>NZ_CP169550.1:0-4800000 GCF_045822005.1 Streptomyces stoeckheimensis | reverse complement strand
ATCCCGACCCTCACCCCCGGCATCGCGGTCTGGGACGTGAACGGCAACGTCCAGGTCGTCAAACACCTGATCACCGAGGCCGAACGCCCCTTGGTCTTCACGGACCGCGCCATGACCGAGTCCTCGGTCCAGCACCGCCTCCCCGACGACCTCCTGGCCGCCGAACTGGAAACAGAAGAACGAGCCCTCCTGATGGAACGCCACCGCAACTCCGGCGGCTCGGCCACCACGGTGGCCTGACATGCCCCAGCGCACGGACCACCCGGACCCCCGCCCCCAGGGCGGCATCCCGGACGGCCTCCTCGTGGGCCTCCTGGCCTTCCTCCTGGGCCTGGCCGTCCTCACGTGGACGGCCACCGGCCTGGCGGCCCTCTTCACGAAGGGCGCCTGGCCGAGCAAGGTCACCTTCACCCGCACCCCGACCGCGGTCCGCTCGCTGATAGCTCAACCCCACGACATCCCGGCCGCCTGGCCGGACACACCCCCCGAGGCCCTCTCCAACTGGGGCCTCTTCTGGGGCCTGTTCATCAGCCAGCTCCTGGTCCTCCTGGTCCTGACCATCTTCACCCTGGGCGTCGTGGCCCGCACGAAATCCCGCCACCGCCTGAAAGCCGAACAGGCCCGCCAAGGCCCGCCCCCCGCAGCGCCCGCAACCTCACAGCCACACGCAGCCCAGCCGGCATCGCAGCGCTACTCGGTCCCGCCGGCATCGCAGCCGTACTCAGCCCCTCCGGCGTCGCAGCCAATCTCAGCCCCTCCGGCGTTTGAGGAGCGGGGGTCCGGGGGCTGGCCCCCGGCAACGGCACCGCACCCACCCACGGTCCCCACCCCCACCACCCCGCCGACGTCGCAGCCGTATTCAGCCCCTCCGGCGTTTGAGGAGCGGGGGACCGGGGGCAGAGCCCCCGGCAACGGCGCCGCACCCACGGACGAGGCATACCGCTACGGCTTCGGCTACGCCCCCAGCCCGCCCAGCCCCAGCCCCAGCCCCACGCCCGGCCAGGGCTACGGTCTCGCCTACGCCCCACCCCAGGCCCGAACCACGGCCGCCACAGCGGCCATCGCGGCAGCAACCGGCGCGGTCCTCGTGATCACGTCCTCCCCCGCGCTCTGGTCGGACACGAAGGACGCCCGCTCCAAACTGGGCCCCGTCCTCCTCTACGACCCCTCCCACCTCTGCGACACCCCGGCCCGCATCCACTGGAGCCCCACCGAAGGCTGCGCGGACCGCGCCACCGCCGCCGCCCGCGCCATCGCGCTCCTGGCCCCGGTCCGCCCCCAGGCCCGTATGGACTCCGCCCTCGCGGACACCGCGGAAACGCTCCTCCGCAGCTGGCTCCAGGCCGCCGCCCTGGACAACCGCCCGTTCAAGCAACTGCACCGCTGGGCCCAGGGCACCAACGCCCAGGAACCGGTCCGCATCCTCCGCACCCACCCCCAGGCGGCAACCGCCGCCCCCGGCGCGGCCGGCGAGCTGGAGAGCGCCCTCACCGCCCACCCCGACCGCCGCGAACTCGCCCAACACCTCACGGCCCGGGCCCTGACGGCCCTCTCCTCGATCCACATCCGGGAATCCTGCACCCCGAACCGAACCGATTCCCTCGCCCTCGCATCGTTCGTCTCCGAAGGGGGCACCCTCTACGTGGTGGGCGAACCCCTGGAAGACCCCCGGGCCCACCCGGGTGCGATGCCGCTGCTGACCGCACTCGCCTCCAGCGTGGTCGAGCACGGCCGCCGCATGGCCGCACGGTCATCCGACGGTCGGCTCGACCCACCACTGAGCCTGGTTTTCGAGGACGTCGCCGCCGTGGCCCCGATCCCCCAACTGCCGCAGCTCCTCCAGGACACGACGCTCCCGCTCCTCGCCCTGTGCCGCAGCCGCGAGCAGGCCCGCTCCCGCTGGCCGGAAGCGGACCTCCCCGTATCCGCCCGCTAAGCGGGACGCGGGAACACGTACTCCAGCTCCTTCGCCGACGGATCGGTCGGCATCGGCACGACCTTCCCGCTGGGCACGAACCCGAAGCGCCGGTAGAACGCCCCTGCCCGCGCGTTGTCCTCGTGCACGAAGAGCCGTACGCGCGCCAGCACCGGCTCCTCCAACCCCCAGGCCCACTCCAGCGCGGCCGCGAACAGCGCCTCGGTCAGCCCGATGCCCCGCTGCGCCGGCCGGACGAACACGCCCACGAAGTGCGCCTGGGCCTGCTCGATCTCCCCGTCGAAGATGTCGGTCGTGCCGGCCGCCTCGACGAGGACGCTCACCGTCCCGACCCATTCCCCATCGGGCCCCTCGGCAACGAACTGCCGGATGCCCGGCCCCGTCGCAGCCCCGGCAGCCCTCTCCTGCCAGAACTCGTCAGGCTTCGCCTCTCCCTGCTCGAGGGTCTCCAGGAAAGCCACCGGCGCGGCCGGATCCCGCAGAGCCGCGAGCCGCAGCTCCTTCACCTCGGCCCACTCGTCGGCCCGTACAGGACGTATCACGTACTCGTTCATAGCTCGGGATCCTAACGAGCCGGCCACCCGACCTCACCCGAGTTTCCACGCGCCGACGAGTTTCCACGCGCCGACCACACAAGCCCAGAAGACCCCGTAAACGCAGAAAAGCCCCGCACCGAACCCGTAAGGGCTGGTGCGGGGCTTTCCCACAATGATTGTTCGGCGGCGTCCTACTCTCCCACAGGGTCCCCCCTGCAGTACCATCGGCGCTGAAAGGCTTAGCTTCCGGGTTCGGAATGTAAACCGGGCGTTTCCCTAACGCTATGACCACCGAAACACTATGAAGTTAACCAACCGGATATGAACACAGTTCGTTACTTCAGAACTAACACAGTGGACGCGAGCAACTGAGGACAAGCCCTCGGCCTATTAGTACCAGTCAGCTCCACCCGTTACCGGGCTTCCACATCTGGCCTATCAACCCAGTCGTCTACTGGGAGCCTTACCCTCTCAAGGAGGTGGGAATACTCATCTTGAAGCAGGCTTCCCGCTTAGATGCTTTCAGCGGTTATCCCTCCCGAACGTAGCCAACCAGCCATGCCCTTGGCAGGACAACTGGCACACCAGAGGTTCGTCCGTCCCGGTCCTCTCGTACTAGGGACAGCCCTTCTCAATATTCCTACGCGCACAGCGGATAGGGACCGAACTGTCTCACGACGTTCTAAACCCAGCTCGCGTACCGCTTTAATGGGCGAACAGCCCAACCCTTGGGACCGACTCCAGCCCCAGGATGCGACGAGCCGACATCGAGGTGCCAAACCATCCGTCGATATGGACTCTTGGGGAAGATCAGCCTGTTATCCCCGGGGTACCTTTTATCCGTTGAGCGACGGCGCTTCCACAAGCCACCGCCGGATCACTAGTCCCGACTTTCGTCCCTGCTCGACCCGTCGGTCTCACAGTCAAGCTCCCTTGTGCACTTACACTCAACACCTGATTGCCAACCAGGCTGAGGGAACCTTTGGGCGCCTCCGTTACTTTTTGGGAGGCAACCGCCCCAGTTAAACTACCCATCAGACACTGTCCCTGATCCGGATCACGGACCGAGGTTAGACATCCAGCACGACCAGAGTGGTATTTCAACGACGACTCCACAACCACTGGCGTGGCCGCTTCAAAGTCTCCCACCTATCCTACACAAGCCGAACCGAACACCAATATCAAACTATAGTAAAGGTCCCGGGGTCTTTCCGTCCTGCTGCGCGAAACGAGCATCTTTACTCGTAGTGCAATTTCACCGGGCCTATGGTTGAGACAGTCGAGAAGTCGTTACGCCATTCGTGCAGGTCGGAACTTACCCGACAAGGAATTTCGCTACCTTAGGATGGTTATAGTTACCACCGCCGTTTACTGGCGCTTAAGTTCTCAGCTTCGCCACACCGAAATGTGACTAACCGGTCCCCTTAACGTTCCAGCACCGGGCAGGCGTCAGTCCGTATACATCGCCTTACGGCTTCGCACGGACCTGTGTTTTTAGTAAACAGTCGCTTCTCGCTGGTCTCTGCGGCCACCCCCAGCTCACGGAGTAAATCCGATCACCAGGACTGGCCCCCCTTCTCCCGAAGTTACGGGGGCATTTTGCCGAGTTCCTTAACCATAGTTCACCCGAACGCCTCGGTATTCTCTACCTGACCACCTGAGTCGGTTTAGGGTACGGGCCGCCATGAAACTCGCTAGAGGCTTTTCTCGACAGCATAGGATCATCCACTTCACCACAATCGGCTCGGCATCAGGTCTCAGCCTTATATGAGGGACGGATTTGCCTACCCCTCGGCCTACACCCTTACCCCGGGACTACCACCGCCCGGGCTGGACTACCTTCCTGCGTCACCCCATCGCTTACCTACTACAAGTCTGGTTCGCCGGCTCCACCACTTTCCTTTCCCCGAAGGGTCCGGAACGGCTTCACGGGCTTAGCATCGCCTGATTCGATATTGGGCGTTTCAAAGCGGGTACCGGAATATCAACCGGTTGTCCATCGACTACGCCTGTCGGCCTCGCCTTAGGTCCCGACTTACCCTGGGCAGATCAGCTTGACCCAGGAACCCTTAGTCAATCGGCGCACACGTTTCTCACGTGTGTATCGCTACTCATGCCTGCATTCTCACTCGTGAACCGTCCACAACTAGCTTCCGCTGCTGCTTCACCCGGCACACGACGCTCCCCTACCCATCACAGCAGGCGTTGGCCCTATTGCTGCAATGACACGACTTCGGCGGTACGCTTGAGCCCCGCTACATTGTCGGCGCGGAATCACTTGACCAGTGAGCTATTACGCACTCTTTCAAGGGTGGCTGCTTCTAAGCCAACCTCCTGGTTGTCTCTGCGACTCCACATCCTTTCCCACTTAGCGTACGCTTAGGGGCCTTAGTCGATGCTCTGGGCTGTTTCCCTCTCGACCATGGAGCTTATCCCCCACAGTCTCACTGCCACGCTCTCACTTACCGGCATTCGGAGTTTGGCTAAGGTCAGTAACCCGGTAGGGCCCATCGCCTATCCAGTGCTCTACCTCCGGCAAGAAACACGTGACGCTGCACCTAAATGCATTTCGGGGAGAACCAGCTATCACGGAGTTTGATTGGCCTTTCACCCCTAACCACAGGTCATCCCCCAGGTTTTCAACCCTGGTGGGTTCGGTCCTCCACGAAGTCTTACCTCCGCTTCAACCTGCCCATGGCTAGATCACTCCGCTTCGGGTCTAGAGCGTGCAACTCAATCGCCCTATTCGGACTCGCTTTCGCTACGGCTTCCCCACACGGGTTAACCTCGCTACACACCGCTAACTCGCAGGCTCATTCTTCAAAAGGCACGCAGTCACGACCGTTATTCCGAAGAATAACGGCGACGCTCCCACGGCTTGTAGGCACACGGTTTCAGGTACTATTTCACTCCGCTCCCGCGGTACTTTTCACCATTCCCTCACGGTACTATCCGCTATCGGTCACCAGGGAATATTTAGGCTTAGCGGGTGGTCCCGCCAGATTCACACGGGATTTCTCGGGCCCCGTGCTACTTGGGAGATTCTTAAGCAAGCCGCTGATGTTTCGTCTACGGGGGTCTTACCCTCTACGCCGGACCTTTCGCATGTCCTTCGACTACATCAACGGTTTCTGACTCGCCGACCGGCCGGCAGACCGATCAAAAGAATTCCCACAACCCCGCATGCGCAACCCCTGCCGGGTATCACACGCATACGGTTTGGCCTCATCCGGTTTCGCTCGCCACTACTCCCGGAATCACGGTTGTTTTCTCTTCCTGCGGGTACTGAGATGTTTCACTTCCCCGCGTTCCCTCCACACTGCCTATGTGTTCAGCAGTGGGTGACAGCCCATGACGACTGCCGGGTTTCCCCATTCGGACACCCCCGGATCAAAGCTCAGTTGGCAGCTCCCCGGGGCCTATCGCGGCCTCTCACGTCCTTCATCGGTTCCTGGTGCCAAGGCATCCACCGTGCGCCCTTAAAAACTTGGCCTACAGATGCTCGCGTCCACTGTGTAGTTCTCAAGCAACGACCAGCCACCCATCACCCTCATCCGAAGACGAAGTTCACTGGGGCCGGCATCGCGAAGATAAAGCCTTACGGCCGTACCCTCAGATACCCAACAACGTGCCAAGCACCAGACCTCTTCCGAATCCTCTTTCCACGCCGAAGCAGTACTCGAGAATCATCAGATCATCTGGTGCCAACTAATCAACGTTCCACCCTGAGCTGACCGTGCAGAACGTTTGTCTGCAATCGGTACTGTGCTCCTTAGAAAGGAGGTGATCCAGCCGCACCTTCCGGTACGGCTACCTTGTTACGACTTCGTCCCAATCGCCAGTCCCACCTTCGACAGCTCCCTCCCTTACGGGTTGGGCCACCGGCTTCGGGTGTTACCGACTTTCGTGACGTGACGGGCGGTGTGTACAAGGCCCGGGAACGTATTCACCGCAGCAATGCTGATCTGCGATTACTAGCAACTCCGACTTCATGGGGTCGAGTTGCAGACCCCAATCCGAACTGAGACCGGCTTTTTGAGATTCGCTCCACCTCACGGTATCGCAGCTCATTGTACCGGCCATTGTAGCACGTGTGCAGCCCAAGACATAAGGGGCATGATGACTTGACGTCGTCCCCACCTTCCTCCGAGTTGACCCCGGCGGTCTCCTGTGAGTCCCCATCACCCCGAAGGGCATGCTGGCAACACAGGACAAGGGTTGCGCTCGTTGCGGGACTTAACCCAACATCTCACGACACGAGCTGACGACAGCCATGCACCACCTGTATACCGACCACAAGGGGGGCACTATCTCTAATGCTTTCCGGTATATGTCAAGCCTTGGTAAGGTTCTTCGCGTTGCGTCGAATTAAGCCACATGCTCCGCTGCTTGTGCGGGCCCCCGTCAATTCCTTTGAGTTTTAGCCTTGCGGCCGTACTCCCCAGGCGGGGAACTTAATGCGTTAGCTGCGGCACCGACGACGTGGAATGTCGCCAACACCTAGTTCCCAACGTTTACGGCGTGGACTACCAGGGTATCTAATCCTGTTCGCTCCCCACGCTTTCGCTCCTCAGCGTCAGTAATGGCCCAGAGATCCGCCTTCGCCACCGGTGTTCCTCCTGATATCTGCGCATTTCACCGCTACACCAGGAATTCCGATCTCCCCTACCACACTCTAGCTAGCCCGTATCGAATGCAGACCCGAGGTTAAGCCTCGGGCTTTCACATCCGACGTGACAAGCCGCCTACGAGCTCTTTACGCCCAATAATTCCGGACAACGCTTGCGCCCTACGTATTACCGCGGCTGCTGGCACGTAGTTAGCCGGCGCTTCTTCTGCAGGTACCGTCACTTTCGCTTCTTCCCTGCTGAAAGAGGTTTACAACCCGAAGGCCGTCATCCCTCACGCGGCGTCGCTGCATCAGGCTTTCGCCCATTGTGCAATATTCCCCACTGCTGCCTCCCGTAGGAGTCTGGGCCGTGTCTCAGTCCCAGTGTGGCCGGTCGCCCTCTCAGGCCGGCTACCCGTCGTCGCCTTGGTGGGCCATTACCCCACCAACAAGCTGATAGGCCGCGGGCTCATCCTTCACCGCCGGAGCTTTTAACCCCCGCCCATGCAGGCAGGAGTGTTATCCGGTATTAGACCCCGTTTCCAGGGCTTGTCCCAGAGTGAAGGGCAGATTGCCCACGTGTTACTCACCCGTTCGCCACTAATCCACCCCGAAGGGCTTCATCGTTCGACTTGCATGTGTTAAGCACGCCGCCAGCGTTCGTCCTGAGCCAGGATCAAACTCTCCATGAATGTTTACCCGTAATCGGGTGCACACGCACTTAGAGCGGGACAGTCATGTCGGAATAAGACCGACCGTCCACTGCGTCCTCGCTGTGTAATTGCCTGCAAGCACCACAGCCGAAGCTGCGACCTCACAGGTCTTTTTCAAAGGAACCTCATCCACCGAAATGGACGGGGTATCAACTTTTTGGCGTTGATTTTTGGCACGCTGTTGAGTTCTCAAGGAACGGACGCTTCCTTTGTACTCACCCTCTCGGGCTTTCCTCCGGGCGCTTCGTTCGTTCTTGTGTCTCCGACTCTATCAGACTCTTTCGTGTCCGATTCCCAGTCAGCGGGATTCGCTTTCCAGTTCTTCGCTTTCGCGTTTCCCTTTCCGGCGAGACCGACTCTATCAGAAGTTTTCCACCGGATTTCCCGGCTTCAGATTCCTGGATGAGGAGTCGAGGGTGCCCACTCTGAATTGCTTCTTTGGGGGCCGGCTGCCGAACTTGTCCAGTTCCAGGCAACCGTTTGACTCTACATGACACCCCCTGCACGGTCCAAATCGGCGCGACACGACACCCCATCGTCGTGTAGGCCCCCGCCCGGTACGGGTGCGAGGGCGCCGACCCCTCGGTCTCCCACTCCTCCCTCGTCGCCGAACGCTTCCGTACCCGTAAGCGCCATCCAGGGCACCTCGACCAAGGCCTCACCCGCGAACCGCTCCATCCATCCCCCCCGAGCCGGCCCCTCAGCAGGCCCAACAAGCCCTGGACCGACGCCGATCCCGGCCGGAACGCCTTCGACTGGGCCGACGACTCGGCGGCACAGCTGACGGCACTCATCGTTCCGATGGTGCCTTCCGAGGCCGACCGGGGTGCTTGCCCCGACCAGATGGCGGGCTTTCGCTTCACCGACCAGGTCACCGCGCTCCTGGTGTCCCGTTACGGCCGCTGGGCCTGGGATTGGGACCACTCGGTCCACTACGGGGGTCCCGTCGAGTCCTGGTGCTGTGCCTCGGACTCCGTCGGAGAGGCCCAGGAGACCGCGGAACGCGTCGTGACCTGAACTCCACCGGCCTGGGATCGGACGAGGCACAGGAGGCGGTGGAAGCTGCTATCGGCGGCCGGTTCAAGAGCCACGTCGCGCCCGCCCCGACCCTGGTCGACACGGTGGGCGAGGACCTGGCGATTCGCCTGGCCGGCCGCGGGTTCTACCGTGAGCGTTGACGCGCTGGCCGCATGGTGCAAGGTCAGGGAGCAGGTCGACTGGCGTTCGGCGGCGAGCGTGGGCCCGGCTCCGGTGCGCCCGGCCGTCGACGGACTCGCCCTGTGGTTCGACGGTCCGGTCCGCCTTCGCGACCCGGATCGCGCCAACCGGCTGCTCGCGGCGATGGCCCTGTCCCGCGTCGCAGCCTCACGGGGAGAGCCGCTCACCCCGACCCTGCTCGCCGGCTGGCAGAAGCTGGTCCTCGGTGTGGACCAGGTGGGTCTGCGCCGGAGCGACGCCTTCGCCAAGGGCGGCCGGGAACGATACGGGCTCACGCCCCACATCTGGCAGGACTTCGCCGCCTGCCTGCACCAGAGCGCCGACCCGTCGGTTCCCCTGACCGCCCGCGCGGCCAGGGCGTACCTCGACATCGCCTTCTTCCACCCCTACCCGGACGGCAACGCCCGCCTGGCCCTGCTGGTCCTCGCCCACGTCCTGGAGAGGGAGGGAGTACGCCTCGACGAAGTGGGACCGCTCCAGACCACCCGCTACGCGGACGACCCCGAGGGCGCTCTCGACTTGGCCGCCCTCGTCTCCGTCCTGATCCGCGCCACCCACCGGCGGGCAACCGCCCGGTGAGTGGGCCTTCCCCGACCCACGCGACCGTGACCCGCCTGCGGAGAAGGCTTGCCCCCCTCTGACCTGGGCCATTACCTCAGGAGTAATCGACCCCTGCCCCGGCGGACGGGCATGTTGGCCCCACACGAGCGGTAACGGGCCGCATCGGGCAGGAACGAGACGGGGTACGGAATGTTCGCGGGTCGGCGTGGTGTGGTGGGAGTCGCGGTGGCGGCGGTCGTCGTGGGGGTGGCGACCTCAGCGGCGGCGCTGCCGGGCGGTGGGGAGGCCGCCGCCCGGGGCGACTGCCCGGAGGTGCGCGCCAAGGTCGAGCGACTGGAGGGCCGGATCACCCCGAACGCCTGCGCGTTCATGCGGCGCCAGATCGCCTTCGGCGAGCTGCCGACCGGCGCCCCGCCGGCCATCGGCGACCTGAGCCACCCCCGGGTGAAGGCCTACCTCGACATCTTCGACGAGGAGGCCACCCTCTGGGAGGCGGGCAGCACCCCCCAGCGCGGCCACACCGTGATCGGCACCTCCATCACCGGATCCCTGCGGCTGGCACCCGGCCTGCGCTACCGGGGCACGGACGTGGTGGCCGACGGCGGTGTCATGATGTTCGGCCAGTGGAACGAGATCACGCTGAAGGGTCACAAGGTGGCCTACCCGCAGATCGCGCGCAATGTCCTGGGGGACGACGGCAAGACCCTCCAGGCCCGCCGCTACTACGACCGCTACGCCCTGTTCCGGGACACTGTCCCGGAGCTGGCGCCCGAGGGCCTGTTCGACGGGATCGCGGACCCAGGCCCGGCTACCTCCCGGGGCCCGGCGCCTGAGCGTTTGCGGGCTGCGGAGATCCCGGACCGCCTGGCGGCATGGAACGGGGAGGACGTCGACGCCCTACTCACCCGGATGGGAAACGCACGGCTGTCGGGGCCGGGGCTGGACGCTCCGCTGACGACGGAAGCCGGCAAGCGGGCCTACCTCCAGCGGTTCTTCGGCACGGCGGACGTCCGCTTCAAGGCCGGCCAAGTCGCCTTCGGCAGGACCACGACCTACGTGGAGTGGCACGGCACGGTCTCCGGACCGAAGGGCCAGGACATCCCGTTCGGGATCGTGGAGCGCTTCGGCCCGGGCGGCGAGTGGGAGTTGTACTTCGACACCCTCCCCCTGGTCGCCGACCGGGTGGAGATCGGCGCGCTCTTCCAGAAGCTGGCCCAGCCTTAGCTTGCTCCGTGTCGTCCGACCTCGAACAGTGAGCCTTTTCCAACCTCCTGGTCGGGTCAGTGGGCGGCGTGCACGCAGACATGCCGGCGGCCCAGGTGCTGGGCTGGTCCGAGGAGTCAAAGCGGGTACCGTACGGCCCGGAATCAGGAGACCTACGGGCGCCCGGCCGCCTCGGGTCGCCAGACATCGAGGTCCAGAGCCACCATGAGGAAGTCACCCTCCACACGGACGACGACGTCGGGGTCCTTGATCCCTGCGGCGAACTCCTCGGCGCGGACGTCGTCGAGCAGGAAGACGAAGTGCTCGATCACCACGGGCTGATTCCTGAGGTCGCCGTCCGGATCCACCGCGGTGTTCGCGCGGTCTGCTGCGAGGCAGAGCACCATCATGAACACCTTGAGGTGATCCGCCCCAAGTAGCACATCGGCCCCGTGGACGACCATGACGATCCCCACCCCGCCCGTGACGGCCTCGTGGAGGTCATCGAGGCAGTCGACCAGAGCATCCCAATTCCAGCCGAAATAGCCGGGGACCCAACCACCCGGGCAAAGGCGTCAAGCACACCGGCCTCATCTGTCAGATCGCGAGCATGCACCTCGTACACCCGACGGGTTCTCGACCAAGATCACCCGTGTCCGCCAGGAGCTTCGCGTGCTTGTCTGTCCGTCCTCGATCGATCTGTCCAGCCGCAGCCTGCAGCACCTGGCGGAGCGGCTCGCTGTTCGGCGCCGGGAGATCGGTACGCGGTGGCGACGACTGCCCGCCGGCCGTCAGGCCCTGCTCGCCCTGGCCCACCTCCGGTGCGGCGACACCTATGCCCAGCTTGCCGCTGGCTTCGGAATCGGCATCGCGACCGTCTACCGGTACATACACGAGGCCATCGAAGTCTTGGCCTCTCGCGCACCGACCCTGGTGGAGGTGATGGAGACGGCCCGGGCGAAAGCGTTCGTGATCCTGGACGGCACGCCGCTGCCGATCGACCGGCTTGCCGCCGATGCCCCGTACTACTCGGGCAAGCACAATCGTCACGGCATGAACGTACAGGTCCTCACCGACCCGTTCGGCCGACTGCTCTGGGCGTCCCCGGCCCTGCCCGGAGGCACCCACGACCTGACCGCTGCCCGAAGCCACGGGATCGTCGATGCGCTCGCCGCCGCGGGATTGAAGTGCTGGGCGGACAAGGCGTACCAAGGCACTGGCCGGCACATCCGAGTCCCGTTCCGGGGCCGCCGGCTCAAGCAATGGAAGCGACGACACAACGGCAGCCACGCCAAGATTCGCTGCGTCGGCGAGCAGGCCATGGCCGCCCTGAAAGGCTGGCGTCTACTGCGGAAGCTCCGCTGCAGCACCAACCGGATCACCGACATCGTGAAGGCCGTCCTCGTCCTTCACCACGTCTCAACATGAGGTTGGAAAAGGCTCCCTACATTGGGCATCGACCTGGCCGACGGCGGAGCCGCCCTGGTCATCACGATCCTCCTCAACCACGACCAGCCGGTGAACTACATCTCCGGCCGGGCCATCCACCGCGCCTCCGAGACCTACCGCGGCGAAGGCAAGACCGATGCCAAGGACGCCGCGGTCATCGCCGACCAGGTTCGCATCCGGCGCGACCTGAACCCGTTACGCACCGGTGACGAAACCGCCCTCGACCTCAAGATCCTTACCGGTCGCCGCATGGACCTGGTCGCCGACCGCACCCGCACCGTCAACCGGCTCCGAGCCCAGCTCTCCGGGATCTTCCCGGGCTTGGAACGGGCCTTGGATCTCACCAACACGGGCCCGCTGACGCTGCTGACCGGTTACCAGACCCCAGCCGCTATTCGCCGGCTCGGCACCAAGCGCCTGGAGACCTGGCTCCGGAACCGCAAGGTTCTCCGCGCCGACCAGCTCGCCGAAACTGCAGTCCAGGCAGCCGAACGCCAGCACACCAGCCTGCCCGGCGAGAAGCTGACCGCCCAGATGGTGCACACACTGGCGAACGAGGTGATGGCGGTCAACCGGCAGGTCGCCGAGCTCGCCAAGCTCATCGAGGCCCGGTTTCGCGACCACCGGCACTTCGAGGTGATCACCAGCATGCCCGGACTGGGCATCATCCTCGGCGCTGAGTTCCTGGCAGCCACCGGCGGCGACATGACCGCATTCGGCACCCCCGACCGCCTGGCCGGCTTCGGCGGAGTCGCCCCGGTCCCGCGAGACTCCGGCAAGATCAGCGGCAACCTGCGACGCCCTCAGCGATATAACCGAAGGCTTCAACGCGTCTTCTATACCTCCGCGCTGTTCAGCATCCGAAGGTGCGACGAGTCCCGCCGCTTCTACGACCGCAAACGAGCCGAGGGCAAGCGCCACACCCAAGCCGTCCTCGCCCTCGCCCGCCGCCGGGTCAATGTCCTCTGGGCCCTCCTCCGCGACGGACGGTGCTACGAGCTCGTCCCACCGGCCGCCCTCGCGGCTTGACAGACGGCATTAGGAATCAGTGTCTCGAGCTGGGTCGCTCACCCGGGGGTTCGCCGGACGTGGGGGCGGCCTCCTGGCTCGACCACGACGGTGAACTGCCCGTGCTCGAATTCGGATGCGGGCGGGGCACTGTTCTGCGAGAGTCCCGCGCTGTGAACAGTGTTGAGCCTGTGTTGCGACGTGCGGTCGACTCCGATGCGTCCGGCATGGCCGAGACCTGGCTGCGTTCCTTCAGAACCGCGCTGCCGACCGTGCGTCTTGCGCACAGCGACGACGAGGTGCGGGACTGGTTCGCTTCCGTGGTCGTGCCGCAGTACGAGACCTGGATAGCCGAGGCCGACGGCTCCGTGGCGGGGCTCCTCGTCCTTGACGGCGAGGAACTGGAACAGCTCTACCTGGATCCGTCGTGGCGGGGAACGGGCCTCGGCGACCGGTTCATGGCCCTGGCCAAGGAGAAGCGGCCGGACGGACTCAGCCTGTGGACGTTCCAAGTCAACCGGCCGGCACAACGGTTCTACGAGCGGCACGGCTTCATCGCGGCCGAACGTACCGACGGACTCCGCAATGAGGAGCGCGAGCCGGACGTCCGCTACGTATGGCAGCCCCAGAGGACGTAGCCGCACGGGGCGGGTCGGCCGCGAGAAAGCCCCGTAAACGCAGAAAAGCCCCGCACCGAACCCGTAAGGGCTGGTGCGGGGCTTTCCCACAATGATTGTTCGGCGGCGTCCTACTCTCCCACAGGGTCCCCCCTGCAGTACCATCGGCGCTGAAAGGCTTAGCTTCCGGGTTCGGAATGTAAACCGGGCGTTTCCCTAACGCTATGACCACCGAAACACTATGAAGTTAACCAACCGGATATGAACACAGTTCGTTACTTCAGAACTAACACAGTGGACGCGAGCAACTGAGGACAAGCCCTCGGCCTATTAGTACCAGTCAGCTCCACCCGTTACCGGGCTTCCACATCTGGCCTATCAACCCAGTCGTCTACTGGGAGCCTTACCCTCTCAAGGAGGTGGGAATACTCATCTTGAAGCAGGCTTCCCGCTTAGATGCTTTCAGCGGTTATCCCTCCCGAACGTAGCCAACCAGCCATGCCCTTGGCAGGACAACTGGCACACCAGAGGTTCGTCCGTCCCGGTCCTCTCGTACTAGGGACAGCCCTTCTCAATATTCCTACGCGCACAGCGGATAGGGACCGAACTGTCTCACGACGTTCTAAACCCAGCTCGCGTACCGCTTTAATGGGCGAACAGCCCAACCCTTGGGACCGACTCCAGCCCCAGGATGCGACGAGCCGACATCGAGGTGCCAAACCATCCCGTCGATATGGACTCTTGGGGAAGATCAGCCTGTTATCCCCGGGGTACCTTTTATCCGTTGAGCGACGGCGCTTCCACAAGCCACCGCCGGATCACTAGTCCCGACTTTCGTCCCTGCTCGACCCGTCGGTCTCACAGTCAAGCTCCCTTGTGCACTTACACTCAACACCTGATTGCCAACCAGGCTGAGGGAACCTTTGGGCGCCTCCGTTACTTTTTGGGAGGCAACCGCCCCAGTTAAACTACCCATCAGACACTGTCCCTGATCCGGATCACGGACCGAGGTTAGACATCCAGCACGACCAGAGTGGTATTTCAACGACGACTCCACAACCACTGGCGTGGCCGCTTCAAAGTCTCCCACCTATCCTACACAAGCCGAACCGAACACCAATATCAAACTATAGTAAAGGTCCCGGGGTCTTTCCGTCCTGCTGCGCGAAACGAGCATCTTTACTCGTAGTGCAATTTCACCGGGCCTATGGTTGAGACAGTCGAGAAGTCGTTACGCCATTCGTGCAGGTCGGAACTTACCCGACAAGGAATTTCGCTACCTTAGGATGGTTATAGTTACCACCGCCGTTTACTGGCGCTTAAGTTCTCAGCTTCGCCACACCGAAATGTGACTAACCGGTCCCCTTAACGTTCCAGCACCGGGCAGGCGTCAGTCCGTATACATCGCCTTACGGCTTCGCACGGACCTGTGTTTTTAGTAAACAGTCGCTTCTCGCTGGTCTCTGCGGCCACCCCCAGCTCACGGAGTAAATCCGATCACCAGGACTGGCCCCCCTTCTCCCGAAGTTACGGGGGCATTTTGCCGAGTTCCTTAACCATAGTTCACCCGAACGCCTCGGTATTCTCTACCTGACCACCTGAGTCGGTTTAGGGTACGGGCCGCCATGAAACTCGCTAGAGGCTTTTCTCGACAGCATAGGATCATCCACTTCACCACAATCGGCTCGGCATCAGGTCTCAGCCTTATATGAGGGACGGATTTGCCTACCCCTCGGCCTACACCCTTACCCCGGGACTACCACCGCCCGGGCTGGACTACCTTCCTGCGTCACCCCATCGCTTACCTACTACAAGTCTGGTTCGCCGGCTCCACCACTTTCCTTTCCCCGAAGGGTCCGGAACGGCTTCACGGGCTTAGCATCGCCTGATTCGATATTGGGCGTTTCAAAGCGGGTACCGGAATATCAACCGGTTGTCCATCGACTACGCCTGTCGGCCTCGCCTTAGGTCCCGACTTACCCTGGGCAGATCAGCTTGACCCAGGAACCCTTAGTCAATCGGCGCACACGTTTCTCACGTGTGTATCGCTACTCATGCCTGCATTCTCACTCGTGAACCGTCCACAACTAGCTTCCGCTGCTGCTTCACCCGGCACACGACGCTCCCCTACCCATCACAGCAGGCGTTGGCCCTATTGCTGCAATGACACGACTTCGGCGGTACGCTTGAGCCCCGCTACATTGTCGGCGCGGAATCACTTGACCAGTGAGCTATTACGCACTCTTTCAAGGGTGGCTGCTTCTAAGCCAACCTCCTGGTTGTCTCTGCGACTCCACATCCTTTCCCACTTAGCGTACGCTTAGGGGCCTTAGTCGATGCTCTGGGCTGTTTCCCTCTCGACCATGGAGCTTATCCCCCACAGTCTCACTGCCACGCTCTCACTTACCGGCATTCGGAGTTTGGCTAAGGTCAGTAACCCGGTAGGGCCCATCGCCTATCCAGTGCTCTACCTCCGGCAAGAAACACGTGACGCTGCACCTAAATGCATTTCGGGGAGAACCAGCTATCACGGAGTTTGATTGGCCTTTCACCCCTAACCACAGGTCATCCCCCAGGTTTTCAACCCTGGTGGGTTCGGTCCTCCACGAAGTCTTACCTCCGCTTCAACCTGCCCATGGCTAGATCACTCCGCTTCGGGTCTAGAGCGTGCAACTCAATCGCCCTATTCGGACTCGCTTTCGCTACGGCTTCCCCACACGGGTTAACCTCGCTACACACCGCTAACTCGCAGGCTCATTCTTCAAAAGGCACGCAGTCACGACCGTTATTCCGAAGAATAACGGCGACGCTCCCACGGCTTGTAGGCACACGGTTTCAGGTACTATTTCACTCCGCTCCCGCGGTACTTTTCACCATTCCCTCACGGTACTATCCGCTATCGGTCACCAGGGAATATTTAGGCTTAGCGGGTGGTCCCGCCAGATTCACACGGGATTTCTCGGGCCCCGTGCTACTTGGGAGATTCTTAAGCAAGCCGCTGATGTTTCGTCTACGGGGGTCTTACCCTCTACGCCGGACCTTTCGCATGTCCTTCGACTACATCAACGGTTTCTGACTCGCCGACCGGCCGGCAGACCGATCAAAAGAATTCCCACAACCCCGCATGCGCAACCCCTGCCGGGTATCACACGCATACGGTTTGGCCTCATCCGGTTTCGCTCGCCACTACTCCCGGAATCACGGTTGTTTTCTCTTCCTGCGGGTACTGAGATGTTTCACTTCCCCGCGTTCCCTCCACACTGCCTATGTGTTCAGCAGTGGGTGACAGCCCATGACGACTGCCGGGTTTCCCCATTCGGACACCCCCGGATCAAAGCTCAGTTGGCAGCTCCCCGGGGCCTATCGCGGCCTCTCACGTCCTTCATCGGTTCCTGGTGCCAAGGCATCCACCGTGCGCCCTTAAAAACTTGGCCTACAGATGCTCGCGTCCACTGTGTAGTTCTCAAGCAACGACCAGCCACCCATCACCCTCATCCGAAGACGAAGTTCACTGGGGCCGGCATCGCGAAGATAAAGCCTTACGGCCGTACCCTCAGATACCCAACAACGTGCCAAGCACCAGACCTCTTCCGAATCCTCTTTCCACGCCGAAGCAGTACTCGAGAATCATCAGATCATCTGGTGCCAACTAATCAACGTTCCACCCTGAGCTGACCGTGCAGAACGTTTGTCTGCAATCGGTACTGTGCTCCTTAGAAAGGAGGTGATCCAGCCGCACCTTCCGGTACGGCTACCTTGTTACGACTTCGTCCCAATCGCCAGTCCCACCTTCGACAGCTCCCTCCCTTACGGGTTGGGCCACCGGCTTCGGGTGTTACCGACTTTCGTGACGTGACGGGCGGTGTGTACAAGGCCCGGGAACGTATTCACCGCAGCAATGCTGATCTGCGATTACTAGCAACTCCGACTTCATGGGGTCGAGTTGCAGACCCCAATCCGAACTGAGACCGGCTTTTTGAGATTCGCTCCACCTCACGGTATCGCAGCTCATTGTACCGGCCATTGTAGCACGTGTGCAGCCCAAGACATAAGGGGCATGATGACTTGACGTCGTCCCCACCTTCCTCCGAGTTGACCCCGGCGGTCTCCTGTGAGTCCCCATCACCCCGAAGGGCATGCTGGCAACACAGGACAAGGGTTGCGCTCGTTGCGGGACTTAACCCAACATCTCACGACACGAGCTGACGACAGCCATGCACCACCTGTATACCGACCACAAGGGGGGCACTATCTCTAATGCTTTCCGGTATATGTCAAGCCTTGGTAAGGTTCTTCGCGTTGCGTCGAATTAAGCCACATGCTCCGCTGCTTGTGCGGGCCCCCGTCAATTCCTTTGAGTTTTAGCCTTGCGGCCGTACTCCCCAGGCGGGGAACTTAATGCGTTAGCTGCGGCACCGACGACGTGGAATGTCGCCAACACCTAGTTCCCAACGTTTACGGCGTGGACTACCAGGGTATCTAATCCTGTTCGCTCCCCACGCTTTCGCTCCTCAGCGTCAGTAATGGCCCAGAGATCCGCCTTCGCCACCGGTGTTCCTCCTGATATCTGCGCATTTCACCGCTACACCAGGAATTCCGATCTCCCCTACCACACTCTAGCTAGCCCGTATCGAATGCAGACCCGAGGTTAAGCCTCGGGCTTTCACATCCGACGTGACAAGCCGCCTACGAGCTCTTTACGCCCAATAATTCCGGACAACGCTTGCGCCCTACGTATTACCGCGGCTGCTGGCACGTAGTTAGCCGGCGCTTCTTCTGCAGGTACCGTCACTTTCGCTTCTTCCCTGCTGAAAGAGGTTTACAACCCGAAGGCCGTCATCCCTCACGCGGCGTCGCTGCATCAGGCTTTCGCCCATTGTGCAATATTCCCCACTGCTGCCTCCCGTAGGAGTCTGGGCCGTGTCTCAGTCCCAGTGTGGCCGGTCGCCCTCTCAGGCCGGCTACCCGTCGTCGCCTTGGTGGGCCATTACCCCACCAACAAGCTGATAGGCCGCGGGCTCATCCTTCACCGCCGGAGCTTTTAACCCCCGCCCATGCAGGCAGGAGTGTTATCCGGTATTAGACCCCGTTTCCAGGGCTTGTCCCAGAGTGAAGGGCAGATTGCCCACGTGTTACTCACCCGTTCGCCACTAATCCACCCCGAAGGGCTTCATCGTTCGACTTGCATGTGTTAAGCACGCCGCCAGCGTTCGTCCTGAGCCAGGATCAAACTCTCCATGAATGTTTACCCGTAATCGGGTGCACACACACTTAGAGCGGGACAGTCATGTCGGAATAAGACCGACCGTCCACTGCGTCCTCGCTGTGTAATTGCCTGCAAGCACCACAGCCGAAGCTGCGACCTCACAGGTCTTTTTCAAAGGAACCTCATCCACCGAAATGGACGGGGTATCAACTTTTTGGCGTTGATTTTTGGCACGCTGTTGAGTTCTCAAGGAACGGACGCTTCCTTTGTACTCACCCTCTCGGGCTTTCCTCCGGGCGCTTCGTTCGTTCTTGTGTCTCCGACTCTATCAGACTCTTTCGGGCCTGACTCCCAGTCAGCGGGTTTTGTCTTTCGGGCTGTTGGGCCCTTCCGACTCCCGAACTCTAGTGGATTTCCCGGGCGATTCATAATCGACCTTCAGGAATGAATTCGGGCATGCCGAATGCGTTCCCAGTGGGAGATCTTGCTGAGTTGGGTGCCGCAACGAGGCGGCGGGATTCGTTGTCTCAGAAACCTTTCGGCTCAGGGACAACTCGAAGAACCTTACGGATCCGCAGAGTCCGTGTCAACCCGGGCAGCTGGGCCGGGTCACTGGGCGGTCAGTGCGGGGACTGGAGGTCCTCTACGCGGGTCAGGAGCCGGGTGAGCATGTCGCCCAGTACGCCCCGCTCCGCCGTGGAGAGGTCCTGCAGCAAGTCCTCCTCGAAGACCGTCGCCGCCCTCATCGCGTCCAGCCACTTGCTGCGGCCTTCAGCGGTGAGCTCCACGATCACGCGGACGCGGTTGTTCTCGTCCCGCTCGCGCGTGACCAGTCCTTCCGCCGTCATGCGGTCGATCCGGTGGGTCATCGCCGCCGGCGTGAGGCCCAGCTGCTTCGCGAGCTCGCTCGGTCCCATCCGGTACGGGGCTCCGGAGAGCACGAGGGCCTTGAGGACCTCCCACTCCGCGTTGCTGATGCCCAGGGCCGCGGTCTGGCGGCCGTACGCGACGTTCATGCGGCGGTTCAGGCGGCTGAGGGCCGAGACGACCTTCTCGACCTGGGGGTCGAGGTCCTGGAACTCGCGCTGATAGACGGCGATCTGTTCGTCGAGGCTCGGCTCGTGGACGGGCGCAGTGCCGTCGGGGGTGTCACCCATGGTCCGAAGTATGGCACGGGGGTCGTTGGCATCTAACTCCTTCGGTGTGTAGTGTTAAGGATCGAACTTTAGGTATGAAGTCTTCAAGCTTCAGCAATCAAGGTGGTGAGAAGTGACCAAGGTGATGGGCGCTGCGATGCGGAGGATCCAGGCCGGGAACGCGTTGACCGCGTTCGGTATCGGCTTCACGGTTCCGTTCCTCTACGTCTACGCGGCGAAGGTGCGAGAACTGGACCCCATGTGGGCGACGGGGACGTTCATGGCGTTCGCCCTCGGTGCGCTTCTCGCGCTCCCCTTCACCGGGCGGGTGATCGACCGGCGCGGTCCGGTCCCCGTCGTCATCGGTGCGGCCGTCGTCGCCTCGTTCGGCGCGCTGTCGCTCGGGCTCTCCACCGGCGTGGTCGCGATCCTGCTGTCCGCGCTCGCGCTGGGTGCCGGCCAGGCCGTCATGCAGCCCGCGCTGGCCACGATGATCGTGCGCTGCTCCACCCCCTCCACCCGGACCCGTGCCTTCGCCCTCCAGTTCTTCATGCAGAACCTGGGTCTCGGCATCGGCGGTCTGATCGGCGGGCTCATCGTCGACGAGAGCCGTCCGGGCAGCTTCACGCTGCTCTTCGGTATCGAGGCCGTGATGTTCCTGGTGCTCGCCGGGGTCATCGCCACCGTGCGGATGCCTCAGGTGCCGGCCATCAGCACCGCGCTGGCCAAGGACGCGGCCCAGGCGGGCGGCGGCTGGAAGCGGCTGATGGAGCACAAGGCGATGGTGCAGTTCTGCGTCCTCGGCTTTGTTCTGTTCTTCGCCTGCTACGGACAGTTCGAGTCGGGTCTCGCCGCCTTCGGTACCGAGGCCGCCGGGATCTCCCCCTCCACGCTCGGGTTCGCGCTCGCTGCCAACACCGGTGCGATCGTGCTCGCCCAGTTCGTCGTGCTGCGGCTGGTGGAGAACCACCGCCGGTCCCGGGTGATCGCGCTCGTCGGTCTGCTCTGGACCGTGGCGTGGATCATCGCCGCCTTCTCGGGGCTGGGGCACGGCAGCGCGGTCGTGGCCGCCGCCGCGTTCGTGACCACGTACGCCCTCTTCGGCATCGGGGAGGCCATGCTGTCGCCGACGCTCGCGCCGCTGGTGGCCGACCTGGCGCCCGAGGGCTCCGTGGGCCAGTACAACTCGGCCTTCGCGCTGGTCAAGCAGCTGGCTCTGGCGCTCGGGCCGCTCGGTGTGCCGCTGGCCGCCGGCGTGCCGATGCTCTACATCGGGATCTTCGTCCTGGTCTCGCTGGGCATCGCCGGGCTGGCGCTGCGGCTCGGCAAGCAGCTGACGCCGGTGCAGGACAACCCGTCGCTGGCCGGGAGCACCATCGTGGTGAAGCGGGTGAAGGAAGCCGCGCCCGTGGCCGCGTAGGAAGAAGTGTGCAGAGAAGGCCCCGGTCGGTCGACCGGGGCCTTCTGCGTGTTCGGCTACGGGGCCTTGTCGGGGAGGGCGAACTCGCACCAGACGGCCTTGCCGCCGCCCGGGGTGCGGCGGGAACCCCAGGCCGAGGCGATGGTGGCCACGATGGAGATGCCGCGGCCGGTCTCGTCGGCCGGTTCGGCGCGGCGGCGGCGCGGGAGGTGGTCGTCCCCGTCGGTGACCTCGATGATCAGCCGGCGGTCGGTGCGGCGCAGGCGCAGGCGCATGGGCGGGGTGCCGTGCTGGAGGGAGTTCGCGACGAGTTCGCTGGCCGCGAGGACGCCCAGGTCGCAGAGCTCCACCGGGAAGCGCCACGAGGCCAGGACTCCCTGGGCGAAGGCGCGGGCGCGCGGAGCGGCCTCGATGCCGCCGAGGAGTTCCAGGGCCGCGTTGTGGAAGAGCTCGGCGTCGGCGCCGGTGCGGGCGGGCTGCTGGAGGACCATCACGGCCACGTCGTCGTCGTGATCGGCGTCGACCCCGAGGGCGCGCATCAGGCGGTCGCAGATGACGGCGGGGGGGCCCTGGGCGCCGGAGAGGGCGCGTTCCAGGGCGGCGACGCCTTCGTCGATGTCCTCCCCGCGGCGTTCGACCAGGCCGTCGGTGTAGAGGACGGCGGTGGAGCCGGGGCCCAGCGCGATGGTGCCCGAGGTGTGCAGCCAGCCGCCGGTGCCGAGCGGCGGGCCGGTGGGGTCGGCGGCGCGGCGGACCGTGCCGTCCTCGTCGCGGACGAGGATCGGGAGGTGGCCGGCGGAGGCGTACGCGAGGAGGCCCTCGTTGGGGTCGTGGACGGCGTAGACGCAGGTGGCGATCTGGCTGGCGTCGATCTCGGCCGCCAGGCCGTCGAGGAGCTGGAGGACCTCGTGGGGCGGGAGGTCCAGGCGGGCGTACGCGCGGACGGCGGTGCGGAGCTGGCCCATGACGGCGGCGGCGCGGACGCCCCGGCCCATGACGTCCCCGATGACGAGGGCCGTGCGGCCGGCGCCGAGGGTGATGACGTCGTACCAGTCCCCGCCGACGGCGGCCTCGGTGCCGCCGGGCTGGTAGGTGGCGGCGACGCGCAGGTCGTCGGGCTGTTCGAGCTCCTGGGGGAGGAGGGAGCGCTGGAGGGTGACGGCGGCTTCGCGCTGGCGGCGCTCGCTGGCGCGCAGCCGCTCGACGGCCTCGGCGTGGTCGGTCACGTCGGCGAGGTGGATCAGGACGCCGGTGCCGGTGTGGGCTTCCGGTTCGTTCTCGATGCCGGAGCCGGTTCCGGAGCCCGTGGCCGAGCCCGTGCCGCTGCCGGCGTTGGCGTGCGCGTGGGCGGTGGACCCGACGGCGTCGGCCTTGGTCTTGGGGAACTCGATCGGGGTGCAGGTGACCGTGTACGAGCTGGTGCCGCCGGGCGCGGTGCGGTTCTTGGCGGTACGGGGCTTGCCGCTGCGCTGGACCTGGTCGAGGAGCGGGAGCAGGCCGAGATCGCCGAGCTCGGGGAGGGCCAGGTGCGCGGGGGCGCCGGGGGCGCGGGCGCCGAAGCCGGCGGTGTAGGCGTCGTTGACGTAGGCGACGCGGTGCTCGGGGCCGTGCACGAGGGCGACGAGGGCCGGGAGGCGGTCGAGGACGTCGCGTACGGAGAGCTCGTCGAGGGAGGGTGCGGGGGTCCCCGTACCGTCCGCGGCGGCCGGGGCGGACCCG
Organism: Streptomyces stoeckheimensis; assembly: GCF_045822005.1. NCBI lineage: Bacteria > Bacillati > Actinomycetota > Actinomycetes > Kitasatosporales > Streptomycetaceae > Streptomyces > Streptomyces stoeckheimensis. The sequence goes on along the minus strand of NZ_CP169550.1, from coordinate 4,776,669 downwards.
GTACCGGGGGTGGAACCGGTGCCGCGGACCGTGGGGTCCGCGGGGCAGCCGTCCGGGCCGGCCGTGGAATGGCCGGCCGCGCCGCGGGCGGCCGGGACCGAGCCCTCGCCCCGTTTGGCCTGGGCGGCTGCGTGTTCGGACCGGGCCGCGGCGCGGCGCTGCGTTCCGGGAAACCGGGCGCTCCAGCGCGTGAAGTTCACTGCTTTCAAGCCTCGTGGTGTCGCTCGTGGTCGCTGTGTCACTCGGTGGCAATCGGGTGGCACTCGGATGTCACGCTGATGTCACTCTGTGCAGGTGTGAGCCCACCTATGGTCACACGTCCAGTGTGGCCGACGGGACTGACAGCATCAGCGGTCGGTCTTCTTCGGAGGGTCCTTGGGGCCTCCGCCCGCCGCGAGTTCGAATTCTGCTCTGGGGTGTTCGAGGGATCCCAGCGAGACGATCTCGCGTTTGAAGAGGCCGGAGAGCGTCCACTCGGCGAGCACGCGCGTCTTGCGGTTCAGGGTCGGGACGCGGCTGAGGTGGTAGGCGCGGTGCATGAGCCAGGCCGGGTAGCCCTTGAGCTTGCGGCCGTAGATGTGGGCGACGCCCTTGTGGAGTCCGAGGGAGGCCACGGAACCCGCGTACTTGTGGGCGTACTCGGTGAGGAGTCCGCCGCGCAGGGACGAGACGAGGTTGTCGGCGAGGAGCTTGGCCTGGCGGACGGCGTGCTGGGCGTTGGGGGCGCAGGCGACGCCCTTCTCCGGGGCGGTGATGTCGGGGACGGATGCGGCGTCCCCGGCGGCCCAGGCGTGCTCGACGCCTTCGACGGTGAGGAAGGAGGTGCAGGCGAGGCGGCCGCGGTCGGTCTTGGGCAGGTCGCTGGCGGCGAGGATCGGGTGCGGTTTGACGCCGGCGGTCCATACGACGGTGCGGGTGGGGAAGCGGGCGCCGTCGCTGAGGACGGCGATCCGGTTCTCGCAGGACTCGAGCCGGGTCTCCAGGCGCAGGTCGATGCCGCGGCGGCGCAGTTCGCGGATCGTGTACGTGCCCATTTCGGGGCCGACCTCGGGGAGGATCCGGTCGCTGGCCTCGACCAGCACCCACTTCATGTCCTCGGGCTTGACGTTGTGGTAGTAGCGGGCGGCGTAGCGGGCCATGTCCTCCAGCTCGCCGAGTGCCTCTACGCCGGCGTAGCCGCCGCCGACGAAGACGAAGGTGAGGGCGGCGTCGCGCAGGGCGGGATCGCGGGTGGAGGAGGCGATGTCCATCTGCTCGATGACGTGGTTGCGCAGGCCGATGGCCTCTTCCACGGTCTTGAATCCGATGGCGTACTCGGCGAGTCCCGGAATGGGGAGCGTGCGGGAGACGGAGCCGGGGGCGAGGACCAGTTCGTCGTACTCGATCTCCACGGGGCCTTCGCCCTCCTCGTCGGTGGCGAGGGTGGTGACGGTCGCGGTCCGGGCCGCGTGGTCGATGTGCCGGGCCTCGCCGATGACGATGCGACATTTCGGCAGGACGCGGCGCAGCGGGACCACGACGTGGCGCGGGGAAATGGAGCCGGCGGCCGCTTCGGGGAGGAAGGGCTGGTACGTCATGTAGGGCTCGGGAGTGACCACCGTGACCTCGGCCTCGTCGGCTCTCAGCTTTCGCTGGAGTCGGAGTGCCGTGTACATGCCTACGTAGCCGCCGCCGACGATGAGGATCCGCGTACGGGGCGGGGTACCGGGGGCCGTGCCCCGGGAGTTAGCAGCCTTCACCGTCCCATGACGCAACGTGGCCGGGAGTTTGTCCACAGGCCCGACAAATTGTGTGACCGGAGGGGACGGCGGGGCGAGGTTGTCAGGGGGTGCGGGTGGAGTGGAAGGTGCGCAGGTCAGGCGGTACGGAATGAGTGATTCCGGGGGCTTCGAACGGAAAATTGAGGGTGAATGCTCCGATCGGGCGGTGGTCCGTCCGGGGCTGCCTCTTCTGAATTGACTCTGGCTCAACTATGTTCGTAACTCGTCGAGGAGTAGGACCAGGGCCCTCATGACCGTGGCCCCCCTCGACATGAAGGCGGGGAGTGTCTCCGGGGGGAGACAAATGATTACCGGGGGATACATATGCACATTTCCGATTTCCATGCTTCTGCCACCGCTCTGTCGTCGGCCGCTTCGGCGACCGACAGCCACGGGCGGCTGATGGCCGGCGGCGCCACCACACACGGCGTGGGTCGCTCCACGCCGCTGCGCGTCGACGCACAGCGCAATCTCGAACACGTACTTCGCGCGGCCCGCGAGGTCTTCGGCGAGCTCGGCTACGGGGCTCCGATGGAGGACGTCGCACGGCGCGCACGGGTCGGTGTCGGCACCGTCTACCGACGGTTCCCCAGCAAGGACGTCCTGGTCCGGCGGATAGCCGAGGAGGAGACCTCGCGACTGACCGAGCAGGCCCGCACGGCTCTCGGCCAGGAGGAGGAGCCCTGGCAGGCCCTGTCGTGCTTCCTGCGCACCTCCGTGGCCTCGGGCGCCGGGCGGCTGCTGCCTCCGCAGGTGCTGCGGGTCGGCGGACCCGGCGAGGACGGGGCCGACGGGGTGGACGAGGAGGCCGCGCGGGTTCCGCACCAGCGTCAGGCCGTCGCGGTCGGCGGGGCGCCCGACCTGCGGGTCGTCGGCGCTGCGCGGACCGGCCTGGAGGACGAGCCCTCCGAGGACGCGGGCGCGGGCGAGCTGCTCGAGGTCGTCGGCCGCCTCGTCGACCGGGCCCGGGAGGCCGGTGCGCTGCGCGCCGATGTCACGGTGGCCGATGTGCTGCTGGTGATAGCGACGGCCGCGCCCGCGCTGCCCGACGCGGCGCAGCAGGCGGCGGCTTCCGCCCGACTGCTCGACATCCTGCTCGAAGGGCTGCGGTCCCGGACGGCGTAACTCCGGGGGACGGTGCGGTTCGGTTCGTTCGGCCGGGGCGCCCGGGACGTGAGGTTCGCGGACCGGGTGGCTCGGCCGGTGGGAGGGCCTGCTCTGGTGAGCGTCAACCGGTTCCTTTCCGGGGGCTCTCGCTCGAACGGGTGAGGATCCGTACGGCGATTCGTCAGGGCTTGCCCGGATGAGTGGAAGGTGTGGAGACGGGTTCGGCGCGTGGCCGCCGTGTGACACGCTGGATCGGTGTACCGGTTGAGTGTGTCGTGCGAGGGTCTCCGCGATGAGCGTTGACGGGCGGGAAGAGCCACACGGTGGCGCCGGCGGCGAGGTCGAGGCGGGCAGCCTGCCCGCACGACAGGTCCCGGCGCAGCGCGAACCGGGTGGCCGGCACGCCGCCGGGGCGAGCGGTGAACTTCCGCCCTCCGACGGGGACCTGATCGCGCGGATGCGCGGAGGCGACGACGGGGCCTACGAGGAACTGTTCCGGCGCCACTCCGATGCCGTGCGCCGATATGCCCGTACCTGCTGCCGCGACGGGCACACCGCCGACGATCTGACCGCCGAGGTGTTCGCGCGGACGCTCCAGGCCGTACGGGGCGGGGCGGGTCCGGACCAGTCGGTGCGCGCCTACCTGCTGACCACCGTGCGCCGGGTCGCCGCCGCCTGGGCGAAAACGGCGAAGCGGGAGCATCTGGTCGAGGACTTCGCGCTGTTCGCGGAGCAGGCCGCCGGGTCCGGCGACGGCTCGGTCGGGCTGGCCGTTCGAGGCGGGGACGACACCCTCGAACTCGGCGCCGATGTGCGGGCCATGCACGAGGCCGAGCAGACCCTCGCCATGCAGGCCTTCCGGAGCCTGCCCGAGCGGTGGCAGGCCGTGCTGTGGCACACCACCGTCGAGGAGGCGTCGCCGAGCGCGATCGCCCCGCTCTTCGGGCTGAGCGCGAACGCCACCGCGGTGCTGGCCAGCCGGGCCCGCGAGGGACTCAAGCAGGCCTACCTCCAGGCCCACGTGAGCACCGCGCTGAGTTCCGGCGGGGACTGTGCCCGGTACGCCGACCGGCTGGGGGCCTATGCCCGCGGGGGCTTGCGGATGCGGGCCGAGCGGGGGCTGCGCAAGCACCTCGAGGAGTGCGCCCGGTGCCGGCTCGCCGCGGGCGAGCTCAAGGACGTCAACGCGGGCATTCCCGCGCTGCTGCCGGTCGCCGTCATCGGGTGGTTCGCCGCCGGGTACGCGGCCAAGGCGGCCGGAGTGGTGGCCGGCGGTGCCGTCGCCGCGGGTGGTGCCGGGGCCGCTGCCGCAGCCGTGGGCGGGTCGACGGCCGGGGCGGGCGCCGGAGCCGGGGCTGCCGGGGCCGGGGCTGCCGGGGCCGGGGCTGCCGGGGCCGGGGCTGCCGGGGCCGGGGCTGCGGGTGGGGCCGCTGGTGGAAGCGGGGCCGGCGGGGTCGGCGGAGCCGTGGCTTCGGAGGGGCTGGGGTTGCCGGCCAAGGCGGCCATCGCCGCCGGGGTCGTGGTGGCCGCGGCCGCCGGCGTGGTGTTCGCGCTGGCCGGCGACGACTCCGCTCCGACGGTGCGCGCGAACCCCGCTCCCGGAGTGGCCGTGCCCGTGCCGCGGAGTCCGGCACCCGCCGCGCCGGAGCCCGGCCCGTCGCAGGCGCAGCCGCCGGCGGCACGGGGATCCGTACCGCCCCCGAAGAAGCAGACGCCCGCGCCGCCGCCGGCCCCCGCACCGGCCGTGCCGGCGCCTTCGCGGAGCCCGGAGCGGTCCTCGCCCGCGCCGAGTCCGAGCCGGGTCCCGAGTCCGAAGCCGAGCCCCACGCCCAGTCCGGTACCGCCCCCCAGGCCGACGCCTCCCAAGCCGCCGCAGGCACCGCAGGGGTTCCGGCTCTCCTCCCTGGGCCATTCCGCCTACGGGGACCACGACAACCCCGAGATCGAAACATGGCGGAGCAGCTGGGTGTGGCAGCGCTGGGGGCCGATGATCGGCGGACAGCGCTTCTCGCACGGGATCACCGTCAATTCCCGTTCCTCCGTGGAGATCACCCTCAACCGGAGCTGCGTCAGCTTCTCCGCGCGGGCCGGTGTGGACGGCATGTCGCTGCTCACGGACGGCAGGGTCCGCTTCTCCGTGTACGCGGACGGGCAGCGGCTGTGGCAGTCCCGGGCCCTGGGGTACGAGGACCCGGCGGCGAGCGTGTCCGTCTCCCTCTCCGGGCACAAGACGCTGCGCCTGGTCGTGGAGCGCGCCGAGGGCGGCCGGCTGCCGACGCTGGCGACCTGGGCCGACTCCGTCATCAGCTGCCGCTGAGCGCGGCGGCCGCGAAGGCCCGTATGGCCTCGACCCTCAGGCCTCGACCCTCAGGCCTCGGGCCTCAGACCTCGGGCCTCAGACCTCGGGCCTCAGGACAGCGCCGGGCGGCGGAGGGGGACTCCGGTGGGGACGGCCCTGCGGCGCGGGGTGGAGGTGCCGGTCCAGCAGGTGCCCCGGCGGGCCAGGAGGCGGCCCAGCCACAGTTCCATCGAGACGAGTTCGGCGATGCCGTCGAGTGGGACCGGGCGGCCGTCCGCCGCGTCCAGCAGGGCCTGACGGACGACCCGGGCTTCGATCAGGCCCGCGTCCGCCAGCAGCGGCGACGTGAAGAGGGTCAGGAGGTGCGGAAGGGCCGCGCGCAGTCCCAGGCGGGTCGCCGATTCGTTCGGGGCGTGGGCCGTCGCGCCCCACCCCGGGGGAAGGTCCCGGACGCCGGCCGAGGACAGGACCCCGCGCAGGACCGCCGCCCGGGCGCCGGGTTGGACGCGCAGGGATTCGGGCAGGGCCCGGGCGGCCCGTACGACCTGGTTGTCCAGGAACGGGGCGTGCAGGCGCTGGCTGCGGACCTCCACGGCCTGCTCGAAGACCCGGTGGTCGGCGGCGTGCCGGGCCAGGACGGCGCGGGCCCGGGCCTCCCCGGGGCGCAGCGAGAGGGGAGGCCGGCCAGCGGCGGCGGTGAGGCGGATCGATACCTCGGCCAGTGCCTCGCCCGTCAGCCAGGCCGCCGCCGGGCCCGGCCGGGACCAGGTCAGGGCCGCGAGGGAGGCGTCCACCGGGGAGCCGGGACCCGCGGCCGGGACCCCGTCGCGCAGGCGGGCCGCCGCCGCCTCCATGCCGGCGCGGTACGGCGTACGGGCCAGGCGGCGGGCCGCCGCGTACACGGTGAGGGGGACGAGGAGGGGCACGAGCAGGGAGTCGCCCTCCGACGGGGAGGAGCGGGCGAGGGCCAGGGTGGGGCGCAGCAGGTGGCGCCGGCGCCGGTCGAGCAGGAGGTCGGCGAGCCGGGCGGGGTGGGCGTCGAGGACCTGGCGGGCTCCGTGGCCGGTGAAGTGGTCCGCCGAGCCGGCCGCGAGGCGGCGCCGCTCGCGGGCGGCGAAGACGAGGGAGGGGCCCGGTTCGTCGGTCAGCGGCCCGTCGAGGTCGGCGTACGGGAGGGCTTCCTCGGCGGCGGCCACGACCACGTGGTGCAGACGCGGGTCGGAGGCGATGGCGTGGGCGCGTTCCAGTTCGGGTTCGCGGCCCTGGGGCGTGGCCAGGTCGTTGAAGGTGACGGCGAGGAGGCGTTCCCCGGTGCGGCCGCGGAGGGCGCCCGGTGCCCCGGGGAGGCCGGCGGCCAGCAGGGCGAGGGTCGCGGAGGCGCTGCCTCCGGAGAGGTCGGCGCCGACTCCGGGGACGGGCGCGGGGGCGCCGCGTGCGGCCCGGCGGTCGGCCGGGCCCATTCCGGGGACGGGCCCCGGGTCGTAGGGCAGCGTCTCGGGAGCATGCCGCGGAGCCGTGAGCCGGGCGCGCACCGCGTCGACCAAAGCTTCCCGTACGCCCTCCACCGCGAGCGCGGGATCGGCCGCGGGGGCGGCCACCGCGAGGGAGGCCACCGGCTCGTAGCCGGTGATCTCCCGCGAGCCCTCGCGCAGGATCAGCGCGTGCCCGGGCGGGATCCGGCGTACGCCGACGTACGGTGTGCCGTCGCCCAGCGCCTCCGGGCTGTCGGGGCAGGCCAGCAGGGCGGCGAGATGGCCGATGTCGAGCTGCGCCTCGATCAGGTCGGCGAGCGGGAGGGCGGCGGTGGCGTACGCGGTCCCGCTCGCCCAGGGCGTGTAGAAGACGGGTCGGGCGCCGGCCAGGTCGCCGACGACCGTGATGCGGCGGCCGGCCTGCACGACGGCGGTGTAGCTGCCGGGCCACTGGGTGAGGTGGCGCAGCGCGCCGCCGCGGGCGGCGTAGAGCGCGCGGCGCAGTTCCTCGTCGGTGGCGCCGCAGCAGCCGAGGACGGCGAGGCGGGTGAAGGGGTCCGCGGGATCGGCGGTGAGGGTGCGGATCTCGTCCGGGCGCCAGTCCCCGACGGCCCAGAGGGGGTCGGGGTCGCCCCAGAGGAGCTGGGCTCCGACGGGGACGACGGTGCGGTCGGCGTCGGCGGCGCCCGGTTCGTCGGGGTGGCCGGCGTCGGCGAGACCGCCGCGGACCGGGCCGTCGCCCCATGCGTCGGGGCCCGGGCCGTAGCCGTTCCCGTGGCCCGGGGCCGATCCGTAGCCCGAGGACGATCCGTAGCCGGATCCCGAGCCGTATGCGCCCTGGTCGGAGGCGTGTGCAGCGCCGTGCCCCGCGACCCGTCCGGCCGTGCCGAAGCTCGCGGCGATACTGCTCCAACCCACCAACCAGCGCACCGCCGCCTCCCCAGCCCGTGGGCACCTGACCGGGGTGCGAACCGCGCGGCCGGCGCTCAGCGCGCGGCCGGAGGGACCCCGGGTGGCTCGGGGTCCATGCTGCCACGAGACAGGCGTGCGGGAGTGGGTAAGGGGGGCGCACGTATAAACGAACACGCCCCGGCCATGCGGTATTTGGCGTTCCGTTCCGACCGCCCCATAGGTCGCTTTCGGCCATTCTTCGGCCGTACTGAGAGCCCTGCGCGGAGCCTCGCGCGGAGCGGCGGAGCGCGGCCCGGGGGGCGGGATCCACCCCCCGGACCGTTCCGCCACCCGCGGGGATTGAGGCAGCGGCATCCCCCGGTCCGCCCGGTCCACGCGGCGGGCCGACCCACGCACCGCACATCGAATCGCCGGGCCCCCGCAGCGGCCAGAGCGCACGGCCGGGCGCACGGCCACACGGGTGGAGCACGCGCCGACACGTGCGCCCCGCCCCCGGACCCCGGCCCGACTGTGCATACGGACAACAATCCCGCCATACGGAACAGGGGGCCTTAACGCTTGGGAGGCGGGGAACTACGCTGGGTTTACGAAATGCCGGGCGCCTATGCCCCGGCTGCGTTGGCTTTGTATGCGTTCCGCGTGTGACGAGGGGTGGCGCATGTCCAGGGAGCTCCGCGAGCCCAATGAGAAGCTCGGCGCCGTCCTCGCCCTCGCGGGCATCAGCAACGCCGGGCTGGCCCGGAGGGTCAACGACCTCGGCGCTCAGCGCGGTCTGACCCTCCGCTACGACAAGACCTCGGTGGCCCGGTGGGTGTCGAAGGGGATGGTGCCGCAGGGCGCCGCCCCGCACCTGATCGCGGCCGCCATCGGCGCGAAGCTCGGCCGGCCCGTGCCCCTGCACGAGATCGGCCTCGCGGACGCGGATCCGGCACCCGAGGTGGGGCTGGCCTTCCCGCGCGACGTCGGCGCGGCCGTGCGCTCGGCCACCGACCTCTACCGTCTCGACCTGGCCGGCCGGCGCGGCGGAGGCGGGATCTGGCAGTCGCTCGCCGGCTCCTTCTCCGTGTCGGCGTACGCGACGCCGGCCTCGCGGTGGCTGATATCTCCCGCAGACAGCTCGGTGGCACGCGAGCCGGTGGCACGCGAAGCGGTACCGGGCGCGGCCCCGCCGGAAGGCCTTCCGGCGCCGCCCGGCGCCCACGTCGGGGGTGTGCCCGCCCAGCCTCCGCGCGAAACGCCACCGCCGCCCGCTCCGGCCGCACCCGACGCCGGGAGCCCGCAGCGCGTGGGCCACAGCGATGTGACCAAACTGCGCGAGGCCGCCGAAGACGCCCGCCGCTGGGACTCCAAGTACGGGGGCGGCGACTGGCGTTCCTCGATGGTCCCCGAATGCCTGCGGGTGGACGCGGCGCCGCTGCTGCTCGGCTCCTACACCGACGAGGTGGGCCGCGCGCTCTTCGGCGCCACCGCCGAACTGACCCGGCTGGCCGGCTGGATGGCCTTCGACACCGGGCAGCAGGAAGCGGCCCAGCGCTACTACATCCAGGCGCTGCGGCTGGCCCGCGCCGCCGCCGACGTACCGCTCGGCGGGTACGTGCTGGCGTCGATGTCCCTGCAGGCCACCTACCGGGACTTCCCGGACGAGGGCGTGGACCTCGCGCAGGCCGCCGTCGAGCGCAACCGGGGCCTGGCCACCGCGCGGACGATGAGCTTCTTCCGCCTCGTCGAGGCCCGGGCGCACGCGAAGGCGGGCGATTCGGCCGCCGCGGGGGCCGCGCTGCGGGCCTCCGAGGGCTGGCTGGAACGAGCCCGGGACGGCGACGCCGATCCGACCTGGCTGGGCTTCTACTCGTACGACCGCTTCGCGGCGGATGCGGCCGAGTGCTACCGCGATCTCAAACTCCCGCGCCAGGTAAGGCGTTTCACGGAACAGGCACTGTCCCGGCCGACGGAGGAGTACGTACGATCACACGGGCTGCGGCTCGTCGTGAGCGCGGTGGCCGAGCTGGAGTCCGGGAACCTCGACGCGGCGTGCGCGGCGGGGACCCGGGCGGTGGAGGTCGCGGGGCGGATCTCGTCGGCCCGGACGACGGAGTACGTACGGGACCTCCTGCACCGGCTGGAACCGTACGGGGACGAACCGCGCGTCGCCGAACTGCGCGAGCGGGCCAGGCCTCTGCTGGTAACCCCGGCATAGGACCCGCGTGGCCCCGTTGTCAGTGGCGGGGTGCACTATGCAGGGGTGGGAGGTGTCAGTGTGGGCGGCGGCGTGGGCGGCATGGGCAGACTGGACTGCGATGTGCTGGTGATCGGCGGCGGGATCGTCGGCCTGTCGACGGCGCATGCGCTCGCGGGGCTCGCTCCGGGGACCCGGGTGGTCGTCCTGGAGAAGGAGGACGGCCCCGCCCGGCACCAGACGGGCCGCAACAGCGGCGTGATCCACAGCGGGATCTACTACAAGCCGGGCTCCCTCAAGGCGCGCTTCGCGGTGCGCGGCGCGGCCGAGATGGTCAAGTTCTGCACGGAGCACGGCATCCCGCACGAGGTGACGGGCAAGCTCATCGTCGCCACCGAGCGGGACGAGCTGCCGCGGCTGCACGCACTCGTGCAGCGGGGCCGGGAGAACGGCATCCCGGTGCGGGAGCTGGGGCCGACGCAGATCTCGGAGTACGAGCCCGAAGTGCGCGGGCTCGCGGCGATCCACGTGGGAACCACCGGGATCGTGGACTACGGGCGGGTCGCTCAGCAGCTCGCGGAGTCCTCGGGGGCGGAGATCGTCTACGGCGGGGCCGTCGAGCTGATCTCGCGGCGCGCGTCCGGGGTGGCGGTGCGCACGAGCAGCGGTGTGGTGGTGCGCGCGCGGGTGCTGGTGAACTGCGCCGGGCTGCAGTGCGACCGGATCGCGCGGCTGGCCGGGGACGACCCGCAGATGCGGATCCTGCCCTTCCGGGGCGAGTACTACGACCTGGCCCGGCCCGATCTGGTGCGCGGGCTGGTCTATCCGGTGCCGGACCCGGCGTTCCCCTTCCTCGGCGTCCACCTGACCCGCGGCATCGGCGGCGGGGTCCACGTCGGGCCGAACGCGGTGCCGGCGCTGGCGCGCGAGGGGTACGGCTGGGGCGTGGTCCGGCCGCGGGACCTCGCGGACGAGCTGGCCTGGCCGGGATCCTGGCGGATGGCCGCGCGGCACTGGCGGTACGGAGCGGGTGAGGTGCGGCGGTCGCTGTCGAAGGCGGCGTTCGTCGAGGCGGTGCGGCGGCTGCTGCCGGCGGTGCGCGCGGAGGATCTGGTGCCCGCGGCAGCGGGGGTGCGGGCGCAGGCCGTGCTGCGGGACGGGGCGCTGGTGGACGACTTCCTGATCCGGGAGGGGGAGCGGACGGTGCACGTGCTGAATGCGCCTTCGCCCGCGGCCACCGCTTCGCTGCCGATCGGGCGGGAGATTGCCGGGCGGGCGCTCAAGTCCCTGCGCAGCGCGTAGCCCTGCGGGGCTCGGCTCCGGGTCGTGGCGGCCCGCGCCCGGATCGCCGCTGCGCGGGGCCGTCCCCTGCGCCGTGGCGCGGCTGCGGGTGTGCCGCTGCGCGGGACAGAGTCCCCTACCCGCCCTTCGCCCGTTCCCCGGGCTGCGCCCGGACCCCTACCGGGGCTCCGCCCCGGACCCCGGTCCTCAAACGCCGGACGGCTGGAAAGACGTAGAATCCGGGGATTGTGTCTGAGTCTCTGAGTCCCCAGAATCCCGCCGCCGAGCCCGTGCCGGAGGCGACCTCCACCTACGTGCCCCCGAAGTGGCGCACCGAGCCGCGGTTCCCCGACGGGCCCGCGCCCGATCCGGCGGGTTCGCACCACGAGCGGCGGATCCGGAGCTTCCAGCCCCGTCGCAGCCGGGTGACCACCGGGCAGGGCGAGGCCCTGAAGCGGCTCTGGGGGACCTGGGGGCTCGACATCGACGGGCACGACGTGATCGATCTCAAGAAGATGTTCGACGGGCTTCCCGTCGTCCTGGAGATCGGCTTCGGCATGGGCGAGGCCACCGCGCAGATGGCCGCCGCCGACCCGGGCACCGGGATCCTGGCCGCCGACGTGCACACCCCCGGGCAGGGCAACCTCCTCGCGCTCGCCGAGCGCGGCGGGATGACCAACATCCGCGTCGCGAACGGCGACGCCATCATCCTGCTCCGCGAGATGCTGCCCCCGGACTCCCTCGCCGGACTCCGCGTGTACTTCCCGGACCCCTGGCCCAAGGCCCGCCACCACAAGCGGCGCCTGATCCAGCCCGAGTTCCTCGCGCTGGCCGCCACCCGCATGGCGCCCGGGGCGATCCTGCACTGCGCGACCGACTGGGAGCCGTACGCCGAGCAGATGCTCGAAGTGCTGACGGCCCAGCCGGAGTTCGAGAACACGCAGGCCGACGGCGGTTACGCGCCGCGCCCCGACTTCCGGCCGCTCACCCGCTTCGAGGGGCAGGGCCTCGACAAGGGACACGTCGTACACGATCTGCTGTTCCGGCGCACGGGTAACGCCCAGAACTGAGTACATCACTCCGCGTGTCGGGTCAGCTCGGTAGAGTCATCACGTGCCCCGAGCGACCCGGCCGCCCAGGCTGCTGCACCGCGTGCCGCGTACCGCCGGCGCCGTGCGCACGTACGCACTCGTCGTGCTGCTCGGCGTCTGCGGCATCGCGATCCTGGAACTCGTACGCGAACAGACCGGTACGCCCGGGTTCTTCGTCGGCCTGGGCCTGGCCCTGCTGCCGGTGGCACCGCTCGTGGCGGCGTTCCGCTGGGTGGGGCGGGCCGCGCCCCACCCGTGGGCGCAGGTGGCGTTCTGCTTCGGCTGGGGGGCGTGCGCCGCGGCGCTGATCGCCATACTGGCCAACAGTTTCGCGACCCAGTGGATAGCCGCGGCCACCGCCGATCCCTCCTACGGCGACCAGCTCGGCTCGGTGGCGATCGCCCCGGTGGTCGAGGAGAGCGCCAAGGCGGCCGCCCTGCTGCTGGTGTTCCTGTTCAGGAGACGCCGGTTCAGCGGCCCCTCCGACGGTTTCGTGATGGCCGGTTTCACCGCCACCGGCTTCGCCTTCACCGAGAACATCCTCTACCTCGGCAACGCCTTCGACGAGGACGTCGAGAACGGCACCGGGGTGCTGAACTCCGTGACGGCCGCGACGTTCTTCGTCCGGGGCGTCATGTCCCCCTTCGCCCATCCGCTGTTCACCGTGGCCACCGGCCTCGGTTTCGGCGCCGCCGCGCTCGCCGTGCGCCGGACGCGCAGGATCGGCCTGCCGCTGCTCGGCCTCGCCTCGGCCATGGGGCTGCACGCGCTGTGGAACAGCTCCTCGGACCTGGGCGAGTCCGGGTTCTACGTGGTCTACGGCTGCGTGATGGTCCCGGTGTTCGGGCTGCTGGTCTGGCTGGCCGTGTGGATACGGCGCCGCCGACTGCGGGCCGTCGCCGGGGAGCTCGCCGTGTACGCGGCCGCCGGCTGGCTGGGCCCGGCCGAGGTGCCCGCGCTGGTGTCGATGCCCGCGCGCTCCCTGGCCCGCGCACTGGCCCGGAGCACCGGGGGCCGGCCGGCGGGACGGGCGGTCGCCCTGTACGAGGCCGATGCCGCGGCGCTGGCTCTGCTACGTCACCGGGCGCGCAGCGGCGGCCCGGACCGGGAGCCGGACTTCGCGGGGCGGGAGCGCGAGCTGCTGCGCCGGCTGTGGCTGCGCCGCGCGACGGCGGGACCGGCACTGTCCCGGGCCGCGGTGCTGGAGGAGCTCCTCCCGCCCTGCTTCGACCCCCTGGGCCCGATCGGGCCGCTCGGCTCGCTCGACGGGCCGGACCGGCCGTTCAACGGGCCCGCGCCGGGCCTCGTACCGGGTCCTAGACGTTCAGACCCCGTGCCGTCAGCCATGACAGCGGGTCCACCGTGACGCCGCCCTGGCGGACTTCGAGGTGGAGGTGGGGGCCGGTGACGTTGCCGGTCGCGCCGACCCGGCCGATGGTGTCGCCCCCGGCGACGGAGCCGCCGGTCACCGACATCGAGGACAGGTGGCAGTACCAGATCTCGGTGCCGTCGGGGAGTTCCAGCACGATGCGGTAGCCGTACGCCCCGGACCAGCCGGCCGAAATGATCTTCCCGGCGCCGACCGCCTTGACGGGGGTGCCGGTCGGAGCGGCGAAGTCGAGGCCGGTGTGGTGGCCGGAGGACCACATCGAACCGGAGTCGCCGTAGTGCGAGGTGAGGGTGTAGGCCGAGGTGGGCAGGAAGAAGGCTCCGGCCGAGCGGGCCGCGCGCTCCGCCTTCTCCTTGGCCTCTGCGGCCTCCTTGGCCTCCTGAGCCCGGCGCGCTTCCTCGGCGGCGTCCTTCTCGGCCGCCTCCACCGCCGCCTTCTCGGCCGCTTCCTTGGCCGCCTGCGCATCGCGGGCCTGCTGGGCCGCGGCCTCCTGCGCCACCCGCTCGGCTTCGGCCCGCTCCTGGGCCGCGGCGGCATCCTGCTGGGACTCGGCCTGCTGGAGGATGCGGCTGCGCAGCAGCTCGCCCGCGTCGGAGCGGCGGTCGGCCTGCTGCGGGATGATCCCCGACCGGGCCGGCCCGGCGGTCCGCGCGGAGCCGGCGTCTGAATCCCCGGCGGACTCGGCGGACTGGTCCGCGCCGCCGAGGGCCTCCGGGAGGTCGGGCAGGGCCGGGAGCGAGGGCAGGGATATGGCGACCTGCGGGCGGTCCTGCGCGGTGGCGATGCCTCCCGCGCCGACCGCGGCGATCACGCCGACGCCGAGGACGGTGGAGGAACGGGCCAGTCCCCCGCGCTGCTTGAGCACGCGGTGCTTGCCACGGGGCGGCCGGGCCGAGTCCTCGGTGGGGTTCCATTCGCCCCAGGCACCGGCGGTGGGCTGCTCCTGGACGTCGATGCCTTCAGGGGCAGGCGAGTTGGAGGCCACCGGGGCACACTCCTCATGGGCGAGCACGCGCACGGTGCCGTCTCTTGCGACGGCTGGGACGACCGCTCTGCGTTATCGAACGGTAATAGAGAAAGGGGAGTGATTCCAAGCAGTTGCGATTGATCGTTAATGACAATCAGCCACTACCCGCACAGCTCTGGCCAGGACTTCTCGCCACACTCATGGACCAACTCGGGCAAAAATCACCCCTCCCTCCCACCTCTCACGCCACATCTTCACATTGACGGTCCGTCAGCTTGCTTGCCGAGCGCGCCTCTTCGGTCACGCTCCGTCCCCTTTCGGGACCACCCGCTTCGGGACCACCCGCACCGTCCGCCGCCGGTTCGGCTGCCCCGCCCCCGGTCTGGCCACCGCCAGCAGGGCCATGTCGTCCGTGGCCGCGCCGCCCGTGTGCCGGCGCACATCGGTGGCGAGCGCGCTCAGCAACTCCTCGGGCCCGGGGAAGACCCGCCCGCGCAGCCGGGCCGCCGGATCGTAGAAGGCCCCCGCTCCGTCGCGGGCCTCGGTCAGCCCGTCCGTGTACAGGAGCAGCGTCGCGCCCTCCGGGAAGGGCCACTCCTGCACCCGGTCCGGCCAGCCGCCCAGCTCCCCCATGCCCAGCGGCAGCGCCGGCTCGAAGGGGGGCAGCTCCGCGAGGCCGCCGTTCGCGTACAGCAGCAGCGGTTCGGGGTGGCCGCGGTTGACGAGCCGCAGCAGTCCCGCGCCCGACGGGATCTCGCCGAGCACGCACGTGGTGAACCCCTCCACCGCGTCCAGGCTGTCGCGCCGGTTCCCCTCCCGGGCGAGCGCCCGCTCCAGCCGCCGCGCCACTCCCTCCAGGGTGGGCTCGTCCTCGGCCGCCTCCCGGAACGCCCCGAGGACCACGGCCACCGCCTCGACCGCCCCGAGCCCCTTCCCCCGTACGTCGCCCACCGCGAGGCGCACGCCGTACGGGGTGTCCTGGACGGCGTAGAGGTCGCCGCCGATGAACGCGTCCGCCTGCGCGGCCTCGTACGAGGCGGCGACCTGGAGGCCCGCGATCCGCTCGGCGGGAGTCGGCAGTACGGCGCGCTGAGCGGCCTCGGCGATCCCGCGCGCGGAGGCGAGCTGCTCGGTACCGCGCCGGACGACGATGTTGATCAGCGTGGCCAGCCCGGAGACGGTCACGACGGTGACCAGCTCGGTCATGGCCTCCACCTTGAAGCTGGTGCCGTTGTAGATGTGCAGCACGACCACGGCGAAGGTGGCCAGGATCCCCGTGAGGACGGTGGCCCGGAGCGTGAACAGCGGGGCCGCGATGAGCGGGGCGGCGGAGAAGAAGGGGGAGCCGGTGAAGCTGGGCGGGGTCAGCACGTCGAAGAGGAAGCCGAGGACGATCAGGGTGCCCGGGAGCATCTTGACGATCCGGCGGACCACGGCGCTGCCGGCGACCGCGCCGAAGACGCGCTCGCCCATGCCCTGCCGGCCCAGCCCCACCACGCTGCTCTCCTGCCGCCCGGTCCGCCTCGCCCCCCAAGGCTGGGGGCAGGAGGGCCCGTACGGCGACCCGGGCGCGACCGTTCGAGTGACGGGCCGCACGCCAAGCGGATACACGGACACACGGATACGACGAAGGCCCGGCCCCCCAAAGGGGACCGGGCCTTCGTACTGAGTAGCGGGGGCAGGATTTGAACCTACGACCTCTGGGTTATGAGCCCAGCGAGCTACCGAGCTGCTCCACCCCGCGTCGGTAAACACAACTCTACGCCATCCGGGGGGAGACCCCCGCCAATTAACGCCCGCACCACCCAGCTATGGGACATCACCGCAGGTCAGAGCCGTAAAACCGGCCACCGGGCGACGCTCCGCCCCATCGGATCCGGCCCGCTGCGCACTCCCCGAGTCCGCCTCCGAGCCCCTCTGACTCTCCCTCAGGACACAAAAACGCCCCACCCGGCGGACCGGGTGGGGCGCTGTGAGCTGTAGGCCATGTCGGACTCGAACCGACAACCAACGGATTAAAAGTCCGCTGCTCTGCCAATTGAGCTAATGGCCCTCGGTGTGCTCACCCCAGAGCATAGCCGCAGAGCGCCGGACAGCCGATGGGGTATCGGCCGTCCGGGCCGTGTCATCAACTCGGACTCGCGTCGGACCTGCCGTCACCGGTGATGTCCCCGACGCCGACAAGGGTGTTGAGCATGTCGCCGCGGCCGTCTCCGTTCAGGAGCGCGGGATCGGCCGGGACCGCCACCGCCTTGCCGTGAGGACCTTCTGCGCGGCGCCTTGTGGCAGGTTCTGGCGACTGATTCTCTCCGGTGGCGCCTAGGTCCTGTCGTCAAACTCCCGTCTGCCACGCGACGCCTGGCACGTGCTCTCGCCGCACCGGGCGAAATCCCGAGTACGTCCAGTACGCGGGCTTCCGCCCGGCACGCCGAGAGCACGCACCAGACGCCGCGCGGCCGCCCTTCGGGCGACGACGGGATTTTGACGACAGGCCCTAGGGCCCCAGCCGGTGGTGCCGGACGGGTAGAGGACCGTGCAACAACGCCACAGGGCCCCGACGACCGGTGTCGTCGGGGCCCTGTGTCAAGCAGTCAGTTCACTGACTGCGATTAGTCGTTGCGCTTCCAGCGGGGCTTGTCGTCGCGACGGCCGCCGAAGGAGGAGCCGCCGGTCGAGCCGGTGGGGCGGTCGCCGCCGGAGCGGAAGCCGCCGCCGGCCGGACGGTCGCCGCCGGAGCGGAAGCCACCGGAGGGACGGTCGTCGCGGCGGAAGCCGCCACGGTCGCCACCGCGGTCGTCACGGTTGAAACCACCCGAGGGACGGTCGTCACGACGGAAGCCACCACCGGCCGGACGGTCGCCGCCCGAGCGGAAGCCACCACCGGTGGGACGGTCGCCACCGGAGCGGAAGCCACCGGACGGGCGGTCGTCGCGACGGAAGCCGCCACCGGCCGGACGGTCGCCGCCGGAGCGGAAGCCGCCACGGTCGCCACCGCGGTCGTCACGGTTGAAACCACCCGAGGGACGGTCGTCACGACGGAAGCCACCACCGGCCGGACGGTCGCCGCCCGAGCGGAAGCCACCACCGGTGGGACGGTCGCCACCGGAGCGGAAGCCACCGGAGGGACGGTCGTCGCGGCGGAAGCCGCCACGGTCGCCACCGCGGTCGTCACGGTTGAAACCACCCGAGGGACGGTCGTCACGACGGAAGCCACCACCGGTGGGACGGTCGCCACCGGAGCGGAAGCCGCCACGGTCGCCACCGCGGTCACCGCGGTCGTCACGGCGGAAGCCGCCACGGTCGCCGCCACGGTCGTCGCGACGGTTGTCACGGCGCTCGTAGTTGCCACGGTCGTCACGGCTCTGGAACGCGGGGCGCTCCTCCGCGACCGGCTCGGCCACGGCGGCCGCGACCTCGGCCTCGGCGGCCTCGACCACCTCGGCGACAGCGGCCTCCGGGTCCTCGCCGCGCTCACGCGCGGAGCGGGCGACCAGGCGGTCGGCCTCCTCGCGGAGCTCGACGGCACGGCGCGACAGGCGCTCCAGCTGCTTGGTCAGGTCGGCGACCTCGCGCTCGGCCTGCTTCGCGGCGTTGTTCGCGGAGTCGGCCTGGACCTGGGTCAGCGAACGGGCACCGGTGATCTCGGCGACCTCCGGGTCGAAGGCGCCGACGCCCTGGACGATGTGGCGCGAGGCGTCGACGCCCGCGTCCTCCATCAGGCGGAAGATCTGGCGGCGCTGGTGCGGCAGGGCGAGGGAGACGACCACGCCCGACTTGCCGGCGCGGGCGGTACGGCCCGAGCGGTGCAGGTAGTCCTTGTGGTCGCCGGCCGGGTCCACGTTCAGGACCAGGTCGATGCCGTCGACGTGGATGCCGCGGGCGGCGACGTCGGTGGCGACGAGCGCGTTGACGTAGCCGTCTTTGAAGTCGGCGAGGACGCGGGTACGGGCACCCTGCGTCATGCCGCCGTGCAGCGCGTCGGCCTTCACGCCGGACTCGATGAGCTGCTCGGCGATGCGGTCGGCGCCCAGCTGGGTGCGGACGAAGATGATGGTGCGGCCCTTGCGGGCGGCGATGGCGGCCGTGACCGGCGCCTTGTCCTTCGGCTTCACGACGAGGACGTGGTGCGTCATGGTCGTGACGTTGCCCTGCGCGCTGTCGACCTCGTGCGTGACGGGGTTGGTCAGGTAGCGCTTGACCAGGGTGCCGATCTCGTTCTCCATGGTGGCGGAGAAGAGCATGCGCTGGCCGCCGCCGGGGATCTGGTCGAGCAGCTCGGTGACCTCGGGCAGGAAGCCCAGGTCCGCCATCTGGTCGGCCTCGTCGAGGACCGCGACCTGGACGTTCGCCAGGGAGCAGGCGCCGCGGTTGATGATGTCGCGCAGACGGCCCGGGGTGGCGACGAGGACGTCGACACCGCGCTCCAGAGCGAAGATCTGGTTGCTCATGGAGGTACCGCCGCAGACGACCTTCATCTTGAGGCCGAGCACGTCGCCGTAGGGCTGGAGAGCGTCCGCGACCTGCATCGCGAGCTCACGCGTCGGCGTCAGGATGATCGCGCGGGGCTTCTTCTTCTCGGTGTGCCCGCCGGCCAGGGAGGCCAGGGTCGGCAGACCGAAGGAGAGGGTCTTGCCGGAGCCGGTGCGGCCACGGCCGAGGATGTCCTTGCCGGCCAGGGCGTCCGGGATGGTCGCGGCCTGGATCGGGAAGGGGGCGGTGACGCCGTTCTGCGCGAGCTTGCGCACGATGCCGTCCGGCAGACCGAGGTCGCCGAAGGTCAGGGTGGGCTCGGCGTCGGCGTCGTCGGCCGCAGCCTCGTCGTCGAACGCGTCGGTGGAGTCCTCGAAGGAGTCGTCGGACTCGTGGTTCGCCACGTCGGCCTCGAGGGCCTCGATGATCTCGTCGGCGACTACGGCCTCGATGGCCTCGGTGACCGCGAGGGTCTCGGCGTCGACGATCTCGTTGGAGTCGTTCTCGGGCATGACGGAACGGTCAGAACTGGAAATGGACATGCGAAATGCGAAACCTTCCGGAGTCTCGGCACGCGCCCAAACTCCGTGAATTCGCAAATCGACCGCCTCAATGCGGTCAGCCACGGCTGGGGAGAGTACGCGCCACGCGGCGCTCTTCGGAGTCGGCGCCGGGCAATGGGATCAAACGATCTATAACCATACGCACCCTCCCCGGGGTCTGGCAAGTCACTCCCCCGAAGAAGCCGCTGACCTGCGGAAATAGCAACCGCCCACCAGACCCTGGCGGGCGGATCGCACCGCGGCCGCGCCGGTGTCGGGCCTACGGCTGCCCGCCCGGCTCGCCCGTCGGATCCGGCTTCGGGGGCTCCGCACTCGGTGTGGGTTCCGTCACGGGCGGCGGGGAGACCGGCGGTGCGGGGCTCGGCGGTTCCGGGCTCGGGGAGGCGGGCTGGCCGCCCCCGGAGGCGCCGCCTCCGCCGGACCCCGACCCGGAGCCGGAACCGCCCGCCGGGGGCTGCTGGGGGCCCTGGCCGCCCGCTCCGCCGCCCGGACCGGCCGACGGCGAGGGGGCCCCGGGCGGGCCGGCCGGCGCGCCCGGGCTGGGGGAGGCCCCGGCCGCGCCGGAGGTGGTCCCGGGGCCCCCGGCCTTGCCGTCCTGGCTCCCCGTACCGCCCTTCGAGCCGTGGCCGCCGCCCTGGGTTCCGGCGCCCTTCCCGGACGAGGAGCCGCCACCGGACTTGCCGCCCTGGACACCCGTCGACGCGGAGGGCCCCGGCTTCGCGGCGTCCTCCCCGACACTCATGCATCCCGCCGTCGCCGCCACCGCGAGCGCGGCGACGGCGAGGCGGAGCGAACGGGAGGACCGGGAGGAGCGGGAGGGTCGGGGGGAACCGAGGGAAGCGGACAACTGGCGCACGGGGCACCTCCGGAACGCTGGCAAGGGTCCGCGATGAGCGGGTCAATGTGCCCAACTCCCTCTGCCCCGTCAGGGACACGCCCCAGCACGCCTTGAGGGGGGCGGGCGCCGCGCCGTCAGGCGAACAGCTGTCCGGCCACCTGGTGGCCGAGCGTGACCCCGCCCAGCCCGACCAGCACCGAGGCCGTCACGTTCGCCGCCGCCAGGAACTTCCAGCCCCGCTCGGCCAGGCGCAGCGTCTCGTAGGAGAACGTCGAGTAGGTGCTCAGCGCCCCGCACAGCCCGGTACCGAGCAGCAGGTTCAGCCGCGAGGAGGCGGCCCCGTCCAGCACCGCCCCGGTCAGCGCCCCCAGCACCAGGGAGGCGGCCGCGTTCACCACGAAGGTGCCCCAGGGAAACACCGAGTCGTGCCGCGCCTGCACCGCACGGTCGGTCAGGTAACGCAGGGGCGCCCCGACGGCCGCGCCCACCATGACGATCAGCCAGTTCATCCCCGCCCCGCCGCCCGCCCTGTTCCCCGCCCACGGCCTTCGCCTCGCCCATGGCCGTCGCCGACCGCGCGCCGGGTGATCACGGCCGCCGCCCACACCGCGGCCAGCGCCGCGGCCACCGTGAGCCCGGCGTACGCCAGCGCGGTACCGGCCTCACCGGCGTCGAGGAGCCGCGCGAAGTCCGCGGCGTAGGTGGAGAAGGTGGTGAACCCGCCGAGGACCCCCACCCCGAGGAAGGGCCGTACGAGGGGATGCGCCGACCGGCCGCCCTCGCTGATCAGCACCATGAGGACGCCGATGAGCGCGCAGCCCGCCACGTTGATCCAGAAGGTGCCCCACGGGAAGGCCCCGGGCGCGGCCGGCCACAGCAGCCCGACCGCGTACCGTGCCGCGGCGCCCACGGCACCGCCCGCCGCCACGGCCGCGAGCACCCGGTGCTGGGGTTCGGTGCGCTGCGCGGGCACGTGCAGGTCGACGTCCGGGTCGATGGCCTCGGCCCCCTCCGCCGGCCGGGTCATCCGCACTCCGCTTCACAGGTTGTTACGGGGTCACAGGTCGCCACCGGGCCATTCTCGCGCGCCGGGTCCCGGCCCGCCGGAAACGAGCCGCCGCAATCGGGGCGCGGCACGGGAGAATGGCCCCGTGCTGGAGATGACGCGTGACGCGTTCGAAGAGCTGGTGGCCGAAGCGCTGGACTCGATCCCCGAGGAGCTGACCCGGGTCATGGACAACGTGGCCGTCTTCGTGGAGGACGAGCCCGCCTCCGACGACCCCGAACTCCTCGGCCTCTACGAGGGGACCCCGCTCACGGAGCGCGGGGAGTGGTACGCCGGGGTGCTGCCCGACCGGATCTCGATCTACATGGGGCCGACCCTGCGGATGTGCGAGAGCACGGACGAGGTGGTGCACGAGGTCGCCGTGACGGTGGTCCACGAGATCGCCCACCACTTCGGCATCGACGACGAGCGGCTCCACGAGCTCGGCTGGGGCTGACCTCCCGGGTCTTCTCCGAGCCGCCCCCGGGCCGCTGCCGGCTCGCCTACGACCCGCCGCTGACCCGCCCGCGGAAACCGTTTTGGCGATCGCCGCCGGGATCCCATATGCTTCTCACGTCCCCGACGCGCTGGAAAGTGCCCGGCGGGCCTTTAGCCCTCATCGTCTAGTGGCCCAGGACGCCGCCCTTTCAAGGCGGTAGCACGGGTTCGAATCCCGTTGGGGGTACGCATTACCGTGTGCGAGACTTGTGCTCGCACATTGCAAGGACCTGTGGAGCAGTTGGTTAGCTCGCCACCCTGTCAAGGTGGAGGTCGCGGGTTCAAGTCCCGTCAGGTTCGCTGAAGCCGGAAACGGTTTCGTGGCTGGGTAGCTCAGTTGGTACGAGCGATCGCCTGAAAAGCGATAGGTCGCCGGTTCGACCCCGGCCCCAGCCACCAGAGAATCGAGAAGGCCCCGTCCATCGGACGGGGCCTTCTTCGTCATTCCCCTTCCGCGCCCGCGCCCGTGCCCGCATCCGCCGCCCGGGCCCGCCGGCGCCACTGCACCAGGCCCGCGCCCGCCGCCGCCACGGCCACCAGCCCGAGCAGCGCCCAGTCCGGGACCGCGTCCGCCACCGCCTGCACCCGCTGCTCCACCGCGAAGGAATCGTCCACGTCCAGCAGCCCCGGCAGGGCGCTCGCCCCGTCGTAGGCCAGGAACAGCGTGCCGAGCAGCACGAAGAACAGGCCCGAGGCGAGCGAGGTCGTGTGCAGTTCGAAGCGGCCGACCGAGAAGGCGCGGCCGCGCAGCCAGCGCCGGCGGCCCAGGTCGAAGCGCTCCCAGAGCAGGGCCAGTACGAACAGCGGCACGGCCATGCCCAGGGCGTACACCGCCAGCAGCAGGCCTCCGTAGACCGGGCTGCCGCTGACCGCCGCCACCGTCAGGATGCTGCCGAGGATGGGCCCGGCGCAGAAGCCGGCCAGCCCGTAGACGGCGCCCAGCGCGTACACCGACAGGGCGGTGGTCGGCCGGATCTTCCCCGACAGCTCCGAGATCCGCTTCGAGGCGAAGCCCAGGCCCAGGATCTGGGCGAGGCCGAGCCCGATGATCAGCCAGCCGCCGGCCAGCACGAGGGCCTCGCGGTTGCCGTGGAAGAACCGACCGGCGTACGAACCCGCCGCCCCCAGCGGTACGAGGGTGCTCGCGAGGCCCGCGTAGAAGATCCCGGTGCGCGCCAGCAGCCGGGAGGTGGAGTCGATGGAGTACGCGAAGAAGGCGGGCAGGAGCAGCGCGCTGCACGGGCTGAGCAGCGCGAGGAGGCCGCCGAGCAGGGCGGCCAGGTATCCGGCGTCGGTCACTTCGCGGCCGCCTGCGCCTGTGCCTTGGCCTTCGCGATGGCGGCGTCGAAGGCCGCCGCGGGCTGGGCTCCCGCGATGGGCTGCCCGTTGATCAAGAAGGACGGGGTGGAGGTCACGCCGATGCGGTAGCCCTCCTCCTGGTCCTTCGCCAGAGCGGCGGCGGCCTGCTCCCCCGCCCTGTCCTTCTCGAAGCGCTCCAGGTCCGGGACCCCGGCCTCCCGGGCCAGTTCGGTCAGCCGCTCCGCGCCGAAGCCCTTCTCCTTGGCGCCCTCGGCGTACGCGGCCGCGTGGAACTGCGCGAAGCGGTCCTGCTGCCCCGCCGCCCAGGCGGCCTTGGCGGCGGCCTCGGAGTCGGCGCCGAAGATCGGGAAGTTCCGCCACTCGATGCGCAGGGTGCCGTCCTCCACGTACTTCTTCACGAGCCCGGGCTCGGTGTCGCGGGCGAACTTTCCGCAGTAGCCGCACTTGAAGTCGGAGTACTCGATCAGCACGACGGGGGCGTCGGCCCGGCCCGCGGCGAGCTTGTCGCCGGACTCCCGGCGGGCCAGGGCCTTGAGCTGCGCGGCGGGATCCTCGGCGGATCGGGTCTCCGGAGCGGAAGCAGCGGATGACGGGGCGGGGGTGTCGGTGCCGTGATCGGGTTTGGTGGCCTGCCAGGAGACGAGCCCGAGGGTGACGGCGGCGAGGGCGACCCCGGCGGAGATCAGCAGGGGCTTGCGGGAGGAAGAGGAGGAAGAGGAGGAAGAGGAGGGGGAAGGGGACGCGGGCATGCGGGTGCTCCAGAGCTGTGCGGACGGGAGGGGATGGACCGGGCGGCCGATGCGGCCGGTCCTCCTAGACCCGCATCACGGACAGCTCCAGCAGGGACGGCGCCGACGGTCCGGGCCCGCGTACGAGGACCCGTACGGGTATCACCCGCGCCGGGACCGCCACCTCGGGCCCGGGCCCCGCGGGCGGGGCCTGAGCCTGCGCCTGGTCGGACCCGGCCCGCCCCGGCAGGGCGGGTACGCCGTCCCGGCCGGGGATCCCCGGGGCGCAGGCGGGCCCGGCCGGACCGGCGGAGTCGGAGGCGAAGGCCGCGACGGGAGGGGAGCCCGGCTCCGCGGCGGCCGAGGCCCTCACGGCCCCCGTCCCGGTGGCTGCGGGATCCCCGGCAACCGAGACGGCCGGGGCAGCAGGGTCCGTAGGAGCCGCAGGAGCCGCAGCGGCCACCGGGACGGACGGGACGGCCGGGACCCCCAGGACCGCCGGCGTCGGCGCCGCGGCTACCCGGGCCGTCGTCGGGGTCGCCGCCTGGAAGGTTCCGGCCAGTAAGGCCCAGCCCAGCAGTACCGCGAACACGCACCGGAGGCGGTGGCTGCGGGACATCGTGGGCGGCCTCTCGCTGGGACTTCGTCGGGGCGTCGCTGGGGACACGTCGGGGTAACGCTCGGGGGACTCGTCCCGAAATGGTACGGGTCAGCCCCACAAATGCGTTCGCCACCCGGCACCTACGGGTGAGATCCTCGACCAGGTATGTCTACTTCCTTCGCCGCCCTGCAGACGCTTCTCGGTGAGATCTCCCTCCGTGACGCGCACCGCCTCGGCCGCCGCCTCGAAGGCGCCCGCCGTATCCGCAAGCCCGAGGCCAAGCAGGCCGTGCTCGACGAGATCGCCGCGGAGGCCGAACAGGCCGCCGCGCGACTGGCCGGCCGCGCCTCGCGGAAGCCCGAGGTCACGTATCCCGAGAACCTGCCCGTCAGCCAGAAGAAGGACGAGATCGCCGAGGCGATACGCGACCACCAGGTCGTGATCGTCGCGGGCGAGACCGGCTCCGGCAAGACCACGCAGATCCCCAAGATCTGCATGGAGCTGGGGCGCGGGGTCCGCGGCATGATCGGGCACACCCAGCCCCGCCGGATCGCGGCCCGCACGGTCGCGGAGCGCATCGCGGAGGAGCTGAAGTCCGAGATCGGCCAGACCGTCGGCTGGAAGGTCCGGTTCACCGACCAGGTGGACCAGGACGCGACCTTCGTGAAGCTGATGACGGACGGCATCCTGCTCGCCGAGATCCAGACGGACCGCGAGCTGCGCGCGTACGACACGATCATCATCGACGAGGCCCACGAGCGGTCGCTGAACATCGACTTCCTGCTCGGCTACCTGGCCACGCTGCTGCCCAAGCGCCCCGACCTCAAGGTGATCATCACCTCGGCGACGATCGACCCGCAGCGCTTCTCCCGGCACTTCGGCGACGCCCCCATCGTCGAGGTCAGCGGCCGGACGTACCCGGTGGAGGTCCGTTACCGCCCGCTCCTCGAAGACGATTCCGAGGACAGCGACCGCGACCAGATCACCGCGATCTGCGAAGCCGTCGAGGAGCTCCAGGCGGAGGGTCCGGGCGACGTCCTGGTTTTCCTCTCCGGCGAGCGCGAGATCCGCGACACGGCGGACGCGCTGGAGAAGCGCAAGCTCCGCCTGACCGAGGTCCTCCCCCTCTACGCACGGCTGTCGCACGCCGAGCAGCACCGCGTGTTCCAGCAGCACACCGGCCGCCGGATCGTCCTGGCCACCAACGTCGCCGAGACCTCGCTGACGGTCCCCGGCATCAAGTACGTGATCGACCCGGGCACCGCCCGCATCTCCCGGTACAGCCACCGCACCAAGGTCCAGCGGCTGCCCATCGAGCGGATCTCGCAGGCCAGCGCCAACCAGCGCAAGGGCCGCTGCGGCCGTACCAGCGACGGCATCTGCATCCGCCTCTACTCCGAGGACGACTTCCTCACCCGCCCGGAGTTCACGGACGCCGAGATCCTGCGCACCAACCTCGCCTCCGTCATCCTCCAGATGACCGCGGCCGGCCTCGGCGAGATCGAGAAGTTCCCCTTCATCGATCCGCCGGACCACCGCAACATCCGCGACGGCGTGCAGCTGCTCCAGGAGCTCGGGGCGCTCGATCCGAACGAGAAGGATCACAAGAAGCGGCTCACCCCGATGGGCCGCCAGCTCTCCCAGCTCCCCGTGGACCCGCGCCTGGCCCGCATGGTGGTGGAAGCGGACAAGAACAACTGCGTCCGCGAGGTCATGGTCATCGCGGCGGCCCTGTCCATCCAGGACCCGCGCGAGCGGCCCTCCGACAAGCAGACGCAGGCGGACCAGAACCACGCCCGGTTCAAGGACGAGACGAGCGACTTCCTCTCGTTCCTGAACATGTGGCGCTACATCCGCGAGCAGCAGAAGGAGCGCGGCTCGTCCTCCTTCCGCCGGATGTGCAAGCAGGAGTACCTGAACTTCCTGCGGATCCGCGAATGGCAGGACATCTATTCGCAGCTGCGTACGGTCGCCAAGTCCATGGGCATCCACGTCAACGAGGCCGACGCCCCCGAGACGAGCGTGCACATCTCGCTGCTGGCCGGCCTGCTGTCGCACATCGGGCTGAAGGACACCGACAAGAACGAGTACCTGGGGGCCCGGTCCGCCAAGTTCGCGATCTTCCCGGGTTCCTCGCTGTTCAAGAAGCAGCCCAAGTTCCTGATGTCGGCCGAGCTGGTGGAGACCTCGCGGCTGTGGGCCCGGGTGAACGCCAAGGTCGAGCCGGAGTGGGTGGAGCCGCTCGCCCAGCACCTGATCAAGCGCACGTACAGCGAGCCGCACTGGGAGAAGGACCAGGCGGCCGTGATGGCCTTCGAGAAGGTCACGCTGTACGGCGTGCCGATCGTCGCGCAGCGGAAGATCAACTACGGCCGGATCGACGCCGAGGTCTCGCGCGATCTGTTCATTCGCAACGCCCTGGTCGAGGGCGACTGGCGGACCCACCACAAGTTCTACGCCGACAACCGCAAGCTCCTCACCGAGGTGGAGGAGCTGGAGAACCGCGCCCGGCGCCGCGACATCGTGGTCGACGACGAGACGCTCTTCGACTTCTACGACCAGCGGATCCCCGAACACGTGGTCTCGGGGGCGCACTTCGACTCCTGGTGGAAGCACAAGAAGCGCGACGAGCCCGAGCTGCTCGACTTCGAGCGCGAGATGCTCCTGACGGAGAAGGCGGCCGGGGTCACCAAGGCCGACTATCCGGACTCCTGGATGCAGGGCCGGCTGAAGTTCCGGGTGACCTACCAGTTCGAGCCGGGCGCGGACGCGGACGGCGTGACCGTCCACATCCCGCTCCAGGTGCTGAACCAGGTCACGGACGAGGGCTTCGACTGGCAGATCCCGGGTCTGCGCGAGGAGGTGGTCACGGAGCTGATCCGGTCCCTCCCGAAGCCGATCCGCCGGCACTACGTGCCCGCGCCGAACTACGCGACCCGCTTCCTGGCCACCGCGCACCCGCTGCAGGAGCCCCTGCACGTGACGCTGGCCCGGGAGCTCCAGCGGATGGTCGGGGTGCCGGTCAGCGCCGAGGACTTCGACCTGACCCGTATCCCCGACCACCTGAAGATCACCTTCCGGATCGTCGACGAGCGCCGCAAGAACCTCGCCGAGGCCAAGGACCTGGAGGCCCTGCGGCTCCGGCTCAAGCCCAAGGCCCGCCAGGCGCTCTCGCAGGCCGCCGCGGCCAGCGCCGAGCGGGAGGGCGGGGAGTCGGTCGAGAAGACCGGGCTGACGGACTGGACCATCGGGACGCTGACCAAGGTCTTCGAGACCCGCCGGGCCGGCCAGCCGGTGAAGGCGTACCCGGCGCTCGTGGACGCCGGTACGAGCGTCTCCGTACGCCTCTTCGACACCGAGGCCGAGCAGCAGCAGGCGATGCGGCTCGGCACCCGGCGGCTGATCCTGCTCAACATCACGGTGAACCCGGCGAAGTTCGCCTCGGACCACCTGAGCAACCAGCAGAAGCTGGCGCTGTCGCGCAATCCGCACGGCTCCATCCAGGCGCTGTTCGACGACTGCGCGACCGCGGCGGCCGACCACCTGATCGCGCGGCACGGCGGACCGGCGTGGGACGAGGCGGGCTTCCGCAAGCTCTACGAGGCCGTGCGGGCCGACCTGGTGGACACGACCGTGCGGACGATCACGCAGGTGCAGCAGGTGCTGGCCGCCTGGCAGGCCTGTGAACGCCGTCTGAAGACCACGGCCAGCCTCGCCCTGGTGGCCAACGTCCAGGACGCCAAGACGCAGCTCGCGGCCCTCATGCCGGCCGGCTTCGTCACGCTGACCGGACTGCGCCGGCTGCCGGACCTGATGCGCTACCTGGTGGCCGTCGACCGGCGGCTCCAGCAGATGCCCACGGGCGTCCAGCGCGACACCACGCGCATGGAGAAGGTCCACGAGATGCGGGACGAGTACCTGTGGCTGCTGGAGCAGTTGCCCAAGGGCAGGCCGGTCCCGGCGGAGGTCACCGAGATCCGCTGGATGATCGAGGAACTGCGGGTCAGCTACTTCGCGCACGCCCTCGGAACGGCCTATCCGATCTCCGACAAGCGCATCGTGAAGGCGGTGGACGCGGCCGCCCCGGGACCTGCTCGGTGATCGGGTTCGACTGCACCCCCTGAGCTGCGGTACAGTCTGATTCGCAGCCGCCGAGCGGCCGCAAATCAAGGACCTGTGGAGCAGTTGGTTAGCTCGCCACCCTGTCAAGGTGGAGGTCGCGGGTTCAAGTCCCGTCAGGTTCGCAAGATCGTCAAGGCCCGCATCCTCTGGATGCGGGCCTTGACGCGTTTCCGGGGGCGGTGGTGGCCGCCGAAGGGGCGGGACGGCACCCAAGGGGCACGACGGCACCGAAGTGCGGGGCGACGTACGGCCCGAGGCGGCGGCCGGCGCACCGACCGCCGCACGGGCCCGTTGGGCCGGACGGCCCACCAGGCCGCCTCACGGGCCCGATTGGGCCCAGCTGCCCCCAGAACCCCCACCAGCCCCTCCACGGCCCGCTGAGGGCCGCCTGGAGCCCCGTGCGGGGCCGACGGGGAACCCGGACCGCACCGGACCGGACCAGTGCATCCCCGACCATCCCGTCGCGCCCGCGAAATCGCCCGTTCGGATGATGCGCTCTGCGCGACAGGTCCCTTTACGGGGTGCATTGCCTGATCCACAAGAGTGATCATCTGTGACGGGAGTCACCCCATGTGTTTTTGAGACGCACCCTTTTATGAGACTCATACGCCCGCTCGATTTTATATGTGCCATTGCACCCACCCCGGCCGGCTCCGCACATCAGCTCGATAACGCCCTGACCAGGGCATAAAAAAGATCGCGCTGGACCCGGCGGAGTCCAGCGCGATCGAACGACCGATGAACCTGTTGGGGCAGGTCCGGCCGTTTGAAGCTCTGTGGGGCTCATCGGATTGGGGGACCCGATAAACGCCCGGCAATAAGTCGTGCTGCGGAACCTCAGGCCTCGCTGCGCTGCTGCGGAATTCCCGCAAGCAGTGCGCGGACCTCAGCCTCGCGGTAGCGGCGGTGTCCACCCAGGGTGCGGATGGACGTGAGCTTGCCAGCCTTGGCCCAACGGGTGACCGTCTTCGGGTCCACGCGGAACATCGTGGCAACCTCAGCCGGGGTCAGCAGCGGCTCGGCATCAGGGGTGCGAGCGGTCATGAGCGGCCTCCTCGGGAGAACCGAACCATCTCGGTTCTTTCCTCTAAATTCTGCACCTAGGCCCACGCTGCCCGAAATGGACATACGCGGGCCGAGTCGGTTATAGGACGAACGGCTTGTCCTCGGCACTACAACTACACCATCCGTCCAGCCTCGACGGCCAAACCGATGGAATTGCCCTCCGAGGTGTTCATCAGCGGCGGAAGCCGATGGACCGTCCCATAACGGACAGTCACCCCACTGTGACGATCAGTCACAGAGCGATCAGGAGTCGTCAGACCCCCCGTAGAGTGCAATACCGAGCATTCCGCCCTTAGTTGGACGGAAGGAACCCTCCCCGGACTCCTTGTCCTATTTTGGCATGAGGGTAGGGGAAGGGCGCAAGGGTGTAGAAAGTGCGGTCCGTCACGCTTGGGCCAATGGCCCGTATCGGGACGAAGGTCCCGGAACAAAGACCCAAAAGAGGGCATCACGGCCTTGAGCTGGCCGTTCTCTTCCGTGCTCGGCCGGTCGGCGGATGGACAAGCGGGTCCGGAGTCGCTACCCGGGTCGCACAGGTCACTCGGGCCGAAACCGGAACCGAACCACTCAATTGGCGAAGAGTCTCTCCCGGACCGCCCGCCACCGCTCCGCCAGGGCCCCGTACGTGCGCGCCGCCCCGTCCCGGTCCCCGGTCCGCAGGGCCGCGAGCCCCGCCGCCAGGTCCGCCGCCGAGTGGTCGGCGTCGAGCCGCTCCGCCGGCAGGGCGTGCAGCAGCCCGCCGTAGTCCAGCTCCACCATCGAGCGGGGGTGGAACTCCTCCAGCCAGCTCCCGACCTCCACCAGCCCCTCGGCGAGCATCCCGTACCCCTCGGCCTCCCGCAGGGTCCGCAGCCCCCGCGCGAGCCGGCGCCGGGCCTGCACCATCGGCGTCCGGTAGCGCAGCCCCTCGCCCGGCACGTACTCCCGCTCCTCGTCGGCCACCAGCACGAACCAGCGCAGCGGCACCTGCCAGACCCCCGTGCGGATCCACGGCCGCGCATCGGGATTGCGCCCGCGCCAGAGCTCGTACTCCTCGGTGGCGCGGCGGCGGGCGGCCGCGGGCAGGGCGGCGTCGAGCACCGGCAGCGGGAACTCGGCCTGCAGTTCCTGGAGCGCGAGCCAGCCCCGCAGCCTCGTCCGCCAGGGGCAGACCAGCAGGACCCCGTCGACCTCGGCGGTGAAGGCGTCCGCGCTCTCGTGCACCGGGACACCGACCACGGGCACCCGTACCAAGTCCACCAGCGACCGTCGCAGTTCGTCCTGGGCGGTCGGGGTGGCCCCGCGCCGGGCGTAGTCGGCCCAGTGGGTGCGCTCGGGCTCCGGGAAGGCCGCCAGCGGCTCGTAGACGCGCAGGTAGGAGGCGTACGGGACGGTGGGGGCCGAGCGGGCGGACGGCAGCCGGGGATCGGGGGATTCGCTCACGCTCTCGTACTCCCCCGCCCCGCCGGGCGCTACTCCGGCGGACGCTCCCCCGCATCCCCTCAACCCTTCAGTGTCCCGATCTTCGGACAGGGAGGAGCACGGGGCCCCGGAGGTCTTACGCTGCTCCCAGCACGCCCTCCCCCACCCGCAGGGCGGGCGTCTTACCCGCCGCATCTCTTCCATGGGAGTCACCACCGTGACCGAAATGACCGACGGCGTCCTGCACACCCTGTTCCGCAGCGAACAGGGCGGCCACGAGCAAGTCGTGCTGTGCCAGGACCGAGCCTCCGGCCTGAAGGCCGTCATCGCGATCCACTCCACCGCCCTGGGCCCGGCCCTCGGCGGTACGCGGTTCCACGCGTACGCCTCGGACGAGGAGGCCGTCCTCGACGCGCTGAACCTCTCGCGCGGCATGTCGTACAAGAACGCGCTCGCCGGGCTCGACCTGGGCGGCGGCAAGGCCGTCATCATCGGCGACCCGGACGTCTTGAAGTCCGAGGAACTGCTGCTGGCCTACGGCCGGTTCGTGGAGTCCCTCGGCGGCCGCTACGTGACCGCCTGCGACGTCGGCACCTACGTGGCCGACATGGACGTCGTGGCCCGCGAGACCCGCTGGGCGACCGGCCGCTCCCCCGAGAACGGCGGCGCCGGCGACTCCTCCGTCCTCACCGCCTTCGGCGTCTTCCAGGGCATGCGCGCCAGCGCCCAGCACCTGTGGGGCGACCCGACCCTGCGCGGCCGCAAGGTCGGCATCGCGGGCGTCGGCAAGGTCGGCCACCACCTGGTCGAGCACCTGCTGGAGGACGGCGCCGAGGTCGTCATCACGGACGTCCGCACCGAGTCCGTGCAGAAGATCCTCGACAAGCACCCGGGCAAGGTGACCGCCGTCGCCGACACCGAGGCGCTGATCCGCGTGGAGGGCCTGGACATCTACGCCCCCTGCGCGCTCGGCGGGGCCCTGAACGACGACTCCGTGCCCGCCCTCACCGCCAAGATCGTCTGCGGTGCGGCGAACAACCAGCTCGCCCACCCGGGCATCGAGAAGGACCTCGCCGACCGCGGGATCCTCTACGCCCCGGACTACGTGGTCAACGCGGGCGGCGTCATCCAGGTCGCCGACGAGCTGCGCGGCTTCGACTTCGACCGGTGCAAGGCCAAGGCCGCGAAGATCTTCGACACCACGCTGGAGATCTTCGCACGTGCGAAGGCGGACGGGATTCCGCCGGCCGCGGCCGCCGACCGCATCGCCGAGCAGCGGATGGCGGACGCCCGCAGCGCGGCGCGCACCGTCTGACCCGAACGACCCGCACGACCCTCACGGGGCCCTGATCGGGGCTTCTGGGCGGCCCGCAGGGGCGCAGCGAGACGGAACTCACTGCGCTTCGGCGGGTCGCCCGTCAGGAAACGGCTAAAATCGCAGCTGACCAGCGAGGACGGGGCGCCTTGCTGGTACTGCACCGGGGCGCGTCATGCGGGCGGCGTACCGTATGGCCGCGGAAGCAGGTACCGTTAAACCCCTACGGACGGTCTCTCCACGGAGAGCCCGCTCCGAACCATGAACGCGTGTCAGACTCTGGGGCCGTCGAGCCCCGTCACCGAGGGGGTCGAGCCATGGGGCGCGGCCGGGCAAAGGCCAAGCAGACGAAGGTCGCCCGCCAGCTGAAGTACAGCAGCGGCGGGACTGACTTGTCGCGTCTGGCCAATGAGCTGGGCGCATCGCACACGGAACCGCTGCCTGTCAGCGAGCCGGTCGTCGATGACGAGCTTGATGATGACGAGGACGACCCGTACGCCAAGTACGCGGAGCGCTACAACAGCGATGACGAGGACGAGGACGAAGAGTCCGGTCCGTCCGTCTACCGTCGCGGTGCTTGACGCGCCCATCGGCGTCGAACTCGCGGTGCGCTGATCCTCAGCAGCGGCACACAGCTTCACATGCACGGAAACCCGGTCCAGGGCATCGCCCCGGGCCGGGTTTCCGTGCTGTTCGCACACATGCTGTTCGCGCAGGTGGGAGCCGGTGGTGGGAGCCGGTGGTGGCCGGCTCCCCCGATCCGGTCAGCTCGCGTAGTCGCCGGTCATCGTCGCGCCCTCGGCGTGGTCGCCGCGGTCCAGGATCTCGCCCGCGACCCAGGCGTCGACGCCCCGGTCGGCCAGGGCGGTCAGGGCCACGTCCACCGACTCCTGCGGGACCACGGCCATCATGCCGACGCCCATGTTCAGGGTCTTCTCCAGCTCCAGGCGCTCCACCTGACCGGCCTTGCCGACCAGGTCGAAGATCGCGCCCGGGGTCCAGGTCGAACGGTCGACCGTGGCGTGCAGGTGGTCCGGGATCACCCGGGCGAGGTTGGCCGCGAGGCCGCCGCCCGTGATGTGGGAGTAGGCGTGCACGTCGGCCGTCCGGGTGAGGGCCATGCAGTCCAGCGAGTAGATCTTGGTGGGCTCCAGCAGCTCCTCGCCGAGGGTCCGGCCGAGCTCCTCGACGTGGCCCTCGAGGGACATTCCGGCCCGGTCGAAGAGGACGTGGCGGACCAGCGAGTACCCGTTCGAGTGAAGACCGGAGGACGCCATCGCGATGACGGCGTCGCCCGTACGGATGCGGTCCGCGCCCAGCAGGCGGTCGTATTCGACGACGCCGGTGCCGGCGCCCGCCACGTCGAAGTCGTCCGGGCCCAGCAGGCCGGGGTGCTCGGCGGTCTCGCCACCGACCAGGGCGCAGCCGGCCAGGACGCAGCCCTCGGCGATGCCCTTGACGATGGCCGCGACGCGCTCGGGATGGACCTTGCCGACGCAGATGTAGTCGGTCATGAAGAGCGGCTCGGCGCCGCACACGACGATGTCGTCCATGACCATCGCGACGAGGTCGTGGCCGATGGTGTCGTACACGCCCATGCGGCGGGCGATGTCCACCTTGGTGCCGACGCCGTCGGTGGCGGAGGCGAGCAGGGGGCGCTCGTAGCGCTTGAGGGCGGAGGCGTCGAAGAGGCCGGCGAAGCCGCCGAGGCCGCCGAGGACCTCGGGGCGCTGCGTCTTCTTCACCCACTCCTTCATCAGCTCGACGGCGCGGTCTCCCGCGTCGATGTCCACGCCCGCGGCTGCGTAGCTGGCACCGGTGGTCTTCTCTGTCATGACAGGAGAGAGCTTTCGTGTCGTTGCTGCGTGTGGTGCGAGGCCCTGGAAAAGCCTGAAAGAGAAGGCCCCGCGCAGGTTGAGCAGGATGAGGGGGGAGGGGAGGGGCCGCGGTGCGCGGGCTCGTGCGAGCCCGCGTACCGCGGCGTTGCCTCGGGCCCTACGGGCGCCGGAGGGCGTCGGCGGCGTCGGTGCCGCCGGCCAGCTCCGTTTCCAGGAGCTGCTTGCCCAGGAGCTGCGGGTCGGGCAGTTCCATGGGGTACACGCCGTCGAAGCAGGCACGGCAGAGGTTGGGCTTCTGGATGGTCGTCGCCTCGATCATCGAGTCGAGCGAGATGTACGAGAGCGAGTCCGCGCCCAGCGACGTGGCGATCTCGTCGACCGTCATGCCGTTGGCGATCAGCTCGGCCCGGGTGGCGAAGTCGATGCCGAAGAAGCACGGCCACTTCACCGGCGGCGAGGAGATCCGGATGTGGACCTCCGCCGCGCCGGCCTCGCGGAGCATCTTGACCAGGGCGCGCTGGGTGTTGCCGCGGACGATCGAGTCGTCGACGACCACCAGGCGCTTGCCCCGGATGACTTCCTTGAGGGGGTTGAGCTTGAGGCGGATGCCGAGCTGGCGGATCGTCTGCGAGGGCTGGATGAAGGTCCGGCCCACGTAGGCGTTCTTGACCAGGCCGACGCCGTACGGGATCCCGCTGGCCTCGGCGTAGCCGACGGCGGCGGGCGTACCCGACTCCGGCGTCGATATCACCAGGTCGGCCTCGGCCGGGGCTTCCTTGGCCAGGCGCCGTCCCATCTCGACACGCGAGAGGTAGACGTTCCGGCCGGCGATGTCGGTGTCCGGGCGCGCCAGGTAGACGTACTCGAAGACACAGCCCTTGGGCTTTGCTTCCGCGAAGCGAGAAGTCCGAAGGCCGTTCTCGTCGATCGCGATCAGCTCGCCCGGCTCGACCTCGCGGACGAAGCTGGCGCCGCAGATGTCGAGGGCGGCGGTCTCGCTCGCCACCACCCAGCCGCGCTCCAGGCGGCCGAGGACCAGCGGGCGGATGCCCTGCGGGTCACGGGCGGTGTAGAGCGTGCCCTCGTCCATGAAGACGAGCGAGAAGGCGCCCTTCACCTTCGGGAGGACCTTGGTGGCCGACTCCTCGATGGTCAGGGGCTTGCCGTCGTCGTCCGTCTGGCCGGCCAGCAGGGCGGTGACCAGGTCGGTGTCGTTGGTGGCCGCCACCTGGGTGGCACGGCCGTCCTGACGGGGGAGGTCGGCGACCATCTCGGCCAACTCGGCGGTGTTCACCAGGTTGCCGTTGTGACCCAGGGCAATGGAGCCGTGGGCGGTCGCACGGAAGGTCGGCTGAGCGTTCTCCCAGACGGAGGCACCAGTGGTCGAGTAGCGGGCGTGACCGACCGCGATATGACCCTGGAGCGAGCCGAGAGAGGTTTCGTCGAAGACTTGGGAAACGAGGCCCATGTCCTTGAAGACGAGGATCTGGGAACCGTTGCTCACAGCGATACCCGCGGACTCTTGTCCACGGTGCTGCAGTGCATACAGTCCGAAGTAGGTGAGCTTGGCGACCTCTTCACCCGGAGCCCAGACACCGAAGACGCCGCAAGCGTCCTGGGGGCCCTTTTCGCCGGGGAGCAGGTCGTGGTTGAGTCGTCCATCACCACGAGGCACGCCCCCGAGTGTAGGCGAGATCGACCACTGGTCCGAATTGGGGATGCCCGGGAAATGTCACAGCACGCAGGGTGACGAAACCTGTTCGCAAGCCGGTCGTCTCAATATCCGGATTGCCCTGGTTGACAGCCGCCTGTCGTTTCGTACAAGCTCCGGCCCATGCAGCCTCTCGGTGACCGCACCGTCACCCTCGTCGCGCGCCGACACGTGGACCTCGTCCGTGTCGCCAGCGCCATCTGTCGCTGTTCTGCGTAGTCACACGCCGCTTTTCCTTTTCTTTTTCGCCTTTCCCCGCCGCTTTCCGTCCGCATCCGCTCCGCCGTGCCCCGCGCCGTCCCGCGCCGCCCGGAGCCGGACCGCGCCGACGGCCGGCGGGCCCTGCTCTGGAGTACCCGTGACCTCGTACGAACCCAACCTGTCCCGGCGCGCCTTCGGCGGCGCGGTCGGCGCGACCGCGGCCGCCGCCGCAGTGGGGCTGGGCGCCGCCGCCCCGGCCCACGCGGCGCCCGCCGCGGAAGACCGGGACGCGGGCCCGCAGGAACGGGAGTTCCGGGCCGACCGGGGAAGCCGCTCCCGCCGCCCGAACATCCTGTTCATCCTCGGGGACGACCTCGGCTGGGCCGACCTGTCCTCCTACGGCTCCCCGAACATCAAGACCCCGAACCTGGACCGGCTCGCCCGCCAGGGCGTCCGCTTCACCGACGCCTACTCGGGCTCCGCGACCTGCTCCCCGACCCGCTTCAGCCTGTACACCGGCCGCTACCCGGGCCGTGCCAAGGGCGGGCTCGCCGAGCCCATCGCGGACAAGACGGTGGGCCTGGAGCCGACCCACCCGACGCTCGCCTCGCTGCTGCGCGACTCCGGCTACTCGACGGCGCTGATAGGCAAGTGGCACTGCGGCTACCTGCCCGACTACAGCCCGACCAAGTCCGGCTGGGACGAGTTCTTCGGCAACTTCGGCGGAGCCCTGGAGTACTACTCCAAGCTGGGCCTGGGCGGGGAGTACGACCTCTACGAGGGCGACGCCGAGTACAAGGACCTGCGCTACTACACGCGGATCGTGACCGAGCGCGCAGCTGCGTACGTCTCTCGCGACCACGGAGACAAGCCGTGGCTGCTGAACCTCAACTTCACCACCCCGCACTGGCCGTGGATCGCCGACGGGGACACCGAGGCGAGCGCCGAGGTCACGCGCCGGATCAAGGCCGGCGACGGACGGGCCCTGTGGCACCAGGACGGCGGCTCGATCGAGAAGTACAAGCAGATGGTGGAGGACCTCGACCGCTCGGTCGGCGAGGTGCTGAAGGCGCTCAAGCGCTCCGGCCAGGAGGAGGACACGCTGGTCTTCTTCTCCAGCGACAACGGTGGCGAGCGCTTCTCCCACAACTGGCCGCTCTCCGGCAACAAGGCCTCCCTCCAGG
This sequence comes from Streptomyces stoeckheimensis, assembly GCF_045822005.1. Taxonomy (NCBI): domain Bacteria; kingdom Bacillati; phylum Actinomycetota; class Actinomycetes; order Kitasatosporales; family Streptomycetaceae; genus Streptomyces; species Streptomyces stoeckheimensis. The sequence continues at coordinate 4,739,314 of NZ_CP169550.1, read as the reverse complement.
AGGGCGGCATCCGGGTCCCGAACATCGTCCGCTGGCCCGCCCGCCTCGACGGCGGCCAGGTCAGCCACGTGCCGGTCTTCACGCCCGACTGGACGGCCACCCTGCTGGAACTGGCGGGCACCCGCGCGAACCCGGCGTACCCGCTGGACGGGGTCAGCCTGGCCGGGTACCTGCTGCGCGGCGAGAAGCCCGCCGAGCGCAACCTCTTCTGGCGGGTCCGCGGGGAGCGGGCGCTGCGCCGCGGCGACTGGAAGTACTACCGCGGCAAGACGGGCCGCGACCAGCTCTTCAACCTGGCCGGCGACATCCGCGAGCAGGCCGACAAGGCGGCCCTGGAGCCGGCCCGCCTGGCCGAACTCCGCTCGGCCTGGGAGAAGACGGACGCGGGCCTGCTGCCGTACCCGGGCTGATCACCCGTCCCCGGCCCGGTGACGTGGTCCACAGCCTGTGGACGGCGGGGGGTCCGGCTCACTCGACGGCCGAGGCCGCCTTCGCGGTGATCGCGGTGCCCGAAGCGGTCGCGGTGAGGGTGAGGGTGTCGCCCTGGACCTTCCAGTCGAGCGGGCCGGAGCCGAAGAGGGCGGTGAGGGTCCGTTCGAGCTCGCCGGGGCCGCCCTCGCAGGCCATCCGGGTGGTGGTGAGGGGGCCGACGGTGAGCCGGTTCCCCTCGACCGCGGCCGGTGCGTTGAAGCGGTTGCAGCCGAGGCTGCCGCTCACCGTGCCGTCCGCGGCCAGGGTGAAGCGGGCCCGGCCCTCGGCGTCGGCCGGGACCGAGGAGGCGGTCTCGCCCTTGATCAGGGAGTCGACGGTCCACTGCGTGGCGAGGAGCGGGGCGGCGGGCGCCGGGGGCTTCGAGCTCAGGGCGATCACGTTCCCGTCCGGGGCCTTCAACGTGATCTTCTCCAGGCTCCGTTCCACGGTCAGCGAGCCCCGGAAGAGCTTGGCGAAGGCCGTCTCGAACGGCAGGTCGGGGCAGGCCATGTCGGTGTGGGCGCCGGGCGAGACCGTCATGGTGGCTGCCGAGTCGAAGACCACCGCTGCGGTGAAGCCGTTGCAGCCGTAGTTTCCGGTGGCCTCGGCCTCGTGGCCCTTGCCGGGTTCCACCGACAGCCGGGCCGCGGCAGGGGCCGGCAGCACCTTGCCGTCGACGGTGAGGCTCTCGACCGACCAGGATCCGGAGAAACCGCGGCCGGGGCGCGTCCCCGGCGTGCCCCCGCCGTCACCGCAGGCGGTGGCGGTGGCGGACAGCGCGAGTACGGCGACCAGGGCGGCGGGAAGGAGCGGCAGCGTACGCATGCCGATGGGACGCGGCCGGCCGCGAACCGGTTCCCGGATCAGCCCATCAGGGGGAGCAGCGCCGAGAGGTCGGCGCGCTCGCCGCTGGCCCGGACCTGGGCCCCGTCCAGCGCTTCGGCCCAGCTCGTACGGCCGGTGGCGAGCCGGATCCAGGTCAGCGGATCGGTCTCCACCACGTTCGGCGGGGTGCCCCGGGTGTGCCGGGGCCCCTCCACGCACTGCACCACCGCGAACGGCGGGACCCGGAACTCCACCGCCCCGCCGGGAGCCTTGAGCGCGAGGGCGTCGGCGAGCAGCCGGGTGCACGCGGCCAGGGCCTGGCGGTCCACGGGGATGTCCAGTCCGGTGGCGCGGCGCAGGTCGTCGGTGTGGACGACGAGCTCGACGGTGCGGGTGACCAGGAAGTCGGCCAGGGTCATCGCCCCGATCCACAGGTCCAGCACGCGGCTGCCCCGGTTCTCGTCGAGCGCCTCGGCCAGGCGGGCTCCGGCCCGGTCGTAGAGCTCGGCGAGCGGGGCCCCCTCCAGGGTCTCCTTGGCGGCTTCCGCGATCTTCCCGGCGAGCGAGGCCGTCGCGAACGGCCACTCGGCGGCGGACAGTTCGGCGACGGCCGCGGGCGGCCGGGCGAGGCCGCCGGCCAGCGAGTCGGCGATCCACGCGATGTGCGCGGCGAGCTCGGCGACGGACCAGTCCCCGACCCCGCTGGGGCGGGCGAGCTGCTCCGCGTCCAACTCCCGTACGGCGTCCCGCACATGCCCGAACTGCGCGAGGACGGCCGTACGGGTCCTGGCGTGGTCGTAGGTGCGCGGCTTCTTCTTCGCGGGAGGCATGGGGCCGACCCTAAGGGGTCAGCCGTGCCTCAGGTCCTGCGGCACCGCCGGCAGCTGCGTCGCGCAGCCCTGCTTCGCGGCCGCGCGCAGTGCGGCCTCCCGGGCCAGCGCGGCCAGCTCCCGGGGATCGGCGAAGTCCGCGTTCTCGTAGAGGGAGGTGGCCGTGACCCGGACGGAGGTCACCCCGGTGCCCGCGACGGCCTCCGCGCACGCCGCCGTCACCGCCACGGTGCGGCCGCCGTCGTAGGCGTACCGGCCCGCGTCGACGATGGGGCCGGTGGAGTTCGCCACGCCGAGCGAGAAGAACTCGTACATGTCCTCCTGGCCCTCGAACATCCCGGCCCGGCGCAGGACGCACAGGCGGTCCCCGCGCTCACCGGCGTCCACCTTGTCCGAGGGGGTGCCGAGCCGCATCACCCTCCCCGGGTCCACCAGGCCCTCGCAGGCCTTCGTGATCGCCGCCCGGCTCTGCGCACGGTCCTGACGGGTCCGGTTCCAGTCGTACGTGAACCAACCGCCCGCGCACACGGCGGCCACTACCAGCAACACCCCGCCCGTACCGAGCCTTCGGCCCCTGATCCAGGACATCCGTCTCCCCGTTTCCCCGTCTTCCCCGGTGGCCGCCCCCCGTGCGGACGTCCTGCCGGAACGGACGAGCCCCCGCCCGGAGATGGTTCCGGACGGGGGCTAGTCGGTTCCTGAGGAACGGCGGCTCAGGCGAGCAGTGCCGGGATCGTGCCCTCGTGGGCGGTGCGGAGCTCGGCCAGGGGGAGGGTGAACTCGCCCTGGACCTCGATCTCCTCGCCGTCGACGACACCGATCCGGGTCGCCGGCAGGCCCCGCGCACCGCACATGTCGGTGAAGCGGAGCTCCTCGCTGCGCGGGACGGCCACGATGGCCCGGCCCGCGGACTCGGAGAACAGGAAGGTGAAGGCGTCCAGCGCCTCGGGCACCACGATCCGCGCACCGTTGCCGCCGCGCAGGCAGGACTCGGTGAGCGCCTGGATCACGCCGCCGTCGGACAGGTCGTGCGCGGCGTCGATCATGCCGTCGCGCGAGGCCGAGATCAGGATCTCGGCGAGGAGCTTCTCGCGGCCCAGGTCCACCTTGGGCGGCATGCCGCCGAGGTGCTGGTGGACCACCTCGGACCAGGCCGAGCCGCCGAACTCCTCGGCGGTGTCGCCGAGCAGGTACAGCAGCTGGCCGGCCTCCGCGAACGCCATCGGCGTACGGCGGTTGACGTCGTCGATCACGCCGAGGACCGCCACGACCGGGGTCGGGTGGATCGCGATGTCGCCCGTCTGGTTGTAGAGGGAGACGTTGCCGCCGGTCACCGGGGTGCCCAGCTCCAGGCAGCCGTCCGCGAGACCGCGGCAGGCTTCGGCGAACTGCCACATGACGTCCGGGTCCTCGGGGGAGCCGAAGTTCAGGCAGTCGGAGATCGCCAGCGGCTTGGCGCCGGTCGCGGCCACGTTGCGGTAGGACTCGGCCAGCGCGAGCTGCGCACCCGTGTAGGGGTCGAGCTTGGCGAACCGGCCGTTGCCGTCCGTGGACATGGCCACGCCGAGGTTGGTCTCCTCGTCGATGCGGACCATGCCGGCGTCCTCGGGCTGCGAGAGCACCGTGTTGCCCTGGACGAAGCGGTCGTACTGGTCGGTGATCCAGGACTTCGAGGCCTGGTTCGGCGACGAGACCAGGGCCAGGACCTGCGCGCGGAGCTCCTCGGAGGTCTGCGGGCGGGGCAGCTTGCCCGCGTCGTCGGCCTGCAGCGCGTCCTGCCAGGAGGGGCGCGCGTACGGGCGGTGGTAGGTCGGGCCCTCGTGGGCGACGGTGCCCGGGGGCACGTCCACGATGAGCTCGCCGTGCCAGTAGATCTCCAGGTGGTCGCCCTCGGTCACCTCACCGATGACGGTGGCGATGACGTCCCACTTCTCGCAGATCTCCATGAAGCGGTCCACGTACTGCGGTTCGACGATCGCGCACATGCGCTCCTGCGACTCGCTCATGAGGATTTCCTCGGGCGAGAGCGTCGCGTCGCGCAGCGGAACGGTGTCGAGGTCGACGCGCATGCCGCCGGTACCGGCGGAGGCCAGCTCGCTCGTGGCGCAGGAGAGCCCGGCGCCGCCGAGGTCCTGGATGCCCGCGACCAGCTTCTCCTTGAAGATCTCCAGGGTGCACTCGATGAGGAGCTTCTCCTGGAAGGGGTCGCCGACCTGGACCGCCGGACGCTTGGTCGGCTTCGTGTCGTCGAAGGTCTCCGAGGCGAGGACGGACACGCCGCCGATGCCGTCGCCGCCCGTGCGGGCGCCGTAGAGGATGACCTTGTTGCCCGGGCCGGAGGCCTTGGCGAGGTGGATGTCCTCGTGCTTCATGACGCCGATGCAGCCGGCGTTGACGAGGGGGTTGCCCTGGTAGCAGGCGTCGAAGACGACCTCGCCGCCGATGTTCGGCAGGCCGAGGCAGTTGCCGTAGCCGCCGATGCCCGCGACGACGCCCGGCAGGACGCGCTTGGTGTCAGGGTGGTCGGCCGCGCCGAAGCGGAGCGGGTCGACGACCGCGATCGGGCGGGCGCCCATGGCGAGGATGTCGCGGACGATGCCGCCGATGCCGGTGGCCGCGCCCTGGTAGGGCTCGATGTAGCTGGGGTGGTTGTGCGACTCGACCTTGAAGGTGACCGCGTAACCCTGGCCGACGTCGACGACTCCGGCGTTCTCGCCGATGCCGACGAGCATGGCGTCGTTCTGCGGGACCTTCTCGCCGAACTGCTTCAGGTGGACCTTGCTGCTCTTGTACGAGCAGTGCTCGGACCACATGACGGAGTACATGGCGAGCTCGGCGCCGGTGGGACGGCGGTCGAGGATCTCGCGGATCCGGGCGTACTCGTCCTCCTTGAGGCCGAGTTCCTTCCAGGGCTGGGAGGCGTCCGGGGTCTCGGTGGCGTTCTTGACGGTGTCGAGGCTCATGCGCTGACCAGCTTCTTCAGGACCGAGGTGAAGAACGGGAGGCCGTCGGTGCGGCCCGTCCCGATCAGCGGCTCGACCGCGTGCTCGGGGTGCGGCATGAGGCCGACGACGTTGCCCGCGGCGTTGGTGATGCCTGCGATGTCGCGCAGCGAGCCGTTCGGGTTGACGTCGAGGTACCGGAAGGCCACTCGGCCTTCGGCCTCCAGTTCGTCCAGCACCCGCTCGTCGGCCACGTAGCGGCCGTCCATGTTCTTGAGCGGTACGGAGATCTCCTCGCCGGCGGTGTAGTCACCGGTCCAGGCGGTCTCCGCGTTCTCCACCCGCAGCTTCTGGTCGCGGCAGATGAAGTGCAGGTGGTTGTTGCGGAGCATCGCCCCCGGCAGCAGGTGGGCCTCCGTGAGGATCTGGAAGCCGTTGCAGATGCCGAGGACGGGCATGCCGCCCTTGGCCTGCTCGATGATGCTCTCCATCACCGGCGAGAAGCGGGAGATGGCTCCGGCGCGCAGGTAGTCCCCGTAGGAGAAGCCGCCCGCGAGGACGACCGCGTCGACCTGGTGGAGGTCCTTGTCGCGGTGCCAGAGCGATACGGGCTCGGCTCCCGCGAGGCGCACGGCGCGCAGCGAGTCACGGTCGTCGAGCGTTCCGGGGAACGTGACGACTCCGATGCGAGTGGTCACCGTCAGGCCTCGACCTTCACGGTGAAGTCTTCGATGACGGTGTTGGCGAGGAAGGTTTCGGCCATCTTGTGGATGCGGTCGAGGGCGGCCTGGTCGACCGGTCCCTCCACCTCCAGTTCGAAGCGCTTCCCCTGGCGGACGTCGGCGATCCCTTCGAAGCCCAGGCGCGGCAGTGCACGCTGCACCGCCTGGCCCTGGGGGTCGAGGATCTCCGGCTTGAGCATGACGTCGACTACGACGCGTGCCACTGGCACTCCCGATGAGGTGGTTGGTGCGAAGGCGGTTCCCTCAGCGTACCTGGAGGAAATTTCTACGCGGGTAGATATCTCTCTTGTACGATCCTCCACGCCGTTTCGGCTTCACCAACGCTTCGCAAAATCCCCCGGAAAACCACGCGCCCGGCATTGCGGCGGGACACGCGGAGATAATTAACTGGGCTTCGCAATGCAATGAGAATCGGGGTACAAAGGATTCCTCCGTTGCACCGGCATTTTTCGGTGCACGGCGACGCCAGAAAGATGCATTCCTCCGAAACATCCACACAGGCGACATCACCGCTCCGTCCGCGCACGTCAGCGGGAGCGGCGTCGCGCGAAGGGACCGATATCCGTGGCGCAGCGCGTAGTAGTCACGATCTCCGACGACATCGATGGCGGAGATGCATCGGAAACGGTCGTCTTCGGGCTGGACGGTAAGTCGTACGAGATCGACCTCAATGTGGCCAACGCAAAGAAACTGCGGAAGAGCCTGGCCCCCTTCGTGGCCGCCGGCCGCCGGCAGGCCCGCTCCGGGAAGGCCTTCAAGCACACCTCCATCGCCCCCGACCCGGCGGTCGTCCGGGCCTGGGCCCGCTCCAACCAGCTCGACGTCCCGCCGCGCGGGCGGATCCCCAAGAAGGTCTACGAGGAGTACAACGCCGCTCACTGAGAGCCGATTTGCCATCCACCCCCACCGGTCCGCTAGTGTGTGGATCACGCCAAGGGGCGCGGCCGACAGGCCGGACCCCGAAGTCGTGCGGGTGTAGTTCAGTAGCAGAACATCCTCCTTCCAGGAGGAAGGCGCAGTGTGCGATCCCTGTCACCCGCTCTGCTCGCTTTACCGACCACGGTTGTGGATCAGGTAGAGTGATGCACGCATCGCACGGCAGTTTGTCGTGAGAGGCATGCGGACGTAGCTCAGTTGGTAGAGCACCACCTTGCCAAGGTGGATGTCGCGCGTTCGAGTCGCGTCGTCCGCTCAGCGTATGAAGGCCCCGGTCAATGACCGGGGCCTTTGTCGTATGCCCAGCTATTCGATGTCACGGCTTCGAGAGCACGGCTTCGAGAGCACGGCTCCGAGATCCATGACAGGTGTCATGGCCTCCCCGGCCCGGAGCCCGCGAGACTGGGGCCATGAAACTCAGCGGCTGGTGGAAGAACCGCAGCAGCGCGGGGAAGGTCGAGCTGTACACGCGCTGGTCGTTCCACTTCTTCGTGGTCCTCGAGATCATGTCGATCGGACTGGCCGCGCTCGGGTCGGGGACCGGAAAGGGCTCGGCGTGGGTGCCGGCCGTCCTCTTCCTGACGGTCGTCGCGCACTCCGTGCTCGTCGGCTTCCTCTCCTCCCGGTCGCTCGACTGGATCCTGGGCCGGCGCGAGCGCCCGGTGCGGCTCGCGGTCTTCGTCACCGTCCTGACCGCCGCCACCGCCCTGGGAGTGCTCGGCATGCGCGCGGCCGGCCTCACCGGCGACCCGGCGGCGGCCCCGGCCCTCGTCGCCGGCATGACCTGCTTCGCCGGCGGCACGCTCGTCCTGTGCCTGCGCAAGGTCCGGCAGATGCGCTACGTGGCCCCGGCCGCGGCCGCCTTCGCCGGCCTCGCGTACCTCGCCTTCGGCCTCCCGGCCGCCGAGTCCGCGGGGCTGGCCGTCGGGGTGCTGCTGACCTGCGCCCTGATCTGCTCGGCCTGCGGGTTCTCCGGCTGGCTGCTCGACACCGTGTACGAGCTGGACCGGGCCCGCGAGGTCCAGGCGCAGCTCGCGGTGGCCGAGGAGCGGCTGCGGTTCGGCCGGGACCTGCACGACGTGATGGGACGCAACCTGGCGGTGATCGCCCTCAAGAGCGAGCTGGCCGTGCAGCTCGCGCGGCGCGAACGCCCCGAGGCCGTCGACCAGATGGTCGAGGTGCAGCGGATCGCCCGGGAGTCCCAGAAGGAGGTCCGCGACGTGGTCCGCGGCTATCGCGAGGCCAATCTCGCGGTGGAGCTGGAAGGCGCGCGCGGGGTCCTGCACGCGGCCGGGATGGACTGCCTCGTCGAGTACGAGCAGGGCCGCGAGCTGCCCGCCGAGGCCCAGTCGGCGCTCGGCTGGGTGGTGCGCGAGGCGACGACGAACGTGCTGCGGCACGGCGACGCCCGCAGCTGCGTGATCCGGCTGACGGCCGGTCCCTCGGGCGCGCTCACGCTGGTCGTGGAGAACGACGGGGCCCCCAAGGCCCCGGCCGGGCCGCCGGGCTCGGGGCTCGCGGGTCTGCGCGAACGGCTCGCGGTGCTGGACGGCACGCTGGAGGCCGGCCCGGTGGACGGCGGCCGGTTCCGGCTGCGGGCGCAGATTCCCGGCCCGGCGGCCGGTCCGATCCGAGAACTGGAGGCGCAGGCATGAGCCCCGTACGCGTACTGCTGGCCGACGACGAGCACCTGATCCGGGGCGCGCTGGCCGCGCTGCTGGGGCTGGAGGACGATCTGCTGGTCGTCGCCGAGGCCGCCTCGGGGCCGGAGGCCCTCGCGATGGCGCGGGCCCACCGGCCGGACGTGGCGGTGCTGGACCTGCAGATGCCGGGGGCCGACGGTGTGAGCGTGGCCACATCCCTGCGGGCCGAACTCCCCGACTGCAAGACCATGATCGTGACCAGTCACGGGCGGCCCGGACACCTGAAGCGGGCCCTCGCCGCGGGCGTACGGGCCTTCGCGCCGAAGACCGTTTCGGCGCAGCGGCTGGCCGAGCTGATCCGTACCGTGCACGCCGGAGGCCGTTACGTGGACCCGGAGTTGGCGGCCGACGCGATCAGCGCGGGCGACTCCCCGCTGACCGCCCGCGAGGCCGAGGTGCTGGAACTGGCGGGGGACGGGGCGCCGATCGCGGAGATCGCGGAGCGGGCCTCGCTGTCCCCGGGGACGGTGCGGAACTACCTGTCCTCGGCGGCCACCAAGCTGGGCGCCGAGAACCGGCACACGGCGGTGCGTCTCGCACGGGCCCGGGGTTGGGTATAGTAGTTCTCGCGCTACGGCGCACCTGCGGACATAGCTCAGTTGGTAGAGCACCACCTTGCCAAGGTGGATGTCGCGCGTTCGAGTCGCGTTGTCCGCTCAGCAGTGAAGAAGCCCCGGTCCTCGGACCGGGGCTTCTTTCGTTTCCGGACCCGGGCCGAACGGCGAAGGGGCCCCGTTTCCGGGGCCCCTTCGCCGTTCTCGCCTCAGGCCCAGGTCTGGCCGGTGAGGCGCTCGTAGGCCTCGACGTAGCGGGAGCGGGTCTGCTCCACGACCTCCTGCGGGAGGGCGGGCGGCGGGAGTTCGCCCTTGGAGTCCCAGCCGGAGGCCGGGGAGGACAGCCAGTCGCGGACGTACTGCTTGTCGAAGGACGGCTGGCCGTGGCCCGGCTCCCACAGGTCGGCCGGCCAGAAGCGCGAGGAGTCCGGGGTCAGCACCTCGTCGGCGGCGACCAGGTTGCCGTCCTTGTCGAAGCCGAACTCGAACTTGGTGTCCGCCAGGATGATCCCGCGGTCACGGGCGATGTCCCGGGCCCGGCCGTACACGGCGAGGGTGGTCTGGCGCAGCAGGGCGGCCGTCTCGGCGCCCTGGGTGCGCGCCACCTCCTCGTAGGAGACGTTCTCGTCGTGCTCGCCGACCTCGGCCTTGGCGGCCGGGGTGAAGATCGGGGCGGGCAGCTCGGAACCGTCGACCAGGCCCTCGGGCAGGGCCAGTCCGCAGACCGTACGGGTCTTCACGTACTCGGCGAGGCCCGAGCCGGTCAGGTAGCCGCGGGCCACGCACTCGACGGGGACCATGTCGAGGTTCCGGCAGACCAGGGCGCGGCCGGCCCAGTCGGCGGGGGCGCCGGCGGGCAGCTCGGTGCTGATGACGTGGTTCGGGACGAGGTCCGCGAGCTGGTCGAACCACCACAGGGAGAGCTGGGTCAGGATCCGGCCCTTGTCCGGGATCTCGGTGGGCAGCACCCAGTCGGCGGCGGAGATGCGGTCGCTGGCGACCATGACGAGGTTGCCGTCCTCGTCCCGGTAGAGGTCGCGGACCTTGCCGGTGTGGAGGTGGACGAGGCCGGGCACCTGGACCGGCTCGGGCTTTTCGACGAATCCGGGCACGGAGTCTCCCTGTGGTTCTGTACGAGCGCGCGGCCCATTCTCCCGCACCTGACCACGACCGCGGACAACGGGTCCGCAGGTCCCGCGGTCAGTCCCTCTTGCAGATGCGGTCGAGGAGATTGGCGGTGGCCCGCTGGACCCGCTCGTCCACGTGCCCGGGGCGGTCGAGGGCCGGGGACCAGGCGAAGGTGCCGGACGCGAAGACCAGCGCGCCGCTGGGGGATCGGTAGAGGGAGGTCTCCTGGTGGCGGCGGTGGCCGTCGCCGTCCTCGTACGGGGAGTGCGCGAGCAGGATCCGGCTCCGGTGCTCGGGGAGCTGCGTGCGCGGGAAGTACCGGTCGGCCTCGCCCGCGACCAGGCCGGGCAGTTCGTCGTTCTCGGCGGCTCCGGTGGAGTCCCAGAGCCAGTGCGTGGCATTGCGCACGATGAGCGGAGCGGGCTCGGGGACCCGTCCCGCGTACTGGATGCCGAGCAGCTGCTGCTCCGGGCGGTCCACCTCGCGCCAGAGGCTGGGGCGGCCCGGGCCGCGGCGTTTTCGGCAGGTGAGGAGCCGGTCGTCGACTCCGGAGGGCGAGGGGGAGAGCTCGACCTGCCAGTACATGGTGTTGGCGGAGAGGAAGACGAGCGAGGTCCCGTGGTCGCGGGCGCGCTCGACGGTGCGGCGCATCGGGCCGGACCAGTACTCGTCGTGGCCGGGGAAGACCAGGCCCCGGTAGCGGGTGGGGTCCACGCGGCCGGCGTGCAGGTCGCGGGCGTCGGCGTAGGCGAGGTCGTAGCCGTAGCGCTCGGCCCAGCGGATGAAGTCGTAGGCGTGGCCCACGTGCAGGGGCAGGCCCGCGCCGGCGTAGGGGCGGTCGAAGGAGACGGTGATGGCGGCGTCGCGCTCGCCGAGCAGCCGGCCCTCCTCGTCCCAGGCGTGGTAGAGGCTCGCGCCCGTTCTGCCGTCCTCCGGGTAGAGGTTGTAGGCCTGCCAGGTGATGTCGGGCAGCAGGAGCAGCAGATCGGCCGGGTGGTCGTCGCGCACCGTGAAGGGGATGTGCGAGCGGTATCCGTCGGCGGTCGTCAGGACCGCCACGTAGGCGCCGATGCTCCAGTACGAGGGGACCTGGAGCCGCCAGGACAGCCACCAGTGGTGGCAGGAGACGGTGCGGTCGGCGGTCAGGGGTGCGGGCTGGACGATGCCGGAGAGCCGGGGACTGGTGGTGATCTTGGAGGCGCCGTCGCCGCCGTAGTGCCCGATGCGGTAGACGTCCACGGAGAACTGCTGGGGCGGATCCACCGTGATGTGGAAGTCGATGGCCTCACCGGGCGTGACGGCTCCGGTGGAGGCGAACCCCTTGATCTGCCGGTGCACGTCGTCGGCGGTGCGGGGGCCGCCCGCGCCGCGGGCGCGGGGGATCTGCTGCCCCGGACCGGCGGCTACGGCCGGATCCACGTACCAGGGCACGACCTGTCCGTTGTCGTCGTAGTAGAGCTCGCTCCCCCGGAACCACGGCAGGGGGCCCTGGCCGAAGGGATCGGTCACCGCGTGCGCGAGCGCACCCGACTCCCAACGCCTGATCTGCTCCGCACCCATACCGCTGCTCCCCTCCCTCGCTCCCCCGAACGCCGCGACCGATCCCCAGCACATCACATAACGCACGCACTCCGTCACCGTTCGTCGCGAAAACTTCAACGGGGATCCCGACGGAGCCCGGCCGGGGGACCGGAGGGGCCAGGGAGGCCCGAGGGGTCAGGGAGGCCCGAGGGGTCAGGGAGGCCCGAGGGGCTAGACCAGGCGGACCGGCTTCTCCGGACGTACGCCGACCTCCGCGAGCCAGTCCCGGAGCGGGCCGGGGTCCCGGTCCTCCACGAGCGACAGCACCGGTCCGGCGAGATCGGCCCGCCGCACCCCGGCCACCAGCAGGACCGGCCCGTCCAGCCAGTCCAGCCCGGGCTCGCCTCCCGCGGAGTCGACCGCGGCGCAGCACACCAGCGCCACGACGTGGTCCGCCAGCAGGTCCCGCCCGCTGCGCGGAGCCTCCAGCGGGAACAGCGGCAGCGCGTCGGCCCCACGGCCCGCGGCGGCGGCCGCCACGGCGGGGACGGCCTCCCGCGCCAGATCACCGCTCAGCCGGCCCGCCAGGGCGTCGGCATCGGCGGCCGCGAGGTAGGTCAGCACCCGCTCCACCGTGGAGGCGGCGGGCACCGACGGAGCCGACAGCGCGTCCAGGGCGGCCAGCAGGCGGGCCGCCTCCGTGCGCCACTTGCGGTCGACGACCTCCTCCGGATAGGCCGCCCAGTCCACCGGCGACCAGTCCGGACCGGCGTCGGCCGGTCCGCCGTGGAACAGCCGCGCCGCCAGCAGCGAGGCGGCCTCGTCCACCGCACCCGGCTGGTCCAGCAGATCGCACGCCGGGCGCTCGCCCAGGCGCGAGGTGAACCCGTCGGCCAGCCGGTCGCGCCGGGACAGCTCGGTCAGTGCGGAGACGACGCCCGCGTCCAGGTGCGCCGGCCAGCGGCCCATCCTCCAGGCGGGCAGGGCGACGCGGGTCAGCAGCCGGTCCCAGCCGGCGTACGCCAGCCCGACCTGCTCCTGGGCGACGATGCGCAGCGCGTAGTCCACACCCTGTGCACGGTCCGACGCGGCGGCGGCGACCCCGCGCTCCATCTCGGCGGCGTCCACCCGGCACAGCCGCAGCAGCAGCCGGGCGGGGGCGGCGATCCAGCCGAGGAAGCGCCGGCCGCCCACGTCCACCGCGGCGTCCAGGCCCCGTACGAATCCACGCGCGTCGGCTATGTCCGGGTGCGCGGAGGGGCCGGTACCGGCGACGACGGGCGCAAGGACGGCCCGGAGCTCGGCGACCCTCATCCACCACAGGAACGGCGAGCCGATCACCAGCACCGGGGCGGCGCCGGGCTCGGACTCCGGACCGCCTGCTCCGGCGGCCCCACCGGATATGGCCGTGCGGCCGCGGGCACGGCGGTGCGCCGCGTGCGTGCGGTCCTCCAGCCAGCTGTCGCAGTCGGGGGTCAGGGCTATCGCGGAGGGCGCCGGAACGTCCATCCGGTCCGCCAGGTCCCGCACGAGCCGGTAGAGATCGGGGGCGGCGGACTCCGACAGCGGCACGGTCGGGGTCATGGCGGGGCTCGCCCGCAGCACGACGGCGGCGAAGATCCCGCCGACGAGCAGGACGAAGGCGGCGACGGCGCACACGGCGAGGGTCACGGCGGGCCAGGGGTCACTGGCGAGCCGGCCCGTCGTACGGGCGCTCACCAGCACCACGGCCACGGCGGCGGGCAGCAGCCCGACGGCCAGCGCCCTGCTGCGCACACGCAGCACGGCCAAGGCACGGGAACGCGCGGACGGCGTACCCACTTCAGCGATCGAACCGGTTCCGGACACGGCCGGACCTCACCCCCTCTGCCATGCGACGGCGTTGCTCACTCCCCCACTGTGACACCAGCCACTGACATCGCAATGCCGGTGGGCCATGTGCCGGAATGAGAGCCGGAATGCTTGCGCCGCACCATAGTTGGGACGCGGGCGGCCGTCAGGCAGACCGGGCGACGATCACCCGATGGAATGGCTTTGGGTAAAGCTGGGTGCGTTCGAACGCGGCCGGATGCACTCGCACGCGAGCACGCACGCGGGCCCGGCCGCACCGAGTGCGCACCGGGCCCGCTTCCGTGAAATCCCGCTGATCAGCGGCGTTCAGCGCTGGTCTGCGGCCTTCGCCGCGATGTCCGTGCGGTACTGCGAACCGTCGAGCCCGATCCGCGCGACCGCCTTATACGCCCTGTCCCGGGCCTCCGCCAGATCGGAACCGGTCGCGGTCACCGACAGCACGCGTCCACCCGCGCTGACGACGGCGTCGCCCTCGGTCCGGGTCCCGGCGTGCAGGACGTACGCGTACGGGGCGTCCAGCTCGGCCACCTCGGCCAGGCCCGTGATGGGGTCCCCGGTGCGCGGGGTCTCCGGGTAGTTGTGCGAGGCGATGACCACGGTGACGGCCGCGTCCTCGCGCCAGCTGAGCGGGGGCAGGGTGTCCAGGGTGCCGTTGGCGGAGCCCAGCAGCACGCTCGCGAGCGGGGTGCGCAGCCGGGCCAGGACCACCTGGGTCTCGGGGTCGCCGAAGCGGGCGTTGAACTCGATGACCCGCGTCCCGCGCGAGGTGATCGCGAGGCCGGCGTAGAGCAGCCCGGAGAAGGGCGTGCCGCGGTGGCGCAGTTCGTCCACGGTGGGCTGCAGGACGGAGGCCATGACCTCGTCGACGAGCTTCGGGTCGGCCCAGGGGAGGGGCGAGTACGCGCCCATGCCGCCGGTGTTGGGGCCGGCGTCGCCGTCGAGCGCGCGCTTGAAGTCCTGCGCGGGCTGGAGCGGCAGCACGGTGACGCCGTCGGTGATGGCGAAGAGGGAGACCTCGGGACCGTCGAGGAACTCCTCGATGACCACGCGGTCGCAGCCCAGCGCGTGGGCGCGGGCGGCGGCCCGGTCGTCGGTGACCACGACGCCCTTGCCGGCGGCGAGGCCGTCGTCCTTGACCACGTACGGGGCGCCGAAGGCGTCGAGGGCCTCGTCCACCTCTTCGGGGGTGGTACACACGTAGCTGCGGGCCGTCGGGACTCCCGCGGCGGCCATCACGTCCTTGGCGAAGGCCTTGGAACCCTCCAGCTGCGCGGCTTCGCCGGACGGGCCGAAGACGGGGATGCCCACCGCGCGCACGGCGTCGGCGACTCCGGCGACGAGCGGGGCCTCCGGGCCGACGACGACCAGGTCGGCGCGGAGCTCGGTGGCGAGGCGGGCGACGGCTTCGCCGTCGAGCGGGTCGACGGGGCGGAGCTCGGCCACCTCGGCGATGCCGGCGTTGCCGGGAGCGCAGTACAGCGCGTTGACGTCGGAATCGAGGGACAGAGAGCGGCACAGGGCATGTTCGCGGGCGCCGCCGCCGATGACGAGGACCTTCACGCCATGAAGACTAGCCCGCGTTCACGGGTGCCCTTCGTGCGGGCACCCAAGCCGGACCCCCTATTCGTTCGTATATTCCTCTACAACGGTGGCTCCGAGCTCGCGCACGATCAGGTCGTGTCCGCTCAGTGCGGTGTCGACGAGGTCCGGGTCGTCGGCCTCCGCGACGTCGTCCTCGGGGGCGACCGGCGGGGGCGCGTGGTGGGTCGGCTGGTGCTGCTGGGACTGCTGGGATTGCTGGGACTGCTGCTGCTGGTACGACTGCTGCTGCGGCGGCTGGGACTGCTGCGGCTGCTGTTGGTACCCCTGCTGGGGCTGCTGTGCCTGCTGGGGCTGCTGGTACGCCTGCTGGTTCTGCTGCGGTGCCTGCTGGGCCGGCGGCTGGTTGTAGGCGGGCGCGGCCGGAGCGCCGTACGAGGACCCCGACACAGGGGCCAAGGGCTGGGCTCCCCCGCCGACCACGGCCTCGATCTTCCAGGTGACCTGGAACTGCTCGGCGAGCACCGCCTTGAGCACGTCCTCGCTGCCGCTGCTCGCGAAGTTGTCGCGGGCTCCGGCGTTGGGGAAGCCGAGCTGGAGGGTGGTGCCGTCGAAGCCGGCCACCTGGGCGTTCTGGCTGAGCAGGATCCAGGTGAAGCGACGGCGGTTCTTCACGGCGTCCAGGACGGCCGGCCACATGGCCTGGATCTGCCCGGCGCCGGCGGCCGGCGCTGCGGGCGCGGTGGCGGGCGGGGCCGCGGGGGCCTGGGCAGGTGCCGTCGGGGCGGCTGCGGGAGCCGCCGGGGCACCGGGCGTGGCCGCGCCGGGCCAGGCACCGGGGGCGCCGCCGCCGGGCTGCGCGGCGCCGGGCCAGGCACCGGCGGCCGGAGCCGGAGCCGGAGCCGGTGCCGGTGCCGCGGGGGCGCCGGGGGTGGCCGCACCGGGCCAGGCACCGGGCGCGGGGGCTGCGGCCGGAGGAGCGGCGGCCGGGGCCACCGGCTCGGGCGGAGCCACGGGGGCCGGAGCGGGGGCCTGGTGCACGGGGGCCGGGGCCTGGTGCACGGGGGCCTGCTGCGCCGGAGCCTGCGGCGCGGGGGGCCGTACCGACGCGGGGGCCATCGCGTGGGCCTCCGGCCCGGGCACGTAGCCCATGGCGGGGGCCGGGGCGAAGGCCGCGGCGGCAGCGGCGGAGGCAGCGCCGCCGCGCTCCAGCCGGTCGAGCCGCGCCTGCACGGAACGCTCGTCGTCGAAGGCGGCGGGCAACAGCACGCGGGCGCAGATCAGCTCCAGCTGCAGCCGGGGCGAGGTGGCTCCGCGCATCTCCGTGAGCCCCGTGTTGACCAGATCGGCGGCCCGGGACAGCTCGGCGGCCCCGAAGACGGAGGCCTGGGCCTGCATCCGCTCGACCACGTCGTTGGGAGCGTCGATCAGCCCCTTCTCCCGGGCGTCGGGCACGGCGGCGAGGATCACCAGGTCGCGCAGCCGCTCCAGCAGGTCGGCGACGAAGCGGCGCGGGTCGTTGCCGCCCTCCACCACCCGGTCCACGATCTCGAAGGCCGCGGCCCCGTCCCCGGCGGCGAAGGCGTCCACGACGGCGTCGAGGAGGGTCCCGTCGGTGTACCCGAGGAGCGAGGTGGCCATGGCGTACGTCACACCCTGCTCGGTGGCGCCGGCCAGGAGCTGGTCCATGACGGACATGGAGTCACGGACGGATCCGGCTCCGGCGCGCACGACGAGCGGCAGCACGCCCTCCTCGACGTGGGCGCCCTCGCGGCCGCAGACCTCGCCGAGGTAGTCCCGCAGGGTGCCGGGGGGCACGAGCCGGAAGGGGTAGTGGTGCGTCCGGGACCGGATGGTGCCGATGACCTTCTCGGGCTCGGTCGTGGCGAAGATGAACTTGAGGTGCTCCGGCGGCTCCTCGACCACCTTCAGCAGGGCGTTGAAGCCCGCCGGGGTGACCATGTGCGCCTCGTCGATGATGTAGATCTTGTACCGGCTGGAGGCGGGCCCGAAGAAGGCCTTCTCGCGCAGGTCACGGGCGTCGTCCACACCACCGTGCGAGGCCGCGTCGATCTCGATGACGTCGATGGATCCCGGCCCGTTGCGCGCGAGGTCCTTGCAGGACTGGCACTCCCCGCAGGGGGTGGGCGTGGGGCCTTGCTCACAGTTCAGGCAGCGGGCGAGGATGCGCGCGCTGGTGGTCTTGCCACAGCCTCGCGGCCCGCTGAACAGGTACGCGTGATTGACCCGGTTGTTGCGCAGGGCCTGCATCAGCGGGTCAGTGACATGCTCCTGCCCGATGACCTCGGCGAACGACTCGGGGCGGTAGCGGCGGTACAGCGCAAGGGACGACACGTCTACGAGGTTATCCGGGCCCACCGACAACGGTGGCCCGCAGACCCACCCGGCCTGCCGCGGTCCGCGCGTGGCTCCGCCCGGCGGCCCGGCCGGCCCGACCCGTCCCGGAACGCAAAGCGCCCCCCACGCACCCACCAGAGCCCACTTACCCTTGCTGCCTTCCGGCCCTGGGGGAGTTGGGTGAGATAGCGCCACGTGAGGGGCTGGGCCCCACCCTAGCGGATGGAGGGCCCCGAAATCGACCCGCACCCCGACCGGACCCCGACCCGGACCCGGACCCGGACCCCCGTCCGGGCCCGCCCGACGATCACGTTCGCGAGCACCCCTCAACGTCTTGTATTGTTTGCCGCGGAGGATTCGCCTAGTGGCCTAGGGCGCACGCTTGGAAAGCGTGTTGGGGGCAACCCCTCACGAGTTCGAATCTCGTATCCTCCGCCATTGCTCTCACCGGGCAATACGTTGAAGAGCCCCACCGCTTGCGGTGGGGCTCTTTGCGTTCCATGGTCTCAGTTCCAGTCTCATTTATTTGCCGCATAACCGGGCGATCCGCCAGATCCCGGCCTCGATGGCTCTCCAACGGCGGCGATCCGGTCGCGGTACTGATCACGGATGTCCATGAGCGCCAGCTCGAAAACGGTACGCCGCACCGGATCAGGTGTTCCCTCAATGCCCGCTTCGATCTCCGCGACCGTGATGACGCTCAGGTAGAAGGCAGGAGCCGGAACCGACCGGGCCCAGGCGACAACAGCCGGGGCAGGCTTCGGCCGGGTGGTGACCTCTGCGACCACGTTGGTGTCGAGTAGATAGATCACCCGCCGTCCGCCTCGTCGTCGTAGGACCGCTGCCCGAACTCCAACCCCTCGAACGGAGCCGCCGTGAGCCGATCGAGAAACCCGTCGCTGCCCAGCGTCGCCCAGCGGTGAAGCATGTCGGGCAGAGCATCGATGTCGGTGTCGGCGAGCTCGGCATCGAAGTGCCCGAGCTGCCGCTCGGGCAGAGACTCCCGGATCTCCCGGATCGTCCGGAGCGGATGAGGCTCCTCAGGTCTGCGCGGCGGGAGCGGCAGATTCGGGGCAGTGCTCATAATCGGCTCCTCCACGCTGTGGTCCACGGGTCCATGCCTGAAGACCGGCAGTCGCAGTCCGCGGACCGCGCTCGTTGGAGGACCTGTCACCCTGACGAACCCGCCCGGCGTCAGGGTGGGCAGGACGTCCGCGGCTCGATGTCACCCGTGGGCGGGGATCTTTCACCCCGCGAGACGTCCACACCCACCGGATGGGCCATCCTTGAGCCCGGTGCCGGACTGGCCGAGGTCCGGCCACGGCCCGTTTCCTGGCCGGAGGAGAGGTTTCGATGACGTCCGGATCAGCGCTGACAGCCTGGCTGAGCGGTCTCGACGGCCCGCGCCTGGCACGTGTGCTCGCGACACGGAACGACACCGCGTCCCCTCCGGAGCCCCGCTCGGTAGGGGAGCTGGCGGACCGACTTCAGCGGCCGGGGTCGGTGGCACTAGCGCTGCCCCTGCTCACCCTGCCCGACTTGCAGGTGGCCGAGGCCGTGGCGGCGCTCGGGACGACCGCGTCGCGCAAGGCCCTGGCGAAGCTGCTGGGAGCGACGGCAGGCGAGGCCGGTCTCGCACTGGGAGCGGTCCTGGAGACTCTGGCCGAGCACGCGCTGGTTTGGCCGGACCACAACGGAAGGCTCCACACGGCGGCACCGTTGCGGGCGGCATGGGACGCGCCGCTCGGCCTGGACGCACCAATTGCGGAGCTGCTGGCGGACATGACCTCCGACGAGCTGCGCGGCATGTTGGCGGCGCTGGGCATCAAGCCGCCCGGCACCAAGCAGCAGCGTATGGCGGCGCTCGTCGCGCACCACAGCGACCCCGAAGTCATTGCCGAAGTGGTGGCACGAGCGCCCGCGGTCACACAGAAGCTGCTGGCCCACCGGGCAGGGTCTGCGCCGAGGCAGCCGCAGGCCATCGTGTTCGGGACCCCTGGCCCCGTCCTCGAACCGGGGGCGCGGTGGGCACTCGACCGGGGCCTGCTGATCCAGGACCGCCGCCGATACGGTGCCGCGCGCATGCCCGTCGAAGTCGCGCTGGCGTTGCGCGGGCCCACTTGGCGCGCCCCCTTCACCCCGCTTCCACCGTCCCCTCAGCTGGTGTCCATCACCCCCGCCGAAGTAGAGCGGGAGGCCGCAGCCTCGGCTGCGGCGTTGTTGGCCCAGGCCGCCTCGGTCCTCTCGGCCTGTTCCGCGGCTCCGCCCGCCAGACTCAAGTCCGGTGGGATCGGCGCGCGTGAACTGGCCCGAATCGGCAAGGCCGCCCATGCCGACGATGCCGTGGTCCGCATCACCCTGGAGGTCGCGTACGCGGCCGGGCTGCTGGCCCGGGTCGGCGACCGCGTGGCACCGACCGAGGCCTATGACGTCTGGGCGGAACAGGAGCCCGCGGAGCGGCTTGCCACGCTGCTCCAGGCATGGCGCGAACTGCCGCTCACCCCCACCCGGGCACGCGACGAGGACAACAAGGCGCTACCAGCCCTCGCGGGAGCGCCGCCCTGTAACGGCTGCCGTCAGGCCCGCGACGGGCTGTTTGCCGCAGCGGCACAGCTCCCGGCCGGTCAGGGTGTGAAGGACGTTTCCGATCTCGGACCGACGGTGGCCTGGCACCGCCCGCTCGCCGACACCTCACCTACGGACATCACCCCGTTCGCCACGGTGATCCGCGAGGCCGAAATGTTCGGAGTGATCGCCCGAGGCGCCCTGTCGGCTCTGGGCGTCCATCTGCTCGCCTACGACGCGGAAGGACTGACCGCCACCTGCCGACGACTGCTGCCCCCGGCCGCCGAAACCGCCCGGATCGGCGGCGACCTCACCGCCGTCGTCGCCGGCACACCGGCCGCGCGGGTCGCCGTGGTCCTCGATGCCACCGCTGACCGGGAAACCAGTGGCACGGCCTCGGTGTGGCGGTTCAGCTCCGGCAGCATCCGACGGGCCCTGGACGCCGGCCGCGCCCCGAGGGACATCGCAGCCGATCTGGCCGCCATCGCAGCCGGGCCCCTGCCCCAGCCGCTGTCCTATCTCATCGCCGACACCGCGCGGGGCCACGGACGCGTGCGCATCGCCCCGGCCGCCTGCGTCCTCCACGGCGAGGAGCCGGCGCTCCTGGCCGAACTCGCCGCCCACCGGGGGCTCTCCAAGCTCGGCCTGCGCCAGCTCGCGCCAACTGTTCTGGTCAGTCGTAGCTCGCTCGACACAACCCTCGCAGCGCTCCGCGCCGAGGGCTACGCCCCCGTCGCCGAAACGGCCGGGGGAACCGTACGCGTCGAGAAGCTCCGGCCCCAGCGGGCGGCCGCTCCTGTTCCGGCCCCTCGGCAGACCAACGACAAGCGTGGCACCCGAAGCGCGGCCATTCGTACGTCGAAGGTCCCGGGCGGCGCCGACCTCGATGAGCTGGCTGTCCGGCTGCTGGCCGCACCACCGACCGTGCCGGAACCCGACCCCTTCGGCAGCGGAGTCCCCTTCGGGACGGACACCGAGGAAATCGTCGCCGGATACGCGAAGCACCTTTCGTACAGCGATGTCCGCCAGCTCGCCCGAGCCATCGACGCCGGCACCGCCATCACCGTCGAGTACGTCGCGACCTCGGGCAGTCGCACCGTCCGCACCCTGAGCAGCCTGGAACTCGACCCGCCCTACCTGGAAGCCTGGTGCCACCTGCGCGAAGCCGAACGCATCTTCACGCTCTCCCGCATCCACGGCGTCATGCCCCAGTAGGCCGGCCAGGAGCCCCAGGTCAGCGCTGCAGCCCGAGAATCAGCCGGACGAAATGCCCCCACACTGTGCACCTCACCCGGAGCCTGCAGCCCGAGCCTTCTCCCACAGCTCAGGGTGGCGAACACCGCACTTGGCGGCATGATCGAGGCCGCCGCGCCGCTGAGGCACGCCGGCTTCTCGGCTGACGTCGTGGTCCGCCACGGCACCAGCCCCTGAGCTGGCCCCGGGCCCGAGACCGGTCTCAGTTCCGGTCTCGTTCGTACCCGTCCAGGGCCATCCGGCGAACCCTCTGGGTCAGGTCCCTGCCCAGGTCAGAACGGATACGGCCCCCGCCGGACGGGCGTACGAACATTTGGAAAGCGTGTTGGGGGCAACCCCTCACGAGTTCGAATCTCGTATCCTCCGCCATTGCTCTCACCGGGCAATAAGTCGAAGAGCCCCGCTGCTTGCAGCGGGGCTCTTCGACTTTCTCCTCCCGTCCGTCCGCAGACGAGGAACCGCATGGTCGTCCACACCGCCGTCCCGCTCGGCGCCGAGACCACGAGCGGCGACGGACGGGTCTGGTACGCCGCGTACGGCTCCAACATGCGCAGGGACCGGCTGGACGCCTACATCGCCGGCGGGACGCCGCCCGGCGCGATGCGCTCGTATCCCGGCTGCCGGGACCGACGGGCGCCGGAGCGGTCGATCGCCGTCCAGCTCGACGGATGCCTCTACTTCGCCACCGAGTCCCCGGTGTGGACCGGGGGCAGGGGCTTCTACGATCCTTCGGCGCCCGGTCGCGTGCTGGGGCGCGCCCACCTCCTGACCGTGGGCCAGGTGTCGGACATCGCCGCGCAGGAGATGTACCGGGAACCGGGAACGGACCTCGACCTCGGCACCGTGCTGCGCGACGGCCGCGACGCGTCGGGCAGCGGGCGGTACGAGACCCTGATCTGCCCGGGGACGGTCGACGGCATCCCCGTGCTGACCTTCACCGCCCCCTGGTCCCTCCGGGACGTCGAGCCGCTCATGCCCTCCGCGGCGTACCTGCGGCACCTGGCGGGCGGACTGCTGGAGTCGGGGCCGTGGCGGGAGCAGGAGATCGCCGAGTACCTGTCCGCCTGCCCGGGCGCGACCGGCAACTGGACACCGCGACAGGTGCTCGACCTGCTCGCGGAGCGGAGCGACCGCTGACTTAGCGTGGGGCCATGGACACGGCAGAGGAGTTCGAGACCCATCGATCACGGCTGTTCTCACTCGCGTACCGGATGCTCGGCTCGGCGGCCGAGGCCGAGGACGCCGTACAGGACGCGTACCTGCGCTGGCACGGGGTCGAGCCCGGCCAGGTGGCCGCGCCGGGCGCGTGGCTGGCCAAGGTGCTCACCAACCTGTGCCTGAACCGGCTCACCTCCGCCCGGGTGCAGCGCGAGGAGTACTTCGGGCCCTGGATCCCGG
Organism: Streptomyces stoeckheimensis; assembly: GCF_045822005.1. Taxonomy (NCBI): domain Bacteria; kingdom Bacillati; phylum Actinomycetota; class Actinomycetes; order Kitasatosporales; family Streptomycetaceae; genus Streptomyces; species Streptomyces stoeckheimensis. The sequence continues at coordinate 4,716,696 of NZ_CP169550.1, read as the reverse complement.
AGCCGGTGGGGACCGGTGCCGGGGTGCTGGGGCCCATGGAGACGGCCGAGCAGCGCGACTCGGTGTCCTTCGCCGTGCTGACGATGATGGAGCAGCTGTCGCCGCCCGAGCGGGCCGCCGTGGTGCTGCGCGACGCGTTCGACTACAGCCACCGGGACGTCGCGGGCGTGCTGGACTGCTCGGAGGCCAACGCGCGCCAGCTCTACCGCCGGGCCAAGCAGCACCTCGCCGACGGCCGGCCGCGGTTCACCAGCTCGCGGGAGCAGGACGACGAGCTGCTGGCCCGGTTCCTGGCCGCCGCGTCCGAGGGTGCGATGGCCCAGTTGGAACAGCTGCTCGCCGACCAGGTGGTCGTCTGGTCGGACGGCGGCGGCAAGGCGAGTGCGGCGAGCCGGCCGGTGGCCGGGCGGGACAACGCGGCCCGTTTCCTGATCGGCCTCTTCTCCCGGTGGGTCAACGCCGCGCAGATCGGTTTCGCCGAGGTGAACGGCGTTCCGGCCGTGACCGGCTGGGCGGACGGCGAGCTGACCGCGTTCGGGGCGCTGGAGCTCGGCGAGGGCGGGATCACCGGCGTCCGGCTCGTTCTGAACCCGGACAAACTCGCCTTCCTCGCAACTCAGCTCCGAGAGCCGTCACAGAACGCCTGACCCGTCGGTTCTTCATCAGTGACGGCGACCGCGGCAGTGACGGCGCCGGCGGCAGCGGAAGCGGCTTCGGAAGGCTGGGACTGATGAAGAACGACACGATCATGGTGACCGGGGCGACGGGCATGCTCGGCCGCGAGGTGCTGGAGCGGGTCCGCCGCACCGGCCGCCCGGTCCGCGCGCTCACCCGCCGGACCGCGCTGCCGGACGACGCCGGGGTGGACTGGTGCACCGGCGACCTGACCACCGGCGCCGCACTCGACGCGGCGCTCGCGGGCGTCGGTACGGTTGTCCACTGCGCGAGCGACATCCGGCACTTCAAGAACGACCTCCCGGGCTTGCGCCACCTGCTGGAGGCCGCGAAGCGGGCCGGCGTCGAGCACGTCGTCAACATCTCGATCGTCGGCGTGGACCGGATCCCGTACCCGTACTACAAGGTCAAGCTGGAGGGCGAGCAGCTGCTCGCCGGCTCGGGGATCGGCTGGACCAACCTGCGGGCCACCCAGTTCCCCGGACTGCTCGACCTCGCCTTCGGGGCCCTGTCCAAGCTCCCGGTGGTCCTCGTGCCGTCCGGCACCGACTGCCAGCCGGTGGATGCGGGCGAAGTGGCGGACCGGCTGGTCGAGCTCGCCCTCGGCGCCCCGGCCGGCCGGGTGCCCGACTTCGCCGGCCCGACCGTGTACCCGGCCGCGCGCCTCGCCGAGGACTGGCTGCACGCCGCCGGCAAGCGCCGCGCCGTCCTGCCCGTCCGGATCCCCGGCAAGGTCGGGGCCGCCTGGCGCGCCGGCCATCTGGCCGCCCCCGCCCGGGCGCTCGGCCGCCGCACCTGGGAGGAGTACCTCGCCGAGCGGGTCGCCCGCTGAGCCGACGTGCTGGACGTGCTGGACGTGCGGGTGGACATACCCGCACATACCGTTTCCCGAGACGGCCGATGAGGCCCGGGAGGAGCACGGGAGGAGGCGCGGATGGACTGGCTCCGGAAGGAGATCTTCCAGCCCTACCCCGAGCTGCTGATCTTCCTGACCGTCGCCGTCGGCTTCCTGCTCGGCCGCCTCCGGTACAAGTCCATCGCCCTCGGCGCCGTCACCGGATGCCTGGTCGCCGGCCTGGTCATCGGCTCCCAGGCCAAGGTGGAGATCGACGGTCCGATCAAGTCGGTCTTCTTCCTCATGTTCCTCTTCGCCCTCGGCTACGACGTCGGCCCGCAGTTCTTCCGCGCCCTGCGCAAGGACGGCCTCCCCCAGGTCGTCCTCGCCCTCGTCGTCTGCGTCACCGGACTCGCCGCCGCCTGGGCCTGCGCCGCGCTCGCCGGCTACGGCACCGGCCTCTCGGCAGGGCTGCTCGGCGGCGGCCTCACCCAGTCCGCCGTCATCGGCGTCGGCTCCGACGCCATCGCCCACCTGCCCGGCGTCAGTGCGGCCGAGGCCCGGGACCAGTCCCATCTGATCGCCGTCGCCTACGCGGTCACGTACCCCCTCGGTACGGTCCTGCCCGCGCTGCTCCTCGCCGGGATCCTGCCCCGCCTGCTGCGCCGGGACCTCGCGGAGGAGAGCGCCGTGCTCGCCGCCGACCTGGAGGCCGCCGAGGACGACCCCGACGCCGGGGAGGGCTACTACAAGCACGTGCTGCGCGCGTACGCCGTCGACGTGGCGGCCTTCGCGGGGCGCACGATCGGGGACTTCGAGGCGGAGCAGAAGGCCGCCGGGCGGCGGCTCTACATCACCCGGCTGCGCCGCGCCGGGGAGATCCTGGAGCACACCCCGGACACCCGGGTCGAGCTCGGGGACGTCCTGGCCGTCAGCGCGGTCCGCGGCGACCTCGTCGCGTACGACGCGCGCACGCACATCGGGATGGAGACCGACGACTTCGAGCTGCTCGCCTACCGCACCGAGTCCCTGCACGTGGTCATCACCGACCGGAACCTCAGCGGGCGCACCATCCGCACCCTGCGCCACGAGGAGTTCATGCCGGGCGTCTTCGTCGACGAGCACTGGCGGGCCGGTGCCGATCTGCGGGTCCGCCTCGACAGCACCGTGGAACGGGGCGACACCCTGGTCCTCACGGGGCCGCGCAGCCGGGTGGAGGCGGCCGCGGCGGAGCTGGGCAAGCCGGTGCCGACCAGCTTCGCGACGGACATGGTGTGGATCGCGCTCGGGCTCTTCCTCGGCGGCTGCCTCGGCATCCCGGCACTGCACGCGGCGGGTGCCCCGCTGTCGCTGTCCACCTCCACCGGGGCGCTGCTGATGGGGCTGGTCTTCGGCTGGATCCGGAGCAAGTACCCGACGTACGGGAACCTGCCGTCGGCGGCGCAGTGGCTGATGGGCACGCTCGGGCTGTGCGTGTTCGTCACGGTCGTCGGCCTCAACGCCGGCCCGAGCTTCGTCCCCGGCCTGCGCGAGGCCGGCTGGCCGCTGCTGCTCTGGGGGGCGGTGGTGACGACCGTGCCGCTGCTGGCCGGATTCGCCTACGGGCACTTCGTGCAGCGCCTCCCCCTCCCGATCCTGCTCGGCGCCCTGGCCGGAGCCCAGACCACGACGGCCGCGCTGGGCGCCCTGACGGAACGCGCGCGCAGCCAGATCCCGGCCCTGGGGACGACGGTCCCGTACGCCCTGGGCAACGTCCTGCTGACGATGTGGGGGTCGGTGATCGTGCTGCTGCGGCGGTGAGGGTTTCCGCCACGGCCCCCGGGAGACACACTCGGAGGTGTCGACAGCATCCGCGTCGACAGCGAAGGGAGGTTGGCTCATGAGCCGGACCGTCATCGAACTCGACGACGAGCTGCTCGCCGACGTCGCTCGAGCACTCGGCACGAGCACCACACAGGACACCGTCGACACCGCCCTGCGCGCGGTCCTGGAAAACCGGCGGGCCTCGGCCCTGACGCGGCTCCGCGCGGCCGCCGCCAACGGCGCCTTCGACCTCGGCCTCTTCGCGGACGAAGGAACCCACCGGCGGTGAGCGGCCGTATGGACGACGCGGTGTTCCTGGTGCCCGGGCAGCGGACCACTACGGCCGGGCTGCTCGGCGAGGCGGCCGCGCGGCGGGGGATGGAGGTGCGGGGGCTCGACGCCGGTGTCGGGGGGCTGGCCGGGCGGGGCGTGTACTGGTGCGGCGGGCCCGCGGCCGGGGCGCGGGTGGCCGGGGCGCTCGGGATCGGGCTGCTGGAGCCGCCGGACGAGTGGCTGGCCGGGCTGCCGGAGTGGGCCACCGGGCGCGGCATCCGGCTGACCAGCCTGGGCGAGGCGCGCGAGGTGCTGCGGGAGCCGGCCTTCGTGAAACCGCCGCGCGAGAAGTCCTTCCCGGCCGCCGTGTACGCGGACGGCGCCGCGCTGCCCGAACTGCCGCCCGACACCCCGGTGCTGGTTTCCGGGGTGGTGGACTTCGCCGCCGAGTACCGGCTGTTCCTGCTGGACGGGGAGATCGCCGCCGGGAGCCGTTACGCCGTCCACGGACGGCTGGACCCCGCCCCGCTGGACGAGGATCCCCGGGCCGCGGAAGTACGCGCCTTCGCGGCCCGGCTGCTCGCGGTGGCGGGTGCCGGCCTGCCGACGGCCGTGACCGTCGACGTCGGCTTCGCCGACGGGGCCGTGGTGGTCGTGGAGGCCAACATGGCCTGGTTCTCGAACTGTTACGCCGCCGATCCGGAGCGCGTCCTCGACGTGGTGCTCCGCGCGGCCGGCCCCCGGGAGCGGGTCCCCGAGGCCGACCTCCGGTTCGTGCGCGGCTGAAGTCCCGGAGACGGCCTAGCCGTGGGGGATCAGGGCCACCGGGCTGTGGGCGTGGTGGGCCACCGCGTGGTCCGTGGGGCCCATGCCGTGGAGGGGGCGGTGCTGGCGGCGGCCCACGACCAGGAGGTCGGCCTCGGCGGACTCCTCCAGCAGGAGCTTCGCCGGGTCGCCCGAGCGGGTCACGCACTGCGTCGGCACCGACGGGTGGGCCGCACCGGCCGCGGCCACCGCCGCTTCGAGCGGCTCCGGGGCGGCCGGGCCCGTCTGCGCCGCGTGCACCGCGCGCAGCGGGAGGGCGTGCCGCGCCGCCCAGGCGTACGCGAAGTCGAGGACCGCGGTGTAGTCGCCATCCGGGTCCACCCCGACGACGACCCCGCGTCCGTGCGGGGCGCGCTCGGCGGGCTCCCGTACCAGGACGACCGGGACCTCGGCGCGCCCCGCGACGTGCAGCGCGGTGGAGCCGAGGAGCGGAACCACGTGGCGTTCCTCGCCGCTCGCGCCGAGCACGATCAGCCCGGCGTTCGACCCGGCGGCCGCCCGCGGGATCTCGTTGCCGGGTCCGCCCTCCGCCGTGGTCGCCTCGACGTCCAGGCCCGGGTGGGCGGCGCGGAGTTCCGCGACGACGGAGGACAGTACGGCCCTCGCCGCGGACTCGTTCGCGCCGAGCACGGGCTGGAACTCCGGGGAGATCGGCTGGATCCTCGGCCAGGCCTGGCCCACGTGGAGCAGTCGGAGCGGCGCCCCGGCCGCCAGGGCCTCACGGGCGGCCCACCGGGCGGCGGCGAGGCTCCGGGGCGACCCGTCGAACCCGACGATGACGGGGAGGGCGGGGAGGACGGGCGGCGGGGTGGGCGGAACGGACGGGACGGACATCGGCGGCACCCTTCGTTTTCCGGTCGCTCCTACGACGCTACGCCCCTTGACCTGTTTGTCCTGTGAGGAACTTTTTGTTCCTTCCTGGACCCGGCCTGCCGGACCCCGCCTGCCGGGCCCGGCGCGCCACTAGGTTGCGGGCGTGCCGTCAGCGCCGCCGCCGTACGCGTCCACGAGCAGTTGTTCGCGAGGAACACCTCCAGGGTCTCCCGGAGCATCCCGTCCCCGAGCGAGCCGAGCGTCCGCGTCCCGAACGCCCCGCGCACCTCCGGCGGGACCCCCGACAGCAGTTCGGCCAGCGTGTCCAGCTGCTCGACGCCGCGGACCGCGACCGCCCCGTCCGCCGCCGTCAGGGCGAAGCGGGCCTGGCACAGTGACGCGCGTAGCCCCTCGGCCGAATCCGTCCGCGCGCCCACGCCGAGCCGCAGGTCGGCCCCCGCCTCGGCGCAGGCCTGGAGCAGCGGCCTTCGCCGCCCGCCACACGGGCGTGGCCCGGGCCCTGGGCGCCACCCTCTTCGAGACCGTACGGGTGGACGAGCGCGGGGAGGTCACCACGGCCGCCTTCCGCCGCTACCGCCTCCCGCAGTACGCGGACGTCCCGTGCACGGAGGTCCACTTCATGGAGACCTCCGACGCCATCGGCCCGCTCGGCGCCGAGTCGATGTCCGAGAGCCCCTTCAGAAGATCCACGAGGCGGGCGGCCGGCCCTGAAGAACGCCCGTGGGGCAGCTCCACCGGAGCTGCCCCACGGGATTGCGCCTGCGCCGGGGCTAGCCCTGCGTGAAGTAGCCGAGGAGGTCGGTGATCACGTGGTTGGGGCCGCCGTGGCTGTTGAAGATGCTGACCTTGCCGCCGGTCCCGACCGGGGTGGTGACGTGGTTCGGGACGGTGACACCGGGCAGCGTGTTGAGGCTGCTGGCCCCGGGGAGCTTGCCGCCGAAGCCGTACACGGTCAGGAAGCCCGGGCCCGTGGAGTCGGTCGCAGTGACGTTCAGTACCGCGCCGAGGGCGTTCGCCGGGAGGCCGGAGACCGTGGTGGTCGCGCCCGGGGCGACCTTGCCGGTGGCGCGGGTGTCGGCGAGGCGCTTCGGCACGACCGGGGTGAAGAGCGCCTTGCCGTCCTTGCCGTAGTAACCCACCGCGTCCAGGACCAGGTGCGTCGAGCCTGAGTTCGTGAACAGCGTGATCGTGCCGTTCGGGCCGACCGGGACGATGGCCTGGTTGGACTTGTCCTTGCCCGGCTCCACGTTCAGGTTCGACGTCGCCGGACGCTTCGCCGGATCCGGGTACGCGATCACGTGCGCCGGCTGGGTGGCACCCGTACCGGTGAGGTTCAGGGCGACGGCCTCGGCATCCGCCGGGATGCCGTTGACGCCGGCCACCTTCACCGTGCGGGTCTTGCCGCCGCCCAGCGCGCCACCGGACGTACGGGTGTCCGTGACCCGGGTCGGGGTGAGGGGGGAGAAGCGCTCGCCGACGTTGGGCTGGTAGTAGCCGACGACGTCGACGATCAGGGAGGCCTTGCCCGCGTTCAGCTGGGCCTGGATCTTGCCGTCGGCGCCCACGGGCACGGTCACCGTGTTGGACGAGGTGGCGCCCCGGGCGATGTTCACGTTCGACGTCGCCGGACGCGACTGGCCCGACGGCCACACCGTGAGGTGGGTGTCCTCCGTGGCATCGGTGACCGTCACGTTCAGGACCACCGCGCTCACGCTCCGGCTGAGCCCGTAGTCCGGAACTCCCCAGCCGACCAGGGCCACCGGACGGGCGGAGCCGCCCTTGATCGGGGTGTTCGTGGTCCGGGTGTCCAGCAGGCGGAGCGGCTCCGTGGCCACGTACCCGGAGGGCGCGTAGTCGACCTGCACGGTCTTGCTGACCGTCGACTGCGCTCCCTGGACGTCCGTGAGGCTGACCGTCACCTTGTACGTGCCGGGCGTCTTGTAGGCGTGCTCCACCTTCTCCAGACCCTTGCGGCTCGAGGAGGTGCCGTCGCCGAAGTCCACCTTCTGCGAACCCACCCGCCACGGCGCCACCGTGGCACCGGGGGTGTCGATGCGGACGGTCATCGGAGCGAGCCGGTTTCCCGTGTCGATGGTGGTCGGCAGGACCGGTGTGGCGGTGAAGTCCGCGGTCAGCACGCCGGGTGCGGTCACCTTCGTCGTCCGCGTGGACCCCTCTACCTCCCGCCCCACTGCCGTGACCACCTTCGTTTTGACGTCGTACACGCCCGGGGAGCTGTATACGTGCTCGACGAAGTTCTTCTTGCCGACGACCGGGGCCGTCCCGTCACCGAAGTCGACGTGGTACGTGAGGGCGGACTCCCAGTTGCTGTCCGTGGTGATGTTCACCCCGACCTCGGTGCCGACCGGAGCCCAGTTGTTCTGCGAGACGTACGACCAGACCATGCTCAGGCGGTCCTGTGTCTCCTCCGCACCGCGGTCGATCCACCCGCCGTCCCTACCGGTGTTGGGGACCCGCGGGTCGTCCGCGGTCGGACGCCCGTAGATGTCGGTCGGCAGCACGCCCGGCGCCGTCGGATCGCCGGAGTCGACGGTGGGGGACCCGTTCTCGCTCGCACCGACTCCGTCGCGCGACGGCAGGACGATGTCGTGCACGCCCTGGCCGGTGGCGGCCGTGAACGCCGCCTGCGTCTTGTACCCGGTACCGGCCCACTGATAGGGCGTCGCCACGGGGCTGGTGGTTCCGTGGCGGCCGGTGATCAGGTTGTAGTCGGCGGCGGTGCCGGCCGCCGCGCTCTCCGTCACGCCGATGGCTCGGAAGAGTTCGGAGTTCCCGCAATAAGTGTGCGGGTAGATCAGGTTGTTGAACAGCTTGGAGCCTGACGAGCCACCACTGACCCCGATGGCCTCCCCACAGCCGCCGTAGACCGTGTTGTTGGTCAGGACGGTGCCGGGCGCGTCCACCACTTCGGCCGACTGCAGACCCTCCTGGGCGAAGAAGGTATTGCGGCCGAACATCGTGTTCCGGGAGCCCCCCTCGACCCGGGCACTGTGCAGCCGGCTCCGTGTGACGCGCACGTCCTCGCTTCCCCCGCCGACCACCAAGCCGTGGGACGTGCCCCAGCCGTTCCCGATCCCGTCCAGTGCGACATCGGTGGAACCGTGGACCCGGATGCCGTCGTCGGTGGCCAGCCCGCGGACCACTACGTGGGAGGCGCCACTGATGGTCAGGCCGTCTGTCCAGTAGTTCTCCGTCACCTCCCCCGTCTCCGGGTCGGGCTCGGCCGGGATGATGTCGAAGGTGATGGGCTTGCCCGGCTCACCGGAGCGGTCGATGGTGACGGACTCCTTGTAGTGGCCGATGGCCGTGTCGACCCACACGGTCTGGCCCGGCTCGACGACCTTCGCCGCCTTCGTGATCGAACAGAAGGGCACCGCCGACGAACCTGGTCCGCCGTCGGAGCAGTTCGCGGCGGCACGGTTCACGTAGAGGGTGGACGGGGCCGCCTCGGCGGCCGCGGCGCCCGGGACACCGAGAAGGGTGACGAGGCCTGCGGTGAGCAGGACCGTCGTCGTACGAGTGGGAGACAACAGGAAGACTTCCTTCGGGAGTTGGAGCTGCCACTGGCCGATGCCGTTGCGGGTCGGACGACGGTGTCGATGAGTGGCCTGCTCGCTCATCTCTCCCCCCGGAGATCCGCTCGGCGTTCACCCAGGAGACAGCTCACCCCCTCGCATGGTTGTACGAGGGGGTGAGAAGTCTCGGTATTTCGGTCTCAGTTCGCGGTGAAGTAGCCGAGGAGGTCGGTGATCACGTGGTTGGGGCCGCCGTAGCTGTTGAAGATGCTGACCTTGCCGTTCGCGACGGGGGTCGTCACGTGGTTCGGGACCGTGCGGCCGGGAAGCGCGTTCAGGCTGCTGGCCCCCGGCAGCGTGCCGCCGGAGGCGTACGCGGTCAGGAAGCCCGGGCCGGTGGTGTCGGTGGCGGTGATGTTGAGGACCGCGCCCACGGCGTGGGCCGGGAGGCCTGAGACCGTGGTCGTGGCGCCCGGGGCGATCTTGCCGGTGGTGCGGGTGTCGGCGAGGCGCTTGGGGGCGACCGGGGTGAACAGGGCCTTGCCGTCCTTGCCGTAGTAGCCCACGGCGTCCAGGATCACGTGCGTCGAGCCGGTGTTGGTGAAGAGGGTGATCGTGCCGTTCGGGCCGACCGGGACGATGGCCTGGTTGGACTTGTCCTTGCCCGGCTCCACGTTCAGGTTCGACGTCGCCGGACGCTTCGCCGGGTCCGGGTAGGCGATGACGTGCGCCTGCTCCTTGGCACCCGTACCGGTCAGGTTCAGGGCGACCGCCGTGGCGTCCGCCGGGACGCCGTTCACGCCCGCGACCTTCACCGTGCGGGTCTTGGCGCCGGACAGGGGGACACCCGTCGTGCGGGTGTCCAGGACCCGGGTCGGGGCCAGCGGGCTGAAGCGCTGGCCCGTCTCCGGCTGGTAGTAGCCGACGAAGTCGACGATCAGCGAGGCCCGGCCCGAGTTGAGCTGGGCGTAGAGCTTGCCGTTCGAACCGACCGGGACGGTCACCGTGTTGGAGGAGGTGCCGCCGGCGAGGACGTTGACGTTCGAGGTCGCCGGACGGGCCTGGCCCTGGGGCCACACGGTCAGGTGGGTGTCCTCCGTGGCTCCGGTCACCGTCACGTTGACGACCGCCGCGGCCATGCTGCTCGAGAGGGGGTGGCCCGGCACGGCACGGCCGACCGGCAGGGTCACGGTCACCGGACCCGAGACGGCGCTGCTCGTGGTGCGGGTGTCCATGAGGCGGAACGGCTCGGTGGCCACGTAGCCGGAGGGCGCGTAGCGGGCCTTCACGGTGCGGGTGGACGTGGACGTGCCGCCCTTGATGTCGAGGATGGTGACGGTCACCTTGTAGTCGCCGGGCGTCTTGTAGGTGTGCCTGAACGTATCCAGCGCCTGGAAGGAGTCGGAGGTGTTGTCGCCGTAGTCGACATCGACGTTCTGGATCGGCCACGGCGCCGCGGTGGCCTTCGTGTCGAGCTCGAAGGTCAGCGGGGCGACGGGCCACATCTCGTCGTCGGGAACCGGCACGACGGGCTGCGCGGTGAAGACGGTGTTCAGCGGACCGGCCGGGGTCACCTTGACCGGCCACGACGCGGAGAGCTTCGTCCCCAGGGCATTGGCCACGATCACGGTGACGGCGCACGAACAGGGCGAGCTGTAGACGTGTGTCGCGGCTCCGTCGGTGGCGTCTCCCGGGCGGGTGACGACCGGGGGCGTCCCGTCGCCGAAGTCAGTGGTGTAGGTCAGCCCGCTGGGCCAGCGGCTGTCCGAGCCGGGGCGCGCCGTCACCTTCGTACCGGTCGGCGCCCATGCCTGGTCGATCGACAGGAAGGCGTCGGTCAGGTGCTCGGCGGTCTCGTAGGCGCCGCGGTCGACGTACCCGCCGTTCTTGCCGGTGTTGGGGACGCGCGGATCGTCCGCGACCGGGTTCCCGTCCATGTCGCCGGTCAGGAGGGCGCCCGGCGCCGTCGGGTCGCCGGAGTCGATGGTGAGGGAGCCGTCCATCACGCCGACGCGGTCGCGGTTCGGGGTGATGATGTCGTGGCCGCCCTGGCCCGTGGCGGCCGCGAACGCCGCCGCGTCCTTGTAGGCCGTACCGGCCCAGGTGTACGGGACCGTCGCGATCTTGGGGCTGCCCGCGAGCAGGTTGTAGTCGGCCCGGGTGCCGGACGTCGCGCTCTGCGCTACCACGAGGGGGGTACGGGTCTTGTCCGCCGCGCACGCGGAGGAGTCGGGCTCCGCGGTGAGGAACACGTTGTTGAGCACGGACGAGCCGGTCGAGCTGCCGCTGACCGAGAGGCTCGTTTCACAACCGCCGCTGAAGTGGTTGTTGGTGAACGCCGTACCGGGTGCGTCCGCGACGACGGCCGGCTCGTCCGTTCCGCCGACGATCAGGTTGCGGCTGAGGACGGTGCCGCGGCTGCCGCCTTCGATCCGGGGGCTGGTGACCCTGCTCCGGCTGATGCGCACGTCCGTACTGCCGTCGCCCACCCGCAAACCCTTGGTGGAGCCGTGGATCTCCGACTGCTCCACCACCACGTCGCTGGAACGATTGATCTTCATGCCGCCGAAGAGGACCATCCCCCGGACCACCACGTGGGAGGCGCCGTTGATGGTCAGGCCCTCGTCGGAGCGCAGGAGCGCCCGGGCGGCGCCCGTCGCGTCCACGGCGAAGGTGATCGGCTTGCCCGGCTCGCCGGAGCGGTCGATGGTGACGGGCTCGTCGTAGTTCGTCTCCGGGTTGATCAGTACGGTCTGACCCGGCGCGACGGCCTTCACCGCCGCCTGGATCGTGCAGAACGGGGCGGCCGGCGTACCGGCTCCCGTGTCGGTGCAGTGCGCGTCCTGGCGGTTGTTCACGTAGAGCTTGGCCGGGCTCTCGGCAGCGGCGACGGCCGGTAGGCCGAGGAGGGTGACGCCACCTGCCGTCAGCAGGACCGTGGCACGCGTGCGGAGCACAGCGCTGATGCTCTTGTTCATCCATCCCCCGTCAGATCGTTCGACCGTCACCGCTAGGACGGCCCGGCCCGCGCGATGGTTGTACGGGGACCCGCACGTTCCGGCGCGGTCATTCGATCCGGCGATCCCGAGATCTCACCATCTGCCAGGCAGATGCGACGAGGTCGTGCACACTTGCGGCTCATATCAAGGCACTAACCTTGCAGATGAGGTTCCACAGGGCGCGCCGCCGGGAAAGGCACCACGTGTTCGAGGGCCCGTTGCTCCGGGAGGTCATCTCGGACGCCGGCCCGGCCTTCGACGCCCGCCACCGCAAGGACCGTTCGCGGTTCCTGCTCGCCGTGACCGGCGCTACGTCAGCGCCGTCACGCACGTGTGGTTCGGCGCGCTGTCGCCGCCGAACCTGGGCCTGTAGGGCAGGGCCCTCGGACGCTCAGGCCCTTCAGACCGTCGCGAGGGAGATCTCGGTCGACTTGATCAGCGCGACGACGGAGGATCCGGCGGCCAGGCCGAGCGCCTCGACGGCGTCCTTGGTGATGGCGGCGGTCAGCCCGCCGCCGTTCACGTCCACCTTGACGGACGCCATGGCGCCGCCGGCGGCGACGTCGACCACGGTGCCGGCGATCTGGTTGCGGATGGAGATGCCGTCGACGGCTCCGGTGGCCAGGGCGACCTCGGTGGCCTTGACCAGCGCCTTGACGGAGGAACCCGCGGCGAGGCCGAGGTCCTTGACGGCGTCGGTGGTGATCGCGGCGGTGATGTCCTGGCCACCTTCCAAACGGACCTTGACCGTCGTCATGGCCTCGCCCGAGGTGAGGGAGGTGACGGTGCCGGCGATCTGGTTGCGGATGCTCAGGCTCATGAGTGGTTCGACCTCTTGGGTAGACAATGCGGCGCGTACGGCCCGGGGGGCCGCACAAGATCGACGCTAGGCGGCTTTGCCCCGGCTGGCTTTCGACCCTTCGCATCCGCCACCCGGAACCACCCGAGCGGCTGGCCCGTGCGCCGATGAAAAAATCTCCGGGGTTCCTGTCACACCCGTGCGGTGGCGCGGGTCAGTGCGGTGAGGACGGAAGAACACCGTCCCCACCGCCTACCGAGGAGCCCCTCATGCAGATCGCCGCCACCGTCGTCGCCGTCCTCGCCGCCGCCATGTCGGGCTTCTCGGGCTACTCGCTCCTGCGCCGCGCCCCCTGGGTGGTGGAGGCCATGGAGCAGTACGAGGTCCCCCGGGCCTGGTGGACCCCGCTCGGCGCGGCCAAGGCCGCCGGAGCGCTGGGCTTGCTGGCCGGCTTCCTCGTCCCGGCCGTCGGCATCGCCGCCGGCATCGGCCTCGTCCTCTACTACACCGGCGCCGTGATCACCGTGCTCCGGGCCCGGGCGTACGCCCACGTCCCCTTCCCGGTGATCTACATGGCCCCGGTCGTCGCCGCCTTCGCCCTCGGCTTCGCCGCGTAGGGCAGCCCGTCAGCCGGTCGGTCAGGCGAACTTCGGCATCTCGCCGACCGTCTTCGCCACGTCGATCACGGCGAAGGCCGCGCCCTGCGGGTCCGTCACCGCCGCGAAGCGGCCGAAGGGGCTGTCCATCGGGCCGAAGTGCAGCTTGCCGCCGTGCGCCTGGGTCTTCGCGACCGCCTCGTCGCAGTCCGGGACGGCGAAGTACACCTGGACGTACGAGGGGATCTCCGGCGGGAAGTCGGTGCCCATGTTCATCCGGCCCAGCACCGGGTTCTCCGGGCCTCCCAGGCTGAAGACCTTGAAGTCCATCCCGGCCATCTCGGGGTCGTCGCCGGCGTCCATCTGCTGGGCCCCGTACGGGAAGACCTGCGGGAGGAACGCGTCCGCCTTGGCCACGTCGCGCGAGAAGAACTCGGCCCAGCAGTACGCGCCCGCCTCGCCCATCTTCTCGAAGCCCTTGTGGTCGCCCGGCTGCCAGACCCCGAAGACGGCGCCGCTCGGCTCCTTCGCGATGGCCATCGTGCCGAAGGAGCCGACCTGCATCGGCTCCATCAGGAGCTCGCCGCCGGCCGCCTTGATCTTCGTGGCCGTGGCCGCGGCGTCGGGCGAGGCGAGGTAGAGACACCATTGCGAATGGCCCTCCGCCCCCGGCATGGGCGGCACCACGGCCGCGACGGCCTTGCCGTCGGAGTAGGCCTGCGTGTAGTTCCCGTACTCGCTGCTGGACTCTCCGAAGGTCCAGCCGAGCACATCGGCGTAGAAGGTCTTCGCGCCCTCCAGATCGGAGAACATCGCGTCCACCCAGCAGGGCGCGCCTTCCGTGAACTCAGTCATGATCGATCGACTCCTGTGTCGTGTACGACGTGACCCGTCTTCCGTACTCACGCTAGGCGCGGGGTCCGACAATCGCGCGGGGAGCACCGCCGCGCGGGACCCTGGGTGCATGGACGAGAAGAACAAGAGCGTCACCATCCGGCTCGCCCAGCAGCCGGAGGCCGACGAGCTGCTCGGGCGCAGCCCGCTCGCCGCGCTGGTCGGGATGCTGCTGGACCAGCAGGTACCCATGGAATGGGCGTTCTCGGGGCCCTACACGATCGCCCGGCGCCTCGGCTCCGACGACCTGGACGCGCACGCGATCGCCGCCTACGACCCGGAGGCCTTCGCCGCGCTGCTCTCCGAGAAGCCGGCCGTGCACCGCTACCCGGGGTCGATGGCGAAGCGGGTGCAGCAGCTGTGCGCGTACCTGGTGGAGCACTACGGAGGGGACGCGGCGGCGGTGTGGGCCGACGCGGAGACCGGCGCCGAGCTGCTGGCGCGGCTGCGGGCGCTGCCCGGATTCGGGGAGCAGAAGGCGCAGATCTTCCTGGCGCTGCTCGGCAAGCGGTTCGGGGTGCGGCCGCGCGGCTGGCGCGAGGCCGCCGGCGGGTACGGGCCGGCGAACGTCTACCGGTCCGCGGCCGACATCACCGGGCCTGAATCGCTGGCCAAGGTACGGGCGCACAAGCAGGAGGCGAAGGCCGCCGCGAAGGCGGAGAAAGCGGCCACCAGCGGTTCCAGTAAATGGAATTGACGGTTCGGGCGGGTATCGCGCCCGTTGTCAGACCCTGCCCCTAAGCTCGTGATCATGACTGAGAACCTGACCCGCGCCGCCACTGCCGAGATCATCTCCGACGGCCCCGGCAGCCTGATCACGCTGCTCACGGACACCGCCGAGCTCACCTGCAACACGGCAACCTTCGAGGTCGGCGCGGCGGGTGCCCCGGTGCACTTCCACACCAAGGCGACCGAGTTCTTCCACGTCACGGACGGCACGCTCGACGTCCTGCTCGGCGACGAGATACACACCCTGACCAAGGGCGACTTCCTCGCCGTGCCCCCCGGCGTGAAGCACGCCTTCGCCCCGGCCGCCGACAGCACCGCCGAGGTCTTCGTCGGCTTCACCCCCGGCATGGGCCGCTTCGACTACTACCGGCTGCTCGGCCGGGTCCGGGCCGGCGAGGCCACGGTGCAGGACATCATCGACAGCCAGCCCGTCTACGACAACCACTACGCGGAGAGCGACGCCTGGGCCGGCCGCCTGAAGCGCAGCGCCGAGGCGTAGATCTCGTCGGCGTCGAGCCGTCGCAGTTCCTCCGCTATCAGCTCGGCGCTGCTGCGGATCTTCAGCGCCACCTTGCGGTCCGGGCTGCCCGGCAGGAGCAGGGTGGCCAGGACCCCGTCCGGGCGGTCCACGCGGATCTCCCCGGCCGAGGTCGTCAGCCGGACCCGGGTGATGACCGGGCCCCCGGTCGCCACCCGCTCCACGGGCACGCCGAGCCGGTCCTCCAGCCAGCGGGCCAGCAGCTCGGAGCTCGCGTTGCCGGGCTCGCTCTCCACCGCCGCGCCCGTCACCGGGAGCGGCTTCTGGTCCAGGGCGGCGGCCAGCAGCGAGCGCCACGGGGTGAGCCGGGTCCAGGCCAGATCGGTGTCCCCGGGCTCGTAGGCGCCGGCCCGGGCGTCGAGCGCGGCGACCGGGTCGACGGCCGCCTCGGCATCGGTGATCCGGCGCTGTGCGAGGGCGCCGAGCGGATCCCGGGCGGGCGCGTCCGGGGCGTCGGCCGGCCACCAGGCCACCACGGGCGCGTCCGGCACCAGCAGCGGGAGCACGACGGAGCCCGCGTGCTCGGTGAGCGTCCCGTGCAGCCGGAGCAGCACGATCTCCCCGGATCCGGCGTCGGTCCCGACCCGCAGCTCGGCGTCGAGCCGGTTCTGGCGCAGCCGGTGCGAGCCGCGCGCGGTGCGCTTGATCACCGCGATGATCCGGCAGGGGTGCTCGCGCGAGGCCTCGGAGGCCGCGCGGACGGCGTCGTAGGCGTTCTCCTCGTCCGTGGCGACGAGGAGGTTGAGCACGAGCCCCATCGTGGGGCTCCCGACGGCCCGTCGCGCGTCGAGCAGGGCCCGGTTGACCTTGCTGGAGGTCGTATCGGTGAGTTCGGTCCGCATGCTTCGAGTCTCGCAGGCCGGACGGGGCCGCCGGTACGGATTCCCGTGCGCGGTGTCAGCGGCGCCGCCTGGCCGTGCCGAAGATGGACCGGGAGATCTCGCGGCCCAGCTGCGTACCGATCGACCTGGCCAGGGAGCGGAAGAGCCCGCTGCCCACCACCTGTTCCGCCAGCGAGGGGTCGGGCTTCGGCGCGGCCTTCGCGGCCGCCTTCGCCTGCTTCTCCGCCTCCGCCGCGGCGGCCGCCGCCTCGGCTTCCGCCTCTGCCGCCGCCTGCTCGGCGGTGATCTTCTCGTACGCCGATTCCCGGTCGACGGGCTCCGCGTACCGCGAGTAGAGCAGCGAGGACTTCACCGCCTGGTCCAGCGCGGCCGCGTCGATCGGCCCCATCAGCGACTGCGGGGCCCGCAACCGGGTGGCCGCCACCGGGGTCGGCGCGCCGTTCTCGCTGAGCACCGTGATCACCGCCTCGCCCGTCCCCAGCTGGGTCAGCAGCTCCTCCAGGTCGTAGGCGGAGTTCGGGAAGGTCTTCACCGTCGCCTTCAGCGCCTTCGCGTCGTCCGGGGTGAAGGCGCGCAGTGCGTGCTGCACCCGGTTGCCGAGCTGCGCCAGCACGTCGGCCGGCACGTCCTTGGGGGTCTGGGTGACGAAGAAGACGCCGATGCCCTTGGAGCGGATCAGCCGGACCGTCTGCGTGATGGCTTCGAGGAAGGCTTTCGAGGCCCCGTTGAACAACAGGTGCGCCTCGTCGAAGAAGAAGACCAGTTTGGGCTTCTCCAGATCGCCGACTTCCGGAAGGTCGGTGTACAGATCCGCCAGCAGCCACATGAGGAAGGTGGAGAAGAGCTGCGGTTTGTCCTGGACCGCCGGGAGCTCCAGGACGGAGACCAGTCCGCGCCCGTCCGCCGCCGTCCGGAGGAATTCGCTGGTGTCGAATTCGGGCTCGCCGAAGAATTCCGCGGCCCCCTGCTGTTCGAAGGCGGTGAGCGCCCGCAGAATCACCCCGGCGGTCACCGTGGAGAGTCCGCCGATGCCCTTGAGCTCGGGCTTTCCCTTGTCCGACACGAGGAAGGCGACGACCGCCCGCAGGTCCTTGAGGTCGATCAGCTCCAGGCCCTTGGTATCGGCGTAGTGGAAGATCAGCCCCAGCGACTGCTCCTGCGTCTGGTTGAGCTGGAGCACCTTGGACATCAGGACCGGGCCGAAGCTCGTCACGGTGGACCGGAGCGGGATTCCGGGGCCGATCCCGCCGAGCGAGTAGAACTCGCTCGGGAATCCGGCGCCCTCCCATTCCTGGGCCACGTCCTTGGCCCGTTCCTCGATCTTGTCGTTGGTCGCGCCGGGCGCCGAGATCCCCGAGACGTCGCCCTTGATGTCCGCGAGGAAGACCGGGACGCCGTTGGCCGACAGCTGCTCGGCGATGAGCTGCAGCGTCTTGGTCTTGCCTGTTCCGGTGGCGCCCGCGACCAGTCCGTGCCGGTTGAGCATCGACAGCGGGATGCGGATCTGGTGCTCCGGCAGGCAGGCCCCGTCCCAGAGCAGGGCCCCCAGATCGAGCGCGGGTCCGGTGAAGGCGTACCCCGCGGCGATCTGGCCGGCAGGGGACGCGGCAGGGGCCGCGGAGTCGGTGCTCTGGCTCATATATCACTCCCGAAATAGCACTATGTGCCACCTTTGCACCGTCATTGCAAGGCTGCGCCCCTGGGCCCTTGACCGGTAGGCTTTCCGTGTGATCTTCAAGCGCATCGGAAATAGGCGGCCGTACCCCGACCACGGCAGGGAAACCACCCGGCAGTGGGCGGATGTCGCCCCGCGCCCGGTCCGGCTCGACCAGCTTGTGACCACCAAGGGCCAGCTCGACCTCGAAACGCTGCTCGCCGAGGATTCGACCTTCTACGGGGACCTCTTCGCCCACGTCGTGAAGTGGCAGGGCGACCTGTACCTCGAGGACGGTCTGCACCGCGCCGTGCGCGCCGCGCTCCAGCAGCGCCAGGTCCTGCACGCGCGCGTCCTCGAACTGGGCTGACGAGCCCCTTCCAGGCGCCTTCCGGCTGTCTGATAGATCCCGGTTGCGCCTTTCGGGTCAGGCTTGCCCTATGAACAGATGATTCAGTGGGCATCGGCAGCGGTCGGCATTACGCTGCGCACATGAGCATGCTCACTCCCCCTGGCATGGGCGGAAAGTACAAGGTCACGGGAGCGGCTTACCCCCGCATGACCCGCCCTCGACGCCGCCGCCGGATCGTCCTCGTGGTGCTCGGATCGATCATCGGGCTCGCCCTGATCGCTTACGGGGCCGTGCAGCTCATCGATGTGTTCGGCGGTGACGCGGACAAACGCAAGACCGCCGCCGCGGCCAAGGACTGCGCGACCCCCGCCCCCAAGGCAGGCTCCGCGGCCTCCGCCGCGCCGGCCTCCGCGGCGCCGCAGGTCGTCCTCCCGCCGCCCGGCGGGATCACGGTCAACGTCTACAACGCGACCCCGCGCGCCGGCCTCGCCAAGGCCGTGGGCGATGAGCTCAAGAACCGCGGCTTCGCCATCGGCAAGGTCGGCAACGCCCCCGCCGACTTCGACAAGAAGGTCCCGGGCGCCGGGATACTGGTCGGCTCGCCGCAGACGGACAAGGCCGCCTTCTCCGTCCTCGGCACCAACCTCGCCGGCGCCACCCAGCAGACCGACGCCCGCGAGACCGCGGACATCGACCTGATCCTGGGCGACGCCTTCAAGGAACTCACGCCCAAGGCCGACGCGGACAAGGCCCTGGCCGCCCTGGCCAACCCCCAGCCCGCGCCCGCCAAGAAGTGCTGACCGGCTGACGCCGACCACACGAGAAAGCCCGGCCTCCCCAAGGGGGGCCGGGCTTCGGGACCTCTGCGCCGATCCGCGCCGGGTCGGTGTTACTCCGCCGAGCCGTACATGCGGTCGCCCGCGTCGCCCAGGCCCGGCACGATGTAGCCGTGCTCGTTGAGCCGCTCGTCCACCGCGGCCGTCACCACCGTCACCGGCGTGCCCGCGAGCTCGCGCTCCATGATCTCGACGCCCTCGGGCGCGGCCAGCAGCACCACCGCGGTCACGTCGTCCGCACCGCGCTTGATGAGTTCCTTGATCGCCGCGACCAGCGTGCCGCCGGTGGCGAGCATCGGGTCCACCACGTAGACCTGGCGGCCCGAGAGGTCCTCCGGCATGCGCGTCGCGTACGTGGAGGCCTCCAGGGTCTCCTCGTTGCGGACCATGCCGAGGAAGCCGACCTCGGCCGTCGGGAGCAGCCGCACCATGCCGTCGAGCATGCCGAGACCGGCGCGCAGGATCGGTACGACCAGCGGCCGCGGGTAGGAGAGCTTCACGCCGGTGGTCGGACCGACCGGGGTGACGATGTCGGCCTGTTCGGTGCGCACGTCCCGGGTGGCCTCGTACGCGAGCAGGGTCACCAGCTCGTCGGCGAGGCGCCGGAAGGTGGGGGAGTCGGTGCGCTTGTCGCGCAGGGTGGTGAGTTTGTGCGCCACCAACGGGTGATCCACGACCTGCAAACGCACAACATCCTCCAAAACTCGGCTGTCGCAGCGAAAGCTGCGACCTGCACCGCCGCCACCTGCGAAAACGGCCGCAACTGAGCGACCCACACCCAAAAGGCTACGCGCTGCGCCCACCCCTTCGCGCCCGAAGCGGGGGCCACGCCCGGAAACCCCTGGAGATGCGACCCGCCCGGACCCCCAGCACGCTGGACGGATGACCCACGAGACCGACGCAATGGTGATCGCCGCCGTAGACGGATCCGAACACAGCCTCAAGGCCCTGGAGTGGGCAAGGGCTGCGGCAGTACGCCACGGCAGCGGGCTCGTCGTCGCCCACGTGCTGTCCGACAGCGTCCAGCTGTACGCGGCACGCCGCTCCTCCCTCTACGACCGCACCGAGCCCGAAGAGGCCGAGGACCCCGTCAGCGTGCGGATACGGGCCCACCTGGCCGAGAGGGGCCCGCTCCCCTCCGAAGTCCGCTACGAGTCCCTGGAGGGCTCCGTCCCGGAGGCCCTGCGGGACATCGGGGAGGGCGCCCGGATGCTGGTGATGGGATCCCGGGGCCGCGGCGGCTTCGCCGCGCTGCTGCTCGGTTCGAACAGCCGCGCCGTGGCCACCAGCGCCGCCTGCCCGGTGGTCGTCGTCGCGCACGAGGCGCGCGGAGCGGAGGGGGCCGACGAGGCCGCCCGGGCCTCGGCCGGGCGCGTGGTGGTGGGACTGCACGCCGCGGAGACGCCCGACAACGTCCTGGACTTCGCGTTCACGGAGGCCGCCGCGCGGGACACCACCCTCCAGGTGGTCTCGGCGTACAGCATCCCGCCGTCGCCGACGATGGTGATCGACAGCCCGTTCGCGGTGATCCCGCCGGAGGCGCTGGTGGGGGAGGACGAGAACGCGGTGCCGGCCGAGCGGGAGATGCTCCGCTCCCAGACGGAGCGGCTCGCACCGTTCCGGGCGAAGTACCCGACGGTGCCCGTCGAGCAGGCCGCGGTGCCCGGGGACGCGGCCGGGCGGCTGGTCGACACCTCGAAGTCGGCGGCGCTGGTCGTCGTGGGCCGGCACCACCCGCGCCGGCACATCCGGTCCCTGATGATCGGCTCGGTCGCGAATGCCGTGCTGCAGCACGCGCACGGGCCGGTGGCGATCGTCCCGACGTTGTCGGAGTCGGTGGGGTCAGCGGAGTCGGCGGGGGAGTCCGCGTAGCCGGGATTGTCGGAATCCGACTGAATTCCTCTCGAGTCGTGGCAGAAGGTGGCATCAAACGGCCGGTCCGAGGGAAGGTGGGGGTTCGGGGGGACGGACCGGACCAGCCAGGGGCGGTGACCCATGCCCGATGAAGATCACGAGCCACTGGAGACGACGGCACAGCGCAGGGCGCGGCGCGCGCAGTTCCTCCGTGACTTGCACGAGGCCCGGGAACTGCGCGACCGGGTGCAGCCCAGACGCGCCCGCGCCGCCCGCATGCGCCAGCAGATGCGCATGCGCACCTTCCGCTGGTGAGCCCCTCCGGGGCCCCTGCCGAGGCGCCCGCCCCGGCCCTGCCGAGGCGCCTGCCAAGGCCCTGCCGCGGCGCCCGTCCAGGCCCTGCCGAGGCCCGCGCCCAAGCCCTGCCGAGGCCCCGCCCGGCTGCCGTCCCGCCCCCGGCACGAGGCCCCGTACAACACGCGCGGCCAGCGCCACGGCGCGGAAGACCTCTCGCAATGGCTCCGTTTCTGCCACGATGCCGACTGGGCGGGGTACGAAACGGTGAGCACGACGACCGTTCCACCCCCACCCACCTCCGGCCGGGGGGAACTCCAACCGGCACGCCTATGACCAGTGGGAGAGTCACGGTGTATTTCGCCGCACTGCTCGCGCGCACCGAAGACGGGTGGGAAGCGAGCGACATGGAACTCGACGATGTCGAGTCTCTGAGTGATCTGATCGATCTCGCCCGCTCCGCCTCTGTCGACGACGACACGGTGGTAGCCCTCATCGAACAGGAGGACACCTGGTTCGGGGTCGTCCGGGTGGACGGCGAAGAGGACCCGCGCTACTACGTGTCCAACGCCTCCGCCGCCTCCCGCAGCTCCTACGGCTCGATGCTGACCGACGAGCTGCTCGGCAAGGACGAAGAGGACGACGAACTCGACGAGCTGGACCTCGACGGAACCGAGGACGGCGAGGACGAGGTCATCGCCTCCTACCCGGACGGCGCTTCCGCCGACAGAGACGAGGAGGACGATGACGCGGACGACAGCCACGACGTACGTGCCGGATCCGAACCGGCACCCGCCGGGCCGCTCGGCGACCCCAGGCTGCTCGACGACCTCGGGGTCAGCCACAAACAACTGATGACCCTGGACGGGGACGCGCTCTCGGAGATCGCCGAATCGCTCGGCGCCACCGAGGTCCTGGAGGCCGTCCGCTAGTGATTCCCGCGCACCACCACACCCCGCGGCCCACCCCGTACACGCCCGATCCCGTACGGGACCCGTGGCAGGACTCCATGCGCCTGGCGCTCCGGGAGGCCGCCCGGGCGGTGCCGGCCGGCGACGTGCCGGTCGGCGCCGTGGTGCTCGGCCCGGACGGGAAGCTCCTGTCCACCGGGCACAACGAGCGGGAGGCGACCGGAGACCCGACGGCACACGCCGAGGTACTGGCGCTGCGCCGGGCCGCCACCGCCCTCGGGGAATGGCGGCTCCCCGGGTGCACCCTCGTGGTGACCCTGGAGCCGTGCGTGATGTGTGCGGGCGCCCTCGTGCAGTCACGGGTGGCCCGGGTGGTCTACGGGGCGTCCGACGAGAAGGCGGGCGCCGCCGGGTCGCTGTGGGACCTCGTACGGGACCGCCGGCTCAACCACCGGCCCGAGGTGATCGCGGGCGTGCTCGCGGGGGAGTGCGCGCAGCAGCTCACCGACTTCTTCCGCGACCTCTGAGGGGCGCGGTGGGCGTCCCGCCCCCTATGGATTTCAGAGCACGGGCTTCCTTGGGCTAAGCTCTCTCTCGGTAGCGTGTCCGAGCGGCCGAAGGAGCACGCCTCGAAAGCGTGTGATGGTGCAAGCTATCCGTGGGTTCAAATCCCACCGCTACCGCTCTGATCGAGAGCCCCGCCCCGCAAGGGTCGGGGCTCTCGTCGTTTCCGCGCGCCACGGCAGCGGGCACCGTACGCCGGGCGCCGCGCGCCGCGCGCACTGCGTCCGGCGTCCGGCGTCCGGCGTCCGAGGGACATCCGCGTGACCGCCCGCGCCCTCGGCCGTTGTCACGGCATGACCAAGACCCAGCGCATCCTCGCCGCCATCGCCCTCGCGGGGGCCGCCGCGGGCCTCGCGGCGCCCGCCGCCTCCGCCGCACCGATCTCCCCGCTCACCCTCCCGGACCTGCCGGCGCCGCAGGGCATGCCGGAGGGGGCGAGCCCGTCCTCGGTGCAGGAGATCGGCGGACAGGTCAGCGGCGGCCTGAACCAGCTCAACCAGCTGATGGAGCTCCCGAACCACCTCGCGCCCGTGATCGCCCCGGTACAGCCGATCGCCGACCTGGCCGGCGGCCTGGAGTAGGCCCCCTTCGGCAGCACCGTTCGCAGGACAACGCGAAGAAGGCCCCGACCTGAGTCGGGACCTTCAACGGTTGGGACGGGGGAAGTGGCATCGGGGGGACAAGCCACTTCCCCCGATGAGGACGGAACCTGCCAGTCCAAGCCGCAGTCAGGGGGGAAGCTTGCGGCTCGGACCCCGCAGTGAGGTCCTGTCCCTCGCTCACCGATTTCCTGCCAGAACCGGTGGGCTCGTGTTCAATCCTGCGCCTTCCGAGGCCGTCGGCACACCGGCAAAGGGCCTGTGCCACGGGGCCATTGGTCCTTAAAGGCCAGGTGAGTGTTCGAACACGACCGGCTAGACTCTGCCGACCTTGCAGGACCGGTTGGGGAGGCCGACAGCGCACGTGGAAACCAAGAAGCTGATCTCGGGCGCCCTCACCATCTTCGTCCTCTTCGTCATCATCACTCAGCCCGTAAAAGCCGCCGATATGGTGCAAATAGGCTTCCAAGGAATCTCGGATGCCGCAACGGCGATCGGCGAGTTCATGACCGAACTGGTGCGCTGAACCCGTACGCTGAAGCGGTTTCCGGACTTCCCGGCCCCCCACTCCGACGGGTGGGGGGCTTTTTGCGTTCCCACACACGGGGCAAGATGCCCTGTTATGCCCAACTTGCCCTCAACACGGCGTTATACGGTGCTTGCACACAGTGCACATGTCTTGTGATGCTATGACCGCTTTTGACGGATGAGTTGATGACGTGAAGTGAAGGGGTGGCGTGACCGTGCCGGCCAGTACTGCGCCCGAGGTGCCGCCCCAGCAGGACCCGCAGCAGCAAGGGTCCCAGCCCGGGCCTCTGCCCGGGCCTCTGCCCGGGCCCCAGCCGGGGCCCCAGCCGCCCGAGTCCCACGTACCGCCCCAGCAGGAGGCCCCCGAGGAGCCCCCCGTCGCCCCCAGGCCGCAGAGCCGGGGCGCCGACACCCGGGCCCTCACCCAGGTCCTGTTCGGGCAGCTGAAGGACCTGCAGCCGGGCACCAGCGAGCACTCCCGGGTCCGCGGGGCGCTCATCGAGGCCAACATCCCGCTCGTCCGGTACGCGGCGGCCCGCTTCCGCAGCCGCAACGAGCCGATGGAGGACGTGATCCAGGTCGGCACGATCGGGCTGATCAACGCGATCGACCGGTTCGACCCCGAGCGCGGGGTGCAGTTCCCGACCTTCGCGATGCCGACCGTCGTGGGCGAGATCAAGCGGTACTTCCGCGACAACGTCCGCACCGTCCACGTCCCTCGCCGCCTCCACGAGCTGTGGGTCCAGGTGAACGCCGCAACGGAGGACCTCACCACCCTGCACGGCCGCACCCCGACCACCCCCGAGATCGCCGAGCGGCTGCGCATCAGCGAGGACGAGGTGCTCTCCTGCATCGAGGCCGGCCGCAGCTACCACGCGACCTCCCTGGAGGCCGCCCAGGAGGGCGACGGGCTCCCCGGCCTGCTCGACCGCCTCGGCTACGAGGACCCCGAGCTGGCCGGCGTGGAACACCGCGACCTGGTCCGCCACCTCCTCGTACAACTGCCCGAGCGCGAGCAGCGGATCCTCCTCCTGCGGTACTACAACAATCTGACCCAGTCGCAGATCAGCGCCGAGCTCGGCGTCTCCCAGATGCACGTCTCCCGCCTCCTCGCCCGGAGCTTCGCCCGGCTGAGATCCGCAAACAGGATCGAGGCCTAACCGGATCGAGTGGAGATCATTCTCCGCGTTTCCTGACAGAGCGGCAGATTCCCGCCCTAGAGCAGGCCTATCGCGTTCTGTCGCTGGAGATACTTGTCGACATGGCGCTACAGCGTGTTGCCGACATGTGACATTCTGCTGGAACCGCGTTTGCCGCAGCCCCGCCTCCGGTATTCAGGTGGAGGCTGCGTTCCTCCGACGGGCGCGCAGATGAAGCGCGAACCGTCCGCGACCTCAAGGGGGTGGCATGTCCGTAGACCAGGGCAGCTCACAGGTGCTCACGCTCGTCAAGCAGCGTGAAGTGCCGGCAGTGTCCCACCGCTCGGAAGCCATCGACACCCGGATCGACACCCGCACCCTCTCCCGCTCCCTCTTCAAGCGGCTCGCCGGCCTCGACGCGGACAGTCCCGAGCGGACGTACGTACGCGACACCCTGATCGAGCTGAACCTCCCCCTCGTGCGCTACGCCGCGGCCCGCTTCCGGAGCCGCAACGAGCCCATGGAGGACATCGTCCAGGTCGGCACGATCGGGCTGATCAAGGCCATCGACCGGTTCGACTGCGAACGCGGCGTGGAGTTCCCGACCTTCGCCATGCCGACGGTCGTCGGCGAGATCAAACGGTTCTTCCGGGACACGTCCTGGTCCGTGCGCGTCCCGCGCCGGCTCCAGGAGCTGCGCCTCGCCCTCACCAAGGCCAGCGACGAGCTCGCTCAGAAGCTCGACCGCTCGCCGACCGTGCCGGAGCTCGCGGCCGTGCTCGGGGTCTCGGAGGAGGACGTCGTCGACGGCCTCGCCGTCGGCAACGCGTACACCGCCTCCTCGCTCGACTCGCCCTCCCCCGAGGACGAGGGCGGCGAGGGCTCGCTCGCGGACCGGCTCGGGTACGAGGACACCGCGCTGGAGGGCGTCGAGTACCGCGAGTCGCTCAAGCCCCTGCTGGCCAAGCTCCCGCCCCGGGAGCGGCAGATCATCATGCTGCGGTTCTTCGCGAACATGACCCAGTCGCAGATCGGCGAGGAGGTCGGCATCTCCCAGATGCACGTCTCCCGGCTGCTCACGCGCACGCTCGCGCAGCTCCGCGTCGGCCTGATCGGCGAGTAGCCCCTCGCGGGTGCGCTCGGGGAATCCGCCGCACCCGCTTCACAATTGACGGCACGTCAGGAAAACTGCCGGGATGCGAAAGGTATCCCGGCAGGCCGCCGCCCTCGTCCTCGGCGCCACGGCTGCCGCCGCCGCTCTGACCGGTTGCGGCGGCCCGGCGCGCGAGGGCTACGTGGCCCTGGGCGCGGCCGCTCCTGGCCCGGAGCGGGGCGCCGGGGAGAACGTCGCACCCAAGGACCGGGTCGAGTTCCAGGCGCTCCCGCAGGCTTCCCCGGGATCCTCCGCGTCCCCCGGCGGCACATCGGGCAGCACCTCGGCGGAAATCCCGGGCAACGCCCCTGGCGGTACTCCCGGCGGTACGCCGCCCGGCGCCCCGGGGTCGCCCCAGCCCCCCGGCGGCTTCGCCCCGGGCGGAGGCGCGCCCACCACTCCCGGCGGCTCCGGGAACCCGCCCGGCACCCCGCCCGGCACGACGCCTCCCACCGCCCCGGGCAAGCCCGGGACCCCGTCGAGCCCGCCCCCGAAGCCGGGGCCGTCCACCCCGGCGCCGCCCCCGGCCACGCCGGCGAAGCTGAGCATCGGCGCGCCGATCCGTACCGCGACGGCGGAGCGCTGGTGCGAGCAGGTCACGGTGGCGTTCACCAACACCGGCGGGACCGCCGCCCGTTCGGGCACGGTCGGCTTCGCGACGCACATCATCGGCGCGCTGGGCGTCGACTGGGCCACCATCCACTCGACCCAGCCGCTGCCCGCGCCGATCGCGGGCGGCACGACGAGGACGCAGACCTACCGGATCTGCGTCGAATCCTGGCGCGTCCCCCTGGGCATGCGCGTGGAGACCCAGAAGGTCACGGCCGCCTGGAACTGAGCAGGCGGGCGGACCTCAGAGCGCCAGCCAGGCCACCACGGCGATCAGGACCAGAGCGGCGAGGCCGACCCCGATCCACAGACCGGCGCCCGTTCCCGACTTGCGCGCGGCACGGTTCTGCATGCGCGAACCCGGGACGGCGGGGGCCGGTACCGGCTCGTCGACGAACGCCCGGAACATCTGGGTGCTGCCCGCGGGGTCGTAGTCACCCTCGGGAGCCTGTGAGTTGTGGTTCGAGTCGTGATTCGCAGCCATGCGCAGGACCCTAGCCGGTTTTCCGATTCCTTTACCGCCCAGCCCTCCGATTCATTTGCCTGTAACAACCATCTGCTTCTATGGTTGCCCGAAGCAACGACATTCGGAGGGGGGTCCCGGTGACCGCAGCAGCAGCCACAGCCGCGGCAGCCGTGACACCCGTAGCACCCACGCCGGCCACCCGTTACGCCGAACTGGCCCGTCAGCTCACCGGCATCGGCGCCGTCAAGCGCGACCTCGCCCGCCTCCTGCCCCCCGAGTGCCCGCCCGGTTCGGCGGCCGTGCTCACCGTGCTCGACCGGCACGGCGAGATGCGGCTCGGCCGCCTGTCCGAGTACCTGGCCATCGACATCTCCGTGACCAGCCGGCACGTGGCGCACACCGCCGACCGCGGCTGGATCACCCGCGACACCGACCCCGGCGATGCCCGCTGCCGGATCCTGCGCCTGACCCCGGCCGGCCGCGCCCTCCTCGCCGAGCTCGGCACCCGCCACACCACGGCGCTGGAGAAGGCCCTGGCCGACTGGTCCGACGCGGACGTCGACCACCTCAACATCCTGCTGGCCCGACTCCGCTCGGGCTTCACGCTTCCAGACAGCTAGACCGAAGGAAACACATGGCTACGACCACACCCACCGGTGTGCGGGGAGGCGGCCGGCCGGAGACCACGTCCGACAGCGCGCCCATGACCCACCCGCAGATCATGAAGGCGCTCTCCGGGCTGATGCTCGGCATGTTCGTGGCGATCCTGTCCTCCACGATCGTCTCCAACGCCCTGCCCCAGATCATCGGCGACCTCGGCGGCACCCAGTCCTCGTACACCTGGGTGGTCACGGCCGCCCTGCTCTCGATGACGGCGGCGACCCCGCTGTGGGGCAAGCTGTCCGACCTCTTCAGCAAGAAGCTGCTGGTCCAGATATCCCTGGTGATCTACGTCCTCGGCTCGATGGTCGCGGGCATGTCCCAGAACACCGGCATGCTCATCGCCTGCCGCGTGGTCCAGGGCATCGGCGTCGGCGGGCTCTCCGCCCTCGCGCAGATCGTGATGGCCGCGATGATCTCCCCGCGCGAGCGCGGCCGGTACAGCGGCTACCTCGGCGCGGTCTTCGCCGTCGCCACCGTCGGCGGCCCGCTGCTCGGCGGGGTCATCACCGACACGAGCTGGCTCGGCTGGCGCTGGTGCTTCTACGTCGGCATCCCCTTCGCCGTCATCGCCCTGATCGTGCTCCAGCGCACCCTGCACCTGCCCGTCGTCCGCCGCGACGTCAAGGTCGACTGGCTCGGCGCCTTCCTGATCAGCGGCGCCGTCTCGCTCCTGCTGATCTGGGTGACCCAGGCCGGCAGCTCGTACGACTGGATCTCCTGGCAGACCTGGGCGATGACCGGCGGCGCGCTCGCCCTCGGCCTGCTCTTCGTCCTCGTCGAGTCCAGGGCGAGCGACCCGATCATTCCGCTGCGCCTCTTCCGCAACAAGACCATCAGCCTCGCCTCGGCGGCCTCGCTGTTCGTCGGCATCGCGATGTTCTCGGGCACCGTGTTTTTCAGCCAGTTCTTCCAGTTGGCCCGCGGCGAGTCCCCGACGATGTCCGGAATCCTCACGATTCCGATGATCGGCGGACTCTTCGTCTCCTCCACCGTTTCCGGTCAGGTGATCACCAAGACCGGCAAGTGGAAGGCCTGGCTCGTCTCCGGCGGTGTGCTCCTGACGGCCGGACTCGGCCTGCTGGGCACCCTGCGGTACGACACCCCGTACTGGCACATCGCGATCTTCATGGCGCTGACCGGCCTCGGCCTCGGCATGATGATGCAGAACCTGGTCCTCGCCTCCCAGAACCAAGTGGCCGCCGAGGACCTCGGCGCCGCCAGCTCGGTCGTCACCTTCTTCCGCTCGCTCGGCGGCGCGATGGGCGTCTCCGCGCTCGGCGCGGTCATGGCCAACCGGGTCACCCACTACGTCCAGGACGGCCTCGCCGCACTCGGCCCGAAGGCGGCGGCCCTGGGCCACGGCGGAACCGGCGGGGGCGCGATCCCCGACCTCGCCAAGCTGCCCGAGCCCTTCCGCACGGTCGTCGAGTCCGCGTACGGGCACGGCGTCGGCGACGTCTTCCTCTACGCCGCCCCCACCGCGCTGCTCGCGCTGGTGCTGGTGGTGTTCATCAAGGAGGTCGCCCTGAAGTCGAAGCCTGCGGGCCACGAGCCGACGGCCGCCTCGGCGGAGTAGCCGGACCCTCTACGGGGCTGCGGGCGCGGCGGCCGCGGCGCCCGCCTCGGGCGCGGTGTGGGCCTGGATCCCGGCGATCAGGACGTCGAGCGCGAGGCAGAACTCCCCGTCGGGCGGCCGCCGGACCGTGCCCGCACAGCCGTGCAGGAACTGGGAGACGGCCAGCCGGGCCCCGGCGCGAGTGGCGTCCGGCAGGCCCGTGGCGTCCAGCAGCCGGTGCAGGGCGGAGTCGAAGGCCCGTGCGTGCGGGCCGATGTTCGGATACGCGGCGGTGAGCGGAGCCACCCACGGGTGGTCCACGAGCAGCCTCCGGTAGCCCCGGGCCAGCGAACGGAGCCGGCCGGGCCAGCCCTCCGCGGGCGGCCCGGCCGGCTCCTGCTGTTCGCCGAGCTCGCCCAGGGCGCTGTCCAGGGCGAGTTCGAGCAGATCGTGCTTGGTGTCGACGTACCAGTACAGGGACATCGCGGTGACCCCGAGCGCGGCGGCGAGCCGCCTCATGGAGAACCGGGCCAGCCCCTCGGCGTCCAGCAGCCGTACGGCCGCGGTCGTGATCCGCTCCCGGTCGAGTCCGTCGGGGCCTTCGGTGCGCCGCCGGGCGGGTGCGGCCGGCCGTACGGCCAGCCAGACGCTGGTCCGGGCCGTGCCGGGATCGGCCGGGGTGACCATGGAGGCATCCTCCTCACACGCACGGGACCGGCCCGGAATGCCCGGTCCGCCCCCTTGATGCTAGGGGGTGTCGTGCCGATCGGGCCGGATCCGGTGGCACTCAAGACGCCTGTGAGGTCGGTGCGGTGAGGTCGTAGAAGGTGGCTCCGCCGATGGTGGAGGCCTTGAAGTTGGCCTTGACCCAGGTCTCGATGGAACTGCTCACGCCCCCGCCGGGGCCGCCCCCGACGCGGACCAGGGTGCGGGTCTCCGCGCCGCCGCCCGTTTCGCCGCCGTCTGCGGCCCCATCGGCTCCCGCGTCGCTCTGGCCGATGAAGTAGTGGATCTTCCCGGCGCTGACGTACTCCTTGAACTGCTCCAGGGTCGGCGAGGGGTCGCTGCCGTTGAAGCCGCCGAGGGCCATCACCGGCTGCTCCGAAGCCAGCTGGTAACTCGCCGCGTTCTGCGAGCCGATGGCGGCCGCCGCCCAGGTGTACCGGTCCGCGTCGGCGCGCAGCGCGGCCGTGGCCTCGGCGCTGGTCTTCGTCCCGCCGAGCAGGCCGCCCATGGCGCCTCCGCCGGGGCCGCCACCTGTCCGGGTGCTCCGGCCGTCGTCGGCGGGCCGGCTGCCGCCGGGAGCCTGGCCGCCGCCCGGGGCCTGGCCGCCCGGAGCCTGGCCGCCGCCCGGGGCCTGGCCGCCCTGGGCGGTGGCGCCCGGGGGCATGCCCTGCGGTGCGGCTCCGCCGCCGGGCGTCCCGCCCCCGCCCGGCATCTCGAAGCCGCGCATCGCGCCGCCGGGGCCGCCCCGGCCGCCCGCGACCGCGGGGCCCGCCGTGACGATCGAGCCCGTGTGCGGGGTGCTCACCGTGCTCAGGCAGTACGCGAGGGGTCCGGCCAGGGCCACGCCCAGGCCGACTGCCGCCACGCCGAGTGCGGTGCGGCGGCCCAGCCGCGCGGTGAACGGCAGCAGCAGGGCCGTGCCGAGTCCGACGGCGAGGACCAGCCAGCGCAACCACGGCACGTACTCCGCGGAGCGACCGAGCAACACGAAGGCCCAGTACGACGTGAGTGCGAGGGTCCCCGAGAGCGTGAGGGAGGCGGCCCGGCTGCCCCGCTCCTCCCAGAGGACGGCGATTCCCATGCCGACCAGGGCGGCGATGTAGGGGGCCAGCGCGACGGTGTAGTACTCGTGGAAGATGCCCTGCATGAAGCTGAAGACCACCGCGGTGATCAGCAGCGCCCCGCCCCAGGCCAGGAAGGCCGCGCGGGCCATGCCCTCCAACGAGTCGGTGGCCCGGCGGGCCCGCCAGGTGACCACGAGGCCCGCGACGAGCAGGATCAGCGCGGCGGGCAGCAGCCAGCCGATCTGACCGCCGATGTTGGAGGAGAACATCCGGTCGATGCCGGTCTCTCCCCAGCTCATGCCGCCTCCGCCGCCGCCACCGGGGCCGCCGGCCATGCCCTCGGCAGCCGTGCGGCCGCCGCCTCCGACGCTGCCGGTCTCCTCGCCGTTGATCCGGCCGAGGCCGTTGTAGCCGAGGGTCAGTTCCAGGAAGGAGTTGTTCTGCGAGCCCCCGATGTACGGGCGGGAGGAGGCGGGCCACAGTTCGACGACCGCCACCCACCAGCCGCCGGCCACCACCATCGCGAGGGTGGAGAGCAGCAGTTGTCCGAGGCGCCTGCGCAGCGCGGTCGGCGCGCAGACCGCGTACAGCAGGGCGAGGGGCGGCAGGATGACGAAGGCCTGCAGGGTCTTGGTCAGGAAGGCGAAGCCGACCGCGACCCCGGCCCAGACGAGCCACTTGGTGTGCGCCCCGTCGAGGGCCCGGAGCACGCAGTACACGGTGACGGTCATCAGCAGGGTCAGCAGCGCGTCGGGGTTGTTGAAGCGGAACATCAGCGCGGCCACGGGCGTGAGCGCGAAGACGGCTCCGCTGATCAGGGCCGCCACCGGGCCGAACTGACGGCGTACTGCGGCGTACAGCACGGCGGTCGTTCCGACGCCCATGAGGGCCTGCGGGACGAGGATCTGCCAGGCGCCGAGCCCGAAGAGCCGGACGGACAGCATCATGGGCCACAGCGCGGCCGGTGGTTTGTCGACGGTGATGGAGTTCCCGGCGTCGGAGGAGCCGAAGAAGAAGGCCTTCCAGCTCTCGCCGCCCGCCTGGACCGCGGCGGAGTAGAAGGAGTTGGCGTAGCCCGAGGCCCCGAGGTCCCACAGCAGCAGGACGGCGGTGGCGAGGAGCAGCCCGAGGAAGGCCGGGCGTTCCCAGCCGGGCCGCGCGGCGTGTGCCCGGGCCGCCCTGTGGGACGGGGCGGCCGGGGAGGGCGGGTGGAGCGGTAGCGCTGCCGTGGTCATCAGGAGTGGTCCTTCGCGGGAGTGGCGCGCCGTTCGGGGAAGACCCAGGCACGGAAGAGCAGGAACCGCAGCACGGTGGCGGCGAGGTTGGCGGTGATCAGGACGGCCAGCTCGGTGCCGTGCCCCGGTGTGGCGTTGGCGGCCCCGAGGGCGGCGAGCGATCCGCTGGTCAGGGCCAGTCCGATGGCGAACACCACGAGCCCCTGCGCCTGGTGGCGCACGGCGCGGGCCCGGCCCCGGACGCCGAAGGTGAGCCGGCGGTTGGCGGCGGTGTTGGCGACGGCGGAGAGCAGCAGCGCGGCGGCGTTGGCGAGCTGGGGGCCCGCGCCGGTCCGGGCCGCGGAGTAGAGGAGCAGGTAGAGGAGGGTGGACAGGGCTCCGACCGCGCAGAAGCCCAGGAGCTGGCGGGCCAGCCCGCGCGGCACACCGGGCAGGGCGGTGCGGTCGCGCGGGTCGTCCCCGAAGGGGCGGGCGAGCCGGTCCAGCGGGAGCGCGCCGACGGCCAGCGCCCGGCCCACGCGCCAGACGCCCTTGAGGTCCTCGGCGGCGGTGCGGGCGATGTGCACGGTGGAATCGGGGTCGTCGACCCAGTCCACCGGGACCTCGTGGATCCGGAGCCCGGCCCGCTCGGCGAGGACGAGCAGCTCGGTGTCGAAGAACCAGCCGGAGTCCTCCACGAGCGGCAGCAGCCGGGTCGCGACCTCGCCGCGGATCGCCTTGAAGCCGCACTGGGCGTCGCTGAAGCGGGCGGAGAGCGAGGAGCGCAGGAGCAGGTTGTAGGCGCGGGAGATGAACTCCCGCTTCGCTCCCCTGACCACCCGCGAGGAACGGGCCAGGCGGGTGCCGATGGCGAGGTCGGAGTGGCCGGAGATCAGCGGGGCGACCAGCGGCAGCAGGGCGTTGAGGTCGGTGGAGAGGTCCACGTCCATGTACGCCAGGACGGGCGCGTCCGACTCCCCCCACACGGTGCGCAGGGCCCGGCCGCGGCCCTTCTGCTCCAGCCGGGTGCTGCGCACTCCGGCCACGGAGGCGGCGAGGGCGGCCGCGACCTCGGGGGTGCGGTCGGTGCTCGCGTTGTCGGCGATGGTGATGCGGAAGGGGTACGGGAAGGTCCGGGTGAGGTGCTCGTGGAGCCTGCGCACGCAGGGGCCGAGGTCCGTCTCCTCGTTGAAGACCGGGATCACCACGTCGAGGACGGGCTCACCCGGTACGGGCGCGAGGGGCGCCCGTACCGGGAGCGCTCCGGGAGAGGTGTCGGTAGGCATGACCCGACCCTCCCCGGCCGGGCTGTCACCGCTGTGTGCTGACCCTGTGGCCCGTCTGTGAGTGCGGCTGCGCGGCGGCGGACGCGTCGGAGGAGGCGTGGCGGGGCGCCGGTTCGGCCAGCGGCAGCAGGACCTCGAAGGAGGTGTGACCGGGGGCGCTGCGGACGTCGACGTGGCCGCCGTGGGCCGAGACCACGGCGGCCACGATGGCCAGGCCGAGGCCGGTGGAGCCCGCCGAACGGGAGCGGGAGGCGTCGCCTCGGGCGAAGCGCTCGAAGACGTGGGGCAGCAGCTCGGG
The DNA here is from genome assembly GCF_045822005.1 of Streptomyces stoeckheimensis. Lineage (NCBI taxonomy): Bacteria > Bacillati > Actinomycetota > Actinomycetes > Kitasatosporales > Streptomycetaceae > Streptomyces > Streptomyces stoeckheimensis. The sequence continues at coordinate 4,682,753 of NZ_CP169550.1, read as the reverse complement.
CGGGATGCCGGGGCCGTCGTCCTCGATCCGGAGGCGGACGGCGGATGTTTCACGTGAAACATGCGCCGTGACGGTGGTGCCGGGCGGGGTGTGCGTCCGGGCGTTGGCCAACAGGTTCACCAGCACCTGCTGGATCCGCGCCGGGTCGGCGTGGACGGGCGCCGGATCCTCGGGGAGTTCCAGGCGCCAGTGGTGGTCGTGACCGGCGGCCCGGGCATCACTGACGGCGTCCACGACCAGCGGGGCCAGATCGGTGTCGCACGTGGACAGCGGGCGGCCCGCGTCGAGCCGGGCCAGCAGCAGCAGGTCCTCCACCAGACCCGTCATCCGGGTGGCTTCGGACTCGATCCGCCCGAGGGCGTGCCGGGTGTCGGGGCCCGGCTCCTCGCGGCCCCGGCGGGTCAGTTCGGCGTACCCGCGGATCGAGGCCAGTGGGGTGCGCAGTTCGTGGCTGGCGTCGGCGACGAACTGCCGTACCCGGGTCTCGCTCTGCTGGCGCGCGGTCAGCGCCGAGGAGACGTGGCCCAGCATCCGGTTGAGGGCCGCGCCCACCTGTCCGACCTCGGTACGGGGGTCGGCCTCGGCGTCGGGAACCCGCTCGTGGAGGGCGGGCTCGCCGCTGTGCAGGGTGAGTTCGGAGACCCGGGTGGCGGTGGCGGCGACCCGGCGCAGCGGGCGCAGGGCGACACCGACCAGGACCTGTCCGGCGAGGGAGGCGGCGATCAGCCCGGCGAGGGTGACGAAGACCTCGACCGCGATCAGGGTGTGCACGGTGGAGTCGGCCTCGGCGAGCGGGAACCCGAGCACGACGCTGCCGACGCTGCCGCCGGCACTGCCGACGTTGCCGACGTTGCCGACGGGCGAAGCCAGCACCCGGTAGCGGCCGAGTCCGGGCAGCTGCAGTTCGACCGGGTCGCCCGGACTGCGGTCGGCTGCCTTCTGCGCGGCCCCGGCGAGGACGGAGGTCTGGTCCGGGGTGAGGGGCGGGTGGGCGCCGGGTCCGGATCCGGACCCGGACCCGCCGACGGCGGCGCTGCGCTGGCTGCGGACGCTCTCGACCGCCTTGCCCGCGGCGTCGAAGCGGACCCCGACGGCCCCCAGCGGGGATCCGGGTCCCATGACGACGCCGAGGTTGTTGTTCTCCCGGGGGAACTTGCCCGCGCCGGGGCGGCTCGCCATCTCGACGGAGACGCGCAGCTGTTCGTCGACCTTGTCGACCAGGTACGAGCGCAGCGCGACGGTGGTGACGGTGCTGATGGCCGCGCCGACGACGGCGATGAGGGCCACCGCCGAGACGACGAGCCGGGTCCGCAGCGACCAGGGCCGCCGGCTCCACCGGGGGCGGCGGGGGCCGGAGGGGCGCCCGGGGCGGCCCGGCCGGCGGGGACGGCGGGGACGGCGGGTGCGCCGGGGCTCTCCGGCGGCCACTAGTCGGCCGGCTTGATCAGGTAGCCGGCGCCACGACGGGTGTGGATCATCGGCGGAAGGCCGGTACCACCCTCCAGCTTGCGCCGCAGGTAGGAGATGTACAGCTCGACGACGTTGGCCTGACCGCCGAAGTCGTACGACCACACGCGGTCCAGGATCTGCGCCTTGCTCAGCACCCGGCGCGGGTTGCGCATCAGGTAGCGCAGCAGCTCGAACTCGGTCGCGGTCAGGTGGACGTCCTGACCGCCCCGGGTCACCTCGTGGCTGTCCTCGTCGAGCCGCAGGTCGCCGACCTCCAGCACCGACCCGCCGCGCGCGGCCTGCGCCGCACCGGAGCGCCGGACCAGGCCGCGCAGCCGGGCGACGACCTCCTCCAGGCTGAAGGGCTTGGTGACGTAGTCGTCGCCGCCGGCCGTCAGACCCGCGATGCGGTCCTCGACCGAGTCCTTCGCGGTCAGGAACAGCACCGGGACCTGCGGGAGCTCCCTGCGCAGACGGCCCAGGACGGCCAGTCCGTCCATGTCGGGGAGCATGATGTCGAGCAGGACGACGTCGGGCCGGAACTCCCGTGCCGCGCGCACCGCAGCCGCACCGTCGCCCGCGCTGCGGACCTCGCAGCCCTCGTAGCGCAGGGCCATGGAGAGCAGCTCGGAGAGGGCGGCCTCGTCGTCCACGACGAGGACCCGGCACGGGGTCCCGTCGGGCCGGACGAGGGCCGTGTGGTTGCCGGTGGACGTGGACGCGTGGGAAGTGGTCGTCGCAGTCATGCGTACACGCTGGCCGCCGCCCGTGAGAGCGCTCTTGCCTGAAGCTGTGAATTCCCTGAGAAACCCCTCCGCCCCTCAGGTCAGGCGGAAGAGCCGGGCTGCGTTGTCGTGGCAGACGGCGCGCAGCCAGGGGTCGCCGAGGCCCAGGCGCTCCAGGGCCTCGAGCTGGTGCTCGTAGGGGTAGGGGATGTTCGGGAAGTCGGTGCCCAGCAGGATCCGGTCGCCGAGGTCGGCGAGGCGGCCTCGGTCCTGCGGCGGGAAGCCGCTGAACTGCTCCGAGAAGTCGGTGAAGGCCATGGTGGTGTCGAGGCGGACCTCGGAGTACCGGTCGGCGAGGTCGAGGAAGTCGGCGTACTCCGGCATCCCCATGTGCGCGACGATCAGCGGCAGCCGCGGGTGGCGGGCCAGCAGCCGGGCGATCGGCTCGGGCCCGGTGTGCTTCCCCGGGACGGGCCCCGAGCCGCAGTGCACGACCGTCGGGATCCCGGCCTCGGCGAGGAGCCCCCAGACCGGGTCGAGCCGGTCGTCGGTGGGGTCGTAGCCGCCCACCTGGAGGTGGGCCTTGAAGACCCGGGCCCCCGCCGCGACGGCCTGGCCGACGTATTCCCGCACCCCGTCCTCCGGGAAGAAGGTCGCGGTGTGCAGGCAGTCGGGGGTGCGCGCGGCGAAGTCGGCGGACCAGGAATTGAGCCAGGCGGCCATGGCCGGCTTGTGCGGGTAGAGCATGGCGGTGAACGCCCGGACCCCGAACTCCCGCAGCAGCGCGACCCGCTGCTCTTCCTCGTGCCGGTAGGTGATGGGCCACTCGACGCCGGTCAGCGGTCCCACGGCGTCGAAGTAGTCCCACACCTTGTCCAGGACCCGCTCCGGCATGAAGTGCGTGTGTACGTCGACCAGCCCGGGCACCCCGAGCCGTTCCCGGAACGCCCGGACGGCCTCAGCCGTCTTCGCGGACAAAACCGTGGCTCCGCTCGACCGTCGCGATGTGCAGCGTGTAGCTCTCGTACCAGTCGGCGCGGCCCTGCTTCATCGCCGCCTGGTGCTCCATGTCCTTGCGCCAGAGGGCGAGGGACTCGTGGTCGCGGAAGTAGGCGACGGTGATGCCGAGCCCGCCGGGCGTCCGAGCGGACTCGTAGCCGAGGAACCCCGGATTGCCGCTGACGAGCTCGGTCATCCGCTCGAGCGTCTCGGGGTAGCCGCCGTCCTCGGCGGTCCGGACGCTGGTGAACACACTGATGACATAAGGCGGTTCGAAGGCCTGTACGGGCTGAATGGTCATGCCCACCACCCTCTGCGGCCGGTACGTGGCATGTCCACCGGAAAACGGCCCGGACGGCCAAAGGGATCCAAGTTTTGACCTAGGGGGTGTCCTTCGGATCAGGCCGGGCTCCCCTCCCGGTCAGAACAGCCCGTCCTGCGCGGCCCCGGTGTCCCGGCCGTCGGCCGGGATCCCTGCGACGGGCACATCGGTGACGCCGCCCTCCCCGGGCGCCACCAGCTCCCACCCCGCGAGCAGCCGGGTGTCCACCACCAGCCCGTCGGCGAAGTGCAGATCGGGCCCGGCCGCGCCGACGAGCCGGCCGGTGACGGTCCCGCCGGGCACCATCTCGGTGATCACCCGGGCAGGGACGGGCAGTGCGTCGAGCCCGAACACCCCGGCGTGGTCGGTCACCTCGCACTCCAGCCTCTCCAGCGACTCCGGCCACCCCTCCAGCGTGACCGCCCGTGCGTGCAGTGCCGCCACCTCCGCCGCCCGCTCGGGCCCCGGCGGCACGTCTCCCCGCACGGACCGCTTACGGGCATAGGCGATCCGGTCGGGCACCCCGAGAGCCGCCCGCAGCAGTTCCTCGGTCCGTCGGGTGGCCATCAGCGGCCCGCGCCCCAGCCAGGCCCAGGCGACCGCCCCTTGCTCCAGCAGCCGGACGGACCCGCGCTCCTCGGCGGTGATCCCGACCTTGACCAGCCCGGCCCCGAACAATGCGAGGTACACCCGGTAGGTACGCGGATCACCGGCGTTGGTGTCGGCCGCCACCGAGAAGGAACGGTCCAGGCCCGCGCACTCGGGGCACTGGGCGTTCCCGGTCCGGCCGGGCACGGTCCGCTCCGTCGGGCACGGCGTCCGCCGTCCGGCCCGCCGGATGCCGAGGCAGTGGCGCTCGCCCCGGGCCGCGAAGGCGAGCGGCTGTCCGTACGCGAGGAGGCTGGTGCGCTCTCCCCGTCCCGGCCCCCGCCCGTACCAGCCCATGGCGGGCCGGCCATCACTCCACCGGAGGCCGGTGCACCACCAGGTCACAGGGGAAGCGGTCGCTCGAAGAAGGTCTCCAGGACGACGGTGGCCTGCGTGCCGCTGACACCGTCGATGGCGTAGAGGCGGCGCAGGACGTCCTGCAGCTGCTCGGTGGTGGCCGTGCGGACCTTGACCATGACCGAGGCGCTGCCGGCGATGATGTGCGCCTCCTGGATCTCCGCGATGCCCTCGAAGGCGGCGCGCGAGTCACCCATCCAGGCCGTGGAATCGACCATCACGTAGGCCAGCACCCCGCTGCCCACGGCCGCCGGATCCACCTCGACCGTGGTCCGCCGGATGACCCCCCGCTCGCGCAGTTTGCGCACGCGCTCGTGGGTGGCTCCCGCGGAGAGCCCGACGGAGGCCGCCAGCGCCGCGTACGGCTGGCCCGCGTCCTCCTGAAGGCGCTGGATCAGCGCCCGGTCGATGTCGTCCACCGAACTTCCTCCCACGTCCCTGCACGCCCTCGCGGAGACGCTACCTGATCCTGAAATCACCCCCCGGGGCCGAACAGCATTCGGCCCCTCCCCGTCTTCCTCTGACGTCCGGACCGGCTAGCGGGCGACGAACTGCGTCAGGATCGCCTGGACCTCATAGATGTCGACGCCCTTGGTGAAGGTCTTCGCTATCGGCGTCGAGCTCCCCGAGAGCCATATCTTCAGCTCCGCGTCCAGGTCGAAGTGGCCGGCGGTCTCCACGGAGAAGTGCGTGATGCTCCGGTAGGGGATCGAGTGGTACTCCACCTTCTTGCCCGTGAGCCCCTGCTTGTCGATGAGCACGAGCCGCCGGTCGGTGAACAGGATCGTGTCGCGGATCAGCAGATAGGCGGCGTGCACCTGCTCCCCCTGCCCCAGCAGCCGCGCGTACTCGCGGTGCGCCGACGCAGGATCCACGGCGTGCGCGTTCCCGAACAGTCCCATGTGAGCTCCCCCTGCTTTCCCGGTGAACCGATCTCCGATGAGTCGATCTCCAAGAAACCGTAGCGGCGCCCGTCCTCACCCCGCGTCCCCCGGCAGAGCCATCTCATCCCCTAACGCCCCGGAGCCAGGCGTCATCACTGAGGAGGAGAACGATGAGAAGGATGAAAGAAAGAGGACAACGCAAGAGACCCCCCGGTGAACCGGGGGGCCTCTTGGGCTGTGCACTCGGCAGGATTCGAACCTGCAACCTTCTGATCCGTAGTCAGATGCTCTATCCGTTAAGCTACGAGTGCTTGGCTGGCCGGGGTTTTGCGCCCCGTTGGCCTTGCGAGAACAACAATACATGGACCTCGCCGGGACGCGAAATCCATTAGCCCCACCCACTCTGACCTGCGGAAACGGCTTGAAAGAAGATCATCCGGTTGGGTGCCGGGGCGTCCTTGCCGGGTGTCCGCGCGGGCAGATCCCGCCACCGCGTCCCGCCACCGCACTGACCCCGAACGCACCGAAGCCCCGGTCCGCAAGGACCGGGGCTTCGTGAAGTGCGGAGGCGGAGGGATTTGAACCCTCGATGGGGGGTAAGCCCCAAACCGCATTAGCAGTGCGGCGCCATAGACCGGACTAGGCGACGCCTCCAGCACACCCCCGCGTACGAGGGTGCGTGCAGATGATGACACAGGCCAGGGGCCGGTCACCAATCCGCTCCCACGGTACAAGGAGGGCGGCCCGCAGAGCAAAGCCTTAAGCACCCCCGTCTGCGGAACGTCGGCGCCGCCCCGTCGTTGGTCTGTCCGTACGACGTACGGACGACCTGGAGTTCCCCATGCTGCGTCTCGCCGCTTTCGCCGTCACCTCCGCTCTGGCCGCAGCGGCGGCGGGCCCCCTGCCCCCGCTGCCACCCCTGAGCAGGCTGCTGGCCGCCCCCGACCGGCTCACCATCGTCGTGGCCGACACCGGCAACCCGCGGGCGGACGGCGAGTACCGGCTGGAGTGCGACCCGCCCGGCGGTAACCACCCGCAGGCCCAGGACGCCTGCGCCCGGCTCGAAGCCCTCGCGCGCGAGGGGAAGGACCCCTTCGCTCCCGAGCCCAAGAATCAGCTGTGCACCATGCAGGACGGCGGCCGCGCCACCGCCCGGATCACCGGAACGTGGGACGGCCAGAGGGTGGACTCCCGGTTCCGCCGGACGAACGGATGCGAGATCCGCCGGTGGAACGACTTGGAACCTGTCCTTCCACGAGGGCGTTCCTGACCTGGGAGGATGCGCCGGACGGGCGGAATGCACCGGCCATCCGCCCCCTCGCCGGGAGCCCGTGCCCTTAGACTCCTCCCGTGACATGCCGGTAGTTGTGGTCAGGGAGGAAGCTCGTCGTGAGCAGCAGGCCATCCCGAGGCGCTGCTCGCCTCGCAGCAATACTCGACGCTCTTCCGGACGCGCTGTTGCTCGTCAACGCCAACGGCACGGTCGTCAACGCGAATTCGATCGCCCTCGAGGTCATGGAGAGCCCCGGTACCGGGCTCGTCGGCCGGGGCGTGCTCGATCTCCTGCCCGATTTCGACTCCAAGCTGATCCCCGGCTCCATGCGCCGGCCCGGCGAGGACGAGGGCGGCCGCGCCCGTCCGAAACGGATGGTCGCCCGCCGCACCGACGGCAGCGAGTTCCCCGTCGAGGTCACCGCCGCCCATCTCGACGGCCGTGACGCCTACCGTGAGCCGCAGCCCTCGTACACCGGCGACGAGCTGCTGATGCTCGTCGTACGGGACCTCTCGCAGACGGTGGACACCGAGGCCGAGCTGGCCCGCTCCCAGCGGCAGACCGAGATGATCCTGCGCGCTGCCGCCGAGGGCGTCGTCGGCACGGACACCGACGGCAGGGTCGTGCTGGTCAATCCGGCCGCCGCCCAGATCCTCGGCTACCGCGCCACCGACCTCGGCAACCGCGAACTGCACGGGCTGGTCCAGCACTCGCGCGCCGACGGTTCGCCGTTCCCCTTCGAGGAGTCCCCGCTCGCCGACACCCTGCGCAGCGGACGCAAGCACCGGGTCCGCGGCCAGGTGCTGTGGAACAAGGCCGGGCAGCCCGTCGCCGTGGACCTGACCACCTCTCCCGTACGGGACGGGGAGCAGCTCGTCGGCGCCGTCATGACCTTCACCGACCGGCGTTCCTACGACGCGCTGGCCGCCCGCCACGCCCAGCTGCTGTCCGTCCTCGGCGACTCCCTGCGCGGACCGCTGGAGGAACTGCGCGGCGAGCTGGCCACGCTGGCCGCCGACGACGCGGGCCAGCTGTGGCCCGAGGCCAACCAGCTCCTGCACCACCTGGCCGCCGGCTACTCCCGGATGACCACGCTGGTCGACAACGTGCTCTCCTTCCAGCGGCTCGATGCGGGCGGCGAGAAGCTCGACAAGAAGAAGGTGCTGATCGACGGGGTCGTCGCGGCCGGTGTCGACGGCGCGGTCGAGCTGATCGGCCCCGGGCGGGCGCAGTTCGCCGTGCACGCCCCGACGATCGAGGCCGAGGTGGACGCGGAGCGGATCTCGACCGCCCTCGCGCACCTGGTCGCGGACGTCGCCGGGGTGGACGCCACCGGCAAGACCCGCCAGGGCAGCGGGTACATGGACTCGACGATCGTGGTGGCCGCCGCGCAGCGCGGCGAGGTCGTACGGATCGAGGTGCGCGGCCCGTACGAGGGCGGCAGCCCGGTGCACGAGCCGATCGTGCGGGGCATCGTGGAGGCGCACGGCGGTGTGCTGCAGACGGTGGAGGTGCCGGGCGCGCCCGGCGGCGCGTACGTATTGGAACTGCCGCTGGGTGCGGGAGCCGGGACGGTCACCCTGCCCGAGCCCGAGGAGGCTCCCCCGGCCGAGCCCGGGACCGAGGGCGGCCCGGGGCAGGTCTCCGGCGGCCGACGGGCCCGGCGCGGCGTGGACGCCTTCCTCGACGACGACTCCGCTGCCGACGCGGGCGCCGACGCCGCCACCGGGAAGGGAGCCGGCAACGGCCCCGGCACGGGCATGGCGAAAGCGGGCCAGGACCGCGCCGACGGCACTGACGGCGCCGACGGCGGGAGCGCTCTGGCGCTGCCGTCCGGGCGGCGCAGGGGCGGCGAGGCCGCGGCCGTGGCCCGGCCCGGCGACGGCGCCCCCGCGGAGCTCGCCCAGTCCCCCGTGAACCCGGCGGGCCTGGGCGGAAGCGGCACCGGGCGGCGCCGCGGCCAGAACGGCGACGGCAGCGGCGGCGACGCGGCCGCCGGCGGCAACGACCGTCCGGGCGGCCCCGGGCGGCCCGTGCCCCCGCAGGGCACCGCCATGCCCGCGCTCCCGCCCGTTCCGGTGCCTCCCGTGCCGGTGCCCCCGTTCCCGGGGCTCCCCGTTCCGCTGACGGAGCACCCCGCCGGGCGGCGGCGTGCCCTGGGCTCGGCGGGACCGGCGCAGCCGGGCGGCCCCGTGCCGGCGACCGGGCTCGGGCCGACGCCCGTGCCGATGCCCCCGCCCCCGGCCTCCCCCGCTCCCGTACGGCCCATCGCCCCCGAGGGCGGCTTCGCGCTGCCCGCCGGCCCGACGCCGGCTCCGCAGCCGCCGCAGGCCCCCGCCGTGGCCGGCTCCGCCGCTGGTGCCGAGGCCGACGCGGAAGCCCCGGGCGGGCGGCGCGGGCGCCGGGTGCTGGGAGCCCCCGGCACCGGCCCCGAAGGCGCCGAAGCCGCCGCCGGGCGGCCGGACGCGGGCGCTCAGGGCCCCGTAGCCCCCGAGACGCATCCCACCGGGCGGCGGCGTGCGCTGCCCGCCACCCCGGCCTGGCCGGTTCCGGCGGCCCGTACCGCCCCCGAGGACTCGGACGGCGTCGGGCAGATCGCCGTACCCGGAGCCCGGCAGCCGCAGGACACCCCCGCGGAGGCCGCCGGGGCCCCGATCAGCGTCCGCGCGCTGGGCAGCCTCGGCCAGGGCGGCGGGGCCGGCGACACCAACGGCTCCGGCCGGCGGCGCCGCCTCGCGGAGCCCGCGCCCGAGGGCCGCGCCTTCGCCATAGGAGCACCCGAAGAGGGCTCCGCCGAGGGCCCCGAGCCGCTGGACGGGCCCGGTGGCGCCGTCGAGGTGGTCAACCGGACCGTGCCGCGTCCCGTGGACGACGAGCTGCCGCCCGAGCCGCTGGACAACCCGCGCCGGCTCCTGGTGTGGCCGGCTCCGGACGCACAGACGCAGGCCGCACTCAGCGACCGCGGCTACCGCCCGGTGATCGTGCACTCCCGCGAGGAGGTCGACGCGCAGATCGCCGCGTTCCCCGCCGCGCTGTTCGTGGACCCGCTGACCGGGCCGATCACCCGGACCGCCCTGCAGTCGCTGCGCCAGGCCGCGGTGGCCGCCGAGGTGCCCGTGCTGGTCACGGCCGGGCTGGGGCACGCCACGCGCGAAGCCGCGTACGGCGCCGATCCGGCCGTGCTGCTCAAGGCGCTCGCGCCGCGCGACAGCGAGCAGCACCCCTCCCGGGTGCTGCTGATCGAGGAGCACGACGAGATCGCGACCGCCCTGACCGCCGCCCTGGAGCGGCGCGGCATGCAGGTCGCGCGGGCCGACGCGGATACGGACGCCGTGGAGCTGGCGACCCGGATGCGGCCGAACCTGGTGGTGATGGACCTGATGCAGGTGCGCCGTCGGCGGGCCGGGATCGTGGACTGGCTGCGCGCCAACGGGCAGTTGAACCACACCCCGCTGGTCGTCTACACGGCCACCGGGATCGAGCCGTCCGAACTGCCGCGGCTGGCCTCGGGCGAGAGCGTGCTGTTCCTCGCCGAGCGGTCCACGACGGCGGACGTGCAGGGCCGCATCGTGGACCTGCTGGCCAAGATCGGCACCAACTAGTCATTCTGGCCGCATGGCCATCATCGACACGAGCGAGCAGACCGTCCCCGCCGACAACGGGGAGGTCAGCCTGCTCATCGCGCGACAGGTGGATCCGGGCCACGAGGAGAACTTCGAGGCCTGGGCCCACGGGATCCTGGAGACGGCCGCGGCCTTTCCGGATCACCTGGGGTACGGCCTGTTCCGCCCGGCCGTCGAGGGCGGGCCCTGGTTCCTGGTCCACCGGTTCCGCAACCAGGCGGCCTTCCAGCGGTGGCAGGACTCCGCCGAGCGCGCCGCCTGGTTCTCCAACTGCCTCGGGCACCACCACACCGAGATAGCCCGGCGCGAACTGCACGGCATGGAGACCTGGTTCGCGAAGCCGGGTACGGCCCGGCCCGCGCCGCCGCGGTGGAAGATGGCGATCAGCTCGGGGCTGGCCATCTTCCCGATCTCGCTCGCGGGCAACGCGCTGCTCGGGCCGTACCTGGTGAACCTGCACTTCGTGCTGCGGACGGCCGCGTTCGCCGTCGTCTTCAGCACCCTGATGACCTACGTGGCCATGCCCGCGATCAGCAAGCTGCTGCGGCCCTGGCTCACGCGCGGCCAGTAGCCCCGCGGAGCCGGTGACTCAGTCGATCTTGGTGACGTCGAGGACACCGTCCGCGTACTGCTTGCGGATCACCTTCTTGTCGAACTTGCCGACGCTCGTCTTCGGCACCGCTTCGACGATCGCCCAGCGCTCCGGCAGCTGCCACTTGGCGATCGTCTGGCCGAGGAAGGCGCGCAGCCCCACGTAGTCCACGGTGGCCCCCTCCTTCAGGACGACGGTGGCCAGCGGGCGCTCGTCCCACTTCTCGTCGGGGACGGCCACGACCGCCGCCTCGGCGACCTCGGGGTGGGCCATCAGCGCGTTCTCCAGCTCCACGCTGGAGATCCACTCGCCGCCGGACTTGATGACGTCCTTGGCCCGGTCGGTGAGGGTCAGGTAGCCGTCGGTGCTGATCACGCCGACGTCGCCGGTCTTGAGCCAGCCGTCCGCGCTGAACTTGTCCTCGGGCCGGGTCGGTTCGCCGGTCGCGCCGCCGTAGTAGGAGCTCGCGATCCAGTTGCCGCGGACCTCCAGCTCACCCGCGGACTCGCCGTCCCAGGGCAGGATGTCGCCGCCGGGGCCCACCAGGCGGGCCTCGACGCCCGCCGGGAAGCGGCCCTGGGTGATGCGGTACGGCCACTCCTCCTCGGCCGTCAGACCGGCCGGCGGGTGGGCCATGGTGCCCAGCGGGGAGGTCTCGGTCATCCCCCAGGCGTGGCAGAGGCGTACGCCGAGCCGGTCGTAGGCCTCCATCAGGGCGGGCGGACAGGCCGCGCCGCCGATGGTGACCTGCTTCATCGAGGTGAGGTCGCGCGGGTTGGCGGTGACCTCGGCGAGCAGCCCCTGCCAGAGGGTCGGGACGGCCGCGGCGTGGGTCGGCTTCTCCCGCTCGATCATGTCGGCGAGCGGGGCGGGCTGCAGGAAGCGGTCCGGCATCAGCATGTTGATGCCGGTCATGAAGGTGGCGTGCGGCAGGCCCCAGGCATTGACGTGGAACTGCGGGACGACGACGAGACTGGTGTCCTTGCTGGTCAGGCCCATCGACTCGGTCATGTTCACCTGCATCGAGTGCAGGTAGATCGAGCGGTGGGAGTAGCTGACGCCCTTCGGGTCCCCGGTGGTGCCGGAGGTGTAGCACATGGCCGCGGCCTGGCGCTCGTCCAGCTCGGGCCAGTCGTAGGTGTCCTGGCGGCCCGCCAGGAGCTCCTCGTACTCGTGCACGCGCACGCCGAGGCCCTCCAGCGCGGAGCGGTCGCCGATGCCCGCGACCACGACGTGCTCGATGGTCGGCAGGTGCGGCAGGAGCGGGACGAGCAGCGGCAGCAGGGTCCCGTTGACCAGCACGACCTTGTCGGCCGCGTGGTTGACGATGAAGACCAGCTGCTCGGGAGGGAGCCGCAGGTTCAGCGTGTGCAGGACGGCGCCCATGGAGGGGATCGCGAAGTACGCCTCGACGTGCTCGGCGTTGTTCCACATCAGGGTCGCGACGCGGTCGTCCTGCCGGACGCCCAGCTCGTCGCGCAGGGCGTTGGCCAGGCGCGTGGCACGGGTCCCGATCTCGGCGAAGCTGCGACGGTGCGGCTCGGCCTCCCCGGTCCAGGTCGTGACCTGGGACTTCCCGTGGATCGTCATCCCGTGCTGCAGTATGCGGGTGACGAGGAGTGGTACGTCCTGCATGGTGCTCAGCAAAGCGTCCTCCCGGTGAGCGCTGCGGCGCTGCGGCGGCTACGGATGCTGCGATTCTGCGCACGTACCGGTCGGCATGTCACTACCCAAGAGTAGAAACGCGGCGTTGTTTCACGTGAAACATCGGCCGGGTGGGGGTGGCACTCAGCGGACGGGGGTCAGTTCCGGGTCCTCGCGGAGCTTGACCAGCGCCCGGGAGACGGCGCTCTTGACGGTGCCCACGGAGACTCCGAGCAGCTCGGCGGTCTGGGCCTCGCTCAGGTCCTCGTAGTAGCGGAGGACCACCATCGCCCGCTGCCGGTCGGGCAGCCGGGTCACCGCGCGCCACATCGCGTCGCGCAGCGCCTGCGCCTCGGCGGGGTCGGCGGCCGGCGGTTCGTCGGCCTCGGGCAGCTCGTCGCAGACGAACTCGTCGACCTTGCGCTTGCGCCACTGGCTGGTGCGGGTGTTGACCAGGGCCCGGCGGACGTACCCGTCCAGGGCGCGGTGGTCCTCGATGCGGTCCCACGCGACGTAGGTCTTGGTCAGCGCCGTCTGGAGGAGGTCCTCGGCGTCGCAGGGGTTGGCGGTGAGCGAGCGCGCGGTGCGCATCAGGACCGTGCCGCGGGTCCGGACGTACGCCGAGAACGACGGGTACGGCGTCGGATTCGAGGCGAGCGTGCACACAGGCGTGGTCATGCCTCCACGCTAGGAGCGGCGCGGCCCGATGGGATCGGCCGCAAGTGCCGAAGCGGGATCCGTCTCAGGTTGTAGGGCTGAGGCCCGCCCCACCTCCTGAAGGTGGAGGAGGCGGGGCTTCCACAGGGGGTTGATCAGCCGTCCGCAAGGGGCTGCTCGGCCGTCCGCAAGGGGCTGATCGGTCGTCCGCAAGGCGCTGCTCAGCCGTCCACGAAGGGGCTGATCAGCCGTCCGCGCCCAGGATCAGGCCGGAGGTCGGGACCCCGGTACCGGCTGTGACCAGGGCGTGGGCGGCCCCGGAGACCTGGTTCACGGAGGTGCCGCGCAGCTGGCGGACCGCCTCGGCGATGCCGTTCATGCCGTGCAGGTACGCCTCCCCGAGCTGGCCTCCGTGGGTGTTGAGCGGCAGCGCGTCCGCGGCCACGAAATCGGCCGCCTCGCCCGGCGCGCAGAAGCCGAACTCCTCCAGCTGCATCAGCACGAACGGCGTGAAGTGGTCGTAGAGGATGCCGACGTCGATGTCCGAGGGCCGCAGTCCGCTGGTCCGCCACAGCTGGCGGGCGACCACGTCCATCTCCGGGAGCCCGGTGAGGCCGTCCCGGTAGAAGGAGGACATGGCCTCCTGGCGACGGCCCGCGCCCTGTGCGGCCGCCGTGATCACGGCGGGCTTCTGCCGCAGGTCGCGGGCCCGCTCGGCGGTGGTGACGACGATGGCCTGGCCGCCGTCCGTCTCCTGGCAACAGTCGAGCAGCCGCAGCGGCTCGACGATCCAGCGCGAGGCCGCGTGGTCGGCGAGGGTGATGGGCTTGCCGTAGAAGTAGGCGGCCGGATTGTTCGCCGCGTGCCGGCGGTCGGTGACCGCGACGTGGCCGAAGGCCTCCGGGGTCAGGTTGTAGGCGTGCAGGTAGCGCTGGGCCGTCATGGCCACCCAGGAGGCCGGGGTGAGCAGCCCCCAGGGCAGCGACCAGCCGAGCGCCGCGCCCTCCGCCGAGGGTTCTCGCTGCTGGACGCCGGAGCCGAAGCGGCGGCCGGAGCGCTCGTTGAAGGCGCGGTAGCAGACCACGACCTCGGCGACTCCGGTGGCGACGGCGAGGGCGGCCTGCTGGACGGTGGCGCAGGCGGCGCCGCCGCCGTAGTGGATGCGGGAGAAGAAGGAGAGGTCCCCGATGCCGGCCGCCTGGGCGACGGTGATCTCGGGGCTCGTGTCCATCGTGAAGGTGACCATGCCGTCCACGTCGGCGGGGGTGAGCCCGGCGTCGTCGAGGGCCGCGTGCACGGCTTCGACGGCCAGCTTGAGCTCACTGCGGCCGGAGTCCTTGGAGAACTCGGTCGCGCCGATGCCGGCGATGGCGGCGCGGCCGCCGAGCTGGTCGCGGGTGCGGACGCTCATGCCGTGCCCTCCGGGGTGCCGAGGCCGTCCTGCATGGTGTCCAGCGTGACGGTGACGGTGCCCGTGACGTGGTGGCCGATGCCGTTGGCGCCGACCACGCGGATCTCGGCGGTGTCCCCGTCGACGGCGGTGACGGTCCCCGTCAGCGTCATGGTGTCGCCGGGGTAGTTCGGGGCGCCGAGGCGGATCGCCACCTTGCGCAGCACGGTGGCCGGGCCCAGGTGGTCGGTGATGTAGCGACCGACCAGGCCGTTGGTCGTCAGGATGTTCATGAAGATGTCCGGGGAGCCCTTCTCCCGCGCGAGCACCGCGTCGTGGTGCACGTCCTGGTAGTCGCGGGAGGCGATCGCGCCCGCGACGATCAGGGTGCGGGTGACCGGTATCTCCAGCGGCGGCAGTGTGTCGCCGATGTTCATGCGGCGTCTCCTTCGGGTGCGTCGTCGGACAGGACCGCGCCCAGCTCGGCCAGCAGTTCGCTGCCGCAGCCCAGGTACGCGTCGAGCTGGCGTCCCCACAGGAAGTGCCGGTGGACCGGGTGGTCGAGGTCGGCGCCCATGCCGCCGTGCAGGTGCTGGCCCGCGTGGACGACCCGTTTGCCCGCTTCCGAGGCCCACCAGGCCGCCGTCAGCGCGTGCTCGCCCGCCGGGAGGTCCTCGTCCATGCGCCAGGCCGCCTCGTACGCGGTGACCCGTATCGCCTCGGTGTCCATGTAGGCGTCGGCCGCGCGCAGCATGACCCCCTGGTTGGTGGAGAGCGGCCGGCCGAACTGTTCGCGGGTGGAGGTGTACTCCACGGCGCGGGCCAGCGAGCCCGCGCAGACCCCCGCCTGGAGGCCGGCGAAGGCGGTCCGGGCGACGGCCAGTACGTCCGCGTAGGCGCCTTCTCCCCCGACCCGTTCCGCCTCGGCGCCGGTCAGGGTCAGGCGGCCCGCCGACCAGGGAGCGGTGGTCTCTACCGGCTCCGTACGCACCCCGGACGCGTCCGTCCGTACGAGCCACAGGGCTCCCGTCCCGTCCGGGACCAGCACGTGCGTGGCCTCGCGCAGCCAGGGCACGGCGGGGGCGCCGCCGGTGAGCCGGCCGTCCGGCGAAGTGGTGATCCGGCCGCGGTCCGGGAAGGCCCCGGTGGCGACCGCGTCTCCGGAACTCAGCGCGGGGAGCAGTCGTGCACGCTGTTCGTCGGTGCCGTGCCGGGTCAGGGCGAGGATCCCGTACACGCACGTGGCGGCGTACGGGACCTGCGCGGTCGTGCGGCCCTGTTCCTCCAGCAGGAGCACCAGGCCGAGCAGGCCGACGTCCTCGACGGCGGCGGTCAGCCCGGCGGTGGTGAGGGCCTTCCACAGCTCGGCGTCACTGCCGGTGCCGGCGGCGCCGAGGCGGTCGTGGGTGGCGAGGTCGCCGAAGATCTGGGCGGCGAGTCCGGCCGCGGCGGCCTGTTCCTCGGTGGGGTGGAAGTCCATCAGGCCTCGCTCCCCCGGAAGACGGGCAGTTCCAGTTCCTCGTCCACGCGCAGGAACTCCAGGTGCACGGGCAGCCCGATGCGGACCTTGTCGTACGGGACGCCGGTGATGTTGCTGACCATCCGGACGCCTTCGGCGAGCTCGACGAGCGCCACCGCGTAGGGCGGGTCGAAGGCGGGGAAGGGTGGATGGTGCATGACCACGTAACTGAACACCGTGCCGGCCCCGGAGGCCTCGACCGTGTCCCAGTCCGGGCTCCCGCAGGTGTTGCAGCCGGGGAGCCAGGGGAAACGGAGCGTCGCGCAGGCGGTGCAGCGCTGGATCAGGAGCTTGTGCGCGCGGACGCCGTCCCAGAAGCCCTGGTTGTCGCGGTTGATCACGGGGCGGGGGCGCTGGGCGGCGGGCTTCTTCCTGCCCGGCTCGGTGGATCCTCCCGGCTCGGTGGGCTTCTTCGCCGCCGGGGCGTACTTGAGGATCCGGAAGCGGTGGGTCCCGGCCGGTTCGCCGTTGGCGTGGACGTCCATGCGGGTGGTCACGAAGTGGCCCGTGCCGAGTTTGGTGGTCTTGCGCGGCGACACCGACTCGATGACGGCGTCGAAGGTGATCGCGTCGCCGGGGCGCAGCGGCCGCAGGTACTCCTGCTCGCAGTCGGTGGCGACGACGGAGGTGCAGCCCGCGCCGTCGAGCAGCGCGAAGAGCTCGTCGTAGGCCGAGGAACGGTCGCCGTGGCCGGAGAGCCCGCCCATCGTCCACGCCTGGAGCATGGTGGGCGGGGCGATGGCGTCCGGCCCGGTGTAGGCGGGGTTGGCATCGCCCATCGCCTCGCACCAGTGGCGGATCATCGGCTCGTTGACCGCGTCCTTGCCCTGGCCGGCGGTGGCGGCGGGCTGCCCTTCGAAGGACGCGAGCAGGGTGTGGAAGCGTGCGGCTTCCCCTTCCGCTTCCGCCGGTTCGGTGGCGGAGGTGTCCGTGGCGGGCTTGGCGGTCATCGCTTCCTTCCCTTCATACCGAGCCGCATCATGGCGACGATCTCCCGTTGGACCTCGCTGACGCCGCCCCCGAAGGTGTTGATCTGGGCGGCCCTGTTCATCCGCTCCAGCTCCCCGCCCGCGAAGACCTCGGGGCCGGATCCCCGGACGAGCGCCTCCTCCCCCACCACCTCCTGGCAGATCCGGTACACCTCGACGGTGGACTCGGTGCCCAGGAACTTCACGCCGCTCGCGTCGCCCGGGGCCAGGGTGCCGGCGCCGACGTCCTGGACGAGGCGCCAGTTGAGGAGGCGTACGGCGGCGAGCCGCGCGTGGGCCTCGGCGAGCCGCGACTGCACCCAGGGGCGGTCGGCGGGACGGTCGCCGGTGACCGGGTCGGGGGTGCGGGCGTGGTCGAGCGCGCCGCGGTAGAAGTCTTCGGCCTGCATGCCGATGGCGGCGAGGGCCACGCGTTCGTGGTTGAGCTGGTTGGTGATCAGGCCCCAGCCGCCGTGCTCGGGGCCGACGAGGTTGCCGGCGGGCACGCGGATCGAGTCGTAGTACGTGGCGGTCGTGGTCAGGCCGCCGACGGTGTCGATCGGGGTCCAGGAGAAGCCGGGGTCGTCCGTGGGCACCAGGATGATGGAGATGCCCTTGTGCTTGGGGGCCTCCGGGTCGGTGCGGCAGGCGAGCCAGATCCAGTCGGCGTTCTGGGCGTTGGAGGTGAAGATCTTCTGGCCGTCGATCAGCCAGCCTTCGTCGTCCCGGACCGCCCGGGTGCGCAGCGAGGCGAGGTCGGTGCCCGCCTCGGGCTCGGAGTAGCCGATGGCGAAGACGAGTTCGCCCTTGAGGATCCGGGGCAGAAAGTAGTCCTTCTGCTCCTGCGTCCCGTACTTCATCAGGGTCGGGCCGACGGTGTTGAGGGTGACCATGGAGACGGGGGCGCCGGCCCGGTAGGCCTCGTCGAAGAACACGAACTGCTCGTCCGGGCCGCGGCCCTGACCTCCGTACTCGACGGGCCAGCCGAGGCCGAGGAGTCCGTCGGCGCCTATGCGGCGCAGTAGTGCGCGCTGCTCGGCGGGGTCCTCGGGCACCCCGTCCGGCAGCAGGTTTCCGAAGTACTCCCGCAGCTCGGAGCGGAGCCGCAACTGGCCTTCGGTCGGGGCGAGGTGCACGGCGCTGGCCTCCCGGCATCACATCATCAAGTGGAGCTGACTGTCCGTCAGATTCCAGGTGGATGTCAAGGCCGGGGCACTGTGACGGAGCACGTAAAACGCCCGAGGGCGCCCGCACTACCGGACCCCAGCCGGTCCGGTCGCACAGGCGCCCTCGTCAGTCGGTGCGGCTCAGGCCGCGGCTACCACCAGGGGTAGAAGTTCACGGCCACGGTGGAGTTGTGCTGTTCGATCGCGGTGAAGGCCGAGCCGTTGACCTGCGCGGTGTTGTTCTGGTTGGACGCGCCGGATCCGGTGGCCACCTGCTGCGAGGTGGAGGAGTTGCCGTGGTTGTTGCCACCCACGCCGCTGCCGATGATGCTGGCGACGCTCGCATTCGATCCGTCGTTCGCGAAGGAGCCGTTGTCGGCCGATGCCACCCCGCCGAAGAGGGCGACGGCGAGGGGGAGAGCGGCGACGGCGGCGATGACGCGGGCGGTACGGATGCTTGCCATGTCTGTATCCTCCAGAAAACCGAAGTGGGGTTTACTCCAAGGCAGTTGGCCGACCGCCTCGGTCGTTCCGTGTGGTGACGACGTCGCGAGACCAGAGTTGCCCACCGAATCCCCGGCGAACCACCCCGGAGTCCCCGATTCCCCCGCAAGCATGACCAACATCGGATAAACCCCATTCGCGCCCCCGGCGCCCCAGGTCAGCGCGTCGAGACCCGCCGAAACCCCCGCCGGGCAAGGGGCGAACCGTTCCGCCAAAACAGCCGGCCCCGGACATGCCGAAAAGGGCCGCGCCGTCCGGGAACCCCACCGCCTCCCGGGCCTGCGGCCCTGCGCTGCCAAGCTTCACGCCCCCTGCACGCCCCCGGCGCTCGCCGGGGCCTTCCCACTGTGCCCCGCTCCGGGGCACCTTCACGGCACGATCCGCGGTCGCGGCCTGCTCACACCGACCGACCGGGCTCAAGCACCTGCGCTGCGCTGCGTTGCTCTCGCGTTCTGCTGCCTTGCTCCTGCGTGCTCCTGCGTACTGGGTGGCGGGTACTCCTGGTGCTGGGTACTGGGTCCTGCCGCGTCCTGCTGTGTCCTGCCGTGCCCTGCCGTGTCCTGCGTCCGGGCGCCGCGCACTGGGCCCTACACCTTGCACCTGCGCGCACTGCGTCCTGCGGTCAACGGGTCCTGCGATCAACCGGTTCTGCGATCAACGGGCCCTACGGTCGACGGGTCCTGCGGTCGACGGGTGCCGCGTCTGCGTACGGAACGAGTGCTCCGTGCCGCGCACTACGCGGCGAGGGCCATGTCCCGGCGAGCGGCTCCGACGCGGACCGCTGCGGCGATCGCGGCACTACGGACACTGTCGTCCACTCCGAACTCGGACCCGGACCCGATTCCGGAACCGGCGGACAGGGCGGTGGTGGAGCGGCGGACGGACGGGGTCTTGCCGTGGGCCTCGGCGCGGATGCGCTGCTTGATGGTGGGCGGGAGCGAACCACCGCGCATCATCGCCCTCCAGGTCCGTCGGGCCATGAAGGCCGGCCGGTTCACCGCGACGGCCGCGGGGGCGGCGGCGGGGGAGGAGGAGAGCGGGGTGGCGGCGGCCTGGGCGGCCTTGCCGCCGAGGCCGAGGGAGGCGAGGAGGGCCACGAGGGCCGCGAGGACGGTGGTCCAGATCGACGTGATGGTGCTGCGGTGAGCCATGACGGGTCCCTCATTTCGCGATGTTCCGACGGGTGGATCTGAATACATTCGTCATGATGCGGGCGCAAGCGGAGCGCCTCCACGCCCCGCGCCGATCTTCCGACAAACACCACTCAAAGGGGCTAATAGCACAATTTCGATCCCTTGAACCCTCGCGCGAACCCGGGCGGGACTTTCACCGCAAGATCGCCATCTCCCCTTTCACAGACGGCTGTTGATATCGGCAGAGCTCGCGCTCCACGCTCCACCACAGCACGGCGGATCTTCTTCTCATGGTCGGGGGACCACGTTCCATGCAGAACCGAAACGTACTGATATCGGGTGCAGGCATCGCGGGCACCGCCTTGGCCCACTGGCTGCGCCACCACGGATTCCGGCCGACCGTGGTAGAGCGCGCCTCCGCCCTCCGGGAGGGCGGCTACAAGATCGACATGCGCCGCTTCGCGGAGGAGAACCAGAAGCTCGGCCCCTCGAACATCAAGCACATGGTCATGCGGACCAAGCGCCAGATCTCGATCCAGCTGACCGTGCTCTCCCTCCTGGGCCGCCTGCCGGGCAAGCAGCGCATGATGGCCAAGGTCATGGAGCCGATCCAGAAGGCCGCGAACTCCATCACCCTCAAGGACTACTGATCCGGCGGGAGGTCGGTGTGCACCCCGGGCACCCACCACCACCGCTCCGGCGGGCACACCTCAAATCCCTCGCCCGATGCCGCCCCACCGAGCAGAATTCCCGGCATGGGGACAGACATCTACGGCTTCATCGAGTGCCGCTGGGATCGCTGGCTGGACGAGGACGACCGCAGCTGGAACAAGGCCGCTGACATCGCGGACCTCTACAACGGTCGCTCCTACGCCGCCTTCGGGTCGCTGTTCGGCGTGCGCGAGCCCACTACGTTCCCTCCGCTCGCCGACTGCCGCGGCCTCCCCGAGGACGCATCCCAGGAGAGCCGCACCGCCTTCGAGGCGTGGGGCAGGGATTCGAGGGGCTCGTCCTGGATCACCTGGGCGGAGCTGGCAGCCGTGAACTGGGATGAGCTCGCGACGGAGGTCGACGACTGCGTGCACGAGTACCGCCGCGGCGCCGACGGAACCTGGGAGCTGTACGGCAGGAACACCGGCCTCACCCGCTTCACCGAGCTCTCCGGCATCGCCGAAGCCCAAGTCCTCCGCGACGCGGTGCGCGCCAACCCGGAGGGCACGGAGTGGCCCGACGGCGACCGCCTGTTCCGCGTCGGCCCGCTCCGGCGCAGGGACACGGTGCCCGAGAGCGATTGGGGTGCCGTCTGGGCCGTCATGCGCACCTTGGCCGGCCTGCACGGGGACGAGGGCGTCCGCCTGGTCGTCTGGTTCGCCTGACTCCACCGGTCGGGCACGTGGCCTGCACGAGCAGCGGAGAACGCAGAAGGGGTGCCCCGGAACGGGGCACCCCTTCCTGGCTGGGCCTCGGCCCTGCCTGGTGCGGTGGGTGTGGGATTTGAACCCACGGTGACTCGCGCCACGACGGTTTTCAAGACCGTTCCCTTAGGCCGCTCGGGCAACCCACCTGGCGGGTACAGAGTACCGGGCGGCTGGGGTGGGCGGCGCTGGGGATTTTCTGGAGGTCAGGCGGTCTGGGCCTTGTCGTAGGCCGCCTTCGCCTCGTTGCCGAAGTACGGGCCGTACATCCGGTTCGGGAGGAACGTGTAGCCGAAGCTGTTCACCGAGACCTGGGTGCCCAGACCGGTCGCCTCGTTGAAGTCCTGGAACCAGGGGCCGCCGCTGGAGCCGCCGGTCATGTTGCACGGCAGGCTGTGGTCCTTGGTCAGCAGGAAGTCCTTGCCGCTGTTGCCACTGCAGTAGACGAGCTTGGTGCCGTCGTACGGGGCCGCCGCCGGGAAGCCGAAGGCGTACATCTTCTTGTTGTAGCCGCCGTTGAACACGATGCCCTGGGCTCCGACGGTCTGGCTGAGCGTCCGGCCGTCCAGTGGGGCGACGACCGCCAGGCCGACGTCCATGTTCATGTCCTCGCTCGCCACCCACTGGTCGGTCGCGAAGGTCTTGGTGGCCCTCCACTGCCCGTAGGGCGCGTTCCCGTTGTCGTAGCCCGGGACGAAGATCCAGTCGGTGTGCCAGGCGCCCTGGTACTTCACGCAATGGCCGGCGGTGATCACCGTGCTGCCGTTGGCGCTGGTGATCGAGTCGCCCGAGCAGGAGGCGCTCTTCCCGTTGAAGGTGAAGAAGACCCGGCCCGAGGTTTTGACCACCGCGCCGCCGGATGTCCACGCGCCGCCCGGCTGGGGGAAGGCCGCGGGGGAGGCCTTGAGGGAATCCTTGAGGAAGCCCGTGGGGGAGGAACTCGCGGGGGTCGGGGCGATCGTCGTGGGGTGCTCCGAGGTGGTGGGCGCCGTACGGGCGGTCGCGCCCGGGGCGGCCGTGATGTCCAGCGGGGTGGCGGCCCGCATCCGCTCGGCCGACCAGGAGCCCTGGGAGGCGGGGCGCGGTACGGCGGCCGAGGGGGAGGCCGCCGTCAACGCACCCGCGAGCAGGGTGCCCGTCGCGAGCAGAACCGATATGGCTGTCCGATGGCGATTCACGCATGACTCCTTCTGCCGTGCCCGGATGAAGAGTTGTCGGTGCGGATCGGGGGCAGAGTGGCACGCCGGGAACGAGATGTCAGGCAGCAGTCGGAACGTTCGGTCGGTTCCGGCCAGGAAATGGCCAACTCCGGTTAGGTGGTGAGGAGAACGCCCGCATACGAGGCTCCGGCCACCACCACCCAGGCCGCGAGACCCAGGAGGGCGGCCCGGCCGCCGGTACGGGACAGGGTGGGCAGGTGAACCGCGCTGCCCAGGCCGAACAAGGCGGCGGCCAGCAGCAGTTCCTGCGCGGTGTGCGCCCCTTCCAACGCTACGTCGGGCAGTACCCCGGTGGCGCGCAGCGCGGCCGCGGCGAGGAACCCGGCGACGAACAGCGGCACCGGAGCCGGGCGGCGGCCCGAGGACGTGCGCACTCCGCGCCGGCGGGCCCGTACCGAGAAGGCCACCGCCGCGACCAGCGGGGCCAGCAGTGCCACGCGCATCAGCTTGACCAGCACCGCTTCGCCGAGGGCGCCGGGGCCCGCCGTCTGGGCGGTCGCCACGACCTGGCCGACGTCGTGGACGCTCGCACCCACCCAGCGGCCGAAGTCCGGGTCGGAGAGGCCGAGGGGAGACTGGAGGAGCGGGAGCACCGCGATGGCGAGGGTCCCGCACAGGGTGACCAGGGCCACCGAGGAGGCCACGTCCTCCTCGTCACTGCCCGACACCTGACTGACGGCCCCGATGGCCGAGGCCCCGCAGATCGAATATCCGGTGGCGATCAGCAACGGCTGGTCCCCGGGGAGTCCGAGCCGCCGGCCGAGCCAGAGGGTGCCGAGGAAGGTCGCCGCCACCACCCCGGCCACCATCGCCACGGTGGCCCAGCCCAGCCGGAGCACCTCGTCCAGCCCCAGCGCCAGGCCCAGCAGGACGATGCCGATCCGCATCAGGCGACGCCCGGCCAGCGAGAGGCCCGGCCGCGCGGGTCCCCGTACGACGCCCCGTAGGCCGGGGAGGTGCGCCGCGGCGATGCCGAGCACCACCGACACCGTCAGCATCGGAGCCCAGGGCACCAGCCGGTGCACCGACCAGGCCACCATGACTCCGGCCGCCGCGAGGCCCAACCCGGGCCACGATGACGATGTTTCACGTGAAACATCGACCGGAACCGGTGATCCCGCCCCGCGCACCGGGCGGTTCAGCAGGGCCATCAGTCGGTCGGGAGCGTGTAGACGCGGCGGACACTGCTGCCCAGGCGTACGACGTCGGCGCCGTAGACGTGCAGGGATATCGCCTTCGTACGACAGGAGTTGCGGACCTTGTGGATGTCGCCGGGCGGGGCGAACCCGCAGACGTCACCGGGGCCGTTGACCACGTGTTCGGTCGCCACCAGCCGGGCTCCGGTGGTGGCCGTGGCGGGGACGAGGCGGTAGCGGAGCTCGCTCTCCTCGCCCTCGTGCACCCCGGCCACGCACCACGAGACGTGGTCGTGGACGGCGGTCTCCTGGCCCGGGAGCCACACCAGGGCCACCACGGAGAAGCTGCCGTCCGGCTCCGCGTGCAGGACGTGCTGCCGGTAGCGGTCGGCGTGCCCTTCGCACTGCTCGGGGGTGAGCAGACCGGGCGTCCCCAGGTGCGGGGCGAGGCGTTCGCCGACCAGGTAGGCGGTCAGATCGGGGGCCAGCCCCCGGTCGACGACCGTACGGATCTCACTGACGAGGGCGGCCATCCTCGCGGTCGTGCGGGCCGGCGTGGTGGTGGTCATAGGGGGAGCGTCGAGGAGCCCACCCATCACGTCCAACGACAGTTATGAGCTGAAATCCCAAGACCAGCTTATGGGTTGGGGTCTGAGCCTGATCCGTCTGCGGCGGTTCAGCAGCCGACGCGGTTGGAGGCCGCCTGCTTCAGGGCCTCCAGCACCACCGCCGTCGCCGGGACCCGTAGATGGTCGCGGTACACGTGTGCGGCGATGTGACGGCGGGCGGCCGGCAGCAGGGCCCGCCCGCACACCTTGCTCAGCGAGAGCGAAGGCAGCACCAGCGCGGGCATCATGGCCACGCCCAGGCCCTGTGCGACCAGGCTCTGGACCACCAGGTTGTCGTCGGTGGCGAACCGGATGTCGGGGACGAAGCCGAGCCCCGCGCATTCGTGCAGCAGGTTCGCCCGGCAGCGCGGGCAGCCGGCGATCCACCGCTCTTCGGAGAGGTCCGCGAGGTGCACGGCCCGCCGCCGGGCCAGTGCGTGCCCGGTCGGCAGCAGCACCGTCAGCTGGTCCTCCATGAGCCTGACCTCGGCGACCTCCTCCGGGACCTCCTCGTGCAGGCCGGGATAGGTGAAGGCGAGGGTGATGTCGCACTCGCCGCGCTCCAGCCTGCGCAGCGAGTCCGGGGGCTCCCCCTCCAGCAGCTCGACCTGAATGCCCGGGTGCTCCTTGGCCAGGCTGCTCAGGGCTTCCGGGACCAGGGTGACGTTGGCGCTGGGGAAGCCGCACAGCCGGACGCGGCCGGTCAGCAGCCGGGCGTAGGCCTTCAGCTGGGCCTCGGCGGCGGAGAGGCTGCCGAGGATGGCCTCGGCGTGCCGGGCCATGGACTCCCCGGCCTCGGTGAGCTGCATGCGGCGTCCGACGCGGGTGAACAGCGGGGTGCCGACGGCGCGTTCGAGCGCCTTCATCTGCTGGGTGATCGCGGGCTGCGTGTACCCGAGGACCCGGGCGGCGGCCGAGTAGGACCCCGAGGCGACCACCTCATGGAACGTCCGTATGTGCCGCGAATCGAACACGGTCGAAGCATAAGCGGACGTTGGGAGGGGCCGCAGGCACAATCGCGCCTACGGCCCCTCACCATCAAGCCAGTTGGTCCTGCCGCCCGCCGGTCCGGCCCGCGCGCGGCGGCCGGCCTGTGCGTCGCGGCCGGCCTGTGCGTCGCGGCCGGCCTGTGCGTCGCGGCCGGCCGCTACTTGTCGCCGACCCGCGAACCGAGGGTGATGTCCACCGTGGTCGGCTTGCCGCCGCGCAGGTAGGTCAGCTTCACCGTGTCACCCGGCTTGTACGTCCAGATCTCGCTGATCAGGGTCGGGCCGCTGTCGATCGGCTTGCCGCCGAGCTCGGTGATGATGTCGCCGGGCTTCAGCCCCGCCTTGCCCGCAGGGCCGTTCGGGTCGACCAGCTCGTTGGCCGAGGCGCCCGTCTCGGAGATCTTCGCGCCGTCGGTCTTGGCCGCGAGGTCCACGGAGACCGAGATCACCGGGTAGACCGGCTTGCCGGTCTTGATCAGCGATTCGGCGACGTTCTTCGCCTGGTTGACCGGGATGGCGAAACCGAGGCCGATGGAGCCGGCCTGGCCGCCGCCGAAGCCGCCGTTGCCGGCTGACTGGATCGCGGAGTTGATGCCGATGACCGCGCCGCGGCTGTCGAGCAGCGGACCGCCGGAGTTGCCCGGGTTGATCGAGGCGTCCGTCTGGAGGGCGCTCATGTACGAGTTCTTGCCGCTGGAGCCGTCACCCGAGGCGACCGGGCGGTTCTTGGCGCTGACGATGCCGGTGGTGACCGTGTTGGACAGGCCGAAGGGCGCGCCGATCGCGATGGTCGAG
This sequence comes from Streptomyces stoeckheimensis, assembly GCF_045822005.1. NCBI lineage: Bacteria > Bacillati > Actinomycetota > Actinomycetes > Kitasatosporales > Streptomycetaceae > Streptomyces > Streptomyces stoeckheimensis. Next base: position 4,656,737 of record NZ_CP169550.1, on the reverse strand, counting down.
TCCCCGACGGCGACCTTGTCCGAGTCGCCGAGGGGCAGCGGCTTGAGCCCGGACGGCGGGTTCTTCAGCTTGAGGACGGCCACGTCGTACCCCTGGGCGCGACCGACGACCTCGGCCTCGTACTTCTTGCCGTCGGAGAAGGTCGCGCTGAGCTTGCCGCCGTTGGCCGCGGAGGCGACCACGTGGTTGTTCGTGAGGATGTGGCCCTGCTGGTCGTAGACGAAGCCGGTGCCGGTGCCGCCCTCGCCGTCGCCGGCCGAGGCCTCGATGGTGACGACGCTGGGCAGCGCGCCGGCGGCGAGGCCCGCGACGGAGCCGGCATCGCGCTTGAGGTCCTTGGGCGTGTTGCCGGCGCTGACCGTGGTCGAGCCGGAGACGTTGCCGCTCCGGTTGGCCGCCCAGTAGCCGACGCCACCGCCGACGCCGCCCGCGAGGAGCGCCGCAGCGAGCACGCCGGCGATCAGGCCGCCCTTGCCCTTCCGCTTGGGCTGCGGGGCACCGTCGGTGGCCAGGGGCACGCCCCAGGCGCCGCCGCCGTGGCCGCCGCCGGCCCCGTACGCGGGGGCCGCGGGCGGAGGAGGAGGCCAGCCCTCGGCGCCCAGCGCCTGCGGGGCCGGGGCCGGGGCCTCGGCGTACGCCGGGGTGACCGGCGGGACCGGGCTCTCGGCGTAAGCGGGAGCCTGAGGCTGGACGGGCGCGGCGGGCGCGGCGGGCTGGGCCGCGGCCGGGGGCTGCACTGCCGGAGGCTGCGCCGCCGGGGTCTGGGGGAGCTGCTGGGTCGGCTCGGCGCCGGGCGCGGGCGGCGGCGGCAACTGCTGCGTCACCGGCTCCACGGGCGCCGACGCGGCGGGCGCGGACGGCGCGGCGTCGACGGGCGCGGCCACCGGGGGTGCGGGCGGGGCCGCGGGGGGTGTCGGGGCCGCGGTGCCCTCGTTCTCGGTGCTCACAGCGCTCTCTCCTCGTCACACACGGCTTCAGAAATACGGGCGATATCGGTCCGACTGAACGTTCGACGTGCCGTACAAGTTCCTGGGCAAAGCCTTTCCCATGACCCGTCAGAGCACTGTAAGCCGGACCTGTGAGTCTCCCCCATCCTTTATCTCCGACATTTCGGGCGCATCCGCAGAAGCACCCGCAGGGCTCCCCCCGACATCCGGCCCCCTCTCGGTGGCACCATGAGCCGGTGACCCACGCAACGCCGCGCCCCATCCAGGTCGTCGCCCACCGCGGCGCCTCGGAGGATGCCCCCGAACACACGCTGGCCGCCTACCGCAAGGCCATCGACGACGGGGCCGACGCCCTCGAATGCGATGTCCGGCTCACGGCCGACGGCCATCTGGTCCTGGTCCACGACCGGCGGGTGAACCGCACCTCCAACGGCCGCGGCGCCGTCTCCGCACTGGAGCTGGCCGACCTGGCCGCCCTCGACTTCGGCTCATGGAAGGACCGCGAGGAGTCCCCCGACTGGGACGCGGACCCCGAGCGGACCTCCGTGCTCACCCTGGAGCGGCTGCTGGAGCTGGTCGCGGACGCCGGGCGGCCGGTACAGCTGGCCATCGAGACGAAGCACCCGACCCGCTGGGCCGGACAGGTGGAGGAGCGCCTGCTCTTCCTCCTCAAGCGCTTCGCGCTGGACGCCCCGCCCGCGGAGGGGCCGCACCCGGTCCGGGTGATGAGCTTCTCCGCACGCTCCCTGCACCGGATGCGGGCGGCCGCGCCGACGGTCCCGACCGTCTACCTGATGCAGTTCATCTCGCCCCGGATGCGGGACGGGCGGCTCCCGGCGGGAGTACGGATCGCCGGACCGGGCATGCGGATCGTGCGCAACCACCCGGCCTACGTCCGCAAACTTCAGGCCGCCGGGCACTCCGTTCACGTGTGGACCGTGAACGATCCGGAAGATGTTCAGCTCTGCGCTGATCTGGGCGTGGAAGCGATCATCACGAACCGGCCGCGACAAGTTTTGTCACAGCTGGGACGCTGACATCCCGTTTTGCGCATCCGTCCCACGCGCAACACCCGTTACGGGGTGTGCACCGGCGCATCCGCTCCGCATTCGGTCGCCCCGAATGCGTCAGAGGGCGCCGGTCCGGCGGTTTCCGGTCCAGGCCATTGGGGCATCCAGACCATGCGTGGGGCTAAGGAGGTTCCGGGGGTGGCGTTGATGGTGGCACAAGAAGTGCCCACGTCGTCGTGCATGGACGTGTCCCATGGTCCTGCGGGCGTGGGCGAGGCGAGGCACCGGATGCGCGAGCAGCTGCGCATCAGCGGGGTGTCCGAATCGATCGTGGATGACGCCGTTCTGATCCTTTCCGAACTACTCAGCAACGCCTGCCGGCACGGCAGACCGCTGGGCGCACGGGAGATCGGCGACGGCGGGATACACGCGTCGTGGCGCGTCGACAAGGCGGGGCGGCTGACGGTCGAGGTCACGGACGGCGGCGGGCCCACCCGTCCCCTCCCGGCCAAGCCCTCGGTCACCGCGCGGGGCGGGCGGGGGCTGAACATCATCAGCGCCCTGGCCCAGGACTGGGGTGTCCGGGACGGAGCGGCGGGTGAGGTCACCGTCTGGGCGACCGTTGCCTGTGGGCCCCGGCACGAGGATTTCGCTACGCGCGTTGCGCCCCCTGCGATCGATTTCAGTACGGCCTTCGACGATCTGGATCCCTGATCTGACCGGTCCCCGACCGCGGGTGGACGGATGGCGGCCGTCCGGGAGTGCACGCCGACCGTGCTCCCGGCCGCACCCCACCGGTTGTGGCGGTACGAACGGCTAGGCTCGCGCCCAGACCGACGCCGTACCGCCGCAACCGGGAGACACCCACGATGGCCAAGAAGCGCCCCGCCGCGAAGTCCGCAAAGCCGCAGCTCAACAACGGGGAGATCCCGGTGGTGGGCGCTCGCGAGCCCTGCCCCTGCGGATCCGGGCGCCGTTACAAGGCCTGCCACGGCGCGGCCGCCGCGCACGCCGTGACCGAGCACGTGGCCCGCCCGTTCGAGGGCCTGCCCGGCGAGTGCGACTGGGTCGCGCTGCGCGAGCTCGTCCCCGCCGCCACCGTGCCGCTCACCCTCAAGGGCGGACTGCCCGAGGGCGTCCCCTCCGTCACGCTGGTGACCGTACTCCCGCTGGCCTCGCCGGCACTGCGCCGCGAGGACGGCTCCGTGCTGCTCGGCCTGCAGAACGACTCGACCACCGGCGACCTCGCCCGGGACATGGCCGACACCCTGGAGCGCGCGCTCGCGGCCGAGCCCGGCACCGTCGTCGCGGCCCGCCGGGTTCCGGCCGAGGGTCCGCGACTTCAGGATCTCCTGTCCGCGGACGGCGGTTTCGAGCCGGTTGTCCACACCGGGTTCGAATTCTGGATTCCGGAAGCGGAGAGCGCCCAGAGCGCCTCCCCGGAGATCGCCGCCTCGCTGGAGCGCGCCAACGCGGCCGCCATCCCGACCGTCAAGCTGACCGGCGTGGATGCCGCCTACTGGTGCGAGACCCCGGACAAGAACCACCTGCGCTGGGTCATGCCGCACCCCGAGGAGAAGCTGCTCGACGCGCTCGCGCGGCTGCACGCCGCGGGCACGTCCTCGCTCGGCGAGGGCACCAAGCTGGTCGGCTCCTTCCGCGCCCACGGCCTGATGGTCCCCGTCTGGGACCTGCCGACCGGGGTCTCGGCCGAGGACGTGGAGAAGCCCGCGGCCGAGCTCGCGGAGCGGCTCGCCGCTGCTCTCGCAACGGACGCGCCGCTGACCACGGAGGAGCGCCGCGCCCGCGGCGGCCTCACCAACCGCCAGGTCACGCTCAGCTGACCTGGTGGCCGGCCCGTTCGCGGGCCGGCCACGAGGGTCGCCGGAGGGCCCCGGGGAGGGGCTGCGGGAGCGTCACCGGTCACCCGTCACCGGTGATCGGTGTCACAACTCCCGCTAATCGCCTGCAAATCGCTGTCCGAATATCAGAGATCGAATTTGCGAACAGGCGATCTCTTGTTACCGTTCTTGTAGCCCGGTCGCTGGTGCATCCCCCGTCGCCAGCGACCGGGCCCTTGATTTTCCGTGACGCTCAACCGTCACCCGGTACCGGTGAGTTGCTCCCGGACCGCAGGAGCAGGGCTCCTTCATCATCCGGAACTGCAAATTCCGCTACGGCCGAGTAGTCCCCCGGAACCCCGGCCGACTCCTCCTTCGGCGTTTCGCACAGCCCCGGTTCGTCGCCCGCACCAACCGCACAGCGGATCTGCACCGTGCGCCCCGCCGGACCCATCACCGTGAGCACCGCGTCGAGCGCGCGGCCGCTGGTGTTCCGGTAGTAGCTGCGCCCCCACGTCCGGCCCTCGCCCGACAGGACGCACGTCTGCGCCTCCACCCCCTGCGGGGAGGACAGTTCAGGTCCGCAGCGGGCGTCCGTACGCGGCTGCTCAGCCGGGCCCGGGCGGGCCGGCGCCGCGGCCGGGGTCTGCATACGGGACCGACCGGAGGCCGAATTCGCTCCCGAGCCGCCCGAATCGGCCGAGCCGGGAGAGTTATCAGCGCTGTCGGGGTTCTCGGAGTCCGCGCGGCCCGATTCCCCCGGGGCGCCCTTGGAGGGGTGCCCGAGGCCGAAGGTGGAGAGCAGCCCTCCGCCCTTTCCATCGCTCTGACCGGCGAAATCCGGCCCGGCGATCGCTCCCGCCAGCGGGAGCGACAAGATGATCAACACACCGGCGCCGATACCGATCAGGCGGAGATTCATTCGCCGAAGATAGCGATCCGGGAATGGGGCACGCAGATCCCCGCGCCCAATTCCCTTGGAAACTCGTCTCGCTGACACCCGTACGAGTGATCCGTCCGCGCACGGGCTCAGTACGCGAGTCGGCTCCCGCCGCCCGACGCCCCGCTGCTCGCCTCCACCAGCGCGTCCACGACCGCCTCCACCTCCGGCAGCCAGATCCCTCCGGCCCCCGCCGGTTCGCGCTCCCACCGCACCTGCCCGCCGCCGATCGCGAGTGAGGGCGGCAGCAGCAAGTAGCCGCCCTCGCCGTGGAAACGCAGCGAGGAGGGCACGTGGTCCTTGGCGTAGAGGATCTCGCCGAGCCGCTCCAGCGAGTACGGCTCCACGAGCAGCGACCACCGCGTGGGCGTGGCCACGATCGGCCCGAGCCGCATCCCCTCGGCGTCCAGTCGTGCGACGGCACGCGCGGCCGCTGCGGCGGGCAGGCTCACCGCGCAGGGCGCGCTCCCGCCGGTCGCCAGCAGGATCGGGGCGCCCGCCCGGTTGGCCCACCACCAGGACACCATTCGGGGGTCGGTGGTGGCCGCGAGCAGCCCGGGATCGAAGGGGTGTGCGCCGGGTACGGCGCAGTCGGGGTCGGGGCAGGCACACCGCGCGCTGTCGACGCCGGAGCGTCCGACGCCCGGCAGCACGGGCCAGTTCCAGGTGGTGGCGCAGGTCAGCGCCGCGTCGAGGAGGGCCGGCGCTTCACCCTGCGGCGGGGCGGGGCGCAGGGATTGCAAGCGATTGCGGAGCCGCTGGAGACGCCTTCCGAGGATCTCGCGCATGAGCGCTCGTTCCTTTCCGTTGAACGCCGAGGGCCACATCACACCATGTAAGCGGTGGTTCACCACACGTACACGTTTCGCGTCACTGTCCGCTTGAAGCAGGTTCACACGGTTCGTGCAGTTTTCTTGCGGGTCCATGAAACGTCCGTCGGGGGCGGTACGCGACCCGGGACCGCGCGGGGGACGGCTGTCGTCGATGGGGACGACGGGCCGTGCCCGACGGTTCCCGGCGGGCACCGGGCTGCGCCAACTCTCCCCGGGTGCAACGGATTACGTACCCGGACCGGCCGACTGACTCGCCCAGTCGACCGCAAAAACCGTCCGCTTCCTGCTTTTTCCGGCCAAGTTCTAGCCCTGACCGGACAGTGAGTTGCCGTCCCACGGACACCAGGATTCCCACCTGGGCAATGCTGGACATCGCTCCTCGTGTGCGTGTAGATGTGGATTCATTGATAGCGGCGCAGCATGATCTGGGGGTTTGCGATGCTATATGGCGAATCGCACCAGCTGGAAAGGCGGACGCCATGAGCGCCCCGCATCTGCCGAAAGTGGCTGGAATCGATCCAGCCGTCACAGCGTCCCCGCACACTGTGGCGCCCACAGCGGTGCCCACGGCCGCGTCCACACCGACGAGCCCGCGAACGGCCCACGCCCCGGCGCAGGGACCCGCTGCGAGCTCGGTCATTCAGGACCGTCTCGCAGGCATGGTCTCCGACCTCACCACCCTCCACGAGCTCACCGAGCGGCTCGCCCGCGCCAGTGACCTCACCTCCTCCCTCCAGGAGTTCCTGCGGGCGGGCGCGGCCCTCGTCGGCGCCCGGCGCGGCCTGATCGTCCTGGAGCCCTCCGACGGGCTCGGCCCCACCAGCACGATCGGCCTCGGGCTCGGCCACGCCGACCTCGGCCACATCGAGACGGTGCCGCGCAGCGCCACCTCCTACGGCCGCATCCTCGACGGCCTGCCCGACGCCCACGGCGGCTCGGAGGTCCTGCCCGAGCCCGGCACGGCCCCCGGTACCGGCGCCGGCGGGTACGCCACCCCCGTCGACCCCCGCCACCGCGAGGTCGCCGCCCGACTCGGCTACGCCGCCAGCTACGCGCTGCCGCTGACCGCCGAAGCCACGGGCCGGCTCGGCGCGGCCGTCTGGCTCTACGACGAACAGGCCGAGCCCAACGACCGCCAGCGCGACCTGGCCGGGCTGTACGTCCGGCACGCCTCCGAACACCTGGCCCGGATGCTGGAGGTGGAGCGCGCCCGCACCAGCCTGGCCACCGTCGCCGAGGAGCTGCTACCCAGCCGGCTCCCCCGGATCTCCGGGGTCCAGCTCGCCGCCCGGCACCACACCGGCCCGCACGGCGGAGGCGACTGGTACGACGCACTGCCGCTGCCGGAGGGCGCCCTCGGCCTGGCCGTGGGCTCCGTCACCGGCTCGGGACCGAGCGCCGTCGCCGCGATGGGCCGGCTGCGCGCTTCGCTGCGCGCGTACGCCGTCATGGAGGGAGAGGACCCCGTCGCCGTCCTCTCCGACCTGGAGCTGCTGCTGCGCCTGACCGAGCCCGCGCGCTCGGCGACCGCGCTCTTCGCCTACTGCGAGCCCGCCGGGGGACCGAACTCGAACGGCCGGGGGAGGAAGCTCATCCTGGCCGGGGCCGGGCACACCCCGCCGCTGCTGATCGGCGAGCGGCGCACCGAGTACGTGGAGACCACCCTCTCCGCACCGCTCGGAATGCTCTCCTGCTGGGAGGCCCCGAGCGTGGAGATCGAGCCCGCGCCCGGAGAAACGGTGCTGCTGTACACGGACGGGCTGCTCCGGCGCACCGGGGACCCGATGGACCGGGCGTACGCGCGGCTGCACGCCGCCGCCGCGGGGATCCCCCGTAGCGCCCGCGAGGACCCGGCCGCCATCTGCGACCACATCCTGCGCACGGTGTTGCCGGACGGCGACGGGGACGGCCCCGTGGCCCCGGCGGACGCCTCGGAGGACATCGTGCTGCTCGCGGCCCGGTTCGAGTGACGCGGTTCGAGTGACGCGGTTCGAGTGACGCGGTTCGAGTGACGCGGTTCGGGTGACGGCGGGGCGTGTGACTGTGTGACCGGGTTTAGCGGATTTGTCACACGACCCGCCGGGGGGCGTCCGCTCACCCATACGATGGATGAGGTCCATACCCGGTCCGTGTCCGCCGTACTGAGGAGAAGACGTGGCTGACGAGCTCACCCCGGAGACCCCGGAAGAAGAGCAGCCCAAGAAGAAGATCAAGCAGCGCAAGAACGGGCTGTACCCGGGTGTCAGCGAGGAGCTCGCCGCGAGCATGCGCACGGGCTGGGCAGACACCGAGCTGCGCGGACTGGAGCCGATCGCTCAGGCCGCGCACACCGCCGCCCGCCGCTCCGCGCTGTCCCGGCGCTTCCCCGGTGAGCGCCTCGTCGTCCCCGCCGGCCGGCTGAAGACGCGCTCGAACGACACCGAGTACCCCTTCCGCGCCTCGACCGAGTACGCGTACCTCACCGGTGACCAGACCGAGAACGGCGTCCTGGTCCTGGAGCCCGCGGGGGAGACCGGCCACCACGCCACCGTCTACCTGCTGCCCCGCTCCGACCGCGAGAACGGCGAGTTCTGGCTCTCCGGCAGCGGCGAGCTGTGGGTCGGCCGCCGCCACTCCCTCACGGAGGCCGAGCAGCTGCTGGGCATCCCGGCCAGGGACGTGCGCAAGCTTCCCGAGGAGCTGGCCGAGGCCGAGGGCCCGGTCCGCGCCGTGCGCGGTCACGACTCCGTCATCGAGACGGCCCTGACCGACAAGGTCACCAAGGAGCGCGACGAAGAGCTGCGCGTCTACCTCTCCGAGGCCCGCGCCGTGAAGGACGCCTTCGAGATCGGCGAACTGCAGAAGGCCGTCGACTCCACCGTCCGCGGTTTCGAGGACGTCGTGAAGGTGCTCGACAAGGCCGAGGCCACGTCCGAGCGCTACATCGAGGGCACGTTCTTCCTGCGCGCCCGCGTCGAGGGCAACGACGTCGGCTACGGCTCCATCTGCGCCGCCGGCCCGCACGCCTGCACCCTGCACTGGGTCCGCAACGACGGCGACGTCCGCTCGGGCGACCTGCTGCTGCTCGACGCCGGTGTGGAGACCCACTCCCTCTACACGGCCGACGTCACGCGCACGCTGCCGATCAGCGGCACGTACACCGACATCCAGCGCAAGATCTACGACGCGGTGTACGAGTCCCAGGAAGCCGGCATCACCGCCGTCAAGCCGGGCGCGAAGTTCCGCGACTTCCACGACGCCTCGCAGCACGTGCTCGCCGAGAAGCTCGTCGAGTGGGGTCTGCTGGAGGGACCGGTCGAGCGTGTCCTGGAGCTGGGTCTGCAGCGCCGCTGGACCCTGCACGGCACCGGTCACATGCTCGGCATGGACGTCCACGACTGCGCCGCCGCGCGCACCGAGGCGTACGTCGACGGCACGCTGGAGCCCGGGATGTGCCTGACGGTCGAGCCCGGTCTGTACTTCCAGGCCGACGACCTGACCGTTCCCGAGGAGTACCGCGGCATCGGCGTCCGGATCGAGGACGACATCCTCGTCACCGAGGACGGCAACCGGAACCTGTCGGCCGGGCTGCCCCGCACCTCGGACGACGTCGAGGCCTGGATGGCGCGGCTCAAGGGCTGACGCCACCGCTCGTACGCGCCGATGGGCGGGACCCTCCACGGGTTCCGCCCATCGGTGCGTCTACGACACCTTCAGCAGGGAGTCGTCCCGCCACTTCAGCATCTTGTCGAAGCTGACCACGGCACCCCGGCCGGGCCTGTTGCGGAAGCGGACGTGGTCGGCGAGTTCCTCGATCAGGTGCAGGCCCCGGCCGTGCTCGGCCAGGGACGGTCTGCGGCGGGCCACCGTCGCGGGCGGGAACCCCGGACCCGAGTCGCTCACTTCGATGCGACAGCGGTCCCCGTCCAGATAGGCCGTGACGTGGTACGCCCCGGTCCCGTCCGGGGAGCCGCCGCCCGAGGACGCATCGTCCGTGCAGCCGGAGCGCGGGGCGGCTTCGCGGCCGCCGTGCTCCACCGCGTTCGCGCACGCCTCGCTCAGCGCCACCGACAGGTCGAAGGAGATGTCAGGGTCCACCCCCGCGGTCTCCATCGTCCCCAACAGCAGTCGCCTCGCGAGGGGCACACTCGCTGCTTCGCGCCTCAAGTGGAGAGACCACCAGATGCTCATACGGTTACCTATTGCCGCCCGGGGCCGGGGCTAAGCCCCTGAGGGCCGACAGAGCCCTCGTTCGGCCGATGCGGCGCTCCCGGGCAGCGGTGTATGCGGGGTGCGGCCGGGCATCCGTGCGCGGGAATGCAAACCGGCTGTCGCACCTGCCGTATGCGGCGCCTAAGGCCAGTGCGATGATGGCCCGGCCATGACTGCCCCCCACGCGACGCAGGCCGGACCCGGCCTCAGGCTGATCCGGGCCGCGGTGTTCACCGCGGTCTGTGTCGTGCTGTCCGCGGTCGGGCACGCACTGGCCTCCTGCGCGACGGTGCCCTGGTGGTCCCTCTGCGCCGGCTTCCTCGCCGTCTTCGCGGTGGCGGCCCCGCTCGCGGGACGCCGCCGCTCGCTGCCCGGCATCGCCGCCGCACTGGCGGGCGGACAGCTCGCGCTGCACACCGTGTTCGGCCTCGGCCAGCACACCACCGCCTCGGCGGGCGGCAGCACCTCCTCGGAGACCTCGCTCGCGGCGCTGGCCGCCCAACTGGTCTGCGGGGGCAACTCCGTCCCGATCCACCCGGCGGACGCCCGGCGGATCGTGGAGAGCGCCGGGCTGGACCCGGACGCCGTGGCCGCTCAGGCCGAGGCGCAGGGGCACCTGGCCCACGCCCACATCGGGCAGGGCCTGATGGAACCGTCGGGCGAACTGGTGGGGCTGCTCAGCCCGGCCATGCTGATCGGGCACCTGCTGGCCGCACTCGCCGCAGGCTGGCTGCTCGGGCGCGGCGACGCCGCGCTGTTCCGCCTCCTCGAACTGTCCAGGCTCTCCGCCGGAGCCGGACCGGTGCGCCCGCTGCGTGCCGCTCTGGCCTACGTACGAGCCCTCGGCGCAGACCTTCCGGGCCTGCCCGCGCGTACCCCGCGGGCAGCGGGCGACGGGACCGGCCCCGCACTCTCCACGGGCCGGGACGCACTCCAGCACACGGTGATCAGGCGCGGGCCGCCCACGGCGTTCGCCCTCGCAGCCTGAAGCGGCACCTCTCCTCCCCGGGACTCACGACGGGAGCACCGGTGCCGCGAACTCCGTGCGCGCCGCGCGCGGAGCAACCGTCACCACAGCTTCCGTGGAGTGTTTCTGCCATGAAGACCTCTCGCGTCTCCTTCGCCGCCGCCCTCGCCGCCGGTTCCGTCCTCCTCCTCTCCGGCACCGCCTTCGCCCACGTCAGCGTGCAGCCCGTCGGGGAGGCCGCCAAGGGCGGCTACGCGACGCTCAACTTCAAGGTGCCCAACGAGCGCGACAACGCGGCGACCACGCAGCTCGAGGTCAACTTCCCCGTGGACCAGCCGCTCACGTCCGTCATGCCGCAGGACATCCCCGGCTGGACGTCCAACGTCGAGAAGACCAAGCTCGACAAGCCGCTCACCGTGCACGGCAAGCAGGTCAACGAGGTCGTCACCAAGGTGACCTGGACCGGCGGCAAGATCGAGGCCGGCAAGTTCCAGCAGTTCCCCGTCTCCGTCGGCAAGCTCCCCGACAACGCCGACCAGATGGTCTTCAAGGCGATCCAGACCTACGACAACGGCGAGGTCGTCCGCTGGATCGAAGAGCCCAAGGAAGGTGCCGCCGAGCCGCAGACTCCGGCGCCCGTCCTGAAGCTGACCGCCGCCGGCGCCGACCACCACGACACCGCTGCCAAGAAGCCGGCGGACGGGGCGAAGAACTCCGACTCCCACAAGGACGGCCAGGACAGCCACGAAACTGCCGCCGCCAAGAGCGGATCCGACACGACCGCGCGGGCCCTCGGCGTCGCCGGCATCGTGATCGGACTCGGTGGCGTGGCCTTCGGCGTCGCCTCGCGCCGCCGCACCTCCTGACCGCCCGACCTTCCGACTCCCGACTCCCGACTCCCGACTCCCGACCTGACGATCCTGCGCAGCCGGCCGGTCATCCGGGCCGGCCGGGCTCACGGATCCACCCGTACCACCCCCGATCTCAGGGACTTCCCCATGCGCACCACACGTGTGACGCTCGCCGCCCTCGTGGCGGCGGCCGCCCTCACCCTCACCGCCTGCGGTGGTGAACCGGCCAAGAACGGCCAGGTCACCCAGATCAGCGAGAACCAGGCGAAAGCCGGGTCCGCCACCGTGCTCGACCGCCCCTTCGACAAGCCGGACGTCGTCCTCACGGACACCACCGGCAAGCCGTGGAACCTGCGCGAGCAGACCAAGGGCAAGCCGACGCTCATCTACTTCGGCTACACCCACTGCCCCGACGTGTGCCCCCTGACGATGAGCAACATCGCCGTCGCCAAGAAGGCACTTCCCCAGGCCGACCAGGACAAGCTCCAGATCGTCTTCATCACCACCGACCCGGAACGGGACACTCCCGAGTCCCTCGGCGCGTGGCTCAAGGGCCTGGATCCGGCCTTCACCGGGCTGACCGGTGACTTCGCCACCATCCAGGCCGCCGCCCGCACGCTCGGCATCGGTATCGAGGCCCCCACGAAGGACGCCAACGGCAACGTCGTCTCCATGCACGGTGCCCAGGTCATCGCCTTCTCGCCCAAGACCGACGAGGGATACCTCCTCTACGGCGAGAGCACCACCGTCGATGACTACACCAAGGACCTGCCGAAGATCGTCAAGGGAGAGAACCCGTGAACGCCCGCACCACCCGCACCCTCGCAGCCGCCCTCTCCCTGACGGCCGCGCTCGCCATATCCGGCTGCTCTTCGGATTCCGAGTCCGCATCCGCTTCCGGTGACGCACCGAAGCTGACGGTCAGCGGCGGCTACATGCCGGAGCCCGTGAACAACCAGATGGCCGGCGCGTTCATGGTCATCAAGAACGACTCCAAGACGGCCGACAAGCTGACCGGCGCCACGAGCACGCTCTCCGACGACCTGCAGATCCACGAGACCAAGGATCAGAAGATGCAGCAGGTGCAGTCCATGGATGTGCCCGCGAACGGCGAACTGAAGCTGGAGCGCGGCGGCAGCCACGTCATGTTCATGGGGCTCAAGAACACCCCCAAGGTCGGCGACAAGGTCACCGTCGAACTGCGCTTCGAGAAGTCCGGCCCGGTCAAGGTCGAGCTGGACGTCAAGGAGCGGACGTACAAGGCTCCGACATCCACTGACGGCACCGCCCACTGACGGACCGAGGGACTGACACGCCATGACGGCCACCGCCCCGACCCCATCCACGGCCCGCGTCCGCGCTACGGCACTCCTGCCGCGGCTCACGCTGGTCCTCGCCGCACTGCTGGCAGCCTTCTTCACCGCTGCCGCGCCGGCCTCGGCACACGCCGCGCTGACCGCGAGCGACCCCGCGGACGGGTCGGTGGTCGCCACGGCGCCCGCCCAGATCACGCTCTCCTTCTCGGAGGGGGTCGCCATGAACGGCGACTCCATCCGCGTCCTGGACCCCCGGGGCAAGCGCGTCGACACCGGTGAACTGCGCGACCTCTGCAGCGGGAGCATCATCCGCTACGGCACCGCACTGCGCCCGGGCCAGCCGGACGGCACCTACACCGTCGCCTGGCAGGCCATATCCGCGGACAGCCATCCGATCTCCGGCGCCTTCACCTTCTCCATCGGAGCCCCCTCCGAGACGGCCGTCTCCCTGCCCTCGCAGACGGCGGGGGATGGGCCCGTCGCCGTCGCCTACGGCATCGCGCGCTACGTGGCCTACGCCGGGTTCGCCGTGCTCGTCGGCGCCGCCGCCTTCATCCTCCTGTGCTGGCGCCGGGGCGCCGCGCAGCGGCCGATGCAGAAGCTGGTCGTACGGGCCTGGGTCGCGCTCACCGTGGCCACCCTGGTGATGCTGCTGCTCCGCAACCCGTACACCGGGTCGGGGAACTTCGCCGACGCCTTCGACCTGGCCGGGCTGAAGGCCGTCTTGGAGACCAAGTCCGGTGCCTCGCTCGTCTCGCGGCTGCTCCTCCTCGGCGCCGCCGCACTGTTCATCACCGTGCTGTTCGGCTCCTACGCCCGGCGCCACACGTCGGACGGCTCGGGCGGTTCGGACACCTCCGAAGCCTCCAATGGCTCCGAGGCCTCCGATGCCTCCGATGCCTCCGAAGAGGATGCCAAGGGGGAGAGCGACCTCGTCTTCGGGCTCGGCATCGGCGGGACCGTCGTCGCGGGCGGTATCGCCGCCACCTGGGCGCTGTCCGAGCACGCCTCCACCGGCATCCAGCCCGCCCTCGCCATGCCCGTCGACATCCTCCACCTGCTGGCCGTCGCCGTGTGGCTGGGCGGACTCACCGCGCTGCTCGTCGCGCTCCACAAGGTCCCCGGGATCGAGCGCACGGCCATCCGGCGCTTCTCCGCCGTCGCCTTCACCAGCATCGTCGTCCTGGCCTGCACCGGCACCTACCAGGCCTGGCGCCAGGTGGGCAGCTGGTCCGCGCTGACCGGGACAGACTACGGCCGGCTGCTACTCGTCAAGATCGGCCTCGTCGCCGTCGTCGTGGCCATCGCCTACACCTCCCGGAAGTGGACCTCTCGGCTGGCCGGGGGCCGGGACGAGACCGAGGGGGAGGGGGAGGGGGAAGCCACCTCCGATGTTTCACGTGAAACATCGCCCGTGACGGTCACCCCGGCCTCCACCTCAACCGCCACCGCCACCTCCACCGGTGCCTCCGACCCCCAGCGTGCCGCGCAGCTCGCGCGCCAGAGCGCCGCCCGGCGCACCGCGCGGGAGAAGCAGGCGCGTGACGCCGACCCGGACCGCGCCGGCCTGCGACGGTCCGTCCTCGCCGAGGCCGGTGTCGCCGTGGTCCTGCTGGCCGTCACCACCATCCTCACCAGCACCGAGCCCGGCCGTGCCGCGGAGCTGGAGGCCGGCCGCGGGTCCACCGCCACGGCCGTTCCCGACCGCGCGGTCAAGGTCACGCTGCCCTTCGACACCGGCGGCCAGAACGGCAAGGGCTCGGTCCGGCTCCAGCTTGACCCGGGCCGGGTCGGTGCGAACACGCTCCACGTGTGGGCCGAGACCCCTGACGGCAAGCCGCTCGACCTGCCCGAGCTCAAGGTGTCGTTCACCTTGGAAGCCAAGGAGATCGGTCCCCTTCCGGTCCTGCCCGAGCGCGCCGCACCCGGGCACTGGACCGCGTCGGGCGTCCAGCTTCCGCTGACCGGCGACTGGCGGATCGACGTGACCATCCGCACCTCCGACATCGACCAGACGACCGTCCAGAAGAACGTGAAGATCGGCTGACCAGCGTGACCCAGAACAGCGACCCCACCGAAAGCGCTGCGAGCAGCGAGAGCAGCACCGGGCTCCCCGGCATCGAGATCTCCCGGCGCCGCCTGCTGGGCACGGTCGGCGCCGCGGGCGCGGCCGGGCTCGCGCTCGGCGCCGCCGGCGGGGCCCTCGTGCACTCCGAGGTGTCCGGGTCCGGGACGGCGGGCTCCGGCGGCGCTCCCGGAAGCCTCGGTGCCACCCGGGTCGACTTCCAAGGGGATCACCAGGCCGGCATCACCACGCCCCTCCAGGCCAAGGGGCACGTGCTCGCCTTCGACCTGGCGCCCGGTGCCGGACGTACCGAGGCGGCCGCCCTCATGCGGCGCTGGTCCGATACCGCGCGGCGGCTGACGGCGGGCGAGACCGCACCGGTCGCCGACACCGGCATCGCCCTCGGCTCCGGCCCCTCCTCCCTCACGGTGACCTTCGGCTTCGGCCACTCCTTCTTCGAGCGCACCGGACTCACCGCGCGCCGCCCCGCCGCCCTCGACCCGCTTCCGGACTTCTCCGCCGACCGCCTCGACGCCCGGCGCAGCAACGGCGACCTGTGGGTCCAGATCGGCTCGGACGACGCGCTGGTCGCCTTCCACGCCCTGCGCGCGCTGCAGAAGGACGCCGGAGAGGCGGCCCGGCCGCGCTGGCAGATGAACGGCTTCAACCGCTCTCCGGGGGCCACCGCCTCCCCCATGACGGCCCGCAACCTCATGGGCCAGGTCGACGGCACCAACAACCCGAAGCCCACCGAAGCCGACTTCGACCGGCGGATCTTCGTCCAGGGCACCGTGCCCCCGGAGCACGCCTGGATGGTTGGGGGTTCGTACGCCGTCGTACGTCGCATCCGCATGCTCCTCGACCACTGGGACCAGCAGTCACTGGCCCAGCAGGAGCAGGTCATCGGGCGTACGAAGGCCACCGGCGCCCCGCTGACCGGAGGCGACGAGACCACCGCCCCGGCCCTCGACAAGATCGGCGCCGACGGAAAGCCGGTCATCCCCTCCAATGCGCACGCCCGGATCTCCGCACCCGCGCAGAACGGCGGAGCCGCCATGCTCCGGCGGCCCTTCTCCTTCCACGACGGGATCGACGCGGACGGAGCCCCCGACGCCGGGCTCCTCTTCATCTGCTGGCAGGCCGACCCGTCCCGCGGTTTCGTCCCCGTCCAGCGCAAGCTCGACCGCGGCGACGCCCTGTCGGAATTCATCCGGCACGAGTCGAGCGGCCTGTACGCGGTGCCGCCCGGGGCACGCGCCGGGGAGTACGTGGGGCAACGGCTGCTCGAAGGGTGAACAGCCCAGGTCGCGTCCGGGCCCCGGCATTAGGCTGATCGCATGTCGGCCACCCGCTTCACCTATCTCGGTCCCGAAGGCACGTTCACCGAAGCCGCCCTTCGCACCCTCCCCGAAGCCGCGACCCGGGAACTCGTCCCGATGGTTTCGGTCCCGGCAGCCCTGGACGCCGTGCGCAACGGTGAGGCCGCGGCGGCCCTGGTCCCGATCGAGAACTCGGTGGAGGGCGGGGTCACCTCGACCCTGGACGAGCTGGCCGGCGGCGTTCCGCTGATGATCTACCGCGAGGTGCTGCTCCCGATCGCGTTCGCGCTGCTGGTACGGCCCGGGACCAAGCTGTCGGACGTCAAGACCGTCACCGGGCACCCGGTCGCCCAGCCGCAGGTGCGCAACTGGCTGCGGTCGAACCTGCCCGACGCCCTGTGGGAGTCGGCGGCGTCCAATGCCGACGGTGCCCGGCTGGTCCAGGAGGGCCGCTTCGACGCCGCCTTCGCGGGCGAGTTCGCGGCCGCCACCTACGGGCTGGTCCCGCTGGTCACCGAGATCCACGACGCGCAGAACGCGGAGACCCGCTTCGTGCTCGTCGGGCGTCCCGCCCGCCCGGCCGCGCCGACCGGCGCCGACAAGACCTCCGTCGTGCTGTGGATGGGCGACGACCGCCCCGGTGCGCTGCTGGAGCTGCTCCAGGAGTTCGCCGTCCGCGGGGTGAACCTGATGCTGATCCAGTCCCGGCCGACGGGTGCGGGAATCGGCAACTACTGCTTCGCCGTCGACGCCGAGGGCCACATCTCCGACCGCCGGGTCGGAGAGGCCCTCATGGGTCTCAAGCGCACCTGCCCCCAGATCCGGTTCCTCGGCTCCTACCCGCGCGCCGGTGTCGCACAGGGTGACGTCCAGGCCGCCCGGGCCGGCACCTCCGACGGCGACTTCACCGCGGCCTCGGACTGGCTGACGCGTTGCCTCGACGGGCGCCCCTAACGCTCCGTCCACTGTCCACAGAGTTATCCACAGGGATCGATGTGAACCTGGGGACAAGTCGACAGAGTGGCACGACAAGGTCGACAAATCGGTCGGGGGGCGCAGGTTTCGCGCTGACGAGCGGGAGGTGAACGGCGTCACCCCTGTATCACCGATCAACTCTTTGGGGCGAGTCATTCCCACCCGAATGAGTGTGTGAGGGTGGTTTGAACCCTGATTGGTCCCGCTCGCTCCACAGTCGAGATTGATCTATTCCTGTGTCCACAGATCCGGCACACAGCCTGTGGATAAGCCGGTCGCCTGGGGAATTCCTGTGGACAAGGAAGCCCCTTCCCTCCTGCTCAGGGGCTGCCCGATCACTGCCACTCTGCCCCTTTTCGGGGAATGGGGCCGGTTTTATCGGCCCCCGCAGAAGGGTCGCTTCCAGCCTCCCGCCGGAAGTTTTCCATTCGCGGCAATTAGGACAAAGCGACACGCAGCGTGATATCGGTGCGCCCCCCGGAAGCCCGGCCCGGTAGCCTGGAGGGGTGATTGACCTCCGGCTGCTCCGTGAAGACCCTGACCGTGTCCGCGCCTCGCAGCGCGCCCGTGGAGAGGACGTCGCCCTCGTCGACGCGCTGCTCTCCGCCGACGAGCGCCGCAGGTCCTCCGGCATGCGATTCGACGAACTCCGCAACGAGCAGAAGTCGCTCGGCAAGCTCATCCCCAAGGCCTCTCCGGAGGAGCGGGCCGAGCTGCTGAAGAAGGCCGATCAGCTCAAGCAGGACGTGAAGGCCGCCGAGGCCGAGCAGAACGAGGCGGACGAAGCCGCCAAGCAGCTGCTCCTGCGGCTCGGCAACATCGTCCACACCGACGTGCCCGTCGGCGGCGAGGAGGACTTCGTCGTCCTCGAGACGCATGGCACCATCCGCGACTTCGGCGCCGAGGGCTTCGAGCCCAAGGACCACCTGGAGCTCGGCGAGTCCCTGGGCGCCATCGACGTCGAGCGCGGCGCCAAGGTCTCCGGCTCGCGCTTCTACTACCTCACCGGTGTCGGCGCCCTGCTGGAGCTCGCCCTCGTCAACGCGGCCATCGCACAGGCCACCGAGGCCGGCTTCACCCCGATGCTCACCCCCGCGCTGGTCCGCCCGCGCGCCATGGAGGGCACCGGCTTCCTCGGCCAGGCCGCGGAGAACGTGTACCACCTGGAGGGCGACGACCTCTATCTGGTCGGCACCTCCGAGGTCCCGCTCGCCGCGTACCACATGGACGAGATCATCGACGCGGACAAGCTGCCGCTGCGCTACGCCGGCTTCTCCCCGTGCTTCCGCCGCGAGGCCGGGACGTACGGCAAGGACACCCGCGGCATCTTCCGCGTCCACCAGTTCGACAAGGTCGAGATGTTCTCGTACGTCGCGCCGGAGGAGGCCGAGGCCGAGCACCAGCGGCTCCTGGACTGGGAGAAGCAGTGGCTGACCAGCCTGGAGCTGCCCTTCCAGGTGATCGACGTCGCCACCGGCGACCTGGGCGCCTCCGCCTCCCGCAAGTTCGACTGCGAGGCGTGGATCCCCACCCAGGGCAAGTACCGCGAGCTGACTTCCGCCTCGAACTGTGACGGCTTCCAGGCCCGCCGCCTGTCGGTCCGCTACCGCGACGGCAAGAAGACCGCTCCGCTGTCCACCCTGAACGGAACGCTGTGCGCGGTGCCGCGCACGATCGTCGCGATCCTGGAGAACCACCAGCAGGCCGACGGCACGGTCCGGGTCCCCCCGGTGCTCCGTCCCTACCTGGGCGGTCGGGAAATCCTGGAGCCGATCACCAAGTGAGCCCGGCCCCGTTCCCCTACAAGCTCGTCGCGACGGACCTCGACGGGACGCTGCTCCGCGGCGACGACACCGTCTCGGAGCGCACCCGTGAGGCGCTCCTCGCGGCCACCTCGGCGGGCGCAGCGCACATCATCGTCACCGGCCGCGCCGTGCCGTGGACCCGTCACGTCCTCGATGACCTCGGCTACAAGGGCATCGCCGTCTGCGGACAGGGCGCGCAGGTCTACGACGCGGGGGCGCACCGGCTGCTGACATCGGTGACGCTCGACCGGAAGCTCGCCGCGCTGGCGCTCGAGAAGATCGAGGCCGAGGTCGGTCCGCTGGCGCTCGCCGCCAGCCGGGACGGAGTCGAGGGCGAGGTGCTCTTCGGCCCCGGCTACCAGGTCCAGGAGGGCCTTCCCGCGCTCTACCTGGAGGACACCGCCGAGGTCTGGTCGGCTCCGCTGAACAAGCTGTACATCCAGCACCCCGAGCTGGACGAGGACGCCCTCGTCCAGGTGGCCCGGGCGACCGTGGGCAGCCTGGTCGGCGTCGTCATGGCCGGTCCGGGCATCGTGGAGATCCTGCCGCTCGGGCTGACGAAGGCCACCGGCCTCTCGCTGGCCGCGCGCCGGCTGGGGGTGAAGGCGGCCGACACGATCGCCTTCGGCGACATGCCCAACGACATCCCGATGTTCGGCTGGGCCGCGCACGGAGTGGCGATGGCCAACGCGCACCCGGAGCTCAAGGCCGTGGCGGACGAGGTCACGACCTCCAACGAGGAGGACGGCATCGCCGTGGTCCTGGAGCGTCTGCTGGGCGCCGCGTAACCGAGCGGAAGACGGAAGGAAGGTCCGGAACGGCCCGCGCCGCGAGGCGCGCTCGAAGTGGCCGTTCCGGACCTTCTTGTTTCTCCCCGCACGGCTCACTCTGCCCCCGCCGCACGCCTCGTACCAGTGAATTTCCGTCCGTTAGCCCGGATTCCGGCGCGGGTTCGGGTGCCGGGTCAGCGGCCAGGCGAGGAGGCCGACGGCGAGTGCGATGGCGTGGCCGAAGTCGGTGAAGGTGCCGTCGCTGACGAGCGGGAGTCCGAAGAAGGCCACGGACCCGGCCAGGTAGAACCAGCGCCAGGGGCCGGGCAGGCGGTACGTCAGCACCCCGACAGCGGTCGCGAGTCCGTAGCTGACGCCGATGTCGACGACGTGGACCATGCTGCGCGGGGCGCGGTGGTCCTGGATGGCCATCAGGACCAGCTTCTGGCTGATCAGCGTGGCCGTGATGTGTCCGGTCGCGATGATGAAGAGCCAGCGCAGGGTGCCGAGCCAGCGCTCGACATTGGCCTGGAAGACCTCGAAGAGGACGAAGTAGAGCGGGAGCGAGGCGGGATCCTCGATCCAGAACGCGCTGCTGAGCAGCGCCCGTATGGGGTGCCGGGCGAGCTCGTGGATGTTGCTGCTGTTGCGGTGGAGCAGGACGTGTTCGAGATGGTCGGGCACGATCACGACCACGATGCTGGTGACCACGATGATCAGCAGCCAGATGTGGGTGCCGGGCGCGGAACGTATCCAGGACCGCACTGGCCTGGACGGCTCGGGCTCGGTGTACTCGATCATTCACCGATGATCTCGCGCAAACCTGTGCCCCGCCTGGCCGGTGGGCCGGGCGGGGCACTGTTTCACGTGAAACATCCGCTGCCGGCGCCCCCGTGGACGCCGGTGCGGACGTCCTACTCCTCGCCCGCCAGGGTCAGGCGGCGGAGCTTCTGTCCGGCGTAGAAGGTGGCGCCGACGGTGACCGCGACGAGCAGGATCACCGCGGTGGGCAGCCCGACGGTGGCGTCCACGTACCCCTCGCCCGCGACCTTCTGCGCGAGGGCCAGCGACCACTGCTGGACGCTGAGGGTCTTGGCGCCGTCGACGAGGCTGCCGAAGAGCGACTCCCAGATCAGGGCGTAGACCAGGCCGAAGACGACCGCGTGCCGGCTGACGGTGCCCAGCAGCAGGAACAGGGCGCTGTAGGCGACCGAGGCGACGAGGGCGGCGACGGTGTAGGCGACGGCGATCTGCTGGCCGTTGCCGTTGAGGATGAAGCCGGCGATCAGGGTGGGGATCGCGGAGAAGACCATGGTGACGGCGATCGCGACGGTCAGCTTCGTCAGGATGATCGTCGGGCGCTTCACCGGCTTCGAGAGCAGGTAGACGATCGAGCCGTCGTCGATCTCCGGGCCGATGGCGCCGGTGCCGGCGATGACGCCGATCAGCGGGACCATCGTCGCCAGGGCGAAACCGCCGAGGAGGTCGGCGGCGACCTTGTCGTCGAGGCCCGTGAAGGCGCGCACGGCAATGGAGATGGCGATCAGCAGGACGGGCAGCGCGCAGAGGATCAGCGCGCGGCGGCGGCCGAGCAGGGCCCGGTAGGTGAGCCGGGCAACGGTGGGGTTGTACATGGGTGCCAGCTCCTTCAGGCCGCGACGAGGTAGGAGAAGACCGACTCGAGGGACTCGTCGGAAGGCGAGACCGTCAGCAGCCGGATGCCGTGCTCGCGGGCGACCCGCGGCAGCAGCTGGGTGAAGCGCCCGAAGTCGACGGCCTGGATGCGCAGGGCGCCTTCCTTGAGGTCCACCTCGATCCCGGCGGTGGACGGGTCGGCGATCAGGGCCGCGGCGAGGGCCCGGTCGTCGGAGGAGCGGACGAGGTAGCGGTGCGGGCGGTCCGTCATCAGGCGGCGGATCTTGCGGAAGTCGCCGGAGGCTGCGTGCCGGCCGGCCACGACCACCTCGATGTGCGAGGCGAGCTGTTCGACCTCCTCCAGGATGTGCGAGGAGAACAGCACGGTGCGACCGTCGTCGCCCATCCGCCGCAGCAGCTCCATGAGCTGCATGCGCTGGCGCGGGTCCATGCCGTTGAAGGGCTCGTCGAGCAGCAGCACCGACGGGTCGTGGACCAGGGCGGAGGCCATCTTCACGCGCTGGCGCATGCCCTTGGAGTACGTGGAGATCTTGCGGTCCTGCGCGTACTCCATCTCGACCGTGGCCAGGGCCCGCTGGGCGGCCGCCTCGTCGAGACCGTGGAGTTCGGCGTTGGCGACCACGAACTCCTTGCCGGTGAGGAAGTCGTACATGGCCTCGCGCTCGGGCACGACGCCGATCTGCTTGTAGACCTGCTCGTTCTGCCAGATCGGGGTGCCGTCGAGGGTGACGGTGCCCGTGGAGGGGGCGAGGAAGCCGCCCATCATGTTGATGAGGGTGGACTTGCCGGCTCCGTTGGGGCCGAGCAGGCCGGTGACTCCGGGACCGATGCGCATGGTCACGTCGTTGACGGCGACGACGTTCCCGAACCAGCGGGAGGTGTGGTCGATGTCGATGATGCTCACAGCCCGGCCTTCCGGTAGCGGGCCATCAGGGCGGCGTAGGAGCCGGCGATGAGGCCGAGGATGACGAGCAGGTAGACGAAGCCGACGGCGCTGGAGGGGCCCTCGCTGCCGGGGAAGCCGGAGTCGGCGCCGAGGAAGGCGGTCTGCAGGCCGTCGATGAGGCTCATCGGGGAGAACAGGCCCAGCCACTCGATCCCGCCGGTCGAGCCGGTCTCGTAGGCGATGGCCTGGACGGCGGACACGGCGCCGTAGGGGATCAGGAGCACGGCGATGATGGCGGCGACGCCGAAGCCGCGGCGCGGGGTGAGCGCGGCCATGACCAGGCCGAGGCCGGAGAAGAGCAACGACAGCAGCAGTACCGACACCAGTGCCTGCCCGAATCCCTTGGTCTGGTCGGCGAAGTCGAACTTCGCCAGGAGCGAGCCGATCCACATGATCAGCAGCGGGGTGGCCGTGAGGATGAACAGGGCCGAGGCCATGGCCGCGAACTTGGCCAGGACGTAGTCGACGCGCTCGATGGGCCGCGAGAAGTAGAGCGGCACCGTCTTGAAGCGCAGGTCCCGCGAGACGGACTGCGGTGCCTGCGACGCGAGGTAGAGGTAGACGATCACCTGGGTGGTCATCGCGTACGTCGTGTACTTGATCGGCAGCGCCGTGGAGCCGGGCACGGTGATGGCGACCGCGACGAGGATCAGCGCGGGAACGCACATCACCGCGAAGAGCAGCATCGGCAGCACCTTGGACTTGGCCGAACGGCCGAGTCCGTAGGCGCCGCGCAGGGACTGCGCGAAGAGCGACTTGCGGGCGTAGGAGCGGCCGAGCCGGGGGCCGTCGTAGGACCGGTAGCCGATGTTGTGGATCTGGGTCGAGGTGTCAGGCGCCATCGGAACCGGCTCCCTTCTGCTGGGTGGCGGCCCAGGCGGCGGCCTGGGCGGACTGGGCTGCGAACTGCTCGGCACGGGCGGCCGCCGCGTCGCTGTCGCGGAAGACCTCCGCGATGTGGTGGCGGCGCTGTTCCATGCGGACCAGGCCGATGCCGAGATCGGCGACCGTGTCGCGGACGACGTCGTACGTGGCCTCGCCGGTGGCCTCGACGAGGAGGATGTGGCCGGCTCCGGGCAGGCCCTCCTCCTCGCCCGCGTGCAGCGTCAGTCCCGCCTCGGTGAGCGCCTTGCGCAGGGCGGCGGTGCCGTCCGGGTGGGCGTCGGAGTCGGTGACCTCGACCGCGAGGGTCGTGGTGGTCTGGGTGAAGTCGCTGGTGGAGCTGGAGCGCAGCAGTTTGCCGCCGTCGACGACCACGACGTGGTCGCAGGTCCGCTCCAGCTCGCCGAGCAGGTGCGAGGTGACCAGGACCGAGATGCCGAAGTCGGTGTAGACGCGGCGGATCAGGCCCAGCATCTCGTCGCGGCCGACCGGGTCGAGGCCGTTGGTGGGCTCGTCGAGGAGCACCAGCTGCGGGTCGTGGACCAGCGCCTGGGCGAGCTTGACGCGCTGCTTCATGCCCGTGGAGTAGCCGCCGATGGGGCGGTAGCGCTCCTCGTACAGCCCCACGTGGCGCAGGGTGTCCGCGGTGCGCTCACGGGCGGCGGTCGGCGGGAGGCCGGACATGCGCGCCATGTGCACGACGAACTCGGTGGCCGAGACGTCGGGGGGCAGGCAGTCGTGTTCGGGCATGTAGCCGACGCGCTCGCGGATCGCGCTGCCATGGGTGGCTACGTCGAGTCCGAGCACGGCGGCGGTGCCCTCGGTGGCGGGGGACAGTCCCAGCAGAATCTTGATCAGCGTGGACTTGCCGGCTCCGTTGGCGCCCACGAGCCCGGTAACTCCGGGGCCGATGTCCAAGGAGAGCCGGTCGAGGGCGGTCACTCGGGGGTACCGCTTGCTCAGGCTTTCGGTCGCGATGACAGTCACGTGAACGACGTTAGTGGCGCGCCGGGCCCGGATCGTCAGACCTGGAGCTCGATCCTTTCTCCGCCTTCAGGACTACGGACCCCGACATAAGGCTGACGTAGGGCTGATGCGTACCGGACAAGTTTGTCCACAGGTCCGTGCACGGGCCTTGACGTGATCTCCGGTCATTGTCACATTCATCAGTGTCAAGTTACGGGCGCGTACGGCTACATGGACGGACGGCTGGCATGGCTGGGGACACCAGGCAACGCACGAAGCGACGCACCACCGAGCTCTCCGCCGAGCTGCGCGGGTTCAAGGAAGTGCAGCGCCTCTCCTACGAGTGCGCGGAGGCCGTCGCGGCGCAGCTGCGCCCCGGCGTGACCGAGCGCGAGGCCGCGCGGATGCAGCGCGACTGGCTGCGCGAGCGCGGGGTGCGGGACTGGTTCCACATGCCGTTCGCGTGGTTCGGAGACCGGACCGCCTTCACCGGCTTCAAGATCCCCCTGCAGTTCTTCCCGACGAACCGGGCCCTGGAGCCGGGGATGCCGTTCATCCTCGACATGGCCCCGGTCTACAAGGGCCACACCGCGGACATCGGGTACTCGGGCAGCCTCGGCCTCAACCCGGTGCAGGACCGGCTCATGTCCGATCTGCAGGCGCACCGCGCGCTGATCCTCGACCAGGTCCGCGAGCGCCGCTCCCTGCGCGACATCTACGAGGAGGTGGAGCGGCTGATGATCGGCCAGGGGTACACCAACCGGCACCGGGCCTACCCCTTCGGCGTCATCGCGCACAAGATAGACCGGGTCAAGGAGCGGAGCTGGGCACCGACCGCGTTCGGTTTCGGCACCCAGGCCCTGAAGGGGCTGGCCTCCGATGCCCTGCGCGGCCACCGCGAGGGCTGGTCCCCGCTGTGGAGCCCGTACCGCTTCTCCGACCACCCGCCCCAGCCCGGCCTGTGGGCGGTGGAACCGCACCTGGGCTTCCGGGGCACCGGCGCGAAGTTCGAGGAGATCCTGGTCGTCACCGACTCCCGGGACCCCGAGGAGAGCGCGTACTGGCTGGACGACGATCTGCCGCACGTGCGGCGCTGGGCTGAGGAGAAGGCGGCATGAGCGCAATGACGGACGCGGGCCTGACGGGCGGGCGCGAGCGCTGGGTGAGCACCGGCGGGGTCGAGTTGTGCGTCGTCGAACTCGGCGACGCGCAGCGGCCGACGGTCGTCCTGGTGCACGGGTACCCGGACAGCAAGGAGGTCTGGTCGCAGGTTGCCGAGCAGCTGGCCTCCCGGTTTCACGTCGTGCTCTACGACGTACGGGGACACGGGCGCTCCACCGCCCCGCAGCCGCTGCGCGGCGGGTTCACCCTGGAGAAGCTGACCGACGACTTCCTCGCGGTCGTGGACGCGGTCAGCCCGGACCGCCCGGTGCACCTGGTCGGCCACGACTGGGGCTCCGTACAGGGCTGGGAGTTCGCGACGGTCGCCCGGACCGAGGGCCGGATCGCCTCCTTCACCTCGATGTCGGGTCCCTCCCTGGACCACTTCGGGCACTGGATAAAGAAGAGGATGGCCCGGCCCACCCCGCGGCGGGTGGCCCAGCTGCTGAACCAGGGCGCCAAGTCCTGGTACGTGTACATGCTGCACACGCCCGTGCTGCCGGAGCTCGCCTGGCGCGGACCGCTCGGCAAGCGCTGGCCGAAGATGCTGGAGCGGATCGAGCAGGTCCCGGCCGGGGACTATCCCACGGCCTCCCTGCCCTCCGACGCCGCGCACGGCGCCTGGCTCTACCGGGACAACGTCCGGCCCCGGATGCGCCGGCCGCGCGCCGACGCGTACGCCCACGTACCGGTGCAGCTGATCACCCCCACCGGGGACGCCTTCCTCTCCGAGCGGCTCTACGACGAGCTGGAGCTGTGGGCCCCGGACCTGGTGCGGCGCACCCTGCCGGCCAAGCACTGGGTGCCGCGGACCCGGCCCGACCAGCTGGCCGCGTGGATCACCGAGTTCGTCACCTCGCGGGAGGAGCCCGCCACGCGGGCGCCGGAGCAGAAGGCTCCGGGCCGGTACGCGGACCGCTTCGGCGGCCAGTTGGTCCTGGTCACCGGAGCCGCCAGCGGCATCGGCCGGGCCACGGCCTTCGCGTTCGCCGAGGCCGGCGCCCGTGTCGTGTGCGTGGACCGGGACGCCGAGGGTGCTGCCCGCACCGCCGACATGGCGCGGCTGGTCGGCTCGCCCGAGGCCTGGGGCGAGTGCGTCGACGTCAGCGACGAGCAGGCCATGGAGAAGCTCGCCGAGAAGGTCGCCTCCGAGTACGGGATCGTGGACGTCCTGGTCAACAACGCCGGCGTCGGCCTGTCGGGCCCCTTCCTGGACACGACCTCCGAGGACTGGAAGAAGGTCCTCGACGTCAACCTGTGGGGCGTCATCCACGGCTGCCGGCTCTTCGGCAAGCAGATGGCCGAGCGCGGCCAGGGCGGGCACATCGTCAACACCGCTTCCGCCGCCGCCTACCTGCCGTCCAAGACGCTGCCCGCGTACAGCACCTCCAAGGCGGCGGTGCTGATGCTCAGCGAGTGCCTGCGGGCCGAGCTGGCGTCGAAGTCGATCGGGGTGTCGGCCATCTGCCCCGGCATCGTCAACACCAACATCACCGCCACCTCCCGCTTCGCCGGAGTGGACGAGGCCGAGGAGAAGCGGCGCCAGCAGAAGTCCTCGCGCCTCTACGGGCTGCGCAACTTCCCGCCGGAGAAGGTCGCGGACGCGATCCTGCTCGCGGTCGTGAAGAACCAGGCCGTGGTCCCGGTGACCCCCGAGTCCAAGGGCGCCCTGTGGATGTCCCGGTTCGCGCCGGGGACCCTGCGGAGGCTCGCGAAACTGGAGCCCAAGCTGTGAGCGGGGCGGCGGGCGCGGGCGGGACGGTCGGGGGCGGGGCTGGCGCGGGCAGGGTTGCCCGGCACGCGATCGCACCGCGCCGGGTGGCCTTCGACTGGAAGACCACCCCGCTGCACTGGATACCGGACGAGCCCATCGCCACCCACGTCATCAACGTGCTGCACCTGCTGCTGCCGGCCGGCGAGCGGTGGTTCGTGAAGGTCTTCAAGGAGGGCCTGCCCCTGGTCACGGATCCGAAGCTGCGCAGTGACGTGAAGGGGTTCATGGGCCAGGAGGCCACGCACAGCGTGCAGCACTCCGCCGTACTGGACCACCTCGCCGAACAGCGGCTGCCCACCGAGGCGTACACGAAGTACGTGGACTTCCTCTTCGAAAAGCTGCTGGGGGAGACCCCGCCGTTCGGTGCCCCGATCACGGCGCAGGAGTGGCTGCGCTTCCGGCTCTCGCTGGTCGCCGCGATCGAGCAGTTCACGGCGGTCCTCGGGGACTGGGTGCTCGGCGCCGACGGACTGGACGCGGCGGGAGCGGACGAGATCATGCTCGACCTGCTGCGCTGGCACGGCGCCGAGGAGGTGGAGCACCGGTCCGTCGCCTTCGACATGTACCAGCACTGCGGCGGCGCGGGCCTGCCCCGCTACCTCCGGCGCATCGAGGGCATGGCCGTGGTCGCGCCCGTCCTGGCCTGGCTGTGGATCGCGGGGGCCTCGTACCTCCTGCGCAACGACCCCGAACTGCGCGGACGGACCCGCTATTCGCTGCGCGAGCACAACCGGGCCGTGGCCAAGGGCCTGCTGCCCACTTGGAGAGAGCTCGGCACGGCCATACCCCGCTACCTGCGGCGGTCGTACCATCCCTCGCAGGAGGGCTCGCTGCGCAGGGCGGTCGAGTACCTCGCGGCTTCACCTGCCGCCCGGTCAGCTGTGGGCGCGGTCGGCCGAGCCGCCATGTCGTAGGGAGCCGGGATTGTCCGATCAGGCAGTAGCCGAGTACCGGATCGAGGATCTGGCGCACCACAGCGGTGCGACCGTCCGCACGATCCGGGCGTACCAGGACCGCGGTCTGCTGCCGAAGCCGGAGCGACGAGGCCGTTCCAACGTCTACCGGGACACGCATCTGGCGCGGCTGCGCCAGATCGCCGACCTGCTGGACCGCGGCTACACCCTGGCCTCCATCAAGGAACTGCTGGAGGCCTGGGACGCGGGCCGCGGGCTCGGCGGTGTGCTCGGGCTGGTGGCCGAGGTGCACGGGCCGTGGACGGACGAGGAAGCGGCCCGGATAAGCCGGGACGAGCTGAACGAACGGTTCGGCGGCAAGCCGGACGAGGAAGCAGTCGGCGAGGCGTGCGAACTGGGCGTGCTGGAGCGGATCCCGGGGCGCCCGGACCAGTTCCTCGTACCGTCCCCGCAGGAGCTGTCCGTGGCCGCCGAACTGTACGCCGCCGGGGTCCCGCTGCCCGCGATCACCGGTCACCTGCGGGAGTTGCGCGGCCAGGTGGAGCTGATCGCCTCGCGCTTCCTGGAGTTCACCACGGAGCACGTCTTCGCCCGGTACCTGGGGGCCGTCCCCCCGACGGACTCCGACGCGGCCGAGGCGGCGACGATGGTACGGAGGTTGCGGCCCCTGGCCCAGCAGACGGTGGACGCGGAGCTGGCGCGGGCGATGCGCCTCTTCGCGACCCGGCACCTGCAGCGGCACCTCGGGGCCGTCGGGACCCCTCAGCCGTCCGGGCCGGCCCCGGTGGCGCTGCCCGCGGAGACCGTGCGGGCGGTGCAGGAGCTGGTGGGGCCCGATCATGTGGCGGAGTTCGTCCGGGCCGCCACGGAACGGGAGTTGCAGGCCCGGACGATGAACGATCTGGCCAGCCGCGGCGGCCGGTAGTGCTCGCTCAGTAGTCCACAGGCCGGATCACGCTTTTGTCGCCGAAACCGGCGCAAAGGGCTGTGGACAAGTCCGGCCGACCTGTGGGGAACCCGTCCCGGAGGGTCAGCCGACGGCCTGGTAGGCCGGTCCGGGCGTGCTGGTTTCGGCCACCGGGTTGACGGTGCCGGTGGCTCCGGCCGGGCCTGCGGTGTCGGCAGTGTCGGCCGTCGCAACGGTGCCGGCCGCGGCGGCCGGGCCGGCCGTCGCAACGGCGTCGGTCGTGTCGGCGACCACCCGGCGGGTGCTCCCGTAGAGCACGGTCGCGAGGACCAGGCCGAGGATCCCGCCGACGAGCTGGGCGGCGACGAAGCCCGGCAGCGACTGCGGGGCGATGCCGGTGAAGGAGTCGCTGAAGCTGCGCCCGATGGTGCCGGCCGGGTTCGCGAAGGACCCGGAGGAGGTGAACCAGATCGCGGCGGCGATGTAGGCGGCGACCGCGGCCGGGATCAGCTTCGGCCGGCCGATGCGGCCGAGGCCCTGGATCACCAGGACCAGTCCGGCGGTGGCCACGACCTCACCGACGAGCAGGTGCCCGCCGTCACGGACCTGGGTGGCGAAGGCTCCGGGGACGCGGCCGAACATCGCTTCCGCGAGGACGGCGCCGCCTATCGCCCCGGCGGTCTGGGCCGCCACGTAGACCAGGGCCTCCCGGCCTTCGAGCCCTTCGTCACCGGTGCGCCGGCCCCACCAGGCCGTGAGGGTGACCACCGGGTTGAGGTGGGCGCCCGAGAGCGGCCCGAAGAGCGTGATGATCAGCCCGAGACCGATGGCCGAGGCGAGCGAGTTGGCGACCAGGGCCACCCCCGTATCGGAGGTGAGCGCCGCGGCCTGGATTCCCGATCCGATGACGACCACGAGGAGGGCGGCGGTGCCGACGAGCTCGGCGGTCGCACGCCGCGACAGAGACGCACTGTTTGTCATACTTTTCTTCCCCTTGAGTGGCAGTTCAGCGGAAAATGTATTCCGTATCTTGGAAACGCGATAGGGGGAGTCCAGGTTCGGGAGAACGGCGAAAAATCGCTGCGCCGGACCCGGCCGAGCCGTCACGCTGGGCGAATGAATGACAAGCGCACCGTCAAGGTGTCCAAATACGTCTCGAAACACCTCCGGCATCAGCCGGAACGCATCGGACTGGTGCTCGACCCACACGGCTGGGTGGAGATCGACGATCTTCTGAGGGCCGCGGCCGCCCACAACTTCCCGATCAGCCGGGCCGAGCTCGACCACGTGGTCGCCGCCAACGACAAGCAGCGGTTCGCCGTCGACGGCAGCCGGATCCGCGCCAGCCAGGGCCACACCGTCCCCGTGGACCTGGACCTGCCGGAGGCCGAACCGCCCGCGTACCTGTACCACGGCACCGTCGCGGCCGCCCTGGAGGCGATCCGCGCCGAGGGACTGCGCCCGATGGCCCGCCACCACGTCCACCTCTCCCCGGACCGGGAGACCGCGACCCGCGTCGGCGCACGGCGCGGCCGGCCGATCGTCCTCGCCGTGGACGCGGGCGCGATGCGCGCCGCGGGGCACGTCTTTCGGATCAGCGCCAATGGGGTGTGGCTGGTGGACTCCGTACCGCCGCAATTCCTGCGGTTCCAATAAACCGCCGAAGCCCCGGCAGCCCCAGAATTCACGGATGGATTGTCAGATCATCCCCCTACTCTGTTCCTCACTCCGGGATCTGTGAGGGGGGTACCTCGCGGTCACCGAACAACCCGTACCAGCACGCGAGGTGACGCTCCATGATCTCCGAAGAACCTCATCCGAACACCTTCCAGGTCGACCTGCGCGGCCTCGTCGACCTGCTCTCCCACCACCTCTACTCCAGCCCCCGCGTGTACGTCCGCGAGCTCCTCCAGAACGCCGTCGACGCGGTCACCGCCCGCCACGCCCTCGATCCCGAAGCCGAGATCGGCATCCGCCTGTCGGCCGCCGGGAACCGGGTGACCATCGAGGACAGCGGCATCGGCCTGACCGCCGACGAGGCCCACTCCCTCCTCGCCACCATCGGCCGCAGCTCCAAGCGCGGGGGCCCGCACGGCCTGGAGACCACCCGTCAGGAGTTCCTCGGCCAGTTCGGCATCGGTCTGCTCGCCTGCTTCGTCGTCGCCCGCGAGATCCGCGTGGTCACCCGCTCCGCCCGCGATCCGCTGGCCGCGCCCGTCGAATGGCTGGCCACGGACGACGGCTCGTACACCGTGCGCGAACTGCCCTCCGACGCCCGCCCGGAGCCCGGCACCACCGTCGTCCTGGAGGCCCGCCCGGGCGCCGAGGAGTGGACCGTCCCGGCCAAGGTCGAGCAGCTGGCCCGCGACTACGGCTCGCTGCTGCCCTACGACATCACCTTCGACGACGGCTCCGCCGCCGGACCCCGCCCCGTCACCGACCGGCCCGCCGTCTGGGACCGGCCCTTCCCCACCCCCGCGGCCCGCCGTGTCGCGCTCGCCGGGCACTGCGCGCAGCTCTTCGGTTTCACCCCGCTCGACAGCATCGACCTCGACCTTCCCGTGGCCGGAGTGCGCGGAGTCGCGTACGTCCTGCCCGAGCCGACCAGCCCCGCCCACCGGTCCGGACACCGCGTCCACCTCAAGGGCATGCTGCTGACCGACAAGGCCGACAACCTGCTGCCCGACTGGGCGTTCTTCGTCCGCGCCGTCCTGGACACCGACACCCTGCGGCCCACCGCCTCCCGCGAGAACCTGTACGACGACGAGACGCTCGCCGCCGTGCGCGAGGCCCTCGGCGCCCGCGTCCGCGCCTGGCTCGCCGAGCTCGCCACGAGCGAACCCGAGCGGCTGGCCGCCTTCCTGAGCGTCCACCACCTCGGGGTGAAGTCGCTGGCCCGGCACGACGCCGAGCTGCTCGGCCTGATGCTGCCCTGGCTGCCGTTCGAGACCAGCGACGGTTCGATGAACCTGGAGCAGTTCGCCGCCGCGCACACCGAGATCCACTTCACCCGGACCGTGGAGGAGTTCCGCCAGATCGCCCCGATCGCGGCGGCCCACGGCCTCGGGGTCATCAACGCCGGCTACACCTACGACGCCGACCTGCTGGCCCTGCTGCCCGCCGTACGGCCGGAGCTCAAGGTCACCGAGCTGGATGCGGGAGCCGTCACCGAACGCCTCGATCCGGTGCCGACCTCCGCCGAACTGGCCCTGGCCCCCTTCCTGGCCACCGCCCGCACCCGCCTGGAACCCCAGAGCTGCGACGTCGTCCTGCGTGCCTTCCAGCCCGCCAACGTCCCCGCGCTCTACCTCGACGACCGCCAGGCCCGGCAGGAGCGCGACCGCACCGCCGCCCTGGAGACCGCCGACTCGCTGTGGAGCGGCATCCTCGGTTCGCTGCGCGGCTCCGCCCCGCGCGCCCGCCTCGTGCTCAACCACAACAACCCGCTCATCCGGCGGATCTCCGCCCTCCCCGACGAGGCACTGACCGCCACGGCCGTCGAATCGCTCTACGGCCAGGCCCTGCTGAGGTCCCAGCGGCCCCTGCGCGCAGCCGACACCACCCTGCTCAACCGGGCCTTCCTCGGGCTCCTGGAATGGGCGACCCACTCCGCCACCGGCACGGACAGCACGGACGGCACCGACACCCAGGGGGAGCAGAAGTGAGCACGATGACGGGCGAGGAGATCGAGCGCGGACTGGCCGAGAACCGCCAGGTTCCGGGCGGAGCCGCACGCAACGCCCACGCCGAGGCCCTGTCCGCAGCCGCCGAAGCGACCGGCGACCGGCCGCTGTTCCGTGCGGCACTGGACAACCTGATCAACGCCTACCTGTACAGCTCCGAGTCGCCGAAGATGCTCGTGCCCTTCGCCCGGCTGCTCCAGGAGTACGACAAGGACCCCGCAGCCTTCGACGAGTGGGACGCCCACTCGCTGTTCTGGCAGTTCAAGTGGATCGCCAGCGCCATCGGCCACTCGCCCGAGATCCCGCTGGAGTCGGCCACCGGCTGGCTGGACGAGATGGAGCGCCGCTACCGGATCGCCGGCTACAGCGAGCGCCCCGTGCGCGAGGCCGAGCTGTGGCTCGCCGACGCGACCGCCGACGACGAGCGGGCAGGACGCGCGTACGCCCGCTGGCAGGCCGCCGACCGCGACGACATGAGCGACTGCCACGCCTGCGAACTCAACAGCCAGGGCCACTACGCCATGCTGCGCGGTGACGACGCCGAGGCCCTGGAGGTCTGGCAGCCGGTGCTCTCCGGCGAGCAGACCTGCGCCGAGGAACCCCACCGGATCCTGGCCACCTCGCTGCTGCCGCTGGTGCGGCTCGGCCGGTTCGACGAGGCTCGCTCGGCCCATCTGCGCGGATACCGGCTGGCCCGTGACAAGGAGAGCCTGCTGCCCTCGGTGGGACGGCACATCGAGTTCTGCGCGCTCACCGGGAACGAGTCCCGGGGCCTGGAGATCCTGGCCGAGCACGCCGCGCACGTGGCCCCGCTCGCCAACCTCTCCGACCAGCTCGCCTTCCACGGCGGCATCCTCGTCCTGCTGCGCCGACTGACGGAGCTGGGCCACGGACAGAGCCCCGCCGTCCCCTACGAAGGCAGCCCGCGCACCGTGTCCGAGCTGTACGAGGCCCTGCGCGCCGGCTCCCTCGAGATCGCCCGGCGGTTCGACGCCCGCAACGGCTCCACCCGCGTCTCGGAGCGGTTCCTCGCACGGATCGGCGGGGCCCCGCTGACCGCGGTCCTGCCGCTGGGCGTACGAAGCTCCGCACTCGCGGCGCTCCCGCAGCCGGGCCCCGCCCCGGTGCGGAGGCCGGCGGCACCGGCCGAGGGCTTCGCGGAACTCGTGGAGCGGGCCCGGGCCGCACGCGACCTCGGGCATCCCGGCGCGGACGCCCTCTGGGAGGAGGTGGCCCTGCGCCCCGAGGCGACGGCCGGGTCCGATCCGCTGACCGCCGCCGATGTGGCGGACCACCGGGCCCTGACGGCCGCGCGGGCCGGCGCCGCGGACGCCCCGGAGCTGCTGGCCGACGTACGGGAGCGCTACCGGGAGCTGGGGATCGCGGAGCGCGCCGCCCTGGCCGAGCTGCGGCTGGCGACCGTGGCCGCGCAGTCGGGCACCGAGCCGGGGCAGCTGCGCGAACTGCTGGCCGTCGCCCTGCGCGCCGCCGAGGCGCTGGACGCGGACGAGCCGCTGCGCACCCGGCGGATCGCCCTCGCGGAACTGACCGGGATCCGGGTGGAGTCCTACCTGCGCTCGGTCGAGGCCACCGAGGACGCCGGACACGGGCACGCTGCCGGACACGGGCACGCCGCCGGGCAGGAGCACGGGCACGGCGAGCTGGCCACCGAGCTCGCCGCCTTCGCCGATGCCTACGCTGCGGACCTGCCCGACGTGGTGGCGGAGGCCGAGGAGATGCTGGGCCGGCTCGCCCTCTCGCAGGGCGACCCGGAACGTGCCGTGACGCTGCTCGCCGGATCCGCCGACCGCTCGGTGGCCGCGGGCCGGCCGTGGCTCGCCGTGGACCCGCTCGTGCTGCGGGCCGGAGTCCTGATGTCGCTGGACCTCCCGGCCGAGGCCGAGGAGTCGGCCCGAGCCGGGCTGGCGCATGCCGCCGAGGTGACCGACACCGAGGCGCAGGGCGTCGTACGGCTCACCCTCGCCGACATCCTGCTGGGGCGGGGCGATGCCGACGCGGAGGCCGCGCGGCACGCTCTGGAGGCGGCGCACTGGTTCGACCAGGCCGGGCTCACCGCCGACGGCGGAGCACAGGCCCGGCTGCTGCTCGCCCGGTGCCACGCCCGCGAGGGCCACACCGCCGAGGCGGCCGAAGTGCTGCAGTCGACGCTTCCCGACCTGCTGGAGCACGGTGCGGGCCAGGCCGTCTCCGCACGGGAGTTCCTGGGCGACCTGCTGCGCGATCTGCACGACCCCCGGGGCGCGGCCGAGCAGTACCTGCTGGCGGCGGAGCTCTCCGAGGACTGGGAGGACCCGCGTCCGCAGGCGAACTTCGCGCAGGCCGCCGCCGATCAGCTCTCCGAGGCCCGGCTGGTGCCGGAGGCGGTCGCCGCCTACGAGCGGGCCCTCGAACTGCGCAGGCGGTCGAAGGACGCGCCGGTCGCCGAGGTACGGATCCTGCGGTCCCTGGCCTGGCTGGGGCTGCGCGACGTGGTCACCGACGCGGCGGTGGCGGGGGCCCGGGCCCGGATGGGCGAGGCGGCCGAGGTCCTGACCACCACGCTGGCGGACGCCCCCGAGGACCGCGAAGCACGGGCCGAGCTGGCAGAGACCTGGAACCAGCTCGCCCAGGTCCTCGACCGCCGGGTCCGCGCCGACGAGGACGCGAAGGAAGAGGCGTACGAGGAAGGCGGTCAGGAAGGAGAGGACCGGGGTTCAGGACCCGCCGAACCGCTGGCCGCGGCGGAGCTGGAGGCCCTGCGGCTGGAGGAGATCCTCCTCTGGGAACGGGCCGCAGCCCTCCACGCGGAGCTCGGCCCGGACCATCTGCAGGCCCGGTTCCAGTGCGTGAACAACGCCGCCTGGACCGAACACGAGCTGGGCCGGCCCGAGGCCGGCGCCGCCCGGGTCTCGGCACTGGCGGCCGAGGTGCGCGCGCTGCCCGAGGGCGTGGCCCCGGAGTGGCTCCTGGAAAGCGCCGAACGCACGACGGAGCACCTGCTGCGCACCTCGGCCTGAGGCCGCACGCCGCCGTCGCTCCGGACCCCGGGGCGACGGCAGCGGCGCGATGCGGCCGAGTCCGTCCCTCAGCCCAGCTGGGCGAGCGCCTCGGTGGCGATCTGCTCGAATACGCCCTGGTCGGCGGCGAAGTCGGAGTCGGGGATCGGCCAGTGGATCACGAGCTCGGTGAAGCCGAGCTCCTGGTGGCGGCCCGCGAAGTCGACGAAGGCCGCCACGGACTCCAGCGGCTGCCCCCGGTCCGGGGTGAAGCCCGTGAGCAGGACCTTGTCCAGCTCGGCCACGTCCCGGCCGGTCTCCGCGCACGCCTTGCCGAGCTTCTCGATCTGGCCGCGCAGGGCCTGCACCGACTGCTCCGGGGTGCCCTCTTCGAAGATCTTCGGATCGCCGGTCGTCACCCACGCCTGCCCGTACCGCGCAGCGAGCTTCAGACCGCGGGGCCCGGTCGCGGCGACGGCGAAGGGCAGCCGGGGCCGCTGGACGCACCCGGGGATGTTGAAGGCCTCCTCGGCCGAGTAGAACGTGCCCCGCTGCGAGACGGAGTCCTCGGTGAGCAGCCGGTCGAGCAGCGGCAGGAACTCCCCGAAGCGGTCGGCGCGCTCCTTGGGGGTCCACGGCTGCTCCTGTCCGAGCACGGTGGCGTCGAACCCGTTGCCGCCGGCGCCGATCCCGAGCGTGATCCGTCCGCCCGAGATGTCGTCGAGGGAGATCAGTTCCTTGGCGAGCGTCACCGGGTGCCGGAAGTTCGGCGAGGTGACGAGCGTGCCGAGCCGCAGCCTCTCGGTCGCCGTCGCGGCGGCCGTGAGCGTCGGCAGAGCACCGAACCACGGCCCGTTCCGGAAGGTCCGCCAGGACAGGTGGTCGTAGGTGTAGGCCGTGTGGAACCCCAGTTCCTCGGCCCTCTGCCAGCGTTCACGTCCCCCGTCGTTCCACCGGTGGACGGGAAGGATCACGGTGCTCAGGCGAAGAGTCATGACCAGAGCCTACGACCGCCGCCCCGGGCGCCGTCATGTCCCGCGCTGGGCCCGGGCCCGCCACAGGGCGAGCAGGACGGCGGAGTAGGGGTGGGCCGGAGTCGTGGCGCGGCCGGTGTGGGCCAGGGCGTCGGCCGCATCGGCCGCGTCGGCCAGGACCTGGCCCACCAGCACCGGTTCTCGCTCCGGGTGGTGGGTGCTCGCTCGTTCGCACGCCGTGCACAGGACCGACGCCAGGCTCACGGCCCAGGTGGCGTGCGGGCCGCCGCAGGCGGCGCAGTCCGTTGTGCGGGCTGAAGGGATGAGCACGTCGCCCCCGTGTGATGTCGTCGGAACCGGCACCGTGCCGGCGGCCCGAACGGCAGCGGAGCCGGCGAGAAGATCCTTCCACCCCCCACTGACAACCATGTGGCGATGTTTCACGTGAAACATCGCCGACCGCCGGCATGGGCGAAGATGGAGCCGTGACCTCGGCTCCCCAGCGCCCGGACGGGCCCACCCCCGCGACCCGGCTCATCGCCACCGACCTCGACGGCACCCTGCTGCGCGACGACAAATCCGTCTCGGAACGCACCGTCGCCGCACTCGCCGCCGCCGAGGAGGCCGGTATCGCGGTGTTCTTCGTGACCGGGCGCCCGGCCCGCTGGATGGGAGTGGTCAGCGACCACGTCCAGGGCCACGGCCTGGCCATCTGCGCGAACGGCGCCGCCGTCGTCGACCTGCACGCCATCGACCGGCACGCCACCGAGGGACAGGCCGCCGACCGGCAGCCCTCGGGCCGGGAGTTCGTCCAGGTCAGGCCACTGCCCCGGATCACCGCGCTCAAGGTGGTGGAGGCCCTGCGGGCCGCCGCCCCCGGCACTTCCTTCGCCGTCGAGCTGACCACCGGCATCAACTACGAACCGCAGTACCCGCCGTTCTTCCAGGACCCGGGTGCCAACGTCGCCACCGCGGAGACCCTGCTCCACGAGGCCACGGACGACGATTCGGCGCCCGTGCTCAAGGTGCTCGCGCACCACTCCGAGCTGGCTCCGGACGAGTTCCTGGCCCTGGCCCGCTCCGTCGCCGGTGCGTACGCCTCGATCACCCGCTCCAGCCCGACCTCCCTTCTGGAGATCAGCGGCCCGGGGGTCTCCAAGGCGAGCACCCTGGCGCTGTGCTGTGAGGAGCGCGGCATCTCACCGGCCGAGGTGGTCGCCTTCGGCGACATGCCGAACGACGTGGAGATGCTCGGATGGGCCGGTACCTCGTACGCGATGGGCAATGCCCATCCGGATGTGATCGCGGCCGCGTCGGGCCGTACGGTCGCCAACAACGAGGACGGCGTCGCCCTGGTCATCGAGCGCATCCTGGCCGAACGGACCGCCCGTACCGAGGCCTAGCCGCCAAGCCGTGGTCGAGGGGCGTGGCTACAGCGGGGCCTCCCACACCAGGGTGGTCCCGCCGCCCTCCTCACCGAGGCCGGGGCCGTACGAGCTGGAGCCGCCGAGCGATTCGGCCCGCCGGCGCAGGTTCCGCAGACCGCTGCGCCGTCCACCCTCCGGGATGCCGACCCCGTCGTCGGCCACCTCCAGCCGGACCCCGGGGCGCCCGTCGGGCAGGCTGATGGTGGAGTCGAGCACCACCTCGATCCGGGACGCCTCGGAGTGCCGGAACGCGTTCGACAGCGCCTCGCGCAGGGCGGCGATCAGGTTCTTGCCGACGAGCTCGCCGACGACCGCGTCGATCGGTCCGAGGAACCGGTGCGCGGGCTTGAAGCCCAGCGGCACGGCAGCCATGTTGATCTCCCGCAGCACCCGGGTGCGCAGCCCCGAGGGGGCCTCGGCCGGTCCCTGCTGGAGCGCGAAGATCGCGGTGCGGATCTCCTGGATCGTCACGTCGAGCTCGTCCACGGCCTTGCCGACTCCGTCGCGGACCTCCGGGACGACGGAGCGGCGCTGAGCGCCCTCCAGCATCATCCCGGTGGCGAAGAGCCGCTGGATGACCAGGTCGTGCAGGTCGCGGGCGATCCGATCGCGGTCCTCGAACACCGCGAGGCGCTCCCGGTCCCGCTGCGCCTCCGCCATCATCAGTGCCAGGGCCGCCTGCGAGGCGAACTGCGTGGCCAGGGTCCGCTCCGCCTCGGTGAACGGCCGCTTTCCGCGGGCCCGCGGCGTGACGAGAGCCCCCAGTACCCGGCCGCCGCTCTGCAGCGGCAGCATCATGCAGGCCCCGTACTGGCTGGTCAGGCGGCTGATCATGCGCGGGTCCGAGGCGGCGTCGTCCACGAAGACCGGCTCGCCGTCCAACAGCCTGGCCACCACCGGGCTCTCGGCCGGGATGACGACGCCGAGCGAGGTCGCCGGGTTCTCCGCGGAGACGGCGACGATCTCCATCCCGCCCTCTTCGGCCGGGAGCATCACGATCCCGGCGGCCGAATCGGCGAGCCGGCGGGCCTGTTCGGCGACGACCGCGAGCGCGTCGTCCGCGTCCCCGCCCGAGAGCAGGGCCGTGGTGACGGCGACCGAGCCGTCGATCCAGCGCTCGCGCTGGGTGGCGGCCTCGTAGAGCCGGGCGTTGCCGATGGCGATGCCCGCCTCGGTGGCCAGCACCCGGACCATGTGGACGTCGTAGTCGTTGAACTCGCCGCCGCCGTTCTTCTCCGCCAGGTAGAGGTTCCCGAAGATCTCTCCCTGGACCCGGATCGGAACGCCGAGGAAGGTCTTCATCGGCGGGTGATGGGCGGGGAAGCCCTCCGAGCGCGGGTCCTTGGTCAGGTCGGCGAGGTGGACCGGGTCGGGGTTCGAGATCAGCGCGCCGAGCAGGCCGCGCTTCCCGTCCGGGCGGTGCCCGATCTTCTTCGCCAGCGCGTCGCTGATCCCGAAGGTGACGAAGTCCGAGAGACCCCGGCCCTCGGTGTCGACCACGCCGATGGCCGCGTAGCGGGCGTCCGCGAGCTCGGCGGCCGTCTCGCAGATCCGGTCCAGCGTGGAGTGCAGTTCGAGGCCGGTACCGACCGATCGCATGGCTTCCAGCAACTGCGGCACCCGGGCCGTGAGCTCGGTGGACAGTCCCTGGAGACTCCGGGTGGCGGCGGTCGCGGCCTCCAGCGGGTCGGGCGATTCCGGTGAGGACTCCGGCGGGTACTCGGGCGATTCCTGGGACTCCTGCGCTGACATGCCCTTGAGCCTAGTTAGTCCCCTTTAGCGAGGAAAGTCGAGCCTGTGCAGTGACGCCCGTCCCGTCCGCTTCCCGCTCCCGCTCCAGCAGCCCGCGCAACGGACCGGGGGTCGCCGCCAGCTCCGCGTACGCACCGCGCTGGACGACCGCGCCGCCATCCAGGACGAGGACCTCGTCGACCTCTTCCAGACCGGCCAGCCGGTGCGTGATCAACACGGTGGCTCGGCCCTCGGTCGCGGCCAGCAGGTCCGCGGTCAGCGCGTCGGCGGTGGCCAGGTCCAGGTGCTCGGCAGGCTCGTCCAGCACGAGGACGGGGAAGTCCGCGAGCAACGCCCGCGCCAGGGCGAGGCGCTGGCGCTGACCACCGGAGATCCGTTCGCCGTGCTCACCGACCAGCGTGTCCAGCCCGTCCGGGAGCCCCTCGGCCCACTCCAGCAGCCGGGCCGCGGCGAGGGCCTCCCGCAGCCGCGCCTCGCTCGCCCCCGGGGCGGCCAGCCGCAGGTTCTCCCGTACGGAGCTGTCGAAGATGTGGGCGTCCTGGGCACACAGG
The DNA here is from genome assembly GCF_045822005.1 of Streptomyces stoeckheimensis. NCBI lineage: Bacteria > Bacillati > Actinomycetota > Actinomycetes > Kitasatosporales > Streptomycetaceae > Streptomyces > Streptomyces stoeckheimensis. The sequence continues at coordinate 4,616,318 of NZ_CP169550.1, read as the reverse complement.
CCCACGACCCGGCGCACGTCGTCCCCGTCGAGGGCGCGCGCGTCGGTCCCGCCCAGGGTGTACGAGCCTTCGTGCTGGTCCAGGAAGCGCAGCAGGACCTGTGCCAGCGTGGTCTTGCCGGCTCCCGAGGGCCCGACGACCGCGATCCGGCGGCCCGCTTCGAGGGTCAGGTCGAGCCCGCTCAGGGCGTCGTTCTCCTGCCCGGGGTGCCGGGCGGCGAGCCCCCTCAACCGGAGCGGGAAGGGCGAGGCGGGCAGGGCTTCGGGCCGCTCCGGCTCGGTGACCGGGGCGGGCGTGTCGATGACCTCGTAGACCCGCTCGGCGCTGCGCCGGACCCGCTGGCGGTACTGGACGGCCTGCGGAAGCCCGCTGACGGCCTCGAAGGCGGCCAGCGGAGTCAGGACGACCACGGCCATGGCCACCCCGGACAGCCGGCCCCCGGCGACGGCGTTCGCCCCGACGGCGGCCGCGCACACCACCGTCAGTCCGGTCAGGAGGGCGGACAGCCCGCTCCCGAGCCCGGTGACGGCGGCCGCTCGGGCCGCGATCCCGGTCAGGGTGCGGTCGCTCTCCTTCGCGGCGGCCTTGCGCCCTCCGAGTGCTCCGGCGACCGTGAGCTCCGCGGTTCCGGTGAGCAGATCCGCCACACGGGTGGCGAGCTCTCCCCGGGCGGGGGCCAGCCGGCGCTCCGTCCGGCGTGCGCAGACCGCGCTGACGAGCGGTACGCCGACCCCGGCGGCCAGCAGCCCGACGGCGAGCACCACCCCGGCCGCGGGCAGCAGCCAGGCGGTGAACGCCACCGAGCCGGTGCCCACGAGCAGCGCGGTGCCGACGGGCAGCAGCCAGCGCAGCCAGTAGTCCTGCAGGGCGTCGGCGTCGGCCACCAGCCGGGTCAGCAGGTCCCCGCGCCGTTGGGTGCGCAGTCCGGCGGGCGCGATGCGCTCCAGCCGCTGGAACACCGAGACGCGCAGGTCGGCGAGCATCCGCAGGACCGCGTCGTGGGACACGAGCCGCTCCGCGTAGCGGAAGACGGCCCGTCCCATGCCGAAGGCACGCGTCGCGGTGACGGCCACCATCAGGTACAGCACGGGCGGCTGTTCGGAGGCGCGCGAGATGAGCCATCCGGAGACGGCCATCAGCCCGACGCTGCACCCGACGGCCAGCGCCCCGAGGAACAGCCCGAGCCTGAACCGTCCCTGCCAGGCCTTGGCCACGCCCCGTACCCGCCGGAGCGGATCGCCCCCGCCGGCATCGCTGCCGCCGGTGGACGCGGCCCGTTCCGGAGCGTCCCCGAGGATCCACTCGCCGGGATCGCGCTGCGCCGGTCCGGGTACGGGCTGCCCCGCCCGGACGGCGGGAAGCGAAACGGCGGGAAGCGGCGCGGCGGGGGAGGACCCGGCGGGGCCGGACCCCACCCGCACGACCCGGTCGGCCAGCGCCAGCAGCGCCGGCCGGTGGACCACCAGCAGAACGGTCCGGCCGACCGCGAGGCGTCGTACGGCCTCCACCACGGCCGCCTCGGTCTCGCCGTCCAGGGCCGCCGTCGGCTCGTCGAGCAGGAGCACCGGCCGGTCCGCCAGGAACGCCCGGGCCAGCGCGAGGCGCTGGCGCTGGCCGGCGGACAGGCCGACCCCGCCCTCGCCGAGGAGGGTGTCCGCCCCCCGCGGCAGGGCCCGTACGAACTCCCAGGCCCCGGCGTCCACCAGGGCGGCGGTCACCTCGGCATCGGCGGCGCCGGGCCGCGCCAGCCGTACGTTCTCCGCGATCGTCCCCGCGAACAGGTGCGGCCGCTGCGGGACCCACGCGATCTGCTCCCGCCACTGCTCGGGCGCCAGCCCGGCCAGGTCCGCGCCCCCGACCAGGACCCGTCCCGCACTCGGCGTCACGAAGCCCAGCAGCACCTGCAGCAGCGTGGACTTGCCGGCGCCGCTCGGGCCGGTGAGGGCCACGCATTCGCCCGGTCCCACCGTCAGCGAGACGGGTCCGGGGGAGTCCTCGCCCCGGCCCTCGTACCGGACGGCCACTCCGTCGAGCTCGATCCGCAGGTCCGTGACCGGGACCGAGGCCGTCCCCGGCGAGGCGGCGACCGGGGTCTCCAGCACCTCGAAGATCTCTTCCGCGGCGGCCAGTCCTTCCGCCGCCGCGTGGTACTGCGCCCCTACCTGACGCAGGGGCAGATACGCCTCGGGCGCCAGCACCAGGATGACCAGCCCGGTGTAGAGGTCGAGCTCCCCGTGGACGAGCCGCATGCCGATGGTCACGGCGACCAGTGCCACCGACAGGGTCGCCAGCAGTTCGAGTGCGAACGAGGACAGGAACGCGATGCGCAGCGTGCGCATCGTCGCCTGCCGGTAGTCATCGGTGATCTTGCGGATGGACTCCGCCTGCGCCTTCGCCCGGCCGAAGACCTTGAGGGTCGGCAGACCGGCCACCACGTCCAGGAAGTGGCCCGAGAGCCGGGACAGCAGCCGCCACTGGCGGTCCATCCGGGACTGGGTGGCCATGCCGATCAGGATCATGAACAGGGGGATCAGCGGCAGCGTGACCACGATGATGGCCGCCGACACCCAGTCCTCGGTGACGATCCGCGCGAGCACCGCCACGGGGACGACGATCGCCAGTCCGAGCTGCGGCAGGTACCGCGAGAAATAGTCGTCGAGGGCGTCCACTCCCCGGGTGGCCAGCGCCACCAGGGAGCCCGTCCTCTGTCCGCTGAGCCAGCCGGGCCCGAGGTCCGCGGCCCGCTCCAGCAGCCGGCCCCTCAGTTCCGACTTGACCGCCGCGCTCGCCCGGTGCGCGGCCAGTTCGGTCAGCCAGGCGACCAGGCCACGGCCGAGCGCCACCGCCGCGAGCAGCAGCAGGGGCGTCCGCAGGGCCGCGCCGTCCAGTCCGTCCTCGAAGGCGCCGACCACGATCTCGGCGATCAGCATCGCCTGGCCGACGACCAGCCCCGCCCCGGCGAGCCCGAGGGCCACCACCGCCCCCAGGAAGAGGCGGGTGGACCGGGCGTACCGAAGCAGGCGCGGGTCGATCGGTTTCACGTGAAACATCCCCCAGGCAGGATCGGGCGGAGCGGAGCTGACGAGCCGGCGGAGCGGCTCAGTGCACGTCGACGATGTGCTGCGTGCCGATGCGCTTGCGGAACACCCAGTACGTCCACGCCTGGTAGAGCAGGACGACCGGGGTCGCCACCGCCGCGCACCAGGTCATGATCTTCAGGGTGTACGCGCTGGACGAGGCGTTGGTGACCGTGAGGTTCCAGGCGTCGTTCAGCGAGGACGGCATGACGTTCGGGAAGAGCGTCAGGAAGAGCATCGCGACGGCGGCCGCGATGGTGACCCCCGACAGGCCGAAGGACCAGCCCTCGCGGCCCGCGAGGTTGAAGCCGAGGGCGCCGACCAGGGCCAGTACCGCCACGATCATGGCGATCAGGCTCCAGCCGTCACCGCGCGAGACCTGGGTCCAGATCAGGAAGGTGAGCGCCAGCACGGCGGTCACCACCCCGAGCTGGGTGGCCAGCTTGCGCGAGCGGTCCCGGATGTCACCGACCGTCTTGAGCGAGGTGAACACCGCGCCGTGGAAGGTGAACAGGGTCAGGGTGACCAGGCCGCCGAGGATCGAGTACACGTTGAGCAGGTCGAAGAAGTTTCCGACGTACTCCATGTCCTGGTCGATCTTCACTCCGCGCACGATGTTGGCGAAGGCCACGCCCCACAGGAACGCGGGGATCAGCGAGGTCCAGAAGATCGCGTGTTCCCAGTTGGTCTGCCACCTGTCCTCGGGCCGCTTGTGCCGGTACTCGAAGGCGACCCCTCGGATGATGAGGCAGATCAGGATGAGCAGGAGCGGCAGGTAGAAGCCGGAGAAGAGGGTGGCGTACCACTCGGGGAAGGCGGCGAAGGTCGCGCCGCCGGCCGTGAGCAGCCAGACCTCGTTGCCGTCCCACACGGGCCCGATCGTGTTGATCAGCACCCGCTTCTCCGTGCGGTTGCGGGCCAGCAGCTTGGTCAGGACGCCGACACCGAAGTCGAAGCCCTCCAGGAAGAAGTAGCCGGTCCACAGAACGGCGATGAGCACGAACCAGACGTCGTGGAGTTGCATGGTGTGGTCTCCTCAGCCTCAGTACGAGAAGGCCATCGGCCGGTCGGGGTTCTTGTCGTCCCCGCCGATCTTGGTCGGCGGGTTGAGGTCGGCCTCGGTGAGCTCGGGCGGGCCGGCCTTGACGTACTTCAGGAGGAGCTTGACCTCGATCACGGCGAGGACGGCGTAGAGCGTCGTGAAGCCGATCATCGAGGTGAGCACCTCACCCTGGGAGACGTTCGGCGAGACCGCGTCCCTGGTGCGCAGGACCCCGTAGACCACCCAGGGCTGGCGGCCCATCTCGGTGAAGATCCAGCCCCAGGAGTTGGCGATCAGCGGGAAGCCCATGGTCCAGAGCGCGATGATCCAGTACCAGTTGGTGAACTTGGGGCTCAGTGCCTTCTTGAAGAGGACCAGGTGCGGGACCTCTTCCTCACCGGTGCGCAGCCCCGGCGGCAGCATGAACTTCTTGCGGGTCAGCCAGAGCCCCAGGATGCCGACGCCGAGCGAGGCCATTCCGAAGCCGATCATCCACCGGAAGCCCCAGTAGGCGACGGGGATGTTGGGCCGGTAGTCACCGGGCCCGAACTTCTCCTGCTCGGCCTTGTTGACGTCGTTGATGCCCGGGACGAACGAGGTGAAGTCGTCGTTGGCCAGGAAGGACAGCAGGCCGGGGATCTCTATGGCGACCGTGTTGTGGCCCTTTTCGACGTCTCCGTAGGCGAAGACGGAGAAGGGAGCCGGCGCCTCGCCGTCCCAGAGCGCCTCGGCGGCGGCCATCTTCATCGGCTGCTGCTTGAACATCACCTTGCCGAGCAGGTCTCCGCTGATCGCGGTCCCCAGACCGGCGATGATCATGACGACCAGGCCGAGTCGCAGCGAGGTCCGCATGACGGGGATGTGCTTCTTGCGGGCCAGGTGGAAGGCCGCGATGCCGACCATGAACGCGCCGCCGACCAGGAAGGCCGCCGTCATGGTGTGGAAGAACTGGGTCAGCGCGGTGTTCTGCGTGAGCACCAGCCAGAAGTCCGTGAGCTCGGCCCGGCCGCGCTCGGGGTTCATCCGGTAGCCGACGGGGTGCTGCATCCAGGAGTTGGCCGCGAGGATGAAGTACGCCGACAGGATGGTGCCGATCGAGACCATCCAGATGCAGGCCAGGTGGATCTTCTTCGGCAGCTTGTCCCAGCCGAAGATCCACAGGCCGATGAAGGTGGACTCGAAGAAGAAGGCGATGAGCGCCTCGAAGGCCAGCGGGGCTCCGAAGATGTCACCGACGAACCGCGAGTAGTCGGACCAGTTCATGCCGAACTGGAACTCCTGGACGATGCCGGTGACGACACCCATCGCGATGTTGATCAGGAAGAGCTTGCCCCAGAACTTGGTGGCCTTGAGGTACTTCTCCTTTTCCGAACGCACCCAGGCGGTCTGCAAGATCGCGACGAGCGCGGCCAGCGAGATCGTCAAGGGAACGAAGAGGAAGTGATAGACGGTGGTAATACCGAACTGCCATCGCGCCAGGGTCTCTGGCGCCAAAGCTAGGTCCACGTCGTCGTCTCCTTCGTTTCGCCGTGGTCACAGCCGCAGTTTGCCTCTCGTATCCCACTCAATCCGGGAGGAAGCAGGACACGCTTGTGAACGCGTTCACATTCACAAGCATTATGTCGTACCGCTGTCGGCATCTTTCAGGGGGGTCCCCCCTAGCGAATCAATTCAACAGATTGTTGAATGCGACCCATGAAGATTCGATTCCTCTGGCCCGCCGGCCAGCTCACCGCAACGCTTGACGAGACCCCGACCGCCAAGGCGCTCGCCGACGCGCTCCCCATTTCCGCCTCCGCCAACACCTGGGGCGAGGAGGTCTACTTCGACACCGGCGTCTCCGTGGCACTGGAGCACGACGCCCAGCAGGTCGTCGAGCCCGGCACGGTCGCGTTCTGGACCGAGGGCGACGCGCTCGCGCTGCCCTACGGCCCCACCCCGATCTCCCGCGGGGGCGAGAGCCGCCTGGCGAGCCCGTGCAACGTCCTCGGCTCGTTCGACGGCGACCCCCGCCTGCTGGCCACCGTCCGCGACGGCGACCCCATCCGCGTGGAACTGGCCTGACACCGGTCCCGGGAGCACTGCATCCCCTACGGGAGCACTTACATCTCCTTGAAGAACGACTCTGCCGTGTGCAGGAAGAGGTCGTTCGCCTCGGGCTCGCCGATCGTGACCCGCAGGCCCTCGCCCGCGAAGGGCCGGACCACCACGCCGGCCTTCTCGCAGGCCGCCGCGAAGTCGGAGGTGCGCTCCCCGAGCCGCATCCACACGAAGTTGGCCTGCGTCTCGGGCACCACGGTCCAGCCCTGGGCCAGCAGCGCCCCGTAGACCCGGGCGCGCTCGCCCACCAGCGCCCCGACCCGGCCCATCAGCTCGTCCTCGGCCCGCAGCGAGGCGACCGCCGCGTCCTGGGCGAGCTGGCTGACACCGAAGGGCACCGCGGTCTTGCGCAGCGCCGCGGCCACCGGCTCGTGTGCGACCGCGAAGCCGACGCGCAGGCCGGCGAGCCCGTACGCCTTGGAGAACGTACGCAGCACGGCGACGTTGGGGCGGCTGCGGTAGAGCTCGATGCCGTCCGGGACCTCGACGTCGCGGACGAACTCCTTGTACGCCTCGTCGATGACGATGAGGATGTCGGAGGGCACCCGGTCCAGGAAGCGCTCCAGCTCGGCACGGCGCACGGCGGTGCCGGTGGGGTTGTTGGGGTTGCAGACGAAGATCAGGCGGGTCCGCTCGGTGATCGCCTCGAACATCGCGTCCAGGTCGTGCACATCTCCCTCGGCCAGCGGGACCTGAACCGACGTCGCACCCGAGATCTGAACGATGATCGGATAAGCCTCGAAAGACCGCCAGGCGTAGATGACCTCGTCGCCCGGACCCGCCGTCGACTGGATCAGCGACTGGGCGACACCGACCGAGCCGGTGCCGGTGGCGATGTGCTCGGCCGGGACCCCGAAGCGCTCGGCGAGCTCGTTCACCAGGCCGGTGCACATCATGTCCGGGTACCGGTTGAAGTGGCCGGCCGCCGCGACCGCGCTCTCCAGGACCCCAGGCAGGGGCGGGTACGGGTTCTCGTTCGAGGACAGCTTGAACGCGACCGGACCGCCCGCAGCAGCGGGCTTCCCGGGCTTGTAGGTGGGAATGCCGTCCAGCTCGGCGCGCAGCTTCGGGCTCTTCTCGCTCACCGCAGGTCCTCCTCGACCATCCCGTACGACGTCGCCGTCGACTCAATACTCCTCACCTTATGAGGATTCCGTCGATCCGAGAACGGCAGGCGCCTGGAATGCGGGAGAGCGCACGCATATATGCGTGCGCCGGTGGCCTGCGCCGTGGCGCGCGTCCCTCGTACAGGTGAGTTGAGCAGAGCCCGAGAGCGCACCGTTTTGGCATGCACGGTCCCGTCGGCAAGGACACCAGACACCCCCAGTGACCAAACGCCTTCATTTCCAAGGTCATTGGGGGTGGCGAACCGTGCAGAATCGTGCCTGTCAACGCGTGCATATGCATCCGGACCGCGCTGCCCACGAGCCCTACTATCGGCTCGCCATGACAGCAGCAGGGAAGCATCAGGTGAGCCGGACCGAGACCACCCGGCGGGCCGCCGGCCGACAAAGCCGGGCCGGCATCAGGGACGTGGCCGCCGCGGCGGGCGTCTCGATCACGACCGTCTCCGACGCCCTCAACGGGAAGGGACGGCTGCCGGACGCCACCCGCCGCCACGTTCGCGAGGTCGCAGACCGGCTGGGCTACCGCCCTTCCGCGGCGGCCCGCACCCTCCGTACCGGCAAGTCGGGCCTCATCGGCCTGACCGTGACGACGTACGGGGATGAACCTTTCACCTTCACCGAATTCGCGTACTTCGCCGAGATGGCCAGGGCCGCCACCTCCGCCGCGCTCGCTCGCGGCTACGCCCTCGTCATCCTCCCCGCCACCTCCCGACACGACGTCTGGTCCAACGTGGCCCTCGACGGCACCGTCGTCATCGACCCCTCCGACCACGATCCCGTCGTCACCGAACTGGTCCGCCAGGGTCTGCCCGTCGTATCCGACGGACGCCCGGCCGGCTCACTCCCCGTCACCGCCTGGGTCGACAACGACCACGAGGCCGCCGTCCTGGGCCTCCTCGACCACCTCGCCGCCGCCGGAGCCCGCCGCATCGGGCTCCTGACCGGCACCACCACCGACACCTACACCCGGCTCTCCACCACGGCCTACCTGCGCTGGTGCGAGCGCGTGGGCCAAGATCCCGTCTACGAGTCCTACCCCGCCCACGATCCGTGCGCCGGCGCCGTCGCCGCCGACCGGCTGCTCGCCCGGCCCGACCGGCCCGACGCCGTCTACGGCCTGTTCGACCCCAACGGCACCGACCTGCTCGCCGCCGCCCGGCGCTACGGCCTGCGCGTTCCCGAGGATCTGCTGCTCGTGTGCTGCAGCGAATCCACCGTGTACGCCAACACCGAGCCGCCCATCACCACCCTGTCCCTCAAACCGCGCCGCATCGGCACCGCCGTCGTCCAGCTGCTCATCGACGCCATCGAGGGCGTCGACACGGGCGGACCCGTCGAACAGGTCATCCCGACCGAGCTGATCATCCGTACCTCGTCCCAGCGCCGGCAGCCCCGTACGACCGTCAGCCCGCCCCGTTCCCCGGCGCAGGACTGACCACCACGCCGACCCAACGGCGGGGCCGTCGGCCCCGCCCGGGATTTCAGCAACACTCATATCGGGAGAAACCGGTAGGAAGGACCAGCTCCGACCAGGATTCACCACCCCTGGTGCGTCACAGAGCGCGAGCTGCATTCCTATGATGGGCGCACGACATCACGGACCCTCCGCCCCCGAGGCGGAGGGATCCGCAGGTGTACGGCAGCGCGACGGTGGTGGAGGGGTCGATGACTCAGGGGGCCGGTCAGGGACCCGCGGTGCGGACGGACACCGAGCGGGACTTCCGGTTGCCGGTCGCCGAACCCGCCTCGCATCCCGTTCACCCGGGAGCCGCAGCAGCCGGATCGGTCGGCTCCACGGGGTTCGGGGCGGACGCACCCGTCTACGGCGAGTACCCCGCGTACTACGACGCGGGCCCGGCTCCCGTCCCCGCGCAGCACGGGTACGGCCACGAAGCCCCGTACGGCGCCCCCGGCGCCTTCGGAGAGCCCGCCGGCCGCCCGATGGGCCACGCCTCCGAGGAGAGCGACCCCGACGGGTACACCCCGACGCAGCGCGATCTCCCCGTCATCGGGCGCGGCGCCCTCGGCGGTCCCGGAGACACCGTTCAGGTCCAGTACGTCCCCCAGGAGACCCCCGGCGAGGGCCCCGGCCCGCTCTACGTCGTCGGCGACGTCCACGGCTACATCGACGAACTCGTCGCCGAACTGCAGTTCCAGGGGCTCATCGACGCCGACCACAACTGGTCCGCCGGCAACGCCCGGCTCTGGTTCCTCGGCGACTTCACCGACCGCGGACCCGACGGCATCGGGGTCATCGACCTGGTCATGCGGCTCTCCGCCGAAGCCGCCGCCGCGGGCGGCTACTGCAAGGCCCTCATGGGCAACCACGAGCTGCTGCTCATCGGCGCCAAGCGGTTCGGGGACACCCCCGTCGTCTCCGGCGCGGGCACCGCCACCTTCCAGGCCGCCTGGCTCCTCAACGGCGGTCAGCGCACCGACATGGACCGTCTGCAGGACGTCCACCTCCAGTGGATGTCCCGGCTGGACGCGGCGGTCCTGGTCGACGACCACCTGCTCCTGCACTCGGACACCACCGCCTACCTCGACTACGGCGACTCGGTCGAGGACGTCAACGACACCATCCACGAGCTGCTCAACCGCAACGACGCCGACATCACCTGGGACTTGTTCCGCAAGTTCACCAAGCGCTTCGCCTTCCGCGACGAGGACACCGGCCCCCAGGCCGTACGCGAGCTCATCGGCACCTACGGCGGCAGCCGGGTCGTACACGGCCACAGCCCCATCCCCTACCTGCTGGGCGAGGTGGGCACCGAGGACGGTGACGGTGCACACGGTCCCGAGGCCGTCGTCGGCCCGCACGTCTATGCGGAAGGCCTGGCCATCGCGATGGACGGTGGCGTGACGATGGCGGGCAAACTGCTCGTCGTGCAACTCCCGCTGAACGACTGAGGCTTCCCGGAGCTGGGTATTTCCGGAAAGCCCCTGTCGACGTACGGCGTGGGCGCTCTACCATCGCTCTATCCGTAGCAGGCTCTCCTCCGTTTGTGCCGGCGCCCCGTTCAACACGGACATACCGGTCCCCACGGAGCATCGGGGGATGCACATGACCAGCGCTCCGCACCTGCTCACCGAAGACCGACCGGAGTTCGATCGGCTCCTCGACGAGGCGCTGCGCACGGCGAACGCCCGGCCCGAGCTCGCCGCCCTCGGCGAACGGCTGAACGCCGAACAGCTGCGCACCATGGCCATGGGGGCCACCGGGCTGCTGACGGCCGCGGCCGCGGCCGAGTACGACCATTACGTGAAGGTCCGCAAAGAGCGGCAGGACGAGATCCTGTCCACCCCCGGGAACACGGGGGAGGAGGGCGACGGGCAGGGCGGTGGCGCGGGCGTCAGCGCCGTGGTCGCGGTCCTCGCGCCGGTCCTGGCCGGCACCGCCATGCTGATCTTCCTGCTGGTGGGCTACATCCTGAAGATGATCGAACCCGAACCGGCCTTCGCCGACACGATGCTGACGGCGGGTTGGCTCTTCGGCGGGCTCACCGCGGCCGCCCTGCTCTTCGCCGTGATCGGGCTGCTCGTGACGGCCGTCCGCAACAGCTCCACCGAGGTTGCGGCGGACGAGACCGAGGCGGTGCCCGACGAGGTGTCACGGGCCCGGGAGGCCTGGCGCAACGCCCTGCTGGAGCGGGGCATCGTGCCGTTCCTCCGGGACGCGCTGGCCGATCCCAGCGCGGGGGCCGGCTTCCCGGCCCCCCGGAAGCCGGGAGCCGGGCGCATCCCCAACCTGGGATACACCCGGCCCGATTTCACCAGTCCCGGGGCCCCGGCTGAGGGGCCCCGTCCCGGTTACTCGTCTCCGGACTTCACCAGTCCGGACTTCGGCGGCCCGGAGACCGAACCGAAGTAGACCACCCGCTACTTGATCACCATGGGGTTGATGTTGCTGTCTTCCCTGCTCAGCGCCTTGTGCGCGAACTGGGCCAGGCCGTTCGCACCCGGGGTGGGCTGAGGGCTGGCGGCCGCCCACACTCCTGTGCAGTCGAGTGCGTCCGGGGTGGCAGGGACGACGTCACAGGAGGTCTCGTAGACGAGGCCGCCCGTCGTCAGCACCTCGACGTTGACGATGTTGGCCTGCTCCGAGATCGACACCGAACAGGCGTCCTCGGGGTAGGTGTCCCCCGTGGTGGTCAGGTCGTACCAGCGCCAGGGGGTCACCGTGGGCTGCAGGTCGCGGATGCCGGCGTAGGTGACGCCATCCGAGAGCACCGCCTTCACCTCACGGGAGGCCGCAGGCCGGTGGGCGTCGACGTCGTAACACACGCCGCTGGCGCCCCGCGGACCCGTGGGTCCGGTCGCACCGGTGGCACCCGTGGCGCCGGTGGCACCCGTGGCACCCGGGTAGCCGCGCGGTCCGGTCGGGCCCGTCGCACCTCGGGGGCCGGTGGGACCCGTCGCGCCCTTGTCTCCCTTGGGTCCCTTGGGGCCGCGCGGGCCCACCTTGCAGTTGTCACCGTGAGCCGCCATCGGCGCGGTCGCTGTGTGGCGCTGCGACTTGCAGTGGTCCGGACCCCCCGGCGCCTCGGCCAGCGCGACCGCCGGGGACGCCAGGCCCCCCAGTACCAGCGCCGCCGTGGCGAGCGTGCCTCCCGTCAGCCAGCCGGCCCGTCGGGGCAACGGCCCCAGGTAGGTACGGGTCTTGTTCTCAGAACTCATGTACCGCTCCTCGCACACACCGGATCGAATGGAACTGCGAAGTCCGGAGATGCGACCGGGCTCCGCGGGCCATCCTGAGGACCCCGGTGCCGTGAACCCGACCGGCGCGCCCATCGGTCAGCGGAACGGTGGAGCCCACACCGCCACTTGGCGGCCTGCTGCGGGGCCACTCGGGTCCGACCGGAAGTTCGAGCACCCGCGGCTTCGCGGTGGTCCGTGTTTCACGTGAAACAGCCGTGGCTGTTTCACGTGAAACATCGGAGAACCCGCCCCTAGCCGGCGGACCGGTCTCCCAGCACCCGCCTCCGCTGAGCAACATCCGCCCGTGCCGGCGAGCGCCAAGCCCCATCCGGGTGGTACAGGTTCCGGCCCGGCTCCACGATCTCGTCGATTCGGTCGAGGGTCGCATCGTCGAGGACCAGTCCGGCACCCTTCAGCAGGGCTTCCAGCTGCTCCATCGTCCGCGGACCGGTGATCACCGAGGTGACGGCGGGATGCGCCAACGGGAAGGCCACCGCCAGCTCGGGCAGCGTGCAGCCGATGGAGTCGGCGAGCTCCACCAGCTGCTCCACGGCCTCCAGCTTCGCGATGTTGCCCGGAACCGCGGGGTCGAAGCGGGCCGGAGTCAGCGCCGGACGCCCCGAGGTCATGTCGACGGCGCTCCCGAGCCGGTACTTCCCGCTCAGGAATCCCGACGCGAGCGGGCTCCAGGTCAGGACGCCCATCCCGTACCGCCGGGCCACCGGCAGCACACTGGTCTCGATCCCGCGCGCGAGGATCGAGTACGGCGGCTGCTCGGTCCTGAACCGCGGCAGGGCCCGCCGTTCGGCGACGTGGTGCGCCTCGACGATCTCCTCGGCCGGGAAGGTGGAGCAGCCGAAGGCTCGTATCTTGCCGGCCCGGACCAGATCGCCGAGGACGGACAGGGTCTCCTCGACGTCCGTGCCCTGATCCGGGCGGTGCACCTGGTAGAGGTCGATCCAGTCCGTGTCCAGTCGGCGCAGGCTGTCCTCGACGGCCCGCACGATCCAGCGCCGGGAATTCCCGCTGCGGTTGCGGCCCTCGCCCATCTGGAAGTGCACCTTGGTCGCGAGCACGACGTCGTCGCGCCGGCCCTTCAGGGCCTTGCCCACGATCTGCTCGGACTCCCCGGCGGAGTACATGTCCGCGGTGTCCACGAAGTTGATCCCGTGATCGAGCGCGGCGTGGATGATCCGTGCGCACTCCTCGTGATCCGGATTGCCGACCGCGCCGAACATCATCGTGCCGAGGCAGTGCGTGCTGACCTCGATGCCGGTCCCACCCAGAATTCGGTATCGCATGCTCATGGGCCGCACAGTAGGAGCTGGAGCGCACTCCAGCACAAGCCCTCCGGCGAAGCCCCGTGCGACTACCGGACGTGCGGCGGCCCGGAGCGCCGGCCGGACCGAAATCCGGCGGCACTCCGGGCCGCTTGGGTTTCACCGTCGGGTCACGGTGCTCCTCGCACCAGGCTCACCGGCTCCCGGACTCGGGGACTACCCACGGTGCTTGTTGTCCTTCGGCACCGTGTGCTGGGCTCCCGGCATCTTGCCCGTCGGCACCTTGCCGGACCGGTTCTTGAAGCCGGGCTTCGTGGCCTGCGGCTTCTGGAGGAACATGTCCCTGGCGGGCGCCCTCAGTGCGGGAGCGGTCAGGGGGCCGGGGATGATCTGAACCCAGGGGTGCTGATCACCCACCGCCGCCGTCCCGCAATCCAGGGACGGCGTGGGGTTGTCGACGTCGCAGAAGGTCTCCCAGACCTGCCCGGTGATGGTCGAGATCTCGATGTTCGCCCCGTTGGCGTGCTCGTCCACGGCGATTCCGCACGCGACCCCGGACGGGTAGTTCGGGTTGCGCGCGGGGTTGGTCAGGTTGTGCCAGTCGAAGTTCGTGTTGGGGTTCCCGAGACCACGGATTCCGACGTACGCGACCCCATTGATCATCACCGCCTTGATCTCTCGGGAGGCGGTGGGCTTGTAGTTGGCGATGGCGTTGCATGCCGAGGCAGGACCGGTCGCACCCGTGGTACCGGTCGCACCCGTAGCGCCCGTGGCACCGGTCGCACCTGTGGCACCCGTCGGGCCGGTCGGACCTGTCAGGCCGGTCGCTCCCGTGGCACCGGTCGCACCATCAGCACCCGTCGGGCCGGTCGGGCCCGTCAGGCCAGTCGCACCCGTCGCACCGGTCGCACCATCAGCACCCGTCGGGCCGGTCGGGCCCGTCAGGCCAGTCGCACCCGTCGCACCGGTCGCACCGTCAGCACCCGTCGCACCGTCTGCACCCGTCGGACCCGTCAGGCCAGTCGCACCCGTCGCACCGTCAGCGCCCGTGGCACCGGTCGCACCATCGGCACCCGTCGCACCATCGGCACCGGTCGGGCCAGTCGGACCGGTCGGGCCCGTCGCGCCATCGGCACCTGCCGTGCCGGTCGCGCCCGTGGCCCCGTCGGCACCGGTGGCGCCCGTCGCGCCGCTGGCTCCCGTCGCGCCCGTCGCACCCGTCGCTCCGCTGGGACCTGCCGGCCCCGTTGGCCCCGTCGGGCCGGCCGACGGGCAGCCGTGGTCGTGGTCGCGCCCTTCGTCGTCGCCCCAGCCGCCGTGCCCGTCGTCGTCCCCGCCGTCCCGGCTCCAGTCCTGTGGCGGTCCGTCGTGCGGCTCGCAGTCCTCGCCTCCTCCGCCGCCGCCCGACGGGGTCGTGGCTCTCACGGCCGTGACCGTCGGCTTGACCGCCGCGACAACGGGGTTGGCCATGCCCACGAGTACGAGGGAAAGCGAGGCCAGGGCACCTCCCGCGATCCAGGCACGATTGCGGGGGACAGGACCAAGACGGAGCTTGGTCTGGTGCTCACGACTCATCTGCAGCGCTCCTTCGGAACGGAATGCGAGCCGGAACGGAGAGCGCCCCGGCTGCGAGTTCAAACGTCCTTGGGGCTTACGGACGGAGCCGCCGGGATCTTGAGACGGCCGGGATGTCTATCAGCAGAACGGCTTATCAGACGCCCCCGAACGGATGCGCCGCCGCCCACCGGCTGGTAGCGCCACCGGCGTGCCGCCGCCCCATCGGCACCCGTACTCCCTAACGTCGCCCGCGATCCGTCCGACGAGAGGGTGCTGCGGTGAGGTCGACCATCTGTCTGAACATGATCGTCAAGAACGAGGCGCCGACGATCCGGAAGTGCCTGGAGTCGGTGCGCCCACTGATCGACACCTGGGTGATCGTGGACACGGGCTCCACCGACGGCACCCAGGACGTCATCCGGGACTGCTTCGCCGACCTGCCCGGCACGCTCCACGACCGACCGTGGAAGGGTTTCGACGGCAGCCGCACCGAGGCGATCGAACTCGCGCGCTCCAGCGCGGACTACCTGCTGTTCATCGACGGCGACGACGAGATGCAGATCCAGCCCGGGTTCCGCATGCCGGACCTGACCCTCGACGCGTACCAGGTGGCACTGCACGACGGTCCCATCGTCCACTGGCGGCCGGCGCTGGTCTCCACCCGGCTGCCCTGGCGCTACGTGGGCGTACTCCACGAGTACATCGACTGCGGCACCGAGTACGGCCGCGACGTGATCGAGGGGTTCAACATCCTCTCCGTCGGCGGTGGGGCCCGCCTCCGGGAAGAGGGCCAGCGGGCGAAGTATCTGCGCGATGCGGAAGTCCTCACCGAAGGCCTCGCGAAGGAACCCGGCAACACGCGTTACGCGTTCTACCTGGCCCAGAGCTGGCGCGACGCGGGGGAGCCGGAGAAGTCCCTCGACGCCTACGACCACCGGGTGGCCATGGGCGGCTGGGCCGAGGAGACCTACTGCGCACAGCTCTACGCCGCACGGCTCGCGGTCACCCTCGAAAGGCCGTCGGCCGAGGTGATGGACCGCTACCTGCGGGCACACGAGAGCCGACCCTCACGCGCCGAGGCCCTCGGCGACCTCGCCCGGCTCTGTCGCCTCGAAAGCCGCTGGCCCCTCGCCTACTTGTTCGCCCGGCAGGCAGTACGGATGCCGCCCCCGGACGACATCCTCTTCGTCGAGTTCTCCTGGCACGACTGGCGCGCACTCGACGAACTCGCGGTGGCCGCGTACTGGACCGGGGAGTACCAGGAGTCCTTGGACTGCTGCGAACTCCTGCTCCAGGGCGGCAAACTTCCCGACGACCAGCAGGACCGGGTCCTCGCGAACCTCGAGTTCGCACGGCGCAAGCTGGGCGTGGGCTCCCGGGCCTTCGCCTGACCGTCCGCCCACGTCAGGTCCCAACGGCGGCCCGCGACTCCCCCCTCGGTGTCGCGGGCCGTCCGTATGTGCCGGTGGCGGGAGGTCAGTCCGCCAGCGGCAGGTACACGCGGTTGCCCGCGGCAGCGAACTCGGCGGACTTCTCCGCCATGCCCGCCTCGATCTCCTCGGCGCCCAGGTCGCCACCGTGCTGGCGGCGGATGTCCTGGGAGATCTTCATCGAGCAGAACTTCGGACCGCACATGGAGCAGAAGTGCGCGGTCTTGGCCGGCTCGGCCGGGAGGGTCTCGTCGTGGAACTCACGGGCCGTGTCCGGGTCGAGGGCCAAGTTGAACTGGTCCTCCCAGCGGAACTCGAACCGCGCGTCCGACAGGGCGTCGTCCCATTCCTGGGCGCCCGGGTGGCCCTTGGCCAGGTCCGCCGCGTGGGCCGCGATCTTGTACGTGATGACACCGGTCTTCACGTCGTCGCGGTTCGGCAGGCCCAGGTGCTCCTTGGGCGTGACGTAGCAGAGCATCGCAGTGCCCCACCAGGCGATCATCGCGGCGCCGATGCCCGAGGTGATGTGGTCGTACGCGGGCGCGACGTCGGTGGTCAGCGGGCCGAGCGTGTAGAACGGCGCCTCCTCGCAGATCTCCTGCTGAAGGTCGATGTTCTCCTTGATCTTGTGCATCGGGACGTGCCCGGGGCCCTCGATCATCGTCTGCACATTGTGGCGCTTGGCGATCGTGTTCAGCTCGCCCAGCGTCTTCAGCTCCGCGAACTGCGCCGCGTCGTTGGCGTCCGCGATGGAGCCGGGGCGCAGGCCGTCACCCAGGGAGTACGTGACGTCGTACGCCGCGAGGATCTCGCAGAGCTCCTCGAAGTTCGTGTAGAGGAAGTTCTCCTTGTGGTGCGCCAGGCACCAGGCGGCCATGATCGAGCCGCCGCGCGAGACGATGCCGGTCTTGCGGCGCGCGGTCAGCGGCACGTACGACAGCAGCACGCCGGCGTGGACCGTCATGTAGTCGACGCCCTGCTCGGCCTGCTCGATGACCGTGTCCTTGTAGATCTCCCAGGTCAGGTCCTCGGCGCGGCCGTCGACCTTCTCCAGCGCCTGGTACAGCGGCACGGTGCCGATCGGCACGGGAGAGTTGCGCAGCACCCACTCGCGGGTGGTGTGGATGTTGCGGCCGGTCGAGAGGTCCATGACCGTGTCGGCGCCCCACTTGGTCGCCCAGGTCATCTTGTCCACCTCCTCCTCGATCGAGGAGGTGACCGCGGAGTTGCCGATGTTGGCGTTGACCTTCACCAGGAACCGCTTGCCGATGATCATCGGCTCGATCTCGGGGTGGTTCACGTTGACCGGCATGACCGCGCGACCTGCGGCGATCTCCTCGCGGACGACCTCGGGGGAGACGTTCTCGCGGATCGCGACGTACTCCATCTCCGGGGTGATCTCGCCCCGGCGGGCGTACGCGAGCTGCGTGACCGCGGCGCCGCCACGGCCGCGGCGGGGCTGGCGCGGACGGCCCGGGAAGACCGCGTCGAGGTTCTTGAGGCCACCGCGGGGCGAGGTGTGCTTGATGCCGTCGTCCTCGGGGCGCACGGGGCGGCCCGCGTACTCCTCGGTGTCGCCGCGGCTGATGATCCAGTTCTCGCGCAGCGGCGGCAGGCCCCGGCGAACGTCGGTCTCGATCTGCGGGTCGGTGTACGGGCCGGACGTGTCGTAGAGCGTCACGTCCTTGCCGTTGGTGAGGTGGACCTGGCGGACCGGCACCCGGATGTCGGGGCGGGAGCCCGCCACGTACCCCTTGTGCCAGCCCGGCTGGCGCTCGGTCTGGCCGTCGGCGTCCTGGCTGACGGCAGGCGTGCGTGCGTCCTGAATGGTCATGAGACCTAATCTCCCTACGCCGGCATTACCCGGTAACAGGTTCGGCGGTCGACGCAGCCTCCTCCCGTACGCATATTCGAATGCGAACGGTGATCAGCGCCCTCTCAGCCCGGTGCTCCGAGCTCCCGCGTTGTGCAAAGTAGCCCCCACGCTAGCGTCATGTGTGGCGTGCTGAACAGTGGGCCCCCTCATCTGTTGCGATGATCAGTCAGTGACGTCCTCGCCGCAGCCCCCCACCGAACCCACGGATCCCGCTGGTCACGCCGGCCACGCAGGCCACGCGCACGCGGAACCCGGTCACTCGCCCGCCCCCTCTGCCGGACACTCCCACGGCCATGCGCACAGCCATGGCCCGGCGGCCCCCGTCTCGAAGCACCTGCGCAAGGTGATCGCGGCCGTGCTGATCCCCTTCGCCACCGCCGTCGTGATCGGCATGGTGGTGCTCTGGCCCGGTGGTGCGCCGGGCCACGAGCGCACCGGGGTCGGCTTCGACCGGCAGACCCAGCAGGGCTCGGTCGTCGCGCTGCAGAACGTCGACTGCAAATCCGTGAACGCCTCGCAGGTGCCGCCCACCGGCGACACCTCCACCCCGGAGGGGCGCGAGGCCCTGGCCGCGCAGAACGGCGAGTGCAAGAAGGCCACGATCAAGGTCGGCAGCGGGCCCGACAAGGGCCGCGAGTTCGTCGAGATCGTCCAGCCGGGCGCACCACGACAGTTGACGGACGGCCAGGGCGTGGTGGTCGCCTACGCCCCGGACGCGCCCCGGGATCTCCAGTACTCCGTGATCGACGTGAACCGCAAGCTGCCGATGGCCCTGCTCGCCGGCATCTTCGCCCTCTCGGTGGTCATCGTCGGGCGGATGCGCGGGCTGTTCGCGCTCATCGCCCTCGTCGTCAGCTTCGCCGTGCTGACCCTCTTCATCCTCCCGGCGATCCTGCAGGGGTCGAATCCGCTGGTCGTGGCGGTGGTCGGAGCCAGCGCGATCATGCTGATCGCGCTCTACATGTGCCACGGGCTGACGGCCCGCACCTCGGTGGCGGTCCTCGGCACCATCATCTCGCTGCTGCTGATCGGCCTGCTGGGCTCGCTGTTCATCGACTGGGCGTTCCTCAGCGGCAACACGGACGACAACACCGGGCTGATCCACGGGCTTTACCCGAACATCGACATGAGCGGTTTGCTGCTTGCGGGTGTCATCATCGGATCGCTCGGCGTACTCGACGACGTGACCGTCACTCAGACCTCGGCGGTCTGGGAACTCCACCAGGCCGACCCGTCGATGGGCCCGCGCGGGCTCTACCGGGCGGGCATCCGCATCGGGCGGGACCACATCGCCTCGGTGGTCAACACGCTGGTACTGGCGTACGCGGGCGCGGCGTTGCCCCTGCTCCTGCTGTTCTCGATCGCGAACAGCAGCATGGGGTCGGTGGCCAACAGCGAGCTGGTCGCGGAGGAGATCGTACGAACCCTCGTGGGCTCGATCGGACTGGTCGCCTCGGTACCCGTGACGACGGCTCTGGCCGCACTGGTGGTGTCCGCGGACCGCGCGGAATCCCCGGCGGCCACAGCGGCCTCGGGGCCGCTCCGCGGCGGCCGGGGCCGGCGACGCAAGCGCTGAAAGGCGGACCGGCGCGCGCGACGGGTCAGTTTCGCGCAGGCGGCCGGTCGTGAGGAACGGCAAGGCGGAGCACTCAGCGTGTCGGCACGCTGAGCCGTGGTGCGGTGATGCGGTGGTGCGGTGATGCTTGCCGGCGCACCCTGGTCACGAGGTGTCCGGCCGGGCTCGCGTCAGCCCGCGTTCTGCTCGTTCTGCTGCGACTCCGCGAGGATCTTGTCGAGCGCCTCGTCGAGGTTCTCCTCGAAGTCCCCGAGGTTGCGCTCCTGGCCGAGCGGAACGATCCGGTCGGTACGGTCGAGGAACGCCACGAGTGGCGCCGCGCTGGCGCGGAAGAGAGCCCGGTCTGCACCTACTTGCAGCCGGATGTGGACGTCGGACAGTTCCTCCGGATCGGTCGGGGCGATGTGGACATCGCCGTCACCGCACGGCTTGTTGATGCCGTCGAGAAGGAGCTCCCGGCCGAACGCCCAGGTCACGGGCGCATCTCCGGGAAGGTGGAAGGTCAGGCGGACTGCGTAGGGGTCACGAGCGTCGTACCGGAGTTCCACCGGGATCCGGAACGAGAGCTCCTCGGAAACGAGGAAACTCATCATGACCTCTGCCTGTACCGACTCGCGCATTGCCTACCCCGCTGTAGTGGAAGTGGCCAGGAATGATCCCCCAAGGCCCTCTTGACAAGAGTGGTGGAAGCGCTTGCAGATCACAAGGAGTGAGTTTTCAGATACTGATAGAGAACGAGAGGGTGCTCAACAGCGCGCCTACTTCACTCCGTAGCCGATCGACCGCATACAGCAATCGACTTTCTTGGTGCAGAGGAAGAGAAATCGCCATCGTCGCGGCGGTGTCGCCGGCCGTGATGGGGATGGCCGCGCACACCGTGCCCAGGGCGTATTCCTGCCGCTCGGTCACCGGCTGCATCCGCTCCATGGAGCTGATCCGCTGCTCCAGAGCCCGTACGTCCCGCACGGTGTAGGCGGTGATGGCCTCGACCGGATGACGGTCGTAGTAGTCCTTGCGCGCCTTCTCGTCGAGCTGGCCGAGCAGGCACTGCCCGATGGCGTGCGCGTGGCCGGTCTCGCGGAAATCTGCCCACTCTTCGCAGGCCGGGTTCGCCGGGGTGTCCGAGACGCCCACGACCTCGATTTCACCCTCGCGGTAGACGGCGAAGTAGACGGGGGCCCCGACCGCGTCGCGGAAGTGCGCGAGGGAGTCGAGGATCATGCTGCGACGTTTCTGCTGAAGCCCGCCACCGGCCAGTCGGCCAGCGGCGTCCCCCAGGACGAAGACTCCGCTCTCCCGGCGCAGATAGCCCTCGTGCGTCAGGGTGCGCAGCAGGTGGTACGCGGTGGGAAGCGGGAGCCCGGCCTCGCGCGCCAGTTGTTTCGCCGGGGCTCCCTCACTATGGGAACCCACCGCTTCGAGCAGCCTCAGTGCCCGCTGCACCGAACCGATCAGAGTCGGCACACCGGCATTGTGAACCGAAGACAAAGCTCACCCCCAGGCGTGGCGGCGAGCCTTGGGGGGGCCCGCCCTGCGGGGGCCGCCCCCGCGTGTGCCGTGACTCCTGGGGGTCGTGCTCGGTGGCTGTAACAAAGAACCGCAGGTCAGCGCGGCAGTACCGGCGTTCGGTGCCCAGGGAACGGCACAGATTGCCACTCTATCCGCCGATTCCGGGGCTGTGAGCGGTTTAGCGCTTCACGTTCCCTCAGCTGGGTTAATCCCGCTGTGACCCTGGTTGCGCCAGTTCTACCACTCTCCGGCGGAGGACTTCGACTCGGTGCCCTTGAACTTCCTGACGACGAAGATCAGGCCGCCGACGAGGGCCACGAGGAGCAGCGCCTTGAAGAGGAAGCCGATCAGCGCACCGATGATGCTGGTGATCACGCCACCGAAGACGAACAGCACCAGCAGCGGAACGGCGACCCACTTGACCCACCAGGGCATGCCCTCGAATATCGCTCGGATGCCTTCCATGTCCTCGACCTCTTCTTCCTAGTACGTCTAGCCGGTGAACTCCTGCTCTCGATGCTAGGAGGCCAGGGCCCTCGGCGGGGGCCCGCGAGCCCTCGTAGTCCCCTGATCCAACCCCTAGGGGGACGGGGCTCCGGACCCTCAGTGCCCCAGGGGGTCGTTCACCCTTCCGGCGGAGAGAAGACGACCATCACCTTCAGGTTCTCGGTGATGTGGTGGAACTTGTGCGGCACCCCGGCCGGCACGTAGACCACGCTCCCGTTGGCGACCATCGTCGTCTCCTCCCCGACGGTGATCGAGGCCCGGCCGCTCACGACGAAGTACACCTCGTCCTGGCCGTGGGGCTGTTGGGGATCGCTCTGCCCGGCGTCCAGCGCGTACAGCCCGACCGACATGTTCCGCTCGCGCAGGAACTGCAGGTAGGCACCCTTGTTCGCGGCCCGCTCGGCCTCGAGCTCATCCAGCCGGAAGGCCTTCATCTTCTTTGTACCCCTTGTGCTCTCTCGTCCGGCAAGCATCCGCAGATCAGCTGATGTTCCACCGGGACCATCTCTGCAACGATCAGACACATGACGAATTTCGTAGTCAAGACCCTCGCCAACGCGGCAGCCCTGGCCGTCGCCATCTGGCTCGTCCCCGGCATCACGCTGGACGAAGGCAGCAGCACGGGACGGAGGGCTCTGTCCCTGATCCTGGTCGCGCTGATCTTCGGCCTGGTCAACTTCGCCGTCAAGCCGGTGGTGAAGCTGCTCTCGCTGCCCCTCTTCGTCCTCACCCTCGGCCTCTTCACCATCGTGGTGAACGCGGCGATGCTGCTGCTGACCTCGTGGCTGGCGAAGCAGTTCGACCTCAGCTTCCACGTCGACGACTTCTTCTGGTCGGCGATCGTCGGCGCCCTGATCATCTCCATCGTCTCCTGGGCCGCCAACATGGTCCTGCCCGACAAGAACTGAAGCCGGGCGCCCATGTACCGCGTGTGCTTCGTCTGCACCGGCAACATCTGCCGCTCGCCCATGGCCGAGTCGGTCTTCCGCTCCCACGTGGCCGACGCCGGGCTCTCGGGCCTGGTCGAGGTGGACAGCGCCGGCACCGGCGGCTGGCACGAGGGTGACGGGGCCGACCCGCGCACCGTAGCCGTCCTGGAGGCCGCCGGGTACGAGCCGGGCCACCGGGCCCGGCAGTTCCGGGCCTCCTGGTTCGCCGGCCTCGACCTCGTCATCGCCCTCGACGCCGGGCACCTGCGTGACCTGAGGGCGCTCGCCTCCACCCCTGAGGACGCCGCCAAGGTCCGGCTGCTGCGGTCCTACGACCCGGCGGCCTCCGCCGCCCAGACCGACGTACCGGACCCCTACTACGGCCCCCTCGACGGATTCGAGGACTGCCTGCAACTGGTCGAGGCCGCGAGCCCCGGCCTGCTGGCCGCCGTGAGCGAAGCCGTGAAGGAGAAGGAGCACACCCCATGAGCGCCCCCGACCCCGTGCCGCCGAAGGCGGAGCGGCTCGGCGACGGCACCGTCGCCGTCCGCGCCGGCCTGCCGGAGCCCGTCAAGAACGAGCCTCCGCTGCCCGGCCCCGTCTTCGCCGCCCACTTCCACCTTCCCGGCGACGTCGAGGGCCCCTACGCCTACGGCCGCGACACCAACCCCACCTGGACCCTGCTGGAGCGGGCCATCGGGGAGCTGGAGGCCCCCGGCCTGAACGGGGCCGACACGGTCGTCTTCGCCTCCGGCATGGCCGCGGTCTCCGCCGTCCTGCTCTCCCAGGCGCGCGCCGGCGAGACCGTCGTCCTGCCGGACGACGGCTACCAGGCCCTGCCCCTCGTACGGGAGCAGCTGGAGGCGTACGGGGTCCACGTGCGCACCGCCCCCACCGGCGAGGACGCCCAGCTCTCGGTGCTCGACGGAGCCCGGCTGCTGTGGCTGGAAACCCCGTCCAACCCGGGGCTCGACGTCTGCGACGTACGGCGCCTCGTGGACGCGGCGCACGCCGGCGGAACCCTCGTCGCCGTCGACAACACCCTCGCGACCCCGCTCGGCCAGCGCCCCCTCGAACTGGGTGCCGACTTCTCGGTGGCCAGCGGCACCAAGGGGCTGACCGGCCACGGCGACCTGCTGCTCGGTTACGTCGTCTGCCGCAACGCCGAGCTCGCCGCGGGCATCCGCCGCTGGCGCAAGGTGGTCGGCGCGATCCCCGGCCCCATGGAGGCCTGGCTCGCCCACCGTTCCCTGTCCACCATCCAGCTGCGCGCGCAGCGCCAGTGGGCCAACGCGCTCGCCGTCGCCGAGGCCCTAGCCGACCGCGGTGACGTCACCGGGCTGCGTTACCCGGGCCTGCCGTCGGACCCGTCCCACAAGACGGCCGCGCGTCAGATGCGGGGCTTCGGCTCCGTGGTCTCCTTCACCCTGGCCGATCGCGCACACGCGGAACGGTTCATGGCCGCCCTGCGGCTCGTCGAGGACGCCACCAGTTTCGGAGGCGTGCGGTCCACCGCGGAGCGCCGCCGGCGGTGGGGCGGCGACGCCGTTCCGGAGGGCTTCATCCGCTTCTCCGCAGGGGCCGAGGACACCGAGGACCTGGTCGCGGACGTGCTGCGGGCACTCGACCTGGCGGCCGCGAAGAGCTGACCGGCCGCCCGAAGGCGGTCCGAGCACGCCGTCCGGCGGCTCGGACCGCCCGGATCCCCGACCGGCGGGTTTCACCCGGACGCGTTTCAGAAGCGGAAGTCTGGGCCACTCTTCTCCCATGACCGAACGTCCAGTGGTCAAACGCACCGCCCGCGCGATCCTGCTCGACGGTGACGACCTGATCCTCATCAAGCGGACCAAACCCGGCGTCGACCCGTACTGGCTCACTCCCGGCGGGGGCGTCGAATCCTCGGACCTGACCGTCGTCGACGCCCTCCACCGAGAACTCCACGAGGAACTCGGCGCGAAGATCACCGATGTCGTGCCCTGCTTCGTCGACACCATCGAGCACATCGCCGACGGGGGAGTGACCGGCGTCAAGGTGCAGCACTTCTTCGTCTGCCACCTCGAATCCATGGACCCCAGCCAGCGGCACGGCCCCGAGATCGACGAGCCGGAGGGCGAGTACGAGATCGTCCGCGTGCCCTTCAGCCGCGTCGGCATCGCCGCGGTGCACCTCGTCCCGCTGTCCCTGCGCCACTACCTCGACGGCAACATCGAGGGCGTGCGCGCCATGCACGCCCCCGACCTGGGCTGACCCACCTCACCGCGGGCGCCGCCGCAATCAGCCGGCGACGCCCGCCAGTTCCTCCACCTCGTCGTGCCGGATCCGGTCACCGGGGATCCCGATCCTCTTCAGCGCGTCCACCCCGCTGCGGATCATCGCGGCCGGCCCCGAGACGAACGCGTCGTACGAGCTCCAGGGCCCGTGGGTACCGACGGCCTGCGGCAGTTGTCTGGCGAGCCCCTCGTCACACACCACCGGGCGCACCGACAGCCAGGGGTGCGAGCGCTGGAGCCCCAGCAGCGTGTCCTTGTCGTACAGGTCGTCGTCGCTGCGCGCTCCGAAGAACACCTCCACCGGACGCCGCTCTCCGTGCTCGGCCACGTCCTCGATCAGCGCCTTGATCGGGGCGATTCCCGTGCCGCCGCCCAGACACAGCATTCCGTTGTCGGTGCTGTGGTCGACCACCATCGATCCCGCCGGGGGCCCGAGCCGCAGCACGTCGCCGGGCCGGGCGTGCCGGACGAGCGCGTTGGAGACCCATCCCGCCGGAACGGCCTTGACGTGGAAGGACAGCAGTCCGTCCCCGCGCGGCGCCGAGGCGAAGGAATAGTGCCGCCAGATCCGCGGCCACCACGGGGTCTCCAGGCTCGTGTACTGGCCCGCGAGGAAGGAGTAGGGCTGGTCGGGACGGACGGTGATCACCGCGATGTCGGAGGTGCGCAGATCGTGGGAGACCACCTCCGCGTGCCACCACGGCGGCGCCTTGGGCTCGTCCTCGGCCGCCGCGTCGATCATGATCTGCGAGATCGCGGTGTACGCCCGGACCCAGGCGGCCTCGGTCTCCGGCCCCCAGGTGGACTCCGCGTACCTGGCCAGCGCCCCGATCAGGGCCTCTCCGACCGGCGGATAGTGCTCCGGCCGGGTTCCGTACTTGCGGTGCCCGGTGCCCAGCCGGCGCAGGTAGGCGGTGAGCACCTCGGGGTTGTCGATGTGCTCGGCGGCCGTCAGCAGCGCCTTCAGCAGCCGGTCGCGCTGTACGTCCATCGCGGCGGGGAACAGCCCCCGGAGATCGGGGTATCCCGTGAACACGACGGCGTAGAAGTAGGAGGTCACCTTGTCGGCGACGGGTGCGATCTCCGCGAGGGTCCGGCGGATGAGAACGGCATCGGGTGAGGGCTCGGGCGCACTGTCCCCGGACGGTATCCGGGACGGCCCCCGTCTTGCCGATCTGGTGGGCGGAGCGTCCATGCGGTGCCTCGCTTCGAGCATCTCGGTAGGTCTGCACGCGCCACGGCCTTCGAATCCGTGGTTCCGGGTTTCACAGCGTGCCAGTCCGCCCCAGAGCCTGCGGGGAAATGCGGGAAATCCGCGTTTCGAACCCACTTTCCCCTTAAGATGCCTCAACTCCCATGCGCGCCACCCCTGTCAGCTGGTATGCCTCACGCAGGTCCCGGCCCTCGTAGACGTGCGTCGCCCGCTCCACCAGGTAGGGCCGGGCATTCACCGCGATCGAAACCGGGACCACGTCGAAGAGCGCCACGTCGGTACTGGAGTCCCCGTACGCCACACAGTCGGCCCGGGTCACGCCGAACCGCGCGCACAGCTGGTCGGCGACCGTGACCTTCCCCTCCGGCGTCAGGATCCCGGCCACGTCCACCGGCCGGGTGAAGGGCACTTCCGGGAAGATCGAGCCGTGCGCGGCGTGCGCCCCCCACTCCAGCAAGAGCTCCACGAAGAACGACGGCGACAGCGAGATCACCGCGCAGTAGTCCCCGCGGTCCCGGATCTCACTCCAGACCTCCTGGATCCCCAGCAGCCACGGAGCCGCGTCGAACGCCGCCCGGACGTGCGCCGGGGTCAGATCCGCCCAGAGCCGCTGGATGGCCGTCGCGAACTGGTACGGCTCGAGCTCCAGCGCGGCGAAGGACCGCTCCAGCGCGGCGATCTCTTCGCTCAGCCCGAGTTGCCGGGACATCTCGACGGGCGACGACGTGCCGTACATCAGCGTTCCGTCGAGGTCGAACAGATGAAGGCGGGTCATAGCCATCGAGGCTAGTCCCTATGTTTCACGTGAAACAGTGCCCCGCCCCGGACGGCGCACACGGCGGCGGGTCGATGTTTCACGTGAAACATCGACCCCAAAAGATCCACCCCAAATCCCCTGTACCGGGTCCCGGTCCATGAACCACTCTGAGGCCGTGACACCACCCCATCTCACCGCCCTTCCCATCCGCGCACTGACCGTGGACGACCTCCGCCACTGCGCCGATCTCTCAGAAGACCGCGGCTGGCCCCGCGAGGACCACAAGTGGGGGCTGCTGCTCGCCGCCGGACACGGCTACGGCATCGACGCCCCCGACGGCCTGGGACTCGCCACGGTCTGCGTGGTCACCCACTACGGTCCTCCGCTGGCCGATCCCGAACTCGCCGCCATCGGCATGGTCCTGGTCGCCGAGCGCTACGCCCGCCAGGGTCTGGGCCGGCACCTGATGACGTACATCTGCGACGACCTCCTCAAGGGCGTTCCGCTCACCCTGCACGCCACCCCGTACGGCCGCCCCCTCTACGAGGAGCTCGGCTTCGACACCACCGGCCGTGCCGAGATGCTCCGGGGGTCCTTCAGCCCGGATGCCGCCGCTCCCGCACAGGACGGAATCCGCGTCCGGCCCGCCGGTGGCGAGGACGTCCCGCGGATCCTGCTGCTGGACGCCGAGGTCTTCGGCGCCGACCGGACCCACATGGTCACCCGGCTGCCGGCCTTCACGGA
The DNA here is from genome assembly GCF_045822005.1 of Streptomyces stoeckheimensis. NCBI lineage: Bacteria > Bacillati > Actinomycetota > Actinomycetes > Kitasatosporales > Streptomycetaceae > Streptomyces > Streptomyces stoeckheimensis. The sequence continues at coordinate 4,588,626 of NZ_CP169550.1, read as the reverse complement.
CCGGCTGCTCGTCGCCGAGGACCCGTCCGGCGAGCTGATCGGCTACGGAGCCATCTGGCCGAACATGGAGACCCATGTCATCGGACCGCTGGTGGCCCGAGACACCGATGCGGCCCGCGCCCTGGTCACCGCCCTCGCGGCGGCCACCGACCGGCCCCTGCGCACCGATGTCGACGTACGCCACGAAGAGCTGCTCGGCTGGCTGAAGGACCGTGGTCTCGGCTCCGTGGCCTTCAACGCCGTGATGACCCGGGGCATCCCCGACCTGCCCGGTGACTGGACCCGCCGCTGGGCTCCGCTCACCGTGGCGGCCGGCTGAGCCAGGAGGATCAGACCATGACCGACACCAGTTCCGACCTGCTCATCCGGACGGCCACCGAGGAGGACCTGCCCGCGATCGTCGCGATGCTCGTGGACGACCCGCTCGGCGCCACCCGGGAGTCCCCTGACGACCTCACCCCGTACGTGGCGGCGCTCAAGCGGCTGACGGACGATCCCCACCAGCACGTGGTCGTCGCCGTCCGTGCGGGCCGCGTCGTCGGCACCCTCCAGCTGACGATCGTCCCCGGGCTCTCCCGCAAGGGGAGCACCCGTTCGATCATCGAGGGCGTGCGCGTCCACGCCGACGAACGCGGCAGCGGACTGGGCACCCGGTTCATCGAATGGGCGATCGAGCAGTCCCGTGCGGAGAACTGCTCACTCGTCCAGCTCACCTCGGACGTGACCCGCACCGACGCCCACCGCTTCTACGAGCGGCTCGGCTTCACCGCTTCCCACGTCGGGTTCAAGCTCCAGCTCTGAGCCCCGTGTGGGCCGGGTCGCCGTCGGCGGCCCGGCCTACGATCGGGAAGATGAGCAGCCTCCCCCTCATCAGCACCGCGGAGCGCCGACGTCGCCTCGGCCGCCGGCACCGCCTCGCGCCGTCGGCCCGCGCCGCGAGCGTGCCCGAGGTCGCGGACGCCGTGATCGGGCTGCACGCCACCGACGCGTCGACGGTCTTCCTCTCGGCCCGGGCCCGGCTGAGCGAAGGCGGGCCGGGGACGGTCGAACGGGCCTTGTACGAGGACGTGAGCCTCGTACGGCTGCTCAGCATGCGCCGTACGCTCTTCGCCGTTTCCACCGAGCTCGCCCCGTACGTCGACTCCTCCACCGCGCGGGCCATCGCCGCGAAAGAGCGGCGGAACTTCCTCAAACGGCTCGCCGAGGACGGTCACGGCCTCGATGCCGACTGGCTCGCCGGGGCGGAGAGCGCCACGCTCGACGCGCTCGACAGCCACGGTCCGTCCACCGGCAGCCAGCTCTCGGCTGCCGTACCCGTACTGCGCCGGAAGGTCACCGTCGAGCGGGGCGGGAAGTACGAGGCGCAGGTGGGCGTCGCCACCCACGTCATCCGGCTGCTCGCCGCCGACGGCCGCATCCGCCGGGACCGGCCCCGGGGATCGTGGACTTCCAGCCAGTACCGCTGGGTTCACACCGAGCCCTGGCCCGCCGTCCCGCCGGCCGAGGCCCGCGCCGAGCTGGCCCGCCGCTGGCTCCGGTCGTACGGTCCGGCCACCGAGGCCGACCTCAAGTGGTGGACGGGCTGGACCCTCACCGACGTGCGCAAGGCCCTTGCCGCGGTCGGCCCCGACACGGTCCGGCTCGACGACGGCACCACCGCGCTCGTCAGCCCCGGTGACACCGGGCCCGAACCGGAGCAGGAGCCCTGGGCCGCCCTGCTGCCCGCCCTCGACCCGAGCGCGATGGGCTGGGCGGACCGGGGCTTCCACCTCGACCCCGCCCACCGCCCGGCCCTCTTCGACTACGCCGGCAACATCGGCCCCACCGTGTGGTGGAACGGCCGGATCGTCGGCGGCTGGGCCCAGCGCGCCGACGGAGAGTTCGTCCACCGGCTGCTGGGCGACCCCGGCGGCGAAGCCGAGCGGGCCATCGCCGCCGAAGCCGACCGACTCGCCGCCTGGGTGGGGGAGGCCCGCATCACCCCGCGCATGCGCACCCCGCTGGAGCGTGAACTCGCAGTGGGGTGAGGGCGGTCCGCTAGCCGATGCCCCGCCAGCCCTGCGGATCGACCCCGCCGGGCACGGGCGCCTGCGGGTCGTAGGGCTCGCGGGTGAACACGAACGAGCCGAGGTCGAGGTGGCTCACCGATCCGTCCGGCCGCCGTACGGCCCGCAGTGACTCGCCCGCGTAGTAGCCGCCCAGTCCGGTCCAGCTACCGTCCGGCTCGGGCCGGAAACGCGCGGCCCGGCCGCTGCCACCCACCGGGCCCAGTTCCAGGGATCCGTCGTAGCCCAGCCGTACGGCCTGGGCCGACGTGCCCCAGTACCAGGGGCCGCAGAGGTCCAGCGCGACGGGATCGGCCTCCCGCAGCGGCCGCCACGGCTCGGGGATCCGCGGCTCCGCCTCGGCGACGATGCCCACCAGATCGGCCGCCAGCGTCGAAGCGGGCAGCCCCGAGGTGCAGTTGGCCAGCACCACCGCGGCCACGTCGTCCGCTTCGCTCAGCCACAGCCCGGCGACGAAGCCGGGCAGCGAGCCGCTGTGGCCCGCGAGCCGGCGCCCGCCGCTCAGCGTCAGCTGCATCCCGAGCCCGTATCCGAGGTCGGCGAGGCCCGGCTCCGGGGGAGTGGCCGACGTCCGCATCTCCCGTACGGACTCCGCGCTCAGCACGCGCGCGTCGCCCCGTACGAGGAAGGCGGCGAACTTCGCCAGATCGCCGGTGGTGGACCACAGTTGGCCGGCCGGGGCCATGAGCCCGAGGTCCTCCAGGGGCTCCGGCATCATCACGTCCGCCCAGGGGTGCACCGCCCAGCCGCCGGCGTGCGGAGCCACCGGCTGCGCCGTCGTGCGCTCCAGCCCCAGCGGCTCCAGCACCTCGGCGCGGAGCACGTCCTCCCACGGCTTCGCGCGGACGGCTTCCACGAGCGAACCGAGCAGGGTGTAGCCGGGGTTGGAGTAGTGGTGGCGCCGTCCGGGCTCGAAGCGGAAGGGGTGTTCTCCCAGGACGTCCGAGAGCTCCGGCCGCAGCGTGCCCGCCGTGCGCTCCCACCACTCGCCGGGCGTCTCCGCCGCCAGCCCGGCCGTATGGGACAGCAGTTGCCCCACCGTCACCTCGCCGACTCCGGTTCCCGGAAGGAACTTCTCGACCGGGTCGCCCAGTTCCAGCAGGCCCTCGTCCCGCAGCCGCATCACCAGCACGGCGGTGAACGTCTTGGTGATCGACCCGATCCGGTACTGCACGTTTCCGTCCGGACCGTGCCCCTCGACCATGGTCCGGGACCCCTCCCAGACCACCTCTCCACCCCGCACCACGGTCGCCACCAGGGACGGAGCCCGGCCTTCGCGCTGCGCGACCGCGATTCGGTGGCTCAGTGCACGCCGGGTCGCGGGCAGCAGGACAAGATCTTCAGAAACGGCATCCATGGGGCGGATGCTACGTGTTGGCCATGTCCACGAACCGCGAATAATGGCCCTGGAAGGCCACGGTGATGGTGGCCGTCGGACCGTTACGGTGCTTCGCCACGATCAGGTCCGCCTCACCCGCTCGGGGGGACTCCTTCTCGTAGGCGTCCTCGCGGTGCAGCAGGATCACCATGTCGGCGTCCTGCTCGATCGAGCCGGACTCACGCAGGTCGGAGACCATCGGCTTCTTGTCGGTGCGCTGCTCGGGACCACGGTTCAGCTGGGACAGCGCGATCACCGGGACCTCCAGCTCCTTCGCCAGGAGCTTGAGGTTTCGGGACATGTCCGAGACCTCCTGCTGGCGGCTCTCGGGCCGGCGCGAGCCGCCCGACTGCATCAGCTGGAGGTAGTCGATGACGACGAGCGAGAGGTCGCTGCGCTGCTTGAGGCGGCGGCACTTGGCCCGGATCTCCATCATCGACAGGTTCGGGGAGTCGTCGATGTAGAGCGGGGCGGCGGAGACGTCCGGCATCCGGCGGGCCAGCCGGGTCCAGTCGTCGTCCGTCATCGTGCCGGAACGCATGTGGTGCAGGGCCACCCGGGCCTCCGCCGAGAGCAGGCGCATCGCGATCTCGTTGCGCCCCATTTCGAGGGAGAAGATGACGCTGGGCAGATTGGCCTTGATGGAACAGGCGCGGGCGAAGTCCAGCGCGAGGGTGGACTTACCCATGGCGGGGCGGGCCGCGATGACGATCATCTGGCCCGGGTGCAGACCGTTGGTCAGCGAGTCCAGGTCCGTGAAGCCGGTCGGGACGCCCGACATCTGGCCGCTGCGCGATCCGATCGCCTCGATCTCGTCGAGGGCGCCCTCCATGATGTCGCCGAGCGGCAGGTAGTCCTCGGAGGTCCGTTGCTCGGTGACGGCGTAGATCTCGGCCTGGGCGCTGTTGACGATCTCGTCGACGTCCCCGTCGGCGGCGTAGCCCATCTGCGTGATCTTCGTACCGGCCGCGACCAGACGGCGCAGGACCGCCCGCTCGTGGACGATCTCCGCGTAGTACTCGGCGTTCGCCGCCGTGGGGACCGACTGGACGAGGGTGTGCAGGTAGGGGGCCCCGCCGATCTTGCTGATCTCACCGCGCCGGGTCAGCTCGGCGCTGACGGTGATCGGGTCGGCCGGCTCTCCCTTGGCGTACAGGTCGAGGATCGCCTGGTAGATCGTCTCGTGCGACGGGCGGTAGAAGTCGTGGCCCTTCAGCACCTCGACCACGTCGGCGATGGCGTCCTTGGACAGCAGCATGCCGCCCAGGACGGACTGCTCGGCGTCGAGGTCCTGGGGCGGGACCCGCTCGAAGCCGCCGCCCCCGCCGTCCCAGGAGCCGCCCTCGCGGCCCCGATCGCTCTGTTCGTCCCCGCGGCCACGGCCTTCGCCGTTGCGGCGCGGACGGGCGGGCAGACGGTCACCTGGACCGCTGTCGGCCCAGGGGTCGTCCATGGGCTCGGACATGCTCACCGGGCCGCCTCCTCCCGTCCGCAACGCGGACCTTGCCGTGTCACTCTTTCTACGACACGGCTCTGACATTTGGGGCACCCGAATCGGCTCTCGGCGAGTCGGACAACGCACCACGGTAGGGCCGCGAGCGACGTCAGCCAATCTTGTTATCCACAGGCTGTGTGGATGAGGTGTGGATGACGGCGCCAATGCTGTGGGTAACTCCCCGGAAGCTGTGCACGGACCGGGGGACGGCGCTGTGGACAAAATCACCTGCCCTACCCACTTACCCCACCTGACCTGGCATTTCTTCCTCCACCGGCTGTGGGGAAGAAAATTCTTCGCCACTGTCTCAAGATCGCCTCCAACGAGGTGGGACGAACGCTCGAATCGGCGTATCGGTAAGGAGTCCAGAGGCCTTGCGTCTATTACCTGTGGAAGATTAGATTGAGCACATGAGACAGGCCCCCACCGCACCGAAGGCTGCCCCGAGACGGCACGACCGCGAGATCCTCGCACTCGCCGTCCCCGCCTTCGGCGCCCTCGTCGCCGAACCCCTCTTCGTGATGGCCGACAGCGCCATCGTGGGCCACCTCGGCACACCCCAGCTGGCCGGTCTCGGCATCGCGGCCGCACTCCTCACCACGGCCGTGAGCATCTTCGTCTTCCTCGCCTACGCCACCACCGCCGCCGTGGCCCGCCGCGTCGGAGCGGGCGACCTCCAGGCCGCCATCCGGCAGGGCATGGACGGAATCTGGCTCGCCCTGCTCCTCGGCGCGGCCGTCGTCGCCGTCGTGCTGCCGACTGCGCCCACCCTGATCTCCTTCTTCGGGGCCTCCGACACCGTCGCCCCGTACGCGATCACCTACCTGCGGATCTCGGCCCTCGGCATCCCCGCGATGCTCGTGGTGCTCGCCGCCACCGGTGTCATCCGCGGCCTCCAGGACACCCGAACCCCGCTCTACGTCGCGATCGGCGGCTTCGCGCTCAACGGAGCCCTGAACGTCGCCCTCGTCTACGGGGCCGGCCTCGGCATCGCCGGCTCCGCCTGGGGCACAGTGATCGCCCAGTGCGCCATGGCCGCCGCCTACCTGGTCGTGGTCGTCCGGGGCGCCCGCAGGCACGGCGCCTCCCTGAGGCCCGACGCCGAGGGCATCCGGGCCTGCGCGCAGGCCGGAGCGCCCCTGCTGGTCCGCACCCTGTCCCTGCGGGCCGTCCTGCTGATCGCGACCGCCGTGGCCGCACGCCTCGGGGACGCCGACATCGCCGCCCACCAGATCCTGCTCTCCCTGTGGAGCCTGCTCGCCTTCGCCCTCGACGCGATCGCGATCGCCGGGCAGGCCATCATCGGCCGCTACCTCGGCGCGGGCGACACGGACGGGGCCAAGGCCGTCTGCCGCCGCATGGTGCAGTGGGGGATCGCCTCCGGCATCGTCCTGGGCCTCCTCGTGATCGCGGCCCGCCCGGTGTTCATCCCGCTCTTCACGAGCGACCCCGCCGTCGAGGACGCCCTCCTGCCGGCCCTGCTCGTGGTGGCCCTCTCGCAGCCCGTCTCCGGCATCGTCTTCGTCCTCGACGGCGTCCTGATGGGTGCGGGCGACGGCCGGTACCTGGCCTGGGCCATGCTGCTGACCCTGGCCGTCTTCACCCCGGCCGCCCTGCTCGTACCGGCCCTGGGCGGCGGGCTGACGGCCCTCTGGTGCGCCATGACCGTGATGATGCTGGTCCGGATGGTCACCCTCCAGCTGCGGGCCCGCTCGGGCCGCTGGCTGGTCGCCGGAGCCACGCGCTAGACCTCGGCACCCCTGGGGGGAGCCGTGAGGCAGCCCGGGGGCGATGTTTCACGTGAAACAACGCCCGTGCGCGACCTCTGTTTCACGTGAAACAACGAAGAAGGGCCGCACCCCCACAGGGGTGCGGCCCTTCATGCGCAGCCCTTAGGCGGCGACGACCTCGATGCCGACGGTCGCGGCCACGTCAGCGTGCAGACGCACGGAGACCTGGTACGAGCCGAGGGTCTTGATCGGGGAGCCCAGCTCCACGCGGCGCTTGTCGACCTTCGGGCCACCGGACGCCTCGATCGCCGTGGCGATGTCGGAGGGCGTGACGGAACCGAAGAGACGACCGGCGTCACCCGCGCGGGTGGCCAGACGGACCTTGACGTTCTCGAGCTTGGCCTTGAACTCGTTGGCCTGCTCGATCGTCGCGATCTCGTGGATCTTGCGGGCGCGGCGGATCTGCGCCACGTCCTTCTCGCCACCCTTGGTCCAGCGGATCGCGAAACCACGCGGGACCAGGTAGTTGCGGGCGTAGCCGTCCTTGACGTCGACGACGTCGCCGGCGGTGCCGAGGCCAGAGACCTCGTGGGTCAGGATGATCTTCATTATTCGGTCACCCTTTCCTTATCGCGCGGTGGACGTGTAGGGCAGCAGTGCCATCTCACGGCTGTTCTTCACAGCCGTGGCGACGTCACGCTGGTGCTGCGTGCAGTTGCCGGTGACGCGGCGGGCACGGATCTTGCCACGGTCGGAAATGAACTTCCGCAGCATGTTCGTGTCCTTGTAGTCCACGTACGCGGTCTTGTCCTTGCAGAACGCGCAGACCTTCTTCTTAGGCTTGCGCACAGGCGGCTTCGCCATTGTGTCTCTCCTGTGAAATCAAGAAGTGGGGGTGCGAGCTGCCCTAGAAGGGCGGCTCGTCCGAGTAGCCACCGCCGGCGCCGCCGGAGCTTCCGCCCCAACCGCCACCGCCGCCGCCCTGCTGCTGGCCGCCGGCCGGCGCACTGGACGCCCAGGGGTCGTCGGAGGGAGCTCCGCCGCCCTGGGGGCCGCCGCCACTGGGGGCTCCGCCCCAGTTGCCACCGCCGCCGCCCTGCTGCTGACCGCCGCCACCGCCGCCGTATCCACCCTGGCCACCGCGACCAGTGGTCTTGGTGACCTTGGACGTGGCGTTCTTCAGGCTGGGGCCGACTTCCTCGACGTCCAGCTCGTAGACCGTGCGCTTGACACCCTCACGGTCCTCGTACGACCGCTGCTTCAGCCGGCCCTGCACGATGACGCGCATGCCCCGCTGAAGGGACTCGGCGACGTTCTCGGCCGCCTGGCGCCAGACCGAGCAGGTGAGGAACAGGCTTTCGCCGTCCTTCCACTCATTGGTCTGCTTGTCGAAGGTGCGGGGAGTGGACGCGACACGGAACTTCGCGACCGCCGCACCCGAGGGGGTGAAGCGCAGCTCGGGGTCGTCGACGAGATTGCCGACGACCGTGATGACGGTCTCGCCTGCCATGGATGAACCTCTCGGCGGGGATTGCTGCTGGGCTGCTGTGCTACTCGGTCCCGATTACCGCTGAACCGAAGTTCAGTGGGTCTCGGGGCGAAGGACCTTGGTCCGGAGAACCGACTCGTTCAGGTTCAGCTGTCGGTCAAGCTCCTTGACGACCGCAGGCTCGGCCTGAAGGTCGATGACCGAGTAGATGCCCTCGGGCTTCTTCTTGATCTCGTAAGCGAGACGACGACGGCCCCAGGTGTCGACCTTCTCGACCTTTCCGTTGCCCTCACGGACGACAGAAAGGAAGTTCTCGATCAGCGGGGAGACAGCGCGCTCCTCGAGATCGGGGTCGAGGATGACCATCACTTCGTAGTGACGCATGTGGAACCCACCTCCTTTGGACTCAGCGGCCACGGTCGTTCCGTGGCAGGAGGGTCGTGATGCGTGCGCACGGCATCTGCAGAGCAGACACCGCGCAGCTGTACAGACTACCTCCTCCACTCCTTCCGGTTGAAATCCGGCGGCAGGAGGCCACAATCTGTATGCATCGGGTGTGCTCGGTGCTATGCCTTCGGCGTCTGCCGGAGGAAGCCCGCAGCACCGCTCTGCTGCAGCCAGGAGGTGCCTTCCGATGGCACAGGCAATGCGTCCTCAGTCCTCCATCTCGCTCTTCGCCACCGACGGCAAGCCCCATCCGCTCCAGGACACCCTGGTGGCCGTCACCCTGGTCCTCGGCGCCGTGGCGTTCGTCACGGGCTTCTTCCACCACCTGCACCTGCTCAGCTCCTGGACCGGGCTGATCGGGATCGTCACGGGCCTCTACGGCCAGTTCATCTCCGTCACGACACGCGAGCGCACAGCGCTGATCATCGGCCTCGGAGCCTCTGCCATCGGCTTCTTCCTCGGCATGGCGCACGGCGGTCTCTTCGGCGGCTGGCTGGGCTGACCGGGTGCCTCCGCGACGGGGCGCCGGCCTCCCACCGGCCCGGGCACGGCCTGTCCCCCAGATGGGTGGCGCCCCCGTCGCAGTAGGCTTCGCGCCATAGCCAGCGAAGCCGCCGAGGAGACGCCCCGCATGAGCCTGTCCCTGAGGACCATCAGCCGAGAGCAGCACCTGGGCTACCTCCAGAGCCTGCCCTCGGCTAGCCACTGCCAGGTCCCGGCGTGGGCCGACGTGAAGAACGAATGGCGTTCCGAGAACCTCGGATGGTTCGACCAGTCCGGCGAACTCGTCGGCGCCGCACTCGTGTTGTACCGACAGCTGCCCAAGGTGAAGCGGTACCTCGCGTACCTCCCCGAGGGCCCGGTCATCAACTGGTACGCCCCCAACCTCGAAGAGTGGCTCCAGCCGATGCTGGCGCACCTCAAGCAGCAGGGCGCCTTCACCGTGAAGATGGGCCCGCCCGTCGTCATCCGCCGCTGGAACTCGACCGCCATCAAGGCCGGGATCCAGGACCCGGAGGTCAAGCGCCTGCGCGACGTGGAGGCCTCCGTCATCGAGCCCCGCGCCTTCGAGGTCTCCGACAAGCTGCGCCGGATGGGCTGGCAGCAGGCCGAGGACGGCGGAGCCGGCTTCGGCGACGTCCAGCCCCGGTACGTCTTCCAGGTACCGCTGGCCAACCGCTCGTTGGACGACGTCCTCAAGGGCTTCAACCAGCTGTGGCGCCGCAACATCAAGAAGGCCGAGAAGGCCGGTGTCGAGGTCGTCCAGGGCGGCTACGAGGACCTGCCGACCTGGCAGAAGCTGTACGAGGTCACGGCCGAGCGCGACAAGTTCCGCCCGCGCCCGCTCAGCTACTTCCAGCGCCAGTGGACGGCCCTCAACTCCGAGGACCCCAACCGGATGCGGCTGTACATCGCCACGCACGAGGGGGAGCCGCTGGCCGCCGCCACGATGCTCACCGTCGGCCAGCACGTCTGGTACTCGTACGGCGCCTCCGCCAACCACAAGCGCGAGGTCCGTCCCTCGAACGCGATGCAGTGGCGCATGCTGCGCGACTCCTACGCACTCGGTGCAAGCGTCTACGACCTGCGCGGCATCAGTGACACCCTGGACGAGAACGACCACCTGTTCGGCCTCATCCAGTTCAAGGTCGGCACGGGCGGCGAGGCCGTCGAGTACGTCGGCGAGTGGGACTTCCCGCTCAACAAGCTGCTGCACAAGGCGCTCGACATCTACATGTCGCGTCGCTGACCCCGCCCCATCCACACACACCGCACCGCTGCACCACGCAGCTTTTCGAGAGAGGCTCCGGACGGGCATGGCGCTCACGCTCTACGTCGACACCGCGCGCTGGCGTGCGCACCAGAAGCAGATCCAGGACCAGTTCCCGGGGATGATCCCCGTCTGCAAGGGCAACGGCTACGGCTTCGGTCACGAGCGGCTGTGCGAGGAGGCGACCCGGATGGGTGCCGACGTCCTCGCCGTCGGCACGACCTACGAGGCCGCCAGCATCAAGGACTGGTTCGGCGGTGACCTGCTCGTGCTCACCCCGTTCCGGCGCGGCGAGGAGCCGGTGCCGCTGCCGGACCGGGTCATCCGCTCGGTGTCCTCGCTGGACGGGGTGCGCGGCCTGGTCGGCGCCCGTGTGGTCATCGAGTGCATGAGCTCGATGCGCCGGCACGGGATCTCCGAGCAGGAGCTCGGCCAGCTGCACTCGGCGATCGAGGACGTCCGGCTGGAGGGCTTCGCCCTGCACCTGCCGCTGGACCGCCCGGACGGCTCGGACGCCGTCGAGGAGGTCATCGGCTGGATGGACCGGCTGCGCGCGGCCCGGCTGCCGCTGCACACCATGTTCGTCAGCCACTTGAAGGCCTCGGAGCTGGCGCGGCTGCAGCAGCAGTTCCCGCAGACGCGCTTCCGGGCCCGCATCGGCACCCGGCTGTGGCTGGGCGACCACGAGGCGACCGAGTACCGCGGCGCGGTGCTCGACGTCACCCGCGTCGCCAAGGGCGACCGGTTCGGCTACCGGCAGCAGAAGGCCGCCTCCGACGGCTGGCTGGTCGTCGTCGCCGGCGGCACCTCCCACGGAGTCGGACTGGAGGCCCCCAAGGCCCTGCACGGGGTGATGCCGCGCGCCAAGGGTGTCGCCCGGGCCGGACTCGCCACCGTCAACCGGAACCTGTCGCCGTTCGTGTGGGCGGGCAAGCAGCGCTGGTTCGCCGAGCCGCCGCACATGCAGGTGTCCATCCTGTTCGTGCCGTCGGACTCTCCCGAGCCGAAGGTCGGCGACGAGCTGGTGGCGCACCTGCGCCACACCACCACGCAGTTCGACCGGGTGCTCGACGCCTGAGTCACTCCCCGGGGCGCGCGCCCCATTCCACTCGCTGACCCTCCGAAGGCGCCGCGTCCTGCGGCGCCTTCGGCGTACGCGGAAACGTGAAGACGTCCTCGGCGCCGTCCAGGACACCCCCGGAGGGGTCGTCCGAGCCGTCGCGCCGCACCACGTCCCGCTCGGGCAGCAGGATGTCGCGTACGACCACCGCGCACAGGTAGAGCGTGCACAGCAGGTGGGCCGTGATCGCCAGCTGGTAGCCCTCCAGCGGCAGGCCCTGGTGCTTGTCCCCGCTGGTCGTGTAGGCGAGGTAGAACCAGATGCCCAGGAAGTAGACGACCTCGCCGGCCTGCCAGATCAGGAAGTCCCGCCAGCGGGGCCGGGCCAGCGCGGCGAGCGGGATGAGCCAGAGCACGTACTGGGGCGAGTAGACCTTGTTGACGAGGATGAAGGCGGCCACCAGCAGGAAGGCCAGCTGGGCGAAGCGGGGGCGGCGGGGCGCGGTGAGCGTGAGCAGGCCGACGCCCGCGCACAGCAGCAGCGTCAGGCCCGTCGCATAGGTGTTGGCGCCTTCGAGGGGGTTCCCGGAGCGCTGGGAGATCAGCAGCCACACGGATCCGAAGTCGATGGGCCGCTCCTGGCTGAAGGTGTAGAACTTCTGCCAGCCCTCCCAGGCGAAGAACATCACGGGCAGGTTCACCACGAGCCAGGCGACCACGGCGCCGCCGACCGCCTCTCCGAACGCACGCCACTTCCCCGCCCGCCAGCAGAGCACGAACACGGCCCCGAGCAGCAGCACGGGATAGAGCTTGGCCGCGGTGGCCAGACCGATCAGGACGCCGAAGGACACCGGCCGGCTCCGCGACCACATGAGCATCGCGGCGGCGGTCAGGGCGATGGCCAGCAGGTCCCAGTTGATGGTCGCGGTGAGTGCGAAGGCCGGTGCGAGGGCGAAGAGCAGCGCGTCCCAGGGCCGCCGGCGGTGGGTACGGGCCACGCACACCGCGATCACGGCGGCGCAGACCATCAGCATGCCCGCGTTGACCATCCAGTACATCTGCTCCCGGTGCTGCATGGAGCCGCTGCCGGGGGTCATCCAGGAGGCGATCTCCATGAAGAGCCCGGTGAGCACGGGGTACTCCAGGAACTGCATGTCGCCCGGGATCCGGTCGAAGTACGGGGTGAGGCCGTCGGCGAAGCCGCGCACCACGTAGAGGTGCGGGATGTCCGAGTAGCAGGCGTGGGTGTACTGGGACCCGGCCCCGCGGAACCACGCCCAGTCGTAGCAGGGCAGCTTCTGCACCATGCCGAGCGCGAACATCCCCAGGGCGACGAGCACGACGACCCGCACCGGGGTGAGCCAGTGGCCGCCCAGCCGGGCGTAGCGGCCCAGCGGGCCGCCGATGAGCTCGCTCCCCGCGGCGGCCACCTCGTCCTGCTGGGTGGGCAGTACGGGGCTGTCCTCGTGCACCTTCGTCATGCGCACATCCTGCCGTACGGCGCCGCACATGGGAGAGGGCCGCCGCACTCGGTGCGACGGCCCTCTCCTGCCGTGTCGTGGGCGCTCGGTCAGCCGCCCGTGGAGCCCCCTATCGGGAAGCCTCCGCTGCCGCCGTTCGTCGCGCCGCCCGGCCTGCCGCCGCCCGTCTTGCTGGGCGAGGGCGAGGGGGACCGGGAGGAGCTGGCGCTGGGGTCCGGGTCGCAGATGGCCCACGGCTTGCAGGTCGGCTTGCCGGCGCTGCGCGAAGGGCTGGGGCTGGGGGACGGGGACGGGGAGTTCGACGGAGACGGCGAGGGCGAGGGCGAGGGGGACGGCGAGGGGGAGGGCGAGGGAGCACCGGAGGCGTCCGCGACGACGCCGATGTCGTCGGGCTCCGGGAAGTCCGACTCCGGGACGCCGTTCAGCGCCTCCTTCATGTACTTGGTCCAGATCTCGGCCGGGATGTCACCACCGTGGAGGGAGGGGATGCCCGCCACGCCCCTCATCGAGATGAGTTCCTTCTTCTCCGCGCTGGGGTCCGAGCGGAACAGCGCCACGGAGGTGGACAGCTCGGGGGTGTAGCCGACGAACCAGGCCGACATGTTCTTGTCAGTGGTACCGGTCTTGCCCGCGGCGGGCCGGCCGAGCTTCTTGGCCTTCGTACCGGTGCCGTTCTCGACGACGTTGCGCAGGACCTTGGTGATGTTGTCCGCGATGGAGTTGTCCATGGCCCGCTCCGCCTTGGGCGCCTCGAACCCGGGGACGTCCTTGCCGTCCTTCTTGACGCTGCGCACCGAGTACGGGTCGTGGTGGGTGCCGGAGGCGGCGAAGGTGGCGTACGAGTCGGCCATCCGGATGGCGCTGGGGGTCGAGGTGCCCAGCGCGAAGGAGGCGTTGTCGTTCGGGTCGAAGGACTCCTTCAGGATGCCGGTCGACTCGGCGACCTTCTTCACCTTGTCGTGGCCGACGTCGAAGACGAGCTGGGCGAAGGGGACGTTGATGGAGTCCTCCATCGCCTTGTTCAGGGTCACGTAGCCGTAGTCGGTCGGGCTCTCGTTCTTCTGCTTGAACGGCTTGCCGGAGCCGTCGCGCAGCGGCTGGCCCGCACGGTTGTTGATCACCGTGAGGTCGCTGGCCATGTACTTGCTGTCGGCCGAGATCCCCTTGCCCTTGGAGTTCTGGGTGCCGTACTGCATGGCCGCCGCGAGCACGAACGGCTTCCAGGTCGAGCCGACCTGGACACCGGAGGTGTTGGCGTTGTTGTTGAAGTGCTTCTTGTCCATGCCGGGTCCGCCGTAGAGGGCGACGAGGGCTCCGGTCTTCACGTCCACCGAGGCCGCGCCGAACTGCACGAAGGTGTCCGTATCGGGCCGCAACTTCTCGTCGAGCATCCCGTCACGGGTGCCCTCGACGGCCTTGACCATCGCGTCCACCTTCGTCTTGTCGAAGGTGGTGTAGATCCGGTAGCCGCCCTTGGCCAGGTCCTCGACCTTGATGCCGTTGGTCTTGAGCATGTACAGCTTGGCCGTCTCGACCAGGTAACCGATCTGGCCGGACATGCCGGCGGCCTCGGGAGCCTCGATCAGGGCGGGGAATTCCTTGAACTGGTCCCGCTCCGCCTTCTGCATGCGGCCCACCTCGACCTCGCGGTCCAGCACCCAGGCCCAGCGCTTCACGGCCCGGTCCTTGTTCGCCTCGGGCGTGGCCGCGGAGCCGATGCCGCCGTCGGGGTTGTAGAGGTTCGGGCCCTTGAGCACGGCGGCGAGGAAGGCGCTCTCGGAGGGGGTCAGGTCTTGGCTGTCCTTGCCGAAGTAGGCGCGCGCGGCAGCCTGGATCCCGTAGGCGTCACGACCGTAGTAGGCCGTGTTCAGATAGCCGGCGAGGATCGTGTTCTTCTCCTCGCTCACACCCAGCTTTATCGAGATGAAGAGCTCGGTGACCTTTCGCTTGAGCGTCTGGTCCGAGTCCAGGTACGTGTTCTTCACGTACTGCTGGGTGATCGTCGAGCCGCCCTGGGTGGATCCGCCCTTGGCCATGTTCCACACGGCGCGGGCGATGCCCATCGGGTCGACGCCCTTGTCCGACTCGAAGGACTCGTTCTCCGCCGCGATCACGGCGTTCTGCATCGAGCGGGGGATCTTCTCGATGGGGACGATCTGGCGGTTCACAGAGCCGCCGGTCGCGACCATCTGGGTGTCGTCGGACCAGTAGAAGACGTTGTTCTGCGCATCGGCCGTCTTGTTCGCGTCGGGCTTGTTCACCATGGCGATGCCGATGCCGGCGCCCGCCGTGATGATCGCGAAGAAGCCCAGGGCCGTGCCGCAGACGAACTTCCAGGAGGGGACGAAGCGCTTCCAGCCGACCTTCTCGCCGCGCGGATAGTTGATGAACCGCTTGGGGCGGCCGGCGCCCGCGGCGCCCCTGCCCCGTCCCGCCGGGGCGCGGCCGGCGGATCTCCGGGCGTCCGACCGGCTGCCGTGACCCGGCTGCTGTCCGTACGGCCCACTGGGTGACGCGGTGGGGACGTCACGCCCTGAACCGGCGCCCCTGGAGGGGCGCTGCTGGGCAGCCTTGCGGGCGGCGGCGCGGCCGCCGCCTTGGGGCTGTTGCGGTTTGCGGCGGTGCTCGCTCATCGAACGACTACTCCTCGGGCAGGCGAGTGGCCTGGAAGCGGCAGGTGAGTTCCGGTCCCCCCGGTGTCATGGCGCACAGACTACGCACGCCCAAAAGCCAATCAGTGCCGAAGTTCACCCCAAATCAGGCAACTTGCCTCAGGCAAATCAGTGATGTGACGCCGGTCACCGTGTCACCACTTGTAGCTGACGGCTACCCGTTCTATCGTCTGGATGTATCGAGCCGATACATCAGCTCGACATAAAGACTCCGAGGCGGGGGAAAGGGCAGGCGGATGAGCAGGCGCTCAGGCATCCTCGAGTTCGCTGTTCTCGGCCTGCTCCGCGAATCCCCGATGCACGGTTACGAGCTGCGCAAGCGGCTCAACACCTCGCTGGGGGTGTTCAGGGCGTTCAGTTACGGGACGCTCTACCCCTGCCTCAAGACGCTCGTCACCAACGGATGGTTGATCGAAGAGCCGGGCAACGCCCCGGAGGACGCTCTCGCCGCTTCACTCGCAGGGCGCCGCGCCAAGATCGTCTACCGGTTGACGGCAGCAGGTAAGGAGCACTTCGAGGAGCTCCTCTCCCACACGGGCCCCGATGCCTGGGAGGACGAGTCCTTCGCCGCCCGCTTCGCCTTTTTCGGTCAGACCGAACGAGACGTACGCATGCGGGTGCTGGAAGGCCGTCGCAGCCGCCTTGAGGAGCGCCTGGAGAAGATGAGCGCCTCGCTGGCTCGCACACGCGAGCGGCTCGACGACTACACGCTCGAGCTGCAACGCCACGGCATGGAATCCGTGGAGCGCGAAGTGCGCTGGCTGAACGAGCTCATCGAGAGTGAGCGGGCGGGACGGGATCAGAGACGACCCGGTCCGTCCGACGAAACTGCAAAGTGAGGTCTGCATCTCGCAGGCCTCGTCCGAGAACAAACAGGGAGCAACCGGAATGGGTTCGGTTCGCGTAGCCATCGTCGGCGTAGGCAACTGCGCCGCCTCGCTGGTGCAGGGCGTCGAGTACTACAAGGACGCCGACCCGGCGGCCAAGGTCCCCGGTCTGATGCACGTCCAGTTCGGCGACTACCACGTGAGCGACATCGAGTTCGTCGCCGCGTTCGACGTCGACGCGAAGAAGGTCGGCCTCGACCTTTCGGACGCCATCGGCGCCAGCGAGAACAACACCATCAAGATCTGCGACGTCCCGAGCGCGGGTGTGACCGTTCAGCGCGGCCACACCCTGGACGGTCTGGGCAAGTACTACCGCGAGACGATCGAGGAGTCGGCCGAGACCCCGGTCGACATCGTCCAGACCCTCAAGGACCGTCAGGTCGACGTCCTGATCTGCTACCTGCCGGTCGGTTCCGAGGCTGCGGCGAAGTTCTACGCCCAGTGCGCCATCGACGCCAAGGTCGCCTTCGTCAACGCCCTCCCGGTCTTCATCGCCGGCACCAAGGAGTGGGCTGACAAGTTCACCGAGGCCGGTGTCCCGATCGTCGGCGACGACATCAAGTCGCAGGTCGGCGCCACCATCACGCACCGCGTGATGGCGAAGCTGTTCGAAGACCGCGGTGTCCGTCTTGAGCGCACCATGCAGCTCAACGTCGGCGGCAACATGGACTTCAAGAACATGCTGGAGCGCGACCGCCTCGAGTCGAAGAAGATCTCCAAGACTCAGGCCGTCACCTCGCAGATCCCCGACCGCGAGCTCGGCGAGAAGAACGTCCACATCGGCCCGTCCGACTACGTGGCGTGGCTCGACGACCGCAAGTGGGCCTACGTCCGCCTCGAAGGCCGTGCCTTCGGCGACGTCCCGCTGAACCTCGAGTACAAGCTCGAGGTGTGGGACTCCCCGAACTCCGCCGGTGTCATCATCGACGCGCTGCGCGCCGCGAAGATCGCCAAGGACCGCGGCATCGGTGGCCCGATCCTGTCGGCCTCGAGCTACTTCATGAAGTCCCCGCCGGTGCAGTACTTCGACGACGAGGCGTACGCGAACGTCGAGAAGTTCATCAAGGGCGAGGTCGAGCGCTAGTCGAACCCCGGCGTCCGCAAGGACACCTGGACTGCGAGAGCTCTTCCGTGAAGGGTCCCCGGGCAATGTGCCCGGGGACCCTCCGCGTGTGTGACCCTTTCCCTCATGGCTGTCGTACGTGATCTGCGCGTACTCCTGCGTCTGCGGGACTTCCGCAACCTGCTCGCCGTACGGCTGCTCTCCCAGGCCGCCGACGGGGTCTACCAGGTCGCACTGGCCGCCTATGTCGTCTTCTCCCCGGAGAAGCAGGCCTCGCCCGCGGCCATCGCCTCGGCCATGGCCGTACTCCTGCTGCCCTATTCGGTGATCGGCCCCTTCGCGGGAGTCCTGCTGGACCGCTGGCGCCGCCGCCAGGTCTTCCTCTACGGCAACCTGCTGCGGGCCTTCCTCGCCTGCGTCACGGGCATGCTGATCGTCGCGCACGTCCCCGACTGGCTCTTCTACGCCTCGGCCCTGTCCGTGACCGCGGTCAACCGCTTCGTCCTGGCCGGGCTCGCGGCCTCCCTGCCGCGGGTCGTCGGGCCCGGTCAGCTGGTCACCGCGAACGCCCTCTCACCCACCGCGGGAACGCTCGCCGCCGTCGCCGGCGGGGGACTGGCCTTCCTCGTCCGCGTACTCGCCGACGACTCCGACGCCCTCGTCGTCCTCCTCGGAGCCGGCCTCTACCTGTGCGCGGCCCTGGTCTCCCTGCGCCTGGCACTGGACCTCCTCGGGCCCGACCACCCTCCCGGGCGGATCAACCCGACGGTCGTCCAAGGGGTCGCCCTCACCGTGCGGGGCCTGGCCGAAGGCCTGCGCCACCTGGCCTCCCGGCGCGAGGCGGCCCGGGCGCTCACCGCCATGACCGTCATGCGGTTCTGCTACGGGGCCCTGTTCGTCACGCTGCTCATGCTCTGCCGCTACGCCTGGTCGGACAACGAGGCCGACGGGCTGGCCCTGCTGGGCGTCACGGTCGGTGTTTCCGGGGCCGGGTTCTTCGCGGCCGCCGTCGTCACTCCCTGGCTGGTGGGCCGACTGGGCGCCCTCGGCTCCATCACCCTGTGCGCCGCGGGCGCCGCGGTGCTCGTGCCGGCGCTCGGCCTGTTCTTCGCACCCGGGCCGATGCTGGCGGCCGCCTTCGTGCTGGGCCTGGCCACCCAGGGGGCCAAGATCTCCACCGACACCGTGGTGCAGTCCCAGGTGGACGACGCCTTCCGCGGCCGCGTCTTCTCCGTCTACGACGTGCTCTTCAACGCCGCCTTCGTCGGCGCCGCCGGGGTGGCCGCACTCGTGCTCCCCCTCGACGGGCACTCCGTCCCCCTGATCATCGGGGTGGCCCTGCTCTACGCCGCGACCGCCGCACTCCTCATGCGTCAGGGCGATGTTTCACGTGAAACATCGCCCTGACCGCACCACGACCGGCGCTCCGCCCCGATGTTTCACGTGAAACATCGGGGCCCGGGCTCTCAGGCCTGAGCGGCCCACCACTCCTTGAGGGCAGCCACCGCAGCCTCGTGCTCCATGGGACCGTTCTCCAGCCTCAGCTCCAGCAGGAACGCGTACGCCTTGCCGATCACCGGGCCGGGGCCCACATCGAGGACCCGCATGATCGCGTTGCCGTCGAGGTCGGGCCGGATCGCGTCCAGCTCCTCCCTCTCCTGCAGCTGGGCGATGCGCTCCTCCAGCCCGTCGTAGGTGCGGGAGAGCGCGTTCGCCTTGCGCTTGTTGCGCGTGGTGCAGTCGGAACGGGTCAGCTTGTGCAGGCGGTCCAGCAGCGGACCGGCGTCACGGACGTAGCGCCGCACGGCCGAGTCGGTCCACTCCCCGTCCCCGTACCCGTGGAAGCGCAGGTGCAGCTCCACCAGCCGGGCCACGTCCTTGACCATGTCGTTGGAGTACTTGAGCGCGGTCATGCGCTTCTTGGTCATCTTCGCGCCCACCATCTCGTGGTGGTGGAAGGAGACCCGCCCGTCGCTCTCGAACCGACGGGTCCGGGGCTTGCCGATGTCGTGCAGCAGGGCCGCGAGCCGCAGCACCAGGTCCGGGCCGTCCTCCTCCAGCGCGATCGCCTGCTCCAGCACGATCAGCGAGTGGTCGTAGACGTCCTTGTGCCGGTGGTGCTCGTCGCTCTCCAGCCGCAGCGCCGGCAGCTCCGGCAGCACGTGCTCGGCCAGCCCCGTGTCCACGAGGAGGCCCAGGCCCTTGCGCGGGTGCGCGGACAGCAGGAGCTTGTTCAGCTCGCCCTGGACCCGCTCGGCCGAGACGATCTCGATGCGGCCGGACATCTCCGTCATCGCCGCCACCACGTCCGGGGCGACCTCGAAGTCGAGCTGCGCGGCGAACCGCGCCGCCCGCAGCATCCGCAGCGGGTCGTCGGAGAAGGAGTCCTCGGCAGTGCCCGGGGTGCGCAGCACACCCGCCCGGAGGTCCTCCAGACCGCCGTGAGGGTCCACGAACTCCTTCTCGGGCAGCGCGACGGCCATCGCGTTCACCGTGAAGTCGCGGCGGACGAGATCCTCCTCGATGGAGTCGCCGTAGGAGACCTCGGGCTTGCGCGAGGTCCGGTCGTAGGACTCCGACCGGTAGGTGGTCACCTCGATCTGGAAGCCGTCCTTCTGCGCACCGACCGTGCCGAAGGCGATGCCGACGTCCCAGACCGAGTCGGCCCACGGCCTGATGATCTTGAGAACATCCTCGGGCCGGGCGTCGGTGGTGAAGTCGAGGTCGTTGCCGAGGCGCCCGAGCAGCGCGTCGCGGACGGACCCGCCGACCAGGGCGAGGCGGAAACCCGCCTCCTGGAAACGGCGGCCGAGCTCGTCGGCGACAGGGGCGATCCGCAGCAGTTCACTCACCGCGCGGGCCTGCCCGTGATTCAGGACACTGGGGTTGTCTTCGTTGGCGTTCGGCACAACAGAAAAGGGTACGTGCCCGGCCCGCCGCGAGCTCCCGTGTTTTGCGGCCACCCCGGCCCGCGGCCGCTCCGGGGCGGGCCCGATCATGTGGAGCAAGGCGCGGCACTCGCGCACAGCGGGCCTCGTTACCATGCGTGGACGCACAAACGACGACCACTGACACTCCGAGGGACGGGCGAGCGCGTTGGCCGAGGCGGCAGACATCCAGGGGGCGTCCCTCGCTCCTGCCCGGCGGCGCTGGCTGCGACGCGCGGTCGTCCTGCTCGCCGGGACGCCGGTGCTCGCCGGCCTGGTCTACTCGCACGTGCCCGAGGCCCAGGCCGCCGGCACCGCGGCCACCGCCGTCGACGTCCAGCTCGACGCCCTGGCACCGAGCGCGCCGGTCAAGGGCGACACCCTCACCATCTCGGGCACCGTGAAGAACAACGGCTCCGAGAAGATCACCGACGCACACGTGGGTCTGCGGGTCGGGCCGGCGCTCGGGGACCGCAGCTCCATCGACGAGGCCGCCGAGCGAGGCGCGTTCCGGGCGGGCACCGACCCGGCGGAAGTCGGCCCCGAGTTCGCCGTGAAGATCGATTCGCTGCCTTCGAAGGTCAGCCAGCCCTTCACCCTCAAGGTTCCGGTGAACAAGCTGGACCTGGACGAGGACGGCGTCTACCAGCTCGGCGTCTCCGTGTCCGGGGAGACCGAGAGCCGCCAGTACGAGCAGGTCCTCGGCATCAAGCGGACCTTCCTGCCCTGGCAGCCGGAGCCGGCCGCCAAGCGCTCCCAGCTCGCGTACGCCTGGCCGTTGATCTCCACCACGCACCTGACCTCGGAGACCGGCTCGGACGAGCTGCAGACCCCCGTCTTCCTCGACGACAGCCTCGCCGACGAGCTGCGGACCGGCGGCCGCCTGGAGCAGATGGTCACGCTCGGCAAGGACCTTCCCATCACCTGGGTCATCGATCCGGACCTGCTCTACACCGTCGACGCCATGACCAAGGGGTACCGGGTCCGCACCCCCGAGGGCCGGACAGTCCCGGGTAAGAACAAGGCCATCGCCGAGCAGTGGCTGAGCTCGCTGGAAAGCGCCGTCCAGGGCAAGAAGGTCGTCGCACTGCCCTTCGCGGACCCGGACATCGCCTCGCTCGCCCACCGCGGCAAGGACGTCTCCGGCACCCTGGGACAACTGCGGCCGGCCACGGACAAGGCGAAGCAGGCCGTCGAGACCGTCCTGCACGTCCCCGCGAGCACCGACTTCTCCTGGCCCGTGGACGGCGCCATCGACCCGTCGATCGTCAACGTCGCGACCTCGGCCGGTGCCCACAACGTCCTCACCCGCAGCGACAGCCTCCAGGAGACCGGCGCCCTCGGCTACACCCCGTCGGCCGCGCGGCCCATCGGCGCGGGCACCACGGCCGTCGTCGCCGACGCCGACCTCTCCACCGCGTTCCAGGGCGACATGCTCCGCGCCGGGAACTCCACCCTCGCGGTGCAGCAGTTCCTCGCCCAGACCCTCGCCCTGAACCTGCAGAAGACCGACAACCAGCGCAGCTTCGTCGTCGCTCCGCAGCGGATGCCCAGCGCCAGCCAGGCACAGACGATGGCCGCCGCCATCCGGGGTCTGCAGTCGGGCCGCTGGAGCCAGGGCGTGGACCTGGAGGCGGCCGCCGCGGCGACTCCCGACCCCCGCGCCGCCACCCAGGTCCCGGGCGCCGGCCAGTACCCCGAGGCGCTGAGCAAGCAGGAACTGCCGGTCTCCGCCTTCGAGAAGATCCGCACCACCGAGAACACGCTCGGCCACTTCAAGGTGATCCTGACCGCGCCCGACCGCGTCGAGATCCCCTTCGGCAACACCACCAACCGGGAGATGTCCTCCTCGTGGCGCGGCCGCCCCGACGCGGCCCGCGCCTACCGGGACCAGGTGCAGCAGTACCTGGTCCGGCTCACCGAGAAGGTCAAGATCATCCCGAAGTCCGACGCGACGCTCTCCGGACACAGCGCGACCATCCCGGTCACCGTCCAGAACAGCCTCGTCCAGGACACCCACAACCTGGTCCTGCGACTGCAGTCCGCCAACCCGACCCGGTTGATGTTCGGCGACAGCGGCGAGGCCCAGCAGGAAGTCGCGATCCAGGGCGGGCACAGCCAGACCGTGAAGTTCCCCGCCAACGCCACCGCGAGCGGCCCGGTCTCGGTGACGGCCCAGCTCTTCACCACCGACGGCGTGCCCTACGGAAAGGCCCGCAAGTTCACCGTCGAAGCCACCGAGGTGACCCCGACCGTCATGCTCGTCATCGCGGGCGGTGTCCTCCTCCTCGTGCTGGCCGGCATCAAGATGTACGCCAGCCGCAAGCGTGTCGCGGCACGCACCGCCGCAGAGGAGAGCACGCAGCAGAGTGACGAGTCCCCGGACACCGGACCGCAAAGCGCGGACCCGTCCGGCACGGGTGAGACAGTGGACCGTTGAGCGATGCCGTGGCCGGTCGGCCTGGGGACGATGAGGTGGGGTTTCGATGAACGCGCCGTACGAAGGTGACCGCGCGCAGGGCACTGGCGGGCCCGCGCCCTCCCAGGGCACTGCCCCCGGCGCCCCGGTGCCGGGGCAGGTTCCCGCGCCCGCGCCCGCGCCGGACCACGACCCCTATGTCCAGGACGCCTACGCCTACGACCCGTACCGGGCGCAGGACCTCTCCGCCCAGGATCCGGTGGCGGAGGTCCTCTACGACCGGGCCTCGCACCCGCCGCCACCGCCGGGCACCTTCCAGGAGCCCGGCCCGCTCTACGCCGCCCCGGCGGCCCCCTCCTACGCCCCGGACCCGCGGGTGTGGGCCCAGACCCCGCCGCCCGAGCCGGACGGCCCCTCCCGGCACCTTCCCTACGGCGACCACGCCACGACCACGCAGTTCGTCGGCGTGGACTCCCTCGTGACCAAGGCCGCCGACCAGGACCCCCGCCCCGACGCCTTCGCGCACCTCTACCGGGACCAGGACGCGGCGCCCCGCACGCCCGCCGAGGACGCGCCCGTGGCCGCCCCGGCACCGAGCAAGCCCGCCGGACGCGCCTCCAGCCTGCTCAAGTCCAGCGCCCTGATGGCCGCCGGCACGATCGTCTCCCGCATCACCGGCTTCCTGCGGACCCTGGTGATCGCCGGGGCGATCGGCGTCGCCACCCTCAACGACAGCTACCAGGTCGCCAACACCCTGCCGACGATGATCTACGTCCTGGTCGGCGGCGGCGCCCTCAACGCCGTCTTCATCCCGCAGCTCGTGCGCGCGATGAAGAACGACGAGGACGGGGGAGAGGCGTACGCCAACCGGCTGCTGACCCTCGTCATGGTCCTGCTGGGCGCCGTCACCGTGGTCTGCGTGCTCGCGGCCCCGCTGTTCATCGGCATGATGTCGCAGAAGATCGCCGACGACCCGGCCCGCCTGGACGTCGCCGTAGCCTTCGCCCACTACTGCCTGCCCACCATGTTCTTCATGGGCATGCACGTGGTCCTCGGTCAGATCCTCAACGCCCGCGGCCGGTTCGGCGCGATGATGTGGACCCCGGTCCTCAACAACATCGTCGTCATCGCCACCTTCGGCGCCTTCATCTGGGCCTTCGGCGGCTTCACCACCACGGGCGTCACCGAGGCCGGCATCACCCCCGAAGGCGTCCGGCTCCTGGGCCTCGGCACCCTCCTCGGCCTCGTCGTCCAGTCCCTGGCGATGCTTCCCTACCTGCGCGACGCCGGCTTCAAGCCGCGCCTGCGGTTCGACTGGAAGGGCCACGGCCTCGGCAAGGCCGCCGGCCTGGCCAAGTGGACGTTCTTCTTCGTCCTCGCCAACCAGCTCGGCCTCATCGTCGTCACCCAGCTCGCCACCTGGGCGGGCGAGGTGGCCGACAAGCAGGGCCACGGCGGTACCGGCATCACCGGCTACAACTACGCCCTGCTGCTCTGGCAGATGCCGCAGGCCATCATCACCGTCTCCGTCATGACCGCCGTCCTGCCGCGCATTTCCCGGTCCGCCCACGACGGCGACGCCGCCGCCGTCCGCGACGACATCTCCTACGGACTGCGCACCTCGGCCGTCGCGATCGTGCCCTGCGCCTTCGCGTTCCTCGCCCTCGGCGTCCCCATGGCAGGCCTGCTCTACGCCGGTTCCGGCACCCAGAGCGCCCAGAACATCGGCTTCATCCTGATGGCCTTCGGCCTCGGACTGATCCCCTACTCCGTCCAGTACGTGGTCCTGCGCGGCTTCTACGCCTACGAGGACACCCGGACGCCCTTCTACAACACGGTCATCGTGGCCGCCGTCAACGCGGGCATGTCCGCCGTCGCCTTCTTCGTGCTCCCCGCCCGCTGGGCCGTCGTCGGCATGGCCGCCGCCTACGGCCTCGGCTACGCCGTGGGCGTCGGTGTCGCCTGGCGCCGCCTGCGCACCCGCCTCGGCGGCGATCTCGACGGGGCGCACGTGATGCGCACCTACACCCGGCTCATCGGCGCCTGCGTCCCCGCCGCCGCCGTGGCCGGCGCCGTCGCCTTCGCCGTCCTGCACTACATCGGCAGCGGAGCCCTCGGTTCCCTCACCGCCCTGGTGGCCGGCGGCATCTCCCTGGCAGCGGTGTTCCTCGTCGCCGCCAAGCGGATGCGCATCGAAGAACTCAACGCCATGGTCGGGATGGTCCGCGGGCGCCTGGGGCGCTGATGCGTACAACCATCCTGTCCTCTGGCGTGTCGTGCAGATCGGTGGACTGTGGGCACAATTGGCATGGCTTCGCAGACTGGCCGACAGCGCGCAACGGATGGGGAGGCGGGGACGACGGTGGCGGAACGTAGCACGGCTGCCGTCGACGTGGCCGACAACAGCGGCGACGAGCCGCTGGCCGCGGAGACGGCCCAGGCCACGGCCGACGGGGTGGACACCCAGAACGGACAAGCCGCGGACGGAACCATGCCCGAGAAGGACGGCGAACGCAGGACCCCGGCACCTGCTGCCGCGCCCGAGCTGCACAGCGGCCACAAGCTGGCCAGACGCTACCGGCTCGAAGAATGCGTCACCCGTCTGGACGGATTCAGCAGCTGGCGCGCGATGGACGAGAAGCTGCGCCGGGCCGTGGGCGTCCACCTGCTGCCCGCCGACCACGCGCGGGCCCGCGCCGTCCTGGCCGCCGCCCGCTCCTCGGCCCTGCTCGGCGACCCCCGGTTCGTCCAGGTCCTCGACGCCGTGGAGGAGAACGACCTCGTCTACGTCGTCCACGAGTGGCTGCCCGACGCCACGGAGCTCACCGCGGTCCTCGCCGCCGGCCCCATGGAACCGCACGAGGCCTACCAGCTCGTCAGCCAGGTCTCCCAGGCCATGGCCGCCGCGCACCGCGAGGGCCTGGCACACCTGCGCCTGACCCCCAGCGCCATACTGCGCACCTCCACGGGCCAGTACCGCATCCGCGGCCTCGCCGTGAACGCCGCCCTGCGCGGCATCACCAGCGAGACCCCGCAACGCGCGGACACCGAGGCCATCGGCGCCCTCCTGTACGCCGCGCTGACCCAGCGCTGGCCGTACGAGAACGATGCCTACGGCCTCACCGGCCTGCCCAAGGGCGTCGGTCTCATCGCCCCCGACCAGGTCCGCGCGGGCGTGCACCGGGGGCTGGGCGAGCTGGCCATGCGCGCCCTCGCCAACGACGGAGCCACCGCCTCGCGGCAGGAGCCCGCCTGCACCACCCCGGAGGAGCTCTCCAAGGCGGTGGCCGCGATGCCCCGCATCCGCCCGCCGGAGCCCACCTTCACGGCCCCTCCGGAGTACCAGCACACCACGTACCAGCAGGGCAGCTACGGCAGGCCCCAGGGCCCCGGCATGCCCACTGCCCAGGTCCTCACCGTCGTCCCTCCGCCGCCGCCCCTGCAGAGCCGTACCGGCCGCGTCCTCAAGTGGGGCGTCGCGGCCCTGCTGATCGCCGCCCTCGGACTGGGCAGCTGGCAGCTGGCCGACACCCTGCTCAACCGGAACAACCAGGGCAGCAACAGCGGGAGCCAGAACTCCCAGCAGAAGCCCGAGGACATCGAGCAGAAGAAGGTACCGGTAACCCTGACCATCACCGGTGCACGCGAGTACGCACCCGACGACAAGCCCCAGGACGCGGGATCCGTCAAGAACACCTACGACGGGGATTCCTCCACGTACTGGCGCACCAAGTACTACCTCGACGGTCCCGATCTGAAGCCGTCCATCAAGACCGGCGTCGGCATCGTCTACGACCTCGGATCCGAGCAAGAGGTCACCAGTGCCTTCATAGCGCTGCGGTTCGCGGGCGACCACACCACCACCACGCTCTACGCGGCCAACTCCCTCGACCCTTCCGGCACGGTCTCCTCCATGCCGAAGCTGGCCACGGCCAAAACCTCCGACAGCAGCTTCACCCTGACCGTCGACAAGCCGGTCAAGACCCGGTACGTCCTGCTGTGGATGACCGCCATGCCGTGGGCTCCCGCCGAGGGCGGCAGCGGTGCCGGGTACAAGCAGGCCATCACCGACGTGAAGTTCACAGGCTGACCGGCAGCAGCGAAGGGGGCGGCGTTGGACGAGGCAACACCCATCGGCGGCCGCAGCGACCAGGAACTCCTGGCGCTGCACGCCGCCGGAGACCCGGACGCCTTCGGTGAGCTCGTACGCAGGCACCGCGACCGGCTCTGGGCCGTCGCCCTGCGCACCCTCGGCGACCGGGAGGAGGCCGCCGACGCCGTGCAGGACGCCCTCGTCTCCGCCTACCGGGCCGCGCACACCTTCCGCGGCGAATCAGCCGTCACGACCTGGCTGCACCGCATCACCGTGAACGCCTGCCTGGACCGGGCCCGCAAGGCCGCCTCCCGCAGGACGTCCCCCCTCGACGACACGGACCGCCTGGAGCGCCTCCTGGAGCCCCACGAGTCCGCCGAGGCTCCCGCGGAGCGCCAGGACCTCCACCGGCAGCTACTGGCCGCCCTGAGCACCCTCCCGGCCGATCAGCGGGCTGCCCTGGTCCTCGTCGACATGCAGGGCTACCCCGTCGCCGAGGCCGCCCACATCCTCGACGTCCCCGTCGGCACCGTGAAGAGCCGCTGCGCCCGCGGCAGGGCCAAACTCGTCCCGCTCCTCACTCATCTGCGCACGCATACCGGGGATAACACCGATACCGAGCGGGGAAGGAACCGGACACCGGGGACAACCGTCCCACCGGCGGCAGACCGCGGGGACCCGACCCCGGATCCCAACGCAGTGAAGGGCGGAGGTGGACGAGCGTGAACCCCACAACCGGCGCGACCGGCACGATCGGGCACCCCGACGTCTCGGAGATCTCCGAGCTGGCGGAAGGCCTCCTCTCCCCGTCCCGCACGGCGGAGGTACGCAGCCATCTCGGCGGCTGCCCCCTGTGCGCGGACGTCCGTGCCTCCCTGGAGGAGATCCGGGCCCTGCTCGGCACCCTGCCCGGCCCCGCCCGGATGCCCGCCGACGTCTCCGGCCGGATCGACGCGGCCCTCGCCGCCGAAGCACTCCTCGACGCCACCGCGCCGCACCGGGAGCCCGCGCCCGTCAGCCCCGCCCGAGAGGCGGACGAGCCCTCCGGTCCCGATGTTTCACGTGAAACACCCGCCTCCCCGCTCGGCGAAAGGATCGGCCTGCGGCCCTCCGGTCACCCGACCGGCGCAACCGGCCCCGGCCGGCGTCGCGCACGCCGCCGGATCGCCCTCGCGGGCGGGCTGCTCGCGGCCTGCGCCGCCGGCGTCCTGGTGTTCGGCCTGATGTCCGGCGACCGCCCCGCCCAGGACATGTCCGCGCGGGGAGACGCAACCACCGCGCAGTCCGGGTCCGGCACACCCGAGTACACCGCCCAGGGGCTCCCCGGCACGGTGCGCCAGCTCCTCGCGTCCGCCGCCCACGGAGACAAGGCGGCGGGGGAGCGGAACAACACCTTCGGAGTGGAGAACAGCCCGCCGTCCGAACCGAGCCTCGCCCCGGCCGACGGCGAGGCGCCCACGGCACCCGCCTGCGTCCAGGAGGCCACCGGCCGGACCGAGACCCCGCTCGGCTTCGAGTCCGGCACCTACGAGGGCAAGGACGTCTTCCTCCTCGTCCTGCCCCACCCCGGCGACCCCACCTCCGTGGACGCCTATCTCGTCGGCTCCGCCTGCGTCACCGACCCCTCAGCCGGGCCCGGAAAGCCGCTGCTCACCCGTACCTATCCCAGGAGCTGAGAGACCGGAAAGCCCGGGGGAACAACTCGGGAATGCGGGCGCCGTAGGATCCGTTGGGTGGGGTGAGAGTCCACACCGGCCCCCCGGTAGGCAGCAGTCAGTCCGCAGAGACGAGGAATCAACCCGTGAGCGACGTACGAAACGTGATCATCATCGGCTCCGGGCCGGCCGGTTACACGGCCGCCCTGTACACCGCACGCGCTTCGCTCAAGCCGCTGGTCTTCGAAGGTGCCGTCACCGCCGGTGGCGCGCTGATGAACACCACCGAGGTCGAGAACTTCCCCGGCTTCCAGGACGGCATCATGGGTCCGGACCTCATGGACAACATGCGCGGCCAGGCTGAGCGCTTCGGCGCCGAGCTGATCCCGGACGACGTCGTGGCCGTGGACCTCACCGGTGAGATCAAGACCGTCACCGACACCGCCGGCACCGTGCACCGCGCCAAGGCCGTGATCGTGACCACCGGTTCCCAGCACCGCAAGCTCGGCCTGCCCAACGAGGACGCCCTCTCCGGCCGCGGCGTCTCCTGGTGCGCGACCTGCGACGGGTTCTTCTTCAAGGAACACGACATCGCCGTGATCGGCGGCGGCGACACCGCGATCGAGGAAGCCACCTTCCTCTCCCGGTTCGCCAAGTCCGTCACGATCGTCCACCGCCGCGACTCCCTGCGCGCCTCCAAGGCCATGCAGGACCGCGCCTTCGCTGACCCGAAGATCAAGTTCGCCTGGGACAGCGAGGTCGCAGAGATCCACGGCGAGCAGAAGCTCACCGGCCTGACCCTGCGCAACACCAAGACCGGTGAGACCTCCGCCCTGCCCGTGACCGGCCTCTTCATCGCCGTCGGCCACGACCCGCGCACCGAGCTGTTCAAGGACCAGCTCGACCTCGACGCGGAGGGCTACCTCAAGGTCGACGCCCCCTCCACCCGCACCAGCCTCACCGGTGTGTTCGGCGCGGGCGACGTGGTCGACCACACCTACCGTCAGGCCATCACCGCCGCGGGCACGGGTTGCTCCGCGGCCCTCGACGCCGAGCGCTTCCTCGCCGCCCTCGCGGACGCCGAGAAGGCGCACGCGGCGGTCTGACACCCTCAAGCAGCACCACACCCCACTCCCCGCAGGAAAAGAAGGAGGCCGCTGTGGCCGGCACCCTCAAGACCGTCACCGACGCAAGCTTCGATGACGACGTCCTCAAGAGCGACAAGCCCGTCCTGGTGGACTTCTGGGCCGCCTGGTGCGGTCCGTGCCGCCAGATCGCCCCGTCCCTCGAGGCCATCGCCGCCGAATACGGTGACGAGATCGAGATCGTCAAGCTCAACATCGACGAGAACCCGGAGACGGCGGCCAAGTACGGCGTCATGTCCATCCCGACCCTGAACGTCTACCAGGGCGGCGAGGTCGTCAAGACCATCGTCGGCGCCAAGCCGAAGGCCGCCATCCTTCGCGACCTCGACGGCTTCGTCACCAGCAAGGCCTGACGCACCCGCGTCCGAGTCCGGACGCGATCGCGTGAAACGGGGCCGCCCCCTGCCAGGGGCGGCCCCGTCCGCATGTCGGGCCGCTCCGGGACCGGGGGGCTCCCGCCTCACAGCGGACGCAGCGCCGGTTCCTTCCGGGCCGCGCCCAGCAACCGGTCCAGGGCCAGCTCCACGTCTTCCTTCCACGACAGCGTGGACCGCAGCTCCAACCGCAGCCGGGGACGCGCCGGATGCGGGCGCACCGTCTTGAACCCCACGGCCAGCAGGTGGTCGGCCGGCAGCAGACAGGCCGGACCGTCCCACCGGGCGTCTCCGAAGGCCTCGATCGCCCGGAACCCCCTGCGCAGCAGATCCTTCGCCACCGTCTGGACCATCACCCGCCCCAGCCCCTGCCCCTGATACCCCGGCATGATCCACGAGGTGATGAGCTGTACGGCGTCCGGGGACACCGGGCTGGTCGGGAACGCGGTCGCACGCGGCACGTACGCCGGCGGCGCGTACAGAACGAAGCCCACGGGAACCTCGTCCACGTAGACCACCCGGCCGCACGAGCCCCACTCCAGGAGGACGGCGGAGATCCACGCCTCCTTCTCCTCGGCAGAGTTCCCCGCCTTCACGGCCGCCTCGCCGCTGACGGGGTCCAGCTCCCAGAAGACACAGGACCGGCAACGCCGGGGCAGGTCTTGAAGGTTGTCCAGCGTGAGCGGTACCAGCCGACGACCCATGACCGCATCGTATCCACAGCTCGAATCACCCGAAACCGCAACAAGGCAAAGGGGCGGGCCGCACCGGCTCACACCGGCACGACCCGCCCCCTGGCTGTGCGTTACTCCCCGGCAGCGCCCTGGTCCAGCACCCGGCCCTCGCCCGGCGCCAGGGTCCCCAGAATGCGCTCCAGGTCCTCCATCGACGCGAACTCGACGGTGATCTTGCCCTTCTTCTGGCCCAGATCCACCTTCACCCGCGTCTCAAACCGGTCCGACAACCGCGTCGCCAGCTCACTCAGCGCGGGAGCGACCCGGGCACCCGCCCGCGGGCCCTTCGACTTCACCGCACTCGGCGACTCCGAACCCATCAGCGCCACGATCTCCTCGACCGCACGCACCGAGAGCCCCTCGGCCACGATCCGGTGCGCCAGCCGGTCCTGCTCCTCGGAGTTGTCCACCGACAGCAGGGCCCGCGCGTGGCCCGCCGACAGCACACCCGCCGCCACCCGCCGCTGCACGGGCGGAGAGAGCTTCAGCAGACGCAGCGTGTTCGAGACCTGCGGACGGGAACGCCCGATCCGGTCCGCCAGCTGATCGTGCGTGCAGTTGAAGTCCTGGAGCAGCTGGTCGTACGCGGCCGCCTCCTCCAAGGGGTTCAGCTGCGCCCGGTGCAGGTTCTCCAGGAGCGCGTCCAGCAGCAGCTTCTCGTCGTCCGTGGCCCGGATGATCGCCGGAATACGGTTCAGGCCGGCCTCCCGGCACGCCCGCCAGCGCCGCTCGCCCATGATCAGCTCATAGCGGCCCGGGCCGGACTGGCGCACCACCACCGGCTGGAGCAGACCCACCTCCTGAATGGAGGTCACCAGCTCGGCCAGCGCGTCCTCGTCGAACACCTCGCGCGGCTGCCGCGGGTTCGGCGTGATGGAGTCCATCGGGAGCTCCGCGAACGTGGCCCCCGCCACCTCTCCGGCCTCCGGAGCGGCGACCGGCTCAGGCGCGCTCACGGACGCGGCCACCGCCGATGTTTCACGTGAAACATCGGCCTGCGCCAGCGAAGCCAGCTTCGCCGCCGCGATGCCCCGCTCAGAGGGCAGCACCGGCATCGCCGACGGAGACGTCGACCCGGCACCGATCACCGGCGGCACCTTCTCCTGGGGAGCCGCGGGAATCAGCGCGCCGAGCCCCCGCCCCAGACCCCTACGTCGCTCACTCACTGGATCCCCTCCGCCATGCTCTGCGTGTTGTTCATGCCCGCACCCTGATGGGGGTGCTGGGGGTCGTACTGGAATCCGGCCCCGCGCAGCGCGATCTCCCGCGCAGCCTCCAGATAGGAGAGGGAACCGCTGGAACCCGGGTCGTAGGTCAGCACCGTCTGCCCGTAGCTCGGAGCCTCGGAGATGCGGACCGACCGCGGGATGCTCGTGCGCAGCACCTCCTTGCCGAAGTGCGTGCGCACCTCCTCCGCCACCTGCGAGGCCAGCCGGGTCCTGCCGTCGTACATCGTCAGCAGGATCGTCGACACGTGCAGGGTCGGGTTCAGATGGGCCCGCACCAGGTCCACATTGCGCAGCAGCTGACCGAGACCCTCCAGCGCGTAGTACTCGCACTGGATCGGGATCAGCACCTCCGCGCCCGCGACCAGGGCGTTCACCGTCAGCAGGCCCAGCGAGGGCGGGCAGTCGATCAGGATGTAGTCGAGCGGCTGCTCGTACGCCTGGATGGCCCGCTGGAGACGGCTCTCCCGTGCCACGAGGGACACCAGCTCGATCTCCGCACCCGCGAGATCGATCGTGGCCGGCGCGCAGAAGAGGCCCTCCACGTCGGCCACCGGCTGGACGACCTCCATCAGCGGGCGGCTGTCCACGAGCACGTCGTAGATGGACGGCACGTCCGCGTGGTGGTCGATGCCCAGCGCCGTCGAGGCGTTGCCCTGCGGATCGAGGTCGACCACGAGGACCCGTGCGCCGTGCAGGGCCAGGGATGCGGCCAGGTTCACGGTCGACGTGGTCTTGCCCACGCCGCCCTTCTGGTTGGCCACCACCATGATCCGGGTCTTCGGGGGCCTGGGCAGGCCCTCACCCGCACGTCCCAGGGCCTCGACCGCGATCTGGGCGGCTCGGCCGATGGGCGTGTCTTCGTTGTCCACTAGGGGCGGGGCCGATGTTTCACGTGAAACATC
Organism: Streptomyces stoeckheimensis; assembly: GCF_045822005.1. Taxonomy (NCBI): domain Bacteria; kingdom Bacillati; phylum Actinomycetota; class Actinomycetes; order Kitasatosporales; family Streptomycetaceae; genus Streptomyces; species Streptomyces stoeckheimensis. The sequence continues at coordinate 4,555,610 of NZ_CP169550.1, read as the reverse complement.
GTCGCCCGGGGATTCAGAGCGGGGACCGGGGACCGGATCGGCCATCGGCCCCGCAAGGTTGGCGTCTGACCGCACGGTGTCACTCTCCTCGGCATCTGGCTCGCGATGAACAGAGCCTGCCATGTCACCGGGGTCGCGAACCAGCGGGGCCCGTACTCCTGTGGATGAATCCACCGATGTGGACAACTCCGTCCCCCCTTCGCCCTTGCGGAGACGGGGGGACGTAGCCGCACGACCGCGGCTGATGATTCCGTGCAGCAGAGAGCGACGTTTCACGTGAAACACGATGCCCGGACGGAGTCATCCGGCCGCTACGACACTCCGAAATCCATACCTATAGGGCGCAACACGCCCCACAACGCGGCTCAGCGCCGCCGTCGCGTCCGGCTGGTCCGGGCGGCCTTGGCCCGCTTCGCCGCGAACCGCACCCCGCCGGGGCTTTCCCCGACCTCGACCCGCACCACGGTGGAGAGCGGGTCCACGATCCCCTCGCCCACGTGCAGCACCGAGGTCTTCACCACACCGAGCTTGGTCAGCGCGGCCTTCGCCGCCACCAGTTCCTCGTCGGCGGTGTCGCCCTTCAGCGCCAGCATCTCGCCGTACGGGCGCAGCAGGGGTACGCCCCATCCGGCGAGCCGGTCCAGCGGAGCCACCGCGCGCGCCGTCACCACGTGCACCGGCTGGAGCTTGCCGAGGACTTCCTCGGCCCGCCCGCGCACCACCGTCACGTGGTCGAGCCCCAGCAGCTCCACGACCTCCTGGAGGAAGTTCGTGCGGCGCAGCAGCGGCTCCAGCAACGTGATCTTCAGGTCCCTGCGGACCAGGGCCAGCGGAATGCCGGGGAGGCCGGCGCCCGAACCCACGTCGCACACGGTGACGCCCTCGGGCACCACTTCCGAGAGCACGGCACAGTTCAGCAGGTGCCTCTCCCAGAGCCGCGGCACCTCGCGCGGCCCGATCAGGCCCCGCTTGACACCCGCGTCCGCCAGCAGCTCCGCGTACCGCACAGCTTCCGGGAAATGCTCGCCGAACACCGCACGCGCCTCTTCAGGTGCCTGGGGCGCTTCTTCGGGCATCGGGGGAAGCTCAGCTGCCTCCGTCACGGGGACCGTCCTTCCGTACCGCATGGTTGTGAACCCACGGCATCACTGCCGTCACTGCCAGGCTGACAAAGATCGGCCCCGCCTGCGAGACAGACGGGGCCGGACACTCAAGCTTCCGGTCAGGCCGGAAGTACGACGACGAAGCGCTGCGGCTCCTCGCCCTCGGACTCGCTCCGCAGACCGGCGGCGGCCACGGCGTCGTGGACGACCTTCCGCTCGAAGGGGGTCATCGGGTCCAGCTTCAAGGGCTCGCCGGACGTCTTCACGTCCTCCGCGGCCTTGGCGCCGAGCGCCGACAGCTCCTCGCGCTTCTTCGCCCGGAAGCCACCGATGTCCAGCATCAGCCGGCTGCGGTCCCCGGTCTCGCGGTGCACGGCGAGGCGGGTCAGCTCCTGCAGAGCCTCCAGCACCTCGCCGTCGCGGCCCACGAGCTTCTGCAGGTCGCGCGCGGAGTCGCTGACGATGGAGACAGAGGCGCGGTCGGCCTCGACGTCCATGTCGATGTCGCCGTCCAGGTCGGCGATGTCCAGCAGACCCTCAAGGTAGTCGGCCGCGATCTCACCCTCCTGCTCGAGGCGGGTCAGGGTGTCGCCACTCTCAGCGGCGGCGGTGGTGGTGCCTTCCGTCACGGGAGGGACTCCTTCTTACTTCTTGGGAGAGGGCTTGCTGGGGGGCGTCTGGCGCTGCGACTTCGACTGCCGCTTGGGCTGCTGCCGCTTCGGGGTACCACCGCCGGCCGCATCGGAGTCGACCGTCGCCTCGACGCTCTTCGCCACGGAGCCGTCCGCCTGCGCGGCCAGGCCCTGCTTGGTCAGACCGGTGATGAACTTGCGCTCGTTGTCGTTGCGGTCCGGGCCCTTGGCCACGATCGCCGCGACGATCTTCTTCTTGCCCCGGCTCTTGAGCTCGCCATGCGAGGTGATCTGCTTCAGCAGGCGCGTCAGGTACTGGTCCTGGGCCAGGCTGCCCGGGGTGGGGTTCCGGTTGATCACGAACATCTGCTGACCCATGGTCCACAGGTTCGTGGTCAGCCAGTAGACGAGGACACCGACGGGGAAGTTGATGCCCATGACCGCGAAGATCACGGGGAAGACGTACATCAGCATCTTCTGCTGCTGCATGAACGGCGTCTTGACCGAGAGGTCGACGTTCTTCTGCATCAGCTGGCGCTGCGTGTAGAACTGCGACAGCGACATCATCACGATCATGACCGCGGTGACGATCCGCACGTCGGTGATGTCGGCACCCAGAGCGGCGACCTTGTCCGCGCTGTCCGTGAACTTGGACGCCAGCGGGGCACCGAAGATGTGCGCGTTACGCGCGCTCTCCAGCAGCGGGCCGTCGATCTTGCCGATCGGCGTGCCGTTGGCGATGGAGGCGAGCACGTGGTAGAGCGCGAAGAAGAACGGGGACTGCGCCAGGATGGGAAGGCACGAGGAGAGCGGGTTGGTACCCGTCTCCTTGTACAGCTTCATCATCTCTTCGGACTGGCGCTGCTTGTCGTTCTTGTAGCGCTCCTGGATCGCCTTCATCTTCGGCTGGATCGCCTGCATGCCGCGCGTCGCCTTGATCTGCTTCACGAAGAGCGGGATCAGGCAGATACGGATCAAGACCACCAAGGAGACGATGGACAGGCCCCAGGCCCAGCCACTGTCCGCGCCGAACATCGCACCGTACAGCTTGTGGAACTGAACGATGATCCACGAGACGGGCGTGGTGATAAAGGTGAACCAACTGGCAATCGTGTCCACTAATCAAGCTCCTTGAGCATTGCGAGATCTACGCAACGCACTGCGCAGCTGCTCGTGCCAACGCGGGCGTTTCCGGGGTGGGACGTGATCCACGCCACCCGGGGACCACGGATTGCACCGCAGGATCCGCCAGGCGGTCAGAGCCGTCCCCTTCACCGCACCATGCCGGTCGATGGCCGTGTACCCGTAGTGCGAACACGAGGGGTAGTAGCGGCACACCGGCCCGAGCAGCGGACTGATCGTCCACTGGTACAGCTTGATCAATGCGAGCAGCGGGTACTTCATCGAGCCACGCCTCCCAAGAGCCGCAGCAGTGCGGCATCGAGGTCCCGGGCCAGCTCGTCGAGACCGGCATCACCCGCTCCGGGCAGAGCCCGTACCACCATCAGGCTACCTTCGGGCAGCTGGGACAGCCGCTCGCGGACGAGATGGCGCAAACGGCGCTTGACCCGGTTGCGTACGACGGCGATGCCGACAGCCTTGCTGACGACGAAACCCGCACGCGTCGAGGGATCGATCTCCCCCGGCTCGTGCGGGTCCGTTGCACCGCTTGTACGTAGGTGGACGACGAGGAGCGGGCGACCAGCCCGACGACCTCGACGTACCGCGCTCGCGAAGTCCTCGCGCCGCCTCAGCCGATTTTCGGGAGACAGCACGACGTCACGATCCGCCCGTCAGTTACGCGGAGAGGGCGGCGCGGCCCTTGCCACGACGGTTCGCGAGAATCGCGCGACCGGCACGGGTACGCATCCGCAGGCGGAAGCCGTGGGTCTTGGCACGACGGCGGTTGTTCGGCTGGAAGGTGCGCTTGCTCACTCGGGGGCTCCAGAGAATAAATCGTTTAGGCGGGACATCGCCTGGCTGTCACCGTGCGCCCACGAGGAGAAAACTCGCGTGTTCGCCCGAGTGGCACCGCAAAACGATCACAACCAGTGATCTTCGCCCATCGGTAGGCAGGCGGCAGCAGCCATCGACAACTCGACCTCGTTACGGTACGCGCGGCTACGCCATCCGGTCAAACCGAGCCGACGGTGCCCCACACTGTGCACAGGCTGTGGACAACGACTTGAACCGTACCCGCTGGCCTGACTACCGTTGCCTGACCCTGGTTTTTTTGTCCCGACCGTCCCAAAGAACCACACATTCGTGGGACCCCCCTCTGAGAGAGCGTGCTCTGTGGCTGACGTACCTGCCGATCTTGCCGCAGTGTGGCCAAGGGTGCTCGAAGGGCTCCTCGGGGAGGGACAGAACAGCATCGAGCCCAAGGACAAGCAGTGGGTCGAGCGCTGTCAGCCCCTGGCCCTGGTGGCGGACACCGCGCTGCTCGCCGTCCCCAATGAATACGGCAAGCGGATCCTCGAGGGCCGGCTCGCTCCGCTCATCAGCGACGCCCTCAGCCGCGAGTGCGGCCGCCCCATCCGGATCGCCATCACGGTCGACGACTCCGCCGGCGAACCCTCGCCCCCGGCCCCGTCCGCTTCTTCCTCCCGCGACGGCTACGAACCGTACGGCGGCCAGCGCCCCGGCGGGCACACCGGTCCCATGGGTCACACGGGCCCCGGCGGCCACACCGGCCCCGCCGACGACCAGCTCCCCAACGCCCGCCCCGCCTACCCGGACTACCAGCAGCAGCGCTCCGAGCCCGGTGCCTGGCCCCGCGGCGGCCAGCAGGACGACTACGGCTGGCAGCAGCCCCGCCTCGGCGGCTTCCCCGAGCGCGACCCGTACGCCTCCCCGCAGCCGGGCTACATGCAGCAGTCCGAGCCCTCCTCCTACGACCAGGGCTCCTACGAACAGCAGAAGTACGAGCAGCAGCAGTACGACGGTCAGCAGCAGCGGTCCTCCCGTCAGTACGAGCAGCAGCAGTACGAGCAGTCCGCCCCGCGCCCGGCGCCCAGCCGGCCCGCGCCCTCGGCGCCGTCCGGCGGTTCCACCTCGGGACCGCTGGAGCCGACCGCCCGGCTGAACCCCAAGTACCTCTTCGACACCTTCGTCATCGGCGCCTCCAACCGCTTCGCGCACGCCGCCGCGGTGGCCGTCGCCGAGGCGCCGGCGAAGGCGTACAACCCGCTCTTCATCTATGGAGAGTCGGGCCTCGGCAAGACGCACCTGCTGCACGCCATCGGGCACTACGCGCGGAGCCTCTACCCCGGCACCCGGGTGCGGTACGTGAGCTCCGAGGAGTTCACCAACGAGTTCATCAACTCGATCCGCGACGGCAAGGGCGACGCGTTCCGCAAGCGCTACCGCGAGATGGACATCCTGCTCGTCGACGACATCCAGTTCCTCGCGAGCAAGGAGTCGACGCAGGAGGAGTTCTTCCACACCTTCAACACGCTCCACAACGCCAACAAGCAGATCGTGCTCTCCTCCGACCGGCCGCCCAAGCAGCTCGTCACCCTGGAGGACCGGCTCCGCAACCGCTTCGAGTGGGGTCTGATCACCGACGTCCAGCCGCCCGAGCTGGAGACCCGCATCGCGATCCTGCGCAAGAAGGCCGTTCAGGAGCAGCTCAATGCCCCGCCGGAGGTGCTGGAGTTCATCGCCTCCCGCATCTCGCGCAACATCCGCGAGCTGGAGGGGGCGCTGATCCGGGTCACGGCCTTCGCGAGCCTGAACCGGCAGCCGGTGGACCTGGGCCTGACCGAGGACGTACTGAAGAACCTGATCCCCGGCGGCGAGGACAGCGCGCCCGAGATCACGGCGACGGACATCATGGCCGCCACCGCCGACTACTTCGGGCTGACCGTGGACGACCTGTGCGGCTCCTCGCGCAGCCGCGTACTGGTCACCGCCCGGCAGATCGCCATGTACCTGTGCCGGGAGCTCACGGACCTCTCGCTGCCCAAGATCGGGGCACAGTTCGGCGGCCGCGACCACACCACCGTCATGCACGCGGACCGCAAGATCCGCGCCCTGATGGCGGAACGCCGCTCCATCTACAACCAGGTAACCGAGCTCACCAACCGCATCAAGAACGGCTGACGCCGGCTCTGTGTACGTGCCGTACGGGTGCCTGCGAGGCCCCTTCAAACGCTGTGAGAGGGCGCTCCCGGGTCACTTCGGGGGCGCCCTTCTTCGTGCGTGCGCCTCCAACCTGTTCGAATACGCCCCCTCGGAGGCAACTCATCCACAGATTGGGCGACTTTCTTCCGTCCACACCCTGGGGACGGGCCGCGCCGCCCACAAAACTGTCCACAGGGCCCAGGTGTGAGGCACCATCAGGGCTGGTCAGGCCCCTGTGGATTTGTGCGCAACGACTATCCACAGGCTGTGGACGAAATATTCATCCACAGGTCCGTCCACCGGGTTGTCCACCGGTGGTCCACAGCTTCCCGGGTCCTGTGCACAGGATCAGACGACTTCCCCACACCGTTGTCCACTGTTCGGCAACCAGGAGGCCCCCGTCACCGCCCCGAGTGAAAGCGGTCACACCGAAGTCGACGTTTGGGTTGTGGAGTACTCGGGAAAACCTGGGGACACACCTGTGGAGTAGTCGGGGTCATCTGGGGATGGCCTGTGCAGAAGTTTTCGTTCTCCACAGAGGCGCCTGGTTGTCCACCGGTGTCGCCCACAGGGTGTGTGCATAAAAAACGCGGGCTGACCTGCAAAAACACTGTTATCCACCGTTTCCACAGGCCCTACTACTACCCCCATAGAGAGTTAGCCCGGTTTCGGTTTTCAAGCGGGTCCTGTGCACAACTCCGTGGATCGCCCTCCCCGACACCTCGCTCCCGACTTGACCGCCGGCAGCGACGACTGTCGGCGCCGTACGTCAGACTGGTCCCCGGCATCGGTCGAGGCATCGACGAGCCGACGACGAAGGCCGGCAGACGAGCGAGCAACAGCAGGAGGCGGTTTCCGGTGAAGATCCGGGTGGAGCGCGACGTACTCGCGGAGGCGGTGGCCTGGGCTGCTCGTAGCCTCCCGGCCCGGCCGCCGGTGCCCGTTCTCGCGGGCCTGCTGCTGAAGGCCGAGGAGGGCAAGCTGTCCCTCTCCGGCTTCGACTACGAGGTCTCGGCCCGCGTCTCCGTCGAGGCGGACGTCGAGGAGGACGGCACCGTCCTGGTCTCCGGCCGACTGCTCGCCGACATCTGCCGCGCCCTCCCCAACCGCCCGGTGGAGATTTCCACAGACGGTGTACGGGCGACCGTGGTCTGCGGCTCCTCGCGATTCACACTCCACACCCTGCCTGTGGAGGAATACCCGGCCCTGCCGACGATGCCCACCGCGACCGGCACCGTGCCCGGCGAGGTCTTCGCCTCCGCCGCCGCCCAGGTCGCCATCGCCGCGGGCCGCGACGACACGCTGCCCGTGCTGACCGGTGTCCGCATCGAGATCGAGGGCGACAAGGTCACCCTGGCCTCCACCGACCGCTACCGCTTCGCGGTCCGCGAGTTCCTGTGGAAGCCCGAGGACCCCGAGGCCTCGGCCGTGGCCCTGGTGCCCGCCAAGACCCTCCTGGACACCGCCAAGTCGCTCACCAGCGGCGACACGGTCACCATCGCGCTGTCGGGCTCCGGCCAGGGCGAGGGCCTCATCGGCTTCGAGGGCGCCGGCCGCCGCACCACCACCCGCCTCCTCGAGGGCGACCTGCCGAAGTACCGCACGCTGTTCCCGACGGAGTTCAACTCGGTCGCCGTGATCGAGACCGCCCCGTTCGTCGAGGCCGTCAAGCGCGTGGCCCTCGTCGCCGAGCGCAACACCCCGGTCCGCCTCAGCTTCGAGCAGGGCGTGCTGATCCTTGAGGCCGGCTCCTCCGACGACGCACAGGCTGTGGAGCGCGTCGACGCGAAGCTGGAGGGCGACGACATCTCGATCGCCTTCAACCCGACCTTCCTGCTGGACGGCCTGAGCGCGATCGACTCGCCGGCCGCGCAGCTGAGCTTCACCACGTCCACCAAGCCGGCGCTGCTCAGCGGCCGCCCGGCGGTCGACGCCGAGGCCGACGAGGCGTACAAGTACCTGATCATGCCGGTCCGCCTCTCCGGCTGAGACCGGGAAACGACGCGGCAAGCCCCTCGGGCCCGGCCCCGCTTCCCGCGGGACCGGGCCCGAGGGCGTTCCGCCTCCCGCCGGCGAAGCCCCGTAGAAGCCCCACAGGGGCCCCGGGGCGGTCCTGCAGGAGCCCGTACGGAGCCTCGGGCGCGGCCCGCGCGGTGCCTCGGCGCCGACACCCGGAGTGCCCGTGGGGCCGGGCGCCGCGGCCCGGCGTAGGCTCGGCACGGGGGGATGTCCCCGGGCAGGGGAGCACCCCGGCACAGACGGCCACAACGCTTAAGGAACCACCTGATGGAGCTTGGTCTCGTCGGTCTCGGCAAGATGGGCGGCAACATGCGCGAGCGCATCCGCCGCGCCGGCCACACCGTCATCGGATACGACCGCAACCCGGACCTCGCCGATGTCCACAGCCTGTCGGAACTTGTGGACAGCCTGCAGGCCCCCCGCGTGGTGTGGGTGATGGTCCCGGCCGGCGCGGCGACCCAGTCCACCGTGGACGAGCTCGCCGGCCTGCTCTCGCCCGGCGACATCGTCGTCGACGGCGGCAACTCCCGCTGGACCGACGACGAGAAGCACGGCGCCGAACTGGCCGCCAAGGGCATCGGCTTCGTCGACTGCGGAGTCTCGGGCGGCGTCTGGGGCCTGGAGAACGGCTACGCGCTGATGTACGGCGGCGACAAGGAGCACGTCGCGGCCGTCCAGCCGATCTTCGACGCCCTCAAGCCCGAGGGCGAGTTCGGCTCCGTGCACGCGGGCAAGATCGGTGCCGGCCACTTCGCGAAGATGGTCCACAACGGCATCGAGTACGCCATGATGCAGGCCTACGCCGAGGGCTGGGAGCTCCTGGAGAAGGTCGACTCGGTCACCGACGTCCGCGAGGTGTTCCGGTCCTGGCAGGAGGGCACGGTCATCCGTTCCTGGCTGCTGGACCTGGCCGTGAACGCGCTGGACGAGGACGAGCACCTGCAGCAGCTGCGCGGCTTCGCGCAGGACTCCGGCGAGGGCCGCTGGACGGTCGAGGCCGCGATCGACAATGCCGTGCCGCTGCCCGCGATCACGGCCTCGCTCTTCGCGCGCTTCGCGTCCCGCCAGGACGACTCCCCGCAGATGAAGATGATCGCCGCGCTGCGCAACCAGTTCGGCGGCCACGCGGTCGAGAAGAAGTAATCCACAACCGCTCCACAGGTCCACAAGTCCACAGGCCGCACTCCGGATGTGCACAGCCTGTGGAGCGGAGCACGGCAGAGCAGCAGGAAGCCGGGGGAGGTCGGCGCCACATGCACGTTTCGCATCTCTCGTTGGCCGACTTCCGCTCGTACGCCCGGGCCGAGGTTCCCCTCGACCCGGGCGTCACCGCTTTCGTCGGCCCCAACGGGCAGGGCAAGACCAACCTCGTCGAGGCGATCGGATACCTCGCGACCCTCGGCAGCCACCGCGTCTCCGCGGACGCCCCGCTCGTACGGATGGGCGCCGAGCGCGCCGTCATCCGGGCCGCGGTCACCCAGGGCGAGCGGCAGCAGCTCGTGGAGCTGGAGCTGAACCCGGGCCGCGCCAACCGGGCCCGGATCAACAGGTCCTCGCAGGTCAGGCCGCGGGACGTGCTGGGCATCGTGCGCACGGTGCTGTTCGCCCCCGAGGACCTGGCGCTGGTCAAGGGCGACCCCGGGGAGCGGCGCCGGTTCCTCGACGAGCTCGTCACGGCCCGCTCGCCGCGCATGGCGGCCGTCCGCTCGGACTACGAGCGGGTGCTCAAGCAGCGCAACACCCTGCTGAAGTCGGCGGCGATGGCCCGCCGGCACGGCGGCCGCTCCCTGGACCTGTCCACGCTCGACGTGTGGGACCAGCACCTGGCGCGCACGGGCGCGGAACTGCTGGCCCACCGGCTCGACCTGATCGCGACCCTGCTGCCGCTGGCGGACAAGGCGTACGAGCAGCTCGCGCCCGGCGGCGGCCCGCTCGCCGTGGCCTACAAGTCCTCCGCGGGCGAGCAGGTGGACAGCGGCGAGGCGCGCACCCGCGAGGCCCTGTACGAGGTGCTCCTCGGCTCGCTGGCCGAGGTGCGCAAGCAGGAGATCGAGCGCGGGGTGACCCTGGTGGGCCCGCACCGCGACGACGTGGTGCTGCGCCTCGGCGAGCTGCCGGCCAAGGGGTACGCGAGCCACGGCGAGTCCTGGTCCTACGCGCTGGCCCTGCGGCTGGCCTCCTACGAGCTGCTGCGCTCGGAGGGCAGCGAGCCGGTGCTGATCCTCGACGACGTGTTCGCGGAGCTGGACGCACGGCGCCGGGAGCGGCTGGCGGAGCTGGTGGCGCCCGGAGAGCAGGTGCTGGTGACGGCGGCGGTGGACGACGACGTGCCCGGGGTGCTGGTCGGGACCCGGTTCGCGGTGTCCGGCGGGGAGGTGACCCGGCTGTGAGCGGCAAGGAACAGGAGCCCCCGCAGACCCCCCGGCAGGACCCGCCGCGCAAGGCGGCCGAACCCTCCGGCGTGGACCTGGCGCGCCAGGCGCTGGCGGCGGCGCGCGAGCAGGCGCGGGCCCGCGGCAACGCGGCGCAGAACAAGAAGGGCCGCTACCAGCCGGGCCTGCGCTCGGGTGCCCGGGCGGACGGCCGGGACCCGATGCCGCTGATGGCGGCGCTGGACCGGCTGCGCACGGAGCGCGGCTGGGAGATGCCGATGGCGGTGGCGGGCGTGATGGAGCGCTGGCCGGAGATCGTCGGGCAGGACATCGCCACGCACTGCGTGCCGGACCGGTACGAGGACCGCGAGCTGGTGGTGCGCTGCGATTCCTCGGCGTGGGCGGCGCAGCTGAAGCTGCTGGCCCCGCAGCTGGTGGCGCGGCTCAACGCGGACCTGGGGCAGGGCACCGTCCGGCTGATCAAGGTCCACGGGCCGGGCGGCGGGCCGAAGCGGTACGGGCCCTGGCGGGCGCCGGGGAGCACCGGCCCGGGGGACACCTACGGGTGAGCAAGGGAGCCGACCCGGCGCGGTCCGACCGCGTGCGGGCGGCTTCGCATGCCCGCCGGCGCGGGCACCCGTACGGGTGAGTAGGGATCGGGCGGTCACCCGTACGGACGGCTGTGCGGGTGGTGTCCCTCACGGTAGCCGGAGGTTGACAGCCCGAAGCGCTCAATGCCCGTGTGAGCCTCTTTGAGCCCCTCCCTGGATATGGGGAGTCGGAGAGAGGAGTTTCCGGGCGGCACATGCGGACTCAGGTACCGGCAAACGCCCATTCATGGGGGTGATACCGGTAGACTGAACGAGAATCCCGCGCATGCGCGGGATCCAGTCGAGTAAAGCTGACCACCGCTGACAACGCAGATCGACGCAGCCGCTCCCGCTTGCATGCATGCCGGCCCGGAGTACGGCCTGTGCTGTGCCAGAAAGGGCGCTTCGTGGCCGATTCCGGCAACCCCAACGACAACCAGTCCACAGTCGGCCAGAACGGCGAGGTCACTTCCTCGTACGACGCCAGTGCCATCCAGGTCCTCGAGGGCTTGGACGCGGTCCGCAAGCGGCCCGGCATGTACATCGGCTCGACCGGTGAGCGCGGGCTCCACCACCTCGTCTACGAGGTGGTCGACAACTCGGTCGACGAGGCCCTGGCCGGGCACGCGGACACCATCGACGTGACGATCCTCGCCGACGGCGGCGTGCGCGTGGTCGACAACGGCCGCGGTATCCCGGTCGGCATCGTGCCGTCCGAGGGGAAGCCGGCCGTCGAGGTCGTGCTGACGGTCCTGCACGCGGGCGGCAAGTTCGGCGGTGGCGGCTACGCCGTCTCCGGCGGTCTGCACGGCGTCGGCGTCTCCGTCGTGAACGCCCTGTCGACCAAGGTCGCGGTCGAGGTCAAGACCGACGGACACCGCTGGACCCAGGACTACAAGCTCGGTGTCCCGACGGCGGCCCTGCTGAAGAACGAGGAGACGTCCGAGACGGGCACCTCGGTCACCTTCTGGGCCGACGGCGACATCTTCGAGACCACCGAGTACTCCTTCGAGACGCTCTCGCGCCGCTTCCAGGAGATGGCCTTCCTCAACAAGGGCCTGACCCTCTCGCTGACGGACGAGCGCGAGTCGGCGAAGGCCACGATGGGCGCGGACACCGCCGAGGAGACCGACGACCAGCAGGCGCGCACGGTCAAGTACCACTACGAGGGCGGCATCGTCGACTTCGTGAAGTACCTGAACGCGCGCAAGGGCGAGCTGATCCACCCGACCGTCATCGACGTCGAGGCCGAGGACAAGGAGCGCATGCTCTCGGTCGAGATCGCGATGCAGTGGAACTCGCAGTACACCGAGGGCGTCTACTCCTTCGCGAACACGATCCACACGCACGAGGGCGGAACCCACGAAGAGGGCTTCCGCGCGGCGATGACCGGCCTGGTCAACCGCTACGCGCGCGAGAAGAAGTTCCTCCGCGAGAAGGACGACAACCTCGCCGGCGAGGACATCCGCGAGGGTCTGACGGCGATCATCTCGGTGAAGCTGGGCGAGCCGCAGTTCGAGGGCCAGACGAAGACCAAGCTGGGCAACACGGAGGCCAAGACCTTCGTGCAGAAGGTCGTGCACGAGCACCTCAACGACTGGTTCGACCGGAACCCGAACGAGGCCGCGGACATCATCCGCAAGTCGATCCAGGCGGCCACGGCGCGCGTCGCGGCCCGCAAGGCCCGTGACCTGACGCGTCGCAAGGGTCTGCTGGAGAGCGCCTCGCTGCCGGGCAAGCTCTCGGACTGCCAGTCCAACGACCCGACCAAGTGCGAGATCTTCATCGTCGAGGGCGACTCGGCCGGCGGCTCCGCCAAGTCCGGCCGCAACCCGATGTACCAGGCCATCCTGCCGATCCGCGGCAAGATCCTGAACGTCGAGAAGGCCCGTATCGACAAGATCCTCCAGAACACCGAGGTCCAGGCGCTGATCAGCGCCTTCGGCACGGGTGTGCACGAGGACTTCGACATCGAGAAGCTCCGCTATCACAAGATCATCCTGATGGCCGACGCCGACGTCGACGGCCAGCACATCAACACCCTGCTGCTGACCTTCCTGTTCCGCTTCATGCGGCCGCTGGTCGAGGCCGGGCACGTGTACCTGTCGCGTCCGCCGCTGTACAAGATCAAGTGGGGCCGCGACGACTTCGAGTACGCGTACTCGGACCGCGAGCGCGACGCCCTGGTCGAGCTCGGCAAGCAGAACGGCAAGCGGATCAAGGAAGACTCGATCCAGCGCTTCAAGGGTCTGGGCGAGATGAACGCCGAGGAACTGCGCATCACCACGATGGACGTGGACCACCGCGTGCTCGGCCAGGTCACCCTGGACGACGCCGCGCAGGCCGACGACCTGTTCTCGGTGCTGATGGGTGAGGACGTCGAAGCCCGGCGCTCCTTCATCCAGCGCAACGCCAAGGACGTTCGCTTCCTCGACATCTGAGTCGGCTCAGCTGACCGCTCGAAAGGACTTCTGACCAGCAATGGCCGACGAAACCACCCCCACCGCCGCGGAATCCGCGGAGGAGCAGCCCGTCGTACGCATCGAGCCCGTCGGGCTCGAGACGGAGATGCAGCGCTCCTACCTCGACTACGCGATGTCCGTCATCGTCTCCCGCGCGCTGCCCGACGTACGGGACGGCCTCAAGCCGGTCCACCGGCGCGTGCTGTACGCGATGTACGACGGCGGCTACCGGCCCGAGAAGGGCTTCTACAAGTGCGCCCGCGTCGTCGGCGACGTCATGGGCACGTACCACCCGCACGGCGACTCCTCGATCTACGACGCCCTGGTCCGCCTGGCCCAGCCGTGGTCGCTGCGCATGCCGCTCGTGGACTCCAACGGCAACTTCGGCTCCCCGGGCAACGACCCGGCGGCCGCCATGCGTTACACCGAGTGCAAGCTCATGCCGCTGGCCATGGAGATGCTCCGGGACATCGACGAGGAGACCGTCGACTTCACGGACAACTACGACGGCCGCAACCAGGAGCCCACCGTCCTGCCGGCGCGGTTCCCGAACCTGCTGATCAACGGCTCCGCGGGCATCGCGGTCGGCATGGCCACCAACATCCCGCCGCACAACCTGCGCGAGGTCGCGGCCGGCGCCCAGTGGGCGCTGGAGCACCCGGAGGCCTCGCACGAGGAGCTCCAGGACGCGCTCATCGAGCGGATCAAGGGCCCGGACTTCCCCTCGGGCGCCCTGGTCGTGGGCCGCAAGGGCATCGAGGAGGCGTACCGGACCGGTCGCGGCTCCATCACGATGCGCGCGGTGGTCGAGGTCGAGGAGATCCAGAACCGCCAGTGCCTGGTGGTCACGGAGCTTCCGTACCAGACCAACCCCGACAACCTGGCGCAGAAGATCGCCGACCTGGTGAAGGACGGCAAGGTCGGCGGCATCGCCGACGTCCGCGACGAGACCTCGTCCCGGACCGGCCAGCGCCTGGTGATCGTCCTCAAGCGCGACGCCGTCGCCAAGGTCGTGCTGAACAACCTCTACAAGCACACCGACCTGCAGACGAACTTCGGCGCGAACATGCTGGCGCTGGTGGACGGCGTGCCGCGCACGCTGTCGATCGACGCCTTCATCCGCCACTGGGTGACGCACCAGATCGAGGTCATCGTCCGGCGCACGAGGTTCCGCCTGCGCAAGGCGGAGGAGCGCGCCCACATCCTGCGCGGTCTGCTCAAGGCGCTGGACGCGATCGACGAGGTCATCGCGCTGATCCGGCGCAGCAACACGGTCGAGATCGCCCGCGAGGGCCTGATGGGCCTGCTGTCGATCGACGAGATCCAGGCGAACGCGATCCTGGAGATGCAGCTCCGCCGCCTGGCGGCCCTGGAGCGGCAGAAGATCGTCGCCGAGCACGACGAGCTCCAGGCCAAGATCAACGAGTACAACGCGATCCTGGCCTCCGAGGAGCGCCAGCGTCAGATCGTCAGCGAGGAACTGGCCGCGATCGTCGAGAAGTTCGGCGACGACCGGCGTTCCAAGCTCGTGCCTTTCGACGGCGACATGTCCATGGAGGACCTGATCGCCGAAGAGGACATCGTCGTCACGATCACCCACGGCGGGTACGTCAAGCGCACCAAGACCGAGGACTACCGCTCGCAGAAGCGCGGCGGCAAGGGCGTGCGCGGCACGAAGCTGAAGCAGGACGACCTCGTCGACCACTTCTTCGTGTCCACCACGCACCACTGGCTGCTGTTCTTCACGAACAAGGGCCGGGTCTACCGCTCCAAGGCGTACGAGCTCCCGGACGCCGGCCGTGACGCCCGCGGGCAGCACGTGGCGAACCTGCTGGCCTTCCAGCCGGACGAGAAGATCGCCCAGATCCTCGCGATCCGCGACTACGAGGCCGCCCCGTACCTGATCCTGGCCACCAAGGGCGGCCTGGTGAAGAAGACGGCGCTCAAGGACTACGACTCGCCCCGTTCGGGTGGCGTCATCGCCATCAACCTCCGGGAGACCGAGGACGGCAGCGACGACGAGCTGATCGGCGCCGAGCTGGTGTCCGC
Source organism: Streptomyces stoeckheimensis (assembly GCF_045822005.1). Lineage (NCBI taxonomy): Bacteria > Bacillati > Actinomycetota > Actinomycetes > Kitasatosporales > Streptomycetaceae > Streptomyces > Streptomyces stoeckheimensis. The sequence continues at coordinate 4,540,258 of NZ_CP169550.1, read as the reverse complement.
CGAGGACGACCTGCTGCTCATCAGCAAGAAGGCGCAGTCGATCCGCTTCACGGCGACCGACGACGCGCTGCGCCCGATGGGCCGCGCCACCTCGGGCGTGAAGGGCATGAGTTTCCGCGGAGGGGACGAACTGCTTTCCATGAGCGTGGTCCGGCCCGGTACGTTCGTCTTCACCGCGACCGACGGCGGCTACGCCAAGCGGACGCCGGTGGACGAGTACCGCGTCCAGGGCCGTGGCGGTCTGGGCATCAAGGCGGCGAAGATCGTGGAGGACCGCGGGTCGCTCGTCGGGGCGCTGGTGGTGGACGAAACGGACGAAATCCTCGCCATCACGCTCAGCGGTGGTGTGATTCGTACGCGCGTCAACGAAGTACGGGAGACCGGCCGTGACACCATGGGCGTCCAGCTGATCAACCTGGGCAAGCGGGATGCCGTCGTCGGCATCGCCCGCAACGCGGAGGCCGGTCAGGAAACTGACGAGGTCGACGACAGCGAGAACGAGATCGGGACCGAGGCGGCCGTCGAAGGACAGGCCGCCGAGGCTGCCGGGGGCACGGAGCCCTCGGCTGGGGAGCACGAGGAGTAAGCGTGAGCGGAGCCACGGGCGCCGGACCGGCCCACACTGGAGCGAACGGTGCCCGTGGCCCCGCCGCGGACTCGCAGGGGGGAACCGTGACGGACACCCGAGGACCGCAGCCGCCTCAATCGCCTCAGTCGCATCAGACTCAGGCGGGGGCCGCCCCTCAGCAGCCCTACCACCCGCCGCAGGCGTACGCGGTGCCCCAGAGCCCCGCGGCGCCACGGGGGGCGGGCGACCCCGGTGCGCAGCGCAAGCCGCGCACGGGGGCCCGTATGGCACCCAGGACGCGCAAGGCGCGGCTGCGGGTGGCCAAGGCCGACCCGTGGTCGGTGATGAAGGTCAGCTTCCTGCTGTCGATCGCGCTGGGCGTGTGCACGATCGTCGCCGCGGTGGTGCTGTGGATGGTCATGGACGCCATGGGCATCTTCTCCAGCGTCGGCGGCACGATCAGTGAGGCGACCGGCTCGAACGAGAGCAACGGCTTCGACCTCCAGACCTTCCTGTCGCTGCCGCGCGTTCTGATCTTCACGACGGTGATCTCGGTCATCGACGTGGTGCTCATGACGGCGCTGGCGACCCTGGGCGCGTTCATCTACAACCTGTCGGCGGGCTTCGTCGGCGGTGTGGAGCTGACGCTCGCCGAGGACGAGTAGAGCTTCCGAAGACGGGGCTGGTGACCTGCGCAGACGGGTCACGGGAACCGATTTTGGAGTCACCGGGTCTGTGCGCTAACCTTCAGAAGTCAGCGCGCAGCGCGGATGGGGCTATAGCTCAGTTGGTTAGAGCGCATCCCTGATAAGGATGAGGCCACAGGTTCAAATCCTGTTAGCCCCACAGTGTCGAAGACCCCCAGGCCCATGGCCTGGGGGTCTTTGTCGTTGGGCCAGTTGGTGGGGCTGCGTCAGCCGAAAGGCCGCCGATCGGATATCGGTCGGTGTGTATTGTTGGGCGCCAGAAGTCCCCTACGTCAACGAAAGACGAGGTCGCGCGGTGAAGAAGCTGCTCCTGGTCGCACTGGCCGCCATCGGCGGGCTCCTCGTGTACCGCCAGATCCAGGCGGACCGCGCAGAGCAGGACCTGTGGACGGAGGCAACCGACTCCGTGCCTTCTGGTTCCGGTGTGTGAGACCCGAGGTTGATCCCAGAGCCCCGACTGCCGCTGCGGTCGGGGCTTTGTGCTGCTCTGTGACGAATTGTTGCGGTATGCAAAGAAGCTGCTTGCGTTGGCAAACTCGGGGTGGGTGCGCGTGATGGGTGGGGTACGTCGGGTACGGACGGCCACGGTGACGACGCTGGCCGCCCTCGGGCTGGTCGCGGCCCTGCCGGGGGCCGCGGGCGCGGCGGGGACCCCGCAGCCGGTGCCGTCCTACCGGGGCGCGGACGGCGCGGAGGCGGTGGTGGGCAAGCCCTCCACGGCCGGCGCCCCGCAGCTGAAGGCGGGGTCGGTCTACAAGGACGCGATCGCGCCGGGGGAGCGCTACTACCGGATCAGCCTCGACGACAGTTCGAGCGTGTACGTCTCCGCCGTGCTCCAGCCCCCCGGAAGCGCCAAGGTGAGCTACACCGACGGCCTCGAGGTGGAGGTCCTGAACGCCGAGAACCGCTCCTGCCCGGGCAGCCCGGGGCGGGCGGCCTTCGGCTACGACCCCGTCCCCCTCAGCGCCGTGGGAGCCCGGGTGCGGCAGGAGGACGCCGACTGCCAGGGGGCCGCCACCTACTACGTCAAGGTCACGCGCGAGGCGGGCAAGGACGGGGAGCAGGCGCAGTGGCCCCTGGAGCTGAGGGTCCAGCGCGAGCCGGAGCTCGGCGGCGGGAACGCGCCCACCGCGGCCCCCAGCGTCTGGCCCTCGGCCTCGCCGACCCTGCCGGGCAGCGATCCGGCGCAGCGCCCCGGCGGGACGGGCTTCAACGACGCGCGGGCGCTCGACACCGGGGTCTGGAGCGACGAGCTGCGGCCCGGCCAGACCCGCTTCTACCGGGTGCCGCTCGACTGGGGGCAGCAGCTCGGGCTCGCGGCCGAACTCTCCGCCGGCAAGCTGACGAAGGACTCCGGGTACGCCCCGTCGGGGCTCACCGTCTCGCTGTACAGCCCGTACCGGTCCCTGGTCGACGACAAGGACGCCACGTACGACGGGAAGCAGGCGGGGCTCACCCTGCCGCGGACACCGCCGGTGGCGTACGAGAACCGCTTCTCCTCCGACCGGAAGGTCGGGGCGGTCCGGGTGGCGGGCTGGTACTACGTCGCGGTCACCATGGCCGGGAAGGTCGCGGAGTTCACCCAGGACGCGGTGCCCGTCCCGCTGACCCTGCGCATGGAGGTCATCGGCACGCCGGGCAAGGCTCCGGCCTACGCGGAGGACCTCGCGGCCGCCGGGTTCGGGGTGGCGGCCCAGGACCGTACCGCGGCCAAGGAGGGCAGCACGGCCGTGGAGGCCGACGCCGCCGCCGCGAACCGGTCGGTGATGCGGGTGGTCGCGGGCTCCGGCTTCGGCACGGGGACGCTGCTGCTGCTCGTGCTGGGCGGCTGGATCCTGCTGGCCCGGCGGCGCACCCCGTAGGGGGTCCCCCGCTCCCTAGACCTGGGTCAGGGCCCAGATCCCGACGGCGAAGCACAGCACGGCGGCGAGCAGGATCCCGGCGGTGACCTTCGCGGGCGGGGGCGCGAGCGCGGTCGTACGGGGTACGGCGGGCGCGTCGGGAGGCGTGGGCTGCCGGTACGGATGCGGGGCCGTCGGCGTGGTCTGCTGGGGCTGCTGGGGACGCGGCGTCGGGGCGGCGGCGGCCAGCGGTGGCGGGAGGTGGAAGCTGCCCGTCTCCGAAGGGCCGAAGACCCCGAGGGGAGCGGTGACGGGAGTGGGGGCACCGGAGGGCTGCGCGGGTGCGGAGGGCGCGGAGGACGGAGCCGTCGGGGGAGTCTCGTACGCGGCTTCCTGGAGGGACCGGGGCGTGAAATCGGGCGGCACCGGGCCCAGTTGGTCGAACACCTCGACCGGATCGCCGTCCGGGCCGGGCGGCGGCAGCAGTTCCACGGCCTCGGCGAGGGCCCTGCGCGCCCCGGTGGCCGTCTGGAACCTGCTCCGGGGGTCCGGCTGGAGCAGCGCGGCCAGGACGTCCCACAGCGGCGCGGGAACGCCCTCCGGGGCATCGGGGGTGCCGTGGGTGAAGAACTGCTCCACGAGGGCCTGGGAGTCGGGCTTGGCGCCCTGGAGCAGGTAGAGGCCGACCAGTCCGACGGCGAACAGGTCGGCGGTGAAGTCGGGTTCGGAGCCGAGGAGTTGTTCGGGGGCGAGATAGCCCGGCGTGCCGACCACGTAGGCGGTCTCGGTCAGCCGGGGCTCGCCCTTGCGCATGGCGATGCCGAAGTCGGACAGCCGCAGGTGCGGCCGCCCGGTTCCAGTGGCCTCCATCAGGATGTTGGCCGGTTTGATGTCGCGGTGCACGACACCCTCCGCATGCACCGCCGCCAGCCCCGACAGGAGCTGGTCGAGCAGCGTGCACACGAACCGGGGCGGCAGGGCCCCGTAGTCCCCGATCACATGGGCGAGGGAGCCGCCGGCGACGAGGTCCATGGTGAAGAGGACCTTGTCGTCGTCCGCCGCCCAACTGGCCGGGGCCAGTACGTGCGGGTGATCGATCCGCAGCGCCTGTTCGCGGACGAACCGCAGCAGGGTGTGGGCATCGCTCTGCAGGAGGACCTTCGCTGCGACGTACCGGCGGCGCCGGTGGTCCCAGGCACGCCATACGGCGCCGGCGCCGCCACGTCCGATCGGGTCGATCAGTTCGTACCGGCCGGCGAAGATCTCACCCATTGCTGCGCCCGTCCCCCGTCGTCAGCTGTGTCCGTTGCCTGCGTGGCGTGTCAGTTCTGGTGCGCCTCGTAGTGCGCGACGGCGTCGGACGTGCGGCCCGCTCCGTACACCCTGAGAAACTCTGCCAGTTCCGGGTGGGTCGGGGCGAGGGTGTCCGCCGCGTCGATGATGTCGCCCGCCGCCGAGACCGAGCGCAGCAGCGACTGGATCTCGCGCACGACGCGCTTGACGGTGGGTGCGCCGGAACCGGTGGCGGCCTGGCTGGTGCTGTTGCTGAGGACGGAACCTCCCTGGGTCTTCTTGATCTCGTCCATGCGGTCGGTCGCCTCTCCCGCGCTGACGCTCCCGTCGGCCACCTGGCCGGCGAGGTCCTGGAGAGCCTGAACCCGCTGAACCACGGCGGGGTTTCCGATCTTGGCCCGCTGACCGCTCATCAGCTGGGACAGCATCGGAGCCGACAGCCCGAGGACGGCAGCGAGGCGGGCCTGGTTCAAACCGAGGTCATCTATGAGCCGGCGGAAGAGCGCGCCGAGCGGCTCCCCGTACCAACTCCGCTGGAGTTCCCTGGCTCTGGCGGTCGCCTCTTGCTGTACTGCGTCCACTCTTACTACTCCCCTTCGCTGGTGCGAACCTCGCGAGCATCTTACGGAGAGTGGTCGCGGGGCGGGAGTCCCTATCATTTTGCGGGATGAGGGGGTACACCCGGTACTCTGTCCTACGGAACGGTCAATCCCTCCCGGAGGACGGCCGTGCCCGCGTACGGGGCCTTAGCTCAGTTGGTAGAGCGCTGCCTTTGCAAGGCAGATGTCAGGAGTTCGAATCTCCTAGGCTCCACAATGAGAAAACCCTGCCTGACCAGCGGAAACGCCGGTCAGGCAGGGTTTTTTCGTGCCCGGCTCCGCGTGGTCAGCGGGGGCCGGGCCGGCGGCACAGTTCGTGCAGGCGGGAGATGCGCCAGCCTTCGCCCAGGGGTGCGCCCCGGGGAGTCAGCAGGACGCCCGAGTTCGCCCGTACCGCTTCGGTCAGTGCCGGGCCGCGCAGGTCCGGGGAGGCGGTGAGGGTCCGGGCGAGGGCCGTGACCGCGCTGTCGGCCCGGCGCACCGCGCAGGAGTGCGCGTGGACGGCCCAGACTTCGAGGCCCGCCGCGTACGAGTCGAGGGAGCCGAAGGTACCGAGCCCGCAGTCGGCGGGGATCAGCACCGGCCCCCTGGGCGCCACCGCGCGGGCGAGGCGCAGGCAGAGTTCCTGCGGGGCCAGCACCGCCAGGACGTCCTTCGCGCCGGCCGCCGCGGACGGGGCCGTGGCCAGTCCGGCCGCGGCGGCCTCCTCGCCGACCCGGCGGGCCAGTTCCGTCCACTGCGCACTGCCGTCGTGCAGCGTCGAGAGGGAGACCGCCCCCAGTGCGGCCGCCCCCTCCACGATCAAGCGAGGCAGGGAGTCCTCGTCGGGGGCCCAGCTGAGCGCGGTGGCCTCGGGCTGCAGGAAGGGCAGCAGGCAGGTCAGCCCCGCCGCCCCGTAGGCCGCCGCCACGGCCTTGCCGCGGGCCGGGTCGCTGTGTCCGACCACCGCCGCGTAACCCCCGGCCACGACGTCGTCCTCGACCCCCGCGGTCTCGTCGTGCACGCGCCAGTCGGCCGCCGCGGGGTGCTCGGTCCTCGCCCGCTCGATCCCTCCGAGGAGCGCCGCCCCCCAGGCGGCCCGGGGGCCGGTCAGCGGGGCGACGACCGCTACTTCCGGTCGCCTCGTCATGGTCAGCCCCAGATGAAGGAGTCGGTCGCGGCAGCCGTCGGCTGCGGCGCGGCGAGGGCCGCGGGGGCCCCGCCGAGGACGAAGGCGGCGGCGATCACGGCGAGCAGAACGGTGCGGACACGAGACATGGAGAACCCCCGGAAGATGTGTGCTGTGGTGTGGGACCAGCATGCTGCGGGTGCTTCGGCGGTGGCTACGGATGCGAAGTTCCGGGACCGGCCATGGCCAGGGGCGGACACGGCGGGCGCTGCGGCAGCCGTTCCCACCTCTGCGGATGTCCGTATGCCGGACCCCGCTGGCCGTGATGCGGACCCCTTCTTAGGATCGCGGGTGCGAACCGCGGGGGATGGTTCGTCAAGCCGAGGGGGCGGTGTGGACGACGTACGGGCCAAGGCCCAGGAGCTGTACCGGATCGCATTGGACGACGCGTCGTGGCGACCGGAGCTCGTCACCGTGGAACGCGGGTGGACCGACCCGGAGTTCGCGGACGTCCTGCGTCTGCTCAACCGGCTCGGACTGTTCGTCCCTTCGCCGGAGACGCGCAACGGCTGGACGGCGCTGGCCCCGGACACGGCGCTGCGCAACCTCCTGCTGGAAGAGGAGCAGCACACGGGGGCCCTGCTCTCGGCCGTGCAGCAGACCCGGGCCGCACTCGCCCAGGTCGTCACGGACTTCCAGCCGGTGCACGCCCGGGAACTGTCCTCCGTACAGATGGAGGTAGTCACCGGAGCGGCCAACGTCTCGGCCGCCCTGGAGGACGCCTCGCAGCGGGTCGAGCGCGAGGTGCTCTCGCTGCACCCGGGCCGGGCGCTGCCCGCCGAGATGGTCGAAGCGGGCCTGGAGCGGGACCGGCTGGCGCTCGGCCGCGGGGTGCAGATCCGTACCATCCACCTGGGTTCGGCGGCCGCCGTGCCGCACATGACCGCGTACCTGCGCAGGCTGAACACCGCCGGGGCCCAGGTGCGCACCGCGCACACGCTGCCCCTGCGGCTGATCGTGGTGGACCGCTCCCTGGCCATCGTCCCGGCCCCCGAACCGGTGGACGGGGACATCGCCGCCGTCGTGCTGCGCGGGGAGACGCTGGTCGGCGTGCTGCGCGGGATCTTCGAGCACTGCTGGGCGGCCGCCAGCGTGCTGGGCGAGGCCGGTACCGCGGCGAGCACGGCGGCCCCGGAGGGCGAGGGCGGCTGGCAGCCCACCGGCCGCCACCGCGAGTTGCTGCGGATGCTGGAGGGCGGACTGACGGACGAGACGATGGCCCGCAAGCTCGGGGTGTCCGAGCGCACGGTCCGCCGTCTCGTCTCCGAGCTGACCGAACGGCTAGGCGCGGCCAGCCGGTTCCAGGCCGGGGTGTGCGCGGTCCGGCTGGGCTGGCTCGACGACTGAGGCGGTGGCCTCGGTCTCGGTCACGGCCTCGGCAGTGGCCTCGGTCGTGGCCTCGCCGGCCGGGCCGGCGGCGGCCGTGCGGCCCCAGGCGGTGCCCGCGAGGACCAGCAGCGCGCCCGCCAGGCCGAGCAGTCCGGGCCGGTCCCCGGCCAGTGCGATGCCGAACACGGCGGCCCACACGGGCTCGGTGCCCAGCAGGAGGCTGACCCGCGAGGGCGAGGTCTTGCGGACGGCCCACATCTGCGTGAAGAAGGCGAAGAGCGTGCAGAACACGGACAGGTAGACCAGCCAGAGCCAGTCGGAGACGTCGAATGCTGCGGCGGCCGCCCACGGGGTGCCGCCGGTGCCCGGAGCGAAGGACAGCAGGGCGAACACCGTGACCGCGCTGCCGAGTTGGAGCGTGGTCATCGACATCGAGTCCGCGCCCCGGACCGACTTCATCCGCGACATCGCGAGGACGTGGACGGTACGGGCCAGGGCCGCGCCCAGCATCAGCAGGTCGCCGAGGGAGGGCGCGGTGAAGCCGGCCCCCTGGGTCAGCAGCAGGACGCCCGCCACCGACAGCCCGGCCGCCGCCATGAACGGCCGCGGCAGCGCGGTCCCGCGGATCCGGCTCTCCGCGATCGGGGTGAAGATCATCGTGAGGCTGATGATGAGCCCGGCGTTGGTCGCCGAGGTGTGCACCACCCCGTAGGTCTCCAGCAGGAAGATCCCGGCGAGGATCAGCCCGAGGACGCCCGCGCCGCGCACCTGCGTCCCGCTGAGGGCGCGGAGCTTGCGCCACCCGGCGATGACGAGCACGGGCAGCGCCACCGCGAACCGCAGCACCAGCACGGCCAGCACGGTCTGGGTGGTGGTGACGCCCTTGGCGGCCAGGTAGCTCGATCCCCACACCACTGCGACCAGCAGTACGGGCAGATCGGTCAGCCAGGCGCGGCGGGCCCGGGCGGTGGCGGTGGCGGTCATCGGGACTACTCCTACGGGGTGTGGGGGAGGGCGGAGCGCGGGGGGCGGGCTCAGCGGGCGGTGTAGGCGATCACCAGGACGTCGCGGTGGGCCGCGGTCTCGGGGTCGACGGGCTGGAGCCCGGTCACCGAGTGCAGGGTCCGGCGGTCGTCGCCGAGCAGGAGGTCGCCGGGCTCGGTCAGGGTGGTGGTGAGCAGGTGCTCGCCGGCGTCGGTGTAGACGCCGCTCTCGCCGCCGGTGACGTTGGTCCGGCCGATCATCAGCGAGGTGATGAAGGTGACGCCGTCCCGGTGGCGGCCCTCGGGGGCCGGCTGCCCCTCCTGGTCGGCGGAGGCGATGATCCGGTACGGGTGGAGCTTGATGTTCCAGGTCTTCGTACCGTCGACCGCCGTGAAGATCCGGCCCAGTTCGACCAGCACCGACCGCAGGAGCTGGTCGCCCACGAAGGCGCCGGTCAGCGGGTCGAAGACGCGCTCCACACCGCCGTTGAGGGGGTTGACGTCGGTTTCCTGGCGGTAGGGCTCGTGGGGGAGCAGGCTGAGCTCGCCGGAGTCCGCGTCGAGCTCGAACTGGCCGTAGCGGCGGAAGCGGTAGGTGCCGCCGTCGGCCATGTGGGTGTCGAGCGTCAGCTCGTCCCAGTGGGCGGCGAAGCGGGCCCAGTCGGAGGCGTCGGCGTCGACCAGGTCGGAGAGGGCCCGGGAGGGCATCAGGTGCCCGCCGGGTCCGGCGAGGGCGGCGGTGGCGTCGAGCGCGACGGGGTGCGTGGTGGAAGCGGCAGTGGTCATGGAAGTGCTCCGTGGAAACGAGGAAGAACGGTCGGTACGGGGATCCGTACGGGGATCGGTTCGGGGATCCGTACGGGGATCGGTCCGGGGGAAGGGGCTCAGACGGCCGTGAGCAGGGAGTCGGCGCGGGCGAACGGCGCGGACTCGGCTTCGATCGCCCGCTCCTCCCAGGCCTCGCGGTCCCGCAGGTACAGCGGCTTGAGGGCGTTGATGGCCCGGGTGTCCGCCCCGCCGGTCCGCAGTCGCCAGGTCACCGAGCCGGTGGTGCGGGCGGCGCAGGTGTCCATGAACGCCTGGACGGTGAGGCGGAGGTCGCCGAACCAGCGGCCTTCCAGCGCCTCGCGCACCCAGACCTGCTCCAAGTGGCGCTTCTCCCGGATGAGTTCGGCGTCCAGGCAGGCGCTCTCGACGTGCCGGTAGCTGCTCAGCAGCAGGTAGGCGCCGGGCATCTCGCGGATCTCCAGCACCTTCTCGCCGTGGTCCAGGTGCTCCAGGCCGGAGTAGCGGCCTAGACCGTAGGCGCCCACGCGGTGGTTGAGCTGGTCGATCAGGTCGGTGAGCGGCATCGGCACCCCGTCGACGGCGACCGGGAGCCCGCGCTCGATGGAGACGGTCAGGGTCTCGGAGTCGCCGGGCAGGGCGGTGGGGCGGCTCCAGGTGTACATGTCCTCCGGGACCGCGTGGCGCTCCGGGTCGTCGAGGATCCCGGACTCGAACTCGCGGCACCACAGGTTGGAGTCGCCGCTGACGATCCGGCCGGCGAGCAGGTCGATCCCCGCGGAGCGCAGCTCGACCAGCTTCTCCTCACGGGTGACCGGGTCCAGGTCGTACGGGCTGCCGAAGCTGCCCTCCCAGCCGAGCAGGGTCAGCGCACCGTTGAGCCGGCGCAGGGTGTTCTGCGAGCGGTTCGCGGTGTGCAGGACGGTCTGGGCGCCGAGGGCGCGGGCCAGGTCCACCGCGCTGCGGGCGATGAGCGGGCGGCTGAGGGTGGAGCTGACCGGGTGGATGCCGAGGTACACGGCCTGGGCGGCGATCGCGGGGGCGACGTACTGGCCGGCGAACTCCTCGCGCCGGTCGAGGATGTGGATGGTCGCGCCGAGCGCCTCCGCCACCTGACGCTTGTACTGGCTCGACTCGTCCTCGCCGATGTCGACGCTGACGGCGTGCACGTCGCGGACGCCCATGCGGCGCAGGCGCAGCAGCAGGTAGGAACTGTCGAGGCCACCGCTGAACAGGGTGACGACCGGACGGTTCGGGTCCAGGGTGTCGAGCTGCGAGAAGGAACGTATGAGCGGGGACTGCATGGTCTCTCCAACCTTGGCGCGGTTCACAAGAGAGGAGATTTCCCTGCGGCGGACTTCCGGACAATGGATTCCGGCCTTCCGCGCCCGGCCATGGCCGGTCCCGGACGCTGCTCCGGCCCGAGCGGCGACGGCATGAGGAGAGCCCCCTCGGCCCCGCGGGAGTGCGGGATCGAGGGGGCTCTCGGGTCTCAGAGCTCGGGTCGGGGGTCTGAGGATCAGGGGTCTGAGGGTCAGAGGTCTGAGGGTCAGGCGCGGGTACGGGCCTTTCGGGCGCGGAACGTCAGGGCGGTGGCGAGGCCGGCGAACAGCGCGACGAGGCCGGCGCCGACGGCCGCGGTGTCGACGTCGTCCTGAGGGGCGAGCTCGGCGCCCGCGGCGACCGGGCCCTTGGGGACGACGACCGTCTGCGGCTTCGCGTCCGTGGCGGGCTTGGCGGCCGGCTTGGTGGCGGGCTTCGCGGAGGGCTTGGCGGACGGCTTGGTGGCGGGCTCCGCCTTCGGCATCAGCTGGAAGGTCGAGGCGCCCTCGCCCAGCACGCGGATGTCGAATCCCTCGCCGTTGTTCGTGAGCTTGTACTGGACGCCGTCGAGCACGGCGAGGGGGTGGGTGAGGTCGAGCTTGGCCAGGACGCGGCCGGCCCAGTGGGCGGCGCCCTGCGACGCGTCGACGCCGGCGCGGATCCAGACCTCGGGGCCCTCGGACTTGTTGCGCAGCACCGCGATCTTGCCCTTGCCGAGCTGCATTACGACTCCTTGGAGCATGGTCGGGGAAGGCGGAGAGTCGCATGCCGCGGTGTCGCTGTCGGGGTTTCGTCCGGTCAGGTCTGCGGGGCTGCTGATGAGGAATCTACGGATCTTGATCGGCCGGAAGGCGGGATTCCTGTCATGGCCGGGTAACAGGCACCGGTCGTAAAACCGCCGGATGACCAGCGCACTCCCCGGTTAGAGTCCCCTGTCCGGAGATTGATGTGACATGTCTTTAGAAGCCGTACCGCTGAGGAGAGTTCGCATGACCGTGGAAGCGAAGAGCACCGAGAAGGCCCTGCGGCTGCGGGAACTGGGCGAGACGCTGCTCGTCCTGCCCAATGCCTGGGACGCGGGCAGCGCGGCGGTGATCGAGTCGGCCGGAGCGGCGGCCATCGCCACCACCAGCGGGGGCGTGGCCTGGTCGATCGGCCGAGGGGACGGGCAGCACGCCACGAAGGCGGAGATGCTGGCGGCGGCCGCGCGGATCGTGGCGGCGGTGGACGTCCCGGTCACCGTGGACATCGAGGGCGGCTACGAGGACGTCGCGGCCACCGTGCGCGAGGTGGTGGCGGTGGGCGCCGTCGGGATCAACCTGGAGGACTCGAAAGCGGCCGACGGTACGCTCCACACCGCCGCGGAGCAGGCCGAACGGATCCGCGCCGCCCGTGCGGCGGCCACCGCGGCCGGGCTGCCGGAGCTGGTGATCAACGCCCGTACCGACGTCTTCCTGTTCGGGATCGGTGAGGAGTCCGGCCGCCTTGCCGACGTACTGGCGCGGGTGGAGGCGTACGCGGCTGCCGGGGCCGACGGGATCTTCGTGCCGGGGCTGCTGGACCTGGACGCCCTGGGCGAGATCGCGCGGGGCCCGCTGCCGGTCAACGCCATGGCAGGGCCGGGCGGTCCGTCCGTCGCCGAGCTGGCGAAGGCCGGGGTGCGCCGGGTCAGTGTCGGGACCGGCGTGGCGCAGGCGGCGTACACGGCGGCCCGCGCCGCGGCGGTGGAGGTGCTGGAGCAGGGGACGTACGGGGCCCTCGAAGGGGCGGTCGACTACGGGACGCTCAACGGCCTCTTCGTGAAGTAGGCCTCGGCCCGACCTGCTCCTGCCCGATGTTTCACGTGAAACATCGGGCAGGAGTCATCGGGCAGCAGTCACCGGCGCGGGCCGGTCCGCAGCAGGGTCGCCGCCACCACGAGCGCCGTGAGCATCAGCCCGGCTCCGATGCCGAAGGCCAGGTGGTAGCCGGAGGTCAGGGCCGCGGCGCGGTCGAGGCCGGTGGCGAGCGCCGAGTCGGTGCGGGCGGCGGCCAAGGTGGAGAGGACGGCGACGCCGAGGGCCATGCCGATCTGCTGGGTGGTGTTGAACAGGCCCGAGGCGAGGCCCGCGTCCTGCTCGTCGGCGCCGGACATCCCGAGTGCGGTGAGGGCGGGCAGGGCCAGGCCGAAGCCGGCGGCCAGCAGCATCACGGGGAGCAGGTCGGTGACGTAGTCGGCGCGGACCGGGAGCCGGGTCAGCAGGCCCAGGGCTGCCACGAGCAGGGCGAGTCCGGCGAGCAGGACGGCCCGTTCGCCGAAGCGGGCGTTCAGCGGGGCCGAGGCGAAGAGGGAGACCCCGCCGATGACCACGGCCGCCGGGAGCATGGCCAGGCCGGTCTCGGCGGCTCCGTAGCCGAGCACGTTCTGGAGGTACAGGGCGACCAGGACCTGGAAGGAGAACAGCGCGGCCACCATCAGCATCTGGACCAGGTTCGCGCCGACCACGGTCCGCGAGCGGAAGATCCGCAGCGGTACCAGCGGGGTGCGGGTCCTGGCCTGGCGTGCGGTGAAGCCGGCGAGCAGGGCGACCGAGAGCGTGCCGAGGCCGAGGGTGTGGGCGGAGACCCAGCCGTAGCGCTCCACCTCGACGACGGTGAAGATGCCGAGCATCAGGCCCGCGGTGACCAGGAGGGCGCCGAGGACGTCGGCCCCGGCGCGCAGCCCCAGGCCCCGATCGGCGGGGAGCGCGGGCAGGGCCAGTGCGAGGGCGGCGAGCCCTATGGGCAGGTTGATGAAGAAGATCCAGTGCCAGTCCAGGGCATCGGTCAGGACCCCGCCGAGCACCTGGCCCAGGGAGGCTCCTGCCGCGCCGGTGAAGGAGAAGACGGCGATGGCCTTGGCCCGCTCGCGCGGTTCGGTGAACAGCGTGATGAGGATGCCCAGGCTGACGGCGGCGGCCACGGCGCTGCCCAGCCCCTGCAGGAACCGGGCGGCGATCAGCACCTCGGGCGAGCCGGCGAATCCGGCGAGCAGGGAGGCTCCGGTGAAGACGCCGGTCCCGGCCAGGAACATCCGCTTGCGGCCGATGAGGTCGCCGAGCCGGCCGGCGAGGAGCAGCAGGCTGCCGAAGGCGATCAGGTAGGCGTTGACGACCCAGCTGAGTCCGGCGGGTGTGAAGCCCAGGTCCTTCTGGATGGCCGGCATCGCGACGGTGACGATGCTGCCGTCGAGGACGGTCATCAGGACGCCGGTGGACAGCACCCCGAGGGCGGTCCAGCGGGAACGCAGCCCGCGCGGTGCGGCCGGGGAGGCGGGGGAGGCGGGGGAGGCGGGAGCGGAGGTGACGGGAGCGGAGGTGGCGGGAGCGGTGGCAGGCATCTGTGTCCCCAGTCGGTGATCGGCGGGCTGACTTGATAAGACCGTATCAGATAGTTCTGTTGCGGACGGTCTGTTGGAGACTGAATTGCTAGACTGGCGGACATGACAGCCATGGCACCCGCGCAGAACGAGCCGGACCTCTCCTTCCTCCTGGACCACACCAGCCACGTCCTGCGCACCCGGATGGCGGTGGCACTCGACCGGATCGGGCTCACGGCACGGATGCACTGCGTGCTGGTGCACGCGCTGGGGGAGGAGCGGACGCAGATCCAGCTCGCCGAGATCGGGGGCATGGACAAGACGACGATGGTCGTCACCGTCGACGCCCTGGAGAAGGCCGGACTGGCCGAGCGGCGGCAGTCCAGCACGGACCGCCGGGCCCGCGTCATCGTCGTCACGGAGAAGGGCGCGGCCCTGGCGCAGGAGAGCAGCCGCATCGTCGACCAGGTGCACGCCGACGCCCTCGGCTCCCTCGCCGACGCGGACCGCGAGGCCGTGCTCCGCGTACTGAACCTGCTGGTCAAGGGCGATCTGGAGACCCCGTCGGAGAGCCCGCGGCCGGCCCGGAGGGCTCGCCAGTAGCCGACGGTATCCCCCGGATGGCCCAGTCACAGGGCCGTCCCGGACCTTCTGGCAGAGAGTGGAACAAGGCACTCAGCCCAGGGGGGCACCACCATGCCGGAGGCGTACGCACATGGGACTGTTCGACTTCATGAGGTCCGACAAGAAGAAGGAACAAGCCGAGAAGGCCGCCCAAAAGGCGGCTGAGCAGGTGCAACAGCAGGCCGCGGACGCCCCGGCGCCGCCGTCGGCGATGCCCGGCGACACCGGGACCAAGTACACCGACGCGGCATCGGCGACCAAGGCGGCCGCCGAACGCATGGCGGCCGCGGCGCCGCCCAAGGCCGCACCGGCGCCCCCGGTCGCACGGCCCGCCCCGCACACGCCCACGCCGGCCTCCGCCGCGCACAAGGCGGTGCCCGCGGCGCCGATGCCGAAGCCGGCGCCCAAGGCGCAGCGCACGTACACCGTCCGCTCGGGCGACTCGCTCTCCGCGATCGCCCGCCGCGAGCTCGGCAACGAGGGCCGCTGGCGCGAGCTCTACGCCATGAACAAGGGAGTCATCGGCTCGAACCCCGACATGATCCACCCGGGGATGAAGCTCACCCTCCCCAACTGAGCGGAGCGCAACGAGAGCGGGGCCCGGATCCTGGAAAAGGATCCGGGCCCCGCTCTCGTTCCGCGTTCCTCAGCGGTGCTTGCGCTTCGCGTCTTCCGCGTCGATCCGCTCCTGCGCGGCCTCGGCTTCCGCTTCCAGACTGGACACGGAATTCCTCGCCTCGCGCTCCTTCTCGGCCAGCTCCTCGTCGTAGGGGGCCGGAGCCTCCGCCTCCCGCGCCGACAGCTCGGTCGCGGCCGGCGGCTCGACGAGCCAGTCCGGGTTCGACTGCTGGTCCCACCACTTCCACGCGGCGAAGGCCCCGCCGGCCAGGACGCCGACCACCGCCACGCCCTTGAACAGGCGGCCGCAGCGCGCACGCCGCTCGTGGCGCCGTACGAGCTTCTGGACCTCCTTGGCCGACACCTGGCCGCGCAGCGCCGCCAGCGCCGCCGTCGACCGGGATGCGGCCTCCTCGGCCATCGGCTGGGCCGCCGCGAGGGCACTCTCCAGCCGCGGCTGCGTGTAGTCCACCGCGCTCCGGGCCGCCAGGCGGGTCTGCTTCATGGCGTTGGACGCCGCCCGGTCGACGTTCGGCGGCACATGGGAGCGCGCCGATTTGATCCGGGGCTGTACGTGGCAGTCGTACGTCTGGCGGGCTTGTTTGGCAGCCTCGCCGGCCGCGTACGACACCTTCGGCGCAAGCCGTTCATTTGCTTCGTGGGCGTAATGCACCGCAGCGTGCTTGGCGGATTCCGCGTACGGCGCCACCACTTCCGCTGCGTGCCGCGCCGTATCCCTGGCACTTGATGCTGCCAGACGCACGCTTTCCTTGCGGGTCACGGGATCCTCCTCCTCGGTGGCGGACACAGTTCACCTTTCCACCCTTTGTCGGATCATGCCTCCCATACCGCCGACCGGCATGCGCGACAGGGCATACGGGTGGAGGATTTCCGTCCTGTGCAGCCCTCCGTGCGAGGATCTGAAACCGACAGTGACGACGAGAGGAAGGCAGATCCGTGGCCGAGAAGCTCTACGCCACCCTGAAGACCAACCACGGCGACATCGAGATCGAGCTTCTGCCGAACTTCGCTCCGAAGACCGTGCGGAACTTCGTCGAACTCGCCACCGGTGAGCGTGAGTGGACGCGTCCCACGGACGGCCAGAAGACCACGGACCCGCTCTACGACGGCACCGTCTTCCACCGGGTCATCAGCGGGTTCATGATCCAGGGCGGCGACCCGCTGGGCAACGGCACCGGCGGCCCCGGCTACCAGTTCGCCGACGAGTTCCACCCCGACCTGGCCTTCACCAAGCCCTACCTGGTCGCCATGGCGAACGCCGGCCCGGGCACCAACGGCTCGCAGTTCTTCATCACCGTCGCCCCCACCGCCTGGCTGACGCGCAAGCACACCATCTTCGGCGAGATCGGCGACAAGGCCAGCCAGAAGATCGTCGACGCCATTGCCGCGGGTCCCACCAACCCGCGCACCGAGCGCCCCCTCGACGACGTGATCATCCAGTCCGTCGTCATCGAGAAGCGCGGCTGACCGCAGGGAACCTTTCAGTCCCGCCCGTCCGTCCTCGATACGTACCGGACGGGCGCGGGCGGATCCGCCCGCCCCGCCGCCGACCGAGGGGACCGATGGACACCGACCGTCTTCCGGGCTGCTACCGGCACCCGGACCGCGAGACCGGGATCAGCTGTACGCGCTGTGAGCGGCCGATCTGCCCCGACTGCATGATCAGCGCCTCGGTCGGCTTCCAGTGCCCCGAGTGCGTCCGCGGGGGCTCGGGAACGGGCCACGGCCGCGCCGCCAACGCCCCGCGCACGATCGCGGGCGGGGTGGTGGCGGCCGATCCGTACCTGGTCACCAAGATCCTGATCGGGATCAACGTGGCGGTGTACTTCGCCACCCTCGTCTTTCCCGCGCTGGCGATCCATCTGGTGTTGATCGGCTCGTACAGCGAGCAGCTGGGCGGACCGCCCGAAGGCGTCGCCACGGGCGAGTACTACCGGCTGCTGACCTCGGCGTTCCTGCACGTCGACTGGTGGCACGTCCTCGGCAACATGCTCGGCCTGTGGTTCCTCGGCGGAATGCTGGAGCCGGCGCTCGGCCGGGCCCGCTACCTCACCGTGTACCTGCTGTCGGCATGGGGCGCCAGCGCGCTGATCTATCTGCTGACCCCCGAGAACACTCCGACGTACGGAGCTTCGGGGGCCATCTTCGGCCTACTGGGCGCCGCCATCGTGCTGGCACGCCGGACCCGGGACGAAGTGGGCCCGCTGATCGCCGTGGCGGTGCTCATGCTGGTGCTGACTTTCACACCGTGGATGAACCTGTCGTGGCAGGGCCATATCGGTGGTCTGGTCACCGGTTCGCTGCTGGGTCTGGGTGTGTTGTGGCCCGCCACGGGTCACGGCGCGCGGAATCGCAAATTCGTCCAGTGGGGCACCTGTGTGGCGGTGTTCTTGCTGGCCACAGCCCTGATCGCGATCCGTACGGCCGAACTTTCCGTACTCACCTGATCACACCGGCGTCAACTCTCCACAGAGTTATCCACAGATCTTCTGTCTTTTCCTCAGGTGTGGATGACGCTGTGGATAACTCATGGGGAGAGCTTGCGGAGCCGGGCTACTTCCACTGCGTGGAGACGCCGAATCCTGCCGCAATGAAGCCGAATCCGACCACAATGTTCCAATTTCCGAGAGCTTCGATCGGAAGCTGGGTCTCGGACAGATAGAAAACGACGATCCATGCCAGACCGACCAAGAAGAACGCCAGCATGACCGGGGCGACCCAGTTGCGGTTCGTCAGCTTGATCGACTGCGGCGTCCGCGTGGGGGGCGGCGTGTAGTCGTCCTTCTTGCGGATACGTGACTTCGGCACGAGGGGCTCTCCTGTCGATGGGCTGGGGACCTGGCCTGCCCCGGGCGTCCGTTAGCGTAGTGGACCTGTGGCGTTGAAGGAGAAGGGTACGTTGAGCAATTCCGACGACTCCTCCGCGGGTCCCCGTCGCCGTGCCAGACCGGTCCGGCTGCTCACGGCCGCCGTTTTCGCCCTGGCCGGCTTGATCTTCGTCACCAGCTTCAACACTTCCAAGGGTACGAACATCCGGACGGACGCCTCGCTCCTCAAGCTGTCCGACCTGATCCAGGAGCGCAGCCAGAGCAATCTGGAGCTGGAGAAGAGCACCGCCACCGCACGCGGCCAGGTCGACGCCCTCGCCGAACGCGACAACGGGAGCACCAAGGCCGAGGACGCCAAACTGGCCGCCCTGCGCGCCGCCTCCGGCACCGAGGAACTCACCGGCAAGGCCGTGACGGTCACCCTGAACGACGCGCCCCCGAACGCCACGGCCCGCATCCCCAACGTGCCCGAACCGCAGCCCAACGACCTGGTGATCCACCAGCAGGACCTCCAGGCCGTGGTCAACGCCCTCTGGCAGGGCGGAGCCGAGGGCATCCAGGTCATGGACCAGCGCCTGATCTCCACCAGCGCCGTGCGCTGCGTGGGCAACACCTTGATCCTCCAGGGCCGCGTGTACTCGCCCCCGTACAAGGTGACGGCCGTCGGCGACCCCGGCGCGCTGAAGAAGGCCCTCGCGGCCTCCCCGGCGCTGCAGAACTACCAGCTGTACGTGAACGCGTACGGGCTCGGCTGGAAAGTGGACGAGCACAAGGCGCTGACACTGCCGGGCTACTCCGGCACAGTGGACCTCCACTATGCGAAGCCGCTGGAGTCCGCCACCCCGTGACGTCGTACTGCGCCTGCTGGTACGGACGTTCAGCGAGGTGTGCCTGACCGCGGGCTCGCTCATCGTGCTCTTCGTGGCCTACGTCCTGCTGTGGACCGGGGTCAAGGCCGACCAGGCCATGGACGGGGAGATGGCCCGCATGCGCGACCGCTGGTCCGCGGCGCCGGCGGCCGCCCCGCAGCCCGCCCCCGCGCCGTCGGCGGCCGCGTCGCCCCCGGCCGCCCCGGAGCCCGGCACGTACCCGCCGGGCCGGGCCTTCGCCGAGATGTACGTCCCGCGCTTCGGCCCCGACTGGAACAAGCCCGTCCTGGAGGGCACGGGCACCGAGCTGCTGAAGAAGGGCCTGGGCCACTACGCCGGCACGGCCAGGCTCGGCGGCACCGGGAACTTCGCGGTGGCCGGCCACCGGCGCACGTACGGGGACCCCTTCAAGGACATCCCCAAGCTGCGCCCCGGCGACCTCGTGATCCTCAAGGACGCCACCGGCTGGTACACGTACACCGTCCGCGCGGAGCCGCTGCGCACGCTCCCCACGGAGGTCGGCGTGGTCGATCCGGTACCGAGCCGCTCGCCCTTCACGGCGCTGGGCAAGTACCTGACGCTGACCACCTGCGACCCGGAATGGGGCCACAGCCACCGGCTGGTGGTCTGGGCCGAACTGACCGGTATCCGGACCCTCGCACAGGGCTCACCGGAGGGTTTGGCAAGGTGACCCTCCGCGCCGGGCGGGTGGCTTTAGGCTGTGGACGTACCGCCCCTGCGGTGCGTTGAACGATCGTGGACGAAAAGGACACAGGCGGCATGTACGGCTGGATCTGGCGGCATTTGCCGGGCAACGCGTGGGTACGCGTTGCGATCTCCCTCGTGCTGGTGCTCGCGGTGGTGTTCGTGCTGTTCCAGTACGTCTTCCCGTGGGCCGAGCCGCTGCTTCCGTTCAACGATGTGACGGTGGACGAGGGATCGGGAGCGACTCCGTGAGCGCGCGCATTCTGGTTGTCGACAACTACGACAGCTTTGTCTTCAACCTGGTCCAGTACCTCTATCAGCTCGGCGCCGAGTGCGAGGTGCTGCGCAACGACGAGGTCGAGCTCGCCCACGCCCAGGACGGCTTCGACGGCGTCCTGCTGTCCCCGGGCCCGGGGACGCCGGAAGAGGCCGGCATCTGCGTGGACATGGTCCGCCACTGCGCGGATACGGGCGTACCGGTCTTCGGCGTCTGCCTCGGCATGCAGTCGATGGCCGTCGCCTACGGAGGGGTCGTCGGCCGGGCTCCGGAACTGCTGCACGGCAAGACCTCGCCGGTGGTCCACGAGGGCCTCGGCGTCTTCGAGGGACTGCCCTCGCCCTTCACCGCGACCCGGTACCACTCCCTCGCGGCCGAGCCCCCGACCCTCCCGGACACGCTGGAGGTCACGGCGCGGACCGAGGACGGGATCATCATGGGCCTGCGCCACCGCGAGCACGACGTCGAGGGCGTGCAGTTCCACCCGGAGTCCGTGCTGACCGAGTGGGGCCACCGGATGCTCGCGAACTGGCTGGTGCGCTGCGGTGACGCGGGCGCGGTGGAGCGCTCGGTGGGGCTCGCCCCGGTGGTGGGCAAGGCCGTCGCGTGACGTCGCTCGCGCCGTCCGCGCCCACCGAGGGCCGGGCAGCGCGACGCAGGGCAGCACAGGAGGCCGAGAAGCGTGCGCGCACGCGGGGCCGGGGTCGGCGGCGCAGGCGGCCGGCCTCGGGCGGGCCGGTCGTGGTCGTCAGCAGGCTCGCCGGGGAGCTGTTCATCACGCTGGGTCTGGTGATGCTCCTCTTCGTCGGCTACCAGCTCTGGTACACGAACTTCCTGGCGGGCCGGACGGCCGATGACGCCGCCGGCTCCCTGCTCCAGAACTGGGACCGCGATCCGGGCGGGGCGGCCGCCCCGCCGGTGGCGGCGTTCGAGCCGGGGCAGGGTTTCGCGATCCTGTACATCCCGAAGCTGGACGTGAAGGTGCCGGTCGCGGAGGGGACGAACAAGGCGAAGGTCCTCGACAAGGGCATGGTCGGCCACTACGCCGACGGGCCGCTCGCGACCGGGATGCCGGCCGACGCGCAGGGCAACTTCGCGCTGGCGGGCCACCGGAACACGCACGGCGAACCGTTCCGCTACATCAACCGGCTGGTGCCGGGGGACAAGATCGTGGTGGAGACCCGGGACGCGTACTACACGTACGAGATGAGTTCGCAGCTCGCTCAGACCCCGCCGTCGAACGTCTCGGTCATCAAGCCGGTGCCCGTCGGATCGGGCTTCACTTCCCCGGGCCGGTACATCACGCTGACCACGTGCACCCCGGAGTTCACCAGCACCTACCGGATGATCGTATGGGGCAGGATGACCGCTGAACGCCCCCGCAGTCAGGGCGCTCCGCCCGAGCTGACCAGCCCGTAAGCCCGTAGAGGATCCGCAGTGTCACGTGTCGCACCGCCCCCGCGCCGCAGCGCCCTCGCGGGGTTCCTGAGCCTGCTGGGCGAGGTCCTGATCACGGTGGGCCTGGTGCTCGGACTGTTCGTGGCGTACTCGCTGTGGTGGACGAACGTCCTGGCCGACCGGGACGCCTCCGCGCGCGGGGACGCGGTGCGCGAGCAGTGGGAACGGGCGGCGCCCTCGCAGGAGGCGGCCGCGGCGCCGGGGGCGCTGGACACTCAGGGCGGGATCGGCTTCCTGCACGTGCCGGCGATGAAGAACGGCGAGGTGCTGGTCAAGAAGGGCACCGACTCGGAAGTCCTGAACGACGGGGTCGCCGGGTACTACACGGAGCCGGTGAAATCGGCGCTGCCGTGGGACCCGGCGGGCAATTTCGCACTGGCGGCGCACCGGGACGGGCACGGGGCCAAGTTCCACAACATCGACAAGCTGAAGAACGGCGACGCGGTCGTCTTCGAGACCCGCGACACCTGGTACGTGTACAAGGTCTTCGCCGACCTCACCCAGACCTCGAAGTACAACGTGGACTCGATCAGCCCGGTCCCCAAGGAGTCGGGCCGGACGGCACCGGGCCGCTACATCACCCTGACGACCTGCACGCCCGTGTACACCTCGAAGTTCCGCTACATCGTGTGGGGCGAGCTGGTCCGCACGGAAAAGGTCGACGCGAAGCGGACGCCGCCGGCGGAGCTGCGCTGACCGTGCGGAGTCACCGCAGCACCTGGAGCCGGACTCCGGCGCTCCAGGCCTCGAGAAGGCCCCTGTGGACGGCCGTGACGCCTCCCTGGGTGGCGATGGCCAGGGATTCGCGGGTGAAGGCACAGGTGGCCACGTAGAGGGCCACGTCGGCCCGATGCAGGACCTTCGAGGCCCCGAGGAACTTCTGCATCTCGCCGCTGAGCACGTGCCGGAAGGGCGCGAAGTTCTTGCACTGCACGGCGACCGTCCGCCCGTCGGCCGTCTTGGCAGTGATGTCGACCCCGCGGTCGCCGCCGTGCCCGCCGTACACCTCGACGTCGGTGCACCCGTCGCGGCGCAGCAGCTCTGCGACGTGCAGCTCGAACTCCTTCCAGTTCATCGCGTCGATGGTCCCGATGACCCCGGTGAGGGCCCTCACGTCCTGGCCGCGCTGGAGCCGGCTGATCTGGAGGTCGTGCTCGACGAGCTTCATCTGGATCTGCTGGACGTCCTCCCGGAGGGAGATCAACTCGCGGCGCTGTTCGCCGGACGTCTCGATCAGGACGTTCAGCATCGGCACGACGGTCTTGCCGAGCACGTCGGTGATGCGACTGTCGATCCGCTCGTCGAGCTCGCCCCAACTGGCCCTGTGGACAAGGTTATCCACAGGGCGTGTGCGAACCTCGGCCTCGGCGTCGAGGAGGTACGTACGCACCTGACGTGCGACTTCGCTGTCCCTGAGGAGCATTCCGACGTTCAGGACGGCCCGGCGGGGGAATACCGCGAGTGACGAGGCCTGCGACTGAATGTAACTGAGCTCCTTGAAGGAGCTCAGTTCTGCACCTGACAAGACCCGGTAGCCGCTGTCGTTCAACTCCCCGCGGTGGTCGAGGACAAGTGACCGGATGGCCTTGATGCCGACCTCGTAGTAGGCCGCCACCATTGCCGTCGTCACATGCATCCCGTCCGGCAGCAAGGACAGCGCCTTCACCTTGTCCAGGACGTGCGTCCGTTCCAGCACGCTCGTGCGCAGGGTCCGGGACTCCAGCAGCACCGAGTCGTTGATCATGATCAGTCCCTCCTGGGCGGAGCCCGATACCCCACCCCCGTCCGGGCTAACGAATTTCGTACATATGAAGACACGTACTACGAAAAACAGGTCCGGCCCCTCTCGTGGAGAGGGGCCGGACCTGTTGCGTGCTCTGTGTTGCTCGGGCTAGTTGCCGAGGCCTCCGATGAAGCCGCCGCCGCCGTCGTTGCCGCCGTTCTGCTGGTTGTCGGGGACCGTGTTCACGTTGATCACCGAGTTGGGGGCCACCGGGCTGCCGACCACCGGGTCCGTGCTCAGGATGCGTGCCTTGCCGTCGGAGGAGCCCGACAGGACGGATCCGAAGATCAGGCCCTTGGAGGCGAGCTCCATCCTGGCCTGGTTGATGGTCTTGCCGACCAGGTTCGGGACCGTGAGCTGCTGGACCGGCTTGGCGACCGAGATGTTGACCGTCGAGTTGACGTCGACCTGGCTGCCGATGCCGGGGTCCTGGCTGACGACCGACCTGGGGGCCGTGCCGGGGGCCGCGTCGACCTCGGTGACGCTGCCGAGCTTCAGCTTGACGGCCTGCAGGGCCTTCGAGGCGTCGGCCTGGCTCTTGCCGGTCAGGTCCGGGACGGTCACCTTGGAGATTTCCTTGGCCACCGTCAGCTTGATGGTCGAACCCTTTTCGGCCTCGCCGCTCTTCGGGTTCTGATCGATGACGGTGCCAGCGGGCCGTTCCGACTCGACCAGCGACTTCTCGATCTGGAAGTTCTTCTCCGTGAGCGCCTTCTCCGCGTCGGCGACCGCCAGGTTGATGACATTCGGGACGGCGACCTTGGGCGCGCCCGTGGACATCTTCACCTTGACGACGAAGTTCTTGGCGACCTTGGTGCCCTCGGCCGGGTCCTGCTGGCAGACCGTGCCCTTGGGGGCGACGTCGCAGGCCATCTCCCCGTCCTGCTGCACGACGACGCCGACGTTGGTGCCGTTCGCCTTCGCCGCTTCGAGGGTTTCGCCGATGAGCTTGGGGACCGCGGGCCGGTTGTCGGCGTTGGTGCTGAAGAGGGAGCGCCCGATCAGGATCGCGCCGACCAGCACGAGGATGCCGGCGGTGACCAGCAGGATCGTGGAGGCCTTGCTCTTCTTCTGCGGACGCCGGCCGCGGCCGTTCTGGTCGTAGCCGCCCTGGTCCGTGTATCCGGGGGCCCCGTACCCGCCGTCGCCCGGGGGCATCGGCGGGAGCATGGAGGTCTGGTTCGGGTCGGCGGTGCGCAGGGCGGTGGTGGGCTGGTCGTAGCCCTGGTGTCCGTAGCCGTTGCCCTGGTCGGGGTAGCCGTAGCCGGCGGCGCCCATGGAGGCGGTGGCCGCGACGGGCTGGCCGTCGAGGCAGGCCTCGATGTCGGCGCGCATCTCGTCGGCGGACTGGTAGCGGTAGTCGGCGTCCTTGACCAGCGCCTTCAGCACGATCGCGTCCATCTCGGGCGTGATCTCGCTGTCGAAGTTCGACGGGGGCTGGGGCTCTTCCCGTACGTGCTGGTAGGCGACCGCGACCGGGGAGTCCCCGATGAACGGCGGCCGGACGGCGAGGAGCTCGTACAGCAGGCAGCCGGCCGAGTAGAGGTCGGAGCGCGCGTCGACCTGCTCGCCCCTGGCCTGCTCCGGGGAGAGGTACTGGGCGGTGCCGATGACGGCGGCCGTCTGCGTCATGGTCATGCCGGAGTCGCCCATGGCGCGGGCGATGCCGAAGTCCATGACCTTGACCTGGCCGGAGCGGGTCAGCATGACGTTGGCGGGCTTGATGTCGCGGTGCACGATGCCGGCGCGGTGCGAGTACTCCAGCGCCTGGAGGATGCCGATGCACATTTCCAGGGTGCGCTCGGGCAGCAGCTTGCGGCCGGAGTGCAGGAGCTCGCGCAGGGTCGAGCCGTCGACGTACTCCATCACGATGTACGGGATGGAGATGTTGTCGACGTAGTCCTCGCCGGTGTCGTACACGGCGACGATCGCCGGGTGGTTGAGCGATGCGGCCGACTGGGCCTCGCGGCGGAACCTGGCCTGGAAGGACGGGTCCCGGGCGAGATCGGCGCGCAGGGTCTTGACGGCGACGGTACGGCCGAGCCGGGTGTCGTGGGCGAGGTAGACCTCGGCCATGCCACCACGGCCGAGCACGTGGCTCAGCTCGTACCGGCCGCCGAGGCGACGCGGCTCTTCCATAACGTGCAGCCCTCTCCGTCAGTCCCGACCGCACCCGTGTGTGGTCCGGCGGTGTGCTGTTCGCGCAAAGGCTACCGGCCGATCGTCGGTGATCGGTTCGCGACCACAGGCTGATACCGGACCGGTACCGTACGCTCCGATCCGGGCGGGAACGGTGACCCGGATCACATCTGTGTGTCCCTTGCGGCTCTCGCGTGGCGCTCGGCCCCGCCCGTCACCCCTTGTTGCTCTTGAGCACGGCTTCCATGACGGCCTTGGCGACCGGGGCGGCGAGGCCGCCGCCGCTGATGTCCTCGCGGTCCGCGTCGCTGTCCTCGATCACGACGGCCACGGCGACCGGCGAGCTGCCGTCGGAGTTCTCGGCGTAGGAGATGAACCAGGCGTACGGGCGCTTCTTGTTGCCCTCGCCGTGCTGCGCGGTGCCGGTCTTGCCGCCGACGACGGTGTCCTTGATCTTGGCCTTGCCGCCGGTGCCGTTCTGGACCACGTTGACCATCATGTCCCGGACCTTCTTCGCGTTCTCCACGGAGAGGGGCCGGCTCATTTCCTGCGGCTCGTGCTTCTCGATGACGTCGACGTTGGGCGACTGCAGCTGGTCGACCATGTACGGCTTCATCAGCTTGCCGTTGTTGGCGATGGCGGCGGTGACCATGGCCATCTGCAGAGGGGTGGCCGCGGTGTTGAACTGGCCGATCGAGCTCTGGGCGTTGCCGTCCCTGCTCATGGTCTTGTCGTAGACGCTGGCGAAGGCGCGGACCGGGGTGTCGATCTTGTCGTTGTTGAAGCCGAACTTCTCGGCGGTCTTGACCATGTTGTCCCGCGTCACCTTGTCGCCCAGGTTGGCGAAGACGGAGTTGCAGGACACTTCCAGTGCCTTGTTGAGGCTGGCCTTCCCGCACCCGGAGGCGTGGTTGACCATCTCGGTCTTGGTGCCCGGCAGGATGTACGGGTCCTCGGTGTCGGTCGGCGCGTTGATGTCCGTGACGACGCCGTGCTCCAGGGCCGCGGCGGCGGTGACCACCTTGAAGGTGGAGCCGGGCGGGTAGGTCTCGCGCAGGGCGCGGTTGACCAGCTTCTTGTCCTCGCTGTCCTTGAGCTCGACCCAGGCCTTCTCGTCGGCCTTGGAGTTGCCGGCGAAGGACGTGGGGTCGTACGAGGGGGTGCTGACCAGGGCGAGGATGGCGCCGGTGCGCGGGTCGATTGCGGCGACGGCGCCCTTCTTGTCGCCGAGCTTGTCGAAGGCGGCCTTCTGCGCGGCGGCGTTGAGCGTCGTGACGACGTTGCCGCCCTGCTTCTTCTCGCCGGTGAACATGCCGATGGTGCGGTCGAAGAAGAGCCGGTCGTCGTTGCCGGTGAGGATGCCGTCCTCGAGGGATTCGAGCTGCGTGGAGCCGAAGGCCTGCGAGGCGTACCCGGTGACGGGTGCCCAGAGGGGGCCGTTGAGGTAGCCGCGCTTGTACTTGTAATCGCTGCCGTCGGTGACGTCGGAGCGGGTGATCGGCTTGCCCTCGACGATGATGTTGCCGCGCTCGGTGGCGTACTGGGCGATCTGGACCCGGCGGTTCTCCTTGCGGGTGCTCAGCTCCTCGGCCTTGACGTACTGGAGCCAGTTGGTCCGCACGAGCAGTGCCAGGACGAGCAGCCCGCAGAAGATCGAGATGCGGCGCAGGGGCTTGTTCATGACGGGCGGACCACCTGGGTCATCTCGGAGTCGGGGGACGGTGCCGGGGCCGGGGCAGGGCGGCGTGCGGTGTCGCTGATCCGGATCAGGATGGCGATGAGGATCCAGTTCGCGAGGACGGACGAGCCGCCGGACGCGAGGAAGGGCATGGTCATGCCGGTCAGGGGGATGAGGCCCATGACTCCGCCGGCGACCACGAAGATCTGGAGCGCGAAGGCGCCGGAGAGGCCGATCGCGAAGAGCTTGCCGAAGGGGTCGCGGGCGGCGAGGGCGGTGCGCACGCCCCGCTCGATGATCAGGCCGTAGAGCAGGAGGAAGGCCATGACCCCGGCGAGCCCGAGCTCTTCGCCGACGGTGGAGAAGATGAAGTCGGAGTTGGCGGCGAAGCCGATGAGGTCGGAGTTGCCCTGACCCCAGCCGGTGCCGAGGACCCCGCCGGAGCCGAAGCTCATGATCGACTGGCCGACCTGCTCGCAGGCGCCGGACTTCTGGTAGCAGGCGAAGGGGTCGAGCCAGGCGGTGACGCGGGCCTTGACGTGGCTGGCGGTGGCGCCGACCACGGTGGCTCCGCCCACGCTCATGAGGAGGCCGATGACGATCCAGCTCGTCCGCTCGGTGGCCACGTACAGCATGATCACGAACATGCCGAAGAAGAGCAGCGAGGTGCCGAGGTCGTTCTCGAAGACCAGGACGAGCAGGCTCATCGCCCAGATCATCAGGATCGGGCCGAGGTCGCGGCCGCGCGGCAGGTAGAGGCCCATGAAGCGGCGGCTGGCGAGCGCCAGGGCGTCGCGCTTGACCATGAGGTAGCCGGCGAAGAAGACGGCGATGACGATCTTCGCGAACTCACCGGGCTGGATGGAGAACCCGCCGACGCTGATCCAGATCTTGGCGCCGAAGACGTCGGCCCCCAGACCCGGGATCACGGGCAGGATCAGCAGCACGAGCGAGGCGGCCATGGAGATGTACGTGAACCGCTGGAGCACGCGGTGGTCCTTGAGGACCAGCAGCACGCCGGCGAACAGCGCGATCGCGAGGGCGGTGTACATCATCTGCCGGGGCGCGGACTCGGAGAAGGCTCCGAAGGACCGCTTCGCCAGGTTCTGCAGGCGCTCGGACTGGTCGAGGCGCCAGATCAGGACGAGGCCCAGCCCGTTGAGGAGCGTGGCGATCGGCAGCAGCAACGGGTCGGCGTACTTGGCGTAGCGCCGGACCACGAGGTGGGCGATGCCGGCCAGGACGCCGAGGCCGAGCCCGTAGGTGAGCATGCCCGGGGGCAGCTTCCCGTGGATCGACAGGCCCGCGTTGGCGTAGGCGAAGATCGGGATGACCACGGCGAAGGCGAGCAGCAGGAGCTCGGTGTTCCGCCGGCTCGGCGCCTCGATGGCGCCGATGGTGGTCGTGTTGGTGACAACGCTCATGGTGTGGCGGGCCCCCTGTGCCCGCGTATGTCTACTGCTTCTCGCACAGGCCGACGACCTGCTGCTCGGCGGCAGTCAGGACGGGGCCGGGTGTTTGGTTGCCCTGCGCCTCGGCGGCACGCCGCTCCTCGTCCTTCTTGCACGCGGAGGTCTGGGTGCCGAGCTCGTCGATCTTCGTACGGGCGGAGTCGAGGCTGCTTTCGCCGATCGTGTCCACGACCTGCTTGCGCTTGAAGGGCGGCAGGTACTTCAGTTCGATGTCGGGGCGGTCGGTCTCCACCTTGGAGAGCTCCAGCGGCCCCAGCTTCTGGCTGATCCCGCGGAAGAGCGCGACGTGCTCGTCCTTGACCCCGACGTAGAACTGCGTCTGCGTCCAGCGGTAGCCCGCGTACAGGCCGCCGCCGATGACACCGAGGACCACGAGCAGCGTCAGCGTGCGCGTGGTCCACTTGCGGCCCTTGCCGCGCCGCCGGCGAGGGTGGTCGTACGTGTCCTCGTACCCGGAGTCGCCGTCGTACGGGTCGGGGTCGCCGAAGCTGCCGTACGCGTCGGCTCCGCCGCCCTGTCCCTGGGCGCCGTAGCCGCCGTAACCCGGGGCCTCGCCGCTGCCGGGGGGGCCGAAGGCGCCGGCGGGCGGGGGGCTCTGGCGGCCGAGCCCGGAGGCGCGGCCGGCCGGCGTCTGCATGGCGTTGCCGCCGTCGAAGAGCTGGTGGTGCTGGTTCTCGGCGACCGCGCCGACGACGACCGGGGTGTCGTTGACCTGCGCGGCCAGGGTGTCGCCGCTGTCGGTGTCGAGGACGTCGGCCACGATGCAGGTGATGTTGTCGGGGCCGCCGCCGCGCAGCGCGAGCTGGATGAGGGAGGCCACGGTCTCGCGGGGGCCGTGGTAGTCGGCGAGGGTCTCTTCCAGGGTCTGGTGGGAGACCACGCCGGAGAGTCCGTCGGAGCAGATCAGGTAGCGGTCGCCGACCCGGACCTCGCGGATGGAGAGGTCGGGCTCGACGATGTCGCCGCTGCCCAGGGCCCTCATCAGCAGGGAGCGCTGCGGGTGGGTGGTTGCTTCCTCTTCGGTGATCCGGCCCTCGTCGACGAGGCGCTGCACCCAGGTGTGGTCCTGGGTGATCTGCGTGAGGACGCCGTCGCGGAGCAGGTAGGCGCGGGAGTCGCCGACGTGGACCAGGCCGAGGCGCTGGCCCGTCCAGAGCAGGGCGGTGAGCGTGGTGCCCATGCCCTCGAGCTGGGGGTCCTCCTCGACCATGACCCGCAACTGGTCGTTGGCGCGCTGCACCGCGGTGCTGAGCGCGGTGAGCATGTCGGAGCCCGGGACGTCGTCGTCGAGCTGCACGAGGGCGGAGATCACCTCGGAGCTGGCGACTTCGCCGGCGGCCTGGCCGCCCATGCCGTCGGCGATCGCGAGGAGGCGGGGACCGGCGTAGCCGGAGTCCTCGTTGCCCTCCCGGATCATGCCCTTGTGCGATCCGGCGGCGAACCGCAGGGACAGACTCATGCGCACCTGCCCTGTCGACGTCCATGCTGCCTCGGAAGACAACCGGTCTCGAGCCACACTGCCCACCCTCCGGCCTGGAGCGCGCTCGGGTCCGTGTCCCCGGTGGGACGGACCGCTGCGGCTCGCTCGCTCCGCTCGCTCATTCTCGTACTACTTCCGCAGCTCGATGACGGTCTTGCCGATGCGGATCGGGGCGCCCGGCGGAATGGGCGTCGGGGTGGTCAGCCGGGTCCGGTCGAGATACGTGCCGTTGGTGGACCCGAGATCCTCGACGATCCACTGACCGTCACGGTCCGGGTAGATCCTGGCATGCCTGCTGGAGGCGTAGTCGTCGTCCAGCACGATCGTGGAGTCGTGGGCGCGGCCCAAGGTGATCGTCTGGCCGGCGAGGGCCACCGTGGTGCCCGTGAGGGTGCCCTCGGAGACGACGAGTTTGGTCGGCGCACCGCGGCGCTGGCGCTGCTGCGGTGGCGCAGAGGCCTGGCGGCCCTGCTGCGCCGCCGGGGCGCCGGAAGCGCCCCCGCCGCGTCGGGAACCGCGCTGCGTGACTCTCGTACCGAAGAGATCGCTGCGGATGACCTGAACGGCCACGATGACGAACAGCCACAGAACGGCCAGGAAACCCAACCGCATGACCGTCAGGGTCAGCTCTGACATTGCCCCCGCTTCACCCTTCGGCTTGCCGGTAAATGATGGTGGTGCTGCCCACGACGATCCGTGAACCGTCGCGGAGCGTAGCGCGGGTGGTGTGCTGCCCGTCCACCACGATGCCGTTGGTGGACCCTAGATCCTGGATCGTCGAGGGCGTTCCGGTCCGGATCTCACAGTGCCGGCGCGATACGCCGGGGTCGTCGATCCGCACGTCGGCCTCGGTGCTCCGGCCGAGTACGAGCGTAGGGCGCGAGATCTGGTGGCGGGTGCCGTTGATCTCGATCCAGTGGCGCCGGACGGCGCCGCCGGAAGGTACGGGAGCCGGTCCGCCGGGGCCCGCCCTGCGTGCGCCGGGTCCGCCCGGGGGCGGTCCTGCGGGCATGGGCGGCGCGGAGGCCGGGGGGTACCCGTAGCCGCCGGGCTGGGCCGGGGGGGCCTGGTGGCCCTGTCCCTGGCCCGGACCGGGCTGGCCGGGGGACTGGGAGGTGCTGGCGGCGAGCGTGCGGCTGCGGACCCGGTAGAGCCCGGTGTCCAGGTCGTCGGCCTTCTCCAGCTGGACCTTGATGGGGCCCATGAAGCTGTAGCGCTGCTGCTTGGCGTAGTCGCGGACGAGGCCCGCGAGCTCGTCGCCGAGCTGGCCCGAGTAGGGGCTCAGGCGCTCGTAGTCGCCCGTGCTCAGCTCCACGATGAAGTCGTTGGGGACGACGGTCCGCTCGCGGTTCCAGATGGTGGCGTTGTTGTCGCACTCGCGCTGGAGGGCGCCCGCGATCTCCACCGGCTGGACCTCGGACTTGAAGACCTTGGCGAAGGTGCCGTTCACCAGACCTTCGAGTCGCTGCTCGAACCGCTTCAGGACTCCCATGGGGCACCTCCTCCGTCGTTGTCGCCCTGTACTGCTTACTGATCGTATCCACGCGTGGCGGATTCGGGTGGTTCCCCATCGGTCACGTGCGCATGAGTGTTGGTCCTCACAAGCGATCGTAGGGGCGCCCCGAGGACAGTGTCCCGCACCGGCGGCCGAGTGCGGGAGGGGCGGTCGTCGGCGGGCGTCGGGAGAGCACGAAAAGCGATGTGAATCCAGCCCCTCCGACGTGCTAATGTTCCGATGTCGCCAGGGGAACGGCCCGCAAGGGAAGAACCGCTGGTAGTCACTTTGCGCGAGTGGCGGAACGGCAGACGCGCTGGCTTCAGGTGCCAGTGTCCTTCGGGACGTGGGGGTTCAAATCCCCCCTCGCGCACATGTGAAAGAGCCCTCGCTCCGGAGAGATCCGGAGCGGGGGCTCTTTCGTTGTGCCCCCGGTGACGTGCCCCGGGCGCCGGGTGCGGGGGTGACGAGGGTCTCGGCTACGCCGGGGGCGGGGCCGTGATGGCCGCTCTCGTGGTGGCCAGGGCTTCGTGGGCGAAGAAGGCGGTGACCTCGGCCGGGGCGGCGCCGGAGCAGGTGCGGACCAGGTCCCACAGCTCGCACCAGGAGCGGCGCAGGACGGCGGCGAAGGGGCGGTCGTCCAGGGCCGCCGCCGCGACGGCGGCCTGGAGCCGCATCAGGGGGAGGGGTTCCTCGGCGAGGAGGCGGTCGCGGGCGCGGGCCATGGCGTCCAGCGCCTCGGTGCCGCGCAGTTCCGCCGCGGCCAGCTCGTACACCGCGGCGGTCCGCTCGAAGGAGCGGACCGCCGCGGCCTGGAACAGGGCGCGCTTGGTCGGGAACAGCCGGAACAGGTACGGCTGGGAGACCCCGACCCGGCGTGCGATCGCCTCCGTCGAGGTGCCGTGGTAGCCGCCGGTGGCGAACTCGGCGATCGCGGCCCGCAGCACGGTCTCCCGGCGTTCGTCCGCGCTCAGCCTCATGCGAGCCCGCGGGGCGACAGCCCGCGGGACACGGTCAGGGGGTCCCAGTCGGGGCCGCGCTCCGGGAGCAGCGCGGGATCGCCGAGCACCGAGCCGGAGTGGACCTCGTGCATGAGGCGGCGGCCCAGGATCTGGCCGGCGCAGGCGATGCCGCTGACGGCCGAGCCCGTGATGCCGTTCCCGTACCGGGTGTTCGCCCCGGCGATGTGCAGGCCCTCGATGAGGGTGGCCGTGTCCGGGCGGGCGCCGGTGGCGCCCCACTGCGCCATGCCGAAGGGGGTGCCGCCGGTGGAGAGCGTGTACCGCTCCTGGGTGAGCGGGGTGGCCGTCTCCAGGTGGGTGATGTGGCCGCGGAACGGGCCGAGGACCTCCTCCGCGGCGTCCAGGACGGACTCGGTCAGCCACTCCTTCTCCTTGCGGTACACCGGGTCGTCGCGGTACGTCCCGCCGTCCGCCGGGCCGTCGGCGACGCCCAGCGTGCGAGGCCGGGCGGGCAGAGCGTCATCAGCTGGAAGTTGGAGTGGCCGGGCGGGCAGATGCGGCGGCCGACGTGGTCCTTGCCGGAGGCGAAGGACATGAAGAGGAAGTCGGTGGTGGAGGACGGGGCGCCGGAGCGGAGGTCCTCGTAGTAGCGGCCGATGTCCTCGCCGCGGTACCACCACACGTTGGCGTGGCGCTCGATGTCCCGGTCCAGGGCCACGTAGACGGTGGCCCAGGGCAGTGCCATCCGGGCGTCCCTGGTCTTGGCGGCCAGGCGCCGGGGCAGCCGGTCCTCGCCGACCAGCTCCAGCATGGTGCGGCGGTAGTCGGCGTTCGAGACGACCACCGGAGCGGTGGCGGCGCTGCCGTCGGCGAACTCCACGCCGCGGACGCGGCCCTCCTCGATCGCGATGCGGGTCACCCGGGCGCGGGTCCGCAGGGCCCCGCCGTGCGCGCGGATCACTTCGAGCAGCCCCGAGGCGAGCATCTGCCCGCCCCCTTGCGGGTAGTAGGCACCTCGGACGTAGTGGTCGATGAGGGTGGCGTGCGTGGCGACGGTCGCCTCGTCCGGCGACATCCCGTAATTGGGCGACTGTGCGGCGAGCAGGGTGCGGGCGCGGGTGGAGAGCGCGCAGTGGTCGAAGAGCTCGGTCAGCGTCCGCCGGCCCCAGGCCACCGAGTGCGGGGCGAGGCGCTCCAGCTCCGCCATGGGCAGGTCCGCGGCGGAGACGATGGCGTCGCGGCGCTCGGTGCCGAGCCCCGCCACGACGTCCAGGAAGGTGTCGATCCCGGCGGCGTCCTCGGGGCAGGCCTCCCGGAGCCGCTCGCGGTACCGCTTCCAGTCCGCCGGCATGTCGAGGGTGGTGCCCCCGGCCACGATGCGGTCGAAGCCGTCGGGGTCCATCTCCTCGTACGGGACCCTGCCGCCGAGCCCCAGACCGTCCAGGATGGCGGGCAGGATGCCGTCGGGGCCGCAGTCGCCGAGGTAGTGCACGCCGACGTCGAACTCGTAGGCGCGGCGTCTGCGGAACACGTGGCTGTTGCCGCCCGCGACCGCTCCCTGCTCGGCGACCAGGACCCGCTTGCCGCCGACCGCGAGGTAGGCCGCGCAGACCAGGCCGCCGATGCCCGAGCCGATGACGATCGCGTCCCAGTGGGCGGCCGGGTCCGTGGTCCTGGCCGCGGGCGTGTGCGTGTTGGTGGTCGTGTTCATGCGGCGCTCCGTACGAGGGTCTGCGGGACGGCGGGCAGTTGACCCGGCTCCGCGATGGTCAGCCGGGAGACTCGAGGCGCGGTCTGGCGGGCCAGTGCGGTGAGGGAGCGGCCGGGGCCGACCTCCACGAACATGTCGCAGTACAGGCCGTCGGCCATCGTGCGCACCGAGTCCGCCCAGCGCACCGGGCCGGTCAGCTGGCGCTCCAGCAGGCCCGGCCAGCCGTCCGTGCCGTGGTGCGGCTGCGCGTCCGCGTTGGCCACGACGGGCGCGGATCCGCGGTGGAAATCGGTGGCGGCGAGGGTGGTGGAGAAGGCCGCCGCGGCGTCGGCCATCAGCGGGGTGTGGAAGGCGCCGCCGAGGGGGACCGGCAGGATCCGGGCGGCCCCCAGCTCCCGTGCCAGGGTGCGGCAGCGGGCCACGGAGGCCGGGTCGCCCGACAGCACGGTCTGCTGGACCGAGTCGAGGTGCGCCGCCCAGACCCGGCCGCCGGCCTCGCGCACCGACTCCGCGGCGCGCTCCAGGGCTTCGGGGGAGAGGCCGTGCACGGCCGCCATGGTGCCGGGGTCCGCGGCGGAGGCCTCCTGCATCGCCTTGCCGCGGGCGGCGACCAGGCGCACGCCCTCGTCGAAGCCGATGATCCCGGCGGCGACGAGGGCGGAGTATTCGCCGAGGTCGTGGCCGGCGCAGACGAGGGGCCGGGCGGCCGCGGGCAGGGCCCGCCTCAGATCGGCGAGGATCACCATCTCCAGTACGAAGGTGGCCATTTGGGCGCCGTCCGTCCGCGGCGGGTGGTCCGCGCCATGGACGGGGTCCAGCAGCAGGGCGGCCACGTCGTGTCCGGAGACCTCGCTCGCGCGCTCGGCCAGGTACCAGCTGGGGGAGTCGGCCCAGGGCCGCCCCATTCCGGGACGCCGCGCGTCCTGGCCCGGGAAAATCAAAGCCAATCGTGGGCCGCGCAGTCCGCTCATCTCGACCTCTTCCGCCGTCCCGATATCACCGTCCCGGTGATTCTGGCAGGGGGGTTTGGAATATTGATAAACCCTTGATAAATCGCCAATAAACCGTCGATGGAACCCCGGGCAAATCCCGGGCGAAGGGGTCGGAAGCGCGTCGTTGTCACTTTCGGGGAATGTGCTGCCTCTTTCGTTGAGTGGGCCTTGCTCGGTCAATTCCTGCCCGCATACGGTCCTCATCGAAACGGTTCGAAGGCGACGAGAGGCAAGCGCATGACTCAGCAGACCGTGGCATCCGTGAGCGACTACTACGCGGCTGTCAGTGCGATCGTGAACGAAGAGCTCGAGCTGGAGGAGGGCGAGCTCACCGACGGTGGCCACTTCATCGACGACTACGACAGCGACTCGCTCTCCCTCATCACCGTCGTTGCCAGGATCGAGAAGGAATTGGGTGTGGTCATTCCGAAGACCGACCTCACCGAACTCGTCAACCTGCGTCTCCTGGTGGACGGTGTCGAGCGGTACGCCAAGGAGAACCCGAATGGCTGAGACGGGACCCGCGCGTACTGCCGGCAAGGCGGCGGGAACGTACCGCCGGGTGGTCATCACCGGGCTCGGCGCGGTGTCTCCGGTCGGTATTGGTGCCGATGTATTCGCCGCGGCGATCCGTGCGGGCGAGAGCGGTACCGGGCCGATCGAGAGTTTCGACGCGAGTGCTTTTCCGCGGCGCAATGCCGGCGAGGTCCTCGATTTCGATCCCGCGGACCACCTCAAGCGGCTCGACCCGGCCCGCTGGGGCCGCAGCGGTCTGTTGGCCGCCGCGGCCGCCCGGCTGGCCATCGTCGACGCCGGGATGGACGAGGGCCAGCTGGAAGCCGCCGGGGCCGGCGCGATCATGGGCACGACCAGCGGCGAGTCCGCCGTCGTCCAGGAGCTGGCCGAGCAGTGGATCCAGGGCGGACTGGAGTCGATCGACGGCGGGCTGGCCGGTCAGACCCCGGCCGCGCGGATCGCCAACGCGGTCAGCTCCGAGCTCCTGCTGAGCGGCGACACGCAGACGATCCCGACGGCCTGTTCCGCCTCCAACTACGCGCTCGGGTACGCCTTCGACCTGGTCCGCAGCGGTGAGGCCGACGTGATGCTGGCGGGCGGCGCCGATGCCGTCAACCGGCTGACGCACGCCGGGTTCTACGCGCTGGGCGCCATGGCCGAGGACGTTCCGCGGCCCTTCGCCGCGGACCGCTCGGGCATCGTGACCGGCGAGGGCGGCGCGGTGCTGGTGCTGGAGTCGTACGAACATGCGCAGCGGCGCGGGGCCCGCATGTACGCCGAGGTGCTCGGGTACGCGGCGAACTGCGACGCCTCCCACATGGTGCACCCCGACGCGGCCAGCATCGCGTCCGGCATCCGGGCCGCGCACGAGGCGGCGGGGGTGGACCCGGAGCAGATCGACTACATCTGCGCGCACGGAACGGGCACCCCGACCAACGACGCCACCGAAGTGGCGGCGGCGCGCGAGGTGTTCGGCGACCGCATACCGCCGATCAGCTCGATCAAGTCGATGCTGGGCCACACCATGGGCGCGGCCTCCGGTTTCGGCGCGATCGCCTGCTGCAAGGCGCTGGAGCAGGACTTCCTGCCGCCCACCGCGCACGTCACCGAACCGGACCCCGAGCTCGGCGAGGGCGTCGACTGCGTGCCGGGCGTCGGCCGTGAGGCCCGCCTGAACATCGTGCAGAACCACGGTTTCGCCTTCGGCGGGAACAACGTCATCACCATCCTGGGGAGGGTTTCGTGACCGCGACGACCGCCGGGCCCGGCAAGGCCGCAGCGGCAGGCGCCGCCGAGGAGCGGAAGGTGGCCGTCGTCGAACCGCTCTACGTGGCTTCGGCGGGCGTCGTCTCCGCGGCCGGTCTGGGGCTGGACGCGCTGGCCGAGCGGCTGCTCGGCGGTGGCGAGGCCCACGACGAGCCGGTCGGCGAGGACGCGGCGGAGTACCCGCCGCGGCCGGTCCGCGCGGTACGGGGCCTGGACGTCAAGGAGCACCTCGGACGCAAGGGCACGAAGTACCTGGACCGCCTGACCTCGTTCGGGCTGATCTCCTGCAAGGCGGTGCTCGAGGGGATCGAGGTCGACGGGGCGCGCACGGGCGTGGTGCTCGCCACGAACACCGGATCGGTGTCCACGCACAGCACCCTGCTCCACGACACGCTGACCCTGGAGAAGCCGTACCTGGTCAATCCGGGCCGCTTCCCGAACACCGTGATGAACAGCACCACCGGCCAGATCGCCATCCGCAACGGACTGCGCGGCCTCAACGCCACGGTGGCGGGCGGCCAGACGGCCTCCCTGCTCGCCTTCCGGCACGCCCGGCTGGCGCTCTCGCTCGGGCGCGCGGACCGGCTGCTGGTCGGCGGCGTGGAGGAGCTGAGCGCTCCGGCGGCCTGGGCCTGGCACCGTACCGGGGTGCTGCGGGAGGGCGCCGCGCTCGGCGAGGGCGCCGCGGTGTTCACGGTCCAGCCCGACCGGCCGGCCGGTGGTGAGCTGGCCGAGCTGCTCGCGTGCGAGTCGCGGTTCACCCCCGACCCGCGCGACTACGCCGACGGGCTGGCCGTGGCCGTCTCGCGTGCGCTGGAGCGCAGCGGGGTCGAACCGGGCGAGATCGACGTGGTCTCCCTCGGGGCCGTGCACCAGCGCGGTCTGGAAGCGGTCGAACGGCGCGGCGTGCGGGTCGCGCTGGGCGGTGCGCCGTCGGCGACCCTGCGGATCGCCGACGCGCTCGGAGAGACGTACAGCGCGAGCGGCTCGATGCAGCTCGCCGGTCTCCTCGCGCTGTGGAAGGCGCAGCCGCCCGTCACGCCGGTGACCGCGCTCATCACGTCCGTCGGGTGGGACGGCAACGCGGCCGCCCTGGTGGTGCGTTCACCCCGCTGATGTCCGGCCGGCTCACAGCGGCGCCCGCGAACCCTCGCGCGGGCGCCGCTGTGCTGTCCGGCCGTTGGTGTTGCCCGTCCGTCCGTTCATCTGTCTGCGCTTTCCGAGGAGAGGCCCCATGCCATCTGCCTTCGACACGTCCTTCGCGGGGCGTACGTACCCGCCGAGCGAGCCCTACGAAGTCGGCCGCGAGACCATCCGGGAGTTCTCGCGCGCGGTGGGCGCCGAGGCCGGGGACGGCCTGACGGCGCCGCCCACGTTCCCCATCGTGCTGTCCATGCACGCCGAGCGGCAGGTGATCGACGATCCCGGCCTCGGCTTCGACTTCTCCCGCGTCCTCCACCGCGACCAGCGGTTCGAGGCGGTGCGGCCGATCCGGTCGGGGGACCGCCTCGTCGTCGTGGTCGAGGTGGTCGCGGCCGCCGTCGTCGACGGCAACGACGTGCTCACCCTGCGCGGGCAGGTGCGGGAGGCGGCCGGCGACGCGCTGGTGTGCACGACGACGTCCACGCTCGTTTCACGGCACGACCCGGAGCCCGAGGAGGACGGCAAGTGACCGCCGCAGGAGACACGTTCCCCACCCGCACCTTCCGCCTGACCCGGGCCGATCTCGTCCGGTACGCGGCGGCGTCCGGCGACCACAACCCGATCCACTGGTCCGACTCCACGGCCGCCCTGGTGGGGCTTCCGGGGGTCATCGCCCACGGGATGCTCAGCATGGGCCTCGCCGCGACGGCCCTGCGCGGGTGGGCGGGCGAGGAGGCCGTCTTCGCGGAGTACGGAACCCGGTTCACCCGCCCCGTCGTGGTCCCCGACACCGCCGACGGTGTGGAGATCACCGTCGACGGTGCGGTGGCCGAGGTCAGGGAAGACGGCTCGGTTCGGGTCGATCTGACCGTGCGCCAGGGGACGCAGAAGGTGCTGGCACGGACCCGGGCCGTGCTGACGTACGCCCGATAGCAACTCCCGCGAAGGCGCCCGCGAACACCACGGCGGCCCCCGTCAGCACAGCGCTGCGGAGGCCGCCTTGTACGTACACGAGGGTGAGCACGGCGATGCCGAGGGCGCCGCCGAACTCGCGGATGGTGTTGTTCACCCCGGACGCCAGGTTGTGCTCGTGCTCCTTCACGGAGCCGATCACCGTCGCGGGGTTGGCCGCGAAGACCAGTCCCATGCCGACGCCGGCGAGCACCATGGCGACGACCATCGGCCCGTAGGACACGCCCGGCCGGGCGATCAGCCCCAGCCAGGCCAGCGCGAGGGCCTGGGCCAGACAGCCGGCCGCCTGGAGCCGCCAGCCGCCCACCCGGTCCAGCAGGGCGCTGGCCACGGGTACGGCCACCATCGGGGCCACGGTCCAGGGCAGGGTGCGCAGGCCCGCTTCGAGCGGGGAGTAGCCCATCGGGCCCTGGAGGAACTGGGCCAGGAAGAAGATGGATCCGAACACGCCGAAGTACATGGCCATCGCCAGCACGTTGCTCAGCATGAACGGCCGCACCCGGTAGAGGTGGAGCGGGATGAGCGGGTGCGCGGCGGTGCGCTGGCGGTGGGTGAAGGCGGCGGCGAGTACGGCGGTCAGTGCGACGCCCAAGAGCGTGCGGAGCGGTGACGCCTCCTCTCCGGCGGACTGGATGATCGACCAGACCGCGGCCACGACGGTGCCGCACGAGAGCAGGGTCCCCCACACGTCGAGGGGGCGGGCCGCACCGGTCGATTCGCGTACGGCCCACAGGGCGAGCGGCAGCGCCAGCAGGCCCACCGGCACGTTGAGCCAGAAGATCCAGTGCCAGTCCAGGCCCTGGGTCACCATGCCGCCCGCCATCGGGCCGATGGCGATGCCCAGGCCGTTGACCCCGCCCCACACGCCGACCGCCAGGGCGCGTTTGGCCGGGCCGACCGCGGCGACCGCGAGGGTCAGGGAGACCGGCAGGATCGCGGCCGCTCCGGCGCCCTGCAGGACGCGGGCGGCCATCAGGGCCCCCGCCGAGGTCGCCAGCGCGCAGGCCGCCGAGGCCGCGGTGAACACGCCGATGCCCCAGACGAAGACGCGGCGCCGGCCGATCCGGTCGCCGAGTGCGGCGCCGGCGAGCAGGAGTCCGGCGAAGGGCAGGATGTAGCCGTTGACCACCCACTGCAGGCCGGTCTGGCTGGTGTTCAGGTCCTCCGCGATCACGGCGAGGGCGTTGGTGACCACCAGGTTGTCCACGGCGACCATGAACATGGGCAGCGAGGTCGCCACCAGGGCCCACGCCGGCCGGTCGGCTCTCGTCACGGCTTCGTTCCTCTCTGTCGTGTCTGTCGGGTGCTGCTGGAAATGCGCTCAGGCCGCCGAACCCGTGGGGTGTTCGGCGACCTGAGTGGTGGGGCGGGGAAGGGGTTACGCCTGCGTCCCCGTGGGCGGCAGCTTCAGTTCGACCGCGCCGATCTGGGCCAGCAGGAACAGGTCCTGGCGGCAGGCCCAGTGCTCGTGGACGAGGCCGTCGTCACCGACGCGGTAGATGTGGATGTGCTCGACGTCGACCTTGTTGCCGGTGCCCTCGAAGCCGAGGAAGTTGCCGGTGTGGATTCCGGTGAACCGCACCCGGATCACGGCCCGGTCGCCGTCGGCGAAGGAGTCGAGGTGGTCCCAGCCGGCCTCGGAGAACACGGAGTTCATCCAGCGGGCGGTGCCGAGGTAGCCGTCGGGGCCGCCGGGGGTGCCGGGCGGGGCCTCGTAGTCGACGAAGTCGGGGGCGACCAGCGAGTGGGCGGCCTCCGCGTCCAGATCGTTGAAGATCCGGCCCATCTGGTGGGCGATCTCGAGGACCTTGTCGTTCGCCATGGGTTTCCTTTCCTGCGGATGGATGTGACGGGTGGATGTGGGTTGGTCAGTGGCCGACGCCGAGGCCGCCGGTGACGGGGACCACGGCCGAGGTGACGTACGAGGCGTCGTCGCTCGCCAGGAACTTCACGACGCCGGCCACCTCTTCGGGCTCGCCCGCGCGGAACAGGGAGGTCTGGCCGAGCAGGTGCTCGCGGCGCGGGCCGGTGACGTCCTTGACCATGTCGGTCTCGATCAGGCCCGGGGTCACCACGTTGACGGTGACCTTGCGGCGCCCGACCTCCCGTGAGAGGGAGCGGCCGAACCCGATCAGGCCGGCCTTGGAGGCGGCGTAGTTGGTCTGGCCCGGGGCGCCGGACATGGCGCTCACCGAGGCGACGAGGACGATGCGGCCCCAGCGGGCCTTGAGCATGTCCGGCAGGACCTCCTTGGTGACGGCCACCGCCGCGAGCAGGTTCGTCTCGATGACGGCGCGGAAGTCCTCGGCGTCCATGCCGACGAACAGCTCGTCGCGGGTGATGCCGGCGTTGGAGACCAGTACCTGGATCGGCCCGTGCTGGATGCGGGCCTCCTCCACGGCGCGGCGCACGGACTCGGGGTCCGTCACGTCGCAGCGCACACCGAAGAGCCCTTCGGGCGGCTCGCCGGTGCGGTAGGTGACGGTGACCTTGTCGCCCTGTTCGGCGAAGGCGCGGGCAGTGGCGAGGCCGATGCCTCTGTTCCCGCCGGTGACGAGCACGGAACGGCTCACGGTATGGGGCTCCTTATCGAAGGTCGGGCGACAGCAGGGAGCTCAGCCGCTCCGCCGCCGTGCTCGTGTCGGTGAAGTGGATCGCCGTCCAGCCGGCGGCCTCGGCTCCCGCGACGTTGTGCGCGAGGTCGTCGATCAGGACGCAGTCGGAGGCGGGGACCCCGGCGCGTTCCGCGGCGAGCGCGAACATGGCGGGCGAGGGCTTGCGGTGGCCGACCTCGAAGGAGAGGAGGACGTCCTCGAAGAGCTCGTCCACGTCGACCATGCGGCGCCAGTGGGCGTCCCAGGTCGGGACCATGTTGGAGATCATCCCGACGAAGGCGCCGCCCTCGCGCGCCTTGCGCAGCTCGGCCACCCACGCGTGGTTGGTCTCGCGGCCGTCGAACCAGGTGTCGGCGAGGGTCGTCAGCTTGCGCCCGGTGATCCCGTGATCGGCCTCCAGTACGGCGGAGATCTCGTCGAGCCACGCCTCTTCGGTGATGAGGGGGGTGTCGATGGGCTCCATCGGGTCGACCGCCCCGTAGCGGGCGCTGACCTTGGCGAGGGCCTGTCCGAGGACCTGCTGGTCGAGGTTCTGTGCCGCGCAGAAGGCGGCCATCGTGTGGGAGATCGGAGGTGTCAGCACACCGCCGAAGTCGGTCCAGACGGCAAGGCGCCGCGTACTCACAGTTGGCTCCCGGATGCGGTGGTGACGGTGACGTGGGCGATCTGCGCGCCGGCCTGGAGGAAGCGCACCGGAACCGTGCCGGGTGCGCCCCCGTCGGGGCGGGCCGCTTCGGCCAAGACGGTGTCGTCCAGTTCGGCGAACCGGTCGAACCGGGCCTCGAAGCCGACGGCGTACGTGGCCAGGGGTTCGCCGGTGGCGAGCAGGGCGAGCTGGCGGGCGGCCTCGACGAGGGTCATGGCCGGGAGGTGGTCGTAGACGTGGTCGAAGAGCGCGCGGTTGTCGTAGCGGGGCGTCACCCGGGCCGTGACGGCCTCCGGCGCGTGCTCGGCGCGGGACAGCACCACGTTGAGGGGGTTGCCGCGGCCGACCTGCTCGGGCCGCAGCTGTCCGAGGCCGTCGTCACCGGGTGCGTGGCGGCCGTAGTCCGAGGTCAGGGGCGCCGGGGTACCGCGCTGGGCGTGCCGCAGCACTTCGTTCTCGTGCGGGTTGAGGAAGAGCACGTCCATCTC
Source organism: Streptomyces stoeckheimensis (assembly GCF_045822005.1). Taxonomy (NCBI): domain Bacteria; kingdom Bacillati; phylum Actinomycetota; class Actinomycetes; order Kitasatosporales; family Streptomycetaceae; genus Streptomyces; species Streptomyces stoeckheimensis. The sequence continues at coordinate 4,497,566 of NZ_CP169550.1, read as the reverse complement.
GTGGTCGCCGACCTCGACGCCGTCCATGAAGTACCGCTGGGCGACCATGCCCTTGCGGACCCGGCCGCGCCGGTTCGCCTTGCCGGAGTACTCGGTGTCGATGCGCAGCCGTCCCGGCTGCGAGCCGATCTTCAGCGCCGCGAGGCCGTACAGGTCCATGCGGAAGCTGTCGACGATCATCGTGGTGCCCTGGGACATGCCCATGTGGGCGTGGGATCCGGCGATCGCGGCCTGCCGGCCCGACTCCAGGAGCAGCAGGGCGTCGTAGAGGGCCGGCTGCTGCACGTGGTCGCTGTAGTAGCCGTGGGTCAGGGGCAGTTGGACCGCGGTGCGGACGCGCATGGCGGTCAGGGGCCTGATGTCGGTCACGAAGACCTCGGAGACGGCGGCCCGGTGGACCAGGGAGCGGTCCACGGTGCGCCCGTAGGTGAGATCGCCGGGCTCCGAGGGAAGCTCCGGAACCACTTCTGTGGTCATACCTGATTCCTTCGGCTCGGTTCTTTGGCTGCCGGCTGCCAAGAGGGGAGTTTGGGTACGGATTGAGCCTGGCAGTCCGGCATGGAAGCGCGATCGTGCGCAAATTCAAGACCGATAAAAGCTGGGCAATTCGCGGACGCGGCGGTCTCCGGCCGGGTTGTTGTGGCCGGGGGGTAAACGTGGAGGGGAAACGCAGTATCCTGGTCGAATGCGTATCGGAGAGCTGGCGCGGAGTACCGGAGTTTCGGTAGCGACGGTCAAGTACTACGCCCGTGAAGGGCTGTTGCCGTCCGGCGAGCGGACGAGCCCCAACCAGGTGAGCTACTCCGACGCGCACGCGCACCGGCTCAGGCTGATCCGGGCGATGCTCGAGGTCGGCGGTCTGTCGATCGCCGCCGTCCGCGAGGTGCTCGCCGAGGTCGACTCGCCCGACCGCACGGTCCACGGCATGCTCGGCGTCGCCCAGTCCGCGGTCACCCGCGCCGTGGCCGAGCCGAATCCGGAGGGCGACTGGGCGGGTGCCGAACGCGCCGTCGAGGAGCTGGTGCGGCGCCAGGGGTGGGTGGTCAAGCCCGAGAATCCCGGCTGGAAGGCGCTGGTCCAGATCGTCGTGACCTACAGCGACCTGGGCCGGGGCGACCTGCTGTCCCTGCTCGACGAGTACGCGGCCGTGGCCGGACGCCTGGCCGGCGCCGAGCTGGCCGCCCTCGCCCGGGTGCCCAGCGTGGACGGCAAGGTGGAGGGCGTCGTCCTCGGCACCCTCCTCGGCGACGCGGCCATGTCGGCCCTGCGCCGCATCGCGCAGGAGGACGCGTCCGGACGTGTGTCCGCCCCGGTGGAGGATCAGGCGCTGTAGGCGAGCGCGGGTGCGGGGGCGGGTGCCACCAGGGCCAGGTGGTGCACGTGGGCGGGCGGTACGTTCCACAGCACGGTCTCGGTGCGGAACCGGTGGCGCCGCAGCGTGCGTTCCAGTACCGCCTGGGTTCCCAGCGTGCGTTCGCGCGTCTCGCCCGAGGTGAGGGCCCGGCGCAGGGGTGGCACTCCGGCGTACGCGAAGAAGGACAGCGTGCCGCCCGGGTTCAGCGAGGCCAGTAGCTGCCCGAGGATCTCCTCCACGACCGGGGCCTCGAAGTTCGCGAAGGGCAGGCCGCACACGATCGTGTCGTACGAGCCGAGTTCGTGGTCCTGGACCAGGCCCGGCAGCAGGCCTATGCGCGAGTCGTCCCGGTAGGTGTGCCGCAGCAGGTCGGTGAACCGCGGGTTGGGCTCGATCAGTTCGAGGGTGTCGAGGGGTCCCAGTGCCGGCTGGATGTACCGGGTCACGGCGCCCGTGCCGGGGCCGACTTCGAGCACGGCGCGCGGCCTGCCCGGGCTGGGGATCACGTAGCGGGTGAGGGCCCGGGCCAGTAAGGGACTGCTGGGAGCGATGGCTCCCGTGTCCCGCCGGGTCCGGGCGAACTCCTTGAGGAACAGCATCACGTCGGTCATGTGCGCCCGCCTAGGCTGGTGATAGGTGATAGTGAATCTATCGATACCTTAGGTTACAGTTCTTGTGGAGGCGCGTTCGTCCGCTGCCGAACCGACGCTAATGACCCGCCGACCTGGGGTCATCACTCACCAATGACCCGGCGCATGCCTCGAAAGAGGTAGTGCCGGCCGCCCCGGAACCCTTCGAGGCCGGGGTCGAACGGATGGAGGGAAGGCCGTGGACATCAACGCGATCGTGACCTGGGTCGACGTCACCTCCGGCCTGGCGGGGAACCTGTCGGGCGCCGCCTGCTGGGGGTACGCGATCCTGGCGCTCACGACGCTGCCGCCGCTGCTGCCGAACAACGTGCTGCTGGTCACCAGCGGTGTGCTGGCGGCGCGCGGGGAGATGTCGATCGTCCTCGTGGTGCTGTCGGTGGCCGGCAGCGCGCTCCTCGGCGACCTGCTGATACACCGCTGCGGCCGGTTCCTCGGGGACCGGGCCCGGCTGGGCGCCCTGGCGCGCGGGCGGCGCGGCGAGCTCTTCGAGTGGATGTCCGGGCAGGTGCGCCGGCGCGGCATTCCCTTCGTCGTCGGTGTGCGCTTCCTGCCGAGCGGGCGGTTGCTGGGCGGGCTCTCGGCGGGTGCCGCCGGGTACCCCCTCGGCAGGTTCGCCTCCGGGGCCGCGCTCGCGGAGCTGATATGGACCGCGTACTCCGTGGGGGTGGGCTACTTCGGCGGCGCGATCAGCGACGACCCGGTCCACTCGGTCGCCCTGGGGCTCGGGCTGTCGCTGGTGGTGGGAGTCGTCGCCTCGCTCGCGCAGCGCCGCACCGGTCGGCGTACCGGTCGGCGCACCACCCGGCTCGCCCTTTCCGTGCCGGGCGCGGCCGGGAATGTGTCGAAAGAGGTATAGCGAACAATCCGAATGTGCATTCCGCGTAATTACCGGCTCTGAAAGAGTCGTGAACCGAACCTGCGCGGGGTCGGACGTATCAAGCAAGCCTCAGCAAATGCGATACCAGCCAGGGAGAGAAAATTGTTTGCCGCCATCGGAGCATTCACCGCGCGGCGTCGCAAATGGGTCGTGATCGCGGCGGTCGTCTTCACGCTGTTCGCCGGCGTGTGGGGTACCGGCGTCTTCGGCTCGTTCACCGGCGGTGCCGGATTCGACGACCCGGCCAGTGAGTCGGTCGAGGCCGACAAGGTTCTCGAAGGCCCGCTGGGGCGCGAGTCCAACGACGTGATCGTCCTCTACGAGTCCAAGGTCGCCGGCCAGAGCGCCGCCGAGTTCGGCGGCGCCGTCCGGTCGGCGCTCGACGGCGTCCCGCGCGAGGGCATCGCCCGCCTGAGCTCCTTCTGGGAGCCCGGCGCCCAGGGCGCCGACGCCTACGTGTCGCGGGACGGCACCCGCATGTACGCGACCGTGCAGTTCGCCGGCGACAACGACCAGGAACAGGTCGAGGCGCTGACGAAGATCAAGTCGGAGTTCGAGGCCGACGGGGTCACCGCCCGCTTCGGCGGCGTGGCCGCGATGACGGAGCAGGTCAACGCCCTGACCGGCTCGGACATCGCCCGGGCCGAGATGCTCTCGATCCCGATCCTGCTCGTCCTGCTGGTGCTGATCTTCCGCAGCGCGGTCGCCGCGCTGCTGCCGCTGGCCGTCGGCACCTTCGTGGCACTCGGATCCTTCGTGGTGCTGCGCGTGCTGACGATGTTCACCGAGATCTCCAGCACCGTCATCAACGTCATCACGATCCTGGGCCTCGGCCTGGCCATCGACTACGCCCTCTTCCTGGTCAACCGGTTCCGCGAGGAACTGCACGCCGGCGCCGACGTGGACACCGCGGTCCGGCGTGCGACGGCCACGGCCGGGCGCACGGTCGCCTTCTCCGGGCTCGCCGTGGCCATCTCCTTCGCGGGCCTGGCCCTCTTCCCCTCGCGGTTCCTGTCCTCCATGGGCTACGCGGCCGTCGCCGTGGTCTCCTTCGCGGTCGTCGGCTCGCTGACGCTGCTCCCGGCCCTGCTGCGCTACACGGGACACCGCATCGACAAGTGGCGGATCCCGCTGCCGGGCAGCCGGGGCGGCGCGGCGAAGCCGCTGACGCAGGGCCGCTGGTACCGCACCGCGCACGCGGTCATGCGCAAGCCGCTGCTGTCCTCGCTGGCGATCGTCGCCGTCCTGGTCGGCCTCGGTGCACCGCTGCTCGGCGTCAACTGGGCCCGGCCGGGCGAGTGGGTGCTGCCGTCGAACGGGGACGCGAAGGTCGTCAGCAAGACGCTGGCCGCCGACTTCGACACCAACCCCGGCCGGACCATGACCTCGGTCGTCCGCTTCGACGGCCCGGCCGACCGCAGCGCCGTGGAGGCGTACGCGGACCGGCTGGAGGGGGTGGCGGGCGTGACGTCCGCGACGCCCACGGCCTTCGCGGGCAACGACGCCCGGGTGACGCTGCGGTACGCGCCCGACCCGATGTCCCGCGCGGCCGTGGACCTGGTGCACGGGGTCCGGGACACCGCGGCGCCGCAGGGCGCCAAGACACTGGTGACCGGAATGCCGGCCTCCCGCGTGGACATCGTCGACATGATCGGCGGACGGCTTCCGTGGATGGCCCTGTTCGTGGCCGTCGTGTCCTTCCTGGTGCTCTTCCTGGCCTTCGGCTCGCTGCTGCTCCCGCTGAAGTCCGTGATCCTGAACCTGCTGTCGCTCCTGGCCACCTTCGGCGCCATCAAGTGGATCTTCCAGGACGGGCACCTCTCCGGGCTGCTCGGCTTCGAACCCATCGGCGCCGTGGACGCCAACTTCCCCGTGCTCGTCGTGGCGATCGCCTTCGGTCTGGCCATGGACTACGAGGTCTTCCTGCTCTCCCGGGTCCGCGAGGAATGGGAGACCAGTGGCGACCCGGTCGAGTCGATGGCCATCGGGCTCCAGCGCACCGCGAAGATCATCACCAGTGCCGCGCTGCTGCTCGTCGTCGTGGTCGGCGGGTTCATGACCTCGTCCATCCTGTTCATGAAGATGATCGGGGTCGGTCTGGTGATCGCGGTGGTCATCGACGCGACCGTGGTCCGGGGCCTGCTCGTGCCCGCCACCATGGCCCTGATGGGCAAGTGGGCGTGGTGGGCACCGGCGCCGCTGGCCCGCTGGTGGTCCCGCCACGGCTTCCGGGAGTCCGCCGCCGAGGAGCGTACGGGCCCTGCGCCGGAGGTCGGCGCGGCCCGCGCCGGCGACACCGCCCACGCCGCCGAGGCCGGGCGATGACCAGGGCCCGGCCCGCCGGAGCGTCCGCATCCGGGCGCCCCGCGACTGCGAAGGGTTCCGAGGAGCCGGAGGCGGCCATAGCCGCCGGCGCCCTCGGCCCGACGCCACGAACCGCCTCGGAGGGGACGGTCCCCCGACTTCCCTCCGAGGCTGCCCACGGGGCCGCGACCGGGCCGGCTTCCACCGGCCCGGCGATCCCGCAGGCAGCGCCGCGCCCCGTCTCCGGACCTCCCCCGTTCCGGGCCCGGGGCGTGGCGCTCGTCCTGACCGGGGGCGAGGGGGCCGAGCGGGCGGATCGGGCGGAGTACGACCCGGCCGAGCACGAGCGGGCCGAGGACGACTGGGGCGAGGACGAGCGGGAGCGGGCCCGGGCGGAGGCCGAGCGGGCCGAGCGGGCCCGGGCCGAGACCGACCGTGTGCAGCACGCCGGGGCCGTCGCCGCCTGTGTCACCGCCGTCCTGGCGGCCCTGTTCGGCGACTGGGGGAGCTGGTCGGCGCCCCTGGGGGACGGCCTGCCCGGGTTTCCGCTGCCCTGGGGGGTGACCGCGGGCCCGCCCGTGCTCCTGGTTTCGCTGGCCGGCGTCTTCGTCGGCTGGGCCGGCGCCCCCTCCTTCGCCCGGACCTGGGCGCACACCGCGGCCGGACTCGCCGCCGCCACCGGCCTCCTGGCACTGCTGCGGGGCGGCTGGGGGCCGGACGCCGGCTGGGCCGCGCTCTCGGAGGCCGCGCACGCGGGGCTCTTCGGCGTGCTGGCGGGGTGGGTTCCCGCCCTGGCCGCCCTCGCCGTCACCCGGCGGCGTGCCCGCCGGAGCACCGGACTGGCGCCCTACGTGTGGACCACCGGACTCGCCGCCCTGGCCCCGCTGCTCTTCCTGGGGCTCGGGGTCCTGGGGGCCTCGTCCGACCCGCCCGACGGGTGCTCGGCGGCCGAATGCATCACGGCCCGCGCCGGACTCCTCTTCACCGGCGAGGTCAGCCTGCGCATCGCGCTTCCCGCCTGGGCGGCGTCGGTCGCGGTGCTCGCCCTGGCCCGCCGGCGTGCCCGGATCAGGAACCTGCGCACCGGGTGGCAGGTCCTGCTGGCCCTGGCCGGCGGAGGGCTCGCCGTACTCCTCGCACCCGGGCTGATCTTCGGAGCCGAACTGTGAACCGCCCCAGCAGACTTGGCGAAGGGGCCCCGGCCCCTTCCTCCTACGACCGCCGTGGATTCCTCGCGCTCGCCGGGGCGGGCGCCCTCGCGGGGATCGGCTGGACCGGCATGTCCACCGCCGCGGGCGAAGCGCCCCGTCCGGACGCCCGCCACGCCTACATCGGCGGCTTCACGATCGGCGAGTACGGACTGCCCGGCCTTCCCGGCATCGGGATCGCCGCCGTGCGCGCCGACGGCCGGCTCGACGTCAGGAGGTGGCAGCGGGGGATCGAGAACCCCTCCTTCCTCACGCTCTCGCCCGACGGGGCCCGGCTCTACGCCGTCAGCCAGCTCCCGGACGGAGCCACCGGAGCCGTCCACGCCTACCGGATCGACGGGGACCGGCTCCACCCCCTCGGGAGCCCCCGCTCCAGCGCGGGTGCGGCGCCGGTGCACCTCGCGGTCCATCCCGAAGGCCGCTTCCTGCTCACGGCCAACTACGACTCGGGGCACATCGCCGTCCTGCCCGTGGCGGCCGACGGATCGCTGGGCGAGGCCGTGACCGTCGTACGCCACGACGGCCGCGGCCCGCACCCCGAGGAGCAGCGGGGCCCGCACCCGCACATGATCGCCTTCGATCCCGCGGGCCGCCGGGTGCTGGTGCCCGACAAGGGCGACGACCACGTCCACGTCTACGACTTCGACTCCGCCACCGGCGGGCTGCGCCCGGCCGGCAGGGTCCGGCTCGGCAGCGGCATCGGCCCGCGGCACCTGGTCTTCCACCCGCGGGGGGACCTGGCCTACGTGACCAACGAACTCGGGCACACCGTCACCGTGCTGTCCTACGACGCCGGCACCGGAGAGCTCCGCCCGGTCTCCCACGCGTCCGTCGCGCCGCCCGGCATCAACCCCCGCAACGCCCCCTCCGCCGTGCACCTCACGCGCGACGGCGGGCTCCTGATCACGGCCGACCGGGGGCTCGACACCGTCGAGTCCTTCCGGGTGGGCAACGCGGGCCGCAGCCTCGCGCTCATCGAGTCCCAGCCCGTCAGCGCCAAGGCGCCGGGCACCTGCTGGCCGCGGGACGTGGCCCTCGACGCCTCCGACCGGTACGTGTACACGGCCAACCAGGCCGGGCAGTCGGTCAGTGCCTTCCGCCTCGACCCGGCCACCGGCCGGCTCACCCCGGCCGCGCCGCCGCTTTCCGTACCCAGCCCCAGCTGCGTCCTGCTGCGGTAGCGGCGCGGCCGGGCAGAGACAGGAGGGCGGCCCCCGGAACTTCCCGGGGGCCGCCCTCCTACTTCTGTTTGCCGGCGCCGGCGCCGGCAGCCGTCGGGGTCGTCAGGGCCGCCACTGCGCGACGGTGACCGTCGCGTCCGCGCTCGCGGACGCCACCGAAGCGGCGTACCCCTCGGGGGAGCGGATGCTGCGGACGTACCAGTCCCGGGCCGAGCCCGGTACGAGCGCGGCGCGCCACGGCCCGAAGGCGTGGCCGGTGTAGCGGGGCGGGTCGGCCTCCAGGCCGGTGCCCGCGGCCTTCACCAGCGCCTCGGCCCGCGTCCACTGCTCGAAGCCGTGGGTGGTGCGCACGCCCTGGACGCACGGGATGCGGCTCCAGTCCATGTGCGGCCGCACCCGCTCGATGTCCACTCCGACCGGGACGTCCGGGCTGTCGCCGATCGCGACGACCGCGTACGCCGCCGAATGGGACAGGCTGACCGACAGGGTGGTCCCGTCCGGTCCGTAGGGCACGGGCCGGCCGTGCTCCGGGCTCTCGCAGCGGGCGCAGGACCGGCGGAAGGCCACCTCGGCCGGGTGGATGCCCAGTTCCCGGCCGAGCAGGCTCCGGTAGACGTGGTGGACGGCCAGGTAGCGCAGCCGGTCGGTCGCGCGGCCGAAGCGGTCCAGTCGCTGCCGCTCCCGGGAGTCCATCACCGCGTACGCCTCCTCGTACGGCGCCCAGGCCGCCGCGTCAGCGGTCGGGACGGTCCAGATCCGGATGCTCACGCGGCCGCTCCACCGGCCAGGATGTGGTGCTGGAGCCGGCGCAGGTCGTCGGAGGGCTCCAGGCCCAACTCCTCGGCCAGTACGTTCCGTACGTGGTGGAAGGCGCGCAGGGCGTCGCCCCGCCGCCCGCTCCGGTACAGGGCGTCTATGAGGCGGGCGTGCAGCCATTCGTTCAGCGGATCCACCGCGACCAGCCGGAGCAGTTCCGGCACGACTTCGCCGTGGCGCCCCAGGATCATGATGACCTCGATCCACAACTGCTGGGCCCGCGAGCGCAGTTCCTCGATGCGGGCGCCGTGCCCCGTCAGCACGCGGCCCCGGCTCACATCGGCCAGTGCGCGGCCCCGCCAGAGGCCGAGCGCGGTGTCCAGTCGCTCCAGCGCGGCTTCGGCGTTGCCGGCGCGCAGGTCGGTGCGGGCCTGTCCGTAGAGCTGGGTGAACTGCTCCAGGTCCAGCCGGCCGGGGGCCAGGCACAGCGAGTACCCCGTGCCCTCGGTGGTGATGACGCGGCGGACGTCGGTGTCGCCCAGTTCCCGTCCCAGCTCCTGGCGCAGGTGGTAGACGTGCGTACGGACCGTGCTGACCGCGGTGGGCGGGGGCGATCCGTCCCACAGCTCCTCCACGAGCGTGTCCACCTCGACGATGTCCCCCGCGCGGACGGCCAGCAGGGCGAGCAGCTTGCGGACCTTGGGGCCGCGCGGGCGGTGCGCCGAGGCGCCGTTGACCGCCTCCAGCGGGCCGAGGATGCGGATGCCGAACCCGTCGTGGCGCATCGCGGCATCGGTGTCGGTGCCGGAAGCGGCACCGGGTCGCGCGCCCGGGCGGCCGGATGCCCAGGGATGGATCTGACTGTGCCTCACTGTGATTCCCCCGTTGTGGTTCAGCCGGTGGGTGTCGTTCAGCCGATGGGCTGGGCGAAAGCGGCGAGATGCGCCGCGTACTGCGTGACCATGAACATCCGGTAGGGCAGCCTGCGCCGGGAGCGCGAGTCGTCCGACCGCCCGGTGAGCGCCGCGGCCGCCAGCGCCAGCGCCCCGCCCAGCAGGACGAAGGCGGGGACCAGCAGCTGCGGTGCGTCCAGGACGAGGGCGCAGACCAGCAGTCCCGCCGCGACCGTCACGGCGCTCACCGAGACGACGGCGGCCGTCCTCGCGTACCCCCACAGGACCGTCCAGTTGCGCCGGCCGTGCCGGGCGTCGCCCGCGGCGTCGGAGAAGTCCTTCGTGACGGCCCCGACCAGCCCCATCCACAGGCACATCGCGGTGCAGAACGCGATCAGCGACGGCGAGACGGGGCTCCCGGAACACACGATGCCGGCGGTGTAGGTGAGGGCGCCGCTGCCGATCACGGTGGCCATGGTGCCGGGGGTGCTGGTCTTGAGGGCGATGCCGGGAGCGGAGTAGACGAAGCCGAGGAGCAGCATGCACGCGGTCGCCGTGAGCATCGCGGGGCCGATCCACGCACCGCCGGCCAGCGCCACGGCGGCCATCACGTGCGCGGTCCGACGGGCGTCGGCGGGTGACAGCGCGCCGCGGCCGATGGGGCGGGTGGAGCCGTTGGCCCGGTCCTCGTCGACGTCCGTCACCCCGTTGAAGAGGTAGACGGACGTCGCGGCCATCAGCCAGACGCCGGCCCCGCCGAACAGGGCGGGGGGCAGCGCCAGATAGGACGTGGCACCGGCCGTGGCGGCCAGCAGGAAGCGCATCAGGAAAATGGCCTGCACCGCTGCCCGGGATTCCTGGAAGCAGAGCAACAGGATCCGGACCCATTTGAGGGGTGAGGCCGACGGTGATAACGGTCTTGTGGAACGCTCAATTCCATCGGAAATTATGGGCGTCTTTGTCGACATGGCTCGAATATATTCGAATGCCCCAACCCGGGTCAGACCCGCTGGGGGTAACCCCGATACTCTCAAAGAGGCATACGGACGGGCCTGTTGTGCAGTCTTTTGGTCCTATCCCCTTCCGGCACCCGGGCGGTCTTCCGGCCCGGGCCTTCTGATCAGCCGCGCATCAATTGCCTTGTTCGCCGCGTCGATGCGTGATATCGCGCCGAGTTTCTCGAATACGTTGCGCAGGTGCCGCTTCACGGTGCCCTCGGTGATGCGCAACCGGACGGCGATCTGCCGGTTGCTCAGGGCGGCGGCGACGTACGTGAGCACCTCCCGCTCCCGAGGCGAGAGGGTCTGGTGCGAGGTGCTGAATCCGACGGTGGGAACGCCGCTGCTCGGCAGGGCGATCGTGACGTGCGGGTCGCGGGAGGCGGTGTTCCGCAGCGCCGCGAGCAGCGATTCGCGCGGGACGCTCTTGTGCAGATAGCCGCGGGCTCCGTGGGCGAGCAGTTCCTGTACCAGCTGCGCGTCGCTGTGCATGGTCAGGATCAGTACGTGCAATTGGGGAAAGCGGGTGGTCAGGGCGCGCACGACGGTGGGCGCGTGGTGACCCGGCATTTCCACGTCGAGGAGGACCACGTGGGGTCTGGTGCGTTCCACGAGGTCGGCCAGTCCCTCGGAGGTGTCCGTATCGGCGACGACGGTGAGGTCGTCCTCCGATTCGATCAGCTCGCACAGGGCCCGGCGCAGCAGTGAGTGATCGTCGACGGCGATGATGCGGAGCGGTTCGGCGGCCGGGCGCGGCTCAGTTGGCGTGTGCATGGCTCTCCGTGTCGAAGGGGATGGCCAGGGCGATCGCCGTCCCTTGCCCCGGAGCGCTGTCGATGGTGAGTCGGCCGCCCAGCAGTTTGGTGCGTTCGGTCAGGGACGACAGCCCGTTTCCCCGCCGGTGGGCGTGTGGGTCGAAGCCCGTGCCGTCGTCCCGTACCGATGCGTCGACCCGGCCCGCCTCGACGCGGACCTCCATGTCGATCCGCGCCGAACGGGCGTGGGTGAAGGCGTTGCGCAGGCATTCGCGGAGCATCAGGTAGAGGTCTTCGGTGAGTTCGTCCGGCAGCAGGTCGCCCGGATCGGTCACGTGGATGTCGACCTGTACGTCGTCCATGGCCATGGCGGAGACGAAGGCCGAGAGCGAGACGTAGAGGGACTGGGTGGCTTCCGCCCGGGTCCGCAGGTCCGTCACGATGTCCCGCGTGGTGTAGAGCGTCTCCAGGATGGCCTGCTTCAGGGCTTCGAGCCTGGGGTCCGTTCCCGACGGGTGCCGGGTGAGCTCGTAGAGCTCCAGCTGGCGCAGGGCGAGGCTGGCGGAGCTGCCGATGCGGTCGTGGATCTCGCGGGCCATGCCGTCACGGCCGTGCCGGGTGGCATCGCGTACGACGTCGAGCAGGAAGAGGTCGTGCCCGGTGGAGCCGGCTTCGAGCCGTTGGGTGATCGATGACTGCAGTACCGGCAGCATCTTCATCAGACAGCGCTGGTCCTCGGGGTGGGGCGAGGCGATCCGGATGAGGTGGCTCGTGGCGACCTGGAAGAGCAGGGCCCCGGCGCGCACCGAATGGATGGGTGCGATTCCCTGCGAGATGCGGGCGCCGCTGAGCCTTCGGGTTTTCGCGATGAGATGGGTGTCGAGTGGTTCCTCGGCTCCGTCTTCCATCGCGCGGAGGCATTCGGCGAGAATGTGCTGGGCTTGTTCTCTGCAGGTGGCCCATGCTTCCGGATTCGAGCCTAATGGATTGTGATGCTCGATCAGGGTGTTTCGGTATTCTTCGAGAAGTTCTGGCTGCTGGTGCCGGAATAACTTTGCTAATCCCACCTCTTCTTTTGTGTTGTTTGGTGTATCGATCCCGTGTCCGTCTGGGTTGTACCGCAAGATCCCCCGCCCTTGCTGTAGCCCGAAGTCGCCTATCCCCTTGCGGTCGTTCTGTTCGGAAGGAGTGGGCTCCGTTGATCACCAAACAGCATGCACGTCAACCGTAGGGGCGTCAACCTTAAGGTACTTACTGGACGGTAGTTGCGGTTACGGACATTCGGACGGTTCTTGGGAGGAAGCGTGCTCGTGGATAAGGCGGCGTAGTGCGGAGAATGCGACGTCCCCGAGAACGGTTCCCGTCACCATGTGCGCGGCCGCGCTCTCCGGATCGGGCTGTTCGTGCAGGAGACGGACCTCGGCGGCCACCACCGGTTCCAAGGCGTCCGCATAAGTGTCCAGGAGGCGCAGCAGGTCGTCGTGTCCGAGCCACTCCACCGCGACGAGAGTCTGCGTCAAGGTGTGCCACGCCGGATTCTCCGGACTCACCCGCCAGTTCCGTGCCAGGGCCAGTGCCTGAACACGCTCCCGGGCCCGGTCCCAATTCTGGTCCTGCGCCTCCGAACCGGCCGAGGGCAGGGCGTACTGGATGGTGCCGCACAGTTCGCCGATCGGCGGCGGCGACATGTCTATCTTCTGCACGACGCGGCGGGCGGAGGAATACGAAAGACCGCCGACGTCCAGCAGCGTTCTTACCAATACGGCCCTACGGACATGGGACTCGTCGTACGCGGGAAGAGCGGGGAGCAGTCCCATGCGTACGTACAGCTGAAGGACGTGGAGGGGGATGCGGATCTCGGCGCTCAGTTCCCGTAGCTGCACGCCTCTTCCACCCGCCGATCTTCACTGCCGCCGGTTTCCCCGCGTGATCCATTCCGTTCGGTCATGGCAGGACCTTAGGTAGGAGAGACGGGGCTCACAAGGCGGAGCGGCCCGACGGCGACGGTGCTGCCTCGAAAGATGTAGGGGGGTGCTCCCCTTCGGAGGCAGGCCGCCTGTAGCGGAGAAGCAGCGGGACTGCGCCGGGAGACTTTCGTTGCGGGGGGCGCGACGAAAGAGGGCAGCCCGGTGGTGGCGCGGTGTCTAGGGTCGGGCGGGTGGATGTGACGGCGAGGGTGCGTGCGGGATGGGACTGGGTGAAGGGGCCCGAGCCCTGGACCCGGCGGATGCTGGCGGGGGATCTGGCGCTGGCCGGGGTGCTCGTGCTGATCGGGCTGGGGGTCGAGGACATCGACAACGGCTCCGCCGCGCGGATGCTGGCCAGTGCCGTGGCCGTGGTGGTGCTGACCCTGCTCCGGCGGCGGCTGCCGGTGTCCACGCTGGTGGCCGGCTCGGTGGTGGGCGTCTACCTGCCCGGGGCCTTCCTCGTGGCGATCCCCCTCGGCTGGTCGGCGGGACGGCGCATCGTCGGCGTCGGACGGGCGCTCGGCGCCTTCACCGGGGCCTTCGCCCTGGCCGTCGTCCTCAGCGTGGTCAAGGAGTGGTCGCAGGGCCGCGCGGTGCTGATCGTCGTCTTCAGCGCACTGATGTTCCTGGCCATGGTGGTCATGCCCGGCCTGGCCAGCCGCTACTGGTCCCAGCGCCATACGCTGCTGCGCGCCCTCCAGGAGCGCAACGCCCAGCTGCTGCGCGAGAGGGCGATGGTCGCGGGCCAGGCCCGGCTGCGCGAACGCCAGCGCATCGCCCAGGACATGCACGACAGCCTCGGCCACCAGCTCGCGCTGATCTCGGTGCACACCGGCGCCCTGGAGGTCGATCCGGTCCTCACCGACCGGCAGCGCGAGGCGGTGGGCGTCCTGCGCCAGGCCTCGGTCGCGGCCATGCACGAGCTGCGCGAGGTCGTCGGCATCCTGCGGGACGGGGTGGAGGCGCCGCTGCCGGTCGAAGAGGCGCAGCCCGCCGCACGCGGGGTGGCGGGCATCGCCGGGATCGTGGAGTCGGCACGGAGCGCGGGGACGGACGTACGGCTCACCACCGCGGGGCAGCCCAGGCCGTTGGTCGCGGCGTGCGACCACGCGGCGTACCGGATCGCGCAGGAGGCGCTGACCAACGCCTACAAGCACGCGCCGGGCGCGCCCATCACGGTGGAACTGCGGTACGAGGACGACTCCCTGGTGGTGGAGATCGCCAACGGACCGGCGGCCGGCCCGGGCGCCGGTGAGGTGGTGTCCGGCGGGCAGGGGCTGACCGGACTGCGCGAACGGGCCCGGCTGGTCGGCGGCATGGTCTACGCGGGGACCGCGGAGGGCGGCGGGTTCCGGGTGGCCGGGGTGCTCCCGTACGGGACCGAGCCGGCCGGGGCCGAGGAGGCGGGACCGGGCGCGGTCGCCGACGACTTCGGACAGCAGGTGCAGGCCAGGACACTGAGCGGAAACGCCGGGCCGGTGGACTGGGACGCGGTCGACCGGAAGCTGCTGAACGGAAGTCGCGTCGGGGGCGTGACGCTGGGCTGCGGGATCGCGGTCGCGGCCGTGGTGGTGCTGCTGATCGTGATCGGGGCCGCGGTGGCGCTGCTGGTGGGCTCGGTGAGCGACGCGACGATCGGCCGGGCCGAGTACGACGAGATCCAGGTGGGCGAGCCGGAGAGCGCGGTACGGTCGCGGCTGCCCAGCGGCGACACCATCCTGACCGACGGACTCGACCGGAAGGGGCCGCCGATTCCGCGGGGTGCCAGCTGTCTGGCCCTGCTCGCGGAGGGCGGCGGCGACTGGGACAGCGACAGCGTTTTCCGGTTCTGCTTCAAGGACGGCAAGCTCGTCGAGAAGCAGGCGTACGAGGCCAAGCAGTAGGAGCAGGGGTGACAGCCAAGGTGATCCGCGTGGTGATCGCTGATGACGAACCGCTGATCCGGGCCGGGATCAGGATGATCCTGACCTCGGCGGCGGACATCGAGGTCGTCGCCGAGGCGGCGAACGGCCGGGAGGCGGTGGAACTGGCCCGGGCGCACGGCCCGGACGTGGTGCTGCTCGACATCCAGATGCCGGTGATGGACGGGCTGACGGCACTGGGCGAGCTCGGGCGGGCGGCACCCGAGGTGCGGGCGCTGATCCTGACCACCTTCGGGGAGAAGGAGAACGTGCTGCGGGCGCTGAGCGGAGGCGGAGCGGGGTTCCTGCTGAAGGACTCGGCGCCCGGCGAACTCATCGGCGCCGTACGGGCGGCCGCGGCGGGGGACGCGTACCTGTCCCCGGCGGCGACCCGGCACGTGGTGGACCAGATCGCGTCGGGCCGGACGGCAGGCCGTGACGAGCAGGCGCGGCGCCGGGTGGCCGAACTGAGCGAGCGCGAGCGCGGGGTGCTGGCGCTGCTGGGGGAGGGGCTGTCGAACGCGGACGCGGGGCGGCGGCTGCACATGAGCGAGGCCACGGTGAAGACGTACGTGAGCCGGATCCTGGCGAAACTGGAATGCGAGAACCGGGTGCAGGCGGCCCTGCTGGCCAGGGACGCCGGGCTGTAGGTACGGTCGGGCCGAAATCCGATGGCGATCAGGGGGCGGGGCGCATGACGGCGGTAGCGCAGCAGCACGGCGTGGGACCGGAGTCGACGGTGTCGACGGTGTCGACGGTACGGATCCCGATGGTCGAGGGGTTCGCTCAGCGGTACTCCGCCGGGTCGGCGGCGCGCGACGCGGGTGCGTGGGCCGGTTCCGCCGCCGGTTCGCCCGCCGGTTCGCCCGCCGTCTCGCCCCGGGAGGCGGGCAAGGCGCTGCGCACGAAGGTGCCCCGGTCGGCGCACGCGCGGTTCGAGGCTCCGGGCGACCGCCCGGACGCGGTGCGCGCGGTGGAGGAGTCCAACGTCGGGCGGGTCGCCGAACTCGCGCCGATACGGGTCGGCCGGATGGCCGCCAACCCCTTCGCGTTCCTGCGCGGGGCGGCCGGGCTGATGGCCCACGACCTCTCCGGCGGTCCCGTCACCGGGATAGGCGCGCAGATATGCGGGGACGCCCACGCGGCCAACTTCGGCCTGTACGGGGACGCGCGCGGCCGGCTGGTCATCGACCTCAACGACTTCGACGAGACCGTCTTCGGTCCGTGGGAGTGGGACCTCAAGCGGCTGGCCACCTCGCTGGTCCTGGCGGGCCGGGTGGCCGGCGCGGACGAGGAGACCTGCCGGGCGGCCGCGCACGACGCGGCGGGCGCCTACCGGCGCACGATGCGCCTGCTGGCCAAACTGCCGGCCCTCGACGCGTGGAACGCCATCGCGGACGAGGAACTGGTCTCGCACACCGATGCCCGTGACCTGCTGGGCACCCTGGAACGCGTCTCGGAGAAGGCCCGCAACAACACCTCCGCCCGGTTCGCCGCCAAGTCCACCGAGCGCACCCCCGACGGGGGCCGCGCCTTCGTGGACGCGCTGCCCGTGCTGCGCCGGGTCGGGGACGGGGAGGCGGCGGCCGTGGCGGCCGCGCTGGGCCCGTACCTGGAGACCCTGCAGGGAGACCGGCTGCCGCTGCTGGCCCGGTACGCGATCCACGACGTGGCCTTCCGGGTGGTGGGCACGGGCAGCGTCGGCACACGCTCGTACGTGGTGCTGCTGCTGGACCACCGGGGTGAGGCGCTGGTCCTCCAGGTGAAGGAGGCCAGGCCCTCCGCGCTGCTGCCGCACCTGCCCGGGCTGGGCTTCGTCTCTCCGCCGGAGGAGCACGAGGGCCGCCGGGTGGTGGCCGGGCAGAAGCGGATGCAGGTGGTCTCCGACATCCTGCTGGGCTGGACGACGGTGGAGGGGCGGCCCTTCCAGGTCCGCCAGTTCCGCAACCGCAAGGGCAGCGTGGACCCGGCGGCGCTGGCCGCCGAACAGTTCGACGACTACGGGCGGATGACCGGAGCCCTGCTGGCGCGGGCGCACGCGCACAGCGCGGATCCGCGGCTGCTGGCCGGGTACTGCGGCAAGAGCGACGAGCTGGACGAGGCCGTGGCCGGCTTCGCCGTGGCCTACGCCGACCGGAGCGAGGCCGACCACGCGGTGCTGGTGGCGGCGGTGCGGTCCGGCCGGATCGCGGCGGAGTCCGGGGTCTGAGACCGGGGTCTGAGACCGGGGTCTGAGTCAGGGGCGAGCAGTCGGGATGTTTCACGTGAAACCGGTGGATGTTTCACGTGAAACACCCGGGTCCCAGGGCCTTAGGCTGGCCGGGTGAGCGAGCAGACTGTTCCCGAAGCGTCCGAGCCCGGCTCCGGTCCTGGCCGTGGCCCTGGCCCCGCTGCCGACGAACGGCCCGAGGCGCGCTTGGAGCGCGCGGTGCGGGCCGCCGAGCAGGCACTGATCGAGTTCGAGATCGCGGTGGAGACCTTCCGGGTGGAGGTCGAGAACTTCTCCCGCCTGCACCACCAGAAGCTCGGCCCCATGTACTCGCGGCTCGACGAGCTGGACGCGCTGATCGCCGAGGCGAAGGCGCAGCGCACCGGGGACCCGGAGGACCTGCGCCGTGCGCGCGAGGCCCGCTCTCTGGTGATGCCGATGCCCGGGGTGGACGAGCTCTTCCACGACTGGCTGGACTCGGACGGGATGTCCGACGACGCCTCCGCCATGCTCACGGACCGCGCGGTGCGGCCGCCGGAGCGGGTGCGCCCCTCGGAGGAGGTACGCCGCCTCTACCGCGAGCTGGTCCGTCAGGCGCATCCCGACCTGGCCCAGGACGAGGTCGAGCGCGAGCGGCGCGACGAGTTCATCGCGCGGGTCAACGCGGCCTACGGGCGCGGCGAGGAGCAGGTGCTGCGCGAGCTGGCACAGGAGTGGGCGCAGGGCCCGGCGCCGGCCGAGCAGCGGCTGAGCGAGAGCGAGGAGCTGTACGAGCGCCTGGAGTGGCTCTCGCGCCGCAAGGAGCTGCTGTCGGTGGTGGCCCGGGACCTTGAGGAGAGCGCGATCGGCTCGATGCTGCGGATGGCCCCGGAGGACCCGGACCGGCTGCTGGAGGAGATCGCCGAGCAGCTGCTCGGCGACGTGGAGAAGCGCGAGGCGGAGCTGGCGGCCCTCACCGCCGAGTGAGCCGCCGGGCCGCGGCCCGGCCTCGGCCCGGCCTCGGTCGGCCGAGGCTGGGGCCGGGTCGGATAGGTTGGCTCAGCTATCCGTGACGAGAGAAGGCGACAGACATGAACTCCGGACCGCTTCCCTCGGTGGCCGCCTCCGCGCTGCCTTCCGAAGCCTTTGTCCTCGACGTTCGCGAGAACGACGAATGGGCGGCCGGCCATGCCGAGGGCGCGCTGCACATCCCGATGAGCGAGTTCGTCGCGCGCATCGGTGAGCTGACCGAGAAGATCGAGGACGAGCGCCCGGTCTACGTGATGTGCCGGGTCGGCGGACGCTCCGCCCAGGTGGCCCAGTACCTGCGGGGCCAGGACATCGACGCCGTGAACGTGGCCGGCGGCATGCAGGACTGGGAGGCCGCGGGCCGCCCGGTCGTCACCGACGCGGGCACCCCGGGCTTCGTCGTCTGAGACGGCGGCCCCGTGAGGGGCCGGGCGGTCCTAGGCCGTCTCTTTCGGATCTTGCCGGGCCCGCGACGCCTGGCACCGCGCCTGGCCGCACTGCCAGGGCAACCGAGTACGTCCAGTACGCGCGTGCCCCGACAGCACGGCCAGGCACGGCACCAGACGCCGCGGGCTCGGCCGACAAGATCCGAAAGAGACGCCCTAGGCGAGGGGGTGGGCGGCCAGCAGGTCGCCCAGTGCCTCCTCGTGGGCCGCGGCCGGGCCGAGCTGGAGTTCCAGCTGCTTGGCCCAGGCGTGGTAGCGGTGCAGCGGGTAGTCGGTGTCGGCGCCGAAGCCGCCGTGCAGGTGCTGTGCGGTCTGCACGACGCGGCGTACGCCCTCGGAGGCCCAGATCTTGGCCACGGCCACGTCACCGGCGCTCGGCAGCGGTCCGCCCGCTCCGCCCGTGGAGGCGTCGAGCCGCCAGGCGGCCTGCCAGAGGGTGACCTCCATGGCGCGCAGGTCGATGTAGCGGTCGGCGGCCTGGACGGCGACGGCCTGGAAAGTGGCCACCGGGAAGCCGAACTGCTCGCGCTTGCTCGTGTACTGGCTGGTCATGGTGAGCACGTTCTCGCCGAGTCCCAGCGCGAGCGCACAGGTCCCCGTGGCCAGGAGCTGGCGCAGGTGGTCCCAGGCGCCGGGCGCTTCGATCAGGTGCGAGGCCGGGACCCGTACGCCGTCGAGGGTGAGCTCGGCGAGCCGCTCCCCGCTGGTGGAGTACTGCTCCGCGAGGGACAGGCCCTCGGCGACCCGGGGGACGAACGCGAGGACCGCCTCGCCCTCCCCGGTGTGGGCCGGTACGGCGATCCAGTCGGCGCTGTGCGCCCAGGCGACGGCCGTCTGGAGGCCCTCCAGGACCCAGGTGTCCCCTTCTTGTCGTTCTTGTCGTTCCCGCCGTGCGGTGACGGACAGCTCGGCCGGGTCGTGGCCGCTCCGGCCGTGCGCGGCGACGGTGAGGACGAGGCTGCCCCGCCCGGCGCCGGGCAGCAGGGCGCCGGCCAGTTCGGGGCTGCCGTGGGCCTGGACGGCCATGGCGGTGGCGCAGTGCTCCAGGAGCGGCACCCGGGCCAGTACCCGCGCCGACTCGCGCAGGACCAGGCACAGGGCGATGGCGTCGAGTCCGGAGCCGCCGTGCTCCTCGGAGAGGACCAGGCTCAGCAGGTCGGAGTCGGCGAGCTTCGCCCACAGCTCGCGGTCGAACTCCTCGGCCACCGCCCTCGGGGTGAGTGCGGGGCTGGGCACGCCGTCGGGGGCCACGTCCGCGAACACGGCCTTGGCCGCCTCGACGGCGGCCTGCTGCTCCTCGGTGAAGGTGAAGTCCACTGCCTGTCCTCCCGCGTACCCGAATCGTGCTTTCCTGACGGTGCGTCAAGATAGAACACGTTCCTGAAAAAGCACAGCCTGGAAATGTGACAGGGGGGCGGCAGCGGGAGGGTACGCAGGCTCAGCGGTCGAAGTCGATCTCCACTTCCTCCGACACCGGGTGCGACTGGCAGGCCAGCACGAACCCGGCCTCCGTCTCCGTCTCCTCCAGCGCGAAGTTGCGGTCCATCCGCACCTCGCCCGATACGACGAACGCCCGGCAGGTGCCGCACACCCCGCCCTTGCAGGCGTACGGGGCGTCCGCGCGGGCCCGGAGCACCGCGTCGAGCAGGGATTCGCCGTCGCGCACCGGCCAGGTGCCCGAGCGGCCGTCGAGCCGCGCCGTGACCCGGCCGCGGGTGGCGTCGGTCGAAGCGGTGCGCGCGGGCGGGGCCGTGTCCTCCACGTGGAAGACCTCCTCGTGGACCCGGGTCCGCAGGACGCCGAGCGCGGCCAGCGCCCGCTCCGCTCCCGTCACCAGACCGTACGGCCCGCAGAGGAACCAGCCCGTCACCTCCGCGACCGGCAGCAGCGCGGGCAGCAGCTCCGTCAGCCGCTCCTCGCCGAGGCGCCCCGAGGGCAGCCCGGCCTCCTGCTCCTCCCGGGACAGCACGGTGACGAGCTGGAACCGGTCGGGATAGCGGTCCTTGAGGTCGGCGACCTCCTCCAGGAACATCGTCGAAGCCGCGCTGCGGTCGCTGCGCACGAGGCAGAACCGGGCGTCGGGGCGGGCGGCGAGGAGGGTGGCGGCGATCGACAGCACCGGGGTGATGCCGCTGCCGCCGACGATCGCGGCGTAGTGCGCGGCGGGCGGCGCCGCCGCGGGGTCCAGGACGAAGCGGCCGGCCGGGACCATCACGTCCAGGACGTCCCCGGCGGCGATCTTCTTGTGGGCGAAGGAGGAGAACTCCCCGCCCTCCACCAGCCGCACCCCGACCCGCAGCGCGGCGGGGCCGGGCCCGTCCGCGGCCGGGGCGGGGGAGCAGATCGAGTAGGTGCGCCGGACCTCCGCGGTGCCCGCCGTGCCGGAGCCGCCGCGGCGCAGGGTGAGGTGCTGGCCGGGCGCGTGCCGGTACTCGGCGCGCAGCTCCGGCGGGACGGCCAGGGTCAGGGCCACGGAGTCCTCGGTGAGCCGGTCGACCGCCGTCACCGTCAAGGTGTGGAACGCGCCGTGGCGCGCGGGGCGCGCCGACGCGGAGGCCTCCGGGCCGACGGGCGCCACCGGCGTGGGCGACGGCGGTGACACGGCCATTTACAGCTCCTTGAAGTGGTCGAACGGTTCACGGCAGGCGATGCAGCGGCGCAACGCCTTGCACGCGGTGGAGGAGAACCGGCTGAGCAGCTCGGTGTCCGTCGATCCGCAGTTCGGGCAGCGGACGGACAGGGTGAGCGGCACCGGTCCGCCGGCGGCGTGCGGCCGCGGCGGGGCGATGCCGAACTCCGCCAGTTTGCGGCGGCCTTCGGCGCTGATGTCGTCGGTGGACCAGGCGGGGGCCAGCACGGTCCGTACCCGGACCTCCGGTATGCCGTGGTCGGTCAGGACCCGCTCGATGTCGGCGGACATGGCCTCGATGGCCGGGCAGCCGGTGTAGGTGGGGGTCAGGGTGACCTCCACGTGGCCGTCCTCGTGCATCCGCACCCCGCGCATCACGCCGAGCTCGGCGAGGGTGAGCACGGGCAGTTCGGGGTCGGGGACGGAGCCGGCCAGCTCGGCCAGCTCCACCTCCAGCCGGGTCTGCTCGGTGCGGGCGCCGACGGCGGCGCCCGCACCGGCGCCGGTCACCACGATGCCCCCGGGTGGCTGCGGTGCAGGTGCTGCATCTCCGCGAGCAGCCGCCCGAACGACTCGGTGTGCAGCCCCTGCCGGCCGGCTCCGGCCGCCCAGGCGCCGTGCCGCGGCCCCTGGGGCAGCTCCAGTCCGGCCCGCTCCAGCACGCCGCCCAGCGCGGCCAGCCAACGGCCTTCCAGGGCGGCCCAGTCGATCTCGTCGAGCCCGTCCACCGGCCGGAACATCTCCCCGGTGTACTTCCACAGCCCGTCCAGACCGGCGCGCATCCGGCGCCGGCTCTCCTCGGTGCCGTCGCCGAGCCGCAGCGTCCACTGCTCGGCGTGGTCGCGGTGGTAGGCGGTCTCCTTGACCGCCTTGGCGGCGAGCGGCGCGAACGGGCCGTCGCCGCGCGCGAGTTCGCCGTAGAGCTCGTGCTGGTAGAGCGAGAAGTAGAGCTGGCGCGCGATGGTGTGGGCGAAGTCGCCGTTCGGCTGCTCGACCAGCTGGAGGTTGCGGAAGGACCGCTCCTCGCGGAGGTAGGCCAGCTCGTCCTCGTCGCCGGCCGTCGACAGCAGGACGCGGGCCTGGCCGAGCAGGTCGAGGGCGATGTTCGCCAGGGCGACCTCCTCCTCGAGGACGGGCGCGTGGCCCGCCCATTCGGCGAGGCGGTGCGAAAGGATCAGCGCGTCGTCGCCGAGGGCCAGCGCCGCCGCCTCGGCGGGCGTACCCGCTCCGGTGGCCGTACCCGCTCCGGTGCTCGTCTCGGTGCTCGTCACAGGTGCTGCACCCCCTCGGGGATCTCGTAGAAGGTGGGGTGCCGGTACGGCTTGTCGGCGGACGGGGCGAAGAACGGGTCCCGCTCGTCCGGGGAGGAGGCGGTGATCTCCGTGGAGGGCACCACCCAGATGGAGATGCCCTCGCCGCGCCGGGTGTAGAGATCGCGGGCGTTGCGCAGGGCCATCTCCGCGTCGGGGGCGTGCAGGCTGCCCGCGTGCGTGTGCGAGAGGCCGCGCCGCGAGCGGACGAACACCTCCCACAGGGGCCAGTTCTGCGTCATACCCGTGCCTCGCTTCCGATTTCTGCCGCGGCGGCCGTGGCCGCCGCCTGCTTCTCCGCATACGCCGCGGCCGCGTCGCGCACCCAGGCGCCTTCCTCGTGCGCCGTGCGGCGCTGGCCGATCCGTTCCTCGTTGCACGGGCCGTTGCCCTTGAGGACCTCCCAGAACTCCGCCCAGTCGATGGCTCCGAAGTCGTGGTGCCCGCGCTCCTCGTTCCACTTCAGGTCCGGGTCGGGCAGGGTCAGCCCCAGCGACTCGGCCTGCGGAACGGCGATGTCCACGAAGCGCTGGCGCAGGTCGTCATTGGTGTGGCGCTTGATCCGCCAGGCCATCGACTGCGCGGAGTGCCCCGACTCGGCGTCCGGCGGGCCGAACATCATCAGCGAGGGCCACCACCAGCGGTTCACGGCGTCCTGCGCCATCGCGTGCTGGGCCTCGGTGCCCCGGGAGAGGGCGAGGAGCAGCTCGTACCCCTGGCGCTGGTGGAAGGACTCCTCCTTGCAGATCCGGACCATGGCCCGCGCGTACGGCCCGTAGGAGCAGCGGCAGATCGGGACCTGGTTGGTGATCGCCGCGCCGTCCACGAGCCAGCCGATCGCGCCGACGTCGGCCCAGGTCAGCGTGGGGTAGTTGAAGATCGAGGAGTACTTCTGCTTCCCGGCGTGGAGCTTGTCGAGGAGCTCGTCGCGGCTCGTGCCCAGGGTCTCGGCGGCGCTGTACAGGTACAGGCCGTGGCCGGCCTCGTCCTGGACCTTCGCCATCAGGATCGCCTTGCGGCGCAGCGAGGGCGCGCGGGTGATCCAGTTCGCCTCGGGCTGCATGCCGATGATCTCGGAGTGGGCGTGCTGGGCCATCTGACGGACCAGGGTGGCGCGGTACTCGTCGGGCATCCAGTCGCGCGGCTCCACCGCTCGTCGGCCGCCACGGCCGCGTCGAAGGCCGCCGCGAGCTGCGCGCCGAGGTCGGCGGTCACGCCGATCCCCGCGTCCTGCACGGCGTCCTGCTTCGCGTCCCGCCCCCCGGTCCCCGATGTCACTGCCGGGGTCACTGCCACCATCACGGCCCCCTGTCAGAGGTCTGTTCCCGCCTCGTCCCGCCCGACCGACCGATCGTTCGGTTCATGCACTTCAATGGTGGGACGAGGGCCCGTAGGGTGTCAACCTCTGTGGTCAACCCTGTGGACACCGGATGATCGGGGCGGGATGGATTCGAACGAGCGCGAGCCCCTCGAGGAGGCGGCTCCACCCCCGCCCAGAGCCCCCGGAATCGCCGGCCTGTCCACGCCGTACCGGGTCGTCACGGCCCTCGCCCTCGGCGCGGTGGCGGTGGCCGCCTGCGGTCACCTGGCCCTCGTCTTCCTGCACGTGGCCCCGTCCAACACGGTCAGCAAGCGGCACGCCCGCACGATCGACGGCTGGATCTACCCCGAGTTCGAACAGAACTGGAAGCTCTTCGCCCCGAACCCGCTCCAGCAGAACATCGCGGTGGAGGTGCGCGCGGAAGTGCGGACGGACGACGGACAGCTGGTGACGGGCGACTGGCGCGGGCTGTCCGCCGAGGACGGCGCGGCCATCCGCCACAGCCTGCTGCCCAGCCACACCGAGCAGAACGAGCTCCGCCGCGCCTGGGACTTCTTCACCTCCTCCCACGACGACGACAACAAGCCCACCGGCGATCGCGGCGCCCTCGCCGAGGAGTACCTGCGCCGGATCGCCCTGGACCGGCTGGACCGGCAGGGAGGGGCCCGGATCGTACGGATCCAGCTGCGCGGGGCGACGACGGAGGTCGCCGCACCCAAGTGGTCCGACGAGAAGGCCGACACCCAGACGTACTACCGGGAGCTGCCGTGGTGGACGCCCTGAGGGGGCCCGGGGTGGAGGGGCCCGGTGTGGCGGGGCTCAAGGCCTCCGCCGGACGGGCGCTGGCCCGGGTCAGCGGACAGGCGCTGGGGCCGTACCAGAGCGCCGTGGTCCGCA
Organism: Streptomyces stoeckheimensis; assembly: GCF_045822005.1. Taxonomy (NCBI): domain Bacteria; kingdom Bacillati; phylum Actinomycetota; class Actinomycetes; order Kitasatosporales; family Streptomycetaceae; genus Streptomyces; species Streptomyces stoeckheimensis. The sequence goes on along the minus strand of NZ_CP169550.1, from coordinate 4,472,902 downwards.
TCGGCTTCGCCGGCACCTGGCTGTTCTTCCTGCTGCGGGAGTTCCCCCACCGCCACGAAATGTACGGGCCGGACGGGCCGTGGAGCTGGGAGCTGGCGCGGCAGCTGATCGACTCGAACCGCGCCTTCACGGTGCTGATGTGGTCGGACTCGGCGCTCTGGTTCGAGATCGTCTACGCCGCGGCCGTGCTCTCGTCCGCCCTGCTGATGCTGGGCTGGCGCACCCGTGCGACCTCCGTGGTGTTCGCGGTCGGTGTGCTGTCCCTGCAGAACCGCAGCGTCTTCATGGGCGACGGCGGGGACAACGTCATCCACCTGATGGCGATCTACCTCGTCCTGACCCGGTGCGCGCAGGTGTGGTCGCTGGACGCCCGCCGCGCCCGCCGGCTCGGCGCGGCCTCGGCCGGGCGGGCGGGGCCGGTGCTGTGGGGCGTGCTCGGCGCGGTCTTCGCGTACGGGGCCGCGACCGGGCGGTTCAGTACCGGCTGGCTGGTGGTCTTCGCGGCCCTATGGGTGCTCGCCGCGCTGTGGTGGATGGTCGACCGCTACGAGCCGGAGGGGGAGGGGCGGGCCGTCCTCGACGTCCTGGCCAACCTGCTGCACAACGCCGGAATGCTGGTGATCATGGCGGAGGTCTGCCTGATCTACGCGACGGCCGGGTGGTACAAGATCCAGGGTTCGCGGTGGCAGGACGGCACGGCGCTGTACTACCCGCTGAACCTGGATTACTTCACCCCGTGGCCCGGGGTCTCGGCCTTCCTCGGGAGCAGCGGCACGCTGGTCATGCTGCTGTCCTACGGGACGGTCGCGGTCCAGGTGGCCTTCCCGTTCACCCTGTTCAACCGGCGCATCAAGAACGTGCTGCTGGCGCTGATGATGCTGGAGCACGCCGGGATCGCCGTGTTGCTGGGGTTGCCGTTCTTCTCGATGGCGATGATCGCCGCCGATGCGGTGTTCTTGCCGACCGGCTTTCTCGTCTGGCTCGGTGCGCGGGTCGCCGCGCGGCGGTCCGTGCCGGACCGGGAGCCCTACGCGGATCCGGAGCCCGCGCTCCCCAGCCCCGTCCCGCGCTGAGGCCCGGCGGCCCTGCGGGGGCCGTCCCCTACCCGCCCTTCCACCGTTCCCCGGGCTTCGCCCGGACCCGTACGTGCGCTGCGCGCCCGTGCCCTCGAACGCCGGGCGGGCTGACGGCTGAGGGGCCCGTACGCTCGGCGTATGAGTGAGTACGGGAGTCCCGAGGAGATCGCACGGCAGTGGCAGGAGGCTGCCGAAAGGCAGGACCTGGTCCTCCTCGACGGGTTTCATGCGCTGAAGCACGCCCTGCGGTTCGGGGCGGACGTCAGGCTGGTCGTCGCCGACGAACCGGAAGCCGTACGGGGCCTCGCGCACGAGCTGGCCGAGGACGTGGAGGCGGACGTGGCCCGGCTGGTGCGGCGGGCCCCGCTCAAGGCGCTGCTGGCGCGGGTGCACCCCACCGGGGTGGCGGCGCTCGCGGTCCGGCCCGGCCGGTCCGAGGGGCGGGCCCGGCTCGACGCACGGCCCAGGACGGCCCCGATCGTGCTCCTCGACAACCCCCGCAACCTGGGCAACGTCGGCGCCGTCGTCCGGCTCGCCGCCGGCTTCGGCGCCACCGGCGTGGTCACCCGGGGGGACCTGGACCCCTGGCACCCCAATGTGGTCCGGGCGGGCGCGGGGCTGCACTACGCCACGACCGTGGACCGGGTGGAGCTCGGCACGCTGCCGCCCGGCCCGCTGTACGCCCTCGACCCGGAGGGCGAGGACATCCGCGCCCTCACCCTCCCTGACGAGGCCCTGCTCGCCTTCGGCTCAGAACGCCACGGCATCTCGCCCGAGCTGCGCGCCCGTGCCGATCACCTGGTGTCCCTGCCGATGCGGCCGCAGGTCTCCAGCTACAACCTGGCCACCAGCGTGGCCATGGCCCTCTTCCACTGGGGCGGGCCGAAGGAGGCCTTCTAGCCCTGGCGGCGGACCTCCACCACGCGGAAGCGGTTCGACACGAAGGCGCCGTCGCACAGCGCGGCGTTCGCCGCCGGGTTGCCGCCGGAGCCGTGGAAGTCGGAGAAGGCCGCGGTCTGGTTCACATAGACCCCGCCCGTCAGGTTCAGCGAGAGCTGCGCCGACTCCTCCAGGCAGACCTCCTCGATGGCCCGCTCGGTGTCCGCGGACGTGGTGTACGCCCCGACCGTCATGGCGCCCTTCTCGCGGACGGTGCGCCGCAGCAGTTCCAGGGCGCCCGCCGTGGAGTCGACCGCCACCGCGAAGGAGACCGGGCCGAAGCACTCCGAGAGGTAGGGGGCGGAGTCGTCCGGCTTGGCCGAGTCCAGCTTCACCATCACCGGAGTGCGCACGACCGCGCCCGGGAAGTCGGGGTGCGTCACCTCGCGCGAGGCGAGCGCGACCTCGCCGAGCCCGGCCGCGGCCTCCAGGCGGGCCTTCACGTCCGGGTTGACCAGCGCGCCCAGCAGGGCGTTGGCCCGCGCGTCGTCGCCGAGCAGGCCGCCGACCGCGCCCGCGAGGTCCGAGACGACCTCGTCGTAGGACTTGTGCCCGGCGTCCGTCTCGATGCCGTCGCGCGGGATCAGCAGGTTCTGCGGGGTGGTGCACATCTGGCCGCTGTAGAGGGAGAGGGAGAACGCCAGGTTGGACAGCATCCCCTTGTAGTTGTCGGTGGAGTCCAGGACGACGGTGTTGACGCCGGCCTTCTCCGTGTAGACCTGCGCCTGGCGGGCGTTGACCTCCAGCCAGTCACCGAACTCGGTGGACCCGGTGTAGTCGATGACCTTGATCTCGGGCCGGACGGCGAGCTCCTTGGCGATGCCCTCGCCCGGGCGCTCCACGGCCAGCGCGACCAGGTTCGGGTCGAAGCCGGCGTCGCCGAGGACCTCGCGGGCCACCTGGACGGTCAGCGCCAGCGGGAGGACGGCGCGCGGGTGCGGCTTGACCAGCACCGGGTTGCCCGTGGCGAGGGAGGCGAAGATGCCCGGGTACCCGTTCCAGGTGGGGAACGTGTTGCAGCCGATCATCAGGGAGATGCCCCGCGGGACGGCCGTGAAGGTCTTGCCGAGTTCGAGGGGGTCCTTCTTGCCCTGCGGCTTCGACCAGTCGGCCTGCCCCGGGACGCGGGTCTGCTCCTCGTAGGCGTAGGCCACCGCCTCCAGGCCGCGGTCCTGTGCGTGCGGGCCGCCCGCCTGGAACGCCATCATGAAGGCCTGGCCGCTGGTGTGCATGACGGCGTGCGCGAACTCGTGCGTCCGCGCCGAGATCCGGGCCAGGATCTCGATGCAGACCAGGGCGCGCACCTCGGGCCCGGCGTCCCGCCAGGCGCCCATGCCGGCCCGCATCGCGGGCAGCAGCACCTCCGGGTCCACGTGCGGGTACTCGACGCCGAGCTCCACTCCGTACGGGGAGGTCTCCGCGCCCGTCCAGCCGTCGGTCCCGGGCTGCCCGAGGTCGAGCCGGGTGCCGCGCAGCGCCTCGAAGGCCGCGAGGCCGTCGGCCGGCGCGGTCTCGCCGTACGCCTTGGGGTGCTCGGGGTGCGGGGACCAGTAGGCGCGGCTGCGGATGGTGGCCAGCGCCTGGTCCAGGGTGGGCCGGTGCTTGGCGGACAGCTGGGGGACGGTGAGCTCGGCGGCCATCAGGGACCAACTCCTCTTTGAGCCGGGCGGGATCAGGCGATCGGGGCAGGCAAGAAGGGATGAACAAGAGCAGACTGGAGTTAGAGTAACCGAACGATCGGTCGGGACAAGAGGGCCCGGCAGGCCTGTGGACAAGTCGGTGCGGGAGGATCTGGGCATGACAGCAATCGAGCGGTCCCGCACAGTGGCGGTCGTCGGCGCCGGCACCATGGGGCAGGGCATCGCCCAAGTCGCCCTTCTCGCAGGTCACCGCGTGCTGATCTACGACATCAACGCCCTGCTCGCCGCCGACGCGGTCGGATTCGTCCAGGACCGGGTCGAGCGGATGGCCGCCAAGGGCCGGCTGGACCGCGCCGAGGCCGAGGACGCGATCGACCGGATCGCATCGGCCGCCGAGCTGGCGGAGCTGGCCGGCGCGGCCCTCGTGGTGGAGGCGGTCGTCGAGGACGTCACCGTCAAGCGGGCGCTCTTCGCAGCGCTCGAAGAGGTGGTTTCACCGGAGGCGCTGCTCGCCACCAACACCTCCTCCCTCTCCGTCACCGAGCTCGCCGCCGGGCTCGCGCACCCCGGCCGCTTCCTGGGCCTGCACTTCTTCAACCCGGCCCCGCTGCTCCCGCTGGTCGAGGTGGTCTCCGGGTCCGCGACGGACCCGGCCGCCGCCGACCGCGCGTACGCCACCGTCCTGGGCTGGGGGAAGACGCCGGTGCGCTGCGCCGACACCCCGGGCTTCATCGTCAACCGGATCGCCCGGCCCTTCTACGCCGAGGCCTTCGCGGTGTACGAGGAGCAGGGCGCCGACCCGGCGACCATCGACGCCGTGCTCCGCGAGAGCGGCGGGTTCAAGATGGGCCCCTTCGCGCTGACCGACCTGATCGGCCAGGACGTCAACGAGGCCGTCACCCGCTCGGTGTGGGAGTCCTTCTTCCGCAGCCCCAAGTTCACCCCCTCCCTCGCGCAGCGGCGGCTGGTCCAGTCGGGCCGCCTCGGGCGCAAGTCGGGCCACGGCTGGTACCCGTACGGCCCGGACGCGAAGGCCCCGGCGCCGCACACCGCGGGCCCCGAGGACGCGCCGGCGAAGGTGACCGTCGTCGGTGACCTCGGACCGGCGGCCGGTCTCCTCGACCTCCTGGAGGAGGCGGGGATCGAGGTCGTGGACGTCGAGCACGGGGGCCCGTACATCCAGCTGCCCGGCGAGGGCCAGCTCGTGCTCGCCGACGGCAAGACGGCGATCGAGTTCGCCGACGTCGTCTACTTCGACCTCGCCTTCGACTACCGCGACGCCACCCGGATCGCGCTCTCCGTCAGCGAGGACACGAGCGAGCGGACGCTCGCGGAGGCCGTCGGGCTGTTCCAGAAGCTCGGCAAGAAGGTCTCCGTCATCGGCGACGTCCCGGGCATGATCGTCGCCCGGACGGTCGCGATGCTGATCGACCTCACCGCAGACGCCGTCGCGCGCGGGGTGGCGGGCGCCGAGGACATCGACACGGCGATGCGGCTCGGGGTCAACTACCCGGCGGGCCCCGCCGAATGGCACGACCGGCTCGGCCGCGACTGGGCGTACGACCTGCTGCACCACCTCGACGAGCGCTGTCCCGGCGGCCGGTACGCGCCCTCGCTGGCGCTGTACAAGCTCGGCTACGCGGCGGGCGACGAAGACGAGGCCGCGGACGAGGCCGAGGCGGCGGACGCGGACGACGAGGCGGGGGAGACGGAATGACCACGGCCAAGCGGGACACCTACACGCCCGAGACGCTCCTGTCCGTCGCCGTCCAGATCTTCAACGAGCGCGGCTACGACGGCACGTCGATGGAGCACCTCTCCAAGGCGGCCGGCATCTCGAAGTCCTCGATCTACCACCACGTCGCCGGCAAGGAGGAGCTGCTCCACCGCGCCGTCAGCCGGGCCCTGGACGAGCTCTTCGCGGTCCTGGCGGAGCCGGGGGCGATACGCGGCCGCGCGGTCGAACGCGTCGAGTACGTCACGCGCCGCACGGTCGAGGTCCTCGTCGCGGAGCTCCCCTACGTCACCCTGCTGCTGCGGGTCCGGGGCAACACCCGCACCGAGCGCTGGGCCCTGGAGCGCCGCCGCGAGTTCGACCACCAGGTCGCGGAGCTGCTGAAGGCCGCCGCCGCCGAGGGCGACCTGCGGGCGGACGTGGACATCCGCCTCGCCACCCGCCTCCTCTTCGGCATGGTCAACTCCCTGGTCGAGTGGTACCGCCCGCACCCGGGCACCACCCCCGACCAGCTCGCGGACGCGGTGGTCAGCATGGCCCTGGACGGCCTGCGCACGCAGCGCTGAACCGCTACGGGGTGGCTCGGGGGCGGTAGAGCGCGCGGGCGCGGGCCAGGGCGCCGGGCCCGGCCAAGGGCAGCGGCAGGAAGTGGTCGAGCTGCCACGCCTGGGCCGCGGCGGCCTGCCGGTTGGGGGCGATCACCCAGGGCGGGTAGACGCGGAAGGCCCTCTTCCCGCCGGATCCGTGTGCCGATACGACACCGTTGCGGTGCAGCGCGTCCATGGGAAAGACGAACTGGCCGGTGCGGTCGCCGTCGCGGGCGGCGACGACGAAGAGGTCGACCGGGTCGGCCGTGTCGAAGGGCCGGATGGGCCCGCCCGGGGACCGCTGCCACAGCGTGACGAACTGGCCGGCCTTGGTGGGGGTCGTTCTGGCGGCGCGGAACCGGACGGCGAGCCCGTCGAGGGTGAAGGCGTGGGCGGCGTAGTCGGCGCTCTCGGCCTCGGGGACCGGCGCCGAGCAGGTGAACCCGCAGGGGTCGTAGACGAGCTCCTTCGCCGCGAGCAGATCCGGGTGCGGGCCGGGGGTCCGGGCCATGCGGCTAGTCCTCGGTGATCGTCGGGCCGGCGGCCGGGTCGCGGGCCAGGAGGTCCGTTTCCTCGAAGACCAGCAGGGTGCGCGTGGAGAGGACCTCCGGTATGGACTGGAGGCGGGTCAGGACCAGTTCGCGCAGGGTGCGGTTGTCCGGGGTGTGGACCAGGAGCAGGACGTCGAAATCGCCGCTGACCAGGGCGATGTGGGCCGCGCCGGGGAGCTCGCGGAGCTGTTCGCGGACCGTGCGCCAGGAGTTCTGGACGATCTTCAGGGTGATATAGGCGGAGGCGCCCTGACCTGCGCGTTCGTGGTTGACGCGGGCGGTGAACCCGCGGATCACCCCGTCGTCGATGAGCCGGTTGATCCGGGCGTAGGCATTGGCCCGGGACACGTGGACCTGCTCGGCGACGGAGCGTATCGAGGCGCGGCCGTCCGCCTGGAGCAGGCGCACGATCGACCGGTCGATCGGGTCCAGCGGGCGCGGCGGTGCCGTCGGCCCCGGAGCTACCGGCGGTACGGGTGCGCCCCCGAGTGCGCCCCCCGGCCCCGAAGGCGTCGCCGAGCCCGGTGCGGAACCCGCCCCGACCATTTGTTCATCCGTCATCGCCCGATGCCTGCCTCTCCTGGACGTCCTGCACCCATACCAGGGCGTCGACGCCACTTTGTCCACAGCCTGGCGCCGCCTGTAGCCAAATTGCCCGGACAACCGAACAATCGGTAGGTGAGGCGCCTCACACCCGGGGCCCTCCCTGCCCGCTTCCCACGAGGAGGTGTACGCCGCCATGACGGTCCAAGAGCTGCCCGGTGCCGGTGCGTCCCACCGCTCCACCCCGCCGCCCGCCTGGAGGCCCCGTACGGATGCCGCCCCGCTGCTCCCGGACCCCGAGCCGTACCGGGTGCTGGGCACCCCGGCCGCCGACCGGCTCGACCCCGAGCTGATGCGCCGGTGCTACGCGGAGCTGGTGCGCGGCCGCCGCTACAACGCCCAGGCCACCGCCCTCACCCGGCAGGGCCGTCTGGCCGTATATCCCTCCACCGTCGGCCAGGAAGCGTGCGAGATCGCCGCAGCCATGGTCCTGGAGGAGCAGGACTGGCTCTTCCCGAGCTACCGCGACACCCTCGCGGCCGTGGCGCGCGGACTGGATCCCGTAGAGGCGCTGACGCTGCTGCGCGGCGACTGGCACACCGGGTACGACCCGCGCGAGCGCCGGATAGCCCCCCTTTCGACGCCCCTCGCCACCCAGCTGCCGCACGCGGTCGGCCTGGCGCACGCCGCCCGGCTGCGCGGTGACGACGTGGTCGCCCTCGCCATGGTCGGCGACGGCGGCACCAGTGAGGGCGACTTCCACGAGGCCATGAACTTCGCCGCCGTCTGGCAGGCGCCGGTCGTCTTCCTCGTGCAGAACAACGGCTTCGCGATCTCCGTCCCGCTCGCCAAGCAGACGGCCGCCCCGACCCTGGCCCACAAGGCCGTGGGGTACGGGATGCCCGGCCGCCTCGTCGACGGCAACGACATCGCCGCCATGCACGAGGTGCTGTCCGAAGCGGTCCGGCGCGCCCGGTCCGGCGGCGGACCGACCATGATCGAAGCGGTCACGTACCGCATCGAGGCCCACACCAACGCCGACGACGCCACCCGCTACCGGGGCGACGCCGAGGTCGAGGCGTGGAAGGCGCACGACCCGATCGAGCTCCTGGAGCGCGAGCTGACCGCGCGCGGTCTGCTGGACGAGGCGGGCATCCAGGACGCCAAGGACGCGGCCGAGGCGATGGCGGCGGCACTGAGGGACGGGATGAACGCGGAGCCCGTGCTCGACCCGATGGACCTCTTCGCCCACGTCTACGCGGAGCAGACCGGCCGGCTGCGCGAACAGGCGGCCATGCTCCGTGCCGAGCTGGACGCGGCCGAGCACGAAGAGGGGGACGGATCATGACCACGGTGGCGGTGAAGCCGGCGATCACCAAGCCGGCGACCATGGCCCAGGCCCTGAACCGGGCGATGCGCGACGCGATGGCCGAGGACCCGGCCGTCCACGTCATGGGCGAGGACGTCGGGGCGCTCGGCGGGGTCTTCCGCATCACGGACGGCCTCGCGAAGGAGTTCGGCGAGGACCGCTGTACCGACACCCCGCTCGCCGAGGCCGGCATACTCGGCGCGGCCGTCGGCATGGCCATGTACGGGCTGCGGCCGGTCGTGGAGATGCAGTTCGACGCCTTCGCGTACCCGGCCTTCGAGCAGCTGATCTCGCACGTGGCCAAGATGCGCAACCGCACGCGGGGCGCGATGCCGCTGCCGATCACCATCCGGGTGCCGTACGGCGGCGGGATCGGCGGGGTGGAGCACCACTGCGACTCCTCCGAGGCCTACTACGTGGCCACACCCGGGCTCACCGTCGTGACCCCGGCGACCGTCGAGGACGCGTACGGACTGCTGCGCGCCTCGATCGCCAGCGACGACCCGGTGATCTTCCTGGAGCCGAAGCGGCTGTACTGGTCCAAGGCCGACTGGTCGCCCGAGGCGCCCGCGGCGGTTCCCGGGATCGGCAAGGCGCTCGTCCGGCGGACCGGCACGAGCGCGACCCTGATCACCTACGGGCCCTCGCTGCCGGTGTGCCTGGAGGCGGCCGAGGCGGCCCGCGAGGAGGGCTGGGACCTGGAGGTCGTGGACCTCCGCTCGCTGGTCCCCTTCGACGAGGAGACCGTCGTGGCCTCCGTACGCCGGACCGGGCGCGCGGTGGTGGTCCACGAGTCCGGCGGCTTCGGCGGACCGGGCGCGGAGATCGCCGCCCGGATCACGGAGCGGTGCTTCCACCACCTGGAGGCCCCCGTGCTGCGCGTCACCGGCTTCGACATCCCGTATCCGCCGCCGATGCTGGAGAAGCACCACCTGCCCGGCGTGGACCGGATCCTGGACACCGTGGCCCGTCTGCAGTGGGAGAACTGATGCCGCAGGTCATGGAGTTCAAGCTGCCGGACCTGGGGGAGGGGCTGACCGAGGCGGAGATCGTCCGCTGGCTGGTGGCCGTCGGCGACGTCGTCGCCATCGACCAGCCCGTCGTCGAGGTCGAGACGGCCAAGGCGATGGTCGAGGTGCCCTGCCCGTACGGGGGCGTGGTCACCGCCCGCTTCGGCGAGGAGGGGACGGAACTGCCCGTCGGAGCCCCGCTGATCACCGTGGCCGTGGGCGTTGAGTGCGCCCCGGCCGGTGCCGTCGCCCCCGAGGGGGCCCAGGACTCCGCGAACGCGCCCCGGCCCTTGATCGGTTACGGCTCGGACGATTCACGTCCGGCGCGTCGGAGGCGGGTGCGACCCGGCTCCGCCGCGCCGGGGGCTCCCGCGGCTCCGGCTCCGGCCGCGGTCGCGGTGGTCACGGCATCTGCCGTCACGGCACCGGCGGCCACCGCACCGGCCGTCGTCGCCGGGCCGGTACCCGTCATCTCGCCGCTGGTGCGCAAGCTGGCCCGGGACCACGGGGTGGATCTGCGCGCCCTGCGCGGATCGGGGCCCGAGGGCCTGATCCTGCGCGCGGACGTCGAGGAGGCGCTGCGCGCACCGGCGCAGGCTCCGGTGGCCGTGGCCCCTGCCGCCGTCCCAGTCCCCGCCGCGCCGGTGGGCGCCACGCGGATCCCCCTCAAGGGGGTGCGCGGGGCGGTCGCGGACAAGCTGTCGCGCAGCCGGCGCGAGATCCCGGACGCCACCTGCTGGGTCGACGCGGACGCCACCGAGCTGATGGCGGCCCGCGCGGCGATGAACGCCGCGGGCGGCCCCAAGATCTCCGTGCTCGCGCTGCTCGCCCGGATCTGCACGGCGGCGCTGGCCCGCCACCCGGAGCTCAACTCCACGGTGGACCTCGCGGCGAACGAGATCGTCCGGCTGCCCGCCGTGCACCTGGGCTTCGCCGCGCAGACGGAGCGGGGCCTGATGGTTCCGGTGGTCCGGGACGCGCAGGCGCGCAGTGCGGAGTCGCTGTCGGCGGAGTTCGCACGGCTCACCGAGCTGGCCCGGGCGGGGAAGCTGGCGCCGGCCGATCTCACCGGAGGCACCTTCACCCTGAACAACTACGGGGTGTTCGGGGTGGACGGCTCCACGCCGATCATCAACCACCCCGAGGCGGCGATGCTCGGTGTGGGGCGGATCATTCCGAAGCCGTGGGTGCATCAGGGGGAGTTGGCGGTCCGGCAGGTCGTGCAGTTGTCCCTGACGTTCGATCACCGGGTGTGTGACGGCGGGACCGCGGGCGGCTTCCTGCGGTACGTCGCCGACTGCGTCGAGTCGCCCTCGGTACTGCTGCGCAGCCTGTAGCTCTGTGGGGGTGGGGCGGGTGCGGGTGGCTGGGCCCTGCGGGGCCGGGTCCCCTACCCGCCCTTCGCCCGTTCCCCGGGGCTCCGCCCCGGACCCCGCGCCTCAAACGCCGGCGAGGCTGAGGAGCGGGGGTCCGGGGGCTGGCCCCCGGGGAACGGGCGAAGGGCGGGTAGGGGACCCAGCCCCGCGCAGCGGCGACACCGGTGCCCCCGGTTGGGTCAGGTGGTCAGGAGGAGTTTGCCTACGTGGGCGCTCGTCTCCAGGACGCGGTGGGCCTCCGGCGCCTCGCTCATCGGGTACGTCGCGTGCACCACCGGGTGGACGCGGCCCGCCGTGATCAGGGGCCACACGTGCTCCCGTACGGCCGCGACGATCGCGGCCTTCTCCTCCAGGGGCCGCGCCCGGAGCGTGGTCGCGGTGATCGCCGCACGCTTCGCCAGCAGGGCGGCCAGGTTGAGCTCCGCCTTGACCCCGCCCTGGAGTCCGATGATCGCGAGGCGGCCGTTCACGGCCAGTGCGTCCACGTTCCGGGTCAGGTACTTCGCGCCCATGATGTCCAGGATCACGTCCGCCCCGGCGCCGTCCGTGGCCGCACGGATCTCCTCCACGAAGTCCTGTTCGCGGTAGTCGATCAGGATGTCGGCGCCGAGCTCGGCGCAGCGGGCCAGCTTCTCCTTGCCGCCCGCCGTGACCGCGACCCGCGCACCCACGGCCTTCGCCAGCTGGATCGCCATCGTCCCGATGCCGCTCGATCCGCCGTGCACCAGCAGGGTTTCGCCCGGGCGCAGCCCGGCCACCATGAACACGTTCGACCAGACCGTGGAGACGACCTCCGGCAGGGCCGCCGCCGTGACCAGGTCCACGCCGGCCGGTACCGGAAGCAGTTGGCCCGCCGGGACGGCCACCCGCTGCGCGTACCCGCCGCCGGAGAGCAGCGCGCACACCTCGTCGCCGACGGACCAGCCGGACACCCCGGCCCCGATCGCGGTGATCCGCCCGGAGCACTCCAGGCCGGGATGGGGCGAGGCGCCGGGCGGAGGGTTGTAGAAGCCCTGCCGCTGCAGGACGTCGGCGCGGTTCACGGCACTTGCCGCCACCTCGACGAGGACCTCTCCGTCGCCGGCCACCGGGTCGGGTGCGTCGGCCCACACCAGGGCCTCGGGGCCGCCGGGCTGTTCGATGGTGATCGCATGCATGGCCGGAGGCTACCGCGCGGACTGCCCCGACCGAGACCGTGTACGTCACCGTGGCCCCGACCGCGCCGAACGCCGTTCCGATGCACTGGACTTCTACCGCGACTCCAGCACGGTGTGGGCGGACAACGGCGGGCGGATCGTCGCCCTCGAACCCCAGGAGCCCGGAGGAACCCTGGACACGGAGACGCCGGCTTCGTGGTCCTCAAGGTCACGTTGCTGGGGGCGCGTTAGGGGCGTCCCAGTTGTTCTGTCCCGGGAGGTCGTGGACGGGTGAGCCAGGTCGGGATCTTGGCGATGGCGGTCGGCCCTGCCCTCGACATCTCGGTATCCAAGATCCCCGACCTCGTCACCCGCGATCAGCTCTGCGTCTCCTCGCGGCGTCCGATAGCGGCCGCATCGGGTACGACGAGCAGCTTGCCGGTGGTACGCCGAGCCTCCAGATCGCTGTGGGCCCGGGCGGCCTCGGACAATGCGTAGCGGCCCGTCACGGTGACCTCAAGCGCCTTGGAGCGCACCCACTCGAACACATCGGCGGCCCGTCGGAGCAGTTCGGACCGATCGGCGATGAAGTCCCCGAGGCTGGGCCGGATCAGGGTCAGCGAACCGCCGTGGGCGAGCCGAATCGGATCGAACGGCGGCACGGCACCACTTGCCGCGCCGAAGAGCACGAGATGGCCGCGGGTTCGCAGGCTGGCGAGGCTCGCATCGAAGGTGTGCGCGCCGACGCCGTCGAAGACAACCGGCAGTCCCTGACCGCCGTTGAGCCGCCTCACCTCGGCTGCGAGATCGTCGACTGCGGAGGAAAGGATCACCTCGGCGGCCCCGGCACGCTTCGCCAGCTCGGCCTTCGCCGGGGTCGACGTCGTGCCGATCACCCTGCCGCCGAGATGGGTGATGAGCTGGGTCAAAAGCAGCCCCATGCCACCGGCGGCCGCATGCACGAGCACCGTGTCGCCCCCCTGAACCGGGTAGGCGTCCTTGACGAGATAGTGCGCGGTCATGCCTTGGAGGAGCACGGCGGCGGCTGTCTCGAAGCCGATGTCGTCGGGCAGCGGCACCAGCCGGGAGGAGTCCACGACGGCCCGCTCGGCATACGTGCCGGGAATCTCCACCCAACCGACCCGGTCCCCGACTGCGACGTCAGCGACGCCGGGTCCGACTTCGACGACCGTGCCGGCGCCCTCGGAGCCCGGGGTGAAGGGCAGCGGGAGGCTGTACCGGCCTTCGCGGTGGTAGACGTCGAGGAAGTTGACCCCGGATGCGGCGACCTCCACGACCGCCTCGCCCGGACCCGGCCGCGGCTGGTCCACCTCGGCCTCCTGCAGCACCTCGGGACCGCCCACTTCGTACACCTGAATCGCTCGCATGACTCTCCAATAACGGCATCCCCCACCAACCCCGTTGATGGCGATTGACGGCTCATCGCCACCAACCCCGTTGACGGCGATCCGATTCCCGGGACGCAGTCCAGCCCGCCTCGCCTAGAGCGAGATCCACGCGGACGAGAACCAACGAGGCGATATACCTAGTGACCTGGTTTGGAGATCCTGTCGCAGTAGCGGCAGATGCGGTCGAGGATCTGGTCGGCGGTCTTGGTCCACTTGAACGGCCTGGCCTGGTCGTTCCAGACCTCGATCCAGCCTTCGAGTGCGGCCTTGAGGTCATCGAGTGAGCAGAACACTCCGCGTTCGAGGCAGCGTCGTTCCAGCTCGGCGAACAGGTCGACGGTGCCATGCCGGACGTAGTCGAAGCTCCGCCGCTCGGGAACTCCGGGCAGCATCGGCAGGACCGGTGTGGTCCGCTCCAGGGCCTGGATCTGCGGTTTCTCGTCCACCGCGAACACGGCCGCGTTCGCCGGCGGGGCGAGGTAGAGGCCGACGACATCGCGGATCTTGTCGATCAGGAACGGGTCCGGGGAGATCTTGAAGGTCTCCGTCCGCCAGGGCTGCAGGCCGAAGGCATGCCAGATCCTCAGCACGCTCGCCGGGGAGATCCCCACGACCTTGGCGAGCTCCCGCTTCGACCAGTGTGTCCCGCCCGCCGGTGTCTGTTCGAGGGTGCGGACCACCACCTCTTCGACCTGGGCGTCGGTGATGGTCCGCGGCACCCCCGGCCGCGGCTCGTCCGACAGGCCGTTCAAGCGGTCCCGCAGGAACCGCGTCCGCCATCTGGCCACCGTCTTGCGCTCTGTGTTCAACCGCGCGGCGACCACGGTGTTATTCCACCCTCGTGCGCACGCGAGCACGATCTGCGCTCGCTGGGCCAGGCCCTGCGCAGTTGAACGGCGCCTGGCCCAGCTCTCCAACGTCAGTCGCTCAGCTTCCGACAGCACCATTGGCGGCAGCCTGTTATCGCCCATCCCGTCAGGACACCGGACCGAAACCCGCCCCGTCAGGCAGAACCCAAGATCTGAAACAGAACACGACTCATGGGGCGAGCCCAGACCTCAAAACCAGATCACTAGTCCGCCGAACCCAGGACCACCGGCGGCGTGGCCGACGGGGCCGCGCGGACGATGGTGATGACGCGGTCCGTCAGTTGCAAGGGGCTCGCGTGCGGATCGTCGTACGGGAGCAGGCGGTGGCCGCGCAGGACGCTGACGACCAGGTCGTCGGTGTCCCGGACCGATTTGCCGACCTCCGCGCGGTTCACCGGACGCTCGATCAGGTCGAGCCCGCTGCCCTGCTGGATGAGGTCCTCCATCACCGTGCCCGCGCTCGGGCTGAGCACCGAGAGGCCGAGCAGCCGGCCCGCCGCGCTCGCGCTCGTGATGACCGCGTCGGCGCCCGACTGCTTCAGCAGCGGTGCGTTCTCCTCTTCCCGGACGGCCGCCACGATCTTCGCGCCGCGGTTGAGCTGGCGGGCCGTCAGGGTGACCAGGACCGCGGTGTCGTCGCGCTGTGTCGCGATGACGATCTGACGGGCCTTCTGGATCTCGGCGCGCAGCAGGACGTCGGAGCGCGTGGCATCGCCGACGACCCCCGTGAACCCCTCCGCGTTGGCGATGTCGATCACCTTGGCACTGGGATCGACGATGACGACCTGCTCCTTGCTGAGGCCGGTGGCCAGCAGGGTCTGCAGGGCGGAGCGGCCCTTGGTGCCGAAGCCGACGACGACCGTGTGGTCACGCAAGTTCTTCCTCCAGCGGCTGAGCCGCCACTCTTCCCTGGTGCGTTCGGTGAGGACTTCCAGGGTGGTGCCGACCAGGATGATCAGGAACAGCACGCGCAGCGGGGTGATCAGCAGGACGTTGACCAGCCGCGCGCTGTCGCTGTACGGGACGATGTCGCCGTAGCCGGTGGTCGACAGCGTGACGGTCGCGTAGTAGACGCAGTCGAGGAAGTCGACCTTGTTGTTGGCGTTGTCGTGGTAGCCCGCGCGGTCGATCCACACGATCAGGACCGTCAGGGCCATGACGAACAGCGCCATCAGCAGGCGGCGCGTGACCTGACGGAGCGGTTTTTCGACGATGCGCTTGGGCAGTTTGATGCGGCGCGAGACGAGCTTCTCGTCGGCGCCGCGTGCCATCGCGTCGGAGCCGTGAAGTTTCACGTGAAACATCCCCCTGAGGCCCACGGGAGATCGAGGATCTCCAACTCCTGTCCGGACCGCGCCCCGTTCGGCGGTACGACGGCCAGCGCGTCGGCGGCGGCCACCCCGCGCAGCATCGCCGGCCCGTTGTAGCGCAGCGGTACGGCGTGGTCCTCGGTCAGCAGGACCGGTACGAGCCGGGTGTCGTGCGGGTGACCCGGTACGTCGCCTTCCACGGGCACCACGTACCGGGGGCGCGGGCGCCGTCCGGCGAGGGCCCGCAGCAGGGGTTCGGCGAGGGTGAGCAGCCCGGAGACGGCGGCCAGCGGGTTGCCGGGCAGCCCCACCAGGTGGCGGACCGGGTCCTGTCCGGCGGCCCCGCCGCCGATGCGGGCCAGCAGCATCGGATGCCCGGGGCGAACGGCCACGCCGTCGACGAGCAGTTCGGCGCCGGCCTTGGCGAGCACGGGGTGGACGTGGTCGACGGGGCCGGAGGCGGTGCCGCCGGTGGTGATGACCACGTCGGCGGCGGAGCCGGTGACGGCCGCCAGCAGTGCTTCGGCGCCCGCCGGGTCGTCGCCGAGCCGCCGGACGGAGATGACCTCGGCGCCGAGCCGGGTCAGCCAGGGGCCCAGCATGGGGCTCAGGGCGTCGCGGATGAGTCCGTCGTGCGGGGGCCCCTCGGTGAGCAGTTCGTCGCCGAGGACCAGGATCTCCACGCGCGGCCGGGGGCGGGTGGTGAGCTCGTCGTACCCGGCGGCCGCGGCGAGGCCGAGGACGGCCGGGGTCACCAGGGAGCCCGCCGGCAGCAACAGGTCGCCGGAGCGGCATTCCTGGCCGCGCGGGCGGATGTCCTGGCCGGTGGCGACGGGACGTTCGGCGTACAGCAGGGTGCCGGCCTCGCGGGAGTGCTCGCTGCGGATCACGGCGGTGGTGTCCGCGGGGATCCGGGCGCCGGTGGCGATCCGTACGGCCTCGCCGTCCGCGAGGGGCGCGGGGCGCTCGCTCCCGGCCAGTGCGCTCTCGCCGGGGCGGATGCTCCAGGGGCCGGGCCCGGCGACGGCCCAGCCGTCCATCGCGGAGGTGTCGAAGGACGGCAGGTCGCCCAGGGCGTCGAGCGGCGCGTCCAGCACCTCGCCGAGGGCGGCCGCCAGGGGGACCCGGTGGGTGCGGCCGCGGACGGCCGAACCGGCACGGGTGGAGGTCTCCCGGGCCCGGTGCCAGGGCGCGGCGCGGTGACCGCCGCCGGTTCCGCCGGTGCCACCAATGCCGCCTGCGGCGTCGGAACGGGGGGCGCGGCTGACCAGGGCGAGGGCCTGGTCGAGGTCGCGGTCGGCGTCGGTGCCGGGGTCGGCGGTCATCAGGAGTCGGTCGCTTCGGGGCCGGTGGCTCCCGGGGCTTCGGCGGCCTCGCCTTCCGCGGCCCAGCGCAGGGCCAGTTCGGAGGCCTTGCGGGAGGCCTCGGCCACGGCCTGCGCGGGGTCGGCCCCGGTGGCTTCGGCGTGGGCCGCCGCGTAGCCGACGAGGAAGGTCGTCAGCGGGGCGGCGGGCCGGGCGACGCCGTGCGCGGCGTCACGGGCGAGGTCGAGCAGGGTCTTGGTGTCGACGGCGACGTCGATGCCCAGCTCGTTCTTGACGGCGGTGATCCATTGCTCCAGCACGGTTCCATGCTCTCTGATTCGGGCGCGGGCGGCGGCGAGATCGTCCCAGGTGTCGCAGTCGAAGGAGGCGAGTGGCGCAGCCGCGGTGACCGGGGTGAGGTCGAGTTCGGCGGTGAGGGCGCGCAGGGGGAGGCCGTTCACGGAGCCGTGTTCGGTGGCCAGCAGGGCGATTTCCCTGCGCAGGGGCTCGGCGCGGTAGGCGGCGACCAGGGGCTGGTCGCGGCCGCCCGGGTCCCTGAGCAGGGCTCCGTCCCGGGCGTGGTGTTCGGGCGCGTCGAGGGTTCGGAGCAGGGAGCCGACGGTGTCCTGGTCCAGGAACGGCAGATCGGCGGAGAGTACGAGGACCAGCGGGGCGGTGGTGTGCCGCAGCCCGGCGTCCAGCGCGGCGAGGGGGCCGCCGCCGGGGGGGTCCTCCCGGGCCCACTGCACGGGCCGGGCGGTGGGCCTGCGGCCGGCCACGACGACGGTGGTGCGGGCGTCTGCGCAGGCGTCCAGGACGCGGTCGAGGAGGGGGCGGCCGCCGACCAGGAGGCCCGGTTTGTCGGCTCCGCCCAGTCGCCTTGCGGCGCCGCCCGCCAGGACGATGGCGTCGTAGGTCATTCCCCGAGTATGCGGGGGGTCGGGGCCGGATGGGTTGTGGCGTTTACCGGGTTCTTACCCGGTGGCCCGCGGGGGCGGCTGCGGGGGTGCCGCTGCGCGGGGCGAAGTCCCCTACCCGCCCTTCCACCGTTCCCAGGGCCGGCCCTGACCCGGTCCTCAAACGCCGGACGGGCTGAGGGGGTACCGGGCTGCGCCCGGACCCCCTGGGGCTCCGCCCCAGACCCCGGTCCTCAAACGCCGGACGGCTGAATTGGCCCGGGCCCCGGGCCTCTAGCGCCCGACGGCTGGATTGGCTGTGCCCGGGCTTCGAGCCCCGGACATGGCTCCGGGGCCGCTGGGAGGCGGCCCCGGAGGGGTGGGGCGGGGTGGGTTAGAGGTACGGGCCCGAGCGGACGGCGCCGTGGGGGCCGTCCTCGTCGTCCTCGTGGGAGGAGCCGGGCGGGAGGGCGCGGCGCATCTGTTCCAGCTGGGCCCGCGCCGCCATCTGCTGCGCGAACAGGGCCGTCTGGATGCCGTGGAACAGGCCTTCCAGCCAGCCCACCAACTGGGCCTGGGCGATCCGCAGTTCCGCCTCGGACGGGATCGCCTCCTCCGTGAAGGGAAGGGAGAGCCGCTCCAGTTCCTCCACCAGTTCGGGAGCCAGGCCGTCTTCCAGCTCCTTCACCGACGCTGCATGAATGTCCTTGAGACGGACCCGGCTGGCCTCGTCCAGAGGTGCGGCGCGTACCTCTTCCAGGAGTTGCTTGATCATGCTGCCGATCCGCATGACCTTGGCGGGCTGTTCGACCATCTCCGTCACCGGGACCTCGCGCGACTCGTCATCGGCGCCGCCGACCGGCATCCCGTCCTGCCCCACGATCAGGCCGTGCGGGGGGCTGTCCTGCGACCGTTCACTCCTCGGCATCTCCATGCCGTCATTCTCTCGCACACCTTCGTATTCACTCGGTGTGCCCCCGCACGGGCGTGATCCACCCTGTGCGGGGGCACCAACCGGTACCGGAATCGTCAGACCTCGCGGCGGGCCAGTGCTCCGCTCGAACGGGTGACCAGGGCCGCCAGCAGGGCCGCGCCCACCGGGACGACGATGAGCAGACCGCCCAGCGTGGTCCACGGCACCGAGATCGGGACGTACGGAACGGCCTCGGAGGCGGCCGAGAAGCCGTTCTCGATGCCGTTCCGGACCAGGTCGGCCGCGGCCCGCCGTTCGGTGAGCCGGAGCCCGACCGCCGGCAGGATCCCGGCCGCCGAGCCGAGGACCACGCCCATCAGGGCGACCACCCCGCACTGGAAGCCGCTGAGCGTGCGCCGCACCCGCGGCGGGGCACCGACGGCGGCCAGGGTCTTCAGGTCGCCCTCGGCGTCCGCCTGGGCCAGGCCGGTGGCGATGCCGGCCGCGCCGATGGTGACCAGACCCGCGAAGACGGTCAGGACGAGCATGACGAGGCTGTCGCCGCCCTCGTAGCCCTTCTCGATCCGCACGTTCGTGTCCATGCCCAGCTTGTCGAGGGCCCCTGCGAGCCGCTGGCGCTGCTCGGAGCTCGCGCCCCCGTCGAGGGTGAAGTACGAGCCGAAGGGGACGGATGCGATCCCGGCGCTCTTCGCGGCGGCGGGCGGCAGCACCAGCTCCACGCCGTAGCCCTTCACCGACTCCGGTACCTGGTACGCGGCGAAGACCTTGTCCTGGCCGGGTGCCGGCTCATCGGGGGCGGACCCGGGGGCGGGCTCGGCCCGTCCCATGATCAGCCGGACGGTGACCTTGTCCGCGAGCACGTTCTGCTTCTTGAAGGAGACGGCCTTGCCCGCCTTCAGCGCGGCCACCGCGCCCGGGTCCTCGACGGCCAGGACGGACAGCAGCTTCTCGTCGGCGACGACCAGGGAGTTCTGGACCCCGAAGCGGCCCTCCTGACAGCGCCAGTCGTTGCGCAGCTCCTTGCGCTGGGCCAGCGTGAACGAACTCGGGCCGTTCTCGGCCCCGTAGAGCGGGCAGCGCTGCGCCTTCGGGATGATGATCTCGGCCCGTCCGCAGTCGGGGCTGTCGCCCCACGGGGCGCAGCCCGGCTTGCCGACGACGGGACGATCCACGTCGGCCCGTACGGCCACCGGGAGTTCCTTCGACAGGGTCTCGCGCATCGCGGGCACGTCCCGGTACGCCGTGAACTCGTTGGTCTCGATCAGCCCGGCGCCGAAGGGCAGGCTGGCGACGTACTCGTGCCGGGCCTGGATCTCCTTGCTGTGCTGGTACGTGGCCACGGCGACGGTGCCGGCGACGGCGGCCAGCACGGCGGCCACGGCCGGTGCCGTACGCCCCCGGTTGCGGACGGCGTCGCGCAGCGCGAGGCGGGGCGACAGCGGCAGCCACCGGCCGGCCCGGCCGAACAGGCCGACCAGGGTGGGGGTGAGGGCGACGACGCCGAGCTCGGCGATGGCGCTGCCGCCGGCGACGACGGTGGCGCCCATCTTGGAGACGGAGCCGAACAGGGCGATGGCGGCTCCGCCCGCGATGGCGATCAGGCCGAGGACGGGCAGCACCCGGTTGGCCCGGCGCACGCCGCGGCGGCCAGTGAGGGAGGCCAGCACGGTCTGCCGGGAGGCGTTGACGGCCGGGACGATCGCGGCCAGTAGTCCGGTGAGGACGGCGAGCAGGCCGATGGCGAGGAGTTCCAGCGGGCGGACGTCGAAGTGGCCGAACCGCTCGCCGATCGTCCCCTCCAGCACCGGGCGGAGCCCGACGGTGAGGGCGATGCCGAGGGCGGTGCCGGTGACGGCCGCCGCGGCGCCGATGACGAGGCCGCCGGAGAGCACGATGGCCCGGATGTGCCGCCGGTCACCGCCGTTGGCGCCGACCAGGCCGAGCTGGCGGCGCGAGCGCCGGGCGCCGACCGCGAAGGCGGGTCCGGCCAGCAGGCAGATCTCCAGCATGGCGAGGCCGACGATGGTGGAGACGATCGCGAGTTCGGTGGTCCCGATCATGGCGCCGGGCCGCCAGGCGTCCCGGGGCTGCTCCGTGTAGAGCGGCACCTCGGAGTCGGCCGGCGGGTTCAGCAGCACGGCGCGGGACTCGACGAGGAGGCGCTGCTTGGCGTTGGTCTCCTTGACCATGTTCCACGTGAAACCTTCGCCGCCGACCTTCACCAGGTACTCGTCCTGGGGGTGCACTCCCGTGCCGCCGGCGGCCTTCAGGTCCCGGTCGAGCGGGGCCAGCAGGGTGCCGGGCGGGGCGAGGAGCTGCGCCGACTTCAGGGCGTTGGGCAGCTCGTAGACGCCGACGATCTTGTACGAGGTCTTCGACTCGCGCGGGGTCACGCTGGAGCCGAGGAAGTACCCGGACTCCTCCAGGAAGGCGCCGGTGGCGAGGATCTCGCCCGACCCCTGCGGCAGCCGGCCGCGCTCCAGCGTCCACAGGCCCTTGACCAGCGGGCTCGCCGGGTCCACCTCGCGCAGTTCGGTGTCCAGGATCCCGTACCGGGTGCGGACCTTGGCGTAGGAGATGCTGTCCTTGACGGACTGGGATCCGGCCGGGAGCTGCGGCGCGGCGGCGGCCCGGTCGGGGCCGCCGGCGCTCGGCTGGTAGTCGTCGTATCCGCCGACGGGGGCGTAGCTCTGCGCGTCGGGGGACTGGTAGATGGGCGTGCCCATGTGGGGGTCGCGCACCTTGGCGTCGGCGGCGCCGAGCACCCGTACGGCGCGCTGCTCGGGGGAGAGCTCCGAGCTGCGGATGGTGAGGTCGACGGCGCTCACGCCGACGATCGGCAGGGCGATCATGGCCAGGACGAGGGCACTGCGGCCCTTGGAGCGCCAGGCGTCGCGGCGGGCTATCCGGATCGCCGCGATCCAGGAGTGGTACGAGGAGATCACTGAGCGGCCGCCTGCCCGGAGAGCAGGGAGTCGGCCTGGCTGCGCAGGGTCTCGTCGACGACGCTCCCGTCGCGCAGGAAGACCACGCGGTCGGCCCATGCGGCGAAGCGCGGCTCGTGGGTGACCAGGATGCCGGCCGCTCCGGCGTCGCAGCGCGAGCGCAGCAGGGCGAGTACGGACTCCCCGGTCTCGGAGTCCAGGGCGCCGGTCGGCTCGTCGGCGAGCACCAGGCGGCGGTCGCCGACCAGCGCGCGGGCGATGGCCACGCGCTGCTGCTGGCCGCCGGACATCTCGTCGGGGAAGCGGTCGGCGAGCTGTACGAGGTTCATCTCCTCCAGGGCCGCGAGCGCGGAGACCCGGGCCTTGCGGGCGGAGACGCCGTCGAGTTCGAGCGGCAGGGAGACGTTCTCGGCGGCGGTGAGCGCCGGGATCAGGTTGTAGTCCTGGAAGACGTATCCGATGCTGCGGCGGCGCAGGGCGGCCAGCTGCTTGCGGCTCGCGGTGGTGATGTCGGTGCCCTCGACGATCACCCGGCCGCTGCTCGGGGTGTCGAGTCCGCCGGCGAGGGTCAGCAGGGTGGACTTGCCGGAGCCGGAGGGGCCCATGACGGCGACGAGTTCGCCGGGGTACACGGAGAGGTTGATCCCGCGCAGGGCGTGCACCTCGGTGGCGCCGCTGCCGTGGGTGCGGACGAGCTGGTCCAGTTGCAATACGGGCTGGTCGGGCATGAAGGGTTCCCCCCTGGGACGTGGAGCGGTGGTTCAGACCCGCCGCGTGCGGGCGGTACGGGAAAGAGACCGGTCGGTGGTCGTGGGCGTGGTCGGGACGGTGGTGGCCCGGGCGGTCCCGGAGGGTTCGGCGGGGCGGTGGCCCGCGCCGTGGCCCTCGGGCGGTTCGGCCTCGGCCGGTGCGCGCTCCCCGCGCGCGGACAGCCGTACGAGCCGGGACTCGCAGTGGTCGAGCCAGCGGGCCTCGGCCTCGGTCTGGAAGATCAGCTGTTCCAGGACCAGCAGCCAGGCGATGTCGTCGCGCTCGCCGGAGCGCCCGCTCTCGATGGCGGCGAGCGCCTGGGCCTTGAGCCGGGTGTAGTCCTGCATGGCCTGGACGGTGGCGTGCCGCTGGGCCTGGATGACCGCGCGGATGTCCACGCCGGGTGCGCCGACGGCCATGGCGAGCTTGATCGCGAGCTCGTCCCGGGGCGGGTTGGCCCGGTCGACGGGACGCTCGTACCAGGCGTGCAGTTCGTGGCGGCCGGTCTCGGTGATGGCGTACAGGGTGTGTCCGGCGGTGTCCGCTCCGCCGGGCTCGACGAGGCCGTCGCGCTCCAGACGGGCGAGCGTGGTGTACACCTGCCCGACGTTGAGCGGCCAGGTGGAACCGGTGCGGGACTCGAATTCGGTGCGGAGCTGAGACCCGTACCGCGGGCCCCGTTCCAGCAGGGCGAGAAGGCCGTGGCGGATCGACATACTCAGTATGTATACCGAGTATGTACCTCACCGCAACCATCCTGGGGCCTACGTCCCAAGGGGGACCCGGGGGTCGGGACGGGGGCTACATGCCCCGGCGCAGCCGCATTCCCATGAACCCGAGACCCAGTCCCATCAGGGCGAATCCCGTTCCGAGCGGCAGTATGTGCGCGGCCAGATCGGCGGCCCGCTCGTTCGGCTCGGTGCCGAACGAGCCGATCATCTGGTTCGCCGGAGGGGCGGCGGGGATCGCGGGAACCGGCAGGACCGGCTCGGTGCGCGGGTGGGCCGGGACGGGGCGCGCGGCGAGCACGGTCTCGGGATTGGCGGGCTCGCCCACCGGCCGCCCGGGCCGTTCCCGCCCGGACCCGGCGGAGCTCCCGGCGAGGTCCTCGAAGGCCCGGTCCGCCACGTCGGCCGCGGGCGCGGGGTCGTCGGACGACACGGCGACGGGGGTGGCGGGGGTGGCGGCGGGGGCGCCGAAGGGGGTGAACGCGGAAGCGGCGAGGGGGGTGAGGACCGCGGCCTGCGCAGGCGCCGTGACCAGCAGCGCGGCGGTTGCCATCGCTGCCCCGGCGGTCCAGCGCAGCGCGCGGGCGTAGGTCACGGACTCAGATTTACATAACCGGACAAAACCGGCATCCCGTACAGGCCGTTCGGGATGCCGGTCCTTTCAGAAGGTCGGGTTCTTCACGGAACCGGAACCGCACAGGCGCCGGTAGCCGGCGTCGTTGAACGCCGCGGCCTCCACGCCGACCCGGTCGATCCCGCGCTTGTCCTGGAGGGTGGTCTCCCAGGTCTGGCTCTTTCCGGCCCCGCGCTTGTTGAAGCGCCAGGGCCAGTCGTGCGAGCCGCCGTGGTGGTCCAGCGTGTAGAGCCGGATCCCCGCGACGCGGGCGTCGTCCGAGGTGTCCACGGACGTCAGCTTGATGTGGAGCAGCGTGGAGCCGTTCAGCCACGTCCAGTCGGCGCTGCCGTAGGCGCCGGTGGTCTCGCAGCTGGACGAGGCCCCCGCGGCCGACGCGGGCGAGACGGCGAGAGCGCCGACCGCCAGCGTCGCGGCGGCGACGGTGAGGAGACGTACGAGGGTGCGTGCGCGGTCGCGTGCGGGGTGGTGCAACAGGACTCCCGAGGTGCGGCGGGTGTGACCTGCGCGTATGTATCAGAACCAGCGCCCGGCGGGCCAACTCGCTTCACCCTTGCGGGGAGTCCCCTACTCCGGGTCGCCGGTCGAGATCCACAGGGTGAAGGTGGTGTTCTTCGGGTCGATCTCGTCGCCGCCCGCGGGCTGCTGTTCCACGATGGTGCCCTCGCCGTAGACCGCCTCGTCCTTCGGCTTGGGGGTGTACTTCCAACCGCCGGCCCGGATGCAGGCCTTCACCGAGACCTCGTTCATGTACCGGAAGTCCGGTGCCACCACCTTGGTGGCGTCGGTGCCCTTCCGGGGCTCCTTGCACTTGGACTCCTCGATCGTCCGCGTGAGGTCCGGCCCCTTGTGCCCGGTCTTCGCAGGGGCGGACGCCGAAGTGGAGGAGCCCGGGGTGTCCGGCCCGGCCTTGTCCTTGTCGCCGTCACCGCCCATGTTCAGCACGCCGATCAGCCCGCCGATGGCCACCAGCGCCACCACGATGGCTCCGATCACGACCGGGTTCTTCTTCTTGCCGGCCCCGCCCGCGGCCGGGCCGTGACCGCTCTGCCCGCCCTGCGGCGAGATCGTGTACGGCGGCGGGGTCGAGGTCGAGTACGGCGCCGGGGTCGGGGCCTGCTGGTGCTGCTGGTGCTGCTGCGGCTGGTGGAGCGGCTGGTGCTGCTGCGGGTACCCGTACGCCCCGGACTGCGGCGCCGGGGGCGGCGTCGGCGCGTACGCGGACGGCACCGGGGTGTGCGGCGCCTGGTACGGCTGCTGCACGGAGTGCGGCGGCGCCTGCAGGGCGGAGTCCACCGGGGGGAACACGGCCGAGCCGAGGCCCGCACCGCTGTTCGTCGGGTGCGCGCCCGGGACGATGACCGGGGCTCCGGTGTGCCCGGCGCCGGCCACCCGCGCGACCTCGTCGAGCATGGCGGCGGCCGTGGGGAAACGCTCGTTCGGGTTCTTCTTCAGGGCCCGCGCCACGAGCGCGTCCATCGCCGGGGTGACCGAGCGGTTGATGGAGGAGGGCGCGACCGGCTCCTCCTGCACGTGCGCGTACGCCATGCCCAGGGCCGAGTCCGCGACGAAGGGGACGCGACCGGTCAGCAGCTCGAAGAGCATGATGCCCACCGAGTACAGGTCGGAGCGGGCGTCCACGGCCCGCCCGAGCGCCTGCTCGGGGGAGAGGTACTGCGGGGTGCCGACGACCATGCCGGTCTGCGTCATCGAGGTGACCCCCGACTGCATGGCGCGCGCGATGCCGAAGTCCATGACCTTGACCACTCCGCGCCGCGTCATCATGACGTTGCCCGGCTTGATGTCCCGGTGGACCAGCCCCATTTCGTGGCTGCTCTCCAGAGCCGCCAGCACATCGGCCGTCACCTTCAGCGCCTTGTCGGCCGGCATGGCCCCGTACTGCCTGATGTCGCCGTCCAGGACGGAGCCGAGCGGCTGCCCCTCGACGTACTCCATGACGATGTACGGCATGACCGCGCCGTCGGCGACCGAGGGGTCCGCGAAGGAGACGACGCCCTCACCGGTGTCGAAGACCGAGACGATATTGGTGTGCGACAGTTTTGCTACAGCCTGGGCCTCGCGGCGGAAGCGTTCGCGGAAGGACTGTTCGCGTCCGAGCTCGCTGTGCAGGGTCTTGATGGCGACCTGGCGGTCGAGCGCGGAGTCGTAGGCGAGGTACACGGAGGCCATGCCTCCCTCGCCGAGCAAGTCCCTCAGCTGGTAACGGCCACCGGCCAAAGAGCCGCCCGCGTACTGGCCCTGAGTGCCGTCCTGGCTCATGACTGTTGCTTCCCCTCGGGATTGTCCCTACGCCTCTGGCTGAGCGCATGTCGGCCTCAGTCTGCCGGAGGGCAAGCACACGTCAAGCCAGGTTCCCGTTCCGTGACCACAAGGCCACAGGGGGTCCACAGGCGGCGCACGAGGGGTCCTTGTCCGAACGGTGACCGGTTCTGAGGCTGTAGCGTTCGTCGGAGCACACGATGAGGACCTACCGCTGAGCGGCGGCCGAGACAGACGACGGTGAGGACTGATGGCACCCGAACCCGAGGGAAGCGGCGCCGGGATGGCAGAGGGTCCTGAGCACTGGGGCGCGGGCGGCCTGGTGGGTGACGGCCGTTACCGGCTGACCCACCGTCTGGGCCGGGGCGGCATGGCCGAGGTCTTCGCCGCCGAGGACGTCCGGCTCGGCCGGACCGTCGCCGTCAAGCTGCTGCGCCCCGACCTGGCCGAGGACCCGGTGTCCAAGGCCCGCTTCACGCGCGAGGCGCAGTCGGTCGCCGGTCTCAACCACCATGCCGTGGTCGCCGTGTACGACTCGGGCGAGGACCGGGTCGGCCCGAACGTCGTCCCCTACATCGTCATGGAACTGGTCGAGGGCCGCACCATCCGCGACCTGCTGATCAGCGCCGAGGCCCCGGGCCCCGACCAGGCGCTGATCATCACCTCCGGCGTGCTCGAAGCGCTCGCGTACTCGCACCAGCACGGCATCGTGCACCGTGACATCAAGCCCGCCAACGTGATCATCACGGACACCGGCGCGGTCAAGGTGATGGACTTCGGCATCGCGCGCGCCCTGCACGGCGCGCAGTCGACGATGACCCAGACCGGCATGGTCATGGGCACGCCGCAGTACCTCTCGCCCGAACAGGCCCTCGGCAAGGCCGTGGACCACCGCTCCGACCTGTACGCGACGGGCTGCCTGCTCTACGAACTCCTCTCGCTGCGTCCCCCGTTCACCGGGGAGACCCCGCTGTCGGTGGTCTACCAGCACGTGCAGGACGCGCCGATCCCGCCCTCGCAGCTGCCGGAGGGCGGCCAGATCCCGCAGGAGCTCGACGGGCTCGTCATGCGCTCCCTCGCGAAGGACCCGGACGACCGGTTCCAGAGCGCCGAGGAGATGCGCGGGCTGGTCCAGTACGCCCTGCAGATGCTGCACGACCAGGGGGCCAACACCGGCACCTGGAACACCGGCCCGGTCACCATGGCGCTGCCGCACGGGCGCGGCCCGGCGCAGACCACCGCGATGGCGACGCCCGGCCACGGGCAGCCGCAGTACGGCTCGCACTCCTCGACCTCGCAGTTCCAGCAGCCGATGGTGCCGCCGCTGAACCCGGACGACGGCTCCGCCTACGCCGGCGGGGGCGGCAACGGCCACGGCCAGGGCGGGAACGGCGGCTACGACGGGTACGACGACCACTCCGGCGGCGGCAAGTGGAAGCTGTGGCTGTTCGCGATCCTCGCCGTCCTGGCGGTCGCGGGCGGAGTGGCGTACGCGGTCGACAACTTCGGCGGCAAGAAGGACCCCGGTACGGGCCCGACCCCGCCGGCGAGTTCCGTGTCCTCCTCGGGCGGTGCGTCGCCCGAGAGCCCGGCGCCGGAGACCTCGGCGTCCAAGTCGGCGCCGGAGAGCTCGTACTCCTACACGCCGCCCACGACCCGCAGCAAGTCGCCGACGCCGAGCTACACGTACACGCCGTCGCCCACTCCGACGCCCACGCCCACTCCGACGCCCACTCCGACCCCGACGCCCTCGCCGAGCCCGTCGAAGTCGACGTCGCCGAGCCCGTCGAAGACGCCCGAGGGCAACGGCATCGGGGACGACGGAGAGTAGCCCCGCACCATGCCGAACGGCCCGGCGGCCCGTCTCATCGAGACGGGCCGCCGGGCCGTTTCCGTGCGGGACCGAAGTCCCGGAGCGGAGGGTTCAGAGCGCGTGCTGGTACTGCCGGTCGAGGTTGCCCGCGAGGGTGTGGACGGTGACGAGGTGCGGCTCGATCCGCATGTAGACGGGGTCGAAGACCGCGCCGTCCACGAAGTGCGGACCGGGTCCGAACAGTTCCAGTTCGGCGGTGGTGGGTTCGACGAGGTTCGCGGTGCCGGTGAACTGCACCGACCACAGGTGTGACTCGCCGGAATTGAAGTTGTCGGCTCCGTATGCGACCACGCTGCCGTTGCAGGCCTGGTGGTAGCCGAAACCGGAATGCATTCTCAGGACGACCTTGCCGTTCACCACGATGTGGCGCGCGACGGCGAGGAAGGGCAGCGCGCGCATGCTGGTGGCGGCTCGGCCGTACGGCACGCGGCGCAGCAGTTCGATGGCGTGGAGTTCCTCTGGGGACATGTCATCCACTGTCGGGTACCGACACCGTGTGGGAAAAGAGGAGCCCGCCCCGCACATCAGGGACGTTGGTCCCGAATTAAACAGTGCGCCCCGTGGAATCGTGCAACCACGGGGCGTGACACTGAGTAACGGAATTCCAGGTCTCCCCGGTCCTCCGGAGAGGCGGCGAAGCTAGTGCCGCTTCTCGGCCTGCAGGCGGGCCACGTACGCGGCGGCCTGGGACCGGCGCTCCATGCCGAGCTTCGACAGCAGGCTGGAGACGTAGTTCTTGATCGTCTTCTCGGCCAGGTGCAGCCGCTCGCCGATCACGCGGTTCGTCAGGCCCTCGCCGATCAGGTCGAGGATCTTGCGCTCCTGCTCGGTGAGGTTGGAGAGCCGGTCGTCACCCTTGCCGTTCTTGCCGTCGCGCAGCCGCTCCAGCACCCGGGCCGTGGCGACGGGGTCCAGCAGGGACTTGCCGGCCGCCACGTCACGCACCGCGTTGAGCAGCTCGTTTCCGCGGATCGCCTTGAGCACGTAGCCCGAGGCGCCGGCCATGATCGCGTCGAACAGCGCCTCGTCGTCGGCGAACGAGGTCAGCATCAGGCACTTGATGTCCTCGTTCTGGGAGCGCACCTCGCGGCACACCTCCACACCGCTGCCGTCCGGGAGGCGGACGTCGAGAACGGCCACGTCGGGGCGGGTGGCGGGGATCCGGACCAGTGCGTCGGCGGCCGTGCCGGCCTCACCCACGACCTCGATGTCCGATTCCATCGACAGCAGCTCGTGAACACCCCGACGTACCACTTCGTGGTCGTCCAGGAGGAATACCTTGATTTTTCCGTTTTCGCGCACGAACTCAGTTTCACACACTCACCCCTTCCCTGCCGGTGACGAGCGGGATAACGTGCCGTTGTTCCGGCCCCCTGCAAGGCTGTGACCAGTGGTTGTTCCCGGTTCCGCCGATTTACTTGGAAATCCAAGCAAAATCGCAGGTCAAACGGGGTTTCGCAGTTATGCGACGCACTGGGTAACGTGCATTGCGCAGGGCACTCGCCGGGGCACCTGTCACGCCTGAATCCCAGACCCGAAGCGCACCCACCCCGTGCGCGGGCAGAGATACAGGTGAGCCGCACTGGACCCCGGAGAACCCGGGTGCCGGACCGACGGAGGAGCAATCGTGACCGTGGAGAGCACTGCCGCGCGCAAGCCGCGCCGCAGCGGCACCAAGCGGCCGGCCGCGGCAAACGCCGCCAAGCCCGCCGCTGCCACCGCGAAGACGCATGACGCGGAGCCTCAGCTCGTACAACTGCTGACGCCCGAGGGGGTGCGCGTCGACGTCGCGGAGAATCCCGACGTCGCGGAATTCGCGCCCTTCGTCGCCGACATCACCACCGATGACCTGCGCGGTTTCTACCGCGACATGGTCATGACCCGCCGCTTCGACGGCGAGGCGACCGCCCTCCAGCGCCAGGGCGAGCTGGGCCTGTGGGCCTCGCTGCTCGGCCAGGAGGCCGCCCAGATCGGCTCCGGCCGGGCCCTGCGCGACGACGACTACGTCTTCCCGACGTACCGCGAGCACGGCGTGGCCTGGTGCCGCGGGGTCGACCCGACCAACCTGCTCGGCATGTTCCGCGGTGTGAACCACGGTGGCTGGGACCCGACCACCAACAACTTCCACCTGTACACGATCGTCATCGGCTCCCAGACGCTGCACGCGACCGGGTACGCGATGGGCGTGGCCAAGGACGGGGCCGACTCGGCCGTCATCGCCTACTTCGGCGACGGCGCGTCCAGCCAGGGCGACGTCATGGAGGCCTTCAACTTCTCCGCCGTCTACAACTCGCCCGTGGTGTTCTTCTGCCAGAACAACCAGTGGGCGATCTCCGAGCCCACCGAGCGCCAGATGCGCGTGCCGCTCTACCAGCGCGCGCAGGGCTTCGGCTTCCCGGGCGTCCGGGTGGACGGCAACGACGTACTGGCCTGCCTCGCGGTGACCCGCTGGGCACTGGAGCGGGCCCGCCGGGGAGAGGGACCCACCCTGGTGGAGGCCTTCACGTACCGGATGGGTGCGCACACCACCTCCGACGACCCGACGAAGTACCGGCGCGACGAGGAGACGGCGGCCTGGGAGGCCAAGGACCCGATCCTGCGCCTGAAGGCCCACCTGCTGGCCACCGGAGGCGCCGACGAGGCGTACTTCGAGCAGCTGGAGGTCGAGAGCGAGGCGCTGGGCAAGCGGGTGCGCGAGGTCGTGCGCACGATGCCCGACCCCGACACGATGGCGATCTTCGAGAACGTCTACGCGGACGGGCACGCGCTCGTCGACGAGGAGCGCGCGCAGTTCGCCGCCTACCTCGCGTCCTTCGAAGGCGGGGAGTGACCGTCATGGCCGTACAGAAGCTCACCATCGCCAAGGCGCTCAACGACTCCTTGCGCAAGGCCATGGAAGAGGACCCCAAGGTCCTGATCATGGGCGAGGACGTCGGCAAGCTCGGCGGCGTCTTCCGCATCACCGACGGACTCCAGAAGGACTTCGGCGAGGAGCGGGTCATCGACACCCCGCTCGCCGAGTCGGGCATCGTCGGCACCGCCATCGGCCTGGCCCTGCGCGGGTACCGGCCGGTCGTGGAGATCCAGTTCGACGGGTTCGTCTTCCCCGCGTACGACCAGATCGTCACGCAGCTCGCCAAGATGCACGCGCGCTCGCTCGGCACCATCAAGATGCCGGTCGTCATCCGCATCCCCTACGCGGGCGGCATCGGCGCGGTCGAGCACCACTCGGAGTCCCCGGAGACGCTGTTCGCGCACGTCCCGGGTCTGAAGGTGGTCTCGCCGTCCAACGCGAGCGACGCCTACTGGATGCTCCAGCAGGCCATCCTCAGCGACGACCCGGTCATCTTCTTCGAGCCGAAGCGCCGCTACTGGGACAAGGGCGAGGTCGACGTCGAGGCCATCCCCGACGCGCTGCACGGCTCGCGCGTGGCCCGTACGGGCACCGACGTCACCCTGGCGGCCTACGGGCCCATGGTGAAGGTCTGCCTGCAGGCGGCCGAGGCCGCCGCGGAGGAGGGCAAGTCGGTGGAGGTCGTCGACCTGCGGTCGATGTCCCCGGTCGACTTCGACGGGATCCAGGCGTCGGTGGAGAAGACCCGCCGGCTCGTGGTGGTCCACGAGGCGCCGGTGTTCCTCGGTGTGGGTTCGGAGATCGCCGCTCGCATCACGGAGCGGTGCTTCTACCACCTGGAGGCGCCCGTGCTGCGCGTGGGCGGCTACCACGCCCCGTACCCGCCGGCCCGCCTGGAGGACGAGTACCTGCCGGGCCTGGACAGGGTGCTCGACGCAGTCGACCGCTCGCTGGCGTACTGAGGAGAGCCCTGCGATGACGATCCGCGAATTCAAGATGCCCGATGTGGGCGAGGGCCTCACCGAGGCCGAGATCCTCAAGTGGTACGTCCAGCCGGGTGACACCGTCACCGACGGCCAGGTCGTCTGCGAGGTGGAGACGGCGAAGGCGGCCGTCGAGCTGCCGATCCCCTTCGACGGGGTCGTGCACGCGCTCCTCTTCGAGGAGGGCGTCACGGTCGACGTCGGCCAGGTGATCATCTCCGTGCAGACGGGTCCGGCGGACGAGGCTCCGGCCGAGGCCGCAGCCGCGGCCCCTGTTGCCGCCGCACCGGCCGCCGCCGCGGAGCCCGAGGCCCCCGCGGCCCGGCAGCCCGTCCTGGTCGGCTACGGCGTTTCCACCGCCTCTACGAAGCGCCGCCCGCGCAAGGCTCCGCAGCACGCCGTCGCCGCGCAGAACGGCACGGGCGTGGCCCACGCCGCGGCCGCTCCGGCGGCCCCCGCGGCTCCGGCGGCCCCGGCCGCCCCCGCGGTGGTCCCCGCCCAGGGCGGCGCGGGCAAGGCACTGGCGAAGCCGCCGGTGCGCAAGCTCGCCAAGGACCTCGGCATCGACCTGGCCGCGGTGGTCCCCACCGGCGACGGCGGGGTCGTGACCCGCGAGGACGTCCACGCGGCGGCCGCGGCGGCCATCACCCCGCAGACCGTGGCTCCGGCCGTCCCGGTGGCCCCGGAGGTCCCGGAGGTCCCGGCGGCGGCCCAGGCGGCCCCCGTACAGGCCCCGGCCGAGGTGTCCGGGTCCGCCCGCGAGACCCGGATCCCGGTCAAGGGCGTCCGCAAGGTCACCGCCCAGGCCATGGTCGGCTCCGCCTTCACCGCGCCGCACGTCACCGAGTTCATCACCTTCGACGTGACCCGCACGATGAAGCTGGTCCAGGAGCTCAAGGACGACCCGGACCTCGCCGGTCTGCGGATCAACCCGCTGCTGCTGATCGCCAAGGCCGTCCTCGTGGCCATCCGCCGCAATCCCGACGTCAACGCCTCCTGGGACGAAGCGGCCCAGGAGATCGTGCTCAAGCACTACGTCAACCTGGGCATCGCGGCGGCCACCCCCCGCGGGCTGATCGTCCCGAACATCAAGGACGCGCACGCCAAGACGCTCGGCGAGCTGTCGCAGGCCCTGTCCGGGCTGGTCGCCACGGCCCGCGAGGGCAAGACCTCCCCGGCCGACATGCAGCAGGGCACCATCACCATCACCAACGTCGGCGTCTTCGGCGTCGACACCGGTACGCCCATCCTGAACCCCGGCGAGTCCGCGATCCTCGCGGTCGGCGCGATCAAGCTCCAGCCGTGGGTCCACAAGGGCAAGGTCAAGGCGCGCCACGTCACCACCCTGGCGCTGTCCTTCGACCACCGCCTCATCGACGGCGAACTGGGCTCCCGCTTCCTCGCGGACATCGCCGCCGTCCTGGAGCACCCCCGCCGTCTGATCACCTGGTCCTGACGGCACGGCGTTCCGGCCTCCGGGTATCCCACCCGGAGGCCGGAATTTCGCATGCAACCGCCC
The DNA here is from genome assembly GCF_045822005.1 of Streptomyces stoeckheimensis. Taxonomy (NCBI): domain Bacteria; kingdom Bacillati; phylum Actinomycetota; class Actinomycetes; order Kitasatosporales; family Streptomycetaceae; genus Streptomyces; species Streptomyces stoeckheimensis. The sequence goes on along the minus strand of NZ_CP169550.1, from coordinate 4,439,652 downwards.
CGGGACTGCCTCTGACGTGCAGAAATCCCTTGGGGAACGCCTCCGCCGACTGTGATCATCGGCCCATGCACTTCCGCGCTGCCACAGCAGACCCCACCGACCTGGACCGCGCCCTCGCCTATCCGGCCGACGGCCCCGTCCCCGCCCTCACCCCCGAGAAGATCCGCGAGGAGCTCGCCGCGGGCCGGATGCGTCCCGAGTGGACCTGGTTCGCCGAGGACGAGAACGGCGAGGTCCTGGCCCGCGCCCTGTGGTGGGGCCGCGCCGACGGCGAGCGCCCGGTCGTCCTGGACTGCCTCCAGGTCCGTGCCGACGTGGCCGACCCGGCCGCCGTCGCCGCCGGACTGCTCGCCGCCGGGCACGAGGCCTTCGGCAAGCTCCCCGACTACAACATCTCCCTGCCGCGCGACTGGCGCACCTCCCCCGACGGTCTGGCCGACGCGGTCGCCTGGCGGCAGAAGGCGGCTGCCGAAGCCGGCCTGGTCCGCGAGATCGAGCGGCTCCGCTTCGAGTGGACCCCGGCCGCCGGCACCGCGGAACCCACCGGCCGGCTGGTCTTCCGCGAAGGCACCGACGAGGAGTTCCTCGACGCCTTCGTCCGCCTCTCGCAGGGCAGCCTGGACGTGCACACGCAGAGCGAGCTCCGCACGATGGACGCGGAGGCGCTGGCGCGCGACGACATCGAGTTCTACACCGACTGCCCGGGCGAGCGCTCCTGGTGGCGCCTGGCCCACCTCCCGGACGGCACCCTCGCCGGCATGGCGATCCCCTCCGCGACCCCGTACCACCGCAACGTCGGCTACCTCGGCGTCGTTCCCGAGCAGCGCGGCAAGGGCCTGATCGACGAGATCCTCGCCGAGATCACCCGCTTCCACGCGGGCGAGGCCGCCGACCGCATCACCGCCACCACGGACACCGTGAACGCCCCGATGGCCGCCGCCTTCACCCGCGCCGGCTACGAGGTCACCGAGATCCGCCTGGTCCTCGAGGCCGCCCAGGGAGCCTGACCGATCGCCCGGAGCCTGACCGTTCGCCCGGTGCCGGTGCCGGTGGCCGTAAGGCCGCTACTCCGTCAGCCAGCCGCGCTGCACGCACCGTACGCCGGCCTCGAACCTGCTGCGCGCCCCGAGGCGTTCCATCAGGTCGGCCGCGATGCGGCGTGCGGTGCGCTGGGAGACGCCGAGGCGCTTGGCGATGGACTCGTCGGTGTGGCCCTGGGCCAGGAGGGCGATGATGGTGGATTCCTGGGGGTTCAGCCCGTCGCTGCTCGTCGGTGCGGCCCCGCCGAGCGGCTGGGCACCGGCCCAGATGCTCTCGAAGAGGGCGCACAGTGCGGTCAGGGTCCCCTGTCCGGTGAGCAGGACCGCTCCGGCGGCGGTGTCGTCGCTACTGACGGGGATGACCGCGGTGGCACGGTCGGTGATGATCATCCGGGTGGGCAGGACGGGCACGGTGCGTATCTGTCCGCCCATCCCGGCCATCCAGTTCGCGTACTCGACGGTGGCCTGGTCGTTGCGGACGCTGTCCAGGTAGACGGTCCGCATCCGCACCCCACGGCCCAGCAACTGCTCGTCCAGCGGCCGTGAGGCGTCCATCTGTGCCGCGGGCTGTGCGCCGCCCGGCGCGAACGACATGACCTCGGTGGTGACGTCCCGGGTCAGGCGGGTGAGGCAGTCGCGGATCTCGTCGATGCCGATGAGCTGTTCGACCCCGGGGCTGGAGGTGGCCGGGCGCAGGTCGGCGTATTCGGCGATGAGCTGGGCGGCGACGGCCCGCGAGGCCTCCAGACGCTGCTGCTGCGCGATGAGCTCCTGCTGCTGGCGGGCCATCAGGATTTCCATGCCGATGTCCGGGGAGACCGCCCGCATCCTGCCCTCGTGCTCGGCCGAGGGCCGCACCAGCGCCAGCTCGCTGAGCACGTCGAGGGCGTCCAGCACCTCCTGCCGGGGCACACCCACCCGCGCGACGAGTTCGGCGACCCCGCCCCGAGGGTCGGCGAGCATGGCGCGGTATACGGATTCCGCGACGGAATCGAGTCCTAGTGCGGTCAGCACGATGCAGCCCCCTTGAAACAGGACCCCCCCCGGGGTCACCCGCGATCATGCCACGCCCCACTGACAGGCGTGTAGGGCCTTTCTCCCGGCGCCCGATCCGTGGACGTTTGCGTCCACGGCCCGAAGTGTCCATCTCTGTTCCGTGGACCGGGCGTTCGGCCTTTGGAATCGTCGGGTGCATGTATCTCGTGCATGCCCGATTGCAGGGTCCTCCCGGTGTCGCCCTTCCTCCGCAGGCGAGGTCCCTCGTGCGCGCGCTCGCCCGCGAGGGCGACGGCCTGGAGCACGTGGCTGCACACCCCCGAGCCCTTCCGCACCCCGTCGTCGGCCTCTTCCTCCGGGCCGAGAGCCTCATGGAGGCCGAGTCGAACGCGGCCGTCCTGTGCCGGCGGGTCCTGGAGTGCGCGGAGTTCACCGGCTGGTCCCTGGTTCTCGCGCAAGCACCCATGGTCGCGCCGTTCTACGAGTCGCTGCTGTCCGCTTCCGCCCCTCAGGCGGGGTGGCTGGACGGAACGGGCCAAGGCCATTTGCGTCCAGCCGGATCCCCTTCCACCCCACCTGACCAGCGGCGAGAGTAGTTCTTGTCAGCAGGGAACACCGCCCGGCGGACAAAGAACCAGACAGCGTCACCGCGGGACGCAGACCGGTTCAGGACACCCGACCAGACGTCAGAAAAGGACCAAGACCATGCTTCGTACCCGTCTCGCCCAGGCCGCCGCGGTCACCGCCCTCACCTCTTCCTTCCTCCTCGCCGACGCCATCCTGGCCTCCGCCGCAACGGCCCCGCAGGCCTCGGTGTCCGTGTCCGCCGCCCAGGCGGTTCCCGCCGGGATCGCTCCCTCCGCCGGCAAGGACACCATGGGCTGGTCCTGACCCCACCGGCCCCAGTCCGGCCCGCCAACGGGCCCCTTCCCCTCCAGACACGGCACGACAGCCCGTGATGGTCCGCCCGACCGGGCGCTTCCACCCGGCTCTGCCGAGTCCGCGATGCCGGGCGGCGTGAGTACACCGCCGCCGCACCCACCGCCGCACCCACCGACCCGCCCGTCCGACCGCTGTTCCTGCAGGACAGCTGTCCGGGGCCGAGCCGGCCCGCCGCACGCCCACGCCGCACCAGTACCGGCGGGGCGCGGCCACCCCTGAATCGTCTTCCGTGCAGCACCCCAAGGAGCCCAGCCATGTCCAAGCGTGCCCTCACCGTTGTCGCGGCAGCCGCCGCCGTCGTCGCCACGATGGTGTGCCTCCCGACCGCACAGGCCGCCGGAAAGCCCGACTTCCAGCTTCCCGCCCCGTGCGGAGAGAACTGGCAGGCCACCACCTACACGGATCACCAGCCCTCCTACTCGGTGGACCTGAACTACTACCCGGAGGACACCGGCCGCCCCGTGGTGGCCAGCGCGGCCGGCACCGTGAGCGTCTCCGGTGCCTCCGGAGGCTGGGCGGGCACCCATGTCCGGATCGACCACGGCGGTGGCTGGACCACCCACTACGCCCACCTGTCGGCCACGTCGGTGAGCGCCGGCGCCACGGTCGCCGCGGGCCAGATGATCGGCCGGGTCGGCAACACCGGGAACTCCAGCGGGGCGCACCTGCACTTCGAGCAGACGCTGAACGGCGTCGGACAGCCCGCCGTCTTCAACGGAGCGTCCTACTCGTACACCACACGCAACATAACCAGCGCCAACTGCGGTTCGCCCGAACCGGCTTCACCGGCCCCCGTCACCGCGGTCGGCGACCTGACCGGAGACGGCAAGCCCGACCTGCTGGCCCGGGAGGGCACCGACGGGAAGACCCTGTGGCTGTACCCGGGACTGGGCAACGGAAGGTTCGGCACCCGGATCGACAACGGCGGATGGGGCTCCATCAACCAGATCTCCGGCGTCGGCGACATCACCGGGGACTCCCGGGCGGACGTCCTGGCCGTGGAGAAGTCCACCGGCAAGCTGTGGGTCTACCCCGGGCAGGCCAACGGCCACCTGGGTGCCCGCGTCGACAACGGGGCCGGCTGGAACGACATGCGCATCGCCGGTACGGAGGACCTGAACGGCGACGGCAAGGGCGACCTGCTGGCGATGGAGACCGAGACCGGCAAGTTCTTCCTCTACCCGGGCCAGTCCAACGGCCACTTCGGCAGCCGCGTCCAGATCGGCACCGGCTGGGGCGCGATGAGCGTGGCCGCAGGAGCCGGCGACCTGACCGGCGACGGCAAGAACGACGTGATCGCCGTCGAGGAGGCCACCGGCAAGCTCTTCGTCTACCCGGGCCTGGGCAACGGCAGCCTCGGAGCCCGCATCGAGTCGGGCACCAACTGGGACACCATGTCCAGCATCAGCGGAGCCGGCGACTACACGGGCGACGGCAAGGACGACATCGTGGCCCGCCAGAACGACGGAAAGCTCTTCGTCTACCCGGGCATCGGCGCCGGGAAGCTCGGCACCCGCATCGACAACGGCGGCGGCTGGAACTTCGACAACTGACAACGCCCGCCCGGCGGTTGACCGCGCACCCCGCTCACCCGGGGCAGCGCTCCCGCCGGGCCGGCCCGCCCGCCCCCACCCGGGGCGGGCCCCCTCCCGCACTTCACACCCCCAGGAGAGTTCTCCGTGCGCAATCGCACCCTGAAGGCCGCCGTCGCCACCGCATCCCTGTCCCTGATCCTCTCGCCGCTCCTCGTCGGCGGCTCCGCGCAGGCCGCCTCGGTGGCCACCTGGGACAAGGTCGCGGAGTGCGAGGCCGGCGGGAACTGGTCCATCAACACGGGCAACGGCTTCTACGGCGGCCTGCAGATCCAGTTGTCCACGTGGAACGGCTACGGCGGCAAGCAGTACGCCTCCTATCCGCACCAGGCCACCAAGAAGCAGCAGATCCTCATAGGGGAGAAGATCCTCGCCGGTCAGGGCCCGGGTGCCTGGCCCAACTGCAACGCCGGTCTGGCGACCGACCACGCCGATCCCTACCCGACCGAGCCGCCCGCCCCCGTGGGCATGGTCCACCTCACCGCGGCCGACTTCACCGGCAACGGCAAAGCGGACCTGGTCGGTGTCGAATCCGCCACCGGCAAGCTGTGGCTGTACCCCGGAACGGGATCCGGCACCTTCGGTACCCGCATCCAGATCGGATCGGGCTGGGGCGCCATGAGCAAGCTGTCGGCCGCCGATTTCACGGGTGACGGCAAGGCCGACCTGCTGGCCGTGGAGAACTCCACCGGAGCCTTCTACGCCTACCCCGGCACCGGCGCCGCCAACGGGACGAGCACCCTCGGTGCCCGGACCCAGATCGGCAGCGGCTGGGGCTCGATGCGCGACCTCACGGCCGTCGACGTCAACAAGGACGCCAAGCCCGACCTGCTGGCCATCGACGGCAACGGCGCGCTCTGGTCCTACCAGGGCACCGGTTCCCTGGCCGGCACGAACACCCTGGGCGCCCGTACCCAGATCGGCTCCGGCTGGGGCGGCATGACCGAACTGGCCGTGCCCGGCGACCTGAACGCGGACGGCAAGCCCGACCTCCTCGCCGTCGATGCGGCCGGCGCCCTCTGGAAGTACCCCACCACCGGCTCGCTGGCCGGCATGAACACCCTCGGCGCCCGCAACCAGGTCGGCTCCAACTGGGACAGCATGCGCCAGCTGGTCGGCGCCGACTTCAACGGCGACGGCAAGGGCGACCTCGATGCGGTCGAGGCCCCCACCGGCTCGACCGGCGACTTCTTCTTCTACCCCGGCAACGGCAGCGGCGGCTTCGGCGCCCGCGCCCAGATCGGCTCCGGCTGGTAGCAGCGGCACGGCTCCGCCGCACCGCCCACAGAACTTCGCACCACCCGCACCACCCGCACCACTCACCCGCACGTTCGCCGCGGTGCCCCGCACCGCCACCCCGAGGAGACCTCGTGTCTGTCATCCGCCGCGCCCTGAAGACCTCCGCCATCGCCACGCTCGTCGCCGCAGCAGCCGTCACGGCGGTCAACGCCGCCCCCGGCGCCACGGCCTCCACCTCGCTCTCCGCCTCGCCGGTGGCCACGACCAGCTCCACCGTCAACGGCAGCATCACCCGCGCCGAGGTCCTGTCCCGGGCCCAGTACTGGGTCGACCAGAAGGTCCCGTACAGCCAGACCGCCTGGGTTCCGGACTCGCTCGGCAAGCTCTACCGCACGGACTGCTCGGGCCTGGTCTCCCTGGCCTGGCACCTCGGCAGCAGCCTCACCACCTGGACGCTCCCGCAGGTCTCCACCAAGCTCGCCGACCTGGACGACCTCCAGCCCGGTGACGCGCTCAACAACATCGACGCCCACGTCGTGCTCTTCACCGGCTGGACCGATTCGAGCCACACCGTGGCCAACATCATGGAGCAGCCCAAGCCGGGCTACACCGCCCGGAAGAACACCTACTCCCGTGACTACATCATCACCGCGGGCTTCAAGGGCTACCGCTACAACAAGATCGTCGAGGGCACTCCGACGGCTCCCGACGCCGGCATGACCGACCTGACCGGCGGCAACTTCGGCGGCAGCGCCACCGCAGACGTCATCGCCGTCGAGTCCGCGAGCGGCAAGCTCTTCTACTACCCCGGCACCAGCGGCGGGCAGCTCGGTGCCCGGGTCCAGGTCGGCACCAACTGGGGCTCGATGAGCGAGCTGTCCTCCGGCAAGTTCACCTCCGACGCCCACCGCGACATCGCGGCGGTCGACGCCGACGGCAAGCTGTGGATCTACCCGGGCAACGGCGACGGCACCTTCGGCACCCGGATCCAGGCCGGCACCGGCTGGGACTCCATGCACGACCTGGCGGGCGCCGACGTCAACAAGGACGGCAAGACCGACCTGCTCGCGGTGGCCGGCGACGGCAAGCTGTTCGCCTACCCGAGCAACGGCACCGGGGGCTTCAACGACCGCGTCCAGATCGGCTCCGGCTGGAACGCCATGGACGAGATCGTCAGCCCCGGCGACCTGAACAAGGACGGCAAGGACGACATCGTGGCCCGCGAGGTCGCCACCGGCAACCTCTACGCCTACCCGGGCACCGGTGCGATCAACGGCATGAGCACCCTCGGCGGGCGCGTCCAGATCGGCTCCGGCTGGAACGCCATGACCAACCTGGTCAGCGGTGACTTCAACAACGACGGCATCGGCGACGTGGACGCCGTCGAGGCCAACGAGGGCAACACCGGCAAGTTCTACAGCTACCCCGGCACCGGTGCGCTCAACGGCCTGAACACCCTCGGCGCCCGCGTCCAGATCGGCTCCGGCTGGTAACCCGCCCCCGCAGCACGGCCTTCGAGCCTCCGGGCCGCCACCGCACCCCGCGTGCGGTGGCGGCCCGGCCCCCTTCCCCCCGTAAGCCAGCCCGCCAGTCCCCTCCGTAAGCCCGCCCGCACTCCCGAAAGGACGAGCGCCACCATGGCCCTCCGACCCCGCACCCGCACCTCCGCGCTAGGCGCCGTGGTCGCGGCCGCCCTGGCGCTCGCCTGCCTGAGCACCACCCCGGCGACCGCCGCCACCGTCCCCGACGGAGCGATCGCCACCCCCAACAAGGTCACCCCCCTCAGCACCACCGGCATGGGCCTCCAGTCGGACAACGGCCGCGAGGCGGACCGGATCGCGGCCTTCGAAGCCGCACACCCGGCGCTCAAGCGGGTCAAGGCCGCCGACGTGCTCGCCGACACCTCGGGCCTCAGCACCGGTCGCGGCCTGTGCCACCCGACCAACATCGCCGGCGCCCAGGGCTTCTGCTGGAACACCGCCGACGACGCCGGCTCCTGGGTCCCCCAGGGCCTCACCGGCTCCGGAGAATCCGCGCAGTCGGCGGCCCTGGTGGGGGGCCGCAAGGTGCTCATCACCGGCTGGTACGGAGCCTCCGGCAGCGAACGCATCACCCTGGCCGATGTCACGGACCCCGCCCGCGTCACCTACCGGCACGTCCAGCTCGCCGCCCTCAACAGCGCCGGCGACAACTACGTCCCCATCCTCGGGGGCCACGCCAACGGCGTCGTCTGGGCCGGCAGCAAGCTCTACGTCGCCTCCATCGGCAGCGGCTTCGACGTCTTCGACCTCAACGACATCTGGAAGATGGACGTCACCACCGGCACGGCCTTCGGCCTCGACGCCGACGGCAAGGCCCGGGGCGGGGGCCACGCCTACGTACTGCCGCGCCAGGGCAGCTACGCGTACACCGGTCAGGGCACCGGCTGCGGAAGCTACGCCGGCGTCCCCCAGCGGCCCTGCATCACCGCCGCGTCGCTGGACCTCTCCGGCGCCCAGCCCGCCCTGGTCACCGCCGAGGGCGATCCCGCCGCGGTCGAAGGCAACTTCGGGAAGGCGTCCGCCCCCGTCGTCCGCTGGCCCATCGACCCCGCCACCGGAGTGCTCAAGGCCGACACGGCGGGCCGCGTGCAGGCCGCGGCGGCCTTCGCGTCGCCGATGGGCGGCACCCAGGGCGTCGCCATGAACAACGGTCGGATCGTCCTCGCCGGCGCCTGCCCGGAGTTCGTCCCCGCGGCGAACCAGCCGGACCAGAACAACATCCGCCAGTACGCCGGCTGCCTCTACGAGACGGCCCCGGGCGACCCCGTACGGCTCGTCACGCGGACCCAGGTGAATCCGGAGAACTTCTCCTACTGGCCGGGGAGCGATCAGCTCTGGCTGGTCAACGAAGCTCCCGGCGACCGCACCGTCATCAGCATTCCCTGGCCCAAGCCCCCGGCGGGGATGACCCGGCTGGTCGCAGCGGACTTCACGGGTGACGGGAAGCAGGACCTGACCGGTGTGGAGAGCGCCACGGGCATGCTCTGGCTGTACCCCGGCAACGGTGCCGGCGGCCTCGGTGACCGGATCCAGATCGGTGCGGGCTGGGGCGCGATGAACGAGCTCACGGCCGCGGACTACACGGGGGACGGGAAGCCGGACCTGCTGACGGTGGACGCCTCGGGAGTCCTGTACCTGTACCCGGGCTCGGGGAGCGCGGCCGGCATGAGCACGCTGGGCGCCCGCACCCAGATCGGTTCCGGATGGGGCTCGATGCGGGAGCTGACCGCGCTGGACGCGAACAAGAACGGCAAGACGGATCTGGTGGCCCTCGACGGGGCCGGTGCGCTGTGGGTCTACCCGGGCACCGGTTCCCTGAACGGCACCAGCACGCTGGGCGCGCGCACGCAGATCGGTTCGGGCTGGTCCGGGATGAGCGAGCTGACGGTCCCCGGTGACCTCGACGCGGACGGCAAGTCCGACCTCGTGACCGTCGACGCGGCCGGCGTGCTGTGGAAGTACCCCTCCACGGGCACCCTGAACGGGATGAGCACCCTCGGCTCCCGCGCCCAGCTCGGTACGAACTGGAACAGCATGCGCCAGCTGGTGGGCGCCGACTTCAACGGCGACGGCAAGGGCGACCTGGACGCCGTCCAGGCCCCCGACGACGTGGCCGGCGCGCTGTACTTCTACCCCGGCAACGGCGCGGGCGGTCTCGGAAACCGCACCCAGATCGGCACCGGCTGGTAGCCGCCGGCAGGCGACCGCCGCGCGCGGCCGCGGTCACTTCCGGGATTCGGCAGACCGCCGAAACCGGAAGTGGCCGCGTTCGGCGTTTCCCGGGGGTAGCCTCCCCGCCGGGAGAGGGGTGGGACGGGGTGTCCATCGCGGAGTTGCAGGTGTGTGCCGTCGAAGCCGCCGACGTCACGGGCGGGGTGTGCGTGGTGCGGTGCATCGGGGGAGTGGCGCGGGCCGGGCAGGCGTACGCGGCCGGCGAGCTGCGGACCAGGCTGCGGGGGATCGAGCGGTACGGGCGCACGGTCGGCTCCTTCGACGCGGGGCACGTGGCGAAGGTGCACCTCACGGGGCCCGTGGTCGCGCTGCTCGCGCGCGGGCAGGTGCTGACGTACGTACCGCCGGACGGGCACGCGCTGGCCGACCTGGAGGAGTGGCTGGCCACCGGGCCCCCGCTGCTGGAGGAGCCGCATCCGGAGCAGCTGCGGTCCCTGGCGACGAGCCGGATGCAGGGCGAGGAGCTGCCCGACCGGGTGCGGCTGCGCTGGGGCCGGGTCGCGCTGGCCGCCATCGAGCGGTCGGAGCGGCCGGAGGAACGGCCGTACGTGCGCAGCTACTTGATCCGGTGCTTCGGTCCCGGCGAGGACGGGGATCCCGACCGGGACCCCGCCGCACTGTGCCGGGACGTACTGGCCCGCTTCGAGCTGACCCCGGCCCAGGCGGCGGCGCAGGCCCGGGTCTGGCGGGAGCTGCCGCGCCCCGACATCCTCCGGCTGCGCCGCATCAAGAACCTGATCCGCTGCACGGAAGCGGCCCGGCCGTACCTCGCGCCGACCGACCCCCTGGCGGTGGCCGTGGACGCCTGGAGGGCGGTGCGGCCGGGGCTTCCGTAGGGGGTCCGGCGGGGGGCTCCGGCCGGGGGGTCAGCGGGCCGCGTTGCCGAGCACCTTGGCCGGGGTGAGGCGTACGACGACCCGGACGTCCTCGGCCGGGGCGTTCAAGTAGTCCGCGCCCGCGCCCGGGCCCTCGTACTCCTCCGCGATGCGGACGGCGACGGCCCGGCCGGTGTCCTCGGTGACGGTGGCGGTGCCGCGGATCTCGGCGTAGAGGAAGGGGTTGGCCAGGTCGAAGACGGTGAGGCCGATCCTGGCGTCCCGCGCGATGTTGCGCTCCTTGCGGCGGCCGCGCTCGGTGGAGATCAGGATCTCGTCCCCGTCCCGGGTCACCCACACGACCGAACTCTGCGGGCTGCCGTCGGGGTTGAGCGTGGCGAGCACCGCCGGATGCGGGGCGTCGAGCAGCTTTCGTACGGTGTCGTTCAGCACAAGAGTCATGCGGGGAACGGTAATCGGGGCGGGCGGGGGCGCGCCGTCGATTTCCCGTGGATGCGGGGCGACTAGGGCAGGTCGCCCGGTGCGCAGCGCCCGGTCAGCAGGAGTCCTCGCCCTTGAGCAGGCACTTCTCCGCCCACTCGCCCAGCTCCGTGAGCGCGGGCTTCAGTGCGGCGCCCCGCTCCGTCAGCCGGTAGGCGACCCGCAGCGGCGGACCCTCGTCGACCTCGCGCAGGACGAGGCCGGCCGCCGCGAGCTCGACCAGGCGGTCGGACAGCATGCGCTCGCTGATGCCGGAGATGGACCGGCGCAGGTCCGCGAAGTGCACGGGGCCCTCCATCAGCGAGGCCAGGATCACGCCCGTCCAGCGCTTTCCGAGCAGCCCGAAGACCTGGGTGATTCCGTCGCTCACCCGGCTGCAGGCCCCGGTGTCCTGGTGCTTCCCCTTGTCCGGTGGCGGAGCTGGAGCAGGCGGACGCCGTGCTGATCGGCGCCCCGATGTACAACTTCTCGATCCCCTCCACCCTGAAGGCCTGGCTGGACCAGGTCATCGTGATGGGCCGCACCGCGGGCCCCGACTCGCCCCTCAAGGGCCTGCCGGTCACCGTCGTCGCCAGCCGCGGCGGCTCCTACGCGCCGGGCACCCCGCGCGAGGGCATGGAGTACGTGCAGAACTACCTGGCCGGCGTGCTGACCGAGATGTTCGGCGCCGAGGTCGACTTCATCGTCCCCGAGCTGACCCTGGCCACGTCCGTCCCGGCGATGGCCGGACTCATCCCCCTCGCGGAGGCCTCGTACGCGCAGGCCCTCGCGGACGCGGAGTCGAAGGGCAAGGCCCTCGCGGCACGCCTCGGCTCGGCCGCCTGAGTCCCGCCGGGCTAACGTCACCCCAGGACGACCACCTGGGGGGAAGCCGTGGACGCGACGGCAGAGCACGCCGACAAGCCGGAGCACGCCGAGAGGCAGGAGCACGCCGAGAGGCAGGATCACGTACGAGCCGGCCGGCCCGCCCGAATACCCGAGGTCGACGCCCTGCGCGGCTTCGCCCTCCTGGGCATCCTGCTGGTCAACGCGCTGATGATGGCCGGTCCGTACGGCACCGGGGGAGCCGTCGATCCGGACGCCTCCCCCCTCGACCGGGGCGTCGACGGGGTCGTACAGGCCTTGGCCGTCGGCAAGTTCTACCTGATGTTCTCGTTCCTCTTCGGCTACAGCTTCACCCTCCAGCAGGCCTCCGCCGCACACGACGGCGCGAGCCCCGCCCCGCGGATGCTCCGCCGTACGCTCGGCCTGCTCGTCCTGGGCCTCCTGCACGCCGTGCTGCTGTACACCGGCGACATCCTCATGACCTACGCACTGCTCGGTCTGATCCTGATCGCCGCACGGAACTGCGCGCCCGGGACGGCCCTGCGCGCGGCCCGGATCGTCTACGGATGCGCGAGCGCCTTCCTGCTCCTCCTGGGGCTCGGCTCCCTGTTCGTGTCGGACGCCGAGACGGCCCGGGCGGACGAGGAGCTCACCTCGGGCTTCGCCGCGATGGTCGCCGACTACCGCGGCGACGCCGCGTCCGTCGTGCAGGCCAACCTCGGGCAGCTGCCCGACGCGCTGCTCGCCGTACCGCTCATGGGCGGCTTCGTGCTCGCGGCCTTCCTGACCGGCCTGTACTGCGGCAAGCGGCGGCTGCTCGCCGACACCGGACGGCACGTGGCGCGGATGCGCCGCATCTGCGTGCTCGGCACCGCCGTGGGCCTGCCCGGCAGCCTCTTCATGGCCGTGGCCTCGGGCGGCGCGCTCGGCTCCCGGTGGGCGCTCCTCGGCCCGGTCGTGGGCATGGTCACGGCTCCCGCGCTGACCGCCGCCTACGTCTGCGGCCTGCTCCTCTTCATGAAGACGGCCCGGGGCGGGCGCGCCGCGCGCCTCCTCGCCCCGGCCGGCCGGATGGCCCTGACGAACTACCTGAGCCAGTCCCTCGTCATGGCCCTCGTCTTCACCGCCTACGGCCTCGCCCTGTACGACCGCCTCGGCGCGGCCGTCGTCGTAGCCGGCGCGCTCGCCCTCTACGGAGCCCAACTCGCCCTCAGCAAGCACCTGATGGCCCGGCACCGGTACGGCCCGGTGGAATGGCTGCTCCGCACGGTCACCCTCGCTCGCCTCCCGCTGGACCGCGGCGACGGCGGCGAGCGCGGCGACCGTCGCGACCCGGTGGCCTCCTGAGCGGTGGTCCGCGGGGCCTTCAGCGCAGGTCGAGCAGCATCACGTCGTGGAGGTCCGCGTCCACGCCCCGGGGCCGCGCCTCGCCGATCTTGCGGTAGCCCCACGACCGGTAGGCGGCGGAGGCCGCCAGGCCCTCCGGGTGCACGTTCAGCAGCACCCTTTCGGTGCCGACCCCGTCGAGCAGCGTCGCGTGCAGACGCCGCGCGACACCCCGCCCGCGCCACGGCGCGCGCACGGCGAGCTCCACCAGCCCGAAGGTGCGCCGCCCGTCCTCGCGCCGCATCGCGGCGGGCACGGGCTCGGTCAGCTCGTCCCACCACACCGCGTCGGGCGCGAGCGTCCAGCCGTACGCCATGCCGGCCGGCTCGCCCCCGGGGGTACGGGCCAGGGCCGCGCGGAAGGCGGGCCTGCGCGTCAGGTCGGGGAAGTGGCGGAAGACGGCGGCGACGTCCTCCTCGGTCTCGTCGTACGGAGCCTCCGCGAACGCCTCGGCGTAGACCAGCCCGAACGCGTCCGCGGCCCGCGCAGCGGCCCGTCCGTCCAGGAGCTCCGTCACGAAGTCTTCTTGGTGTGTCATGTGGTTCCTTCGAGTGCCCGCCAGGGGATGTTGCGCCAGGGGCTCGCCGGATCGGTGGTCAGGGTGAGGTGGGCGGCCAGCGCGGTCGCGTACCACTCGCCGAACTCCTCCTCGTCGAAGTGCAGGCACCGCGCCAGTACGTACCCGGCGGAGAACTCCTCCCACGAGCGGTACGTCGCGCGGGCCGCGGCCCCGGCCGCCAGTACGCCGCGTTCGGCCTCGGCGAGGGTGCCGTAGCGGGCGCCGACTCCCCAGCGGGCCATCTGCGAGGCGCGGCCGTGGTCCCAGCCCTCGACGGAGCGGACCCAGCCCTCCTCGGGGAGCAGTCCGTCGGCGCGGAAGCGCTGCTCGTAGCGGGCGATCCGGCCGATCAGCCGCTGTACGCCGGCCACCTCGCCCTCCACCTCGGCGCTGGGCCGGGGCGCGGCGAGGGTGACCCCCTCGGGGGTGAGCTGCGGTTCGGCGGCCCGCTCGGCGTTGCGGCGCAGGGCGGTGGCCGCGGCGTGCCGCCAGTGCTCCAGGTCGACGGGCCCGGCGAAGTCGGAGGAGAGGATGCGGCGCACGCGCAGCGCGAACTCCCAGACGGGGCTGACCATATCGGCGGAGAGCAGGCCGCGCAGGACCCGGTGCCAGCTCGCGGAGTCGGTGATCTCCCAGCTCTGGAGCAGGCGTTCGCGCTCCCGGGCGTAGCCGTTGCCGTGATAGGCGAGGGCGTTCCAGAACTCCCCGTTGGTCACGGAGAGATGGGCTCCGACGGCGAGCCCGTGCGCGACGGGCCCGTGCAGCGGTCCGCCGACGTGCAGGGAGTGCACCGCTCCGCGGGCGAGCCCCCAGACCGGGGCGGCGGCGTCCCAGTGGGCGCGCCAGCGGGCGAGGTCGGCGGGGGTGGTGGTGAGGTAGGCCTCGGCGGGGGAGCCGGGGTTCACGGCGAGGTGCGGCGGGTCGGCGGAGTCCCAGGCGTTCGCGAACCAGGCGAGGGATCGGGGCAGGTACACGGTGTGCGGGTCGGGGACGGGCAGCATCCCGCGGGTGTGGACGACGAGGCAGCGTCGGTCGGGGGTGGGGTGGAAGCGTGCCGTCGTGGGCTCGGCGTCGACCTGGGCCCGGGACTGCGCGAGGAACAGCTCGTTCCGGGCGAGGACGTCGAGGTACCCCGGCCAATCCCCGCGCGCCTTGGCCCCGTACAGCTCGCGCTCGATGGAACTCGGCGCCGTCCACCCATCCATGTGGATCAGACTAACGGGGGCCCCTGTGCCCTCCGTGGGCCAGCTCGGCCCATACGGTCTTGCCGACGACCCGGTCGCAGGAGCCCCAGCGCTCCGACAGCGCGCTCACGATGTGCAGGCCGCGTCCGAACTGGTCGTCGTCGGACACCGCTCGCGGTTCGGGCCGGCGCTCGCCTTTTGGATCGGTGACCTCGATGCGGAGCACCGCTCCGGTGAGCTGGACCGCGACCCGGAGGTACCGGTCCCACAGCGAGCCGTGCAGCAGCGCGTTGGTGAGCAGCTCGCTCGTCAGCAGGGCCACGTCCGAAGCGAGCTCGGGCTGTCCCCAGGCGACCGCCAGCCAGGCGGAGTGCCGACGGGCCCTCGGTACGGAGTCCTGGCGGGGCGGGTAGTTCCGTACGTCCTGACGCGTGAGTACGTCCATGGCTGTGCACCTCCGGTACGGGCGGTGGCATGCCGGTGCCGTCTCGTGGACAGCCCGGTGCGCTTCCGCCAACTGATGCTGGGGGGTGAGTAGTTCGTTCGTCGACGACGCTAGGGATGACACCTCTGGGACACAAGTCGTTCGGGGATTATCTTCCCTGAATGGGTGACGGGGTCGACTTCCGTCGGACGTTGGCGGGAGACTGACGCGGTGAACCGTGGAATGCGTGAACCCGAGGGCAACCGGGTGTCAACGGTGTTGGGCCGCAGGTTGGGTGGCGAACTGTCCAAGCTGCGCGCAGCGGCGGGCCGAACCCAGGCCCAGGCGGCCTTGGAGATCACCGCGACGCCGACGAAGGTCCAGAAGATGGAGAGCGGCTGGGTTCCCATGCGGGACCCGGACATCCGCGTGCTGTGCGAGTTCTACGGAGTGACGGACGCCGAGTTCGTGAACGGCCTGCTCGACCTGGCCAAGCTGGACCGCGAGCGCCGCAAGGCCAAGGGGTGGTGGCAGAAGATCCCCACGGTGGGCAGTTTGGCCGAGTACGTGGCCATGGAGGACGTCGCCACCCGGATCCGTACCTGGCAGCTCGCGCTCGTTCCGGGGCTGCTCCAGACTCCGGACTACATTCGGGCCCTTGGAGTCGGCTCCGACTCGTGGACGCATCCCGACGAGATCGAGGAGATGGTGACGACCCGCACCAAGCGGCAGGCCCGGCTGTGGGGCGACCGGCCGCTGGAGTTCCACGCGGTGATCTGGGAAGCGGCTCTACGGCAGGAGATCGGCGGACGTGAGGTGATGCGCGGGCAGCTCGAACATCTTCTGCACATGGCCGAGTTGCCACATGTCCACGTTCAGGTACTGCCGTTCCGGGCGGGCGCGCACCACGGGGTAGCCGGGGCGTTCAACATCATCTCCTTCGCCGAGCAAGGAGCAGTGGACGTCGGCTATTCGGAAGGGGTCGCCTCTACTGTGTGGGTGGAAGGGGCGGAGGCGAACCAGGCGTACGTCCGGTCCTTCGACCGCGTGGCACGCATGAGTCTCGCGCCACGTGACTCCGCAAACCTGATCAGTGCCATCAGCAAGGGTATTCAGCTATGACCGAGTTCGAGTTCGTGAAGTCCAGCTACAGCAGCGTTACGAACGACACGGATTGCGTCGAGATCGCCACCAACATCGTCGGGACCGTCGCCGTCCGGGACAGCAAGGACGCCGACGGGCCGGTGATTCGGCTGGCCCCCGCCGCCTGGGCGGCCTTCGCGGCGTCCGCGTGATCATCCGGACCGGGCGGCTCACGCTGCTGCCGCTGGAAGCCGCGCACGCCCAGGAGATGGCCACCGTGCTCGGCGATCCGGAGCTGCACGGCTTCATCGGGGGAGCCCCCCTCACCGTGTCGGAGCTGCACGCGCGCTACGAGCGGCTCGCCGCCGGGTCGCCGGACCCCGACGTCGCCTGGTGGAACTGGGTGGTGCGGCTCGACGAGGCGGACTGCCTGGTCGGCACCGTGCAGGCGACCGTGAGCGGCGGCGTCGCCGAGGTCGCCTGGGTGGTCGGCACGCCCTGGCAGCGGCGCGGCATCGCCACCGAGGCCGCAGCGGGGCTGATCGGGTGGCTCCGTACACAGGCGGCGGTGCACGCCGTCATCGCGCACGTGCACCCCGACCACACCGCATCCGCGGCCGTCGCCCGCGCGAGCGGCCTCGCCCCCACCGACCAGTGGCACGACGGCGAGGTCAGGTGGGAGTCGGCGACGACCGGCTGATCCGACTCGTCCGGCTGCCTGGCCGGAATCGCATGGTTCGCCCGGATCCGGAACGCCAGTAGGGTGTCGGGCCCCGGGGGGACTCGTCGCGGCAGAGGAGCGGCCATGCGGAGCGGTACGGGTTCGGTCGCGGTGGTCGGAGGTTCCATCGCGGGCTGTGCGTTCGCCACGGCGGCCGCGCGGGCCGGGGCGGCCGAGGTGGTGGTGCTGGAGCGTACGCGCGGGCGGCTCGCGGACCGGGGGGTCGGGCTGTGCGTCCACGACGACCGGGCCGTCGAACTGCGGGCGAGCGGGGCGCTGCCCGAGGGGATCGCCGCGCACCGGCTGGAGCGCCGCCGGTGGGTGGTGCGCGACCCGGAGGCGGGGGCGGCGGGCCGGCTGATCTGGGAGCAGCCGTTCCCGTTCCACTCGTACCACTGGGGACAGCTCTGGCGCGGGCTGCGGGAGGCGGTCCCGGACGCGGTGGTCTACCGGCAGGGCGAGACGGTGACGGGCGTGGCCGGGGACGGCGAGGTGCGGCTCGAGGGCGGTGGGGCCGAGCGGTACGACCTGGTCGTCGGCGCGGACGGGTACCGGTCCGTGGTGCGCGCGGCGGTCTGTCCCGAGTCCCTGCCGCACTACGCCGGGTACGTGTGCTGGCGCGGCAACCTCGACGCGGGACTGCTGCCGACCGGCGCCGTGGACCCGCATCCGGAGGCGGTGACCACCGTCTGCTTCCCCGGAGGCACCTGCGTCATCTACCGCATCCCGGGGCCGGACGGGCCCCGGGTGAACTGGGTCCTCTACGCCCCGCCGCCGCGGGACGGCGGGCTGCGCTACGACGACCCGACGAGCTTCCCGCCCGGCGGGCTGACCCCGGAACTCACGGAGCACCTCGGGGCGCTGCTGGAGCGGGAGTTCCCGCCGTACTGGGGCCGGGCGCTCGCGACGACGGACCCGCGGGACACCTTCGTCCAGCCGATCTACGACCTGGAGACCGCGCGGACCACGGCCGGTCGCCTGCTGCTGGCCGGGGACGCGGCCAGTGTCGTACGCCCGCACAACACGAGCGGCGCCGCCAAGGCCCTCCAGGACGCCACCGCCTTCGCCGACGGCTGGCGGCGGGCGGACTCCGTCGAGGAGCTGCTGCGCGGCTACGAGGGGGTGCGCGGCGGGGCCGGGCGGGAGCTGGTCGCCCTGGCGCGCCGGCTCGGTCGTGCCCAGGTCGAGCGGACTCCGGCCTGGGCGGACATGAGCCGCGACGAGGTGGAGGCGTGGTGGCAGGGGCAGCTCGCGGGGGTGCCGGGGATCGGCGGGCAGTCGATGACCCGGTAGCCGGGGCCGGGGCGGTGGCTTCGAGGCGGTGCCTCTGGGCGACGGGCCCGCCTGACGGGGCATCGGCCGGGGGTGACGGTGTACACGCAGGTCACGGGCGTCCGTAGGCCGGTTGCGCGGCGTGTCGGCGCGGGGCGAACAGGGTCTCCGGTTGCGGGAGGTGACGGGCTGTCCGTGAGTGGACCGTGACACGTCCCATGTCACGTGCCGGGTCACGTCCCGTCCCCGGCACACCCCTGGCATTCCCGACACCGCTGTCCCCCATCGGTGTCCCGCCGACAGGAGAGTCCGTTGCGCCGCCTCACCCGCTACACCGTCCCCGCCGCCCTCTGCGTGACCCTGCTGGCCGCGTCCCCCGGCCTCGCGCAGTCCGCCCACGCCCCCGCGAAGGCCCCGGCGGCCTCGACCCGTCAGGCCATCCCCGGAACCGAGGCGCTGCTCGCCCAAGTGCAGTCGCTCGGCGGCGTCGGGGGGCTGCTGAAGCCGGTGACCGACCTCCTCGCGGCGGTCCTGAAGTCCCCCGACGGCAAGCTCCCGGAGGCGGACCTGGCCGCCTTCAAGGAGAAGATCGACGCGGCGATCGCGGAGCTGAAGAAGAGCCTCCCCGCCGCCCCGGCCCTGCCCGTACCCCTCCCGCCGGTGGACGCCCCCAACCTCCCGGTCGACCCGCCGAAGCTGCCGGTGGAGGCGCCGAAGCTGCCCGTCGAGGCCCCCAAACTGCCGGTGGAGGCTCCTGCGCTGCCGGTGGAGGCCCCGAAGCTGCCCGTTGACGCCCCGAAGCTCCCGGTCGACGCCCCGGCGCTCCCGGTGGACGCGCCGAAGCTCCCCGTCGAGGCGCCGAAGCTTCCGGTCGCGGCCCCGGCGCTGCCCGTCGAAGCCCCGAAGCTGCCGGTCGCCGCCCCCGCGCTCCCCGTCGCCGCCCACCAGGCCAAGCGCGCCTTCGGCCCGCTCGACCTGGCCACCGGCGCCATCGACAAGCTCAAGGGCTCCGTCGACGGGCTCACCAAGGCCGCCGGTCCCTGCGGCTGCTCCACCGACGCCAAGGCCAAGGCCACCGACGTGGTGACCGACCTGGTCGCCGCCCTCGTCGCCCTCCTGACCGGCCTCGGCCTCCCGGGCCTCCCCCCGCTCCCGGTCCCGGCCCCGCAACTCCCGGTCCCGCTCCCCGTCCAGTAGCGCCCCGGTACCTCCGGGAACCGGCCTCCGTCAGGGATCCGGTCCCCGGGCCCCGGCACACCCGAGCCCGAGCATGCGCCCGGGCCGGGCCGGGGTCCGGGGGCCGGGCCGCCCGGGCTCCCGGGCTGCGGCACGCCGGGCCCCCGTTCCCGAAACGGCCCGCGTGGCCGTGCGACCGGTGTGCCGCCGCGCGACCGTACGGACCCCCTTGACGGGCCCTCCGCGCCGGTGGACGCTCCCGGGGCTCGGATCCGTACGGTGCATTGGGGGGCCGGAATGCCGGAGCAGTCGGAGGAGCGCGTCCAGACGGCGGGGGAACTGCGGGCCCTGCTCGCGGCGCGCGGGGCGCGGTGGTCCGTGAGCGAGCACCTTGCCGACGGGGATCCCGTACCGAGGCCCGCCCTGGGCCTGGGTGCGAGCACGGCGGCGGCACTGGACCTGACGCCCGCCGGGGCCGCGCCGCCGGTGGACCTGCGGAGCCTCGCGGGCCGGGCCAGCGGCAATCCGCACCTCACCCGGCGCAGGAGGGCGCACGGCCTGCTCCCGGTCGCGGACACGGATACGGGCGCGGACCCGGCCACGGGCGCGAGAGCAGCCACGGCCGAGCCCACGGCCACGGGAACCGGGGCCCCCGCCACCGCCCGGCCGTCCGCCGTGGACTGGCGGAGCCGGTGGGGTCACGCCTGGCTCACCAAGGTGAAGGACCAGAACCCGTGCAGCTCCTGCTGGGCGTTCGGCGCGGCCGGCCTGGTGGAGTCGATGGCCCGCATCGAGCACCACGTATGGGCCGAGCGGTCCGAGGGGGACGTGCACGACGGGCTGAAGGCCCGCTGCGGACAGACGGGCAGCCCCGAGGCCGCGCTCGACTGGATCCGGACCAACGGCGGACTCGCGGACCCGGGCTGCTGGCCGTACTCGCCGCCGCCGCCCGGAACCCCCGTGGACCGCCGGGAGGCCTGGCGGGCGGAGTACACCCCGAGCTGGGACCGTTCCGGGCGGACCGTCCGCATCGCCGGGTACGTCCGGCTCGGCGACGTGGAGCAGCAGAAGGTCTGGCTGGACACGGTGGGCCCGCTGACCGCCTGCTTCGACGTGTACGAGGACTTCTTCGGCCTGGGCTCCGGCGTCTACCACCGCACGAGCGACCGGCTGGCGGGCGGTCACTGCGTCCTGATCACCGGCTACGACGACGCGGCCGGCTGCTGGCTGTTCAAGAACTCCTGGGGGACCGGGTACCACGTGGGCGGCTACGGCCGGATCGGGTACGGCGAGGCGCGCATCGACGACTGGGCGAAGTGCGGGCTCCAGGACACCAACATCGATCCGTGGAGCAAGCGCCGCCTGCACACCGGCAACGTTTACGAGAGCGGCAACGGCCGTGCCCACCGCAACTTCGAGCTGGCGGCCCTCGCCGACTCCGCGGGCGGCCCGCTGCGGCACTGGTGGCGCGAGGGCGACGCCCCGTACGCCTGGAACCGCGCCCAGAGCTTCGCCGCCGACGCCTCGGGCCAGCCCGCCTTCACGGGGACCACGTACAACCGGAACATGGAGTCGCTGCACGTCACCACGGGCGGCCGGCTGCGCCACTGGTACTACGAGCACTTCGGCGGGGCCTGGCGCGACGGCGGCGCCTTCGGGCCCGGGGACGCGGCGGTCGGGTCGACCCCGGCCTTCATCCAGAGCGACTACGGGGCGCCCGGCAACTTCGAGGTGGTCGTCCGCACCGCCGACGGCCGCCTCAACCACTGGTGGCGGATCAACGGCGCCCCCTGGACCTGGAACGACGGCGGCCGCTTCGCCTCCGGCATCGCCCACTTCGGCCCGGCCCTGGTCCAGACCCGCTCCCGCCACCTCGACCTGGTCGCCGCCCGCGCGGACGGCCGGATGCAGCTGTGGTGGCGCGACGACCCGAACGGGTTCGTGTGGCGCCCCGGCGAGATCTTCGGCTCCGGCGTCACCTCCGCGCCCTGCCTGATCGAGGCGCAGTACGGGGCGGCCGACGAGGACACCGCAGGGAACTACGAGCTGTGCGTGACGGGCCCGGGCGGCCGCGTCGAGCACTGGTGGCGCGGCAACGCGGGCGGCGCCGCCTGGCAGCGCTCCGCCGTCTTCGGCCACGACGTGCTGGCGGTCACCGGGATGCTCCAGGGCAGTTTCGGGTTCAACCTGGAGGTGATCGTCCTGCGCACCGACCGCCTGCTCCAGCACTACTGGCGCGACGGCTCCGGCTGGCACGAGGGGACGGTGATCGGCCCGGCTTAGGCCGCCGCGGGAGAGGAGCAGTCCGCGTGGAGGTGCGCGAGGTGGTGCTCGCGCCCGGTGAGCCGTACGAGCTGCGGCTCACCGGGCGCGGTGCGCGCGGGTACGTCTGGACCTGGCGGGTGACGGGCGACGCGGACGCCGTCGCGGTGGCGGAGGGTGCGCCGGAGCCGCCCGCCGCGGAGCCACCGCTGCCCGGGGCGACGGTGGAGCGGTTGTACGTCGTACGGGGGCGGGTGGCGGGCCGGGCCCGGATCCGCTTCGCGCAGGTCCGGCCGCCGTATCCGGAGGAGGCCGCGTACGACGAGTTCGTGCTGGACGTCGTGGTGCGCTGAGGTCCACGTGGTGACCGTGTCGAGGGTCCACATCCTGGACGCCCCCCGGCTTGCACCTCTGTTGTATCTATGCTGTGCGCATGCCACCCGCCAGTACCGCCGGTACCACCGTGACCGCTGCCGAACGCGTCTACCGACACGTGAAGCAGGCCGTGCTCGACCGTCGCTACGAGGGCGGGGTGCTGCTGACCGAGGGCGAGCTCGCGGTCGCCGTCGGGGTCTCGCGCACACCGGTCCGCGAGGCGCTGCTGCGGCTGGAGACCGAGGGACTGCTGAAGCTGTACCCGAAGAAGGGCGCCCTCGTCCTCGCCGTCTCCGCACAGGAGATCGCCGACGTGATCGAAACCCGCCTGCTGGTGGAGGAGTTCACCGTCCGCCGGGCCGTGCCCGCCCCGGCCGGGCTGCTGGAACGGCTCGCGGAACTGGTCGAGGAGCAGCGCCGGCTCGGTGACGCCGGCGAACTCGCGGCGATGATGGCCGCCGACCGGGCCTTCCACGCGGAGATCGTGCGCAGCGCCGGCAACCAGATCCTCTGCCGCCTCTACGACCAACTGCGCGACCGCCAGCTCCGCATGGGCGTGGCCCTGCTGCACGCACACCCCGAGCGGGTGGAGCGGACGCTGGCCGAGCACCGGGAGATCCTCGCCGCCCTGCGCGCGGGCGACGCGGACACGGCCGCCGCGGCGGTACGGGCCCACGTGAGCCGGGTCGGGGAACTGGTGCGGGGGTCCGCCCGATGAGCTCCGCCTCCGCCGACGCCTCCGCCGACGCCTCCGCCTCCGCCGCCCCGGCCGTTCCCGCGGCCTCCGTCTTCAAGGACCCGCCGGGCGGCCGCAAGGCGGTGCTCGTCTGGTCCATCGGCGTCGCCGTCTACTTCGTGGCGGTCATCTTCCGCACCAGCCTCGGTGTGGCCGGGCTGGAGGCCGCCGACCGCTTCCACGTGAACGCCTCGGCGCTGTCCACCTTCTCCCTCCTCCAACTGCTGGTCTACGCGGGCATGCAGATACCCGTCGGCCTGATGGTGGACCGGCTCGGCACCAAGAAGGTGCTCACCCTCGGCGCCGTGCTCTTCACCGCCGGCCAGATCGGCTTCGCGCTCTCCCCCTCCTACGGGATGGCCCTGGCCGCCCGCGCCCTGCTGGGCTGCGGGGACGCCATGACCTTCATCTCCGTCCTGCGGCTCGGCACCCGCTGGTTCCCGGCCCGCCGGGGCCCGCTGATGGCGCAGCTGGCCGGCCTGGTCGGGATGGCCGGCAACCTGATCTCCACGCTGGTGCTGGCTCCCGTGCTGCACGGGGTCGGCTGGGTGCCGGCGTTCGCGGGCAGCGCGGTGGCGGGCCTGGTCGTGCTGGTCCCGCTCGTGCTGTTCCTGCGCGACCATCCGGAGGGGCACGAGCCCGCGCCGCAAGCGGCCACCGGGGCAGGGGGCTTCGTACGGCGCCAGATCGCCGACTCCTGGAAGGAGCCCGGCACCAAGCTCGGTCTGTGGGTGCACTTCACGACGCAGTTCCCGGCCATGGTGTTCCTGCTGCTGTGGGGCATGCCCTTCCTGGTCGAGGCCCAGGGGCTCTCGCGGACCACCGCGGGCGGGCTGCTCACGCTGGTGGTCGCCTCGAACATGGCGCTCGGCCTGGTCTACGGCCAGATCGTCGGCCGCCGGCAGTCCTCCCGGATCCCGCTCGCCCTGGGCACGGTCGCCCTGACCGCGCTGCTGTGGGGCTCGGTCCTGGCCTACCCCGGGGACCACGCGCCGATGTGGCTGCTGATCGCGCTCTGCCTGGTGCTGGGCACGTGCGGGCCCGCGTCGATGATCGGCTTCGACTTCGCCCGCCCCGCCAACCCGGCGGAACGTCAGGGCACCGCCTCCGGAATCACCAACATGGGCGGTTTCATCGCCTCGATGACGACCCTGCTGGTGGTGGGCCTGCTGCTCGACGCCACCGGAGACGACTACCGCATCGCGTTCTCGTCGGTCTTCGTCCTGGAACTCCTGGGCATCGCCCAGATCCTGCGCCTGCGCGGCCGCGCCCTGGCCCGCGAACGCGAGCGGATGGGTGCGGGCACGGGTACGGGCTCGGGTGGCGCGGGCTCGGGCTCGGGCGGAGGAACCCCGGTCCCTCCGGTGGCACTTCCCTCGCAGTCGGTGCCTCCGCCGGCCCCGGTTCCGGTCGCCACCGCCGTGGCGGCCGCCGGGGCCGGCACCCCCGTCGGCACCCCTGCCGACCCGCGGCCGGCCCGGTGACGTCCGGTGCCGGCCCGGCATGCGCGCAGGCCCCCGCACCGAAAGAGACGGCCTAGGTGGGACAGACCCCCGTCCTTTCCCACCTGTCCGCCCGTCGACTCCGCGGAGTCGGGTTCCGGCCAACGCGCACCGAGCCTATGAGGGCTCCGCGCGGCCGCGTGTGCACTGAGCGCAGGGACCGTTGACAATCCGCGCAACGGCCCCGGCTGTGGTTTAGGGGGCTAGGGCCTGTCGTCAAACTCCCGTCGTCGCCCGAAGCGCGGCCGCGCGGCGGAACTCGCTCGGGCTGGCCCCGTAGGTCTCGCGGAACAGGCGGCTGAACACGGAGGCGTTGGTGAATCCCCAGCGCAGGGCCACCGTGTGGACGGGGACGGTGAGCTGACCGGGGTCGGCGAGATCCTCGCGGCAGCGCTCCAGGCGGCGCCGGCGGATCGTGGCCGCCACGCTCTCCCCGCGCTCCCGGAAGAGGAGCTGGAGCCGGCGCAGCGACATGCCGTGCCGGGCGGCGACCACGGAGGGGCTCAGCTCGGGATCGCCGAGGTTGTGCCCGATGAAGGTGTCGATCCGAGCCGCCAGCGCCCGGGCCCGGTCCTCCTCGGACAACTCGTCCGCGGCGCCGGGCCGCCCGGCGAGGCAGGCATCGGCCAGGTCGAGGGCGATGGCGCCCAGCTGCTCCAGCTCGGCCGGACCGCACTCCTCCCCGTGAGCGGCCAGGGAGCGCATGTACTGCGCGAGGATCGCCCCCATGCCCCGGTCGGCGGGGATCCGCTCGGCGAGCACCCTGTCCACCCGGTCCATCTGGTCCACGCGGTCCGACCGCACCAAGGGTTTCGCCGGCCTACGGGGTCACGGAGTCACGGAGAAGTTGGCCAGGATGGCCTCGGCCAGCGCCGGGTCACCCTCCACCTTCACCCGGTCGGCGACGGTGTGCGCACGCACCCGGCCGGCTGCGAGGCGCACGTACGTCTCCCAGTCCAGGGTCAGCGTCACCGCGGGCCCCAGCGACGGGGCCTTGTCGATGGTGCCGCGGCCCTCCGCGTCGACCCGTACGGTCCGCATGAACTCCAGCGCTCCGTGCACGTCGATGACGACGGCCGAGTTCGCGGGTGCGCCCGCCTTCTTCGCGACCACCTTCGGCAGCCCGGCGAGCAGGAGGTCCCTGGCCACGTAGGCGCCCGGCGAGTCCCAGTTCCCCGGTTGCCCCAGGGCCGCCCGCAGGTCCTGCTCGTGGATCCACACGTCGAACGCGCGCAGCCGCAGCGAGTGCTCCAGGGTGGCCGGCTCGCCCAGCGGGCCGCGGATCATGGTGTCCGGATCCCGCTTCTCGTTCCGCAGCTGACGGGAGCGGCGGATGATCGTGTACTCCAGCTCGGAGGTCATCTCGGGCGCGGTGTGGTGCCGCCGCACGTCGACCTGCACTTCCATGTACCGGGAGAACTCGTCGACCACGTGGAGCAGGTCCCGCGGCAGGGTGTGGATCGGGCGCGGGTCGCCCAGCTGCTCGCACTCGATCCCGATGACGTGGGACACGACATCGCGCACGGACCAGTTCGGGCAGGGCGTCGCCCGGTTCCACTCGCCTTCCGTCAACGGAAGGACCAGCTCGGATATCGCCTCGATGGAGTGGGTCCACGCGTCGGCATAGGGCTGAAGGCTGGGATGCGGATGGACGGTCAACGGGACCCCTCGCGTGCTGTTCATCGGCCTGTTGGCGCGTTAGGTGCAGTGGCGCGTTCTGGAAGCTTGTGCAATGGCTTCAAAACTACGCTGCCGGTGAGCACCCCGGCAGTGCTTTCGTGTGACGATCGTAGGCCCGAGTTGACGGCTTGAAAGCCAGGACGGTGGTACTGTGCGCGCTTCCCTGATCCAAATCGCGGTGAATGAGGGCGAGTCGGTGGTTTCCCGCCGCGCCCGGGTCGCCGACCTCGTACGCGAGCAGTCCGGGTCGGACCTCGTCGTCCTGCCCGAGCTGTGGACCGTGGGCGCCTTCGCCTACGAGCAGTTCGAGACAGAGGCCGAGCCGCTGGACGGACCGACCTACGGGGCCATGGCCGCGGCGGC
This sequence comes from Streptomyces stoeckheimensis, assembly GCF_045822005.1. Lineage (NCBI taxonomy): Bacteria > Bacillati > Actinomycetota > Actinomycetes > Kitasatosporales > Streptomycetaceae > Streptomyces > Streptomyces stoeckheimensis. Next base: position 4,413,206 of record NZ_CP169550.1, on the reverse strand, counting down.
CCGCGACGCCGGGGTCTGGCTGCACGCCGGCTCCTTCGTGGAGCGCGCGGGCGACGGCTCTCTCTACAACACCGCGCTCGTCCTCTCCCCGACGGGCGAGCTCGCCGCCACGTACCGCAAGATCCACCGCTTCGGCTTCGACCAGGGCGAGGCCGTCATGATGTCCGCGGGCGATTCTCTGACCACGGTCGCCCTGCCGGAGCAGACCCTCGGCCTGGCCACCTGCTACGACCTGCGCTTCCCGGAGCTGTTCCGCGGGCTGGTCGACGCCGGGGCGACGACGCTGGTCGTCTCCGCGGGCTGGCCGGCCCGCCGCCGGGAGCACTGGACGCTGCTGAACCGGGCCCGTGCCGTCGAGGACCAGTCGTACGTCCTCGCGTGCGGGTCGGCCGGCAGCAACGGGGGCGTGGAACAGGCCGGGCACAGCTTGGTCGTGGACCCGTGGGGCGAGGTCCTCGCGGAGGCGGGCCCGGGGGAGGAGGTCCTGACGGTGGACCTCGACCCCAAGAAGGTCGCCGAGACCCGCGAGCAGTTCCCGGCCCTGAAGGACCGCCGTCTCGGCCTCTGAGCCCGTCGGAGGGCCCGCGCCACGTGCGTGCTTTACTCGCCCGGAGCCCCTGGGGGACGAGGACGGGAACGACGAGAGCACGGACGGGGTGCGGGCCATGACGGACGTGAAGGCGGACGAGAGACCGGCGCGAGCGTGGGCCGAGCGGTCGGTTCCGAGGGAATCGGAACCGGTGGAATCGGAACCGGTGGAATCGAAGTCGGCGGAACGGGCCCACTGGCTCCAACGGTCGCTGGCCGGCCTCGCCACCCTCCTCCTGGTCGCCATGACGGCTCTCTGCGTGATGTCCCCGCTGGGCGGCATGGTCCTGATCCTTCCGCTCGTCGCCATCACCTGGTCCCTCTTCGTCCGGGAACGCGATGCGTTCCGGACGCTGTGCATCGTCGTCGGTGGCTTCGGGTTCATCGTCGGGATGCTGCTGTTCTCCTTCGGACTCTTCGTGGTGGTTCCGTCGACGATCGTCCTGCTGCTGGCCGCCTGGGCCGATCCGCGCCGCAGCCCGGCCGTCGCCTGGGCGTTCGCCGCACTCGCCGCGATGGTGGCCGCGCTGGCGCTGACCGCCGCGGGCTGGCTGGCGTACAACGCCTATCTGAGGCCCTCGTACGCCTACTCCGTGGACATCCCCAGCTCCCTGTACAGCGAGGACGGCCTCCCCAAGGTGGACTTCCGGCTGGACGGAGTGACAGGCGTCCACGAGGCGTTCCTCGATCCCGTGACCCGCGTGCAGGTGACGTACGACAAGAGCCTCACCGGGCCCGAGCGCGCCGCCCTGCGCGAGGCCCTGCGCGAGGTGCTGAAGGCCATCCCCGGCGCAGGCCCGCTCAAGGACTGCGGCACCGGCGACTGCGACTGACCGGGGCTACTCGTCGCCCGGCCCCTCCCGCTCCTTCTCCGCCATCCGGATCACGCACACCGCGACGGCGATCAGCAGCGAGGCGTCGGCGTCCTCGCGGACCACGTCGACGGCGTACGTCTCGCGGACCCGGTACCACTGGCGGGAGATCAGCGCGAGCAGCTCCCCGTCGTACTCGACCTTGAACTCCCGGTCCAGGATCCGCCCGCTGACATCGAGCTCGGTGCCCTCGCTGAGCGTCACCAGGTAGTGGTTGCGCAGCAGCGAGAACCGCTTCTTGCGGATCACCGCGAGCCGCCGCTCGTCGCGCTCCAGCGTCATCGCGTCGCGCAGGGCGAAGAGCTTCTCCCGCAGCGTGATGAGGATCCGCCCGTCGGGGTCCTTCAGCTCCAGGGTGTCCCGGAACCGCAGGGCCTTCCCGTCCACGAGGAAGGCGTGCCGGCCGTCCTCGTCCTCGATCCAGTAGTCGTCCCCGATGGCCAGCATTTTGTCCCGTACCAGGTATTTCACGCCCTCATCGCTGCCCGCGATAGGTTCCGGTCATGCCACTCCTCTATGTGACCGACCTGGCCTATCCGGCGCGCGGCCGCCGCTACGGCGACGAGGACGTCTTCCTCACCGCACGCCTGCGCGAGCACTTTCCCCTCGCCCTGTGCCACCCCCTGGACGCGGAGGCGCTCCTCCCGGCCTTCGACACCGTGGTCGTCCGCAACAGCGGCCCGGTCCTCCACCACCAGGAGGCCTACGACTCCTTCCGCGCGGCCGCCCTCGCCGCCGGCACCCGCGTCTACAACCCCCTGACGGGCCGGGGCGACATGGCGGGCAAGCAGTACCTGGTGGACCTGACCGCCTCCGGCCACCCGGTCATCCCCACGATCGACGACCCGGCGCACCTGTCGCTCCTCCCCGCGTCCCCCGCCTACGCGGTGAAGCCGAAACAGGGAGCGGACTCGATAGGCCTCACCTTCACCCCGCACCCGGACTGCGCCCCGGGGGAGTTCCTGATCCAGCCGCGCATCGACTTCGCGTACGAGGTGTCCTTCTACTTCGTGGACGACACCTTCCAATACGCCCTCTACGCCCCCGACCCGGCCCGCCGCTGGGAGCTGGTCCCCTACGACCCGACCCCCGCGGACCTGGCCTTCGCCCGCACCTTCATCGACTGGAACACCCTCACCCACGGCATCCAGCGCGTGGACGCCTGCCGCGCCCCCTCGGGCGACCTCCTCCTGGTGGAGCTGGAGGACCTCAACCCGTACCTCTCCCTGGACCTCCTCCCGCCCGAGGTCCAGAACACCTTCATCACTTCCCTGGTCCGCTCCCTCCAGAGCTTCGGAGCCTCTTAGGCCCCGGCTGGGCCCCGCTCAGCCCCGCGCACCGGCGGCGGCCCGCCGGGCCACGTAGCGGAGCAGGGCCCAGATCGCCCCGGCGTTGACGAGGGCGCCGACCAGGACCGCGCCGTAGAGGCCGAACTCGCCGAACACGCCGAGCTTGGAGTCGTCGAGGGACGTGTCCGGGGCCACCCAGTCCGAGGGGAGCGGGGCGGAGTCCGGCACGGACTCCACGGGCGGCTCGACCCAGGCCGACTCGTCCGGGTCGGGGATGAAGGCGCTCAGCAGGAGGAGGCTGACCGGCGCGGTGGCCAGGATCGGCAGAGCGGCGAACATCCCGACGTCCCCGGTCCGGCTGCCGATCGCGAGGTAGACCAGCATCGAGAGCACCACCGCCAGGTATCCACCGGGCACCCACATCTCGGGCTTCGACCAGCGCCGTCCCATCACGTTCCTCGTTTCCCGTTCTGTGTTCTGCGTGCGTGCCTGCTGTGCCTGCTTCGTTGTGCAGTCAGTGTCGAAGCTGCCGCGACCCGCCACATGAGTACGCCTACTCATCCTGTGCCGCCCTGCGTACCTGGTCAGAACCGTGCAGGGGGCGCCGGAGGAGGTGCGGAAGATAACGCTTGGGTCACGGTCGGGGAGGGTGTGCAGCAGTCGGGGAGCCGGCTCCGTCAGGTACGTCGGGGGAGCCAACGGGGCTTCGGGAGGGGTGCAGATGCGCAAGAGGCACGGGCCGGGTGGCCATGCGAACCGCTGACGTTCCCGCCTTCACGGCCTTCGTGCAGGCACGGTCCTCGGCACTGTTCAGGACCGCCCTGCTGATCACCGGCGAGCGGCACGTGGCCGACGACCTGGTGCAGTCCACGCTGGAGCAGGTGTGCCGGCACTGGCGCAAGGTCCGCTCCGCCGACGCACCGGAGGCCTATGCGCGCCGGATCCTGGTGAACCTCGCGAACGACCGCTGGCGCAGGCTGCGCGGACGTCCGGAGGTACCCCTGGACGAGGGCATCGGGGGCGGGCACGTCGATCCGTACAAAGGTCTCGTGGTCCGCGACGAGTTGATGCGCGAACTGCAGTCCCTGCCGGTCGGCATGCGCACCGTGCTGGTGCTGCGGTACTTCGAGGATCTCGACGACGCGGAGATCGGCCGCTTGATGAACATCTCGGCCGGCTCGGTCCGGTCCCAGGTGGCCCGGGGCCTGTCGAAGCTCCGGTCGACCGTCGGTACACAGGCACTGCGCGCGGGTTCGGAAGGGGCGGCATGAAGGACTTCGACCTGGAGGAGGAGCTGGCCGCGGCCATGCTCGACCGGGCGGCACAGGAACCGCCGCGCGGCTACGACGTGGACGGCCTCATCGGGCGGGTACGGCAGCGCAGGCGCCGCCTGCAGACGGGTGCGGCGGCGGCCGCGGCGATCGTGGCCCTGGGCGCCGGCTTCGCCGTCCAGGAGGGCCGGGACCGCACCTCGACGCCCGAACCGGCGGCGACCGCACCGGGCCCCAGCCTGCCTCCCGCCCCTTCCCAGCCCGTCAAACGGCCCCCGGTCGACCCGGCCCGGTCGACGCACACCCTGTTCCTCTCCGCCCTGCGCTACCAGAACCCGGCCACCCGCTCCCAGGTGGATCCGGCCGAGGTGGCGGCGCTGTTCGCCAACGAGCCCACCTACCGGCGGATCTGGGGCTCCGACTCGCTCGGTGTGACCTGCGGCTCCGCGGTCGACGGCGTGCTGGTGCCGGGTCAGGTCCTGCTGTACCAGGGGACCGAGCCGCTCGGCCGATACCCCTCCCTCACCTTCGACGGGACCACGGGTCTGGTGGTCGACCTGACCTGCGCGACGGGCTCCGGAGGCGGCAAGGGCGGTGACCCGACGGTGTCCGGCTTCTACGGCGGACTGGTGAAGGCCGCCAAGTCCGGTGACGCCACGGCACGGGAGACGCTCGGGAAGCAGTTCGTGAGCGCGCAGCTTCGATCCACCCAGGGCCCGGACGCCGGCACCTGCTCCTCCAACACGCCCCCCTTCTGGCTCGCCGACAACCCCTCGTCCGGAACCGTCACCCACGGATGGACCGTGGACCTCGGCGGCACCTCCGCCTTCCCCATCGAGATCGACGAGAACGAGAAGATCGCCCGATCCTGCGGCGGATGACCCGCACCGCCGGCGCCGGCTGCCGCTGAGCCGGCCGCCGGCCGCACCCTGACGGCGCGCTGCCGCATCCCGGCAGGCCCGGCCGCGTTCCCGCACGCGCCTCCACCCGCACGCGCCTCCACCCGCACGCGCCTCCACCCGCACACGCCACGGCTCGCTCCGGCATGCCCTGACGCGCCCTGACGCGCGCCGCGGGGCGATGTCCGCGTGCCCGGACATCCGAAAGCGAGTCCCCGCATGAAGCACCGGACGGCCTTGCTCCTCCCCCTGCTCATGGGCGGCGCCCTGGCGGCCCACCTCCTGGTCCCGGCCCCGGGCCTCGCCGAGTCCCGGCCTCCCCGCCCCCTGCCGATGGCGGCGACCTCGGCGGCGCCGGTCCCCAGCGCGCCGGCCCCGACGGAGGCGGCCCCCACGCCGCCGCCCCAGGCGGCCCCCGCCCCCGCGGACCCGGCGCAGGCCGTGCGCCGCGCGCTCGACGGGCTCGGGGCGCACCACGGCCGGTACGCGCTCGCCGCCCTGGACCTCACCTCGGGCCGCGCGGCAACGTACGGCCCGTCCACCGAGACCTTCACCTCGGCGAGCATCATCAAGGTCGACATCCTGGCCGCCCTGCTGCTGCAGGCCCAGGACCGCGGGGTCCCGCTCACCCCCGCCCAGCGCCGGCTGGCCTCGGACATGATCCGCTTCAGCGACAACGACGCGGCGCAGGAACTCTGGACCGCCATCGGCCGACGCCAGGGTCTGGACGCGGCCAACGCACGCCTCGGCCTCACCCCGGCACACGCCGGCCAGCGGGGCCCCTGGGGACTCACCCGGACCACGGTCGGTGACCAAATGGCGCTGCTGAAGGCCGTGTTCACACAGAACTCCCCCTTGACCGCGGCATCCAGGTCGTACGTGCGCGCCCTCATGGGCGACATCGCCGCCGACCAGAACTGGGGCGTCGGCGCAGCGGCAGCCCCCGGCGCCTCGCCCGCACTCAAGAACGGCTGGCTCCCGGCCGGGACGCCCCCGCTGTGGGCCGTCAACAGCATCGGCCTCGTCGAGCGCGCGGGCCACACGCTCCTGATCGCCGTCCTCACCGACGCCCAGCCCACCCGAGAGGCCGGCACGGCCCTCATAGAGCGCGCCGCGTCGACCGCGGCCGAGGCGCTGGTGGCGCGTACGGCCTGAGCAGGGGCTTCGTACGGGCGTGATCCCGCGTTCACGGGCGGATGGCAAGCTTGAAGCATGAACGATGCCGCCCCGGCGCCCACCCCTGCGCCCGCGCCCCGCCGACGTGCCCGTGTCCGTGCCCCCGAGCTGATCGGCAAGGGTGGCTGGCTCAACACCGGCGGCAAGGACCTGACCCTCGCCGACCTGCGAGGACGCATTACGATCCTCGATTTCTGAAAATCGACAACGGACCACCGAACTCTTCGTCACACTGAGTGTGTGCACCAAGACACGATCTGTGACCTGTACCTCCGCCTGTCTCTTGACCGGGACGGCAAGACCGCAATCGAACGGCAGGAAGCCGACTGCCGTGCCTGGGCCGAACGCAACGGACTGGCCGTCCGCAAGGTCCACATAGACAGAGGGCGCTCCGGCTACAAGACCGTTGAGCGCAAGGGCTTCGACGCCGCGCTGGCGGCCGTCACGGCGGGCGTCGTGGGCACGCTGATCGTCTGGAAACTGGACCGCCTGTCCCGCAAGGGCATCGGCCAGGTCGGCAAGGTGCTGGACGACATCGAGAAGGCCGGCGGCCGTCTCGTCTCGGTCGTGGACGGTCTCGACACCTCGAACGACTCGGCGCGCATGGTCGTGGCGATGCTGGCTGAGCTTGCCCGGTCCGAGTCGAGGAATCTCGGCACGCGTGTCGGGCACGCGAAGCGCTACCTCCGCAGCAAGGGGCAGTGGATCGGCGGTCAGCCTCCGTACGGGCTGCTCATCGACCCGCAGACCAAGAAGCTCGTCCATGACCCGGAGCACGCCGTCTACGCCCGTCTCATCGCGGATGAAGCGCTCGCCGGAACGTCGCTGGTCAAGATCGCCCGACTTCTCAACGAGTACGAGATCCTCTCGCCCAGGGGCGGGCAGTGGAACGCGGCGAGCATCATGCAGCTCCTGCGCTCCCCAGCGTTCGCCGGCCTGATGCCGGAGACCGAAACCGTCGAGACGGACGACGGCGAGCGGAAGTACACGGGCAGGGTCTTCCCGTACCGCGATCCCGAGACTCTGGACACCGTCGAGATCGGCGAGGGGATCATCACGGTCGGAGAGCGTGAACAGATCATCCGCACCCTGGAATCCAGGACGTTCGTACACGCAGGAAAGCGGCGGCCGAAGCCCGAGGGGACGGCGCTGCTCACGGGACTCGTCTACTGCGCGGTACCCGGCTGCGGTCGCCGGATGCACCGCGTGGGAGGCAGCTACCAGTGCATGGCTCGCCGCGCGGGCAACCAGTGCATCGGAGCGTCGGCGCTGGCTGAAGCGGTGGACCAGTACGTGACGGAACAGTTCCTCACGAAGCTCCCAGCGCTCGAACCGGACGACCCGTTGCTTGTCGCGATCGCAGACCGCTGGGTGCACCGCGTGGACCCGGAGACCTTCGCGAAACGTGATGCGCTTACTGCTGAGATTCAGGATGAGGAAGCCCGCCTCGCCGATCTGGAGGACGCGCGATACGTCCGCGGTGAGTTCAGCGGCCCCGCAGCCGTGGAGCGCTACAACCGGCTTGCAGAGCGCCTGAGGGGGCGCATCGAAGGGCTTGGCACCGATCTCCGCAAGCTCCCCATGCCGTCCGTGGACGTGTCACCGATGCTTGACGGCCTCATCCTGCGTGAGGCGTGGGCCGAGGCGACGAACGAAGACCGGCGCGGCCGGTTGTCACTCGCGATAGACCGGGTTGAAGTGACCAAGGGCGTGCGCGGACAGCGGATCATCCCTGAGCAACGCATCCAGATCCATTGGGCGAAGCTGGGTACCGACAGCGCCACCTGAACACCGGCGTAACCCCTCCAGCTGCCGGCAGCGGACACGCGTGACGAAGTGACGAAATGACGCTCTCCCCCGGTTACCTCTTATAGAAGTGTTGTTGGTTCCATGAGTGGATCAGAACTAATCGTCATTCCGTCGCTTCGTCACCCGGGATGTCCAAAGTTCAGGCGCAGCCCTCACCGCGACCCCGGCCCCAGCTCGGAAAATGCGCCCTGGGTGCGGCTCCGTTTTTAGACTGCCGACGCTTGCGGCCACTGGGATAAGGGCCTCTTTGAGACCTTGGGAACGCCCCCGTTTAAGGGGTCGATAGGCTGTGCGAAGGGTTGCTGGAGCCCCGGTGGCTGCCCGTGCTGGGTGGCTGTCGGGGGCTTCGTCGTACCCGCGCCGTGAACCAACAAGCTTGTCCTGACGCCCTCTTGCGCCGATCAGCCACAGGAGTGAGGCTCGTGCGCGTTCGTGCAACCGACTCGACACCTGGAGTGATCGTGAACCTAAGGTTCCTCGGCATCATCCCGAACACGCCGACCGACGAGTCCCCGACCATCTGGCTTGATGAGGAGACCGGTGACCTGCTGATCCAGTCGTACAAAGCGACGTCGGAAGAGGTGAAGGCCTGCCAGGAGATTGGCTCGATCCCCGGGCACTCCACGGACGTGCCGGACCACGAGACGATCATCAGGCTCCCTGCGGTGATGCTGAAGTACATCCCGCGCCCGGACGAGAACGGAGAAGCCGGAAGTGCAGCCGCCCGCGCGTAACGCACTGGCCCGCGCGCAGCACTCGGCCGTGCATCTTGAGTTGCGTGACAGCTACATGCTCGATGACCCGGAGTTCCTTGCCTGGCAGCAGGGCAAACGGTTGGACCCGGCTGATCGGTCGTCGTGGTGGGGCGGCTGGCATGACGCGGTGAGTGCTGCCACGGCGCGCGGAGTGGTGGTCCGCCGGGTCCGCATCGTGTCCGAGCCGATCAGTGACTACGTGCGCTATGAGTACGACTGCACCTTCACCAATCTCGCTGCGGGTGAGATGGTCCGGTGGCTGCCCCGCCGGCAGACGACGGACTTGGCGTTGCCAGGTACGGACTTCTGGGTCTTCGACGGCAGCCAAGCCCTCTTCCACCACTTCACCGGAGAGGGCCAGTTGGACGAAGACGGGCGGGAGTACACCGACGATCCTGCGCGGGTCCACCTGTGCACCATGGCGTTCGAGGCCGTCTGGCAACGCGCCATCCCGCACGAGGAGTACAAGCCGCGCTGACCGGTCACCACCATGGCTGTCTCTCCCTCTTCGAGTGCCCAGCAGGCCCGGCAGGCCCTGGCGAACCGACTCGCTGAGCTATGCCGGGACTCCGGCCTGAACGGGCGCGATCTCGCCCGGCTCTGCGGATGGCACCCGTCCAAGTCATCCCGGATCATGAACGCTCGTACGCCTCCGTCCGTCGACGACATCCGGGCTTGGTGCCACGCGTGCGGGGCCGAAGGGCAGACGGACGACCTGATCGCCTCGCTGCGGACCGTCGAAGACATGTGGACCGGCTGGCGACGCATGGAGCGCGCCGGGCTCAGGCAAGCACAGGAAGCCCGTCTGCCGCTCTTCGAGCGAACCCGCCGGTTCCGCTCCTACTCCTCGTGGTTCGTTCCGGGCCTGATCCAGACTTACGGCTACACGGAAGCCGTCTTGCGTGCCGTTCAGCGGAGACGGGTCGAGGCCGATGACGTGGCCGATGCCGTCGCCGTGCGCATGGAGCGTCAGCGCGTCCTCTACGAGGGCGACCGCCGGTTCGCGTTCCTGGTTGAGGAGTCGGTCTTGCGTAACGGTCTCGGTGGGCCGGACGTCCAAGAGGAACAGCTCAGCCACCTGCTCACGGTCGGCTCCCTGCCCAGCGTCAGCCTGGGCGTGGTGCCCACGCGGACCGATCGGTCTCGGATGCCGGTGGAAGGGTTCTGGATCTTCGACAGGGCACAGGTCAACGTCGAGCTGGTCTCCGGCTACCTCACGGTGACCCAGCCGAGCGAGGTTGCCGCGTACGCGGACACATTCACTGAGCTGGCCGAGATGGCCGTCCATGGGGCGAAGGCCCGCGCGCTGATCACCAGCGCCATTCAGACCCTCGGGTGATGACCGTGCAACCTCATGCAATCTCCTGGGAGTTGCAGCTCCACCGTTCCTAGCGTGGTCGCTACACGGACGACACGAGGAGCGGGGCCGTGAAGACGATCGCGTATGAGCAACCCCCGGTAGAGCTGCCGTTGCGCACAGACCCGGACCCTGCACCGGCGGCCGGCTGCGGAGTCTGCGCCGCTCTGGCCGTCCAGCGTCGGGAAGCCCGTCACCGGGGCGACCACTCCATGGCCAGTGATTGCAACGTAGAGCTTCGGAACCACCCTCACCCCGGGGAAGCGGCATGACCGTGAGGGCCGTGCTCCGCTACGTCAGCTACGTCATGCACCGCCACCCCTCGGCGGAGACGACGGCCACAGCGCGGTGCCTGAACCCGGACTGCCGCTGGACTGCCGCGCCGACCGGGAACGCCGACGTGTGTACGGATATGTGCATCGAGCACACGGGCCGGACCGGTCATATGACCTTCCTCCGGGAGTTCTCGGAAGTCGCCGTGGTCGAGCGCGCCCAGTGAGGGCGTCAGTCACCGACCTGGTGCTCCACGCGGTGGCGGATGTACTCGTCCGGATGGGACCGGGCTATCGCCACGGCCGCGTCCACCAGGTCGTGCAGCTCCGATGGATAAGCCGACTTCCGGAGCGGCAGGCCCGGCAGGATGCAGCGCCGGACGTCCAGGTGCTCGTTGCTCACGAACTCGGGTAGCGCGGTTTCGTACCACTCGGCCCCCACGGTTGCGGCGTCGTCGGGTTCCGCCGGACCGGTGGCTGCGGGGTGCTCCGCCCGTACGGTGGGCATGCGCAGGGGTAGAGCCGACCAGTACCAGGCATTCGCCGCGCCCGCCCGCTCGAGGTCCGTGCCGGCCCGCAGGTATCCGAGCAGCGAGGCCTGCACCCGCCTGTGCCCGAACGCGTTCAGCGCCGGCTCGAGGAAATGGCGGTTGAAGCTCGGGTCGGGGTCGTAGATGGCTGCCTTGATCAGCGTCTGGAAGGACTCCTCGGAAAGGATCAGGTCCCGGCGGCAGGCCTTGTACAGCGCCGTCCGAGCATGGTTCACCCAGGTTCGTGGATCGCCGGGCTGCGGCTCCTGAGCGACATCGAGCCCGAGGACCCGGACGACCGCCGCCACGCATCCGGCGAACACCTCCCTACGGTCCTCCACCGGCCCCGGCAGCGCCAGAAACCCCTGCACCGTCCGCGCCGTCTCGCTGGCAGTCGTCTCGTCCTCGTCCGTAGCCAACCTTCGGTTCCCCTGTCGTAGGTCCTGCCGTACGCGTGTGATCCGACGTTCATACCAGGATGGCAAGCTTGAAGGATGAACGATGCTGCCCAGGCGCCCACCCCCGCGCCCGCACCCCGCAAGCGTGCCCGTGTCCGTGCCCCAGAGCTGATCGGCAAGGGTGGCTGGCTGAACACCGGTGGGAAAGAGCTCGCCCTCGCCGACCTGCGAGGTAAGTGCGTTGTTGTAGATTTCTGGACCTTCTGCTGCGTGAACTGTCTGCACGTGCTCGACGAGCTGCGCGAGCTGGAGGAGAAGCACCGCGACACCGTCGTGATCGTCGGCGTGCACTCGCCGAAGTTCGTGCACGAGGCCGAGCACGCGGCCGTCGTCGACGCCGTCGAGCGGTACGGGGTGCACCACCCCGTGCTCGACGATCCGGAGCTCGCGACCTGGAAGCAGTACGCCGTCCGCGCCTGGCCCACGCTCGTGGTGATCGACCCCGAGGGGTACGTCGTCGCGCAGCACGCCGGGGAGGGGCACGCGCACGCCATCGCGAAGCTCGTGGAGGAGCTGGAGGCCGAGCACGAGGCCAAGGGGACGCTGCGGCGCGGGGACGGGCCGTACGTGGCGCCCGAGCCGGTGGCGGGTGACCTGCGGTTCCCCGGGAAGGCGCTCGTGCTGCCCTCCGGGAACCTGCTCGTCTCCGACACGACCCGGCACCAGCTGGTGGAGCTGGCCCCCGACGGGGAGAGCGTCGTACGGCGCATCGGCGGCGGGGAGCGCGGCTTCGGGCCGGACGCCTTCAGCGAGCCGCAGGGGCTCGCCCTCCTCCCCGACGGGTCCGTGGTCATCGCCGACACCGTCAATCACGCGCTGCGGCGCTTCGACCCCGCGACCGGGGCCGTGGAGACCGTCGCCGGGACCGGGCGGCAGTGGTGGCAGGGGTCCCCGACCTCCGGGCCGGCCCTCGACGTCGACCTGTCCTCGCCGTGGGACGTGGCCTGGTGGCAGGGCCGGGTGTGGATCGCCATGGCGGGCGTCCACCAGCTGTGGACCTGGGACCCGGAGGGCGGCACCGTCGCCGTGGCCGCCGGAACGACCAACGAGGGCCTGCACGACGGGCCGGCCGCCGAGGCCTGGTTCGCCCAGCCGTCCGGGCTCGCGGCCACGGAGGAGCGGCTGTGGATCGCCGACTCCGAGACGAGCGCGCTGAGGTACGTCGAGCGGGAGGGTGACGGCTACGCGATCCGTACCGCCGTCGGCTCCGGCCTCTTCGACTTCGGCCACCGGGACGGCGACGCCGCGCAGGCGCTGCTCCAGCACCCGCTCGGCGTCACCGCGCTGCCCGACGGCTCGGTCGCGGTGTGCGACACGTACAACCACGCCCTGCGCCGCTACGACCCGGCGACCGGGCAGGTCACCACCCTGGCCACCGATCTGCGCGAGCCCAGCGACGCCGTGCTCGTCGGCGACGACATCGTGGTGGTGGAGTCGGCCCGGCACCGGCTGACCCGGCTGCGCCTCCCGGAGGAGGCCGTACGGGTCGACGCGGTCGCCCACCGCACCCAGCGGGCCGCCACCGAGGTGGCCCCCGGCACGCTCCGCCTCGACATCGTCTTCCAGGCCCCGAGCGGCCAGAAGCTCGACACCCGCTACGGCCCCTCGACCCGCCTCCTGGTTTCCTCGACCCCGCCCGAGCTCCTGACCGCGGGCGACGGCCCCGGCACGGACCTCTTCCGGGAGCTCGCGCTGAACCCGGACCTGACCGGGGGCGTCCTGCACGTCTCCGCGATGGCCGCGTCCTGCGACGACGACCCGGAGAACGAGTACCCGGCCTGCCACGTCCACCAGCAGGACTGGGGAGTTCCGGTCCTGGTCACCGCCGACGGCGCGACCCGCCTGCCGCTGGTCCTGGCCGGCCTCGACGCGTAGACGATGCGCCAATAGGTTGATCACATAGCGAGGTGCTCAAGGTGGTGGATCTGGAGGCCGATGCTGCCGAGGGAATGGAATTCCCTTCCGGAACGTCACGCGTTCCGGGTTCTCAAGGAGCTGCACATGAGCCCTGAGCACGGGCATCGGTCGACGACGCTGGGTCCACTTCCCGGAAGGAACACATGGGTGACGGGCGGCGCGATGTCGTCGCTCGTCCTCGTATTGCTGGGATTCGGCAGCCCCGCGCTCGCGACTGCCCAGTACCAGCCGACGGTCGCGGTGAGCCGGGCCAACCCTGAGCCCGGTGACTGCAAGCCGTGGGACTACACATGCCACGAGGGTGACGGGAACGCCGCGATCGGCCCGACGGGGCCGACGGGTCCTCCCGGCGCGACCGGCGCGACCGGGGCGACCGGGACGACGGGACCTACAGGCGCCACGGGACCGACCGGGCCCATGGGAACGGACGGCGCCATCGGCGCTACTGGGGCGACCGGCGCTACTGGGGCGACGGGCGCGACGGGCGCGACGGGCGCGACGGGCGCAACGGGCGCAACGGGCGCAACGGGCGCAACGGGGGCGACGGGCGCAACGGGTGCAACAGGGGCGACGGGTGCAACGGGCGCTACCGGGGCGACCGGCGCAACCGGGACCGTCACCATCACACCGGTGGAAGGACCGGGAACCACAGTCGTCGCAAACGGGCCACCTGCTTTTGACATCGCAGTCTGTCCACCCGGCCAAAAGGCGATCTCCGGCGGATTCCGCGGCGCCACCTTCCTCTACCCGATCGCCTCTTTCCAGACCAGCACCAATGCCCCGGGTGACAGCTGGTACGTCGGGTTCCAGAACGTCAACGTAGCCAATGACTTCACCGCGAACGCCATTGCCTATTGCTCACCGTGATGGCATTCCGGCCCGCCCGGCCGGAGCCCGCGCCGCCCGCCGGAACCCGCAGGACCGGCGGGCGGCGCGCGGCGCGGCCGTACGGCCTCAGTTCTCCAGGAACGCCAGCATGACGTTGGCCAGGAGGTACGGGTCGTCCGCGCCGCACAGTTCGCGGGCGCTGTGCATCGAGAGGATGGCCACGCCGATGTCGACCGTCTGGATGCCGTGGCGGGCCGCGGTGATCGGGCCGATCGTCGTGCCGCACGGCATCGAGTTGTTGGAGACGAAGGTCTGCCACGGGACGCCGGCGCGCTCGCAGGCGGCCACGAACACCGCGCGGCCGCTTCCGTCGGTCGCGTAGCGCTGGTTGACGTTGACCTTCAGGATCGGGCCGCCGTTGGCGCGCGGGTGGTGCGAGGGGTCGTGCCGTTCCGCGTAGTTGGGGTGCACGGCGTGGCCGGTGTCCGAGGAGAGGCAGATCGCGCCGGCGAAGGCCCGCGCGCGGTCCTCGTAGGTGCCGCCGCGGGAGAAGACTGAACGTTCCAGCACGTTGCCCAGGAGCGGGCCGTCCGCGCCGGTGTCCGACTGCGAGCCGTTCTCCTCGTGGTCGAAGGCGGCCAGGACGGGGATGTGGTCGAGGGTGCCGGTCGTGGAGGCCGCCACCAGCGCCGCGACGCCCGCGTGGACGGAGAGCAGGTTGTCCATGCGCGGGCCCGCGAGGAGCTCGCGGTCGCGGCCCAGGTAGGCCGGGGGCTCGATCGAATGGACCATCAGGTCCCATCCGGCGACGGAGCCGCGCTCCAGCTCCTCCTCGTCCTCCAGGAAGGCGATCAGGTCGCCCTCGTGGACGTCACCGAGGCCCCAGATCGGCTGCATGTGCCGCTGCTTGTCCAGCTTGAGCCCGTCGGTGTTCACCGACCGGTCGAGGTGCACGGCGAGTTGGGGTACGCGCATCAGCGCACGGTCGACGTTGACGAGCCGTTCGGTGCCGTCGAGGAGGGTGAGGCGTCCGGCCAGGCCCAGGTCGCGGTCGAGCCAGGTGTTGAGCAGGGTGCCGCCGTAGATCTCCACGGCGATCTGCCGCCAGCCCTGGGCGCCGGTGTCGGGCAGCGGCTTGACCCGGAGGTTGGGGGAGTCGGTGTGCGCGCCGATGATCCGGAACGGGGTGTGCGCGGCCGCGCCTTCGGGCACGTACCAGGCGATGATCGCGCCCCCGCGGAGTACGAACTTGCCTCCCGTGCTCGCGTCCCACGCGTCGGTCTCGGCCAACTGCCTGAATCCGGCCTTCTCCAGCCGCTCGGCCGCGTTGGCCACGGCGTGGTACTGCGACGGACTCGCCGCCAGGAAGGTCATCAGGTCGTCGGTGTGGCCGCGGTCGAAGCGGGCGGCGGCGGGAGAGCTCATGTGGGTCACCTTAACGACGGTCGTGTTCGTCATGGCCGGACTGCGGCGGATAGCCGGAGGAAGGGGCCGCGGGGGTGTGGTCCGGGCCCCGGGCTGTGTCAGCCCGGCGGACGGTCGAAGCGGCGCTGCAACTGCCTGCGCTCGCCCCGGCGGATGCGCGGGAGCATTTCCGGGGTCTGCGCGGAGCGCTGCGCGCGCCTCTTGCGTCCGGCGCAGAAGATACAGGCCTCACCGGGAGGGGCGTCGGGATCGATGGGTGCGCCGGGGTGTTCGGAGCAGCCGGAGGCGTTGCGCGGCCGGGACAGCTCGCGGGCCACGATGAAGGCCCGGTGCAGGTCGTCGGCCATCGCCACGAAGTCGTCGGGGGGCGAGGACAGGCTCAGGTGGAAGCGCCGCTCCTCGACCGTGCGCAGGCGGGCCTGGAGGGCCTGGAGCGTGTACGGAGGATCGGGCACGGGATAGCCGAGCCGTCGCTGCTCCCCGGCGGGCGGGGCGGCGGCGGACGCGGCGCGGACGCCCCGCCCGCGCAGTCCGAGGCGGCGCCGGTCGTTGCAGATCAGGCAGCGTCCCCAGCCGTCGGGCGCCTCGGGGTCGAGGGCGCCGTTGGGGTGCTCCGGGCAGCCGGTGTAGCTCTTGGCGGGGGCGAGCCCGGCGGCGGTCTGGAAGGCGGTGTAGAGGGCGTCGGCCACCGATTCGTACTCGGTGGGGTGGGCGCCCTCGTAGAGCTCCTTGAGGTGGTCTCCGAGGCTGCCCACGGCGGACTGCAGCTCCTTGAGGGCATAGGGCCGCCCGGTCGGGACCGAGTACCCCCTGCTGCCGCGCTGCTGCTCCTGTGGACTCATACCCACGAGCGTCCCACGAACGACCGACATCCCGGGAACCCCGCAGCCCACAGGCGGTACGGGGCTGCGCGGGGGAGCCGGAACCGCAGGCACGCCGACGGCCGGGCCCCCGTGCGGAGGACCCGGCCGACTGCGCGTACGTACACCGCGTACAGCTGGGGTGAGGAGCGGACGGGGCCTAGAAGGCGGCCTCGTCGAGCTCCATCAGGGTGTTGTCGACGGACTCGGCGAGCGCGCGGGCCACCGCGACGCCCGGGAGGACCTCGCCGGCGAAGAACTTCGCCGCCGCGATCTTGCCGGTGTAGAACGGCACGTCCTTGGCGGAGGCGGCCGGCAGCTTCTCGGCGGCGACGGCCGCGCCCTTGAGGAGCAGGTAGCCGACGACCACGTCACCGGAGGCCATCAGCAGCCGGGTGGTGTTCTGGCCGACCTTGTAGATGTTCTTGACGTCCTCGCCGGTGGCGGTGAGGTCGACGACCATCTGGCCGACGATGGCCTCCAGGTCGACGGCCGCCTTGGCGAGCGCGTCGCGGGCCGGGGCCAGCTCCTCGCCGCCCTCGCCCTCGGCCAGGAACTTCTTGATCGTCTCGGTGAGGACGTTCAGCGCGGCACCCTGGTCGCGGACGATCTTCCGGAAGAAGAAGTCCTGGCCCTGGATCGCCGTGGTGCCCTCGTAGAGGGTGTCGATCTTGGCGTCGCGGATGTACTGCTCGATCGGGTATTCCTGCAGGTAGCCCGAGCCGCCGAAGGTCTGGAGCGACTGCGCGAGCTGCTCGTAGGACTTCTCGGAGCCGTAGCCCTTCACGATCGGCAGGAGCAGGTCGTTGAGGCCCACGAGGGACGCGGTGTCCTCGCCGGCGGCCTGCTTGACCTGGATCTCGTCCTGGACGGAGGCGGTGTACAGGACCAGGGCGCGCATGCCCTCGGCGTACGCCTTCTGCGTCATGAGCGAGCGGCGCACGTCGGGGTGGTGCGTGATGGTGACCTTGGGGGCCGTCTTGTCCATGAAGTTGGCCAGGTCCGGACCCTGCACGCGCTCCTTGGCGTACTCCAGGGCGTTCAGGTAACCGGTCGACAGGGTCGCGATGGCCTTCGTGCCGACCATCATGCGGGCGAACTCGATGATCATGAACATCTGGCGGATGCCGTCGTGCTTGTCACCGATCAGCCAGCCCTTGGCGGGGTGCTGGTCGCCGAAGGTCATCTCGCACGTGTTGGAGGCCTTGAGGCCCATCTTGTGCTCGACGTTCGTCGCGTAGACGCCGTTGCGCTCGCCCAGCTCGCCGGTCTCCCAGTCGAAGTGGAACTTCGGGACCAGGAAGAGCGAGAGGCCCTTCGTGCCCGCGCCGTGGCCCTCGGGGCGCGCGAGGACGTAGTGGAGGATGTTCTCCTCCATGTCGTGCTCGCCCGAGGTGATGAAGCGCTTCACGCCCTCGATGTGCCAGGAGCCGTCGTCCTGCTGGACCGCCTTGGTGCGGCCGGCGCCGACGTCCGAACCGGCGTCCGGCTCGGTGAGGACCATGGTGGAGCCCCAGCGCTTCTCGACCGCGAGCGCGGCGATCTTCTTCTGGACCTCGTTGCCCTCTTCGAAGAGGACGCCGGCGAACGCCGGGCCGGAGGAGTACATCCACACGGCCGGGTTCGCGCCCAGGATCGTCTCGGCGAAGGCCCAGATCAGGGAGCGGGGCGAGGTGGTGCCACCGATCTCCTCGGGCAGGCCCAGGCGCCAGTACTCGGAGTCCATGAAGGCCTTGTAGCTCTTCTTGAAGGACGCCGGGACGGGCGCGGTGTTCGTCGTCGGGTCGAAGACCGGCGGGTTGCGGTCGGCGTCCTCGAAGGAGGCGGCCAGCTCGTTCTCGGCGAGCTTGGCTATCTCGCTGATGATCGTCTTGGCGGTCTCGGTGTCCATCTCACCGAACGGGCCAGTGCCGTACACGTTGTCGCGGCCGAGTACCTCGAAGAGGTTGAACTCGATGTCGCGGAGATTCGACTTGTAGTGCCCCATGGCGACGGCTCCGTTAAGGCTCGGTGAGAGTGGTTCCTCGTGCATACCAATCGGTAACGTAATGATGCTACCCACCGGTAATAAGAGCAACCCTTCCGTGGCGACTGTGACCAGGGCCCCATTGCAGCGCCACCTCGTCGAGCGGGGCTGGACCCCGCCCGGATTCGCCCCCGCCGTACGGACCCGCCGCCGTCCGGGGGTGACCGCCCTACGGGGCGTGCGCGCCGATCGGGACCACCGGCTCCGACTCCGGCTCCGGCTGCGGCTCCGGCTCGGCTCCGGCTCCGGGAAGGCCAGCCGCGGTGAGCCGCCCGCCCACCACACGCCGATCGCGAACGCGGCCGTGGCCTCCAGATACGTCGCCCGGTCCAGCCCGCCCGCCGGCATCGGGCTGCAGCCCATCCCGGTGACCAGCGACGCGACGCGCTCGGCCGCCCCGGCGTCGTCGGTGCAGTACGGCACCGCGGGCGGGGTGGCGCCGAGCGCCCCGACCGGCAGGTCCCACGTGCTCACGTGGAGCAGGTTGAAGGCCTTCACCACGTGAGCCCCGGGCGCCGCCGCCTGGATGAGGGCGGCCACGCTCCGCCCGGCACCGGTCGTCAGCATCACTCCGCCCGGCCCGGGGGCCAGCGGGTTCGTGCAGTCCACGACCGTCCGCCCGGCCAGCGCCGCCGCGTGCTCCGCCGCCAGCGCCGGAGCCGCCCCGGCCGGTACGGCGAGGAGCACCAGCTCCCCGTACTCCGCCGCCCGCGCCGGGCTCCCGTGCCCGGCTGCGCCGATCCGCCCGGCGAGCGCCGTGGCGGCCGCCCCGTCGCGCCCGCCGACGAACACCTCGTGCCCGGCCCGCACCCAGGCCCCGCCCAGGGCCTCCGCCATGGCTCCCGTTCCCAGTACGCCGATCCGCATGGCCGCCACCTCTCTCCGTCGTTGCTGTGGTTCTCCGGTGGCCGAAGCTACGGAGGGCGATGCACACCGACCGGTGTCCATCGGCGGAGGCAGGATGGGGCGCATGGAGAAGCTGCCCGAACCGGCCGCGGGGCTGCCGGACCTCACGTACACGGCGGACTGCCGGGCGCGCGTCGCCTTCGAGGTGCTGGCGAACCGCTGGGACAGCGTCGTGGTCTTCACGCTCGGCGCGGCGGGCCGGCCGATGCGGCCGAGGGCGCTGGTCGCGCGGATCGGCGGGATCAGCCCGAAGGCGCTGAACGAGGCGCTGCGGCGGCTGGAGCGCAACGGCCTCGTGGAGCGCCGGGCGTACGCCGAGGCCCCGCCGCGGGTGGACTACGCCCTGACCGCGGCCGGTACGGCCCTGCTCACGCCGATGCGGGCGATGGGGACCTGGGCCGCGCAGTACGCGGACGACGTGCTCGACGCGCAGGACCGGTACGAGGCCCGCTGACGCGGGGCCGCCTACGGCTGCGGGATCTCGGCCCAGACGGTTTTGCTCCCGGGTCCCCGGATGACGCCCCATTGCAGCGCCAGCGCGTCGAGCAGGGCTAGACCCCGCCCGGACTCCCGGTCTTCCGTGACTTCCCGCAGTACGGGCCATGCGTGCGGGTCGGGGTCGGTGAGCTCGACCCGGGTACGGGTTGCCCTTCCGGTGACCCTGAGCGTGACCGGCGTGCCTTCGCCGAGGTGGGTGAGGGCGTTGGTGAGCAGCTCGCTGGCGCAGAGCTCGGCGTCGTGGCTGCGGGTGTGCTCGCGCACGGCGTGCCGGGCCAAGGGGACGGCCCCGGGGGTGGTGAGCAGCCGCAGTACGAGGGTCACCGCGTGCCCAGGGCGTCGGCGAGGCGCTGCGCGGTGGCGGGGTTGCAGTTGCCGAGGGCGATGAGGGGTGGGCTGGCGTACCGCCCGGCGTAGGAGAGGAGGTGCAGGTCGAGGGAGGGGAGCGTGATCCCGTGCACGGAGAGTGCGGAGCGGAGGTTCTCCAGGGCCTGGGTCGCCTCGTGGTCGTGGGGGTGGTCGCTCATGGCCGAATCCTTCGAAGCAGGGAGTGACGAACTGCTCACAGGCTGGCGTGGCCCGGCGTAGCGTGGGAAGGGATTTCCGTCCACAGCGCGAAGTGTGGAAAGCAGGCTCTGACGGTGGGTACGAGCAAGGACATTGACGGCTCGGCGAGCGTGCCGGCCTTCTACGGCAAGGAGTTGCGCTGGCGCCGGGAGGCTGCGGGGCTCACGCTTCAGCAGACCGTCGACGGCAGCTTCTACGGGGCCAGTTACTTGAGCGAGATCGAGCGGGCGCAGCGGCGGATGCCCGAGGATCTCGCGCGGCACGTTGACCAGGTACTGAAGGCCGACGGCTTCTTCGAGCGACGCTGCGAGGATGTACGGAGGGCCAAGCGAGGCGCACACGCCGAGTACTTCGCCCCGGTCGCGGAGGCAGAGAAGCGTGCGCGGGCGATCGCGGAGTGGAGCAACGCGCTCATCCCCGGCCTGCTCCAGACGGAGCAGTATGCGCGGGCGGTCATCCATTCCACGCATCCCCTGGACCTGCCGGAAGAGGTGGAGGCGAAGATCCACGCCCGGATGCAGAGGGCCGCCCTGTTCGAGGATCCGAAGAGGCCGGAGTACTGGACGATCCTGCACGAATGCCTGGTGCGGCAGCCTCTGCTGCCCCCAGGCGAGATGGCTGATCAGCTCGACCGTATCGCCGCCTTGGCGCGCCGTCGCCGCATCGTTCCACAGGTCCTGCTGTGGAACTCCGCCGTCCAGCCCTTCCTGGGGCTTCCGCTCATGTTCATGGAGTTCGATGACGAGCCGCCGCTCGCCTATACGGAGGGCTCGTTCCACGGCGAGATCGTGGAAGATCCGGCCCTCGTGAAGCGGTATCGCACGTCATACGATCGCCTCAGGGCCGCCGCATTGCCGCCGGAGGCCTCTCTGGCCATGATCGAGCAAGCTGCTGAGGAGTACAGAAATGGCAAGCAACGGGACTGAGTTCGGTGCCGCGATCTGGCGCAAGAGCAGCTATAGCAGCGGTGACGGCGGCAACTGCGTCGAGGTGGCCGACGGGCTGACCGGCCTCGTCCCCGTGCGGGACTCCAAGGTCGAGGGCGGACCCGTCCTCGTGATCGGGGCCACCGCGTGGACGGGGTTCGTCACGGGGCTGAAGTCCCACTGACCGGAACTCGTCGTCCCGGCGGGCCACGCCCTCGGTAGGCTTCGGGCCATGTACGGCTATGACCAGAACGTGAGCGCGGGGCAGCAGGGCTACGCCCAGCCCCAGCAGGGCTACGCGCAGCAGCCTCAGCAGCCGCTGTACCCCGAGCCCTCGCCGCCCTCCCTCGCGGACGCGGTACGCGCCTTCACGACCGGGTCGCTGTCCGCCGAGGACTTCCAGCAGATCTTCGCCTCCTCGAAGGTCTACTGCCCGCGCGGCGACACCCCGGGCTTCCTCGCGCTGCACAACACGCAGCAGCCGGTCATCCCCATGTTCACCACGCTCAAGGAGCTGCGCCGGTACGCCGGCAAGGAGTCCAAGTACTTCGTGATCACCGGCGCCGAGGTGATCGACCTGCTGCCCACCGGCTACGGCTTCGTGCTCGACATGGAGGGCGACCACCGGATGGTCTTCGACGCGAAGGCGGTCGAGCAGATGGTCGACTTCGCCATGCGCCGCATGTACGGCTAAACACCGAGAGCCGGGCCGGGGGGAGCTGCCATGCTGCGCGTGCACTTCGAGGCCGAGGACCTGCTCAACGTCACCTTCGCGAGCGAGCCGCTGCCCCTGGTGGAGCTGGCCCTCGCGCTCGTAGCCGCCCAGCGCACGGACGAGCAGGCGGTTTTCGGCCGTTGGCGGAGCCTTGCCGCGCGGGAGCTGCCGGGGCGGGTGCGGCCGCTTTTCGACCTTCTGCGCCCCGACGGCGACAACCCCCACTTCGTGGAGCCGTACGCACGGAGCCTCGAGGAGGGCCTCACCGTCATCCGGGACCGGGTGCCCTTCCTGACCCCGGAGGGGCTGGCCCGCGCCGCCACCCGTGCGCCCGGGTCCCCGTCCTGGCTGCGCGCCCTGTGGGGGCAGGACCGGGAGGCCTGGGATCAGCTCGACTCCGCGATCCGGTCCGCGTACGACGTGCTCATCGCCCCGCAGTGGCCGCGGATCCGGCAGTCCTTCCAGGCGGACGTGGCCTGGCGGACCCGGCTGCTGGCCGCGCACGGGATCAAGGCCTGCCTGGCCAGCACCCACCAGGCCGCCGACTGGTCGGGCCTGGTCTTCGAGGTGGACCGGCCGCCGGACTACGAGGTCCGGCTCGGCGGGCGCGGGCTGGTGCTGATGCCCTCGCCGTTCTGGACGGGCCGCCCGCTGCTGGACGACCACCCGGACGGGACGTACGTACTCCTCTACCCGGCGCTGACCCCTCTGCCGCTGGTCTCCCCGGACCGGGCGGAAGGCGCGCTGGACGCGCTGCTGGGGCGGACCCGGGCGGCGGTGCTCCAGTTGCTGATCGAGCGGCGGACCACCTCCGAGCTGGCCCGCGACCTCGACATCAGCCTTCCGTCGGTCTCGGAGCACACCCGCACCCTGCGTGCGGCGGGCCTGATCACCACGGCCCGGGACGGGAAGGCGGTCCTGCACTCCGCGACGGCGCTGGGCGTGGACCTCCTCCACAGCGGCGGCTGACCTTCAGGAGCGGTGGCGGAGCCGCCAGAAGACCGCCGCCACCGCGGCCGGCGCGAGGGCGAGGGCGCCGTACGTCCACAGGAGGGCGAGGTCGGGGCGGTGGGCCAGGGAGATGCGGATGCCCGCGAAGGCCAGGGCGCCGACCGCCTGGGCGGCGCCGTCCACGCCCTTGAACCCCGTCGACCAGCGCAGCAGCAGGCAGCAGGCCAGGCAGAGGACGCCCCAGGTGGCGAGGTAGGGCCAGGGCGAGCCGGGGAGCGGTTGCAGCGGGTTGACGGTGGCCGCCCACCGGTAGGAGGCGTACCCGAGGGCCACGACCGCGGCCGTGACGGCGGCGGACCAGCCCAGTGCGGCGAGCGCGGCCCGCAAGGTCCCGTGCGCGGTGCCCCCCTCCGCGCTGGGCTGCGCGCCGTCGGCCTCGTGCGTCGGGGTGGTCACTGATCGGGCTCCTGTCGTGCGGCGGGCGTCGGTCCGTGCGTATCGATCATGTCGATCACGAGGACGCCCGTCCGGGGCTTCTGGTTGTCCCGGGCATGACCGCGGAGCGCAGGTTTCGGCGGTACCCGAAAGGATCGCGGCGCGAGCCGCGGCCCCGGAACATCAGTGCTGCGGGGAGGTCGCAGGGCCCCGCTCCTACTGACAGGGGGACTGTGATGTCACGTACGTCCTTACGCACGAAGCTCGCGGCAGTGGCGGCCACGGGGGTGATGGCGCTGGGTACGGGGGTCCTGGCGGCATCGCCGGCCGAGGCCTCCTCGTGGCCGCACGGCTGCCCGAGCGGCGCCGCGTGCATCTACCCGCGGGACGCCGGGTGGAACAACGGCCATCCGTCCAACATCTACTGGGACGGGGTCAACGCCCTCTGGGGCCAGGAGGGGACGCACTTCGTCGTCAACAACCAGACCCAGGGGTGGAAGGTCCGGCTCTGTTACAACTCGGCGGGCACGAGCTGTGACCCGTACGTGCAGCCGGCCGGCACCACCTGGCAGCTCAACCTGTCGCCGATGAACTCGATCAAGCTCAGTCGCACCTAGCTCCCGGCCGGTCGGGGCCCGTCCCCGGGCCGTTCGGGGGGCGGTGCTGGTGGCGGGCTCTGGTGCCCCGTCGGATCCTGAGACCCCGGGGGAATTCCCCCGGGGTCTTCTCTGTTCTGTCGGGTGGCAGAAAGTTCGGGTTTCAACTAAACTCGACGCCAGAAGGAGGTTCCGACCATGCCTGCAGTGACTGTGGAGAACCCGTTGACGCTCCCGCGCGTCGGGGAGCCGGCCCAGGAGACGACCGCCCGCAAGGTGCTGGCCGTCACGACCGCCCCGGGTGGCTTCGAGGGCGAGGGATTCCCGGTGCGCCGTGCGTTCGCCGGGATCAACTACCAGTACCTCGACCCGTTCATCATGATGGACCAGATGGGCGAGGTGGAGTACGCCCCGGGCGAGCCCAAGGGCACCCCGTGGCACCCCCACCGCGGCTTCGAGACCGTCACGTACTTGATCGACGGAACCTTCGTCCACCAGGACAGCAACGGCGGCGGCGGCGTCATCAACGGCGGCGACACCCAGTGGATGACCGCGGGCAGCGGCCTCCTGCACATCGAGGCTCCGCCGGAGTCGCTCGTGGTGTCCGGCGGGCTCTTCCACGGCCTCCAGCTCTGGGTGAACCTCCCCGCCTCCGACAAGATGATGCCCCCGCGCTACCAGGACATCGGCGGCGGCCAGGTCCAGCTGCTCTCCACCCCGGACGGCGGCGCCCTGCTCCGCGTGATCGCCGGTGAGCTCGACGGCCACCAGGGCCCCGGCATCACCCACACCCCGATCACGATGATCCACGCGACGGTCGCACCCGGCGCGCAGATCACCCTCCCGTGGCGCGAGGACTTCAACGCCCTGGCGTACGTACTGGCCGGGCGCGGCTCGGTCGGCGAGGACCGTCGGCCCATCCACACCGGGCAGACCGCGGTCTTCGGCGAGGGCGGCTCGCTGACGCTGCGGGCGGACGAGGGCCAGGACTCCAACGCGCCCGCGCTGGAGATCGTCCTGCTCGGCGGGCGCCCGATCCGGGAGCCGATGGCGCACTACGGGCCGTTCGTGATGAACAGCAAGCACGAGCTGCAGCAGGCGTTCGACGACTTCCAGGCGGGCCGCCTGGGCCGCATCCCCACCACGGCCCGCACCGGCCTCGGCCACCGCGGCACGGGCGAGGCGTCGGAGGACTGACCCCGGCCCGGTTGTCCGGGCCCCGTACGGCGAAGCCCCTGGCCCTTCGGCCCGGGGCTTCGCCGTGCCGCGTTCCGGTGCCGCGGTGCCGCGGTGCGTCAGCGCGAAGCAGCGCACCGGATCATGGCCGGAACTTGATCGTTCCGGGCCGATGGGGCGGTGGACCAAGCCGCAACTACGTCCTATTCTTTGGGCGCTCGGCCCGGAAGACGCCGGCAGACCCGTGCCCGGTCCGCCCCGGCGGATCCGCCGGGGGAGGCCGGAGCACCCGCTCGTGCCGACTCGCCCCCCTCGTGCTCAGCTCGGTGGCTGATCCGCGCAAACCCGCGAGGCGAAGAAGGACACGGATGGCGCAGGACGTGGGCACGACGACCGACGTGGCTCGGCTGAGCCTCCCGGGGTCCGACATATCCGAAACGGCAGCCGAGTCGGCGAGCGGCGCGTCCGGCCGTCGCCGATGGGTGGCGGCCGTGGCCGTGGGGGCCGTGATCGCCACGCTCGGGGGGCTGGGTGCTGCGCTGCTGGTGAAGTCCCCGGCGCAGGTCGCCGCGGACGCCGCCGCGCCCCGGCCCGACGTGCTGACCGCGACGGTGGAGCACCGGGTGCTCACGTCGTCCGTCATCACCCGCGGCCAGGTCGTCGCGGGCCAGACGGTCGAGGTGATTCCCCAGGTGAGCGCCGGGGTGGGTGCCGCACGTCCGGTGATCACCAAGATCCGGGTCCGGCCGGGGGACACGGTGCAGCCGGGACAGGTCCTGATGGAGGTCTCCGGGCGGCCCGTGTTCGTGCTGGAGGGCAACCTGCCCGTCTACCGCGACCTGAGCCCGGGGGCCACGGGCGACGACATCGCTCAGCTGCAGAAGGCGCTGAAGGCGTTGGGTCATTCCTCGGCGCCCGACGCCGGGGGCAGCTTCGGTGCCGGTACGAAGGCCGCGCTCACCTCCTTCTACAAGGCCGTGGGCTACGGCCCGGTGTCCGCGACCGGCGCCGAGGGCGACCCGGTCGGGGAGGCCCGGAGCCAGGTCACCGCCGCCCAGCGGGCGCTGGAGGACGTTCGGAGCGCGCAGGCGCAGGCGTCCAAGCCGGGGGAGAAGCCGGGTGCCGAGCCGGGCTCCGAGGCGGAGGGCGCCGTACGCCCGGCCGGTGGCGACGGCGGCAGGGCCGTGCGCCGGGCGCAGGAGGACCTGGCCGAGGCGAAGAAGAAGCTCGCGGCCGCGGAAGCGGCCGCCGGGCCGAAACTGCCCGCGGCCGAGGTGGTGTTCCTGCAGAGCTTCCCCGCCCGGGTGGACTCGGTGGCGGCGAAGGTCGGCGGCGAGGCGACCGGTACCGCGATGACGCTGTCCGCGGGCAAGCTGGTGGTGCAGGCCCACCTCCCCGAGTACCAGAAGGACCTCATACAGCCGGGACGTGCGGCCGAGATCTACTCCGAGGTGACCGGCCTGTCCGCGAAGGGCGAGGTCACGCTCGTCTCCGACAAGCGCTCCGAGGCCGGCTCCTCGTCCGGACAGGCGAAGCCCGGCGCGGACGCTCCTGCGCCCGCGCCGGGTGGCCAGGGGGCGACCGGGTGGCTCGTGGAGATCACCCCGGGTGAGCCCCTGAAGGCGGAACTGACCGGCCAGGACGTACGGGTCACCGTCACCGCGGCGTCGACGGACGGCAAGGCGCTCGTCGTGCCGATCACGGCGATCAGCTCCGGGGCGGACGGCCGGACCACCGTGACCGTGCTCGACGAGGGCGGGGAACGGCGCCGGGTGGAGATACGGGCGGGTACGGCGGGGGACGGTTTCGTGGCCGTCACACCCGTGGCGGACGGCTCGCTGGCGGGGGGCGACCGGGTGATCACCGGGGTCGCGCGCGAGAAGGCGTCCCCGTGAGCGTGGGTGCGGACGCGTCCGAGCCGGTCATCGAGTTCCGGGGGATCGGGCTGACCTACCCCGGGCCCCCTCCCGTGGCCGCCCTCAGGGCCTGCGATCTGACCGTCGGGCGGGGCGAGTTCGTCGCCGTCGTCGGTCCGTCGGGTTCGGGGAAGTCCACGTTCCTCAACATCGTCGGACTGCTGGACGCGCCCACCGGCGGAACGTACCTCCTGGACGGCATCGACACCGGCACGCTCCGGGACGCCGACCGCACCGCCCTGCGCGGGCTGCGCATCGGCTTCGTGTTCCAGTCCTTCCATCTGCTGCCCCAGCGCAGTGCGTTGGAGAACGTCACGCTCGCCCTGGTCTACGACGGCACCCCGCGCCGGGAGCGGCGCGACCGGGCCCGCCATGCGCTGGAGCAGGTCGGCCTCGGCCATCGCATCGACTCGCTGCCCACGCGGCTGTCCGGCGGGGAACGCCAGCGGGTGGCCATCGCCCGCGCGCTGGTGACCCGGCCCTCGCTGCTGCTGTGCGACGAACCGACCGGAAACCTCGACACGGCGAACGCCGATTCGGTACTGGCCCTGCTGGAGCGGCTGCACGCCGACGGCATGACGGTCCTGGTGATCACCCACGATCCGCTCGTCGCCGCCCGCGCCAAGCGCACGGTGACGATCCGGGACGGAGTGCTGAGCGTCTCGGACCCGGCAGCGTCCGCGTCCGCGCCTGCGCCTGCGTCTGCGTCCGAGGCGTCCACGTGAGGCGCGGGCGGCGTGACAGCCGTGTCCGGCCCTCCGTGTTCGGCTGGCGCGACGTGCTCTCCGAGTCCCTCGCCGGAATGCTCCAGCGGCCCGGCCGCTCGGCGCTGACCGCCCTCGGGACGGTGCTCGGCGTGGGCACGTTCGTGGCGATCCTCGGGCTGACCGCCACCACCTCGTCACAGATCGACACCCGGTTCAACGCGCTGAGCGCGACCGAGGTGACCGTCGAGGACGTCGCGCGGGAACGGAACGAGTTCGCCGGACCGGCCTTCCCGAAGGACGCCGACGCACGGATCGAGCGCCTCAACGGGGTCGAGCACGCCGGGGTGTTCTGGCCCGTGAGGCTGTCCGCGGAGGAAGCCGTCAGCACCTCCGCCGTGGCCGGGGACCGCCGTAACCAGGGCACCGCCGACGTCGTGGCCGCCTCGCCCGGGGTGCTCGCCGCGGCGGGCGCCCGGCTGGCCGAAGGCAGGCTCTACGACTCCTTCGCCTCGGACCGGGAGGCGCCGGTGGCCGTCATCGGTACGGGAGTTGCCGACCGGCTCGGCATCACCACGCTGGAGACCAACCCGGCGGTCTTCATCGGCGGCCGGCCGTTCACCGTCATCGGCATCGTCGCCGACACGGAACGCAAGGCCGACCTGCTCATGTCGGTCGTCGTACCCCGCACCACGGCGGAGCGGATCTGGGGCGAGCCCACCTCCGGCGGGGCGAGGATGCTGGTCACGACCAGGCTCGGCGCGGCCCAGCAGATCGGGCACGAGGCGCCGACGGCGCTGCGTCCCGACCATCCGGAGTACTTCAAGGTCGTTCCGCCGCCCAACCCCAAGATGCTCCGGGGCCAGGTCGGCGACGACCTGAACCGGCTGTTCCTGCTGCTGGCGGCCATCTGCCTGGTGATCGGCGCCGTCGGCATCGCCAACACCACCCTGGTCGCCGTCCTGGAGCGCACGGGAGAGATCGGTCTGCGCCGGGCCCTGGGCGCACGCGGCCGCCACATCACCGTGCAGTTCCTCGCGGAGTCCGGAGCGCTCGGCGCGCTGGGCGGCCTCGTCGGGACCTCCCTGGGCGTCCTGACCGTGGTGGCGGTCGCCGTGGTCCGCGACTGGACGCCGGTGGTGCACCCGGTGACGGCGGCAGCGGCGCCGGTCATCGGACTGGCGACGGGCCTCGTCGCCGGCCTCTACCCCGCATGGCGCGCGGCGCGCATCCAGCCGGCGGAGGCACTTCGCCGCTGACGGCCGCCGCGGGCTCTTGCGGGCCGCGAGCGCCTCGTCGATCGTCGTCTCCATGGGGATGGTGACGACCTGTCTGGTCTCGCTGGTGGGGGTGAACCTCGCGTTCGGACTGCTCCGGCTGTGGCGGCGGTCGGTGGAGGCGCGGATGGTGCGGCAGGTGCGGGCCCGGCCGGGGCTCGACGCCTACCACGCGGAACTGCTGGGCGCCGCCGAGCCGTTGTGCGTGAGGGACCACCAGCCCGACAGGCTGGCGCGCAACTCCTACCGGGCGTCCGACGTGGCCCTCCGCCTGATGCGTGAGGACGGCGTGCTGCACGGTGGCGACGGCGGCGATCCGGGATTCCAGGCCGCCGTCCGCGCCCACCTGGATCGTGCTCACGGCCCAGGCCGGCAACACCTGGCACCCCCTCGCGGAGCGGGAAGTCCCCGCCGCTCTCAGGCTGCCGGGGCCGCCCCCCTCAGCAGACTGACCAGCCGCGAGCTGCTGTCGGCGCCGAAGCCCGCGGCGACTCCGCGCCGGTAGAGGTCGGCGTGCGCCGTCAGGATCCCGGTGTCCACCCCGGAGTCGGCGGCGGTGTGCAGGACGTGCTCCACGCTCGCCGCGCACATGGCGAGGCGCTCGTACGTACCCTCGTGCGCGTCGGCGTCGATCAGCGGGGCGCCGCCCTCGTAGAAGCCGCGCATGGTGTCGGCCGTGTAGCCGGCGTACGGCACGATGTCCGCGGCCGTCAGGCCGTTGGCCTGCGCCACGGCGAGGGCCTGGTACCAGCCGGTGTACGCGGTCCAGAACATGATCATGTTGAGCTGGTAGTAGAGCTGCGCGTACCCGGCGTCGGCGCCCCGGTAGTCGGAGGCGGCGAGCACGTCGAGCGCCGCGCGGTGGGCGGCGTAGACCTCCTCCGGGCCGCTGATGAAGACGGACGAGCCCTCCTGGCCGATGCCGGTCGGCGGGACGTTGACCCCGCCCGTGAGGTACGAGGCCCCGCGCTCCTGCGCCCAGCGGGCGGCGGCCCTGGCCTTGTCGGGTACGTCGGAGGACAGGTTGGCCAGGACCCGGCCGCCGAGGTCGGCGCCGCCGAGGGCCGTGTACATGGCGTCCACGTCGATGAGGCTGAGCACGGTCAGCTCGCTCGCGGCGACCGCGTCGGCGGCGCTGCCGGCCCGCCGCGCGCCGCGCGCCACGAGCTCGGTGTCCTTGCCGGGGCTGCGGTTCCAGACGGTGACCTCGTACCCGGCGTCCAGGTAGGCGGCGGCCATGGCCCGGCCCATGGGGCCGAGCCCGATGACGGTGACCTGCTGCGGGGCCTGGTTCGTGGCCGGGGTCGTGTCCCGGTGCGTGTCCTGGTTCATGGCAGAGCTCTCCTCGGGTCGATGCTTGCGGCTCTAAAACGAACGCTCTATCCAGCGCTCGGAGTGAACGTAGCACGCACTAGAACGAACGCTCTATCTAGATACGGGATAGGGTGGCTCTCATGGCAGCAGCAACAGAGACGAAGACGGCGGCGTCGGCGGACGGACTCGGGACGCGGGAGCGGCTGGTCCGCACCGCCTCGCGCCTCCTCCAGCACGGCGGGTACGAGAACACGCCGGTCAAACAGCTCGTCCGCGAGGCGGAGGCGACCCTCGGCTCGCTGTACCACTTCTTCCCCGGAGGCAAGCAGGAGCTCGCGGTCGCCGCGATCCACTTCGGCGACGAGGAGTTCGCCGAGGCCCTCCGCTTCGGGCTGTCCGCCCACGCGGACCCGGCGCGCGCCCTGGAAGCCGTCGCGGAGCTGCTCGCCGAGGCGCTCGAAGCGTCCGACTGGCGCGACGGCTGCCCCGTGACGACCACGGCGCTGGAATCGGTCGGCCGCCTGCCGGAGCTCCAGGCGGCCTGCGCCCAGGCCTTCGCGAACTGGCAGGAGCTCGTCGCCGCGAAGCTCCTGGCCTGCGGCCACCCGGAGGCGGAGGCGCGCGACCTGGCGGTCACCGTGATCAACACCCTGGAGGGCGCCGAGATGACCTCCCAGGTCACCCGGAGCCGGACCCCGCTCCTCCTCGCGGGCCGCCACCTGTCACGCCTGGTCTCCTCGTACGCCCCCGCAACCGCGCCGCGACGATCGGACTGATCATCAGGGCCTTCGGCGGGACCGCCGTGGAGGGGTCCGCCGAAGCGGGGATCAGGCCTCCGCCGCGTACCGGGAGCGCAGCTCCGAGACCACGCCGAAGAACGCCGCCGTCAGCGGTACGGCCAGCAGCATCCCGAGGATGCCGGCGACGCTCGCCCCGGCCGTGATCGAGAGCATCACCACCGCCGGGTGCATCTGTACGGTGCGGCTCTGCACCATGGGCTGGAGGATGTACCCCTCGATCATCTGGACCGCGAGCACCACGCCCAGCGCCCACAGGCCGATCACCCAGCCGCGGTCGGCGAGGGCGACGAGGACGGCCACGGCGCCGGAGAGGAAGGCGCCGAGGTAGGGGATGTAGGCGGTCACGAACACCAGCGCGGCCAGCCCCACGGCGCCCGGGACCCGCAGGATCAGCAGACCTGCGCCGATGAGGACGGCGTCGACCAGGGCCACGAAGGTGGTCCCGCGCATGAAGCCCTCGACGGCCTCGTACGCGCGCCGCCCCATCGCCTCCATCAGGTCGCCCGAGCGGCTCGGCACCATCGAGCGCAGGGTGCCCACGGCCCGGTCGGAGTCGCGGAGGAAGAAGAAGATCAGCACCATGGCCAGCAGGGCCGTCGCGAGCATCGTCGCGACCACGCTGAGCCCGGTGACCACGCCCGAGGCGGCCGTTCCGCCGAATTTGGCGAGCAGGTCCTTGGAGTTCTTGGCCACGTCCTCCACGGAGGTGCCGAGCGCCCCGAAGTGCTTCGCGAGGTCCTCGCCGGCCTTCCGCAGGGAGTCGATGATCTGGTCGCCGGTCTCGATGAGCGCGAGGACCACGATGTAGCCGGCCCCGCCGACCACGGCGGCCACGGTGAGGCAGGTGAGGGCCGCGGCGAGCGAGCGGTTGACCTTCATGGCGACCAGCCGCCGGTGCATCGGGCCGAGCAGGGCCGTACCGAGCACGGCGAGCAGAACGGGCGTGACCACCGTGCGGAAGACGGTGCACAGCCACACCACGAGGGCGAGCACGGCGGTGACGAGAAGGACGACGACGCACCAGGCGGCGAGTCGGCGTACGGGCTCGGGCAGCAGGGGAGTCGGCACGGCTCATACAAACACGGGCAGGGCCCGCCGCCCGGCGGTCAGTCCAGCGGGTCGGGTTCGGGTTTGGAACGCTCGTTCAGCACGAACCACGTGGACTTGCCCTCGCCGCGCGGGTCGACGCCCCAGTCGTCCGCGAGCATCTCCAGCAGCAGGACGCCCCGGCCGCTCGACGCCATCTCTCCCGGGTGGCGCTTGTGCGGCAGCTCGTCGGAGCCGTCCGCGACTTCCACCCGCAGCCGGCGCGAGCCGAGCTCGCCCACCGCCTCGGCGATCAGCAGCGCGTCCCCGTCCGTGTGGACCAGTACGTTCGTCACCATCTCGGAGACCATCAGCACCGCCGCGTCGACCTGCTCCGGGTCCGCCCAGTCGTGCAGCAGCTCGCGGATCTGCTGGCGGACCCCCGCGACCCGCTCCGGCTCCGCCTGGGCGACGGTCGTCATCGTGCGCCGGGCCGGCCGTGCCGGGTGCAGCAGCGGGGTCTCGCAGCCGCAGCCCTCGCCCTCGCGGCAGAGCAGGACGACGGCGATGTCGTCCTCGCGCCGGTCGGCCAGCGGTCCGGTGGTGTGGTGGGAGGACGGGCCGTGCACCGCCTGGACCAGCAGGTCGGCCAGCCGTTCCAGGTGGCGCGGCTCGGGGTCCGCGTCCTGCGCGTCGTAGGGGGTCTGCGACTCCAGGATGGCCCGCAGCCGGGCCCAGCCCGTGTCGAGGTCGTGCCCGCCCGTCTCGATCAGCCCGTCGGTGCAGAGCATCATCGTCTCGCCGGGTTCCAGGGTGAACCGCGTCGTCGGGTAGTCGGTGTCCGGCACGATGCCGAGCGGCAGCCCGCCCGCCGTGGGCCGCATCAGGACCGTGCCGTCGGCCATCCGCACCGCCGGGTCGGGGTGCCCGGCGCGGGCCACCTCCAGCAGGCCGGTCGCCGGATCGCACTCCACGTACAGGCAGGTCGCGAAGCGCGGGCTCTGGAAGTCGGGATCCCCGTCGCCGGGGCCCCCGCCCTTGCCCGGGTCCGAGGCGGTGTCCTGCTCCGAGCACAGTCCCGCCAGGAACCGGGAGGCGCGCGAGAGCACCGCGTCGGGCCGGTGGCCCTCGGAGGCGTACGCGCGCACCGCGATCCGGAGCTGGCCCATGAGCCCGGCCGCCCGGACGTCGTGGCCCTGGACATCGCCGATGACCAGCGCGAACCGTCCCGACGGCAGCGGGATCATGTCGTACCAGTCGCCGCCGACCTGGAGCCCGCCGCCGGTCGGCACGTAGCGTGCGGCGAGGGTCATCCCGGGGATCTCGGGGCCGAGCTGCGGCATCATCGACCGCTGGAGGCCCGTGGTGAGCTCCCGCTCGGATTCGGCCACGCCGGCCCGCTGGAGCGCCTGCGCGAGCATCCGGGCCACCGTCGTCAGGACGGAGCGCTCGTCGGGGGAGAAGGACACCGGGTGCTTGAACGCGGCCATCCAGGCGCCCATGGTGCGTCCCGCGACGATCAGCGGCAGGAAGGCCCAGGAGATCCGGCCGAAGCGCTGGGCGAGGGGCCAGGTGGCCGGAAAACGCCGCTTGTAGTCCTCCGGGCTCGGGAGGTAGATCGCCCGGCCGGTACGGACGACCTCCGCGGCCGGGTAGTCGGTCTGCACCGGCATGTCCGCGAAGGGGCCCTCGTCCCCGGGATCGTGCCCGTGGTGCCCGATGATCGACAGCCGGTCGCCGGACACCCCGAAGACGGCCAGCCCGTCGGGGATGAACCCGGGCATGGACAGGGAGGCCGCCACCCGCAGCACCTCGGCGGTGGAGCGGGCCTCGGCCAGCGCCCGCCCGGCGTCGAGCAGGAAGGCCTCGCGCGAGCGGCGCCAGTCGCCGGTGATGGGGGTGTGCGCGGCCGTGGTGCCGGGCTGGGCCTCGGCTATCTCCTGGATGGTGCCGATCAGCTCGTAGTCGAGGCGGCCGTCCGCGGTGCGGTTCTCCAGCGGCTTCGAGCGGCTCCGTACGGTGCGCAGCACGCGCCCGTCCTCGTCCATGATCCGCAGCCGGGCCTCGGCGAGGGTGCCCTCGGCGACCGCGAGGTTCACGATGCCGTTGATCTCGTTCCAGTCCACCGGGTGGAAGCGCGAGCGCACGGCGACCTCGGGCAGTGCGACGGGCTCGGCGGGCAGCCCGAGCAGCCGGGCGGCCTCGCTGTCGAGGGTGACCGTCCCGGAGGCGTTGTCCCATCGCCACAAACCGGTCGCGATGGCGGCCAGGACGTCCTCTGTGCGCACCCGGTCATCTTTACAGGTCATCCGCCTGACGTGCCTGTTCACCACCCCGGCGGGACGCCCGGCGCGACGCCCGGCGAGACCCCTGGCGCGACGCCCGGCGCGACCCCGGCGAGCGGGCCCGCACGGGCTCCCGCCCCGGACGGTAACCTTGGGACGGTTGAATCCACCCTGGTATCACGTAGAACTGGATGACTGATGCATCGGTACAGGTCCCACACGTGCGGCGAGCTTCGTGCCTCCGACGTCGCCTCCGACGTCCGGCTGAGCGGCTGGCTGCACAATCGTCGAGACCTGGGCGGCATCCTCTTCATCGATCTGCGTGACCACTACGGCATCACGCAGCTCGTCGCCCGTCCCGGCACGGCCGCGAACGAGGCGCTCAGCAGCGTCACCAAGGAGACCGTCGTCCGCATCGACGGCAAGGTCGTCTCCCGCGGCGCGGACAACGTCAACCCCGAGCTCGCCACCGGCGACATCGAGGTCGAGGTCACCGCGGTCGAGGTGCTCGGCGCCGCCGCCCCGCTGCCCTTCACCATCAACACGGACGACGGGGTGAACGAGGAGCGCCGTCTGGAGTACCGCTTCCTCGACCTGCGCCGCGAGCGCATGCACCGCAACATCATGCTGCGCTCGGCCGTCATCGCCTCCATCCGCTCCAAGATGGTGGCCCTCGGCTTCAACGAGATGGCGACCCCGATCCTCACCGCGACCTCCCCCGAGGGCGCCCGTGACTTCGTCGTCCCGTCCCGCCTGAACCCGGGCAAGTTCTACGCGCTCCCGCAGGCGCCGCAGCAGTTCAAGCAGCTGCTGATGATCTCCGGCTTCGACCGGTACTTCCAGATCGCGCCCTGCTTCCGCGACGAGGACGCCCGCGCCGACCGTTCGCCGGGCGAGTTCTACCAGCTCGACGTCGAGATGTCCTTCGTCGAGCAGGAGGACGTCTTCCAGCCGATCGAGCGGCTGATGACGGAGATCTTCACCGAGTTCGGCAAGGGCCGCCCGGTCACCTCGCCGTTCCCGCGGATCCCCTTCCGCGAGTCGATGATGAAGTACGGCAACGACAAGCCCGACCTGCGGTCCAAGCTGGAGCTCGTCGACATCACCGACGTGTTCGAGGGCTCGGAGTTCAAGGCGTTCGCCGGCAAGCACGTGCGCGCCCTGGCCGTCCCGGACACCGCCGCCCAGCCGCGCAAGTTCTTCGACGGCCTCGGCGAGTACGCGATCTCGCTGGGCGCCAAGGGCCTGGCCTGGGTCCGCGTGGGCGAGGACGGTGCGCTGACCGGCCCGATCGCCAAGTTCCTCACCGAGGAGAACGTCAAGGTCCTCACCGAGCGCCTCGGTCTGGCCGCCGGTCACGCCGTGTTCTTCGGTGCGGGCGAGTTCGACGAGGTCTCCAAGATCATGGCGGGCGTCCGCGTCGAGGCCTCCAAGCGCGCCGGACAGTTCGAGGAGGACGTCTTCCGCTTCTGCTGGATCGTCGACTTCCCGATGTTTGAGGCGGACGAGGAGACCGGCAAGATCGACTTCTCCCACAACCCGTTCTCCATGCCGCAGGGCGGCATGAAGGACCTGGAGGAGAAGGACCCGCTCGACATCCTGGCGTGGCAGTACGACATCGTCTGCAACGGCATCGAGCTGTCCTCCGGCGCCATCCGCAACCACGAGCCCGAGGTCATGCTGAAGGCCTTCGAGATCGCCGGTTACGAGGCCGAGACCGTCGAGCGCGAGTTCGCGGGCATGCTGCGCGCCTTCCGCCTCGGCGCCCCGCCGCACGGTGGCATCGCCCCGGGCGTGGACCGCATCGTGATGCTGCTCGCCGACGAGCCGAACATCCGCGAGACCATCGCCTTCCCGCTCAACGGCAACGCGCAGGACCTGATGATGGGCGCGCCCACCATCCTGGAGGAGTCCCGCCTGCGCGAGCTGAACATCGCGCTGCGCAAGCCGGTGGAGACGAAGAGCTCGGAGCCGGTCGAGAAGGCCGTCAAGCCGCACCAGTAAGCCGTAGAACGAAGGAAGGGCCCGGGATCCGTACGGATCCCGGGCCCTTCCTCTGTTGCTACTGGAACTTCTAGAACTTCTCCAGCAGGCCCTTGAGGAGGGCTGCCGAGGTCAGTTCGGCCGGCGCGGGGCCGGCGTGGAAGAAGCCGGCGTTGTCGGCGGACAGCTTGCGCAGGAAGTCGAACGCCTTGGCGTCGTGCTCGCCGAAGGCGACGAACTGCCAGTGGATGCCGGGGGCGGTGGTGGCCGCCTCGGCGAGCGCTTCGCGGGCGGGGCGGACGCTGTCGGGCGCACCGTCCGTCTGGAACACGACCAGGGCCGGGCCCTCGCCGCCGTCCTTCTGGTAGCGCTCCACGACGGCCTCGACGGCGACGTGGTAGCTGGTGCGGCCCATCCGGCCGAGCTCCGCGTGGCGGGCCTCGACCCAGGCCTCGTCGTACGCGTCGAGGGACAGGTCGGCCGTGCCGTCCAGCTCGGTGGAGAAGAACACCGTACGGACGGTGGCCTCCTCGTCGAGGTGCGCGGCGAGGGCCAGGGCGTGGTCCGCGAGGTGCTGGACGCTGCCGTCCTTGTAGAACGGGCGCATCGACCCCGACCGGTCGAGCACGAGAAACACGGTGGCGCGGGCGCCGGCCTTCCCCTTGGTGCGCAGGACCTGTCCGGCGGCCTTGTACGCGGCTGCGAGCGGGGGCGCTTGGCGCTTGACCGCGGCGAGCGCGTGCGCGGGGCCGCCTGCGGCGGCATCGGCGGTGAGGAGCTCGGGCTCGACCTCGGGCTCGACCTCGGCCTCGGCCGGGACGGGCTCCGTGTCGGCGTCGGCCGCCACGGGCTCCGCCTCGGTGATGACCTCGGCCTCGGCCGCGGCAGGCTCCGCCTCGGGCTGCGCCTCGGCCTCGGCGGCCACGGGCTCGGCCGGGGCGGCTACGTCGGCCTGCGGCTCGGTGTCCGCCTCGGCGGCGGGCTCCTCCTCGGGCGCCGCGGCCAGGGCCGGTTCGGCCTCCGCCTCGGCGGCGACCGGCTCCGGCTCCGCGGCGGCCGGCTCGGCCTCCGCCTCGGGGGTGGCTGCGTCGGCTTCCGGCACCTCGGCTGCGGCCTCGGGCTCGGCCTCCGTCACCTCTGCCTCGGCCGCGAGCGGCTCCGGCTCGGTGGCGGGCTCCGGTGCTGCTTCGGTGGCCTCTTCGGCCACGGTCTCCGCGACCGGTTCCACGGGCTCCGCTTCGGCGGCCACGGGCTCCGCTTCGGCGGCGGCCGGGGCCGTCGGGGTGGACGGCGTCGCCGGGGTTGCCGACGAGACCCCGGTGGGGGAGCGGCGGGCCTCCGGGACCGTGGGGTCCGGGGTGGGGGCCGGGGCCGGGGCGGTGAGGACCGTGCCCGGTTCGAGGTCCCGCGGGCTGGACTGCGGGGGAACGGTGGGGTTGTCGAAGGAGGCGGCGACCAACTCGGCCGCGGCGTCCAGGGGGGTGCGTTCGGTCTGGCTCGGGAGGGCCGCCGAAGTGGTGCCGGTCGTCTCCGGAACCGATTCAGAGGTCCGTCCGAACACCTTGCGCAACAAGCTCCGAATACCCATGGGCCAGGCCTTTCGCATGAGTGCGTGCATCATTTGTCCGTGCTGCGCGGTAGATCCCTGCCCAGAGTGGACACGTAAGGTTATCGGCCCCTTGGCTGGAACTTCGGGAGGGGCACCTTTCGTGGCGCCCAGGGCCCAAACACACCCGATCCGCCCTCGAACTGCCGCCCCGACGTGCCGGATTCACCGGGCGTTCATCCATCGGCCGCCGCTTCGGCGCAACCCGCCCATAGCGTCACCGACGGATTGTTCCGACACGTTGTCGGGGACCGTGCATCAACGGAGGACACTCGTGCGCAAGCTCCTGCCGCTCATCGGCTCTTCTCACGGGGGCGGCCGTTCCGCTCTCACCTGCCGCTACCGGTGCGGCGACGCCTGCTTCCACGAGGTGCCGAACACCAGCGACAACGAGTACGTGGGCGACGTCATAGCCCGCGCCTACTCGCGTCGCGCGATGCTCCGCTCCGCCGCGGTCGTCACGGTCGCCTCGGCCGCCGGTACCGCCCTCACGCTGAGCGGCAACGGCTCCTCCGCTTCCGCGGACCCGACGGTCGAGGCGCAGCGCGCCGGCGCCGCCGGGGTCAACGCCCAGGGCGCCCGCGGTCTGCGCTTCAAGCCGGTCGCGCCGAACACCGCCGACCAGGTCACGATCCCCGAGGGCCACGAGCAGAACGTGGTCATCCGCTGGGGCGACCCGATCGTCAAGGGCGCGCCGGGCTTCAACCCGGACAACCAGACCGCCGCCGCACAGGCCGGCCAGTTCGGCTACAACAACGACTTCCTGAGCCTGCTCCCGCTCGGCGGTGACTACGAGCGCCAGCAGCTGCTCGTGGCCAACCACGAGTACACGGACGAGCAGCTCATGTTCAAGGCGTACGACCCGGCCAACCCGACCCGCGAGCAGGTCGAGATCGCCTGGGCCGCGCACGGCCTGTCCGTGGTCGCGGTCCAGGAGGACCACCGCAGCGGCAAGCTGACGGCCATCAGCCGCCACCGCCTCAACCGCCGTCTGACCGCCACCAGCGAGTTCCGGCTGACCGGTCCGGCCGCCGGCACCGACCTGGTGAAGACCTCGGTCGACGCCGCCGGCACCAAGGTGCTCGGCACCCTCAACAACTGCGCCGGCGGCACCACCCCGTGGGGCACCACCCTCCACGGCGAGGAGAACTTCAACCAGTACTTCGGCAACGCCGGCCAGGTCACCGACCCGACCCAGGCCGCCCGCCTGAAGCGTTACGGCGTGACCGCCGGCGCCACCGAGCGCAAGTGGGAGCGGTTCGACAAGCGCTTCGACGTCGCGCAGGAGCCCAACGAGTCCCACCGCCACGGCTGGGTCGTCGAGCTGGACCCGTACGACGTGAACTCCGTCCCGCGCAAGCGCACCGCGCTC
This sequence comes from Streptomyces stoeckheimensis, assembly GCF_045822005.1. Lineage (NCBI taxonomy): Bacteria > Bacillati > Actinomycetota > Actinomycetes > Kitasatosporales > Streptomycetaceae > Streptomyces > Streptomyces stoeckheimensis. The sequence continues at coordinate 4,373,821 of NZ_CP169550.1, read as the reverse complement.
GGCCGCTTCAAGCACGAGGCCGCGCAGCCCCGCCTGACCGAGGACGGCCGCCCCGTCGTGTACATGGGCGACGACGAGCGCTTCGACTACTTCTACAAGTTCGTCTCGTCGAAGCAGATGAAGAAGGGCGACTCGCGCGCGGCGAAGGAGCACAACCTCACGCTGCTCGACGAGGGCACCCTCTACGTCGCCAAGCTCACCGGTGACACCCCGGCCGCCGAGATCGACGGCACCGGCAAGCGCCCCACCGACGGCGAGTTCGACGGCTCCGGCGTCTGGATCAAGCTCCTCACCTCCTCCCCGTCCGGGAACGTCTCGCACGTCGAGGGCATGACCGCCGAGGAGGTGTCCGTCTTCACGCGCCTTGCTGGTGACAAGGTCGGCGCGACCAAGATGGACCGTCCCGAGGACGTGGAGCCCTCCCCGCGCACCGGCCGCGTCTACATCGCGCTGACGAACAACACGGACCGCGGCAAGCCCGGCAAGGAAGGCGCCACCGAGGCCAACCCGCGCAACCTGAACAAGCACGGCCAGATCCTGGAGCTCGCCGAGAACTTCGACGACCCGGCCGGCGACGGGTTCGCCTGGCGCCTGTTCCTGGTCGCGGGTGACCCGAACGACCCGGCGACCTACTTCGCGGGCTTCCCGAAGGACAAGGTCAGCCCGATCTCCTGCCCGGACAACGTGGCGTTCGACCCGCACGGCAACCTGTGGATCTCCACGGACGGCAACCAGCTCGGCTCGCACGACGGCCTGTTCGGCGTCGCGACCGCCGGTGAGCGCCGCGGTGAGCTGAAGCAGTTCCTGACCGTTCCGCGCGGTGCCGAGACCTGTGGTCCGATCATCCAGGACAAGCGCGTCCTGGTCGCCGTGCAGCACCCGGGCGAGATCGACGGCGCGTCCGTCGAGAAGCCGCAGTCGGTGTGGCCCGACGGTCCCGGCAAGATCGTCCGCCCGTCGGTCGTGTCGGTCTGGCGCAAGGACGGCAAGAACATCGGAGTCTGAGCCGAGGCGGTTCGACCTGAGGTGAGTTGACCCGAGGGGCGCCGGTGGACGTACGTGGGTGTTTCACGTGAAACATCCACCGGCGCCCCTCAACTGCCGTCCGTCAGGCGCCCGACCGGCAGCAGGAGCGTGGTCACCGCGCCCCCGTCGGGGGCGTTGGAGAAGCGCAGATCGATCTCCAGCACCTCCGCCTGCCCGGCCGCGATGGTCAGGCCGAGCCCGTGGCCCCGTCCGCGTCCCGGATCCCCGGTGCGGAACCGCCGCGGCCCCTGCTCGATCAGCTCGGCCGGATAGCCGGGCCCGTGGTCGCGTACGGTCACCAGCGGGCCGGTGACGGTCACTTCGACCGGCGGTCGCCCGTGCTTGTGGGCGTTGACCAGCAGGTTGGCCAGGATCCGGTCCAGTCGGCGCCGGTCGGTGAGCACCACCGCGTCCCGCTCGATCCGTACCGCGACGGGCAGCCGGGTGCTCGCGGCCGCCCGCTCCACCGCGCGGCCGAGCTCCACCCGGGCCAGGTCGGCCCGTTCGACGCCCGAGTCCAGCCGGGAGATCTCCAGCAGGTCCTCGGTGAGCAGGTGCAGGGCGCCCAGCCGGTCGTTGATCATCTCTTTGGGCCGGCCCTCGGGCAGCAGCGCGGCCGCGGCCAGGGATCCCGTGAGCGGGGTGCGCAGCTCGTGCGCGACGTCCGCCGTGAACCGCTTCTCCGCCTCCAGCTGGGCCTGGAGCGAGGCCGCCATCGAGTCGAGGGCCTGGGCCACGTCCCGTACCTCGTCGCGGGAGCGCGGGCGCGGCCCCTCCCCGTCGGCCGGGAAGCCGACGCGTGCGTCGAGGTCCCCGGCGCTGATCCGGCGGGCCACGGCGGCCGTGGTGGCGAGCCGGCGGCTGATGCGGCCCGCGAGGAAGATGCCGGCGAGGGCGACCACCCCGGCGGCGAGGACGGCGGAGACCAGGATGGCGGTGTCGATCTCCCGGAGCCGGGTGCGGGTGCTGTCGTAGGGGACCCAGACGGCGAGGGGCTTGCCGTCGGCGGGTCCGGCCGCCCACATGACCGGTTTGCCGTCGTGGGTGCCGGTCATGCTGCCGGTCAGTCCGCGGGCGACCAGGTCGCGCAGCGGGGCCGGGAGGCCGGGCGGGTCGAGGGCGCTGTTCCCGTCGCCGCGCGCGGTGCCGTACTCGTACTGGCCCAGGGCGTAGTCCAGCTCCCGGTCCACGTCCTTGCGGACCTCGCCGACGAGCTGGCGGGCGACCACGTTGTGCACGAGGATCCCGAGCGCGGCCGCGACGGCGCAGCACACCGCCGTGGTGGTCATGGCGATCTTCCAGCGCAGGCTGCTCGTCCGATGCATCGGGACCCGGCCCCCCTCAGCCGTTTCCGGCGCCGGGGCCCGCGGCCGGGCAGGGGGAGGCGTCGCCCTGGTTCGGGCACTCGTCGAGGGTGAGCTGGGAGAGGTTCATGATCCCGGCCTCCGGGTCCCACACGTAGTCGGAGATGGAGACCTTCTTCGGGTTCGAGGTCGGCTCGCGCACGGCCAGGTGCTCGGCGGCCACCTCCACGCCCTCCAGGACCCCGCGCCGGGACAGGATCCGGGCGATGGTCCCGTCGTCCTGGACGGTGTAGACGCGCAGTTCGCTGAGCCGGCCGTCGATGTCCAGGGCGGTGATCAGCTCCGGCCGGCCGTTGCCCGTCACATCGGCCACGACCGCGGGCCGCACGGGACAGTCGGGGCCGCCGTCCACAGCCTGTGTGCAGAGCGCGATGCGCTGGATCGCGCGGGGGTCGACGAGCCGGCCGGTGCCGGCGTCCGCGGCGTTGGCGGCGGTGATGTCGGCCCGTACGACGTCCACGGCGTTCACGCCCTGCATGGACAGCGAGGGGACCTTGGCGAGGCCGGGGACGGCGGTGGCCGTACCGGACTGCTGGCCGGGGGCCGGGGCGTCGGGACGGATGTCCTTCCACAGGGTGCGGGGGGCGTGGGCGGTGCCGAGGTCGCCGTCGTTCCGGAGGCCCTCCACGTCGGCGCAGCCGGCGGTCGCCGACAGGGCGGCCGCCAGGAGGAGGACCCGGCTGCGCCGGAGGAAGGGCCTCATGTGCTGATGCTCCCCCGTCGGGAACGGGGCGGCCCGGGGGCGGGGCCATTGGAGGGACGGCGCGGCGCCGCTGCCAGGGGCTCCGCCCCCGGACCCCCGCGCCTCGAACGCCGGCGGGGCTGGATTTGGCCGGGGTCCATGGGTGCCGCGCGGCGCCGCTGCCAGGGGCTCCGCCCCCGGACCCCCGCGCCTCGAACGCCGGCGGGGCTGGATTTGGCCGGGGTCCATGGGTGCCGCGCGGCGCCGTTGCCAGGGGCTCCGACCCCGGGCCCCCGCGCCTCGAATGCCGGCGGGGGCTGGTTTTGGCCGGGCCTGGTGGGTGTGGACACCCCCTAGGGGGAGTCGGTGGGGTTGGCGATGGCTCTGGCTGCTGTGAGTTCCTGGCGGACCGGGGAGAGGACGGAGGCTTCATCGACGTCGGGGGGTGGGGTGGGGCGGAGCTGGGTGGGGGTGTCGGTGCGGCGGACGCCCTGGGCCAGGGCTCGGAGGTCTTCGGCGATCGCCTCGGCCTCCCCGGGGGCCGGGGGCTGCGCGCCGTGGTTGACCCGGACCCGTGCGGCCGTCGTCGCGTCGACGATCCGCTCGACGGCGACCACCAGCGGCCACCACACGGCGGCCCGTTCCCCGGTCGGCGGCGGCTCGGTCAGCGCCCGCTGGAACTCGCTGCGCACCCCGGACAGCTCCCGGTAGATGCGGCGGCGGGCCTGGAGCCGGGCGGTGCGGGCCGCCCGTTGGCCCGCGTCGGTGTCGGGGGCGGAGCCGAAGGCGCGCTCCACGTACCGGGCGGCGTCGTCCACCGCGTCGGCGAGCCTGTCGCCGAGCCGGGTGTGCCAGCTCTCGGGCCAGAGCAGGTACCCGGCGATCAGGGTGATGGCGCAGCCGATCAGGCTGTCGAGCAGCCGGGGCCGGACGAGGTCGAAGCCCTGGTGGTTGAGCAGGTCGGAGAGGAGCAGGATGACCGGGGTGATGGCCGCGGTCTGGAAGGCGTAGCCCTTGACCGAGAAGACCGGGATGAGGGCCGCCAGGACCACCATGACGGGGACGTCCCACCATCCCCGCGGCACTTCCGAGAGCACGGCGGCCGCGACGACGAGCCCGCCCGCGGTGCCCAGCGCGCGCAGCACGGCCCGGGAGAACACCGAGCCGAAGTCGGGCTTGAGGACGAAGGTGACCGTGAGGGCGACCCAGTAGGAGCGCTCGATCTCCACCACCGATACGAGCGACTGCGCCAGCCCGATGCACAGCGCGAGCCGCAGCCCGTACCGCCAGGAGGCCCCGGAGAACATCATGTCGCGCACCACCCGGCGGGCCCGGACCCGCAGCGCGGCGGGCCGGCCGAGCCGGTCGTCGACGTTGTGCATGTCCGGCTCGGCCAGCGGAACGATCGTCGCGGCGTGCCGCAGGGCCGCGTCGATGGCCCGCTCGGACTGGCCGTCGGGCGCGGGCAGGTCCAGTACGGGGATGTCCGTGCGGCCCTCCTCGACGGCCGTCGCCAGTTCCCGTACGGCCGCCGGGATCGCGGGGGAGAGGGGTCTGCGGCGCAGGTGCGCGGCGGGCGCGGCCTCGACGAGCGGGATCAGCACGTTCAGCTGGGCCAGCATCCGCACGAGCGAGGGGCTGTGGCCGTGCACCCGGGCCCGGCGGCCCAGCACCAGGTCGTAGGCGTGGTTCAGGGCCTGGGTGACCTGCTGGCGGCGTTCCTCGTACGCGGGTCCCGGTCCGCCCGCGGCCTCCAGGCTGTCGGCCAGGGCCCGGTAGGCGGCGGCGACGGCGGCCCGCTCCGGTTGCCGTCCGCGCAGGGGCCAGCCGAGCAGGGTCAGCAGGAGGACGAACAGGCCGCCGGCGCTCAGCAGCAGCGGAGCCGTCCACCAGGGACTGGGCATCGGCAGGCCGGCGCCGACCACGGCGTTCAGCAGGAGCAGCAGCCCGGAGACGGAGGCGACCGTGCCGATGGAGGAGATCATCCCGGAGACCAGGGCGATCAGGGTGAGGACGCCGACCGCGACCCAGCCGTGCCCGAAGACCAGGGTGCCCAGTGCGACGCCCACGGCGCCGAAGAACTGGGGCACGGCGATGTTCAGGATCCGCATCCGGTAGGCGTCCGCGGTGTCGCCGATGACCCCGGACAGGGCGCCCATCGAGACGAGTGCGCCGTACTCGGGCTCGTCGACGGCGAAGCCGACGGCCAGCGGCAGGGCCAGGGCGACGGCTGCGCGCAGCGCCGCGGCCCAGGGGATCGGCGCGGAGCTGGGCCGTAGCCCCTTCAGCAGCCAGGCGGGCGGTGCCAGCGGTCCGAACCGTCCGGCTGCCGTCGCCCCGGACCGTCCGGTCGGCCCGCGCTGTCCGGTCGGCCCGCGCCGTCCGGCCCGCCCGGGCGGTATGTCTTCGGTGCGTTCGGTGCTCATTCCCGCTTCCGTGCCGCCGCTCGTGAATCGGTTCTTCTGTGCTGCTCTAAGGATTCTTCTACGGATTTGCGTGCCAATCCGCCCGTTCCGAGCTTATGGGGTGCGGCGCAGTCGGCCGGTCAGCCAGGCGGCCAGCGCGGCGGCCAGTCCGACGGCCAGCACCACCCAGACGGTGGTGCGCAGGAACGCGGTGAGCGCGTCGTACACCGCTTCGGCGGCCGCCCGGTCGATGTCGGCCGGCAGGTCGTCCAGGGTGAGGCGGCGGCACAGGACCACGGCCGCCCACAACAGGAGGGCCCCGACGGCCAGCCCCAGGCCGGTGGCCAGGACGGCCCGGCGGCGCCGGACGGCGACGGCGATCGCGACCGCGGCCAGCACCACGGTGAGCACGGGGAGCCAGACCCCGGCGATCTGCAGCATGCGGAACCCCTTCCGGAGCGCGCCGAGGTTGTCGTACTCCATGACCTTCACCGAGAGGTGGGTTTCGGGGATGCGGTCGGCGAAGGGCACCCCGTTGTCGACGAGATCGCCCTTGACGCTGGCGATCACGGGCGCGAGATCGATGGTCACGGCGTTGCCGTCACCGGTGGTGAGTGCGTGGAAGAAGGCTCCGTGGGCGGCGCGGTTCGCCGCGTCCCAGGCGGTTTGGTAGGCCGGGGTGCCGACGAAGGAGCGCAGGGCCTCGCCGAGCAGGGCGTCGACCCCGCCCTGGAAGGGGCCGGCGTCGATCTGCCCGGAGAGCGCCCGGCCGGCCTGGGTGACGACGACGTTCTGCACGGCGGGATCCGAGGCGAGCGGGGACATCGCCGCGGTGTAGCGGTCGGCGCTGCCGAGTTCGTGGTCGGCCCAGTACGCGACGGCGCTCGCGGGCACCAGCAGAGCCACGAGCGCGATGAGTACCGCCGAGAGGAAGGTCCGCACGTCACCAGGGAATGGGGGCCGGGCGCGCGGCGCGAGCCGGGTTGCTGCGGGCGGGTGGTGCGGGCGGGAAGCCGGGCACGGGGTGCGGTGCGGGCGTGTTCCTCTTGCCGACAGTAATCTGGACATCTAATATCCAGATTATGAAGATGAGTGAGGGCGTCGAATGGGCCCTGCACAGCTGCCTCAACCTGGCCTGGAGCGGTGACGGCCGGGCGGTTTCGGCGGCCCGGCTGGCGGCCTGGCACGAGCTGCCCGCCGCGTACCTCAACAAGCAGCTCCAGGCACTGGCGCGGGCGGGCATCGTCAGCTCCACACCCGGCCCGCGGGGCGGCTTCCGCCTGGCCCGCCCGCTGGACTCGATCACGCTCATGGACGTGGTCGCCGCCGTCGAAGGGCCGGACGAGGCCTTCCGGTGCGCGGAGATCCGGCAGCAGGGCCCCGGCGGCGGCGAGGAGCCGCCCGCGGCCGACTGCGCCATCGCGCACGCGATGGGCCGGGCCGAGCTGGCCTGGCGCCGCGCACTGGCCGCGCAGACCCTCGACGAGATCCGGCAGCAGGCCGAACGGCAGGCCCCCGAGGCCCCCGAGCGGCTCCGCGCCTGGCTCGCCGCCGCCCGCTAGCCCCGTACCACTCATCGGACTTCGGACATCGGACAACTGACCCAGGAGCTTGGAATGACGCGCAGCATCACCAACCCGGCAGAACTCCACGACCCCACCGGCTACGGCTACAGCCACGTCGTCTCCGCGCCCGGGGAGCAGGTCTTCATAGCCGGCCAGTACGGATCCGACCCGACCGGCCACGTGGTCTCCGACGGGTTCGACGCCCAGGTCGGGCAGGCCTTCGCGAACCTCCGCACGGCCCTGGAGGCCGTTGGCCTCGGTCTCGGCGACGTGGTCCGCATCGGGACGTACGTCGTCGGGCACGACCAGGAGAAGCTGGAAGTGCTCCTCAAGCACCTGCACGCCGCCTGGGGCACCGAACTGCCCGCCCAGACGCTGATCGGCGTGGCCGCGCTCGCCCTGCCGGACATGCTCTTCGAGATCGACGCGGTGGCGGTACGGGCGGCCTAGGGGGCCTGGCCGCGGACTGCTCCGGTTGCCGGTCCCGGGTTGCGGGTGTGCCCTGGAGGATGGGAGAGAGGAGCCCGTCATGGCACATGCGGCACCCACCGCCCCCCGGGGGCACCGGCAGCAGGCGTCCGGTACGGCGGCCCACACGAGCAGGGCGGCCCTCGCGCGACCGCTGCTCATGGGACTGGTCTACGGCGTCTACGCCGCCTTCATGAAACGTCAGATGGGGCCCGTCGACGCGGGCAACGTCTTCTACGGGATCCTGTGCGGCGCGATCTTCGCCGCCTGCCTGATGGCCCTGGCCCGGATCGGCCCGCGGCTGGCGCAGGAGCCGCACGCGGCGGCGTACGGGATCTTCGCGGGCATCTCCTTCGGCTACCTGTACAGCCTGGCCGGCGAGTCCATCCTGAAGAGCTCGGGCCTGGGCCTGCTCGTCGGCGCGGGCGTCGGCGCGGCGGCCTTCTACCGCTACCACAGCCGCAGCACGACCTAGGAAGCCCGAAGCCCCGGCTCCCGCTCGTTGCGGGGGCCGGGGCTTCGGCGTAGGTGCCGTGAGGGCGTCAGCCGGTCGTGAAGTAGCCGAGGAGGTCGGTGATCACGTGGTTGGGGCCGCCGTGGCTGTTGAAGATGCTGACCCTGCCGCCGGGGCCGACGGGGGTCGTCACGTGGTTCGGGACCGTGCGGCCCGGGAGGGTGTTGAGGCTGCTCGCGGCCGGGACCCTGCCGCCGAAGGCGTAGGCCGTCAGGAAGCCCGGGGCGGTGGTGTCGGTCGCGGTGACGTTCAGGACCGCGCCCACGGAGTTGGCCGGGAGGCCGGACACCGTGGTGGCGGCGCCGGGGGCGACCTTGCCGGTGGTGCGGGTGTCGGCCAGGCGCTTGGGGACGACCGGGGTGAACAGCGCCTTGCCGTCCTTGCTGTAGTAGCCCACCACGTCGAGGACCAGATGGGTCGAGCCGGTGTTCGTGAACAGGGTGACGGTGCCGTTCGGGCCGACCGGGACGATGGCCTGGTTCGACTTGTCCTTGCCCGGCTCCACGTTCAGGTTCGACCCCTTGTGCGGCCGCCTCAACGGGTCCTGGAACACGCTGACGAACGCCTCCTGCGTCGCACCCGTACCGGTCAGGTTCACCGCGACCGCCTTGGCGTCCGCCGGGATCCCGTTCACGCCCGCGACCTTCACGCTGCGGCGCTTGTTGCCGCCGAGCGCGCCACCCGACGTGCGGGTGTCCAGGACCCGGGTCGGGGTGATCGGGGAGAAGCGGTTTCCGGCATTGGGCTGGTAGTAGCCGACGAAGTCCACGATGAGCGCGGCCTTGCCGGCGTTCAGCTGCGCCTTGACTTGGCCGTCGGCGCCGACCGGCACGGTGACCATGTTGGACGAGGTGCCGCCCGCGCGGACGTTCACGTTCGAGGTGGCCGGACGCGCCTGTTCCGAGGGCCACACCGAGAGGTGGGTGTCCTGGGTGGCATCGGTGACGGTCACGTTCAGGACGACGGTAGCCGCGGCTCCGGCCGGTATCCGCGACGCCAGGTGGACACCATCGAACACCGGCACGGTACTGGGGTACTCGTGACCGACTGAGGAGCGGTCCGTACGGGTGTCCAGCAGTCGCCACGGCTCGGCGGCCACGTACCCCGACGGGGCGTAGTCGACCTTTACGGACCGGGTCGCAGTGGACTCCACGCCCCGGACGTCCGTCACGGTGACCTTCACCTCGTACGTGCCGGGCTGCTTGTAGGTGTGTCTGGCGGTCCTGAGGCCGTTCCCGCCGCTCCACCCGTCACTCCCGGCAGACCTGCCGTCACCGTAGTCCACGTCCACCCACTTGACCCCCCACGGGGCGACGGTCCTGGAGGGGTCGACCCGGTAGGTCAGCGGCCGGAGGAGATGGTACCCACCGTGGTCCGGAGCCGGCAGGACCGGCGCGATGGTGAAGGCGGCGTCCAGCTCACCAGGGACGGTCACCCGGATCTTCTGTTCCTTGGTGACCTTCCTGCCGTTGCCGGCGGTAGCCGTCGTCTTGACCACGCACGCGCACGGTGAGGCGTAGACGTGCGTGACGGTGGCGTCGGCCGCGGCGCCCGGGCGGACGACGGCGGGCGCCGTCCCGTCGCCGAAGTCCACCGTGTGGGTCATCGTGGTGGGCCACTTGCTGTCCGAACCGGGCTTGAACGTCACCTTGGTGCCGGTCGGTGCCCAGGGATGGTCGATGTCCAACGTGGCGGCGGTGAGTCCGTCGTCGGTCTCGGTGGGGCCGCGGTCCAGGTAGCCGCCGTCCTTGCCGGTGTTGGGCACGCGCGGGTCGTCCGTGGCGGGGATCCCGTTCTTGTCGACGGGCAGGACGCCCGGCGCCGTCGCGTCGGCGGAGTCGATGGCCGGCGACTCGGGCCCGGAGAGACTTGCAGTCGTGGGGACCAGGATGTCGCGCGCGCCCTGGCCGCTGGCGGCCAGGAAGGCCGCCGCGGTCGGGTAGGTGGTGCCGGCCCACTGATAGGCGACCGTTGCGAAACCCTCCGAGCCCGCGATCAGGTTGTAGTCGGCGCGGGTGCCCGACGTCGCGCTCTTCGCCACGGAGAGCTGGGGGGTCGTGCAGGTGGTGTTGCCGGAGGCCGTGAGCACGTTGTTGAACACCGAGGTACCGGTCGAGGCGCCACTGACCGAGACGGTCTCCTCGCAGCCCCCGATGCCCTGGTCCTCGTCGGTGAAATTGTCGATGTGGTTGTTGGTGACGGTGGTTCCGGGCGCGTCCACCACGGAGAGCGGTCCCGAGCCCCGCAGGGTGTTGCGGCTGAAGACGGTGCGCTGGGCGCCGCCCCCGATCACGGCCTTGGCGAACGAGCTGCGGCTGACGCGCACGTCCGTGCTTCCCTTGCCGATGTCGAGGGAAGCACCGTCCCATTTCGGCTTCGGGAAGCCCTCCAGCGCGATGTCGTGGGAGTCGACGACGTCCACGCGCTCGCCCACCAGCAGCCCCTTGACCACGAGGTGAGAGGCTCCGCTGATGCTCAGCGTGTCGGCCTGGCTCTCGGGCCCCAGATCCATGTACGTGAAGACATAGGTGATCGGCTTGCCCGGCGCGCCCGAGCGGTCGATCGTGAGCTCCTCCTCTTGCTGGTAGGGAAGGTTGTCGACGTGCACCGTCTGCCCGGGCTTCGCCGCCTTGACCGCCGGGCCGAGCGTGCAGAACGGGAGGGCCTTCGTGCCGCTCCCGCTGTTCTCGCAGGGCATGGTGCTCGCCACGTACAGGTCGGTCGGGAGATCGGCGGCCGTGGCGGCCGGCATGCCGATGAAGGTGACCAGGCCTGCGGTGAGCAGGACCAGCGCACGACTGGGACGCAACGGGTGACTTCCTTCGACGAGACGAGTACATCGGTCAGTGCTGGGACCGCTCGTGCCGTCGGAAGGTTGTACGGAGCCGGGATGCTTCCGAGGGTCGGTACTTTCGGCCGGGCATATCCGGACAAAAGGCCGAGGTGGTGGGGTGGGTCGGTGGCTGAGACTGAATGAGGCGCCGGTTCCCGTGCTCCGTGGTCGAACCTCACGTGACCACTCTCCGTTGCCGAGGGCGCGGGAACCGGTGCCTCCTCATGTCCTGATGCCCTACGCGGCCGTGTCGTCTCCGGCCGGGTCCTCGGCGGTGGTCTGGGTGCCGGTCTGGGCGGTCTTGGCGGGCTCGGGTTCCTGGCGGCGGACCGGCGGGGCCGACGGAGCCGGCGGGGAGAAGCGGGAGGCTTCGGCGCGGAGCATGGCGTTCAGGGCGAGGTAGGGGTCGAAGGGCATGGCGGAACCTCACGGTGTTTCGGGGGTGTGGGGGGACGCGCGCCCAGGCACTCGGGGGCAGGGGGAGCTGCCGGGTGTGCCCGGTGTCGGGTGCGCGGTGCTGCTGCTCGGACGCCCGGTCCGGTCAGCAGCGCAGGACCACACTCCGTACCGCCCGCAGGGATGCCGCCGGTGCGGCGGGGCCCGCCGGGTGTGCGGCCGCCTCTTGGGGGCCGGACCGGGGAGGTTTCACGTGAAACACCGGCCGCTGCAGGCCCCGTACGCCGGGGACACCGCGCGCGGGAACCCGTACGGCCACCCGTACTTCGGGATCGCCCGCCGGATCGGCCGGTGCCTCCGTGGGCTCGGCCGGGGCGGTGGGGGCGGAGCGGGAGCCTTCGGCCGTCGCGGTGGACGGGCCGGCTCCGCCGACGCCGAAGAGGCACAGCAGCACGGCGCAGAGCACCGTCAGGACCGTCATCAGGGTCCTGTTCGGTGCCGTTCGCGTGTGCCGCGCATGCGGCATATGCGGCGTCCTGCTCATGCGGAGGGTGTGCCCCGACACGCGGGTCAACTCTCCCCCGGGACCGCAGCATCCCCCGACCGGGGGACGAAGACACCCCCCACGGCTGTCAGGTGGCCGCAAGGGGTGTCCGTCCTTCGGGGGCCGTGCGCGGGTCAGCGCAGGGTGCGGCGGTGGCCGGTGAGGCGGGCCAGGACGGCCGTTTCGCCGCTGATCAGGCGGAGTTGGGCCCGGCTGGAGGGCCCGCCCCGTCCGGAGATCCCGGGGGAGACCCGGGTCACGGTGAACACGGCCGTACGCCGGTCGGCGCGCGTCACCTCGATCGACTGGCCGCGCCGCAGTTCGCCGAGCCGCGGCAGGTCTCCGGAGACCACGGCGGTGCCGGCCGAGCCCGGGGCCGGGCCCGCGGAGTCCCACACGGCGCTGTCCTGGACGTGGGGCTTGGCGTCGGCGGCGCCGGCTTCGAGGTCCTCGGCGTACGGATGGCCCGGCCCGCCCGGATCCGCGCCCGGACCTGCGTCCGGCCCGGCGTCCGTCCCGCCGGCCGGGGTACCGGCCTTCAGCGGTACGTCCGTTCCGAGCGCCGGGATGACCAGGCGCAGCGGCGGCGAGGCCGGCAGGGCGGTGACCCCCGACCGCCCGGGCCGCCGGGCGCCCTTGCCGGTGGTGTGTCCGCCGGAGTGCTCCATCTGCCGGGCCAGCCGGCGAGGGCCGGACAGTCCCAGGACCCGCGAGGGCAGGGCGTCGCCCGCGGTCGGGGCGGTCGGCCGGCCGCCTTCGGTGGTGCGCAACACCCCTAGGCCGGTGCACAGCAGAGCCACCGTCAGTACGCCGACCACCCACTTGGCGCGGGGCATGGGAATCCCTCCTGGTCCGGCTCGGACGGCCGGTCCCGAGAGCAGTGGACCCTTCCCCGCCCCCCGGCTGCGCGCGAAACACGAAGAACTGACGTCGCGTCATCGCCGTGGCGCCCTCTCGCGAGCACGTCTTCGCAGATGGAGGCCGGTGGGCCGGGGCCGGACCGGGTGTGGAGGGCGTGCGCCCGAACGGGTGAGAACGTCAAGGGTGAACCTCGGGCGTGTCGGATCGGCGGCACGTTCTGCCACATGCGAAAACCTGTCAAACAGGACGATATGACGATCCGTCGACCGGAGTTGCGGGGCGGGTGCGGGCGGCTTGTCCTTGGATCATGAATGATCCATACGCATATGCCCTCGCCATGGGGCCCCATTACTTTCCGGCCCTCCCGACCCGGCCCGCCCCGGAATCCCCCGCGGGTGCGGACGCCGCCTTCGCCGTCGGCGTCCGGCCGTTGCCCAGGAAGCGCTCCGAGGCCGCCTCCCGCAGGGCGTCCGCCAGGCCGTCCACCACGCGCCGCTCCCGCCAGGGGCGCTCCGCCGCGCTCACACCCGCTCCGGGGTCCGGGCGGGGCGCCGGGCGGGAGGCAGGACGGGCGCCGCAGCCCGGGTGAGGTACCCGGCACCGAGCGGCGGGCCGTCCAGCGCGGTCGGGGCGGCCGCGGGCTGGAGCCCCGAGAGGCGCCGCAGCAGTCCGGGCGCCAGCTCCGGGCCGACCGCCCGGGCCAGTACCGAGGCCTCGGTGGGCTGCGCGTGCACCCAGCCGATGTGGCGCAGCCCCGACCAGCCCGGTTCCTCGGCGGCCTCCGCCAGGGCGCGGGCGGCGGGGGCCAGGGGCAGCAGCCTGACCGTGGCCGGTGCCCCCGGCTCAGGGTCCCCCGCCGGAGCCGGCCGGACGGACTCGGCGACCGCGAGCCGGGTGAAGGCCGGCCGGGGCAGCTCCGTGTGGTCGGCCAGGTCGCTGACGGTCGGGGCCAGGCAGTGCACCCCGGCCGGGAACCCGTCCCGTACGGCCGCGGCGGCGACCGCACGCCCGGCCGGACCCGCGTCCCCGACGGTGACCAGGTGGAACGCCGTACGCCTCTCCCCTCCGGAGGCGAGGGGCAGCAGCGCGGCCGCGGTGGCGGCGGGCTGTTCCACGCACCAGACGGCGTCGAAGCGGCCGACGGGTGCGGCGCCGGCCAGGACCTCGGCGCCCCGGCGCGCGTGGAGCCGGGCCGCGAGGAGGTCCACGTACTCGGGATACAGCCCGATCAGCGCGAGCTGACGGGCCAGCAGGAGCCTGCTCTGCCGTACGTCGCCGGCGGTGAGCAGGGTCAGGTGGTGGCCGCGGCCGAGCAGCTCGGCGGCGAGCCGGATGCCGGTGGGGCTGGCCGCCCCGGCGAGGGCGATGTGCACGGCGGTACTCGTTTCGAAGGAGGTGGGGCGCGTGCGTCTACGCGGTGGCTCGGGTGGGTTCGGTGGGTGTGGCGGTCTTGGCCGCGGCTGCGGCCGGGACCGGGGGCAGGGGTGTGGTGACGGTGACCTCGCCGGGGATTGCCACCCGTACGAGGAAGGCTCCGCGCTCCGGACCGGCGCCGATGACGGAGAAGCAGACGGAGTCGCCCGCCCCGACCAGGCCGTTGATCACGTCGGTGTAGAAGAGCACGGGGGTCGCCGATGTGACGAGGTTGCCGAGCTCGCGGGCGTGCGCGGGGGCCTTGAGGGTGTCCAGGCCGGCGAGCTGGTGGTAGTCCTCGACCAGGGCCGGGCCGGCCTGGTGCGTGTAGATCCGCCGGACCTCGTCCACGAAACCGGGGCGGTGGGCGTCCATGGTCTCCTGGTTCATCATCATGCCGCGCGAGTAATAGCGGGCCAGTTCCGGTCCGTTGAGTCCGAATGCGGACAGCTCGGCGGAGCCGGGAAAGCCCGGCGGGTGGGCGGCGCCGCCTCCGGGGTAATGGATGAGCGGATCGCTGAATCCGGGCTCGCCCCCGAAATCGAGGGAATCGCGCGAATAGAAACCGAGGCCGGCCTCGAAGCTGTCGTCCCGCTCGAATACCAGGGCGGTCGCGGCATCGGAGAACAGCGCCCCGGAGCACCACAGGGTGTGCGCGAAGGGATGCTCCCCGTCCGCGCCGCTGTACTGGGAAATGATGCCGTTCTCGTCGATTCCGATGGGGCTCGCGGCGTTGTACGAGATCACCAGCGCGCGCCGGGCCCCCGTCCGGGCCAGATGCGCGGCGACGCGGGAGAGGCCGCCGCAGCCGGCGCCGAGCTGGAAGGGGGGCACGCTGTCCGGGATGCGCAGGCGCCGCAGCAGGTTGAAGGCGTCCTGGTCGAGCATGATCTCGTACGGGGTGCACGTGGCCACGAAGACGGCGTCGATGTCCTCGGGCTCGGTGAGGGCGGACCGCAGTGCGGCGCGGGCGACGTCGGCGACGGTGTCGAGCGAGGCGAAACGCTCCCGGTCCCAGCTCTTGGAGGTGACCCCGAGTATGCGCTCGATATCGGTGCCGCTGATTTCCTTGCCGGCCCGCTTGCGGTGCGGGATGTGCGCGAGCCGGGCCCATTCCTCGACGGAGATGACCTCGCCGATCTGGGCGCCGACACCGGAAATCCGATAGGGGAACGGGTACGCGTACGCGGCGGGGGCGGGGGAATTGGCCGTTTCCGAGGCAGACATGCTTCTCCGGTCCGTCGAATCCGATGGGGACGGCTCCAGCGAACACCAGCAAGAGGGCGGGGAGAAGGGAATGCGGGGGGTGCAGTGGTGAAAGCGTTGAATAGGGGGTCCCGCTCCCGATGCCGGTCCCTCCCGGGGAGGGCGTCGTGAGCGGGCGGCGGGTCGCCAACGCCTGGCTCGGGGACCTGCTGGCCGAGGCGGGCTGGAGCGGGGCGGAGCTGGCGCGGGCCGTCAACGCCCTCGGGACCCTGCACGGGCTGGCCCTGCGCTACGACCGGACCGCCGTCGCGCACTGGCTGTCGGGCACCCGGCCGCGCCGGCCCGTGCCCGAGCTGATAGCGGCGGCGCTGACGGAGCGGTGCGGTCGCCTCGTCACCGTCGCCGAGGCGGGCCTCGGTGCGAGCCCGACGGGACCCGGCGTACGGACCGATCCCGGCGCGGCTGCGACCGAAGACGGGGGTGAGGGGCTGCTACGGCTCGCGCTGCAGGCCAGGGCGGACGTGGACCCGCACAGCAGGCCGCCGCTGCTGCGCAGCCCGTACCAGCCGGTGCCGGTGCCCGCGGCCGCGTGGGACCGGGAAGCGGAACCGGAAGCGGAACCCGATCCAGCGGCCGGCGGCCCCGGCGGGGGTATGCGTACGCGTACGGGCACCGGGCTCCCGGAGCTCGCCGCCCGGCGCCATCTCGCGGCGCACGCCGAGCAGTTGAGGGCCCTCGCGGTCAGCTTCTCGGGCCTCTACCTCACCCACGGCGGCGTCCACACCCGTGCGGCCCTGGCGGCCTGGCTGGCGCAGGACGCGGGCGCCTTCGCCGCCCGCCACACGGACGGCCCGGGGTCCGCCGCACGCGGCCGGGGGATGGCAGGGCAGGGGTGCGGGGTGCCGGAGGTGTGGCGCGGCTACGCTCAACTCGCGCACTTGCTCGGGGAGATGACGGCGGACGCCGGGTACCACGGGCTCGCGCAGGAGTACCACGGCATCGCCCTCGGGTTGGCCCGGCAGGCCGGGGACCGGCGGATGTACGCCATCACCCTGCGCGCGATGAGCGCGCACGCCGGCCGGCTCGGGCAGTCCGCGCACGCGGTACGGCTCGCCCGGACGGCGGTCGAGACCGCGCCCGCCGACGGGGAGCCCGGGACGCTGGCGTTCCTCCTGGTCCAGCGTGCGGCCGCGCACGCCCATGCCGGACAACGGTCGGCCGCCACCGCGGACTTGGCCGCCGCCGACCGGTTGCACGGGCGGCACGCGCTGAAGCCGTCCGAGGGGCCCTTCGACTCGTACGCCCGGGCCGACCTCGACTTCGCCCGGGCCCGCACCCACCTCGCCCTCGGCGAGTTCCCGGCCGCGGCCGACGCACTGGAACGGTCCCTGCGCGGCCGCGCGGCCGGCCAGCACCGGGCCACCGCGCTCACGCACGCCGCGCTCGCCGAGACGCTGCTGCGCCTCGGGCACCTCACCCGGGCGTGCGAGCACTGGCGGGCGTTCCTCACGGCCGCCCCGGCGGTGCAGTCGCGTGCGGTACGCGAGGCACTCGGCCGGCTGCTGCGCGACCTGACCCCGTACCGACGGATGCGGGAGGCGGTCCCGACCGTCGCGATGGCCCGGGCCCTGGCGGACCGGCTGCCGTGAGCGCGGCGGCCCACTCGGCAGCGGCGCCCACTCGGCGGCGGCGCCCGCTCAGGTCCGCGCCCGCTCAGCGCCCGCGCCCGCTCAGCGCCCGCGCCCGCTCAGCGCGGGTCGGCAGCCCGGCGGTAGCGGACCTCGGGTACCGGGAAGCCGTCCGACTCGTCGACGAGGACACCGCCGTCGGGGCGGAAGCCGGCGCGCTCGTAGAACCGGCGCGCCCGGGCGTTGCCTTCGAGCACCCACAGCCGTACCGCGGGGTAGGGCGCCCGGCGCAGCACCTCGGTCAGCAGGGCGCGGCCGACGCCGGTGCCGATGACGTCGGGCCGCGCGTACAGGGCGTACAGCTCGCCCTCGTCCGGCGCCGTGCCCTCGGGATCCGTGCCCTTGGCGGGCCCGAAGGCGGCCCACCCGACGACCGCGCCGTCGGGGCCCTCGGCCACGAGGTTGGTCACGGCGCCGGCCGGATCGGCGAAGGCGGCGCGCCGCTGTTCCGCGTACTCGGCGACGCCGAGCCCGTCCAGGTACGACTGCGGCATCAGCCCGGCGTAGGCGTACCGCCACCCGCTCACGCGCACGGCGGCGACGGCGTCGATGTCGGGCTCGGTCATCTCGCGTACGCGAGGGCGGGGTTCATCTGCGGCGGTGGCGTTCATCAGGGGAGTGTGCCAGCGCGGGCGCCGCCCGGCACCGGGATTTCAGGGCCTGCCGGAGCCGTCGAGCCAGGGCCTGCGTCCCGGTCCGGTCGGGTGGGTGCCGGTGACGGCCATGACCACCGAGTAGAGGCTGGTCTCGGCGGTGATGAAGAGCCGGTTGCGCTTGGCCCCGCCCCAGGCGATGTTGGACACCGTCTCGGGGACGGCGAGCCGACCGATCAGGGTACCGTCGGGGTCGTAGCAGTGCACGCCGTCGCTCATGGCGGCCGCCCAGAGCCGGCCGCCGGCGTCGAAGCGGAGGTTGTCGAAGCGGGCTCCCGGACGGGCCGCCGCGTCGGCGAAGACCGTGCCGTCCGAGAGGGTGCCGTCCTCGCGCACGTCGAAGACCCGGATGCGGCCGCCGCGGGTGTCGGAGACGAAGAGCTGCCGTTCGTCGGGGGAGAAGACGAGGCCGTTCGGGGCCTCGAAACAGTCGGCGACGAGGCGGACTTCACCGGTGCCGGGGTCGATGCGGTAGACGTTGTTGGAGCCGATCTCGCTCTCGGCGACGTAGCCCTCGTAGTCGCTGGTGATGCCGAAGTCCGGGTCCGAGAACCAGATCGAGCCGTCGGACCTGACCGCGGCGTCGTTCGGGCTGTTCAGGCGCTTGCCCTGCCAGCGGTCGGCCAGCACCGTGACCGTGCCGTCGTGCTCGGTCCGCGTCACCCGGCGGTTGCCCTGCTCGCAGGTGACCAGCCGGCCCTGCCCGTCGAGGGTGTTGCCGTTGGTGTGCCCGGCGCCCCGCCGGAAGACGGAGACGGCTCCGGTCTCCTCGTCCCAGCGGAGCATCCGGTCGTTGGGGATGTCGCTCCAGACCACCTGCCGCCATGCGGGTACGTAGACGGGCCCCTCGGCCCAGCGGCAGCCGGTGTGGAGGACCTCGAGCGCGTCGTCCCCGTTCATGCACCGTCCGGTCCGGAACCGGTCGTCGAACATCTCGTACATGAGATTCCCCCTCATCCTGCACGAACCACAAGAACCGAATCTCCTTCGGCTAAGAGGTCACGCTGCAATACTCCATATGGCTTCCACAACATCATTCCGAAGGAAGAGGTATGGATCACAGGGGTCGCCTCCCCGTCGGGGTGCGTCGGTACCGGCCGAAAGTACGAGGCGGAGCGGGGGGCGCGGCGGCCATTCTTCAAAGGGGAGCAAAGACCCCGGACCGGACGCACCCAGCGAAGGAGCACCATGTCAGCCTCCCCCTCCTCCCCGTCCTCCCTCAAGTCCCTCGTCCGGCGCGTCCTGCGGGGCCTGAACCGCCCCGCCGCCGCCGTGCTCCTGGAGTCGGAGAACCTCCTGGTGCACACCCCCGGGCCGGGCGCGGTCTGGCCGCGGGGCAGCAGGCAGGCCGTCGCCTGGTACGTGGTGGGCCCGGCCGGCGACGTGGTGGACATCGAGCTCGTCACGATGAACGGCATCCAGGCCCGGACGGAGGCCGTCCTCGCGACCGGCATCCAGACCCACCACACCGGCGCCACCGTGACGGTCCCCGACCTGGCCCCGGGCCGCTACCTCGTCCTGGTCACGTCCGCCTCGGGCGGGCTCGACGCCTACAGCCAGCCGGTCACCGTCACCGCTTGAGGTCCCGCAGGGCCGTGTTCAGTTCCAGGACGTTGACGCGCGGCTCGCCCATGAAGCCGAGGGCGCGGCCCTCGGTGTGGGCCTTCACCAGCTTCGCCACCTCCTCGACCGACAGGCCGTTGCGCTGTGCGACGCGGGCCGTCTGGAGCTCCGCGTAGGCCGGGGAGATGTCCGGGTCCAGGCCGGAGCCCGAGGAGGTCACCGCGTCCGCCGGGATCCGGTCGAGCCGCGGGGCGTAGCCCGGGACGGTGTTGTCGAGCAGGACCTTGGCCTTGGCCTCCTGCACGGACTTCAGCAGCTCCGGGCTGTCGGCCGCCTTGTTGGTGGCGCCGGAGACCTGCAGTTCGTACCGGGTGTTGACGGTGTTCTCGGCGAGTCCCGCCGCCGGGCGGCCCTGGAACCAGCGCAGGTCGTCCCCGTACGACTGGCCGATCAGGGAGGAGCCGACGACCTTGCCGCTCGCGTCCTCGACCTCGGAGCCGTTGGCCTTGTTGTTGAAGGCGGCCTGGGCGATGCCGGTGACGGCGAGCGGGTAGAGGACCCCGCACAGCACGGTGAGGACGAGGAGGGCGCGCAGCCCGGCGCCGAGCAGGCGGGCGGTGTTGCCTACGGAGTTGTTCATGGGGATCAACGTTCCTAAGTTCAGCAGAGCCCTGGTTCAGCGCAGGCCGGGGATGAGGGAGACGACCATGTCGATGAGCTTGATGCCGATGAACGGGGCGACCAGGCCGCCGAGTCCGTAGAGGGTGAGGTTGCGCCGGAGCATCTTGTCGGCGCTGGTGGGCCGGTACTGGACGCCCTTCAGGGCGAGCGGGACGAGGGCGATGATGACCAGCGCGTTGAAGATGACGGCGGAGAGGATCGCGGAGTCGGGTGAGTGCAGGCCCATGATGTTGAGCTTGTCCAGGCCCGGGTAGACCGCCGCGAACATGGCCGGGATGATCGCGAAGTATTTGGCGACGTCGTTGGCGATGGAGAAGGTGGTCAGTGCGCCGCGGGTGATCAGCAACTGCTTGCCGATCTCGACGATTTCGATGAGTTTGGTGGGGTTGGAGTCGAGGTCCACCATGTTCCCGGCCTCCTTGGCGGCCGAGGTGCCGGTGTTCATCGCGACGCCGACGTCGGCCTGAGCCAGAGCCGGGGCGTCGTTCGTACCGTCGCCGGTCATGGCGACGAGCTTTCCGCCGGCCTGCTCCCGCTTGATGAGGGCCATCTTGTCCTCGGGGGTGGCTTCCGCGAGGAAGTCGTCGACCCCGGCTTCCTCCGCGATGGCCTTCGCGGTCAGCGGGTTGTCACCCGTGATCATGATGGTCTTGATGCCCATGCGGCGCAGCTCGTCGAACCGCTCCCGCATGCCCTCCTTGACCACGTCCTTGAGGTGGATGACACCCAGGACCCGGGCGCCCTTCTCGTCCTCCAGCGCGACGAGCAGCGGGGTGCCCCCGGCGCCGGAGATCTCGTCCACCTTCGCCCGCGCGTCCGGGGCGACCGTACCGCCCTGTTCGCCGACCCAGGCGATGATCGAGCCGGCCGCCCCCTTGCGGACCTTGCGGCCGTCCACGTCGACGCCCGACATGCGGGTCTGGGCGGTGAAGGGGATCCATTCGGCGCCCACCAGTTCGCCCTGGTGGCGTTCGCGCAGGCCGTACTTCTCCTTCGCGAGGACCACGATGGAGCGGCCCTCGGGGGTCTCGTCGGCCAGCGAGGACAGCTGGGCGGCATCGGCCAGCTCGGCGGCGACGGCGCCGGTGACGGGGACGAACTCGGAGGCCTGGCGGTTGCCGAGGGTGATGGTGCCGGTCTTGTCGAGCAGCAGCGTGGAGACGTCACCGGCGGCCTCCACCGCACGGCCGCTCATCGCGAGGACGTTGCGCTGCACGAGCCGGTCCATGCCGGCGATGCCGATGGCGGAGAGCAGGGCGCCGATGGTGGTCGGGATGAGGCAGACCAGCAGCGCGGTCAGCACGATCATCGACTGTTTGGCGTGCGCGTACATCGCGAACGGCTGGAGGGTGACGACGGCCAGCAGGAAGACGATGGTCAGCGAGGCGAGCAGGATGTTGAGCGCGATCTCGTTCGGGGTCTTCTGCCGGGCCGCACCTTCGACCAGGTTGATCATGCGGTCGATGAAGGTCTCGCCGGGCTTCGTCGTGATCTTGATGACGATCCGGTCGGAGAGGACCTTGGTGCCGCCGGTGACGGCGGAGCGGTCGCCGCCGGACTCGCGGATGACAGGCGCCGATTCGCCGGTGATGGCGGATTCGTCGACGGAGGCCACACCCTCGACGACGTCGCCGTCGCCGGGGATGATGTCGCCGGCCTCGCAGACCACGAGGTCGCCGATACGGAGCTCCGTGCCGGGGACCTGTTCCTCGACGGCGCCGTTCAGGCGGCGGGCGACGGTGTCGGTCTTGGCCTTGCGCAGGGTGTCGGCCTGGGCCTTGCCGCGGCCCTCGGCCACCGCTTCGGCGAGGTTGGCGAAGATCGTGGTCAGCCACAGCCAGGCGGTGATCGCCCAGCCGAAGAGGTTGCCCGGGTCGGAGATCGCCAGCGCGGTGGTCAGTACGGAGCCGATCAGCACCACGAACATGACCGGCGACTTGACCATCACCCGGGGGTCGAGCTTGCGCACCGCGTCCGGGAAGGACTTCAGCAGCTGCTTCGGGTCGAAGATGCCGCCGCCGATCTTGGCCCTTTCGGGCTTGTGGCCGGTGGGCAGGTCCCCGTGCGGGGCTCGGGTGGGGGTGGCGGTGGGGGTGACGGTGCTCATGAGGCGAGCCCTTCGGCGAGCGGGCCCAGCGCCAGGGCCGGGAAGTAGGTGAGGCCCGTGACGATGACGATCGTGCCGACGAGCAGGAAGGTGAACAGCGGCTTTTCGGTGCGCAGGGTGCCCGCGGTGGCCGGGACCGGCTGCTGTTGGGCGAGCGAGCCGGCCAGGGCCAGGACGAAGACCATCGGCAGGAAGCGGCCGAGCAGCATGGCCAGACCGGTGGTCGTGTTGAACCACTGGGTGTTGGCGTTCAGCCCGGCGAAGGCGGAGCCGTTGTTGTTGCCGGCGGAGGTGTAGGCGTAGAGGACCTCGGAGAAGCCGTGCGCGCCGCCGTTGGACATCGAGTGTCCGGGGGTGGGCAGGGCCATCGCGAGGGCCGTGAAGCCGAGCACCACGGCCGGGGTGATGAGGATGTAGCAGGCGGCGAACTTGATCTGGCGGGTGCCGATCTTCTTGCCCAGGTACTCGGGGGTGCGGCCGACCATCAGGCCGGCGATGAACACCGCGATGATCGCCATGATCAGCATGCCGTAGAGGCCGGAGCCGACGCCGCCGGGTGCGATCTCGCCGAGCTGCATGCCCAGCAGCTGGATCCCGCCGCCGAGGCCGGTGTAGGAGGAGTGGAAGGAGTTGACCGCACCCGTGGAGGTCAGCGTCGTGGCGACCGAGAAGATCGCCGAGGCGCCGATGCCGAAGCGGGCCTCCTTGCCCTCCATCGCACCGCCCGCGGCCTGGAGCGCCGGGCCGTGGTGGCTGAATTCCGTCCACATCATCAGGGCGGTGAAACCGAGCCAGATGGTGACCATCGTGGCGAGGATCGCGTAGCCCTGGCGGACCGAGCCGATCATCCGGCCGAAGGTGCGGGTCAGTGCGAAGGGGATGAGCAGGATCAGGAAGATCTCGAAGAGGTTCGAGAAGGGGGTGGGGTTCTCGAAGGGGTGGGCGGAGTTGGCGTTGAAGTAACCGCCGCCGTTGGTGCCCAGCTCCTTGATGGCCTCCTGCGAGGCGACGGCCCCGCCGTTCCACTGCTGCTTCACGCCGAGGCTGTGCCCGTTTACGAACTGCCCGACCTCGTGGATGCCGGAGAAGTTCTGGATGACCCCGCAGGCCACCAGCACGACCGCGGCGATCGCCGCCAGCGGGAGCAGGATGCGGACGGTGCCGCGCACCAGGTCCGACCAGAAGTTGCCGAGCTCGCCGGTGCGGGAGCGCGCGAAGCCCCGTACGAGGGCCACCGCGACGGCCATGCCCACGGCGGCGGAGAGGAAGTTCTGCACGGCCAGGCCGCCGGTCTGCACGAGCGGGCCCATGGCCTGCTCACCGGCGTACGACTGCCAGTTCGTGTTCGACACGAAGGAGGCGGCCGTGTTGAAGGCCTGGTCCGGCTTGATGGAGACGAAGCCGAGGGAGCCGGGCAGGTGGCCCTGCAGGCGCTGGAGCAGGTAGAGGAAGAGGACGCTCACCGCCGAGAAGGCGAGGACCGAGCGCAGGTACGCCGGCCAGCGCATCTCGGCGTTCGGATTGGCGCCGACCGCCTTGTAGATCCACTTCTCGGGGGCGTAGTGCTTCTTCGAGGAGTAGACGCGGGCCATGTGGTCGCCCAGGGGGCGATAGGCGAGGGCCAGGGCCGCGACGAGCGCGAGCAGCTGGAGCACCCCGGCGAGGACGGGACTCATCGGCGCTAGAACCTCTCCGGGAAGACGAGGGCGACGACGAGGTAACCCAGCAGGGCGACGGCGACCAGCAGGCCGACAACGTTTTCGGCGTTCACAGCTTGGCCACCCCCTTGGCGACGAGGACCACCAGCGCGAAGACCGCGATCGTGGTGACGACGAAGGCCAGATCGGCCATCGTGAGCTCCCGGGTTGGAGGGCTTTTTTTCGGACACCTCTGAGTGGAACGCCTTTTCGGCCGCTCACAGGCCTCCTTGACGGGGCCCATACGCCCGCTGGCGCGGCCTTGACGGGTCCCTAACGCCGGTAGGTCAAATTCCGTATCCTGGAAATCCTTTTCCGTCATCCGGTATTAGCGTTATGCTCCGGCCGTCCGCACGCGGAAAGCCAACCCCTGCCAGGAGGAATGCCATGTCCGAGAGTCGTGTCGCCCTGATCACCGGTTCCTCCTCGGGCATCGGCGCCGGCATCGCCCGCAGGCTGGCCGCGGCCGGCATCCGCGTGGTCCTGAACTCGGCGCGCAGCGAGGACGCGGGCAAGGCGCTCGCCGCCGAACTGCCCGACGCGGTCTACGTACGGGGCGACGTCGCGGACGCCGACGACGCGCGGCGGATCGTCCGGACGGCGATCGACACGTACGGACGGCTCGACATCCTGGTCAACAACGCGGGCACCACCCGGTTCGTCCCCCTGGACGACCTGGAAGCGGCCGACGCCGCGGCCTGGCGCGAGATCTTCGAGGTCAACGTCGTCGGCACCTGGCAGATGATCACCGCCGCCGCCCCCCACCTGCGGGAATCCGGTGCGAATGGCACCCCGGGCTCGATCGTCAACATCTCCTCGGTCTCCGCGACCCGCGCGCTCGGCAGCTCGATCCCCTACGCCGTCAGCAAGGCCGCGGTCAACCACATGACCCGGCTGCTGGCCTCCCAGCTCGGACCCGCCGTCCGGGTGAACGCGATCGCACCCGGCCTGATCGACACCCCCTGGTACGAGGGCGAGGACCAGGTCTGGGAGAGCTCGCGGGAGTGGATCACGCAGAACACCCCGCTGCGCCGCGTGGGCACCCCCGAGGACGTGGCCGAGGCCGCCCTCTACCTGGTCGACGCCGCCTACACGACCGGCGACGTGCTCACCGTCGACGGCGGCCGGCACGTCGTCTGACACCCCCTAGCCCGCTCCCGGCCATCCCCACCGGATTCCACATCGTGGACAACTACCCTCGGAATATGAACGCAGAAGCCGACGCACGCGACGCCGCCGCACTGGCCGCCTCCACCAAGGCCACGGTGAAGGACAACGACCGCAGTCACGTCTTCCACTCCTGGTCGGCCCAAGAGCTCATCGACCCGCTCGCCGTGGCCGGTGCCGAGGGTTCCTACTTCTGGGACTACGACGGCAACCGCTTCCTCGACTTCTCCAGCGCCCTCGTCTACACGAACATCGGCTACCAGCACCCGAAGGTGGCCGCGGCCATCGCCGAGCAGGCCGGCAAGCTCTGCACCGTCGCGCCCGGCTTCGCCGTCGACGTGCGCTCCGAGGCCGCCCGGCTGATCGCCGAGCGCACCCCGGGCGACCTCGACAAGATCTTCTTCACCAACGCGGGCGCCGAGGCCGTGGAGAACGCCGTCCGCATGGCCCGGGTGCACACCGGCCGCCCCAAGGTGCTCTCCGCGTACCGCTCGTACCACGGGGCCACCTCCACCGCGATCAACCTCACCGGGGACGCTCGCCGCTTCGGCAACGACACCGCCACCGCGGGCGTCGTGCACTTCTGGGGCCCCTTCGCCTACCGCTCGCCCTTCTACGCGGCCACCCCCGCCGAGGAGTGCGAGCGCGCGCTGCGCCACCTGGAAGACACCATCGTCTTCGAGGGCCCGCAGTCCATCGCCGCGATCATCCTGGAGACCGTCGGCGGCGCCCCCGGCGTGCTCGTGCACCCTGACGGCTACCTGGCCGGGGTCCGCGCGCTCTGCGACCGCTTCGGCATCGTCTTCATCCTCGACGAGATCATGGTCGGCTTCGGCCGCACGGGTAAGTGGTTCGCTTCCGAGCACTGGGACGTCACCCCCGACCTCATCTGCTTCGCCAAGGGCGTGACCAGCGGATACATCCCCCTCGGCGGGGTCGCCATCTCGGCCGCCATCGCCGAGACCTTCGCCCGCCGGCCCTACCCGGGCGGGCTGACGTACTCCGGGCACGTGCTGGCCTGCGCCGCCGCCGTCGCGACGATCAACGTCATGGAGGAGGAGGGCATCGTCGAGCAGTCCGCCCGCACCGGCGCGGAGCTGCTCGGGCCGGGCCTCGCCGCCCTCGCCGAACGCCACCCGTCCGTCGGGGAGGTCCGCGGGCTCGGCACGTTCTGGGCCCTGGAGCTCGTACGGAACGAGGAGACGCGCGAGCCCCTGGTCCCGTACAACGCCGCCGGGGCCGACAACGCGCCGATGGCCGAGTTCGGGGCGGCCCTGAAGAAGGCCGGCCTGTGGCCGCTGCTCGCCGGGAACCGCATCCACGTCGCGCCGCCCTGCAACGTGTCGGCCGAGGACGTGGCCAAGGGGCTGCGGATCATCGACGAGGCCCTGACGGTGGCCGATGCGCACACCGTCTGACCTGCGCCGCTCATAAGGTCGCCCAAACCGTTGGTGCCTGTTCTCGGAGGATCCGCTCTCTTACGAACGGCATGTGAACGTGCTGGAATCAACAGGCACCTACGGACCGGGATGCACGTCAGTCCCGGGGCGGTCCACGTCTTTCTGAGATCCGTGATTTCTGAGATGCATGACCGAACGGCGGGGGGCGGGCTGCGCGTCCGCCGGACGCCGGGCGTACGGGATCCAGACAACCGGACTCCGTGTTCCCGAGTACCCGAAGGAAGACAGCGCATGAGCAAGCACATCCTCGCCCAGAACCAGTACGGCAAGGCCGAGAACCGCATCGTCAAGGTCACCCGCAAGGGCAGCGACGGTTCCTGGCACGAGATCCGCGACCTCAACGTCTCCGTCGCGCTCCGCGGTGAGTTCCGCGACGTCCACCTCACCGGTGACAACGCCAACTGCCTTCCCACGGACACCACCAAGAACACGGTGTACGCCTTCTCCAAGGAGCACGGCGTCGCCTCCCCCGAGGCCTTCGGCATCCTGCTCGCCAAGCACTTCGTCTCCTCCCAGGCCCCGATCCGCGAGGCGCAGATCCGCGTCGAGGAGTACGCCTGGGAGCGGATCCCGGTCCCGACGCGCAAGGAGCAGCACTCCTTCGCCCTCAAGGGCACCGAGGTGCGCACCGCGCAGATCACGTACAGCGAGACCACCGGTCTCCAGGTGATCTCGGGTCTGAAGGACCTGACCGTGATGAACTCGACCAACTCCGAGTTCCACGGCTTCATCAAGGACAAGTACACGACGCTGCAGGAGGCGTACGACCGCATCCTGGCGACCAAGGTCACCGCGCGCTGGGCGCACTCGGCGCTCGCCGCCGACGACGCCGAGTACGACTGGGACCAGTCGTACAAGAAGGTCCGCAAGAACATGCTGGAAGCCTTCGCGGAGACCTACTCGTACTCCCTGCAGCAGACCCTGAACCAGATGGCCGAGCGCGTGCTCGACAACTGCCCCAAGGTCAACGAGGTGCGCCTCAACCTCCCCAACAAGCACCACTTCCTCGTCGACCTGGAGCCCTTCGGCCTCAAGAACGACAACGAGGTCTACTTCGCGGCCGACCGCATGTACGGCCTCATCGAGGGCACCGTGCACCGCGACGGCGTGCAGCCGGTGATCGCGACGAGCGACTGGATCGTGGCGTAACGCCCGCTCCGCACCCACGGTAGTTCGGCCCGGACCGCGTCGCGGGGTCCGGGCCGTTCCGCGTCCTCATCGCGGTGGCTCGGACTGCCCCACGAGCAGGTTCCAGCGCCCGGAGCGGCCCGTCAGCGTCGTCGCCGACCCCGGCCGTACGTCGAGCCGCCAGAAGGCCGCCGCCGGCAGCTCCAGGGCCCACACCACGGCCGCCCGTACGACGCCCTGCCCGGCCACCACCGCCCGGTGCGTCCCCGGCTCCAGCGCGCCCAGGTGCGCGCCGACCCGCGCGATCAGCGCCTCCACCGACTCTCCGCCGCCCGGGGGCGCGTACGCGGTGTCGGTCATCCACCGCCGCAGCCCCTCGGGGTCCTCCGCGGCCACGTCGTCCATGGCCCGCCCGGCCCAGGCGCCGTGATCCTGCCCGCGCAGCCCTTCGTGGCCGGGGCACGGGTCCGCGGACGGGAAGCGGTGGAGGCGCCCGGCCTCGTCCAGAGGCGGAACCACGAGACGGACTCGTACGGTGGTGGGGTGCACCGTCCGATGGTGCCGGGGTTTCGCACCGCGTTCAACCATCGGCCACCTGCCGGGTGCGGACATGACAATCACCCCGGCGAGCGTCTTCCCCTCAGGGCAAAACCCTTGCAAAGGAAGAACATTGACCATACGTTCGGCCGCCCGCGCCTCCGTACTCGTGCTCTGCACGGCACTTGCGGCATCCGTCGCGCTCCCGGCACAAGCCTCCTCGATCGGCAGCATCCGGCCCCAGGCCGAGACCGCGCCGCTGTACGACGACGAGGCCGGCGGCGACGCCAACGCGGATGACCCGTCGATCTGGCGCAACGCCGCCGACCCGGGCCGCAGCCTGGTGATCGCGACCGCCAAGCAGGGCGGCCTGCGGGTCTACGACCTGGAGGCCCGGCAGGTGCAGTCGCTGCCCGCCCCGGCCGGACCGGGTGCCGACGACGCACCCGGCCGCTTCAACAACGTCGACCTGGTCAACGGCCTGCGCCTGGGCGGCGGGCGCGCCGACGTCGCGGTGGTCAGCGACCGGGGCAACGACCGCCTGCGGATCTACCGGATCGACCGGAACCGGCCCGGCGGCCCGCTCACCGACGTCACCGACCCGGCGGCGCGCCCGGTCTTCTCCGCCGACCAGGCCGAGATCAACGAGCAGAAGACCGCGTACGGCCTGGCCACCTGGACGGACCGCAAGACCGGCCGGTCCTACGCGGTGGTCAGCCAGCGCAACCGCACCCGGATCGCCCTGCTGGAGCTGGTCGCCACCCCCGCCGGCACGGTCGACTACCGCCAGGTCCGCACGCTCGACCTGCCGTCCTCCTTCCGCCTGCCGAACGGCGCCGCCTGGACGCCCTGCGCCGAGCCGGGCGAGCTGCCGCAGGTCGAGGGCATGGTCGTCGATCCCGCGGACGGCACCCTGTACGCGGGGCAGGAGGACGTCGGGATCTGGCGCATCGACGCGGGCCTCACCGGCACGCCGAAGCTGATCGACAAGGTGCGCGAGTACGGAGTGCCCGGCACCTACGACGAGGAGACCGAGGAGTGCACGCCCGGCGCCGACCCCGGCTACGGCGGCAAGCGCCTGAAGGCCGACGTGGAGGGCCTGACCCTGGTCACCGAAGCCGACGGCGACGGCTACCTGCTCGCCTCCAGCCAGGGTGACGACACCTTCGTCGCCTACGACCGCGAGCGCGAGGACCGCAACGAGTTCGAGGGCGCCTTCCGCATCACCGCGGCCTCCGCCGCCCTCGACGGCTCCGAGGTCTGCGACGGCGCCGCCGCCCTCAACGCCCCCCTCGGCACGCGCTACCCCCGCGGCCTGCTCGTCGTCCAGGACGGCCGGGAAACCCCCGGCGACGGCGACCGCGAGGCGACCGGCTTCAAGTTCGTCGACCTGGGTCAGGTGCTCGACGCCATCGACTGATGCCATCGGTCGGCGGGACGACGGGTGAGACGGAGCCCTCCTGCAAGGACGCTGTAAGGCCGCGATAAAGAGCGGTACCGTAGCGGACGACAAGACGACGGTATGACGGAAGTCCGGTTGAGAATCCGGCACGGTCGCGCCACTGTGAATCCTCCCGGAGGGGGAGGAAAGTCAGACCCGCCACCGTCGTCGAAAGCACCACTGACCGGGACGCGTGTTCCCTCTGGAGGCTCCTGCCATGGCCAACTCCGCCGTGCCCACGACTGCCGCCCCCCTGGCCGTCGCACCCATCTCCCTCACCGCTCTGGCCCCTTGGGCGCTGTTCGCCGGCGTCCTGATGCTGGTCCTGCTCTACCTCGTCGGCGCCGAGCAGGGCGCCACCGCGATCTTCGAAGGCGACACCGTGCACGAGTGGATGCACGACGGCCGCCACCTCCTCGGCTTCCCCTGCCACTGATCCACCGATCCGCAAGGGACCGAAAACTCCATGAACCCCATTTCCCCCCGCGTGCTCCTCATCAGGGGCATGCTCGCCGGCATGCTCGCCGGAGTCGCAGCCTTCCTCGTCGCGTACTTCCTCGGTGAATCCCAGGTCGACGCGGCGATCGCCATCGAGGAAGCCGGAGCCCACGACCACCACGGCGGCGAGGTCGCCCCGGTCAGCCGGGCCCTCCAGGCCACGGCCGGACTGGGCACCGGAACCCTCCTCTACGGGATCGCGCTCGGCGGCATCGCCGCGCTCGTCTACTGCTACGCCCTGGGCCGGATCGGCCGCTTCGGCCCCCGGGCCACGGCGCTGCTGGTCTCCGGCGGTCTGTTCGTCACCGTCACCCTGGTGCCGTTCTTCAAGTACCCCGCCAACCCGCCGGCCGTCGGAGACCCCGAGACCACGGTGCAGCGGACCACCCTCTACGTCCTGATGCTCGCGCTCGGCCTGCTGCTCGCGGCGGCCGCGCTGATCCTGGGCCGGCGCCTCGCGCCGAGCCTGGGCAACTGGAACGCCTCGGTCGCCGCCTCGCTCGCCTTCGTGGTGGCCGTCGGCATCGCCTACGCGTTCCTGCCCGGCGTCAACGAGGTGCCGGCGGACTTCCCGGCGGCGCTCGTCTGGCAGTTCCGACTCGCCTCGCTCGCCATCCAGGCCGCGATGTGGGGCACTTTCGGCCTGGCTTTCGGATTTCTTGCCGAACGGGCCCTTGTCCCCGCCGGAACTCCCAAGGAGGCTGTACAGCCTGCGAGTTGACGTCTTGCGTGCAAGTGACTGAAAGGCTGGTGACGGCGCGGTGACGACGGCGATCCGAGAGCTCGGGGACCACCGAAGACCCAAAGGCCGCCGGGAGGGGCCGCGCCGCCCGTACCTTCCGCACCTGCCGAACCGGCAGCAGTGGCGGGACGTGCGGGAGTGGCGGGGCTGGACGGGCGCCGCCCCGTTCTGGCTCAACGCGGTGATCCTGCTGCTGACCCACTTCACCGCCGTCACCCTGCTCGCGCAGATCGGCATCATCGCGGGCCTGACCGCCATCGGCGGCCTGGCCCGCCACCTCTGGTCGGGTGACTACGGCCATGCGGCCATCCACTCCGCCGCCGTGCTGATGGGCGCGGCGGCGGTGACGGTCGTGGTGGTCTGAGGAGGGGCCGGCCGGTGACGAGGGGCTGACCGGGGGGCTAGCCCCCCGAACGACCTTCCCGGCTACCGGATGTGGCGGCCGAGGATGCTCAACCATCCTCGTTCCATGACCACTTACCGCAGCAAGACCGCAATCGTCGCCCTCTGCGCCACGGCCGTGGCGGCCACGCTGACCGGTACCGCCGGCGCCGCGGCCGCCGGCTCCGCAACCGCCGGCGCCAGCGTTGCCACCGCCGCCACCCGGGGCACCGCGCCCACCCTGGCCTGGACGGCGTGCACCCACACGGGCCACCTCGACGGCCAGCAGTGCGCGAAGCTGTCCGTCCCCCTCGACTACGCCGACCCGGCCGGCCCGCACGTCGACCTCGCCGTGTCCCGGCTGCCCAGCACCCGTCCCGCCGCCCGGCGCGGGACGCTGGCCGTGGTCCCCGGCGGGCCGGGCGGCTCGGGCGTGCAGCGGCTCTCGCAGAAGGGGGCCGCGCTGGCGGGGCAGCTGGACGGCACGTACGACCTCGTCGCGCTCGACCGCGCGGAGTCGGCGGCAGCGTCACCGCCGCATGCGGCCTGGACGCGGCCGACCGGCGCCTGACGACCCTGCGCTCCTGGCCCGGCGCCGACGGGGGGATCGCGGAGAACGTCGACCGCTCCCGCCGGGTGGCCGAGGCCTGCGCCGCGAACGGCGGCGCGGAGCTGCGCAGTTTCACCACCGCCAACCAGGCGCGCGACATGGACCGCTTCCGGGAGGCCCTCGGCGAGCGGAAGCTCTCGGTCTGGGCCGTCTCCTACGGGACCTACGTGACGGCGGTGTACGCGCAGAAGTTCCCGCACCGCACCGACCGCCTGGTGCTGGACAGCAGCGGGGACCCCGACCCGACGCGGGTCGCGCGCGGCTGGCTCGCGAACATGGCGCAGGGCGCCGACGACCGCTTCCCCGACTTCGCGGCCTGGGCGGCGGACCCGGCGCGGGCGGGGGAGGGGCTGCGGCTCGCGGAACACCCGGACGAGGTAAGGCCGTTGTTCCTGGACCTCGCTGCGGAGCTGGACCGGTCCCCCAAGCCCTCGAACGTACCCGGCCTGCCGCTGACGGGCACGATGCTGCGCCAGGCCCTGCAGACCGCCCTCTACGGCGACGCCCAGTTCCCCGCCTTCGCCCGCCTCGTCCGCGAGGCCCGGGACCCCAAGGCGGTCCCCGAGCTGCCCAAGGAGCTCGCCGCGGTGCTCCCCGACTCGGACGCGTCGCTGATGGTGGGGGTCATTTGCAACGACGTGGCCTGGCCCAAGGACGTCTCCGGGTACGAGCGGGCGGTGGCCGCGGACCGCGCGGCGCACCCCCTGACGGCCGGGATGCCGGCGAACGTCACCCCGTGCGCCTTCTGGAAGGACGCCCCCGCCGAACGCCCCACCCGGATCACCGACCGGGGTCCCTCGAACATCCTGATGGTCCAGAACCTCCGCGACCCGGCGACCCCGTACGCCGCCTCCCTGAAGATGCGCGAAGCCCTCGGCTCGCGCGCCCGGCTGCTCACCGTCGACCACGGCGGCCACGGGGTCTACCTCGGCAACGGCAACGCCTGCTCCGACCGCACGGTCACCGCGTACCTCACGACGGGGGAGCGTCCCGCGCAGGACTCGGTGTGCCCGTCCTGAAGATCCGGTCCAGGTGGTGGCGCAGCACCGCGACGGCCGACTCGGGGCCCCGCTGGCCGACCAGGATGCTGGTGCCCATGGTCGCCGCCATGGCGAGCAGGCTGATCGCCTCCGTGCGCGCGTCGACGTCCGGGTCGGCCACGCCGGATTCCTGGGCCCGGGCGATCAGCCCGGCCACCGCGTTCTCTGCGGCGTCGGGGTTGTCGATGAAGGGCTGGGCGGCGAGGGCCTCGTCGGTCACGGACAGGATCGAGTAGGAGCTGTAGAGGAGGTGGAAGGTGCGGCCCTCCTCGTCGGTCGGCAGGGAGGCCAGCAGCAGTGCCTCGATCGTCGCGCGCGGGCCGGGGGCGGGGCCGGCGGCGGCGAGTCGGGCGCCGACCCGGGCGGTGAAGCGGTCGGTCAGGTGCTGGAGCCCGTAGAAGAGCAGCTTCTCCTTGGTCTGGAAGTAGTACTGGACCAGGCGCAGGGAGACCCCGGCCTCGGCCGCCACGTCGCGCATGCCGACCGCGTGCAGCCCGCGGCGTCCGGCGACGCGGATGAGCGCCTCGGCGATCTGGGTGCGCCGTTCCTCGTGGTCCACGCGTTTCGGCATGTTCTGGTGTCTCCGCCCGTCGGTGCCCGTGGGTGACGATCCCGCGGCTCGTTTTCATGGTACCGCCGTATCAACATCATGGTACGGTCGTATCACGAAGAATGGATCCCCGGTCCTCCAGGAGGTGCCCCCGTGCCCGAGACCCCTACGCCTGAGAGCGTGCCCCGCGTGCGCCGCGATGTCGGCCGCTACGTCAACGACACCCTGCGCGACCGCTACTTCGCCGCCGCCGACGTGCTCTTCGCGATGGGGGCGCCGCTCCGCTCCGAGACGGACGTCGAGACCAGCTTCGGCACCACGCACGTCTACCGGTACGGGCCCGCGGACCCCGCAGCCGAGTCCCGTACGCCGATCGTCCTGATCCACGGCGCGGCCTACTCCTCCGCCATGTGGTTCCCCAACACCCCCGGGCTCAGCCTCGACCGCCCGGT
The DNA here is from genome assembly GCF_045822005.1 of Streptomyces stoeckheimensis. Classification (NCBI taxonomy): domain Bacteria; kingdom Bacillati; phylum Actinomycetota; class Actinomycetes; order Kitasatosporales; family Streptomycetaceae; genus Streptomyces; species Streptomyces stoeckheimensis. Next base: position 4,340,149 of record NZ_CP169550.1, on the reverse strand, counting down.
CTACGCCCTCGACACCCCCGGCGACGCGGGCCGCAGCATCCACCGCGAGCCCATGTGGCAGCCCGAGCGGGCCGCCCAGTGGATGGACGAGGCCCTCGACGCGCTCGGCCTCGACAAGGTCCACGTCGTCGGCTCCTCCTACGGCGGCTGGCTCGTCCTCAACCAGGCCCACCGGCGCCCCGAGCGGCTGGCCTCGGTCACCGCCCTCGACCCCGGCGGCCTGGAGAAGGTGGGCCTGCGCTTCTTCGTCTGGATCTTCATCAGCCTGTTCGCCACCTTCGCGCCCAAGGCCCTGCGCCCCCGGCTCGCCAAGTGGCTGGACCAGCCGGTCCTCGCCATCCCCGAGATGCGCAAGTGGATCCAGCTCGGCGCCCGCGCGTACCGGATCCGCCGCCCCGCACCCCTGCCGCTGGCCGAGGACGCGCTGCGGTCCATCCGGACCCCGCTCTACGTGATCCTGGGCAAGCACAGCCTGCTCCTGCACCCCAAGCGGCAGCTGGAGCGCGTACCGAGGTTGGTGCAGGGCGCCCGCGCCGAGATCATCTCTGCGACCGGGCACGGCCCGCAGATCGATCACCCGGACGTGGTCAACGCCCGGATGCTCAGCTTCATGGAGGACGTCGACTCCCTCGACCCGGCCGCGCACAGGGCCGCGTAGCAGGGTCCGGGCAGGCCCGCTCAGCCGGTGCGGAAGCGGAGCCGGTACTCCGTCGGCGTGGTGTCGAGTGTGCGGCGGAACGCCCGTACGAGGGTGTCGGCGGTGCCGAACCCGCAGGCGGAGGCGATCCGTTCGAGCGTGGCGTCGGTGGCTTCCAGCTGGCTCCGCGCCAGCTCCACACGGGCCGACTCGACGTAGGCGGCCGGGGTCATGCCCAGCTCGGACTTGAAGATCCGGGCCAACTGCCGCTCGCTGACGTGCGCGTACGCGGCGATGTCGGCCAGGCTGAGCCGGTCGCCGAGGTGCCGCCCGATGAAGTGCCGCAGGTCCTCGCCGCGCCGTGTCGCCGAGACGGGCTCCAGGGGGACGCTGAACTGGCTCTGTCCGCTCGGCCGCTTCAGGTACATCACGAGCTGCCGGGCCACGCGCAGGGCGACGACCTCGCCGAAGTCCTCGGCCACCAGGGCGAGCGAGAGGTCCAGGCAGGCGCTGATCCCGGCGCCGGTCCACACCTCGCCCTCCCGGATGAAGATCGGGTCGGCGTCCACCTCGACCTCCGGGTGGTCGGTGGCGAGCTGCTGCGCGGTGGACCAGTGGGTGGTGGCCCGCTTGCCGTCGAGCAGCCCGGCCGCGGCCAGCAGATGGGCCCCCACGCAGACGGACGCGACGCGGCGCGAGCGCGCGGCGAGGGTCCGCACCCGGTCGACGACCTCCGGGTCGGTGAGGGCGCGGACCCGGCGCTCGGCGTCCAGCTCGACCGCGCCGGGCACCAGGAGCGTGTCGATGCTCCGTCCGGCGGCCTCGTCGAAGGTCAGGTCGGGCAGGATCCGCACCCCGGCCGAGGTGGTGACGGGCTCGAGCGTCCGCGCGGCCAGGGCGACCCGGTAGCCGGCCGCGTCCTGCGTCTCCCGCGGCACCAGGGAGAACACCTCCGGCGGTCCGGTGACGTCCAGCAGGTCGACGCCCTCGAAGAGCACGATCACGATCAGCCGGGCGACGGGCCCCAGGGGCGCGCGATCCGCGGAATCGAGGTCCATCCGGTGTCCATGGGTCTCCATGACGTCTCCGTGGGTGCTTCTCGGCAGGCGCTCACGAGCGGGTGTGTGCAACGCTAACACCGATCGTAAGCGATGCTTACGCATGATGTTAGCGCTGCTACCATCGACGTCATGTCAACGGCCCGAGAGCGCATTCTGGAAGCCACCGCGGAGCTGCTCGCCACCAAGGACGCGGCGGCGATCTCCACCCGGGCCATCTGCGACCGGGCCAAGGTCGGCATGCCCGAGATCTACCGCCAGTTCGGCGACAAGGAGGGGCTGCTCACCGCGGTGGCCGACATCGGCTTCGAGCGCTTCCTCGCCAACAAGAGGCGCAATCCGCAGACCGACGACCCGGTGGCGGACCTGCGCGCGGCCTGGGACAGCCACGTCGCGTTCGCCCTCGGCAACCCCCACCTCTACCGGCTGATGTTCACGCCGTCCGGGACGGCCGAGCCGCAGGCGATCGCGGAGGCGCAGGCCCTGCTCCTGACGGCCGTCGGACGGTGCCGCGACGCCGGCCGGCTGCGGACGACCCCGGCGCTGGCCGGCCAGTCGATCCTCTCGGCGAACGTGGGCGTCTGCCTGATGGCCCTGTCCTTCCCCGAGCTGTACGGGGGCCCGGACATCTCGGTATCGGTCCGTGACGCGGTGATCGGAAAGGTCACCGGCGACGAGCGGGAGGACACCAGGATCGGCGCCGCGACCGTCCTCGCCCAGGCCCTGGTCGAGACCCTCACCGGAGCGGCGCCGGCATAGGGCCTTGTGGCCCTGCCGACGGTCGGCGATGATCTGGTCTTTCCGTCGGGCGGGGGCGTTGTCGGTGAGTGGTTGGGTCTTTCTGGTCGCGTTGGCCGCGCTGGTGGTGTTCTGCGTCTCGCTCGGGATCTACCTCCACGCGAGCCCGCTGCTGAAGCGGGGCATCCGGCACTCCGCCGTCTGCGTCAACGTGGGCCAGATCGCGGCGGGTTCGATGATCCTGCTGGAGTACACCCCGGTGGGCGCTCCCGCACGCCAGTACACCGTGGGCCCGTTCGTCTTCCCGCCGGTGCAGGTCGGGGGCCGGATGGACGTGATCTACGACCCCAAGCGCCCGCAGACGGTGACCCTGCCGGAGCGCCTGCCCCGCGGCACCCGCGGGCTGGGCATCACCAGCATCGTGTCCGGCGCCGTGCTCGCGGCCTGCGTGCTCCGGATCGTGCTCGCCGTACAGGGCTGAGCGGCGCTACGCGCGCCCCCCGCGGGTGAAGCCGTCGACCAGCTCGACGAACTCGTCCTCCTTCTCGAAGAAGGCGACGTGCCCGGCCTCGATCTCGGCGTACGAGCTGTGCGCGATCGCGGCGTGCAGCGCGCGGCTGTTCTCCACCGGGACGGTGATGTCCAGGGTGGCGCCGATGACGAGGGTCTCCGCCTCGATGAGCGGCAGCAGCGCGCGGATGTCGATGCGGGTGTCGAGGTCGACGTGGCGCAGGGTGCCGGGGGTGGGGGGCAGGTTCGGGATCAGGAGCTCGACCTGTTCGCGGCCGATCGTGTTGAGGAAGCCCCGGCTGAAGCCGGTCATGGTCACGGCCCGCCCGAAGGCGGCCGGGTCGGAGGCGCCGAGCTGCTGCCACAGGGTGAAGAGGTTGCGCAGGTACTCGTCCCCCTCGGTGTGGGCCCAGCCGGAGACCAGGATCAGCCGCCGCACGAGGTCGGGGCGCAGCGCGGCGACGGCGGCGGACACCGGCGCGCCCATGGAGAAGCCGAGCAGGTCCACCGGCCCGGTGCCCGCGTCCTCGATGACGGCGATGACCTGCGCGGCCAGCCCCTCCACGGTCAGCGGGCCCCCGTCGTCCCGGGTGCGGTCGGTGCCGGAGAGGTCGGGGGTGATCACCGTGTGGTCGGCGGTGAAACGGGGCCGGGTCTGCCCCCAGTTGACGGCGGAGCCGCTCGAGCCGGTGCCGTGCACGAGGACGAGTGCGGGGCCCGTGCCGGTGCGCTCGTAGGAGACCTCGGCGTCGGCGACCCGCACGGTGGCGCTCACGATGGCGTCGGCGGGGGCGATGAGGGTCGTGGACATGGCTGTTGCTCCTCTTGGTGATGGTGGCCGCCGGGGGCGTTTCCCCTCCGGCTCGACCAACAGTGCCGTCGGGCCCCGGGGGGCGGGAGAGACCCCGTGAACCTGGGACCGGCGATCCCTGGATGGGCGGCGGCCCCGTCCACGACGTGATCACCGCGTAGGCCGCGCCGGAGGCGTCCGGCAGGATGATCGACATGACGATCGACCGCCGTGAGCTCGCCGATTTCCTCCGCCGTTCGCGCGAGCGGGTGCGCCCGCAGGACGCGGGCCTCACCGCCGGGCCCCGACGGCGCACACCGGGGCTGCGGCGCGAGGAAGTGGCCCAGCTCGCGGGCATGTCGGCCGACTACTACATCCGGCTGGAGCAGGCCCGGGGCCCGCAGCCCTCACCGCAGATGCTGTCCGCCCTCGCCCGCGCCCTGCGCCTCGACGACGACGCGCGCGACCACCTCCACCTGCTCGCCGGGCACCGCCCGCCCGCGGCGCGGGTCGCCGGAGACCAGGTCGGCGCGGGACTGCTGCACCTGCTGGACCAGTTGCCCGGCATTCCGGCGCAGGTCCTCAGCGACCTGGGCGACGTACTGGCCCAGAACGAGATGGCCCGCACCCTCCTGGGCGGCGTGTGCACGGTGTCCGAGCACGGCCGCAACGTCGTCTGGCGCTGGTTCGCCGACCCGGCCGCGCGGGACGCGTACCCGGCGGAGGAGCACGAGCAGTACAGCCGCCTGCACGTGGCGGACCTGCGGGCGGCCGTCGGCCGGCGCTCCTCGGACCCGGCCGCCACCCGTCTGGTGGAGCGCCTGCACGGGGCCAGCGCAGAGTTCACCGCCCTGTGGGAGCTGCACGAGGTCGCCGTCCGCCGCCACAGCCGCATGCGGGTGATCCACCCGGTCGTCGGCCCCGTGGACCTCGACTGCCAGGTGCTCCTCGCCCCGGAGGGCGACCAGCGCCTCCTGCTCCTGACGCCCCCGCCCGGCACGGACTCGGCCGACCGGCTGAGCCTCCTGCGGGTCGTCGGCACGGAGCAGTTCACGCAGCCCGGCTGACGCACCGTCCGGGTGCACACGTGCCGGGGTCGTCAGGCCGCTCGGCACAGGTCCGCGGCCGTGGGCACCGTGCGGTGGGTACGGACGGTGTGCACGGCGGACGTGGCGGGCGTGGCGGGCGTGGCGGGCGCGGCGGGCGTGGCGGGCGCGGCGGGCGTGGCGGGCGCGGCGGGCGCCGTCTTCGAGCGGTGCTGCGCGAAGACGACGAGGCGCAGCACCGCGAACCGCACGACTCCGGCGAGCGCGGAGGCGGACAGGTAGACGATCTGTTCGCGCACGGCACTGGGCGAAGCCTCGAGCTGCCGCAGGACGAGCACCGCCGCGCAGGTCACCCCGTACGCGGCGGCCGCGGATCCGGCCGACTGCGCGTGCTGGCGCCAGGTCGCCCGTCCGCCGGCGCCGAAGGTGAAGCGGGCGTGCAGTTCGGTGGCGAGGAGCGTGGAGGCCGCGGTGATCAGGGCGTTGGCCAGGACCCAGGGGATCCAGGAGGCGAGGCCCGCGACGGCGAAGCTGGAGGCCACCCCCACCCCTCCGCCGCAGACCACGAAGCGGGTGAAGGCGGTCAGGGCGCCGGTCGCGGTCCGCTTCCCGCTCTGCACTGTCTCCATGATCCGACCCCTCCGATGGTGACTCCGTGAACGTGTGGGCTACGGCCGCCGGCCGCGCGCCAGCGAGGTGTGCCGTAGTGGTGCCATGATGGCACATGCGTGGCACCACTGCTAGGCATTAGTGGCGCCACCCCGTGTGCAATCGGTGGTCAGGCGAGGGCGGCGACGGTCAGGGCCAGCGCGGAGCCGGTGAAGGCCGCGGTGTGGCGGACGTTCTGCAGGACCCGGGTCCAGGACCGGCCCCGACTGCGCCGAGGCCCCGGACGACACCTTCGACTTCGGCCTCCAGGTGCTGCTGGACGGCCTGGCGGCCCGGATCCCCGGAGTCCCCGCCCGCCTGTGACCCACGTCACGTGACGTTCCTGTCAGGAATCGCGCCGCTGCTCCGCTCAAGTCACCGAGAGCCCAGCGAACCGACAGGAGCGTCACATGAAGCACCGCATCGTCGTCCTCGGTGCCGGCTACGCCGGTGCCTACGCGGCCGGGAACCTGGCCCGTCGGCTGTCCCCGGCGGACACCGAGATCACCGTGGTCAACGCCGAGCCGGACTTCGTCGAGCGGCTGCGGCTGCACGAGCTCGCGGCAGGCCGGGAGATCGGAAGCCGGAAGCTCGCCGACGTGTTCGCGGGCACGGGCATACGGCTGCACCTGGCCCGCGTCACCGCCGTCGACCCCGAGCGCCAGGTCGTCACCGTGACCGCTGCTGACGGCGCCGATGAGCTCGGCCACGAGCTCGGCTACGACACCCTGCTCTACGCGCTCGGCAGCCACGGCGACGACCGCGGTGTCCCCGGCGTGGCCGACCACGCCTTCGACGTCTCCGCCCGGCCCTCGGCCTGCGCCTGCGCGCGCGCCTGGACGGCCTGCCGGAAGGCGGCACCGTCGTGGTCGTCGGCGACGGGCTGACCGGCATCGAGACCGCCACCGAGATCGCCGAATCCCGGCCCGGCCTGTCGGTGACGCTGGTCGCCCGCGGCGAGCTGGGCGAACGGCTCTCCGCCGGAGCCCGCAGCCACCTGCGCCGGGCCTGCGACCGGCTGGCCATCACCGTCGTGGAACACGCCGGCGTCGAAGCCGTCGAAGCGACCCGGGTCCTGTGCGCCGACGGCACCGCCCTGCCGTCCGACGCGACGGTGTGGACGGCCGGGTTCGCGGTCGCTCCCCTCGCCGCCGCCGCCGGGCTGGAGGTCACCGCCGACGGCCGGATCCTCGTCGACCGCACCATGCGCTCGCTCTCGCACCCGAACGTCTACGCCGCCGGTGACAGCGTCCACACCCTCGGCGAGAACGGCCTGCCGCTCCCGATGTCCTGCGCCTCGGCCGGTTTCACCGCGATGCAGGCCGTGAAGGCCATCATGGGGACCCTGACCGGCAGCGGGACCGGACACGTCAAGCTGGCCTACCCGGGCAACCACATCAGCCTCGGGCGCCGGGACGGGATCCTGCAGCTGGTCGACCGCGCGGCGCAGGCGAAGCCGACGTACGCGGGCGGCCGGAAAGCCGCCCGGATCAAGGCGGGCATCCTCGGGATGTCGCTGTGGACCACCTCGCACCCGACCTTCGGCCTGCCCGTGCGCCGTCGCCGCCTGGTCCCCGCGCCGGACCGGTCCGCCGGGCACGCGGTCCCGTACGCGCCGGACGCCCCCGCCGGCACGGCAGTCGCGTAGCCGCGCCTAGGGTGACCCCGTGGACAGCACCGCACCCGACCGCTTCGGCGCCGACCGGATCGGCGCCGACCCGTTCGACACCGACCGGTTCGAGGCCTCCCGGAACCGGCTGGCCTCGCTGGCCTACCGCCTGCTGGGCTCCGCCGCCGACGCCCAAGACGCCGTGCAGGACGCCTTCTTGCACTGGCAGGCCGCCGACCGGCAGCAGATCAGGGTGCCGGAGGCCTGGCTGACCAAGGTCGTCACCCACCTGTGCCTCGACCGACTCCGCTCGGCGCAGGCCCGCCGCGAACGCACCGCCGGTGCCTGGTTCCCCGAACTTCTCCTCGACGGCGACCCGATGCTCGGCCCGGCCGACACCTTCGAGCAGCGCGAATCGGTCTCCCTGGCCGTGCTGACCGTCATGGAGCGCCTGACACCCGTCGAGCGGGCCGTCTACATCCTGCGCGAAGCGTTCTCCTACGGCCACGCCGAGATCGCCGAGATCCTCGCCATCACCGAGTCCGCGAGCCAGCAGCACCTGCACCGCGCCCGGACCCGCATCGGCGCCACGCGCCGCCGCGGCGCCGGTGAAGTCGACCCCGCCGCGGCGCGCAGGATCGTGGAAGAGTTCCTGACCGCCGCCACCTCGGGCCGCACCGAACGGCTCGTGGCCCTGCTCACCGACGACGTGATCGCCCTCTCCGACGGCAACGGCCTGGCCAGGAAGCTGCTGCGGTACGACACCCCGCGGCGGGTCGCCACCGTCCTGCGGGGCGGTTTCACCTCCACCCCCGCGAAGCAGCGGCTCGCCGGCGGTGCGCTCGCCCTCCACTACGCGGTCGTCAACGGCGCCCCCGCCGTCCTCTTCGTCCTCGGCGACCAGGTCCTGGGCGCCACGGTGTTCGAGGTCGCCGAGGGCAAGATCGCAGCCGTACGCGGCATCGCCGCCCCGGCCCGCCTCCTCCGGCTCGCCGGAGCCTGGCGGCGGCACGAACCGTACGCGGCGCTCGTCACCGACTGGTGACGAGCACCGACGGTCATCCGGGCGGCCGTCGGGGCTGGTCGGAGTTCAGGCGCGGTTGGGATCCAGGGTCAGCGAGGTCGACCCGTCGAGCATCCACGCGTCGAACTCCTCCTGCGTCCCGTAGACCGGCTGTCCGCCGAACTGCCGGGTCAGTACGGCGAGTTCCGTGAGAGCCAGGGCGGGACGGTCGCCGGCCAGCGCGGACTGCACGCGGCCGAACCGGGGGAGCACCTCCCGGGCCACGGAGGCGTTGCGCTCCCCGGCCAGCCGCTCCGTCGCACGGCGCAAGGCGTCGGCCACGAGGACCGCCGTGGCGGCCTCCTGTTCCAGGAGCCGGACCCTGGCTTCCGCCGCGGCATCCGCGCGGGCCGCGACGACGGCGATCTGCAGACCCTGGACGAGGATCCCGGCGGCCACCTGACCCACCACCCCTCCCACCAGCGCACCCACGACGGGCACGGGCAGGAGCGTCTGGCCGACGACACCGCAGCCCCAGGCGAGGCCGGTGGAAACGGCCGCGGTCGACGCGCTCGCGGCGAACTGCCGCGGGTTGATCTTTCCCCGCGCGAGCTCCAGCCCGGCCTCTGCCACGGCGAACGCGGCCTGCGCGGTGGCCCCGGGGAGCGACCCGCCCCCCAGCGCGGCCGGCAGGACACCCGCGGCGGCGGAGATCCGGACGGCTTCGCCGAGGGCGGCCAGCCCGCCGGAGCGGGCGGCCCCACCGACGGCCGAACCGACCGCCGTGAAGGCGGCGACGGAGGCCGAGGTCTCACCGGCCCGCACGCGCGCCGTCTCGCGCACCGCCGCACTCACCCCGGCGGCGATTCCGCCCAGCACGGCCGCGGACTTGGCGGCACCCGCCATCTGCTGCGCCCCGGCGCGCGCGGACTGCCGGTCCGCCCACCCGCGGGGGTCGCGCGCCGCCCGGTGCGCTTCGTCGAGCGTGATGCCCTCGCTGCGCACACCGCCCCGTTCGAGGTGGTCGGTCACATGGGCGCGGGCGTCCTGGTAGTTCTCGTACCGGAGCCCCTCCCGGGGCATGGTGAGCCGCTTGTCCAGCAGGTTCTCCACGTCCGCCAGCCGGTCGGAGGCCACCAGGCGCTGCATGCCGTCGTAGTGCGGCCGGGCCAACTGCTCGGCCGTGGTGGACGGTCGTCGGTAGAGCTTCGCCTGCGCCTGCCCCACGAGGCGGCCCGCGTCGAGGAGGTTCAGGTCGGCCGGGTCGGTCTGCGAACCGCTCGGGGCCCACTCGGTGACGACGGCTCGCAGCGAAGAGCCCTTGTCCACGGCGGACAGGTTGAAGGACAGCGCGTGCATCACCTCGAAGAGGTGCCCCGCGCGCTGCTCGTTGCCGATGTTCACGTAGCGGGTGGCCAGGGCTTCCGCCGTCTTCCTGGTCCGCAGCGTCTCCAGGGTGGCCAGGGCCAGCCGCCGGGTCGCCAGATCGGCCAGCGCCCAGGCGGCGGCATCGATCCCACCGGGCAGCGCCCGCCCCGGCACCGGCTGCGCCTGCGTGTCGTGCACCTCCCGCTCGCTCACGGGGCGTCCACGAAGGCTCCGAACCGGGCACGGCTGTCCTTCACCACGCGGTCCGACAGGTCGGTCACATCGCCGTTCTCGTCGGTGAGCGGAGTTGCCATGACGGCGGCCACGACACCGGCCAGCCCGACGAGAACGGCCACCTCGGCCCGCTGCTCGGGCGTGTAGGCGTCGTAGTCCTCCTGCCCCTCCACCAGGGCCCGGAAGGAGGGCAGCCGGCGCCTGATCTCCTTGCGGAGCCCGTTCAGCAGCTGCCGCACCTGGCGGCTGCGCTTGCCCGAGGCCGCGCCGCGCGCTTCCCGGATACGGAGTTCAGCGGCGGCCTTCTTGAGTTCGGCGGCCTCGGCCCGCGCCGCGCGCAGGTCCTTGCGGCCCTTCCACTCGAAGAAGCCGCCCGCCGCCAGCAGGACCGGCAGGGCCACGATGCCCGTGAGCACCGCCGTACCCGCCGCCACCCCGCCGCCGCCCGCCGCCAGCGAGCCGCCGCCCAGCCAGGCGAGCGTGGCGCTCGTCGCGGCCGCTCCGGACAGGGTGGAGATGGCCGTTCCCGTGGACGCGGCGGCGAACGCCCCCACCGCGGCGAACGTCCCCGCGGCCGCACCGGCGCCCACGGCGACACCGCCGACCACGGTGAGGACCCCGGTCACCGCGTCCAGTTGGATGCCGCGCACTTCCACGTCCACCAGCTCCGCCGCCGCGGGCTCGGCGAGGGCCGCCAGCTCGGGCAGATCCACGTTCTTCAGCCGGGAGAACACCTCGGCGAACGGTACGAGCGCCTTGCCGTAGGCCCTGCGCCGCGCCCGCTCCTGCGCCTGCGCCTCGGCCAGGAGCCCCTCGTTGAGCCGCTCTTGACGCTCGATCAGCTTCGTGCGCCGCTTGCCGTTCTTCTTCGCGAGCCCCATGGCGTCGAAGATCGCTATGCCCACTGAGCTGTCCCCCCGTCCTCGGCGCGCGGAACTCACCCGCGATCCCGGATCCCCTGATCCGCCCCATTTTGCAAGAAGCCGCTGACTCCGGCAGCCGTTCTCATCCGGTCAGTGCCGCCGGGCCTCTCACGTCTCGTCGGAGTGGGCGCCGGTGCCGACCGGGGTTCTGCTGGCGGCCATCCAGGTGCGGGTGGGGCCGGCGGGTGTTGCCGTGTCCACGGTGAGGTGGAGCCGGGTGCCGCCGTCGCGCCCGGGATAACTGCGCTGTTCGGCGCCGGCGAAGCAGCCGCGGAGGGCTTCTGCGACCGCGCGGGCGGCTTCGGGCGTGTGCGCGATGATCCGGACCTCGGCGCTGGTGGGCGAGGGCGGCGAGGGCGGTGTCTGGGGCTCGATGTACTTCACGCGGGTCTGTTCCTTCGTAGGGGGCGGAGGATCCGCCGGGTGGGCTCGACGACGGGTGGAGCTCACCTCCTGCCGTTGCCGGGCAACGGCAGGGTGCGCCGGTCGAGCGGGATCCCGACGGGGGACATGCAGGCTCCGCCTTCGCTCTCCCAGCCGGCTTCCTGGCGCTGGGCGTCGCTGATGCCGCGCCCGATGGCGGCCTCGTTGGCCATCAGCACGCGCGGGCCGAGGACGCTGCCGGGGATCGCGGCGGCGGCCATCAGCCGGGCCGCGGCGGCGGGCTCGGCCTCGGGCGGGACGACGAGGAGGTCCCACCGGCCGACGGTGTAGGAGAGCAGGATCAGGGTGTCGGGGTCCTGTTCGGTGAACCAGCCCACGTGCAGCGTCTGCTGTCCGGTCACGGGAATCGTGCGCGGGATGACCGGCCAGCGGGTGGGGTTGACCGTGACGCGGGTGACGCGCCCCCAGGGCTCTGCCAGGGCGGCGGCCAGCGCGGGGAGCTCGGTCGCGAGATCACGGGAACGGGGCCACCAGGCACCGTCCAGGCGGCCCGCGAGAGCGGTCTGCGGGGTGAGGAACAGGCGTGCCGGGCCGAGGGGCGCACGGACCTGGGGCTCGGCGCGGTAATCGGTCGTGGTCAGGGTCATGGCCATGTCGCGGACCCGTCCCCGGACCGTTCGCGAACGGTCCGGTGCAGTGATCGCCGGAAACGACGTCCGCAGCGGAGCGGGTGTGCGAAATGCTCCCGGTCCCTCCACGGTACTCCGGGTCAGAACGTCTCGTCGTGCAGGTCTTCCTCGCGCAGCAGATCGTTCTCGTGGCGGCGCGAGGCGTCCTCCCGTCCCTGCTTCTGCCCCTGCTTCCGTCCCTGCTCGCGGGACGCCTTGCCCGGCTGGGAGTGTGCGGGGTCTCCGGGGCGATGGTGCTCCTGCGGCTCGCGGGCCTGGTCCGGTTCCTTGCGCTTGTCCTGTCTACCGCCCATGACGGCAACTCCTCATGTCGTGTGAGGTACGGAGCCCCGTAGGCACTCGGTATCCGCGACTACGGGATGCTTCCATTCTGGCCCGTTCATCCAGGTCGCCGCACCCGGAAGACATTCCCCCGCAGGGCGCGAACCGGCCCCGGATACGATCTCAACTCCGTGATCATCAAGGGGGAATTGAATGGCGACCGCCGACCAAGCCGTGCTGAGTCCACTGGGGCCGAACGATCCGCAGGAGATCGCCGGATACCGGCTGCTCGCGCGGATCGGCGAAGGCGGAATGGGGTCGGTCTACCTCTCCCGAACCCGGGGCAACCAGCCGGTCGCACTGAAGGTCATCCGGCGTGAGTTCGCCCAGGAGCAGGACTTCCGTGCCCGTTTCGAGCACGAGGTCCAGGCCGCGCGCCGGGTGCAGGGCTACCACATCGTGCCGGTCGTGGATCACGACACCAGCGGTGAGCAGCCCTGGCTCGCCAGCGCCTACGTACCGGGTCTGGCGCTCGACGATGCGCTCGCCGCCCACGGGCCGCTGCCGATGCCCGCCGTGTTCCAGCTGATCGGCTGCACCGCACAGGCCCTGCATTCCGTACACGCCGCGTCGGTGATTCACCGCGACCTGAAGCCCAGCAACATCCTGCTGAGCTCGAACGGCCCCTGGGTGATCGACTTCGGCATAGCGCGCGCCACCGACGCCACCCAACTCACGCGCAGCGGTGGGTTCATCGGGACACCGCAGTACATGTCGCCCGAGCATGCGCTGGGCCGGCAGGTCACTCCCGCAACCGACATCTTCGCGCTGGGGCTGATCGCCGCGGTCGTGGCCACGGGGCGCCATCCGTACGGCGAAGGCGCGGGAATCTCCATCGCCGCCTCGATCGCCAACACCCCGCAGCAGGCACCGGACCTGAGCGGCTACCCGGATCCGCTACGGCCGTTGCTGGAACGCTGCCTGGCGGCCGATGCTTCCCGGCGGCCCGGCCCCGCCGAGCTGGCCGAGTGGTGCCGGGGTGCGGCGGGCCGCCCCCTGCGCGACTTCAAGGACTGGCTGCCCGCCGGGCTCACGGCGGAGATCGCGCGCCGGGAGCAGCTCTCGCAGACGGCCCCGCAGTCGACCCCGCAGACGACCCCGCAGACCCCGCCGCCGCCCTCGTACCAGCCGACGTACGTCCCGACGCAGGCGTCCGCGCCGGGCCATCCGACGCAGGGGACACCAAACCCCCAGGCGGCGCTCTACGCCGCCGCCACAACCACTGCTCCCGCTCCCTCCCCCTACCCTTCTCCCTCCGCCTTCCCTTCTCCCTCCCCCTTCCCCACTCCCGCTCCGTTCCCCGCTGCCCCGAGCCGTGGCCGCAGCCGGGTGCCCCTGGTCGTCGGCGCGGGGATCCTGGCCGTCGTCCTGGCCGCGGGCGGCGCCTGGTACGTATCGGGCGATGACGACAAGAACGGGAAGGAGGGCAAGGGCGGGGACAAGGCGGCGGACCAGCCGAATCCCGCTGCGTCCCAGCCGCAGGACCAGCCCCGGGCATCGGCGTCCGCGCAGCCGCAGACTCCCGCCGCTCCCGCTTACACGGTGGTGTTCAAGGACAAGGCGTTGAAGCTCCTGGCTCCCAGGGAGTTCGGCAAGTTCAACGACGTGGACCTCGACTTCCCGAAGGTGGCGCCTTTCGGAGAGATCTCCTACAGCAACCGGGAGCTGCAGATGGGGTACGCAGCCGTCGAAAGCGGAACGGCGTTCGGCAAGAGCGCGGGCCCCGCCCCGGAGCAGTGCGCGACGGGAGCCGCCACGAACCCGATCCCGGACAAGCTGAACAGCGACGCCCTCACCGGAGCGGACAGCGCCATCGTCCGGGGCGATCTGCTCTGCACGGTGACGTCGAAGGGCAACCTCGCGATGGTGAAGATCGTCGGCGTCGAGGCCTCGACCAGCAAGCAGTACGACGTCCCGACCTACCTCACCGAAGTGACCCTCTGGAAGCCGCAGTCGTAGCGGCCGGGTAGGGGGTGTCGTCCGACCAGCGGCACGCCCCGGTCACCGGCTGCGGCGGGAGCGGGTCAGAGCCCGCCCGCCCAGGGCCGTCCCGGCCAGCCCGAGCAGCAGGGCCACGTAGGCTCCGCCCAGCCCGTTGCCGGTGCCGAGTCCACCGTCGGCGGTGGCCGCGACCAGCCCGCCGAGGGCCATGGCGATCAGCCCCGCGACCACGGCCGCCTTGGCCCCGAGCGACCCGTTGGCAACGCCGAGACGGCCGCCGGGTCGTCTCAGCGCCAGCACGACGACGACCACGGCGGCCAGCCCCAGCAGCCCGCCGGTGGTGGCTCCGAGCCTGCCGAGGCCGAAGTCGGTGACACCGGCGGCGATCGAAACCGGCTGGACCGGGGCGTGCGCTGCCGCGGGTGCGGCAAGACCGAGCCCGGCGAGCAGGGCGGTCGCGGAGGCAGCGGACAGGCGGCGAGCGGACATCAGGGTGCTCCTTCTCTTCCGACGACTGGATGTGGTCCGAGCATGTCGGCCGAGCCCACGTCGGGTCGTCCTGCAGCCGCAGGCACTTCGCGCTACCACCGACGCGGCAGGTGTCGCCGGGCTACTGCGCACGTGGTAGCCGCCCCTCGGCCGCGCGCGGGATTCGCCCGCGTCGGCCCCGGGCTACGGTGCGCGCATGGACAAAGGACGGTTCCGCGTACGGGCCGGAGTCAGGGACTGGCTGATCGCCGTGGGCGTGGCGGCGGCGCTGCTGGTCACCGGTCTGTCGGGGCAGCACTCCGCCACGGGCCCCGGCCTGCTCGGCTACGTACTGTTGGCCGTCGGCGGCCTGGCGCTGGCCGCGGGCCGCCGGGCCCCGGTCGCGGTCCTCGCCGTCACCGGGCTCTGCTCGGTGGGCTACCAGGCGGCCGGCTTCGACGTGGCCGCCGTCGCGTTCCTCTTCGCGGTGTACGCGGCCGTGCGGGCGGGACACCGCACGGTCACAGTGGCGATGAGCGTGGCCGTGCTCGCGGCGCTCCCCCTCGCGGCCCTCGCCTCGGGCCTGCACGACACGGGCGAGGCGTTCGCACAGGCCCGGGGCGCCCTCCAGATCGCCTGGCTCATCGCCGCCGGCGCCGCCGGCGAAGCCCTCCGCCAAGCCGAGCAGCGGGCCGACGAAGCCGAGCGCACCCGGGAGGAGACCGCGCGGCGCCGTGCCGACGAGGAGCGGCTGCACATCGCGCGGGAGCTGCACGATTCGCTCACCCATCAGATCTCGGTGATCAAGGTGCAGTCCGAAGCCGCCGTCCACGTGGCCCGCAAGCGCGGCGAGGAGGTACCGGAAACCCTCCTGGCCATCCGGGAGGCCGGCCGCGAGGCGTCCCGCGAGCTCCGCGCCACCCTGGAGGCCCTGCGCGACGACGACACCACCCCGCCGCACGGCCTCGACCACATCCCCGACCTGGTGGCGAGGGCCGGCAAGACCGGTCTGCAGGCGACCCTGATGATCGAGGGGCAACGGCACGAGGTACCGGCCGCGGTGGGCCGTACCGTCTACCGGATCGTCCAGGAGTCCCTCACCAACATCGCCCGCCACGCGGACGCCACCACGGCATCGGTCCGCATCGACTACCGCCCGGACGCCGTCGCCCTCCAGGTCGACGACGACGGCACGGCCACGCCGGACGCCGTCCCGCTGCCCGGCATCGGACTGCTCGGGATGCGCGAACGCGTCACCGCCCTCGGCGGGCGGCTCCTGGCCGCACCGCGCCGCGAAGGCGGCTTCACCGTCCGTGCCGAACTCCCCGTGGAACGAGTCTCGTGATCCGTGTCCTGCTGGTCGACGACCAGGCGCTCATCCGCAGCGGATTCCGCGCGTTCCTCGACCTCGAGGACGACATCGAGGTCGTGGCCGAAGCCGCCAACGGGCAGGAGGGCCTGGAGCTCGCCAGAGCGCACCTGCCCGACGTAGCCCTCATCGACATCCAGATGCCGGTACTCGACGGAATCGAGACGACCCGGCGCATTGCGGCCGATCCGGCGCTGACCGGCGTCCACGTCGTCATGCTCACCAACTACGGCTTCGACGAGTACGTCTTCGACGCCCTGTCCGCAGGCGCCGCCGGATTCCTCGTCAAGGACATCGTGCCGGAGGACTTCCTGCACGCCGTACGCGTGGCCGCGCGCGGCGACGCCCTCCTCGCACCCTCGATCACCCGCAAGCTGATCAACCGGTACGTCACGCAACCACTCCCCACCGACACGGCCACGGTGCTGGACGGTTTGACCGGCCGCGAACGTGAAGCAGTCGTCCTGGTCGCACACGGCCTGTCCAACGACGAGATCGCGGCCCGCATGGTGATCAGCCCACTGACCGCGAAGACCCACGTCAACCGGGCCATGACCAAACTCCGCGCCCGCGACCGCGCCCAGCTCGTGATCTTCGCCTACGAATCCGGCCTGGTGGCCCCGCGCAGCTCCCCGCAAGGCTCGTACGGGCGGTGAAGTACGAGGTCAGGGCCTGGGACGGATCGCAGATCCGCCCCAGGGACCCGGTGCGATCGTCCACTGGGTCCGTCCTCACGGGTCCGTCAGCCCGACCGACAAGGAGGGGTGCCAGGAGGCGCGTTTCAGTCCGTGTACGGCAGCCAGCCGTTCTTGTTCTCGTTGTACCAGTAGCTGTGGCCGGTGTTCAGGGCGACCGTGCGGAACGGGCGGCCGTGGTCGTCGATGCGGGTGGTGCCCTTGCGGTCGCCACTGCTCCACGCCAGCTCCAGGTACCAGCTGACGTCCCGACCGAGTGTGGCGGCGTCGACGTTCAGCACCTGGGGGTCGGTGGCGGAGACCTTGTACGGGAAGTCGGTCGAGGCCGTCGTCCGCTCGCCCTCCTTGCCGGGTACGGGCCTGGCCCTCGGGGAGGCGTCGTCCAGGTCCACCGCGAAGGACGCCGGCACCAGTGCGCCGCCGCAACCGGATCCCATGGTGTACGCGTTCCAGCCGGGAGCCTTGCGGCCGCTCACGACATGGACGTACAGCGCGTGCAGGACCGCGGCCTTGCCCTCGGTGCCCTGGACGGTCAGCTGCATGCGCAGGTGCCCGGCCGGGACGGCGTCCAGGGCCCTGGCCCACCCTTCGGTCGCCTGCCCGGCGGGGGGCGGGGGGACCGTGCCGGGTGCCTTGTCCAGGGCGAACCACTGGTCGCAGGGGCTGTCCCAGTTGTCGGGCAGGACGTTGACCGTGAACGGGGCGGTGGCGGAGGCCCCCTCCTCGGCGGTGTCCGGCGAGGTGGACGCGGACGCTGCCGAGGCGGACGTTGCCGAGGGGGAGGACGGTCCGGGGCTGGACGGGGGTGCGGAATCGGCCGTGGGCGTGGGTGACGACGACCCGCCGGACGGCAAGGCCGGGCCCGCCGCCGCCCGATCGCGCGAGGACGACTGGACGGCGCCGTGGCGCTTGTCCCCCTGACCCGCATCTCCCATGGCGGAGACGGCGGCGGCGGTCCCCGCCACCGCGGCGGTGGCCACGGCGGCCGCGACGGCGAGCAGCAGCCGAGGACGCCGGGCCCCCGGTACGGAAGCCCGGGCGCGGCCCGGCTGGACAAGGACGTCGGGGTCCTCCGCCGGTGCAGGTGCCGGTGCAGGTGCCGGCGCGCGGATGGGCGCCGGGTCGGGTGCCTCCGCAGCGGCAGGTCCGGGCGCCGGGGCGGAGCCGGCCGCGGACGCCGGGGCCGGTGCGGGGTCGTCGGTCTCCGCCTGAGGCAGGACCTCCGAAGCCTCCCCGGCCACCACCACCTCCGCCGCCGCCGATGCAGGCGGCACCTCCGGCGCGGCGTCACCGCCCAGCGGCGCCGCGGAGTTCGCCGCCCCCGACCCCGAGGCCTGCCCCTCCGTCGCCCCCCGCCGCCGCTCCACCAGCGCCAGCAGCCACTGCCGGTGCAGCGCGAGCAGTTCGTCGGCCGAGGCACCGCAGACTCGGGCGAACCGCTCCACCGGGGCGTAGTCCGTGGGCACCGCCGCGCCGCTGCAATAGCGGTGCAGCGTCGAGTTGCTGGAGTGCAGACGCTTCGCGAGCGTGCCGTAGCTGCGCCCCGAGCGCTCCTTGAATCCGCGCATCAGCTCCGCGAACCGTTCCGTCTCCGTGGCCATTCCACCCTCCCCCTCATCCCGGAAGCACGTTCCAGGCTCACCCGATCGCCCAGGTGAGAGGGGTCGGGAGCGTTCCAGGGTTTCTACTATCCCGTCCCAGCCGCCACTGGGACAAAACCCGCCCCACAGTTGCGTCATCAGCCCGTCGGTCCGCCGATCGGATCGACGAGCGGATTCAGCGGTCGCAACGGGAGGGCCCCCACCCGCCCCACCGACCGCCCTCGGCCGCCTGCGACAGCAGCCGACCGGAACAACACCCCACGCAACGTCTCGTCAGGCGGAAAGCGGAAGCCTCCGCCTGACGACCACATCCACATCCACACCCACACCCACACCCACACGGAGAGTTCCCCATGCGTACCTACCGACTCCGCACCACTGCCCTGGTCGCCGTCACCACCGGCCTCGCTCTGGCCCTGACCGCCTGCGGCGGCTCGGACAGCGCCGGCGGTCCGACCGGGAACCCCGCCGCGACCAAGAGCGCGGACCAGCCGGCCTCGACCGGCACCGTCACGCCGTCCGGGGAGGGCTCCTCCGCCGCCCCAAACGACGGCAAGGCCACCGGATCCGGCACGGCCACCGTCACCCCGGCGAAGGCCGGTTCGGGCGGCAAGAACACGGGGGACACCACCGGTGACTCCTACGCCTACTCCCACCCCTGCTCGGCGCGCAACCTGACCGTCAAGGTCACGTCCCCGGCGGGCACTCCGGCCACCGTCCGCATCATCACGGTGACCAACAACGGCTCCACCTCCTGCGGCCTGGACTACTTCCCCACCGTCGGCTTCAGCGCCAAGGGCAGCGCGCTCGGTCTCCAGGCCACTGCCCCCGGTGGACTGGGCGGCGCCCCGGCGTACCCGGTGCGCCCCGGCGCCACCGCGTACGCCGCCGTGGACCTCAACCCGTCGGGTGGCAACGGCCCGGTGGCCGACGAGGTCAACGTCCTTGCGGACAAGGAGCACATGCCGAACGCGGACGGCGTCAGCCTCCGGCTGGCCAAGCCGGGCACCGTCGCCAACCCGAAGGTCGGCCTGTACCGCACCACCACCCGCGACGCACTGACCGCCTTCTGACCGGAGTCCGGAGTCCGGAGTCCGGGGGCCACGGCCCCCGGCCCCCGGTCCCCGGTCCGTCCCACGGGGGTCCAGGCGGAGCGAACCCCGGTACTGAGCGCTGTTTGCTCGGCGTCAGCGGAGGTTCTTCCAGAACGCATGGTTGTGGTCCTCGGCGAACTCCGTGCGCTTCCACGGCCCCGAGGTCAGCGACTGCACGTAGCCGCCGCCGCGGAAGCTCGGCCAATCCGTCTTTCCGGACTCGGCGAACTCCACCCAGGTGTCCGTCATCCGCTTGCCAAGGCGCTGCTGCTCCTCCGTCAGCTTCTCGAACAGGGGCAGCTTGAAGTCGAAGAGGTAGGACAGCTCCGACATGTGCGAGGCGCGGAGCTCGAAACTGAGCTTCGGGTCGCCTGCCCACGAGGGCGTCTCGCGCTCGCTGAACTCGAACATCCGGGTCGGCGTCCAGCGCGACAGCAGCCGGGCGGTGTCCAGCGTCGGAACCGACCAGGTGCGGTCGGTCCGTACCGTGGCCAGGGCCTCGCCGGCCGAGCCGAAGCGGCTCAGCGGGTAGCGGGCCAGTACCGCGCCGGCCCGGGCGCCGAACTCCTTGCGGATCTCGGGCTCGTACGCCTCGGGCGGCATGGGATCGCCCGTCAGCTCCTGGCCGAGGATCCGGCCGCGCTCCTCGTCGTGGTTGACCCCGATGAGGACCGGGACACGGTTGAACTTGCCCGTGCGCAGCGCCTCGGCGGGGGCCAGTGGCATGAGGTCCGTACCGGCGATCGGGCGGGGCTCGTTCCAGGTCCCGTACGCCTTCATCAGCGTGGCCGCGTCAGTGCCGCGCAGGCAGGACTCCGCGTCGTTGCAGTCCTTGCCCTCCTCGGACTTCAGCTCCTTGAGCTTGGCGAGCGTGGCCTTGGCCTCGATCTCGGCTTCCTCCCGGGTGCGGGAGCCACCCGTGGCGCAGGGCGCGCTCTGCACGATGGCGCGGTCGAACAGTCCGGCCGACTTCGGCGAGGCGAGATGGCCGCAGACGCTGTACCCGCCGCCGGACTCACCCATGATCGTCACGTTGTGGGGATCGCCCCCGAAGGCGCCCGCGTTGGCGCGGACCCAGCGCAGCGCGGCCTGCTGGTCCTCCAGGCCGAGGCCGCCGGAGGTCTTGAGCGCCGGGTCGGACAGGAAGCCCATGACACCGAGCCGGTAGTTGACCGACACGACGACGGCGCCCTCGGCGGCCAGCCGCTCGGGGCCGTAGAGGTCGCCGCTGCCGAACATCAGGCTGCCGCCGTGGATCCACACGATCACCGGCCGCTTGCCGGCCGGCTTCGCGGGGGTGGTGACGTTGACGTAGAGGCAGTCCTCGGCCTCGCTGGGGACTCCGATGGGGAGCCCGGCCGGCTGCGAACACGGGGATCCCGGCGCGGTCGCCTCCCGCGCCCCGGTCCAGGCGGCGGCGGGCCGCGGCGAGGCCCAGCGCAGGTCCCCGACCGGCGGGGCGGCGTACGGGATGCCCTGGAAGCTGCGCAGACCGTCGACCGAGGTGCCGCGGACCGCGCCGCCGGTGGTGTCGACGACCGGTCGGGCGCTGCCGCCTGCTGCCGCGTGCGCCGGGCCGGCCGGTGCGAGGCCCAGACCCATGCCCAGGCCCATGCCCAGCGTGGCCAGCGACAGCGCGGCGGCGGTGAACCCCTTCGAAACGTTCCTGGTGTGTCTCATGGCCCGAACGCTACGCAAGCTTGCACGATCGTGCAATACGCTTGTCTAACTCGATCGCATGAGACGTTCGTGCCATGCGGGCGCTAGGCTCCGGACATGGGAAACCGGGAAGCGCTGCTCATCGGCGCCAAGGCGTGCCTGCGGGAAAAGGGTTACGACCGCACCGCCGTGCGCGACATCGCCACGGCCGCCGGCGTGAGCACCGCCGCCATCGGCTACCACTACGGCTCACGGGAGGCGCTGCTCAATCAGGCCCTGTTCGAGATCCTCGACGAGTGGGGCGACGCGATGGGCCGGGCGCTGGTGCCGGACGCCGACGGCTCGTCCCGGGCGCACTTCGAGCGCATCTGGGAGAGCTTGATCGAGCAGTTCGGCGCGCACCCCGACCTCTGGCTGGCCACGGTGGAGCTGTTCATGCAGGCCCAGCGCCAGCCGGAGCTGCGCGCCGCCCTGGCCGGCGGCACCGCCCAGGGCCGACGCGGCATGGCGGCCATCCTGGACGGCGTCAGCGAAGACGAAGTGCCGGAGACCTCCGTCCGCACCCTCGGGACCGTGCAACTGGCGCTCGTGTCGGGCGTGATGTTCCAGTGCCTCAGTGACCCCTCCAGCGCTCCCACCGCCGCCGAGGTGCTCGAAGGCGTCCGGGCCCTGGCCGAGATCGCGCGCTGACCCCGGCGCGGTGAGGGTCGATCCGGACAGCGAAGTCTCCGAGCTGTGTGGACGGCCCTGGTGGTCGAACGGGCCGGGCGTATCGAATCGCGGCCGTGCCAGCGGTGTTGAGCCAGCTCGTGTAGATTGACAATCTGTTGAATCGGCGGGGGCTGAGGTGCGGCTGGGGTCGGCGTGCATGGTGCGCTGCCCTGGGCCAGGGACGTTCAGCAGGATCGGTACGGGGAGATGAACGTGTGAGTGCCTGCGACGGGGATCACCACACGGCGGACATCATCTTCTAACGCCGCTATCGGGGCAGTGCCCCACACGGGTGGCCCGGCCGGCCAATCGTCGGCCCGCCGCCTGTCTTCCACGCGCCGGTCCCGCGATCACCTCGGTCGGGGCCGCGCGTTCGCCGCCGTCCGTTTTCCTGAGAGCCGCCGGTATCCCGCGGCCCACCTGCAGCGGTCGCCTTCACCGGCGATGCCGTAGAACCCCACGGCCCTGCGCTTCAGCCTGGCGGCCATCCCGCCGCGCATCGCGCAGAACAGGAACAGGACCCGACGGCAGGGACGGCCTCCGACTGGATCACGATCACGCCGACTACCCCCGGCAAAGGGCGGGGGTGTCAGGAGATGGGGGAGTCGATGCTGGAGTCTCTTGGCCTGGACATGGACGCACTTGCCGTGTATCGGGCGATGTTCGAGTACCCGCAAGCCGAAGTGAAGCAGCTCACCGAGCGGCTGGGCTGGCCGGAGGAGCGGGTCCGCACCGCCATGGACGCCTTGGCCCAACTCTCGCTGCTGAGACCGTCCTCCGACGTGCGGGGAGCGGCCCGCGCGGTCAATCCGGAGGTCGCCTTCGCGGCGATGATAGAAGCCCGCGAGGCGGAGATCTTCGAACGTCAGCGGGAACTGCAGGCCAGCCGCACCGCCGTGGCGCGCATGGTCCAGGACTACGGAGAGCTGCGCTCCTCGCAGCGAAGTGGCGGAACAGAGCAGCTGATCGGGCTCGACGAGGTCCGGGCCAAGATCGAGTCCCTCACCCGGTCGGCCCAGCACGAGCTCGTCAGTCTCGTCCCCAGCGGTTCCATCAGCGCGGAAGGGATCAAGGCCAGCCGACCGGTCAACAAGGAACTCCTGGGGCGCGGCGTCCGGATGCGCACCGTCTACTTGGCCAGCATGCAGAACAACACCGCGACCTCCGCCCATATCCGGTGGCTCGCGGACCTCGGCTGCGAAGTTCGTACCCGCCCGGCGTTGCCGATCCGCATGATGATCGTCGACCGCGAGCTGGCGCTCGTGCCGCTGGATCCCGACGAGGTCAACAGCGGCGCGATGCTTCTGCGGGGCAGTGGAGCGACCGCCGCCCTGTACGCACTCTTCGAATACATCTGGGGCATCGCCACCCCCTGGGGGGAGAGGCCGGAGAAATCGGATGACGGTCTGACCGGCCAGGAGCGCGAGGTCCTGCGTCTGATGGGAGAAGGGCACACGGACGAAGTGGTGGCCCGCAAACTGGGTGTTTCGGTTCGCACCTGTCGGCGGATCACCGCCGAACTGTCCACCCGCCTAGGCGCCGTCAGCCGATTTCAGGCCGGACTCCGTGCGGCTCAGGAAGGCTGGCTGACAAGCCGCTCCTGAATTGTTCGTGCGGTAAGAGGGGAGAGCGGGCGAATCAGCCCCAGGTCGCGTCATCGGCGGTCGCGACGGGCGGCGCGGCCGCCGTGGAATTCACGGACGTGGAACCGCTGTCGGCCCAGGCGGCGGAGCCGAGAGTGAGGCCGAGGGCGACGAAGAGGAGACCGGCCGTACGGCGAATGGTGTTCATGAGAGCAATTCCCCCTGTGTGATGACGTGACTTCTTTGACGTTCTCGCAAATGACTTCTGGAAGTCCGGCACCGTGCCGGTCTTCCCCCGTGACACCAAGCATCTGTCACGGGGAGTGCGCGTGTCAGCGCTCTGAGCTGTCAGGGTCCTGCCCTGGCAAGGCCTTGCCACCCGAGCCGGCGTCGCCCAGCAGGGCGGGCCCTGCGAGCGCGGCGACCAGGTCGGCGCCGCAGCGGGTCAGCAGCCAGCCGCGTAGTTCTGGGCGGCTGGTCAGTAGCGCGGTGTGGATGCGCAGGGCGGACCTCTCCGCCGCGGCGAGGCTCGTGCCGAGCAGGAAGAGCGTGACGTCCGCCCCCGCCGGGTCCGTCTGCACATACACGTGCTCGAGGCCGTCGGCCGTATCGGCCGCCTCCAGCAGCAGCTCCCGCAGTCTGGTGCGGGAGAGCGGGTCCACCCCGGCGACGAGCCGGGTGTTCACCAGGTACATCCGCTGCCCTGTCTGGTCGGGTCCCGGGCGTGCCGGGAGCGGTTTCCCGTAGCCGGTCGGCCCGTGGCCGCGGGGGCGCCGCTGCCGTGGGCCGGACGGCTTCAGGCGAGCGACGGGTCGAGGGAGTAGTGGCCGGTGAACGACGTCTCGTCCAGGACGTGGCCGTCGATCGCCTCCAGGACGTCGGCGGCGGTAAAGGTGCCGTCCAGGGGAACGCGCTCCAGGTCCGTCGCGTAGAGGAGGAACACGTAGCGGTGCACAAGCCCGTCGTTCCGCGGCGGGCACGGGCCGTCCGGCCCGGAGCGGCCGCCGGCCTTCGCCGGGGCTCCGGCGAAGAAGCCCCGGTAGCCGTTGGCGCCCTGGCGGGCCCCGAAGGCGGCCTCCGGGCCGGGCTTTCCACCGGGAAAGCCGTCCTCGCCCAGCGCACCCTCGGCGATCTCGCCGAGTCCGGGATCGATGTCGACGAGCACCCAGTGGTTGAACTCCTGGCGGGGCATGTCGGCCGGGACGGCCCGTCCTGTCCGGTTCAGGTCGTCCAACTCGGCCGGGATGCCCACGTCGACGGCGGCCAGTACGAGCGAGCGGGTCCCCTCGGGTACGTCCGACCAGGCCACGTGCGGGTTGCGGTTCGCCGCTCGGGCGTCGTGGTCGGCCCGGTCGACACGGCGGTGGGCCACACGCCCGGGAAGCCGACCCTGGTCGTCGAACGTGTTGCTGAATACTTTCATGCGTAAATCCTCCTGTGTCTTTCCAGGCGTAAAACCGACAGATGGAGAAGACGTTTCGGCCTAGCCCTCGGCATTCGCCGTGATGTCGGCCCGGCCGCTGTCGAGTCTGCTGCGGAGGGTCTGTGGAAACCAGAGGAGCGGGGCGGCAGCGTCCTGCCCCGGCAGCATTCGGACGTTCCGCAGTGGCATGGGGTTGCCAACGCAGGCTGATGCCATTGGTTTTGGTTGCCGGTGCTCTTCCACCCGGGCCAGAGTTGTCGTCAGCGGGCCTCACGGCCGCACTCGACGGTGTCGCCTCGCGTGACGGACGGCGGGGAGTTTCAACGGCTATCTACAGCTTGGGAATTCGCCTGTTGTTACATGTCTCAGCCTTTGAAAGGCAGCCGAGTTGCGTATGTGTCCCTTGCTACTGTCTCAAAATGTAATCACGCAGTCCACAATATGAAATGAGTTGCCGTGGCCAGGAACACCCTGTTGGAGCGTGTCTGGGCGGAGCACACCATCGACGGGACCGGCGGTGAGCTCGTCTACGTCGACATGCACCTGCTGCACGAACTGACCTCCCCTCAGGCCTTCGAAGGGCTCCGGGAGGCAGGCCGGAAGGTGCGTCGCCCGGACCTGACCGTGGCCACCGCGGACCACGACGTCCCGACGCGGAGCCGGCGGGTACCGCTCAGCGACTCCATCGGTCGCCGCCAGCTGGCGCTCCAGATCCGCAACAGCAGGGAGTTCGGGGTGGAGCTCCACCCCATGAACAGCCTCGGCCAGGGCATCGTGCACGTCATCGGCCCGCAGATGGGCCTCACCTTGCCCGGCATGCTGATCGTCTGCGGCGACAGCCACACCGCCACCCACGGCGCGTTCGGCGCGGTGGCCTTCGGCATCGGCACCAGCCAGGTCGAGCACGTGCTGGCCACCCAGACGCTGCGCATAGCCAAGCCGAAGAGCATGCGCGTCCTCGTCAAGGGGACACCCGCGGCCGAAGCCACCGCCAAGGACATCGCCCTGGCGGTGATCCGGGCCATCGGCACCGACGGCGGCACCGGTCACCTCATCGAGTTCCAGGGCGACGTCATCGAGCGCATGAGCATGGAAGGCCGGATGACGCTGTGCAACATGGCCATCGAGGCCGGTGCCCGCAGTGGAATGATCGCCCCTGACGAGACGACCTTCGCCTACCTGGAGGGTCGTGACCGAGCCCCCCGGGGTGAGGACTGGGAGAGGGCCAAGAAGGCCTGGGCCGCGTACCGCAGCGCCCCGGACGCCGAGTTCGACCGGGAAGTCGTGGTCGATGTGGACGGGCTGCGCGCGATGGTCACCTGGGGGATCAACCCCGGTCAGGCGGTCGCGGTCGACGGGCGGGTCCCGGACCCCGAGGCCATGGCCGATCCCGTCTCCCGCGAGGCCGGCCGCCGTGCCCTCGACTACATGGGGCTCGAGGCGGGGCAGCGCCTGGCCGACATCCCCATCCGCACCGTCTTCATCGGCTCCTGCACCAACGGGCGCATGGAGGACCTGCGGGCGGCGGCCGCGGTCGTGGAGGGACGCAAGGTTGCCGCCGAGGTGACCGCCCTCGTCGTGCCCGGCTCGGAACAGATCAAGCGCCAGGCGGAGGCCGAGGGCCTGGACCGCGTCTTCACGGAAGCCGGCTTCGAGTGGCGCAATCCGGGCTGCTCGATGTGCATCGCCGTCAACGGTGACCGGGTGCCCACCGGCACCCACTCCGCCTCCACCTCGAACCGGAACTTCGAGGGACGGCAAGGGCCCGGAGCCCGTACCCACCTGGTGTCCCCCGAGACGGCTGCGGCGACTGCGCTGCTCGGGCGCCTGGCCGGCAGCGCGGAGATCTCCTGAAGGTCCCGGGACCGCCTTGCCGGGGATATATTTCTGACTAAGGATCAAAAATGGAAAAAATAGAAGTAATACGTGGGCGAGGCGTCCCGCTGGACGCCTCCGACGTGGATACGGACCAGATCATTCCGGCCGTGTGGATGAAGCGGGTCGAAAGGACCGGCTTCCAGGACGGTCTGTTCCAGAAGTGGCGCCGTGACCCGGAGTTCGTCCTGAACCGCCCCGAGCGCGCGGGGGCCACCATCCTGGTCTCCGGCCCCAACTTCGGCTGCGGTTCCTCGCGGGAGCACGCGCCCTGGGCCCTGCGGGACTACGGCTTCAAGGTGGTGATCGCGCCGAGCTTCGCCGACATCTTCCGCAACAACCTGCCCAACGTGGGCCTGGTACCCGTCACACTCGACGCGGCCGCCACCGGGAAGATCATGGACGCGGTCACGGCGGACGCCACGGCCGAGGTGACCGTCGACCTGCTGCGGGCCACGGTCACCTGCGAGGCCGCGGGCGTGGTGGGGGAGCCCTTCTACCTCGACGAGGGGGCCCGCTACCGGCTCACGCACGGACTGGACCTCATCGACCTCGCCGCCGAGGCCGAGGAGGCCATCGGCCTCCACGAGGCATCCCGGCCCTTCTGGATGCCGCGTACCAACGGACAGGTCGAGGACGTCTTCGAGGACTCGGGGGTGGAGGTCGCATGAGCGCGGAGATCATCGACGAGGCCGACGGCGACGGAATCCGCCGGGCCGGTGACGCGCTGCGGGCGGGGGCAGTGGTCGCCGCCCAGACCGACACCAACTACGGCATCTTCTGCAACCCGTTCCTGGAGCAGTCCTGCGAGCGCCTGTACGACATGAAGCGCCGCGACGGCAGCAAGCCGCTGACCCTGTTCGTCTCCAGTCCCTCGGACTGGGTGCGCTGGGCCCGCCGGCCGGCGGGGGTGGACGTCGAGGCGCTGGTGGAGCGCTTCTGGCCGGGGCCGCTGAACCTCATCATGCGCAAGCGGGAACTCGTACCGGACTGGGTCACTTCCGGCAAGGACACCGTGTCCGTCGTCCACAACGTCAGCCGCACGCTGAACCAGCTGTCGCTCTACAGCGGGCTGGCGATCGCCGCCACCTCGGCGAACATCAGCGGCACCATGGACGAGGGCCTCGTCACGTTCGACATCGCCTACGAGCACATCGGCAAGCACTGCGACATCATCGTCCGCGCGGGCGCCCCCTCGAAGTTCACCCGCAGCAGCACCATCCTCAGCCTGCTGGACACGCCCGCCATCGTGCGCCAGGGGGATCTGGCGGCCGCGGAGCTCGCCCCGTACCTGCCGGGTCTGGAGCGATGAACGACGTGAAGGAACAGGCCGGCTACGCCGCACGGGTACAGGCCTACCGCATCGTCTCCCGCGCCTACTTCCACCTGCCGGTCGTCGTCGTCTTCCTCACCCAGCAGGGTTTCGGCCCGCTGGCCACGGCGGCCCTGCTCGCCCTCTACGGAGTCACCGCGGCCCTGGGGGACCACGTGGTGGCCCCCCTCCGGCGGCGGCTGTCGCTGGCAGGCTGTCTGGTGGCGGGAGAGGCCGTGAAACTCGCGGGCCTGCTGATCCTGCTGGCGCCGGTCTCCACCGGGGTCGCGGTCGCCTCCCAGCTGCTCGCCGGTCTGGGGTTCTGTCTGACGGCCGGGACGGACGCGGCCCTCGCCTCGACCCTGCTCTCCGGCGAGCGCTTCCGCACCAGGGAGGCACGGACCCAGGCGGGTATGTTCCTCATCTCCTTCGCCGCGGGCGTCCTCGGCGCGGTGGCCTACGCCCAGTACGACCGGGCCCCCTTCGTACTGTCGGCGTTGGGCTGCGCCGTCGCCGCGCTCGTCGTCCTGCCGGGCGGCCGGGGCGGGCTGCGCCCGCAGACGGCGGAGCCGGGCGCCGGCGGTACGGCGGCGCCGGGGCCGGGCCGGGTGCTGCCCTGGCAGGTACGGCTCTGGGCCTCGTACTACTCCGTGTCCCGTGCCGTGCTGCTGACCGCCTACACCTTCCTGCTGCCGCTGCTGCTGTTCTTCGGGGAACGGCTCTCCGTGACCATGTTCGGCGCGGTGCTGGGCCTCTACACCCTGTGCGGACTGATGTCCGTACGGCTGTCCCTGGCCTGGCAACGCCGGTACTCGGCGACCACTCTCTTCTGGCTCAGCAGCGGTGCCATGGTGCTCGGCCTGCTCCTCCTCGCCCCCGGCGGCCTGCTCGCCATCGCCGGCGGCACCGCGCTGCTGGGCCTGGCGGGCGGCACCGTCCGGCCCACCACGATGGGCTTCCTCGGACCGGCCATGGCCGGCCTGTCCGATGCGGAGCGCCAGCGGGTGACCCGCGGCCTGGAGCGGCGCCAAGGCATCGTCCAGGCAGCCCTGCTGATCGGCGCGGGCCTGTGGCTCGGCTCCGGCGGCACCGCCACGGAGGCTGTGGTGGGGTGCGCCGTGCTGGTGGTGGCCGGCCAGGCGGTCGCGGCCCGGCTGGTGGCGCGCGGGCAGTCCGGGACGAAGCCGGACGGCGGGCCGGAAGACCGGACGCCCGCCCGGTCCGGCGCCCCGCCCGTGTCATCGGCATGACTCCGGAGACGACACCGCGTCAGGACCCACTCCGAGAACGGCGCCGCCCGGCTCCGCGCCCGACCGCGTCTCACCGGTCCCCAGCCCAACCCTGTCCCCCGTTATCCATGTCCGCCGGCCCCCCGCCCGCTCGGCGCGGCCGGCGCACCGACGACGAAGGAGCACACCCGTGCTGACCCGTCCGATCCCGCCCCACCCCTATGACTTCCTCCCGGCGCTGCCCGAGCTGAAGGTCGTCTCCGACGATGTCCGGCACGGCGACCGCATGTCCGAGGCTCAGCTGGCCTCGGGCGCGAACGTCAGCCCCGCCCTCACCTGGGAGCCGGGCCCGGAGGGAACCGCCTCCTACGCGGTGACCTGTTTCGACCCGGACGCTCCCACACCGGGTGGCGTCTGGCACTGGGTCCTGGCCGACATCCCCCCGCACGTACACGGCCTGCCGGCCGGCGGGGAGCCCGGAGCCGGACGGGAGCTGCTCAACGACCTCGGCTCCCTCGGCTTCGCGGGAGCCGCCCCGCCGCCGGGAGACCGCGAGCACCGGTACATCTTCGCGGTCCACGCCCTGGGCGTGGCCGAGCTGCCGGTCGACGAACGGACCCCGGCCGCCCTCGTCGGCTTCCACCTGACGGTGAACTCCCTGGCCCGGGGCACGATCACCGGCCTCGCCCGGACCGCCGAGCAGTCCGAGTAGCCCCCGGCCGCCTCCCGGCGGCCCCTGCGACACCCACATCCCCGTGCGTCCGTACGGATTCCACAAGAGCGGAGCGAAATTCCGATGCCGAGCAACACCCCGCGTGGCCCCTGGCAGGGGGAGCCCGTACCCGAGGCCCTGGGGGCCCTGTCCGCGCCGGGCGGCCTGGTCGTCTGTGCGACCAAGGTCGGATACATCCTGATGACCACGGACGGCGGTGGTCTGGAGCGAAAGTTCGACGCCAAGCGGCGCAACCGGAACAAGCCCGGTGTCGTGCTGTGCGCCGATCTGGAACAGCTCAAGGAGCTGGCCGAGCTGAACGAGGAGGTCCTGGCCTTCTACGAGCGGCACTGGGAGCAGGACGTGCTGCTCGGCTGCATCCTGCCGTGGCGCCAGGAGGCCCTGGCGCTGCTCCCCGACGAGACCACCCGCGAGCTGGCCACGGACACCCGCGGCACCAGCTGCTTCGTGATCCGTTTCGGCCGGCCCGCCGAGCAGCTGGTCGAGCGGATGTGGTCCGAGCGCCGGCTCGTCTTCGCCAGTTCCGCCAACCCCTCGGGGGTCGGCAACAGGGGGCGGGTCGAGAACATCGGCACGCGCATCGAGGAGGAAGCGGACTTCATCGTCTGCGCCGACGACTACGTGGCCTCCGTCCAGCCCGACAAGGACGAGGACACCCGCCACGAACAGGGCGTCATGGTGTCCATGGTGGACGGTGAGGGGGCGCTCGTGCCCGTGCAGAAGGGGGAGCGGTCCGTTTCCCCGGCACCGGTGCTCATTCGTCGTGGTCTCGACTACCCGGTGATCATGGAGAACCTGTCGGAGATCTACCCCTCCTGGGACTACCGCCACGGCGAGTACTACTGAGGGAACCCGTCCCCGGGGCCCGGCCCGCCCATGGCCGGGCCCCGGGGACGGAAGGCACCACACGGCAGGGGGGCTGTCCGGGTCCGACCGCCGGAGCCGCCTCGGCCCTGTCGTGCGAAGTTCATCAGCCAGAGCTGAGATCGACTCTAGGGGGGAGTTGAAATCCGCAATGAATACACAGGCAGCATGGCTCGCACCGTCGTATGCCACACCGGCGCAGAGGGCCGCGGAAGAATGGGGGGAGCGATGTGACGACCTCCTGGAACAGGTGGGACTGCAGTTCTTCTCACGGTCCGACCTCAGGAATCACGCCCAGGAATACGTCCGTTCCCTGCTCGTGGGAACCACGATGGCCGAAAGCATTCTGCCGGCCGCGGCGGAGAGCGGAGCATTCTGGCTGCAGCAGCATCTGCTCGGCCGGTCGGTATGGGATGCCGACAGCCTGCGCGACTTCACCATGCGCTATGTCGTGGAAGGGCTGGCCGACAGTAGCGGACCCGGAGTCCTCGTCCTCGACGAGACCGCTTTCAAGAAGAAGGGCAACGCCTCGGCCGGGGTCGCCCGGCAGTATGCGGAGGCGCTCGGCGGCGCCGTCTCCTGCCAGATAGGGGTGATGGCGTCCTGGTCCACCCGGACCGGCACCGCCCTGGTCGACCGGGAGCTGTACCTGCCGCCCGACTGGGACACGGAACCGGTCCGGCGCCGCAACGCGCACGTTCCCGACAGGGCCCGCCACGTCTCCAGGGCCGAGCTCGCGCGGCGCATCGTCCACCGTTTCCGGACTCGGGCCCCGGCCGGCGCCGCGGCGGGGATGTGGGTCGTGGCCGATACCCAGCTGGGCTGCGACCGGGCCTTCTGCGCCTACCTGGAGGACCAGGGCATACCCCACGTGGTGGGAGTGCCTCCGGATCATCCCGTGCTGCCCCATCCGGGCTGGCGCAGGGTGTCCCGGCTGGTGCAGCGGTACGCCGAGGAGCGCGAATGGGACAGGCTGGCCGTCGGCTCCGACACGGTGGACGCCGGCCCCTGGGAGTGGTGGGTGCGGCGCATACCGTCGGAGCCGGTACAGACGGCCGGACAGGCGGCCGCGAGGCCGGGCGGCATGGCGCGCTGGCTCCTCGCCTGCCGCCGGGCGGGGGACCCGCAGCCGCGGCGCTACTTCATCGCCCGCGGCCCGGTGGACGTCTCCCTCTACGACCTGGCGCGGGCGGTCGCGGCCTGGCGGCACGGCCGCGACGCACTCGCCGGGGCCACCGAGCGCTGTGGCCTGGGGGCGTACCGCGTGCGCTCCTGGCACGGCTGGTACCGGCACATCACGCTCGCCCAGCTCGCGGCGGGCTTCCTGGCCGTGCACGCCGGCGGGCGCTCCTACGGATCGGCGCCCTGGGAGCCGGGGCCGTCCGTCCCGTGGGAGCCGCTGTCGCGCGTCGGCGAGAGGCGTTAGCGGACGCCGTGCGGACATGGCGGCGGCGACGCCTGGCGTTCCTGTCGCCGGGCGTCGCCGCCGCCATGTCCGTGGCCTCCGCGCGGGATGCGCGCGTGCGTCCGGGGGAGGGCTCAGTCCAGTACGCGTCCGCGCACCCCGTCGAGCCATACGTCGCTGTGGACGTCGGCGGCGGCGTCGTCGCGGAAGGCGTACGTCTTCAGGAGCCAGCGCAGCCGCGTGGTCTCGAAGTGCTGGATGTCCACCATCTGGCGGCTGTGCAGGCCGTCCTGGTTGGCGATCACGAGGAGGTCACCCTCCTGGATGCGGTGGTACTGCTCGCGGCTCTTGGCCAGCGCGTCACGGAACTGCCGCACTGCCTCGTAGTGCGCTGCCGAGGAGGGATCCGCGGGCATGGTGCGGGTGTCGTAGTAGCGGAAGCTGTGCTCGTTCTCCAGGAGCGTGTGCAGGTCGGAGACCTGCTGCTTCCGGTTGGAGGCGCGGGACAGCTCGTCGTAGGGAGTGACGAACGCCTTCTCCCGCAGCAGCTCCTGGTTCTCGGGAGAGATGAACTTCAGGAGTTCACGACCGTCCACGTACTTCGTGAAGACGAGGTCGTCCGTGGGGCAGCGCATGCCGAGCAGGGCCAGGTAGTCGGCCCGGACCGGGTGCGCCGTACGGTCGTTGTGCCAGTAGAGCTCCCAGTCCGTCTTCTGCGTCTGGGTGCCGCTGTAACGGTTGTCGGCGTACACGTCGTGGAAGAAGTCGCCGTTGTTGCGCGTGGCGTAGGAGAGAAGCGGGGTCGCGGTGAGCTGAGCGAGGAGCTCGAGCACTCCCTCCCCGACGAAGGTCTGCTTCTGCAGGTACTTGTCGTCCACCGGGTTCGTCTGGTCGAAGACCGGCCTGTCCACGTCCAGCGGGCAGTTGGACACTACGTGCGCGTAGGTCAGCTTGTCCTCGCGCTGACGCTTGATCAGGCGGCAGGCGTCGACGAAGCCGGCCGGTACGCGCTCCTCGGCGATGAGGCTTCCGATCGCGTCGCGGAACTTCTCGTAATCCGTGTACGGGTTCGCCCCGAGGAATGTCAGAGAATCCGAAAGGCTGCTGCGGTCGGTTTCCGAGAAGGTGTAAATCGCTTTCATGGGGCAGGTGATCCTCTGAGATTTGGAGGCGTCCTGCACCGGGATTCCCGGTGCAGGACCTTGGCGTTGATCGTCGACTCGGAGCGCTGTGGAGAAGGGTCGTGCCCAAATTCCTGGCCGAGTGGCTCCCGTCGACTGCGTACCGCCCTCTTGAGGCTTGATCAACTTATCCAAATCCCGTCCGTGGCAGGCGTATCCCGGAAGATGGTGATCTCCACCTGCAGAACTTTCTTTTCCTGTACAAAACGTCGTGCGGCGGCGGAACGGCGGCCGACGTCCAGGAACGGAGTCGACGGCTGTTGCTGTACTTCGCCGCCCGGGCGGGCGTTCACCTGGCGCAGCCGGGGTGAGCGCTCAAGTCCGGCAGCTCGAACGGGGGACGCGCAGTGTCAGCTGACGACGAGCGTCCCCTTCATCTCCGGGTGGACGGAGCAGAAGAAGGAGTAGCTGCCGGGCTTGGACGGTGCGGTGAAAGTCCCGGACGCGCCGCCTTCGATCGTGCCGGTGTCGAAGGCGTAGCCCTCGGTGGCGGTCAAGGTGTGCGGAGCCGTGTCCTCGTTGATCACGGTGACTGTAGCGCCGGCGGGTACCTTGACGTCCGCAGGGATGAACTTGAAGTCCTTGATGCGAACTTCCACACCCTCGACCGTCACGGTCGACGTGCTGGCGGGCGGGGATGCGGGCGCCGCACTGGTACTTGCGACGCCGGCGATGGAGAGAACGGCGCAGGCGGCGGCGACCGCTGCTCCCCGCGCACGGATGCGAATGCGGCGGGAACGGGTGAGCGACATGGCTTCCCCTCTCACGGATCTGTGATGGTCTCGACCGGCATGACGGTCGCTTCCTGCGGCCGTGATCAGCCGCGCGATGTCCTGCACGCGGTGTCGAGAATCAGTGCGCCGAAGAGTGCTGCCGGCAAAGCTGCCACGATGATCGCCGCAGTGGTGCTGGCGTGGGCGCGGAAGGCTCCCGTTCGGACCTGAGCCTCTGCCCCATTGTCCCAGGCCCCCGCTGTCGGGGCACTTCGTGGCCATGGGGCCCCTGGCAAGCCGCGATGTGTCAAGGGGGGTGGCCGCCCGCCCGTTCGGGGGTCGGGCGCAATGATCTCGTGCCGGTGTCCTGGCAGAGTCGTCGTCAAGCCGCTGAGCGGCCCATACGGGCCGGGCCACGACCAGGGGGAAAACACGTGTACCGCAAGCGCATCGCCACCGCAGTCCTGCTCGCCGCAACAACCATCGGGGCGTTCGTTCCCGCAGCGGCGGCCCGGCCAATCGACCCGGTCCAGCGGCAGTTGGACCTGCTCGTCGCCGCGGACAAGGTCCCGGGCGCCCTGGCGTACGACGGCAGGACGACGCGTACCGCCGGTGTCGCGGACCTGGAGTCGGGCCGGCCCATGGTCGATGAGCGGGGGCGGATCCGGGTGGCCAGCAACACCAAGGCGTTCACCGCGGCAGCGGTGATGCGCCTGGTGGCGGACGGGCGGATACGGCTGGACGACCGCGCCGGCCGATACGTGCCACAGCTCTCCGAGCACACGATCACGATCAGGCAGTTGCTCAAGCAGACCAGCGGGCTGCCGGAGTACACCGTGCTGGTCGACTGGACCCGGCCCGGTACGCCCGAGGACTATCTGGCCCTCGCGCTCAAGGAGAAGCCCGGCTTCGAGCCCGGCACCGCCTGGGGCTACTCCAACACCAACTACCTCGCGCTCGGCATGGTGATCGACAAGGCATCGGGGGTCGGCTTCCGCACCTACATCGAGCGCACGATCCTGCGCCCGCTGCACCTGGACGACACCTACTGGCCTACGCCGGGCGAGCTGTCCCTGCGCGGGCCGCACGCCCGCAACTACGGCATCCATCCGGCCGCCCCGGAGGCCGGCCGGATGGATCTGACCGAGCTTCCCGGGTACGAGTTCGGCGCATCCGGTGGCCTCGTCTCCACTCCCAAGGACCTCAACGCCTTCTGGGACGGACTGTTCGGCGGCCGCCTCCTGCCCGGCTGGGCGGTGCGCCAGATGACCCACGACACCACCGCGGTCGGTGGGCGCGACGTCTACCCGGCGGGCAGCCGCTACGGCTACGGCGTCGCCTCGATCCCCCTCAGCTGCGGCGGCGTCTACTGGGGCCACGGCGGCGACCTGCCCGGCGACTCCGTGGGCGGAGGCCGCGCCACGGCAGGCCGCGGCACCGTGACCGTCTACACCACGACCTGGGCGGCCGAAGGCGAAAGCCTGCGCCACCTCCAAGGGGCGGTGGACGCGGCCCTGTGCGCCAAGCGG
This sequence comes from Streptomyces stoeckheimensis, assembly GCF_045822005.1. Lineage (NCBI taxonomy): Bacteria > Bacillati > Actinomycetota > Actinomycetes > Kitasatosporales > Streptomycetaceae > Streptomyces > Streptomyces stoeckheimensis. The sequence continues at coordinate 4,304,806 of NZ_CP169550.1, read as the reverse complement.
CGCTAGCCTGCCGGCGCAGCCGAGGCCGGGGATCAATCTGACGCCCTGCAAGAGGACTTGTGGCATGCGCAGGGCGCGCGGGCCCTGTGGCGCGGCGACGGTGACACAACGGCCCCGGCGCATTCACACGCCGGGGCCGCCCTTCCGGGCCGCCGCACTCGGGCGCCCGGTGCGCGATGACTGCGTCGGACGTGGTGGGTGTGTTCGCACGGGTGCCCGGCGGTGCGAGGGGGCCGCTTGCCGGCCCTCCGGAAGGCGGAGAGCGTCAGGTCGGAGTCAGTCGAAGCGCTGGCATATTGCACAGAAACCTGCATCTGATTCCTCTTAATTTGAACCGGAAAATATGGTCAACCAGCTTGGCGTGAATGCGAGTTCAGGCTGCTTCTTCGCCCGGCGCAATCACCGTGCACGACACGGAGTCAAGGCGGATCCGGCGGCCCCGACCATGGCAGTCTGTTCGCTAGTGCAAGGTCCATTTGGAGCGGAGGTACGTGTCTTGTGGGCGTCACTGTGAATCCCACCGTGAGCAGGCGCCGGCTGGGGTCGGAGCTGCGCAGGCTTCGGGAGGTCAGCGGAATGACGACGCAGCAGGTGGCGGAACGCCTGCTGATCTCCCAGCCCAAGATCAGCCTGCTGGAGAACGGTCACCGCCTCATCAAGCCGCGCGACGTGCGCGATCTCTGCGCGCTGTACGGAGTCCAGGACCAGCGGCGTGTTGACCACCTGATGCAACTGGCCAGAGAATCGGGTCAGCAGGGCTGGTGGAATTCCTACGGCGACATCTCGTACGGCGCCTACATCGGCCTGGAGGCCGCGGCGGCCGCCATTCGTTCCTACGAGCCCATGGTGATCCCCGGCCTGCTGCAGACTCCCGCCTACGCCCAGGCGGTCATCGCAGGAACGATCCCTCACGCCACTGCCGAACAGGCCGCCACACGCCTCCAGGTGCGGCTGCGGCGCCAGAGCCGGTTGGGTGCCCCGCGCAACCCGCTGCGCTTATGGGTCGTACTGGACGAATCGGCGCTGCGGCGCGTCGTGGGCGGCTGTGAGGTGATGCGGGAACAGCTGGACCATCTGATTCACCTCAGCGCCCGGCCGCACATCACCCTGCAGGTTCTCCCTCACGACGTGGGTGCGCACCCGGGTGTCTCGGGACAGTTCGCGCTGCTCGAATTTGCCGACGCCACCGATGTGAGCGTGGTGTATCTCGAGAGGTTCACCAGCGACCTCTATCTGGAGAAACGATCCGACGTGCGGCGCTACAGCGATATGTACGCGCACTTGCAGACCCAGGCGCTGGGTCCGGACCGTACGCGCCATTTCCTCGACGATGTCGTCAAGACGTACGGCGGTACGGAATTCTGCCCTGACCTCTACCGGTCAGGGCATGGGGTTCAGCGCGTGCAGGAGCCCTGTCCTTCGATGTCCTGACGGCGAGTCCGTCAGCGGATCCGGGCCGCCGGCTCTGGGTCCCTCGAGTCCACCGAGCCCCTGGACGACGAATCCAGGGGCTCGGCCGCCGAACGGCTGACAGGGGCGTCCCATGTACTTGACCGGCCTCCTGCCCCGGCCCCCGATGGCTCAGGGGCGGGAGGTGGTCACGTCCGCGATGGGCTAGTCCTGTCGAGTCGCCGTACGTCGGACTCGCTTCATGGTGAAGAGGACCGAGCCTCCGATGAATGCGAGCGCGGCTGCGGAGGCGGCCAGGATGCCGGGCCCGCTGCTTGCGTGGTTCGCGGCGAGTGCGGGCGACGCTCCCTCCGGCTGCTGGCGGGTGGCGACGCTCACTGGGGCGAAGTTGACGCTCTTGGCCGCGTGGCCGGCGCCCAGGGGGCCCAGGACATCCTTGACGTTGCCCGGCAGGGAGTTGGCCCATGGAGGCTTGCCGTGGTCGTCGCGGCCGTGGCCGGGTCCGCCGTCGTCGGGCCCGTCGTGGCCGTGGCCGGGTCCGCCGTCGTCCTCGTCGTCATGACCGTGGCCGGGTCCGCCCTCGTCGTGGTCGTGGTGCCCGTGGCCGTGCTCGCCGTGGTCACCCTTCTCGCCCTTGTCCCCGCGCGGCCCCTTGGGCCCTGCGGGTCCTGCGGGTCCGGCAGGTCCGGCAGGTCCTGCGGGTCCTGCGGGTCCGGGTGCGCCGACCGGTCCGGGGCTGCCTACGGGTCCGGGTGAGCCGGTCGGGCCAGGTGCGCCGGGGGACCCGGGGGCACCGGGCGAGCCGTCAGGGCCGGGTGCGCCGGGCGAGCCGGTCGGGCCTGGGGCGCCTGGGGCACCGGGTGAGCCGGTCGGGCCGGGTGCGCCGGGGGATCCAGGGGCACCGGGCGAGCCGTCAGGGCCGGGTGCGCCGGGTGCGCCGGGCGAGCCGGTCGGGCCGGGTGCGCCGACCGGTCCGGGGCTGCCTACGGGGCCGGGCGAGCCGGTCGGGCCGGGTGCGCCGGGTGATCCGGTCGGTCCGGGGCTGCCTACGGGGCCGGGTGAGCCGTCAGGTCCGGGTGAGCCGGTCGGGCCAGGGCTGCCGGTCGGGCCGGGAGAACCCGTCGGGCCGGGAGAGCCGGTCGGTCCGGTCGGGCCGGTCGGTCCCGGAGGTCCGGGCGGGCCAACGGCGCAAGCCGCCCTCGTAATCGTGTTGTTGTCCAGCGTGACCGCGCCGTTGCGCGCGAGGGCCCGGCCTTCGATCACGGCGCCGGTGTTCACCGAGATGGACTCCAGGGCCAGGATGTTGCCCTTGAACTGGGAGGTCGTGTCGATGGTGGCGGAGCTGCCCACCTGCCAGAACACGTTGCAGGCGTTTGCGCCGTTGATGAAGGCCACGACACTCGCCGGAGCCGTGATCAGGGTCGAGGGGATCCGGAAGATGAAGACGGAGGCGGGGTCGTTCTGGCCGTCGAGAGTGACCGTCCCGGTGATGCCCACGGTCGACGGGGCGGTGTAGACGCCGGGCGCCAGCGTGAGTCCGCCGATCTCGGCCGAAGCGAGCACGTTCCCCGGTCCCCGGCCTGCCGCGTCGTTGTATGCGGTGACGAGGTCGTTCTTCGCCTGAAGGGCGGCGGCGTTGGGTGCGATGCGCTGCACTCCGTTGACGATGCCGGGCGGAAAGCCGGTCACCGATGTGCCCGGATAGAGTCCCAGGTCGCCGTTGATGATGGTGGGGGTGTTCGTGTTGGTGACCGTCGAACCGGCCAGAACCGCGTAGTTGGTGGCGGTCCCCAGCCCCACGGGGGCTTCCGCGGCGTGAGCGTATTGCGGGACCAGAGTGGCCGCCGCAAAGAGCGCGGTGGGAAGCAGGAAGATGGCTCCCTGTTTGAGCAGTCTTTGTTGAGGCCTTCTGTCGGGTGGATCCGACCGAATGGCATCCAAGGCCATAGCAGGACCTTTCTGTTGCTTCGAGCCTCAGTCCTCCCGAAGGAGAACCTCGGGCGCCCGTGACGGTCACTGGACAGGGCGGAGGCCCCCCACCTGCGATCCCTCGTGGAGGTTCACCCTGGGCGGGGCGAGCGACTCCCTGCCAGAGGTAGTAATACGCCGTTACCTGCCATTTCCCACGCATATTGCAGGGCAATACCCCGTATATCGTAAAAATGGGTCTACATGGGCGACGGAACGTCAGGATGCCGGAATTATCTCGTACGCATATGCGAATCCATCGCCTCGACCATGCGCCCGAAGATTCACCGGAAGGTGCTCCGTGAACGCCAACTGGGGATGCTCTGCCGCCCCTTGGGCGCGAGGCGGCCTTGAACCCGTACCGAAGGTGCCTGCCCGGAAACCCATCGGACTTCCCTGTACGAGGCCGGGTCGGCGGGAATGCATCCCTGTCGGGCTCGCTATTCGTGATCACAGCCTCAGCGCCACCTGAAGTCGGCGGGCCGCGGGAGACTGGCGCACCCTACGGAGAGGGGCAGCGGTGTCGATGGACCGATGGCCGATGGATCTTGCGGCATACGTGGAGCGCACGCGGAGCGGTCCGTGCTTCGTCTGCGCCTTCCTCGCCGGGAACCCGGACTACTCGCACGAGACGGTATTCGAGGATGCCGATCACGTAGCGTTCCTGGACAGGTGGCCCACTGTGCCGGGCAAGGTTCTCGTTGCACCGAAGGCGCATGTCGAGCATGCCGTGCGCGACCTGGGCAAGGAGGCTTACAGCCGGCTCATGCTTTTCGTCCGGGAGATCGCCCTTGCCGTCGAGGCTGTCTGCGAGCCGGAGCGGACGTACCTCTACTCGCTCGGCAGCCAGCAGGGCAATGCGCATCTGCACTGGCACGTGGCCCCCCTGCCGGCCGGGGTCCCGTACTCGAAGCAGCAGTTCCACGCTCTGATGACGGAGAACGGTGTCCTGTCGCCGTCGCCGGACCAGGCGGCCGAGACCGCCGCGCGCCTGCGCGAGGCGCTCATCGCCCGAGGCATCGCCACGGAGGGGTAACCGCCGTTTAGGGAAGGAGACTTGCGAGAGTTCAGGCGGGCCAGGCCTTGAAAGGGCGAGAGGCCTAGACAACGACGAAGCCCCAGGTCGCTGACCTGGGGCTTCGTGAGGGGCTGCCCGTACCCGTATCGACCGCTGTTCACCGCTCGGAAGGGCACGGATGGGGCACGGGCCGGCCGCACGGAGAGCCGCAGTGTTCTGGTCCTGCTCGCCGAGTGGATGCTCAGGCGGCAGCGTTCTGGTACCCGGTGTGGGTCGGGGCCGTCTCTCAGCGCGCTCCCAGGCCACCGTCGGAGGCCGACACGACTCCGGACTCGTACGCCGCTATCACCAGCTGGGCGCGGTCGCGGGCGCCCAGCTTGGCCAGGAGGCGGCCGATGTGGGTCTTCACCGTGCCCATGCTCAGGTGCAGACGCGCCGCGACCTCGTCGTTCGACAGGCCCCGCGCGATCAGCTCGAGGACCTCGCGCTCCCGCTCCGTCACTCCCGTCAGCGGGGCGGGACCCCGGCTCGGGGCCGGGTCGCGCCTGCTGGTGAAGTCCTCGATCAAGCGGCGCGTGACGGACGGAGCCAGCAGGGAGTCGCCCGCGGCGACGACCCGGATGGCGGCCAGAACCTCCGCCGGAGGGGCGTCCTTGAGGAGGAAGCCGGAGGCACCGGCCCGTAGGGCCGCGTAGACGTACTCGTCGAGGTCGAACGTGGTCAGGATCAGCACCCGTACCCCGGCGGTCTCCGGGGAGCCGCAGATCTGCCGGGTTGCCTCGATGCCGTCCATGACGGGCATCCGAACGTCCATCAGGACCACGTCCGGTCGGTGCAGGCGGGCCAGTTCGATGGCTTCGGTCCCGTCACCCGCCTCTCCGACGGCGGTGAGACCGGGCTCGTTGTCGACGAGGATCCGGAAGGAGCCCCGCAGCAACACCTGGTCGTCGACGACGAGTACCCGGGTCGCGTCGGTCATTCGGTCCTCCCCGCGCCGTCCCGGGGCAGGCGGGCGGAGACCATGAAGCCACCCTCGGTACGAGGGCCCGCGCTGAATGTCCCGCCGTACGTCATCGCTCGCTCCCGCATGCCCACCAGGCCGTGCCCGCCCGGCGGCGCGCGGTCGGGGCCGCGCACGCCGTCGTCCGTGACATCGATGCGCACCTCGCGGGGGTCCGCCTCGACCGTCACCCGGCAGCGTGCGGGGGCCGCGTGCTTCACCGCGTTGGTGAGGGACTCCTGGACGATCCGGTGAACGGCCAACGAGATTCCGGCGGGCAGACCTTCGTCCGGGACCCGGACCGCGAGCTCCACCGCCACGCCGGCCCGTCGGGCCTGATCGGCCAGCAGGGGGAGGGCGTCGATGCCGGGCGTCGGGCCCAGCGGTACGTCGACGGCGCCGGCGTCGGCGCGCAGCACGCCAAGGGCGCGTCGCATGTCGGTCATGGCGGCGCGGCTGGTCTGCTCGATGACACGCAGGGCGTCCACAGCCTCCTCCGGGCGGTGCTGGGCGACGTGACCGGCGACGCCCGCTTTCACGGCGATCAGGCTGAGGCTGTGCGACACGATGTCGTGCAACTCGCGTGCGATCCTCAGACGCTCCTCGACGATGGCACGTTCGGTGTGGCGGGCGGCGTGGTCCGCTTCCCGGGCCCGGCGGGCGCGCACCGCGAAGCCCGCCGCCCAGCCGCCGCCCAGGACCAGCCAGACGATGGCGGCGACACCGGCCGCCCCGCTCCAGCTCTCGGCCGGGGTGACCACGGCCTCCCCGGTGAGCACGGCAGCCGCCGAAGCGGCGAGTGTGGCGGCCAGCACCGGTACGGAGTGGCGCGGGGCCCGGGTGAGGGCGACCGCGTAGAGGGTGAGGCCGACCGCGAGGTACGGCTCGCGCGTGATGTCCAGGAGGGTGGCGGCGACGGCTCCGGCAACGGCCGTCAGCGCGGCCGGCACGGGCCACCGCCGGCGGCCCCCGACCGGGAGGCCGACCGCTGCGGCCACGAGCAGGCCCGCCCACACCGGTCCGGTGTAGGCGGGCTGGGTGACGCTGCCGGACATCCGGGCGAAGCCGGCGTACGTGGCGGCGATCAGGATCGCGGCTATCGCGTCGAGTGCGAGGAGACGGCTGTCGTGCGGTCGCCGGAGGAGACGCATGGCCCGACCGTACATCGTCAACCGGCCGTACATCGTCAACCAACCTGACCGGCAACGGTCATGACCGCGAGGGCCGTGATCACCGCGGCGGTCCAGCACAGCACGGCGGCCCGGCGCGGTGCCGGGCCGTCGCGAAGGACGGTGACACCCAGCGGGACGAGGGCGACGCAGAGTCCGGCGACAGCCACGACCGACAGCGGAGTGGTGCCCTTGAGCACGCCGAGCGGCAGCGCGGCGGCCGCCGCGAGGGCGAGGGCGCGTACCGAGCCGAGTATCCGGGCCCGCCAGGCGCCGATGGCGAGGAGCAGCCAGCCACCCATGATCGCGACGTTGAGGGCGCTGAAGATGTGGAAGGCGCCGTACGTCTCGCCGACGAACCGGGCTGCGGCTTCGGTGCCTTGCCGGTCGGCGAGCTGGTAGGCGAGGTGGTCCACACCGGCGTGGAAAGTCCGGGCGAAGAGCCCGAGGACGGCGAAGATCCCGCCCCACAGGGCCAGTCCGGGACTGCGGTGGCCGATGCGGGAGGCGAGTGCGGCCAGGGCGGGCCAGAGCAGGACGGTTCCGGCGGCGAAGGCGCCGTAGGAGGCCGCGATCAGGCCGGGGTGCTCGACGCGGGCGGCGAGCTGCTCGGGGTAGAAGAAGTGGAACGGAAGTCTCAACAGGACTCCAGTGCCCAGGAGTAGCGGCCCGGCGACCAGCGAGACTCCGCCCGCCCAACGCCCGGGAAAGCCCGACCACTCCATCGGCAGCAGCCGGGCCTTCGCCGGGACGGCGGTGTCGTCTACGAGGGGTGTGCTCCGTATGGTCGTCATGCCGTGAACGATCCCGCCCGCAAGGGCCCCGCCGCGTCGGAGCACGGTCCGCTTCCCGGCATCGGCCCCAGGTCCGACGATGCCCTTCTCCCCAGCCCGGTGTCGGACCACGGTCCGACACCGGGCGGGACACTGGTGCGCTAGTGGTGCGCGACTCCTGAATAGGTCTAGACAACGACGAAGCCCCAGGTCGCTGACCTGGGGCTTCGTATCTGAGCGGATGACGGGAATCGAACCCGCGCTATAAGCTTGGGAATCTATGGTGCGGAACGTGGTCGTATGGCTCCTGACCTGCGGGAATCGACCCTCCGAAGCGCCTCCCGGGGCCTCTCTCCGCTCCGGTTGCGACCGCTGTTGACCGTCCCTAAGGGCACGATTGGGGCACGCCCCTCATGGAGGCACCTCACTGGGGGTGAGGCGCACGAATCGACCGCGAGTTGCCGCCGCCGGTAGGGCTGCTGGCGCCTGGAATTGCTCTCGCAAGCGGTCCCGAAGCGGAGCTGCTCGTCGGAGGTGACGCATGGGGCGTCTGCCCGGAACTCAGCCGGTCCGGCATCCCTGTCTCCTGGGCTATTGACTCCCCGGCCTCGTCGCGCCCTGATCGTCTTCAAGCTGGGGTGGTCTGCGGCGGCACCTCACTGCGCCGGGGACCGACACCCGCACCGCCGAACATGAGGCCGCCGCGTGCTGACCTGGGCCCAACCTGACGCACTTGCCCACCTACGCCGCGGAGCCTTCATCCGGAGGTGGCACCGCGGGATTCGTCCGATCCGGCATCAGGCCGGATCGGAAGCGACGACCAAACCCTTAGGTCAGCGGATGAGGGTGCGCAGCGCCAGGATGCTAGCTCCGCTGGCGGTCAGCCCAGCGAGGATCGCGCCGGCGATCGGCCCACCGCTGAGGAAGGTCAGCCCGCCGACGACTAGGCCGATGAACGTCGCCATCATCAGGACGAGTGCGGTGTGGACCGTCAGAAACGGGCCAGGCTCGGGCGAGGGCGGTGCGGGCAAACTCACGATGGCTCCTAGATTTTCGGGTTGTCAGACGCCCTCTCCTACGTGCAGTGAAGCCTGCGCCCCCACGAACTCTCTTCACCGAACGGTCTCTTAAAAGACCCTTGAGAGAGTCCGTGGGGTGCCTGCGTGGGGCGCACATACAAGGGGTCATCGACCGGGGCAGCTCGGTCGCCGCCAAGAAGAAAGGGACACAGGATGCAGGGCGACGACGCGGGCGGGCAGTCCGCGGCCGCGCGCGCCCGTCGGGACCTACAACCTTTAGACGAGTCGGACCGACGTGACCTGGGCTCACTAGTGTGTGGGACGGACCTGGGGCAGATGAGCGCCAGGCACCGCCAGGAATCCCGAGACCTGAGAGCGAGCATCGACCGCAGGATGGCCGACAGGCAGATCGTCGAGGTCCTTGCCGCGGAGGGGTTCGAAGGTCCCCAATACGTCCGGTTCGTCGAGGAACTCGTGCGGTACGGGATTTCAGTCCTGCGCGGCTGGATGCACTCAGGGTTCATCTTTCAACTGGTTGCCGATCGAGGGTTCAGCCTCAGCCCCCAGGAACGCGATCTGGATGAACTGGCCAGGGACAGCGACGTGAGGGAGGAATTGGCGAATATGACCGTGGCTACCGCCTTGCCGCGCTTTCGCCAGCGAGCCCTCGTCGAAGGAAGCTGGACCTTCGAGGGAGGCGCCAGTATTGCCACCTACTTCATGGGGGCATGTGTGTACGACTTCCCCAACGAGTTCCGCCGGCACCGCGCCGCCCGCGAACGTCACCGCCGGGCCCTCGAGCGGCAACAAGATCTCTACGAGCCCATAGCCGGCGGTCTGAGCATCGCCGACCAGGTCCTGGGCAACCTGGGCGTCCTGGATGCTCTCAACAGCATCAACAACCCCACAGCACGAGCGGCCGTGGCCCTGACCATCGACGGCTACACCCAGGACGAGATCCGCCAGATGCTGGATGCATCCTCGGTGCGGGCCATAGAAGGTCTGCTTCATCGCTGGAGGACCAAGGCCAAGCGCGAGCGAGGAGGCGGCGGCCATGAGTGACATGGAGCAGGACTTCGACGGTTTGCTGGAGGAGTCGTCTCTCGGCACCGCCGGGGCCCGTCAGCTGAGAGGCCGGACCTCTCTCAGCCAAGCACAGGATGCAATGCGCGGCAGCAGCCAGCCCGACAGCCTCGACACGCCGTCCGACGGCGCGAGCGCATCGAGCCGCTCTTACAGCTCTCTACGTTCACCGAGGGCCATGGAGCCCGCTCAAGCCGGTGACGCAGAGGAGAGCGCACAAGCTGTGCACCGAACGACCTACTTGGGTCTGCTCGAGTCGGCCGACCGGAGCGCGCTGCTTGCGCTTGGCAGGGAGCTGCGCGTCGCCCCCCGTAGCCTGCTGATCCACCAGTCCGATCCTTCCACCCATACCTTGCTGATCACCCATGGCTGGACGAAGGCTGTTGCCTCGTCGGCGAACGGCTACCAGGCCCTGCTTGACTTCTACGGCCCTGGCGACATCGTCGGCGAGGCTGCCGTGCTCGCGGGCCGCTCGCGTGATGCCAACGTCATCGCCCTGGAACCCGTGCGAGCCGTTGCCGTGTCAGGAGATGCCTTCCGGGACTTTCTAGCTCGTTCTCCTCAGGCGACGTTGCCGTTGCTCCAAGTCCTCGCCGACCGTGTACGGGCGGCAGACCGCCGCCGCGAGGAGTTCGTCTCCCTGACGGTGCGTGAGCGATTGGCCTCGCTGCTTCTTGAACTGGCTCGCACCGTAGGTCACCGAACCGAGGAGGGAATCGAACTCGCCGTACCGCTGACCCAAACAGAGCTGGCCGGGTCTGTCGGCGCGTCGCGCGAGACGGTGATGCGCGTCCTGAAGGACCTACGCGACCGCGGGGTCGTGATTACCAAACGCCGAGCCCTGGTGATCGCGCGGCCCGATGCTCTCCGGCAACCGCACCGAGACGACAGCCAGCGGGAAGATGCTCGTTTGCCCGCTGCGCCGACCACTGCGTAGACGAGTACAAGTCCTCCGGTGACCTCACCAGCAGCAGCGAGGTCGCATCAACTTCCGGGAGGACGCTGGGTTAATGCGTAGGCATCACAGCAGCCCGGAAGGCGTTGCGGATCTCGGCGAGGGGTTCGCGGTCGCGGTTGTATCGGAGCTTGTTGGTGAGGAGGATGGCCCACCGGTCTTGGCTGGGGCTGATCCACATGCCGGTGCCGGTGAAGCCGTAGTGGACCCAGATGTCCTCGGCGGGGTCGGTGCCGGGGGCGGGGTGCCAGAAGAGGCCGCGGGCGGGGGTGAGGTCGCCGGTGTGGAGGCGGAGGGAGTCCTTGATCCAGGTGGGGCCGAAGGTGGCCTGGGCGGGGGCGAGCATGTGGCGGAGGAAGAGCGCGAGGTCGTCGAGAACGGAGAAGGTGCCGGCGATGCCGCAGACGCCGCCGAGGAGACGGGCGGAGAAGTCGTGGGCGGTGCCCTTGAGGTGGGTGCCGGTGGTGTCGTCGTACTCGGTGGGGGCGCAGCGGGCCGCCTCAGCATCGGGGAGGGGGCCGAAGCGGGTCCCGGTCATGCCTAGTGGGCGCCAGATGCGGTCGGTGGCGAGCTGGTCCAGGGGCTGGCCCGCGAGGTGCTCGGCGAGGTAGCCGAGGATGAGGGCGGCTCGATCGGTGTATTCGACGGCTTCGCCGGGCGGGCGGTGGAGGGCCTCGTGAAGGACCCCGTCGCGGATGTCCTGGGGGTCGGTGCCGTAGAGGTTCTTGAGGTTGGCACGCAGGGGCAGCCCGGCGGTGTGGGTGAGTAGGTGATGGGTCGTGGCCTCGTCCAAGGGATGACCCGCGACTTCGTCCCAGAAGGCGCCCAGGGGAGCGTGGAGCTGGAGTTTCCCCTCTTCCACGAGGGTGCCGATCGTTGACCAGACGGCAAGAATCTTGGTGAGGCTGGCCACGTCGAAGACGGTGTCCAGCCGCATCGGCTCGTCCGGTTGGGTGGGGTCGAGGAGGCCGACGGCTCCGCTGGCCTCGATGCCGTCGGCGTCCCCGACCGCCCACACCGCGCCGGGGTAGACCTCGTCGCGCACTCCGGTCTGCAGGAGGGCTTCGATCCGGTCGCTGGTGTGGGTCATGGTCTCCCGATCGTCGTGGGTCGCGGGTGGTCCACTGGCCAGGTTAGTGACGCGGCCAGGGCAGTGCCCGCTGCGCCACAGGCGGGGTCAGGCGAGCCGTCGGCCGAGCTCGGAGATGGCTGCGACGGTGGTGCTGAGAGGGAAGCGGGCGGCGTTGGTGCGGCCGGATGCCCGGAGCATCTCCAGCAGGCCGGGGGTCGTGCGCAGGCGGTGGAGATCGTGGGCTGCGGTGGTCGCGTTGGTGAAGTCGGTTGCCAGGCCACTGCCGGAGAGGGCTTCGCTGAGTCCGGGGACCGGTTGGTAGAGGACAGGGAGTCCGCAGGCCTGGGCTTCGAGCGCGACGAGCCCCATGGCCTCCAGGGTGGTGGAGGGCACGGCAAGGACGTCGTGGTCGGCGAAGACCTTCCAGAGCTGTTGCCGGCGGAACCAGCCGAGGTAACGGACGTGGACGCCATGCTGGCGGATGACCGGTGTGAGGTCGTGGAACTGGGCGCGCGGGACGGCGATGCTCAGCTCGACCGAGGGGGTGGCCGAGATGGCTTGCAGGAGGGGTTCGAGCCCCTTCTCGGAGCTCAGGCGCCCGGCGAAGAGCACTCGCAGATGGCTGGCGGGGCGCCGGGCGGGCCGGGGTGGTGGGCTGGTGAGGAGGTGGTCGGGGACGCCCCAGGGGATCTTCTCGATCTTGCGCCTGTCCGTCTTGGGAGTGAGCTTGAGGAGGCGGTCGGCCATGGCACCGGTGGGGACGACGATCGCGTCGGCTTCGGAGGCGGCCTCGCGCAGGACGCGGAGCTGGGTGCTGTGGTTCTCGGCATACAGCAGGTCGGTTCCGTGGACGAACGCGATCCGCGGGTGGGCGGGCAGCGCCCGCAGGAGAGCGGGGGTGGCGCCGAAGGCGAGGTGGTGCAGGTGCAGGATGCCGATCTGACGCGGGTCGATGGCGGTCGCCATGGCGTGGCGCAGGTTCGTGATGTACCGGCTGAAGGCGGGTCCGCTGATGGACTTGCCCGAAGCGTGGAGGAGGTTGAGGCCGGCGGGCGTGCGGGGTCGGGGACCGTCGGGAGCGAGCATGAAGGCACGGGCGGGGATGGCGGGTTGTGCGCCGGTGTAGAGGTCGAGGAAGAGTTCGACGCTGCCGCCGGGGCTGGGGTACGGCAGGTCGAGGGCGGTGGCGACGAGGGCGTTCATCGACGGCCTCCGGGGTTCTCCTCGTAGAGGCGTGACGTCTCGATGCCCTCGCTGGTGCGGTACTTGAGGCCGTGTTGCTGGTAGCTGGCGGGGGAGCCGTGGGTGCGGAGGAAGACGAGCTTGCCGAAGGTCATGCCGGGCCGGACGCGTACGGGGCGGGTGGCTCGGATCTCCAGGGTCCAGCGGATCGCGTGGCCCTGGTGCCCGAGCGGCGCCGATACGTGGACCCAGATGCCGAGGGATCCGGTGGTCCGGTCGCCGTTGAGGAGCTGGGCGTAGGTCTCGGAGCCTGTGCGCTCCAGGGTGTGGCCGAGGTAGAGGTGGCCGGGCTCCAGGACGTATCCGTCGTCGGGGAGGGCGAGCTCGCGGAAGGCGGTGGGAGCGGCGGCGTCGAGGTCCCCCTCGCAGACCCGGAGGTTGCTTCCCAGTCGCCAGTCGTACGCGTTAGGGGAGAGGCGCCTCGGGTCGTACGGGTCGATGGCGAGGTGGCCCGCGGCGTGGGCGGCGGCGATGGCACGTCCGGTCAGGATCACGACGCCGCCTCCGACGCGTCGAGGTCGCGCCAGTAGGCGGAGGACTGGGGACCGGAGGCCGCCTGGTACTTGCCCGCGTACAGGTCTACCGCGCCTTCGGAGACGAAGAACATGATCTGCCCGATCCTCATCCCGGCGTAGACACGGACGGGACGGGTTGGGGTGAGCATCAGCGTCCACTGGCCGTGGAACCCGATGTCCCCGATCGGTGCGGTGATCTCGACGAAGAGGCCGAGGCGGCCCACGGAGGAACGGCCGAACAGCAGCGGGACGAAGCAGTCGGAGCCCACCTCCTCCTGGGTGTGCCCCAGGTAGAGCTCGCCGGGCTGCAGCGTGTACCCGTCGTCACCGATCTGGATGCGGCGCGTGGGATTGGGGCGATGGGAGTCCAGGACCTCCTCCGTGTAGGTGAGAAGGACCGGTCCGAGGCGGACGTTGTAGCTGTTCGGGTTGACCTGGGTGGGCAGGAACGGACTGATGCGCAACCGCCCGTCCTGCGACGCGGACGTGATCTCGGGGCCGGTCAGGATCACTGGTCGTCTCCGTTCGTCAGCATGCTCCGGATCGCCGAGCCGAGGACGAGGCCGGCGGGGTGGGTGCGGCCGTCGAGGCAGCTGTCGGCCAAGTAGTCGGTGGTCAGCACGCTCGTCAGCCCGGCCGGAAGGGGGTCGGGGGAGGTGACGAGTGGGCCGACCCGTTCGGCGAGGTGCGCGATGAGGGCCTCGGGATCGTGGCGGTGGGCCGGCGCGACGCGGGCCTCGACCAGGGTGTTCGCGAATGGCTCGATGGTGAGCAGGTCACCCGTGGTCAGGACCTCGCCGAGCAGGGTCGTGCGAACGGTGGTCTCGTTCAGAACGACCGCCTCCCTGCCCAGTCCGCTGTGGAGCCGGTCGGCGACGGCCTGGAGGAGGGCCCGGCGGTCGAGCTGGTGATTCCGGTAGGGCTTCGCGATCCGTCCGAGGGGTTCTGCCAGCTGGGCCTCGACCGTGGCCATGCGGTCCCGCAAGGAGGCCAGCTCGAGCGGCAGGTCCGGTGCTACGGCCTCGGCGGAGTCTGGGAACAGGGCCGTACGTCCGACCCAGCCGACGGAACCGGGCGCCGCGATGGCGTAGCCGACGGCGAGTTCGCGGCCCTTGAGGACGACGGTGTTGCCGACGCGGGCAGGGCCCGTGTGCCGGCTGTGGCAGTGGCCCGCGAAGATGACGTCCAGGAAGGGACAGGCTTCGGCGAGCTTGAGGTCTTCCTCGAATCCGGAGTGGCTGAGGAGCACCCAGGAGTCGACCTCGTGGTGGTGCGCGAGCATCAGTTCGCGCAGCGCTTGCACCGGGTCGGTTGCCCGGTGTCCGGACCGCTGGCCGACGGGGATCGAGTCGAACGCCTGGAGACCGATCACCCCGGTGACGGCCGTACGCCGACCTGCGACCTCCACGATGCGCAGGCGCTGGAAGAGGGCGCTGCCGCTCGCGGCGTCGACCGTGTTCGCGCACACGGTCCTTCGGCGGAGCACCGGCTCGAAGTAATGCGGCCAGCCGTGGTTCCCCGGTGCGATGACGTCGTACAGGCCGAGCAGGATCTCCCGTTCCAGGGCGCCCTGGCCAAGCCGGTAGTAGCCGGTGCCCTCGAAGAAGTCACCGCAGTCGACCAGGAGATTGTCCGCTCGCGACTGGTGAAGGTGGCCGAGCAGCAGGTCGCCCGCGCCGAGGGCGGAGTGGACGTCGGTGGTGGCCATGATCTGGCGCACCGAACGGCTCGTGGTCATGGGGTGACCTCGCAGATGTCGGCGCCGAGGTGGAGGAGCTTGCCGGGCAGGTCGGCGTGGCCTCGCCGGAGCTGGTCGACACCGCCGAGGGTGGTGACCCCGCGGGCGGTCAGAGCGGCGACCATCAGGGCGGATCCGGTGCGGATGTCCGTGGCCTCGACACCGGCGCCGGTCAGGCGCTGCGGCCCGGTCAGCCGGCACTCGGTGGGCGAGATCTCCTCGATCTTGGCGCCGAGCCTGGCCAGCTGAGGAAGCAGGTTGCCGTGGCGGCCCGGGTTGATCGAATCGGCGAACAGGTGCGTGCCGGGCTGGCTCAGGGCGAGGGCCATCAGCGGGGGCTCGAAGTCCGCGTCCAGGCCGCCCGGCGACAGGGTAGCGATGGCCCGCAAGGGTTGACCTGTCGGCCGGGCGTTTCCGCCGTCAACGAGGAGGGCCTCGTCTCGGACTGAGGTAGGGATGCCCAGACGCTGGAGCGCGGCCTGCAACGGCACGAGGTCGCGCCCGCGGATGCCCTCGATCCGAGCGTTGCCCCCGGTGGCGGCCACGGCACAGGCCAGGGTCCCCGCCTCGATCTTGTCGCCCGGTACTCGCCAGGCGGGGATCTCGGCGGGGACCACCGCGGTCGTGAGGTCGAGGACCTGCTCACTGACCCGGGCCTCCCAACCCGCCGAGCTGAGGGCGTCCAGCACAGCGAGGACTTCCGGCGACAGGTTCGGCAGACCCAGGCGCAAGGCCCGGCCGGAGACGACCGCACGGAGCACGGCGGCGATCGTCGCGCCGCGCGACCGGAAGGGCAGTGCGAGGGAGACCACGCCGGTGCGCCGTTCACCGGCCTCGACCATGTAACCGGCGTCCTGGACGGTCACGCGGTCGCCGAACGCCTCGTAGACCTTGAAGTGCAGGTCCATCCCGCGCTCCCCGATCCGGCAGCCACCGGGCCAGGGCAGCCGGGCGCTGCCCTGTAGGGCGAGAAGGGCGGGCACCAGGTAGTAGGAGGCCCGGATACCCGCGGCACGGCCCAGATCGGGAGCAGTGGGTGGGGTCTCCGGTGCCATGACCAGCAGGCAGCCCTGCTGCCCGACGGCCTGAGCGACATGCCAGCCGGCTCCCTGGAGCAGTGCCAGCATGGACTGGACGTCGGCGCTGGCCGGGACGTTGTCCAGCTGAACCGTCCGTCGCACGGCCGCCGCTGCGGCCAGCATCGGCAGGGCGGCGTTCTTGGAACCGTCGACGCTGACGGAGCCGGACAGCGGGCTCCCAGGGCGTACGGCGATCACCTCAGGGTTCGATGCAGAGGCTTGGGTGAGTGCCACGATCAACTCCTCCTGGAGGGGTGCGGTTCCACCAGGCAACCGGTTCGTGGACGGGCTCCGCGATGTCCTGTGCGGGCGCTGCATTGCTTATGCAGGTTGTGCATGGCGGGCAAGTTCCCTGCCGCTAGGCTCGGTTGAGCAGGCAGGATCGGTCTCGGCAGAAGGGGCCGTGGCGCAGATGGCCGACACACAGGGCGAGGCACACCGCATCGGTGAGCTGCTCCGCCAAGCGCGGGTCTTACGGGGCCGCTCACAAGCGGACGTGGCCGCCGATCTGGGCTACCACCAGTCGAAGATCAGCCGCCTGGAGGGCGGGCGCGGAACCGAGGACATCCGAGTCCTCCGAGAAGTAGCCCGCGTCCTGCGGATCCCGCCGGCCCACCTCGGGCTGGCGGAGACCGCCCTGGAAGCCGAGCCCGACGATCCGGAGACCGAGGACATGCTGCGCCGCCGTACCCTGCTTGCCGCCAGTGTCACCATGCTCGCTACCCCCGTACCCGTGGCGGCGGCGCATCCGGCCCTGGTCCAGGCTCTGCTTCCCGGCGCACCGCCGGCTTCGACGACCGAGTCACCCTCCGCGGAACAGCTTCGGCAGCGAGCCATGAACGTGCGGCGGCTTCTGACCACATGCGACTACGCGGAGCTGGAGCGAACGCTTCCCGGCCTGATCACGGATCTGCGCCAAGCGGCCCGCAGTTCAGGGCAGCCGGAGGAGGTGTCCCGCTTCCTGGCCACTGCCTACCAGACCTCGGCCAGCCTCTTCCTCAAGCGGGGAGACGCGGGTACGGCGTGGCTCGCCGTCGGCCGGGCCATGGCCGAGGCGGAGCGCTTCGGTGACCCGCTCGTCCTCGCCGCCAGCGTTCGGCTCCAGGCGCACGTCCTGGTGCGTGAGCAGCACGCTCGCCAGGCGGTCACGCTGATCCAGCACACCGCTTCCCAGCTCACCGGCTCGTACGACCGCCGCTCTCCGCACCATCTCGCCGTCCTCGGCCTGCTCCTGCTTCGCGGAGTCACGGCCGCGAGCCGCGCCGGCGACCGAGCCGCGACCAGCGAGTTCGTCGCCGAAGCGAAAGAGGTCGCGCAGTACATCACTCTGGACCAGCCGGACGTCTGGGCCAACTTCAGCCCGACCAACGTCACGCTGCACCAAATCAGCGCCGCCGTGTCCTTCGGTGACGCCGGCATCGCCCTCGACGCGGCCCGCCCGCTTATGCGCCGCCACATCCCGGTACCCGAGCGCCGAGCCGCCCTCTGGATCGAGACCGCCCGGGCCTACGCCCAGCAGGGTCGTCTCGCCGACGGCTATCAGGCCCTGCGGATCGCCGAGACCTGCGCCGCCCAGGACGTACGCCGTCCTGCCGTCCGCGAACTGGTCGCCGACATGGCCGCCCGGGACCGCCGTCGTACGCTGCCAGAGCTCCACCACTTCAGCCGCCGACTGGGAGTACCCGCGTGACCGAGCCGCAGCGCAAGCCCTTCCTGTACGTCGTCGTTTGCGCGGCCGGGGTGGCTGACGATGTCGGCAGACTGATCAGCGCCGCACAGGAGCGGGGCTGGGACGTGGGTGTGGTCGCCACACCTCAGGGGCTCGGCTTCCTGGACGCCGCGGCTGTCGAGGCCCAGACCGGGTACCCGATCCGCTCGGCGTGGCGTTCACCCGGCGAGGCAAGGCCGTTCCCGCCGGCCGACGCCATCGCCGTCGCACCGGCCACCTTCAACACGGTCAACAAGTGGGCGGCCGGGTTCGCGGACAACCTCGCCCTCGGCATCCTGTGCGAGGCCACCGGCATGGGAGTCCCGACCGTGGTCCTTCCGTACGTGAACAGCGCCCTCGCCGCTCACCGGGCGTACCAGAGAAGCCTGGCCGAGCTCCGCGAGATGGGAGTCCTGGTCAGCAGCTACCAGCCCCACCCTCCCAAGTCCGGCGGAGGCGCCGACCGCTTCCCCTGGCTGGAGGCGGTCGAACTCCTGGCCCCAGACATCCGTACCGAGGCCGAACGTCCTTGAGGCGCGGCGCAGTCGGAGAACACCG
This sequence comes from Streptomyces stoeckheimensis, assembly GCF_045822005.1. Classification (NCBI taxonomy): domain Bacteria; kingdom Bacillati; phylum Actinomycetota; class Actinomycetes; order Kitasatosporales; family Streptomycetaceae; genus Streptomyces; species Streptomyces stoeckheimensis. Next base: position 4,286,499 of record NZ_CP169550.1, on the reverse strand, counting down.
TGCCGATGCTCTGAGGTTTCGGGCTACTGAACGAGGTGGAGTACGGGCCGTTGCTCCTGGACGCCGAGCAGATCTCGAACGCGCCTGTTGGCCCAGGCCAGTTCATGTGCCAGCTCGGACACCGAGAGATTCGTTTCCTTGGCCGCCAAGTCGAAGGCCTGACCGAGCAGCGAGGGCTGCTCACCGGAGAAGTTCGAGACCGATTCCGGCGTGAAGCCGGGCTGGCCATCGAGCGCGCGCAGACGCTGGTATGTCCTGCTGGCGGTGGCGTCGGAAATCAGTCCCAGCTCACGGCATCGGTAGACGAGCGACTGGAGGGAGACCCCCCAGACCCCTCGCAGCTCCGCCAGCCGAGCGATATCCATCCGCCTGGGCAACAGGGGCAGGATGCTGGACTGAGGTGTCAGGAACTCGGCCGCGAACGCGTCAGCCGCCGGCCTCGTAGCCGCCGACCGCTCCACCGGCCCGGCCTGGGCCCGCAAACCCCCAGGCCATCGGCCCGTATGGCCCATCCCATCCCTGAACGACGAACCGGTCCGGCTCTCAGGGGGTTGCCGCCCCCGCACCCAAGTTCTTTCAGCCGCGGCCAGATACGGAGCACTGCTTGCGCCACACGGCGATACCCCACGCCTCCGCCCAGCGGCCCCGCACCGCGAAGGAGGTGACCACCCCCGACACCTTCCTCACCGTGGAGCAAGCCGCCGAGCGCCTCGGTACCGGCGTCCGCTTCATCCGGCGCCTCATCCAGGAACGCCGCATCGGCTACGCCAAGTTCGGCAAGCACGTCCGCATCGCCGACAGCGTCCTGGCCGCGTACATCGACGCGAGCACCGTCCCGACCCTCCGCGAAGCGCGCTCCCGCTTCGGGAAGGCGGCCTGATGGCGCCCCGCAAGCCGCAGCGACGGCGTGAATTCGGCAGCACCCGCCAGCTCCCGTCCGGTCGTTGGCAGGCTACTGGGCGCCCGACGGCAGCCGTCGTACTGCCCCGGAGACCTTCGCGACGAAGACCGACGCGCAGGACTGGCTCACCCTCACCAAGGCGGACATCCAGCGCAACCACTGGACCGACCCCGACGTGGGCAAGGTCAACTTCGAGGCATACGCGCATAAGTGGGTCGACGAGCGGGGCCTGGCCGCCACCACGGACGAGCTGTATCGCCGCCTCCTTCGCCTGCACGTCCTCCCCGGCTTCGGCGACCTCGACTTGGACGAGATCACCCCGCCGGCCGTGCGGACCTGGCGGGCCGAGCGGCTTTCCGCCACCGGCGCCACGACGGTCGCCAAGTCCTACCGGCTGCTGAAGGCCATCATGGAGACGGCGACCGACGATGAGCTGATCCGCCGCAACCCGTGCCGCATCAGGGGCGCGGGCAGCGAGCAGGCGAAGGAGCGCTCGACCGCGACCGTCGCCCAGGTCGACGCGCTGGCCGAGGCCATGGGCCCGCGCTGGCGGCTGATGGTCTACTTCTGCGCCTACGGGCCGATGCGGCCGGAGGAACAGGCGGCCCTGCGCCGGACCTCGGTCAGCCTGGATCCCCTCGCCGTACGGATCACGGAGGCGGCCCCGGAGCTGAACACCGGCCGCCGCGTCGAGGGCGACACCAAGTCGGCGGCGGGCGTCCGCACCATCCACCTGCCGGCCTTCCTCTATATGGAGGTCAAGCGGCACCTGGACTGGTTCGCGGAGAAGGAGCCTGACGGGCTGCTGTTCGTAGGGGAGAAGGGAGCGCCGTTCCGGCGCACGTCATTCGGCCGCAAGTGGGCCAAGGCTCGCGCCAAGGTCGGCCTGCCGAAGGACTTCCGCTTTTACGACCTGCGCCACACGGGCCACACCCTCTCCACGCAGTCCGGCGCCACGCTGAAGGACACGATGGTCCGCGCCGGCCAGTCCTCGGAGAAGGCCGCGATGATCTATCAGCACTCCGACGACGAACGTCAGCAGGAGGTCGCCGGCGGCATCGACGCACGGGTCCGAGCGGCCCGTGAGAAGCCGAAAGTCCAATCAAGGCAGGCTCGAGGGGCCTGACGATTAGGGGCCGTGGGGGCACAATGCCGCCACGGCCCCGACTGGGCCATCAACGCCATGTCCAAAGACTCTGACCGCAGCCCGATGCCTACCGGGGGATGTAGAGGTCGGCCAAGTCTGACGGTCCGGGGGCCTTGCCCCTGTAGATGCCGACTACCAGGGTGACCATCACGACCGGCAGGAGTGCAACGAGGGCGCCGTCGGGGATGCCCGCCAGCGCCCCGGCCGTCATTGCGGCAACGAGCACAGGGCCGATCACGAGCATCCGGAGACGCTCGCGTGGCATGACGTGCTCGACCTCGCCGATCTGCGATTCATCCAGGAGACAGCCCACGCGTCCCTCGGCATAGCGCTCAGCGATCGTGACCAGCATGACAGTGAGTTCCGACAGTGCCCTTACGGGATCAACATCCTGCTCGGCTTCAACTCGGCGTAGCGCACCTACGACGCGAGCCGCGTGATTCTGGACCGCTCGCTTGTGATGGTTACGGATCTTGCCGTGGCGAACCCGGTGCGCCTGCCAGATCACCCGCTCGATCGACCGCAAGGAGACCCGGGCATTGGCATCACCACCAGTGCCCTCCAGCCATCGCTGGTGGGCCCTAGCGCACCGTACGGCCATCACCGTGAGGGCTACGACCGGCCAGCACGCGATGTAGTCAGCTGCCCCACCTGGACGGCTCCTTGCCTTCTTCTCGCGAGCCTCGCGCTGTTCCCTACCTTCGGAGAGCGAGTGAGTGGATCGCAGGATCACCGGGATAACGGGCAGCAGGAGCACTATCACTGCAGGCCAGCGGAGATCGGCGACCACGTCACCGGGGGTACGCCACGACCGGACCATTTCCGGAACCTGTTCACGCAGGTTGATCACCCGATGGGCCAGGCCAACGTAGAACTCGGAGGTAGAAGAAACGGCAGAGGCTCGGTCTGTGTTCCAGGCAAGCAAGATCAGCACGAGAGCTGCGGCAATGGTGGCCGGTACGGCGACCTGCTGGGCGTACCACCATCTGACGATCCATGACGGTGTCAGCCCCCGGTGCTCAGGGACGCGGTCCCCGACGGCGGCTGGCAGCAACGTGCGCGCATCAGCCAGCAGCGGCACGGCCTCTTCACGCGCAAGCGCGCGGCGTCGCCTGCGTACATCGGCGAGTATTCGACCGTAGGTGGGCGCGACGACTCGGCTACGGAGCCACGTGCGGACCCTGGGATTGACCCAGCAAAACCAGACGGCACCCAGCACGGCAAGGACAGCTATTCCTTTCACGTGGGAAGTCTTGCTTATCGCACTGACAGCGAGAGCCAGTTCACGCCCCGGCGGCGACGCACCTGTCTGGCTCACGGACCTGGCCCTTCACCCTCGGGATGCAGCATTGGTGCCATCTCGCCCCGCTCACGCTGCGCCGAACCGACAGAACGAGGCCAGCTCCAACGTGTTCCTAAAGCTCGACAGGAGCATCAAGGGGGCGAGGTTGGCCTTCGGGGCGGCGGGACGGCGCGGAGGAGTTCCCAGAGAGGGCGGGACCCGCTGGCCCACTGGGCGAGGAGGTGGCGGTCGACCAGGTGGAGGCGCTGGGACTTGGCGAAGCCGGGGGCCTTCTTGGAGAAGCGGCCGTTGGTGAGCATGACGATCACGTCGCCGTTGTGGATCTGGCGGCCGGTGCCGTTGAGGCGCTGGAGGTCGGGGGTGCCGACCGCGGACCCGGACCAGCCGTCCTTGCGGTGCTTGCATTGGATCACCCAACGTCGACCGAAGGGGTCCGTGGCCTTTACGTCGGCTCCCTGGTCGCCACCTCTACCGACTTGCTCTGCGTCCTGGCAGCCGTCTCGACGGAGTAGGTCTCGCACGGCGTATTCGAACTGGGTGTAGTGCAGGCCGTCCAGGTGCTCCACCAGGTACCGGAGTCCCTGGGCTCGGGTGGCCTCCTGGCGGGCTCGCTCCTTTTGCAGGTGCATCCCCACGGCGATCGCGCCCGCTAGAGCTGCGACCGGGAGAGCGAGGACCCAAAGGTGGTCGGCCAACCAGGACTGCACCGACATGAGGAAGCCGGATGCCCAAACGCCGACCAGGCCGATCATCAAGAAGAACTGGAAGTCGGAGCCCTTCTGCTTACGCGGCCGACTGCCTCGGTTCGGCCGGCGTCGAGCGGGGCGGCGGGTCACCGGCCGCTCCCTGCGCTGGGGAAGATAATCGGATACGAGACTGTCGGCTGCGGCAGCGGTGCCTGCTGGTTCCGCCAGGCCGGCCACTTGATCGGATAGACCACCGTCGACTGCGGCCTGGGTAACTCCTGACCCGAGCCTGCACCGGCCCCCGCAGATGTTGTTCCGTTCCCGAAGACAATCACTCCGGCGACGATCAGGCCGAGCAGCGCGGTCTCCCGCCGTGCCCCGGCAGGGAGCCGGCCATGGCCTTTGACCCGAGTGCCGTCTGCCCGGAAGTACTCATTGATCCAGGGCACAGCTGCATCCCCCCACCAGTCGTGATGCGCCTCCCTGCGCACCGGATCCATGAAAGCACCCGCCACTGACAACGCGTCACCTACTTGTCACCACTCGTGATCATCTGCTGAGTCGGGGTAGGTTCGCCTGCACTTCGGCGGGGAGTGGCTTCGGTGGCATTCAGGGGCGTAGAGCTCGTAACAGGATCTTGGTGAGATGCCCTGGTCGGGCGTAACCGGTGTGATGATTCGGCCGTTCGTGAGTGTGTGAGTACTCGGCCGTGGATCGTGGACGACGACTTGTGGGCACTGATCGAGCCGCTGCTGCCGCCCTGGCCGACGAGGTCGCCAGGGCCGCGGCCGGTGGCAGACCGGTTGTGTCTGCAGGGCATCCTGTACGTCCTCTCCAACGACATTGCCTGGCAACTCCTGCCATCTGAGCTGGGGTTCGGCTCGGGACAGACCTGCTGGCGGCGCCTGGAGCGGTGGCAGCAGGCCGGGGTCTTCGACCAGCTGCACCGGATCCTGCTCGCCGAGCTGAACGGGGCCGGCCGGCTCGACTGGTCCAGGGCTTGCGTGGACGGCTCTCACATTCGCGCGAAAAAGGGGGAGCCGACACCGGTCCGTCGCCGGTCGACCGGCGGAAGACGGGCAGCAAGCACCATCTGATCTGCGACGGACGCGGCACCCCGCTCAAGGTCATCACGACCGCGGCGAACGTCAACGACGTCACCCAGACCCTCGCCCTGGTCGACGGCATCCCGCCAGTGGCGGGCCGCCCCGGCCGTCCCCGAAGGCGCCCGGACGCTCTGCTCGGCGACAAGGGCTACGACTCCAACCCCAACCGGGAAGAGCTGCGTAAACGCCGGATCCTGCCGGTCATCTCCCGCAAGGGAGCACCGAACATCAAGGGCATGGGCAAGCTCCGCTACGTCGTGGAGCAGACCTTCGCCCTGCTCCATCAGTTCAAACGCCTCGCCGTCCGCTGGGAACGCCGCACCGAACTCCACGACGCGTTCGTCTCCCTCGCCTGCAGTCTCATCTGCTGGAGACGCCTCAAGAAACACGATTCATGATCGTGTTACGAGCTCGTAGGGGGGAGTGCCGCGCCGTTGCCAACTTGGCCCCGCGAGCAGTGTGGAAGTCATGCCCGCCTCAGCCTGCCAGGGAGACCTTCTACAGCTCCTGCCCCAGCCAGCATCTGAGGAACCGTCATTGGTCATTGCGAGTCGCCCTCGGCCGCCCTCCGACGGCCCATAGACGGCCCAGACCTGTCCCGGCCGCGACCTACGACGGGTTCAACACACGGTTCCGGAGGCCCCGTGATCTTGGGGTGTTTTCACAGATCAGAGCGTTGATGGCGCGCTGCGCAGTCGCTTGCGTCCACATATAGGCCGCACTGTCCGACAAGGCCCCGCGGCGCTACGGCTTCCTGCACATGGGGCCTCCCGACCGCTCAGCTTCACCAGCCGCAGACCTGGTATCGAACCGCCGGAGGAGCCGATACTTGGCTAGCTGTCGGCCCTTACTTCGCCTGCACGCTCAGACGAGCTACATGGTGGGTGCGGACTGCAGGGTTCACCAAATAGCAGGTCGAACCCGAGGCGTGCGGCGGTAGCCTGGATGGACGCGACCCGCGATGGGGCGCTATGACAACGACGGAGGCGATGGTGCTACTTACGCCGAACTGGCGCGACTGGTATCACTTCCGTCATCAGCAGGCATGTTTTCAATCTGGAACTGCCTTCGAAACATATGTTTCCTCAGTCTTGGCTCGATTCCATGACGACTTCTTGAACCCGGCCCCGTCGGGATCCCTCGGAGATGGTGGCTGCGATGGCCTTGCCGAGTCTGGGACGATCTTCTACGCCTGCTATGGACAGAGGCCAAAGCGCAATGCCGAGCGCGAACTAGCTAACAAGATTGACTCGGATTTCGAGCGTGGAACAGACCAGTGGGATACTTTCCACACGTGGAAATTCATCACAAATGCACCGATGGGCCCGGAGGCGCTGAGGTGCATTACCAAGCTTCAGCAGGCACATGGTCCCAGTAGCGAGAGGCCACTGACCATCCGAGCCGTTAACTCGGAAAGGCTTTGGACCGACGTAGTCGGCACACTCGATGTCGAGGTACTCGACTCCCTCTTCCCTGGTGCACCCGGGATCGAGAACGTGGAACTAGCGGATCTTCTTCCGCTCCTCGAATCTCTCGGAACCGCCGATTCGACCACCGAGATCGGCGGCAGCGTCTTGCCGGTTCCTCCCACCAAAATGGAATTCAACGAGCTCCCCGAAGCGAGCCGCCTGGAGTTTAATTCAGGGCGCCTATTGGCCCCGCGTATAGATCGCTGGTACGCAGATTCTTCGGATCCCGGTCTCTACGATGCGCAGGGCGAGAGGTTCCGTTCCCTGTACAGGGATGCAAGGGCCGTTACGGGAGAGCCTGCGGAGATTCTTGAGCGGCTCTACGTGTCCGTGGCAGGCGCCAATTTCCGAATGGACGGAAAGCGTGCCAACGCCGCTTTCGCGGTGGTTTCATACTTCTTTGATTCGTGCCACATTTTCGAAATGCCTCCGCCGGGAGGCACTGCGCCCGGAGGGGAAACCTCTGATGCTCTTGCCAACTAAGGGGGTGTCCTCCGGACGCGCCCTAATGACGATCGGTTCGGAGATTCTTGAGGACCTCCGCGACCCAATGTCAGTATCGGCCTTGTGGGAGAGATATAATACGCGCCAGGCCGCCGAAAATCGAGCCCATCGAATCACATTCGACTGGTTCTCTCTCGCACTTGCAGCCCTTTACGCCATGAAGGTTGTGGACGTGTCGGATGACGGATACATCAGGACCGCCCGTGTTTATTAGCAGTCTCACTTCATCTGACGCCCGGTTCAGAACCCTCACATTTCGCAATGGGTTGAATATCCTCGTTGCGGATCGAACAGAAGCATCGGAGCAGGGCGACAGCCGCAACAGTATCGGAAAGACGAGCTTCGTCAAGATTTTGCGGTACGTCTTGGGTGGCGATTTGCCATCTGATTTCAAGGCGCCCGAATTGTCTAGTCACAAATTCACGGCCAATCTCAGCCTCCCCCCGAGAGGCGGCGGACCGTGCGAAACAGTGACTGTCACTCGCTCCATTTCTCCGACCACGCGAGTAGCCGTGTCCGGCTGGTCGGCGACTGATGGGTCTCACGATCTTCACGTTGACGAATGGCGGCGCCTGCTGGCTCGCCACGTCTTCCATATTCCTGCGGATGTGAATCGCCCGACCGCTGGTCAGCTTTGGGGCCAGCTTATTCGCACCTATTTCGGAAATCCAATTAAAGGCCACCAGGCCGAAGCTGACTGGGAATCCGGTGTTAGGATCGGATTTATGTTGGGGCTATCTCCGGAGATTTTGGGGAAGGCTGGCGACCTAGACCGCCTCACCAAACAGGGCAAAGCCATCCGTAAGGCAGTTAAGGATGGCGCAATTGCACATCTCTCGCTTGATGAGCCAGCCCTCCGTGCTCAGCTCGCGACAGCACGCCGCCAGAGGGATCGGATGCAATCTAGCATTCGATCGTTCAAAGTTGACGAGCAGTATGCCAGCCATCAACAAGAAGCTGACCATCTGAGCGCTTCAATTCAGAGGCTCAACGATGAAGCCCTGGCTCTCCAGCGTAGGTCGCGCGAGATTGACGACACCTTGCGTGACGAAATAGGGGCGTCTGAAAGCAGCGATCTGGTAGCAAAACTCGCTCGCGTTTATTCCGAGATCGGTCTCGTATTGCCAGACACGGTAAGTAGGAGGTACGACGAAGTCGCGGCTTTCCATGAGTCTGTGGTGAGAAATCGCCGCTCATTCTTGGAGCAAGAACTTCAAGCGGTTAAAACCCGCCTGAGCAATATTGACACTGAACGTCGATCGCTCGACAATTCGAGGTCGCAGGTTATGCAGATACTCGAAGAGACCGTGGCGCTCGATACCTTTATGAGCGTGCAGCGCGATCTCGCTAAGCAGGAAGCGGCTATTGCCGATTTGGAGAGGCGACTCGAGGACGCTAATTCGATCAGCACGATTAATGACACTGTCAAACTTCGGACAGCCGAGCTTATTACTTCCGTTCGAATCGAAATGAACGAACGCGAAGAGAAGCTCGACGAATCTATCTTGCTCTTCAGCGAGCTTGGTGCAGAGATCTATACAGATCGTGAAGCATCGCTTTTGGTTTCGCTTACCCCGAAAGGCCTTCTCGGTATTGAGACAAGGATTTCAGGCGATGCAAGTGTCGGCGTCCGGAGTGTTGAGACTTTCATGCTTGACGTTGTCTGTGAAATTGCAGCGATTAATGCTGAGAGGGCGCCGCGGGTGCTGGTTCATGACAGTCACCTATTCGATGCTATCGATGGGCGGCAGGTCGCCTCATGCCTCAATATCGGCGCGAGGCTGGCTGAACAGCATGGATTTCAGTATATTGTGACGCTCAACTCAGACTTCCTTGCAACTGTGGAAACGCAAAGCGATGGGGCCTTCGATGCCGATCCGTATATCTTGGATACTCGGCTGACCGACGAAGGCGATGAGGGAGGACTCTTCGGTTTCCGATTCGACTAGAAGCCATGAGGGTTGGCCCCCTCGTCTGACGCACAGGATCACCTCAACTCCCATCCCGTCTGCCGTCGACCCACTCACCGTGGAGCCGGCGCGGTGCTCGGCGTCCGGGTGGAGCGCGCCACTGTACGAACGACCTGGACGCCCGGTGCCGTGTCTGCTCGGCTCTGCTTGTGTCGACGGTAGACGGGGATGGGAGTCCCCACCGGTTACACCCCACCGGCCGGCACTCGCCCACTGAGCCCCCGCCATCCCGGAGCCTGAGCGCCCCCGCCGGAGGCATCTGTTCTTGCCTGCGGATGACTGCCTGGCCCAGCTGCCCCCCATCAAGCCCTTAGCCACGTTGGCGCGCGGCCGGCGCCCCGGGCTGGAGCGGGGCTCAGACAGGAGCGCAGGCCCGGGGCGACGGGCGCGCGACGCCGCCTTGGCGGCGGAAGTGTGCTTGTTGAGGGCTGCCTTCAGGGTTGCGAACGGGCGAATCCGAGCGCCCATGTGGTGCAGGTCACATTAAATGCGTCTCGCGATCCGAGACGGTTCCGCGTCCGAGTGGTGCAGGCGGTGCGTGGAAAGCCCTCCGAGCAGGGCGTTCCTGCGAGTTGGGGCACGCGGAGGGCACGGCGAGGGGTGAGAGGTCTAGACAACGAAGAAGGCTCAGGTCGGTGACCTGGGCCTTCTTGCAAGAGCGGATGACGGGAATCGAACCCGCGCTATAAGCTTGGGAAGCTCATGTTCTACCATTAAACTACATCCGCATAGTGGCCCAGTTGCCTGGAGCGCTATCGTTTCTCACCCTACCCCATGATCTTCCCCTGGTGAATTCGTCCCGGGGGTGGTGTCGCGTACGGGGTGTACGGAGGGTCGTGGGGGCGGGAGTTGGGGCGTACCGTGTGCGTGCGGAGCGGCGGCTGGAGTGGGTCTTGTTCATCCCCTAATGTGGCGATTCATCGCAGTACGGCTGGTTGGGGAAAGGGACTCGATGGAGCACACCGTCGTCCGTTGTGCCGAAGGGCACGTGTTCAGCACCGCTTCGTTCCCGCTGCAGCACCTCGGTGCCGGCCGGATCGGGCCGGGGCGGCTGTTGCGGTGCCCGCGCTGTGCGCGGCTGCGGCACGCCGTGCCCGTGGGAGCGGCGCCGAAGCGGTAGACACCGGCGCGCGGGGACCCGCCTCGATTGGGGCGGCCCGCGCGCTCTGCGTATCCTCGGGACGTGCTTCTCTCTGATAAAGACATCCGGGCCGAGATCGACAGCGGACGGGTTCGCATCGACCCCTTCGACGAGTCGATGGTGCAGCCCTCCAGCATCGATGTACGTCTCGACCGGTTCTTCCGGGTCTTCGAGAATCACCGCTACGCCCACATCGACCCCGCTGTCGAGCAGAGCGACCTGACCCGGATGGTCGAGCCCGAGGGGGACGAGGCGTTCATCCTCCACCCGGGTGAGTTCGTCCTCGCGTCGACCTACGAGGTCATCTCGCTGCCCGACGACATCGCCTCCAGACTGGAGGGGAAGTCCAGTCTCGGCCGGCTGGGGCTGGTGACCCATTCGACCGCCGGGTTCATCGACCCGGGGTTCTCCGGGCACGTGACGCTGGAGCTGTCGAACCTCGCCACGCTGCCGATCAAGCTCTGGCCGGGTATGAAGATCGGGCAGCTGTGCCTGTTCCGGCTCAGCTCGCCCGCGGAGTTCCCGTACGGGAGCGAGCGGTACGGATCGCGGTACCAGGGCCAGCGCGGCCCGACGGCCTCGCGGTCCTTCCAGAACTTCCACCGGACCCAGGTGAGGCACGAGGCATGAGTGACGGAGCGAGTGACGGAGTGAGCGGCGGAGTGCGCGAGAACCTCGACTACGAGGGGTTCGGGCGGGCCGTGCGGGAGCTGGCGCAGACGATCGCCGACGACGGCTACGAGCCCGACATCATCCTGAGCATCGCCCGCGGCGGCGTCTTCGTCGCCGGTGGTCTGGCGTACGCCCTCGACTGCAAGAACATCCACCTGGTGAACGTGGAGTTCTACACCGGGGTGGGGACCACCTTGGAGATGCCGGTCATGCTGGCACCCGTGCCCGAGGCGATCGACTTCACCGACAAGAAGGTGCTGATCGCCGACGACGTCGCCGATACCGGCAAGACGCTCAAGCTGGTGCACGACTTCTGCCTCGGGCACGTCGCCGAGGTCCGGTCCGCCGTGATCTACGAGAAGTCCCACTCGCTCGTGAAGTGCGAGTACGTGTGGAAGAAGACCGACGAGTGGGTCAACTTCCCCTGGTCGGTCGAACCGCCCGTCGTGAAGCGTGAGGGACAGGTTCTCGACGCCTGAGGCGGGGAGAACGAGTGAGTGTGCGGAGGGGCCCGGCGCGCGGTGCGCGGCGGGCCCCTCCGTGTGTGCGTGGGTGTCAGATCGTGCCCAGCTTGATGATCGACAGCAGGGCGATCAGCTGGATCGCCGACGCGCCGAGGGCCTTCGGCCACGGCAGGTCGTGCGATTTGCTGATCAGGGAGGTGAAGAGCGCGCCGGCCGCCACCCATGTGGCCCAGCCGAGGATCTGGACGAGCATGTTGTCGCCGCCCAGGAACATGGCGAACAGCAGGCGCGGGACGTCGGTCAGGCTCATGACCAGCATCGACAGGCCCACCGTGGGCTGCCACGACCCGTCGCCGCCCAGCTGGCGGGCCAGCGTGTGGGTGACGGCGCCGAGGACCAGGCCGCAGATCACGAAGGCCACGCCCGCCGAGAGCACGATCGGGACGGCCTTGGAGAGGGTGGCGTTGATGACGTCCTTGCGGGTGTCGTCGAGGCCGAAGACCGCGAGCAGTCCGTAGAGGAAGGTCACGATCAGCGCCGGCCCCCAGACGGCGTAGTCGCGCATCTGCAGGAAGGTCGGGCCCGGGCGGGTCACGATGCCCCGGATCAGCTCCTTCCACGGCAGCCGCGGACCGGTGGGGGCGGCGGCCTGGGCCGCGCCCGCCTGGTAGGTCGCGCCCTGGTTGTACGGGTACGGGTCCTCTCCGATGGCGAAGGCCTGGGTGTACCCGGGTGAGTCGCTCGGGCCGCCGGCTCCCTGGACGGGGGGATGGCCGTAGCCGTATCCCTGGCCCTGACCTTGGCCCTGACCGGCGTGACCGCCGTGCGGGTCGAAGTATTCGGGCTCGCCGTGGCCCCCGGGAGCGGCCTGCTGCGGCCACTGCTGGGGTGCGTAGGGCTGCTGGCCGTACGGCGCGGGCGCCTGGGGCGCCTGCTGCGAGCCGTACGGCTGCTGCCGCGGGGGTTGTTGCGGGGTGCGGTTGTTGTCCCGGCCGCGTCCGATCCTGAATCCAGCCACGTGATCGAAAGTACCCGCTCCCGGGCGGGCGAGTGGCCGGGCCGGGGGAAGAAGCCCCCTTTGCGGCTGAGCTGTGACATCCCCTAGGGGGTACCTGGGGGGCCTTCTCAGGGTGGGGGAGGGGTGGGTTCGAGGTCGGTTCGGGGTGGGTTACGTGGCTGCGCGGCAGTCTGCCGATGTCCGTTACATCTCCGATGGAATACGGACATACCGGCTCCGTAGCTTCGTAGACGTAGCCACCGCCACGAAGCCGAACGAGCACGAGAAGAGCCCCGTCATGCGTAGCCCGCACCGTCGCACCACCCTCCGTACCGCCGCCGTCGTGGCCGGTGCGGCCGCCGTCCTCGCCCTTCCGGTGGGCTCCGCCTTCGCGGATTCCCCGGCGGTACCGGACCCGCAGGTCCTGCCCGGCGTCGAGCAGCCGTCCGTCGACCCGCAGCAGCCGCAGGTGGACCCGAGCGTCCCGCCGACCACGCCCCCCACCACGCCGCCGACGACCCCGCCCACCACGCCTCCGACCACCCCGCCCGTGAAGCCTTCGGTCCGTGCCTACGTCACGACCGTGAAGCTGGCCGACGGATCGGTCGCCAAGGTCTACAAGATCGGTGAGGGGCACTTCGAGGCCGAGATCTTCGCTGGCGACGTCAAGCTGGACACCCTGGTCAGCAAGGGCGGCAAGCCCGCCAGCGGCCAGAACAACGGCCTGCACGTGGTCCTCCAGCCGAACGGCACCGTCACCTCGTGGATCGAGGGCGCGACCAAGCCGGTCGAGAAGCCGAAGCCGGTGGAGAAGCCGAAGCCGGTGGAGAAGAAGGAGAACGTCGTCCAGGTCGCCATGCCCGACGGGCGCAACGCGAAGCTGATCGACGGCCCGAACGGCAAGCGCGTCGAGATCTCCATGCCGAACGGGAACCTCCTCGGGACGATCGACCTGAAGCACCCGACCACGACCAACGACGGCTGGACGTACAAGCTCGTCCAGGACGGGAAGCGCGTGAAGTTCGTCGTCATCGACGGCAGGAACGGCGGGAACAGCTGGGTCTACGACTTCACCAGCGGCAAGCTGATCGACAAGTACGAGGTGGACAAGGGCTCGGCGAAGAACGCGAAGCCCCTCGCCAAGCCGGTCGAGAAGAAGGCCGTCGAGCGGGTCGTGCCGAAGGGCGGCGTGAAGGCCGGTGCGGAGGGTGTCGCGCCGGTGTCCGCCGAGGGAGGCGACGGCACGCTGATGCTGGCCGCCGGCGGGGGCATGGCGGCGGTGGGCGCCGCGGGCCTCGGCTTCGCGATGCTCCGCCGCAGCCGGTCCGACCGGGCCTGACCGGACCCCGGAACAGCGGAACGGCCCGCCCCCACTGGGGACGGGCCGTTCCGGCGTTCGGTGCTGCGCGGGCTACTTCGCCTCGGCGTCGGTCTCCGGCTCGGCCGGGGCTTCCGCCACCTTCGGCGCGGGCTCCTCGGCCTTGGCCGGAGCCTCCGCCCCGGCCTTGGCTTCGGCCGGAGCCTCCGCCTTGGCCTCCGCAGGCGCCTCCGCCTTCGGCTCCGCGACGGGCTCCGCGACGTGCGCCACGACCTCCGCCGCAGGCTCCGGCTCGGGCTCCGGCTCGACCACCGGCTCCGGCGTCTTCACCGACTCCAGCAGCAGCTGCGCCACGTCGACCACCGTGACGTGTTCCTTCGCCTGGCCTTCGTTCTTCTTGCCGTTCACCGAGTCGGTGAGCATGACGAGGCAGAAGGGGCAGGCGGTGGAGACGATGTCCGGGTTCAGGGACAGGGCCTCGTCGACGCGCTCGTTGTTGATGCGCTTGCCGATCCGCTCCTCCATCCACATGCGCGCGCCACCGGCGCCACAGCAGAAGCCCCGCTCCTTGTGGCGGTGCATCTCCTGCTGGCGCAGGCCCGGCACGGCCGACATGATCTCGCGCGGCGGCGTGTAGACCTTGTTGTGCCGGCCCAGGTAGCAGGGGTCGTGGTACGTGATCAGCCCGTCGACCGGGGTCACCGGCGTGAGGCGGCCCTCGTCGATCAGGTGCTGGAGCAGCTGCGTGTGGTGGATGACCTCGTACTCGCCGCCCAGCTGCGGGTACTCGTTCGCGATGGTGTTGAAGCAGTGCGGGCAGGTGGAGACGATGCGCTTCGCCGACTTCGGCTTCTTCGTCTCCGGGTCCTCGTCATCCTCGCCGAACGCCATGTTCAGCATCGCGACGTTCTCCTGCGCGAGCTGCTGGAAGAGCGGCTCGTTGCCCAGGCGGCGCGGGGAGTCACCGGTGCACTTCTCGTCGCCGCCCATGATCGCGAACTTGACGCCCGCGATGTTCAGCAGCTCGGCGAAGGCCTTCGTGGTCTTCTTCGCCCGGTCCTCGAGCGCGCCCGCGCAGCCGACCCAGTACAGGTAGTCGAACTCGGAGAGGTCCTCCGCGTCCTTGCCGATGATCGGGACCTCGAAGTCCACCTCCTTGGTCCACTCGACGCGCTGCTTCTTCGCGAGGCCCCAGGGGTTGCCCTTCTTCTCCAGGTTCTTGAGCATCGTGCCCGCCTCCGACGGGAACGCGCTCTCGATCATCACCTGGTAGCGCCGCATGTCGACGATGTGGTCGATGTGCTCGATGTCCACCGGGCACTGCTCGACGCACGCGCCGCAGCTGGTGCAGGACCACAGGACGTTGGGGTCGATGACCCCGTTCTCCTCGGCGGTGCCGATCAGCGGGCGCTCGGCCTCGGCCAGGGCCGCGGCGGGGACGTTCGCGAGCTGCTCCGGCGTCGCCTTCTCGTTGCCCTCCATGTCCTTGCCGCCACCGGCCAGCAGGTACGGGGCCTTGGCGTGCGCGTGGTCGCGCAGCGACATGATCAGGAGCTTGGGGGAGAGGGGCTTGCCCGTGTTCCAGGCCGGGCACTGCGACTGGCAGCGACCGCACTCCGTGCACGTGGAGAAGTCGAGGATGCCCTTCCACGAGAACTGCTCGACCTGCGAGACGCCGAAGACGTCGTCCTCGCCCGGGTCTTCGAAGTCGATGACCTTGCCGCCCGAGGTCATGGGCTGGAGCGCGCCGAGCGCCGTCGCACCATCGGCGTTCCGCTTGAACCAGATGTTCGGGAAGCCGAGGAACCGGTGCCAGGCGACACCCATGTTGGTGTTGAGCGAGACCACGATCATCCAGATCAGCGAGGTGCCGATCTTGATCATCGCGGTGAAGTAGATGGCGTTCTGCAGCGCGCCGAGCGACATGCCCTTGAACGCCAGCACCAGCGGGTACGAGACGAAGTACGCCGGCTCGTACGAGTCCACGTGGTGGATCGCGCCTTCGAGGCCGCGCAGGCACAGGATCGCGAGGCCGATCGTCAGGATGATGTACTCGACGAAGTACGCCTGCCAGGCCTTCGAGCCGGCGAAGCGCGACTTGCGGCCGGCCCGCGAGGGCAGCGACGCGAGGCGGATCCCCATCAGGACGAGGATGCCGAGCACGGTCATCAGGCCGATGAACTCGATGTAGAGCTCGAACGGCAGGAAGCCGCCGATGATCGGCAGCACCCAGTCGGCCTGGAAGAGCTGCCCGTACGCCTGCACCAGTGTGGGCGGCAGCGTCAGGAAGCCGATCGCGACGAACCAGTGCGCGAAGCCGACGAGGCCCCAGCGGTTCATCCGGCTGTGGCCGAGGAACTCCCGGGCAAGGGTGAGCGTTCGGGACTTCGGGTCGTCCGTACGGCTGCCCGCCGGTACGGGCTGTCCGAGCTTCACGAAGCGGTAGATCTGCGCCACGGCTCGGGCGAGCAGCGCGACGCCGACCACGGTCAGGACCAGCGACACGATGATCGCGGCGAGTTGCATGGGAGGGCTCCTCGGGCGGCACTTACTAAGCGGTAACTTATCCAGTCAAGGCTTGAGGTTACCCAGTCCCGACGCCGCAATGTAGCCGAGCGCGCGGTGATCTGCGTCGCTCGCCCCTGCGCCGCCCCTGCGTCGCCCCCGCCTCGCCCCCGCCTCGCCCCGCCCGGGCTCCGCCTCAGGGCCGTCCGTGCCGCCAGGCGGCCCGCGGGGTCTGCGCGAGGATCGCCAGGTCCATCCCCAGCCAGTGGTTCTCCACATAGTGCCGGTCCAGCAGGTCCATCTCCTCCCACGGCAGGTCCGAACGTGCGCTCACCTGCCACAGCCCGGTCATCCCGGGCCGTACGAGGAGCCGCTCGGGCCGGTCCGACAGGCCGTTCCCCGGGCGCGGCCCGACCAGCGACATCTCGCCCCGCACCACGTTGAGCAGCTGCGGCAGTCCGTCCAGCGCGCACCGCTCCAGCGCCGCCCCGGCCCGGCCCTTGCCGACGCGGAAGCGCCATGCCCGGTAGGGCCGCCCGGCCAGGCCCGCCGCCGGCTCGCGCACGAGGACGCCCGCGCCCTGGGTCGCGTACAGCAGTCCTGCGGCCAGCAGCAGCGGGACGAGGAGCACCCCGAGCAGGAGCGCCGCTCCGGCGAGGTCGAGCACCCGCTTGGCCGACGGCCGGGCCGGCCGGGGCCGGGGCCGGGGCCCCGGCAGGGCGGGGAGGCGTAGCAGCAGAGGCATGTCTGCACCGTGCCGTACGCCTCCGGCGGTGGTGCGGTGCCGCGCGGCCGTGGTGCCCCGAATGGCGTCCTGAGCGTAAGGGTGGCCTAAAGGTTGAGTCGCCTCGACTCACCTCTGTTGACACCGGCGGAGCTCGTGATGCACTCTTGAGTCTGTTCCACTCAAGTCAGCTGGAGGAATCAAAATGGCACGTGCGGTCGGCATCGACCTGGGCACCACTAACTCCGTCGTCAGCGTTCTGGAAGGCGGCGAGCCCACCGTCATCACCAACGCCGAGGGCGCCAGGACCACGCCGTCCGTCGTCGCCTTCGCCAAGAACGGCGAGGTCCTCGTCGGCGAGGTGGCCAAGCGCCAGGCGGTCACGAACGTGGACCGGACCATCCGCTCCGTCAAGCGCCACATGGGCACTGACTGGAAGATCAACCTGGATGGCAAGGACTTCAACCCGCAGCAGATGAGCGCCTTCATCCTGCAGAAGCTGAAGCGCGACGCCGAGGCCTACCTGGGTGAGAAGGTCACGGACGCGGTCATCACCGTCCCGGCCTACTTCAACGACTCCGAGCGTCAGGCGACGAAGGAGGCCGGCGAGATCGCGGGCCTGAACGTCCTGCGCATCGTGAACGAGCCGACGGCCGCCGCCCTGGCCTACGGTCTCGACAAGGACGACCAGACCATTCTCGTCTTCGACCTCGGTGGCGGCACCTTCGACGTGTCCCTCCTGGAGATCGGCGACGGCGTCGTCGAGGTGAAGGCCACCAACGGTGACAACCACCTCGGTGGCGACGACTGGGACCAGCGCGTCGTCGACTACCTGGTGAAGCAGTTCCAGAACGGTCACGGCGTCGACCTGGCCAAGGACAAGATGGCGCTCCAGCGCCTGCGCGAGGCCGCCGAGAAGGCGAAGATCGAGCTGTCCTCCTCCACGGAGACCTCGATCAACCTGCCCTACATCACGGCTTCCGCCGAGGGCCCGCTGCACCTGGACGAGAAGCTCACGCGCTCCCAGTTCCAGCAGCTGACCGCGGACCTGCTCGACCGCTGCAAGACCCCGTTCCACAACGTCATCAAGGACGCGGGCATCAACCTGTCCGAGATCGACCACGTGGTCCTGGTCGGCGGCTCCACCCGCATGCCGGCCGTCGCCGAGCTCGTCAAGGAGCTCACCGGCGGTCAGGACGCCAACAAGGGCGTCAACCCGGACGAGGTCGTCGCCATCGGCGCGACCCTCCAGGCGGGCGTTCTCAAGGGTGAGGTCAAGGACGTCCTGCTCCTCGACGTGACCCCGCTGTCCCTGGGTATCGAAACCAAGGGCGGCATCATGACCAAGCTCATCGAGCGCAACACCACGATCCCGACCAAGCGGTCCGAGATCTTCACGACGGCCGAGGACAACCAGCCGTCCGTGCAGATCCAGGTCTACCAGGGCGAGCGCGAGATCGCGGCGTACAACAAGAAGCTCGGCATGTTCGAGCTGACCGGCCTGCCGCCGGCCCCGCGTGGCGTCCCGCAGATCGAGGTCTCCTTCGACATCGACGCGAACGGCATCATGCACGTCACTGCCAAGGACCTGGGCACTGGCAAGGAGCAGAAGATGACCGTCACCGGCGGCTCTTCGCTCGGCAAGGACGAGGTCGACCGCATGCGCCAGGAGGCGGAGCAGTACGCGGACGAGGACCTGCGCCGCAAGGAAGCAGCCGAGTCCCGCAACCAGGGCGAGAGCCTCGTGTACCAGACGGAGAAGTTCGTCAAGGACAACGAGGACAAGGTTCCGGCCGACGTCAAGGACGAGGTCGAGGCCTCCATCGCCGAGCTGAAGGAAAAGCTCAAGGGCGAGGACGCCGCCGAGATCCGCACCGCGACCGAGAAGCTCGGTGCCGTCAGCCAGAAGCTGGGCCAGGCGATCTACGCCGACGCCCAGGCCGCCCAGGGTGCCGCCGGCGCCGAGGGTGCGCACCAGGCCGCCGACGCCAACGACGACGTCGTCGACGCCGAGATCGTCGACGACGAGAAGCCGAAGGGTGGCGCTGCCTGATGTCGGAGGAGACCCCGGGCTTCGACGAGAAGCCCGAAGTCCCCGCCGACGGCACGCCTGACGACGCCGCCGAGCCGAAGGCCGCAGCTTCCTCCAAGGAGGAGGCCGCGGCCCCGGCCGGGGACTCCGCAGCAGCACAGTCCGGCCAGGAGACCGCCCTCCTGGCCCAGCTGGACCAGACCCGCACCGCGCTCGGCGAGCGCACCGCGGACCTCCAGCGGCTCCAGGCGGAGTACCAGAACTACCGCCGCCGGGTGGAGCGGGACCGGATCGCCGTCAAGGAGATCGCGGTCGCGTCCCTCCTGACGGAGCTGCTCCCGACCCTGGACGACATCGGCCGGGCGCGGGAACATGGCGAGCTGGTCGGCGGCTTCAAGTCGGTGGCCGAATCGCTCGAGACCGCCGCGGCCAAGATGGGCCTGCAGCAGTTCGGCAAGGAGGGCGAGCCCTTCGACCCGACGATCCACGAGGCCCTGATGCACTCGTACGCGCCGGACGTCACCGAGGACACCTGCGTGGCGATCTTGCAGCCGGGCTACCGGATCGGCGAGCGTACGATCCGTCCCGCGCGGGTCGCGGTGGCCGAGCCCCAGCCGGGCGCGGCGCCGAAGTCCGAGGCGGCGGAGGCCGAATCTTCGTCGGACCCGTCCGACAAGGACGCGGATGCAGCCGACAACGGCTGAGGTTGACCACGTAGAGGCACGAGAGGAGGGACACCGGGGATGAGCACGAAGGACTTCGTCGAGAAGGACTACTACAAGGTCCTCGGTGTCCCGAAGGACGCCACCGAGGCCGAGATCAAGAAGGCGTACCGGAAGCTCGCCCGCGAGTTCCACCCGGACGCCAACAAGGGCGACGCCTCGGCCGAGGAGCGCTTCAAGGAGATCTCCGAGGCGAACGACATCCTCGGTGACGCCAAGAAGCGCAAGGAGTACGACGAGGCCCGCGCCCTGTTCGGGAACGGCGGCTTCCGCCCCGGTCCCGGCGGGGGCGGCGGCTCGTTCAACTTCGACCTCGGCGACCTCTTCGGAGGCCAGCAGCAGGGCGGCGCGGGCGGCGGTTTCGGCGGCGGCGGTCTGGGCGACGTCTTCGGCGGCCTGTTCAACCGCGGCGGCGCCGGCGCGGGTGCGGGGACCCGTACCCAGCCGCGCCGCGGCCAGGACATCGAGTCGGAGGTCACCCTCTCCTTCACGGAGGCGGTGGACGGGGCCACGGTCCCGCTCCGGATGTCCTCGCAGGCGCCCTGCAAGGCCTGTTCGGGCACCGGCGACAAGAACGGGACGCCCCGCGTGTGCCCGACCTGCGTCGGCACCGGCCAGGTGTCCCGCGGCAGCGGCGGCGGCTTCTCGCTGACCGACCCCTGCGCGGACTGCAAGGGCCGCGGCCTCATCGCCGAGACCCCCTGCGACATCTGCAAGGGCAGCGGGCGGGCCCGCAGTTCCCGGACCATGCAGGTCCGGATCCCGGCGGGAGTCTCCGACTCCCAGCGGATCCGGCTGCGCGGCAAGGGGGCTCCGGGCGAGCGCGGCGGCCCGGCCGGCGACCTGTACGTGGTCGTGCACGTGGACGCGCACCCGGTCTTCGGCCGCAAGGACGACAACCTCACGGTGACCGTTCCGGTGACCTTCGCGGAGGCGGCGCTCGGAGCCGACATCAAGGTCCCGACCTTGAACGGCCCCTCGGTGACGCTGAAGCTGCCCCCGGGCACCCCGGGCGGCCGCACGATGCGGGCCCGCGGCAAGGGGGCGGTCCGCAAGGACGGCACCCGCGGCGACCTGCTCGTGACGGTGGAGGTCGCCGTCCCGACCGAGCTGAACGACAAGGCCCGCGAGGCCATGGAGCTGTACCGCGAGGCGACGGAGTCCGAGGACCCGCGCTCCGCGCTGTTCGAGTCCGCGAAGGGAGCATGACATGGACGGCCGCCGTAGGAGCCACTACCAGCTCACCGATGAGACCCCGGTCTACGTGATCTCGGTGGCCGCCCAGCTCTCGGGCCTGCATCCGCAGACCCTGCGCCAGTACGACCGTCTCGGCCTGGTCTCCCCGGGCCGTACGGCCGGGCGTGGCCGGCGCTACTCGGCCCGTGACATCGAACTGCTCCGCACGGTGCAGGCGCTGTCCCAGGAAGAGGGCATCAACCTGGCCGGCATCAAGCGGATCATCGAGCTGGAGAACCAGGTCGCCGCGCTCCAGCAGCGCGTGGCCGAGCTCTCGAGCGCCGTCGACGGCGCCGCAGCGGTGCTCCAGCAGCGCGAGGCCCAGGTGCACGCCTCGTACCGGCGCGACCTGGTCCCGTACCAGGCTCCGCAGCCGGGCAGTGCCCTGGTCGTCTGGCGGCCGGCGCCCAAGCGCCCGATGGACTGAGCGCGCCCGTACGGACGCGAAGCGAAGGCCCCGCCCGGTTTACCGGGCGGGGCCTTCCGCATCTGTCACCGGCGCTCTGAGGGCCCCTGCGCGGCCCTCAGAGCCGTCGCTCGGGGTCCTCCAGGATCCCCGACCGGGCGATGAGGAAGCCGAGCTGCGCCCGGCTGCCGCTGCCCAGGGAGGCCGCCAGCTTGGCGATGTGGGCGCGGCAGGTCCGTACGTTCATCCCCAGCCGGCGCGCGATGGCCTCGTCCACGTGTCCCTCGATGAGGAGCTGGGCGATGGAGCGCTGCACGCCGGAGATGCCGCCGGGGGTGTGCTGGTACGTCACCTCCGCCGACAGCGGCACGGCGCGGTGCCACAGCTGCTCGAAGACCTTGATGAGGTAGTCGACCAGCCCGGGGTGGCGCAGTTCCAGGGCTGTCCTGCGGTCGTCGCTCGTGGGGATGAAGGCCACCGTGCGGTCGAAGATCATGAGACGCTCCATGAGCTCTTCGAGCGTGCGGATCTCGACCTTCCCCGCGGAGATCCGGTCCACGTAGGCGAGCGTGCCCTGACTGTGCCGCACGGTGTGCTGGTAGAGCGTCCTTATGCGCACCCCGCGGTTGACGAGGGGAGCGGCGCGCTCCAGCGCCTCGGTGAGGACCGATGTGGACCGTGCGCCGCCCGGCTGTACGGTCAGCACCTCGGTCCGGCACTCCGCGGTGGCCTGGTCGAGGGCGGTGTGGATCTGGTCGAAGCCCTCCAGCACGGTGATGGCGTGGGTGTTCGCGGGGCTCTGGGCGCTGATGGTCAGAAACGGCTCGAATGCGTCGGTGAGATCTATGGTGTCCCGGCGCCGGTCCTGAATCTCCCGTTCGAGCGGATGGAGCCGCTGGGCGAGCGCGACGGACGGGGGAACCGCGCGGAGCTGGTTCGCGTCATCGGGGTCGGGCCTCAGGAGAGCGAATTCGAGCAGGCAGGGGGCGTTCTCGACCTCGCTGCGGGTCACCCGGCCGGTGCTCAGCGCCGCCGTGTAGAGACGCGTCCCCTCGGCGCACATGGACGTGACGGGGTGGGGATGTGTCGGCTTTGTGTTGTTTCTGGGCAAATCTCCACCCCCCAGGGTCCTGAACATGCAAGAACATGATGCATCGTCCCTGTGGCAGCGACGTGCCCGAATAAGCCATCGTCTGACACGCGGGGGAGAAGATTTCCATCAAGTGAGGACGAAGCCGACCATGTACAAGAGAATGCTTCGCTCGGTACTTGCCATTGGGTTCTCCGCCGCTGCGGTCATTGGGGCAGTCAACGCCTTCGGTGGGGACGTGGGGGGTACCGACGCGCCCGCCGTGTCGATAGGCAAGCCCGATCTGGGCTGGGACTCGGCACCCAACGACTTGGGCTGGGACTCGACCACCGCGTCGACCGACGACCTCGGCTGGGACTGATGACGCCCGACGATCACGGCTTCCGCCGTGAAATGGCATCGGCATACCGCTCCGGCTGGCAGTTCATCGATCTCACCAGCGCCATTCCTTACGTCGGTGACTCGCTGAAGGTCACCTTGTTCGGCCAGCCGATCATCGTGGTGCGGGAAGAGGACGAGGACGTCCGCGCCTACCGCTGTCTGCGCCGCCCCCGAGGCGCACCGCAGCCCGTCCGCTGCGAGATCCGGTACGGCATGGTCTTCGTCAATCTGGACCAGCGTGATCACCAACTTTTCGAGCCCGAATCCGCCGCCACCCCCCGCAGTGCCTGAAGCGATTCCCCTGTCGTCGCAGATCGCTCAGGCACTACCCCCACACAGCGACGCCATCGTGGACCTGACCACGATGGCGTCGCTGTGATGTCCGTGTCCAGTGGTTGAACCGGACATCGTTGAACCGGGTACGGCCGGCTACGCGCGCCCCATGGCCCGGTCCAGGCTGATCTCCACGACCACCCGGTCCGGATTCGGCGAGGGCATCCGCCCGTACCGCTCCGCGTAGCGCCGGACCGCCTCCGCGACCGAGGCCTCGTCGTCACGGACCACCGCGCGGCCCTCCAGGGTCGCCCAGCGCCGTCCCTCCAGCTGGCACACCGCCACCCGGGCCCCGCCCTCCGGGCCGCCCTGCGACGCCAGCACGTTGCGGACCTTCTTGCTGTTCTTGTTGCTGATCACCCGCGCCAGCCCGGCCTCCGGGTCGTAGGTCACGCCCACCGGGACCACGTGCGGGCTGCCGTCGGGGCGGTGGGTGGTCAGCGTGCAGATGTGCCGCTCCCGCCAGAAGGCGAGGTACTCCGGCGTCGGGTTGAGTACGTCTTGGGCGGGGCGGGCCGTGCCGGCCGGGCTGGGAGTCGACATGCGCGAAGGGTACGTCCCTCCACCTTGAGTGGAATAGACTCAACTTTGTGCAGGTTACTCATGTAAAGCACATGCAGTGCCCATGCCGTGGGGAATCGAAGCAGGAAGGGAGAGCCGCCCGTGGATGCGGAGCTGACCAACAGGAGCCGGGACGCGCTGAACGCGGCCACGACCAGGGCCGTCAAGGACGGGCACGCGGACCTGACGCCCGCGCACCTGCTGCTGGCGCTGCTCGCCGGCGAGGACAACGAGAACATCACCGACCTGCTCGCCGCGACCGACGCCGACCAGGCCGCCGTGCGCGCCGGGGCGGAACGGCTGCTCGCCGCCCTGCCCAGCGTCACGGGCTCCACGGTCGCGCCCCCGCAGCCCAGCCGCGAGCTGCTCGCCGTACTGGCCGAGGCCGACGCGCAGGCCGGGAAGCTCGGCGACGAGTACCTCTCCACCGAACACCTGCTCATCGCCATCGCCGCCAAGGGCGGCGCGGCCGGTGAGCTCCTTTCCGGACAGGGCGCGACCGCGAAGAAGCTGCGCGAGGCCTTCGAGAACGCAAGAGGAGGGCGGCGGGTGACCACCCCCGACCCCGAGGGCCAGTACAAGGCCCTGGAGAAGTTCGGCACCGATTTCACGGCGGCCGCCCGCGAGGGCAAGCTCGACCCGGTCATCGGCCGCGACCACGAGATCCGCCGCGTCGTCCAGGTGCTCTCGCGCCGTACGAAGAACAACCCGGTGCTCATCGGCGAGCCCGGCGTCGGCAAGACCGCCGTCGTCGAGGGCCTGGCCCAGCGCATCGTCAAGGGCGACGTCCCCGAGTCCCTGAAGAACAAGCGGCTGGTCTCCCTGGACCTCGGTGCGATGGTGGCCGGAGCCAAGTACCGCGGCGAGTTCGAGGAGCGCCTCAAGACGGTCCTCGCGGAGATCAAGTCCAGCGACGGCCAGATCATCACCTTCATCGACGAGCTGCACACCGTCGTCGGCGCGGGCGCCGGCGGGGACTCCTCCATGGACGCGGGCAACATGCTCAAGCCCATGCTGGCCCGCGGCGAGCTGCGCATGGTCGGCGCGACCACCCTCGACGAGTACCGCGAGCGGATCGAGAAGGACCCGGCGCTGGAGCGGCGCTTCCAGCAGGTGCTGGTGGCGGAACCGAGCGTCGAGGACACCATCGCGATCCTGCGCGGGCTCAAGGGCCGCTACGAGGCCCACCACAAGGTCGTCATCAACGACAGCGCGCTCGTCGCCGCGGCCACCCTCTCCGACCGCTACATCACCTCCCGCTTCCTCCCCGACAAGGCCATCGACCTCGTCGACGAGTCCATGTCCCGGCTCCGCATGGAGATCGACTCCTCCCCGCTGGAGATCGACGAGCTCCAGCGCTCGGTCGACCGCCTGCGCATGGAGGAGCTGGCCCTGAACAACGAGTCCGACCCGGCCTCCCGCGAACGCCTCGACAAGATCCGCAAGGACCTCGCGGACAAGGAGGAGGACCTGCGGGGCCTCACCGCCCGCTGGGAGAAGGAGAAGCAGTCCCTCAACCGGGTCGGCGAGCTCAAGGAGCGCCTGGACGACCTGCGCGGCCAGGCCGAGCGCGCCCAGCGCGACGGGGACTTCGACACCGCCTCCAAGCTGCTCTACGGGGAGATCCCGGCCCTGGAGCACGAGCTCGCGGAGGCCACCGAGGCCGAGGCCGAAGTCTCCCGGGACACGATGGTCAAGGACGAGGTCGGCCCCGACGACATCGCCGACGTGGTCGGCGCCTGGACGGGCATCCCGGCCGGCCGCCTCCTGGAGGGCGAGACCCAGAAGCTGCTCCGCATGGAGGAGGAGCTGGGCCGCCGCCTGATCGGCCAGGGCGAGGCCGTGCGCGCCGTCTCCGACGCCGTGCGCCGCACCCGTGCGGGCATCGCGGACCCGGACCGGCCGACCGGCTCGTTCCTCTTCCTCGGGCCGACGGGCGTGGGCAAGACGGAGCTGGCCAAGGCCCTCGCGGACTTCCTCTTCGACGACGAGCGGGCCATGATCCGCATCGACATGTCGGAGTACGGCGAGAAGCACAGCGTGGCCCGGCTCGTCGGCGCCCCGCCCGGCTACGTGGGCTACGAGGAGGGCGGCCAGCTGACGGAGGCCGTCCGCCGCCGCCCGTACAGCGTCGTGCTCCTGGACGAGGTGGAGAAGGCCCACCCCGAGGTCTTCGACGTCCTGCTCCAGGTCCTCGACGACGGCCGCCTCACGGACGGCCAGGGCCGCACCGTGGACTTCCGCAACACCATCCTGATCCTGACCTCGAACCTGGGGTCCCAGTTCCTGATGGATCCGTCCACACCTGTGGACGAGAAGAAGGCCCGGGTCCTGGACGTGGTGCGGGCCACCTTCAAGCCGGAGTTCCTCAACCGCCTCGACGACCTGGTGGTCTTCTCCGCCCTGAGCGGGGCCGAGCTCGCCCACATCGCCGAGCTCCAGATCGGCCGGCTCGCCAAGCGGCTCGCCGAACGCCGCCTGACCCTGGACGTCACGCCCGAGGCCCTGGCCTGGCTGGCGGACAAGGGCAACGACCCGGCGTACGGCGCCCGCCCCCTGCGCCGCCTGATCCAGACGGCCATCGGCGACCGCCTGGCCAAGGAGATCCTCGCGGGCGAGGTCCGCGACGGCGACACCGTCCGGGTGTCCGTGGCGGGCGACGACCTGCTGGTGGGCAAGGCGCTGTAGCCCGGGTTGTAGGGCCCGGGCTCCGTGCCCGGGCCGTACGGCCCCGTATGGCCGCAATCCGGCGGAATACCGCCTCAGCCGGGCCCCGGAATCCCCGGGGCCCGGCTTACCCGGGCCATACTCCTGTCCGCCCTGCGCGGATCGGGCCCTTCCGGGGTGGACACGGGGTGGGCGCGATGGGGGAGGATGGCCGCATCCGCACGAAGGGAAGTCACACGGTGAGCATCGACCCGGCCTCGATTCCGAACTTCGGAGGGCAGCAGCCCGACCCGCAGGCCACTGGACCGGCGGGCCCCGTCGTCCCCGACCAGGATCTGGTCAAGCAGCTCCTGGAGCAGATGGAGCTCAAGTACGTCGTCGACGACGAGGGTGACCTCGCGGCGCCGTGGGAGGACTTCCGCACGTACTTCATGTTCCGCGGCGAGGACGAGCAGCAGGTCTTCTCCGTGCGGACGTTCTACGACCGCCCGCACAAGATCGAAGAGAAGGCTCAGCTCCTCGAGTCCATCGACGACTGGAACCGCCGCACCCTGTGGCCCAAGGTCTACAGCCACACGCACGACGACGGCTCCGTCCGTCTGATCGGCGAGGCGCAGATGCTGATCGGCACCGGCGTGAACCTGGAGCACTTCGTGTCCTCCACGGTCAGCTGGGTCCGCGCGTCGATCGAGTTCGACAAGTGGCTCGTCGAGCAGTTCGGACTGGAGAAGGAAGTCGACTCCGCCGACAAGAAGGACGACGAAGAGGGCGGCGACAGCGAGACCAACTAGGTCTTCGCGGTCCGGGTCCGGCGATCCGCGTCCGACCCCTCGTGGTGCCCGCCTTACGGCGCCACCCCGGATGCGAGCAGCAGGTACGGCCCGTATGCGTACGAGAGCCCGGCCAGCACCCCGGTCACCACGACCGCGGTGCGCGGCCGGGCTTTCGCCATGAGGGCCGCCGCCGGCAGCAGCAGCGGGAACGCGGGCAGCAGGAAGCGCGGCTTCGATTCGAAGAAGCCCGCACCGCCGTAGGTCATCACCAGCAGCACGCCCGTGTACACGAGCAGCGGCAGCGGGATCCTGCGGTCGGCCGCCAGCAGCCCGGCGAGCACCAGTGCGGCCGCCAGCAGGACCACCGTCACGATCGTGGCGAGCTCCACGCTCCCGGGCGAGCCCAGCGCGTGCCGCGCGGAGCGCAGCGCCCCCGCGCCGAAGTCGAAGCGCGAGCCCCAGCCGCTCTGGACGGCGAAGTAGCCGCCGAGCGGATCCCCCCGGCGCACGCCGACGAGCAGGACGTACGAGCCCCAGCCCGCGGGAGCCGTCAGCCCGGCGGCCCACACCGCCGCGGGCGCACGGCCCCGCCGCCGCCAGATCTCGTACGCGGCCGCCGCCGTCACGGCTGCGGCGACCGCGATCCCGGTGGGCCGGGTCAGCCCCGCGAGCACGGCGAGCCCCGCCGCCCACCCCCAGCGGCCCCGCAGCAGGGCGTACAGGGCCCAGGCGGCGAAGGCGGCCAGCAGGGGCTCGGTGTAGGCGAGGGTCAGCATGAGGGCGTGCGGCAGCGCCGCCCACAGCGCGACGAGCAGCAGCCCGGCGCGGGCCCCGAGCAGGTGCTCCCCGACCCGGTACACCCCCACGGCGGCCGCGCCCGCCGCGATCCAGGCGACGGCCAGCGCGGCGACGGTCAGCGAGCCGGGCAGCACGGCGGAGGCGCAGCGGATCAGGACGGGGTAGAGCGGGAAGAACGCGGAGTCGCTCTGCACGGACCCGATGCCGGGATAGATCTGGGTCCGCCCGTAGCCGTGCTCGGCGATCCGCAGGTACCAGACGGAGTCCCAGGACTCCCCGAGCACCCGCAGGGGGCTGCGCCCGCTCCACCAGGCCGCCACGGCAACCGCCACCACCCCGGCCCCGCGCACGGCGGCGTACACCCCGAGCGCGAGGAGGGCGCCGGGGACCCGGCCGCCCCGGCCGGTGAGCCGACCGGGCCGTGCGCCGTTCGTCAGCGTTTCCGTCGCCATGCGTCCCGCGTCCCGACTTCCTGGGGCGCTCCCGGTCGGAGCCGCCACGAGAGGAACCCTAACGAGGGCGAGCCCGGTTCCGGCGGGCCCGCACCGGCTCAGAGGCGGCGCAGTCGTTGCACCGCCTCCGCCAGGACGTCGGTCCGCTTGCAGAAGGGCAAGGCGTGAGCATCGGAATGCAGCACACACCCTTGGCGCTCAGAGCATAATCTGAGTACAGTCTGAGTATGAGCCTTGCTTACCTGGGAGCCGAGCCCGAGTCGGTGTCGTTCACTGACCTGTCAAGAAACCCGAAGGCTGTGGCCGCCCGGGCTGCAGCCCTTGGTGCTCTGCGCGTCACCCATCGGGACGCGCCCGACATGGTGCTGACGACTGCCGTGCACGCGGAGCGCACCGAGGAGAACCTCACGACGGCATCCCGCCTCTTCCTCGCGCTCATGAAGCACGACGACGGAGCCCGCTCACTCCTGCTGGTATTGCCGGAAGTCTTTCCGTGGGTGCGACACCTGGACGGCGAGGAGATGCGCGCTTTCACGGTGGAACTCCTGGAAGCGCTTTCCGATGCGGCAGAACTGGGTGCCAGGGATGCTGTGCACCGGGCGCTCGTCTCCTGGAGGGCGACGGCTCGGATCAACGCCGATCCGGAGCAGCTCAAGGAAGCGCTGCGCCCGCTCGACGGGGAGGACCTGGGTCCGGTCGAGGTGGGCGGGTGAGCCCGAAGAAGGGCGATCGTGTCAGCGTTCCGCCGCTGAGCGGATGGAACGTCGTCTTCGGGACAACCGATGCGGTGACGGGGTGGGAGGAGTTGTGCCGCGTGGCGCTGCCCAGTGCCCACCGCTGCCTTGAGGCGCTGCGCACTGATCCGTTGTCGCGTGACAGCTGGAACCGGCAGCATCAGCTCCGTGGAAGACTCGCCACGAAGGAGTGGAAGGGATCGCTTCTGGACCAGTGGGAGTTCGAGGTCACAAGCGGCGGCCGCGTGCGCTATCTGGTCAGCCCTGAGACATCGACCGTCGTTCTGGTCTACGCATCTACTCGGCACCCGAAGGACACTGAATAGCTCGTCTCTCCCGTGCGGCACGGGGCCGGCTGGAAAGGCCTGCCCCACGCCCGCACGTCCATCTGGCCCGCTCTCAGCGGGCCAGCCGACCGAGGCGCTCAACCGCCTCCTGCAATACAACCGTCCGCTTGCAGAAGGCCCAGCGGACGTGGGCGGCTCCGGCGGCCTTGTCGTCGTAGAAGACCTGGTTCGGGATGGCCACCACCCCGCAGCGTTCCGGCAGGGCCCGGCAGAAGGCGAGGCCGTCGCGCTCGCCGAGGGGGGTGATGTCGGTGGTGACGAAGTAGGTGCCCTGCGGGCGGAACACCTCGAAGCCGGCCGCCGCGAGGCCGTCGGAGAGGAGGTCGCGCTTGGCGGCCAGGTCCGCGCGGAAGGAGTCGTAGTACGCGTCGGGCAGGGCGAGGGCCTCGGCGATCGCGTACTGGAAGGGGCCCGAGGACACGTACGTCAGGAACTGCTTCGCCGAGCGGACCGCCGTGACCAGCTCGGGCGTCCCCGTCACCCAGCCGACCTTCCAGCCGGTGAAGGAGAAGGTCTTGCCGGCGGAGGAGATCGTGACGGTGCGCTCGCGCATGCCCGGCAGGCTCGCCAGCGGGGTGTGGGCGCCCTCGAAGACCAGGTGCTCGTAGACCTCGTCCGTGATGACGAGGAGGTCCCGGGAGACGGCCAGCTCGGCGACCGCGGCCAGCTCGGCGGGGGTCAGGACCGTGCCGGTGGGGTTGTGCGGGGTGTTCAGGAGCAGGAGGCGGGTGCGCGGGGTGACCGCCGCGCGCAGGGCGTCCACGTCGAGGCGGAAGTCGGGGGCGCGCAGCGTCAGCGGCACCCGGACGGCTCCGGCCATCGCGATGCAGGCGGCGTAGGAGTCGTAGAAGGGCTCCAGGGCGATGACCTCGTCGCCCGGTTCGAGGAGGGCGAGGAGCGAGGCCGCGATGGCCTCGGTGGCCCCGGCGGTGACGAGCACCTCGGTGTCCGGGTCGTAGGCCAGGCCGTAGAAGCGCTGCTGGTGGGAGGCGATCGCCGTACGCAGCTCCGGAACGCCGGGGCCCGGCGGGTACTGGTTGCCCCGGCCGTCGCGGATCGCGCGCGCCGCCGCCTCGGCGATCTCGGCGGGGCCGTCGGTGTCGGGGAAGCCCTGGCCGAGGTTGATCGCTCCCGTGGCGGTGGCCAGGGCGGACATCTCCGCGAAGATCGTGGTGCCGAAGGCCGCCAGCTTGCGGTTGAGGAAGGGGCGGGCGGGGAGGGCGGGGTGCTCGGGATCGCTCATGGGCGCAATCCTGCGGGGAAGCTCTGGACTTGCTCAAGTGTGCTTTGGGCCGCGTAGGGCGCGGGCATCCCCCCAGCACGCGGGACGAAGGGGATCCCGCACCCCGGGGAACCGGGGGGCAGAGAGGGGTCGGGGGATGATCCTCGGAATCGTGATCTTCGTGGCGGTGGTCGTGGCGATCGTCGTGGTGGCGGTCAAGGCCGGCCGTGGCGGCGGGGGCGGCAGCAGCAGTGGCAGCAGTGGCGGCGGGGCCTGGTGGGTCGGGGGCGACTCCGGGTCCTCGTCCAGCTGCGGTTCCTCCTCGTCCAGCTGTGGCTCCTCGTCGTCCTGCGGCGGCGGCGGAGGATGCGGTTCCAGCTGACACGGGGCAGCATGGATCCATGGCTTCCGACGTCGGACCACCTTCGTACCGTGTCCCGCATATGTAAGGCGCCCGCCGGGCACAACTTCCGTCGGGCGTCTTCTTGTTCGGACGTCACGGCCGCGCATTACGGCGTACGGGCGGCATGTTGTTGAACACGTGAACTGGGTAGCCCCCGAGGGGATGTAAACCCCTGCAACTTGGGTAAAAACGCTGTGAGTGCCGTGCCTTTCATGATTCCCTCGGTTGAGTAGACCAGTCCTCGGACCTCCCTGGACTTCCTGTGGACCCGTGCCGGTGTCCCCCCACCCGTTGACTACCGCTGGCGGGCCCCGGCCCATCTCCCTCGCGCGTTTGCGGAGCCGACTCATGCTCACGACCCTCCAGACCACCTATACCGACACGCGTGCCGCCGATCTCGCCTGGGCCCTGGGTCGGGAGCGGCTGCCCGCCTTGGCCGTACTGAACCTCGAACTGGGTGGCGCGAAAGTGGAGTTGCGCCTGCTCGGGGCCTCCCACCAGGTGCTCCTGGAGGAGGGCGACGTGCTCTGCTCCGAGACCGTCGCCTGCATGCCCGGCAGCAGCACCCCGCTTCCGCTCGGCGTGGCCAAGCGCGTCGGCGACTGGGAGTACGAGTTCGCCGCGCGGGTCGAGAACCTCTCGCGCGGCTCCTTCGCCGGGCGGGCGCAGGAACTGCTCGCGCTGGTCGCGGACCACCCGAACGGGCTCGCCGGCACCTTCCCCGGCAGCCCGCACGCCTTCACCGCCATGCTCGCGCAGCGTTACGAGGGTCAGGTGCGGTGGCGGACCTGGCACGCGTACCCGCAGGAAGGGCAGTTGGTGGCGACGCGCACCCGGGTCGGCGTACGGACGGCCGGTCCGGCGGCAGCGCCGGGCGGGGGCGCCGGTGCTGCAGCCGCCGCGCCCGCCGCGGAGGCGGCCGTGGAGTCGCCCGTGCTGATCTAGCGTCCCGGGCGCCGGCGCGGATCCGGAGGTCGCGGGGTCGCGGAGTTGCCGGGCGGTTACGCCAACTGCCCCAACCAGTGCGCCACTTACACCCATGTGGGTGACCGGATGCGAGCAGGCGGTGACGTACGGTTCGCTTCATGATCGACCGTTCCGCCCCGCGCGGGGTGCTCCGCACCCGGTGGCGCCGCCCCCCGGCTCCGGAGCCGCGCGGTGTGGCGCGCGTCCCGGCCGCCCTGCCCGTACGGCCCAGGACCGGCCGACTCCTCGTCCTGGCCACCGTGTTCGTCTGCGCCGCCTGCGGGCTCGTATACGAACTGGAACTGCTCGCCCTCGGCTCGTACCTCATCGGCGACTCCGTCACCCAGGCGTCGGTCGTGCTGTCCGTCATGGTCTTCGCCATGGGCGTCGGATCCCTGCTGGCCAAGGCCCTGCGCGCCCGCCCCGCCTTCGGCTTCGCCCTCGTGGAAGCCGGCCTCGCCCTGCTCGGCGGGCTCTCCGCCATAGCGCTCTACGCCAGCTTCGCCTGGCTGGGGGAGTCCCGGCCCGCACTGGTCGCCTTCTCCTTCGCCATCGGCGTCCTCATCGGCGCCGAGATCCCGCTCCTGATGGTCCTCATCCAGCGCATCCGCAGACAGGACGCGGGCGGCGCCGTCGCCGACCTGTTCGCCGCCGACTACGTCGGCGCCCTCGTCGGCGGCCTCGCCTTCCCCTTCCTGCTGCTGCCCGTCCTCGGCCAGCTCACGGGTGCCATGCTCACCGGAACCGTCAACGTCGTCGCCGGCGGCGGCCTCGTCCTGTGGCTGTTCCGCCGGGACCTGAGCCGCCGCGCCCGCTGGCTGCTCGTCGCCGTCAACATCACCGTCCTCACCGTCCTGGGCTGCGCCACCGTCCTCGCCGACGACTTCGAACGCGTCGCCCGCCGCGCCGTCTACGGCGGCGAGGTGCGCGTCGCCGTCCAGACCGGAGTGCAGGAACTCGTCCTCACCGGTCCCCCGAACGGCTCACCGCGCTCCCTCGACCTTTTCCTCGACGGCCGCCTGCGGGTCAGCGGCTACGACGAGTACCGCTACCACGAGGCCCTCGTGCACCCCGCGATGACCGGCGCGCACACCAGCGTCCTCGTCCTCGGCGGCGGCGACGGCCTCGCCGCCCGCGAGGTGCTGCGCTACCGCGACGTCGCCTCCGTCACCGTCGTCGAGCTCGACCCCGGAGTCGTGCGGCTCGCCCGGACCGACCCGAAGCTCTCCGAGCTGAACGGGCGGGCGTACGAGGACCCGCGCCTCGGCGTCGTCACCGCGGACGCCTTCCGCTGGCTGCGCGCACCCGCCGCCCGGGCCCGCTTCGACGTCATCGTCTCCGACCTGCCCGACCCCGGGATCACCCCCAGCACGAAGCTGTACTCGCAGGAGTTCTACGGGCTGGCCGCGCGGGCCCTGCGCCCCGGCGGGCGGCTCGCCGTCCACGCGGGGCCGCCGGGCACCAGGCCCCGTACCTACTGGACCGTCGAGGCCACCCTGCGCGCGGCCGGCCTGCGCACCGCCCCCTACAGCGCGGGCGGCCGCCTCTCGGGCTTCGCCGCCGGCCCCGACCGGGTGCTCGGCGCGGCCACCGTCCCCGCGGCGAAGCTCCCGCAGGACTGGGGCTTCGTCCTGGCGGCCCGCGAGGGCGCGCCCCCGCTGCGGGTGGACCGCGAGACGCCCGCCCTGCGCTCCCTGTCCACGCAGTCCCTGGCCGACGCGGCCCGGGACACGGAGCGCACCCGGGTCGCGGGGCTCCCGCCGTCGACGCTGCCGCACCCGAGGTACTCGTAGCCCGGGGCGGTCGCGGCCCCGGGAGGCGTGGCCGAGGCGGCCGGGCTCCTCGTGGCCGAGGTGGCCGGGGTACTCGTGGCCGGGCTGCCGCGTCGGTAGGCTCGTTCGCATGGAGCATCAGGTGTTCGTACCGGTCCCCTCCGCCGACGTCCGCGCCGTGCTGCGCGACCCCGCCCGGCTGGCGCGATGCGTGCCGGGGCTCCAGCAGGACGCCGATACGGAGGCCGGGCCGCTGTCCGGCCGGCTGAAGGTGCGGGTCGGCGGACACACCGTCACCTACCGCGGCACCCTCTCCGTCACCGAGCAGGACCCGGACCGCTTCACCCTCGCCGGGGAGGGCGCCGAGGTGCGGGGGAGCGGGACCGTGAAGCTCTCCCTCACGCTGCTCCTGACCGGGGCGGACGGCGGCACCTTGCTGGAGTTCACCGCCGAGTCCGCCGCCGACGGCCGCGCCGCCGCCTTCGCCCCCGACGCGGCCGCCACGGCCGCGCACCGCCTCCTGGACCGGGCCGCCGGGCACCTCGCGGCCCTCGGGTCCGACGGGTCCGACGGCGCCACCGGGCCCGCGGACGCGGTGGCGGACCTGGGCGTGGACGCCGACGTGGACGCCGACTCGGCCGCAGAGGCGGACTCGGACCTGGGCTCTGACCTGGACTCCGACTCCGACTCGGACCGGGAGGACCCCGGCCCGGGGTTCACCGAGGTCACCGCGTCCGTGTTCGACACCGAGGTCCCGCCCCCGTCCCTGGACCCGTTCCTGGAGGGCACCTTCGAGGGCATGGCCGACCTCGGGGACCTCGGCGGCCCCCCGCGCCCGCCGGCCGAGGCCGCGCACGCCCGCCGCACGATGATCGGCCGCAGCGCGGAGGAGGTCGACCACGCGCCCCCGCGCGGCCGCTACGCCCCGGTCCCGGCCCCCACCTCCGCCTCGGCCGGCGCCGGCCTCCGCTGGATCGCCCCGGCCGCCGCCGTGGCCGTGGCCTCGGCGGTCCTCCTGGGCCGCGCCCTGCGCCGCCGCCGCTGACCCGGGGAACCCGCCCGCTCGTCCGCACGGCCCTGATCACCCCGTCGGGCTGACTAAGGTCATGGCATGAGTACGCAACTGCGCGCCGGCGGCGCCGAGGTGACCATCGACCAGGAGAACGGCTGCCGGATCAGCAGTCTGCGCATCGACGGGACGGAGCTGCTGAGGCAAGGGGACCACTACGGGTCCTTCCCCATGGTGCCGTGGTGCGGCCGGACCAGGGACGGGCAGTTCCAGGACGGTGCGACCCTGCACCAGCTCCCGCTCAACCACCCGCCGCACGCCATCCACGGCTTCGGCCGCGACGCCGCCTGGCGCCGCGCCCGGGCCACCGCCACCGAGGCCGCCTTCACGTACCCGCTCGCCGATCCGTGGCCCTACGAGGGCCTGGTCACCCAGATCTTCGAGCTCGGCGAGAACGCCCTGACCCTGACGATGGGCATCGAGACCTACGGGGACTCCTTCCCGGCGCAGGCCGGCTGGCACCCCTGGTTCCGGCGCAACCTCACCGACGGCGGGTCCGACGTGCGCATCGACTTCGAGGCCGCATGGCAGGAGGAGCGCGGAGCCGACCACCTGCCCACCGGCAACCGCGTAGACCCCAAGCCCGGCCCCTGGGACGACTGCTTCGGCATGCCGTACGGGGTCGACGTCACCCTCACGTGGCCCGACGCCCTGGAGCTGAAGGTCACCAGCCGCTCCGAATGGGTGGTCGTCTACGACGAGGAGCCCGAGGCCGTCTGCGTGGAACCGCAGTCGGGCCCGCCGAACGGGCTGAACAGCCTCCCCCAGCTGGTCACCCCCGTGGACCCGCTGGAGATCTCCACGACGTGGACGTGGCGGCGGCTCGG
Organism: Streptomyces stoeckheimensis; assembly: GCF_045822005.1. Taxonomy (NCBI): domain Bacteria; kingdom Bacillati; phylum Actinomycetota; class Actinomycetes; order Kitasatosporales; family Streptomycetaceae; genus Streptomyces; species Streptomyces stoeckheimensis. The sequence goes on along the minus strand of NZ_CP169550.1, from coordinate 4,250,801 downwards.
GTAGTGCCCAATTAAGCTCGGGGCCATGAGTGACGTCAACGAAGTAATGGCGACAGCCACACGCGATGCGCTTCTGCAGCAGATCAAGGACAAGGCCGTCGTGCACGGCAAGGTGATCCTCTCCTCCGGCCGCGAGGCCGACTACTACATCGACCTCCGCCGGATCACCCTGGACGGCGAAGCCGCCCCGCTGGTCGGTCAGGTCATGCTCGACCTCACCGCCGACCTGGAGTTCGACTGCGTCGGCGGCCTGACGCTGGGCGCCGACCCGGTCGCCACCTCGATGCTGCACGCCTCCGCCGCGCGCGGCGCGCGCCTGGACGCCTTCGTCGTCCGCAAGGCGCAGAAGGCGCACGGCATGCAGCGCCGCATCGAGGGCACCGACGTGAAGGGCAAGCGCTGCCTGGTGGTCGAGGACACCTCGACCACCGGCGGTTCCCCGCTGACCGCCGTCGAGGCGGTCCGCGAGGCCGGCGGCGAGGTCGTCGCCGTCGCGACGATCGTCGACCGCGGCGCGGCCGACGCCATCGCGGCCGCCGGTCTGCCTTACCTCACGGGCTACCAGCTCGAGGACCTCGGTTTGTCCTAACCCTTGGACGGTGGGTCGTGCTTCCGCACAACTGGTGACTTAGGTCCCCGAAAGTCCGGATGTAGGCCCTGACCTGCGTCTTTTCGGTCGGGGGGTGTGTTTCACGTGAAACGCTCCCCCCGGATCGGGCAGCACGGCGCCGTCGCGGAGGTGGAGTGGGGGCGCGAGTCTGGAAAGATGGGGACGACGGCAACGTCGCCCCCAGGTCAGGGCCCGCCATAAGCACACTCCCCGCACATCCAAGGAGCGGACAGATGCCCATCGCAACCCCCGAGGTCTACAACGAGATGCTCGACCGGGCGAAGGCAGGCAAGTTTGCCTACCCGGCGATCAACGTGACCTCGACCCAGACCCTGCACGCTGCACTGCGCGGCTTCGCGGAGGCCGAGAGCGACGGCATCATCCAGATCTCCACCGGTGGTGCGGAGTTCCTGGGTGGCCAGTACAACAAGGACATGGTCACCGGCGCCGCCGCCCTGGCCGAGTTCGCGCACATCGTGGCCGCCAAGTACGACATCACCGTCGCGCTGCACACGGACCACTGCCCCAAGGACAAGCTGGACGGCTACGTCCGCCCGCTGCTCGAGATCTCCGCCGAGCGCGTGGCCCGCGGCCTCAACCCGCTCTTCCAGTCGCACATGTGGGACGGCTCCGCCGAGACCCTGTCCGACAACCTGGCCATCGGCCAGGAGCTGCTCGCCAAGGCCGCCGCCGCGAAGATCATCCTCGAGGTCGAGATCACCCCGACCGGTGGCGAGGAAGACGGCGTCAGCCACGAGATCAACGACGAGCTGTACACCACCGTCGACGACGCGCTGCGCACCGCCGAGGCCCTGGGCCTGGGCGAGAAGGGCCGCTACCTGCTGGCCGCCTCCTTCGGCAACGTGCACGGCGTCTACAAGCCGGGCAACGTCGTCCTGCGCCCCGAGCTCCTCAAGGACCTCCAGGCCGGCGTCGGCGAGAAGTACGGCAAGTCCTCCCCGTTCGACTTCGTCTTCCACGGCGGCTCGGGCTCCACGGCCGAGGAGATCGCCACCGCGCTGGAGAACGGCGTCGTGAAGATGAACCTCGACACCGACACCCAGTACGCCTTCACCCGCCCGGTCGTGGACCACATGTTCCGCAACTACGACGCGGTCCTGAAGGTCGACGGCGAGGTCGGCACCAAGTCGAAGTACGACCCCCGCACGTGGGGCAAGGCCGCCGAGGCCGGCATGGCCGCGCGCGTCACCGAGGCCTGCGCGAACCTGCGTTCCACGGGCACGAAGCTCAAGTAGCCGAGAGCACCTCCCGGCTGGGAAGGGCCCGGTTCCACCGTCCACGGACGGCGGGGCCGGGCCCTTCGCGCATGCCGGTGCCCCCCATCCGCCAGACTGGGGCGCATGTCTCTTCACCAGAACCTCCTCGGGGGCCCCGCCCCCACCCACCTCCCGGACGAGCCGGGCATCGCGGCCATCGCCGCGGGCACCCCGGCCGTCGAGGTGGCCGCCGCGCACCCGACCTCCTCCCTCGCCTGGGCCCTCCTCGCCGACGAGGCCTTCGCGGCCGGCCGCACGGTCGAGTCGTACGCGTACGCCCGTACGGGCTACCACCGCGGCCTGGACGCGCTGCGCCGCGCGGGCTGGAAGGGCCACGGCCCGGTGCCGTGGGAGCACGAGCCGAACCGCGGCTTCCTGCGCGCCCTGAACGCCCTGGCCCGCGCGGCCGGCGCGATCGACGAGAAGGAGGAGTACGAGCGCTGCTCGACCTTCCTGCGCGACTCCTCCGAGACGGCCGCGGACGTCCTCGGCGCCTGACGCGAACGCTCCCGCACCGGGTGGGCCCCTCGCGGGTCCGCCCGGTCGCGGGAAGTGACGTGCGCCACTGACTATTGAAGCCCTGCGGCACGACGGTCTTATGATGCGGACAGGGGACCGGAGCTCCACTCACCTCACCGGAAGGAGCGGACCGCTACCCGGAAGCACGTATCGAGGAGACAGCGATGTCGCACGCCCTTGATGCCTCCGGAGACGGCGGTTCGGACACCCCGAACCTCGACTTCGCCGGCACGACCCCCTACGAGGACTACGTCCAGGCGGACGTCCTCACCCACCTCCAGCACCTGCGCTCGGACGACCCGGGCGAGATGGTCTTCCTGGTCACCACCCAGGTCATGGAGCTGTGGTTCACGGTCATCGTCCACGAGTGGGAGACCGCCGCGAAGGCGCTCCGCGAGGACGAGCTCCCCGTCGCGATGGACGCGCTGAAACGATCCCTCCGCGAGCTGGAGGCCCTCAACGCCTCCTGGCGCCCCCTCGCCCAGCTGACCCCGGGCCAGTTCAACGCGTACCGCGCCGCCCTCGGCGAGGGCTCCGGCTTCCAGTCGGCGATGTACCGCCGGATGGAGTTCCTGCTCGGCGACAAGGCCGCCTCCATGCTGGTCCCGCACCGCGGCGCCCCGCGCGTCCACGCGGAGCTGGAGAAGGCCCTCCAGGAGCCCAGCCTCTACGACGAGGTGCTGCGCCTCCTCGCCCGCCGCGGCCTCCCCGTCCCGGCCTCCGTCCTCGACCGGGACCTCTCGCAGCGCTACGAGCCCTCGCCCGAGGTCGAAGCCGTCTGGACGGCCCTGTACGCGACCCCGGACGCCCACCTGGACCTGCACCGCCTCGGCGAGGTCCTCACCGACGTCGCCGAGCTGGTCTGGCGCTGGCGCAACGACCACCTGGTCGCCACCCGGCGCGCGATGGGCGCGAAGACGGGCACCGGCGGCTCGGCCGGCGTGACCTGGCTGGAGAAGCGGGCGCAGAAGAACGTCTTCCCGGAACTGTGGACGGCGCGCAGCCATGTCTGACACGAACCCGGGCTCCGAGCTCGCGGCCCGCGCCGAAGCCCTCGACGCGGCCGACCCCCTCGGCAAGCTCCGCGATCGCTTCACCCTCCCCGAGGGCGTGGTCTACCTCGACGGCAACAGCCTCGGCGCGCTCCCCGCAGGGGTGGCCGCCCGCCTCGCCGAGGTCGTCACGGAGCAGTGGGGCACCCGCCTGATCCGCTCCTGGACCGAGGGCGAAGCCAACTGGTGGAACGCCCCCGAACGCATCGGCGACCGGATAGCCCCGCTGGTCGGCGCCGCAGCCGGCCAGGTGGTCGTCGGCGACTCCACCAGCGTCAACCTCTTCAAGGCCCTGGTCGGCGCCGCCCGGCTGGCCGCGCCCGGCCGGACCGAGCTGCTCGTGGACGCCGCCACCTTCCCCACCGACGGCTACATCGCCGAGTCGGCGGCCCGGATGACGGGCCTGCGCGTCGTCCCGGTCGACCCGGCCGCCGCCGCGGGGGCGATGGGCCCGGACACCGCCGTGGTCCTCCTCAACCACGCCGACTACCGCACCGGCCGGCTGCACGACCTCCCCGCCCTCACCGCGGCCGCGCACGCCGCCGGGGCGCTGGTCGTCTGGGACCTGTGCCACACCGCCGGGGCGCTCCCCGTCGGCCTCGACGCGCACGCGGTGGACCTCGCGGTCGGCTGCACCTACAAGTACCTCAACGGCGGCCCCGGCGCCCCCGCGTACCTGTACGTCGCCGCCCGCCACCAGGCCGCCTTCGACTCCCCGCTGCCGGGCTGGAACGGCCATGCGGACCCGTTCGCGATGACCCCCTCCTACGAGGCCGCGCAGGGCGTGGCGCGGGCCCGCGTCGGCACCCCGGACATCCTGTCCATGCTCGCGCTGGAGGCCGCCCTGGACGCCTGGGACGGGGTCGCGGTCGATGACGTCCGCGCGAAGTCCCTCGCGCTGACCGACTTCTTCCTCGACTGCGTGGCGGCGTACGTCCCGGCGGGCAAGGTCGAGCTGGTCACCCCGACCGGGCACGACCAGCGCGCCAGCCAGGTGTCGCTGCGCACGGAGAACGCGGACGAGGTCATGCGCGAGCTCATCTCCCGGGGGGTGATCGGGGACTTCCGCGCCCCCGACGTCCTGCGGTTCGGATTCACCCCGCTGTACGTCGGCTTCGCGGACGCGGAGCGTGCGGCGCGCGCACTGGGTCACATTTTCGGGTGAACCGGTAGCGAAACGTCACATCACCGCGCGGGCGGGGCTACGGCCCCGCCCGCGCCGGTATCTCCCCGGCCCGCCACGGAGGGGACCGTTCCGGCCTGATACGGTCCCGCTCTGCCGGAACACCGGAACACCAGTCCCCCTTGTCCCTCGCGTTACCGGAGGTTGAGCCGATGACGGACCCCGCAGTCGAACGGGACGCCGCCGAGGCCGCCTCGGCCTTCTCCCATCCGCCCGTAGCCCCCGACGCGACGGCCGCCTACGGTGAACACCCCGACCAGATCGTCGACTTCCACGCACCCCGCGGAGAACGGGCGCAGCCGGGCGTCGCGCGTTCCGCACCACTGGTCGTCGTCCTGCACGGCGGGGCGTGGCGCGCCCCGTACGACCGGCAACACATCACCCCCTTCGCGGACTTCCTGGCCCGGCAGGGCTTCGCCGTCGCCAACATCGAGTACCGGCGGGGCCAGTCCCGGGCATCGCTGCCCCTGCCCCACCAGGACACCGAGGGCCCGGTGGCCGGCCGCTGGCCCGAGACCTTCGACGATGTGGCCGCCGCCATGGACGCCCTCCCGGAGCTCGCCGCCGGCTGCCTGCCGGAGGCCGACCCCCGCCGCACGGTGCTGACCGGCCACTCGGCCGGAGGCCACCTCGCGTTGTGGGCCGCGGCCCGGCACGTCCTCCCGCAGGACGCCCCGGCCGGCTGGAGGCTGCCCTCGCCGCCGCTGCTGCGCGGAGTGGTGGCGCTGGCCCCGATCGCGGACTTCACGGTCGCGGAGGAGCTCGGGGTGTGCGGGGGCGCTTCGGCGCAACTCCTGGGCGGGAAGGCGGCCTTCGCCGCACGGCGCCCGTACGCCGACCCGGCGGCGCTGCTCCCGACCGGCATCGCGACGGCGGTGGTCCAGGGGCGGAGCGACATCGTGGTCCCGGAGTCGGTGTCGGAGGCGTACGTCGCGGCGGCCGCACTGGCGGGGGAGATGGTCGGACTGACCCTGCTGGACGGGGTCGGCCACTTCCCGCTGATCGACCCGGCGGCGGATGGTTGTGCCGTCGTCGCCGAAGAAATCTCACAACTAGCCTGGTAGCCCTGCTGTATACGCTGATCGAGTTTGACTGTTTGGCTCTGATCGCGTTCAAAAACACAAAAATGGGGGGGCCGGTGCGCAATCGCCGACTCGTAATATCCGCTGCCCTGATGGCGGCCGGACTCGGACTCATCCCGGGCATGGCCTCGGCCACCACCGCGCCGCCGGCCGCGGCGAGCGTGCCCGCCGCGCAGCAGACGTACGACAGCCCGGCCGAGCGCTCGGTGCGCACGGCGCCGCCCGCGGGCGCGGTCGCGTACGGGAACAAGAACCTCGCCGTCGGCATCGGTGTCTCGTACCGCAGCGCGCTGGGAGTCGACCTCGAGACGGCGATCACGAGCGAGGACGTCGCGCTCGAGGTCACCGTCGACTGGGGCGACGGCACGACGGAGAAGTTCACCACCAAGGGCGCCGGCGAGCAGTCGCACCCGCACACGTATGCCGAGGTCGGCAGCTACGTGACGAAGGTGACGGTGACCGACGGCGTCAACCGGGCCGTCAACGAGGTCGCGCACGTCACCCAGGGCACGGAGTTCACCCCGTACGCCCCGACCCGGCTGCTGGACACCCGCAACGGCACGGGCACGAAGGCGGGCAAGGTCGCCGGGCGCGGCACGACCCGGGTGAAGGTGACCGGCACCGGCAGCATTCCCGCCGACGGTTTCGTCGAGGCGGTGGCGCTCAACGTCACGGTCACCAACACGGTCGCCCCGGGGCACGTGACGGTGTGGGACGGAGACACCGCGGCACCCGAAACGTCGAACCTGAACTACGCGACCGGCCAGTCCGTCTCGAACACGGTCATCGCGCGCGTCGGCTCCGACGGCTACGTGGAGCTCTTCAACGGCGGCTGGAGCCCCGCGGACCTGGTCGTCGACATCACGGGCTACTTCAGCCACAGGCCGGCCAGCGGCTACACCGGGCTGAAGCCGACCCGCTTCGTGGACACCCGAGAGGGCCTCGGCACGACCAAGGGCCAGGTCGCCGGGCGGACCTCGTTCGGCACCCGGATCGGCGGCCTGAACGGCGTGCCCGCCGGCATCACGGCGGTGGCGCTGAACGTGACGGTGACCAACCCGAAGGACGCCGGCCACCTGTCCGTGTACCCGGGCGGCGGCAAGGTCCCCACGGCGTCCAGCCTGAACTTCGCGGCCGGTGAGACGGTGGCGAACTCGGTGATCGTGCCGGTCGGCCCGGACGGCACGATCAACGTCTTCAACGGCGGGTGGGCCCCGGCCGACGTGGTGGTGGACGTGGTCGGCTACTACAGCAAGGACAGCAAGGCCGCGTACGTGGCCTTCGGGGCGCACCGGTACCTCGACACCCGGGTGCCCGACAGCTGGTACGGCGGCGGGAAGTTCCCGGCCCGCGGGTACATCGCGCAAGGCCTCTCGGTCGTCGACGGCCCGGAGGGCTTCGAGGCGTACGTCCTGAACACGACCGTCACCAACACCACGGACACCGGTTTCCTGTCGGTGGCCCCGAGCCCGTTCCCGTGGCTGGTCAACGACCAGCCCGGTGCTCCCGTGCCGCCGCGTCCCATCTCCTCGAACCTGAACTGGACGGCGGGCAAGACCGTCGCGAACATGGCGCAGGCCAGTGACGGCGAGCACGGCATCATCCACTTCTGGAACCAGGGCTGGAAGGACGCCGACCTGATCGTCGACGTCTTCGGCGTCTACCAGACGAACTGAGCCCGCGGGGGCGGCACGCGACGGCGTGCCGCCCCTTCGGCGTTCGGCCCGGCTGGTCCCCCTGCTAGTCCCACTGCTCGTCCGCCAGGGAGCTCACCGGGGCGGGCTTGCCGATGACGGCCAGGGCGATGAAGAAGTTGATCTGGCCGATCGCGATGGTGAGGGTGGCGAGCGCCTTCTCGTCGTAGTGCCCGGCCACTTCCGCGTACAGGTCGTCGGTGACGCGCTCCCGGCCGTACGGGGCCGGCTGGAGGGTCGCCTCGACCAGTGCGAGGGCGGCGCGCTCGGCGGGGGTGAAGTAGGGGGCGTCCTGCCAGGAGGAGACGGCGGTGATCCGCTCCTCGGTCTCCCCGGCCTTGCGGAGGAAGGCGGTGTTCAGGACGGTCAGGTAGGTGTTCCCGACGATCTGCCCGGCCCGGAGGTGGACGAGGCTCATCGTGGTGCGGGGGACGGAACGGTTCCCGGTGGCCCGGAAGAGGGCCGCGCTGACGTCGGCCAGCTCGGGGACGAAGTCGGTGGGGTTGGGCATCCGGGAGATGTGGGTGGTGGGGGTCGTGTCCATGGGTGCTGTGCTCCTTCAGGGCGGGGCCGGTGTCGGCGTCTCACAGCACTGACGGATGCGGGGGTGTGGTTGTGACGGGTTCGGGGACTTTCTTTCGGCCTTTGGCTCCGGGGGGTTCCGGGATCCCCCCGGGGAACGGTCGGGGGGCGGACACCAACCACCGTCCGTGGCCCGTCTGCAAGGCCGGACGATCAGCTCCCGGATCCTGAGGGGGGCTGGGGCTGGGGCTGGGGCGGGTTGGCCGGGAGTTCGAAGACGAGCTCGATTCCGTCGGTCTCGTTTCCCCGCTCGGCGACGCGGGTGAAGCCGAAGCCCGCGATGGTGGCGAGGGAAGCGGTGTTGTCGGACCGGATCGTGGCACGGACGGTTCTGACGTCGGGTTCTTCGGCGGCCCTGGCCAGGAGTGCGGTCAGCATGGCGCGGGCGTAGCCCTGGCGGCGGTAGGCGGACACGACGCTGTAGCCGACCTCGACCACGCCGTCCTCGCTCGGCGGGCCGTGGAACCCGGCGTCGCCGATGACCACCCCGTCCGGCTCCGACACCGCGGCCCGGGTGGTCCAGGGGGCGGCGGAGGGGTCCTTGGCGAGCTGGTCGGCACGGTAGCCGAAGATCCAGCGGGCACGGTCGGATACGAAGTATTCGTCGAGGGCCACCCCGGCCTCGGCGCTGCCACCTGCGAGGTCACCGTCGGCAAGCGCCCGCAGGGCCTTCGCGTTGAGCTTGACGAAGCGGACGCGCTTGGGGAGAAGTTCAGTACTCATCGCGGAGATGCTCACCCAGCGGGCGGGGGCTGTCCACCGCTTTATCGCCCGCCCGTCAGGCCACCGTCTCGTCGTTCTTCCGGCGCACCATTTCGGTGATCCAGGCGAGACGCAGCTCTTCCGCGTGCGGGCTCTTCTTCACCACGTAGTTCACGAGCCAGTCGTGCACCTTGGGCCTGCGCGCGTCGCGCAGCATGGCGTCCAGCTCGTCCCGCCCGAAGGCCTTCGCGCCGCGCCCGGTCTCCTCCGAAGCAGAAGGTCCCGCCCGGTCGTGAGACCGGACGGGACCTTCTGCGTTGCGGCACGCTCAGCCTTACGAGGTGAAGTAGCCGTTCAAGTCGGCGATCACGTCCACCGAGCCGGAGTTGTTGAAGAACGTCACCCGGCCGTCCACCACCGGGACCACCACCAGGTTGGAGACGGTCTTCCCGGACGTGAAGTTGAGGTTCGACACGTTGGGGCGGGCCGCCCCGTGCGGGTGGACGATGAGGTGGCTGTCGGACGTGGGGTTGGTGACCGTGACGTTCAGGACGACCGCGGTCACCCCCTGCGCCGGTATGCCTTCCACCCCGGCCACCTGCAGGCTGACCAGCCCGCCGGAGCCGACGGGGCCGGGGCGGGCGCCGGTGCCGTCGCGGGTGTCCAGGAGGCGGACCGGGGTACCCGAGGAGAACGTCGAACCGGTCGCCGAGTAGTACCCGGTGACGTCGGCGATCAGGTCGACCGAGCCGGAGTTGTTGCGCAGGTCCACTTTTCCGTTGACCACCGGGACGACCACGAGGTTGGGCACGATCTGCCCGGGCGTGAAGTTGAGGTTCGAGACCCCGGGCACGGGCTGACCGTTCGGGTAGACCGTGACGTGGCCCGCCTCGGTGGGCTGGACGGCGGTGACGTTCATGACGACGGCGGTGACTCCGGTGGCCGGGACGCCCTTGACGCCCGCGACCTGGAGGGTGACCACGCCGCCCGTTCCGACGCGCTGCTTCTTCGCGCCGGTGCCGTCACGGGTGTCCAGGAACCGGGACGGGGTGATCGGGGCGAACGAGGAGCCCGTCCCGGCCTTGTCGGTGTAGTAGCCGGTGACGTCGGCGATCAGGTCGACGGTGCCGGCGCTGTTGCGCAGGTCCACCTTCCCGTTGACCACCGGCACCGTCACGAGGTTGGGCACGATCTGCCCGGCCGCGTAGTTGATGTTCGATACCCCGGGCAGCGGGCGGCTGTTGGGGTAGACGGTGACGTGGCCCGGCTGGGTCGGCTGGACGGCGGTGACGTTCATGACGACGGCGGTGACTCCGGTGGCCGGGACGCCCTTGACGCCCGCGACCTGGAGGGTGACCACGCCGCCCGCGCCGACGCGCTGCTTCTTCGCGCCGGTGCCGTCACGGGTGTCCAGGAACCGGGACGGGGTCAGCGGCACGTAGCGGGACTTGCCCGGGGTCGAGGCGGTCGTGACCGTGTACGCCTTCGGGAGGTAGCCCGGGGAGGGCACGCCACTGGTGTAGGCGGCGCCCTCGCGGAGCAGGTCGTAGACGGCCGACGGCAGATCGGCGGTGTCCACCTGGACGCTCAGGGCGGTGCCCTCGGCGTTGACGGAGACCGGGATCAGCGGCCGCTCGTGGCCGCCGCCCATCAGCTTGAGCTTCGTGCCCAGGGTGAGGCCCGTACCGCTGACGACGGCCTGGGACCGCGTGCCGGTGGGGCTGGCGGCGGGGCTGATGCCGGTCGGGAGCTGGGCCGAGGCGGGAGTGCAGCCGCTGTCGCAGACGCCCGCCATCGTGAACTCGACGGGGGTGGACGCCTTGCGGGGGCTCACCAGCAGGACGGCCGGGCTGGCCGGGGTGCCGTAACCGGCCGAGCAACGCACGTTGAACTGGCCCACGGAGCCCATGCAGTCGAACTTGTGGATCTCGTTGTTCCACTCGGAGGCGGCGAGCACGTCCGTCCAGGGGTGCTCACCGTTGGTGGCACTGCTGGTCCCGACGACGTTGAAGGCCTGGCCGCCCTTCATGTCGAGCACGGCGCAGTAGGCCGTGGAGGATTCCGTGAGCACCCCGCTGCGGGCGGGGAAGCCCTCGGGGGAGACCCGGTTCGCCGTGCACTCCGGAGCCCATCCGGCCGCCGTGCCCACCTTCCAGGTGTCCACGTTGGTGTGGATCGGCTTGTCCGCGTAGCCGGTGGCGGTCATGACCACGAGGTACGAGGTCGAGCCGGTCACCTGGCAGGACACCCCGTGCTGCCAGCAGACGATCTTGCCGGTGGGGTCGAGGACGATCGCCGTGGTGGTGGGGTCGTACCGGCCCCCGAGCGTCCGCGCGCTGAGCCACATCTTGTCCGTGGCGGCAGCGGGAACGCGCAGGCAGCGGGCGTCCAGGGCCGAGGTCAGGTCGAAGGGGGTGGAGGGACCGCCCACCTTCGTCGAGCCGGGCGCGGCGCAGTTCGCCGTCGGCGAGACGTCACGGCGCACCAGCGTGTACGTGTCCGCTCCGCCCCAGCCGACCAGCAGGGCCGTGTAGGCGGTGCCGGGGGTGAGGAGGCAGCTGGTGGTGGTGCTGGCGTAGGTCGTCTCGCACGCCACGTTGCCCTGGGGATCGACGATCCGGACCGTGGCGTTCAGCTTGTTCTGGTTGTTGGTGTAGTCGAGCAGCTCGGCGGCCGCGTGCTTGTCGGCGGGCAGGCTCAGGCAGGCCTGGCGGACCTCGGCGGGCAGGTCGACCCGCGCGCCGGTGGAGGCGCCGAAGACGGTCTGCGGCCACAGGGCGCAGCCGGTGGCGTCACCGGTGCGGTGGACCACCAGGCCGTACGCCTTGGCGGCCTCGCCGCTCAGCACCACGCGGAACGGGGCGGTACCGGTCAGCTTGCAGACGACCTCCGCGCTACCTTCGCACTGCTGGGCGCCGGAGGCGTCGTAGACGGCCGTGCGGGCGTGATCGCCGTCGGCCGGGGGTCGGCCGAGCAGGTAGACGCCCTTGCCGCCGGCGGTCGGCAGGGTCAGGCAGCGCTGCTCCCCGGGACCGCCGAAGGTGCCGGTCGCCGGGCCGGACACCAGGCCGTCGTCCCGGGTCGCGGTGCAGCCCCGGGTCTCCTTCGCGGAGTGGAAGGCCATCCCGAAGGCGCCGGTGTCGGCGGTGCGGGGGTCGACCGCCCAGGTGTAGTCGCCGGCGGCCAGGGTGCAGCCCGTGGCGCAGCCGCTGACCTGGGTGCCCGCGGCCGTGTAGAGCAGGCCGTAGGGCGCGGAGCCGGTGGAGACCGGGGCGTAGGTGTACGGGCCCGCCGACGGCACGCGCAGCACGCGGCAGCGCACGGCGGAGGCCAGGTCCGGGGAGACTCCGTAGGCCTGGGGCTCGACGACCGGGCAGCCCTCGGGCTTCGAGAACCGGGCGGCGGTGAAGGCGTAGGGCTCGGCCGCGCCGTAGGACTGCAGGACCGAAACCCGGTACGGGGTGGGGCCGGTGAGCGTGCAGTCGAGCGCGTCGCCCTCGCGGTTGAGGGAGGTGCAGATCTCCTTGCCGGAGGCGTCGAAGACGCTCTCCAGCACCCGGTAGGAGGTGGCGTGGCTGCGCACCACGTCGTTCGCGGCGAGGCCCAGCGTGTAGCAGTCACCGGCGGAGCCGGCGGGCAGGGAGCGCTGGAACACGGTCGGGGCGCCGAGCTTGGAGTCGGCGGCGCCGATCGGAATGCAGGCGGTGCTGGAGAGCAGCGGGGTGTACGCGACGGAGACGCCGGTCTCGTTGCCGCTGTTGTTCATCACCGTCAGCGTGTACGTGCCCGCGGTGGTGGTGGGGCAGCGCAGGGCGCCTTCGGTGGACGGGCGGACCAACTCGCAGGTGACGGGCGAGCCGTCGGGTGCGAGGAGGCGCGGATAGAGCGATCCCTGGGCGGCGACGGCCTGGATGAGGACCAGGTCCTTCTGCTGCGGCAGGGTCAGCGCGATCCGGGCCGTCGTGCCCGACGGGACGGTGCAGTCGACGATCTCGTGCGGTTTCAGCGTCGTCGGGCAAGGGCCGGACGGGTCCGCCTCTTCGAGCGACCGTACGGCGGCCTCGCGGTCCGCCTTCGGGTCCGGCTTCGGCGCGGCCTGCGGGCCGGAAGCCCGCGGGCTCGCGGCGGCCGGACCGGCGGCCGTGGCCGGATCGGACGCGGTGGTGCCGGGTGACGGGGCCGCGAGGGCGGACCCGCTCTGGCCGGTGAACGCCGTCAGCACGGCGAGCAGAAGGGCGCCGGAGGCGAGGGCCGTACGGCCCCTCCCCCTGGTCGCGGGCAGCGCGGACGTACCTCTGCCCCGTGGCAGCAAGCTCATGAACCCCCCAGTTCAAGCAGGCCCGCTTCCGTGATCAGCACGGGGTTCGCGGGCAGGCGGAGCATATCCCCTTGCCGGACCCGGCTGGAAAGCGGTTATGTACGCTGCTCGCGTGATCAGATCTGATCACGTTCAAACAGAAGTGGGGGGCCGGTGCGTAATCGCCGACTCGTAATTTCCGCTGCCCTCGTGGCGGCTGCCGTGGGGCTCGTACCGGGGACCGCCTCGGCGGTGTCCGTGTCCGGAGCCATCACGTCCGGAGCCACCACGTCCGGTGCGAAGGCGTCCGGGGCCGACCGGGACGCGGTGCGGAAGGCCAAGGGGAGGACCTTCAGCAGCCCGGCCGAACGCACGGTCACGACGGTGCCTTCGGGCCCTGCCGCCAAGGGGAGCGCCCGGGCGCAGCAGGCGCCGGACGCGGCCACCGCGGCCGACCAGCGGCTCGGGGTCGCTCTGAACGCGTACGCCGAGGGCGTGGACACGTTCACCCTGGAGACCATCGTCTCCAGCCAGGAGTACGCCCTTGTCGACGTCGTCATCGCCTGGGGCGACGGCACGACGGATACGTACGACGCCAGTGTCATGCCGCGCGACTTCGATCTGCACCGCACCACGCACCAGTACGCCGCGATCGGCTCGTACGAGATCAAGGTCACGGTGAAGGACTCCGCGACGGGCGGGGTGGCGGAGAACAGCCTGACCGTCGCCACCGAGGGCACCGAGTTCACCGCACACGAGCCGAAGCGGCTGCTGGACACCCGTGAGGGCATCGGCGCCGCGCGGGCCAAGGTCGGCGCGCGCAGTTCGGTCGCGCTGAAGGTGGCGGGCGCGGGGAAGGTGCCCGCCGGGGTCCGCTCGGTGGTTCTCAACCTCACCGTCACCAACACCACGGCGCCGGGCCACGTCTCGGCGGCCCAGGAGAAGGGGCTGGCGGAGAACGCCCAGACCTCGGTCCTGAACTACGTCGCGGGCCAGTCCGTGCCGAACCTGGTGATCGTGCCGGTCGGCGAGGACGGGTACGTGCACCTGTTCAACGCGGGCTGGGCGCCGGTCGATCTGCTGGCCGACGTCACCGGCTACTTCACCGCGTCGAAGGCTGCCGGCTACGGCGCGCTGGCCCCGACCCGGATCGTGGACACCCGGGAGGGCCAGGGCACGGCGAAGGGCCAGGTGCCCGGGTACGGGTCCTTCGACATCGGGATCGCCGGGCGCGCGGGCGTGCCGGCCGGCGCCACCGCGGTTGCGCTGAACCTGACCGTCACCAACCCGCGGTCGGCCGGACACCTGACGGCCTACCCCGCGGGGAAGGCGGTGCCGACCACGTCGAACGTGAACTTCGCGGCGGGCCAGACCGTCGCCAACGCGGTGATCGTGCCGGTCGGCGCCGACGGGAAGATCACCGTCCGCAACGGCGGCTGGAACCCGGCCGACGTGGTCGTGGACGTCGTCGGCTACTACTCCCCGCAGAGCCGGTCCGCCCTCGTGGTTCCCCCGGTGCCCTTCCGGATCCTGGACACGCGCGAGAACGGCAGCTGGAACGACCGCCCGGCGTTCCCGCTGGCCCCCCGCAGCTACGAGTGGCTGGGCCTCGAAGGCGACACGTCGGCCGCCGAGGTCGACGCGTGGGCCCTGAACACCACGGTCACCAACACCCGCGGTGACGGCTTCCTGTCGGTGGCCCCGGACCCGAACTTCTGGTCCGACTACGTGCGCGGCAAGAACGTGAAGCCGCAGCGGCCGGTGTCCTCGGCCCTGAACTGGACGGCGGGCGCGACCGTGCCGAATCTGGTGCAGACGCCCGGCGGCAAGGGCGGCATCGTGGACTTCTGGAACCAGGGCTGGTCGTCCGTCGACCTGGTCGTCGACCTGACCGGCTTCTACGAAACTCCCGGAGCCTGAGCACAGCGCGAGGGGCGGGGCGCCATACCGGCACCCCGCCCCTCCGTGCGTTCCTGCGTGCGTTCCTGCGTGCGTCCTAGAGGAACGAGTTGATCTCGATCGTCTCGGTGCGGCCGGGGCCGACGCCGATCGCGGAGATCGGGGCGCCCGACATCTCCTCGAGGGCCTTGACGTACGCCTGGGCGTTCTTCGGGAGGTCCGCGAAGGTCTTGGCCTTGGTGATGTCCTCGGACCAGCCGGGGAGGTTTTCGTAGATCGGCTTCGCGTGGTGGAAGTCCGACTGCGAGTACGGGAGCTCCTCGACGCGCTTGCCGTCGATCTCGTACGCGACGCAGACCGGGATCTCTTCCCAGCCGGTCAGCACGTCCAGCTTGGTGAGGAAGAAGTCCGTCAGGCCGTTGACGCGGGTCGCGTAGCGGGCGATCGGGGCGTCGAACCAGCCGCAGCGACGGTCACGGCCGGTGGTCACGCCGCGCTCGCCGCCGATGCGGCGCAGGGCCTCGCCGTCCGCGTCGAACAGCTCGGTCGGGAACGGGCCGGAGCCGACACGGGTCGTGTAGGCCTTCAGGATGCCGATGACGCGGCTGATCTTCGTCGGGCCGACGCCCGCACCGGTGCAGGCGCCACCGGCGGTCGGGTTCGAGGAGGTGACGAAGGGGTACGTGCCGTGGTCGACGTCGAGCAGCGTGCCCTGGCCGCCCTCGAAGAGCACGACCTTGTCCTCGTCGAGCGCGTTGTTGATGATCAGGGTGGTGTCGGCGACGTACGGCTTGATCTGCTCCGCGTACTGGAGCATCTCTTCGACGATCTGGGCCGGGTCGATCGCGCGGCGGTTGTACAGCTTCGCGAGGAGCTGGTTCTTGCCCTCCAGCGCCGCTTCGACCTTCTGGGTGAGGATCGACTCGTCGTAGAGGTCCTGGACGCGGATGCCGATGCGGTTGATCTTGTCCGCGTAGGTCGGTCCGATGCCGCGGCCGGTCGTACCGATCTTGCGCTTGCCGAGGAAGCGCTCGCCGACCTTGTCGAGGGTGACGTTGTACGGCGTGATCAGGTGCGCGTTGCCGCTGAGCAGCAGCTTTGAGGTGTCGATGCCGCGCTCGTTCAGGCCGCGCAGCTCGGAGAGCAGGACGGCCGGGTCGACGACGACACCGTTGCCGATGACCGGGGTGCATCCGGGGGAGAGGATGCCGGAAGGGAGAAGGTGCAGCGCGTACTTCTGGTCGCCTACGACGACCGTGTGGCCGGCGTTGTTGCCACCCTGGTAGCGCACTACATAGTCAACGGATCCACCGAGCAGGTCGGTGGCCTTTCCCTTGCCCTCGTCACCCCACTGAGCTCCGAGCAGCACAAGAGCGGGCACAGGCGTACACCTCTTCCGGATGGGGCATGTCCAAGGTCAGGGGGCGTACGACGATGTACACCGCAGGCTGAGCCGTCGGACCGGTACCCCGGAATAGACGAAGGCCCTGGCGCAATAGCGCAAGGGCCTCTTGCACAAAGATGCTACCCGAGGAAGGACCGAGGTGTCGGCTCCAGAGCCCACCATGAGCCATGCGGGCGCGCCGGTAGGCGGCCTGCTCGTGCTCGTCGACCCGGTCGCCCGCCGTCTTGACGGCGAGTCCGTGCGAATCGCGAAAGATGTGTTGTCAGCGGGAGCGGCGGCGAAAATTTGCCTCCCGGACTCACAGGAGGAGTTTGCGCGGGCCCTTGCCCGCCGGGGTCATCGGCAGCCGGTGATCGTGGGCGACGATCGCGCACTCGTACGGGCCGTCGGGCTGCTGCACCGTGAGCGGGCGCTGTCCGCGGGGGCCGTTTCGCTGATTCCGGTGGGGCCGGCGGGGTCGCTCGTCCTGGCGCTGCAGCTCGGCGTGCCGCTGTCGGCCGTGTCGGCCGCGCGGGCGGTCCTGGACGGGGCCGTCGGCATGCGGGACCTGCTGGTCGACGACAGCGACGGGGTGGTGCTGGGCGGGATCGGCATCCCGCCGCCGCCCGTGGGGGCCGGATCCGGGCCCCGGTCGGGGTCCCGGGCCGGGTCCGGGGGCGTGCCGCGGCCGGCCGGGCCGTCGGTGTGGAACGCGTACCGCTCCCTGGTCCGTACGTTCGGCCGCCCGCCGGCCGGGGCGTCCGCCGCCACCGGATCCGGTGGCGGCCACCGGCTGCGGGTGGAGGCCGACGGGGTGGTGCTGGCGGACGTGGACGGATTGGTCGAGGACGTCGCCGTGTCGGCCCGGGAGGGCGACGGGCTGGCGGACGTGCTGGTCCGGATGGCGGGGGCGGTCGCGGCATCGGGCTCGGGGTCGGCTTCCGGGGCGGGCTCCGGCTCGGGCTCCGGCTCCGGATCGGGAGCGGCTTCCGGGGCGCGCCCGGGCTCCGGCTCCGGCTCGGGTTCCGGCTCGGGTTCCGGCTCCGGCTCTGGCCGGGTGGTGCGGGTGCGGGCCTCGGCCGTGACCGTGTCCGGGGAGGATTTCCGCTACCGGTCGGACGTCGGCATCACCGGCCCGGTCCGGCGCCGCACGTGGACCTTGCACCCGGGCGCCTGGGGGCTGACACTGCCGCTGCAACGCTGACGAGGGGGCGGGGGCGGGGTGGATGGCCGGGATCGTGGGCGTTCCCTGGTGGATGGGTGTTCCGGCCGAGGAAGCGAAAGCGGTGACGTACCGGCCCTGGCGGGGCCGCCTCTTCCGGAACGTCCTGCGGTGACCGGGGATCCGGGGCCGGAGGCGCACCGGGCGCCGGGACCGCCCGATGAAGCGGCCGTCCGCGACGCGCTGAGCGACTGGCGGCAGGACGCGCTGCTGATCCTGCTGCTGCCGCTGCTGTGCTGGCCCGCGCTGATCGGGGCGCTGGTCACCCGCCCGGCGCCCTTGCAAGCGGTCCTGCTGGGGCTGCTGTGCGTGCCCGTGTTCGTCGCCGTCCGGGAGCTCTGCGTCGCCCGGCGCGTGCGCCTTGCCCTGCGGGACCCTGAGCTGCGCTGGACCCCGTACGACGTCCGGGTGCTGCCGGGGCGCGGGCTGCCACCGCTGCTGGTGCTGAGCGGTGGCTCCGGAGGCCGAGGCCGCCGCGGGCCGTGGGTGCTGACCCTGGGGCCGCTGGGGCGGCGGGTGCTGCCGCCGCGCGCGTGGCCGCGTACCGATCCGGCCCTGCCGCCGTCGGCCCTCACGCAGTCGGCCCTGCCGCCGTCACCGTCGGAGTCCGAGGCCCCGGATCCGCCGCCGGAACCGTTCGTGTGGCTGGCCGGGGACCCGGGGCCCGGGGCGGTGGTGTGGGCCCCGCGCGCCCGGGAGCTGGGCCGGGCCCGCGGGCTGTGGCGGCGGGGCGCGATCAGGCGGACGCGGCCGCCTCGATGAGGTCGCAGACCGGGCCGGGGAGGGAGGCGAGGGAGGCGTGGCTCGCGTCGAGCTCGACGGTCTTGCGGGGGTTCATGCGGGCGGCCGTGCGCCGCTCGTTGTCGGGGTGGATCATGCGGTCGGCGGTGGAGACCTGGTACCAGGACGGCTTCGCGCGCCAGACGGGCGCGGTGACGGCGTCGCCGAAGGCGGAGGCGAGGGGAGCCTTCTGGGTCACGGCCATGACCAGGGCTTCCTCGGGGGTCCGGTGACGTTGGGCAGGTCGCCCGCCTCGGTGATGACGGCTCCGCCGTACGAGTGACCGACGAGCAGCACCGGCCCGTCGATCTGCCGGACCATCTTGCGGGTCCGCTCCGCGTCGTCTAGGCGGACGCTCCGCCGGCCGCCATGGAGCCACGGCCGGTGGCGCTGTCGGTGCCGGACGGGGCTACGGCAGGTTCAGGGTGGCGCGGTGGGTGCGCCAGCGGTCCATCAGGCCCAGGAGTTCCGCCTGCATGAACTCGAAGAACGCCGCCGTCTCGGCGATCCGGGTGCCCGCGGGGGAGTCGGGGCCGAGACTGGCCGCGCCGTCGCGCAGGGTCTTCTCCCAGTGGGTCAGGATCTGGTCCCGGCGGGTGAAGGTCTCGTACCAGAGCTCGTTGTGCAGCACGTAGCGATCGCGCCGCGAACCCGGCTCGCGCTCCCGGCTGACCATGTTGACCTGGGACAGGTAGGAGACGGCTCCCGATACCGCCGCGGGGCTGATCCGAAGGGCCTCGCCCAGTTCCGCCGAGGTCATCGCGCCGCCGTCGCTCGCGAGCAGCTGGGCGAAGACGCGCGCCGCCATCCGCTGCATCCCCGCCTCGGTCAGCTGCGCGGCGAACCGCTCGACGAAGCGTGAGACCGCTTCGGCGTCCCGGGGGTCCCGCCGGTCCCGGGAGTCCGCATCGTCCATCACGTCGTCGTTCACGTCGTTCACGTCGTTCGCCACCCTCCGACTTTACGTGATTCCCTACCTCCACAAAATTGTGAAAGAAGCGTACGTTCGGAAGCATGACGAAGGCAATCAACGCCGCCGGACTCCACAAGGCGTTCGGTCGTACCCGCGCACTGGACGGCCTCGACCTCGCGGTCGCCACCGGCGAGGTGCACGGATTCCTCGGCCCCAACGGCGCCGGAAAGTCCACCACGATCCGGGTCCTGCTCGGCCTGCTGCGCGCCGACTCCGGCGGCGTCGAACTGCTCGGCGGCGATCCGTGGGCCGATGCCGTCGAGCTGCACCGCCGCATCGCCTATGTGCCCGGCGACGTCACCCTCTGGCGCAACCTCTCGGGCGGCGAGGTCATCGACCTCTACGGGCGCCTGCGCGGCGGCCGTGGCGGCCGCGCAGGCGGAGGCGGCCTCGACCGGGCGCGCCGCGCCGAGCTGATCGAGCGGTTCGAACTCGACCCGACCAAGAAGGGCCGTACGTACTCCAAGGGCAACCGGCAGAAGGTCGCCCTCGTCGCCGCCTTCGCCGCCGACGTGGAGCTGCTCATCCTCGACGAGCCCACCTCCGGCCTCGACCCGCTGATGGAGGAGGTCTTCCGCAGCTGCGTCTGCGAGGCCCGGGCCGCCGGCCGCACCATCCTGCTCAGCTCGCACGTCCTCAGCGAGGTCGAGGCCCTCTGCGACCGGGTCAGCATCATCCGCAAGGGCCGTACGGTCGAGACCGGCAGCCTCGCCGAACTGCGCCACCTGACCCGTACGTCGATCAGCGCCGAGCTCGCCGCCCCGCCCAACGGGCTCGCGCACCTGCCGGGCGTCCACGACGTACAGGTGCAGGGGCAGAAGATCCGGCTCCAGGCCGACACGGACAAGCTGGACGCCGTACTGCGGTCGCTGGCCGCCTCGGGCGTGCGGTCCCTGACGGCGACCCCGCCGACCCTCGAAGAGCTCTTCCTGCGGCACTACGCCCGGGCCGAGGAGACGGAGGCGCTGCGATGAAGCACCGTCAACTGGCCGGGACCGGCGTGCTGCTGCGCCTCGCCCTGCGCCGCGACCGCGTCATGATGCCGGTCTGGATCCTGGCCGTGGCCGGCCTGGTGCTCAGCCTGCCCGCCTCCCTCGCATCGGTGTACGAAACGCCGGCCGAACGGGCCCGCCTGCTCTCCACCATGAGCGCGAACGGCTCGCTCCGCGCCCTCTACGGCCCCGCGTTCGGCGACTCGATCGGCGCACTGACCGCCTGGCGGGGCGGGGTCTTCGCCGGGCTGCTCGCCGGGTTCATGAGTCTGATCATCGTGATCCGGCACACCCGCGAGGAAGAGGAGGCGGGCCGTCAGGAGCTGTTGTCGGCGGCGATGGTGGGGCGCCGGGCCCCGCTGACGGCGGCCCTGCTGGCGGCCCTCGCCGCCAACGCTCTGGTCGCCCTCCTGGTCACGATCGGCCTTGCCGGGCGGGGCGCGGGCGGAGCGTTCGCCCTCGGGCTCGGGATCGGCGCCACCGGCATGCTGTTCGCTGCGGCGGCCGCCGTCACGGCGCAGCTCACCGAGAGCGCGCGGCTCGCCAAGGGGCTCGCCGGGTCCTTGCTCGGCGCGGCCTTCGTCCTGCGCGCCGCGGGCGACGCGGGCTCCGCGGACGGTTCGTCGGCGCTGACCTGGATCTCACCCCTGGGCTGGCTGGAGCACGTACGGGCCTTCGCGGCCGAACGCTGGTGGGTGCTCGCCCTGTTCGCGGCGGCCTTCGCCGTCCAGACGGCCGCGGCCTACCTGCTCGCCGGTCGCCGCGACCTCGGCATGAGCTTCCTGGCGGTCCGCCCGGGCCCGGCCGAGGGGCGGCTCGGCAGTGCCGGGGCGCTGGCATGGCGGCTGCAGCGGGGCGGGCTGCTCGGCTGGAGCCTCGGATTCCTGGTGGCCGGTGTGGTGTTCGGGGGCATGGCGGACGGGGCCACGGAGCTGGTCGGCGACAACGCCAAGACCCGGGAGATCATCGAGCGGATGGGCGGTGCGGGCGGAGGCGCGGGCGGTGCGGCGGGCCTCACCGACGCCTTCCTGGCGACGATGGCCGGGATGCTGGGGCTGGTGGCCGCCCTCTTCATCGTGTCGGCGGTACTGCGCCTGGGCGCCGAGGAGTCGGGGCAGCGCGCGGAGCCCGTACTCGCGCACGCCGTCGGCCGCCTGCGCTGGGCCGCCGGTCATCTGGCCGTCGCCTTCGGCGGCTCGGCGCTGATCCTGCTGCTGGGTGGGCTCGGCCTGGGCCTCGGCCATGGCGCGGATCTCGCGCAGACCGTCGGGGGCGCTCTCGCGCAGCTCCCCGCAGTGTGGGTGATCGGGGCCGTCGCGGCCCTCCTGTACGGCGCGGTCCCCGGCTTCGCGTCGGCCGGCTGGGCGGTGGCCGGGGCTGCGCTCGCCCTCGGCTGGATCGGCCCCGCGCTGAATCTCCCCGGGGCGGTCCTCGACCTGTCCCCCTTCGCCCACCTGCCCCGGATCCCCGGCTCCGAGGCCCTGACCTGGGCACCTCTCCTGACGCTGACCGCGCTGGCGGCGGCTCTCCTGACCGCCGCCCTGACCGCCCTGCGCCGCCGGGACCTGGTGGCCTGAGCCCCGGCACTCCTTGATCCACGCCCGTCCGAAAAGTTGTCCACAGCTGTGGACAACTTTTCGGAGCGGCCTAAGCGGGGGTCACCAGCCGGGTCTCGTACGCGAACACCGCCGCCTGCGTGCGGTCCCGCAATCCCAGCTTGACCAGGATCCGGCTCACATGCGTCTTGATGGTGGACTCGGCGATGATCAGCCGGTCCGCTATCTCCGCGTTGGACAACCCCTGGGCGATCAGCACCAGCACCTCGGTCTCCCGCTCCGTCAGCTCCGTCACCGCCGCCGAGCCCACCTGCGACCGGGTCTCCGACAACTTCGAGAACTCCGTGATCAGCCGCTTGGTCACGGAAGGCGCCAGCAGCGCCTCCCCGGCGGCCACCACCCGAACCCCGTCGGCCAGTTGGCGGGCGGAGGCGTCCTTGAGGAGGAACCCGGACGCACCGGCCCGCAGCGCCTGGTACACGTACTCGTCGAGGTCGAAGGTCGTCAGGACCAGCACCTTCGCGTCCGTGTCGGCGGCCACGATCTCCCGCGTCGCCTCCAGGCCGTTCATCTCCGGCATCCGGATGTCCATCAGCACCACATCCGGCTTCAGCGCCGCCACCTGGGCGATGGCCTCCCGCCCGTTCACCGCCTCCCCGACGACTTCGATGCCGTCCATCGCGTTCAGCAGGACGGAGAATCCCTCACGAACCATCATCTGGTCGTCGACGATGAGCACTCTGATCGTCACACCGGATCCTTCGCCAGATCCGGACGGCTGCCGGCCACGGGTATGAACACCGCCACCTCGAACCCGCCGGAGGCCAGCTCCCCGGCGGTCATCTCGCCTTCCAGCATGGCCACCCGCTCGCGCATCCCGGTCACCCCCTGCCCCGCCCCCGGAGAGGGCCGCACGTCCCCGGTGCCCGCCTCGTTGACGATGCGCAGGCCCAGCCCGCCCAGCACGTACGAGACCTCGACCGCTGCGCCGGCGCCCGGCGCGTGCCGCAGGGTGTTGCTCAGGGCCTCCTGGATGATCCGGTAGGCCGACAGCTCCACGCCCGGAGGCAGTTCGCGCACCGCGCCCGTCACGGTCTTTTCCACGCTCAGCCCGGCCTCCCGCACATTGGCCAACAGCCCGTCCAGCGAGGCCAGCGTCGGCTGCGGGGCGTCCGGAGCCTCGTAGTCCGCGGAGCGGACGACGCCCAGCACCCGGCGCAGCTCGGTCAGGGCCGCCACCGCGTTCTCCCGGATGGTGACGAACGCGGCCTCCAGCTCCGGCGGCGGATTCTTCACCCGGTAGGGCGCGGCCTCCGCCTGGATGGCCACCACCGACATGTGGTGGGCGACCACGTCGTGGAGTTCCCGCGCGATCGTGGTCCGCTCCTCCAGGAGGGTGCGCCGGTCCCGCTCGACGGCGGTGACCTCCTGTTGCGCGGTGACCTCCTGCTCCGCCTGCTTGCGGATGTTGCGGATGCTCACCGCCAGCAGGGCGAGCGCCGAGGCAAAGGCCATCGGGCCGACGTTGATGGTCTGACCGTGACCGAGCACGACGGACGTCCCGATGCCGATCGCCAGGGTGATCACCCACATCCAGCCGGCCGTCCGGGGAGTGGTCCGCATCCCCACCAGGGTCACCGTCGCGAGGTACGAAAAGAAGGTGGCGGGGATCCAGGGCCAGTTGGGATCGGAGCCGCTGACGACCGAGAAGACAAGAGTGACCGCCACCGCGGCCCAGAACGCCCCCAGCGGACGCACCAGCGTCATCACGATCGGAGTGGCGGCCAGCAGCCCCATCACCAGGGAAGCGGCCTGGGGCAGGCCGGTGGTGATCGAGGTGAAGACCACCACGAGGAACGCCACCACGCAGACGGCCGCGTGCGGCAGGTGCGCGGCCTCGGTCCGTATCCGCTTCGGGAGCCGCCGGGTCAGCGGCCCGTCCGTGCGCATCGGGAGCAGGGGACGGTAGGCGAAGGCGTCGGTGATCAGAGCCTCGCGCAGGCTCTGGATGAAGCCCGAAGCCAGCCGGATCTCTGGGGTCCGGGGGGTAGCCCCGGGGGTCGTCTCGGTCATGTTCCCCACGGTAGGCGGGCCCCGGCCTGGTCCGCGTCGCCGCTGAAGGGGATTTCCCGGGGTCCCCCTCAAGTACTACCGGGGCTGCTTCAGTAGCCCGCCGGACGGATCAGGCCCGTTTCGTAGGCGAACACCGCGGCCTGGGTCCGGTCCCGCAGACCCAGCTTCACCAGGATCCGGCCCACGTGCGTTTTGACCGTCTGCTCGGCGAGGATCAGGTGCTCTGCGATCTCCGCGTTCGACATGCCCTGGGCGACCAGCGACAGGACCTCCGTCTCCCGCTCCGTCAGCTCGTCGATCCGCGCCTTCGACGGCGCCCGAGGAGCCCCCAGCCGGGAGAACTCGGTGATCAGCCGCTTCGTGATGTTCGGAGCGAGGAGCGCTTCCCCGGCCGCGATCACGCGGACCGCCTCCGCCAGCTGATCGGCGGAGGCGTCCTTGAGGAGGAAGCCCGAGGCGCCGGCGCGCAGCGCCTCGTACACGTACTCGTCGAGGTCGAAGGTGGTCAGCACCAGCACCTTCACCGCGGAGCCCGGGACGCCGGTGATGAGGGAGGTGGCCTCGATGCCGCCCATCCCGGGCATCCGGATGTCCATCAGCACCACGTCCGGCGCCAGTTCCGCGACCTTGGCCACGGCCTCGGCGCCGTCGACGGCCTGACCGACGACCTCGATGTCGGGCTGGGCGTCGAGGAGCACGGTGAAGCCCTGGCGGACCATCATCTGGTCGTCGGCGATCATCACCTTGATCGGGGCAGCAGTCATGAGTCCTTCTCGTTCCTCTCGGGTCCGGCGGAGGTCACGCCGCCCGGGGGCGCGGGATCCATCGGGAGCACGGCGCTCACCTCGTACCCCCCGTCGGGGCGGTGGCCGGCGGCCAGCTCGCCCCCCAGCATGCCCGCTCGCTCCCGCATCCCCAGCAGCCCGTGCCCCGCTCCCATGGTCGGCGGGGCCGGCCGGGTGGGCGCCGTGTTGGCGACGCACAGGTGCACATCGCGGGGCCCGTAGGCGATTCCGACCTCCACGCGGGAGCCGGGCGCGTGCCGCAGGCAGTTGCTCAGCGCTTCCTGCACGATCCGGTACGCGGTGAGCTCCACCCCCGGGGACAGCGGCCGGCGGATGCCCGCGATCTCGGTGGTGACCTCCAGCCCGGCGGCCCGCACGTTGTCCACGAGGCCGCCCAACTCGGCCAGCGTGGGCTGCGGATGGTGCAGTTCCGCCTCCTCGTCCGGGTGCTCGGAACGCAGCACCCCCAGGACGCGGCGCAGCTCCGTCAGGGCCTCCACGGCATTCGCACGGATCCCGGCCAGGTTCTCCTTGAGCTCCTCCGACGGGTTCTCCACGAGGTATGGGGCAACCTGCGCCTGGATGGAGATCACCGACATGTGGTGCGCGACGACGTCGTGCAGTTCGCGGGCGATCCGGCTGCGTTCCTCCAGCAGGGTGCGACGGGCGCGCTCCTCCTCGGTGAGGGTCTCCTGCTCGACGAGCTGGGTCCGGGTCAGCCGGGTCGTGCGCAGGGCGTGGCCGAGGAGACCGGTGAAGGCGAACAGGAGGATGGCCCCGGGGGTGCCGGTACCGCTGTTCTCGGGCCTGAACAGCGCCTCCGCCAGCCCGGTGCACGCGACGGCGACGGTGACCGCCCCGACGGTCACACGGGGCGGCACCCGCAGGGCCACCAGCAGCAGCACCGGGGCGAAGGCGAATATCCCGGCGGGCAGCCACGGCCAGCTCTGGCCTTGGCCGACGTGGCCGTGGATCTCTCCGGCGATCAGGCCGGCCCCGATCAGGCCGAGCCAATACCCGGCCATGGGCCACCGCATCGCGATCACGATGGACCCGCCGACCAGGGTCGCCAGCAACGGCCGGATGGAACCGTGGACCTGGTAGTGGTTGCTGAGCTGCTCCGTGGTGACGGCGAAGAAGGCCACCGCCAGATACAGCAGCACCACGTGCGGGAGCCAGGCCAGCCAGCGCGGCCTCGACATCCTCGGGAGGGGATCGGCCTTCAGGTCCAGGAGCCCCAGGGTCACGCTCCGCAGCACGGCCGAAGCCCTGCCGGGAGAGCCTTCCGGCTGCCCGCCGACCGCAGTCGCAGCCACGGTTGCGTGCTGTGCCGGGGCGGGGACCGTGGCCGGACTCGGGGGCTCGCTCTGCTCGTTCACGTCGTCCAGCCTAGGCACGGAGGGTCTCCTTGGAGCGGGCCGCCGGGCCGGTGACTGCGCTTTCGCCGACCGGAGTTGGGGCAGTGCGGGCAGCGAGGGAGGGGTTTCCCCCGGTCGGGGCGGAGGAGGCGACGATCCGGGAGGGGGTGACCGGCATCGCGGAGGATCCGCGCCGGGCCCGGCCCCGGGGGCGGCCGCCGGCCTGCTCGTAGGTGTGGAAGGCGGCCCAGCAGACCGCCAGCGCGGCCGCGAACACGGGCAGCCAGAGCAGCCGGACGACTATCCACTCCGCGGAGGCGGGCACGGTGTGCAGGCCGGGCAGATCGGTGGAGAACAGCAGTCCCACAGCGGTGACGGCCATCATCGCGGTCTGGTGCCACAGGAAGATCGTCATGGCGGACAGATTGACCAGCGCCACCTTCGCCCAGGCCCGCGGCCGGCTCATCGCCCGGGCCAGCGGCTCCCGCAGCAGCAGCGCCAGCCCGCACTGGGCCAGGCCGAACGCGACGGCCGCCAGCGTCGGCGGGTTCAGATTCGAGACCGCGGCTCCGGGAACGCCGACCATGGAAGCGGGGTACCCGCCCCAGAGGATCAGTGCGGCCGTGGCGGCGATCCCGCCGCCCAGCAACAGGGCGGCCGGGGTGCGCCGGGCGAAGGCGCCCCGGGACCAGGCGGCGCCCAGGGTGTAGGGCACCAGCCAGCCGGCGGCCACATTGACCCAGCCGATCCATGCGGGCCCGCCGAACCCGAAGCGCCAGACATCGACCGAGGCCACCACGGCCAGTGGCCACAGCGGACTCAGCCGGGCGACGAGCGGGGTCGCGGCGGTGAGCGCGGCGAAGACGAGGAGGAACCACAAGGGGGAGAGGACGAGCTTGAGCAGGGTCCGGACCGTGTCCGTCCCGGCGCCGCCGAGCAGCATGGCGACGGACGCCACGCTCCAGAGGGCCAGGACCGCGGCGACCGGCCGGAACAGCCTGCCGAGCCGCTGCCCGACCCACTGCCCGTACGGAACTCCGCGGCCGCGCGCCGACTCGTACCCCTGGGCCGCGACGTGGCCGCCGACCAGGAAGAAGACCGCCAGGGTCTGGAACACCCAGGAGACCGGGGCCAGTCCGCTCATGTGGGCCAGCGGGCTGGTGGTGCTGAGGCCGCCGTCGGTACTGGTGAGCGCGGTGACCAGCCAGTGGCCCAGCACCACGCCGAGGATGGCGAAGGCGCGGAGCGCGTCCACGGCCCGGTCGCGGTGGGCGGGGGTTCCGGCGTCGATGCGGTCCGCGAGAACGGACCAGCGGGCAAGCGGTTCACGCACGCGCATGGGAGACCTCCGGGACGGCGAGGGCGGACGGGGCGGGGAGTGCGGTGGGAGACGAGCCGGTCCGCGCCGTCGGGGAGGCGCCGAGCACGATCCCGGCCAGGCTGTTCAGGGACTCGGTGCCCGGCTTGAGGTAGTCGCTGTGGCCGCCGGAGCCGGCCGCGAAGGGCAGGGCTCCGAAGGCGGGGTCCACGGGATCGGTGCCGAACCCGATCCCGCCGACGCTGACGTGCGGGACGCCGGAGATCCAGTCGGCGCCGCCCCGGCCGGCCCAGACCCGGGCCCGGGTCGGCAGGTGCGCGACGGAACCGGCCCCCGTGCCCGGGCTGCCGAACAGCGCCATGTCGGTGACCTCGGGGCCGGTCCCGGTGCGGGCGCAGGCGACGGACCCGTAGGAGTGGCAGAGCAGCGAGAGGCGGGCCTGCGGGGCGGCCATCCGGGCCAACCGGGGCAAGAAGGAGCCCAGTTCGGCGGCGGCCTCGTCGGCGCGGCCCGTGGTCAGGACGGCCGGGCTGACCGTGCCGGGGGTGTCGTACCCGAGCCAGGCGACCACGGCGGAGCGGGGATGCTCGGCCCGGAGCCGCTGCTCGAGGGCGACGGCTCCGGCGCGGAACCGCTGGTAGGTGTCCAGCGTCGTGTCCGACCCGGGGACCAGGACCGCGACCCGGTCGGCGCTCTCCAGATCGCCGAACACCTCTATCGCCCGGCCCTTGCCGCGCCCGTCGAAGACGAGGAACCGCGCACCGCCGCCCGCCTCCATCGCCCGGAGCTTCGCCGCACGGCCCGTGCGGCCGGCGTTCTCGGCCACACGGGCCGCCTCGGAGAGGTTGGCGAGGTTGGCGGCGAACCGGTCGGGGAGGGCGGCGCCCTCGGGGAGGACGGCCGGAGCCGGCGCCGGGACGTTCGGCGAGGCGGCGGCGGAAACGGGCAGGACCACGGCCGCGGCCACGAGCCCGGCCAGCAGCGTGCGGCGCAGACGGCCGCTGCGGCGGCCGTCGGGACGTGCGGTGGGTCGGCGGCTCATGGGTCCGTTCCTTCGTTCGTGCCAGAGGGGCGGTGCTGCGTTGTTCTCTGGTCACGAAGTTAGGAATCGGGAGCCCTCGTCGGCGTCCCACTGGAGAGCCCACTTCCCAGGTAGCTCTCAGGTATGACAGGGGCTACTCAGGGGTCAGGCCGGGCGAGTTGACCCCCACGGGGCCCGCGCGGCCGGCCCCGCTCAGTCGGCCGTCATCGATTCGGGGAACGTCTCCGCGAGCGGTTCGACGAACCCGGCGCGCCAGCGCGGGGCCGGGTCCTGGCCCGGGCTGGTCCAGTACTCCCGCGCCCCGGCGATCTGCCCGTCCCGTACGGTCCACAGGGAGACGGCACGGTAGACGACGTGGTCCTGGGGTATCTCCACCTCGGTCACGACGAGATCGCCGTCCGCGAGGATCCGGAGCACCTCGACGGATCTCTCGTCCGCGTAGTCGTCATCGCTGATGACGGCGATGAAGTTGTCGCGACCGACGATGCGTTCGCTGCTCACGGGCCACTCGATCACCGCGTCCTCGGCGATCAGCAGGGCCACTCCGTCCCAGTCGCGTGCCTCGATCCGCTCCCACAGTCGTGCCACTACCTTCAACGGCTCCATGTGCCGCAGTGTGCGGGGGCGCCCGTGATGGCAACAAGCTTTGCTTGCAGGCTTATTGACTTCGAAATAATCAGCGGCGTCGGTACGTGAGCGGAGCTGCGGTGCTGCCGTCGAGCTCCCGCACCAGGGACCCGTTGGAGAGCAGCCGCAGCGTGCTCCGGCCGCCGGGCGAACACGAGGGCGGCGTACCGGAGATCACCGTGGAGGGGTCGAGCCCGACGCTGTCGGCGGTGGCGGAGCGCAGCGGCGCGGTCCAGGCGCAGCTGAGTCCGGGGGCCTGGAGGGTCAGGGACATGACGTTGGCACCGGTCGTGCCGGGGGTGAGGGTGAGCTGCCAGCTCTGCCCGCCGTAGACGGTGCGCCAGGTGCCGGCGTAGGCCTCGGGGAGCGTGGCGGGAGGGGCGGAAGGGGAGGGAGTGGCGACAGTGCCGGATGCCGTCGCGTCCCCGGTGGTCTGCGCGCCGGACGAGGTGCCGGAGGAGGCGGCGGACGGGGAGGCGCCGGAACCGGCGCGGGGCGCACCGTCGCCGGCCCCGCTCATGACGGTGTACACGCTGCCGCCCGCCGCCACGGCGACGACCACGGCGATGGCGACGAGCAGGGCCGTGGAGACGGACCGGGAGCGGGAGCCGCGCCGGGAGTCGGACCAGGGGCCGGCGGCGGGGCCGTGGCCCGACCCGGGCCCGGAGAGGGAGCCGGAGCCGTCGTCCGCCCCGGGCACGGCGGTGAGCGTGGGCGCAGGGGCAGGGGCAGGGGCAGGGGCAGGGGCAGGGGCGGGCGGGTTCGCGTCCGGCTGTGCCGATGTGCGCTGGGCGGGCACGGTCACCGGTTCGGGCCGGTCCGGGCCCGCGTCCACGCGGTCCAGCAGGGCTATGGCGTGCTGCCCGAGCCGCGCGACGAGGGGCGCGGGCAGCCAGGGCTCCGGGGCGGCGTCCTCCCGGTTCGCGGCGAGCCGTTCGAGGAGCTCGGCGGGGGTGGGCCGGGCGGCCGGGTCCTTGCGCAGGCAGTCGCGTACGACGTCACGCAGTTCGGCCGGTACGCCGGCCAGGTCGGGTTCCGCTTCCGTGACGCGCATCAGGAGTGCGGCGATGCCTCCGGGCTGGTCCGGGTCCCCGAAGGGCAGCCGGCCGGTGGCGGCGTAGGCGAGTACCGCGCCGAGGCCGAACACGTCGCAGGCCGGGGTCACGGGAGTGCCGTTGATCTGCTCGGGGGCGAGGAAGCCGGGGGAACCGAGGAGTTCGCCGGTCTGCGTGAGGGCGGGGTCGGCGGTGGCGCCCAGGGCCCGGGCGATGCCGAAGTCGATGACGCGGGGGCCGTCGGCGGTGAGCAGGATGTTGCCGGGCTTCAGGTCCCGGTGGACGAGGCCGGCACGGTGGATGTCCTGGAGGGCGTACGAGAGCCCTTCGCCCAGGATCCGTACGGAGGCGGCCGGCAGCGGGCCGAAGTCGCGGCCGACGGCTTGGCGCAGGCTCGGCCCGGCGATGTAGGCGGTGGCCAGCCAGGGCATCTCCGCGTCGGGGTCGGCGTCGAGGACGGCGACGGTCCAGTCCCCGCCGACGAGGCGGGCGGCGTCGGCCTCGCGGCGGAAGCGGGTGCGGAAGTCGGGGTGGGCGGCGAGGTGGGGGTGGATCAGCTTCACGGCGGCGGTGCGGGTGCCCGTACGGATCCGGGTGCCGGTGGGGGCGCCGGTTCCCGTTCCGCTTCCGGTGCCCGTGGCGGGGTCGGGGTGCTCGGCGCGGCCGAGATAGACCTGGCCCATGCCGCCGGTTCCGAGGCGGGCGAGCAGGCGGTACGGGCCGATGTGCTCTGCGTCGCGCGGGTGCAGTTGTTCCATGACAGGTGGTCCTCCCCCTGGGACTCGCCGGAGCCCGACAATAGTGCGGCCGGGCGCGCTGCGGGTTGCGGGGGTGGGGTTGCCGCAGGTGGGCCGCCTGGGCGGGGCTGCCGGGGGCCGGGACACAGCCGGTGCGGAGGTTCCACCGGGCATACGGGCGGGGCGTGTTGGCCGCTCCCGGCGGGGCCGGACTGGGCCGTCCCTTTCGGATCTTGCCGGGCCCGCAAGATCCGAAAGGGACGGCCTAAGCCGGGGCGTCGGGTGGGGGCGGCAGGGTGTCCAGGGCGGCCGACAGGCGTTCCAGGACGCGGACCGTTTCGGCGAAGCCGTCCTCGCCGAGGGCCTCCGCGAGCCGGGTGGCCAGGGCCGCGTGGCCCGGGCCGATCCTGGCGACGGCGGCGCGGCCCGCCTCCGTGGGGCGCAGCAGCTTCGCTCGGCGGTGGGCCGGGTTCGGGACGTACTCGGCGAGGCCCTTGGCGGCCAGCAGGTCGGCGATGCGCTGCACGCTCTGACGGGTGATGCCCATGGCCCGGGCGATCCCGGCGACGGGCAGCGGCTCGCGGAGTACGGCCCCGATCACCTGCCACCAGGCTGCGGTCAGCCCCGCCGGGCGGGCCAGCTCCTCCGATACGGAGAGGAACTGGCCGTTGAGCCGGAACACCCCGAGGGCCGTGCGGCTCAGCAGGTCCTGCCGGGCGCGGAGGGCGTCCTCCCGCGGACCCTTGGCGCGCGAGGGCACGGGGGCCGCGGCGGCCGTGGCGGCCGCGGGCGGTTCCGGCGGCGCGGAGGCAGCGGCTCCGGACGGTGCCGGGGCCGCCACGGCCGCCGCGGCCGCCGGGTCCATCGGGGAGGGCTGCCCGATGGGCCGCGGCGCGGGCTGGTTACGCATCGCTGGGCTCCCGCTCCTGCTCCGTCTCGGGCTGCGCCGCCGCCATCAGGACCGGGTACGCACTCGCGTCGGAGTCGTGGAACAGGCGGTACCAGGCGTCGAGCACGTGCGGCTCGTACACCCCGAGGCGGGCGAAGACCTCGCGCGCGAAGGCCACCGGTTCCGTGGGGCCGGCCGTGATCAGGTCCCCGTCGGTGACCGCGTCGGCCTCGACGTAGCGGTCCGTGCCCGCGTAGCCCGGCTGGCCGCCGAGGTAGAAGGGGGCCGCGCTGGTGTGCGTACGTCCGTCCAGGACTCCGGCGCGGGCCAGGCCGGC
Organism: Streptomyces stoeckheimensis; assembly: GCF_045822005.1. Classification (NCBI taxonomy): domain Bacteria; kingdom Bacillati; phylum Actinomycetota; class Actinomycetes; order Kitasatosporales; family Streptomycetaceae; genus Streptomyces; species Streptomyces stoeckheimensis. Next base: position 4,218,776 of record NZ_CP169550.1, on the reverse strand, counting down.
CGTGGCTCCGCAGATCGCCGCGACCGGGACGCCCGCCGCGAGGAACTCCTCGGCCTTCGCCGCGAAGGGCGCCAGCTCGTCGCCCGCGTCCCACAGTCCGGCGCCGGTCAGGATGAGGAGCGCGGATTCCTCGGGGCGCAGGTCGCCCAGGGCCAGGTCGGGCTGGATGCGGAGGCCGCCCATCGTGGTGACGGACCGGCCGGCGGCGACGCCGACCGTGCGGACCTCGTAGCCGTGCTGGGTCAGGTGCGCGGTGGTGTGGCCCGTCTCCCAGTCGGCGTAGGTGTCGTAGACCGCCACGTGGACCGTGCGCACCGCGGCGCCCGCGGACTGCGCCTCCGCGCCGGTCTCCGTCCCGGTCCGGCCCTGCATCTCCGCCTCGGTCTCCGCCTGCGTCTTCGTCTGGGTCTCGCTCATCGTGCTCGCCTCCAGTGTCGCCGTCGGCCGCTGCCTTCTACGACAGTATGCTGCCATCATGACAGCGTGCTGTCAATCGTTCCCCAGACAGACTGCCGAGACCCGCCCCCCACCCGCATACAGACCGCCGATATCCCTCCCCACCTGCACACTTCTACGGTTGCGGCCATGACCCCTCACGTCACCTCGGGCGCCTCCGTCAAGGCCGCCGACCGCGCCCACGTCTTCCACTCCTGGTCCGCCCAGGCCCTGATCGACCCGCTCGCCGTGGCCAAAGCCGAGGGGTCGCACTTCTGGGACTACGACGGCAAGCGCTACCTCGACTTCGCCTCCCAGCTGGTCAACACCAACATCGGTCACCAGCACCCCAAGGTCGTCGCCGCCATTCAGGAGCAGGCGGCCAGGCTCTGCACCCTGGCCCCCGGTTTCGCCGTGGACGTCCGCTCCGAGGCCGCACGCCTCATCGCGCAGCGGACCCCCGGCGACCTCGACAAGATCTTCTTCACCAACGGCGGCGCCGAGGCCGTGGAGAACGCCGTCCGCATGGCCCGGCTCCACACCGGCCGGCAGAAGGTGATGTCCACCTACCGCTCGTACCACGGCGCCACCGCCGCCGCGATCAACCTGACCGGCGACCCGCGCCGCTGGCCCTCCGACACGGCCGCCGCCGGCGTCGTGCACTTCTGGGGACCGTTCCTCTACCGCTCGCCCTTCCATGCGACCACCGAGGCCGAGGAGTGCGCGCGCGCCCTCACCCACCTCGCCGACACCATCGCCTTCGAGGGCCCGGCGACGATCGCCGCGATCATCCTGGAGTCGGTCCCCGGCACGGCCGGGATCATGACCCCGCCCCCCGGCTACCTGGCCGGCGTGCGCGAGCTCTGCGACCGCTACGGCATCGTCTTCATCCTCGACGAGGTCATGTCGGGCTTCGGCCGGACCGGCAAGTGGTTCGCCGCCGAGCACTTCGACGTCACCCCCGACCTGATCACCTTCGCCAAGGGCGTCAACAGCGGCTACGTCCCGCTCGGCGGCGTCGCGATCTCCGGCGCGATCGCCGAGACCTTCGCCACGCGCCCCTACCCGGGCGGGCTGACCTACTCCGGTCACCCCCTCGCCTGTGCCGCCGCCGTCGCGACGATGAACGCGATGGAGGAGGAGGGCATCGTCGAGCACTCCGCCCACCTCGGCGAGAACGTGATCGGCCCGGCCCTCGCCGAGCTCGCGGAGCGCCACCCCTCGGTCGGGGAGGTGCGCGGTCTGGGAACCTTCTGGGCCCTGGAACTCGTACGGGACAAGGAGACGCGCGAGCCGCTCGTTCCCTACAACGCCGCGGGCGCCGACAACGCGCCGATGGCCGAGTTCGCCGCGGCCTGCAAGGCGTCCGGGCTGTGGCCGTTCGTCAACATGAACCGCACCCACGTCGTCCCGCCGTGCAACATCACGGAAGCGGACGCGAAGGAGGGCCTGGCCCTGCTGGACGACGCGCTGACCGTCGCCGACCGTCACGTTTCGGCCTGACCGAGGGCGCGTCGACGCCTGACGAGGCGTGGGCGAGTCTGGCGCGCACCCCCGGGACCGAGGCAGGAGGGGAGTCCCGGACGGGCCGCGAACGGCCTCCGAACCGGCTCCGACCAGGCTTCGAGCAGTAAGGACGACCCTGCGCGGGTGCCCCGAGAGGGCCCCGCGCAGGGTCGAACGATCAAGAAGAGAAGCGTGGACCGTCCGGATAACGGGCGCTAAATCCATATAGCGGCCACCAAGCGATCGGTTTCGGCCGTGCTGCCTGGCCTAAGGTGTCCGAAGCCCACAGATGGAGACGGACCCCTATGCCAGGCAGCGGCGCTGTCACCCGCAACACACTTCGCCAGCAGATCGCGGACGCGCTGCGTGACGAGGTGCTCGCGGGGCGCCTGGCGGCCGGGAGCGAGTTCACCGTCAAACAGATCGCCGAGAAGTACGAAGTCTCAGCGACCCCCGTCCGCGAGGCCCTCGTCGATCTCTCCGCGCAGGGCCTGCTCGACTCGATCCAGCACCGCGGCTTCCGCGTCCGAGTCTTTTCCGTGGATGATTTCCGGGGCATGATCGAGGCTCGTACGTTGATCGTGGAAGGCATCTTCCGCAGGCTCGTGGAACGCGGCACCGCCCCCGGCTCCGGGGAACGGCTGGTCTCGGTGCGCCGCCGGGCGGAAGAGGCGCGGCGGGCAGCGCTGAACGGCTCGCTCGAAGTGCTGATCGGCTACGACCTGCGCTTCTGGAGGGAGCTGAGCGGGCTGGTCGGCAACATCTACATCTCCGAGTTCCTGCACCGGATCCGGGTGCAGTGCTGGGTGTTCGCCGTGCCCTACCTGAAGTCGGAGCCGGACCTGCGCGCCGGCCTGTGGGCCGGCCACAACGAACTGATGGACGCGGTGACCCGCGCGGACGCAGAGGAGGTACGACGCCTCGTGCACGCGTACAACCAGCACGGTCTCGACTGGGCCGCGGGCCTGAAGGCGGCCGGCGCGTGACCGGCGAGAGCGCCGTGGGCGCCGACCAAGGAAAGCGGGCCCCCGCCGGTACGCGCTGGCTCGGCGCCGTCGGCCTGTCCGTCGTCATCCCCGCTCCGGTCCCGGAGCACACCCTCACCGTCCTGCGCGAGCACCTCGACGCGCACTGCGGCACGGGTCCCGGCGCCTGGGAACTCATCCTGGTCGCCAACGCCAACGCCAACGCCAACGCCAACGCCAACGCCAACGCCAACGCCAACGCCAACGCCTCGACCGCCTCGACGACGGCCGCCGCCGAGGAACCCCGGATCCGGCTGATCCGCCTCGCCGACGCCGACGCCGACGGCGACGCCGACAGCCGGGACGGCAGCGGCAAGGGCGCCGCCCTCCGCGCCGGAGTGCTCGCCTCCGCCGGCGACCGGGTGCTGCTCACCGACGCCGCCCTCAGCACCCCGCTCGACGAGCTGGCCCGCCTCGAAGAACTCCTGGACCCGGGCACGCCGCAGGCGGACGACGCACCCCCCGCCGTGGTCCTCGGCCGCTCCCGGAGCCGCCTGGTCCGCACCCTCGGCATCCCCGGCATACCGGGATTCCGCGCGGACACCTGCGCCTTCGCCCTCTTCGACGGCGACCGCGCCCGCGCCGCCTTCGGTGCCTCCACCCTCGACGGACCGGCCATCGACGCCGAGGTCCTGCGCTGGGTACGCCGCCAGGGCTGGCACGTGGCAGAAGTCGAGCTCCCGGTCGGCCGAGCCGACGCCCCGCACACTCCGGCCCCGGCCCCGCGCCCCGACCGCCGCCAGGCCCTCGGCGACCTGTTCCGCCTCAACGCCGGCGGCCTCGCCGTGGCGGGCGTCTTCCTCCTGCTCTCCCTCTACGTCTTCCAGGGCCTGTGGACGGACCTCGACGGCGCCTACCTCGCGGACGCGCTCCAGGACCAGAACCAGTGGGAGTGGTTCGTCGGTGTCACCACCGACAACATCACCCACCTCCGCAACCCGCTCTTCACCCTCTCCCAGGGCATGCCCGACGGCGTGAACCTGATGGCCAACGCCACGATGCTCGGCCTGAACGTCCCGCTGATCCCGGTCACGCTGCTCTTCGGCGAGACCGTCACCTTCGCGCTGGTCCTCACGCTCGGCATGGCCGCGAGCGCCTGGACCTGGTACTGGCTGATCCGCCGCCGGTTCGTGCGCAGCCGCTGGGCGGCCGCCGCGGGCGGGGCGCTCGCGGCCTTCGCGCCGCCGATGGTCTCGCACGCCAACGGCCATCCGAACTTCGTCGTCCTCTTCATGATCCCGCTGATCGTCGACCGGGCCCTGCGCCTGTGCGAGGGCCACCGCGAAGGTCGCAGTGTGACGCGTGACGGGGTACTGCTCGGGCTCTTCGCGACGTACCAGATCTTCATCGGCGAAGAGCCGCTGCTCATCGCCGCGCTCGGCATGCTGGTCTTCTGCGTGGCCTACCTCCTCGTCGACCACCGCCGCGCCCTCGCGGCCGCGCGGCCGCTGGGCTCCGGTCTGCTCGTCGCGCTCGCCGTGTGCCTGCCGCTGGTGGCCGTACCGCTGTACTGGCAGTTCTTCGGCCCGCAGAGCTACCACTCGGTCCTGCACGGGGACAACGCCGGGAACAGCCCGCGCGCCCTGATCGAGTACGCCTCCCGCTCCCTCTTCGGCGACCCCGAGACGGCCGGCAAGCTCTCCCTGAACACCACCGAGCAGAACGCCTTCTACGGCTGGCCCCTGCTCGCCTTCGGCGTCGCCGTGTGCGTGTGGCTGTGGCGGAGCAAGGCCGTACGGGCCCTCGCGCTCACCGGCTTCGCCGCGCTCCTGCTGTCCCTCGGGCCGTGGGTGCCCGTACCCCGCACGGAGATCGTGCTGCCGGGACCCTGGCGCCTGATGATCAAGCTGCCGCTCTTCGAGTCGGTGATCGAGGGACGCGTGGCGATGGTGTGCGCGCCGATCCTGGGCATCCTGCTCGCCCTCGCGCTCGACCGGATCCTCCGGCTGCGCACCCGCGAGCTGCGCACCCTGGGCCTGCTGGGGGCGGCGGCCGCGCTGATCCCGGTCCTGCCGCTGCCGCTGACCGTACGGGACCGCGCGCCGGTGCCCGCGTTCATCACCTCCGGGGACTGGAAGGGCTACGTCAAGGACGGCGAGGCACTCGTTCCGGTACCGCTGCCGGACCCGGGCCAGGCGGACGCGCTGCACTGGCAGGTGGAGGCGGACTTCGGCTTCCGGCTGGCCGGCGGCTACTTCAACGGCCCGTGGGGCCCCGACCGGATCGGCATCTACGGGGCCACCCCGCGGCACCTCTCGAACCTCCTGCGCGACGTCCGCTACGGCGCGCAGCCGCCCGAGATCGACGCCGGCTGGCGGATGCAGGCCCGCCAGGACCTGGAGTACTGGAAGGCCGGCGCGGTCGTCCTGCCCTTCCAGGACCGGGACACCGAGCTGCGGGACCTGCTCACCGGGCTGCTGGGCCGGGATCCGGAGCAGGTGCGCGACGTGTGGGTCTGGAGGGTGGGCCCGGGGGAGCCGTAGGCGGCGATCCGGTGCGCGTCCCGCCCGGATCCGCGTCGCAAGGTTCTGCTCACCCCTTCGCTGAGCGTGTCCGGCGCACTACGCTGGCCCGATCGGCGACAACGACTGATCGGAGGCCGAGTGGCCTGTGACCTGTGGCTGGTCCCCCTTGTCGACGTGCTGTGCCACAGCCCCGACAACCCCTTCGCGGAAGAGATCGCCTCGTACGACAAGGCGCTGGGTGAGGCCGGACTGCCGTCCGTGCCGGTGTTCGCGTACATGCCGGGGCTGTCCGGGGACGTCGCCCCGGTGGCCGGTTTCGACTACGACGCCCTGCACTTCCTGCGGCGGGCGTACCTGCTCCAGATCTGCGGGCTGCCGGTGACCCCGGTGGACGAGCTGGGCGGGGACTACGAGCAACTGCTGGAGATGTTCGAGCCGACGGCCCAGCAGTCGCACTTGGTGTGGCACTACGACCACGCGGGGGCCTACGTCCCCGTGGACTTCGCGTACCCGCTGGCCAACGAGGAGCTGCTGGCCGGGGGCGGGCCGCTGGGCTCCGCGCAGGGCCTGCTGCGCGAGCTGTCCCTGGTGGCGCCCGCGATCGGGATAGACCCCCGGAACCCGCCGCTGGCCCCGGCGCCTCCGGGGCGGCCGACGTCGCTGGAGGAGCCGGCCGGGCCGATCCCGTACGACGACAGCCCCTTCGCGCGGGAGCGGCACGTGTGGCTGGGCCTGCACGCGGCGGCGACCAGGAGCCTCGGCCAGGGCTCGATGATCATCTTCAGCTGACGCGGTCCGTACCCGTACGAGCGTTCGCAGGTATGGCGTGGGGCCGGCTCCGCACGGCGGAGCCGGCCCCACCCCGTTCAGCGCGGCTGCTCCGGCGGTCTCTGGCGCGGCATGTTCGGGCGGGTGCCCGGGGGGAGCGGGAAGCGGGCCGGCGGGACGTACGCCTCCGAGCGGGATCCGCCCGCGCCCAGGGACTGCATGACCAGCGGGGCGGGGCCGGAACTGAACTCGACCATCCACTCCGCGGTCTCGGACCGCACGAGCTCGGTCACGTCCTCCGAGAAGCGGCGCAGCACGGTCAGACATCGCTCCGCGGCTTCGCTCGCGGTGCCCTCGGTCGGGCCCAGGATCTCGCGCACGTTCTCCGTGGCCCAGTCGAACTGCAGGGTCTGCAGTCGCCGCTGCACGGCCTGCGCCGTCGCCACGTCCCGCATCCAGCCCGAGGTCAGGCCGAAGAACCGGTCGCAGGCCAGGCAGGCCGCGCCCAGGAGCAGTGCGAGATAGCCGTACGAGGCCGCTCCGGGCACCGAGCCGGTCAGCTCCAGCAGCGGCATCGAGGCGCCCGTGACCGCTCCGGCGGCGGCCCCGATCCGCAGGATCCGGGCCCCGCGGCGCTTCCACGCCCGGTCCGACAGGTACCACTCGGCGGTGCGCAGCGCGTCGGCCTCGACCCGTCGGTAGAGCTCGTCGAGCCGCTCCGCGGGCTCGCCCCAGTCCCCGAGAGGGAACGGCCGGCCGGTAAGGTCGCCGTCCTCAGCGGGATCCCGGGGTGGCCCCTCGGGCTGCATCTCCGGCTGACTCACCCGGGCACTCCCTCTGCCTGCGCTGAACGTGTGGTGGTGCGCGTGTGCGCAATGGTGCGCATGCTCTTCCTACCTTCGAATGAGACGCGATGGGCAACGATTCCCGGGATTTCCGCCCGCAAGGGGGGCGTCATCAGGTACGCGCACGCCTCGTCTCTCACTCGAAAGAGTTGGTCCTCACGGCGTAGGGCGCGGCGCCCGGGGAGCACGTAGGCTCGGATTGACCAAGCCGCCGGCGCTTGGCCCGACGCTACGGAGTGAGTGACCTGTGATTCCCGGTGGTGGCATGCCCGACATGCAGCAGCTGCTCCAGCAGGCCCAGAAGATGCAGCAGGACCTCGCCGTGGCGCAGGACGAGCTGGCGCGCACCGAGGTCGAGGGTCAGGCCGGCGGCGGCCTGGTGAAGGCGACCGTCACCGGTTCCGGTGAACTGCGTGCGCTGGTGATCGACCCGAAGGCCGTGGACCCCGAGGACACCGAGACGCTCGCTGACCTGGTGGTCGCGGCGGTCCAGGCGGCCAACGAGAATGCGCAGGCGCTCCAGCAGCAGAAGCTGGGCCCGCTGGCGCAGGGGCTGGGCGGCGGCAGCGGTATCCCCGGCCTTCCGTTCTAGTCCCTTCCCGAGCCTCCCCGGCTCGGTACCCCTCCCGTACCGAAAGAAGGCAGTCCGTTGTACGAAGGCGTGGTCCAGGACCTGATCGACGAACTGGGCAGGCTGCCCGGCGTCGGGCCCAAGAGCGCGCAGCGGATCGCCTTCCACATCCTGCAGGCCGAGCCCACCGACGTCCGCCGCCTCGCGCACGCGCTGCTCGAGGTCAAGGACAAGGTCCGGTTCTGCGCGGTGTGCGGGAACGTGGCGCAGGAGGAGCGGTGCAACATCTGCCGCGATCCGCGCCGCGACCTGACGGTCATCTGTGTGGTCGAGGAGTCGAAGGACGTCGTCGCGATCGAGCGGACGCGCGAGTTCCGGGGCCGGTACCACGTCCTCGGCGGCGCGATCAGCCCGATCGAGGGCGTCGGCCCGGACGATCTGCGCATCCGGGAGCTGCTGGCGCGGCTCGCGGACGGCTCGGTCACCGAGCTGATCATCGCGACCGACCCGAATCTGGAAGGCGAGGCGACCGCCACCTACCTCGCCCGCATGATGAAGCCCATGGGCCTGAAGGTCACCCGCCTGGCCAGCGGGCTCCCCGTCGGGGGAGATCTGGAGTACGCGGACGAGGTCACGCTCGGGCGGGCCTTTGAAGGAAGGCGACTTCTCGATGTCTGACGCAACGCTGCACGCCCTGGGACTGGATCCGGACGATTTCGCGGCTTCGATCGCGGACCAGATCGAGTCCTTCATCGTCGCGGTCACCGAGGTGGCCAAGGGCGAGGACCCGGACAGCGCCGTGCCCTTCCTCCTCCTGGAGGTGTCCCAGCTGCTGCTGGCGGGCGGCCGGCTAGGCGCGTACCAGGACGTCCTGCCCGACGAGCGCTACGAGCCCGACCTGGGCCCGGAGCCGGACGTGGACGACCTGCGCGAGCGGTTCGCCGTGATGCTGGAGCCGGTCGACGTCTACTCGGAGGTCTTCGACCCCTACGAGCCGCGCAAGGCCCCGGTCCCGCACCGGATCTCCGACGACCTGGCCGACGTGGTCGCCGACCTGCGGCACGGGCTCATCCACCACCAGGCGGGCCGGGTCACCGAGGCGCTGTGGTGGTGGCAGTTCTCGTACTTCACCAACTGGGGCCCCACGGCGTCGGCCACGCTGCGCGCCCTCCAGTCGCTGATCGCGCACGTCCGCCTCGACCAGCCGCTGGCCGCGCTGGACGGGCTGGACACGGACGAGGACCTCGCCGAGGACGAACTCGCGGAGCAGGCCGGACAGGTCATGGCCGAGGAGCTCGGCGGACTCGGCCGACGGTGACGTTCACGAAACCCCACCGGCGGGGGAACCCGTCCACTGATCCTTTCGTCTCATGATGTGGTACGAGGCGGTCGTATTGCGGCCGCTCGTTAGACTGCACCAGCAATGAGACGGACTGAGCGAGGAGCGCACGTGGGCCTTGTCGTGCAGAAGTACGGAGGCTCCTCCGTAGCCGATGCCGAAGGCATCAAGCGTGTTGCCAAGCGGATCGTGGATGCCAAGAAGAACGGCCACCAAGTGGTCGTCGTGGTTTCCGCGATGGGCGACACGACGGACGAGCTGATCGATCTCGCCGAGCAGGTGTCCCCGATGCCTGCCGGGCGCGAATTCGACATGCTGCTGACCGCCGGAGAGCGGATCTCCATGGCCCTGCTGGCCATGGCGATCAAAAACCTGGGCCACGAGGCCCAGTCGTTCACCGGTAGCCAGGCAGGCGTCATCACCGACTCGGTCCACAACAAAGCGCGCATCATCGATGTCACGCCGGGCCGAATCCGCACCGCGCTGGACGAGGGCAACATCGCCATCGTCGCCGGCTTCCAGGGCGTGTCGGCGGACAGCAAGGACATCACCACCCTCGGCCGGGGCGGCTCGGACACGACCGCCGTCGCGCTCGCCGCGGCGCTGGACGCCGAGGTCTGCGAGATCTACACCGACGTCGACGGCGTCTTCACCGCGGACCCCCGCGTCGTGAAGAAGGCCAAGAAGATCGACTGGATCAACTCCGAGGACATGCTGGAGCTCGCGGCCTCCGGCTCCAAGGTGCTGCTGCACCGCTGCGTCGAGTACGCGCGCCGCTACAACATCCCGATCCACGTCCGCTCGTCCTTCTCGGGACTGCCGGGCACCTGGGTCAGCAACGAGAATCCGCAAGGGGACGAGCCGGTGGAGCACGCCATCATCTCCGGAGTCGCTCATGACGTCTCCGAAGCCAAGATCACGGTCGTCGGCGTCCCGGACAAGCCGGGTGAGGCCGCGGCCATCTTCCGCGCCATCGCGGACGCCGAGATCAACATCGACATGATCGTGCAGAACGTGTCCGCCGCCTCCACGGGCCTGACGGACATCTCCTTCACCCTCCCCAAGGCCGAGGGCCACAAGGCCATCGACGCCCTGGAGAAGGCGAAGGGCACGATCGGCTTCGAGTCCCTGCGCTACGACGACCAGATCGGCAAGATCTCCCTGGTCGGCGCGGGCATGAAGACCAACCCGGGCGTCACCGCCTCGTTCTTCCAGGCGCTGTCCGACGCGGGCGTCAACATCGAGCTGATCTCCACCTCGGAGATCCGCATCTCGGTCGTGACCCGCCAGGACGACGTCAACGAGGCCGTCCGCGCCGTGCACACGGCCTTCGGGCTCGACTCCGACAGCGGCGACGAAGCCGTCGTCTACGGAGGCACGGGACGTTGAGCACGGGCGGCGCCCGGTCTGCCCCGGCTCCGGCACTCGCCGTGGTCGGGGCGACCGGAGCCGTCGGCTCCGTCCTGCTCCAGATGTTGTCCCAGCGGGCCGACGTCTGGGGCGACGTACGCCTGATCGCCTCCTCGCGCTCGGCCGGCCGCAGGCTGACCGTGCGCGGTACGGAGGCCGAGGTGCTCGCACTCACCGAAGACGCCTTCGACGGCCTCGGGGTGGGCGACATCGCGCTCTTCCTGACCCCGGCCGAGGTGTCCGCCCGGTGGGCTCCCGTCGTCACCGCGCGCGGAGCCGTCGTGGTGGACCAGTCCTCGGCCTTCCGCGAGGACCCCGACGTACCGATGGTGCTGCCCGAGGTGAACGGGCACGCGGCCCGGCTCCGGCCGCGCGGGATCGTCTCCGGGCCCGACTGCGTGACCGCGGCGATGATCGCGGCCCTGGGCGCGCTGCACGCCGAATACGCGCTGGCCGAGCTGGCCGTCTCCACGTACCAGGCCGCGAGCGCGGCCGGCCGGGCCGGCTCGGAGGCGCTGCGCCGCCAGCTGTCCCTCGTCGCCGGCACCTCCCTCGGGGAGCATCCCGGGGACGTGCGCCGGGCCGTGGGCGAGGACACCGGGCCCTTCGCGGGTCCGCTCGCGCTCAACGTGGTGCCGTGGTCCGGTGAGCTCCGCGAGGACGGCTGGTCCTCGCACGAGCTGGCCGTACGGGCGCAAGTGCGCCGGATCCTGGACCTGGCGGAGCTGCCGGTGTCCGTGACCTGCGTACAGGTACCCGTGCTGACCGGGCACTCGCTGACCGTACGGGCCCGGTTCGAGGGCGCCGTCGAGGCGGTGCGCGCCCGGGAGATCCTGGAATCGGCGCCGGGGGTGGTCCTCGTGGACGACCCGGCCGCGGGGGAGTTCCCGACCCCGTCGGACGCCGCGGGAACGGATCCGGCCTGGGTGGGACGGCTGCGGCGCTCGCTCGACGACCCGCGGTCGCTGGAGTTCTTCGTCTGCGCGGACAACCTCCGTCAGGGTGCTGCGCTCAATGCCACACAAACTGCGGAGCTCATCGCGGCTGATTTTGGCTCCTTCACTTTGTAGGATCATCGTTAATCCCTTGATCGAGTGGATGGCCCGACGCTGCCGTCGTACGACGCTGCGCGTCCGGGTGAGCGGCTACGCAAGAAGACGATGAGAATCCCGCCGATGAATCTGCCGTGCGCGTACAACCTTCACGGGGGGATGCGAGTCCAACTGGCGTGGCAGAAGCATTGCTCGAACTCCCCGTCGTACCGGCGCGCACCGGGACGATCCCGATCCCGTCGCGCCGGCGCTCACGCACGCCCGGTGGGTTCCCGGTGATCGTTCCCGTTCCGCCCGCCGATACGGCGTCCGGAGCCCCCCTGCTGCCAGGGGTGCCCGCTGCGCCCGCCGTCCGTCCGTCCGGACCGGCCGAGGACGGCCGTGTGCCCGGACCGCGCAGCAGCGCGGAGGGCACCGCAAGCACGCACGAGGTGGCCGAGGTCGTCGAGGTGATCGCGGGTACCACCGTCGACTACCTCACGGAGACCTACCAGGCCCACTACCGCTCGCTGCTGGGCCTCGCCGCGCTGCTCCTCGACGACACCGCCTCCTGCGAGGACGTCGTCCAGGAGGCCTTCATCCGCGTCCACTCGGCCCGCAACAGGGTCCGGGACCGGGACAAGACCCTGGCCTACCTGCGCCAGACCGTCGTCAACCTTTCGCGCTCCACCCTGCGCCGCCGCATCCTCGGCCTGAAGCTTCTGTCGAAGCCGATGCCGGACATGGCGAGCGCCGAGGAAGGCGCGTACGACCTGCTGGAACGGGACGATCTCATCAAAGCGATGCGCGGGCTCCAGCGACGCCAGCGCGAAGTGCTGTCGCTGCGCTACTTCTCTGACATGACGGAAGCTCAGGTCGCCGAGACCCTCGGCATATCGCTCGGGTCGGTCAAGGCGTACGGATCGCGGGGCATTGCCGCGCTGCGGGTGGCGATGGAGGCTGCGCAGTCATGAGTGAGGACCGGAAGAAGAACGAGGCCCAGGCCCAGGACCAGGCCCGGGAGCTGCCCGGCCTGTCCGGCGCGTCCGCCTCCGGCGGCCCGGAGGCCCTGCGGGCGCTCGTGCTCGGCAAGGCGAGCACGCCGGACACGGCGAGCGCTGCTGAGGCTCCCGAGACGGCTGAGGCTCAGGACACGGCTGAGGCCCCCGACACGGCGGAGGCCGCCGGTTCCGAGCAGGCCGGCGCCGAGGAGTCCGCTGCCGAACCCGTCGTCGCCGAGCCCGCCGTCCCCAAGCTCGCCCTCGTCAAGCCCGCCGTCGTCGAGCCCGCCGCCTCCGCGCCCGTGGCCGAGGAGGACGTGCTGCGCGATCTGCTGCACGGAGTCGTCGGCGGGATCGAACCCTCCGGCAACGCGCTGGAGCGGCTGCGGTACGCGGTCCCCGCGCGCCGGGTCCGCAACCGGCGGATCCTCGTCGCCGCCGCTGCGGCCGTCGTGGTGCTGGGCGGAGGGATCCCGGTGAGCCTGCTCCTGGCCTCCGGGACGGGCGGAAGCTCCGACCGTTCCACCATGGCGGGCCACGGCCAGAAGGGCGGGGACTCGAAGGACGGGTCCGGCCTGCACCAGAACGGCTCCGGCTCCCGTCCGAAGCCCAAGAAGACCTCCGGCAAGGACAAGGACAAGGACGGCAAGGACAAGACGGACGACGGGGACGCCAGTACCCTGCCGCCCCTGCCCGACGGCGGCTACCCGAGCATCGGCGGGCCGAACGTCACCCCGCCCCGCGCCCCCTCGCCCATCCCCGGCACCACCGGCTCCGTCGGCGGCGGTCTGCCGCCCGCCTCCGTGGTCGTGCCCAACTGCGCCCAGAGCCAGATCTCCGTGGCGGGCAGTACCCGGGCCCCGTCGTCCGGCGGCAAGGTCGCCGGCAGCTTCAAGGTCACCAACGTGTCGTCGAGCAGCTGTACCGTCCGCGGCCCGGAGTCGCTGGTGGCGGGCCCGGCGTACCAGGGCGGTGCCCCGGTGACGGTCGTCAACCACGTCACGGGCGATGCGGCGACCGGGCTGCTGCCCGACCCGTCGGTGGAGACCCTGCGGCTGGTGCTCGCGCCGAACGCGCAGTACGAGGTCCGGTTCGCGTGGGTGCCGCCGGAGGGCGGCTGCCCCAGCGCGAACGGCGGCGGGGGCAACCCGCCCGAGGGTGGCTCCGGGGACACCTCGGGGACCGACACGGGCCAGGGGCAGGCGGCGCTCCCGCCGCTCGGTGCCCTGGTGGCCCACACGCCCAATCCGGACGGTCCCGACGGCCCGACGACGCAGCTGACCATCGCGGATGCGTGCGGCGGAACCGTCTACCGGACGGGCGTCATCCCGCTCAAGTAGACCCGGACGGACAGACGGACGGACGTTACGCGGAGCCGGCCCCGGCAGGGGCGGGCTCCGCCGGGTCCTGCTCCGCCGGGGTCTCGGTGAGGAGGCCCGCCTCCGTGTCGCGCAGGGTCTCCACCTCGCGCCGGTACAGCCGGAACCACATGAAGAGCACGAACGCGGCGAAGACGAACCACTCGCCGGTGTAGCCGAGGTTCTGGAAGGCCTTCAGATCCAGCCCGGTGTTGGCCGGAGCCCGCGCCGGCACCGGAGTCATCCCGTCGGCGGGCGTCTGCACGGTCAGCCAGGCGTCGTACAGGCCGTACGGCACGATGTTGACGAGCGAGGCGGCCCCGATCACGCCGAGCTGCCCGGCCGGCAGCCCGCCCGCGGAGTACACGCCCTTGCTGGTGGAGTTCTCCGAGGCCTGGAGCGCCCCCGTCACCTCGACCCGCCCGGTCGGCGGGGCCGGGGCCCGGCCCGCGTCGGCGGCTCCGGGCAGCCAGCCCCGGACCACGGGCACGGCCTTGCCGGTGTCGGTCTTGAGCAGGGTCAGGACGTAGAAGCCGGACTTCCCGTCGAGCCGCCGCTCGGGGACGAGCAGCTGGTCGGCGTACTCCCCGGAGACCGAGGCGAGCCGTCCGGACGTGCGCTTGTCCACCGGGAGCAGCGAGTCCAGCGGCGCGGCCCCCTGTTCGGCGGGGCGTGCGCTGGTCGCCTCCTTGTGGGTGTCGACGCGGTCCTCGAACCGGCCGAGCTGCCAGGTCCCCATGAACAGGCAGAAGGGAACGCCGAGCGCGACGAAGACGTTGATCCCCCACCAGCGCGGGGTCAGGAGAAACCGGTGCACCCCACCACCGTACGGGGGGCGCACGGGATCGCCGTTGCCGGGGCTAGCGCGGCAGGTGCTTCAGCGCGAAGTCGATCTCCATCCGGACCTGCTTGATCCGCTCCTCCACGACGAGCGAGCCGTGCCCGGCGTCGTAGCGGTACACCTCGTGCTCCGCCCCGCGCGCCGCCAGCCGGTCCACGTAGTTCTCGATCTGCTTGATGGGGCAGCGCGGGTCGTTGAGCCCCGCCGCGATGTGCACGGGCGCCTTCACCGCGTCCACGTACGTCAGCGGCGAGGAGGCCTCGAAGCGTTCCGGGACCTCCTCCGGGGTACCGCCGAAGAGGGTGCGGTCCAGAGACTTCAGCGCCTCCATCTCGTCGTGGTACGCCGTCACGTAGTCGGCGACCGGTACGGCCGCCAGCCCCACCGCCCAGGCGTCCGGGTGCATGCCGAGGCCCAGCAGCGTCAGGTAGCCGCCCCAGGAGCCGCCGGACAGCACCAGGCGCGCCGGGTCCGCGAGGCCGGAGCCCACCGCCCATTCCCGTACGGCTTCGACGTCCTCCAGCTCGATCAGCCCGACCCGGTGCTTGAGGGCGTCGGTCCACTCGCGTCCGTAGCCGGTCGAACCGCGGTAGTTGACCCGGACGACCGCGAAACCGTGGTCGAGCCAGGCCGCCGGGGTCGCGGCGAAGGCGTCGCTGTCGTGCCAGGTGGGGCCGCCGTGGATCTCGAAGACGGTGGGGAAGGGCCCCTCGCCGTGGCCGACGGGCCGCTGGGCGAGGGCGTGGATCCGCCCGCCGGGGCCCTCGACCCACACGTCCTCGACCGGCACGGAGCCGGGCGGCCGGAAACCGGGAGGGTCGAGCACGACCCCGCCCGCGGTCGACCGGATGACGGAGGGCTCGGCCGCGGAGGACCACTGGTACTCCACCGACCCGTCGGGCCGCGCCGTCGCACCCGACACCGTGCCCGGCGGCGTGTCCAGCCGTACGAGCTCCCGTGCGGCCAGGTCGTAGCGGAAGAGCTCGCTGCGCGCCTCGTAGCCGTGCTCGATCAGCAGCGCGGACCCGTCGGGGTACCACTCGGCGCCGACGTCGCCCGGGAGGTCGACGGCCAGCCCCTCCTCGGTGCCCGCTGCCACGTCCCACACCATCGGCTCCCACCGGCCGCGCCGCTGGTGGCCGACCAGCAGCCGGGTGTCTCCCGCGACGGGCGCGAAGCCGAGCACCATGAGGCCCAGCTCCTCGGTGCCGCCCTCGGAGTCGTCCAGCTCGGCGACCGTTTCGCCGTCCAGGGTGATCACCCGCAGGGCCGAGTGCATCGCGTCGCCGTGCTCGGTGTGCTCGACGGCGAGCAGGGTCCCGTCCCGGGACAGGTCGCCGACGCCGGCCGACTCGCGGTGCCGGTAGACGACGGCCGGCTGCGTCCCGTCGGGCCGGACCACGTGGATCGTGGTCCCGTCCTCGTCGGTGGAGCGCCCCACGACGGCCGTCCCGTCCCGCCCGATGGCCAGCCCGGCGGGGTAGGAGGCCTCCAGCCCGGGGGTGGCCGGCTCGTCGGGGCCGCCCGCGAAGGGCTGGCGGACCCAGGTGCCGAACTCGTCGCCGTCGGTGTCGGAGAACCACCAGACCCACTCGCCGTCGGGGGAGAGGGTGCCGTCGGTGGTCCCGTTGGGCCGGTCGGTGGCCTGCCGCTGGACGCCGGTGGCGCGGTCCCAGGCGTAGAGCTCGTAGGTCCCGGTGGCGTTGGAGACGAAGAGCGAGCGGTCGGGTGCGTCCTCGGCCCATTCGGGCAGTCCCACGCGCGGGGCCCGGAAGCGCTTCTCCCAGTCGGGCACGGGGTCGGTGGTGGCGGTGGTGTCGGCGCTGGCGTCAGTCATGCACCCCATGTAACCGGATCGGCCGCGGCCCGTCCCCCGAGATGCCGACGGGGCCGAACGGGCGCAGGGTGGTGTGCGTACGCGGTCCCGCGTACGAGGCTGCGCGGAGGAGTGGCGGTCATGGCGAAGAAGGCGCACAAGGGGCAGCACGCCCACCAGGACTCCGAGCGTGCGATGGCGAAGAACACCGCGGCCGAGGCGCGCGCGAAGGCCGCCGTCCGCGATGTGCAGTCGGTGGCCGCGAAGACCCGGGGCATGCAGCAGAAGGCTCAGGCCAAGCGGGGTTGAGCCGGGTCGAGCCGTAGGCTGACGCGATGCGGATGATCGTCCGGGGCGCCCGGCTGCTGCACGGCGAAGGCCTGCACGACGTCGAGGTCGCGGAGGACGGGCGGATCGCGCGCGTGCTCCCGTACGACGACCAGAAGGAGCCTCCGGCGACGGGGGTGCTGATCGAGGCGCACGGCGGGCTGCTCAGCGCGCCCTTCGTCGAGCCGCACATCCACCTCGACACGGCCCTGACGGCCGGAGACCCGCGCCCCAACGTCTCCGGGACCCTCTGGGAGGGCATCGCCTGCTGGAGCGAGCGCAAGAAGACCCTGACCCGCGAGGACGTGATCGCGCGGGCCACCGAGGTGCTCCGCTGGCAGGCGGCGCAGGGCGTCCTGCACGTGCGCACCCACTGCGATGTCACCGACCCGGCGCTGACGGCGCTCGACGCGCTGCTGGAGGTGCGCGACCGGGTCCGGGACGTGATGACCCTGCAGATCGTCGCCTTCCCGCAGGAGGGCATCGTGTCCTTCCCCGGCGGCGAGAAGCTGCTGCGCGAGGCCGTCCGGCGCGGGGCCGACGTGGTCGGAGCGATCCCGCACTTCGAGGACACCCGGGAGGACGGGGTGGCCTCGCTGGCCGTCGCCTTCCGGCTCGCCGAGGAGCAGGGACTGCGGGTGGACGCGCACTGCGACGAGATCGACGACGAGCAGTCCCGTTTCGTGGAGGTACTGGCCGCGCACGCCCTGCGCTCGGGGCTGCGCGGGCACGTGACCGCCTCGCACACGACGGCGATGGGCTCCTACGGCGGCGCGTACAGCTTCAAACTCCAGCGCCTGCTGTCGCGCTCCGGGATCAACCTCGTCTCGAACCCCTTCGCCAACCTGAACCTCCAGGGCCGCTTCGACACGTACCCGAAGCGCCGCGGCCTCACCCAGGTCAAGGAGATGCTGGCGGCGGGGGTGAACGTGGCCTTCGGCCACGACGACGTGATGGACCCCTGGAACGCGCTCGGCACCGGCAACCCGCTGCAGACCGCCCTCGTCGGGATCTACGCCGCCCAGCTCACGGGAGCGGACGAGATCCCGGTGGCCTTCGAGATGGTGACCGAGCGCGCGGCGCGCGTCCTCGGCCTCTCGCCCTCGGAGTACGGGGTCCGCCAGGGCAACCCGGCCTCCTTCGTGCTGCTGCCGGCCGAATCGCCCACCGAGGCGGTCCGCCGCCAGGTCCGCCCCCGCTACGTCGTCTCGCGCGGCACCGTGCTCGCCGAGACCCCGGCGGCTCCGCCCCGGCTGCTGGCCTGGCCGGGGGAGGAGGGGCCCTCGGAGGTGGACTTCCGCCCCCGCCTACGCTGACCTGCCATGAGCTTCGTGACATGGACCCTTGACACTCCGTCGGCCCGCGCGGCACTGGAGATCGCCTCCGAATACACGGACGCGGCACTGCTGAACCACTCCGTCCGGTCGTACGCCTTCGGGGCCGAGTACGCGGACCGGCACGGGCTCTCGTACGACCGCGAACTGTTCTACGTCAGCGCGCTGGTGCACGATCTCGGGCTGACCGCGCCCTTCGACAGCCACACCCTGCCCTTCGAGGAGGCGGGCGGCCACGTCGCACGCGTGCTGACGGCGGGGCTGGGCTGGCCGGTGGCCCGGCGGGCGCGGGCCGAGGAGATCATCGTGCGGCACATGCGCGAGGACGTCACGGCCGCCGAGGACGTGGAGAGCCACCTGCTCCAGATCGGTACGACCGCGGACGTCTCCGGGGTCGGCGTCGGCGACGCCGACCCCGTCTTCACGGCCGCGCTGCTCACGGAGTACCCGCGCCTCGGCTTCGGCGACGCCTTCTTCGCGCTGGTCAGCGACCAGGCCGCGCGCAAGCCGCAGTGCGCGGCGGCGGCCTACGTGGCGAGCGGCGCGAAGGAGCGCATCGCGGCGAACCCGCTCGACCGGCGGGGCTAGGCCGTCGATCGGGTCGATCCGGTAGATCAGGTCGATCCGTTCGGTCTAGAAGAGCCCGAGTGCGTTGTCCAGGGACCAGACCTGCCAGCCCATGGCGAAGAAGGCGACCCCGGAGATCAGGGCCATCATCAGGTTCTGCCCCTGCTCGCCCCAGTCGTGGATCATCAGGATCAGGTAGACCAGGTTGAGCAGCAGCCCCGCGAGCAGGGCTATCGGGGTCAGGAACCCGACGATGAGGCCGAGGCCCAGGGCCAGTTCGGCGTAGGCGACGAGGTAGGCCATGAAGCGCGGGTAGGGCTTCACGACGAGGTCGAAGCCGCGCGTGACGAACCCCCAGCGGTGCTTCTCGGCGACGCCGGCCGCCCAGCGGATGCCGCCTCCGCCGAACCAGTCCTTCTTGTCCTTGTGCCGCCAGCTCTCCAGCCACCACAGCCCGAGCCCGATCCGCAGAACGGCGACCCATTCGGGCCCGCCGAGCCAGATGGTCTGCATCCTCGGTTCCCTTCCTCGTTCCCTCGCAATGATCTGACGATGTGTCAGTTTCGAGGGAAGGGGAGGGGTGTGGCAAGGGGTTGGCCGACAGGGTTCAGCGGCACACGACGGAGACGGCCTGGACCTGGTTGTTGCCGAAGCCCCCGCGGTTCCACGGCTGTTCGAGCGGCTGGGTGCGTCCCGAGGCGTCCGTGGCGCGGACCAGGAGGGTGTGGCTGCCCGGAAGCGCCGTCCAGTCGGCGTGCCAGCCCTGCCAGGCGTACGGGTGGCCGCCCTGCGGCAGCACCTCGGCGTCGGCCCATCCGTTTCCGCCGTCGGTGCTCAACTCCACGCGCACGACCGGCCCGTAGCCCGACCAGGCGCGCCCGGCGAGCCGCACGGGACCGGGGCGGACGACCCGGGTGCGGGACATGAAATCGGGGAATCCGGGCGGGATCAGCAGGGCGCGCGGGGCGATCCGGGTGACGGGCTCGCCCGGTTCCTCGGCGCTCTGCTTGTACCGGTAGGCCGTGGCCTGCTGGTATCCGCCGAACGCGGTGTCGACGAGCTCGATGTCGCGCAGCCACTTCACGTGGGCCATGCCGTACCAGCCCGGTACGACCAGCCGGAGCGGATGCCCGTGCTGCGGCGGCAGGGGCCCGCCGTTCATCGTGTGGGCGAGCAGGACGTCCTCGCCGACGGGCAGCGGCAGGCTGCGCCGGTAGTCCTGCTCGACGCCCCGCTCCACGCCGTGGTCGGCGCCCGTGAACACCGCCTCCACGGCGTCCGGCGCCACCCCGGCCTCCGCGAGCACCGCGCGCAGCGGCACTCCCGTCCACTCGGCCGTCCCGACCGCCTCCACCAGCCAGGGCTGGCTGACCGGCCGCGGGGACAGCCGGGCGCGCCCGTTTCCGGCGCACTCCATGGTGACCCGGTGGGTCACGGAGGGGAGGGCTCGGAGGTCGCGCAGGCCCAGCTCCAGGGGGGTGCCGAGGCGGCCGCGGAGGGTGAGGCGCCAGGTGTCGGGGTCGGGGGCCGTCTCCGGGATGTCGTAGTGCACGAGTACGTAGTGCAGACCGGCCGGGGTGACCTCGTACCGCATGGCCTCCAGCGGGAGCCCGTGGTTGCGCGCGGCGAGCGCCAGCTCGTCGTGGCCGATGCCCTCTCCGGGGGCGGCGATCCGGCCAGGGGGGCCGATCCCGGTGAGGGGGCGCTCCTCCATGGGCTCATGGTCCCGCGACGAGGGCGGACCGGCTACTCCGCGTGCGGATCACCGTAGCGGGCGGTATGAATTGATCTGTCCCTTATGTGATCGGAGTGAAGCGTGGACGACTATCCACTGCTCAACCTGTTCTGGACCATGCTGTGGCTCTTCCTGTGGGTCATGTGGTTCTTCCTGCTGTTCAAGGTGATCACTGACATCTTCAGGGACCACGAGCTGCACGGCTGGGGCAAGGCGGGCTGGCTGATCCTGGTCCTCCTGCTGCCCTACATCGGCGTCCTCGTCTACCTGATCGTCCGCGGCAAGAGCATGAGCCAGCGCGACGTGAAGCAGGCGCAGGCGAACGAGAAGGCCTTCCAGGACTACGTCCAGAAGGCCGCGGGCCCCCGCAGCAGTCCGGCCGAGGAACTCGCGAAGCTGTCCTCCCTCAAGGAGCAGGGCCACCTGACCCAGCAGGAGTTCGACAAGGCCAAGGAGAAGCTCCTGGCCTGAGGGCCGCCCTCCTGTCCTCCCTAGCCTTTCCCGCCCGCCGAACGGGGGCCCGACCGCGATCTCGCGGGCGGGTCCCCGTTCGGGCGTTCCGGGTCAGGCCGCGGCGGGGTCCGTGTCCTCCAGCAGGTCGATCAGGGAGGAGCGGGCCCGGGCCACGCGGGAGCGGACCGTGCCTATCGGGCAGCCGAGCATGAGCGCCGCCTCCGCGTACGGGAGGCCCATGAGCTGGGTGAGGACGAAGACCTCGCGGCGCTCGGCGGGGATCGCCGCCAGGAGCTCCGCGAGCGCGACACCGTCCTCGAAGCCGGGCACGTCGCGGGGCTGGCTCTGCTCGGCCGCGGTCTGCCAGTCGTCTCTGTCGGCGATCTTGGGGCGGGCCGCCTTGTGGCGCAGGCTGTCCACCACGGTGCGCCGCGCGATGGAGAGCAGCCAGGTACGGGCGGAGGAGCGGCCCTCGAAGCGGTGGAGGCTGCCGAGGGCGCGCAGGAAGGTCTCCTGGGTCAGGTCCTCGGCGGACTGCGGGTCCGCGCTGAGGTAGGCGACGTAGCGGCGTACGTCGCGGTGCAGGGCGCGTACGAACTGGTCCACCGCGACGGGATCGCCGTCGCGGGCGGCCAGCGCGAGGAGCGTGACGGCCTCGTCGGGGCCGGCGGCGCGGCGGGTGGGGGCGGGGGTGGGGAGAGTGGCGGGGGCGGTGGCCGGGCGCGTGAGCAGGGCAGTGGTCATCGACTGGTCTCCTTCGGGGGAATCCGGCCGGATTCGATGCCGCGGCGAGGGGGCCGCGGCGGTCACGGGAGCGCGGGCAGCGCTGTGCCTTCGGTGCCAGGAGTGCCGGCGGTGACAGGAGTGCCAGGGGTGCCGGCAGTGACCCGAGTGCGCCCGGAAACCCTGGAGCGCGGCATCGTGAGGCCGGGGAACGGGTGGTACGGCCTGCCGGACGGCATGACCGATGCCCGAGGCGCGGTACGGGTACGGGCGATCCGCCCGTGGCGCGTCGGGGAGCCGGCTGTCAGACGACAGCGATCCCGTGAGGTGGACCCCGTGAGGTGAGGGCGTCGGCGAGCAGCAGCCTGCGGGGCGTACGGACCCGGTGGTTCCGGGCGCGGCGGACGCGGGGCCGGTGCGCGGGCGCGGGGAGCCGGAAGATCAGGCGCAGCGGTACGAGGAAGCGGGTGGCGACGGCGCGCAGGACGCGGAAGGCGCCGCGTTCGCCGTGTGCGAGCCAGAGGCCGCAGATCAGGGCGGCCAGGAGGTGGCCCGCGAGCATGCCCGTCGGTGACATGGAGCCCATCGCGTGCCAGGTGGGTATCGGGAGGGCCGCCGCGATGGGCGCGGAGCTGTCGGCCATGCCGTGCATGCCGTGGGTCCCGGCCATCCCGTGCACGTCGTTCTGCATGACGTCTCG
The DNA here is from genome assembly GCF_045822005.1 of Streptomyces stoeckheimensis. Classification (NCBI taxonomy): domain Bacteria; kingdom Bacillati; phylum Actinomycetota; class Actinomycetes; order Kitasatosporales; family Streptomycetaceae; genus Streptomyces; species Streptomyces stoeckheimensis. The sequence continues at coordinate 4,196,526 of NZ_CP169550.1, read as the reverse complement.
GACGGTGGCGCCGGTGCCCGGCAGCGGAGTTGCCTGCGGGCGGAGCAGGGAGGGGGCGTCGCAGAGCAGGTACTGGGTCCAGCGCCGGCCCAGCGAGGCTAAGGAGGTTGAGGAGGTGCCGGGTCCCTGCGGTCGGGCTGCGGCGGCCTGGGCGAGCGAGAACCCGCCGTGCAGGGCCGCTTGGGTGCCGACGGTCGCGGAGACGACGGCGGCGAGGCCGCGCTCCCGCCCGGCGAGGATCCAGCCGGTCGCCGAGGTTCCGGCGAACGCCGCGGTCATCCCCCACCAGGGGACGGAGGTCCCCGACATGAGGATGTGCCCGAGAGACGAGAGCAGCACGCAGGTGGCCGCGAACATCGCGGCCCGTACGGCTCGGCAACATCGACCGGGTGTCATGGCGGGGCCATCGTTGCACCGGCCAGGCGGGGACGACAGAGGGCATCAGGTTTTCTCATCGGCCGGAAACCGAGTCCCGGTGTGGTGTGGTGCACGCCACAACAGGCCCTGGGAACTGGGGCGTTCACGCGTCCGACTCCTGTCCCGGACGTAGGGCCGAGCGCTGAGGGCCGAGCGCCGAGGCCCGGGGCGCGCGGCGGGAACGGGGTGGGTGAGCGGTGGCGGAGAGGGCCGGGGCGGTGAAGGCGCCCGGAGCGGCAGGAGCGGCAGGGACGGTCGAGGGGCCGAAGGGCGGGCTCACCGCCCTGCTCACCGGTGCCATGGCCTTCTCGATGCTCCAGCTCTTCCTGCTCGGTGCGCTAGGTCCGCGCCTGGTCGGGGAGTTGGGGGTATCGCCCGCCGTGCTCGGCTGGACCACCACGGTCGGGTTCGGGACGGCGGCCGTGCTGTCCCCGCTCGGCGGGAGGCTCGTGGACAGGATCGGGCCGCGCCGCTCCCTCGTGCTCCTGCTGTCGGTGTCCGCAGCGGCGCTCGCGCTGATCGGTGCCGCGCCCGGCCCCGGCTTCCTGCTCGCTGCCGTCGGCCTGGGCGGGCTGCCCCAGGCCCTGGCCAATCCCGCCACCAACAAGGCGATCCTCGCCGCGGTGCCTCCCGGCCGCCGGGGGCCGGTGACCGGCATGAAGCAGTCGGGCGTCCAGCTGGGAGCCTTCGCCGCCGGGCTGCCGCTCACGGCACTGGCCGGCGGGGTCGGCTGGCGCGGGGCGGTGTGGACGGCCGCCGCCACGGCCGCGCTGGCGGCGGTGTGGGCGCTGCGCGCCCTGCCCGCCGACCCGCAGGCGGCCCCGGCCGGGCCCCGCGCCTCGCTCGTCCCGCGGGGTGCCATCGCCTGGTTGGCGGTGTTCTCCCTGTTCCTGGGCTGCGGGATCGCCTCGGTCAACACGTATGTGGCCCTCTTCGGCGCGCAGCGGCTCGGCATGGGTCCCACCTCGGCGGGTGCGCTGGTCGCGGTGCTCGGCGTCGCGGGCATCGCCGGGCGGGTCGGCTGGTCCAAGGCGGCCCGTCCGGGGCGGGCCGAGTGGCTGCCGGGCGGCCTCGCGGCCGGCGCCGTGGGGGCGGCCGTCCTGCTGGTCGCGGCGCCGAGCGCGGGTCCGCTGGTGTGGGTGGCGGCGGTGGCCGTCGGGGTGTTCGCGGTGGCGGCCAACGCCGTCTCGATGGTCCTGGTCATGCAGCGCGGTGCCCCCGGCCGGGCCGGGCAGGAATCCGCCCTCGTGGCCGCAGGCTTCTTCACCGGCTTCGCCGTCGGCCCCCTCCTCTTCGGCCCCCTCGCGAACGCCGGCCGTTACGGGACGGGCTGGCTGCTGGTGGCGGCCGAGTTCGGCGCGGCGTGCGCGGTCGGGGTGACGTGGGCGGTGCGGGAACGGAGGCGGGGGCATTGACGGTTCCGGTGGCCGAGTGGGCGGAGCGGGCGTTGGCGGAGGTGCTCGAGCAGGTCGCCCGCACCGCGGACGCCGTCGGTGAGGGGCGGTTCCCGCTGTACGCGGACCCGGACACGGGGGAGTGGACGACGACCGGCCGGGGTTCCTGGGCCGGTGGGTGCTGGGCGGGGTTGTTGTGGCTGAGGGCCCGCAGCACGGGCGACGCAGGCGACCGGGCCGCCGCCTCCGCCTGTACCGCCCGGCTGGCCGGCTGGGCGGACGCCGACACCTCCACGCGCGGGCTGATCCTCTGGTACGGGACCGCCCTGGCCGTCGAGGATGCCGGGGCGCAGGAGCTGCGTGCGCGGGCGGCGGAGGCCTGTTCGGCCGCGGTGGACGGGGAACTGGGGCTGCTGCCCTGGGGATCGGCGTTCGGGGGGCCCCGGCTGCTGGCCCGGGTGGACGGGCTGCCGGGCACGGTCCCGCTGCTCGCCCTGGCCGGCCCGGCGGCCGCAGCCTCGCACCTCCAGCAGCACCTAGCCCTGTGCCTCCCCGGCTCCGGGACGGAGGCCTGCCGGGCCCGTGACCTCGTACCGGCCTGGTCCCACGAGGGGCAGGCGGGCTGGCTGGCGTGTGCGGAGCCGGCTCCGGGCTGGAGCCGGGGACCGGGCTGGCTGCTGCTCGCGCTGGCCGACGTACTGCACCGGCCCGCCGTCGCCGCGTGCCTGCCGGGGGATCCGCGGGTGCTGGCGGAGCGGCTCGCCGACGCGTGGACGGGGCCGGGTGTGCCTTTCGTACCGGCTGCGGACGCGGCCCGGCCGGACGGGCCCGTGGACACCTCGGCCGCCGCCATTACGGCCGTAGCGCTGCTGAAGCTGTCCCTGCTCCCCGGTCCCCGTGCCGAGGCGTACGCGCGCCGCGCGGAGGAGATCCTGGAGCACCTGGTCGACCGTCATGTCGTCCGGGGCCGACTGCTGAACGGTTGCTACGACGCGAACAAGGCACTCGCCGTCCGACACCAACTGGTGTGGGGCGACTTCTTCTTGGCGCTGGGGCTGGCCGGACTGGCCGGACTGGCCGGGCTCGCGGACCTCCGCGCCGTCTGAAGGACAAGACACGCACACGGAGACGCATTCGTGATCGTCGTGCGTGCAACCCAACGGCCGGGCCGGGGGTCGATCAGGGCATGGCCTCTTCCCAAGTCCTCAGCAAGGGGAACTCCTCCGCGACCCTCGGCCCCGACCGCCTGGTCATCAAGCAGGGCCGGCAGCGCACGGAGATCCCCCTCGAAGCCGTTCAGGAAGTCCGCGCGGGCGGCGACACGGTCCTGCGCGTGGTCCTGACCGATGGAGCCGTGCACCGGCTCGACGGCGGCAACGCGACAGCCACCGAGGCGTTCCGCATCGCTCTCGACGAAGCCCTGCCCGCGGAACGGAACCCGGCGGGCAGTTCCCTGGTCATCACGGAGACGGAGCCCTCCGTGATCAAGGCCTGGCAGGTGTGGGTGGGGATCCTGGTGTTCGTGGCCGGCTACCTCGGCTTCGTCGTCTGGGTGGGCCACTCCGCCCCGGATCCGGAGAGCTGGCCCCTCGTGCTCTTCGCGGTGGTTCCCCTGGGCGTGGGCCTGCCCTGCACCGTTGTCGTTCTGTGGAAGACGAAAGACCGGGTGGTTCTCGCCCGGCGTGGCATCACCGTCCTCGCCTCCGCGGCCTACCACGTGAACGGCGTGAAGCTCAGCTCCTACCGGTTCACCGACGTCGACGGCAACGAGCACACCCATCAACCCATGTTCGGACGCTCGGCGGCAACCATCCAGGTCGTCTACGACCCGCGTCGGCCCACGGACAACATCGCCAGACGGCCTCTCCCCGAGGTGCTGCTGATGTACTTCTTCGGCTCGCTCTTCTCGCTCGGGTTCCTCGCCATGGGAGTGTTCATGGTGGCGGCCCCCTTCATGTGACGCCTACGTCCCGTATCCCCTCAACACCCTCCGTGCCACCCCCGTGATGTGCAGTTCGTCCGGGCCGTCCAGGATGCGGGCCGTGCGGCCCGTGCGGTAGAGGGCGGGGAGAGGGGTGTCGGGGCCCAGGCCGGCCGCGCCGTGGATCTGGATGGCCGCGTCCGTCACCTGCTGGAGCATGCGGGCGGCCGCCACCTTGGCCAGGCCCACCTCCACGTGCGCGTCCCGCCCGGCGCCGATCGCGGCCACCGCCTCGTGGACGAGCGGCCGGGTGGTGCGCAGCGCCAGGAGCGACTCGAAGACGTGGCTCTGCACCAGCTGGTGGCTGCCGAGCGGACCGCGCGACCCGGTACGGGAGTTCACGCGCTCGCACATGAGGTCGAACGCGCGCTGTGCCTGGCCGAGCCAGCGCAGACAGCGCAGGGTGCGGCCCAGTTGGAGCCGTTCCGCGGCGATGGCGAGGGCCCGGCCGCGTTCGCCGAGGAGGTGGTCGGCGTCCACGTGCACCCGGTCGAACTCGATCTCCCACTGGCCGGCCCCGCCCAGCACCGGTAGCTCCCGTACCACCCGGAAGCCCGGCGCCGAGGTGGGAACGACGAGCAGGGACAGCCCCGTACGGTCTCCCGGCTGCCCGTCGGTGCGGGCCAGGACGGTGACCAGATCGGCTTCGGCGGCGTGCGAGGTGAACCACTTGCGGCCGCTGACGGTCCAGCCGCCGTCCGCCCGTTCCACCGCGCGCGTGGCGGTGAGGTACGGGTCGGTGCCCGGGGTTTCCGGGTCGGTCATGGCGTAGCAGGCGCGCAGTTCGCCGGACGTCAGCCGGTGCGGGTACAGGGTGCGCACCCGGTCGGCGCCGTGCCGCCACAGCATCGTCGCGTCCAGCAGCGGCGCCGATCCCAGCGCCGCCGGTCCGTGGTCGCTGGCCCCCTCGGCCTCGGCGAGGCGTGCGTAGCGCGCCAGATCGAGGCCTTGGCCGCCCAGTTCCTCGGGGAGCGGGAGGGCCCAGAGGCCCGCCTCCTTCGCCCCGGCCTGGAGCTTCCGCAGGGCCGCTGCCGCGGCGGGTCCGCCCGCGTCGAGGACGGGCTCGTGGGGCATGACGTGCGTGCGGACGAAGGCCGAGACCCGTTCGGTCAACTCCTTCTCTTTGCATGCCTGTTCGTTCGGTGCGCGCATCGCGGCCCCTTCTTCGTCCGCCACTTGGCTCTCCATCACTTTCCTCCAGCGCGCCGGGAACCCGTGGGAACGGCAGTCCGACTGCCTTCCCGTGGAACTGGTCGGGCGGGCCCGCCCCTTGGTTCCCGCGTACGGGACCGCCTGTACGGGACCGCCTGTACGGGACCACCTGCGGCGCCGGCCGATCGCCGGGCCGGGAGAAGAGGAGAGGCATGGCGTCACCCGCCGTCACCCAGACCGCTCGGCCGCTCGACGGGCTGCGCTTCACCGCCTCGGGACCGCCCGCGCTCGCGGGCCCGGTGGCCGAGCACCTGAGGCTGCTCGGAGCGGTCGCCGAGGACGCAGGGCCCGCCGCGGGGGGCGACCCCGAGGCGGCCCGCGTCACCTTGGCGGAGTCCGACGCCGACTCCGGCCCAGGCCTCCCCGCCCGTGCGACCGCCACCGTCGCCTGGGCTTCGCCGGAGGCGGCCCTGAGGGGCGTCGCCGACGAGGCGACCGCGCAGGCCGCGACCGGGATCATGGCCGTGCACGGCCGCCGCGACGGCCTGCCGCGGGGGCTCGCCGTCGACTACGCCACCGCCGCGACGGCCGTCCTCACCACGCAGGGGCTGCTCGCCTCCCTGCTGGCCCGGGCCAGGGGGTGCCACGGCGCCGCCGCGCAGCCGCACACGTACGTGGACCGGGCCGGGCTGCTGGTCGTGTCCCAGTACCTCGCCGCGAGCGGCGCCGACGAGGGCGAAGCCGCCGAACTCGCTCCCGGCGGGCCGCCCTTCACCGCGGCTGACGGCACGCTCTTCGAGCTGGAGACCCTGGATCCGGGCGCCTGGGCGGGGTTCTGGCGGGCCCTGGACGCCCCCGCCGACGCGGTACGGGCCGGCTGGCGGCCCTTCCAGTTCCGGTACGCCACCGCGTGCGCACCCTTCCCCGGAGCCCTGCACGCCACCACCCGGGCGCACGGCTGGCAGCGGATCCGCGAGGCGGCGGCCGCTTCGGGCGCCGAGGTCTGCCGGCTGCGGAGCCTGGAGGAGCGCGCCGCCGAGGACGACGGAGCCGCCCCCTGGACCCTGGCCCCGTACGGCCCCGGCGGCCGGGTCCGCCCGCATGCGGCGCCCTCCGCGCCGGGCCCGCTCGCCGGGATGACCGTCCTGGAGGCGGGCCGTCGCGTGCAGGCGCCGCTCGCCGCCCATCTGCTGGGGCTGCTCGGCGCCGAGGTCGTCCGGATCGAGCCGCCGGGCGGCGACCCGCTGCGCGGCATGCCGCCCGCCTGTTCGGGGATCTCCGCACGCTGGCTGGCCCTGAACCGGGGCAAGCGTGCCGTGGAGATCGACATCAAGTCGCCCGGCGACCGGCTGCGGCTGGCCGAGCTGGCGGCCGGAGCCGACGTGTTCCTGCACAACTGGGCCCCGGGGAAGGCCGCCGAGCTGGGCCTGGACTCCGCCGACCTCGCGCGGGCGAACCCGGCGCTCGTGTACGCGTACACCGGCGGCTGGGGCACGGGCCGGATCGCCGACCCGCCGATGGGCACGGACTTCATGGTCCAGGCCCGCACCGGCGTCGGCGAGGCCGCCCGACCCGAGGGCGAGGTCCCCGCGCCCTCCCTGATGACCCTGCTCGACGTACTGGGCGGGCTGCTCGGCGCCGAAGCCGTCCTCGCGGGCCTGCTGCTGCGCGAGCGCACCGGACGCGGGGTCCGCGTGGACTCCTCGCTGCTCGGCGCCGCCGACCTGCTCACCGCCCCGGCCCTGCTCCGCGCCCGGCGCGGGGAGCGCGGCCGCCGGCCCGCGGGATTCCGTACGCCCCTGCGCACCGCCGACGGCTGGATCGCCCCGGCCGACGCGGACGCCCGCGCCGCGGCCCTCACGCACGGGCTCGCGGACCTGTCCACCGAGGACGCCCTGCGAGCCCTGCGGGCGCGCGGTCTCGGCGCGACCGCCGTCACCACCGACCTCGCCGACCTGCACCACGACCCGCGCTTCGCCGGCTCGATCAGCCGGGACGCGCACGGTGCCCCTGCCGTTCCCGACCCCTGGAGCTTCGTATGACCGTCGCACTGCACGATCTGCTGCCCGTGGGCCTGCGCCGCTCCTGGGCGGTCGACGGAACCTGCCCCGACCTCGACCTCTACAGCCTCTTCCGGGCCCGCCAGATCTCCGACCTGCACCGCACCGCGGTCGTCGACGCCAAGGGCACGCTCTGCTACACCGCGCTCGACCGCAAGGTGCGATGTCTGGCCACCGGCCTCGCGGAGCTCGGCGTACGGCCCGGCGACGTGGTCGGCGTCCAACTCCCCAACGGCCGCAACGCGGTCATCGCCGACCTGGCCCTGGCCGCCCTCGGAGCGGTGGCCTTGCCCTTCCCCGTGGGCCGGGGCGGCCAGGAGGCCCGCGGCCTGCTGCGCCGCGCCGAGGCCGTCGCGGTGATCGCCGCCGTGGAGCACCGGGGCCACCGGCACGCCGCCGACCTGCGCGACCTGGCCCCCGAACTGCCCGCGCTGCGCCATGTCATCGCGGCGGGCGGAGCGGCGGGCACGGAGCCTGAAGGAACGATTCGGCTCGCGGCGCTGCTGCGCTCCGACCCGGCCGCCTTCGTTCCCGCCCGGCCCGACCCCGACAGAGCCGCCCGCATCCTGGTGTCCTCCGGTTCCGAGGCGGAGCCGAAGATGATCGCGTACTCCCACAACGCCCTCGCCGGCGGCCGCGGCAACTTCCTCGCCTCGCTGATGCCCGACGGGACGCCCCCGCGCTGCCTGTTCCTCGTACCGCTCGCGTCCGCCTTCGGCTCCAGCGGCACCGCGGTCACCCTCGCCCGGCACGGCGGAACCCTGATCGTCCTCGACCACTTCACGCCGGAGGCGGCCCTCGCGGCGGTGCGCGAGCACCGGCCCACGCACGTCCTCGGGGTGCCCACGATGATCCGCATGATGCTCGACCGCCTGGAGGCCGAGGCATCCGCGGGCGACTCCCCGCCGCTGCCCGCACCCACCGCCCTGATCCTCGGCGGCGCCCCCCTCGACGAGACCACGGCCGAGAGCGCGAGCCGCGCCTTCGGCTGCCCGGTCGTCAACCTCTACGGCTCGGCCGACGGGGTCAACTGCCACACCGGACTGGGCGCGACGGCACCGGAGTCCGAGGGCACGGGCATCGCCGCCGGCCGCCCCGACCCCCGGGTCGCCGAGATCCGGATCACCGACACCGAGACCCACGAACGGCTCCCCGACGGCGCGATCGGGGAGATCATCGCCTGCGGCCCCATGACCCCCATGTGCTACGTCGCCTCCCCGGACCTGGACGCCCTGTACCGCACGCCCGAGGGCTGGGTCCGTACCGGCGACCTCGGCTTCATCGACGAGGACGGGATCCTCCACGTCGTCGGACGCCTCAAGGACATCGTCATCCGCGGCGGCGCCAACATCAGCCCCGCCGAGGTGGAACGGGAGCTCTCCTCCCACCCCCTCGTCCGCGACGTCGTCTGCGTCGGGGTCCCGGACGAGGTGATGGGCGAACGCCTCGCCGCCTGCGTCGTCCCCCGCGGCGCGCAGCCCCCCACCCTCGACTCCCTGGCCGGACACCTCGAGCTCCGCGGCCTCGACCGCCGCAAGCACCCCGAACGCCTGCTGCTGCTGACGGAGCTCCCGCTCACCCCGGCCGGCAAGCCCGACCGCGCGGCCCTGCGCGCCCGCCTCGCGAACGGCGCGCCCGGCCCGGAGGCCACCCCTGCCCGCCCCGAGCCGGTCGGTGCGGCGCCCGCCGGGGTGGGCGCGTAGACGAGTGCGGGGCGGCCCCCGGCGGGACCGCCCCGCACTCCCGGCGTACCGGGGCACCGGCCCCGTCCGCCGACGCCCCGCTCCGGGCTACCCGGCGGAGCCGCCCGCCTTGGCCATGGCCTTCTTCAGCTCGGCCCCCGCGTTGCGGTAGACCGGCAGCAGGTCCAGGTCGTTCCCCGGGTAGTTGACGATCTCCACCTGGTGCGCGCCGGAGTCGGGCAGGACGGTGCCGGTCGACATGTGCGCGTTGTCCAGGACCAGGGCCGGCTTCTTCGCCGACAGCCCGGCCAGCTGCGCCGGGGTCACCGCCTCGGGGCCGTAGGTGCCCACCGTGGTGGCGCCCGCCAGCTTCGCCGACCAGGCGGTGAACACCTGGCTCACGACCGCCGGGCTCTTGCCGCCGGGCCAGGCGGCCTGGACGTCCTTCGCGACCCGCCCGTACTCGGCGTCGAAGTCCGCCGCCCACTTCGCGGCGGTGCCCGGCGTGCCGAACAGCGCGCCCAGCCGGGCTACTTCGGCCTTGACCTTGTCGGCGTCGTTGTCGAGGTTCACCTCCACCAGCTTCGCCTTCGACCCGGCGGCCTCCTTGATCTTCGCGGCGTACGGCTCGAAGGGCGCGTAGAGCACGAAGTCGGCCCCGGCGACGGCGGCGAGGTCGGAGGGCTTGGGGTCGTAGTCCGGAGCGTGGTGCACGGACTGCGGCACGATCACCTTGACCTTCTGCGCGCCCGCGGCCTTGGCGAAGGCGCCCTCCCAGGTGGTCGTCACGACGACGACCGGAGGGCCCTCCTTGACGGTGTCACCACTGCGCCCACTGTCGTCGGTGCTGCCGTCGCCGTCGCCGCAGCCGGTCACCAGGACCAGTGCCAGGCCCAGCGCCGTGCTCAGTGCGAGGAGGGAAGTGCTGCGGACGCGGGTTCGCGGCGCCATGAGCTGATTCTCCGTTCGGGTACGAGGTGCACCGCGAGGACGAGCGCCCCCGCGGTCAGGACGAGGACGGGCCCGGGGGGCCAGTCCAGCCGGAGGGCGATGAGGAAACCGGTCAGGTTCACGAAGACGCCGATGCCCACCGCCCACCCGGTGATCGATTTCAGCGAGGTGCCCAGCCGGCGCGCGGCCAGGGCGGGCAGCAGGGTCAGCGCGTCGACCAGCAGGGCGCCGGTGAGTTTGATGGCCCCGGCGACCGCGACCGCGACGAGCACCAGCAGGACGGTGGTCAGCGCCCGCACCGGCACGCCGGAACACTGGGCGAGCTCACGGTCGTACAGCAGCAGCGCCACCTCGCGCCGCCGCCACCAGAACAGGCCGGGCACGACCACGGCCAGCACGCCGAGCACCACGAGATCGGCGCCGCCGACGGACAGGATCGAGCCCCACAGCAGCGCGAACGCGCCCGAGGCGTTCACCCCCGAGACCGCGAGGAGCAGCAGCGCGGCGGCGATCGCCAGGCTCATCAGCAGCCCCATCGCCCCGGACAGCCCGTCCGGGGTCCGGGCCAGCGGCGCGACTCCGGCTCCGGCCAGCGCGCAGGCCACCAGCGCGCACAGCATGGGATCCAGTCCGGTGAGCAGTCCGACGGCGATGCCCAGCAGTGCGACGTGCATCATCGCGAAGCGCACCGGCATGATGTCCAGCCCGACGATGACCACACCGATCACGGGCAGCCCGACGGCGGCCAGCAGCAGGGCGAAGCCCGCCCGCTGTACGGGGGCCAGTTGCAACAGGGTCCCGAGGTCGGCGGCAGCGAGGGTGATGCTCACGCGACCTCCCTCAGCCGTCCGGCGGCCATCTCCAGGACCCGGTCGCAGCGTTCCGCGAGCGCCCGGTCGTGCGTGACGACGACCAGCGTCACCGGCAGCGCGGCCAGTACGTCGGCGGCCTCGTCCTGCCCGGCGAAGTCCAGGGCGGCGGTCGGCTCGTCGGCGAGCAGTACGCCGGCCCCGGCGGCCACGCAGCCGATCGCCCGGGCCAGGTACATCCGCTGCAACTGCCCGCCGGACAGGGTGTGCAGCGGCCTCCCGGTCAGCGGTCCCACCCCCAGCCGGTCGGCGGCCTCGGCGGCCGCGCGGGAGTCCCCGCTGCTGGCGAGGAGTTCGCCGCCCAGGAGCGGGAAGCGTCCGGCGGCGGGCTTCTGCGGGATCCACGCGCAGGCCCGTCGCCGCCAGGCCGGGTCGCCCGCACGGCCGCCGACCAGGATCTTCCCGCTCACCTGCGGGTGCAGTCCGAGGACGGCGCGCAGCAGGGTGGTCTTGCCCGACCCGTTGGTCCCGGTCAGCGCGACGCGCTCACCGGCCGCGATCTCGAGATCGACCCCGACCACGGCCTCGACCCGCCCGTGCCGGCACCCCACCCCCTCCATCCGCACGTCCAGCCCGCCCATCCCACGCCCCTCCGCTGTCACCGGCCGTCTCTCCGCATGGAGGTGGTCGGCCGGAAGGCCCCCGCGGTTCCGGCGATCGGCGATCTGCCGGCGGAGGGGGCGGATGCGGTGGGGGGTTCGCGCCGTCCAGCCGGGCGGGACCGGCCATTCCGTACGGGCGTTCCGCTTTCTACAAGCGCCCGGGCCGGCTCCGGGGCCATGATCGCGCCGCCACCTCCCGTGGTGATCAACACGGTTGTGATCAAAGGGAGTCGAGCCATGCCCGAGAACGCCCTCACCTCTCGCCGAACCCCTCGCCGAATCCTGCGCAGCGCCCTGCGCAGCTCCCCCCGCCGGGTCGCCCTCCGGCGCCGCGCCCTGGCGACCGCGGTCGTCCTGGCGGCGACCGGAACCGTCCTCGCCGCCGCCCCCCAGCAGGCCCGGGCCGCGCTGCCGGCGCAGTCGATAGCCGACCCGGTGCACTACTGGAACGACGTGCTGCAGAACGTCTTCCGCCGGGTCGGCGGCGGGCCCGTCCCGATGGCCCGCTCGGCCGCGATGATGAACGCCGCGATCTACGACGCGGAGTCCTCGTACCAGTTGAAGTGGAAGGGCAAGATCACCTCGGAGCCGTACATCAAGGCGGAGAACTACCTGGGCTGGGCCGAGGGCCCGGACGAGGAGGAGCGCGTCATCGGCCGGACGGCCTACAACATCCTCCTCGGCCTCTACGGCAACAAGCAGAGCCGCTACGCGGACCAGACGCAGTACCTCGACTCGCGCTTCCGCGAGCGATTCGGCACCGAGCCCACCGCCGGCGACTTCCTCGACCTCACCGTGGTCGGCCCGATGGTCAAGCAGATGACCGACGCCCGCACCGGCGACGGCTCCGACAACCCCCAGGTCTACGTGGGGGACAACAAGCCGGGCGCCTGGCGGCCGACGAGCTACCCGGACATGCCCGACGCCTCCTGCGACGAGGACAGCGACGCGATCAGCCCGTTCTACGGCCAGGTCAAGCCCTTCTCCCTGGCCTCCGGCTCCCAGTTCCGCCCCACCGCCCTGACCCAGTACGGCTCGTACGAGGCCCTGGTGGCGAGCGACGCGTACAAGCAGCAGGTCGAGGCGGTCCGCACGGCCGGCGCCGACAAGCCCACCGCGGCCACCCCGGTGATCAACCGGACCCCGGACCAGCTCGCCGCCGCCTGGTTCTGGGCCAACGACAACAACGGCACCTACAAGCCGCCGGGCCACATGCTCCAGGCCACCCGCGAGGTGGCCAAGGCCCGTGGCCTCGGGGTCTACGCCAACGCCCGCCTCTTCGCCCTCGTCTCCCTCGCCATGGCCGACACCGGGATCGCGGTCCGCGACGCCAAGTTCGCCACCCCCATCGATCTGTGGCGACCCGTCTCGGCGGTCCGCGAAGGCGGCCTCGACCCCCAGTGGAAGCCGCTGCTGAAGAGCCCGACGGGCGTCAACGTCAGCCCCTGCTTCCCCGCGTACGTCTCCGGCCACGCCTCCTTCGGCGGCGCCTGGGCCGGGGTCATGAAGCGCTACTTCGGCAGCGACAACATCTCCTTCGACCTCACCACCGACGAACCGCAGGCCCCGGTCAAGACCCGCCACTTCACCAGCTTCAGCGCGGCCGGCAGGGAGGACGCCGACAGCCGCATCTGGCTCGGCGTCCACTACCCGTGGGACGCCACGGACGGCCTCGCCCTCGGCGACAAGGTCGCGAACCAGGTCTTCACCACCAAGCTCCGCACCCTCTGAGCCCCTCCCGGCCGGATGCCGTAAGCCTTTCGTCATCCGGCCGGCCCTGGCCCCACCCCGCCCCCGCGCGTTGAATGCCCAAGACGGCCGAACGGCCGAACGCGAGGAAGGCCCGCCAAGTGACACAGACCCAGCCGCAGAAGCGGAACGTACGCAGGCTCCTGACCGTGCTGGCCCTCCCCGCGGCCCTCCTCCTGGGCCTGGGCCTGTACTGGTTCCAGCCGTGGAAGCTCTGGCAGAACGCAACGGTCCACGAGTCCCTCCCCACGGCGTCCTCCTCCTCGCCCACCCTCTCGCCCACCACTCAGGCGACCGCGCAGACCCTCCCCCAGACCCTCGCCCAGGGCACCCTCGTCAGCCACGAGCACACCACCACGGGGACCGCGAAGCTCATCCGGCTCCCGGACGGCTCCCACACGATCCGCCTGGAGAACCTGGACACCAGCAACGGCCCGGACCTGCGGGTCTGGCTGACGGACGCCCCGGTGAAGGAGGGCACGGCGGGCTGGCGGGTCTTCGACGACGGCAAGTACGTCAGCCTGGGCAAGCTCAAGGGCAACAAGGGCGACCAGAACTACGCGATCCCGGCCGGCGTGAACCCCTCCGCGTACACCAGCGTCACCATCTGGTGCGACCGCTTCGACGTCTCCTTCGGCGCGGCACCCCTCACGACCGCCTAACTGGCGACACCGCGCCCGCGGCCGGGCGGGAGCCACCCCCTCACGGGACAATGTCGCTCATGACGACCCCCGCGACCCCCGCGACGCCGATGGACACCGTCACGCTGGAGCGCCGCATCAAAGCCCGCCCCGAAACCGTCTTCGCCTTCTTCACCGACCGGGAGAAGTGGCTGTCCTGGATGGGCGCCGACGGCACGTTCTCCTTCGAGCCCGGCGGCTCGTACCGCACCCGGGTCACGGGGGAGGACGTCGCCTCCGGCCGCTTCCTGACGGTCGACCCGCCCGAGCGCCTCGTCTTCACCTGGGGCTGGGAACAGGGCGCCGTCGAGGCCGGCTCCACGAGGGTGGAGATCACCCTGGACCCCACCGACCAGGGCACCGTGCTCCACCTGATCCACAGCGGCCTGCCCACTGCGGCGGCATGCGAGTCCCACGCGGAGACCTGGCAGCACTACATCGACCGCCTGGCCCTCAGCTCCGAAGGCACCAACCCCGGCCCGGACCCCTGGCCCCACCAGCCCACGCCCTGACCCTTCCGAGCCCCCTCCAGAAACACAGAAAGGGCCTGACCCGCGATGCGGATCAAGCCCTTGACCTGGTCTTACGAAGTCGGGGTGGCGGGATTTGAACCCACGACCTCTTCGTCCCGAAGCAATCCGGGCCGACGGGCGAGCTGCCGACTCTACCGGGCTGACCTGCGATGGAGGCCCGTTACCGTCCGTGGACGTCCGTCAGCATTCGCGCCGGTTGTCACTCAGTTAGACACTCGCTTCCTCGGAGGGGTGGGGCATGAGCCCGCGGATGCGCTTGTAGTCATCGGAGGTGTGGTCGGTCAGGGCGACCAGGGTCCGGTGACCCAGATCCTTGACGCCGCCGGCGGAGGAGAAGTTGCCGGTTTCGGTGAGCTTGCCCGCGATGCCCGCCCAGCGCTGGGCCCCCTCCTCGGTGGACTTGTCCCAGAGAATGGTGTCCAGGCTGCGCATGAAGCTGTCGAGGGTGCCGGAATTCCGGGCCTCGTAGACGCCGATGCCGATGGCGGTCAGAACGACGGGCAGGCCTACCGCCGTCGAGTGGTTCAGGTGGGGCTGCAGCCGGACGAACACCTGGCGCCAGACCAGCGGGATGTCGTTCTGGTCGTGCTCCGGGATGTCGTCGGTGTAGGTCTTGTTGCCGAGCGCGAAGACCTTTCGTCCGGCCAGGCTGCCGACCACAGCGCGCCGGAGCGTGGTGATCGTCAGGACCGAGCCGCTCTTGGCGCTCACCTGGCGGGCGTCGAAGGAGACGAGCCCCACCAGGGCCGGTACCTCCTCCGCAAGCTTCTTGGCGATCTTCGTTGCGGGGTCGCGGCCGTCGGCAGCGATGGCCACCGCGGCGGACATCGGAACACCCAGCAGGTTCAGATCGTGGAACGCCTGCCCACCCCAGTCGATCGAACGTCCGTGATCGACCACGACAGCCATGGGGGAGTCGCCGGTCTCCGGGTGCTCGTTACGGACGGCGAGGCGAGCGAGGTACTGCGTCTCACCGTCGTCGTGGACGCCCTTCACGCCGGGCGGGACGTGCAGGTAGGTCTGCGCCCCAGCGTCCGCGCTCGCCTGGTAGACCCGGAGCTTGGATGTGAAGACCAGGCTCTGCGGGGGCGTCACGTGCGTCTCTCCCTTGACCATGCCCTGAGTGAGGTAGCGGCTGTAGGCGGGAACGTTGTCACGCTTGGCCTTGTTGCCCGAGAGCAGACGCTGAACCCTCTGCCGGACCTCGAAGGCCTCGCGGACTCGGTGATCAGCTGCCACGCGCTTCGGGTCCTCGGTGAGCGTCGGATCGACGACGAAGGCCTCCATCTGATTGAGCGACGGCTTGATCACCACACGGTTCTCGTCGATCACCAGGCAGGCCAGCGTCTGCCCCGGGAGCCCGGGCGGCAGGGTCGCGTAAGTCTCCATGAATCCCCTCCAGTTGAGAGCGGATCGGCAAGGGCGACCCGCGGCTTTAAGAGTTGCAGCCGCGGGCTCCTTCGGTCAAGCCCGCGGCTGTACTTTGATGAACCGCGGCTGATGTATCTGGTGGTGTGGTAAAGGGATTCGGTCGGTAGGAGCATGCAACTACCCTTGAGAACTTCCTGGTTATGCCCTCGAAGTGCGTGATCGGCAAGGTAGAGAGGCGGGAGGCGTCTTAACCGAGTCGGTCGTGCGCCTCCCGCAACGCGCCCCGCTGTCATCCCGTCTGCCGTCGTCCCACACGTAGTGGTAGCAGGGCAGTCGTCAGGGGCCCAGGTGGAGCGCCCCGCTGGACGAACGACCTGGGCCCCTGGCGGCTGGTCTGCTACGGCTTGCCCTGGGGCGACGGCAGGCGGGATGACAGCCCCCACCCTGAACCACAACGGAGCCGCGGCCGCACGACTGGCCCCCGCATCCCAGAGTCAGAGCGCCCCCGCCGGAGGCATCAGTCCTGACGGACAGCTCACCGATCAGGCAGGGCTGTCCAGCCCATCAAGTCCTTAGCCATTGGCGCGCGGCCGGCGCCCCGGGCTGGAGCGGGGCGCAGACAGGAGCGCAGGCCCGGGGTGACGGGCGCGCGACGCCGCCTTGGCGGCGGAAGCGCCCTTGATGAAGTAGAGAAACCTGTAACAGGTCTCCTCGGTCTGGGCGTTAGTCGCTCACGCCATCGAGCAGTGCGTCCGCGATGGCCTGCATGTCTTCCGTGATCGCTTCTGCTCCAAGGTCCGCGAACGCCTCCGGCTTGTGCGACTTGTTGGCGTAGCCGATGACCGTGGCTCCAGCAGCATGGGCCGCCTGGATGTCCGTCACGGCATCGCCGATCAGGACGCAGGCCGTCACGTCGACATGGAGCAACTCGGCGGCCATGAGCAGCGGGTGCGGGTTCGGCTTCATCAGGTGTGGCTGTTCGGCCGGCCGACCCACGATCTCCAACACGTACTCGCTCAGCCCATGTAGTTCCAGGAACGCCCTCACGCACTCGGCGGAGTTGTTGCTCACCACCGCCACGGGCCGCCCAGCCGACTTCGCGGCTTCGAGGGCCCCCCGGGACCCGGGTGTCGGCTGACCGGCCACCGCGACCGCGCGCACCTCAGCCGCGGTAAGTGCCTGCTCGACTTCCTGCCCGAGTGCCGAGTTCGCCTCGTATGAGATGCGGAGAACCTCGATGGGGTCGTCCGTCCCGGCCGCCTTGGCGCCGAGGGCTTCGTCCTTGGAGGCTACGAGCTGGGCCAGTTCCGCTGCCACTCGAGGAGCGGGGAGTCCGGCGAACACGTCGCAGACGGGTCCGTCGAAGTCGAAGAGCAGAACGCGGGCGCCTGCCAGAGTCGTGGCCAGGGCGTCAGTGCGCATCGAGATCGAAGTCCCTTCCGATGGTGTCCCACACGCTGTCGAACCACATACGGGCCTGCTGTACCTGCTGGGCTCCGCCCGACGATTCACCATCGTTGATGGAGTGGTGGAAGAGCGTGGTGTCCTTGCCGACCAGGTCGTAGATCTCGATGGTCTCGCCCTGGGCGACGACCTTGTTCGGCTTGATCGGGTAGTACCCGAAGAACGCGTCCTCGTTGTTGATCACGTACAGCTTGAAGAACTGCGTTCCGCTGTGGACGCGGACCTCGACCCGGGTGTCGGGGACCAGTCCAAGGTGCCCCAGCTCGGCGAAGGCGTCCCTGATGCTGCGGGTGTAGCTGAGCATGATGTCGTGCATGCGGTCGCGGAGCCGCTTGTCGTCCGCGCCGTCCTCCAAGCGCACCGGAGCGGCCTGCGGCACCGACATGTCGGGGACGAGTATCCGCATGGTGATGCTCGACGGGGTCAGCCTGCCGACGCGGATCTTGTCGAGCGGCTCTTGCAGCGCACCGTGCAGGGTCTCGCTGGAGAAGCCCGCGAAGTCGATGGTGACGTGGCTCTTGGCGAAGGCCTGCTCGACGTACGGGCGCAGCCCCGCCGGCCGTTCGGTCCGGTTGCGGACGTAGACCCCGCTGCCCTTGCGGGACACCACGAGCCCTTCGTCTTCGAGGTCACGAAGCGCGCGCTGGATGGTCGCCCGCGCGAAGCCGTACAGCTCGGTCAGTTCCTTGTGGGAAGGGAGCTTCTCCCCGGGCGCGAGCCTCCTGGTTCGGATGGCCGCGCCCAGGCTGCTCGCGACCTGCTCGTAGGGCGGGCGGTCGTCGTCTGGGTCCAGGGGCTCGGGAACGAAGGTCATGACTTGAGGGTATTGGCTACGCCACCCAGATAGCTAGTCAAGTCGGTCAGGCTGTTGACATGGCTAGCCACGCTCCCTAACTTAGAGATGTGAGCAACAAGGCTAGCCAAGTTGGTCACGTCCCCGGGTGAGCGGCGCCCTACCGCCAAGCAGATACGCCGCTCCCCTTCGTCCCTGCAAGAGGGAGCTTCCATCATGCCCGTGAAGCTGGTTGTTTCGCGTCCCGCTCCGTTATCCGCGCCGCTGTCCCGCAGGGATGACGCGGAGGTGATCCCGTCGCCGTGCATCGGCTGCGGCGCCGACATCAGGGGGTGGCACTACGTCCGAGTAGACGACTGCATGATCCTCACGCACGACGGCGACACCCTGTGCCCGCGCTTCCTGGCCTTCGACTGGACGACCGGTGCCCCGCTCTCCCACACCGTTGGGGCGGTGGCGTGATGGGGATCTTCAGCCGCAAGGACCGCGAGGACGACGTCAACGCCGACCTGGACGCGTACGAGGAAGCCAAGCGCCAGGCAGGCGAGTTCAGCCAGGCTCTGCACGGTCGCATCGTGGATGGCACCGCCACCTGCAAGGACTTGAAGATCTGGAACGCGGGCAGGCGGCGCCGGTGACCCACCTGCCTGTTTCCCCGGCCGCCGTTGCTGATGTGGCGGCGGCTGTGGGCACCGACCCTCTGACCCTCGCTGATCTCCTGCGCGTCGCCTCCGACCCGGGATTCGATCGCTGGCAGGATCAGATCCGCCGCACCGGTGGCTGCTCGGACCCGATCCACCTGTCCGGGCAGACCGTGACGCGGGATCGCCGGACCGGGGACGTCCTGTACTCCTACTCGACTGCTGCTGAGCCCGGTGGACGGTTGCGGATCGCATGCGGCAACCGGCGAGCCTCCCGCTGCCCTTCCTGCGCCTGGACGTACGCGGGAGATACCTACCACCTGATCCGGGCCGGGATCACGGGTGACGAGCGTAGGGACATCCCGGTGACCGTCCGTTCACACCCTCGGGTCTTCGCCACCCTGACAGCCCCGTCGTTCGGCCCGGTCCACAACCGCCCGTCCTCCGGTCGCTGCCGTTGCGGCGTCGCCCACGCCGAGACAGACGCGATGCTCGGTACGGCGCTGAACCCTGAGAGGTACGACTACGCGGGCGCGGTCCTGTGGAACAACTTCGCCGGGCAGCTCTGGCAGCGCTTCACGATCTACCTCCGCCGGGAGATCGCTGCTCGCTCCGGACTGTCACAGCGGGCCCTGGCCGACTGCTGCCGTGTCTCGTTCGGGAAGGTCGCCGAGTTCCAGAAGCGCGGCGCCGTCCACTTCCACATGGTCGTCCGCCTCGACGGACCGGACGGACCCGAGACCGCCCCGCCTTCGTGGGCCTCGGTCGCCCTGCTCGATGACGCGATCCGGGCCGCCGCCGGCCGAGTCGCCGTGAACGTCCCCGCCTCCGGAGACTTCGCCGCCCGCAGCCTCCGATGGGGGACGCAGATCGATGTCCAGCCGATCGGCGGGCTTGGGCATGAGGACCTGACCGAAGCCGCGGTTGCTTCGTACGTCGCGAAGTACGCGACCAAGGCCGCCGAGACCACCGGCACGTCCGACCGCCGGATCGGGGAACTCGCCGAGGTTGAGAAACTCCACCTGCCTGGCCACACGCGGCGCCTGATCGAAGCCTGCTGGGCACTCGACGCCGTTTACCCGGACCGGCTGCTCGCGCGCTGGTCGCACATGCTCGGCTTCCGAGGTCACTTCTCCACCAAGTCCCGCGCCTACTCCACCACCCTCGGGGCCCTCCGCCAGGTCCGCGCGGACTACCGCGCCGATCAAGAGCGCCGTGAACGCGGCCTGCCCGACCCGGACGACTCCCCGGAGGGCTCCACGCTCGTCCTCGCGCACTGGACCTATGCCGGACACGGACACACCCCCGGTGAATCCTGGCTCGCCGCGACGATCGCCAGCGGCATCCGTACGAACCGCGAGTCGGCCCGTGAAGCGCTCGCTGACCTGAACGACGACTTCGAGGGGGAGCGATGACCACGATGACCTTCCGCAGGTTCGACGCTGCGCCGGTCCTGTACCGCGTAGTCGATGCCGTCCAGGTGCTGGGGATCAGTCGGACCGTCATCTACGAACTGATCCGCACGGGCCGTCTGCGGACGGTCAAGGAAGGGCGTACGCGCCTGGTCCCGGCTTCCGCGATTGCCGACTACGTCGCGCTGTTGGAGCACGAAGCGGGAGGTCAGTCGTGACCAAGCGCAGAAGTCGAGGGGACGGCGGCCTCCACTGGGATGAGCGGCGGCAGCGCTGGATCGCCAGCGTGAGTCTCGGATTCGACCCGAGCGGCAAACGCATCGTGAAGCGTGGCAGCGGCCGGACGAAGACCGAAGCGAAGGCCAAGCTCAAGGAGGTGCTGCGAGATCACGAAGATGGGCTCGCCATCGCACCGACCAACTACACCGTGGCGGACGCCGTGAACGACTGGCTGTTGTACGGGTTGGCCGGCCGGGACCAAAACACCCTGGAAACCTGCACGTCCCTCGCTCGGAATCACGTGATTCCCGCCCTCGGCGCCCGCAAGCTCCGCGAGCTGAGTGGCGAGGACATCGACAAGTGGCTGATGCAGAAGGCTCAGTTGCTCAGTACGCGGACACTTCAGGCGGTCCACTCCTGCCTGAACCGCGCGGTGAAGCGGGCCATGGTCCGGGACAAGGTGAAGCGGAACATCGTGGAGCTGTGCGCCATTCCGACCGGTCAGCCCGGCCGGCCGTCGAAGGCGCTCACGCTGGCCCAGGCCGAGTCCGTACTCAGGTCAGCCGCGGGCACGTCCGCGCACGCCTACATCGTGCTCGCTCTGCTCACCGGCGCCCGGACAGAGGAGCTGC
The DNA here is from genome assembly GCF_045822005.1 of Streptomyces stoeckheimensis. Lineage (NCBI taxonomy): Bacteria > Bacillati > Actinomycetota > Actinomycetes > Kitasatosporales > Streptomycetaceae > Streptomyces > Streptomyces stoeckheimensis. Next base: position 4,175,924 of record NZ_CP169550.1, on the reverse strand, counting down.
GGGCCCTCACCTGGGACCACGTCTTCCTGAAGGGAGACCCGGGTGCCATCCCGCCAGTACCTCCCCACATCGCCGTGTGGCGATCGGTCCGGACGGGTGGGGACACCAAGACGAAGAAGTCCCGGCGCACGATCGCGCTCCCGGCTCGCTGCATCGACGCGCTCTGGCAGCAGTTCGAAGATCAGGGCTGGGATCGGCTGGCAGCGGGGCAGGAGTGGCAGGAACACGGGCTCGTCTTCTCCTCGGCCGTGGGCACCGAGCTGGACTCCACCAACGTCCGGCGCGCCTTCAGGCAGGCCATCACCGGCACCGAAGGAGTCGATGCGGCCGAGTGGACGCCGAGGGAGCTGCGGCACAGCTTCGTGTCGCTGCTCTCCGACAGCGGGGTCCCGCTCGAAGAGATCTCGCGGCTGGTCGGGCACTCCGGTACGGCGGTCACGGAGGAGGTCTACCGGAAGCAGATCCGGCCGGTGATCCAGACGGGGGCCACGGCCATGGACGGCATCTTCGGGGCCGCGCAGAACCCGTAGTCACTCAGTTCGACACGCAGACAGAAACAGGTCAGGCACCTACTAGATTAGTAGGTGCCTGACCTGGTCTTACGAAGTCGGGGTGGCGGGATTTGAACCCACGACCTCTTCGTCCCGAACGAAGCGCGCTGCCAAGCTGCGCTACACCCCGATGTCCACCCTTGCAGCGCTTGCTGCCCTGGCGACATCGATTACTTTAGCGGACCCTCGGCCGGAGACGAAATCCGGTTTTCGCGCGGCGGGCGGTAGCGGTCCGCCGCGACCAGGGCCAGGCCGATGGCGTAGAAGGCGAGGCCCAGGACCGCCGCGTTCAGGGCGACCCTGGCGTAGCCGTACTGGGCGGCGTCGATGAAGGGGTACGTGTACCGGCTCGGGACGCCGGGGGAGAGCAGGGCGCCGCGGGTGAGGGCGAAGGCCACGTAGAGCAGGGGGTACGCCAGCCACTGTGCGGCGTAGCGCGGGCGCAGGGTGCGGGGGGCGGTCAGGAAGAGGAAGTCCAGGACCGCGCCGACGGGGGTGACCGTGTGGAGGAGCTGGTTGGAGACGGCCTTCGCCCCGGAGAGCTTGTCGAGGTCCTCGAGCACGTTGAAGGGGCTCGACGGGTTGGCCAGGACCAGGTGGAAGACCAGCCCGGTGATCAGGATGAAGAGGAGGACACCGCCCCGCCAGAAGGGGGCCACGTCCGGCTCGCGGCGGTGGACCCGGTAGGCGGAGAGCCCGAAGACGACCGCGACCAGGATGTTCGTCCAGATCGTGAAGAAGCTCAGGACGACGGGCACGCTGCCGTACACGCACTCGATGACCAGGCCGGTGACGGCCGCGGCCGCGATCAGCGCGCGGAAGGCGACGGTCGGGAGGCGGAGTGCGCCGGGTGCGGCAGGTGCGCCGGGTGTGATCATCCTGTCAACGTACCCGGCGCGACCGCCCGGATTAGGCCTTCGGGGTCAGTGTCAGCAGTGTCGCCTCGGGCGGGCACGCGAAGCGCACCGGGGTGAAGCGGTTGGTTCCGCAGCCCGCCGATACGTGGAGGTACGCGCGCTGCCCCTGCGCCTCGTGCGTCGAGAGGCCCTTCACCCGCTTGGTGTCCAGGTCGCAGTTGGTGACGAGCGCCCCGTAGAAGGGGATGCACAGCTGCCCGCCGTGCGTGTGGCCGGCCAGGATCAGCGGGTACCGGTCGGCGGTGAAGGATTCGAGGACGCGCAGGTACGGGGCGTGGACGACCGCCATCGAGAAGTCCGCGTCCGCCTCCGGCCCGCCCGCGACCTTCGCGTACCGGTCGCGCTTGATGTGCGGGTCGTCCAGGCCGGTGAAGGCCAGCTCCAGACCGTCGAGCTTGAGCCGGCCCCGGGTGTTGGTGAGGTTGAGCCAGCCGGCCGCGTCGAAGGCGTCGCGCATGCCCTCCCACGGGTTGTGGACGGCCCCGACGACCGGTGCGTTGCCGTTCAGCCCGTGCCGGCCCTGGGTCTTCTCGATCAGGTAGCGCCCGGGATTGCGCATCCGGGGCCCGTAGTAGTCGTTCGAGCCGAAGACGTACACGCCGGGGAAGTCCATCAAAGGGCCGAGCGCGTCGAGCACTTCCGGCACGCCCTCCGTGTCGGAGAGGTTGTCGCCCGTGTTCACCACGAGGTCGGGGCGCAGCCCGGCGAGCGACTGCAGCCAGGCGCGCTTCTTGCGCTGCCCGCCGACCATGTGGATGTCCGAGACCTGCAGGATGCGCAACGGGCGCATTCCTTGCGGGAGCACGGGGACCGTGACCCGGCGCAGGCGGAAGGACCGCGCTTCGAAACCGGCGGCATAGGCCAGACCGGCGGCCCCGGCCGCGGCGATGCCGGCGGTGACCTTCAGGGGTACTCCGTAACGCGCACGCATGCCCTCATGTTCGCAGACCCGGCAAGCACGCCGGGAAACCGGCGGGCGCCAAAGGCCCCGTACCTGGCAGACTCGGGGCATGACCACGCTCAAGGCCAAGCTCCAGGAAGACCTCACCACCGCCATCCGCGCGCGCAACGAGCTCGCCTCGTCCACGCTGCGCCTGACCCTCTCCGCCATCACCAACCAGGAAGTCGCGGGCAAGGAAGCCCGGGTGCTCTCCGACGAGGAAGTCCTCAAGGTGATCGCCAAGGAGGCGAAGAAGCGCCGCGAGGCCGCTGATGCCTTCGCGCAGGGTGGCCGTCCCGAGCAGGCCGCGCGGGAGACCGCCGAGGGCGAGTTCCTCGACACCTACCTCCCGAAGCAGCTCGGCGAGGCCGAGCTCGACGCGATCGTGGCGCAGGCCGTCGAGGAGGCCAGGGCGGCGGGCGCCGAGGGGCCGCGGGCCATGGGCGCCGTGATGAAGATCGTGAACCCGAAGGTCGCGGGTCTGGCGGAGGGCGGGCGCGTCGCCGCCGCCGTCAAGAAGCACCTGTCCTAGTACGCGCTTCCCGCACGGGAAGCAGGGAGGGCCCCCACCGATCCGGATGCGGATCTGGTGGGGGCCCTCTTCTGCTTTTCGCTACGGACCCTACGGCGCCTAGTCGCGGCCGCCGATGATCCCCGGCGGGATCGTGATCCCGCCGAGCGGGTCGTCCCCGCCCGTGCCGCCCGTGCCGCCGGTGTTCCCGCCGGTGGGGCCGGCTGCGGTCCCACCGCCGGGCCGCCCGTCGCCGGGCTTGCCGTCGCGGCCGGGCTTGCCGGGCTTGTTGGGCTTGCCGCTGGGCTTGGCGCCGGGGGTCGGGCTCGGGGTGTCGGGGATGTTCACCGTGGTGAAGCTCGGGGCCTCGCGGCCGGAGAGCGCGCCGGAGACCGCCTGCTTCCAGATCGGGCCGGGCAGGCCACCGCCGAAGACCTTGTCGTAGTACTGGCCGCCGATGGTGATGTTCTCCATCGACACCTGCTTGGCGCCGCCGGAGCCGACCCAGGTCGCGCCGGACATGTTCGGGGTGTAGCCGACGAACCAGGCGTTGTAACGGCTGTCGGTGGTACCCGTCTTGCCCGCGCTCTGCCGGTCGGTCAGACCCGACTGCTGGCCCGTACCGGAGTCGACCACGCCGAGCAGCAGCGTGTTGATGGTGTCGGCGGTCCGCTCGGTCATCGCGCGGCCGCACTTGGACTTCGGGACCGTCAGGGCCTTGCCGTGCGCGTCGGTGATCGACTCGATGGTGACCGGGGTGCAGTACACGCCGCGGTTGGCGAAGGTGGCGTAGGCGTTGGCCATGGTCAGCGGGGACATGCCCTCACTGCCGAGGGCGATGGCCGGGACCTCGGGGAGCTTGGCGCCGTTGGCCGGGATCACGCCGAGCTTGGTGGTCATCTCGGTGACGGGGCACAGGCCCACCTCGGAGATCATCTCCACGAAGTAGGTGTTGACCGACTTAGCCATCGCCTCCTTCATCCCGTAAGGGCCGACCTCGGACTCGGTCTCGTTCTCCACCTTGGCGCGGTCGGTGTTGACCCAGGGCTTGTCGCCGCAGGTCCTCACCGGGCTCGGGTAGTCCATGTCGTACGGGGACTGGTACATCTTCGTCGGCGGCAGCCCGCCTTCGAGGGCGGCGGCCGCGACGAACGCCTTGAAGGTGGAGCCGGTCGGGAAGCCGAAGTTCGAGCCGCCCATCTTCTTGTCCACCGAGAAGTTGATCTGGGTCTCGTTCTTGCCGAAGCCGTACGGCTTGGACTGGCCCATGGCGAGGACCCGCCCGGTGCCGGGCTGGACGAGGGTGACGGCCGTCGCGACCTTGTCGTCCTGGTCCACGTGGTCCTTGATGGACTCGTTGACGGAGTCCTGCGACTGCGGGTCCAGGGTCGTGCGGACCGTGAGGCCGCCCTGGTTCCAGACCTTCGCCCGCTCCTCGCGGGTCTTTCCGAAGGCGGTGTCGTCGAGGAAGGTGTTGCGCACGAAGTCGCAGAAGAAGCCCGCGCCCTTGACCGCGGTGATGCAGCCGTTCTTCGGCTTGGTCACCTTCAGCTGGAGCGGCTTCGCCTTCGCCGCGTCCGCCTCGGCCTGCGAGATGTTCTTCACGTCGGCCATGCGCTGGAGGACGATGTTGCGGCGCTTCGTCGCCTCCTGCGAGTCGTTCACCGGGTCGTACCGGCTCGGCGACTGCACCACGCCCGCCAGCATCGCCGCCTCGTCCAGGGTCAGGTCCTTGGCGGGCTTGCTGAAGTAGCGCTGGGCCGCGGATTCGATGCCGTACGCCTGCTGCCCGAAGTACGTGATGTTGAGGTAGTTCTCGAGGATCTTCTGCTTCCCGAGCTCCTCCTCGACCTGGATCGAGTACTTCAGCTCGCGGATCTTGCGCCCGAGGCTCTTCTCCTGTGCCTCGCGCACCTTCGTCTCGTCGTCGCCGGCTTCCTCGACGAAGACGTTCTTCACGTACTGCTGCGTCAGCGTCGAGGCGCCCTGCGCCGCGCCGCCCTCCTGGGCATTGCGGTTGACCGCACGCAGGATGCCCTTGAGGTCGATCGCGCCGTGCTCGTAGAAACGGGAGTCCTCGATCGCGACGATGGCCTTCTGCATGTACGGGGAGATGGCCGTGATCGGGACCACCTGCCGGTCACGCGAATAGACCGTGGCGATCAAGCCACCCTCTGAGTCCAGAATCGTGGTGCGCTGGCTCAACGGAGGTGTCTTGAGATTGGCCGGGATCTCATCGAACCCCTCGACCGTGCCCTTGGCCGCGAGCCCCAGGGCGCCGGCGCCCGGGATCGCGATGCCTGCGAGCACAACTCCGGAGAGAACGGACACACCGAGGAACTTGGCGGCCTGCTGTGGCCCCGTGAGCCCGCCGCCCGAGCGCTTCTTTCCCATAGAGGGCAGCCTACGTTCTCATTCGCCGGACACGCGCGAATGCCTTGGCCTAAGCTGTCCCCAACTGTCACAGCAGTGCGGTGGGACATCAACCCCTCGGCTTGTTTTTCACCCTTCCCGAATGGGGTGGACGCATGTCCGAATCTCGCCTCCTGTGATCAGCATGCCCCGTCGATTTCACCCAAATCGCCGGAATGGTCGGGCATGTCGCAGGATCACTCCGTCGGGTGATCTGCCGCTTACCCATAGTCCGTTCGGACCATTCAAGATTGGGCCCGTCGGGGGTGTTGCACTGTGCCCACCTTCCGTAACGTCCTCAACTGGCAGCGGTGAATATGCCGCTACCGCCGTGGGGGAGCCTCGATTCGGGAGAGGACGGCGCCGGGATGGGCTGGGTTACCGACTGGAGTGCGCAGGCAGCCTGCCGCACTACCGATCCGGATGAACTGTTCGTTCAAGGAGCGGCACAGAACAGGGCCAAGGCGGTGTGCACCGGATGTCCGGTGCGGACCGAGTGCCTGGCCGACGCGCTCGACAATCGTGTCGAGTTCGGAGTGTGGGGCGGAATGACCGAGCGGGAACGACGTGCGCTGCTGCGCCGGCGTCCCACCGTCACCTCGTGGAGGCGACTGCTCGAAACCGCACGCACGGAGTACGAGCGCAGTACGGGCATCCTCACCATGGATGACGATGAGGAGATCGGTGTTCCGTACGAGACGTACGCGGCAGCCGGGTAGACCACCTGGGCACCCGTCGTAGGAACGCCTACGCTCCGGCCGGAACCCCGGCCGCGAGTCGCTCTCCGATGGCCCGCAGCCCGGCGAGGTCGTGTACGTCGCCGGGCAGGGCGGCCACTTCGGCCACCGCCACCTCGGGGTGCAGCGAGGTGAAGCGGTCACGCGTGCGCTGTTCGCGCGCGATGACCTGCATGCGCTCCGCGTGCAGGCGCAGCAGTCCTGCAGTGATCACGTCCACATCGGCGTCCACGTCGGCGTCCGCGCCAACGGCGTCTACGGTGTCGGCGCCGGTCTCTCGCTCGATCCTGGCATCGGGGTCGGTCTCCGTGTCGAGGTCGGTCTCCGGGTCGGTCTCCGTGGAGTCACGAAGTCCAGCTTTCCCGGACTCCTGATCCACAATGCGGCCTTCTTCAAGATTCTCCGCAGCGGCCAACGCCCGCTCCGCGGAGAGCTGTTCGGCGTCACTGCCGTGCACCCGGTTCAGTACGAGCCCGGCCAGCGGCATCCGCTCCGCGGCCAGTCGTTCCACGAAGTACGCGGCCTCGCGCAGCGCGTCCGGTTCGGGCGCGGAGACCACGAGGAAGGCCGTACCGGGAGCCTGGAGGAGCTGGAAGGTCGCGTCCGCGCGGGTGCGGAAGCCGCCGAACATCGTGTCCATGGCGGCCACGAAGGTCTGCACGTCCTTCAGCAGCGAGGCACCCATCAGCTTGCTCAGCGTGCCCGTCATCATCGACATGCCGACATTGAGGAACTTCATCCCCGCCCGGCCGCCCACCTTCGCCGGAGCCATCAGCACCCGGATGAACTTTCCGTCCAGGAAGGACCCCAGGCGCCCCGGTGCGTCCAGGAAGTCCAGCGCGGACCGGCTCGGCGGGGTGTCCACCACGATCAGGTCCCAGTCGTCCCGGGCCCGCAGCTGCCCCAGCTTCTCCATCGCCATGTACTCCTGCGTGCCCGCGAAGCCGGCCGACAGGGACTGGTAGAAGGGGTTGGCGAGGATGGCCTGCGCCCGCTCGGGGTCGGAGTGGCCCTCGACGATCTCGTCGAAGGTCCGCTTCATGTCGAGCATCATGGCGTGGAGTTCGCCGCCCCCGGAGCCCTCCGCGCCGCCCCCGGAGCCCTTCGCGCCCTCCACCCCGTGAACCCGGCGCGGGGTGTTGTCGAGCGAGTCGATCCCCATCGACTGGGCCAGCCTGCGTGCCGGGTCGATGGTCAGGACGACCACCTTGCGCCCGCGCTCGGCCGCCCGTACCCCGAGGGCCGCGGCGGTGGTGGTCTTGCCGACCCCGCCCGCCCCGCAGCACACGATGATCCGGGTCTGCCGGTCGTCCAGCAGCCGGTCGACGTCCAGCCGCGGGGGAGCGTCCATCGTCGCCTCCATGGTCCGGGCCTCGCTCATTCCTCGCCCACCTGCTTCCGGAGCTCCGCGGCGAGCCCGTAGAGCCCGGCCAGGTCCATCCCCGCGCCGAGCAGGGGGAGTTCGTACGTCGGCACGTCCAGCCCCGCCAGTACGGTGCGCTGGGTGCGCTCCAGCTCCACCCGGCTCGCGTGCTCCGAGGCCTGCGCGAGCAGCGGGTCCACCAGCCGCTCGGCCAGCCCGCCGCGCCGGGCGCTGCCGAGGCCCGCCCGGGACAGCGCCCGGGAGACATCGGAGCGCCGCTCGCCGGAGGCGGCGCGCAGGGCGGCCTCGTCGAGGTGGTGCGGCCGGACCATGTTCACGATCACCCGTCCCACCGGCAGGCCCGCCTCCCGGAGTTCGGCGATCCCGTCGGCGGTCTCCTGGACGGGCATCTCCTCCAGCAGGGTCACCAGGTGCACGGCCGTCTCGGGGGACTTGAGCACCTTCATGACGGCCTGTGCCTGGTTGTGGATCGGCCCGAACCGGGCCAGGCCCGCCACCTCGTCGTTGACGTTCAGGAAGCGGGTGATCCGCCCGGTCGGCGGAGCGTCCATGATCACGTGGTCGTAGACGAACCGGCCGGCCTTGTCCTTGCGCCGGACCGCCTCGCAGGCCTTGCCCGTCAGGAGCACGTCCCGCAGGCCCGGCGCGATGGTCGTCGCGAAGTCGATGGCGCCGAGCTTCTTGAGGGCGCGGCCGGCCGAGCCGAGCTTGTAGAACATCTGGAGGTAGTCCAGGAGCGCCCGCTCCGCGTCGATGGCGAGCGCGTAGACCTCCCCGCCGCCCGAGGCGACGGCGATCTTCCGGTCCTCGTAGGGGAGCGCCTCCGCCCCGAAGACCTGGGCGAGGCCCTGCCTGCCCTCGACCTCCACCAGAAGAGTCCGCTTGCCCTCGCGTGCGAGGGCGAGCGCGAGTGCCGCGGCGACCGTGGTCTTGCCGGTGCCGCCCTTGCCGCTGACCACCTGGAGCCTGCTCACAGGGCCCGAGCCTAATTCCTCCCGGGTGGCGGCGGTGGTGGCGGGGCCCCGCACGGCAGGCACTACGCTCGCTCCCATGACCAAGAAGTTCGAATACGCGACCGTCCCGCTGCTGGTCCACGCCACCAAGCAGATCCTGGACACCTGGGGCGAGGACGGCTGGGAGCTCGTCCAGGTCGTCCCCGGGCCGAACAACCCCGAGCAGCTCGTGGCCTACCTGAAGCGGGAGAAGGCGGCATGAGCGGAGTCGTCGAGGCGAGGCTGGCCGAACTCGGCCTGACCCTGCCCGAGGTCGTCCCGCCGCTGGCCACGTACCAGCCGGCCGTGCGGTCGGGTGCCTACGTGTACACCGCGGGCCAGCTCCCGATGGTCAAGGGCAACCTGCCGGTCACCGGCAAGGTCGGCGCCGAGGTCTCGGCGGAGCAGGCCAAGGAACTGGCCGCGACCTGCGCGCTGAACGCGCTCGCCGCGGTGAAGTCCGTCGTCGGCGACCTCGACAAGATCGCGCGCGTCGTGAAGGTGGTGGGCTTCATCGCCTCCGCCCCCGACTTCACCGCCCAGCCGGGCGTGTTGAACGGCGCGAGCGAGCTGCTGGGCGCCGTCCTCGGCGACAAGGGCGTCCATGCCCGCAGCGCGGTCGGCGTGGCGGTCCTCCCGCTGGACGCCCCGGTCGAGATCGAGATCCAGGTCGAACTGGTCCCCGGAGCCTGAGCTCAGTGTCTGCCCCGGAGGGGCCGGATCCGCCCTGCCGGGCAGGATCCGGGCCCTCCGGCGTCCTTCCAGCCGTCCGGCGTTTGTGGACCGGGGTCTGGGGCTGAGCCCCAGGGGGTCCGGGCACAGCCCGGGGAACGGTGGAAGGGCGGGTAGGGGACTCCGCTCCGCGCAGCGGCACATCCGCGGCCGAGACCGAGCCCCCGTACAACGGTGCTCCAAGGTCAACCCTCGAACATCGGCCCGGATGGCCGTAGCATCCCGCCATGCCGAATGGTCAGTACGGTCAGCAAGAGACCTCCGCCGGAGGTCAGTGGTACCCGCCGGAGTGGCCCGACCGGATCCGCGCCCTCGCGGACGGCGCCCTCACCCCGACGGAACCCAGGCGCGCCGCCACCGTGATGCTGCTGCGCGACACCCCCGACGGCCCCGCCGTGCACATGCTGCGCCGCCGGGTCGAGATGGCCTTCGCCGGAGGCGCCTACGCGTACCCCGGCGGCGGCGTGGACCCCCGCGACGAGGACCACCGCATCGGCTGGGCCGGCCCGAGCCGTGCCGAGTGGGCCGAGCGGATGGGCACCGACCCCGCCACCGCCCAGGCGATCGTCTGCGGAGCCGTCCGGGAGACCTTCGAGGAGGCCGGGGTCCTGCTCGCGGGCGAGTCCGCGGACACCGTCGTCGGCGACACCACCGGCGAGGACTGGGAGGCCGCCCGCGCGGCCCTGGTCGCCCGTGAGCTGTCCTTCGCCGAGTTCCTCGACCGCCGGGGCCTCGTCCTGCGTTCCGACCTGCTCGGCGCGTGGGCCCGCTGGATCACTCCGGAGTTCGAGCCGCGCCGGTACGACACCTGGTTCTTCGTCGCGGCCCTCCCCGAAGGCCAGCGCACCCGCAACGCCTCCACCGAGGCCGACCGCACGGTCTGGATCCGCCCCGCCGACGCCGCCGCCGGCTACGACAAGGGCGAGCTGCTGATGATGCCGCCCACCATCACCACCCTGCGCTCCCTGGAGCCGTACGGGAGCCCCGCCGAGGCCCTCGCCGCTGCCGGGGCCCAGGACCTGACCCCGGTGCTCGCCCGGGCCACCCTGGAGGGCGGGGAGCTCGTGCTCAGCTGGCCGGGCCACGACGAGTTCACCAAGCGCGTCCGCCTCGCGGACCGGGGCGCCGCGAGCCCGGGCCCCGAGCACCCGGGAGGAGCCTCCGCATGACCGACGCCGCCGCCCTGCCCGGCCAGCCCCGCGGAATGGTCGTCTCCGGGCCCGCCACCGCCCGCGCGGTGAACATCCTGGCGCCGAACGCCTCCGCGATGACCCTCGACGGCACCAACACCTGGCTGGTCTCCGAGCCCGGCTCCGACCTGGCCGTGGTGATCGACCCGGGCCCGCTGGACGACGTACACCTGCGCGCGGTGATCGACGCCGCCGAGAAGGAGGGCAAGCGGGTCGCGCTGACCCTCCTCACCCACGGACACCCCGACCATGCGGAGGGCGCGGCCCGCTTCGCCGAGCTGACCCGGACGAAGGTGCGCGCCCTGGACCCGGCCCTGCGCCTGGGCGACGAGGGCCTGGCCGCCGGGGACGTCATCCGCACGGGCGGTCTGGAACTGCGGGTGGTTCCGACGCCCGGGCACACCGCGGACTCGCTCTGCTTCCACCTGCCCGCCGACCGGGCGGTCCTGACCGGCGACACGATCCTGGGGCGCGGCACCACCGTGGTCGCGCATCCCGACGGGCGGCTCGGCGACTACCTGGACTCCCTGCGCCGGCTGCGCTCGCTGACGGTCGACGACGGGGTCCACACGGTGCTCCCGGGGCACGGCCCGGTCCTGGACGACGCGCAGGGCGCGGTGGAGTTCTACCTCGCCCACCGGGCGCACCGGCTCGCGCAGATCGAGACGGCGGTCGAGAACGGCCTGACCACCCCCGAGGCGGTCGTCGCCCACGTCTACGCGGATGTGGACCGGTCCCTGTGGCCGGCGGCGGAATGGTCCGTACGGGCGCAGCTGGAGTACCTGACGGAGCACGGGCTGATCCCCGGGAACCCCGAGTGAGCGGGCCGCGGCCTCATCCGAAAGGGACGGCCTACCCCGCCGGACGGGGCGTCTTCGTCCCGTGCCGGGCCGCGTACTCGTCCGCGAGCCACGGCCCGAGGTCCTCGACGTAGGCGCGCAGCACGGCCGGGTCGGCGACCGGGTCCAGCGCGGCGGCGGCCGCGGCGCGCATCTGGTCGGCGCGCTCGGGGTAGTACTGCGCGAACACCTCCGCCGACTCGGTGAGGTCGCTGGTCCAGCCGCCCCACCGCGGCATGACGAGGGTGAACCCGGTCCGCACGAGGTGCCGGGAGACGCCCCGGCACAGCTTGCGGTACTCCTCCGGGGTGGTCGCCTCCCGGATCCGCTCGCGCACCCCGGGCAGCAGCCCGGCGAGGTCGCCGTTGGTCTCGCGGGCGAGCAGGCCGTCCGGCCGGTAGCGGGGCAGGTGCTCGGCCAGGTCCGCCCCGAGCAGCGGGGTGCACAGGCAGGCGAGGAGCCAGCCCAGGTCGTATCGTTCCTGCTCGCTCAGCAGCCGGTCCTTGCCGTACAGCAGGATCCCGACGCCGTCGATCTCCGGGAACTCCTCGTCGAGGCCGTGTGCCAGTGCCCCGGTGGTGTCGCGGTCCTCCTCGCCGGGTGCGTGGTGCAGGGCGATGAGCAGGTCGAGGTCGGACCGCCCGGGCCGGGCCGTGCCGCGCGGCACGGACCCGTACAGGTAGGCGCTGTGCAGCCGTCGTCCGTACGCCTCCGCGATCCGCTCCCGCGCGGCGGCGACGAGCCCCCGGAACTCGGCCTGCACGTGCCCGAGCGCGCCTTCGCGCTCGAAGTACCCGTACGCGTCGAGGCCTCTGTGTTCCATGGGTCCACTGTGCCTCCACTGCGGCCGCACGCCTCTGGTTGAAACGCGAAAAGGGGCCCCGCCCGACCGGGCAGGACCCCTCAACGGAGACTACGAGCGTCAGCGGGACCGCTTCGCGAGGCGCTCCACGTCCAGGAGGATCACCGCACGCGCCTCCAGGCGGAGCCATCCGCGTCCCGCGAAGTCGGCCAGGGCCTTGTTCACGGTCTCGCGCGACGCACCGACGAGCTGGGCCAGCTCTTCCTGCGTGAGGTCGTGCACGACGTGGATGCCCTCCTCCGACTGCACGCCGAAGCGGCGCGACAGGTCGAGGAGCGCACGGGCCACGCGGCCCGGAACGTCGGAGAAGACCAGGTCGGACATCTGGTCGTTGGTCTTGCGCAGGCGCCGCGCGACGGCGCGCAGCAGCGCGGTCGCCACCTCGGGCCGGGCGTTCAGCCAGGGCTGGAGGTCTCCGTGACCCAGACCCAGCAGCTTGACCTCGGTCAGCGCGGTGGCGGTGGCGGTGCGCGGACCCGGGTCGAACAGCGACAGCTCGCCGATCAGCTCTCCGGGGCCGAGGACGGCCAGCATGTTCTCGCGGCCGTCGGGGGAGGTGCGGTGCAGCTTCACCTTGCCCTCGGTGACGACGTAGAGCCGGTCACCGGGGTCGCCCTCGTGGAACAGGGCGTCACCACGTGCGAGGGTCACCTCGCCCATGGAGGCGCGGAGCTCCGCGGCCTGCTCGTCATCGAGCGCCGCGAAGAGCGGGGCACGCCGCAGTACGTCGTCCACGAGTCTCTCTCCTATGTCGACCAGCCGGGGGATCGCTCCCCCATTTTGCCGGACGGCTCAAACAGTGCGATCAATCACGTTCATCACAAGGATGCCGGACGTACGGGTGTGCTGTGCGGCGAGAGGCCGATCGGGGTGGTGTTACCTGAGGTCCGGGGCCGTCGTCGCCGCCGTGTCCCGGACCGGCCGGGTGTCCAACAGGCCGGTGAGAGCACAGGCCAAGGGGTCCGGGGGAGTGACGGCCATAGCAAATTCAGCCGTGGGCGAACATGCCCCGGTGGGAGCCCTCCCGGAGCAGTCACCCCCGTTTCAGGGCAAAACTTGGGCCAAGAAACCCCGGCCGGGCGGAGGTCACGTCCGGCCACGGGCGGAGGGCTGTGCGGCGTAGCCTTCGGGGATGGCAGAGAGCAAGGTCAAGAAGGCCGGGGCGAAGCCGGAGAGCCATCTGGCGATGGTGCGGCGGGCGCGCAGGATCAACCGTGAGCTGGCGGAGGTCTACCCGTACGCGCACCCGGAGCTCGACTTCCGCAACCCCTTCGAGCTGCTGGTCGCCACCGTCCTGTCGGCGCAGACCACCGACCTGCGGGTGAACCAGACGACCCCGGCCCTCTTCGCCGCGTACCCGACCCCCGAGGACATGGCCGGAGCCGATCCGGAGGCGCTGGAGGAGATCATCCGGCCGACCGGGTTCTTCCGGGCCAAGGCCAAGTCCCTGCTCGGCCTCTCCGCCGCGCTGCGCGACAACTTCGGCGGCGAGGTGCCGGGCCGGATCGAGGACCTGGTGACGCTGCCCGGCGTCGGCCGCAAGACGGCCAACGTGGTCCTCGGCAATGCCTTCGGAGTCCCCGGGATCACCGTCGACACCCACTTCGGCCGGCTGGTGCGGCGCTGGAAGTGGACCGAGCAGGAGGATCCGGAGAAGGTCGAGGCGGAGATCTGCGCGATCTTCCCGAAGAGCGAGTGGACGATGCTCTCGCACCGCGTCGTCTTCCACGGCCGCCGGATCTGCCATTCCCGCAAGCCCGCCTGCGGGGCCTGCCCGATCGCACCGCTCTGCCCGGCCTACGGGGAGGGCGAGACCGACCCGGAGAAGGCGGCGAAGCTCCTGAAGTACGAGAAGGGCGGCCAGCCCGGCCAGCGCCTGAGCCCGCCCCCGGACTACCCGGGCCTCCCGGCGCCCGCCCGCGCCTGAGCCCGGCCGTATCCGGCAGCGGAGCCGCACCCGCAAGGAACGAATCGGTACCCGCCCCGCGTTTTGCGGTGCGTGGGGAACGCAGAAGCACGGACAGGGGTGCCTATGACAGAGGCCACGCAGAACCGCCGGGCGGGCACCGCCGGGCCCGGCGCAGCCACCGCGCACGGGGGCCCGTACGACCAGGGCGGCCGGCGCGGAAGCATCGACCTACACACCCACGGCCTGCCCGACTGGCTGGACCCCGTCGTCGAGGCGGCCCGGACGGTCCGGCCCACCCAGCTCAGCCGGTTCCTGCCGCCGGAGGACGGCCGCGGCCGCCAGTCGGCCGTACTGATCCTCTTCGGCGAGGGCCCCCGCGGCCCCGAGCTGCTGCTGATGGAGCGCGCCGGCACCCTGCGCTCGCATCCCGGCCAGCCCTCCTTCCCCGGCGGCGCCCTCGACCCCGAGGACGGCGACCCGGGCACCACCGGCCCGCTGCGCGCCGCGCTGCGCGAGGCCGAGGAGGAGACGGGTCTGGATCCGGCCGGGGTCCAGCTCTTCGGGGTGCTGCCGCCGCTCTACATCCCCGTCAGCAAGTTCGTCGTGACCCCGGTGCTCGGCTGGTGGCGCGCCCCCAGCCCGGTCGGCGTGGTCGACCCGGCCGAGACCGCCCGCGTCTTCACGGTGCCCGTGGCCGATCTCACGGACCCCGAGCACCGCGTCACCGTCGTCCACCCCAGCGGCTTCCACGGCCCGGCCTTCACCGTGGAATCGGCTCTGGTCTGGGGTTTCACGGCCGGAGTGATCGACCGGATCCTGCACTTCGCCGGCTGGGAGCGTCCCTGGGACCGGTCCCGGGAAGTCCCGCTCGACTGGCGCGCATGAGACGGTGGGCCCTGTGAACGTGCTGGACATCCTGTTGCTGCTCGCCGCCGTATGGTTCGCGATCGTCGGCTACCGCCAGGGGTTCGTCGTCGGCATCCTGTCGGTGATCGGCTTCCTCGGCGGTGGTCTCGTCGCCGTGTCCCTGCTGCCCCTGATCTGGGACCGGGTCACCGACAACGGCACCCAGGTGTCCACCACGGTCGTCGTCATCGCCGTGGTCGTCATCATCATCTGTGCCTCGATCGGCCAGGCGTTGACCACCCACCTGGGCAACAAGCTCCGGCGCTACATCACATGGTCCCCGGCCCGCGCACTCGACGCCACGGGCGGCGCCCTGGTGAACGTGGTGGCGATGCTGCTGGTGGCCTGGATGATCGGGTCGTTGCTCGCCGGTACGTCACTTCCCACGCTGGGCAAGGAAGTCCGCAACTCCAAGGTGCTCCTCGGCATCGACCGGGTGCTCCCGGCGCAGGCGGACACCTGGTTCTCGGACTTCAGCTCCACCTTGGCCCGCAACGGCTTCCCGCAGGTCTTCAGCCCGTTCTCCAACGAGCCGATCACCGAGGTCAAGCCGCCGGACCCGCTGCTCGCGAGCAGCCCCGTGGCCGAGGACGCCAAGCGGTCGATCGTGAAGGTGGTCGGCACGGCGCCCTCGTGCAGCAAGGTGCTGGAGGGCACCGGCTTCGTCTTCGCGCCGGGCAAGGTGATGACCAACGCGCACGTCGTCGGCGGGGTCGCCGAACCGACCGTGCAGGTCGGCGGCGAGGGCAAGCTCTACGACGGCAAGGTCGTGCTCTACGACTGGGAGCGCGACATCGCCGTCCTGGACGTGCCCAAGCTGAAGGCGCCGGCACTGGAGTTCACCGACAAGGGCGCGGCGAGCGGCACCGACGCCATCGTCGCGGGCTTCCCGGAGAACGGCTCGTACGACGTCCGCGCGGCGCGCGTCCGCGGCCGGATCAACGCCAAGGGCCCGGACATCTACCACCGCGGAACCGTGCGACGGGACGTCTACTCCCTCTACGCGACGGTCCGCCAGGGCAACTCCGGCGGCCCGCTGCTGACGCCCGAGGGCAAGGTGTACGGGGTCGTCTTCGCGAAGTCCCTCGACGACCCCAACACCGGTTACGCCCTGACCGTGGACGAGATCCGCGACGACATCCGGACCGGAGCGACGGCGGACCGGCGGGTCGGCAGCCAGGGCTGCGCCCTCTGAGCCCTGCGGGAGTGTTCGAGCCCTACGGGAGCCTTGAGGGGCTCCCGTAGCACTGCCGGGACCCGTGGCCCCATCGGCTTCCAGAGCCCTTGCGGGGCCCCTGCCTACGTACGCTGGTGCCTGAGCCGGGCGGAGACCCAGCGGGCCCGCCGGCGCAGGATGCGCGGAATCCCGAGTCGGGGGTCGTCGTGGCCTTCGCGGCCCTGCCCCCTGTGCGTGCCCGGCGTGACCGTCGAGCGGCGTTCGTG
Source organism: Streptomyces stoeckheimensis (assembly GCF_045822005.1). Taxonomy (NCBI): domain Bacteria; kingdom Bacillati; phylum Actinomycetota; class Actinomycetes; order Kitasatosporales; family Streptomycetaceae; genus Streptomyces; species Streptomyces stoeckheimensis. The sequence continues at coordinate 4,159,599 of NZ_CP169550.1, read as the reverse complement.
TGCGGTGTCACCGTAGTCGTGCGTCCAGCCCATACTCCGAGCTGTGCCCGGGGCCCAAGGTCGGTAATCGCGTTGAGGGCGGCCAATTGGCCTATGCGCCAGGCAATTGAATGCTTGTCATATAAGCGGCTGTCGACTCAGTGGTCCGGCTGGTCCGGCTCAGCGGTGCGGCTCAGCGGTGCGGCTCAGCGGTCGGGCTCGGGATCCTTCAGCCAGTTGACCAGCTCGGTGGAGAACGCCGCAGGGTCCTCTTCGTGGGGGAAGTGCCCGAGCCCGTCGAAGAGCCGCCAGCGGTACGGGGCTTCGACGTACTGCCCGGATCCCGCCGCACTCCGCGTGCGCATCACCGGATCGAGCGAGCCGTGCAGGTGCAGCGTCGGCACCCGCACCGGCCGCTTCATGCGCCGGTTGAACTGCAGGCCGTCCGGACGGGCCATGGACCGCATCATCCAGCGGTACGGCTCGACCGAGCAGTGCGCCGTGGAGGGGATGCACATCGCGCGCTGGTACACCGCGATGTCGTCCTCCTCGGGGAGCCGCGGGCCCGACCAGTCGCGGATCAGTTCGCCGACGAGCGCCCCGTCGTCGGCGACGAGCTGCCGCTCGGGCACGAACGGCCGCTGGAAGCCCCAGATGTGCGAGCTGGCGCGGGTCTGCCCGAAGTCGGACAGCATCGCGGACCGCCAGCGCCGCGGGTGCGGCATCGAGGACACCACCAGCCGGCGCACCAGCTTCGGCCGCATCACCGCCGCCGTCCAGGCGAGGTAACCGCCCAGGTCGTGCCCGACGAGGGCGGCGTCGGGCTCGCCGAGGGACCGTACGACCCCGGTGATGTCGAGCGCGAGGTTGGCCGGGTCGTAGCCCCGCGGGGTGCGGTCGCTGCCGCCCACCCCGCGCAGGTCCATCGCGACCGCACGGTAGCCCGCGTCGGCCAGCGCGGTCATCTGGTGCCGCCACGTCCACCAGAACTGCGGGAAGCCGTGCAGGAGCAGCACCAACGGTCCGTCGCCCAGCTCGGCGACGTGGAACCGCGCCCCGTTGGCCGCCACGTCCCGGTGCGTCACTTCTCGCCCGCCGGGGATGGCGATCCGGACCGCCGTGGCGGCGGTGGGGGGCGTACCGGACGTGCCGGAATCCGACGAGGGGGAGGTCATGAGGACGAGCGTGCCACACCCACGGCGTTGTCACTGACCGACCGGGCGTGGGGCTTGACGGTGCCGACGAGGGCCGCCGTCTCCTTGACCGAGGCGATGGTCTTCACCGGCGGCTTGATCTTCTTGAACTTCGCCATGGCGATCAGCCCGATCACGGCCGCGAGCAGCCAGAACGCCACGCCGACGATCAGGAAGGACCAGGCCAGCCCGAGCCCGAGGTTGTGGATCCCGTACGCCGCCGCGAAGCTCAGCACCGGCAGCGAGAAGAGGAGGAGCACGCCGGCGACGATCGCGGCGCCGCTGCCGATGCCCGCGCGCTTGACGTCCTGCTTGATCTCCACCTTGGCGAGGGCGATCTCGTCGTGCACCAGGGCGGACATCTCGGCGGTGGCCGAGGCGACCAGCTGGCCGAGTGTGCGCTCGGCTCCTGGGGCCCCTTGGTCCACTGCGCTCATCGCTCTCTCCCTCTGTCGTCCGACTGCGACGGCTGTCCTGTCGTCAGGTCAGATCATGCCGGACGGCCGCCGTCGGCGCTGGACCCGCCCGCTGCTTCGGCCCCTGCGTCGGCCGCCGGCTCGGCCGCCGGTTCCCGCACGCCGGCCGCGACCTCGTCGGCCCTGCGCAGGTGCTCCGCCGCCTTGGCCTCGTAGATCTTCGCCATCCGCAGGTGGTAGTCCGGCTTGTCCTGCTCGTAGATGTCGGGGATGCCGTCGAGGTCCTCGTCGCGCTCCTCGTCCTCGATGAGCTTCTTGTACTTCCGGTTGCGCATCTTCAGCAGGACGCAGGCGACGACCGCGGCGATGAGCGAGCCGATCAGGACGGAGGCCTTGATCTCGTCGGTGAGGACGGGGTCGTCGGTGAAGGCGAGCTCGCCGATCAGGAGCGAGACGGTGAAGCCGATTCCGGCGAGCGAGGCGACGGCGAACACGTCCGGCCAGGCGAGGTCGTCATTGAGCTCCGCCTTGGTGAAGCGGGCGGCGAGCCAGGTGCCGCCGAAGATGCCGAGCGTCTTGCCGACGACGAGGCCGAGCACCACGCCGAGCGGCTCCGGCCGGGTGAAGACCTGTCCGATGGACTCGTCGGAGAGGGAGACGCCGGCCGAGAACAGGGCGAAGAGCGGGACGGCCAGACCGGCCGAGACGGGCCGGACCATGTGCTCGATGTGCTCGCCGGGGGAGTGGTGCTCGCCCTCCTTGCGGTGGCAGCGCAGCATCAGGCCCATGGCGACACCGGCGATGGTGGCGTGGACGCCGCTGTTGTACATCAGGCCCCAGATGACCAGGGCGAGCGGGACGTACACGTACCAGCCGCGCACGTTCACGCGGAGCAGGAACCAGAAGAGGACCAGGCCCGCGACCGCCCCGCCGAGCGCCAGGAAGTTGATCTCGCTGGTGAAGAACACCGCGATGATCATGATGGCGAACAGGTCGTCGACGACGGCCAGGGTCAGCAGGAACGCGCGCAGGGCGGACGGCAGCGAGGTGCCGATGACGGCGAGGACGGCCAGGGCGAAGGCGATGTCGGTGGCGGTCGGGACCGCCCAGCCGTCCGTCGAGCCGTTGCCGAGCACGTTGGTCAGTACGTAGACCAGCGCGGGCACGGCCATGCCGCAGAGCGCGGCGATCACCGGGAGCGCGGCCGCCTTGGCGTCGCGCAGGTCGCCCGCGACGAGCTCGCGCTTGAGCTCGATGCCGGCGACGAAGAAGAAGATGGCGAGCAGGCCGTCGGCCGCCCAGTGCTGGAGTGAAAGGTCCAGGCCGAGGGAGGCGGGGCCGATGTGGAAGGAGCGGACGCTGTCGTAGCTCGCCGAGATGGCGGGCACGTTCGCCCAGATGAGGGCGGCGATCGCGGCCACGAGGAGCAGGACGCCGCCGACCGTCTCGGCGCGCAGGGCGTCGGCCACGAAGCGGCGCTCCGGCAGCGAGAGGCGGCCGAGGAGCTTGCGGCTCGGGTTGTCGGTGGGGCTGGGCGCGGCCACGGGGGGCACCTCCGGGGTGGGTTGGACGGCATGGCGAAGCATGTTGCCGACCAGACTTCCCGGCGCACCCTGTGGAGTAGTTCTTTAACCATCTAATACTTTACAGGGTGTACGCGTGGGCGTATCCGGTGATCGTCACTTTATGTGCGAAAAGGGCATCCGGCGCGGCGCGCCGAATGCCCCTTCCGTCGTGTCGTACGGGTGTCCCGGCCGGTGTCAGCCGGTGTCCCGGCCGATCTCGGCCGGTGTCTCAGTCCTCGCTGCCGGCGGCCGGCAGCTTGCTCTGGATCAGGTCCATGACCGAGGAGTCCGCGAGCGTGGTGACGTCACCGACCGCGCGGTTCTCGGCCACGTCGCGCAGCAGACGGCGCATGATCTTGCCCGAGCGGGTCTTCGGCAGCTCCTGCACGGGCAGGATCCGCTTCGGCTTGGCGATCGGTCCGAGCGTGGCACCCACGTGGTTGCGCAGCTCGGCGACCAGCGTGTCCGTCTCGGAGGCGCTGCCGCGCAGGATCACGAAGGCCACGATGGCCTGGCCGGTGGTCTCGTCGTTCGCACCGACGACCGCCGCCTCGGCGACCGAGGGGTGCGAGACGAGCGCCGACTCCACCTCGGTGGTCGAGATGTTGTGGCCGGAGACCAGCATGACGTCGTCCACCCGGCCGAGCAGCCAGATGTCGCCGTCCTCGTCCTTCTTGGCACCGTCGCCCGCGAAGTACTTGCCCTCGAAGCGGGACCAGTACGTGTCGACGTACCGCTGGTCGTCGCCCCAGATGGTGCGCAGCATCGACGGCCACGGCTCGGTGAGGACCAGGTAGCCGCCTCCGCCGTTCGGGACCTCGTTCGCCTCGTCGTCCACGACGGTGGCGGCGATTCCGGGCAGCGCGCGCTGCGCCGAACCGGGCTTGGTCTCGGTGACGCCGGGCAGCGGGGAGATCATCATCGCGCCGGTCTCGGTCTGCCACCACGTGTCCACGATCGGGCAGCGGTCGCCGCCGATGTGCTTGCGGTACCAGATCCAGGCCTCGGGGTTGATCGGCTCGCCGACCGAGCCCAGGACGCGCAGGCTCGACAGGTCGAACTTCGCGGGGATGTCGTCGCCCCACTTCATGAACGTCCGGATCGCGGTCGGCGCGGTGTAGAGGATGGTGACGCCGTACTTCTGCACGACCTCCCAGAACCGGCCCTGGTGCGGGGTGTCCGGCGTGCCCTCGTACATCACCTGGGTGGCGCCGTTGGCGAGCGGCCCGTAGACGATGTAGGAGTGCCCGGTCACCCAGCCGATGTCGGCGGTGCACCAGTAGACGTCGCTCTCCGGCTTCAGGTCGAACACCGCGTGGTGGGTGTACGAGGCCTGCGTGAGGTAGCCGCCGGAGGTGTGCAGGATGCCCTTGGGCTTACCCGTGGTCCCCGAGGTGTAGAGGATGAAGAGCGGGTGCTCGGCGTCGAAGGCCTGCGGAGCGTGCTCGGTGCTCTGCCGCTCGACGACCTCGTGCCACCAGACGTCCCGGCCCTCGGTGAAGGCGGTGTCCTGGCCGGTGCGGCGCACCACGAGGACGTGCTCGACCTGCGGGCACTTGGCGACGGCCTCGTCGATGGCGGGCTTCAGGGCGGTGGGCTTGCCGCGGCGGTAGCCGCCGTCGGAGGTGATGACCAGCTTCGCGTCGGCGTCCTGGATGCGGGAGGCGACGGCGTCGGCGGAGAAACCGCCGAAGACCACGGAGTGCGCGGCGCCGACGCGGGCGCACGCGAGCATCGCGACGACCGCCTCGGGGATCATCGGCAGGTAGACGGCGACCCGGTCGCCGGCCTGTACGCCCAGCTCGGTCAAGGCGTTCGCGGCCTTGGAGACCTCGTCCTTGAGCTCGGCGTAGGTGATCGAGCGGCTGTCGCCGGGCTCGCCCTCGAAGTGGATGGCGACGCGGTCGCCGTTGCCGGCCTCGACGTGGCGGTCCACGCAGTTGTACGCGACGTTCAGCTTGCCGTCCGCGAACCACTTCGCGAAGGGCGGGTTGCTCCAGTCGAGCGTCTCCGTCGGCTCGGTGTCCCAGGTCAGACGGCGCGCCTGCTCGGCCCAGAAGCCCAGCCGGTCCGCGTCGGCCTGTGCGTACGCAGCCTGAGTCACATTGGCGGCGGCGGCCAGATCGGCAGGCGGTGCGAACCGCCGCTCCTCCTTGAGCAGATTGGCCAGGCTTTCATTGCTCACGACGCATCTCCCTTTCCCGGGGTGTCCGTTGTGTCCCCGGTTGTGTCCCCGGGCATAGCTCATCAGTCAATGGCCCGGGTGACAAGAGGTTGTCGGGAATTGGTGTAGACCTATTTCCCGGCCGGGCCCACGCGCGAGTGGCCCCCTCCCGCTGCAGGTGCGGGAAGGGGCCACTCAGTGGCACGGATAACGGAGAGTATCGGTTCAAAGCTCCCCAGGCCCGGGAGCGCGACCGTACCGGCCGCCCGCCGGGCCCTGCTCGTTCAGCCGCGCAGCGACCCCGCGCCGACGGTGTCGAAGACCCGGCAGTCGAAGAAGTCCTGCCCCTCCGACAGCAGGTACGCCTGCGCCTCGCCGACGTGGAAGTACATCCCGTGCAGCTCCAGCGTGCCCTCGGCGAGCCGCCGGGCCACCGATTCGTGGGCCTTCAGGTGCTCCAGCTGCTGCACCACATTGGTCAGGCACAGCTGCTCCACGGCGTCCGCCGGCAGCCTTCCGGAGATCCGCGCCCAGGCGTGATGGCGGCTGCCCATCCGCTCCAGGCTCGGCAGCCCGTGCCGCAGCCACCGCCGCAACGGGGTCATCGGCATCCCCGGCGCGGAGTTGAGCAGGGCCTGCATGGCCCCGCACCCCGAATGCCCGCACACCGTGATGCTGTCCACCTGGAGGACGTCCACGGCGTACTCGATGGCCGCCGCGACCGAATCGTCCGTGGACTCCGCCCCCGGGAGCGGGACGAGGTTGCCGACGTTGCGGACCGTGAACAGGTCCCCGGGGCCGCTCGCCGTGATCATGCTCGTCACCAGACGGGAGTCCGCACAGGTGAGGAAGAGCTGCGAGGGCCGCTGCCCCTCCCGGGCCAGCCGGGCCAGCTCCTCGCGCACGTGCGGAGCCGTGTCGCGCTGGAAGGCGCTGATCCCGTTGGCCAGTTGACCGGCGCCGCGCCCGCGGGGCCCGGCCGGCGGGTCGGGGGCCGGGGCGGGTGAGGCGTCCGGGCTCCCGGCCGCCTCGGGGGCCGTACGGGCCACCGTGCCGCGGTGGTCGCAATGGTTCTGCCACGGGGTCCAGGGCCGGCAGCACTGGTGGTCCCCGCGCTGCGCACCCCGCTCGGCGCGCTCGGTCCGCTGCGCCTGCTCGGTTTCGGCGATCCTGGCCCCCGACCGGCCGGTGACCTCCAGCGAGCCCCCGTGTGCCAGATGGGAGTTCCGCCAGTCCTGGAGGGTCTCGTAGGCGGCGTGGTCCATGAACGAGCCGTCCAGTTCGATGACGGCGTGCCCGTTGCCCGGGATCTGGTTGAGCACCCGGCTCAGTCGCGGTACGGCGAGGAAGGTCAACTGCCCCCGCGCCCAGACCCGGTGGACTCCGCTGTCGAGGCGCTCGACGGTGATCCGGGTCCGGGCCAGACGGTGCAGGGCCAGGGCGACGGCCACGGCGATGCCGATGGCGACGCCTTCCAGGACTCCGCCGAGCACCACGGCCACGATGGTCGTGGCGTAGACGAGGGACTCGCGGTGCCGGGTGACGGTGCGCAGGTGTGTGATGTTCACCATCTGCACGCCGACCGCCATCACCAGTGCGGCGAGCGCGGCGAGCGGGATCAGGTCGAGGAGCGGCACGAGCAGGCCGGCGGCGAGCAGCACCCAGAAGCCGTGCATCATGGACGACCGCCGGCTCATCGCACCGGACTTGACGTTGGCCACGCTGCGGACCGCCACGCCCGTGATGGGCAGTCCGCCCAGTGCGCCCGAGACGATGTTCGCCGCGCCCTGGCCCCGCAGTTCGCGGTTGAGGTCGGCCCGGGCGGGGCGCTTGTCCGTGGTCCGTTCGGCGGTGATCAGCTTGTCGGTGGCCACCGCCGAGAGCAGCGACTCCACGCTGCCGACCAGGGTGATGGTCAGCACTGCGGCGATGAGGCCGAGCACCGGCCCCTCGGGCACCTCCGGCAGTGCGTGACTGCGCCAGGACGGCAGGTCCACGCGGGGCAGGGACAACCCGGCGAGGGCCGCGAAGGCCGTCGCGGTGGCGACGGCGGCGAGCGCGGCCGGCACCTTGCGCAGGGCCTGCCCGATCCGGCCGGGCAGCCGGGGCCAGCCGAGCAGCACGACCAGTGTGAGCACGCTGATGCCGAGGGCGACGGGGTGCAGGTCGGCCAACTGGTCGGGCAGCCCCAGGACATTGGCCACTGCAGAGCTCTGCGGGGTGCCGCCGAGCACGATGTGGAGCTGCGCCAGGGCGATCGTCACGCCGATGCCCGCGAGCATGCCGTGGACGATGGCCGGGCTGACCATCAGCGCGGAACGGGCGGTCCGCAGCGCGGCGAGGCCGAGTTGGCAGCAGCCCGCGAGGACCGTGATGGCGCAGGTGGTGCGCCAGCCGTAGTGCTGGATCAACTCGGCGGTGACGACGGTGAGTCCGGCCGCGGGGCCGCTCACCTGGAGGGGTGCTCCGCCGAGACGTCCGGCCACGATCCCGCCGACCGCCGCGGCGACGAGCCCCGCCTGGAGCGGGGCTCCCGTGGCCAGGGCGATGCCGAGGGAGAGCGGCAGGGCGATCAGGAAGACGGCGATGGAGGCGGAGAGGTCGGCGGAGAGGTCGCCGGAGGCTCTCCCGACGGGTGGAGGGGAAGTGGTGGTGGGGGTGCTTTTCATAAGTCCCGTCTCCTCGGGGGGAGGGGTGAAGCGGCGGGATTCTCAACACTCGGTAAACGAACGGTAATGGAGAGTAAAGGCCAGTGGTAGGTAATACGGGCAAATGGCCTAGAAATTAGCGCGCACGAGTGAATAGGCATTTAGTCCGGCTTGTCACACCTTCCTAAAAACGGACCGCATGGGACGTTGCGGCGCGGAAGTCCTGCGACGGAACTGCGAGGGAAGAGGTGCGGCGGATGACTGCCACCACGAAGAAGGGCGCGACCAAGAGGATCGCCGGCGGCCTGGTCGCCACGGCGCTGGTCCTGGGTGTGGCCGGGTGCAGCACCTCGGAGCCCGCCGGCCGTCCGGCCCCGGAAGGTCAGGCGGCCAAGAAGGGCGCGCCCGCGCCGGAAGGCCCGGCTCCGGGCAGCGTCAAGCGGCTCATCGGCGACGGTTCGACCTCGTACACGGGTCTGCAGCCGAACGTACAGAAGGCGGAGAAGCTGAAGCCCGGCGAAAAGCCGCCGCAGTTCGTCGTCTATTCGTGGGACGGGGCGGGAGAAGACAGCCAGAAGCTCTTCTCGCATTTCCGTGAGGTGGGCAAGAAGTACAACGCCCGTATGACGTACTTCCTCAGCGGCGTGTACATGCTCCCGGAGGAGAAGCGTTCCCTCTACACCGCGCCCCAGCACTCCCCGGGCCGCTCCGACATCGGCTTCGGCGACCCCCAGGGCATCAAGGACACCGCTCTCCAGGTGCGCGAGGCCTGGCTGGAGGGCAACGAGATCGGCACCCACTTCAACGGCCACTTCTGCGGACCCGAGGGCGGCGTCGGGACCTGGTCCGTGGACGAGTGGAAGAGCGAGATCAACCAGGCGAAGTCGTTCGTCAAGAACTGGAAGACGAACTCGCCGGCCCTCAAGGGCATGGAGGCGCTCCCGTTCGACTACGACAAGGAGATGATCGGGGCCCGCACCCCCTGCCTCGAAGGCCAGAAGAACTTCATGCTGGCCGCGAAGGAGATGGGCGGCTTCCGATACGACTCCAGCGGCATCAGCAAGCAGATCTGGCCGAAGAAGACGGACGGCCTCTGGGACATCCCGCTCCAGCTGGTCCCCATGCCCGGCCGCGCCTTCGAAACGCTCAGCATGGACTACAACTACCTGGTCAACCAGTCCGGTACGACCACGCAGGGCGACCCCTCGCAGCACGCGTACTGGGGTGAGCAGATGCGCGACGGCCTGGCCAAGGCCTTCGAGCGGACCTATCAGGGCAACCGCGCGCCGCTGATCATCGGCAACCACTTCGAGTCCTGGAACGGCGGCACCTACATGCGTGCCGTCGAGGACTCCATCAAGACCATGTGCACGCAGAAGGAGGTCCGCTGCGTGCCGTTCCGCGAGCTGGTGGACTGGCTGGACGCCCAGGACCCGAAGGCCCTGGAGTGGATGCGCACCCTCGACGTCGGCGAGGCGCCGAAGGAGGGCTGGAACAAGTTCCTGACGGCGGGGCCGCCGGCCAAGCCGGCCGCCCCCGCCGGGGTCAAGCCGGCTGCGGAGCCGGCAGGCGCGAGTCAGAACGAGGAGTGAGCAGTTCCCGTAGGACGAAACCGGGGTCGATCTGGTCCGCCAGGTCGATCCCGGTCTTCGCGTTGCCCCAGCTCTCCGCGTTGCGCAGGTGGAAGTGGACCATCTGCTCGGTGTACCGCTCCCAGTCGCGGTGCGCGTAGGAGTCGTCCGCCGCGTCCTGCAGCGCCTGCAGGGCCAGCCGGTTGGTGGCCTCCAGCAGCTCGAAGGCGGCCGGGCGGCCCTTCTCCATCGCCCGTACCCAGTCCGACTGCCCGACGGTGACCAGCAGGTCCTCGCCGGCCTCGTCCTGGAGGAACTCGATGTCCTCCGGGCCCTGCACCTTGTTGCCGACGACCTTGAGCGTGATCCCGAAGTCCCGCGCGTACTCCTTGTACTGGCGGTAGACGGAGATGCCCTTGCGGGTCGGTTCGGCGACCAGGAAGGTCACGTCGAAGCGGGTGAACATGCCGGAGGCGAAGGAGTCCGAACCGGCCGTCATGTCGACGACGACGTACTCGTCCGGGCCGTCGGCGAGGTGGTTGAGGCAGAGCTCGACCGCGCCGACCTTGGAGTGGTAGCAGGCCACGCCCAGATCGGACTCGGTGAACGGCCCCGTCGCCATCAGCCGTACGGGCTCGCCGTCGAGCGTCACGGTGCGCGCGCATGCGTCGTAGACGGGGTTGTCCTCGTCGACGCGCAGCAGCCGGGAGCCGGTGCCGGGCGGAGTGGTCTTGATCATCGTGTCGGCGGAGGCGATGCGCGGGTTGGAGCCCCGCAGGTACTCCTTGATGAGGGGCAGGTGCGCGCCCAGCGCGGGCAGCGAGGCCGCGTCGTCCTCGCTGAGTCCGAGCGCGGTGCCCAGGTGCTGGTTGATGTCGGCGTCCACCGCGACGACACGGGCTTCATTGGAGGCGAGGTGGCGGATGAAAAGGGAGGACAGCGTGGTCTTGCCGCTGCCGCCCTTCCCCACGAAAGCGATCTTCATGTTCACGAAGGGTAGTGGGTCGGTGGCTTTGTGTTGTATGCCTGAGTGAAGAAGACCACTCCAAGGAGGGGTCGGTGCTATGGGGGAGCAGTGCGTAGGCTCCTTACTTATGAGTAGCGCCTCTGCTTCCGCCGCCTCTTCGGCCGCCGCTTCCGGTTCCGCCCCCGCCTCCGCCGATCCGCTCGCCCCGCTGGCCGCTCTGCCGGGCGTCTCCGAGTCCGTGGAATCCGTACGCAAGGCCGTGGACCGGGTCTACGGACACCGCGTCATGCGCCGCCGCGCCGTGGCGGTCGCCTCGGAGGCCGCGCTGCGCGGAGCGCGCGGGAGCGCGGCGCTGTCGGGGGCCGACTGGGCGCTGGAGGAGGTCCGCCGCCGGAGCGACTTCGGCTCGGAGCCGGAGGCACGGACGGTGGGCGCCGCCCTGCGTCTGACGGCCGAGGCGGGCCAGTTGCTGAGCATCTGGCGCCAGTCGCCGCTACGGGTCCTGGCGCGGCTCCACCTGGTGGCCTCGGGCTCCACGGCCGACGGCGACGTGGTCGGCCGGCCCCGCCTGGCCGGTGAGCCGGTGGACGAGCCGCTGATCGACCTGCCCCTGCCCGACGCGCAGGAAGTGGCGGGCCGGCTGGAGGGGCTCTCCGGCCTGATCATCGCGGGCGGCTCCGCTCCGGCGCTGATCACGGCGGCGGTGGTGCACGGCGAGCTGCTCGCGCTGTGTCCGTTCGGTTCGTACAACGGCCTGGTGGCGCGGACCGCGGAGCGGATCGTGCTGATCAACAGCGGCCTGGACCCGAAGGCGATCTGCCCGGCGGAGGTCGGGCACGCGGAACAGGGCCGGGATGCCTACGTGGAGGCCTTCAAGGGCTACGTCTCCGGGACCGCGGAGGGGATGTCGGCCTGGATCGCGCACTGCGGCCGCGCGATCGAGCTCGGTGTCCGCGAGTCGACCGCGGTCTGCGAGGCGCTCCAGCGCGGCGCGGCCTGACGGGGGCCGGTGGCGACCGGTGGGGCCTGACGGGTCCGGACATGGGTTGCGGCGACACCGTACTGCTCTGGTGTCGCCGCTGGCATTTACGCCCAGTTACCAAGCGTCCTCGATGATTGCCCATCAGGTCGGGAGCTTTGCCCGTCACCTGGTGCGGCTGGCCCGTAATCGACGGGTCGACGTCGCGTGGGTGCTCGGCGTTCATGCGATCTTGCTTCGGTCCGTGGGCCATACTGCGTTTTAAAGATGATCCTCTCGGATGTTCTTTGGTCTCGCGGGCCTTGACTCCTTTGTACTCCGCTTCGGAGTGGAGCGAAACCCCTCGCCGCATTTCTTTGCTTTACGGTGCGAATCAGGGTGTATCGGACACCCGGTGTTCGCGCAGGTCAGCGGGGCGCGGCGGCGGCCAGGGCGCGCCGCCGGCTCGCGTACCAGACCAGTCCGGCGGTGGCCGCGGCCGCGCCCACCGCGGCGGCGGCGACCAGCGCCGGCCGCGCGGGCATCGACAGTCCGGGCAGCCGCTGCTTCAGCCGTACCGGACGGTTGAACACCAGCACCGGCCACTCGCGCGCCACGGCTTCCCGTCGCAGTGCCCGGTCGGGGTTGACCGCGTGCGGGTGCCCGACCGCCTCCAGCATCGGGATGTCGGTGGCCGAGTCGCTGTACGCGTAGCAGCGCGAGAGGTCGTACCCCTCGGACTCCGCGAGTTCGCGCACGGCCTCCGCCTTGGTCGGGCCGTAGGCGTAGTACTCGATCTCGCCGGTGAAGCAGCCGTCATCGCCCACGACCATCCGGGTGGCGACGACCCGGTCGGCGCCCAGCATCTCGCCGATGGGTTCGACGACCTCGGCTCCGGAGGTGGACACGATCACCACGTCGCGGCCCGCGGTGTGGTGGGCCTCGATGAGGGAGGCGGCCTCGTCGTAGATCAGCGGGTCGATGAGGTCGTGCAGGGTCTCGGCGACGATCTCCCGGACCTGCTGCACGTTCCACCCCTTGCAGAGGGCGGACAGGTACTCCCGCATCCGCTCCATCTGATCGTGGTCGGCGCCGCCGGCCAGATAGATGAACTGCGTGTAGGCGGTGCGCAGCACGGCCCTTCGGTTGATCAGGCCGCCCTGGTAGAAGGACTTGCTGAACGTCAGAGTGCTCGACTTCGCAATGACCGTCTTGTCCAGGTCGAAGAAGGCTGCGGTGCGAGGCAAGGAGTGCGGCAAGGGCTGATTTTCCACGACCCGAGCATATGCGCCCACCATTCGGCGTAAAGTGCGGCGCGTGGGTTTGCCTGAGAAGCCTCTCGGGTACACCATGGAAGTCACGGATCGTTCGCGACCGTGCTAACCCGGTCTGGCTCCTCCCCCCCCGAGTCGGACCGTGGGGACGACCCCCGCTCTCCCCCCCGGCGGGGGTCGTCGCATGTCCGGACGCGGTTTGCGTCCCTGCCTTCGACCCCAAGTGATCACTCCTCGGGCCTCCTCGTCTTCGAGGGGCCTGCGCGGTGAAGGCCCCCACCCCCTCGAACTCGTCACCGTGCGTAGTCGTTCCGGCGCGCTCCGGAACTCACCTGTTGGGGTGAGCGAGTTATTCACAATGGGGTGTCCGTCCACGGTTTTAGAGCAAGATCCACTTCTTTTCCCCGATCCCGTCACGGTGATTCCGGCCGCGAAGTCCGCGGCGCTGGATTTGCTGTGAGAAGGAGGCGGAGATCGTGGCTGGATCGAAGTCGTGTGAAGTCCGGGATCTCGCGATGGCGGGCGGGGACGGGCCGAATCCCGGGGCCGGAGGGCCTGTGGCCGCCGGCGGACGGCCGCTGATCATCACCGAGGACCCCCTGCTGCTCGACGACCTGCTGCGGCTGTGCGCCGCCGCGGGGGCCGAGCCGCATGTGCACCACGCGATGCCGGAGCAAAGCGGAGCCGGTGGTGACGAGAGGGGCGACGGGAGCGGAGGGGGCGGCGGGGGCGCCGCCGGGGTCGTCGGGGGCACGGCGGTCGGCTGGGAATCGGCACCGCTCGTCCTGGTCGGCGACGATGCCGCGCGGCGGGTTCGCGGCGCACCCCGGCGGGACGGGGTCTTCCTCGTCGGCCGGGATCTGGACGACCCCCACGTATGGCAGCGGGCCCTGGAGATCGGCGCCGAGGAGGTGCTGACCCTCCCCGACGCCGAAAGCCGGCTCGTCGACCGGATCGCCGACGTCGTGGAGGGGGCCGGACGGCCCGCCCTCACGGTCGGGGTGATCGGGGGCAGCGGCGGAGCCGGAGCCTCCACCCTCGCCTGCGCGCTGGCCCTGCGGGCCGCCCGGGCCGGGGAGCGGACCATCCTCATCGACGGCGACCCCCTCGGCGGCGGCATGGACGTCCTCCTCGGAGGCGAAGCCGCCGAAGGACTGCGCTGGCCCGACTTCGCCGCCTCGCGCGGCCGCGTCGGCGCCGGAGCCCTGGCGGAATCCCTGCCCGAACTGCACGCCCTGCGGGTGCTCAGCTGGGACCGCGGGGACCGCGTGGTGGTGCCGCCCGCCGCAATGCGCTCGGTGGTGGCCGCCGCGCGGCGCCGGGGCGGGGTCGTCGTGGTCGACCTGCCTCGCCGGGTCGACGAAGCCGTCGCCGAGGTGCTCGCGCAGCTGGACCTTGTGCTCATGGTGGTGCGGGGCGAGCTGCGGGCGGTGGCCGCGGCCGGCCGGGTGGCCGCGGGAGTCCGGATGGTGGCCCGCGATGTCCGCGTGGTCGTACGGGGCCCCGCGCCCGGCGGACTCGACGCGGAAGCCGTCGCCGGACTCCTGGGGGTGCCCCTGGCCGGCGAAGTACCGGTCGAGGTGGGACTCCCGGGCCGGGTGGCCGAGGGCGAGCCCCCGGGATCGCACGGGCGGGGCGCCCTCGCCCGCTTCTGCGACGGCTTCTGGCAGCGTGCGCTCGGCTCCGCCCAGGGGGTGGCGGTATGAGCGCCGTACTCCTCGACGCGGTGCGCCAGCGGCTCGCCGAGAGCGGGGCGGAGCCCACCCCGGCGCGGGTGGCCGCGGCCCTGCGGGCCCAAGGCCGGCTGCTGGGCGACGCCGAGGTGCTCGGCGTCGCCGCCGAGCTGAGGTCCGAACTGGTCGGCGCGGGCCCGCTGGAAGCACTGCTCGCCGACCCCGAGGTCACCGACGTCCTGGTGGCGGCCCCCGACCGGGTGTGGGTGGACCGCGGCGGCGGGCTGGAGCTGACCGGCGTGACCTTCACCGACGCGGCCGCCGTGCGCAGGCTCGCCCAGCGGCTCGCCGCCGTCGCCGGGCGCCGCCTCGACGACGCCCGGCCCTGGGTGGACGCCCGGATGCCCGACGGCACCCGCTTGCACGCCGTACTGCCCCCGGTGGCCGTCGGATCGGCGTGCCTGTCCCTGCGGGTGGTGCGGCCGCGCGCCTTCACGCTGGAGGAGCTGGTCGCGGCGGGGACGCTTCCGCCCGGCGGGCAGCGGCTGCTCCGGGACATGGTGCGGGCCCGGCTGTCCTTCCTGGTCTCGGGAGGGACGGGCACCGGCAAGACCACGCTGCTCAGCGCCCTGCTCGGGCTCGTCGGCCCCGGGGAGCGGATCGTGCTCGCCGAGGACTCGGCCGAGCTGCGGCCCGACCATCCGCACGTGGTGCGGCTGGAGACCCGGCCGGCCAACCAGGAGGGCGCAGGTTAGATCAATAGTTGATGGATGTCTCTCTGTCTCAGCGGTACACCACGGGCGGCTGTTAGGTTCAAGTGACGGCTGATGTCTCAGGGTTGGAGGCTTCGTGGAGTACTTCTTCGTGTCGCACGCCAAGGTGCGCCGGTACGCGGGTGCCGTGGATGGCGTGGATCTGAACGGGGTCGAGTACGTGACCCGCAAGGGGGCGCTCAAAGAGGGCACGCCGTTCTTCCTGGGGGCGGACATGCGCCCGCTGGAGCCGTTGACCTCGTTCTTCTTCGATCTGGCCAAGCGCCTGGATGCGGGGTCGCTCCAGGACTACACCTACGACCTGATGGACCTGGTCGACTTCCTCGAGCAGTTGGATCCGCCGACGGACCTGCTCTCAGCGACGGAGGACGACCTCGTCGCGTACAGGGACGAGCTCATGGAGTACCGGGACGAACCGGTGTCGGCGGCCACGTGGATGCGCCGGCGGGCTGCGATCAACAACTTCTACGACTGGGCTGTCGAGGACGCGAAGCTGCTGGACCGACGCCCGTATCACCGCCGCAGGAACGGCAGGGATGTGCTGTCCGTGAGCGTCGTCAACGATCTCGACGTCCGCCATCTGACCTATTCGCAGTGGCGGTTCCTGAAGCAGGTCGGGCTCCGTGGCTTGTTGCCGGACGAGCGGGCGGACCGGTCGTTCCGCGGGGCGGCGCCGTTGCGCAACAGCGCGGCGGCGGAGCTGGCAGTGACGACCGGGATGCGCCTGCGGGAGTTCAGTACCCTCCTCGACATCGAGGTCGGGACGCCGCGCCGGGACGGCTCGGCCGCGCTGGTGGACCTGAGGGCGATGGCCAAGTACAAGCTGCCCCGCACGGTGGAAATCCAGCACGCCACGTTGAGGGAGATCGACTTCTACCGGCGCACTGAGCGGGCCAAGATCGTGGATGCCGCCGCCCGCACACTGCACCGCCGCCGGGCGGAGCTGTTTGTCGTCGACGACATCAACTCCCGACAGGGCAAGGTCAGCGGGGTCCTGCACGGCCGCCGACGGACCTTCACGATCAAGGACATGGACGTGGCCACACGCCGGATCGCGGTCATGGAAGGCGACCGGGGTCTGGAGCCGATGGCGCTGTTCGTCGGCCGCGGCGGGCGCATGCTCTCCGCACAGCGTTGGCATCAGATATTCGAAGGCGCTCACGTGCGGGCCCTGCGGATCAGCAAGGAACACAAGCTCGAAACGGTGGTGCCGCGGGCCTTCAAGATCCACGATCTACGTCACACATTCGCGATCTTCATGCTTCAGCTGCTGACTGAGCTGGTGGCCGAGCAGGAGTCGGAATTGCGGCGGCTGGGCGGGCACACCGCCTACCTCGCCGATCACATCAGCAAGTCGCCGCAGCTGACGGTTCAGCGTTTGCTCGGCCATCGTCAGGCGACGTCGACCATGCGTTACCTGCGCTACATCCGCAAGACGAACCTGCTGGTCGCCCGGGCGATCGCGGACTGGAATGCCCAGGACACCACCTACGCCGACTACGCGGCCCGGCTGACGCAGGGGAGGGCCGCCTGATGCCCCGCCGGGGAGAGCGCAAGAGCCGACCGCGTCCCACCGTTGCCGCCGAGCCAGCCGCGCCGCCTGGGCGGATCGGCATCCGGGAACTCGCCTATGTCTACCGGCACCAGCAGATGAACCACCGGATCGATCCGGCGGAGTTCCAGTGCTCGGTGCTGGCGGGCCAGCTGGCTGATGCCTGGCTGGACTATCACCGCAAGGCAGCACTGGCCTCAAGTGGCAACTACGTCGCCGCGATCCGCAGCTTTCTGACGTTCGCCGGTACGCATCTGGCGGCCGCCGACGTCGACCCGGATGAAGCCCGGCTGGATGGCGGCCCCATCGACGTGGCCGAGGCCATCTGCCAGTGGGAAGAAGATCTTGTCACCCGCTACAAGCCGACCTCGAATCAGCCGAATACGCTGGCCGGTGCACTGCTGACCCTGGTGGAGCACAGAGCGGTCCGGGACGCGAAGGTCCCCGAGCGTCTGCGGCGGCGGGCCGAAGGACCGCCGACATACCGGGGTGGCACGAACGAGCCGCTGGACGAGTTCGCCAACCACGAACGTCTGCTCATCCGGGATGCCGCCCAGGCTGACGTCCGGGCTCTGGAGAAGAGGCTCGCCGTTGGCCGGAGGCTTCTGGCCGAGGGCCAGGACCCGCGCAGCGGAGGCTGGCGGTCTCTGCCCAATCTGGTCTGGGCGGCCCGCCACGGCGTACTCGACATGCCCGCGCTGCTGACGAACCTTCCGGCACAGTTCAAATGGTGGCCGGAGCCGTTGAGGGAGGCAGTGGCCGACCCCCTCTACATGGCCCGCTTCGGCGGGAAGTACGGCGTGATGACCACCGTCAGTGGACTGCTGTTCCCCAGCGAACTCGATCTGCAGCCGTTTCGGATACTGCTCCTGCTGACTATGGGTGACGCCACATCCGAAGAGGTTCACGATCTCCGGCTGGACGACCTGGAGTTCAGCGACGAGGGAGTCCGAGTGCTGCAGACCAAGCTGCGGGCTCAGCGGGTCCGCCCGCATCTGCACGGCAACGACGGGCCGCGGGAGAGCGATCGGCCCCTGGACGAGGACGAGGCCCCCGGCGAGTCCGCCTACCCCGGCACAGGCAACTGGGACGTTCCCGGACTGCTGCGTCGCCTGATCGCGGTGAACACCCTGACCCGGGAGACATTCGAGACCGAGCCGTGGCTGTTCACCGCCGTCGAGTCCGCCGACTACCGCCAGCGCATGGCCGTGGGGCGGGCGCTGTTCAAGCGCTCCGGGCGCCGGTTCACTGACTGGATCGCCACCCATCCGGACATGGAAGGCGACCCGGTGAAGATCTCCGAGCCGCACGACGTGCGTCGGCTGCGGAAGACGTCGAAGACCACACGCGTCGCCGCTCTGGGCGGCAGCCTGAGCGACCTGGCCGGGGACGACCACCACATCGAGGTGTTCCGAGGCCACTACGCGCACGGCACGACGGCGCACGTCCTGGCAGGCCGAGCGGTCAACCGGGCCCAGCGGGGAGTCTTCAGCAAGATCAAGCCTGGAAAGCCAGTGCTGGTCACCGAGGGAGCCGAGGCCATGCTCGCGGAGCCGGAGGCGGCCGCGGAGCTGGGCATCTCGCCTGAGCAGGGGAAAGCCTTGCAGCACGGAGAACTCGACATGGGTGTCGTCAACTGCCGTGATCCCCACGATTCCCCGCACACGCCCAAGGGCAGGCTCTGCCACGTCGCGCCGGCGATGTGCATGATCTGCCCGAACGCGGTGGTGTTCACCTCGCAGCTGCCCCGGCTCCTGATGCTCGACGACCACATCGCCCACATGCGTAACGTGCTAGCCCCACCGGTCTGGCAGGCCACCTGGGCCGTTCAGGCGGCCGCGCTGAAGGAAGTGTTCGCCGAGTGCGCGGACCAGCTTCCCGATGCCCGCCAGCAGATCGAGGACGGCAAGTTCCGACTCGACCTGCCGCTCGGAATGCGAACGGAGTACGACCGATGACCACCGCCGCCGCTTTCCAGGCCCTGCCCTCGCAGACCATCCCCGACGACACCCCCGTCCTCGGCGGCCGCCGCAACCTCATACCTGGAGTGGAGGTCCCGCTCTTCGGGCAGGCCGGGTTCTGGCCCGGTGACTGCCTTCGACGGCCGGCGAACCGGGTGAAGAGCGCCTGGCAGGTGTCGTTCCCGGCCGATCCGCTCTGGAACCTGCGGACCCGCGAGCTCGCCTTCGGGATGCTCAACTCCAGCCACAAGATCCTTCGGGATGCCGGTCTGTTCTTCCGGGCCGAGAACTGGGGCCTGTCCTCGGTCAAGGAGACGTGCAACAAGATGCGGCTCATCGCCAAATGGGCGGTCGAGCAGGAGATGCCCCACGATCTGGCGGCCTGGGCGGCGGAGGACTGGCAGGACTACCTCGACCATCACGCCGAGACGTCCGGAACGTCCACCCTGGCCAACGATGTCCTGACCATTCGCCGCCTGTTGGACTTCGCCCCGCTGCTGACCGGAGGCGGCCTGCTGGAGGACCCGTGGCCTGGGAAGACAGCCGCGGAGGTAGCCGACCGGACATTTACCGGCGAGGTGTCCACGCCCTCCATTCCCCCGGCCATCTGGTGGCCGCTCCTGCGGGCCGCCTGGTTCTACATCGACGAGATGGCCCCGCAGATCCTTGAACGCCGCGACCAGCAGGCCGCAGCCTGGGCGGCCTTTGAGGGGAAACGGCGCCAGACCCATCGTGCTCAGGACACCGACGTGAAACTCGCCACCTGGGTGCAGGACCCTGCCTCCCTGGTGCCGGTCCACGCCAGGGCCTTCCGCGGATACCCGGCTGGCGCGGTGATGTGGTCAACGCTGAGCCTGTGGCTGACGGGCGGCGTCAGCCAGGGCGTGTTCAAGGCCGGCCGGGAATCAGACCGCCACCAGATGAGGCGGAGGATGGTGCAGCAGATGGTCGATGCGGGCCGGGTCCGGCCCGTCACGGCCAAGGACGGCCGGAGGGCGATGGGCATCGTTGACCGGCCCGTCCGCGGCCGCAACCGGCGGCCCGATGACCTCGATGCAGAGGTCAAGAAGTGGCTGGCCGACCCGGACAACCTCATCCCGGTCCGCAGGGAGACCAGCGTCCACGGGCCGGCCGGGGAGCCGGTCTGGCTGACCCTGGAAGGCCGCGTATTCGGCACCGTGACCAGGGCGAACGTCTTCACGAGCGGCACCGCCCGCACCCGGCAGCGCCAGCAGTGGGTGCGTGAGGCGATCACCGAAGACCGCACCGACTTCATCGAGGAAGGCGACCTCGAGCACGCCCTGCGGATGGTCAGAGCGGCCTGCTACGTCTTCATCGCCGCTTTCTCGCTGATGCGAGACAGTGAACTGCAGGAGATCGAGAGGAAGTCCATCGTCCAGCACTACGGATCTCCCGCGATCGCCTCGAGAAAGACCAAGCACGACGCATCCCGCCCCCGCCTGAAGTGGTGGATCATCGAGCCGGTCGCGCAGGCCGTGGCAGTCGCCGAACGCCTTTCCTGGCACGACAGCCACATCTTCGCCACCCTGGCCCCACCCAGCGGGTTCCTGCCGGAGGGAACACGCGGCCGCGCGGGCTTCGACGCCTTCCGCGACATCGACTTCTTCATCGAGAACATCAACAAGACGCTGGACCGGACAGGACTGGAGCCCATCCCTGAAGGGCTGGTGCGGCCGCACATGTTCCGCAAGACCATGGCGATCATCACCGCCCAGCAGCCCGACGGGGAGATCGCGCTCGGAATCCAGCTCAAGCACGCCGCCCGCCGAGCCCTCGCCAACCGGGTCACTGCCGGCTACGGCAGGATGGACAAGAACTGGAGCAGGGAGTTCGACAACCAGCTCGAGCTGGCCGCTGCCCGCAAGCTCGTCGACCTCCTCAAAGCCCGCCGGCAGGGCGGCCCGGTCGCCGTCGGCCCCGGCGCCGCCAAGTTCCACGCCGGCCTGGACAAGGTCCTCAAGACCATGGACAGCGACCCGCACCTCCAAGCACAGATCGCGGACGAACGCATGCAGGTGAGCTTGCTGCGGGACGAGTTCGCCCAGCTCCACTTCGGCACGATCAACCACTGCATGTGGCAGGCATCGACCGCCGAGTGCCAAAACCAGCTGCCGGCCGAGCAACGGGGCAAGCAGCCGTTGCTCGGTGCCTGCCAGCCCGGAAAGTGCCGTAACTCGGTACTGACCTTGAAGAACGCCCCCTACTGGATCGCCGAAGAGGGCGACTTGCAAGACACCCTGCGACGCGAACGGCTGTCCCCGCCACGGCGCGAATCCATCGAGATCCGTCTCGCCGAGGTCCAGTCGGTCACCGCACACTTCGCCACCCTGGAAGGTGACCGCTGATGCCGGTATCCGCCGCGACCGCAACGAAGCTTCGTGAGGCCATGGCTCGGCTGCTGGCCGGCGAGCCCCTGCACACCAACGGCGCCCTGACCAAGGAGGCCCTCGCGCGCGAGGCCCAGGTCAGCCATGCGACGGTCCACCGCGCCGAGGAGATCCTGGCCGAGTGGGACGCCAAGGTCGCCCGGCCGGTCCTCCGCAGCCCCGGCGAAGTGCAGCGGGACGAGACGATCGCCGACCTCCGCCGCCAACTGCGAGAGGCGAAGGCCCAGGTCACCGAAGCCCTCGGCAAGCTCGATGCGCTGGCCGCGGTCACCGCCAACCTCTACCACGAGAACCTGGCGCTGAAGAAGAAGCTCGGCAGCAGCCGCCGTCTGGCCTCCCTCCCTGCCCCGGCCACGGAGCCGGATCCCGTTCGAACGGACGGCTGAGCACATAGGTCCGTCCGCCACCGGGGACGCTCGTCCGTGCTTCCCCCCTCGAGGAGGGAGGGGGGAAGCACGCGGCAACCGGATCAAGGGGTGGCTTCGAACGCGGGGCTCAATCCGCAGAGGTCCGCGACGATGGGTCCCCAACGGTTGCAGAGGGGGCAGAAGGTGGACGTTCAGACCGCGGTGGGCAACTACGCAAACGCGATCAAGCACTGCAAGAACCTTGAAAAGGCTCACCGGGCCGCAGGGAACGGTGGACGCGGACGGCGCGATGCTGAGACCTCGATCAACCGTGGCGCCATAGTCATGACCGTCGCTGCCTGGCAGGCGTTCGTTCAGGACTTGGCCACGGCCTTGCGGGACGCGACCTTCACCGACATGGGCGAGGATTCTGAACGGCCCCTCCTGGCAGCGGCGATGAGGCAGTGGAGGTCCGACTTCGATGGCGCGGTGGAAAGGTTCTCCACACCAGATGCCGCTCAGACGATTTCACTGCTGAAGAGGGCAGGGTTCGATCCCCAACCGAGTTGGGCGTGGCAACAGCGAGGTGGGCAGGGCAGCGGTCCGGTTCAGGTGAATCCCCAGCACGTGGTTGATGTGATCGGGATGTGGCTGCGGATCCGCCACGACGTCGCCCATGGCCATGCGACCGTTCACGCCCTCCCGATCCTGACCGCGGTCCGTGATCCGAAGGCATCCGCCAAGCTGAAGGCCGACCCGACACTCCGGCTGACCGATGCGATCGACTGCCGGAACTTCTTCACCTCGGTGGTCAGGGTCACGGCCGAAGCCGCCGCCGAGTATGTGGGCCAGCCAATGCCGAAGTGGGACGAGCGACCGCGCCTGCTGCTGGGCCTTCATCCCTCACTGGCCAAGAAGCCGCCCAAGAGGTGAACGGCAGCTCAGGCGGCGATGCCGAGTTCGGTGCGGGTGCGGTTGATGAACTTGCGGATCCGCGTCAGGCCCTGCCACGCCTACGGCCAGGAGTGGCAGGCACCACCTGGATCAACGGCTCGAATGGGGGCTTGGTGGACCAGGTGAACCTCATCCAGGAGTGGTGGCCGAGGGCATTTTCCAGCATGCCGATGAGCATTCGGTCGGCTCCGATGGCGGTGAGGTCTTTGAGTACGTCGTAGTCGACATACATGCCTGGTTCCGGGTCATCCTCATCTGAGAGGAAGGCGATGAGGAGGTTGAGTTGCTCTTTGGAGACTTCGCCGATGTTGCGGTGGTCGTGGACGCTGTTCAGTAGATACATCGTTCAGGGGTTTCCAATCCAGTCGG
Organism: Streptomyces stoeckheimensis; assembly: GCF_045822005.1. Taxonomy (NCBI): domain Bacteria; kingdom Bacillati; phylum Actinomycetota; class Actinomycetes; order Kitasatosporales; family Streptomycetaceae; genus Streptomyces; species Streptomyces stoeckheimensis. Next base: position 4,136,827 of record NZ_CP169550.1, on the reverse strand, counting down.
GTTGGGACTGATGACGCCACGCCATCGCGGCACTGACTTCAGGCGGCGACGCCGAGTTCGGTGCGGGCGCGGTGAATGAATTCGCGGACGGCCGGCTCGCGGCGCCAGGGGGCGAGAGCGGTGTTGAACTCGCGGACGTAGTCCTTGGCCCGGCTGGACTGGACGCGGGCGAGGATGTCGACGGAGCGGTGGCCCAGCTCGAGGCCCTGGTCGAGCTGGCGGGCCTGGAGATGGGCCGTCCCCACGATCGCCAGCCGCATCCCGACCGAGCGGGTGAACACCCCTGAGGGCATGGCGGCGGCCCGCTGGTTCCAGGCCAGGGAAGCCTTGGGGTTCTTCAGGTCGCGGAAGACTTCAGCCGCGTCCGCGGACAGGCGGGCGTGGTGATAGAAGTCGATCCAGGCCGGCTCGTCCCCGACGGTCTGGTCTGCCTGGCTGATGAGGTCCTCGGACGCTGCCAGGGCCCGTGAGGCGGCCCTGGCGTTGTTCTCGCGGGCGTGAGCACGGGCTTCGATGAGCTTGGTGAAGGCCAGGACACGCGGGGCAGCCTGGCCCTTGGCGCGTTCGAAGGCGCCTTGGGCCATATCGACGGCCTCGGAGGGGAAGCCCCGCAGCAGCGACTGCATCGCCATGGTCGTCAGGACATAGCAGCCGAGCTGGACGTCGCCGCCCGCCCGGGCGAGGCGGAGGGCCTGGATGAAGTGGCGTTGGGCAACGTCGTGCTGGCCGACGTCGAAGGCGGTCCAGCCGGCCAGGCGCGACAGCTCGGAGGTGACGGAGAACAGGTACCGGCCGACGTCGTCGGTGAAGGAGCCACGCAGGAGCGGGGCGGCCCGTTCCTGGAGGCAGACGGTGACGGAGTTGGCTTTCCAGTTCCCGCCTCCGTATTTGGAGTCCCAGCGGCGGGCCTCGTCGGCAGCGTCGCGGAGTTCGTCGAGGTCGGCGCGGCCGACCTGTTTGCCGCCGTTGTGGTCGGCGCCGTCGTCGGCGGGGGTGACCAGCCAGCGGGTCACGGGGGTGGTGAACGCGGATACGGCGAAGCCGGATCCGGCCAGGAAGTCGCGGCGGTTCACGAAGCTCCAGAACGAGGTGGCCACACGGACCGCCTCTGCACGGTCCCTGGGGAAATCCAACCCCACACTCGTATCCGGTGTCTCAGCCTCGCCCATACCGATTTCGCCAAGTGCCACCGGGCGTCCCAGCCGTTCCCCGATCGCCTGGGTGAGGAAGGTGGGGACCGGCCACTTGGGGATCATGCCCCGCTGGCACCAGTTCGCGATGGAGGTATGCGAGTAGTCGGTCTCGACTCCGGCCTGCTTGGCGAGCTGGTTGATCCGCAGGGCCAGGGACTTGTGGCTCGCGCCGCAGGTCTCGATGAGCCGGGCGAGCTCCGCGTTCGGCGGACGCTTCCGACGGCTGGTCGACGCCACCTTCAGTCCCCTTTTCCACCAGGTCAGCGGCACGGTGGCTGCTGACGAGGAAACGCTATGGGGCCGGATCGGCGGCGACTGGAGCATTTTCAGTCGTACCGATTCCGGCTGGGCACGGAAAGTCGTACGGCTTCCCGAACCGTGAGGCACTGAGGGTATTGCCCTGCGGACCCTGGGTGAACCTGGTTCGCGAGTTGTGAGCCCCCTTGCGAGCCCTCCCCGCCTGATCCCCTGGCCGGTGTGATGAGGGCTCAGGCCACCGCCGGGACGGGCTCCCGGTGGTGGCCGCCGCCAGGCACCACGACTTCACGCTCGGGGGTGAACCAGATGTGCGGAATCGCAGGACTGGCCGGAGGCGATGCCATCCGGCACGAGAAGACCGTCGCCGCGATGGGCGCCTCGCAGCACTACCGCGGCCCGGACGGCACCATGCACGCTGCCAGCAGCGACGGGCGGGCGGTGCTGGCCATGAACACGCTGCTGATCGTGGACCCGCAGGCCATGCCCGGCCCCTACCTGGACCGGGACACCGGGCTGGTGTTGGCCTTCAACGGAGAGATCTACAACTGGCGGTCCCAGGCGACCGCCTGGGGCATCGAGGTCCGTGACCGGGAGTCGGATGCCCACTTCCTGCTGCGGGCCTGGGTCAAGATCGGCCCGTCCTGCCTGGACGGCCTGGACGGCATGTTCGCCCTCGCGGTCTATGACCCGCGGGTCGCGAAGCTGTTCCTGGCCCGGGACCGGCTCGGGGAGAAGCCGCTCTACTGGCGGCTCGACGGGGGCCGGCTCGCGTTCGCCTCCGAGGTGACCACCCTGACCGGCTATGGGGCGGCGCCGCTGGTGTTACGGCCGGAGGTCACCGCGATCGAGACCCCGACCGGGGTGGACACCCCGTTCCAGGGGATCCAGCTGCTGGCGCCGGCCGCGCTGCTGTCCTTCGACGTCACCACCGGCTCCCTCGACCAGATGACCTGGTGGCACCTGGAGGACCGGGCCCCGTTCACCGGCACCTACAAAGAGGCCCTGGCCAGGTTCTCGACGATCTTGGCCGATCAGATCCCGCTCAGGTCTCCGGCCTGCGACTTCGCCCTCCTTCTCTCGGGCGGGCTGGACTCGGCGGTGCTGGCCTACCTGATGCGGCCGCCGGTCTGCGTCACCGTCCGCTACCCGGGCCAGGACCGGCTCGACGAGTCCTCCACCGCCGCGATCATCGCCCGGGACATCAAGGCCGAACTGGTGGTGGTCGAGCCCGACCACGTCGACTTCACGACCGCGCTGCCGCACATGATGCGGGCCCTGGACTACCCCATGGGCAACGCCTCCACCTTCTCGGAGCACATGGCCTACCGGGAGATCTCCGACCTCGGCCTGCGGGTCGCGATCGGCGGGCTGGGACCGGACGAGTTCCTGATGGGCTACGTCCGCCAGGCCCTGATCCTCTTCGGCCCCGACGCCGTCCTCGGCGCCGGGCTGGAGGCTTACCGGCCGCTGGCCGCCAAGCTCATGCACGCCGCCGGGGAGCCCCTGGACCCGTCGGAGGCCGTCACCCGGCTGATCCTTCGCGGCCCCGACCCTGACGGGCGGCTCCGCGAGCTCGTCGCGGACGCGATGGCCCGCGCGGGCGGGGACCTGGCCCGCGGCCTGACACTGGCGGACCTGGCGACGGCCTGGAGACCGCTGGTGATGACCAGCGACAAGCTCGCCTCCGCCTACGCGCTCGAACGCCGGTCCCCCTACCTCGCCCGCGACCTGGTCGAGTTCTCCTACCGACTGCCCGTCGACTACAAGATCACCGACCCGGCCCAGGGCAAGCGGATCCTGCGGGACGCCGCGAAGGCGCTGGGGCTGCCGAAGGAGGTCTGGGCCAGCCGGGACAAGCTCGGCTTCGCCTCCCCGGTCCCCTCATGGCTCAACGGCAACCTCTCCACCTGGGCCGACACTCAGATCCGCATGGCCCTGACCGATGCCCCGCCCGCGTTCCGCCCCCTCCTCGAGGGGGGTTTGCAGCCCGGCGGACGCTTCGACCGGACCCGCATGCAGGCCCTCATGGCAGCCGCCTGGTTTTCTGACCAGACGGTGAGGGCGGCGGCATGATCCTCAACTCGGTTACTACGGTGAGGGGATGCACTCCGAGACATCTGCCACCGAGGAGCCGGCCGCCGCCCGTGGAGCCGTCGCGATCATCACCAACCGCCGCGGCGAAGTCCTCCTCCACCTCCGGGACGACCTCCCCGAGATCGCCTGGCCCGCCCACTGGTCCGTCCTGGGTGGCGGCTGCGACCCCGGGGAATCCCCCGCCGACGCGATCGTTCGCGAGCTCGATGAAGAAGCGGGTCTGATCCCCGAGAACCTGACCGAACTGTTCGAGATCACCGACTATCGCGGCTCCGGGCAGATCATCACCTTCTTCGCCGCCTCCTGGGACGGCGACGAGTCGGACCTCCTTCTCGCCGAGGGCGTCAAGCTGCAGTTCTTCGCCCCCGATTACCTCGACATCCTCACGATCCCGCCGTTCATCCGGGACGGGATCTACCGCTCTCTGGCCGCCAGGCCCTCCTGATCACCCCGCCCTTGCGGGCGGGGCAGGGTGGGGCCGCCAGCGGCGGCCCCACCCGAAGGGACACCCACGCTCATGAAGATGACCGTCATCGGATGCGGCTACCTCGGCGCCACCCACGCCGCCTGCATGGCCGAGCTCGGCCACGAAGTCCTCGGCATGGACTCCGACATCGACAAGGTCCACACCCTCAACTCCGGCAAGGCCCCGTTCTTCGAACGCGACCTGGACGACCTCCTCGCCAAACACACTGCGAGTGGCAGGCTCCGCTTCACCGCCTCCTACGGCGAGGCCGCCGACTTCGCCGACCTGCACTTCATTGGGGTCGGCACCCCGAACCAGCCCGGCACCGACGCCTACGACCTCACCCACCTCTTCGACGCTGCCCGCCGCCTGGCCCCCGGCCTGACCGGCCCGGCCGTGATCGCGGTCAAGTCCACCGTCCCGGTCGGCACCGCACCGCAGGTCGCGGAGATCCTGCGTGAGTACGCCCCCGCCAAGGACCTCATCGAGGTCGCCTGGAACCCCGAGTTCCTCCGCGAATCCTTTGCAGTCGACGACACCCTCCGCCCCGACCGGCTCGTCCTCGGCTTCAAACGCGACCACTCCTGGGCCGAGACTGTGCTGCGGCAGGCGTTCGCGAAGATCATCGAGTCGGGGACGCCGACGATCGTGACGGACTGGGCGACCGCTGAGCTCGCCAAGGGCGCCGCGAACTCCTTCCTCGCCACGAAGATCTCCTTCGTCAACGCGATGGCCGAGGTCTGCGAGAAGTCCGGTGCCAACGTCGCCGAGCTCGCCGACATCCTCGGCCACGACCACCGCATCGGCCGCCACGGCATGCGGCCCGGCCTCGGGTTCGGCGGTGGCTGCCTCCCCAAGGACCTCGCAGGCTTCATCACCCGCGCCGACGAACTCGAAGCCGGCCCCGCCGTCGACATGCTCCGCGAAGCCGCCGCGGTCAACGGCCGCCGACGCCAGCGCGTCGTCGACCTCGCCCGCGAGGAACTCGGAGGCGACCTGAGCGGCAAGCGGATCACCATCTGGGGCGCCGCCTTCAAGCCCGACACCGACGACATCCGCGACTCGCCCGCCCTCGCCGTCGCCCAGGCCCTCCACGACCTCGGCGCCACCGTCACCATCACCGACCCCAAGGCCCTCGACAACGCCCGCAAGCTCCACCCCGAGCTCGACTACGTCGAAGACCCCATCGCCGCCGTCGACGACGCGGACCTGCTGCTGCACCTCACCGAGTGGCACCAGTACTCCAACATCGACCCCAAGCGGCTCGCCAACCGCACCACCAGCCCCAAGGTCATCGACGCCCGCGGCACCCTCAACACCGACCAGTGGCGCGAAGCTGGCTGGCTCGCTCGGGCCCTGGGCCGCCCCTGAGCCCCGCAACTCGCCCAGGTCCGTGATCAGGTGAATTGCCTGGTCACGGACCTTTGGCGCACCCTGCCACGAGCCTGAAGGGACCGACAGGGACAGATTTCCGAGAAACCTCTCCCGATTGGCGCGGGCCCGCGGCCGTGCTCGCTGCAAGCCGGCGCGGGCCTGATCCGCAAGAGGGCATTGATGATCACGAACATGCCGAAAGACGGGAAGCTACCTCAGGCGGAGGTGTGACCGAGCGCGGCACCTGGCCTGGATGGACAACTCCGATGCTCAGAATCGGCCCGATGGCGGCCCCACGGGCAAGCTGCGCCGCCCGCACCTGCCGAGCAGTGCGACCGCGCCTTAGCCGTGGGTCACCCCGAGGGGATCAGCGCAGCGCCAGAGCGCTGGGCACCTGCCGGTCGAAGATCTCGACGAGCCAATCGAACACAGTCGGCCCCTCGCCGGCACGCGCCGCGGCGAGCTCCTTGGCCACCCTGGGGCGGTTCGTGTGGTGGCAGCGCTCAAGACGAATCTCCAGTTGGCGGGCTGTCTCCGCGTATCCGAGGGCCTGCTGGGAGTGAGCGTGGTCATGCCACTCGAAGACGAAGTCTTCCCCGTCCTCCAAGTCCATGTATCCACCCGTCAGGCAGTCATTGAAGGCATCGAGGTTCCGCCCGAAGTAACCGCCCGGGCCATCGACCGCCTCGCCTATGACCAGCCAGAAGTCCTCCAGCGTGTGGATCCGCTTGCCATCCAGTACGTAGATCATCGTCATGCCGCGACGTTAGGCGACGCCCTGGCAGCCGAGCATCGGAGTTGTTTATCCGGGCCAGGTATCACGCTCGGTCACAACTGTCCTATGACACCGAGCCTTGAGCGTGTGCCATCCCAGTTTGGTCGGGGTGTCCTACCAGCCCATGTCCTTGGCCACTTCTTCCTGCGCAGCGGCGATCTCCTCGGAGGTGGAGCCTGTGATGTCGACGTCGCATGCCCACTCGAAGCGGCCCAGCAGGTCTACGAGCGCCTGCTTCTGTGCCGGATGCGTGATCGGCACGGCGTTCAGATCGGTGCTCATCAGCCAGTCGAACAGCACAACGGCGTCGGAGCGCCACAGGCGGACGTTGACAGTTGGCACCGATTCCCACGAGTCATTGGCATTCATTCAGCCATCGTTGCAGTTCAGGGCATACGCCAGCGACCAAGATTCCAGGGGAGATGCCCTGCCGCGCCCAACCTTCGATGTCACGAAGTCGCGCCCATCAAGGTTCGGCGGCACACGCTGGGCATTCGTCGCTCAGGGCAGTCAGGCCCAGGGGTCATCGGAGGGTTCGGGCGCTTCGGGATGGAGCATGCGGCGGACGCAGTCCAGGAGTCCCGGCACGCCGCGTCCAGCGGCGGCCATCCAGGGCAGGGCGTCCATGGCACGGGCGCGTTCTTCGGTGGCGAGGGCTTCGACGGCGGCGTGCAGGGCATCGGGGACGGGTTCGGCGGTGAGGCAGAGCCAGCCGATAGCGGCGGCAAGGCGGACTTCAGGTGCCTGCGCCTGGTCCTGCCACAGCTCACGGATCCAGGCGGTGGCCGGCTCGTACGGGTGGGTACGTGTGCTCTCTGCCGTGGCGAGAACCAAGGCAGCCCGGACCATGGGGTCCTGCTCCATGGCGAACCGGGTAGCGAAGGCGCCTCGAACCGTATGCCCGGGGTCGGCCGCGGTGGCGAGCGCGTAGGAGGCGTCGATGCGCATGGCGGGGTCTGAGTCATCGAGGAGAGGCAGGAGCGTGGGGGCTCCGGTGGTGATCGCCGCTCGGGCGGCGGCCACCGACCAGCCCGCCGGGTAGCCGGTCACCTCGACGCCGTAGTCGTCGTAGCCATCGTGCTGGGGGCCGGAGCGATGGAGGAGAAGTTCGTCGCGGAAGGCGACACCGAAGTAGCGGGCGCGGGCCGGGGCGGCGAGACCACCGAGGGCATCGGCGCGGTGTCGATGGTGGGGGTCGGTGGCGATCCGGATCAGGAACGGGACGGCGAGAGCGGCGGCGGCCCGGCTGTCGTCGGCGCACATGCCGATCAGGACACCCATCAAGTTACGTGCCGGTTCGTCCCCGGCGTGCAGCAGGCGAACGGCCTCCCGGGCCTTCTCCCCGTGAGGGAAGTTTCCCCAGGGAAGGTCGTCGAGAGCGGCTCCCTCGAAGGTCCCGGGCCGGATGGTCGCCACGACAGCCCGGACGTCGAACGGGCCTCCCGCGAACGAGGCCAGATCCGCCCCGTCCACCAGCGCCCGACACATCGCGAACGTCGGATCGGTCCGCCAGTCCTCCACATCACACCATCCCACGATCAATCCAAAGAGATTCGATCATGCGCGATTCAGACGACGCGAAGCCACTCAGCCAGTCAGACCGCTGCATGCCGCAGACCATCGCAGCCCAGAGAACACCAACTCAGTGCTTCATCTCTTTGGCTTCGTACCCTTCGAGCCCCGTCGTGACGAGGGCCGGCACGAGCGCGTGCAGGTACCAGGCGAGGTCGGTGAACGCAGGCGCCGCCGGGATGTGCCGGCGGTCGATGCTGGGCGAGAACAGGACTTCCTTGCGGCCGGGCATCAGCATGAACATCCCGCCGGTCCCGGCTTCCGGGTGGTAGACGTTGATGGCCACGGTGTACGGCAGGTTGCCGGGCGCGTCCAGGCGTGCCAGCACCTCGTCGATGTCTCCGGGGGAGCTGGCGTACCACTCGTACATGTCGTCCGCGTCGTTGATCATGTGGGTGACACCCCCGGCAGGGTCGTCCACCGACCAGCCCACCGCGGCGAGGGCATCCACGATCGCCCGCGCGGTGGTCGGGTGGGTGAACGTGAAGTCGATGTCGGCGTCTCTGGAACCCACGGAACCTCCGCTCAGCGTGGCGCAGCCCCGCATGCTCGCCCTTCGAACGCAGGGCCGTGGATCGATTTTCCATCAGGTCCAGGCCTCGCCCAGCCCGGGTGGGGGCTGCCCTGCCCGCCAACTCAAATGCTCAGCACGACAAGTCCAGTGCTCATTGGACAGTTCTAGCGCTCAGTCACAGGAGGGAGCCACACCCTCTGCCGTCACAACCTCGCCAATTAGAACAAGTGTGCAATAAGTCATGGGTGTGAGTCTTGCGGGCGTACGGCCTGTCCGGCACGCTGAAAAGACGACTTCTCTCAAGACTGTTAAATCTGTTATGACCCCGCACCGAGGAGGAGCCGACTATGGAGGCGCTCTCGCCTCAGGGCGCTCTGTTGGTGTCTTGCATTTCCCGTCTGCCCAGGGGGCGCGTGCCGCGGCATGCATGGGCGGCCGAAGTGCTTGTGGAGCAGCTCTGGGAAGGCGTGGTTCGCGAGGATGTAGGCAGCTGGCGCGCGGTACTCGCTCCCATGATCCGGCGAGGCGGCGTCGACGCGGGGCGGGTGCGGGCCGAGATGTGGGAGCTCGCCCGGCTGGGCGCCTTGGTGCCGGTAGGCGCGGGCAGCGATGCAGAGTATGAGGCTGCGGAACTTGCGGAGACCGCAGCCACCAACGGCCTGTCACGGCAGGAGGGACAGGCCGTCGACTTCGCCGTCCGTCAGCTGACGGCCAGACTATTGGCGCTCTCGAACACCGCACGCGCGTCACGGTGATCCAGGCTTGGCACCGTCACGTCCTGTCCGATTCGCCGCCATGACCTTGTCTTGTGGCGCTGTGTGCTCAGGGTGATCCCGCCCCCCTTGGAGGGCGTCGCCGTAATTCGTACACGGTTCTTTGGGTTTCGGAGGAACGGAGCCTCCCAAATCTGCCCGTCGGCCTCCTGCCAGTCCGCGATGCGGATCTTGGCAATCTGGTCGCTCATCTCCCGGGCGGTCTGAAAGCGACGCGCCGGATCAGGGTCTGTGGCCTTCAGGACCAGCTTGCGCAATGACTTGCACACCCATGCAGGCAAGGCTGAGTCCTCCGGGCGTAGGGGCGGCCGGCCAGCAAGGAGGGCATCCACGACGTCCGTGGTCGTGTATGCGTCGTAGTCGAATCTGCCCCTGAGCAGTTCGAGAAGGACCACACCGAGTGAGTACAGATCGGAGGAGCGGGTGAGTCCGTCCCCGATCAGCAGCTCGGGCGGGGCGTACAGGTGCGGTGCGTTCACGTAGGGCGCCTTGCCCATGGAATCCATTGTGCCGGCAAGGCCAAGGTCGCCGATCTTGACCGTGTTGGCGTCCCCGGTAAGGAATAGGTTCGGGCTCTTAAGGTCACGATGCAGGATTCCGTGGCGCTCATGCATCTCCGTCAGACCCTGCAGGGCCGCTCGCATGATCCGCAGGGACACCGCCGCAGTGAAGCGCTCGCCTCTCAGTAGGGCGTCGGTGATGCTGCCCAACTCGTAGTAGGGCATGAACACCTCCACTACTTGCATGGGGGGCCTGTAGCTGGGGATCGTGGCGACAGAACGCACCGGCACCACGTTCGGGTGGCTGATCATTTCCATGACTCGGGGCTCCACCAAGTCCGCGCCCTGGACTTCGGACAGGTCGATGCGCTTACCGACCAGCCACGTTTCCAGCACAGGGTCCAGCCACACCCGAACCTCGCGCAGGCCGTTGGGCATGCTGTGGAGGCACTCGTAGTCCAGAACGAGCGGCCTTTCGCGCTGCTCGTTCAAGAACCCTGTCCCTCGCCACTCGTGCTGCGGGTCTCAGTGGCGTATGCCATGGCCGCGGCAAATGCCGGTCCACGCCCAACATTCCAGTAGGTGGGGATCCGCTCGAACCCGACAGCCTTGTGGTCGAAGGAGGCGAGCTTGAGCGCGGGAGTGTTGACGAGCTTTCCGATCCGCTCGGTGGTCCACTCCTCGACCGGGATCCCCTGCTCGACACAGGTGAGCATGAGTGCCGAGATCATGGAGATGCGCTCGAAGGCGTCGCGGTAGACCCACTGGTTGTTCTTGCGGGTAGCTACTACCGTCACGGCATCGGGCTGTAGTACCCGTATGTCCTGGGCGAGCCGCTGGTGCGTGTCAGCCAGCCGTTGAGCTCCAGTCAACCCGGCTGCCGGAAGTAGCCGTTCAGGAGTACCAGCGATGTGGGAGATGCCCTGGGCCGCATCGGGAACAGCGAGCGCCCCGTAGTAGATCGCGCCTGATGAGACAACCACACCCAGGAGCTTCATGTGTCACGTCTTTCCGGGAAGGCTCAGCCTGTGCCGATGTTCGCGTGCTGAGTCGAGAGCGGGTCGTTGCTTAGCTCTGCGGTGGCCAGCCGCGCCGGCTACCCCTTGACCAGGCGCAGGTCGGGCCGTACAGGTGCCGACTGCTCGCCGCCTCCATCGACGCCAATGGGTACCAGGCCGAAGACGTACTCGTTGAGTTCCTCAGGGTAGATGCTCAACTCCGCCGCGACATCTGCCGGGGACATATCCAGTGGCTGGCGCAACGTCTCGAACACTTTTGCGAGCAGCTGACTGCTTTCGCGGACCACAGAGGAGTCAGGCTCGTCGCGGCGGTACCCACGATGTGCAAGCTCCTTGACGGTCTGTGTGTAGCGCCACTCCGAGAGCAACCCAAGCTTGTGCAGTCGATAGGTCAACGCCATAGCTGAGACGCCCCACTTGCGCTTGGCGCTCAGTATCCGGTCGAGAGACGCGTTATGAAGTCTCTGGGCGAGGATGCCGGCACGTGGCATGAGGAACGCAGATGCGAAGTCGTTGGCCTCACCCTCAGAGTCCCGCCCATGCGGGATGCGGTGCTCGCAGTGCAGCACGAGGTGGCCAAGCTCGTGGGCGGCATCGAAGCGTCCTCGTTCCCCGGTCTTGCGGGTGTTCAGGAAGACATAGGGGGTGCCTGCGTTGATGGTCGAGAAAGCGTCGATGTCCAGGCAGTCCGACGGGAGAGAGAACACACGTACGCCGTTGGCCTCCAGCAGATGAACCGTGTTCGGGAGTGGCGCCTCTCCGAGACCCCACGCGGCCCTTACCTGCTCGGCAGCGGCCTCCGGGGCAAGGTGCGGGTAGGTGGGCAGGTTGGGCTTCGGTAGTTTGAACAGCCCCGCCAGCCAGCTGTTGAGCGCGATCGCTACAGCCCCTGAACTCAAAGCGCTGTCACGCTCTGCGGCCGTCATCTTGGACGGTGCACGGAAGCTGACCGCGTCCAGCTGCAACTGTGACGCCGGCGATGCCTCGAAGAACGCGACGGGATAGTGAAGAGCGGCTGCAAGGGAGGAAAGCGTCTCCGGGGACGGCGTCTTGCGGTGGTTCTCGAAGGCAGTGATGCTCTGCGCCGAGAACCCCGACCTACGGGCCAGCTCAGCCAACGTCATCCGGCGCCTCTTACGGGCCAGCACCAACCGCTCAGGGGTGAACACTTTCCTCAACTCCCACGTCCGCACTTCTCACTCTTCGGTCAGCCCCCCAGCAGCTCCACGACGACCTCCGGGCCGCTGTCGTCGCCCGGATCGTCCAGAAGCGCGATGTCCGCACCGGGATCGCCGAGGTCGGGCAGCGCGAGCGGGATGCGCTCCAGCCACTCATCGACGAACTTCCCGTTCATCTTGATCGGCAGCGACAGCTCGGCTGAGATCACTCCTTCGTCCCACTTGTAGAGCAGGCACCAGGTTGGGATCTGGTCGAGCTCGCGACCGTAGAGAGCCTCGTCGTGCGAGAGGAACGAGAACTGACCGTTCCTCTCGACCAGGCGAGCCATGGCCGGACCCTTCGGGTTCTTCGACTTCACGCGGGCGTTCAGGTCACCAACGCCTCCCTGGGCGCTGATCGCCGTGACCGCGTGACTCGTGCTGGGGTGGATCATCCGGAGGATGCTGTCCCGCGACGTGTGCTTCCACCCGTCCGGATCGAGAGCCTCGGCGAGGTACCGATTGGTACGGCTCCAGAACATGAAGCCGCGCATGGCCGGCGCGTCGAAGTCGGTGCAACTGCGGATGTCCGCAGCGGCGAGGTCGAGCGCGTTGTGGAACAGGTCAGTCGAGAAATCGAGCTGCGCGAGTCGCTGCACGCACCGCTCGGGATCCAGGTTCTGCACATCCCCTCCAGACAACCGTGGTTTCAAAAACCATACCTCATTCGAGGTGTGTTTTTTGAAACCATGGTCATCATCGCATGTCAGTTCGAATCTGTCATCTCCGGCTCCCCCGTTCACCACGGGTCAAGTCCGGGTAAAGCCTGTGAGACACCACGAGCGTCGGGGTTCCAGAGGGCGGCCAGGCAGTATGGCGGGTTCGACTGAGACATAGATGCCACTGAGACAGTCGAACTGTTCCTAAAAGTCGTCAGGTCACCCTCGCCGACCTGGTCCGCCAGGCGCTGCGGATGCGGCCGGACCGGCTCGTCGTCGGCGAAGTCCGGGGCGCCGAGGTCGCGGACCTGCTGGCCGCCCTCAACACGGGTCACGAAGGCGGCTGCGGCACCGTCCACGCGAATGCCGCCGCCCATGTGCCGGCCCGGCTGGAGGCCCTCGGGACGGCCGCCGGGCTGGACCGGGCCGCCCTGCACAGCCAGTTGGCGGCGGCCCTGACCCTGGTGGTCCACCTCGTACGGGACCGGACCGGCCGGCGCCGGGTCGCCGAGGTGCACGTCCTGGAGCGGGACCCCGCCGGGCTCGTGGTCACCGTGCCGGCGCTGCGCTGGGGCGCCCGCGGGTTCGTACGTGACCGGGGCTGGGAGCGGCTGCGCCCGCTGCTCGCAGGTGCCCGGTGAGCGCCGCGGCGGTGGCGCCGCTGCCGGTGCTCGCCGGAGTGCTGTGCGCGGGAGCGGCGGCCTGGGCGCTGGCCGGGGCCGACGGGGTGTCCCGGCGGGCCAGGACGGTGCTGGCCGGGCCGGGGCGGCCGGCAGCGGCGGGGCCGGCGCCGTGGGAGCGCCTGGCGGCCGGAGTCCGGGTCCGGGCCGCACGGAGCCGGGAGTGGGCCTGCCTCGGGGCCGGGCTGGTGCTCGCGCTGCTGGGCGGGTCGGTGATCCCGCTGCTCGCGGGGGCCGCGGCGGTACCGCTGGTGCGCCGGTGGCTGCGGGCCGGGCAGCGGGCGCGGGCCAGGACGGCGCGGGCCGCCGAAGTGGTGGCCCTGTGCGGCGCGGTGGTGGGCGAACTGCGCGCCGGGGCGCAGCCGGGCCGGGCCCTGAGCGAGGCGATGCGCCGCACGGTGTCGGGCCCCGGCGGGCCGGGAGCCGCGGAGACCGGGGTCCTGGCGGCCGCGGCCTTCGGCGGGGACGTTGTCGCAGCACTGCGGCAGGCGGCACGGGAGCCCGGCGCGGAGGGGCTGGCGGCGATGGCGGCCTGCTGGCGCGTCTCGGTGGACGGCGGAGCCGGGCTGGCCGCCGGACTGGACCGGCTGGAAGGGGCCCTGCGGGCGGAGCGGGACCGGGAGGAATCACTGCGCGCCCAGCTCACGGGAGCGAGATCGACGACAGCGGTACTGGCCCTGCTCCCGGTGGTCGGCCTGCTGATCGGTACTGCTCTGGGCGCCGACCCGCTGCGCGTGCTCCTGCACACGCCGGTGGGATGGGGCTGCCTGCTGGCGGGCGCGGTGCTGGAAGCACTGGGGCTGCTGTGGTGCCGGCGGATCGTACGGGCGGGGGAGCGGTGATGGACGGCTTCGCCATCCACAGGCTGGGGACGGCCCTGTGCCTCGCGGCGGCGGCGCTGTGCGCGGCGTCGCTGGTGGCGGCGCGGATCAGGGCGCGGGCGGCCAGGCGCCGGCTCACCCGCCTGCTCGCGGTGGAGGCGGCGCGCAGGCGACCGCTGTCCGGGCCCCGGCTGCGGGCGGCGCTGACGACCTGGGCCGGGCCGGCCGGAGCGCTGGCGGCGGCCTGGGTGCTGATCGGCGGGCTCGCGGGCGTGGCGGCCGGCTGCGCGGCGGGCTTCGCGGTCCGCGGGTGGCTCGCGCGGCGACGGCCGGCCGCGGGGGCGGACCTCAGGGAGGCCGAGCGCCAGCTCCCGTTCGCCGCCGACCTGTTGGCCGCCTGCCTGGCAGCCGGAGCCGGGCCGGTGGACGCCGCCGAGGTGGTGGGGGAGTCGCTCGGCGGCCCGGTGGGCGAACGGCTGGCGATGGCCGGGGCGGAGCTGCGGCTCGGCGGCGAACCGGGCGCCGCGTGGGGGAGGTTGGCGGAGATATCGGGAGCCCGCGCCCTGGCCGAATGCCTGGAGCGCTCCGCGCGTACGGGGGCGCCCGCCGCGGAACCGGTATCCCGGCTCGCCTCGACGCTCCGGGCGGACCGCGCGCGCCGGGCGGGGGCCCGGGCGCAGCGGGCGGCGGTCCTCGTCACCGCACCGGTGGGCCTGTGCTTCCTCCCCGCCTTCCTTGTGCTGGGAGTGGCACCGGTGGTGATCGGAATGGCCTCCGGCCTCCTCTCCGGCAGCTGAGGGCAGCCGGCGGGGCATCTGAAGATCCGTCTGAAATGGCCGCCTGAATGGGCCGCCTGGAATGACCATCCGACATCCGAGATCTGAGAACACGTCAAAAAGCTGAATCAACGGGAGGTTGTCATGTCGATCATCTGGATTCGCATGCGGGCGGCAATGGCGGGACTGGTGGGACGCGCGCGACTGAAGGGCCGTGGAGGCGACGCGGGGATGTCCACGTCCGAATACGCCATGGGCACGATCGCGGCGTGTGCGTTCGCGGCCGTTCTGTACAAGGTGGTGACGAGTGAACTGGTTTCGACGGCACTTCAGTCGACCATCGGGAAGGCACTCGATGCGCCGTTCTGACAGCGGATTCGTGACGGCGGAGGCAGCCCTGGTGATTCCGGCGCTGGTGCTGTTCGCGGGGCTGCTGGTGTGGGCCCTGATGGCGGCCGCCGCGCAGATCCGGTGTGTGGACGCCGCTCGGGCCGGTGCCCGGGCGGCGGCCCGGTCGGAGCCGGCGGGCGCGGCGGTGGCGGCGGCCGAGGCGGCGGCCCCGCCCGGGGCACGGGTGGAGCTTTCGCGGACGGGTGACCTGTGGCGGGTCCGCGTCTCGGCTCCGGCCCCGGGCCCGGCCGCGCTGTCGGTCCGCCTCACCGCCCTGGCCGTCGCCCTGGCGGAGGACACCGTCGGGCCGCCGCCGTGAGCCGCCGCGGGGGCCGCCCGGGGGAGCGCCGGCTGCGGCCCCGGGACCGGGACCGGGGGTCGGCCACGGTGTGGGGGGTCGTGGTGGTGACCGTGCTGATGGCGGTGTTCGGCGGGGTGCTCCTGCTCGGGCAGGCGGTGGTCTCCCGGCACCGTGCCGCGGCCGCCGCCGACCTGGCCGTTCTCGCCGCGGCCGCGAGCTGGGCCCACGGCCCGGAGGCCGCCTGCGCCACGGCGGTACGGGTGGCGGTGGCGCAGGGCGCGCAGGTCACCGGGTGCGTGGTGACGGGCGAGGTCGCGGAGGTCACCGCCCGCACCCCGACGGGCCCCTTCCGACCGGAGCTGCGCTCCCGCGCGGGCCCACCGCTACCCGGGGAGTCCCGATGAGGGGCCCGTCCCCTCTGGGTGGGGCCCGATGGTGCCGCGCCGTTTGGTGGGGCCCGAGGGTGTCCGCGCCGTCTGGGTGGGGCCCGATGGTGCCCGCGCCGTCCGGGAGGGGCTGAGGGCGGCCTGGAGGCCCGCCTGGGAGGGGTTGGGGGGTGCTGGAGTGGTTCCGGGGCGGCTGTCCCGGTTTGGGTGGCGTCAGGGGCGATATTCAGCCAATCGGCGGTGAGCCCGGGAAGCCTTGGTTCCTCCCCGTCGGCCCGTCGGCCCATCCCCCCGCCGGCGCGGTCCCGGGGGTTCGGAGGGCTCAGGGGGTTCGGAGGGCTCAGGGGGTTGCCGGTGGGGTGGGGGGTGGGGATTCCGAGAGGAGGTGGGTGAGGAGGCGGACGGCGCCGCGCTTGTGCAGGGGGTCGTTGCCGTTGCCGCACTTGGGGGACTGGATGCAGGAAGGGCAGCCGGCCTCGCACTCGCAGGCGGCGATCGCGTCACGGGTCGCCGTCAGCCAGGCGCGGGCCGTGTGGAAGGCGCGCTCGGCGAAGCCTGCTCCGCCCGGGTGGCCGTCGTAGACGAAGACCGTCGGAAGGAGGGTGTCGGGATGCAGCGGGACGGAGACCCCGCCGATGTCCCAGCGGTCGCAGGTGGCGAAGAGCGGGAGCAGGCCGATGGAGGCGTGCTCGGCGGCGTGCAGGGCGCCGCCGAGGATCTCCGGGTTGATCCGGGCCTCGTCGAGCTGGTCCTCGGTGACCGTCCACCACACGGCCCGGGTCCGCAGGGTGCGGGGCGGCAGGTCCAGCTTGGCTTCGCCGAGCACCTCGCCGGTGATCAGCTTGCGGCGCAGGTAGGAGACCACCTGGTTGGTGACCTCCACGGACCCGAAGCAGAGCCGGCCCCGGCCCCAGGCGATCTCCGTTTCGGTCTCCAGGACGGAGATGGCGGTCGTGTCGCGGGCCGTCGTGGAGAACGGCGGGTTCGCTTCCTCGACCAGCGCGACCGAGTCCTCCAGGTCCAGGTGCTTCACCAGGTACGTGCGGCCCTGGTGGAGGTGGACCGCCCCGTCGTGGACGGCGGTGTGGGAGGCCTCTTCGTCGACCGTGCCCAGGAGGCGGCCCGTGGCGGCCTCGACGATCTGGACCGGGCGTCCGCCGCCGCCCCGGATGTCGGTGAGGTCCGAGGCCCGTTCCCGGCGGGTCCAGTGCCAGGCCGTGGCCCGGCGGCGCAGCAGTTTCGCCGCTTCGAGCTGGGGGAGGAGGTCGCGTGCCGCCGGGCCGAAGAGGTCGAGGTCGGGCTCCGTGAGGGGGAGCTCGGCCGCGGCCGCGCACAGGTGCGGAGCCAGGACGTACGGGTTGTCGGGGTCCAGGACCGTGGCCTCCACGGGCTGCCGGAACAGGGCCTCGGGGTGGTGGACCAGGTAGGTGTCCAGCGGGTCGTCGCGGGCGACCAGGACGGCCAGGGCGCCCTGGCCCGAGCGCCCGGCCCGGCCGGCCTGCTGCCACAGGGAGGCGCGGGTGCCCGGGTAGCCGGTGATCAGGACGGCGTCCAGGCCGGAGACGTCCACGCCCAGCTCCAGGGCGGTCGTCGCGGCCAGGCCGAGCAGGTCGCCGGAGTGCAGGGCCCGCTCCAGGGCCCGGCGCTCCTCGGGCAGGTAGCCGCCGCGGTAGGCCGCGACCCGCCGGGGCAGGGAGCGGTCCACGGCCGCGAGCTTCTCCTGGGCGATCACCGCGATCAGCTCGGCGCCGCGCCGGGAGCGGACGAAGGCGACCGTGCGCACGCCCTGGACGACCAGGTCGGTGAGCAGATCGGCGGTCTCGGCGGTGGCCGTACGGCGTACGGGGGCGCCCCGCTCGCCCTTGAGGTCGGTCAGGGGCGGCTCCCACAGGGCGAAGACGACCTCGCCGCGCGGGGAGGCGTCGTCGGACACCTCCACCACCGGCAGGCCCGTCAGCCGGGACGCGGCGGTCGCCGGGTCGCTCGCGGTGGCGGAGGCCAGCAGGAACACGGGATCGGAGCCGTATCGGGCACACAGTCGGCGCAGCCGCCGCAGGACCTGGGCGACGTGGGAGCCGAAGACGCCCCGGTAGGTGTGGCACTCGTCGATGACCACGTAGCGCAGTGCCCGCAGGAAGGAGGACCAGCGCGGGTGGGCCGGGAGGATCCCGCGGTGCAGCATGTCGGGGTTGGTGAGGACGTAGTTCGCGTACTGGCGCACCCACTCGCGTTCCTCGAACGGGGTGTCTCCGTCGTAGACGGCGGGCCGGACGGCGTTTCCGAGCGGGCCGGCCAGTTCCCGTACGGCGCGGCGCTGGTCCGCGGCCAGGGCCTTGGTCGGGGCCAGGTACAGGGCGGTCGCGCCCCGGCCGTTGGGCGCCTCGGCCCCGTCGGCGAGGGCGGAGAGCACGGGCGCGAGGTAGGCCAGCGATTTGCCCGAGGCGGTGCCCGTGGCGACGACCACGGACTCCCCGTCGAGGGCGTGCTCGGCGGCCGCGGCCTGGTGTTCCCACGGATGGTCGATCCCGGCGGCCTGAATTGCGGCTACGACATCAGTTCGGATGCGATCGGGCCAGACCGCATGACGACCCTCCCGAGGGGGCAAGTGCTCCGTATGGGTGATGCGCGCAGCCCGGGAAGGCCCCCGTGACAGCCGGTCCAGGACCGTGCCGGGGGTGGGTCTGACGTCCTCGGGTGCCGTGGGCGGACCGGGACGGTGAGTGTTGGCCATTGGAACCGAGTGTGTCACCGGCGTGCGGGACAATGGTCCGAAGGCGTCGTGCGCGCCTGCCGGTAAGTGATTGAATGCCATCGCGGCAGCCAATCCCTCTCCTACCTCCGGGTGGGGAGGCCCCTGGGGGGCGCCGCTCGATAGCAAGGTGCTGGAGGATCCGTGGACCTGTCCCTGTCGACTCGCACTGTCGGCGACCGTACGGTCGTGGAGGTCGGTGGCGAGATTGATGTGTATACCGCGCCCAAGCTGCGCGAGCAGTTGGTCGAGTTGGTGAACGACGGCAGCTACCACCTGGTTGTCGACATGGAGCGAGTGGACTTCCTCGACTCCACCGGACTTGGTGTGCTCGTGGGAGGCCTCAAGCGCGTCCGCGCGCACGAGGGCTCGCTGCGTCTGGTGTGCAACCAGGAGCGCATCCTGAAGATCTTCCGAATCACCGGCCTGACCAAGGTGTTTCCGATCCACAACTCGGTGGAAGACGCCGTCAACGCCACCGACTGACGGCGCTCGGCGGCGAAACGGCCGATGATGGAGCGGGGGGTACCGGGCCACAAGCGGTCCGGGCCCCTGTAAGGCACGCCCGTAGTCCGAGGGGGACGCGCATGGCCACCGTTGAACTGCGCTTCAGCGCCCAGCCCGAACACGTCCGGACGGCCCGCCTGGTCGCGGCCGCCGTGGCGCGGCGGGCCGGTGTGGAGGAAGCCGTCCTCGACGAGGTCCGCCTCGCCGTGGGCGAGGCCTGCTCGCGTGCCGTCGGACTGCACCGCACCAACGGGCTGACCGCGCCAGTCCGGGTGGTGCTGACCGAGGAGGAGAAGGTGTTCTCCATCGAGGTCAGCGACGAAGTGCCCGGACCGGCCGGCGGTCCGGCTGCCGCCGTGCCCGGAATAGACGCCGCCCTGGACCCCGATACCGAGGGTGAGGACGAGATGGGCCTTGCCGTGATCAGCGGCCTGGTCGACGACGTCGAGGTCATCAGCGGGGAAACCGGCGGGACCATCCGGATGAGCTGGCCCGTGTCGGGGACCTCCGAACTGCCGTAGCCGGCGGTTGCCCGGATGGCGGGCCGGCCGGTTGGCTCCGGCTCGACCGCCGCCGGTCACAGGGCGCTGCCCGACCGCTACGTACCCGCCGGGTGGCCCTGTGCCGACCGGGGGGTTTTCGTGCTGCCCCGGCCCTCGTGTCCCCGGCGGGCGTCTGCTGGGGCTCGGCGGGTTCCCGTGGGGCTGGCGGGTTCTCGTGGGGCTCGGCGGGTTCTCGTCCCGCCCCGTGGGTTTGGTGCTTTCCCGTCTGTTTCGTGTCCCGGTCGGGCTTGGTCGCGGGCGGTTTTCGGCGTCCGGTCGTCTGGCGACGGGGGACCGGGCGGGTGCCGGTAAGGCGTCGGAGGCGCCTTGGGGTGGGCGCCGATGATGTTCCGCCGCGCGTGCCGACGTATCTTCTGATCTTATTCAAGGCCCTGCCGAGCAGGGCCTTTTGTGTGCCCGTAGATCAATTCCGTGATCGTTCTCCGGTGGATTTCCCGATCGGTGATCAAGCGTCAATGCTTTTGCCCCGTTACCACTTTCGAGGGTAATGGAGTGACCAGATCTATTGGTGAGGAGCAAGTGCGGGCCAATTCCGTTTCCTGCGTACTGTTTTGATCTGGTCCCGCTCCCTACAATCCGTCCACATCTTGAGCTCATCACGTCAAGGAGGACGAATGACGGGGCTCTTCACCCCTATCGCGCCGGGTCGCACCACAGACCTGGCATCCGCAGTACTCACGGATGACAATCGGCTCATCGTGATCATCATTGCGGCCGTGGCCATCGCCGCGCTCGTCGTCGCGCAGATCCTGGTCCGCCAGGTCCTCGCCGCCGACGAGGGAACCGACTCCATGAAGGAGATCGCCGCCGCCGTCCAGGAAGGCGCCAACGCCTACCTCGGCCGGCAGCTCCGCACGCTCGGCATCTTCGCCGTCGTCGTGTTCTTCCTGCTGTTCCTGCTCCCCGCCGACGACTGGACGCAGCGGGCGGGACGTTCCGCCTTCTTCCTCGTCGGCGCCATCTTCTCGGCCGCCACCGGCTACATCGGCATGCGCCTCGCGGTCCGTGCCAACGTCCGCGTCGCCGCCGCCGCGCGCGAGGCCACCCCCAGAGAGGGCGAGCCCGCCAAGGACCTGACCGAGGTATCCCACAAGGCCATGCGGATCGCGTTCCGCACCGGCGGCGTGGTGGGCATGTTCACCGTCGGCCTCGGCCTGCTCGGCGCGTCCTGCGTCGTGCTCGTCTACGCCGCCGACGCGCCCAAGGTCCTGGAGGGCTTCGGCCTCGGTGCCGCGCTCATCGCGATGTTCATGCGTGTCGGAGGCGGCATCTTCACCAAGGCCGCCGACGTCGGCGCCGACCTGGTCGGCAAGGTCGAGCAGGGCATTCCGGAGGACGACCCGCGCAATGCCGCGACCATCGCCGACAATGTGGGCGACAACGTCGGAGACTGCGCGGGAATGGCCGCCGACCTCTTCGAGTCGTACGCCGTCACCCTCGTGGCGGCCCTCATCCTCGGCAAGGCCGCCTTCGGCGACCTGGGCCTGGCCTTCCCGCTGATCGTCCCCGCCATCGGGGTCGTCACCGCGATGATCGGCATCTTCGCGGTCTCCCCGCGCCGCAGTGACCGCAGCGGAATGACCGCCATCAACCGCGGCTTCTTCATCTCCGCCGCCATCTCGCTGGTCCTCGTCGCGATCGCCGTCTACGCGTACCTGCCGGGCACCTACAAGGAGCTCGTCGGCGTCGACGACGCCGCGATCTCCGGGCACTCCGGCGACCCGCGGATCCTGGCGCTGGTCGCCGTCGCCATCGGCATCGTGCTCGCGGCCCTGATCCAGCAGCTCACCGGCTACTTCACCGAGACCAACCGCCGTCCCGTCCGGGACATCGGCAAGTCCTCCCTGACGGGCGCCGCCACGGTCGTGCTCGCCGGCATCTCGGTCGGCCTGGAGTCCGCCGTCTACACGGCGCTGCTCATCGGCCTCGGCGTGTACGGGGCGTTCCTGCTCGGCGGCACCTCGATCATGCTGGCGCTCTTCGCCGTGGCACTGGCCGGCACCGGCCTGCTCACCACGGTCGGCGTCATCGTCGCCATGGACACCTTCGGCCCGGTCTCCGACAACGCCCAGGGCATCGCGGAGATGTCCGGGGACGTCGAGGGCGCCGGCGCGCAGGTGCTGACCGACCTGGACGCGGTGGGCAACACCACCAAGGCCATCACCAAGGGCATCGCCATCGCCACCGCCGTGCTCGCCGCGGCCGCGCTCTTCGGCTCGTACAACGACGCCATCGCGAACGCGGTCAAGGAGGTCGGCGCCAAGACGGCCGGGGAGATGAACCTCAGCCTGGACATCGCCCAGCCCAACAACCTGGTCGGGCTGATCCTGGGCGCGGCCGTCGTGTTCCTGTTCTCGGGCCTGGCCATCAACGCCGTGTCCCGTTCGGCGGGCGCGGTGGTCTACGAGGTGCGCCGCCAGTTCCGGGAGCACCCCGGGATCATGGACTACACGGAGAAGCCCGAGTACGGGCGCGTCGTGGACATCTGCACCAAGGACGCGCTGCGCGAACTCGCCACGCCGGGGCTGCTCGCCGTCCTCACCCCCATCGCCGTCGGTTCACGCTCGGCGTCGGAGCACTCGGTTCCTTCCTCGCCGGCGCGATCGGCACCGGCACCCTGATGGCGGTCTTCCTCGCCAACTCCGGTGGCGCGTGGGACAACGCGAAGAAGCTCGTCGAGGACGGGCACCACGGCGGCAAGGGCAGTGCGGCCCACGAGGCGGTCGTCATCGGCGACACCGTCGGCGACCCGTTCAAGGACACCGCCGGTCCCGCCATCAACCCGCTGCTCAAGGTCATGAACCTGGTGGCGCTGCTGATCGCCCCCGCGATCGTGCAGTTCAGCTACGGCGCGGACGCCAGCCCGACCGTACGGGCGATCGTCGCGGTCCTCGCGATCGGCGTCATCGTCGGCGCGGTGTACGTCTCCAAGCGCCGCGGCATCGCCGTGGGCGACGACGGGGCGGGCGAGGGCGCGACCGCGGAACGGGTGGGCCAGCAGGGCGACCCGGCGGCGGCGGTCTCCTCCTGAGACGGCCGGCACGGGCCTGACACGGCTCTCGCGGGCCTGACCCGGCCCGACTCGACCGTACGCCCGAATGGCGGACGGGGGGCGCGGACTGACGCGCCGTCCGTCCGCCTTTGCGTTTCCCGGATGGTGGGCGTGTATCTTCCGGGCCGAGAGCCTTCGAAGGGACCAATCCGGTGAACAAGAAGCTTGCGGCCGCGGTATCGGGCGCTGCGGTGCTGATGCTCGTCCTGTCCGGCTGCGGCGGGGACGACGGCGACAAGAAGACCGACGCCTGGGCCAAGAAGGTCTGCGACAGCTGGCAGCCCGAGCTCGAAAAGATCGAGAAGGCGAACGCCGACATCAAGCGGGTGGCGACCGAGAGCAGCAAGCCCGAGGAGGTCCAGTCGACCGACTCGACGGCCTTCGGGACCATGTCCGAGTCGTACAAGGCGATGGGTACGGCCCTGACGAACGCGGGAGTTCCGCCCGTCAAGGACGGGGAGAAGACCCAGGCCGCGGCGGTCATGGGCTTCGAGTCGACGTCTGCGGGCTACACCGCGCTGAAGACGAAGATGGACGCCCTCGACGCCAAGGACCAGGGCAAGTTCGCGGAGGGCCTCAAGGAGGTCGCGGGCGGCCTGGAGGAAGCGACCAAGGGCGGCAAGGAAGCCCTCGACCAGCTCAAGGCGGGCGGGCTGGACAAGGCGATGAACAGCCAGAAGGGCTGCCAGGTGACGACTCCGTCGCCGGCGAAGTCCTAGAAGTCCTAGAAGTTCGAGAGGATTTCGAGAAGTTCGAGAATCGCTGGAGCTTCTCGAAGTTCCAGCGCGGGCCGCCGCCTTGCCGGCGGCGCCGCAACCACCGGGGCGGCCGGGATCCTTCGGGACCCCGGCCGCCCCGGCGCATGTCCGGGGAGGGGCCGGGCCGTACGGAGCTGCGCCCGGTCGGGGCCTATTGCGGGGTGCGGCCCCCGGGCGGGAGCTCCCGAAGGCGACGGGTGCCCGCGCCGAAGGCCGTGTGGCGCGGGCAATGGCGGCGGCAGCGGCCACAATGGGCGGGTGAGTACCACCAGCCTTCCCCCCGGTCTGCCCGCCCGCCTCCCCTCGTCGGCCCGCGCGGCCGAGCTCCGCGCCGCGTTGCTCGCCGCGGGCTTCACCGCCGACGGCCTGCTCGACCTGCTCGGTGCCCCGGCGTACGCCGCGCTGGCCCGCAGCGAGACGGTCCCCGCCCTGCGCGCCACGCGGAGCCGCGGCGACGGGCCGCTCGCGAGCCTGACCCGGCTGTTCCTGCTGCGGCAGCCGGTGCCCTACGTGCACGCCGTAACGGCCCTGCCCGTCGACGCGGCGCTGGCCGACGGCTGGCTGCGGCGCGAGGGCGACGAGGTGCACGCCACCGTGGACGTGCGCCCGTACGGCGGTCCGGACGGCGAGGACTGGTTCATCGTCTCGGACCTCGGCTGCGCCGTCGGCGGGGCCGGCGGGATCGGCAGCCGCGAGGAGGGCGTGGTGCTCGGTGTCGGCGGTGCCTCCACGACCCTGGCCGGGATCACCATCCGCACGCCGGTCGGCTCGGCGCTCGACGTCGGCACCGGATCCGGGATCCAGGCACTGCACGCCGCCCAGCACGCGACCCGGGTCACGGCGACCGATGTCAACCCGCGGGCCCTGGAATTCACCCGGTTGACGCTGGCGCTGTCGGGGGCCCCCGAGGCGGAGCTGCTCGCCGGGTCGCTGTTCGAGCCGGTCGGCGGGGCCACGTACGACCTGATCGTGTCGAATCCGCCCTTCGTGATCTCCCCCGGAGCCCGGCTGACGTACCGGGACGGCGGGATGGGCGGCGACGACCTGTGCCGGACCCTGGTCCAGGAGGCCGGAGCCCGGCTCAACCCGGGCGGATTCGCGCAGTTCCTGGGCAACTGGCAGCACGTGGACGGCGAGGACTGGCACGACCGGGTACGGGCCTGGGTGCCGCGCGGCTGCGATGCCTGGATCGTGCAGCGCGACGTGCAGGACGTGACGCAGTACGCGGAGCTGTGGCTGCGCGACGCGGGCGATCACCGCACCGACCCCGCCGAGTACGAACAGCGGTACGAGGACTGGCTGGACGAGTTCGAAGCCCGCAAGACCAAGGCGGTCGGCTTCGGCTGGATCACGCTGCGGCGCAGCGACGCGGCCGAGCCGTCGATCGTGGTCGAGGAGTGGCCGCACTCGGTGGAACAGCCGCTCGGGGAAGCCGTCCTGGCGCACTTCGCGCGCCAGGACTACCTGCGCGACCACGATGACGCGGCCCTGCTCGCGGGCTATTTCCGGCTGACCGAGGAGGTCGTGCAGGAGCAGGTCGGTGCGCCCGGCGCGGAGGATCCGGAACACGTCGTGCTCCGGCAGAACCGGGGCATGCGGCGCGCCACCAAGGTCGACACGGTCGGGGCGGGCTTCGCCGGGGTGTGTGACGGATCACTGAGCGCGGGGCGGATTCTGGACGCCATCGCCCAGCTGGTGGAGGAGGACCCGGTGGTCCTGCGGGACCGGACGCCCGAGGCGATCCGGATGCTGGTGGAGCAGGGGTTCCTGGAGCCGGTGACCGCGGCGGAAGCGGAAGCCGCCGGGGAGTAGGGCCGACTGCACGGCCGAGCGGCCGTGCCGCCGTGCCGCCGCGCAGTCGGGAAGCCGCGCAGTCGGAGCCGGGATGTAACCCCAGGTTCGCCTGCAGTCTCCCCCCGGCTGAAATCCTCCCGTCAGCGGGATCCGGGGGGATCCCGAGAGCGGTCCGGGGGATGAGGTGAACGGCATGGAACACGGTCCGGCGATCTTCGCGGCGGCCGTGTTCCTGCTGTTCGGGGCCGCTCTGCTGGCCTGGACGGGGGCGCGCGCCCCGCGCGGCGCGCCGGTGGCCGAGGGCGTGCGCCCCGTCGTGGCCGTTCCACTGGCCCTGCTCGCCGGCGGGGCCTCGCTGGTCCTCGGGGTCTGGTGCCTCGGACGGCTCTGAGCCGGCGGTGCGGGGCTGGGCGGGCGGGGCTCGGACCGTGTGACATTCGGCTCCACGCCATGCGGCCGGCGGTCCCGGCCCCGTGACGTTCGGCCGGCGGCACCCGACTCGGTGAGGTTCGGCCCGCGGCACTCGGGCCCGTGATGCCGGGGCGGTGGCGCCGCCGGTGGTGGTGGCCGCTTCGGTCCGGCGGAGACGGGGGCCCGGCTCGGGGCGCCGAATCGGCCGGATGTCGCCCGGGTTCCGGTGGCGCGCCGGGTTTCGTCCGCTCGTCCGGAATGCGCGCAGGACCGTACTCATCGGAGAAACACCGACGTGAGGAGGGGTCCGGGGGCGGGGCCAGACGGCCCTTCGGCCACTCTGCCCGGTGAGTGCGCAGGGCCCGGCGCGGCATCCGGGCGGCAGAAATGGCACTTGTCGGGTTACCGTTCGAGTGGCCGTTGCGGGCTTCTGCCGTTTGACACGGGGGCGGGTTGTACCGTCACACTCCGCAGCGTCGCCGTACTGCGACCGAGTGCCGACCGGAGAGAAGAGCCAAGTTGTCCCCGACTAGCGAGACCGCAAAGGGCGGCCGCCGACTCGTCATCGTCGAGTCCCCTGCCAAGGCGAAGACGATCAAGGGCTATCTCGGCCCGGGATACGTCGTCGAGGCGAGCGTCGGGCACATCCGCGACCTCCCGAGTGGCGCGGCCGAGGTTCCCGACAAGTACACCGGTGAGGTCCGCCGTCTCGGTGTGGACGTCGAGCACGACTTCGCGCCGATCTACGTCGTCAACGCCGATAAGAAGGCCCAGGTCAGGAAGCTCAAGGAGCTGCTGGCCGAGTCCGACGAACTCTTCCTCGCCACCGATGAGGACCGCGAGGGCGAAGCCATCGCGTGGCACCTGCAGGAAGTCCTCAAGCCCAAGGTCCCCGTCCACCGGATGGTCTTCCACGAGATCACCAAGGACGCGATCCGCGACGCCGTCGCCAACCCGCGCGAGCTCAACCAGCGCATGGTCGACGCACAGGAGACCCGCCGCATCCTCGACCGCCTCTACGGCTACGAGGTCTCGCCGGTCCTGTGGAAGAAGGTCATGCCGAAGCTGTCGGCGGGCCGCGTCCAGTCGGTGGCCACCCGCATGGTGGTCGAGAAGGAGCGCGAGCGCATCGCCTTCCGCTCGGCCGAGTACTGGGACCTGACCGGCACCTTCGCCACCGGCCGCGCCGGTGACGCCTCCGACCCCTCCACGCTGGTCGCCCGCCTGAACACGGTGGACGGCAAGCGCGTCGCGCAGGGCCGCGACTTCGGGTCGACCGGGCAGCTCAAGAGCGAGGTGCTGCACCTCGACGAGACGAACGCGCGGGCGCTGGCCGCCGCGCTGGCGGAGACCTCGTTCGCCGTCAGGTCCGTCGAGTCCAAGCCGTACCGCCGCTCCCCGTACGCCCCGTTCCGTACGACGACGCTCCAGCAGGAGGCCTCGCGCAAGCTCGGCTTCGGTGCGAAGGCGACGATGCAGGTGGCGCAGAAGCTGTACGAGAACGGCTTCATCACCTATATGCGTACCGACTCCACGACGCTCTCCGACACCGCGGTGTCGGCGGCGCGGGCACAGGTCACGCAGCTCTACGGCGCCGAGTACCTGCCGGAGAAGCCGCGCGTCTACGCGGGCAAGGTCAAGAACGCGCAGGAGGCGCACGAGGCGATCCGTCCTTCGGGTGATCGTTTCCGCACCCCGGCCGAGACCGGTCTGACCGGCGACCAGTTCCGCCTGTACGAGCTCATCTGGAAGCGCACCGTCGCCTCCCAGATGAAGGACGCGGTCGGCAACTCGGTCACCGTGAAGATCGGCGGCCGGTCGGCGGACGGCCGTGACGCCGAGTTCAGCGCGTCCGGCAAGACGATCACCTTCCACGGCTTCATGAAGGCCTACGTCGAGGGCGCGGACGACCCGAACGCCGAGCTCGACGACCGTGAGAAGCGCCTCCCGCAGGTCGCCGAGGGCGACGCGCTGTCGGCCGAGGAGATCACGGTCGACGGCCACTCGACCAAGCCGCCGGCCCGCTACACCGAGGCCTCGCTGGTCAAGGAGCTGGAAGAGCGGGAGATCGGCCGCCCGTCGACGTACGCGTCGATCATCGGCACGATCCTGGACCGCGGGTACGTCTTCAAGAAGGGCACGGCGCTCGTGCCGTCCTTCCTGTCGTTCGCCGTGGTGAACCTGCTGGAGACGCACTTCGGCCGGCTGGTCGACTACGACTTCACCGCCAAGATGGAGGACGACCTCGACCGCATCGCGCGGGGCGAGGCCCAGTCCGTGCCGTGGCTCAAGCGCTTCTACTTCGGCGCGGAGGACGCGACCGAGGTCGTGCCGGCCGACGGCGACGCGCTCGGCGGCCTGAAGGAGCTGGTGACCGACCTGGGCGCGATCGACGCCCGGGAGATCTCCTCCTTCCCCGTCGGCGAGAACATCGTGCTGCGCGTCGGCCGCTACGGGCCGTACGTGGAGCGCGGCGAGAAGGACGCCGAGGGCCACCAGCGGGCGGACGTCCCGGAGGAGCTGGCCCCCGACGAGCTGACGGTCGAGTACGCGGAGGAGCTCTTCGCGAAGCCGAGCGGCGAGTTCCAGCTCGGCAAGGACCCGATCAGCGGGAACGACATCGTCGCGAAGGACGGTCGCTACGGGCCGTACGTGACGGAGATCCTGCCCGAGGGCACGCCGAAGACGGGCAAGAACGCGGTCAAGCCGCGGACGGCCTCGCTGTTCCAGTCGATGAGCCTGGACACGGTCACCCTCGAGGACGCCCTGCGTCTGATGTCCCTTCCCCGGGTCGTCGGCGTGGACGCGGAGGGTGCGGAGATCACCGCGCAGAACGGCCGCTACGGCCCGTACCTGAAGAAGGGCACGGACTCGCGGTCGCTGGAGACCGAGGACCAGCTGTTCGCCATCACCCTGGAGCAGGCGCTCGCGATCTACGCGCAGCCGAAGCAGCGGGGGCGCGCGGCCGCGAAGCCGCCGCTGAAGGAGCTGGGGACGGACCCGGTCAGCGAGAAGCCGGTGGTCGTCAAGGACGGCCGGTTCGGTCCGTACGTGACGGACGGCGAGACGAACGCGACGCTGCGGCGGGACGACGACGTCGAGACGATCACGCCGGAGCGGGGCTACGAGCTGCTCGCCGAGAAGCGCGCCAAGGGTCCGGTGAAGAAGACGGCCAAGAAGGCTCCCGCGAAGAAGGCCCCGGCGAAGAAGGCGACGGCGACGAAGACCGCTGCCGCCAAGAAGACGACGACGGCCAAGAAGGCGACGGCCAAGAAGACGGTCGCCAAGAAGACGACCGCCAAGAAGACGGCGGCGGCCGCTCCTGCGGACGAGTAGTCCGGACGAGCAGTCGCACGAGCGGGGCCCGCGCACTGCGCGCGGGCCCCGCTTTTTGCGGTGGGTCCGGTTTTTGCGGTGGGTCCGGGGTCACACCCTGACCTTGTCCACAGGCCTCCGCACCCGCCAAGCACAGCGGATAGGCTGGGCGGATGACGCGAGCCGAGCAGCCAACGGTCGTGACCGCCACCGCCGACACCGCCCCCACCTACGACGAAGCCCTCGCCGCGGACTCCCGCGAGCGCGCGGTGCGCGCCCTGCTGCGCACCCCCGGGCTGCGCCGTCTGTGGAGCGCGCAGTTGGTGAGCGGCATCGGCGATGCCCTCGCCCTGCTGGTCCTGGTGCTGCTGGTCTTCCAGGCGGCCGTGGACCAGGAGCCCTTCGGCGGTGGTTACGCCGGCTGGGCCCTCGCCGTGGCCGCCGTCTTCGGCGTCCGCGTGGTGTCCACCGTCCTCTTCGGCGCGGTCCTCCTCGGGCCCCTGGCCAAGCTCACCGCCCCCGGCGGCAAGCTGGACCGCCGCTGGACGATGATCGGCGCCGACGGGCTCCGGCTCGGCCTCTTCGTCGTCGCCCCGCTGTGGCTCGACTGGATCGGCCCGCACGCGCTGACCGCCCTGCTCGCCACCGTCTTCGTCTCCGGCGCCGCCGAGCGGATGTGGGGGCTGGCCAAGGACAGCGCCGCGCCCGGCCTGCTGCCGGCGCCGCCGCCGGAGGGGGCGACCGTACGGCCGCTGCCCGACCACCTCGACGCACTGCGCCGGCTGAACCTGCGCACCGCCTTCGCCGCCCTGCCGGTCGCCGCGGCCGCACTGCTCGCCTCGACGCTGATCGGCAAGGCCCTCGGCCTCGGCATCGGCTGGTTCACCGAGAACCAGGCCGCCCTCGGCTCCTACGTGGCCTCCGGGCTCTTCGCGGCCTCCGTATCGCTGCTGCTCCCGCTGGTGCTGCCCGCGACGAAGACCCCGCGTCCGCGCTCCCCGCTGGAGGGCCTGCGCGCCCCCAAGGCGGGGGACCGGCCCGAGAAGGGGCGGACCGGGTCCATCCCACTGTTCGTCCTCGTCTGCGCCGCCGTCGCCGGAGCCGTCGCCTCCGCCGCCGCCGTGGCCGTCCTGCACGCCGCCGACCTGGGGGGCGGAGCGGCCGCGTTCTCGCTGTTCGTACTGGCCCTGCTGGGCGGCACCGCCCTCGGCATCCGCGCCACCCAGGCCGGCAAGGTGCTCCCCTCCCTGTCCCGGCGCCGCCTGCTGGCGCTGGCCGTCGGGGTGGCCGGGCTGGCGCTGCTGCTGACCGGGCTGGTTCCGGACACCTCGACGGTGGTGTTCCTCTCGCTGCTCGCCGGCACCGCCGCGGGCGTCGCCGCGAACACCGGGCACACGCTGCTCGACCAGGAGACCGAGGAGTTCCGCCGGGCCCGGGTCACCGAGCACCTGCAGGCCGTCGTCCGGGTCGCCGTGGCCGTCGGAGCCGTGGCCGCCCCGCTGCTGGCCGCCCTGATCGGACCGCACCGGCTGGCCGCCGGCGAGGTCGTCTTCGCCCACGGCGGCGCGGCCTTCACGCTGATGCTGGTCGGCGCCCTGCTGCTGCCGGTCGCCGTCATCGTCCTGGCCAAGGCCGACGACCGCAGCGGCGTACCGCTGCGCCGCGACCTGCGCGAGGCGCTGCGCGGCGGGGAGCCGGTCCAGGCCGCTTCCGACGCCGGGTTCTTCATCGCCCTGGAGGGCGGCGACGGCGCCGGCAAGTCCACCCAGGTGCAGGCCATGGCCGACTGGATACGGGCGAAGGGCCACGAGGTCGTCGTCACGCGCGAGCCCGGGGCCACCCCGGTGGGCAAGCGGCTGCGGTCGATCCTGCTCGACGTGTCCTCCGCCGGTCTGTCGAACCGCGCCGAGGCCCTGCTGTACGCGGCCGACCGCGCCGAGCACGTGGACACCGTCGTCCGTCCCGCCCTGGAGCGCGGCGCGGTGGTCATCACCGACCGCTACGTCGACTCCTCGGTGGCCTACCAGGGCGCCGGCCGGGACCTGTCCCCGACCGAGATCGCCCGTATCTCGCGCTGGGCCACGGACGGACTCGTACCGAATCTGACCGTGCTGCTCGACGTGTCGCCGGAGACGGCCCGGGAGCGGTTCACGGAGGCGCCGGACCGGCTGGAATCGGAGCCGGCGGAGTTCCACCAGCGGGTGCGGGCCGGATTCCTGACCCTGGCCGCGGCCGACCCCGGTCGCTACCTGGTGGTCGACGCGGGCCAGGACCCGGAGTCGGTCAGCACCGTCGTGCGCCACCGCCTGGACCGGATGCTCCCGCTGTCGGAGGCCGAGGTGGCCGCGCAGGCGGAGGCCCGCCGGCTCGCCATCGAGGAGGCCAAGCGCAAGGCCGAGGAAGAGGCCGCGCGCAAGGCGGAGGAAGCCCGGCTGCGCGCCGAGGAAGAGGCCCGCCAGGCCCGCGAGGCCGAGGAGGCCCGGATCGCGGCCGAGGCCGAGGCCGCCCGCAAGGCGGAGGAAGCCCGGCTGCGCGCCGAGGAGGAGGCCCGCCAGAGGGCCGAGGCCGAGCGGCTGCGGCTGGAGGCCGAGGAGAAGGCCCGCGCGGTCGAGCAGGAGAGGCTGCGCAAGCAGGCGGAGGAAGAGGCCCGGCTGCACGCCGAGGCCGAAGAGCGCCGGCTGGAGAAGCAGCGGCGGGCCGAGGAGGCCCTGCTGAAGGCCGAGGAGGCGCGGCGGCTGGCCGAGGCCTCGGCGGCGGAGGCGGCGGCGAAGTCCGCCGCTGCCGCGGCTGCTTCGGCGTCCGTGCCGGCGGCTGCGCCTGCTGCCCCGGCCCCGGCCCCGGCCCCGGCGGCTCCTGCTCCCAAGGCCGACCTGCGCAAGGAACCGCACCACGACGAGGCCGTCACGATCGAGACTCCGGTCGTCAAGCGGGTCGTGCAGCCGGACGACGTCACCCAGACGGTCCCGGTGCCGAAGGCCGATCCGGCGGCGGGTCCGGCGGACGAGACGGCAGTGCTGCCGCCCGTCCGCGCGACGGGTCCGGCGGACGAGACGGCGGTCCTGCCACCCGTACGCCCCACGGGAACGGGCACGGGCGAGGCGGCGCCGACGCGGCCGGCAGCGCCCAGGGCCTCGTACTCCGCGTCGCGGCCGACGGCCCAGCGCCCCGAGGAGAACCCGGCCGACCGGGTCCCGCCGGGCATCTTCCGCGACTCGGGCAACGACGCGACCCGTGAACTGCCGCTGCTCACCGACGTCACCGAGGACGGCCGGCCGCGCAGGCCCCGCTCGGACTGGGCGGAGGAGACTCCGCTGGACGATCTGCCGACGCTGGCGGACGAGCTGCTGGGACCGCGCCGGGACGACGAGGACGACCAGGGCCGGGGGCCGCGCCGCCGCTGACCGCGGCGGTGACGGGAGCGGAAGCGTTGACGGCTGTGGTCGTCGTGGGGACCGGCTGACCGGGATTGTCAGTGGGAGCCGCCACACTGGGTGAGCAGACGGCACGGACGGTACGCGAGGGAAAGGCGGTGGGCGGGATGCCCGTATGGGACGACCTGGTGGGACAGGAGCGGATCCAGACCCAGCTGGCCGCCGCCGCGGTCGACGCCGACGCCCTGGTCACCGCCATCGAGTCGGGGAACCCGCCGCCGCCCGGCTCCAAGATGACGCACGCCTGGTTGTTCACCGGCCCGCCCGGATCGGGGCGGTCCACCGCCGCCCGCGCCTTCGCGGCCGCGCTCCAGTGCACCAGCCCGGACCGCGCCCTCGGCGGCGAGCCGGGCTGCGGGTTCTGCGACGGCTGCCACACCACCGTGATCGGTACGCACGCCGATGTGGAGATCGTCCGTACCGATCAGCTGTCCATCGGCGTGAAGGACACCCGGGCGCTGGTGCGCCGGGCGCAGCTCTCCCCGGCCGTCGGACGCTGGCAGGTCATCGTCCTGGAGGACGCCGACCGGCTGACGGAAGGCGCGGGCAACGTCCTGCTCAAGGCCGTGGAGGAGCCCGCTCCGCGGACCGTGTGGCTGCTGTGCGCCCCCTCGCTGGAGGACGTGCTGCCCACCATCCGCTCCCGCTGCCGGCACCTTTCGCTGCGCACCCCGCCGGTGTCCGCCGTCGCCGAGGTGCTCGTGCGGCGCGACGGCATCGAGCCGGCCGTGGCGCAGGCCGCCGCCCGCGCGACCCAGGGGCACATCGGCCGGGCCCGCCGGCTCGCCACCGACGAGGCGGCCCGCTCGCGGCGCGCCACCGTCCTGCGGCTGCCGATGCGCGTAGCCGACGTCGGCGACTGCCTGAAGGCGGCGCAGGAGCTGGTGGACGCCGCCGCGGAGGACGCCAAGCAGGTCGCGGAAGAGGTCGACACCAAGGAGACCGAGGAGCTGCGGGCCGCGCTCGGCGCCGGAGCGGGTACGGGCGGGCGGATGCCGCGCGGTACGGCGGGCGTGATGAAGGAGCTGGAGGACCGGCAGAAGCGCCGGCGCACGCGTACGCAGCGCGACAGCCTCGACCTGGCCCTGACCGACCTCACCGGCTTCTACCGGGACGTGCTGGCCCTCCAGCTCGGCTCCGCGCTGGCCATCGCGAACGAGGAGATACGGCCGGACCTGGACCGGATCGCCCGGGAGTCGGGCCCGGAGCGCACCTTGCGGCGGATCGAGGCGATCATCGCGTGCCGGCAGGCGCTGGACCGCAACGTCGCCCCGCTGCTCGCCGTCGAGGCGATGACGATGTCGCTGCGCGCGGGCTGACACGCGCCTCCGGGCGCGCGGCTGCGGCTGCTCCCGCGACTCCGGTTGACGGCCTCACCCGTTCGAGGGGTCCGCGGGGCGGGCCGCAGACGCCCCCGGTCCGTGCGGGGCGGCGCCCCGCGCCCGGGCGGCCGCCCGCCGCCCGGCGCGGGCACGACCGCCCCGGGCAGGCCCGCAGGCCGTAGGCTCCGGGAATGGACACCAGTCGCCTGCTGCGCACCACCGGGACCGTGATCGCCGCTGCGGGGCTACTACTCTCCGGGTGCACCTCGGGCGGTTCGGGAACACCCCGTGCCGCCGCGTCGTCCGGCGGGGCCTCGGAGGCTTCGTCGGCCGAGCCGACCGCCGTCCCGGCCGCGCTGCGCCCGTACTACGACCAG
Organism: Streptomyces stoeckheimensis; assembly: GCF_045822005.1. Lineage (NCBI taxonomy): Bacteria > Bacillati > Actinomycetota > Actinomycetes > Kitasatosporales > Streptomycetaceae > Streptomyces > Streptomyces stoeckheimensis. The sequence continues at coordinate 4,102,780 of NZ_CP169550.1, read as the reverse complement.
AAGCTGACCTGGCGCGAGTGCGGTGTGCCCGGCTTCGAGTGCACCACCATGAAGGTTCCGCTGGACTACGAGAACCCCGGGGCCGGGGACATCGACATCGCGGTGTCCCGCCGCAAGGCCACGGACCCCGCCAAGCGGCTCGGCTCGCTCGTGGTGAACCCGGGCGGCCCGGGCGGATCCGGCATCGGCTACCTCCAGGCGTACGCGGGCATCGGCTACCCGGCCCCGGTGCGTGCCGCGTACGACATGGTCTCCTTCGACCCGCGCGGCGTGGACCGCAGCAGCCCCGTGGAATGCCTGAACGGCCCGGCCATGGACAAGTACACCCAGGTGGACCAGACGCCGGACACGCCGGCGGAGCAGGCCCTGCTGGTGGCCGCCTTCAAGGAGTTCGCGGCCGCCTGTCAGACGCACTCGCAGCGGGTCCTGCCGCACGTCTCCACGGTCGACGCCGCCCGCGACATGGACGTCCTGCGGGCGGCGCTGGGCGACGAGAAGCTGAACTACGTCGGAGCCTCGTACGGCACCTTCCTCGGGGCGACGTACGCGGACCTCTTCCCGGGCCGGACCGGCCGGCTGGTGCTGGACGGGGCGATGGATCCCTCCCGGCCCGCGATCGACCTGAACCGGGACCAGACGGAGGGCTTCGAAACAGCCTTCCGGGCCTTCGCGGCGGACTGCGCGAAGCAGACCGACTGCCCGCTCGGCAAGGGCAGCCCGGAGCAGATCGCGGAGCGCCTGAAGGAGTTCTTCCGCAAGGTCGACGCCCAGCCGGTCCCCACGACGGACCGGTCGCGCGGCGCGCTCGGCGAGGCGCTGGCGACGACCGGGGTGATCGCGGCCCTGTACGACGAGAACGCCTGGCCGCAGCTGCGCGAGGCGCTCGGGGCCGCCATCAACGAAGACGACGGCAACGGGCTGCTGGCGCTCGCCGACAGCTACTACGAGCGCGAGCAGGACGGCAAGTACGCCAACCTCATGTCGGCGAACGCCGCCGTCAACTGCCTCGACCAGCCCCCGGCCTTCGCCGGGCCCGAGGCGGTCGAGAAGGCGCTGCCCTCCTTCGCGAAGGCCTCTCCGGTCTTCGGCCCGGGCCTGGCCTGGGCCTCGCTGAACTGCGCGTACTGGCCGACGAAGGCCAGCGGCACGGCCCAGGCGCTGCATGCGAAGGGTGCCCCGCCGATCGTGGTGGTCGGCACCACCCGCGACCCGGCGACCCCGTACAAGTGGGCCCGGGCCCTGGCGGGCCAGCTCGACTCGGGCGTCCTGCTGACCTACGACGGCGACGGCCACACGGCGTACGGCCGGGGCAGCGACTGCATCGACTCGGCGATCAACCGCTACCTCCTGGAAGGCGCCGCTCCGCAGGACGGAAAGAAGTGCTGACCCCCGCCGTCGGCGCCGTCGAAGGACCCTGTTCGAGGCACCCCGTTTAACCCTGTAGACTTGGCGCCGCTGCTGATGAGAGCCTCCCACCAGGGAAATTCTTGTCTTCCCAGCGGTGCCGCCTTAGCTCAGCTGGCCAGAGCAACGCACTCGTAATGCGTAGGTCTCGGGTTCGAATCCCGAAGGCGGCTCTGTAGAACCCCCAGGACTCACTCGCCGTGACCTGGGGGTTTTGCTTTTCCCGGGGTCAGGCCGGTACGGATGCCCTGTCGCGGAGATCGGCGTGCAGGCGGTGGCCCCAGTCCAGGGCGGAAGCCTCGGTGGGGGCCACATGGAGCACGGGGTGTCCGGAACGGACTTCGGTCACCATGCGTTCCTCGGTGATCTCGCCGGTGAGCCCGTTCTCGTCGAGGCAGCGTCGTACGTCGAAGAAGCCGCCGTTCACCACCACCAGGTGGCGGCCGGGCCAGTCCGGGACGCTCACGGACACCCCGGCGGATTCGAGTGCCGCGAGGGCGAGCTCCGCCTCGGACGAGGTGCCGAACTCGGCGACGACCGAGCGGGCGTCGATGATCACGGCGTCCACGCCGATGCCGTCGCCCACACCGTCGATCACCGAACCCGCTTCGAACTCGCCCGTGTTGAGCCGGCAGACGATCTGCACCGAGTGGCGCTGGGCGGTCCGCACCGCCTCCGGGTGCAGGACCTTCGCGCCGTGGCGACCGAGCAGTACGACGTCCTCGTACGAGAGGGCGGGGATGCGCCGCGCCTCCGGGACCAGGCGGGGGTCGGCGTCGTACACCCCGTTGACGTCGGAGTAGATCTCACAGGTCTTCAGGCCCAGAGCACCGGCCAGCGCCGTGGCGCTGAGGTCGGAACTGTTCTTTCCGAGCCAGGCCGGGGTCCCGCCGCCGTCGTCGGCCTGGCCGCCGGGAAGCACCACGACGGGAGCGCGCGTGAACGCCTCCTGCAGCGGGCCCGGGTCGAAGCCGGTGAGCGTGGCCGCCTTGTGCCGGGTGCCGTCGGAGCGCAGGCCGGTGCGGTCGCCGTGCAGCATCACCGCGTCGACGCCCTTGCTCCTCAGGGCTATCCGCAGCAGACCCGCGCCGATGGTGTCCGCGAGGGGCAGCACTCCGTGGAGCGCTTCCACGGACACACCGGGGTCGATGGACCGGGCGATCTCGCGCAGGCCCTCGGTCGCGCCCGGCATGCCGCTGACGACCACGACGAGCCGTTCCCCGGCTTCGACGCGGGCGCTGATGTGCGCGGCGACATCACGGTAGTGGGCGGCGGAGGCGAAGCTGGACCCGCCGAACTTCAGGACGCCCGTGGGACGGTGGTCGATGGTGGTGCTGCTCATGCGATGCCCTCCTGGACGGCTCGTTCGGCGATCTGCAGCGCGTTGAGTGCGGCGCCGATCCTCAGGTTGTCCGCGACGAGCCACAGCAGGGCGCGGTTCGGGCGCTCGGGGTCGACCCGGATGCGGCCGACGTGGACCAGATCGGGTGCGTCGACGATGGTGCGGGGCGTGGGCCAGCCCTCGCGCCACACCTTGACCTCGTCCTGGGCGTCCAGGAGTCGGGCCAGTTCGGCGGCGTCCACCGGGCGGTCGCACTCGAGGGTGACGGCCTCGCTGTGCCCGTTCTCCACGGGGACCCGTACGCACGTCGCGACGAGGTCCAGTCCGGGCAGATCGAGGATGCGGCGGGACTCCTGCCGCATCTTGCGCTCTTCGAGGGTGAATCCGTCGGCCTGCAGGACGTCGATGGCCGGCAGGACGTCGAAGGCCAGCGGCTGGCTGAACCGCCGGGCCTCGGCGGTGTCGCCCGCCAGGATGCTGCGCGCGCCGTCGTACAGCTCGTCGATGCCGTTCTGACCGCCGCCGGAGGCGGCCTGGTAGGTGGAGACGTAGACGCTCCGCAGCCCGTAGGCCTCGTGTACCGGGCGCAGCAGACGAACCAGCGGAATGGTCGAGCAGTTGGGGTTGGCGACGATTCCGGAGATCGGGCGCTCGGCCAGCAGTGCGCCGTTGACCTGCGGAACGACGAGCTGCGATGCGGGGTCCATCCGGAAGGCGTTGGTGTTGTCGATCACCAGGGCACCGGCCCCGGCGGCCTTCCCCGCCCATTCGGCGCTGACGGGCGTACCCGCGGAGAAGAACGCGATGTCGACGTCGGAGAAGTCCGCGGTGCGCAGGTCCTCGACGACGACGGTCTTGCCGAGGACGGGCACGGTGCGGCCGGCGGACCGCTCGGAAGCGATCAGCCGCACGGAGTCGTGGGCGAATCCGCGCTGCTCGATCAGGCCGAGCAGGGTCTGGCCTACGGCTCCGGTGCCGCCGACGACGGCGATGCGGGGTGGACGCGAACGGCTCACGTGGTGCTCCGGGAAGGGAGGGCCGGTACGGGACCGGCGGCTTGGACTGCCACAGGGGCGACAGGAGTGAGGACAGGGGTGGCGACGGGGGTGACGACAGGAGCAAGGGGGGTGGCCGCGGGAACCGGGGCGGCCGGGCGGCTGGGCCCGAAGCGCCAGCCGAGGTTGATGCCCAGGGTCGCGGCGGCGATCAGCGGAATGCCCAGGGCCTGGAGGAGGCTCACACGGTGGCCGTACACGGCCCAGTCGCAGAACATCGCAACTGCCGGATAGATGAAGGCCAGTACGGCGATCTTGGACGTGGGCAGCTTCTGGTACGAGGAGTACATGAGGGCGTACATCACACAGGTGTGGATGACTCCGAGGCCGACGAGCCAGGCCCAGCCGGCGCCCAGACCCGCGGTCTCCGCCAGGCGGGTGAACGGAAGCAGCAGCGGGATGCCCACGAGGACCTGCATCAGGGCGACCAGATGCGGCCGCACGCCCGTCACGCGCTTGGTGAAGATGGTGGACAGCGCGTAGAAGAGGGCCGCGAGCAGCGCCTCGCCCAGTCCGAGCAGGTAGCTGCCGCCTCCGACGAGGTCGGCGGGGGACACCCCCGCGACCAGGACGAGTCCACCGAAGGCGACGGCCAGCCAGGCGAACTTCGAAACCGTCAGCTTGTCGCGGAAGAAGAGCGCGCCGAGCAGGACCACGTAGAACGGCTGCGTGTGGTAGACGACCGTGGCTACGGAGATGGACGTGGACCGGTACGACTCGAAGAGCAGCACCCAGTTGAAGACGATGAACACACCGCCCAGGCAGGTCAGGAGGACCTTGTGCCGGGTGAAGCCGTGGTCACGGAAGAACCCGCGGGCCAGGCAGTACAGGCCGAGTGCGACCGCGCCGAACACGCAGCGGAAGAACACCACGTTGAACGGAGCGGCTCCGGACTCGACCACGAAGACGCCGATCGTGCCCGAGAGGACCATCGCCAGTGACAGCTGGAGGGTGCCCTTGCGTTCCAGGGCCGCTCCGGTCGGTGCTGCGCTCATGGTGAACCTCTTCTATCGAAGGACGGGGGGTGCGGGCCGGAGGTCGTAGCGCCTCTGGTTCTCGCCGAGCATCCGGAGCAGCTCGGCCGAGCCGCCCGCGCGGGGGGCCGTGCGCGCGCTCCGCGGAGGCAGGGGCATCCGACCGGTATCGGCCCAGGTGAGCCGCCCCTCGGGGGTGAAGGCGGTCCGTGTCCGCCCGGCGTTGTCCGGGTGGAGGCAGTACGGCAGGTCCAGCACACCGGTACGGAATGCGGTGACCAGGGAGTCACCGATGTCATGACGCAGCCCGCGCACCGCATCGATCAGGGCGCGAGCCTCCAGGTAGGTCTCGCTGTCCGCGTCGTGCTCGTCGCGGTGCTCCGTGCGGGCGAGAGCGACCTGCGGCGCGAAGCGGGCCGCGTGCGCGGCCGCGAGTTCCAGCGCCTCGACGTTCTCCGCGACCGTGGGGATGCGCGAGGATTCGACGGCGGTCTTGACGATCAGCCGGTGCGCGCCGGCCGACATGGCCAGTTCCACGCTGTCGCGGGAGATCGCCGCAGCGCCCTCGGGGGTGTTGGGGAAGAGCCCCATGAACGTGTAGACGACGATGTGGGTGTCCAGGTCGGGCAGGAACTCGCCGATGAGCCGGCGAAGTGCCCGGATGGCCTCGAGGTCCTGCCCGGCGTGCACCTGCTGGGCGTAGCTCAGCGAGATGCTGCGCAGCCCGTGCTGCCGGAAGAAGAGACCCTCCAGGATGCTGAGCGCGACCGTCAGCGAGGGCGGGCACAACTGGCCCAGCATGCAGCCGGCGAAGCTCTCCAGGTGTCCGGGCCTGCCGTCGCCGGGGCCCGGCGCGAGGACCTCGCAGCACTCGGCCCAGGCCTCGACGGCCTTGGCGAGCGGAACTCGGCTGTAGGGCAGGCAGTAGGAGACGGGGCCGCCTTCGGTGGCGTCCAGTCCCGCGTCCAGCAGGGTCCTGAAGATCTTCAGGGGCTGGGCGGAGCCGTGCCGTACCTGGACGGGTACGCGGGTGCCGACGGCCTCGGCGACCATGCCGCGGGTGTCGGCGGCCCCGTGCAGTACGAGGGGATAGCCGTTCAGGTCGTGGCCGTCGCGGAGGGCGAGGTCGGCGGCCGCGTGATCGCCGACCCTGGTGTAGCTGTCCAGGGTGAGGGTGCCGACGGTGTCGGCCCGCGCTCCGGCGACGGCCCGCAGGCCGTCACGCATGCGGGGGATGGTGCCGAAGCCCATCCGGGGCTGGACCACGAGCCGGCCCTGCGCGTGGTGCTCGGCCACGTAGGAGGAGAAGGCGATGGGCGCCGGTGACGTCATCACGCCGCGACCAGGGCGTCGAGGTGCTCGAGGTGCCGGACGAACTCCGGGATCGCGTCCTCACCGACGAAGACCCCGGAGAAGCCCTGGTCGAGCAGGTCGGCGATGTAGTCGGCGTTGCCGTCTCCCCGAGTGCCCAGCTTGCCGCCGATGACGACCGGAAGTCCGGGAAGGTGCTCGTGCACGGCGCGGACGTACGATCCGCCCTGCTGGTGGCCGTGACCGTTGACGCTGCTGATGACGACCAGGTCGGGACGCTCGCTGAGGGCTTCCTGCACAAGCAGTGATTCCGGCACACAGGCACCGAGATTGACGGTCTGATGACCGAGTTCCTCCAGCAGGAGCTGGAGATAGACGAGATTCCAGGTGTGTGAATCCGAGGAGACACTGGATATGAGGACTCTCATGGGGTACTGGGCTCCTGCTGCTCGGTGGCGGTGTTCCTCGACGCGTGGGGGTGTGGGTGGTCGACGGCCCGGCAAGCGGTCTGTTCGGAGACCGTTTCCCGGTGGCGTTGGAGAGAGCTTCTCCCTCCGTGCACCCCGCGCGTAAGGACTTGCGGCTGGCATGAAACGCCCGGGCCGCTTGGTGCCGGTCGCAGGCCCCTGAGAACGCGCCCGACCAGCGCTTTCGTGACGTTGGCACGCACCGGCCAGGACCTATTTGGCCACGCCCTGACAGCCCGCTCGCGCTCCGTCGGAGCCGGGGTCGGGGTCGGGGTGGGGGTGGGGGTGGGCACGACAGAGCCCGGACTCCTGGTCGCAGTCGAGGAGTCCGGGCTGGAAGTGTGCGAGTACCTGCTGATGATGCTCGCGGACGGCATCGGGGCGGGTGGGTCAGGGGCGGCGGGTGGGGAGTTGGGATGCCGGGAGCAGGGCCAGGGTGAGGAGGAGGGCCGCTATTGCGTAGGTGGTGCGGAAGCCCGTCGGGGTCGTGCCCGCTTCGGTCAGGGTGACCGAGAGGAGGGCCGTGCCCACCGAGGCGCCGATCTGGGAGTTGATGCTGAGGAGGGTGCTCGCGGCGGTCATGCGGGCCCTTGGCAGGTCCCGGCTCGCGGTGGTCATCGTCGGCATCATGACCATCCCGGCGCCGATGCCCATGACGACCGAAGCGGTGACGAACCGCCAGGGCGCCGCCTCCGCGGATCCGGCCTGGAGCGCGGTCAGGGCCATGCCCAGTGCGCCCACCGCGATCCCGGCCCGGATCAGCCGGCGCGGGGAGACCTTGTCCACGCGGCGCGAGGCGATCTGCATGACCAGCCCGACGGTGAGTCCGGCCGGCGCGCCCAGCAGGCCGGCCGCCGTCGCGGTCATGCCGCGGCCCTGCTGCCAGTACATCGGTCCGAGCAGCATGGATCCGAAGTAGCCGCAGGTGAAGAGGGTGAGTGTGACGATGCCCGCCCGGAAGGTGCGGTCGCGGAGGAGTTTCAGGTCGAGGAGGGGCTCGCGGGCGGTCAAAGACCGGCGGGCGAAGGCGGCCACGAGTGCGGTGCCGGCCAGGGTGGGGAGCAGGGCGTCGGGTGCGGTGAAGGTGCCGCCTTCCCCGCCGCGGGCCAGGCCGTAGAGGAGCAGGGCGAGGCCAGGGGAGAGCATCAGCAGGCCGGGTACGTCCAGCCGGGGCGGGGAGGCCGAGGAGCCCGGCGCGTCGGAGCGCAGCAGCTTCGCGGCGAGGAACAGGGCGACCGCCCCGACGGGCAGGTTGACCAGGAAGATCCACTGCCAGGACGCCGAGTCGACCAGCCAGCCGCCCAGCACCGGACCGGCCACCGGCCCGACGATGATGGGCAGCCCGAGCAGGGCCATCACCCGCCCGAGCCGGGCGGGGTCCGCCGCGCGCATCACCATGGCCATGCCGACGGGCATGAGCAGCCCGCCGCCGAGGCCCTGTACCGCGCGGAAGGCGATCAGGCTCCCGGCGCTCCAGGCACACGCGGCGAGCAGCGATCCGAGCGAGAACAGGGTGAGGGCGCCCAGGTAGGTGCGCTTGGCGCCGAAGCGGCCCATCGCCCAGGCCGAGGCCGGGATGACGGCGGCGAGCGCGAGCGTGTACGCGCTGGCGGCCCACTGGATGGTCGCCAGGGGGGCGTGGAAGGCCTCGGAGAGGCGGTGCAGGGCGACGTTGACGATCGTCATGTCGAGCACCGACATGACCGAGCCGACGATGACGACGCCCGCGGTGCGCCGCAGCAGCGCTGCGGATGCCGGGGCGGGGGAGCCGGTGGTGTCGGTCGTGGTGTCGGCGCCGATCACGCGGTCCGCGGGCGTTGCCGCCGATGCGGGCCCGTCGGGTTCCCGTGTCGTACGCATCCTCGTGCCGCCCCTCAGCCCTGGTACGGGTGGCTCGCGCGGGCGGCGCGCAGCGCGCGTCCCCACCAGGTCAGCTGGCCGAGCATGCCCTTGACCGCGCCCTCGGTCACGGCGGTGTCGCGCGGAACGCCGTCCGGGCCCAGTCCGGACCAGGAGCCGTGCAGGCTGACGGAGTCGCGCACGGTCACGGCGTGCAGCTCGGCGAAGACCAGCCGGAGCTGCTCGACGGCGCGCAGGCCGCCGCCGAGGCCGCCGTAGGAGACGAAGCCGGCCGGCTTGGCCTGCCATTCCTCGCGGTGCCAGTCGATGAGGTTCTTCAGTACGGCGGGGAAGCTGTGGTTGTACTCGGGGGTGACGATGACGAAGGCGTCGGCGGCGGCCAGCCGCGGGCTGACCTCCGCGAGGGCGGCGGCCGCCTGCGGGCTCGGAGAACCGCCCCAGCCGGGCATGGCCAGCGGCAGGTCGACGTCGGCGAGGTCGATGAGGTCGAGGTCCAGGCCGCCGACGGCGCCCGCGGCGCCGAGGAACCAGTCGGCGACGGCGGGGCCCTGGCGGCCCTCGCGGACGCTGCCGAGGATGACGGCGACGCGCAGCGGCGCGTCCGCCTGGGGAGCGGTGGGAACGGAAGTGGCGACGGACATGGCGGATCCCCCTCGTTGGCGGTGCGGCCGCCCGTGCGGCCGCTCCTCCGGTAAACTACAACGACCGTTGTAAAAAGTGCAACGGTCGTTGTACTTCTTGTGTGGAGGCGAAATGAGCACCGGCACCGGCGCGGGCACCGGCACCAATGCCAAGAAGCTGGAGAAGCAGATCGCCATCGCGAGCGCCTCCTGCGGGGTCTTCGGCCGCGAGGGCTACGCCCGCGCCTCGGTCGACGCGCTCGCCGCCGCGGCCGGCGTCTCGACCCGCACGCTCTACAACCACTTCCCGGGCGGCAAGGCCATGCTCTTCGCCACCGTCGTCACCTGGACCTCGGGGCAGGTGCGCGACGCCCAGATCGCGCAGATCGAGGCCGTCCTGAACCCCGAACGCCCGCCCCGCCCGGAGGATCTGGAGCGGGACCTCGTCGCCTTCGCCCACCGGGTCATCGGGCTCATGACCGACTACGCCGACCACTTCGCGCTGGTCCGCCACATCCACGCCGAAGCCGACCACGTGCCCCCGGAGGTCATGGAAGCCTGGTCGAACGCCGGCCCCGGCCCGGTGTCCCGCGCGCTCGCGGACGCGATGGCGGGACTCGACGCCGCCGGGCTGATCGACGTACGCGGCGACGCGATGCTGGCGGGCGCCCACTTCATGGCGCTGACCTCGCACTCCATCGTGCAGCTCTCGCACTACGGAGTCGTGCCCCTTCCCAAGGACCGGACCGACCACCTGATCGCGGGCGGCGTCGCCGCCTTCCTCCGGGCCTACCGGGTGGGCTGAACGGCTCCGGTCGCCCGGCCCCCGGGCCGGGGCTACGTTGGACGGGTGAGCACGACACGGTTGCGCAGGGCGGCTGTGGGAGCGGCCGCAGTGGGGCTCCTGATGGTGCCCGTGGGGGCCGGTGCCGGGTACGCCGTGGACGTGCCGACACCACCGGCGGCGAGCAGTCCGGCCGTATCCGATGAGTTTCCGCAGCTCACCCCCGCCGTGGCGCGGCAGTTGGACGACGCCATCCGGAAGGTGATGGACGAGGCCAAGATCCCCGGGGTCCAAGTGGCCCTGTCGGCGCCGGGCAAGGGAACGTACGTACGGGCCTTCGGCGTGGCCGACAAGGCCACCGGTGCGCCCATGACCGACGGCCTCAACATGCGGATCGGCAGCGAGACCAAGACCTTCACCGTGACCGCGATGCTGAAGCTGGTCGACGAGGGCAAGATCGGGCTGGACGACCCCATCGGCAAGTACGTCGACGGCGTGCCCAACGGCGACCGGATCACGCTGCGCGAGCTGGCGGGCATGCGCAGCGGACTGTTCAACTACTCGGCCGACGAGGACTTCTTCAAGGCGCTGACCAGCGATCCCCGGAGGCCCTTCACCCCGCAGGAGCTGCTCGCCTACTCCTTCAAGCACCCGGTGCTCTTCGAGCCGAACGCGAAGTTCTACTACTGCAACACCAACCTGATCCTGATCGGGCTCGTCGTGGAGAAGATCAGCGGGCAGACGCTCGCCGACTACATCACCGAGGAGGTCGTCGAGCCCGCCGGGCTGAAGCACACCCTCTTCCCGACCGGCGCCGAGTTCCCGACCCCGCACGCGCAGGGCTACACGGACCAGACGGCCTCGGGGAAGACCGAGGACGCGGCCGACTGGAACCCCTCCTGGGGCTGGGCCGCCGGAGCGATGATCTCCGACCTCACGGACCTGCGGCAGTGGGCCAAGGTGCTGGCCACCGGTGAGCTGCTCACCCCCGCCACCCAGGCCGAGCGCCTCGACGTCGTACCGGCCCTGCCGGGCACCGGCTACGGACTGGGGATCTTCAACGTCCAGGGGTGGATCGGGCACAACGGCTCGCTGCCCGGCTACCAGTCGCTGACCGTCTACAACCCGCAGCAGTCCGGTGCCACCCTGGTCGTGCTGCTCAACACCGACATCTCCGCCGAGGGCGAGGAGCCGAGCACGCTGTTCGGCGAGGCGATCACCAAGATCGTGACCCCGCAGCACGTCTACACGCTGCCGGCCCAGCCCGTCACGGGGAAGGACTGACCACGTGCCCCGCAGGGAACAGCTCGCCCTGCGGTGAAGGCGTCACAGCCACGACCTGGGGGCGGCCCTCGTCGTCGGCGGCGTTCCGCCGGAGGCTTCCGCGCCCAGGAACTCGACCACCGCCAGGGCGAAGAGCAGGGCGAGCGCCAGGCCGACGACCACCCAGCCGGTGGGGTAGGACCAGAGGAGGTAGGCGGCGAGTGCTGCCGCGGTCAGGGCCCAGACGATCCAGGAGCGGTGGCGGCGGACGAACGGCCCCACCGGGCCCGTGCGCAGGCCGGCGCGGTCGGCCGTGGTGCGCGCCGCGCCGATCCCCGAGGTCCACAGGCCCCTGAGCAGGCCGGCGCGGCGGCCGGGGCCGGTGAGCCAGGCGGACAGGGCGAGGACGAGTCCCAGGGCCACGACCATTCTGATCATGGTGTGGATCAGGTGGGTCAGGGTGTCGTAGACGGCTCCGGCGGCTTCCGGGGAGACCCCCGCGGGCAGCGCGTCGAGGTAGACCACGCGGAAGACCCGGAGCCCGATGCCGAGCAGCGCGGTGGCGGCGGCCACGCCCAGGGCCCCCGCGACCAGGGCCCGGCGCCGTCGCCGCGAGAGCAGGACGCCGCCGGCCACCAGGAGTACGGCGAGGACGGGCAGCCAGTTCCCGGTGATCTGCAGGAGCCGGACGTAGGTCTTGACCTTGCCGATCTCGTCGGAGCGGACGAGCGTGAAGTCGGTGTGGATCTCCGGGATGCGTCCGGCGGCCTGCATGCCCTCGTCCACGAGGCGCTGTTTCACGAGGTCGACGACGGGACCGAGGTCGAGCGTGACCGTGTCGCCCTCCAGGCTCACCGCGCCGCCGCCGCTCCCGGTGAGCGCCTTGTCCACGGAGGTGTGGATCTTGCGGTTGGCCTCGGTCCAGAGGGTGGCGAAGGCGTCCGAGCCGGTGACGGCCCGCGCCTTGTCGTGCACGAAGCTGCGGACCGCCCCTTCGAGGGAGTCGCCCAGCTTCCCCAGAGCCTTCTCCAGGAGCGGCCGGTCCTCCGGCGCCGTGTCGGACAGCAGGGACGCCAGGTCGATCCGGGTCATGAGGGCGTCGGTGACCCGGTCGGCGACGGCGTCCTGGACGGCCGGGTCCGAAGCCAGCGGGGCGACGGTCGCCACGTAGCGGTCGGTGTCGCCCACCTCGTCCGCCGCCCAGGCCGCGACGATCCCTAGGGGCGCGAGCACACAGCCGAGGACGATCAGCAGGGCGGCCAGGAAGGACTTCGCGCGGTGCCGGGGCGGCCGCGACAGCCGTTCCGCTTCGAGCGTCGCGACACGGGCGCGGAGTTCCGCGAGCTCCTGCGCGGCCGATCCTTCGTCCGACACCGTGCCTCCTCATCCGCGGTGATCGCGGCGCGTCCTCGTCAGCCTCGACCGACGGGGTCCCCCGGGCGACCGGGGTTGGGCCGTCCGGGGGATGCGGGGGGCGGCCCGCTGCCGGGCGTTCTCACGTACCTGTTCAGGGGCGGCTCCTCCGCCAGTACCGCGCCGATGGTCACCGCGAAGGCGACCGAGGCGCAGACGGCGATCAGCCACGAGAGCACGACGAGCACGAGGCCGAGGGAGCCGTATTCCCCCATGGCCCGATCGAGCGCCGGCGGTATGTAGACGCGTGCCGTCAGCCCGAGCACGCTGGTGGCGGCCCCCGCCAGCAGGGCGCCGGGCAGCAGCGCCGACCAGGTGACGCGGTTGGCGAGCAGGAGGTGCTGCGTCCACAGCCAGACGCCCGTGCTCACCAGGAAGAAGAGCGGTGTTCCGACGAGGGGGCCGGCGCCGAAGCCGTCGCGGATCGGGCCCTGCAGCACGAGCACCAGCACCATCACCAGGAGCCACACCACCCAGCGCCAGGCCGCGATCCGGGTCCCGGCCTTGGGCAGCAGCCAGGCCCGCTCGCAGACCCGGGCCATCGCCCGGCTGAGGCTGGTGGCCGACACCAGTGTGACCAGCACGCCGACGATGCCGGTGGTCTCCCGCAGGCCGTCGTCGGCCGTTCCGTACAGGACCTGTTGCAGCTCCTGGTCGGATGCGCCGCTGAGCCCGAACATGGCGCGCAGGGAATCGCGGAGCTGGTCGCGCACGCCCGTCGGGGCGAAGGCCGCGAAGGCGAAGAGCAGGGGCACCGAGCCCAGGAAGGCCTGGGCCGCGAGGCGGGTCCCCGAATCCAGGAGGTTCGCGGACAGCAGCCTGCTCGTGAGCTCGGAGAGGAAGGGGAAGCGCAGCTCCGCACCGGAACGCAGGCCTTCCAGCCGGCTCTTCCACCGCATTCCGTCTCCTGCCCGGGCCCGTTTCACGAAGTATCGACGGTCTGCCGTTTCGTCGCGATTCGGCGGTTCCCGCGCCGCAGCCACGGCCGGTGCGGGCGTCGCGACCGGCGCGCGCGGTTGCAGAATTGGGGAGCGCGACAGGGACGCCACGAGGGAGAGCGATATGAACGGTCGGACGACGCACGACGAGGCCCGCACCCCGGAGGCCGCCGACGGCGGGGGCAAGGTGGTCCTGCGCCAGGCGGGCGAGGCGGATCTGGACACCGCCGCCGAGCTCTTCCGCGGCTACCTGGAGTTCTACGAGGTGGAGGTCGAGGACCCGGAGCGCCCGCGCGCCTTCCTGGCGGAGCGGCTGGCGGGCGGCGACTCCTTCATCCTGCTCGCCGAGGTCCCGGGTGCGGGCGCGGTCGGCTTCACGCAGGTCTACCCGATGTTCTCCTCGCTGGCCATGAAGCCCGCATGGCTGCTGGGCGACCTGTACGTGGCGCCCGCCGGCCGCCGTACGGGCGCGGGCCGCGCGCTGCTGCGCGAGGTGCTGCGCCGGGCGCGGGAGGCCGGGGTTTCGGGCGTGCAGCTGGAGACGGCGTACGACAACCTCGTCGCGCAGGGGCTGTACGAGGCGGAGGGGTTCGTCCGCGAGGAGTTCCACATGTACTTCCACGACCTCTCCGGTGCGGGCTCCGAGACGGGCTCCGGTGCGGGCTCCGAGACGGGTCCCGGGGCTGTTTCCGCATCGGTCTGAGACCGGCTGAAACATTCCCGCTCCCCGTCGCGTCATTGGGGTGAGACGGACGCGAGGGGGAGCCGATGGGGTACGGACGCAGAGATGGGTTCCGTGAGTTCGCGACGGGAAGATCGGCGCATTTGTACCGGTCGGCCTGTCTGCTGACCAGCGGTGACACCCACCTTGCGGAGGATCTCGTACAGGAGACCCTCGGGCGGATGTACCTCCTGTGGTCCCGCATCGCCCGGATCGACAATCCGGCGGCGTACGCGCAAACCGTGCTGGTGCGTGCCTTCCTGACGCACCAGCGCCGCCGGTCGGCGGGGGAGCGTCCGGTCGGGGAGTTCCCCGATGCGGGCGCGCCGGCCGGCGGCGATCCCGTGCTGAGGCTGACGCTGCTGGAGGCGCTGGGGCGGCTGGCGCCGAAGGACCGGGCGGTCCTGGTGCTGCGGTACTGGGAGGACCGCAGCGTCGAGGAGACCGCCGACGCGATGAACGTCAGCTCGGCGGCCGTACGGACCCGCAGCTCGCGTGCGCTGACCCGGCTGCGGGAGCAACTGGGCGGCTCGCTCGCCGAGTTCGCTGGGCGCTGAGCCCACCGCCCGTACGCGGGCACATCGATTCCACTTCTCTCATCCCGTGATCCCCTTGGACGGAAGGTCCGATTCCGCATGCCCTTTGAAGATGAGCTCGGCGAGGCCCTCCGTCACACGGGTGACGGCTTCACCTCCGAAGGCCGCGACCTCGTGGACGCCGGGGAGCGGCGCGGGCGGCGGATGGTGGCCCGTCGCAGGGCCGCCATCGCCGGCGGCTCGGTGCTCGCCCTGGCGCTGATCGGTACCGCCGGGGCGTACGCGAACGGGATGCTCTGGGGGACGGGCGGGGGCCGGGCGAACGTGGCGTCCTCGCAGGAGCCGCCCGCGCTGGGGCCGTTGGTCCGGGAGGGGCAGACGCAGCGCAACAACAGCCGCGTCGGAACCGGAGCCGTCACCGCCGAACAGCTGACCGGGGTGCTCAAGCAGCTCCTGCCGCAGGGCACGCTCAGCGCCGTCGAGGCGCGCGGAACGGGCCACGAGCTGGGCCCGGCGGTGAGCGCGGTCTTCGATGACGGCGAGGGCAAGAGCATGGTCGGCTTCGGCCTCCACCGGATCGACCCGAAGGGCGAGATGGCCGAGGACATGCTCAAGTGCCCCTCCAAGACCACCACGAAGTACGACAGTTGCACCTCGGAGACGCTCGAGGACGGCTCGCGGCTTTTCCTCTACAAGGGCTACGTGTACCCCGACCACCGGGCCGACGTGAAGTCCTGGCGCGCCATCGTGGTGACCCCCCAGGGGTTCATGGTGGACGCCCACGAGGAGAACTCGGAGCAGGAGAAGGGCGCGCCCGTCAGCCGTCCGACACCGCCGCTCACGCTCGCGCAGATGAAGGCGCTCGTGACCTCCCCGCTGTGGCATCCGGCGCTGAACGACCTGCCGGCCGCCGGTCAGGAGGAGGCGCGTCCGGCCGGCCGCTCGGGGGCGAAGGCGGTGGTCATCCTGGAGGAGCTGCTGCGCACGGACGGGATCCCGGTCGTGAGCCGCGACGAGGAGGGGGCCGATCTGGGCTACCTGGTGCTCGACGAGGGCAAGGGCAAATCCCTCGTCAGCCTCCAGATCCAGCCGGACAACCCGAAGCACCCGGGAACGTGGGCCGACCTGTTCAAGGACGCCGAGACGCTGCCGGACGGAACGAAGGTCCTCACCCGGAAGCGGGACGGGGACAAGGACGTGCCCGGCATGCTCTGGTGGAGTGCCGAGGCGCTGCGGCCGAACGGGACCCGGCTGATCCTGTCCTCGTTCAACGCCGCGACCCAGGGGTCGGCGGTGACCCGCAAGGAGCCGGTGCTGAGCGTGGAGCGGATGAAGGAGCTCGTGACGAGCCCGAAGTGGTCCTCGGAGTACGGGCAGTAGGAGGAGCCCCACCCCCGGCCGCTTCCCCTACGTCACTTCGCGTCCGCGTAGCACTCCACGACGGCCGTGGTGAAGGGGAAGCGGACCGGGGTCTCGCCGAAGGTGATCCGGCCGGCCAGGTCGCCCGCCGCGCGGATCGCCGCGACCACGGCGGGCGCCTCCTCCTCGGGGCAGTGGACGATGACCTCGTCGTGCTGGAAGAAGACCAGCTCGGCCCGCATCCCCGCCTCCGCGAGGGACCGGCGCAGGGCCGCGAGCAGGAGCAGCGCCCAGTCCGCGGCGCTGCCCTGCACGACGAAGTTGCGGGTGAAGCGGCCGCGGGCCCGGGCGTCGGTCGAGGCGTAGCTCGGGACGTAGCCGTCGGGGAGCTCCTCGGCGTCCTCCGGATCGGTCGGCGGCGGGCAGGTGCGGCCCAGCCAGGTCCGTACGAGCCGCCCCTCCTCGCCCGCCTTCGCGGCGTCGTCCACGTAGGCCACGGCCCGGGGGAACCGGCGGCGCAGCGCGGCCAGGTTCTTCAGGCCGTCCCCGGAGGTCTGCCCGTACACCGCGCCGAGCACGGCGATCTTCGCCATGTCGCGGTCGCCGGAGAAGCCCTGGCGGGAGATGGAGGTGTACAGGTCCTCGGGGCGGCCGGCCACCTCCATGAAGGCGGGGTCGCGGGAGATCGCGGCGAGCACCCGGGGCTCCATCTGGTCGGCGTCGGCCACGACGAGCCGCCAGCCGGGGTCGGCGACGACGGCCCGGCGGATCACCTTGGGGATCTGCAGGGCCCCGCCGCCGTTGGTGACCCAGCGGCCGGTGTAGGTGCCGCCGGGGATGAACTCGGGGCGGAAACGGCCGTCGTGGACCCAGTCCGCGAGCCAGGACCAGCCGTGGGCGGTGTAGATCCGGTACAGCTTCTTGAACGCGATCAGGGGCTCCACGGCCGGGTGTTCCAGTTCCTGGATCTCCCAGCGCCGGGTGGACTTGAGCTTGATCCCGGCCTCGGCGAAGGCCTTGATGACGTCGGCGGCCAGCTCGGGCCGTACGCGCCTCCCGAACGCCGCCGAGACCTCGTCGGCCAGCTCCGCGAGCCGGCGGGGCTGGCCGCGCCCCGCGTACCGCTCGCCGAGCAGCTCGGTGAGCAGGGCCCGGTGGACGTCGGCCCGCCAGGGCAGGCCCGCGCGGTTCATCTCGGCGGCTACGAGGAAGGCCGCCGACTCGGAGGCCACGAGCAGCCGCATCCGGTCGGGGTGGGCGGTGGCGCCCTGCCGTTTCACCTGGTCGGCGTGGACGGCGACGAGGGCGTCGAGCGGGACGGGGGCGGGCTGGGGGTCGAACAGGGAGTGCTGGCTGCCGGGCTCGGCCGCGCGCTGCGGGGGATCGGGCGGTACGGGTGCGTTCGTCAGGCGGGCCCATGCGGCGGCCGCCGAGCGGGGTTCGCCGAGGCGGCCCTCGTGGGCGAGCAGGAGCAGCTCGGCGTCCTCGATGTCGTGGCAGCGCTCGACGCGGGTGCCGGCGGCGAGGAGTCGGGGGTAGACGGCTTGCGTGGAGCGCCAGACCCAGCGGGTGCCGGTGGGGGCTGCGCGGATCGCTTCCGCGGGGTCGGTGGTGGTGAGGCGGCGGCCGCCGGTGGGGTCGTCCAGCGGCGTGGCGTGCCACCGGCCGTCGCCGTCCTCGGCGAGGGCCCACCGGGGGATGCGGTCGCTCATGAGTGCGAGTGTCCCACCGGGGTCTGACAGTGCCGGTGCGCGGCGCGCTGGCACAGGTGTGCGCCGCTGGGCGGGGCGGTGGGTCCCCGACCCGCCCTTCGCCCGTTCCCCGGGCTGCGCCCGGACCCCCCTGGGGCTCCGCCCCAGACCCCGGTCCTCAAACGCCGGACGGGCTGGATTTGGCCGACCCCGGTCCTCAAGCGCCGGACGGCTGGGTTTGCTGGAGTTGCTGCGGGAGGGAGGCCTTGTACGTCTCCAGGGCGGGGCGCGGGGGGCCGGCCAGGAGGGTGCGGAGCGTGCCCTGGTCCGGGGTGGCGAGGAAACCGGCGGCGATCGCGGAGTAGGTGCCGACCAGCATCGGGGGCTGGAAGGGGGCCGTTCCGGGGGCGGAGAGGGCCGCGCGGGCCTCGGCGAGGGTGGCCGGGGCGTAGACGGAGCCCGTCGCGGCGGCCAGGTCGGCGCCCGACAGGGGCCGGTCGCCCACCAGCTCGTACACCCGGCCCGCGTGTGCGGCGGGGTCGAGGGCGACCCGTACCGCCACGTCCGCCAGGTCCTCGCGGGCCACCGCGGCCAGCCGGCCCCGGCCCAGCGGGGCGGTGATCCGCCCGTCGGGGCCCGGCGCTGCCAGGGCGGCCAGGAGTTCCGCGTA
This sequence comes from Streptomyces stoeckheimensis, assembly GCF_045822005.1. Taxonomy (NCBI): domain Bacteria; kingdom Bacillati; phylum Actinomycetota; class Actinomycetes; order Kitasatosporales; family Streptomycetaceae; genus Streptomyces; species Streptomyces stoeckheimensis. The sequence continues at coordinate 4,084,372 of NZ_CP169550.1, read as the reverse complement.
CAGGCCGTTGCGCAGGACGGTCCAGGCGAGGGAGGGGGAGGCGGCGAGGCGGCGTTCCGTCCAGCGGTGGGCCAGTGCGTACGGGAGGTGGTCGCCCTCCGCCGTGAGGCTCGTGTAGACGACGTGGCGGACCCCGTCCCGCTCCGCCGCGGCGATCGCCGCCTCGTGACGGCTGATCACCTCGTCGTCCTCCCCGTAGCCCGCCGAGATCAGCAGGAGGGCGTCCACGCCCCGGAAGTCCAGGGTCTGCGGTGCGTCGAAGTCGACCCGGACCTGGGAGGGGCCGGAGGGGCCGGTGGGGCGGCGGGTGCCGATGCGGACGTCCGGACGGTCCGCCAGCCGCTGTGCGACCAGGGAGCCGAGGCCGCCCGAAGCGCCGGTGATCAAGAGCATGGGAGGGCCTCCGAGTCATCGTTCAGGGGGTGCGCTTTCGCGTCACGCCTATCGTGTTCGATCAGTGCGCGGCGCATAAGGAGGCACATTCATGTCAGCAGGGCACACCGAAGTAACCGCCCCCGAACCGGTGGTGAGCTGCGACGACGACTGCGGGATCCGCGACGTCCTCGACCGGCTCGGTGACAGGTGGTCGGTGCTCGTCGTCGTCCAGCTCGCCGCCGGAGCCCTGCGCTTCAACGCCCTGCAGCGGTCCCTGGAGGGCGTCTCCCAGCGGATGCTGACCCTCACCGTCCGTCGCCTGGAGCGCGACGGACTCGTCCGGCGGACCGTGTATCCGACCGTGCCGCCGCAGGTCGAGTACGAGCTGACCGCGCTCGGCCACAGCCTGACCCACCTCGTGAAGGGCCTCGCCGACTGGTCCCTGGCCAACCGGCCGCAGATCGCGGCCGCCCGGGCGGAGTGGGACGAGGAGAAGGCGCAGCAGGCGGGCATGCCAAGCTGAAGGGGTGAGAGACATCGTCGACCGGGCCTGCGAGGCCGCGCTGTACAACCAGGACGACGCCGGGCTGGACGCCGGGGCGTCGGTGCTCGTCGCCGAGGGGGACCGGTGGGCCGGGGTCGGGCAGGCGCTGCTCGCGCGCGGTGAGGAGTACCTGCGCCAGGCCTGGGAGCGTGGATGGCGGCCGGCCGACGTGCTGCGGCTCGTGCGCCGGGACCTGGAGCAGGCGCACCTGCGGATCGCCGAGGACCTGATCGCCGCCGAGGCGCGGCGGTACGCGCGGCTGCCCGAGCGGTGGACCGACGCCGAGGTGTGGTGGGGGGACGACACCGCGTACGGGGAACGGCTGGTCCAGCGGGAGCGCACCGACCGCTTCAGCCTGGCCGGGACCGTCCTGGAGGTGTTCCGGCTGCTGATCCGGCTGCCGTCGATCGAGCCGGTGGGGCCCGTGCCGGGAGACCCTGCGGGCGACCTGCTCGAGCACGCGCACATCGAGCCCCGCATGCTCGGCCGGATCCGGGCGCTGCTCGCGAAGGCCGAGGCGACCACCTTCCCGGAGGAGGCGGAGGCGCTCAGCGCCAAGGCGCAGGAGCTCATGGCCCGGCACACCGTGGACGCGGCCCTGCTCGCGGTGAAGTCCGGCACGGCGCAGATACCCGGAGCCTGTCGGATCGGCGTCGAGGCCCCGTACGAGGAGGCCAAGGCGGTGCTGCTCGACGCGGTGGCGAGCGCGAACCGGTGCCGGTCCGTGTGGAACAGCGCCTACGAGTTCTCCACCGTCGTCGGCTTCGAGAGCGACCTGGAGGCGGTGGAGCTGCTGTACACCTCCCTGCTCGTCCAGGGCACCGCCGCGATGACCCGTGCGGAGGCCGGTCAGCGGGCGGGCGGGCGCAAGCGCACCAAGACCTTCCGGCAGTCCTTCCTCCTGGCCTACGCGAGCCGGCTCGGCCAGCGCCTCGCGGAGACGGCCGAGCACACGGTGGCCGACACCGTGGCCGAGGCCCCCGGCAACCTGCCGGCCCTGGTCGCCCGGGACGTGGCGGTCACCTCGCGGGCGGAGGAGATGTTCCCCCGGACCACGACGACCCGGCTGCGCGGAGCGACGGACCTCGCGGGCTGGGAGGACGGCACGGCGGCGGCCGACCGGGCCCACATGGCGGACGCGAGCCGGCGCTCCCTGCGGCGGTAGCCCCGGGACCGGATCAGTGCTCGGCCGGTGCCGGTGCCGGAGTCGGGGCCGGAGTCGCAGTCGGGGCCTGTGCCTGTGCCGGAGTCGGGGCCTGGGGCGCCGGGTGCTCCTCGCGCAGGGCACGGGCCTCCGCTTTCAGGATGCGGGCGGACCTGCCCAGGCCGCGGGCCATCTCGGGAAGCTTCTTCGAGCCGAACAGCATCAGGCAGACGAGCACGACGATGGCGACGTGCCACGGTTCCAGGCCGTTCCTGAGCATGGGTGTATCCGCCTTCCGGTGGGTGCCGGCAGCCTGCCGGGACGGTGCCGGAACCGGCCCGTCGGGCCGATGATCGGCGCTTGGCGGGCGGTGGCGCCATAGATCAGGCCAAGCCTGAAGAACACCTGAAGCCGGGGGCGCCCCCGCTGCCCTGCGGGGCTGTCCCCTACCCGCCCTTCGCCCGTTCCCCGGGCTGCGCCCGGACCCGTACGTGCGCTGCGCGCCCGTGCCCTCAAACGCCGGGCGGGCTGGTTTTGCCGCTGCGCGGCAGAATCCAGCCTCGCCGGCGTTTGGGGCGCGGGGTCCGGGGCCCCCGACGCGCGGGCCCGCGTGCCGCCGGGGCTCCCGGGTTCCGCCCCCGGCGGGGCTACGCTCGGGATCATGAGCTGGGTCCGGGCGCTGAAGGACACCGCCCGATCCGGATTGCGGGTCGAGCGGACCCGGCTCCAACCCCTCATCGCGCTCCGCGCCGCCGTCGGCCTGGCCATCGTGATCGGCGCGGGCCTGGCCTTCCTCGGGCCCGGCTCCGCCGCCAGTTCCGCGTTCGGCGCCTACATGGCGGCCATCGCCACCTTCCAGAAGAGCTGGCGGCCCCGGCCCGTGCTGGCGCTCTCCGCCGGGCTGACCCTGGCCGTGTCCACCTTCATCGGCTACCTCGTCGGGTCCTCGCACACCCTGGCCTTCATGCTGCTGCTCGCCGTGTGGAGCTTCGCGGCGGGCCTGATGTGGGCAGCCGGCCCCACCGCGGGCATCATCGCCTCCGGCAACGTCGCGATCATGCTGGTCACCGTCACCCTGCCCACCTCCGTGCCCCAGGCCGCCGGGCACGCCGCGATGATCGCCGCAGGCGGGGTGGTGCAGGCCCTGCTGATCGTGCTCTTCCCGATCCGGCGGTGGGGCGCCCAGCGCGACGCCCTGGCCGACGCCCTCGCCGCCGAGGCCGACTACGCGCGCCGCCTGCGCCAGGACCCGGTCGCCTCCTTCGACCCGGAGCCTCTGATGAAGGCGCGCGACGCCGCGGCCGTGACGGTGCGCCAGGCCCGCCGCCGCCCCGCCGAGCTGCACGGCGCGCGGGGGCTCGCGGAGCGGATCCGGCCGGTGCTGGCCCTGCTGGCCGACCCGGCGGTCGGGGCCCCGGCCGAGGGCCCGGCGCGGGACCGGGTCCGGGAACTGCTCGCCGCGGCCGGGTCGGTGCTGGACGCCGCCGCGTCCGCGATCCGGCACGGGGAAGCGGTGCGGCTGCCCGCGCCGGCCCTCGCGGTGCTCAAGGCCCCCGACACCGCCGACCTGTTCCAGGGCCCCGCGCTGCGCGCCGCGCGCCGGCTCGCCGCCCTGCTGGACGACGTACTCGACACCGCCGAGCCGGGCTCGGGGCGCACCGCCGATCCCGGGGAGTCGATGCTGCGGCCCACCCTGCCGGCGCTCGCGCCGATGGTGCTGGCCGCCGTACGGGCCGAGCTGCGTCCCGGGTCGCCGATCCTGCGGCACGCCGTGCGGGTCACCGCCGTCGCCTGCGCGGGCTACGGCATCGGCCACGCGCTGCCGTTCGGCCACGCCTACTGGGCCCCGATGGCCTCCGTCATGGTCATGCGGCCCGATTTCACGCAGACCTACACCCGCGCCGTCGCCCGCTTCGGCGGCACCCTGGTCGGGGTCGCCCTCGCGACGGCCGTCGTCCAGCTCGCGCACCCGGGGATGTACGTGTCCGGGCTGCTCGCCGTCGTCAGCGCGGGCCTGATGTACACGTTCATGCGCACCGGGTACGCCGTCTCGATGGTCTTCGTCTCCGCCTACGTGGTCTTCCTGCTCGGCATGGGCGGCCTGCGCTGGGACCAGACCGTGCCGGACCGCGTCATGCTCACCCTGGTCGGCGGAGTCCTCGCGATGATCTCCTACGCCGTCTACCCGGCCTGGGAGACCCCGCGACTGCGGACCCGGCTGGCCGACTGGGTGGCGGCCAACGGCCGGTACGCGGCGGCCGTGCTCGGGCAGTACGCGGACCCGGCCGGAGCACGCCGCGACGAGGTGCGCAGCGCCCTGCTGGCGGTGCGCGACGCCCGGGTCGCCTGGCAGGAGGCCGTGGACCGGGCCGCCGGGGAACCGGTGCGCCACCGCGGGATCTCCGGGGCGGCCGCCGAGGACGCGGGCCGGGCCCTGGCCGCGATGGGCCGCCACGTGATGCTGCTGGAGGCGCACTTCCCGGACCGGTCCCGGCCCCCGGTGCCGGGCGCGGCGGAGCTGGCCCGGGCGCTGCGCGAGGCGACGGAGGCGGGCGCGAAGGCGGTGCGGGAGCGGCGGGTGCCCGACTGGGAGGGGGTCCGCACGGCGCTGGCCGACGGGGGCACCCCTGACCCGGGCGTGCTGCGCGGGGCGGCGCGGCAGCTGCTGGACTCCCTGGAGGAGGTCTCCGAGGCCCTGCGCACCCCGCCCCGTCCGGACTCCGGGGACGGGCGTCACGCTTAGTGGTGCCTTGCCCTCCGTTCGTGCACGTGCATCTGCCCATGCAGGCGTTCATGAACAGAGCTATGATCCGGTGCAGTTGACATCTGCACTATCGGGGGCTTCCTGTGGACCACGCGTACAACGGGATGGCAGCTGCAGAGCTTGACGGGGTGACCTGGCAGAAGAGCAGACACAGCAACTCGCAAGGTTCCTGTGTGGAGTTCGCGAAACTGCCCGGAGGCGACGTTGCCATGCGCAACTCGCGGTTTCCGGACGGACCGGCACTCGTGTACACGCCGGCCGAGATAGAAGCGCTGCTGCTGGGTGTCAAGGACGGCGAGTTCGACCACCTGATCGGCTGAAGACCAGCCGAAGATCAGCCATGCACGTGCAGCGGCCGGGATTGATCGTCATGATCAATCCCGGCCGTTTGTCGTCGTGCCGTCTGGCGGTTGATTGCGCGGTGGTTCAGTCCTGGAGCGCGAACAGCGCCCAGACCACCTTGCCGGTCAGCCGCCCCGCGAGCGGGTGCCAGCCCCAGCTGTCGCTGTAGGCGTCGACGAGGAAGAGCCCGCGCCCCGACTCCAGGTCGCTGTTGCGCTCCGTCGCCTCCGGTGCGAAGCACCCGCCGGGCCGGTCCTCGCTGGGGTCCCGCACCGCGCACACCAGCCGGGTGCTCCACCGCATCAGGTGGAGGCGCACCGGCGGCTCGCTCTCGCCCGGGGCCGGCCGGGAGTCGTCCGGGAGGGCGTGGCGCAGCGCGTTGGTGACGAGTTCGGAGACGACCAGCGACACGTCGTCGAACCGGTCGTCGAGGCCCCATTGGGCAAGGGTGGAACGCGTGAAGGTGCGTGCACCGCGCACCGCTTCGAGGCGGGCGGGGAGGGCGCAGGACGCGGACCCGGAGACAGCCGTGGGGTCGACCGGGGGAAGCCCCTGCCGTAACGGCTCGAGCATGGTCGATCCATTCGTCCCCATGCGAGGCACTCCCGGGATTCGAAAGAACTGCGGGGCACGCAGGTGCGCGGGACCATGGTTCCGAATGCCGGAGCCGGATGCAAGGGCAGATGCACGTGCACGCGCCGGACCTGTCCGGTCCCGTGACGGTTCTTGCTCATTTCTTCCTACGCAGACTTACGGACTTCTTTTACAGCGCGGCCAAATCCGTTACAGAACGAGTACGGACAGATGCGTTTTGGTGGCAGACTGCGGGCCTTGAGGGGCACGGGGGCCCCTGCGACGCAGCCGTACGTATCCATCCACCGCATGGGGAGGGGCAGGACTCGTGACCGCAGAAGCCAGTGGTTCTGTGGTGCGCCGCATCCTCCTGGGCTCCCAGCTCAGGCGACTCCGAGAATCCCGCGGCATCACCCGTGAGGCGGCCGGTTACTCGATCCGCGCATCCGAATCGAAGATCAGCCGCTTGGAGTTGGGAAGGGTGAGCTTCAAGGCAAGGGACGTCGAGGACCTCCTCACGCTCTACGGAGTCACGGACGGCGCGGAGCGGGAGTCCCTCCTGGGGCTCGTCCGCGAGGCCAACGTGGCCGGCTGGTGGCACAGCTACGGCGATGTCCTGCCGGGCTGGTTCCAGACGTACGTGGGCCTGGAAGGCGCCGCCTCCCTCATCCGCATCTACGAAGTGCAGTTCGTGCACGGCCTGTTGCAGACCGAGGCCTACGCCCAGGCCGTCGTCAGCCGCGGCATGCCCGGCGCCGGCCGCGCCGAGGTCGACCGCCGGGTCGCGCTGCGCCTGGAGCGCCAGAAGGTGCTGGTCTCCGAGAACGCCCCCGTCTTCCACGCCGTCCTCGACGAGGCCGCGCTGCGCCGCCCGTACGGCGACCGGGACGTGATGCGCGGTCAGCTGGAGCACCTCATCGAGATCTCGCAGCGGCCGAACGTGCACCTGCAGGTCATGCCCTTCTCCTTCGGCGGTCACGCCGGCGAGAGCGGCGCGTTCACCCTGCTGCGCTTCCCCGAGTCGGACCTCCAGGACGTGGTCTATCTGGAACAGCTCACCAGCGCCCTCTACCTCGACAAAGACGAGGAAGTGGGTCAGTACGAGCGGGCGATGCTGCGCCTCCAGAGCGACTGCCCGGACCCCGGCCAGACCCGCGATCTCCTGCGTGGTCTGCTCCAACTGTCTTGATTCGCACGTACTATGACGCCTGATCAGAGCATGACGATGACCCAGATGACCACTGGGTCTCCGGTGCAGCGCAAGGAAGCGCGTTCGACGTAAGGGATGGCATGTCCATATTCGAGGACCTGGCTCACCAGTACATCGACGGCGCATGGCTGGCCGGAAACGGTTCGTGGGACATCATCGACGTCAACCCGTACAACGGGGAGAAGCTCGCGGCCATCACCGTGGCCACCGTCGAGCAGGTCGACCAGGCGTACCGGGCGGCCGAGCGGGCCCAGAAGGATTGGGCCGCGACCAGCCCCTACGCCAGACGTGCCGTCCTGGAACGCGCCCTGCGGATCACCGAGGAGCGCGAGAAGGAGATCGTCGAGGCGATGATCGACGAGCTCGGCGGGACCCGTCCCAAGGCCGAGTACGAGGTCTGCCTCGCCATGGAGTTCATCCGCGAGGCCATGCAGCTGGCCGTCCGCCCCGAGGGCCGCATCCTTCCCTCGCCGGTCGAGGGCAAGGAGAACCGGATCCAGCGCCTGCCCGTCGGGGTCGTCGCCGTGATCAGCCCCTTCAACTTCCCCTTCCTGGTCACCCTGAAGTCGGTCGCCCCGGCGCTGGCCCTCGGCAACGCCGTCGTCATCAAGCCGAACCAGAACGCGCCCGTCGTCGGCGGCGGGGTCATCGCCAAGATCTTCGAGGAGGCGGGCCTCCCGGCCGGCCTGCTCAACGTCCTGGTCACCGACATCGCCGAGATAGGCGACGCGCTCCTGACCCACCCCGTCCCCAAGGTCATCTCCTTCGCCGGCTCCGACCGGGTCGGCCGGCACGTCGGCGCGGTCGCCGCCCGCCACTTCAAGCGGACCGTCCTGGAGCTCAGCGGCAACAGCGCGCTCGTCGTCCTCGACGACGCCGACCTCGACTACGCGGTGGACGCGGCCGTCTTCAGCCGCTTCGTCTACCAGGGCCAGGTCTGCATGGCCGCCAATCGGATCCTGGTCGACGCCTCGGTCGCCGAGGAGTTCACCGAGAAGTTCACCACCCGCGTGCGCGCCCTGAAGACCGGCGACCCGCATGAGGCCGACACCCACATCGGCCCGCTGATCAACTCCTTCCAGGCCGACGCCCTCACCGCCCTCGTCGACCGCGCCGTCGACTCCGGCGCGCAGGCGCTCGTACGGGGCTCCACGCGCGGCAACCTGGTCGAGCCCACCGTGCTCGCCGGGCTCCCCGAGGACTCCCCGCTGCTCGGCCAGGAGATCTTCGGCCCCGTCGCCCTCCTCGTGGTCTTCGACGGCGAGGACGAGGCCGTCCGCCTCACCAACGCGACCCCGTACGGACTCAGCGGCGCCGTCCACACGCGGGACGTGGAGCGCGGGGTCCGCTTCGCCCGGCGCATCGAGACCGGCATGATCCACGTCAACGACTCCACCATCGGCGACGAGCCGCTCGCGGCGTTCGGCGGGGAGAAGGCCTCCGGGATGGGCCGCCTCAACGGCGAGGCCACCATCGAGGCCTTCACCACCCAGAAATGGATCTCGGTCCAGCACGGCCGGACGCAGTTCCCGTTCTAGTACCGCGGGGGATCTAGACTCGGGCGGGTCAGGCGAGGACCAGTCCGGGGGAGAGCCGAGTTGAGCAACATACCGGAGACCGGGCGCACACCCCGGGTCCAGAACCGGCTCGTCATGATCCAGATCGTGGTGTTCTCGCTGCTGCTGACCCTCGGCGGGCGTCTGTGGTACCTCCAGATACGCAACGGCCAGGAGTACACGGACGAGGCGAAGAACAACCACACCCAGCAGGTGGTCCAGCCCGCCGTGCGCGGCTCGATCCTCGATGCCCGCGGGGTCCCGCTCGCCGACAACGAGACCCGCATGGTGGTCTCCGCCAGCCGCACCGACCTCTCCAAGATGAAGGACCGCGGCAAGGGCGTCCTGACCCACCTCGCCGGGGTCCTGGGCCTGAACCCCGACGACGTGGTCAACGGCGTCCGGCTGTGCGACGCCAAGACCCCCAAGCCCTGCTGGAACGGCTCCCCGTACCAGCCGATCCCCATCACCGACGAGGCGACGACCGACCAGGTCCTGGAGATACGGGAGCACGCCGAGCAGTTCCCCGGCATCACCGCCGAGCCCACCGCCCTGCGCCGCTACGCAGGCCCCGACGGCGCCAACACCTCCCAGGTGCTCGGCTACCTCTCCCCGGTCACCGACGAGGAGATCACCAAGGCGAAGGGCTCCGACTCCCCGTACCTGCGCTCCGACCAGGTGGGCCGCAGCGGCCTGGAGCGCACCTACGACAAGGAGCTCCGCGGCAAGGCGGGCATCACCCGCTACGAGGTGGACAACCTCGGCCGGATCATCGGCGAGGGCGTGAGCGACAAGCCGCAGGCCGGCGCGAACATCGTGACCTCGATCGACTCGCGCGTGCAGGCCGTGGCCGAGCGCGAGCTGAACAACGCGATGATCGAGGCCCGCAAGGGCATCGACAAGAACAACACGGGCCGCCACTACGAGGCCGACTCGGGCGCCGTCGTGGTCATGGAGGCCAAGACCGGCCGCGTCGTCGCGATGGCCTCCAACCCGACCTACGACCCGAACGCCTGGGTCGGCGGGATCTCCGCGAAGGACTACGCCTCCCTCACCGACAAGGAATCGAACTACCCGCTGCTGAACCGCGCCATCCAGGGCCAGGCAGCCCCCGGCTCGATCTTCAAGGTGGTCTCCTCGACGGCCGCGGTCAACGCCGGCTACCCCTTCAACAAGCTCTACGGCTGCCCGAGCTCCTACTCGGTCGGCAGCCAGGTCTTCACCAACTTCGAGTCCCAGGGCTACGGCGACATCACCATCGGCAAGGCCCTCGAAGTCTCCTGCGACACCGTCTACTACGCCATCGCCGACAAGGAGTGGAAGAAGGACGGCGGCATCAAGCCCAAGGCACAGCCCGGCGACTGGTTCTTCAAGACCGCCCACGAGTTCGGCCTCGGCAAGCGCACCGGCATCGACCTGCCCAGCGAGGTCCCGGGCCGGGTCCCCGACCGCCAGTGGAAGAAGGACTTCTTCGAGGCGAACAAGGCCGCCTGGTGCCGCGACGGCAAGAAGGACGGCTCGTACGCCGAGAAGATCGCCTACGAGAACTGCCGCCAGGGCAACCAGCTCCGCGAGGGCGACGCGATCAACTACTCCATCGGGCAGGGCGACACCCTCGTCACCCCGATCCAGATGGCCTCCGTCTACGCCGCCATCGCCAACGGCGGCACCCTCCACCAGCCCAGCATCGGCAAGGCCGTGGTCAGCGCCGACGGCTCCTCGGTCCAGGAGATCGCCCCGAAGGAACAGGGCAAGCTCCCGATGAACGCCAAGCTCCGCAACGACATCGACGGGGCCCTCGCGGACGTGGCCACCACCGGCAGCGCGGCCTGGCGGTTCGGCGGCTGGCCGCAGAAGCAGATCCCGATGCACGCGAAGACCGGTACGGCCGAGGTCCAGGGCAAGCAGACCACCTCGTGGTTCGCGTCCTACACCGAGGACTACGCGATCGTGATGACGATCTCCCAGGGCGGCACCGGCTCCGGAGCTTCGGGACCGGCCGTCCGCAAGATCTACGAGGCGATGTACGGCCTGGACGAGAAGGGTGCCCAGGACCTGAAGAAGGCCCTGCTCCCCAAGCCGCAGAAGGAACTCCCGCCGGCCCGGCAGGAGAATCAGTGATTCCGGGGACTCGATTTCCGGGATCCCCGCGATTGCGGACGGAACCTGACCGCAAGGGTTCGTAACGTGGTTCTTGTCAGCAGGGGAGACCCGCAGGACACGCACGCAGGACACACGGAACAGACAGAAGGCGGTCAGGTCATGGCTCAGATTTCCATGGAGGTCCCCGGTGACGAGCGCGGCACGCTCCTCGCCTTCGTCGAGGCCCAGCGCACGGCGCTGCGCGAGGCGGCGCAGGGACTGACCGAGGAGCAGGCGGCGAGCAAGCCCAGCGCCAGCGAGCTCTCCCTGTCCGGACTGCTCAAGCACGCGGCCAACTGCGAGCTGGGCTGGCTGCGGATGGCCCAGGGCGAGACCGAGTACCCGGGGGGCGACTGGGCCGACGGCTTCCGGCTGGTCGGGGACGAGACCATGCCGTCGGTGCTGGCCTACTGGGACGGGATCAGGCAGGAGACGGAGGCGTTCATCGCCGCCGTCCCCAGCCTCGACGACAGCTTCCCGCTGCCCCCGGCCCCGTGGTTCCCGCAGGACGCCAAGGTCTCGATGCGCTGGGTGCTCCTGCACCTGGTGGAGGAGTTCGCCCGGCACGCGGGCCACGCGGACATCATCCGCGAAACCATCGACGGCACCCGCGCCATGGGCTAGCCACAGCACGCCGGGGCCGGGTCAGTAGCCTGGCCCCATGTCAGCGATCCGCCTCCTCGTCCTCGGCGCAGTCCGCCAGCACGGGCGGGCCCACGGCTACCAGGTCCGGGCCGATCTGGAGTTCTGGGGCGCCCACGAGTGGTCGAACACCAAACCCGGGTCGATCTACCACGCGCTCAAGCAGATGGCGAAGCAGGGCGTCCTGCTGGCCCACGAGGTGGCCCCGTCCGCGGCGGGCGGCCCGCCGCGGACCGAGTACGAGCTGACGGAGGCGGGCCGCGCGGAGTACTTCAAGCTGCTCCGCGAGGCGCTGTCCTCCGCCGACCAGAAGGCCGACGTCCTCGCCTCGGCCCTCGGCTTCATGGTCGACCTGCCCCGCGCCGAGGCCCTGGCCCTGCTCCGCGAGCGCCTGGGCCGGCTGGCCGCCTGGCGCTCCGCCGTCACGGACCACTACGTCCCCGAGGAGGGCCCCGAGCCGCTGGGCCACATCGGCGAGATCATGCACCGCTGGATCCACTCGGCGGACGCCGAGGCGGACTGGACCCGGGGCCTGGTCGCCCGCATCGAGGGCGGCGCCTACTCCTTCGCCGACGACCCGGGCGACGCCTTCGCGGGGGTCCTCGCCCCGTCCCCCTGAGCCCGTCCACCCTGAGATCCGCCTCCCGAGCCCTGCCCCGCTCGCGGGCTTGCACCTCACGCGACGTGAGGGACCAGGCTGGACGCGTACCCGAGAAGAGGAGCGGAAGCGATGGGCTACTCCGTGGGCCAGGTCGCCGGATTCGCCGGAGTGACGGTGCGCACGCTGCACCACTACGACGAGATCGGGCTGCTCTCCCCGAGCGGCCGCAGCGGGGCGGGACACCGGCGGTACGACGACGCCGACCTCGACCGGCTGCAGCGGATCCTGTTCTACCGGGAGCTCGGCTTTCCGCTCGAAGAGGTCGCGGTCCTGCTGGACGACCCGGAATCGGATCCGAGGGAGCACCTGCGCCGGCAGCACGCCCTCCTGTCCGAGCGGATCGCCCGGCTCCAGCAGATGGCCGCGGCCGTCGAGCACGCCATGGAGGCGAAGAAGATGGGCATCAACCTCACCCCCGAGGAGAAGTTCGAGGTGTTCGGGGACTTCGATCCCGAAGAGCACGCCGAGGAGGCCGAGCGCCGCTGGGGCGACACGTCCCGGGAGTCCGCCCGCCGGACCGCCCCGTACACCAAGGAGGACTGGCTGCGGATCCAGGCCCTGGCCGAGGACATCAACCGGCGGTTCGCCGCCCTGCTGGACTCCGGGACGCCCGCGGAGTCCGAGGAGGCCATGGACCTGGCCGAGGAGCACCGCGGCTGGATCAACGGCAGCTACTACTTCTGCACGTACGAGATCCACACCGGCCTCGGCGAGATGTACGTGGCGGACGAGCGGTTCACGGCGTACTACGAGGCCGTGCGGCCCGGACTGGCGGTCTTCGTGCGCGACGCGATCCTGGCCAACGCCGTCCGCAAGGTCTAGCCGCCGTTCCCTGGAACCAGGGGGGTGTGGTGTGCGTTCATAATTGGACGGACACCCCCCACCTGATCCAGGAGAGCCCGGAACCCGTGAATACGCTTGCGCTCGGCCCCGAGTGGATCTCCCCGGAGTATCTGATCGGGCAATTCGGCCTGGTCGGCACCCTGGTCATCGTGTTCGCCGAATCGGGGCTCTTCGCCTTCCTGCCCGGCGACTCCCTGCTCTTCACGATGGGCCTGTTCGTCGCGAGCGGCACCGTCAGCCAGCCGCTGTGGCTGGTGTGCACCCTGATCGTGATCGCCGCGATCCTCGGTGACCAGGTCGGATACATGATCGGCAAGGTCTTCGGCCCGAAGATCTTCAACAAGCCGAACTCCAAGCTCTTCAAGCGCGAGAACCTCGACGCGGCGCACGAGTTCATGGAGAAGCATGGCCCCAAGGCCATCGTGCTCGCGCGGTTCGTGCCGATCATCCGCACGTTCGCGCCGATGGTCGCGGGCGCGACCGCGATGAAGTACCGCACCTTCCTGACGTTCAACATCATCGGCGGCGTCCTGTGGGGCGCGGGCGTCACGATCCTGGGCTACCAGCTCGGCCAGTTCGAGGTCATCAAGAACAACGTCGAGCCGATCTTCATCGGCATCGTCCTGATCTCCGTCATCCCGGTGATCTTCGAGGTGCTCAAGTCCCGCAAGCAGAAGAAGGCGGCGGCGGAGGCCGGCGGCACGGAGCCCGGCGCCGGCGAGGACCCGCAGGCCCCCGGCCAGCAGCGCAGCGGCCGCCACGCGAAGCGCTAGCGGCTGCTCGAAGCCCCGTACGATGCCCCGCCGACCGGCGATCCCGGTCGGCGGGGCATCGGCGTATCCGGGGGGCGTGAACCGCGCTAGAACCCGCGGGTGCGCTTCGCCGCGCCGCGCTTGGCCGCACTGGCCGCGCCGGGGATGCGCATGAACAGGCGGGAGGTCTCGGAGCCGAGGTTGACGCCGATCGCGATGGCGAGGGCGATGGCCGCGGCGTTCGTCAGCGAGCCCAGCCCCTCGTTCAGCCGGTCCTCGGCGATGAGCAGGAGCCCGTAGTACGTGGCCGAGCCGGGCAGCAGCGGGCCGATGGCGGCCGTGACGAAGGGGAGGGCCGAGGAGAACCGGTGCCGGGCGAGGAGCTGCCCGAAGAGGCCGACGAGCCCGGCGGCGATCGCGGTGGACGGCACCGGCGGCATCTTGGCGGCGTAGTGCAGGGCCCCGTAGATCACCCAGGCGATCCCGCCGTTCAGCGTCACGAACCACACGGTGGAACGTTCCTGCTGGAGCAGGATCGCGAACGTGAACACCAGAACCATCGAGGCCACGATCTGGAGCAGCGGCCGCTGCTCGATCTGGAGGACGTCCTCCGGCTGCGGATTGGAGCCGAACTGGACGCCGACGAAGAGCACCACCAGCACGCCCATGATGATGCCGATGAAGAGGTACATCACCTCCAGCAGTCGGGCGGAGGCGGTGATGTAGTAGCCGGTCAGACCGTCCTGCACGGCTGCGACCAGGGCCCGCCCCGGCAGCAGCGCGAACAGCCCGCCCGTGATCACGGCGGAGGAGCGCACGTCGAGGTCGGTCATCTTCAGGGCCACGCCCATCGCGGCCGGCGGCATCGCCGCGACCACGAACTGGTAGAACTCCGGCAGCCCGCGCCCGGCGCACAGCCAGGCCAGCCGGTCGCCGAGCACCGCCCCGAGTGCGGCTGCGAAGAACACCAGCACACCACCGCCGACCAGCGTGGAGGCCGCGCCGGCGAGCAGGCCGGCCGCGGCGGTGAGCACCCAGCCGGGGTACGGGTGCCGGTTGCGGCGGATCTCGGCGAGCCGCCGGTAGGCGTCCTCCAGCGAGATCTCGACCTCGTGCGCGGTGATGTCGTTGACGAGCCTGAACACGGCCGAGAGCCGGGTGTAGTCCGTGCCGCGGCGGCGCACGGTGCGGTTCGCCGACACCGGATCGTCCACCAGGGAGGGCTGGTGGGTGATCGACAGCAGGGTGAAGGTGACGGTGGGCTCGCAGCGGTCCAGGCCGTAGCTGCGGGCCACGGCGAACATCGCGGCCTCGACGTCCTCGGCGCCCTCGCCGCCCGAGAGCAGCAGCTCGCCGATGCGCAGCGTCAGGTCGAGCACGCGCCCCACGGCGGGCCCGGTCTCCACGGCCAGCCGCTGCGAGGGCTCCGGCACCGGCCGGACGTCGACCGGCATGCGCAGTACCGTGCGCATCCGGTCCTGCCAGGGGGACTCCTTCATCCGGGTGACGGGGAAGCCCGGAGTGCCGGTGTAGGCCGGCGGGGAGTGGGCGGCGCTGTAGGTGTGCGGCGGGGCGAACGCGGACGCCGGGCCGTCGGGGTCCGCGGGCACCGACGCGAGCCCGTCGGGGACGGCGAACTCCGACGTCGGCTGGTCCTCCTCGGCCGCCTCGGGCTCCACCCCGACCCCGTCCGGCACGGAGAACGCGCTGCGCGCCTCGTCCGACTTCGGCTTCCGGTCCTCGGTCCCGGATCCTTCGCCTTCCGCCACGCGTCCTCCAGTCCCCGACCCAGCCCGTATCAGTATGCGGAACACCTTGATCCGCGGCGAAAGCGGCATCGGCCGGTCCGACCCCGGACACGACGGCCCCGGACACGATGCCCCGGACATGACGGCGGGCGGCACCCCCGAAGGGGTACCGCCCGCGGTGTCACGAGGGCCGACGGGACGTCCCGCCCGCCCGACTCACCGAGCCGGAGCTCAGTGCTGGCCGCCCTGGGCCTCGAGGCGCTTGTACGAGGCCTCGATCTCGGCCTCGGCCTCGGTGCGGCCGACCCAGTTCGCGCCCTCGACCGACTTGCCCGGCTCCAGGTCCTTGTAGACCTCGAAGAAGTGCTGGATCTCCAGGCGGTCGAACTCGGACACGTGGTGGATGTCGCGCAGGTGCTCCACACGCGGGTCGGACGCCGGCACGCACAGCAGCTTGGCGTCGCCGCCCGCCTCGTCCGTCATGTTGAACATGCCGATCGCGCGGCACTTGATCAGGCAGCCCGGGAAGGTCGGCTCGTCAAGGATGACCAGCGCGTCCAGCGGGTCGCCGTCCTCGCCGAGGGTGTTCTCGACGAAGCCGTAGTCGGCCGGGTAGCTGGTCGAGGTGAAGAGGCGACGGTCCAGGCGGATCCGGCCGGTCTCGTGGTCCACCTCGTACTTGTTCCGCGAACCCTTGGGGATCTCGATGGTGACGTCGAACTCCACGTCCTGCTCCTCCATGATCAGCTTCATTGCTTCGGGGATGCGCCGTTCACCTGCGTGCGCGGCCTACCCGGCCCTGCCGGGTGGGGTGCCATGCTCGCGGCAAGACGCAATGGTTAAGTGTCCCTCACGCATATGTGTGATCGCGAAAGGGGCTGGTCCGAGGTGCCATTGGTCAAGACCTGGCAGCTCATCGCGGTGTCGGCCGTTGCCGGCCTCGCCCTGTCGGCCGCGACGGTGGCCGCCGCGGGTCCCTGGGACTCCGGCCAGCGTAAGGCCGAGCGGGACAAGGCCGCCTCTTGGGGCCGTACGGGTGGCGCAGATCACGGTGGCGGCACCGCTGCCGCGCTGCCGCAGGCGGCCCCCAGCGCCCCCGGCGTGCTCGTCGGCGTCCGCCTCGCAGGAGACGGCTCGGGTTCCGGCTCGGGCACGGGCGACCAGGCCGGAGCCGTGGACTCCGGGGCCCTCGCCGCCGCCCTGCGGCCGCTGCTCGCCGACCCCGCCCTCGGAACCGCCCGCGGCGCTTCCGTGATCGACACCGCCACCGGGAAGGTCCTCTTCGAAGCCGGGGCCCGGGACGCCATGACCCCCGCCTCCACCGTCAAGATCGCCACCGCGGCGGCCTCCCTCGCGGCCCTCGGTCCCGAGCACCGGATCCGCACCACCGTCACCCCCGGCGCCGGGCCCGGCCAGATCATCCTGGTCGGCGGCGGCGACCCCTCGCTCACCGCCAAGAAGAAGGCCCCGGCCGGCTCCGGCGGCAGCCTCGTCGCCCTCGCCGCGGACACCGCCCAGGCCCTCAAGGCCGCCGGCACCGACTCCGTGGCCCTCGGCTACGACGACTCGCTCTACACCGGCCCCGTCCTCCATCCGATCGGCGAGAACCCCAACCTCGCGCCCGTCACGGCCCTGACCGCCGACGAAGGACGCCCCGACGAGTCCTTCTCCGGCCCCGTCAAGCGCAGCCAGGACCCCTCCCGCGACACCGCCCGCGCCTTCGCCGCCCTGCTCAAGGAACGCGGGGTCAAGGTCACCGGCGAGCCCGCCAGGGCCAAGGCCGCCACCGGGGCCGTCCCGCTCGCCGCCACCCTCTCGCCGCCGCTCGCCGGGCTCGTCGAGCGGATGCTGACCCACAGCGACAACGACATCGCCGAAGCCCTCGCCCGTCAGACCGCCCTCGCCTCCGGAGCACCCGCGAGCTTCGACGGCGTCGCCCAGGCCACCGGCGCGAAACTCGCCGCCCTCGGCGTCGACACCGCCGGCTCCCGCTTCGCCGACGGCAGCGGCCTCAACCGCGCCGACAAGGTCAGCGCCGGCCTGCTCACCGCCCTCCTCGCCAAGGCCGCCGACCCGCAGCGGCCCGAACTGCGACCCGTCCTCACCGGACTGCCCGTCGCCGGATTCACCGGCACCCTGCGCACCCGCAACTCCGGCGAGTCCCCGGCGGCAGGCCTGCTGCGGGCCAAGACGGGAACCCTGAGCGGCGTGAACTCCCTCGCCGGCACCGTCGTCGACCCCACCGGCCGACTGCTCGCCTTCGCGTTCCTGACCGCGAACACCCCGGATCCCGGCCCCGCGGAGAAGGGCCTCGACAAGCTCGCGGCAGCCGTGGCCAAGGCTTCCTGAGGATCCCGCCCGCCCTTGGGGATCCCGCCCGCGCGCAGGTCCACGTACGGTTGACGCATGACGAGCTTCGGTGGTGCGGAGATGGTCGACTGGAACCTCGCGGTGGCGACCGCGACCAGGCTCGTGCGGCCCGGTCCGGAGGTGAGCCGGGACGAGGCGCGGGCCGTCGTCGCGGAGCTGCGCAGGCACGCCAAGACCTCCGAACGGCACGTGCGCGAGTTCACGCGGATGATGCCCGAAGGCATGACCCCGGCCGACACGCCCGTCCTCGTCGTGGACCGGGCCGGCTGGGTCAAGGCCAACGTGGCGGGCTTCCGCGAGCTCCTGTCGCCCCTCCTCGGCAAGATGCAGGACCGCCGCGCCGGCACCCCCGGCGGCGCCGTGCTCGGCGCGGTCGGCGGCAAGGTCACCGGCGTCGAGCTGGGCATGCTGCTCAGCTTCCTGGCCTCCCGCGTGCTCGGCCAGTACGAGACCTTCGCGCCCGCGGGACTCGACCTCCCGGGCTCCGCCACCGGCGGCCGGCTGCTGCTCGTCGCGCCGAACATCGTCCACGTGGAACGGGAGCTGGAGGTGGACCCGCACGACTTCCGGCTCTGGGTCTGCCTGCACGAGGAGACGCACCGTACCCAGTTCACGGCCGTCCCGTGGCTCCGCGAACACCTGGAGGGCGAAATCCAGACGTTCCTCGGAGCCACCGAAATGGACCCGATGACCGTGCTGGAGCGCCTGCGCGAGGCCGCCCAGTCCTTCGCCGGAGCCCGCCCCGACGCGGAACGCGGGGACGAGGGCCGCTCCCTCGTCGAGCTCGTCCAGACCCCCGAGCAGCGCGAGGTGCTGGCCCGGCTCACCGCCGTCATGTCCCTCCTGGAGGGCCACGCCGACTTCGTCATGGACGGGGTCGGCCCCGAGGTCGTGCCCTCGGTCGCCGAGATCCGCGAGAAGTTCCAGCAGCGCAGGGCCAGCGGCGCCGGCCGGCTCGACGCCGCCCTGCGCAAGCTCCTCGGCCTCGACGCCAAGCTGCGCCAGTACCGCGACGGGGAACGCTTCGTGCGCGCCGTCGTCGGCCAGGTCGGCATGGACGGCTTCAACCGGGTCTGGACCTCCCCGAACACCCTGCCGACCAAGTCCGAGATCGCCAGGCCCGCGGACTGGGTTGCCCGCGTCCACCGCAAGGGGAGCGAGCAGAGCGAGGCGAGCGAAGAGGTGTGACCCAAGAGGCGTGAAGATGTCCCTCTGGGGGAAGCAGCGTCACCCGTCCGAGGGACCGTGGGGCGTGGAAGGGCGTGCGATGCTCGGAGAACGGCTCGGCTCTGTCACCATCGACGCACTCTGAGTGACAACCCCCACTCGCGGGGGAGCCGGGCAGCACACCGGCACACCACCTCCCGCAACGCCTCCCAGCGCCTCCGAGGCATCCGAACTCCACCGAAGGGCACCGGACATGGGTCCCCATCCTGCGGTCGCGGCGATACGCCTGGCGGTCCGCCGCGTACTCCACGACGTCCTCACCGACCTCACCGAACAGGGCTGCCGTCCCGCTCCCGCCCCCGCACCCCGGGTCGGCCGCCCCGGCCGCACCGTCGGCTCCTCGGCCGGTGCCGCCCCGCACGACCCCCTCCCCGACACCGCTCCGCTCGTCCTCGTCGCCTGCTCCGGCGGCGCGGACTCCATGGCGCTCGCCTCCGCCCTCGCCTTCGAGGCCCCCAAACTCGGAATCCGGGCCGGCGGCATCACCGTCGACCACGGCCTCCAGGACGGCTCCGCCCTGCGCGCCGCCGAGGTCGTCTCCCGCATGACCGCGCTGCGCCTCGACCCCGTCGAGTCCGTCGCCGTGCGCGTCGGCCGCGACGGAGGCCCCGAAGCCGCCGCCCGCGACGCCCGCTACGCGGCCCTGGACGAGGCCGCCGACCGGCTGGGCGCCGTCGCCGTGCTGCTCGGCCACACCCGCGACGACCAAGCCGAAACCGTCCTGCTGGGCCTCGCCCGCGGTTCCGGCATCCGCTCGCTCTCCGGCATGGCGGAAGTCTCCGGAGGCCCCGGAGACCCCGGCGCCCGGGGCCGCAACCACCGCTACCGCCGGCCCTTCCTCCAGGTCGACCGGCAGACCGCCCGCAAGGCCTGCATGGTCCAGTCCCTGTCGGTCTGGGACGACCCGCACAACCTCGACCCCGCCTACACCCGCTCCCGGCTGCGCCACGAGGGATTGCCCGCCCTGGAGAAGGCGCTCGGCAAGGGGGTCGTGGAGGCGCTCGCCCGCACCGCCCAGCTCTCCCGCGACGACGCCGACGCCCTGGACGCCTGGGCCGCCGAGGCCGAGAGCGGCGTACGCGACGAAGACGGCCGCCTGGAGTGCGCCAAGCTGTACGCGCTTCCCCCCGCGGTCCGCCGCCGCGTACTGCGCCGGGCGGTCGTCGCCGCCGGTTCCCCCGCCGGCTCCCTCTTCGCCCGCCACATCGAGGAAGTCGACCGGCTCATCACCGGATGGCGCGGTCAGGGAGCCATCAACCTGCCCGGCCGGGTGGAGGCCCAGCGGCAGGGTGGCAGACTGGTCATCCGGCAGGGCTGATTGGTGCTGAAACACGGCTGAGTCCTCCGGGGTCACCCCCGGAGCCCCAGCCGACAACGAAAGTGATGCGGGTGGACGAGAAGGACATGGGCAACGACCTCCAGTCGGTGCTCATCACCAAGGAAGAGATCGACGCGAAGCTGGCCGAGCTGGCCGCGAAGATCGACGCGGAGTACGCGGGCAAGGACCTGCTCATCGTCGGCGTCCTCAAGGGCGCGGTGATGGTGATGGCGGACCTGGCGCGCGCCTTGTCCACCCCGCTCACCATGGACTGGATGGCGGTGTCCTCGTACGGCGCCGGAACCCAGTCCTCGGGCGTGGTGCGGATCCTCAAGGACCTGGACACCGACATCAAGGACAAGCACGTCCTGATCGTCGAGGACATCATCGACTCGGGCCTGACCCTGTCGTGGCTGCTGTCGAACCTCGGCTCCCGCCAGCCGGCCTCCCTGGAGGTCGTCACGCTGCTGCGCAAGCCCGACGCCGCCAAGGTCGCGATCGACGTGAAGTGGGTCGGCTTCGACATCCCGAACGAGTTCGTCGTCGGCTACGGCCTCGACTACGCGGAGAAGTACCGCAACCTGCCGTTCGTCGGCACCCTCGCTCCCCACGTCTACGGCGGCTGATCCAGCGCCCGACAGGGGAACCCTGGAGCGTTTCCCGCCGTTGGAGCATGGAAAGGCGGGTCTGTCAGCCGTCCCATGAGGCCGCGGGTGACAATGCAGGGGTACATTCCGAAGAACAGTCTTTACTCACAGCAGCATTTACCTACGGGCAGGAGGGACGGGGTGCCTAGCGCCCCGTATGGATGGACGTGAAGCGATACTTCCGTGGGCCGGTTATGTGGATCGTGCTGGCCGTCCTCGCCGTGGTCGTGTTGATGAACGTCGTCGGCTCCGGCGGCGGCTACAAGTCGGTGGAGACCAGCGAGGTCATCAAGGCGATCAACAGTGGCCAGGTGGACAGCGCCAAGCTCACCACCGGTGACAGCCAGATGATCAAGATCGAGCTGAAGAAGGACCAGAAGCTCGGCGACAACGACGGCACCAAGTTCCAGGCCAACTACATCGGGGACCAGGGCGTACAGCTCGCCCAGAACCTCCAGACCAAGTACGAAGCCGGTCAGATCCCTGACGGATACTCCGTCACGCCGGACAAGACCAGCCCGTTCCTGAGCGTGCTGCTCTCGCTGCTGCCGTTCGTCCTCATCGTCGTGGTCTTCCTGTTCCTGATGAACCAGATGCAGGGCGGCGGCTCCCGAGTCATGAACTTCGGGAAGTCCAAGGCCAAGCTCATCACCAAGGACACCCCGAAGACGACGTTCGCCGATGTCGCGGGCTCCGACGAGGCCGTCGAGGAACTCCACGAGATCAAGGAGTTCCTCCAGGAGCCGGCGAAGTTCCAGGCCGTCGGCGCCAAGATCCCCAAGGGCGTGCTGCTCTACGGCCCGCCCGGCACCGGAAAGACCCTGCTCGCGCGTGCCGTCGCGGGCGAGGCCGGTGTCCCCTTCTACTCGATCTCCGGTTCCGACTTCGTCGAGATGTTCGTCGGTGTCGGTGCCTCGCGTGTCCGTGACCTGTTCGAACAGGCCAAGGCCAACGCCCCGGCGATCGTCTTCGTCGACGAGATCGACGCCGTCGGCCGGCACCGCGGTGCGGGCCTCGGCGGCGGTCACGACGAGCGCGAGCAGACCCTCAACCAGCTGCTCGTCGAGATGGACGGCTTCGACGTGAAGGGCGGGGTCATCCTGATCGCCGCCACGAACCGTCCCGACATCCTCGACCCGGCCCTCCTGCGCCCCGGCCGCTTCGACCGCCAGATCGCGGTCGACCGTCCGGACATGCAGGGCCGTCTGGAGATCCTCAAGGTCCACCAGAAGGGCAAGCCGGTCGCCCCGGACGTGGACCTGGGCGCCGTCGCCCGCCGTACGCCCGGCTTCACGGGTGCCGATCTCGCCAACGTCCTGAACGAGGCCGCGCTGCTCACGGCCCGCTCGGACCAGAAGCTGATCGACAACCACGCGCTGGACGAGGCGATCGACCGCGTCGTGGCGGGTCCGCAGAAGCGGACCCGGATCATGTCGGACCGGGAAAAGAAGATCACCGCGTACCACGAGGGCGGACACGCCCTGGTCGCGGCGGCTTCCCCGAACTCCGACCCGGTCCACAAGATCACGATCCTGTCCCGCGGCCGGGCCCTGGGCTACACCATGGTCCTGCCCGACGAGGACAAGTACTCGACCACGCGCAACGAGATGCTCGACCAGCTGGCGTACATGCTGGGCGGGCGCGCGGCCGAGGAGCTGGTCTTCCACGACCCGACCACGGGCGCCGCGAACGACATCGAGAAGGCCACGGCAACGGCCCGCGCGATGGTCACCCAGTACGGCATGACCGAGCGTCTCGGCGCGATCAAGTTCGGTGGCGACAACACCGAGCCGTTCCTGGGCCGCGAGATGTCGCACCCGAGGGACTACTCGGAGGAGGTTGCCGCGCTGGTCGACGAAGAGGTCAAGAAGCTCATCGAGACCGCGCACAACGAGGCCTGGGAGATCCTGGTCGAGAACCGCGACGTCCTCGACAACCTGGTCCTCGCCCTCCTGGAGAAGGAGACGCTCAACAAGGAGCAGATCGCCGAGGTCTTCTCGACGATCGTGAAGCGCCCGGCCCGCCCGGCGTGGACCGGCTCCTCGCACCGCACGCCGTCCACCCGTCCGCCGGTGCTCTCTCCCAAGGAGCTCCAGCTGACGAACGCGGCGAACGGCACGTCGGCGGCTTCCGCGACCGCCGTGTCGGTGGAGAAGACCCCGGAGCCCTCCCCGGAGGAGCGCCCGGAGGCCTGACCCTCCCGGAATGGATGCCGCGCCCCCCAGGTTCTAGCCTGGGGGGCGCGGCACTTTCATCTGGTCATACTTGTTTGGCCGCGACTGCACAGACAGGAACGAGGAAAACATGACCGACCCAGTGACCCTGACCGGTGGCGAGGGCACGATCGGCGAGTTCGACGAGAAGCGCGCCGAGGCGGCGGTCCGCGAGCTCCTGTTCGCGGTCGGCGAGGACCCGGACCGCGAGGGGCTCATGGAGACCCCGGGTCGCGTGGCACGGGCGTACAGGGAGATTCTGGCTGGTCTGTGGCAGAAGCCCGAGGACGTGCTGACAACGGTGTTCGACCTGGGACACGACGAGCTGGTCCTGGTAAAGGACATCGAAATCGTATCTTTGTGCGAGCACCATTTGCTGCCGTTCCACGGTGTCGCTCACGTCGGCTACATTCCGGCGGAGAACGGCAAGATCACGGGCCTGTCGAAGCTGGCCCGGCTCGTGGATGTCTACGCTCGCCGCCCGCAGGTGCAGGAACGTCTCACGACGCAGATAGCCGACTCGCTGATGGAGATCCTCGATGCGCGCGGCGCCATCGTGGTGGTCGAAGCCGAGCACATGTGCATGTCGGTCCGCGGCATCCGCAAGCCAGGAGCCAAGACCACCACATCCGCGGTCCGCGGTCAGCTCCGTGCCACGGCCACACGAGCCGAGGCGATGAGTCTGATCCTGGCACGCTAGCCGGATTGTCAGTGCTGTCCGCTACGGTCCCCCTCCACGACTTTGTGGAGGGGGACCGATGCATTGGGGCCTACCAAGCAGGCAGACGGTCAATGCAGTGGGCGGACGCCTTCGAGCATGTGATGTTCGACTGGGAACCCGGTTATGGACGCTCCGGGACGGACGCACCGAGCAGACAGAGGTCGTCGACGTGGTCGTGGCGCAAACGCGTGCCCTCGTCGACGTGAGCACGGACCACGCGACCTTCGCCGTGACCCCGGACCAGCTTCTCCGGACGCCCGACGGTTGGACGCACGCACGTGATGCCGCGGGGACGGTGGTGGCCTGGGCTCACGCGCGCAAGCTGCGCCGGGAACGGCTTTCGATCCAGCCGGGATACCGACTCGGCTACCTGATCGGGGCGACGTGCTCGGACGGCACGGTAGGTAAGAACTACGTCTCCCTGGTGGTCAACGACGAGGCGTTCGCCGCGAAGTACGCGCGATCATTGACCAGCGCCACGGGCCTTCCCGCGCAGCTGGAAGCCGTGACAAGGCCTTCCGGCTACCTCGGGCGGGACGTACCCGGCTTTCGGGTCCGTGTCGTCTCCTCGTACCTCGCCGACCTCATGCGGCAGTACATGGGCGGTGACGCCCACCACATGCGCCAGAGCTTCCCCCGGGTGGTACTCAGGGATGAGGAGACCTTCGGTGGATTCCTCGACGGCTACGAGGACGGCGACGGGTACAGGATCACTCGATGGCCGGCGAGGGTCTTCGTCAGCTCGAACGTGCCGTTTCTCGCCGATATTGCGGAGATCATCGGTGCACGGTTCACGCCACGCACCGATGGCTTGTCATCGCACCTCGTGGTCGCGGACAGCTGGCCGAAGCGCGGTACGTTCCGGGCGGAAGAGCACGACGTCGAGCTCGATGAGTCGGCCTGGGTCGAGGTCGGCGCGGTCACGCAACGGGCGCCGAGCACCAAGCCGTCCACGCTGTACGGCTTCCGGCTGACCCCTCACCCGGACTTCCTGGTGAACGGGCATCTTGTCAGGATGCCTTGGGAGGCCTAGGTGGCGGTGGCGGTGGCCTTGCCGGGGTCCTCGTCGTCCGGGAGTTTCAGGACGTGTTCCAGGAAGAGGGCCGCTGCGATGACCGCCGCGCCCGCCAGGACCGAGAAGCCGGCGTACCAGGTCTGGTCGCGGCGGGCGGGGACGTCCATCGCGGTGGTGAGCAGGAAGACGCCGACGCCGCCGTAGGCGCCCGCGACCAGGGCCGCCACCAGGGCGCTGGCCTGGCCGAAGACGACCGCGCGGGCCGCCATGAGCGGCTCCACGCCCTTGGCGCCGGGTACGCGCTCGCGCTGGGCCTTCAGGCGGGAGCGCAGTGACAGGGCCGTCGCCAGCAGCACCACGGCGATGGCGCCGAGCACGATGGGCGCGGCCACCGGGACGCCGGGGAGCGTGCCGTACGCGTTCCACAGCCGGGCTCCGGCCCAGGACAGCACCGCGGCGATCGCGAAAATGCCCGCCAGGACCGCCGGCCTCAGTTGCTTCACGTGCGCCTCTCCCGCCATTCCCGCAGCGCCCGCTGTCCGTGCGTGCGTACCCGGTGATCCTAAGTGGTCGACGGACCCGCCCCGCGGGCGCGGCTCACTCGGGGAGGCGCAGTTCCAGGTCCTCGCGCCGGGTGAGCCCGGCGAGGCCGACCGCGGCCAGGAGCGCGGCGACGGGCCCCTGGCCCGGGATCTGCGCCTCGGGGTCGATGTCGTTCCAGGGGGCCAGCACGAAGGCGCGCTGGTGGGCGCGCGGGTGCGGGAGGGTGAGGACGGGATCGCCGGAGACCACGTCGGCGTAGGTGATGATGTCGACGTCGATCGTGCGGGGCCCCCAGCGCTCCTCGCGGACGCGGTCGAAGGCTTCCTCGATGGCGTGGCCGCGCTCCAGCAGGGAGCTGGGGGGCAGCGTGGTCTTCACCGAGATGACGGCGTTGAGGTACGAGGGCTGCGAGCCCGCGTCCACCCCCCACGGCTCCGTCTCGTAGACGGGGGAGACGGCCTTGACCCGAAGGCCCGGGGTGTCCCCGAGGGCGTCGATGGCGCCCTGGAGGGTCTCCAGGCGGTTGCCCAGGTTCGCGCCCAGCGCGACGACGGCCCACTTGGGGTTGGACAGGGTGACGTCTGCCGCGTCGACGGCTTCGACCACGGAGGCGGGTACCGGCTGGACGGTGGGGTCGCTCTGGGCGTTCATTCCGTTGTTCACGCGCGGCTCCGTGTGATCGTGATGGTCACGTCGTCGAAGGGGACGGTGATCGGCGCGTCCGGTTTGTGGACGACGACCTCCACCTGGGCGACCGCTTCGTGCTTGAGGCACTGCTGGGCGATCCGCTCGGCGAGGGTCTCGATCAGGTCCACGGGCTCGCCCTGGACCACGTCGACGACTTCTTCCGCGACTACCCCGTAGTGCACCGTCTTAGCCAGGTCGTCGCCCGCCGCCGCGGGGCGGGTGTCGAGGTGGAGCACCAGGTCGACGATGAAGGTCTGGCCTTCTTCGCGTTCCCGGGGGAAGACGCCATGGTGCCCGCGAGCCTTGAGGCCGCGCAGCGCGACACGATCCACGCGAATCACTCCTGCTTTTCGTAGGTGCTTCCGGTCCGGGACTCCCCGGATCCATGGCCGGAGCCGAGTGCGGTCGGCGTCGTCCATCTTCGAATTTACCTGCGAAATACCTCGGACCCCGACAGCCCCCCGACCAAGGGGCTAGGAGGACTCCTCCTCGTCGTCCTCGTCGGAGTCGGTGAGGACGGGAGAACCGTGGTGCGACCAGAGGAGCCAGCCCTCCGGTGTGCGTCGGAACACATTCGTCGCGACGACGAGCTGGCCGACGAGCGGGCCCAGTTCCCCGCCGTCCTCGGCGGGTCCGCCGCTGAGGATGTTCTCGGTACAGGTCACCAGGGCGGTGTCGCCCATGACGGTGACCTTGGTGTCGGTCAGGAAGAACTGGATGTACTCGGTGTGCGACATGATCAGGGCGTAGGAGCGCAGCACTTCGCCGCGTCCGGACAGCACCGGCCAGCCCGGGTGCACGCAGGAGATCTCGTCTTCGAGCCAGAGCGCCGACAGCGCGTCGAAGTCCCCCCGCTCCATGGCCTCGTAGAAGGCCGTGTTGACCTCTTCGACGGATTCGATGTCGGTACGGCTCACCGTGCCCCTTCCTCGTTGCTACGGGTCGTACGCAGTGCCCCTTCCACGGCACGGGCCACCCGAACCGCGTCGGCGCTCGCCCGTACCTCGTGGACGCGTACGGCCCAGGCGCCCCGGGCGGCGGCGATGGCGGTGACGGCGGCGGTGGCGGCGTCGCGTTCGCGGGCGGGCGGCGGGGAGGCGTCGTCGGCGCCGGCCAGCACCCGGCCGAGGAAACGCTTCCGCGAGGCGGCCACCAGCAGCGGGAAGCCCAGCGCGCGCAGCTCGGAGAGGTGGGCGACCAGGGCGAGGTCGTGCTCGGCGTTCTTGGCGAAGCCCAGGCCCGGGTCGACCAGGAGCCGTTCGGGGGCGATGCCGCCGGTGACGACGGCGTCGATGCGGGTCCGGAGTTCGGCGGTGACCTCGGCGAGGACGTCCTCGTAGACGGCGAGGCGGTTCATGCCGTCGCTGAAGCCGCGCCAGTGCATGACGACGAAGGGCACCTCGGCGGCGGCGACGGCCGGGATCATCTCCGGGTCGGCGAGGCCGCCGCTGACGTCGTTGACGAGCGTGGCGCCGGCGGCGACGGCCTGCGCGGCCACGGAGGCGCGCATGGTGTCGACGGAGACGACGACGCCTTCGGAGGCGAGGCCGCGGACGACGGGGACGACCCGGCGCAGCTCTTCCTCCTCGTCGACGCGGGAGGCGCCGGGGCGGGTGGACTCGCCGCCGACGTCCACGAGGTCGGCGCCCTGGGCGACGAGGTCGAGCCCGCGCTTGACGGCGGCGGTGGTGTCGAACCAGCGGCCGCCGTCGGAGAAGGAGTCGGGGGTGACGTTGACGACGCCCATGACCGCGCAGCGGTCCCAGTCGGGGAGGCCTGTCACCAGGCCCCTGGGGGCGGGACCGCTGTTCGTGTTCATGGTTCCCAGGGTAGGGCCCGAGCCCTTCAGGCGGCCCGGACCTCGCGCTCCGCCTGGGCGGGGACGGTCTGCACGTGGTGGTGGGCGCAGGTGCGGACCGGCTTGGGACGCCGGCGGCCGGCGAACAGGCGGGGCAGGGCGAGCGTGACGAAGCCCTCGGCCTGCATCGCGGCGAAGCCGATGCGGGGCAGGTCCCGGGTGGTGCGGAAGACCACGAAGCGGGGCTCCCAGCGGGGGCGGAACTTCGCGTTGAACTTGTACAGCGACTCGATCTGGAACCAGCGCGAGAGGAACACCAGCAGGCTGCGCCACATCCGCAGGACCGGGCCGGCGCCGATCTTCTCGCCGCGGGCCAGGGCCGAGCGGAACATCGCGAAGTTCAGGGAGACCTTCTCGATGCCGAGCGCCGGGGCGGCCTCCAGGGAGGCGACGATCAGCAGTTCGTTCATGCCGGGGTCGGCGGCGCGGTCGCGGCGCATCAGCTCCAGCGACATGCCGTCCTTGCCCCAGGGGACGAAGTGCAGGACGGCCTTGAGGTCGCCGAAGGGGGAGGTGTCGCCCTCCTCGACGCGGTGTGCGGTGGCGATGTAGCAGTCGCCGTCGCCGGGGTCGCCGACGCGGCCCAGCGCCATGGAGAAGCCGCGTTCGGTGTCGGTGCCGCGCCAGGCCTCGGCAGCGCCGCGCACCTGCTCCAGCTCGGTGTCGGTCAGCTCGCTGACCCGGCGGACCTTGGTGGTGTAGCCGTTGCGCTCGATGCGCTTCACCATCTGGCGGACGTTGCGCATCGCCCGCCCGGAGAGGGAGAAGTCTTTGACGTCGACGATCGCCTCGTCCCCGAGCTCCAGGGCGTCGAGGCCGGTCTCGCGGGTCCAGACCTCGCCGCCGGTCTCGCTGCAGCCCATGACGGCGGGGGTCCAGGAGTGGGTCTTGGCCTCCTCCATGAACCGTTCGATGGCGCCGGGCCAGGCCTCGACGTCGCCGACCGGGTCGCCGGAGGCGAGCATCACGCCGGAGACGACGCGGTAGGTGACGGCGGCCTTGCCACTGGGGGAGAAGACGACGGCCTTGTCGCGGCGGAGCGCGAAGTGCCCCAGCGAGTCGCGGCCGCCGTGCCGGGCGAGCAGCTCGCGGAGCTTGACCTCGTCGTCGGCGGTGAGCCGGGCGGCCGGGTGCTCGGGGCGGAAGGCCAGGTAGATGGTGGTGACGGCGGTCAGCATGCCGAGGGCGCCCAGCGAGTAGCCGACGGTCCAGGACACCCGGCCGGCGTAGTCGACGGGGCCCTCGAAGCCGAAGAGCCCGTAGACGACGTGGCTGATCTGTTCATAAACACCCGGATTGCCTACAACGCGGCCGGGGTGCGAGTTGACGATGACCAGACCGAGGCCGATGGAGCCCGCGCTCATCAGCACGAAGTTGGCGAGCGCCTTCCAGCGGCTGCGCGGGTCGGGCAGCGCCTTGAATTCACTCTGATGGCGCAGCAGGAGGGCCAGCAGCACCGCCGCGATGACCACGCCGATGACCGAGTGGCGGTACGTGAACTGCGCGACGGCGCCGGCCGGCAGCAGCACCACGGCCGCCCGCCAGGCGCGGCGCTTGCGGCGCTTGAGCCCGTGGGCGAGCAGCAGGAGCAGGACGCCGGCGCTGATGGCCAGGGCGGCGGCGAAGGGGCCGACGGAGCCGGGCAGCACCTCGGTGACCGCGTGGATGCGGCTGTGCCGGAAGCGCGGGAAGACTCCTGCGGCGATGTCCAGCAGGCCGACGACCGTGACGGCGGTGCCCACGACTCCGGGGACGGACTCCGGTCGGGGGCCTCGGAGGATTCGGCTGACAGGCTTCGGAACCTGTCCCGACTTATCGCCATCTATCCTGCTAGACATCGCTTCCCGTTGCTCCGCGAGAGATCATGTGGCCGAAGGCCGCTGGGGCCCTTCGCTGGGTGGTGCGTCCACTAGGACGACATCGAGGGGGAGCGGGTTCACTCTTCCGTCGAGAAAAAAACTAGTCCTGCCATAGAAAGTCGACTGACTGCTCATGGGTCTCACCAGTAATACGGTTCTGGCGCTGGCCATCCTCGCCGGTGTGCTGCTGTTCGCGGCCACGGTCTGGTTCTGGCCGAAGCTCTCGGGCCGCTCCTGGCGCTCGGTCCTCGGCCGGATCGGCCTCCTCCTGGCGACGCAGGTGGCGTTGTTCGCCGCGATCGGTCTCGCCGCGAACAAGTCGTTCCTCTTCTACGGCTCCTGGGCCGACCTCTTCGGGCAGGAGACGTCGATCGGCAAGGTCGTCGACCACTCGATGAGCAGCGACGACATCAAGGTGATCGACAAGCAGCACCTCGACGTGCCCGGCGGCGCCAAGCCGCCCGTCGGCGGGCAGATCCTGAAAGTGTCCATAACCGGCGAGAAGTCGAAGATAACGACGACCGGCTTCGTGTGGCTGCCGCCGGAGTACTTCCAGCCGCAGCACAAGGAGCAGAACTTTCCGGCCTCCGTCGTCCTGACGGGTTACCCGGGCATGGCGGAGAACCTGGTCAAAGGGCTGGACTACCCGATGACGGCCTTCAGGCAGGCCAAGACGGGCAAGATGAAGCCGATGATCCTGGTCATGCTCCGTCCGACCCCCGGTTCGCGCGACACCGAGTGCGTGGACATACCCGGTGGCCCGCAGACCGAGACCTTCTACGGCCAGGACCTCCCGCAGGCCATCCAGAACACCTTCCGGGTCGGCAAGAAGCCCGAGAACATGGGCTTCATCGGGAACTCCACCGGTGGTTACTGCGCCCTGAAGATCGGCGCGCACTACCCGCAGACCTTCGGCGCCGCCGCGGGGCTGTCCGCGTACTACGAGGCCGCGGACGACCCGACGACCGGTGACCTCTTCCACGGGGACGAGAAGCTGAAGGCGCGCGCGAACGTGCTGGAGGCCATCAAGGCGAAGCAGCCGACCGGTACGTCCTTCCTCGTCACCAGCAGCGAGAAGGGCGAGCCGAACCTCGCCGGCACGAAGAAGTTCATCAAGCTGGTCAAGGGCCCGGACCGGGTCTCCTCGATCATCCTCGACAGCGGCGGCCACAACTTCAACACCTGGCGCCGCGAGATCCCGCCGATGCTGGTGTGGATGAGCGGCAGGATCCAGGCGTAGCGAGTCGGGATCCAGGCGTAGCGGGACGGGATCCGGGCGGGACGAGCGGGGGGCTCAGGCCTCCTGCAGCCGGGCCCGGCGCAGCGCCCGGTGCACCCCTTCCGGGGTGAGTACGCCGACCAGCGCGCCGGAGTCGGGATCCGTGACCCCGATCCGGCCCGAATCCTCCTGGAGCAGCAGCGCGAGCGCCTCGCGCAGACTGGCCCCCAGCGCCACTTCGGCGGTGGGGGCCTTTCCGTCGGCGGGGGCGAGGTCGGCCAGGTCGGCCTGCGCCACGGCGGTGACCGCGAGCCGCTTCAGCCCGCGGTCGGCGCCGACGAAACCGGCCACGTAGTCGGTCGCCGGGGCGCCCAGCACCTGCGCCGGGCGGGCGAACTGCTCGATGGTGCCCGCTCCGTAGACCGCGATGCGGTCCCCGAGCCGGACGGCCTCCTCCAGGTCGTGGGTGACCAGCAGGATCGTTTTGCGCACGGTCCGCTGGAGCGCCAGGAACTCGTTCTGCAGCCGCTCGCGCACCACCGGGTCCACCGCGCCGAACGGCTCGTCCATCAGCAGCACCGGCGGGTCGGCGGCGAGCGCCCGGGCCACGCCGACGCGCTGGCGCTGGCCGCCGGAGAGCTGCTCCGGGTAGCGGCCCCCGTAGACGGCCGGGTCCAGCCCGACCAGGTCGAGGAGTTCCGCGGCCCGCGCGCGGGCCTTGGCCTTCGGGGTGCCGATGAGCTGCGGCACGGTCGCCGTGTTCTCCAGCACCGTCTTGTGCGGGAACAGCCCGACCTGCTGGATGACGTAGCCGATGCGCCGCCGCAGTTCGACCGGGTCGGCGGCGGCGATGTCCTCGCCGTTCAGCAGGATCCGGCCGGAGGTCGGCTCGATGAGCCGGTTGACCATCTTCATGGTGGTCGTTTTTCCGCAGCCGGACGGGCCCACCAGGGTGACCAGTTCTCCCTCGGCGACCTCGAAGGACAGGTCGGCGACGGCCGTGGTCCCGTCGGGGTAGCGCTTGGTCACTTGCTCGAATCGGATCACCCGACCATCTTTCCTTACCCGCGGGGTCCGTTTGTGAAGGGCGTGTTGCCCGCGTGCGAAGGATTTCGGCCATCGTCCGCGCCGGGGGTTAGGGTCGCTCCTACGTACGGTCGGTGACGGGGGGTGAGGGTGATGGCCGGGCAGAGCTGCCTGGTGGCGAACGACTGGATCTGCTGGGAGTACGTCACCTCCCGCTCCCAGGAGCTCACCGACGCCACCCTCGAACACGTCTGGATCACGGGCGTGTCGGTGCTGATCGGCATCGCCGTGTCCGTCCCGCTCGCCCTGCTGGCCCGCCGCGGCCGCCACTGGGCGGCGCCCGTCCTGGGCATCACCACGCTGCTCTACACGGTCCCCTCGCTCGCCATGTTCTCCCTGCTGCTGCCGGTCTTCGGACTCTCGGCGGCGCTGGTGGTGACCGGGCTGGTGCTGTATTCGCTGACCATCCTCGTGCGCAACGTGCTGGCCGGTCTCGAAGCCGTGCCCGAGGACGTACGGGAAGCCGCGCGCGGGATGGGGTACGGCCCGGGCCGGCTGCTGTGGCAGGTCGAGCTGCCGCTGGCGCTGCCCGCCCTGCTGGCCGGCGTACGGATCGCGACCGTCTCCACGGTGGCGCTGACGACCGTGGGCTCCATCGTGGGCAAGGGCGGCCTCGGCAATCTCATCGCACCCGCCGTGAACAGCTCCTTCAAGGCCCAGGTGCTCACCGCCTCGGTGCTGTGCGTGCTCCTCGCGCTCGTGGCGGACCTGGCCCTGCTCGGCCTCCAGCGGCTGCTGACGCCCTGGACCCGCGCGACCCGGGGGAGCCGCCCGACCCGGGCCGAGCGCGCCGCGCGCACCGCCGACGTCAGCGGGGGAGCGGTCTGATGGGAGTGCTGGGACAGGCCTGGGACTGGCTGGCCGACGGGGCCAACTGGTCCGGGGAGAGCGGGGTCTGGCACCGGCTCGGCGAGCACGTGTACGTCAGCGGGATCGCCCTGGCCCTGGCCTGCGCGGTGGCCCTCCCGGTCGGACTGTGGCTGGGCCACCTCGGCAAGGGCGGCGGCCTCGCCGTCAACGTCTCCAACATCGGGCGGGCCGTACCGGTCTTCGCGGTGCTGGCGCTGTTCATGGTCTCCCCGCTG
The DNA here is from genome assembly GCF_045822005.1 of Streptomyces stoeckheimensis. NCBI lineage: Bacteria > Bacillati > Actinomycetota > Actinomycetes > Kitasatosporales > Streptomycetaceae > Streptomyces > Streptomyces stoeckheimensis. Next base: position 4,051,228 of record NZ_CP169550.1, on the reverse strand, counting down.
CGCAACGCCGGGTACGTGCCCACCATCGCCGCGCTGGTCCTCTTCGCCATCCCTCCGCTACTGACCAACGCCTACGTCGGCATGCGCGAGGTCGACCGCTCGGTGGTGGAGGCCGCGCGGGGCATGGGCATGTCCGGCCGCCAGCTGTTCTGGCGGGTGGAACTGCCGCTCGCGCGCGGCCTGGTGATGACGGGACTGCGCTCGGGAGCCGTCCAGGTCATCGCCACGGCCACCATCGCCGCCATGGTCGGCCAGGGCGGCCTCGGCCGGATCATCACCGCCGGCTTCAACACGTACAACACCCCGCAGGTCGTCGCGGGCGCCCTGCTGGTCGCCGCGCTGGCCCTGCTCGTGGAGGGCGCGCTGGTGGCGGCCGACCGGCTGCTGCCGGGCGCGGCCACCCGCTGAGCGGGCCCCGACACTTCTTTTCTTTCGCCCACCCCTTGAAGGAGATTCAGATGAGCAAGTCCACGCGCGCCCTCGGCGCGGCCCTGGGCGCCGTCGCCCTGACCGCCTCGCTCGCCGCGTGCGGCGGCGACAGCCTGGAGAAGACCAACGGCGGGGGCTCCTCGGCCGCCGCCTCCGGGTCCTCCGAGGGCGGCAAGGGCGGCAAGCTGGTGATCGGCGCCGCCGGCTTCACCGAGTCCAACGTGCTGGCCGAGCTGTACGCGCAGGTCCTCAAGGACGCCGGCTACGACACGTCGATCACCACGGTCAACAACCGCGAGCTGTACGAACCCTCGCTGGAGAAGGGCGAGATCGACGTCGTCCCGGAGTACGCGGCGACCCTCGCGGAGTTCCTCAACGCCAAGGTGAACGGTTCCAAGGCGCCGACGGAGAAGCCCGTCGCGTCGAGCGATGTGACGGCGACGGTGGCGGCCCTGGAGAAGCTGGCGGGCCCGCTGGGTCTGAAGGCGCTGCCCGCGGGCTCGGCGGTCGACCAGAACGCCTTCGCGGTGAGCAAGGAATTCGCCGCGAAGAACAATCTCAAGACCCTTTCCGATCTGGGCAAGTCCGGTCTGAAGGTGAAGATCGCGGCCGGTGACGAATGCGCGGTGCGGCCCTTCTGCGCACCCGGATTGAAGACGACATACGGAATCGATGTTTCCGGTATCGATCCCAAGGGCGTCGGAACCCCGCAGGCCAAGCAGGCGGTCAAGGACGGCGCCGACCAGCTCGTCCTCACCACCACCACGGACGCCACCCTCGACAGCTTCGGGCTGGTCCTGCTGGAGGACGACAAGAAGCTCCAGAACGCCGACAACGTGCTCCCGGTCGTCAACTCCAAGGACGCCGGCGCCCCCGAGATCGCGGCTGCCCTCGACAAGATCACCAAGGCGCTCACCACGGCCGACCTGGTCGAGCTGAACCGCAAGGTCGACGCCGAGCGCGCCAAGCCGGCAGATGTCGCGAAGGCCTATCTGGAGTCCAAGGGGCTGCTGAAGAAGTAGGAGTTGCGCCTTTCGCGCGGCACGTGCGGTAACTGCTCGGAAACAGATTCCCGGGCGGCTACCCCACACCCTGTCCACGCCCTGTAAATTTCTGGCCATGCCCCGTGGACGCCACCGCAATCCCGAACCTCTTCACCGGCTGCTCACGCCGACGGCCGTCGCCGGTGTGTCCGTTGCCGGCGCCGGCGCCGCCTGGCTGCTCGCGGAACCGATGGCGCTGCGCCTGCTCGTGGCGCTCACCGCGGCCGCCGGGCTGGCCGGCGCCGTCGTCATGCGCTCGTGGGACCTGGCGGCCGGCCGCCGGGTCACCGAGCTCGGGCGCGAGCGGGTCAAGGACGAGTGGCGCACGGACGAGCGGATAGCCGAGCTCGAATCCGACCTCGAAGAGGCCCGGGTGCTGCGCGCCAAGCTCGATGCCAAACTGCGCGCCAAGCGGGTCGAACTCGCGGGCCTGCGCGGGGAGCACGCGTCGCTGCTGCGCCGGTACGCCACCGCCGAGACCGAGCGGGCGAGCGCCCTGGAGGGGCGCCGGCTGCTGGCCATCGAGGCCGCGGCCCCGGCCGCTCCCGCCGCCCCGGGTCCCAAGGAACTTCCCGCCGTCTCCGAGGAGCGCACCAGCGCCGGCGCGGCCACCTCGGTGGGCTTCGCCCGCGCCCACGCCGCCCTGGTGGCGCTGGCCGACAAGACTGCCGCGCAGGCCAGGGCCGCCGAGCAGGCCAAGGCCGCGGCGTCCGCCCCGACCGGCCCTGCCGCCCTGCCCGCGGCCCCCGCCGCTCCCGCGCTCCCCGCCGGCCAGGCCGCTCCGGCCGGTCAGGCGGCGCCCGCCGGTCAGGCGGCGCCCGCCGGTCAGGCGGTGCCCGCCTCCCCGGCGAAGCCCGCCGAGCTGGAGGCGCACGCCCGCCCCGCGCTCACCGGCCCGGTCCCCGCGGGCCCGGCGGCAGCCGTCCCCGCGCGCCGTCTCGCGGCCGCGGTGGCCCCGTACGCCGCTCAGCGCCGGCCGGCCTCGCGCGTCGAGGGCGGCTTCGACTTCTTCGGTACGAAGACCGCGGCGCAGGCCCGCGCGGTCATCGAGTCCGTGCAGAACGAGGACCTCGCCGACGTCGTCGGCGCGGAGGCCCTCGCCGTCCACAAGGCGGAGTCCGCCCAGGACGGTGCGGAGCCGGAGTTCAAGCCGGCCACCGCCGAGACCCGCGCCGTGGGCCAGGTCATCGACCTGACCGCCCACGACGAGACCGAGCCGATCGACGTGGTCCAGCTGCGCACCGCGATCTCCTAGCCCGCCGCAGTAACCGCAGGACCCGCGGTGATGCGGGGAGCGTGGCCGCGATGTCCTCGGTCCCGCGGTTCCCGTCGAACAGGCTTTCCACAGTCTGTGCATAAGCCGGGGCGGTCGACCATCCGGGGGGATGCGACGTGGAAGAAGCCCACACCGGGGCCGTGGACGAGGCGGCCGTACGGGGGCGGCGCATCCGCCGTTCCGTGATCTTCGGGTCCTGTGCCACGGGCGGGCTGTTCGCCGTGAAGATCTCGGTCGCGGCGTTCGCCGCCGCGTTCTCCTGGGAGGTCACGGCGCTGCTCGCCGCCGTGTTCGGGGCGGGCGGGGCGTGGGCCGGTGCCCGGCTGGGACGGGTGGACGGGGTCCGTGAGGTGGCGCTGGAGCCCGGGGAGACCGTGCTGAGTGCCTTCGCCGTCCGGCCGCTCCTGTGGGAGGGCCGCCCCACCGGGCACTACGACACCGAACGCTTCGAGCTGCGGGTGACCACCCGGGGGCTCCAGCTCTGGGAACAGGCCGAGCAGCTCTGGAACCACCCCTGGGGGTCCCTGCGCCTGACGGCCGACCAGGACGTGGTCCTCGTCCACCACGAGGAGCGGCTGATCGCGGAATTGCTGGTGGACACCCTGGACGGTTCGCCGGACGGGCTGATCCTCGCCGCGGAGAGGATGCGGGCCCGCGCGCGCCATCGGTGACGGGATCCGCGGGCGGCTAGAACAGCGGGAGTTGACCCGGGAGCGGGGACAGGGCGAAGCCGTCCAGGGTGGGGGCGGAGGCGCCGAGGGTCACGCGGGCGCGGGAGCCGGGGCAGGAGACGAGGTCCCCGCGGCCCCGCCCGGCGGGCGGGTCGTGGCGGGCGATCCGGCCGGCGGTGACGGCGCAGTCGCGGCCGCAGGAGGGGCAGGCCCGGCGGGGTGAGAGGGACATCCCCCAAGTCTGCCCTGCCCCACGGACATCGGCCCGCCCGGCCGCCCCGGGGTCAGCCCTCTCCGGCGGTCTCGGGGGCGGCCTCGCGGGCGGCCGCCCAACTCTCATGGGCCCGGCTCACCCGGGTCCACAGGGCCGTGCGGTCCGTCGGGCTCAGGTCGTCGAGCGCGCGGCCGAAGACGCCCTCCAGCGCGGCGTAGAACTCCTCCGGGCCGTCGAGCACCCGCTCCGTGTTCCCCTTCACCGGGTCGATCCGGCTCAGCACCCGTCCGCGCAGGGCGTCGATGCCGTCGGCGTCGCGCCGCAGGGCCGCGAAGGTCCGTACGAAACCGGAGTCCGCGGAGGTCGACAGCCGGACGTGCTCGGCCTCGAAGCCGGCCGCTCCCGCCGTCCCGGCGGGCTCCGCGCGGAAGTTCACGAGCGGGGCGGAGCTGCCCGGGTGGCGGTAGAGCCAGCCCGTTCCGGGCAGCCGCTCCAGGGAGTAGGAGAAGGAGCCCTGGCGGTACGGGCCTTCGCGCAGCGGCAGCGGCTCGTACGGGCCGTCTCCGAGCCCGGCGTCCACGTAGAACGCGGTCCCGGTGCCCGGCACGCGGACGGTGAGCGCCAGGTGGTCTCCGCTCACGCCCCGCAGGGCGTCTTCGGACTGGGACTCCTTGTACACGCCGCCCACGTGGCGGGTGACCTCGTAGCCGAGGTGGTCCAGGAGCGCGGCGAGGGCCCCGTTGAGGTGGAAGCAGTAGCCGCCGCGTCCGGCGGCGAAGCGGCGTGCCGACAGCTCGGGGTCGATGCCGGGGGCGCGGCCGAGCTGGATGTCGACGTTCTCGTACGGGACGCGCTCCAGGTGCGCCCGCTGGAGGGCGAACAGCCCCTCGACGGAGGGAGCACCGGGCTCCTCGATGCCGAGCCGCCGCAGGTAGGCGGCGTATATGGCGTCCTTGCCGGAGTGCGGGCCTGCTGCTGTGCCGGAGGTCATGGGGGCAGCCTAGGCGGAGGGTAGGACAGCGGTCCCGGGCCCGGGCCCGGTCACTTGTCGATGTCGCCGACGACGAAGAACAGTGAGCCGAGGATCGAGACCATGTCCGCGACCAGCTGCCCGGGGAGCAGCACCGCGAGCGCCTGGATGTTGTTGTACGAGGCCGAGCGCAGCTTGAGCCGGTACGGGGTCTTCTCGCCCTTGGAGACCAGGTAGTAGCCGTTGATGCCGAGGGGGTTCTCGGTCCACGCGTACGTCTCGCCCTCGGGCGCCTTCAGCACCTTCGGCAGCCGCTGGTTGATCGGTCCGGGCGCCAGCTCCGCCATCCGGTCCAGGCAGGCGACCGCGAGGTCCAGCGCGTTGTGGGTCTGCTCCAGCAGGACCTCGAAGCGGGCCAGGCAGTCGCCCTCGGTGCGGGTGACGACCTTCAGGACGTCCTGGAGCTCGCCGTAGGCGAGGTACGGCTCGTCGCGGCGCAGGTCGAAGTCGACGCCGGAGGCGCGGGCGATCGGGCCGGAGACCCCGTACGCGTGCACGGCCTCGGCGGACAGGACGCCGACGCCGCGGGTGCGGGCGCGGAAGATCTCGTTGCCGCGCACCAGGTCGTCGTAGACGTGCATGCGCGTGTTGACGTCGGCGATCGCGGCGCGGGCCCGGCCCAGCCAGCCGGCGGGCAGGTCCTCCTTGAGGCCGCCGACGCGGTTGAACATGTAGTGCATGCGGCCGCCGGAGATCTCCTCCATGACGGCCTGGAGCTCCTCGCGCTCGCGGAACGCGTGGAAGATCGGGGTGATCCCGCCCAGCTCCAGGGGGTACGAGCCGAGGAACATCAGGTGGTTCAGGACCCGGTTCAGCTCGGCGAGCAGGGTCCGCATCCACACGGCCCGCTCGGGCACCTCCATGCCGAGCATCCGCTCGACGGCCATGACCACGCCCAGCTCGTTGGAGAACGCGGACAGCCAGTCGTGGCGGTTCGCGAGCATCACGATCTGGCGGTAGTCGCGGGCCTCGAAGAGCTTCTCGGCGCCGCGGTGCATGTAGCCGACCACGGGCTCGGCGCTGACGATGCGCTCGCCGTCCAGGACGAGGCGCAGGCGCAGCACGCCGTGCGTGGAAGGGTGCTGGGGGCCGATGTTGAGCACCATGTCGGTGCTCTCCGCCGCGCCGCCGATGCCGACCGTGGTCTCCGTCATGGCGGCATTGTCTCAGCCGGTGGGGGCGGCTCGTCGCTCGGTCCGGATTCCGGATCGGGGAGTGGCGGCCGACGGGCGCGGCAAGCCCGGTCCGATCCGAAAGGCACCCCCCTAGGGTGGGGGTATGGACACGGGGACAGAGGGACGGGCGGGTCTGCCCGAGTGGGTGGGGCTGCCGGGTGGGCTGCTGACGCTGCGCAGGCTGGTGCTGGCGCTGTGGATGTCCCTCTTCGCGGTGGTGACGGCCGTCGTGCTGGGGCTGACCGCCGGGCCGGGGTGGGCGGCGCTCGGCGGGGTGTGGCTCGCGGTCCTGGCCTGGGGCTGGGTGATGCTCGGACGGAACTGGCGGTCCTGGCGGTACGCGGAGCGCGCGGACGACCTGCTGATCAGCCGGGGCGTGATGTGGCGGGAGCAGACCGTGGTCCCGTACGGGCGGATGCAGCTGGTGGAGGTCACCTCGGGCCCGCTGGAGCGCCGCTTCGGGCTGGCCTCCGTACAGCTCCACACGGCCGCGGCGGCCACCGACGCACGGATCCCCGGACTCGCGCCCGAGGAGGCGGAACGGCTGCGCGACCGGCTGACGGAGCTCGGCGAGGCAAGGTCGGCGGGACTGTGACGCCGGTGGTGGGAGCGGGGCCGGGGGCGACGTCCGGACCCGAGCGCGATCCCGGACCCGAGCGCGATCCCGGAGCCGGGGCCGCCGGCGAGGCCGGAATCGGAGCCGGGGCCGGAGCCGGGGCCGCTGCCGAGAGCGGCGTCGCCGTGGGCGGGGTGGTGTCCTTCGAGCCGGATGCCGGGGGGCTCGGGCAGGAGCGGCGGCTGCATTTCCTCACCCCGCTGCGCCGGGCCTGGGTGCCGATCGCCGCGACCATCGGCATCGTCGCCCAGCAGGGCGAGAACGTCACCGAGTGGGTGACGGCCGTCTCCACCGCCCTGCGGGTCCTCGCGCTGGCCGCGCTGGTCGTCGTCTTCGGCGCGTACGGCTTCCTCAGCTGGTGGTTCACGCACTACGCCGTCACCGACACCGAACTGCGCATCCGCAGCGGCCTCCTCTTCCGCCGCACCGCGCACATCCGCCTGGACCGGATCCAGGCGGTGGACGTCACCCGCCCGCTGCTGGCCCGCCTCGCGGGCGTCGCCAAGCTGCGGCTCGACGTCATCGGCACCGAGGCCAAGGACGAGCTGGCCTTCCTCGCGGAGAAGGACGCCGTCTCGCTCCGCGCCGAGCTGCTGGCCCGCGCGGCCGGTTTCGCCCCGGCCGAGGCCCCGCTCCTGGGCGAGGCACCCGAGCGCGAACTGCTCCGCGTGGGGCCGCGCGATCTGGCGATATCCCTGCTGCTCACCCTGACCACCTGGGCGATCCTCGCCGGCGGGATCATCGGCCCCTTGCTCGTGGGGTGGTTCAGCTCCAGCCCCTGGGTGGCCATGGCCACCCTGCTCCCGGTGCTGGGCGCGATGTGGGCGGCGAGCGCCGGCCGCTTCCTCGCCGAGTACGACTGGCGGGTCGCCGAGTCCCCCGACGGGCTCCGGCTGGACCACGGAATGCTCGACCGCGCCCACGAGACGGTGCCGCCGGGACGGGTGCAGACCGTACGGATCGTCGAGCCGCTGCTGTGGCGCCGGCGCGGCTGGGTCCGGGTGGAGCTGGCGGTGGCCGGCTCGAAGAACAACGTGCTGGTCCCGGTGGCCACCCGGGCCGCCGCCCACGCCGTCGTCGCGCGGGTGCTGCCCGGCGTCGACCTCGGGGGGCTCGTCTTCGAGCCGTCGCCCCGGAGCGGATCGCGCTGGGTGGTGCCGGTGTGGTGGAAGGGGTACGGCCTGGCCGTCTCCCCGGACGTGTTCGCGGCCCGCCGCGGCCGCCTGTGCCGGCGTACGGAGATCGTCCCGCACGCCAAGGTGCAGAGCGTGCGGCTGTCCCAGGGGCCCTGGGCGCGTGCCCGCGGGGTGGCCGACGTCCACGTGGACACCGGCGCGAACGGCACGGTCACGGCCCGCCTGCGCGGGGCGGCCGAGGCCGCCGAACTGCTCCACGCCCAGGCGGCCCGCTCCCGCACCTCCCGCGCGACGGCCCGCCCGGACCGCTGGATGACCTGAGGTCCGGTCGGGGGACGCGGTCCGGTCGGGCATGCGGTCCGCGGGACCCGCACGGGGACCCTGGCCCTGGCCGGCCCCGCGTCGGCGGACCCCGCCGGGCGGCGGTGGGGCGAGCCCGCTCCGCCGCCGGCGGGGGTGGGACTATCCCGCCCCGCCGCCCGCGCGGACCAGCCCGGTCTCGTACGCCAGGACCACGACCTGTACGCGGTCGCGCAGGTTCAGCTTGGTCAGGATGCGGCCCACGTGGGTCTTGACCGTGGCCTCCGACAGGACCAGGCGGGCGGCGATCTCGCCGTTCGACAGGCCCTGGGCGACCAGCATCATGACCTCGCGCTCACGCTCCGTCAGCCGCTCGACGTCCTTGTTCCGGGGCTCCGCCGACGTCGACGGCAGCATCGGTGCGAACCGGTCCAGCAGCCGGCGCGTCGTGGACGGGGCGACGACCGCGTCGCCGCTGTGCACCGAGCGGATCGCGGCCAGCAGCTCGCCCGGCGGGACGTCCTTGAGCATGAACCCGCTCGCGCCCGCCTTCAGGCCCGAGAAGGCGTACTCGTCGAGGTCGAAGGTGGTCAGGATGATGACCTTGGGGTGTTCCTCGGGCTCGCAGATGCGGCGCGTCGCCTCGACCCCGTCGAGCCGGGGCATGCGGACGTCCATCAGCACCACGTCCACCTTGGTGGCCCGCAGCACCTCCAGCGCCTCCAGGCCGTCGCCGGCCTCGGCGACGACCTCCATGTCGGGCTGTGCGGCGAGCACCATCCGGAAACCGGTGCGCAGCAGAACTTGGTCGTCGACCAGCATCACGCGGATGGAGGAGCCGGAGGAGGGGCCGGTGGGGAAGGACATGGTCACCTTTTCTTCAGGGGGAGCAGGGCGCTGATCCGGAAGCCGCCACCGGGCCGGGGGCCCGCGTCGAGGGTGCCTCCGACCATACCGATGCGTTCGCGCATGCCGATCAGCCCGTGTCCGGCGCCGTCCACGCCGCCGTCCGTGTACAACTCGTGGGCCGCGCCCCGACCGTCGTCCTCGACGAGCAGGCCGAGCCCGTCGTCGAAGTAGACGAGCCGGACGCTGGCCTTCGCGGCCGGGCCGCCGTGCTTGCGGGTGTTCGTCAGCGCTTCCTGGACGATCCGGTACGCCGTCAGCTCCACGCCGCTGGGCAGCTTGCGCGGGGCGCCCTCGACCTCGAAGTCCACCGCGAGCCCGGCCGCCCGTACCTGCTCGACCAGCACCTCGATCTGCTCCACGTCGGGCTGCGGCACGTAGTCCTCGGACTCCTGCGGCTCGCCGGTGCGCAGGACGCCGAGCAGCCGGCGCATCTCGGCGAGGGCCAGGCGCCCGGTGCCGGAGATGGTCTGCAGGGCCTCCTTGGCCTGCTCGGGGGCCGCGTCCATCACGTAGGCGGCGCCGTCGGCCTGGACCACCATCACCGAGACGTTGTGCGCGACGACGTCGTGCAGCTCGCGGGCGATCCGGGCCCGCTCGGCGGCGACGGCCACCTTGGCCTGGGCCGCGCGCTCCTTCTCCAGGCGCTGGTTGCGTTCGACGAGCTGGGCGTAATAGGCCCGGCGGGTGCGCAGGGAGTCGCCCATCACCCAGGCGAGGGCGAACGGGATCATCATGAACACGACGAAGAGCAGGTTGTCGGTGGCGGAGTTCGACTTGTCCACGCCGTTGCGCAGGAAGTACAGCGCAGAGGCGCTCAGCCCCCAGCCGAGGGCCGTGCGCGAGACCCAGCGGGGGACGTCGGAGGCGGCGACCGTGAAGAGGACGACGAGCATCGCGAAGTCGTAGAAGTTCGCGTCCGCGCCGATGACCAGTTGGTAGAGGCCGGTGGCGACGGTGAGCCAGAAGACCGGGACGGTCCACTTGCGGCGCAGCGCTACGGCGCTGCTCAGCGCCACCACACAGGGGGTGGCGAGCAGCGCGGCGGTGGTGCCCTCGTGCATCGAGGCGACGACGGCCATCGAGAACCCGAAGAAGAGGACAGCCCAGAAGCTGTCGACGCCCGTCGGGTGTCTGCGGAGGAAATCGTAGAGGCGCTGCACGTAACCCAGAGTAGGGACAGCCGATAGGTGCTGGAGTCAACCAGAGGGGCGATCCGTGCGAGACGCGAGTACTACCGGAGGTGGAGGCGACCATAACCTTTCAGCGATGAGCACTCAGGGTGAAGGCGCGGTACAGGCGGGTCCGGTCCGCTGGCGGACGGCGATGGAGCGGGCGCTGTACGGCCCCGACGGCTTCTACGTGCGTCCCGGCGGCCCCGGCCCCGCAGGGCATTTCCGCACGTCCGTGCATGCCTCGCCGCTCTACGCGCAGGCCGTGGCCCGGCTGCTCCTGTGGGTGGACGGGGAGCTCGGCCGCCCGGAGGAGCTGTACCTGGTCGACGTAGGGGCCGGGCGCGGGGAACTGCTGGCCGGGGTGCTGGCGGCGCTGCCGCCGGAGACGGCCGCGCGGGTGCGTCCGTACGGGGTGGAACGCGCGGAGAGGCCCGCCGGGCTCGATGGGCGGATCCGGTGGGTGGGCGAGCCGCCCCGGGGGACCCGGGGGCTGCTCTTCGCCAACGAGTGGCTCGACAACGTACCGCTGGACCTCGCCGAGGACGGGCGCTACGTGGAGGTCGCGCGGGACGGTACGGAGAGCCTGGGCGGCCCCTTGGACGGGCCGGACCGGGCCTGGCTGGAGCGGTGGTGGCCGGGGGCGGGCGCGGGCGGGGGCGCCGAGGTGGGTGGGGGCGCGGGCCGGGCGGAGATCGGCCGGCCGCGCGACGAGGCCTGGGCGGCGGCCGTCGCGACCGTGGAGCGCGGGCTCGCGGTCGCGGTGGACTACGCCCACACCCGGGAGGCCCGGCCGCCCTTCGGGACGCTGACCGGGTTCCGCGCCGGGCGGGAGACGGCCCCCGTGCCGGACGGGAGCTGCGACGTCACCGCGCACGTCGCGCTCGACGCGTGCGCGGGACCGGGCGCGGTGCTGCTGACCCAGCGGGACGCGCTGGCGGCCCTCGGCGTCTCGGGGGCCCGGCCCCCGCTGGCCCTGGCCTCCACCGACCCGGCGGCGTACGTCCGGGCCCTGTCGGGCGCGGGGGAGGCCGCGGAACTCACCGCGCGGGGCGGTCTGGGCGACTTCGGCTGGCTGGTCCAGCCGGTCGGGGTGGCCGGCTGGCCACAATCCAGCCCCGCCGGCGTTTGAGGAGCGGGGGTCCGGGGGCTGGCCCCTGGGAACGGCGCCGCGCGCGGCAACGGGTCCGGGCGGAGCCCGGGGAACGGGCGAAGGGCGGGTCGGGGACTCGATGCCGCGCAGCGGCTGCACCGGCCCCGACCCGCCCCTCTTACCGGCTACTCCGACGCGTGGTCGTGGCCCTCGTGGAGGCCACCACCGCTGCCCGAGCCGTCGGTCGGCTGCGCCGGCACCGGCTTCGACAGCGGCGCCAGGTCGTACGCGTAGTGACCGACCGCGTCCGCGATGACGTCGACGTTGATGTCGAGCGCCTTCTGGTCGATGTTCGCCAGAGTGTCGCCCGCGCCGTGGTAGTTCACGTCGTACGCGACCCCGGCCTGCCCGCCGAACTTCGCCGCCTGCGCCGGCGTCTTGATGCCCTCGGCACCCGTGAACGTACCGCCCGAGGGGATGCCGACCGCGATGAACGGGCCGTAGTCCGAGCGGCCCGAGAAGTCGGTGCCCTCGCGCGGGATGCTCTTGGAGTCGAGGAAGTCGTTGATCCCCTTCTCCAGCTGCGCCGAGCCCTCGGGGCCGGGGCCCGAGCCGACCTTGTCCGAGTCGTCGCCGTCGTAGACGAAGTACGCGGCGTTCGGCGAGGCGATCATGTCGAAGTTCAAGTAGAGCTTGATCTTCTTCTTCTGCTCCTCCGTCAGGCCGCCGACGTACGCCTCGGAGCCGAGCAGGCCGAACTCCTCCGCCGACCACCAGGCGAACTTGACCTTGTTCTTGATCTTCGTCTGGCTGCTCGCGAGCTTCTGCGCGACCTGGAGGATGCCCGCCGAGCCGGAGCCGTTGTCGTTGATGCCCGGGCCCTTCACGACGGAGTCGAGGTGCGCGCCGAGGAAGACGGTGTTGTTCTCGTCGCCGCCGCGCGTCTCCGCGACGACGTTGTACGTCTTGCGGTTCTCCCGGAACTCGCGGATGTCGAGGGTGACCTCGACCGGTCCCGCGGCCGCGTCGGCGGCGAGCCGCTGGCCCTCGGCCAGCGTGACGCCACCGGTCGGGATCTTGCCCGCGTCGGCCGAGCCGATGGTGCCGTTCAGGGCGCCCTCGGCGTTGTTGTAGATCACCGCGCCGACCGCACCGGCCGCCGCCGCGTTCTGCTGCTTGACCGCGAAGGCGCAGCCGCCGCGCTTGATCAGCGCGACCTTGCCCGTGAAGGCGCCCGCGGCGAAGTCGGCGGGCTCGCAGCCGTTGGTGCCGTCGGCGTCGACGGGGGCGACGGCGATCTGTGCCGTCACGCCGTTCGCCGGGCCGCTGGCGGTGTACGTCATCAGCTTGATCGGGACGTCGCGGCCGGCCGGGCCGTTGACCTTCAGGGTCTCGGCGACCGTCTCGACGTACACGAACTCGAACTCGTTCTTGGTGACCTTGTATCCGGCCGCGCGCATGACGAGCTCGACGTACTGGGCCGACTGGACGTGACCCTTGGAACCCGCCACGCGGGTGCCCTCGTTGTAGTCGGCGATGGCCTGGAAGACCTTCAGGTGGTTGTTGGCACCCTTGCCGGTGGAGTCCTTGACCAGCTTTCGGGCCAGCGCGTCGGCCCGGGCGGCGTCGCTCTGCGGACTGCCGGTGGCTCCGGCAGGCCCGGCGAGGAGCAGCGGGGAGACGAGGGCCGCGGCCGCCAGGGCGGCGGTGGCTGCGGCTATACGGCGTGAGGGCATGAAAGTCCTTCCACGGCAGATGCGCGAGCGCATGGGTATGGCGTTTCGGCGTATGGCATGGGGCGTACGAGGGTGCGGAGAAGCGGACGCGGATGCAGACGCAGGTCAGGTGCGTTGCGCCGAGTGGGGGAGCGGGGTGCGGGAGCGGTGGACGCACGTTAGACATCAAGTGGCGGCCATGGCCAGACTTTTCACTGATTCCGGTTTGTGAAATCCGTATATCGGAGCATCTGAGCCGTCGAATTCAGGCCAGTGCCCGCTTTTGCCCGTGGTCCGGGCAGGGCGCGGCCCGCCGAACTGCCGCAAGACTGCCGCGGAGTCGCCGCAGGGCCGGCCGGCGCGGGGCCGACGCGGGGCCGCTGGGCTAGCGCAGGATGCCCTCGATGAAGTCGGATCCGATCCGCGCGACCGCCGCCAGGTCCAGCTGGTGCTGGACGTACCGCCCTTGGCGGCGGGTCTGGATCAGCCCGGCCTTCTTCAGCACCGTCAGATGACGGGACACCTCCGGGGCGGTGATCCCGTGCGCGGCCGCCAACTCGCCGGTCGTGTACGGGGCGCGCGCCAGATTGCGGCACAGCATCATCCGCATCGGATGGGCCAGTGCCTCCATGCGCCGCTGCAACAGCTCCACCGACCCCGGGGAGGAGGCCAGTTCGGGAGAGCCGAGCGGGTAGTGGATCACCGGACGCCAGCCGGGGGCGTGCAGCACCAGCAGGTGGGGCCAGCCGAAGTTCGTGGGCACGAACAGCAGGCCGTCGCCTATTCGGGGATCGGTCGCGGTCGTGGACCCGTGGACCATCTTGTCCACCGTGACGGTGGTCAGCCCCTCGTCGACGCTCAGCGCCGAGGAGACCTCCTTGAGGGCGCTGGGCAGCCCCTTGCGGCGCAGCAACTCCGTCTTGTGCCGGACGTCCGCGCTCTGGCGGGGCTCGATGCGGCGCCAGGTCTCCGCGAAGAAGGCCTCGTCGCAGTCCTCGATCAGGCGGCGCAGCCAGACCCGGACACCTGCGGTGTCGTCGAGCACCCGCACGGCGAAGGCCAGCTGCTGCGGCCCGCGGGCGGAGGCCGTCTCCAGGGCCTTCGCCCGGGCGAGCGGATCGGCGAGCGGGGACGGCCCGCCGCCTTCGTTGTAGAGGGCCAGCCGGCAGTGCTCCAGGGCGGCCGTCACGAACCGCTCGTCGTCCAGCCGGTCGAGTACGTCGAGCTCGGCGGCCAGGGTGGCGGCGGGCAGCCCGGACCCGCCGGGAATCCCGGCGAAGGCCATGAACAGGTCGGCGAAGGAACTGCGCCACATGAAATCGCCCTCCAGCAGCCGGTCCGCGAGGTCCGGATCGAGTGCGGCGGCGGTGGTGGAGGTCCAGGAGGCGAGGCCGGGGTGGTGGCCGGGCTGGGAGAGCGCGTGCAACGCCATGCAGAGCTCTGCGAGGGGGGACGGCGCGAAGCCGATCCGCTGCGCGGGGAGCCCGGTGATGTCGATGGTGACGCTCATCGGATCATTCTGCCGTCGCGCGGCCCGCCCGACCGCCAGGCCACGCGCCCTTCGCCCACCCGGCGCATCCCCGGCCGCCGTGCGGCGCCGTTGCCGGGGACCAGTCCCCGGACCCCTGCGCCTCAATCGCCGGCGGGGCTGGGTTGTGGTGGCGCCGGGCGGGCTGCGTCGGGTGGGCCGGGGCCGGGGCCGGGGTGGGGTGTCGGCCTGGACTGCATGATTTAGGCGCCCCCTGCTCTACTCCGACAGGGCGAAGGGTGTTCTCGCGCCACAAATCACGCTCTACGTCCAGGCCGACACCCCACCCCGTCCCCGTCCCCGACCCGGGCCGCCGCAGCAAGTTCAGCCGTCCGGCGTTTGAGGACCGGGTCAGGGCCGGCCCTGGGAACGGTGGAAGGGCGGGTCGGGGACTTCGCCCCGCGCAGCGGCCGCTCCACCGCCGCCCGGCGGGCGCGGAGGCCCGGGGAACCAGTCGGCGCAGCCGACCCCGCGGGGCCGATTGACGCCATCGGTCAACCAGCGCGCGCCCCGCACCCCCGCAGGTTCAGGGTGGATACATGACCGCGATCGAGCAGTACCTCCTCGACACCTACCGGGCCTCGCAGCACGGCACCCCGATGCCCCCGCCACCGGGCCACGACGACGTGGCCGTCCTGCGCGAGGCCCGCACCTACGAACAATTCCGGGCCGTCCTCGACGGCGCCCCGGGCCGCCACCCCTGGCGCTCGGCCCTCCACCGCCGGCTGACCCGCCGCCACCTGACCTGACCCCCGGCCCGGCCTCCGGGCCCCGGCGCCCCGGCGAGCGGCTCCCGGCCTTGCCGGCCCGGGCTTACGGGTGGCCCCCGGCCCTGCCGGCCCGGGCTACGGGGGGCTCCCAGCCCTGGCGACCCCGGCTGCCGGTGGGCCCCGGCGCTGCCCGCCCGGGTTACAGGCGGCCCCCGCCCCGGCGGTCCCGGCTACAGGCGGGACATGAAGTCCGCCACCGCCGTTGCCACGTCGGACTCCGTCCAGGTCAGGCCCGGGCGGGTGACCTCGATCTCCGTCACCGCGAGGCCCGGCGGTCCGTCGGGGGACCAGCGGCGGAACAGGATCGTGCCCGTCTCCTCCGCCAGGCGGAGGCCCGCCTCGGTGAGGCGGTCCGCGTCGTACGGGAGCCACACCTGGAACTGATGGGTGTGCGGCACCTCCGGGTGGACCCGGAACCAGGGCACCTCCGGAGCCGCGGCGAGCGCCGAGGACAGGGCGGACGCCACCGTCCGCGCCTTGGCCACGTAGGAGGGAAGCGCCGGCAGCTCCCGTTCCAGCCCGGCCAGGGCGGACAGCGCGGCCGGGAACTGGCGGAAGACCTGGCCCCCGTACCGGTGCCGCCAGACCTTCGACTCGGCGACGAGCGACGCCGATCCGGCGAGGGCGGCCCCGCTGAGGCCGCCGAGGGACTTGTAGAAGGAGACGTACACCGAGTCCGCCAGCGCCGCGATCTCCGGCAGGGACCGGCCGAAGTGGACCGTCGACTCCCAGAGCCGGGCGCCGTCGAAGTGCACCACCGCGTCCCGATCGCGGGCGGCGTCCACCAGGGCGGACAGCTCCTCCCAGGTCGGGAGCAGGAAGCCCGCGTCCCGCAGCGGAAGCTCCAGCATCAGCGTCCCGAACGGCTCGGGCAGTTCGGCGACCTCGGACGCGGTCGGCTGGCGCGGTTCACCCGTCGGGTGGACGGTCCGCAGCCCCGAGACGACCGACAGCGCGCCGCCCTCCCACCGCTCCGGATGGCTCATCGGGTGCAGGGCGACCACCGGGTTCCCGGTCCGGGCGGCCCAGCAGCGCAAGGCGATCTGCTGGGCCATGGTCCCGGTCGGGAAGAACGCCGCGTCCTCGGTGCCGAGCACCTCCGCGACCCGCCGCTCCAGCCGCTCCACGACGCCGTTGCCGTAGATGTCACCCGGCTCGTCGGAGTCCGGGGCCAGCCCGCCCAACTCCGCCAGCAGCTCGCCGACCGTGGCCTCCCGCAGACTGTCCGAAAGCTTCCGCCGCGCCCCTCGCCCGGCAACCACCATCCGCGCAGCCACGTCGTCCGCAGCCGAGTCGTCCGCAGTCCCGTCCGGGCCGCCCTCCGCGTGCGTGCTCGTCACCCGACCGGCCGCCTGCTCCCCGGCCGCGTCCGGGACCCGCTCCGGGTCCTGGTTCGCGCCTGCGGCACGTTCGGCTGCCGCGTCCGGTTCCGCGATCCGCTGCGCACCCGGGGCCGGGGCCGTCCCTGCCCCGGAGCCCGCCCCCGGCCCCCCGCACCCGCCCGGCTCCGAGCCGGGCCCCGCCACCGTCCGCTCCGTGTCCTGGTTCATCCCCCGATCATCGCCGACCGGCCCACACGCCAGCAGCTAGCATGGCGGCGTATCGTCCGGTACCCCCCGCGGACCGGAACGGAACGGAAGGCCTCCCCCGCGTGAACACAGCCCCCCAGGCGGAGCGCCCCGCCCGGCTCTCCGTCGGTGTCGTCGGAGCCGGCCGGGTCGGCCCCGCGCTGGCTTGTGCCCTGCAGCAGACCGGGCACCGTCCCGTCGCCGTGTCCGGCGTCTCCGACGCCTCGCGGCGCCGGGCCGAGCGGATGCTGCCCGGTGTGCCCGTCGTGTCTCCCGCGCAGGTGCTGGAGGTCTCCGACCTCGTGCTGCTGACCGTCCCCGACGACGCCCTGCCCTCCCTGGTGGAGGGACTCGCCGAGACCGGTGCGGTCCGTCCCGGACAGCTCCTCGTCCACACCTCCGGGCGGTACGGGGTCTCCGTGCTGGACCCCGCGCGCCGTGCGGGCGCGCTTCCGCTGGCCCTGCACCCCGCGATGACCTTCACCGGCACCGAGGTCGACGTGCAGCGCCTCGCGGGCTGTTCCTTCGGGGTCACCGCCCCGGACGAGCTGCGGCTCGCCGCCGAGGCCCTGGTCATCGAGATGGGCGGGGAGCCCGAGTGGATCGCCGAGGTGAACCGCCCGCTCTACCACGCGGCCCTCGCGCTCGGCGCGAACCACCTGGTCACCCTGGTCGCCCAGTCGATGGAACTGCTGGCCAAGGCGGGCGTCGAACACCCGAACCGGATGCTCGGCCCGCTCCTCGGCGCGGCCCTCGACAACGCCCTGCGCTCCGGTGACGCCGCCCTGACCGGCCCGGTGGCCCGCGGTGACGCCGGTACCGTCGCCGCGCACGTCGCGGAGCTGCGCAAGCACGCCCCGGGCACCGTCGCCGGGTACCTCGCGATGGCCCGTACGACCGCCGACCGCGCCCTCGCGCACGGTCTGCTCAAGCCCGAACTGGCCGAAGACCTCCTCGGTGTGCTCGCCGACGGGGCGGCACCAGGGATCGACCCCGGCCCCGGACCCGGCCACGAAGGAACCGAAGGCGGCGGCGAACTGTGATCCTCCTCGACACCGCAGAGGCCCTGCACCGCCTGCCCCGCGCCACCGCCGAGGCCGCCGGCCGCCGCGCCGTCGTCATGACCATGGGCGCCCTCCACGAGGGCCACGCCACCCTGGTCCGCACCGCCCGCGAGCACGTCGGCCCCACCGGCCAGGTCGTGGTCACGGTCTTCGTCAACCCCCTCCAGTTCGGGGCGAACGAGGACCTCGACCGCTACCCCCGCACCCTCGACGCCGACCTCCTCATCGCCGAAGAGGCCGGCGCCGACGCCGTGTTCGCCCCGGCCGTCGACGAGGTCTACCCCGGCGGCGACCCCCAGGTCCGGATCACCGCCGGCCCGATGGGCGGCCGTCTCGAAGGCGCCACGCGCCCGGGCCACTTCGACGGCATGCTGACCGTCGTCGCCAAGCTGCTCCACCTCACCCGCCCCGACCTGGCCTTCTTCGGTCAGAAGGACGCGCAGCAACTGGCGCTGATCCGGCGGATGGTGACCGACCTGAACTTCCCCGTGGAGGTGGTCGGCGTACCGACCGTCCGCGAGCCGGACGGGCTCGCGCTGTCCTCCCGCAACCGCTACCTCTCCGCCAAGGAGCGCGGCACCGCCCTCGCGCTGTCCCGCGCCCTGTTCGCCGGCCGCGACCGCCTCGCCGCGCAGTCCGCGCTGCGCGCCCGCGCCGAGGCGCAGGCGCCCCCGGCCGGCGACGAGCGGGCCACCGGCCTGGCCCGGCTCGGCGAGATCCGCGCCTCCGCCGACGCGCACGCCGTCGCCGCGGCGGGCGCCGGGCTGCCGGAGGCCGTACGGGCCGCAGCGCGGCACGTCCTGGAGGAGGCGGGCCGCCACGATCCGCCGCTCGTCCTGGACTACCTGGCGCTGGTGGACCCCCAGGACTTCACCGAGGCCGGCCACGGCTTCACCGGTCAGGCCGTGCTGGCCGTCGCCGCGAAGGTGGGCGCGACCCGGCTGATCGACAACATCCCATTGGAGTTCGGAGCACAACCGTGAGCACCCCAGGCAGAGGCCCCGCAACCGCGGGCACCAGCACCGGCATACGGCTCCACGCCCCGGCGCCCGGCTGGTCCGTAGACGCCGATGTCGTGGTCGTCGGGTCCGGAGTCGCCGGACTGACCGCCGCACTGCGCTGCGCGGCCGCGGGCCGCCGTACCGTCGTGGTCACCAAGGCCCGCCTCGACGACGGCTCCACCCGCTGGGCCCAGGGCGGCATCGCCGCCGCCCTGGGCGACGGGGACACCCCCGAGCAGCACCTCGACGACACCCTCGTCGCCGGCGCCGGCCTGTGCGACGAGGCCGCCGTCCGGCTCCTGGTCACCGAGGGCCCCGACGCCGTACGCCGCCTCATCGCGACCGGCGCCGTCTTCGACACCTCCGCCGAGACCGGCGAGATCGAGCTGACCCGCGAGGGCGGCCACCACCGCCGCCGCATCGCGCACGCCGGCGGGGACGCCACGGGCGCCGAGATCTCCCGCGCGCTCGTCGAGGCCGTCCAGGCCGCCGGCATCGAGACCGTCGAGAACGCCCTGGTCCTGGACCTGCTCCTGGACGCGCAGGGCCGTACCGCGGGCGTCACCCTGCACGTCATGGGCGAGGGCCAGCACGACGGGGTCGGCGCAGTCCACGCGCCCGCCGTGATCCTCGCGACCGGCGGCATGGGCCAGGTCTTCTCCGCGACCACCAACCCGTCGGTCTCCACCGGCGACGGGGTGGCCCTCGCGCTGCGCGCCGGCGCCGAGGTCTCCGACCTCGAATTCGTCCAGTTCCACCCCACCGTGCTCTTCCTCGGCGCCGACGCCGAGGGCCAGCAGCCCCTGGTGTCGGAGGCCGTCCGCGGCGAGGGCGCGTACCTCGTCGACGCCGACGGGGTCCGCTTCATGACCGGCCAGCACGAGCTCGCCGAGCTCGCCCCCCGCGACATCGTCGCCAAGGGAATCATGCGCCGCATGCAGGAGCAGGGCACGCAGCACATGTACCTGGACGCCCGGCACTTCGGCGCCGAGATGTGGGAGCAGCGCTTCCCCACCATCCTCGCCGCCTGCCGCTCGCACGGCATCGACCCGGTCACCGAGCCCATCCCGGTCGCCCCGGCCGCGCACTACGCCTCCGGCGGCGTACGGACCGACCTGCACGGCCGCACCACCGTCCCCGGGCTGTACGCCTGCGGCGAGGTCGCCTGCACCGGAGTGCACGGCGCGAACCGGCTGGCCTCCAACTCCCTGCTGGAGGGCCTGGTCTTCGCCGAGCGCATCGCCGACGACATCATCGGGAACCCGCCCGTGGGCACCGGCCCCGGCATCCCCGTCCCGGCCACCGGCCCCCTCCAGCCCGCCGAGGCGCGCTACGAGATCCAGCGCATCATGACCGACGGCGCGGGCGTGCTCCGCTCCGCCGAGTCGCTGCGCCGGGCCGCCGCCGCGCTCGAAGCCCTGTACGCGACGGCGCTGACGGAGCTGGAGACCCGGGGCAAGACGGCCGTCCCCGGCACCGAGACCTGGGAGGCCACCAACCTCCTGTGCGTGGCCCGGGTGCTGGTCGCCGCCGCCCAGCGGCGTGCGGAGACCCGCGGCTGCCACTGGCGCGAGGACCACCCGGACCGGGACGACACCGACTGGCGGCGCCACCTGGTCGTGCGCCTGTCGGAGACCGAGCGGCGGGCCCTGGTCGTCACCACCACGGACTCGGCGGACTTCCCGTCCGTACGGATCCCCTTGAGCAGCAACAGCAAGAGCACCACCAGCACCACCAGCACCACCAGCAGCGACAGCACCCGCAGCACCGACAGCCTGGAGCGGTAACCGTGAGCACGCACGAGCAGGACTCCCACGAGCACGACCACACCCACCCGCACGAGGAGCTCCCGCTCCTCGATCAGAGCGAGGCCGGCGGCTGCGGCGACGACTGCGCCTGCGGCGAGGGCGAGGAGACCGGCCTGGACCCGGCGCTCGCCCAGCTCCTGGTGGACGCGGGCCTGGACCCCATCGAGGTCGAGGACATCGCGCACATGGCGATCTCCGAGGACCTCGACGGCGGGGTCGACGTCACCACCGTCGCCACCGTCCCCGAGGATGCCGTCGCCACGGCCGACTTCACCGCCCGCGAGGCCGGCACGGTCGCCGGCCTGCGCGTCGCCGAGGCCGTGCTCTCCGTCGTGTGCACCGACACCTTCGAGGTGGAGCGGCACGTCGAGGACGGCGAGCGGGTCGAGGCCGGCCAGGTGCTGCTGTCCGTACGGGCCCGCACCCGGGACCTGCTCACCGGCGAGCGCAGCGCGCTGAACCTGCTCTGCCTGATGTCGGGCATCGCCACGGCCACCCGCACCTGGGCCGACGAGCTGGAGGGCACCAAGGCCAAGGTCCGCGACACCCGCAAGACCACCCCCGGCCTGCGCTGCCTGGAGAAGTACGCGGTCCGCTGCGGCGGCGGCGTCAACCACCGGATGTCCCTGTCCGACGCGGCGCTGGTGAAGGACAACCACGTGATCGCGGCGGGCGGCGTCCGCGAGGCGTTCAAGGCCGTCCGCGAGCAGTTCCCCGACCTCCCCATCGAGGTCGAGGTGGACACCCTCCAGCAGGTCCGCGAGGCCCTGGACGCGGGCGCGGACCTGATCCTGCTCGACAACTTCACGCCCATCGAGACCGAGGAAGCGGTGGCGCTGGTCCACGGCCGCGCCGTCCTGGAGTCCTCGGGCCGTCTCACCATGCACAACGCCCGCGCCTACGCCGAGACCGGCGTCGACTACCTCGCCGTCGGCGGGCTCACCCACTCCTCCCCGATCCTGGACATCGGCCTCGATCTGCGCGAGGCGGTGTAACCGATGCTCCTCACCATCGACGTGGGCAACTCCCATACGGTCCTTGGCCTGTTCGACGGTGACGAGATCGTCGAGCACTGGCGCGTCTCGACCGACCCGCGCCGCACGGCCGACGAGATGGCCGTGCTGATGCAGGGCCTGATGGGCATGCACCCGATGCTCGGCAACGAACTGGGCGACGGCATCCACGGCATCGCGATCTGCTCGACGGTGCCGGCGGTGCTGCACGAGCTCCGCGAGGTGACCCGCCGCTACTACGGGGATGTTCCGGCGGTGATCGTGGAGCCCGGCACCAAGACGGGCGTACCGATCCTCATGGACAACCCGAAGGAGGTCGGCGCGGACCGCATCGTCAACGCCGTCGCGGCCGCCGAGCTCTACGGCGGTCCCGCGATCGTCGTCGACTTCGGTACGGCGACCACCTTCGACGCCGTCTCCGCCAAGGGCGAGTACGTCGGCGGGGTCATCTCCCCGGGCATCGAGATCTCCATGGAGGCCCTCGGCGTACGGGGCGCCCAGCTCCGCAAGATCGAGCTGGCCCGCCCGCGCAACGTCATCGGCAAGTCCACGGTCGAGGCGATGCAGTCGGGCGTGGTCTACGGCTTCGCGGGGCAGGTCGACGGGATCGTGAACCGCATGGCCAAGGAGCTGGCCGGCCCGAACGGCGTCCCGGACGACGTCCGCGTCATCGCCACCGGCGGCCTGGCCCCGATCGTGCTCGGCGAGGCCGAGGCCATCGACGACCACGAGCCCTGGCTCACCCTGATCGGCCTGCGGCTGGTCTACGAGCGCAACGCGCCCGCCTTCGGCTGACCCGCCCTCGGCTGAACCGCCCGATCCGACGGCCCCCGCCCTCCCTCCGGAGGCCGGGGGCCGCTCCGGTCCCAGGGGCCGCGGGCCGGGCCGCCCGATCGGCTCTCCGGGCCTTTACCGCGTCCTGACGCCCGCCATGACAATTTCCCCGGAAATGGTCGGAGCACGGCCGTCGTGGGGTTACCTTCGCCCCACGAGAAATACCGGGAGCCCGTCCCCGGCGCCACAGCGCCTGTGACCGGAGGAGACGCCATGAACGCTCGGCCCGCCTGGCAGAAGTCCTCGTTCTGCGGCGAGGGGGACAACTGCGTGTACGTCAGCGCCGCCCCCGGCACCCTGGTCCGGGTGGCGGACCGCGCCGACCCGGCCCACCTGGTCCTCGCCACCACCCAGGCCGCCTGGGCCGATTTCCTGCGCGTGGTCAAGCAGCCTGACTAGGGGGCCCGACACGCGCCCTGTACGTGTCCACTCAAGGGATTTTGTCCGATTAGCGCGTATCTTCGGCCCATGCCCACGCCCTACGGATCCCGCGGCGGCATGGCGTTCGGTGCCGATGAGCTTCACGTGCTCAGGCGCTCGCTCGCTCACGCCCTTCAGTCCTCGACGGCCCCCCTGACGGCCGTCGAGGTCCAGGACTGCCTGCGCCTCGCGGCGTCGGTGGACGACGCGGTCCAGGAGGCGGGGAGGCTCAGAGCCTTCCTCCTGGCCGACCTGGCGCGGTACAGAGCCGCCCTGCCCGGCAGCCTCACCGGCTACCTGGAGCTGCTGCAGGACGCCCTGGCCGCCGGCTACGAACCGGTGCCGGACGACCTCGCGGCCCTCCGGGCGCTGCGCGCCAACCCGGTCGCCGGCGCCCTGCTGGAGCGGGCCCAGACCATCGCGGAGCGCTCCGTACGCCGCAGGCTGTCCACGGCGCCCGCGCCGCGCACCCGGCTGCTGACCCTCGCGGGCGGCACCGACACGCACGCTGGCGACGCGCGGGCCGCCGACCCGCGCGGCACCGAGAAGGGCGGCTCCGGCAAGGAGGGCGACCCCGCCCGCCCGAAGCCCGAACCGCGCCCCGACGACCGTCCGGGCCGCCCCATCCCGACCCCGGGCGAGGTCTTCCCGCCGCGCCGCAAGCCCACCCCGCCCCCGGAGGCCGGGCGCGCGGTCGGGTAGCTAGGCTGGGGGCATGGACTACGTATCCGCGCTCGTGCCCCCCTTCGTGATGGCCGTGTTCTTCATCGCGCTCGTCGTGACGATCGTGAAGAGCCAGGGCGGTGCCAACAAGGCCAAGGAGGACGCGGCCGTCGACGCCGTGCTCGCCCGCGCCGAGGCCGCTCAGCAGTCCCAGCCCCAGAAGTAGCCCCCCTCGCCGGGGGACGGGCGTACGGCTTCCGAAGCCGTACGCCCGATTTTGTTGCGCCTTGCCGCCCGGATAGCCGCGCAATTCACCACAACCCGCACTATCGTGCTGCTGTGCCTCGCCCCTTGGGAGAACTCGAAGACGCAGTCATGACGCGGGTGTGGCAGTGGAACCGCCCGGTCACCGTTCGCGAAGTCCTGGAAGACCTGCAGCAGGAACGGTCCATCGCGTACACCACGGTCATGACCGTTATGGACAATCTTCATCAGAAGGGCTGGGTCCGCCGCGAAGCGGAAGGCCGCGCCTATCGATATACGGCGGTCTCCACCCGGGCCGCTTACTCGGCCGCACTGATGAACGAAGCCTGGTCGACGAGCGACAACCCCGCGGCCGCACTCGTGGCCTTCTTCGGCATGATGTCGGCGGAACAGCGCGAGGCGCTGAGGGACGCCGTGCGCATCGTGCAGCCGGCGGAACCCGTACTCCCCCCGGAACCCGCACTCTCCCCGGAGTCCGCCGACTCCCCGGCGCCGCCGCCCGCCGCCGAAGGCGACTCCGCGGCGCCGGGCACCGAGCCGGGGCGATAACGTCCGGGCATGGCTGAGTTTTCCGCTGCACATGCAAAAACAGTGACGATCCGCCGAGCGCGCACCGGTGATGTTCCCGCGCTGCGCCGCCTGCTCGACCAGTACGTACAGCAGCGGATCCTGCTGGACAAAGCCCCGGTCGTCCTTTATGAGGACATCCAGGAGTTCTGGGTCGCGGAACGCGACTCCGATGGCCAGGTGGTCGGCTGCGGTGCGCTCCACGTGATGTGGGAAGACCTGGCCGAAGTCCGCACTCTTGCCGTCGACCGCGACTTGAAGGGCGTGGGAGTCGGTCATCTGGTGCTCGACAAGTTGCTGGAGACCGCCCGGAGGGTAGGTGTCAGCCGGGTTTTCTGCCTGACCTTCGAAGTGGACTTCTTCGCGAAGCACGGCTTCGTCGAGATCGGCGAGACCCCGGTCGAGACCGATGTGTACATGGAGCTGCTGCGTTCCTATGACGAGGGTGTCGCCGAGTTCCTCGGTCTCGAACGAGTGAAGCCGAACACCTTGGGCAACAGTCGGATGCTTCTGCACCTCTGATCGATCACGGCGGGGATTTCACGGGAGCCCCCGGCCCCGTGGCCTATGTCCGAATCGCGCATGTTTCCCGACCCGTTGCGGACCCGAACCCGTGACGGGGGGTTTGTGTTTTCCAGGCAAAAGCGGTTTCCTTTCCGCGTACTGCTTTTCGATGAAAGGAAATCCCGGTGGCACAGAAGGTTCAGGTCCTTCTTGTCGACGACCTCGACGGCGGCGAGGCGGACGAGACGGTGACGTTCGCTCTGGATGGCAAGACCTACGAGATCGACCTCACCACCGCCAACGCTGAAAAGCTCCGCGGCCTCCTCGACCCGTTCACCAAGGGCGGTCGCCGCACCGGTGGCCGTGCCGCGGCGGGTCGGACCAAGGGCGGCCGCGCCGCCGCGACGTCCGGCAACCCGGACACGGCCGAGATCCGCGCCTGGGCCAAGGCCCAGGGCATGAGCGTCAACGATCGCGGCCGCGTGCCGCAGGAGATCCGCGAGGCTTACGAGAACCGGGGCTGACCTCCGGTCGGACTCCCGGTGCCGATGCGATGCGCAGCGGCCGTACGCCGTCGCAGCCGCGCCCGGTGGCATTCCGTCGCCGCCGCCGCGACCAGGCGTACGAGACCGGGCCCGGCGGTGTCCGCACCACGACCGGGCCCGGAGCCCTGCCCCGCAACGGGCAGGGCGGGCAGCAGTGCCTCACACCCCTGCTCGGGGGGCCGCAGCCACACGGCGGCCCCCTGAGGGCTTTCCCCGGGCCCCACCAGGTGTCCCGGCGGCGTCGGAGCGGTGATCCGGCCACCCGTACCCAGGGCGGTGAGATCCAGGGCCACCCCGCCCCACTCCAGCCAGTCGAGCAGCCCCTCCAGCTCGTCGGCACTCCCCGGAGCCACCAGGAACCGCATCCTGCGCCCCATCAGTGCCACGGGACCCGTGGCGGCGCCGCAGGGGCCGCGGAGCACCGCGGCGCCGGCATCGGCCGGCAGCTCCAGTACGTCGAACCGCACCCCGGTCACCAGCTGTGCGGGCGGACCGCCGGCCACGGGCCAGCCGAGCAGGCGTTCGTACCAGGACGCCAGCGCTTCGGCCGCTCCGGCCGCATCGGTCGCGGAACCGGTCGGGGGCGACCCGATCGGAACGCGGGGGAGCGGGACGGTGACGGGCGGCGCGGTGAGGGCCATGTCCGGAGCAACTGCGGAAACGCTTCGGAGTTACGCGGGAGGAGACGCCCGATGTGACGCAGGGCACTCGGGTCAATGCGGAACGTAAACGTCCGAGGAGCCGGAGTCTCACATTCGGGACGGAAGTGTGTTCGCCCGTAGCGGAGGAAACAGTCGTCCACCAGCGTGAACTGTCCGCCCTTACGGGTAAGACATTCCTAGTGGATCGGGGCGACACGCTGATTTGCAGGGTCCGAGACCGGCTTCCGTTCGCCATCGGCGTACACGTGTGACGGGTATCTGCCTGGCCTGCGGGAACATCGTCTCGCACCATCGGGTTGGAGCAGTTGTCGGCACTTACAGCCGGGTTTTCCCACGGACGTGAGGGTGAGCCGCGGACGGATGTCGGCAGTTGGAATGAGCTGTCCCGCCCCGCGGGACTAGCATGCGGAAGGACAGGGCGGGGACCGACCCCGAACTGCCCGACCGCTCTGAGGAGCGATAAACGATGTTCGAGAGGTTCACCGACCGCGCGCGGCGGGTTGTCGTCCTGGCTCAGGAAGAAGCCCGGATGCTCAACCACAACTACATCGGCACCGAGCACATCCTCCTGGGCTTGATCCACGAGGGTGAGGGTGTCGCCGCTAAGGCCTTGGAGAGCCTCGGGATTTCGCTCGAGGCTGTTCGCCAGCAGGTTGAGGAGATCATCGGACAGGGGCAGCAGGCCCCTTCCGGCCACATCCCCTTCACCCCGCGGGCGAAGAAGGTCCTGGAGCTTTCGCTCCGAGAGGCCCTCCAGCTCGGCCACAACTACATCGGCACCGAGCACATCCTGCTCGGCCTCATTCGCGAGGGCGAGGGCGTCGCCGCCCAGGTCCTGGTGAAGCTGGGCGCCGATCTCAACCGAGTCCGGCAGCAGGTCATCCAGCTGCTCTCCGGCTACTCCGGCGGAGGCAAGGAGTCGGCCACGGCCGGCGGCCCGGCCGAGGGCACGCCCTCGACCTCGCTCGTCCTGGACCAGTTCGGCCGCAACCTCACGCAGGCAGCTCGCGAATCCAAGCTCGACCCGGTCATCGGGCGCGAGAAGGAGATCGAGCGGGTCATGCAGGTGCTCTCCCGCCGGACCAAGAACAACCCGGTCCTCATCGGCGAGCCCGGCGTCGGCAAGACCGCCGTCGTCGAGGGCCTGGCCCAGGCGATCGTCAAGGGCGAGGTTCCCGAGACCCTCAAGGACAAGCACCTCTACACGCTTGACCTGGGTGCCCTGGTTGCCGGTTCCCGCTACCGCGGTGACTTCGAAGAGCGCCTCAAGAAGGTGCTCAAGGAGATCCGCACCCGCGGCGACATCATCCTGTTCATCGACGAGCTCCACACCCTCGTGGGTGCGGGTGCCGCCGAGGGCGCGATCGACGCCGCCAGCATCCTGAAGCCCATGCTGGCCCGTGGTGAGCTCCAGACCATCGGTGCCACGACGCTGGACGAGTACCGCAAGCACCTTGAGAAGGACGCCGCTCTCGAGCGCCGCTTCCAGCCGATCCAGGTGGCGGAGCCTTCCCTCCAGCACACCATCGAGATCCTCAAGGGCCTGCGCGACCGCTACGAGGCCCACCACCGCGTCTCCATCACGGACGAGGCCCTCGTGCAGGCGGCCACCCTGGCCGACCGGTACATCTCGGACCGCTTCCTCCCGGACAAGGCGATCGACCTGATCGACGAGGCCGGCTCCCGGATGCGCATCCGCCGGATGACCGCGCCGCCGGACCTCCGCGAGTTCGACGAGAAGATCGCGAACGTGCGTCGCGACAAGGAGTCGGCCATCGACTCCCAGGACTTCGAGAAGGCGGCTTCCCTCCGTGATTCGGAGAAGCAGCTGCTGGCGGCGAAGGCCAAGCGCGAGAAGGAATGGAAGGCCGGCGACATGGACGTCGTCGCCGAGGTCGACGGCGAGCTCATCGCCGAAGTCCTGGCGACCGCGACCGGCATTCCGGTGTTCAAGCTGACCGAGGAGGAGTCCTCGCGACTCCTGCGCATGGAGGACGAGCTCCACCGTCGCGTCATCGGCCAGAAGGACGCCATCAAGGCGCTCTCCCAGGCGATCCGCCGCACCCGTGCGGGTCTGAAGGACCCGAAGCGTCCCGGTGGCTCGTTCATCTTCGCCGGCCCGTCCGGTGTCGGTAAGACCGAGCTCTCCAAGACGCTCGCCGAATTCCTCTTCGGCGACGAGGACGCGCTGATCTCCCTCGACATGTCGGAGTTCAGCGAGAAGCACACGGTTTCCCGTCTCTTCGGTTCGCCCCCCGGCTACGTGGGCTACGAAGAGGGCGGCCAGCTGACCGAGAAGGTCCGCCGGAAGCCGTTCTCCGTCGTCCTCTTCGACGAGGTCGAGAAGGCCCACCCGGATATCTTCAATTCCCTTCTCCAGATCCTGGAAGACGGTCGTCTGACCGACTCCCAGGGCCGGGTCGTGGACTTCAAGAACACGGTCATCATCATGACGACCAACCTGGGTACCCGGGACATCTCGAAGGGCTTCAACCTCGGCTTCGCGGCCCAGGGAGACACCAAGACCGGATACGACCGGATGAAGGCGAAGGTCAACGAAGAGCTCAAGCAGCACTTCCGGCCCGAGTTCCTCAACCGCGTCGACGACACGGTCGTCTTCCACCAGCTCACCGAGGAAGACATCGTCCAGATCGTCGACCTGATGATCGCCAAGGTGGACGACCGCCTGAAGGACCGTGACATGGGCATCGAGCTCAGCACGGAAGCGAAGGCACTGCTGGCCAAGCGCGGCTACGACCCGATCATGGGTGCCCGCCCGCTGCGCCGCACGATCCAGCGCGAGATCGAGGACGTCCTGTCGGAGAAGATCCTCTTCGGCGAGCTGCGCCCCGGTCACATCGTGGTCGTCGGCAAGGAGGGGGAGGGCGACGAAGCCAAGTTCACCTTCCGCGGTGAGGAGAAGACTCCGATCTCGGACCTTCCCCCCATCGAGGCGTCGGGCTCCGGCCCGGACCTCACCAAGGGTGCGTAAGCGCTAGCCGCTCACAGCGGTACGAAGGGGCGGCCCCGGGACCGAAAGGTTCCGGGGCCGCCCCTTTGCCGTGGGCGGCGGGCGGTCAGACCTCGTACGCCTGCGGCACCATCTCCAGCTCGGCGTGCGGGAAGCGGCGGAGCAGCCGTTCCTCGATCCCGTCCTCCCACGGCTCGTCGTCGTCGTAGAACCTCACGGTCCGCAGCGACGGCAGATCGGCGAACACGGCGAGGCCGTCGAGTACGGCGCAGGACACGGCGATCTCCCGCAGCTCCTTCAGGGCGGAGAGCTCCGCCCAGGCGGCTTCGCTGCCGGGGCGCCAGGAGCGGCCGAGTTCCAGCCGCCGCAGGCTCGTGAGCCGCCCCAGGCCGACCAGGTCCGGGTCCGCCTCGTCCAGCTCGATCGCCTCCGGCCGGGCTTCGGGGGAGACGTCGGTGAAGGACCAGGCCCCGTCCCGGCCGTGCAGGGTGAGGGTGCGCAGCCGGGGCCAGGACGCGATGGCCCGGCGCAGGGGGAGATCGCTGCCGATGTAGAGGGACACGTCCTCCAGGGGCAGCCCGTGCAGCGGACCAAGGTCCCCGAGCTCGCTCCAGCCGTTGATGACGAGGCGACGCAGCGAGGTGTGGCCGCGCAGGAATTCCACGTCCGTCCCACCGCCGAAGTACCAGAAGGTCAGCCCCGACACCGGCTGGCGGGCCAGGAAGGCTGCCAGGGCCGTGCGGCTGACCTTGTTGCCGATGTGCAGGTCGGGCGGGCCGGTGAAGGAGGTCAGTGCCGCCAGCTGGTCGTCCGATTCGACGACGAGGTTCCTGGGCGGCGGGTCCATCTGCGTGAGCACCTGGGCGGCGTACCGGCGCCGGTCGAACCTGCTCCATGCGCGGACCAGCAGCTCCCGGACCTCTTCGTCGGGGTTCCGGCGATAGCCGGCGAGGTAGCCGACGGCCTCCTCGGATCCCGCCGCCATGGCCGCCCTCACCGAAAGGCGGGCATCGCCGCCCCGGGCGTCCTCGCCGCGGGGCAGCAGGTCCAGGACGAGGGGACCGACCCGGCCGAGGGCTTCGGCGGCGTTCGGGTTCGCGGGCGGAACGAGACGGCGGGCGGCCGTCCGGGCGTCCTCGCGGAGCTCCGGTTCCAGCTCGGCCGCGTACTCCAGCGACGCGAGGGCCAGCAGGACCGCCCGGTCCGTGTTCCGGACCAGCAGGTCGCGGATGATCGCCGCGCGTTCGAGGGGGCGGCCCTGGGCGACGGCCATGCGGATGACGTCCTCCCACTGGTCGTCGTCCGCGTGCCGGGTCAGTTCGCCGAGGCTGCCCTCGTCCAGGGCCGCCCGGGCGCCCAGGAAGTCCTGGAAGGTGCGGTGGACGAACTCCAGCGTGTCCTCCGTGGGGGCCCGCAGGAGGCCCGTCCGGTCCAGGAGGTGCCGTAGGACGGCCCCGGCGTCGCCCAGTGCCTGCGCGGCCGGTACGGCGGGCAGTGCGGCGTCGATCAGGGCCGTGGCCCGGTCCCGGCCGATCTCGGTGCGGCCGTTGCGGATGAGCCAGTACGCGAGCCGCTGGAGGAGCTGGAGCTGCGGCTCCTCGGCCAGCTCCGGCAGGCGCAGGTCCCGCTCGCGGTCGCGGCGGTGCAGCAGCATCGACAGGGCGGCCGTGTAGAGCTCCTTGCGGCCCGAAGGCAGGAAGCCCCGGCGCTCGCGGTGCAGGGCGCAGATCAGCCCGCACAGCAGCGGGTTGGTGGCGAGCCGGGCCAGCTCCGGTTTGGTGGCCAGGGATTCCAGCAACTGGTCGCGGAGGTGCTCGCCCGCCTCGGCCGCCGTGTGCCAGCGGGTGACGAAGGCCGCCACCGCGGGCTGGTTCATGGGGACGAGGACCAGCTCGGCGAATTGCTCGCCCGCGAGCCAGTCCGGGCGGACCGCCGAGGGCCGGGAGGTGACCAGCCACCGGTTGTGGGGGTAGGCGGCGAAGAGGTCGACGAGCCAGTCGCGGGCGCGGGCCCGCTCGGCCTCCGGGATCTCGTCGATGCCGTCGACCAGGATCAGGCCGCGCCCCGCGCGCAGGACCCGGTCCTCCCAGCCCTCCGGTGCCTGTCCCTTGAGCGCGGTGGCGGCCAGGAAGTCCTTGGCGGCGGGCAGAGGCTGTCCGTGCCGGGTCAGGGTCCGCAGGGGCAGCACGTACGGGACGAGATCGGCCAAGGCCCCCTCCCGCCCGGCGGAGACGGCGAGCTGCTGGATCAGCGTGGTCTTGCCGGACCCGGCCTCGCCGCGCAGCAGGATGCGGTAGCCGTGGTGCAGGCTCGCCTCCGCGGCACGGGAGCCGTCGCGCAGCCACTGCGGGGCCGCGGGCCAGCGGACGAGCCCGTCCGGGGTGGGGGAGACCACCTCCAGGCTCACGTACGCCGCGTCCAGCGGCCAGCGCGCCGAGCCGGGCGGCAGGTCGATCCCGTAGATCGTCAGGGTGCTGTGCCGTTGGGCGAGGTACGCCAGGTACCTGATCTCGAACGCTGCGTCCCGGCCGTCCTGGCGGGGGATCCGCGCGAGCAGGGCGTCGATCTTGGCGATCACCTCGGCCTGGCGGCGGGCCTGCTCGACCAGGGCCGCCGGGATGTAGGTGGAGCGGGTCGTGAAGAAGTGCAGGACGTGCAGGCAGGTGGTTTCCAGCAGCCGGTCGTGGAAGAGCTCGGCGTCCCGTCCCAGGCCCGTGGCCGGCGCCGCCTTGCGCAGTTCGGCGGCGAAGGCGCGCGCGCCCATCTCGACCGCCTGGGCGTCCTCCAGGGCCAGGTCCCCGAGGGAGTGCAGGGTGACGGCCAGTGCGGCCGCGACGCCCGCCTCCTCGCCCGGCGGCAGCGGCTGCTCGCCCGGGGCCCGCAAGGCCTCGGCGACCAGCTTGTCGGCGAGTCGGCGCAGGTCGTCGCGGGACAGCACGCGCTGCTCGCGCAGGGAGACGTACGAGGAGATCCGCACGGGCCGGTCGACGAGGCCGGCGCCCGCCCCCTCCCCGCGGAAGAGCTTCTTCACGAGGGGGGTCACGACCCCCGAGGCCAACCGGATCCCCACCACGGATGCGTCCACGAGGCGGAGCGTAGCTCCGGCGTGACGTGGGTCGCAGGGCTTTGGTCCCGACGACGGGCGGTCGGAGGTCCCGGGCCGGTGACAAGCCGCACAGGGCAAATCGGACCTACTAGGAACATTCGTAGAGATCGATGTCCTATTTGCCCCACCGCAGACCCAGTGGGGAGGCGGTCAACAGGGCTGACAGCCCCCTCGGCACCTACGAGGCCGGGTAGTAACGGGGAGGTTTGGGGAAGCCGGGGTGCCCGGGTTACCAAAGATGAGCAAGCAAGCCCGGCACCCGCTCAGCGTGCCGGGTCCTTTCTTGCCCGAAGCACCCGCAGCACCGTCCCCGTCCCCGGCCCGGAGGTCTCCTTCATGTCCGCGAAGCGCGTCAGCACCCGTCGTACCCGTACCGCCATCGGCGCCACCGCCCTGGGCGCGGCCCTGGCACTCGGGGCCGGGACGACCGCCGCCTTCGCCGACGAGGTGCCCCAGGCCGAGCTGACGGGCACCGTCCAGCTGATCGCCGAGCAGGCCGCCGCCCAGGCCGCCGTCGCCGCGAAGCCGGCCGGCCTGTGGGACAAGCCGGTGTCGAAGTACACGCTCTCCGCGACCTTCGGCAAGGGCGGCAGCATGTGGTCGCACAAGCACTCCGGCCAGGACTTCGCCGTCCCGGTCGGCACCCCGGTGGACGCCGTCTCCGCGGGCACCGTGGTCAAGGCCGGCCCCAACGGCGGCGGCGACGGCCCGGCCTACGGCAACGCCATCGTGATCAAGCACGCGAACAACACGTACTCCCAGTACGCGCACCTCTCGAAGATCCAGGTCACGATCGGCGAGAAGGTCTCCAAGGGCGAGCAGATCGCCCTCTCCGGCAACACCGGCAATTCGAGCGGCCCGCACCTCCACTTCGAGATCCGGACCACCCCGAACTACGGCTCGGCCGTGAACCCGGTGTCCTTCCTGCGGACGGTCGGCGTCACCATCTGATCGGACGCCGTCCGGTCAGCCGGTGATCCAGGCGTGGGTCCCGCTGCCGCGCGTACCGGCGTCCAGTTCGCCCTTGCGGTAGGCGGCGGCCTGCTCGGGGGTGAAGGGCGTCGCGTAGAACCTGAGGTAGTTGATGGAGCCCGTCCAGGCACCGGCCCAGGCGTTCTGGTGGCGGGCCCGGCCCAGCTGCAAGGGGCCCGAGCCCTGCCAGATCCCCGGGACCGCCGCTTCGCCGATCTTCTTGCCCTCCACGTAGAGGTAGATCTTCTTCATGTCGGCGTCGTAGACGGCCGTCAGCACCGTCCAGGCCTTGACCGTCTTGTGCCCCTCGGCGGCCACGGTCACCATCGTGGGCGTGGCGCCCTCCTGGGTGGTCCGTACGCGGAACACCCAGGCCTGCTTGTTGTTCACCGTGTCGGAGCCCAGCTCGAACGAGAACGTCTCTCCGGTGCCCTGGCTCAGGATGACGTGCGAGCCCTTCTCCGCGGACGTGTTCCTGACGCGCGCCGAGAGGGAGAAGCTCTTGGTCGTGTCCACGGCGGCCTCGGTGGACTCGGCGTACGAGTTCGGGTTGCCCTTGAGCGTGAGCTCGTAGTGCGTGCCCACCTTGGGCACCGTGGCCTCGGGGCCCAAGCGGACGTTGGTCTTGCCGACGCTGTCGCGGAGCAGGGTGGGGTCGCTCGCGACGGTGGGGGAGTAGGACTTCGACGGGGACGCGCCGGGGCCGGGGGAACCGGACGCGGAGGGTGACGTGGAGGGCGCGTTGTCGGCGACGTCCTTCTTTCCGCCCCCGCCCGGCTCGTCGTTCTTCAGCAGCACGAACGCTCCGCCGCCGGCGAGCAGCAGGAGCACGGTCACCGCTCCGCCCACCATCCACAGCCGCTTCTTGCGCCGCTCGCGCGCCGACCGGTCGGCCATCGCCTCCCAGTCCGGCTGCTCGCCGAAGGGCCGGGCGGGCAGGCCCTGGCCGGGTCCGGGCGGGCCGGCGGGTCCGGTCGGGGCGGAGTCCTCGGGGAACGGCATCGGGGGGCCGAAGGTGCCGGCCGCGGGCGGGCCCGGCGGGTAGCCGTAGCCGCCGCCCTGCGGGTATCCGTAGCCGTGGCCCTCGCCGGACGGGGTCTGGTCGGGCCGGCCGGGCGGATAGCCGTAGCCGCCGTCGGGCGCGGGCCGGCCGTACTGGTCGTGCTGCGCGTACGGATCGCTCTGCGGGTTCTGCCCGTGCTGCCCGTGCTGGTCGTACTGCGCGTGCTGGTCGTACTGTTCCGGCCGGCCGGGCGGGAACCCGTAGCCGCCCGGCGCGGGTATGCCCGGCGGGAACCCGTAGCCACCGTTCTCCGGTGCGGGCTCGGGCTGGGGGCTGTGCGGGCGATCCGTACCGTCAGTCATGGTTCGGATGCTAAAACATCGGCGTCCGCATGCGAACAGCCGATGGTCGCGATACGACACCGATCCCGCCCGGTTGCCGCTCAGCCCTCCCGGCGCAGGATCGGGAAGCTCCCCGTCGCCGTCGGTGCGTGCTCCGGCAGCCACAGCACCGCCACCGCCCCGGCCGCCGCGCCGCTGTGGACGAACCCGCCGGGTGCCGCCACGTTGCGGAACGTCAGCCGGGCGCCCAGCACCCGCGCCTGCCCCTCCGCGATGGTCAGCCCCAGCCCGTGCCCGACCCCGGCGCGGTCCGTGGACCCGGTCCGGAAGCGGCTCGGGCCCTCCCGGAGCAGGGCCTCGGGGAAGCCCGGCCCGTGGTCCCGGACCCGTACCACCCGGCCTTCGACATCGACCTGGACCGGCGCCCGCCCGTACCTGGCGGCGTTCGCGAGGAGGTTGCCGAGGATCCGCTCCAGGCGGCGCGGATCGGTGCTGACGATCTCGTCCGCGACGATCCGTACGCTCGCCTCCGGCATCAGCGAGTTCACCCGGCGCTGCACGAACTCGCCCAGCGCCACCTCCTGGAGCTCGGCCCGCTCGGACGCGCTGTCCAGCCGGGCCACCTCCAGCACGTCCTCGACCAGCGCCCGCAGCGCCTGCGCGCGGTCCCGTACGAGCTCGGTCGGCCGGCCCGGAGGCAGCAGCTCCGCCGCTGTGAGCAGGCCCGTCACCGGGGTGCGCAGTTCGTGCGCGATATCGGCGGTCACCCGCCGCTCCGCCTCCAGCCGCTGCTGGAGCGCGTCCGCCATCGCGTCGACGGCCCGCGCGAGGTCGTCGGTCTCGTCGCGTACGACGCCCCCGACCGCGTCCCGCACCCGTACCTCGGGATCCCCGTGCGCCACGCGCTGCGCGGCGGCCGCGGCCTTGCGCAGCCGGCGCGAGATCTGGCCGCCGATCAGCACGCCGAGCGCCGACCCGCCGACCACCACGGCGACGGAGCCGACGATCAGCGCCCGGTCCAGGTCGCGCAGCATGTTGGCGCTCTCCCGGAACGGGGTGTGCAGCGAGAGCACCTGCCCGTTGCCGAGCGGCAGGGCGGCCCACACCTCGGGGAGTCCGTGCGGGTTCTCCTGGATGTAGGTGCCGCGCCTGCCGGAACGGGCCTTCTCGCGCAGTTCCCTGGGCAGCTCGGGGTCGTTGAGCTTGGCGCCCATCTGCGGCTTGCGGCCCCCCTCGGCGGTGCGGGAGATGAACTGCACGCGGTCGAGCTGCACCTCGCGCGCGCTTTCCAGCATCGATACGCGGGCAGCACTGTGCACCACCAGGCTCAGGGCGATGGCGGTCAGCGCGCCCACGGACGCGATGGCGAGCGTGATCTTCCAGCGGATCCCGGTCCGCAGGGTGAACCGCTTCATTCAGATTTCATTCCCGCGCTCGTCCCCCGTGCTCGTTCCTCAAGGCATCAGGCCTTGAGCTTGTATCCGAATCCCCGGACCGTTTCGATCCGGTCCTGCCCGATCTTGGTGCGCAGTCGCTGGACGTGGACGTCCACGACGCGGGTGTCGCCGCCCCAGTCGTAGTCCCAGACCCGCTCCAGCAGCCGGTCGCGCGAGAGCACGGTGCCGGGAGAGGTGGAGAACTCCAGCAGCAGCCGCATCTCGGTGGGGGTCAGTGCCACCGAGGCGCCCGCCTTGCGCACCTCCATGCCCTCCGTGTCGACCTCCAGGTCGCCGAAGGCCAGCACTCCGCGCTCGCCGGAGGCGTCCTCCTCGGACCCACCGCCCTGCGGACCGCCTGCGTGGCCGAAGCGGCGGAGCACCGCGCGGATGCGGGCGACGAGGACGGAGCCGTCGAAGGGCTTGGTGACGTAGTCGTCGGCACCCGCCTCCAGGCCCAGCACCACGTCGATGGAGTCGGCGCGCGCCGACAGCATGATGACGGGGACGGTGGACTCGTCGCGGATGCGGCGGCACAGGCTCACCCCGTCCATCCCGGGCACCATCACGTCGAGCAGCGCGATGTCGGGCCGGTCCGCCCGGAAGGACTCCAGGCCGGACAGGCCGTCGGGCATGGCCGTGACCACGAACCCGTCGCGTTCCAGCGCCAGGGTCGTGGCCTCACGGATGACGTCGTCGTCCTCCACGAACAGCACATGGGTCTCGGCCATCGGGAGCCTCGCCTCGCCTCGGTACTCGGTGCTTCGGTGTCTCTTCGGTGCTTCGTCGGTCGCTCGGACGCTCAGCGCTTCGGATGCTCAGCTCTTCGGGCTGACGGCCGGGGCGGGGAGCGCCCCGCCGTCGACCACGTTGCTGTAGTCGGTGTGGACCCGGTCCTGCTCGGTGAACCGCTCCCCGTTCCAGCGGTACGTGATCAGGTCCTCGCCCGAGGGGTAGGAGAGCGCGTCGCTCTTCCCGTAGACCGGCTTGGTGACGATCAGGTCGCCCCGGTCGATCTCGGCGTAGACGGGCGGCTGCTCGTCCGAGAAGACATTCTCGTACGAGGCCCCGTCCGCGCGGTACACGAACGAGCCGCGGCCGAGCGCGTCGGCGCAGGACAGGACGTTGACCACGATGTCGATCTCCGGGCCGCCGGTGACCTTCCCGTAGCTGACGTCCACCGGGTACTCCTTGCCCGAGCAGGGCTTCAGGTCCCGTTTGATGTCGGCGCTGATCTTGGGGTCCGCCTTGATCAGGGCGATCGGGTCGACCTTGGCGGCCGGCTTTCCGGAGGCCTGCGGGACGACGGGGGCAGCAGTGCCCGCGTCGTGTCCGGAGGGCGCGGAGGAGGGAGCTCCGGTCTTGGCCACGGCCTCGGTACGGGCCGGGCCGCCGTCCCGCAGCCCCGTGCCCCCCGTCGAGCAGCCGACCGCGAACAGCACGGTGCCGACGAGGACGACCGTCCCCGCCGACATCAGTACCACCGAGCTCTTGCCGCTCAGTCTTTGGCCAATCAGGCCGCGCACCGCTCACGCCCCTCGTACCGGATGGTGTGGTCACCGCGCTCCAGTGCGCGCATGTCCAGGTCCCGGCTCTCCAGTTCCTGCCGGAGCCGTGCCAGTGCGCGGTGCAGAGTGCTCTTCACGGTTCCCGCCGACATGCCGAGCGCCGCGGCCGTCTCCTCGGTGCTCATCTGCTCCCAGTGTCGCAGCACCACCACACTGCGCTGCTTGGGCGCGAGCACCTTGAGGATGTCCATGAGCAGGGCGCGGTCGGCACGCTGGTCCGAACCGTCCTCGACGGAGGCGTCGGGGAGCTGCTCGGTGGGAACCTCTTCGAGCTTGCGGGCCCGCCACCATTCGGTGCGGGTGTTGATCATGACACGGCGCAGGTAGGCGTCGGCAAGGGACTTGTCGGCGATGCCGTCCCAGCGGCCGTAGGTGCGGACGAGCGCGGTCTGCAGGAGGTCCTGTGCGTCGGTCGGGTCCGGAACCAGGCGACGGGCGCTGCGCAGCAGCGCGTCCTGCCGGGTGCGTACGTACTCTTCGAATTCGAGTACCTCGCCGTGCGCCATCTCAGACCGCCTCCGTTCCGACCAACCGCTCATCCGCTGCCTTACGGATCCGACGGTACGGAGGCGTTGTCACGGCCCTGTGCGGGTCAGCCTTCGGTGGGCGCACGGACACCCATAGGTTGTGTAACAGCGCCCGTGAGCTGCGGTTTCCCGGCACAAGCGGAATCCCTGAGTCAGTCTCAGGGGGCGTCGGACGGGGCGTCGGACGAGCCGTCGGGGCCGGCCTTCGCGGGGCCGGCCGGGAGGCGGTACATGAGCCCGGGCAGCGGCTCCACGAGCCCGTCCGAGACCAGCCCGTCGAGCGCGCGGGCCCGCTGTACGGGCTCCTCCCAGACGGTGTCCAGGACGGACTGCGGCACGGCGCCGACCGCCTCGCGCAGCACCGCGAGGAGCCGGCCGCGCACCTGCCGGTCCGTGCCGGCGTACGTCTGCCCGCGCCGCGGCGGTCCCTCGTGAGCGGGTTTCCCGGCCAGCCGCCACGCGCACAGCCCGGCCACCGGACAGCTCCCGCAGTCCGGGCTCTTGGCCGTGCACACCAGTGCCCCGAGCTCCATGGAGGCCGCGGCCCAGCGGGCCGCGGTGTCCTCGTCCTCGGGCAGCAGGGCCCGCGCCAGGCGCCGCTCGGCGGCGGTCGTGGCGTTCGGCGGGTACTCGACCCCGGTCGCGGTGCGCGCGAAGACCCGGCGCACGTTCGTGTCGAGCACCGCGTGCCGCTGTCCGTACGCGAAGGAGGCCACGGCGGCCGCCGTGTACTCGCCGATCCCGGGCAGGGCCAGCAACTGGGCGTGCTCGCGCGGTACGTCGCCCCCGTGCCGCTCCGTTATGGCAGTGGCCGCGCCGTGCAGGCGCAGGGCCCGGCGCGGGTAACCGAGGCGGCCCCAGGCGCGTACGGCCTCACCCGGGGCGTCGGCGGCGAGGTCGGCGGGCCGGGGCCAGCGGGCGAGCCACTGCTCGTAGACCGGCAGGACCCGGTTGACGGGGGTCTGCTGGAGCATGAACTCGCTGACCATCACCCCCCAGGGGCCGGCTTCGGGGCGGCGCCAGGGCAGGTCGCGGGCGTGTGCTTCGAACCACGCGATGACGGGGGAGTGCAGCGCGGTGGCGGGAATGGTTGCAGTCATGGCAGACGGCATCCTGGCACGTTTCGGGCCCGCGGGGTGTCGTGTCGATCCCCGGCCGGGCGCCGGGCGGGGCCGGGGCGGGCGTCAGCGGGCGGGGTCCGCGCCGGTGATCAGGACGGCCGTGCGGCCGCCGCCCGTCCGCACTGCGGCGACCACCCTGGTCGCGGGGCCGGCGAGCGCGAGGACGGCGAGCGCGGCGAGGCTCGCGCCGAGCAGCAGGCCCATGGCCACGTCGTGCGGGTAGTGGACGCCGACGAAGACGCGGGAGAAGGCCATCAGCAGGGCCAGCGGAAGCGTCAGCAG
This sequence comes from Streptomyces stoeckheimensis, assembly GCF_045822005.1. Lineage (NCBI taxonomy): Bacteria > Bacillati > Actinomycetota > Actinomycetes > Kitasatosporales > Streptomycetaceae > Streptomyces > Streptomyces stoeckheimensis. The sequence continues at coordinate 4,011,914 of NZ_CP169550.1, read as the reverse complement.
CACGAGCCCCCGCACGGCGATCGCCAGGGTCACGGCCGCGGCTCCCGCGATGGTGGCGTGGTTGCTGGGGAAGGACCAGTCGCCGGTGGCCGGGCACTTGATCAGCGAGGCCGCCGCCCCGGCCACGGCCCGGCAGGGGCGCTCCTCGTCGACGCTGGACTTCACCAGCTCGGAGGCGACGTAGGCCAGGGCGGTGACGAAGGGGGCGAGCACCGCGAGCGCCACCGTGCGGGGGTCGCGGGCGCCGCGCGCACGCCACCACACGGCTATGAAGAGGGCGCCGAAGACGAGCAGCCCGTACTCGGTCCAGAACTCGAACGCCGATTGCACCCAGGCGGGGGTCGAGTGGGCGAAATCGGTGACGTCGAGGTAGAGGCCGGAGCTGTCCATGGTGACTGAAGGTACCTAAATCGGAATAACGTCCTCATCAGTCTCCCGGCCGATTCCGGGCGCCCCGGATCACCCCGCAGGATGATCATCGGCAAAACAAGTCGCCTGCGCGGCATGTGGGCACTGATCGCGCCCCGAACTCTCGTAAGGTTCCGTCCGTGGGATCTCTGCGCAATCCGGTCGGGCCGCTCCCCTCCTCCATCTACTGGCGACGGAGGGCCGTGCTGGCGTCCGTTGCCGCGCTCCTCGCGATGCTCGCCGTATGGACCGTCAGCTCCGGTGCGGGCAAGTCGAGTACCAACGGCAAGGGCCAGGGCGGCTCCGGTCCCGTCACCCAAATCACCCCCGGACCCTCGGGTTCCGGTCCGGCGATCAGTCAGGCCCCGGGCGGGCGCGGCGAGTCGGGCTCGGGCGCCTCCGGCGGCACGAGCGCCGGCACCGGCACGGGCTCCGGCCCCGGTGCGAGCCCCGGCACGGGCAAGAACGGCGAACCGGGCGCCGAGCCCGGCACCGCCGGCCAGGGCGGGGCGGACGGCTCCGGCGGCACCGGCGCCGGCCAGGTCGTCCCGGCGGACTCGCCGGTGCCCACGTGCGCGCCCGGTGCGCTGCAGTGGGAGGTCAAGAGCGTGAAGAACGAGTACGAGGCGAGCGAGAAGCCGCGCCTCGAACTCCTCGCGCGCAACGTCTCGGGCACGACCTGCAAGGTCGATCTCGGCCCGAAGCAGGCGGTGCTGACGATCACTCAGGCGAGCAACGCGAAGCCGGTCTGGTCCTCGGCGGACTGTCCGGCGGGTGCGGGCAACGTGTTCTACCGGGTGCCTTCGCAGGGCGAGACCAAGCAGGCCCTGGAGTGGGACCGGCACTTCAGCGAGGCGACCCAGTGCCAGTCGCCTCCGGCGGGGGTGGCGGCGGCGGACACGTACGTGGTCGAGGTCAAGTCGCCCGGCATGCCGGTGGCTCGAACCTCGTTCGTCCTGAAGCCGGAGTAACGGGCGCGGCGCCGGCTCCGGGGGCTCAGCCCCCGGACCCCCGCGCCTCAAACGCCGGCGGGGCTGGATTGGGCCGACGTCGGCCCGCACGTGCGTGATCGGAGGGGCTGGATTGCCCGCAGGGCAATTCCAGCCCCTCCGGCGTTTGAGGAGCGGGGTCCGGGGCGGCGCCCCGGGAGCGGCGCTCAGCCGCACCCGCGGAGCGAGGCCGCACCCGCGAGCCGGGCCGCAGGCTAGACGTACCGCTCCAGGATGGAGGACTCCGCCAGGCGGGACAGGCCCTCGCGGACGCTGCGCGCACGCGCCTCGCCGACACCGTCGACCGTTTGCAGGTCGTCCACGGAGGCGGCCAGCAGCTTCTGCAGCCCGCCGAAGTGCTCCACCAGCCGCTCGATGATCGCCCCCGGCAGCCTCGGCACCTTCGCGAGCAGCCGGTACCCCCGCGGGGACACCGCCGAGTCCAGGGTCTCCGGCGAGCCCGTGTACCCCAGGGCCTTCGCCACGATCGCCAGCTCCAGCAGCTCCGGATGCGTCAGCGCGTCCAGCGCGGGCAGCGCCTCGTCCACCGTGCGGGAACGCTTCGCCGTGGGCTCCGGCACGTAGTCCCGGATGACGAGCTCCCGCTCCTGCTCGATCCCGACCGTCAGCTCGTCGAGCTGGAGGGAGAGCAGCCGGCCGTCGGTGCCGAGCTCCACCACGTACTCCGCGATCTCCGTCGCGATGCGCCGCACCATCTCCAGCCGCTGCGCCACCGCCGTGACGTCGCGGACCGTCACCAGGTCCTCGATCTCCAGCGCGGACAGCGTCCCGGCGACCTCGTCCAGGCGGAGCTTGTACCGCTCCAGCGTGGCCAGCGCCTGGTTCGCCCGCGACAGGATCGCCCCGGACTCCTCCAGCACGCGCCGCTCGCCGTCCACGTACAGCGCGATCAGCCGCATCGACTGCGAGACCGACACCACCGGGAAACCGCACTGCTTCGAGACCCGGTCCGCGGTCCGGTGCCGGGTGCCCGTCTCTTCCGTGTGGATCGACGCGTCGGGCACCAGCTGGACGCCCGCCCGCAGGATCTTGGTGATGTCCTTGTCCAGGATCAGCGCGCCGTCGAGCTTGCACAGCTCGCGCAGCCGGGTCGCCGTGAACTCCACGTCCAGGACGAAACCGCCCGTGCACATGGCCTCGACGGACTTGTCCATGCCGAGGACGATGAGCCCTCCGGTGTTGCCGCGAACGATCCGTTCGAGCCCGTCACGCAGGGGCTGACCAGGTGCGACCGCGCTCAGCGAGGCGCGCATCATGGCCTCCTGCTTGGAGCTCGCGCCCGACTTTCCGGATGCTGCTGCCCCGTCCTTGGCTGCCACTGCACTCCTCCGGTCGCGGGATGTACCGCCTGCGTACGGCCGGGCGGACCATCCCGAAGTCTACCGGCGCGGCCCCGGCGCCCGCCGTGCCTTAACCCGGCCGGGCCGAGGAGCACCCCGTCCGACCCCGCTGACCTGCGGTTCGGAGCCGCGAACGGCCTGCTAGGGGGTGTCCGCAAAGTCCCGCCTGCCCCGCGGCGCCTGGCACGCGCTCTCGGCGCACCGGGCGAAATCCCGAGTACGTCCAGTACGCAGGCTTCCGCCCGGCACACCGAGAGCACGCACCAGACCCCGCGGGGCCGCCCTTCGGGCGGCCGGCGGGACATTGCGGACACCCCTAGTCGGCGGCCGGCTCCTTCGCCGGCGTACGCGACCGCCCGCGCGGCAGGACCCGTAGGGCGTCGCCCATGTCGGCGACCTCGGTCACCTTCATGCCCGGCGGCACCTTCCCCGGGTCCACCGGCACCAGCGCGTGCGTGAAGCCCAGCCGGAACGCCTCCGCGAGCCGCCGCTGTACGCCCGTGACGCGCCGGACCTCGCCCGCGAGGCCGACCTCTCCGATGGCGACCAGGTTCTTCGGGAGCGGTACGTCGCTGGCCGCCGAGGCCAGTGCCAGCGCGACGGCCAGGTCGGCGGCCGGCTCGGTCAGCTTCACCCCGCCCACGGTCGCGGTGTAGATGTCCCGCTTGCCGAGCGCAGTGATCCGCCCGCGCTGCTCCAGCACCGCCAGCATCATCGAGACGCGCGAGGTCTCCAGCCCGGAGGTGGTGCGGCGCGGCGAGGGGATCTGCGAGTCCACCGTCAGCGCCTGCACCTCCGCGACCAGCGGCCGCTTGCCCTCCAGGGTCACCGTCAGGCAGGTGCCGGGGACGGCCTCGGTGCGGCGGGTCAGGAACAGCCCGCTCGGGTCGGCGAGGCCGGTGATGCCCTCGTCGTGCAGTTCGAAGCAGCCGACCTCGTCCGTGGCGCCGTACCGGTTCTTCACCCCGCGCACGAGGCGCAGCCGCGCGTGCCGGTCGCCCTCGAAGCTCAGGACCACGTCGACGAGGTGCTCCAGCAGGCGGGGACCGGCGATCGCCCCGTCCTTGGTGACGTGGCCGACGAGCAGCGTGGACATCCCGCGCTCCTTGGAGGCCCGGATCAGCGCCCCGGCCACCTCCCGGACCTGCGCCATGCCGCCGGGCGCGCCGTCGATCTCGGGGGAGGCGACGGTCTGTACGGAGTCCATGATCAGCAGGGAGGGCTTCACGGCGTCCAGGTGCCCGAGCACGGCCGACAGGTCGGTCTCGGCGGCGAGGTAGAGGTGGTCGCTGAGCGCGTTGATCCGCTCGGCCCGCAGCCGCACCTGGCTCGCCGACTCCTCTCCGGTGACGTAGAGGGTGCGGTGCTCGTCGGAGGCGGCCTTCGCCGCGACGTCGAGCAGCAGCGTCGACTTGCCCACGCCCGGCTCGCCCGCGAGCAGGACGACCGCCCCGGGGATCAGCCCGCCGCCCAGCACCCGGTCCAGCTCGTCCACGCCGGTGCTGCGCGCGGTCGCGGTCCGGACGTCGACCTGCCCGATCGGCACGGCGGCCGTGGTGACCCGGCCGGCCGCGGTGGTGCGCACGGCGGGGGCGCCGCCGAGCTCCTCGACGGTGCCCCAGGCCTGGCACTCGGGGCACCGGCCGAGCCACTTGGCGGTGGAGTACCCGCACTCGGTACAGCGGTAGGACGGCCGGTCCTTGGCGGATGAACGAGATGTACGGGCAGCCATGCGGCCCACCGTAGCCGCCGCCACCGACAGCCCTTCCCCATCGGTCTCCGAGGAGGCCCCGAGGAGGTCCCGGGGCCGGCTCGCGGAGGTCCCCGGGCCGTCCCCGGCGTGTACGCCGCGGCGTGCACCGTCAGGGGTCCCGTCAGCGCAACGCCGATCTGTTCACCCGTAAGGACTAAAACCGGTGAAGGCTTCCGGAGCGCCACCGGCGCGCCGCCTACGGTCACCGAGTGACCAGCAGCAACCAGGGACGCCCCGCACCGCGCACCGGCGCACACCGGGCGCACGGGCGCACGCCCCCCGAGGGGACCAGGGTGGAGCAGCCGCCACCGTTCCGGTACGAGCCCTACCTGGACGGGCTGTTCACGTACTGCCTCTCGGTCCTGTGCGACCACGACACCGCCACCGACGTGCTCGGCGACGTCCTCGCCGTAGCCGACCGCCATCCCGGCCGCTGCCCCGACGAGGGGGACCGGCGGGCCTGGCTGTACGCCCTCGCGCGCTGGGCCTGCCTGCGCAGGCTCGCCGAGCGGCGGCGTACGCGCTACGGGTACGGGGGAGCGCATTCCGCCCGGCGTGCACCGGAGCACACGGACGCCGGCCGTGCGCCGGATCCCGCGACGGCGAGCGCCGACGCGAACGCGGCGGCGAACCTGTCGGCGCACGTGTCGCAGGCCGGACGCCCGGGCGGTCCGGGCGGAGTCGGCGGGCCCGGTGTGCCCGGCGGCCCCGGCGGCCTTCGTGATATCACCGGCCACGGCAGCCCCTCAGGCCCCGCAGGCCACGGCGGTCACGGCGCTCTCGACGTGTACGCCTACCGCCGCACCGAGCTCGCCCGTCTCGCCTGGCCGGAGGCCGCCGGAACCACCCCCGAGCAGCGCGAGGCACTCGAACTCGCCGTCCGCCACCGCCTCGGCGTCCCCGAACTCGCCGCCGTCCTCGGCACGCCCCCGGCCGCCGCCCGCGAGCTGCTGTCCGGCGCCGCCTGCGAGGTGGAGCGCACCCGGGCCGCCCTCGCCGTCGTGGAGACGGGCAACTGTCCGACCGTGTCCCGGCTCACCGGCGACGACGGGGAGGGCGGGGGAGACGGGAACCTCCTCCTCTCCTCCTCCCTGCGCGCCGAACTCGTCCGCCACGTCGACGACTGCCCGCGCTGCCGCCGCGTCGCCGAACGCGTGGGCGCCGGCGGCCCCTGGCCCGGCTCGGGCGGCATCAACACCGCCGCACTGCCGCTGGTCCCGGCCCCGCGCACCGCCGTGCACGCCGCGATGCTCCGCTCCGGCGGCCGTCGCGGCGCCGGGACCGGCCCGCGCTTCGACCGCACCGGCTTCCCGATGGACCCCAAGGACCGTGCGGCCCGCCGCGACCGGCTGCGTGCCCGCGCCGTGACCACCACGGTCGTCGCCACCGTCGTCGCGGCCCCGGTGCTGGCGCTGTGGGCCGCGTACCGGGGCGCCCCGAGCACCGGGGAACCCGTCGGCAACGGCTCCACGCGCATCTCGGCGAGCGATGCGGAGCTCCCGCAGGCCCGTACGGACGGCCGCCCGCTGACGGCCTACGAGAACGCGGGCAACGCCGCCGTCACCACCGACGACTCCGGCTTCGCTCCGTCCGCAGCCGCCCCCGACGTATCCGTCGAGGTCATCAGCAGCGGCGCGCCGAGCTCCGCACCGGGCGCCCCGGGCCGGCTGACCGCGGCCGCCTCCACGCACGGATCGACCACCCTGCTGACCCTCACCGCGTCGGGCGGCGCCCCGGTCGACTGGCGGCTGTGGTCCGACGCCCCGTGGCTGCGCGCCAGTACGACCTCGGGCCGGCTGGCGCCAGGAGAATCGGTCACCCTGCGGATCACCGTGGACTCCGAAGCCCAGCCCGTAGGGGCCTGGAGCGCACGGGTCGGGGTGGACCCGGGCGGCGCGGTGATCTCCATCCGGGGCCGTGGCCGCCCGGCACCCACCCCGCACGACCCGGAACCCACGCCGACGCCCACCCCGTCCGAGACGCGGCCGACACCCACTCCGACTCCGACGCCGACCCCCACCCCGGAGCCCACCCCCACCCCCACCCCGACCCCGACGCCGACCCCGAGCCCCTCGGACGGAGCCACGCCGGGGCCGACTCCGACCCCGGAGCCGGCCCCGTAGCCCTGGCCGCCCTGCGGGGTACGGCCTGCGGCCTACTTCTGCTTCGGCTCGGGATCGGCCGGGTGCGGGGCCATCGGCAGCAGCGAGGAGAGCCGCGCCTCGCAGAGCCGTACGAGCTCCTCGTACCCCTCCTTGCCCATCAGCTCCGTCAGCTCGGCGCGGTACGACACGTACACCGGCTTGCCGGCGCCGTGCGCCGACGTGGCCGAGGTGCACCACCAGTGCAGGTCGTGGCCGCCCGGACCCCAGCCGCGCCGGTCGTACTCGCCGATCGACACCTGGAGGACGCGGGTGTCGTCGGGCCGGTCGATCCACTCGTAGGTCCGCCGGATGGGGAGCTGCCAGCACACGTCCGGCTTGGTCTCCAGCGGCTCCTGGCCGCCGCGCACGGCCAGGATGTGCAGGGAACAGCCGGCTCCCGCCGGGAAACCGGGCCGGTTCAGGAAGATGCAGGCACCGTCCCAGCGGCGGGTCTGCTTCTCCCCGTCGTCGTCGTGCTGCGTCCACCCGGTCTCGCTGCCGACGTCGTGGAACTGCCACAGCTCCGGCGTCAGCCGCGCCACGTTCTCGGCGACCCGCTTCTCGTCGTCCTCGTCGGAGAAGTGCGCGCCGAGCGTGCAGCAGCCGTCGTCCGCGCGGCCCGCCTGAATGCCCTGGCAGCCGCTGCCGAAGATGCAGGTCCAGCGGGAAGTGAGCCAGGTCAGGTCACAGCGGAAGACCTGCTCCTCGTCGGCGGGGTCGGGGAACTCCACCCAGGCCCGCGGAAAGTCGAGCCCCTTCTCGTCCGCCTCGGCGGCGGCCCCGGCACCCTTGGCGGCCTTGCCGACCTTGGTCTTGGACTTGTTGGCCTTCTTCGTATTTGGCACAAACCCCAGCCTAAGCGCCCCTTACTCCACCCCTACGCCTTTGGACCAGTAGCGTTTCCCCTCATGAGACTCGGTGTCCTCGATGTGGGTTCGAACACGATCCATCTGCTGGTGGTGGACGCGCACCCCGGTGCGCGCCCGCTGCCCGCGCACTCGCACAAGGTGGAACTGCGGCTGGCGGAGCTGCTCGACGAACACGGCGCGGTGACGCCGGACGGCGTCGAGCGGCTGGTTTCCGTCATCGGGGACGCGGTGCAGGCCGCCGAGGACAAGGGGTGCGAGGACGTACTCCCCTTCGCGACGAGCGCGGTACGGGAAGCCACGAACGCCGACGAGGTCCTGGCCCGGGTCAAGGCGGAGACGGGCGTGGACCTCCCCGTCCTCAGCGGCGACGACGAGGCCCGGCTGACGTTCCTCGCGGCGCGGCGGTGGTTCGGCTGGTCGGCGGGCAAGCTGCTGCTCCTCGACATCGGCGGGGGCTCGCTGGAGATCGCGTACGGGATCGACGAGGACCCCGACGCGGCCGTCTCGCTCCCCCTGGGCGCGGGCCGCCTGACGGCGGGCTGGCTCCCGGGCGACCCGCCGGACCAGGCGGACATCCGCGCCCTGCGCCGCCACGTTCGGGCCCAGATCGCCCGGACGGTCGGCGAGTTCAGCCGCTTCGGGGCGCCGGACCGGGTGGTGGCCACCTCGAAGACCTTCAAGCAACTCGCCAGGATCGCGGGCGCGGCGCGCTCCGGGGACGGCCTCTACATCCAGCGGGACCTGACCCGGAAGTCCCTGGAGGAATGGGTCCCGAGACTGGCGGCGATGACCACCGCCCAGCGCTCTGCCCTCCCGGGCGTTTCCGAGGGGCGGTCCAACCAGCTGCTGGCCGGGGCGCTGGTCGCGGAGGGAGCGATGGATCTCCTCGGGGTCGACTCCCTGGAAATCTGCCCCTGGGCCCTCCGGGAAGGCGTCATCCTCCGGCGCCTGGACCACCTGGGAAGGTCCACCCCGGTAGGCGCGTGAGCCACGCGCGGCGCCGGTGCGCCTCAATCGCCGGCGGGGCCGGGTTGTGGTGGCGCGGGGCGGGCTGCTTCGGGTGGGCCGGTGCCGGGGCCGGGGGCCCTGCCCGGCAAGGCTGCGCAGGGACCCCGAAACCCGCGGGCCCGGCCAGGGCAAGGGCCGCGTAGGTTTTCGTGGCCCCGCCCACCGCGGTGACCCCGATACCCTGTCCCCGTGGCAGAACCAGTCCGGATCCCGACCGCGAAAGTCGCCCTCTCCACCGCCTCCGTCTACCCGGAGTCAACGGCGACCGCCTTCGAGATCGCCGCGCGCCTCGGCTACGACGGCGTCGAGGTCATGGTCTGGACGGACCCGGTCAGCCAGGACGTCGACGCCCTGCGCCGCCTCTCCGACCACCACCAGGTCCCGATCCTGGCGATCCACGCCCCCTGCCTCCTCATCACGCAGCGCGTCTGGTCCACCGACCCCTGGACCAAACTCCAGCGCGCCCAGGCGGCAGCCGAGAAGCTCGGTGCGAGCACGGTCGTCGTGCACCCGCCGTTCCGCTGGCAGCGCCAGTACTCCCGCGACTTCGTGACCGGCATCTGGCGGATGGCGGACGAGACCGACGTCCGCTTCGCCGTCGAGAACATGTACCCCTGGCGCTACCGCGACCGCGAGATGCTCGCCTACGCGCCCGAGTGGGACGTCACCAAGGACGACTACCGCCACTTCACGGTCGACCTCTCGCACACCGCGACCGCCCGTACCGACGCCACCGCGATGATCGACCGGATGGGCGACCGCCTCGCCCACATCCACCTCGCCGACGGAAACGGTTCCGCGAAGGACGAGCACCTCGTCCCCGGCCGCGGCACCCAGCCCTGCGCCGAACTGCTGGAGCGGCTCGCCGCCACCTCCTTCGACGGGCACGTCGTCATCGAGGTCAACACCCGCCGCGCGATGTCCTCCGCCGAGCGCGAGGCCGACCTCGCCGAGGCCCTGGCCTTCACCCGCCTCCACCTCGCGACCGCCCCCGGCCCGGCCCCCAGGACCCCGCACCCATGACCGAGCCCCAGCCGGACCCCGCCCAGCCGGACCCCGCCCCGGCGAAGCCCGCCCCGGCGAAGCCCGCCCCGGCGAAGCCCGCCCCGGCGAAGCCCGCCCCCGCGAAGCCCCGTCGCGGCCCCGGCCGCCCCCGCCAGGACGAGGCCGACGACGGCCCCGGCACCCAGGAGCGCATCCGCCTCGCGGCCCGCGCCGAGTTCGCCGCGCGCGGCTACGACAAGACCTCCGTCCGCGGGATCGCCAAGGCCGCCGGCGTGGACCCGGCCCTGGTGCACCACTACTTCGGCAGCAAGGACGAGCTCTTCGCCACCGCGATCGAGCTCAGCATGGAGCCCGCCCTCGTCCTGCCCGCGATCATCGGCGCGGGCCCCGACGGCATCGGCGAGCGCCTGGCCCGCTACTTCCTCGGTGTCTGGGAGAACCCGGTCACCCGGACCCCGATGCTCGCGGTGATCCGCTCGGCCCTCACCCACGAGGCCGCCGCGAAGGTGCTCCGCCGGCTGATCCTGCACCGGCTGCTGGAGCGGATCGCGGCCGACCTCAACGTCCCCGACCCGACCTTCCGCGCCGAGCTCGCCGCCTCCCACATGGTCGGCATCGCGATCCTGCGCTACGTCGTCCAGGTCGAGCCCCTCGCATCGGCGGACCCGGAGACCATCGTCGAGCTGGTGGCCCCCACCCTCCAGCGCTACCTCACCGAGGAATGACGGCACCCGCGCACGCAGCCCCGTAGGCTCCGCACCGTGCCCAATTGCTGAGCCGCCCGTCCCGGGATCCGGACAGCGCGTCCGGATCCCGGGCAGGGGGCGTAGCCTCATAACCGAGCCATATCCACAGTCGCGGCAGGCGCTCGCGTCACCGCACACATGGGGAGAGATCCGATGCCCGAGCTGAGGTCCCGCACCGTCACCCACGGCCGCAACATGGCAGGCGCACGTGCCCTGATGCGCGCCTCGGGCGTAGCGAGCGCGGACATCGGGAAGCCGATCATCGCGGTCGCCAACTCCTTCACCGAGTTCGTTCCCGGCCACACCCACCTGGCCCCGGTCGGCCGCATCGTCTCCGACGCGATCCTGGCCGCCGGCGCCGTCCCCCGCGAGTTCAACACCATCGCGGTCGACGACGGCATCGCCATGGGCCACGGCGGCATGCTGTACAGCCTGCCCTCCCGCGACCTGATCGCGGACTCGGTCGAGTACATGGTGGAGGCGCACTGCGCCGACGCGCTGATCTGCATCTCCAACTGCGACAAGATCACCCCCGGCATGCTGATGGCCGCCATGCGCCTCAACATCCCGGTCGTCTTCGTCTCCGGCGGCCCGATGGAGGCCGGCCAGGCCACCCTCGTCGACGGCACCGTCCGCAAGCTCGACCTGATCGACGCGATGGTGGACGCCTCCAACGACAGCGTCTCCGACGAAGACGTCCTGCGCATCGAAGAGAACGCCTGTCCCACCTGCGGCAGCTGTTCCGGCATGTTCACCGCCAACTCGATGAACTGCCTCGCCGAGGCGATCGGCCTGGCCCTCCCCGGCAACGGCTCGGTCCTCGCGACGCACACCGCCCGCCGCGCCCTGTACGAGGACGCCGGCCGCACGATCGTCGAGATCACCAAGCGCTACTACGAGCAGGACGACGAGTCGGTCCTGCCCCGCAACATCGCGACCCGTCAGGCCTTCGAGAACGCCATGGCCCTCGACATCGCCATGGGCGGCTCCACGAACACGATCCTGCACCTCCTCGCCGCCGCGCAGGAAGCCGGTCTGAAGTACGACCTCACGGACATCGACGAGATCTCCCGCCGGGTCCCGTGCCTGGCCAAGGTCGCGCCGAACGTGGCGCCCGGCGGCACGTACTACATGGAGGACATCCACCGGGCCGGCGGCATCCCCGCCCTCCTCGGCGAACTGCACCGCGGCGGACTCCTCAACAAGGACGTCACCACGGTCCACTCCGCCAACCTGGAGGAGTGGCTCGCGAAGTGGGACGCCCGCTCCGGCACGGCTCCCGAAGAGGTCATGGAGCTGTGGCACGCGGGCCCCGGCTGCCAGCGCTCCGCCTCCGCCTTCTCCCAGTCCGAGCGCTGGGACACCCTCGACCTCGACGCCGAGGGCGGCTGCATCCGCTCCGTCCAGCACGCGTACTCCAAGGACGGCGGCCTCGCCGTCCTGCGCGGCAACATCGCGCTCGACGGCTGCGTCGTGAAGACCGCCGGCGTCGACGAGTCGATCTGGACCTTCGAGGGCCCGGCCGTGGTCTGCGAATCGCAGGACGAGGCCGTCGACAAGATCCTCCGCAAGGAGATCAAGGCCGGCGACGTGGTCGTCATCCGCTACGAGGGCCCGCGCGGCGGTCCCGGCATGCAGGAGATGCTCTACCCGACGTCCTTCCTCAAGGGCCGCGGCCTCGGCAAGCTCTGCGCCCTGGTCACGGACGGCCGGTTCTCCGGCGGCACCTCGGGCCTCTCCATCGGCCACGCCTCCCCGGAGGCGGCCGCAGGCGGCTCCATCGCGGTCGTGGAGGACGGCGACCGCATCCGCATCGACATCCCGAACCGTTCCATCGAGCTCCTGGTCGACGAGGCCACGCTGGCCGCCCGCCACGAGGCCCTGGGCGGCGTCTACGCCCCGAAGAACCGCGAGCGCAAGGTCTCCGCGGCCCTGCGCGCCTACGCGGCGATGGCCACCAGCGCCGACAAGGGCGCGGTCCGCGACGTCAGCCTCCTGGAGCGCTGACCCCGGCACCCGGCTCAACGGCCCCGCCCGACACCTGTCGGGCGGGGCCGTCCGCGTTCCCGCGCCCTACGGACCGACCCCGCCCGGCGTCACCACCCCGCGGGATCCCCCGCCGCCACGCCGAACAGGCTCCCGTCCGGCGCCGACGCGTACACCCGCCCGTCCCCGACGACGGGAGCGGGCAGGCTCGCCGCGAAGGTGTCCTTCCCGGAGCCGATCCGGGGCTTGGTCTGCCCCAGCAACTTCCCCGCACTCGCGTCGACGGCGAGGAGCCGGCCGTCCGAAGCGCTCAGGTAGACCTTCCCGTCGGCGAACACCGGCCGGGAGGCCCGGGAGGCGCCCGTCTCCAGTCGCCACTCCTCCTTGGCCGTGCCGATCGCCGCCAGTGCGCCCGTGGCCCCGAACGCGTACACGACCCCGTCCGGCCCCACCGTCGCCTGGGCCTCGTACAGCGGAGAGGCCAGCCGCACACGCCGTACGGCATGGGTGGCCAGGTCCACCCGTACGACCGCCTCCGTCCTGGTCCGTACGTCGCTGTCCAGCAGGTACATTCCGCCGTCCGCCGTTCCCACGGGACGGAGCAGCCCCGCGGACCGGATCTGCCAGCGGGGCGCCCCGCTCGCCGGGTCCACCGCTGAGAGCTGCGTCGCCCTGCCGTTCTCGTCGGGCGTCGACACGTACAGCGCGGCAGGCTCCCCCGACTCCTCGCGGCCGCTCCACCACACGGAACCGACCCTGCCGATCTTCTTCGTCCACCGCGGGGTGCCGGTCGCGGGATCCAGCGCGGTGACGGTTCCGTCCGCCGCCGTGATCAGCACGTGGCCGCCCGTGGACAGGGCGAGAGCGCCACTGGGCAGGGTCCGCTTCCAGCGCTCCGCGCCCGTCGCGGGATCCAGTGCCCGGAGCAGTTCGCCTCCGCTTCCCGGTGCCACCGCGAGGACCAGCCCGCCCCCGTGGAGCGGCGCACCGTCGGCCGCGGGCCGGGAGCCCGGTGCGGCCGCCGGTACGGACCACACCGTCGACCCGTCCCCGGGGCTGAGCCGCATCGCGGCCGACTCGGGCCCCGTGCAGTACAGGGCCGATGCTTGCCAGGAGCAGGCAGCGGAGTATGCGCCCAGCGGCACCGACCACGGCAGGACCCGCTGCGGCGCCGGTACCGCCGGGGCGGCGGCCCGCTTCGGAGGCTTGTCGCCCGGCGCGGACCACAGATGGCCGCCCGCGGCCCCGCCCGCCAGCAGCAGCCCGACCACCGCCGCGACGGCCACCCGGGTCCGCCGTCTGCGGCCCGGCGCGGACCGGCCCGGGGCGGACCCGGCCGGCGCGGACCGGGCCGGGGTGGCGATCCGCTCCCGCCGGTGCGTGGGCTCCTCGTCGGGCACCGGTTGCCGCGGCTGCGGGATGAAGGCCTGCGTGTCCAGATCGGTCGGGTACGCCACCGCCCGCAGCGCCACGATCAGCGCGTCCGCACTCGGCCGCTCCGCCGGATCCTTGGCCAGGCACTGCGCGACCAGCGGCGCCAGCCGCTCGGGCAGCCCGGTGAGGTCCGGCTCGCTGTGCACCACCTGGTACGCCACGAGGTAATGGCTGTCGGAGTCGAACGGCCCCCGCCCGGTCGCCGCGTACACGAGCACCGCCCCCAGGGCGAACACATCGGCCGCGGTCCCGACCTCGCGCGGCCGCTGGAACTGCTCCGGCGCCATGAACGGCGGGGTCCCGATCAGCTTCCCCGTCTCGGTGCGCAGATCACTGTCGGCGGGCCGCGAGATCCCGAAGTCGATGACCCGCACCCCGTCCGGGGCCATCAGCACGTTGCTGGGCTTCAGATCCCGGTGGACGACCCCCGCCCGGTGGATGTCCCGCAGGGCCTCGGCCAGCCCGGCGGCGAGCCGCGTCAGCTCCTTGGGTTCCAGTACGCGCTCCCGTACCCGCTCGGAGAGCGTCGGGGAGTCGATGAACAGCGTGGCCATCCACGGCCGTTCGGCATCGGGGTCCGCATCCACGACAGGCGCGGTGAACGCTCCGCTCACCCGCCGCGCGGCCGCGACCTCCTGCCGGAAACGGGCCCGGAACTCCGGGTCCACGGCGTGCTGCGGATGCACGATCTTGACGGCGAGTTTCAGCCCCGACTCGGAGGTGGCCAGGTGGACGACGCCCATGCCGCCGGAACCGAGCACGGACTCGAGCCGGTACTGCCCGGCGTACTCCGGAAAACCCGCGTAGTCCGCCCGCACTGAACGCACCGCTCACCACCCCCGCCGGAGCCTAGTCGATGGCCCGTGCGAATCTCCAAGGTCTTGCTACCCTGCGCGGGTTGCGCACAGCAGCATCCAAAAGGGGGGAGTTTTCACATGTCCGTTGAGAGCGATTCAAGCCAAATCGAGAGCCTGGCCGCGGGGTCGGGATTCCCGACGTTCCCGGTCGCGCCCGGGTATCGCGTGAACGTCCGCAGAGGTCCCGGCACCAATTACGGAATCGTCCGGGTCCTGCCGCTCGGCGCCTACGTCTCGATTCACTGCCAGACCGAGGGCACGAACGTCTCGGGCCCGTACGGCACCTCGAACATCTGGGACTGCATCGGCAACGGCGAGTTCGTCGCCGACGCCTACGTGAAGACCGGCAGCGACGGCTACGTCGCCACCCACTGCGCCTGAGGTCCATCCGGTCCATCCCACGGCCCGCCCCGTGAGACACCCCGGGCCGACGCCGCCCGGCGGGGGATAATCGCTGGTGTGAGCGACGACCAGCGAGACCAGACCCCCGCCGAGCCGGCCGCCGAGGCCCAGCCGCAGCCCGCCGTGTCCGTCGGCCCCGAGCCCGAGCCGATCCGGTTCTTCGGCACCACCTGGGTGAACCACGACGGCGGCTACGGCGCGCGCCGCGTCGGCGCGGCCGCCGGTGCGCTGGTCCTCGCCGTCATCAGCGCCTTCCTGCTGCGCTTCTCCTACGAGGGCCTGGAGATCGGCAACGTCGGCGCCTTCCTCAGCATCTCGGTCGTCGTCCTCTTCGCGATCGCCAGCTCCATCGCCTTCGTCAAGACCTGGGAATCCTTCAGCCGCCGGCAGCCTCCGTCCTCCGACGAGACCGCCCTCAAGGGCCTGAAGGCGATCGGTTTCATCGGCAGCCTCATCGCGTACTTCCTGCGCTGCTTCGTCGAGGCCCCCGGCGAGAAGCTGCGCCGCACCGAGTACGAGCGCGCCTCGGCGGAGTTCACCCGCCGGCGCAGCTCCCGTACCGGCAACCCGGCAGCCCGCCGCCCCAAGCGCAAGAAGTAGCCCCGCAAGAAGTAGCCCCGGCACCGCCCCCAGCCTTGCGCCGGGGCATCGCCAGGAGCATTATTCATCACATGATGAATAACCAAGCGGCCGCCGCCGTCCACGCCGACGGCCTCACCGTCCGCCGCGGCACCGGCCGCAACCCCCGCACCGTCCTCGACGGCCTCTCCTTCGACGTCCCCCGCGGCCGCATCACCGGCCTCCTCGGCCCCTCCGGCTGCGGAAAGTCCACCCTGATGCGCGCCGTGGTCGGCACCCAGGCCCACGTCACCGGCACCCTCGACGTCCTCGGCCGCCCCGCCGGCCACCCCGGACTCCGCTCCCGCATCGGCTACGTCACCCAGGCGCCCTCCGTCTACGACGACCTCACCGTCCGGCAGAACCTCGACTACTTCGCCGCGATCCTCGACCCCGGCCGGGCCTCCGCCGAGCGCCGCCGCGCGACCGTCACCCGGGCCATCGCCGACGTCGACCTCACCACCCACACCACCGCCCTCGCCGGAAACCTCTCCGGCGGCCAGCGCAGCAGGGTCTCCCTCGCGGTCGCCCTCCTCGGCAGCCCCGAGCTCCTCGTCCTCGACGAGCCGACCGTCGGCCTCGACCCGGTCCTGCGCCGCGACCTGTGGAACCTCTTCCACGACCTCGCCGCCACCCGAGGCGCCACCCTCCTCGTCTCCTCCCACGTCATGGACGAAGCCGAGCGCTGCCACGACCTCCTCCTCATGCGCGAGGGCCGCCTCCTCGCGCAGGACACCCCCGAGGCGCTGCGCACCCGCACCCGAACCGACACCGTCGAAGAGGGCTTCCTCCACCTCGTCGACGCCGCGAACGCCGAAGCCGACGCCACCACCGCAGCCCCCCACGGGAGCACCCGATGAGCACCGCCCGCACCGTCGCCACCGCCGCCCGCGTCCTGCGCCAGCTCCGCCACGACCCGCGCTCCATCGCGCTGATGCTGCTGGTCCCCGTCCTGATGCTGGTCCTGCTCCGCTACGTCTTCGACGGCAGCCCGCGGACCTTCGACGGCATCGGCGCCTCCCTCCTCGGGATCTTCCCCCTCATCACGATGTTCCTGATCACCTCCATCGCGACCCTGCGCGAGCGCACCTCCGGCACCCTCGAACGCCTCCTCGCCATGCCGCTCGGCAAGGGCGACCTCATCGCCGGCTACGCCCTCGCCTTCGGCGCCATGGCGGTCGTCCAGTCCCTGCTCGCCACCGGCGTCGCCCTCTGGGTCCTCGGCCTCGACGTCGTCGGCTCCCCGTGGCTGCTGCTGCTCGTCGCCCTCCTCGACGCCCTGCTCGGCACCGCACTCGGCCTCTTCGTCTCCGCCTTCGCGGCGTCCGAGTTCCAGGCCGTCCAGTTCATGCCGGCGGTGATCTTCCCCCAGCTCCTGCTGTGCGGCCTCTTCGCCGCCCGCGACACCATGCAGCCCGTCCTGGAAGCGATCTCGAACGTCCTGCCCATGTCCTACGCCGTCGACGGCATGAACCAGGTGCTCACCCACACCGACATGACCGCCGACTTCGTCCGCGACGCCGGCATCGTCGCCGGATGCGCCCTCCTGGTCCTCGCCCTCGGCGCCGCGACCCTCCGCCGCCGCACGCCCTGACCGGGACGCCCTGACCGCAGTCCGGACACGACACCGCCGCTCCCCGCCCGGGTGCAAGGATGGCCACGCAGACGACGTACACGCAGACGACGTATACGCACCAACAGTTCGGCGAGGTGAATCGGGCATGACCCAGACAGTCGCAGTCCTCGGTACCGGCAAGATCGGCGAGGCCCTGCTCAGCGGGATGATCCGCGGCGGCTGGCCCGCCTCCAAGCTCCTCGTCACCGCCCGCCGCCCGGAACGCGCCGAGGAGCTCCGCACCCGCTACGGCGTCGAGGCCGTCACCAACGCCGAGGCCGCCAAGCGCGCCGACACGCTGATCCTCACCGTGAAGCCGCAGGACATGGGCAAGCTGCTCGAAGAGCTCGCCCCGCACGTGCCCGCCGACCGCCTGGTCATCAGCGGCGCGGCCGGCATCCCGACCTCCTTCTTCGAGGAGCGCCTCGCCCAGGGCACCCCCGTCGTCCGCGTCATGACGAACACCCCGGCCCTCGTCGACGAAGCCATGTCCGTCATCTCGGCCGGCAGCCACGCCACCGCCGCGCACCTCGCGCACACCGAGGAGATCTTCGGCGGCGTCGGCAAGACCCTGCGCGTCCCGGAATCCCAGCAGGACGCGGCCACCGCCCTTTCCGGCTCCGGCCCCGCCTACTTCTACTACCTCGTCGAGGCCATGACCGACGCCGGCATCCTCCTCGGACTGCCCCGCGCCCAGGCCCACGACCTCATCGTCCAGGCCGCCGTCGGCGCCGCCGTCATGCTCCGCGACAGCGGCGAACACCCGGTCAAGCTCCGCGAAGCCGTCACCTCCCCGGCCGGCACCACCATCAACGCGATCGTGGAGCTGGAGAAGCACGGCGTACGAGCGGCCCTGATCGCCGCCCTCGAAGCGGCCCGCGACCGCAGCCGCGAACTCGCCTCCGGCAACAGCTGACACCCGCCGGCCGTTACGGGGCTGCGCGCGCAGCCCCGTAACGACGACGACCGGCCCCTCTCCCCTCAGGGCTCCAGCAGCCCGATGGCCCGGTACGCCTCGTCGACGACGGGCCGCGCGATCGCCCGCGCCCGCCCGGCCCCCGCACGCAGCACCGCCTCCACCGTCCCCGGATCGGCCGCCAGCTCCGCGTGCCGTACGCGGACCGGGCGCAGCAGCTCCACGACGGCGTCGGCCACGTCCCGCTTGAGCGCCCCGTACCCGGTGTACCCGTCGGCGAGCGCGGTCGGCTCACCCCCGGTGCAGGCCGCGAGGATGTCCAGCAGGTTCGAGACCCCGGGGCGCGCGGCCGGGTCGTAGACGACCCCGCCGTCCCCGCTGTCGGTGACGGCCCGCATCACCTTCTTCCGCACCGCCTCGGGCTCGTCGAGGATGAACACCACCCCGGGCCCCGTGTCCCCCGACTTCCCCATCTTCGAGGTCGGGTCCTGCAGGTCCATGACCCGCGCCGCCACCACCGGATGCGTGGCCTTGGGCACGGTGAAGGTGTACCCGTACCGCTGGTTGAACCGCACCGCCAGATCCCGGGTCAGCTCGACGTGCTGCCGCTGGTCCTCCCCGACGGGCACCTCCCCGGTCCGGTACGCCAGGATGTCGGCGGCCATCAGCACGGGATAGGTGAGCAGCGACAGCCGCACCCCTTCCCCCGAGGCCTGAGCCTTCGCCGCCTTCTCCTTGTACTGCACCATCCGCCGCAGCTCCCCGTCCGAAGCCGTGCACTCCAGCAGGTACGAGAGCCGGGCGTGCTCGTCCACGTGGCTCTGCACGAACAGGGTGCACTTCTCGGGAGTCAGCCCGGCGGCGAGCAACAGCGTCGCCGCCTGCCGACTGAGGCGGCGCACCCGGGCCGGATCGTGCTCGACGGTCAGGGCGTGCAGATCGACCACGCAGAACAGCGCCTCGTCGGGCTTCTGCTCGGCTGCGACCCACTGCCGTACGGCCCCCAGGTAGTTCCCCAGCGTCAGATGCCCCGTCGGCTTGACCCCGCTGAAGATCCTCGTCATGTCCCTGCTCCCTGCTCGTGTCGGTGTGGGCGTCGAGGCCACCGCGTAGGGCGGCCGAGCCACTCCCGGGAGGGGAGAAACAGAAACGGCCGCCGAGATCGGCGGCCGTCGAGCGCGTGCGTGCTCGCGTGGATGGTCGGCCGCCGTCAGGCGGCCCACCAGCGAAGGTCGAGCGTGAGCGCACGCGTAGTCATGGGGGAGAGGCTAGACCCTGAGGGGTGAGGACGGCGTCAGGTTTGCGCGCTCGGTGGGGCGGGTCAGCCTGGGGTTGACACACCTGTGCCGGATCCGTAAGGTTCTTCGAGTTGTCCGAAGTGAGCGCCGACCCCGGTCGGTCCCCGGACAGCCATCCCGCACTACACATTCGAACGAACGACTCACTTTGTCGTCTCGTTTTCATGCGTATTTGCGAATGAGGAATCCGCGTCCACGGACGCAGCCGCCGATTAGGTTCGGGGGCAAGGAATCCGCTACTGTCTCACTCGTCGCAAGGGCCCAACAGTCCGAACGACAAACCCCGTTGACTGGGAGTCAGGCCCGAAAGGATCTGATAGAGTCGAACTCGCCGGAAAGGGAAACGCGAAAGCGAAGAACTGGAAGGCGGAAAACAAGCGAGACAGACTCTGATAGAGTCTGAAACGCAAGAACAGAACAGAACGAAAGCCCGGAGGAAAGCCCGAGAGGGTGAGTACAAAGGAAGCGTCCGTTCCTTGAGAACTCAACAGCGTGCCAAAAATCAACGCCAAAAAGTTGATACCCCGTCCATTTCGGTGGATGAGGTTCCTTTGAAAAAGACCTGTGAGGTCGCAGCTTCGGCTGTGGTGCTTGCAGGCAATTACACAGCGAGGACGCAGTGGACGGTCGGTCTTATTCCGACATGACTGTCCCGCTCTAAGTGCGCGTGCACCCGATTACGGGTAAACATTCATGGAGAGTTTGATCCTGGCTCAGGACGAACGCTGGCGGCGTGCTTAACACATGCAAGTCGAACGATGAAGCCCTTCGGGGTGGATTAGTGGCGAACGGGTGAGTAACACGTGGGCAATCTGCCCTTCACTCTGGGACAAGCCCTGGAAACGGGGTCTAATACCGGATAACACTCCTGCCTGCATGGGCGGGGGTTAAAAGCTCCGGCGGTGAAGGATGAGCCCGCGGCCTATCAGCTTGTTGGTGGGGTAATGGCCCACCAAGGCGACGACGGGTAGCCGGCCTGAGAGGGCGACCGGCCACACTGGGACTGAGACACGGCCCAGACTCCTACGGGAGGCAGCAGTGGGGAATATTGCACAATGGGCGAAAGCCTGATGCAGCGACGCCGCGTGAGGGATGACGGCCTTCGGGTTGTAAACCTCTTTCAGCAGGGAAGAAGCGAAAGTGACGGTACCTGCAGAAGAAGCGCCGGCTAACTACGTGCCAGCAGCCGCGGTAATACGTAGGGCGCAAGCGTTGTCCGGAATTATTGGGCGTAAAGAGCTCGTAGGCGGCTTGTCACGTCGGATGTGAAAGCCCGAGGCTTAACCTCGGGTCTGCATTCGATACGGGCTAGCTAGAGTGTGGTAGGGGAGATCGGAATTCCTGGTGTAGCGGTGAAATGCGCAGATATCAGGAGGAACACCGGTGGCGAAGGCGGATCTCTGGGCCATTACTGACGCTGAGGAGCGAAAGCGTGGGGAGCGAACAGGATTAGATACCCTGGTAGTCCACGCCGTAAACGTTGGGAACTAGGTGTTGGCGACATTCCACGTCGTCGGTGCCGCAGCTAACGCATTAAGTTCCCCGCCTGGGGAGTACGGCCGCAAGGCTAAAACTCAAAGGAATTGACGGGGGCCCGCACAAGCAGCGGAGCATGTGGCTTAATTCGACGCAACGCGAAGAACCTTACCAAGGCTTGACATATACCGGAAAGCATTAGAGATAGTGCCCCCCTTGTGGTCGGTATACAGGTGGTGCATGGCTGTCGTCAGCTCGTGTCGTGAGATGTTGGGTTAAGTCCCGCAACGAGCGCAACCCTTGTCCTGTGTTGCCAGCATGCCCTTCGGGGTGATGGGGACTCACAGGAGACCGCCGGGGTCAACTCGGAGGAAGGTGGGGACGACGTCAAGTCATCATGCCCCTTATGTCTTGGGCTGCACACGTGCTACAATGGCCGGTACAATGAGCTGCGATACCGTGAGGTGGAGCGAATCTCAAAAAGCCGGTCTCAGTTCGGATTGGGGTCTGCAACTCGACCCCATGAAGTCGGAGTTGCTAGTAATCGCAGATCAGCATTGCTGCGGTGAATACGTTCCCGGGCCTTGTACACACCGCCCGTCACGTCACGAAAGTCGGTAACACCCGAAGCCGGTGGCCCAACCCGTAAGGGAGGGAGCTGTCGAAGGTGGGACTGGCGATTGGGACGAAGTCGTAACAAGGTAGCCGTACCGGAAGGTGCGGCTGGATCACCTCCTTTCTAAGGAGCACAGTACCGATTGCAGACAAACGTTCTGCACGGTCAGCTCAGGGTGGAACGTTGATTAGTTGGCACGGTTTCCTGGATGGATCACAAGTACTGCTTCGGCGTGGAAAGTGACTCACTGACGGGGGATCGTGCTTGGCACGTTGTTGGGTATCTGAGGGTACGGCCGTAAGGCTTTATCTTCGCGATGCCGGCCCCAGTGAACTTCGTCTTCGGATGAGGGTGATGGGTGACTGGTCGTTGCTTGAGAACTACACAGTGGACGCGAGCATCTGTAGGCCAAGTTTTTAAGGGCGCACGGTGGATGCCTTGGCACCAGGAACCGATGAAGGACGTGAGAGGCCGCGATAGGCCCCGGGGAGCTGCCAACTGAGCTTTGATCCGGGGGTGTCCGAATGGGGAAACCCGGCAGTCGTCATGGGCTGTCACCCACTGCTGAACACATAGGCAGTGTGGAGGGAACGCGGGGAAGTGAAACATCTCAGTACCCGCAGGAAGAGAAAACAACCGTGATTCCGGGAGTAGTGGCGAGCGAAACCGGATGAGGCCAAACCGTATGCGTGTGATACCCGGCAGGGGTTGCGCATGCGGGGTTGTGGGAATTCTTTTGATCGGTCTGCCGGCCGGTCGGCGAGTCAGAAACCGTTGATGTAGTCGAAGGACATGCGAAAGGTCCGGCGTAGAGGGTAAGACCCCCGTAGACGAAACATCAGCGGCTTGCTTAAGAATCTCCCAAGTAGCACGGGGCCCGAGAAATCCCGTGTGAATCTGGCGGGACCACCCGCTAAGCCTAAATATTCCCTGGTGACCGATAGCGGATAGTACCGTGAGGGAATGGTGAAAAGTACCGCGGGAGCGGAGTGAAATAGTACCTGAAACCGTGTGCCTACAAGCCGTGGGAGCGTCGCTGTATGTGCTTGCACATACAGTCGTGACTGCGTGCCTTTTGAAGAATGAGCCTGCGAGTTAGCGGTGTGTAGCGAGGTTAACCCGTGTGGGGAAGCCGTAGCGAAAGCGAGTCCGAATAGGGCGATTGAGTTGCACGCTCTAGACCCGAAGCGGAGTGATCTAGCCATGGGCAGGTTGAAGCGGAGGTAAGACTTCGTGGAGGACCGAACCCACCAGGGTTGAAAACCTGGGGGATGACCTGTGGTTAGGGGTGAAAGGCCAATCAAACTCCGTGATAGCTGGTTCTCCCCGAAATGCATTTAGGTGCAGCGTCACGTGTTTCTTGCCGGAGGTAGAGCACTGGATAGGCGATGGGCCCTACCGGGTTACTGACCTTAGCCAAACTCCGAATGCCGGTAAGTGAGAGCGTGGCAGTGAGACTGTGGGGGATAAGCTCCATGGTCGAGAGGGAAACAGCCCAGAGCATCGACTAAGGCCCCTAAGCGTACGCTAAGTGGGAAAGGATGTGGAGTCGCAGAGACAACCAGGAGGTTGGCTTAGAAGCAGCCACCCTTGAAAGAGTGCGTAATAGCTCACTGGTCAAGTGATTCCGCGCCGACAATGTAGCGGGGCTCAAGCGTACCGCCGAAGTCGTGTCATTGCAGCAATAGGGCCAACGCCTGCTGTGATGGGTAGGGGAGCGTCGTGTGCCGGGTGAAGCAGCAGCGGAAGCTAGTTGTGGACGGTTCACGAGTGAGAATGCAGGCATGAGTAGCGATACACACGTGAGAAACGTGTGCGCCGATTGACTAAGGGTTCCTGGGTCAAGCTGATCTGCCCAGGGTAAGTCGGGACCTAAGGCGAGGCCGACAGGCGTAGTCGATGGACAACCGGTTGATATTCCGGTACCCGCTTTGAAACGCCCAATATCGAATCAGGCGATGCTAAGCCCGTGAAGCCGTTCCGGACCCTTCGGGGAAAGGAAAGTGGTGGAGCCGGCGAACCAGACTTGTAGTAGGTAAGCGATGGGGTGACGCAGGAAGGTAGTCCAGCCCGGGCGGTGGTAGTCCCGGGGTAAGGGTGTAGGCCGAGGGGTAGGCAAATCCGTCCCTCATATAAGGCTGAGACCTGATGCCGAGCCGATTGTGGTGAAGTGGATGATCCTATGCTGTCGAGAAAAGCCTCTAGCGAGTTTCATGGCGGCCCGTACCCTAAACCGACTCAGGTGGTCAGGTAGAGAATACCGAGGCGTTCGGGTGAACTATGGTTAAGGAACTCGGCAAAATGCCCCCGTAACTTCGGGAGAAGGGGGGCCAGTCCTGGTGATCGGATTTACTCCGTGAGCTGGGGGTGGCCGCAGAGACCAGCGAGAAGCGACTGTTTACTAAAAACACAGGTCCGTGCGAAGCCGTAAGGCGATGTATACGGACTGACGCCTGCCCGGTGCTGGAACGTTAAGGGGACCGGTTAGTCACATTTCGGTGTGGCGAAGCTGAGAACTTAAGCGCCAGTAAACGGCGGTGGTAACTATAACCATCCTAAGGTAGCGAAATTCCTTGTCGGGTAAGTTCCGACCTGCACGAATGGCGTAACGACTTCTCGACTGTCTCAACCATAGGCCCGGTGAAATTGCACTACGAGTAAAGATGCTCGTTTCGCGCAGCAGGACGGAAAGACCCCGGGACCTTTACTATAGTTTGATATTGGTGTTCGGTTCGGCTTGTGTAGGATAGGTGGGAGACTTTGAAGCGGCCACGCCAGTGGTTGTGGAGTCGTCGTTGAAATACCACTCTGGTCGTGCTGGATGTCTAACCTCGGTCCGTGATCCGGATCAGGGACAGTGTCTGATGGGTAGTTTAACTGGGGCGGTTGCCTCCCAAAAAGTAACGGAGGCGCCCAAAGGTTCCCTCAGCCTGGTTGGCAATCAGGTGTTGAGTGTAAGTGCACAAGGGAGCTTGACTGTGAGACCGACGGGTCGAGCAGGGACGAAAGTCGGGACTAGTGATCCGGCGGTGGCTTGTGGAAGCGCCGTCGCTCAACGGATAAAAGGTACCCCGGGGATAACAGGCTGATCTTCCCCAAGAGTCCATATCGACGGGATGGTTTGGCACCTCGATGTCGGCTCGTCGCATCCTGGGGCTGGAGTCGGTCCCAAGGGTTGGGCTGTTCGCCCATTAAAGCGGTACGCGAGCTGGGTTTAGAACGTCGTGAGACAGTTCGGTCCCTATCCGCTGTGCGCGTAGGAATATTGAGAAGGGCTGTCCCTAGTACGAGAGGACCGGGACGGACGAACCTCTGGTGTGCCAGTTGTCCTGCCAAGGGCATGGCTGGTTGGCTACGTTCGGGAGGGATAACCGCTGAAAGCATCTAAGCGGGAAGCCTGCTTCAAGATGAGTATTCCCACCTCCTTGAGAGGGTAAGGCTCCCAGTAGACGACTGGGTTGATAGGCCAGATGTGGAAGCCCGGTAACGGGTGGAGCTGACTGGTACTAATAGGCCGAGGGCTTGTCCTCAGTTGCTCGCGTCCACTGTGTTAGTTCTGAAGTAACGAACTGTGTTCATATCCGGTTGGTTAACTTCATAGTGTTTCGGTGGTCATAGCGTTAGGGAAACGCCCGGTTTACATTCCGAACCCGGAAGCTAAGCCTTTCAGCGCCGATGGTACTGCAGGGGGGACCCTGTGGGAGAGTAGGACGCCGCCGAACAATCATTGTGGGAAAGCCCCGCACCAGCCCTTACGGGTTCGGTGCGGGGCTTTTCTGCGTTTACGGGCCGAAGGGCCGGACGGGGGGTGGGCCGGCCCGTTCCGCCAACTGGAGGATCCCAGGATCTTTGGATGTCCTGCGGATGCCCGGCATGGGGTCCGGATGGATTGGCACTGACGGCTCGTAGGGTTGTCGCATGGGCTACGACCTCGTCATCTTCGACAACGACGGCGTGCTGGTGGACAGTGAGCCGCTCGCCAACAGCATCCTCGCCGGGTACTTGACCGAGCTGGGCCACCCGACCTCGTACGAGGAGTCGCTCCGCGACTACATGGGGGCCGCGGTCCACCGGGTCCACGACCTGGTGCGGGAGCGGACCGGGCAGGCGCTGCCGGCCGACTTCGACAGCACGCTGCACGCCCGTACCTTCGCCGCCTTCGAACGGGAGCTCAAGCCCGTGCCCGGGGTCGAGGGGGTGCTGGCGGCTCTGGTCGAGAGCGGGACCGCGTACTGCCTCGCGTCCTCCGGGAGCCACGAGCGGATCCGGGTCGGACACCGGGCGGCCGGCCTCGACGAGTGGTTCGAGGAGGAGTGGATCTTCAGCTCGGAGGACGTCGGGCAGGGCAAGCCGGCCCCCGATCTGTTCCTGCACGCCGCGGACCAGATGGGTGTGGCACCCGGTCGGTGCGTGGTCGTCGAGGACAGCCCGCTGGGCGTCCAGGCCGCGGTGGCTGCGGGGATGGACGTGCTCGGTTACACCGGGATGATGCCCGCGGACCGGCTGCCCGGTGCCACTGGATACTTCGGCGACATGAACCAGCTGGCCGGCCTGCTGGGGCTGGCGGAGGGCGCAGGCTCCGGATACACCGGCTACGGCGGCGGGTTCTCGCACTGACCCAATCGATATGTGATCGCTCTACCCACCGGTAGCACCGGCGCCTACGCTGAGCCGCCATGACAGCAGACGTGCGGCTGCGCCGCGGGCGCGGGGCGTTGGGGTTCAGTTTCTTCGTGCAGGGCGTGGCCTTCGCGCTGCTCGTGACGAGGATCCCCGCCATTCAGGACCGGTACGGGATATCCGACGCACTGCTGCCCGTCTTCCTGGCCGCCGTCCCGATCCTCGCCGGTGTGTCCAGCGTGGTCACCGAGCACCTGGTGAAGCGGGTCGCGCCCAGCACCGTACTGCGGTGGGCGCAGCCGCTCGTGCTGCTGGCACTGCTGGGGGTCGGCGCCGGCAGCGAGATGTGGCACGTGGCCCTGGCGCTCGGGGCGTTCGGGCTGTTCGTGGGGGCGCTCGACGCCTCCATGAACATGCTCGGGGTGAGCCTGCAGGGCGCGTACGGGCGCAGCATCATGCTCGGCTTCCACGCTTCGTACAGCCTCGGCGGGATCCTGGGCGCCTCGGCCGCGTGGGCGGGGGCGCACTGGCACCTCTCGCTCTTCACCTCCTATCTGCCCGCCGTGGTGGTCCTGCTGCCGCTCGCGCTCCTCGCCAGCCGGTTCTACGTGGACCAGGACGGCAAGGCCGCCGGCTCCGAGGCCGCCAAGGGGCTCGGGCCGGGCGGGTTCAAGCTGTTGCTGCCGCTGTGCCTGGTGATGGCGTGCGCGTACATCGGTGACTCGACGGTCTCGAACTGGAGCGCCAAGTACCTCCAGGACGTCCTGGGCAGCTCCGAGCAGCTCGCCACCGTTCCGTACAACGTCTACATGGTGACCACCCTGCTCGGGCGGGCCGTCGGGGACCTCGGTGTGCGGCGCTTCGGGGCCGTGGCCGTCGTACGGATCGGGACGGTCGTCGCGGCGGGCGGGTTCGCCGTGGTCGCGGCGGCGCCCGGGGCGTGGGTGGGGATGCTCGGCTTCACCCTGCTGGGGTTCGGGCTGTGCGTGATCGTGCCGCAGACCTTCGCCGCGGCGGGTCGGCTGTTCCCGGGATCTTCCGACACCGCGATCGCGCGGCTGAACATCTTCAACTACGTCGGATTCCTGATCGGGGCGCCGCTCGTGGGCGGGATCGGGGACGCCTGGAGCTACCGGGGGGCGATGCTCGTGCCGATGGTGCTGGTCCTCGTCACTCTTTTCTATGCCCGCTCGTTCGGTACGGAGCCCGCCCGATACGGTGTCCGGCATGAGCGGCGAACCGGTGACCGGGCTGTTGATGTGGGACGAGGCGGTCACGAAGTATGACTTCGGGCCGGGCCATCCGATGGACCCGGTGCGCCTGGAGCTGACCATGGGCCTGGTACGGGCCTTCGGGCTCGACCGGGAGCTGGAGGTACGGGCGGGCCGGCCGGCCGGTGACTCGACCCTGCGGCTGGTGCACCGCGAGGACTACGTGGCGGCCGTACGCGAGGTGTCCGGCGACCCCGGGGTCGCCGACGGTTCGTACGGGCTGGGGACGGCGGACGATCCGGCGTTCCACGGGATGCACGAGGCGTCCGCGCTGATCGCCGGGCAGTCGGTCGCGGCGGCCGAGGCGATCTGGCGCGGGGAGGCCCAGCACGCCGTGAACTTCGCCGGCGGGCTGCACCACGCGATGCCGGGCGGGGCGGCGGGTTTCTGCGTCTACAACGACGCGGCCCTGGCGATCGCGCGGCTGCTGGAGCTGGGGGCCGAGCGGGTCGCCTATGTGGATGTGGACGTGCACCACGGGGACGGGGTCCAGGCGGCGTTCTGGGACGACCCCCGGGTGCTGACGATCTCGATGCACGAGCATCCGCGGACGCTGTTCCCGCAGACGGGCTGGCCGGAGGAGACGGGCGGGCCGGCGGCGGAGGGGTCGGCGGTGAACATCGCGCTGCCCGCCGGGACCGGGGACGAGGGATGGCTGCGGGCCTTCCACGCGGTGGTGCCGGAGCTGCTGGAGGACTTCGCGCCGCAGGTGCTGGTGACGCAGCACGGGGCGGATACGCATGTGGAGGACCCGCTGGCGCATCTGGCGGTGTCGTTGGATGCGCAGCGGGCCGTGATGGAGGCCTGTCACGAGCTGGCGCACGCGTGGGTGGAGGGCGGCCGGTGGCTGGCGCTCGGGGGTGGCGGGTACGCCGTGGTGGATGTCGTGCCGCGGTCCTGGACGCACCTGGTGGCGATCGCCGGGCATCGGCCGATCGGTCCCGAGACGGCTGTTCCGGCTTCTTGGCGGGATGCGGTGTATGCGCGGACGCGGGCGGTGGCGCCTGGGCGGATGACGGATGGGCGGGTGCCCGAGTGGCGTGACTGGGATGCCGGGTACGACCCTGCCGACCGGATCGACCAGGCCGTACTGGCCACCCGGCGGGCGGTGTTCCCCCTGCGGGGGTTGCTGGCCTGAGCCCTGCGGGGCTGTCCCCTACCCGCCCTTCCACCGTTCCCCGGGGCTGCGCCCCGGACCCCCTGGGGCTCCGCCCCAGACCCCGGTCCTCAAACGCCGGACGGCTGAAAGCGCGCCGGTGGGGCTGGGAACGGCTGTACTGGTTGGGCCAACGGGTGGGGGAATGGCCGGAACTGGTGAGGGGTCAGGGTGGGTACGGGAGCATCGGGAGGGTGTTGAGCACCGGCGCGTTGCGTGCGCATCTGCTGGCCGCCCGCCTGGCCGGGCCCGTCGCGACCTCTCGGGAGGAAAGCCTGCGCAGTTACCGGCTGTTCGCGGCGCGGGATCCGCGGGTGCTGCTGGGGCTGGATCCCGCGTGGGCGTGGGGCGAGGGTGACCTGCTGCGGCTGATGGCGCAGAAGTGCGGGGTCTCGGCGGACCCCGCGCACGTCAGCGGGCCGGACGTGATCGATCCGGAGCTGACGGTGGCGGGGCTGGAGGCCTTCGCGGAGCGGCTGCGGGCGGTGGCCGAGGCTCGGGCCCCGGTGCTGTTCGGGACCGGTCACCCGCACCGGCTCCTGGAGTTCTACGCCATCTTGGCGGGGGCGCTGTCGGCAGCGGGATGTGAAGTCCTCACTCCGGCGTGGGGGGCACCCGTGGACATGCACACCCGCTTCGGCGTACGCACGCACCGCATCGATTACGTACGAGGGGTCGCACTGGTGCGGGAAGACGGCGCGCGGCCGGATGGGAGTGACACCGGCGCGCACTCCCATTCGCCGCTGCCGGTTCGGATCGCCCTCGGGGCGCTCGCGGAGGCCGGCGGGCCGTTGCCGGAGCTGGTGGTGGGGGACCACGGGTGGGTCTGCGGTGCAGGTCAGCTCGGTGTGGAGGCGATCGGGCTGGCCGATACCGATGATCCCGCGCTGTTCGTGGGGGAAGCCGAGGGGCAGGTGTCGGTGGCGGTTCCACTTGATGACGCGGTGCGCGCGGACTACTACCGACCGCTCACTCGCTATGTACTCAATCGGGCGAGTCTGTCGGGTCGGCAGGAGTGGACGTAGCTCCTCTTCCCCACTCGTATCACACGCCCCTACTCTGGGGAGTGAGCGTGCGACGACGGGGCGTAACCGGAGGGGAAGCCGGTGCCCGTCATGCGCGGAAGGTCAAGGTGTGTCATGGCTGCTGGCGAGAGGCCTCTCAGTGAGGTTCAGTTCCTGACCGTGGCGGAGGTCGCCTCGGTGATGCGAGTGTCGAAGATGACCGTGTACCGCTTGGTGCACAACGGACATCTGCCCGCAATCCGGGTGGGCCGGTCCTTCCGGGTCCCCGAAAATGCGGTGCACGAGTACCTCCGCGAGTCCTTTGTGGGGGTGGAATCGGCCTGAGGGGTGAGGGTCGGGAGCCTGCGGTTACCCCTCGGGGGCACGCGGATTACAAGCTCAGAGCTCGGGCGGGTAGGCTAGGCCGACGTAGGTCGTGTGGGCCCCGACGCCCCGCACCGAATGAAGAGAAGTGAGCGAGGGTAGTCGTGGGCTCTGTTATCAAGAAGCGGCGCAAGCGGATGGCTAAGAAGAAGCACCGCAAGCTGCTCAAGCGCACCCGCGTCCAGCGCCGTAACAAGAAGTAAACGGCAGCTGTACGTGTTTACCGCAGCCCCTCCACCATTCTGGTGGAGGGGCTGTGGTGCAGCCGGGGGACTTCTTCGAGGGAGGCGCTGAGCTCGTGGGGAAGGTCGTGCTGGTCACCGGGGCTGCCCGGCAGCTGGGGGGCCGCTTCGTGCGGCGGATCCAGCGGGACCCCGAGGTCGAGCGGGTGATCGCGGTCGACGCGGTGACCCCGCCGCACACGCTCGGCTCGGCCGAGTTCGTCCGTGCGGACATCAGACAGTCGGCCATCGCCCGGGTGCTGGCCGAGAACGCCGTCGACACGGTGGTCCATCTCGCGGTCACCGGGGGAGCGGCGACGGGCGCGGGCTCCGGTTCGTACAGCACCGTCAAGGAAACCAACGTCATCGGGACGATGCAGCTCCTGGGAGCCTGCCAGAAGTCCCCGACGGTGCGGCGGCTCGTGGTGAAGTCCAGTACCAGTGTGTACGGGGGCACCTCGCGGGATCCGGCCGTCTTCACCGAGACCACGCAGCCGAAGTCGCTGCCCGCCGCCGGCTTCGCCAAGGACGCCACCGAGGTCGAGGGGTACGTACGCGGCTTCGCGCGCAGGCGGCCCGACGTCGCGGTGTGCGTGCTGCGGTTCGCGAACATCCTCGGGCCCTTCGCCGACTCGGCGCTCGCCGAGTACTTCTCGATGCCGCTGATCCCGACCGTGCTGGGCTACGACCCGCGGTTGCAGTTCGTGCACGAGGACGACGTACTGGACGTGCTGCGGCTGGCCTCGCAGACCAGCGGGCCCGGCGGGCTCAGCGGGACCTTCAACATCGCCGGCGACGGGGTGCTGCTGCTGTCGCAGTGCGCGCGGCGGCTGGGACGGCCGACGGTGCCGCTGCTGCTGCCCGCGGTGACCTGGGTGGGCGCGGCGCTGCGGGCGGTCGGGGCGACGGACTTCTCGCCGGAGCAGATAAGGCTCCTCACGCACGGGCGGGTCGTGGAGACCACGCAGATGCGGGAGGCGCTGGGATTCGAGCCGATGTATACGACCGCCGAGACCTTCGCCGACTTCACGCGGAGCCGGGGCGGCGGGCTGCTGCCGCCGGACCGGGTGGGGCGGGCCGTGGACCGGGTGGCCGGGTTGCTGGACGTGGACATGGATGGAGCGAAGCGATAGTGGCGGACGCCAAGGTCATTCCGTTCGACGAGGACCGGCCGCGACGGCGGTCCTCGCCCGCCCGGCGGGTACGGGTCGCACAGGAGGCGCCGGTCACGCCCGTCGCGGAGCCGGTCGGTCCGGAGCCGGTGGTGGAGGCCGTACCGGAGCAGGCCGCGGAGGGCTCCTGGGACCGGCGGATCGCCGGCGGGCTGGCGTTCCTGCGGCGCCGGATCACCGGGGAGTACGAGGTCGACGACTTCGGCTACGACAAGGAGCTGACGGACCAGGTCCTGATGTCCCTGATGCGGCCGCTGTACGACAAGTACTTCCGGGTCGAGGTCAAGGGCATCGAGAACATCCCGAAGGAGGGCGGCGCGCTGATCGTGGCGAACCACTCCGGGACCTTGCCGCTGGACGGCCTGATGCTCCAGGTCGCCGTGCACGACCAGCACCCGGCACAGCGGCACCTGCGGCTGCTGGCGGCCGACCTGGTGTTCATGCTCCC
This sequence comes from Streptomyces stoeckheimensis, assembly GCF_045822005.1. NCBI lineage: Bacteria > Bacillati > Actinomycetota > Actinomycetes > Kitasatosporales > Streptomycetaceae > Streptomyces > Streptomyces stoeckheimensis. Next base: position 3,980,137 of record NZ_CP169550.1, on the reverse strand, counting down.
CGTGGTGAACGAGCTCGCGCGGAAGGCCGGACACACGCTGGCGTGCGCGGAGGACGCGCAGCGGCTGCTGGAGGCCGGGGAGCTGGTGGGCGTGATGCCCGAGGGCTTCAAGGGGATAGGGAAGCCGTTCGGGGACCGGTACAAGCTCCAGCGGTTCGGGCGGGGCGGGTTCGTGTCGACCGCGCTGCGTGCGGGGACGCCGATCGTGCCCTGCTCGATCGTGGGGGCGGAGGAGATCTACCCCATGATCGGGAACTCGAAGACGCTGGCGCGGCTGCTGGGGATCCCGTACTTCCCGATCACGCCGACGTTTCCGCTGCTGGGGCCGCTGGGGGCGGTGCCGCTGCCGACGAAGTGGACGATCCAGTTCGGGGAACCGATTCCGACGGACGGGTACGCGCCGGAGGCCGCCGAGGATCCGATGCTGATGTTCAACCTGACGGATCAGGTGCGGGAGCAGATCCAGCACACGCTGTACAAGCTGCTGGTGCAGCGGCGGTCCGTCTTCTTCTGAGGACCATGGTTCTGACGCGCCGGGCATGACGAGAACGCCGGCGGGGCTGGGTTTCCCAGCTCCGCCGGCGTTCTGCGTCGTCCGACGCCAGTCGGCGCTAGTCGGCGTCCTCCGCCTTGATGCCCAGGCCTGGGAGGAGGCCGGGGAGGAGGGGCGGGAGGGTGATGTCCGGGTGGGCCGGAGCGGGGGCGCCGCCGGACTCGGACGGGGTGGGCTGGCCCTGGCCCGCGGGCGGGTTCAGGAGGTTGCCCGTGTTGCCCAGGAGACCGCCGCCGCCCGGGGTCGGGGCCTTCGGGGAACCCGAAGTCTGGTCCGTGGGCTGGTGGGGGGCCGCGGACGGTGCGCCCGAGGAGGGCGTCGTCTGCTGCTTGCCCGCCGGGGCGCTCGGCTTCGTGGAGGGGCCGGAGCCGCGGGTCTGTTCCGGAGGCTTCGGGAGCAGACTCTGGAGCGGCGCCACGTCGTGGTCTATGGCCTGGAAGACCGACTCCACCTCACCGCCCACGTCCGTGAGCTGCGCGGGGAGGTTGCCCCGGAGCTTGGCCCACGCGTCCCGGTGCGAACGGGAGAACGAGGACAGTGCCTGGATCGGGCCGAGCGAGCCGTCCCGTTCGTAGGCGGCCTGGAGCAGCCGGTGGCCCTCCGAGGCGTCGTGCTTCATGCCCGCGAGGGCTCGGCGGATCTCGCCGAGGGACTCGTGGTCGAGTGCGCCGAGACGGCCGCGCTCCATGAGCCGACGGGCCTCCGACAGACGGCTCGAGGCCTGGTCGAGATAGAGCTCGCCCCGGTCCGAATCGCCGTCGGCCATCCCGAGCCGGATGTCCTCCATGCCCCGCTTCACGGGGTACAGATGGTCACCCGGCAGGGCGTCCGTGCTGGCAGCGGCCACTCCGCTGAAGGCCCCCGCGGCCACACCTACGGTGAGACCGCCCGCCGCGATGCCCTTGGACCAGCGGGAGCGGGGCCGCAATTTCCGGAGCGAGGTCGCCCGGTGGGCGCCGCGGCCGGTCCGCTGTTCGGGCACTTGAGGGTCGGCGGCCACGCCGCCCCCGGCCCTCTCTTCCATCACCTTGGCTTCCATGGCGGCAATGAGCTGGGCTCGTTGCACCACTTTGACCTCGGGGTCCAGCACCGGGCGCGGCATTCTTTCGCCGAGCACGCTCGCCAGGGCCAACAACCGGTCGTGGTCGGCAGGTTCGGCAGGTGCCTCGGACTGCTCGGCCGCCGGGTCCGGTTCCGAAAGGTCGGACGGGGTCCGCTCCTCCAGGGCCTGGGCGAAGGCGTTCGCCCGCCGGTGCGGAGTCACGTTCGCGATCACTGGCGGCACCTCCTCTCGTCATGACGATCGACTCCCCAAGGTGTCCGGAAGGTTGCCTTCCTTGAGCACATCCACCCTTTCGAGTGAGCGGCTTCGGGTAGGGCTTGTCCACAGGGAGCCTGCATTCCCCACAACGAGCGGCGCGGCACTTGGGTTACGGACGAAGGATGATCGGACCACAGCGTCATTGGATTCGGCAGTGTCGTCACTGTCGTCGGTGTCATCAAGGTCATCAGGGAGTTGTACCGAAATGTGAGAGGAGGGCGGCGTCAGCGGGCGTCGTCGGGGAGCAGGCGGGCCAGGGTGCGGACCGCCCGGTACTGGAGGGTCTTGATGGCACCCTCGTTCTTTCCCATCACCCTGGCCGTCTCGGCGACCGAGAGGCCCTGCAGGAAGCGCAAGGTCACGCACTCCTGCTGCTGCGGATTGAGTTTCCGTACGGCTTCCAGCAGGGCCGCGTTGGAGAGGGACTCCAGGACGGAGTCCTCGGGGGACCGTTCCACCTCGTTGGCGTCGAGCATTTCGCCGGTGGTGACTTCCAGGCGGAAGCGGCTCGACTTGAAGTGGTCGGCGACCAGGTTGCGGGCGATCGTCACGAGCCAGGCGCCGAAGTCGCGGCCCTGCCAGGTGAAGGTGGAGATGCGGCGCAGCGCACGCAGGAAGGTCTCGCTGGTGAGATCCTCCGCGGTCGCCTTGCCGCCGACGCGGTAATAGATGTAGCGGTAGACGGTGTCGCTGTACTGGTCGTACAGGCGGCCGAAGGCATCGGCCTCGCCGGCCTGGGCGCGTTCGACCAGGTCCATCATGCGGGCCTGGTCGCTGTCCGCGGTGGGACGGCGGGCGGCGGGCGCGGTGGTCCCGGCGGCTGCGCCCCCGGCGGACGAGCCGCCGGCGCGACCGCGTCTGCCCACCGTTGCCCCGCCGTCGGTCAGGGCATAGCAAGGACCGGCCGGGCCGAGTCCGGCGGGGACCGCGGTGGCGAATGCGGGGACGGTGTACGCGGTGGGGACGAAGCCACGCAGCTGGTCGAGGACCGTTGCGCGCAGCGTAGCCAGGCCCGAGGCGTCAACCCCGACAGGTGGGTACACGGGACTCCCAGAGGCAGAGCTTCCATCACGTGCAGTGCGGGACCGTTCACCCGTCGTAGCGACAGATGGCGGTGGCATGCGTTTGAGGAGAATAACGCTTCGTACAGGCGGCGCTACACCCAGTTGCTCAAATCACCGGTTACGACACTTCTGTTGCGTGTCGAGGGCATATTCAGGCACGGATGGTGATCGATTCTTGATCAGTTGGGTGCGCGGAATGCCTGCTTCCACGGTGGCTCGCGACCGAGTAGGGCAGGGCGGAGTGCCGCGCCGGAGGCGCGGGTAGAGGTGAGCGAATGTCCCGGTCGGGGGAGGGTGCCGGGCGTGGTGGGGCGGGAGGCCGGGCGGGGCCCCGTAGGCGCTACTTGCGGCGGCGGTGCAGGGCGATGGCGGCGGCCGTGCCGCCCGCGATCGCGCCGACGCCCGCGGCGGCCGGGACGCCGATCTTCACGGCCTTGCGGCCGGTCCGATAGTCGCGCAGGCGCCAGTCGTTGGAGCGGGCATGCTTGCGCAGTTTTGTGTCGGGATTGATCGCGTACGGATGTCCGACCAGGGACAGCATCGGAATGTCGTTGTGCGAATCGCTGTACGCCGCGCAGCGCGCGAGGTCCAGTCCCTCGGCGGCGGCCAGGGCGCGGACCGCCTCCGCCTTGGCGGGGCCGTGCAGCGGCTCGCCGACCAGCCGGCCGGTGTATACGCCGTCCACGGATTCGGCGACGGTGCCGAGGGCTCCGGTCAGGCCGAGCCGGCGGGCGATGATAGTGGCGGTCTCCACGGGGGCGGCCGTGACGAGCCAGACCTTCTGGCCGGCGTCGAGGTGGGCCTGGGCCAGGGCGCGGGTGCCCGGCCAGATCCGTACCGCCATGTACTCGTCGTAGATCTCCTCGCCGATGGACATCAGCTCGGAGACCTTGTGTCCCTTGACGATGGACAGCGCGCTGTCGCGGGCGTCCTGCATGTGCTCGGGGTCCTCGACCCCGGCGAGCCGGAACCAGGCCTGCTGCCAGGCGAAGCGGGCCAGCTCGCGGCGGCGGAAGAACTCCCGCTTGTAGAGGCCGCGGCCGAAGTGGAAGATCGCGGCGCCCTGCATGACGGTGTTGTCGAGGTCGAAGAAGGCGGCGGCCAGGTCATCGCCGGCGACGGGAAACTCCGGCTCGGCGGGCTCCTGCGGCTCCGCCTCCGCCGCGCGTTCCGCTTCGGCGGTTCCGGGGAAGTCCGTGCCGTCGAGCAGTTCGTCGGCCAGTGCGGTCTTGCGGGCGGCCTCGGCCGAGGCCTCGCCTGCCAGCACGCTCCGCGCGGTGGCGGAGCGCCTACGGGGGGTGAGCCATCCCAGAGCGGCCATGACGCGAGCATAGCCACTGTGTTCGGGAGTTCCCGAACCGATGGGAATCAAGGATGTGAACTCTTCGGTCCGTCCGGCCCGGGGTGGTCGGGGTGCGGGCGCGGGAGAATGGGTGCATGAGTCCTTTGCTGCGCCGTGCCGAAAAGAAGCGTCCGGAGGAGCGGTTGGTCACGCTCATCGGGAAGCCGGGGTGTCACCTCTGTGACGACGCCCAGGAAGTGGTCGAGAAGGTCTGCGCCGAGACGGGCGCACAGTGGGAGAAGAAGGACATTTCGCAGGACGAGGAGCTGTACCGCCTGCACTGGGAGCAGATTCCGGTCGTGCTGGTGGACGGCGAGCAGCACACCTTCTGGAGGGTGAACCCTGACAGGCTCCGACGGGCATTGCAGGATTGAGCTGTCGGGCGGTTACCATCGTGGGCGATTTATGGGGTCTCGGGGGCGTATTGGTGAGGAGTGTGTACCGTTTTGCCCCCTTCGGGAATTGAACGGGTTCGGCGTGTCGCCGGTTCCCGGTCCATAGGCCCAAGGCGCGTGACCCCGGTCACTTTGCTCGGACAAAGCGGACACAATCTTTGTGCACGCGTTCACAAAGACATAGCCTGCATTCGACGGGGTGGTCCTGGGACAAGTGGCCACCTGCAGCCCCGCTCATCCCGCAGGAGCATCGTGGCAACTGGCCGAACTCACCGACCGGCGACCCGCAGCCGAGGTATTCCCGAGGCCACTGTCGCCCGGCTTCCGCTGTACTTGCGCGCCCTCACCGCGCTCTCCGAGCGATCGGTGCCCACGGTGTCCTCCGAGGAGCTGGCCGCGGCCGCCGGAGTCAACTCCGCGAAGCTCCGCAAGGACTTCTCCTACCTCGGCTCCTACGGGACCCGCGGCGTCGGGTACGACGTGGAGTACCTCGTCTACCAGATCTCCCGCGAGCTCGGGCTGACCCAGGACTGGCCGGTCGTCATCGTCGGCATCGGTAACCTCGGCGCCGCCCTGGCCAACTACGGCGGTTTCGCGTCGCGCGGCTTCCGCGTGGCCGCGCTCATCGACGCCGATCCGGCCATGGCTGGCAAGCCGGTGGCCGGGATGCCCGTACAGCACACCGATGAACTCGAGAAGATCATCGAGGAGAACGGCGTCTCGATCGGGGTCATCGCGACCCCGGCGGGGGCTGCCCAGCAGGTCAGCGAGCGGCTCATCGCCGCAGGCGTCACTTCCATCCTGAACTTCGCGCCGACCGTGCTGTCCGTGCCCGAGGGCGTGGACGTGCGCAAGGTCGACCTGTCGATCGAGCTGCAGATCCTGGCCTTCCACGAGCAGCGCAAGGCCGGTGAGGAAGCGGCGGCCGCCGCTGCCGCCGGAGGCTCCGCCGCGGGCACCGGCACCGGTGCGGCTCCCGCCGCCGCCGTCGTGCCGCCCGCCGGCCGGGCCACCGCCGTCGCGCGGAAGGGCGGACCCGACGGGGACGTTCCGGCGGTGATGCCGGCATGAGTCTGCTCGTCGTAGGGCTGAGCCATCGCAGTGCGCCCGTGAGCGTGCTGGAGCGCGCTTCGCTGGCCGCCGATGCCAAGGTCAAGCTGCTGCACGACACGCTCGCCGCGGAACCGGCGGCGGAGGCGGCGGTGCTCGCCACCTGCAACCGGATCGAGCTGTACGCGGACGTGGACAAGTTCCACGCGGGTGTGGCCGAGCTGTCGACGCTGTTGGCGCAGCACAGCGGGGTCGCGCTGGAGGAGCTCACTCCTTATCTCTACGTGCACTACGAGGACCGGGCCGTCCACCACCTCTTCTCGGTGGCGTGCGGGCTGGACTCGATGGTGGTCGGCGAGGGGCAGATCCTCGGGCAGATCAAGGACGCGCTGGCGCTGGGGCAGGAGCTCCACACGGCCGGGCGGTTGATCAACGATCTGTTCCAGCAGGCGCTGCGCGTCGGCAAGCGGGCGCACTCCGAGACCGGGATCGACCGGGCGGGGCAGTCGCTGGTGACCTTCGGGCTGGAGCAGCTCGCCGTGCGGGTGCCGGTGGAGGAGTGGGCCGCGGGGAAGCGGGCGCTCGTCATCGGGGCCGGGTCGATGTCTTCGCTGGCTGCGGCGACGTTGGCGCGGGTGGGTGTTGCCGAGGTCGTGGTGGCGAACCGGACCGCCGAGCGGGCGGAGCGGTTGGCCGAGATTCTGGTTGCCTCGGGCACCGGGGTTGCGGCTTCGGCCATTGCGATGTCCGGTGTCGCCGACGAGCTGGCTCGGGTTGACGTCGTCGTGTCCTGTACGGGGGCTACCGGGCTCGTGCTGACCGGGGACGATGTGGCCGTGGCCGTGGAGGGGCGCCCTGCGGGGGCTGTCCCCTACCCGCCCTTCCACCGTTCCCCGGGCTCCGCCCGGACCCCGTTGCCGGGTGCGGCGCCGTTGCCGGGGACCAGTCCCCGGACCCCTGCGCCTCAAACGCAGGCGGGGCTGAATGGTGCTGAGGCGCCGGTGGGGCTGGACATGGACGCCGAGCTCGTTGCGCGGCTGGCCGTGCTGGCGGCCGGGGGGCGGCGGATCGCCGATGCCGGGGCCGTGCGGAGCAAGGTCGTCGTCGAGGAGCGGGACGGGTGTCCTGTGGGGCTCGATGCGCTGGCTTCCGATCCGGGGCGGACCGCCGACGGGCGGGCCGCGCTCGCCGGGGTGGACGCCGGGTCGCTGGAGCTGCACGGGACCTGGGCCGACCAGGGCGAGGCCGCCGCGCAGCGGCAGCAGCCGCGCAAGGGCGTACGGAGCCAGGTGGACGCGCAGCCCGTACGGCTCGCGCTGCTCGACCTGGCCATGCCCCGTGACATCGACGCCGCCGTGCACCGGATTCCGGGCGTGCGGCTGGTGGACATCGAGTCGCTGGCCGAGGCGAGTGCCGATGCGCCCATGGCCGCCGACGTCGATGCCGTACGCGCGATAGTGGCCGCGGAGGTGGCCGCCTTCGGGGCCGCCCAGCGGGCCGCGCACATCACGCCCACCGTGGTCGCCCTGCGCGCCATGGCCGCGGAGGTCGTCGCCATGGAAGTGGCACGGCTCGACGGGCGGGTACCCGATCTCGACGAGCGGCAGCGGGCTGAAGTGACTCAGACCGTGCGGCGCGTCGTCGACAAGCTCCTCCACGCGCCGACCGTGCGCGTCAAGCAGCTCGCGAGCGAGCCCGGCGGCGCCGGGTACGCCGAGGCGCTGCGCGAACTCTTCGATCTCGACCCGCAGACGGTGGCCTCCGTCAGCCGGGCCGACGAGGCTGACAAGAACCACGACTCAGGACGGGCATCATGAATCCACGTCTCGACCAGCCGCTGAGGCTCGGCACGCGGCGCAGCAAGCTGGCCATGTCCCAGTCCGGGCATGTAGCCGAGGCGGTACGGGCGATCACCGGCCGGCCCGTCGAGCTCGTGGAGATCACGACCTACGGTGACGTGTCCCGCGAGAGCCTTTCGCAGATCGGCGGCACCGGCGTCTTCGTCACCGCCCTGCGCGAGGCCCTCGTGCGCGGCGAAGTCGACTTCGCCGTGCACTCGCTGAAGGACCTGCCCACCACGCAGCCCGACGACCTCGTCATCGCGGCCATGCCGCAGCGCGAGGACCCGCGCGACGCGCTCGTCGCCCGCGACGGCCTGACCTTCGAGCAGCTGCCCGACGGTGCGCGCATCGGCACCGGCTCGCCGCGGCGCAGGTCGCAGCTGCACGCGTACGCCAAGTCGCTGGGCAAGGTCATCGAGACCGTCGCCATCCGCGGCAACGTCGACACCCGGATCGGCTTCGTGCGCAACGGCGAGCTCGACGCGGTCGTGCTGGCCGCCGCCGGGCTCAACCGGATCGGCCGCGGCGACGAGGCCACCGACCTGATCTCCGTGGACAACATGCTGCCCGCGCCCGGCCAGGGAGCCCTGGCCGTGGAGTGCCTCGCGTCCGACACGGACCTGATTTCCGCGCTCGCCGAGCTCGACGACCCGTACACCCGGGCCGCCGTGACCGCCGAACGCGCCCTGCTCGGCGCCCTGGAGGCCGGCTGCAGCGCCCCCGTGGGTGCGCTCGCCGACCTGTTGGCCGACGGGCAGATTGTCAATGAGATGCGCCTGCGGGGAGTCGTGGGAACCCTCGACGGTTCCACGCTGGTGCAGCTGTCCACCACCGGTCCCGTGCCCCAGTCGTACGACGAGGCCATGGCGCTCGGCCGCGAACTCGCGGACGAGATGCTGGCCAAGGGCGCGGCCGGTCTGATGGGGGAGCGGTCGCTTTGAACCCCACAAGCCCAACCACCTCCGCGTTTCCGTCCGTCGCCGTCCAGGGGCACGTCACCTTCCTCGGTGCCGGCCCGGGCGACCCGGGACTGCTGACGCTTCGCGCCGTGGAGGCCCTGGCCGCCGCGGACGTACTGATCGCGGAGCCCGAGGTGCTCGAGGTCGTACGTACGCATGCGCGCGCGGGGGTGGACACGCCACAGCTGACGATTGCTGACGAGAAGTCAGCAGCCGCCGGAGTCCCGGTCATCCGAGATGCCGCCAATCTTGTCATGGAGGCCGCGCGCTCCGGCAGGCGGGTCGTCCGTGCCGTCACCGGCGACCCCGGTCTCGACGGGAACGCGGCCGAGGAGATGCTCGCCTGCGCCACCGGCGGCATCCCCTTCGAGGTCGTCCCCGGCGTCGCGACCGCCGTCGGCGTGCCCGCGTACGCAGGTGTTCCGCTGGCCGGCAAGCAGGGTGCGGACGTGAGGTTCGTGAACGCGCGGACCGCCTCCGCGCGCTGCTGGAGCGAGGTGGGCGCCAGCGACGGCATCCTCGTCGTCTCCGCGACGCTGGAGACCGTTTCGGCGGCGGCGGCCGAGCTGATCGGCGCCGGGCGCAAGCCCGACACCCCGCTCACCGTCACCGTGGCCGGTACGACGACCCGCCAGCGGACATGGAGCGCGACCCTCGGGACCATCGCGCAGGTGTTCAAGCAGGGCAAGATCCTCCCCTCGCCCGAGGGCGCTCGCTCCGTCATAGCCGTGGTCGGGGAGCACGGCGCGGTCGCGCGCCGCGAGGAACTGTCCTGGTTCGAGTCGAAGCCGCTGTTCGGCTGGCGCGTGCTCGTGCCGCGCACCAAGGAGCAGGCCGCCTCGCTCTCCGACCAGCTGCGTTCGTACGGCGCGGTGCCCCACGAGGTGCCGACCATCGCCGTGGAGCCGCCGCGCACCCCGCAGCAGATGGAGCGGGCGGTCAAGGGGCTCGTGACGGGCCGCTACGAGTGGATCGCCTTCACCTCCGTCAACGCGGTCAAGGCCGTGCGCGAGAAGTTCGAGGAGTACGGGCTCGATGCCCGTGCCTTCGCCGGCATCAAGGTCGCCGCCGTCGGCGAGCAGACCGCCGCCGCCCTGGTGGAGTTCGGCGTCAAGCCCGACCTCGTGCCCAGCGGCGAGCAGTCCGCCGCCGGTCTGCTGGAGGACTGGCCGCCGTACGACCCGGTCTTCGACCCGATCGACCGCGTCTTCCTGCCGCGCGCCGACATCGCCACCGAGACCCTGGTCGCCGGGCTGATCGAGCTCGGGTGGGAGGTCGACGACGTCACCGCCTACCGGACCGTGCGCGCCTCGCCGCCGCCGCAGGACACGCGTGAGGCGATCAAGGGCGGCGGGTTCGACGCCGTGCTCTTCACCTCGTCGAGCACCGTGCGCAACCTCGTCGGCATCGCCGGCAAGCCGCACAACGTCACCGTCATCGCGTGCATCGGCCCGGCCACGGCCAAGACGGCCGAGGAGCACGGGCTCCGGGTCGACGTGCTGTCGCCGGAGCCGAGCGTGAGCAAGCTGGCGGAGGCACTGGCGGAGTACGGGGCCGCGCGCCGCGAGGCCGCGAAGGAGGCCGGGGAGAGCGTGTACCGGCCGAGCGAGCGGCGACCGGGGGCGCGCAGGCGTCGTACGACCTGATGGCCGGCTTAGCGGTGTTAGTGGGCAGGGCCCGGGGGCGATGCGCACCCGGGCCCTGTGGCATGTTCGGGCCCGTGACGGATCCCGATGAGGTGGCGGCCGCGCTGTGCGCGGCGGTGGCGGCGTACGACCACGTGGCGGCCGGGGAGCTCGTGGGCGGGGGCGCGGACCCGGACCGGGCGCTGCCCGACGGTACGACCCCGCTGCTGCGGGCCGTCGAGGGCGGCTCCCCGGCGATGGTGACGGCTCTGCTGGGCGACGACGCCCGCCTGCGGCTGCCGGAAGCGGAGCAGGGCCGGCTGCTGGACGCGGCCCGGCGCTGGTACGGGGCGGGCGCGGAGGCGGAGCTGCGGCGGCTGACGGGGGCGGCGGGCCCGGCGGACGTCGCGTGGGTGCAGGACTCGGAGTACGACAGCGTCCCGGAGATCACCCTCGGAGGGCGGAGCGTACGGGCCGGGCACGGCGCGGTCCTGACCGATCTGGAGTGGGCGTTCCGCATCCTGGCCCCCGTGGCGGAGCTGGTGGCCCGTGGGGTCCGGTCCCCGAGGAGCGACCACGTGGACCGGAACTCCTCGCTCCACGTCCTGAACGGCCGCGTCAGCGCGCAGACCTGGGCCGAGGCGGTGGCCTTCCGCCGCGACCCGGATCCCCGGCGGCGGGCCTTCGTGGTCGACGTGGTCCGGTACCGGTTGTGGTCGTGGTACGAGAGCGCGCACGCGGGTTGGTACGAGAAGGAGTGCAACCGGATCCTCGTCGAGTGGGAGGCCGAGGAGAGCGACGCGGACGTACTGGGCCGGGTACTGGAAGCCCTGGGCGAGGCGGAGGTGCCCACCCGGGAGGCCATCGGCCTGCGGCGCGCCGGGCATCCTGACCCGGGGGTGCGGCGCTGGGTGCCGGGTCTCTTCGACCACTGGGTGGCCGTGGACGTGCCGCGGGTCCTGTCTCCGGAGGTGCGGCGGGCGCTGCGGGAGCTGTGCCGCGACGAGGACGGCGAGGTGCGGGCCGCGGCCGCCGGGGTGCTGGCCGGCGAGGAGCCGGAGCAGGAGGACCTGGAGCTCCTGCCGGACCTGCTGCGGGACCCGGACCCGGAGGTCGTGCGCCGGACCCTTCGCGGCCTCGGGTCCGTCACCCGCGGTGTGCCGGAGGTCGCCGAGCTGCTGGTGCGGTGCCTCGACTCGGACGATCAGGACGTCCGGCTGAGCGCGGCCCACGCCCTGGCGGTACGGGACGACCCGCGCACGCCGGAGGCCTATGCGAAGGTCGGCCCGCTGGGCCCCGGGTACGAGAACGACCACCGGCCGGACGGGCTGTGGCGGTGGAAGTGGCGGAACCGGCCCGACCCCGAGCCCGGCCCCTCGTAGCGCACCTCTAATGGCGTGTGCGTTCCCCGGCCGTGTGGCATGGTCCGGGCATGACGGCACTGGGGGAAGCGGTACGGGGGGACGATACCGAGGCGGTATGGAGGCTGCTGGAGGGCGGCGCGGATCCGGACGCTCCGGACGGGGACGGACTGCCGCCGCTGTGCGCGGCGGTGGCGGCGTTCGCGTACAAGGCCGCCGAGGCGCTGGTGGGGGCCGGCGCGGACCCGGACCGGGTGCTCCCCGACGGGACGACCCCGCTGCTGCGGGCCGTCGAGAGCGGCTCCCCCGCGGTGGTCGGTGCGCTGTTGTGGGCCCAGGACCTGCCTGAGCCGGGGGAGCGCCTGCCGGAGGCGGAGCGGGCACGCCTGCTGGATGCGGCCCGGCGGTGGTACGGGGAGGGCGCGGAGGCGGGGCTGCGGCGGCTGACGGGGGCGGCGGGTCCGGCGGAGATCTCGTCGGTCGAGGAAGAGTGGTGCCAGGTCGAACAGGTCGCGCTCGGCGGGCTGACGGTGCGCGCGGGACACGGCGCCGTACTGACCACCCTGGAGCGGCTGTTCGGCGTTCCGGTCCCGCTGGAGGAGCTGGTGGACCGAGCGGTCCGGCACACCGACTCCTCGCACGTGGACTGGTCCGCGTCCACCTTCCGGCTCAGGGACCGCCTCGCAGAGGGCAGCCGGGAGGTGGTGACGGCGCTGCGGCACGACCCGTCGCCCGTCCGTCGCCGCTTTGCCGCCAACTGGCTGCTGACCCAGCAGTGGCGCTTCGGGTCCGACGTGTACTCGTACGACGAGGAGGACCGGGAGCTCCTCGCCGCCTGGGCGGACGTGGAGGCGGACCCCGCGGTCCTCGCAGTGGTGCTGTGGGCCCTCACCGAGCACGACGTGGGGCACCCGAGGCTGGAGTCCATCGGCCTGAGGTACGCCGTCCACCCGGATCCCGGGGTGCGCTTGCGGTCGGTGGACTGCCTGGGCCGGCTCGACGGGCCGTTGACGGTCGCGGAGCGCGAGGCCCTGCGGCTCCTGGCGGGCGACCCGGACGACGAGGTGCGGTACGAAGCCGCCCTGAGGTCGCTGTGGGCGGAACAGGACGTGGATGCGATGCGCGGCGTGATCCGCGACCTGGTCCGCGACCCGCGGAGCCCGATGCGGCTAGCGGCTGCGGAGCGCCTGGGGGAGTCCGGCGACCGCACGGCCGATGCCACGGACCTGCTGCTGTCCCTCCTGGACGCGGACGACACGCTGACACGGCTGCTCGGGGCCTACGGACTGGCCCTGCGGGACCACCCGGACACCCCGTGGGCGTACGCGAAGGCGGAGGAACTCGGACCGTTCCATCCTTCCGACCACCGGGCGAACGGCCTCTGGGGCTGGGAGAAGCGCAACCGCCCCGCCGGGCCGGCCGGTCCGGAGGACGGGGCGGGGCGGGCCGGGGCCGGGCTCTAGGCTTGTGCCGACTGCTGTCGAAGCTCGAAGAGGCGACTAGAAGATGAGCACGTACGGATCCTTCCCCGGCTCGCGGCCCCGCCGGCTGCGCACCACCCCGGCAATGCGGCGGATGGTCGCGGAGTACCGGCTGCATCCCTCGGACCTGATCCTCCCGGCGTTCGTCCGGGAGGGCATCAGCGAGCCGCTCGCCATCTCGGCGATGCCGGGCGTGGTCCAGCACACCCGGGACACGCTGCGGAAGGCCGCCGTGGAGGCCGTCGAGGCCGGAGTCTCCGGGATCATGCTCTTCGGCGTACCGGCCGACGAGAACAAGGACGCGCGGGGCACGGCGGGCACCGAGCCGGACGGGATCCTCCAGGTCGCGATCCGCGACGTGAAGGCGGAGGTGGGCGACGATCTGGTGATCATGTCCGACCTGTGCCTGGACGAGTACACCGACCACGGGCACTGCGGGGTCCTGGACGAGAACGGCCGCGTGGACAACGACGCGACGCTGGAGCGCTACGCCGAGATGGCGCAGGTGCAGGCCGACGCGGGCGCCCACGTGGTGGGTCCGAGCGGGATGATGGACGGCCAGGTCGGCGTCGTCCGCGACGCGCTGGACGAGACGGGCCACGAGGACGTCTCGATCCTGGCGTACACGGCCAAGTACTCCTCCGCCTTCTACGGTCCCTTCCGCGAGGCCGTCGCGTCCTCGCTCCAGGGCGACCGCAAGAGCTACCAGCAGGACCCGGCGAACGCCCGGGAGTCGCTGCGCGAGCTCGCCCTCGACCTGGAGGAGGGCGCCGACATGGTGATGGTCAAGCCGGCCGGGCCCTACCTGGACATCCTCTACCGGGTCGCGCAGGCGGTGGACGTCCCGGTGGCGGCGTACCAGATCAGCGGCGAGTTCGCGATGATCGAGGCGGCCGCGGAGAAAGGCTGGATCGAGCGCGACCGGGCGATCCTGGAGACCCTGCTCGGCATCAAGCGGGCGGGTGCGGACACGATCCTGACGTACTGGGCGACGGAGGTCGCGGGCTGGCTGAACGCGGAGCGGTAGGTCTGGCAGGTGGGGGGAAGGGGCCCGGGCGGGGATGCCCGGGCCCTTTCGCGTGTTGAGCGGGCCGCGAGCGGGCGCCGGTACAAAGGCGCTCACCTGCCGAATCAGGGCCGCACCGCAGGACCACATCCCCGAAGGAAGCCCCATGGCCACTGACCAGATCTCGACCGGTTCTGCGCCGACCCGCTCCAGAACGGCGCCGCCCCGTACCGACGCACCGCCGCCCCGTACCCGGCTCGACTCGCTCACCGGCCTGCGCTTCCCCGCCGCGCTGCTGGTCTTCGCCCATCACGCCTTCCTCCCCATACCCCCGCTGCGGCTGCTGGCGGACGACGCCACCGAGTACCGGCTGGCCGGCTGGTTCACCCAGGCCGGCGGGCTCGGCGTGACCTTCTTCTTCGTCCTCAGCGGGTTCGTCCTGACCTGGTCGGCCCGGGACCGGGACACCACCACGGGGTTCTGGCGGCGCCGGTTCGTCAAGATCTACCCGAACTACGTGGTCACCTGGGCGCTCGCGCTGTCCCTGTTCGCGCTGTACTACACCTCCGCGGGCGTCGCGGTGGCCAACCTGTTCATGGTGCAGGTCTGGTGGCCCGAGTACATGACCAACTTCAGCGTGAACGCGCCGAGTTGGTCCCTGGCCGTGGAAGCGGTCTTCTACCTCTGCTTCCCCGCCCTGCTGGCGGCCTTCAAGCGGATCGACCCGGATCGCCTGAAGTACTGGATCACCGGCACGATCGCCGCCGTCGTGGCCACCCCCGCCCTCGCCTACGCCCTGTTCCCGAGCGGCGACCGCATCCCCAGCGGCCACGACAGCTCGGTCTCCCAGTACTGGTTCAGCTACGTGCTGCCCCCGGTCCGCATGGCCGACTTCGCCCTCGGCATCCTGGTGGCGCTCGCCGTGAAGCACGGACGCTGGCGCAACATCGGCATGGTCCGGTCGAGCCTGCTGCTGGCCGCCGGCTACTGGCTGACCTTCCACGTGCCCTACCTCTACGGCCAGCGCGCCGTGCTGATCGTGCCGATCGTGCTGCTCATCGCGGCCGCCGCGAGCGCGGACGTCGAGGGCCGGCCCAGTGTGTTCCGCCACCGGGCGATGGTCTGGCTGGGCGAGATCTCCTTCGCCTTCTACCTGCTGCACTACATCACGATGTGTTCGCTGCGCTGGGCGCTGGGCGAGGACCAGATGTACTCGCTCCCCGTGACCCTGGGCCTGCTGGCGGGCGTCGGAGGGCTCACGCTCCTGATGTCCTGGGGGCTCTTCGCCTGGGTCGAGACCCCGCTCGTCCGTCGCTTCGGCCGCTCGCGCCGCCGTGTGAAGGCCGCCGGCTGAGCCGACTCGCATCGGGTCCCGCCCGGGCGCACTCTGGAGACAGGGTGCAACGACCCCTGGAGGTGATGCGCCATGACCACGCTCGTCGGGTGGCATGTGGAGCTCGAATTCACCGAGGAGGGCCACCGAACCAGTGCGGCGGCCCTGGTCAGACTCGGGGACGGCTCCGAGATACGGGCGCACGGCTATGCCATGCGTCACCCCTCCGACCCGGAGCAGCTGAAGGTCGGGGAAGAGATCGCGGGCGCTCGCGCGCTGATGGACATCGCGTCCCAGATGCTGCAGAAGGCGCACACGGAGATCGACGCGGCGACGGGCAGACACTCGTACCCGCTGACGCATTGACGCGCGGACGCACGGAGCCCCGTCCGCTGTGGCCCGCCCCTACCCAGGGGCGGGCCTCAGTGGTGTCTACCGCGTCCGCCGTTCGAAGAGGACGGCCGACAGGGCCACGGACACCAGGCCGATGGCCGCGCACCAGGCCAGGGCCACCCAGGGGGCGTCGCCCGCGGGCTGGGCGAGGAGCAGGGCGCGGAGGGATTCGATCACCGGGGTCAGCGGCTGGTGGTCGGCGAAGCCGTGGAGCCAGCCGGGCATGGTGTCGATGGGGACGAACGCGCTGGACGGGTACGGCAGGAACATCATCAGGAAGGTGAAACCGCCCGCCGCCTCCGGTGTTCCGGCGAGCAGCCCGAGCGTCGCGGCCAGCCAGGAGATCGCGGTGATGTACGCGACCAGGAGCGCGGCAGCGGCCAGGTAGCCGCGCAGCGAGGCCTGGGGGCGGAAGCCGATGGCGAGGGCGACGGCCAGAACCAGGCCGGTGGACACGAGGTTGCGCAGGACCGAGGCCGCGACGTGCCCGGCCAGGATCGGGACGCCGCCGATGTCCAGGGACCGGAAGCGGTCGATCACGCCTTCCTTCATGTCGGTGGCGACGCTGACGGCGGTGCTCGCCGCGCCGAAGCCCGCGCAGAGCAGCATCGCTCCCGGGACCACGTAGGTCACGTAGGTCGTCCCGGTGTCGATGGCTCCGCCGAAGAAGTACACGAAGATCAGCATCAGCATGATGGGAAGCATCAACGCCGCGATCAGGGCGTCCGGTTGACGGCTGCTGATGCGCAGGCTGCGGCCGGCGAGGGCGTAGGCCGCCGCGGTGGCGCCGGGGCGGGCCGTCGCGGAAGTGGCCATGGGTGCGGTCAGGGAAGTGGTCACGGAGCGGCTCCCGTCAGGGTGAGGAACACGTCGTCGAGGGTGGCGCCGCGGACCGAGAAGCGGTCCACGGCCGTGTGGTCGGGGTCGAGCGCGTCGAGCAGGGACCGGACGTGGGCGGCGCTGCCGTCGGTGGGCAGGCTGAGGCCGAGTTCCTCCGGGGTGAGGGTGAGTTCCTCCGTGGCAGGGGCGCCTCGGCCCGCCGCGAGGCGGGCCGCTCGCGGGGCCAGGGCGTCGTAGGCGTCCCGGCTGGCGAGGGTCAGGTCCAGGCGGTGGCCCGCCACGCGGGACTTGAGCTCCGCCGGGGTGCCTTCGGCGGCGATACGTCCGCCGGCCAGGACGGCCACGCGGTCGGCGAGCCGGTCGGCCTCCTCCAGGTACTGGGTGGTGAGCAGCACGCTCGTGCCGTCGGCGCGCAGTTCCCGTACGAGGTCCCACAGGTCCTGGCGGCTTCGCGGGTCGAGCCCGGAGGTCGGCTCGTCCAGGAAGATCACCTCGGGCCGGGCGACCAGGCTCGCGGCGAGGTCGAGGCGGCGACGCATGCCGCCCGAGTAGCTCTTCGCCGTGCGTCCGGCGGCCTCGGCGAGCCCGAAGCGTTCCAGCAGCTCGTCAGCCCGCGCCCGGGCGGCGCGCGGCCGCAGCCCGCAGAGCCTGCCCATCATGCGGAGGGTTTCGGCGCCGGTCTGGAGCTCGTCGACGGCCGCGAACTGCCCGGTGAGGCTGATGGAGCGGCGTACGAGGGTCCGCTCGGACGCGGTGTCGTGGCCCGCGACCCGGGCGGTGCCGGAGTCGGGCTCGGTGAGGGTGGCGAGGATCCGGACGGTGGTGGTCTTCCCGGCGCCGTTGGGGCCGAGGAGGGCGAGGACGCTGCCGCGCGGGACGGCGAGGTCGATGCCGTCGAGGACGCGGAGTGCGCCGTAGGACTTGGTCAGGGCAGTGGCGTGGATGCCGAAGTCGTCCATGCCGGACTCCGTTCTGAGTTCTGCGTATGGGTTACGCGCCATTGCGTAAGTAATACACAGAACTAAGATGTGCGTCAACGACCGAAGGGAGCGGGGTGGCGATGGCGAACGAAGCGGAAGACGACGGCACCGGGCTCCCCGCGAGCCTGGCGATGGCCTGGGGCCTGCGCGAACGCCCCGGCAAGGGCCCGCGCCCCACCCTCACCCTCCAGCTGATCGTGGACGCGGCGGTCGCTCTCGCCGCGGGGGAGGGCATGGACGCCGTCTCCATGGGCCGGGTGGCCAAGGAGCTGGGCGTCTCGACGATGTCCCTCTACCGGTACGTCACGGCGAAGGAAGAGCTCTACATCCTGATGGCCGACGCGGGTGTCGGCGCTCCGCCGGCTCCCTCCGGGGTTTCGGGCTGGCGGGAGCTGCTGTCGGAGTGGGCGTACGCGCAGCGGGCCGTCCTGATGGCCAACTCCTGGATCGTGCGCATCCCGCTCACCGGCGCCCCAGTCAGCCCTAACCAGCTCGCCTGGATGGAACGCGGACTCGCGGCGATGGCCGGCACGGCCCTGCGGGAGGGCGAGAAGGTCTCGGCGATCATCCTCATCGGCGGCCTCGTGCGGAACGAGGCGACGATGGTCGCGGACATGATGGACGCCATCGTGAAGTCAGGCGTCGCACCGGACCAGGTGCTGGGCCGCTACGTACGCACCCTGCGGCGGATGACCGGCCCGGACACGCACCCGGCGGTGACGCGCCTGCTGGAGTCCGACGCGTTCTCGGGTGCGGACGAGCCGGACTTCCAGTTCCGCTTCGGCCTGGACCGCATCCTGGACGGCCTGGCCGCGCTGATCAGCGAGCGGTCCACTCCGTGAGGGCGGCCCAGGCGGCGGGGGTCAGGTCGAGCACGGGGCCGTGGGGGACCTTGCTGTCGCGGACGTGCACGGAGTCCGGGCAGGTGGCGACCTCCACGCAGGCGGCGCTGTCGCTGGCGCTGTGTGTGGACTTCTGCCAGGCAACGGCGACTTCCAGGCACTGGTCGCCGTCGCTGCTGCTGTAACTGGACTTGAACCACTTCAGTACCGTGCTCATAGCTCTCCTAGCAGGCGGTCCAACAGCCCTTTTGTTTCACGAGGATTGAGGGCCTGGGTTCGCAGCATTGCATATCGCTGGGCAAGGATGCTGACGTCGTCGGGGTCGGTGACGAGCTTGCTGCCGCGCTGACCTTCGAAGTAGCCGAAGTGCTGGTGCTCGGCTGTCTCCAGCATGGTGTACGAGCCGGATACGGCCGGATGGAAGGTCTGGCCGAGGGTCAGTACCTGGATCGTGACGTGCGGGATCTCCAGGCAAACCAGCAGGTGACGTAGCTGTTCGGCGTACACCTCGTCGCCGCCGATCCGGTCGCTGAGTCCGGTCTCCGAAATGATGAAGGTGACATTCGGAGGGTGCCGTCGGTGCAAGATCTGCACCCGGGAGAGGCGTCGGACTGTCAGGTCCTCGATCTCCTCGGGGAGGAATGCCGGGACGCGGCAGCGGAAGAGGGCTCGCATGTAGTTCTCGGTCTGCAGGAGCCCTGGGATGACCGTGGATTCGTACCAGTTAAGCGTGATCGCCTGCTGTTCGAGTTCCATGTACTCCTCGGACCAAGGGGTGCTCGCATCCCGTGCGGGCATTTCGTTGGCCGCAACGGTCAACAGGCCCGGCAGCCCTAGAAGGGGGTCCATCAGCTCCGCGACATCCGGCATCAATGCCCGCCGCCCCTGCTCGATGGACGCGATCGTCTCGGCGTCCAAACCGACCAGCCCTCCGAGCTGCTTCTGCGTCAGGTTCTTGGTGATCCGGGCCGCGGCCACCTGCTTGCCGACCATCTTCATGGTCGTCGCGTTCGGTCGTGCGCGTTTCCTTGGCGGCATGACGATGGACTCCCCACCCTTGCGGCTGCACTACCCCGTGCCTACCCGTACTCATCACTAGTACGGGCTGGCGCTCAGCCACACGCTAGTCACGTAACGCGACGATCGAGAGGTGAATCTGCATACTCAACCCGCCCTGGTCCAGGAGCGCCTCTACCTGCGCTCACCCCAAACCATCAGCGCCGCACGACACTTCACACGTGACACCTTGGACGCCTGGGGCCGGGCCTCCCGGCAGGACGACGTGTTGCTCTGCGTGAGCGAGCTGGCGACCAACGCGCTGCGGTACGGGGTCCCGCGCGGGCGGGGGTACCTGCTGCGACTGCTCACCTACGACGGGACCGTCCGCGTCGAGGTGCACGACAGCGGGCCCGGGCTGTCGCGGATCGGGGAGCGGACAGCTGGGCGGGGGCTCGCGCTCGTGGACGCCCTTGCCGACGCCTGGGGCGTGCTGCCCCGGGCGCCGGGCAAGGTCGTGTGGTGAGAGTTCCGCTGCCGCTGACTCAGGCGGTGGCGGGGTGCTCAGGGGCGACCCGTTCCGACAGGCGGGCCATCGCCTGGCGGAGTTCGCGCTCCGCGCCCACCGGAACGATCGCCGCGCGGCCCGGGACGCGTACGCCGCCCGTCAGGGCGACTCGGGTGGCGCCGTCGGGGGCGTGGGCGGCGGCCATGCCGATGATCAGGAAGCGGCTCTGGAGCCAGCACCAGCCCGGGCGCAGGACGCCGTGGAAGTGTGCCCGCAGGCCGTACTTGCTGCGGGCCAGGGCCTCCACGCGGTCCCCCGTGACCCGGAGCACGCGCACGCTGCGCATGTCCGGCTGGAAGCGTCCGAACTCGCCCTCCAGGTCCGACATCACCGCCCAGACCGCCTCCACGGGGGCGGGGAGGGTCGCTTCGACGACCCGGGCTCCCGGGACGCCGGCCGCCATGATGCGCAGGCGGCCGACCGGATCCATCGCGTTCGGGTGGGTCGTCATGAGGACCACGCCTTCCGGAAGCTCGTACGGGCCCGGTGCAGCCGGGACTTGGCGGTGCCCGGCGGGACGCCGAGCAGGGCCGCGGCGGACTCCTCGTCGAGGCCTTCGACGTCGCGGAGTACGAGGACGGCCCGGTGGGCGGGCGAGAGGCGGGCCAGGACGTCCTCGATGTCGGCGGCCAGCTCCGGATCGTCCCGGCCGGGTACGTCGGCCAGTTCCGCCGGGCGGTCGCGGCCCGCGCGCCGGGCGGTGCGGACGGCCTCGCGGACGGCGATGGACCGGACCCAGCCGTACAGGGTCTCCGGGTCGCGGAGGGAGCGCAGGGACCGGAAGACGCGGAGCAGGGCCTCCTGCGTGGCGTCCGGGCCGTCCGCGAGGGCGATCGGGTGGCAGATCCGGGCGATGTACGGGGTCAGGTGGTCGAGGAGGTCGTGCAGCGCGAGGGTGTCTCCGCCCCGGGCCGCGCGCGCGAGGGCGACTCCGCGGTCGCGGGCGGCGGGGGTGAGGGGGCCCGCGGCGGGGCTGCCTGGTGGGTTCACCGGGCCCGGGCCAGCCGGGCCGCGGCCCAGCCGAAGCCGAGGCAGGCGGGGGTGTACAGGGCGAGGTTGAGGATGCGGAAGGGGCCGTCCGCCGGGCTGTCGAGGAGACCGGCGGCCCAGCCCAGGCCCGCGAGGCCCCGTACGGCCAGCCCGGCGGCGACGGCGGCCGTCACCAGGCGGGCGGCCCGCAGGACGGGCCCGCCGCCCCGCCCCTCCGCGTGCGCGAGCACGGCGGCGGCGCCGGTCAGGGTGAGCGCGGCGAGCGGCAGGACGACGGGCGGGCCGAAGGACACCTCGGAGCCGAGCACGGCCAGGGACAGGGTCCGCTCGTCGGGGGCGGGCCAGGTCAGGCCGGTGGCCCAGTACAGGTGGACCAGCCCGTCGGCGGCGAGCAGCGCGGCGAGCGCCCGCCCGGTGCGCCTGCGTGTCGAGTCCTTCATCGTCTGCCCCCTCGGTGGTGGAACGCTCCGGAAAGGTTCCGGCACACAGAGGAGGGGGCCCACAGGGGAAACGTTCCCTGTGGGCCCCGTCACATCAGGACGTCGGCGTCGGCGGCGGCGGTGGCCCGGTCAGGCGGTGGCCCGGTCAGGCGGGCTGCTCCGGGGCGGTCGCCGTGATGATCGAGAAGCCGCCGCCCTGCGGGTCGGCGAGGACGGCCATCCGGCCCGCCACCATGTCGAAGGCGGGGGCGAGGACCGTGCCCCCGGCGCGGACGGCGGCCGCCTGGACGGAATCGACGTCGTCGACGTGGAAGTACGGCATCCAGTGCGGCGGAACCCCCGGCGGAAGCTTGTCCATGTTCATCATCCCGCCGACCGCGCGGCCGCCGACCTGGAACTCCGTGTACCCGTCGGCGCCCGGCATCGCGGACTCGGCGGTGGTGACGGGCAGGACGGCGGTGTAGAACGCGACCGCGGCGGGGACGTCGCCGGTGGTCAGCTCGTTCCAGATGAGCGCGCCGTGCTCGTTGACGATGCCCGCTCCGTCGAAGGTGCCGGCCTGCCACAGGCCGACGACGGCGCCGGTCGGGTCGACGATGACGGCCATCCGCCCGAGGTCCATGACGTCCATCGGGCCCATCATGACCGTGCCGCCCGCGTCGGTGACGGACTTGAGGGTGGCGTCGATGGCGTCCGTGGCCAGGTACGTGGTCCACACGGTCGGGGGCATCGGGTCGGGGAGGGTGCCGTCCGGGTTCATCGACTTCATGATCCCGGCGACGGGCTTGCCCTTGAGGGTGCAGACGGAGTACCCGCCGGTCTCGGGCGAGCCGATCTCGCCCTGCCAGCCGAAGAGGTCGCAGTAGAAGTCGAGGGCGGCCTGCTGGTCGGGAACCATCAGGTCGATCCAGCAGGGGGTGCCGGCCTTGTAGGGGCCGTTCATGTCGGGCACGGGGCCCTCCGTGGGGGTGGGTAGGGGATGGACGGCCCGTCCCCTACCCGGCGGGTGTGGCTGAAATCGGACCGTTTGGGTGAACTGGGGGGTGGGTGAGGCGGTCCCGCCGAGGACGTGGCCAGGACGACTTCAGCGCAGGACGCGCTTGGGCCGCTTTTCGGCCGGGATCGCGGCTGAGGCGAGGATCCGGCCGGCCCGCTTGGCGTCGTGCTCCACGTGACCGGCCAGGCACACACCGCACGACAGCGGCGCGGAGGAACGTACGCCGAACACCGTGCACTGGGGGACGGCGCGGGTCAGGGGGGTCCACTGGCCCGGTCGCCATGCCTGAGCCAGCACGGGCAGCGGTACGACCGGCGGGTGGTCCTGTTCGGTCACGTACTGGTGCAGGCGCCTGGCGTGCTGTTCTCCACGGTCCAGTGCGACCAGCATGGCGGTGTCGTACACGAAGACGGGATTGCTCACGCGGTGGAGTCCCGCGCCTCGGGCGCGAGGGCCCGGGCGATGCCGGCCCGTACGGCGGCCATGTCGGCCTCGTCGAACTCCTCGTCGTGGCCTTGCGGCGGAGACATCGCCTCGGTCGCCGCGATGTCCGCGTCGATGTCCGCGAAGCGGGGGGAAATGCCGCGGCCCCCGTCTCCCGGTGGGGGAGACGGGGGCCGCCGTTGCGCGGTAGCTCCGGTGTCAGAGCTTCTCGGGGGTGCGGATGCCGAGGAGGGACATGCCCTTGCTGAGGGTGCGGGCGGTCAGCTCGCACAGGAACAGGCGGTTCTCGCCGACGACGAGCTCGGGCTCGGGCTTCACGACCGGGCACTGCTCGTAGAACGTCGCGAACAGCGAGGACAGCTGGTAGAGGTACGCCGCCACCTTGTGCGGGGCGTGCTCCGCGGCCGACTCGGCGATGACCTCGCCGAACTGGTCCAGGTGCAGGCCCAGCGCGCGCTCGGCCGGGGCCAGCTCCAGCTCCGGGTGGGCGAGCGGCTTGCGGTCGCCCTCGCCCGCCTTGCGCAGGATGGACTTGATCCGGGCGTACGCGTACTGGAGGTACACGGACGTGTCGCCGGTCAGCGAGACCATCTGGTCCAGGTCGAACTTGTAGTCGCGCGAGGCCGAGGTGGACAGGTCCGCGTACTTCACGGCGCCGATGCCCACGTACTGGCCGTTCTCGATGATCTCTTCCTCGCTCAGGCCGACCTTCTCGGCCTTCTCCCGGACGACGGCCGTGGCACGGTCGACGGCCTCGTCGAGGAGGTCCACCAGCCGGACCGTCTCGCCCTCACGGGTCTTGAACGGCTTGCCGTCCTTGCCCAGCACCGTGCCGAAGGCCAGCTGCACGGCCTTGACCTCGTCGTTCAGCCAGCCCGCCCGGCGCGCCGTCTCGAAGACCATCTTGAAGTGCAGGGACTGCCGCGCGTCGACCACGTAGATCAGCTCGGTCGCGCCCAGGTTGCCCACGCGGTCGCGGATCGCCGAGAGGTCGGTCGCGGCGTAGCCGAAGCCGCCGTCCGACTTCTGCACGATCAGCGGGGTCGGGTTGCCGTCCTGGCCCTTGACGTCGTCGAAGAAGACGCAGAGCGCGCCGTTGGAACGGACGGCCACGCCCGAGTCCTCCAGCAGCTTGCAGGTCTCCACCAGCATGTCGTTGTAGCCGGACTCGCCGACGACGTCGGGGTCCTGGATGTCCATGTCCAGCTTGTTGAAGACCGAGTAGAAGTAGATCTTCGACTCGTCCACGAACCGCTGCCACAGGGCGAGGGTCTCCGGCTCGCCGGCCTGGAGGTCGACCACCCGGGCCCGGGCCCGCGTCTTGAACTCCTCGTCGGAGTCGAAGAGCGTGCGCGAGGCCTTGTAGAGGCGGTTCAGGTTGGACATGGCCTCCTCGCCGGAGACCTCCACAGCGTCGTCGCCGTCCCCGGCTGCCTTGTGGTCCAGCTCGTGCGGGTGCTCCATCAGGTACTGGATGAGCATGCCGAACTGGGTGCCCCAGTCGCCGATGTGGTGGCGACGGACCACCTTCTCGCCGGTGAATTCGAGGATCTCCACCATCGCGGCGCCGATCACGGCGGAGCGGAGGTGGCCGACGTGCATCTCCTTCGCGACGTTCGGCTGCGCGTAGTCGATGACCGTCGTACCCGGCTTCGCGGCGAGCGGCACGCCGAGCCGGTCGTCGGCGGCGCGCGCGGTCAGCGTCTCGACGATCGCCCGGTCGGTGATGGTGATGTTGAGGAAGCCGGGCCCGGAGACCTCGATCTCCTTGATCAGGTCACCGGTGTCGATGCCCTCGACCACGGTCGTCGCCAGCTCGCGCGGGTTGGCCTTGGCCTTCTTCGCGAGCGCCAGGATGCCGTTGGCCTGGAAGTCGGCCCGGTCGCTTCGTCGCAGCAGCGGGTCGCTCGCACCGGCGTCCGGCAGGGCGGAGGCGAGTGCGTCGGCGACGCGCTGGTTGACGGAAGAAGCGAGGGAAGGGACCGAGGCCATGAGCTGCCGTTCCTGTGAGGTGGTGCCTGACGTTGTGCCGGTGGGTGCACTCGAGTGCTCGCGGGGGCGCTTGCGTGCACTTGGGTGTTCCGACAAGTGCCGAGTATCCCACGCGGGGGCTGTCCACATCCCGGGATATACCGGCGATCCGGGCGGCATGGATAAACCTCGGAGCGCTGTGTTCCGTCTGGGAGAATGGCTGAAGCCAGCATTCGAGAATGAAGGACGTGTCGTGGCTGAGAACGCCCAGAGCAGCACCGAGACCGACTGGGTCTCCCGTTTCGCGGACGAGGTCATCGCCGAGGCGGAGCGCCGAGCCCCGGGCAAAGCCATCGTCGTCGCGTCCGGCCTCTCCCCCTCCGGCCCGATCCACCTGGGCAACCTCCGCGAGGTCATGACCCCGCACCTGGTCGCGGACGAGATCCGCCGCCGGGGCCACGAGGTCCGCCACCTGATCTCGTGGGACGACTACGACCGGTACCGCAAGGTACCCAAGGGCATCCCCGGCGTCACCGAGGAGTCGCACGCCCAGCACATCGGCCGCCCGCTGACCGCCGTGCCCGCCCCCGAGGGATCCGCGTACCCGAACTGGGCCGAGCACTTCAAGGCCGCCATGGTCGAGGCGCTGGCCGAGCTGGGCGTCGAGTACGACCCGATCAGCCAGACCGAGCAGTACACCGCCGGCACCTACCGCGAGCAGGTGCTGTTCGCGATGAAGCACCGCGGCGACATCGACGCGATCCTCGACCAGTACCGGACCAAGGCCAAGCCCGGCAAGAAGCCCCAGCAGAAGCAGGTCGACGAGGCCGAGCTGGAGGCCGCCGAGGGCTCGGGCGCGGCCGCCGAGGACGACGGCAGCGTCGGCGAGGGCGGGTACTTCCCGTACAAGCCCTACTGCGCCGAGTGCGGCAAGGACTTCACCAAGGTGACGTCCTACGACGACGAGACCACCGAGCTGACCTACGTCTGCACCGAGGACGAGTTCACCGAGACGGTCAAGCTCAGCGAGTTCAACCGCGGCAAGCTGGTCTGGAAGGTCGACTGGCCCATGCGCTGGGCCTACGAGGGCGTGATCTTCGAGCCCTCCGGCGTCGACCACTCCTCGCCCGGCTCCTCCTTCCAGGTCGGCGGCCAGATCGTCGGCATCTTCGGCGGCGAGCAGCCGATCGGACCGATGTACGCCTTCGTCGGCATCAGCGGCATGGCCAAGATGTCCTCCAGCAAGGGCGGGGTCCCGACCCCGGCCGACGCGCTGAAGATCATGGAGCCGCAGCTGCTGCGCTGGCTCTACGCCCGCCGCAAGCCCAACCAGTCCTTCAAGATCGCCTTCGACCAGGAGATCCAGCGGCTCTACGACGAGTGGGACAAGCTGGAGGCCAAGGTCGCCGACGGCTCCGTGCTCCCCGCCGACGCCGCCGCGCACGCCCGCGCCGTACGCGTCGCCTCGCACGAGCTGCCGCGCACCCCGCGCCCGATGGCCTACCGGACGCTCGCCTCGGTGGTGGACATCACCGGCGGCCACGACGAGCAGACCCTGCGCATCCTCAGCGACCTGGAGCCCGAGCGGCCGCTGACCTCGCTCGACGAGGTCCGCCCGCGCCTGGACCGCGCCGAGAACTGGATCACCACCCAGGTCCCGGCCGACCAGCGGACGCTGGTGCGCGAGGAGCCCGACGTGGAGCTCCTGTCCTCCCTGGACGACGAGGGACGCGAGTCCCTGCGCCGCCTCGTGGACGGGCTCGACTCGCACTGGTCGCTCGACGGGCTCACCACGCTCGTCTACGGCGTGCCCAAGGTGATGGCCGGCCTGGAACCCGACGCCAAGCCGACGCCGGAGCTCAAGGTCGCGCAGCGCACGTTCTTCGCCCTGCTGTACCGGCTGCTCGTGACCCGGGAGACCGGGCCGCGCCTGCCCACGCTGCTGCTCGCCGTGGGGGCGGAGCGGGTGCGCAAGCTGCTCGCCGCCTGAGGACCCGAGACACGGGAAGGGCCCGCACCCCTGGGGGTGCGGGCCCTTCCGCATGTCCGATGAGCTCGTTACGCGATGTGCTCGTTCTCCAGCTCGGTCTGGTAGCGCTGCTTGAGCTGCGGGAAGATCTTGCGGATCAGCGAGGCGCTGCGCGGATGCACCACGCCGTACCGGTCGGCCAGCAGTATGTCGAGCTGCTCGGCCGTCAGGACCTCGCCGTTCTCCTCCAGGTGGGAGCGGAACACCTCGTACGCCGCCTCCGCGAACTTCACGTCGTCGTCGCTCGGCGGCTCGCCCTCCGGGAAGGACTCCTCCTGGCGGGGACCCGGTATCGGCAGCTCCTGCGGGAACTCGCCCTGCACCGGCTGCACCGGCTGCACCGGCTGCACCGGCTGCACCGGCTGCATCGGCTGCACCGGCTCCTGCTGCTCCGGGCCGGTCGGGGGCATGACCGGGGTCGGCTCCAGGCCCTCGACGTACTGCGGGTTGTAACCGCCCTCGTACGCGGCCTGCGGTGCGCGGGGCGCCGCGAACCAGGCGCTGTTGTGCGCGGCCGGCATGGCGGTCGGGTCCACCACGAAGGGGGCCGCGTCGGGGTGGCCCTGCGGGGCCGTCACCCCGGCCGGGCCCTCCGCGTACTGGGGACCGGGCCCGGCGAGCTGGTGCTGGTGCACGGAGTCGGCGGAGCCGTCGGAGGAGGCCCCGGCCGGAGCCGGAGCGGCCAGGGCCGTCGCCGCCGCGGGCTGCGGCGCGCCCTCGGCGCCCGCCGGGAGCGCCGGAGCCGTCGGGTCCGCGGCCGGGGGCGGCGGGATGAGCAGCGGGTCGATGCCCGCCGCCGCCAGGCCCTCGGGGGCGGTCTGGGCGAGGGGAACGCCTATGCGGGCCAGGCGCAGCGGCATCAGGGCCCCGACGGGGGCCTTGCGGCGCCAGGCGCGGCCGTAGCGGGCCTGCAGGCGGGCCTGGTAGATCAGACGGTCCTGCTCCATGCCGACGGCCTGCTCGTAGGAGCGCAGCTCCCACAGCTTCATCCGGCGCCACAGCTTGAAGGTGGGGACGGGGGAGAGGAGCCAGCGGGTGAGGCGGACGCCTTCCATGTGCCGGTCGGCGGTGATGTCCGCGATCCGGCCCACCGCATGGCGGGCGGCCTCCACGGTGACCACGAAGAGGATCGGGATCACGGCGTGCATGCCGACGCCGAGGGGGTCGGGCCAGGCGGCCGCGCCGTTGAAGGCGATCGTCGCCGCCGTCAGCAGCCACGCCGTCTGGCGCAGCAGCGGGAACGGGATCCGGATCCACGTCAGGAGCAGGTCCAGCGCGAGCAGGACGCAGATGCCCATGTCGATGCCGATCGGGAAGACCAGCGAGAAGGAGCCGAAGCCCTTCTTCAGGGCCAGGGCGCGCACGGCGGAGTACGAACCGGCGAATCCGATCCCCGCGATGACGACGGCTCCGGCGACCACCACACCGATCAATATCCGGTGCGTACGAGTCAGCTGCATCGCGGCCACCCGCGATCCCCTTCCCCTTGTCGAGCTACGGCAGGGCACAGCGTACGCGCGTACGGGGAAAGGGACGTCGGCGGTCCGGTACCGGGGCCGCGGGCACCGGTACCGGACCGCCGGGGGCGGGTGCGCCCCGAGGTCCTAGGAGTTCGCGGGCGAGGGCTGCTGCGCCGGCTGCTCGGGCTGTGTCGACTGCTCCGGCTGCTTCGCCTCGTTGGCGGCCGCGACCGAGGCCACGGTCTCCTTCGTCGCCGCGATGGCGTCCTGGAGCAGCTTGGCCTGGTCGGGAGCGGTCGCGCCCTCGTAGGCCGTGCCGTTGTAGTCGAGGGTGATGACGACGTTGTGCGTGCGG
The DNA here is from genome assembly GCF_045822005.1 of Streptomyces stoeckheimensis. Taxonomy (NCBI): domain Bacteria; kingdom Bacillati; phylum Actinomycetota; class Actinomycetes; order Kitasatosporales; family Streptomycetaceae; genus Streptomyces; species Streptomyces stoeckheimensis. The sequence goes on along the minus strand of NZ_CP169550.1, from coordinate 3,951,501 downwards.
GCGATGACCGAGGTGTTGAAGAAGTCGCCGTCCTTCTTGGTGGTGAAGGTGACGGAGGTGGCCTGGTCGCCGATGCCGCCCGCCTCCTCCGGCTTCACGTTCTCCGCGCCCTCGACGGCCTTCGCCTTCTCGACCTGCTTGGCGTACTCGTCCTCGGCGCGCTTGCTGCCGGTGCCGACCGAGGCGAGGGAGTCGTAGCGGACCAGGGAGATCGAGAGCCAGCGGTACTGCGAGCCCTTCAGACCGGCCTCGTCCAGGCCGTTCCAGGTGCAGGTGGCCCGGCTGGCGAGGTCGTTGGACTTGGCGGCCGTGCCGTTGGCGTCCTTCGCCTTGGGGACGATCGTCTCGATGGTCTTCGCACCGACCGCCTTGCACGGCTCCGGCAGCGTGGAGTACACGGCCTTCTCCAGCGCCTCCTTGGAGGGCTTGGAGCTCGGCTGGGCGGACGAGGACGCTTCGGACTTCTTGCCGCTGTCGGTGCCCGACTTCTTCCCCGAGTCGGACGAGCAGCCGGCGACCGTGAGGATCACCGGGACGGCTGCGCAGGCGAGGACGCGGGTGAGGCGCGAGGCTGATCGGTGCATGATTCCTTCAGACGTTGTGGGTCTTCGTGCGGGCTCGTTCGGTCCCTCTGACGGGCGCGGGACCCGAGCAACGGTAGCCCGACCCGGCGCCCGGCTGCTGTGCGCGCCGTCACGAAGGGCCCGCACGCCCCCCTCGGGCGGGACCGGCTATTCGTTGAACCGCTCCACGAGGGCCTGCGCCAACTGCCTTGCCCTGTCCTGGGTTTCACCGCTTGGCGGGATCGTGCCGGGCAGTGCGGGCTGGACGCTGTACTCGACGGTGACGATGACATTCGAGGTGCGGAACACAATGCGGACGGTGCGCGCCTGGGCGGCGCTGGCGCCGGCGGCGGCGAGCTTGTCGTCGAGGAAGGCCTCGTTGCCGAGCCCGTCGAGCACGCGGGAGCCGAGCTCGGGCGCGGGGGAGGGGCTGCCGCCCGCACCCGGGCCCGTACTCGCGCCGGTGCTCGGAGTCGGCGCGCCGGGCGTGGGCGCGCCGGACCCGGAGGGCGTCGGGCTCGCCGACGGCGCCGGGGCGGGCAGGTTGGCGGCGGTGAGCTGGCGGCCGTAGACCTGCCGCGCCTTGTCGTCGTCGCTCGTGGTGGCCCGGTCGTACGAGACCACGCGCTCGAAGCCCACCGACAGCAGCCGGGTCTCGGTCGGCGTCTGCGCGGTCCAGCGGCAGCCGACGCGCCGGTCGGCGTCGTACGAGGCGTCCGCGACCCCGGCGTAGAGCGCCTCGCGGGCCTCGGGGGCGAGGGCGTCCGGGGCCGGAAGCATCGCCTTGACCTTCTTGGCGTCGGCGGCCTTGCAGGGCATGGGCAGGCTCCGGTACTTGCCGGGCTGGGCGCCCGTACCGGCGTTCGCACCGGCCTTCGCGTCGATCTTGGTTCCGGATCCGCCACCGTCGGTGCAGGCGGTGAGGCCTGCCGCGAGGGCGGTGAGCATCGCGATGGCTGGCAGGACTCCACGTACTCGTACCGTCTTGCGCTGCACGTTCCACCGGCTCCCTTCGGGAAAATGCATTGCCGCGGCTGGGGCGCGGATGGACACAATGTCTATCGCACACGCTGGTACCGGCGCCGGTCTCATGTCGTATTTGAGCCCATGGGCGAGGCTTTTTGCGTTGAGAGACTTTTGTGGTGTTGACGGGGTGTTGAGGGTGAAATGTCATACGTAGAAGTGCCCGGGGCGAAGGTCCCCATCCGGATGTGGACCGACCCGGCGTCGGTCGAGGACAGCGCGATGCGCCAGCTCCAGAACACCGCCGGCCTTCCCTGGATCAAGGGCCTCGCCGTCATGCCGGACGTCCACTACGGCAAGGGCGCCACGGTCGGCTCGGTCATCGCCATGAAGGACGCGGTGTGCCCGGCGGCGGTGGGCGTGGACATCGGCTGCGGCATGTCGGCGGTGAAGACCTCCCTGACCGCGAACGACCTCCCGGGCGACCTGTCGGGCCTGCGCTCGCAGATCGAGAAGGCGATCCCGGTGGGGGCGGGGATGCACCGCGAGGCGGTGGACCCGGGGCGGCTGTACGGGTTCTCGGAGCGGGGGTTCGGGGATCTGTGGGAGCGGTTCGACTATGTCGCGGATGCGGTGAAGTTCCGGCGGGAGCGGGCGCTGCGGCAAATGGGAACACTCGGCTCGGGCAACCACCACCAGGAGATCAACATCGATGACGAGGGTGCTGTGTGGCTGACCTTGCACTCTGGTTCCCGAGGCATCGGGAACCAGCTCGCTGATCACCACATCGGCATCGCGCGGGGGCTCTCCCACAACCAGGGGCTGGTCGACCGGGACCTCGCGGTCTTCCTTTCAGCGACTCCGGAGATGGCTGCGTACCGGCACGATCTCTACTGGGCGCAGGAGTACGCCAAGTACAACCGCGCGGTGATGATGAGCCTGATGAAGGAGGTCATCCGCCGGCAGTTCCGCAAGGCGAAGGTCTCCTTCGAGCAGGAAATCAGCTGCCACCACAACTACGTGGCGGAGGAGCGGTACGACGGCGTCGACCTGCTGGTCACCCGTAAGGGCGCGATCCGCGCCGGCAGCGGCGAGTACGGGATCATCCCGGGTTCGATGGCCACCGGTACCTACATCGTGAAGGGCCTGGGCAACAAGGCCGCCTTCAACTCGGCCTCGCACGGAGCGGGCCGGCGGATGAGCCGGACCGCGGCCAAGAAGCGGTACACGGCACAGGATCTGGCGGACCAGACCAAGGGCGTGGAGTGCCGCAAGGACTCGGGCGTCGTGGACGAGATCCCGGCGGCGTACAAGCCGATCGAGCAGGTCATGGAGCAGCAGCGGGACCTCGTGGAGGTCGTGGCCAAGCTCCGGCAGGTCGTCTGCATCAAGGGCTGAATTCGAGAGGGGCATCGCATGTGCGGTGCCCCTCTCGCGTTGCCGCGTCTACTGCGGAGGGGCGGCGACGCGTCCGCTGCGGATCCGCCAGAGGCGCATCGCGCAGCTCTGTTCGGTCCGGTCCATGGCGGCGGCTGCCGCGGCCGGGTCGTTGAGGCGGACCAGCTCCTGGTCGTCCTGTACGGTCCAGCGGCGTCGCGGCGGGGCGACCCTCATGTCCGCAGGACGGACCCAGCCTTGGATCGATTCCGCGTTCGCCTTCTTGTGGGCGAGGGCGAGACAGTCGTCGTAGTGCAAGTGTGCGGCGAGCTGCTGCGCCGTCTCCTTGTAGTAGCAGACGTTGTAGACGCCGTCCCGGGTGTTGCGTGAGATGGTGCGCTCCGTTCCCGTGACCTTCTTTCCGTAGTGGCACAGGTAGGCGGCGATCGCCGTGCTGGCCGAGGTCAGGGAGAGAAAGGGGAATCCCTGTGCGGTCCAGCCGAGGGACCCGTCCGCGTCAATGATTCCGCGGAGGTAGTCGGGACGCGAGAAGTCTGTGCGCGGCGGCTTGATGGTCAGGGATTTCTTGCCGTACGGGATCCCGAGCTCGTTGACGATGGTCCTTGCTTCGAGTGAGCAGACGGACCAGGTTGCCGAGTGGGCGCGTTCAGCGAAATTCGTGCTCCGGATGCGCTCGGTGATGGAGCTGTAGTAGGGCGTGAGCTGCTGGAACTCGCGGAGGATGTGGATGTCGCGTGCGTTGAGCTCGGCGGCGAGCTTGCCCTTCTGCCCTTTGCCTTGCGACAGGTGCCCGTCGGCCTGGAGGAAGCCGAACATGTAGGCGTAGCGGGGGTCCTGGAGGTCCATGAAGCGGGCGGGGGCGCTAGGGTCCTGGTCAGCCATGGGGAAGTCGTCTCTTCCTTGTCGGTGAGGCCCTCGGCCGGGACTGCCATCCCGGGCGGGGGCCGTTTCTGTTGCCGTCGAACCTAGGTGTGAATTCGGGCTGTTGGGGGCCTCCGGAAGGGCTTCACTCGAACGTGTGGCGGAATGTCACATGCCTCTGAAGGGTGGCAATCCGGCTGCGCTGAGCGGTCAGTCGAGGAGCGTGTCCGTCGGCAAGTCGACCGCCAATCCGAGCTGGCTCGTGGAAGGCCGCGGTGAGCTGGGTCAGGGTTCGGGCATGTCGGCCGTCCGCGGCTTTCGCGATCGGAGTACGGGCTTCGGGCCGGGTCGCGGATGCCTCCTTCTCGCGGCTCAGGCTTCCGGAGTGCGGTCATGCCCGGCGACATTTCGCTCGACTTCACCCCTACGGGGATATCTGGCGTGCCGGGATGCCGGAGTCTTCAACTCCGTTGGGGAGAGCCCCGGTTCGGTTGCAGGAAGTCCCGCGCGGAGGGTTGACGCCGCGAGTTGGTCTAGACCAAGGTGTGCCGCATGTGGAGATCTCGTGCGGTGCTTGCCGCGTTCGCGTCGTTGTCGCTCACCGTTGGCGGGGCTCAGGCCGCCGGGGCCGTGGGGGCGGGGGAAGTTGCTCCCGCCGCTCCGGCCGCTGCCGCGGGCTCGCGGGCTGTGGGGCTGCCGCCCGTCGTGTCGCATGTGCCGACTTCCGAGAAGGTCGTGTTCATCACGATTGATGACGGGTGGGCGCACGATCCGGGCGTGGCGCAGACGCTCGTTGAGCAGCGGGTGCCGGCGTCGCTGTTCCTGCTGCCGGGGGCGTTCTCGTACGACGCCCAGTACTTCACCGGGCTGGTCGAGCAGGGGCGGTCGGTGAACGTGGAGAACCACACCGTCAATCATCCTGATCTGACCGCGCTCGACGCCGCCGGGAAGGACGCCGAGGTGTGCGGGGCCGGGGAGCAGCTCGCCGCGGCCTTCGGGCGGGAGCCGAAGCTGCTGCGGCCGCCGTACGGGGCCGTCAACGACGACGTGCGGCTGGCCGCGAAGGCGTGCGGGGTCAAGGCGCTGATCACGTGGACGCACGACTTCACGACGTGGGGCGAGACGCCGGCCACGCCGCAGCTGAACGCCGGTGACATCGTGCTGCTGCACTTCACGCCGACGCTCGGCGCGGACCTGAAGCGGGCCCTGGACGCGGCGAAGGCCGCCGGGCTGAAGCCGGCGGCCCTGATGCCGCACCTGAAGAGTGCCGGGCTGGTGAAGTAGGCCCCGTAGGGCTACTACAGCTCGCGGTGGAGCTTCGTGTTCGAGGCCTGGGCGCGGGGGCGGACCACCAGGAGGTCGATGTTGACGTGGCTGGGACGGGTCACCGCCCAGGTGATGGTGTCGGCCACGTCGTCGGCGGAGAGGGGCTCGGCCACGCCGGCGTAGACCTTCTCCGCCCGCTCCGCGTCGCCGCGGAAGCGGGTCTTCGCGAACTCCTCGGTCTTGACCAGGCCCGGGGCGATCTCGATGACGCGGACGGGCTGGCCGACGATCTCCAGGCGGAGGGTCTCGGCGAGGACGCGGGCGCCGTTCTTGGCGGCGACGTAGCCGGCGCCGCCCTCGTAGGTGGCGTGGCCGGCGGTGGAGGAGAGGACGACCACCGTGCCGTCGCCCGAGGCGGTCAGGGCCGGGAGCAGGGCCTGGGTGACGTGGAGCGTGCCGATGACGTTGACCTCGTACATCGTGCGCCAGTCGGCGGGGTCGCCGGTGGCGACGGGGTCGGCTCCGATGGCGCCGCCGGCGTTGTTGACGAGCACGTCGCAGCGTTCGAGCGAGGCGGCGAGGGCGTCGACGGCGGCGCGGTCGGTGACGTCGAGGGCGTGGGCGGTCGCCTCATGGCCGGCGGCCGTGATCTCGGCGGCGAGGGCCTCGATGCGGTCCTTGCGGCGGGCGGTGAGGACGACGTGGTAGCCGGCCGCGGCGAGCTGCCGGGCGGTGGCCGCGCCGATGCCGCTGCTCGCGCCGGTGACTACGGCGGTTCGGGTGGCCGTGCTCATGCTGGCTCCTCGTGCGTTCGTACGGGTGAGTACTGGCCAGCATAGGCGGGTCGCCGCGCAGGTCACCGGCCGCGCGGGGCGTACATGATCACCGCCATGCCGGCGAGGCAGATCAGGGCGCCCGCGATGTCCCAGCGGTCGGGCCGGTAGCCGTCGGCGACCACGCCCCAGAGGAGGGATCCGGCGACGAAGACCCCGCCGTAGGCGGCGAGGACGCGGGCGAAGTCGCCCGTGGGCTGGAGGGTGGCGACGAACCCGTAGAGGCCGAGGGCGATGACTCCGACGCCGATCCAGGCCCAGCCCTTGTGCTCGCGGACGCCTTGCCAGACGAGCCAGGCGCCGCCGATCTCCAGGAGCGCGGCGAGGGCGAAGAGGGCGGCGGAACGGGCGATGAGCATGGCTGGAACCCTATGCCGAGCGAATGAGCGAGCCGGGGAGGAGGGCTCGCCCTCGTTCGTGTGATGGTCCGACCATCGGGTGGGTGGGAGGGCTAGCGTCCGCGCGTGGAGGTGGTCGCGGTGCGCCGAGGTGCCGTACGGAGTGTGGTGATGGCCGGGCTGCTGGTGCTGCTCGGAGGGCTGGGGAGCGGTGTGGGGAACGCCCGCGCCGGGGCAGCCGGGCCGGAGGCCGACGTGGCCTATCACGGGCGGGTCGCCCTGGACGGGAGCCGGCTGCGGATCCTGCTGGTCCCGGAGAACGAGGGCCCGTCCGCCCTGCCGAACGCGACCGTACGGCTGCGCCTGTCGGCCGACCTCGCGAACCGGCAGGAACTGGCGGAGGGCTGTGCGCGGGCCGGGCTGCGCGAGGTGGTGTGCGAGACGGGGGAGCTGCCCCTGCACGGGCGGGGGCGGCACATCGGGCTGGTGCTGCGGCTGAAGGAGCCGGCTGCGGAGGTGGTGGTGCGGGTCGACACGTGGTGGAACGGCGGGGCGACCGACCGGAACCACGCCAACAACGAGCACGTGGTGCTGGCCCTGGACACGGGGGACACGTACGCGTTCTGAGCCGGCCGACGGTGGCCGGGCCTGTCCGTGGTCGGGCCCGTCCGTGGTCGGGCCTGTTCGTGGTCCGGGCCCGTTCAAGGTCCGGCCCCGTTCAAGGTCCGGCCCTGTTCGTGGTCCGGGCGCGTCCGTGGTCCGGCCCGTCCGTGGTCGGGTCCGTCCGCCGGGGCGGGCCCGACTGGCGTCGTACCCGTTACGGCGTGCCCACGCCGCCGAACTCGGCGACGGCCTCGTCGACGATCCGCTCCAGCCGGGCGTGGTGGGCGCCGCGCCAGTAGACGCGCTCGCAGTCGGTGCACTGGGCGAAGACCTCGTACGAGCGCTGCGTGCCGCTCTCCAGCCGGTCGCCGACGCTCTCCTTGTCGGCCTCGCGCAGGGTCCCGTTGCACGCGGTGCAGCGGGTCCACGGGGCGAGGGCCGGGGCGAACCGGCCCAGGATGTCGCGGACCTGCTCGTCCGGGTTGTCGCTGTAGACGTACGCGCCGGCGAACAGTTCGCGGCGGCGCAGCAGTCCGCGGTCGCGGGAGAGCAGGACGCGCTGCTCGGCGGCGGAGCGGGTGGCCAGGGCCGGGTCGCCGATGTCCTCGTTCTCGTACGCGGCGTCCACGCCCAGGAGCCGCAGGCGGCGGGCGAGGGTGCCGAGGTGGACGTCGAGGAGGAAGCGCAGCGGGGTGGTTCCGGGGACGCCGGGGAGCTGCTGGGGGCGGTCGACGCCGAAGACTTCCACGGATTCGCCGGCCCGGGGCACGTGGGCGAGCGGCGTCTCGGCGCCGTCGACGAGGATACGGCCGACTTCGGTGAGCGGGACGCCGACCGATTCGACGACGTGGCCGAGGCTGGAGACTCCGTCGGTGGTCGTCGGCACGCGGGTGCCGCGGCGCGCGGGCGCGGCGAACACGTGCAGTTCGGGGGCGAGGGTGAGCTGAATGCCTGGTCCGTTCACGGGGCCCAATATGCCATCGAGGGGCGGGGTCCGGCGGCGGATTTACGCGGCCGCGTCCGCGCCCGCGGCTGCGCCCGCATCCGCGCCCGCGGCCTCCGCGTCGTGCCGTTCGCGGTGGGCGCTGACCTCGTCGAAGTGGTTCTCGGCCCACTGCTTCACGGAGCTGAGCAGGCAGCCGAGGTTGCTGCCGAGTTCGGTGAGCCGGTAGTCGACGCGGAGGGGGACGGTGGGCGTGACGGTGCGGGCGACGAGGCCGTCGCGCTCCAGGGAGCGCAGGGTCTGGGTCAGCATCTTCTGGCTGACGCCGGGGATCTTGCGGCCGAGCTCGCTGTAGCGCATGGTCCGGTCCTCGGCCTGGCCGAGTGCGCTGACGATGAGGCCGACCCACTTGTCGCTGATGCGGGCCAGGAGCTGGGCGGTGGGGCACTCCTTGAGGAAGGCGTCGTAGGCGGCGCGGGCCTCTTCGCGGTGGGCCTCGGCGGTACGGGTGGCCATGGGTGCCCCACTTCCGGGTCGGGTACGCACTCCGAGGTACGTACTTACGAATCGAGAGTAACTCTCCCTAGGTTAGTTCTCACCGGGAACACCGGAACGAGAGAGCGAGCCTGCGGAAGAGGCGATGACGATGAGCAGCAGCATGATGTCGGCGGCAGTGGCCGAGGGCTTCGGCGGACCCGAGCGGGTCGAGGTCGTCCGGGTTCCGATCCCGCGGCCGGGCGCCGGGCAGGTCCGCGTCCGGGTCCGGGCGGCCGGCCTGAACCCGGTCGACGGCGCGGTACGGGCCGGTGTCTTCGGCGGCGAGGGGCAGCGGCTGGGCTTCGGGTGGGACGTGGCGGGGGAGATCGAGGAGCTCGGTGCGCAGGTGAGCGGCTGGGCGGTGGCCGACCGGGTGGTCGGCCTGCACTACGGGACGGTCAAGCCGCTCGGTACGCACGCCGAGTACGTGGTGCTCGACGCGTCGGCGCTGGCTCCGGCCCCCGCGAGCGTGGACGACGTGACGGCGGCGGCGCTGCCGCTGAGCGGCCTGACCGCCGCCCGTGCGGTGGACCTGCTGGAACTGGCCCCGGGGGCTTCGGTCCTGGTCACGGGCGCGGCGGGGGCGGTCGGCGGGCTGGCGGTCCAACTGGCGGCGCGGGCCGGCTACGTGGTGACGGCCCTGGCGGGAGCCGATGACGAGGAGCTCGTACGGTCCCTGGGCGCGGCCCGCTTCGTCCCGCGCGGCGGGGCTCCGGCCGAGGCCGTGGACGGGGTCGTGGACACGGCGGTCCTCGGCGGGCCGGCCCTGGCCTTCGTCCGCGACGGCGGCGCCTACGTCGGCCTGATCCCCGGCGCGGCCCCGGCGGCGGAGCGGGGCGTCCGCGTGGTGGAGCAGGAGGTGGCGGCGGACGGCGCCCATCTGGCCCGGCTGGTGACGCTGGTCGACGCGGGGGAGCTGGCGCTCAGGGTGGCGCGCACCTTCCCGCTGGCGGAGGCCGCCAAGGCCCACGCCCAGCTCGCGGACCCGGGCACGCGCGGCCGCATCGTCCTGACGGCCTGAGCTGTCGCTCCGACGGCCTGAGCTGTCGCTCCGACGGCCTGAGGTGTCGCCCCGACGGCCCGAGCTGTCGTCCCGACGATCCGAGCCACGGCCTGCGTCACGTCCCGGCCTGGGGCCCGAGCAGCGGCCCGAGCCGCGCCCCGGCCTACGGCCAGACCAGGCAGTACGGCTGGTGCCCCGCTTCGTGGAGGCGATGGCTGAAATCCTGCCACTCGTGGAGCAGCTGGTAGACGTTGAAGGCGTCGCGGGGGCCGCCGCGGTCGGGGACCGTGGACCAGATGAAGGCGGCGGCGCCGACCGATTCCTCGCCGATGCCGCGCAGCGGGTCGACGACGGTCATCGGGAGTTTCACGACGGCGTAGTCGGGGTGGAGGACGACCAGCTCCAGCGGGGGCACCTTGTGCAGGGGTATGCCCTCGATGCCGGTCAGGACCATCGCCGCGACGGTCTCCGGCTTGATCTTGGAGAACATGCCGCCCATGCCGAGCTCGTCGCCGCCCAGCTCCTCCGGCCGCATCGTCACCGGGACGCGCGCGGCCGTGGCCCCGTCGGGGGCGCCGAAGTACTTGTACGTCACGCCCATGCCGCGGCCCCTGGGGAGGCCGTCGGGGTCCTGCGTGGGGCCCGGTACGGGTTCTGCCGCGTCCGTCGCGCGACGGCGGTGCTTGCCGCGGCGCCGTTCGCGGGCGCGCTGCGGGTCCAGGCCGTCCGTGCCCTCGCCCGGTCCACCACCGCGTTGCATATCTCCACCCGACTGGTCTTGCCTGCCCCGGCCCCGTGACCCCCGCCACGCAGCCTGATCATCATGGCAGTGACCTCCCCCGGGGTGGCGCGGTGAAACGCCCGTCCGCAAGTCAGTCGCGGCCTCTGAGACCATGGCTGGTGTGAGCTACCCGTACCCGTATGAAGCCAAAGTCTCGCAGACTCTCTTTGACCGCGCGTCCCTCGTGACGCCTGGCGGCGTGAACTCCCCCGTGCGCGCCTTCCGCGCCGTGGGCGGAACGCCCAGGTTCATGGTGTCCGGTACCGGTCCGTACCTGACCGATGCCGACGGGCGCGAGTACGTCGACCTCGTCTGCTCGTGGGGGCCGATGATCCTCGGCCACGCCCACCCGGCCGTGGTGGAGGCCATCCAGGCCGCCGTCGTCCGCGGCACCTCCTTCGGTACCCCCGGTGAGGGGGAGGTCGCGCTCGCCGAGGAGATCGTCGCGCGGATCGAGCCCGTGGAGCAGGTCCGCCTGGTGTCCTCCGGGACCGAGGCGACCATGTCCGCGATCCGCCTCGCCCGCGGGTTCACCGGCCGCGCCAAGATCGTGAAGTTCGCCGGCTGCTACCACGGCCACGTGGACTCGCTGCTGGCCGCCGCGGGCTCCGGGCTCGCGACCTTCGCGCTGCCGGACACCCCCGGGGTGACGGGCGCGCAGGCCGGGGACACGATCGTGCTCCCCTACAACGATCTCGAAGCGGTCCGGGCGGCCTTCGCCGCGCACCCCGGCGAGATCGCCTGCGTGATCACCGAGGCCGCGCCCGGCAACATGGGCGTCGTGACCCCGGGGGAGGGCTTCAACCAGGGGCTCGCCGACCTGTGCCGGGCGAACGGCGCCCTGTACATCTCCGACGAGGTCATGACGGGTTTCCGTACCTCGCGCGCCGGCTGGTACGGCGTGGACGGGGTCAAGCCCGACCTGATGACCTTCGGCAAGGTCATGGGCGGCGGCTTCCCGGCGGCGGCCTTCGGCGGCCGGGCCGACGTGATGGGGCACCTCGCCCCCGCCGGTCCCGTCTACCAGGCGGGCACGCTGTCCGGTAACCCGATCGCGACGGCCGCCGGTCTGGCGCAGCTGCGGCTGCTGGACGAGGCGGCGTACGAGAAGGTCGACGCCGTGTCGCTCCAGGTCCAGGCGCTGGTCACCGAGGCGCTCACCAAGGAGGGCGTCGCGCACCGGCTGCAGACGGCCTCGAACATGTTCTCCGTGTTCTTCACGGAGGACGAGGTCAGGAACTACGACGACGCGAAGAAACAGGAGGCCTTCCGCTTCAACGGCTTCTTCCACTCGATGCTGGCGCAGGGCGTCTATCTGCCGCCCTCCGCGTTCGAGTCGTGGTTCGTGTCCACCTCCCACGACGACAAGGCGATCGAGCGCATCGCGGCCGCCCTGCCGGCCGCCGCCCGGGCCGCCGCGGAGGCCACCGCATGAGCGCCGCAGCCGGTGGCAACGAGATCACCGTCGTCCACGTGGTCCGCCACGGCGAGGTGCACAACCCGGACGGGGTCCTCTACGGGCGCCGCGCCGGCTACCACCTCTCCGAGCTGGGCCGCAAGATGGCGGACCGGGTCGCGGAGCACCTGGAGAACCGGGACGTGACCTACGTCGTGGCCTCCCCGCTGGAGCGGGCCCAGGAGACGGCCGCGCCGATCGCCAAGTCGCACGGGCTGGACCTGGCGACCGACGCCCGCCTCCTGGAGGCCGGCAACGTCTTCGAGGGCAAGACCTTCGGGGTCGGTGACGGCGCGCTGCGCAGGCCCGCGAACTGGAAGCACCTGACGAACCCGTTCAAGCCGTCCTGGGGCGAGCCGTACGTCGAGCAGGTCGTGCGGATGATGAGCGCGATCGAGACGGCCCGTGACGCGGCCCGCGGCCACGAGGCGGTGGCGGTCAGCCACCAGCTGCCGATCTGGATCGTACGGAGCTTCGCGGAGAAGCGGCGGCTGTGGCACGACCCGCGCCGCCGCCAGTGCACGCTGGCTTCGCTGACCTCGTTCACGTACCAGGGCGACACGCTGGTGTCGGTGGGCTACAGCGAGCCGGCCCGGGACCTGGTCCCGTCGCACCTCCTCGCGGGGGCGAAGCCGGTGAAGGGCAAGTCCAAGGCGTTCGGCGCGTAGGCCCTGGCCGGGCCGTGACGGGGTTTGCCGGGGCCGGCTCCTAGGAGCGCGGGCCCCGGCTACGCCAAGGCCCCGGCTGCTCCGGTCCCAGCCCCGGCTTGGTCAAGACTGGGCCTAATTTCATACAAGTTGCCTGATTCGGTTGTGTCGCCTCTGGACTTCGCCGAAATGTCCGTTTGTATGAACTGCATGAGCGATATGCGCGGCTTCAGCCGAAGAGGAGTGCTCGGACTCGGACTTGGGGCCGCCGCCGCGGCCGGCGTGGCCGGCTGCAGTGTCGGCGGGTCGTCCGGCTCGGGCAACCCGGGACCGGTCAACCCGTCGGGCGCCCCGCAGGCCGCCGCCCCGAGCGGCCCGGCGGTCAAGGTCATCGGTGACGGATCCACCGCCGACACGGGGCCGCAGCCGCACCAGCCGGCCGCCCCCGTACCCCTCCAGCCGGGCGAGACCCCGCCCCAGTTCGTGGTGTTCAGCTGGGACGGCGCGGGCGAGATCGGCAACGGCCTCTTCCCCCGCTTCCTCAAGCTCGCCAAGGACCACGGCGCGGCGATGACCTTCTTCCTCTCCGGCATCTACCTCCTGCCCGAGTCGAAGAAGGACCTCTACCGCCCGCCGAAGAACCCCGTCGGCGCCTCCGACATCGGGTACCTCAAGGACGAGAACGTCCGCAACACCCTCAAGTGCGTCCGTGAGGCCTGGCTCGACGGCCACGAGATAGGCACCCACTTCAACGGGCACTTCTGCGGGGGCTCCGGCTCGGTCGGGAAGTGGACCCCGGAGGACTGGCAGAGCGAGATCGACCAGGCCGTGTCCTTCGTCACCAACTGGCGCACCAACACCGGCTGGACCGACGTCGAACCGCTGCCCTTCGACTACCGCAAGGAGCTGACCGGCGCCCGCACCCCCTGCCTGCTCGGCCAGGACAACCTGCTGCCCACCGCCCAGAAGCTGGGCTGGCGCTACGACTCCAGTTCGCCCGGCGGCCTCCAGCAGTGGCCGGTCAAGCGCGGCGGCCTGTGGGACCTGCCGCTGCAGTCGCTGCCCTTCCCCGGGCACTCCTTCGAGGTGCTCTCGATGGACTACAACATCCTCGCGAACCAGTCCAAGAACACCACCAAGGGCGTCCCGTCCAACTACCCCGCCTGGCGCACCCAGGCCACCGCCGCCTACCTGGGCGGTTTCAAGCGGGCCTACGAGACCAACCGCGCACCCCTGTTCATCGGCAACCACTTCGAGCAGTGGAACGGCGGCATCTACATGGACGCCGTCGAGGAGGCCCTCAAGGGCATGGCGGACAAAAAGGACGTACGCCTCGTATCCTTCCGGCAGTTCGCCGACTGGCTGGACGTCCAGGACCCCAAGGTGCTGGCCAAACTGCGCACGCTCGGCCCCGGCCAGGCGCCGACCGGTGGCTGGGGCACGTATCTCACGGCGGCCTGACCCGCCCCCGGTCAGTACCTGACCAGCGGCTTAACAGACCCCCGGGGGGTGCGGAAGATCCGCAAACCGCACATGCGAAACTTTTCACATGAGCCTTAGCCGCGCCCCCCGCCGCAGCCGCTCGACCAGCGGCCGCACCATCCTGCTGACCGCGGTGACCCTCGCGAGCGCCCTCACCCTCACGGCGTGCACCGATGCGGACGGCGGCAGCAAACCCTCCGGGTCCGCCGGAGGCAACTACGTGATCGGCGCCAACGGCATCTCCACCGTCGCCAAGGGCAAGCGCGCGGACGCGCCCAAGCTCGACGGCGAGACCGTGGACGGCAAGACGCTGGACACCACCACCCTCAAGGGCAAGGTCGTCGTCCTCAACGTCTGGGGCTCCTGGTGCCCGCCGTGCCGGGCCGAAGCCCCGTACTTCGCGAAGGTCTCCAAGGAGCTGGAAGCGGCCGGGCAGCCCGTCGCCTTCGTCGGCATCAACACCCGCGACAACACCCAGCAGAACGCGGCCTCCTTCGAAGAGACCTACGGGATCACCTACCCGAGCCTCTTCGACCCGGACGGCAAGCTGATGCTCCGGTTCTCCAAGGGCACGCTCAACATGCAGGCCATCCCCTCCACGCTCATCCTCGACAAGGACGGGAAGATCGCCGCCCGCACCCTGGCCGCGGTCAACGAGGCGCAGCTGCGCTCGATGATCGACCCGGTCCTCGCGGAGAAGTGACCTCGTGGTCACCGCACTCTCCGCGCTCCCGGGGGCCGTGCTCGCCGCCGAACCGACCGGCGTGAACACGACCGTCCTCAACGGCGCGCTGCTGCTCGCCCTGCCGATCGCCCTGTTCGCCGGGCTGGTCTCCTTCTTCTCGCCCTGCGTGCTGCCGCTCGTCCCGGGCTATCTCTCCTACGTGACCGGCGTCGGCGGAGCCGACCTCGCCGAGGCCCGGCGCGGGCGGATGCTGGGCGGTGCGAGCCTGTTCGTCCTCGGCTTCACGGCCGTGTTCGTCTCGACCGGCGCGCTGTTCGGCTACTTCGGACAGACCCTCGACGCGAACAAGGACGTCATCTCCCGGGTCCTCGGCGGGCTGGTGATCCTGCTCGGGCTGTTCTTCATGGGCGCCATCCCCGGTCTGACGATGCGCGAGTTCCGCTTCCACAAGAAGCCGACCGTCGGCCTGCTCGGCGCACCCCTGCTCGGCGTGCTCTTCGGGCTCGGCTGGACCCCCTGCATGGGCCCGACCCTCGCGGCCGTCGGCACCCTCTCCCTGGACCAGGCGACCGCCGGCCGCGGCGCGCTGCTGACCGTGGTCTTCTGCCTGGGACTGGGGCTGCCGTTCATCGCCACCGCGCTCGCCTTCCGCAAGGCGCTCGGCGCTTTCGGCTGGGTGAAGAAGCACTATGCATGGGTGATGCGGATCGGCGGCGGCATGCTGATCCTGACCGGTCTGCTGCTCGTCACAGGAATGTGGAGCAGCATCGTCAGCGACATGCAGAGCTGGACCAGCGGCTTCACGGTGGGGATCTGAGGACTACACGGACATGAGTAAGACCGACAAGGCGTCCGCCGAGGCGCCGCACGATGCCCCGGATTCCGCGGATTCCGCGGATTCCGCTTCCGCCGAAGCAGCCGCCTCCGCCGAAGCCTCCGCGGAGGCCGCCGCCGGCGCGCAGCTGTCCACCGCCCCGCTGGAGGACGCCCCCGGCGGCCCCGTGGGCATCGGGGTGCTCGGCTGGGCCCGCTGGTTCTGGCGGCAGCTCACCTCGATGCGGGTGGCGCTGATCCTGCTCTTCATGCTGTCCCTGGCATCGATCCCGGGCTCGTTGATCCCGCAGAACCAGGTCGACCTGATGAAGGTCGCCGCCTGGAAGAAGGAGCACGCCTCCTGGGTCGGCGTCGCCGAGAAGCTCCAGCTCTTCGACGTCTACAGCTCGGTGTGGTTCTCCGCGATCTACCTGCTGCTGTTCATCTCGCTGATCGGCTGCATCCTGCCGCGCTCCTGGCAGTTCGTCGGCCAGCTCACCGGCCGGCCGCCGGCCGCGCCCAAGCTGCTGAACCGGATGCCCGCGTACACGACGTGGCGCACGGACAGCTCCCCGGACGAGGTGCTCGCCACCGCGCACGGCCTGCTCCGCCGTCGGCGCTTCCGTACGGAGGCCGGTGCGGGATCCGGGTCGGGATCGGGGTCGGGATCGGGGTCGGGATCGGTCTCGGCCGAGAAGGGCTACCTGCGCGAGGCCGGGAACCTGATCTTCCACGTGGCGCTGATCGTCATGCTGATCGCCTTCGCCTGGGGCCAGTACTTCAAGTCCGAGGGCGGCAAGCTCGTCCTGCGCGGCAAGGGCTTCTCGAACACGCTCACCCAGTACGACGACTTCAAGTCCGGCGGCCTCTTCGACCCCGACGACCTGCCGCCCTTCTCCTTCACCCTGGACAAGTTCGACGCGACCTTCGAGCGCACGGGCCCGCAGAAGGGCACCCCGCGCGACTTCAAGGCGTACGTCACCTTCACCAACGGCGCGCACGGCACGCCGGAGAAGCGCGAGATCCAGGTCAACCACCCGATGGAGGTGGACGGCTCCAAGGTCTACCTGCTCGGCCACGGCTACGCGCCGGTCATCTCGGTGACCGACTCCACCGGCAAGGTGATCTACAAGGACGCCGTGCCGATGCTGCCGCAGGACGGCAACCTCACCTCCACCGGCGCCATCAAGGTCACCGACGGCTACAAGGACAAGGACGGGAAGACGACGCAGCTCGGCTTCGCCGCGATGTTCGTGCCGACCTTCGCGGGCGCCGGCCAGGGCACGATGTTCTCGCAGTTCCCGGAGCTGGACTTCCCGGCTCTCGCGCTGAACGCGTGGCACGGCAGCCTCGGCGTGGACTCGGGCCTCCCGCAGAACGTGTACCAGCTGGACACCTCCAAGATGGAGCAGTTCAAGACCGAGGACGGCCAGCCGCTCGCGAAGCGGATGCTGCCCGGGGAGAGCATGGAACTGCCCGGCGGCCAGGGCACCGTGAAGTTCGAGGGCATCGAGCGCTGGGCGACCTTCTCGATCACCCATCAGCCCGGCAGCGGTCTCGCGCTCGCGGGCGCCGTCGCCGCCATCGCGGGACTCGCGGGCTCGCTCTTCATTCAGCGCCGCCGGATCTGGGTGCGCGCGGTCCGCGGCGAGGACGGCGTGACCGTCGTCGAGATGGCGGGCCTGGGCCGCAGCGAGTCCGCCAAGATTCCGGAGGAGCTGGCGGTCCTGGCCGGCGCGCTCCACGAGCAGGCGCCGTCCGCGGCGCCCGCGCCACCCGTCGCCGACGACGGACCCGAACCTGCCGAAGCCGAAGAAGTCGAAGGGGAGCGCGCGTGATGCAGCTCGCGGCCGCAGCCAACGAGAGCCTGGCTCACCTCAGCAACAACCTGATCTACGCGTCGATGGCGGTCTACACCCTCGCCTTCTTCGCCCACATCGCCGAGTGGATCTTCGGCAGCCGCAGCAAGGTGGCCCGTACGGCTGCCGCGCTCACCAACCCCGGGGCCGCGTCCGCCGCCCCTGCGGTCCAGGTGCGGCAGAAGGGGGCGCGAAGCTCCGGTGGAGCCGGTGAAACCGGGGGCACCGCCGTCCTCGACAAGCCCAAGGTGGTCACGCGCAGCGCCGCCGGCACCCGTGACGTCCCGGACGGCCCCGGCGCGGCCGGCGGCACCGTCCAGGGAGACCTGTACGGGCGCATCGCGATCTCGCTGACCACCCTCGGCTTCCTGCTCGCGGGGGGCGGGGTCGTCGCCCGCGCGATGTCGGTGGAGCGCGCCCCCTGGGGCAACATGTACGAGTTCTCGATCACCTTCTCCACGGTGGCCGTCGGCGCGTACCTGCTGCTCCTCGCGCTGAAGAAGAACGTCCGCTGGCTCGGCCTGTTCCTGGTCACCACGGTCCTGCTGGACCTGGGCATCGCCACCACCGTGCTCTACACCGACAGCGACCAGCTCGTCCCCGCGCTGAAGTCGTACTGGCTGCTGATCCACGTCTCCACCGCGATCATCTGCGGTGCGGTCTTCTACATCGGCGCGGCCGGCGCGGTCATGTACCTCTTCCGCGACGGCTACGAGGCGAAGCTCGCGCGCGGCGGCAAGCCGGGCAAGTTCGCCACCTCGGTCTGGGAGCGCTTCCCGTCGGCGGCCTCGCTCGACAAGTTCTCGTACCGCATCAACGCGGCCGTCTTCCCGCTGTGGACCTTCACGATCATCGCGGGCGCGATCTGGGCCGGCGACGCGTGGGGCCGCTACTGGGGCTGGGACCCCAAGGAGGTCTGGTCCTTCGTGACCTGGGTGGCGTACGCCTGCTACCTGCACGCCCGTGCCACGGCCGGCTGGAAGGGCCGCAAGGCCGCGTACCTCGCGCTCTTCGCGTTCGCCTGCTGGATCTGGAACTACTACGGCGTGAACATCCTGCTGAGCGGCAAGCACTCGTACGCGGGCGTCTGACCCGTAGACACGCAGGACCGATGGACCGACGGCCGGAGGGGCCGGGCAGCCGAAAGGCGCCCGGCCCCTCCGGCGTTTTCCGGGAGGGGGCCGTCCGTCACCAGGAAGGGCGCAGCGCCGGGAGGGGGCCGTCCCCGTTCAGGGTGCGGACCAGGCGGCCCAGTTCGGTGCGCAGGGCGGCGAGGTCGACGCTGTCGCGGCCGAGTTCGGCCTCCAGCTCGTGCAGGACCCGGCCAGCGGCCCCCAGGTGGGCGGTCGCGGCCTCCGTCAGGACGACGAGCTTCTTCCGGCCGCCCTCGGGGTGCGGGGTGCGGCGCAGGTAGCCGCGCCGCTCCAGGTCGTCGACGAGCTGCCCGGCGGCCTGCTTGGTCACCCCGAGCCGTTCGGCGAGCTCGGTCGCGGTGGCGCCGGAGGCTCCCAGGGCCTGGAAGGCCATGCCGTGCAGGGGGCGCAGGCCGTCGGCGTACCCGGCCTCGTCGAGGCGGCGGGTGAACTCGCCGAGGAGGAGCTGGAAGCCGAGGCCGAGGAGGAAGGCCAGTTCGATGTCCGGTTCGGCGGTGTCTTGGCCGGAGGTGTCGTGGTCGGTCACGGAAACATGGTGACACAGGTGAGTCAAGCTGCTTTACTCGTGTGAGTAAAGTAGCTTGACTCACCCTGCCGGAGAAAGCGAAGGACCTGCCGTGCGCGTCATCACCCCGTCCCCCGACCAGGTCATCACCACCCCGAACGCGACCATGACCGGCTACGCCTCTCCCAGCCGGGGAAGCGCCGAGCTGAGCACCTGGCACGCCGCCATCCCCGCCGGGATCACCGGCCCCGAGCACTCCGTCAGCCGGGAGCAGGTCTGGACGGTCACCGTCGGAGCCCTGGACGTCACCTGCGGCGGCCGGACCGAGAAGGTCGCCGCGGGCGAGGCCGTGGTGCTACCCCCGGACGTCCTGCGCCACGTCCACGCCCTGGCGGACACCGAGGTGTACGTCGCCATGCGCGCCGACGGCCTCGTCTGCGTCCCCGGCACCGAGGGCACCCGGCTCCTGCCCTGGGCGGTGTGAGCCCCGCCGGAGCCCCGGCAGGCTGACGGCCGCGGCCACCAGGGCGGCCGCGAAGGGGACGAGCAGCGCCGCCCGGTACCCCGTCAGGGGGTCCGCGGCGCCGGCCGCCACCCCCGTCACCCCGGCCAGCCCGAGCGCCGCGCCGAACTGGAACGCCGTGTAGAGGAGGCCGCCCGCCAGGCCCTGCTCCTCCTCCGCGACCCCCTCGGTGGCGACGATGGTCAGCGGCCCGTAGACCAGGGCGAAGGCGAGTCCGAGCAGGACCAGGCTCGGCAGCATGAGCAGGTAGGACCAGTCGGCGCCCAGCGGCAGGAACAGCCCGTACGCCAGCGCCGCCAGCAGCAGGCCGCCGAAGATCAGCTGGCCGTTCCCGTACCGCGCCACCAGCTTCGGCACCACGGTCGGGGACAGGACCGCGTCGATCCCGATCACCAGCATGGCCAGGCTGGTCTGGAGCGTCGACCAGCCGCGCAGCTCCTGGAGGTAGAGCACCACGAGGAACTGGAAGCCGAAGAACGCGGCCGAGAACAGCAGCGCCGCCGCGTTGGCCCGCAGCAGCCCGGGCGAGCGCAGGACGCCGAGCCGGACCAGCGGTTCGGCCGTGCGCCGCTCGACGAGGACGAACGCCCCGAGCAGCGCGATCCCGGCGAGCACGGCCGGTACCGAGATCTCCTCGACGCCGAGGACGAGCAGGACCGCACCCGCGGTCACCAGCACCCCGCCCCACACGTCGATCCGGCCCCGCTCCCGGCGCACGGCCGACGCGGCCTTCGGCTCCTTCGGTACGAAGGCCAGTGCGCCCGCCAGGATCAGCGCGGCCAGCGCCACGGGAGCGAAGAACACCCAGCGCCAGCCCACCGAGGCCAGCAGCCCGCCCGCGACCAGCCCGACGGAGAACCCGGCGGCGGCCGTGCCCGAGTACACGAGCAGCGCCTTCTCCCGCTGGGGCCCCTCGTCGAAGCCGGTGGTGATGACGGAGAGGCCCGCCGGGGTCATGAAGGCGGCGGCGACCCCGGTCACGAAGCGGGCGGCGATCAGCTGCCAGCCCTCGGTGGCGAGCCCGCCGAGCCCGGAGAAGAGCAGGAACACCGTCAGCCAGCCGATGAACATCCGGCGGCGGCCGAAGAGGTCGGCCGCGCGGCCGCCGAGCAGCATGAAGCCGCCGTAGCCGAGCACGTAGGCGCTCATCACCCACTGGAGCGTGCCGGTTTCGAGGCCGAGGTCGGCGCGGATGGACGGGAGGGCCACGTTCAGCATCGCGACGTCGATGCCTTCGAGGAAGATGGCGCCGGCCAGGACGAGCAGGACGCCGAGCCGGCGCCCGCGGATCGTTGCGGTGGGGCTCGTTGATGCCGTTGAATCCATGATGGGACCTCGCAGGACGGAGGAGCGGAAGGGCTCGAAGGAAGAGGAGCAGGAGCAGAAGTTGCCGGCTCAACTACCTTCGTCCGCCGCTCGACCGGGAACAACGCCGAAGATCTGAACGTTCGTTCAGCCGTGCTTACCGATCGCGACGAGCTCGACTGCTTCCTGATCCTGGCCGAGGAGCTGCACTTCGGTCGCACCGCCGAGCGCATGCTGCTCTCCAGGGCCCGCGTCAGCCAGCTCGTGCAGCGCCTCGAACGGCGCGTCGGCGCCCGGCTGTTCCTGCGCACCAGCCGCAGCGTCGCCCTCACCTCGCTCGGAGCCCAGCTCCGCGCCGACCTGGAACCCCACCACCGCGGCATCGCCGCCGCCCTGGACCGGGCCGCGGCGACGGCCCGCGCCGCGGGCGGGGTGCTGCACGTCGGCTTCACCACCCCGCCCGCGGGCGAACTCGTCCTGCGGGCCGCGCAGGACCTGCGCACCAGTCACCCCGGACTGATCGTCGAGGTGTGCGAAGTGCCGCTCTCCGACCCTTACGGGCAACTGCGCGGCGGGGACTTCGACGTGGCCTTCGCGGAGTTCCCGGTGCGCGAGCCCGACCTGGGGGAGGGGCCGACGCTGCTGAGCGAGGCCCGGGCGCTGGCCGTGGCCGCCGGGCACCCGCTGGCCGCGCGGACATCGGTGACGCTGGAGGAGCTGGCGGAGGTCGCGCTGCTGTCGATCGCCGGGGACCTGCCCGCGTACCTGCGCGAGCACCAGGCCCCTGCGCGCACCCCGGCCGGGCGGCCGATCCGGCGCGGCCCGGAGGTGACGAACCTCCAGGAGGCCCTGATGCTGGTCGCCGCCGGTCAGGGCGCCCTGCTGACCTCGGCCCACGCCGCGGCCTACCACGCCCGGCCGGGCGTCACCCACGTGCCCGTGGCCGACGCCGACCCGGTCGGGTACGGGCTGGTCTGGCGCGCGGGCGAGGACACCGGGGCCGTACGGGCCTTCGCGCAGGCGGCGCAGCGCGCGGCGGCGCGGACGGGCGCCGCAGCCCCGTAGGACGGGACCGGGCCTTGCCCGGCCCCACTCCTCGTCCTACTCCTGGCCCTACTCCTTGTCCTTCTCCTTCTCGTCCCGCTCCTTGCGCAGGGACTTCAGGAACTCCGGGTTGTCGTCGGGGGCCACCCACGTGCGGCGGCCCGGGCGCGGCCGGCCGCCGGCGCCGCCGGGCACCCGCTTCTTGCCCGCGAACAGCCACACCACCGGACCGACGATCGAGAAGAGCAGGATGATCAGGACCCAGACGACCTTCGGAAGGTGCTTGACCTCTTCTTCCGGCGTGTTCAGGCAGTCGATGAACGTGTAGATGGTCAGCGCGATGATCAGCAGGAACGGCAGATAGCGCAGCACGGTGTGGGACCGACCCCCAGAAGAACGGCGCGGACCGGGCAGGTCCGCCGTGGACTCTTCCAGGGTAGAGGGCCCGCCGCGGTTCGGGCTCTGAGCGGGGATGCCACAATTGCCCGCATGGCTTACGACGATCTCCGCTCGCTGCTCCGGGCCCTCGAGCGGGAGGGCGACCTCAAGCGCATCAAGGCCGAAGTGGACCCGTACCTAGAGGTCGGGGAGATCGTCGACAGAGTGAACAAGGCGGGCGGACCCGCGCTGCTCTTCGAGAACGTCAAGGGCTCGGCGATGCCGCTGGCCATGAACGTCTTCGGGACCGACCGGCGCCTGCTGAAGGCCCTCGGGCTGAAGTCGTACGCCGAGATCAGCGAGAAGATCGGCGGCCTGCTCAAGCCGGAGCTGCCGCAGGGCTTCATCGGCGTCCGCGAGGCCTTCGGCAAGCTCGGCTCGATGGTGCACGTGCCGCCGAAGAAGGTGAAGGGCGAGTCCGCGCCCGTCCAGGAGGTCGTCCTCACCGGCGACGACGTGGACCTGGACCAGCTGCCGGCCCTCTTCACCTGGCCCAAGGACGGCGGGTCCTTCTTCAACCTCGGCCTGACGCACACCAAGCACCCGGAGACGGGCGTGCGCAACCTCGGCCTGTACCGCCTCCAGCGCCACGACAAGCGCACCATCGGCATGCACTGGCAGATCCACAAGGACAGCCGCAACCACTACGCGGTGGCCGCGGCGCGCGGTGAGCGGCTGCCGGTCGCGATCGCCTTCGGCTGCCCGCCGGCCGTGACGTACGCGTCGACCGCGCCGCTGCCGGGCGACATCGACGAGTACCTCTTCGCCGGGTTCGTGGCGGGCAAGCGGATCGAGATGGTGGACTGCAAGACGGTCCCGCTCCAGGTCCCGGCCCACGCCGAGGTGGTCATCGAGGGCTGGCTGGAGCCCGGGGAGACGCTCCCCGAGGGCCCCTTCGGCGACCACACCGGCTTCTACACCCCGCAGGAGCCGTTCCCCGCGCTGAAGATCGACTGCGTGACGATGCGGAAGCGTCCGCTGATCCAGTCGATCGTCGTCGGCCGGCCGCCGACGGAGGACGGCCCGCTGGGACGCGCGACGGAACGCTTCTTCCTGCCGCTCCTCAAGATCATCGTCCCGGACATCGTGGACTACCACCTCCCCGAGTCGGGCGGCTTCCACAACTGCGCGATCGTCTCGATCGACAAGAAGTACCCGAAGCACGCGCAGAAGGTCATGCACGCCATCTGGGGCGCGCACATGATGTCGCTGACCAAGCTGATCATCGTGGTGGACAAGGACTGCGACGTCCACGACCTCCACGAGGTCTCCTGGCGGGCGCTCGGCAATACGGACTACTCCCGCGACCTCACCGTCGTGGAGGGCCCGGTGGACCATCTGGACCACGCCTCCTACCAGCAGTTCTGGGGAGGCAAGGCGGGCATCGACGCCACGAAGAAGCTGCCGACCGAGGGCTACACCCGGGACGGCGGCTGGCCTGACATGGTCGAGTCCGACCCCGCGACCGCGGCCCTGGTCGACAGTCGCTGGAAGGAGTACGGACTGTGAGCACCGTCGACGGGGGCCCGGCCCTCTTCATCGGCACCGACACCGTGTACGTGGCCCTGGTGCGCCCGAGCCTCGACCCGGCCGACCCGGGCGTCCGCGAGGCCGCCGCGGAGGCGGGCGTCTCGCCCGAGGAGTTCGCGGGCCCCGGCAACGTCTGGGCGCTGATGCTCGACGAGGACGGCGAGGGCGACGGCTTCGAGCTGCCCGGCGCGCGGGACATCGAGGCGGACGACTTCGCGGAGCAGCTCCAGCGCGCCCTAGTCGCGGGCGAGCCGTTCAGCGCGGAGGCCGGGAACTTCCTGCGCCTGGAGGCGCGCCCGTCTCCCACCACCTGGCAGCTGACCGCCCACGTCACCCCGCCGGAGGGCCACGACGCGGGCCCGTGGACCCTGGAGCTCGGCACGCTCCCCACGGCGGACCTGCTGGCCGACCTCGAAGAGTTCCGGAGAACCCTCGCATGATGACCACCGCCGACGAGGTCGTCGGACCCGGGCCCGCGCCGCAGGCCAGCGGCAAGGTCAAGGCGTTCCTGCGGCTCGTGATGATCGAGCACTCGGTCTTCGCGCTGCCCTTCGCCTACATCGCCGCGCTCACCGCCATGTACACGCTCGACGAGCGGATGCACTGGACCAAGCTGCTGCTCGTCACCGTCTGCATGGTGGGGCTGCGGACCTTCGCGATGGCGGCCAACCGGATCATCGACCGGGAGATCGACGCGCGGAACCCGCGGACCGCCGGGCGCGAGCTGGTGACGGGCGCCGTCTCGGTCCGCTCCGCCTGGACCGGGGCCGGGATCGCCCTCGTCGTGTTCCTCGGCGCGGCGGCGCTGCTGAACCCGCTCTGCCTGATGCTGGCGCCGATCGCGGTCGTGCCGATGGTGGTGTACCCGTACGGGAAGCGGTTCACGAACTTCCCGCACGCCATCCTCGGCATCGCCCAGGCGATGGGCCCGGTCGGGGCCTGGATCGCGATCACCGGCACGTGGTCCTGGGACGCGGTGATCCTCGGCCTCGCGGTGGGCGTGTGGATCGGCGGCTTCGACCTGATCTTCGCCTGCCAGGACGTGGCCGCGGACCGCGCGGAGGGCGTCAAGTCCGTCCCGGCCCGCTTCGGCATCCCGGCCGCCCTGTGGGGCGCGCGCGGCGCACACGTCGTCACCACGGGCCTGCTGGCCTGGTACGCGGTGGCGACGGACGCGGGCTGGCTGTTCTGGCTCGGCCTGCTGATCGTGGTCGGCGCCTTCCTCTACGAGCACACCATCGTCACTCCGCACGACCTGTCCCGCCTGAACCGCGCCTTCTTCACGGTGAACGGCTTCATCGGCATGGCCCTGTTCGTGTGCGCGCTGCTCGACCTGGTGGTGCGGGGGCTGTCGCTGTAACTCGATCGTGTGTCCCGGCCGGATTCGGCGGTTCGTGACCTGCCCCGCTGACTAGCCTGCGGCCGTGACCTCGCGGTCGTCCCTGCCGCGGAGGCCGACCGGAACCTCAGCGCCTACCCGCCCGACCTGGTCGAGCTCGTCATCGAGGTCGTCTCCCCGAGCAGCGTGCGCAACGACTACGAGGTGGGAGACGGTCACCGTGGAGACCGGCATCGGGAAGGGGGCCGTGGACACGGCCGCGCTGCCCATCGACCCCGGCGCCGCAGGCTAGAGCGCCGCCACCTCCGGCCGCGGCCGGGCGAGCAGGGCGACCGCCGCGCCGGCCAGGAGGCCGAAGAGGTGGGCCTGCCAGCTGACCACCGAGTCCGTGGGGAGGGCTCCGGCCAGGAAGGTCGTGCCCCAGACGGCGGCGATGACCACGGCGACCGCGATGCCCAGCGGGCTGCGCTCCACGAAGCCGCGGACCAGCAGGTAGCCGAAGAGGCCGAAGATCAGGCCCGAGGCGCCCGCCGTGATGCTGTGGGGCGGGGAGATCAGCCAGACGGCGAACCCGTCGGCCAGGATGATGGCCGCGCAGACGGCCAGGAAGCGGCCGATGCCGCTCAGCGCGGTGACGAAGCCGAGGACCAGCAGCGGGACGCTGTTGGAGGCCACGTGGTCGAAGCCGAAGTGCAGGAAGGGTGCCAGGGGTATCCCGCTCAGGCCGTCGGCCTCCCGCGCGGTGATGCCGTAGGTGTCCAGTGCGTGGCCCGTGGAGTAGTCGACGGCTTCGATCAGCCACAGCAGCGCCACCCAGCCCAGCATCAGCTTCGCCGCCGCCCCGACCCGGCCGCTGCGGCTCCACTGGCCCGCCCGCGTACCCGCCGGACGCATCCCGCGCTCGCTCATGACGTCACCGTCCCCTGCTCCGCCGTGTCCACCCCTTGAACGTGCGGACACCTTAGCCAGTGCCCGTCGGCGGTGGCCGGATAGTCTCGGAGGTATGACTGAGCGCAAGCGCACCCCGTGGGTGGTCGGGGTTTCCGGGGCGTCCGGGACGCCGTACGCGGCGGCGGTGATCCGCGGGCTGCTGGCGGCGGGCGAGAGCGTGGACCTGGTGGTGAGCCGGGCTTCGCGCCTGACGCTGCTGGACGAGACGGGGATCGCCTTCCGCGACGCGCACTGGCGGGACGACCTGGGGGAGTGGCTGGAACGGGGGGCCGACGGCAAGCCCGCGACCTTCGCGCGCCCGGACCTGGACGGCGTGCGCCACTGGGCGGCCGGGGATCTGGCGGCCGGACCGAGCAGCGGCTCGTACCCCGTGAAGGGGATGCTGATCGTGCCCGCGTCCACGGCCTGCGTGGCCGGGGTGGCGCTGGGCCTGTCGAAGGACCTGCTCCAGCGGGTCGCGAGCGTGACGCTCAAGGAGCGGCGCCGGCTGGTGGTGGCGGTACGGGAGACCCCGCTGAGCGGGCAGACGCTGAAGCATCTGGTGAGCCTGGACGAGGCGGGCGCAGTGGTGCTGCCCGCCTCTCCGGCGTTCTACGCGGGTGCGACGCACATCCAGGATCTGGTGGACTTCGTCGCGGGGCGGGTGCTCGACGCGGCAGGAGTGCCGCACGGGCTGTACCGCCGGTGGGAAGGGGAGCTCGGAGGCTCCCGTCCCCGGGAGGCGGGCGGTGGCGCTTAGCGCTTCTTGGCGCGCCCCGGCTTGCGCATCTTGTCGACGCGGTGCGCGGCGACGGGCTGGTCGGTGCGGGATCGGTTGGCCAGCTCCTGGAGCTGTCGCATGTGCGCGTAGGCCATCTCGATCGTGTACACGGTGAACCACTCCTGAAAATTGTCAGATCGTCGTTGATCTGTTGAAAGATTCACAGGGTGTCGACCCTGTGCACCTTAGATTCTATACGTAAACTTGAGGGATTGCCGAATAATGGAAGGCTCCAGGTATATGGACGCGGTGGACAAGCAGCTCATCCAGGCACTTCGTGAGAACGGACGCGCCTCGTACGCCGAGCTGGGCCGGCTCGTGGGCCTCTCCGGCCCCAGCGTCACCGACCGGATCAACCGGCTGGAGACGGCCGGGGTCATCACCGGCTACCGCGCGACCGTGGACGCGGCCTCGCTCGGCCTCGGCGTCACGGCGCTGATCGGGATCTCGCTCTCCGACGCCGCGGACCACGAGGACGTGGCCCGCCGGCTGCGCGACCTCTCGGAGATCGAGGACTGCTGGTTCATCGCCGGCGACGACTCGTACATGCTCAAGGTCCGGGCCGGCGACGTGGACGGGCTGGAGCGGATCATCCGCAAGCTCTCCAGCACCAAGGGCGTCTCGCGCACGCGCACGACGATCGTGCTCTCCACCAAGTGGGAGAACCGGGTCGGGGGCCTGCCGGAGGAAGCCTGAGGGCGCTGAGAGTACGGTTGGGGCGCGGTTGTGGGGCACACGTACCGCGCCGCGGACCGCGCAGGGCGGGCATGGGGACAGAGGACAGAGGAGAGGACCGGCATGGACGCTGGGTTCAAGCGTGAGCTGGAGGACAAGGTTCGCTCCGGCGAGCGGCTGACCCGTGAGGACGGCATCGCCCTCTACGAGTCGGACGACCTGGCCTGGCTCGGCGGCCTCGCCCACGAGGTGCGCACGCGCAAGAACGGCGACGTCGTCCACTTCAACGTCAACCGTCACCTCAACATGACGAACGTGTGCACGGCCTCGTGCGCGTACTGCTCGTTCCAGCGCAAGCCGGGCGAGAAGGACGCGTACACGATGCGCATCGAGGAAGCCGTCCGCCTGGCCAAGACCATGGAGAACGAGAACCTCACCGAGCTGCACATCGTCAACGGCCTGCACCCCAGCCTGCCGTGGCGGTACTACCCGCGCTCGCTCTCCGCGCTGAAGGAGGCGCTGCCGAACGTCTCGCTGAAGGCGTTCACGGCGACCGAGATCCACCACTTCGAAACGATCTCCGGCATGTCGGCCTCCGACATCCTGGACGAGCTGATCGACGCCGGTCTGGAATCCCTCACCGGCGGCGGCGCGGAGATCTTCGACTGGGAAGTCCGCCAGCACATCGTCGACCACAACACCCACTGGGAAGACTGGTCGCGCATCCACCGCCTCGCGCACTCCAAGGGCCTCAAGACCCCGGCGACGATGCTCTACGGGCACATCGAGGAGCCGCGCCACCGCGTGGACCACGTGCTCCGGCTGCGCGAACTGCAGGACGAGACCGGCGGTTTCCAGGTCTTCATCCCGCTGCGCTACCAGCACGACTTCGTGGACATGAAGGACGGCAAGGTACGCAACAAGCTCCAGGCGCGCACGACGATGGCGACGGGCGCCGAGGCGCTGAAGACCTTCGCGGTCTCCCGCCTGCTCTTCGACAACGTCCCGCACGTGAAGGTCTTCTGGGTGATGCACGGCGTGCAGACGGCGCAGCTCGCCCTCCAGCACGGTGCGGACGACATGGACGGCTCGGTCGTCGAGTACAAGATCACGCACGACGCGGACAACTACGGCACCCCGAACAAGCTGGGCCGCGAAGACCTGCTGGAACTGATCCGCGAGGCGGGCTTCCGCCCGGTCGAGCGCAACACGCGCTACGAGATCATCCGCGAGTACCCCGGCCCGGACGCGGAGCTCCGCGAGACCCCGCAGGCGATGCGGCTCTGACGCCCGCCCCGCCTCTCTGACGCTTTGGGCCCCGGCCCCCCGGTGGGGGGACGGGGCCTTTTGCGCACGAGGTGAGGTAATGGTTAACCTAGCCCTATGACCCTTACTTTCACCTTCGACCCGGTCGTCGACCCCGCCCTCGACCCCGCCCTGGCCGAAGAGTTCGCCGCGCTCTGGACCGACGTCAGCAACGCGGGAGGCGCGGTGGGTTTCGTACCGCCCGTCGTCATCGAGGACATCCGCCCCGAGGTCGACAAGCACCTCGCCGCGGCCGCCGAAGGCCGCAGCCGCCTGCTCGTCGGGCGCGACGCGACCGGCCGGGTGCGCGCCACGGCCGTCATCGCCCCCAACCAGCACCGGCTGCAGCGGCACTGGGTCTGGGTCTACACCGTCATGGTCGACACCGCCCTCCAGGGCAGCGGGGCCGGCCGCGCGCTGATGGAGGCCGTCGCCGACGCCGCCCGCACGATGGAGGGCATCGAGGCGATCCGCCTCGGCTGCCGGGGCGGCCTGGGGCTGGAGCACTTCTACGCCGCCTGCGGCTACAAGGAGGTCGGCCGCGTCCCCGGCGCGATCCGGGTGGCCCCGGGGGACGACCGCGACGACATCACGATGCTGCTGCCGCTGCACTGACCACCAGTACGCTTCGCCGGTCCGAAGGGGAGCGGGGGAGGCAGCGGTGGGAGTGACGGGATCGGGGCAGCGCTGGGACCAGCGGGTCGTGGCGCTGGCGCGGCTGAAGGGGACTTCGACGGACTGCGCGCTGTTCGAGGCCGAACTGCAGGCCCGGGGCTGGCCGGTGCTGAACCGGCGCGAGGAACAGGTTTCCGTGCCCCGGGAGGAGGCCGACTGTCGGTACACGGTCGAGGTCAGGTTCCCCGGATCGGCGATCCGGGCGTCGACCGCCGCCCGGGAACACCTCGAAGTCATATCCGACCGGCTGGTGCTCGACCTCGTCGGGGAGGCGGTGCAGCGCGTCGAGCGGGATCCGGTGGACCTGCCCGTCTGGTACGTGTACCGCCCCCCGGCGGCCGGAGAGCAGCCGGCGCAGACCCGGGCGGGCCGGTGGCGGGGGAGCGTGGCGGCCTGGGCCGCCCGCACCTTGGGCAGCCGGGACACGGGCCGTCAGGTGCGGGCCGGCAGTGAGGAGGAGGCCCTGATCCTCGCGGCGAGGTCGCTACCGGGGGTGCCCGCGGTGGCCGGGCCGTCGGCCGCGGTGGCCGGGCCGTCGGCCGAGGTGGCCGTACGCCGCTCCATGGACGTGACGCCGCCGCCACCGCCGTCGGTCTGGCCCCTGCGGCGCGGTCCCTCTCGGCGGATGGGCATGATGAGGTTCCCGGCACTGGTCGGGCTGGTGTGCGGTGCCTGGACGGCGGGGCTGTGGGGTGCCGGGCCGCTCTGGTCGGTGGTGCCCCCGCTGCCGTTCCTCCTCGGCGCCATGGCGGCCGCGCTCATGATCGCCCGCTGGGTGCTCCCCGAGCTCTCCGGCGCGAAACTCCTCGCGTTGGGGTGCAGCGCGCCCCTGCTGGCGGCAGCCTTCGGCGCCTTCGCCGTCACGACGGCCCCCGACCGGCGGCTGGGCTTCGGGTTCGTGGTGATCGGGATCGGCTTCGGCTACCTGGTGCTCACCGGGGTGTGGCTCTGGGTGCGGCAGTCGCGGTGGGCGCTCACCCTGCCCTGGCTGCTGCCCGCGCTCCTGGCCTTCCTGCCCGGCCTGTTTCCCGGCCTCGGGCTGTCACTGCCCACCTTCTACCTGGACGCCTTCGACGTCGACATGGAGGACGTCGAAGTCCCGGCGGCGATGCGCCTGCTGGCGACGTTCAGATTGCTGGCCGCGGTGCTGGTCCTGCTCATCGCCCCCGCCGTTCTCGGCTACATGCGCCACACGCACCGCATGATCACGGGCAGCTGGGTGGGGTACACCGCCGTCGCGTTCGTGAGCGTCTACGCACTGATGGCCGGTGTGGTCGGCCTGGCGTTCGTGTCGGCCTCGACCGCCGGGCAGAAAGCGGTCATCGCGGCCGCCGAGGGGGGGACCCCGAGCCGCTACTACGGGATCAAGCCCGAGTGGGTCTGTGTTCGTCCGGTCAAGGACGTGGCCCAAGTGCCCGTGGACGGAGGCGCGCTGGACCCCGTACGCCCCTACCTCTCGCTCGGTGACGCGGGCGGGACGGCCGTTCTGTGGGATCCGCGGGAGAGGGCCGCGCTGAAGGTGCCGCCGTCCGTGCTGCGGCTCGTGCCCGTCGATGACCCCCGGGGCCCGTGCCCGTAGGCCCGGCGTGCTTCACTGGACGGGCACGAAACCGACCTAGACGACACAGAGAGCAGGGGTCACCGTGTCCCTCAAGCCGAGCGCGACGATCCGTTACACCGCGATGCGCCTGGGGATCTTCGTCGGGTGCCTCGTCCTCGTCGCCGGTCTGGTCCGGCTGGGCTGGGTGCCCTCCGGTCTCGGTGACGCCAACCCCGCCTGGGTCGTGCTGCTCGCCCTCGTGATCTCCGCGCCGCTCTCCTTCGTGCTGCTGCGCAAGCAGCGCGACGAGATGTCCGCGGTCATTGCCGGACGCGTCGCGGGCGCGAAGGACAAGCTCGCCGCGAACCGCAGCCAGGAGGACGACGCGGTCGACGAGGCCGCGCGCGCCAGCCAGTAGGCCAGTTAGCTTCATCACACACCGAAATGCCTCGGCGCCGGGTTCACCACCCGCGGCGCCGGGGCTTTCGGCGTTTTCCGGGGGGTTCGCAGGGGTTTCCGGCCCGGGGTGGACCAGCCATCCCAAAGGCAGGCTTTGAGATTCCCAAAGGTGAAGTGTTAGCGTGTTCAACATGTTGACGACAGCCGCGCACCAGATGACCCCGAGCGTTCCGCTCGTGGCGCGCCTGCACGTCGACCTCTGCCGCCGCGCGTCCGCGGCCTGTTGCTGTTGTCGCTGAGTCCCGCGACCAGTTCCGCGACCAGCCCTGGCACAGCAGCGGTCCCGCCCGCCCGGCTCTTGGCTTTTCCGGGTGTTGCCGCACCGCATCACCACCACCCCACCGCACACACCGCAGAACCACCCGGAGAGTGTCCGTGTCCGCGTCACCGCAGACCCCTGCCGTCAAGGCCCCGGCCGAGACGAAGAAGTCCTCCTTCTCCTTCCCCTTCTGGGCCCAGATCGTCACCGGCCTCGTGCTCGGCGTTCTGCTCGGCTGGGTCTCCCGCAGCCAGGAGATCAGCTGGCTCGGTACGACCCTGGAGCAGATAGGCGACATATTCGTCCAGCTCCTGAAGCTGGCCGTCGCCCCGCTCGTCTTCTTCGCCATCCTGGTGTCGATCACGAACCTCCGGAAGGTGAACAACGCCGCGCGGCTCGCCTCCCGCACCCTGCTCTGGTTCATGATCACGTCGCTGATCGCGGTGGCCATCGGCCTCGCCATCGGCCTGCTCACGAACCCGGGCTCCGGCACCGGCCTCACCCCGCAGGACGGCAAGCTGCCGAAGCGCGAAGGGTCCTGGCTGGACTTCCTGACCGGCATCGTGCCGACCGACATCATCACGCCGTTCACCGAGCTGAACGTCCTGCAGATCGTCTTCCTCGCCGCCGTCGCCGGCATCGCCGCCCTCCAGCTCGGCAGCAAGGCCCAGCCGGTGCTGAACCTCGCCGAGTCCGTGCTGGAGCTGCTCCAGAAGGCCCTGTGGTGGGTCATCCGCCTCGCCCCGATCGGCACCGTCGGCCTGATCGGCACCGCGATCGCCACGTACGGCTGGGACCTGCTCGGCAAGTACGCCACCTTCACGGTCGACGTGTACGTCGGCTCCGCGCTCGTGATGTTCGGCGTGTACCCGCTGCTCCTGTGGAGCGTCGCCAAGGTCAACCCGCTCCAGTTCTTCAAGGGCGCCTGGCCGGCCATCCAGCTGGCCTTCGTCTCCCGCTCCTCGGTCGGCACCATGCCGGTCACCCAGAAGGTCACCGAGCGCCTCGGCGTCCCGAAGGAGTACGCCTCCTTCGCCGTCCCGTTCGGCGCGACCACCAAGATGGACGGCTGCGCCGCGATCTACCCGGCGCTCGCCGCGATCTTCATCGCGCAGATCTTCGACGTGCAGCTCGGCATCACCGACTACCTGCTGATCGCCTTCGTCTCGGTCGTCGGCTCCGCCGCCACGGCCGGCCTGACGGGCGCCACGGTCATGCTGACCCTGACCCTCTCCACGCTGGGCCTCCCGCTGGAGGGCGTGGGCCTGCTGATGGCGATCGACCCGATCCTGGACATGATGCGCACCGCCACCAACGTGGCCGGCCAGGCGCTGGTCCCGGTCATCGTCGCGGCCCGCGAAGGCATCCTGGACAAGGTGGCCTACGCCACCGCCTCCTCCTCCCTCCTGGACGAGCCGGCCCCGGCCGAGGTCCCGGCCCCGTCCGACTCCGCGGACGCCGACCCGGCGAAGGCCCTCGTCACCGCCTGAGCCTCGCCGCTCAACCGCCGCAGCCTCCGCCCCCGTCCGGGCGGGGGCTGCGGCCTTTCCGTGGGCGGATCAGTGGATCTGGGCGGTGGCCGCGGTCATGAATGCGCTGAGGGAGTCCTGTAGCTCCTGCTCGCGGAGGGCCAGTTCGGCGTGCGTGGATGCCGTCCGCAGGGGGGCCACGGCATCGAAGGCCGAGGTGGCGAGAGCGACGAGCGCGGAGTCCTTGGCGAGGAGACGGACGCGGAACTGGGCGTTCTCCGTGGCGGCGCCCAACCGGTCGCACTCCGTGAAGGCCTGGCGCGTCTCGGGGCCGTCGGGGGCTTCCTGCAGGCGGAACCAGAGGGTGACCGTGGCTTGCTTGAGCGCCGTCACCGCGCCCGCGTAGGCGCTGTACGCCGTCAGGCGTTCCTGTCGCAGCTGCTGGGAACGGGCGAAGAGCTCCGCTTGCGCAGTCGTGCGGCGCTGCACGGCAAAGGTGACGACCGAACCCAACAGGGTTCCCGCGACGGCGATCAAGCTGGCCAGCACAGCCTCCATCCCCGCATCCCACCACACGCGCCCGCGCCCGCACAGCCCGAAGACGGGTGTCAGTGGGGGCGGGAAGAATGTGCCGCATGACCGCAGCCGCTTCCCGCGCCCCAGCCACCGCCGCCGACTACAGCTGGACAGGGGCCTCGCCCTCGCTGTTCGCGTACGCGCTGGAGGGCGGGTACACCCTGACGCTGGTACGGGGCCTCTCGCCCGCGGAGGTGCTGGCGGTGGTGGAGGCCGAACCGCTGGGCGTCTGCGAGGGGTTCCACGGCCTGGTCTTCGAGCACACGGAGCTCCTCGACGCGTACGGGTACTCGCCCGACTCCTTCCTCGCGGGAGCCTTCACCGTGCCGGGCGAGGGAGGGGACTGGACCCTCGTGCTGGAGTTCGGCGGAGACGTCGGGACGCGGCCGCGGTTCATGGAGGCCTTGTCCGCCGGCTCGCGCGCCGTCTCGCACACGAGCAACGGGGGGAAGCCCATGGACTTCTTCCACTGGTACGAGGACGGCGAGTTGAGGACGACCTTCGAGTTCCCGGCGGACCGCACCGGCAGCACCCCCGACGCGCTGAACGCCGTCATGAGCGAGCTCGGCCTGAACCCGACGGGCGACCCGGACCCCGAAGTCGACGAGAAGGCGGCGGTGTTCGCGCTCGCCGAGCGGCTCACGGGGGTCCGGGTGACCGAGGAGCTCCTGAGGGACGCCGTGTACGTGACGGGCGAGGTGAGCGAGGAGCCCCTCGGGTAGGGGGTGGCGCGGCGCCCGCGCTGCGCCCGCACTGCGCGCAGTGCCGGCCCCGTCTGGCCGTGCGCACCGCCATCAGCAGGCCGCTCGCCCAGGCCGCGCAGTGGTGCTCAGCGGCTCAGCCCGTGCCGGACGTAGTCCGGGTGGGCCGCGCCGGTCTCGATGCGGTTCTCGTCGAGGCCGTTGACGATGCGCAGGCGGTTGCCGGCGAAGGCGAACTCCACTGCCACGGTTCCTGCCGCCA
Organism: Streptomyces stoeckheimensis; assembly: GCF_045822005.1. Classification (NCBI taxonomy): domain Bacteria; kingdom Bacillati; phylum Actinomycetota; class Actinomycetes; order Kitasatosporales; family Streptomycetaceae; genus Streptomyces; species Streptomyces stoeckheimensis. The sequence continues at coordinate 3,917,000 of NZ_CP169550.1, read as the reverse complement.
GGTCACGGCCGGCCGGCTGCCATTCGAGAAGCGTGACCTCGCGCAGTTCGCGGCCGACGAACGGTTCGAGGCGGCCGTCGCTGTGCGACCACAGGGGCGTGAGCTCGTACGACTCCCACCCGGTGATGGCCGCCGTGGTGTCGATGGCGTCCCAGCCGATCGAGAGTTCGTCGAACTTCCAGTGGCAGACCTCCACCTGGATGCCGTCGAAGTCCAGCACCACCGGGCAGTCGGCGAACCAGCTCCCGTCTTCGGCGAACCGCACCAGCGAGAACCCCGTCAGACGCCTGCCGGCCAGCGTCGCCAGACGTGATCCGTGCGCCTGCCGAACCGGGTCGACCCCGATCAGGAAGGACGGCTCGAAACCAGAGATCCCCATGTTCACAGCACATGAGTCTGCCCCCTCGGCCGCCGGGCTCGAGGGCAGGCATCTCCCCTTCGGTGTGGTTCCTCCTCGAACTGGGCCTGTATGTAAGGGATTTGCGGAACCATCCGTGCGGCGGAGGCGTTTCGAACAGTGCTCTTCTCGTTGGGAGTCGCTGAGGGGGAGGATGGATAATGGCCAGTTTGACCAGGAATCAGTGGATCGCGATGTTGTCCGTGATGGGCACGGTCGTCGCCGCGCTGATCACCGCGGCGGCGATGTTCCTTACGAACTCCGACAAGGGTGACGTCAGGAACGACTGCAGCAACTCATCCCAGTGTGCGGGCCACGACATCAACGAGAAGGGGTGATGAGGGCACGGAGATCGGGGGCCGTCAGAGGCGCCGCGCTGGCAGCGAGCGCCGTTCTGGCTCTGTCGTCGTGCGGTGGGACGGAGATCGGCACGCAGAACAACTGCAGCACCGGCGCCGACTGTGCCGGTCACGACGTCAACGGGGCTGATCAAGGCAAGGGCCCCGGCGGTGACGGTGCCGCGCTCCCGCCCACCTCGCCCGCCCCTTCGACGCCGGCGCAGTCATCGCCTCCGAATCCGCCGCCCTCGTCCTCCGTCCCCTCGGTCCCGTCGGCCCCGTCGAGCTCCTCCGTGCCGCCGGCGTCGCCGAAGCCGGCCCGGACCCCGAAGGTGCGCTGGCAGGGAACGCTGCTGCTCTACAGCAACGGGGAACCGGTGGGCTGGTGGCTGGACGGCGTACCGCCCTCCGGCGCGGTGGTCGGCGATCTCGGCCTGGAGTGCGACTGCCACCCCGGTGTGGTCTCCGGCAACGCGCTCGCGGCGTGGGACGGCGCGACGCCGCCGAGCTACCGGGACTGCTCCGAAGCGAAGGGACGGCTGGCACGGCGTGCGCTCGCGGTCCAGGCGGGGGACATGGCCTGCCTGAGGACGTGGAACGGCCGCCTCGGCTACTTCACCGTCACCGATGTGTCCGGACCTGCCGAGTTCGAAGTCAAGGTGACCGTCTGGGACGCCGGCTGAGGCCTTGCGCTGTTTCTAGGCCTCGCGGGCCGTCCGCTCCAGGCGGTCGCGGTACTCCTCCCACCAGGACGGCCGGCCCGGCGGCATGCTGGTGTTGCCCTTCTCCATCCCGACGGCTCCGTCGAGGAGTTCGCGGAGGATGTCGGCGTGGCCGGCGTGGCGGTGGGTGTCGGAGATGACGCGGACCACGGCGTGGTGCAGGGAGACCTTGTCGTCGTGGCTCGGCCACCACGGGACCGTGCCGATCGTGTCCAGGGGGAGGGCCTCGAGCGTCGCGTCCGCGTGGGCCCATGCGCGGTGGTAGAGGCCGATGACGTCCGCGCGGGACTGGTCGGCGGTGGCCCACATGTCCGCGTTGGGTTCGGCGTCCTCCGCGACCCAGGGGAGGGGTTCGCCGGAGGGGCGGCCGAAGGTGTCGCCGAGGTAGCCCAGCTCCGTGGTGGCCGCGTGCTTGACCAGGCCGAGGAGGTTGGTGCCGGTCGGGGTCAGCGGGCGGCGGGCGTCGTATTCCGAGAGGCCTTCGAGCTTCCAGAGCAGCGCCTCGCGGGCCGACTGGAGGTAGAAGCGGAGGTCGGCCTTGGGGTTCGGGTCGGGGAAGGTCATGGGAACAGTCTTCCGGGCGGATGATCTTCAGGCGTCGGTTTTCCCGGCACCCGTGGCACCCGCGGCACCCGTGGCACCCCCGGCACCCGTGGCTCTCGTCGCACCCGAAGGTGTGGCGGGAGTGGTGGGAGTGCGGGTGAGGTGGGGGTGTGGGCGGCGTGCCGTGGAGCAACGGTGAAAAGGCGGGCACAGGGGTGTTCAGGGTGGTTACCGCTAAGTAAATTACCGGCGGTAACACTCCGTACGGCCAGGGAGGCATGCCGTGATCGCCGAATCGAGCCTGGTGAGGGTCGTCAGTCCGCCGAAGCCCGTCGAGCCCGTCAAGACCGTGATCGAGGGGCGGGTGCGCCAGGTGTGGGTGCCGCCGCTGGCACCCGCGCCGGTTCAGGGGTCCCTCGGGGACATCCCCTTCGACAACGCCCGGCAGGCGCCGGGGGAAGCCGTACTCGCGTGCAAGGACCGGGACGGGACCTGGCGGGACGTCACGGCCGCCGAGTTCGCCGGCGAGGTGCTCGCCGTCGCGAAGGGACTGATCGCCGAGGGGCTGCGGCCGGGCGACCGGCTGGCCATCATGGCGCGGACCACCTACGAGTGGACCCTGCTCGACTTCGCGGGCTGGGCGGCCGGGCTGATCACCGTACCGGTCTACCCGACCTCCTCCGCGATCCAGGCGCGCTGGATCATCCAGGACTCGGGCGCCGTCGCCTGTGCGGTCGAGGACACCGCGCAGGCGCGCATCATCAGCTCGGAGCGGGCCAACCTGCCCTGGCTGCGCCACCTCTGGGAGTTCGACACGGGGGCCGTGGCCCGGCTGGTCAAGGCCGGGGAGCACGTGCCCGACGAGGTCGTGGCGGCCCGGCGGGCCGGGTGCGCGCCGGAGTCCGTCGCGACGCTGATCTACACCTCCGGGACGACGGGGCAGCCCAAGGGGTGCGTGCTGACGCACGCCAACTTCTTCGCCGAGGTGGACAACGCGGTGGAGCTGCTGCACCCCGTCTTCAAGTCGGTCAGCAAGGACCCGGCCTCGACCCTGCTCTTCCTGCCGCTGTCGCACGTCTTCGGGCGGATGGTGGCCGTCGGCTGCATGCGGGCGCGGGTGAAGCTGGGGCACGCGCCGAGCATCCGCAGCGAGGACCTCCTCGCCGACCTGGCAGGCTTCCGGCCGACGTTCCTGCTGGCGATCCCGTACGTCCTGGAGAAGGTCTACAACACGGGCCGGGCGACGGCCGAGAAGATGGGCCGGGCCTCCTCCTTCGACCGCGCGGCGCGGATCGCGCGCCGCTTCGGGGAGCTGGTGGAGGGCAAGCGGCCGGGGCTGGGCCTGCGGCTGGGCCGGGCGCTGTACGAACCGCTCGTGTACCGGCGGATCCGGGCGGCACTGGGCGGGCGCGTGCGGTACATCCTGAGCGGCGGCTCCCCGCTCGGCCGGCGCCTCGCCGCCTTCTACACGGGCGCGGGCATCGAGGTCTTCGAGGGCTACGGGCTCACCGAGACGACCGCGGCCGCGACCGTCACCCCGCCGCTGCGGCCCCGGCTGGGCACGGTGGGGTGGCCGCTGCCGGGTACGGCGGTACGGATCGCCGACGACGGGGAGGTGCTGTTGCGGGGCCCGCACGTGTTCGCGGGGTACTGGAACAGCGGCGTGGCGGTGGGCGGGGAGCAGTGGCTGTCCACGGGGGACATCGGGGAGCTCGACGACGACGGCTACCTGACGATCACCGGGCGGAAGAAGGACCTGATCATCACCTCCGGCGGCAAGAACGTGGCGCCCGCACCCCTGGAGGACTGGCTACGGGCCCACCCGCTGGTGGGCCAGTGCATGGTGGTCGGAGACAACCGGCCCTACGTCACCGCGCTGATCACCCTGGAACCGGAAGGGCTCCAGCACTGGCGGCAGATGCGCAAGAAGGTGGGCGTGCCGATCAGGGAGCTGGTGGCCGACGAGGAACTGCGGGCGGACCTCCAGCGGGCGGTCGACGAGGCGAACCGGCTGGTGTCGCGGGCGGAGTCGATCCGGCGGTTCGCGGTGCTGGAGGGGGACTTCACGGAGGAGCGGGGGCATCTGACGCCTTCGCTGAAGCTGAAGCGGGGCGCGGTCGCGCGGGACTTCGCGCGGGAGATCGATGCGCTGTACCGGCGGCCCTGACGGGCGGGCCGGAGGCGGCCCCGGGCCCCTGGGCCGCCGGGCCGCTGGGCCGCTGGGCCGCTGGGCCGCTGGGCCCGGGGCGGCGCGGGCCCGACGCGGCCCCGGGGCCGGGGTCAGCCGCGGAGGCGGCCCCGCAGGCCGCCCCCTCCCTGCTGCCGCCGCATCTTCTTCGCCTCCGACCGCAGGGCGCGCGCCCGCTTGTCCCACTGGACGGACTGGGCGTCCCCCCGGGTGTACAGGAGCTCGCGCACGGCGTCGAGCAGGGCCACCGCACGCCGCGGGTCCCCCGACTCGGCGACGCAGTGGGCGTGCTGGATCCGCAGGCCCACGGGGGTCCTCACCAGGCCGGCGGGGCTGCTCGGCAGCAACTGCTCGTAGTACGGCAGGGCTTCGCGGTACGCGCCGAGGCCGTAGCTGTCCAGGGCCAGGCGCAGCGTGACCTCGCGGACCCGCGGGTCGTCCGGGCCCAGGCCCCGCACCAGGTGGGGCAGCAGCGGCGCGAGCAGGTCCCGGCGGCGGGCCGCCTGCTCCGGCGTGCGGTCCCGCGGGGCGGCCAACGGCCGGGCACGGCCGTCGTATTCGCGGTCCAGGGCCTCCGCGAGATCCAGCCGGGCGATCAGGGTGATCTCGCTGTCGGCGCCCAGTACACGGGTGGAGCGTTCGATGACCTCCCTGAGCACGGGGAGCCACGGCCGGCCGTCGACCTGCCCGCGTGCGGCGGCGGAGCCGGCCAGCACCGCCTGCACGTCGATGGTCCGCCGGTCCTCGGGTCCCAGGATGCCCAGCAGCCGCGGGAGCACGCGTTCCAGCTCCGTCGGGTCGCCCGCCGATTGCCACAGGTACATGGAACGGTGGTAGCCCGCCTCGGCGGTCAGCGGGTCGTCGGCGCCGAGGGTTTCACCGAGGTCGCCGATCAGCAGGTCGAGCTGCCGTACGAAGGCCGGGCCGGCGCCCGTGCGGCCCGAGGCCAGGATCCGGTCGAGCCGCGCTACGAGGACCGGACGCGCGGTGTCCTGCGGTGAAGCCGTGCGGGTGCCGTCGTGGGGTCTGCGCGGGTCCGTGGGGGCCCCGCCGGCGGCGTCGTGCGCGGCGGGCGGTTCCTCGTCCCCGCGGATCAGGGCGTTCAGCCGGTCGATCACCTCGGCGGCTCCGGCCGGTCGCCCTGCCGGGTCCTTGGCGAGCAGGTCCAGCACCAGCCGGTCGGCCCCGGGAGGAAGCCCGGGCCGCAGCGAGCTGGGCGGCGGCGGCGCCGTGTGGGCGTGCGCGTAGGACAGGGCCTCGATTTCCTGCGCGGGGAAGGGGAGCCGCCCCGTCAGCAACTGCATCAGGAGGCAGCCCAGGGCGTAGAGGTCGGCCCGTCCGTCGACGGAGGGGGCGCCGAGCAGGCGTTCCGGCGCCATGTACTCGAACGAGCCGATGACGTAGCCCGTGGCCGTGAGGCCCGGCTGGTGCAGGTACTTGGCGATGCCGAAGTCGAGCACCTTCGCGCGGCCCGTGCCCGCACCCGTGCCCGGACCGCCGTACCCGGTGATCATCACGTTCAGGGCCTTGATGTCCCGGTGCACCACGTTCCGCTCGTGCGCGGCCCCGAGCGCCTCGCAGACGTCCCGGGCCCAGACGAGGGCGGACGCCGTGGGCGGCACCCCGCGGAGCAGGACGGCGGCGAGGGTCTCCCCCTCCACGAGTTCCATGACCAGGTAGACCAGCGGCCGTCCTTCGTACTGCGCCTCGCCGTAGTCGTACAGGGCCGCGATGCACGGGTGGACGAGGGTGCCCGCGAGGTGCGCCTCGGAGGCGAACCGCTCCCGGTCCTCCGCCGACCGCGGATGTCCGATCTTGACCGCGACCGTCCGGCGCACCCGGGTGTCGAAGGCCCGCCACACCTCGCCGAAGCCGCCCCGCCCCAGTAACCCGGTCAGCTCGTACCGCTCGACCAGCACGTCCTGCTCGCGCATGCGCGCGCCCCCTCACTCGCCCGGATCCGATTATGTTCGCGGGGCGGGTTGTGCGGGGCGCGTTTATGGTGAGCTGACTGGTCCGGGGGGCCGCTCCAGGAGGGTGCAGTGCACCGTTCCCCTTCCCGCTCCCGTTCCCGTGCCGGCTCGGCATCGCGGGCTCGTACCCGAATAGGCGCCGGAGCCGTCGGCACCGTCCTGGCCGGCGCCCTGCTCGCCGTCGCGCCCGGTCCGGCACCTGCGCCCGCGCCCGCGCGTACGGGGATCGAGTGGGGCGCGTGCCCCGAGAAGCCCGTGCCCGCCGGCATGCGCTGCGGCACCCTCACCGTGCCGCTCGACTACGAAGGCAACGGCAGGGGCAGCGTCGAGGGCACGCTCCGGATCGCCGTCGCCAAACTTCCCGCCACCGCGCCCGGCGGCAAGCGGCCCGGCTCCCTCGTGCTGAACTTCGGCGGCCCCGGCGCCCCCGGCATCTCCACCCTCGCCGCCGACCCCAACGCCTTCGCGGAGCTCAACAAGCGCTACGACCTCGTCGCCTTCGACCCCCGCGGCGTCGGCCGCAGCGCCCCCATCACGTGCGGAGGAGGCGCCCCGGGGGGAGGCGCGGCCCCCACCGGGCCCGCCGCCGAGCTCGCCGCGCTCAGCGCCGTCGCCCGGCGCTGCGCGCTCGACTCCGGCCCGGTGCTCCCGTACGTCGGTACCGTCAGCGTGGCCCGCGACATGGACCTGCTGCGCCAGGCCCTCGGGGAGGACGAGCTCGATTTCCTCGGGTTCTCCTACGGCACGCGCCTCGGCGCCGTCTACGCCGCGCTGTTCCCGCGCCACACCGGCCGCATGGCCCTCGACGGGGTCGACACCCTCACCGAGCCGCTCGGCGAGCAGGCCCTGCTGTCGGCGGTCGGCCAGCAGCGGGCGCTGGACAACTTCCTCGTCTGGTGCGCCCACCGGCAGGGCTGCGTCTACGGCACGAACACCCGTACCGCCAAGGAGAAGGTCCAGGCCCTCGTCACCCGCTTGGACGCAGAGCCGCTGACCGGCGAGGGCGGACTGCGCTTCACCGGGCAGGACGTGGCCGACGCCATCGGGATCGCCCTGTACTCGCAGAAGTGGTGGCCCGACCTCGCGGACGCGCTGGCCCTGGTCGAGCGGGGCGGCGACCCCGTGGGGCTGATGCAGCTCGGCGGTCCGGACGACCCGCCGCCGCCCCGGGAGGAGGTGGCCGGCGCCGTCGCCGTGCCCGCCGACAACGCGGCCGCCGCGCTCGTCGCCGTGAACTGCGCCGACGACCCGGACCGCGGCGACGCCAAGGCCTCCCCGGCGGCCGTCGCGCAGGAGCTGGCGGAGCTCCAGCCGGTCTTCCTGGCCGCCTCGCCGATCTTCGGGCCGCGCCAGCTGATGACGGTGCTGGCCTGCTACGGGCGCCCCGCCGGCACCGATTTCATCCGCAGGATCGACCGCCCTGCCGGGATCCCGCGGATCCTGCTCGTCGGTACGCGCGGGGACCCGGCCACCCCGTACGAGTGGACGGAGGAGACGGCGAAGCGGCTCGGCAACACCGTGATCGTGGACTACAAGGGCGACGGGCACACCGCGTACACCGCCTCGCGCTGCGTGCAGGGGTACGTGGACCACTTCCTGATCGACGGCCGGCTGCCCTCCGGGACGCGCTCCTGCCCCGCCGGGGAGTGAGACCGCGGAACGCGGCTCCCTCCCGGACGGGGCAGCGGCAACAGCGTGTGCCGGGTCAGCAGTTGGGGCGTGCCGAGCGGCCGGCGAACCGGTCGGCGAGCCAGTTGCCCGCTGCCGGGGACTGCGTGATGACGCCGCTGACGTGCTCGCCGATCCAGATGGTGTCGAACTCGAGGTTCGCGCCCCGCGCACACCAGTCGGACCGCAGCCGGCTCCCGACGGCGTACGGGATGAGCTCGTCGCCGAGCGCGTGGTACTGGTACACGGGCGCGGCCGGGGCGGTGCGCCCGAGCTTGCTCTGGTTCAGGCGGGCCTGCCAGTCCGGCTGCGCGAGCGGGTTGCGGGTGGTCAGGTCGGAGATCCGCTTGAAAGAACCGGCGATGGCGTCGATCGCCACGCAGTTGTCCTTCATGGCGCCGACCAGGACCTTTCCGGCCGGGTTGAGGTAGGAGTCGAGCTTCAGTTCCGGGAAGGCCGCGTCCTGGCCGGCGGCGGCCATGAAGATGAGGCCGGAGCCGTAGGAGCCGTTGTTGAAGTCGGCCACCTTCAGCAGGTCGGCCGGGACGCCGCCCGTCGCGGTGCCCTTCACCTGCAACTCCGGTGCGTACGAGCCCTGCAGCTCGGCGGCCCAGCTGCTGGCCTGGCCGCCCTGGGAGTACCCCATGATGCCGACGGGCGTCGTGGCCGACAGCCCGGCCTCGGGGAGGCGGGTGGCCGCGCGGGCGGCGTCGAGGACGGCGTGGCCGGCGGAGGGGCCGACGGTGTAGGTGTGCACGCCGGGGGTGCCGAGGCCCTCGTAGTCGGTGACGACGACGGCCCAGCCGCGCAGGGTGAGCTGCTGGATGAGGTTGGCCTCCATGGCGGTGCCGTACGGGAGGTTGTTGCTCGGCGCGCAGGAGTCGCCCAGGCCGACCGTGCCGACGGCGTAGGTGATCAGGGGGCGCGGGCCGGTGCGGCCGTCCTGCGGGACGATGACGGTGCCGGAAACGACGTTCGGGGCTCCGTCGGCGGTCGTGGAGTTGTAGTGGATCTTCCACGCCTTGGTGTTCGTGGGCTGGCCGGGCAGCGGGTGGAACGCGGACGGCGCGCTGCTGACGATGTCGCCGGGGCGGGCGGCGGTCTCCGCGGCCTCGGAGGTGGCGATGGTCTCCTGGGCGGCGTCGGCGGTGCCGGGGATCGCGGCGGAGAGGGCCAGGGCGGCCACTGCGGCGAGTGCTGAGCTTCGGATGCGCATGGGGCGGCTCTCCCAAGGGTCCGGGTGGGGGTGGTAGGTGAGGAGAAGGTAGTGACCGACCGGTAGGAACGTCGCTGACCGCACAGCTCAGCTTTACTGGCCCCGGGCCACCTTGTCGGGGTGGCCGCGGGTGCGGTACAAACGCGCGACACGCAGGGTGGAATTCAGCCATGCGGACCATCGGACTTGGCATGAACACACCATTTGGGGGAGTTGTGGCGGTCGCAACGCGCGCGCAGAGGTTCAAGAACCGGGCGACCTTGGGCCTGGTCCTCACCGGGATCGGCACCGCCGCGTTCTTCTTCGTCGGGATGGCCTCCCAGCAGCCCGCGGGCTGGGGCGCGGCCTACGCCTTCGCCGACCCGGTCACCGTCCAACTCCGGAGCAACTGCGGGTCGATGACCGTCGTGGGCCGCGGCGGCGGTTCGGGGCGCGCCAGCGCCACGTGCGAGGGTGTGGAGTGGACCGCCGACGGGAAGGTCCGGGCCGGCACGCTGTACGCGTACGCGGACGAGATCGACCGCGGCGGCCCGGACGGGCCGACGTACAAGGGCGAGGCCCGAGCCCTGGGTGACCGGGCGTACGGCAAGCCGGCGCTGTGGATCACCATCGTCCACCTGGCGGCGCTGGGCTTGGCGGCGCTCGGTCTGGTCGTGGTGCTCTTCGCCGCACTGGCGGCGGCGGTGCCGGGGCGGCGGCGGCCCTGACGGCCGTGGCGGCTCTGGCGGCCCAAAACCCTTGCACTGATTGTGAGTTGGCGAGTAATTGACGCTTACACAGTGAAGGGTCCGGGTGCTTAATGGTTCCCCGCGCAGTATCAGCCAACTGCGCGTTCGACTGGGGGAGCCATGGAATCCAACGGCGCCACAGCACCACCGCCACCACCGCAGCCGCCCCGGGGTCAGCAGCCCCCGCAACCCGCGCAACCACCTTCCCAGTCACCACCGCTGACGCCGTTGTGGGTGCCCGCGCCGACCCCGCAGGCGAAGCGGAACGGGCCGGAGGACTTCGAGGCGCCCGATCTCGTGCTCCGGGTCAGCAACCGCCTGCTGTGGGTGGGCGAGGCGGTCTATCCGTTGCACAACATCGTCCGGGTGCAGACCTACGTGCTCACGCCCGACCGCAAGAAGGCGTGGGCCGACTTCGCTCCGTGGATCATCCTCGTGCTGGTGTTCTTCGTGGCGTCCCTGGTGGACGGCAACCCCGTGGGCGTCGTCGTCACGGTCGTCCCGATGGCCCTCCTCGTCGCGTACCTCGTGCGCCGGCTCACCCGGCCGGACCTGTACGTCATGGGCGTGGAGACCTCCGGCGCACCCGGCGCGGTGGTGACCCTGGCGGACCGGGCCGAGCTGCGCAGACTCGTCGCGCGGATCGTGGACGCCATCGAGCACCCGGAGGCGGAATTCTCCCTCTACGTGGCCCAGCCGACGGTGAACATCGGGCACTACGTCCACGTCGGCGACTTCGCGAACATCAACGGCGGCTCGGGGAACATCGGAGTGATGAAGAAATGACGACGGACGGCGACAGTGTCAGCGGCAGTGGCAGTTCCTATCACTACGGGGACAGCGTCACCGTGAACGGCTCGGGCAACATCGGCATCGTCAAGAACCAGTCCCCGACCATCGGCGGCCCGCAGGCGCCCCCGGTCACCCCGCAGGAGGCGATCCAGCAGCTGGAGCGGCTGCTCCTGGAGCTCCGCGCCCAGGTCACGCCGGCCGGTGCGGGCACCATCGACGCCAACCTGCCGGTGATCGTCTCCCCGGAGAGCGGTCCGGAGGCGCGGCACGGGGCCCTGATGGCCGTACTGGGCCTCGCGACCCTCGCGGGCGAGGTCGGGCGGCCGATCATCGAGGCGGTGGGCCGGGTGCTGGAACTGTTGGGCTTGGCCTAGGGCCTGTCGTCAAACTCCCGTCTGCCGCGCTTCGGGCGACGACGGGATTTTGACGACAGGCCCTAGCCGAGGCCGTCGGGCGCCTCAGCCGCCCGACGCGATGCGGTACGCGCCCGGGGTGGTGCCCGTCCAGCGGCGGAAGGCGCGGTGGAAGGCCGTGTCCTCCGAGAAGCCCAGGCGGGCCGCCAGCTCCGCGATGGGCTCGCGGCTCTCCGCCAGGCCGGCGATCGCCGCATCGCGCCGCACGTGGTCCTTCAGCTGCTGGAAGGACGTGCCCTCCTGCTGGAGCCGCCGCCGCAGCGTGGCCGGGGAGACCGCCAGGCGCGCCGCCACCTCGCCCAGTTCCGGCAGGCGCGGCGAGCCGCGCAGGGCCTGGGTCAGGGTCCGGCGGACCTGCTCCGCGACCGTGGTCCCGTACGTCGGCCGGGACAGCAGGTCGAAGGGGGCCCGCCGGAGCATCGCGTCGAGCGCGGCCTCGTCCCGTACGAGCGGAGCCGTCAGCCAGTGCGCGTCGAAGGCCACGGCCGCGCCCGTGCGGGCCTCGCCGAAGCGGACCGGACAGTCGAAGAGGAGTTCGTACTCCTCCGCGTGCGGCGGCGCCGGATACGCGAAGGAGGCGTGGGCCAGCGGGATGCGCCGCCCGATCAGCCAGCTGCTCAGCCGGTGCCAGATGGCGAGCACGCACTCGGTGAGGAAGCGCTCCTCGTCCCGCGCGAACTCGTTCCGCACCATGAACCACGCCTGCCCGCCCTCGACTTCGAGCGCCAGCTCGGGTCCGCCCGGGAACAGCCCGTAGAAGGTGGCGGAGCGCTCCATCGCCGCACCGAGATCTCGGCAGCCCAGGGAGGACCTGCACATCATCGCGAAGGTCCCGGGCCGGCTGGGTACGGTCGACAGGCCCAGGAACTCGTCCTGCGTCGCCCGGTACAGCGCCCGGAACAGCCGCGCGAACTGCGCGGGCGTGACCCGCGCCCGGTCGTCGCCCAGCAGCAGCGGCGGAATCTGCGCCTCCTGGAGCAGCGGCACGGTGTCGAGCCCGCTGCCGCGCGCCCCCGCGAGCACGGCACGCACGTGGTGCACGGTGACCGTCCGCCTCCCCATGGGTCCGACGGTAGCCGCAATGAGCGCTGAGGTCAGCGGGGGTGACGCTTCCGGTCATGCCGCGGACGCCTCCCCGGTGCCTAGCGTCATCGGTACGACCCCAGGGGGAGGCGAGCCCGATGAGCCCGATGGACCCGATCGAATCGGTTGGTGGGACGGACCGAGCCGTGCGCCCGCGCACGCTGGCGGTGTTCACCGAGTGGACCGGAGAGCGGTACGCGGCCGAGACCGCGCTCCGCCACAAGGGCGGGGAGGGCGGCTGGGACACCGTCTCCTACGCCGAACTGCGCACCCGCGCAAGGGAGTCAGGCCGCGCCTTGCTCGGCCTCGGGGTGGCCCCCGGCGAGCGCGTCGCGGTGCTCGCGGAGACCCGCCCGGAGTGGACGTACACCCACTTCGGGGTCCTGGCCGCAGGGGCCGTCCTCGTGCCGGTGTACCCGACGGCAGGGGAGGAGGAGCTCGCCTGGGTGTTGTCGGACTCCGCGGCCGTGGTGGTCGTCTGCGACGACGCCGCCCAGGCGGCGCGGGTGGAGGCGCTGCGCCCGAAGCTCCCGGGGCTGCGCGCGGTGGTGGAAATGGACGGGCTGCGCGCCCTCCCCGGCCCGGCGCCGGAAGCCGAACTCCTCGCCCGGGCCGCCGCGGTGGACCCCGCGGCCGACGCCTCCATCGTCTACACCTCGGGCACCACCGGCCTGCCCAAGGGGTGCCGCCTCACGCACGCCAACCTCGGCGCGATCCAGGACGCCACCCTCCCGCTGATCAAGGGCGGCCCGGGGGACTCCACGTACCTCTACCTCCCCCTCGCCCACCTGCTGGCCCAGCTGATCCAGTTCACCACCCTCCTGGAGGGCGGGGAGCTCTGCTACTTCGGCGGCCGGATCGAGGACGTCATCGGCGAGCTCGCCGAGGCCCGCCCGACCCATCTGCCGTCCGTGCCCCGCCTGTTCGAGAAGCTGCACTCCGTGGTCCTCTCCCTCGCGGAGTCCCAGGAGGGCGGTGCGGGCCGCTTCGCGGAGGCGGTCCGCCTCGGGGTGCTGGCCTGCGAGGGGCGCCTCCCGGATGCGGACCGCGCGGCGTACGAGGCTGCCGAGAAAACCCTGTACTCCCTGGTCAGGGGCGCCTTCGGAGGGCGTCTGAAATGGGCGCTGACGGGCGGCGCCCCGATCGCCCCGGCCACCCTCGACTTCCTGCGGGCCTGTGGGATCGCGGTCTTCGAGGGCTACGGCATGACGGAGTCGGGCGGGGTCATCAGCCTCAACCACCCGGGCGGGATCCGCTACGGATCGGTGGGACGCCCGATCGCCGGGTGCGAGGTCCGCATCGCGGAGGACGGGGAGGTGCTGGCCCGCGGCCCGATGATCTTCCCGGGCTACCACGCCAACGACACGGCCACGGCCGAGACGCTCGACCCGGACGGCTGGCTGCACACCGGCGACCTGGGCGAGGTCGACCCGGACGGCTACCTCTCCATCACGGGCCGCAAGAAGGAGCTGATCATCACCTCGGCGGGCAAGAACATCACCCCCACCGAGCTGGAGTTCGCCGTCCAGCGCTCCCGCTACGTCTCCCGTGCGGTCATGATCGGCGACCGCCGTCCCCACCCGGTGGCCCTGATCACCCTGGACGCGGAGGAGATCGCCGCCTGGGCGGCCCGCGAGTCGGTGACGCTGGACCCGGCCGCCCCCGGCGAGCACCCCGCCGTACGGGCCCTCGTCGCGGAAGCGGTCGAGGCGGCCAACGCCACGGTCTCCCGCCCGGCCCGCGTCCGCGCCTTCCGGGTCCTGCCCGGGGAGTTCACCGTGGAGGCGGGCACCCTCACCCCGACCCTGAAGCTCCGCCGCCGGGCGGTGGCGGAGCGGTACGCGCGCGAGATCGAGGAGCTGTACGCGTAGGGACGACCAGGGCCAGGGTGCTCCGGGGACTGCTGGCCGGCCTGCGGCTGCGTGGGTCGCACCCCCGTGGCATCCCTCCCAGCCGGTCTCCGGACGGGCCGGAGCCCTCGGATGCCGCCAGGAGCCCCCGGAGCACCCCGGAAGCCCCCGCAAGGCCGGGGGGCCTTACGGGGGCGGTCTGTGAGGCTCAGTGCTGGCGGGCCGAGCGGCGGCGCAGCAGGACGAGGCCGCCGGCGCCGAGGACCGCGGAGCCCGCGCCGGCCGCGATCCACGCGGACGTGCTGTTGGTGGAGTCGGCCACCTCGACGCCGGCCGCCACGCCGCCCTTGGGGACCACGACGGTCTGCGAGCCGCCGTGGGCGGAGACCGCGGGCTTCGGGGTCGCGGAGGGCTTGGCCGGCGGGGTGGAGGGCTTGACGCCGCAGTCCTTGAGGGGCTTGGGGAAGCTGACGCCCAGCCACGGGATCACGCCGTCGGCGACGCGCACCTGGAGCTGCGGCGTCAGCGGGTCGTCGGCGGCCTTGATGCGGGCGCCTCCGGCGAGCCCGACGGGGTTCGCCTTGGTGAGCGTGGCCAGGGTGCGCGACCCCTTCGCGTCGATGAGCTTGGCGACGGGGCCCGCGGGGCCGTTGGAGAGCTGCAGGCTGACGCCGTCGAGGGGGGTGGCCATGTGGGTCGTCACCGTGCAGCCCTGCCGCGTCTCGCTGCCGCCCTGCGCGAAGCCCCGGGACTCCGGGTTCTTCCACGACTGGACCTGGCCCTTGTTGTTCAGGGTCACCCACATGCCGGCGATCTGCTCGCCGTCCTCGGCCTGCTCGCCGGGACCGCCGACGGTGAGGTGACCGAGCTGGCTGCTGCCCTCGGAGTAGACGTCCAGCCAGTAGGAGGCCTTGCCCTTCTTCCACAGGTCCGCCTTGGTGCCGTTGGCCAGCACGAGGTGCTTGACGAGCTCCCCGCCCAGGCCCTGGACCGACGCATCGGCCTTCGGGGCACCGGTCTTGGGGGCGTCGGCCGCGAAGGCGGTTCCCGGAGCCAGGAGGGCTCCCGCGAGGGCGGCGGTGGCGACGGCGGAGCGGAGGAGGGTCTGACGGCGGGAGCGGGTGCGGATCGACATGGGGAACTCCGTGGCAGGTGCTGGAAGGAGGAGGGTTCGCACGGCACCTCCTCTGCCTGACGGACTGTCGCCTGTCGGGGCTTGGTGGGCTGCAAGAAGAAAATTACGGAGGGTGTGTAGGCGAAGTGTCTGTTCCATGTCACCGGACTGTCACGGCGGTTGGGGATGCCGGACATGCGCCCACCTGCGGTTGCTTGTCCCCGCGGGCCCCCGGGGCGCCCGGGTAGGACCACCGCACGATCCGCTTCCTACAGTGACCCCATCGACCGGCGGGAAGCCGGTCCGCGAACGGGGGAGAGTCATGGCATTCCGCAAGTTCCTGAGCGCGCTCGGCGTCAACGCGCCGAGCGTGGAAACGGTCGTCGAGAACCCGAAGGTCCACCCGGGCGGGCTCCTGCGTTGCGTGGTCACCGCCGTGGGCGGCGGCGCCGACGTGGACATCGAGCGGGTGCGGCTGAAGGTGGTCGTACGGGCCGAGGACCTCGAGGCGAACGGCGTCAAGACCGCCTGGGAGCACCCCTACACGGTGGTGACGGCCGACCTCGACGGCTTCCGGCTGCCCGCCGGTGAGACGGTGACGGTCCGCGGCGAGATCGAGCTGCCGTGGGAGATACCGCTCACGCACGGGATGGGTGCACCCGTCCCCGGCGGCCGGGTCGCGGTCCGTACCGAGCTGGCCATCGAAAACTCGGTGGACCAGGGGGACTTCGACGAGATCGAGGTGCACGCCCTGCCCGCCCAGGACGCGATCCTCCAGGCCTACACGGACCTGGGATTCCGGCTGCGCGAGGCCGAGGTCAAGATCGGGTTCCTCCCGGAGCAGGCGCCGCACATGCAGTCCCGGCAGACGGAGAAGTGCTGGCAGGAGATCGACTTCTTCTTCCCGGAGTCCTGGAAGTGGGGGCGGGAGGAGCTGGAGACGGTCTTCATCACCCGTGAGGACTCCCTCGACGCCCATCCGGGCGGCTTCCCGCCGGTCACCTTCGTCCATGCGGAGCTGGACCAGGAGGCTTGGACGGAGGCCCTGGAGAAGCACGTACGCGGCCACTGGCTGCCGACCTCCGGGTAAGCCCGGGAACCGCCGGCCCGGGGGACCGCTTCACCCCTGGGCCGGCGCCCCGCCGCCCGGCCGCTTCCGCCGCCACCTCAGCCGCACGCCTGCGTGAAGCAGGCCGAAGTACGCCACGAGCAGCCCCACCGGGAACAGGTAGTCGCCGATGACGCCCCCGGTGTCCTCGTACTCGTCCGGCGAGTACAGCTCCCCCTTGTGCTTGCCCTCGGCGAGCACCCAGCCGGCGTCGTAGCCGAAGCCGGTGCCCGGGTCGTAGTCCGGGGCCTTGAGGCGGGCGTCCCGGTCGGGGGCGCACCGATAGGTGCCTTCCCGGTCCCTCGCCTCGCTCGCGCCGTACGGGTCGCGCCAGCGCACCTCGCAGCGCCCGTCCGGCTCCTCGCTGACGACGGTCAGGCCGATCTGCCGAAGCTCGGGATACGGCGTCGCCTCGTACGCGGTCGTCGCGAGCGCGATCAGGACGATTCCCGCGACCAGGACCCACCACCGGGACCACTGTGCTCTGAGCAACGCCGCCTCCTTCGTCCGCGTGGGGCCAGGATGAGCCGGAAAGGGCCGCAAGGCCAGAGTCCGGCAGAGGGGGAAGGCTGCATTCCGCGGTGCGGAGTGTCAAGCGGAATCCGGAATAGATCATGACTACGTCGAAATGGTCCAATCCCTACTTGGCCGGTCGGACCCGCCCTACACTTCGAGCCCTCAACGCCAAAAAGAGCCAGGGGGGCGCGAAATGGCGGTTAGCAATTCGACGGTCCAAGTCCGTGTGCAAGAGGGTGTGCTGTGGGTCGACGGTGAGGCCTATCCGTTGCACAACATCTCCCACGTGGGGCAGCGCGTATTGGAGGTGGACAAAGGAGCGGCCTGGCGCAGGTTCATCGGCCGGGCGGCGCTCTGCATCGTCCTCGGCGCCATCGCGGTGGCCATCTTCGGGAACGTCGCCGGGGTCGTCGCGGTCGCCGTCCTCGGGCTGCTGATCTGGCAGCTCGTGAAGGTGATCAGCACACCCCCGGTGTACGGCCTGGTCCTCAACACCTCCGGCACCCAGCGCGATGCCGTGTGGTCCCTGGACCGCGCCGAGATCGAGAACCTCGTCTACGAGATCACCAAGGCCATCGGCCGGCCGGACGCCGCCCCGGTGACCATCAACATCAAGGAAGCGGTGATGGGCGACCAGTTCAAGGTGTACGGAGAAGGGGCGATCGGCCAGGCCCGGCACAGCGGCTCGGGAGACATCCGGGGAGGGAGTCGATGATGGCGGGCGATCAGTTCACGGTGAGCGGGCCCGGAAGCATCGGCCAGGCCTCGCACACGGGCTCCGGCGACATCGTGGCCGGAGGCAAATACGTCGGCGGAACTCCGCCGGAGGCTTCGGCCATCGAAAAACTCCTCGAAGAAGTCCAGGCGATGAGGCAGCACCTGGACGAGAGCGACCGGGCGGAAATCGACGCGGCGGTGGAAGAGCTCGGGGAGAATCCCCCCGAGGCGAGATTCCGGAGAATCCTCGGGACGTTCTCCGGAATTGCCACACTCATCGGAGAAGCCGGAGTTCCGGTGATCGCGGCGGTCAAGGCGCTGCTGGGCTGAACGGCAAACGGAAGGCGAGGGGGCCACACGTGGTGGCCCCCCTGTCCTACGCTTCCGTGACCCCGCCGAGGAACGCGGACCAGGCGCCGGGTGCGACGGTCAGCTGGGGGCCGGCCGTCACCTTGGAGTCCCGGACGTGGACGGAGTCGGCGCAGCCGGCGACCTCGACGCACTGGCCGCCTTCGCCGCTGCTGTAGCTGGACTTCCGCCAGTCGAAGGCGACTTCGAGGCACTGGCCGCCCTCGCCATCGCTGTAGCTGCTCTTGAACCAGGCCAGGTGTGTGGTGTTCATAGTTCTCCCAGCAACTTCTCGATCAGGGCCAGTGACTCGTGTGGCGTGAGTGCCTGTGCCCGGATGATCCCATAGCGCTCGCTGTAGATCCGGACCTGTTCGGGATCGGTGATCAGGTTCGGGCGACCGTAGACCTCGGTGTAGGCGATCTGCTGACGACCCTTGGGGTGGAGGAGGCTGAACGACCCGCCCATGGCGGCGTGTTCGCCCCTGCTGAACGGCATCACCTGGAGCTCCACGGTGCGCAGCCGGCCGATCTCCAGGAACCGGCGGAGCTGGCCTCCGTGGACGACCCGGCCACCCACCGGGCGCAGCAAGAGGCTCTCGTCGAGGACGAAGCTGAAGGTGGGCGACGGCCACCGTTCGAAGATCTGTTGACGCGCTAGGCGGTCGGCGAGCCGTTTCTCGATGGTCGCCTCGTTCAGTAGCGGGCGCCGCTTCTCGAAGACGGCCCGTGCATGCCCCTCTGTCTGGAGGAGGCCCATCACGCCCTGGTAGCTGTAGTCGTGAACGGCGTTGGAGGCGGCCTCCGCCTTCGCGTAGTCCCGGAACCAATCGGGGTGCCGGGTCCGGGCCCGCTTAAGGGCTTCCTTCACATCCGGGATGGCTGCGATCAGGACGCCCCCCGCGCCGAGCGCTCGGTCGACGTTCTCCAGGAAGTCCGGCTGGGGTGTCCGTACGCCCCGCTCGATGGAGGAGACCAGGTCCTCTCCCACGTGCACGAGCGCCGCGAGCTCCTTCTGCTGGAGGCCCGCCCGTTCCCGTAGCACCTTGATGATTTTGCCGAGCGCCTTGAAGAGGTACGCGGTGCCGTCGACCTCCACGGGTCGTTCCGGCTCTTCCTCGCGCTCCGACAGGTCGTTCATACGCTGAACCGCCCTCGCCCGTACTACCCGTACACGCAACAACCGCCGGTCCTACGGAGTTTCCCCGTAGCGCCGCCGTTCCTGGAAAGCGTACGGCGCACCGGCCACGCTCGGTGACGTGACGACCGAATTGAGTGACATGGCACCGGCGGAGTTCCGGCTGCGCCTCTCCGCCACCCCGCGCGGGGCCCGGCTCGCCCGTCGGCTGGCCGGGGTGCAGCTCGCCGCCTGGGGGATCCCGTACGGCTGCGGCCTCGCGGAGGACGTGGAACTGGTGGTGGGGGAGCTGGCCGCGAACGCCGTGCTGCACGGGCGGGTGCCCGGCCGGGACTTCGAGGTACGGCTCGGCTACGACGGCCTGCGGGTCCGCGTGGAGGTGAGCGACGCCCGGGGCGACCGGCTGCCGCCCGAGGCGGAGGCGGCGGTGGACCCCTGGTCGGCGGAGGGCGGGCGCGGGCTGATGCTCGTACGGGCCCTGGCGCGGGAGTGGGGCGTCGCGCCGAGGGCGCAGGGCGGTCCGGGGAAGACGGTGTGGGCGTGCCTGTGAGCTGCGCGCCGGCGGGTTGGTCTCGGTCCCGCGAGGGCGATCGTCACGGCTCCCCGGCCACCCGGCGCCAGTGGGTGAGACTGACCCGCACGGTGAGGGTGTTGGGGTGATCCGGCCCCAGCACACGGATGTGCTCCTCCAGGGTTGCTGCGGTCTCCTTCGCCGCCCTGCCCGGATTCCCCGCCATCCCGTGCCAGGCGGCGAGGTCGAACCGGGTGGCGAGCGTGTCGGGGTGGTCCGGGCCCAGGACCCGCAGACGGTCCTCCAGCAGCACGGTGAATGCGGTGGTCGCGCCCGTCCGATCTCCTGTCACCGCCCGCAAGTGGGCGAGGCTGCTGCGAGTGATGAGAGTGTCGGGGTGGTCCGGGCCCAGTACGCGCAGGCGGTCCTCCAGCAGGGCGGCGACGTCGTCCGCAGCTCCGGCCGGATCTCCGGCCCTACCCCGCAAGTAGGCGAGGTTGTGACGGGTGGTGAGGGTGTCGGGGTGGTCCGGTCCCAGGACCCGCAGTTGGTCCTTCACGAGGGCGGCGAGCGCGGCAGCGGCCCCGGCCGGGTCGCCCGCGTTCCCGCGCCAGCCCGCCAAGTTGTTGCGGGTGGCGAGGGTGTTGGGATGGTCCGGTCCCAGGACCCGCAGGCAATCGTCCACGAGGGTGTCGAAGGCGGCAGCGGCAGCGGTCGCGTCCCCGGCCTGTCCGAGCCAGAGGGCGAGGTTGTTCCGGGCGGCAAGAGTCGCGGAATGGTCCGGTCCCAGGACCCGTAACTGGTCCTCCATCAGGGCACCGAACGCGGCAGCCGCCCCGCTCGCATCCCCTGCCCTCCCCTGATAGGTGGCGAGGTTGGAACGGGTGGCCAGGGTGTTGGGGTGGTCGGGTCCTTGAACCCTCAGTTGGATCTCCAGGAGGAGGGTGGCTGCTTCTAGGGCCCAGGCGGTGTCCCCTGCCCGGGCACGCCAGAGGGCCAGGTTGGAGCGGCTGGTGAGAGTGCCGGGGGACTCCGGGCCCAAGTGGTGGGTGGCGGTGTCCGTGAGCTGCTGGAGGTGCTGGATGGCGGCCGCCACTTGCCCGGAATGTCCGAGGCTTTCACCAAGGTGATACAGCACCGGGTGGACCACGGGCCGGTACAGGGCGCTTCCGGCGCACGCCATCAAGGCGGTGGTGTTGGCGCGCAGGGCGCTGGCCAGGCCGGCGTCGCGTTCGGTGTCGGGCCAGGCGGCGATCAGGGCGTCGGCGGCAATGCGCGCGAGTAGGTCCCGGTAGTCGGGGAGGAGAGGGTCACGGATGGCCCGTTGGACGATCTGGTGGACGCGTACGGCCTGATGGATTTCAGCGGGGGAGTGGTCGACCAGGCTCAGACGGTGGAGCGCCCGCAGAGCGCCGGTCGCCTCCTCCTCCGTGACCGAGGGGGGTTCCGGGGTGGAGCTGTCACGGTGGTCGAACGATCGGTGGGCCGTGAGGTACTTGAGAATGGGATGACCGACCAGGGCCTGGCCGGGGATCCCGTTCGGGTCGAGCATCGCGGCGAGCTCCAGCAAGGGCCGGGCCAGACCCGCCGGTCGCAGCTCGTTCGCTCGCTCCACGGACAGGGACCAGGCGGCGGCCGCCGGGGTCGACTGGTCGTCGGGGAGGGAGCCGGGTTCGGGGAGAAGGTCGCCCAGTTGGCGGGCGCGGTCGGCGAGGCGCGTGCGGTAGTCGGCGGGGGACAGCTCCGTGTCGACCAAATAGGCCGCGGCCTGGGACAGCGCGAGCGGCAGGTGACCCAGGTCCCGGGCCAGGGCTGTGAGGTCCGCTTCGGGTTCGCTGCGGCCCTGCGCGGCCAGGGCGTGCCGGAGGTGGGCCGTGGCCTCGGCCGGGGTGAACAGGCCCACCGGGACCAGGTGGCCGTGGGTGGCCAGGGCGGCGTCGCGGCGGCGGGTGGTGACCAAGGTGCGTCCCCGGTCGTGGGCGGGCGGCCACAGGTCGCGCAGGTCGGCCGGGTCGGCGACGTCGTCCAGGACGATCAGCCAGCGGGGACGGCCCGGCGCGGGTTCGAGCCAGGCCAGGAACGCCTGGGCGGCCCGCTCGGGGTCGGCGGGGTCCGTGTGCAGGGTGTCGGCGGCCGCCTGGGCGTAGGCGTCGATGACGGCCTGGCGGGTGGCGGCGGTGACCCACACCAGCAGGTCGACCTGTCCCTTGGCCCAGGCATGGCGGGCGTGGTCGGCCGCGAGTTGGGTCTTGCCCACGCCTCCCATCCCGGCGAGAACCTGACACAGGACCGCAGTGCCCCCGCCCTCCACGGCGAAGCGCAGCCGCTCCGCCTCGGCCCGCTCCTGGAAGGAACCGGCCCGCCGGGGGATCACCCCGACCTGGTGCGGCCAGGAGACGGTGTGCCGGGGAGCGGCCTGGTAGGTGACCTGGCCGATGTGATGCGCCGCCAGGCTGCCCTGCACGGCGTGGACGAGTACGCCATCAGCCGGCGGCACGGTGGCGGGGAGGCTTGGGGGGAGCGCCGGTCCGGTCAGCCCTGGGACGGATCCGGCACCGGAGGGGGGCCGATGTGGGCGCCTCCGTGCAGGACGGCCGCCGCGATCGATCCGCCTTCGGCCTTCACGCTGACGTCCCGCCCGGCGGCCACGCCGCCGGTTCCGGCGGAGACTGCGCGGGCTGCTGCGGTGTCGTCCAGCAGGGCCCGTAGCCCGGCGGCCGCGTCGTTCCGCTCGGTGTCGTCGAGACCCTCCAGCAGGTCCTCGAAACGGCTGCGCCAGACCTGTGCCTGGAGGTTCTGCTCCTGCTCCGTCCCACCGGCGGCCACGAGTTCCGCGGCGGTGCGGTCCAGCCGCTCCAACTGGACCCGCTCGCGCTCGCCGTCGCCCCGGCCGAACCACCGCGCGACCCGGGCGCGGACTTCCGTCCACGCGTCCGTCGTCGCGGCCTGCACCACCGCGGCTCCCCCCGCCGCGGCCAGTGCCTCCAACGATTCGGCCAGCACCTCGCACCCACCCCCGTGTTCCCGGATCCCTCGTACGCGGCCCTCGACGGGCCACGTACGAACCTACTGCCGCGCACCAGCGCGCACGGCCCATTTCGGTCAAGGAGGCCGAGTCCGCCCGTCCCGCTACTTCAGGTTGTCGGTGATCAGCTTCTTGAACTCGTCCGGGGTGATCGAGTCGATGCCCTTGCCGGAGTTCACCGTGAGCTTCGTGCCGTTGATGGAGACGTCCGGAGTGCCCTGCATGTTCTGGTCGTAGAAGGCCTGGCCGACCTTCTCGACCCACGGCATGTAGGTGAGTTCCTTGACCGCCTGGTTGAAGGCGGGCGTGCGCAGCCCCGGGACCTGGTTCGCGAGGTCCAGCAGGGTGGCCGTGGAGCCGAACTTGTCGTCCGATTCCTGCTCCGGGTGGTTCTTGTAGAGCACCTGGAGGTACTCCATGAACTTCTCCGGGCTCTCGTTCACGGCCGCGCCCAGGGCGTTGACCGCGCGCTTGGAGCCCTTGCCGCCACCGAGTGCCTTGTCCAGGAACGTGGCGAAGTGGTACTCGACGCGGTACGTGCCCGCGTCCGCCTGCTCCTTGATGGTCTTCCCGAGGCCGATCTCGACGCCCGCGCAGTAGGGGCAGCGCGGGTCGAGCCAGACGGAGAGGACGTTCTTCGCGTCCGCCTTGCCGTACGGGATCACGATCCCGTCCTTGCCGGTGGTGTTGGCCGGCTGGACGAAGGGCTTGCCGGCGGCCTCCTGGTCGACGCCGGGCTTCGACACGTAGAGGCCGATGCCGACCGCGAGGGCCAGTACGGCGACCAGCGCGCCGCCGATCAGTACGCGCCCGCGCAGCTTCTCCCGCCGGGCCTGGGCCTCGCGCTCCTCGCGCATGCGCTCGCGGGCCTCGCGCCGCTGGTCCTTCTTGCTGGTTGCCATTCCTCAAGGATAAAGAGCGCAGAGAGGTCAAATATGTGCCATTGGTTTGAATCGGGCGGGACCTAAGTCCCTGGTCCGCGCACCGGCGAGAGGTTCGTGAAGATGAGACGAATGGTGGGGCACATCTCCGGGGGCGGCGGTGAGTCGCGTGCGAAGAACTGATAGACAGTTAACCTCCACGGCCCGTTCGATCGGCCGTCCGCGCGAAGATGTCGGGGCGTGCGGAGCATCATGTGACTTTGTACGTTTTACGGGGGCCCGGACCGGCCTCCGCTCTGGGGGGATCGCCGCACTGTGAAGCCACTTCACCGTCACCTCGTCAACACCTCGCGCAAAGTCATGTGCACGGCCGCCCTCGCGGCCAGCCTGACCACCGCCGCGGTCGTGACCAACACGCCGATCGCGGGTGCCGGGGAAGCCGAGCCGACCCCCGACAGCCCCCAGGCCACCGAACGCGGTGACGCCCGGCTGGACCTTCCGGACCTGGTCGCCGACCCGCCGCCGGCGCCCCCCGGCGCCGCCAGCCCCGGCGGGGCCACCGCCGGCATACCCGCGACCGCCCTCGACGCCTACAAGCGTGCCGAGATCTCGGTGGCCGCCGCGCTCCCCGGCTGCCACCTGCCCTGGCAACTGCTCGCGGGCATAGGCCGGGTGGAGTCGGTCCACGCCTCCGGCTACGGGCTCAAGGCGGACGGGTACACCGAGAAGCCGATCCGCGGGCCGCGCCTGGACGGCAACGGCTTCGCCGAGATCAAGGACACCGACAAGGGCGAGTGGGACGCGGACGCGGAGTACGACCGCGCGGTCGGCCCGATGCAGTTCATCCCCTCCACCTGGTCCACCTGGGGCGCCGACGGCAACGCCGACGGCAAGCGCGACCCGAACAACATCTACGACGCCGCGCTGGGTGCCGGCCTCTACCTCTGCGCGGGTCAGCGCAACCTCACCGACTCGGGCGACCTCGACAAGGCGATCCTCAGCTACAACAGGTCGCGCGAGTACGTGAACACGGTGCTCGGCTACATGCGCCAGTACCAGGCCGGCCAGGGCGCCACCCCGGTTCCGAACCCGCCCTCCGGCAACTACCCGACGCCGATCCCGCCGCAGCTGCCGACGCCGCCGGCCCCCGCGCCGGTCCCGACGCCGACTCCGACGCCCACGCCGCCGACCCCCACGCCGACCCCCACCCCGCCGCCGAAGCCGACGCCGACCCTGGACAAGCTGATCCGGGTCGGTACCGCGGAGCTCACGGCCGAGGCCGGGACCGAGTTCGGGCGCACCCCGCTCATCAAGGCGGTGCTGAGCGACGGCATGCCGGCCGTCGACCAGGCGATCGTGATCGCGGTCGACGACGACACCACCGGCCGCACCGTCTTCGCGGCCGACGGCAAGGACTTCGCGGTCGTGCGCACCAACGCCAACGGCCTGGTCAGGGTTCCGAAGCTGAAGGCGGGCGCCAAGGCGGGCACCTTCAGCCTGCGCGCCACGGGCTACGCGGTGTCGGTCGAGGTCTCCCTGCGGATCGGCGGCAAGGTCACCCCGGCCAAGCCGGTACCCGTTCCGGAGGCGGACCTGCTGGTCCGCAGCGACGCGAACGCCGGCAAGCCGCTCACGGCGGAGGCCGGGACCGGGATCAAGGGCGTGCAGTTCCTGGCGACGGCGAAGGGCAAGGCCGTCGCCGGAGCCAAGGCCACGGCCGGGCTCGGAGCCAAGGACAAGGACGGGAAGTGGGTCCCGGCGGACCCGGCCACGGCGGGGAAGACCCCGTACTTCCTGGACAAGGACGGCAAGAAGCTGACGGAGCTGGAGCTCCCGGCGACCGCGGCGGACGGCAAGATCGCCCTGCCGGAACTGTCCACCACGGGCGTCGCCGCGGGCACGTACACGCTCCGCGTGCGGATCTCGGACCAGGCGGTCCTCTTCCTGGAGATCACCGTCACCGAGCCGCCGGTCACCGAGCCCCCGACCACCGAGCCGCCCGCGACGGAGCCCCCGTCGACCCAGCAGCCGGCCCGCGAGGCCTAGAAGAGGAACGCCTGCCGGAGCACCCCGCCGAACTCGGCGGGGTGTGTGCTCAGGCCGGTGTGCCCGCCGGGGAACTGCAGCAGTTCCCTGCCGAACCGCTCGGCGAGGAACGCAGCCGGGCGGTGGGGCAGCTCGCCCACCGAGTCCCGGCCGCCGGCGAGCACGAGCCGGTCCGCGACGGCCTCCGCCTCCAGCCGCCGGAGGCCGGGGGAGTAGGCCATGAAGCTCGGCACGATGCGCCCGAGGAAGTAGGGCAGGTCGCCCATCGTCCGCTCGACCCGGGCGGCCGCGGCGGGCGGAAGCCCGGCACGGGCCGGTGGCTCGGGGGCCCGGTCACCGTGGCCCTCACCGCCCTCCTTCTTCAGACCCGCCGCGAACACGCCCATCGCCGGCACGAGCCCCTCCGCGTCCAGGGTGTCCCGTACGCGCGCGAGGAACGCGCGGTGCGCGGGGGCGTCCGGCAGCACCTCCACCACCGGGGGCTCGTGCGCCACGAGGCGGACGAGGCGTTCGGGCCGGGCGGTCAGCAGGTGCGCCCGCCCGGCCGGGCGTGCCGTAGCTGCCCTGCGGGGGCTGTCCCCTACCCGCCCTTCGCCCGTTCCCTGGGGCTCCGCCCCAGACCCCGCGCCTCAAACGCCGGCGAGGCTGGACGATGCCGCGCAGCGGCATTCTCAGCCCGTCCGGCGTTTGAGGACCGGGTCCGGGCGGAGCCCGGGGAACGGTGGAAGGGCGGGTAGGGGACACCACTTCGTCCCCGGGCGCCCGGGGACGGGTGCTACGCGGCGCCCCCGTCCCGGGGCGTGGGCCAGTGGCGCAGCAGGATGTGCAGGGCGTCGAGGGAGCGGATCCAGGAGGCCTGCGGGGTCCGTGCGTGGGCGAAGCCGCCCGAGGCCTCCAGGGCCACGAACCCGTGGAACGTGCTGCGCAGCAGTCGGGCCGCGTCGGTCAGATCGGGCTCCGCCAGTCCGTAGCCGCGCAGCATGCCGTACGTCAGCGCGACCGCGCGGCGCGGTCCGGCGGCCTTCGCGGCCAGCTCGGGGTCGATCTTGCCCGGGGCCTGCGTCGCCGCGTAGCGGCCGGGGAACTTGTGGGCGTACTCCCGCCAGGCGTTGGCGAACGCGACGAGCGCGTCCTTTCCGGCGAGCCCCGCCGTCGCCTCCGCGATGAGCAGCGTCTTCTCGTCCGCCGCCAGCAGCGCGATCCGCCCGCGGAGATCCTCGAGGCTGCGGACGTGCGCGTAGAGGCTCGCGTCCTGCACCCCGAGCCGCCGCGCGACCTGCGCCATGGTCACCCGGTGCAGCCCGACGTCATCCGCCACCTCGGCCCCCACGACGGTCACCTTCTCCGCCGTCAACCCCATCCGCACCATGTGCCCCTCCCGTTTCCCTAGGGGCGCTAGGTTACTCCTAGATCAACTAGGTGCAACCCTAGGGGTCCTAGGAACTCTTGGGGCCCCGGGGGGCCGCAGCAGCCCCAGGGCCCGGAGTGCACCCGGATACGCGAAAGCGCCCCCCGGTGCCGGGGGGCGCTGCGCCGGAGGCCCGGTTCAACGACCCGGCCAGGGCAAAGGCAGGAGCCCCGTCGACTCTGCTCGCACAGAGAAGACAGGGCTCCTTGGGTACTGCATAATCCAACCGCGATTGGTTGGCCCAGGCGACTAGGCCGGGGTGACGTTCTCCGCCTGCGGGCCCTTCGGACCCTGGGTGACGTCGAAGTTCACCAGCTGGTTCTCCTCAAGGGAGCGGAAGCCGGCGGCGTTGATCGCGGAGTAGTGGACGAAGACATCCGGGCCGCCGCCGTCCTGGGCGATGAAGCCGAAGCCCTTTTCAGCGTTGAACCACTTGACGGTTCCGGTAGCCATGAGCCCTCCTATGGGCCAAAGGGTCGCCCTGCTCCAGAACCTGCTAAGAAGTCTGAAAACTACAAAAGCCTGCGGGTCACATTCTCCGCAGGCCTCGTACTGCAAGGGAAACCAAACTGCAACTTGCGTCGAGCCTAGCACGCACCTCCCGGCCGAGACCAGAGGGAAAGATCACGTCACTCGGACGTTTGAGACCCGCCAGACGGCTGACGGAGACACGGGGGCTAGTCTCGCGATGTGGACGCCTATCGCAGCCGGCCCCGTGTCGGCCACATTCAGTTCCTGAACTGCCTGCCCCTCTACTGGGGGCTGGCCAGAACCGGCACGCTGCTGGACCTGGAGCTGACCAAGGACACCCCGGAGAAGCTCAGCGCGAGCCTCGTCCAGGGCGGCCTGGACATCGGCCCCATCACCCTCGTGGAGTTCCTCCGCAACGCGGACGAGCTCGTCGCCTTCCCCGACCTGGCGGTCGGCTGCGACGGTCCCGTCATGTCCTGCGTGATCGTTTCGCAGGTCCCCCTGGACCAGCTGGACGGCGCCCGGGTCGCTCTGGGATCCACCTCGCGAACGTCCGTGCGCTTGGCCCAGCTGCTGCTCGCGGAGAAGTACGAGGTGCGGCCCGACTACTACACCTGCCCGCCCGACCTGGGGCTGATGATGCAGGAGGCGGACGCGGCGGTGCTGATCGGCGACGCCGCACTGCGGGCCTCGCTGCACGACGCGCCCCGGCTCGGACTCACCGTCCACGACCTGGGGGCGATGTGGAAGGAGTGGACGGGACTGCCGTTCGTCTTCGCCGTCTGGGCCGCCCGCAAGGAGTACCTGGAGCGTGAGCCGGAGGTCGTGCGGAAGGTCCACGAGGCCTTCCTCGCCTCCCGGGACGTGTCCCTGGAGGAGGTCGGCAAGGTCGCCGAGCAGGCGGCCCGCTGGGAGGCCTTCGACGCGGAACTCCTGGAGCGCTACTTCACGACGCTCGACTTCCGCTTCGGCCCCGACCAGCTGGCCGGCGTACGTGAATTCGCGCGCCGGACGGGACTCACGACGGGCTATGCGCCCGATGTGAACGTGGAGCTCCTGCCGGTGGGTGTGCCGGGTCATTAGCGCGGCTTATGAGGGTATTCGCCTTTCCGCAGAGCGGAATGGGGCGGAAAGGCGAATGCCCGCCGTTTACCGGGAATGCCGTCCCCTTTCATCCCCTGTCCTCATCCCCTGTCCTCACCCCCCCCCGCGGGCGTGCGGGCGGGGCCGCCCGGGGACACGATGAGGAGGGAGGGGCGGGGGGAGCCCGGGGCGGTCGCGAGCGTGCTCACCCAGGGGGCCACCGGAGCCTGCCATGACCACACGCTCACTCGGCCGGGACATCACGGTGCTCGGGGACGCGCTCGAAGCGCCCGGAGTCGGATTCATCCCGGTCAACGCCTTCGTCCTGCACGCCAGGGAGCCCGTGGTCGTCGACACCGGCCTCGGCCTGCCCGACCGGGACTTCCTGAGGACCCTCTCCGAGGCCGTCGACCCCGCCGAGGTGCGGTGGATCTGGCTGACGCACCCGGACCGGGACCACACCGGCGGGATCTTCGCCCTGCTGGAGGCCGCCCCCGAGGCCCGCGTGGTGACCACCTTCCTCGGCGCGGGCGAGATGACCACGGAGCGTCCGCTACCCATGGACCGGGTCTACTTCCTCAACCCCGGCCAGCGCCTCGACGTGGGCGACCGCACCCTCACCGCCTTCCGGCCGCCCCTCTTCGACAACCCCGCGACCGTGGGCTTCTACGACGACCGGTCGCGGGCCTGCTTCAGCTCCGACTGCTTCGGCGCCCCCCTCCCGGACGGCGACCTCGCGGCCGGCGGCGACGCCGGGGCGGTCGGGCCCGAGGACCTGCGGGCCGCCCAGCTGTTCTGGGCTTCGCTGGACAGCCCCTGGGTGACCGTCGCCGACCGGGAGAAGTTCCTCGCCACCGTCCGGCCGGTCCGGGAGATGGACCCCGAGCTCGTGCTCTCCACCCACCTGCCGCCGGCCGCCGGGATCGGGCTCATCGCCCGGATGCTCGACACGGTGTCCCTCGCCCCGGGCCTCGAACCCTTCGTGGGCCCGGACCAGGAGGCCCTGGAACGGATGCTGGCCGGGTTCGAACCGGCCGGCTCGGCGCGTGCGACGGCCTGAGCCGTAGCGCCCCCGGGCCGGGTAGTGGGGGACGACCGCCCCTGCTAGCGTCCATCGCCGAGACATGCCAGGACACGGCGGGCCGGGGTGGGCAGGGCGGGGGCGAGAGCGGGCATGGGCATCGCGGGATTCGTGGCCGGGGTCACGCTCTGGGGCGTACTGGCGGGCCTGCTGCTGCCCCGGGCCGTCTACCGCCTCTCCGTCGAGTCGGGCATGCCCTGGCGGTCGGACTGCCCGGCCGGGCATCCGCTGACCGGCCCGGCCGGAGGCTGGCTGGGCTTCGCGGTCTGCCCCCGGTGCGCGCCCGGGGCCCGGTGGCACGGCGGCTACGCGCCCGTCGCGGGGGCCGTGCTCGCCACCACCCTGGTGTGCCTCACGCTGGGCGCCGGGGTCGGGGCGCGGCCCGAACTGGGGGCCTGGCTGCTGCTCGTGCCCTTCACCGTCCTGCTCTGCTTCGTCGACCAGGCCGTGCACCGGCTGCCCGACGTACTGACCCTCCCGCTGGCGGCCACCACCGCGGCCGCGCTCGGCGTGGCCGCGCTGTTCACGGGTACCGGCGGATCCTGGACGCGCGCGCTGCTCGGCGGGCTCACCCTCGGGTCCGTGTACCTCGTCTTCCATCTGATCTACCCGCCCGGCATGGGATTCGGCGACGTCACCCTGGCCCTGACCGTGGGGCAGATCCTGGGCTGGTACGGGTGGTTCGTGCTGTTCGCCGGCACCTTCGCCGGCTTCACCGCGGCCGCCGTGCACGGGTACGTCCGGGCCGCCCTGCGCCGGGCGGAGCCCGGGACCTCGATCGCCTTCGGGCCGTTCATGGCCGGCGGCGCCCTCGCGGGCGTGATCTACGCGGGCCTGGGCCTGGGCATGGGGCTCGACCTGGCGTCGGACCCCGTCCTGGGAGCCGGACTGGTTCCGTGAGGCGGTTCGGGACATCCCGCAGGGGGCCAGCCCGGGAGCCGGAGGGGCTGGCGTAGGCTGGATCGGTCCGGGAATCTCGACCGCAGCCGGGCGCCAGCCGAACGACACAGCCGAAAGGTGACGCACCGGTGACCGACCAGGCCGCTCTCCAGTCAGTCCTCGACCGAGCCGCCGCGGGGGGCCGGATCACCCGGGAAGAGGCGCTCGACCTCTATCGCCACGCGCCCCTGCACGCCCTCGGCCAGGCCGCCGACGCGGCCCGCCGGCTGCGCTACGCCGGTACCGAGCACATCGCGACGTACATCATCGAGCGGAACATCAACTACACCAACGTGTGTGTGACGGCGTGCAAGTTCTGCGCCTTCTACGCGGCCCCCAAGGACGCGAAGAAGGGCTGGTCCCGGGATCTCGACGACATCCTGCGCCGCTGCGCGGAGACCGTCGAGCTGGGCGGCACGCAGATCATGTTCCAGGGCGGCCACCACCCGGACTACGGCGTCGAGTACTACGAGCACCACTTCTCCGCCATCAAGCAGGCCTTCCCGCAGCTGGTCATCCACTCCCTCGGCGCGTCCGAGGTCGAGCACATGGCCCGGATCTCCAAGGTGTCGGCGGAGGAGGCCATCCAGCGCATCCACGCCGCCGGGCTCGACTCCTTCGCGGGCGCCGGCGCCGAGCTGCTCCCGGAGCGGCCGCGCAAGGCGATCGCCCCGCTCAAGGAGTCCGGCGAGCGCTGGCTGGAGATCATGGAGATCGCCCACAAGCTGGGCGTGGAGTCCACCTCCACCATGCTGATGGGCACCGGCGAGACCAACGCCGAGCGCATCGAGCACATCGCGATGATCCGGGACACCCAGGACCGCACGGGCGGCTTCCGCGCCTTCATCCCGTACACCTACCAGCCCGAGAACAACCACCTCAAGGGCCGGACCCAGGCGACCGTCTTCGAGTACCTGCGCATGATCGCCATCGCGCGGCTCTTCCTCGACAACATCGCCCACATCCAGGGCTCCTGGCTCACCGTCGGCAAGGAGGCGGGCCAGCTCTCCCTGCACTACGGCGCCGACGACCTCGGTTCGATCATGCTGGAGGAGAACGTGGTCTCCTCGGCCGGTGCCAAGCACCGCTCGAACCGCATGGAGATCATCGACCTGATCCGCAAGGCGGGCCGCACCCCGGCCCAGCGCGCGACGACGTACGAGCACCTCCTCGTGCACGACGACCCGGCGAACGACCCGGTCGACGACCGCGTGGTCTCGCACATCTCGTCCACCGCCATCGAGGGCGGCACCGCCCACCCCGAGCTGAAGCTCATCTCCTCGAACTGACGCGCCCGTGCTGACGATCCACACCGCCGAACTCCTCGTCACCGGACCGACGGGTACCGCGACCGCGCCGCTGCCCGGCGGCGCGGTCCTGGTCGAGGGGGACCGCATCGCCCGGGTGGGCCCGTACGAGGAGCTCGCCGCGGCCTACCCGCACGCGCGCGCCCGCAGCTGGCCCGGGGTGCTGACCCCGGGGCTGCTCGTGCGCGGCGGTGACGAGCTGCTGGAGCGCACCTACTACCCGGACGACCCGTACGAGATCACCGAGCTCGGGGCCGAACCGATCAGCGGCGCCGAGGCGTTGGCGGACCTGAAGATGACCGAGCCGCGCTGGGGCAACAGCGCGCGGCGCGGCACGCAGAAGCTGCTCGCCCGCGGGGTGGTCGCGGTGGCCGGCCGCTTCACCAGCCCGGCCGTCCGGACGGCCGTGGTCCGCTCCGGCCTCACCGTCGTCCCGCCCGCCCCCTACGAGGGCCCGGCCTCCCTGGACCCGCTCGCCGGCCGGACCGCGGCCGAGGAGGCCTTCCACGGAGTCCTGGAGCCCGGCGCTCCGGCGCGGTTCGCGGTCTTCGCGGTGGCCGGTCCGGCGGAGCTGCTGGTGGAGGGCCCGACCACCTGTGTGGCCACGGTCATCGGCGGAAGGCTGCTCCACCGCCGCCGCTGACCCCGGGGGAGTCCGTCCGCCCGCGGCGGTCTCCGCGGACCAGGAAGACGGCCACGCACGCGAAGACGACCATGAGGACCGTGGCCGTCGAGGCGAGGACGGACCAGCCGCCGGTGTGCTGCGTGACGGCTTCGTCGACGCCGCCGCTGGCGAAGATGGTCGTCGGGTCCGTGACGGCGTGCAGGGCGATCGCGGACCAGATGGTGCCCGTGAGACGCATGACCAGGTACATGCACACGCCGAAGCCGAAGGTGTAGACGACGGTGACGAGCACCGTGCTCACCTTCATCCCGGACAGCACGTTGGTCACGTGCATGAGGGCGAACAGCAGCGACGAGACCACCATCACGAACCGCTCGGAGTGCCCGGCGTCGTGGAGCAGCCGGACCGCGAGGCCGCGCGTCGCGAGCTCCTCGGCGAGTCCCACGCAGACCCCGAGAAGGGCGATGAGCAGGAGCTGCTCCGGCCGCCACCGGCTCCAGTCGGTGGTCGCGGCGTGGCTGACGGCGGCGACGAGCACGAGCGCGGGGCCGATCCACATCCAGGGCCGGCCCACGGCCGTCCGCCTGTCGAAGACCGAGCGGAGCCGGCCGATGGCGGCCGTGAAGCCGAGGAGGGTCACGGCGCCGATCGCGACCGGCAGCACGAGGGCGAAGAAGATGCTCGCACCCGTCGCGAGCACGTCGTCCTTGTCCACCTCGTCGCCGAAGACGGCGCCGAGGGCGAGCCCGACCAGCAGGTAGTACGCCAGGTACCCGACGATCACCAGGACGGCCTTCCCCAGGGTCGGCCGATCGAAGAAACCTCTCAGGGACCTGGCCGGACCGTCGTCCACCGGCTGCACCATGTCGTACCCGTCTGTCTCTACTGTTTTAGGGTTATCGAACAATAAGCCATGTAACCCTCCCTAATGGGCTAATACGGGCGGCCGGGTGTGAGGGGTGGGGGCCTGCGAGAATGGCGGGGCGGTCCGCAGGACCCTGCCGAACCGCTGCCGAACCGTTCGCCGAACCATTCGCACCGCACCCGAGGGGCCCACGCCAGTGACATCCGCTTCCCTGGACAAGCAGCCGCACGAAGTCGCCTCCATGTTCGACGGCGTGGCGGCGAACTACGACCTCACCAACGACGTGCTCTCCCTCGGGCAGGACCGCGTCTGGCGCAAGGAGGTCGCCAAGGCGGTCGGCGCGCGCCCCGGGCAGCTCGTCCTCGACCTGGCCGCCGGCACCGCCACGTCCTCGCTGCCCTTCGCCGCGGCCGGCGCGTACGTCGTGCCCTGCGACTTCTCCCTCGGCATGCTCCGCGAGGGCAAGAAGCGCAACCCCTGGCTCCCGTTGACGGCCGGCGACGCGACGAAGCTCCCCTTCAAGGACGACGCCTTCGACACCGTCACCATCTCCTTCGGCCTGCGCAACGTCCAGGACACCGACTCCGCGCTGCGCGAGCTGTACCGGGTCACGAAGCCCGGCGGCCGGATCGTGATCTGCGAGTTCTCGCAGCCCACCTGGGCCCCCTTCCGGACCGTGTACACCGAGTACCTGATGCGCGCGATGCCGCCGGTGGCCCGTGCGGTCTCCTCCAACCCCGACGCGTACGTCTACCTCGCCGACTCCATCCGCGCCTGGCCCGACCAGCCGGCGCTGGCCGCGCTGCTGCAGAAGGCCGGCTGGTCCAAGGTGGCCTGGCGCAACCTGAGCGGCGGCATCGTGGCCCTGCACCGCGGCACGAAGGGGTAGTTCCCCGTGGACTACCAGGCGCTGCTGGAACAGGTCGCGAAGGACATCGCCCCGCTGGTGGGCAGCGGGGCGCCCGCCGAGTACATCCCGGCGCTGGCGTCCGTGGACCCCCGGCAGTTCGGGATGGCCGTCGCCGACCTCGACGGCAACGTGTTCGGGGTGGGGGACTGGCGGACGCCGTTCTCCACGCAGTCCATCACCAAGGTCTTCGCGCTGGCCCTCGCGCTCGCCGAGGGCGGCGACAGCCTGTGGGAGCGGGTCGGCCGGGAACCCTCCGGCAACCCATTCAACTCCCTCGTGCAGCTGGAGTACGAGAACGGCATCCCGCGCAACCCCTTCATCAACGCGGGCGCGCTCGTCGTCACCGACCGGCTCCAGACGCTGACGGGCGACGCGAGCAGCGAACTGCTGCGGTTCCTCCGGGAGGAGAGCCAGAACCCGGACGTCGCCTTCGACCCGGAGGTCGCCGCCTCCGAACAGGAACACGGCGACCGCAACGCGGCCCTGGCCCACTTCATGGCCGCCTACGGGAACATCGACAACCC
The DNA here is from genome assembly GCF_045822005.1 of Streptomyces stoeckheimensis. Taxonomy (NCBI): domain Bacteria; kingdom Bacillati; phylum Actinomycetota; class Actinomycetes; order Kitasatosporales; family Streptomycetaceae; genus Streptomyces; species Streptomyces stoeckheimensis. The sequence goes on along the minus strand of NZ_CP169550.1, from coordinate 3,882,473 downwards.
GGTGCCGACGCTGCTGGAGCACTACTTCTGGCAGTGCTCCATCGAGATGAGCTGCGCCGACCTCGCCCGGGCGGGCCGCTTCCTGGCCCGGCACGGCCTGCGCGCCGACGGCTCGCGGCTCCTCACCCGCAGCGAGGCGAAGCAGGTCAACGCGGTGATGCTGACCTGTGGGACGTACGACGCGGCGGGGGAGTTCGCCTACCGCGTGGGGCTGCCGGGCAAGAGCGGGGTGGGCGGCGGCATCGTCGCGGTCGTGCCCGGCGCGTGCACGCTGGCCGCGTGGAGCCCCGGCCTGGACGCCCAGGGCAACTCGGTAGCCGCGGTGGCCGCCCTGGACCGCTTCACGACCCTGACGGGCCTGAGCGTGTTCTGACGCGGCCCTCGCACTCCTGCGGGTGGGTCGGGCCCTGCGGGGCGAGGTCCCCTACCCACCCTTCGCCCGTTCCCCGGGCTGCGCCCGGACCCCCTGGGGCTCCGCCCCAAAATCCAGCCCCTCCGGCGTTTGAGGAGCGGGGTCCGGGGCGGAGCTCCGGGGAACGGGCGAAGGGCGGGTAGGGGAACTCCGCCCCGCGCAGCGGGGGTTTACGTGAGGGTCAGGGCGTAGCGGCGGGATACCCGGGGGCCGCCGGGGACGGGGAGGCGGGTCGTCAGGGTCATGCCCAGCCGCTCCGCCACCGCGATCGAGCGAACATTCGCATCGTCGATCATCGCCACCACATCCGGAACCCCAGCCTCCCGCACCCGCTCCAGCGTCGCCAGCGCAGCCGCGTACGCGTACCCCCGCCCCCACGCGGAGCGACCGAGCCGCCAGCCGATCTCGATCTCCCCGACCGGCCCCCACCCCTTCGACTCCGGCCACGGCTGCGCCCCGGTGAAGCCGAGGACCTCACCGTCCGCGTCGAGCAGCGTCCACAGGCAGAAGCCGAGCCGGGCGTCGTGCATCCGCTGCCGGGCGGTGATTTCCTCGTAGAAGGAGAGCTCGGCGGGCCCCCCGAGGAACTCCATGACATCGGGGTCGCGGAAGACCCGGTGCCAGGCGTGCGCGTCCTCGTCCGTGGGCACACGGAGCTGGACGACGGGGAGCGGCCGGGTCGGCGAGGTGGTCACAGGGCAGCCCTTCGGATCGCGATCTCTCTCGCTGCATAGACTGCACATGTCTTGTGCCGTTGGGCACCCTTTATCGAGCCTTCGGGAGACCCGCCGTGACCGAGCCCCTCTCCGAGCACTCCGCGGACGTGATCGTCGTCGGGGCCGGTCCCGCCGGATCGACCACTGCGTATTACCTGGCCAAGGCCGGACTCGACGTGCTGCTCCTGGAGAAGACCGCGTTCCCGCGCGAGAAGGTCTGCGGCGACGGCCTGACCCCGCGCGCCACCAAGCAGCTCGTGTCGATGGGCATCGACATCTCCGAAGAGGCGGGCTGGCTGCGCAACAAGGGCCTGCGGATCATCGGCGGCGGCCAGCGGCTCCAGCTGGACTGGCCCGAGCTGGCCTCCTTCCCCGACTACGGACTCGTCCGCAAGCGCGACGACTTCGACGAGACCCTGGCCCGCCAGGCGCAGAAGGCCGGCGCCCGGCTGTACGAGCGCTGCAACGTGGGCGAGCCCGTACGCGATCCCCGTACCGGCCACATCACCGGAGTGACGGCGAAGCTCGGCGAGGAGAAGACCCCGGTCACGTTCCACGCCCCCCTCGTCGTCGCCGCCGACGGCAACTCCTCGCGGCTCTCCCTGGCGATGGGCCTGCACCGCCGCGAGGACCGCCCGATGGGCGTGGCCGTACGCACGTACTTCACCTCTCCCCGCCACGACGACGACTACCTGGAGTCCTGGCTGGAGCTCTGGGACCGGCGCGGGGCCGAGGACCGGCTGCTGCCCGGCTACGGCTGGATCTTCGGCATGGGCGACGGCACCTCCAACGTCGGCCTCGGCATCCTCAACTCCTCCTCCGCCTTCAAGGAGCTGGACTGGCGCGAGGTCCTCAAGGCCTGGTGCGCCTCGATGCCGGAGGACTGGGGCTACACCCCCGAGAACATGACGCAGCCCATCCGCGGCGCGGCCCTGCCGATGGCCTTCAACCGGCAGCCGCACTACACCAAGGGGCTGCTGCTCGTCGGTGACGCGGGCGGGCTCGTCAACCCGTTCAACGGCGAGGGCATCGCCTACGCGATGGAGTCGGGGCAGATCGCCGCCGACGTCATCGTCCAGGCCCACTCCCGCGCCACTCCGGCCCTGCGCGAACTGACCCTGCACAGCTACCCGAAGGTCCTCAAGGAGACCTACGGCGGCTACTACACCCTGGGCCGCGCCTTCGTGAAGCTCATCGGCAACCCGAAGATCATGAAGGTCGCCGCCCAGCGCGGTCTGAGCCACCCGGTGCTGATGAAGTTCACCCTGAAGATGCTGGCCAACCTGACCGACCCGACGGGCGGCGACGCGATGGACCGCGTCATCAACGGCCTTTCGAAGGTCGCCCCCAAGGCCTGAGCCTGGTCCCGGCCGTCACCGGGTGCGCCTCGCTCGGGGGCTCGTACGGGATCTCGTGCGGGCCCCCCTGCGCGGGCTCGGGCGCGGTGTGGACCAGGCGGATGCAGCGGGTCAGCAGGACCAGGCCGCAGACCATCAGGGTGCCCGAGGCCGTCCAGTCCAGGGTGAGCGTGAGCGGGGAGCCGGGCTTCTGCCAGGGGCGGGTGGTGGTCAGCAACCAGCCGCCGAGGGACAGGAGGCCGAGCCCGGCGGCGGCCGGGACGGCGCCGGCACCCGCATCCGGGGCTTCGTCGGACGGGTTGGTCGTCACGGATCACCACTTCCTGGGGCGACTCGGGCGCGCTCGCCCTGAACCATCTTCGCAGGGCTCCGCCGGTCGGGCACGAGCTGCCCGCCAGGCGGGACGGAGCGGCAAGTCGGTTTCCAGGCAAGAAGTTTGGCTGACCAGCAGGTGAGAAGGGCTTGTCCCCGGTAGCGGCCGGGCTGTTCAATTTCCGAGAGTGAACAGGTCTTCCGGCATACGCCCCCGTCCGCTCCGCCGCCCGGTGCGGGGCCCCGCCCTCCCGGCCGCCGTCCTGCTGGCGCTCGTCCTGGCCGGCTGTTCGGATCCGGAGGGTGCCGGCAGCGCGCACGGGGAGCCGGAACTCGGCGAGGTCCCCGTCGCCCCGGCCACCGCTTCGCTCTCGCTGCCGCTGGACGCGTACACGGACACCGACGCCGAGACGGTCCGCATGGGGCAGGTGCAGCAGCGGCTGCTCTCCCGGTGCATGGCCCGGTACGGATTCCCGTACGAGGAGGTCAGGCCGTCCGGTTCGGCCGGCGCCCAGGGGCCCGAGGGGCGGCACCGGGTGCTCTTCGGAGCGGCCGATCCGGAGTTCGCGGCCGCCCACGGCTACGACGTGAACGCGGGCAAGGGCCCGCCGGTCAGGCCCCCGGCCGCCCCGCTGAGCGAGAGCGCCGCCCTGGTCATGCACGGTGAACGGCCGGGCGGGCAGCAGGGCGCCGCGCAGCCCCCGGACGCCCCGAGCGAGGAGGAGGCCGCGCAGGTGGACAGCGGCATCGACGTCGGCGGGCAGAAGGTGCCGGTCGGCGGATGCATGCGGGAGGCCTACCGCAAGCTGTACGCGCCGACGAAGGACAGCGTGGACCTGCTGTTCCCGTTCGGGCTGGCATCGGAGGCGCACGAACGCTCCAAGGGCGATTCGCGGGTGACCGAGGTGCTGAAGAACTGGTCCGCGTGCATGGAGAAGTCGGGGTACACCGGCTTGAAGGATCCCTACGAGGTGGTCCAGAAGCTCGGGCTGGAGGCCGATCCCGGCGGCCCCAAGGCCGTCACCGCGGCCAAGGCCGATGTCGCCTGCAAGCGCGAGGTGAACCTCGTGGGCATCTGGGCGGCGGTGGAAGCCGCCTACCAGAAGCGGCTGGTGGAGGAGCAGGCCGAGACCCTCGCGCTGTACAAGAAGCAGCGCGAGGCCCGCTACAAGCTGGCGGCCGGGCTCCTCTGAGCCCTGCGGGGCCGCTCAGGAGGGCCGGGGCAGGCAGGTGCGGTAGGCGTCGAGGTGGTCCTTCTTGAGGGACTGCCACTGCTCGGTGGTGCCGCCGTCCTGCTGCTGCACCTCCCCGGTGACCGGATTCGGGTCCGGATACCAGGAGATGCCCCGTTCCCTCATGCACGCCGAGGACTTGCGCGCGGCGGCGAGTTCCTGGGGGCTCGCCTGCACGGGGGAGGGCGAGGGGAGCAGCGACAGGCAGGCCTTCTGGGCCTCGGGGTACTGCGGACTCTCCTTCTCCACTATGTGCGGAGCCCCGTTCTCCCCGTAGGAGAGGGTCATTCCGTGCTGCTGCATGCACGTGTAGAACGGGACGTCCGCCGCCGCGAGCGAGGGGGCGGCGGTGGGTCCGGGCTTTCCCGCTCCGGAGTTCTTCCCCGGGACTTCCCCGCTTCCGCATCCGGTCAGTGCGAGGCACAAAAGGAGTGACGAGGATATTTCGCGTACACGCACGAGGTGTTTCCCTTGCGGTCGGCGGAGTGGAAGGTCGCGTCGGTGCGGGGGGAGGGGGCGAAGGACGCGGGGGAGCGTAATCGGGTGCCCGGAATGCCGACAAGTCCGTTACCCGCCATGGTGGTTGTGGCCTGAACAGCCGAGAAGACGCTTGCCCTGCAGTTCCCCGGAAGGTTTAATCCCGGCCGGAATCAATTCCCTGAAGATGGAGAAAATGCCCCATGAGCAAGACGCTTAACAAAATCGCCGCCGGCTGTGTCGCCGCGGTATCCGTAGGCGCCGCTCTCCTGGTGACGGCCGGTCCGGCCGCCGCCAACACGGAGAGGAACGGCTATCTGGAAACCAGCGAGTTCGGCCTTTACTACAACTCCTACCAAGGAGGCTGCGTCTTCGATCTGATGTCCTCGGACTGGAACTTCTACAACAACCTCTTCGTCGGGCCGGAGGACTGCGCCGGCCGGAACCGGGTGACGAACGACGACACCGCGTCCTACTGGAACCGGGACACGTACACGTGGAAGGTGGCCACCGACCCGAACCTCGCCGGTCTGGTCGGTTCGCTCCCCCCGGGCTACGCGGGCAACGCCAGCCTCAACTTCAAGAACAAGATCACCTCGGCGACCTTCCTCGACTGACGGAACGGCACACGACGCACGGCTCAGGCGCCCCGCACGCCCCCCACGCCCCTCAGGGGCTCCGGGAGCCTCCGGGAGCCCCGGGACGGCCGAAAGGCCGGTACTCCACCCCCGAGCGGGGGAGTGCCGGCCTTTCGTGCGTCACCGGGAGCGGCCCGGGACTGCGGGGAGATGTCAGAGGACGCGGACGGCGCCCGTCGGCTTGTCGTAGCTCAGGGAGCGCTCGACGATGCCGGTGCTGGGGTTCTGCGCGCCGACGAACTTGCCGCCGCCGACGTAGATGGCGACGTGGTACGCGCTGCCCTTGGAGCCCCAGTACAGGATGTCGCCCGGCTGGAGGGCGTTCAGGGAGACCGAGGTGCCGGCCGAGGACTGCGCCTGCGACATGCGCGGCAGGCTGATGTTGGCCTGACGGTACGCGGCCTGGACCAGACCCGAGCAGTCGAACGAGGACGGGCCGGTGCCGCCCATGACGTACGCCTTGCCGACCTGCGCGCGGGCGAAGCTCACGATGGCGGCGGCGGATCCGGTCACGGGGGCCGTCACGGTGCCCTTGCCCTGCGAGGAGCCCGCGGAGGACCCGTTCGAGGAGGAACCGGAGTTGCTCTGGATCGGAGTGCGGGCCGCGCTGCGGCCGGCGCGCTCGGCCTCGGCCTTGCGGTCAGCCTCCGCCTTCGCCTTCGCCTCGGCGTCGGCCTTCTGCTGCGCGTCGGCCTTGAGCTGCTTGGCCTCGGCGGCGGCGCCCGTGCGGGCGGTCTCCTCCAGGGCGTTGAGCTCGCCGTCGACGGCGGCGGCACGGGTGTTCTCCGCGGCCTTGGCCACGGACGAGGACACCTCGGCGCTCAGGTCCAGGTTGAGGACCGGCATTTCGAGGGTGGTCTCGTGTACGGGCTCGGCGGAGGGGGTGGCACTCGCCGTGCCGGCCATGGCCAGGGTGCTGAGGACGCCACCGGCAACTCCGGCGCGGACCGCGAGCTTCGAGGCGCTGCGGCGGGGCTTCCGGTGGCTGGGTATGTGAGCGGTGAGGGACATGGGTCAACCGCTATCAGGGCCTCGCGGTTCCGTTCAAGAAACGTGGTCTGCGCCACAGTTGTGCGCGAAGCGGGCTAACCGGGCGCGTCGGACCTCTTATTGACGCCGTAACGGGCGAATCGGACAGCCGCCCGCAAGGCTGTGATCATGGGGTTTCCGCAATAAGTCCGAATTGATCCCGGGCCTACCATCCACCTGCACAGATGGCCAAGCCCCCTTTCGGTACCGCGAATTCCGAGTGGCGCAGGTCACAGAAGCGTCACGCGATGCGGACGCTGTGGCCCTCCTGTGACCGAACCGTGAACTCGCCGCCGGGTCGGGGTCGCCTCGGGCTCGCCGGCGGGCACACCCGCGGGGTGCTCGTGGAGCCCTACTGCCCCGACTTCGTGAACGCATGCACGCGTCCACTTCCGTACGCGCGAGGTCCCCCGGCCGGGGGATGTCGATCCCTTTATCATCACGCGCACCGCCTCGCCAATTTGCGTGCAGTGGCCACGGTTTGATAGTGCAATACGCCTTCCACCTGCAACGACAGGTGCGGATGTCACCTTTGGTGATCATGTGGATGCTTCACGTATGAAGATCACCACTCATTGGGCTTCATGATCGTTCGTCAGGTGGTGGAGATCACAAACTCGTTGTTGTAACCCGTGTCGCAGATCACAGATGGGCGGGCATAAGATGCGCACCAGTCCGGCTTGTGAACTGCCTCACATGCGAGGCGGGGCGCGCGGCGCCGGCAGCGGTCCAACGGTCAAGGACGACTGGAAGGAGCGAGGAGCGTGAATGCGTACGCGCCCATCCTCGTGCTCGGCGCCCTCGGCGCAGGGTTTGCGATCTTCTCCGTGGTCATGGCCACGCTGATCGGTCCAAAACGGTACAACCGGGCAAAACTTGAAGCGTACGAGTGCGGCATCGAGCCCACTCCCATGCCGGCCGGTGGCGGCCGCTTCCCCATCAAGTACTACCTGACGGCGATGCTCTTCATCGTCTTCGACATCGAGGTTGTCTTCCTCTACCCCTGGGCGGTCACCTTCGACTCGCTGGGGATCTTCGGGCTCGTCGAGATGCTCCTCTTCGTGCTCACCGTCTTCGTCGCCTACGCCTACGTATGGCGCCGCGGCGGCCTGGAATGGGACTGAGGGGCTGAATTTTCCATGGGACTGGAAGAGAAGCTGCCGAGCGGCTTTCTGCTGACCACCGTCGAACAGGCCGCGGGATGGGTGCGCAAGGCGTCCGTCTTCCCGGCCACCTTCGGCCTGGCCTGCTGTGCGATCGAGATGATGACCACCGGAGCGGGCCGGTACGACCTGGCCCGCTTCGGCATGGAGGTCTTCCGCGGATCCCCGCGCCAGGCCGACCTGATGATCGTGGCGGGCCGGGTCAGCCAGAAGATGGCGCCGGTGCTGCGGCAGGTGTACGACCAGATGCCCGCTCCCAAGTGGGTCATCTCTATGGGTGTTTGTGCGTCTTCGGGCGGAATGTTCAACAACTACGCGATCGTCCAGGGCGTCGACCACATCGTCCCCGTGGACATCTACCTGCCCGGCTGCCCGCCCCGGCCCGAGATGCTGCTCGACGCGATCCTCAAGCTCCACCAGAAGATCCAGGGCGGCAAGCTCGGCGTGAACCGGGAAGAGGCGGCCCGCGAGGCGGAGGAGGCGGCCCTCAAGGCGCTCCCCACCATTGAGATGAAGGGGCTCCTGCGGTGAGCGAGGACCCGGCCGTGCACAGCGGCCCCCAAGCCGGCGACGGCGACAACGTGCCCGCGCCCCGCGGAGCGGCCGGCCCCGAGGTGATCGGCGTCCGCAAGGGCATGTTCGGCGCCAGCGGCGGCGGCGACACCAGCGGCTACGGCGGCCTCGTGCGCACCGTGGCCCTGCCCGGTGCGAGCGCCCGCCCGTACGGCTCGTACTTCGACGAGGTCGTCGACGAGCTCGAAGGGGCGCTGGAGGAGCAGGACCTCGTCCCGGACAACGCGATCGAGAAGGTCGTCGTCGACCGGGCGGAGCTGACCCTCCACATCGCGCGCGAGCACCTGCTCCTCGTCGCCAAGACCCTGCGCGACGACCCGGCCCTGCGCTTCGAGCTCTGCACCGGCGTCAGCGGGGTGCACTTCCCGGACGACAAGGGCCGCGAGCTGCACGCCGTCTACCACCTGCGCTCGCTCACCCACGGCCGGATCGTGCGGCTGGAGGTCACCGCCCCGGACGCCGACCCGCACGTCCCCTCGATCGTCTCCGTCTACCCGACGAACGACTGGCACGAGCGCGAGACGTACGACTTCTTCGGCCTGATCTTCGACGGGCACCCGGCCCTCACCCGGATCATGATGCCGGACGACTGGCAGGGCTTCCCGCAGCGCAAGGACTACCCGCTCGGCGGCATCGCCATCGAGTACAAGGGCGCCCAGATCCCGGCTCCCGACCAGCGGAGGTCGTACAGCTGATGTCCACTTCCAACCACGCCTCCGCCCGCGAGACGACCGAAGGCACCGTCTACACCGTCACCGGCGGCGACTGGGACGAGATCGTCCAGTCGGCGGCCCGCGCGGACGACGAGCGGATCGTCGTCAACATGGGCCCCCAGCACCCCTCCACCCACGGAGTTCTCCGCCTGATCCTGGAGATCGACGGCGAGACGGTCACCGAGGCCCGCTGCGGCATCGGCTACCTCCACACCGGCATCGAGAAGAACCTCGAATACCGGAACTGGACGCAGGGCACCACCTTCGTCACGCGCATGGACTACCTGACGCCGTTCTTCAACGAGACGGCGTACTGCCTGGGCGTCGAGAAGCTGCTCGGCATCACCGACCAGATCCCGGACCGCGCCTCCGCCATCCGCGTCCTGCTGATGGAGCTCAACCGGCTCTCCTCCCACCTGGTGTGCATCGCCACCGGCGGCATGGAGCTGGGCGCGACCACGATCATGATCTACGGGTTCCGCGACCGCGAGCTGATCCTCGACGTGTTCGAGCTGATCACCGGACTGCGCATGAACCACGCGTTCGTCCGCCCCGGCGGCCTCGCGCAGGACCTGCCCCCGGGCGCCGTGGACCAGCTCCGCGAGTTCGTGAAGACCATGAAGAAGAACCTGCCGGAGTACGACAAGCTCGCCACCGGCAACCCCATCTTCAAGGCCCGCATGCAGGACGTCGGCTACCTCGACCTCACCGGCTGCATGGCGCTCGGCGCCACCGGCCCGGTCCTGCGCTCCGCCGGCCTCCCGCACGACCTGCGCAAGACGGACCCGTACTGCGGCTACGAGAACTACGAGTTCGACGTACCGACCACCGAGTCCTGCGACTCCTACGGGCGGTTCCTGATCCGCCTGGAGGAGATGCGCCAGTCCCTGCGGATCGTCGAGCAGTGCCTGGACCGGCTGGAGCCGGGCCCCGTCATGGTCGCCGACAAGAAGATCGCCTGGCCGGCGCAGCTCGCGATGGGCCCCGACGGCCTCGGCAACTCGCTCGACCACATCAAGCAGATCATGGGCACCTCCATGGAGTCCCTCATCCACCACTTCAAGCTGGTGACCGAGGGCTTCCGGGTACCGGCCGGCCAGGCCTACGCGGCCGTGGAGTCGCCCAAGGGCGAGCTCGGCGTGCACGTCGTCTCCGACGGCGGAACCCGCCCCTACCGGGTCCACTTCCGCGACCCGTCCTTCACCAACCTGCAGGCCATGGCGGCGATGTGCGAGGGCGGCCAGGTCGCCGACGTCATCGTGGCCGTCGCCTCCATCGACCCCGTGATGGGAGGCGTCGACCGATGACAGCCAATCAGCCCGTATCAGGGGTGAGCCTGGGCATGCCCCAGCTTCCGGCACCCGACTTCCCGGCCGACGCGCGCGCCCGGCTGGAAGCGGATGCGAAGGAAGTCATCGCCCGCTACCCCGACAGCCGCTCCGCGCTGCTGCCGCTGCTCCACCTCGTCCAGTCGCAGGAGGGCTACGTCTCGCGCACCGGCATCCGGTTCTGCGCCGAGGTGCTGGGCCTGACGACCGCCGAGGTCACGGCCGTGGCCACCTTCTACACGATGTACCGGCGCAAGCCCTCCGGGGACTACCAGGTCGGCGTGTGCACGAACACCCTGTGCGCGGTCATGGGCGGCGACGCCATCTTCGAGGAGCTCAAGGACCACCTCGGGGTCGGCAACAACGAGACCACCCCCGACGGCAAGGTCACCCTCGAGCACATCGAGTGCAACGCGGCCTGCGACTACGCCCCCGTGGTGATGGTCAACTGGGAGTTCTTCGACAACCAGACCCCCGAGTCCGCCAAGGCCATGGTCGACGACCTGCTGGCGGGCCGCCCCGTCGAGCCGACCCGGGGCGCGCCCCTGTGCACGTACAAGGAGACCGCGCGGATCCTGGCGGGCTTCCCCGACGAGCGCGAAGGCGCGGTCGAGGCGAGCGGCGGCGCCGGTCCCGCCTCGCTGATCGGCCTGCGCATCGCGCGCGGCGAAGCCCCGCACACCCCGATCGTGCACCCGCGCGGCGAGGCCACCATCGAGGGAGGGGAGTGATGACCGTGTCCACCGAACTGAGTAAGAACGGAACGAGTCCGGAGAAGCTCCTCGCGCCCGTCCTGTCGGCTTTCTGGGACGAGCCGCAGTCGTGGACGCTGGAGACCTACCGGCGCCACGAGGGCTACGAGGGCCTGCGCAAGGCGCTCGCCATGACCCCCGACGACCTCATCGCCTACGTGAAGGACTCGGGCCTGCGCGGACGCGGCGGCGCCGGCTTCCCCACCGGAATGAAGTGGCAGTTCATTCCGCAGGGCGACGGCAAGCCGCACTACCTCGTGGTGAACGCGGACGAGTCGGAGCCGGGAACCTGCAAGGACATCCCCCTCCTCTTCGCGAACCCGCACTCCCTCATCGAGGGAATGATCATCGCCTGCTACGCGATCCGCTCGGAGCACGCCTTCATCTACCTGCGCGGCGAGACCGTGCCGGTCCTGCGGCGCCTGCACGAGGCGGTGCGCGAGGCGTACGAGGCCGGCTACCTGGGCGAGAACATCCTCGGGAGCGGGCTGAAGCTCGACATCACCGTGCACGCGGGAGCGGGCGCCTACATCTGCGGCGAGGAAACGGCCCTTCTGGACTCCCTCGAAGGCCGTCGCGGCCAGCCCCGGCTGCGTCCCCCCTTCCCCGCGGTCGAGGGGCTCTACGCCTGCCCCACCGTGGTGAACAACGTGGAGTCCATCGCCTCGGTTCCCGCGATCCTGAACAAGGGCAAGGACTGGTTCAAGTCGATGGGGACCGAGAAGTCCCCCGGCTTCACCCTGTACTCGCTCTCCGGTCACGTCGTCGGCCCCGGCCAGTACGAGGCCCCGCTCGGGATCACGCTGCGCCAGCTCCTCGACATGAGCGGCGGCATGCGCCCCGGGCACCGGCTGAAGTTCTGGACCCCGGGCGGCTCCTCCACCCCCATGTTCACGGACGAGCACCTCGACGTCCCGCTGGACTACGAGGGCGTCGGCGCGGCCGGCTCCATGCTCGGCACCAAGGCCCTGCAGTGCTTCGACGAGACGACCTGCGTGGTGCGGGCGGTGACCCGCTGGACCGAGTTCTACGCCCACGAGTCCTGCGGCAAGTGCACGCCCTGCCGCGAAGGCACGTACTGGCTGGTCCAGTTGCTCCGCGACATCGAAGCGGGCAAGGGGGTCATGTCCGACCTCGAGAAGCTGAACGACATCGCCGACAACATCAACGGCAAGTCGTTCTGCGCGCTCGGCGACGGCGCCGCCAGCCCCATCTTCTCCTCGCTCAAGTACTTCCGCGCGGAGTACGAGCAGCACATCACGGGCAAGGGCTGCCCCTTCGACCCCAAGAAGTCGACCCTCTGGGCCGACACGGAGGTGACCGCATGACCGTGACCACTACGGCAGCCTCCGGCGGCGGAGAGGCCGCGGTCCCGCCGCAGGACCAGATCTCCCTGACCATCGACGGCATCGAACTGTCGGTGCCCAAGGGGACCCTGGTCATCCGGGCCGCCGAACAGCTCGGCATCGAGATCCCCCGGTTCTGCGACCACCCCCTCCTCTCCCCGGCCGGCGCCTGCCGCCAGTGCATCGTCGAGGTCGAGGGCCAGCGCAAGCCGATGGCCTCCTGCACCATCACCTGCACCGACGGCATGGTCGTCAAGACGCAGCTGACCTCCCCGGTCGCCGACAAGGCCCAGCGCGGGGTGATGGAGCTGCTGCTCATCAACCACCCGCTGGACTGCCCGGTCTGCGACAAGGGCGGCGAGTGCCCCCTGCAGAACCAGGCGATGTCCCACGGCAACGCCGAATCGCGTTTCGAAGGCAAGAAGCGCACCTACGAGAAGCCGGTACCGATCTCCACGCAGGTGCTGCTGGACCGCGAGCGGTGCGTGCTCTGCGCCCGCTGCACCCGCTTCTCCAACGAGATCGCCGGCGACCCGATGATCGAACTCCTGGAGCGCGGCGCGCTCCAGCAGGTCGGCACCGGCGAGGGCGACCCCTTCGAGTCGTACTTCTCCGGCAACACCATCCAGATCTGCCCGGTCGGCGCCCTCACCTCGGCCGCCTACCGGTTCCGCTCCCGCCCCTTCGACCTGGTCTCCTCCCCGAGCGTGTGCGAGCACTGCGCGGGCGGCTGCGCGACGCGCACCGACCACCGCCGCGGCAAGGTGCTGCGCCGGATGGCCGCGGAGGACCCCGAGGTCAACGAGGAGTGGATCTGCGACAAGGGCCGCTTCGGGTTCCGCTACGCGCAGCGCCCCGACCGGCTCACCACCCCGCTGGTGCGCGGCAGCGACGGGGTCCTGGCCCCGGCCAGCTGGCCCGAGGCCCTGGAGGCCGCGGCCGCCGGGCTGGCCGCCGCGCGCGGCCGGGCCGGAGTGCTGACCGGCGGACGCCTCACCGTCGAGGACGCCTACGCGTACGCCAAGTTCGCCCGGGTCGTGCTGGACACCAACGACATCGACTTCCGGGCCCGGGTGCACAGCGCGGAGGAGGCCGAGTTCCTGGCCGCCACCGTCGCCGGCACCGGCAAGGACCTCGACGGCAGCGGTGTCACCAACGCCTCGCTGGAGGCGGCCCCGGCCGTGCTCCTCGTCGGCATCGAGGCCGAGGAGGAGGCCCCCGGGGTCTTCCTGCGGCTGCGCAAGGCCCACCGCAAGCACAAGCAGCGGACCTTCGCCCTCGCCCCGTTCGCCACGCGCGGCCTGGAGAAGGCGGGCGGCACCCTGTTGGCCGCCGCCCCCGGCACCGAACCCGAGTGGCTGAACGCACTGGCCTCTCAGGCCGGGCTGGAGGACGGCGGCGAGGCCGCCGCCGACGCGCTGCGCCTGCCCGGCGCCGTCATCGTGGTCGGGGAGCGCCTCGCGGGCGTGCCCGGCGGGCTGACCGCGGCCGTCCGGGCCGCCGCCGCCAGCGGCGCCACCCTGGTGTGGATCCCGCGCCGGGCCGGAGAGCGGGCCGCCGTCGAGGCGGGCGCGCTGCCGTCCCTGCTGCCGGGCGCCCGCCCGGCCACCGACCCGCGGGCCCGCGACGAGGTCGCCGCCGCCTGGGGCCTGGACGAGCTGCCGCACCGCTACGGCCGCGACACCGGCCAGATCGTCGAGGCCGCCGCCACCCGGGAGCTGTCCGCCCTGCTCGTCGCGGGCGTGGAGCTCGCCGACCTGCCGGACCCGGCCCGCGCCAAGGCCGCGCTCCAGGAGGCCTTCGTGGTCTCCCTGGAACTGCGGCCCGGAGAGGTCACCGACCTCGCGGACGTGGTCTTCCCGGTCGCGGCCGTCGCCGAGAAGCCGGGCGCGTTCATCAACTGGGAGGGCAGGGTCCGGCCGTTCGAGGCCGCGCTCAAGCCCGAGCAGATGACCCGCCGGCTCGCCCCCGCCGACTCCCGCGTGCTGCACATGCTGGCCGACGCGGCCGACCGGCCGATCGCGCTGCCCGACGTACACGCCGTACGCCGGGAGCTCGACGGGCTCGGCCCGTGGGCCGGGGAGCGCGCCGCCGGGCAGTCCGGAGACCGGGCGCTGCTGCCCCGACCGGGTGCGGGAGAGGCGGTCCTCGCGGGCCACCGGCTCCTCCTCGACCAGGGACTCCTGCAGGACGGCGACGAGGCCCTGGCCGGCACCCGGCACGAGGCCAGCGCCCGCCTGTCGGCCGCCACGGCCGCCGAGACCGGCGTCAAGAACGGCGACGTCCTCGCGGTGACCGGTCCCGCCGGCTCCGTGGAACTTCCGCTGCGCATCACCGAGATGCCCGACCGGGTGGTCTGGCTCCCGATGAACTCCACCGGCTCCGGGGTCCTCGCCGACACCGGAGCCCGCCCGGGGGACCTGGTCCGCATCGGTGCGGCCACCCCCGCCGACACCAGCGACTCCCCTGCGGAGGTGGGCGCGTGAACACCGTTCAGATCGCCGCCGAAGACCTCTCCCTGTTCGGCAGGGACGTCTGGTGGCTCGTCGTCCTCAAGGCGGTGTTCTGCTTCGCCTTCCTGATGGTGACCGTGCTCTTCTCCATCGTGTGGGAGCGCAAGGTCGTCGCCTGGATGCAGCTGCGCATCGGCCCCAACCGGCACGGCCCCTGGGGCATGCTCCAGTCGCTCGCCGACGGCGTGAAGCTGATGCTGAAGGAAGACCTGATCGTCAAGCGGGCCGACAAGGTCGTCTACGTCCTGGCCCCGATCATCGCGGCGATCCCGGCCTTCATGGCCATCGCGGTGATCCCCTTCGGCCCCTCGGGCAACGAGGTCTCCATCTTCGGCCAGCGCACCACGATGCAGCTGACCGACCTGCCCATCGCGATGCTCTACATCCTCGCGGTGGCCTCGGTCGGCATCTACGGCATCGTCCTCGCGGGCTGGTCCTCCGGCTCCACGTACCCGCTCCTCGGCGGCCTGCGGTCCTGCGCGCAGATGATCTCGTACGAGATCGCGATGGGCGCGGCCTTCGCCTCGGTCTTCCTCTACTCCGGGTCGATGTCGACCTCGGCGATCGTCGAAGCCCAGGCGGACCGCTGGTACATCATCCTGCTGCCGGTCTCCTTCATCATCTACGTCATCACGATGGTCGGCGAGACGAACCGCGCCCCCTTCGACATGCCGGAGTCCGAGGGCGACCTGGTCGGCGGCTTCAACACCGAGTACTCCTCGATCAAGTTCGCGCTGTTCATGCTCGCCGAGTACGTCAACATGGTCACCGTCTCCGCGGTCTCCGTCACCCTGTTCCTGGGCGGCTGGCGGGCCCCGGCGCCGATCTCCACGTACTGGGAGGGCGCGAACCACGGCTGGTGGCCGATGCTCTGGTTCGTCCTCAAGGTCCAGCTGCTGCTGTTCTTCTTCATCTGGCTGCGCGGCACGCTCCCGCGCGTGCGCTACGACCAGCTGATGAAGCTCGGCTGGAAGGTGCTGATCCCGGTCTCCGTGGTGTGGCTGATGCTGGTCGCCACCGTCCGGGCGCTGCGCAACGAGAACTACGACTTCCAGGAGATCGTGCTCTACGTCGGCGGCGGGGTCATCGCGCTCCTGCTGCTGTCCTTCGTCGCGGACCTGTTCCGCGACAAGAAGGAGAAGACGGCCCTCGCGGACGCCGAACTGGCCGCCGCGGCCGAACCCTTCGACCCCCTGGCGGGCGGATTCCCCGTACCGCCCAAGCCCGGCCAGCACCTGGCACCCGTACCGCGCAGGCGGCCCCGCAGTGAGCGGGAGCTCATTGTCAGTGGCGCGGCGAATACTGACAGTGACCGAGAGGAGGGTGCTGAGAATGTCTGACAAGTCTGACGCCGAGCAGGGCGAGAAGTGGCAGAACCCGGTGGCCGGCTTCGGCGTGACCTTCAAGGCCATGTTCAAGAAGCGCCTCACCGAGCAGTACCCGGAGCAGGAAAAGACCACCGCACCCCGCTTCCACGGGCGGCACCAGCTCAACCGCCACCCGGACGGTCTGGAGAAGTGCATCGGGTGCGAGCTGTGCGCCTGGGCCTGTCCCGCCGACGCGATCTACGTCGAGGGCGCGGACAACACCGAGGAGGAGCGCTACTCCCCGGGTGAGCGGTACGGCCGGGTCTACCAGATCAACTACGCCCGCTGCATCCTGTGCGGGCTGTGCGTCGAGGCGTGCCCGACCAGGGCGCTGACCATGACGAACGAGTTCGAACTGGCCGACTCCAGCCGCGAAGCGCTCATCTACACCAAGGAGCAGCTGCTCTCCGGGCTCACCGAGGGCATGGTCGAGGCACCGCACTCGATCTTCCCGGGCACCGACGACACGGACTACTACCGCGGGCTGGTGACCGGGGCGGCTCCCGGCACGGTCCGCCAGGTGGCCGTGTCCAAGGGCGAGACCGCTCCCGAGGACGCTTCCGAGGGGGTGGGGGCATGAGCGCCATCGCCGCGGCCGCCACCCTCACCTCCACCGGTGAGGCGGCCCAGTTCTGGATCCTCGGCACGGTCGCCGTCATCGGCGCACTGGCCACGATCCTCATGAAGAAGGCCGTGCACAGCGCGCTGAGCCTCGCCGGGACGATGATCATCCTGGCGGTCTTCTACCTCGCCAACGGGGCGTACTTCCTCGGCGTCGTCCAGGTCGTCGTCTACACCGGCGCGATCATGATGCTCTTCCTCTTCGTCGTCATGCTCGTCGGCGTCACCGCCGCGGACTCGCTGACCGAGACCATCAAGGGGCAGCGCTGGCTCGCCGTCCTGTGCGGACTGGGCTTCGGCATCCTGCTCATCGCGGGCATCGGCAACGCCAGGCTCACCCACTTCAACGGACTCGGCCGGATCAACTCCGGCGGGCACGTCGAAGGCCTGGCCACGCTGATCTTCACCAAGTACGTGTTCGCCTTCGAGATCACCGGCGCCCTGCTGATCACCGCGGCCGTCGGCGCGATGGTGCTCACCCACCGCGAGCGCACCGAGCGGGCCGCCACCCAGCGCGAACTCGCCGAGCGCCGCGTACGCGAGGGCGTACAGCTCCCGCCGCTGCCCGCACCCGGCGTCTACGCCCGGCACAACGCCGTGGACGTCGCGGGCCTGCTGCCGGACGGCACCCCCTCCGAGCTCACCGTCAACCAGACGCTGCGCGCCCGCGGCCAGATCAGGGACGTCTCCAGCCAGGCGCTGGACGACCTGAAGGCGCTGGAGCAGCGGTCGTCCGAGCGGCTCGGCCGTGAGGAGGCCTCGAAGTGAACCCGGTCAACTACCTGTACCTGTCCGCGCTGCTGTTCACCATCGGGGCGGCGGGAGTCCTGATCCGGAAGAACGCGATCGTGCTGTTCATGTGCGTCGAGCTCATGCTCAACGCCTGCAACCTCGCCTTCGTCACCTTCTCCCGGATGCACGGCAACCTCGACGGCCAGATCATCGCGTTCTTCACGATGGTCGTCGCCGCCGCCGAGGTCGTGGTGGGCCTCGCGATCATCGTGTCGCTGTTCCGTACCCGCCACTCGGCCTCGGTCGACGACGCCAGCCTGATGAAGCTGTAAGGGGTCGCTGTGGAGAACATGATCGCGCTGCTGGTAGCAGCGCCCCTGCTCGGAGCGGTGGTGCTGCTCTGCGGCGGCCGCCGTCTCGACAAGACCGGCCACTGGATCGGCACCCTGCTCGCCGCCGTCTCCTTCGGCATCGGCCTCACCCTCTTCGCCGACATGCTCGGCAAGGGCGCCGAGGACCGGACCTTCCACCAGCGGCTGTTCAGCTGGATCCCGGTGGAGGGCTTCCAGGCCGACATCGGCTTCCAGCTCGACCAGCTGTCGATGACCTTCGTCCTGCTGATCTCCGGGGTGGGCACGCTCATCCACGTGTACTCCATCGGATACATGGAGCACGACGAGCGCCGCCGCCGCTTCTTCGGCTACCTCAACCTCTTCGTCGCCGCGATGCTGCTCCTGGTCATCGCCGACAACTACCTCCTGCTGTACGTCGGCTGGGAGGGCGTGGGCCTCGCCTCGTACCTCCTCATCGGCTTCTGGCAGCACAAGCCCAGCGCGGCCACCGCCGCGAAGAAGGCCTTCCTGGTCAACCGGGTCGGCGACATGGGCCTGTCGATCGCCATCATGCTGATGTTCACCACGTTCGGAACCTTCGCCTTCGGCCCGGTCCTCGGTTCGGTGTCCGAGGCCGGCGAGGGCAAGCTGACGGCGATCGCCCTGATGCTGCTGCTCGCCGCGTGCGGCAAGTCGGCCCAGGTGCCGCTGCAGTCCTGGCTCGGCGACGCGATGGAGGGCCCGACCCCGGTCTCGGCCCTCATCCACGCGGCGACGATGGTGACGGCGGGCGTGTACCTGATCGTCCGCTCGGGCGCCATCTTCAACGGGGCACCGGACGCGCAGACCGCGGTCGTCGTGGTCGGCGCCGTCACGCTCCTCTTCGGTGCGATCGTCGGTTGCGCGAAGGACGACATCAAGAAGGCCCTCGCGGGTTCGACGATGTCGCAGATCGGCTACATGATCCTGGCGGCCGGCCTCGGCCCCATCGGGTACGTGTTCGCGATCATGCACCTGGTCACGCACGGGTTCTTCAAGGCGGGCCTCTTCCTCGGCGCCGGTTCCGTGATGCACGGGATGAACGACGAGGTCGACATGCGCAAGTACGGCGGCCTGCGGAAGTACATGCCGGTCACCTTCGTCACCTTCGGGCTGGGATACCTCGCCATCATCGGCTTCCCGGGCCTGTCGGGCTTCTTCTCCAAGGACATGATCATCGAGGCCGCCTTCGCCAAGGGCGGCACCCAGGGCTGGATCCTCGGCGGAGTGACCCTGCTCGGCGCGGCGATCACCGCCTTCTACATGACCCGCGTCATGCTCCTCACCTTCTTCGGCGAGAAGCGCTGGCAGCCCGACGCTGAAGGCCACGCGCCGCACCCGCACGAGTCTCCGAAGTCCATGACCATCCCGATGATCATCCTGGCCTTCGGCTCGGTCTTCGCGGGCGGGTTCTTCGGGATCGGCGACCGCTTCCTGCACTGGCTGGAGCCCGTCACCGGACACCAGCACGGACACCCGCCGATCAGCGCGCTGACGGTGACCCTGGCCACCATGGTGGTCCTCGTCATCGGCGTCGCCATCGCCTGGGTGATGTACGGCAGGAAGCCCGTCCCGGTCGTCGCCCCGCGCGGCTCGCTCCTCACCCGGGCGGCCCGACGGGACCTCTACCAGGACGACTTCAACCACGTGGTCCTGGTCCGCGGCGGGGAGCACCTGACCCGCTCCCTCGTCTACGTCGACCACAGCCTGGTCGACGGCGTGGTCAACGGGACGGCCGCCGGAGTCGGCGGGCTGTCGGGCCGGCTGCGCAAGCTGCAGAACGGCTACGCCCGCAGCTACGCGGTCTCGATGTTCGGGGGCACGGCGATCCTGATCGCCGCGACCCTGCTGATGAGGGCGGTGTGAGATGAGTTTCCCGCTTCTGACGGTGACGGCCGCGGTCCCCGCGGTCGGTGCGATCCTGACGGCGGCCGTCCCGGCCGCCCGCCGGACCGCCGCCAAATGGCTCGCCCTGCTCTTCTCGCTGGCGACGCTGGCCCTGGCCGTGCTCGTCGCGGTCCGCTTCGAGCCCGGTGGCGACCGCTACCAGCTCACCGAATCGCGCTCCTGGATCGCCGACTTCGGCGTCCGCTACGAACTGGGCGTCGACGGCATCGGGGTCGTGCTGATCGCACTCACCGCGCTGCTGATCCCCTTCGTGATCGCGGCCGGCTGGCACGACGCCGACCCGCTGGAGACGAACTCGTCCCGCTGGCGGCCGACCCAGGGCTTCTTCGCCCTGATCCTGCTGGTCGAGGCGATGGTGATCATCTCCTTCGAGGCCACCGACGTCTTCCTCTTCTACATCTTCTTCGAAGCCATGCTCATCCCGATGTACTTCCTCATCGGCGGCTTCGGGGACCGGGCGCACTCCGGGTCCGACGAGAACGCGGCCGCGCAGCGCTCGTACGCGGCGGTCAAGTTCCTCCTCTACAACCTGGTCGGCGGCCTCATCATGCTGGCCGCCGTCATCGGGCTCTACGTGGTCGCCGGGAACTTCTCGCTCCAGGAGATCGCCGCCGCCCGCGCCGCGGGCACGCTCGACATGGCGACCAACACCGAGCGGCTGCTGTTCCTCGGCTTCTTCTTCGCCTTCGCGGTGAAGGCCCCGCTGTGGCCGCTGCACACCTGGCTGCCGAACGCGATGGGCGAGGCCACGGCCCCGGTCGCCGTCCTGATCACCGCGGTCGTCGACAAGGTCGGCACCTTCGCGATGCTGCGCTTCTGCCTCGGGCTCTTCCCCGAGGCCAGCAAGTGGGCCACGCCGGTGATCCTGGTCCTGGCCCTGATCAGCATCGTCTACGGCGCGCTGGTCGCGGTCGGGCAGCGGGACATCAAGCGGCTGGTGGCGTACGCCTCCATCTCGCACTTCGGCTTCATCATCCTGGGCATCTTCGCGATGACCTCCCAGGGCCAGTCGGGCGCGACGCTGTACATGGTCAACCACGGGCTCTCGACGGCGGCGCTCATGCTGGTCGCCGGCTTCCTGATCTCGCGGCGCGGCTCCCGGCTCATCGCCGACTACGGCGGCGTGCAGAAGGTGGCCCCGGTCCTGGCCGGCACCTTCCTGATCGGCGGCCTCGCCACCCTGTCGCTGCCCGGTCTCGCCCCGTTCGTCAGCGAGTTCCTGGTCCTGGTCGGCACCTTCGCCCGGTACCCGGTCGTCGGCATCATCGCCACCGTCGGCATCGTCCTGGCGGCGCTCTACACGCTGGTCCTCTACCAGCGCACCATGACCGGCCCGGTCAAGGAGGAGGTCCGCACCATGCCGGACCTGCGCCTGCGGGAGGTCCTGGTGGTCGCCCCGCTGATCGCGCTGCTGATCGGTCTGGGCGTCTACCCGAAGGTCCTGACCGACATCGTCAACCCGGCGGTGAAGCACACCATGTCGGACGTCAAGCAGACGGACCCGAAGCCCGATGTGGCTGTCGTGGCCGAGCACAAGGATGGGGAGGCGGCGAAGTGAGCACCGTGACTGCTGCCCAGAACCTGCTGCCGACGCTGGCGGCCGCGGCGCCGATCGACAAGATCCCGGCCCCGCACATCGAGTACGCCCAGCTCTCGCCCACGCTCATCGTGCTGGGCGCGGCGATCATCGGAGTCCTCGTCGAGGCCTTCGTGCCGCGCAAGGGGCGTTACTACACGCAGGTGTTCCTCGCCGTGGCCGCGCTGGCCTCGGCCTTCGCGGCGGTCGTCGGACTCGCCGCCGGCGGGTACGGCAGCTCCAAGGCGCACATCGCCGCCATGGGCGCCATCGCCGTCGACGGACCGGCGCTCTTCCTGCAGGGCACCATCATCCTGGCTTCGGTCGTGGCGATCTTCACCTTCGCCGAACGGCGCCTGGACCCGGCCGCCCACGGCAACCGGGTGGACTCCTTCGCCGCGCAGGCGGCGTCCGTACCGGGCAGCGAGAGCGAGAAGGAAGCCGTCAAGGCGGGCTTCACCACCACCGAGGTCTTCCCGCTCGCGCTGTTCGCGGTCGCCGGGATGCTGATCTTCCCCGCGGCCAACGACCTGCTGACGCTGTTCGTGGCCCTGGAGGTCTTCTCCCTCCCGCTGTACCTGCTCTGCGCCGTCGCCCGCCGCCAGCGGCTGATGTCGCAGGAGGCGGCCGTCAAGTACTTCCTGCTCGGCGCCTTCTCCTCCGCCTTCCTCCTCTTCGGCATCGCGCTCGTCTACGGGTACGCCGGCTCGGTCTCCTACGCGGCGATCGCGGAGGTCGTCGACGGCACCGTGGCGAACATCGACCCGGCGCTCGCCGACACCATGGGCAACGACGCGCTGCTGCTGATCGGCGGCGCGCTGATCCTGATGGGCCTGCTCTTCAAGGTCGGCGCGGTTCCGTTCCACATGTGGACCCCGGACGTCTACCAGGGCGCCCCCACCCCGGTCACCGGCTTCATGGCGGCGGCGACGAAGGTGGCGGCGTTCGGCGCCCTCCTGCGTCTCCTCTACGTCGTCCTCCCCGGCCTGCGGTGGGACTGGCGGCCGGTCATGTGGGGCGTCGCGATCGTCACGATGCTGGCGGGCGCGGTCATCGCGGTCACCCAGACCGACGTCAAGCGGCTCCTCGCCTACTCCTCCATCGCGCACGCCGGCTTCATCCTGGCCGGTGTGATCGCCACCTCGGCGGAGGGCGTCCAGTCCGTCCTCTTCTACCTGGGCGCGTACTCCTTCGTGACGATCGGCGCCTTCGCGGTGGTCACGCTGGTGCGCGACGCGGGCGGCGAGGCCACGCACCTGTCCAAGTGGGCCGGGCTCGGCCGGCGTTCGCCTCTGACGGCGGCGGTCTTCGCGGTCTTCCTGCTCGCCTTCGCGGGCATCCCGCTGACCTCCGGCTTCTCCGGCAAGTTCGCCGTGTTCAAGGCGGCGGCGGAGGGCGGCGCGGGAGCGCTGGTCGTGGTCGGTGTCATCTCGTCCGCGATCGCCGCGTTCTTCTACATCCGGGTGATCGTCCTGATGTTCTTCAGCGAGCCGAAGGCGGACGGTCCCACGGTCGCCGTCCCGTCCCCGCTGACGATGACGACCATCGCGGTGGGCGTCGCGGTCACGGTGGTGCTGGGCGTGGCCCCGCAGTACTTCCTGGACCTGGCGGGCAGCGCGAGCACGTTCGTCCGCTGACCGTACGGAGTAGGGCCGAGGGCCCGGCTTCCCTTCGAGGGGGCCGGGCCCTTTGGCGTGTGCGGGGCTATTCGGTGCGTCGTCGCTTCGGCATGATGTCGGTGAGGTCCAGGTCGATGGGGAAGGGGACGGAGACCTTGAGACGGTCGTGGAAGATGCCGGTCGCGACGTACTTCCTGGTGGCGGGTTCCAGCTCGAATACGTAGACCACGGCCCGGCCGTCCTTGTGCTCCACGCGCCAGAAGTGCGGGATCCCGACACCCGAGTACTTGAGGGGTTTGGTCCCGCGGTCGCGGGCTACGGATTCCGGGGACACGACTTCGATCGCGAGTCGCACGGAGTCCGCGGGAAGCCGGGTCTGGTGCGGATCTTCGTAGTCCTCCTCCGGCACG
This sequence comes from Streptomyces stoeckheimensis, assembly GCF_045822005.1. Classification (NCBI taxonomy): domain Bacteria; kingdom Bacillati; phylum Actinomycetota; class Actinomycetes; order Kitasatosporales; family Streptomycetaceae; genus Streptomyces; species Streptomyces stoeckheimensis. The sequence goes on along the minus strand of NZ_CP169550.1, from coordinate 3,859,307 downwards.
ACGATCACGTCCGGTTCCGGACGGTTCTGGCGGTCGATGTCGATGGTGAATTCCCGCAACACCTCAAGCCCGTCGGGAACCAGAGACTCCAGCTGCCGCTCGAAGAAATTCACGGCACGCAGGTGGAATCGGGTCTGCGGACTCACGAAAACCAGGCTCCCGTCGATCAGCTCCGTGTGCGGAGGCAGATTCGGAAGCGTGTCCAGGTCGTCCGCGGTCCAGCCGCCTGCCGGCGGGATCGGCCAGTGGGGCCCCGGATCCGGTTCAGGCTGTGGCGCTGCGGATTCGACGCTCATCAGTGCTCCCATGGGGCAGAGTCTCGCGAGTCCGTTCAGCGTAGCGCCGGGGATCGGGGCCGAAGCGTCCGTACGTGTGAACGGGGGAGCCGTGTTGACCCGCGCGGTCAGTGCGGGTGCGCCGGGGCGGGGGAGCTGCCGGGTGTCTTCGGGCAGGTCAGGGCGGTGTTCCAGTTGTGGAAGCGGCCCGCCGGGTTCTCCCTGTACGCCCACAGGTGGAGGTCGTAGTGCTTCGGCATGCCCGCCCAGTGGCCCGGCATGGGGCCGTCGAAGGGGAGGCCGAACATGGTCGGGCGGTCGTCGGTGGTCTTGAAGTCCTGGTCCCGGTCCTTGGACATCCACTCGACGGCCTCCAGCTTGCGGCGGCCGTGCTCGTCCTTCTCGGTGCTGTAGAGCAGCGCGGCCGGCTTGCCGGGGTCCGTGGAACCCCAGTTGGCCTCCTTGACGTAGTGGTAGCCCATGGCGCCCGCCCCGAACGGGTTGGTCATGCAGGCCTCGCCGTGCGGGACGTACCCGTCCTTCAGGGCCTCCTGCTCGTCCGCGTACTTGGCGGTCACCCGGATCGCCGTCGCCATGTCCCGCATGGCCTGCTTGTTCCTCGGGTCGGGTGCGGGCCCGTCGACGCCGTGGGCGGGGGCGACGGCGCTCAGGCCCACGGATATCGCGGCGGCGGCGCAGATCAGGAAGGCCTTGCGGGGGCGGAGGGACATCGGGGCTCCTGCCGTTCGGGTGGGGACGGGGTCGGGGCTTTCGTCCACCATCCCGGCGGGGCGGCGCCGCTGCACGCGGCGTGCCTCCGAACGGGGGGTCGGGGGAATGGGGTCGGGGCCGGACGGGTGGTTCGCTCGTGCGGCGCCGTTGCCGGGGACCAGTCCCCGGACCCCTGCGCCTCGATCGCCGGCGGGGCTGGGTTGTGGTGGTGGTCTGCTGTGCTGCGGGGGTGGGTCGGTGCCGGGGCCGGGGTGGGGTGTCGGCCTGGACTGCATGATTTAGGCGCCCTGTCCTCGGCTACGACAGGGCGAAGCTTCCTCTCGCGCCACAAATCACGCTCTACGTCCCGGCCGACACCCCACCCCGTCCCCGTCCCCGACCCGGGCCGCCGCCCCCAGCCCCACCGGGGGTATTTCAGCCGTCCGGCGATTGAGGACCGGGGTCTGGGGCGGAGCCCCAGGGGGTCCGGGTGCAGCCCGGGACCCCTGGTTTCAGCCCGGCCGACGTTTGAGGACCGGGGCAGGGCCGGCCTGGGAACGGTAGAAGGGCGGGTAGGGGATTTGCCCCGCGCAGCGGAACGGGTGCAGCCGGGGGTACGGGGGCTACAGGCGGGTGGCGTAGGCGCGGACGTTCGCGTACGGCCATGAGAACGGCGGGTCGGCGGAAAGATCCGCCACCCCGCCGTCGACGTGCGTCCCGCGATGTGGACTAGCGGGTGCCCACGATGCGGCCGGCGACCTCGCCGAGGCCCACGCGGGTGCCGTCGGCGCCCGGTGCCCACGCGGTGAGCGTGACGGTGTCCCCGTCCTCCAGGAAGGTGCGCTTGCCGTCGGTGAGCTCGATGGCGTCGCGGCCGTTCCAGGTGAGCTCCAGCAGCGAGCCGCGCTGGTCGGTCTCCGGGCCGCTGACGGTGCCCGAGCCGTACACGTCGCCGGTGCGCAGGGAGGCGCCGTTGACGGTCATGTGGGCGAGCTGCTGGGCGGCGGTCCAGTACATCGACGCGAACGGCGGCTGCGCCACCTCCTGCCCGTTGATGGAGACGGTGATGTGCAGGTCGAAGCCGCCGGGCCGGTCGGCGCCGGAGTCGTCGAGGTAGGGCAGGAGCGGGAAGTCCCGGGTGGGCGGGGCGACCCGGGCGGCGTCCAGGGCCTCCAGCGGGGTGACCCAGGCGGAGACGGACGTGGCGAAGGACTTGCCGAGGAAGGGGCCGAGCGGCACGTACTCCCAGGCCTGGATGTCGCGCGCGGACCAGTCGTTGAGCAGGAACAGCCCGAAGACGTGCTCCTCGAAGTCGGCGAGGGCCACGGGGCGGCCCTGCTCCGAGGGGGTGCCGACGACGAAGCCGACCTCGGCCTCGATGTCGAGCTTCACGGAGGGCCCGAAGACGGGCGCCGGGTCGGCGGGCGCCTTGCGCTGGCCCGCGGGGCGCACGACGTCGGTGCCGGACACCACGATCGTGCCGGCCCGGCCGTGGTAACCGATGGGCAGGTGCTTCCAGTTGGGGGTCAGCGCGTCCCCGTCCGGCCGGAACATCTTCCCGACGTTCGTGGCGTGGTGCTCGCTCGCGTAGAAGTCGACGTAGTCGGCGACCTCGTACGGGAGGTGCAGCACGACGTCTTCGAGCGGCAGCAGGTGCGGTTCCACGGAGGGCCGGTGGCCGGGGTCGGTGACCCACGCGGTCAGTGCGCGGCGCACGTCCTTCCAGGCGGTGCGGCCCGCGGCGAGCAGCGGGTTGAGGGAGGGCTGCCCGAGCAGTCCGGCGTACGGGGAGCCGAGCGCGGCCGCGGCCGCTCCGGCGTCGAGCACGTACCCGCCGATGCGGACACCGATGCGGCGCCGCTCCTCCCCGGCGGTGGAGAAGACGCCGTAGGGGAGGTTGTGCGGCCCGAACGGGTCGCCCTCGGGGATGTCGAGGGGGCTCTGCTGGGGCATGGGGTGCTGCCTCGCTTTCGACGCTGCCCGGGGGTGTCCCGGGGGCTGGTTGACAGGTTAAGGGGCTGGTGGGGCGTGCGGGAGGCCGGATTCGGGCAGTATTTGTAGGACTTGTCCGAGGGGGTCCGTATCCTTGACCGCGTGACTTCCGCCCTCCCCTATGCACTCGTGGCCACCGACCTGGACGGGACTCTGCTGCGCGCCGGAGACACCGTCTCGGCCCGCTCCTACGCCGCTCTCGCAGCCGCCCGCGCGGCCGGCGCCCGGCACATCATCGTGACAGGCCGCCCCGTCCCACAGGTCCGCCACGTCCTGGACGGCCTCGGCTACACGGGACTCGCGGTCTGCGGGCAGGGAGCGCAGGTCTACGACGCGGCGGCGGGCCGGATGCTGCACTCCGTGTCCCTGGACCGGGAGCTGGCGGAAGTCGCCCTCGGGAAGATCGAGGCCGAGGTCGGCGAGGTCTGGGCCGCGGTCAATCAGGAGGGCGTCGACGCGGAGATGCTGATAGGGCCGGGCTACCGGATGTGGCACCCGCACCTGCCGACGGTGGCGGTGGCCCGGCGGTCCGACCTCTGGGCCTCCCCGATCAACAAGGTGCTCCTCCAGCACCCCCGCCTCTCGGACGACGAGCTGACGGAGATCGCCCGGGGCGTGGTCGGGGACCTGGTCAACGTCACCATGGCGGGCGAGCACACGGTGGAGCTCCAGCCCCCGGGCATCGACAAGGCGAGCGGCCTCGCGGTGGCGGCGGCGCTCCTGGACGTCAGCGGCTCCTCGACCATCGCCTTCGGCGACATGCCGAACGACATCCCGATGTTCGCGTGGGCGGCCCACGGGGTCGCCATGGCCGGCGCCCACCGGGAACTCCTCGCCGTCGCCGACGAGGTCACCCTCTCGAACGAGGCGGACGGCATCGCGGTGGTCCTGGAGCGGCTCTTCGCGGACGCCCCCTAGGGCCTGTCGTCAAACTCCCGTCGTCGCCCGAAGGGCGGCCGCGCGGCGTCTGGTGCGTGCTTTCGGCGTGCCGGGCGGAAGCCCGCGTACTGGACGTACTTGGCTTCCGTCCGGTGCGGCGAGAGCACGTGCCAGGCGTCGCGCGGCAGACGGGAGTTTGACGCCAGGCCCTAGGGGTGGACCCGGTCGCCTCGCCCCCCGACGGCCGGGCCCACCACGTTGATGCGGGTTACATCAGCGAGTCCGTGTCGACGCCGCTCTCCCACTTCGGGTTCATGGGCTTTCCGGGCCAGGTGAACTTCCCGGAGGTCTGCCCAGGGGTCTGCCCGGAGCTCTTCGCGGAGCTCGAAGCTCCGTCGAGCACGAGTCGGGCCCTGCTGGTGTAGGCGCCCGCCTTCTCCGTCGAGGGGTCGTCCGCCACCACGATGAGGACGAGGTCGCCGACCTTGGCGTGCTCGATCTCGTTGAACCGGTAGTCGGCCGTCTGCGCCAGCTCCTTGTCGGTGAGCTTGCGGCCGAGCTTGGATTCGAAGTCGGAACGGATCTGCGCGACCGTGACGACTCCTCCGGGCTCCCGTACTTCGGCGGTGGTGGGGGCCGAGCCGTCCCGCTGCCGTTCCACCGAGACCGTGAGGATCGTTTCGACGATGTTCGCGGGCGGGGTGACGACACTCCTCGTGGCGGTGACCGTGCCGCGGATCACGTTGGAGTTGAGCGGCTGACGGGCGAACTCGGCGAGGGTGGGGACGTTGTAGTCGCGGGTGAGGGCGGCTTCGGCGTGCACCGTGTGGTCCGCCTTCCCCGCACGGTCCGCGGACGCCTTGTGGTCCGCGCTCGTGGAGGAGGAGTCCTTCCCCGCGGTGCTCTCGGCGGAGCAGGCGGACAGGGACAGGATGATCCCGGCCGCGGCGAGAGCGCCCGCGGCGATACGGCTTCGGTTGGCCTTAGGGGTAGAGGTAGTTGACGCCATTCCGGTCATCTCCGTTCGGGGTGTCGACGCTCGTGCCGGATATGTACGTGTACATCAGGGAACTCGAGCTGTTGTTGTGGTCCAGGCCCATCACGTGCCCGACCTCGTGCGCGACGATCCCGTCGCGGTGGGTGTCGGGCCCGCAGCTGGAGGCGTTCGCCAGCAGGGGGTCGAGGGTGACCTTGCCCCAGACCCAGTTGGTGTTGGACGCGCTGACCCTCGAGGTGTCGACGTACCAGTAGGTGACCGCGCAATAGGAGTTGCTGGAGGACGACTGCCGGTAGAAGTCCATCCGGCTCTTGCTCTTGTCCCCGGTGCTGACGTACCAGACCTTGGTGTCCGAGGTGTTGTTCCAGTGGTCCACGCCGTTCTTGATGGCAGTGGGGTGGGAGTTGGCCGCGGACGAATCCAGCCAGTAGTACTCGCCGTTGACGCCGTACTTGAGGCGGTGGCCGTTGTAGGTGTTGTAGGCGTTGGCTGGTGTACCCACAGCCATCACCAGCCCGGAGGCCACGAGAGGGGCGAGTACGGAGAGTCGCCGCCTCCTGCCGAACATGTTCTTTCGCACGCTTGAGACTCCTTGTCCGAATCCGACGCAGAGAACGCTTGATGCCCGGCCGTAAGTCCGGGGCGGCGCGAGCTTAACTCGTGCGTCTGTTCGAGGCGATGGAGTTTTTTTCCGACCAACTGGCGTGTCGATGAGGAGAGTTGGATTCCGGTGGCGGGGAACCGGGTCAGGCCGAGGGGGTCCGTCCCCAGCCGCGCTCGACCGACCGGCGGCATCGGTCGGGCTCGTCCCCCGCGCTGGTGAACAGTGCGGTGCGGGTCGACCTCGTCGCGGAAGCGGCCTTTGGTCTTGGCCCGCTCGATGGCGTGGACGAGGCGGTGCAGGGTGTCGTCCGCCGCGGCGGTGTCTTCGAGGCCGAAGCCGGCGTGTGTTCCTCGCGGGGCAGGTGGCCCGCGATGCCGAGGGCCGATCCGTGGGCGCGGGGGACTTCGCCGCTCAGGTCGAGCAGTGCCATCTCAACATCGCCACCGCTCTGGCCGGGGTCGGCGGCACCTTCGACGACGTGGCGAAGCTGACCGTCTACGTCGTGGACTGCGCGGGCCCCGGGAGCCCGGCTACACCGCCGCGCGCGGCAGGCGGCGCTCCCACGTGCGGTGGAAGAGGACCTCGTTGCCCTCGCGGCAGACCACCTCGTTCGAGGTGAGGAAGCCGCCCTCGTCGCAGGTGATCTCCGAGCGGGTCACCACCGACACGTCCCAGGCCAGCTCCGGGCGGTGGAGGCGTACGGTCCACGTGGAGTGGGTCCGGGCGGACAGGGGGTCCGCCTCCTGGATCTCGTAGATCTCCAGCGCGTCCTCGCTGAACTCCAGCCCGTCCGGGTAGACCCGGGTCCCGCCGTAGCGCGGGTCGACCTCCAGGCGCCACACCCCGCGCGCGACGTCCCGTACGACCAGCCGTTCCGGGCGGGGGGCGTCCAGGGTCGCGGGGTAGGAGACCCCGAGCGGCTCCGACTGCTCCGGGGCCTCGAAGAGGATCGGGTCGCTGCCGGAGGAGGGGTCGCGGATCGGGAGTTCCACCGCGCTGCCCGCCGGGTCCAGGGTCCAGCCGTGCTCCGAGCCGGCGCGCGGCCAGATCCACGGCCAGTAGGCGGAGGACAGGGCGACGCGGATGCGGTGGCCCGGCGGGAAGGAGTGGCCGATGCCGTTCAGCTCGAAGACCACGTCCTCGTACGAGCCCACCGGCCACGGCACGGCCTTGTCCCGGCCCTGCCGCGCGGACAGGTTCAGCGCGCCCCGGGTGACCAGCGTCGAGGAGCCGTCGGGGGCCACGTCGCACAGCCGGGCCACGACCTGCCCGTACGGGACGTCCATGCGCAGGCGCAGCCGGACCACCGGGCGGCCCAGGATCTCCACCGGGCCGGAGCCGTCTCCCACCGGGAACTCGAAGCAGGCCGACTTCGCGTCCTCCTCGCGCTGGTCCGGAGGCAGGTCGGCGTCGTTGCCGAAGGGGAAGAAGCGGCCCGCGTCCAGGCCCGTGTGCTGCGGGGAGGCCACGACGACCGGCGCGCCCTGGAAGGCGTACGTGACCGGGTCCACGTTCGGTGACGGCCAGGACGGGTCGCCGACCCACCGGCCGGGCAGGGTCGCGTAGCTGGTCGCCGGCGGGTGCGACTCGGAGATCCAGGAGCGGAGCAGGGGTTCGGACATGACGCCGGTGTCCTTGCCTTTGAGCCAGTGGTCCCACCAGCGCAGGGTCTCCTGGAGGAAGCCGATGGCGGGCCCCGGCGGCAGCCCCCGGTCGGGGTACTGGTGCGACCACGGGCCGATCAGGCCCCTGACCCGGTCGGCGGGGAGCGCGGCGACCAGCCGCAGCACCGTGTCGCGGTACGGGTCGTGCCAGCCACCGACGGCGAGGACGGCCGCGCCGATCGCCCCGTAGTCCTCGCACACCGACCCGTGGCGCCAGTACGCGTCGCGGGTCTGGTGGGAGAGCCAGGTGTGCACGAGGGGTTCCACCGCGCCGAGCCGCGAGAGCCACTGGTCGCGCCAGCCCTCGCCCGCGTAGAGCGGGTCCGGCGGGCGGGAGGCGAAGGCGAGCATGGTCGCCGCCCACGCGTGCATGTCGACGGCGAGCAGCGAGCCGCCCATGTAGTGCACGTCGTTGTCGAAGCGGTCGTCCGTGGAGCAGACGGTGACGACCGCCTTGAGCGGCTCCGGGGCGAGCGCCGCGATCTGCAGGCTGTTGAAGCCGCCCCAGGAGATCCCGAACATGCCCACGGATCCCGTGCACCAGGGCTGGGCCGCCAGCCACTCCACCACGGCGACCCCGTCGGCGAGCTCCTGCGCGTCGTACTCGTCGCCCGGGTCGCCGCCGCTGTTGCCGTGGCCGCGCACGTCGACCCGTACGGAGGCGTAGCCGTGGCCCGCGTACCAGGGGTGGCGCTGCCAGTCCCGCGGGGCGGTCCAGTCGGTGAGGCGGTACGGGAGGTACTCCAGCAGCGCCGGGACGGGCTCGTCGGTGACCGGCCGCCAGATGCGGGCGTACAGCTCGGTGCCGTCCCGCATCGGGATCCGGACGTCCTCGTGGGTGGTCCCGTAGGGGAATTCGGTGCGGATGATCATCGAAGCTCCGACGGTCAGTGAACGGGGTGCATCGTGCGCTTGAGCCACGGCGCCAGCGCGATCACGGCCAGTCCCACCGCGACGGCGATGGCGCCGTTGACGCCGAAGTAGGCGGGGTTGGAGACCTGTCCGTAGAGCTTGACCACCTGCGCCTGGATGCCGTTGGCCAGGGCGAGGGAGAGGAACCACAGGGCCATCGTCTGGCTGGCGAACGCCTTCGGGGCGAGCTTCGTGGTGGCCGACATGCCGGAGGTCTCCAGCAGGACGTCGCCGAGTCCGAGCAGCAGGTAGGAGCCGATGATCCACCAGGCGGCCATCTTGTACGTGTCGCCCGAGTGCCCCGAGGTCGGGATGACCATCAGGAGGAAGGACAGGCCGCCCAGGATCACGCCGATGGCGATCTTGTTGGAGGCGTGCGGCTGCCGGTGCCCCATCCGGACCCACAGCGCGGCCACGACCGGGGCCAGGAGCACCTCGAACGCGCCGAGCGCGGAGGCGTACCAGCCGGCCGGGAAGGTGAAGCCGAGGATCTCGGTGCGGGCGTTCGTCGAGGCGAGCAGCATCATCGTCGAGTACGCCTGGAAGAGGATGAAGTTGAAGGCCACCGAGGCCAGGAAGAGCACCACGTACGGGCGCAGGCGCCCCCGCTCCTCGGTCGTGACCCGGGGGCTGCGGAACATGATCGCGAAGTACACGACCGGCGCGATCACGGAGACCAGGGTGAGCAGGTCGACGAACCGGCCCATCGTCAGCCAGCCCAGTACCGCCAGAAGGGTGGCGAGCGCGGCGAAGGCCACGATCCCGGCAATGATCTTCGTCACGGCCGAGCGCATCGCGTCCGGCGCCAGCGGGAACTCGGCGGAGTGCTTGCGCCCCGCCAGGTGGCGGCGGCCGGCCACGTACTGGATCAGGCCCGCGGTCATGCCGACGGCGGCGGCCGAGAACCCCCAGTGCCAGCCCTTGTGGTCGCCGAGCCAGGCGGTGATCAGGGGGCCGGCGAAGGCGCCGATGTTGATGCCCATGTAGTAGAGGGCGAAGCCGGCGTCGCGCCGGTCGTCGTCCGTCTTGTACAGCTTGCCGACCATGCTGGCCACGTTCGGCTTCAGCAGGCCGGTGCCGGCGCTGATCAGGCCGAGGCCCACCCAGGTCATGGCGGCGGTCGGCACGGCCATGGCGTAGTGGCCGCAGGCGATCAGGATGCCGCCCCAGAGCACGGCGCGGTACGAACCGAGGATCCGGTCGGCGAGCCACCCGCCGGCGACGGAGACGAGGTAGACCATGGTCCCGTAGGCCGCCGAGACGGAGGCCGCGGTGCCCGGGTTCATCCCCAGGCCGCCGTTGGCCACCGTGTCCGCGAAGTAGAGGACGAGGATGGCCTGCATGCCCAGGAACGAGAAGCGCTCCCAGACTTCCAGTCCGGAGAGCGTGGCCAGGCCCCTCGGGTGCCCGAGGAAGGCGTGGTCGTCGCCGGGCGGCGGCTGGTCGGCCTCCGGGTCCGAAGGCTCGTCTATTTCGGTAGCAGTTCTGGACAAAACGCATTCTCCGGTTGTTTCGGCTGCTCTAGAACATACCGGGGCGCATGGGGCGTCGCCCGGCCTGTACGGTGCCCGTGGCCGGACAGGCGCCCTGGGTGATCGAAAACAGACCGGATACGCTGGCTTGAGTGATGGCAGCGACACATCGACAATCCGTGTGATCGTCAAGGTGATCGTCAGCAGACAGGAGTACCCCTCGTGACCGTCGTCGGGCCGTTCGGACTGAGCGTGCGGGACCAGGCTCTTGAGACCGATGTCCAGGCCGGACTGGCCGCCGTCGAGGCGGGTCTGCTGGAAGCCACCAAGAGCGAAGTCCCCTTCATCACCGAGGCCGCACAGCACCTGGTCCGCGCCGGCGGCAAGCGCTTCCGGCCGCTGCTGGTGATGCTCGCCTCCCGGTTCGGCGATCCCTACGCGCCCGGGATCGTCCCCTCCGCCGTGGTCGTGGAGCTCACCCACCTGGCGACGCTCTACCACGACGACGTCATGGACGAGGCGGACGTGCGCCGCGGCGTGGAGAGCTCCAACGCCCGCTGGGGCAACTCCGTGGCCGTCCTGACGGGTGACTTCCTGTTCGCCCGCGCCTCGCACATCCTGGCGGACCTCGGCCCCGAGGCCGTACGGGTCCAGGCCGAGGCGTTCGAGCGGCTGGTGACGGGCCAGATCCTGGAAACGGCGGGCCCGCGCGACGGCCGCGACCCGGTCGAGCACTACCTCGACGTCATCGCCGGCAAGACCGGCTCGCTGATCGCGGTCTCCGGCCGCTTCGGCGCGATGATGTCCGGCGCCGACGAGTCGGTCGTCGACATCCTGACCCAGTACGGCGAGCGGCTCGGCACCGCCTTCCAGCTCGCCGACGACGTCCTCGACATCGCCTCCGACTCGCACGAGTCCGGCAAGACCCCCGGCACCGACCTGCGCGAGGGCATCCCGACGCTCCCGGTCCTGCGGCTGCGGGAGATGGCGGCCCAGGGCGGCGACCCCGCGGACGTGGAGCTCGTACGGCTCCTGGACGGCGATCTGACGGACGACGCGCTGCACGCCGAGGTGCTCGCCCGGCTGCGGGTCCACCCGGCCCTGGAGCAGGCCCGCAAGGACACCGTGCGGTACGCGGAGGAGGCGCGGGCCACACTGGCCCCGCTGCCCGACTGCTTCGCGAAGTCGGCGCTGGTGGAGCTCTGCGACGCCGTGGTCCACCGCGCGGGCTGATACGCCGAATCCACCGAAGAATGGGCCGGGGGCCCGGCAACCCCTACGGGTGGGGGAGGCCGGGCCCTCGTCATGTCATCCCTGGGGCGTACGCACAGTTGGCTCCGGGGGCTGACGCCCCGACCCCCTCTTCTTTGGTCAGATGGAGACACATCCCCACCAGATCGGGTGAGAGTGGCGGCGCGGGGTGGACGTGGACGGGTAGGTCGCCGCCGTACACACAGAGGTAGGGCAGACAGACATGGCAACGAACGCAAAGACCCGCAAGGCTGCTCGGTACGCCGTACCGGTCGCGGTGTTCGGTGTGGTCGCCGGCACGATCGCGATGGTTCCGGCCTTCGCGAACGCCGGCGGACCGGACCTGCCGCAGGTGACGGCCCAGCAGCTCATCGAGAAGATCGCGGCCTCGGACGTGCAGCAGCTGTCCGGCAGCGCCAAGATCAGCACGGACCTGGGACTGCCGAGCCTTCCGGCCGGCCTGCTGGGCGGCGGTGGCGGCGTGACCGGCGGCTCCGCGGACCCGCAGGAGAAGCTCAGCCAGCTGGTGAGCGGCGGCACCCAGACCTTCCGGGTGGCCGCCGACGGCCCGGACCGCCAGAAGCTCACCTTCGTGGACGGCAAGGACGAGTACAGCCTCGTCCACAACGGCGACGACGTCTGGGGATACGACTCCAAGTCGAAGGAGGTCTTCCACGAGAAGGCGCCCAGCGACGCGGGGGACAAGGGCGACAAGGGCTCCGGCCACAAGGCCGACGGCCTCCCGGCCTCCCCGCAGGAGATCGCCCAGGAGGCCCTGAAGGCGGCCGGAACGACCACCGACGTCAGCGTCGGCGACACGGCCCAGGTGGCCGGGCGCGACGCCTACCAGCTGGTCCTGAAGCCGAAGGGGGCCGGTTCCACGGTCGCCTCGGTGAAGATCGCGGTGGACGCGAAGAACGGCGTGCCCCTGCGCGTGCAGGTGCTCTCCACCGACGGCGGCAAGCCGATCCTGGACGCCGGCTTCACCAAGGTCGACTTCGCCAAGCCCGCCGCCGACACCTTCGCCTTCACCCCGCCCAAGGACGCCAAGGTGACCGAGGGCGCGGCGGGAGAGCGCGGCAAGGACGGCAAGGACGCCAAGGACGCCAAGGACGAGGGTCTGGGCGCGCTCGAGTCCATCCCGGGCCTGGGCGGCCTGATCGGCGGCGCCGAGGGCGCCCAGGGCGAGCCGAAGGTCCTCGGCGAGGGCTGGACCTCGATCGCCCGGATCGAGACCGGCGCGACCAACACCCTCAAGGGCATGGACGACGCGGCCAAGGACAAGAACGCGCCCAAGGGGGCCGCGCAGTTCCTCGACTCGCTCGGGGAGAAGGTCTCCGGGAAGTTCGGCGAGGGCCGCGTCCTGAAGACCCGCGTGGTCAACGCCCTGATCACGGACGACGGCAAGGTCTACGTCGGCGCGGTCACCAAGGCCGAGCTGGTGAAGGCGGCCGACGCCAACAAGTAGTCGGCCACGTGGCCGGAGCGGGAGCCCGAGGGTGGGCGGGGACTGTGTCCCTGCCCACCCTTGGGCCGTTCCGGTCCTGTGTACAGCGGCCCCGCTGTACCGTGAAAAGCATGTCGAGACACGTCACCATCCGCCTGGAAGAAGAGTTCCACGAACGCCTGAAGGCGCGAGCGGCGGCCCTGGGCACGACGGTCACCGCGCTGATCACCGAAGTCACGGAACGCGAGCTCGACGAGGACCGGAAGAACTTCCTGTCCGGGATCGAGGAGTTCGCAGACCACTGGGGCTACTTCCAGGAGCGGTTCGGGCATTGAAGATCACCATGGAGTGGGCCTGGACCGCTCTGGCCCACCATCTCCCGTCCGATCCCGCCGTGTGGGATCCCTCCGGAGTGGCCGCCGCCGTGGCCCGGCACCAGAACGACCTCGTCCTGGTTCCCGAACAGCCCGCCCCGGACACCGCGTGGCGGGCCGCGGCGTTTCTGCACACGCTCGCGGTGTGCCCGGCGCTGGAATCCCCGATGAACGAGTTCTACGCCGCCGCCGCCACCCGCTCGTACCTGCGGGTCGCCGGGGCCAAGCAGCTGCCGTCGCCGGAGGAACTCGGCGATCTGGTGGAGGCCGCGAAGCTGGGCCGCGCCGACGTCGCCGCGGTCGCGGAGGAACTGCGGGCCCGGATCCAGGAGCCGCTGTCGGCCTCGCTACGGGGCGGCGCGCAGGACGCGTAGGACCATCGGGGCCTCGTCCGGGTGCAGCCGCAGCTCGGTGGCCCCGTCGGCGGAGCGGAACGCGACGCTGAGTTCGTCGGCGGAGGCGGCCTCCAGGGGCGGGAAGCCGCCGGCGCCCTCCCAGGCCGTACGTCCCTTCGCGCGCCAGTGGACCGGCCCCCCGGGCCCGCCGGGCGGCAGCTTCAGGTGTCCCTCGCGCCATTGCCCGTCGGTGAGTTCCCGGTCCCGCAGGTCGCAGGGGACGGTGACGGCGAGGCCCCGGGCGTGGTCCGCGAGACGCCGCAGCCGCCGCCGGCCGCGTACGACGAGTACGGGGTTGGTCGCGGCGGCGGCCAGGGCGAGCAGGACGAGCAGGGTGCAAAGGAGTCCGGACACCGTCCGATCAGATCACACCCCGGCCAACAGGACTAGACCAATCGGCGGGGGTGGTCCTAGAAGGTGATCTTCCAGCTGTTGATGTAGCCGACGTCCTGCGCGGCCACGTCCTTGACCTGGAGCTTCCACACGCCGTTGGCGACCTCGGAGGAGGCGTTGACCGTGACGGACTTGACGATGTTGTCCGCGCTGCCGCCGGTGCGGTTGTGCAGGTTGTACAGGGTGCCGTCGGGGGCGACCAGGTCGACCACGAGGTCACCGATGTAGGTGTGGACGATGTTCACGTCGACCTTGGTGGTGGCCGGCGCGTTGCCCGTGACGCCCGACACCGTGATCGGCGAGTTCACCGCGGCGGCGGGGGAGTCCGGGATCGTGACGTCCGCGGTGTTCTCGAAGGACGGGCCCGGGGGGACCGGGGTGGCGAACCCGAGGTTCCAGATCGCGTAGGCGATGGCGTCGGAGTTGCGGTCCAGGGCGGTGTCGTTGATGTTCGCCGTGGTGTCGCAGGAGGAGTGGTAGCAGCGGTCGAAGGCCTGACCGGAGGTGCCGCCCCACTTCGTGGCCTGGGCCGCCGTCTTGGTGTTGCTGGCGCCGGTGAACAGGCCGCCGACGGGAATGCCGACGTTCTTGAAGGACGCGTGGTCCGAGCGGCCGTCGCCCTCGGTCTCGATCTCCGTGGGGACGCCGAGGCCCGCGTAGTAGTTCTTGAAGGTCTGCTCGATCGTCGGGTCGTCGTCGTAGACGAAGTAGCCCGGGTTCGGCGAGCCGATCATGTCGAAGTTCAGGTACCCGGCGAACTTCGCCCGCTCGGCGGTCGGCAGGTTGTTGACGTAGTACTTCGAGCCGACCAGGCCCAGCTCCTCCGCGCCCCACCAGCCGAAGCGCAGGTGCTTGGTGGGCGTGAGGCCGGCCCGGGAGACGGCGAGCGCGGTCTCCAGGACGGCCGCACTGCCGGAGCCGTTGTCGTTGATGCCCGCGCCCGAGGTCACCGAGTCGAGGTGCGCGCCGGACATCAGGACCGAGTTGGGGTCGCCGCCCGGCCAGTCGGCGATCAGGTTGTAGCCGGTGGCACCGCTGGAGGTGAAGGTCTGCAGGGTGGTCGTGAAACCGGCCGCGTCCAGCTTGGCCTTCACGTAGTCGATCGAGGCCTTGTAGCCGGCCCGGCCGTGGGCGCGGTTGCCGCCGTTGGCGGTGGCTATGGACTGCAGCTGCGTCAGGTGTGCCTTGACGTTGGCCAGCGGGATGTCGGGCGGCGTGGGCGCCGCGGCGACCGAGGTCGGCGAGGCGAGCGCGGCGGGGGCGGTGGCGGCGAACAGACCGGCGACCGCGAGGGCGGTCACGGCGGCCAGGCGCCGGGAGACGGACAGGCTCATGTGGGGGCTCCGAGATTCCGTACTGGGGATGTGTGCGGAACGTGCGGGTGGCGCGGGTGAGCGTGCCTGGGCGCCGTCGCTCCTGCGTGGGTACGGCAGTGCGTCGTGCGTCAGTGCGAGCCTGATGGTGGGCGAGAGGGTGACTGTCCGTCAAGAACGTAATCCGGTCAACCCTGTTCGAAAACCGGACGAGCCCTACGGGGGGACGAGCTCTATTCGGGGGCGGGCCCGCCCCCGTACCGGATGGCGAGCGTGGCGGCGCGGTTGTGCAGGGAGGTGCGCAGTCCCTGCGGGGCCAGGACCTCCGCGCACGTGGAGTGCTGCCACAGGGCCCATTCGGCGTGCCGCGCGTCCTGGAAGACCACGCTCATCCTCAGCCAGCCGTCCGCGTGGGCCTCTTCGTCGCGGACGGCCAGCGCGGTGTCCACCACCTGGTCCCGCCGCGCCGGGTCCACCCGGATCAGCACGGTGACCTGGTCGCCCCCGGTCCGCAACTGCGCGTTGTGCTCCTGCCAGGTCCGGTCCAGGTCGACGGTGTCGGGCCGCTGCGCGGGTTCGTCGAGCGCCTTGGCGGCCAGCACCAGGGACAGCCGGTACGTGCGGTCCGCGCCGTACCGCGTGGCCAGCAGATAGCCCTGCCCGCGCACGGTGACCAGGCCGATCGGGTCCACCGTGCGCCACTTCGGGACCTGGTCCGCCCCCGCGTAACTGAGGTTCAGCTTGCGTCCGGCGAACACCGCGTGGCGGATCTCCGCCACGACGGCGTCGGACACCTCGTCCGTGGCCACCCGGCGCGAGAGGAGGTCGGTCTCGGGGTCGATGAGCAACCGCTGCGCCGCGCCGGCCGCGGATTCCCGAAGGCCTTCGGGCAGTGCGTCGACGAGTTTGAGCATGGCCGAGGCGAGCGCCGAGCCGAGGCCGAACAGCTGTGATCCGCGCCGTGATCCGGCGACCACGAGGGCGAGCGCCTCGTCGTGGTTCAGTCCGGTGAGCGCCGTCTGGAAGTCGGGCAACAACACGAAACCGCCGTGCCGGCCGCGTTCGGCGTAGACCGGCAGGCCGGCCGCGGACAGTGCCTCCACATCGCGCAGCACCGTACGGGTGGACACGCGCAGTTCGCGCGCCAGGGCGTCCGCGGTCATCCGGCCGCGCTGGCGCAGAAGGAGCACTAACGAGACTAATCGGTCGGCGCGCATATAGAAATTTTAACCAAAATACATGACCGAGGGTGTCGTGTTTAGTTGCAAGGCTCGATTACACGACGTCAGAGCTGGGCGGCTGCCGAGCCGATGGGCGTCCGTACATTCACGTGATCCGAATGGAGCTTGTGCGACATGGAACGAACTGCGGTCAACCCGGTGTCGTGGTCGGTCGAGATGGGGTTCAACCAGGGCGAGGTCGTCTCCGGGCACTCGCGCACCCTGTACATCTCGGGCCAGACCGCGATGAGCAGCGAAGGCAAGCCCGAGCACGACGGTGACCTGGCGGCGCAGCTGGCGCTGAGCATCGACAACATCGAGGCGGTGCTCGCCGAGGCCGGCATGACCCTCG
Organism: Streptomyces stoeckheimensis; assembly: GCF_045822005.1. Classification (NCBI taxonomy): domain Bacteria; kingdom Bacillati; phylum Actinomycetota; class Actinomycetes; order Kitasatosporales; family Streptomycetaceae; genus Streptomyces; species Streptomyces stoeckheimensis. Next base: position 3,843,056 of record NZ_CP169550.1, on the reverse strand, counting down.
CGAACCTCGTCCGCCTCAACGTCTACACGACCGACGTCGACCTGCTCTTCCAGCACTACGGCGTGCTGGCGGGACGTCTGGGCGCCGCCCAGGTCGCGCCGACCACCACGATGCTCGGGGTCTCGCGTCTGGCGATCCCCGGCCAGCTGGTCGAGCTCGAGGGCACCGCCGTCGCGTAACGCGACCGTGTCCGTCCCGCTGCCCGCGCCCGTCGAACCGGCACGGGCAGTGGGCTGTCCCCGGTCTATCCCCGGTCCCCCCGGATCACACGGCGGAGCTTGGCGAGGCGCTCGTGCAGGATGTGCTCCCCGCCGTGCCGTGTGGGGCGGTAGTAGTCCTTCCCCACGAGTCCGTCCGGCGGGTACTGCTGCTCCTGGACCCCGTCCGGGGCCTTGTGGGGGTACCGGTAGCCGATCGCGTTGCCCAGCTCCCGGGCGCCCTTGTAGCGGCCGTACCGCAGGTGGGCGGGGATCTCGCCGACGGCACCCGCCCGGACGTCGGCCATGGCCTCGTCGATCGCGGTGATCACCGCGTTCGACTTCGGCGCCGTGGCCAGGTGCACGGTGGCCTGCGCGAGGGCGAGGCGGGCCTCGGGCATGCCGATCAGCTGGACCGTCTGCGCCGCCGCGACGGCCGCCTGCAGCGCCGTGGGGTCGGCCAGCCCGACGTCCTCGCTGGCGTGCACCAGCAGCCGTCGCGCGATGAACCGCGGATCCTCCCCGGCCACGAGCATGCGGGCCAGGTAGTGCAGCGCGGCGTCGGGGTCCGAGCCGCGGATCGACTTGATGAACGCGCTGATGACGTCGTAGTGCTGGTCGCCCTGCCGGTCGTAGCGCACGGTGGTCTCGGCGACGGCCCGTTCCACGGCCGGTACGTCGATCACCGTGCCGCCGGTGTCGGTCACCCCGTCGGCGCTCGCCTCCAGCGCGGTCAGCGCGCTGCGGGCGTCGCCGGCCGCGAGGCGCACCAGGACGTCCTCGGCCTCGGGGGACAGCGAGACCGAACCGCCGAGGCCGCGCTCGTCCTTCAGCGCCCGCCGCAGCAGCGCGCGGAGGTCCTCCTCGTCCAGGGACTGGAGCTGGAGCACCAGCATCCGCGAGAGCAGCGGCGTCACCACCGAGAACGACGGGTTCTCCGTGGTGGCGGCGACCAGCAGGACGAGCCGGTCCTCGACGGCTCCGAGCAGGGCGTCCTGCTGGGTCTTGGAGAACCGGTGCACCTCGTCGATGAACAGCACGGTCCGCCGGTTCTGGCGGTCCCGGCGCAGGCGCGCCTCGTTCATCACCTCGCGCAGTTCCTTGACCCCGCTGGACAGCGCCGACAGGGCGACGAAGTGGCGGGTGTCGACGGCGGCGAGCAGCCGCGCGATCGTGGTCTTCCCGGTGCCGGGGGGCCCGTAGAGCAGGACGGACGAGGCCTCGCCCCCCTCCGCCAGCCGCCGCAGCGGCGCGCCGGGACCCAGCAGGTGTGCCTGACCGACGACCTCGGCGAGCGTCCGGGGCCGCATCCGTGCCGCCAGCGGCGCGGTGGCCCGTACGGCCTCCGTCTCCGGGGGCGGAGGGGCGGCTTCGGACAGCGGTAACTCGAACAACCCGTCACCATCGGACACGTGCGGCGGCCTTCCTCTGCGGACCGGTCACGCGAACAGCGTTCCCCGGGCGATGACCACGGCGGATCCCGCGACCTGGACGGAATCGATCCGCTCGGGCGTCCCCATGGCCCGGGCGTGCATCGTCGAAGGGCGGCCCATCTCGACCCCCTGTCGGATGCTGATCCACTCCCCGAAGGGGATCAGGCCGTGCCGGGCCAAGTGTACGGCGAGGGACCCGGCGGCCGAGCCCGTGGCCGCGTCCTCCACCACGCCGTAGGCGGGCGAGAACATCCGCAGTCTCCACTGGGTGCCCGAGCCGGCGAAGCAGTTGGCGGCCATGTCGGGCAGCCTCGCGAGACTCCTGTGGTCCGGTTCCAGGGCGGAGAGCGCGGCCACGTCGTCCAGCCCGACGAACACGTGCCGCGGCCCGTTGTGGTAGACCTCGACCGGCAGGGTGCTGCCGGTCGCCGACAGGTCGAGGGCGGCGAGCAGTTCGTCCGCGCGGTCGTAGGCCTCCCACGTCGGGACGGGCTGCCACATGCCGGCCGCGTCGGCCCGGCCGTCGTCGTCACGCTCGAGTTCGAACGCGACGGTGCCCATGGCGGTCTCCATCAGGAGCTCCTTCGAGGCGTGCGACTCGCCGAGCACGATGGCCGTGCCCAGGGTCGGATGCCCGGCGAACGGCAGCTCGTTGACGGGGGTGAAGATGCGGACCCGGACATCGCCGTCGTCCTGCGCGGGGAGGACGAAGACCGTCTCCGACAAGTGCATCTCCTGCGCGATCTGCTGCATGCGCTCGGCTGACAGGCCGGAGGAGTCCAGGAAGACCGCGGTCGGATTTCCTTCCAGTGGGACCTTGGTGAAGACGTCGGCCACCACGTACTCGTACGTATCCATGCGTTCCGTCCAGAGGTGGTCTCAGTGTGTGTCGAACAGGACCTGGTACCGGGCGACCGCCCGCACCGTGGCCGCGTACTCGGCGGGCGTCGGGTGGAACGGATCCGCGGCCGGGGGCAGGGCGCCGAACTTGAGCAGCGCGGCCATGAGGAGCAGGCGCGCCTTGGTGGCCGTGAGGTTGTTGCCCGAGATGAACGCCGGATCCATCCGGTACGCCATGCCCCCGGTGTTGCCGCGACCCGTACGGACCACCGGCATGCCGGCGAAGACGGCGACGCCCAGCGCCGCGTTCTTCGCCGGGTCGGCCATCCCGAACGGTGACATGCCCTCACAGACGAATCCGGTCAGCGGCGCGCCCGCGAGGCCGGCGTCGATCCGGGCGAGGATCTCGACCTCGTCGTCGGAGAGGGACGGATGGTCGGAGCCCGCGCCCGTGGCCGCGTACCGGCTGTACTTGGTGATCGAGACGTGTGGCATGGCGGCGGGCACGAGCCCGCCGGCGTCCTTCGTCTCCACGTCGACCAGGGACACCCCGGTGTCCAGGGCCCCGGTCACACCGGAGACCCGGTCGGGGAGCACGGTCAGGCGCAGGTCGGAGCGGTGGGTGTGCCTGCGCGCCGGGAGGTAGGTGACCTGCGGGGGACCGTAGCCGCCCATGTCGGCGACCACTCCTCCGTGGCCGCCGGTGACCTCGTACCCCCCGGGCCGGGCGTCGACCTTGGTCACGTCGCGGGCCGAGTAGACGAGTTCGTCGACGATCACGCAGGCGCCGATGCGGTCGACGCCGTTCTCGTCCAGGGCGACGCCCGAGGCGATGAACTTCACGCCGTCCACCACGTTGCGGTCGCCGTCGGCGCTCGCGGACTGGTGGCGGCGCTGGGCCGCGTGCCCGACGAGCGGCACCGTGGTGTCGACGAGCAGGCCGAGCCAGTACAGGGTCTCGTCGACGGTCGGGCTGCCCTCGAGCCACTGCACGCCGGTGAACCCTCCCGTGGAGAGGACGGCCTGCACCTGGTTGGTCGCCTCCGCCAGGTTCGCCAGGCCGGGCTCGCTCTGGAGGTGGTACGGGTAGTAGACGAAGAAGTCCTTGCCGGGGCGTTCGGCATCGGGGCCCGAGGTGTACCCGCCCGACGGGGCCGCGCGGAAGAAGTCGAACTCGGCGAGCGACCCGAGCTCGACGGGGGCGCCGAGGTCGGCGAGCCCGAACCGGTCGATCTCCTCGTACAGGCGCCGGGCATCGGGGTAGAACGTCTGCCGGGCGGCCGCCGCCGGTGCGAAGGGCGCCGCCGCGGTCTCCTCCCAGGCGGAACCGTCCGCCTGCCTGGCCATGTACGGCAGGGGGTAGAGGCCGTCGGCCGGATCGAGTTCGACGACGTACACCGGGGTGGCGTCCTCGAAGGGCTGCTCCTGGTGGAACGTTCCTTCCTTGTCGAGCCAGCCGTCCGGCGGGGCGTACAGGCCGGCCGACTCCCGTTCGAGCGGGTGCGCGCTGAATGCCTCGACGTACAAGGTCGCGGGCGCCGCGAGCCGCTGCGAACGCAGGACGTCGAACCGGGAGGGGAGCAGCGGAAGACCGTGGCGTACCCGTGCCTTGTTCGACGTGACCAGGTCGGGTGTGTTCAGGATCGTCGCCGTCGGTCCGGCGAACACCGCGATCCGCGGTCGCCGCGCGGGGCGCGGAAGCATTTCGTCCGTCTCGGCGTCCATCACAGCGGCCCCAGGTGCTCGATCGATACGTGGTGCTGCTCGGCCAGGCGCCGCGCAACCAGCGAGCGGTGACAGGCCGCCGCGTCGCGCTCGACGCAGAACAGCGCGGCGGTCCCGTCGCCCGGCAGCCGCGCCACGATCGGGTCGAGGTCGGCCGGGTCGAGGATCTCGGAGGTGTAGCGACGGGTGTACTCGGCGGCGAGCTCCTGGCGGGAGCGCTTGCCGACGCCCCGGCGGTCGTCCTCGGCGTACTGGAGGTGGCGCAGCTCGGTGGTCGGAGCGAGCTCGCGGTGGTGCTCGTAGGCGATCCCGGCCTCGGCGAGGGCCGCCTGCAGCCGCAGTGAGTTCGCCCAGGCGTAGTCCGGGCCGCGGACGCCGCGGCGCTGGCGCACGTCGAGCACCAGGCGCACACCGGCCTGTTGGAGTCGTTGCAGGTAGGAATCGGCGTCGAAGCCGTAGACGCCGATCGTTGCGATCTTGAGCACCGGAGGTCTCCTTTCCCTAGGAGTGCGAGGGGGTGCGCGGCGCGATGATCAGGGCGGTCGTCTCACTGGGCAGTTCCGCGGTCCGGGCGATCTCCAGGCCGGCCCGGTTCAGCAGCCGCGTGATCCGGTCGAGGGTGCGGTGTTCGCCGCCCGTCGTCACCAGGAGGTGCAGGTCCCACAGGGCGGGCAGCACGGTGGGGTCCTCGTCCTCGACGAAGCGGTCGAGGATCAGCAGCCGCGACGAGGAGTCGGCCATCGCCCGGCGCAGGCTCTCGAAGAGGCCGACGACGGCTTCGTCGTCGTGGCCGGCCAGCACGCGGCACAGGAGGTAGACGTCCCCGCCCGCCGGGACGTCCTCGAACATGTTGCCGCCGACCAGCTCGACGCGGTCCAGGCCGACGGCGGCGGACAGGTGCTCGCGCGCCTTCGGCATCATGTGCTCGAGGTCGAAGAGCACGCCCCGGGCGTCCGGGACGGCGCCGAGGATCGTGGCGAGCAGGTGCCCGCCGCCGCCGCCCACGTCCACGACCGTCTTGCCCCCGAAGTCGAAGACCTCGGGCACCTGGTGGAAGAACATGCTCGCGGCGTTCATGGTGTGCTGGAACCGCCGGGCGGTGGCCGCGTCCTTGCCGAGGTAGTCGTACAGCGGCCGGCCGTAGGCGACCTCGAATCCCGAGCTCTCCGTGCTGATGGCGTGGTGGGCGTGGCCCCACGCGGAGTAGAACTCCTCGCCGTACAGCAGGCACATGTCGCGCAGGGACTGCGGGCCTTCGAGCAGGGCCGCGCTCACCGGGGTACCGCGGTAGCCGGTGGACTCGCTGCCCTCGAACACGCCCATGGCCACCAGGAGGCGCATCAGGCGGTGGATGCCCTGCTCGTTGGCCCCGGTCGCCTTCGCGAGCTCGGCGCCGGAGTCGCGGCCGGCCGCTATGTGGTCGGGCAGTTCGAGTTTGACCGCGGTGTAGAGCGCCTGCGCCCTCCATCCACCGGTGATCAGGTCGACCACGTTCCGGGTGGCCTGCACGTCGGCCACGTTCGGGGTGGCCTGCACGTCGACTGTCATGGATCCCTCACCATCTGTGTGACATGACTTCACCCCCTCGCTCGGAGGGCGAACGGGTCCCCGTGTGCGGGGCGGAGCCGTCGCAGGCTTCCGCCCCGCACACCGGGGGTGCGATCAGGACCGGCCCTGGGTGAGGTTGAACATCCAGGTGATCCCGAACCTGTCGACGAGCGTGCCCGCCTCGTCGCCCCAGATCTGCTGCTTGAGGGGCATCACCACGGTGCCGCCGGCGGCGAGCTTCCCGAAGTAGTCGCGCAGGTGGGGGTCGTCGCCGCCGAGGTAGAGCGCGACGTTGGTGCCCGGGTTGAAGGGGACCCGCTCCGGGACGTCCCAGGCCATCACCGTGAAGCCGTCCCCGGTGCTGAGCGTGGCGTGCATGATCTTGTCGGCGTCGGGCGACTCGGGGTTGCCGAAGTCGCCGAACGTCCCCAGCTCCAGCTTTCCGCCGAGGATGCCGTGGTAGAACTCCAGCGCCTGGCGGGCATCCCCGTCGAAGGCGATGTAGGGGTTGAGCTGAGATCCCACGGGACTTCTCCTTGCTTCTCTTGGGTGGGAGTGCGAAACGGAGCGCCGGTTCCTATGTGGGGATCCCGCCGCGGTTGACCTTCGGGACCTCGATGCCCAGCGCTCGCAGCTGCTGGAGCGGGTTCATGAACTCGCGGTTCTGCTTGATCTTTCCGTCTTCGAGCAGGAACGAGTGGATGAAGTGGTTCCGGTAGTGGCCGGGCGGATATTCCGGGTAGAGGATCTGGCCCTCCCCGTCGCACTCGACCCAGAACTGGTTGGGGTCCTGCGTCTCGAAGATCTGGACGTTCGACCATTCCCAGTCGGGGAACATGCGCAGCGACCACTCGCCGTGCGCCTTGAGCTTCTCGTGCCCCTGGGAGGTGATCGGCTGTCCGGTGTCGCTGGTCCACAGGCCGGCGCTGCCGTCCTCGGCGAAGAGCAGGTAGCGCGTCTTGCGGGTCTCGCCCTTGCGGCTCATGTAGTCGGCCACGACGGCGCGGTGCCGGGCACGGAGGTCGCGGTCGGCTTCGAGCCCCTCGGGCTGAGCGTGGGTCGTTTCCATGTCGATTTCCTCAATTCCCGTGTCAGAGGCGCAGTTCGGGGCGGTAGATGTCCAGCCAGGTGCTCAGGTCGAGCACGCGCTCCATGCCGTTGCGGACGTCGAGCGGCATGTTGGACGGGTCCTGCTGGGTGATGTCCTGCAGCCAGCTGCGGTCGACCAGGCCGAAGACCGGGTCGTCGGTCGTGAGCAGTTCCTTGGACTGCTGCAGCAGCGCGCTCGTGTACTGCGGGTCCAGCGTCGCCGGGTAGGGGGCCTTCGTCCGCTCCAGCACCGACTGGGGCAGCAGGTCGGCGGTCGCGGCGCGCAGCAGGCTCTTCTCCCGGCCGTCGAAGGTCTTCATCGACCACGGGGCGTTGTAGACGTACTCCACGAGCCGGTGGTCGCAGAACGGGACCCGGACCTCCAGCCCCACCGCCATGCTGATCCGGTCCTTGCGCTCCAGGAGCATCCGGACGAAGCGGGTCAGGTGCAGGTGGCTCATCGTCCGCATGGTCATCTCGTGGTCGCTCTCGCCCTCCGCCCGCTCGACCTCTCCGACCGCGGTGGAGTACTGGTCGGCGATGTACGTCGGCAGGTCGAGGGCCGCGGTGATGCCCGGGTTGAACCGGTCGGACACCTGGGCCTTGGCGCCGCTGACGAAGACCGCCATCCAGGGGAAGGTCTTCGCGGCCTGGACCTCCGGCTGGTGGAACCACCGGTACCCGCCGAAGACCTCGTCCGCGGACTCCCCGGACAGGGCGACCGTGGAGTGCTGGCGGATGGCCTGGAACAGCAGGTAGAGCGAGGTGTCCATGTCGCCGAGGCTGAGCGGACTGTCCCGCGCGGTGATGACCTTCCGCCGGATGTCCGGGTCGGCGATCGAGGCGTGGTCGAGCACGATCGACTGGTGCTGCGTTCCGGCGCGGGCGGCCACCTCCCGGGCATAGGGGGCGTCCGTCGTGCCGCGCAGCTCGTCGGCGACGAAGTCGTCCGCCCGTCCGACGAAGTCCACGTCGAAGCTGCGCACCTTCTCGCCGGACTCGCCGAGCTTGGCGGCGGCCAGCGCGGTGATCACGCTGGAGTCCAGACCGCCGGAGAGCAGGGTGCACCGGGGTACGTCGGAGACGACCTGGCGGTTCACGATGTCCTCGAGCAGGTCCCGCACGTTGCCGATGGTGGTCTTCAGGTCATCGGTGTGCTGCCGGGTGGGCAGCGTCCAGTAGCGGCGCTCGCGCAAGCCGGCGCGGTCCACGATGACGATGCCCCCCGGCACCACCTCGCGCATTCCGCACCACAGCGAGCTTCCCGGCGTCTGGGTGAAGCTGACCAGCTCCCGCAGCCCGGCGAGGTCGACCGCGCGCTCCGCCAGCGGGTTGGCGAGGATCGCCTTCGGCTCGGAGCCGAACATCACCCCGTCCTCGGTCTCGTAGAAGTAGAGGGGCTTGACGCCCATCCGGTCGCGGATCAGTACGAGCTTCTCGACGCGGGAGTCCCAGATGGCGAAGGCGTAGATGCCGTTGAGCCGGTCGGCGAGCGCCTCGCCCCACTCGACGTAGCCGTTGAGCACCACCTCGGTGTCGCTGGCGGTCCGGAAGCGGTGGCCGCGGCGCACCAACTCGGCGCGCAGCTCCTTGAAGTTGTAGACCTCGCCGCTGTAGGTGATCGACACCGGTCCGTTGTCGGTCGGCACCACCATGGGCTGGGCGCCACCCTCGAGGTCGATGACCGACAGCCGCCGGTGGCCGAAGGCCGCGTGCCGCTCGATCCAGGCGCCACCGGCGTCCGGCCCCCGGCAGGCCATGGTCTGCGTCATCGCGTCCAGCTGGGTGCGCTGCTGCTCCAGATCACGGTCGAACGAGATCCAGCCCGTAATTCCACACATCGGCTTGCCTTTCTCTCACTTGGTCTAAGGGGTTCGGAGCACGGTCAGGGTTGGAGCCGGTCCGTACGCCAGCCGGAGCCGTCGCGCTCGTAGCGCAGCCTCCGGTGCAGCCGGTCCTCCTGGTCGGCCTGCCAGAACTCGACCGAAGCCGGCTCCAGCAGGTAGCCCAGCCAGCGGTCCGGGCGGGTCAGTGCGGTGCCGCCCCGGGCCAGTTCCCGGGCCCGGTCGCGCAGCGCGTCCTCGTCCTGCAGCGGTGCGCTCTGGTACGAGGCCACCGACATCGGGTGCGCGGCGGCGGGCCGGGCGGCCCACAGGGCGTCGGACTCCGCGTCGGGCAGCGGGCGGGCCGGGCCGCTCACGCTCACCTGGCGGCCGGCCTCCCGCCAGTAGAAGACGCCCGACGCCCAGCCCGTCTCGTCGAAGTCCCGTGCCTTGCGGCTGTCGGAGTGACTGGCGAAGACCAGCCCCGTACCGCGTACCGCGAGCACCTGCACGATCCGGTTGGAGGCGCGGCCGCGGGCATCGGCGGTGGCCAGTGCCAGTGCGCCCGGTTCGCGTACGGCGTTCGCGACGGCGCTGTCGAACCAGGTCCGCAGCAGGTCCATCGGCTCGGCGGGCGGGGCGGTGAACTCATCGGCCGTCAGGGGCCGGGCCGGGGCGCTCACGAGGCGTTCCCGGCGGTCTCGAAGGCCAGGCCGCGCTCGGACGTCACACCCGAGTGGATGCCCTCGACGATCGCCTCGACGTCGGTCATCATCCGGTCGGTCGGCGGGTACCCGATGAGCTCGGTGGCCCGGTTCGGGGGCATCGGCTGCGTCAGGTCCGCGTCGGAGTCCCACAGCATCACCGCGCCCCACCGGTTCTGCTGCCGGTCGGAGATCCAGAACTTCAGTCGCATGCCGCGGACCTCGGTCCACGGGTCCACTCCCTCGTCGCGCAGGTAGACGCGCAAGGAGTCGATGGTCTGGTCGGACCCGGAGAGGTCCCACCAGGAGACGGCGGCCTTCATACCTTCACCACCTCCGCGGCTTCCAGCAGGGGGACGAGGAGCTCGGTCAGGACGCGCTCGCTGTCCTGGGTGAGCACGGATTCGAGGTGGAACTGCACGGATCCGAAGTGCGCCCCGCGCAGGGCGTGCACCTCTCCGGTGCGGGGGTCGAGGCTCACCTTCACCTCGCCGACGCCGGGGCACTCCAGCTGCTCGGTCCGCGAGCGGGCCTCGTAGGAGTTGTAGAAGCCGACCCGCTCCCGTGCGCCGAACAGGTCGATCTCCCGCTGGGTGCCCTGGTTCGGGACGTCCCGGCGCCTCAGTTCGAGCCCGAGGTGGCGGGACAGCAACTGGTGGCTCAGGCAGACGGCCAGGAAGGGGATGCGCCGGGCGAGCAGCTCCTCGATCGCCGAGGTGAGGCGGCTCATCCGGTGGTCGCCGGCCTCCCGCGGGTCGCCGGGTCCCGGGCCCATGACGACGAGATCGTGCTCGTCGAAGCGGTGGGCCGCGTCGAAGCCGGCGAGCTCGACGGTCAGCCCGATGGCGCTCAGCTGGTGGGCCAGCATCGAGCTGAAGGTGTCCTCGGCATCGACGATCAGTACCCGGCGGCCGTCGAGCATCGGATGGGGCCGTGCCCGCGATGCGGTGTCGCTGAGCCAGAAGCGTGCGAGCGTCTCGTTGCGGCTCCCCAGGGCCTTCTGGATCAGCGGGTCCTCGACGAGCCGGTTCGCGGCGCCCAGCGCCGCGAGCACGCCCGCGGCCTTGGTACGGGTCTCCGCGACCTCGGCGTCGGCATCGGAGTGCCGGACCAGGGTCGCGCCCACCCCGACCTCCACGTGCCCGCTGTCGTCGACCTCCGAGGCACGGATGTCGGCGGTGCGGATGAGGATGGCCGAGTCCAGGGTGCGCGCGCCGTCGGCGTCGCGGCCGATGAGGGCCGCGATGCCGCCGTAGTACCCGCGACCGCGCGGCTCGTAGCGGGCTATCACCCGGCAGGCGTTCTCGAGCGGGCTGCCGGTCACCGTGGGGGCGAACATCGTTTCCCTCAGGATGTCCCGGGGGTCGAGGTCGCTGCGCCCCTCGATGACGTACTCGGTGTGCGCGAGGTGGGCCATCTCCCGCAGGAACGGTCCTCTCACCCGGCCGCCGCCCCGGCAGACCCGGGCCATCATCTTGAGTTCCTCGTCCAGGACCATGTACAGCTCGTCGGTCTCCTTGCCGTCGGTGAGGAACTCCATCACCTCCGACCGGACCGGCCCGGTGGGCGGGTAGCGGTAGGTGCCGCTGATCGGGGTCATCGCCGCGACGCCGTCCCGCAGGCTGACGTGGCGCTCCGGAGTGGCGCCCACGAAGGTCCGCGTGCCGGTGTGCACGATGAAGGTCCAGTAGGCACCGCTCTCCCGGGTGAGCAGCCGGCGGAACAGGCTGAGCGCGCTGCGCGTCGAGTACCCGGTGATGGTGGTGACGAACGAGCGCTTGATGACGAAGTTCGAGCCCTCGCCGGTGCCTATCTCGTTGCCCAGGACCGCGCGGACCGTGTCGGCGTAGGCCTCGTCCTCGGTGTCGAAGTGTCCGCCGTCCAGAGTGATCGGCTCGTCCGGCAGCCATCTGAGCGCGTCCGGCGTGGCGATCTGGCCCTGCTCGGTCACCGACATGGCGATCAGCGGCGATCCGTCCGCGGCGGCGATGAAGCCGCGCTCGGCGATCTGCTGATGGGGGACCAGGACCAGCGCCTCGTGCCGGGGGCCGCCGGGGCGGCCGCTCCGGTCGGCGTCGGCCAGCGGGATGTCGGCCAGCCGGGCCGGCGTGCCGACCTCGCCCAGCAGGATCTCCACGCGGTCCGCGCCCAGCGCCTCGGGGCGGTGCAGCAGGGCGAAGGGACCCGGATTGGGGCCCAGCACGTGCTCGAGCAGCTGCGTCGAGTTCATCGGAAGACCTCCTCGGTGGTGGTGACCACCGAGCAGCGGGCGGCCGCGTAGTCGAGGGCCAGCTGGTGGTACTCGGCGGAGAAGTCACCGACGGCGTCGGCGACCAGGAACGGCTGGATGTCGTTGGTGAACGCCTCGAGGGCCGTCGCCAGCACACCGACGTGCGCGTAGACCCCGCAGACGATCAGCTGATCGCGCCCCTGGGCGCGCATCTGGGCCAGCAGGTCCGAGCGGAAGAACGCGCTGTAGCGCCACTTGGTGAGCACCTGGTCCGCGGGCCGCGGCGCGAGTTCCGTGACGATCTGACGATCGACGGGGTCCACCCTCATGCCCGGACCCCAGAAGTCCTTGAGCAGGCCGCGTTCCCCGTCGGTCATGCCACCGGGTTGCGCGGTGTAGAACACCGGGACCCCGAGGGCGGCGCAGCGCTCCCGCAGGAGCGTGCAGTGGCGTACCAGCGGATCGCGGATCTCCGCGGGGAACGGTGCGAGGAAGTAGCGCTGCATATCGTGCACGAGCAGGGCCGCTCGGTCGGGGTCGGGTTTCCACGGGGCCAGACTGGCGGGCAGTTCGGCCGCCGTCGGCAGTGGGTATGACGAGATCGGGGCTATGCCCGGCACGGTTCCCCCTCGGGTTGATTGAGTGTGGGCCGGCCACCCATGGGGATCATCGGATCCCCATGGGTGGGTGGAATTTCCTCACCCTGCTTGTTTTTCGGCGCGGTGGATGAAGCGCGCAATGTGCGTGAAGAATTCGCCGGCCGAATTGCTGAGCAGAAGAGGCCGAGACGGCCGAGGCGTGAGAAACCCGGATCAGTGGTGGGAAGCCGCCGCCGGCGTGCCCCCGCCGTGGGGCGGGTACGGGTTGTCCAGGACGTACAGCCACGTGCCGTCCAGCTGCTCCTCGACGGTGTCGCAGAAGTTGCCGGTGAAGCTCACGCGGGGGCCGCCGGCCGTCCCGTCCTGCGCCAGGCTGTAGTCGCCCATGATCGACGCCGTGCGCTGGCGGACCACGCCGTCCCACCCGCGCCAGCCTCCGGTCGCCACGGTCTGGCGGGCGTTGACGGTGAGCTCCGGGTTCAGGTTGAACCAACCGACGTAGAAGTTCCTGATGGCTTCGTGACCCCTGATGACCGAGAGGTCCCAGTCGACGATCGCCGCTTCGGGCTCGTGCAGGGCGATGATGCCCTCGATGTCCTTGGCCTTGATCCGCTCGCCCAGGAGCTGGAGCAGCTGTTCGGGGGTTCTCGCGACGGGCCGCGGGTTGAAGATGTCCGTCTGGCTCGCGGCGTCCGTCGGAGCTTCGGTGGGTGTCTGGGCCTCGGGGGCCGCCGGCGTTTCGGCGGCTGTCGGGGTCTCGGCTGCCGGGGTCTCGGCGACGGCCGACGTGCTCGCGGCCGCCGACTGGGTCTGGAGGTAGCTGGGCCCTGCGATGCTCGCGACCGTCAGCACAATGGCGGCGGCGGAGAGCGGAAGTGTGTGCTTGATTATGCTCATATCATCTCCTCGCATTGGAGATGGCGGTGGACTAATTCAATTCGGCTGCGGAATGGGGCCTTTTGGTTGGTCCTCATTCGCCATCCCCCCCTTCGATGACTTCATATAACCGTCGGCAACTCGGGCTTGTCAACGAGCTAAAAATGCCTATGTCGCTGGTGTGCAATTCGGTCCGGCCGCAGCGGGAGCCCGGCCCGGCCTGGGCGGGAAGCGGAATATCGGCCCGGCCGTAATGGCCTGCGGCGATCACCGATCGCGGAACTAGGCCTGCAGGATGCGGCCGAGGAGCGGGGCCGGCCGAAGAAAATAAGAGGAAACCTGAATTCCGCCCGGAGGGGCGGGCGGGCGACGTGCGTCGGCGCGAGCCCGGTGGCCGGTGAGGGCGTGATGGTCCGTCAAGACCTCGATCGGGTCATACCCGTTCGGAAAGCGGACGGAGCCGCTCGTGGCGCCGGGGCGGGAGCACACTGAGGGGATGAACGTCAACGAAGAGACCCGTGCCGCGGTCGTCGAGGCCCAGTGGCTCGACACACGGCGGACCTGGGCGGACCGCCTGGAGCGCCTCGGTCCCGAGGTCTGGCGCCTCGGCACCCTCGCGGTGCTGGAGGAGGCCCACGAGGACCCGATCCTGCGGCAGCTGTACCCGTACACGAGCCATTGCCACGTGCACTTCAGCAGCACGACCCGCTTCCCCTACGAGGTGGCCGTCCCCTTCGTGATCCCGCTGCCCGACGGGCGGTTCCGCGTCATGCGGAAGGATCCCGCCGGGCAGGTCGGCGAGGTCGACACGGCCGGGGAGGCCGTGGCCCTGGTGGTGGGGCACGTGCCGCCCCGCCTCCGGCTCGCCGCGACGGGGCTGCCGATGGACGGGTAGCCGGTGTTACGCGGTCTCGCGCGCCGGCGCCGGCGTCTGCAGGGGCGCCGGCAGCGGGGCCGGCAGGCCGTCCAGGCGCAGGGTGCGGGAGCGGTGGGCGGTGCGCAGGGCGTCCCAGGTGAGGATCGAGAGGGCGACCCAGACCAGGGAGAAGCCGGCCCAGCGCGCGGGCGGCATGGCCTCGTGGAAGTAGAGGACGCCGAGGCCGAACTGGAAGACCGGGGCCATGTACTGGAGCAGCCCGAGGGTGGACAGCGGGACCCGGATCGCGGCCGCGCCGAAGCAGATCAGCGGGATCGCGGTGACCAGCCCGGCCGAGGCCAGCAGGAGGGCGTGCCCCGGGCCCTGTGCGGTGAAGGTGGACTCGCCGCGCGAGCCGAGCCACAGCAGGTAGCCGAGGGCGGGCAGGAACATGATCACGGTCTCGGCGGTCAGCGACTCCAGGCCACCCATGCCGAGCTGCTTCTTGATCAGCCCGTACAGGGCGAAGGAGAAGGCCAGGATCAGCGAGATCCACGGCGGACGCCCGTACCCGACGGCGAGGACCAGCACGGCGGCGACGGCGATAGCGACGGCCGCCCACTGCGTGCGGCGCAGGCGCTCGCCCAGGACCAGGACGCCGAGCGCGATGGTGACCAGGGGGTTGATGAAGTAGCCGAGGCTCGCCTCGACGACCGCGCCGTTGTTGACCGCCCAGATGTACACGCCCCAGTTCACGGTGACCAGGGCGGCGGCCACCCCCGTGAGGGCGAGCTTGCGCGGTTGGCGCAGCAGCTCCGACACCCATCCCCAGCGCCGCAGGGCCAGCAGCGCCACGCCGACCACGGCCAGGGACCACACCATGCGGTGGGCGAGGATCTCGATGGCTCCGGCGGGCTGGAGGAGCGGCCAGAAGAGGGGCACGATCCCCCACATCCCGTACGAGGCGAATCCGTAGAGCAACCCCGTGCGCTGGTCGTTCTGTGCCTTCACGGGACCTCCAGAGCTACTTCAAGCCAACCTGACGACGGTAGCGCCGCCCGCGCCGAAAGTCATTAGCGTCGGGCGAGATGCTCATGACACTTGGGTGGCGGCCCGGCGGCCGGGACACGACGAAGCCCGGACCCTCCCTGCGGGTCCGGGCTTCGAAGAGCTGCGGCGGCTGCCTCGCCGACGCCTGAGCCGACGCCTCAGCCGACGACCGTCCAGGTGTCGTTCCCGCTCAGCAGTGCGCCCAGGTCGCCCTTGCCGCTGCGGTCCACGGCCGTGTCCAGCTGCTCGGCCATGAGCGTGTCGTAGACGGGCCGCCGCACGTTGCGGAACACCCCGATGGGCGTCTGGTGCAGCGTGTCCGGGTCGGCCAGCCGGGACAGCGCGAACGCGTTGGTCGGGGAGGCCGAGGAGGCGTCGTGGACCAGGATCCGGGACTCGTTCTCCGGGGTCACGGTCACGACCTCCAGGTCCCCGGTGGCCGCGTTGCGCACGACGCCCTTGGCGCCCGCCACGCCGAAGCGGATCGGCTGCCCCTGCTCGAGGCGGATCACGGCCTCCTGGGCCTGCTCGTGGTCCTTGAGGACCTCGAAGGCGCCGTCGTTGAAGATGTTGCAGTTCTGGTAGATCTCCACCAGCGCCGTGCCCTCGTGGGCGGCCGCCGCGCGCAGCACCTCGGTGAGGTGCTTGCGGTCGGAGTCGACCGTACGGGCCACGAAGGAGGCCTCCGCGCCGATCGCCAGCGAGACCGGGTTGAAGGGCGCGTCGAGCGAGCCCATCGGGGTCGACTTGGTGATCTTGCCGACCTCGGAGGTGGGGGAGTACTGCCCCTTGGTCAGCCCGTAGATCCGGTTGTTGAACAGCAGGATCTTGAGGTTGACGTTCCGCCGCAGGGCGTGGATCAGGTGGTTTCCACCAATCGAGAGCGCGTCCCCGTCACCGGTGACGACCCAGACCGACAGGTCGCGGCGCGAGGTGGCGAGCCCCGTGGCGATGGCCGGGGCGCGGCCGTGGATCGAGTGCATCCCGTACGTGTCCATGTAGTACGGGAAGCGCGAGGAGCAGCCGATGCCCGAGACGAAGACGATGTTCTCCTTCGCCAGCCCCAGCTCCGGCATGAAGCCCTGGACGGCGGCGAGCACGGCGTAG
The DNA here is from genome assembly GCF_045822005.1 of Streptomyces stoeckheimensis. NCBI lineage: Bacteria > Bacillati > Actinomycetota > Actinomycetes > Kitasatosporales > Streptomycetaceae > Streptomyces > Streptomyces stoeckheimensis. The sequence continues at coordinate 3,826,979 of NZ_CP169550.1, read as the reverse complement.
TCGCCGCAGCCGGGGCACCAGCGGACCTCCTGGTCCGACTTGAAGTCCTTCATCGACTGCTTGGCGGCCGCCTTGGGCACCAGCGAGAGCAGCGCGGGGTTGTCGGTCACCTCAGTCATTGATGGCCTCCTTGAGATGGTTGGCGAGCTGCTCGGCCTTGAACGGCATGCCGTTCACCTGGTTGTACGACGCCGCGTCGACCAGGTACTTCGCCCTCAGGAGGGTCGCGAGCTGCCCGAGGTTCATCTCCGGCACCACTACCTTGTCGTAACGCTTCAGGACCTCACCCAGATTCCTCGGGAAGGGGTTGAGGTGGCGCAGGTGGGCCTGCGCGATGGGCATCCCGGCGATCCGCAGCCGGCGTACGGCGGCCGTGATCGGCCCGTACGTCGAGCCCCAGCCGATCACCAGGGTGCGTGCGCCGTCCGGGTCGTCGACCTCCAGGTCGGGGACCCGGATGCCGTCGATCTTGGCCTGGCGGGTGCGGACCATGAACTCGTGGTTGGCCGGGTCGTACGAGATGTTGCCCGTGCCGTCCTGCTTCTCGATGCCGCCGATCCGGTGCTCCAGCCCCGGCGTGCCGGGGACCGCCCACGGGCGGGCCAGGGTCTGCGGATCGCGCTTGTACGGCCAGAAGACCTCGGTGCCGTCCGCGAGCTCGTGGTTGGGGCCGGAGGCGAACTGGACCTTGAGGTCCGGCAGGTCCGCCACGTCCGGGATCCGCCAGGGCTCGGAGCCGTTGGCGAGGTACCCGTCGGAGAGCAGGAACACCGGGGTCCGGTAGGTCAGCGCGATGCGGGCCGCGTCCAGCGCGGCGTCGAAGCAGTCCGCCGGCGTGCGCGGGGCCACGATCGGCACCGGGGCCTCGCCGTTGCGCCCGTACATGGCCTGGAGCAGGTCGGCCTGCTCCGTCTTGGTCGGCAGCCCGGTCGACGGGCCGCCGCGCTGGATGTCCACGATCAGCAGCGGCAGCTCCAGGGAGACCGCGAGGCCGATCGTCTCGGACTTCAGGGCCACGCCGGGGCCGGAGGTGGTGGTCACGCCGAGCGCGCCGCCGAAGGCCGCGCCCAGCGCCGCGCCGATGCCGGCGATCTCGTCCTCGGCCTGGAAGGTGCGTACGCCGAAGTTCTTGTGCTTGCTCAGCTCGTGCAGGATGTCCGAGGCCGGGGTGATCGGGTACGAGCCCAGGTAGATCGGCAGATCGGCCTGCTGGCCTGCGGCGATGAGCCCGTAGGACAGGGCGAGGTTCCCGGAGATGTTGCGGTACGTGCCGGTCGGGAAGGCGCGGGTGGCCGGGGCCACCTCGTAGGAGACGGCGAAGTCCTCGGTGGTCTCGCCGAAGTTCCAGCCGGCCCGGAAGGCGGTGACGTTGGCCTCCGCGATCTGGGGCTTCTTCGCGAACTTCTGCCGCAGGAAGGTCTCGGTGCCCTCGGTGGGCCGGTGGTACATCCAGGACAGCAGCCCGAGCGCGAACATGTTCTTGCTGCGCTCGGCCTCCTTGCGGGACAGCCCGAAGTCCTTGAGCGCCTCGACGGTGAGGGTGGTCAGCGGCACCGGGTGGACGTTGTAGGCGTCCAGCGAGCCGTCCTCCAGCGGTGAGGTCTCGTAGCCGACCTTGGCCATGGGGCGCTTGGTGAACTCGTCGGTGTTGACGATGATCTCCGCGCCGCGCGGCACGTCCGCGATGTTCGCCTTCAGTGCCGCCGGGTTCATCGCCACCAGGACGTTCGGGGCGTCGCCCGGCGTCAGGATGTCGTGGTCGGCGAAGTGCAGCTGGAAGGAGGACACGCCCGGGAGGGTGCCGGCGGGCGCCCTGATCTCGGCCGGGAAGTTCGGCAGCGTCGAGAGGTCGTTGCCGAAGGAGGCGGTTTCCGAGGTGAAGCGGTCACCGGTGAGCTGCATGCCGTCACCGGAGTCACCCGCGAAGCGGATGATCACCCGATCGAGTCGGCGTACTTCCTTCGTCCCCGTGTCCGGGGACGTCCGCTGCTCGCCGACGACTGCGCCTTCGGCCCCGTCGGACTGTTCGGCTGGGCTACTGACCTGGCTGGTCACTGAACTGGACCTCCTTCGAGGCGTGAGCACTGCCCAAGGTCAACCCTACGTCCGCAGGGATTCCTTCCCGGGGTGCTCATTTTCTGGACCGCCCCTTCGGCGGTCTGTCCGAATCCGGCCTTACCTGACAGAGTGTCAGTTGATCAAGATCTTAGGTAGGTGAGAACGGCCAGCACGCGCCGGTGATCCCCGTCACTGGGCGACAGGCCCAGCTTCATGAAGATGTTGCTGACGTGCTTCTCCACCGCGCCGTCGCTCACCACCAGCTGCTTGGCCACCGCGGAATTGGTCCGCCCCTCGGCCATCAGCCCGAGCACCTCGCGCTCGCGCGGGGTCAGCCCCGCCAGCACGTCCTGCTTGCGGCTGCGGCCGAGCAGCTGCGCCACGACCTCCGGGTCCAGGGCGGTACCGCCCCGGGCCACGCGGACGACGGCGTCGAGGAACTCGCGCACATCGGCCACCCGGTCCTTCAGCAGGTACCCCACCCCGGTACTGGAGCCGGCCAGCAGCTCGGTGGCGTACTGCTCCTCCACGTACTGGGACAGCACGAGCACACCTATGCCGGGGTGATCGCGCCGCAGCCGCACGGCGGCCCGTACGCCCTCGTCGGTGTGCGTCGGCGGCATCCGCACATCGGCGACCACCACGTCCGGCAGCGCGTTCTCCGCCGCCAGCTCCGCCACCGTCTTGATCAGGGCTTCCGCGTCCCCGACGCCTGCGACGACGTCATGCCCCCGGTCGGTCAGCAACCGGGTCAGGCCCTCACGCAGCAGCACTGAATCCTCGGCGATGACCACCCGCACCCTGTCTTCCACGACTCCGCTGCTCCCGCTTTTGCTCGTTCCCCGTTGTCCCTGACTCAGCCAAGCATCCCAGTCTTGAGCCCGGATATAGCCGGATCGCGATCAACGCGCACCTCTGGAACGGCTGTTTTCGGCCCCGAGTGCCCCTCGGCACCGGCCACCCCCCGAAGTCAGGGCTTTGGCCCCCGCTCCCGGCAGGCCGAACGACACCCCGCGGGGGCGGAGGGGGGCGACATGCGACCGCACGGACACCCCTGCGGGGCATCCGTGCGGGGCATCCGTGCGGTGATCGGTGTCGATAGGTGGTGAACGGTGTCGATCGGTGGTGTCAGGCGTCGTGCCCACGGGCGGGAGGGGGTGCCTCAGACGGCCCGCCAGGGGAGTTCCGCGGTGACGGTCGTGCCGCCACCGTCGGGGGAGTCGACGACCAGCAACCCGTCCACGGAGTCGAGCCGCTCGGCCAGCCCCGCCAGTCCCGAACCGGCCACGGCACCGGCCCCGCCCACCCCGTCGTCGGCGACCTGGATCAGCAGCCGCTCGCCGGACTTCCACACGTCGACCCCGGCCGTACGGGCCCTCGCGTGCTTGCTCACGTTCTGCAGCAGCTCCGACACCGTGAAGTACGCGATCCCCTCGATCGCCGCCGCCGGCCGCGAGGGCAGATCCACTGCCACCCGTACCGGTACCGCACACCGGGAGGCCACCGAGGACAGGGCGGCGTCCAGCCCCCGGTCGGTCAGCACCGCGGGGTGGATGCCACGGGCGAGGTCCCGCAGCTCCTGCAGGGCGATCTTCACTTCCCCGTGCGCCTCGTCCACCATCCGGGCGGCGGCCCGCGGGTCCTCCGTCAGCTTCTCCTTCGCCAGCCCCAGGTCCATGGCCAGCGCCACCAGCCGGGCCTGCGCCCCGTCGTGCAGATCGCGCTCGATGCGCCGCAGGTCCGCCGCGGCGGTGTCGACCACGACACCCCGGTCGGACTCCAGCTCGCTCACCCGGTGCGCGAGCCGGGACGGCCCGAGCAGCCCGCTGACGAGCAGCCGGTCCACGGTGGTCAGGGCCCGGACCAGCCAGGGGGTGGCCAGCGTGAAGGCGAGCCCGATCGCGCTGGTCGCCGCGATCGCGAGCGGGGAGTCCAGGTAGAGGGAGTAGTCGTCGTTCTGGAAGACCTGCAGCCCCGGCTGATCGGTGAACGCCGGGAAGACCCAGAACCAGAGCGGGTACAGCAGCATGGCCCACCCGTAGGCCCAGAAGGTCAGGGCCACGCAGAAGGCGAACACCGCCCACGGGAAGTGGATCACCGAGTACAGCACGTGCCGCCAGGCGCTCCCGCTCTTGAGCAGCGCCGCCATTCCGGCGATCGCCCCGCCCTTCTTCGCCCGGATCGGAGCCGGCTCCGCGATGTCGACGCCGAGCATTCCGCGCACCCGGGCCCGCTCCACGCGCCCGAACCCGCGGCACATGGCCAGCACCCCCGCCAGCACCGGGACTCCGAGGAAGGTGACGAGCAGCCCCGCGCCGAGGCTGACGCCGGTGATGGCGAGCGAGAAGTACAGGGTGCTGAGCGGCAGCCCGAGCATCAGGTACCCGAACTCCCGCCAGGTCCGCCCCTCGAAGGGAGCCCGCAGCATCCTGCCGATGCCGCTGCCGTCGTGTGCGCCGCTACCCATGTCGCCGACCCGCCCTTCCTCCACTGTGTCCCCCCACCCTCCCGCGCGGCCCCTTCGCACAACATCCGGCAGGTCGGTCTCTCCCCCGGGGGGTTAACCCCACCCCGGGACTCCGCCCGGACCCCCACACCTCACACGCAGATGGGGCTGGATCACCTTGCAAGGTGATCCAGCCCCAAGGGCTCGCGGTTACGGATCGCGGCAGCCCAAATCCCAGCCCCGAGGGGTCGCAGATGGAGGCTGCCGCAGCCAAAATCCAGCCCCTACGGCGTTTGAGGAGCGGGGGTCCGGGGGCTGGCCCCCGGGATACGGCGCCGCGCGCGACCCACGGCCGGTACAGACCCAGCCCCGCCGGCGCCCGAGGCGTACGGGGCTCCCGGCCGGCCGGGGCTCGGCCCCGCTCCGCGGAGGGTTATCGCGCGGCCCGCTCCCGCCACGGGAGCTCCGCCGTGACGACGGTGCCCTCCCCGACGGGGGACTCCACCACCAGCACGCCATCGACCGCGTCGAGCCGCTCGCCCAGCCCCGCCAGCCCGGACCCGGCCGACGCATCCGCGCCACCCCGCCCGTCGTCCGACACCCGGATCAACAGCCGCCCGTCGGCGGAGCCCCCCGTGCGCCACACCTCGACCTCCGCCAACCGCGCCCCCGGCCCCGCGTGCTTGCTCACGTTCTGCAGCAGCTCCGAGACCACGAAGTACGCGATCCCCTCGATCGCCTCCGCCGGCCGCGCCGGCAGGTCCACCGCCACCTTCACGGGAACCAGGCACCGGGAGGCCACCGAGGACAGCGCCGCGTCCAGCCCCCGGTCGGTCAGCACCGCCGGGTGGATCCCGCGGGCGAGGTCCCGCAGCTCCTGCAGGGCGATCTTCACTTCCCCGTGCGCCTCGTCGACCATCGCCGCCGCCCCCTCGGGGTCCTCCAGCAGCTTCTCCTTCGCCAGGCCCAGCCCCATCGCCAGCGCCACCAGCCGGGCCTGCGCCCCGTCGTGCAGGTCCCGCTCGATGCGCCGCAGGTCCGCCGCGGCGGTGTCGACCACGACACCCCGGTCGGACTCCAGCTCGGCGATGCGCCGCTCCAGCTCGTCGGAGGGCGACAGCAGGCCCCGTACCATCGCCCGGTCCACGTTCGCGAGCCCGCGGACCACCCACGGCAGCACCGGCCACAGCACGAACAGCCCGGTCAGAGCTACGGTGAAGGTGAGGATCGCCCACGGCAGCCGGATCAGCTCGAACAGCACGGTCCGCCACGCCACCGGGTCCTTGAGACTGGCCCACAGCCAGGGGAAGAACCCCCCGGAGCGGCCCGGTCCGGGCATCGGCGTCGGCTCGTCGACCCGTACGCCCAAGAGGTCGCGCGCCCGCGCCCGTTCCAGCCGTCCCAATTGGCGAGACAGGAACAGACCACATGCGAACAGCGGCAGACCGATCGCGGTCACGGACAGACCGCCCGCGGTCGCCACCATCACCACCGTGTAGACGAACCCGATGAGGGCGGCGGGCAAATTGCTCAGCAGGTAAGCGATTTCCTTCCACGTCACGGCATCGAAAGGTGCGCGTACGGGAGGAGGAGTGCCGTCGTCGGGGGTGTGCTTGCTCGCGGTCATGCGCCCACCCTGCCAAGCCCGCGGGCCCGATGCCATGGGGTAGCCGGGCCGAGGTAAACGGGGGATAACCCCACCCCGTGGAGCCCAGGCCCTAGACTCCCGTCCGTACCAGATCAACCTGATCGTCGACAGTGGCCGAGGAACGAGGAACGGACGTGCCCGAACCAACGGTATCGACCGTATCCGTGCTCGCAGCGGACTACTTCCGAACGTATTCGGTCGTCGGTCTCCTGGCCGCGCTCGGTGTGCTCTTCGTGGCGGTGGCGTTCGGCGCCAACCGCCTGCTGAGCCCGTCCGTCCCGACCCGCGAGAAGCTGCTGACCTACGAGTGCGGCGTGGACCCGGTGGGCGAGGGCTGGGCGCACACCCAGGTCCGCTACTACGTCTACGCCTTCCTCTACGTCATCTTCGCCGTCGACTCGATCTTCCTCTTCCCGTGGGCGACGGTGTTCGCCGCCGCCGGTTACGGCGCCACGACGCTGGTGGAGATGTTCATCTTCCTAGGCTTCCTGGCCGTCGGCCTGCTCTATGCGTACAAGAAGGGCGTCCTCGAATGGCTGTGACCCCGGCCGGTACCCCGGCCGTGCCGTCGGAGCCGCAGCTGCTCCCGGAGCCGAAGCGGCTGGGCGTCCTGTCCCGCCTCGCGCCCGAGCCCATGAAGGTGGTCCTCAACTGGGGCCGCCGCTACAGCCTGTGGGTCTTCAACTTCGGCCTCGCCTGCTGCGCGATCGAGTTCATCGCGGCCTCGATGGCCCGCCATGACTTCATCCGGCTCGGCGTCATCCCCTTCGCGCCCGGCCCGCGCCAGGCGGACCTCATGATCGTCTCCGGCACGGTGACGGACAAGATGGCCCCGGCCGTCAAGCGGCTGTACGAGCAGATGCCCGAGCCCAAGTACGTCATCTCCTTCGGCGCCTGCTCCAACTGCGGCGGCCCGTACTGGGACTCGTACTCGGTGACCAAGGGCGTCGACCAGATCATCCCGGTCGACGTCTACGTCCCCGGCTGCCCGCCCCGCCCCGAGGCCCTCCTCCAGGGCATCCTCAAGCTCCAGGAGAAGATCGCCCGCGAATCGCTGGCGGAGCGCTACACGACCACGCCGACGCCGTCCCCGGCGCAACTGACGAGCGGCCTGATCACCCCTCCTCCCGCTCCCGCCTCCACTCCCGTTCCCCCCTCCAGCCCTGCTCCCGGGACGGACGCGTGAACCTCTACGACTCCCTCCCCGACGCGGCGGGAACGATCTTCGGCGCCGAAGCGGTCGGCTCCCTCGCCTACTCCGTCCTCACGGTCGACGTCCCCACCGCGAGCTGGATCCCCGCGCTGGAGATCGCCCGCGACAAGCTGGGCTGCACCTATTTCGACTGGCTGAGCGCGGTGGACGAGCCGGGCACGGGCTTCCGCATCTGCGCGCACGTGGTCTCCCTGGAGAACCACCGCGTACGCCGCCTCCTGCTGCGCACCACCGTCCCCCACTCGGCGCCCTCCCTGCCCTCGGCGGTCTCGATCTACGCCGGCGCGGAATGGCACGAGCGCGAGACCTGGGAGATGTTCGGGGTCTCCTTCACGGACCACCCGAACCTGGTGCCGCTGCTCCTCCCCGAGAACTTCGAGGGCCACCCGCTGCGCAAGGACTTCGTCCTCGCGGCGCGGGTCGCCAAGGCATGGCCGGGTGCGAAGGAGCCGGGCGAGGCACACGACCCGGACGCCCCGAAGCGCCGCCAGATGCTCCCGCCGGGCGTGCCGGACCCCAACGACTGGGGCCCGATGAAGGGCCAGCTCCCCCCGGCCCCCACCCGCCCCGCCCGCACCCCCCGCGCGGCGGCGGGCGCGGCGGCAGGCGCCGCCGGCGACCGCCCGGCCCGCACCCCGCGCGCGGCCGGCGACCGCCTCGCCCGCACCCCCCGCGAAGCCACCCCGACCTCGCCCGACGAGACCCCGGCCCGCCCGGTACGCCGTACCCGCTCGGTAGCGGACGGCTCGGCAAGCCAGGCACAGGCCCCGGCAGCGGCAACCACCCCGGACCCGGCGGAAGCCGAAGCCGTGGCGACCCAGGCCGAAACGAGCCCGACCCCGACCGAGGCGGCCCCGGGCCGTCCGGCGCGCCGCTCCCGCTCGGTGACGGACGGCTCCGCGAGCCAGGCGGAGGCCTCGGCGGCAGGAGCAGCCCCGGCCCCGCCCGAAGCCTCGGCGACCGACGCGGAAGCCGCCCCGGCGCGTCCGGTGCGCCGCTCCCGCTCGGTCGCGGACGGCTCCGCGAGCCAGACCGCAGCTTCGTCCGAAGCCGAGGGCACGCCCGCGGTGGAACCCCAGGCCCCCGCCCGCACGGTACGCGGCAGCGCGGACGCCCCCTGGCACAACCCGAAGCCCGCCTTCGACACCCCGACGTCGGAACCGGCCGAACCGGCCGAACCGGTTGACCATGCGGCTTCGGCCGCTCCGGCGACCCCGGCGGCTCCGGCCGACGGCCCGGCGGGCTCAGCCGAGCCCGAGTCCGAGCAGGAGCCCGGGTCCGCCCCCAAGCCGGACCCCTCCGAGACGGACCCCACCCCCAACGACCCCACCGGAGGCGCCGCGTGAACGACGTCCTCGACGTCGCCCTGCGGCTGATCGTCGTCTTCGCCGTCTTCCTCGTGCTCCCGCTCGTCGTCGGGCAGACCGAGCACAAGGTGATGGCCCACATGCAGGGCCGCCTCGGCCCCATGTACGCCGGCGGCTTCCACGGCTGGGCCCAGCTCGTCGCCGACGGAGTCAAGTTCGCGCAGAAGGAAGACATCGTCCCGGCCAACGCCGACCGCCGTGTCTTCCAGCTCGCCCCCGCCGTCGCGCTCCTCCCGTACCTCCTGGTCCTCCTCGCCATCCCGATCGGCCCCGGCGAGGGCGCCGTCGGCCAGGTCATCGACGCGGGGCTCTTCTTCGCGCTCGCCGTCATGGGCGTCGGCGTGCTCGGCTCGCTCATGGCCGGCTGGGCCTCCGCGAACAAGTTCTCCCTCCTCGGAGGCCTCCGCACCGCCGCCCAGCTGCTCGCCTACGAGCTCCCCATGCTGCTCGCGGCGGCCTCGGTCGCCATGGCCGCCGGAACCGTCTCGCTCCCCGGCATCGTCGGCGCCTTCGAGTGGTGGTGGCTGCCCTGGCAGATCGTCGGCGGGCTCGTCTTCTTCACCGCCGGCCTCGCCGAACTCCAGCGGCCCCCCTTCGACATGCCCGTCGCCGACTCCGAGATCATCTTCGGCGCGTACACCGAGTACACCGGCCTGCGCTTCGCGCTGTTCCTGCTCGCCGAGTACGCCGGCATCGTCGTGCTGTGCGCCCTGACCACCGTCCTCTTCCTGGGCGGCTGGCACGGCCCCTTCGGCGGCGACGGCTTCGCCTGGGCCTGGACCCTGCTCAAGATCGCCGCGCTCTCCTTCGTGGTGATCTGGCTCCGCGTGAGCTACCCCCGGCTCCGCGAGGACCAGCTGCAGAAGCTCGCCTGGACCGTACTCATCCCCCTCGCGCTCGCCCAGATCGCGCTCACCGGCATCGTGAAGGTGGCGATCCAGTAAATGCCTCCCATCCCCGGCTCCGGCCTCGCCAAGGGCCTGGCCGTCACGCTGCGCACGATGACGAAGCGCTCGCACACCGCCCAGTACCCCGAGGTACAGCCCGAACTCCCGCCGCGCTCGCGCGGGGTCATCGGCCTGTTCGAGGAGAACTGCACGGTCTGCATGCTGTGCGCGCGCGAGTGCCCCGACTGGTGCATCTACATCGACTCCCACAAGGAGACGGTGCCGGCCGCCGCCCCCGGTGGCCGTGAGCGCAGCCGCAACGTCCTCGACCGCTTCGCCATCGACTTCTCCCTCTGCATGTACTGCGGCATCTGCATCGAGGTGTGCCCCTTCGACGCGCTGTTCTGGTCGCCGGAGTTCGAGTACGCCGAGACCGACATCCACGAGCTCACCCACGAGCGCGACAAGCTGCGCGAGTGGATGTGGACCGTCCCGGCCCCGCCCGCCCTGGACCCGGCCGCCGAGGAGCCCAAGGAGATCGCGGCCGCCCGCAAGGCCGTGGAGAAGGCGGAGACCGCAGCCGCGGCCGCCGCAGCAGCCGCCGCCGAGGCGAACCCCGACACCACCGCCCCGGACGCGGACCCGGCCCCGGAAGGAGACGCGTGATCACCGCAGCCGCCCAAGGCAACGGCTTCCTCTCCCCGACCGGCGTCGAGATCGCCTTCGTCCTCGTCGGCCTCGCCACCCTCGGCGCGGCCGCCGTCACGGTCACCACCAAGCAGCTCGTGCACGCCGCCCTGTGGCTGGTCGTCGCCCTCGGCGGGATCGCCGTCGAATACCTGCTGCTGACCGCCGAGTTCATCGCCTGGGTCCAGGTGCTGATCTACCTCGGTTCCGTGGTCGTCCTCCTCCTCTTCGGGCTGATGCTCACCAAGGCCCCGATCGGCCGCTCGCCGGACGCCGACTCGGGCAACCGCCCGGTCGCGCTCGGCGTCGCCCTCGTCGCGGCCGCCGCGCTCGTCTGGGTGGTCGTCGACGCCTTCCGCACCACCTGGATCGACCTCGACGGCCCCGCCCAGGGCTCCACCAAGGTCTCGGGAGAGATCCTCTTCCGGCACTGGGTGCTGCCGTTCGAGGCGCTCTCCGTCCTCCTCCTCGCGGCCCTGATCGGCGCCATCGTGCTGTCCCGCAAGGACGCGCCCGCCACCGACCCGAAGGGCGGGCAGCGCTGATGCACCTCGCCTACCCCGCCGTCCTGGCGGCGCTCCTCTTCTGCACGGGCCTGTACGGAGTGCTCGCCCGCCGCAACGCCATCCTGGTCCTGATGTCCGTCGAGCTGATGCTCAACGCCGTCAACCTCAACCTGGTGGCCTTCGACGTCTGGCTGCGCGACAGCCTGCACGCCGGCCAGGCCCTCACCCTCTTCACCATCGCCATCGCCGCCGCCGAGATCGGCATCGGCCTCGCGATCGTGCTGATGGTCTACCGCAACCGGGGCACCGCGGACGTGGACCGACTGCGCGACACCGCCGAGGGCCACGAGCAGGACGGCACGACCCCCGCTGGCGCGGACAGCGCGAACCCTGCGACCGGAGCCGCCGCGTGAGCACCCCGACCCTCGCCGTACTGGTCCCCCTCCTGCCCTTCCTGGGCGCACTGGCGGGACTGCTGCTCGGCCGCACCGCCCCCGGCTTCGTGAAGCCGCTCGCCGCCCTGCCGACGCTGGCGGCCGCCGTCCTCGCGGTCCTGGTCGCCCTCCGCCAGGGCGGCGGCAAGGCGATCGACACGGCGACCGAGCTGACCCCGACCGGCTCGGTGCCCATCGAGCTCTCGCTCCACCTGGACGGCTTCGCCGTCATGGTGGCTGTGCTCGTCGGCCTCGTCGCCACCTGCGTGCAGATCTACTCGACGGCGTACCTGCGCGAGGACCCGCGCTACCCGTCCTACGCCTCTCTGGTCTCACTGTTCACCTCCGCCATGCTGCTCGTCGTCTACTCCGGCGACCTGATGGTGCTGCTGGTCGGCTGGGAGATCATGGGCATCTGCTCGTACTTCCTGGTCGGCCACTACTGGGAGACCGAGGCGGCCCGCTCCGCCTCCCTGAAGGCCTTCCTCGTCACCAAGCTCGGCGACGTCCCCTTCCTCATCGGTCTGTTCGCGCTCGCCACCGACGCCGGGTCCTTCCGGATCACCAAGATCCTGGGCACGGTCGCCGCGGGCGGGCTCGACCACCCGACGCTCATCGCGCTCCTCCTGCTGGCCGGAGTCGCGGGCAAGTCCGCGCAGTTCCCGCTGCACACCTGGCTTCCGGACGCCATGGCGGGCCCCACCCCGGTCTCCGCACTGATCCACGCGGCGACGATGGTCGCCGCCGGCGTCTACTTCGTCGCCCGCCTCCTCCCCGTCTTCGCGGCGTCCCGGGCCGCACTGGTGGTCCTGGCCGTCATGGCGGCCGTCACGATGGTCGGCTCCGCCCTCGCCGCCCTGGCCCAGGACGACATCAAGCGGGTGCTCGCCTACTCCACGATCGGCCAGCTCGGCTACATGACCGGCGCCCTGGCCGTCGGCGACCGTGCGGCCGCCGTCTTTCACCTCCTGTCCCACGGCGCCTTCAAGGCGCTCCTGTTCCTCGGCGCCGGCGTGATCATCCACGCCGCGGGGACGAACTCCCTCGCCGCCATGTCCCGCATGGACGGCCTGGCCAAGCGCATCCCCGACGCCTTCTGGACGATGACGATCGCGCTGCTCGCGCTCGCCGCCTTCCCGCCCTTCGCCGGCTTCTTCTCCAAGGAAGCCGTCCTCGTCGCCGCCGAGCACACCGCCGGCGGCCACTCGGAGCTCGCCCCGAGCGCGGCCGGCTGGGTGGTCCTCGTCGCCGGCGTGCTGACCGCCCTGCTCACCGCCGCCTATGCCACCCGGCTGTGGCTGATGGCCTTCCGCGGCCGGGGCGCAGCCGCCCCCGACCACGGCAAGGAGCCCGTCGCCATGACCGGCGTGCTGTGGCTGCTGGCCGTCCCGTCCGTGGGCTTCGGCCTGCTGGCCGGGCCCCTGTCCGACTTCTTCGACGGGCGCGAGCTCACCCCGTCGCTGACGACCTCGGTCCTCGGCACGGGCGCCGCCGCCGTCGGCGCGGTGCTCACCTACGCCCTGTGGCAGCGCGCCCAGGCCCAGGCCGCCCTGATCCCGGCAGCCCCGGCCGGAGCGGGCCCCGCCACCGCGGGAGCGCCCGCCGGCGCAGTGCCCGCGTCCGTCGTCGCCGCCGAGTCCGCCGCCGAGAGCCCCGAAGTCGCCGAGGTCACCCACGACCACCCGGTCGTTTCCACGGCCCCCGCCGCCGACCCCGGCCGCGCGCTCCTCGGCCCGCTGCACCGGCACGCCGCCGTCGGCTTCCACCTCGACGCCGTCTACGACCGCCTGTTCGTCCGCCCCGTCCGAGCCGCCGCAGCCCTCGTACGCTTCCTCGACCGCGAGGTCGTGGACTCGTACGTCCGTGGCGCGGGCCTCGGCCCCCGGCTGCTCGGCGCCCTCGTGCGCCGCGCCCAGACCGGCAACGTGCAGAGCTACCTGAGCGCCCTGCTCGCCGGCGCCGTGGTCCTGGCGATCGCCACCGCCGTCCTCGCCAACGTCAACGCCGGATCGTGAGCCGTGAGTCAGCCGTGATTGATATCAGCCCGTCCGTGATGCAGTTCCTTCTGGCGTTCGTCGTGGCCGGCCCGCTCGTCGGCGCCGTCGCCGCCCTCCTGCCGGCCCCGCCCGGACTGAAGGGCAAGAGCCCCGAACAGGCCGTACTGCGCCACGGCGTGACCGTGACCGGTGCCATCCTCGCCGCGGCGATCGTCCTCGCCGTGGGCTTCGACCACGACGCCCCGTCCCGCTTCCAGGCGACGACGGACATCAGCTGGATCCAGGCCCTGAACGTCCGGATCCACCTCGGCATCGACGGCATCTCGCTCCCCCTCCTCCTGATGACCGCGCTGCTGTTCTTCCTCTGCGCGCTCTACAGCTACTTCAAGCTCCCCGCGGGCCCCTCCGCGAAGGCCTTCGTCGCCCTGCTCCTGGTCCTGGAGTCCGGCACCCTCGCCACCTTCGCCGTCCTCGACCTGCTGCTGTTCTTCCTCGCGTTCGAGATGGTCCTCATCCCGATGTACTTCCTCATCGCCCGCTGGGGCGGTGCTCAGCGGCAGGCAGCCGCCTGGAAGTTCATCCTCTACACCCTCCTCGGCTCCGTGGTGATGCTGCTCGGCCTGCTGCTGATCGGGCTGAACAGCGGCACCTTCGACATGGTGGCACTGGCCTCCGACAACGGCCGCGAACTGTCCCACACCACCCAGGTCCTGGCCGTTCTCGCCATCGGGATCGGCCTCGCAGTGAAGACCCCGATGTGGCCGCTGCACAGCTGGCTGCCGGACGCCCACACGGCCGCCCCCACCGTCGGTTCCGTCCTCCTCGCGGGCGTCCTGCTGAAGATGGGCACCTACGGGTTCGTCCGGATCCTGCTGCCCGCCACCCCCGACGGCATGGCCACCTTCGCCCCGTACCTGGGAGCCTTCGCCGCGGTCGGCATCGTCTACGGGTCCCTGGCCTGTCTTGCCCTCGCCCGCAAGGGCAACAAGGGCGACCTCAAGCGCCTCATCGCGTACTCCTCCGTCGGCCACATGGGCTTCGTCCTCCTCGGCATCGCTTCCATGACCCCCACCGGCGTGAACGGTGCGCTGTTCGCCAACGTCGCGCACGGTCTGATCACCGGCCTTCTCTTCTTTCTTGTCGGCGCGCTCAAAGACCGTTACAACACGGCCGATCTCGACACCCTCGCCGGAGCGACCGGAGCGGCCCTCTACGGCCGCGCCCCCCGCTTCGGAGCCCTCCTCGCCTTCGCCGCCATCGCCTCGCTCGGCCTGCCCGGCCTGGCCGGCTTCTGGGGCGAGATGCTGGCCCTCTTCGGCGCGTTCGACCCCGCCGAGGGCCTGTCGCGGCCGGCGTTCCTCACGTACATGTCCGTAGGCGCGTTCGGCACCCTGCTCACCGCCGCCTATCTTCTGATCGTCGTACGGCGGGTGTGCATGGGCGACCCGAAGGCCGCGCGCGAAGGGGCCGCCGCCCCGGTGGTCCTCGCGGACATCCAGCGCTACGAGTACGCCGCCTGGAGCCCGCTCGTCGCCCTCACCCTCCTCGCCGGCCTGTGGCCCGCGGTCCTCCTCGGCCTCACCGACCCGGCCGTCCAGAAGCTCCTCGCGGGAGGGAACTCATGACGGTCCTTCAGCCCCTCACCAGCACCGCCATCGCCGCGGCCGACACCGGCGCGGGCGCCGGCAGCCTGGTCCAGTCCGTCGACTGGCTCGCCATCGCACCGGTCGTCATCACCGCCTCCGTCGGCCTCCTCGTGCTGGTCCTCGACCTCTTCGTGCCGGAGCGCCGCAAGCCGCTGCTCGGCTGGATCTCCGTGGCCGGACTGGCCGCCGCGACCGCCACCCTGCTGCCGCTGCGCGCCGGTGACCGCAGCACCTTCTGCCTCACCGGACCCGGTACGGCCGACCCGGCCGCGTGCAGCTACGCCGCCGACCACTTCGCGCTCGTCGTGCAGTTCCTCGTGCTGGGCGGCGCCCTGGTCACCGCCCTGCTGTCGGTCACCGCCGTCCGCGAGGCGCGCATGCCGGCCGGCGAGTACTGGTTCCTGCTGCTCTCCTCCGCCGCCGGCGCGGCCCTGCTGCCCGCCTCCCGCGACCTCGCCACCCTGATCGTCGCCCTCGAAGTCGCCTCGCTGCCCGCCTTCGCCCTCGTCGGCATGCGCCGCGGCGACCGGCTCTCCTCCGAGGCCGCCCTCAAGTTCTTCCTGTCCTCCGTCACGGCCACCGCCGTGTCCCTGATGGGCGTCAGCTTCGTCTACGCCGCCACCGGCTCCCTGCACCTCACCCAGGTCGCCGACCGGCTCGGGAACGTCCCCGGACAGCTCGACACCCTCGCCATGGCGGGCGTCGCGCTCACCCTGGTCGGCTTCGCCTTCAAGACGGCCGCCGTCCCCTTCCACTTCTGGGTCCCGGACACCTACGTCGGCGCCCCGCTGCCCGTCGCCGGATACCTGTCGGTCATCGGCAAGGCCGTCGGCTTCACCGGCCTCATTCTCGTCACCGTGATCGCCTTCCCCGCGTACTCCGACGTCTGGGGTCCGGCCCTCGCCGTCCTGGCCGCGCTCACCATGACCCTCGGCAACGCGGCGGCCCTGCGCCAGTCCGCCGACCGGCCGGGCGGGGCCGTACGGCTGCTCGCCTGGTCCTCCGTGGGCCAGGCCGGCTACCTGCTGGTCCCGATCGCGGCCGCCGCCTACGCCGGCCGCGACCAGATCGGCTCCACCGTCGCCTACGCCCTCATGTACGCCGCCGTGAACCTCGGCGCCTTCGCCGTGGCCGCCCTGGTGGCCCGTACGAAGCCGCTGCACCGGCTCGCCGACTACCGGGGCCTGTACGCCGAGAGCCCGCTCGCCGCCCTGGCCATGGCGTTCTTCCTGCTCTGCCTGGCCGGTCTGCCGCCGGGCATCATCGGGCTCTTCGCGAAGGTCACCGTCTTCCGCTCGGCGGTCGACGCGGGCCTGGGCTGGCTCGCCGTGGTCATGGCCGTCAACGTCGTCGTCGCGCTGTACTACTACCTGCGCTGGACCGCCCTGCTCTTCCGCACCCCCGAGGGGGACGCGGCGCAGGAGGGCGCACAGCAGGGCGCGCAGCCCCGTACGGGGACCCCCTGGCCGGTCACGGCGGCCATCGTGCTCACCGCCGCCACCGCGCTGGTCCTCTCGGGTGCACCGCAGCTCGTCCTGCGCTTCGCCACCGGCAGCCTCTTCCCGCTGTAGAGCACGCTCCGGAGGTCCGCCGGAGCCCGGTCAGCGCCGCGGCCGGCCCGCACCCGTAACCCGTACGGCCTAACCTCCACGGCGCCCGCCGCGGCCCGCCCACCGTCCCGCCACAGCCCCGCCCCCCGGCCCACCGGGGCGGCGGGGACGGGCGTGCCCGGGGAACCTGCCGCCCTCACCTCGCGTTGACCAGGAAGGAAGGGTCCACTGGACCGTAGGCCCTCCGATCCCCAGATCCTGGACGGGTCCCCCTGCCGCACCACTTGGAGGGCGCACCGTGCACCGCCGGCACAACGGGCTGAAGACCGCCGTACTCCTCGGTGGTCTGTCGGCCCTCATCATCCTGATCGGAAGCTTCTTCGGCCGGGGCGGCCTGATCGTCGCCGTCCTCGTGGCCCTCGGCACCAACGCGTACGCGTACTGGAACAGCGACAAGCTGGCCCTGCGCGCGATGCGGGCCCGCCCCGTCAGCGAGTTCGAGGCACCCGAGCTCTACCGCATGGTGCGCGAGCTCTCCACGTCCGCGCGCCAGCCCATGCCCCGGCTCTACATCTCCCCGACCGAGGCCCCCAACGCCTTCGCCACCGGCCGCAACCCGCGCAACGCCGCGGTCTGCTGCACCGAAGGCATCCTGCGCATACTCGACGAGCGCGAACTGCGCGGGGTCATCGGCCACGAGCTCAGCCACGTCTACAACCGCGACATCCTCATCTCGTCCGTCGCGGGCGCCCTGGCCTCCGTGATCATGTTCCTGGTCAACTTCGCCTGGCTGATCCCCATCGGCCGCTCCAACGACGACGAGGGACCGGGCCTCTTCGGCATGCTGCTGATCATGATCCTGGGCCCGTTGGCGGCCTCCGTGATCCAGCTCGCCATCAGCCGCTCGCGCGAGTACGAGGCGGACGCCTCCGGGGCCCAGCTCACCGGGGACCCGCTCGCCCTCGCCAGCGCCCTGCGCAAGCTGGACGCCGGCACCAAGCAGCTCCCGCTGCCCGCCGAGCCGCGACTGGAGACCGCGAGCCACATGATGATCGCCAATCCCTTCCGTCCCGGCGAAGGATTGTCCAAAATGTTTTCCACACACCCTCCGATGGCCGAGCGCATCGCCCGGCTCGAACAGATGGCAGGCCGCAGTCAGTGAAGACCATCCTGAACCTCATTTGGCTCGTCCTCAGCGGAGTCTGGCTCTTCCTGGGCTACTGCCTGGCGGGTGTGATCCTCTGCATCACCATCATCGGAATCCCCTTCGGCATAGCCTCGTTCCGCATCGCCGTGTACGCCCTGTGGCCCTTCGGGTACACGACCGTCGAGCGGCGTGACGCGGGTGCGGGCTCCGCCATCGGCAACGTCCTGTGGCTGATCCTGGCGGGCTGGTGGCTGGCCCTGGGCCACATCTTCACCGGCATCGCGCTGTGCATCACGATCATCGGCATCCCGTTCGGCATCGCCAACTTCAAGATGGTCCCGCTCTCCCTGCTCCCGCTGGGCCGCGAGATCGTCCCCACGGACGCTCCGTTCGCCTCGCGCTGAGCCGCGCCGAGCCCGGATCCGGTTTATCCACTCGTATTAAAGTTCCGGGTTGCGGACGAGTGACGCGGACGAGCGGCACGCACGACGGGCAGGGAAGAACCGATGTCGACTGAGCCCTCTGAGCCCTCTGAGCCTTCCGAGTTCTCCGAGCCCTCCGAGCCCTCCACGACCCTCTCGGTGGTCGTGCCGATGTACAACGAGGAGGACGCGCTGCCGGCCCTGGTCGGCAGACTGCGCCCGGCACTCGACGCCATGGCCGTCCGCTACGAGGTCGTCGCCGTCGACGACGGCAGCAAGGACCGGACCGCGGAGCTCCTCACCGAGTTCCAGGCCAAATGGCCCGAGCTGCGGATCGTGCGGCTGCGCGGGAACTCCGGCCACCAGGCCGCCCTCACCGCGGGCCTGCACAGCGCCCTGGGCGCGTACGTGGCCAGCATCGACGCGGACCTCCAGGACCCGCCGGAGAAGATCCCGGAGATGCTCGACCTGGCCCGCGCGGACGGCCTCGACATCGTCTACGGGGTCCGGGCCGACCGGAGCACCGACACCGGGTTCAAACGGCACACGGCCGGCGCGTACTACTGGCTGGTGCGCCGCCTGGTCGGCAAACAGGTGCCGGCGCAGGCGGGCGACTTCCGGCTGCTGAGCCGCGCGGCGGTCGAGGCGGTCAAGGCCATGCCCGACCAGCACCAGGTGTACCGCCTGCTCGTGCCGTGGCTCGGCTTCCCCAGCGGCCAGGTCAGCTACCAGCGCGAGGAGCGGGTGGCGGGGGAGACCAAGTACCCGCTGAGCAAGATGCTCCGGCTCGGCGTCGACAGCATCATCAACTTCTCCGCCGCCCCGCTGCGCCTGGCGACCTGGCTGGGCGTGGCCAGCTTCTTCGGCTGCCTGCTGATGGTGGGCGCCACCCTGGCGATCTACCTGAAGGGCCAGACCGTCCCCGGCTGGACCTCGCTGTTCATCGTGATGCTGTTCCTCGGCGGCGTGCAGCTGATCTGCGTCGGCCTGCTCGGCGAGTACATCGGCCGCATCTACACGGCCGTGCAGCGCCGCCCCACCTTCTTCGTCGGGTACGACTCGCACGCCCCGGCGCGGAACACGGAGCGCCAAGCGGACTGAGGTCGCGCCCTCATCACGACTGAAATCGCAGGTCAGGGCGATTGTCAGTGGGGGGTGTCACTCTGTGTGCATGGATGACATCGAGCAGTTGCTGAAGCAAGTCGCCGGCCGCGCGCACAGCTCCCGCCAGGGGCGGTACGCGGCCACCGGCACCCCCATCGCGCCCCTTCCGGCGCCCCTGCCCGCCGCGGAACTGCACCGGGCCGAGGCCGCCCTGGGCTTCGCCCTGCCGCCCCTCCTCGCGGCCCTCCACACCCGCGTGGCGGGCGGCGGCTTCGGCCCCGAGCACGGCCTGCTGCCCCTGGAGCGCGCCGTCGCCGAATACACCGCGATGCGGGCCTCGGCCTGGCGCTGGCCCGAGGGCGTGCTGCCCATAGCCGACTTCGGCTGCGCCCTGCGCGCCTGCGTGGACTGCCGCTCGGAAACCGCCCAAGTCCTGCTGTTCGAACCGAACTCGGGCGAGCCCGACCTCGCCTGGTTCCTCGAATCGCCCACGCTCGCCGACTGGCTGCGCGGCTGGCTCGACGGCAGCGCCTGGTTCAGCGAGGAATCGGGCGCGGGGGAGGAATGGGACCTGGAGCTGACCCCCTGGGCGGGCTTCAGGGCCCGGGTGTGAGCCGCCGGCGCACCCCGTAGGCCAGCGCGCCAAGTGCCAGCACCGCGGCCCCCGTGACCGTCGACGCGGCGGGCAGCGCGCAGGCCAGCACCACGCAGCCGGACAGTCCCACCGCTGCCACGGCCCGGTCCTTGACACCTGAATCGAGAGTCCACGCGGAGGCGTTCGCGATCGCGTAGTAGGCGAGCACGCCGAAGGAGGAGAAACCGATCGCTCCCCGCAGATCGGTGGTGGCCGCGAGCACCGCCACCACGGCGCCCACCGCCAGCTCGGCGTGGTGCGGCACCTGATGCCGGGGATGTACGGCGGCCAGCGCGCGCGGCAGATGGCCGTCCCGCGCCATCGCCAGGGTCGTCCGCGACACCCCGAGTACGAGCGCCAGCAGCGAGCCCAGCGCCGCCAGGGCCGCGCCCACCCGGACGACGGGAGTCAGCCCGGGCCACCCGGCCGCGCGCACGGCGTCGGCCAGCGGGGCCGCCGACCGCCCCAGACCGTCGGCGCCGAGCACCGACAGCGCCGCCACCGAGACCGCGGCGTAGACGAGCAGGGCGATCCCCAGGGCGAGGGGCACCGCCCGCGGGATCGTGCGCTCCGGGTCGCGCACCTCCTCGCCCAGGGTGGTGATCCGGGCGTAGCCCGCGAAGGCGAAGAACAGCAGCCCGGCGCCTTGGAGCAGCCCGGCCGCCGCCCAGTCCGAGCCGCTGAGACGGCCGGCGTCGGCCGCGCCGGAGGACAGGCACGCCACGACGACCCCGGCCAGGACGGCCAGCACCACCGCGACGATCACCCGGGCGATCCGGGCGGACTTCTGCACGCCTCCGTAGCTCGCGGCGGTCAGTGCCACCACCGCCGCCACGGCCACCACGTGCTGCTGCCCGGGCCACGCGTAGGCCCCGACCGTGAGGGCCATCGCCGCGCAGGAGGCCGTTTTGCCGACGACGAAGCCCCAGCCGGCCAGGTATCCCCAGAAGGGCCCGAGCCGTTCGCGCCCGTACACATAGGTGCCGCCCGAGGAGGGGTAGCGGGCGGCCAGCCGAGCCGAGGAGTGCGCGTTGCAATAAGCCACCAGGGCCGCGAGCGCGAGCGCTGCGAGGAGCGCTCCGCCGGCCGCGCGCGCCGCCGGGGCCAGGGCGGCGAAGATCCCGGCGCCGACCATCGCGCCGAGCCCGACGACGACCGCGTCGAAGACGCCCAGGGTGCGCTTCATCTCGTTGTGCGGGGGATGCGTGGGATGCGTGGCGTTCACGTGCGCAGGGTAGCCGGGCTAGGGCGTCTCTTTCGGATCTTGCGGGCCCGGCAAGATTCGAAAGAGACGGCCTCTAGGTGACGCCCTCCCGGCCGGGGACCGGCGTGCGGCTGCGCTCCCAGCCGTCCAGCGCGGTCAGGCAGGCGTGGTCGAGGTGGCGCAGCCCGCTCAGGTCCAGGCGGACGACACCGCCGCGGGGCAGCGCGTCCAGCTCGTCGAGCAGTTTGGGCAGCCGCAGGAAGCTGGCGTTCCCCAGGATCCGCACGCGCAGTTCGTCGCCCTCCCACACCGGCTCGATGTGCACGTGGGAGGTCTCCCAGGCCGCCTTGGCGACGGCGAGCCCCAGCCCCGCGAGCACCCCCTCGAAGAGGTTCGTGGCCACGATCGCCGCGGCCGTCGCCACCAGGACGACCGCCTCGCCCCGGTGCGACCGCCACAGGGCGGCCACCGCCCGTACCGGAAGCAGCTTCCAGCCGGCGTGCAGCAGTACCCCGGCCAGCGCGGCGAGCGGGACGGACTCCAGCAGTCCGGGGACGGCCACGGCGAACAGCAGTAGCCAGCCGCCGTGCAGGATCCGGGAGGCCCGAGTGCGGGCGCCGGCCTCGACGTTGGCGGCGCTGCGGACGATGACGGCGGTCATCGGCAGGGCCCCGAGCATCCCGCAGAGGGTGTTCCCTACGCCCTGGGCGACCAGTTCGCGGTCGTAGTCGGTCCGGTCCCCGTCGTGCATGCGGTCCACGGCCGCCGCACTGAACAGCGTCTCGGCGGAGGCGATGAGCGCGAGCGCCACCACGGTCCCGACGGCCCCGACGGAGGCGAGCACCCCGAAGTCCTCCCAGCCGGGCAGGGTCACGGCCGACAGGACGCCCGTGACCCGGACCCGCTCCACGGGCAGCCGCAGCAGCACGGCCGCGGCGGTCGCGGCCGCGACCCCGACGAGCGCCCCCGGGACGAGCCGTAGCCGGTCGGGCATCCGCCGCCAGGCCACCAGGACGGCGACCGTCCCGGCCCCGAGCGCCACGGCGGTCCAGTCGGCGCGCCCGCCGAGCTCCAGCGCCCCGGCCAGCTTCTCCAGGGTCCGCGCCGGGGCCTCCACGTCGGCCAGGGCGTACAGCTGACCGGCGATCAGCACGAGCCCGATACCGGCCAGCATCCCGTGCACGACGGCCACGGAGATCGCCCGGAACCACCGCCCGAGCCGCAGCACGCCCATGCCCAGCTGCACCAGGCCGGCGGCCAGGACGAGCACGCCGAGCGCGGGCAGCCCGTACGTCCGCACGGCCTCGTAGACGAGCACGGTGAGCCCGGCGGCCGGGCCGCTCACCTGGAGGGAGCTGCCCCGGAACCAGCCGGTGACCAGCCCGCCCACCACCCCGGTGAGGATCCCGAGTTCGGCCGGTACCCCGGAGGCGACGGCCACTCCGACGCAGAGCGGTAGCGCGACCAGGGCGACCACCACGGATGCCCCGAAGTCTTCACGTAACGTGCCGGCCCCAGGCACAGGCATGCGGGAACCCCCTGACGAGGCGCTGACGGACACCCCTCACCCTGGTGGGCGCACCACCGCCCGCCCAAGTGCACACGGAGGACGGCACGGGCGCGTACGCCGCTCACGCCGGGCACACACCCGCCGAGCGCCGGTCCCGCGACACCGCCCGCGACGCCCCGCCGCAATGACCGCTCCGCAACGACCGCGCCGTAACGCCCGCGCCGCAACGACCGTGCCGCAACGACCGCGGCCCGGCGGTCCTCGAAGGACCGCCGGGCCGGCGTGCGGGCTGAACAGGGGCCGAAGCCGGTGATCAGCGGTAGTTCACGAACTGGATCGCGAAGTCCAGGTCCTTGCCCTTGAGGAGGGCCTGGACTTCCTGGAGGTCGTCGCGGCTCTTGGAGCTGACGCGCAGCTCCTCGCCCTGGACCTGGGCCTTGACGCCCTTGGGGCCCTCGTCACGGATGATCTTCGCGACCTTCTTGGCGTTCTCCTGGGAGATGCCTTCCTCGATCGTGGCGAAGATCTTGTACTCCTTGCCGGACAGCTGCGGCTCACCGGCGTCGAGCGCCTTGAGGGAGATCCCGCGCTTGACCAGCTTGGTCTCGAAGACGTCCAGGACGGCCTTGACGCGCTCCTCGGAGTTCGCCTCCATCAGGATCTTCTCGCCGGACCAGGCGATCGTGGCGCCGGTGCCCTTGAAGTCGTAGCGCTGCGAGAGCTCCTTGGCGGACTGGTTGAGGGCGTTGTCGACCTCCTGCCGCTCGACCTTCGAGACGATGTCGAAACTGGAGTCGGCCATGTGCTGTGGCTCCTTGAAGTCGGTAGTGACGGCCCCGAAGGGCGCGGCCGGACATCCCCGGACCGCTCCGCAAAGCCTAGCCACCGCGCCCACGTGCGGTGCTGATCAATCCGGTGGCGAAGCACCCCCGGTCATCGGGTATCGTTTACGTCGTTGCCACGGAGCGCCGCCGCAAGGCGGAAAGATGGCAGCGATCATGGCGGTGTGCCCGAGTGGCCAAAGGGAGCAGACTGTAAATCTGCCGGCTCAGCCTACCCAGGTTCGAACCCTGGCGCCGCCACGCGAGTGAGACCCTCGCTCATTGCAGAAATGCAGTGGGCGGGGGTTTTCTCGTATGCCCGGAACCGGAACGCCCCACGGAAAACCAGTGGGCGGCGAAGCGGAACGGGCCGCATGCTGTTCGCATGATCAGCATCAGCATCAGCATCTGCGGCCGAAAGGGCCATGGCGCGTAAGGCGCCCTCGCAGGTCCGGTCGGACCCGCCACACCGGACGCCCCGAGAGGGCGACCGAGCCGTCGTTCCGGGCGTCTCCGCCCGCACCCTCGTGGAGATCGCGCGCGTCGAACGCCACCGGTACGAGCCCGGCGCGGCCTACCGCGCACTGTCCGCCTGGCGCGGGGTGGTGTACGGCCGGGGACCGTCGTGGATCATCTACCCGAGCTGGGACGAGGACTACCCCTGCTGCCAGCCGGTCTGGGGCGGCGATCACCGGGGGACCCTGGAGGCCTTCTGCCTTTCCCTGCCCCGTCGCGCCGTGCGGGAGCTGCGGGCCGTACTCGCGCCGCTCGACGCGCGGTTCCTCGCCCGGACGCTCCCCGATCCGTACGCCCCGCCGGGGGATCCGTGGTGGCGGCGTCGGCTGGAGCGGGCATGAGGGGCCGGGGCCTGACGGAGCGGGCGCGGGCGCGGGATGAGCCCATCGGGCGGATCGGGCGTACCGATGTGGCGCTCCGGTCGTTCATCCGGCGTGAAATGGACTTCTGACGCGCGCGGAAAGGTCGGCGGCGGGGTGCTCCTCGCCCTGCTCGGAGCGGGGATCCCGGCTCTGGTCGGAGCGGCGCTGAACGGCGATGTGGGGGATCCCTACCAGGAGACCCGGCTCTACTTCGGCACCGAGCGGCCGGACGGCCGTCCACCGGTCGGGGAGCGGGAGTTCATGGGGTTCCTCGAACGCGAGATCACCCCCGCCTTCCCCGAGGGGCTGACCCTCCAGGACGGGCGCGGCCAGTGGCAGCGCGACGGGAAGATCATCCGTGAGATCTCGTACGAGGTGGTGCTGCTGTATCCGGAGAAGGAGGCCGACGAGCGCGGTGCGCGCATCGAGCGGATCCGGGACGCGTACGAGCAGCGGTTCCAGCAGGATTCGGTCGGCCGCTCCGACGACCGTCTGACCGCCGATTTCTAATTGCCCGCCACGTCCTTGACCGCCACCGGGACCGGGGTCGAGCCCGCGATGAGTTCCAGGGTGAGGCCCGCGGTCGCGGGCGTATCGATCAGCTCGGCGAGGACCGCCGCCACGTCGTCGCGGGTGACCGGCCCGCGGCCCGTCTGCGCCTCCAGGCGGACCAGACCCGTACCCGCGTCGTCGACCAGCGAGCCGGGGCGCAGGATCGTCCACTCCAGACCCAGACGGGTGCGGACGTGCTCGTCGGCCTCGCCCTTGGCACGGAGATAGGCGTCGAAGACCTCGTCGCCCTCGCGGCGGGTGTCCGCGCCCATCGAGGAGACCATCAGGAAGCGGCGCACCCGGGCCCGTTCGGCGGCGTCCGCGAACAGCACCGCCGCGCCCCGGTCCACCGTGTCCTTGCGCCCGGCCCCGCTGCCGGGACCCGCGCCCGCCGCGAACACCGCGGCGTCCGCGCCCTGCAGGATGCCCGCCACGTGCTCGACCGACGCCGATTCCAGGTCGCACAGCACCGGTTCGGCGCCCGCCTCCCTGAGGTCGTCGCCCTGTGCCGGATCGCGGATGATGCCCGCGACCTCGTACCCGCGCGCGGCGAGCAGGCGCTCCAGCCGCAGCGCGATCTGACCGTGTCCACCCGCGATGACGATGCGCATGCCACGACCGTACGACGAGCCGGGCGACCGCGCCCGGGAACATGCGGTGAACGCTCAGGGACCTGGCTCCGTACGGCCCTGCCGGGGCAGGTCCAGGGCCACCGCGACGGCGGAGTCGCAGTATTCCCGTACGGCACTCGTCCGGGCTACCACCCGCCCGCGGTGGATCACGATCCGGCTGTACGCGAGGGACAGCACGCTCGCGATCCGGTCCCCGCGCACGGCGAGCAGTTCCGCCGGGAACCCGGCCTCCACCCGGACCTCCGGCAGGCCCATCGCCTCGCGGGCGGCGCCGGCGACCGAGTGGTAGGCCTCGGTGGCGCGGAGCCCGCCCTGGGAGGCCAGGAGGTACGCGGCTTCGAGCGGGTCTCCGCGCCCGACCGGGTTGCCCGCGTCGCGCAGGGCCCCGCTGCCGGCCGCGACGCGCACCCCGGCGGCGCGCAGCAGCCGTACGGGGGCGGTGCGCAGGCCCCGCCGTTCCAGGGCCGCGCAGTCGCCCTGGGGGAGGCAGGTCACCCGTACGCCGGCGGCCGCCAGCTGGTCGGAGGCCCGGGTCGCCGCGTCCAGCGGGAGGCGGGACAGGCCGCCGCAGGGCCCGATGGAGACCCCGGGCCGCAGTCCGCCGGCCATCGCCGCGAGCCGGGACAGGCGGGCGGGGTCGTCGCCGTCGGTGTGCAGGTCGACGGGGCAGCCGTGTTCGGAGGCGAGTTCCAGTACGGCTTCGAGGAAGCCGGTGGGGTCGGGGTCGAGGTCGGGGCAGCCGCCGATGACGGAGGCACCCATCTTCACGGCGTCCCGCAGCATGGCGAGCCCGTCGGCCCCGGCCACCCCGGTCAGCAGGCGGGGAACGGCGACGGTGGTGAGATCGGTGAGCCCGCGCAGGGAGCGGCGGGCCTGGAGCACGGCCTCCAGGGGGCCGAGACCGTGTACGTCGCCGATGCGCACGTGGGAGCGGACGGCCGTGGCGCCGTGCCCGAGCTGGAGCAGGGCCGCCTCGGTGGCGCGGCGCTGCACCTCGTCGGGGGAGTAGGAGACGGGCCCTTCGCTGTCCGCGGTCAGGGCGGTGTCCCCGTGGGAGTGGGGCTCGGCGGGCGCGGGGAGGAGCAGGTAGCCGGTGAGGTCGACGCGGGCGCCCGCGGCGGCGGGCAGGCTGCCGGCCGTGCCGACGGCCTGGATCCGGCCGCCGCCGAGGCGGACGTCGACGGTGCGGCCGTCGGTGAGGCGGGCGCCGGCGAGGAGCAGGGTGGTGGACTCGGGGGCCGCCGGGCCAGGGGCTCCCGGACTTCCCTGGGTGCCCTCGGGGCCGTGCCCCTGCCCCGGGCCCTGGCCGCTGCCGGGGCGGTTGCGCGGGGAGTGGGACGGCTGCTGCGGCGGGCTGTCGGACATCGCGCTCCTGCGGTGGCTCGGGCGGTTCCTGGGGCCGTGGCCGCGGCCCGCGGCCCAAGATCACGCAGCGTGCTCAGAGCCTAGGGGGCAGGGGTGCCCGCTTCGCGGAAGAGGGCAATAGTCGTACCGGTGCGTCTGGGCGGCCCCCACCCGAGACCACCCGCGCGGACCACCCCGGGGCCCGTCTCCTGGGCCCCGCCGCCGGGTCCCGTGCCGGGACCCGGCCCCGGCCCCGGCCCCGGCCCCGGCTCTGGCCCCGGCCCCGGCCCCGGCCCCGGCTCTGGCCCCGGCCCCGGCCCCGGCCCGGGCCCGACCCCGACCCCGGGCCCGACCGCGGGCCCCAGCCCCAGTCCCGTCCCGGGCCCGACCGCGGGCCCCAGCCCCAGTCCCGCCCCGGGCCCCAGTCCCAGTCCCGTCCCGGTCCCGACTGCGGGTCCCGGCCTCGGCTCCCGCCCCAGTCCCGGCCCCGGGCCCGACTGCGGCTCCCGCCCCGGGCCCGACTGCGGCTCCCGCCCCTGTTCCGGCCTCGGGTCCCGCCGCGGGCCCGGCCTCGGCTCCCGGCCCCGGGCCCGACCGTTGGTCTCGGCCCCGGGCCCTGGATTCGGCGCGGTCGCTGCGGTCGGCTGTGGTGCCTGGCCGGAGCGCTCCCGGCCGGGCTTGCCGTCGCCTTGGCCCTGTGGTTGCCGCCCTGCGACTGCCCCCGCCTGTGCGGAGCCGCGCCCGTCCCGGCCTGCGGCGCGTGGACTCCGCAGTCGGCTCCGTAACCGCCGTGGGCCTGCCTGTGGCGCCCGCCGATGCTGCTGCGGGCCCGGTCCCCGGCTGGGGCTCTGCAGGCTCGCGCCTGGCCCCACCTCCGCGTGCCTGTGCCTGGCCTCGGCTCCTGTTGGCCTCAGGCCCGTCCCCGCGCCTCCGCGTGCCTGTGCCCGGCCCCCGGCTCCTGCCGGCCTCGGGCCCGTCCCCGGCTCTGCGCGCCCGGCACCGGCCCCGTCCCCGTCCCTGGCCCCGGCTCCCGCCGGTCTCGGACCTTGCCCCGCCTCCGCGCGCCCGGCCCCGTCCCCGTCCCTGGCCCCGGCTCCCGCCCGTCTCGGCACCTGGCCCCGCCTCCGCGCGCCCGGCTCTGGCCCCGGCTCCGCCGGCCTCCGGCACGTCCCCGCCTCTGGCGTGGACTCCGCGGTCGGCTCTCGTGCCGGTCCGGAGTGGGTCCCGTGCTCGGCCTCGGCCTCGGCCTTGGCCCCGCCCCGCCCCGGCCCCCCGTCTCGTCCAACGTCCCGGCGGGGTGGGGCCGAGGCGGGGCTTCGGGGTGACTCAGGGTGGGGGTGGGGGATCGGCGGTGTGATGCCTGACACCTTTCGGGGTGAAAGGCGGTTCGAGGGGAGCCGGAGGCGGGTTTCGCGGGGATCAAGAAAGGCGGCGGTGGTGCTCCGAGGCCAGGCCCCGCAAAGGATTTGGGCGATCGGCTGGCGACCGTGTAATGTCTTCCTCGCTCGCCCCAATAGCTCAGTCGGTAGAGCGTCTCCATGGTAAGGAGAAGGTCTGCGGTTCGATTCCGCATTGGGGCTCTGGTGAGAGAGGTTCCCCACCCTCGGGTGGGGAACGGATCTCATCAAAGCGGCGTAGCTCAGTCGGTAGAGCAAGCGGCTCATAATCGCTGTGTCACCGGTTCAAGTCCGGTCGCCGCTACACACAGTAGCCGATTGCGGGGTCGGTCTCCCGATCGGCTACTCTTTTATGCGTTCATCCGTCCAATTGTCCGTCAAGGAGCACTCACGTGGCTGCCACCGACGTCCGCCCGAAGATCACGCTGGCCTGCGTGGAGTGCAAGGAGCGGAACTACATCACCAAGAAGAACCGGCGTAACAACCCGGACCGTCTTGAGATGAAGAAGCACTGCCCGCGTTGCAACTCGCACACCGCGCACCGCGAGACCCGCTAACAACTGGCGAAGTCTCGTACAACAGGCACAGTCATACCGTCATGAGGTCGTCCCCTTCATTGGGGGCGGCCTTGTGTCGTTTCGACAGATCGTTTCAACAGGGAGGTAGAGAGTCATGGCGCTCGACCAGTCCTTCGTGGGGCGGAGCTACCCGCCCACCGATCCGTACGAGGTCGGCCGGGAGAAGATCCGCGAATTCGCGGTCGCGGTGGGTGACACCAATCCGGTGTACACGGATCCCGAAGCAGCCAAGGCGTTCGGTCACCAAGACGTGATCGCTCCGCCGACCTTTGTGTTTGCCATCACGTTCGCGGCGGCCAGCCAGGTCGTCGACGACCCGCAGCTGGGGCTGGACTACAGCCGCGTCGTGCACGGCGACCAGAAGTTCGCGTACACCCGTCCCGTGCGGGCCGGAGACCGGCTGACGGTGACCTCGACCATCGAGGCCATCAAGTCGCTCGCGGGCAACGACGTCATCGACATCCGCGGTGAGGTCCACGACGAGTCCGGCGAGCACGTGGTGACCGCCTGGACGAAGCTCGTCTCCCGGGCGCCCGAGCCCGCCGCCGCTCCCGCCGCCGCCGGTTCCGCCCCCGAGGAGGCCTGAGATGGCTGCCCAGATCCAGTACGACGACGTCGAGGTCGGCACCGAGCTGCCGGCGGCGTCCTTCCCCGTCACGCGGGCGACGCTGGTGCGGTACGCGGGTGCGTCGGGTGACTTCAACCCGATCCACTGGAACGAGAAGTTCGCCACCGAGGTCGGACTGCCCGACGTGATCGCCCACGGCATGTTCACCATGGCCGAGGCGATCCGCGTGGTGACCGACTGGGTCGGCGACCCGGGTGCGGTCGTCGAGTACGGCGTGCGGTTCACGAAGCCGGTCGTCGTCCCGAACGACGGGCAGGGCGCGCTGATCGAGGTCACGGCCAAGGTCGGGGCGAAGCTGGACGACAACCGGGTACGGGTCGACCTGACGGCCACCAGCGCCGGGCAGAAGATCCTGGGGATGTCGCGCGCGGTGGTTGCTCTCGCGCCGTAGGGTCCCCGCCCGACGAGCCCCCCGCGGCTCATGCGTTTCTTACGCTTCTTGCACCTCTTGCGTTACCGACAAGGTCCTGGCCGGTGAGGAAACTCGCAGGTCAGGACCTTTTTGGTAGTCGGTTCGGGGCGGGGCTTGTCAAGTTAGTGATTGAGCACTAACTTTGAAGCATGGCAAGGATGAGTGCGGAAGAGCGGCGCGAGAGCGTCATCCTGGCGGCGATGGGCGAGTTCGCGCGGGGCGGGTACTACGGGACCTCCACCGAAGCGATCGCCAAGCGGGTCGGGGTGTCCCAGCCGTACCTCTTCCGGCTCTTCCCGAACAAGCAGGCCATCTTCCTGGCCGCCGCCGCCCGCTGCATGGAGGACATCCGGCGCGTCCTCGAGGAAGCCGCCAAGGGCCTCCAGGGCGAGGATGCGGTCCAGGAGATGAGCGTGGCGTACATGAAGCTGATCGCCGAGCAGCCCGAGAAGCTGCAGATGCAGCTCCAGACCTACGTCACCGTCGCCGCCGCCGAGGCTGCCGGGGAGCCCGCGTTCGGCGAGATGGTGCGGGCCGCCTGGATGGAGTTGTGGGACACCCTGCACGTGCCGCTCGGGGCGGACCCGCAGGAGACGAGCAGCTTCCTCGCGTACGGAATGCTGATCAACGTCCTGTCCGCCATGGGGTTCCCGCCGGGGCACCGGGTCTGGGAAGGCTGCTATCCGGGCGCTCGGCCCGAGTAGCGGGTACGCCCCCTCCGTCCGCCCCACCCCCGTCTCCGTCTCCGTTCAGCCACCCCTCCGTCCGTTCGCCGGCCGCGCGTCCTGCGCAGCGTCCGGCGCGGGGCTCAGCTCTGTCCGTTGAAGTTAGTGATCAATAACTAGTTTTGGGGGAATCGTGCAAGACACCAAGCTTCGCGGGCCTGCGGTCTGGGCCCTCGTCATCACCGGGGCCGCCAGCTTCATGGCCGCGCTCGACAACCTCGTCGTCACCACCGCGCTCCCCTCCATCCGCGAGGACCTCGGCGGCAAGCTGGAGGACCTGGAGTGGACGGTGAACGCGTACACGCTCACCTTCGCCGTCCTGCTCATGTTCGGCGCGGCCCTCGGTGACCGGTTCGGCCGCCGCCGGCTCTTCATCGCCGGTACGGCCGTGTTCACCGTCGCCTCCGCCGCCGCGGCCCTGTCGCCCGGCATCAACGAGCTCATCGCCGCCCGAGCCGTGCAGGGTGTCGGCGCGGCGATCATGATGCCCCTCTCGCTCACGCTGCTGACCGTCGCCGTCCCCGCCGCCCGGCGCGGAATGGCCCTCGGCATCTACGGAGCCCTCACCGGCCTCGCCGTCGCGAGCGGGCCGCTCATCGGCGGCAGCCTCACCGAGCACATCTCCTGGCAGTGGATCTTCTGGCTGAACGTCCCGATCGGGCTGGCCCTCATGCCGCTCTCCCGGATGCGGCTCGGCGAGTCCACCGCCCCGCAGGCGAAGCTCGACGTCCCCGGCACCCTGCTCATCAGCGGCGGGCTCTTCGGCATCGTCTACGGCCTGGTCAACGCCAACGCGCACGGCTGGACCAGCCCGTCCGTGCTCACCGCACTGCTGGTGGGGGCCGCGCTCGTGGGCGGGTTCATCCACCACGGCTTCCGCAACGCCAACCCGGTGCTGCCCATGCGACTCTTCCGGGACCGGGGCTTCTTCGGCATCAACATGGCGAGCCTGCTGATGTTCGTCGGGATGTTCGGCTCGATCTTCCTGCTGAGCCAGTTCCTCCAGGGCGTCCTCGGCTACTCGCCCACCGAAGCCGGGCTGCGCATGCTCCCCTGGACCGCGATGCCCATGATCGCCGCCCCGATCTCCGGCATCCTCTCCGACCGGATCGGCAGCCGCCCCGTCGTGGTCGCCGGGCTGGCGCTCCAGGCCATCGGCCTCGGCTGGTTCGCCGTGATCCTGGGCACCGAAGTCTCCTACGCCGCCCAGCTCCCCGCGATGATCATCAGTGGCATCGGGATGGGCCTGTTCTTCGCTCCCGCCTCCAACGCCCTCATGTCCACCGTGGCCCCCGCCGACCAGGGCAGGGCCGCCGGCGCCAACAGCGCCCTGCGTGAAGTCGGCGGAGCCCTCGGCGTCGCCGTCCTCGCCTCCGTCTTCTCCGCCCAGGGCGGCTACCAGTCCGGGCAGTCCTTCACCGACGGCACCGTCCCCGCCCTCTGGATCGGCGGCGCCGCCGTCGCCGTGGCGGCCGCCCTGGCCCTGCTGCTCCCCGGCCGGGCCGCGGAGAAGGCCCGGGCCGCGGCCTCCCTGCCGACGGCTGGCAGCCCGGTCGGTGACCTGCCGACGGGCGGGCTCCCGACGGGCGGGCTCCCGGCGGACGGCCAGGGTGCGGCCCCGGCCGGCGGGCGCGCCACCGAGAAGGTGGCCGTCTGAGCGGGTCCCGCTCGCCGGCCGGTGCCTGCGCGGCGGCCGGCGGGGGAACCGCAGCCGCCGCTGCGCACGCAGTTCCGTACGACACGTCACCAGCGAGGAAAGGCCCGTCATGCCCGACATCCCCTGGTCCACGCCCACCCGACCCGCCCCCGGCGCCGAGGTCTACGTCATGGCCTCCCGCTTCGAGACCGTGAGCCTGACCGGAGCGCTGAAGTTCTTCCTGAGGTCGCCCGGCATCGTCCTCCAGATGCGCAAGGCCCCCGGCGCCCACGGGGTCGCCCTGCGGGCCCGGGTCCTGCGCCGCACCTTCCTGACCCTGTCCGCCTGGGAGGACCGGGACGCGCTCTACCGCTTCGCGGGCAGCGAACCGCACCGCTCCGGCTCCCGGGCTGCCGCCGCCTATACGAAGGAGGCCGGGTTCGTCTTCTGGACCGTCCCGGCGAGCGAGCTCCCCATCGGCTGGGCCGAGGCGGAGCGCCGCCTCGCCGAGCAGCAGAAGGAGCAGGCGGAGAAGCAGGCCGAGAAGCAGGCGGAGAAGCAGGCCGAGAAGCAGGACAAGGAGCAGCAGTCGGACCGCGGGTGAGGCGGGCCGTTCCGGCCCCGTACGGCCCTGCGGTACGCGTACGGTCCGTGGCCCCGCCTGCTCGCTGGGACGCGGACCGTACTCTTGTCCACGTGCAGGAACTCCACGACGCCCCCCTCGCCCCGCTGACCACCTTCCGGCTCGGCGGCCCCGCCGCCCGGCTGGTCACCGCGACCACCGACGCCGAGGTCGTCGCCACCGTGCGCGCCGCGGACGAGAGCGGCACCCCGCTCCTGGTCATCGGCGGCGGCAGCAACCTGGTCATCGGCGACCAGGGCTTCGACGGCACCGCCCTGCGGATCGCGACCACCGGGTTCGTGCTCGACGGGACCCGGCTGGAGCTCGCGGCCGGCGAGAACTGGAGCGAGGCCGTCGCCCGCGTCGTCGACGCCGGGCTCGCGGGCATCGAATGCCTCGCCGGGATCCCCGGCTCGGCCGGCGCCACCCCGATCCAGAACGTCGGGGCGTACGGCCAGGAGGTCTGCGACACGATCACCGAGGTCGTCGCCTACGACCGCACCCGCGGGGAAACGGTCACGCTCTCGGCCGCCGACTGCGCGTTCGCGTACCGCGACAGCCTCTTCAAGCACCAGCCCGACCGCTACGTGGTCCTGCGCGTCCGCTTCGCCCTGGAAGACGCGGGCGGCCTGTCCGCGCCGGTCAAGTACCCCGAGACGGCCCGCGCCCTCGGCGTGGAGGCCGGCGACCGGGTGCCCGCGGCGCAGGCCCGGGAGACCGTCCTGCGGCTGCGCGCCGGCAAGGGCATGGTCCTCGACCCCGCCGACCACGACACCTGGTCGGCCGGCTCCTTCTTCCACAACCCGATCCTCGGCGACGAGGCGTACGCCGCCTTCCTCGCCCGCGCCCAGGAGCGGCTCGGCCCCGAGACCGCCCCGCCCGCGTACCCGGCCGGCGAGGGCCGTACGAAGACCAGCGCGGCCTGGCTCATCGACAAGGCAGGCTTCACCAAGGGCTACGGCGACGGCCCCGCCCGCATCTCCACCAAGCACACCCTCGCCCTCACCAACCGGGGCGAGGCCACCACCGAAGACCTCCTCGCCCTGGCCCGCGAGGTGGTCGCGGGCGTCCACGCGGCCTTCGGCGTCACCCTGGTCAACGAGCCGGTGACGGTCGGCGTCAGCATCTGAGGAGTCCCGGCCCCCATGCTCTGTCCCCTGCACGGGGCCGGTACGGACCCCACCCGGCTGGTGGGACGCACGATCAGAAGGGTCGTCGCGTCCTGGCACATCAGTGACGGCGAACGCTCCGAGGCGCCCCTCGACGTCTGGCTCCTCGACAGCGACGGCGAGTCCACCCGGATCACCACGGGGTCCGACGCCTGCCTCATCGTGGAATCCGAGGCGCCGCACGAGCCCTACGACATGGGGGAGTGGGGCCGCATCGAGGTCGGCGAGGACCTCGGATACCACCCCTTCCTGCGCCACCTCGGCGACACCGTGGAATCGGTCGCCGAGTTCGCCCTGCCCGCGCAGGGGCGCACCCACCTGGAGATCGGCTTCCAGGACGGCGCGCGGGTGCGCGCCGACTGCCACGAGGGCGACCTGCGGCTCACGCGCTGACCCGCACCGCCTCCCCTACGAGGCGATCCAGTGGTCGATCCCGGCCAGCAGCTTCTCCTGTACGCCGGCGGGCGCGGCACTGCCGCGCACCGACTGGCGGGCCAGCTCGGCGAGCTCCGCGTCCGTGAAGCCGTGGTGCCGGCGGGCGATCTCGTACTGGGCTGCGAGCCGGGACCCGAAGAGCAGCGGATCGTCCGCACCGAGGGCCATCGGGACCCCGGCCTCGAAGAGGGTGCGCAGCGGGACGTCCTCGTGGCGTTCGTAGACCCCGAGGGCGACGTTGGACGCCGGGCAGACCTCGCAGGTGATCTGGCGGTCGGCGAGCCGTTTGAGCAGCCGGGGATCCTCGGCGGCCCGTACGCCGTGCCCGATGCGGGCGGCGTGCAGATCGTCGAGGCAGTCGCGGACGGAGGACGGGCCGGTGAGCTCGCCGCCGTGCGGGGCCGCGAGGAGTCCGCCCTCGCGGGCGATGGCGAAGGCCCGGTCGAAGTCGCGGGCCATGCCGCGGCGCTCGTCGTTGGAGAGGCCGAAGCCGACGATGCCGCGGTCGGCGTAGCGGACGGCGAGCCGGGCCAGGGTGCGGGCGTCGAGGGGGTGCTTCATGCGGTTGGCCGCGATGACGACCCGCATGCCGAGGCCGATCTCGCGGGAGGCGGCGTCCACGGCGTCGAGGATGATCTCGACGGCGGGGATCATCCCGCCGAGGAGGGGGGCGTAGGAGGTGGGATCCACCTGGATCTCCAGCCAGCCGCTGCCGTCGCGCACGTCCTCCTCCGCGGCCTCGCGGACCAGGCGGCGGATGTCGTCGGGCTCGCGCAGGCAGGAGCGGGCGGCGTCGTAGAGCCGCTGGAAGCGGAACCAGCCGCGTTCGTCCGTGGCGCGGAGCTTCGGCGGCTCGCCGGAGGTGAGGGCGTCCGGGAGGCGGACCCCGTACTTGTCGGCGAGCTCCAGCAGGGTCGACGGGCGCATCGAGCCGGTGAAGTGCAGGTGGAGGTGGGCTTTCGGCAGAAGCGTGAGATCGCGTGCGTGCTCCATCTGGTGATCCTGCCGCACTTGTCACCCGATCGGCAGCCCGATTCCCTGAACGGGTTCTTGCCCGAACGCAAATCCGTGGGGTCGGGGCGCGCCGGGAGCCGCTGCGCGGGGCTCGTCCCCTACCCGCCCTTCGCCCGTTCCCCGGGGCTCCGCCCCGGACCCCGCTCCTCAAACGCCGGAGGGGCTGAATCTCCCGGGCCGGAAACGCCCGAGCGGCGGCTCCCCCGGAGGGGAACCGCCGCTCAGGCGTGGCTGCGGGCCGGAGGCCTAGGCCTTCGCCTCCGCGAGGAGCTTCTGGATGCGGGAGACGCCCTCGACCAGGTCCTCGTCGCCCAGGGCGTAGGAGAGGCGGAGGTAGCCGGGGGTGCCGAAGGCCTCGCCCGGGACGACGGCGACCTCGGCCTCGTCCAGGATCAGGGCCGCGAGCTCGACGGAGGTCTGCGGGCGCTTGCCGCGGATCTCCTTGCCGAGGACGTCCTTGACCGCCGGGTAGACGTAGAAGGCACCCTCGGGGGTCGGGCAGAAGACGCCGTCGATCTCGTTCAGCATCCGCACCATCGTCTGGCGGCGGCGGTCGAAGGCGGTGCGCATCTCGTGGACGGCGTCCAGGTTGCCGGAGACGGCGGCCAGCGCCGCGACCTGGGCCACGTTGGAGACGTTGGAGGTGGCGTGCGACTGGAGGTTGGTCGCGGCCTTGACCACGTCCTTCGGGCCGATGACCCAGCCCACGCGCCAGCCCGTCATGGCGTACGTCTTGGCGACGCCGTTGACGATGATGCACTTGTCGGCGAGCTCGGGAACGATCGCCGGGAGGGAGACGAACTTCGCGTCGCCGTAGACCAGGTGCTCGTAGATCTCGTCGGTCAGGACCCACAGGCCCTTCTCGACGGCCCAGCGGCCGATCGCCTCGGCGTCGGCCTCGGAGTAGACGGCGCCGGTCGGGTTCGACGGGGAGACGAAGAGGACGACCTTCGTGCGCTCGGTGCGGGCCGCCTCGAGCTGCTCGACGGAGACCCGGTAACCGGTGGTCTCGTCGGCGACGACCTCGACCGGGACACCGCCGGCGAGACGGATCGACTCCGGGTACGTGGTCCAGTACGGCGCCGGGACGATGACCTCGTCACCCGGGTCCAGGATGGCCGCGAACGCCTCGTAGATCGCCTGCTTGCCGCCGTTGGTCACCAGGACCTGGGACGCGTCCACCTCGTAGCCGGAGTCGCGCAGCGTCTTCGCGGCGATGGCGGCCTTCAGCTCGGGCAGACCGCCGGCCGGGGTGTAGCGGTGGTACTTGGGGTTGCGGCAGGCCTCGACCGCGGCGTCGACGATGTAGTCCGGGGTGGGGAAGTCGGGCTCACCCGCTCCGAAACCGATCACCGGACGCCCGGCGGCCTTGAGGGCCTTGGCCTTGGCGTCGACGGCGAGGGTGGCGGACTCGGAGATGGCACCGATACGGGCGGATACGCGGCGCTCGGCGGAAGGCGTTTCAGAGGTCATGCGGCCAATCGTCCCAGACGCGAAACGAGCGCCGCACTCCGTTTCAGTTACCGGACGGCCGCTCTCCGGAGGATGCTGTTCGACGTCAGGGCCCGGACCACGTACACTCAACCGTCGTTGGCCCAAGTCAACCGCTGCAGAGCGTGAGCACACCGTGCACTCGTCTGGATGCGGTAGGTTGGGGCACGCAAAGGGTCGTAGCTCAATTGGTAGAGCACTGGTCTCCAAAACCAGCGGTTGGGGGTTCGAGTCCCTCCGGCCCTGCTCCACACTCCATCTCGGACGTGTGTGCGCAGGTACGTACTTAGATGCAGTGCCGTGCGGCGCAACCGGGCGCGGCCACGGCCACGACCCGGATTCAGGTGAGAGACGTGACGGACGCCCTGGGCTCCATCGACATGCCTGACGCCGAGGATGACACTCGCGAGAAGAAGGCCCGCAAGGGCGGCAAGCGCGGTAAGAAGGGCCCTCTGGGTCGTCTCGCGCTGTTCTACCGCCAGATCGTCGCGGAACTCCGCAAGGTTGTTTGGCCCACTCGCAACCAGCTGACGACGTACACCAGTGTGGTGATTGTCTTCGTCGTCATCATGATCGGTCTGGTGACCGTGATTGACTATGGGTTCCAGGAAGCCATCAAGTTCGTCTTCGGCTGATCCCCGCGGAGGGCGGCGCCTTGATGGGTGCCGCCCGTTTTCGCATGTTCGACCACCTTTTGTATCCAGGAAGAAGCAGCCACCGTGTCTGACCCGAACCTGAACGCGAGCCCCGACTCCGTCGAGTCCGTCGAGGACGCGCTCGACATCGTCGAGGCTGCAGACGCCGTGGACCCCGACGAGGCCGAGCTCGCCGACGCCGAGGCGGGTGTCGCCGCCGAAGAGGCCGCGCTGCACGTCGAGGGTGAGGTCGACGCCGAAGCCGAGGACGACGCGGAGGTCGAAGAGGCCGACGACGAGTCCGACGAAGACGAGTCCGTCGAGGACGACGAAGAGGTCTCCGACGAGGCTGCCGACGAGGCCGAGGACGAGGACGACACGGAGGCCGTCGAGGCCGCCGACGTCGAGCCCGCCGAGCCCGTCGACCCCATCCAGGCCCTGCGCGAAGAACTGCGCCTCCTGCCCGGCGAGTGGTACGTCATCCACACCTACGCCGGCTACGAGAAGCGCGTGAAGGCCAACCTGGAGCAGCGCGCCGTCTCGCTCAACGTCGAGGACTTCATCTACCAGGCCGAGGTGCCCGAGGAAGAGATCGTCCAGATCAAGAACGGCGAGCGCAAGAACGTCCGGCAGAACAAGCTGCCCGGTTACGTTCTCGTCCGCATGGATCTGACGAACGAGTCCTGGGGCGTCGTCCGCAACACCCCCGGCGTCACCGGCTTCGTGGGCAACGCGTACGACCCGTACCCGCTGACCCTGGACGAGATCGTCAAGATGCTCGCCCCGGAGCTGCAGGAGAAGGCCGCCAAGCTGGCGGCGGAAGAGGCCGGTCTGCCGGCGCCCTCCGTCAAGCGCGCCATCGAGGTGCTGGACTTCGAGGTCGGCGACTCGGTCACCGTCACCGACGGCCCGTTCGCGACGCTGCAGGCGACCATCAACGAGATCAACCCGGACTCGAAGAAGGTCAAGGGTCTCGTCGAGATCTTCGGCCGCGAGACCCCGGTCGAGCTCAGCTTCGACCAGATCCAGAAGAACTGATCCACAGCCTTCTGGCACACGCTTCCGGACAGGTCAGATTGCCCCCTTGCGGGCGGTCTGACCTGCTCGGTTTTCAGCCTCGCACCGATACCCGTTATCGTGGTGCGGTATGCCTCCATCCGGATGACCGGATTGGCGGCGAAAACTCTCACTAGGACCCGGAGAGAGCAATGCCTCCCAAGAAGAAGAAGATCACGGGGCTTATCAAGCTCCAGATCAAGGCCGGTGCGGCCAACCCGGCTCCGCCGGTCGGCCCCGCGCTCGGTCAGCACGGCGTCAACATCATGGAGTTCTGCAAGGCCTACAACGCCGCGACCGAGTCGCAGCGTGGCATGGTCGTGCCGGTGGAGATCACGGTCTACGACGACCGCTCCTTCACCTTCATCACCAAGACGCCGCCGGCCGCGCGCCTCATCCTGAAGAGCGCCGGCGTGGAGAAGGGCTCTGGCGAGCCGCACAAGACGAAGGTCGCGAAGCTTACGCGTGACCAGGTTCGCGAGATCGCCACGCTCAAGATGCCTGACCTGAACGCCAACGACATCGACGCGGCCGAGAAGATCATCGCCGGCACCGCGCGTTCGATGGGCATCACGGTCGAAGGCTGATTCAGCCACCCCAGCACCACAGTGGTAGGGCCAAGCGCTGGTCCGCACCACGACTCCACACCTGAAGCCACAACACAGGAGCAGAAGTGAAGCGCAGCAAGACTCTCCGCGCTGCGGACGCCAAGGTCGACCGGGAGAAGCAGTACGCCCCGCTCGAGGCCGTCCGTCTCGCCAAGGAGACCTCCACCACGAAGTTCGACGGCACCGTCGAGGTCGCCTTCCGCCTGGGTGTCGACCCGCGCAAGGCCGACCAGATGGTCCGCGGCACCGTGAACCTCCCGCACGGCACCGGCAAGACCGCCCGGGTCCTGGTCTTCGCGACCGGTGACCGTGCTGCGGCCGCGGAAGCCGCCGGCGCCGACATTGTCGGCGACGACGAGCTCATCAACGAGATCGCCAAGGGCAACCGCCTCAACGAGTTCGACGCCGTTGTCGCCACGCCGGACCTCATGGGCAAGGTCGGCCGCCTCGGCCGCGTGCTCGGTCCCCGTGGCCTGATGCCGAACCCGAAGACCGGCACCGTCACGATGGACGTCGCGAAGGCTGTCACCGAGATCAAGGGTGGCAAGATCGAGTTCCGCGTCGACAAGCACTCGAACCTGCACTTCATCATCGGCAAGGTCTCCTTCTCCGATGAGCAGCTGGTCGAGAACTACGGCGCGGCCCTGGACGAGATCCTTCGTCTGAAGCCGTCCGCCGCGAAGGGCCGCTACATCAAGAAGGCCGCCCTCAGCACCACCATGGGCCCCGGCATCCTGCTGGACCAGAACCGCACCCGGAACCTCCTCGTCGAGGAAGACCCGGCCGCGGTCTGACTGAGCAGGGCCTGACGGCTCGCTGAGTTGCCCGAACGGGCCCTTCTCCCCCTTCACGGGGGGAGAAGGGCCCGTTCTGCGTTTCCCGAAGCGGGTCGCGCGGAAAATGGCGCGGGGACGGGCAGCCCGCCCCGTAGGGTCGGAACACATCAAACGATCACATCAGGGGTGGGGACTCTTGTTCGCGAACCGAAACAACAGCCGTACGAAGACCGCTGGGGCCGCGCTGGCCGCCGTACTGCTCGTGGGTGGGGCCACGGCGTGCGAGAGCGGGCAGAAGGGCGACACGGGGAAGGCAGGGGCCGGCCAGGGCGCCGGCAAGGGCGCGGTGGAGGTGGTCCCGGCCGCCTACCTGGAGAAGGTCAAGGTGAAGTCGGAGGAGCTCACCTCCCTGCGCTACTCGATGGCGGGCACCGCGGAGGGCGAACAGTTCTCCGGTGACGTCTCCATGCGGATCAAGCCGTCCGTGGCGATGTCGATGAAGATGACCACCTCGGGCGAGGGCGGGCAGGCTGCCGAGATCCGCCTCGTCGACGAGGCGATGTTCATCGGCGCCGAGGGCAAGTGGATCAAGTTCGACATGAAGAGCCTGGACCCGTCCATGGCGGAGAAGCTGAACAGCGCCGGCGGCACGGCGAACAAGAGCGGCGAGAACCCCGGTGACCGGGCGGGCGAGCTGCTCAAGGCCAAGGACCTCAAGTTCGTCGGCGAGGAGACCGTCGACGGGGTGAAGACCAAGCACCTCAGCGGCACGGTCTCCCTCGACGAGCTGCGGGCCGCGGCGGCCTCCGAGGCTCCCGAGGCCAAGAAGCGCCGGGAGCAGTCCGTCACGGCCCTGGAGGCGCAGGGCGTCAAGAACCTGACCCTGGACATGTGGATCGACGAGTCGGACCGCCCCAAGCAGGTCCGCACCCGCGGCGAAGCGGCCAAGGGCCCGGTGGACACGACCATCAAGTTCCTGGACTACAACCAGCCGGTCGAGGTGGCCGCGCCGCCCGCCGACCAGGTCATGGACCTCGCCGAGATGATGAAGGGCGCTGGGCAGGAACAGGGCTGACCTGGGATTTCCGGGCCGCGCGGGGCCGTCGGGTGACCGATTTGCTCTGCGCGGCACCGGTCCCGTACTCTTCCGGAGAAGCCAAAGACCGCTGGTCGTTGCCGTGCTCGCAAGGGGGCGGTGGCCGAAGGATCCGCTAACTGCGGACGTCCTGCGCAGGTGTTCAAGGAAAGTTCCCGGAACTCGTTTCCGGTTGAGCTACGCCCTGGCGCCTGCGCCGGGGCGTTTCGCGTTTATGCCCCTTCTGAGCGGTCCTCATCACCCGGAAGGAGGCCGAAGCACTATGCCGACGCCCAACAAGGCTGCCGCGGTAGCCGAGCTCACGGACGCGTTCCAGAGCTCGAACGCCGCCGTGCTGACCGAGTACCGGGGTCTCACCGTTGCGCAGCTCAAGACGCTGCGTCGTTCTCTCGGTGAGAACGCCCAGTACGCCGTGGTGAAGAACACGCTGACCAAGATTGCGGCCAACCAGGCCGGGATCACCGCGCTGGACGAGCACTTCGCTGGTCCGACCGCGGTCGCCTTCATCACCGGTGACCCGGTGGAGTCGGCGAAGAGCCTGCGTGACTTCGCCAAGGAAAACCCCAACCTGATCATCAAGGCGGGTGTCCTTGATGGTAAGGCGCTCTCCGCCGATGACATCAAGAAGCTTGCGGACCTCGAGTCCCGCGAGGTTCTGCTCAGCAAGCTGGCCGGCGCGTTCAAGGGCAAGCAGTCTCAGGCTGCCTCGCTCTTCCAGGCGCTGCCGTCGAAGTTCGTCCGCACTGCGGAAGCGCTTCGCGTCAAGCTCGCCGAGCAGGGCGGTGCCGAGTAATTCGGCTCGCGCATTGATCCGCGCCGCCTAGTGCGCGGGTCGCAGCGGGCCGTTACGCCCGCCTCTCTATACATCCGGCACCTGCCGAT
The DNA here is from genome assembly GCF_045822005.1 of Streptomyces stoeckheimensis. Taxonomy (NCBI): domain Bacteria; kingdom Bacillati; phylum Actinomycetota; class Actinomycetes; order Kitasatosporales; family Streptomycetaceae; genus Streptomyces; species Streptomyces stoeckheimensis. The sequence goes on along the minus strand of NZ_CP169550.1, from coordinate 3,785,132 downwards.
TTAGTGGAAGGATCGCCCATCATGGCGAAGCTCACCCAGGACGAACTCCTCGCCCAGTTCGAGGAGCTCACCCTCATCGAGCTCTCCGAGTTCGTGAAGGCGTTCGAGGAGAAGTTCGACGTCACCGCCGCTGCGGCCGTCGCCGTTGCCGCCCCCGCCGCCGGTGGCGCTGCCGCTGAGGCCGCCGAGGAGCAGGACGAGTTCGACGTCATCCTCGACGGCGCCGGTGACAAGAAGATCCAGGTCATCAAGGTCGTGCGCGAGCTCACCTCCCTGGGCCTCAAGGAGGCCAAGGACCTCGTCGACGGCGCTCCGAAGCCGATCCTCGAGAAGGTCGCCAAGGAGGCCGCTGACAAGGCTGCCGAGTCCCTCAAGGCTGCCGGCGCGTCTGTGACCGTCAAGTAACACCTCTGGGGCCTCTCTGAGGCTCCAACCAAGGGCGATCACCCGTAAGGGTGGTCGCCCTTTGGCGTACCCGGAGTGCCTGATTTGCCCCCGTCTCGTTGGGGAGTAGGGTGATCTTCGTTGCTCTGCGGCAGGGTCGCTCGATGATCCGCTCGGAGCAGGGGGCCTTGACGAACGGGACGCGGCGCGCAATTCTCAGATCCGTCGCGAGATCGGCAGACTCGATCCGAGATCCGAGGCATGGATCGGGCCCGCATCGGGCATGGATCGACTACGAAGAGGGCAGTACTGTTACGCGCTCTGTATGCGAGAGCCGAACCGTTGGACGCAGTTGAAACGACATGGGGAAGGCCTGTTGCCGGTTTCCGGAAACCTGGTCTGGACATCAGTGAGCCTAGTGGCTACACTGACCCTTTGCGCTGCCTGTTAGCTGCCCCCTGCCCGTCGCCAGGGGCATGCCCACGCATGAGCACACTTGATTGAACGGCCCTGAGCTGGTCCTTTGACCAGATGGGGGGCGCTTGTCTTCTGTGTCAGCTGGGACCGGTACGCGCGTAGTGAGTCCGAGCCCTCGGAAGGACCCCCTCTTGGCCGCCTCGCGCAACGCCTCGACCAATACGAACAACGGTGCCAGCACCGCCCCGCTGCGCATCTCCTTTGCAAAGATCAAGGAGCCCCTCGAGGTTCCGAACCTCCTGGCGCTGCAGACCGAGAGCTTTGACTGGCTGCTCGGCAACGCCGCCTGGAAGTCTCGCGTCGAGTCGGCGCTTGAGAGCGGACAGGACGTTCCCACCAAGTCCGGTCTGGAAGAGATCTTCGAGGAGATCTCGCCGATCGAGGACTTCTCCGGGTCGATGTCGCTGACGTTCCGCGACCACCGTTTCGAGCCGGCGAAGAACTCGGTCGACGAGTGCAAGGACCGCGACTTCACGTACGCGGCGCCGCTTTTCGTCACTGCCGAGTTCACGAACAACGAGACCGGAGAGATCAAGTCTCAGACGGTCTTCATGGGCGATTTCCCGCTCATGACCAACAAGGGCACCTTCGTCATCAACGGCACCGAGCGTGTCGTCGTGTCGCAGCTCGTCCGTTCCCCCGGTGTCTACTTCGACTCCTCCATCGACAAGACGTCCGACAAGGACATCTTCGCCGCCAAGATCATCCCTTCCCGGGGTGCCTGGCTCGAGATGGAGATCGACAAGCGCGACATGGTCGGTGTTCGCATCGACCGCAAGCGCAAGCAGTCCGTCACCGTCCTCCTGAAGGCTCTCGGCTGGACCACCGAGCAGATCCTCGAGGAGTTCGGCGAGTACGAGTCCATGCGCGCCACCCTGGAGAAGGACCACACCCAGGGCCAGGACGACGCGCTGCTCGACATCTACCGCAAGCTGCGTCCCGGCGAACCGCCGACCCGCGAAGCCGCTCAGACGCTGCTCGAGAACCTCTACTTCAACCCGAAGCGCTACGACCTCGCGAAGGTCGGCCGCTACAAGGTGAACAAGAAGCTCGGCGCCGACGAGCCGCTGGACGCCGGCGTGCTCACCACCGACGACGTCATCGCGACCATCAAGTACCTGGTCAAGCTGCACGCCGGTGAGACCGAGACCGTCGGTGAGTCGGGTCGTTCGATCGTCGTCGAGACCGACGACATCGACCACTTCGGCAACCGTCGTCTGCGCAACGTCGGCGAGCTCATCCAGAACCAGGTCCGTACGGGTCTGGCTCGTATGGAGCGCGTCGTCCGCGAGCGGATGACGACCCAGGACGTCGAGGCGATCACGCCGCAGACCCTGATCAACATCCGGCCGGTCGTCGCCTCCATCAAGGAGTTCTTCGGCACCAGCCAGCTGTCGCAGTTCATGGACCAGAACAACCCGCTGTCGGGTCTCACCCACAAGCGCCGTCTGTCGGCGCTTGGTCCCGGTGGTCTGTCCCGTGAGCGGGCCGGCTTCGAGGTCCGAGACGTTCACCCGTCGCACTACGGCCGCATGTGCCCGATCGAGACCCCTGAAGGCCCGAACATCGGTCTGATCGGCTCGCTCGCGTCCTACGGTCGCGTCAACGCGTTCGGTTTCGTCGAGACCCCGTACCGCAAGGTCATCGACGGTGTCGTCACCGACGAGGTCGACTACCTGACGGCCGACGAGGAAGACCGCTTCGTCATCGCCCAGGCCAACGCCGGCCTGTCCGACGAGATGCGCTTCACGGAGAACCGTGTGCTGGTTCGCCGTCGTGGCGGCGAGATCGACTACATCGCCGGCGACGACGTCGACTACATGGACGTCTCCCCGCGCCAGATGGTGTCCGTCGCCACCGCGATGATCCCCTTCCTGGAGCACGACGACGCCAACCGTGCCCTCATGGGCGCGAACATGATGCGCCAGGCCGTTCCGCTCATCAAGGCGGAGGCGCCGCTCGTCGGCACCGGCATGGAGTACCGCTGTGCGGTCGACGCCGGTGACTCGATCCGTGCGGAGAAGGACGGTGTCGTCCAGGAGGTCTCGGCCGACTACATCACCGTCGCCAACGACGACGGCACGTACACCACGTACCGCGTCGCCAAGTTCTCCCGCTCGAACCAGGGCACCTCGGTCAACCAGAAGGTCATCGTCAACGAGGGTGACCGGATCATCGAGTCCCAGGTCCTCGCCGACGGTCCTGCGACCGAAGAGGGCGAAATGGCCCTCGGCAAGAACCTGCTCGTCGCGTTCATGCCCTGGGAAGGTCACAACTACGAGGACGCGATCATCCTGTCGCAGCGCCTCGTACAGGACGACGTCCTCTCCTCGATTCACATCGAGGAGCACGAGGTCGACGCCCGTGACACCAAGCTGGGCCCCGAGGAGATCACCCGGGACATCCCGAACGTCTCCGAGGAGGTCCTGGCGGACCTCGACGAGCGCGGCATCATCCGCATCGGTGCGGACGTCGTCGCCGGCGACATCCTGGTCGGAAAGGTCACGCCCAAGGGCGAGACCGAGCTGACCCCGGAAGAGCGCCTGCTCCGCGCGATCTTCGGTGAGAAGGCCCGCGAGGTGCGTGACACCTCGCTCAAGGTTCCTCACGGTGAGATCGGCAAGGTCATCGGTGTCCGCGTCTTCGACCGCGAGGAGGGCGACGAGCTTCCCCCGGGCGTGAACCAGCTGGTCCGCGTCTACGTCGCCCAGAAGCGCAAGATCACCGACGGTGACAAGCTCGCCGGCCGCCACGGCAACAAGGGTGTCATCTCCAAGATCCTTCCGATCGAGGACATGCCCTTCCTTGAGGACGGCACGCCGGTCGACATCATCCTGAACCCGCTGGGTGTCCCGTCCCGAATGAACCCGGGACAGGTCCTGGAGATCCACCTCGGCTGGCTCGCCAGCCGCGGCTGGGACGTCTCCGGCCTCGCGGAGGAGTGGGCCGAGCGACTGAAGGTCATCGGCGCCGACCGCGTCGAGCCCGGCACCAACGTCGCCACCCCGGTGTTCGACGGTGCCCGTGAGGACGAGATCTCCGGCCTGTTCGAGCACACGATCCCGAACCGCGACGGCGACCGCCTGGTCCTCCCGTCCGGCAAGGCGCGTCTGTTCGACGGCCGCTCCGGCGAGCCGTTCCCGGAGCCGGTCTCGGTCGGCTACATGTACATCCTGAAGCTCCACCACCTGGTCGACGACAAGCTCCACGCTCGGTCGACCGGTCCGTACTCGATGATCACGCAGCAGCCGCTGGGTGGTAAGGCGCAGTTCGGTGGCCAGCGCTTCGGTGAGATGGAGGTGTGGGCGCTCGAGGCTTATGGCGCCGCTTACGCCCTCCAGGAGCTCCTGACCATCAAGTCCGATGACGTGACCGGCCGCGTGAAGGTCTACGAGGCCATCGTCAAGGGCGAGAACATCCCCGAGCCGGGCATTCCCGAGTCCTTCAAGGTGCTCATCAAGGAAATGCAGTCGCTCTGCCTCAACGTGGAGGTGCTGTCCTCGGACGGCATGTCCATCGAGATGCGCGACACCGACGAGGACGTCTTCCGCGCGGCGGAGGAGCTCGGTATCGACCTGTCCCGGCGTGAGCCGAGCAGCGTCGAAGAGGTCTGACGGGCCTGACGGGGGGCTCGCTCAAGAGCCCCCCGTCATCCCCGGGACCGTTCAGACCATGATTGAGACTCGACCCCGAAAGAGGGATTGACGCACAGTGCTCGACGTCAACTTCTTCGACGAGCTGCGGATCGGCCTTGCCACCGCGGACGACATCCGAACCTGGTCCCACGGCGAGGTCAAGAAGCCGGAGACCATCAACTACCGCACCCTCAAGCCCGAGAAGGACGGACTCTTCTGCGAGAAGATCTTCGGTCCGACCCGGGACTGGGAGTGCTACTGCGGTAAGTACAAGCGTGTCCGCTTCAAGGGCATCATCTGTGAGCGTTGTGGCGTCGAAGTCACGCGCGCCAAGGTGCGTCGCGAGCGGATGGGCCACATCGAGCTTGCCGCTCCCGTCACCCACATCTGGTACTTCAAGGGCGTCCCGTCGCGCCTCGGATACCTGCTGGACCTCGCGCCGAAGGACCTCGAGAAGGTCATCTACTTCGCCGCGTACATGATCACGTTCGTGGACGACGAGCGCCGCACCCGCGACCTCCCGTCCCTGGAGGCGCACGTCTCCGTCGAGCGCCAGCAGATCGAGAACCGACGCGACTCGGACCTCGAAGGCCGTGCCAAGAAGCTCGAGACCGACCTGGCCGAGCTCGAGGCCGAGGGCGCGAAGGCCGACGTACGCCGCAAGGTGCGCGAAGGTGCCGAGCGCGAGATGAAGCAGCTCCGTGACCGCGCCCAGCGCGAGATCGACCGCCTCGACGAGGTGTGGGCCCGCTTCAAGAACCTCAAGGTCCAGGACCTCGAGGGCGACGAGCTGCTCTACCGCGAGCTGCGCGACCGCTTCGGTACGTACTTCGACGGCTGCATGGGCGCCGCGGCGCTCCAGAAGCGTCTGGAGTCCTTCGACCTCGACGAAGAGGCCGAGCGCCTCCGCGAGATCATCCGTACCGGCAAGGGCCAGAAGAAGACCCGTGCGCTCAAGCGCCTCAAGGTCGTCTCCGCGTTCCTGCAGACCAGCAACAAGCCCAAGGGCATGGTTCTGGACTGCGTGCCGGTGATCCCGCCGGACCTGCGTCCGATGGTGCAGCTGGACGGTGGCCGCTTCGCGACCTCCGACCTGAACGACCTGTACCGCCGCGTGATCAACCGCAACAACCGTCTGAAGCGCCTTCTCGACCTCGGTGCCCCCGAGATCATCGTGAACAACGAGAAGCGCATGCTTCAGGAGGCCGTCGACGCCCTCTTCGACAACGGTCGTCGTGGTCGCCCGGTCACCGGTCCCGGCAACCGTCCCCTGAAGTCCCTCAGCGACATGCTGAAGGGCAAGCAGGGTCGATTCCGTCAGAACCTCCTCGGCAAGCGCGTGGACTACTCCGCGCGTTCCGTGATCGTCGTCGGTCCGCAGCTGAAGCTGCACCAGTGTGGTCTGCCCAAGGCCATGGCGCTGGAGCTCTTCAAGCCGTTCGTGATGAAGCGCCTGGTCGACCTGAACCACGCGCAGAACATCAAGTCGGCGAAGCGCATGGTCGAGCGCGGCCGCACGGTCGTCTACGACGTGCTCGAAGAGGTCATCGCCGAGCACCCGGTTCTCCTGAACCGTGCGCCCACGCTGCACCGCCTCGGCATCCAGGCCTTCGAGCCCCAGCTGGTCGAAGGCAAGGCCATCCAGATCCACCCGCTCGTCTGCACCGCGTTCAACGCGGACTTCGACGGTGACCAGATGGCCGTGCACCTGCCGCTTTCGGCAGAGGCGCAGGCCGAGGCCCGCATCCTGATGCTGTCCTCGAACAACATCCTGAAGCCGGCAGACGGTCGTCCCGTCACCATGCCGACCCAGGACATGGTGCTGGGTCTGTTCTTCCTCACCACCGACGGCGAGCTCCGCGACGTCAAGGGCGAGGGCCGTGCGTTCGGCTCGACCGCCGAGGCGACCATGGCGTTCGACAACGGTGAGCTGGCTCTCCAGTCGGCCGTCGACATCCGCTTCCCGGTGGGCACCATCCCGCCGCGCGGCTGGGTGGCCCCGATCGCCGAAGAGGGCGAGCAGGAGTTCCAGCCGGGCGACAGCTTCCGTCTGAAGACGACCCTGGGTCGCGCGCTCTTCAACGAGCTGCTGCCCGAGGACTACCCGTTCGTCGACTACTCGGTGGGCAAGAAGCAGCTCTCCGAGATCGTCAACGACCTGGCGGAGCGCTACCCCAAGGTGATCGTGGCGGCGACGCTCGACAACCTGAAGGCGGCCGGCTTCCACTGGGCGACCCGTTCGGGCGTCACCGTGGCCATCTCCGACGTCGTCGTGCCCGAGGCCAAGAAGGCCATCGTCAAGGGCTACGAGGAGCTGGACGAGAAGGTCCAGAAGCAGTACGAGCGCGGTCTGATCACCAAGGACGAGCGCACGCAGGAGCTCATCGCGATCTGGACCAAGGCGACCAACGAGGTTGCCGAGGCGATGAACGCGAACTTCCCCAAGACGAACCCCATCTTCATGATGGTTGACTCGGGTGCCCGAGGAAACATGATGCAGATGCGACAGATCGCCGGTATGCGTGGTCTGGTGTCGAACGCGAAGAACGAGACCATCCCGCGTCCGATCAAGGCGTCCTTCCGTGAGGGCCTCACCGTTCTGGAGTACTTCATCTCCACGCACGGTGCCCGTAAGGGTCTGGCGGACACCGCCCTGCGTACCGCCGACTCGGGTTACCTCACCCGTCGTCTGGTGGACGTCTCGCAGGACGTCATCATCCGCGAGGAGGACTGCGGCACCGAGCGCGGCCTGAAGCTGAAGATCGCCGTTCGCGGCGAGGACGGCGTGCTGCGCAAGGCCGACGACGTCGAGACCTCGATCTACGCCCGCATGCTGGCCGAGGACGTCGTCATCGACGGCAAGGTCATCGCGCCGGCCAACGTCGACCTCGGTGACGTGCTCATCGACGCCCTGGTCGCCAACGGCGTCGAGGAGGTCAAGACCCGCTCGGTCCTGACCTGTGAGTCCGCGGTCGGCACCTGTGCCTTCTGCTACGGACGCTCGCTCGCCACCGGCAAGCTGGTCGACATCGGTGAGGCGGTCGGCATCATCGCCGCCCAGTCCATCGGTGAGCCCGGTACCCAGCTGACGATGCGTACCTTCCACACCGGTGGTGTGGCCGGTGACGACATCACGCAGGGTCTGCCGCGTGTCGTCGAGCTCTTCGAGGCCCGTACCCCGAAGGGTGTCGCCCCGATCTCCGAGGCCGCCGGCCGCGTGCGGATCGAGGAGACCGAGAAGACGAAGAAGATCGTCATCACGCCCGACGACGGCAGCGAGGAGACGGCCTTCCCGATCTCCAAGCGCGCCAAGGTCATCGTCGGCGAGGGCGACCACGTCGAGGTCGGCCAGAAGCTGACCATGGGTGCCACCAACCCGCACGACGTGCTGCGCATCCTCGGCCAGCGTGCGGTCCAGGTCCACCTGGTCGGCGAAGTCCAGAAGGTCTACAACTCGCAGGGCGTGTCGATCCACGACAAGCACATCGAGATCATCATCCGGCAGATGCTGCGCCGCGTGACGATCATCGAGTCCGGCGACGCGGAGCTCCTGCCGGGCGAGCTGGTCGAGCGGTCGAAGTTCGAGACCGAGAACCGTCGTGTGGTCACCGAGGGCGGTCACCCCGCCTCCGGCCGTCCGCAGCTGATGGGTATCACCAAGGCCTCGCTCGCGACCGAGTCCTGGCTGTCGGCGGCGTCCTTCCAGGAGACGACCAGGGTTCTGACGGACGCGGCGATCAACGCCAAGTCCGACTCCCTGATCGGCCTCAAGGAGAACGTCATCATCGGTAAGCTCATCCCGGCCGGTACGGGCCTCGCCCGCTACCGCAACATCCGGGTCGAGCCGACCGAGGAAGCCAAGGCCGCGATGTACTCGGCCGTCGGCTACGACGACATCGACTACTCGCCCTTCGGCACCGGCTCCGGCCAGGCCGTCCCGCTGGAGGACTACGACTACGGCCCGTACAACGGCTGAGGTCGCTAAGCAGTAGGCAGTACGAAGAAGCCCCCCGCCGCTCCGAGAGGAGAGGCAGGGGGCTTCTTCACGTCGTGGATCAGACCCGGTCCGGATCAGGCCCGTCGGCGGCGGCGTAGGCCCGCCACCGTGACCGAGGTGAGGGCCAGGAGGGCGAGGGTGGCGCCGGCCAGGCCGGGGGTGAGGCCCTTGGGGGTGAAGGTGCAGGAGACCTTGTCCGTGCCCGGCGTGATGTCCAGGGAGACCAGGCCGTGGAAGCTCTTCACCGGGGCGGAGCACTGCCAGCCGGGGACGTCGGTCATGGCGAAGACGGCGGTGCCGGAGGCCGCCTTCGGGAGGGTGGCCTCGATGGTGTGGCCGCCCGCGCGGACCTCGGTGGCGCCCGTGACGGTGAGGCGGCCGACCGCCTGGGCGAGCGCGGCCCGGTCCAGGCAGCCGACGGGGTGCTCGCCGGCGGTGGCGTCGCGGGTGCGGGTGTCCACGGTGACGTCGACGGTGCCGGACGCGGGGACCTCGCCGAGGCTCACGACCCCGGTCATCCGGTCCTCCAGGGGCCTTGTGCTGCCGCCGGAGGTGAGGGTTCCGTACAGCTGGGGGGAGTACCAGAAGGCCTCGGAGCCGGGCTCGCACCGGGCGGCGTACGTCTGCTGCGTGGCGCTGCCGCCCCGGGTGACGGGCGGGACCCGGTAGACGGTGGCGCCGAGGACCTGCTCCTGGCGGGCGTAGACGCTGGCCGGCGGATTGGGGGAGGAGTACGGGGCGCTGCGGACGGTGACCAGGGGCGGGGTGGGGAAGGTGCGGGCCGTCCAGCTGTTCTTCTGCGGACCCGGTTCGGCGCGGGCGCCGATCGAGAAGATCGCGTCCAGGACGGGATTGCTGGCGCCGAAGATGGTCCGGCCGTCGTTCTTGTAGCCGTAGCCGAGGGGTTCGAGGGCCTTGTACGTGCTCTCGGGGAGGTAGCTGCTGTAGTACTGCGGGCCCTCGGCCTGGAGCGAGAGCGCGTCGTTGTACGAGGTCTGCGGGGCGCCCGAGTCGGTCCGGTACGCGGGCCAGCCGTCGACCGAGCGGACGGCCTCGAGGTGGTTCGTGATCGACTGGCTGGACGTGGCGATCGGCTTCGCCCAGCGTTCGCGGGCGCGGCGGGCGTCCGCGTTGACCGCGGCGGCGGTGGATTCGGCGAAGACGACGCCGACCATGAGGACGGCGGCCACGGGGATCAGTACCCGGCGCTTCTCGCCCAGCGCCAGCAGGACCAGGGCGAGGAGCGACACCGCGCCGCCGCCCAGGACGGCCGGCCAGGTGGTGCCGCCGAAGTCGTTGGTGTGGCGCAGCACGAAGGTCGCGGCGACCAGCAGGGCGGCGCTCAGCGCCAGGTGCAGCGGGCGCGGCCGGTTGGCCAGCGAGAGCCAGGCGACGACCACCACCATGCCGCTGAAGACGAAGGCCTCGCGGTAGGGATTGCCGTTCGGCACCGCCAGTCCGTGCCACACGTACTGGGTGGGCGGGAACTGGAAGGAGAGGACGACGAGCAGGGTCGCCGCCGCCCACACCAGGCGGGTCCGGCGGGCGACGGCCGTGTTGAGGAGGAAGGACCCCGCCAGGATCAGGCCGAGCGAGGCCACGTACAGCCGGGGCCGGCCGCCCCACAGGTAGGTGCCGGGGAGCATGCCGGTCAGGAAGATCTCGATCCGGACGGGATCGAAGGCGGCCGCCTTGGTGGGCTGGGCGGCTCCGCTGGAGAGGAACGAGGGCAGGAGGAGGGGGAGCGTGAGCAGGATGCCGGTCGCGGCGGCCGTCGCGGCCCGCCACACGGCGCGCAGCCGCTGGGCTCCGGTCATGTCGAGGACGATCAGGCGGACGGCGAGCAGCACGCAGGCGGCCATCGTCGCCATCATCGCGGTGTAGAAGTTCCCGAACCAGGCGAGCGCGACCAGCAGCGCCACGCCCGGCCAGCGGCGTTCCTCCAGGCACCATTCGACGGCGATGCCCAGGAGCGGGAGCGCGACCAGGCCCCACATCCACATGGGGATGTACGAGGCGTCGCTGAGCGCCCAGCCGCACAGGCCGTAGACGGCTCCCAGGACGCCCCGCTGCCACCACGGGCCGGGCTGCAGCTTGCCCAGGTAGACGGCCATCAGGGCGGCGGCGGTGCCCATCGTGATCGGGGTGATCATGAAGACGGCGAGGTCCACGTGGGCGCGGGGGACGAGGACGGCCAGCCAGGAGAAGGGGTTGCCGAGGTAGGTGTAGTAGTCGGACAGGAACTGCTGTCCGAAGCCGCCGCGCCAGGTGAAGAGGAGGTCCCCGGCGGCCTGGCCGTGGACCAGGTCCCACAGGGCACGGTGGAACGGGACGTACTGGTTGGCCTGGTCGTTGACGGCCCGGCCCGTGGTGCCGAAGGGGAAGGTGCCCCGGGCGGCCCAGGAGGCGCAGAAGGCGCCCGAGGCGATGAGGAAGGCGAGCAGGGGGGCGTAGAACCGGCCGGCGCGGCGCGGCGCCGGCCGGTCCTCTCCGGGGAGTGGACTGCTGTGCTTGGCGGGCTCCTCGGCCACGGTCCCCAATGCTCTGCTCCCTGCTGGTCGAGTGCTGCTGTCGGAGGTTTTGTCCGACTCGCCAGTCTAGGTCGGCCACGGGGGCTCGCCGGGCGTCCAAGCGGGCCGTACGGCCTGTACGCCGGGCAGCAGGACGGCCATCCGTGCGGGATCCGCGTGAGATCCGGCGAGATCGGCCCGGAACCGGCCCGGGCATCAGGCCGGGCCGGTTCATCTGGGCATGGACATACCGGACCAGCCGGCGAAGGCGGCGCAGGGCGGCGACGCGGCGGCCGTGGCACGACTGCTCGCAGGGGGAGCCGAGGCGGACGCCCGGAACGCGGCCCGGCGCACCCCTCTGGAGCTCGCGGTGCGCGAGGGGCGGGGCGGAGACCGTCCGGCTGCTCCTCAGGGGTCGCCCGAGGACGAGGCGGTGTACAGGTCCCTCTTCAACGCCCTGCACGCCGCCCCGTACCCCGAGTGGCCCAAGGCCTGACCCCGCGCCCGACCGGGAGCCGCCGTCGGCGGGGAGGTGTGGCGGCCTCCGCTTAGCACACCTGCACCACGGCCGCACGTCGGAGGGACTGCATCCCGGCCTCGGCCTTGTGGCGACTGGCCGGAGGGCCCTTCGGGCTGCCGGTGCTGGGGCTTTTGTTTTGACCGGAGTGGATGCGGTGGGTACGCTCAGACCTTGTGCCTGGGGTGTGCCTGGGCTCCTGTGCGTGTCCATCAACCGCACTTGAGCCGTATCAGCCACCGCGATTCATGCGTTTCCACGCTTGCGTGGAGGTCCGCCGGATCCGACACACCCGACCGCGTGGGTCGGCAAATGTTCCAGGTTAGCTTCACTACACGGCACACAGAAACCGGAGAAGTAGTGCCTACGATCCAGCAGCTGGTCCGTAAGGGCCGGCAGGACAAGGTCGAGAAGACAAAGACCCCCGCGCTTGAGGCTTCGCCCCAGCGTCGCGGCGTCTGCACGCGAGTGTTCACGACCACCCCGAAGAAGCCGAACTCGGCGCTGCGTAAGGTCGCGCGTGTGCGTCTGACCTCTGGCATCGAGGTCACCGCTTACATTCCGGGTGAGGGACACAACCTGCAGGAGCACTCGATCGTGCTCGTGCGTGGTGGCCGTGTGAAGGACCTGCCGGGTGTTCGTTACAAGATCATCCGCGGTGCGCTTGACACCCAGGCTGTCAAGAACCGCAAGCAGGCCCGCAGCCGCTACGGCGCCAAGAAGGAGAAGTAAAAAATGCCTCGTAAGGGCCCCGCCCCGAAGCGCCCGGTCATCATCGACCCGGTCTACGCATCTCCTCTGGTGACGTCGCTCATCAACAAGATCCTCCTGAACGGCAAGCGCTCCACCGCCGAGCGCATCGTTTACGGCGCCATGGAAGGCCTCCGCGAGAAGACCGGCAACGACCCGGTCATCACGCTGAAGCGCGCGCTGGAGAACGTCAAGCCGTCGCTCGAGGTCAAGTCCCGCCGTGTCGGTGGCGCCACCTACCAGGTGCCGATCGAGGTCAAGCCGGGTCGTCAGTCGACCCTCGCGCTGCGCTGGCTCGTGGGTTACTCCCGCGCCCGCCGCGAGAAGACGATGACCGAGCGCCTCATGAACGAGCTGCTCGACGCCTCCAACGGTCTTGGCGCTGCTGTCAAGAAGCGCGAAGACACGCACAAGATGGCCGAGTCCAACAAGGCCTTCGCGCACTACCGCTGGTAGTCCGAACCCACATCGAGACCGAGAGAAGACTGAGCCGATATGGCTACCACTTCGCTTGACCTGGCCAAGGTGCGCAACATCGGCATCATGGCTCACATCGACGCGGGCAAGACGACCACCACCGAGCGCATCCTGTTCTACACCGGTGTGTCTTACAAGATCGGTGAGGTCCACGACGGCGCTGCCACGATGGACTGGATGGAGCAGGAGCAGGAGCGTGGTATCACCATCACGTCTGCCGCTACCACCTGCCACTGGCCGCTCGAAGATGTTGACCACACCATCAACATCATCGACACCCCGGGTCACGTCGACTTCACCGTCGAGGTGGAGCGTTCGCTCCGCGTCCTCGACGGCGCCGTCACCGTGTTCGACGGTGTGGCCGGCGTCGAGCCGCAGTCCGAGACCGTTTGGCGTCAGGCGGACCGCTACGGCGTGCCGCGCATCTGCTTCGTCAACAAGCTCGACCGCACCGGCGCCGAGTTCCACCGCTGCGTCGACATGATCAAGGACCGCCTCGGTGCGGTTCCGATCGTCATGCAGCTCCCCATCGGTGCCGAGATGGACTTCCAGGGCGTTGTCGACCTGGTCACCATGAAGGCGTTCGTCTGGTCCGCCGAGGCGACCAAGGGCGAGATGTACGACATCGTCGACATCCCGGCCACGCACACCGAAGCCGCTGAAGAGTGGCGTGCGAAGCTCGTCGAGACCGTCGCCGAGAACGACGACCAGATCATGGAGCTGTTCCTGGAGGGCGTCGAGCCCACCGTCGAGCAGCTGCACGCCGCTGTGCGTCGCATCATCATCGGCTCCAAGGGCGACAAGGGTGCCACCGTCACCGCGGTGTTCTGTGGCACGGCGTTCAAGAACAAGGGCGTTCAGCCCCTGCTCGACGCCGTCGTCCGCTACCTCCCGTCGCCCCTGGACATCGAGGCCATCGAAGGCCACGACGTCCGGGACGCCGAGGTCGTCGTGAAGCGCAAGCCCTCGGACGACGAGCCCCTCGCGGCGCTCGCGTTCAAGATCATGCGCGACCCGCACCTCGGTAAGCTCACCTTCGTCCGGGTTTACTCGGGCCGCCTGGAGGCCGGCACCTCGGTGCTGAACTCCGTCAAGGGCAAGAAGGAGCGCATCGGCAAGATCTACCGCATGCACGCGAACAAGCGTGAGGAGATCGAAGCGGTGGGCGCCGGTGACATCGTCGCCGTCATGGGCCTGAAGCAGACCACCACCGGTGAGACGCTGTGTGACGACAAGAACCCGGTCATCCTGGAGTCCATGGACTTCCCGGCCCCGGTCATTCAGGTCGCCATCGAGCCCAAGTCCAAGGGTGACCAGGAGAAGCTGGGTGTCGCCATCCAGTCTCTCGCGGAGGAGGACCCCTCCTTCCACGTTCACTCGGACGAAGAGACCGGCCAGACCATCCTCGGTGGTATGGGCGAGCTGCACCTCGAGGTGCTGGTCGACCGTATGAAGCGCGAGTTCAAGGTCGAGGCCAACGTCGGCAAGCCGCAGGTCGCTTACCGCGAGACGATCCGCCAGACGGTGGAGCGTCACGACTACACCCACAAGAAGCAGACCGGTGGTACCGGTCAGTTCGCCAAGGTGCAGATCGCGATCGAGCCGATCCTCGAGGCCGACGGTCCGGCGTACGAGTTCGTGAACAAGGTCACCGGTGGCCGCATCCCGAGGGAGTACATCCCCTCGGTCGACGCGGGTGCGCAGGAAGCCATGAAGTTCGGCATCCTCGCCGGCTACGAGATGACCGGCGTTCGCGTCATCCTTCTCGACGGTGGCTACCACGAGGTCGACTCCTCCGAGCTCGCCTTCAAGATCGCCGGTTCGCAGGCCTTCAAGGAGGCCGCGCGCAAGGCTTCTCCCGTGCTCCTCGAGCCGATGATGGCCGTCGAGGTCACCACGCCGGAGGAGTCCATGGGTGACGTCATCGGTGACATCAACTCCCGCCGTGGCCAGATCCAGGCCATGGAGGAGCGTCACGGCGCTCGCCTCGTGAAGGGCCTCGTGCCCCTCTCGGAGATGTTCGGCTACGTCGGAGACCTCCGCAGCAAGACCTCGGGTCGCGCCAGCTACTCGATGCAGTTCGACTCCTACGCCGAGGTTCCCCGGAACGTCGCTGAGGAGATCATCGCGAAGGCCAAGGGCGAGTAACTCTTCCGAGTACACGCTTTAGGCTTGTCACCGGAGCCTCTGGGGCAACAGGAGTAACCCTCCCGTTGCCCCGGGGAACCGGCTTTCCAGCAAAGATCACCTGGCGCCGATGAGTAAGGCGTACAGAACCACTCTCCAGGAGGACCCCGTGGCGAAGGCGAAGTTCGAGCGGACTAAGCCGCACGTCAACATCGGCACCATCGGTCACATTGACCACGGTAAGACGACCCTCACGGCCGCCATTACCAAGGTGCTGCACGACGCGTACCCGGACCTGAACGAGGCCTCGGCCTTCGACCAGATCGACAAGGCTCCCGAAGAGCGCCAGCGCGGTATCACCATCTCCATCGCGCACGTCGAGTACCAGACCGAGGCGCGTCACTACGCCCACGTCGACTGCCCGGGTCACGCGGACTACATCAAGAACATGATCACCGGTGCCGCGCAGATGGACGGCGCGATCCTCGTGGTCGCCGCCACCGACGGCCCGATGCCGCAGACCAAGGAGCACGTGCTCCTGGCCCGCCAGGTCGGCGTTCCGTACATCGTCGTCGCCCTGAACAAGGCCGACATGGTGGACGACGAGGAGATCCTGGAGCTCGTCGAGCTCGAGGTTCGTGAGCTCCTCTCCGACTACGAGTTCCCGGGCGACGACCTTCCGGTCGTCCGCGTCTCGGCGCTCAAGGCGCTCGAGGGCGACAAGGAGTGGGGCGAGAAGCTTCTCGGCCTCATGACCGCCGTCGACGAGGCCATCCCGACCCCGCCGCGTGACACCGAGCTGCCGTTCCTCATGCCCGTCGAGGACGTCTTCACGATCACCGGTCGCGGTACCGTCGTCACCGGCCGTATCGAGCGTGGTGTCCTGAAGGTCAACGAGACCGTCGACATCATCGGTATCAAGGAGACCAAGACCACCACCACGGTCACCGGTATCGAGATGTTCCGCAAGCTGCTCGACGAGGGCCAGGCGGGCGAGAACGTCGGTCTGCTCCTCCGTGGCATCAAGCGCGAGGACGTCGAGCGCGGCCAGGTCATCATCAAGCCCGGTTCGGTCACCCCGCACACCGAGTTCGAGGCCCAGGCCTACATCCTGTCGAAGGACGAGGGTGGCCGTCACACCCCCTTCTTCAACAACTACCGTCCGCAGTTCTACTTCCGTACCACCGACGTCACGGGTGTTGTCACCCTGCCGGCCGGCACGGAGATGGTCATGCCGGGCGACAACACCGAGATGACGGTCGCGCTGATCCAGCCGGTCGCCATGGAGGAGGGCCTCAAGTTCGCCATCCGTGAGGGTGGTCGTACCGTGGGCGCCGGCCAGGTCACCAAGATCACGAAGTAATTCGTGTTCTGACCTGGTAGCTCGCTGACGCGGGCACCATGTTTGACAGGAGGGCCCCTTCCCCGTCGTTCACGCGACGGGGAAGGGGCCCTTCGTCGTACGGGGCCCGCGCTACGAGCCTGCGCGCCGCGGCCGGGCATGCGAAGAGGGCCGCACCCCCGGGGGTACGGCCCTCTTCGCGTACGGCGCTCCGTGCGCGGCGGTCACTTCACCCGCAGGGACTCCGTGAACTCCATGCAGGCGGCGTAGTCCGGCAGCAGGCCGGACGCGGCGGCGTCGGCCAGCGAGGGGGCCGCGTCGTCACGGGCGGACAGCAGCGGGACGTCGGCCGGCCAGTCGATGCCCAGGTCGGGGTCGAGCGGGTGGACCGAGTGCTCGCCCGTCGGGTTGTACGTCTCCGAGCAGAGGTAGGACAGGGTGGCGTCGTCGGTGAGCGCGCAGAAGCCGTGGCCCATGCCCTCGGGGAGGTAGACGGCGCGGCGGTCCACGTCGTCCAGCCGGACGCCCTCCCAGCGGCCGAAGGTCGGGGAGCCGACCCGGATGTCCACGATGATGTCCAGCACGGCGCCGCGCACGCAGGTGACGTACTTGGCCTGGCCGCGCGGGACGTCGGCGAAGTGGATGCCGCGGACCACGCCGCGCTGGGAGACCGAGAGGTTGGCCTGCGCCAGGTTCAGCGGGTGCCCGACGACCTCGGCGAGGTGGTCGAAGCGGTACCACTCCATGAACATGCCGCGCGGGTCACCGTGCTGCTGGGGCGTTATCTCGAAAACGCCCTCGATGGAGAGTTCGCGGAACTTCATCGTGCGGCCTCCTCTTCCAGCAGACCGATCAGGTAGTCGCCGTAGCCGCTCTTGACCAGCGGTTCGGCCAGTGCGCGCAGCTGCGCGGAGTCGATGAGACCCGCACGCCAGGCGGCTTCCTCGATGCAGCCGATCTTGAAGCCCTGGCGCTCCTCGATCACGCGCACGAACTCCGAGGCCTGCACCATCGAGACGAAGGTGCCGGTGTCCAGCCAGGCGGTACCGCGGTCGAGGATGGTGACATTCAGCTCACCGGCCTGGAGGTACGCGTCGTTGACGGCGGTGATCTCCAGCTCGCCGCGGGCGCTGGGCTTCAGGCCGCGGGCGATCTCCACGACGCGGTTGTCGTAGAAGTACAGGCCGGGCACGGCGTAACGGGACTTGGGCTGGGCCGGCTTCTCCTCGATGGAGATGGCCTGGCCGTTCTCGTCGAACTCGACCACGCCGTACGCCGTCGGGTCCGCCACCGGGTACGCGAAGACCCGGCCGCCCTTGGAGTCGGTGTGCTCCGCCAGGCGGGTGCCGAGGCCGCTGCCGTGGAAGATGTTGTCGCCGAGGATCAGGGCGACGGAGTCGTCGCCGATGAAGTCGGCGCCGAGCACGAAGGCCTGGGCGATGCCCTCGGGGCGCTCCTGGACGGCGTACTCCAGCCGGATGCCGAACTGCGAACCGTCGCCGAGCAGGCGCTCGAACTGGTCGCGGTCCTCCGGGGTGGTGATGACGAGGATCTCGCTGATCCCGGCCATGACCAGCGTCGAGAGCGGGTAGTAGATCATCGGCTTGTCGAAGACGGGCAGCAGCTGCTTCGACACTGCCCGCGTCAGCGGCCAGAGTCGGGATCCGGTGCCGCCGGCCAAGAGAATTCCACGCATGAGCACAACCCTATGCGAGACCGGCGGAGGCGCGCCGTCCGGGCCCGGAGGGAGCGGGCGGACGGCCGTGGCGGAGTAGGCGAGCGGCTAGACTGTTTGTATTATGCGCATCCTTGTGACCGGCGGCGCCGGCTTCATCGGTTCAGAATTCGTCCGCCAGCAGCTCGGTTCGGACCCCACGGCCCAGATCACCGTCTTCGACAAGCTGACGTATTCCGGCGTCGAAGCCAACCTCGCCCCGGTTGCCGGCCACGCCGGCTACTCGTTCGTCAAGGGTGACATCTGCGACGCCGAGGCCGTCGACCAGGTGATGCCCGGCCACGACGTCGTCGTGCACTTCGCGGCCGAGTCCCACGTGGACCGCTCGATCGCCGGCGCGGGCCCCTTCGTGATGACCAACGTGGTGGGCACCCAGGTCCTCCTGGACGCCGCCCGCAAGCACGGCGTCGGCCGCTTCGTCCACATCTCCACCGACGAGGTCTACGGCTCCATCAGCGAGGGCTCCTGGACCGAGGAGTGGCCGCTGGTGCCCAACTCCCCGTACTCCGCCTCGAAGGCCTCCTCCGACCTGCTCGCGCTGGCCTACGCCCGCACGCACGGCATGGACGTCGTGGTCACGCGCTGCTCCAACAACTACGGGCACTACCAGTTCCCGGAGAAGGTCATCCCGCTGTTCGTCTCCAACCTGATGGACGGCAAGAAGGTCCCGCTGTACGGCAACGGCGGCAACGTGCGCGACTGGCTGCACGTCTCCGACCACTGCCGCGGCATCGACCTGGCCATGCGCAAGGGCCGCGGCGGCGAGGTCTACAACATCGGCGGCGGCGTCGAGCTCACCAACAAGGAGCTCACCGGCGTCCTGCTGGAGGCCGCGGGCCTGGGCTGGGAGATGGTCGAGCGCGTCGAGGACCGCAAGGGCCACGACCTGCGCTACTCCATCGACATCAGCAAGATCGGTTCGGAGCTCGGCTACGCCCCGCAGGTCACCTTCGAGGAAGGCATCGCGTCGACCATCGCCTGGTACCGCGAGAACCGCGCCTGGTGGGAGCCCCTGAAGGCCAAGGCAGCGCTGCAGAAGTGACCGCCGCGGACGTGAGCAAGAGCAACAACGGTATTGAGGGCACCGACGTCCCGAACGGCACCGAGGGCGCCCGCTGGGTCGTCACCGGCGCCGCCGGCATGCTCGGCCAGGACGTCCTGGCCGTCCTCAAGGACGCCGGCATCGCCGCGACGGGCCTGGGCCGCACCGACCTCGACATCACCGACCCGGCCGCCGTCCGGGCCGCCGTCGAGGGCGCTGCCGTGGTCGTGAACTGCGCCGCCTGGACCGACGTCGACGGTGCGGAGAGCGCCGAAGAGGCCGCCACCGCCGTCAACGGCACCGGCGTACGCGTCCTGGCCGAGGCCTGCGCCGCGGCCGGAGCCCGCCTCCTGCACGTCTCCACCGACTACGTGCTGCCCGGCGACGCCGAGCAGCCGTACGCCGAGGACTCCGCGACCGGCCCGGTCAACGCGTACGGCCGCTCCAAGCTGGTCGGCGAGCAGGCCGTGGCCGAGCTGCTGCCGCAGCACGGCTACGTGGTCCGCACCGCCTGGCTGTACGGCGAGCACGGCCCGAACTTCGTCGCCACCATGCTCAAGCTCGCCGCCCAGCGGGACACCCTCGACGTGGTCGACGACCAGCACGGCCAGCCCACGTGGTCCTACGCGCTGGCCGGCCGCCTCGTCGAGCTCGGGCAGGCCGCCCTGGCGGGCCGCGCCCCCGGCGGGGTCTACCACGGCACCGCGAGCGGCCGGACCACCTGGTTCGGACTGGCCCGCGAGACCTACCGGCTGAGCGGTCTGGACCCCGAGCGGATCCGCCCCACCGACTCCTCCGCGTTCGTACGCCCCGCCGTCCGGCCGGCGTTCAGCGTGCTCGCGCACGACCGCTGGGCCGGAGCCGGCCTGCCCCCGCTCGCCGACTGGCGCGAGCAGCTGGCAGCGGCCCTGGCACTGCCCGCCTTCGCAGCGCCCGAGGGCGCGGACAGGAACGGCAGCTCGGGATGAAGAGCCTGCTGAGCAAGATCAGCGCGGCCCTGCCGCCGGGCACCGTTGCGGTGGCCGGCGGCACCGTCGTGCTCGGGGCGGCCTCGTACGTCCACCTCGGCGTGGCCGGCCACAGCCTGTCCACGGAAGCCATGGCGAACGTCTCGGTGCTGTGGACGATCGTGATGGCGATCGGGCTCGGCATCTTCTTCCCCATCGAGCAGGAACTCACCCGGATCGTCGCCGCCCGCGCGGTCGACGGGCACGGGGCGGCCCCCGTCCTGCGCCGGGCCACCCTGCTCACCGCGGCGATCCTCGGCGCGACCCTGCTCGTCCTCACCGCCGCCGCCGGCCCCCTCGCGGACCTGCTCTTCCACGGGGACCGGGCCCTGGTGGCGGCCCTCGGCG
This sequence comes from Streptomyces stoeckheimensis, assembly GCF_045822005.1. Classification (NCBI taxonomy): domain Bacteria; kingdom Bacillati; phylum Actinomycetota; class Actinomycetes; order Kitasatosporales; family Streptomycetaceae; genus Streptomyces; species Streptomyces stoeckheimensis. Next base: position 3,764,784 of record NZ_CP169550.1, on the reverse strand, counting down.
GTGCCTTCACCGGCATGGCCGTCTGCTACCTCACCCGCGGGGTACTGGCCGGCCTCGGCCGGTTCGGCGCGTACGGCACCCAGCTCGCCATCGACGGCGGGCTGCGGATCGTGCTCGCCTTCGGCTGCGCCGTGGTCATACCGGACTCCGCGCTGGCCTTCAGCCTCGTACTGGCGCTGGCTCCGGTCATCGCCGCCCTGGTCACGCTGCCCGCGCTGCTGCGCGTCGTCGAACCGGGCGAGGAGATCGCCTGGCGCGAGCTGACCTCCGGTCTGGGCCTGCTGATCTGCTCGACCCTGCTGTCCCAGGTCGTGGTCAACGCCGCCGTGATGAGCACCAAGCTGCTCGCCCCCACGGACAGCGTGCTGATCGCGGCCCTGCTGAACGCCCTGGTCCTGGCCCGGGTACCGCTCTTCGTCTTCGGCTCGCTCCAGGCCTCCCTGCTCAACGGGCTCAGCGCCGCCTTCCAGGCCGGCGACCGGGCCGCCTTCTCGGCGATGCTGCGCCGGATCGGCATGGTCGTCGGAGCGCTCGGCCTGCTCGGCGGCATCCCCGCCACCGTGCTCGGCCCCTGGCTGATCGGCGTGCTCTTCGGCGCCAAGCCGGCGCTGGGCTGCTTCGACTTCTTCCTGTTGTCCGCCGGGACCGTGGCGTACATGTTCGCGATGGTGCTCGGTCAGGCGCTGATGGTATTCAAGCGACACAACCTGCAGCTGCTCTGCTGGGCCATCGGTACCGCCGTGCTGGTCGGCGTCACCTTCGCCCCCGGTGACGTGGCTCTGCGGGTGATCCTGGCCTATGCTCTCGGCTCCGTCGCCACCGTCGTCGCTATGCTGACAGCGCTGAGACTGAAGTTCCCGGAAGCCGTTCCGGGAGCCGGCGACGCTCCCGGGCGGACGGACGTCGCGAGCCCGCTGGGCGCCGGCGCCGCAGGGACGTGACCGTGCCCGCCTCCGAAGTCCCACAGACCCCCGAGCACTCGTATGTGCCACATTCCGCTGGAGCTACCGTGTCCCAATACGACGATGTCTGGCTGGTCATACCGGCCTATAACGAGGGCCAGGTGATCGCCGGTGTCGTCGAGGGAGCGCGCAAGACCTTTCCGAACATAGTCGTCGTCGACGACGGCAGCTCGGACGACTCCGCGCAGCACATCGCCTCCACCGGTGCGCACCTGGTGCAGCACCCGGTCAACCTCGGCCAGGGCGCGGCCCTGCAGACCGGCCTGAAGTACGCCCTCTCCCAGCCGGGAGCCCGCTACTTCGCCACGTTCGACGCGGACGGCCAGCACCAGACCCACGACGTCGAGAAGATGGTCGCCGTCCTGCGCTCCGACGAGGCCGACGTGGTGCTCGGCTCCCGCTTCATCGAGCAGAACGGCCAGGTGCCGTGGATCAAGCGGGTCGTGCTGCGCACGGCCGCCGCCGTCAGCCCGACCGCCCGCAAGCTCAACCTCACCGACGCGCACAACGGTCTGCGCGTCCTGGGCCGCGCCGCGGCGGAGAAGCTGCAGATCACGCACAACGGCATGGCCCACGCCTCCGAGATCGTCGGCTACCTGGCCGGCTCCGGACTGCGCGTCGTCGAGGTCCCCGTGGACATCCTCTACACCGAGTACTCGCGCGCCAAGGGTCAGTCCCTGATCAACGGCGTCAACATCCTCTTCGACATCACCCTGCGGGAGCGTGGCCGCCGATGAAGTACTTCTGGATCCAGCTGGTGCTCATCCTGGGCTCCGTGTCGCTGGCCCTCATGTTCATACGCAACTGGGACCAGGCGAAGACCCGTGCCTGGAAGCGCATCGCCTTCTCGGTGTTCGTCCTCGTCAACGTGTACGCCGTCCTGCGGCCCACCGACGTGACCTGGCTGGCCCACCAGCTCGGCGTCGGCCGCGGCACCGACCTGGTGCTGTACGTGATGGTCCTGGCCATGGGCTTCCTCACGCTCAACACCTTCCTGCGCTTCCGCTCGCTCGAGAAGAAGATCACCGACCTGGCCCGGACGGTGGCCCTCAGCGAGGGCGCGCGCCACAACGACGAGCGCCTCGGCCCGGACGCCGTCCGTCAGCCCGCCCCGGTCGAACCCGCCGCCCCGGTCGAGCCCGAGGCGCCGGCCACCGAACCCGCAGACTCCGTCAAGGCCTGAGGAATCACCGTGGTGACCTTCGACTTCATGCTCCCCTACTACGGGGACGTCCGGCTGATGCAGGACGCGGTCCGCAGCATCCTGGCGCAGACGGACCCGGACTTCCGACTCGTCGTGATCGACGACGGCAAGGAGCCGGACGTACCCGGCTGGTTCGCGGAGCTGGGCGACGAGCGGGTCCAGTACACCCGCAACGAGCAGAACCTCGGCATCAACGAGAACTTCAAGAAGTGCGTGCGCCTCTCCGAGGCCGACTACGTCGTCATCATGGGCTGCGACGACGTGCTCCACCCGGACTACCTGAAGACCGTACGGGGCCTGGCCGAGGCCCAGCCGGGCATCGGCATGATCCAGCCCGGCGTCGAGGTCATCGACGGCGAGGGCCGGGTCACCGCCGGACTCGCCGACAACGTCAAGCGCAGGCTCTACGCCCCGCAGGTCAAGGGCAACCGCACGATGGCGGGCGAGGAGCTCGCCGTCAGCGTGCTGCGCGGGAACTGGCTGTACTTCCCGTCCATCGCCTGGCGCGGTGACGCCCTGCGCAAGGTGAACTTCCAGTCCGAGTACTCCGTGGTCCAGGACCTCGCGCTCGTGGTCGACCTGCTCGAACTCGGCGAGGCGATGGTGATCGACGCCTCGGCCACCGTCTTCCAGTACCGCCGGCACGCCGTCAGCGAGTCCTCGGTCCAGGCCTTCACCGGCACCCGCTTCACCGAGCAGGCGCGCTACTTCGAGGCGGTCGCCGACCGGATGGCCGCCCGCGGCTGGCCCAAGGCCGCCCGCGCCGCCCGCATCCACAGTGCCTCCCGCTTCCACGCGATCACGATGCTCCCCGGGGCGCTGCGCCGCGGGAACCGTGAGGGCGCCAAGAACCTGGCCCGGCACGCGTTCACCACCGGGCAGAGCTGAGCCTGCCCGGCAGTCCAACCAGAACAGGAAGTGCCAGGGGTGCAGTCGGGAACCGAAACGATGGACGCGGCCGGAACGAAGGACGCGTCCGCCCCTGACCGGAGCGGCAAGCCCGCCGGGACCGAGCGGCTGCTCGCCCTGCGGGACTCCGCTCTGCGCCGGCGGTGGTTCTGGCCCGCGGCCCTGGTCACCGGGTACCTGACGCAGGTGCTGTTCCGGCTCTCCCTGGTGTGGGGCAACAGCTACCCCTCGGTCCACGCGGACGAGCCCTCGTACCTCGTCCTGGCCCGGGTCCTCGCGGGGCGGCCGACGACCGAGATGCCCGTCGGCTCGGTCATCCCCGGCGGCTACCCGTTGCTGCTCTCCCCGGCCCTGCGCATCGCGGACGACCCGGTCACCGCGTACCAGCTGGTCATGGGCATCAACACGCTGCTCAACGCGCTGGTCTTCCCCCTGGCCTACGTGGCCCTGCGCAGGCTCGACCTGCCCAGGGGGCTCTCCTTCCTGATCGCCACGGCGGCCGCGCTGATGCCGCCCGTGGTCTTCTACTCCGAGTTCGCGATGTCCGACACCGTGCTCCCGGTGGTCCTCCTCGGCTGGCTGATCACCCTGCACGGCTGGCTCAGCGACGGCGAGCCGCGCCGCCGCACCTGGTACGGAGCGGGGGCCGGCCTGCTGGCCGGCTACTCCATGGCGGTGCACGACCGCGGCGGCGTGGTCGTGGCCATCACCGCCCTGGTGTTCCTGGGCGCACTGGTCTTCAAGTGGGCGCCGCTGCGCTCCACGCTCGCCGCCTGGGGCGGCCTCGCCGTCTCCGTGCTGGGCGCCAAACTCCTCGCCACCTGGCTGGAGGCGCAGTTCAAGGACACCCCGCCGAGCTCGGTCGGCACGCAGGTGATGGACAACCTCGTCGAGCCCGAGCTGCTGCGCCGCACGGTGACCCGTACGATCGGCCAGCTCTGGTACTTCTCGGTCTCCTCCTGGGGCTTCGGCGCGATCGCCCTCGCCCTGTGCGTGTTCGCGGTGTTCAGCCCCCGCTTCACCCGGGCCTCGCGGGTGGTCTCCTTCGCCATGGTCGCCCTGCTGTGCGGGATCGCGCTCGCGGCGGCCGCCGGACTGCCCGGGGACAAGCGGATCGACAACTGGATCTACGCCCGGTACCTGGCCGTGCTCGTGCCGGCGTTCTTCGTGGTCGGCGTCGCCGCGCTGTGGCGCGCACGGACCGGAGCCCTGCTGCGGCTGGTGCTGAGCGCGGTGGTGTTCACCGTGGTCACCGCCGAGTTCGTGATCATGGTGGTCGGCAAGGGCCTCTACGCGCGCTGGATCATCCCGTGGGCCATGCCGGACGCGCTGTTCCTGGCCTCGGAGTGGACGAAGCTGCACATGTGGCGGACGCTCGCCGGAGCCCTGCTGGTGCTCGCCGCCTGCGTGATGTTCCGGCTGGCCGGCGGACGCCGGGTGGTGTGGGCCGTCGCGGTGTCGCTGGCCCTGTTCGCCACGTACGCGACGACCACGGTCACCTCGAACGTGGCCGAGCCGCACCGGAAGATCCGCAAGTACCTGGCCACCGGCTTCACCCAGTCCGCGGACCTCAAGCCGGGGGAGAACCTGGTGATGGACGAGGACGTCGACTGGGGCCTGCGGATGGCCCAGGCGTACGAGGTGTACGAGGGCCGGGTCTGGACGAGGAACCTGGAGCACGGTGACCAGCCGCCCGCCGCGGCGGACGCGGCCGTACTGCGCCTGACCTCGAAGGACGCCAAGCCGGAGGACTCCTGGCCGGACGCCCCCAAGGGCTGGTACGTGGCCAAGGTGAACACGCTGCACGAATGGGTGCTCTGGCGCCACCACTGAGGCCCCCGCCCGCCTCGTCCCGTACGCCTGCCAGTAGCATCCGGGCGGTCGGATGGGTCGTCCGAGGTGTTCGCAACAGGGGTCGGGTACGAGTTGAGACTGGGTCGTGTGCGCGGTACGGCGCTGGCCGCCGCGTTCGGTGTGGCGGCGGTGCTCGGGTTCCAGGGAGTGGCGGGCGGATCCGGACCGGCCCTCCCCGAGGGGAAGGCGCCGGATGAGGCGCGGGGCGGGGCGAAGGCCTACAGCGCCGCGGCCGGTCAGCCGGGCCGGGCGAAGACCGGGGTCGACCGGCTCGCCCTGAAGTCCAAGGGCTCCGGCGAGGCCGTGCTCGCCCAGCAGGACACGGACCTCTTCGGCCTCCTCGGCGTGTCCTGGACGGACCCCGAGGCCAGGGTGAACGGCGCCATCGAGGCCCGTTCCCGCAGCTCGGAGACCGGGAAGTGGTCCCGGTGGATCACCCTGGACCCGGTGCAGCCCGGCCTCGACGGCAAGCGCCCCGGCGCGCCCGGCGCCACCGAGCCGGTGTGGGTCGGCCCGTCGAACGGCGCCGAGGTGCGGGTGAAGGGCGGCGCGGCCCTTCCGGCGGGCCTGACCCTGAACCTGGTGGACCCCGCCGCCGGCGGCGCCGCCACGAAGAAGGGCGAGCTGCCCGCCGAACCGGCCGCCTTCGCCACGGAGGCACTGCCGCCCGGACCGGCCTCCACCGCCCCGCAGCCCACGGTGGTCACGCGGGTCGAGTGGCAGGCCGACGAGAGCCTGAACGACGAGGCCCCCGGATACCTCCCCGGCGGCAGCGTCAAGGCCGCCTTCGTCCACCACACCGCGAGCGCGCAACCGTACGACTGCTCGCAGTCCGCGGCCATCGTGCGGGGCATCCACGAGTATCACGTGAAGGTCGAGCAGTGGCGCGACCTCGGCTACAACTTCCTGATCGACAAGTGCGGCACGATCTTCGAGGGCCGCAAGGGCGGCATCGACCAGCCCGTCCAGGGCGCGCACACCCTCGGCTGGAACGCCGAGTCGATGGGCATCGCCGTCCTCGGCGACCACCAGACCGCAGGAGCCTCGGCCGCCGCCCTGGATTCCATCTCCCGGATCGCGGCCTACAAGCTCGGCCAGTACGACGGCGACCTGAACGGCACGACCACGCTGGTGGCCGGCAGCAGCCAGAAGAACTACCTGGGCACCTCGTTCACCGTGGGCCAGCCGTACGCGTTCAAGACCCTCTCGGGCCACCGGGACGGCTTCAACACCATCTGCCCGGGCGGTGGGCTCTACGACCAGCTCGCCGCGATCCGCACCAGCGGTCCGGCGCAGCAGCTGAAGATCGCCAGGGTGAACGGCACGGTCCCCGGGCCGGGCACGACCCTCAAGTCCACCGGCCCCCTGAAGGTCGACTGGACCACCAGCACGGCCGACGGCCTGCTGGGCTCGTTCGAGGTCCTGGTGGACGGCGCCTCGGCCGGGACGGCCGCGGGCACGGCCCGTACGGCGAACGCGGTGCTGACCACCGGCACCCACACGGTTCAGGTCAAGGCCACCGCGCTGAACGGCAAGGTCTCCACGAGCCTGCCGGTCACCGTCGTCGCGGAGGTCCCCGTGCCGAAGGCCGCCACGTTCGTTCCGGTCCCCCCGAAGCGGCTGATGGACACGCGTGCGGGTCTCGGCGTGCCGAAGGCGAAGGCGGGCGCGCAGGGGGTCGTGACGCTCCCGGTGGCGGGTACGGCGGGGATCCCGGCGACGGGCGTCACCGCCGTGGTCCTCAACGTGACGGCGACGAACCCGACGGCCGCGAGCTACGTCTCCGTGTACCCGAGCGGGACGGTGCGCTCCAGCGCCTCGAACCTGAACGTGACGCCGGGGCAGACGATCCCGAACCTGGTGGTCGTCCCGGTGGTGGACGGCAAGGTCAGCTTCTACAACAACGACGGCACGGTCGATCTCATCGCGGACGTCACCGGCTACTTCGCCAAGGCGGACGGGGGATCGGCGCACGTCAGCATCGGTCCGAAGCGGCTGATGGACACGCGTGCGGGTCTCGGCGTGCCGAAGGCGAAGGTCGGCGCGCAGGGCGTGGCGACCCTGCCGGTGGCGGGTACGGCGGGGATCCCGGCGACGGGCGTCACCGCCGTCGTCCTCAACGTGACGGCGACGAACCCGACGGCGGCGAGCTACGTCTCGGTGTACCCGAGCGGCACGACCCGCTCCAGCGCCTCGAACCTGAACGTCACGCCGGGGCTGACGATCCCCAACCTGGTGATCGTCCCCGTGGTCGACGGCAAGGTCAGCTTCTACAACAACGACGGCAGCGTCGACCTGATCGCGGACGTCACCGGCTACTTCGCCAAGGCTGACGGGGGATCGGCGCACGTCAGCATCGGTCCGAAGCGGCTGATGGACACGCGTGTGGGTCTCGGCGTGCCGAAGGCGAAGGCGGGCGCGCAGGGGGTCGTGACGCTCCCGGTGGCGGGTACGGCGGGGATCCCGGCGACGGGCGTCACCGCCGTGGTCCTCAACGTGACGGCGACGAACCCGACGGCCGCGAGCTACGTCTCCGTGTACCCGAGCGGGACGGTGCGCTCCAGCGCCTCGAACCTGAACTTCACCCCCGGCCGGACGATCCCGAACCTGGTGGTCGTCCCCGTGGTCGACGGGAAGATCAGCTTCTACAACAACGACGGTACGGTCGATCTGATCGCGGACGTCACCGGCTACTTCGCCGAGTGACGGGGGCTTCCGCAGGCGGGGTGGGGGACATGGGGAAGAACGACGAGGGCATACCGGCCGTCTCCGACGAGGAGTGGGCGCAGTTCCTGGCACAGGCCGAGGCGGGCGCGGGGGAGGCCCCCAAGGAGCCGTCCGCGCGGGCGCGCATGGTCGCCGCCCGGCTGCGCGAGGAGGAGGCCCGGCGCGGCTCCGCCGAGCCGCCCGCCTGGCGGGCCGGTGTCGCCCGGCGGGAGCGGGGGAGGGGCGGGCGCCGGCTCAAGGCGGCGCTGGCCGTCGCCTTCGTCGCAGCGCTCGCGCTGATCGCCGTACGGCCGGAGCTGGTCATCGACAAGCTCACCGGGAAGGCCGAGCAGGACTCGAAGGCGGGTCAGCCGCTGCCGGCCGAGACGGCCCGCCCGACCGCCGCGCCCTCCTCGGTGGACCCGGACCGGCCCACCCTCTCCGACCCCTTCCGGGGCTCCCCGGCCCTCCAGTGGGCCGACGGGGCGGCCGGCATCGAGGTACCGGAGGCCCAGGCCGTCGGCGGCATGAGCAAGGAGCAGGTCGCCGACGCGCTGGCGAAGGTCAAGCAGTTCCTCGTCGCGGCCAACCTGGACCCGGCGACCCTGCGCGGCGAGCGCCCCGCGACGGTGCTGGACCTGCTCGACCCCAAGCTGAAGAAGAGCCCGGGCCACCTGGAGCAGGCCCTGGCCGCCCCGACTGCGGAGAACGACCCGCTGCAACTCGTCACCCGGGCCGACCCCGCCGAGCTGAAGCCCGCGGGCGACGTGGTCAAGGTTCGCGGCCGCATGTGGGTGGAGCCCGGCCAGGGGCCGGGCAGGGCCAGCGTGCTGGTCGATTACACGTTCGTGTACCCGTTCGTGAAGGCGACGCCCGGCGCGGACGAGGTCAAGCGCACCATCGTCCGGCGCGCGATCACCTTCTCCGTGGCCGACCCGCGCAAGTGGCAGGCCACCGAAGGCAAGCTCTGGCTCGACAAGGTCGACGTGGACCTGTCCAACAGCGCGTGTGACGTCCACGACGGATTCCTGCACCCCGTCTTCGACCAGGACCCTCCCACCGGGCCCACGCCCTCCGGAACCCCGGTGGACCCGTACGACCGCAGCATCGGCCCGGACGCCGGACCCCAGACGGGCTGCGGCGCGATCTCGCGCTCCTGAGAGGGCGCCGGACACGGGACCGGGACCCCCGCCGCGTGGTGCGGTTTGACCACTCAGCGTGGCGGGGTATTCTCTTCCGCCCGATTGGCGCCATACGTGTCTCGTATGGCAGACTACTCAAGTTGCTCGGCCGTGTGCCGATGCTGCGCGCCTCCCGCCGGGAGGACCGGAAGCAAGTCCCACAGTACTCGTCGCTCTACCTGCCTCTCGGGGCAGCAATGGGGCGGACGTACGGGAATCTTTCGGGAAGCGTCAGCACGGTGCCTGCCAGGTACTCGGTGGGTGTTTGCCCCCGATCTGCGGTCTTGGGACCGCGCCCCCTTGGACGAGGGAATTTCCGTATGGGAATTTTCTGTAGAGGGAGCGCGACACGCCCGACCGCGTGGGTCGGAGGAGAGCGGCGGAGCGATCCGCAGCCGGCCGAGAACCAGAGCGTTTCCACAACAGACAGGACTACGGAGTAGCCATGGCGGGACAGAAGATCCGCATCCGGCTCAAGGCCTACGACCACGAGGTCATCGATTCGTCGGCGAAGAAGATCGTCGAGACGGTGACGCGCACTGGTGCGTCGGTCGCGGGCCCGGTGCCGCTGCCCACTGAGAAGAACGTGTACTGCGTCATCAAGTCGCCGCACAAGTACAAGGACTCGCGCGAGCACTTCGAGATGCGCACTCACAAGCGCCTGATCGACATCCTCGACCCGACGCCCAAGACCGTTGACTCGCTGATGCGCCTGGACCTTCCGGCCGGCGTTGACATCGAGATCAAGCTCTGAGAGGCGCGGAAAAGATGGCAAAGCAGATCAAGGGCGTCCTGGGCGAGAAGCTCGGCATGACCCAGGTCTGGGACGAGAACAACCGTGTCGTCCCGGTCACCGTGGTCAAGGCCGGGCCCTGCGTTGTTACCCAGGTCCGTACGAACGACGTCGACGGCTACGAGTCGGTCCAGATCGCCTTCGGCGAGATCGACCCGCGCAAGGTGAACAAGCCCCTCAAGGGTCACTTCGCCAAGGCTGACGTCACCCCCCGCCGCCACCTGGTGGAGCTCCGTACCTCCGACGCCAGCGAGTACACGCTCGGCCAGGAGATCACGGCTGCCGTGTTCGAGTCCGGCGTCAAGGTTGACGTCACGGGCAACAGCAAGGGCAAGGGCTTCGCCGGTGTCATGAAGCGTCACAACTTCAAGGGCCTCGGCGCCGGCCACGGCGTCCAGCGCAAGCACCGCTCCCCCGGTTCGATCGGTGGCTGCGCCACCCCTGGGCGTGTCTTCAAGGGCATGCGCATGGCCGGTCGCATGGGCAACGAGCGCGTCACCACCCAGAACCTGACCATCCACGCGGTTGACGCGGAGAAGGGTCTGCTCCTCATCAAGGGTGCAGTCCCCGGTCCGAACGGCGGCCTCGTCCTGGTCCGTACCGCGGTTAAGGGGGCTTGAGTTAATGAGCACCATTGACATCCTTTCGCCGGCAGGCGACAAGGCCGGTACCGTCGAGCTCCCCGCGGAGATCTTCGACGCGAAGACCAGCGTTCCGCTGATCCACCAGGTCGTCGTCGCTCAGCTGGCCGCTGCCCGTCAGGGCACGCACAAGACCAAGCGTCGTGGCGAAGTCCGTGGTGGTGGCCGCAAGCCGTACCGCCAGAAGGGCACCGGCCGCGCTCGCCAGGGTTCCACCCGCGCTCCGCAGTTCGTCGGCGGTGGCGTCGTCCACGGCCCGCAGCCGCGTGACTACTCGCAGCGGACCCCGAAGAAGATGAAGGTCGCCGCCCTCCGCGGTGCCCTCTCGGACCGCGCGCGTCACTCCCGCATCCACGTCGTCACCGGCGTGGTCGAGGGTGCCGCCTCCACGAAGGCCGCCAAGACGCTGTTCGGCAAGATCTCGGAGCGCAAGAACGTGCTCCTGGTCGTCGAGCGCGCCGACGAGGCTGCGTGGCTGTCCGCCCGCAACCTGCCCCAGGTGCACATCCTGGAGCCGGGCCAGCTGAACACGTACGACGTGATCGTCTCTGACGACGTGGTCTTCACTCAGGCCGCTTTCGAGTCCTTCGTGTCTGGCCCCAAGGCCGATGAGACCGAAGGGAGCGACGCCTGATGTCTGAGGCGACCGTTACCAGCAAGACCTTCACTGACCCGCGCGACCTGCTGATCAAGCCGGTTGTCTCGGAGAAGAGCTACGCGCTGCTGGACGAGAACAAGTACACGTTCATCGTCGCGCCCGGCTCCAACAAGACCCAGATCAAGCAGGCCGTCGAGGCGGTCTTCGGGGTCAAGGTCACCGGGGTCAACACGATCAACCGTCAGGGTAAGCGCAAGCGCACCAAGACCGGTTTCGGCAAGCGCGCTGACACCAAGCGCGCCATCGTGACCCTCGCTGAGGGCGACCGAATCGACATCTTCGGCGGCCAGGCCTCCTAACGGAGGTCTAGTCGTCCGGAATCGGACGAGGACTGAGAAATGGGTATCCGCAAGTACAAGCCGACGACCCCGGGCCGTCGTGGCTCCAGCGTCGCCGACTTTGTCGAGATCACGCGGTCCACGCCGGAGAAGTCGCTGGTCCGCCCCCTGCACAGCAAGGGCGGCCGTAACAACACCGGTCGGATCACGGTTCGACACCAGGGTGGCGGCCACAAGCGCGCCTACCGTGTGATCGACTTCCGTCGTCACGACAAGGACGGCGTGCCGGCCAAGGTCGCGCACATCGAGTACGACCCCAACCGCACTGCGCGCATCGCGCTCCTGCACTACGCCGACGGTGAGAAGCGCTACATCATTGCGCCGAAGAACCTGAAGCAGGGCGACCGGATTGAGAACGGCCCCACGGCCGACATCAAGCCCGGTAACAACCTGGCGCTCCGCAACATCCCGGTCGGTACCACGATCCACGCGATCGAGCTCCGTCCCGGTGGCGGCGCCAAGTTCGCCCGCTCCGCTGGTGCCTCCGTGCAGCTGCTGGCGAAGGAGGGCACCATGGCCCACCTTCGTATGCCGTCCGGTGAAATCCGTCTCGTCGACGCGCGCTGCCGCGCGACCGTCGGTGAGGTCGGCAACGCCGAGCAGTCGAACATCAACTGGGGCAAGGCCGGCCGCATGCGCTGGAAGGGCGTTCGCCCCTCCGTCCGCGGTGTCGCGATGAACCCGGTCGACCACCCGCACGGTGGTGGTGAGGGTAAGACCTCCGGTGGTCGTCACCCGGTCTCCCCGTGGGGTCAGAAGGAGGGTCGTACTCGCTCGCCGAAGAAGGCTTCGAGCAAGTACATCGTCCGCCGCCGCAAGACGAACAAGAAGCGCTAGGAGCGGGTTTAGATGCCGCGCAGTCTCAAGAAGGGACCCTTCGTCGACGGACACCTCATCAAGAAGGTGGACGTACAGAACGAAGCCGGTACCAAGAACGTCATCAAGACCTGGTCCCGTCGCTCGATGATCATCCCGGCCATGCTGGGTCACACCATCGCGGTGCACAACGGCAAGATCCACGTCCCGGTGTTCGTCACCGAGTCGATGGTCGGCCACAAGCTCGGCGAGTTCTCGCCGACTCGCACCTTCCGCGGCCACGTCAAGGACGACCGGAAGTCGAAGCGCCGCTAAAGGCGGGGTGGTTACGACTATGACTTACACCGAAGGGACAACCATGGAAGCCAGGGCCCAGGCGCGGTACATCCGCGTCACGCCCATGAAGGCCCGCCGAGTGGTGGACCTTATCCGTGGCATGGATGCCACGGAGGCTCAGGCGGTCCTGCGTTTCGCCCCGCAGGCCGCGAGCGTGCCGGTTGGCAAGGTGCTCGACAGCGCCATCGCCAACGCCGCACACAACTACAACCACCCGGACGCCTCCACGCTGGTCATCAGCGAGGCGTACGTGGACGAGGGCCCGACCCTGAAGCGGTTCCGTCCGCGTGCCCAGGGCCGTGCCTACCGGATCCGCAAGCGGACCAGCCACATCACCGTGGTCGTCAGCAGCAAGGAAGGTTCCCGGTAATGGGCCAGAAGGTAAACCCGCACGGGTTCCGGCTCGGCATCACCACCGACTTCAAGTCGCGTTGGTACGCCGACAAGCTGTACAAGGACTACGTCAAGGAAGACGTCGCCATCCGCAGGATGATGACGTCCGGCATGGAGCGCGCCGGCATCTCGAAGGTTGAGATCGAGCGCACCCGTGACCGCGTGCGTGTGGACATCCACACCGCTCGTCCGGGCATCGTCATCGGTCGCCGTGGCGCCGAGGCCGACCGCATCCGCGGTGACCTCGAGAAGCTCACGGGCAAGCAGGTCCAGCTGAACATCCTCGAGGTCAAGAACCCCGAGGTTGACGCTCAGCTGGTCGCGCAGGCCGTTGCCGAGCAGCTCTCCTCCCGCGTCTCCTTCCGTCGCGCCATGCGTAAGAGCATGCAGGGCACGATGAAGGCCGGCGCCAAGGGCATCAAGATCCAGTGTGGCGGCCGTCTCGGCGGCGCCGAGATGTCCCGCTCCGAGTTCTACCGCGAAGGCCGTGTGCCGCTGCACACCCTCCGCGCGAACGTGGACTACGGCTTCTTCGAGGCCAAGACCACCTTCGGCCGTATCGGTGTGAAGGTCTGGATCTACAAGGGCGACGTCAAGAACATCGCCGAGGTTCGCGCCGAGAACGCTGCGGCCCGTGCGGGTAACCGCCCGGCCCGTGGCGCCGCCGGCGCTGGCGACCGTCCCGCCGGCCGTGGTGGCCGTGGTGGCGAGCGCGGCGGCCGTGGTGGCCGCAAGCCGCAGCAGGCTGTTGGTGCCGAGGCCCCCAAGGCCGACGCTCCCGCCGCCGCTCCGGCTGAGAGCACCGGAACGGAGGCCTGACCGACATGCTGATCCCTCGTAGGGTCAAGCACCGCAAGCAGCACCACCCGAAGCGCCGCGGTATGGCCAAGGGCGGTACTGAGGTCTCGTTCGGCGAGTACGGCATCCAGGCGCTTACCCCCGCCTACGTGACGAACCGCCAGATCGAGGCGGCTCGTATCGCGATGACCCGCCACATCAAGCGTGGCGGCAAGGTCTGGATCAACATCTACCCGGACCGTCCCCTGACGAAGAAGCCTGCCGAGACCCGCATGGGTTCCGGTAAGGGTTCTCCCGAGTGGTGGATCGCGAACGTGCACCCGGGCCGGGTCATGTTCGAGCTGTCCTACCCGAACGAGAAGATTGCTCGTGAGGCGCTCACCCGCGCTGCTCACAAGCTTCCGATGAAGTGCCGGATTGTTCGGCGCGAGGCAGGTGAGTCGTGATGGCGACGGGAACCAAGGCGTCCGAGCTGCGTGAGCTCGGTAACGAGGAGCTCGTTGGCAAGCTGCGCGAGGCCAAGGAAGAGCTGTTCAAGCTGCGCTTCCAGGCGGCCACGGGTCAGCTGGAGAACAACGGCCGGCTCAAGTCCGTCCGTAAGGACATCGCTCGCATCTACACCCTGATGCACGAGCGTGAGCTCGGTATCGAGACGGTGGAGAGCGCCTGATGAGCGAGAAGAACGTGACTGAGACGACTGACCGCGGCTTCCGCAAGACCCGTGAGGGTCTTGTCGTCAGCGACAAGATGGACAAGACCGTCGTCGTCGCTGTCGAGGACCGCGTGAAGCACGCTCTGTACGGCAAGGTCATCCGCCGTACGAACAAGCTCAAGGCGCACGACGAGCAGAACGCTGCCGGCGTCGGCGACCGCGTCCTCATCATGGAGACGCGTCCGCTGTCGGCGAGCAAGCGCTGGCGCATCGTCGAGATCCTCGAGAAGGCCAAGTAATTATCTGAGGCCCTGGGCAACAAGCCCAGGGGCCCCTCAGGTTCGTTCCGCCAGGCTCGGTGGGGGCGGTAGCTCTTCGGAGTGATGCCCCCGCCGGGAACCGGCAGACAAACAGGAGATAGACGTGATCCAGCAGGAGTCGCGACTGCGTGTCGCCGACAACACTGGTGCCAAGGAGATCCTTTGCATCCGTGTTCTCGGTGGTTCCGGTCGCCGCTACGCGGGCATCGGTGACGTCATCGTTGCCACCGTCAAGGACGCGATCCCCGGTGGCAACGTGAAGAAGGGTGACGTCGTCAAGGCGGTCATCGTTCGCACCGTGAAGGAACGCCGCCGCCAGGACGGCTCGTACATCCGCTTTGACGAGAACGCCGCCGTCATTCTGAAGAACGACGGCGACCCTCGCGGCACCCGTATCTTCGGCCCGGTGGGCCGTGAGCTGCGCGAGAAGAAGTTCATGAAGATCATCTCGCTCGCGCCGGAGGTGCTGTAAGCATGAAGATCAAGAAGGGCGACCTGGTTCAGGTCATCACCGGTAAGGACAAGGGCAAGCAGGGCAAGGTCATTCTGGCCATCCCTACTGAGAACCGCGTCCTGGTCGAGGGTGTCAACCGGGTCAAGAAGCACACCAAGGCCGGCCAGACCGCTGGTGGCTCGCAGACCGGTGGCATCGTGATCACCGAGGCGCCGATCCACGTCAGCAACGTTCAGCTGGTTGTGGAGAAGGACGGCCAGAAGGTCGTTACCCGCGTCGGTTTCCGCTTCGACGACGAGGGCAACAAGATCCGCGTTGCCAAGCGGACGGGTGAGGACATCTGATGGCTACCACTCCGCGTCTCAAGACGAAGTACCGCGAGGACATCGCGGGCAAGCTGCGTGAAGAGTTCTCCTACGAGAACGTCATGCAGATCCCCGGCCTCGTGAAGATCGTGGTCAACATGGGTGTGGGCGACGCCGCCCGCGACTCCAAGCTGATCGACGGCGCCATCAAGGACCTGACGACGATCACCGGTCAGAAGCCGGCCGTCACGAAGGCCCGCAAGTCCATCGCGCAGTTCAAGCTGCGCGAGGGTCAGCCGATCGGCTGCCACGTCACCCTCCGTGGTGACCGCATGTGGGAGTTCCTGGACCGTACGCTGTCGCTCGCGCTGCCGCGTATCCGTGACTTCCGTGGTCTGTCGCCGAAGCAGTTCGACGGCCGTGGCAACTACACCTTCGGTCTCACGGAGCAGGTCATGTTCCACGAGATCGACCAGGACAAGATCGACCGTACCCGGGGTATGGACATCACCGTGGTCACCACGGCGACCAACGACGCTGAGGGCCGCGCGCTCCTTCGTCACCTCGGCTTCCCCTTCAAGGAGGCGTAAGCGAGATGGCGAAGAAGGCTCTCATCGCGAAGGCTGCCCGCAAGCCCAAGTTCGGTGTGCGTGCGTACACCCGCTGCCAGCGCTGCGGTCGCCCCCACTCCGTGTACCGCAAGTTCGGCCTGTGCCGCGTCTGCCTTCGTGAGATGGCTCACCGTGGCGAGCTGCCGGGCGTGACCAAGAGCTCCTGGTAATTCCCTCTCGTCCGCAAGGACTTGGGGAGAACCAGAGACTCTCGGTAAGCATCTGGTCGGCGGATGCCCGGCCGCGCATGCCTTAGGCTTGTGTGGTTGGGCGTCCGCCGCCCATAACGACTTACTACGCCGTAGGTCCCCGCACCGCACCCGTCCCGCCACTGAGTGGGGAGAGGGATGGCGCATACAGGAAACCCCGGCGAGAGAGGCCGAAGGCCACTTCATGACCATGACTGACCCGATCGCAGACATGCTCACGCGTCTGCGTAACGCTAACTCGGCGTACCACGACTCTGTCGTGATGCCGCACAGCAAGATCAAGTCGCACATCGCAGAAATCCTCAAGCAGGAGGGTTTCATCACCGGCTGGAAGGTCGAGGACGCCGAGGTCGGCAAGAACCTCGTCCTCGAGCTGAAGTTCGGCCCGAACCGCGAGCGCTCCATTGCGGGCATCAAGCGGATCTCGAAGCCCGGTCTGCGTGTGTACGCAAAGTCCACCAACCTGCCGAAGGTGCTCGGCGGCCTGGGCGTGGCGATCATCTCCACGTCCCACGGTCTGCTCACCGGCCAGCAGGCAGGCAAGAAGGGCGTAGGTGGGGAAGTCCTCGCCTACGTCTGGTAGTCGGGAACGGAGGAAAAGCAATGTCGCGAATCGGCAAGCTCCCCATCCAGGTTCCCGCCGGTGTGGACGTCACCATCGACGGCCAGGCAGTGGCTGTGAAGGGCCCCAAGGGTTCCCTTTCGCTCACCGTCAAGGCGCCGATCGAGATCGTCAAGGGTGAGGACGGCGTTCTGAACGTCACCCGCCCCAACGACGAGCGTCAGAACAAGGCCCTGCACGGCCTGTCCCGCACGCTGGTGGCGAACATGATCACCGGCGTGACCACGGGTTACGTCAAGGCTCTTGAGATCAGCGGTGTCGGTTACCGCGTCGCCGCGAAGGGCTCCAACCTGGAGTTCCAGCTTGGCTACAGCCACCCGATCCTGATCGAGGCGCCCGAGGGCATCTCCTTCAAGGTCGAGTCGCCCACCAAGTTCTCGGTCGAGGGCATCGACAAGCAGAAGGTCGGCGAGGTCGCCGCCAACATCCGCAAGCTGCGGAAGCCCGACCCGTACAAGGCCAAGGGTGTCAAGTACGCCGGCGAAGTCATCCGCCGCAAGGTCGGAAAGGCTGGTAAGTAGCCATGGCATACGGTGTAAAGATCGCCAAGGGCGACGCGTACAAGCGTGCCGCCAAGGCCCGCCGCCACATCCGCATCCGCAAGAACGTCTCGGGTACGGCGGAGCGTCCGCGCCTCGTCGTGACGCGTTCCAACCGCAACATCGTTGCTCAGGTCATCGACGACCTCCAGGGTCACACCCTGGCGTCCGCGTCGACCCTGGACGCTTCGATCCGTGGTGGCGAAGGCGACAAGAGCTCGCAGGCCCAGGCCGTCGGCGCACTCGTCGCCGAGCGTGCCAAGGCTGCGGGTGTCGAGACCGTCGTGTTCGACCGCGGTGGCAACCGATACGCCGGGCGCATTGCCGCTCTGGCTGACGCCGCCCGCGAAGCCGGGCTGAAGTTCTAAGCCCCGGTTCCGGGACTCACGGACGTAACAGAGAGAGGTAATCCAATGGCTGGACCCCAGCGCCGCGGAAGCGGTGCCGGTGGCGGCGAGCGGCGGGACCGGAAGGGTCGCGACGGTGGCCCTGCCGCCGAGAAGACCGCTTACGTTGAGCGCGTTGTCGCGATCAACCGCGTCGCCAAGGTTGTCAAGGGTGGTCGCCGCTTCAGCTTCACCGCGCTGGTCGTGGTGGGCGACGGTGACGGCACTGTAGGTGTCGGTTACGGCAAGGCCAAGGAAGTTCCCGCGGCCATCGCCAAGGGTGTCGAGGAAGCCAAGAAGTCCTTCTTCAAGGTTCCGCGCATCCAGGGCACCATTCCTCACCCGATCACGGGCGAGCGCGCTGCGGGCGTCGTGCTGCTGAAGCCGGCCGCCCCCGGTACCGGTGTTATCGCCGGTGGCCCGGTGCGCGCCGTTCTGGAGTGCGCCGGCGTTCACGACATCCTGTCGAAGTCGCTCGGCTCTTCCAACGCGATCAACATCGTGCACGCGACCGTGGCGGCCCTCAAGGGCCTGCAGCGTCCCGAGGAGATCGCGGCTCGCCGTGGTCTGCCCCTCGAGGACGTCGCCCCCGCGGCTCTGCTCCGTGCGCGTGCTGGGGCGGGTGCGTAATGGCTCGTCTCAAGGTCACGCAGGTCAAGTCGTACATCGGCAGCAAGCAGAACCACCGCGACACGCTGCGTTCGCTCGGGCTCAAGCGCCTGAACGACGTCGTCGTCAAGGAGGACCGCCCCGAGTTCCGCGGAATGGTTCACACCGTCCGCCACCTCGTGACGGTTGAGGAGGTTGACTAACATGGCTGAGAGCAGCCCGCTGAAGGCCCACAACCTCCGTCCCGCCCCCGGCGCCAAGACCGCGAAGACCCGTGTCGGTCGTGGTGAGGCGTCGAAGGGTAAGACGGCCGGTCGTGGTACGAAGGGCCAGAAGGCCCGCTACCAGATCCCGCAGCGCTTCGAGGGTGGGCAGATGCCCCTCCACATGCGTCTGCCGAAGCTCAAGGGCTTCAAGAACCCGTTCCGCACCGAGTTCCAGGTCGTGAACCTGGACAAGCTCGGCGCTCTCTACCCCGAGGGTGGAGAAGTCACGGTGGCCGACCTGGTCGCCAAGGGCGCGGTTCGCAAGAACAGCCTCGTCAAGGTCCTGGGCCAGGGCGAGATCTCCGTGGCGCTGCAGGTTTCGGTTGACGCCGTTTCCGGCTCCGCCAAGGAGAAGATTGCCGCCGCTGGTGGCTCTGTGACCGAGCTCGTCTAAGACGAACTCAGTGACAAATAGCTAGAAACCCGACCGGGGGTGCCTCACATATGGGGCATCCCCGGTTGGTCGTTCCGTGGGAGGTGCAGACGCCGGTAAGGTGGCCTGCACCTTTGCTTGTACACATTCGTCGATCCCTCAGACCGTCACCTCTGACGCAGTAGCGCGGGGGTCGCAGGAGGCACCGTGCTCACCGCGTTCGCCCGGGCGTTCAAGACGCCCGACCTGCGCAAGAAGCTGCTTTTCACGCTCGCCATGATCGTGCTGTACCGACTCGGATCCCACATCCCGGTACCCGGCGTGAGCTACAAGAACGTTCAGATCTGTGTGGACCAGATGGGGGCGGGCAACAACAGCCTCTTCGGTCTCGTCAACATGTTCAGCGGTGGCGCGCTGCTCCAGATCACGATCTTCGCGCTCGGCATCATGCCGTACATCACGGCGAGCATCATCCTGCAGCTGCTGACCGTGGTCATCCCGAAGCTGGAGACCCTCAAAAAAGAGGGTCAGGCCGGCACGTCGAAGATCACTCAGTACACGCGCTATTTGACGGTCGCGCTCGCGATCCTGCAGGGCACCGGCCTCGTCGCCACCGCCCGCAGCGGAGCCCTCTTCGGGACGTGCTCCGTCAAAGACCAGATCGTTCCTGACCGGTCGATCTTCACCACCGTCGTCATGGTGCTCACCATGACCGCCGGTACCTGCCTCGTCATGTGGCTCGGTGAGCTCATCACCGACCGGGGCATCGGCAACGGTATGTCGATCCTGATGTTCATCTCGATCGCCGCGGGCTTCGTCGGTTCCCTCTGGGCCATCAAGGAGCAGGGCAAGATCGCGGACGGCTGGGTCGAGTTCGGCGTCGTCATGCTGGTCGGCCTCGCCATGGTGGGCCTGGTGGTCTTCGTCGAACAGGCGCAGCGGCGGATCCCGGTCCAGTACGCGAAGCGCATGATCGGCCGGCGTGCCTACGGCGGTACCTCGACCTACATCCCGCTCAAGGTGAACCAGGCGGGCATCATCCCCGTCATCTTCGCCTCGTCGCTGCTCTACATCCCGGCGTTGGTCGTTCAGTTCAGCGGTTCCACCGCGGGCTGGGCCACCTGGATCCAGAAGCACTTCGTCAAGGGCGACCACCCGTACTACATCGCGGTCTACTTCCTCCTGATCGTTTTCTTCGCGTTCTTCTACGTGGCGATCTCGTTCAACCCCGAGGAAGTTGCAGACAACATGAAGAAGTATGGTGGGTTCATTCCGGGCATCCGCGCCGGTCGGCCTACCGCCGAGTACCTCAGCTACGTACTCAACCGGATCACCTGGCCGGGGTCGCTGTACCTGGGTCTGATCGCTCTTGTGCCGACGATGGCGTTGGCCGGCTTCGGAGCGAACCAGAACTTCCCGTTCGGCGGGACGAGCATCCTGATCATCGTGGGTGTGGGTCTGGAAACCGTGAAGCAGATCGAGAGCCAGCTCCAGCAGCGTAATTACGAAGGGTTCCTCCGCTGATGCGAATCGTCCTCGTCGGCCCGCCGGGCGCGGGCAAGGGAACGCAGGCGACTGTGCTTGCCGAAACCTTGTCGATCCCGCACATCTCCACGGGCGACTTGTTCCGGGCCAACATCAGCCAGAAGACGGAGCTGGGCCAGCGCGCCCAGGCCTACATGTCGAAGGGTGACCTCGTCCCCGACCAGGTCACGATCGACATGGCCAAGGACCGCATGGAGCAGCCGGACGCCGCGAACGGCTTCCTGCTCGACGGCTTCCCGCGCAACGTCTCCCAGGCTGAAGCGCTCGACGAGATCCTCAAGGCGCAGGGCATCAAGCTCGACGCCGTTCTCGACCTGGAGGTCGAGGAGGACGAGGTCGTGAAGCGGATCGCCGGGCGGCGCACCTGCCGCAAGGACAACAAGCACATCTTCCACGTGGACTACGCCGCGCCGAAGACCGAAGGCGTGTGCGACGCGTGCGGTGGCGAGCTCTACCAGCGTGAGGACGACTCCGAGGCCACGGTGCGCAACCGCCTCGACGTCTACCACACGCAGACGGAGCCGATCATCGACTTCTACAAGGCCCAGGGCCTGCTCGTGACGATCCCCGCCCTCGGCGAGGTCAAGGACGTCACGCAGCGCGCGATGGACGCCCTGAAGAAGTAGCAAGAAGCAGTTCACCTGTAGTGCAGCCCCGGCCGCGGTGTCCCCAGGACGCCGCGGCCGTACTGTTGAAAGACCCGAATCCGAAGGTGGCAGGTACGTCATGGTCCAGATCAAGACCCCCGAGCAGATCGCGAAGATGCGTGAGGCGGGGCTGGTCGTCGCTGCGATCCACGCGGCGACCCGTGAGGCGGCCGTGCCGGGCGCCACGACGCGGGATCTGGACATGGTGGCCCGCAAGGTCATCGCGGATGCCGGCGCCAAGTCGAACTTCCTCGGCTACGGCGGGTTCCCCGCGACCATCTGCACCTCGGTCAACGAGGTCGTCGTCCACGGCATCCCCGACGACAAGACGGTCCTGAAGGACGGCGACATCATTTCGATCGACGCCGGCGCGATCGTCGACGGCTGGCACGGCGACGCCGCGTACACCGCCTTCGTGGGCTCTGGACACGCCCCTGAGCTCGTGGAGCTGTCCCGGGTGACCGAAGAGTCCATGTGGGCCGGTATCGCCGCCATGAAGCTCGGCAACCGCCTCGTGGACATCTCGAAGGCGATCGAGACCTACATCAAGCGGCAGCCGCGTCCGACCACCGGTGAGCACAGCCTCGGCAAGTTCGGGATCATCGAGGACTACGGCGGCCACGGCATCGGTTCCGAGATGCACATGGACCCGCACCTGCTGAACTACGTCTCGCGCAAGCGGGGCAAGGGCATCAAGCTCGTCCCCGGCCTGTGCCTGGCGATCGAGCCGATGGTTTCGCTGGGCACCGCCCAGACGGAGGTCCTGGCGGACGACTGGACGGTCATCACCACGGACGGCACCTGGTCCTCGCACTGGGAGCACTCCATCGCCCTGACCGAGGAGGGACCGATCGTCTTGACCTCCCCGGACTGCGGCAAGGCGAAGCTGGCGGAGTACGGCGTGACCACCGCGCCCGACCCGCTGGGCTGAGCCGCGGCCGGCCGGGCCGGGCCCGTAGGGCCGAGCCGGGCCGACCGGTATGGGCAGGATTGATGATCTATCCTGTAGGGCACACTTTCCGGATTCGTCTTTCAGTGGGCCCTGACGTAGACTGACTCGTCGGCTCCTTTGCACCCGCATGTCCTCATGCGAAGGCGGGGAGCTGATCAAGGTAGCCGATTCGAAAGGCGAAGCGTGGCCAAGAAGCAAGGTGCCATCGAAATCGAGGGCACCGTGATCGAGTCCCTCCCGAACGCGATGTTCAAGGTGGAACTCCAGAACGGTCACAAGGTCCTCGCGCACATCAGCGGCAAGATGCGCATGCACTACATCCGCATCCTCCCTGATGACCGGGTTGTCGTGGAGCTCTCTCCCTACGACCTGACGCGTGGCCGGATCGTCTACCGATACAAGTAGATCTTGTCTTCACTCCCGTCCGGACATCCTGTCCCGACGCGGGTGGTGGCACTGACCCGGAGAACCTCACCAACATGAAGGTCAAGCCGAGCGTCAAGAAGATCTGCGACAAGTGCAAGGTGATCCGCCGTCACGGTCGGGTCATGGTCATCTGCGACAACCTGCGCCACAAGCAGCGCCAGGGCTGACGCACGCCGACCGACCTGCACTACGCAGTTCTTCGCGCGACGTAAGAAAACGTACATACGCAGAACCCGCCCAGCCCTGACCAGGGCCGGCGGCACCTCCGGCGGGGGCCGGGGACCCGGGCGTACCACCACCCACACAGGAGTGGTCGGCGGTCGGGGTTCGGTTCTGCGGAAGACCCCCGAACACACAGGAGCCATTGAATGGCACGCGTTTCCGGTGTTGACATCCCGCGCGAAAAGCGTGTGGAGATCGCACTTACCTACGTCTTCGGTGTCGGTCGCACCCGGTCCAAGGAGATCCTTGCGGCCACCGGTGTGAACCCCGACACCCGCGTTCGTGACCTGGCCGAAGAGGACCTGGTCAAGATCCGCGAGTACGTGGACGCCAACCTCCGCACCGAGGGTGACCTCCGCCGCGAGATCCAGGCCGACATCCGCCGCAAGGTCGAGATCCAGTGCTACCAGGGTGTTCGCCACCGTCGTGGCCTGCCCGTGCACGGTCAGCGCACCAGCACGAACGCCCGTACCCGCAAGGGTCCGCGTCGCGCGATCGCCGGTAAGAAGAAGCCGGGCAAGAAGTAGTCCTGTTCAGCGGTCTTGCGCTGTAGGACCGACCACCTCCCGTAGGAGATTTAGATGCCCCCCAAGGGTCGTCAGGGCGCTGCCAAGAAGGTGCGCCGCAAGGAAAAGAAGAACGTCGCTCATGGGCACGCCCACATCAAGAGCACGTTCAACAACACCATCGTTTCGATCACGGACCCCGCGGGCAACGTGATCTCCTGGGCCTCCGCCGGCCACGTCGGCTTCAAGGGCTCGCGCAAGTCCACCCCCTTCGCCGCGCAGATGGCCGCCGAGTCGGCCGCCCGTCGCGCGCAGGAGCACGGCATGCGCAAGGTCGACGTCTTCGTCAAGGGTCCCGGCTCCGGCCGTGAGACCGCGATCCGCTCCCTCCAGGCCACCGGCCTCGAGGTCGGCTCGATCCAGGACGTCACCCCCACCCCGCACAACGGCTGCCGTCCGCCCAAGCGTCGCCGCGTCTGATTCGGCGACGCCGGGCTTCGCGCCTGTGCGTCTTTGAGTGTCCGGGCGGTACGAACCCCTCGCGGGGGACGTACCGCCCGTACCCTTGTAGTCCGTGGCCCCCTGGGCCGCGATCCGTCGGGCGTCAAATAGTGGGCGTCCACGAATGAAGGAATCCACATGCTTATCGCTCAGCGCCCCTCGCTGACCGAAGAGGTCGTAGACGAGTACCGCTCGCGGTTCGTGATCGAGCCGCTGGAGCCGGGCTTCGGCTACACCCTCGGCAACTCGCTCCGCCGCACGCTCCTGTCCTCGATCCCGGGTGCCGCTGTCACCAGCATCCGCGTGGACGGCGTCCTGCACGAGTTCACCACCGTGCCGGGTGTCAAGGAAGACGTCACCGACATCATCCTCAACATCAAGCAGCTGGTCGTCTCCTCGGAGCACGACGAGCCGGTCGTGATGTACCTGCGCAAGCAGGGTCCCGGCCTGGTCACCGCTGCCGACATCGCGCCCCCGGCCGGTGTCGAGGTGCACAACCCGGACCTGGTCCTCGCCACGCTCAACGGCAAGGGCAAGCTGGAGATGGAGCTGACCGTCGAGCGCGGTCGCGGCTACGTCTCCGCCGTCCAGAACAAGCAGCTGGGCCAGGAGATCGGTCGCATCCCGATCGACTCCATCTACAGCCCGGTCCTCAAGGTCACCTACAAGGTCGAGGCGACCCGAGTCGAGCAGCGCACCGACTTCGACAAGCTGATCGTCGACGTCGAGACCAAGCAGGCCATGCGCCCGCGCGACGCCATGGCGTCCGCCGGTAAGACCCTGGTCGAGCTGTTCGGTCTGGCCCGCGAGCTCAACATCGACGCCGAGGGCATCGACATGGGCCCCTCGCCGACGGACGCGGCCCTGGCCGCCGATCTCGCCCTGCCGATCGAGGAGCTGGAGCTCACCGTTCGGTCGTACAACTGCCTCAAGCGCGAGGGCATCCACTCCGTGGGTGAGCTCGTCGCCCGCTCCGAGGCCGACCTGCTCGACATCCGCAACTTCGGTGCGAAGTCGATCGACGAGGTCAAGGCGAAGCTGGCCGGCATGGGCCTGGCCCTCAAGGACAGCCCGCCCGGATTCGACCCGACCGCCGCCGCCGACGCCTTCGGCGCCGACGACGACGCGGACGCCGGTTTCGTCGAGACCGAGCAGTACTAAGCACCACCAGAAACTTTCCCGCGGCATCCGCCTCGGGGGAACTGACACCGGTACCTGACACGGCCGGTGCAGATATGAAGGAGTAAGACCATGCCGCGTCCCGCAAAGGGTGCCCGTCTGGGCGGCAGCGCCGCGCACGAGAAGCACCTCCTCGCGAACCTCGCGAAGTCGCTCTTCGAGCACGGCCGCATCACCACCACCGAGGCCAAGGCCCGCCGCCTGCGTCCCTACGCCGAGCGTCTGGTGACCAAGGCCAAGAAGGGCGACATCCACAACCGTCGCCTGGTGCTGCAGACGATCACGGACAAGAGCATCGTGCACACGCTGTTCACCGAGATCGCCCCGCGCTACGAGAACCGCCCCGGTGGTTACACGCGCATCACCAAGATCGGCAACCGTCGTGGCGACAACGCCCCGATGGCCGTGATCGAGCTGGTCGAGGCCCTTACGGTCGCCCAGCAGGCCACTGGTGAGGCCGAGGCCGCCACCAAGCGCGCCGTGAAGGAGGCGGAGGCCGCCGAGGCTCCCGCCGCCGAGGAGACCAAGGAGGCCTGATCCCGCTTCGGGATCACGCTGAACGGCTCCGAACGGGCCCGCCCCTTTACCGGGGCGGGCCCGTTCTGCGTTTCTGAGAGAGGATCTGTCACGTGAGTGACGAGGTGGAGCCCGGGCACGTCCGGGTCAGGCTGGACCTGAGTTACGACGGCAAGGACTTCTCCGGCTGGGCGAAGCAGCGCGTGCTGCGGACCGTCCAGGGGGAGCTGGAGTCGGCCCTGCAGACCGTCATGCGGCTGCCCGACCCGGTGGAGCTGACCGTGGCCGGCCGGACCGACGCGGGCGTGCACGCGCGCGGGCAGGTCGCGCAGTTCGACGTACGGGACGAGGTGTGGGCCGAGCACCAGGACAAGCTGCTGCGCCGCCTCGCCGGGCGGCTGCCGCACGACGTACGGGTGTGGAAGGCCGCGGAGGCCCCCGCCGGCTTCAACGCGCGGTTCTCCGCGATCTGGCGCCGCTACGCCTACCGCGTGGGCGACCACCAGGCCGGCGTGGACCCGCTGCGCCGCGGGCACGTGCTCTGGTACCAGTGGCCGCTCGACGTGGACGCCATGAACGAGGCCGCAGCCAGTCTGGTGGGGGAGCACGACTTCGCCGCGTACTGCAAGAAGCGCGAGGGGGCCACGACCATCCGCACCCTCCAGCAGCTCAGCTGGGAGCGGGACGCGGAGGGGATCATCACCGCGACCGTCCGCGCCGACGCCTTCTGCCACAACATGGTCCGCTCGCTGGTCGGGGCCCTGCTGCACGTCGGCGACGGCCACCGGACGACCGACTGGCCCGGGAAGGTGCTGGCCGCGGCCGTACGGGACTCCTCGGTGCACGTGGTCAAGCCGCACGGGCTGACCCTGGAGGAGGTCGGCTACCCGGCCGACGAGCTGCTGGCCGCGCGGAGCAAGGAAGCGCGGAACCTGCGGACGCTGCCGGGAGCCGGCTGCTGCTAGGAGGGGCACCGGGCTAACTCGTTTGGGCGGATCGGGGCCGGACCTGGACAATGCCCCGCATGGGACATCTCGAAGCCAGCCACCTGGAGTACTACCTTCCCGACGGGCGGGTTCTGCTCCCCGACGTCTCCTTCCGGGTGGGGGAGGGGTCGGTCGTCGCCCTGGTCGGGGCGAACGGGGCCGGCAAGACCACGCTGCTGAAGATGATCTCCGGCGAGCTCCAGCCGCACGGCGGAGGAGTGACCGTCAGCGGTGGGCTCGGTGTGATGTCGCAGTTCGTGGGCTCGGTCCGCGACGAGACGACCGTACGGGACCTGCTGGTCTCGGTGGCCCAGCCGCGGATCCGGGAGGCCGCCAAGGCGGTGGACCGGGCCGAGCAGCTGATCCTCACCGTGGACGACGAAGCCGCCCAGATGAGCTACGCGCAGGCGCTCAGCGACTGGGCCGACGTGCAGGGGTACGAGGCGGAGACGCTGTGGGACGTCTGCACGATGGCCGCGCTGGCGATCCCGTACGACACGGCGCAGTTCCGCGAGGTGCGCACGCTCTCGGGCGGTGAGCAGAAGCGGCTCGTGCTGGAGGCGCTGCTGCGCGGGCCGGACGAGGTGCTGCTGCTCGACGAGCCGGACAACTACCTCGACGTCCCGGGCAAGCGGTGGCTGGAGGAGCAGCTGGCGGCCACCCGCAAGACGGTGCTCTTCGTCAGCCACGACCGTGAGCTGCTGACCCAGGCCGCCGAAAAGATCATCAGCCTGGAAGCGAGCCCGAACGGCTCCGACGTATGGGTGCACGGCGAGGGCTTCGGCACGTTCCACGCCGCCCGCAAGGAGCGCTTCGCGCGCTTCGAGGAGCTCAAGCGGCGCTGGGACGAGGAGCACGCCCGGCTGAAGGCCCTGGTGCTGCGCCTGCGCGGCCAGGCCGCGAGCAGCCCGGACATGGCCTCCCGCTACCACGCGATGCAGACCCGTTTCAAGCGGTTCGAGGAGGCCGGCCCGCCGCCGGAGCCGCCGCGCGAGCAGGAGATCAAGATGCGGCTCAAGGGCGGCCGTACGGGCGTGCGCGCCCTCACGGTGGAGAACCTGGAGCTCACCGGGCTGATGAAGCCCTTCTCCCTGGAGGTCTTCTACGGGGAGCGGGTCGCGGTCCTGGGCTCGAACGGCTCCGGGAAGTCCCACTTCCTGCGCCTGATGGCGGGCGAGGACGTCAAGCACACGGGTACCTGGAAGCTCGGCGCCCGGGTGGTCCCCGGCCACTTCGCGCAGACCCACGCCCACCCCGAGCTGTTCGGCCGCACGCTCGTCGACATCCTGTGGACGGAGGCGGCGAAGCCGCTGGGCCAGGCGATGGGCGCCCTGCGCCGCTACGAGCTGGAGCGCCAGGGCGAGCAGCCCTTCGAGCGGCTCTCGGGAGGCCAGCAGGCGCGCTTCCAGATCCTGCTGCTGGAGCTGGCCGGTACGACGGCGCTGCTCCTGGACGAGCCCACGGACAACCTGGACCTGGAGTCGGCGGAAGCGCTGCAGGACGGGCTGGAGGCGTACGACGGCACTGTGTTGTGCGTCACGCACGACCGGTGGTTCGCCAGGACATTTGACCGTTACCTGGTCTTCGGTTCAGACGGTGTTGTACGGGAGACTACGGAGCCCGTCTGGGACGAACGTAGGGTCGAGCGGAAGCGCTAGGGGGAGACCGCCCCCGGCTTGGGTCGAGGGGACTTCGTTGTGGGGCTGCGGCCGAGTGTCTGGGTCATGAAGTGGGACAGCCCGTCCTCATGGGACCGGGGGGTGGCCTGGCTGCTGCGGCCGGCCCCCCGGTCCTGGCGGTTCGTGGGCCTGGTGATCCTGCTGTCGGTGGCGGTCTCGGCGAGCCTGCGGGAGAACTGGGGCTCGGACAACGCCTTCGTGGTCAAGGCGGCCGACGCCCTGCTCGCCGGGGTCTCCCCGTACGAGGACAAGCGGTTCCTCTACCTGCCCAGCGCCGTGATCATGGCGATTCCCGAGGCTCTGCTGCCGGCGCCGCTGCTGCGCTGCGTGCTGCCGCTGGGGATGACCGGGCTCGTCGGCATCGGCTGGTGGGCCTCGCTGCGGCTGTTCTCGGTCCCGGTGCGCTCGCGGTTCGCGGTCGGCGGTTTCGCGCTGTTCGCCCTGGCCTACAAGCCCTACATCAACCTCGTGCTGATCGCGAACTGGACGGCCATCTCCGCCGCCGCCCTGCCGGTGGCGCTGCTGCTGGCGCACCGCAAGCACTGGGCCGCGGCCGGGCTGGTGGTGGGCCTGGCCATCGCGTGCAAGCCGATGCTGGTGCCGATCGGGCTGCTCTTCCTCCTGGCGCGGCAGTGGCGGGGGCTGGCCCTGGCGGTGGGGGTGCCGGTGGGGCTCTCGCTGGCGGGGGCGCTGATGATGCCGCACCCGATGCTGTTCTTCACCAAGACCCTGCCGTTCCTGTTGCAGGGCCAGGATTCCTACGCACTGCCCTGGGACGCCTCGCCGATCGCGGCGCTGCCCCGGCTGGGGGTGCCCGCCGCGCTGGCGGTGGCGCTGGCCTTCGCGGGGGCCGGGTGCGGGCTGTGGGCGACCTGGCGGCGCTGGCGGCGGCCGGTCGAGGCGGACGGCGACGCGGGTGAGCTGCGGCTGGTGGAGACGGCCTGCATGGTGATGCTCGCCGCGTTCCTGGTGTCGCGGCCCTCCTTCGACCACTACCTGATCGTGGTGCTCCCGCTGCTGCTGGCGTCGGGGGTGCGGGCGGGTTCGATGCCGCGCTCGCCCTGGTTCTGGCTGGCGCTGGTGCCGCAGACCGCGGGCATTCCGTGGCCCTCGGAGTTCGAGGCCAAGAGGCGGGCATTCCGGGACATGGTGACCCTGTGCGCGCTCGCCGGACTGCTGGCGCGTCGAGCACTGCGTCCGATCCGGGTTACTCTGGAACTCGTAACAACTACGGGGTCCCCACCCAGGACCGAACCGGAGTGCGCCGCAACCCCCGTCGAGACGGGATCGCGGACCGCGTTTTGACCCTTCCAGGTCTTCAGGGGTACCCTGCTGGTTCGTTATGCGTATTGGCTTGCTCATTCTCACGTGAATTTGCCTTACGCCGGTCCACCGGGCCGATGACCAGCGGTACACACGGGTTGCGTCTCCGATGTGAACCAGGGCTGTCGTGATCGTCCGTGGTGACCCATGTCAGGACCCGTCCCTCGGGCTCACCCCCCGGGGATGACCCACCACTGAAGAAGCGAAGGCATACGCGTGCGTACGTTCAGCCCCAAGCCCGGCGACATCTCGCGCCAGTGGCACGTCATCGACGCCCAGGACGTTGTCCTCGGCCGTCTGGCGACCCAGGCCGCTACCCTCCTGCGGGGTAAGCACAAGCCGACTTACGCCCCCCACATGGACATGGGCGACTTCGTCATCATCATCAACGCCGACAAGGTTCACCTGTCCGGCAACAAGGCGACCCAGAAGATGGCGTACCGCCACTCCGGCTTCCCGGGTGGTCTGCGTTCGGTCCGCTACGACGACCTCCTGGCGAACAACCCGGAGAAGGCCGTCGAGAAGGCCATCAAGGGCATGATCCCCAAGAACACCCTGGGCCGTCAGATGCTCTCGAAGCTGAAGGTCTACTCGGGCGATGTGCACCCCCACGCTGCTCAGCAGCCGGTGCCGTTCGAGATCACCCAGGTCGCGCAGTAGTTCCGGCCACCACACCCCCTAAGACAAGAAACTTCTGAGGAGCATCGTGGCCGAGACCACCGCCGAGACTGTCGTCGAAGAGTTCGAGGGCAACGTCGAGGAATACACCACCGAGACCGCGGACGTAGTCGAGGGCGACTACACGTCCGAGTCCCTTGCCGGCCGCTTCGGTGACCCCCAGCCGGCCGCCGGCCTGGGCCGCCGCAAGAACGCCATCGCCCGCGTCCGGATCGTTCCGGGCACCGGCAAGTGGAAGATCAACGGTCGCACCCTTGAGGACTACTTCCCCAACAAGGTGCACCAGCAGGAAGTCAACGAGCCGTTCAAGCTGCTCGAGCTCGACAACCGCTACGACGTCATCGCCCGCATCTCGGGTGGCGGCGTGTCCGGCCAGGCCGGCGCCCTGCGCCTCGGTGTGGCCCGTGCGCTGAACGAGGCGGACGTGGACAACAACCGCCCGGCGCTGAAGAAGGCCGGCTTCCTCTCCCGCGACGACCGTGCGGTCGAGCGCAAGAAGGCCGGTCTCAAGAAGGCCCGTAAGGCTCCGCAGTACAGCAAGCGTTAATCTCGCCTGCTGTTCAGCACGATTCCGCCCCGGCAGCACTCTGTGTGCTGCCGGGGCGGTTCGTTTACCGCCAAAAGCGG
Organism: Streptomyces stoeckheimensis; assembly: GCF_045822005.1. NCBI lineage: Bacteria > Bacillati > Actinomycetota > Actinomycetes > Kitasatosporales > Streptomycetaceae > Streptomyces > Streptomyces stoeckheimensis. The sequence goes on along the minus strand of NZ_CP169550.1, from coordinate 3,734,062 downwards.
CAAATAATTGGCACCACTTGCTCATAGCGAAGTGTGAACTCGGGAGGACAACAGTGGGACGACTCTTCGGGACGGACGGTGTACGAGGCGTCGCCAACGCGGATCTGACGGCCGAGCTCGCGCTCGGCCTCTCCGTGGCGGCCGCGCACGTACTGGCCGAGGCGGGCACCTTCGCTGGTCACAGGGCCACCGCGGTGGTCGGCCGGGATCCCCGCGCCTCTGGCGAGTTCCTGGAGGCCGCAGTCGTCGCGGGCCTCGCGAGCGCGGGCGTGGACGTCCTGCGCGTCGGTGTGCTGCCCACCCCGGCGGTGGCGTATCTCACCGGTGCGCTGGGCGCCGACCTCGGTGTCATGCTCTCGGCCAGCCACAACGCCATGCCCGACAACGGCATCAAGTTCTTCGCGCGCGGCGGCCACAAGCTCGCCGACGAGCTGGAGGACCGGATCGAGACGGTCTATGAGGACCACCGCACGGGCGCTCCGTGGGACCGCCCGACGGGCGGCGGCGTCGGCCGCGTCTCCGACTACACCGAGGGCTTCGACAAGTACGTCGCCCACCTCATGGGCGTGCTGCCCAACCGCCTCGACGGCCTCAAGGTGGTCCTGGACGAGGCGCACGGCGCAGCCGCCTACGTCTCGCCCGAGGCCTTCACCCGGGCCGGCGCGGAGATCGTCACCATCGGTGCCGAGCCCGACGGCCTGAACATCAACGACGGCTGCGGCTCCACCCACCTCGGTCTGCTGAAGCAGGCCGTCGTCGAGCACGGGGCCGACCTCGGCATCGCGCACGACGGGGACGCCGACCGCTGCCTCGCCGTGGACGCGAACGGCGAGGAGGTCGACGGGGACCAGATCCTCGCGGTCCTCGCGCTGGCGATGCGCGAGGCCGGGCACCTGCGCGAGGACACCGTCGTCGCCACCGTGATGTCGAACCTGGGCTTCAAGCTGGCCATGGAGTCCGAGGGCATCAACGTCGTGCAGACCGGCGTCGGCGACCGCTACGTGCTGGAGTCGATGAAGGAGCACGGGTACGCGCTGGGCGGCGAGCAGTCGGGCCACGTGATCATCCTCGACCACGCCACCACCGGCGACGGCACCCTGACCGGCCTGATGCTGGCGGCCCGGATCGCGGCCACCGGCAAGTCCATGGCCGAGCTGACCGGGGTCATGACGCGGCTGCCGCAGGTGCTGGTCAACGTCCCCGACGTGGACAAGTCGCGGGTCACCACCTCGGGCGAGCTGGCCGCGGCCGTCGCCGAGGCGGAGCGGGAGCTCGGCACGACCGGGCGCGTCCTGCTGCGTTCCTCGGGCACCGAGCCCCTCGTGCGCGTGATGGTGGAGGCCGCCGACATCGAGCAGGCCCGCTCGGTCGCGGGACGCCTCGCGGACGTGGTGAAGTCGGCGCTCGGCTAGAGCCCGCCCGACCGTCATGACGGCGGCCCCGCGCTACGAAGCTTCGTAGCGCGGGGCCGCCGTCATGACGGGGTGCGGGGCTCAGACCTTGGGCGCCGCGCGCCGCCAGTGGCCCCGCTGGGTGCGCCACAGGAGCTTCTGGCCGAGCAGGGTCACGACGCCGGCCAGCATGATCCCGAAGAGGTTCAGCAGCAGCTGCTCCATGGAGCCCCACATCTGGCCGAACTCGCCGTAGCCGAGCGCCACGGCCGCGTTGGCGGCCGCCGGGACCGTGGTCACCGAGATCGCGACGCCGACCAGTGCGCCGGACTTCGCCGAGGTCAGGGAGAGCACCCCGGCCACGCCGGCGAGCAGCGCCACGACGAAGGAGAACAGGTCCGGCTGCCAGATGAAGCTGGTGTTGGGGCGGGGCTTGTCGAGCATGCCGTGGTGGAACAGGCCGAGCGCGTCCATGACCAGCGTGAAGACGGTGGTCGCGACCATCGCGGCGGCGAATCCCACCAGCAGGGCGACCAGCGAACGGGCGGCCAGCTTGGGGGCGCGCCGCACCACGGCGGTGCAGACGCCGGCGAGCGGGCCGAACTCCGGGCCGACCGCCATCGCGCCCACGATGAGGATGGCGTTGTCGAGGACCACGCCGCAGGCCGCGATCATCGTGGCGACGATCATGAAGGCGCAGTAGGTGATGGTGAGGGTGGACTCCTCGTGGGTCGCCTCGCTCAGCTGCTCCCACAGGACGGCGTCGGCCGCCTCGCCCGGAGCCTCCTCCTCGGCCAGGTCGGCGCGGTCCGAGAGGGAGAGGTCGATGTTCTCGACCGCGATCGACCCGTCCTTGTCGATGCCGAGCTGCCGGAGCTCGTGCAGGAGCTCGTCGCCCGCCTCGCGCGCGACGTCGCACAGCACGATGTCGCCCTCCGGGATGCGGGCGGCGCCGGGCAGCACGGCCAGATGGGTGGTGCCGACCGTCCTTTCGACGATCCGGACCACGGCGTCCGTCCGGTCCGACGGAATGATCATCCGTAGATGCAGCATGGCCGCACCCTAGCTTCCGGGGGCCCGGGCCGCCCGGGCGGCGCTCAGAGCTTGCGCAGACTCAGCTTCTGCACCTTGTGGTCCGGGCCCTTGCGGACGACGAGGGTGGCGCGGCCGCGGGTCGGGGCCACGTTCTCCAGCAGGTTGGGCTTGTTGATGGTCCGCCACATCGTCTGCGCGTACTCCAGCGCCTCCTCCTCGGAGACCTGGGTGTACTTCCGGAAGTAGGAGAAGGGGTTCTGGAACGCCGTCTCGCGCAGCTTGCGGAACCGGTTGAGGTACCAGCGCTCGATGTCCTCGGGGCGGGCGTCCACGTACACGCTGAAGTCGAAGTAGTCGGCGAGGCCGACCCGGGTGCGGCCGTCCTTGCCCGGCATGGCGGGCTGCAGGACGTTGAGCCCCTCGACGATCAGGATGTCGGGACGCCGGACGACGAGCCGCTCGTCGGGGACGATGTCGTAGATCAGGTGCGAGTAGACCGGGGCCGTGACCTCGTCCTTGCCCGCCTTGATGTCGGCGACGAAGCGGGTCAGCGCGCGGCGGTCGTAGGACTCGGGGAAGCCCTTGCGGGCGGTCAGACCGCGGCGCTCCAGCTCCTTCATCGGGTAGAGGAAGCCGTCGGTGGTGACCAGCTCCACGCGCGGGTGCTCCGGCCAGCGGGCCAGGAGGGCCTGGAGCAGACGGGCCACGGTGGACTTGCCCACGGCGACCGAGCCGGCGACCCCTATGACGAAGGGCGTGCCCTGCTGGGCGCCGTGGCCGTTGCCGGCGTCGCCGAGGAAGGTGTTGAGGGTGCCGCGCAGGTTGCTGGTGGCGCCGACGTACAGGTTCAGCAGGCGGGAGAGCGGCAGGTAGACGTCGCGTACCTCGTCGAGGTCGATGACGTCGCCGAGCCCGCGCAGCCGCTCGACCTCGTCGGCAGTCAGCGGGAGCGGGGTGCGCTCGCGCAGGGCGCTCCACTCGGCACGGGTGAGGTCCACGTAGGGGGAGGCCTCGTGGCCCCGGCGGCGCGTGGGGTGCGCGGCGTGCTCGGGGGGCTGGGGCTGCTCGGGCTGCGTCGGCTGGTCCGATCCATCGGGGCGCTCCGTTGCGCGGTCCGGCGTGCTTCGTGGCGGCGAAGAGATCACACGGCCATTGTCGGGGGTGGCGGGCCGTCGTGGGTGGTGTGGTCGGTCACGTGGAGTGGGGGCCTATGTCCCGAGCCGGGTGGGTTGTACGGGGGGCGGTATCGATTGGAAGGCCGTGCGGTCTCTTCGGCATCACGATGCGTGAGGTGATCAGTCGATCGGTGGGGCGCTGTCACCGGGACCCGTACGGTGTGGATCACCGCAGCTCAAGACGCCGATCCCGGTACCGGGGCGCCCCGGCGGGCTGCCCTTTTCCGATTTGTCCCGTGGGGGGAACCGTCGTGCGCAACGCGCTGCTCCGCCGTACCGTCCTGTCTGCCTCCGCCGCGTCCCTGGTGCTGCTCGCCACCGCGTGCGGCGGCTCGGGCAAGGCCGATGCGAAGCCGTCCGGACCGGCTTCCTCGTCCGCCTCCGCTCCGGCTGCACCGGCCGCCAAGGGCAAGACCGACGCGGAGCTGACGCCCCTGCTGGTCGCCCAGGCCGACCTGACCGACCACGTCCTCGAGCCCGTCTCGGCGGAGGACGCCAAGGGGGGCGAGGACTCCACAAGCGACAAGCCCGAGTGTCTGCCGCTGGTCAAGGCCCAGTCCACGGCGGCCATCGGTACCGCCTCCGGCATCGCGCGGGTCATCGTCGTGGCCAAGGGCAAGGAGCCGGCCGCGAACGCCAGCCCCGAGGAGAAGGTGAAGGCCGCGATGGACGCCCTCAAGGCGACCGCCACCTCCGTCACCCTGCAGTCGTACGAGGGGAAGGGTGCGGCCGAGGCCTTCGGGCAGCTCAAGAGCGCGGCCGTGCCGTGCGCCGGCGGCTACACGGCCGACCAGGGGGGCGAGTCCGGCAAGGTCACCAAGGTGACCCAGGCGGCGCCCGTGACCGGCGGCGACGAGGCCCTCGCCTACACCGTCGTGGGCGACGCCGACGGCGAGCCGTTCACGACCCAGCTGGTGGTCGTGCGCAAGGGCAACACCCTCGCCACCTTCTCCGCGATCAGCCTGGGCGGCACGGCCGAGCAGCCGACCGCGGTCGTCGCCGCGCAGCTGAAGAAGCTCGGCTGACCGTTCGGCAGAACGCGTGACGGCCCCGCCCCGGCGCATTCGCCGGGGCGGGGTTTTTCGTCCGGTTCAGGTACCGGGCAGACGGCCAACTACGGCGTACCCTGCGGCTTATGTGCGGAATCGTGGGTTACGTGGGAGCGCAGTCGGCGCTCGATGTGGTCATTGCCGGACTCAAGCGGCTCGAGTACCGCGGCTACGACTCGGCGGGTGTCGCCGTGCTCGCCGACGGGGAGCTCGCCGCCGTCAAGAAGGCCGGCAAGCTGGTCAATCTGGAGAAGGAGCTGGTCGGGCACCCGCTGCCGGCCGGTTCCACGGGGCTCGGACACACCCGGTGGGCCACCCATGGGGGGCCCACCGACGTCAACGCCCACCCGCACCTCGACAATTCGGGGCGCGTGGCCGTCGTGCACAACGGGATCATCGAGAACTTCGCCGCGCTGCGGGCCGAGCTCGCCGAGCGCGGGCACCGGCTGGAGTCCGAGACGGACACCGAGGTCGTGGCGCACCTGCTGGCCGAGCGGTTCGAGGGCGCCGGCGGGGACCTCACGGAGGCGATGCGGCAGGTGTGCCGTCAGCTCGACGGGGCCTTCACGCTGGTCGCCGTGCACGCCGACCAGCCGGACGTGGTGGTCGGCGCACGCCGCAACTCGCCGCTCGTGGTGGGCGTCGGAGAGGGCGAGAACTTCCTCGCCTCCGACGTGGCCGCCTTCATCGCCCACACCCGCTCCGCGATCGAGCTGGGGCAGGACCAGGTCGTAGAGCTCCGCCGCGACGGCGTCACGGTGACCAACTTCGACGGTTCGGCCGCGAACGTGCGGGCGTACCACGTGGACTGGGATGCCTCGGCGGCCGAGAAGGGGGGCTACGACTACTTCATGCTCAAGGAGATCGCCGAGCAGCCCAAGGCCGTCGCCGACACCCTCCTCGGCAGGATCGACGCGAACGGCCTGCTGACCCTCGACGAGGTGCGCATCCCCGACTCGGTGCTGCGCGAGGTCGACAAGGTCGTGATCGTGGCGTGCGGTACGGCGTACCACGCGGCCATGATCGCGAAGCTGGCCATCGAGCACTGGACGCGCATCCCCTGCGAGACGGAACTGGCCAGCGAGTTCCGCTACCGCGACCCGATCCTGGACCAGCGCACGCTGGTGATCGCGATCTCGCAGTCCGGCGAGACGATGGACACCCTGATGGCGCTGCGGCACGCCCGCGAGCAGGGTGCCAAGGTGCTGGCCGTCTGCAATACGAACGGCTCGACGATCCCGCGCGAGTCGGACGCCGTGCTGTACACGCACGCCGGACCCGAGGTGGCCGTCGCCTCGACGAAGGCGTTCCTGACGCAGCTCGTGGCCTGCTACCTGGTCGCCCTCTACCTCGGGCAGGTCCGGGGCACGAAGTGGGGCGACGAGATCCGGTCCGTGATCCGGGAGCTGTCGGACATCGCCGCGGCGGTGGACACCGTACTGGAGACCATGGAGCCGGTACGGGAGCTGGCGCGGTCGCTCGCCGACAAGAACACCGTGCTGTTCCTGGGGCGGCACGTCGGCTACCCGGTGGCGCTGGAGGGCGCGCTCAAGCTCAAGGAGCTCGCGTACATGCACGCCGAGGGCTTCGCGGCGGGCGAGCTCAAGCACGGGCCGATCGCGCTCATCGAGAAGGACCTGCCGGTGGTGGTGGTCGTACCCTCGCCGCGCGGGCGCTCGGTGCTGCACGACAAGATCGTGTCCAACATCCAGGAGATCCGGGCGCGCGGGGCACGGACCATCGTGATCGCCGAGGAGGGGGACGAGGCGGTGGTCCCGTACGCCGACCACCTCATCCGCATCCCGGCCACCCCGACGCTGCTCCAGCCGCTCGTGGCCACCGTGCCGCTGCAGGTGTTCGCGTGCGAGCTGGCGACGGCGCGCGGCAACGAGGTGGACCAGCCGCGTAACCTCGCGAAGTCCGTGACCGTGGAGTGAGCGAAGCGAGTTTGTGGTTGTGATTATCGGTGTGGGGATCGACGTTGCCGAGATCGAGCGGTTCGGTGCCGCGCTGGAGCGCACGCCGGGCCTGGCCGGGCGGTTGTTCCTCGACGCGGAGCTGACCCTGCCGGGCGGCGAGCGGCGCGGTACCGCCTCGCTCGCCGCCCGGTTCGCCGCCAAGGAGGCGCTCGCCAAGGCGCTCGGCGCGCCCGCCGGGCTGCTGTGGACCGACGCCGAGGTGTACGTGGAGGAGACCGGGCAGCCGCGGCTGCGGGTGTCGGGGACGGTCGAGGCGCGGGCGCTGGCGCTGGGCGTGAAGTCCTGGCACATCTCGCTCAGCCACGACGCGGGCATCGCCTCCGCCGTGGTGATCGCCGAGGGCTAGCCCGTCCAGGCACTTCCTTCGGGCAGGCTGGTGTCATGCGTACTGCTTACAGCGTGGAGACCGTACGGGCCGCCGAGCGCGAGCTGATGGCCCGGCTGCCCGAAGGCACCCTGATGCAGCGGGCGGCGGCCGGACTGGCCGCCGTCTGCGTGCGGTTGCTGCCCCGCGTGTACGGATCCCGCGTGGTGCTGCTGGTCGGCCCGGGGGACAACGGCGGCGACACCCTCTACGCGGGCGCGAAGCTGGCCCGGCGCGGGGCCGGGGTGACGGCCGTCGCGATGGATCCGGAGCGGGTGCACGCGGGCGGACTGGCCGCGCTGCGGGCCGCCGGCGGCCGCCTCGAGGCGGCCGTGCCCGGGCGGGCCGACCTGGTGCTCGACGGGCTGGTCGGCATCGGCGGTCGGGGCGCACTGCGGCCGGCCGCGGCCGCGCTGGTGGAGCGGATCCCGGCGGGTGCGGTGGTGGTCGCGGTGGACCTGCCGAGCGGGGTGGACGCGGACACCGGGGAGGTGGCCGGAGCGGCCGTGGCGGCGGACGTGACGGTGACCTTCGGGGCGTACAAGCCGGGGCTGCTGATCGACCCGGGGGCCTCCCGGGCGGGTGCGCTGCACCTGGTGGACATCGGGCTGGGCGAGGTGCTGCCGGCTCCCGAGGCGGAGGCCCTGCAGCACGCCGGCGTGGCGGGGCTGCTGCCGGAGCCGACGCCGTCGAGCGACAAGTACCGGCGCGGCGTGCTCGGGGTCGTCGCCGGGTCCGCGCGCTACCCGGGCGCGGCGGTGCTCGCGGTGGCGGGGGCGCTGCGGGGCGGCGCGGGCGCGGTGCGCTACGTGGGCCCGCCGGCGGTGGCCGACGCCGTACTGGCCCGCTACCCGGAGACGCTGATCGGGACCGGCCGGGTCCAGGCCTGGGTGGTCGGGCCGGGGCTGGGCGACGAGGGCGGCCCGGAGGTGCGGGAGGCGCTGGCGCAGCCGGTACCGGTGCTGGTGGACGCGGACGGGCTGCGCGGGCTGGACCCCGGGGAGCTGCGGGCCCGGGCGGCCCCGACCCTGCTGACCCCGCACGCGGGGGAGGCGGCGGCGCTGCTGGGGGTCGCCCGGGAGACGGTCGAGGCGGGGCGGCTGGAGGCCGTGCGGGGGCTCGCGGAGCGGTACGGGGCGGTGACGCTGCTGAAGGGGTCGACGACCCTGATCGCCCCGGCCGGGCCCGGCCCCGTCCGGGTGAACCCGACCGGGACCCCGTGGCTGGCCACCGCGGGGAGCGGGGACGTGCTGTCCGGGCTGGCCGGGTCCCTGCTGGCGGCCGGGCTGCCGGCCGTGGACGCCGGGTCGGTGGCGGCTTACCTCCACGGCCTGGCGGCCCGCCTCACCGGCGGCCCCCTCCTGGCCCACCAGGTGGCCGAAGCCCTGCCCCGGGCCTGGCGCGAGGTCGCTCGCCGCCACTAGGGCGTGGGTGAGCGTGCGGCGCCGTTGCCGGGGGCCAGTCCCCGGACCCCTGCGCCTCAAACGCAGGCGGGGCTGATTTTGGCCTGGCCCTGCCTGTTCGGCCCGGTCGGCGGGGCTCTGAGAGACTGGGGGGGATGAACGAGACAGCCGCGCGCGTGTACGCCGAGATCGATCTTGACGCCGTCCGGGCGAACGTACGGGCCCTGCGCGAGCGGGCGCCCCGTTCCGCACTCATGGCCGTCGTCAAGGCGGACGCCTACGGGCACGGGGCCGTGGCCTGCGCCAAGGCCGCCCAGGAGGCCGGTGCGAGCTGGCTCGGGACCGCCACGCCCGAGGAGGCCCTCGCGCTGCGTGCCGCCGGGCTGGAAGGCCCCGTCCTGTGCTGGCTGTGGACCCCCGGCGGCCCCTGGCGGGAGGCCGTCGAGGCCGGTATCGACGTGTCCGTCAGCGCGCTGTGGGCCCTCGAAGAGGTACGGGAGGCCGCCCGCGCCGCCGGAATGACCGCCAGGATCCAGCTCAAGGCCGACACCGGCCTCGGCCGCAACGGCTGCCAGCCCGCCGACTGGGAGGCGCTGGTGACCGCGGCCGTCGCCGCCCAGTCCGAGGGGACCGTCCGCGTCACCGGAGTCTGGTCGCACTTCGCCTGCGCCGACGAACCGGGACACCCGTCCGTCCCGCTCCAGCTGACCGCCTTCCGCGACATGCTCGCGTACGCGGAGAAGGAGGGCGTCGAGCCCGAGGTCCGGCACATCGCCAACTCGCCGGCCACGCTCACCCTCCCCGAGTCCCACTTCGACCTGGTCCGCTGCGGCATCGCCGTCTACGGGGTCTCGCCCGCGCCCGAGCTCGGCACCCCCGCCCAGCTCGGACTGCGGCCCGCGATGGCGCTCAAGGCCTCCGTCGCGCTGGTCAAGAGCGTGCCGCCCGGGCACGGGGTCAGCTACGGGCACCACTACGTCACCGAGCGGGAGACCAGCCTCGCGCTGATCCCGGCGGGCTACGCCGACGGCGTCCCGCGCCACGCGTCCGGGCGCGGTCCGGTGCTCGTCGGCGGCCGCATCCACACGGTCGCCGGGCGCGTCGCCATGGACCAGTTCGTCGTCGACCTGGACGGGGACGAGGCCCGCGTCGGCGACGAGGCCGTCCTCTTCGGGGACGCGGAGCGCGGCGAACCCACCGCCGAGGACTGGGCTCAAGCGGCGCATACGATCGCCTATGAGATCGTCACCCGTATCGGGGGCCGGGTCCCCCGCGTGTACCTCAACGGCTGAAACGGTGAGTGAGGGGTGGCGGCGTGAGTGAGAACTGGCGCAAGGCGGGCTGGGCCGGCGCCGCCATCGGCGTGATAGCCGCCGGAGCGGCGGCCGGGGTCGCGGTCGAACGGATCACCGTCGGCCGGGGCATGCGCATGAAGGCGCGCCTCGCGCTCGACTCGACCGCGGAGTACGGATCCCTGCGCGGCGCCCCCGGCACCGCGCGCGCCGAGGACGGCACCGCGCTGTACTACGAGGTCGACGAACTGCCCGAGGAGGGCAAGCGGCGCCGGCTGCGCCGCCGGGCTCCGATCCGCCCGACCGTGGTGTTCTGCCACGGCTACTGTCTTTCGCAGGACTCCTGGCACTTCCAGCGCGCCGCCCTGCGCGGCCTGGTCCGGGCCGTCTACTGGGACCAGCGCAGCCACGGCCGCAGCGCGCGCGGCCTGTCGCAGGCCGACGGCGAGCCGGTCACCTTCGAACAGCTCGGCCGCGACCTGAAGGCCGTCATCGACGCCGCCGCCCCTGAGGGCCCGCTGATCCTGGTCGGCCACTCCATGGGCGGGATGACCATCATGGGGCTGGCCCAGGAGTTCCCCGACCTGATCCGGGACCGGGTGGCCGGGGTGGCGCTGGTCGGCACCTCCAGTGGCCGGCTGAACGAGGTCACGTACGGGCTGCCCTCCCTGGGCTTCTCGACCGTACGGAGGCTGCTGCCCGGGGTGCTCAAGGCGCTCGGCTCCCAGGTGGAGCTGGTGGAGAAGGGCCGACGGGCCACCGCAGACCTGTTCGCCGGCATGGTGAGGATGTACTCCTTCGCCTCGCGCGACGTCGATTCGGCCGTCGCCCGCTTCGCCGAGCGGCTCATCGAGGCCACGCCCATCGACGTGGTCGCGGAGTTCTACCCGGCCTTCCAGGCGCACGACAAGACGGCCGCGCTCCAGCGGTTCGCGGACATCCCGGTCACGATCATCGCGGGGGACGGCGACATGGTCACCCCGCCCGATCACAGCCAGGTCATCAAGGACGCGCTGCCCTCCGCCGAGCTGGTGGTCCTGGAGTCCGCCGGGCACCTGATGATGATGGAGCGTCCGGACACCGTGACCGGGCTGCTCACCGAGCTGCTCGCACGCACCGGGACGGTGTCCGCAGCGGCTAACGTTGGCGGGCATGGAAGAAGTACCTGACACGGAAACGCACGTCACCGTCGGCTCGCCCGACGCCATGCAGGACCTCGGGCGCCGGATCGCCGGGCTGCTGCGCCCCGGCGACCTCGTCCTGCTGACCGGGGAGCTCGGCGCCGGGAAGACCACCCTGACCCGCGGCCTCGGCGAGGGCCTGGGCGTGCGCGGGGCCGTGACCTCGCCGACCTTCGTGATCGCCCGGGTCCACCCCTCGCTGACCGGCGGTCCGGCGCTGGTGCACGTGGACGCGTACCGCCTCGGCGGCGGGCTGGACGAGATGGAGGACCTGGACCTCGACGTCTCGCTGCCCGAGTCCGTCGTCGTCGTGGAGTGGGGCGACGGCAAGGTCGAGGAGCTGTCCGACGACCGGCTGCACGTGGTGATCCGCCGGGCGGTGGGCCACGAGGAGGTCCTGGACGACGTGCGCGAGGTCGTGGTCCGCGGGATCGGTACCCGCTGGTCGGCCGGGGCGGGTCTGGAGGGCCTCGCGGGCGTGCTGGCGGCGGAGCAGGCGTAGCGCGGCGCGGCGAGAAACGTTCCGACAAGTCGTCGGGAAGATATTGCGCGGGCGGCGGGGCGCGTGGTCACATGGTACGGAGGGCTGGTTAGGCGTACCTAAGTGCGGGCTGGCCCCGGCCAGGAGGCAGCCATGTCGGCAACAGGAGCAGCGGGCGTACCCCGTCCGTCCGCCGTGTCCATGGGGGCGCTGCTCGCCGCGGGCGTCGCCGCCAGCGCCGTGTCCACCCCGCCCGCGCGCGAGCGGGCCGCGGAGCCCGATCCCGTACGGGACGGGGCGCAGGGCGCGGAGGACGACGAACAGGCCGCCCCGGAGTCCGAAGCGGCCTGACGGCGGCCCGGAGCGGTCTGGAGCGGCCCAAAGGGCCCTGGAGGGGCCTGAATCGGGTGACCGTCCTGACGACGGAGTCCCCGTACGAGTGAATTCGGCGTGTCGCGGCCGGGCCCGCCAGGGCCCGCCGGCCGGTCGGCCGGGTCAGGGAACGACGACGACCTTCGAGCCGATCGTCGCGAAGGCCCACATCGCGTCGCCGTCGGCGCGCAGCATGCGGACGCCGCCGGTCTTCTTGGCCGGGTCGGGCGCCGGCAGGGTGTTGTCCACGCGGGCGCTGAAGCCGACGGTGACGCCCTGCGGACTCGCGAACCGGACCACGTGCTCGATCGGCACCCCGTCCGAGCCGGTCACCGCGCCCGTGCGGCCGCCCACCGTGTAACTGCCGGGCGCCGGGTGCACCGTGCTCGGCACGACCGCGAAGGACTTCGGCTCCCCGGAGGCTCCCACCAGCCACACGCGCTTGGCGCTCAGCGAGTACACGACGCGCACCCCGGTACCGGATCCGGCCGGGAGGGCCACCGGCTTGGCCGGGTCCGTCTTGGCGGGCCCGGAATCGCTCGGAGCGGGCGCCGGGGTCTGCGCGGCGGCCTTCGGCGGGAGCGCGGGAGCGGAGGCGGAGGCCTGGTAGCCGAGGAAACCGACGACGGCGAGCGCCGCGACGGTGAGCCCGGCCACGATTCCCGAGCTGCTGCGTGCCACCTTGCTCCACCTCTCCGCATGGTCAGTCGATGCCTTCGGACGCCGGGCGGACGATCACCACCTGACACCTGGTCCGAAGGTAGCAGCAGGGGTGCCCGCAGACCGGCCGCAAGGGCCGGGGGCCCCGGAGTCGTAGGCTGTTCGCGTGCTCTTGCTCGCTGTAGATACCGCCACGCCCGCCGTCACCGTCGCCCTGCACGACGGCGAGTCCGTCCTCGCCGAGTCGAACCAGGTCGACGCCCGCCGCCACGGGGAGCTCCTGCTGCCCGCCGTGGACAAGGTCCTCGCCGAGGCGGGGGTCACGCTCGAAGCCGTCACCGGCATCGTCGTCGGGGTCGGCCCCGGCCCGTACACCGGGCTGCGCGTCGGGCTCGTGACCGCGTCCACCTTCGCCTCCGTCCTCGGCGTGCCCGTCCACGGGCTGTGCACCCTCGACGGCCTGGCCTACGCGGCCGGCGCGGCCGGGATCGAGGGCCCCTTCGTCGTGGCCACCGACGCCCGTCGCAAGGAGGTCTACTGGGCGCGCTACGAGGACCCCCGCACCCGGGTCGGCGAGCCCGCGGTGGACCGGCCCGCCGACATCGCCGAGCGCGTCGCCGGCCTGCCCGCCGTCGGCCAGGGGGCGCAGCTGTACCCGGAGGTGTTCACCGACGCCCGGGCCCCCGAGCACCAGAGCGCCGGCACGCTGGCCGCCCTGGCCGCGCACCGGCTGGCGGCGGGGGAGCCGTTCGAGAACGCCGACGGCCTGCCGCCGGTCCCGCTCTACCTGCGCCGGCCCGACGCCGAGGTGCCCAAGAACTACAAGGTGGTCACCCCGAAGTGACGGCCCCCTCAGCAGTCGTGCTGCGCGAGATGCGCTGGTGGGACATCGAGCCGGTGCTGGAGCTGGAGCACGAGCTGTTCCCCGAGGACGCCTGGTCCGCCGGGATGTTCTGGTCCGAGCTCGCCCACGCCCGCGGCCCCGGCGCCACGCGCCGGTACCTCGTGGCGGAGGAGGCGGGCCGGCTGGTCGGCTACGCCGGGCTGGCCGCCGCCGGGGACCTGGCCGACGTACAGACCATCGCCGCGGCCCGCGACCAGTGGGGCACCGGGCTCGGCGCCCGGCTGCTGACCGAGCTGCTGCGCGCCGCCACCGCGTTCGAGTGCGCCGAGGTGCTGCTGGAGGTGCGGGTCGACAACGTCCGGGCCCAGAAGCTCTACGCGCGCTTCGGCTTCGAGCCCATCGGCTTCAGACGCGGCTACTACCAGCCCGGCAACGTGGACGCCCTCGTGATGCGCCGCGTCTCCGATCCGGCGGCCCCCGCAGACCCGGTGGACCCCGATCCCGCACTCTCCGACTCCGCACACTCCGTACCCCTGCAAGGTGAGACGACCCATGGCTGACGAACCGCTCGTCCTCGGCATCGAGACCTCCTGCGACGAGACCGGCGTCGGCGTCGTCCGCGGCACCACGCTGCTCGCGGACGCCATCGCGTCGAGCGTCGACGAGCACGCCCGCTTCGGCGGGGTCGTGCCCGAGGTGGCCTCCCGCGCGCACCTGGAGGCGATGGTCCCCACCATCGAGCGCGCCCTGAAGGAGGCCGGGGTCAGCGCCCGCGACCTCGACGGCATCGCCGTCACCGCCGGCCCCGGCCTCGCGGGGGCCCTGCTGGTGGGCGTCTCCGCCGCGAAGGCCTACGCGTACGCGCTGGGCAAGCCGCTGTACGGGGTGAACCACCTGGCCTCGCACATCTGCGTCGACCAGCTGGAGCACGGGCCGCTGCCCGAGCCGACGATGGCGCTGCTGGTCTCCGGCGGGCACTCCTCGCTGCTGCTGGCCCCCGACATCACCTCGGACGTACGGCCGCTCGGCGCGACCATCGACGACGCGGCGGGCGAGGCCTTCGACAAGATCGCGCGCGTCCTGCAGCTGGGCTTCCCCGGCGGTCCGGTCATCGACCGGCTCGCACGCGAGGGGGACCCGAAGGCGATCGCCTTCCCGCGCGGCCTGACGGGTCCGCGCGACGCCCCGTACGACTTCTCCTTCTCCGGGCTCAAGACCTCGGTCGCCCGCTGGATCGAGGCGAAGCGCAAGGCGGGCGAGGACGTGCCGGTGCGCGACGTGGCGGCCTCCTTCCAGGAGGCCGTGGTGGACGTGCTGACGCGCAAGGCGATCCGCGCGTGCAAGGACGAGGGCGTCGACCACCTGATGATCGGCGGCGGGGTCGCGGCCAACTCCCGGCTGCGCTCGCTCGCCCAGGAGCGCTGCGACGACGCGGGGATCATCCTGCGGGTGCCGCGGCCGAAGCTGTGCACGGACAACGGCGCGATGGTGGCGGCGCTGGGCGCGGAGATGGTCAAGCGGAACAGGGCCCCTTCGGACTGGGACCTGTCGGCGGACTCCTCGCTGCCGGTGACCGACCCGCACGTTCCCGGCCATTCCCACGGCCATTCCCACGGGGACGGCGACGGCGGCGGGCACGGCCACGGACACGGTCATGCGCACGACCACGACCACGTGCACGAGCTGAGCAAGGACAACCTGTACTCGTGAGCACCGTCGCGCTGATGTGGGAGGCCCGGGCCGTGCCCGGGCGGGCCAACGAGCTGCTGGAGTGGGCCCGTTCGCAGATCCTGGCCCAAGACCCGGTGCGGCGCGAGGTGTTCAGCGCCCCGCAGGACCGCGTGCTCGTCATCACCTGGTGGGAGGCCTCCGAGGGGATCGGCGCCGAACTTCCCGAACTGCCGGAACCCGCGGCGGATTTGATCACGCGGGCGGTCCACCGCTGGCGCTTCGAATCGGTGGAGGTCGTGGAGCCGGGCGGAAGCTGAGCCTCCGCCCGGCGGTCCTCCGGGTGCCGGGGCGTGCGGATATGGTCATGTGCATGCCCCGCCGTGACCTGCCGCCGCCGCCCCCTCCCGCGCACCTGCGCGCCTGGCTCGACGTGAATGCCGTACGGGCCGACCGCGCCCGTTTCCTGGGGGAGCTCGGGCGGCGCAGTCTGGGGTTCGGCCGGCTCCTGCTCCTCTGGGCGGTCTCGGCGGTCTTCGCCCTGGGCTGGTCCTTCGTCGGCATGGCCCTGATGGCCATCGAGACGCACGACCCGTTCGCGTACCTCTTCGGCCTGATCTTCGCCGTGCTCGGCGTGGGCGTGCTGATACCGGCCGGGTTCTGGTTCGCCTGGGGCGCCAAGCGGGACCGGCAGGTGCGCCGGCTGCTGTGCGCCTGGGCCGAGCTGGACCGGGACCCGCCCGTGGACGCCGCCGTACGCGCGCCCGGGCGCAGCCTGATCTGGCTGCTGGCCTCCTTCGCCCTGGGCGGGTTCGGACTCTGGGTGACCTTCGGATCGGCGGCTTCGGCCCGGCCCGGAGCCGACACCTACGGGGAGGTCGCCTACACGATGGGCCTCGGCATGATCCTGTGGATCACCGCCCTGCTGGGCCTCGGCAAGGCGGGCGCGCACTACCGGTGGGCGCTGCGGGTCTTCGGGGGCGGAAGGGCGGGAGCGGGTGCGGGCCGGGGCGGGGTCCCGGGGGCCGGCGGACCGTCAGGGCCGGCCGGTCGGTGAGCCGATCAGCATCGAGGGGGCCCCGGCGACCCGGGTCAGGAACACCGTGGCGGAGTTCGGCCCCTGCGGCTTGACCTTCTTGCGCAGCTCCTCCGGCTCGATCGCGGAGCCGCGCTTCTTCACCGTGAGGATGCCGACCCCGCGCTCGCGCAGCAGCGCCTTGAGCTTCTTCAGCCCGAACGGCAGCACGTCGGTGATCTCGTACGAGGTCGCGTACGGGGTCTCGTGCAGCTCGTCGGCGGTGATGTACGCGATGGTCGGGTCGATCAGCCGGCCGCCCAGCTGCTCGGCGACCTCGGCGACGAGGTGGGCCCGGATCACGGCGCCGTCGGGCTCGTAGAGGTAGCGGCCGACGGGGCCGGCCTCGGGATCGGGCAGCGGATCGGCGGTCGCCAGCGCGCGCGGACCGGGCAGCAGGGTGGCGCGGATCTCGCCCGGCGCCGTCCCGAACCACAGCACGGCCTCCTTCACGTCCCCCTGGTCGGAGATCCACTCGGCCTGCGCCTCGGCGGGCACCGCCTCGTGCGGGATCCCGGGGGCGATCTTGATGGCGGCGACCTTCGCGGAGCGGGCAGTGGCGATCGCCCAGGACAGCGGCGGCGAGTAGGACTCCGGGTCGAAGATCCGGCCGCGCCCGCCCCGCCGGGCCGGGTCGATGAAGACGGCGTCGTAGCCCGCGGTGTCGACCTCCGTCACATCGGCCTCCCGGACCTCGATCAGGTCCGCCAGGCCGAGTGCCGCGGCATTGGCGCGGGCCACGGCGACGGTCAGCGGATCGTGGTCCACCGCCAGGACGCGGATGCCGAGCCGGGCCAGGGCGAGGGCGTCGCCGCCGATCCCGCAGCAGAGGTCCGCGAGGCTCCGTACGCCCAGGGCGGCGAGCCGCTCGGCACGGTACGAGGCCACCGAGGCGCGGGTGGCCATCTCCCCGCCGCCGGGGGTGAAGTACATCCGGTGGGCGTCCTCGGCCCCGAACTTCGGGACCGCACGCTGGCGCAGCCGGGCCTGTCCGAGGGCCGCGGAGACCAGTGCGGCGGGGTGTTCGCGGCGCAGCCGGGTGGCGACGGCGATCTCCTGGGCGGGGTCGTAGTCCCGGAGCGAGTCGAGGAGGGCGTGGCCCTCGGGGGCGAGGAGCGCGGCGAAGTCTTCGGGGGTCACGGGTCCATTGTCGGCCACGGTGGGCCACTCGGAGGAAGGTCGGATTCCCCTCGCGGTGTCGCCCGCGACGCGTGCGTGAAGGGTGTAAAGATCCCCGACTATGCAGCTAGTCCGACAAACGGAACATAAGACGCAACACGGTCACCGGATCGCGGCAGTCGCGCGCGGCCGGTTGGGTACGGCCGCGATGGCCGCACTGCTCGTCGCCGCACTCGGCACGGGTTGCGGGGCCGGCGGATCCGAGACGCCGGACAAGGCGGCCAAGGCGAAGGCCGCGGGCGCCGCGGGCGAGCAGGCCGGAGCGGCCGGCGCGCTCGGCACCTACGCCGAGAAGCTGAAGGCCCTCCAGCAGGCGAGGATCGTCGCCGCGAAGAAGTGGGGGCTGCTCAAGCCGCCGCTCGTCGCTCCGCAAGCGCCCAAGGAGAAGCCGGAGATCACCACCCGCGACGGCTTCGAGGTCGAGGGCCAGGACGAGCTGCCCCCGGTCTTCACGACCGTCCCCACGGAGGAGAAGGTCGTCTTCCTGACGATCGACGACGGGGCCGAGAAGGACCCCGAGTTCCTGAAGATGATGCAGGAGCTGAAGCTCCCGTACACCGCCTTCCTGAGCGACTACCTGGTCCGGGACAACTACCCGTACTTCAAGGAGATGCAGGCGGCGGGCGTCACGCTGAACAACCACACGCTCAACCACCGCTACATGCCGGCGCTCTCGTACGAGAAGCAGCGCCAGGAGATCTGCGGACAGCAGGACACGATCGAGAAGACGTTCGGCAAGCGTCCGACGCTCTTCCGGCCGCCGTACGGGAACTACAACGAGGACACGCTGCGCGCGGCCAAGTCCTGCGGGATCAAGGCCGTTCCGCTGTGGAACGAAGAGGCCTTCCCGAACCGGATGGACTGGCGGGAGTGGGACAAGGACCTGCATCCCGGCGACATCATCCTCACCCACTTCCGGGGCAAGGAAGACTGGAAGGGCAGCATGACTGACATGATCCGTCACGTCATGAAGACCGTCACGGACAAGGGGTACGCCGTGGCTCGCTTGGAGGACTACTTGTGAAGCACGCGCGCCGGTTGGTAGCCGGAACGCTGACGGCCGGCGCGCTCGCGCTGTCCCTGACGGGGTGCGGGGACAGCGTGGATCCCATCGAACGGATGGGGCGCAAGGCCACGGAGACGAGGACGACTCCGGCGCCCTCGGGGGCGGCCTCCCCGTCCGCCGCGGGCACCGGCTCGGTGGCCGCGGCGGACGAGGCCTACAAGAAGTGGGGCCTCAGCGGCCCCCTCCAGTACGCGCCCAAACCGGCCGTCAAACCCCAGATCCCGCCGGCCAAGGCGGGGCGGGTCCAGGTCGTCGACCGAATACCCGTCCCGGCGGACGACAAGGTCGTCTTCCTGACGTTCGACGACGGCGCGGAGAAGAGCCCCGAGTTCCTGAAGATGGCCGCCGATCTGAAGTTGCCGATCAGCATGTTCCTCACGGACAACATCGCCTCGTCGGACTACGGCCACTTCGAAAAGCTCCGCGACAACGGCTCCGACAGCACGATAAGCAACCACACCCTGACGCACCCGAATCTCCGGACCCTGCCCTTCGAGGCACAGAAGAAGGAGATATGCGGGCAGCAGGAACGCCTGGAGAAGCGCTTCGGCAAGCGGCCGACGCTCTTCCGCCCGCCGTACGGCAATCACAACGACGACACCCTCAGGGCCGCGCACGAGTGCGGGATATCGCAGATCCTCCTGTGGCGCGTGTCGATGCAGATCAACAACTTCCAGTACGCCGAGGGCTCCGCCCTGAAACCGGGTGACATCATCCTGGCCCACTTCCGCGGCCCCGCCGAGCTGAAGGGCACGACGGAGACCGAGATGACGACCCGGATGCTCCAGCGGATACAGGAGCAGGGATACCGGATCGGCCGCGTGGAGGACTACCTGTAAGACGCGGTGGCGTGGGGCTCGGACCCGGCGAGCGGGGTGATCGTCGTCTCCGCCGGGCCCCGGGCGTCCGCCTCGCGTTGTCGTTCGGTGCTGTCGGAGATGCGCAGCAGCAGGGCGATCATGATCCAGTTGGCAAGGAGGGACGAGCCGCCCGCGGCCAGGAAGGGCAGGGCCTTGCCCGTCAGGGGGATCAGCCCCGTGACGCCGCCCGCCACGATGAAGACCTGGATGGCCAGCGCGGAGGACAGGCCCACCGCCAGCAGCTTGCCGAACGGGTCGCGCGCGCCCAGTGCCATCCGCAGCCCGCGCTGCACGAGGAGCGCGTAGAGGATCAGGACGGCCATGACCCCGGCCAGGCCGAGCTCCTCGCCCACCGTCGTCAGGATGAAGTCGCTGCGGCCCGCGAACTTGATCAGCTCGGGATGGCCCATGCCGAGGCCCGTTCCGGAGATGCCGCCCGTGCCGAAACTGAACAGCGCCTGCGCCGACTGGTCCGAGACGACGCCCGGCGGCCGGTCCTTCCAGTAGTACGACAGCGGGTTCAGCCAGGCGGCCACGCGCGCCTTGACGTGCGGCTCCGTCGTGCCCACGACGAAGGCGCCCGCCGAGGCCAGGACCAGGCCGCAGACGATCCAGCTCGTGCGCTCGGTGGCCACGTAGAGCATGACCACGAAGACGCCGAAGAAGAGCAGCGAGGTGCCGAGGTCGCGCTCGAAGACCAGTACGAGCAGCGAGATGATCCACACCGTGATGAGGGGGCCGAGCTGGCGCATCGGCGGCAGCCGCATGCCCAGGAACTTGCGTCCCGACAGGGCCAGCGCGTCGCGGTGGATCACCAGGTAGCCCGCGAAGAAGACCGCGATCATGATCTTCACGAACTCGCCGGGCTGCACCGACAGCCCGCCGAGCTTGATCCAGCGCTTCGCCCCGTAGGTGTCCGCGCCGAAGAAGGCGGGCGCGATCAGGGCCACCAGCGCGACGACCATCGTGATGTAGATGAACCGCTGGAGCAGCCGGTGGTCGCGCAGGAGCGCCAGCACCGCGATGCAGGCCGCTACGCCGATCACCGTCCACATCAGCTGGCCGGGAGCCGTCGGCGGGGAGTTGTATCGCTCCAGGTACCCCTGGTCGAGGCGGTGCAGCAGCACCAGCCCCAGCCCGGTCAGCAGCAGGGCCAGCGGGAACACCAGCGGATCCGCGTACGCCGCGAACCGGCGGATGGCGAGGTGCCCCACCAGGGCGAGCAGCGTCATGCTGACCACGAAGCCGGTGAGGCCGGGCGGCAGCTCGTCGTTCATCGCGAGGCCGGCGGCGACGTGGCCGGAAATGGTCACGGCGAGGACGAGGACGAGGAGCAGTGCTTCCGTGCGGCGGCGCGCGCCCGCCGAGGTCAGGGGTTTCAGTCCACGCACGGGACGCCGCCGCCGTCGATGGCGGGGGTTCCGCTGCTGCTCTGGGACGGTGCGGGCGCGGGGGCCGGTGCGGAGCTCCGGGACGAGCCCGGGGTAGAGCCCTGCGGGGCCGGCGTGCCCGGTGAGGAGGGAGCGGCGCCAGGCGCGCTCGGGCTCGCAGAGGCCCCGGGCCCGATCCGCTCGGCTATGAACCGCTTTATCTTCATATCGTCTACGACGTTTATCTCTGCGCCATGGTTCCTGTCGAAGCGCTCGATGGGAAGGGTCACAAACTCCACGTTGCCCCCGGACAGGTTCTTCGCCTGCTTCACGAACGACAGCAGGTCCCATCCCCGATCGGTGACGACGTCCTGCTTCGCCGAGTCGATCAGCTTCATCAGCTTCACCGGATCGGTGAAGGTCCCGGCCTGGTTCAGCTTGTAGGTCGCACCCGCCAGGAACGCCTGCTGCCGCTTCGTCCGGTCCAGGTCGCCCATGGTCAGACCCATCCGCTGACGGACGAAGGCCAGCGACTCCTGACCGTTGAGCGTGTGCCGCCCCGCCGAGAAGTCGGCCCCGGAGTTCTTGTCCTTCACCGCGTGGTTCAGGCACACCGGTACGCCGCCCAGCGCGTCCGCCAGGTGGTAGAAACCGGCCAGGTTCAGCTCGGCGAAGTGGTCGATCGGCACCCCCAGGAAGGTGCGCACCGTCTCGATCTCCGCCTTGCGCCCCGCCTCGCGCCCCTCGTGCTCCAGCTGCCGCCGGTCCGTGACCCCCTTGGCGGCGAGCTGCTCCTCGACCTTGGCCTTCGCCCGCCCGTACGCCTCCTTGATCTTGGCCTTGCCGGTGAACCCGGGCACCCCGTGCAGGTCGACGAAGTCGTCGCGCGGCACCGAGAAGGCCTTCGCCTTGCCCCCGTCGCCGGGGACGTGCAGCAGGATCAGCGTGTTGGTGTTGTAGCCGCCGACCTCGGAGCTCGCGCCCGCGTGCAGCTTGTCGAGGATGGCCGGCGGCAGGTCCTCGCCGTTCTGGTCCCGGCGGCTGTCCAGACCCATCAGCAGGATGTTCGTATCGCCGAACTTCGATTTCTCCGCGCCCTCCAGGGCCTTGGAGCTGCCGATGCTGGAGGCGAGGTCGTCGTACAAGTACCAGGCGGTCGCCCCCGCGAGCACCACCAGGGCGCAGCCGGACGCCAGCAGGGTGCGGGTGAGCCTGCGGCGGCGGGACGCGGGCATCGGCGGCTTGTGTTCCCGGGTCTTCCTGCGGTGGGCGCTCATGCATCCCGATGCTGGGGGAGCGGTGCTGAAGGAAACCTGAGGGTCCTGAAGGCGCCTTCAGAGGCGGGCGGGGTGCGTGGCCGAGGCGGGCAGGCGCAGCACCAGGCGGGCGCCGCCGGCGGGCGCGGGGAGCGCGCTGACCTCGCCGCCGTGCGCCCGGGCGATCTCCCGGGCGATGGCCAGCCCCAGGCCGGTGCCGCCGCCGGCCCGGCTCCGGTCCGCGTCCAGCCGCACGAACCGCTCGAAGACCCGGTCCCGGTCGGCCTCCGGGATGCCCGGCCCGTCGTCCGTGACCTCCAGCAGCGCCCAGCCGTCCTCGGTCGAGGCCCGGACCGCGACCCCGGTACGGGCGTACCGCAGGGCGTTGTCCACCAGGTTGGCCAGCGCCCGCTCCAGCCGCGCCGGATCCCCGGCGGCCGGTACGGGAGCCCGCGCGTCCAGCCGTAGCCGGGCCCGGGGCTCCGGGCGCCGCGCCGCATCCTCGGCGGCCAGCAGCGCGAGGTCCACCGGCTCGGTGCGCGGCGCCGGCCCGCCGTCCAGCCGGGCCAGCAGGAGCAGATCGGCCGCGATGCCCTGCAGCCGCTCGGTATCGGCCAGCGCGGCGGCCACCGACTCCCGGTCGGGGTCCCGCAGCGCCACCTCCAGCCGGGACCGGACGGCGGCGAGGGGGTTGCGCAGCTCGTGCGAGGCGTCGGCGGTGAACTGCCGCTGGCGGGCGTCGCTGCGCTCCAGCCGGTCGAGCGTCTCGTTGACCGTCCTGGCCAGCTGCGCGATCTCGTCGGCGCCGCCCGGGTCCGGGACCCGCCGGTCCAGCTCGCTCCCGGTGACCGCCGCCAGCCCGGTGCGGATCGCGGTGACCGGGCGCAGCGCATGGCCCGTCACCCACCAGGCCAGGGTCGCCGCGAAGACGATCAGCGGAGGCGCGCCGGCCAGCAACCCGACCGCGACGGCCCGGTTGGAGTCGTCGACGTCGCCGAGCACGGTCGCGGCGTAGACGGTGTGCGGATCGTGCGCCCCCGGCGGGCCGGGCGCGTCCACGGCGACCACCACGCGCCGCTGTGCGCCGGGGCGCGCGGGCGGCAGGACGGCCGATCGCACGTCCCGGCCAGGCGCGGGGCTCAGCTCCGTGAGCTCCGGGGTGTCCTTCAGGTCCCCGCTGGTGGCCACGACCGTCCCGGCGGCGTTCCGTACGAGGACCAGGTCGACCCCGTCCTCGGGCGCGGGCAGCCGGCCGGCGGCCGGGAGGATCCCGGTGTCGTACTGGCCGGCCACCTTGCGGGCGGCGAGCTCGGTGCGGCCGGTGGTGTTCTCGATGAGGTTGGCGCGCAACAGGGTGTAGAGCCACAGCCCGCCTGCGGCCAGGACGGCGGCCATCGCGAGGGCGGCGGCCGCGGCGGCGCGTGCGCGGAGGCTGCCGAGGCGGCGGGGTCGGCGCGGTGCGGGCCCCGGCCCCGGCCCCGGCCCGGGCTCAGCCACCGTCCGGGGCCATCCGGTAGCCGGTGCCGTGCACGGTGAGGATCGAGCGGCGGCCGAAGGGGGCGTCGATCTTCCGGCGGAGCGAGGAGACGTAGACCTCGACGATGTTCGGGTCGATGCCGTGCGGGCCGTCCCAGACCTCGTCGAGGATGTCCTGCTTGGCGACGGCCCGGCCGGGCTGCTCCATCAGGCAGCCCAGGACGCCGAGCTCACGGGCGGTCAGCTCGATCTCGTGCGCGCCCCGGCGGCAGCGGCGTCCCTGGGCGTCGAGCACGAGGTCGCCGGCCTGGAGGACGGCGGGCCGGGCGGCGGTGGCGGTGCGGCGGGTGAGCGCGCGGAGGCGGGCGGCGAGGACGACGAAGGAGAACGGTTTCGTCAGGTAGTCGTCCGCGCCTGAGTCCAGCCCTTCGGCCTCGTCGTACTCGCCGTCCTTGGCGGTCAGCATCAGCACCGGGGTGGCGACGCCGTGGGACCGCATCCGGGTGCAGATCTCGTAGCCCGAGAGGCCCGGGAGCATCAGGTCGAGGAGCACCACGTCGTACGGGCCTCCGGTGAGGGCCAGGTCCAGGCCGCGGTGGCCGTCGTGGGCGAGATCGACCCAGTGGCCGTCGGCGGAGAGGCCGCGCCGCAGTGAATCGGCGAGGCTGACTTCGTCTTCGACGACCAGGATCCGCATCCCCCAAGCCTCACATACCGGGCGCCGCACCTCCTCGATGCGCCGCTCGCGCGGTGCGACCCCTCGGGGCCGGCTCGGCGCCGCTGCGCCCGGCGCAGCGGTCCGGGGACTGGTCCCCGCCAGCGGCTCCGCACCCCGAGAGGGCGGATCCAGCCGGCCCCGGCTGCGAAACCAGCGGCGCGTATTGGCACTCCGCTTGACCGAGTGCTAATCCCCGGAATAGTCTCGCGTCTGGCACTCGCCCCTGGTGAGTGCCAGCCCTGCGACAGGTAGATCCGGCACCCGCGACGACGGATCGACAAAGTCGCCACCCAGACAGTTAACTCCGGATCTCCGAAGCGGAAGGTCAGATCGTGACGACCACCAGCTCCAAGGTTGCCATCAAGCCGCTCGAGGACCGCATTGTGGTCCAGCCGCTCGACGCCGAGCAGACCACGGCCTCTGGCCTGGTCATCCCGGACACCGCGAAGGAGAAGCCCCAGGAGGGCGTCGTCCTCGCGGTGGGCCCGGGTCGCTTCGAGGACGGCCAGCGTCTCCCGCTGGACGTCACCGTCGGCGACGTCGTCCTGTACTCCAAGTACGGCGGCACCGAAGTGAAGTACAACGGCGAGGAGTACCTCGTCCTCTCGGCCCGCGACGTGCTCGCGATCGTCGAGAAGTAATCACTTCTCCAGTTTTGCTTTGAGCTACGCCCCTGGTCACCCCTGCTGATGCCGGGCGGCGAGGGGCGTAGTTCGTGTCTGACAGGCGGTCGCGGTGAGCGGCCGGGGATAGCAACGAGAGGGCTGAACCGCTCCCATGCCGAAGATTCTCAAGTTTGACGAGGACGCCCGTCGCGCCCTTGAGCGTGGCGTCAACAAGCTTGCCGACACCGTGAAGGTGACGATCGGTCCCAAGGGCCGCAACGTCGTCATCGACAAGAAGTTCGGCGCTCCCACCATCACGAACGACGGTGTCACCATCGCGCGTGAGGTCGAGCTCGACGACCCGTACGAGAACCTTGGCGCGCAGCTCGTCAAGGAGGTCGCGACCAAGACCAACGACGTCGCGGGCGACGGCACCACCACCGCCACCGTCCTGGCGCAGGCGCTGGTCCGCGAGGGTCTGCGCAACGTCGCCGCGGGTGCTTCCCCGGCCGCCCTGAAGAAGGGCATCGACGCCGCGGTCAAGGCCGTCTCCGACGAGCTCCTCGCGACCGCCCGTCCGATCGAGGACAAGTCCGACATCGCCGCCGTGGCCGCGCTCTCCGCGCAGGACCAGCAGGTCGGTGACCTCATCGCCGAGGCGATGGACAAGGTCGGCAAGGACGGTGTCATCACCGTCGAGGAGTCCAACGCCTTCGGCCTGGAGCTCGAGTTCACCGAGGGCATGGCCTTCGACAAGGGCTACCTGTCCCCGTACATGGTCTCCGACCAGGAGCGTATGGAGGCCATCCTCGATGACCCGTACATCCTGATCAACCAGGGCAAGATCTCCTCCATCCAGGACCTCCTGCCGCTGCTCGAGAAGGTCATCCAGGCCGGCGCCTCCAAGCCGCTCCTGATCATCGCCGAGGACGTCGAGGGCGAGGCGCTCTCCACCCTCGTCGTCAACAAGATCCGTGGCACCTTCAACGCCGTCGCCGTCAAGGCGCCCGGCTTCGGTGACCGCCGCAAGGCGATGCTCCAGGACATGGCCACCCTCACCGGTGCCACCGTCATCGCCGAGGAGGTCGGCCTCAAGCTCGACCAGGCCGGTCTGGACGTACTGGGCTCCGCCCGCCGCGTCACGATCTCCAAGGACAGCACCACCATCGTCGACGGTGGCGGCTCTTCCGACGAGGTCCTCGGCCGCGTCAACCAGATCAAGGCCGAGATCGAGTCCACCGACTCGGACTGGGACCGCGAGAAGCTGCAGGAGCGCCTGGCGAAGCTCGCCGGCGGCGTCTGCGTCATCAAGGTCGGCGCCGCCACCGAGGTGGAGCTCAAGGAGAAGAAGCACCGTCTCGAGGACGCCATCTCGGCGACCCGCGCCGCGGTCGAGGAGGGCATCGTCTCCGGCGGTGGCTCCGCTCTCGTCCACGCCGTGAAGGTGCTGGAAGGCAACCTGGGCCTGTCGGGCGACGAGGCCACCGGTGTCGCGGTCGTGCGCCGCGCCGCCGTCGAGCCGCTGCGCTGGATCGCCGAGAACGCCGGCCTCGAGGGCTACGTCATCACCTCGAAGGTCGCCGAGCTCGAGAAGGGCCAGGGCTTCAACGCCGCCACCGGCGAGTACGGCGACCTGGTCAAGGCCGGCGTCATCGACCCGGTCAAGGTCACCCGCTCCGCGCTGGAGAACGCCGCTTCCATCGCGTCCCTGCTGCTCACGACCGAGACCCTGGTCGTCGAGAAGCCGGCCGACGACGAGGGCGACGCCGGTCACGGCCACGGTGGCCACGGCCACAGCCACTGACCTCGTCAGCAGGCGGTAAGCAGTAAGCAGTAAGCACGGCAAAGCCCCGGTCACCGCTGCCAAGCGGTGGTGACCGGGGCTTTCCCGTGTGCCGCCGACCCGGGGCGGAGGGCTATCCGGGCATCATGCCCATCTGGCGCATCAGGCCCGGGGCGTCGTAGTACCACCAGTCCTCGGCGATCTGGCCGTCTTCGATCCGGCAGGTCGTACAGCCCGACATGGTGAATTCCTTGCCGGTCGGCGCGACCCCCATGAACTCGCCCTTGTGGGTGCCCTTCCAGTCCCACAGGGTGGTGACGCAGTCCCCTTCGGCGATCTGGCGCGTCATGTCGAAGGTCATGTCGAAGGCGCCCCGCCACATGCCGACGGTCTTGCGGATGCCCTCGCGGCCGTGGCCCTCGCCGGTCTTCTCCATGATGTCGTGGGTGACGTAGTTGGCCGCGATGCAGTCTTCGATGGCGTCGAAGTTGCCTTTGCCCACGACCTCCTCGAGGAAGCGGTTCACGACGAGCTTGTTGAGGTACTCGTCGCGAACCACGTCGAGGTTCATGAACTTCGGCATTCCGTCGCAGAGCGCCACCATCTCCTGGAACATCCGGTCGGTTTCCGGGAGCTGAGAGTTCCTCATGGCCTCTTCGTACGAGGGGAATTCGACGAGGTCCACGTAGTGGGTCTTGGAGTCGCGGTCCCTGCCGATGAGGGTGTGGGTGACCGTGCGCTTGCCGGCGGTCTGCTCGGCATAACGGTCGATGAGACTGTTCATCTCGTCGAAGCGCTTGGTCTCGTAGTCGATCACTTGTACGAATGTCATCGCGTCGCCTCCCGCGCTGGATGGGACACATCCAGTCTAGGGAGATTTCACCCATATGCCGCGTTTACCGACGGGTCGCCGCGGGCCCGGTCACTGGGGCCCGTACTTGCGCCCCGTGCGCGAGGACACTCCGCCCAGCAGCCCCCGCGGGGCCACCTTCACCAGGCCCATCAGCGCCTTGTACCGCGGGTCCGGGATCGACACCGTCTTGCCCCGCGCCAGATCGGCCAGGGCCGCCGCCACCAGCTTGTCGGCGTCGAGCCACATCCAGCCGGGGATGTTGTCCGTGCCCATGCCGGCCCGCTCGTGGAACTCGGTGCGCACGAAGCCCGGGCACAGCGCCATCAGCCGTACGCCCGAGCCGGACAGGTCCTTGGCCGCGCCCTGGGTGAACTGCACGACCCAGGCCTTGCTCGCCCCGTAGGTGCCGCGCGGCAGGAATGCGGCCACCGAGGCCACGTTGATCACGCCGCCGCGCCCGCGCGAGCGCATCGGCTCCACGGCCGCCGAGGTCAGCCGCAGCACCGCCTCGATGTGGACCTTCAGCATGGTCAGCTCGTCGGCCATGGAGACTTCGAGGTAGCGGCCCTTGTTGCCGAAGCCCGCGTTGTTCACCAGCAGGTCCACCGGGTGCTTGCGGTCGGCGAGGCGTTCCTCGACGGCCGCGATGCCGTCCTCGGTGGAGAGGTCGGCGGCCAGCACCTCGGCCTCGATCCCGTGCCGGTCGTGCAGCTCGGTGGCCTGCTCGCCGAGCCGCTTGGTGTCCCGGGCCACCAGGACGAGGTTGTGGCCCTCGGCGGCGAGCCGCCGGGCGAAGGCGGCGCCGATGCCCGCCGTGGATCCCGTAATCAACGCAGTCGTCATAGGCGCAACCTAGTCGCCCTGCTTCCCGTACTTCTCCACGTGGGCCAGCGCCTTGTCCCGAGCCTCCGGCTCCAGGGCGTCGCCCGCCGCCAGCGTGCGCGGCAGCAGCTCCCGCTCGGTGGTGAAGGCGCGGAACCAGAACTCCACCGTCACCTCGTGGTCCGGGCGGTGCACGACCTCGATGGTGTCGCCGGGGGAGACCGAGCCCTCCCGCAGGACCCGCAGGTAGGCGCCCGGCCGGGCTTCCTGGGTGAACCGCTTGACCCACGCCTTCTCGCCGAGAATCCCCTGGAAGGTCCGGCACGGGATGCGGGCCGAGGCCACCTCCAGGAGCAGGTCGGGGCCGACCCGCCAGCGCTCGCCGAGCAGCGCGCCGTTCACGTCGAGGCCGGAGGTGGTGAAGTTCTCGCCGAAGATCCCGCCGGGCAGTTCGCGGCCGAGCTCGCGCTCCCACCACTCCAGGTCCTCGCGGGCGTACGCGTACACGGCCTGGTGGTCCCCGCCGTGATGGCGCAGGTGGCAGACGTCGTCCCCTTCGACACCGCTCGCGCCGATGCCCTTGGGGCCCGGCGCGAAGACCCGTACGGGGCCCGGCGCGGGGATCTTGCCGTGACCGGTCAGCCCGTCCGGGGCGTCGGTGTAGTCGACGGCCGTCGCGCGGCCGAGGTTCACGGAGATCAGGTGCATGGCCCCACGCTAGCGGAATCACCTCAAAGGCGGCCGGGGATTATTCGCGCCCATGTCAAAGCACCCCTTATGCTCGAAGGGTGATCGAGGCACGCCATCTCCGAGTTCTGCGCGCTGTCGCCGGAACCGGGTCCTTCTCCGCCGCCGCCCGCGAGCTCGGCTGCACCCAGCCGGCCGTCTCCCAGCAGATGAAGGCGCTGGAGCAGTCCGCCGGCACCCCGCTGCTGATCCGCACCGGGCGCGAAATGCGCCTCACCCAGGCCGGTGAGGCGCTGGTCCGGCATGCCGCCGGGATCCTCGCCGGGCTGACGGCCGCCGAGGAGGAGGTCGCGGCCATCGCCGGGCTGCGCGCCGGCCGGGTCCGGCTGGTCTCCTTCCCCAGCGGCAGTTCCACCCTGGTGCCGACCGCGCTCGCGGCGATGCGCGCCGAGCATCCCGGAACCCGGATCTCGCTGGTCGAGGCGGAGCCGCCGCGTTCGGTGGAGATGCTGCGCGAGGGGGACTGCGATCTCGCGCTGGCCTTCCGCTACGGCGGTGCCTCCGGGTCGGCGGCCGAGTGGGAGGACCTCGTGGTCCGGCCGCTGCTGACCGACCGGCTCGTCGGACTGGTTCCCGAGGGGCACCGGCTGGCGGGAGCGGAGCGGGTGGGCATGGCGGAGCTGGCCGACGAGCCCTGGATCGCGGGCTGTCCGCGCTGCCGCCGCCATCTGGTGGAGGTGTGCGAGGCCGCCGGTTTCACCCCGCGCATCGACTTCGCGACCGACGACTACCCGGCCGTGGTCGGCCTGGTCGGGGCGGGGCTCGGGGTCGCGGTGCTGCCGGAGCTCGCGGTGGAGTCCGTACGGGCCAAGGGCGTGAGCACCCTCGCCGTGGAGCCGGCCGTCGAGCGGGAGGTCGTCGCGCTGACCCTGCCCGACCTGGCGCGGGTCCCGGCGGTGGCCGCGACCCTGACCCAGCTGGAGCGGGCCGCCCGGCGCTGACGGCCCGGTCCGGCACCGGAGCACCCGCGCCGGACCGGCGCCACCCGAAGGACCGTACGGCGGTACGGCCGGTCGGGTGGCAGCGCGGTCAGGGACGCGGCACGCCCGTGCGTGCAGGTGCCGTGCCTGTCGGTGCGGTGCCTGTCGACGATGGGAGGAAACGTTCCTTCGGCCGTTTCCTGGGAAGCCCGCTCAGTGCGGAGCGATCGGCGTGCTCGGTCCGATCGCGGTCGTTGCCGGGATCAGGCGATGGCGTGCGCGGCCCATCAGTTCTTCGCGTTCGTCCTCGGTGAGGCCGCCCCACACCCCGTAGGGCTCGCGGACGGCGAGAGCGTGCGCGGCGCATTCAGAACGCACCGGGCATCGCATGCAGACCTCTTTAGCCGAGGTCTCGCGCGCGCTCCTGGCCGCGCCCCGCTCGCCTTCCGGGTGGAAGAAGAGGGAGCTGTCGACCCCGCGGCAGGCAGCCAGCAGCTGCCAGTCCCAGAGGTCGGCGTTCGGTCCGGGGAGGCGGGAGAAATCTGCCATTGGTAGTCCTCTTGGTGCCGGTACTGAGGCGGATACGGTCCATGTCTCCACACCTACTGTCGTAGTAGATGTAAATATGACTCATTGGGAATCTAGCCTCAGACATGCGCCAAACGGAAGGAAAGCCGCCAAATAGGGCATACCGTCATCTGGAGGACACGCGGCGAGTGGCTCCTGCCTTGTGTTCGCTTCCTCACGTAGAGTGCCGAAGGTGTCCGTCCGACCCGTAACTCTTTCGAGTGACCATCGTTGAGAGTGCGAAGGCGGTTGAACCAAGAAGTTCTCGGACATGTGTCCGGGAGCATCGACCGCACAGGTGACGATACGTACCAGCCTGGAGGCTCAAGGTGACGCGCATCAGCAGCTGCGGAGGGCGGTCATGACATCCGTCCTCGTCTGCGACGACTCCCCGCTTGCCCGAGAGGCGCTCCGTCGCGCGGTTGCCACCGTGCCCGGCGTCGAGCGAGTGACGACGGCTGCCAACGGCGAGGAAGTCCTCCGCCGCTGGGGTGCCGACCGCTCCGACCTGATTCTGATGGATGTCCGGATGCCCGGGCTCGGCGGTGTGGAGACGGTTCGCCGGCTGCTCTCGGCCGACCCCGGCGCCCGCATCATCATGCTGACGGTCGCCGAGGACCTGGACGGCGTGGCCCTCGCGGTCGCCGCCGGCGCCCGGGGCTACCTGCACAAGGACGCCTCGCGCGCCGAACTGCGGGCCACGGTCACCCAGGCCCTTGCCGACCCGACCTGGAGGCTGGCCCCGCGCCGGCTCCGCTCGGCCGAGATGGGCGCCGCGCCCACGCTCACCGCGCGCGAGATCCAGGTGCTGGAGGGCATGAGCCACGGCCGGTCCAATGCGGAGATCGGGCGCGAGCTCTTCCTCTCCGAGGACACGGTCAAGACGCACGCCCGCCGGCTGTTCAAGAAGCTGGGTGCGTCCGACCGGGCGCACGCCGTGGCGCTCGGGTTCCGCTGGGGCCTGGTCCGCTGACCGCGCGACCGCCGGCCCTCACCGGCCGGCGGTGCCGCGGGCGGGCCGGCCCGCCCGGTTCCCGCGGTCCCGGCCGCCCTCCGGAATCTCCCGCGGTCCGATCCGCCGCACCCTGGTGCGCACCGGGGATTGACGGTGCACAATCCGGGGGACGTGTCGCTTCGGGCGCGATGCCGCATGCTTGAGGGTGTGGCGCATCCTGGAGATGTCGCCGCGGGGACGATTCGGCCGAGCGGGAGGGGAGGGGCCAGGGCATGAGTTCCGGTGCACCCACCCCGCACAACCCGTCGACGCATAACGCTTCGACGTACAACACGGGCCGCAGTGCCGCGAATGCTCCGGCGCCAAGGCACCATGGATCGATGCGCCAGGACTGCGAAGACCCAGCCCCGGGGTCACCCGCGACCGCAGGCGGCAGCGGCGCCTCCCGAAACAGCGGCGACAGCACCGTCAGCGCGCTCGTACGCCGTGCGGTGGAAGGCGACGAGCAGGCCACCCACGATCTGCTCGCCTTCGTGCACCCCCTCGCCATCCGCTACTGCCGCTCCCGCCTGTCGCGACTTCCGGGTGACGCCCGTCACTTCGTGGAGGACCTGGCGCAGGAGGTCTGCGTCGCCGTCCTGATGGCCCTGCCGCGCTACCGCGACACCGGGCGCCCCTTCGAGGCCTTCGTCTTCGCCATCGCCGCGCACAAGGTCGCCGATCTCCAGCGGGCCGCCATGCGCCATCCGGGCAGTACGGCCGTGCCCTCGGACGAGATGCCGGAACGGCCCGACGACTCCCTGGGTCCGGAGGAGCGCGCACTGCTGAGCAGTGACGCCGCCTGGGCCAAGAAGCTGCTCGCCAACCTTCCGGAGAACCAGCGCGAGCTCCTCGTCCTGCGCGTGGCCGTCGGGCTGACCGCCGAAGAGACCGGGCAGATGCTCGGAATGTCCCCCGGGGCGGTGCGCGTCGCCCAGCACCGGGCGCTGAGCCGGCTCCGTGCGCTCGCCGAGCAGTAGGCCGTACGGGTTTTTTCCCGTAGGAAGATACGAACCTTGGCATCGATCTTCGTCGTGGAATGAGAGGCGTCGGGATCCCGTTAGCATGGACATCCGCGCTGAGCAAGACCATCTTGGAAGGTGTCATGACTGTGAACGGCAGCGACTCGACTGGGATGCCCGACAAATTCGCCACGCTCGGCCTCACCTATGACGATGTGCTGCTGCTCCCCGGGTCGTCGGACATGTCCCCGGACGCGATCGACACGTCCTCGCTCATCTCCCGCAACGTCCGCGTGAACGTCCCGCTGCTCTCCGCCGCCATGGACAAGGTCACCGAGGCCCGGATGGCCATCGCGATGGCCCGCCAGGGCGGCGTCGGCGTCCTGCACCGCAACCTCTCCATCGCCGACCAGGCCAACCAGGTCGACCTGGTCAAGCGCTCCGAGTCCGGCATGGTCACCGACCCGATCACGGTGCACCCCGACGCGACCCTGCGCGAGGCCGACGAGCTCTGCGCCAAGTTCCGCATCTCCGGCGTCCCGGTCACCGACCCGGCGGGCAAGCTGCTCGGCATCGTGACCAACCGCGACATGGCCTTCGAGTCGGACCGCAGCCGCCAGGTGCGCGAGGTCATGACCCCGATGCCGCTGGTCACGGGCAAGGTGGGCATCTCCGGCGTGGACGCCATGGAGCTGCTGCGCCGCCACAAGATCGAGAAGCTGCCGCTCGTCGACGAGGCCGGTCTCCTCAAGGGCCTCATCACGGTCAAGGACTTCGTCAAGGCCGAGAAGTACCCGAACGCCGCCAAGGACAAGGACGGCCGGCTCCTCGTCGGCGCCGCCGTCGGTGTCGCGGGCGACGCGTACGAGCGGGCCCAGGCGCTGATCGAGGCGGGCGCCGACTTCATCGTCGTCGACACCGCCCACGGCCACTCCCGCCTCGTCGGCGACATGGTCTCCAAGATCAAGTCGAACTCGACGGTCGACGTCATCGGCGGCAACATCGCCACCCGCGACGGCGCCCAGGCCCTCATCGACGCCGGCTGCGACGGCATCAAGGTCGGCGTCGGCCCCGGCTCCATCTGCACCACCCGCGTGGTCGCCGGCATCGGCGTCCCGCAGGTCACCGCGATCTACGAGGCCTCGCTCGCCGCCAAGGCGGCCGGTGTGCCGGTCATCGGCGACGGCGGCCTGCAGTACTCCGGCGACATCGCGAAGGCGCTCGTCGCCGGCGCGGACACGGTGATGCTCGGCTCGCTGCTCGCGGGCTGCGAGGAGTCCCCGGGCGAGCTGCTCTTCATCAACGGCAAGCAGTTCAAGTCGTACCGCGGCATGGGCTCGCTCGGCGCGATGCAGTCCCGCGGCGACCGCAAGTCCTTCTCCAAGGACCGCTACTTCCAGGAGGGCGTGGGCGGCGACGACAAGCTCATCCCCGAGGGCATCGAGGGCCAGGTCCCGTACCGCGGCCCGCTCTCCGCGGTCGTGCACCAGCTCGTCGGCGGTCTGCGCCAGTCGATGTTCTACGTCGGCGGCCGCACCGTGCCGGAGCTCCAGGACCGGGGCCGGTTCGTCCGGATCACCTCGGCCGGCCTCAAGGAGAGCCACCCGCACGACATCCAGATGACGGTCGAGGCGCCGAACTACAGCCGCAAGGGCTGATCCGCGCCGCTTCCGAGCAGCTCAGAGGGGCGGGCCCGCACGGGCCCGCCCCTTCGGCGTGCCCGGGGGTGCGTCCGTACAGCGGTCACCGGAACGCGGTGCGCCGGGGTTCGGGGATACTGGACGGGCAGACCCACAGGAAAGGCCACCACACGTGACTGAGATCGAGATCGGGCGCGGCAAGCGCGGCCGCCGGGCGTACGCGTTCGATGACATCGCCATCGTCCCCAGCCGCCGTACCCGGGACCCGAAGGAGGTCTCGATCGCCTGGCAGATCGACGCCTACCGCTTCGAGCTCCCGTTCCTGGCCGCCCCCATGGACTCGGTCGTCTCCCCGCAGACCGCCATCCGCATCGGAGAGCTCGGCGGCCTCGGCGTGCTGAACCTCGAAGGCCTGTGGACCCGGTACGAGGACCCGCAGCCGCTGCTCGACGAGATCGCGGAGCTGGACGAGGAGTCCGCCACCCGCCGTCTCCAGGAGATCTACTCCGCTCCGATCCAGGCGGACCTGATCCGCCAGCGGATCAAGGAGGTGCGCGACTCGGGCGTCGTCACCGCCGCCGCGCTCTCCCCGCAGCGCACGGCCGAGTTCTCCAAGGCCGTCGTCGACGCGGGCGTGGACATCTTCGTGATCCGCGGCACCACCGTGTCGGCGGAGCACGTCTCCGGCGCCGCCGAGCCGCTGAACCTCAAGCAGTTCATCTACGAGCTCGACGTCCCGGTCATCGTGGGCGGCTGCGCCACCTACACCGCGGCCCTGCACCTGATGCGCACCGGCGCCGCCGGTGTCCTGGTCGGCTTCGGCGGCGGCGCCGCGCACACCACGCGCAACGTGCTGGGCATCCAGGTCCCGATGGCCACCGCCGTCGCCGACGTGGCCGCGGCCCGCCGCGACTACATGGACGAGTCCGGCGGCCGCTACGTGCACGTCATCGCCGACGGCGGCGTGGGCTGGTCCGGCGACATCCCCAAGGCCGTCGCCTGCGGCGCCGACGCCGTGATGATGGGCTCCCCGCTGGCCCGTGCCACCGACGCGCCCGGCAAGGGCAACCACTGGGGCATGGAGGCCGTCCACGAGGACGTGCCGCGCGGCAAGAAGGTCGACCTCGGCACGGTCGGCACCACCGAGGAGATCCTCACCGGCCCGTCGCACTCCCCGGACGGCTCGATGAACATCTTCGGCGCGCTGCGCCGCTCGATGGCCACCACCGGCTACAGCGAGCTCAAGGAGTTCCAGCGGGTCGAGGTCACCATCGCGGACTCCCAGCACAGCCGCTGAGGCCCGTCACCGCACCTTCCGAGGCCCGGCTCCCCTTCGGGGGAGCCGGGCCTCGGGCGTACGGGGGGGGGGTGCGGCCGGGGCGCCGGTCAGTTCTTGCCCTTGGTTCGGCGGTTCACGCAGACGGACCACGGGACGAGGAAAGCCGCCGCGACGAGCAGCCAGGGCAGCAGGGAGTACGCGTCGTCCCGGGAGAGCTGGCCGTGCCGGTCGCCCAGGGCCGTGCCGACCAGGACCACCCCCACGAGGGTGACCATCCCGGGGAGGCCGAGCACCCACAGCAGGACGGTGAACCAGGCGGCGCGTTCGCGGTCCGGGGGGTTCGGGGCGCCCGGGGGGTTCGGGGTGCTCGGGAGGTTCGGGGTGTTCGGCGTGTTCGGGAGGTTCGGGGACACGCGCGGATCATAGGGCCGGGGGCCTTGCGGAAGACAGGTTTCCGGCCGCGCGTGATCATGGCCCGGCCTGGTCGGAGCCGCGGCGGCCGGGGACGGGGACGGGTCCGGGAACGGGTCCGGCCCCGGAGTCCTGTGCGGAGTCCGGGGCCGGGCCGTGTGGAACGAGGGGTCAGGCGGCCTTGCGGGCCGACTGGAAGGCGGTGTAGCCGCCGAGGGCGAGGAACAGGTACGTCATCGGGCCCGACGCTTCCGTCCAGGCGTCGACGAGCAGGGAGGTCCCGAGGTCGAGCACGTCGAGGGTGCTCACGCCGAGCTCGTCCGCGCCGATCATGGCGATGCCGAGGATCTGGCCCGCGAAGACGGCGGCCAGCGAGAGCAGGGCGCTGAGCACCGGCAGGAGGGGGTTGGACGACAGGCCCTAGAGGCGGTGCGCGGCGCCCGCCGGGCTGGCGCCGCGGGTGTCCAGGAGCAACTGGGCCTTCACCGCCAGGCCTTGTAGGTCGTAGGTGCGGTGGTGCTGGAGCAGGATCGTCAGATCGGCGTTGGCGGCGGCCTCGTACAACGATTCGGCTCGGGGGACGGGCTGGTCCCTGACGCGCCATCCGGCGATGTACGGGTCGTGGTAGCTGATCAGGGCGCCGAGGTCGAGGAGCCGGCTGGCGATCTCGCGCGCCGGGGAGCCCTCCTGGTCGGCGAGGTCAGGCTTGTAGGTGACGCCGAGGAGGAGGACGCGGGCGCCGCGCGCGGACTTGCCGTGCTCGTTGAGCAGGGTGGCGCTGCGCTGGATGACGTACTGCGGCATCCGGTCGTTGATCTCCTGCGCCAGGCCGACCATGCGGAGAGGGTGACCCGGGGTGCGGGTGGTGTGGGGGAGGTAGTTGGGGTCGAGGGGGACTCCGTGGCCGCCGACTCCGGGGCCGGGGCGGAAGGCCTGGAACCCGTACGGCTTGGTCTCGGCGCACCGGATGACGTCCCACAGGTCCACGCCGAGGTCGTGGCAGAGCACGGCCATCTCGTTCATGAGGGCGATGTTGACGTGCCGGTAGTTGGTTTCCAGCAGCTGGACCGTTTCGGCCTCGCGCAGGCCGCGGGCGCGGACCACCTTCTCGGTGAGGCGGGCGTAGAAGGCGTGTGCGGACTCGGTGCAGGCGGGGGTGAGGCCGCCGATGACCTTGGGGGTGTTGGAGATGCCGTGCGTGCGGTTGCCCGGGTCGAGGCGGCTGGGGGAGTAGGCCAGGTGGAAGTCCCGGCCGGCGCGCAGGCGGGAGCCCGATTCGAGGATCGGGCGCAGGTAGTCCTCGGTGACGCCGGGGTGGGCCGCCGATTCGAGGATGACCGTGGTGTGCGGGCGCAGCCGGGCGGCGAGGGTGCGGCCCGCCTCGCCGACCGCGGACAGGTCGAGCGCGCGGTCGGCGCCGAGCTGGGTGGGGGCGCAGATGACGGCCGTGCGGACCCGGCCGAGTTCGACGGGGTTGGTGGTGACCCGGAAGCCGGCCGCCGACATGCGGCGGATCTCTGCGGCGGTGAGGGTGGAGTCCGTAGCCGGACCGCTGTCGTAGCCGACCGTCTCGATCCCGGCGGCCACGGCTGCCTGGGCGAGCGGGAGGCCGAGATGGCCGAGTCCGATGACGGCGAGATCTGCGGGCATGGGGGTGCCGTCCCTTCCCTTCCCTGACATGCATGAGGGGGCGGAGCGCGCAAGTCCTGTGGAGGAGGAAAGCTGGCGCAATGTCA
This sequence comes from Streptomyces stoeckheimensis, assembly GCF_045822005.1. Lineage (NCBI taxonomy): Bacteria > Bacillati > Actinomycetota > Actinomycetes > Kitasatosporales > Streptomycetaceae > Streptomyces > Streptomyces stoeckheimensis. The sequence goes on along the minus strand of NZ_CP169550.1, from coordinate 3,696,849 downwards.
GACTAGGCGTATATATGACAGATATGTCGTATTCAGAGGTCTTGGTCGCCGCCGTGTTATCCACAGCCGGTGGCTGATGTGGGTGCGGCCGGTGAGAATCATGAACGGGCGATGTGAGCGGGATCACCCACAACGGGTGGGATGACCGCACAGGGCGGACGGGGCGACCCGCGTCAACGGGAGGCAGGCAGCCGTGAGGACTGGGACAGGGGCAGGGACGGGCGCAGCGGCAGGTACGGGGGCGAGGTCGGGGGCGGGGCCGGGCACCGGCATGGGCATGGGTGCGGGGATGGGGGGAGGCGGTGGACGGGCCTCGCTGGGGCCCGTGCAGCGGGCCGAGGCGCTCGCCGGGATGGCCGAGCGGGAGCTGGACGTGCTGGTGGTCGGGGCCGGTGTGGTGGGTGCCGGTACCGCCCTCGACGCCGTGACCAGGGGCCTGGCGACCGGGCTGGTGGAGGCGAGGGACTGGGCTTCGGGCACGTCCAGCCGTTCCAGCAAGCTCATCCACGGAGGGCTCAGATACCTGGAGATGCTCGATTTCGCCCTCGTGCGGGAGGCGCTCAAGGAGCGCGGCCTGCTCCTGGGGCGGCTCGCCCCGCACCTGGTGAAGCCGGTGCCGTTCCTCTACCCGTTGCAGCACAAGGGGTGGGAGCGGTTCTATGCCGGTTCGGGCGTCGCGCTGTACGACGCCATGTCGCTCTCCAGCGGCCACGGACGCGGGCTGCCGACGCACCGCCACCTCTCGCGGGCGCGCGCCCTGCGGATCGCACCGGCGCTGCGCAAGGACGCGCTGGTGGGCGCCCTGCAGTACTACGACGCCCAGATGGACGATGCGCGGTACGTGGCGACCCTGGTCCGAACGGCCGCCGCGTACGGAGCGCAGTGCGCCAACCGGGCGAGGGTCATCGGCTTCCTGCGGGAGGGCGAGCGGGTGGTCGGCGCCCGGGTGCAGGACGTGGAGGGCGGCGGGGAGTACGAGATCCGGGCGAAGCAGATCGTGAACGCCACGGGGGTGTGGACGGACGACACCCAGGCGCTGATCGGAGAGCGCGGCCAGTTCCACGTACGGGCCTCGAAGGGCATCCACCTCGTCGTTCCCAAGGACCGGATCCACTCCTCGACCGGGCTGATCCTGCGGACCGAGAAGTCGGTGCTCTTCGTCATCCCGTGGGGCCGGCACTGGATCGTGGGCACCACGGACACCGACTGGGACCTGGACAAGGCGCACCCGGCGGCGTCGAGCGCGGACATCGACTACCTGCTGGAGCACGTGAACTCGGTGCTGGCGGTCCCGCTCACCCGGGACGACGTCCAGGGGGTCTACGCCGGCCTGCGGCCGCTGCTGGCCGGGGAGTCGGACGCGACGAGCAAGCTCTCGCGCGAGCACACGGTGGCGCACCCGGTGCCGGGGCTGGTGGTGGTCGCCGGCGGCAAGTACACGACGTACCGGGTGATGGCCAAGGACGCGGTCGACGAGGCGGTGCACGGCCTCGACCAGCGGGTCGCGCCGTGCGTGACGGAGGACGTGCCGCTGGTCGGGGCCGAGGGGTACCGGGCCCTGTGGAACGGCCGGGCGCGGATCGCCGCGCGGACGGGGCTCCATGTGGTGCGGGTGGAGCACCTCTTGAACCGGTTCGGCTCGCTGACGGAGGAACTGCTGGCGCTGATCGAGGAAGACCCCTCGCTCGGGGAGCCGCTGACGGGCGCCGACGACTACCTCCGCGCCGAGGTGGTCTACGCGGCCTCGCACGAGGGGGCTCGGCACCTGGACGACGTGCTGACCCGGCGGACGCGGATCTCGATCGAGACCTTCGACCGGGGGACGCGATCGGCGCGCGAGTGTGCGGAGTTGATGGCTCCGGTCCTGGGCTGGGACGAGCAGCAGATCGAGAAGGAAGTGGAACACTACGAGAAGAGGGTGCAGGCGGAGCGGGAGTCGCAGCGTCAGCCGGACGATCAGACGGCGGATGCGGCGAGGTTGGGGGCGCCGGACATCGTCCCGTTGTAACTCCGTCACTTCGCGGGCGGAACCGCGGACCCGGGGCTCCCGTCCGTTGCGGAGTAAGGGACAATGAGGGTTCTGCCGGGGCGGGTTACCGGGCACCCCGGCCGCTGCCAGGGCAACCGGAGCAGGCGGCACGAACGCAGAGGGGACGCATGTCGAAGCCGGAGCACACCGAGTCGCCGGAGCCGTCTGTCGGGACGGGATCGCCGGTGCCTCCGGCTGCACCCCCGACGGAGCCGAAGTCTCCCGCGGAGCCGCCTGCGGCGGGAGCCGCGAAGCGCGCTGCCGGGGCGAAGCCGGCCGCGAAGCGCGCCACCACGGGGGCCGCGAAGGCCGCTGCGGCCGCTGTGCCCCCGGCCGCCCCCGAAGCCACCGGGGCGGCCGAACCGGAGGACGCGAAGCCCGGCGCTTCCGCGGCGGAGCCGGAGCCGGGCCCGCGCAAGCCGGAGCTGCGGAAGCCGGCCGCGGCGAAGGCTGCCCGTGGGGCTGAGCCCGCGGACGCGAAGCCTGTTGACGCGAAGGCCGAGCCCGAGGACGCGAAGCCGGCCCAGGCCGTGGACGCGAAGCCCGCGGGTGCGGGCATCGAGCCCGCGGACGCGAAGCCTGCCGCAGCCGTGGGCGCGAAGTCCGCGGTGTCGGGTGTCGAGCCTGAGGATGCGAAGCCTGCCGTAGCCGTGGGCGCGAAGCCGGCGGTGTCGGGTGTCGAGCCTGAGGATGCGAAGCCTGCCGTAGCCGTGGGCGCGAAGCCGGCGGTGTCGGGTGTCGAGCCCGCGGGTGCGAAGCCGGCCGAGGGCGTGGACGCGAAGCCTGTTCGGGGGAAGGCCGAGGCCGCTGAGGCAGCGGACGCCAAGCCCGTCGCGGTGAGCAAGGCCGACGAGGTGGCCGCCGCCGTCAAGGCCGCCGCGGCCAAGGCGGGAGAGGGCGCCCACGACGAGGGCCGGCTGCTCGCGGGCCGGTACCGGCTCGGGGACGTCCTCGGCAAGGGCGGCATGGGAACCGTCTGGCGCGCCGAGGACGAGACCCTCGGCCGCACCGTCGCCGTCAAGGAACTCCGCTTCGGCAGCGGCGTCGACGAGGACGAGAAGCGCCGCCTGATCACCCGCACCCTGCGGGAGGCGAAGGCCATCGCTCGGATCCGCAGCGGTGGCGCGGTGACCGTCTACGACGTCGTCGACGAAGACGGCCGGCCGTGGATCGTCATGGAGCTCATCGAGGGCCCCTCGCTCGCGGAGTTCATCCGCGAGAGCGGCCCGCTGACCCCCCGCCGGGCCGCGGAAGTCGGCCTCGCCGTGCTCGACGTGCTCCGTGCCGCCCACCGCCAGGGCATCCTGCACCGGGACGTGAAGCCCTCCAACGTGCTCCTCGCCGACCGGGGCAACGGCCGCGTGGTCCTCACCGACTTCGGCATCGCCCAGGTCGAGGGCGACCCCTCCGTCACCTCCACCGGCATGCTCGTCGGCGCGCCCTCGTACATCTCGCCCGAGCGGGCCCGCGGCCAGCGCCCCGGCCCGCCGGCGGACATGTGGTCGCTCGGCGGCCTGCTGTACGCCGCCGTCGAGGGGGTTCCCCCGTACGACAAGGGGTCCGCCCTCGCGACGCTCACCGCGGTGATGACCGAGCCCGTCGAACCGCCCAAGAACGCCGGCCCGCTGACCGAGGTCATCTACGGCCTCCTCGTCAAGGACCCCGCCCACCGGCTCGACGACGACCGTGCGCGGGCGCTGCTCACCGCCGTGATCGACGCGCCCGAGCCGCCGGCCCCCGTAGCGGTCCCGGACGCCGAGGCGACCCGGCAGATATCGCTGACCGAGGCCCGGGAGGCCGCCGAGAAGGCGGCAGCCGACAAGGCGGCCAAGGTCGCGGAGAAGGCGGAGAAGAAGGAACGCGAGCGTCGTGAGCGCGAGCAGCGCGAACGCGCCCGCGCGGCGCTGAAGTCGGCCCGCAAGGCGGCGGCCGCCAGCGCCGCCGCGGCCGCCGCCACGGCGACGGCCGTGACCGCGGCCGAGTCCCCGTCGCCGCGCCCGGCGCCCGTCGCCGCCCCGCTCACCGACGTCGTGCCGCGCCGCACCATCGCGCTCGCGATAGCCGGTGTGGTCATGGCGCTCGCCGTCATCGGCTCGATCGTCGCGTACGCGTTCAGCGGAGACGACGAGAAGGGCGCTACCCCGAAGGACGGCAAGGGCGGCAGCAAGGCCAGCGCCGCGTCGAGCCCCGCGTCCGGTTCCTCGACCCCGCCCCCGGCTTCGCCCTCGCCCTCCCCCTCGCCGAAGACCGGCGAGGTGCCCGGCGGAGGGGCCGCGTCTCCGGACCCGGGCCAGTCGGGCCAGTTGCCGGGGTCGGGCACCAACCCCGGCCAGGGCCAGGGCTCCACGCCCGGCGGCGCCCTGCCCGGGCTCCCGCCCGGGTACGGCCAGGTCAACGACCCCGGGTTCCACTTCGCGATGGGCCTGCCCGACGGCTTCAAGCAGACCGGCGTGATAGGCAAGAACGACGGCGTCATATACAGCCGCGACGGTGGTTTCCCGCGCGTCCAGATCGACTTCAACAGCTCGCCGAAGGACGACGCCCGCGCCGCCTGGGCGGAACTGGCGCCGAGCGTGGCGGGCAGCAGCACCAACTACAAGCTGCTCCGCCTCGAAAAGGTCGAGTACCGCGGGTACCCGACCGTCGCGGACTGGGAGTTCGAGCGGGACCAGAAGGGTTCGCGGGTCCGGGTGCTCGACCGCGGGTTCAGGATGGACGCCAAGCACGGCTACGCCATCATGATCACCTGCCTCGCCGACCAGTGGGACGCGCAGGAGTGCACGCAGCTGCGCACCACGGCGTTCGACACCTTCCAGCCGCTGGGCTGACACGGGTTCCACGCGAGCTCGGGTCAGCCTCGCCAGGGCCGGGACGCGGGCGCCCTGGGCGTCGTATCGTGTCAGCGGGGCCTGGGGGACGGGTCCGCAGCTCTCGGGGGAGGCGATGTGGAGGACTATGCGGGCCGGATCCTGGCCGAGCGCTACCGTCTGCCGTTGCCGCCGTCCGACGCCTACGAACTGATCGAGACCCGGGCCTTCGACACGCGCAGCGGCCAGGAAGTCCTCGTACGGCAGGTGCCGTTGCCGGAGGTCGTCGACGCGGAGCTGCTGGACGGCACGCGGGGTGGCTCCTCGGCCGCCGGGGGCCGGCGGCTCCCGCACGGTGAACTGCCCGCCGTGCGCAGGGCGATCGAGGCCGCGCAGGCGGCGGCGTCCGTACCGGACCATCCACGGCTGGACCAGGTCTTCGACGTGTTCGCGGAGGGCGGGTCGCTCTGGATAGTGAGCGAACTCGTCCCGGCCAGACCGCTGGCGGCGCTGATCGCCGACGAACCGCTGAGCCCGTACCGGGCGGCGGAGGTGGCGGCGGACGTGCTGACCGCTCTGCGCGTGCTGCACGCGCACGGGTGGACGCACCGGAACATCACCATGCGGACGGTACTGATCTGCGAGGACGGGCGGGTCGTCCTGACGGGGCTGGCGGCGGGAGCCGCGGAGGACGCCCTGTGCGGGTACGACCCGGTTCCGCCGCGGGACGGTACGGACCGCTCCGCGGTGCCCTGGCCCTGGCCGGGCGGTGAACCGGGGGGTGGCGCGGGGCCCGGGCCGGGTGGTGGCGCCGGGTTCGCGGCGGGTCGGCCGGAGAGCGGCGGCGGGTACGGCACGGGGCGCGCAGACGGGTACGGCCACGACGCTCTGGCCGGGCCGGGGGCGGGCGCGGGGTACGGCGGCGGCTCCCCGGGCGGTTCCTGGGGCGGGCCGGCGGCGGATGCCAGGTATGGGCAGGGGGCCGGGCAAGGGGCCGGGCAGGGGCCCGGGCCCGGCGCGGGGCGGGTCGGCGGGCAGCAAAGCGGGGAGCCCGGAGGCCGGTACGACGACCCGTACGACGACCGGTACGGGGGCGGGCCCGCGGAGCGGTCCGGGCGGGACGGCGGGGCCGGTACGGGTACGACCGTCCAGGAGGGCGGGAACACGGCGCAGTACGCGCCGCTCGTGGCTCCGGGGTACGACACCGGGCCGCGTTACCGGGACCACATAAGCCCCGGGACCGGGAACGGTCCTCATGCGTCCGGTACCTCCGGCACCCCCGGTGCTCCGAGTGCTCCCGGTGCGCCGGGCGGTCACGGGGCCGTCGGTACCCATGCCATTTCCGCTGCACCTGGTGCCCCCGGTACGCCTGGTGCGTCCGGGGTTCACGGGGCCTCCGGCGCCCCTGGCTCTTCCAGTACTCCTGGTGCCCCCGGAGTTCACGGCGCCTCAGGCTCCCCTGTCGCTCCCGGCGCCGCCGGGGAGCGGCCCGATCTCAAGGCCGCTGCGCGGGCCGGGGCCATCGCGGCGTACCGGGCCGGGGCCCAGGCCGCCGCGCGGATCACCGAGCAGCGCAGGGCCGGTTCGGAGTCCGCGCCGGAGCCGGAAGCGGAGCCGAGGCCCGAGGGGTCGAAGCTGCCGCAGGGGTACTCGTACCCGTACGGCGGCCCGGACAGCGGCGCGACCTGGCACGGCGCCACTCCGCGCCGCCAGGCCCTGCCCCCGGCCGAAGCGGAGCCGTCGGCCCGTGCCGCGCTGCCGGCGCAACTCGCCCTTCCCCAGGGCTACGAGCAGGCGGACGCCCCCGGCGGCCCGGCCGACGCCGACGGCCGGATCCCCGGGCAGCCTTCGCCGGGACCGGGCCACCCGGAGCAGGATCAGGCGGGCTTCGGCCGGCAGGTTGCGCGGGACGGCACCGGATACGGCGGGCAGCCCCAGCTCGGACCGGCCCGCCCGGACCCGGCGGGCACCGGGCAGAGCACCGCCGGATACGCGGCGATGCCCGCGACCCGGGAGTCCGGACAGGGCGGTCGGCAGACCGGTCCACAAGGCGCAGCGGGGTACGCAGCGGCTTCCGGGGCCCACGGCCCCGGCCAGACGGGTCCGCAGACGGGCCCGCAGGGCGGTCGGCAGGGGGGTGCCGGATATCAGGCGGCCCCGAGGACCGACGGTTACGGCCAGACCGGCCAGACCGGCCAGACCGGTCAGACCGGCCAGACCGGCCAGACGGGCCAGACCGGTGCCGGGTATCCCGCGGCGTCCGGGGTCGACGGCTACGGCCAGGCGGGGCCGCAGGGCGATCCGCAGGGTGCCGCTCGGCACCCGGCAGCCGCCGGGTGGGGGAGCGGGCCGCGGAGCGGGCTGGATGCGGAGCGGGCCCGGCAGACGCGGATGGCCGTGGTCGGGGCCGTCACCGAGCGGTGGGCTCCCGAGCAGGCGCAGGCCGTGCACGGGCCGTGGCAGCTGGCCGCGCCGGTCGGGCCGGCCACCGACCTGTGGGGGCTCGGCGCGCTCCTGTACCGCGCCGTCCAGGGGCACGCCCCGTACCCCGAGGACAGCGTCGCCGAGCTCGTGGAGATGGTCTGCGCCGAGCCCCCCGCCTTCGCCGAGGAGTGCGGCCCGCTGCGCCCGGTCGTGGAGTCCCTGCTGCGCCAGGACCCGACCGAGCGCCCCGACTTCGAGGAGCTCCGCGGCTGGCTGCGCTCCCTCGTGCGGTCCGCTCCGGAGCCCGACGGGGGCTTCGCGATGCTGCCGCCGGTGGTGGAGGATCCGACCAGGCTGCCCGTCGTACGGCGGCGAGCCGACCTGCACGGCCGGCACCGCAGCGCAGAACACCCCCGCAAGCCGCGCTCGCTCGGGCGTTCCCTGTTACTCGGGATCCTCGTCCTGCTCTCGGGAGCCGTGGCGTACGCCCTGTTCTTCATGCCCCGCTCCGCCGATCCGCAGGGCGGGCAGAAGGCCGCCGGCATGAGGCCGCCCGCCGCGTCCCAGCCGCAGAGCCCGGGCCAGAGCCCGAAGCCGAGCGCGAAGCCGAGCGGGTCCGGCCAGGCTCCGAGCCCCTCCGCGAACCCGCCCGAGTCCAAGCCCGCTCCGCAGACCAACGCCCCCGCTCCGTCCGGGTACACGGCCCAGCAGGACGCCGAGCACTTCTCGATCAACGTTCCGAACGGCTGGGAGCGCCGCGGAATGAACGAGTCCGGTCAGGTCCGCTACACGGAGGGGGACTTCGTGCTGACCGTCGTCCCCGGCCGGGACAAGGTCGAGGGCAACCCCGACCCGGCCACCTACCAGAAGGACAAGGAGCCCGAGCTGGCTCCGTACCGCTCTTCCACCTGGTCGAGCGTGAGCGACATCAAGTCCACCAAGGTCGGCAACCAGCTCCGCGTCACCGGCCGGTACACCTGGATCGACGGGAACGGCCGTTCCGTCGTGGCCCGCAACTTCGTCGTCGCGCTCGGAGGTTCCTACCACGTCGTGATGGTCACCGGCCCGCAGGACCAGGAGGGCAAGGTCACCGAAACCTTCGAGCAGGCGACGGCCAGCTACAAGAGCGGCGGCTGACTCGGTATCAGTACGGCGATTGCGTCACAGTGCGGCCCAACCGCGGCCGAGTGGTTCCGCCGTCGCCCGGGATCTCCGTAGTCTGACCGGAAGTGCACAGAGCGGCGGCGGGGATTCGTGGAACAGCAGACAGGTGCGGGTGCGGTGCTCGCGGGCCGGTACCGGCTCGTGGAGCCCATCGGCAGGGGCGGCATGGGCAAGGTGTGGCGCGCGCACGATGAGCTGCTGCACAGGACGGTAGCCGTCAAGGAACTGACGGCGGGCCTGTACGTCGCCCAGGCCGACCGGGACGTCCTGCACGCCCGGACGCAGAAGGAGGCCCGGGCCGCGGCCCGGATCCAGCATCCGGCGGTCGTCACGGTCCACGACGTACTGGAACACGACGACCGGCCCTGGATCGTCATGGAGTACATCGACGGTCCCTCCCTCGCGGACGCGGCGAAGACGGCCGGCCGGATCGAACCCCGCGAGGCGGCCCGGATCGGGCTGCACGTGCTCGGTGCGCTGCGCGCCGCGCACGCGGTCGGAGTCCTGCACCGGGACGTGAAACCGGGCAACGTGATGCTCGCCAAGGACGGGCGGGTGATGCTCGCCGACTTCGGCATCGCCGCGATCGAGGGCGACTCCTCCATCACGCGCACCGGCGAACTGATCGGCTCCATCGACTACCTGGCCCCCGAACGGGTCACCGGCGGGTCCCCCGACCCGGCCTCCGACCTGTGGTCGCTCGGCGCGACGCTGTACACGGCCGTCGAGGCCCGCTCGCCCTTCCGCCGCACCTCGCCCATCTCCAGCCTCCAGGCCGTGGTGAACGAGGAGCCGCCCGCCCCGACCCACGCGGGCGCGCTGGCCCCGGTCATCACGGCGCTGCTGCGCAAGGATCCGGCGAAGCGGCCGTCGGCCGACGAGGCCGAGCAGATGTTCCTGCAGGCGATGGAGGGCCGGGAGCCGAAGGCGGCGCAGGCGTACGTCCCCACGCGCGCGATGGGCTCCGAGGAGCTGGGCGCCGCCCGGAACGAGCCGGTGGACACGGCCGAGCCGGCCGGCGGAGCGGAGCAGGGCCAAGGCCAGAGCCAGGGGCCGGAGCAGGGCCGGGCCCCGGAGCCGGAGCCGGTGCTCGCCGCCCGGTCCGAGGCCGGACCGGGCGGAACGGGCCGCGGGGACACCGGGGCCCCCGGCCGGATCAGGCGTGCTGCGGTCATCGCCGTGGTGGCGGCGCTGCTCGGCGGCGGCGGGGTGTTCGGGATCCTGAAGTACACGAGCGACTCGGCCACGGACGGCGCGATCCCGGGCCGGACGGCCGGTTCTCCGGACGTGTCGGCCGGTGCCTCGGCCGGCGCCGGGGACGCCAAGGGGCAGGCGGTGAAGGCTCCGCCGGCGGGCTGGAGCAAGGTGGTCGACAAGCAGGGCTTCACCCTCTTCGTCCCGGACGGCTGGAAGCGCCGGGAGGACGGGTCGCAGATCGACTACACCGGGGACGGCGGCAAGCACTTCATCCGGATCGCGATGGACCGCAAGCCGACCTTCAAGGATCCGTACGCGCACCTGCTGGACCTGGAGAAGCAGGTCCAGAAGCGCTCCGACTACAGGCAACTGACCCTCCACCCGAACACCTTCCGGGGGCAGGTCAAGGCCGCCCTGTGGGAGTTCGTCTGGACGGAGAAGACCGGGGCGTTCACCGGGCCCCGGCAGGCCATCGAGCAGATGTACTACGCACCGGACGGCACCGAGTACGCGGTGTACATGTCGGGTCCGGTCGCGGACTGGGACACGACCCGGGATCAGTTCGACGTGGTGCTCAGCGGCTGGGAGCCGGCCCCGCCCCGCTGATCCCGGTGATCCCGGCGTCCGCCGGGTGCCGGATTTCGCCATCCTGCCAGCGATCACTGGCAGAAATGGCAAAATCCGGTTACCGGCGGGTACCCAAAGCACCCCCCGGCGCAATACGCTCACGGCCATGACGGACACGCAGGCCCCGGCCCCCCTCCGCAGCGCCCCGCAGCCCACCAACCCGGTCGCCCCCGCCCCGGCCGGCGCCCGGAGCGCCGCCGACGTGGTGACCCCCGAACTGGTCGCCCGGCTGACCCGCGGAGTGGCCGGCTCCGGCCGCACCGCCAACCACAGCCCCTTCACCGGGGACCGGCTCGCGGAGCTCCCCGAAGCCACCCCCGAGGACGTGGCCGAGGCCTTCGCCGCCGCCCGCGCCGCGCAGCCCGCCTGGGCCGCCGTGCCCGTCCGCGCGCGGGCCGCCGTACTGCTGCGCTTCCACGATCTGGTCCTCTCCCGGCAGGCCGAGGTGCTCGACCTGATTCAGCTGGAGACCGGCAAGGCCCGCCTGCACGCCCACGAGGAGGTCCAGGCCGTCTCCATCGCGGCCCGGCACTACGGCCGCAAGGCGCCCTCGTACCTGCGCCCCAAGGGCCACACGGGCGCCATGCCCACCCTCACCAAGGTCACCGAGCTGCGCCAGCCGCGCGGGGTCATCGGCCAGATCGCCCCCTGGAACTACCCCCTCGAGCTCTCCATCGGCGACGCCCTGCCCGCCTTCGTCGCGGGCAACGCCGTCGTGATGAAGCCCGACACGGAGACCGCGCTCACCGCCCTGTGGGCCCGCGACCTGATGATCGAGGCGGGCCTGCCGGCCGAGGTGTTCCAGATCGTCCTCGGCGAGGGCCCGGTCGTCGGCCCCGAGGTGGTCCGGCACGCCGACTACGTTTCGTTCACCGGCTCCACGCGTACCGGCCGCGAGGTCGCCCAGGGCGCGGCCGCCCGCCTGGTCGGCGCCTCCCTCGAGCTCGGCGGCAAGAACGCCATGCTCGTCCTGCGCGACGCCGACGTGGAGAAGGCCGCCGCCGGCGCCGTCCGCGCCTGCTTCTCCTCCGCGGGCCAGCTCTGCATCTCCATCGAGCGGCTGTACGTGCACGCCTCGATCGCCGACGAGTTCGTCGCCCGGTTCGCCGCCCGGACCAAGGCCATGCGCCTCGGCTCCTCCCTCGCCTACGGCGCCGACATGGGCTCCCTGGCCGGCGAACGCCAGCTGGCCGCCGTACAGCGGCACGTGGACGACGCCGTGGCCAAGGGCGCCACCCTCGTCACCGGCGGCGTCGCCCGCCCCGACATCGGCCCGCTCTTCTACGAGCCGACCATCCTCGACGGCGTCGAGGCCGCCATGGCGGTGTGCGGGGAGGAGACCTTCGGCCCGGTCGTCTCCATCTACCGCTTCACCGACGAGGACCAGGTCATCGAAGAGGCCAACGGCACCTCCTACGGCCTGAACTCCAGCGTGTGGACGAAGGACGCCCGCCGCGGCCACGCCGTCTCGGCCCGCCTGCGCACCGGCACCGTCAACATCAACGAGGGCTACGCCCCGGCCTACGGCTCCGCCCAGGCGCCCATGGGCGGCATGAAGGAATCCGGCCTCGGCCGCCGCCACGGCTCCGAGGGCATCCTCAAGTACACCGAGGCCCAGACCGTCGCCCACCAGCGGCTGCTGCCGATGGCGCCCTCGTTCGGGATGGACGACGAGAAGTACGCGGCGTTCATGACCCGCAGCCTCCAGGTCATGAAGGCGTTCCGACTCCGCTAGGCCGTCTCTTTCGGATCTTGCCGGGCCCGCGACGCCTGGCACCGTGCCTGGCCGCACTGCCAGGGCAACCGAGTACGTCCAGTACGCGCGTGCCCCGACAGCACGGCCAGGCACGGCACCAGACGCCGCGGGCTCGGCCGACAAGATCCGAAAGAGACGCCCTAGTCCGTTCCGCCCGTCCGTTCCGTTTGGGAGGCACCGCAGTGTCGTACGACTACGACGTCATCGTCATCGGATCGGGTTTCGGAGGGTCGGTCTCGGCGCTGCGGCTCTCCGAGAAGGGGTACCGGGTCGGCGTCCTGGAAGCAGGACGCCGGTTCACCCGCGAGAGCCTGCCGAAGAACAGCTGGGACCTGCGCAACTACCTGTGGGCCCCGGCCCTCGGCCTGTACGGGATCCAGCGCATCCACCTCCTCGGCAACGTGATGGTCCTCGCGGGCGCCGGGGTCGGCGGCGGTTCCCTCAACTACGCCAACACCCTCTACGTGCCCCCCACCGCCTTCTTCGAGGACCGGCAGTGGGCGTCCATCACGGACTGGCACGACGAGCTCGCCCCCTACTACGACCAGGCCAAGCGGATGCTGGGGGTCCGGCTCAACCCGACGACGACCCCCTCCGACGTCCACCTCAAGGCGGCCGCCGCCAAGATGGGCGTCGCGGACTCCTTCCACATGGCCCCGGTCGGCGTTTTCTTCGGGGACGGTGAGGATGCCGAGGGACAGGGCAAGGTCCGCCCCGGTGAGGAGGTCGCCGACCCGTACTTCGGCGGCGCCGGGCCCGCCCGCAAGGCCTGCACCGAGTGCGGGGAGTGCATGACCGGCTGCCGGCACGGCGCGAAGAACACCCTGAACGAGAACTACCTGCACCTCGCGGAGCGGGCCGGCGCCGTCATCCACCCCATGACCACGGTCACCGCCCTCTCCGAGCACCCCGACGGCGGCTACCGCGTCCGCACCGTCCCCACCGACGGCCGGCGCCGGGGCAAGCCGAAGGTGCTGCGCGCCCGCCACGTGGTCGTCGCGGCGGGCACGTACGGCACCCAGACCCTCCTGCACACGATGAAGGACCTCGGCGAGCTGCCCCGCCTCTCGGACCGGCTCGGCGATCTGACCCGGACCAACTCCGAAGGCCTCGTAGGGGCTCAGACGGACGACCGGCGCTATCGCAAGCGGCACGGCAAGGACAAGCGGGCCGACTTCACGCGGGGCGTGGCCATCACCTCCTCGGTGCACCCCAACGCCGACACGCACATCGAGCCGGTGCGCTACGGCAAGGGCTCCAACGCGATGGGCTTCATGACGATCCTCCAGGTGCCGTACTCACCCCACCGGGTCCGCGCCTGGTTCGGGCGCACCGCCCGGCACCCGGTGCAACTGCTGCGGTCCCTCTCCAACCGGCGCTGGTCGGAGCGGACCATCATCGGCCTGGTCATGCAGTCCCTGGACAACTCCCTGACCACCTACCGCAAGCCCGGCGGCATAGGGAAGGGCCTGCTCACGGCCCGGCAGGGCCACGGAGCGCCCAACCCCGTACAGATCGCCGAGGCCACGCGGGCGGCGACGCTGCTGGCCGAGGAGATCAACGGATTCCCGGGCAGCAACGTCGGCGAGCTGATGGGCACCCCGCTGACGGCGCACTTCCTCGGCGGCTGCCCGATCGGCGCCTCGCCCGAGGAGGGCGTGGTCGACCCGTACCACCGGCTCTACGGGCACCCGGGCATCTCGGTGGTGGACGGTTCGGCGGTCTCCGCGAACCTCGGGGTCAACCCGTCGCTGACGATCACCGCGCAGGCGGAACGGGCGATGTCCTACTGGCCGAACAACGGCGAGCGCGACCCGCGCCCGGAGCAGGGGGCGGCCTACACCCGCCTGACGGCCGTGGAACCGGTCCGCCCGGCGGTGCCGAAGGAGGCCTTCGGGGCGCTGCGCCTGCCGTTCCTGGCGGTACCGGAGGTTCCGCCGCGCTCGGCGGCGCCCACCGAATAGACGACTTCGGCGGGTACCGCAATCCCCCTCCGAGTGCGGTACCCGCCGAACTACATGCAAGACATCTGTTCGCCCCGGATGGTTGTAGAGAAATCCGGCGACGGAGGTGTGGCGTCCGTCACAGGGTGAGCGGTACAACCAGGGAGGGCCCTCGCGTGTCAGGACCGGCATGAGAAAGCGCATCTCCCTGCTGGCGGCAGCCGGCCTGGCGGCCATCGGTCTGGCCGCCCCCGCGAACGCCGCGGGCCCGGTATTCATGCTCACCAGCCCGGCGGAGATCGGCCTGTTCCCGCACCCCGGGGACACCGGCAAGCCGCAGAAGACCAGGGTCGACTTCCGCGTGGAGAACGAGGCCGGGGCGCCCTTCAACAACCGGATCACCTACACGATCGACCTGAGCGCGCTCAAGGGCGTCGTCGACGTGGCGCTCGACAAGGAGCAGGACTACGGCTGCACCCTCGCCGCGACGACCGTCACCTGCGAGGACTGGGGGATCTGGCACGGAAGCAGTGTGGTCGGCCTGGACCTCACCGCGGCCAAGGGCAGCAGGACCGGTGCGGTCGTCGACCTGACGATGACCGGGTCGGCGGAGGGCGCCACCTTCAAGCCCGCCACCACGAAGGTCAGGATCGGCGGCCCCGACCTGGTGATGGAGAAGTCCGAGCTCAAGGCCAAGCTGACCCCGGGCGAGACGCAGCCGCTGCCGATCGTCTTCGGCAACACGGGCACCGAGTCCGCCAAGGGCGTGGCGCTGGAACTGAAGACCACCCACGGCATGGACCTGGTCGAGCAGTACGACAACTGCGCCTACAGCCAGGACAACACCGAGGGGCAGCCCTGGAACACGGGCTGGAGCACGACGGTCTGCACCTTCGACAACGTCGTCCAGCCCGGTGAGTTCTACGAGATCGCCGGTCCGCTGACCCTGAAGGCCGCCCCGCACGCCTTCATCGACGGCCTGATCTACGGGGTGCACGAGGCCGGCGAGGAGCCGAAGTCCGGGCGGAAGCTGGTCAAGCCGAGCACGGGCAAGAAGCTGGAGGCCCGCAAGCGCGCGGCCAAGGGCGCGCTCCGCTCGGCGGACCTGGACCCGTGGAACAACCAGCACGAGTTCGACTTCGAGACGAAGAACACCGCCGACCTGGTCGCGGCCGGGGCCTCCCTCAAGGGCAAGGCGGGCGAGACGGTCAAGGCCGACCTCGGCTTCCGGAACAGCGGCCCGGCGTGGATCGCCTACCTCCGCTCCGGCGAGGACGTGGCCATGACGGACATCGTGATCCCGGCCGGAGCCAAGGTCACCAAGGTGCCGGCGGACTGCCGGGCCGCGACCGCGCAGGGCGAGCAGCGCGAGGAGCAGCTGGGCGCCCCGCGCTACTTCTGCTCGACGTCGCACGTCGTCGGCGAGAAGGAGAAGTTCTCGTACCCGTTCGAGCTGAAGATCGAGAAGGTCGTGGCGGCCGCCACCGGCTCCGTCTCGGTCGGCGGCTGGGCTCCCGGCGGCACCACGCAGCCGCGCTGGGACCCGAACCACGACAACAACACGGCCGCCCTCGTGCTCAACGGCAAGGACCCCGTCCCCACGCCGACCCCGGCCCCGACCACCGCGAGCCCGACGCCGACGGCGCCCACGTCCCCGGCGGCCACGCCGGGTGCGAGCGCCTCTCCGAGCCCGGGTGCCGGTACGGGCAACGGCAAGACGCCGAACGGCGGCCTCGCCACGACCGGCGCCGCGACCGGGCCGGTGCTGATCGCCGGCGTGGCGCTCGTCGCCGCCGGTGGCGCGGTCTTCCTGGCCTTCCGCCGGCGGGTCACCGGCCGGGCGTGAGCGGGAGAACGGCAGAACAGCAGAACAGCAGAACAGCAGAAGAACGGCCGGTCCGGGGCGTCCCCCGGGCCGGCCGTCCTTTGTGTGGTGACCGGGCTGCTGTCCCCTGCCGTCCGGTCACATGAAGGAGCGAGGTCCCACGACGCACGCCCGGCAGGGGGTGCGTCTCATCGCTCCAGCTGAGCCACGCGTGGTGCTGCGGTCCCGCACCTGGCTGGCACGGTCATCCGCATCAACGAAGGGCCGTGGGGGCGGTCACGGTCCGGACGGGTGACGAACAGCGACGCGGGCGCAGTTGCGGGCCCCTCCACGGGCCCCTCCACGGGCCCCTCCGCGGGCCCCTCCGCGGGCCTCAGACCCGGCCGCGGCACAGCTCCAGCAAGGTCATCGCGAGCGTGGTGCCGGGCTTGCCGAGGGCGTCGCTCCAGTGGCTGAGGACCTCCATCTCCCGCGACAGGTGCACCCGGCGCCCGCCCGAGCCGATCCGGGCCTCCTGGATGACGGTCGAGACGGCCATCCGTTCCTGGATCAGGCCGATGATCCGGTCGTCGATGGCGTCGATCCGCTCGCGGGAGTCGGTGATGAGCTGCTCGGGGGTGGTGACGGACATGGGGTTCTCCTGTCGGGTGGGGGTCCGACCGGAGCGGGAAACGCCAGAGCGCCCCGGTCCTGTCGGACCGGGGCGCTCTGGGAAGTCAGTGGCTCAAGCGAGCATCACGATGACCCATGGCGACCGGACCGGCCGGTGCCATAGGTAAAGAGGAAGCTCAGCTGCTTGCGCATGGAGGGATTATGGCCCTCTGTCCCGCTCCGTGCCAAGCCGGTTCGGACGGTGAGACGAAGAGGGGTATCCGTCCCCCGTTAGAATCGACAAAACAACCCCCTCTTCCGCCGGAAGGCCTGCCCCGTGCCAGAAGCCACCTTCGCCACCCACGACAGCGCCCCGGACACGGTTCTCGTCGTCGACTTCGGCGCCCAGTACGCGCAGCTGATCGCCCGCCGCGTCCGCGAGGCACGGGTCTACTCCGAGGTCGTGCCCAGCACGATGCCCGTGGCCGAGATGCTCGCCAAGAACCCGAAGGCGATCATCCTGTCCGGCGGCCCGTCCTCCGTGTACGAGGAGGGCGCCCCCCAGCTCGACGGTGCGATCTTCGAGGCCGGCGTCCCCGTCTTCGGCATGTGCTACGGCTTCCAGCTCATGGCGGTCACCCTCGGCGGCACCGTCGACAACACCGGCTCGCGCGAGTACGGCCGCACCCCGCTGGCCGTCTCCAAGGCCGGATCCACCCTCTTCGAGGGCACCCCCGAGAACCAGTCGGTGTGGATGTCCCACGGCGACGCCTGCTCCGCCGCTCCCGAGGGCTTCACCGTCACCGCGTCGACCGACGTCGTCCCGGTCGCGGCCTTCGAGAACGACGAGAAGAAGCTCTACGGCGTGCAGTACCACCCCGAGGTGATGCACTCCACGCACGGCCAGCAGATCCTGGAGCACTTCCTCTACCGCGGCGCGGGCCTGCAGCCCACCTGGACCCCCGGCAACATCGTCGAGGAGCAGGTCGCCCTCATCCGCGAGCAGGTCGGCGACAAGCGCGCCATCTGCGGCCTGTCCGGCGGCGTGGACTCCGCGGTCGCCGCGGCCCTCGTCCAGAAGGCCATCGGCTCGCAGCTCACCTGCGTGTACGTGGACCACGGTCTGATGCGCAAGGGCGAGACCGAGCAGGTCGAGAAGGACTTCGTCGCCGCCACCGGCGTGCAGCTGAAGGTCGTCGACGCACAGGAGCGCTTCCTGAACGCGCTGGCCGGCGTCTCCGACCCGGAGACCAAGCGCAAGATCATCGGCCGCGAGTTCATCCGCGTCTTCGAGCAGGCCCAGCTGGAGATCCTCCAGGAGGACGGCCCGGCGGTGGCCTTCCTGGTCCAGGGCACCCTGTACCCGGACGTCGTCGAGTCCGGCGGCGGCACCGGCACCGCCAACATCAAGTCCCACCACAACGTGGGCGGGCTCCCCGAGGACATCGAGTTCGAGCTCGTCGAGCCGCTGCGCCAGCTGTTCAAGGACGAGGTCCGGATGGTCGGCCAGGAGCTCGGCCTGCCCGCCGAGATCGTCCAGCGCCAGCCGTTCCCCGGCCCCGGCCTCGGCATCCGCATCGTCGGCGAGGTCACCAAGGAGCGTCTGGACCTGCTCCGCGAGGCCGACGCCATCGCCCGCCACGAGCTCACGGCGGCCGGCCTGGACCGCGAGATCTGGCAGTGCCCGGTCGTCCTGCTGGCCGATGTCCGCAGCGTCGGCGTCCAGGGTGACGGCCGTACGTACGGCCACCCGATCGTGCTGCGCCCCGTCTCCTCCGAGGACGCGATGACCGCGGACTGGACGCGCATGCCGTACGAGGTGCTCGCGCGGATCTCCACCCGCATCACCAACGAGGTGCCGGACGTCAACCGCGTCGTCCTGGACTGCACGAGCAAGCCCCCGGGCACCATCGAGTGGGAGTAGCCCTCCCGCTCGCCCCGCTGGTCGCGGTGTGAGAAAGACGTGACGAGGCCGCCGCTCCCGTACGGGGAGCGGCGGCCTCGCCGCGTGTATGGCCTCTTCGGCCGGTCGCAGGTACTTTGCGCCGCGACCTTGAAGGAGGGGCCATGACCGAGCGACTCGCACCCGCATCCGCACACGCACCCGCGCCCGTGCCCGTGGAGCGGCTGGGCTTCGAGATGCCGCCGGTGTTCGCCACCCCCGGGGAGGCGCGCGCGCACCGCAAGGAGCGGCTCGCCGCGGTGCTGCGGCTGCTGGGCAGGCTCGGGTACGAGGACGGGGTGGGCGGGCACGTCAGCGCCCGGGACCCGGAGTTCGAGGACTGTTACTGGGTGAACCCCTTCGGCCGGGCCTTCGGCGCGATCGGCCCCGACGACCTGCTGCTGGTCGACGGGGAGGGGCGGGTCCGCCAGGGGGAACGCAGGGTCAACCAGCTGGCCTTCGCCGTGCACGCGGCCGTCCACCGGGCCCGGCCGGCCGTGGTGGCCGTCGTCCGCACGCAGGCCCCGTACGGCCGGGCGCTCGCCGCGCTCGGCGAACTGCTCGCCCCCGTCACCCAGGAGGCCTGCGCCTTCTACGAGGACCACGCGCTGCTCGACGAGTTTTTGGGCGGCGGGGCGGGCACCGGGGACGCCGAGCGGATCGCGGGTGCGCTCGGCCCCTACAAGGCGCTGGTGCTGCGCAACCTCGGGCTGCTGACGGTCGGCGACTCGGTGGAGGCCGCCGCGTGGTGGTTCATCGCGGCGGAGCGGGCCGCGCAGGTGCAGCTGATCGCGCGGGCGGCCGGGAAGGCCGTGCTCATCAGCCACCACGGTGCGCTCGCGACCCGGGAACGGTTCGGGTCGGATCTGGCCGCCTGGGCCAACTGCCAGCCGCTACTGGAGACCGTCGGAGCGGGTCCGTCAACATCATGAA
The DNA here is from genome assembly GCF_045822005.1 of Streptomyces stoeckheimensis. NCBI lineage: Bacteria > Bacillati > Actinomycetota > Actinomycetes > Kitasatosporales > Streptomycetaceae > Streptomyces > Streptomyces stoeckheimensis. Next base: position 3,677,611 of record NZ_CP169550.1, on the reverse strand, counting down.
CGGTTAATCACCTGCTCTGACATCGTGCGCAATCCGGAACACTGCCGCAGTGGTGCACAATTCGCTGGCATTGCACCGTAGTTCAGAGAGGCGGCACGTTCGTGGCTGTCCAAGAGATGTCCAGAAGCACCCATACCGCGGCCTGTGCCTGCGAGGACTGCACACGAGAGGGGCACCGCCGGGCGGTCGCGGCGTTTTTGGCGAAGCGCGACGAGTTCGCCTCCGGGCAGGGGGTTCCAGCCGCCGTGGCCCACTCCCTGGGAGCCTCCCGCCAGTGGGTCTCCGACGAGCTGACCCTGTCGGCCCGGACGGTCGCCGACCGGGGCCGGGAGGCGGGCAGTTCCTGGCTCTACCTGTTCTCCCGGCGGGCCGTCCTCGCCGTGTGGATCGCCGCGGGGGTGCTGCTCCTGGTCCAGGTCGGCACCGCGCTCGGCACCGGCTGGTCCACGGCGCGCACCGCCGGGCTGCTGGCCGCACTCGTGCTGGCCGCCCTGCTGACGGTGGCGGCCCGCGCACAGACGCTCCGGGGCGGCCTGCTGGCCCCGCTGGTCGGTGAGGACAACCGGCTGTCCACCTCGAAGGCGGTACCGAGCGCCTGGCTGGTGCTCACCGCCTTCGCGACGCTGCTGCCCGCGCTGCGGCTGGCTGCCTCCTCGCCGGGACCCGAGCGCCAGGCGCTGTACGAGGGTCTCGCCCTCGACCGGGCGCTGCCGCTGCTGGCGGTCCTCGGGCTGACCTCGGGGGTCGCGGTGCTGGTTCGCCGGGTGGTCTCCGTACGGATCATGGGGCAGCGGTTGCAGAAGCTGCCGGCGGACCGACCGTCCGGGGTGGACCTGCTGACGGACGACGCGGGCCGGGGCTCCTTCCCGGACGCCCAGTACGTGCTGGTCTCCACGGCGGCGCTGGTCTTCGCGGGGGTTTCGCTGGCCCGGTTCCCGGACCGGCTGCCGGCACTGCCGTGGGCGCTCGCGCTGTTGGTGGCGCTGTCGGCGGCCGTGTACCTGGCGGCGAAGTACGCCGAGGGAAGCCGCCCGCTGGTCCTGTCGGTGGTGCGCAGACGCGAGCCCGGGGATCTGGACGCGGCGATCCGCCCCGGGGACGACATCGAGATCCGCGGAGTGGGCTTCGTCCCGCCGGGGGCGCAGACGCCGGAGATGCTGGCCCGGCTGGTGGTCCGAGTGGGCGCGGTCCATGTGCACGTACCGCTGGTCCCGGTGGCGGGCGGCTTCACCAACCCGTCCGACGCCGTGCTGACCGTGCCGGTCCCGGCGGAAGTGGAGCCGGGGCGGATCGAGATCCAGGTCGTCACTGCCGCGGGGGTGGAATCCAACCGGTGCACCATCGACGTGGCGGAGTGAAGCGGGTACACATAGCGCGTGACCCGAACTGACGTCCCCTCCGGCGCCCCTGACGCTCCCACCGGACCGAGCGGCCCCCGCGCCCTGCGCGAGTCGGCCGCCCGCCACGCGCTCCTGCCCCTGCGGATCTTCCTCGGCGTGACCTTCGTCTACGCAGGCCTGGACAAGCTGACCGACTCCGCCTTCCTCTCCGCCACCGGCAGCGGCTCCATCGGCGAGCTGATGAACGGGGTGCGCGACACCTCGGCGATCCCGGCCATGGTGGACCTGGCCCTGAAGGCGCCCGTCGGCTTCGCCGTGGCCCTGGCCATCGGGGAACTCCTGGTCGGCCTGGGGGTGCTGGCCGGACTGCTGACCCGGATCGCGGCCGTGGGCGGAGCCCTGATCTCGCTCAGCCTGTGGCTCACCGTGTCCTGGGCGGTGACCCCCTACTACTACGGCAACGACCTGATCTACCTGATGGCCTGGACCCCGCTGGTCCTCGCCGGGGCGCCCTACCTCTCGCTGGACTCGCTGATCCGCTCCCGCCGGTCACGGCGCACGGCGTAGGTCACCAGCCCGGCGACGGCGGCGAACGCGAGACCGCCCGCGGTCATCATGAGGACGAAGAACCAGGGCGGATCCGCCTCGCCCGCCGCGCCGAGGAGATAGAGCACCCCGGCCGCCATCAGGACCAGTCCCGCGATCAGCCGTCCCGGCTGGAACTCATGACGCCGCACGGGCCACCTCCACCTGTCCCACACCCGCGCTCAGGTGCAACTCGATCGTGCCGCCGGCCTCGGTGCCGGGGGAGGGCTGCAGGGTCACCCGCCGCACCTCGTCACGGCTCTGGATGCGTATGTGTTCGCCCGTATCGCCGGGCATCTGGATGTCGCCCAGCTCGATGGCCGCCTCCGTCTCCGCGGTGACCTCCCTCGGGAGGATCACCCGCAGCCGGCCGGCGTCGATGGAGGCGCGGACGGGCACGGTCGCGCCCTTGGGCACGTCCAGGCGGCTGAGGTCCAAGGTGGCGAGCCCGGTGCCCGCCTCGTAGGACGGCGCCACGTCGGCCACCGCGGCCGGCCGCCAGACGACGTCCTTCCACGCGGTGCCGATCTCCTTGGGCAGGGCCACCGCCCCGGCCAGCAGCACGGCGGTGATCACCGAGAGCAGGACGGTGCCGAAGCCGGTGCGGCCCTTGACCGAGCTCACCGCGAGCCCGAGGCCGAACACGGCGAGGGCGGAGGCGAAGCCGACCTGCAGGGCATGGCTCAGGGTGCTGCCCTCCCAGACCGAGGCGGTGGCGACGGCCCAGGCGAGCAGGGCCAGCACGAACACCCGGCCGCCGATGCCGCCCCGCGGCTCCTTGCGGACCTGCTGCGCGCCCTCCGGTGCCGCGGGCGCGGCCGGATCGCCGCCGGGGCCGACGGGCACCGAGTCCTCGGGACCCCACAGGTAGCCCGTCGAGCCGACCGGCCCCGTGGTGCCGTCCTTGACCAGCGGATCCCGCCACCAGGACGGGCCGCCGGGCACCGGCGGCGCCTGGGTCTCCGGCGGCGCCGGACTGTGCACGGTGCGGTGCCCGGTGCGGGTCGCCGCCGGGTACACGAACTCCGCGCCCGCGGCGGCCTGCTCCTCCTCGCTCGGCTGGATGCGCCCGCCGGACCCGCTCCGCCGGCGCTGCGACCAGTACGCCGCGCCGCCCAGCGCCAGCACGGCCAGGACGGAGAAGACTGCCAGCCCGCCGTTGTCCAGCATCGACAGGAACAGGGCGCAGCCCACCAGTGCGGCGAACACCGCCGCCAGCGTCGAGCCCTCGATCCGGCCGGTCAGCAGCTTCTTCGCCTCGCTGTCCTCCTCGCCCTCCTGGGGCAGCAGCAGCCACGCGAAGCCGTAGAAGATCAGACCGACGCCGCCGGTGACGGCCAGGACGCCGAGGACGATCCGGAATATCACCGGGTCGAGATCGAAGTACCGGCCCAGGCCGCTGCACACGCCCGCGAGCACCTTGTCGCGCTTGCCGCGGCGCAGCGGAGACCGCTCGACGAGCGGCGAAGCGGAGCCGGCGCCCGGGCCGGCCGCGCTCGAGCCGGCTCCTGCGTCCGGCGGCGGGGAATCGTGTACTTCGGTCATGCCTACATGGTGACGGTCCGCCGTCGCCGCGGGCATCCGGATCTACCCTGGCGCAACCCTGATATCCCCCCGAGAGAACTGGGGGGCTGCCCTGATGTCACGGGCGCCGCGCGCGTGTGACCATCGGTGACATGCCCGTAGCAGCCGCCCCCCGCCCGCCGTACGCACCGGATTCCGACGAGACGCCGCAGCGCAAGCTCTACCGCAGCGCCGACGGCCGGATGCTCGGCGGAGTCGCGCGCGGACTCGCCGGGCACCTGGGCCTGCCCGTCGTCTGGGTCCGGCTCGCCTTCCTCGGCCTGTTCATGTGGGGCGACGGCCTCGGCGTGCTGCTCTATGCCGCGTTCTGGGTCTTCGTACCGCTCGGCGTCGGCGGCCGCAGCGGCCACCGCTCCTACTTCGACACCCTCCCCGACGGCACCCGGCGGCTGCGCAAGCCCGAGCGGGGCCAGATCATCGCGCTGATCGCGCTGTGCGTCGGCGCGGGCATCTTCATCTCCCAGGTCCAGGTCGGCGGCAGCTCCGGACGGTACGTGTGGCCGACCCTGCTCGTCGGAGCCGGCGTGGTCCTCGTCTGGCGCCAGGCCGACAACGCCCGCCGCGCCCACTGGAACGCCGCCGCCGGCCGGCACGCCCGGCTGCTGCAGGCGGCCCGCGCGCTCGCCGGCGTCGCCCTGGTCGGCGTGGGCCTGACCGTCTTCATCGTGGTCCGCGGCTCCGCCGCCCAGCTCGGCAACGTACTGACCGCCACCCTCGCCGTCCTCGTCGGCGTCGCCCTCCTGGCGGGACCCTGGCTGATCCGCATGACCCAGGACCTCTCCGAGGAACGCCTGATGCGCATCCGCGCCCAGGAGCGCGCCGAGGTGGCCGCCCACGTCCACGACTCCGTGCTGCACACCCTCACCCTGATCCAGCGCAACGCCGAGGACGTCGGTGAGGTGCGCCGCCTCGCCCGGGCCCAGGAGCGGGAACTGCGCAACTGGCTGTACAAGCCCGAGGGCACCGGCAAGGACGAGGGCGAGGAGCCGACGACGCTGGCCGAGGCCGTGAAGAAGACCGCCGCAGAGGTGGAGGACCACCACGGGGTCCAGATCGAGGTGGTCGTCGTCGGCGACTGCCCCCTCGACGAGAAGCTGGCCGCACAGATGCAGGCCGCGCGCGAGGCGATGGTCAATGCCGCCAAGTACGGTGGCGACGGCGGCCCCGTCCAGGTGTACGCCGAGGTGGAGGGCCAGACGGTGTTCGTGTCCGTACGGGACCGCGGACCCGGCTTCGACATGGACGCGGTACCGGACGACCGCATGGGCGTACGAGAATCGATCATCGGCCGGATGCAGCGCAACGGCGGGACCGCGCGATTGCGGTCCGCGCCGGACGGCGGCACGGAAGTCGAGCTGGAGATGGAGAGGGCGGCGAAGGCAGCATGACCGAGGACAGCGCGAGCACCGGCGGCGTGACCAGGAGGGTCCGGGTGGTGCTCGTCGACGACCACCGGATGTTCCGCACCGGGGTGCAGGCCGAGATCGGCGAGACCGAGCGGACCGGGGTCGAGGTCGTCGGCGAGGCCGCCGACGTGGACCAGGCCGTCACCGTCATCACCGCCACCCGCCCCGAGGTGGTGCTCCTCGACGTGCACCTGCCCGGTGGCGGCGGCGTCGAGGTACTGCGCCGCTGCGCCCCGCTGATGGGCGCCGTCGAGGACCCGGTCCGGTTCCTCGCCCTGTCGGTGTCGGACGCCGCCGAGGACGTCATCGGGGTCATCCGGGGCGGCGCCCGCGGCTACGTCACCAAGACGATCACCGGCACCGACCTGGTCGACTCGGTCTTCCGCGTCCAGGACGGGGACGCGGTGTTCTCGCCGCGGCTGGCGGGCTTCGTACTCGACGCCTTCGCCTCGACCGACGCCCCGCCGGTCGACGAGGACCTGGACCGCCTCACCCAGCGCGAGCGCGAGGTGCTGCGGCTGATCGCGCGCGGGTACGCGTACAAGGAGATCGCCAAGCAGCTGTTCATCTCGGTCAAGACGGTGGAATCCCACGTCTCGGCGGTGCTGCGCAAGCTCCAGCTCTCCAACCGCCACGAGCTGACCCGCTGGGCGACGGCCCGCCGGCTGATCTGAGCCTCAGCGGTCCAGGCCCCGCTCAGGCGGGCCGCGAGGCTCCGGCCCAGGGCATCGAGTCCACCGGCGCGACGCGGACCGTGGAGCCGGGGCGCGGAGCGTGGATCATCTGGCCGTTGCCCACGTACATGCCGACGTGCGTGACGCCGGAGTAGAAGAACACCAGGTCACCGGGGGCCAGCGCGTCGCGGGAGACCCGCCGGCCCGCGTTGATCTGGGTGTAGGTGGTCCGCGGCAGCGCGACCCCGGCCGCGCGCCAGGCCGCCTGGGTCAGACCGGAGCAGTCGAACGAGCCGGGGCCCGTCGCGCCCCACACGTACGGCTTGCCGATCGCCCCGTACGCGAACGCCACCGCGCGGGCCGCGCGCGAGCCGTCGGAGGGCGGCGGAGCCTGGGTCGCGGGGCCGGCCGGGGCGGGGCCTGCCGAGCGGGCCTCGTAGGCCGCCCGCTCCTCGGCCGTCAGCTTGGCCAGCAGCCGCTGCGCGGCGGTCAGCTTCTCCTCGATCGCGGCCTTGTGGCCCGCGAGCTCGCCCTGCCGGGCCCGCAGGTCGGCGAGGCGTCCGGCGGCCTGGTCCTTGAGCTTCCCGACCTCGTCGAGCCCCCGCCGCACGGCCGAGATCTCCGCCGCGTTGCGGTTCCCGGCGCGGGTGATGAGGGCGGCCCGGTCCAGGTACTCCTGCGGATCGTCGGACATCGCCAGCTGGACGGCGGCGCCCAGCGTGCCGCTGCGGTACTGCGTCGCGGCCAGCGAACCGAGCGTGCTGCGGGCCGTGTTGAGCTGGTCGGTCTTGCGGGCGGTCTCGTCCCGCAGCCCGTCGAGCGCGCGCTGCGCCTCGTCGGCCTTCTCCTTCGCCCCGTTGTACTGGTCCGTCGCCGCCTCGGCCTCCTCGTAGAGCCGGTCCATCTCCGCCTTGACCTGCGAGGGCGTCAGCTGCGGATCGGCGTGGGAGGTGCCTTCGAAGGCGGTGGCGGTGGCAGCGCCCGCGAGGGCGAGGGTGGCGGCGGTGGTGCGTACGGTGCTCCGTGCCGTGCCGCTGGTGAGCGGGCGCTGCCTGGGCTTTCGATGACTGGCCACGAGGGCCTCACGTCCTTCCTCCGTCGGTGCTTGGGGGAGGACGCTAGACCCGAAGGTAACGGGCAGATGACGAGATGGTCGAAAGTGTCCGCACGTGATCGGACCTGGGCGGGAGGGTGGCGCCCGATGGCCTTTCGGTGTCAGCGCCAGAGAACGGCGATGAAGATATTGACCATCGTCAGTCCGCCGACCGCGCCGAACAGTGCCTTCTCCACCCGCTCCTCGTCGCGCTTGACGTACACGATCGCCAGGATCACGAAGAGGATCGCGAGCTTCACGCCGATCTTGATGTTGTTGACGGTCCCGCCGTCCATTTCGCGGAAACCGACGAGCAGGACGCCGGTGACGAGCATGGTCAACGCACCGTGCAACATCGCGGGCACGAACCGGGCGGTGCCGGCGCTCATCGCCTTCATCTGGGTCAGGAACCCACCGAGGAGCGAGGCGATCCCGATGATGTGCAGGCCGAGGAAGACGTTGATGAGTACGTTCATGGCGACGAGCCTAGGCGGTGGCCATCAGCGGATTTCCGTCAGGCGGGCGAAGACGACCACGTTGCCGTCGTAGCCCCCCTTCTTGGAGAAGCCGCCGCCGCAGGTGATCACGCGGAGCTCCGGGGCGCCCTTGGGGCCGTAGACCCGCGCCGCCGGAAAGCCGTTCTTGCCGACGACCTCGATGCCGTACACGGTGAACACGGCGGTATGGCCGTCCTGTCGGTCCACCTCGACGTGTTGGCCCTGTTTGAGCGAGCCGAGCGCGTAGAAGACGGCCGGACCCCGCTCGTTGTCCACGTGACCGTCGATCACCGTCGTGCCCCGGGTGCCCGGGGCGGGGGAACCCCCGTACCAGCCGGCCAGGTTCCGGTTCTCCGGCGGCGGGGCGTCCACCCAGCCCTCGGCGTCGAGTCCGACCCGGGTGACCGGGGCGTCGACCTGTACGGCGGGAATCCGGATCCGGGTCGGCGGGGAGGGCTTCAGTGGCTGCGGGGCCGGCGGGAGGCGGCGGGCGGCCGCGTCGTGGGCAGGGTCGCTGACCAGGGAGGCGGCCTGCGCGGGCTGCGGCGGACCGCCGTTCAGGTCGAGCCCGTTGGAGAGGAGGAACGTGCCGCTGAGGGCGACCACGGCGACGACGCCCCAGCCGCCGCGGGGCTTCGTACGTTCCTGGGGGCGGGGCATGATGCGCGCTCCTTCCGTGGTGCCGGGGGTTCCGGGGCCGGGTGCCGGCCCGGGTGCTGGACCGGGCCCGTCCGGTCGCCAGGGGCGGGTCGGACGGGCCCGGCTGTCAGGGGACCTGCGGTCAGGCCTGGTCGCCCGCCCGGCGGCGCATCAGGAACACGCCACCACCGAGTGCACCGGCCAGCAGCGCGGAACCGGCCGCGATCTCGGCGCCGTTCAGACCTCCGGCGCCGCCGCCGAGGCCGGCCTTGACGCCCTTGGAGGGAGTGGTCGTTCCGGCCTCTGTGCCGGTGCCGGTGCCGGTGCCGGTCGAGTGGCCCGCGACCGTGAGGGTGGTCGTGCCCTTCTCGCCCTTGCAGTCGAAGGTGACCTCGTACTGGGCACCCGGCTTGGCGTCCGCGTCCACCGTGGCGGTGGCGGGCTTGCCCTCGTTGAGCTCGACCGCGTCGAAGATGCCGGAGGAGGCCTTGACCAGCGGTTCCTGGCAACCGGTGGCGTTCAGCGTGACGGTGCCGCCCGGGGCGACGGTGGTGGGGGAGACGGTGAAGCCGAACGACGTGACGTTGGGCGTGGTCCCGCCGTCGTTGGCCGAGGCGATCGGCGCGGCGAGCGCGAAGGCTGCGGTGGACAGCAGGGCTACGGACGCGACACGTATGGAACGCATGGTGAATCCTCCGGGTCCCCGAGGCGCAGCAGCGAACTATTTGTCCGCAAAGAGGGGTAATTGCTCCTCGATGTGCTAGACGCTAGGCCCGGTTGGCGGAACGTGCGAATCGAACGGCACGAACGGACCAACGGAGAGGGTGAGTTGGCGGGCGCCCCGCCAACTCCTCTGATACGGACGGTGAGCGCCACGCCGGAGCGCCCGCCGCACGGTGGCGCTGAGTGACGGACACGCCGAGGAACACGCTGAGGAGCACACCGACGGAGAAGCCGGCGCCGTCGCGTTCACCCCGGCCGGACGCTCCCGTAGATCGGTTGGTAGTAGACCGAGTCCTCGCGGACGGACGTCCCCGGGCGCGGGGCGTGGATCATGCGGCCACCGCCGATGTAGATCCCGACGTGGCTGATGTCCGCGTAGAAGAAGACCAGGTCCCCCGGGCGCAGCGCGCTCGTCGCGATCCGCGGGGCCGCCTTCACCTGGTCCCAGGTGGTGCGCGGCAGCGTGACCCCCGCCGCCCGCCAGGCGGCCTGGGTCAGCCCGGAACAGTCGTACGAGCGCGGGCCGGTCGCGCCCCAGACGTACGGTTTTCCCAGCTGGGCCCGGGCGAAGGCCACCGCCCTGGCGCCGGCCGCCGACGCGGAGCCGTCCGCCGGCAGCGGCCCCGAAGCAGCCGGGGCCCGGGGGGCCAGGGCCCGCGCCCGCTCCGGCGCGGTGAGCTGCGCGAGCAGGGCGTTCGCCTCCGCGAGCCGGGTCTGCACGTCCTGCTTGCGCCCGCGCAGCTCCTCCTGCGCCCGCTCCAGTTCCGAGACCACCACGGCCGCCTCCCGGCGCTTGGCAGCCGTCTCCGCCCTGGCCCGGGTGTACTGGGTGAGCAGTGCGTCCTCGCGGCCGCCGAGCCGGTTCAGCAGATGCGTCTGCGCGAAGAAGGCCTGCGGATCGTCGCTGAGCAGCAGGGTCGCGGTCCCGCCGAGGCCGCCGGCGCCGCGGTACCGGTCGGCGGCGTAGCTGCCGAGCAGCCGCCGGGCCTCGTTCAGCTTCTGGGTGGTGGCGGCCACCTGGTCCATGAGCGCGGACAGCAGGGCCCGCTGCTCCTCGGTCCGCCCGGCCGCGGCGTCGTAGGCCTGGGTGGCCGTGCCCGCCTGCCGGTGCAGCTCGTCCACGCGGGTCCGTACCTCCTCCACCGAGGGGCGGGGCGCCGGCGCCGCCGCGGCCTGGTGGGGGAGGAGCAGGCCTAAGGAGGACAGGGCCGCGGTCGTGACGACCGCGGTGGGGGCGTTCGGATGTCTTCGGGTGCGCGGCTTGCGGTGGTGGGGGGAGGGGTGGGACGAGGGGAATCCGTACGTGTACACGGGCCGGCACCTCCTTCCGGTTGGCGGAGCACGCTAGCGCCGGAGGGGGTGCCTCGGAAGGGGGCGGGAGGGGTTCGCAGGGCATATGCCGCCGAATTTTCCGGGGCGGGACCGGGATGCGGGACCGGGATTTTCCCAGGGCGGGACCGGCTGTCGGTCCCGCCCTCTAAACTCGGAAGGCGATGAGCAGCCTCTTTGACGACAGCTTCCTGGCCGACCTCTCCCCCTCCGAAGAGGTCCCCCCGCCGCCCGAAGACCACGCCGCCCCCGAGGCGGGCGCGGACGATCTCTTCGGGGGCCGGTTCGACGCGCCCATCCACGGGGACGCGTACTACCGGGACGGCGCCCCCAGGCCGGTCATCGACCCGGCGGCGCTCCTGGAAGGGCTGAATGCGGAGCAGCGAGCCGCCGTGGTGCACGCGGGCTCCCCGCTGCTCATCGTGGCCGGCGCCGGATCGGGCAAGACGCGCGTGCTGACGCACCGCATCGGCCACCTGCTGGGCGCGCGCGGGGTCCACCCCGGCCAGATCCTGGCGATCACCTTCACCAACAAGGCCGCCGGCGAGATGAAGGAGCGCGTCGAGGGCCTGGTCGGTCCGCGCGCGAACGCGATGTGGGTCTCCACCTTCCACAGCGCGTGCGTGCGCATCCTGCGCCGCGAGTCCAAGCGGCTCGGTTTCACCTCCTCCTTCTCGATCTACGACGCGGCCGACTCGAAGCGCCTGATGGCGCTCGTCTGCCGCGACCTGGACCTGGACCCGAAGAAGTTCCCGCCGAAGGCGTTCAGCGCCAAGATCTCGAACCTCAAGAACGAGCTCATCGACGAGGACGCCTTCGCCGGGCAGGCCGCCGACGGTTTCGAGAAGACCCTCGCCCAGGCGTACGCGATGTACCAGGGGCGGCTGCGCGAGGCCAACGCCCTCGACTTCGACGACATCATCATGACCACGGTCCACCTGCTCCAGGCCTTCCCGGAGGTCGCGGAGCACTACCGGCGCCGCTTCCGGCACGTGCTGGTCGACGAGTACCAGGACACCAACCACGCCCAGTACACGCTCGTGCGCGAGCTGGTCGGCACCGGCTACCCGGACCTGTCGCCCGCCGAGCTGTGCGTGGTGGGTGACGCCGACCAGTCGATCTACGCCTTCCGCGGCGCGACCATCCGCAACATCCTCCAGTTCGAAGAGGACTACGCGGACGCGACCACGATCCTGCTGGAGCAGAACTACCGCTCCACCCAGACGATCCTGTCCGCCGCCAACGCGGTCATCGAGCGCAACGAGAACCGCCGCGCGAAGAACCTGTGGACCGAGGCCGGCAGCGGCGCCGTCATCACCGGCTACGTCGCGGACACCGAGCACGACGAGGCGCAGTTCATCGCCGACGAGATCGACCGGCTGACGGACGCGGGCGACGCGAAGGCCGGCGACGTCGCGATCTTCTACCGGACCAACGCGCAGTCCCGCGTGTTCGAGGAGATCTTCATCCGCGTCGGACTGCCCTACAAGGTCGTCGGCGGCGTCCGGTTCTACGAGCGCAAGGAGGTCCGCGACGTCCTCGCGTACCTGCGCGTCCTGTCGAATCCCGAGGACAACGTCCCGCTCCGCCGGATCCTCAACGTCCCCAAGCGCGGTATCGGCGAGCGCGCCGAGGCGATGATCGACGCGCTCGCGATGCGCGAGAAGATCACCTTCCCGCAGGCGCTGCGCCGGGTCGACGAGGCCTTCGGCATGGCCGCCCGCTCGACCAATGCCGTCAAGCGCTTCAACGTGCTGATGGAGGAGCTCCGCACCATCGTCGATTCGGGCGCCGGCCCGGCGGTGGTCCTGGAAGCGGTCCTGGAGCGTACGGGCTACCTCGCCGAACTCCAGGCCTCGACCGACCCGCAGGACGAGACGCGGATCGAGAACCTCCAGGAACTGGCTGCCGTGGCGCTCGAATTCGAGCAGGCGCGGGAAGCGGCGGCGGCCGAGGCCGCCGAGAACGGGGCCCCGCCGGTCGGCCCCGGCACCCTCTCCGAGTTCCTGGAGCAGGTCGCGCTGGTCGCCGACTCCGACCAGATCCCGGACGAGGACACCGACGGCAACGGCGTCATCACCCTCATGACCCTGCACACCGCCAAGGGCCTCGAGTTCCCGGTGGTCTTCCTGACCGGCATGGAGGACGGGGTCTTCCCGCACATGCGCGCGCTGGGCCAGACCAAGGAACTGGAGGAGGAGCGCCGCCTCGCCTACGTCGGCATCACGCGGGCGCGCGAGCGGCTGTACCTGACGCGCTCGAGCATGCGCAGCGCCTGGGGCACGCCCTCCTACAACCCCCCGTCGCGGTTCCTGGAGGAGATCCCGGCCGAGTACCTGCAGTGGAAGCGGACGGGTGCGGCGCAGAAGCCGGCGGGCCCGATGCGCAGCTCCGGCTCGGGGTACGGGTCCTCCGGCGGCGGCTCGAAGGCCTCCTTCGGCACCTCGCCGGAGTCCTTCCTGTCCTCGTCGCGTACGAAGTCGGGCCCGTCGGGGTTCGCGACGCGGCGGGCCGCCGACAAGCCGGTCATCGCCCTGGTGGTCGGGGACCGGGTCACGCACGACCAGTTCGGGCTGGGCACGGTCATGGAGGTCAGGGGGGCGGGCGCGGACGCGCAGGCCACCATCGACTTCGGGGACGAGAAGCCGAAGCGGCTCCTGCTGCGGTACGCGCCGGTGCAGAAGCTCTAGTGATCTGGTTTTGAGGTCTGGGCTCGCCCCATGAGTCGTGTTCTGTTTCAGATCTTGGGTTCTGCCTGACGGGGCGGGTTTCGGTCCGGTGTCCTGACGGGATGGGCGATAACAGGCTGCCGCCAGTGGTGCTGTCGGAAGCTGAGCGACTGACGTTGGAGAGCTGGGCCAGGCGCCGTTCAACTGCGCAGGGCCTGGCCCAGCGAGCGCAGATCGTGCTCGCGTGCGCACGAGGGTGGAATAACACCGTGGTCGCCGCGCGGTTGAACACAGAGCGCAAGACGGTGGCCAGATGGCGGACGCGGTTCCTGCGGGACCGCTTGAACGGCCTGTCGGACGAGCCGCGGCCGGGGGTGCCGCGGACCATCACCGACGCCCAGGTCGAAGAGGTGGTGGTCCGCACCCTCGAACAGACACCGGCGGGCGGGACACACTGGTCGAAGCGGGAGCTCGCCAAGGTCGTGGGGATCTCCCCGGCGAGCGTGCTGAGGATCTGGCATGCCTTCGGCCTGCAGCCCTGGCGGACGGAGACCTTCAAGATCTCCCCGGACCCGTTCCTGATCGACAAGATCCGCGATGTCGTCGGCCTCTACCTCGCCCCGCCGGCGAACGCGGCCGTGTTCGCGGTGGACGAGAAACCGCAGATCCAGGCCCTGGAGCGGACCACACCGGTCCTGCCGATGCTGCCCGGAGTTCCCGAGCGGCGGAGCTTCGACTACGTCCGGCATGGCACCGTCGACCTGTTCGCCGCCCTGAACACCGCGACCGGCAGGGTGATCACGAAACTGTCAGCCCAGCACCGGGCCGTGGACTTCCGGGACTTCCTCGACGACATCGACCGCCAGACCGATCCGGGCCTGGCGGTCCACGTCATCTGCGACAACCTCTCCGCCCACAAGGCACCGGTCGTGCGCAAGTGGCTCCTTGCGCATCCCCGGTTCCAGCTCCACTTCACTCCCACGTATTCGTCGTGGATCAACCAGGTCGAGCGGTGGTTCGCCGAGCTGGAACGACGCTGCCTCGAACGCGGAGTGTTCTGCTCACTCGATGACCTCAAGGCCGCACTCGAAGGCTGGATCGAGGTCTGGAACGACCAGGCCAGGCCGTTCAAGTGGACCAAGACCGCCGACCAGATCCTCGACCGCATCTGCCGCTACTGCGACAGGATCTCCAAACCAGGTCACTAGCGGGCGGGACGCGGGACGGCCCGCGGGCGACGCGGAAGGGCCCGCCCCTCGGGGGGCGGGCCCTTCCGCGTTCGTTCGTCCCTGCGTGCGGGGTCGGTCCTAGTTCGGGTTCAGGCCCTTGGCGCGCAGCCATGCCTGCGGGTCGACCGGGGAGCCGCCGCCCGGCCTCACCTCGAAGTGGAGGTGCGGACCGGTGGAGTTGCCGGTGTCGCCGGAGTAAGCGATCACGTCGCCGGCCTTGACCTTGCCGGACCGGATCTTGGCGCTGCTGAGGTGGCAGTACCAGGTCTCGGTACCGTCGGGCGCGGTGAGTATCACCATGTTGCCGTAGGCGCTGTTGAACTGGCTGCGCACGGTGCCGTCGGTGGCGGCCATGACCGAAGTGCCGTAGCCCACCGGGAAGTCGATGCCGGTGTGCACGGACATCCAGTTGACGCCCGCCTGCCCGAAGCCGGCGCTGAGGCCGTGCCGTGCGACGGGGAGCGCGAACTTGGGGCGGGCCGCTTCCTTGGCCGCCTCCTCCTCCGCCTTCTTCTTCTTTTCCTCGTCCTGGCGCAGGCGCAGGTCGATGCGCTCCTGGGTGCGGCTCGCCCGGTCCGCGAAGTCGCCGGCGTCGGCGCTGAGGGCGGTGAGCTGCGTGTCGAGCTTGCTGTTCGCGGCGACCGGCTTGATGGAGGCCGGGTCGGGCGCGGCCAGGGTGGTGGTCTCCTCGGACGGCTTCTCCGCACCGGTGAGCCCGCCCACGGAAGCGGCGGCGACACCCGCGACGCCCATCACGCAGGCCGAGGGAACGGCCACGGTCAGCAGCGCGGAACGCTTGGCCGGGGTGCGACGGCGGTTGTTGGCACCGGCCTTGGCGGTACTCGCCTTGGCGGCGGGCTTCGATCCGGGCTTGGAGCCGGCGCGGCGCGAGGGGCGCGGCTCGGCGGGACCGGCCGGGGTGACCGGCATGGCCTGGGTGGGGAGATCGTGCACCCGGGCGTCCGCGCTCATGTCCACGTCTGCGTCTGCGTCCGCGTGGAAGTCCAGGTCAACGTCCGCGCCGTCGGCGTCCGCACCGGTGGGGAGGTACGCGAAGACGGCGGTCTCGGTGTAGGCCGTCTCGCCCTCGGGCGAGGTCGCGGCGTAGGGCTCGTAGCCGTAGTCGTAGGCGTACTGCTGCTCGTGGGCCTGTTCCTGCGCCGGCTCGGGGACGTGCTGCGGCTGCTGCTGCTCGTAGCCGGTGTACCCGTAGGTCTGCTCGGAGGCAGTGTTCCAGGCGGTGGCGTCGTAGGCGCCGGTCTCGGTCCCGTAGCCGGGGACCGACCAGTGGCCGGTCTGCTCGGCGGAGGTCTCGTAGCCGAAGCCGGTGGACTGGTAGTCCATGGAGACGCCGCCCTGGACGGGGACGGTCGAGAGGTAGCCGTCGTAGCCGGCGTATCCGTCGACGGACGGCTGCGCGTAGCCGTTCTGGGGGGCGGTCCAGGCCGTGGTGTCGTACGAGCCGGTGTCGTAGGAGCCGTAGGCAGCACCGTAGTTGTAGCCCTGACCCTGTGTTTCATAGGGCGTAAACGCTGAATCGCCAGCGAAAGTGGTGGTGGAAAGGCCGTCGTACCCGAAATCGGGGTACTGGCCCGACGAGGGGCGGTCGTTCACCAACTTCTCTTTCGCCTCGGCAGCGGGGGGCCTGGGTGGCCGAGGAACGTGGGGTCCTCGGAGGAGAGCAGTGGCGTGACTGTACCCGGCGGTTACACGCAACGACAATCTTCGGAGGGTTTTGTGCTCGGCGGAACCGGGCATTCGGCCGCCTTTCGGTCGGCTGAAGACCCACCCTTGGCCTTGAGTTCGAAAACCGTTCGACTGGAGGTCGCTTTTCGCTCGAGCCCGCTCAGGCGACGGAAGCGGCCCCCGGGTGCGGGACGGCGATCGGCCTGGGGCCGTCGAGCGCGCGCCGGACGGCCGCGATGACGGTGGGGTGCGCGGGCAGGGCGAGGTGTCCGATGCCGGTGACCTGCACGTTCTCCGCGAGCAGGTCCGGGTGCTCGATGCGGGCCGTCTCGGTCGGGTCCATCAGCCCGTCGAACTCGCTCCAGAACGCCACGCACCGGGTCCGGCAGCCGGGCGCGGGCGCGCGCAGTTCGGCGAGCACCTCGGAATCCGGGCGCATCTGCCGGACCAGGGGGTGCGCGTCCATGAAGGGCGCCACGCGGGTGCCGGAATGCGGGGTGCCGAGCGTGACGAGCGTGCGGACGCGCGCGTCGCCGCCGAGGCGCTGGACGTAGTACCGCCCGACCAGCCCGCCGAGACTGTGCCCGACCAGGTCCACCCGGTCCTGCCCCGTGCGCGCGCACACCTCCTCGACGCGGCGGGCCAGGTGCCGGGCGGTGACGCGCAGGTCGCGGGTGAAGGGGGAGTAGTTGTACGCCTCCACCTGCCGCCGGCCGCCGGCCCCGAGGGAGCGGCGCAGCAGGACGAAGACGGAGCGGTTGTCGGTGAACCCGTGGAGCAGCAGCACCGGCGGACGCTCGTGGGTGGCGCTGGCGGGTCGCTCCGGCAGGACTCCGGTGGGATACAGCAGGATGTGCCCGCCGAGCACGATCGCTTCCAGTACGCCGGCCCGCAGTGCGGCCCCGGACATGGTCAGCCCCATCGACGGCCCCCCCGTAGGTCCTGGCGACTCGGGACCGGGGCGTCCGACCGCCCCGTGCCGTGCGGCTGTCGGCGCGGAGCGGTGGTACGCCATCCCACGTGTGATTTCCCCCTCGTGGTTGACCGCGAAACGGGGGTGTGCGCAATGCTGTACTTAACGTTCGTTCACTCGGGAGGCAGTGCGATGGGTGTGACCGGTCCGATCCGTGTGGTGGTGGCCAAGCCGGGCCTCGACGGCCACGACCGAGGCGCCAAGGTGATCGCGCGGGCCCTGCGGGACGCGGGCATGGAGGTCATCTACACGGGCCTCCACCAGACTCCCGAACAGATCGTCGACACGGCGATCCAGGAGGACGCCGACGCGATCGGTCTGTCGATCCTGTCGGGCGCGCACAACACGCTGTTCGCGCGCGTGCTGGAACTCCTCGCGGAGCGCGACGCGGAGGACATCAAGGTGTTCGGCGGCGGCATCATCCCGGAGGCGGACATCGCTCCGCTGAAGGAGAAGGGCGTGGCCGAGATCTTCACTCCGGGCGCGACGACCACGGCCATCGTCGACTGGGTCCGCGCCCACGTCCGCCAGCCGGCCTAGCCGCAGCCCGCGCCTGCGCGGCGCCGTTCCGGGGGCCGGCCCCCGGACCCCCGCTCCTCAAACGCCGGAGGGGCTGGATTCGGCCTGGTCGGGGCTGGATTGCCCGCAGGGCAATTCCAGCCCCGCCGGCGATCAGCTCGGCGGCGCCAGTTCCGCGTGCAGCGCGGCCCGCAGCCGCAGGGTGGCGACCAGTCGCTGGAAGGCCTCCGACCAGTAGGCCGCCGCACCCCCCTCCTCCACCGGCTCCGCCGCCAGCGCATCGAGCCGCCCCGCCTCCGCAGGATCAAGGCACCGCTCCGCCAGCCCCATGACCCCGCTGAAGCTCCACGGGTAGCCGCCCGCCTCCCGCGCGGAGTCCAGCGCCTCGATCACCGCCCTCCCCAGCGCCCCCGCCCACGGCACCACGCACACCCCGAGCAGTTGGAACGCCTCCGACAGCCCGTGCGCCCGTATGAACTCCGCCACCCACGCCGCCCGTTCCTCGTCCCCGAGGGTCGACAGGAGCTTCGCCCGCTCCGCCAGCGACGCCGTCGCCGGGCCCGCCGCGGGCGGAGCGGAGGCCGAGCCGAGCAGGGCCTGCGACCACGCCGGATCGCCCTGCCGCACCGCGGCCCGGCACCAGGCCGCGTGCAGTTCCTCCGCCCAGCCCTCGGCCACCGGCAGCGCCACGATCTCCGCCGGGCCGAGCCCCCCGAACCGCTCCCGCCAGCACGACAGCGGCGCGGACTCCACCAACTGCCCCAGCCACCACGCCCGCTCTCCGCGACCGGCCGGCGGCCGTTTGACCACGCCGTCGCGCAGCATCCCCGCATCGCACGCGGCCGGCGGTGTCACCCCCTCCGGGCCGACACAGGCCAGCGCCCGCTCCGCCATCCGCCCGGCCAGCGCCGAGGTCGGCAGCGCGGACAGCAGCTCGGCCGCGGTCGCCCGGACGTTGCGGCTGCGGTCGCCCAGCGCCGCCTCGAGGAAGGGCTCGTCGTCCGCCGACAGCCCCACCCGCAGGGAGTCGAGGAACATCAGCCGGTCCTCGGCCCGCTCGGTGCTCCACGTGGTCTCCAGCAGCCGCGGTCCGGCGGCCGCCTCGTGGGCCCGTACGAGGCCGAGCAGTGCGACCCGCTCCGCGAACAGCCCCTCCTGCCACAGCCGCTCCACCCCCGCCGAGTCCTCCGCGTCGGGCAGTTCGCCGGCGCCCCCGGATCCCCCGCGCAGCGCGAACCGCCAGTCCGGATTGAGCCGGGCCAGCCACAGCCCGCGCGTCCCCGCCAGTGCCAGCGCCTGCGGCCTGAGGTCGCTACGGGCCCGGGCCACGTCCAGCAGCGCGGGCACGAGCGAAGCCGGAGCCCGGTACCCGTGCTGTCCGGCGGCGGCCAGCCACTGCGGCAGCAGCTCCGTCAGGTCCGGGGCGGCCCCCCGCCGCCCGCTGCCGCTGCCCGCACCGGCGCGGCCCGCCAACAGCTGGGCGAGCCGCCGCCGGGCCGGCTCCGGAGGCTCGGGACGCGGGTCGCGCGGCGCGGGCTCGGGCCGGGGGCCCGCCTCGGCGGGTCTCAGCCCGGCCCGGCGCCGTACCGTCTGCACGGCCGCGGCCCCGAGCAGCGCCCCGGGACTGCCCCGGCGCCGCTCGGTGCCCAGCAGCGCGGCGGCCACCAGCTCGTCCCAGCCCGCGTCCCCGTAGCCCGCGTCCCCGTAGGCCGCGTCCCCGTAGGCCGGGTCCATCGTCCCGCCCGTCGTTCTGTCCGTGGTCGCGTCCGTCGTCGTGTCCGTGGTCGTGTTCACCGGATCCCCTCCCTCTTTCCTTCGCGTGCCGTGCCGTGTGCAGGTGGCTGCTCCGGTCCCGCCCCCTCCGCGGGACCGGAGCAGCTCGATCTCCCTGTGGTGCACACGGCCGCACTACGGCCTCAACTGGCGTGGTTGTCGTCCACGAAAGCCCCCCGGCTCACTCGTCTCGAATACGTCGGCGCCCCCGCGCCGCCGCCTTCCCCTGCCGCCCGCTCAGCCCAGCACCACCGGCTCCGAGGAGCCCGGCTGCCAGGCCGTCAGCGGGGTGAATCCGCGGTGTCCGCATTCGCCGAACACCGTCAACGGGCCGCCCCCCGAGAGCGAGGCCAGCTGCCACAACCCGGTCCCGGGCCGGCTCCCGGCCCCGGTCAGGGGCACGGGCAGGGCGGACGTCCCCTCCGAGTCCGCCAATTGCCAGGCCGCTGGGCTCTGTTGCGCGTCCTGCCCGTCCTCCTGCGCTCCTTCCTGTCGTCCCCCTGGTCCCCCTTGCCGTCCTTGTCGCCCTCCCGGTATCGGCACCACCGGGCCGAGCACCACCGGCCAGGACTCCAGCCAGGGGTCCTCACGCAGGGCCGCGCCGTACGCCTCCAGTGCCGCGCCCGTGCTCACGCCGGTCGGCGCGGTCCGGCACGGTTCGGCCGCCGCGAACCTCTCCCCGAGGTCCGCCCGCAGTCCCGCGGAGCCGGGCCGGAAGCGGGCTTCCGCCTCCAGCACCAAGCCGACGGGCAGTGCCAGCCCCGGCGGTCGCCCGGGCGGGCCGAAGTCCAGGACCAGGGCAGGCCGCCCGCTCGCCAGCCCGCGCAGCCATATCCGGCGGGTGGTGAGACGGCCGTCCGGAGACGCCGTGTCGTACTGGGCCAGCACGAGCCAGTGGTCCCGTACGGCCTCGCCTTCCGCCCGGGGCTGCAGTCCCAGACGGCTGCGGACCGTCGCGGCCAGCGGCTCCGGCAGTCCCGAAACCCCCAGCCAGGCCCGGTCCAGCAGGTGCAGCAGCGCGGCCTCCTCCAGCATCCGGGCGGGCCAGCCGGCGCCGCAACTGGGTATCGTCCCCAACTCCCTTACCCGCGCGGCCAGTCCGGGTGCCTGGGCGTCGACCATCCGGGCGGCGGTCTCCTCCCAGGCCGCATATCCCGCCCGCTCCTGACCGGCGAGGCCGCCGCGCACCAGGTCCGCGAGCCGCTGTTCCAACTCGGTGACGCCGGCGCCGATCCGGGCCGCCCTCCGCTCGGCCCGCTTGCGCGCTCCTTCCTCGTCCGCCGGTCCGGCCCGGCCGGAGCCGTCGGCAGCGGGTCGCGCGGCCTTCGCCGCCCGCTCCACGAGCCATTCGTCCGCCCAGTCCGGAGCCCCGGCCGGGGTGTCGAGCTCCTCCGCGGCCCAGAGCAGCAACAGGCCCAGCGCGTGCTTGCACGGGAACTTCCGGCTCGGGCAGGAGCACTTGTACGCGGGCCCGGACAGGTCGACGACCGTCCGGTACGGCGTGCTGCCGCTGCCCTTGCACAACCCCCACACCGCACCGGAAGCGGAACCTCCGGTCTGTGACCACGGCCCCGCCGCGCCGAGCTTGGCCCCCGCCTTGCGTGAGGCGTCGTCAGGAGCCAGAGCCAGTACCTGTTCCGCTGTCCAGCGGACCCCCTGCTCAGTCATGTGTTCCACCGTAGAGACCCCCACTGACAATCGCTCTGACCTGCAACAACGCATCTCCCGGGGGGCGTTGTCAGTGGTCGGGTGCATCGTGGTTGCAGCAGTCGGAAGCGGCTGCGGAGCATTGGAGGGGGACCATGGCCACGACCGGGAACGAGACCACCGCAGAGGCGCTGCGACCGCACGCCGAAGACGCCTTCGCGCACGAACTGAAAGCCCTGGCCGCCGTCGACGACCGGCCCCGCCCGGCCCGCTGGAAACTCTCCCCGTGGGCCGTGGCCACGTACCTGCAGGGCGGCACGCTCGAAGACGGCACCGTCATCACACCCAAGTACGTCGGCCCGCGCAGGATCGTCGAAGTCGCCGTCACCACCCTCGCCACCGACCGCGCGCTGCTGCTCCTCGGAGTGCCCGGCACCGCCAAGACCTGGGTGTCCGAGCACCTCGCCGCCGCCGTCAGCGGAGACTCCACCCTCCTCGTCCAGGGCACCGCGGGCACCCCGGAGGAGGCCATCCGCTACGGCTGGAACTACGCCCGCCTCCTCGCCCACGGCCCGAGCCGCGAAGCGCTCGTACCGAGCCCGGTCATGCGGGCCATGGCCGAGGGCATGACCGCCCGCGTCGAGGAGCTCACCCGCATCCCCGCCGACGTGCAGGACACCCTCATCACCGTCCTGTCCGAGAAGACCCTCCCGATACCGGAACTGGGTCAGGAGGTGCAGGCCGTGCGCGGCTTCAACCTCATCGCCACCGCCAACGACCGCGACCGCGGGGTCAACGAGCTCTCCAGCGCCCTGCGCCGGCGCTTCAACACCGTCGTCCTGCCGCTGCCCGCCACCGCCGACGCCGAGGTCGACATCGTCGCCCGCCGCGTCGACCAGATGGGCCGCGCCCTGGACCTGCCCGCCGCCCCGGAGGGCCTGGAGGAGATCCGCCGCGTGGTCACCGTCTTCCGCGAGCTGCGCGGCGGAGTCACCGACGATGGGCGCACGAAGGTCAAGTCGCCCAGCGGCACCCTGTCCACCGCCGAGGCCATCTCGGTGGTCACGGGCGGCCTCGCCCTGGCCGCGCACTTCGGCGACGGCGTCCTGCGCCCCTCCGACGTGGCGGCGGGGATCCTCGGGGCCGTCGTCCGGGACCCGGCCGCCGACCAGGTCGTCTGGCAGGAGTACCTGGAGGCCGTGGTCCGCGAGCGCGACGGCTGGAAGGACTTCTACCGGGCCTGCCGGGAGGTGACGGCATGAGCCCGGGGACGGCAGGCAAGGACGCCACCGGCCCGCTGCTGCTGGGCGTACGGCACCACGGGCCCGGCTCGGCCCGTGCGGTGCGGGCCGCCCTGGACGCGGCCCGGCCCGCGGCGGTGCTCATCGAAGGACCGCCGGAGGGGGACGCCCTGCTCCCGCTGGCCGCGGACCCGGGGATGCGGCCGCCCGTCGCCCTGCTCGCCCACGCGGCCGACGACCCGGGCCGGGCCGCGTTCTGGCCGCTGGCCGGCTTCTCCCCGGAATGGACCGCCATCCGGTGGGCGCAGGAGCGGGACCTGCCGGTCCGGTTCATCGACCTCCCGGCGGCGCACTCGCTGGCCGTGCAGGAGAGCGGGGAGCGGGCCGGAGAAGGGGACGGGGACGGGGGTCGGGACGGGGACGGGGACGGGGGCCGGGAAGGGGGCGGAGAGGGCAGCGGGGAAGGGAGCGGAGCGGCGCCCGGGTCCGTACGGCTGGACCCGCTGGCCGTACTGGCCGAGACCGCCGGGTACGAGGACCCCGAGCGGTGGTGGGAGGACGTGGTCGAGCACCGCGGCGGGTCCGGACCGGCCGCCGACCCGCTGGCCGTGTTCGAGGCGGTCGGGGAGGCCATGGGCGCCCTCCGCGAGGCCTACGGAGCGGGCGGCCACCACCGGGACCTGGTGCGCGAGGCGTACATGCGGCAGCGGATGCGGGCCGCGCGCCGGGAGTTCGGCGACGCCTACGCCGTCGTCTGCGGGGCCTGGCACGTCCCGGCCCTGCGGGCGAAGACCACCGCGGCCGCCGACAGGGCGCTCCTGACCGGGCTGCCCAAGGTCAAGGTGGAGACCACCTGGGTGCCCTGGACCCACCGGCGCCTCGCCCGGGCCGGAGGGTACGGCGCGGGCATCACCTCGCCCGGCTGGTACGCACACCTCTTCGCGGCCCGGGACCGGCCCGTCGAGCGCTGGCTGACCAAGGTCGCGGGCCTGCTCCGCGAGGAGGACCGGCAGGTGTCCCCGGCCCACGTCATCGAAGCCGTCCGGCTCGCCGACACCCTGGCCGCGATGCGGGGCCGACCGGAGCCGGGGCTGACGGAAACCCTGGAAGCGGTCCGGGCGGTGATGTGCGACGGCTCCGACATACCGCTCGCGCTGATCGAGGACCGGCTCGTCGTCGGGGACGTGCTCGGCGAAGTCCCCGACGCGGCGCCCGTCGTACCGCTCCAGCGCGACCTGACCCGGCAGCAGCGCTCGCTGCGCCTCAAGCCCGAGGCGCAGCACCGGGAGCTGGAGCTCGACCTGCGCAAGGACACCGACGCGGCCAAGTCCCTGCTGCTGCACCGGCTGCGGCTGCTCGGCATCGACTGGGGCGTGCCGACGGCCTCCCGGGGGAGCACGGGCACCTTCCGCGAGACCTGGCGGCTCTGCTGGGAGCCGGAGCTCGCCGTACGGGTGGCCGAAGCCGGCATCTGGGGGACCACCGTCCTCGGGGCGGCCACCGCCAAGGCCGAGGCCGACGCGGTGGGCGCCCGGGAGCTGGGCGAGGTCACCGCCCTGGCGGAGCGGTGCCTGCTGGCCGGGCTCTCCGGGGCGCTGCCCGCCGTGCTGCGGGCCCTCGCCGACCGGGCGGCACTGGACACCGACGTGGCGGGCCTGGCCAAGGCGCTGCCCGCGCTGGCCCGTTCGCTGCGCTACGGGGACGTACGGGGCACCGACGCGGCGGCGCTGGCGACGGTGGCGGCCGGGCTCGCGGAGCGGATATGCGTGGCCCTGCCGCCCGCCTGCGCGGCGGGGCTGGACGCCGAGGCGGCGGAGGAGCTGCGGGGGCACGTGGACGGCGTGCACGGCGCGATCGCACTGCTCGACGCGGAGGGGCTGCGGGAGCGCTGGGCGGCGGTGCTGCGGACGCTGGCCGGGCGGGACACCGTCCCCGGGCTGATCCGCGGGCGGGCGGCGCGGCTGCTGCTCGACGACGGGCGGCTGCCGCCCGAGGAGACCGCGCGGCTGATGGGGCTCTCGCTGTCCCCGGCATGCGCGCCGGCCGACGCGGCGGGCTGGATCGAGGGGTTCGCGGGCGGGGCTGGACGCCGGGGCGGCGGCACGCTGCTCGTGCACGACGAGCGGCTGCTGGGGCTGATCGACGCGTGGCTGGTGTCGGTGCCGGAGCGGGCGTTCGTCGACGTGCTGCCGCTCCTGCGGAGGACCTTCGGTGGGTACGAGGCCGGGGTTCGGCGGAGTCTGGGGGAGCTGGTGCGGCGGGGGCCCGGCGGTGGTCCGGCCGGGGTGGGTGCCGGGGTGGCGCCGGTCGGCTTCGGTCCGGAGCTGGACCCTGTCCGGGCGGATGCGGTGGTGGACCTGGTCCACCTGTTGCTGGCGGGCGCGCCGGGGTGACCGGGCCGGCCCGGTCCGCCCGGCGGGCTGCGTCGGGCCGCTGCGCGGGGCGGAGTTCCCCTACCCGCCCTTCCACCGTTCCCCGGGCGCTGCCCGGACCCGGTGCCGGGTGCGGCGCCGTTGCCGGGGGCCAGCCCCCGGACCCCCGCTCCTCAAACGCCGGAGGGGCTGGATTTTCGTCGGCGGTTGAGCCCCGGGAGGAGGCCGGGCGCAGCCCGGGGTGGTCGGTATGGCTTCGAGAGTGGGAGGTAGGCAGATGGCTGGTGCGGGAGCGGACGGCGCAGAGCGGTTGCGGCGGTGGCGGATGGTGTTGGGCGGGGGAGACGGGGAGGGGACCGGGGTCGCGTTGAGCGGGGCGGACGCGGGGATGGACGCCGCGCTCGGGGCGCTCTACGGGGCCGACGGCGAAGGGGGACGCAAGCGGGCGGGGGAGCGGTCGGCCGGGCTCGGCGGGTCCGCGCCCCACGTGGCGCGCTGGCTCGGGGACATCCGGACCTACTTCCCCACCTCCGTGGTGCAGGTCATGCAGAGGGACGCGATCCAGCGGCTCGGCCTGTCCGCGCTGCTGCTGGAGCCCGAGATGCTGGAGGCGGTGGAGCCCGACGTGCACCTCGTCGGCACCCTGCTCTCCCTCAACAAGGCCATGCCCGAGACCACCCGCGAGACGGCCCGCGCCGTCGTCCGCAAGGTGGTCGAGCAGGTGGAGAAGCGGCTCGCGAGCCGGACGCGGGCCACGCTGACCGGCGCGCTCGACCGGTCCGCCCGGACCAGCCGGCCGCGGCACGCGGACATCGACTGGGACCGGACCATCCGGGCGAACCTGAAGAACTACCTGCCCGAGTACCGGACCGTCGTTCCCGAGCGGCTGGTCGGGTACGGCCGCGCCTCGCGGGCGGTGAAGAAGGAGGTCGTGCTGTGCATCGACCAGTCGGGTTCGATGGCGGCCTCCGTCGTCTACGCCTCCGTCTTCGGGGCGGTGCTCGCCTCGATGCGTTCGATCGCGACCCGGCTGGTCGTCTTCGACACCGCGGTCGTGGACCTGACCGACCAGCTCGACGATCCCGTCGACGTGCTCTTCGGCACCCAGCTCGGGGGCGGCACCGACATCAACCGTGCGCTCGCCTACTGCCAGTCGAAGATCACCCGTCCCGCCGACACCGTCGTCGTCCTCATCAGTGATCTCTATGAGGGCGGCATACGCGACGAGATGCTGAAGCGGGTCGCGGCCATGAAGGCGGCGGGGGTGGAGTTCGTGGCGCTGCTCGCGCTGTCCGACGAGGGCGCGCCCGCCTACGACCGGGACCACGCCGCCGCCCTCGCCGCACTCGGCGCCCCGGCCTTCGCCTGCACGCCCGACCTGTTCCCGGAGGTGATGGCCGCGGCGCTGGAGAAGCGGCCCCTGCCCGTCCCGTGACCCGGCGGCCACCGCCGCGCGCAGCCCCGTAGGAGAGCCATCGCGGCGGCCGTACATCGGCGGATCGCACGAAGATGCAGTTCAACCGTGAGGCGATCTGTGACAGGTATCACCGCTCAGGTGTGATCTGCGATTTAGGGACCTACGTCCCACGGGGATAACCTGCGGGACGGACATGCCGCGTCCACGGTCACCGTGTGCGCCTTCCTTGTGACAGCGCCGTCACGTTGCCCTCCGCGGCACGCCCACGCAGATAGCAGACAACCGCGAATCACTGCGAATCTTTGAAGACAAGGGACGGACGCGCGTGGACCTGTTCGAGTACCAGGCGAGGGACCTCTTCGCCAAGCACGGTGTACCGGTGCTGGCCGGTGAAGTGATCGACACGCCTGAGGCGGCGCGCGAGGCCACGGAGCGGCTGGGCGGCAAGTCGGTCGTCAAGGCGCAGGTGAAGGTCGGCGGCCGCGGCAAGGCCGGCGGCGTGAAGCTCGCCGCCACCCCGGACGAGGCCGTCGCCCGTGCGACGGACATCCTCGGGATGGACATCAAGGGCCACACGGTCCACAAGGTGATGATCGCCGAGACCGCTCCGGAGATCCTGGAGGAGTACTACGTTTCGTACCTCCTCGACCGCACCAACCGCACCTTCCTGGCCATGGCCTCGGTCGCGGGCGGCATGGACATCGAGCAGGTCGCCGAGGAGACCCCGGAGAAGCTCGCCAAGGTCCCGGTGAACGCCAACGAGGGCGTGACCATCGAGAAGGCCCGCGAGATCGTCGCGCTGGCGAAGTTCCCGGCCGAGGTCGCCGAGAAGGTCGCCGAGGTCCTCGTGACCCTGTGGGCGACCTTCATCGCCGAGGACGCGCTCCTCGTCGAGGTCAACCCGCTCGCGAAGGTCGCCAACGGCGACGTCATCGCGCTCGACGGCAAGGTCTCGCTCGACGAGAACGCCGAGTTCCGCCAGCCGGGCCACGAGGAGTTCGTGGACCACGCTGCCGCGAACCCGCTCGAGGCCGCCGCCAAGGCGAAGAACCTCAACTACGTGAAGCTCGACGGCGAGGTCGGCATCATCGGCAACGGCGCGGGTCTCGTCATGAGCACCCTCGACGTCGTCGCGTACGCCGGCGAGAACCACGGCGGGGTCAAGCCCGCCAACTTCCTGGACATCGGCGGTGGCGCCTCCGCCGCCGTCATGGCCAACGGTCTCGAGATCATCCTCGGCGACCCGGACGTCAAGTCCGTCTTCGTCAACGTCTTCGGTGGCATCACCGCGTGTGACGAGGTCGCCAACGGCATCGTCCAGGCGCTGAAGCTGCTCGAGGACAAGGGCGAGGCGGTCACCAAGCCGCTGGTCGTCCGCCTCGACGGCAACAACGCCGAGCTGGGTCGCAAGATCCTCTCGGACGCCAACCACCCGCTGGTTCAGCGCGTGGACACCATGGACGGCGCGGCCGACAAGGCCGCCGAGCTCGCGGCTGCGAAGTAAGGGCAGAGGTCACAGACTCACATGGCTATCTTCCTCAACAAGGACAGCAAGGTCATCGTCCAGGGCATGACCGGTGCCACGGGCATGAAGCACACCAAGCTGATGCTGGCTGACGGCACCAACATCGTCGGCGGCGTGAACCCGCGCAAGGCCGGCACCACCGTCGACTTCGACGGCACCGAGGTCCCGGTCTTCGGCTCCGTCGCCGAGGCGATGGAGAAGACGGGCGCCAACGTCTCCGTCCTCTTCGTCCCGCCGGCGTTCGCCAAGTCCGCCGTGGTCGAGGCGATCGACGCCGAGATTCCGCTGGCCGTCGTCATCACCGAGGGCATCGCGGTGCACGACTCCGCCGCCTTCTGGTCGTACGCGTCCGCCAAGGGCAACAAGACGCGGATCATCGGCCCGAACTGCCCGGGTCTGATCACCCCCGGCCAGTCCAACGCCGGCATCATCCCGGGCGACATCACCAAGCCCGGCCGCATCGGTCTCGTGTCCAAGTCGGGCACGCTGACCTACCAGATGATGTACGAGCTCCGTGACATCGGCTTCTCCTCCGCCGTCGGCATCGGTGGCGACCCGGTCATCGGCACCACGCACATCGACGCCCTCGAGGCGTTCGAGGCGGACCCCGACACCGACCTGATCGTCATGATCGGCGAGATCGGCGGCGACGCCGAGGAGCGTGCGGCGGACTTCATCGCGAAGAACGTCACCAAGCCGGTCGTCGGCTACGTCGCGGGCTTCACCGCCCCCGAGGGCAAGACCATGGGTCACGCCGGTGCGATCGTCTCCGGTTCTTCTGGCACCGCACAGGCCAAGAAGGAAGCCCTGGAGGCCGCGGGCGTGAAGGTCGGCAAGACGCCGACCGAGACCGCGAAGCTGGCGCGCGAGATCCTGAACGCCGCGCAGTAAGCAGCAGCCTTTGGTTGTACGTGCAGACGGGCGTGGCCCGCACCCTGTGAGGGGTGCGGGCCACGCCCGTTTCCGTACGCGGGGGATGCCCGGCGTACCGCTATTCGAGGCTCGGCGAGATCCGGGAAGGCCCGGCCGACGGATCGGACAGCAGCTTGTCGTGGAGCTGCCGGCCCTCGTCCGTGAGCTGCTGCGGGCCGCTGTGCGGGGGCACGCCCGACACGCTCGCGCCGGGGGCGCGCGGAGGCTCGTACTCGGTCGGAGCGGTCACCCAGGTGTAGGCCGTCGCCGCGGTGATGACGGCCGTCACCCCGATCACCGCACGCGTCCACAGCCGGTTGCGGTGCTCGCCGGCCACCCGTACGACGGCCGCCGCGCGCGGCTCCAGCCGGCCCGCGGGCCGCAGCGTGCCGAGCCGCTCGCGCAGCACCGCGGACTGCTTCGCGGGCGGTACGCCGTCCAGTTCGGGGAGCTGGTCGGCGAGGTCGGCGTGCGCGTTGACGAGCCGGTTGCCGGCGGTCGGCGTGGACGCCTCGGTCTCGGCGGCGGTGTCGGGGAGGTCCAGCCCGACGCCGTCGTAGAGCAGCACGGTGCGGCGGTGGGCCGGGGGCAGTGCGAGCATCGCGTCCAGGAGGATGCGGTCCGCGGGGTCGGCCGGGGGCTCGTCGGGGTGCCGGTGGGACCGCCGGAACCGGTGCCAGGGGGAGAGCGCGTACTCGTACGCGGCCGCGCGCACCCACCCGACCGGATCGGGGTCGGTGGCGACCTCGGGCCAGCGCTCCCACGCCTGCTGGAAGGCGCGCTCCACGGCCTCGCAGGAGAGGGCGTGGCGGCCGGTGAGGAGGTAGGCCTGACGGGTCAGGGCGGGGGCGGTGCGGTCGTAGAGGGCCTCGAAGGCGTCGATCGCCGACACCGTCGGGGCGGTGTCCTCGCCCGGGGCGGGGTCTCCCTCGGGTCCGGCCGGTCCGGTGGCCTCGCCGGTCGGCGCGGAGTTCGGCGCGGAACTCTGCGCGGCGTCCGATGCCGAGCCCGATGCCGAGCCCGATGCCGAGCCCGATGCGGCGTCAGGTCCGGCGGTCTTCCCGGCCGCTGACGCGGGGTCCGAGCCGGAGCCCGTCCCGGTGGTGTCCGTCCGGGTGGCGGCTTCGGAGCCCGCTCCGGCGGGGTTCGCCGGGCCCGGCCCGGTGTCCGGCGCGGAGACCTTCCCGGAGCGCGTCTCGGAGTGCGCTCCGGCGTCTGAGCCGGTGTCAGGGGCCGTGTCCGTACCGGTGTCCGTACCGGTGCCAGGGGGCAGGGGGCTGCCGGGGCGGAGGGCTGCGCGGCCGCCTCCGCCGTGGCCGCCCGCGGCGGCCCCGGCCTTGACCGGGGACTTGGCCTCGTGCCGGGGCATCCCGACGGGGGGCTTCGCGGCCCGCTTGGCGGCGGCCTTGGGCCGGGTCTGCGCGCCGACGGGCCGGGTGAGTCCGCGCATCATGCGCAGCCCGAACCGGCCCTCGGGGGCGTCGGTGGCCGACGCCGTGTCCGCATCCGCGGGAGCGGCGTCGGTTGCCGCGCCGGCGACCTCCGCTGCGTCCTCGGAGGCGTCCTCCGTGGCGTCCGCGGCGCCGTCGAGCCGACTTCCGGGCGCGGCGCCCGGGGCTGACGCCGCGTCCGCGGCCGCCCCGGCGGGGCCGGTTGCGGCAGCCGAGCCGAGCGCCGACGCCCCGACGGCGGGAGCGTCGGCCTGCGGGGTGGCGGTGCCGTTGGCCCAGGCGGGCCGCAGGGGCCGGGCGGGCGTACCGTCGGCGCCCGGTGCCGCCCCGGTGCCGTCGCCCCGGCCCTGCGCGGGGCCGGCGGAACCCGAGGCGGAACCCGTGCCCGCGCCCCTGCCCTTGCCCAGGTCAGGGCTCTCCGGGGCCGCCGAGCCGTCGGCCCGGGCCGTGGGGCCCGAGGGGGCGGAGCCGCGGGAGTCGTCCGCGGACAGCCGGGTCAGGAGCTTGGAGTAGGCCTCCAGCTTGCGGCCCCGGGGGTGGGTGCGGCCGGTCTCCCAGGAGCGGACCGTGTTCGAGGTGACGCCCACCGCCGCCGCGACCTCTTCGTGCGTCAGATCGGCTGCTTCGCGCAGGCGTCGGCGTTCCTTCGGGGTGGGGAGGCCCAGCTCCGTGACGCTTTGTGTCATGCCACACTCCCCGCGACCCGGACGCCCTGACCGAAAAAGTACATAAACGTATATTGAGCGACACCACGGTCATTCGCCTGTTACCCGCCCATAGCGCGTGTCGTTGGCACCATGGCGGGGTGACCCAAGTGACCGAACGCGGGACCTCGTTGCCCACGCCCCCAAGGGCCCCCGTACGGCGTCGTTCACCGGCGGCCGCCGCGTGTGTCGTGGGTGGCGCCGTCGCCGCAGTGCTGGGGCTCGGTTTCCTCGCCGTGCTCGTCGTCGTGCTGTGGATCAGCTCCCCCTACCCCGACAGCGGCCCCGGCGGCGCCCTGCACCTCGCCGCGGGCCTCTGGCTGCTCGCCCACGGAACCGAACTCGTCCGCTACGAGACCCTCTCCGGGGTGCCCGCCCCCGTCGGCCTGACCCCGTTGCTGCTGGTGGCCCTGCCCGCCCTGCTCATCCGGCGTGCCGCCCGGCTGGGCAGCGCCGCGCAGGAGGACCGGGGTGCGGAGCCGCTGCCCGCGGGCGTGGTGTTCTCCGCCGTGCTCTGCGGCTACCTCGGGGTCGGCGCCCTGGCCGTCGTCTACGCCGCCTCCGGGCCGATGCCCGCCGACCCGCTCAGTGCGGCCCGGCACCTCCCCGTCGTCGCCGCCCTCGCCGCCGCGGGCGGGGTCTGGGAGTACCGGGGGAGGCCGCTCGGACAGCTGCCCGGCCGGCTCACCCGGCCCCGCTACGCCCTCGCGCTGCGGGCCGGTGCCGGTGGGGTGCTGGTGCTCCTCGGCGGCGGAGCCCTGCTGGTCGGCGCCTCGCTGGCCTGGCACGGGCCGGAGGTGCAGGGCTCGTTCGCGGCGCTGACCGGGGTCTGGTCGGGCCGCTTCGCGGTGCTGCTGCTGGCCCTCGCGCTGATCCCGAACGCCGTCGTCTGGGGTGCCTCCTACGCCCTCGGCCCCGGCTTCGCGCTGGGCACCGGAGCCGCCGCGACCCCGCTCGGCTTCGACGGTTCGGCCGCGCTGCCGGGCTTCCCGCTGCTCGCGGCGCTGCCCGCGGAGGGCCCCGGCACGCCGCTGACCTGGGCCGTCGGCGCGGTGCCGGTGGCGGCCGGGCTGGCGGTGGGCTGGTTCGCGGTACGCCGGGCACGCGACGTCTCGTACGGGGAGACCGCGCTCACGGCGGCGTTGGGCGCCCTGGTGTGCGCCCTGGCGACGGCCGCCCTGGCCGCGGCCTCGGCGGGGCCCCTCGGCTCCCGGGAGCTGGCCGCCTTCGGCCCCGTGTGGTGGCAGGCGGGCGGGGCGGCCCTGGGCTGGACCCTGGTCCTCGCGGTCCCGCTGGCCGTCACCGTGCACGCCTGGCGGAACCGGCCCGCGAAGGGCCCGGCCGGCGAGGGCTCGGAGGACGGCTGGCACGACAGCGGCGTACGGGAGGTCCGCTGGGCGGCCCTGCGCCGTGCGGCGGGCACCCTGATCCCGGACTTCTCCGGCACACCGGAGGAGGGCGGCGGGTCTCCCGCGGCCCGGGTCCCGGAGGAAGGGGCCCGGCCGGTGTCCGCACCGCCGAAGCGTCCCGTGCTGGTCATGCCCGGCCTCAAGCTGGACCTGACCCCGATCCCGATCCCCGCACTGCCCGCGGAGCCGGCGGCGGCGATGACGCCCGCGTCCGGACCCGGACCCGGGGCGCTCGTGGCGGCCGGATCGGCCCTTGCGGCGCCCCCGAGCCCGACCCCGCTCGTCCCGCCGGTGACCGGAGCCCGCGTACTGACCCGCCGGAAGCCGGAAACGGGGCCGGAGACGGGGCCGGCGCCGCGACCGGAAGCGGACCCGGGGCAGCCCGAAGGGGCCGCCCGGATCGACTAGCCATCGCTCGGCAACCGCTCGGCTACCGCTGGACCTCGAGCATCTTGCCGATGAAGTTGTCCGGCAGCAGGTCGTTGCACTGCAGCTCGGCCGCCTTGGTGAGGGCGTCCTGCTTGCAGACGTAGAAGTCCTTGTACGTGAGCTGCACCGCGTACGAGGACAGCGCCAGCAAGATCGCCAGCGAAGCGGTCACCAGGCCGCTCGCGGCCGCCGTCCGCTGGGGCCGGGCGGCGGCGCCCAGCGCCGCCAGTCCGCCCCGGGCCGCCCCGGATGCCGCGGCGCCGGTGTCCGTGGCCGGGGCGGCAGCCCTGCCCGTACCCGTACCGACGTCCGCCGCCGAGGCGCCCGGGCGGCCCGAGGTGCTGTCCGCCCCGTCCCCGGACGGCTTCGCCGGGACCCCGCGCAGCGCGCTGATCCCCCAGTAGAGGGCGAGCGCGCCCAGCAGCAGCCCCATCGACGGGATGCCGAAGACCCCGAAGAAGAAGCCCCACATGCCGGCCAGCAGTGCGTACCGCGCCCGTCGCTGGATCGGGTCCGTGGGGTCCCAGCGAGCCGGTCCCGACCCGGGGTCCGTGCCCGGTCCCGACCCGGGGTTCTGCGGGTCGCCGCCGTCGCCGCCGGCGCGCGGCTCCCAGAGCTGATCGGGCCGGCCTTCCGGGGGCGCCGCGAAGGGGTTGTCGTCGGTCGGGCGGTCGGGCTGGGGGCGGTCCGGCATCGGGTGTGTTTCATCCCCTGTGTCGTGGACGCCGCTGGGACGTCCGAGGCCTGTTTACGGCGTGTACGCCAGACGCTACCGCCCGCCCGTCCCCCCGTCCCTCGGGGGCCGTCCGGTGTGCCGGTATCGTTGCAGGCGGTCGGTGGCTTCGTATGGTCCCCCGTATATCGGGGACCCGAATTTTCATGCGATCACACAAGACGAACGACGCGCCCCCGGTTCACGCCGGGAGGCGCCCCCGCTCGACGAGAAAGGGCCTCCCATGGCCGCCTCCCGCCTGGTCGTGCTGGTCTCCGGATCCGGCACCAACCTCCAGGCCCTGCTCGACGCCATCGACGCCCATCCCGGCGGATCCGAGGGCTTCGGCGCCGAAGTCGTCGCCGTGGGAGCCGACCGCGAGAACATCGCCGGCCTGGAGCGCGCCGAGAAGGCCGGGATCCCCACCTTCGTGTGCCCGGTCAAGGCGTACGCGAGCCGTGCGGAGTGGGACGCCGCCCTGACGGAGGCCACGGACGCGCACGCGCCGGACCTCGTGATCTCGGCGGGGTTCATGAAGATCGTCGGGCCCGAGTTCATCGGCCGCTTCGGCGGCCGGTTCGTCAACACCCACCCCGCCCTCCTCCCGGCCTTCCCGGGTGCCCACGGCGTACGGGACGCCCTCGCCTACGGCGCGAAGGTCACCGGCTGCACCGTCCACTTCGTGGACGCGGGCGTGGACACCGGTCCGATCATCGCCCAGGGTGTTGTCGAGGTCCGGGACGAAGAGGACGAAGCCGCTCTCCATGAGCGGATCAAGGAAGTCGAGCGCGAGCTGCTCGTCGACGTCGTGGGGCGCCTGGCCCGGCACGGCTACCGCATCGAGGGACGAAAGGTAACAATCCAGTGACCGCCGCAGAGGCCGCAGGGACCGTAGAGACCGTGACCGCAGAGGGCGAGGACCTCGCCGCGTCGAAGCGCCCGATCCGGCGCGCGCTCATCAGCGTGTACGACAAGACGGGCCTGGAAGAGCTGGCCCGCGGTCTGCACGAGGCGGGTGTCGCGCTCGTCTCGACCGGCTCCACCGCCTCGAAGATCGCCGCCGCCGGGGTGCCCGTCACCAAGGTCGAGGAGCTGACCGGCTTCCCCGAGTGCCTGGACGGCCGGGTCAAGACCCTGCACCCGCGCGTGCACGCCGGCATCCTCGCCGACCTGCGCCTGGAGGACCACCGCAACCAGCTCGCCGAGCTGGGCGTCGAGCCCTTCGACCTGGTGATCGTCAACCTCTACCCCTTCCTCGCGACCGTGCAGTCGGGCGCCACCGAGGACGAGTGCGTGGAGCAGATCGACATCGGCGGCCCCTCGATGGTCCGCGCCGCCGCCAAGAACCACCCCTCGGTGGCCGTAGTCACCAGCCCGGCCCGCTACGACGCCGTGATCGCCGCAGCCCAGGGCGGCGGCTTCGACCTCTCCGCCCGCAAGCGGCTCGCGGCCGAGGCCTTCCAGCACACCGCCGCGTACGACGTGGCCGTGGCCTCCTGGTTCACGAACGCGTACGCCCCGGAGCCGGAGGCCGTACTGCCCGAGTTCCTGGCCGGCGCCTGGGAGCGCAAGTCCACCCTCCGCTACGGCGAGAACCCGCACCAGGCGGCCGCGCTGTACACGGACGGCCGGCCGGGCGGGCTCGCCAACGCCGAGCAGCTGCACGGCAAGGAGATGTCCTACAACAACTACGTGGACACCGACGCGGCCCGCCGCGCCGCCTACGACCACGAAGAGCCCTGCGTCGCGATCATCAAGCACGCCAACCCGTGCGGCATCGCCGTGGGCAAGGACGTCGCCGAGGCCCACCGCAAGGCACACGCCTGCGACCCGGTCTCCGCCTTCGGCGGGGTCATCGCCGTCAACCGCCCGGTGAGCGTCGAGCTCGCCGAGCAGGTCGCGGAGATCTTCACCGAGGTCATCGTCGCCCCCGACTTCGAGCCGGGCGCCGTCGAGGTCCTCGCGAAGAAGAAGAACATCCGCGTCCTGAAGGTCGAGGGCAC
This sequence comes from Streptomyces stoeckheimensis, assembly GCF_045822005.1. Classification (NCBI taxonomy): domain Bacteria; kingdom Bacillati; phylum Actinomycetota; class Actinomycetes; order Kitasatosporales; family Streptomycetaceae; genus Streptomyces; species Streptomyces stoeckheimensis. The sequence continues at coordinate 3,643,070 of NZ_CP169550.1, read as the reverse complement.
CCCGCACCAGCCGGCCGAGCTCAAGCCCGTCTCCGGCGGCGTGCTGCTCCAGCAGAGCGACCTCGTCCAGGCCGAGGGCGACGACCCGGCGAACTGGACGCTCGCCACCGGCGAGGCCCTCTCCGCCGACGAGCTCGCCGACCTCGCCTTCGCGTGGAAGGCCTGCCGCGCCGTCAAGTCCAACGCGATCCTGCTCGCCAAGGACGGCGCCTCGGTCGGCGTCGGCATGGGCCAGGTCAACCGCGTCGACTCCGCGAAGCTGGCCGTCGAGCGGGCGGGCGCCGAGCGCGCGCAGGGCTCGTACGCTGCCTCCGACGCCTTCTTCCCCTTCGCGGACGGGCTGGAGATCCTGACGGCCGCCGGCATCAAGGCCGTGGTCCAGCCGGGCGGTTCGATGCGCGACGAGCTGGTCGTCGAGGCCGCGAAGGCGGCGGGCGTGACGATGTACCTCACCGGGACCCGGCACTTCTTCCACTGAGTCCGGCGCTCACCCGCAGACGGCGAAGGCCGCCCACCGCAGCAGTGCGGGGGGCGGCCTTCGCCGTGTCGTGCGTCCTGGTGCCGCGTCCTACGAGTACTGGGGCCGGCGGAAGTATTCGCCCGCGGCCGAGTTGGCCAGCCCGACGACGATCCACAGGCCCAGGCCGAGGGAGATCACATTGGGGACCATCGAGAACACGATGGCGGCGCCCGCGGAGTCGTGCAGGCTGCTGAGCGTCACGATGTTGATGATCAGACCGGCGCCGGCGAAGAAGATCTGGAGCGAGCCGAAGATGATGCCGGAGACCCGGACACCGCCACGGCCCTTGCTCAGCTTGGCGGCGGTCAGGATGGGCCACAGCGAGATTCCGACCAGCGCGATGCCGATGATGACGAAGAAGACGCTCATGGCGGTGGCCGCGTCGCTCGACGAGGAGCTGCCGGAGTCGAACTCGGAGGCGAACAGGGCGCCGATGATGGCGACGGCCACGCCGCCGAGGGCCGTGAGGATCCCGAGGATCCAGAGGATGACCCGCGCCCCCTTGACCCCGCCCGGCATCGGCATCGGCGAGCCCGGGTAGCCGGGGACGCCCGGGTAGGCCTGCTGCGGGTAGGCGTAGCCGCCCTGGGCCGGGATGCCCTGGGGTGCCTGCTGGGGATAGCCGTAGGCGGGCTGGCCGCCCTGCGGCTGCTGCCCGTACGGGTTGTTCGGGTCGCCGAAGCTCATCTGGGGTGTTCCTCCGTGGAAGTGCGGGGACGCACGGCACGCGCGGAGGAGTCACTGCAAGTCGTGCGGCCCGCCCCCCGGCACTGCCCGCGGCACTACGTTCCCCGCATCGTCGTCCGGCCGGACCGGCCTTGTCCAGCCGGGGCGCCGTCCGCCCGGTACTTGTTGTGCAAGTGCAACGAACCCGGAACGAAGGCGGCACGAACCCGGAACGACGCCGGGCGAGCCGTGCGCCGGACCGGCCGTACGGAGGCCGCGACTGGATCCGCGGCCGCTCCATCCGGGAGGATGGGGCCATGACTGCCCAGATTCTCGACGGCAAGGCCACCGCAGCCGCGATCAAGTCCGAACTGACCGCCCGCGTGGCGGCGCTCAAGGCCAGGGGCATCACCCCGGGCCTCGGCACCCTGCTGGTCGGCGACGACCCGGGCAGCCGCTGGTACGTCAACGGCAAGCACAAGGACTGCGCCGAGGTCGGCATCGCCTCCCTCCAGCGCGAACTGCCCGCGACGGCCTCCCAGGAGGACATCGAGGAGGTTGTGCGGGAGCTGAACGCCAACCCGGAGTGCACCGGCTACATCGTGCAACTCCCGCTTCCCAAGGGCATCGACACCAACCGCGTCCTGGAGCTCATGGACCCGGCGAAGGACGCCGACGGCCTGCACCCGATGTCACTCGGCAGGCTGGTCCTGAACGAGCCGGGCCCGCTGCCGTGCACCCCGTACGGGATCGTCCAGCTGCTGCGCCACCACGGCGTCGAGATCAACGGCGCGCACGTGGTCGTCCTCGGCCGCGGGATCACCGTCGGCCGGTCCATCGGCCTGCTGCTCACCCGCAAGTCCGAGAACGCGACCGTGACCCTGTGCCACACCGGTACCCGCGACCTGTCCGGACTGCTGCGCCAGGCGGACATCGTCGTCGCGGCGGCCGGCGTGCCGCACCTGGTCAAGCCGGAGGACGTGAAGCCGGGCGCGGCCGTGCTCGACGTCGGCGTCAGCCGCGACGAGAACGGCAAGATCGTCGGGGACGTGCACCCCGGGGTCGCGGACGTGGCCGGCTGGATCTCCCCGAACCCGGGCGGCGTCGGCCCGATGACCCGCGCGCAGTTCTCGTCAACGTCGTAGAGGCCGCCGAGCGGGCGGTTCCCCGTGCCGGCTGAGTACGAGCCGGAGCCCGGCACCGTCCCCGAACCCGCCCGGACCCCCGCTCCCACCGGGGCCGCCGCCTCGGCGGCCCCGCGCCCGGTGCCGAGCTGGGCCAGGAAGGGCGACGGGGACGGCGGGCCGACCCCCGGGTCCGCGGACGCCGACGAGGCGGACGGGGCCAAGTCGCGCCGCTTCCCCTCCGTCACCCGGGACACCGCGCGTCCCGAGGGCGGCGGCCGGGCCGCGCCCGGTGACGCCCCGGCTCCGGCCCGGCAGTGGCCGATGCTGGCCGTCCTGGCCGCGACGGCGGCCGGACTGCTGCTCACCGCCGTGGGCCATCCGCGCGGTGGCTGCCTGCTGATCGGGATCGCGATGATCGCGGGTTCGCTGATGCGCCGGCTGCTGCCCTCCGTGGGCATGCTCGCGGTGCGCTCCCGCTTCACCGACATGGTCACGTACGGCCTGCTGGGCGTGGCGATCACCCTGCTCGCACTGGTCATGGAACCCAAGCCGTGGCTGGACGTCCCCTTCCTGGAGACAGCGGTCCGTTTCACGGTCCGCTGAGCCTCCGGGGCCCCCGGGGCACCCCCGGGGGGGACGCCCCGTGTGCCCCGCGCCACACGGGGCGGGGGATTGGGGTGTTCCAGGGTCGGATAGCCTGACCGCGGATGTCTCTTCACGTCAAGATTTACCGGGCCACGGAGCGGCGTCCTCCCAGCACATGGGGCAAGGACGCCCCACCCCCAGCTGTCTAACGGAGAAGGCCATGACCCGCACTCCCGTGAATGTCACCGTCACCGGCGCCGCCGGCCAGATCGGCTACGCGCTGCTCTTCCGCATCGCCTCCGGCCACCTGCTCGGCGCGGACGTGCCGGTCAAGCTCCGCCTCCTGGAGATCCCCCAGGGCATGAAGGCCGCCCAGGGCACCGCCATGGAGCTCGACGACTGCGCCTTCCCGCTGCTCGCCGGCATCGACATCTTCGACGACCCGAACAAGGGCTTCGAGGGTGCCAACGTCGCGCTGCTGGTCGGCGCCCGTCCGCGCACCGCGGGCATGGAGCGCGGTGACCTGCTCTCCGCCAACGGCGGCATCTTCAAGCCGCAGGGCGCCGCGATCAACGCGCACGCCGCGGACGACATCAAGGTCCTGGTCGTGGGCAACCCGGCCAACACCAACGCGCTCATCGCGCAGGCCGCCGCCCCGGACGTACCGGCCGAGCGCTTCACCGCGATGACCCGCCTGGACCACAACCGCGCGATCTCGCAGCTGGCCGCCAAGACCGGCGCCGCCGTCTCCGACATCAAGCGCCTGACCATCTGGGGCAACCACTCGGCGACCCAGTACCCGGACATCTTCCACGCGGAGATCGCCGGCAAGAACGCCGCCGAGCTGGTCAACGACCAGACCTGGCTGTCGGACGAGTTCATCCCGACCGTCGCCAAGCGCGGCGCGGCGATCATCGAGGCCCGCGGCGCGTCCTCGGCCGCCTCGGCCGCCAACGCCGCCATCGACCACGTGCACACCTGGGTCAACGGCACCGCGGCGGGCGACTGGACCTCCATGGGCATCCCGTCGGACGGCTCCTACGGCGTCCCGGAGGGCATCATCTCCTCCTTCCCGGTCACCACGAAGGACGGCCGCTACGAGATCGTCCAGGGCCTGGACGTCAACGAGTTCTCCCGTGCGCGCATCGACGCGTCCGTGGCGGAGCTCGTCGAGGAGCGCGACGCGGTGCGCGAGCTCGGCCTGATCTGATCGTTTTCGTACGGCCGGGCCGCGCAGGCCCCCGTACGAGCGGTACGAACACCACAACGCCCCGGCCAAACCTGGCCGGGGCGTTTGGCGTGATTCGTTCTGTCGCCGCATGGAGGGGAACCCTAGGGTCGGTCGGTGACCGAGAACGCGATTCCCCAACAGCCCGGCGGCAGTTGGGCCGGTCCCTCCGTGGGCCGCCCCCCGGTGCACCCCTCCCTCAGCGAGGCCGGCCGCTTCCTGAGCGCGGGGACGTACCTCGACGCCGGGTACCGCGACCGGGTCATCGACGAGCTGTACGTCCACGAGGAACGGATCGTCGCCCCCTCCTACGGCTACGACGCCTCCCGGGTCCTCGCCCACGCGCTGCGCGCCCGGCGCGCCGAACTGGGCTGGGCCGCCGGAGTGCTCGGGGCCTGGTTCGTCGGCTCCCTGCTCACGGGCGGCGTCCTCGCCATGCTGGTCCTGCCCTTCTTGGGGCTGAGCCTGGCCGACTGGCTGCGCGCCCGGAACGTCCCGGCGCTGCGAGTGCTCTCCGTGGTCCTGCGGATCTACGTCTGGTGGATGCTGCTCATCGTCCTGTTCGTCCTGGGCTTCGGCGGGTTCGTGCTGTTCGGCGTCCTGGACGAGGTGGGAGGGAGCGGCCTGCCGTTCGCCCCGACGGGCGGGGACGCCGCGGGCACCGCCGTGCTGTGGGGGCTGCCGGTGGTCTTCGCCGGGGTGGTCACCGTCGTGGGCCTCCAGCGCGGGCACGTCTACCGGACGATCGCCACCGACCTCTCCGAGCGCAGTTACGCCGACCACGCGAACGACCAGGCCGAAGCGGCCGACGGGGCACGCTTCCAGAGGGTCCGCCAGCGCATCCGGGCCGAGCAGCACGCGCCGATGATCATGTATGACGTCAACGACCCGTTCTGCGGGGCGGGTGATCCCTTCCGGCCCTGGCAGCTGTCCGTGGAACTGCGGCCGCGGGAGGACCTCGGCCCCGACCGCAAGCCGGTCGCGGTCACCAACGCCCACATCCTGGCGCGGATCGTGCCGCTCCTGGAGGGCCTGCGGGTGCCCTCCCCGCACGGCTCCCCGGAGCAGGCCGCCGCCGTGGGCGACCGGATGCGCGAACTGGTCCTGGACGAGTGCGTGTTCCTGCCCGCGGGCGGGCTGCCGCACCGGGACACCGCGCAGGTGGTGCACGGGCAGTTCGGCGAGCAGCGGGCCGCCGCCATCGAGGAAGGCGGCGAGCGCCGCCGGCACTTCCTGCGCGTACGGGTGGGCGGCTGGGACGAGAACCTCGTCGTCACCGTCTTCGTACGGGTCCACACGCAGGGCGGCATGATGATGCTGGAGGTGGCCCCGCACGTGCTGCTGCCCGTCCGGACCGACTTCCACAACGCGGACGCGGACGCCCAGCGCTACCGCAACAACAGCGGCTTCGGCAAGGCCGTCTGGGCCCTGCGCCACACCCCCGGCTCCCTCGCGGCCTCCGCGGCCACGTTGGGCCGCGGCCTGGCGAGCTGGTGGCGGATCGTCACCGGCGGCCACGGCGGGGCCCGGCCGGAGGGGCCGCGGGTGTCGGTGCGCGAGCTGGCCTCCGAGGACAACGGCTCGCTGTTCCACCTGATGGACCTCGACCGGTTCCTGAAGACGATCCAGGACCGGGTCGTCGGGGGCATCGTCCTCGCGCTGCACGAAGCGGGCTGGCACACGGAGGAGTTCGCGCAGCGCGCGGTCAACGTCGCCGAGGGCGGGGTGTTCATCCAGTCGGTGAACCACAGCGCCTTCAGTGTCGGCGGCAGCAACAACACCAACAGCACCAAGGTCAAGAGGAGTACCGGTGGCAACTGAAGACGGCGTGACGGACACGGGTACGGGTGCGGGCGCGGCCGGGCAGGCGCCCGCGGTCCGCATCGGCGATGTCACGGGCAGCGCGTTCAGCATCGGCGGCGGCAACAACACCAACACCGTGCACCACGGGGGAGCGGGGACGGACACCGTCGGGCCGCAGGCCCTCCTCGACGCCGTACTGGAGCTGCGCGCGGCCCTCGTACGGCTGCCGCGGGGTGAGGACAGGGCGGCGCTCGACGCCGAGCTCGACGGGGTCGCGGAGGGACTGGAAGGGGCCGATGAGATCCGCCCCGGCCTGGTACCCCGGCTCCGCGGGGCCCTGGAGCGCTGGGCCCCGCTGGTGGACTCGGTCAGCGCCGCGACCGCCCTGGCCGGGCTCCTGACCACCCTGGGAGGCTGATCCGTGCCCCCGCAGAACGCCCCCCGCTGGGACCCCACGACCCAACGCTGGGTCACGGACTCCGACCCGCCCCGACCCCCCGACCAGCCGCCGCCCCCTACGCCGGCCCCCACTCCGCCCCCGAACTACGCCCCGGCCCCCGGCCCGCCACCGGCTCCGGTCCCGGCCCCTGCTCCCGGCCCGGCCCCGGCTCCGGGCCACGACCCGGGCTCGGGTGCAGCTCCGGTACCTGCTCCGGGCCCGGGCCCCGCCCCGGGCTACAGCCCGGCCCCGGGGGTCGGGCCCGGTGGGTACGGCCCGGGGGCGGCGCAGGACCCGTACCCGTACCCGGCGTATCCGCATCCGCAGCCCGGACAGCCGGGGTACCCCGCACAGCCGCCACCCCCGCGGGCCGGCGGGCGTTGGCTGACGCCGACCACGGCGGCCGTCGCCGTGGCCGCGCTCGCGATCGGTGCGGCCACCGTGTGGTTCGTGGCGCGGGACACCGGGGAGCAGCCGCCGCAGGCGGGGCCGACGGCTTCCAGCGCCCCGCCGAGCGGGGACGGGACGCCGACCTCCTCGGCCGCGGCCACCGACTCCCCGTCACCGACGGGCAGCGGCAGCGGCAGCCCCACGCCCAGCCCGAGCGCGAGCGACTCCGCCCACGAGACCGTGCGCGACGCCAAGGGGTTCACCGTCGCCGTTCCCGCCGGGTGGCTCCGGGAGGAGGCCGCCGCGGGGGTCTTCTACCGCTCTCCCGACCGCACCGCCCTGGTCCAGATCTTCCAGGTGAGCGAGCCCGAACTGACCCCCCTCGCGGCCGTCCAGGGCGCCTCCACCTACCTGCGCGCCCAGACCACCGGCTACGAGGAGATCCGCGTGGGCCCGGCCCAGGGCGCCCCCGAGGGCGGGGAGCTGGTCTACGAGTACGACAGCGCGGAGTCACACGGCCGGCGCCGCGGCGTGGAACGGGTCTTCGTCGCCGAGGACGGCAAGAAGTGGGCCGTCCTGACGGCCGGCCCGGCGCCCGAGTGGACGCTCACCCAGTCCCACCACAAGGCCGCCCTGGCCGCCTTCCGCCCCACGGGCGGCTGACGGCCGGGAGCGGGAGGGGGTTACTTGTACATGCCCGGGGTGTAGTGCCCCGGGGTCAGGCGGGTGGTGACGCCGATGCGGTTCCAGACGTTGATCGCGGCGATCAGGGCGATCACCTGGGCCAGCTCCTTCTCTTCGAAGTGCTTCGCGGCCCGCTCGTAGACCTCGTCGGGAACGAAACCGTCCGTCAGGACGGTCACGGCCTCCGTCAGCTCGATCGCGGCGAGCTCCTTCTCCGTGTAGAAGTGCCGCGACTCCTCCCAGGCGCCGAGCAGCAGGAGCCGCTCCACGTCCTCGCCCGCCGCGAGGGCGTCCTTGGAGTGCATGTCGATGCAGAAGGCGCAGTGGTTGATCTGGGAGGCACGCAGTTTGACGAGCTCGACCAGGGCCGGGTCCAGCCCCTTGGCCGCGGCCGCGTCCAGGGCCACGGCGGCCTTGTAGAACTCCGGGGCGAGCTTCGCGAGCTGCATGCGGGGGGTGTGTTCGGTTGCCTTCTCGGTGTCGGTCATGGCATCAGCCTAGGAGCCGGGCGGCCCGCCTATATGGTCCATATCCATGACGGAATCGTGGGCCACTTTCGGTGCCGACCTGCATCTGGAGCCGGTCCCCGGGCGTGGCGTCCGGGCCGGGCTGACCGAGGCGCTGCGCGAGGCCGCGCGCAGCGGGCGGCTGGCCCCGGGAACCCGGCTGCCCTCCTCGCGGTCGCTCGCGGCGGACCTCGGGATCGCCCGCAACACCGTCGCCGAGGCCTACGCCGAGCTCGTCGCCGAGGGCTGGCTGACCGCGCGGCGGGGCTCCGGGACCCGGGTCGCGGAGCGGGCCCGGGTGGGGGTGGGGGTGGGAGTTCGGCGTCCCGCGGCGGCCGTGCCCGTACGGCGCCCCGTGCGCGCGCAGCCCTCGTACAGCCTGAAGCCCGGTTCCCCGGACCTGGGCGGCTTCCCGCGCGCCGCCTGGCTGGCGGCGGCCCGGCGGGCGCTGACCGAGGCGCCGAACGAGGCCTTCGGGTACGCGGACCCGCGCGGCCGGGTGGAGCTGCGCGAGGCCCTCGCCGGGTACCTGGCGCGGGCCCGCGGGGTGTACGCCGACCCCGAACGCATCGTGCTGTGCGCGGGCTTCGGCCAGGGCCTGCTGCTGCTCGCGCGGATGCTGCGGGCGCGGCGGATCCGGGAGGTGGCGGTGGAGGGGTACGGGCTGGACGTACACCGGGACCTGCTGACCGGCGCCGGACTGCGGACGCGGCCGCTGGCGGTGGACGGGGCGGGAGCCCGCACCACCGAGCTGGCCGGTTCGGGCGCGGGGGCGGTGCTGCTGACGCCGGCGCACCAGTTCCCGACGGGCGCCGCGCTGACGCCCGGGCGGCGGGCGGCGGCGGTGGACTGGGCCCGGTCCACGGGCGGGCTGATCCTGGAGGACGACTACGACGGGGAGTTCCGCTACGACCGCCAGCCGGTCGGCGCGCTCCAGGGGCTGGACCCGGACCGGGTGGTGTACCTGGGTACGGCGAGCAAGTCCCTGGCGCCGGGGCTGCGGATGGGCTGGATGGTGGTGCCCGGGCCGCTGATGGACGAGGTGCTCGCGGTGAAGGGCCGGACCGACTGGAGCTCCAGCGCGCTGGACCAGCTGACGCTCGCGGAGTTCATCCGGTCGGGGGCGTACGACCGGCACGTGCGGGGGATGCGGCTGCGCTACCGGCGGCGGCGCGACGAGCTGGTGGCGGCCGTCGGGGACCGTGCGGCGGTCTCCGGCATCGCCGCGGGCCTGCACGCGGTGCTGGACCTTCCGCCGGGCGGTGAACGGGCGGCGCTGCGGTCGGCCGCCTGGCAGGACCTGGGGCTGCTGCCGCTGTCCTTCTTCCGGCATCCGGCTGCGACGATGGCTCCGCGGGAGGCGCTGGTCGTCGGCTTCGGGACTCCGTCCCAGAGTGCGTGGGCGCCCACCTTGGCCGCGCTGGTCGCAGCTCTCCCGTGACGGGTCCCTGCGGGGCCGTCCCCTACCCGCCCTTCCACCGTTCCCCGGGGCTCCGCCCCGGACCCCCTGGGGCTCCGCCCCAGACCCCGGTCCTCAAACGCCGGACGGGCTGAATTTGGCCGACGTCAGCCCGCACGTGACCGCCGGTGGTCCGGAAAATCCAGCCCCTCCGGCGATTGAGGAGCGGGGGCTGGGGCGGAGCCCCAGGAGCGCCGGGCTGCGCCCGGGCCCCGTCCTCAGACGCCGGACGGCTGAGATGGCTCCGCCGGGGGTTCGCCGAAGCGGGCCAGGGCCAGGGAGCCGGCCACGGCCACCAGGAAGCCCGCGATCGCCAGCCAGGTCAGGCCCTCGCGGGTGCGGTCGCCCAGCCAGGCCACGCCCACCGCCGCCGGGCCGATGGTCTCGCCCAGTACGAGGCCGGCCGTCGCCGCCGTCACCGAGCCGCGCTGGAGCGCCGAGGTGAGGAGGAGGAACGCGGCGCCGCCGCCGAGCAGGAGGGCATAGAACGCCGGGTTGGAGAGGGCGGAGAGCGAGATGTCGTCGATGAGCCGGACCGCCACCTCCACCACCCCGAAGCCCGTCCCGGCGGCCAGACCCAGCGTCAGTGCCCGGCTGCGGTCCGGCAGTCCGCCCGCGACGGCGCCGACCACCAGCACCAGCCCGGCCACCGCCAGCAGCCCCAGTTTCAGCGCGAGCGTGCCCTTGCCCGCGCCCTCCTCCCCGGACGCCAGCCCGAGCATCACCAGCCCCGCGCACACCACCGCGACCGCGCCCCACTCCGTCCCGCTCAGCCGCACCTTCAGCAGCCGCGCCGCGACCACCGCGGTCACCGCGAGGCTGGCGGCGAGGGCCGCGCCCACCGCGTAGATCGGGATGTGCCGCAGGGCGATGATCTGGAGGACGAAGCCGACCGCGTCCAGCCCGAGTCCGGCGAGATAGCGCCACTGGCGCAGCGCCCGCAGGAGGAGGGCGGTGTCCACCCCGGAGCCCGTTCCCGGCTCCGCGGCCCGCGCCGCCACCGCCTGCAGGACCGACGCCGTGCCGAAGCAGACCGCCGCACCGAGCGCGCAAATCATCCCAATGAGCACGAACCGACTCTAGGTCACGGATCCCGCGTCGGCCGGATTCCGTCGGCCGGGGCGGCCGTTCTAGTCTGTGCGCAGCCGGCCACCCCAGGGGGAGCGAACAGTCCATGGACAGCAGCAGTAGCAGCACCGACACCACGCGCACCACGCGCCGCATGCGCTCCGGCACGGTCGCCCTCGGCGGCATGGGCCTGCTCGCCGCGGCCCTGGTGGCCTGCGGCAGCAGCAACGAGCCCGACAAGCGCTGCGCGGACCGCGCCACCCTGGAGAAGCTGAACTCCAAGGAGTGCAAGAGCGGCGGCCGCGGTGCGTACTACTACGGCGGCACCGTCGCGAAGAACAAGGTCAGCGGTGGCAGCTTCGACAAGTCCGCCGTCACCCGCGGCGGCATCGGCGGCAGCCACAAGAGCTCTTCGGGCGGCTGATCCAGGGTGAAGCGCCACACCATCGAGCCCCGCCCCGACTGGCAGAAGACCGTCGAGGAGCAGGGGCTGATCTACCCCCTCACCCGCTACCCCGACGACTCCCTGCGCCCCTACTGGGACGAGAGCGCGTACTACTCCTTCACCCTCCCCGAGGTCGAGGCGCTGGAGAACGTCGTCGAGGAGCTGCACGCCATGTGCCTGGCGGCGGCCCAGCACATCGTCGACCACGACCGCTTCGCCGACCTCGGCATCACCGACCCGAAGCTCGCCGCGCTGATCGCCGAGTCCTGGCGGCGCCGCGCCGAACAGCCGTCCCTCTACGGCCGCTTCGACCTGCGCTACGACGGCACCGGCGGCCCCGCCAAGATGCTGGAGTACAACGCCGACACCCCCACCTCCCTCGTGGAGGCGGCCAGTCCGCAGTGGTTCTGGATGGAGGAGCGCTTCCCCGGCGCCGACCAGTGGAACTCCCTCCACGAGCGGCTCGTCGACGCCTGGCGCCGCCAGGCGGAGCTGCTGCCGGCCGGCCCGGTGCACTTCGCGCACTCCGAGACCGACGAGCTCGGCGAGGACCTGATGACGGTCGCCTACCTCCAGGAGACCGCCGAGCAGGCCGGCATCGACACGCGGGAGCTGTCGGTGGAGCGGATCGGCTGGGACTCCCTGTCCGGCCGGTTCGTGGACGAGAAGCTCGGCTTCATCCGCGCGATCTTCAAGCTCTACCCGTGGGAGTGGCTGGCCACCGACGAGTTCGCCCCGCAGGTCCTCGGCACGTACGACCACGGCGGCGGCTCCGGCACCACCGCCTGGATCGAGCCCCTGTGGAAGATGCTGCTCTCCAACAAGGCGCTGCTGGCGGTCCTGTGGGAGCTCTTCCCGGAGCACCCGAACCTGCTGCCCGCCTACCTGGACGGCCCGCGCGAACTCGCCACGACCACCGGCTACGCGGCGAAGCCGCTGCTGGGCCGCGAGGGCGCGGGCGTCACCCTGCACCCGGTGGGCGGAGAGCCGTTCGCACCGGAGCAGGACGAGACGTACGTCTTCCAGGGCCTCGCCCCGCTGCCCGACTTCGACGGCAACCGGGTGGTGCTCGGCGCGTGGGTCGTCGAGGACGAGGCGGCGGGCCTGGGCATCCGCGAATCGGCGGGGCCGGTCACGGACGAGTACGCCCGCTTCCTGCCCCACGTCATTCTCTGAGCCCTTCGACGACGGCTACGCGCCGAGGACCGACCTGAGCTGGTCCAGCCCCCAGTCCAGGTCCTCCTTGGAGATCACCAGCGGCGGTGCGATCCGGATCGTCGACCCGTGGGTGTCCTTGACCAGGACTCCGAGTCCCATCAGCTTCTCGGAGATCTCCCGGCCGGTGCCGCGCGCCGGGTCGATGTCGACGCCCGCCCACAGCCCGCGGCCCCGTACGGCGGTCACCGCACCGCCGCCGACCATCAGGTTCAGCTCCCGGTGCAGGTGGTCGCCGAGCTCGGTGGCACGCTGCTGGTACTCGCCGGTGCGCAGCATCGCGATGACCTCCAGGGCGACGGCGCAGGCCAGCGGGTTGCCGCCGAAGGTGGAGCCGTGCTCGCCCGGCTTGAACACGCCGAGCACGTCGAGGTCGGCCACGACCGCCGACACGGGCACGACCCCGCCGCCCAGCGCCTTGCCGAGGATGTACACGTCGGGGACGACCCCCTCGTGTTCGCACGCGAAGGTCTTGCCGGTGCGGCCCAGGCCCGACTGGATCTCGTCGGCCATGAACAGGACGTTCCGCTCGCGCGTCAGTTCCCGTACGCCCCGCAGGTATCCGGCGGGCGGCACGAGCACGCCGGCCTCGCCCTGGATCGGCTCCAGCAGCACGGCGACGGTGTTGGAGGTGACGGCGTGGGCGAGCGCGGTGAGGTCCCCGTACGGGACGATCTCGAAGCCGGGGGTGTACGGGCCGAAGTGGTCGCGGGCGTCGTGGTCGGTGGAGAACGACACGATGGTCGTCGTGCGGCCGTGGAAGTTGTCGGCCGCCACCACGATCTTGGCGTGTCCGTCCGGTACGCCCTTGACCTCGTACCCCCACTTGCGGGCGGTCTTCACCGCCGTCTCCACGGCCTCCGCGCCGGTGTTCATGGGCAGGACGGCTTCCTTGCCGCACAGCGCCGCGAGCTCGGTACAGAAGTCGGCGAAGCGGTCGTGGTGGAAGGCGCGGGAGGTCAGGGTGACCCGCTCCAGCTGGGCGCGGGCCGCGTCGAGCAGACGGCGGTTGCCGTGGCCGAAGTTCAGGGCGGAGTACCCCGCGAGCATGTCGAGGTAGCGGCGGCCCTCCACGTCGGTCATCCACGCGCCCTCCGCCGTGGCGACGACGACGGGCAGGGGGTGGTAGTTGTGCGCGCTGTGCGCGTCGGCGGAGCGGATGGCATCAGCAGTTGTCGACACGGGGTCTCCGATCGTCCGTCAAGCCGGTGACGAGGGTGGCGTCACCCTCCATCCTCGCTCGAATACCGGACGGAGAAACCTTTCTCGCGGCGCGCCCGCTAAGGTGTCGGACACGCACGGCGACTGGCGCACGGAGAACCAACTCCGGGGGAGCCGTGCGCGCACGACCGCATACAGGGCCGCTCGCCTGGGCCTCGCGGGGACGAGATCCGACATCGACCCCGGAGGAACCGCCATGAGCGCGAACCACCCCCCGTACCGTCACCCCGCCCTGCTCGCGACCGACCCCGAGCTGGCGTCCTTCGTCGCCGCCGAGGAAACCCTCCAGGCGGAGACCCTCCGCCTCATCCCGAGCGAGAACTACGTCTCCTCGGCCGTGCTGGAGGCCTCCGGCACGGTGCTGCAGAACAAGTACAGCGAGGGCTACCCGGGCCGCCGGTACTACGAGGGCCAGCAGAACATCGACCGCATCGAGGCGCTGGCCGTGGAGCGGGCGAAGGGCCTCTTCGGAGTCGACCACGCCAACGTGCAGCCGTACTCCGGCTCCCCGGCGAACCTGGCCGTGTACCTGGCCTTCGCGAAGCCCGGCGACACGGTGATGGGCATGGCCCTGCCGATGGGCGGGCACCTGACGCACGGCTGGGGCGTCTCGGCGACGGGCTCCTGGTTCCGGGGCGTGCAGTACGGGGTCCAGGCCGACACCGGGCTCATCGACTACGACGCCGTACGGGACCTCGCGCTGGCGGAGCGGCCCAAGCTGATCTTCTGCGGCGGTACGGCGCTCCCGCGCACGATCGACTTCGAGGCGTTCGCGTCGATCGCGAAGGAGGCGGGCTCGGTGCTCGTCGCCGACGTGGCGCACATCGCCGGCCTGATCGCGGGCGGGGCCCACCCGTCCCCGGCGGGTCACGTGGACGTGATCTCGACGACCACCCACAAGACCCTGCGCGGTCCGCGCGGGGCGATGCTGATGTGCCGCGAGGAGCACGCGAAGGCCATCGACAAGGCGGTCTTCCCGGGCCTCCAGGGCGGCCCGCACAACCAGACGACGGCCGGTATCGCGGTGGCGCTCCACGAGGCGGCGCAGCCCTCGTTCGTGTCGTACGCGCACGCGGTCGTGGCCAACGCGAAGGCGCTGGCCGCGGCTCTGCTGGAGCGGGGCTTCGACCTGGTCTCGGGCGGTACGGACAACCACCTGATCCTGATCGACCTGACGGGGAAGTCGGTGTCGGGGAAGATCGCGGCGAAGGCGCTGGACCGGGCCGGGATCGTCGTGAACTACAACACGGTGCCGTTCGACCCGCGCAAGCCGTTCGACCCGTCGGGGATCCGGATCGGCACGCCGTCGCTGACCTCGCGGGGGCTTTCCGTGGAGCACATGCCGGTGGTCGCCGACTGGATCGAGCGTGCGGTCGCCGCTGCGGCGAAGGGTGACGAGGCGGCCCTGGGCGCCATCCGCGCCGAGGTCGCCGACCTCATGGCCGCCTTCCCGGCCCCGGGCCTCCCCGTCGCCTGACCCACCGGGTGGGGGCGGCCCCCTGCGGGGCTGTCCCCTACCCGCCCTTCCACCGTTCCCCGGGGCTCCGCCCCGGACCCCCTGGGGCTCCGCCCCGGACCCCCTGGGGCTCCGCCCCGGACCCCGCGCCTCAAACGCCGGCGAGGCTGGAATTGCCCCGCAGGCAATCCAGCCCCGGCCAGGCAGAATCCAGCCCCGCCGGCGTTTGAGGCGCGGGTGCGGGCGGCGCCCGCGGAGCTCCGCGCAGCGGGTTCCCCCGAGCCGGACCGGAAAGCGGTCGCTCGGCCGAGGCAAGATCCGGACGGGGCGCTACCGCCGGGTACCCGGGCGGGGGGCGGGCAGGGACCGGGGGACCCGCCGGGTTCCGGCCAGTGGCGGGGCCGAGCCCGGTGTCACACCTGAGAGAATGGAGCCATGGCTTCTGATCGTCCTCGCGCGCTCTCCGGCATCCAGCCCACCTCCGGTTCGTTCCACCTCGGGAACTACCTCGGAGCCATCCGGCAGTACGTCGCCCTGCAGGAGACGCACGACGCCTTCTACATGGTCGTCGACCTGCACGCGATCACCATGCCGCAGGATCCGAAGGATCTGCGCGCCAATACCCGGCTGTCCGCCGCGCAGCTCCTCGCCGCCGGTCTCGACCCCGAGCGCTGCACGCTCTTCATCCAGAGCCACGTGCCCGAGCACGCGCAGCTCGGCTGGGTCATGAACTGCATCACCGGTTTCGGCGAGGCCAGCCGGATGACCCAGTTCAAGGACAAGTCCGCGAAGAGCGGCGCCAACAACGCCACCGTGGGCCTGTTCACGTACCCGATCCTCCAGGTCGCCGACATCCTGCTCTACCAGGCGAACTCCGTCCCCGTCGGCGAGGACCAGCGTCAGCACATCGAGCTGACCCGGGACCTGGCCGAGCGCTTCAACCAGCGCTTCGGGCAGACCTTCACCCTCCCCGCCGCGCACATCGTCAAGGAGGTCGCGAAGATCTACGACCTCCAGGACCCGGCGATCAAGATGTCGAAGTCGGCGTCTTCCCCCAAGGGCCTGATCAACCTCCTCGACGAGCCCAAGGCCACCGAGAAGAAGATCAAGAGCGCGGTCACCGACACCGAGGCCGTGGTCCGGTTCGACGCCGAGAACAAGCCCGGCGTCAGCAACCTGCTCACGATCTACTCCACTCTCACGGGGGAGTCGATCCCCGCGCTGGAGGCCGCGTACGAGGGCAAGGGCTACGGTGCGCTCAAGACCGACCTGGCCGGCGTGATGGTCGATTTCGTCACACCCTTCAAGCAGCGCACCCAGGAGTACCTGGACGATCCGGAGACCCTGGATTCCCTGCTGGCCAAGGGCGCGGAGAAGGCCAGGGCGGTCGCCGCCGAGACCCTGGCGCAGGCCTACGACCACCTCGGTTTCCTGCCCGCGAAGCACTGACGGGCACGCAAGAAAAAGAGGGCCCTGGCGATCTGGGGGGTGCTGCCGCCACACTGGGGCGGCAGCACTCGTGCGACGCACACGCGGAGCACAGACCACGCACAGGACTACAGGCGGAGGAGAGCTACGTGGGGACCGTAACGCTCGGCGTTTCGATCGCGGTCCCGGAGCCGTACGGCAGCAGCCTTCAGGAGCTGCGCGCCGGCTTCGGGGACGCTGCCGCGCACGGCATTCCCACGCACGTCACCCTCGTACCGCCGACGGAGGTGGCCGCGGACCGGCTCGCCGAGATCCGCGCCCACCTGGCCGAGGTCGCGGCCGCCGGCCGCCCCTTCGTGATGCGGCTGGCCGGCACGGGCACCTTCCGTCCCCTCTCGCCGGTCGTCTTCGTCCAGGTCGTCGAGGGCGGCTCCGGCTGCACCCGGCTCCAGGGCCAGGTCCGCGACCCGGACGGGCCGCTCAGCCGGGAGCTCTCGTTCCCGTACCACCCGCACGTCACGGTCGCCCACGGGATCTCCGAGGAGGCGATGGACCTGGCGTTCAGCACCCTCGCCGACTACGCGGCGGAGTGGGTCTGCTCCGGGTTCGCCCTCTACGAGCAGGGCTCGGACGGGGTCTGGCGCAAGCTGCGGGAATACCCGTTCGGCGACGGGGCAAGCGGTGGAGCGAGCGGCCTGCCCGCGCAGCTCGGCTCGGCGACGGACAACAGTGCGGCGGCTGCCGCGGGCGAGGCGACCGTACGCCGTTCCTGACGCAGGAACCGGAACCGGAAACCGATCCTTCGCAGGACCAGGGCATGGAACGGCCGAGCCGTCGGGCGAAAAGTCACAATCGACGACCGTAGTCCCCAAAAGCGGCAATCCCGGCTATTTACGACAGCTCATTTACGGTGACCGTATGGACTGGCTGACGAAACTCCCGCTGATCGGGCCCCTGGTGTCCGCCCTGATGCGGACCCACCTGTGGCGTTCGTACCAGCGGCTCGACCGCGTGCACTGGAGCCGGCTCGCCGCCGCCATCACCTTCATCAGCTTCCTGGCCCTCTTCCCGCTGATCACCGTGGCCGCCGCGATCGGCGCCGGTCTGCTCACCCAGGACCAGCTCGACCGGCTCCAGAAGAACCTCGCCGAGCAGGTCCCCGGCATCTCCGACCAGCTCGACATCAACGCCCTCGTCGCGAACGCGAGCACGGTCGGGCTGATCGCCGCCGCCGTCCTGCTCTTCACCGGCATCGGCTGGGTCGGCTCGATGCGGGACTGCCTGCGCGCGGTGTGGGAGAAGGACGACGAGGACGAGGGGAACCCCTTCGTCCGCAAGGGCAAGGACGCGCTCGTCCTCATCGGCCTCGGCGGCGTCGGCCTGGCCTCGGCCGCGGCATCGATCTTCGGCTCCAGCGCGGTCGGCAAGGCCGGGGACTGGTTGCACGTGCCGCGCGACGGCGCGGGCGGCGGCCTGCTGCGGGGCGGGGCCTTCCTCGTCGGAGTGCTGGCCGCCTTCCTGCTCCTGCTCTACGTCCTGACCCTGCTCCCGGGCGTCGAACCGCCCCGCCGCCGCCTGATCGAGGCGGCCCTGCTCGGCGCGGCCGGCTTCGAGCTGCTGAAGCTGCTGCTCAGCGGCTACATGCGGGAGGTCGCCACGAAGAGCATGTACGGGGCCTTCGGCGTGCCGATCGCGCTGTTGATCTGGATCAACCTCACGGCGAAGCTGCTGCTCTTCTGCGCGGCGTGGACCGCGAGCCGCGACGATGCCGACGGGGACGGCGTGGAAGACCCGGAGCCCGCCGGGTCCGCCACACCCGACTCCACCACACCCGACTCAGCCACCCCCGGCTCCACCACCCCCGACTCCGCTACACCTGGCCGCGAGCCCGGCGGCCGCGCCCCCGCGGCCAGCGCCGGTTGACCGCGTAGGCCCCGCCGGCCACCACGGCCAGCACCCCGCCCGCCACGCCGAAGGCCGTACCGATCCCGCCGCCGGAGCCCGCACCGGACGCCGACGGGTTGTTCTCGTGGGACTGGGCCGGGGAGCCGTGGGAGGTGGTGTCGGCGCTCTTGGGCGGCACCAGCTCGCCCACCGGCTTGACCTTCCCGCTCGCCGCGAACCCCCAGTCGAGCAGGTCGGCGGTCTCTTCGTACACGGAGTTCGCGCCCCCGGTGCCCGGGTTCATCACCGTGACCAGCAGCTTCTTGTCGCCGCGCTGGGCGGCGCCGGTGAAGGTGGAGCCGGCCATCGTGGTGTTGCCGTTCTTCACGCCGGCGATCCCCTTGTAGGGGGAGAGGCCGCCGGCTCCGGTCATCAGCCGGTTGGTGTTCTGGATCTCGAAGGTCTCGCGCGGCTTGCCCGGCTCCTGCCGGCCGGGGAACTTCGCGCTGGCCGTGCCGCAGTACTCCCGGAAGTCCTGCTTCTGCAGACCGGAGCGGGCGATGAGGGTGAGGTCGTAGGCGCTGGAGACCTGGCCCGGAGCGTCGTACCCGTCGGGGGACACCACGTGGGTGTCCAGGGCCTGGAGCTCCTCGGCGTGCGCCTGCATGTCCTTGACGGTCTTCTCGACACCGCCGTTCATGGCCGAAAGTACGTGCACGGCGTCGTTCCCGGAGCGCAGGAACACCCCGAGCCACAGGTCGTGGACGCTGTACTCGGCGTCCTCCTTGATGCCGACGAGGCTGGACCCGGAACCGACCCCGTCCAGCTCCTGATCGGTGACCTTGTGGACCTGGTCCTTGGGCAGTCCCGGCAGCACGGTGTCGGCGAAGAGCATCTTCATCGTCGAGGCAGGGGGGAGCCGCCAGTGCGCGTTGTGCGCGGCGAGGACCTCGCCGGTCTCGGCGTCGGCCACGATCCACGAACGCCCCGTCAGGTTCGCCGGCAGCGCGGGCGCGCCGGGCAGCAGGTTGACCTGCGTACCGGGCTGCCCGAGCGACGCGCCGCCGACCGTGGACATCGAGGCGGGCGGCGCGGGCGCCTTGGGGGGCTGCCCCTTCCCGTCCGCCGGCGGCGTCGGCGTGGGCACGGCGAAGGCGGCCGGAGCCAGCAGTGCCGGGACCAGCAGGGCGGGAAGTGCGGCGGAAAGGACCGTCAACGCGGTCTTCTTGGCAGACACGCAGGTGAAAGTACATCCCGATGCTGTGCTTAGCGTCATGGATCGGCCAACCCGCCGCAACCACCGCCGGGACAGCCCACCCCGGCGCGTCCGTCCTGGGGACGAAACCGATACTGAGTTCATGAGACTCAGCCGCGCCGCTTCCTGGTTCCTGCTCGCCTTCGGAGTGTGGAGCTGGTTCATCTGGGTGTCTTTCGTCCGGAACCTGTGGAAGGACGGCAGCGGTCTGGCCTTCGACGCCGCGGGGGACCCGACCGCGTACTTCTGGGTCCACCTTCTCTTGGCGGTGGCGTCCTTTCTCCTGGGGACGGCCGTCGGAGTGATCGGGTTGCGCGGGGTGCGTGCTCTGCGGCGTGAATCACGTACGGAGGCGGGCGCATGACGATCGTCCTCGTCGCTGCCGTGGCCCTGCTGGTCCTGGCCCTCCTGGTGCTGGTGCACCGCTGGCTCTGGATCCGCCTGGTCCGCGACACCACCGCCCCCGGCGGCGCGATCCGCCGCGCGGGCACCGCCCTGGCCTTCGCGCTCCCGCTCCTGTCCGTGGCCGCCCTCGTCGCGGGCCGCGCGGGAGCCCCCTTCTGGCTGGAGCGCACGGTCGCCTGGCCGGGCTACATGTGGCTGGCCGTCCTCATGTACCTCTCCCTGGCCATGCTGGTGGCCGAGCCCGTCCGCACGGTGTGGCTCCGCCGCCGGACCGGGGCCACGCCGCAGCCCCCCAACGTCCCCGCGCCCACGCAGGGCGCCCCCGTCGCCGCGGGCGCGGCCACTTCGGGGTCCCGGGCGGAGCCCCGCCGCGCGGCGGAGCCGCATGATCCGGTGCAGCGGGAAGGGGCGGGGAGGGGATCAGCGCCGCAGGCCACCCTCGCAGCCACCGCCGAACCCGCAGCCGCCGCCGAACCCACGCCCCCGGCCGGGCAGCACGCCACGGTGGCCGACCCGGCGGCGGCCGACTCCGCGCAGCCCACCCCGGCGGAGCCCGCCCCCACCACCGTCAGCCGCCGCCGCTTCGCGCGGATCGTGGCCGGCACGGCCGCCGCCGCAGCAGCCGGCACCGTCGGCTACGGCACGTACGGAGTCCTCCGCGGCCCCCGCGTCAAGCGGGTCCAGGTCCCCCTGGCGAAGCTCCCCCGCGCGGCCCACGGCTTCCGCGTCGCCGTCGTCAGCGACATCCACCTCGGCCCGATCCTGGGCCGCGCCCACACCGCCCGCATCGTCGACACGATCAACCGCACGCAGCCCGACCTCATCGCCATCGTCGGCGACCTCGTCGACGGCAGCGTCCACGACCTCGGCCCCGCCGCCGAACCGCTCCGCGGCCTCCGCTCGCACCACGGCTCGTACTTCGTCACCGGAAACCACGAGTACTTCTCCGGCGCCCAGCAGTGGGTCGACCACGTCCGCGAGCTCGGCCTCACCCCGCTGGAGAACGCCCGCCGCGAGCTCCCGTACTTCGACCTCGCCGGGGTCAACGACATCGCGGGCGAGAGAGAGGGCCACGGCCCGGACTTCCAGGCGGCCCTGGGCGACCGGGACCGCGCCCGCACTGCCGTACTCCTCGCCCACCAGCCGATCGTCATCGACGAGGCCGTCCGGTACGGGGCGGACCTCCAGCTCTCCGGCCACACCCACGGAGGGCAGCTCTGGCCCGGCGAGTACGTCGCCGAGCTCGCCAACCCCACCGTCGCCGGGCTGGAGCGCTACGGCGACACCCAGCTGTACGTCTCGCGCGGCGCGGGTGCCTGGGGGCCGCCGGTCCGGGTCGGCGCGCCGTCGGACATCACAGTCGTCGAACTCGCCTCATATCAGGCCTGAACCGCCCGAACCCTCAACACCACGCCACAAATCAGCCTTCCCGAGGCCGAAATTCCATGATGGGATGTGACCGATAATCGGATAACTGGTCGCGCACTGCGGTGCGCGACCACGTGGGGTGGAGTCAAGGATGTTGCGGTCTGTCCGCTCGAAAGTCATCGCGGCCGGGCTGGTCCTCGGCGTGGCCGGCGTCGCCACCTGGCAGCTGCTGCCGCAGGCCGCCGGCGGCGGGGATCCGATCCGCATCGGCACGAGCGACGTCGTCTCCTCCCTCGACCCCGCGGGGGCGTACGACGCGGGCTCCTGGGCCCTGTTCAGCAACGTCTACCAGTCGCTGCTGACCATCAAGCCCGGTGCCGACACCCCGGTGCCCGACGCGGCCTCCGCCTGCAACTTCGTCGGAGGCAAGCTCACCACGTACCAGTGCGAGCTGCGCCCCGACGTGAAGTTCTCCTCCGGCCGCGCGATCACCGCCGAGGACGTCAAGTTCTCCTTCGACCGGATCAAGGCGATCAACTCCGACCAGGGGCCGGCGCCGCTGTTCAACACCCTGGAGTCGGTCAAGGCCGAGGGCCGCACCGTCACCTTCAGCCTCTCCGCCGGGGACGCCACCTTCCCGTTCAAGATCGCGACGGGCGCCGCCTCGATCGTGGACAAGGACAAGTACCCGGCCAAGGCCCTGCGCGAGGGGGACGAGGTCGACGGCTCCGGCCCCTTCACCCTCGACGGCTACACGGCCGGCGCGAGCGCCGAGCTCAAGCCCAACACCTCGTACAAGGGCCAGGGCAAGGTCTCCAAGAGCCCGGTCACCGTGAAGTACTTCAAGGACTCCGCGCAGCTGGAGCAGGCCTGGACCGGCCACGGGATCGAGGTCGCCCACCGCGACATGCCCCCGGCGGTCCTGGCGGACCTGAACCCGGGCCTGGAGGACACCCGGTACCAGGCCTCGGGCGGTACGGAGATCCGCAGCATGGTCTTCAACCTCCGCCCCGGCTCCCCGGTGGCCCAGCCCGCCGTCCGCCAGGCCGTCGCCGCGGTCGTGGACCGGGCCAAGGTCGCGACCGAGGTCTACAAGGGCACCGTCACCCCGCTCTACTCCCTCGTCCCGGCCGGCATCGCCGCCCACAGCACGCCGTTCTTCGACGCCTGGCCCTCGCCGAACGGGCTCACCGCGAAGAAGCTGCTCAAGGACGCCGGAGTCACCACCCCGGTAGCGATCACCCTCGGGGTCAACGTGCGCGGCGCGAGCGTCGCCGAGGCCGAGGAGCTGAAGGCGCAGCTGGAGTCCACCGGGCTCTTCCAGCTGACCATCAAGCCGGTCGAGAAGTGGAGCGACTTCCAGAAGGCCTACGCGGCGGGCGAGTTCGACGCCTACACCATCGGCTGGATCGCCGACTTCCCGGACGCGGACAACTTCATCGCCCCGCTCGTCGGAGCCGACAACTCCATGAACAGCGGCTTCTCCGACAAGGCCGTCAACGACCTCATCACCCGCACCCAGTCCTTCTCGGACCGCGGCGCCGCCGCCAACGACTTCCGCGATCTGCAGAAGCTGGTCGCGCAGCAGGTCCCGATGCTGCCGATCTGGCAGAAGAAGGACTACGTGATGTCGCGCGAGGCCGTCGCGGGCGCCCAGTACCTCTCGGACGGCACCGGCGTGTGGCGGCTGTGGGAGCTCAGCTGGCTGTAGGACCCGCAGTCGGGCCCACCGCCTTCGGGCCTTCCCGCGGACCCGCGGCCGGGCCTCCTACGGACCAACCTCCGGACCCTCTTCCGGGCCCGCGTCCGGGTCGGAGGCCCGCTTGCGGCCCGGACGGGACACGGCCGTCTGGGCCATGCCCGGCAGGAAGTCCGTGAACAGCTCGTGCACTTCCCGCACCAGCGGCCGCAGCACCCGGAACCGGGCCAGGATGATGCCCCGGGTGGTGAGCTGCGCGCCGCGCTGGGCGAGCTTGCGGGTCTTCTCGCTGTCCGGGGAGCGGTCGAAGACCCAGTAGAGGACCAGGCCCATCTGCGAGAGCCACATCAGCTCCGGCAGTACGTCGGCCAGTTCGTCGGGCACCTTGGTCTTGGCCCCCGCCAGCACCTCGCGGTGCATGTCGATCGCCGTCTTGCGGGCCGCCTCCGACTCGGGGGAGAACGGGCTGAGCGGGCTCTCCGGGTCCGCGGCGTTCTTGAAGAACTGCGAGGCGAACTCGTGGTACGGCGCCGCGATGTCCAGCCAGCTGGTCAGGACGCCCGCGAGCCGCTTCTGCAGATCGGTCTCGTGGTCCAGGATCGGCCGGACCGCCGCCAGGTGGGCGGCGCCGATCCGGTCGTAGAAGCCCTGGACCAGATGTTCCTTGGACTCGAAGTAGTAGTAGGCGTTGCCGACCGATACTCCGGCCTCCTTGGCGATACCGCGCATCGTCGTCTTGTCGAAGCCGCGCTCCTGGAAGAGGCGGAGCGCGGTTTCGAGGATGAGCGTGCGAGTCTGCTCGCTCTTGGGAGCCTTCTGATCAGTCACGGTCCCGAGCCTATCGGGGCGCGGAACACTGGTCGTCACAGGCCGGTTCCCCGTCGTTCGCCGAGGAGCCGTCCCGTACCGCCTCGCGCCAGGTGGAGGCGGTGTACATGGCCGCCCTGGCGAAGGGCCGGCCGGCCGGAGTGGCCAGCCAGTTCGCCTTCGGCCGGTGCTCGGCCAGCGCCCACAGGCAGACGATGAAGGCGTCCGTGCCGGTCCACACCTGTCCGGAGTCGCCGATGACGGTGATCTCCTTCAGCGTGGAGGCGTGGTTGAGCCGCGGGTACAGCCGCTGTGCCTCGAAGGAGGCGGCGGGGATGAGCCGGAGCGGTACCAGCCAGCGCTGGCCGAGCAGCCAGTGCCGGATGTGCACGCAGAGCGGGCAGTTCGCGTCGTAGAGCACCGTCAGGTGCCGGATCGCGGTCCTGGCCACGGTGATCAGGCCCCGGCGGGCATGGTCCACCCCTGGGGGCCGACCGGCGGGGTCTGCTGGCGCTCCATGATGCCCCGGCGGCGCATCTTGTTCAGCACCCAGACGTTGCCGAGGTGCATGACGCCGAGGACCAGGAGCACGACTCCGAGCTTGACCGACAGTGCCTCGAAGAGTCCGCGGGCCGCGACGATCTCGTCGGCCGACCGCAGGTACAGGGTCACGAAGCCGATGTTGACGAGGTAGAAGCCGACCACCAGGAGCTGGTTGACGGCGTCCGCGAGCTTCTCGTTCCCCTGGAGGACGTCGCCGATGAAGACGCGCCCGTTGCGGCTGAGCGTGCGGGCCACCCAGACGGTGAGTCCGATGCTGATGAGCAGGTAGATGACGTACGCGACCACGGTGAGGTCCATTGCCCTCAGCCCCCTTGAACGTGTTCAACTGCTGACAGCACTGACTGTAGACCCATTTTTGAACAGGTTCAAGCGAATGGATGGGGGGTCTCGGGTCAGCGTCCCGGCAGGGCTGCCCCGCAGAGGAAGGGCAGCAGCAACCGGTTGATCTCCGCGGGGCGTTCCAGGGAGGGGAGATGGCCGGCCCAGGGCAGCTCGACGTGGACGGCTCCGGGCACCAGGGAGGCCAGCTCGGCGGGTACGTCCCGGAATTCGGGGATGTCGTGCGCGCCGCCGATGCCGAGGACGGGGGCGGTGACGGCGGCCGGTTCGAAGGCGGGCTCGGGGAGCTCGTGGTCCCCGTCGGCTCCCTCGGCGCCCCGGAAGTTCCCGAGCTGCATGGCCCGTACGAGGGCGTGTGCGGCCTCATCGGCCTCCGGGCCGAGCCACTGGCGGGCGTTGAGCCCGGCCGCGCCCTCCAGGTCGCCCGCGTCCAGCAGGGCGGCTTCGGCGGCGTTGAAGGCGAGCAGGGCGGGGCCGCGCCGCTGCGCGGGCCGGGCGGGGCAGAGCAGCGCCAGCGCGCTCACCAGCTCCGGCCGCAGCGCGGCCAGCGTCAGCGCGACCCGCCCGCCGTAGGAGGAGCCGACGAAGGCGGCCCGCCGGATGCCGAGGTGGTCCAGCAGCTCCCGTACGTCCCCGTGGTCGCTGTACGGGGCTTCGGCGGCGGGGGAGTCGCCGCAGGTCCGGAAGTCCGCCCGGACCACCCGGAACCCGGCGGCGAGCAGCGGCTGCCACTGCGGCTCCCACATCCGACGGTCGCACACGGAGGAATGCAGCAGAACGACGGCCGGGGCGTCGGCGAGACCGTCCACATCATGAGAAAGGATCATCCGGTGATCTTCCCGGACCCCCCGCCCGCGGACCACCGGGTTTCCCCCGGCGCCGCGTCACATGCTCAGCGCACGCGCCTGGTTGAGCTGGCTCATGACCCACATGTAGGTGCCCGGGTCGACCGCGGGGATCATCGTGGAGTGGTGGCGGCCGCCGCTGTTCACCGTGATCTGGATGTAGCCCGTGGTGCGGCGCTCCTTCATCAGGAGGAAGAGCAGGCCGAGCAGGCAGAAGATGAAGAAGATGACGGCCAGCACGATCGCGTGCGCCGGGATCTTCTCCTCCGTCCGGGAGAAGTCCGTGGCGTTCCAGACCGCGCCCCTGAGCGGCATCGGGCCCGACGGGGTGATGATCTGGTCGCCGGCGATCGTGATGTCGCCCAGGGAGAGTCCGGCGGCCGGGTACCCCATGGGAGCCGTCGGCGGCATCTGGGCCGGAATGCCCGCTCCGCCGATGGTCGGCTGGTAGGCCGGGGGCTGGGGGTAGGGCTGCGGGTAGCCGTAACTCGGAGTCCCGGGCCCCCACTTGTACTCGTCGCCCTGGCCCGGGTCGCTCGCGTAAGGATTCGGCTGCTGCTCACTCATGTGCCCGATGATTCCACAGCATTCGGCGGGCCTGTAGGCCGATTGCCGGTACGCGGAAGGCCCCGCCCCCGGTGCGGACACCGGGGGCGGGGCCTTCGTGCGTCAAGAGATCAGAAGCGGCGCGTGATCAGCGCACGCTTCACTTCCTGGATCGCCTTCGTGACCTCGATGCCGCGCGGGCACGCGTCGGTGCAGTTGAAGGTGGTGCGGCAACGCCACACGCCGTCCTTGTCGTTCAGGATCTCGAGGCGCTGCTCGCCCGCCTCGTCGCGCGAGTCGAAGATGAAGCGGTGCGCGTTGACGATCGCCGCCGGGCCGAAGTACTGGCCGTCGTTCCAGAACACCGGGCACGAGGACGTGCACGCGGCGCACAGGATGCACTTGGTGGTGTCGTCGAAGCGCTCGCGGTCCTCGGCGGACTGCAGGCGCTCGCGCGTCGGCTCGTTGCCCTTGGTGACCAGGAACGGCATGACGTCCCGGTACGCCTGGAAGAAGGGCTCCATGTCGACGACGAGGTCCTTCATCACCGTCAGGCCCTTGATGGCCTCGACCGTGATCGGCTTCTCCGGGTTGATGTCCTTGATCAGCGTCTTGCAGGCGAGCCTGTTCTTGCCGTTGATCCGCATCGCGTCGGAGCCGCAGATGCCGTGCGCGCACGAGCGGCGGAAGGTGAGCGTGCCGTCGAGGTCCCACTTGATCTTGTGGAGACCGTCGAGCACGCGCTCCTTCGGGTCGATCTCGACCTGGAAGTCCTGCCAGGTCGACTCGTCCGAGATCTCCGGGTTGAACCGGCGGATCCGGAACGTGACCGTGATGAACGGCGAGGCGGCGGCCGCCGCCTCCATCTGGTCCGTCTTGCTCAGGGTCGGGGTGGCCATCAGTACTTACGCTCCATCGGCTGGTAGCGGGTGACGACGACCGGCTTGTAGTCCAGGCGGACGGAGTCCTTGCCGTCGTCGCCGACCTCGCGGTACGCCATGGTGTGGCGCATGAAGTTGACGTCGTCGCGGTTCGGGTAGTCCTCGCGGTAGTGACCGCCGCGGGACTCCTTGCGCGCCAGCGCGGACACGGCCATGACCTCGGCCAGGTCGAGCAGGTTGCCCAGCTCGATGGCTTCCAGCAGGTCCGTGTTGAAGCGCTTGCCCTTGTCCTGGACGGACACGTTCAGGTAGCGCTCGCGCAGCTCCGCGATCTTCTCGACCGCGGTCTTGATCGTCTGCTCGGTGCGGAACACCATCACGCAGGCGTCCATCGTCTCCTGGAGCTCCAGGCGCAGGTCCGCGACCCGCTCGTTGCCCGTGGAGTTGCGCAGCCGCTCGACCTGGTCGATGACCTGCTGCGCCGGGTTCTCGGGCAGCTCGACGTAGTCGTTGGCGTGGGCGTACGCGGCGGCCGCGATGCCCGAGCGCTTGCCGAAGACGTTGATGTCCAGCAGCGAGTTGGTGCCCAGGCGGTTCGCGCCGTGCACGGAGACGCAGGCGACCTCGCCGGCCGCGTACAGGCCCGGGACGACGGTGGTGTTGTCCATGAGGACCTCACCCTCGACGTTCGTCGGGATGCCGCCCATGGCGTAGTGCGCGGTGGGCTGGATCGGGATCGGGTCCGTGTACGGCTCGATGCCCAGGTAGGTGCGCGCGAACTCGGTGATGTCCGGGAGCTTCGCGTCGAGCTGCTCCGGCGGCAGGTGCGTCAGGTCCAGGTACACGTGGTCACCGGCGGGACCGCAGCCGCGGCCCTCGCGGATCTCGGTGTAGATGGAGCGCGAGACGACGTCACGGGACGCGAGGTCCTTCATGACCGGCGCGTACTTCTCCATGAAGCGCTCGCCGTCCTTGTTGCGGAGGATGCCGCCCTCACCGCGGGCGCCCTCCGTCAGCAGGATGCCCATGCGCCAGATGCCCGTCGGGTGGAACTGGAAGAACTCCATGTCCTCCAGCGGCAGGCCGCGGCGGTAGCAGGCCGCCTGGCCGTCACCCGTGAGGGTGTGCGCGTTGGAGGTCACCTTGAAGAACTTGCCGGTGCCGCCGGAGGCGTAGATGACGGACTTCGCCTGGAACACGTGGATCTCGCCGGTGGCGAGCTCGTACGCGACCACGCCGGCCGACTTCTTGACGCCGTCCTCCTCGACCAGGAGCTGGTCCAGGACGTAGAACTCGTTGAAGAACTCCACGCCCTCCTTGACGCAGTTCTGGTAGAGCGTCTGGAGGATCATGTGACCGGTGCGGTCCGCGGCGTAGCAGGACCGGCGGACCGGCGCCTCGCCGTGGTTGCGGGAGTGCCCGCCGAAGCGGCGCTGGTCGATGGTGCCGTCCGGGGTGCGGTTGAACGGCAGGCCCATCTTCTCGAGGTCGAGGACCGCGTCGATGGCCTCCTTCGCCAGGATCTCGGCGGCGTCCTGGTCGACCAGGTAGTCACCGCCCTTGACCGTGTCGAAGGTGTGCCACTCCCAGTTGTCGTCCTCCACGTTGGCGAGCGCGGCGGCCATGCCGCCCTGCGCGGCGCCCGTGTGGGAGCGGGTGGGGTAGAGCTTGGTCAGCACGGCGGTGCGGCTGCGCTTCGTCGACTCGATGGCGGCGCGCATGCCTGCGCCGCCCGCCCCGACGATGACGGTGTCGTACTTGTGGATCTTCATTGGTTTCGCCTCAGCCCCGTTGCCTAGCGGATGTTCGGGTCGAAGGTGAAGATCACCAGCGTGCCCAGAAGAATGGTGAACACCGTGGCGGTGTAGAGCAGGCCCTTGAGCCACAGACGCGTGTTGGCGCGCTCCGCGTAGTCGTTGATGACGGTACGCAGACCGTTCGCGCCGTGAAGCATCGCGAGCCACAGCATCAGCAGGTCCCAGCCCTGCCAGAACGGGGAGGCCCAGCGGCCGGCCACGAAAGCGAAGCCGATCTTGGAGACCCCGCCGTCCAGCACGAGCTGGATCAGCAGGTGGCCGAGGACCAGGACGACGAGCACGATGCCCGAGAGGCGCATGAAGAGCCACGCGACCATCTCGAAGTTGCCGCGGGTCGAGCGCGGCGTCTTGCTGGTGCGCTTGCGCGGGGCCTCGATGTACGGCGCCGGGTTGTCGACGTCGTAGAGGGACACGCCCTCCACGTCACCGATGCCCTTTTCGAAAGAAGTGTCAGAAGACATGCGTGTCACTTCCCGAAGAGTTCGAGGTAAGCGTGTCCGAGGACGGGGTACAGGGCCCCGACCATCAGCACGACCCAGATGCCCACCACGGTCCAGAGCATCTGCTTCTGGTAGCGGGGGCCCTTGGACCAGAAGTCCACGGCGATGACACGGAGACCGTTGAGCGCGTGGAACAGGATTGCGGCGACGAGGCCGTACTCCAGCAGCGCGACGATCGGAGTCTTGTAGGTAGCCACGACATCGTCGTACGCCTCGGGTGAGACGCGGACGAGAGCGGTGTCGAGGACGTGTACGAACAGGAAGAAGAAAATGAGGACGCCGGTGACTCGATGAGCCACCCAGGACCACATTCCTTCCCGGCCGCGGTACAACGTTCCAGCCGGCACGGAAAACCCTCCGGAAGCGGGGCGGGGGCCAGCCGGCTTCTTTGTCGGTCGGGCCCGGCCGGGTACGGTCCTCCGGCCCCGGACATCGTAGCGACGCTTTGTCGGTTCCCTCGCGCGGGGGCCATCGGTGTGATCAAACAGGCACGGACGGACTATCCCACAGGGGCGAATAGCCCGAATTCGGCAGCAGATACCCCATCCGCCGAGGTCAGCCAGTGTGTCAGGTCGGCGAGCCGGACCTGCGCGACGCGACGGAGCTCGTCCGCGGAGATCGCGCGCTCTTCGTCCACGTCCAGTTCCATCCGCCGCCGGATCGCGGCCAGCAGCTGGTCCGCCTGCTCCTCCGGGGTGGTCCCGTCGAGGCAGATCACGAAGGCGTGGCCGAAGGACCGCTCGTACTCCCCGTGCGCCGCGTCGAGCGCGAGGACCGCGGCGTACGCGGCCCCGTGCTCCAGTTCCGGCGGGAACTCGCAGGCCAGTGCCTCGGAGAGGTCCGGCTGGGAGAGGTCGTACGAGGCTTCGTCGGCGGCGGCGAGTAGCGCGCCGAAGTCGGGGTAAGGGCGGTGGGCGGCCACCCGGTGGGCCCAGCGCCGGCTGCCGCAGCAGTGCAGCAGGGCGGAGTGGGCGGTATCGGGGGACAGGGCGTTGAACCGTGCGAGCCCGGTGTCGTGAAAGGGACCGGTGCCGTCGAAAGGACCGGTGTCCTCGAAGGGATCGGCGTCGCAGAGGGGATCGGCGTCGTGGAGGGAGGGGGAGCCGTGGGAAGGGTCGGAGCCTCCGCGGGCCTGTGCCGGAAGGTGGCTGGACAGCGGGGGGCTCCTCGTGGCGTGGCGCGGGTGTTCCGCCACGCTATCGACGTGGGGCCGGGTGTGTCGTACCCATTCCGGGTTTTCACTCGGAAGTGAGCCGAAAGGATGACGGGGGCGCGTGTCGGACCGGGCGCGGGGCCGCTCGGGGACCCCTCGGTGGACCGGGGCATGATGGCCGTGAGGACGGCGGAGGAGGGGGAGGGCGACCGAGGCCGCCACCCCCCACAGGAGAGGCCCCGGCCGCCATCCGTCGCGGACTCGTGCGACAAGCCCGCACCCCTGTCAGCGTCTTCGATGCGTTTTGTGTCACACCTCGCTCCGCGCAGGGATGGTTGCGCGTTGTACAACTCGTGGACGAAGGTGCTTGAAAGCCGTAACGTGCTGATTTGCGCCACACAAACGGGACTGTGAACGGGTTGGGGATTTTGCTGGGGGACGACGCGGAGCTGACCACCGCGGTGCTCGCGGCACAAGACGGCGACGAGATCGCGTTCCGTTCTGTGTACCGCGCCGTGCACCCGCGCCTGCTCGGATACGTCCGCACGCTCGTCGGAGACGGCGATGCCGAGGACGTCACCTCCGAGGCCTGGCTGCAGATCGCCCGCGACCTCGACTCCTTCACCGGCGACGCCGACCGCTTCCGCGGCTGGGCCGCCCGCATCGCCCGCAACCGGGCCCTCGACCACATCCGCATGCGCGGGCGCAGGCCCGCCGTCGGCGGGGACGAGACCGAGCTGACGGGCCACGCCGCCGAGTCCGACACCGCCGGCGAGGCCATGGAGTCCCTCGCCACCTGCCGCACGATGGAACTCATAGCTCAGCTCCCGCAGGACCAGGCCGAGGCCGTCGTCCTGCGGGTGGTCGTCGGGCTGGACGCCAAGAGCGCCGCCGAGACCCTGGGCAAGCGCCCCGGCGCGGTGCGCACCGCCGCGCACCGGGGCCTGAAGAAGCTGGCCGAGCTGCTCGGCGCGGAAGAGGACTTCGACCCCGAGGGCGACCCCGATGCGGGCATCGGCTCCGGCATCGGCTCGGCCGTCGGCGTCGGCGCCGGGCGGGGGCGCCGCCTCGGCGATAATGACGGGAGTCGCGCACGGGGCGCCGGGGGCGGACGGGACCTCGACGCCGTACCGGCGCAGCGGGCCCGCGCCGCGGGCCTCGTAGAACAAACCGGTGTGACGGATTCACGTTGGCGGACGCAGAAGGACATGTGATGGCCGACGAGCGCGACAGGTGGCTGGACAAAGCCGCGGCGGACAGACTGCTGCGCGGAGAACCGGCCGCACCTGGCGCCGAGCACTACGTCCAGGCCCGGGCCGAGCGGCTGCGCGCCGCCCTCGACGCACTCGCCGAGCCGCCGCCCGTGGCCGTCGGCGGGCTGCCCGGGGAACTGCGAGGAGAGGCCGCCGCGGTGGCCGCGTTCCGCGCGCGCGGCTCCGTGCTCCGGGCGGAACTGCAGACGAGGGCTCCGGACGCCGCGCTGTTCGGCTCCGCGGACACGGTGGTCGAGCTCGGTACGCCCGCCGGCCCGGCCGGACCGGGACCCCGGCGCGGCCGGCCGGTCCGCTTCGTCCTCGCCGCCGCGGTGGCCGGCGTCGCCGTGGGCGGCCTGGCGGCCGCCGCGGGCACCGGACTGCTGGACCGGGACTCCCGGGACGCCGCCGGCGGGCTGCCGGCCGTCTCGGTGACGGTCGGACCCTCCTCGACGGCCTCGGTGCACGGCCGCTTCGCGGCGCCCCTCGCGCCGCCCCTCACCACCGCGCCGCACGACGGCGAGGGCCCGAGCGGCAGCCCGAGTCCGGGGAACACCCCGGGCACGGAGGGACGTACGACGACGGGACCCGGCGACGCCGCCGGGGCGAGCACCGGTACCGGTACGGAATCGCCCGCGAGCGGCCCGACCGGGGACATGGACGGCCGGGACCGGTCCCGTCAGGGCGGCGTCGACGGCATGAAGACGGACCCGCCCGACGGTTCGGACCGGGACAAGGGGAGCGGCACCGGAGCGGTGGAGCTGTGCAAGGACTACCGGTCCGGGAAGATCGACGAGGCCCGCCGGGAGAAGCTCGTACGCCTGGCCAAGGGGCTGATGCGGGTCCCGCGCTACTGCCAGGGTGTGCTCGACGGGGCCACCGGCGGGGGATCGAGCGGAGAGGTGCCGGGCTCACCCACGGGCCCGGGGTCCCCGTCGCGTTCGCTGGGGCTGGTCCCGGCCGGGACGGCTGCGCCGAAGGCCCCGGATGCGGGCCAGCGCCGCTGAGGACCGGGTACCGGACACTGGCCTGAAACGGTTCGCGCCCCGCCTGTAACACTTTTCGAACCGGTGGCGCAGTACATAACGAGCCGACTGGTCATCGGCCGCGCATGAGCCGGGGTTCCCCCCGTACCCCTGGGCTCTGCGCAACTGGCGCGGGCGGGATTCGTTCCCCCGATCCCGCCCGCGCCCTCAACTTCCCACCTCCGGCGCCCGGGCGGGACGTCCCCCTCCGCCCGGCCGCCCGTGCGTCACCAGTAGACGACGACCTTGTCGCCGACCTGGACCGCGTCGAACAGCGTCGCCAGCTTGGCCTTGTCCCGGACGTTCACACAGCCGTGCGAGGCGCCGGCGTAGCCGCGGGCGGCGAAGTCCGCGGAGTAGTGCACGGCCTGGCCCCGGCTGAAGAACATCGAGTACGGCATCGGCGTGTGGTAGATCGTCGACGTCCAGTCCTTCGCCTTCCACTCCACCTTGAACTCGCCCTCGCGGGTCGGGGTGTTCTCCGAACCGAAGCGCACGTCCAGCGTGGAGACGACCTTTCCGTCGATCATCCAGGCGAGGGTGCGGCTCTCCTTGCTGATGCACATCACGCGGCCCGTCATGCAGCGCGCGTCGGGAGCGTCCGGCTCGTTGACGGTCGGCGGGCGCAGCTCGTCGGCGGTCGGCTTCTTCGTGGCGTTCTGGATCTTCTTCCAGGTGGGCTCGTCCACGCCGCCGGTGGCGGACAGGCCGTTCTTCGACTGGAAGGACTTGACCGCGGCGGTCGTCTTCGAGCCGTAGAAACCGGTCGGAGCGACCGTCATCAGCTTGAGCTGGCGCAGCCGGGCCTGCAGTTCGCGGACCTGCTCGCTGTCGTCGCCGTTCGCCATGACCTGCTTCACGGTCGGCGAGGGCGAGGCGGAGGCGGAGGGCGACGACGACGTGGACGGGGAAGCCGACGGCGAGGCGTCGCCCGGCTTCGCGTCCGTGGACGGCGAGGCGTCGGGAGAGGCGACCGCCGTGGGCGATGCGGGCGCGGAAGAACCGGATCCCGGGTGGGACCCAGCATCCGTCTTCTGCGGTCCGCAGGCGGTCGCGGCGAGCGCGACGGCGGTGGCCAGGCCCAGTGCGCGGATTATTACCTTCTGGCGGTGCATTGCAGTCCCCCGATTTCTACGTGTGTATCTAGGTGATGCCACGTGGGCGTGGTCAGTTGCAGGGACGGCCGCGATGTTGCGCCATTGTGACCAGCGGTCGCCGCGCGGCCGCCGCGGGGACGTTTTATCAGCCCCGAGCACCTCGTAGCTACGAAGGAGCGCGTCACATGGAGCGGCACACCGAGAGCGGGGTCCCGATCGCGCCCGTCTACCGCCCGCAGGACCTCGCCGGCTGGGACCCCGGGACCGAATTGGGGGAGCCGGGGGAGTACCCGTACACCCGGGGCGTCTACCCGACCATGTACACCGGACGGCCCTGGACCATGCGCCAGTACGCCGGGTTCGGTACCGCCGCCGAGTCCAACGCCCGCTACCGGCAGCTCATCGCGGGCGGCGCCGCCGGGCTGTCCGTGGCCTTCGACCTGCCCACCCAGATGGGGCACGACTCCGACGCACCGCTCGCGCACGGCGAGGTCGGCAAGGTGGGCGTCGCGATCGACTCGGTCGAGGACATGCGGGTGCTGTTCGACGGGATCCCGCTCGACCGGGTGTCCACGTCGATGACGATCAACGCACCGGCCGCGCTGCTGCTCCTGCTCTACCAACTGGTCGCCGAGGAGCAGGGGATCGATCCCGGTCTGCTGACCGGCACGGTCCAGAACGACGTGCTGAAGGAGTACGTCGCACGGGGGACCTACATCTTCCCGCCCGGCCCCTCCCTGAGGTTGACGGCCGACGTCTTCCGCTACTGCCGGGCCGAGCTCCCCAAGTGGAACACCATCTCCATCTCCGGCTACCACATGGCCGAGGCGGGGGCCTCGCCCGCGCAGGAGATCGCCTTCACGCTGGCCGACGCGATCGCTTACGTGCGCACCGCGCTGGCCGCCGGGATGGAGGTCGACGCGTTCGCGCCCCGGCTGTCGTTCTTCTTCGTCGCCCGCACCACCCTCCTGGAGGAGGTCGCGAAGTTCCGCGCGGCCCGGCGGATCTGGGCCCGCGTCATGCGCGAGGAGTTCGGGGCCCGGGACCCGAAGTCGCTGATGCTGCGCTTCCACACCCAGACCGCCGGGGTGCAGCTGACGGCGCAGCAGCCCGAGCTCAATCTCGTACGGGTCGCCGTGCAGGGCCTGGCCGCCGTGCTGGGCGGCACCCAGTCGCTGCACACCAACTCCTTCGACGAGGCCATCGCGCTGCCCACCGAGAAGTCGGCCCGCCTCGCACTGCGGACCCAGCAGGTGCTGGCGTACGAGACGGACGTGCCGCACACCGTCGACCCCTTCGCGGGGTCCTACGCGGTGGAGCGGATGACGGACGAGGTGGAGGCGGCGGCGCTGGACCTGATGGCGCGGGTCGAGGCGATGGGCGGGGCGGTGGCCGCGATCGAGGCGGGCTTCCAGAAGGAGGAGATCGAGCGGAACGCGTACCGGATCGCCCGGGAGACCGAGAGCGGCGAGCGCGTGGTGGTCGGGGTCAACCGCTTCGCGCTGGACGAGGAGGAGCCGTACGAGCCGCTGCGCGTCGATCCGGCGATCGAGGACCGGCAGCGGGCGTCCCTCGCCGCCCTGCGGGCGGGCCGCGACGGGGCGGCCGTGGACGAGGCGCTGGCGGCGCTCCGGGAGGCGGCGGCGGGCACGGCGAACGTGCTCTATCCGATGCGGGAGGCGCTGCGGGCCAGGGCCACGGTGGGGGAGGTGTGCGGGGCGCTGCGCGAGGTGTGGGGGACGTACGTGCCGGCTGATTCCGGCTGGTGACCGTGGCTGATTGCGATGTGGTCCCAGTCCTCGGAATCCACTGGCGCGACAGGTGTGTCCTTATGGGACACTCCTGCACATGCTGGGTGTCACAGATCTTCCGACGTACGTCGCCGGCCTGGTGCTGATCATTTTGCTGCCGGGGCCGAACTCGCTCTACGTGCTCTCCGTCGCCGCGCGCGGCGGGGTCCGCCACGGGTACCGGGCCGCCGCCGGCGTGTTCACCGGAGACGCCGTGCTCATGACCCTGGCCGCGGTCGGCGCCGGGGCGCTGCTGCAGACCAGCCCGATCGTGTTCGGCGTCGTCAAAGTGCTCGGCGCCGGGTACTTGAGCTGGCTCGCCATCGGCATGCTGCGGGGCGCCTGGACCATGTGGCGCGCCCGCGGCGAGCGCGCCGGGGCTGGCGAGGGGGCCCCGGAGGCGCCCGTGGGCGAGGCCGAGGCGAAGGCCGGAGAGATCGAGCGGCCCTACCGGCGGGCGCTGCTGATCAGCCTGTTCAACCCGAAGGCCATCCTCTTCCTGATGTCCTTCTTCGTGCAGTTCGTGGACACGGCCTACGCCTACCCGGCGCTGTCGTTCCTGCTGCTCGGCAGCCTGATGCAGATCGGCAGCTTCCTCTACCTGACCACGCTGATCTTCGGCGGGGACCGCCTGGCGGCCACGTTCCGGCGCCGCAAGCGGCTCGCCGCCGGGGCCAGCTCGGCGGCGGGCGTGGTCTTCCTGGGCTTCGCGGCGAAGCTCGCCGTGAGCTGACACGGTTTCGACCGATTCGCCGTACAACCATCGGGCGGCTTCGCCGGTCCCTAGATTGATCAAAGAATCGATCTCGGGGGATCAATGAAGAAGCACATCCGCGCAGTGCTCTGCGCGGGGACGGCGGCGGCGGCCGTGCTGACGGTGCCGGCGGCCGCTCGCGCCGTCGACCCGTTCGCACAGGGGCCCGTCGCGCGCACGGTGACCACGGCGCAGACGGAGACCACGGCGCACACGGGGAGCCGGGCGTCCACGGCGTCCACGGCGTCCACGGTGGACGAGAAGGCGTTCCTCACCTTCGACCACGTGGCGGCCGCGAACGTGGTCTCCCTCGCGTACCCCGACACGGTGGTCTCCGGCTACATCACGGTCCACGACCCCCGCACCGGCTCGACCAAGCCGTTCACGGGAGCCTTCACGGCCAGGACCGGCTCCGTCATCACGCAGCTCGCGACCGACGCGCGGGGGCGCTTCGAGTCCAGGGTCACCGTCTCCGGTGCCGAGAACGGCGACGGAGAGGACTCCTACAAGACCTCCCTCCACCTGGCGGCCGAGGCGGAGAACGGCGCCAGGGGCGAGACGTCCGTACCGGTGCCCGTGGGGGCCGTGACCGCGCGCATCGCCCTGGACTCCCCGACCCTGACCGGCCCCTACGGAACGGACGCCCGGGTCAGCGGAACCGTCACCTGGGAGTCCGCCGACGGCACGTGGAAGCCGGTACCCGCAGGAGCCGCCATCAGCGCGGGCGGGGTGTCCGCCCGCACGGACGACGCCGGCCGCTTCACCGTGGTCCAGCCGCTGCGCGGGGACACCACATGGAAGACGCGGGACAGCACGCCCTGGCTGAGCACCACCAACATGAACGTCACCGTGGACACCACGGCCGGCACCGCCTTCTCCGACTTCACGGCCGAGGCGGACGCGGACAGGAACGTCAAGGTCAAGGCCCGGCTCGACCGCGGTGAGATCCCCGCCGGCGTCACCTCGCTGACGGTGGACGTGCAGTACTCGCCCGACGGCGCGACCGGCTGGACCACCCGCCAGAGCGTGGACGTCGCCACCGGGCCCGGGAACAACGCCCCGGCCCGGGTGGAGACGACGCTGCACTATCCGGGTCCGGGCTTCGTGCGGATGCGGTACGCGGGCACCCCGGACGTCCACGGCTCCGCGACCCCCGCCGTGCGGGCCGTGCGGACCCCGACGGCCGTTCCGGTCTTCAACGCCGCGCCCGAGCCGGTCGGGAAGGGCGGGCCGATCGCGGTCACCGGGAAGCTGACCCGCCAGGAGCAGGCCTGGGAGCCCTTCGCCGGCCAGAGCGTCCACTACTACTTCCGGCCGGCCGGCGAGACGGCCTGGACGCTCATGGGCTCCTCGCAGACCGACGCCGACGGGGCCTTCGCCCGGGAGTTCACGGCCGAGCGGACCGGCTTCTGGACGGCCCGGTACGCACCCGCCGACGCGACCCACTTCCAGGCGGCGAGCCGCGTGGCCGAGGTCGTGGTCACCCCGTAGCGCGCGCCGCCGGGGCGGTGCGGGCCAGTGAGGTGCGGCGCGGCGCGCTAGCCGACCGCCCTGCGCAGCAGCCGGGCCAGCCGGCGGGCGGCGCGGCTGCGGGGCAGGAAGGACAACTGCGCCGGGATGCCGCCGGGCAGGCCCAGGGTGGTCAGCCGGCGGCGGGTGAAGTAGCGCCAGGTGTCCGGGGTCAGGTGTGCCGTCAGCCAGCGTTCGGCCTCCGCGCGGTGCTCCGTCAGGATCTTGGGCTGCATGGTGAAGCCCACCGCCGTGAGCAGGCCCGTCAGTTCCGCCGTGACCCGTTCGGGTCCCGGCGGGGTCCAGGAGCGTACGGCCGCGGGGTCCGCGAGGTCGGGCAGCAGGGCGTCGGCCAGCACGAGCGGGATCCGGTTGCTGTTCGGGTACGGGGACAGGCGCGCGAGGACGGCCCCCGTGCCGGTCCGGGCCACAGGGAGCCCGTACAGCGTGGCGGCGGTGAGCAGTCCCGTGGAGAAGCAGCCGACGACCAGGGCCGGGCGCAGCCGCTCGTAGAGGGTCTCGGCGAGCACCGGGGTGCTCAGCACGGTGAGCCGGACGCCGAGCCGCTCGGCCTCCTCCTCCGCCCGGCGGGAGTAGGCGGCGGGGGCGCTGGGGTGGGGTTTGAAGACCAGCTCGCGGTGGCCCAGCGCGTGCGCGCCCCGGACCATCTCCACGTGCAGTTCCTCCTCCTCGGCGGCCGGCACCAGGTCGAGGGCGGAGAGGTACTGGCCCAGCAGGAGCGCGGGGGCCGCGGAGCCGGGGCCGGAGTCGGTCGCAAGCGCGAGCGTCTCGATCTCCGGTGTCTCCACCGCCGCGTCGAGTTCGCCGATGACCTTGAGGAAGGCGGCGGCCGGGATCGCCTCGGCCCGTACGCCGAACTCGGTCAGCAGCAGCGGCTCCAGGCCCGGTACGAGGTCCAGGTGCAGCACCCGCCGTACGCGCATCCCGAGCGCGGGGTCGAGGCGGAAGCGGGTGGGGCCGTAGCTCATCAGCCCGTCGGCGTAGACCTCTATGGCCGCCCCGGGGAAGAGCCGGCACAGGCTCTGGGCGGGCGGCACCTGGAGCGATTCCACGATCAGCTCGACGCGGTCGGTGCCCAGGTCCCAGGAGGCGCGCAACTGGCGTTCCCACAACGGGACGTCCTCGGCGCGCGGGCTCCAGGTGCTGGGGTGCTGCGGGGCGATGACGGCGTTCCAGTCGAGGACCGCGTCGAAGCGGCTGCTCAGGGCGGCGAAGCCGGGCGCGGCGGTCAGGCCGGGGGTGATCTCGGCGGTGACGGAGTGGTTGCTGGTCAGCAGGATCCGGCGGCCGGCGGGCGGGAAGAGGTCCGCGTCGAGGGCGGCGGCGAGGGTGGCCGTGCCGTAGAGGGTGGAGGCCAGGAAGATCTGGGTGACGTTCACGCCGTCACCGCCGTGCGGCGCCGGAGCCGGCGGAGCAGGGCCGCGCGGTCGGCGTCCATCGAGTCCAGGGTCCGGTCCAGGATCTGCTGCGGCATTCTGCCGAGTGCGGCCGTGCTCATCGAGCGGAGTTTTCTGGCCACGGGTGGTTCGAACCTTTCGATGGACCCGACATGGTGCGCGATAATTGCACAATATGTTCGGACGGCCTTCGGGAGGAGGAGATCGGATTCCCGGTCGGCGGCCGTTTCCGACAGGACTTGATCGAATGCCCGAATGAAATCGAGCTGACGCTCGTCGCCGATTTGTGTCAGCGAGGTGGAAACCCCGCGACGGTAGAAGATCCCGGGCAGACCGACCGGGGCGAAGGACTCCGCCTCCCGGTGCAGCCGCCAGATCCACGGCCGGTCCTCCGCCGTCCGCAGACCGTCCGTGAAGTGCAGCAGCCCGCGGTCCAGCAGCCGCCGGTGGTACATCCCCGCCCAGGCGTACGGATAGTCCACCGAGGTCGCGCGGGCGACGGGCAGGATCGCGGTGCGCGGATCGGCCACGACCGACTCCGGCCCGTAGGGGACGCGCTGGACACTGCGCGTCCTGCCCGTGCACTGGACGTGGTCGGTGCGGACGAAATCGCAGTTCAGGGCCTCGATGGCGGCCAGGGTGCGGGCCAGGTGGCCCGGCGCCAGCCAGTCGTCCCCGTCCAGGAAGGCGATGTACTCCCCGCGGGCCGCGTCCAGACCGGTGTTGCGCGCCGTCGCCAGGCCGCCGTTGCGCTCGTGTCTGAGGTGCACGGCGCCGGGCAGCTCGCGGGCCGCCCGTTCCAGGAGCGCGGGCGTCCCGTCCGTCGAGCGGTCGTCGACGAGCAGGAACTCGAAATCGTCCCGAGCGTTGACTTCGAGGCTTTTCAGGGCATCCGGCGCATACGTCTGCACGTTGAAGAACGGCACGACAACAGAGAGCTTGAGCACTCGCGAGACATTAGAGCGCCGTTCGTCATTCACTGTGGCCCGGACGCGGATTCCATGTGAACGACGCACGGCAGGCACGTTAACCCGCACGCTTTCGCACGGAGTCGGCAGGTTGTTAACCCGCTGTTGTGCGTTCGTTGGGCCGATCACCGAAAAGCCGGAATAACTTCTGCCGGGTGCCAGCAAGCAACCGCGCGGCCCATCGGGCCGCCCTCCGTGTGGCCGTACTCGCCGATTCCGACACCCGCTGGAAATGGGGAGCGCTCACCGCGCGCCGCCTTTCCCCGGAACCGGACTCCGTCCACCTGACCGGATACCTGCTCCGCGGCCGGGCCACGCCCACCGCGCGCCAGCTCGGCGAGGTCGGGGTCCGGGCGGACCGGCTCACCGAAGTCACCTGCGCGGGATTCCTCGCCGAACTGTCGGCGCCGGAGCGGGAACCCCGCGACCGATACGACGTGGTGGTCCTCGCCCTGGTCGGCGGCGCCGTCCAGGCCGTCCTGCACGGGGCCCGCGCCCTGTGGCCGGAGCCGGCCGAGAGGCCGGCGTTCGTCACCGGGTACGTCGGAGTCGTCTACGAGAAGCTCGCCGACGGCCTGCTGCTGCGCCACGGGGCCGACCTGGTCCTCGCCAACTCCCGCCACGACGCCGGACGGTTCCGCGCGGTCTACGAGGGGGTCGGCGCCGACGCCGGGGCCGTCGTGGAAACCGCCCTCCCCTTCCTCGCGCCGGCCGACGCGGACGGGTACGAGCCCGTGGGGAACACGGCCCACCGGGTGGTCTTCGCGGTCCAGCCGTCCGTGCCGGACGCCCGCGCGGACCGTACGTACCTGCTGCGCCGCGCCGTGGAACACGCCCGGCTGCACCCCGGGCGCGAGGTGCTGATCAAACTGCGCAGCCGCCCGGGGGAGCACACCACGCACTTGGAGGAGCTCCCGTACCAGCGCCTCGCGGAGCAGCTCCCCGGCGGCCTGCCCTCCAACTGCCGTCTGGTGTACGGGAACATGGGCGAGGTCCTGGACACCACGGACCTGCTGGTCACCGTCTCCTCCACGGCGGCCCTGGAATCCCTCCACCGGGGCATCCCGACGGCCGTCCTGACCGACCTCGGCGTCCGCGAGACCCTCGGCAACCACCACTTCCTGGGCTCCGGCTGCCTGGCCTCCTGGACCCAGCTCGACGCGGGCCTGCTCCCGAAGGCGGATCCGGAGTGGCTGGCGGCCCAGGGCGTGGGCGCACCGGCGATCCCGGCGGTCTCCGCTGCTCCGGCTGCTCCGGCTGCCCTGGCGGGCTCGGCTGCCCCGGCTGCCCCGGCAGCCCCGGCTGCCCCGGCTGCCCCGGCTGCCCCGGCTGCCCCGGCTGCCCCGGCTGCCCCGGCTGCCCCGGCTGCCCCCGCAGCCCCGGCGCCCGGACCTGCCGCGGACTCCGGAGGGCACGACCCCTACACCGCCGCGCGGGCACGCCTCGCGAAGCTGCTGGACGGGGCCCCGCTCCCGCCCGTGGCGCCGTACTACACCCAGGACACCGCGCCGGGATACCTGCCGGGGATCCTGGCCAGGCACCATCTCGGCCCCGACGGGCACCCGTTGCCCGGCGCGGCCCGGACCGGCGCCGAGGGGTCCCGGCTGCGCCGCCGGCTCCGCGCCCACCTGCGCGAAGCCGCCCGGGGCGCCTACCGCCACGGCGTCCAGCGCGTCGCGCCGGTGATCCGCCGCCTGGGGGAGTTGTGAGCCCCCGCCCGGCCCGAGCAGTGACGCGCGCCGCCGTCGCGCGCGCCGCCGCCACACGAGCCGCTGCCGCCACACGGGCCGCAGCTACGCCCGCCGCTGCCATGCCCGCCGCACCGACACGCGCCGCAGCTCCGCCCGCAGCCGTCGACTTCGCCGCCGTCCCCGCCCCGGCCGCCGCGGGGTCCCTCCGCGAGGCCCGCGCCGTGCCCAGGGTGCTCGCCGTGATCCCCGCACGCGGGGGGTCCAAGGGCGTGCCCGGGAAGAACCTGGCCGACGTCGGCGGGATGCCGCTCGTGGTCCGGGCCGTCAGGGCCTGCCTGGGGGCCGCGACCGTCACCGACGTCCTGGTGTCCACCGACTCCGAGGCCATCGGCGACGCCGCCCGCGGGGCCGGGGCCGTGGTGCTGCGGCGGCCCGCCGGGATCTCCGGGGACACCGCCACCAGCGAGGCCGCCCTGCTGCACGCGCTCGACGCCTTCGAGGAGCTGCACTCCGTCACCGTCGACGTGGTCCTCCTCGTCCAGTGCACCAGCCCCTTCGTCACCGCCTCCGACGTGGAGTCCGTCGCCGCCGCCGTCGCGTCCGGCGCCGCCGACTCCGCGCTCACCGCGGCCCCCTTCCACGGCTTCCTCTGGCGGGCGGCGCCCGACGGCTCCGGGACCGGGGTCAACCACGACACCTCGTACCGCCCCCGCCGCCAGGACCGCCCCCAGGACCTCCTGGAGACCGGCGCCGCCTACGCCATGGACGCCGCCGGGTTCCGCACCGCCCGCCACCGGTTCTTCGGGCGGACCGTCCCGGTCGCCACCGACCCGGCGCGGGTGCTGGAGATCGACGACCCCCACGACCTGGCCCGCGCCCGCGCCCTCGTCCCCGTACTCGCCCCGCTCGCCGCACCGGCCCGCACACCCCTCCCGGCCCCGGTCACCCCCTCGCTCCACACCCCGACCCCCACCCCAGTGCCCGCACCTCCTCGTACACCCCACGCTCCGAAGGACAGCCCTGCCATGACGGTCACCCCCGCCCCCCGCCTCCGTACCTTCGGCTCCCGCACCGCCGGACCGGGCCACCCCGTCTACGTCGTCGGCGAGATCGGCATCAACCACAACGGCGACCTCGGCAACGCCCTCGCCCTCATCGACGCCGCCGCCGAAGCCGGCTGCGACGCCGTGAAGTTCCAGAAGCGCACCCCCGAGATCTGCACCCCCCGCGACCAGTGGGACATCGAGCGCGACACCCCCTGGGGCCGGATGACCTACATCGACTACCGCCACCGCGTGGAGTTCGGCGAGAGCGAGTACCGCGCCATCGACGAGCACTGCGCCAAGCGCGGCATCGACTGGTTCGCCTCTCCGTGGGACACCGAGGCCGTCGCCTTCCTGGAGAAGTTCGACGTCCCCGCCCACAAGGTCGCCTCCGCCTCGCTGACCGACGACGAGCTGCTGCGCGCGCTGCGCTCCACCGGCCGCACCGTCGTCCTCTCCACCGGCATGTCCACCCCGAAGCAGATCCGGCACGCGGTGGAGGTGCTCGGCAGCGACAACATCCTTCTCTGCCACGCCACTTCGACGTACCCGGCCAAGGCCGAGGAGCTCAACCTGCGGGTCATCAACACCCTGCGGGAGGAGTACCCGAACGTCCCGATCGGCTACTCCGGCCACGAGACGGGCCTGCAGACCACCCTGGCCGCCGTGGCCCTCGGCGCCGCCTTCGTGGAACGCCACATCACCCTCGACCGCGCGATGTGGGGCTCCGACCAGGCCGCCTCCGTCGAGCCGGGCGGCCTGACCCGCCTGGTCCGCGACATCCGCACCATCGAGACCGCGCTGGGCGACGGCGTCAAGCGGGTCTACGAGTCCGAGCTCGGCCCGATGAAGAAGCTCCGCCGCGTCCAGGGAGAGCTCGCCACC
Source organism: Streptomyces stoeckheimensis (assembly GCF_045822005.1). Classification (NCBI taxonomy): domain Bacteria; kingdom Bacillati; phylum Actinomycetota; class Actinomycetes; order Kitasatosporales; family Streptomycetaceae; genus Streptomyces; species Streptomyces stoeckheimensis. Next base: position 3,599,334 of record NZ_CP169550.1, on the reverse strand, counting down.
GTCTGAGTTCTCGACGCCCGCCCCGCGCCGCTCGGCCCTGGCGGGCCTCCCGGGCTTCGGGGCGCTGCGCCGGACACCGTCCGGCGGCACGCCGGCCGTGGCCGCACCCGTCCCCTCCACCCTCTGACGAGGAGCACCTGGTGACCCCCTCAGCCCCCGCCCCGACGCTGGCCTTCGTGGAGAGCCCGGTCCAGCTCCTCAACGTCCTGGAGTGGGCGCACGCCCGGGGCGCCGGCCGGCTCCTCGGAGTCGTCCCGCGCCAGCCGGCCCGCGGCGGCGGGACCGATCCCGGTCCGGCCGGGGAGGCCGGGGTGGCCGCACCGGCCGCCCCGCAGGACCTGCGGATCGTCGTGCTCCCGCCCACCGACCCCATGTCCCGGGGGCAGCTGCGCCGGATGGCGGGGCTGGCCCGGGACGAGGGGCACGAGGTGCGTTGGCAGGAGGCCCGCGGCGGCCGGTTCGCGCCGGTCAAGGCCTTCGCCGCGCTCGCGCGGGAGGTGCGGGCGGCCGAGCGGGTGGTGATAGGGGATCCGTTCTCCCGCTACGTGCAGCTCCTGCTCACCCTCGTCCGGGCCGAGGAGCTCGTCGTGGTCGACGACGGCACCGCGACCATGGAGTTCGTCGCCCAGACGGCCCGCGGCGAGCGCCTCGTGCGCTGGCACCGGGTCGGCGGCGGGGGCCTCCCGGGCCGACTGCGCGAGCTGGCGTACGCGCCGGTCTCGGCGACGGCCCGGCGGCGGTTCACCCCGGGCCCGGACGGCCGTCGCCGCGTCGAGGTGTTCAGCTCGATGCCGGTCACCGCACACAGCGGGATGACCGTCCGGCTCAACGACTTCGCGTGGACCCGGGCCCGTTTCGGCCCGCCCCGGCTGACCAAGGGCACCGACCTGGTCGGAACCTCGCTGGTGGAGACCGGCGTGGTCGACCCGGACCGCTATCTGGAGGCGGTGCGCGCCCTGACCCTGGAACACGGCGCGACCCGCTACTTCGCCCACCGCCGGGAATCCCCGGAGAAGCTGCGCGTCCTGAGCGAGGCGACGGGGCTGGAGATCGTACGTCCGGACCTGCCGCTGGAGCTGATCGCCCGGCGGGGCCCGGTCGGCCGGACGATCGTCAGCTTTCCGTCCACGGTCGTCCACACCCTGCCGTACGCGCTGATCGGCACCGGCGTGACCGTGGCCGTATGCGATGTCGATCCGAGCTGGCTCACCCCGTCGGCTTCGGAGCGGGCCCGCGGTTTCCTCGCCGGAGTCACCGACACCGCCCGTGATGTGCACAGACTTCCAGCTCAGACGGCTTCGGCGGCCGGATGAGTGCAGAGTTAAGCGCGCGAGTTTACCCGCGCCTTCATCCGGTCATGCGTCCAGAGGCCGGGTTTCTTTCCCCTAACGGCATGAACTTTTTGTGATCTCCAGCCAGTTGACCCATGGGTGGGCCTACCCTTAAACGGGTGAACCAGTTGATGTCCCGCGAGTCCCAGACCGCCCTGCCCGGCACGCCCGACCGGCCCGAGCTGCCCGGCAAGCTTCCGGACCACCTGCGTGCCGAACTGATCGCCTTCCGCCGGGACTTGCACATGCATCCCGAGCTAGGACACCAGGAGTTCCGCACCACGGCGGCGATCAAGGCCCGGCTGGAGAAAGCGGGCCTGCGCCCGAGGGTGCTGAAGTCGGGCACCGGGCTCATCTGTGACGTCGGCACCTGGGACGGCGTACGTCCCATGCTGGCCTTGCGCGCGGACATCGACGCCCTGCCCATCCCGGATGCCAAGACGCACGTCTCGTACCGCTCCACCGTCCCGGACCGCGCCCACGCCTGCGGCCACGACGTGCACACCACCGTGGTGCTCGGCGCCGGCCTCGTCCTCGCCGAGCTCGACCGCCGGGGCGAGCTGCCCCGGCCGGTGCGGCTGCTCTTCCAGCCCGCCGAGGAGGTGCTGCCCGGCGGCGCCACCGAGGCCATCGACTCCGGGGTGCTGGACGGCGTGGGCAAGATCATCGCCCTGCACTGCGACCCCCGGGTCGACGCCGGCCGCATCGGCCTGCGCACCGGGCCCATCACCTCGGCCTGCGACCGGCTGGAGGTCACCCTCGAGGGCCCCGGCGGGCACACCGCCCGTCCGCACCTGACCACCGACATGGTGACGGCGGCCGCCCGGCTCGCCCTCGACCTGCCGGCGCTGCTGACCAAGCGGATGGACGCCCGCTCGGGCATGTCGGTCACCTGGGGCCGGATCGAGGCCGGGCACGCCTGCAACGTCATCCCGATGCACGCGGAACTGTCCGGAACCGTTCGGTGCCTGGACCTGGCTTCCTGGCACGAGGCGCCCGACCAGATCCACGCGATCATCGACGAGATCGCCTCGATGCACCGGGCCAAGTCGGAGATCACCTACGTGCGCGGGGTGCCTCCGGTCGTCAACGATCCGGTGGTCACCGAACTGCTCCGCGAGGCGATGAGCGCCCGGCGCGGGGCCGACTCGGTCGAGGACACCGAGCAGAGCCTGGGCGGCGAGGACTTCTCCTGGTACCTGGAGCACGTCCCCGGAGCCATGGCGCGCCTGGGCGTCCGCAAGCCGGGGGACACGGCGAAGCGGGATCTGCACCGGGGTGATTTTGACGTCGACGAGACCGCGATCGGGGTCGGCGTGGAGTTCTTCACGGCCGCGGCCCTGCTCGACGGCAAGCCGCTCGAAGGGCGACGCGCCAGGCTCGCGGGGTCGGCCGGGTAGAAGTTCTTACAACATCGGCGGTTGATCCGGCGGACGCGTCCAGCCCTTGGTACACATGGGTCGGGCGCGTCGGCTGTTACTGATCGGTCACTGTCTGGTTCACGACGATCCGATAACGACTCATGAACGGGCCTTTAACTGACATCTACGCGCGTTACGATCTCGGCGAAACCAGCGCCGGTCGTGGCGCTTCGGTCAGGTTTTGAAGGAGCCTCCCCTTGCGCCGGATCACCAGGATCGCCACCGTGGGCCTCGCGTCCGCCGCGCTGGCCCTCTCGGCCACCGCCTGCGGTGGTAAGAAGTCCTCCGACTCGTCTTCCTCCGCGTCCTCCTCCTCGGAGAAGTCCGCCGCCATCGCGTACGACATCGGTGGCCGCGGCGACCAGTCGTTCAACGACGCCGCCTACGAGGGTCTGCACAAGGCCGAGACGGACCTCAAGATCAAGGGCGCCCAGGCGGAGCCCACCGACGGCGAGGGCGAGGCCGACAAGGTCCAGCGCCTCACCGAGCTGGCCCGCAAGGGCAACAACCCGGTCATCGGCGTCGGCTTCGCCTACGCGCCGGCCATCAAGAAGGTCGCCGAGAAGTTCCCGGACACCACCTTCGGCATCATCGACGACACCTCGGTGCAGGCGAAGAACATCGCCAACCTGGTCTTCAACGAGGAGCAGGGCTCCTACCTGGCCGGCGTCGCCGCCGCCAAGGCGTCCAAGACCGGCACGGTCGGCTTCATCGGCGGTGTCGAGGTTCCGCTGATCAAGAAGTTCGAGGCCGGCTTCGCGCAGGGCGTCAAGGACACCAACCCGAACGCCAAGGTGCTCGTCCAGTACCTGACGCAGCCGCCGAACTTCGACGGCTTCGCCAAGCCCGACCTGGGCAAGGCCGCGGCCGAGGGTCAGCTCGACAAGGGCGCCGACGTGATCTACTCGGCCGCCGGTCTGGCCGGCTCCGGTGCCATCGAGGCCGCGTCCGCCAAGGGCAAGTGGTCCATCGGCGTCGACTCGGACCAGTACAACCAGGCCGGTCTGGCGAAGTACAAGGACTTCATCCTGACCTCGGTCACCAAGGACGTCTCCGACTCGGTCTACAACCTGATCAAGTCGGTCCAGGACGGCAAGCCCCAGTCCGGTGAGGTCCGCTACGGCCTGGACAAGGACGGCGTCGGCCTGGCCGACTCCAACCCGAAGTACAAGGAGATGACCGACCTCGTCGCCGCGGTCGACAAGGCGAAGGCCGACATCATCGCCAAGAAGATCGAGGTCAAGACCGCGCCGTAAGGCCTGGTCCGACCCGCTGTACACGTGATACCCGGGGTCCGGGAAGCGGTCTCATCGCTCCCGGGCCCCGGCCCGTGTCACGTGGTTTGATGTGATCTTGTGGCCGGTTGGCCGCAAGTTTTCACTTTCGACAGTGCTACGCGCGTAGAAGCATCGTGGACGCGATACTTTCTCCCCCCGCCCTGTCCCCTCCCTGTCTTCGCTCCTTCCGCGCCAAGGAGAGTGCGTCATCAACGCGTCCAGCCCGCCCCCCGCCGTAGAACTGCACGGCATCACCAAGCGCTTCCCCGGCGTCGTCGCCAACAAGGACATCGCGATCACCGTCCGCAAGGGCACGGTCCACGCCCTCGTCGGCGAGAACGGCGCCGGCAAGTCGACGCTGATGAAGATCCTCTACGGCATGCAGAAGCCGGACGAGGGCACCATCGCCATCGATGGGGAGCAGGTCTCCTTCAGCAGCCCCGGCGATGCCATCGCCCGCGGCATCGGCATGGTGCACCAGCACTTCATGCTCGCCGACAACCTCACCGTCCTGGAGAACGTGGTCCTCGGCGGCGAGAAGCTCTACGGCATCGGCGCGAAGGCCCGTAAGAAGATCAAGGAGATCTCGGACGCGTACGGCCTCGGCGTGCGCCCCGACGCCCTGATCGAGGACCTCGGCGTCGCCGACCGCCAGCGCGTGGAGATCCTCAAGGTCCTCTACCGCGGCGCGAAGATCCTCATCCTCGACGAGCCGACCGCGGTCCTCGTGCCGCAGGAGGTCGACGCGCTCTTCGACAACCTGCGCGAGCTCAAGTCCGAGGGCCTGACCGTCATCTTCATCTCGCACAAGCTGGGCGAGGTCCTGAAGGTCGCCGACGACATCACCGTCATCCGGCGCGGCACCACGGTCGGCACCGCCGACCCGCGCACCACCACGACCAAGCAGCTCGCCGAGCTGATGGTCGGCTCCGAGCTGCCCTCCCCGGAGACCCGCGAGTCCACGGTGACCACCGTCCCGATGCTCCAGGTCGAGCGGCTGACCGTCGCCGAGGGCGGCGCGCCCGTCGTCACCGAGGACACCGCGCGCACGCCGGGCCTGCCGGACGCCAACCTGCGCGAGAACACGGTCGCCGGACGCCTGCTGCTCGACGGGATCAGCTTCACGATCCACAAGGGCGAGATCCTCGGCATCGCGGGCGTCGAGGGCAACGGCCAGACCGAGCTGATCGAGGCCCTCATGGGCATGATGACCCCCGACGCGGGCGTCATCACCCTCGACGGCAAGGACATCACCAAGTCCCCGGTGCGCAAGCGCCGCGAGGGCGGCATCGGCTACATCCCCGAGGACCGTCACCGGCACGGTCTGCTGCTGGAGTCCTCCCTCTGGGAGAACCGCATCCTCGGCCACGTCACCGAAGCCCCCAACTCCAAGCGCGGCATCATCGACCCGAAGGCCGCCCGCAAGGACACCGAGCGGATCGTGCGCGAGTACGACGTCCGCACGCCCGGCATCGAGGTCACCGCGGCCTCGCTCTCCGGCGGCAACCAGCAGAAGCTGATCGTCGGCCGCGAGATGAGCCACAACCCGAAGTTCCTCATCGCCGCCCACCCCACCCGCGGTGTGGACGTCGGTGCGCAGGCGCAGATCTGGGACGCGATCCGCGAGGCCCGCCGCGAAGGCCTGGCGGTCCTGCTGATCTCCGCCGACCTGGACGAGCTCATCGGCCTGTCCGACACCCTGCGCGTCATCTACCGCGGCCGCCTTGTCGCGGACGCCGACCCCGCGACCGTGACCCCCGAGGAGCTCGGCACCGCCATGACGGGCGCTGCATCCGGGCACCTCGACGCCACCGACGCCACCGACAACCGCTCCGACGCCGGCACGGATGCCCGTACCGACTCCCCGGAGGACGAGGCCCGATGAAGAAACTCGACAAGGACCGGCTGCTCCTCGGCTTCGCCGGGCCCGCGCTCGCGCTGGTCACCGCCTTCCTGCTGACCATGGTCGTCCTGGCGGCGACGGGTGTGGACCCGATCGAACCGCTGCGGCTCATGGTGGAGAACGCGGGCTACGAGGACGTCCAGGTCCTCATCGTCAACCAGGCCGGTACGTACTACCTGGCGGCCCTGGCCGTGGCCATCGGCTTCCGGATGAACCTCTTCAACATCGGCGTCGACGGCCAGTACCGGCTCGCGGCGATGCTGTCGGCGGTCGTCGGCGCGGCGGTCTCGCTGCCCGGCCCGCTGCACATCCTGCTGATCGTGATCGTCGCCATGCTGGTCGGTGCCTTCTGGGCCGGCATCGCGGGCATCCTGAAGGCCAAGCGCGGAGTCAGCGAGGTCGTCTCGACGATCATGCTGAACGCGATCGCCACCAGCCTGATCGCCTGGCTGATCCTGCCGAAGAACCTCGGCGTCCAGCCCCAGGGCTCGAACGACCTGACCACCGGCGAGATCGCGAAGTCGGGCTGGTTCCCGGCGATCTCCCTCGGTGACGGCCTGGAGATCTACGGCTTCACCTTCATCGCCTTCGCGCTGGGCATCGTCTACTGGTTCGTCCTGGGCCGCACCCGCTTCGGCTTCGACCTGCGCGCCACCGGCGCCAGCGAGTCCGCCGCGCAGGCCTCCGGTGTGGACGCCAAGAAGATGATCATCACCTCGATGCTCATCTCCGGCGCCGTCGCCGGTCTCGCCGGCATGCCGGTGCTGCTGGGCGAGAGCCACACGTACAGCCTGTCCTTCCCGGTCGGTGTCGGCTTCACCGGCATCACCATCGCGCTGCTCGGCCGCAACCACCCGGTCGGCATCTTCTTCGCCGCGTTCCTGATGGCCTTCATCGACAAGGCCTCGGCCTCGCTCGACACGGCCGGGTACGCGAAGGAGATCGGCACGATCATGAAGGGCCTGATCGTGATCGCGGTCGTCGTCTCCTACGAGCTCGTCCGCCGTTACGGGATCCGACGCCAGCAGCAGAAGGTCGGCGAGGAGCTGGCCGCAGGCCACGCCATCACGACCGAGAAGGAGGTCTCGGCGTGAGCACCAGCACCGTTTCCGCGACCAGCGCCGCGCCCAAGAAGCAGGGCGGACGCACCAAGCTCACCCTCCCGTGGATCATGCTGATCATCGCGGGCGGCCTCGCGCTCGTCTCGCTGGTCCGCGTGATCAGCGGCGCGGACGACCTGACCTCCATCGGCCAGGTCTCCGGAGCGCTCTCCCTCGCCGTGCCGATCGGCCTCGCCGGCCTCGGCGGCCTGTGGGCCGAGCGCGCGGGCGTCGTCAACATCGGCCTCGAGGGCATGATGATCCTCGGCACCTGGTTCGGTGCCTGGGCCGGCTACCAGTGGGGCCCCTGGACCGGCGTCGTCGCCGGTCTGATCGGCGGCGCCATCGGCGGCCTGCTGCACGCGATCATCACGGTCACCTTCAACGTGAACCACATCGTCTCCGGTGTGGCCATCAACATCCTGGCGCTGGGCTTCACCCAGTACCTGTCGAACTTCACGTTCGCCGAGGCGCCCGGCGGCTCCTCCAAGCAGTCCCCGCGCGTCGAGCCGATCTACGAGATCACCGTGCCGGGGTTGTCGGACTGGATGGCGACCCTCCAGGGCAAGCACTGGTTCTTCATCTCGGACGTCGCGGGCGTCGTGGGCGGCCTGGTCACAGGCCTGTCGCTGCTGACCGTCGTCGCGCTGCTGCTGATCCCCGGCACCTGGTGGGTGCTGTGGCGCACCACCTTCGGCCTGCGGCTGCGCTCCTGCGGCGAGAACCCCGTCGCCGCCGAATCCCTCGGCGTCAACGTCTACAAGTACAAGTACATCGCCGTGATCGTCTCGGGCGCCCTCGCGGGCCTGGGCGGCGCGTTCCTGTCGATCGTGGCCAGCCCGATCTACCAGGAGGGCCAGACCGGCGGCCGCGGCTACATCGGCCTCGCCGCGATGATCTTCGGCAACTGGATGCCGGGCGGCATGGCACTGGGCGCCGGCCTGTTCGGCTTCACCGACAGCCTCAAGCTGCGCGGCGGTGCCGAGAACGTCCACGCGATGCTGCTGCTCATCGCGATCCTGCTCGTCCTGGTCGTCGCCTGGCAGCTGTACAAGAAGCGCTACGTCCCGGCCGGTGTCTCGGCGGTCTTCGCCGTGCTGCTGTTCCTCTGGTACGCGCTCACGGACCAGGTGCCCAGCCAGTTCGTCGACGCCGCCCCGTACCTGACCACGCTGCTGGTGCTCGCGCTGTCCGCGCAGCGCCTGCGGATGCCGAAGGCGGACGGCATGCCGTACCGCAAGGGCCAGGGCAAGTGACGGCCGCTCCCGACTGGGAGGCGCTGCGCGAGGCCGCCCGGGAGGCCATGTCCCGGGCGTACGCCCCGTACTCGGGCTTCCCGGTCGGCGTCGCGGCGCTGGTCGACGACGGCCGCACCGTCGTCGGCTGCAACGTCGAGAACGCCAGCTACGGACTCGGCCTGTGCGCCGAATGCGGGCTGGTCTCCTCCCTCCAGGCCACGGGCGGCGGCCGCCTCACGCACTTCACGTGCGTGGACGGCAAGGGCGAGATCCTCGTCCCCTGCGGTCGCTGCCGGCAGCTCCTCTTCGAGTTCGGCGGCGCCGAGCTCCAGGTGGAGACGCCGGAAGGCGTCCTGCCGCTCTCCGCGATGCTGCCGCAGGCCTTCGGGCCGGACCATCTGAGATAGCCGTGCCGACGGCCCTCCGCCCTGCCGGGCGGGGGGCCGCCGTCCTTCCACCAGTCCCTGGCGACCGGTAACCCCTCTCCTCTCTCTATGCGCGTAGAAGGAAGCACTTCCATGGACGTCATCTCCGTCATCCGCACCAAGCGCGACCGCGGTGAACTGAGCCCCGAGCAGATCGACTGGGTCATCGACGCGTACACGCGCGGAGTGGTCGCCGACGAGCAGATGTCGGCGCTGGCGATGGCCATCCTGCTCAACGGCATGAACCGCACCGAGATCGCCCGCTGGACCGCCGCGATGATCGCCAGCGGCGAGCGGATGAACTTCGACTCCCTCTCCCGCCCGACCGCGGACAAGCACTCCACCGGCGGCGTCGGCGACAAGATCACCCTGCCGCTGGCCCCGCTCGTCGCGGCCTGCGGCGCCGCCGTACCGCAGCTCTCGGGCCGCGGCCTCGGCCACACCGGCGGCACCCTGGACAAGCTGGAATCCATCCCCGGCTGGCGCGCCCTGCTCTCCAACGAGGAGATGCTGCACGTCCTGGACACCACCGGCGCCGTCATCTGCGCCGCCGGCGACGGCCTGGCCCCGGCCGACAAGAAGCTCTACGCGCTGCGCGACGTGACCGGCACCGTCGAGGCCATCCCGCTGATCGCCTCCTCGATCATGTCCAAGAAGATCGCCGAGGGCACCGGCTCCCTCGTCCTGGACGTGAAGGTCGGCACCGGCGCCTTCATGAAGAACATCGAGGACGCGCGCGAGCTGGCCCGCACGATGGTCGGCCTGGGCACGGACAGCGGGGTCAAGACGGTCGCCCTGCTCACCGACATGTCCACCCCGCTCGGCCTCACCGCCGGCAACGCCCTGGAGATCCGCGAGTCCGTCGAGGTCCTGGCGGGCGGCGGCCCCTCGGACGTGGTCGAGCTGACCCTGGCCCTGGCCCGGGAGATGCTGGACGCCGCGGGCATCAAGGACGCCGACCCGGCGAAGGCCCTGGCCGACGGCTCCGCGATGGACGTGTGGCGCCGGATGATCGCGGCCCAGGGCGGCGACCCGGACGCGGCGCTGCCCGTCGCGCGGGACCAGCACGTGGTCACGGCCCCGTCCTCGGGCGTGCTGACGCGGCTGGACGCGTACGGGGTGGGCGTGGGCGCCTGGCGCCTGGGCGCCGGCCGCGCGCGCAAGGAGGACCCGGTCCAGGCGGGCGCGGGCATCGAGCTGCACGCGAAGCCGGGCGACACGGTGGTCGCGGGCCAGCCCCTGATGACCCTGCACACGGACACCCCGGAGAAGTTCGACTACGCCCTGGCGGCGCTGGACGGCACCTTCGACATCGCGGCGGCGGGCACGGCCTTCTCGGCGACCCCGATCGTGCTGGACCGCATCGCCTGACCTGTGCTCACTCGTACGGCTGAACGGGATCGGTGGACGCCCACCGGTCCCGTTCTGCATGCTGGGATCGGTGCCTACAGCCTGAGGAGCACACCATGAGCGCACTCACGGTCCAACACGAGCCCGAACGCGACGGTGGCTGGGAGGGCCTCGTCCGTCGCTGGGAGGACATGGACCGGCCCGAGGGCTGCAAGGTGGAGATCATTGAGGGGATCGTCACCGTGGCACCACCACCGGTCAACCACCACAACTACATCGCCGACTTGGTTCATGAGGGTCTCTCCGCAGCGAAGCCCGACGATTGCGGGATCTACCAAACGCTCAATGTCGCAGTCCCGTCTCGAAGCGGCCTCTACATTCCTGACCTGGCGGTCGTACCCCGCGACGTGGTGCGCAGTAGGGGCAACTACGTCCCCGCAGCCGCTGCTGAGATCGTTGTCGAGATCACCTCGAAATCGAATGCGTCCAACGACCGAGTGGCCAAACTGAACGGCTACGCCGCCGCCGGCGTGCCGCTCTACCTGCTGATCGACCCGCACGTGTCCGGCACACCCACTGTGCACCTGTACGGCGAGCCCCAGGGTGGTACGTACCGCCTGCTGTCGGTGGTCGAGTTCGGCGAGCCGATCCACATCCCCAAGCCGTTCGACTGCACGCTGGACACCTCCGACTTCCCCACACCCTGAGGTGATCTCCCGGCGCCGATGAATTCCGGGCCCCGGGGGAGTCACCCCCTCGTGACGATCACGCGACTGGTACTGCCCGGCCCCGGCCTCGCCGCCCACGATGTGGCGGGGCTGTGCGCCCGCCTGGCCCGGCTGTACGAAGCCGGGGCGACGGCGGTGGTGTGCGATGCGGCTGCCGCCACGGCGCCCGGCCTCGCCGCCGTCGAGGCCCTGGCCCGGCTGCGGCTGACCGCCGCCGGGCGCCCCTTCCGGGTCACCGGGGCCCCGCCCCCGCTGCGCGCGCTACTGCACCTCGTAGGACTCGTCGAGCTGCTCGGGGAGCCCGAAGAGCGGGAACCACCGGGCGGTGTCCAGGAAGGCGTTGAGCCCGACGATCTTCCCGTCTGAGACCTCCAGCACCTGGAGCGCCCACGGGGTCCAGCCCGGCTGCCCGTCCTCCCGCGGCCGGTACTGGCCGAAGGCGGGCATGCCGTTCGCCGTCGTCGGGAGCAGCCGCGAGCCCTTGCAGCCGATGCCCTGGTTCAGGTGCCAGGCCGCGATGTCCTCGTGGCCCTGGAGCCACAGGTCGAACGGCGGCATCGACAGGACGGCGTCCTCGTGGAGCAGGGCGGTCAGCCGGGAGATGTCGTACGCCTCGAAGGCGGCGAGGTACTGCTCCAGCAGCTTGACCTGGTCGGTGTCCAGCGGGTCCGCGGACTCGGTCTCCCGGATCCGGGTGGCGGCGAGGGTCGCGCGGGCCCGCTGCAGGGCGCTGTTCACCGAGGCGACGGTGGTGTCCAGCAGGGTGGCGACCTCGTCGGCCTTCCAGGCCAGCACCTCGCGCAGGATCAGCACGGCCCGCTGCTTGGCCGGCAGGTGCTGGAGCGCGGCGACGAACGCGAGCCGAACGGACTCCTTCGCCAGCGCCATCTCCGCCGGATCGGCGGTCTGCGGCAGCACCCGCCCGTCCGGCACCGGCTCCAGCCAGGTCACCTCGGGCCGCTCGCCCAGCACGGCGGACGCCTGGTGCTGCGGAGCACTCAGGTCCATCGGCCGGGCCCGCTTGTTCCCCGCGTTCAGCAGGTCCAGACAGACGTTGGTGGCGATCCGGTACAGCCACGACCGCAGGGAGGACCGCCCCTCGAACTTCTCGAAGCTCCGCCAGGCGCGGATGTACGTGTCCTGCACCGCGTCCTCGGCGTCGAAGGCCGAGCCGAGCATGCGGTAGCAGTAGCCGGTGAGCTCCACGCGGTAGCGGTCGAGCGCGGCGTCGAGGTCGGGTGCGAGGTCGGTGGCTTCGGTCATGTCCCTTGATCCCCCTGGGTAGTTCCCGGTCCTTCGGAACCTACCCGAGGGCTCTGACAACCGCAGCCCGGCACGCGGCGGCGAAACGTTCCGCTACACCTGCCACCGGGCCCGCACCACTCCGTCCGGGTCCGGCACCACACCGGTGAACAGGGGGTCATGGTCGTCGGCGTACACCGGCAGCAGGGCCGCGGCCCTGGCTCCGGCGAGCACCTCCACCAGCTCCGCGCGGTCCTCCTCGTCGACGCCACCGCTCCGGATCCGGCCGTCCGCGTCCTCCCACACGCACTCCAGCGAGAACTCCTCCGGGAGCCCCGCGATCAGCCCGGCGGTGTCGGCGGACAGCCCCGGCCAGACGTGCAGCAGCGCGCGCGGCGCGAGCCCGGCGCGCACGGCGTCGAGCGACCTGCCGCTGTCGATCCGGTGCCAGCGGGTCCAGGCGTGCTGCTCCTCGACGAGGCCCGCCTCACCGCGCGCCGCGCTCGCCCGGACCCGCTCCCAGAACCCCTCGTCGGCGGGCCGCCGCTCGTACGGGTCGTCGAACTCGGGGTCGTACGGCGAGACCTCGATCGGCTCCGCGAAGATCCCGAGCTCCCGGGCACGGGCCACGGCCCCCTCGCAGGACGTGTGGGAGCCGACGTAGACGTACAGGTCCCACCCGACGTCCACGGCGAAGACCTCCCGCGCCCCCTGCGTCGCCTCCAGCCGGCAGTAGGGGCCGTCGCCGCGGAGCATGCCGCGCAGGAGCTCGGCCGCGACCGGCACCGTCACCTGCGCCCCGTCGTGGAAACCGGCCGGGCCGCCCGGGAACAGCCCGGTCAGCCCGTACCCCTCCACCGCCGGTTCCCGCCCGAAGTGCGCACCCCCGGCCCCGCCGGCGACCCGCGGATCCCGCACGGTGAGCAGCCCGACCCCGCTCTCCTCCGCGAAGGCCGCCACGGCCGCCAGGTACGCGGCCTCGACCGGCCCGCGGTCGCTGTCGGTGTCCTCGGTCCCCCGGTAGGTTCCGTCGGGCGCCCGGTCGGCGGGGTCGTACTTGGTCACCCGGTAGGCGTGGGGCAGGAACGGCACGTCAGGCCCCTTCCGCTGCGGGCGGAGCCTCGTAAGGGGGGATGGTCCACCGCAGCACGGCCTCGCCCGCTCGCTCCTCCAGCGTGACCGGGTACACCTGCCCGTGCGCCCGCTCGCCGCGGTGTCGCATGGAGTGGTCCCCGGGGTCCCAGCCGAGCCCGAGCACCCGGCAGCCGCCGAGTTCGATGGGCCCGGCCAGGAGCGGGTGGCCCGAGCCGGCGCGCCGGGCGCGGTGGTAGTCGGTGTGGGGCTCCACGGACACGAGCAGGCCGTTGCCCGGTCCTGCCCTGACCCAGTCCCTGATCCGCTCCGCCAGAGCCGCGGCCTCGCCCAGCGGGAGGTCGAGGAAGCCGCGGGGGCCGGATGCTCCGGAGGTCGGCTCGCCGCCGAACACCGCCTGGGCCTCGTCCTCGTACCTGCCCCAGTACGTGACGTCCGCCAGGCCGTCCACGGCATCCCCGCTCAGGCCCTCGAAGGCGTCCAGGGCCCGGGCGTCGCCCAGGACCATGCCGCAGCGGTCGACCGGGAGGTCGCCGAGGGGGACGGGTCCCGGGCCGTGGGCCGCACGGTCCCAGGGGAGGCCGAGGGATATCTCCAGGGCCGAGATCACCGCTTCGCCGTCGAAGGGGGACGGTGAGGTCCAGGCCCGTACGGGCAGGGGGCGGTCGGTGGCGGCCGGGACGGCCACCGCCTCGTAGCCGTACGGTTCGGGCCCGGCCGCGCCGCCGTCGTGGAGGTGGCCGCCGCCCGTGGCCGCCAGGGCGGCGGCGCGCTCCGAACGGGTCGGATCACCGTCCGGGCGGTGGTCGATCCAGCCGGCCTTGCCCAGGAGCAGCACCCCCGACGGGGTCGTGACCGACCCGAGGGGGAGGGGCGGGCGGGCCGGGAGGGGCCAGGACGCCGGGGGGCGGAAGTCGCACCAGGTGCCGTCGAAGGGGTAGGCGGCCGCGTCGATGAGGCGGGTGACGCGGACGCCCTCCGCGCGGATGGCGGCGGCCTCGGCCGGGGTCCAGTACACCGGGTGGCCCGTCTTCGCGGCGAAGGACTCCTCGTCCTTCCACTCCCACGCGCGGTCCGGGGTCACCGTGATGTCGAGTTCCTGGTCGGTCACGTGGACGTCCGCGCCGTCCGGGCTGCGGACCCGGGATTCGAGGTTCACGTACCAGCTGCGGAACTCCTGCTCCAGCGTGAAGCTCCACCAGACCGCGTGCCCCGCCCCGGCCGGCTGCAGGATCAGTGCGCCCCCGTGCCGCCACCGGTCGGCCCGCAGCGGGTACGAGCCCTCCGGCGGCAGGTCCCGCAGGTGGGTGCCGGGCGGGATGGTGGCGCGCCAGAGCGGGGTGCCCGGGGCCACCCACAGCAGCAGGCCGTCGTCGCCCGACTCCACCGCGCGGGCCGGGATGATCATGCTGACCGTGCTGCCGAGTATGAGGTGAACGTTGACTGTGGACATGATCGGCGATCATGCCATTCGCCGGTTGCGGTCCCCTTGTGCGGCGGCCCTCAGCGTGCCGCCAGCGCCGCGATCCGGGCCGTACGGGCCGCGTGGGACCCGTACAGGGTGATCGTGACGACCCCGGCGACCGCGAGCAGCGCGAGGGTGACCGTGGCCGCCCAGCCCGCCGAGTGGTAGGCGAGGGCGCCCAGCGTGCCGCCGGCGCTGGAGCCGACGTAGTACGCCGACTGGTAGAGCGCCGAGGCCTGTGCGCGGCCCGTCTTCGCCGTGCGGCTCACCGCCGCGGAGGCCACCGCGTGGCCCGCGAAGAAGCCCGCGGTGATGAGGATCAGGCCCAGCAGGATCGCAGTGAGCGATTCCGCGAGGGACAGGAACAGGCCCGCCGCCGTCGTGGTCACCGCCAGGTACAGCGCGCCGCGCCGGCCCAGCCGGGCCACCAGCTGCCCGGCCGCCGCCGAGGAGACCGTACCGACCAGGTAGATCAGGAAGATCGAGCCGATGAGGCCCTGCCCGAGCGAGAACGGCTCGTCCACCAGGCGGTAGCCGATGACCGTGTACACCGCCCCGAACACGGTCATGAACAGCGCGCCGATCCCGTACAGCCGCAGCAGCAACGGGTCGCGCAGGTGCCCGGAGACGGTACGTCCCACCGCGCGCGGGTTCAGCGAGGCCGGCCGGAAGAACCGGGCCCGGGGCAGCAGGACCAGGAACGCCGCCGCGCAGGCCAGCGACATCAGGCCGACGGCCAGCAGCCCGCCGCGCCAGCCCCAGACCTGGGCCGCCCAGCCCGTGACGAGGCGGCCGCTCATGCCGCCGATGGAGTTGCCCGCCACGAACAGGCCGATCGCGGCGACCAGCGCCTTCGGCTTCACCTCTTCCGCCAGGTACGCCATCGCGGAGGCCGGGATGCCGGCGATCGCCGCGCCCTGGACGGCGCGCAGCGCGATCAGCCACTCCAGGTTCGGCGCGAAGGGCACGAGGAGGCCGACGCCGACGGCGATCACCATCGAGCAGGTCATCATCCGGGTCCGGCCGAAGCGCTCCGAGAGCGCGCTGAGCGGCAGGACGAACAGGGCGAGCGCACCGGTGGCCGCGGAGACCGTCCAGCTGGCCTGACCCGCCGTCACGCCGAAGCCGTCGGAGATCGCGGGCAGCAGCGCCTGGGTGGAGTAGAGGAGGGCGAAGGTGGCCAGGCCGGCGGCGAAGAGCGCGAGGCTGAGGCGGCGGTAGCCGGGACGGCCGGGCTCGTGCGCCTCGGGTGCGGAGGCGGGGAACGACGGGGTGGAGGCACCCGGGATGACGGGTGCCCCGGTATGAGCGGGAGGCATGCGTACGACCGTAGGCTCCTCCTTTTCATGCGTCCAATGCACAGATTCGCGATAATCAATCCATCCGTGCATCAGCGCAGGTCAGATGGGTGCCTATCGATGAGTCGTTACGAAGAAGACATGGCCGTGACACATGCGCTGGCCCCGCGCCTCGCGTACTTCGTCGCCGTCGCCCGGCACGAGCACGTCACCCGCGCCGCGCACGAGCTGGGCGTCCCGCAGTCCACCCTGTCGCGGGCCATGGTCCGCCTCGAACAGGACCTGGGCGTCACGCTGTTCGCCCGCAAGGGCCGTACGGTCGCGCTCACCACCGCCGGCCGCACCTTCCTCGCCTCGGCGGAACGCTCGCTGGCCGAGATCGCCCGCGCCGCCGGCTCCGTGCAGCAGGACGCCGACCCGTCCTTCGGCAAGGTCGCCTTCGGCTTCCTGCACACCCTGGGCCCCGAGACCGTGCCCGGTCTGATCCGGGCCTTCCGGGCCGACCACCCCGGCGTACGGTTCTCCCTGGTCCAGAACTACGGCGAGGCCATGTTGGAGAAGCTGCGCGCGGGCGAGCTCGACCTCTGCCTGACCTCGCCGCTGCCCGACGCCCCGGACCTGGTGGCCCGCCGGCTCGACGAGCAGCGGCTGCGCCTGGTGGTCCCCGACGACCACCGGCTCGCGACGCGCAAGCGCATCCGCCTCGCGGAGGCCGCCGAGGAAACCTTCGTCACCCTGGAGCCCGGCTACGGGCTGCGCCGCATCACCGACGACCTGTGCGCGGAGGCCGGGTTCACGCCCCGGGTCGCCTTCGAGGGCGAGGAGGCCGAGACCCTGCGCGGCCTCGTCGCCGCCGGTCTGGGCGTGGCGCTGCTGCCGCCGCCCGCGGTGGCCCGGCCCGGGGTCGTCGAGCTGACGGTCACCGCCCCGCGGGCCGTCCGCGAGATCGGGGTGGCCTGGCTCGACGGGCACCCCGACACGCCGCCGGTGGCGGAGTTCAAGAAGTTTCTGCTGTCCCGCCGGGGGCGGCTGATTCCGGAGCTCCAGCCGGGTGGGGAGTGAGCGGGGCCTCGGAGGCGGCGGTGGCCGCGGAGGCCGTCGCCGCGGCCGTAGCCGACAGCAGGAACCCGGCCTGGAAGCGGGACTTGGCCCCCACCGCCCGCATGATCTCGGCGATGTGGCGCTGACAGGTCCGCTCCGACATGCCCAGCCGCCGGGCGATGACCTTGTCCTCCAGCCCTTCCGCCAGCAGCCGCACGATGGTCTGGCGCAGCTCGTCGGAGATGGAACGGGCCTGGTCCGGCCCGATGGTGGTGTTGAAGGGCTCGGCCTCCGCCCAGGTGCGCTCGAAGGTCTGCGCCATGAACTGGACGACGTTGGGCTCGCGCACCACCAGCGCCGCCTTGATGTCGTCCTGCACCTCCATCAGCCCGGTGTGCCGGTCGACGAGGATCATCCGCATCAGCCCGTCGCCGACGGTACGGACCTGCGAGCCGAGCGCGGTCACCCGCTCCACGTAGGCGGCCGTCGGGCGGGAGTAGCGGGCGGTGTGCTGGTAGAGGGTGCGCATCCGCACGCCCCGGGCCAGCATCGCCTCGTCCCGCACCACCGCCCCCTCCAGGGTGGCCGTGCTGCGGCCGCCGCCCGGGTGGCAGGTCAGCACCTCGGACTCGGCCGAGGCGACGAGCTCCCCGATCAGGTCCTGCAGGGCGGCCGGGTCGGTGACCAGCTCCAGGGCGTTCGCCCCGCCCCGGGCGCGCAGGTCGGTGCCCGCCTCGTACGCGGGGAGCAGTTCCTCCAGCCGGCCGCGCAGCCGGTCCATCTCGTCGTGGGTCTCGCGCACCCGCAGCGCCAGCGGGGCCAGTGTCCGGGCCACCGCGGCCTGCGGGGACACGGCGCTCCAGCACGTCCGCGCCGGCCCGTCGGGGCAGCTGCCGTCCGTGGCGGCGACCCGACGGGAGCGGGGCTGGATCAGGTGGGCCGCCGCGAGTTCGGCGACGGCGGCGCCGACGGACTCACCGAGCGCCTCGCCGGCCTCCGCCTCGGAGAAGGCGTGCCGTTCGGCCGCGTACGCGTAAAGACGCCGGGCCACGGAGCTCAGTTGGTCCGTTTCATCCGATGGCATATACATATTCGTCCCGGACTGTGCCGATGTGTAAACCCCTCGTGTTCCCGCAAGGCGTCAAGACGATGCCCTCCGATCTTCGTGAGGATAGGCCTAACCGGCACAGTGGTACCACGGCGTTCTCGGGGGAGGGCGCGGGCATCCTGAGTCCGCGCTTCGCCGTCATGGCACCGCGCCCTCGCGCGGGCGTGTGCCTCAAGGTGGTCGCGCCGGGCCCGCCCGTGTCATCCGACCGGGAGGGGACGGCGCGGCCGGCACGGACGGCCTCGCGCGACCACCACCGCATCCTGGCGCTCCGGCCGCTCCCGTACCGGGGCCTTGCGCTCCGGCGCCTTCAGCCGCGCAGGGACCGCCCGTAGCCGGAGGCCAGCGGCATCCGCAGGCCCAGCGGCGGGGGAGCCGCCAGGGCGTCGGTGACGGGCCGCGAGTAGGGCCCCGAGAACACGGAACCCAGGACGAAGTCCACGGACAGGGCCACGACTTCGTCCTGGTGCTCGCGCAGTCCGTGTCCGTCGGAGTGCACCTCGAAGCGGCACGTCGTGCGGTTCGCCTTCTTCGCCCGGGTCGCCAATCGGTAGGACAACTCCGGGTCGCTGCGGGCGTCGTTGGTGCCGTGCACGATCAGGACCCGGCGGCCCGAGAGCTGCTTCACCGGTTCGGGGGAGTCCGTGTCCGACGGGCGGGAGAGCGAAGGGGCGAGTGCCAGAACGGAGTTGACGGCTTCGTGGCCCGCCGCGGCGAGCGCCGCCCGGCCGCCCGCGTCGTAGCCGGCCAGGCACACCGGCACGTCCCCGTACCGCCGCACCACCTCGTCCGCGGCCCACTCGGCGTCCCCTTCGCGGGTTCCCGCGCCGTGGATGACCTGGTGCGTGACCAGCCCGTCCGCCGCGCCCGCACGGGCCAGGGCCCGCGCCAGCGGACGCACCGGACCGGGGGACAATCTGGACGCTCCGGGGAGAAGGAGCACCACACCACTGACCGTTGAGACCGAGCCGGTCGCGCCGGCCGCCCGCCCCAGGCGGGCCCCGCGCGCCGGCGGCGCATGCTGTGCCATGACGGAACAGTCTCAGACGCGGAGGTGTACGCCACCCGTCCGCGCGGTCACTGTTACATATCGGCGGTGGCCACCGCCTCACCGCTCTACGCGCGTAGGAGCTAGAGTGCCCAGATGACGAGCGAGACCCCCAACCTGCCCACCCCGGATCAGATCCGCCGCTCCCCGAAGGTGCTCCTGCACGACCACCTCGACGGTGGGCTGCGCCCCGGGACCATCATCGAGCTGGCCCGCGAGGTCGGCTACGAGAACCTTCCCGAGAGCGACGCCGACAAGCTCGGCATCTGGTTCCGGGAAGCCGCCGACTCCGGCTCCCTCCCGCGGTACCTGGAGACGTTCGCCCACACCTGTGCGGTCATGCAGACGAAGGCGGCCCTCTTCCGGGTGGCCGCCGAGTGTGCCGAGGACCTCGCCGAGGACGGCGTCGTCTACGCGGAGATCCGCTACGCGCCGGAGCAGCACCTGGAAGCCGGCCTGACCCTCGAAGAGGTCGTCGAGACGGTCAACGAGGGCTTCCGCGAGGGCGAGCGCCGCGCGAAGGCCAACGGCCACCGGATCCGCGTCGGCGCGCTGCTGACCGCCATGCGGCACGCGGCCCGCGCGCTGGAGATCGCGGAACTGGCCAACCGCTACCGCGACAAGGGCGTCGTCGGCTTCGACATCGCCGGTGCCGAGGCCGGGTTCCCTCCCACCCGCCACCTCGACGCCTTCGAGTACCTCAAGCGCGAGAACAACCACTTCACCATCCACGCGGGCGAGGCCTTCGGCCTGCCGTCGATCTGGCAGGCCCTGCAGTGGTGCGGCGCCGACCGGCTCGGCCACGGCGTGAAGATCATCGATGACATCGAGGTCGCCGCCGACGGCTCCGTGACGCTGGGCCGCCTGGCCTCGTACGTCCGGGACAAGCGGATCCCGCTGGAGATGTGCCCGACGTCGAACCTGCAGACGGGCGCGGCGGTCTCCTATGCCGAGCACCCGATCGGCCTGCTGCGGAAACTGCACTTCAGGCTGACCGTCAACACCGACAACCGGCTGATGAGCGGTACCAGCATGAGCCGCGAGTTCGAGCACCTTGTCGACACCTTCGGCTACTCGCTCGACGACATGCAGTGGTTCACGGTCAATGCGATGAAGTCCGCGTTCATTCCTTTCGATGAACGCCTGGCCATGATCAACGACGTGATCAAGCCCGGTTATGCGGAGCTGAAGTCGGAATGGCTGTTCCGTCAAACCGCTTCCACCAGCGGTTCCGTCTCGGCCTAGGCCATGGCGTGACGGACTGAAAGCGCCCGGGAGGAGCAATTCCCGGGCGCTTTCTCGTATTTAATGATGTTTGCGGGAGGGGGTTTGAAGTGACTAGTTTGCGGAGCCGCTCATTTCCCCGTCGCAAGGACGATTCTTCATGAAGCAGTCAGCTGCCAAGACCCTCGGTGTTGCCGCTCTCGGTGCCGCCTTTGCCGCCGTCGCCGCCGGTACCGCCTCGGCCGTCCCCGCCGTCGGTCTCGGTGACGCGCTGGGTACCGTCACGGGCGCCGTCCAGGGCGCGACCAGCCAGCAGCACGTGACCGCCGACGAGGGCCAGAAGGCCCCCGAGGCGACCGACCCGGCCGCCGCGCTCGGCACGGTGACCGGCCTGCTCGGTGGTCTGCCGACCAGCGGCCTCGGCGCCTGATCCACTCCGGATCCCCTGCCGGATCCGTACGCGACCCGTACGCGATTCGCACGCACGCCCACGCGGCGCACGCCTTTTCGACCAGGTGTGTGCCGCGTCGCGTCATGTGCCAGGATCGCCGCCAACTGCCCGCCAAAACCCTGGGTATGAGGTCTCGACCATGCGCATGAAGGCACGAACGGCCACGGCCGTGCTGATCCCCGCCCTGCTCTCCGCGACGGTGGGCTGCGGCAGTACGAACACCCCCGCCTCCGGCAAGGGCCCGGACCCGAAGGGCTCCGCGAGCGCGCCCGGGCAGTCCGCGTCGGCAGGCTCGGCCGGCGCTTCCGGCCCGGAGGGATCCTCCGGCTCCGCGGGCACCGGCGGATCCGGTGACACGGGCGGCACCGGCGGCACGACCGGCCCCAAGCCGGCCTCCAGCAGGCTGGAGCGCTCCGCCCTGCAACAGGGCGACCTGACCGGCTACCAGATCTCCGCGAACGGCAAGAACCCGAACGCCCCCGACGGCCAGCCGCAGGCGGACCGCAAGGCCTGCCAGCCACTCGCCGACATCATGGGCGACAAGCCCGACCCGGCCGCACGCGAGACCGTCAACCGGGGCATCGGCTCCCAGAAGCAGCTGGGCCTGGCCGTCTCCGCCTCCGTCAGCTCCTACGCCGAGTCCGACGCCAAGACGCTGATCGCCCGGCTGAAGGACTCCGTGGCCGCCTGCGCCGGCGGCTTCACCGCCACCGTCGAGAAGCAGAGCGGCACGTACCGCGACGTGAAGGCGGCCGACTACAAGACGGGCGGCGACGAGAGCGTCAGCTGGACCACGACCGCGGCCGCCGAAGGCGTCACCGCCCAGGTCCACCTGGTCGTCGTACGCCAGGGCGACACCGTCGTGCGCCTCATGGCACTCAACGTCACGGGCGGCCGCCAGACCCCCCAGGTCCCGCACGAGGTCGCGGACAAGCAACTCCAGAAGGTCCGCGCCGCGCGCTGAATTCCGGGTCCTGCCGACTACCAGCCGGTCGCGGCGGAAGCCGTGCTCGACTTCTCGTTCGGCAGGAGCACCCACAGCGCCAGGTAAAGGAGGAACTGCGGGCCGGGCAGCAGGCACGAGACGACGAAGATGATCCGCATCGTGTTCGCGGATATTCCGAAGCGACGCGCCAGACCGGCACAGACTCCGCCGATCCATCGTCCGTCACGGGGGCGGGCAAGGGCGCTCATGGTCTCTCCTCGGTCGTTGTGCGGGCCGCGGGATGTTTTCCCGCGATGCCTCAATACTCCCGCTGAACAGAGGACAGAACGTCGGTCCAAGGGCCGAGCCCGACCCTGGTAATTCTCGGGGTCGCCCCCTGAGAACGCCGCAGCCGGGCCCTCAGGGCCGGGACGACGGCCAGGTGCGCGAGCATCACGCCGAGGGTGTTCAGCAGCACCGAATCCACATCGACCACCTGCCCCGGGACCGCCGTCTGCAGCATCTCGATGCCGACCGAGACCAGCGCGCCCGCGGCGGCCGTCCGGGCCAGCGAGGACCAGGTCGCCAGCGGCGCGAGCTCCACCCGGCCGCTGAGCAGCGGCAGCAGCACCCCGAGCGGGGCCAGCAGCGCCAGCCCGCCGCCGATCCGGCGGGCGGCCTCCAGGGATCCGTAGGAGAGGTCCACCCTGATCCCCTCCAGCGGGGTCAGATTGGCGGCAGCCGCCCAGGGCACGTCCAGCGGGCGCAGCATCAGCCAGCCGACGAGGAGGAGGTGGGCGCCCAGCAGGACCCCGGCGAGAAGCCGGATCCACAGCTGTACGGCGGCGCTGCCGCTGCCCTTGACACGCTTGCCCTTGAGACGGTGCACGCCAGTGGAGACGCGGGTTCCGGCCCCCGCGGTTCCGGGGAAACCGCCGGTCAGCCGGTGGCGAGGAGCACAATCAGGATCAGCGCGCCGATCACGGAGGGCGCGATGATCTCGTACGACCAGGAGACCTTCACCGAGCCCTGGGCGCCGGCCCGCGATGCACCGCGCTCGAGCAGCGTCCGCAGTTCGTCCATGGTCCGGTCGGCGGAGGCGCGGCGGACTTCCTCGTCCGGCGTCTTGCTCTGCCCGTTGCCCAGGCCGAGCCGGCGCGTCTGGCGGCGGTTGGCCTTGTTGCGCTCCCGCAGGGAGACCGGGATCGACCAGAGCTGGTACGTCGCCCCCTCCGCGAGCACCTCGGCGGAGAACCGGGCCCGCAGGCTGTCGACGGCGGCCCAGGGGAGCTCGATGACCCGGAAGGGGTTGCGCACGCGCAGCCGGTCGGCGTTGGCGAAGACGGCCGGACGGACCGTGAACGCGACGATGAGCGGAGCCAGGCACAGGACGACGGCGAGGGCGATCCACGGGACGTTCCCGTGACCCCGCACCACGGCGTCGCCGCAGAGCCACGCGAGCAGGGCGAGCAGCACCACCCCGGTGACGGTGGCCATCGGGGAGCGGTAGACCCGGTCGTCGTACGCCGGCTCTTCGGTGGGCTGATCGCTGCTCATGCGGCCGATTCTGCCTCAAGCCGTCTCACCCCACGAGATCGGCGTACAGGATGATGTTGTCGGGGCGGTGACCGTCGGTGATTTCACCGCCGCAGGTGATCACGCGCAGCTCGGGGCGCGGGGTGTCCCCGTAGACCTTCGCGGTGGGGAACTCCTTCTTGTCCACCTGCTCCAGCTCGCGCACCCGGAAGACGGCTTCGGTGCCGTCCGCCCTGGTCACCCTGATCTCGTCGCCGGTGTGGACGCGCGAGACGTTGCGCAGGACGGCCGGCCCGCGCGCGGTGTCGAAGTGGCCGATCAGCACCGCCGGGCCGGTCTCGCCGGGGGTGACGCCCTTGGTGTACCAGCCGATCTTGTCCCCGTCGGCTACGGAGGGCACCTGGACCGAGCCGTCGGAGGCCAGCCCGAGCTCCAGTACCGGCGAGGCGTCCACGCCGGCCGAGGCGATCCGTACCCGGACGGGCGCGGAGGCGGGCAGAGCCGCGGCGGGCGACGGCGAAGCCGACGGCGCGGCCGGGGCGGGCACGGGAGCGGCGGAGGTCTCGGCGACGTGCGGCGGCGGAGTGGCGGCCGGTGCGGCACCGCCGCACCCGGTCAGGGCGACCAGGGCCAGCGGGCCGAGCAGGGCGGCGGCGAGCAGCGGGCGTCGGCGGGACGGGCGGTGATCCATGGGGTCGGCTCCGGGGAAACGGCCTGCGGCGGGCCACCGTGGGGTGGCCCGCCGGAAGCGGGAACGAGTGGCTCGGGGCAGGACGGTTCAGCCGCGGACGCGGGCCTTGCGGGCGCGGACGGCGAAGGTGGTGCCGAGACCGGCGAGTATCGCGATGAGGGCGGCGCCGGTGGCCGCGGTGGTGGTGTTGTCGGTGTCCGCGGCGACGGTCTGCGTGCTCTCGGAATCTTCGGCGGCTTCGGAGGCTTCGGTGAGTTCGGCGCCCGCGGCGACGGGGCCCTTGGGGACGACGGCGGTCTGCGGCTTGGCGGCGGGCACGGCGGCCGGCTTCGCGGCGGGCTGCTCGGCGGGCTTCGCAGTGGGCTTGGCGGTGGGCTTGGCCGTCGGCTTGGGCGCGGGCTTGGTGGCGGGGGTGGCCTTGGGCAGCAGGTACCAGCCGTTGGAGGCGCCCTCGCCCAACACGTGGACGTTGAGGCCGTAGCGGTTCTTGTCCTGGCCGACCTCGACCTTCCGCAGGTCGTACTCGATGCCCTCGATGACGGCACGCTTGTGGGTGGGGTCGAGCTTGGCCAGGACGCGGCCGGCCCAGCCGTCGCCCGGCTTCCAGTCGGGGGAGACGGCGCGGATCCAGACCTCGGGGCCCTCGGCTCCGTTGCGGAGCACGGCGATGCGGCCCTTGGCGACCAGGACGGTCTCGCCGTCGTAGCGGTCGTCCGTCGACGTGTTCGCGGACAGCACCGACGTCGAGGTCACGGCCGTCACGGCCTGCGCGGCGGGCGCGGCGATGGCCGTCGCGGCGGGCGCCAGGAGCGCTCCGGCGAGGGCGGCGGTGACGATCGAGGTACGGAGGGCGGTACGCATAACGACTCCTGGAAGCATTGTCTGGGAAGGGGCGGAGAGTCGCATGCCGCGGTGTCGCTGTCGGGATTTCGTCCGGTCAGGTCTGCGGGGCTGCTGATGAGAAATCTACGGATCTTGATCGACCGGAACGTGGTCGTCCTGTCATGGCTGCGTAACAGCGAACGATTGTCCGACCAGCACACTCGTCTTCGATCCGTACGAGGTCGCGACGGGGCCGAAACGCCCTCCGGCGGGCCACCACGAGGGCGGCCCGCCGGAGGAGGCGGAACCGGGGTACCGGGGCCGTGATCAGCCGCGGGAGCGGGCCCTGCGGGCACGGACCGCGAAGGCCGCACCGAGCAGGAGGCCCACCGAGAGGACCCCGGCGCCGGCGACCGCGATCGGGGCGCCCGCGTTCCCGGTGGTCTCCGTACCGAGCTCGGCGCCCGCGGCGACCGGCCCCTTCGGAACCACGACCGTCTGCGGCTTCGGCTTCGCCTGGGCCGGGGTGGTGGGCTTCGGAGCCGGCTTGGTCTCGGTGAGCTCGTAATTCGGCTTGCACCCCTTGGGAAGCTTCGGGAACGAGGCCCGGCCGAAGGCGGCGTTGGCGCCGCCCTGGGTCTTCCACTCGAGGACGGGCGCGGCACTGCGCGGGTTCAGGATCCGGACGATGATGCCCTGGGATTTCGGCAGCGAGGGCTCGTTGATCTCGAGGCGGGCGAAGCCGCGCTCGTCGCCGCCCTCGAAGAGGAACGCCTCCGGGCCGCTCGAGCCGAAGTAGAGGTCGGCACGTATCCCCGCGCCCAGGGGCTGGTTCTTCGGGCCCACCCTGCACTCGGAGGCGGCGGCCGCCTGGGGCGCCGAGGTGACCGGCGCGGCGAAGGCACTGCCGGCGGCAGGCAAGAGCATCGCGCCCGCGAGGGCGGCGGTGGTGATCGAGGTGCGAAGGGCGAGGGCGGTACGCATGACGACTCCGGGTGTGGTCGGAAGTGGGCAGGGAGAGCCGCATGCCGCGACGAGTCTGTTTCGGTCTGGTTCGGCCGGGTCAGGTGTGGCGGGCTGCTGGGACAAAACTACGAACCTGGTGAGGCCGGAGGATCCGCCTCCCGTCCCGGCCGTGTAACACCCGAACGCGTGTCGGAACGGACGGGTCGATTCCCTCGCGGATCCCCTCGAATCGGCAGAGGGGGGTGACAGGTCGCTACGCGCGTAGATATGCTCATGTGGTGACCATGCCCACCACCCTCACCGCATTCGCTGACGTGACGACGTCCGACAGTGCGCTGCGCCGCTTCCTGCACGGGCTGCCCGGCGTCGACGCTGTCGGCCTGGAGGCCCGCGCGGCCTCCCTCGGCACCCGCTCGATCAAGACGACGGCCAAGGCGTACGCCATCGACCTCGCCATCTCGATGATCGACCTGACGACGCTGGAAGGCGCGGATACCCCGGGCAAGGTCCGGGCGCTCTCCGCCAAGGCAGCCAACCCCGATCCGACCGACCGCACCACGCCCATGACGGCCGCCGTCTGCGTGTATCCCGACATGGTGGCCACCGCGAAGGCCGCCCTGAACGGCGCCGACGTCAAGGTCGCCTCCGTCGCCACCGCCTTCCCGGCCGGCCGCGCGGCCCTGCCCGTCAAGCTCGCCGACACGGCCGACGCCGTGGCCGCCGGCGCCGACGAGATCGACATGGTCATCGACCGTGGCGCCTTCCTCGCCGGCCGCTACCTCGACACCTACGAGCTGATCCGCTCCGTGAAGGAGGCCTGCGTCCGCCCCGACGGCAGCGCGGCCCGCCTCAAGGTGATCTTCGAGACCGGCGAGCTGTCCACGTACGACAACATCCGCCGCGCCTCCTGGATCGGCATGATGGCCGGGGCCGACTTCATCAAGACGTCCACCGGCAAGGTCGGGGTCAACGCGACGCCCGCGAACACGCTCCTCATGCTCGAAGCCGTCCGCGACTTCAAGGCGCAGACTGGAATCCAGATCGGCGTGAAGCCGGCCGGCGGGATCCGGACCACCAAGGACGCGATCAAGTTCCTGGTCCTGGTCAACGAGACCGTGGGCGAGGACTGGCTGTCCAACCACTGGTTCCGCTTCGGAGCCTCCAGCCTGCTCAACGACCTGTTGATGCAGCGCCAGAAGCTGAGCACCGGCCGGTACTCCGGTCCCGACTACGTGACGGTGGACTGATCGCCATGGCATCCGCATTCGAGTACGCACCCGCCCCCGAGTCCCGTTCCGTCGTCGACATCGCGCCCTCCTACGGGCTGTTCATCGACGGCGAGTTCACCGACGCGGCGGACGGCAAGGTCTTCAAGACCGTCTCCCCGGCCTCCGAAGAGGTCCTCGCCGAGATCGCGCAGGCCGGCGCCGCCGATGTGGACCGCGCCGTGAAGGCCGCCCGCAAGGCCTTCGAGAAGTGGTCCGCGCTGCCCGGCTCCGAGCGCGCCAAGTACCTCTTCCGCATCGCCCGGATCATCCAGGAGCGCAGCCGCGAGCTGGCCGTCCTGGAGACCCTCGACAACGGCAAGCCGATCCGGGAGACCCGCGACGCGGACCTGCCGCTCGTCGCCGCGCACTTCTTCTACTACGCGGGCTGGGCCGACAAGCTCGACCACGCGGGCTACGGCGCGAACCCGCGCCCCCTCGGCGTGGCCGGCCAGGTCATCCCGTGGAACTTCCCGCTGATGATGCTCGCCTGGAAGATCGCCCCGGCGCTCGCCACGGGCAACACGGTCGTGCTCAAGCCGGCCCAGACGACCCCCCTCTCCGCGCTCTTCTTCGCGGACATCTGCCGCCAGGCGGGCCTGCCCAAGGGCGTCGTCAACATCCTCACCGGGTACGGGGACGCGGGCGCGGCCCTCGTCGAGCACCCGGACGTGAACAAGGTCGCCTTCACCGGCTCCACCGCCGTCGGCAAGGCCATCGCGCGCCAGGTCGCCGGCACCTCCAAGAAGGTCACCCTGGAGCTGGGCGGCAAGGGCGCCAACATCGTCTTCGACGACGCCCCCATCGACCAGGCCGTCGAGGGCATCGTCAGCGGCATCTTCTTCAACCAGGGCCAGGTCTGCTGCGCGGGCTCGCGCCTCCTGGTCCAGGAGTCGATCCACGACGAGCTGATCGACTCGCTCAAGCGCCGGCTGACCACGCTGCGCCTGGGTGACCCGCTCGACAAGAACACCGACATCGGCGCGATCAACTCCGCCGAGCAGCTCGCCCGGATCACCGCCCTCGCGGACACCGGCGAGGCGGAGGGCGCCGAGCGCTGGTCGGCGCCGTGCGAACTGCCGAACGCCGGCTACTGGTTCGCCCCGACGCTCTTCACGAACGTCTCCCAGTCGCACACCGTCGCCCGCGACGAGATCTTCGGCCCGGTGCTGTCCGTGCTGACCTTCCGTACGCCCGACGAGGCCGTCGCCAAGGCCAACAACAGCCAGTACGGCCTGTCCGCCGGCATCTGGACGGAGAAGGGCAGCCGCATCCTCGCGGTCGCCAACAAGCTCCGTGCGGGTGTGGTGTGGGCCAACACGTTCAACAAGTTCGACCCGACCTCGCCCTTCGGCGGCTACAAGGAGTCGGGCTTCGGGCGCGAAGGCGGCCGTCACGGCCTGGAGGGCTACCTCGATGTCTGAGTCTTCTTCGACGCGTCTGAGCGTCTTCAAGACCTACAAGCTGTACGTCGGGGGCAAGTTCCCCCGCTCCGAGAGCGGCCGGGTGTACGAGGTGAGCGACTCCAAGGGCAAGTGGCTGGCCAACGCCCCGCTGTCCTCCCGCAAGGACGCCCGGGACGCGGTCGTCGCCGCCCGCAAGGCCTTCGGCGGCTGGTCGGGCGCGACCGCGTACAACCGCGGCCAGATCCTCTACCGCGTCGCCGAGATGCTGGAGGGCCGCCGCGAGCAGTTCGTCCGCGAGGTCGGCGAGGCGGAGGGCCTGTCCAAGGCGAAGGCCGCGGCCGTCGTCGACGCGGCCATCGACCGCTGGGTCTGGTACGCGGGCTGGACCGACAAGATCGGCCAGATCGTGGGCGGGGCCAACCCGGTCGCGGGCCCGTTCTTCAACCTCTCCACCCCGGAGCCGACGGGCGTCGTCACCGTCGTCGCCCCGCAGGCCTCGTCCTTCCTGGGCCTGGTCTCCGTGATCGCCCCGGTCATCGCGACCGGCAACACGGTCGTCGTCATCGCCTCGGAGAAGTCCCCCCTCCCCGCCCTCTCCCTCGGCGAGGTGCTGGCCACCTCCGACCTGCCCGGCGGCGTGGTCAACATCCTCTCCGGCAAGGCCGCGGAGATGGGCCCGCACCTGGCGTCCCACCAGGACGTCAACGCGATCGACCTGGCCGGAGCCGACGAGGCGCTGGCCAAGGAGCTGGAGATCGCGGCCGCGGACAACCTCAAGCGCGTCCTGCGTCCACAGCCTGTGGACGACTGGAGCGCGGACCCGGGTACGGCGCGCATGACGGCGTTCCTGGAAACCAAGACGGTCTGGCACCCGACCGGGTCGCTGGGCGCGGGCGGGTCTTCCTACTAGCGGACCCCGCCCCCGAAGACGGGCCCCGGCGGCGTCCCCCGCGCTGCCGGGGCCTCTTCATGCCCCCACGCCGGCGCGGCCTCCGGACCCACGTGCCCTACGGGAGCTACTTGCCGCCCGTCAGGGGCCCCAGGAGGGACGACGCCGCGGCGGTGGGCAGCTCGCCGACCGACGGCCCCTGCGTCAGGATGCCCGTGACCATGCCGGTGCCGACGGAGGGGAAGTCCGCGACCTGGGTGGCGATGCCGTTGTCGAGCGGGTCCACGCCGGTGTGGGCCAGGGGATTGACCTTGAGGTTCGAGATCGGGTCGGAGACACCTGCCAGGGCCGCCGGAACATCGAGCTCGCCCGCCTGGGCGCCGCCGGCGGCCATCGCGAGGGCCGCGCCGGCCATCGAGAGGGTCAGACCTGCGCTGCGCAGCGCCTTGGGGAGGGGTGCTTTGGGGGCTGCGTGACGTGCCATGGGTTCCCGCCTGTGGGCTCGTACGGAGTCGTGATCGCGTGCGCACGCAGCGTAGCGAGACGGGAGGGTCCACCGGTATCTCGACCTGGGCGCCATCACTCGTTCGAGGAGATCCCTGGGGATCACCGGGAAGGCGACGCAGCACGCCGTTACGTTCGCGGCATGAAGGCACCGACCGAGGTCGAGGAGCCCGGGTGCGCCCGGTTCACCTTCCGGCTTCGCGTGTCTTCCACCGCGCTCGCCGGGTTGTCGGCTGAGTGGGCGCGGTGTCGGTGGCTCTGGAACGAGTGCTGCGCCCGATCGAAGAAGGCCCGGGCCGAGAACGAGGAGTGTGGTCCGGCCCGGCTGGACCGGATGGTGACCGAGGCCCGTAAGCACAACCCCTGGTTGAGTGACGGCAGCAGCGTTCCGCAGCAGCAGTTGATTCGGGACTTCGGGAAGTCTCGGGCCAAAGCCTTCCTGACCGTGGTGTGGTCCCGCGCCCTTCCGGCGGCCCCGTCGAGCGTGCGGATCTACCGCGACAGCCTCGGCCACTGGTACGCGTCCTTCGTCGTCCCTGCCGAAATCCGGCCGCTGCCGGCCACGGGTGCGGTGATCGGGATCGACTGGGGAGTGGTGCACCCGTCGCACACCACCATGGACTGCGGACGGTGCGGAGCGAGAGCCAAGCACGCACTACCGCTGTCGGAGCGCACGTACACGTGCACCGCGTGTGGAGCCGTCTCTCCCAGAGACAAGAACTCCGCACGCGTGATGCTCCTCCGGGCAGGTCTCGACCCGGCCGGCGCTGATCGTGGAAGACCTGCCGGCCCGCCGGGCTGCCAGGCTGCGTGAGCCGGAATTTCCCCGCCTTTTGTCTTTGGGAGGGGGAGGAGTCAAACTGTTGTTCCGTGAGCTGTTCCTCTCCTTTGCCTACGCGTGTCGTCCTGCTGACCGGGCCCTCGGGCTCCGGCAAGTCCTCGCTGGCGGCCCGTTCCGGGCTGCCCGTGCTGCGCCTGGACGACTTCTACAAGGACGGCGACGACCCGACCCTCCCGTTCGTCGAGGGCAGCGCCGACATCGACTGGGACTCCCCGCTGTCCTGGGACGCGGAGGCGGCCGTGGCCGCGATCGCCGAGCTGTGTGCGGCCGGGCGGACCGAGGTCCCCGTCTACGACATCGCCACCTCCTCGCGGACCGGTACGGAGGCGCTGGACATCGCCCGGACCCCGCTGTTCATAGCCGAGGGGATCTTCGCGGCGGACGTCGTCGTGCGGTGCCAGGAGCTGGGGCTGCTGGCGGACGCGATCTGCCTGCGCGGGCGGCCCAGCACCACCTTCCGGCGCCGCCTGGCCCGTGACCTGCGCGAGGGCCGCAAGTCGGTGCCGATGCTGCTGCGGCGCGGGTGGCGGCTGATGCGGGCCGAGCGCGGGATCGTGGCCCGGCACACCGCGCTGGGGGCTCACGCGTGCGGTCGTGACGAGGCGCTCGGGCGCTTGGCCGCCGCCGCGGCGGGGCGCCACCGGGCCGTGGCCCGGGCGTAGCCGTCGCTGCCCCGGCCGGGCCGTGCTTGCCGGGCCCTGCGGGGCTTTCCCCTACCCGCCCTTCCACCGTTCCCCGGGCGCTGCCCGGACCCGCGCCTCAAACGCCGGCGGGGCTGGGTGTGTCCCCGGTCCTCAAGCGCCGGACGGCTGGAAAGCAAGCACGCCAAAGGGCGGGACCGTGCGGACCCCCGTCCGCTCGATCCCGCCCTTTGCCCCCGTGGCCCCCGTCCCACCCCCGCAGGACGGGCCCCCTGGCCCTTTGGTCTTGTGGAGGCCGCTGCTACGCGACCAGGTCCTCGAAGGACTCCGACTCGTCGCGGCCGAAGCTCAGCGCCTCGTCCTCGCGCATGCGGCGCAGCGAACGCCAGATGCTCGACTTCACCGTGCCGACGCTGATGCCGAGGATCTCCGCGATCTCCGGGTCCGTGCGGCCCTCGTAGTACCGGAGCACCAGCATCGTGCGCTGCGGCTCCGGGATGCGGGTGAGCGCCTGCCACAGCACGGCGCGCAGTTCCGTACCGCCCATGGCGTCCGTGTCCGAGGCCGTCTCCGGCAGCTCTTCCGTCGGGTACTCGTTCAGCTTGCGCCGGCGCCAGGCGCTGATGTGCAGGTTCGTCATCGTGCGGCGCAGGTACCCGCCGACGGCGGCCTTGTCGCTGATGCGGTCCCAGGCGCGGTACGTGGAGAACAGCGCGGTCTGCAGCAGGTCCTCGGCCTCGTAGCGGTCGCCGGTCAGGTGGAAGGCCGTCGCGTAAAGGGCGGCCCGCCGCTCCTGGACGTACGCCGTGAACTCGGCCTCGTTGGAGGAGTCCGGGGCGTCCGTGGAGCCCGGCGTGCGCTGGGCGGGGACGGAGGGGCGCTCGTAGGTCTTCGCGTCGATGGCCACCACGTGCGCCGGCCGCCGGGAAGGGGCCGTCGCCGTACGGATTGCCGTGCGGCGGTTCACATCGTGCAGCCGCGTGACAACCGCGCTGGTGTTGATGCTGTGCAGCGTGTTCATCTCGCGCCCCCCGTCGTGGAGTCTGTCTGGTCCGTTGCCAAGAAGACTGCCCGCCCGACATAACCGGGGTGTCCTTCGACTGTCACAGGCCTGTCACAGGGTCCCGGCGGGAGCCGCGCCGGAGCCCTGCGGAGGCCGCGCGGAGGCCGCCCGTGGATTCGAGGTGCAGGGCGGTCGAAGTCCCGAGGGGCGATGGGACAGAATGAGCCCGTGCCCTTCCTGTTGCTCATCGAGGACGACGACGCCATCCGCACGGCCCTCGAACTCTCCCTGACTCGCCAGGGCCACCGTGTGGCCACCGCGGCGACGGGCGAGGACGGCCTCAAACTGCTGCGCGAGCAGCGGCCCGATCTGATCGTGCTCGACGTCATGCTGCCCGGCATCGACGGCTTCGAGGTGTGCCGGCGCGTCCGGCGCACCGACCAGCTGCCGATCATCCTGCTCACCGCGCGCAACGACGACATCGACGTGGTCGTCGGCCTGGAGTCGGGAGCGGACGACTACGTCGTCAAGCCCGTCCAGGGGCGGGTCCTCGACGCCCGCATCCGGGCCGTGCTGCGCCGTGGTGAGCGCGAGGCCACCGACTCCGCCGTCTTCGGCTCGCTGGTCATCGACCGCAACGCCATGACGGTGACCAAGAACGGCGAGGACCTCCAGCTCACCCCGACCGAGCTGCGGCTGCTCCTGGAGCTCAGCCGCCGCCCCGGCCAGGCGCTCTCCCGCCAGCAGCTGCTGCGGCTGGTGTGGGAGCACGACTACCTGGGCGACTCGCGCCTCGTCGACGCCTGTGTGCAGCGGCTGCGCGCCAAGGTCGAGGAAGTGCCCTCGTCGCCCACCCTGATCCGTACCGTGCGGGGCGTCGGCTACCGACTGGACTCCCCGCAGTGATCAGAGCCCTGTTCGCGGGCCGGCGCTGGACCAGCCTGCGGCTGCGGCTCCTCGTCGTGTTCGCACTGGTCGCGCTGACGGCCGCCGTGTCCGCGTCCGGGATCGCGTACTGGCTCAACCGCGAGGCCGTCCTGACCCGGACCCAGGACGCCGCCCTCGGCGACTTCCGGCAGGAGATGCAGAACCGGGCCGCGGCGCTGCCCGCCGACCCGACGCAGGAGGAGCTGCAGCACGCCGCCGAGATGATGGCGGGCAGCAGCCCCGGTTACAGCGTGCTGCTGGTGGACGAGAAGGAAGGCCACAAGGTGGCCGGGTCGGCCGGTCCCGACGCCTTCTCGCTGGCCGACGTACCGAAGTCGCTCCAGCACGCCGTGAACGACCGGCAGAAGACCACCTCGGCCAACGACGCCGCGTACCACGTGTACTGGCAGCGGACGAAGCCGAACGGGAACCCCTACCTGGTCGGCGGCACCCGGATCGTGGGCGGCGGGCCGACCGGCTACATGTACAAGTCCCTCGCCCAGGAGCGCGACGACCTCAACGCCCTGGCCTGGTCGCTGACCATCGCCACCGGGCTCGCGCTGCTCGGGTCCGCGCTGCTCGCGCAGGCCGCGGCCCGTACGGTGCTGCGGCCCGTGCAGCGGCTCGGCGACGCGGCGCGCCGGCTCGGCGAAGGGGAGCTGGACCACCGGCTGGAGGTGTCGGGGACGGACGAACTCGCCGATCTGGCCCACACCTTCAACAAGACGGCGGAGGCGCTGGAGAAGAAGGTCGCCGACATGAGCGCGCGGGAGGAGTCCAGCCGGCGTTTCGTCGCGGACATGTCCCACGAACTGCGCACGCCGCTGACGGCGTTGACGGCGGTGGCCGAGGTGCTGGAGGACGAGGTCGAGTTCCTCGATCCGATGATCGCACCGGCGGTGGGTCTGGTCGTGAGCGAGACCAGGCGGCTGAACGACCTCGTGGAGAACCTCATGGAGGTCACCCGCTTCGACGCGGGCACGGCGCGGCTGGTGCTGGACGACGTGGACGTCGCCGACCAGGTGACGGCATGCATCGACACGCGGGCGTGGCTCGACGCGGTCGAACTCGACGCGGAGCGCGGGATCGTGGCGCGGCTCGACCCGCGGCGGCTCGACGTGATCCTGGCGAACCTGATCGGCAACGCGCTCAAGCACGGCGGCTCGCCGGTACGGGTCTCCATCCGGGTGGAGGGCGACTGGCTGGTCATCGCCGTACGGGACAACGGGCCGGGCATCCCCGAGGCCGTACTGCCGCACGTCTTCGACCGGTTCTACAAGGCGAGCGCGTCGCGGCCGAAGTCCGACGGCAGCGGGCTCGGCCTGTCCATCGCGATGGAGAACGCGCACATCCACGGCGGCGACATCACCGCGGAGAACGGGGCGGAGGGCGGTGCGCTGTTCACGCTGCGGCTGCCGGTGGACATGGGGAAGGTGATCGCCGGTGACGACGAGGCGTAGGACGGGGCGTACGACCGGGCGTACGACGACGGCCGCCATAATGGCGGCCCTGAGCCTGGTGTCCGCGGGCGTCCTGTCGGGCTGCGGGATCCGGGCGACCACCGTGCCGGTGGACGTGGGCGCGGCGCCCTCGCGGGTCTCGTGCAAGACCCCGACCGGCACGGCCGCCGGAACGAGCGGGGTGCAGGGCATTCGGGCCACGGTGGAACTGGTCTGCGGGGCGCAGCTGGTGGGCGTCCAGCGGGTGGTGCCGGTACCGGAGAAGCAGCCCGCGCGGGACGCGGCGGTGTTCGTCGCCCAGGCCCTGCTGGCGGCGCTCCAGCGGGAGCCGTCGGCCGAGGAGCGGGAGGCCGGCTTCACGACCGAGGTGCCGGCCACGCTGACGGCCTCGGCGCCGCGGCCGGGGGACCCGGCGGGCACGGTACGGCTGAGCCGCAAGCCCGAGGACCTGCCGCCGGTGGCGCTGTCGCAACTGGTGTGCACGCTCGCGGAGAGCGACGCGGTGTCGGCGGGACCGGGCCCGGTGGTCCTGGGCGGTCCCGACGCGGATCCGCCGAGGGCCTGGGAGTGCACGGACGCCGTCCGCTCCCGCCCGGAGTCGGTCCCGACCCTGGGCGACGTGGTGCTGCCGTCGGCGAGCCCGGCGGCGAGCCCTTCCTGACCCGGTCGTGACGAAGGCCCCCCGAGCCGGAGCTCGGGGGGCCTTCTTCGTGACCGGGTCGGGCTAGATGCCGGCCGCCGCCGCGAGGTCCTTCTTGATCGCGTCGAGGACTTCCTGCCCGCGGGCGCGGGCCGGGAGCAGGTCCGAGGCTTCCGCCACCGGGACCACGACCTCCAGGTAGCACTTCAGCTTGGGCTCCGTACCCGACGGGCGGACGATCACCCGGGCCTTGTAGTCGCCCTCCAGGTAGTAGCGCAGCCCGTCCGTGGGCGGGAGCGTCGCCGTGCCGCGGTTCAGGTCCTCCGCCGAGGTGACCCGCAGGCCCGCCAGCGAGGCCGGGGGCTCCGCGCGCAGCGCCGCCATCGCCGAGGCGATGACCGACAGGTCCTCCACGCGGACCGACAGCTGGTCGGTGGCGTGCAGGCCGTGCTCCATGGCCAGGTCGTCCAGCAGGTCGGTCAGGGTCCGGCCCTGCTCCTTGAGCTCCGAGGCCAGCTCCGCGACGAGCAGGGCGGCCGTGACGCCGTCCTTGTCGCGGACGCCCTCGGGGTCCACGCAGTAGCCGAGCGCCTCCTCGTACCCGTAGCGCAGCCCCTCGACGCGGGAGATCCACTTGAAGCCGGTCAGGGTCTCCTCGTAGCCGACGCCCGCGGCCTCCGCGATCCGCCCGAGGAGGGAGGAGGAGACGATGGACTCGGCGAAGACGCCCTGCGCCCCCTTGTGCACCAGGTGGGCGGCGAGCAGCGCGCCGACCTCGTCGCCGCGCAGCATCCGCCAGCCGGAGGCCGAGGCGGCGTCCGGGACGGCCACGGCGCAGCGGTCGGCGTCCGGGTCGTTGGCGATGACGATGTCGGGGTTGACCTCGGCGGCCTTCGCGAAGGACAGGTCCATCGCGCCCGGCTCCTCCGGGTTGGGGAAGGCGACCGTCGGGAAGGCCGGGTCCGGCTCCGCCTGCTCGGCCACCAGGACCGGGGCGGGGAAGCCGGCGCGGGCGAAGGCGGCCAGGACCACGTCCTTGCCGACGCCGTGCATGGCGGTGTAGACGGTCCGCACGCCCCGGGGGGAGCCGGGGGTCAGGACGGCGTCCGTACGTGCCAGGTAGGCCTCCAGGACCTCGTCGCCGAGGTCCTGCCAGCCGCCGTCGGCCCGCGGTACGTCGGCCAGCGCGGCGATCGCGTCGATCTGCGCGGCGATCTCCGCGTCGGCCGGGGAGACGATCTGCGAACCGTCGCCGAGGTAGACCTTGTAGCCGTTGTCCCGGGGCGGGTTGTGGCTCGCGGTCACCTCGACGCCGGCGACGGCGCCCAGGTGCCTTATGGCGTACGCGAGGACGGGCGTCGGCAGCGGACGGGGCAGGACGGCGGCGCGCAGCCCGGCACCCGTCATCACCGCGGCGGTGTCGCGGGCGAAGTCGGCCGACTTGTAGCGGGCGTCGTAGCCGACGACGACCAGGCCGCCGGCGTGGCCCTGGGCCTTGAGGTAGGCCGCGAGGCCCGCCGCGGCCCGGATGACCACGTTGCGGTTCATCCGCATCGGGCCCGCGCCCAGCTCGCCGCGGAGTCCGGCGGTGCCGAACTGCAGCATGCCGGAGAAGCGGTCCGCGAGCTCCGGGGTGTCACCGGCGTCGATGAGCTTGGCGAGCTCGTCGGCGGTTTCCGGGTCTGGGTCCTCGGCCAGCCAGGCCTGCGCCCGTGCGATCAGATCGTCCTGCACGTCCTGCACTACCTCTCGTCGGTCGGTCGGGTCGCTCGTTCAGATCCGGGCGAGGACCTGGGTCAGCAGCTTGCCCATGCGCGAGGCCGAGTCGCGGCCGGCCTGGAGCACCTCTTCGTGGTTCAGCGGCTCGCCGGACAGGCCCGCCGCCAGGTTGGTGACCAGCGAGATGCCGAGCACCTCGGCGCCGGCCTCGCGGGCGGCGATGGCCTCCAGCACGGTGGACATGCCGACCAGGTCGGCGCCCATGACGCGGATCATGTTGATCTCGGCCGGGGTCTCGTAGTGCGGGCCGGGGAACTGCACGTAGACGCCCTCTTCGAGGGTCTCGTCGATCTCCTTGCACATCGCGCGCAGGCGCGGCGAGTACAGGTCGGTCAGGTCCACGAAGTTCGCGCCGACGATCGGCGAGGTGGCCGTGAGGTTGAGGTGGTCGCTGATCAGGACCGGCTGGCCGGGCTTCATGCCCTCGCGCAGGCCACCGCAGCCGTTGGTCAGGACGATGGTCTTGCAGCCGGCGGCGACGGCCGTGCGCACGCCGTGGGCGACGGCGGCGACGCCGCGGCCCTCGTAGTAGTGGGTCCGGCCGAGGAAGAGCAGCGCGCGCTTGTCGCCGATCTTGTACGAGCGGATCTTGCCGCCGTGGCCCTCGACGGCGGGGGGCGGGAAGCCGGGCAGCTCGGTGACCGGGAACTCGGCCTCGGGCGCGCCGAGCGCCTCTGCGGCGGGGGCCCAGCCTGAGCCCATCACGAGGGCGACATCGTGGGTCTCGGCGCCGGTCAGCTCGCGCAGGCGGGCGGCGGCGGCGTCGGCGGCGGCGAAGGGGTCGGTAACAGATGCGTTCACGCGGAAGAGCGTAGCCGCTCTTCGCCTACGCGCGTAGATGGCACCGCTCACGGTATTCGGATCGTTGCTTTGTCGTTTCCGACCAAATGTCCCGGGCGGGGTGTACGGGTGGGCGTGCGGCGCCGTTGCCGGGGGCTCTGCCCCCGGACCCCCGCGCCTCGAACGCCGGCGGGGCTGGATTGGCGGTGACCCCGCGAAGGACTGCGGCTAGCAGGGTCGCTTGCGGAGTTCCATCACGTAGTCGTGCGGGGCGCCCGCGGATTCGGCCGCGTCGGCGAGTTCGCCCAGGTAGCGGGCCGAGGGCAGGCCGCCCTCGTAGCCGTTGAGTACGTACACCCAGGCCGCTTCCTCGCCGTCCAGCGTGTGCACGCGCACCCGCATGCGGCGGTAGATGTCGAGCCCGACGCCCTCCCACCGGTCCATGGAGTCCTCGTCGAGCGGGGCCACGTCGTACAGCGCGACGAAGACCTGGTGACGCGGCGCTTCGACGATGGTCGCCAGCGCGCCCTCCCAGCCCATCTGCTCGCCGCCGAAGGTCAGCCGCCAGTCGTTGATCCAGCCCGTGCCGCGCAGCGGCGAATGCGGAGCGCGGCGCGTCATCAGCCGCGGGTCGAGGTTGCCGGCGTACGCGGCGTAGAGCGACATGAGGTCGAGGGTACGGGAGGGGCGGCCCCGACCGCGCTCCCGGCCGCGTACGGGGCCGGCGTCCCGGATGGTGGGACCGGGCGTGAAGCACCTTGATGCGTGCGGGACAATGACGTACGGAATGCATCCCCCGGGGAGACCCCCCGGAAGCCCCGGCCGGGGCGGCAGCCGGCCGGGTAGACGTGAGGCGGAGTTTTCGTGACCCGGATCGTGATCATCGGCGGCGGACCCGGCGGGTATGAGGCGGCCCTCGTGGGGGCCCAGCTCGGCGCGGAGGTGACCGTCGTGGACTGCGACGGTCTGGGCGGCGCGTCGGTGCTCACCGACTGCGTGCCCTCCAAGACTCTCATCGCGACCGCCGAGGTCATGACGACCTTCGACTCGTCGTACGAGGAGCTCGGCATCGTCGTCGCGGACGACACCCCGCACATCGAGCAGGCCGCGCGCGTCGTCGGCGTGGACCTCGGCAAGGTGAACCGGCGCGTCAAGCGCCTGGCGCTCGCCCAGTCCCACGACATCACCGCCTCCGTCACCCGGGCCGGCGCCCGGGTCGTACGGGGCCGCGCCAAGCTCGGCGGCCCGCAGGGCATCGACGGCACGCGGGACGTCATCGTCACCGCGGCCGACGGCTCCGAGACGATCCTCACCGCCGACGCCGTGCTCATCGCGACCGGCGGGCACCCCCGCGAGATCCCCGACGCGATGCCCGACGGCGAGCGGATCCTGAACTGGACCCAGGTCTACGACCTCGAAGAGCTCCCGGAGGAGCTCATCGTGGTCGGCTCCGGTGTGACCGGCGCCGAGTTCGCCGGCGCGTACCAGGCCCTCGGCTCCCGGGTGACCCTCGTGTCCTCCCGCGACCGCGTGCTCCCCGGCGAGGACCCGGACGCCGCCGCCGTGCTGGAGGACGTCTTCCGGCGCCGCGGCATGAACGTCATCGGCCGCTCCCGCGCCGAGTCCGCCAAGCGGGTGGGCGACCGGGTCGAGGTCACCCTCTCCGACGGCCGGGTCATCACCGGCACGCACTGCCTGATGGCGGTCGGCGCGATCCCGAACACGAGCAACATGAACCTGGAGGAGTCCGGGGTCAAGCTCAAGGAGTCCGGGCACATCTGGACCGACAAGGTCTCCCGCACCTCCTCGCCCGGCGTGTACGCGGCCGGCGACGTGACCGGCATCTTCGCCCTCGCGTCGGTGGCCGCCATGCAGGGGCGCATCGCGATGTACCACTTCCTCGGCGACGCGGTGGCCCCGCTGAACCTGAAGACGGTCTCCTCGAACGTCTTCACCGACCCCGAGATCGCCACCGTCGGCTACACCCAGGCCGACGTGGACGCCGGCAAGATCGACGCCCGGTGCGTGAAGCTCCCGCTGCTGCGCAACCCGCGCGCCAAGATGCAGGGCATCCGGGACGGCTTCGTGAAGCTGTTCTGCCGTCCCGGCACCGGGATCGTCGTCGGCGGCGTGGTCGTTTCGCCGCGCGCGAGCGAGCTCATCCACCCGATCTCGATCGCCGTCGACAACAACCTGACGGTCGAGCAGATCGCAAACGCGTTCACCGTGTACCCCTCGCTGTCCGGTTCGATCGCTGAGGTCGCCCGCCAGCTGCACACGCGGAAGTCCTCCGGCGAGGCGTAAGTACCGATAACGGCCCTTGTGAGCAAGGGCTTTGGAGTGGGTGGTCGGCCCGCCGCGGAGCAGGTGCGCGGCGGGCCGACCGCGTATACCACTAGTTGCCCTACGGTATGGACAACTTCGGAATTCCGGCGCAAAGAGCTGAAAGCAGATGGTCGTTGGCGTTACTGTCAGTTTCGTGTTCGCTGCAGAACGTCGCCAATTGATCCTCGAAATGGTGCGGGCCAACGGAGCGGTATCGCTCCGGGAGCTCGCCCGCGTCGTCCAGACCTCCGAAGTGACCGTACGGCGGGACGTGCGGGCACTGGAGGCAGAAGGACTCCTCGACCGCCGGCACGGCGGTGCGGTACTGCCGGGCGGTTTCACGCGGGAATCCGGCTTTCCGCAAAAGTCCCATCTCGCGACGGCGGAGAAGACCGCCATCGCCGATGTCGCGGCCGGACTCGTCGAAGAAGGCGAGGCCGTGGTCGTCGGCGCCGGCACCACCACCCAGGAGCTGGCCCGCCGGCTCGCCCGGGTGCCCGGACTCACCGTCGTCACCAACTCGTTGCTCGTCGCACAGGCGCTGGCCCATGCGAACCGGGTGGAGGTGGTGATGACGGGCGGAACCCTGCGGGGGTCCAACTACGCGCTGGTCGGCAGCGGTGCCGAGCAGTCCCTCCAGGGGCTGCGGGTCTCGCGGGCCTTCCTGTCCGGCAGCGGTCTCACCGCCGAGCGCGGGCTGTCCACCTCCAACATGCTCTCCGCGAGCGTGGACCGGGCGCTGGTCCAGGCCGCGGCGGAGGTGGTGGTCCTGGCCGATCACACGAAGCTCGGGACGGACACCATGTTCCAGACCGTGCCGACCGATGTGATCACCCGGCTGGTGACGGACGAGCCGCCCCCGCACGACGACCGGGCCGGTACGGAGCTGCAGGCGCTGGCGGACCAGGGCGTGCAGATCACCGTGGCCGGGGGTGCGGGTGCCTCCGGCGGTGGGGAGTCGATGGCCGGTCGGCGCCCGCGCCGGGAGTCTCCGCTGCCGGTCCAGCGGCGCGGTGGCCCTACGGCGCAGCTCCGCAGCGCGGGGGCTCCGTTGCACGAGCAGCAGGCGAGCGAGCGGGCCCGCGTGGCGGACATGCGGCGCCGGTAGGTCACCTGCGGTGCCGTTCCCGGGGACCGGTCCCCTACCCGCGCCTCAAACGCCGGCGGGGCTGGAAATCCAGCCCCGCCGGCGTTTGAGGCGCGGGTAGGGGACCAGGCCCCGCGCAGCGGCGCACCTACCCGCAGCGGGGTCCCCGGGGCTGGGCCCCGGGGACCCCGGTCAGGACGTCAGTCCTTGATTTCGCAGATCGCCGCGCCCGAGGTGAGCGACGCGCCGACCTCTGCCGCCAGGCCCACGATCGTGCCGGAGCGGTGTGCGTTGAGCGGCTGTTCCATCTTCATGGCTTCGAGGACGACGATCAGGTCGCCCTCGTTGACCTGCTGGCCTTCCTCGACCGCGACCTTCACGATGGTGCCCTGCATGGGCGAGGCCAGGGTGTCGCCGGAAGCGGCGGGGCCGGACTTCTTGGCCGCGCGGCGCTTGGGCTTCGCGCCGCCCGCGGCCGCCGTGCGGGCCAGGGTCATGCCCAGCGAGGACGGGAGGGAGACCTCCAGACGCTTGCCGCCGACCTCGACGACCACGGTCTCGCGGCCCGGCTCGTCCTCGGAGTCCTCCGCGGCGGGAACCGTGAACGCCGGGATCTCGTTGACGAACTCGGTCTCGATCCAGCGGGTGTGGATCGTGAACGGGTCGGCCGTGAAGGCGGGATCGACGACGACCGCGCGGTGGAAGGGGATGGCCGTGGCCATGCCCTCCACGTTGAACTCCGCCAGCGCACGCGCCGCGCGCTGCAGGGCCTGCTCGCGGGTGGCGCCCGTGACGATGAGCTTGGCGAGCAGGGAGTCCCAGGCCGGGCCGATGACCGAGCCGGACTCGACGCCCGCGTCGAGGCGGACACCCGGACCGGTCGGCGGGTCGAACCTGGTGACGGTGCCCGGAGCCGGCAGGAAGCCGCGGCCCGGGTCCTCGCCGTTGATGCGGAACTCGAAGGAGTGACCGCGCAGGACCGGGTCCCCGTAGCCGAGCTCCTCGCCGTCCGCGATGCGGAACATCTCGCGGACCAGGTCGATACCGGTGACCTCTTCGGTGACCGGGTGCTCGACCTGCAGACGGGTGTTGACCTCCAGGAAGGAGATCAGGCCGTCGGCCGAGACCAGGAACTCGACGGTGCCGGCACCGACGTAGCCGGCCTCCTTCAAGATCGCCTTCGACGCCGCGTACAGCTCGGCGTTCTGCGCCTCCGTCAGGAACGGGGCCGGGGCCTCCTCCACCAGCTTCTGGTGGCGGCGCTGCAGCGAGCAGTCACGGGTGGAGACGACGACCACGTTGCCGTGGGAGTCGGCCAGGCACTGGGTCTCCACGTGCCGCGGCTTGTCGAGGTACTGCTCGACGAAGCACTCACCGCGGCCGAACGCGGCGACGGCCTCACGCACCGCGGAGTCGTAAAGCTCCGGAACCTCTTCGAGGTTCCGGGCGACCTTCAGACCACGACCGCCACCACCGAACGCGGCCTTGATCGCGATCGGCAGGCCGTGCTCCTTGGCGAAGGCCACGACCTCGTCCGACCCGGAGACCGGATCCGGCGTGCCGGCGACCAGCGGCGCACCGGCACGCAACGCGATGTGACGGGCGGCGACCTTGTCACCCAGATCACGGATCGCCTGCGGCGGCGGACCGATCCAGATCAGGCCCGCGTCGATGACGGCCTGCGCGAACTCGGCGTTCTCGGAAAGGAAGCCGTATCCGGGATGGACGGCGTCCGCACCGGAATCGGCTGCGGCCTGCAGAATCTTGGACATGTCCAAGTAGCTCGCGGCCGGGGTGTCACCGCCCAACGCGAAAGCTTCGTCGGCCGCGCGGACGTGCAGAGCGTCCCGGTCCGGGTCGGCGTAGACGGCTACGCTCGCGATCCCGGCATCCCGACAGGCCCGAGCAACGCGGACAGCGATTTCGCCACGGTTGGCGATGAGCACCTTGCGCACGATGGCTCCCTCCTTGAAACAAGCTGAGTTTAGGGACAGCCCACACGGCCTTTCGACCCTTCCCCGGTGGTGACCTTGCCCACACGGACTGTGATCCGAGTCGACCCCGAGTCGATAAAACCCTTGTGGCGCCCCATGTCAGGGGGATCCCCGACTGCACAGTAACCCTGCCGTGTGTCCGGGGTCTCTGTTCCCCGGGTCAGCGGCCCAGGGTGATTCTTTGTCGAATCCCTACGAACGGCCCATGCATTCCTTGCCCGGGCGTGGCGTCGGCACCGGCGGGTCGCCGTACGGCAGCCCGACCGTAACGAAGCGGCCCCGGCCCCTTGTCCGAAGGTTTACCCGTTAGTAGCCTCCAGGCGTCGAACGGGCTTGTGCATGCGGGGTGGGGGCGTCGTGGCTGGTGTGGGTGGCGTGGTGCTGCGGAGATCCGTGGCCGGAGCGACCGCGGTCGTGCTCGTCGTGGAGGCGGCGGTGCTCGGCTTCGTCCACCTCGTCCTGGGCCGGACCACCGAGAACCAGTCGATGTCCATCGCGGGCGCCGATCCGGATGTCATGTCCAAGGCAACTTATGCGCTGGGCGCCGGCATGGCCGTGTTCCTGCTCGCCTGCGCGGTGTTCCTCGTCGTCGCCGCGATCCGCGACCGGGCCCCGGGCTCCTTCGCACGCGTGCTCCTCGTCAGCGCCGCCGTCACCCACGGAATTCTCGGCGCCCTCGTCGTCGGCCTGGTCGGCTGGGGCGCCTTCGCGGTGATGATGCTGATCCTCTGCCTGCTGGTGCTGAGCCTGACGCTCTACGCGGCCAAGGGCGCGGGCGGGGC
Organism: Streptomyces stoeckheimensis; assembly: GCF_045822005.1. Taxonomy (NCBI): domain Bacteria; kingdom Bacillati; phylum Actinomycetota; class Actinomycetes; order Kitasatosporales; family Streptomycetaceae; genus Streptomyces; species Streptomyces stoeckheimensis. Next base: position 3,555,329 of record NZ_CP169550.1, on the reverse strand, counting down.
CGCCGAGGGCGCCGGAGGCCCCGCGGGGGGCTCCAGCGGCCCCCTGGGCGGCTCCGGCGGGCCCGCGGACGGCTTCGGCGGGCCCGGCGGCGGGCCGGACGGCAGGCCCGGCTGGGGCCCCGACGACGGCCTCGACGACGGGCCGGAGATTCGGGACACGCCGCCGGGCCACCCGCTCGCGGACTTCGGGGACTTCGGGAAGCTCGGGGACGTCAAGCCCACAAGTCCGTGATGGACACGCCCAGTTCGGCCAGCAGCGAGCGCAGCAGCGGCATGGAGATCCCGATCACATTGCCGTGATCCCCGTCGATGCCCTCGATGAACGGGGCCGACAGTCCGTCCAGGGTGAACGCCCCCGCCACGTGCAGCGGTTCCCCGCTCGCCACGTACGCCGCCACCTCCGCGTCCGTCGGCTCGCCGAAGCGGACCGTCGTCGACGCCGTGGCCGAAACCTTTGCGCCGCTCGCCGTGTCGATCACGCAGTGCCCGGTGCGCAGCACCCCGGCGCGCCCGCGCATCGACTTCCAGCGGGCCGTGGCCTCCTCGGCGTCCGCCGGCTTGCCCAGCGCCTCGCCGTCCAGCTCCAGCACGGAGTCGCAGCCGATCACCAGGGCGCCCGCGGCCTCGTCCAGGGCCGCCACGACGGCCGCCTTCGCCTCGGCCAGCGCGAGCGCCAGCTCGGCGGGGGAGTCCGCGGTGAGGGCGTCCTCGTCGAAGCCGCTCACGATCACGTGCGGGGAGAGCCCGGCCTGCCGCAGCAGGTTCAGCCGGGCGGGCGAAGCGGAGGCGAGGACGAGGGCGTGGCCGGGAGCAGCAGTCATGCCTGTCATCGTAGGGGCGCCCAGTGGGTGGCCGTGGCCCTCGCGACACCCCCTAGAAGCCGCCCACGCCCAGCACGTACACCACGACGACCATCGCGATGACGACGATCACCGTCATCCGCCGGACCATGGCCGCGGCGTCGCGCATGTCCTTGGGCGGCTCGTTCTTCGGGTCTGACCAGAGCATGCCCCGATCCTGGCCCCGAGCACTCCTGTGGCGCCTGAGTACGGGTACTCAGGCGCCACGGGCAGTTCACGCCATCTTCATCTGTGACTGCGTCTTGCGCGGATACGCGGATACGCGGCTTGCGCGGATTACGCGGGCCAGTACGTACGGCCCCACGCGCCCGGCCCCGGGCGGGGCAGGGTCCGCCGGGCCACCCGGCCCGGTGCCGCCCACGCGTCGGTCACCCGCTCCGCGCCCGACGGCGCCGACGCGAGGGCCGCCGCGCGCGCTCGGACCACCGCCAGTGCGGCGGCCAGCTCCTCCGGGGTCGGGTTCCCCTTGACGACCTTGATCACCACTGTGAGCTCCTCGTGACGGCTAGAGCGGGATGTTGCCGTGCTTCTTCGGGGGCAGGGACTCGCGCTTGGTGCGCAGCTGCCGCAGCCCCTTCACCACGTGCGCCCGGGTCTCGGACGGCATGGTCACCGCGTCGATGTAGCCGCGCTCGGCGGCCGTGTACGGATTCAGCAGCGCGTCCTCGTACTCGGTGATGAGCCGCGCCCGGGTCTCCTCGGCGGTGCCGGCCTCCTCCGCTTCGGCGATCGCCCGCCGGTGCAGGATGTTGACCGCGCCCTGCGCGCCCATGACGGCGATCTGGGCCGTCGGCCAGGCGAGGTTGAGGTCGGCGCCCAGGTGCTTGGAGCCCATCACGTCGTAGGCCCCGCCGAAGGCCTTGCGGGTGATGACGGTGATCAGGGGGACGGTCGCCTCGGCGTAGGCGTAGATCAGCTTGGCGCCGCGCCGGATGATTCCGTTGTACTCCTGGTCGGTGCCCGGCAGGAAGCCCGGAACGTCGACGAAGGTCAGCACCGGGATGTTGAAGGCGTCGCAGGTCCGGACGAACCGGGCCGCCTTCTCGGAGGCGTCGATGTCCAGGCAGCCGGCGAACTGCATCGGCTGGTTGGCGACGACACCGACCGGGTGCCCCTCGACGCGGCCGAAGCCGGTGAGGATGTTCGGCGCGAAGAGCGACTGGGTCTCCAGGAACTCCGCGTCGTCGAGCACGTGCTCGATCACCTTGTGCATGTCGTACGGCTGGTTCGCGCTGTCCGGGATCAGCACGTCGAGCTCGAGGTCGCTCTCGGAGACCTCGGTGTCGGCTTCCTCGGGGAAGGCCGGGGGCTCGGAGAGGTTGTTCGACGGGAGGTAGGAGAGCAGCGACTTCACGTACTCGATGGCGTCCTTCTCGTCACCCGCCATGTGGTGCGCGACGCCGGACGTGCTGTTGTGCGTGCGCGCCCCGCCCAGCTCCTCGAAGCCGACGTCCTCGCCGGTGACGGTCTTGATGACGTCCGGGCCGGTGATGAACATGTGCGAGGTCTGGTCGACCATGACCGTGAAGTCGGTGATGGCGGGGGAGTACACGGCCCCGCCGGCGCACGGGCCGACGACCAGGCTGATCTGCGGGATCACGCCGGAGGCGTGGACGTTGCGGCGGAAGATCTCGCCGTACATGCCCAGCGCGCTGACGCCCTCCTGGATGCGGGCGCCACCGGAGTCGTTGATGCCGATCAGCGGGCAGCCGGTCTTCAGCGCGAAGTCCATGACCTTCATGATCTTCTGGCCGTAGACCTCGCCGAGGGCCCCGCCGAAGACGGTGAAGTCCTGCGAGAACAGGGCGACGGGCCGTCCGTCGACGGTTCCGTAGCCGGTGACGACGCCGTCGCCGTACGGCCGGGTCTTCTCCAGCCCGAAGTTCGTCGACCGGTGCCGGGCGAACTCGTCCAGCTCGACGAAGGACCCCTCGTCCAGCAGCAGGGCCACCCGCTCACGCGCCGTCAGCTTGCCCTTGGCGTGCTGCTTTTCCACCGCCCGCCCTGACCCGGCGTGTGTGGCTTCCTCGACGCGGCGCTGCAGATCCGCGATCTTCCCCGCGGTGGTGTGCATGTCGATCGGCTCTGACGGTTGTGACATCGGGGTCGCGGCTCCCTGCGTGGTGTCAACTGCCTGGTGACTTACTTGGTTTTTACTAGCTACTGGTGCGTAGCGTATCGGCGGGCATGGCGCTCGGCGGTGCGGCGTTTGACACACCTAATCTGGGTTGCATGACGCCATCAGATGCATCAGGCGGGGCTTCGACCGGAGCTTCCGCGGGCCGTTGGTCGAGTCTGGACCGGCCGCCCTTGAACGTTGCCGCGCTGCAGCGGGCCCTCGTGACCGGCGAAGGGCTGTGGAGCTCGCTGGAGGTGGTGGGGTCCACCGGGTCCACCAACAGCGATCTCGCCGCCAGGGCCGCGAAGCTGCCCGAGGGGGCCGTGCTCGTCGCCGAGGAGCAGACCGCCGGACGGGGCCGGCTCGACCGGAGCTGGGTCGCGCCCGCGCGGTCCGGACTGTTCTTCTCCGTGCTCCTGAAGCCCGGGCCCGCGGTGCCGCAGGAGCGGTGGGGCTGGCTGACGCTGCTGGCCGGGGTGGCCACCGCCACCGGGCTCTCGCGCGCCGCGGGCGTGGACACCTCCCTCAAGTGGCCCAACGACCTGCTGGTCACCGTGGACGGGGAGGAGCGCAAGACCGGCGGGATCCTCGCCGAGCGCGTGGCCGACGGGGTCGTCCTCGGGATCGGGCTCAACGTGACGCTGACCGACGCCGAGCTGCCGGTGGACACCGCCGGGTCGCTGGCGCTGGCCAAGGCCACCGTCACCGACCGGGACCCGCTGCTCAAGGCCGTACTGCGCTCCCTGGAGCAGTGGTACGGGAACTGGCGGGAGGCCGGCGGCGACCCGGCGGCCAGCGGTCTGCAGGAGACGTACGCGGCGGGCTGCGCGACCCTCGGCAAGCACGTGCGCGCCGAGCTGCCGGGCGGGCGCACGCTCACCGGGACGGCCGAAGCGGTGGACGCCGACGGACGGCTCGTCGTGCGGACGGCGGAGGACAAGCACGAGGCCGTGGGGGCAGGGGACGTCGTCCATCTGCGGTCCGTGCGGTAGCCCGCGGGGGGACCGCCCCGGGTGACCGAGTAGGGGAGTGAGCTACGGCACACCTGCCGTATGGTTTAGGCGATCCCGGTCCTCCCGGTGATCACCCGGTTCGGCAGTGCGCACGGAATGGACAGGAGGCGGCCCTTGACCGTCGACGACCCTCAGTCCAGCGTGCCCGCCTCCGCAACGGCGACGGGCGGTGCGGGCGGCTCCGGCGGCTCGGGCGGTTCCGGAGTCCACGCGACCCCGATCGGGCGCGAGCAGCACACTCCCCACCACGAGGTCGACCACACGGCGCAGCCGACGGCCGACCCGCTGGCCATCCGCCTGGAGCAGTTGATCCTGGGCGCCGAGCGCCGGTACACGCCCTTCCAGGCGGCCCGCAGTGCCGGGGTCTCGATGGAGCTCGCCTCCCGCTTCTGGCGGGCCATGGGCTTCGCGGACATCGGCCAGGCCAGGGCCCTGACGGAGGCCGACGTACTGGCGCTGCGCCGGCTCGCCGGCCTCGTCGAGGCCGGGCTGCTGAGCGAGCCGATGGCGGTCCAGGTGGCGCGGTCCACCGGGCAGACCACGGCCCGGCTCGCGGAGTGGCAGATCGACTCCTTCCTGGAGGGGCTGACGGAGCCGCCGGAGCCGGGGATGACCCGTACGGAGGTCACGTACCCGCTGGTCGAGCTGTTGCTGCCGGAGCTGGAGGAGTTCCTCGTCTACGTGTGGCGGCGCCAGCTCGCGGCCGCGACCGGGCGGGTCGTGCAGGTGGCGGACGACGAGGAGATGGTCGACCGGCGCCTCGCGGTGGGCTTCGCCGACCTGGTGGGCTTCACGCGCCTGACGCGGCGGCTGGAGGAGGAGGAGCTCGGCGAGCTGGTCGAGTCCTTCGAGACGACCTCGGCGGACCTGGTGGCGGCGCACGGCGGCCGGCTGATCAAGACGCTGGGCGACGAGGTGCTGTACTGCGCCGACGACGCGGCCACGGCGGCGGAGATCGCGCTGCGGCTGATCGAGACGATGGAAGCCGATCCGCAGATGCCGGAGCTGCGCGTGGGCATCGCCTTCGGGACGGTGACCACCCGGATGGGCGACGTCTTCGGGACCACGGTGAACCTGGCCTCGCGGCTGACGTCGATAGCGCCGAAGGACGCGGTCCTGGTGGACGGCGCGATGGCCGAGGAACTGGGCCGCACGGGTGCGGCGCCGGTCTCGGAGAAGGAAGCGGAGAACGAGGAGGGCGGCGGTGCCTACCGCTTCGCGCTCCAGCCGATGTTCCAGCGCCCGGTCCGCGGCCTCGGCGTGGTGGAACCCTGGTCGCTGACGCGCCGGAGCCCCAAGACCTCCGGTTGACGTGCCCCCGGGCCGGCCGGCGGCCGGGTCCTTCCCGCAGTCCCGGCCCGTGCCGGTCAGCTCCGTACTCCGGCGCTCCGTGCTCCCGACTCCCGCGCTCCCTGCTCCGGCGTGCCGACGTACCGGGCCGGTGCCGAGGATTGGTTGGCCGGAGGCCTCCTGCTGAGCTGCTCCGCGCGCTAGAGTCCGTTGATAACGGTCGTTAACGTGGAGGGTCGCAGAGATGTCGGAGCAGCGCTTCGGGGAGTTCGTCGCGGTACGTCGTGCGGGCGACGGGCGCGTCGCCGAGCTGGTTCTGGACCGGCCCAAGGCGATGAACGCCGTGTCGACCGAGATGGCGCGGGGCATCGGCGCCGCGTGTGCGGCGCTGGGTGCGGACCCGTCGGTACGGGTCGTCGTGCTCTCCTCGACCGCCGAGAGGGCGTTCTGCGTGGGCGCGGACCTCAAGGAGCGGAACTCCTTCTCGGACGCCGAGCTGCTGCGGCAGCGGCCGACCACGCGGGGCGCGTACGGCGGAGTCCTGGAGCTTCCGATGCCGGTGATCGCGGCGGTGCACGGGTTCGCGCTGGGCGGCGGCTTCGAGCTTGCCCTCGCGTGCGATGTCATCGTGGCCGACGCGACGGCCGTCGTCGGGCTGCCCGAGGTGTCGGTCGGGGTGATCCCGGGCGGCGGCGGCACGCAGCTGCTGCCGAGGCGCGTGGGGGCGGCGCGGGCGGCGGAGCTGATCTTCACCGCGCGGCGCGTGGAGGCCGCCGATGCGCTGGCCCTGGGTCTGGTGGACTCGGTGGTGCCGGCGGGGACGGACCGCGAGGCCGCCCTGGCGATGGCGGCGGCGATGGCGGCGAACTCCCCGGTCGGGCTGCGGGCCGCCAAGCGGGCGCTGCGGCTCGGGCACGGCATGGACCTGACGGCCGGGCTGGAGATCGAGGACGCGGCGTGGCGGACGGTGGCCTTCTCGGGGGACCGGGCCGAGGGCGTGGCGGCGTTCAACGAGAAGCGGAAGCCGGAGTGGCCCGGGGTGTGAGGGCGTCCGTCGACGTATCCGGTGGTCCTGTGGGCTCCGGGTGGTGACCCGGTGTGATCTCGGTGCCACCGAATGTCGCGCCAATTGTCACTAAATCGGACAAAACTCCCTAACCTGGGGTGATGGGTGTTGACGGGCGGCTTCGAGCCGTTGTGGGCCTCGCGCAGGCCATGGCTGCCGCGTGCACGCCGCGGGACAGCGTGCGGGCGGCCGCGCGCGGAGCGAGGCTGGCGATGGACGGCTCGTTCGCCGCGATCTCCGCGTGGGAGCGGGAGCGGGGGCGCCTGCGGGTGCTCGTGAACGAGGGGGAGCGCAGGGACGGGGAGGAGGAGTTCCCCGAGGACGAGTCGTACCCCGTGCACGATTTCCCCGAGATCACGGAGTTCCTGCACGAGCGCTGGGTCGGCGGCGGCGGACCCCACGCCTGGGTGGACAGCGCGGTCGGAGACCGGCCGGGACGCCGGGGCGAGGCCCTGCGGCGGCGCGGGCGCGGCACGTGCGTGGTGGCCCCGATCGTGCTGAGCGGGCGGGCCTGGGGCGAGCTGTACGTGGCCCGGGACGAAGGCATGGCGGACTTCGACGAGGACGACGCGGAGTTCGGAGAGGTCCTCGCGGCGGTGATCGCGGCCGGGCTGGCGCAGAGCGACCGGCTGGAGGAGGCTCGCCGGCTCGCCTTCACCGACCCGCTGACCGGGCTGGCCAACCGGCGGGCCGTGGACATGCGGCTCGACGAGGCGCTGGAGGAGCACCGGCGCAGTGGTGCGGAGGTGGTGGTGAGTCTGGTCGTCTGCGACCTGAACGGCCTGAAGAAGGTCAACGACACCCTGGGCCACGCGATGGGCGACCGGCTGCTGGAACGGTTCGGCTCCGTGCTCAGCCTGTGCGGGGCGATGCTGCCGGGTGCGCTGGTGGCGCGGCTGGGCGGGGACGAGTTCTGCCTGGTCAGCGTGGGGCCTTCGGCGGACGAGGTGGTACGGGTCACCGAGGAGGTGTGCCTGCGGGCCGCCGAGCTGGAGCTGGGGGAGGGGGTCGCCTGCGGCGTCGCTTCCACGGGGGACCCGATCGGGCCGGTGAAATCCTCCCGGCGGCTGTTCCGGCTGGCGGACGCGGCGCAGTACAAGGCGAAGGCGGCGCGGTCGGCGAAGCCGGTGGTCGCGGGGCGGGACACGGCGGTCGTACGCCTCGCCGACGCGGAGCCCGGTGGCCCGGGCGAACGCCGCCGCTTCCGCGGGCGCGCGTAGCGGTGCCCCGACCGGCCCTGGCCGCGCCCCGGCCGGGGCCCTGCGCCCCGGCCCGCTGCGCGGCCCCGCCCGACGGCCGATGCCCTGCGCCGCCCTGCCGGGTCCGGCCCCGGGTGGCCGATGCTGCGGCCTGCGGCGGGTTGCCCTGCGGGGCGAAGTCCCCTACCCGCCCTTCCACCGTTCCCAGGGCCAGCCCTGACCCGGTCCTCAAACGCCGGACGGGCTGAAAGCGGGTCCCCGGGCTGCGCCCGGACCCCCTGGGGCTCCGCCCCAGACCCCGCGCCTCAAACGCCGGCGAGGCTGGGTTTTCCCGGCGTTTGAGGCGCGGGGGTCCGGGGGCTGGTCCCCGGGAACGGTGCCGCACGCGGCAACGGGTCCGGGCGGAGCCCGGGGAACGGGCGAAGGGTGGGGCGGGGGCACCGCCCCGCAGGGTCGAACCACCCGCACTCGCCCACCGGGCCCCGCGCGGCGGGGCGGAGCCCGGGAAGCGCGTCAGCGCTGAGTGGTGCGAGGTCCGCGTCGAGAAGGAGTGACATGAAGAGATTCAGTCCGTAGGGTGCTGAATATGGATATGCACACTGTCGTGGTGGGAACGTCCGGGACCACCGCCGAAGACGTGATCGCCGTCGCCCGCGGCAACGCCCGTGTCGAGCTTTCCGGCGAGGCCCTGGCCGCGCTCGGACGGGCCCGCGAGATCGTGGAGGCGCTCGCCGCGAAGCCCGAGCCCGTCTACGGGGTGTCCACCGGGTTCGGGGCGCTCGCCTCCCGGCACATCAGCCCCGAGCTGCGCGCGCAGCTCCAGCGCAACATCGTCCGCTCGCACGCCGCCGGCATGGGCCCGCGCGTCGAGCGCGAGGTCGTGCGGGCGCTGATGTTCCTGCGGCTGAAGACCGTCGCCTCCGGGCACACCGGCGTCCGGCCGTCCGTCGCGCAGACGATGGCCGACGTGCTCAACGCCGGGATCACCCCCGTCGTGCACGAGTACGGCTCGCTGGGGTGCTCCGGAGACCTCGCCCCGCTGTCCCACTGCGCGCTCGCGCTCATGGGAGAGGGTGACGCCGAGGGCCCCGACGGGACCGTCCGCCCCGCCGGGGAGCTGCTCGCCGAGGCCGGGATCGAGCCCGTCGAGCTCCGCGAGAAGGAGGGCCTCGCCCTCCTCAACGGCACCGACGGCATGCTCGGCATGCTGGTCATGGCCCTCGCCGACCTCGGCAAGCTGTACACCTCCGCCGACATCACCGCCGCGCTGACGCTGGAGGCGCTGCTCGGCACCGAGAAGGTGCTCCAGCCCGAGCTGCACGCCATCCGCCCGCACCCGGGCCAGGGGGCCTCCGCCGCGAACATGGCAGCCGTGCTCAAGGGCTCGGGCCTGACCGGGCACTTCCAGGAGGAGTCCGCGCCGCGCGTTCAGGACGCCTACTCCGTGCGCTGCGCCCCGCAGGTCGCCGGCGCGGGCCGCGACACCATGGCGCACGCCGCCCTCGTGGCATCGCGGGAGCTGGCCGCCGCCGTCGACAACCCGGTCGTGCTGCCCGACGGGCGCGTGGAGTCCAACGGGAACTTCCACGGCGCCCCGGTCGCCTACGTGCTCGACTTCCTCGCCATCGCGGCCGCCGACCTCGGGTCGATCGCCGAGCGGCGCACCGACCGGCTGCTCGACAAGAACCGTTCGCACGGCCTGCCGCCGTTCCTCGCGGACGACGCCGGCGTGGACTCCGGGCTCATGATCGCCCAGTACACGCAGGCCGCCCTGGTGAGCGAGATGAAGCGGCTCGCGGTTCCCGCCTCCGCCGACTCGATCCCCTCCTCCGCCATGCAGGAGGACCACGTCTCGATGGGCTGGTCGGCCGCGCGCAAGCTCCGTACCGCCGTCGACAACCTCACCCGGATCGTCGCGATCGAGCTGTACGCGGCCACCCGTGCCATCGAGCTGCGTCACGGGCTCACCCCGGCGCCGGCCAGCCGGGCCGCCATCGCGGCGGCGCGTGCGGCGGGTGTGGAGGGTCCCGGGCCGGACCGTTTCCTCGCGCCCGACCTGGCCGCCGCGGACGCCTTCGTTCGTTCGGGTGCACTCGTGGACGCCGTCGAGGCCGTCACCGGTCCCCTCGCCTGAGACAGCGCGAAAGGGTGCGGCTCCGGGGTATCCCCGGGGTCGCACCCTTTCGTGTGTCCGGCGCCCCGCTACGCCGTGCGCGAGCGGCGTACGGAGAAGGCCACGAAGCCGGCCCCGGCGCCCAGGAAGAGCGTGCCGCCGAGCAGGTAGGGCGTGGTGTCCACGCCGCCCGTGTCGGCGAGCTCGAGGGTGGGGACGGCCGCGGAGGCGGCCTGGACCTGGGTGTTCGCGGCGGCGGGCGCGCCGGAGCCGGCCTTCGCGTGCTCGGGCGCGGTGGCGTTGGCCGAGGGGACGAACCACAGGACGGCGAGGAGGGTGGTCGCTCCTAGAGCGGTGACTGTTGATCGACGTGCGGACACGGTGCGATCCCCCTTGTGGCAGCAGCGAATTGGCCCCGTGCGGTGATGCTACGGAAAGGGGCGGGTCGTGGGAAAGTCGGGGCCGCCACGGGATTACTCTCCGTCGTATGAACCCTTCTGAGACCTCACGATACGTACGCCTTCGGGTGGATTTGGTACTTGAAGTGCCGGACGTCGACGCGCTCACCGGAGCCGCCCTCGCGCACATCAAGGCCGACGAGTTCATGCCGGACGAGGAGCGCGGCCACGCCGAGGCGGCCGTCCGGGAGGACGAGTCGGAGGCTCTGGCCTACCTCGTGGACCCCACTGACCTGGTCGCGGAGATCCCCGGCGTGGAGCTCGCGCAGGCTTCCTGGAGCAGCGAGCCCGTGGAATACGACCCCGAGTCCATGGAGTGGGACCTCGACGAGGAAGATGGGGAGCTCGACGAAGAGACTGACAACGCCTGACGGTGGGGTTGACCACATTCGAACGGAATGGGGCGGCACCTCGGGGTGTAATGCGTTGTCAGGACGAGGCAGGGGGGTCATGCCCCCTGCCCGGGGAGTTCGGGGTTCCGGCAACGATGGAGTGGCGTGTGAGGACGGACAGCAAGCGGCGGAGAAGGTCCCTGGTGGCCATATCCGCCGTACTCGGCGGCGTACTGGTGCTGGCGGGATGCGGCGGCGGTGACGACAAGGGTGGTGACACGCCGAAGGCCAGCGGGGAGGCATCGGCCAAGTCCCAGGCGGACGTGGACGCGGCTGCGGCCAAGGACGCCTCCAAGGCCAAGATAGCCATCACGCCCAAGGACGGCGCCACCAACGTCGGCCTGAACGACGCGGCCAACGTGGCCGTGAGTGAGGGCACGCTCACCCAGGTCGAGCTGAAGAGCTCCGAGGGCACGGCGGTGCCGGGCAAGATAGCCGCCGACGGGAAGAGCTGGAAGCCGGACGGCGCGCTGAAGCGCTCCACCAAGTACGCGCTGTCGGCGACCGCGAAGGACGAGGCGGGCCGCGAGGCGCACGAGAACGCCTCCTTCACCACCGTCTCCCCGCAGAACAGCTTCGTGGGCTCCTTCATCCCGGACGAGGGCCAGACCGTCGGCGTGGGCATGCCGGTCTCGATCACCTTCGACAAGCAGATCAAGGACAAGAAGGCCGTCCAGGCGGGCATCACGGTCACCTCCAGCAGCGGCCAGGAGGTCGTGGGCCACTGGTTCAGCACGCAGCGGCTGGACTTCCGCCCGGAGAAGTACTGGCAGGCCGGTTCCACCGTCACCCTGAAGCTGGCGCTGGACGGGGTCCAGGGCGGCCCGGGCATCCAGGGCGTGCAGAGCAAGACCGTCACCTTCAAGATCGGCCGGAGCCAGGTCTCCACGGTCGACGCGAAGAGCAAGAAGATGACGGTCACCCGGGACGGCGCGGTCCTCAAGACCATCCCGATCTCGGCGGGCTCCCCGGAGAACCCGACCTACAACGGTCAGATGGTGATCTCCGAGAAGTTCAAGGAGACCCGGATGAACGGCGCCACCGTCGGCTTCACGGACGACGACGGCAAGGGCGAGTACGACATCAAGGACGTGCCGCACGCGATGCGCCTGTCCCAGTCCGGCACCTTCGTGCACGGCAACTACTGGGGACCGGACTCGGTCTTCGGCAGCGCCAACACCAGCCACGGCTGCGTCGGCCTGAACGACACCAAGGGTGCGAACGACCCGAACCAGCCCGCGGCCTGGTTCTACGACAACTCCCTCATCGGAGACGTCGTCACGGTCGTCAACTCCCCGGACAAGACGATCAAGCCGGACAACGGCCTCAACGGCTGGAACATGAGCTGGGCGGACTGGAAGGCCGGCTCGGCCGTCTGATCCGCCGACAGCACAGCTGAACCCCGCAACGGACGGCGGGGAGCCCCGGCCAGGGGGCTCCCCGCCGTCCGTCTGCGTGTTTCCTGCTGCCCGTACTCCCGCACTCCCGTATTCCTGTGCGGCACCTGTGAGTTCGTGTTCTCATCCGGCTCTTATGGACGGCTTATCCGGCCGTCACCGGTGCTGCCTACTTTCGGCCGCATGTTCTTCACCTACCTCCGGCGCGAGCTGCGCCGCCGCAGGAAGGCGGCGCTCGTCGTCGCCTCCGGACTCGCGCTGGGCATCGCCCTCGTCATCGTCGTCACCTCCGTCTCGGCGGGCATGACGCAGGCCCAGGGCAAGGTCCTCCAGTCGCTCTACGGCCTCGGCACCGACATGACCGTCACCAAGGCCCAGACCCCACCGGCCGAGGGCGACACCTCGGCCCGGCCGCGCTTCCAGTTCAACGCGAAGGGCGAGGGCGACACCGACGCCGAGGCCGAGCAGAGCAGCGACATGGTCATGCCGCAGGGCTTCCAGACGCTGGACGCCGCGACCGTGGCGAAGGTGTCCGGCCAGTCCGGCGTCGCCCAGGCCGTCGGCGGCCTCAGCCTTCAGGTGATGAAGGTCAACGGGCAGTTCAAGCGCGGCGAGTTCAAGCGCGCGGAGGGCCAGACGGGCGGCGGCACGGCCGGCAAGCCGGGCGCCACCGGCGGTACGGGCGGCACGGTCGAGGGCGGCGGCGCCGACTTCGACGTCAACTCCTTCTCCGTCTACGGCGCGGACGTCACCCGGCCCGAGCTGGGCCCGCTCACCACCTCCAAGATCACTGCGGGCCGCACCTTCGCGGCCGGGGAGACCGACGCGGCCGTCGTCGTCGTCGACAGCGCCTACGCCACGAAGAACAAGCTCGCCGTCGACTCCGAAGTCACCATCAAGGGCGCCAAGTTCAAGGTGATCGGGATCGCCACCGCCGACAGCGGCGACGCGGCCGCCAACGTCTACGTCCCGCTCAAGCAGGCCCAGACCCTGGCCGGGACCCCCGACAAGATCACCACGGTCTACGTCCAGGCCAAGGACTCGCAGGCCATCGGCTCCGTCAAGCAGGCCATCCAGAAGAACGTCCCGGACACCACCGTCACCACCTCGGCCGACCTGGCCGACACCGTCTCCGGGTCGCTCTCCACCGCCGCCTCCCTCGCCTCCACGGTCGGCACGTGGCTCTCGTACGCGGTCCTCCTCGCCGCCTTCCTCGTCGCCGGCCTGCTGACCTCCTCGGCCGTGTCCCGGCGCGTCCGCGAGTTCGGCACGCTCAAGGCGCTCGGCTGGAAGAGCGGCCGCGTCACCGGCCAGGTCGCCGGCGAGGCCCTGGTCAACGGCCTGATCGGCGGAGCGCTCGGCATCGGCCTCGGGCTCGGAGCCGCGTACGCCATCACCGCGATCAGCCCGCAGCTCACCGCGCAGCTCGCGGGCGGCGGCGGCCGGGGCCAGGGCCCGGGCGGCGGGGGCGGCGGGATGATGCGCTCCGCTCAGCAGGGCGCCGGCAAGGCCCTCGACATCGCGCTCACCGCACCCGTCTCGCTCTCCACCATCGGCCTGGCCGTCGCGCTCGCCGTCGCGGGCGGACTCATCGCAGGCGGCTTCGGCGGCTGGCGCGCCTCCCGGCTGAGGCCGGCGGACGCGCTGCGTCGCGTCGAATAGCCCGCGGCCGCAGGTTCGTACGGCCGTTCGTGCGTCTGCTACGTACCTACGCCTCGTGCGCCTGCCCGCCTGCCCGCCCGCCAGCCCGTCCCACCGCTCCGCAACCCGAGGGAACGAACCAGAGATGTACCAACTCACCGGTGTCACCAAGCGCTACCAGCGCGGCAAGGAAACCATCGACGCGCTCGCCGGCGTGGACCTGACCATCGAGGACGGCGGCCGGCTCGTCATCCAGGGCCCCACCGGCGGCGGCAAGTCCACCCTGCTCCAGATGCTCGGCGCCCTGGACCGCCCGACGGCGGGGCAGATCGTCCTCGACGGACTCGACCTCGCCACCGTCTCCGAATCCCGCCTCACCCGGGTCCGCGCGGAGAACATCGGCTTCGTGTTCCAGTCCTTCAACCTGATCCCCACGCTCACCGCGCAGGAGAACGTGGAGACGGCCCTCGTCCCGCTCGGGCTCAAGGCCCGCGAGCGGCGCGACCGGGCCGCCGAGGCGCTGGAGTCCGTAGGCCTCGGAGAGCGGATGGGGCACCTGCCCGGGGAGATGTCGGGCGGCCAGCAGCAGCGCGTGGCCATCGCCCGGGCGCTCGTGAAGCGGCCGAAGGTGCTGCTGGCCGACGAGCCGACCGGCAACCTCGACGAGTCCATGCGCGACGAGGTCATGGAACTGCTCGAAGGGCTGTGGAAGGAACACGGCCTGACCTTCGTCATGGTCACCCACGACAGCGCGCTCGCGAAGCGGGCCCCGCGGGTGGCGACGATCCGGCGGGGGAAGGTGACCGTCACCGAGAACGTCTGAGCGCTCCGCCGGGCTCCGGTTTAGGGTCCGGAGCATGATGATCACCCCGCTCTCCGTGCCCCCGACCGACACCGAAGTGGACCATTGGTGGGCCGTCCTGGCAGCCGCCAGGACGGCAGACCTGCCGGGGACTCCGCCGCCCTCCCGGACGGAGGTGGCCGGAGTGCTGCGGGTGCCGTCGGTGCGGGGGCGCTCGGTGTACTGGGCGACGGAGGACGCGGTCGCCTCCCTGGTCCTCTTCACCGACGGAGTCAACGACCACACCGCGTTCCTGGACGAGCTGACCGTACGGCCCGACGCGCGGCGGCACGGTGTGGGAACGGCCCTGTGGGCGCGGGCCCGCGAGGAGCTGCTCGCGGACGGCCGTACCTCGGTGGCGACGGAGGTGGACCTGGGAGGTCCCGGTCAGGCGTTCGCCGAGGCCGTGGGCTTCGAGAACGTCCTGTCGATGGCCTGGTACGTGCAGGACGTACGGGCGGCGCGGTGGGCGCAGGGGGCGCAGGCCGCGAAGGAAGGGGCCGGGTCCCCCGCGCCCGGCTACGAGCTGCACTGCTGGCCCGGGCTGGTGCCCGACGCGTGGGCGCAGGCCGTGGCCGTCGCCCACGGGGCGATGGAGGACGCGCCGATGGGAGAGCTGGACCAGCAGATCCAGACCTGGACGGCGGAGCGCCTGCACGCGGCCCACCGCAAGATCCTGGACCGGGGAGGCGCCCTGACCACGGTCGCCGCCGTCACCCCGGACGGCGAGGTGGCGGCCTACACGGAACTGGTCCTCCTCGACCCGGCGGGCCCGCGCGCGCTCCAGTTCGACACCGTGGTCGTCCCCGCCCACCGGGGCCACGGCCTCGGCCGCGCGGTCAAGCTCCGCATGCTCGCGGAGGCGGCGGTCCGCCACCCGGACCTGCGCACCATCGCCACCTCGGTGGCGGACGACAACGCCCCGATGCTCGCGGTCAACGCGGCCCTCGGCTACCGGCGCGAGCGCGCGGTCGGGTACTTCCAGCTGACGCTGTAGCCGGGGGGCGCGGCCGGTCTACGGGCTTACGGGGCGGATTCCTCGACGGGACCCGGACCCGGACCCTGGGCGTGCTCCCGGTCCCGGTCCCGCTCCGGCGCGGCGGACGGCGCGGACCAGGAGGCGAGGAGGCTGAGGGCGTCGGCGGAGGCGGAGCCCGGGGCCGCGTGGTAGGTGACCAGGAACTGCGCCGGGTCGTCCGGGAAGGCCAGGGTCTCGAAGGAGAGCCGGAGCTCGCCGACCAGCGGGTGGCGCAGTCGCTTGACGCCGTGGATCTTGTTGTCGGCCACCGTGTGGGCGGCCCACAGCCGACGGAACTCCTCGTTCTTGACGGACAGTTCGCCGACCAGCGCGGACAGTCGTTCGTCGTCCGGGAACTGCCCGGCGTACACGCGCAGATTGCTCACCACCTCGCACGCCCGGCATTCCCAGTCCGCGTACAGCTCCGCCGTCGCCGGGTCCAGGAAGACCAGCCGCACCAGGTTGCGCTCCTGCGCCGGGAGCGCCCCGAAGTCGCCGAAGACGGCCGCCGCCAGCCGGTTCCAGCCGATGACGTCCTGGCGCCGCCCGACCAGGTACGCCGGTACGCCCTCCATCGCGTCCAGCAGCGTCCGCAGCTCCGGCCGGACCTGCTGGGGGCGCGGGGCCTGGCGGCGCTTGCGGGGCTTGGGGCCGGCCAGGTGGCTCAGGTGCGCACGCTCCGTGCCGTCCAGGCGCAGGGCCCGCGCGATGGCGTCGAGGATCTCCGCCGACACGTTCTGGCCGTGGCCCTGCTCCAGCCGCGTGTAGTACGCGACCGACACCCCGGCCAGTTGCGCCAGCTCCTCGCGGCGCAGGCCGGGGACCCGGCGGTGGCGCCCGTAGTCGGGCAGGCCCACGTCCTCGGGGCGCAGCCGGGCGCGCCGGGAGCGCAGGAACTCGCCGAGCTCGGCTCGCTGATCAAGCTGATCCATTACCCCAGTATCACCGCGCGGGGGTGCAGGCCGGGGGCGTGAGCCTGACCCCGCCAAGGGTAGGTTCGCCAGACCTAGGCAGGACAGGGGGATGGGTGTCCGGGGCGGGGGAGTGCAGGCTGTGAACACACAGCGGCCCCGCACTGCGGGACCGCGCCGCAGCACCGCAGGTCCCCGCACCACAGTCTTCCGAGGAGCCCCACCGTGTCCGTCACCCAGGTCGCCGCCTACGCCGCTCCCGCGCCCAAGGCCCCGCTGGAGCGCACCACCGTCCCGCGCCGTCCGGTCGGCGCGCACGACGTCCTCATCGACATCAAGTTCGCCGGCATCTGCCACTCCGACATCCACCAGGTCACCGACGGCTGGGGCGAGGGCATCTACCCCATGGTCCCGGGCCACGAGATCGCCGGTGTGATCACCGAGGTCGGCCCCGAGGTCACCAAGTTCGCCGTCGGCGACCGGGTGGGCGTCGGCTGCTTCGTCGACTCCTGCCGCGAGTGCGAGCAGTGCCTCGCCGGGCAGGAGCAGTTCTGTGCCAAGGGCATGACCGGCACGTACAACTCCCTCGACCGGAACGGCGAGCCCACGTACGGCGGTTACTCCACGCACGTCGTCGTCGACGAGAACTACACCGTCCGCATCCCCGACGCCCTCCCCCTCGACGTCGCCGCCCCGCTGCTGTGCGCCGGCATCACGCTCTACTCCCCGCTCAAGCACTGGCAGGCCGGCCCCGGCAAGCAGGTCGCGATCGTCGGCCTCGGCGGCCTCGGCCACATGGGTGTCAAGCTCGCCCACGCGCTCGGTGCCGAGGTCACCGTCCTCTCGCAGACCCTGCGCAAGCAGGAGGACGGGCTCAAGCTGGGCGCCGACCACTTCTACGCCACCAGCGACGAGGCCACCTTCAAGGAGCTGGCCGGCCGCTTCGACCTGATCGTGTCCACCGTCTCCGCGCCGCTCCCCTTCGACGCCTACCTGGGCCTGCTCAAGGTGGACGGCGCCCTGGTGAACGTCGGCGCCCCGGAGGAGCCGGTCTCGCTGAACCTGTTCTCCGTCATCGGCGGCCGCAAGACCCTGGCCGGCTCGATGATCGGCGGGATCGCCGAGACGCAGGAGATGCTCGACTTCTGCGCGGAGCACGGACTGGGTGCGGACATCGAGGTGATCCGCGCCGAGGAGGTCAACGAGGCGTACGTGCGGGTCCAGTCGGGCGACGTCCGCTACCGCTTCGTCATCGACACCTCGACCATCTGAACCTCGACCATCTGAACCCCGGCCATCTGAACCCCGGCCATCTGACCGGCGCCTGACGGCGGCCCCCGAGTGCACGGCCCCTGAGTGCACGGCCCCCGGGGGCCGCCGTCACACGTTTTTCATGCCCCGTGCATGGTCTCGGCGGCCCTCCGCGCGGACGATCTTCCCATCAGCCTTCAGCCACAGGGGAGTTCGAGATGTCCAGCCGCCGCCACTTCCTCACGGGTTCCGCGGCCGCCGCCGTCGGCCTCGCGGCCCTCCCGCAGGCCCTCCAGCCCGCGCAGGCGGCCGCCGCCGGGACGGCCGCCGGTGCGGCCGCCGGGGCGGAGGGGCCGCCGAACCTCGTGGTGATCCTGGCCGACGATCTGGGCTACGGCGACCTGGGCGCGTACGGCCAGAAGCTGATCACCACCCCGCGCATCGACCAACTGGCCGCGGAGGGGCTCCGGTTCACGGACGCCTACTCGGCGGCCGCCGTCTGCGCGCCCTCCCGTGCCGCACTGCTGACCGGCCTGCACACCGGCCACGCCGCCGTCCGGGCCAACCCCTCCAGCGGCGGCCAGGGCAGCCTCGGCGCGGGCGACACCACCTTCGCGGAGGTGCTCCGGGCACGCGGCTACCGTACGGGCCTCTTCGGCAAGTGGGGCTTCGGGCCGGAGGCCGGGGACCAGCCGAGCCACCCGTCCGCGCGGGGCTTCGAGGAGTTCTACGGGTACATCGACCACAGCCACGCCCACCAGTACTACCCGGCGTACCTCTGGAACGGCAACGCCAAGGAGACCGTCCCGACGGGCACCTTCGCCCCCGACGCGATCGCCGCGCGCGCCCTCGGCTTCATCGACGCCCACGCCGCCGGCCCCGCCCCCTTCCTGCTCTTCCTCACGCCGAACCTCCCGCACGCCCCGAGCGAGATCCCCGACGCGAGCGCCTACGCATCCCAGTCCTGGACGCAGGCGAACAAGTCGCACGCGGCGCAGATCAGCCTCCTCGACGCACAGGTCGGCGCCGTCGTCGACCGGCTGAAGGCGCGGGGCGTCGCGGAGCGCACGGTCGTCCTGGTGGCCTCCGACAACGGCCCGCACGAGGAGGGCGGGGTGAACCCGGACCTCTTCGACGCCAACGGCCCGCTGCGCGGCTACAAGCGCAACCTGTACGAGGGCGGCGTGCGCGTCCCCCTCGTCGCCTGGTCCCCGGGCCGGATCGCCCCCGGCACCACCAGCGCCCGCCCCACCCCGCTCTACGACCTCCTGCCCACCCTCGCCGACCTGGCGGGCGGCGCCCCGGCCCCCTCCGACATCGACGGACTCTCGGCTGCCCCGGTCCTGAACGGCGCCCCCGCCCTGGCCCCCCTCCACAACCACCTGTACTGGTACCGGGACGAGCAGGGCGTCACCAGCCGCGCCAACACGCAGGACGGCGGCCGGGCGAAGCAGGTGGCGGAGGCCATCCGCAAGGACCGGTGGAAGGCCGTACGGTTCGCCCCGGCGCGGGACCGCACGGTGGCGGACTCCAAGTGGGAGTTCGAGCTCTACGACCTGGCGGTGGACCTCGGCGAGAAGAACGACGTGGCGGCGAAGAACCCGTCGGTGGTCTCGTCGCTGACGGCCCTCCTGCGTTCCTCCTGGGCGGACACGTACGTGCGCCGCCCGTGGGGCCTGACCGCGGTCGCCGACGCCGTCGCCTCGACGCTCACCACGACCGTCGCGAACGGTACGACCCGCCCCTGGCCGGACGTCCGCGTCACCCTCCCGCTCCCGTCGGGCTGGACGGCCACCGCGACGACGCCGACGACCGCGCTCTCCCTCGGCCCGGGCGAGTCCCTGACCACGACGTGGCGGCTGACCCCGCCCCCGACGGTGCCCGCACCCGTGCTCCTCGTTCCGCAGGCCACCACCTCGTCCTCCCTCGGCTTCACGGCGCCCACCCGCTACACACCCCTGCCGGCCCCGCCCACCCAGGACAGCTACCTCAGCGACCTCCCCTGGGTCTCGGCGGCCAACGGCTGGGGCCCGGTCGAGATCGACCGCTCCAACGGCAAGCAGGCGGCGGGCGACGGCACCCCGATCGCCTTCGGCGGGGTCACGTACGCGAAGGGCCTCGGCGTGCACGCCCCCTCCGAGATCGTCTACCACCTCGGCGGCCGCGGGAACCGCTTCACGGCCCTGGTCGGCATCGACGACTTCTCGAAGAAGCAGTCGGCGTCCGGAGCCACCCGCGCCACCGTGCGCGGCGACGGCCGGGTCCTCGCCACGACGGGAGTCCTGACCGGCGCCTCGGGACCGACGGCGCTCGACGTGGACGTACGGGGCGTGCGCCTCCTCCACCTGGTCGTGGAGGACGCGAACGCGAACTCCGCCTTCGACCACACCTCGTGGGCGGTGGCACGGGTGACGGTGGTCTGAGGCAGCCGTTTCGCCTGGTTCGCGGCGAAACATCAGAGGTGACAGTGGGTCCACGGCCGTGGATGATGCTCGGAGACTTGCGGATCAGTGTGTGCCCGGTCGTTGCAGGGGGGAACGGCCGGGCAGCCGCGTGCGGCTCCGTGTCCAGTGGTGCTCCTTCCCCCTCGCTTCGTCGCCGAAGGAACCCTGCCCCGTGCGCCCTACCCGTAGGACGGCCCTGCTCACCGCGGGCCTCGTCACCCTCCTCGGCCTGCCGGCCACCGCGGCGGCCGCCGCGGACCCGGCCGACCTTTACGTGAACAGTGCGGACGGCTCCCACTGCTCCGACGGCGGCACCGGGACGAAGCCCGTCCCGTTCTGCTCGATATCGGCGGCCGCGAAGGTGGTCAAGCCGGGCCGGACCGTGTGGATCGAGCCGGACACGAGCTACCCCGACCCGCTCACCATCGACCGCTCGGGAGAACCGGGCAAGCCGATCACCTTCGCCGTCAGGGAAGAGAGCCGCAGCTTCCGGGCATACCTAGGCAAGGGCCTGACCATCGACGGGGCCTCTCACGTGGTGATCCGCAAGCTCAGTGTCGCCGGAGGCACCAAGGTCGCGGGCTCCGGCAACATCGAGCTCGACCGGCTCTACATCGGGGCCGGCTCGGAGGGCAAGGGCCTCGTTGTAGGCGAGGGAAGCACGGACGTGCGCGTCACCCGCAGCGACCTGAGCGGTGTCTGGATCGACGGCGGCGCCCGGGGCACGGTACTCGGCCGGAACTACATCGACGGCGTGATCAACAAGGCGGACGTCATCGTGGCAGACGCGCCCGGTACTGCCGTCACCAACAACACGTTCGTCACCGACTGCGTTGCGGCCCTCGCGGTCAGCGGCGCCTCGGCAGGCTCCTCCGTGTCCAACAACGTGTTCGTCAACTGGCACAACGACCGCTGCACGTCGTCCGTGCCGCGCACCGGCATCCTGGTGGCGGCGAACGCGGCGGCGGGTGTCCGGGCCGACTACAACGTGATCACCGGCCCCGTGGTCAAGATGGCTCCCTACATGTGGGCCGGCACGGCCTACCCGACCCCGGCGGCGTTCACGGCCGCCACGGGCCAGGGCGCCCACGACATCCTGGCCCCGGACTTCGAGGCGGTCGGCCCGAAGGACGGCTCTCCCACCATCGACTCGGGGGACCCGACGGCGCCGGGCGTGATCCCCGACGACTACTACGGGAAGCCCACCGCCGACGATCCGCGAGTCCCCAACTCCGGCAAGAACGGCGGCTACATCGACCGGGGGGCGTACGAGACCCAGGACGACCTGAGTGGTGTCGAGCTGGGCGTCGCACCGGCGTGGGCGCCCGTCGGCACCAAGGTGAAGGCGACGGCCAAGGCGGCGAGTTCCTGGGCTGCCGCACTCACCTACCGCTACGACTTCGGTGACGGGACGCCCCTGGTGGCCACCAAGGCGACCACCGCGGAGCACGTGTACAGCACACCGTGTGCCTGCGAGGTGAAGGTGACGGCGATCAACGCTGTCGGGAAAGAGGTCTTCGGCTACGGACACACCAAGGTGGCCCCGGCCGGCCCGCTGACCGCCGCGTTCACGGCCGAGCCGGACCTGCCGATGGGGACCAATCCCATAAGCGGCCCCGGCCCGCTGAGTATCTCGGTCGACACGGCGGCCACCGTGGCGCCGTGGCCGGTGACGAGCATGGACGTGGACTTCGGCGATGGCGAGACCGTTCACAGCGACGACCTGTCCAGAACAGAGCACACCTACAAGTCGCCCGGCGATTACCGGGTGACGCTGACCCTCCAGGACTCCAAGGGCGCGAAGTCCACAGTCGCCAAGACCGTGAAGGCCCGTTATGCAGCGTCCGGTTACGTTGCCACCGAGCCCTTCCGGCTGCTGGACACCCGCACGACCAACACCTCAGTCCAGGGCGGGAATCCGATCCCGGTGCGGCTGCCCAACTCAACCGCCATCCCCGGGCACGAGCTCTCGGCCGGTATGGCTTCGGCGGTCCTGAACGTCACGGTCACCGGCGCCACCGAGGACACTCACCTCGGAATCTGGCCTTCGGGGCAGCCCCGTCCGGCGACCTCGAACCTCAACGTCGCTGCAGGCGGCACGTCGGCCAACACGGTCACCGTCCCGGTCGGTGCCGACGGCAAGATCCAGGCCCAGCTGAACTCGGGCAGGGCTTCCCTGATCGTAGACTTCGTGGGCTACTACCAGCCCAACATCGGGCAGCGCTTCTCCCCGCTCTCCCCGACCCGAATCCTGGACACTCGTACGACCGGCGGCGCACTCGGCGGCGGCAAGACCCGCACGGTGAAGGTCGCGGGCGTCAACGGCATCCCGGCCGACGCCACCGCCGTCGCGCTGAACCTGACGAGCACGGGCGCGAAGGAGCAGGGGCACGTCATCGCCTATCCCGACCCGGCGAAGCGCCCCGCCACCTCGAACCTGAACGTGGAGCCGGGCAAGGACAAGTCCAACCAGGCCATCGTCCCGGTCGGCCCGAACGGCACCATCACGCTCTTCACCAACACGGGGTCCACCCACCTGATCCTGGATGCGGTGGGCTACTACGGCAAGGACGGCAAGGCGCTGTTCACCCCGGTCGTACCCAAGCGCCTGGCCGACACCCGCACCACCGGCAAGCTCGCCCCGGGCGCGACGACCACGGTCTCGGGCCTCCCCGCGAACGCCGTCGGCGCGGTCCTGAACGTCACCGCCACCGACACCACCACCCCGGGCTTCCTGACCGCGTACGGGTACGGCGGCAAGCTCCCCGGAGCCAGCAGCCTCAACACCCTCCAGGGCATCACGGTCCCGAACCACGTGACGACCCCCGTCGCGAACGGCAAGGTGAACATCTTCAACAGCCACGGCGGCCCCAACCACGTGGTCACCGACCTCCTCGGCTACTTCACGACCGGCTGACGCCGCCGGAACAGGAAGGAGCCCCGGCCCCCGCGAAGCGCGGGGGCCGGGGCTCCTTCGTACGCAGACTCGGCTCAGCCCTCGGCGCGGGCCACGCCGATCGGGCAGGAGACGCCCGTACCGCCGATGCCGCAGTAGCCGCCGGGGTTCTTGTCCAGGTACTGCTGGTGGTACGCCTCCGCAGGCCAGAAGGGGTGCTCCGACGCCGGGAGGACGGCCGTGGTGATCGTGCCGTAGCCGGAGGCCGTCAGGACGCGCTGGTAGGCCTCGCGGGAGGCTTCGGCGGTGGCCTGGGCGGCGGGGGAGTGGGTGTAGACCGCCGAGCGGTACTGGGTACCGACGTCGTTGCCCTGGCGGAAGCCCTGGGTGGGGTCGTGGGACTCCCAGAACAGCTTCAGCAGGGCTTCGTAGGAGACCAGGGAGGGGTCGAAGACGACCCGGACCACCTCGGTGTGGCCGGTGCCGCCGGAGCAGACCTCTTCGTAGGTCGGGTTCTCGGTGAAGCCGCCCTGGTAGCCGGCCAGGGTGCTCCACACGCCCGGGGTCTGCCAGAACTTGCGCTCGGCGCCCCAGAAACAGCCGAGGCCGAAGTCCGCGACCTCGAGGTGGGCGGGGTACGGGCCCGCGAGGGGGTTGCCGAGCACGGTGTGCACGGCGGGCAGCCCGAAGAGCGGCTCCGCGCGGCCGGTCAGGGCTTCCTCGCGGGTGGGGAGCTCGGGCGTGCGGCGGTACGAGAACATGGATTCCCTCCTAGTGGTCTACCGATAACGGCGGACGGGGGGGTCGGGATTCCCGCCGCCGCCAGCGCCGTCCGCCGTCAGTGCGGCAGTGTCGCCGGGGAGCCGCCGTTTGCCTCGTAGCCGGCCACCGCCAGGGCGCGGTAGATCGCGTACGAGGCCGCCGGGTCCGGGTCGGCGGACCAGGGGAGGGCGCCGACGTAGCCGTCGACGTGGCGGATCTGGTCCATCGCCTCCGCCCAGCGTTCGCCGCCGACCAGGAAGAGGATGAGCAGGTGGCGTACGTGCGCCAGCATCGGGTCGTCGGGGCGGGCGGTGTGGACCGCGTACAGGGCCCCTTCCACCGCCCGGGTCACCGTCGCGCTCTGGTGGAAGCTGCGGATCAGAACGACGTCGGGGACGTGCTCGTAGAGGGCGAAGAGCGGGAGCGCCGCCAGGAGCGAGCCCTGCGGGGCGCGGGCCGCCGCGTGGTGGGTGAAGGCGTCGGCCTTCTCGCGGGAGCCGTGCCACTTCTCGCACCAGTAGTTCAGTGCCGCCAGGTGCGCGCCCATGTGCTGGGGCGCCCGGTCGATGATCTTCGCCCACAGGGCGTCGTACTCGGGCTCGGAGTAGTGCAGCATGCGGGCCACGGACAGCTCGACGATGTACGGGATCGGGTCGCCGGGGGCCAGCAGCGCGGCCTTGTTGCAGGACTCCCGGGCCTCCTCCGCGATGATCCGGACGTCAGCCTCGCTCATGCCCTCCGGGCGCCGCCACATCTGCTGCGCCAGCAGCTCGGCGTGCACCTGCGCACCGCCCGCGTCCTTCGGGGCCTCCAGCCGCCAGGCCTTCAGCCACCCCGCCCCGGCCCCGGGCTCCTGGGAGAGCTCCAGCGCGGCCGAGCCGGCGAAGGCCTGGACGCGCTGCCAGCGCACCTCGCCCTCCCGGGAGGTACCGGCCAGGAGCTGGGAGGCGGCCTGCCACTGCCCGGTCCGCCGTACGTGGTCGAGGGCGTCCATCAGGTCCTGGTCGGGGCCGGGGATCCGGATGTCGAGCTCCTCCTGGAGGGCGAATCCGTAGTCCGCCGGGTCGGCGGCGTCCGGGCTCCCGGGCGCGACCAGGCGCAGTCCGCCGCGCCTGCGCCGCAGGATCGGTGAGAGGGCGGCCAAGAGCAGACCCATCGCGAGCAGGAACCACAGAATCTCCATGACCCCAGCGAACCAGACCGACCCGGGCGAAAGCCAATAGGAGGCAAAGCCGACCGTGGGAGGGGAGCCGCCCGGCACGTGCCCGGAGCCCCAGGGGTGGGGCCGCGCAGGCCCCGTACGGGGCATAGCATCGGGCCATGAGCGACGACAGCCACGAGCACCAGAGCTTCGAGACCCGCGCCATCCACGCGGGCAATACGGCGGACCCGCTGACCGGCGCGGTCGTACCCCCGATCTACCAGGTGTCCACGTACAAGCAGGACGGCGTCGGCGGACTGCGCGGCGGCTACGAGTACAGCCGCAGCGGCAACCCGACCCGTACCGCGCTGGAGGAGAACCTCGCGGCGCTGGAGGGCGGCCGGCGCGGCCTCGCCTTCGCGTCCGGGCTCGCCGCCGAGGACTGCCTGCTGCGTACGCTGCTCTCCCCGGGCGACCACGTGGTCATCCCGAACGACGCGTACGGCGGCACCTTCCGCCTCTTCGCCAAGGTCGTCTCCCGCTGGGGCGTCGAGTGGTCGGTCGCCGACACCTCCGACCCGGCGTCGGTGCGCGCGGCGATCACCCCGAAGACCAAGGTCATCTGGGTCGAGACCCCCTCCAACCCGCTGCTCGGCATCACGGACATCGCCGTCGTCGCCGACATCGCGCGGACGGCCGGCGCGAAGCTGGTCGTGGACAACACCTTCGCGTCCCCCTACCTGCAGCAGCCCCTCGCGCTCGGCGCGGACGTGGTCGTGCACTCGCTGACCAAGTACATGGGCGGCCACTCCGACGTCGTCGGCGGCGCGCTCGTCGCCGCGGACGCGGCGCTGGGCGAGGAGCTGGCCTACCACCAGAACGCCATGGGCGCGGTGGCCGGCCCCTTCGACTCGTGGCTGGTGCTGCGCGGCATCAAGACGCTGGCCGTCCGCATGGACCGGCACGCGGAGAACGCGGGCAAGATCGCCGAGATGCTGGTCCGCCACCCCAAGGTCCACACGGTCCTCTACCCGGGCCTGCCCGAGCACCCGGGCCACGAGATCGCCGCCAAGCAGATGCGCAACTTCGGCGGCATGATCTCCTTCCGCGTCACCGGCGGTGAGGAGGAGGCCGTCGCGATCTGCGACCGGACCAAGATCTTCACCCTGGGCGAGTCCCTCGGCGGCGTCGAGTCCCTCATCGAGCACCCGGGCCGCATGACCCACGCCTCGGTGGCCGGCTCGGCCCTGGAGGTCCCGGGCGACCTGGTCCGCCTGTCGGTGGGCATCGAGAACGCCGACGACCTGCTGGCCGACCTCGCGCAGGCGCTGGGCTAGACGCCGGCCGAACCAGAGCCGTTCCCGAAGTGACGAGGCCGCAGCCCCCGGGCTGCGGCCTCGTGGCGCGTGTTGACCGTGAACTCGACGCCGAACGGCCGGAATTCACTCCTCGAAGCCGGTTTTCATATGTCAATCTCGTGTCGTTTGTAAACCCCTCATGAGATTGGCTGAACCATGCCCACGAAGCACGCCGCACAGCTGCTCGCCGCCGTGATCATCGCCGGACTCGGCCTCACCGCCTGCTCGCAGACGACTTCCGACACCACGGATGCCAAGGAGAGTTCGCCGTCCGCCGCGGTGAGCACCCCCGCGGCGGGCGACAGCGCGAAGCCCACCCCCAGCGCCACGCCGAGCATCGTGGTCGACGGAAAGCAGAAGCCGGCGGACCTCCCCGCCGACCTCCCCCTGCCCCAGGGTGAGTTGACCTCGGTCACCGGCACCACCGGCACCTACGTCCTCACCTACACCACCCCGGACACGGCCTCCGCGCTCGCCGCCTACACCACTGCCCTCAAATCCGCCGGATACGAGGTGGACGGCTCTCCGGTCGGCGTCCAGGCCGTGAAGGCGAACGTCAACGTCATGGTCACCAAGACCCCGGCCGCACTGCAGGTCGCGCTCGTCGCGGAGTAGTCGCACTCACCTCCCCCGGGCCGGCTACCCGTCCTACCAGGGCGGGGAGACCTCGCTCGACGGGGTCGACCAGGCGCCGGTCAGCGAGGCCCACACCACGAAGGCCACCACCGCCGCCCACACCAGGCTCCAGCCGATCCGCTGCAGGGTCCTGCGGCGGCGTAGCAGCCGGTCGCCGCGTGCT
The DNA here is from genome assembly GCF_045822005.1 of Streptomyces stoeckheimensis. Taxonomy (NCBI): domain Bacteria; kingdom Bacillati; phylum Actinomycetota; class Actinomycetes; order Kitasatosporales; family Streptomycetaceae; genus Streptomyces; species Streptomyces stoeckheimensis. Next base: position 3,528,360 of record NZ_CP169550.1, on the reverse strand, counting down.
GCCGCGCCCGCCGCGAGATCGGGCGGAACCGCCGGGTACGGGCCCTCCAGCAGCCGCTTGACCTGGGCTTCCCGGGGATCGGGGGGACTCATGCCGCCTCCTTGCGGCGGGCGTCCGGCCGCGGACCGGGGGCGGCGCCGGGGCGGGAGCCCAGCTCGGCGACGGCCCGGTCGCACAGGGTCCGTACCCGGTCGGGCGTCAGCCCCAGCTGCGCGGCCGTGACCTCCTCCGCGACCCCTTCGTAGAGCCGCAGCACCACGACGAGCCGCTCCAGCGGGCCCAGCCGCCCCAGTACCCCGCTGCCTCCGTGGTGGCGGCGGCCGGTACGGGCGAAGGCCGCGCACAGCTCCTGGCGGGTGTGGTCGTACGGGTCGTCCCCGCGCAGCCTGCGCCAGTCCGCGTACGTACGGGCCAGCGCGCCGCCGAGCAGCCCACGCGCGGCGGGGGCTTCGGCCGCGGCCGCGGCGGTGGCATCGGAAGGGGCCGGGGCCGGGGCGTCGGCCGCGGTCGTCGGGGGCTCCGCCGTCAGCAGGATCGCGACGCGCAGGAGCCGCCCCGCCGCGCCCGCGACGAAGGCTTCGAACTCCGCGTAGGGGCCCGGCCCGTGGTCCACAGTCCACATAGTGCGGCCGGAGGGACCGCCTCGGAAGGGGTCGGGCGCCAGTCGTGATTCAGCCGTGCCGCAGCCGTGCCGCAGCAGGGGCTCGGCCGGGCCTCAGCCCGGCCTCAGGAGGCGGGCCCCGCCTCGGATCCGGGCTCGGAGCCGGCCGACATCAGCTCGGACAGCGAGACGTTGAAACGGGTCAGCAGACCGGTGAACGCCTCGCGCTCCTCCTGGTCCCAGCCGTCCGTCACCCGGGCCATCAGCTCGCGCCGCGAGGAGCGGACCTCTTCCAGTCGCGCCAGCCCGCGCGGGGACAGCGCGAGCACCACGGCCCGGCCGTCCTCGGGGTGCGAGGTCCGCTTGACCAGGCCGCTGTCGACGAGCGGGGCGACCTGGCGGGTGACGGTGGAGGAGTCGATGCCCATGCCGCCGGCGAGCGCCTTCACGCCCATCGGGCCTTCGAAGTCGAGCCGGTTCAGCAGCAGGTACGCGGCCCGGTCCATGGAGTTGCGGGCCTGGCCGACCCCGCCCAGGCGGGTCTGCTCGGCGCGCCGGGCGAAGACCGCCACCTGGTGCTGGAGCGCGTCGAGGAGACCGGCTTCGGCGGGCGCGCCGGCCGGCGCGGGCAGGTCGGAACTGGCCGGGGTGGAGGGCATGGCCGTGGGCTCTCTTCGCATGGGGCCGACAAGGATGGGGGACAGAGTACGCGGCCGTGCGACGGCTCGTACTCCTCGTACAAGAACTGATACGGCAGCGGCGGAACGGCGACTACGAGCCGTCCCGCATGGCGAGATTTCACCGCTCCGGTGCGGGTCCCGTCCGGGCTCCGCCCGGCGGCCCCGGGCCCCCGCTCACCCGTCCCGCCCAGCGCAGCGCAGCGCGCGACGGACCGGCTGCGAGACTGGCCGCATGAACTACCGCGTGCCGCAGCCCGTTCCGCAGGTCATCCTCGACGACATCCGGGGGGCCCAGAAGATGCTCTCCGGCGTCTCCCGGGTGACCGCGATGGAGGGCAGCCGGTACCTCTCCTCGCTCACCGGCTCGCCGGTCCACTTCAAGTGCGAGAACCTCCAGCGCACCGGCTCCTTCAAGCTGCGCGGGGCGTACGTGCGCATCGCGGGCCTGCGCCCCGAGCAGCGGGCGGCCGGGGTCGTCGCCGCCAGCGCGGGCAACCACGCCCAGGGCGTGGCGCTGGCCTCCTCCCTCCTCGGGGTCCGCTCGACCGTGTTCATGCCGGTCGGGGCGCCCCTGCCGAAGGTGGCCGCGACCCAGGAGTACGGCGCCGAGGTGCGGATGCACGGGCAGGTCGTGGACGAGACGCTGGCCGCGGCCCAGGAGTACGCGGACCGGACGGGCGCGGTGTTCATCCACCCCTTCGACCACCGCGACATCATCGCGGGCCAGGGCACCGTCGGTCTGGAGATCCTGGAGCAGTGCCCCGAGGTGCGCACGATCCTGGTCGGCATCGGCGGCGGCGGGCTCGCCGCCGGGGTGGCGGTCGCGGTGAAGGCGCTGCGCCCCGACGTCCGGGTGATCGGAGTCCAGGCCGCGGGCGCGGCCGCGTACCCGCCCTCGCTGAAGGTCGGGCACCCGGTGTCCATCGACAACCCGAACACGATGGCGGACGGCATCAAGGTGGGCCGGCCCGGCGACGTCCCCTTCAAAATCATTGGCGAGCTGCTCGACGACGTCCGTACGGTGTCCGAAGACGCGCTCTCCAGCGCGCTGTTGCTCTGCCTCGAGCGGGCGAAGCTGGTGGTCGAGCCGGCCGGGTGCAGCCCGGTGGCCGCACTGCTGAGCGAGCCCGAACTGTACGGCGACGGCCCGGTGGTGGCCGTGCTGTCCGGCGGCAACATCGACCCGCTGCTCCTGCAGCGGATCCTGCGCCACGGCATGGCGGCGGCCGGCCGCTACCTGTCGCTGCGGCTGCGGGTGACCGACCGGCCGGGGGCGCTGGCCGGTCTGCTGGGGGAGCTGTCGGTGGTGGATGCGAACGTGTTGGACGTGAGTCACGTGCGGACGGATCCGCGCCTGGGGCTCACGGAGGTGGAGGTGGAGCTGCACCTGGAGACGAAGGGGCCGAAGCACTGCGCGGAAGTCGCGCGGGCGCTGCACGGCGCGGGGTACAAGGTCATGGGCTAGCTCCCCGTCCCGGTGGCGAGACGCGATATGACGCGATACGGTGTCGCCCGTTCGGCCGAGCGAGGTCGGCTCGGCGCCCATAGGATTCGCGTAGGAATGTCACGATTCAACCGGTTCGATTCGCACGGGGAGTATCCATATGCCAGGCGCCATCTACGCCGAAGGTCTGGTCAAGACCTTCGGCGACGTACGGGCTCTGGACGGCGTTGACCTCGATGTACCCGAAGGCACGGTCCTCGGTCTGCTCGGCCCCAACGGCGCCGGCAAGACCACGACCGTCCGCGTCCTGACCACCCTCCTCCAGCCCGACAGCGGCAAGGCGGTGGTGGCCGGGATCGACGTCCTCAAGCACCCCAACGAAGTCCGGCGCTCGATCGGCCTCTCCGGCCAGTTCGCCGCCGTCGACGAATACCTCACCGGCCGGGAAAACCTCCAAATGGTCGGCCAGCTCTACCAGATGGGCGCCAAGGCGGCGAAGGCCCGGGCCACCGAACTGCTGGAGCGCTTCAACCTCGGCGACGCCGCCGACCGCACCGCCAAGACGTACTCCGGCGGCATGCGCAGGCGCCTCGACCTCGCCGCGGCCCTCGTCGTCAGCCCGCCCGTGATGTTCATGGACGAGCCCACCACCGGTCTCGACCCGCGCAACCGCCAGGCGCTGTGGGCGATCATCCAGGAGCTCGTCGCCGGCGGCACCACCCTGCTGCTCACCACGCAGTACCTGGAAGAGGCCGACCACCTCGCGCACGACATCTGCGTGGTCGACCACGGCAGGGTCATCGCACGCGGCACCTCCGACCAGCTCAAGGCCCGGACGGGCGGCGAGCGCGTCGAGGTCGTCGTGCACGAGCGCGAGCACATAGCCACCGCCCGCGAGGTGCTCGCCGGCTTCGGCAAGGGCGAGACCACCGTCGAGGAGCACACCCGCAAGCTGACCGTGCCGGTCTCCGGCGGCGCCAAGCTGCTCGCCGAGGTCATCCGCGAACTCGACGGTCGCGGCATCGAGATCGACGACATCGGCCTGCGCCGTCCCACCCTGGACGACGTGTTCATCTCCCTGACCGGCCACGCGGCGGAACGGACCGCCGAGGAGAACGGCGAGGCCCCCGACGCGAAGTCCGCGAAGTCGGCGGGCAGCCGCAAGGACCGTAAGGAGGTGGCGAAGTGACCCTCACCTCCACGACCCCGGAGCTGGTGGCGCCCCGCCCGCGCGGCGGCATCGTCCAGGGGATCAACGACTCCCTGGTCATGGCCAAGCGCAATCTGATCCGCATGTCCCGCATCCCGGAGATGGTCATCTTCGGGCTGATCCAGCCGATCATGTTCGTCGTGCTGTTCAGCTACGTCTTCGGCGGCTCGATGATGATCGGCGGCTCGACCAGCGCCGCCGACTACCGGAACTTCCTGATGGCCGGCATCTTCGCGCAGACCGTCACCTTCGCCACCGCCGGCGCCGGCGCGGGCATCGCCGACGACATGCACAAGGGCCTGATCGACCGCTTCCGGTCGCTGCCGATGGCCCGCGGCGCGGTCCTCACCGGCCGCACCCTGGCCGACCTCGTGCAGACCGCCCTGACCATGGTCGTCCTGGCGATCGTGGCGCTCCTCGTGGGCTGGCGCATCCACGAGGGCGTGCCGAAGGCCCTGGCGGGCTTCCTCCTGCTCCTGCTCCTGGGCTACGCCTTCTCCTGGATCGGCGCCCTGATCGGCCTGTCGGTGCGGACCCCGGAGGCGGCCACCTCGGGCGGGCTGATCTGGCTGTTCCCGGTCACGTTCATCTCCAACGCGTTCGTGCCCACCGAGAACATGGCGAGCTGGCTCCAGCCCATCGCGGAGTGGAACCCGTTCAGCGCGACCGTCCAGGCCTGCCGAGAACTCTTCGGCAACCCGGGTGTGTCGCCGTCGGACGCCTGGCCGATGCAGCACCCGGTGTGGGCCTCGCTGCTCTGGTCCGTCGTGATCATCGTGGTGTTCCGGACCCTGGCCGTACGCAAGTACCGGTCGGCCACGGCGTAGGCATCGCCCCCAGCACGAAGCCCCGCCGAGCTGCTGCTCGGCGGGGCTTCGTGCTGAAAAGAAAGGGGGGTGATCAGCCGGTGAAGGGCTTGACGTCGAGGATCTTGACCGACGCCTGCTTGCCGTTCGGCAGCTCGTACTGGGCGTCCTCGCCGATCTTCTTGCCCAGCACGCCGGAGCCCAGCGGGGACTGCGGGGAGTAGGTCTCGAAGTCCGAGGACGCGTACTCGCGCGAGGCCAGCAGGAACTCCATGGTGTCGCTCTCGTCGCCGTCGAAGGCGATCTTGACCAGGGTGCCGGGGGCCACCTCGCCCTCGGAGGCGGGGGCCGTGCCGACCTTGGCCTTCTCCAGCAGCTGCGTGAGCTGGCGGATGCGCAGCTCCTGCTTGCCCTGCTCTTCCTTGGCCGCGTGGTAACCGCCGTTCTCGCGGAGGTCACCCTCCTCGCGGGCCGCCGCGATCTTGATCGTGATCTCCGACCGTGCGGGACCAGAGAGGTACTCCAGCTCGGCCTTCAGCTGGTCGTACGCCGCCTGGGTCAGCCAGGTGACGCTCTCGCTCGTCTGGGTCACGGGTGCTCCTCGTCGGTACAGGGACTACAAAGCCGCCAGCGGCGGACGAAACCACGAGCCTAACAATTCGGGAAGAAAAGGGGGAGGACGCCAAGTGTGTGAACTGCGTCCGATCAGCCCGCGGAACCGGCCGGACGGCAGCCGACGATTTCGATCATCGTGGCGCGCCCGGTGGTCTTCAGCGTGACCATGTCGTCCACGCGCCCGCTCTTCTGCGCGAAGGTGAAGTCGGCGCGGCCCACCTCACCGTGCGACTCGTCCTGCGAACTCAGCGTGCACACCCCGGTGACCGAGGCCTCCTTGCGCACCTCCAGGTGCACCTCGACCGCGGAGTCCGAGACGACCTTGTACTTGATGAGCTCGGCGCTCACGCTCTGCCCGGCCACGTAGTCCCAGCCGATCCAGCCGACCACACCCAGCAGCGCGACCCCGAGGACGGAGCCGATGACCTTGAGCCTGCGGTCGGTACGCTCATCCGCCGACCGGCCGTAGCGGCCCTCGGGCAGCTCTTCGCGCACCGCGCTCATCGATCGTTCCCTTCGAGGTGGCCGAACACCGGGATCCCGGGGTGACCCCCCGGAATTTTTCCACCGTCCGATTCGGTCACTATAGGAGCGCCCGCCCTGACGACTCAAAGAGGATCCTGTCTTGACCGAGCAGCTTCGACTGATGGCCGTCCACGCCCACCCCGACGACGAGTCGAGCAAGGGCGCGGCCACCATGGCCAAGTACGTGTCCGAGGGGGTGTCCGTGCTGGTCGTGACCTGCACCGGCGGCGAGCGCGGCTCGGTCCTGAACCCCAAGCTCCAGGGTGACAAGTACATCGAGGAGCACATCCACGAGGTGCGCGCCAAGGAGATGGACGAGGCGCGCGAGATCCTCGGCGTCGACCAGGAGTGGCTGGGATACGTCGACTCCGGCCTGCCCGAGGGCGACCCGCTGCCGCCGCTGCCCGAGGGCTGCTTCGCCCTGGCGGACGTCGACGAGGCGGCCGGCCGCCTGGTGAAGAAGATCCGCGCCTTCCGGCCGCAGGCCGTCACCACGTACGACGAGAACGGGGGCTACCCGCACCCCGACCACATCATGACCCACAAGATCACGATGGTGGCCTTCGATCACGCGGCCGACACCGAGAAGTACCCCGAGGCCGAGTTCGGCCCGGCGTACCAGCCGCAGAAGCTCTACTACAACCAGGGCTTCAACAAGCCGCGCACCATCGCCCTGCACGAGGCGCTGCTCGCCCGCGGCCTGGAATCCCCGTACGGGGAGTGGCTGGAGCGGTGGAAGGAGTTCGAGCGCAAGGAGCGGACCCTGACCACCCACGTGCCCTGCGCCGACTTCTTCGAGATCCGTGACAAGGCGCTCATCGCCCACGCCACGCAGATCGACCCCGACGGCGGCTGGTTCCGCGTCCCGATGGAGATCCAGAAGGAGGTCTGGCCGACGGAGGAGTACGAGCTCGCGAAGTCCCTCGTGGACACTTCCCTCCCCGAGTCCGACCTCTTCGCGGGCATCCGGGAGAATGCGTAGCTATGAGCGCTACGCACGAAGCAATCGTCCAGCTCCTCCCGCTGGCCGGCGACACCTTCGACAAGAACAAGGTGACCCCGGGCCTCCTGGGATTCGTCGTGTTCGCGGCCCTCGCCCTCGGGGTGTGGGGCCTGATGAAGTCGATGAGCCGCCACATGGGCCGCGTCGACTTCAAGGAAGCCCCCGAGCCCGCCCCGGCGGAGGGCACGCGCGCCCCGTAAGGGCCGTCCGGACCGGATGACCGCCGGCCCGGCCGCCCTGCGCGGCCGGGCGGCGGGTCTCCGCACGCCCTGCGCCGGGGCGGCGGCACCGCCCTGCGCCGGGGCGGCGGCACCGCCCTGCGCCGGGGCGGCCCCGCCGGGCTACACCGAAGGCAGCGGCACCGGGACGCCCATGATCTCCCGCGAGTGCAGGTTCGGTACGAGCGACAGCCGCCACGCCTGCCAGCCCTCCGCCGGGTCCACCCCGCGCGCCAGGATCACCGTGTAGGACTCCAGGCAGTCCTCCAGCCGCCCGTCCCGCTTCGGATGCGGGGCCGCCGCCAGCCGCGCCAGCTCCGTCCGCGCCTCGTCCGGGGCCGCCGGGAGCGCGTACGGCAGGAGCGTGCAGCGCAGGAAGCGCGCCCAGTCCTCCCCGCGCCGGTCCCCGTAGGAGATGAACAGCCGCACCGCCTCCTCGCAGAGGTCCAGCGCCTGCGCGGTCCGCCCGTTGCCCGCGTCCACCACCGCCAGCTCCAGACAGGTCCAGGCCTCCCCGTGGGCCAGCCCGATCCGCCGGAAGTCGGCCCGCGCGTCCACCAGCAGCTGACGGGCGAAGCCGGAGTTCTTCAGGTTCCCCGTCTGCGCCGCCCGCTGGTCGCGGGTGACCCGGCCCGAGTGGTGGCGGGCGTGCGCCAGCCCGTACACGTCCCGCATCCGGGAGAACATCGTGCGGGCCCGCTCCAGCTCCCGCACCGCCCGGTCCCGCTCCCCGGCCTCCTCCAGCGCCTGCCCGAGGTAGTACAGCGTCCACGCCTCGCCGCGCGCGTCCTCCGCCTCCCGGTGCCGGGCCAGCGCGTCCCGCAGCCGGTCCAGCGCCGGCCCCGGATCCCCGTCGACCACCCGGGCCCGGCCCAGCTGGGTCAGCGCCCACGCCTGGCCGCGGTCGTCGCGCGTGCGCCCGTACAGCTCCAGCGCCAGGCGCAGCTCCGCCTCCGCGCGCGGCACCTCGCCCAGGCGCAGGTACACCTGGCCGAGCTGCAGGTGCGCCCAGGCCTCGCCGTGCACGCTCTCGCTCTCCCGGTGCAGGACGAGGGATTCGCGCAGCAGCCGCAGCGCCTCCGCGAGGTGGGCGCGGTCGCGCTCCACCGCGCCGAGCGCGTGCAGGCCCCACGCCCGGTCGCCCGCCAGCTCGTCCGGAGCCTGGAGCACCAGTGCCTCGCGGATGCGCGCCGAGGCCTCCGGGAGGTTGCCCTGGTGGTGCAGGGTGATGCCGAGCGAGACCAGCGCCATGCCCGCGCCGGCCTCCTGCCGGGCCTCCATGTACTGGTCGACCAGCGAGGTCAGGGTGGTGCGGGACTTGTCCAGCTCGCCGAGCTGGCGGGCCGCGATGCCCGTACGCCACTGCACCGAGCGGACCAGCAGGCCCTGGTCGACGGCCTGCGTGAGCTCGTTGATCTCACCGAGCCGGTACAGGTCGCCGCGCAGCAGGCAGAAGTCGCAGAGCGCGCCCAGGAGGTCCAGTACGGCCTGCTGGTCCACGCCCTCCGAGTGGCGCAGCGCCGCCGTGATGAAGCTCGACTCGTCGTCCAGCCAGCGCAGGGCCGCGTCCAGGGAGGCGAAGCCGTGCCCGCCGACCGTGCTCGCCTTGGACAGGGCGTTCGCCCGCGTGGACATCTTCCCGTCGACCATCCGGATCACCGAGTCCGCGAGCTGCGCGTACGTACGGATCAGCCGCTCGTGCGCCGCCGAGGCGTCGGCCCGGTCCTCGTCCTGCGCCAGCCGCGCCGCCGCGTACGCACGCACCGCGTCGTGCATCCGGAACCGGTCCCCGCGCACGTGGTCCAGCAGCCCCGCGCGCGCCAGCTCGCGCAGCAGCCGCCCGGCCTCCACCTGGTCCGCGTCGATCAGCGCCGCCGCGGCCGCCGCACCGAGCGAGGCCCGGCCCGCCAGGGTCAGCCGGCGCAGGAGCCGGCGCCGCTCCTCGGGCAGGGCCGCGTAGGCCAGGTCCAGGGCGGCGTCCAGCGAACCGCCCGCCTGCGGAGCCTCCCCGACGTTCCCGAGCGGGGCCAGCACGCGCAGCGCCAGCGGCAGCCCGGCGCCGAGCGCGAGCAGTTCCCGTACGGTGTCCTGCGGGTACCCGGCTGCGGGCGTGTCCGCCGTGCGGACCAGCTCCGCGCCGGCTTCCTCCGCCAGCCGGGTCACCGGCAGCTGGTACACCCAGGCCGCCAGTTCGGCGGGCAGCTCCAGCGGCTCCCGGGCCGTGACCAGGACCAGGCTCTCGGAGCGCTCGGGCACGAGCATCCGTACCTGAGCGGCGTCCACGGCATCGTCCAGGACCACCGCCACCGGGGTGCCCTGCACGTGCTGGTGGTACAACTCGCCCAGCCTGCGCACCTGTTGCTCCGCCGACGAGCCCTCGCGGAACAGCAGCTGCTCGCGGGGCGCGCCGAGCCGGTTCATGAGGTGCAGGAGTGCCTCGCGGGTTGGGAGGGGAGCTGCCGAGGGTGCGGAGGCGCCTCCGCCGCGCAGGTCCACCACGCAGGCGCCCCGGAACTGGTCCCGCAGCGCCTGCGCGGCGTGGAGTGCGAGCGTGGTGCGGCCCACCCCGGGCTCCCCGTGCAGCACCACGACCACCGGACGGGTCTCGGTGCTCGCGCGGGCGCTGTGCACCCATTGCGCGATCCGGGCCAGCTCGGCCCGGCGGCCGACGAACGCACCGTCCAGGGCAGGGAGTTGCCCGAAGGACTGCTCCAGCATGGCCCGCCGGCGGGCCTCGGCGCTGCGATTGGCCCCGCGCAGCTGGAGGGCGGAGCCGGTGGTGCCGTTGGTCCCGTTCACCTTGGGCGGGGCGTGCAGCGCCGCTGCCACCTTGCGCTGCTGCTCCAGGAAGGGGCGTATCCCGCGCACCTCCAGCGCCGACAGCCACTGCAGCTTGAGCTGCTCGGCGCCGCCCGGCCGGCCCAGCTCCCCGGCGCGCCGGTTCGCCGCGGGCAGGTGCAGGGCCGTCACCTTGGCCACGGTCGCCGTCGCCCCGGCCACGCCCACGATGGCGCCGGTGGTCAGTGCGGTGCCGATCGCCACGCTGAAGGCCAGGTCGGCCACGATGGCGGCAGCCGCCGCAACTCCCGTGACCAGCAGTGCAGTCGAGGTGTTCGCGCGCCGGAAGGCCTCGCCGAGCGACTCGTCCCCGGCCGCCGCCTCGTCCAGTGCGCGCGTGTACGCCTCGTACTCGGTGGCCGCGCTCGCCGCGAGCGAGTCCAGAGCCTGCTTGCCGCGCGCCAGCAGCGCCGCCTTGGCCTCCGGAGTCGCCGCCGCCCCGCCCGCTCCCCGCCGGGACTCCTCCTCCACGGCCCGCCCCAGCAGCCGCTCGGCCTCACCGCGATGACTGTCCCGCATCGGCATCCCCCTCAGAGAGCTCCGGCTTGGAGCCTCAAGTGTCCGCCGTGACGGTCGCGAGCGCGAGAGAATCTGAGCTAGTTCAGAGGGAGTTGACCTCAGAGGGGAGAGTGCGACGCCTCGGCGAGGCGGTCACACCCATCCCTCGCGGGTGGCGAGCACGCCGGCCTCAAACCGGCTGTGCGCATTGAGACGGGTCATGAGATCGGCGGCGAGCCGGCGGACCGTGCGCACCGAAATGGCGAGGTGGCGCGCGGCGACCTCGTCGGTGGAGCCCGCGGCGAGCAGCCGCAGCAGTTCGCGCTCCTGGGGGCCGAGGCCGCGGTGGTCCTTCGGCAGCGGCACGCCCCAGGGGGTGCCGTTCCTCCACACCTCCTCGAAGAGCATCACGAGGGCCATGACGGCTCCCGGGCTGTGCAGGACCAGGGCGCCCTTGAGGGGGTTGCCCGGCTCCAGGGGGACGACCGCGACCTTCCGGTCCACGATGATCATGCGCATGGGCAGCACAGGAACGGTGCGGGTCTCACTGCCGAGCGCGGAGAGCCAGCGGACGTAGCCGGTGGTCGCCGCGTCGTTGCGCAGGCTGTCCTGGTAGATCGAGCGCACGGAGACGCCGCGCTCCAGGGCCAATTGGTCGGGCCCCTTGGCGGCGGACATGTCCTCGGGGCGCTGCGCGCCGCCGATGACGAAGGACAGGCACTCTTCCTTGGTGCTCTCCGCCAGTTCCTCCAGGCGGTCGCGGACCGCGTCGATTCCGTCGAGGCATTCGGCGACCTCGGGCAGGAATTCCCGGCGGGCGCCGCCGTACTCGGCGGCCAGTGCGGCTATGGATTCCTTGGCCTCTTCCAGCTGCTTTTGATGTCGTGTCAGAGAGGCGCTCTGACGCGCGTGCAGCGCACTGAGACTTACCCCCGGATCGACCGGACGAAGGCCTTCCGACCCTGGTCCGCTGGGGCGCAGCAGATGGAGGTGGGCCAGTTGGTCCAAGGCGGTTCGCACCGCGTTCTCGGTAAGTCCCGAGCGGGCGCACAGTTCCTCGATCCCCAACTGTGGGGAGTCCAAGAGTGAGCGGTAAACTACTTCAGCGGCGGGTTCCAGGCCGAGTGCTTCGAGCAAGGCTTCACCTCTTTCGTGCTGGTACGGCGACGACAGGGGTCGGGGTACGCGACGTTCTGCGATTCCGAGTGGTCGTAGCCGTCCAGCGAGAGGCGATTGGGCGGTATTGGGGCATGCGGACGCCTGCGGATGGTCTGTCCGCAGTTGTCTCCCCTGATTTCCCGTACGCCAAGCACGCTGCTCTGCACTCCCCCGAGGTCAGTTGGACGCCGACGTTCCCCTGTCGGCGTCCGAGGGATCATAGCTCGTTTCGGTAACGGGCACACGATTCAATTGGCGCGATCTCGGCGCACTGCTTCTTGACGATATGAGTCCACGAAGCCTGTGAAGTGCGGCATGCACCCTCCATGCCCTTTGGCCTCAAAAGGTTATGTCCGGAAAGCGCGCCCGCCGAGCACCGGATCCGGACTGGCATCTCGCGGCCAGGCACGAGACTGCCACGGGGAAGAACTGCGTGGTCAACGCCCTGCCGGGGGGTGCTCGGGTTTGCACCATGGTGACAGCGCGGATCATGCCACCCTGAAGTCCTTACGGGGCGGGGTGGGGGCGGGCCAAGCTCTAGTCATCGCCAGCCGGTCGAGCCCAACGGCAGCCAGCTGAAGCGGAATTGACCTTCCCCACTTCTGAGGAGTACCGCCATGCCTGGAAAGCCGCGTTTTAAGAACTTTGCCCTGGTTGCCCTGCTCGCTCTGGTCGGAACTTTCACCGCTGCCGGCCCCGGTGCCGCAGACACGGAGCCCGCCGCGAACGTCGTAGTGTCGGCGTCCGGCCCGTCCGACACCTTCACCTGGGGCCCGTGATCCGAGGAGCAGTTCCATGCTCGCTGTACTCATCCGTATGATCCCGGCCCCCGATGCCGAGAAGGCACGATCCGGCGTGGTGGAGGAGGTCGTCTGGGCGACGGCTGAACCGCAGGACGGCCTGGAACACCTCACAGTGGTCGACGACGCGGAGGGCCGGTTCGGCCTCATGGCGTTCATGTCCGCGGTCGACAAGGTGCGTGCAACCACCCAGGCCCGGAAGCTCATTGACCGTGCTGTGAGACGGGCAGGCGCCTTACGGGGCTGGAGCGTCGTCGAATGCTCCGCCGTGGACCTGTCCCGGGAATCCAGCTCAGGCGTTGGACTGATCGCCCCTCAGGGAACCCGCATCTTCGACATGTAGCCGCAGCCGAGCCGGTTGAGCTGGGTGATCGCGGTGCGCGGACCCCGGGGCGTGGTCGCCGAGGCCGAGGGCCTGGAGCATGGTCCGGCCGAAAATCGACCCCCTGTCCACAACATCACCACACCGCCCCACCAGTAGCTCCTCGCTCGGGTTGCTGCAATGCCGTCGCCAAGGTCGTTTCCGACCGAGGCGACTGCTTGCGTTGTGCGCTCCGGGCCGCACCTCGTGGCTCGAAGCCGGTACGCCCGGAGCCGGGCAGACGATTCGATCTCAGATCACCGCACCGCCGCCATCGGGCACACCGGCGTCGCGGCGCCGATCCGCCGGGTACGGAACCGTTCGAGGATCTGAGCCGCGGGGACCTTGGAGCCGGGCGTGCGCAGACTCGATTCACGATCGCCGCCGAACCTCGAGCAGACCGCGATGTGTGCGTCGTACGCCGTCGACATCGCGTCGAGCAGCTGCCTGTAGGACTTGTCCACGGCCGGGGCGGGCGTCGCGAGCAGCGGCTTGACCCGGTTGAGCAGCTTGAGCAGGATCCGGTGATCACGCACTTGGAGACCGCTGAACTTGGCATTGATGAACGGCGGCATCATCGCGGGGCGCACCGAGTCCGTGTAGTGCGTGCTCGTGAAGTCGCCGGCGTACCGCATCGACGTGCCGGACCCGATCATCAGCACCGTGGCGTCCTCGATCAGGCTGCAGGCGCCGTCGACGTCGTCCGGATCTTCCTTGAGGTATTCATGGAGGCAGCCCACCGACACGATCAGGGCCTGGATGAGTGCGAAGAACACCTGATGGCCGAGGCACCAGCGGGTCAGGGGATCGCTCGTGGTGTCGTCGAGCTCCGTGCCCGTGCCCCGCGTGCGGACGCGGGCCGCGTACTCGAACGGGGTTCCCGCGACTCCCATCCGCCACAGCCCGTGGAAGGTGGTCCAGAAGGACTCGCGCAGTTGGGCCCGTTCCCCGCTGCTGAGGCTGATCCCGGCCGCGATGGCGTCGCCGAGCTGGCTGCGGAGGGATTCGAGCATCGTGTAGGTGAACGTCTCCACCGGGTTCCCGGTGACCCTGACCGCGCCGAAGAACAGGTCGTGTTCCTCGTAGAGGTCCTCCGGCACGGACTTTCGCTCCGCATCGGTGTACCGGGCGGAGGCGACCGGTGCGGCCAGGCAGGCCAGGGCGGCATCGACGGCGGCCCACGCACGCCGGTCGGACTCGTGCGGGGGTATGTCGAGGACGGTCCGCAGGGCGTCCGCCGTGCGCTGGTTCATCAGGCCCGTGACGGCGCTCCGTGAGGTGGGGAGCTGTTCCGCCTTCAGGAGGTGGAGCGGCGGGACATTCGCATGATGAGCCTGGGTTTCAACCTCAATCACTTCACAAAATCCTTCGCGTTGAACGTGGTGTGCGCGATCCGGGACGGAGCAGGAGGAGCGGGCCGGCTATTGCGCGGTTGACTCGCCGGTAGCAAACGCGGCCGACTCGCCGGTAACAAAGGAGACCGGCAGGCTGCTGTATCCGCTGAGGAACGTCGAGAGGAGCGGCTTGGGCTCGCCCGCGAGCTCGATGCGGTCCACCGTGGCGCAGAGGGTCTTCAGGACGGCGGTGATTTCGGCTCGAGCGAGGTAGGACCCGAAGCAGAAGTGGGATCCGGCGCCGAAGGACAGGTGCTTGTTGGGAGTCCTCGCCAGGTCGAAAACCTGCGGATTCGGGAAGACGTCCTCGTCGCGGTTGGCGGAGCTGTTCCAGAGGATGACGTGGTCGCCCTCCTGGATCGTTTGGCCGCCGATGGTGACCTCGGCCTTCGCCGTGCGACCGGTGTGCATGGCCGGCGTCGTCCAGCGCAGGATCTCCTCGATCGCACTGGAGATCTGGACGCGGCCCTCCTTCAGCGCCCGCCACTGATCGGGGTACCGGGAAAAGGCGTGCACGGCGCCGATCATGGCCAGGCGGCTGGTGTGATCTCCCGCGAGGATGAACCCGTAGCAGTTGACGACCACTTCGTCGTCGGTCATCGGCACACCGTTGATCTCGGAGGTGGCCATCGCGCTGATCAGGTCGTCCTGGGGATTCTCGCGGCGGGCCTCGATGATCTCCTGGCAGTAGATGAGGAGTTCGTTGCGGGACAGCCAGATGTCCTCGGCGGTCAGCCCGTCCTCGTCCGTGCTGAGCGCCTTCTGGCTCAGGTCGAGGAGGTACTGGTGATCCTGCGACGGGAAGCCGAGGAGATCGCAGATCATCCCCATGGGGATCGCTTCCGCGACCTCCTTGGCGAAGTCGAAGGTCCCCTTGGCCATGGCGCTGCCGATGAGCTGGTCGACCCTCTGCTGCAGCTTGTCCGTCACGGCCTTGCGGGTCCGGGGACTGAACGCCTTCAGCAGGATGCTCCGCATGGCGTTGTGGCGCGGTGCGTCGGTGAGCGCGAGGATCTTGCCGGCCGCCGGATCGCCCCCGGGCTTGTGCAGCGAGGACATCATGTTTCCGGGCTTCGAGCTGAAGTGCTCGGAGTCCTGCAGCACGGCCATGACGTCCGCGTAGCGGGACACCACCCAGAAGGCGGTTCCGCGCTCCGTGGCCGGGTGCAGATATACGGGCTGCTCGGTCCGGGCGCGCTGCCAGAAATCTTCCATTCCGGGGTGCAGGAATGCGCTCGGGTCCGTGAGGTCCACGCGGGTGAGGTCCTCGGTCAGTGTGCCTCTATGTGACATGTGAAATCTCCTGGCCCTCGGAACGAGGGACTAGTGCATGGATGTTCGCGGGCCGGAAAGGTCGGCGAAGAGCAACGCCAAGCGGTCCAGTGCTGCCTCGATCTGGTCCGGCGATACCGCGCTCAGGGAAAGGCGCAGCTTGTCCTCTCCGCCGGGGCCGTCGTAGAAGTGGCTCATCGGTGTCCACAGCACGCCGTACTTTCCGGCCCCGTATTCCAGCGCGGCGTTGTCGGCGATGAAGGGAACGGTCACCACCACGAAGAATCCACCGCTGGGAGCATTCCAGGAGATCTGGTGGTTTCCACCGGGCGGGAAACGAAGGCTCAGGCCGTCCAGCAGCAGCCGCAGATTCCGGCGGTAGAACTGGATTTCCCGGGTATTGGCCTCGACCAGACTGCAGTCGTGCTCCAGCAGCTTCCCTCCCGCTATGGCCTGGGCCACGGGCGGGGTGTTGACGGTGAGCATGCTCTTTATCTTGGACAGTTCGTCCGCGAAGAGCGTGAATTCCCCCTCCGCACCGGCGACGTGCTGATTGGCGACGACGAAGCCGATCCGGGCTCCGGGGAAACAGGTCTTGGAGAGCGAGCCGAGATAGACGACCCGGCGCGAGGTGTCGAGCGCCTTGAGCGTGGGCAGGCGCTTTCCGTCCTCGGACTGGAACAGGCTGTACGGATTGTCTTCGAGGATCAGCAGATCGTGCTCGGCCGCGATGGCGAGCAGTCTGCGACGGGCCTCCAGGTCGAGGCTCGCGCCGGAGGGGTTGGCGAAGTCCGGGACGAGGTAGAAGGCCCGCGGCCGCTTGCCGGCGGCGCGGACCGCCTCGATCTGGTCGACCAGGTCGTCGAGGTCGATGCCGCGCTCGTCGTCCCGTACCGGCCATACGGGCATGTCCACCAGTCGCGCGGCACCCGTCAGCCCGACGTAGCCCGGCGAAACAGACAGGACGACGTCGTCCTCGTCCCGGCGCAGTGCCCGGAGCACCAGGAACATCGCCTCCTGGCAGCCGACCGTGACGACGATCGACTCGGGGTCGACGTCGATGCCCTCGTCGCGGACCAGGTGCCGGGCGAGCAGGTCGTGGATGATGCCCTTGGTCCGGCCGTACTGGAAGAGGGTGCGGCGGACCGTCTCCGGGTCCGCCCCCTTCTCGGCCGCCAGGTGGTCGCAGAAGATCCGCAGGTACCGGGACAGGTCCTCCACGTCGTAGAAGTCCTCGCGGGGCCGGCCGGCGGCGAGCGAGATTGCCTCGGGGAACCGGCCGGACACCTCGTTCAAGAAGTTCATGGAGGCCAGCGCCGGGTCCTGGAGCGCTGCGTGCAGCCGATCCGTGCTGAGGTCGGCGGCCAGGAGTTCCACTCCGCTGTCGTTCATGCAATCTCGCTTGCCTAGGGGGACCGGTGGTCCCGCGACTACTTCGAGGTGGGCTACTTCGACGACGCGCCGGCGGGCTCTTCCGCGGCTTCCGTCGTGTCGGCCGTGGTGTCGGCCTTCGGGTCGGCCGCCGGGTCGGCCAGCGCTTCCGTCGCCGCGCGAATGGCGCGGTTGCTGAGCGCGGGGTAGCTGGCCAGGGCCACCAGGACCATCAGGGCACCGCCCCAGACGAAGGGCGTCCGCAGGGAGACCGTGCTCGCGAGGTAGCCGCCGAGCAGACCGCCGATGGGCGCGCCCACGAGCGAGATCAGCCGGCTGGCGGAGAGCACGCGGCCACGGATGTTCGCCGGCGCGAGACGCTGGCGCAGCGAGCCGACGATGACGATCTGGACGCTCATCGAGAAGCCGATGACGGCCATCATCGCGCCGGCCACCCAGGGGCTTCCGGTCAGGCCCTGGCCGATGATCGCCAGTCCTTCGAGCGACATGCCGAGGACCCGCATGGTGCCGACCGGGAGCTTCTTGGAGATCGCCGAGGCCGCGAAGCTGCCGATGAAGGCACCGACGGCGGTCGAGCTGAGCAGCAGGCCGTAGCCGATCTCTCCGAGACCGAGCTCGTGCTTGGCCAGCAGGACCAGCAGCGACATCTGGGCGGTGAAGACGAGGTTGCCGATGGCGGCCGTGCCGGCCAGCGTGCGCAGGACCGGGTGCTTCAGCAGCCAGGTCAGGCCCTCCATGACCTCGGCGCGAAGGTTCCTTCGGGCCGGCTCCTCGGTGGGCGCGTTCCCGAAGTCACCCTTCAGGGAACCGACGCAGACGGCGCTGATCAGGAAGGAGATCGCGTTCCCGATGAACGGCAGGGAATGCGACACGGTGAAGAGCACACCGCCGAGCGTGGGGCCCACGAGCTGCTCGCCGTTGATCTGAGCCGCGGAGATCCGGCTGTTGCCCCGGATGAGCTCCTTCTCCCCGGAGGTGACCACCGGCATGACGGCCTGCGCGGCGATGTCGAAGAAGATGTCTCCGCAACCCAGCGCGAATCCCGCCACGATCAGCATGTAGATGTTGATGTTGCCGGTCAGTACGGCGACCGCGAGCAGGGCCAGGATGGCGAGCCGGACGAGGTCCGCACGCAACATCACCTTCTTGCGGTTCCACCGGTCCACCAGGGCTCCGGCCGGCAGACCGAACAGGAACCAGGGCAGCATCGCGACCGCGCCGGACGCACCGATGAGCATGGGGTCATCGGTCAGCTGGACGGCCAGCAGGGGCAGCGCGGCCATCTGGACGCCATCGCCCAGGGACGAGGAGATCGTCGCCACCCACACCTTGTTGAAGCTGCTGCTCATGCGCGGCTGGGCTTCCTTCTCTTTACTGCTGAACATCGTGTTTCTCCTGAGATATGCGTTCATGGATGGCTGCACCGAGACAGGGACAGCCCCGGAGGGACTGGGGGAGGGTCACGCCTTGTCCCGGCTCCCCGGGTGGTCGGCCAAGCGGGCCGCCAATACCTGTCCTATGGCGGACAGATGGCGGGGTTGGGTCATGGCTCCGTGCACGCAGTCGATCTCGTGCACGTCGATCCGTCCGGTCGTATGCGGAGACCAGACGTCGGGAGTGAGGTCGCTGCCCGGCTTGTCGGCCGTGGCGGCGAAGAAGAGGATGTCGCCCATGAACGTCCCGGCACTGATGTGTTCGCTCAGGTTGGCGATGTCCACGAAGACCCCGACCAGCGCCGACAACCCCTGCGCGCCGAGTCCGGCGAGAGGACTTGCCGGTGATGTCGGGTCGTGCCCGATGGACTCGGTGATGGCACCCAGCACCTCCGGGCTGTCGTACGACAGCTGCGCGCTCTCCCAGCCGTCGGTCGGCAGGTAGCTGTCCATCAGGGCGAGCAGCGCGACTTCCTCGCCCTCCGCCTGCAGGCGGACCGCAAGGGAGTGGGCCACGATGCCGCCGAAGGACCAGCCCAGGAGGGAGTACGGGCCGGAGGGCTGAACCGCCCGGATCTCCCGCAGGTAGTCCTCGACCATCTCCTCCAGCCCGGGGGACGGGGCATCCGGCTCGCTGAACCTGCGTGCCTGCAGTCCGTAGAGGGGCTGCCGGCGGTCCAGGTGGGGCAAGAGCCCGGAGTACGACCAGCTGAGCCCGATCGCCGGATGGACGCAGAACAGCGGGTCGAGGTCTCCTTCGGTGCGGAGCGGGAGCAGGACGCCCAACGAGTTCCCGTTCCCGTTCCCCGAAGAGGTCCCGGGCGCCTGGTCGAGCTGCTCGACCAGCGCGGCGATGGTGGGGGTCTCGAAGAGGCTGCGGACGGGAAGTTCGATGTCGAGAGTGGTGCGGATGCGGCTGATGAGGCCGGTGGCGAGGAGGGAATGGCCGCCGAGTTCGAAGAAATTGTCGTCGATCCCGACCTCGCGTACGCCGAGGATCTCGGCGAACAGGCCGCAGAGGGTTTCCTCGCGCGGGGTGCGAGGTCCGCGCCCGGACGCGTTCGCCTCGTACGAGGGGGCGGGCAGGGCTCGGTGGTCGAGCTTGCTGTTGGTGGTCAGGGGAAGCTGGTCCAGGACCAGGAAGGCGGAGGGGACCATGTATTCGGGGAGGAGTCCGGCCGTGTGGGTGCGCAGGGCTTCGGTGTCCGGGGTGTCGTGGCCGGTTTCGGCGACGACGTAGGCGACGAGTCGCTTGTCGCCCGGCTTGTCTTCCCGGGCGATGACTGCGACCTGGGAGAGTCCGGGGAAGCGGCCGAGTACGGCTTCGATTTCGCCGAGTTCGATGCGGAAGCCGCGGATCTTGACCTGGTCGTCGGCGCGGCCGACGAAGTCGAGGAGGCCCTCGCCCGCCCAGCGGGCGAGGTCTCCGGTGCGGTACATGCGGCTGCCGGCCGGACCGAACGGGTCGGCGACGAAGCGTTCCGCGGTCAGGTCGGAGCGTCCGTGGTAGCCGCGGGCCAGTCCCGTGCCCGCCAGGTAGAGCTCTCCGGCTACGCCTTGGGGGAGGAGGGAGAGGGTGTCGTCGAGGATGTAGGCGCGCATGCCGTCCAGCGGACGTCCGACGGGGACGGGTGCCGGCACCTCGTCGCCCGCGGTCCAGGGGGACTGGGTCGCGAACAGGGTGGTTTCGGTGGGCCCGTAGGCGCAGCGGACCAGGGTGTCGGGGCTGTGTTCCAGTACCCGGCGGACCGCGGTGGGGGAGATGAGGTCGCCGCCGGTGATGACTTCCCGGACGCCGGTGAAGCAGTCGGGGGCTTCCTCGGCCATGACGCGGAACAGGCCCGCGGTGATGTCCAGTCCGGTGATCTCCTCCTCGATGATCAGTCGGGCGAGTTCGGCGACCGCGAGGTCGCCTTCGGGGGTGATGACGGTGCGCCCGCCGTGCAGCAGGGGCACCCAGAAGGCGTAGGTCGAGGGGTCGAAGGCGTACGAGGCCAGGAGCAGGACCCGCTCGTGGGCGCCGGGCCGCTCGAACATGCCGTCCACGACCAGGTCCAGGATGTCGCGGTGGGTGACCGCGACTCCCTTCGGGCGGCCCGTGGAGCCCGACGTGTACATCACGTACGCCAGCTGCTCGGGGTGGCATGCCACACCCGGGTTCTCGACGGGGAGCGAGGCCAGCTCGCTGTCCTGGTCGATCACCACGAGCTGCGGGGTGTCGGGCAGGCCCCGCTCACGCGTCGCGGTGTCGGCCAGCAGGACCGGAGCGGACGTCTGGTCGACGATCCACTGCATGCGCTCCAGCGGGTACCCGCTGTGCAGCGGCAGGTAGAACGCTCCGGCCTTGAGCACCGCCAGCAGTGCGATCACGAGGTCCACGGAGCGTTCCATCAGCACCGCGACCGGCGCCTCCGGAGCCACACCCAGACCCACCAGCCGGTGTGCCAGCTGGTTCGACCGCTCGTCCAACTCCCGGTAGGACAGCTCGCGTCCGGCGCAGCGCACCGCCACCGCGTCCGGGGACAGCAGTGCCTGCGCGGCGAAGGCCTCCTGCACGGAACCGGCGTCGAGGTTCTGGCGGGGCTCCGCACCCGCCCACGACTCCAGCAACCGCACACGCTCGGCCGGCGACAGGACCTGTGCTTCGCCGATCCGGCGGTCGGGAGCGGCGCTGAGCTGTGTCAGTACCGCCACCAGCTGGGACGCCATCCGTTCGGCGGTGTCCTTCTCGAAGACGTCGGTGCTGTACTCCAGCATTCCGGCGAATCCGGCCGGGCTGTTGTCGGCCTCGTAGCACTCGTTGAGGACGAAGCCGAGATCGAACTTGGCCGTACGGGTGCTGAAGGCCTCCTCGGCTTCCACCACCAGGCCGGGCAGCGACAGCGCGCTACCCATCGAGTTCTGCAGGACGACCATGACCTGGAAGAGCGGGTGCCAGGAAGGCGAGCGCGTCGGGTTCACGGCCTCGACCACCCGCTCGAACGGCACGTCCTGATGCGTGTACGCGGCCAGGGCGGTCCCGCGGACCCGTTCCAGGAGCTCCCGGAACGTCGGGTTTCCCGAGGTGTCCGTCCGGAGCACGAGCGTGTTGAGGAAGACCCCGACCATGTCGTCGAGAGCCTCGTCGGTGCGGCCTGCGACGGGGGCGCCCAGGGGGATGTCGCTGCCCGCGCCCAGCCGGCTCAGCAGGGTGGCGACGGCGGCCTGGATCACCATGAACACCGTGGTGTTGGTGTCCCGGGCCAGGGCGACGAGCGCACGGTGCAGCTCGGCGTCGATCCGGAGCGGAACGATGTCGCCGCGGTAGCTGGCCGTCTTGGGCCGGGGACGGTCGAAGGGCAGCTCAAGACGCTCCGGCGTGCCCGCCAACGCATCGATCCAGTAGTCCAGTTGCCTGCTCACGGTGGAGTCGGGGTCCGATTCCGCGCCGAGGAGCCGGCGCTGCCACAGGGTGTAGTCGGCGTACTGCGCCGGGAGCGCGGACCACTGCGGTGCCTGGCCCCGGATCCGGGCGCGGAACGCCGTCTCCAGATCGCGTCCGAAGGGCCCCATCGAGGAGCCGTCGCTCGCGATGTGGTGCATGAGCAGCAGCAGCACCCGCTCCTCCGGGCCTACGGTGAACAGCGTTGCCCGGAAAGGGGGTTCGGCCGACAGGTCGAAGACGTACTGCCCGGCCGCGTGCAGCGCCGCAGTCAGCCCGCTCGCACCGCAGTCGATGTGGTGCAGCCTCACGGGTGCGGCGTCCGCGTCCAGCACGGTCTGTGCCGGCCGGCCGTCGATCTCCTGGAACACCGTCCGCAGGCTCTGGTGCCGAACCGCTACGTCGTTCAGCGCCTGCTCCAGTGCCTGCTCGTCCAGGTCTCCGGTGAGCCGGAACGCCGTCGGAACGTTATAGGTGGCGCTCGGCCCTTCCAGCTCGTTCAGGAACCACAGCCGGTTCTGCGCCGGCGACAGCGGCACCAGTTCCGGGCGCTCCACGACGGTCAGCGCGGGCCTGGCCGTATCTGCCTGCGCCACGTGTCCGGTCAGGGCGGCAACCGTAGGAGCTTCGAACAAGGCCCGTACGGGCACTTCGACGCCCAGGACCGACCTGATCCGGCTGACGAGCTTGGCCGCCAGCAGGGAATGCCCGCCCAGCGCGAAGAAGCTGTCGTCGATGCCCACCGTCGGCACGTCCAGGGTCTCCGCGAACAGGCCGCACAGGATCTCCTCCTGGGGACTGCGCGCAGCGCGACCGCCGGTCTCCGCCTCGTACAGGGGCGCGGGCAGGGCCCGTCGGTCCAGCTTGCCGTTGGTGGTCAGCGGCAGCCGGTCCAGTACCACGAACGCCGCGGGAACCATGAACTGCGGCAGGGAGCCACCCGCATGGGTGCGCAGGTCATCCGCGCTCACCTCGGAGCCCGCGGACTCGGCCCCGACCACGTACCCCACCAGGCGCTTGTCGCCCGGCCGGTCCTCCCGTACCACCACCGCGACCTGGGCCACCGCCGGATGACGGCCCAGCACGGCTTCGATCTCGCCCAGCTCGATGCGCAGGCCGCGGATCTTGACCTGGGCGTCGGCCCGGCCGACGAACTCCAGCTGGGCGTCCTCGCGCCACCGCACCAGGTCACCGGTGCGGTACATGCGGCTGCCGGCCGGGCCGAAGGGGTCGGCGACGAAGCGTTCCGCCGTCAGCCCCGGACGCCGCAGGTAGCCCCGGGCCAGGCCCGCGCCCGCGATGTACAGCTCTCCCGGCACCCCTCGCGGTGCCACGTTCAGGCGCTCGTCCAGGACGTACGCCCGGGCCCCCGTCACCGGCGCCCCGATGGGGATGGTGGCGGCCGGGCCGGCGGCGGACAGCGGCTCGCTGGCCGTCGCCGAGATCGTGGTCTCGGTGGGCCCGTAGAAGTTCAGCATCCGCCGTCCGTCCGCCCAGCGCGCGATCAGCGCGGGCGGGCACCCCTCGCCGCCGACGCTCAGTACGCGCAGGTCGGGGAAGTGCCGTGCCGGCACGGTGTCGAGCACGCTCGGCGGCATGTCGGCGCAGGAGATCCGGCGCCGCTCCAGGAAGTCGCCGAGGGCGTCCCCGACCAGCGGGCCGGGGGCGGGGACGACGAGGGTCGCGCCGAACCAGAACGCCCGGATGAAGTCCTCGAACGCCATGTCGAAGCTGATCGAGGCCAACTGCAGGATCCGGTCCTCGGGCCTGACCGTGTACTTCTCCGCCAGCGTGGTGGCCAGTCCGACGATGCCGCGGTGGGTGACGGCCACGCCCTTGGGAGTGCCGGTGGAGCCCGAGGTGTAGATGGTGTAGGCCAGGCCGTCCGGCCGGAGCCGGTCGGTCCGGCCGGCATCCGTGGGATCGGCGCCGTCGAGTCCGGCCAGGGCCGCGGGGTCGTCCAGCAGCAGGGCCGGCGGGCCGTCCTGGGGGAGCAGCCCGGCCACCTCGCGGCTGGTGAGCACCCGGACCGGGGCGGCGTCCCGGAGCATGAACGCGATGCGGTCCGCCGGGTAGTCCGGATCGACGGGGAGGAAGGCCGCGCCGGCCTTCAGGATGCCCAGCAGCGCGGCCACCATCTCCACGGACCGGGGCACCGCCAGCGCCACCAGGTGCTCGGAGCCGACGCCCTGCTGGATGAGCCAGTGGGCGACCTGGTTGGCCCGCGTGTTCAGCTCGGCGTAGGTGAGTACGGCGCCCTCGTGCTCCAGCGCCGGTGCCTCGGGGCGCCGCGCCGCGTGCTCCTCGAACACATCGGTGAGGAAGCGGTGTTCGGGGGCGGGGGCCCCGGCGCCATCGGCGAGCAGTTCGCTCCGCTCGGCGGGGGAGAGCAGCGCGGCGGCGCTGATCGGCAGGTCGGGGTGGTCGGCGAAGGCGGTCAGCAGCAGCCGCAAACCCTCGGTGAACCGCTCCGCGGTGGTCGGGTCGGACAGGTCGGTGCGGTACTCCAGGAAGCCTTCGATCCCTGCGGGGGCCCCGGCGGCGTCCGTGGTCTCGGAGAAGTTGAACGTGAGGTCGAAGCTGGTCACGTCCTTGGTGCGGTCCTCGATGACGGCCGACAGGCCGGGCAGTTCGAAGACGGGAGCAGCCTGGGACTGCAGCACCAGCATCACCTGGAACAGGGGATTGCGGGCCAGCGAGCGCTCCGGGTTGAGGATCTCCACCAGTCGTTCGAAGGGGACGTCCTGGTGGGAGTAGGCGGCCAGGTCGGTTTCCCGGGTGCGGGCGAGGAGTTCGCGGAAGCTGGGGTTTCCGGAGGTGTCGTTGCGCAGGACCAGGGTGTTGACGAAGAACCCGACGAGGTCGTCGAGGGCTTCGTCGGTGCGGCCGGCGACGGGGGTTCCCAGGGGGATGTCGGAGCCCGCGCCGAGCCGGGTGAGCAGGGTGGCGACGGCGGCCTGGAGCACCATGAACAGCGTGGTGTTGGTTTCCTGGGCCAGGTCGGCGAGCGCGCGGTGCAGGGCGGCGTCGATCCGGATCGGGACGGTGTCGCCGCGGTAGTCGGCGACCTTGGGACGCTGGCGGTCGAAGGGCAGCTCGAGCTGGTCGGGTATCCCGGCCAAGGCCTGCTTCCAGAAGGCGAGTTGTTCGCTCATCGGGGAGTGGGGATCGTCCTCGGTGCCGAGGGTCTCGCGCTGCCACAGGGTGTAGTCGGCGTACTGCACGGGCAGCGGTGACCAGGCCGGTGCCGTACCCGTGCGGCGTGCGGCGTAGGCGAGGCTGATGTCGCGGGCCATCGGGCCCAGCGACCAGCCGTCGTTTCCGATGTGGTGCAGCAGGAGGAGCAGGACGTGCCGGTCCGGGCCGGTCGTGAACAACCGGGCCTGGAGCGGCGGATCGACGGTGACGTCGAAGGTGGTGTTGCCGGCGGCTCGGAGCGCCTCCTCCAGGTCCGCCGCATCGACCTCCACCACGGGAAGCTCGGGGCGGACCTCGCCGGGCTCCAGGATGCGCTGCTGCGGCTCGCCGTCGACCTCCGGGAACACCGTCCGCAGGCTCTCGTGCCGATCGATGACCTCGCACATCGCCGCTTCCAGGGCCGCGGGGTCGAGGTGCCCGGAGAGCCGCACCGCGAGCGGAAGGACGTACGTGGCGGTCGTCCTGTCCAGCTGGTTGAGGAACCAGAGGCGGTTCTGCGCCGGAGACAGCGGGATCCGCTCCGGGCGTGCCACCGCGGTCAGCGCGGTCCTGGCCGATCCGGCCCGCGTGATCTCGTCGGCCAGGCCGACGACGGTGGGCGTCTCGAAGAAGGTGCGGAAGGGGATCTCGATGTCGAGGGTGGTACGGATGCGGCTGATGAGACGGGTGGCGAGGAGGGAGTGGCCGCCGAGCTCGAAGAAGCTGTCGTCGATGCCGACCTCGGATACGCCCAGGATCTCGGCGAACAGGCCGCAGAGGATCTCCTCGCGCGGGGTGCGGGGCGCGCGCCTGGACGCGTCCGCCTCGTACGAGGGCGCGGGCAGGGCCTGGTAGTCGACCTTGCCGTTGCTGGTCAGCGGCAGCTGGTCCAGGACCACCATGACGGAGGGGACCATGAACTCCGGGAGGAGCGCGGACGCGTGGGTGTGCAGGTCTTCTGAGTCCACCGTGGGGTGGCCGCTCTCGACGACCACGTAGGCCACCAGGCGCTTGCCGCCGGGCTGGTCCTCCCGGGCCACGACCGCCACCTGGGAGAGTCCGGGGAACTGGCCGAGTACGGCTTCGATCTCGCCGAGTTCGATGCGGAAGCCGCGGATCTTGACCTGGTCGTCGGCGCGGCCGACGAAGTCGAGGAGTCCGTCGCCCGCCCAGCGGGCGAGGTCTCCGGTGCGGTACATGCGGCTGCCGGCCGGGCCGAAGGGGTCGGCGACGAAGCGTTCCGCGGTCAGGTCGGAGCGGCCGTAGTAGCCGCGGGCCAGACCCGCACCCGCCAGGTAGAGCTCCCCGGTCCCGTCCTCGACGGGCTCCATGCGGTCGTCGAGGATGTAGGCGCGCATGCCGTCCAGCGGACGCCCGATCGGGATCGGCGCGGGCACGGTGTCGGCCGCGGTCCAGGGGGCCTGGGTCGCGAACAGGGTCGTCTCGGTGGGTCCGTACGTCGAGCGCACCACGGTGTCGGGGCAGTGCTCCAGCACGCGGCGGACCGCGGTCGGGGAGATGACGTCGCCGCCGGTGATGACCTCCCGTACGCCGGTGAAGCAGTGCGGGGCCTCGTCGGCGATGACGCGGAACAGGCCGGCCGTGAGCTGGAGTCCGGTGATCCCCTCCTCCGCGATCAGCCGTGACAGCGTGGCCACGCTGAGGTCGCCCTCCGGCGACACCACGGTCCGGCCGCCGTGCAGGAGCGGAACCCACATCTCGTACGTCGAGGGGTCGAAGGCGTACGGGGCCACCATCAGCACCCGCTCGTGGGCGCCGGGCCGCTCGAACAGTCCGTCCACGACGAGCTCGAGGACATCGCGGTGGGTGACCGCGACTCCCTTGGGACGGCCCGTGGAGCCCGAGGTGTACATCACGTACGCCAGCTGGTCCGGCCGGCAGGCCACACCCGGGTCGGTGACCGGCAGCGAGGCCAGCTCGGCGTCCCGGTCGACGAGGACGGTCTGCCGGGCGTCGGGCAGGCCCCGCTCACGCTTCGCGGCGTCGGCCAGGAGGACCGGAGCGTTCGTCTCGTCGACGATCCACTGCATGCGCTCCAGCGGGTACCCGCTGTGCAGCGGCAGGTAGAAGGCGCCTGCCTTCAGGACCGCCAGGAGTGCGACCACCAGGTCCACGGAGCGTTCCATCAGCACCGCGACCGGCGCTTCCGGACCCACGCCCAGGCCGACCAGCCGGTGCGCCAGCCGGTTCGCCTGCTCGTCCAGTTCCCGGTACGACAGCTCCCGCCCGGCGCACCGCACCGCCACCGCGCCCGGAGAACGCAATGCCTGCGCCGCAAAAGCCGCCTGCACGGAATCACCGATCAACGCCGTACCCGACTCGAACGGCTGATCCTCAGCAAAATCAACAGCAGTTGCAGCACGCATTGCCAATAACTCTCTTTCGGGGTTGGGGTCGCGCGAATTCAGGTGGGCCGGCAACGCGGCTACACGGATGTCAGGGGGATCGTCGCGGTGCATTTCCGCTGCGCGATCGGCCTGATGAACGGCAGTCGTCGGGGCGGCGGCTCACCCGGTCATCCTTTGGCTCTCCAGGTCCTCGGATCGTTCGTACAATTCCTGCGCGAGCGCGGCCCAGGTCTGTGCGTACTGGCGGGCCAGATCCGCTACCAGGCCGCCGGCGTGTGCCGGTACCGCGGCGGCCAGGTCGGCCCACATGTGCTGCTCGACGGCGTTGTGCTGCAGCAGGCGCAGCAGGTGGCGGCCGGATTCCCGCTGGCGCAGTGCGGGGTCGCGCACCAGCTTCTGCAGCACCGCCGCGGGGTCCACCCGGTGCGGTTGTGCGCGCCGCCCCGCCGGGCTGACCACCGCGGTGATCGGTGTGGTGATCGACGTGCTCGAGCGTCCCTGTTCCAAGCAGGAGTTGACGTCGGCGCGGGCTCCGGGACCGCCGCCCGGAGTGAGGGGATCCCGGCCTGCCTCCAGGAGCTTGCGGACGTCGCTCACCGTCGTCGGCGAGATGCCGGCCATCCGTGCCACCTCGCGCAGGGATGCCTGCGGCTGCTCGGCCAGGATCTCGGCCGCGCGCTGCCGGCCCTCCACGCTGCTCAGCGGCCGGACCCGGCCGTCCCCGCCGACCCGGAGGTTGTCCCGGGTGCCCGCGCCGGAACTCCGGCGGAGCGCCGCCACCGTCTTGGCGCCGAGGCCCGAGGCCCGGGCGATGGAACGGTCGGACAGGTGCGGATGGGTCGCCACGATCCTTGCCGCGGCAGCGCGCCGATCTGCCTGGGACAGGGGGAGCCCGTGCGCGACGTTCGCCTCGACGCCGCGCAGGAACGCGTCGTCGGCGCAGCCGTCGAAGAACTTCACCGAAATGGTCTGCCGACCGCGCAGCCGGGCGGCGGCGAGGCGGTGCACCCCGTCTATGACGCGCATGGTCCGGCGGTCCACCAGGATGGGCGGAAGCTGCTCCTCGGTTTCGGCCAGCCGGGCGATGTGTTCCTCGTCGGCCCCCGTGGACCGGGGCGACTCGCCGACGGTCACCGCGGTGACGGGAACCTCGGCGCACTGTGTTCCGTGTGGTTCCGCTCCGGATCCGGTCGGTCGGATCGGGCTCTCGGCTCCGTCGTCGGCGGTCGCTGCGTACGTCGCTCTCACTGGGTCGGCCTCCGAAGGTGGGCAGTGATGAGGAGGGGGCCGGTGCGCAGGCCCTCAAGACGACGCGGGTCGATCCGGCCACGCGGGGCGCGAGGCATAGCGGTGCTCCTCCAAGAGAGAGATGTGGTCGATGGCCGGGCATCTGGCCTGTTCGGAGGCCGTTCCCGGTGGTGATGGAGAGAGCTTCTCCCTCTGCACACCCTGCTCGTAAGGACTTGTGGGTGGCAGGACTAGCCCGGGCCGTTTGGTGCCAGTCGGGGGCTCCCGGAAAAGCGGTCGACCAGCGTGTTTTCGCATTGGCATTCACCGGCCAGTCCTCTAGCGGCCATTCCCCGAAAAGCCCCTGGTGGAGCCGTTCTCCGGTGTCCACTCGCCGCCTGGACCGGACTCGAGGGCATGGACCATGCTGCGGGGACAGCCACGGCACCGGCGCAACAACGCAGGTCCGACGGCTGTGAAGGTGAGTGAGGAGAGACCGGGGGCGTCCAACTGCGGCAGTGCCGCAGATGAACACCCCGCCGGACCAGGCCTTTGCGGGTGACGCCGCACGGTGAGCAGGGAGACCCCCCGATTACCGTGCGGCGCCTTACCGGTGAGGCCGCCGGCGTGTGAGGAATTCCTTGTGAAGCGGCGTATTCAACGCAACGGCAAACGAGTTGAATTCCTCCCCGTGATCATGCAAATCTCGCTCCAGAAGGCCGCTGTGTCCGTGCCGGCGATTTCTTTCATGCCTTCAGTTCGTCAAGGATGAATAAGCAGAAGGAGTGAGGTCGTGACCAATCCTTTCGAAGACCCCGAAGCGGAATACCTCGTACTGATCAACGAGGAGAAGCAGTATTCGCTCTGGCCGAAGTTCGCCGAGGTGCCGGCAGGCTGGTCCGCCGTTCACCGGAGTGACCGCGCCTCGTGCATCGAGTACATCAACTCGACCTGGACGGAAATGCGGCCGTACAGCCTGGTCCAGCAGATGAGCGCGACGGCGTGAGCGTTCTCCTCTCCGACGACCTCCAGTTCCTGCCCAGGCAGACGACCGGAACGGTGAAGTGCATGACTCATTCGAACGCGTCCATATTCGACGGGCTCGCCGTCGATCACGTCGAGTTCTACGTCCAGGACACCGCGGTGGCCGCGGAGCAGTTCATCGACGGCTACGGATTCGAGATCTACGGAGCCTCCGCCGACTCGGCGGAATCCGCCACGCCCGTACGGTCGGTGGCGCTCGGCAGGAACGAGATCCGGCTGGTCCTGACGTCGGCGCAGGGCGCCGACCATCCCGCGGCCGCCTACGTGGCGCAGCACGGTGACGGGGTGGCCAACATCGCCCTGACGACCCCCAACGCCCGGGGAATGTTCGCCGAGGCGGTGCGTCGCGGTGCCGTGGCGGTGGCGGAGCCGGAGGAGCGGGACGGCGTGCTGACGGCCTCGATCAGAGGCTTCGGGGACGTGTTCCACACCTTCGTGCAGCGTCCGGGCGGCAGCGATGTACGGGAGCTTCCGGGACTCTCCCCGGTTCCCGGGACGGGCCCCCGGTTCGACAGCGGCCTGAACACGATCGACCATTTCGCCATCTGCCTCGAAGCCGGGCAGCTGGCACCCACCGTGGAGTTCTACGAGAAGGTCCTGGACTTCCAGACGATCTTCGAAGAGCGCATCGTGGTGGGCAGCCAGGCCATGGATTCCAAGGTGGTCCAGAGCCGGTCCGGTGGTGTCACGCTCACCCTGATCGAACCCGACACCTCGCTGGAGCCGGGACAGATCGACGGATTCCTGAAGAACCACGACGGGGCCGGTGTCCAGCACATCGCCTTCACCGTGGACAGCATCGTGGAGTCGGTCGGCCTCATGAAGTCGCGGGGCGTGTCCTTCCTGAGCACTCCCGCCGCCTACTACCGGCTGCTGGGCGTCGATCTGACGAAGTACTCGGTCTCCGAACTCAAGGAACTGGACGTCCTGGTCGACGAGGACCACGACGGCCAGCTGTTCCAGATCTTCACCGCCTCGGTCCACCCGCGCCGCACGCTGTTCATGGAGGTCATCGAGCGCATGGGCGCCCGTACCTTCGGAAGCGGAAACATCAAGGCGCTCTACGAAGCGGTCGAACGTCAGCGGGCCGACGCAGAGGTCGGGAAGTGACATGACCCATCAGCCCCTGTGCGTGGAGGACCTGCGACGGTCCGCCGCCGCACGCCTGGCGCCGGCGGTGTGGGACTTCATTTCCGGCGGCAGCGGAACCGAATCGACCCTGCAGGCCAACCGGGCTGCACTGGACGGCGTTTCGCTGGTGCCCCGGGTGTTGGCAGGCGTCAAGTCGGTCGACACCGGAGCGCAGTTGCCGGGCGGACCGGCCGCGCTGCCCCTCGCGGTCGCACCGATGGCGTACCAGCGCCTGCTGCACCCGGAGGGCGAACTCGCCGCCGCGCAGGGTGCTCTGGCGGCGGGGGTGCCCTTCGTGGTCAGCACCATCAGCAGTCACTCGCTGGAGGAGATCGCCGCGGTCGGAGCGGACCTGTGGTTCCAGCTCTACTGGCTGCACGATCGCGGCCGGATGGTCGAGCTGATCCGCCGCGCCGAACAAGTCGGCTGCCGGGCCCTGATGGTGACCGTGGACGTCCCGATCATGGGCCGCCGGCTGCGCGACCTGCGCAACGAGTTCACGCTCCCGTCCTGGATCCGCAGCGCCAACCTGGAGTCCGACGGGCCCTCCGCGGCCCATGCGCGCCGGCCGGGCGAGTCGGCCGTGGCCGCCCACACGAAGCTGGCCTTCGACCCGACCTTCGGCTGGTCCGACCTGGAATGGATCCGGGAGCAGACACGGCTTCCCCTGGTGGTCAAGGGCATCCTCGATCCCCAGGATGCGGAACAGGCCGTACGGCTCGGGGCGGATGCCGTGGTGGTGTCCAACCACGGCGGCCGGCAGCTGGACGGCGCGCCGGCCAGCATCACCGCACTGCCCTGGGTGGCCGAAGCGGTGGGCGGGCAGTGCCGGGTCCTCATGGACAGCGGTGTCCGCAGCGGCACCGACATCCTGCGCGCTCTCGCGCTGGGCGCCGACGCGGTCCTGATCGGGCGCCCGGTGCTGTGGGGGCTGAGCGCGGCCGGGGCGCCGGGAGTCGCCCAGGTGTTCTCGATCCTGCGGACGGAACTCGAAGAGGCCCTCCTCCTAGCCGGCTGTGCCGATCTGGCCGCCGCACGCACCTTGCGCTCAATTATTTCCGGTTTGCGGGTCTGAGTACCGCTGTTTGCGGCCTGGACGCCCTCCGGTGCCATCGAAGGAGAAATGAAGTCATGTCTGAGCAGAACGACCATCAGTTCGATGTCGTCGTCGTAGGTGGTGGTCCGGGCGGTTCCACCGCGTCGACCCTGATGGCCATGCAGGGGCACCGCGTCCTGCTCCTGGAGAAGGAGGAGTTCCCCCGGTACCAGATCGGAGAGTCCCTGCTGCCCTCCACGGTGCACGGCATCTGCAAGCTCCTCGGTGTCTCGGAGGAGCTGGAGAAGGCCGCGTTCATGCCCAAGCGCGGCGGCACCTTCCGGTGGGGGAGCAGCCCCGAACCCTGGACGTTCTCCTTCTCCGTCTCCGAGACCTTCTCGGGCCCGACCTCGCTGGCCTACCAGGTCGAGCGGATGAAGTTCGACCAGATCCTCCTGGACAACGCGCGCTCCAAGGGCGTCGAGGTCCGCGAGAAGAGCTCCGTGGTCGACGTCATCGAGGAGGACGGCGTCATCCGCGGTGTGCGGTACGCCGACGCCGACGGGGTGCGCCACGAGGTGCGCAGCCGCTTCGTCGTGGACGCCTCCGGCAACAAGAGCCGCATCCACAGCAAGATCGGCGGCACCCGCCACTACTCGGAGTTCTTCCAGAACATCGCCCTCTTCGGCTACTTCGAAGGCGGCAAGCGCCTCCCGGCACCCAACTCCGGCAACATCCTCTGCGCCGCCTTCGACGACGGCTGGTTCTGGTACATCCCGCTGACCGACGAGCTCACCAGCGTCGGCGCGGTGCTGCGGCGCGAGGCGCTGGAGCGCGTGCAGGGCGACAAGGAGAAGGCTCTGATGAGCCTGATCGACGAGTGCCCGCTCATCGCGGAGCACCTGTCCGAGGCGCGCCGGGTGGAGAGCGGCCCGTACGGCGAGATCCGGATCCGCAAGGACTACTCGTACATCCAGGAGAAGTTCTGGCGCCCCGGCATGGTGCTGGTGGGCGACGCGGCGTGCTTCATCGACCCGGTCTTCTCCTCCGGCGTGCACCTCGCCACCTACAGCGGTCTGCTGGCCGCGCGCTCCATCAACTCGGTCCTGGGCGGGGACTTCGAGGAGGAGAAGGTCTTCGAGGAGTACGAGGCCCGGTACCGGAACGAGTACGCGCTCTTCCACGACTTCCTGGTGGCGTTCTACGACATGCACCGGGACGAGGACTCGTACTTCTGGACCGCCAAGAAGGTCATGAACAGCTCCTCGTCCGGACTCGAGTCCTTCGTGGAACTGGTCGGCGGCGGCGCCTCGCGCGAAAGCGGGCTGGTCAACGCCGGCTCCTACGCCGAGCAGCACGAGTCCACCTTCCGGGAGTTCTCCGACCTGGTCGACGAGCCGGCCGGCGAGACCGGAGCGGACCGCGACCTGTTCGACTCGACGCTCGTGCAGTCCGTACTGGAGGAGGGCGCCAAGATCCAGGTCCACGCCGCGCTGGGAGAGGTCCTCGACGACGAGGAGCCGATCCGAGAGGGCGGGCTCGTGCCGTCCGCCGACGGAATGCGCTGGGCCCACCCCAGCTACTGACCTAGAGGCTGACGGGGGTAGCGGTGATACGAACCATGGCCGTGGTCGGCACGGGCCTGATCGGCACCTCGATCGGCCTGGCGGTGAGCCGGCACGGCGTACGAGTGCATTTGCTCGACAAGGACGAGGTGGCCGCCCGCACGGCAGCCGCTCTGGGAGCGGGCGTGCTGGGCGCTCCGGACGAGTCGGCCGACCTGGCGGTGATCGCCGTACCGCCGGGCGCGGTGGGCGCCGTGCTCGCCAGGATGCAGGCCCGAGGGCTGGCACGGACCTACACCGACGTGGCCAGCGTGAAGGCGCAGACGGCCCGGGACATCTGGAAGTCCGGCGGTACGTCGGCCAGTTACGTGGGCGGCCATCCGCTGGCCGGCCGCGAGCGCGGCGGTCCGCTCGCCGCTCGCGCGGATCTGTTCGAGGACCGGCCCTGGGTCCTGACTCCGTCGGAGACGACGTCCCAGGACGCGGTGAACCGGGTGTTCGAGATGATCGCGCTGTGCGGGGCGATCCCCGCGATCATGGGCGACCGCGCCCACGACGACGCGGTGGCGCTGGCCTCGCACGCTCCGCACGTGGTGGCCAGCCTGATGGCCGCGCGGCTGGAGCACGGCTCGCGGGCCTCGTTCCGGCTCGCGGGGCAGGCGCTGCGCGACGTGACGCGGATGGCCGTCCGGGACACCGAGCTCTGGAACGACATCCTGCAGGCCAACGCGCCGGCCGTCGCCGGAGTGCTGCGGGAGCTCAGGGACGACCTGACGACCCTGATGGCCACGCTCGACGACCTGTCCACGGCGCCGCTGGACGCCAGGGGCCAGACCCTGGAACCCATGGTCGATCTGCTGAACAGGGGCGCCGCCGGACTGGCGGCGATCCAGGAACGGCAGGTCGCGGACCGGCAGACGTACGTGGAGGTTCTGGTCCCGGAGGGGCCCGGACAGCTGGTCCGTCTGCTGGACGTGCTGAGGACGCTCCACGTGGAGCAGGAGGACGCCGTACCGCGGTACTCCGCGCAGGACGACACCCTCTCGCTCGTGTTCGCGGTCCCGCCGGTGCGGGCCGGCCAGATCGTACGGGAACTGGGCGGAGCCGGCTGGAACGCCGAATCCGTCAGCCCGGACCCGGTGTCCGTGGCACGAAAGACGGCCGATGAAAGCCCGGAAAGGGCAGGCCGCGCAGCTGATCAATTCCATGTGGCGTAGGTCCGTTTTCGGAACGGCCCCCCACACACATTTCACCGGATCGAATCAGAGGAAAAGAGGACGGGTGAATGCTCACATACGATGACACCATTGCTAACCCTCTTCGCGTGGCCATCATCGGCACGGGAAACATCGGCTGCGACCTGCTGCTCAAGGTCATCGCCTCGCCCTATCTGCGCTGCGACATGTTCGCCGGGCGGCGCACCACCTCGCCGGGCATCGAACTCGCCGAATCCCACGGGGTTCCGACGTCCGCCGACGGGCTCGACGCCATCGTCGCGATCGCGGACCGGATCGACCTGGTCTTCGACTCCACCTCGGCCGCGGACGCGGTCCACAACTACAAGGTGCTCGAAGCCCTCGGCATCCCGGTCGTCGACCTCACGCCGGCCAACCTCGGCAGGTTCTGCGTTCCGGCGCTGAACCTCGAGGAGTGCCTCACCGAGCCGAACGTGAGCATGGTGTCCTGCGGCGGACAGGCCGCGGTTCCCATCGCGCACTGCTTCAGCGAAGCCTCCGAGAACGGCCTGGGCTACCTCGAGATCGCCACGGCCAGCTCGTCGCAGAGCGTCGGCCCCGCGACGCGGGCGAACATCGACGAATACGCCTTCACCACCCAGAAGGCGACACACGAATTCAGCCGGGTGGAGACCGCCAGGACGATCCTCATCATCAATCCGGCAGAGCCGGGAATCGTCATGAGGAACACCATCGCGGTCCCGGCCTCCGAAAACATCGACATGGAGGCGCTGCGCGTCTCGGTCGACCTCATGGAGAAGCGGATCAATTCCTATGTACCTGGGTATCGCGTGGTCGTTCCGCCGGTTGCGACGGGCGATCGCATCATGGTGACCATCGAAGTGGAAGGGCTCGGCGACTGGCTTCCCCGCTACGCCGGGAATCTGGACGTCATCACCTGCGCGGCCGTGGCCGTCGCCGAGGGCCGCGCGGAGGCACGTCGATGAAGACCACCAACGAGCGTCGGCTCGAAATCTGTGACACGACCCTGCGCGACGGAAATCACGCCGTGGCGCACCAGCTGGGTCATTCGGACATCGTCGCGTACGCCAAGGCCGCCGAGCTGGCGGGCGCCGACCTCCTGGAGGTCGGGCACGGCAACGGACTCGGCGCCTCGTCCATCCAGGTCGGACGGGCCGCGCTGAGCGACATCGAGATGCTCACGGCCGCCCGCGCCCAGCTGAAGAACACGCGCCTCGGTGTCCTGTCCATCCCCGGCTTCGCGACCGTCGAACGCGATCTGAAGCCCGCACTGGACTGCGGGGTCGACGAGGTCCGGGTCGGCGCGCACTGCTCGGAAGCGGATGTGACCCGCCAGCAGATCACCATGCTGAGTTCGATGGGCGTCACCGTCAAAGGCCTGCTGCTGATGAGCCACATGGCGTCGACCAAGACGCTCATCGAGCAGGCGCGGCTCATGCAGGGGTACGGAGCGAACGCGGTCGTCCTGATGGACTCGGCCGGTGCGTACACCCCGGCCACCGTCGCCGAAAAGGTCGGCGCGCTCGTCGAGGCACTCGACATCGAGATCGGCTTCCACGGCCACAACAACCTCGGCCTCTCGGTGACGAACAGCATGGCCGCCATCAAGGCCGGCGCGACCATCGTGGACGTCACGGCGCGCGGCTTCGGCGCCGGCGCAGGCAACGCACCGCTCGAACTCGTCGCAGCGAACCTGCACTTGGAGCAGATCGACACCAAGCTCCAGCTGTTCGCGGCCCTCGACGCGGGCGATCTCGCGGAATCCACCTTCGTCAAGCGCGTTCCGACGAACGACAGCGTGACCATCACCAGCGGAATCGCCGGTGTCTTCTCCGGATTCGCCGGCCCCACGCGCCGCGCCGCCGAGCAGTTCCAGGTGGACCCGCGGGAAATCCTGATGGAGCTCGGCCGCAGGGGCGTCGTCGCCGGCCAAGAGGACTCGATCATCGAAGTGGCGATGGATCTCGCCGAGAAGAACTCTCTCTACGCCGTCATGTGACGGACCTTCCGAAAACTGAGGAGCACGAAATGACGTTGACGTTGGATTCCGCACGCGAAGTGGGAGCGGATTACGCGGCGGTCGCCGCACTGCTCCAGATCGGCGCCGAGATCGGCGTGGACCAGGTGCTGGACTCGGGCCGCACCTTCAGTGTCGCCGACCTGGCCGAGGTGACCGGTCTTTCCCAGAAGCGCCTCGGGGAGTTCGTCCTCGCGCTGTCGTCCGCCGGACTGCTCGCCGCCGAGGACGGAGACGGCCTGTACCGCGCCTCCGACGACTACGCGGACTGGCGCCACCAGGTCGGCTACCTGTCCTGGTCCCTGACCGCCAACAGCCCGTTCCTGCAGAATGCGCGCGCCTTCCTCTCCGAGGACGAGTCCGCCGCCGAGACCTACCAGCGTGACGGGCGCCGCGTGGCGGTCAGCTCGCGCTGGATCGGGGACCGCACCTTCTACCCGGCCGTCGTCGAGCGGGTCGTGGCCGCCGGCGCCAAGCACGTCGTCGACCTCGGCGCGGGCGCGGCCGGCCTGCTCATCGGCCTCCTCGCCCAGGACGAGGGCCGGACCGGCGTCGCCCTGGACCTGAGCTCGGGGGCCTGCGCCGCCGCGCGGGAGGACGCGGTACGCGCCGGGGTCGACGGCCGTCTCCGGGTCGTGGAGCGCTCGGTCGAGTCCCTGATCGAGGACCCCAGCCCGCTCGAGGGGGCCGACGTCATCCAGGCCTGCTTCGTGATGCACGACGTCCTGCAGGACGAGGCCGCCTTCGACGACGTGCTGCGCACCTGCCACAAGGCCCTCGCCCCCGGCGGCATCCTCGCCGTGGTCGACGCGGTCTCCTACGGGCAGGAGGCCCGCGAGCGCAAGTTCAGCGCCCTCTTCACCTACCTGCACTCGAACTTCATGGGCATCAACCTGCCCACCGAGGACCAGTGGGTGGAGAAGTTCCGCAGCGCAGGCTTCTCGGACGTCGAGGCGTCCTCCCAGGTCATGCCGGGCGGCCGGCTGTTCCTGGCGACCAAGTAGCCCGGTCGCGCACGATGCTTCAGGAACCCCGAGCCGTTCACCAGCGGATAGCCGCCGAACTGTGGAACGCCAAGAAGGAACGCAAGCCGATACCGCCCATCTCGGCCCGGTATCCCGACTTCACCGCACAGGACGCCTACGTCATCCAGAGCGCGTTCCGCGCCCTGGAACACGAGAGCGGCGCGGTGCACGCCGGATACAAGATCGGCGCGACGAGCCTGGCCATTCAGGAGATGTTCGGCGTCGACGAACCGGATTTCGGCTTCCTGACCGAAGCCATGATCCTCGCCGACGGCGCCCGCCTCGATCCGGGACGGTTCATCTCGCCCAAGGTCGAAGGGGAGATCGCCTTCCGGATCGGCGCCGACCTCTCTGATCCCCGTACGACCGCCGCGGACGTATTGGACGCCACCACCGAGGTCTTCCCGGCCCTGGAGGTGCTCGACAGCCGCATCGAGAACTGGGACATCGCCTGGGTGGACACCGTGGCGGACAACGCCTCGTCGGCCATGGTCGTCCTGGGTGAGGCCGTTCCCTTCGACGGACGCGATCTCGCCGCCGAGACCATGGTCTTCGAGTCGGGTGACCGCGTGCTCACGGCGACCGGTGCGGCCGTGCTGGGGCATCCGGCGGAGTCCGTGGCCTTCCTCGTGCGCTTGCTGGCCTCTTTCGGTGCGGGGATCGGTGCCGGCGACGTGGTCCTGGCCGGATCGCTGGCCGCGGCGGTCGATCTCACGCCAGGTTCCACCGTCAAGGCGTCGTTCGGGTCCCTGGGATCGGTATCCCTTTCCGCATCAGACCCCGAAAGAGGGTGATTGACACATGCTTATTTCAAGTTCTGTTCGTTTTGCCGAGGATCAGTCGTTCGAGTCGGGTACGGCGTTGATCGGCGAATCGGTACAGGCGGCCTTCGCGGCGCAGGTACTGCGTTCTCCGGGCGCGGTGGCGGTGCGGTGCGCCGGACGGGAGCTGTCCTACCGGGAGTTGGACGAGCGGTCGAACCGGCTGGCACACCGGCTGGTGGGTCTGGGTGTGGTTCCGGAGGCTCCGGTCGCGGTGTTGATGGAGCGCTCCGTGGACCTGGTGGTCGCGCTGCTGGCGGTGCTGAAGGCCGGCGCGTTCTATCTTCCGCTGCACAGCGGGTACCCGCTGGAGCGCATGCAGTGGATCGTCGACCAGACGTCCGCTCCGGTCCTGCTGGCCGACGCCGCGACGCGTGAGCGGGGCCTGCCCGACGCCCCCCGGCTCGTGGTGGTGGACCAGGACGCCGAGCTGCTCTCGCTCCCGGTCACCGACCCGGGTGTGCGGTGCCGGCCGGACCAGCTGGCGTACGTGATGTACACCTCGGGCTCCACGGGCCGCCCGAAGGGGGTCGCGGTCACCCACCGCGATGTCCTCGAGCTGGTGGTGGACGGCATGTTCGAACGGCCGGGCGCGCACGAGCGGGTGCTGATGGTGGCCCCGTACGCCTTCGACCCCTCGACGTACGAGATGTGGGTTCCGCTCCTGCACGGCGGCCGGACGGTCGTGTCGCCGGAGGGCGACCTGAGCGTGGCCACGCTGTCGCGGCTGATCGCGGAGGAGGAGATCACCGGGCTCCAGGTGACCGCGGGCCTGTTCCGCGTCATGGCCGAGGAAGACCCCGCCTGCTTCACCGGCGTACGGGAGGTCATCACCGGCGGCGACCTCATCTCCCCGACCGCGGTGCGCCGGGTACTGGAACACAGCCCCGACACCCTGGTCCGCTGCGCCTACGGGCCCACGGAGACGACCCTGTTCGCGACCCAGGCCCCCTGGACCGCGGGCGACGACGTGCCGGCGCCGGTCCCGATCGGGCGTCCGCTGGACGGCATGCGCGCCTACATCCTCGACGACGCCCTCTCCCTGCTCCCCGAGGGCGTGGCGGGGGAGCTGTACCTGGCGGGCACGGGCCTGGCCCGCGGCTACTACGGCCGCTCCGACCTGACGGCCGAGCGTTTCGTCGCCGACCCCTTCGGCCCGGCCGGCAGCCGCATGTACCGCACCGGAGACCTGGCCCGCTGGTCGGGCGAGGGCCTCCTCGACTTCGTCGGCCGCGCCGACGACCAGGTCAAGATCCGCGGCTTCCGCATCGAACTCGGCGAGATCGAAGCCGTCCTGGCCGGCTTCCCGGGACTGTCCCAGGTGGCCGTCGTGGCCCGTGAGGACCAGGACGGCGACAAGCGCCTGGTGGCCTACGTGGTCGCCCAGACCGGCCTGGCCACGGTGGACACCGCGGCCCTGCGCACCCACACGGTCGGGCTCCTGCCCGAGTACATGGTGCCCTCGGCGTTCCAGGTCCTGGACCGGCTGCCGCTGACCACCAACGGCAAGGTCGACTACCGGGCCCTGCCCGCCTCCGACCTGCCCGCCCCCGCCCGCGGAACCGGGCGCGGCCCGCGGACCCCGCGCGAGGAGATCCTCTGCGGCCTGTACGCGGAGATCCTGGGTGTGCCCACCGTCGGCATCGACGACAACTTCTTCGAGCTCGGCGGCCACTCCCTCCTCGCCACCCGCCTCATCAGCCGCATCCGGGCGATCCTGGGCGTGCGGCTCTCGATCCGCAGCCTGCTCAACACGCCGACCGTGGCCGCCCTGTCGAACCTGGGCCAGGCGGACAGCGAGGCGCAGGACAGCGGGCTGGAGCACGTGCTGAACCTGCGGCCGGTCGGCAGCCGCACGCCGCTGTTCTGCGTGCACCCCGGAGGCGGCATGGCCTGGTGCTACGCGGGGCTGCTGCGCTACGTACCGAAGGACCACCCGGTGTACGGGCTCCAGGCCAGCGGACTGGCCGCGGACGAGGCGCTGCCCACCGACATGGACGAGCTGATCGAGGACTACCTCGGCCGCATCCGGGCGATCCAGCCGTCGGGCCCGTACGCCCTCCTGGGCTGGTCCTTCGGCGGCAAGGTCGCCCACACCCTGGCCGCCCGCCTCCAGCAGGAGGGCGAGGAGGTGTCCCTGCTGGCCGTGCTCGACGCCGGCACCGGTGGCCACGCCAGCGAGGACAGCACGCGCACCCAGCGCGACCTCCTGGAACTCGCCTTCGACGGAATCGGCGCCTTTCACGCCGAGCCGGGTGACGAGCCGATCGAGATGCCGCGCATCCTCGAGATCCTCAGGTCCCACGGCGGAACGCTCGCCAGCCTGGAGGAGCGGACGGTGGCCGCTCTCATCGACATCACCGCGAACAACCTGAGGATCAGCCGGGTCGCGGGCTCCGAGCAGTACGACGGCGACGTGCTCTTCTTCGAGGCGGCCGGGCCGGACGGTGCTCCCACCGGACTTTCCGAGGTCTGGGAGCCGTACGTGAGCGGCCGGATCGAGAACCACGTCACTCCCTTCACGCACATGCAGCTGATGAGTGCGGACGCACTCGCCGACATCGCTCCGGTTCTGGCACGAGCGCTGAAGAACACCGCAGATGGACCGGATGGGAAGAGGGGCCACTAATGTCCGACAATCCGAAGCCCAACAGGTCGGCGATGCACCGAGGGCAGGTGCTGCGGGTCGAATGGCTGACCCCGCACATGGTCAGGGTCGTGCTCGGCGGCGAGGGCCTGCAGGGGTTCGACGCAGGCCAGTACACGGATCACTACGTCAAGCTCGTCTTCCCCCTGGAGGACGTGCAGTACCCCGAGCCGTTCGACCTCGCGGCCGTCCGCAAGGACCTCCCCAGGGACCAGTGGCCCCGGACCCGTACGTACACCGTGCGCAGCTGGGACCCGGAGACCGTCGAGCTGGCCGTGGACTTCGCCTGTCACGGCGACAACGGTCTGGCCGCCCGCTGGGCCGCGAACGCCCGGCCCGGGGACGAGATCCACTTCGTCGGTCCCGGAGGCGGCTACGCGCCCGGCACGGAGGCCGATTGGCATCTGTTCGCCGGTGACGAGAGCGCCCTGCCCGCGATCGCGGCCTCCCTGGAGGCGCTGCCCCCGGGCGCGATCGCCAAGGCGTTCATCGAGGTCGCCGGTCCGGACGAGGAACAGAAGATCCACACGCCGGCCGATGCCGACATCGTCTGGCTGCACCGCGGTGACGGCCAGATCGGCACGGCGCTCCACGAGGCCGTCTCCGCAGCGGAGTTCCCGGCCGGCACGGTCCAGGCCTTCGTCCACGGCGAGGCCCACTTCGTGAAGTCGCTGCGGCACCACCTCAGGGTTGAACGCGGCCTGGCACGCGAGCAGTTGTCCATTTCCGGCTACTGGCGACGCGGAGTGGACGAGGACGGCTGGCAGTCCACGAAGTCCGAGTGGAACCGCGACGTGGCGGACCCGACCCCGGCGTAATTCCCGGTCTTCTCCCGGGCATCCCCCATCCCTGAAAGAGAGTAATTGGCCATGTGTGCTGCAACTGCTGTTGATTGTGCCGAGGACCGGTCGTTCGAGTCGGGCACGACGTTGATCGGTGATTCGGTGCAGGCGGCTTTTGCGGCGCAGGTGCTGCGTTCTCCGGGTGCGGTGGCGGTGCGGTGCGCCGGGCGGGAGTTGTCGTACCGGGAGCTGGACGAGCGGGCGAATCAGCTGGCGCACCGGCTGGTGGGTCTGGGGGTGGGTCCGGAGGCGCCGGTCGCGGTGCTGATGGAACGCTCGGTGGACCTGGTGGTGGCGCTGCTGGCGGCCATGAAGGCCGGCGCGTTCTATCTGCCGCTGCACCCTGCGTATCCGCTGGAGCGGATGCAGTGGATCGTCGACGAGACGAAGGCTCCGGTGCTGCTGGCCGATGCCGCGATGGCTGAGCGGGGCCTGCCCGATGCCCCGCGGGTCGTCCTCGTCGACCGGGACGCCGAGCTGGCCTCGCTCCCGGTCACCGACCCGGGTGTGCGGTGCCGGCCGGACCAGCTGGCGTACGTGATGTACACGTCGGGCTCCACGGGCCGTCCCAAGGGGGTCGCGGTCACCCACCGCGATGTCCTGGAGCTGGTGGTGGACACCATGTTCGACCGGCCGGGCGCGCACGAGCGGGTGCTCATGGTCATTCCGTACGCCTTCGACCCCTCGATCTACGGCCTGTGGGTGCCGCTGCTGCGCGGCGCGCGCACCGTCATCACGCCCGAGGGCGAGCCGAGCGTGGCGATGATCGCCCGCCTGATCGCGGAGGAGGAGATCACCGCCCTGGACGTCTCCGCAGGGCTGTTCCAGGTGATGGCCGAGGAGGACCCGACCGTCTTCGCAGGAGTACGGGAGATCATCTCGGGCGGGGACGTGGTCTCCCCGACGGCGGTGCGCCGGGTCCTCGACCACTGCCCGGGCATCGTCGTGCGCAGCGCGTACGGTCCCACCGAGACCACCCTGTACGCGACGCAGTACCCGTGGTCCGGCGACGGCGAGCTGCCGGCGCCGCTGCCGATCGGGCTTCCGCTCGACGGCATGCAGGCCCACGTCCTCGACGACGGCCTGTCGCCGGTGCCCGTCGGCACGACCGGTGAGCTGTACCTGGCGGGCACGGGCGTGGCCCGCGGCTACTTCGGCCGCCCGGACCTGACGGCGGAGCGGTTCGTCGCCGACCCCTTCGGCCCGGCCGGCACCCGCATGTACCGCACGGGAGACCTCGCCCGCTGGTCCGCCGAGGGACTCGTGGAGTTCCTGGGCCGGGCCGACGACCAGGTCAAGATCCGCGGGCACCGCATCGAGCTCGGCGAGATCGAGACGGTGCTGGCCCGCTTCCCGGGACTGTCCCAAGTGGTCGTCGTCGCCCGTGAGGACCAGCCGGGCGACAAGCGCCTGGTGGCCTACGTGGTCGCCGAGCCGGGCCACGTCGACGGGACGCCGGATGCCGAGGCCCTGCGTGCGCACGCCGCCGGCCTGCTGCCGGAGTACATGGTCCCCTCCGCCTTCGTGGTCCTCGACCAGCTCCCCCTGACCACCAACGGCAAGCTGGACCGGCGCGCGCTGCCCGCCCCCGAACTGCCGTCGACCGGCGCCGGGCGCGCTCCCCGCACCCCCCGCGAGGAGATCCTCTGCGGCCTGGTCGCC
The DNA here is from genome assembly GCF_045822005.1 of Streptomyces stoeckheimensis. Lineage (NCBI taxonomy): Bacteria > Bacillati > Actinomycetota > Actinomycetes > Kitasatosporales > Streptomycetaceae > Streptomyces > Streptomyces stoeckheimensis. The sequence continues at coordinate 3,484,911 of NZ_CP169550.1, read as the reverse complement.
GACACCCTCGGCCTCCCGGCCGTGGGCATCGACGACAACTTCTTCGAGCTCGGCGGTCACTCCCTGCTCGCCACCCGGCTGGCCAGCCGCATCCGTGCGGTCCTGGGCGTCGAGCTGGTGGTGCGGACCGTCTTCGAGGCGCCCACCGTCGCCGCCCTCGCCGAGCGGGTCGCGCAGGCAGGGGCGGCCCGGCCCGCACTGACCGCGGTGGCCCGCCCCGCGCGGATCCCGCTGTCTCCCGCGCAGAACCGCCTCTGGTTCCTCGACAAGCTCGAGGAGACCAGCGCCACCTACAACCTTCCCCTCACCGTGCGGCTGTCCGGTCCGCTGGACCGGGCCGCGCTGCGGGCCGCGCTCATGGACGTGGTGGAACGCCACGAGAGCCTGCGCACCGTCTTCCCCGAGGACGCCCGGGGCGTGCCGTTCCAGCAGATCCTGCCGGCGCACCGCGCGCTGCAGGACTTCGAGGTCGTGCAGACCGACGAGGCCGCTCTGACCGCCAGCATCGCGGACCTTTCCGCCGAGCGGTTCGACCTGGCCGTGAACCCGCCGGTCAGGATCCGGCTCTTCTCCCTGTCGCAGACCGAACAGGTCCTGTTCCTGCTCGTCCACCACATCGCGTCCGACGGCTGGTCGCTGGCCCCGCTGACCCATGACATCAGCCGTGCCTACGCGGCGCGGTGCGCGGGGCGGGAACCGTCGTGGCCGGCGCTGCCGGTGCAGTACGCGGACTACACGCTGTGGCAGCGCGAGCTCCTCGGTGCGCAGGAGGACCCCGACTCCCTGGTGAGCGAGCAGCTCGCCTTCTGGACCAAGGCCCTGGAAGGCATCCCGGACCAGCTCGAACTGCCCTACGACCACGCCCGCCCGAAGACGGCCAGCCACCGCGGCGACACGGTCTCCTTCGAGCTGGACGCGGAGCTGCACCGACGCCTGACCGACCTGGGCCGCACCCACGAGGCCAGCCTGTTCATGGTGATGCAGGCCGCCTTCGCCGCGGTCCTCTCCCGGCTGGGCGCCGGGCACGACATCCCGGTCGGCACCCCCATCGCCAACCGGACGGACGAGGCCATGGGCGACCTCGTCGGCTTCTTCGTCAACACCCTGGTGATCCGGACCGACACCACCGGTGACCCCTCCTTCGGCCACCTGCTGGCCCGGGTGCGCCAGGTGTCCCTGGAGGCCTTCGCCCACCAGGACGTCCCCTTCGAGCACGTGGTGAACGCCGTCAACCCGGAGCGTTCCGCCGCCCAGCACCCGCTCTTCCAGGTCCTGCTCGCCATGCAGAACAACACGGCCGTACGCCTGGACCTGCCGGGCCTGACCACGGACGTGACCCTGGGCGACACCGACGTCGCCAAGTTCGACCTCACCCTGGAACTCTTCGAGCAGCACGCCGGAGACGGAGCCCCCGACGGGGTGACCGGCCGGCTGGGCTTCGCCCTCGACCTGTTCACCGCGGACACCGCGCAGCGGATCACGGCGTCCCTGCAGCGACTGCTCGCCGCGGTCGCGGCGGACCCGGAACTGCCCCTGAGCCGGATCGGCCTCCTGTCCCCGGAGGAACACCACCAGCTCGTCGTCGAGTGGAACGACACGACCGTCCCGTACCCCGACACCACCACCGTGCACCAGCTGTTCCAGGACCAGGTCGCCAGGACTCCGGACGCGCCGGCGGTGCTCTGTGGCGAGGAGGCGGTGACCTACCGCGAGCTCGACATGCGGGCGAACCGGCTCGCCCACCACCTGATCGGCCTGGGAGTGCGCGCGGAGCAGCGGGTCCCGGTCTGTGTCGAGCGGGGAATCGACGCGGTCGTCGCCGTCCTGGGCGTACTGAAGGCGGGCGCCGCCTACGTGCCGCTCAACCACGACTACCCGTCCCACCAGCTGGAGTTCATGATCGCCGACGTGGAGGCGTCGCTGGTCATCACCCACGCACACCTCCGGGACCGGCTGGGGGCCGTGGACGCCGAGCTGCTCCTGATCGACCGGGAGTGGGACGAGATCGCCACCCGGCCCCACACGGACCCGTCCGTTCAGGTCGGCCCCGACAGCCTGTTCCACGTCATCTACACCTCCGGCTCCACCGGTACGCCCAAGGGCGTCATGATCGAGCACCGCTCGGTCTGCCGGCTCGTCGACAGCGACGTGTTCGCCGGCATCGGGCCCGGCCACGTGGTCGCCCATCCCTCCAACTTCGCCTGGGACGCCTTCACCTTCGAATGCTGGCCCGCGCTGACGTCCGGCGCCGCCATGGTCGTCATGGACAAGGAGGTCCTCCTCGACGCCGTCGAGCTCAAGGCCGCCCTGCACCGTTCCGGTGTCACGATGATGTGGCTGACGGCCCCCCTGCTCCGCCAGCACCTCCTGGACTGCCCCGACCTCCTGGCCGGCCTGCAGTACGTGTTCTTCGGCGGCGAGGCGATCGACCGGCCCGTGGTGGACCAGCTGGTGGCCGGGCCGTGGGCCCCCGAGCACCTGATCCACGGGTACGGCCCGACCGAGGCGACGGTGTTCACCACGTGCTACGAGGTGGACCGCACCACGCCCCGGACGGGGCAGCTCCCCATCGGCCGGCCGATCACGAACACCGAGGTGTTCGTCGTGGACGGGAACGGCGCCCTGCTTCCCCCCGGGATCCCCGGCGAGCTGTGGGTCGGCGGCCCCGGCCTCGCCCGGGGCTACTGGAACCGCCCGGAGCTGACCGCGGAGCGGTTCGTCGAGCACCCGTTCTCCGACGATCCCCGGGCACGGGTGTACCGCACCGGTGACGTGGTGCGCTGGCAGGAGGACGGACTGCTGGAGTTCGTCGGCCGGGTCGACCACCAGGTCAAGATCCGCGGCTTCCGCATCGAACTCGGCGAGGTCGAGGCCGTACTGGCCGGCTTCCCGGGGCTGTCGGAGGTGGCCGTCATAGCCCGTGAGGACCAGGACGGCGACAAGCGCCTGGTGGGCTACGTGGTCCCCGAGGCCGGCCAGGACGCCGCGTCGGCCGCGTCGGCCGCGTCCGCCGTGTCCGCCGTGGACACCGAGGCGCTGCGCGCCCACGCCGCAGGACTCCTCCCGGAGTACATGGTCCCCTCCGCCCTCGTGGTGCTGGACCGGCTGCCGCTGACCACCAACGGCAAGCTGGACCGGCGCGCGCTGCCCGCCCCCGAACTGCCGTCGACCGGCGCCGGGCGCGCTCCCCGCACCCCGCGCGAGGAGGTCCTGTGCGGCCTGTTCGCCGACGTGCTGGGCGTGCCCGCGGTCGGTGTCGACGACAACTTCTTCGAGCTCGGCGGTCACTCCCTGCTCGCCACCCGGCTGGCCAGCCGCATCCGTGCGGTCCTGGGCGTCGAGCTGGTCGTGCGGACCGTGTTCGAGGCGCCCACGGTGGCCGCCCTCGCCGAGCGGGTCGCGCTGGCCGGGGCGGCCCGGCCCGCGCTGACCGCGGTGGCCCGCCCCGAGCGGATCCCGCTGTCCCCGGCGCAGAACCGGCTGTGGTTCCTCGACAAGCTCGAGGAGACCAGCGCCACCTACAACGCCCCGGTGGCCTTCCGGCTGGCCGGGGAGCTCGACCCCGACGTGCTCGAACGCGCCCTGGGCGACGTGGTGGCACGCCACGAGAGCCTGCGGACGGTGTTCCAGGAGGTGGACGGGGACCCGGTCCAGGTGATCCTGAACGAGGACGCCGCCGGCGTGCAGCTGCACCGGGTCGCCTGCGGTGCGGACGAGCTGGACGCGCTCCTGGGCGGGGCCGGTCAGTACGTCTTCGACCTCTCGGCCGAACTTCCGCTGCGGGCCACGCTGTTCACCGTCGCCCCCGCCGAGCACGTCCTGCTCCTGCTCCTGCACCACATCGCGAGCGACGGCGCCTCACTGGGACCGCTGACGCGCGACCTGGAGGTCGCCTTCCAGGCCCGCGCCGAGGGGGCCGAGCCTTCGTGGCCGGCGCTGCCGGTGCAGTACGCGGACTACACGCTGTGGCAGCGCGAGCTCCTCGGAGCGGAGGACGACCCCGACTCCCTGGTGAGCGAGCAGCTCACCTTCTGGACCAAGGCCCTGGAAGGCATCCCGGACCAGCTCGAACTGCCCTACGACCGCCCCCGGCCGAAGACGGCCGGCTACCGCGGCGACACGGTCTTCTTCGAGCTGGCCGCGGAAGCGCACCGCGGGATGGCCGACCTGGCCCGTTCCACGGGTGCCACCCCGTTCATGGTGGTGCGGGCGGCACTGGCGGTGGCGCTGACGAAGATGGGCGCGGGGACGGACATCCCGATCGGCACCCCGGTCGCGGGCCGCGCCGACGAAGCGCTGGACGACCTCGTCGGATTCTTCGTCAACACCCTGGTGCTGCGCACCGACACCTCGGGCAACCCGACGTTCCGCAGCCTGCTGGAGCAGGTCCGGGAGACCGACCTGGCCGCGTACTCCCACCAGGACGTGCCGTTCGAGCGCGTCGTCGAGGCCGTCAACCCCCAGCGGTCCCTGGCCCGGCACCCGCTGTTCCAGGTCCTGCTCAACCTGCAGACCGGCGACGGCAGCACCCTGGACCTGCCCGGTCTGACAGCCCGGGAGATCGTCGGGGAGCAGCAGACGGCGAAGTTCGACATGTCGCTGAACTTCCTCATGAAGCACACCGATGACGGCCTTCCCGGTCCGGTGCGCGCCTACATCACCTACGCCACGGATCTCTTCGACCGGGAGACCGTCGAGCGTCTGTTCGCCACGCTCGTCCGCGTCCTGGAATCCGTTGCCGCCGATCCGGAGCAGACGATCAGTCGCATCGACGTGCTCGATGCGGCCGAGCGCGTGCGGTTGCTGGAGTCGTGGGCGGGTGCGGAGCCCCGTCAGGGTCTCGACGCCGGTTCGGTGCAGGAGGCTTTCGCGGCGCAGGCACTGCTGTCCCCGGACGCGGTGGCGGTGCGCTGCGCCGGACGCGAGTTGTCCTACCGGGAGTTGGAGGAGCGGTCGAACCAGCTGGCACACCGGCTGGTGGGTCTGGGTGTGGCTCCGGAGGCTCCGGTCGCGGTGTTGATGGAACGCTCCGTGGACCTCGTGATCGCACTGCTGGCGGTGCTCAAGGCCGGAGCGTTCTATCTTCCGCTGCACAGCGGGTACCCGCTGGAGCGCATGCAGTGGATCGTCGACCAGACGTCCGCTCCGGTGCTGCTGGCCGACACCGCGACACGTGAAAGCGGTCTGCCCGACACCCCGCAGCTCGTGGTGATCGACCAGGACAGCGAGCTGGCCTCGCTCCCCGTCGAGAACCCGGGTGTGGCATGCCACCCCGAGCAGCTGGCGTACGTGATGTACACGTCGGGCTCCACGGGCCGCCCGAAGGGAGTCGCGGTCACCCACCGCGACATCCTGGACCTGGTCGTGGACGGCATGTTCGAGCGGCCCGGCGCCCACGAGCGGGTCCTGCTCCTGGCCTCGTACGCCTTCGACCCCTCGACCTACGCCTTCTGGGTGCCCCTGCTGCACGGCGGGCGCACCGTCATCACCCCCGAAGGCGACCTCGCGGTCGCCGAACTCGCCCGACTGATCATCGAGGAGGAGATCACCGGACTGGACATCACCGCGGGCCTGTTCCGCGTCATGGCCGAGGAAGCACCCGACTGCTTCACCGGCGTCCGGGAAGTCATCACCGGCGGCGACCTCATCTCCCCCACCGCGGTCCGCCGGGTACTGGAACACAGCCCCGACACCCTGGTCCGCTGCGCCTACGGGCCGACGGAGACGACCCTGTTCGCGACCCAGGCCCTGTGGAGCGCGGGCGACGAGGTGCCGGCGCCGGTCCCGGTCGGACGTCCGCTGGACGGCATGCGCGCCTACATCCTCGACGACACCCTCTCCCTGCTCCCCGAAGGCGTGGCGGGCGAGCTGTACCTCGCGGGCACGGGACTGGCCCGCGGCTACCACGGACGTGCGGACCTGACGGCGGAACGCTTCGTCGCCGACCCGTTCGGTCCGGCCGGCAGCCGCATGTACCGCACCGGAGACCTGGCCCGCTGGGCGGGCGAGGGACTCCTCGACTTCGTCGGCCGCGCCGACGACCAGGTCAAGATCCGCGGCTTCCGCATCGAACTCGGCGAGATCGAAGCCGTACTCGGCCGCTTCCCGGGACTGGCCCAGGTCGCGGTGGTGGCCCGCGAGGACCAGCCCGGCGACAAGCGACTCGTCGCCTACGTCGTCGCGGAGACCGGCCACGACCCGGTGGACACCGAAGCCCTGCGCACCCACACGGCCGAACTCCTGCCCGAGTACATGGTGCCCTCCGCCCTCGTGGTCCTGGACCAGCTCCCCCTGACCACCAACAACAAGCTGGACCACCGGGCCCTGCCCGCCCCCGACCTGCCCGCCCCCGGAACCGGACGCGGACCGCGCACCCCGCGCGAGGAGATCCTCTGCGGCCTGTTCGCCGACACCCTCGGTCTCCCGACCGTCGGGATCGACGACAGCTTCTTCGAGCTCGGCGGCCACTCCCTCCTCGCCACCCGTCTCATCAGCCGCATCCGCACCACCCTCGACATCGAGCTCCCCGTCCGCACCCTCTTCGAGACCCCGACCATCGCCGGACTGGCCGAGCAGATCACGCAGGCCGGATCGGCCAGGACCGCGCTGACCGCGGTGGCACGCCCGGAGCGGATTCCGCTGTCGCCGGCGCAGAACCGCCTCTGGTTCCTCAACAAGCTGGAGGGCGCGAACGCCACGTACAACGTCCCGGTGGCCTTCCGGATCACCGGTGACCTGGACGCCGGTGTTCTCGAACGGGCGCTGAACGACGTGGTGGTGCGCCACGAGAGCCTGCGGACCGTCTTCCAGGAGTTCGACGGAAGCTCGGCCCAAGTGGTGCTGGCGGCGGACGCCGTCCACCTGGAGCTGCACCACACCGCCTGCCGAGCCGACGAGCTGTCCACGGCGCTGAGCGACGCGGGCCAGTACGTGTTCGACCTAACCGTCGAACTCCCTCTGCGGGCAACCCTGTTCACCGCGGCTCCCGGCGCGCACACCCTCCTGCTGCTCATGCACCACATCGCCAGCGACGGCGCCTCGATGGGTCCCCTCGGCCGCGATCTGGAGACGGCGTTCCGCGCCCGGCTCGAGGGTCGCGCACCGCAGTGGTCCGCGCTCCCGGTCCAGTACGCCGACTACACCCTGTGGCTGCACGAGCTCCTCGGCACGGAGGAAGACCCCGATTCCGTGGTGAGCGGGCAGCTGGACTTCTGGAAGAGCACCCTGGCCGGGATTCCCGACCAGCTCGCGCTGCCCTTCGACCGTCAGCGGCCGAAGGTGCCCGACTACCGCGGTGACACCGTCCCGATCCGGATCGACGCCGCCCTGCACCGCGCGCTCGCCGACCTGGCCCAGGAAACCAACACCACGCTGTTCATGGTGCTCCAGGCCGCCGTCGCCACCCTGCTCACCCGGCTCGGCGCGGGCTCCGACATCCCCCTGGGAACCCCCGTCGCCGGCCGCACCGACGAAGCCCTCGACGACCTCGTCGGGTTCTTCGTCAACACCCTGGTCCTGCGCAACGACACCTCCGGAAACCCCAGCTTCCGCGAACTCCTCGCCCGCACCCGGGAAACCGACCTCGCCGCCTACTCCCACCAGGACGTCCCCTTCGAACGACTGGTCGAGGCGGTCAACCCCCAGCGGTCCCTGTCCCGTCACCCCCTGTTCCAGGTCATCTTCGGCCTGGACGCCGCGGGCGACGGTCCGGTGAGCCTGCCGGGCCTGACCGTGGCCCAGGAGGCGGTCCCGGTCGTCTTCAGCCGCTTCGACCTGGGCTTCACCTTCACCGAGCACCACGGCACCGACAGCGGCCCGGCCGGCATCGGCGGTCTGCTGCACTACAGCACGGACCTGTTCGACCAGGAGACCGTCGAAACCCTCGTGACCCGCATGGTGCGGGTGATGGAGGCAGCGGTCGCCGACCCGGACCGGCCGGTCGGCCGGATCGACATCCTCTCCTCGCCGGAGCGGCGCACGGTCCTGGACGACTGGAACGACACCGCGGTCGAGGTGCCCCGGGCCACGCTTCCCGAGCTGTTCCAGGCGCAGGTCGCCCTGACCCCCGAGCGCCCGGCCGTCCTGGCCCCGGACGCCGACCTGAGCTACGCCGAGCTGAACGAGCGGGCCAACCGCCTGGCCCACGAGCTGATCGCGCAGGGGGTGGGACCCGAGCAGTTCGTCGCGCTGGCCCTGCCGCGCACCGCGCAGACGATGGTGGCGCTGCTCGCCGTGCTCAAGACGGGGGCCGCCTACATGCCCGTCGACCCCGCGTACCCGGCGGACCGGATCGCCTACCTGCTGGAGGACGCCGATCCGGCGCTCGTCCTCACGGTCGGGGAGACCGCACAGGTGCTCCCGGCCGGCTCGCGGACCCCGCGGCTGGTCCTGGACGCTCCCGAGGTCGTCGCCTCCCTGGAGAGCAGGCCCGCCACCGACCCGACCGATCGCGACCGCCGCACGGTCCTGCGGCCGCTGCACCCGGCGTACGTCATCTACACCTCGGGATCGACCGGCCGCCCCAAGGGGGTCGTCGTCACCCACGCCAACGTGGCCAACCTGGCCGTGTGGGCCCGTGACGAGTTCGGTCCGGAGCGGCTGGCCCACGTCCTGTTCACCACGTCGCTCAACTTCGACGTCTCCGTGTTCGAGATGTTCGGTCCGCTGCTGACCGGCGGTTGCATCGAGGTGCTCCGCGACCTGCTGGCCCTGGGCGACCGGAAGGCCGACGGCCGTACGGCGTCCCTGGTGAGCGGGGTTCCGTCCGCACTCTCCCGGATCGTGTCCCAGGGCGACGTACGCACCACTGCGGGCACCCTGCTGTTCTGCGGCGAGGCCCTGCCCGTGCAGGCCGCCGCCGAGGTCAAGGCCGAAGTCCGGGCCGACCGCGTGTACAACATCTACGGCCCGACCGAGGCCACGGTGTACGCCACGGTGTGGTCCACGGACGGGCCCGTCACGCAGGCGCCGTCGATCGGCCGCCCCCTGCACAACATGCAGACGTACGTCCTGGACGGACATCTGCAGCCGGTGCCGGCGGGCGTGGCCGGGGAGCTGTACCTGGCGGGCGCGGGTCTGGCCCGGGGGTACTTCGGTCGCCCGGACCTGACGGCGGATCGGTTCGTCGCCAATCCGTACGGTCCGGCGGGCAGCCGCATGTACCGCACCGGTGACCTGGCCCGCTGGTCGGAGGACGGGCAGCTGGAGTACCTGGGCCGGGTCGACGACCAGGTCAAGATCCGCGGCTTCCGCATCGAACTCGGCGAGATCGAGACGGTCTTGGCCCGCTTCCCGGGACTGTCCCAGGTGGCGGTGGTGGCCCGGGAGGACCAGCCGGGCGACAAGCGCCTGGTGGCCTACGTGGTCGCCGAGGCCGGCCAGGACACGGCGGACACCGTGGACGCCGCAGACGCCGTGTCCGCCGTGTCCGCCGTGGACACCGAGGCGCTGCGCGCCCACGCCGCAGGACTCCTCCCGGAGTACATGGTCCCCTCCGCCGTCGTGGTGCTGGAGCGGCTGCCGCTGACCGCCAACGGCAAGCTGAACCGGCGGGCCCTGCCCGCGCCCGTGTACGAGGCGGCCGCCTCCGGGCGTGCTCCCCGGACCCCGCGCGAGGAGGTCCTGTGCGGCCTGTTCGCGGAGGTCCTGGGCGTGCCCGAGGCCGGTATCGACGACAACTTCTTCGAGCTCGGCGGCCACTCCCTGCTGGCGGTCCAGCTGACCGGCCGCATCCGGGACACCCTCGGCGACACCCTCGCCCTGCGGGCCCTGTTCGCCGCGCCGACCCCCGCCACCCTCGCCGAACAGCTCGGCGACTCCACGGCCGGTGAGACGTTCGAGGTGCTGCTGCCCATCAAGGACCAGGGAGGCAGCACGGTCACCTTCTGCGTCCACCCCGTGAGCGGCATCGGCTGGTGCTACTCGCCGCTGGCGGGAATCTCCTCTCCGGAGCACTCCGTCCACGCCCTCCAGGCGCGGGGAACGGACGGAAGGGAAGCCCTCCCGGATTCGATCCGGGACATGGCGGCCGACTACGTCCGGCAGATCCGGAGGGTGCAGGAATCGGGTCCGTACCGCCTGATGGGATGGTCCTTCGGAGGTGTCGTCGCCCACGAGATGGCCGTCCAGCTGAGGGCCCGGGGCGAGCAGGTGGAGATCCTCGCCCTGCTGGACTCCTACCCGGTGCTGCCGGCCGGGGCGCCGCTTCCCCTCACGGAGGAGGAAGTGGCGGCGGGGCTCGCCGAGTTCTTCGGCGTACGGGCCGGGGGAGGCGACGGGCCGCTCACGATGGCGGGGATCCTGACGGGGCTGCGCCGCGACGGGAGCATGTTCACCGAACTCGCCGAACGCCACCTCCCGGACATCGCCGCGGTCTACCGGAACAACCACCGGATCATCACGGAGCACGTTCCCGGAGAGTTCGACGGCGACGTCCGGTTCTTCGAGGCGGCCCACGACCGGCCCGCCGACGCGCTCGACGCGACCGTCTGGAACGCCTTCACATCGGGCCGCCTCGACATCGAGAGCCTGGCCTGCAGCCACGCGGAAATGGCCCGCCCGGACGTGCTCGCCGAGGTCTGGCAGGGCATGACCAGGCCGCGCGCCGTCTGACTCCAGAGAACCGACCGACACTTCACAGAACGGAGGCCACGCCCATGCCGGCTGAGCTCGCACTCGATCTACCCGCTGTATCTCCCCTCTCCCACCTCTTCCTGATGATCGCCCTGATCATGGTCGCCTGCCGCGCCGCAGGCCACCTCTGCAGGCGGCTGGGGCAGCCCCCGGTCATAGGCGAGATCATGACCGGTATCGCCCTGGGCCCCTCCCTCCTCGGAGCCGTCTGGCCCGAGGGACAGCGGTGGCTCTTCCCCGCGAACCTGCTGCCCGTGATCAACTCACTGGCCCAGGTCGGCCTGGTCCTCTTCATGTTCCTCGTCGGATACGAGCTGAACGTGGCGCAGGTCCGCAGCCGCGGCAAGGTCGCGGCCCTGGTCAGCAACGTGAGCGTGGCCGTGCCCATGGCCGGCGGGATCCTCCTCGCGGTGGCGATGTACGGGCGCTTCGCCGACACCGGCATCGGGTTCCCGGCGTTCGCGCTCTTCATGGCCCTGTCGATGAGCATCACCGCCTTCCCGGTGCTCGCACGGATCCTCACGGACCGGAAGATGGACCGCACCCCCGTCGGGGCACTCGCCCTCACGTGCGCCGCCGTCGACGACATCACCGCCTGGTGCCTGCTCGCCCTGGCGACGGCCCTGGGTCACGACACCTCCCTGACCGGGGTGGCCGTCACCGTCGCCCTGACCGCCGTGTTCATCTTCGGGATGATGTACGGGCTGCGCCCCCTGCTGGCCCGGCTGGCCGAGCGTCACGCGGACCGGCTGGGCGAGGGCATCACCGTCCTGCCCCTGCTCCTCACCGGAATCCTGCTGTCGTCGTTCGCCACGGACTGGATCGGCATCCACCCGATCTTCGGAGCCTTCCTGTTCGGCGCCGTCGTTCCGCGCGGTGCGGCCCAGGCGGCGGCCGTGGAGCTGATGCGCGGCTTCACCGTGGTGCTCCTCCTGCCGCTGTTCTTCACCTACTCCGGACTGAAGACCGACTTCCGGCTGATCGGCGCGGAGCCGGGCCTGTGGGGCTGGTGCGCCGTCATCGTCGCCGTGGCGACCGTCACCAAGTGGGCCGGCAGCACGGGTGCGGCCCGGGTGACCGGGCTCGGCTGGCAGGAGGCGCTCTCCCTCGGCGCGCTCATGAACTGCCGGGGGCTGACCGAGCTCGTGGTGCTCGGCGTCGGACTGGAACTGGGGATCATCACGCCCACCGTGTTCGCCATGCTGGTGGTGATGACGCTGGTCACCACGGTGCTGACGGCGCCCGCACTCACGCTGATCGACCGCATCGCCGCCCAGCGGCGCTCCCTTCCCCTGAAGCAGGGGGGACGGGCCGTGGCCCGCTGAGGCCGGCCTGCGAAGGACACGACCGGCACGAAGAGCGGAGGGCAGAGCGGCCCGCGGAGATCCGTACGGGAGGATGGGACCATGCCGAACCGCCTCGCGAACGAGACCTCGCCGTATCTGCTCCAGCACGCCGACAACCCCGTCGACTGGTGGCCCTGGTCCCCGGAGGCCTTCGCGGAGGCACGGGAGCGCGGGGTGCCGGTGATGCTCAGCGTCGGCTATTCGAGCTGCCACTGGTGCCACGTCATGGCCCACGAGTCCTTCGAGGACGAGCTGGCCGCGGCCTACATGAACGAGCACTTCGTCAACGTCAAGGTCGACCGCGAGGAGCGGCCCGACATCGACGCCGTCTACATGGAGGCCGTGCAGGCCGCCACCGGGCAGGGCGGGTGGCCCATGACCGTGTTCCTGACGGCCGACGCCGAGCCCTTCTACTTCGGGACCTACTTCCCGCCCGAGCCCCGGCACGGGATGCCCTCCTTCATGCAGGTGCTCGAAGGCGTGCGCACCGCGTGGGTCGGACGGCCCGAGGAGGTGGCGGAGGTCGCGCAGCGGATCGTACGGGACCTCGCGGGGCGGCAGCTCGACTACGGGAAGGCCGGCACCCCCGGGCCCGAGGAGCTCGCGCAGGCGCTGCTCGGGCTGGTGCGGGAGTACGACGCCACGCGCGGCGGATTCGGCGGGGCGCCGAAGTTCCCGCCGTCCATGGTGCTGGAGTTCCTGCTGCGCCACCACGCCCGGACCGGGTCCGAGGGGGCGCTGCAGATGGCGGCCGATACGTGCGGGGCCATGGCGCGGGGCGGGATCTACGACCAGCTCGGGGGCGGGTTCGCGCGGTACTCCGTGGACCGGGACTGGGTCGTTCCGCACTTCGAGAAGATGCTCTACGACAATGCGCTGCTCTGCCGGGCATACGCCCACCTCTGGCGCAGCACCGGGGACGAGCTGGCGCGACGGGTCGCCCTGGAGACCGCCGACTTCATGGTGCGCGAACTGCGCACCCACGAGGGCGGCTTCGCCTCCGCGCTGGACGCCGACAGCGAGGACCCGCAGACCGGCAAGCACGTGGAGGGCGTCTACTACGCCTGGACTCCCGCCCAGTTGCGCGAGGTGCTGGGGGAGGAGGACGGGGACCTGGCCGCCGCCTGCTTCGGGGTGACCGAGGAGGGGACCTTCGAGCACGGGATGTCGGTCCTCCAACTGCCCCTGCAGGGCCCGGACATCGGGGACGAGCGGCTCGCCGGGTTCAAGGAGCGGCTGCTCGCCGCGCGGCAGGAGCGGCCGGCGCCCGGCCGGGACGACAAGATCGTCGCCGCCTGGAACGGGCTGGCCATCGCGGCCCTCGCCGAGTGCGGGGCCTTCTTCGACCGGCCCGACCTGGTCGAGCGGGCCACGGAGGCCGCCGATCTGCTCGTGCGGGTGCACTTCGACGCGGCAGCCGGCCGGGCCCGGCTCGCGCGGACGAGCCGGGACGGGGTCGTCGGGGTCAACGCCGGGGTGCTGGAGGACTACGGGGACGTCGCCGAGGGGTTCCTGGCGCTGGCTGCCGTCACCGGCGAAGGGGTCTGGCTGGAATTCGCCGGGTTCCTCGTCGATCTGGTCCTGGACCGGTTCACCGCCGAGGACGGCTCGCTGTACGACACCGCGCACGACGCGGAGCAGCTGATCAGGCGCCCGCAGGACCCGACCGACACCGCGGCCCCCTCGGGCTGGACGGCCGCCGCCGGCGCGCTGCTCTCGTACGCCGCACACACCGGATCGCAGGCGCACCGTACGGCGGCCGAGCGGGCGCTGGCCGTGGTGCACGCGCTCGGGCCGCGCGCTCCGCGGTTCATCGGGCACGGGCTGGCGGTCGCCGAGGCGCTGGTCGACGGGCCGCGCGAGGTCGCCGTGGTGGGTCATCCGGAGGATCCGGCGCGGGCGGAGCTGCACCGGGTCGCGTTGCTGGGGACGGCTCCCGGGGCGGTCGTGGCGACGGGTCTGCCGGGGGCGGCGGACGGCAGTGGTGGGGAGTTCCCCCTTCTGGCTGAGCGCACGCTGGTGCACGACCTCCCGACGGCGTATGTCTGTCGACATTTCGTCTGCGCGCGGCCTACGACCGATCCGGTCGAGCTGGCCGACCAGTTGGGTACGATTCATCCCTGAAAGCAATGGAGTAGCGTCAATTCCGTTTGATTCAAGGTCAGTTCGGCAACGTGGTTTTTATCTCGAAAGCGCCTGCGCGTCATGTTCGCTGCCTAGTCTCATGACTTCGGAGTCACTGATCGGTCACTCTCGGCGCCAGGGTGCGCCGGGGTAACGCGCACCGGGGGTTGCGCACAGGGGGGAATCGGGGGCGAGCGAGGACGGCGGGCTGGGGAGCCTGCCGTACACGCCCGTCCCCCGGGGGGTTTGGGGATCGCCGCCTGGGGTTGCGGCATGTCTGTGGGGGACGCTTTGTTCATATCCGTGTTCATTTGTGTGGTATCGCTCGCGCTCTTCTGGATGGCGGCGTTCACGCTCTGGTGGCAGATGCACGCGTGGCGGACGCCCGAGACGCTCGCCTCGACCCGCTTCGACCGCCCCGACGGCGGCGGCCGGCTGGCCTTCTCCCTGCTGCTGCCCGCCCGCCACGAGCAGGCGGTCCTGGAGCACACCATCGAACGGCTCCTGGAATCGAGCCACCGCGACTACGAGATCATCGTGATCGTCGGCCACGACGACCCCGGGACCGCGGAGGTGGCCGAGCGGGCCGCCGCCCGTGCGCCCGGTCTCGTACGCGTCGTCACCGACCACCACGAGGTCAAGAACAAGCCGAAGGCCCTCAACACCGCCCTCCCGCACTGCCGGGGCGACATCGTCGGGGTCTTCGACGCCGAGGACCAGGTCCATCCCGAGCTGCTGTCCCACGTGGACCACGCCTTCCGCGCCACCGACGCCGACGTGGTCCAGGGCGGGGTCCAGCTCATCAACTTCCACTCCAGCTGGTACAGCCTGCGCAACTGCCTGGAGTACTTCTTCTGGTTCCGCTCCCGACTGCACCTGCACGCCGAGAAGGGCTTCATCCCGCTCGGCGGCAACACCGTCTTCGTGCGCACCGAGGTCCTGCGCGAGGCCGGCGGCTGGGACCCGAACTGCCTCGCCGAGGACTGCGACCTGGGCGTGCGGCTGTCCTCCGTCGGCAAGAAGGTCGTCGTCGCCTACGACTCCGACATGGTGACCCGCGAGGAGACCCCGGGGTCCCTGGTGAGCCTGCTCAAGCAGCGCACCCGCTGGAACCAGGGCTTCCTCCAGGTCTACCGCAAGAAGGACTGGCAGCAGCTGCCCGGCCGCGGCCAGCGGTGGCTGGCCCGCTACACGCTCATGACCCCGTTCATGCAGGCCACCTCCGGGGTGATCATCCCGGTGAACTTCGCCGTCGCCGTCTTCCTCGACGTGCCCGTCGGCGTCGCGATCGTCACCTTCCTGCCGATGATCACGGCGATGGTGACCTTCGTCTTCGAAGTGGTCGGCCTGCACGACTTCGGCCGCCAGTACGGGATGCGGGTGCGCTTCGTGCACTACGTCAAGCTCGTGGTCGGCGGCCCGTTCTACCAGGTGATGCTGGCCGGCGCCGCGATCCGCGCGGTCTGGCGCGAGCAGCGCGGACGCAACGAGTGGGAGCTCACGAGCCACACCGGAGCCCACCTCGCGACCCCGTCCGGCGACGTCCCGAGCCGTCCGAGCAGCCCGAGCAGCCCGAAGACCCTCACCCGAGAGGACAGCCAGCGGTGACCGCCACCCTGCCCACGGCCACTGAGCCCGCGCCCGGTTCGACAGCCACCGACTCCGCCGCCGATGCCGCCCTCATCCCGCGCCAGCGCACCGGCGGCCTCGGGGTCCGCCCGACCGCGCCGGCCCGGCCGCTCGTCCGCTTCCGCTCCTCCCGGCCCGACCTGCTGCTCTGCGGTGCGCTGCTGCTGGCGATCCTCCTCGTGCAGGGCTGGAACATCACGAACTTCCCGACCCTCAGCGACGACGAGGGCACCTACCTCGCGCAGGCCTGGGCCGTCCAGCAGGGCAAGGGCCTGGCCCACTACACCTACTGGTACGACCATCCCCCGCTCGGCTGGATCCAGATAGCGGGCCTGACGTACCTGCCGTCCCTGTTCGTGCCCGAGTCGATGACCGTCGCACCGATGCGGTTCTCGATGCTCGCCGTGTCCGCCGCCAGCGCGGTCCTGCTGTACGTGCTCGCGCGCCGGCTCTGGCTGCCGCGCTGGGCGGCCGGTCTCGCCATGGGCCTGTTCGGGCTCTCCCCGCTCTCCGTCGTGCTCCAGCGGGAGATCTTCCTCGACAACATCGCCGTGATGTGGATGCTGCTGGCCTTCTGCCTCGCCGCGTCCCCCAGTCGCCACCTGTGGCACCACTTCGCCTCCGGCCTGGCGGCCGCCACCGCCGTGCTGACGAAGGAGACGATGCTGGTGGTGCTCCCGGCGCTGCTGGTGACGATGTGGCGCCACAGCCACCGGGACACCCGCAAGTTCGCCGTCACCGGAGCCGTCACCGCCTGCGTGCTCATCGGGGTCACGTACCCCCTGTACGCGCTGCTCAACGCCGAGCTGCTGCCCGGCTCCGGCCACGTCTCCCTCATCGGCGGGATCGTCTACCAGATGGGCCGGGAAGGCTCCGGCTTCATCCTCGACCCCGGCTCCGGCTCGCACGGGGTCTTCGAGTCCTGGCTGTACTACGACACCGTGCTGCCGCTCGGCGGTCTGGCCGGCGCGGTGCTGCTCCTCGTCACCATCCGCTGGTCGGTCACGGCCCGGGCGCTCGCCGGCCCGGCGCTGGCCGTGGTCATCCTCGGCCTCGTCGCGCTGCGCCCCTCCGGCTACCTCCCGGCGATGTACGTGATCCAGGCGCTGCCGTTCCTGGCGCTGGTCCTCGCCGGGGGCGCGGCCAGCGTCACTCACGCCGTGCTGCGCCGCCGCCGCGCGCCGGGGGAGCGGCGCTCCCTGGCCTACGGGCGGTGGGCGCTGATCGGCGTCCTGGCCGCCTCGGCCGCCCTGTACCTCCTGCCGCGCTGGTACGACGGCAACCGCACGGCGCTCACGGTCGACGCGAACGCCCCGTACCGGCAGGCCGCGGCCTGGCTCGGGCGCGAGGTGCGCGAGCCCGCCACGACCCGGGTGCTGGTCGACGACGCGCTGTGGCTGGACGCCGTACACCACGGGTTCGACCCGGGGCTCGGCGCCATCTGGTTCTACAAGGCCGACCTGGACCCGGCGGTCACCAAGACCCTGCCGGGCGGCTGGCGGGACATCGACTACGTGGTCTCCTCGCCCACCGTCCGGCGCGACGCGGCGCAACTGCCCAACGTGAAGGCCGCGCTGGAGCATTCGACGCCGGTCGCCGTCTTCGGCGAGGGCGAGGACCGCATCGAGATCCGGCGTACGGACAGCACCGATCCCACGGCCACGTCCCGCACCGTCAACGGGAGTTGATCCGGAATGAGCGAAGACCTGTGGGCCCCGCACGCCCTGCACGCACCGAGCGCCCCGCACCTGCCGGAGGCCGCCGACGAGGCGCCCGCCCCGGGCAGCGTCACCCTCATCATCCCGACCTTCAACGAGTCCGGAAACATCGACGAGTTGCTGAGCAGGCTGGCCGCCGCGCTCCCCGCTCACCTGCCCGTGTCGGTGCTGTTCGTCGACGACTCCACGGACGACACCCCGGCCGTCATCGAGAAGGCTGCCCTGGACTGCGCCTTCCCGGTGGAGGTCCTGCACCGCGAGAGCCCCGACGGCGGACTCGGCGGGGCCGTCGTGGAGGGGATCGGCCGGGCGGACACCGACTGGATCGTCGTCATGGACGCCGACCTCCAGCACCCGCCCCACCTGGTCCCCGAGCTCGTCGGGGAGGGGGCGCGCACCGGCGCCGACCTGGTCGTGGCCTCCCGCTACATCGCCGGGGGCAGCCGGGCCGGGCTCGCCGGCAACTACCGGATCGCCGTCTCGCGCGGAGCGACATGGCTGACCAAGGGGCTCTTCCCGCGCGCCCTGCGCGGGATCAGCGACCCGATGAGCGGGTTCTTCGCGATGCGCCGCTCGGCGGTCACCGAGGAGGCGCTGAAGCCGCTGGGCTACAAGATCCTGCTGGAGCTGGCCGTGCGCTGCCGGCCGGCGCGGGTGGCCGAGGTGCCCTTCGTCTTCCAGGACCGCTTCTCGGGGGAGTCGAAGTCCACCGCCCGCGAGGGCCTGCGCTTCCTCACCCACCTGGCCTCGCTGCGCTCCTCGACCCCGCTGGCCCGCATGATCGGCTTCGGGCTGATCGGGCTCTCCGGCTTCGTCCCGAACCTGGCCGCGCTGTGGATGCTCACGCACACCGGCATGAACTACCTGGTCGCCGAAGTGGTGGCGAACCAGGCCGGGGTGCTGTGGAACTTCCTCCTCATCGAGACCCTGCTCTTCCGCGACCGGCGCCGGCACCGGCACTGGGCCGACCGCCTCGGTCGCTTCACGCTGCTGGCCAATGCCGATCTGCTGCTGCGGATCCCGCTGATCGCGGTGTTCGTCGGCACATGGGGCTTCGGGGTCCTGTCCGCGACCGCGCTCGCCCTGGTCACCACCTTCGTCCTGCGTTTCGCGGCGACGGAGGCGCTCGTCTACCTCCCGCGCAAGGCGGGCCGCACGCACACGAGTTGACCCGCACGAGTTGAGCCGCACGAAGGGATGCTCCCCATGCGAAGGAAGATCCGGGGCAGGGCAAGGTGGCGGGCCGCCCTGCTGGCCGTCGGGGCGATGACCGCGGGCCTGCTGCTGACCGCGCCGCAGCAGGCCACGGCCGGACCGCCCAACCTGCTCACCAACCCCGGTTTCGAGACCGCCGGCCCGGCCGGCTCCGACATGCCGTCCTGCTGGTCGAAATCCGGCTGGGGCGACAACGACTTCACCTTCGCGACCGTCGCCGACGCGCACTCCGGCACCAAGGCGATGAAGGTCTCGCTCACCCGCCGGGTGGACGGCGACCGCAAGGCCCTGGTCACCGAGAACGGCACCTGCGCCCCGACGGTCGTGCCGGGCAAGCAGTACGACCTCTCGGCCTGGTACAAGTCGAACACCCCGGACGTGTCCGTGACGGTGTTCCGCCACGACACGGTGGCCGGCTGGCAGTACTGGACCGACCTGCAGAATCCCCCGGTCAGTGCCGCGTGGGCGCGCACCTCGGTCCGTACGCCGGCCGTCCCGCCCAACACCGACAAGATCGTGTGGGGCTTGTCCGTCTACGGGGTGGGCACGCTCACCACCGACGACTACGCGCTGGAGGAGGTGGGCGTCACCCCGCCGCAGCCCACCTGCACGGGCACGGCCACGGAGTGCGCGAAGGGCAAGTGGGAGGTGATCGCCGCCAAGAACCCGGTGCGCTCCATGCACGCCGTCGTGCTGAAGAACGGCAAGGTGCTGCTGATCGCCGGTTCGGGCAACGACATCGCCCAGTTCAACGCGGGCACCTTCACCTCCGCCGTCTACGACCCGGCGAACGGCTCGTTCAAGACGATCCCGACGCCCGTGGACATGTTCTGCTCCGGCCACGTCCAGCTGGCCGACGGCCGGGTGCTGGTGATGAGCGGCAACAAGGGCTATCCCTCGGCGGACGGCACGATCGGCTACCAGGGGCTGAAGGACTCGTACACCTTCGACCCGGCGACCGAGAAGTACACGAAGACGAACGACATGAACGGCGGGCACTGGTACCCGTCCGCGACGATCCTCGGCAACGGTGACGTGATCTCCTTCGGCGGGCTGAAGGAGGACTCCACGGGCAACGTGACCGCGGAGAAGTTCTCGGCGGCGCAGAACAAGTGGCTGCCGATGAACGAGGTCAACCAGACCTGGTCGTACTGGGGCCTGTACCCGTCGATGATCCTCATGCAGGACGGGCGGCTCTTCTACTCGGGCAGCCACACCTTCGGCAACGGCACCCCGGGCACCGGCGCCTCCGTCTACGACTACGACGCCAACACCATCACCGACGTCCCCGGCCTGCGGAACAAGGACGAGCGCGACGAGTCGGCGAGCGTGCTGCTGCCCCCGGCACAGGACCAGCGGGTCCTGACCATCGGCGGCGGCAACAACGAGCGCAACCCGGCCGCGAACCGGCTCACCGACATCATCGACCTGAAGAAGCCGAGCCCCGCCTACACGGCCGGCCCGGACATCCCCCAGGGCCTGGTCGACCAGGGCCAGGGCAAGCGGCCGCAGACCGGCGCCGAGGGCAAGATGTTCGTGTCCGCGGTGCTGCTGCCGGACGGCAAGGTGCTGGAGACCGGCGGCGGGCTGCACGACCGGGCCGACCCGGTGTACGAGGCCTCGTTCTTCGACCCGACCACCAACACCTACCAGGCCGGCCTGGCCACCGACCCGATCCCGCGGACGTACCACTCGGCGTCGTTCCTGATGCCGGACGGCCGCGTCATGTCGGTCGGGGACAACCCGGGCAACGGCACGTACAACCACAACGTGTCGATCTACACCCCGCCGTACCTCTTCAAGGGGGCGCGCCCGCAGATCACCTCGGTGATCGACAACCAGTGGGTGTACGGGGACACCCAGCGGATCACCGTCAACCGGGCGGTCGCCAAGGCGGAGCTGATCCGTCCGGCGGCGGTCACCCACTCCTCGGACCCGAACCAGCGGTTCGTGGACCTTCCGCTGACGGTCGTCAACGGCACCACCATCGACCTGAACGTCACCAGCAACCCGAACCTGGCCCCGCCCGGCTGGTACATGCTCTTCGCGGTCGACGCGAACGGCATCCCGTCGATCGCGAAGTGGGTGCACCTGGGCGGCCCGTCGGCCCTGGCGGCCACCGCCGAGCCTCCGTCCGCGCACGAGCACACCTTCGCGAGCGAGCTGGCGGCCCCGAAGCAGAACCCCGCGAAGCGGGACTCGGCCCCGGTGGCCCCGAACGTGGCCGGCTGCGACCGGCACTACGGCACGGCCAACGTGTGCGTGCCCACGCGGTTCCCGGCGGAGGTGAAGGCGACGACGAAGGCCCGCTGCGACTGGCTGGCCTCCCACAAGTACCCGGCGCGCCTGAAGGTCAACGGCAGCGATCCGCTCCGCCTGGACCCGGACGGTGACGGATACGCCTGCTGAGCACCCGGGGAGGGGCAGGGGCAGGGGGGATAGGAGCACCCGTTTGACAGCCCGTCAAAGCCATCCGGAATAGGACGTTCCTTCTACCTTGGGCCCATGCCCGAGACCACCCTGCCCCGCCCGCGCCGCCACCGAGCTCCGGTTCGGTGGCGGCGCCTCGCCGTCCTGTTCGCCTGCACCCTGCTCAGCGTGCCCGGCCCGGCCTTCGCCGGGCAGCACGGGACGGGTGGGGGCGACGCCGATCCCGTCGGGAGAATCGTCGAGTTCGCGGTGCCGACCGAGGGTGCCAACCCGGTGGGCATCACCGGCGGCCCCGACGGGAACGTCTGGTTCACCATCCAGGCGCCGGTCAACAAGATCGGCCGGATCACGCCGGACGGCAAGATCAAGGAATTCCCGCTGCCCCACCCCGAGCAGTTCCCGGACGACATCACCTCCGGCGCCGACGGCAACCTGTGGTTCACCGAGCCCGGCTACAACCACGTCGCCCGGATCACCCCGGAGGGCAAGGTCACCGAGTTCCCGCTGCCGCAGGCGGACAGCTTCCCCCTTGGCATCACCAAGGGGCCGGACGGGAGCGTGTGGTTCACCGAGAACGGCGCCAACAAGATCGGCCGCATCACGCCCCGCGGCAGGATCACGGAGTTCCCGCTCCCGACGCCCGACAGCCAGCCGTACCGGATCACCAGCGGCCCGGACGGGAACCTGTGGTTCACCCTGATCGGCACCAACAAGATCGGGCGGATCACGCCGCACGGTGAGGTGAAGGAGTTCTCCCTGCCGAATCCCGACGGCGCCCCGTTCAACATCGCCGCCGGCCCGGACGGGAACCTCTGGTTCACCGACGGCGGCGGCGCCGCCAACGAGATCGGCCGGATCACTCCGCGCGGCGACGTCCGGCGCTTCCCGCTGCCGGACGTCAACAGCGGCCCGCTCGGCATCGCGGCGGGCCCGGACGGAAACATCTGGTTCACCGAGTCCAACCGCAACCGGATCGGCCGCATCACCCCGCGGGGCGAGCTCACGGAGTTCCCGCTGCCCACCCCGAACCTGGACAACACGCTGTTCCACATCGCCAAGGGTCCCGACGGGAACATGTGGTTCACGGAGCTGGTCGGCAACAAGGTCGGGCGCGTGACGGTCGGCCACGGCCACGGCCACGGCCACGGCCACGGCAAGCCCTGAGCCGTCCCTTTCGGACCGTGCGGCTGCCCCGTACGGTCCGGAGGAGACCGCTCAGTGCTGGTAGGCGGCGATCGAGATGCCCACGTAGTGGGCGACGAAGGCGGCCAGGGTCAGCGAGTGGAAGACCTCGTGGAAGCCGAAGAAGCGCGGGGAGGGGTTCGGGCGCTTCATGCCGTAGATGACGCCGCCGACGCTGTAGAGCAGGCCGCCGACGATGACCAGCACCAGGACGGCGATGCCGCCGGTGCGCATGAAATCGGGGAGGAAGAAGACCGCCGCCCAGCCCATGGCGATGTAGCAGGGGGTGTACAGCCAGCGCGGGGCGCCGACCCAGAAGACGCGGAAGGCGATGCCGGCCGCGGCCGCGATCCAGACCGCCCACAGCAGGGTCCGCCCGGTGGAGTCGGGCAGCAGCAGGACGGTCAGCGGGGTGTAGGTGCCGGCGATGATCAGGAAGATGTTGGCGTGGTCGAGCCGCCGCAGGATCGCCTCGCCGCGCGGGCCCCACGTACCGCGGTGGTACACGGCGCTGACTCCGAAGAGCAGGCACGCGGTGAGGATGTACACCCCGCACGCGACCCGGGCCCGGGTCGAGTCCGTGAAGGCCATCAGGGCGAGGCCGGCGATCACCACGGCGGGGAACATGCCGGTGTGGAGCCAGCCGCGCATGAGCGGCTTGGTCTCCTGATCGGCGGTTTCGACCATCGGAGCGGCCACGGCAGCGGCGTCGGAAGTCATGCCCGCCATGCTACCTACGGTTGCGTAGGTTTCCGTTAGTGCGCTTTACGGAAGATTGACCGGAGTGGCGATGCTCACGTGAGAGGCCCCCTGGACATATGCGCACACGCACCGGATGATCAGATGAGTGCGGTCGACACCGGATGAGCGGAGCGCGAAGCGTCCGGGTCGCGGCCCCCACGGGGCAATCACAAATCAAACCCCTCAACAAGGAGCGATCGTGGCGCGCGACATCGCGGCTGGCACCACTTCCGACGTCCCCACCAAGCACCAGGAGCTCATCTCCTGGGTCGGTGACATTGCGGCCCTCACCCAGCCTGACCGCATCGTCTGGTGTGACGGCTCGGAGGCCGAGTACGAGGCCCTCTGCGAGGAGCTCGTCTCCAAGGGCACCTTCAAGAAGCTGGACCCGGCCAAGCGCCCGAACTCGTACTACGCCGCTTCCGACCCCTCCGACGTCGCGCGCGTCGAGGACCGGACCTTCATCTGCTCCGAGAAGGAGGAGGACGCGGGCCCGACCAACCACTGGAAGGCCCCTTCCGAGATGAAGGAGCTCTTCGCCGGCAAGGGCGAAGAGGGCGGCATCTTCCGCGGCTCCATGAAGGGCCGCACGATGTACGTCGTCCCCTTCTGCATGGGCCCCCTCGGCTCGGAGCTCTCCGCGATCGGCGTCGAGATCACCGACTCCGCCTACGTCGCGGTCGCCATGCGCACCATGACCCGGATGGGACAGGCCGTCCTCGACGAGCTCGGCACCGACGGGTTCTTCGTCAAGGCCGTCCACACCCTCGGCGCTCCGCTCGCCGAGGGCCAGGACGACGTGCCGTGGCCGTGCAACACCACCAAGTACATCTCGCACTTCCCCGAGACCCGCGAGATCTGGTCCTACGGATCGGGCTACGGCGGCAACGCCCTGCTCGGCAAGAAGTGCTACGCCCTGCGCATCGCGTCCGTCATGGCCCGCGACGAGGGCTGGCTCGCCGAGCACATGCTGATCCTCAAGCTCACCCCGCCGGCCGGCGAGGCGAAGTACATCGCCGCCGCCTTCCCCTCCGCCTGCGGCAAGACGAACCTCGCCATGCTGGAGCCCACGATCCCCGGCTGGACCGTGGAGACCGTCGGCGACGACATCGCCTGGATGCGCTTCGGCGAGGACGGCCGCCTCTACGCGATCAACCCCGAGGCCGGCTTCTTCGGCGTCGCCCCCGGCACCGGCGAGCACACCAACGCCAACGCCATGAAGACCATGTACGCGAACACCGTCTTCACCAACGTCGCGCTCACCCCGGACGGCTCCGACGTCTGGTGGGAGGGCATGACCGAGGAAGCCCCCGCCCAGCTCATCGACTGGAAGGGCAACGCCTGGACCCCGGAGTCTGAGACCCCGGCGGCCCACCCCAACGCCCGCTTCGCCGTCCCGGCCTCGCAGTGCCCGACGATCGCCGCCGAGTGGGAGGACCCCAAGGGCGTCCCGATCTCCGCGATCCTCTTCGGCGGCCGCCGCGCCTCCGCCGTGCCGCTGGTCACCGAGTCCTTCGACTGGAACCACGGCGTCTTCATCGGCTCGAACATCGCCTCCGAGAAGACCGCCGCCGCCGAGGGCAAGGTCGGCGAGCTGCGCCGCGACCCCTTCGCCATGCTGCCGTTCTGCGGCTACAACATGGGCGACTACATGGGTCACTGGGTCGACGTCGCCAAGGACAAGGACCAGTCCAAGCTTCCGAAGATCTACTACGTGAACTGGTTCCGCAAGAACGACGCGGGCAAGTTCGTGTGGCCCGGCTTCGGCGAGAACAGCCGCGTCCTGAAGTGGATCGTCGAGCGCCTCGACGGCACCGCCGAGGGTGTGGAGACCCCGATCGGCATCCTGCCGACCGTCGCCTCCCTGGACACCGACGGCCTGGACCTGCCCGCCGCCGACCTGGAGTTCCTGCTCACGGTCGACAAGGAGGTCTGGCGCGACGAGGCCTCGCTGGTCCCGGCGCACCTGAACACCTACGGCGACCACACGCCGAAGGAGCTGTGGGACCAGTACGAAGCGCTCGTCGAGCGCCTGGGCTGATCCTGCCGGGCCCGAGGGCCCTTGCCCCACCGAACTCCTGCGGCCGGCTGTCCCCGGCCACGGGTTGACGCGGGATTCCCCGACTCAGGATTCCCTGCGACCTTCCAAATAGGTCGTGTGCGTCTGCTGACGGCGGGCCTCCGTTTCACGGAGGTCCGCCGTCATGCGTTCCGCTTCCTCCCGCAGCAGCGTCAGCTGCCGCTCCAGGTGACGCTCGGGCGATTCGCCGCCCGCCGTGAGCCGGGTCCACCAGCGGGTCCGGTTGTAGGTGTCCACGCACTCCGGCACGTCCGTGCGGATGGCCCGGGTCAGCGAGTGCACCGCCTCCGGGTCGGCGGCCAGGACGCCCGCCACCCAGCCCGGCTCCAGCATCGCCGCGTACAGCTCCAGCAGCCCGGTCAGCACCTCCGCGGGCTCCGCCGGCAGGTCCACCTCGCCGACGTACTCCTGCAGCCGCGCGAAGTCCTCCCGTACGAAGCCCAGTTGCTCGGCGGGCTCCGGCGGGACCGGCGGCGCCGCCACGTCCGGCGGGGCGACGAGCGCGCCCGCCCCGTACAGCCCGGCGACCACCACCGGCCAGTACGTGCCGGCTACCCCGGTGAGGGTCAGGCCCACCCCGACCAGCCCGCAGGCGCTGCCGGCCAGGTTCTTCTTCGACTCCAGGAAGGACAGGAGCCGCGCGCCGAGCGGCCTACTGATAGCCACGGATCTCCTCGAAGGCTCCGTCCAGCGAACCGTTGCCGTCGGTGGCGTCGAAGAGCCGCCCGCCGGTCAGTTCGGTGATGTGGGCGAGTTCCTTGCGGTCGGAGTCGCCGAACAGCACCGCGAAGACAGGGGTGTGCTTCTGCGCCTCGGGCAGCCCCGCGTAGAAGGCGTCGAACTGCTTGGCCCCGGCGCCCGCGGTGTTCTCGCCGTCCGTCATCAGCACGATCGAGGTGAAGGCGTCCGCGTTGCCCTTGCCGAGCTGCTGGTACGCCGCCTGGAGACTGCTGTAGATGGCCGTGCCCCCGTCGGGCTGCAGCGACTTCACGTCCCCCCGGATCGCGTCCAGGGCGGGTCCGGGATTGCCGGGCTCGACCGTGTGCGTCAGAACCTTCTTGACCTTGTCGCCGAAGGGCAGCAGCGTGACCTCCTCGCGGTCCCGGAACCGCTCCCCGGTGCCCGAACTCCCCGTCCCCGTCAGGTCGGTGAGCGCCGCCTTCAGCCGGCCGATCCGGTCCTCCTCGCTCATCGAACCCGAGGTGTCCAGCACGTACACCGTCCGCGAGGGCCGGCGCAGTTCGTTCTCGTAGCTGGCCAGCAGTCCGTCCGCCACCGACCGGGTGCCGGGGAAGGGGAGCTCGCGCCGCTTGTCCGGGTTCAGCCCGGCCGCCGGGGTCACCCCGGCCGCGACGGGCCGCCGGAAGGTCTTCTCGGTGATCGCCTTCTGCGCCTCGCCGCCGCTCAGGTACTCGGTCAGCACCCGCCCCGACTCGCGGGCCCCGGCCGGGGCCGAGGTCAGCAGGGTCAGCGGGTAGTGGGCGGTGACCACGCCGTCGAGCGGCCGGATCACCGTCAGGTTCGTCTTCGCGTCCCGGTTCATGGACAGCAGCACCGACTCGTAGTTCACCAGCGCGTCCACGTCCCCGCGCTGGGCGTAAGCGGTGGCCAGCCAGCCCGAGGAGCCGGACGTCAGCTTCTGCCCGGTGAAGAACCCCTTCAGCATCGGCTGCGCCTTCGCCACGTCGGCGTCGGTCAGCGCCGCCTGTGCGCCGGACAGCCCCGAGGCCACCGAAATCAGCGCGGAGTAACCGGAGTTGGAGCGCACCGGGTCGGTCATCCCGTACGTCAGCTTCCCGCCGGCCACGGCCTCGTGGACCGCCGACCAGGTCACCGACTCGGGCTTCCAGCCGAGCCGGGCCAGTGCCTCGGGCTTCACGCCGAGGGCGACGGGCGAGGACATCACCGGGGTCTCGCTCGACAGCTTGCCCGCGGCCTCGGGCCGCAGCCTCAGGTAGTCGTTGGAGGAGAGCCAGACGGCGTCGTACTTGCCGTCCGCCTTGCCGGAGGCGATCTGCTCGACCGCGTCGAGGGTGCCCGACATGGTCAGCTCCACGCCCACCCCGGTGGCGGCCTTCGCCGCCTTCAGCACCTCGTCCATGTCGGACAGCTCGCTGGAGGCCAGGACGCGCAGCTTGCCCTCCTGGTACTCGGTCTGCTTCGGCTTCGGGTGGTCGGAGTTCTCCGCGCACGCGCTCGCCCCGAGCAGGGTGGCGGCGAGCGCCACCGCCGCGGCGAGTCGTCTGCGCATCACGGCGCTGCGGATGCTCATGGCGTTCATCGGTCGTTGCCGCCTTCCAGGGCGCTCGCGGTGCGGGTGCGCGCCAGGTACGCGGAAGCGTGTCGGAGTTCGCCGGTCAGGGACTCCACGGTGGCGGCCATGTTCTCGGTCGCCTGCACCTTGAAGGTGTCGATGGTGTCGAGCGTCTTGTAGATCTGGGCGAAGGCCGTCCGCAGCGTCTCCGCACCGACGGCCGGGTCGGCGGCGATCCGCTGGATCTCCCCGCTCTGCGTGGACAGCATCTCCGCGTTGCCGCGGATCAGGCCCTCCGTGGTGTCGCGCAGGGTGTCGATCTGCTTGATGACCTCGCCCTGCGTGTTCAGCGCCTGCGCCAGCATCACGGCGATCCGCAGCGCGGACACCGTCGTGGTCGCGGCCCGGTCGACGCCCTTGATCAGCTCTTCGTTGTTGCGCCGGACCACGTCCATCGCCAGGTACCCCTGCGCGCAGACGGCCAGCTGGGTCAGCAGGTCCTGGTGCTTCTGCCGTACGGGGAAGAGCACGTCCACGCGCAGCGCGTCGGCCTGCTGCGGGTCGGTCTGGTCGGCGATCCGCTGCTCGACGGCCGTGTCCAGGGCCTCGGTGAGCACCGCGTACTCCTGGAGCTTGCCCATGGTCTCCCACAGGCGGGCGCGCTCGGTGTGCAGGGCGGCGTTGTCGCGGCGCAGCTCGTCCTGGCCTCCGCGCAGCGCGCCGACGATCCGGTTGAGGGTGGCCTGCGAGGAGGCGTACTTGGCCACGTGGTCGCGGAACTTGTTGCCGCCGGGCAGCTTGGAGAGCAGCTTGCGCACGCCCTTCGCAGAGCTGCCCGAACTGTCGCTGGGGTCCAGGTCCTCCACCGTGCGGCGCAGTTCGACCAGTGAGCCCGCGACGCGGGCCTGGGCGTCGCCGCCGCCGTCCGTGCCGAGGGAGCGTACGGCCCGGTCCAGCATGCGGTTGGACTGCTGGGCGGCGCCGCGGATGTCGGCGGCGCCGAGGCCGGCGATCTCCCCGATGCGGTTCGCGAACTCGGGGGAGCGGCTGTCGATGCCGGCCAACGAGCCGACGTACTCCCCGGCCCGGCGGGCCATCTCCTCGCGCACCCCGTCCTGGAGCGGTACCAGGCCGGAGGCCTGCTCCCGCCGGACGGGGGCCACGGGCTCGGGGGCGGTGAGGACGAGCGGACTGTCTTCGGGCGGTGTCAATGTCATGCTCTTCTGCTCCCCCTATTCCTTGGCGCGCGCGGCCAGCGCCATCAGGACCTTGACGGTCGGTGCGCTGACCTGGCGGAGGCCGGTCAGCCCCGAGTTGAGGTACCCGGTGTGCGGCGCGGCGGCCGTGGTGAACTCGGCCACCCCCTCCGTCGGCCGGAACCCGTGGCGGACCACGAGCGAGCGCAGCTTCGGGTCGGTGGCCAGCAGGGAGCCGAGCTCCGTGGCCTTCTCGCTGATCGGTACGAAGGTGTGCGGGGAGTTGACGGTGGTGTCGGGATAGAGGACCACCATGTCGCCCGGATCCTGCTTCTGCTGGAGCAGGCTGGTCACCTGGGACTCGTAGGCGAGGACGAGCGGTTCGCCGCTGCCGCTGATGAAGGCGCGGAAGGGGCCGTCCGTGCTCTGTTCCATGGCGCCCTGGACGGAGATGAGCTTCTTTATCAGGGGGGCGGTCCGGTCGATGTCGGCGTCGTTGGCGACGACGGTCGTGCCGTTGGCGACGTTCGAGGTGGTGGCGAGGAAGAGCGCGCCCGAGTTGGAGGTGGTGGGGTCGGTGGTCTTGATGAACACCGTGCCGGCCAGCTCCGGGTAGGCGCTGGTCCCGCCCTGAAGCTCCTGCCACTTCTTGTCCTCGGCGGCGGCCTTGAGGAAGGGGCCGAGGAGGAGCGTGCCGGTGTTCTTGCCGTTCGTCTTCGCGAGGCCGTGCTCGCTGAGCACCTTGGCCGCGTTGGAGCGGGCGAGGACGACGAGCGGGGAGAAGAAGGGCTTGGTGCTCTGGGCGCCCTTCACGCCCGCCTTCTCCTCGATCCCCTCGGTCGGCTCCGTGCTGCTGGGGAAGGCGAAGTCGAATTCCTTGAGGGCGAGTTGGTCCATCGCCCAAGAACCCGAGGTTTCGGTCTTCACGGTGTAGCCCTTGTCTGCAAGGGCCTTGACGACGTCGGGGTCGCGGAAGAACTCGGACTTCTCCGAACCGATGACGCCACGCACGGTCTTCGTTGCCGTGCCCTCCGGCTTCTGTCCTCCGATGGCGATGACGGCTATCACGCCGCCGACCAGGAGGACCGCCAGGGCGATTCCTAGGATGCGTCTCACGGGAGGAGAGTGCTCGCGGAAACCCACATTCCGCGCGGAGTTGAGTGAACGAGAGGTGACCAGGCGGTCCCACTTCGAAATGCTGTGTGGGCCCGCGGGTGCTGGTGACCGGGGCGGGCGGCCGGGAGGATCGTGCCATGGGCGTGAGCGCGTTGAAGTGGCAGGGCTGGTTGGTCGCCCTGGTGTTCGTGGCGGGACTGCTGGTCTTCGCCCCGCTGGGGCTGTACGTGTGGGCGGGCGGGCGTCCGGCGGTGCGTCCGGCGGGGGCCGCGCCGGACGACGTACGGATCACCGACTGCCGGATCGACCCGACGAGCCGACGCGTGGTGGCCTCGGTCGAGGCGGTGAACGGCTTCCCGGAGCAGGGGGCTTACGTGGTCACCGTGGAGTTCCGCGAACAGCCGGTGCCGGGTCCCGCCGACCGGGGTCCACAGGTGCTGGTGAAGATCCCGGGAGTCGGCCCGGCCGCGACGGAGCGAGCCGAGGCGGTCGGCCCGGTCTGGCCCCCGGCCGCGACCCCCTGGTGCGGCATCGCGGCGGCGGATTTCGCCCCGGACCCACCCTTCGCCCGTTCCCTGGGGCTCCGCCCCAGAGCCCACGCCTCAAACGCCGGCGAGGCTGGATGAACCCAGCCCGGCGGCGGCGAAGGGGGTTGCACGTTCAAGCCCCGCAGGGCATGGCGCCCGGTCCGGAGCCTCCGCGGCCCCGGACCGGGGCCGTCAGTGGGCGCCGACGAGGTCGAGCGCGGCGGCGTGCGCGTCCATGCGCTCGGCGGCGAGGATCGCGACCGTGGTGTCGGCGCGGGACGCGGCGACGAGCAGGGCGCGGGCGGCAAGATCGTGGGCGCGCTGGTGCAGCGCGGCGGCGGCCTCGGCGTCGGGCTCCCGGCCGGGCCGCTGGGATGCGCGGGCGGGCTCGGCCCCGCGCAGGCGGGTCACCTGGGCGGCGACGACGACGGCGGCCTCGTCGAGGCCGAGCTCGTCGGTCACGGTGAGCAGCGCGGCGAGGTGCCCGGCGAGCTGGATGTCCAGGGCTTCGGCGCGGCTGCTGCGGGGGTAGTCGCCGCGGTGGACGCCTATGCGGGGGTCGACCGCCTTGGTGCGAATCGGCTCGTACATGGGGGCCTCCTGCGTGGTCAGAGGACCATCCTACATTGGATCCGTTCTAAAGTTGAGCTGAATCTTGGTCCCATGTGTCGGCTTGAATGTGCCTTGCAATGGCCGGGGGGCAACGCCCACTCTTCTCCTTTCGGTGCACGTGTGTACGGAACGTGCGGGCCGGCTGGTGTGATGCTCGGGGGACGGAATGGCTGGGGCCGGAGACGCGTCAGGCGCGTCGCATGCGCTGGACGCATCGGATACATCGGGCGTAGAGGCAGTGGTGCGGAGCGATGCGGCGCTCCTGGAGGACGACCTGGCGGCCTTCCTGGCCTCCTTGACCACCGCGCCCGCGCGGCAGGGCCCGTCCGCACCGGAATCGGTGTACGAGGCGGTGCTGGGGCGTTCCCTGTACGCCCCGGTCGCCGACGCCGTCGGCTCGAAGGCGGGCCAGCAGGCCCTGGCCCCCACCGCCGGAGCCCCCGCGGGCCGGGCCCCGCTGCGGCCCTCGATGGTGTTCTGGGCCTACCGCAACTACCGGGGCTTCCCCGGCCGGGCCGGGGAAGCCGACTCCGCGGCGGACCTGGCCGCGGTCCGCCGCGCGGCCGTGGCGGTGCGCGTCCTGCTGAAGGCCGCGGTCGCCCTCGACGACATCCAGGACGGCAGCGGCATCCGCTACGGCGAGCCCGCCCTCCACGTCACCCACGGCATCCCGCTCGCCCTCAACACGGGCTCCCTGCTGATCACCGCGGCGCTGGAGCACGCGGCCGACCCGGCCGTCGTACGGAGCCTGCTGCAGTCGGTCGGCCGGGGCCTCACGGGCCAGGCCGTCGACGTCTCCACGCGCACCGCGCTCACCCGCGCCGAACTGGTGGCCGCGCCCCGCGGCGAGCGGGTCGCCTTCTGGGAGTCGATGGCCGCGCTCAAGACGGGCACGCTCTTCCGGATGCCGCTGGACGCGGCGGTGGCGGCCCTGGGCGTCGTGGAGGACGAGCGGCGGGTCCTGGACGAGGCCATGCGCAACCTCGGACTGGCCAGCCAGCTCTTCAACGACCTGACCGACTTCGTGCCCGAGTTCGGCGGCCGCGCCACTCACGAGGACTTCGGCCAGCTCAGCAACCGGGTCCTCCTCGAACTGCTCGACTCCGCGCCCGCCGGCCTGCGTGTGTCGGGCGAGCTGGTGGGGGCGCGGCTGAAGGAGTTCGTGCTCGGTCATCCGGAGCTGCGCCGCACGCTGCTCCTCCTCGCGGCGGAGGCGGTGGAGCTGAAGCGCTCGGCGATGGAGGCGGTGCGCGGCGTGTGCCGTTCCGAGCAGAGCGCCCGCTACTTCGACGTGACGATCGAACGCAAGGGTCACCTCCTCGACCGGCTGCACGCGACGCTCCTGAAGGGGGAAGGCGCATGAGCCCCACGGACTGCGACACGGTCGTCGACCGCATCCGGGCGAGCACCCGCGGCCGGCACCAGGACCTGGAGGGCACGCCCTTCTCCGTCGCGATGCTCGCCGGGACGCTCCCGCTCGACCGGTACGTCGACCAGCTCGCCGCCTACCGCCGGGTCCTGGAGGCGCTGGAGGGCGAACTCTCCCGCGCCACGGACCCGTGCGTGACCTCGGTGTGGTCGGCGGACCTGGTCAAGCTCCCCTGCATAGACCGCGACCTGATGCACTTCGCCGAGGACGGGGTGTTCCCGGCGTCCACCGCGGCCGCACCGGCGGACGCCCTCGCGCGGGAGATCCGCGCCGCCGCGGCCTCGGACCCGCCGGCCCTGCTCGGGTTCCTCTACGTGCTGGAGGGCTCCACGCTCGGCGGCGCGATCCTGCGCCGGTACGTCGCCGAGGCCTACGGGCTGCCCGACACGGACGGCGTGACGTACTACGCCAGCGGTGACCGCGAGTGCTGGGCCCGCTTCACGGCGCGCTTGAACGCGGCGCTCCCCGGCCCCGGCGAGGAGGACCGGGTGCTCGCAGCCGCTGGGCGGGCCTACCACCACGTCGCCGCGATCTCCGTGGCCCTGTCCACCGGACTCGTCGACGCCCCGTAGCTACGGCTGGCTGTACCCGTCGAGGAAGTTGCCGATCCGGGTGACCGCGTCGGCGAGGTCCTTCGCGTTGGGCAGGGTCACGATCCGGAAGTGGTCGGGCTCGGGCCAGTTGAAGCCCGTCCCGTGCACGACCATGATCTTCTCCTCGCGGAGCAGGTCGAGGACCATCTGCCGGTCGTCCTTGATCTTGTAGACGGACGGGTCCAGCTTCGGGAACAGGTACAGCGCGCCCTTGGGCTTCACGCAGGTGATGCCGGGGATCTGCGTCAGCAGGTCGTACGCCGTGTCGCGCTGCTCCAGGATCCGCCCGCCGGGCAGCACCAGGTCGTTGATCGACTGCCGTCCGCCGAGGGCGGTGGCGATGGCGTGCTGGGAGGGCATGTTGGCGCAGAGCCGCATGTTGGCCAGGATCGTCAGGCCCTCGATGTAGGACGAGGCGTGCTTCTTGGGCCCGCACACCGCCATCCACCCGGACCGGTAGCCGGCGACGCGGTAGTTCTTGGAGAGCCCGTTGAAGGTGAGCGTCAGCAGGTCCGGCGCGATGGCGGCGGTGTTCGTGTGCGTGGCGCCGTCGTAGAGGATCCGGTCGTAGATCTCGTCCGAGCAGACGATCAGGTTGTGGCGGCGGGCGATGTCCGTCAGCCCGCGCAGCATCTCGTCGTCGTAGACGGCGCCGGTCGGGTTGTTCGGGTTGATGATCACGATCGCGCGGGTCCGGTCGGTGACCTTGCGCTCGATGTCGGCGAGGTCCGGCATCCAGTCGGACTGCTCGTCGCAGCGGTAGTGCACGGCGGTGCCGCCGGCCAGGCTGACGGAGGCGGTCCACAGCGGGTAGTCCGGCGCCGGGACGAGCACCTCGTCGCCGTCGTCGAGCAGCGCCTGCATCGACATCTGGATCAGCTCGGAGACCCCGTTGCCGATGTAGATGTCCTCGACGTCCAGGTCGATGCCCTTGGTCTGGTAGTGCTGCATGACCGCACGGCGCGCCGAGAGCAGGCCCTTCGCGTCCCCGTAGCCGTGGGCGTTGCCCAGGTTGCGGAGCATGTCCTCAAGGATCTCCGGCGGGCAGTCGAAGCCGAAGGCCGCGGGGTTGCCGGTGTTGAGCTTGAGGATGCGATGACCTGCTGCTTCGAGCCGCATCGCCTCTTCGAGGACGGGGCCGCGGATCTCGTAGCAGACATTGGCGAGTTTCGTTGACTGGATCACCTGCATGACGGGAGCTTACGGGTCCCGATGCGGGCGCGCTCCGCTATTTGACCCGGAGCGGAGGGGTGGGCGGCAGACCGATATGTCCCCTTTCGCGCAAAGCTTGGGTGCGGGCGCCGCGAACCCTTGGAAACCGGGGCCGCGGTCCCGTTCCGGCCTGCGGAATGGGTGGGTCCGACGGAGGGGGCCGGACCGGTGTTGCGCTCGTCACCCTGCCCGGTCCGGGGGCCTGCCTGGTCGCCGGGCGCACCCGGTGGCGCGGGCTGCTGGTGGCGACGGCGCGGGCCTGAGGACACCGAAAGGGGCGGGGCACCACCGGTCGGTCGGTGGTGCCCCGCCCCGCTTTCGGGTGGCGCTCAGGCCGTGGCGGCCGTGCTCGTCACGGTTGCCCCGGAGCGGATCCGGCGTACCCGGCCCTCGGCGTCCAGGTGCTGGAGGTCCCGGTGGATGGTCATCCGGCTGACGCCCAGTTCCCGTACGAGATCGGCGACCCGTACGCGGCCGTTGGCCCGTACCGCTCCGGCGATCAGCTCGCGCCGCTCCTCGCAAGGCATTCCCCGTCCGGGGGTGCGCTGCGCCGCGGGCACGGCTACTTCGCCTCGGCCTTGAGGATCTCGGCGAGCTCCTCGTCGGATTCGCGGCCCGGGGTCGGCAGGTTCCACTTGGTGATCGCGAAGCGGAAGATGAAGTAGTACAGCACCGCGAAGCAGAGCCCGATGCCGGCCAGACCCCACGGGTTCGACGCGATGCCGAGGTTGAGGACGAAGTCGATCGCGCCGGCCGAGAAGCCGAAGCCGTCCTTCATTCCGAGCGCCCAGGTCAGCGCCATGGAGACACCGGTCAGGACCGCGTGGATCGCGTACAGCACCGGGGCGATGAACATGAAGGTGAACTCGATCGGCTCGGTGATGCCCGTGATGAAGGCGGTGAGCGCGAGGGAGAACATCATGCCGCCGACGACCTTGCGGCGCTCGGGGCGGGCGCAGTGGACGATCGCGAGGCAGGCGGCCGGGAGGGCGAACATCATGATCGGGAAGAAGCCGGTCATGAACTGTCCGGCGGTCGGGTCACCGGCGAGGAACCGGGCGATGTCGCCGTGGACGGCGCCGGTCGGGGTGTCGAAGGAGCCGGCCTGGAACCACGGGAAGGAGTTCAGCAGGTGGTGCATGCCGATGGGCAGGAGCGCGCGGTTGAAGACACCGAAGATGCCCGCACCGACGGCGCCGGAGTTGACCAGCCACTCGCCGAGCCCGTGGATGCCCTTGCCGAGGACGGGCCAGATCAGGCCCATGACGATGCCGATGACCAGGCCCGCGAGGGAGGACATGATCGGGACGAGGCGGCGGCCGCCGAAGAAGCCCGCCCAGTCCGGCAGCTTGGTCCGGTAGAACTTCTGGTACAGCAGGGCGACGACGATGCCCATCACGACACCGCCGAGGACACCGGCGTTGACGGGCGCATCGACCAGGGCGACCTGGTGGTCGACGACCTTCTCCACCTGCGGCAGGCTGCTGTCGGTGAAGGTGCCGAGCACGTTGGAGAAGACGAGGTAACCCGCCACGGCCGCGAGGCCGGTGGAACCGTCGGCTTTCTTCGCGTAACCGACCGCGATGCCCACGGCGAAGAGCAGCGCCAGGTTGCTGAAGATCGCGTTGCCGCCGGCCGCCATGTACGAGGCGATGTCGTTGCACCAGCCCGGCAGCGACTTGCTGCCCAGCATGTCCTCCTGGCCGAAGCGCATCAGCAGCGCGGCGGCCGGCAGCACGGCGATCGGCAGCATGAGGCTGCGGCCGAGGCGCTGCATGACCGCCATGGCGGCGGAGTTCTTCTTGGCAGACGGGGCCGTCTGCTCGGCTGTACTCACGGTTGCTTCCTCCAGAGGAAACGGGGTGTGTTGCCAAGGCAGGCAGCGCTTGTGTGGGCTGGGCAACAGCGAAGGAAAATGCGCCATTTGCAGCGCGATGTTCCAGTTGTAACACGGTTAAAACCGCATAAACCCATGGTCGTAAAGACTGCGGACCTACGACCCGAAGGCTGAGGCCCCAAGCCCCCCGAGCCACGTGCCTTCCGGCGATGTCAGAGGGTCCGGGTACCTTCCGGGCAGGGGAAAGGGGGGATCTGCATGCAGCAGCAGCCGACGATCATCCGGGGGGACGCGAGCAGTCCGCAGGCCCGGGGGCCGAAGATCATCGCGCACGTCTGCAACGACCTCGGAGGCTGGGGCAAGGGCTTCGTCCTCGCGCTCTCGAAGCGCTGGAGCGAGCCGGAGGCCGCGTACCGCGCCTGGCACAGGGGCCGCAGCGGGAACGACTTCGGGCTCGGCGCGGTGCAGCTCGTCCAGGTCCGCCCGGACATCCGGGTCGCGAACATGATCGGCCAGCACGGCATACGCACCGGCAGTGGCGGCCCGCCCGTCCGCTACGAGGCGATCCAACGCTGCCTCGCCCGCCTGGCGGCCCACGCCGCGGAACTGGATGCCTCCGTCCACATGCCCCGCATCGGCTGCGGGCTCGCCGGCGGCACGTGGTCCCGCATCGAGCCGCTGATCCGGGACGAGCTGTGCACGAAGGGCGTACCCGTCACGGTGTACGACTTCGGCTAGGAGCGTGGGTCAGTAAAACGTGTTGACGGCGGCAGGCGGGTACCGGTCATGATCGCTGCCATGCCTACCGAGATTTCCTTCGCTGAGAAGCCGACGCTCACTGGCGAGCGCGTGGTCTTGCGTCCGGTCAGTGTGGCCGACGCGCTGGCCGCGGTGGCGGTCGACCCGGAAGCGGACCGACTTACCGGTACCCACGAGACTTTCAGCCTCGAAGCGTTGGAACGTTGGTACGGCTCCCGGGCCGAGCACTCCGATCGGCTGGACCTGGCTATCGTCGACCGACCCACCGGTGTATGCGTCGGTGAGGTCGTGTTGTCGGACCTTGATGTCCGCAACCGTTACTGCTCGTTTCGGATCAGCCTGTTCGACCGCCGGTCCTTCGGCCAGGGGCTGGGCACTGAGGCGAGCCGACTGATCCTGGGGCACGCCTTTGGAACCGTCGGCGTGCACCGGATCGAGTTGTTGGTCTTCGCCTTCAACCCGCGGGCCCGCCATGTCTACGAGAAGCTCGGCTTCGTCCACGAGGGAACCAGGCGTGATGCACTGCACTGGGACGGCGAGTGGATCGATGGGCACACGATGGCCATCCTGGCCGACGAGTGGGCCGCGCGCCGCGGCCACCCGTGCCCGACGAACTGATTCCCGGGCGCGAGAAGATGAGCTGTGTCCCTTGACGAGGATGGCCTCTTCGACGTGGTTCCCGTAGCACCTCGGCCGCAGGCTCGTGCGGCGGCGGTGGACAAGCGGTTCCGGGCGTTCGATCCGCACCAGGTGTTGCTGCTACCGCCGTCGCTGGACGACTGGCTGCCCGAGGACCACCTGGCCCGGTTCGTCGTCGACCTGGTCGATGAGGTGCTCGACCTGTCACCGGTCCTGGCCGGCTACACCGAGAAGCGAGGCTTCCCTCCCTACGACCCACGGCTGATGGTCCGCCTACTGATCTACGGCTCCACCACCGGCACCCGTTCCTCCCGGGCGATCGAGCGCAAGTGCGTGGACGACGTCGCGTTCCGGTTCCTGGCCGCCGACCAGGCTCCGGACTACCGCTCGATTGCCCGGTTCCGTCGCCGTCACCTGGATGTGCTGGCCGATCTATGGGCCGCGTCGCCCTGGACGGCACGAAGCTGGAGGCGAACGCCTCCAGGCACAAGGCGATGAGCTACGGCCGGCTCATTGAGGCGCCGACGGCAAGGACGCCGACCTGCCCGCCGAGCTGGACCGGCGCGAGAAACGCCTCGCGCGGTTGCAGGCCGCCCGCGCGCAGATCGAGGCCGAAGCCGCCGCCAAGGCACGCGCCCACACGGAGGGCAAGGAACGCCGCCGACAGGAACGCGTCGGCACCAGCGATGAGCAGGCCGTCACCGACGCCGGGCAGAAGGCCGCCGCGAAGGCCCGACCCAAGCCCAAGGCCCAGGCCGTCGTCGACGAGCAGAACCAGGTCATCACCGCCGCCGACCTGACCTGCAACGCCTCCGACGCGCTGAACTACACCACCATGCTCGACCAGTCCGCCCAGAACACCGGCGTCCACCCCAAAGAGGCCCTGGTCGACGCCGGCTACTGCTCCGAGAGCAATCTTGAAGCCGCACGAGGGCGCCAACTTGCCTGCGGCACCGATACGTTCATGGCCACCGGCCGACTCGGCCACGACGAGCAGGTCCCGCCCGCACCACGCGGACGGATCCCGGCGAACGACACCCTCAAGGAACGCATGGCCCGCAAGCTGCGGACCAAACCCGGACGCGCCGCCTACAGCCGCCGCAAAGCCATCGTCGAACCCGTCTTCGGCCAGATCATGACCTGCCAGAACGGCCGCCAGCTCCTCCTACGCGGAGAGGACGGCGCCCGCGGCGAGTGGCGACTGCTGGCCGCCTGCTACAACCTCCGCAAGATCTTCCGACACGCCGGAACCACCGGGCTCGCCGCCCTGGCGGGCTGACCAGCCGGGCCTCCCGGCCCGCCACGGCTCCTACCGGCCAGACACCGATGGCAGCGCGGTCCCGCCAAAGTCTCACAGGTGCTGGCGGGGCGCCCGCGACCGATCCATCGATCACCGCCCGCGGGGCCTCTTCCTCGTCACTGACCCACGCTCCTAGGGCGTGTTCGGCGGGCCCGGTCTGGCGTGCGCGGGGTTGCCCCCACCGGAGCCGTCGCGTTCGGCGAGCAGCTGCTTGCGATGACGGCTGCGGCGGAGGGCGGTGACGAGGACGATGACGGCGCCGATGGTGATTCCGAGGACGGGGAGGGCGATGGCCAGTACCAGCCAGCCCGCCAGCGCGAAAAGGCCTCCGGAGTCCCCGACGGCGTACGTGGAGGATGCGGGGGACGAGCAGGTGACCTGATAGTCGCCTGCTCGGGGCACGTCGAGGGCGTAGAGCGGATTCCAGGTCTCGTCACGCGTGAGGAACACGTCGACTCCCGGATCGGTGAGAGCGGGGTCGCCCGGCCCGGTGATGCTGCACTTCGGGGCGTCGGACGGGCCGAATTCCTCGTCCCTGATCCAGATGGTCTTCCCGCTCCCCGGCTCGAGCCGGAGGGTGACGACGTCGCCGTTGGCGAACTGCTGGCCGGTGTCCACCGCGTCGATCGCATGGTTGAACCGGAGAGCGCCGATCACCGCGCCGATCGCGATGAGCGCGACGGCGATCGCGCCTGCCGTGGCGTACCAGTGACGGCCGGGCCGGAGTGCGTTCGCCGGTATCTGCGGTGGTGGGAAGGGCTTCACGACCACACCCTAGATCGCCCTGTCGGCCGACGAGCCGCCGGGTCCTGACGGCCGGTCATGCGACTGGTGCAGCGGCGGCTCGGCGGCTCGTCGGCTAGCCAGCCGGGTTGACCGGCGGTTTGAAGCCCTTGGCGAGCAGCCAGGCGGCCAAGGCCAGTTCCCAGGCGAAGACCGGGAGGGCGGCGGCTGCCCCCGCCGCGGAGAGCTGGTCGTAGGCGCCGAACATCACGGCTGCGGCCGAGGCGCAGATCAGGGGACCGCCGATCAGGCCCAGTACGGCGATGGGGCGCGGGACCAGTCGCGAGCGGTAGGCCAGGTACGCGAGCAGGACGGTGTTCAGGCCGAGGGCGACGTTGGGGCCGAGCAGGAACGTCCAGTCGTGCAAGGCCACCAGCGCGGCGTCGGCGCCGTCCGGCGCCCCCGGCTCCCGCCGCAGGGTGACGAGCGCCAGGACGGAGGCGATGCCGACGGCGATGACGGCCGCCTCCAGCAGCCGTCCGAAGGCGTACCCGAGCGCGAGCCCCTCGCCGTGGCGCCGCAGGACGGGGAACAGGGCCGCCCCGGTGCCGGCCACCGCCACCACCAGCACCACCTCGCAGAGCGCGCCGAGCAGGGCCTGCGTGTCGGCGCCCTGCGCGAGCCGGCCGTCCGCCGCGCCCAGCAGGGGGCGGTAGAGGGCCGCCCCGGCTATCGCGGAGACCTCGGTCAGCAGGAACAGTAGCCCGGCGGCCACTGCGGTTCTCCGGTCCGGACTCATCTTCTCGGTACCCCTCGCTCGATGGAGGTGTACGCCGTACACCTTGCAGCGACCATAGGTGTACGGCGTACACTCGTCAAGGTGAGGACGAACCGGCAGGAAGCCAACGGCACGCAACGGACCCCCCTGAGCAGGGACCGCGTCCTGCGCGCCGCCGTCGCGCTCGCCGACGCCATCGGCATCGACGCGCTCAGCATGCGCAGGCTCGCGCAGGAGCTGGACGTCGTACCGATGGCCCTCTACAAGCACGTGGCCAACAAGGAGGAACTGCTCGACGGCATGGTCGACGCCGTCGTCGGCGAGATCGACCCGCCGGCCGCGGGCCCCGACTGGCAGCCCGTGGTCCGCGGGCGGATCCTCTCGGCCCGCCGGGTCCTGCTCCGCCACCCCTGGGCGGCCCGGGTCATCGAATCGCGGACCGGCCCCACCCCGGCCGTCCTGGCGTACCTGGACGCGATGGCCGGGATCTTCCGGGAGGGCGGCCTCTCCGCCGACCTCACGCACCACGTCATGCACGCGATGGGCAGCCGCCTGCTCGGCTTCAGCCAGGAGCTGTTCGACACCTCGGGCCCCTCCGGCCCGCCGGACCCGGCGCTGGCGGCGCACTACCCGCACATCGCGGAACTGGCCGCGACGGCCGCGCACGACGACGCCTCCACGGTCGGCGGCGGCAGCGGTGGAGGCGGCTGCGACGACCAGTTCGAGTTCGAGTTCGCCCTGGACCTCCTCCTGGACGGCTTCGAAGGCCTCCGCCGCCGGGGCTGGACCTCCAGGTCCTAGGCGAGGCGAACTACGCAGCCACGGCGGCCGGTTCGCGCTCGGCGACCGCCGCCGGGTAGCCGCGCTGGGCCTCGCGGTCGCGCAGGCACCACCAGAGGATGCCGAGGACCACCGAGGCCGCGCCGGTGCAGATGCCGACGGTGCGGACGTCGCAGACGGTGAGGAGGCCGCCGAAGAGGGCCAGGGAGACACGGGCCATCGCGCCGTACGTGGTCATGTGGAGGCTGGAGACCCGCCCGCGCACGGCCGCGGGGACGGTGGCCAGCAGCACGGTGGTGTCCAGGGCGATGATGACGCCGCTGGCCAGCCGCATCACGCCCAGCAGCGCCACCGCCAGGACCGGATGCCCCGCGAGGAAGAAGGCCCCCCAGGCCAGCCCCTGGAACACGTAGGCCGCGGTGTACGCCGCCAGGTGGCGGCGGACCGCGAACCGCGCGGCCAGGACCGTGCCGAGGATGACGGCGACCCCGTCCGCCACGTACAGCGAGCCCAACACCGCGCCGCCACCGCCGAGATGGCCCGTGGCGTAGGCGGCGAGCAGGATGTCGTACGCCCCGCCGATGCAGCCCCATGCGATGCCGATCCAGACGACGGAGCGCGCCAGCGGCAGCTCGCGCAGCACCCGCAGACCCGCGGTCAGCTCCTTGCGCATCGGCGCCCGGGCCGACGCCCCCGGCGCCCCCGCCACCCCGGGCTCCGCGTACGGCATCGGCCGCCGGGCCTGTGCCAGCAGCGGTACGACGGCCAGCACTTGCAGCGCGCACGCGACGGCCATCGCACCGACGGGGCTCCAGCCGGCCAGCGCACCGCCGAGCGAGGCGCCGACGACGGTCATGGTGCCCGAGACGGAGCCCAGCCGGGCGTTGGCGGCGGGCCGGGCCTCCGGTGCCACCACCCCGTACAGCCACTGTTGACGGGCCGGCGGCCAGAGGGTGTTGCCGAGGCCCTGGAGCCCGTAGAACGCGGCGGTGATCCAGATGCCGTGGTCGAGGAAGAGCGCCATGCCGAGGACGCAGAGCGCCTGCGCGACCATCGAGCCGACGGCCAGGCGCCGCACGTCGAACCGGTCCGCGAGGGCGCCGGCCACCATCATGAACGCCAGCGCGGGCACGGTCCCGATGAGCTCCACGGCCGCGAGCGTGGCGGGGGTGGACTCTTGCAGCACCTGGATGAACAGGCTGATCTGCATGACCCAGGTCGACCCCGAGGACAGCGCGCTCGCCGTCCAGAGACGTGCGGTGCCGCTGTGGCCCTTGTCGGGGCGGGTGATCATCCGGAGCATCCGGAGATTTGAGCACACCCCGCAGAACACACTCGCACCCCGCCCGCCGGTGCCGGAGCCCGTACAACCTCGCGGCCGGTGGGCCGTCCAACCCGTGCAGTCGATCACATGTGACGCACGGGGGATTCCGGTGAACAGTTTCAAGAGGGCCATGACGGCCGTCGGTACGGCGGTCGTCATCGCGGCCGTGGGCGCGCTGGCGGCTCCCGCCGCGCACGCCGCGCCCGGGTCGGCGCCGGCGGCGCGGCAGGCGGCCCTGACCTCCGACCCGGAAACGAAGTCCGTTCCGGTCGCGGGGAAGGGCGCCACCATCCGGCAGCATGCGAACGGCCGGTTCCTCGTCGAGGTCGACCACGAGGACAGCAGCGCGAACCAGACCCTGGCCCGGGTCGAGGTGCGCCGGGCGGGCACCGACAAGGTCGTCGCCGTGGTCGACCGCTTCACCTCGTACTACGACAACCGGGGGACCTCCGAGAGATGGGACGACAGGTCGTGGTACCAGGGCGACGACCAGCCGCTCGTCCTCGATGAGATGGGGGACTACGAACTCGACGTGTACACCAGGAGCGGTGGCATCCACCGCAGCGCCGGACGGTCCACCTATGCGGAGGCGGCCCGGTTCGAGGTGAAGTCCAGCCGGCAGGAGTTCTCGTTGGACGCCCTCGACACCCAGGTCACCGGCACGGTCACCGCGGTCCACCCGCGCACCGGAGAGCGGCTGCCGCTGACGGGCGCCAGGCTCCGTGCCGGCCTCGGAGAGGGCCGGACCGACGGAGTGTCCGACGCGCAGGGGAGGTTTTCCCTCTCCGTCGCCGCCCTCGGCAACGAGACCGCTCTGTACCTCACCGTGAGACTGGTGAGCGGGCACACCGAGGTGACCGGGACGGCCCCGGCGAAGATCCGGGTCCAGAAGGCCATCCTCACGCTGACCTCGACGGCTCCCCTCACCGCCCGCTACGGGACCGGCGTGCCCGTGCTCGGCAAGCTCAGCCGTCTCGCGGACGACGGCACGGTCAAGCCCGCCGCCGGCCAGCGCGTGGCTGCCGGCGGAATCGCCCGGGCGGAGGCCACCACCGGCCCCGACGGCACTTACACCCTCCTGCCCCGCGTCGTCACGACCGGTTCCGTGCACGTTTACGTCCCCAGCAACATCGGCAATTGGGTGGTGGGAGGCGACACGCGCACCGCGACCGTCGCGAAGATCACCCACACGACGAAGGTCGTCGAGGAGAAGCTCATCGCGACCGACAAGTACGGCGGGCTCACCTTCAGCGGCAAGGTCCTCGTCGACGGCATCACCAGCCAGCAGGCGCCGATCCAGATCCAGTTCCAGATCGCGCCGGGCAAGTGGGTCACCC
The DNA here is from genome assembly GCF_045822005.1 of Streptomyces stoeckheimensis. Taxonomy (NCBI): domain Bacteria; kingdom Bacillati; phylum Actinomycetota; class Actinomycetes; order Kitasatosporales; family Streptomycetaceae; genus Streptomyces; species Streptomyces stoeckheimensis. The sequence continues at coordinate 3,441,398 of NZ_CP169550.1, read as the reverse complement.
GTCAGTCCTTCACCGTGCCCTACAACAAGACGTTCACCGTGAAGGTGACCACACCGAGCAGCAAGTACCCGTCCGACGGGTGGCGGGTGTACACGCCGGGCACCTCCAACATCGGCCCCAGCACGGGCGCCAAGGTGCTCCGCCAGACCCGCGCACAGACGCAGATCACCGGTGAGCGCTTCGGACCGCGTCCGGTGGTCAAGGGGCAGCAGCTGTACGTCGCCGCGGTCCTGGACCAGTACACCCCCACCGAGGGCTTCGTGCCGTACGCCGGCCAGAAGGTCCGCTACTACTTCCGGCCCGACGGCGCCACCGTGTGGAAGGAGATGGGCACCTCCGTCTCCGGGGCCAACGGAGCCGTGAGCAAGAAGTTCACCGCGCAGGCCAGCGGCTACTGGCGCATCCGCTTCGTGGACGCCGACGCCGCGCACCTCGTCTCGACCGGGCTGGAGGGCCGCATCGCGGTCACCGGCTGAGCCGCCCGGGACCGCCCGAGGGTCAGCGCTCGATGATCACCAGGGGGATCTCGCGGGGTGCGGCCGCCGCCTGGTGGTCCTCGTAGGCGGGCCACAGGGCGGTCACGGCCTCCCAGTACGTCTCCCGCTCCGCCGGGGTCGCCGTCCGCGCGCGGGCCTGCGCGGTCAGGGCGCCGACCTGGAGGCGGACCTCCGGGTGGGCGGTGAGGTTGCGGTACCAGGAGGGGACGCCGGGCGTGCCGTCGGCCGCGGTGGCCAGGACGATGTGGCGGCCGTCGTCCTTCGCGTAGATCAGCGGCGTGCGGACGGGCCGGCCGGAGAACCGGTCGAGGGTGGTCAGGAGCAGGGTCGGAACCCCGTGCCACAGGTGCCCGTCGGCGCCGGACGTGTCCACGTACGCGCGCACGTGCGTGGAGAGCTGGCCCGCCGGCGGGTCGGCCGGGTGGTCCCAGTCGACGGTCGTGGGGGAGTCGATCGCCATCGTTGTCGTCCCTTCGGAATCGGCCCCCGCGCGGGCTAACGAGCATCCATCGATTCTGGATGCGCATCGGCCCACCCGCACCTCGGGGCGGACCGGGGCGACCGGTCCGCCCCGCTCCGGGCCCACCTACGGGAGGTAGCGTTCGAGCGCCCTCGCGCCCTCCTTCTCGATCAGCTTGCGTGCCTTCTCGACCCGTTCCGGCGTCGGGTCCTGGCCGCGTGCCATGACGAGGTCCTCAGGGTCGAACGGGTGCTCCGACCCCGTGTAGAGGTGGGCGGGGCGCTGGGGCTGCTGGTCCGATTCGCTGTCCATGGCTACCTCCTGCTGTGTCCCCCTGGCCCCCATCCTCCGGCCGCGCCCCCATGAACGCACCTCGGGGCGGACACCTCGGGACCGCGCCCGGCTGCGGCTCAGGCGGTGACGGCCGCCAGTGCGGCCGTCAGCGCGACGACCGCCCCGCAGATGCCCAGGTTCACGGTCTTGTGCTCCCAGAACACCGCCACGAACTCGCGGATCGTCGCGCTCGGCCAGAAGTACTTCGCCGTCGGTGATCCCAGCACCTGGCCGTTCACCCCGGCCTTGCGGGCCATCATCGCGGCGCGGAAGGCGTGGAAGTTGTTGGTGACCACCACGCAGCGGTAGGCCGGGTCCTCCGCCTCCATGATCGTCCGGCTGTACAGGAGGTTCTCCTCCGTCGTGCGGGACCGGTCCTCCAGCCGCACGTGGTCCTGCGGCACGCCCTCGGCGATCAGCCAGTCGGCCATCGCCCGCGCCTCCGCGAGCTTCTCGTCGCTCCCCTTGCCGCCCGAGGTCAGCAGCAGCGGCACCCGGCCGCCGCGGGCGATCTGCGCGTCGTGGATCTCCCGGCCCTTGCGCAGCCGCGAGGCCAGCAGCGGCGGGACCCGGTCGCCGCCGATGAGGCCGGAGCCGAGCATCACCACGAAGTCGACGTCCCCGTGCACCTTGATCCGGCCGTAGAGGAAGGCGTAGGCGAGGAAGCAGAGGAAGAGGAAGGAGACGTACCCGGCCAGGAGGACCACGCCCACCACCACCGCGTCCCAGGCCTGGGAGCCCCGGTTGCCCAGGGTCAGGACGAACGCGATCAGGGCGAAGATCCCCACCCCGGCCGTGAAGGAGAGGAGGGCCGGGCGGCGGCCCTCCTTGCGGATCACCGTCACGGCGTTGCCGATCAGGAAGAACCCGAGCGCGATCGTGCCGAGCGCCGGGACCAGGAAGACCAGCGCGACGACGGCCGTGTCGAGACCGGCGGGCAGGTACGGGACCAGGGTGAGCAGGCCGACGGACAGGAATATGAGGGTGAGGCCCAGATAGACCGCGTTGCGGAAGCGCCGGCGGTCCTCCCGGACGCTCACGCCGAAGAGGACGAGGAAGAGAGCGGCAGGAACAAAGGCGTACATGCCGCTCATCGTATGTGCGGCATCCGTCCCGTCGGTGGCTGTGCTGCGGCCGGATCAGCGGCCGCCGTGCGGGGTCCGGCGTACGGACCGCCCGGCCAGGACGTCCGTCCTGCGCCCGTCCCGTACGACGAAACGCCCGTCGATCAGGACGTACGGGATCCCGGACGGCAGCGCGCGCGGCCGCTCGTACGTCGATCCGGCCGCGACCGTCAGCGGATCGAAGAGGACGAGGTCCGCCCGGTGCCCGACGCGCACCAGCCCCCGGTCCGGCAGCCGCAGCCGCGCGGCGGGACGGCCGGAGAGGTGGGCGACGCACTCCTCCAGGGACAGGACGCCCAGCTCGCGCACGTAGTGCCCCAGGTAGTGCGGGAAGGTGCCGTAGGCCCGCGGATGCGGTTTCGCGCCCTGCAGGATGCCGTCCGAGCCGCCCGTGTGGACCGGGTGGCGCATGATCGCCCGTACGTTCTCCTCGTGCCCGACGTGCTGGAGGATGCTCGGTCCGAGCCGGTCGCCCAGCAGCAGCGCCCGGGCCGTGTCCCAGTCGGGGACGCGCGTGCCGACGTACGCCCCGTAGGCCGGGTCCGTGGTCCCGGCGATCTCGATCGTCGACCAGTCGACCGGGACCCCGTGGCAGCCGTCGGCGCCCTCCACCTCCAGCGCGTACCGGATCCGCTCGGCCTCGGCGTCGTCGCGCAGCCGGGCGAGGACCGCCTCGGGACCGCCCTCGTTCGCCCAACTGGGCAGCAGGGCCACCAGGGTGGTGCAGCCGGGGGTGTACGGGTAGCTGTCGAGGGTGATGTCGGCGCCGTCGGCCAGTGCTCCGTCGAGCAGGGCGAGCAGTTCGCCCGCCCGGCCCGCGTTCTCCCCGAAGTTCATCGTGGCGTGCGCCAGGTGCAGGGCGCAGCCGGCCTCGCGGGTCAGCTCGACCATCTCGGCGTAGGCGGCCAGGGCGCCGCGGCCGTACGAGCGGTGGTGCGGGCAGTAGTAGCCGCCGTACCGGGCCACCACCCGGCACAGCTCGCTCAGTTCGGCGCCGGAGGCGTACATGCCCGGGGTGTAGGTGAGCCCGGAGGACATGCCGACGGCGCCCTGCGCGAGCCCCTCCGCGACCAGGGCCCGCATCCGGTCGAGCTCTGCGGGGGTGGCGGGGCGGTCGCCCCAGCCGACGACGTGGGCGCGGACGGTGCCCTGGGGGACCAGGTAGGCGGCGTTGACGGCGATGCCCTGCCCGCCGTGGGCCCGGTCCAGCCGGTCCAGGTACCCGCCGACCGTGCGCCAGTCGAAGTCGATGTCCTCGCCCGTGCCGTTCCAGCCGGCGATGGCGGCACGCACCCCGGCCAGCGTGCGGTCGTCGACGGGGGCGTACGACAGGCCGTCCTGGCCGAGGACTTCGAGGGTCACGCCCTGGGCGGCCTTCGCGCCGTGGTCCGGATCGCGCAGCAGGGCCAGGTCGCTGTGGGCGTGCATGTCGATGAAACCGGGGGCCAGGGCGAGGCCGCGGGCGTCGAGCGTGTGCCGCCCGCCGCCCGCGATCCTGCTGCCCACCTCGGCGATGCGGCCCTCGTGGACGGCCACGTCGGCGGTGTAGGAGGGCCCGCCCGTGCCGTCGACGACGCGGGCCCCGCGGATGACCAGGTCCATGGGCTTAGAAGAACGTCCGGACGTACTCCGTGACCGTGCCGTCGGCCTCCACCACCGGGATCAGCGGCCACTTCTCGAAGATCGTGCACGGGTGGGACATGCCCAGCGCCACCCAGTCGCCGACCTGCACGTCCTCGGCGGAGTCCGTTTCCAGCCAGGCGTGCTGGTCGGAGAGCTTGAGGACGCGGATCCCCGTCGCCGGGCGCTCGGCGCCGGTGAGGGGGTCGCGGACCAGCTCCGCCTCGGGCAGCCCCAGGTCGTAGGCGATGTCCCGCTTGCCGGCGTTGACGAACGCCTGGGTGGGGGAGGGGCGGGAGACCACCTGCGCCCAGAGCCGGAAGGCGGGCCGCAGGCCGCCCTCCTCGGGGACCCGGTTGAAGGGGGTGAGGCGGGTGTACCAGCCGTGGTCGTGGGAGACGTACGCACCGGAGCGCAGCAACTTCAGGACCGGCCGCGAGAGCTCCGGCAGCTCGGCGAACACGTCGGCGACGGCGTCGAACCAGGCGGAGCCGCCCGCGCTGACGACGATCTCCCCGACCCCCTGGAACCGTCCCGCCTTGTCGAACTCGGCCGCCAGAGCGGTGAGCCGGCGCAGGTAGGCGTGCACGGAGTCCGGGTCGGCGCCGGGCACCTCCGCCTCGTACCCGGCGATGCCGACCAGGCGCAGGGTGTCCGTACCCGCCACCGCGTCGGCGACGGCCCGGCAGTCCTCGTCGGTGCGGGCCCCCGTGCGGGCGCCCTCCCCGGCGCCGAGCTCGACGACCACGTCGACCCGCTGGGGCTGCCCCTGGAGGGCCCGGTCCATGAGCTGGACCCCGCGCACGGAGTCCACGTAGCAGACGAACCGGAAATCGGGGTCCGCGGCGAGTTCGGCGGCCACCCAGCGCAGGGCGGCGGCGTCGACGAGCTCGTTGGCGAGGAAGATCCGCTGGATGCCGAACGCCCGGTAGACGCGCGCCTGGTGGGGCACGGCGGCGGTGATGCCCCAGGCCCCGTGCTCCAGCTGACGCCGGAACAGCTGCGGGGCCATGCAGGTCTTGCCGTGCGGGGCGAAGGCCAGGCCGTGCCGCTCGGCGTAGGTGCCGAGGGCGGCGAGGTTGTGGCTCAGCGCCTCGGCGTCGAGGGTGAGCACGGGCGTCGTGAACCCGCCGGTGTAGAGGCTCCGCCGCTGGGCGGTCAGCTCTCCCACGGTGAGGCCCGCCTGTCCGGCGTCCGGGGGGAGCCCCTTGAACCGGTGGTCCACCGGCTCCTGGGCGAGTGCCTGGACGGGGTCGCTGGGCATGTGTGTGTGCCTCCCGGGGTATTGCGGTTGTTGCGTACAGTGCAACAGTCGTTGCGTGCACCGCTGCATGCTGTCTAACATCCCGGGTGACGACGGGTCAACGGGGCAACGGGTCCGCGTCCCGGTCTCGGTCCCGGTTCCGTACGGAGGTAACGGCGTGAGCCAGTCGGTGGAGCGGGCGCTCCGGATCCTGCCTGCCCTGGCCAAGGGTCCCGCCGGGCTCGGCGAGGTCGCCGAAGTGCTCGACGTGCACAAGAGCACGGCCCTGCGGCTGCTGCGGACCCTCCAGGAGCACGGCTTCGTCTACCGGCAGGGCGACGGGCGCTACCGGCTCGGGGCCTCCCTCTTCGCACTGGCCGCCGAGTCCATCGAGAACCTCGACGTCCGCGACATCGCGCACCCGCACTTGCTGGAACTGAACCGCATCACCGGCCACACGGTGCACCTCGCCCTCCACCAGGACGACGAGGTCGTCTACGTGGACAAGGTCGACAGCCGCTACGCGGTCCGGATGTACTCGCGCATCGGCCGGCCCGTCCCCCTCACGGTCGCCGCCGTGGCCAAGCTGCTCATCGCCGACCTGCCGGAGCCTGAGCGCCGGGCCCTGGCCGCGCGCATCGAGTACCCGGCGTACACCCCCCGCTCCACCCCCGACGCCGCCGCGTACCTGCGCGAGCTGGACCTCGTACGCGCCCAGGGGTGGGCCACCGACATCGGCGGCCACGAGGAGTCCTTGAACTGCCTGGCCGCCCCCGTCCGCGGACCCGACGGCCGCGTGGTCGCCGCGATGTCCGTCTCCGCCCCCGGCGTGGTCCTCTCCGCCGTGAGGCTGCTCGAACTCCTCCCGCTCGTACGGCAGACCGCCGACGCCATCGGCCGCGAGTACTCAGGCTCGGGCCCCGTACAGGAACAGGAAGAACACAGGCCATGACCGACAAGATCGCGATCACCCCCGCCACCCACACCGACCCGCCCGCGAAGTTCTCGCACGGCGTCCGCAAGGGCAACATCCTCCAGGTCGCCGGCCAGGTCGGCTTCCTGCCGCACGTGGACGGGCAGGAGCCCACGCCGGCCGGACCCACCCTGCGCGAGCAGACCCTCCAGACGCTGGAGAACGTCCGCTCCGTACTGGAGGCGGGCGGCGCGACCTGGGACGACGTGATGATGCTGCGCGTCTACCTCACCGACACCACGCACTTCGAAGAGATGAACGAGATCTACAACGCCTACTTCGAGGAGCAGAACCTCAAGGAGGTCCCCTCCGCCCGCACCACGGTGTACGTGGGCCTCCCCGGCGACCTGCTGATCGAGATCGACGCGCTCGCGGTGCTCGGCTAGGACGGGCGGCCGGCGGGGGTTTTCGGGGCGCGTCTCACCGTGTGTGCAGCGTGGCGAGGACTTTCAACATTCTGTGTATCTTGATCGCCGTTCAAGTACACATCATGTGGGGGTAACTCTCTTGCGCAAGCTCTCCGTTATAGCCGCGGCCCTCGCCACGGGCACGCTCGCCGCCCTCGCCGTCACCCCGGCCCAGGCCGCCGAGTCCGGCTCCGCCCTGAAGGTCCGCGGAGTCCAGTACGACGCCCCCGGCTCGGACTCCAACAGCTGCACCACGGGCAACACCGCCGCGGAGTACCTGACGATCAAGAACTACTCCACGACGGCGACGGTCAACCTCAAGGGGTACGTCGTCAGGGACGCCGTCGGCAACAGCTTCACCTTCACCAACAACCACTACCTGCAGCCCGGTGACTTCGTGAAGCTCCGCGGCGGCAAGGGCACCGAGTCGGACGCGTCCAACGTGGCCTACCGCGGCAGCTGCAACTTCATCTGGAACAACGACCGCGACACGATCTACCTGAAGACCCCGTCCGGCGCGATCGCGGACTCCCACTCCTACACCAAGAGCGGGTCCGACGCCGACGGCAACGGGTACGTCACCTTCCACGGCTGACGGGCGCAGCCCGGCGGCGGGAGTCGGCGGCGGGATTCGGCAGCACCTGCCGCCAACTCCCGGCGCCGGTCCCGCGGTCCGGGGCCGGACGCCGAGCGCCCATTGGGTACCCTCACGGATGACTTCGGGGCGCCGGCGGGGGCCGGAACGCCGCTAGCAGGGATGGGTCCTCAATGAGCAGCGCACCTTCGGCAGGAATCTTCCAACCGCTCAAGGCCGACGACCCGGAGGTCGTGGGCGGCTACCGGCTCGCGGCGGTGCTCGGCGCGGGCGGCATGGGCAAGGTCTACCTCTCGTACACGCCGGGCGGCCGGCCCATCGCCATCAAGGTGATCCGGTCCGAGTTCGGCGAGGACCCGGAGTTCCGGCGGCGCTTCCAGCAGGAAGTGCGGTCTGCGGAGCGGGTCCAGGGGCTCTACACCGCCCCCGTCATCGACTCGGACACCGAGGGCGCCCAGCCCTGGCTGGCCACGGCCTACGTGCCCGGCCCCTCCCTCGCGCACGCCGTGGCCCACCACGGCGCACTGCCGCCGCGCAGCGTGCTGCTGCTGGCCGTCGGGGTCGCCGAGGCCCTGACCGTCATCCACGGCGCGGGCATCGTCCACCGCGACCTGAAGCCCGCCAACGTCCTCCTCGCCTCCGACGGCCCGCGCGTCATCGACTTCGGCATCGCCCGCGCGGCCGACACCACCGCCCTGACCAGCACGGGCGTCAGCATCGGCACCCCGGCGTTCATGGCGCCCGAACAGGCCTCGGCCGGCACGATCACCCCGGCCACCGACGTCTTCGCCCTCGGCCAGATCGCCGCCTTCGCGGCCATCGGGTCCTCCGTCTACGGCGACGGGCCCTCGCACGCGGTGCTCTACCGGATCGTGCACGAGGACCCCGAGCTCGGCGGGCTGCCCGAGGAGCTGCGGCCCCTGGTGACCCGTTGCCTCAGCCGCGACCCGGCCGACCGCCCGGCCCTGACCGAGGTCATCGCGCTGTGCAACGAGGCCGCGGGCGCCGAGCCGCTGCGCCAGGGTGAGGACTGGCTGCCCCGCGCGGTCGCCGGTTCCATCACCGAGCGGGTGCACCTGCTGCCCGCCCCGGCGCCCACCCCGCCGCCGCGGCCGGTCACGCCGATTCCGACCGAGGTCTCCGCGCAGCCTCCGGCGCCGAGCGCGCCGCCGGCCTCCGCCGCCGCGCCGACGCATGCCGCGCCGACGCAGGCCGCCCCGGCGCAGCCGGGCCCGCCGCGGCCCGCACCGGCGCAGCCAGGGCAGGCGACCGTGCCGACCGGCTACGGGACGCCGCAGCCGTACGCGCAGCCTCCGCGCCCGCAGCCTTCGTACGCGCAGCCCACGTACGCCCAGCCCACCTACTCCCAGCCCACCTACACGCAGCAGCAGCCCGGGTGGGGGCAGCCCACGTATCCGCCCGCCCCGACCAAGCCCAAGCGGACCGGGCTGATCGTCACCCTGTCCGTCGTGGGCGCGGTCATCGGACTGGCCGTCCTCGGGTCCCTGCTGCCGGACGGCGACAAGGGCGACAAGGGCGGTACGGACGGGGCGTCGGGCAGCAAGGCCGGCGGGGGGAGCTCCAGCGCCTCCCCGGGCGGCTCCCAGAAGCCCGTCGACCCGCAGCCGGTCTCGTACAAGGGCATCGACATCCCCGGGTCCCACCAGCTGCTGCTCGCCGACAATCCGCCGCGTCCGGCGGAGCCGAGCAGCGGGGGCGTGCGCTACGGGAAGGGCGACCTCTACTACTACCGGGACACGACCTTCGGCAACGACGAGTTCGGCACCGCGAACGGGAAGCTGGTCCTGCTGAACAACTCGGAGAAGGGCTCGCTGGACACCTGCCGCAAGGTGACCCGCTTCACCGAGAAGATCACCCTCGACCAGCTCACGAACGGATCCGAGGTCTGCGTCCTGAGCGACGCCGGACACATCGCGGTGGCGACCTACCGCGGCAAGTCGGGGGCGAAGGAGTCGAGCCAGTACATCACCGTCGACCTCACGATCTGGCGCAACGCCGAGGCGGCGAAGAAGGACTAGCCGGGACGGCACGCGCGAAGGGGCGCCCCCCTGGCGGTGGGGCGCCCCGGATCACGTGACGACGTGCACTACGGGCAGTACTGCGCCTCCTTGCCGATCGACCGGTACATGCAGTCCGCGTTCTCCAGGAGCTGCAGCACCGCGTCCTTGTTGCGCGCCGTCTCGCGGTCGATGACCTCGTCCGGCGGGTAGAAGCCGCCGCCGCTCGAGCCGGCCGGGTACATCTCGAAGGTGTAGCCGAAGATCTTCTGGTTGCCCCACAGCCAGTCGTCGATCGTCCCGTCGGTGATGTACAGGTCGCTCGACTGCTCCGGCGTGTAGCCGTTGCTGGCCGCCATGCTGGTGCCGATCTTCTTGAACACGGCCAGGTCGTCGGCGCTCAGCCCGGGTGCCGTGTCGTTGTACGTCCACCCGTACGGCCACAGCACGAGCTCGCTGTACGTGTGGAAGTCGATGGCGGCCGTGATCTGCTGCTTGCCGCCGATCACGCGGCTGCGCACGAAGTCGGAGACCGCCTTCACCTCGGGCGCCGACTCGGCGGCCGGGCCCCGGTAGGTCTCGGAGCTCTTGCTGCCGCTGGAGCCGCCGCAGCAGCCCCACTTGTAGTTCCAGTTGCGGTTCTCGTCCGTGCCGACGTAGGAGGAGCCGGCGTTGGGCTGCCGGTTCTTGCGCCAGGACCGGTACGAGCCGGTGGCGATGTCGTACTCGCCGCCGTCCGGGTTCAGGTCCGGGACGATCCAGATCTCGCGGCCGTTGACGGCGTTGGTGATCCGGGAGTCGGTGCCGTACTTGGAGCCGAACTCCTTGATCAGGTAGAGGGCCATCTCGACGGTCAGGTGCTCGCGGGCGTGCTGGTGCGCGGTGAAGAGCACCTCGGGCTCGGCCTCGTCGGTCGCGACGTTGTCGCTGATCTTGATCGCGACGAGGTCCCGGCCCTGGTAGGACTTTCCGATGACCCGCTTGCTGATGATCGAGGGGTACTGGGCGATGCGCTGGTCGATCTCCGCGCTCGCCTCGGCGTAGTTGTGGTAGAGCGCGTCCTTCGACGGGAAGTCGTTGATCCCGGCGGCGATGTCGCGCCCGTCGGAGCGGTCCGGGGGTCCGGGCAGCGCGGTCAGCTCGTAGCCGAGGGCGCGCAGCTTCCTGGCCTGCATCGTGTCGGCGCTGACGACGACCGAGTTGGTGTCCACCTCGTCGATGGAGGCGCCGGTACGGAGCAGGGCGGTGCGTTCGACGGCCGTGGCCGGGCCCTGGATCTCGTACTGGACGATCGACTCGTCCTGGGTGGCGGTCGACGGTGTGGGCGGAGGGGCTGCCGTCGCGCTCAGGCCGTAGGCGGGTGCGCCGAGCGCGAGCGCGAGAAGGGCCGCCGTGACGGCGGCCCTTCGGCGGTGGTGGAGCCGCATGCGTTTCTCCTGGGTGGGAGTGTGGGGGTAGCCGTGCGGACGCGCACAGCGTGCTCTCGTGGCATGTCCGGGTCAAGAACTCGAATCGGCCACCCCCACACACCTACCTGCTACGGCAGGCCGTGGACCTTGGGACCCACCGCGTTGGACCAAGCGCTACCCGCTTTGGCGTCCCAGTTGGTCGACCAGGTCATCGCGCCGCGCAGCCCCGGGTAGGTCTTCGAGGGCTTGAAGCTGCCGCAGCTCGTGCCCCTGGCCAGGCAGTCCAGAGCGTTGTTCACGATGGTCGGCGAGACGTAGCCGCTGCCCGCGCCGCTGGGGGAGGCCGGGACCCCGATGCCCACCTGCGAGGGGTCGAGCCCGCCCTCCAGCTGGATGCAGGCCAGCGCGGTGAGGAAGTCCACCGAGCCCTGGGAGTAGACCTTGCCGTCGCAGCCGAGCATCGCGCCGCTGTTGTAGTACTGCATGTTGACGACGGTGAGGATGTCCTTCACGGCGAGGGCCGTCTTGAAGTAGCCGCCCTGCGTCGACTGCATGTCGATGGTCTGCGGGGCCATGGTGAGGACGAGCGAGGGGCCGGCCTTCGCCGCCAGCGCCTTCAGCGCCTGGGTCATGTAGGTCGGGTTCAGGCCGTTCTCCAGGTCGATGTCGATCCCGGTGAAGCCGTACTCCTGCATCAGCGCGTACGCGGAGTTCGCGAGGTTGGTCGCGGACGCCGAGTCGTTGACCGAGATGGTGCCCTTCTCGCCGCCGATGGACAGGATGACGGACTTGCCGGCCGCCTTCTTGGCGGCGATGTCCGCCTTGAACTGGGGGACCGTGTAGCCGCCGAGGCCGGCCGAGTCGAGGTTGAAGGTGATGGCGCCGGGCGTGCTGGTGGCGTCGGCGAAGGAGACGGCGATGATGTCGTACTGCGCGGAGACGTCGGAGATCTTCTGGACGGTCGCGCCGTTGTTGAAGTTCTGCCAGTAGCCGGTCACCGCGTGCTTGGGCACCGACGGGTTCGGATTGCCGCCCCCGCCGCTCGTGGTGGTGCCGGGGACGGCCGCACCCTTCACGCCCTCGCCGGCCGCGTTGTACGCGCTCACCTGGAAGGAGTACGTGGTCGACGCGGCGAGCCCGGTGATCTGCGCGGAGGTGCCCGAGGTCACGGTCTGGACGCGGACGCCGTCCTGATACACGTAATACCCGGCGGCCCCGCTGACCGTGTTCCACGAAAGGGTGAGCCCGCTGGAGCTCTGGCCGGAAACGGAGCTGCCGGACGGCGCGCCGGGGATGGTCGGCCCCGGGTCGGTGCCGCCTCCGCCGTCGGGGCCGAAGACGCTGAACTCGTCGACCACGAAGCCGGGCTGGCCGTACCAGCCGTGGGTGTAGACGGTGACCTGGGTGGTGCTCGGGCCGGTGGTGAAGGTGGTGGACAGCTTCTGGAAGCCGCCGCCGGTGCCGGGGGTCCAGGTGGAGACGTCCTGCGTGCCGGTCCCGGTCGCGCCGAGGTACACGTACGAGCCGTTGACCTGCTGGCTGAGCGTGTAGGTCGAGCCGGGCTTGACGGTGACGACCTGGCTGCACCGGGCGTTGTCCTGGCCCGCCGGGGTGGCCTTGAGGGCGCCGGCCCCCGCGAAGACGGGGGAGGAGACGACGACGCCGCTGCCGGAGGTGCACGTCCAGTTGGCGAGGCCGGACTCGAAGCCGCCGTTGCGGACGACGTTGACGTCGGCGGCCTGGGCGGTGCCGGTGGCCAGGGCGGTGAGGCCGGCGGCGGCGAGGGTGACGGCGAGCGGGATGGCGAGGGAGCGTATGCGGTTCACGTGGGCTCCGGTGGGGGGAGGGGGGAAGTGAGAACGCGTCAGGAGGAGCTCTGGGGCAAGTGGGGTGCCCCGCAGCCAAGTTGGTCTAGTCCAATGTCCATGTCAAGACTGTTTGCAATATGGCTTGAACTGATCGACCTGCCCGCCGACTCGCGATCCTTGTTGTCCGGATTTTCCCGCCCCCCGTGACACGTGCCGGTGGCACGGGAATGTGCAAGGCCCTGCCCTGTCAGGAAGGACGTGGATATGGTGCTGGGGCAAGGGGGAAGGGTGTTGATCGTTTGCGGTCGCGCAGCATGCGCGCACCCGCCGCGGTCAGGGGAACGCCCGTGGATGACCGGGTGAACGGGGGGATGCGCGTGCCGATCGCCATTGCTGTCACCAGCGCCGATCTGGTGCTGCCGGCCCCGGACCGGCACACCCCGGCCGCCGCCGTACTGCCGCCGCCCGAGGAGCTCGACCTCGACGGCGCGCTCGCCCAGACGGCCGGCCTGCTGGAGCGCCACGGCCACCTGGTGGTCCTCGTGCCGTCCTGGCTCCGTGCCTCCGCCGTCCGCCGCCTGCACGCCGTCCGGGCCATCTTGGAATCCGACCGGATCGCCCTCGTCGACGTCGATCTCCCGCCGCTGGGCACCGCCCTGCTGGTGCGTCAGCTGCGCCAGCTCAGCGTCTGCGACTTCAGCCCCGGGGTCCTCGCCTCCGCCGCCCGGTTACTCGCGCACTACGTCTACGCGGGCGCGCTGCTCGGCTCGGTCTCCAAGCTGGACCGGGTGCCGGTCGGGCTGAAGGCGCACGCCAAGTCCTGGTCCCCGAACGCCCAGTTCGCCGTACTGGCCCATCCGACCCCGCACCTGGTCAAACTGGGCTCGGGCTCCGGGGGGACCCACGGCGGCGGCGCCACGCTCCCCCCGGGCCCCGACTTCGCCACCCACCTCACCTTCGCCCGCGGCCAGCTCACCTCCGACTGGGTGGCCTCCGACCTGGCCCCCGCCTGGCGGGTCCAGGGCGTCATGGAGAACCCGCTGCCCGCCGACTCGCCCGCCTGGTGGGCCACGCCGAAGCTGGTGGAGTTCGCGGCCGCCATCCCGGACCCCTCCGTGCTCTACCAGCTCGTCGCCTCGGTCCGCCGCGAGGAATGCCGCTGGTGCGGCTTCGAACTCATCGGCGACCGCTGCGGCTTCTGCGCCGCCCCGCTCCTCGCACCGGCCCCGCCGCCCTCCGGGGCGGCCGCGGGAACCTCCGCGGACCGGCTCCGCCCCAGATCCAGATCCAGACACTGACCGGCCCGAACGAATGAAGAACGGCGAGGTAAGACGGCCATGAACTCACGCCAGCGCCGCGGCGTCATCCTGCTGATCCTGTCGGTCCTGTGCGCCCTCGCCGCCTTCGGCGGAGTCCTCGTGGTGATGGGAGACGTCAACTCCAAGGTCGGCAACGAGGTCGTCGCCTACCGGGTGAAGGGCGACATAGCCCCGTACACCCCGCTGGCGGCCGGCCAGTTCGAGGAGGTCACGGTCCCCAAGCGGTGGCTGTCCGAGACCGCCGTCACCGACCTGGGCGTGCTCAAGGACAAGCTGGCGCTCACCTCCCTGAAGAAGGGCTCGCTGCTCCAGAACGACATGTTCGTCGACAAGCCGAAGCTCCAGGCCGGGGAGCAGGAGATCGCGATCATGATCGACGCCTCCACGGGCGTGGCCGGAAAGGTCACCCCCGGCGCCAAGGTCAACATCATCGGCACCTACAAGGGGAAGAAGCCGACCGACCCCGACCAGTCCGTGCTCATGGTGGCCAACGCCCGCGTCATCAACGTCGGCAAGCTCACCCCCATCGACAGCAAGGACGCCGACAAGAAGAGCCCCGTCGACGCCGTCCCGATCACCTTCGCCCTGTCCACCAAGGACACCCAGCGCGTCGCCTACGCCGAGTCCTTCGCGGTGCACGTACGCCTGGCCCTGGTGGCACCCGGCACCGACTCGGCGCCCAACCCGGGCGACCACTTCTACACCCTCGAAGGGGACCGGTGAGGTGCCGATGACCACCCGAATCCTCCCCGCGGTCGGCGACGCGGAGTCCGCCCGCGTCATCGCCACGCTGCTCAGCCAGCTCCCGGGCGCCGAGCCGGCCGCCCCCGTCCCCGACTCCACCTCCCTCCTCGACACCCTCGCCCGGCTCGCGAGCGATTCGATCGACGAACTGCCCGAGGTGGTCCTCGTACACGAGCGGATCGGTCCGCTCCCCGTCCTGGAGCTGATCCGCGAGGTCGCCCTGCGCTTCCCCGCGGTCGGCGTCGTCCTCCTCACCTCCGATGCGAGCCCCGCCCTCTTCTCCGCCGCCATGGACTCCGGCGCCCGCGGCCTGATCGGCCTGCCCCTCGCCTACGAGGAGCTCGCCGCCCGCGTCCAGGCCGCCTCCCAGTGGTCCGTGGGCGTACGCCGCCACCTGGGCCGGGGACCGGAACTGCCCAGCGGCCCGGGCGGCAAGGTGGTCACGGTCACCGGGGCCAAGGGTGGGGTCGGCACCACCTTCGCGGCCGTGCAGTTCGCACTGGCGGCGGTCGCGGCCGGGCGGCGTACGGCCCTGGTCGACCTGGACCTCCAGGCCGGCGACGTCGGCTCGTACCTCGACGTGCAGTTCCGCCGCTCCATCGCCGACCTCGCCGGCATCCAGGACATCTCCCCGCGGGTCCTGCAGGACGCGGTCTACGACGACCGCACCGGCCTCGCGCTGCTCCTGGCCCCGGCCGACGGCGAACGGGGCGAGGAGGTCGACGACCGGGCCGCCCGGCACGTGATCGCCGCCCTGCGCGCCCGCTACGAGCTGGTCGTCATCGACTGCGGCACCCAGGTGACCGGAGCCAACGCGGCGGCCGTGGAACTGGCGGACGTGGCCGTCCTGATCACCACCCCGGACGTGGTCGCGGTACGAGCGGCCAAGCGGATGGTCCGGATGTGGGAGCGGCTCCAGGTCAGGAAGGCGGAGGAGACCACCATGGTCGTCAACCGCTGGTCCAAGCAGACCGAGATCCAGCCCGCCCTGATCGAGAAGATCACCAAGACCCGGTCGGTACGCACCCCCGTGCCGGCCAACTTCAAGGAACTCCAGGCCGTCGTCGACGCGGGCCGCGTACAGGACCTCGACAACCGCTCGACGGTCAAGCAGGCCCTGTGGACGGTGGCGGGGGAGCTGGGACTGCTGACCGCCCCGGACGCTCCGGACGCCCCGGCGGCGGCCGAGCCCGGAGCGGCCCTGGCCGTACGGGGCTCCGGGCCGGTGGCGCGGCTGCGTGGCGACCGGGGCGCACTCGGATCGTGGACGCGGCGCGGGCGGGAGGGCTGAGGGGTGGCGGGTCGCAGACGGTTCCGGTGGCGGGAGCGCGGGGACGACGGGCAGCTCGTGATCGAGTTCGTCGGCATGCTGCCGTACATCCTGCTGGCCGTGGTGGCGGTCTGGGAGATGGTGCTGATCGGCTACGCCTTCTCCCTGGCCGGGAACGCGGCGGACGAGGCGGCGCGGGCCGGGGCGGTCCACGGAGCCGGCGCGTGCCAGGAGGCCGCGGGCGAGCACATCGGCAACGCCTGGACCATGCCCCCCGCGACCTGCACGGATTCGGGGAACCTCTACAAGGCCGAGGTCCGCCTCAACCTCCCCATCCTGTTCCCCGGGTTCAACATCGGCGTCCCCATCATCGGCACGGGCGGCTCTCCGAACGAGCAGGAGGACTGAGATGAACCGGATCCGGATCGGCATCCGCCGGGGCCAGCGCGATGAGGCCCAGCGCGACCGGGGCGCGATCTCCCTGGAGTACATCGGCTTCCTCCCCATCCTCCTTCTGGTCGGGCTCGGCGGCATACAGCTCGGCTGGTCCGCCTACGTGACCCAGCAGGCCCAGACCGCCGCCCGTACGGCCGCCCGCGTGGAGGCGCGAGAGCCGGGTGCGGGAGCGGCCGCCGGCCGTGCGGCGATCTCGGCGAACCTCGCTCAGGGAGCGCAGATCGAACGGACCACGACCCGGGACGCGGTCAGGATGACGGTGACCCTCACGATCGAATCCGTCGTGCCCGGAATCGGCGACCTCCAGGTCACCGGGAGCGCCGTCATGCCCAACGACGATCCCGAGGTGACCGGACCATGAGCCTGCGTTCCAGGGTGAACACCCCCGACGACCGTCACAACCCGCGCGAGGACGGCCGTCTGGTCTCCTCGTACCGCGCCAAACTGCTGGAGGAGATCGACCTCGCCGAGATGTCCGCGCTCGCGCCCGCGGAGCGCCGCGCGCGCCTGGAGCGCGTGCTCGGCCACATCATCAGCCGCGAGGGCCCGGTCCTCTCCACCGTCGAGCGCGACCAGCTCATCCGCCGCGTCGTGGACGAGGCCCTCGGCCTCGGCGTGCTCGAACCGCTCCTCGAAGACCCCACCATCTCCGAGATCATGGTCAACGGCCCGGACCAGATCTTCGTGGAGCGCTCCGGCCGCGTGGAGCAGCTCCCGCTCCGCTTCGCCTCGCACGAGCAGCTGATGCAGACCATCGAGCGCATCGTCTCCACGGTCAACCGCCGGGTGGACGAGGCGAATCCGATGGTCGACGCCCGCCTGCCCAGCGGCGAGCGCGTCAACGTGATCATCCCGCCGCTCTCCCTGACCGGCGCCACCCTCACGATCCGCCGCTTCCCCCGCGCCTTCACCCTGCACGAGATGATCAGCCTCGGCTCGCTGGACGAGCAGATGCTCCTGCTCCTGTCGGGCCTGGTGACGGCCAAGCTGAACGTGATCGTCTCCGGCGCCACCGGCACCGGCAAGACCACCCTCCTCAACGCCCTCTCCGGACTGATCCCGGAGGGCGAGCGCATCATCACCATCGAGGACTCCGCCGAGCTCCAGCTCCAGCAGGCGCACGTCATCCGGCTCGAATCCCGCCCGCCGAACGTGGAGGGCAAGGGCCAGATCACCATCCGCGACCTCGTCCGCAACTCCCTGCGCATGCGCCCCGACCGCATCATCGTCGGCGAGGTCCGCGGCGGCGAGACGCTCGACATGCTCCAGGCGATGTCCACCGGTCACGACGGCTCGCTCGCCACCGTGCACGCGAACAGTGCGATCGACGCCCTGATGCGCCTGCAGACCCTGGCCTCCATGTCCGAGGTGGAGGTCCCCTTCGAGGCGCTCCAGGACCAGATCAACAGCGCCGTCAACATCATCGTCCAGCTGACCCGCTTCGGCGACGGCACCCGCCGCATCACGGAGATCTCCCTCCTCGACTCGCACGGCCGCGAGCCCTTCCGGATCACCACGGTCTGCCGCTTCGCCGCGATGCCCATGAGCTCCGACGGCCGCGTCCACGGCCGCTTCGAGTACTACCCGCTGCCCCGCTGGCTCGCCGACCGGCTCTACATGAACAACCAGCCGATCCCGCAGGCCTTCGGGGTCGCCCCGGCGGACGCACCCCTCCACGACCCGCGCCAAGCCCCCTTCCACGACCCGCTGACCGATCCGCTGGCCGGACCCCTCCCCGCCCGCATCACCCGGACCGCCCTGTGAACCCACTGATCTCCCTCACCCTCGGCGCCACGCTGCTGACCTGCGTGCTGGCGGTCCTCGGCATCCACGCCTACGCCACCGGCCGTGCCCAGCGCGCCGCGCTCATCGAGCGCCTCTCGGCGAGCGGCCTCCCGGCCCCCCTCGGCCGCAGGCGCCGCTTCCCGGGCGTGGACCGGCGCCTGCGCACGACCAAGCTGGGCCGCGGCATCGAGCGCAAGCTCGCGGTGACCGGCCTGGACCTCACCGCCGGCGAGTACTTCGTCTACATGCTGGCCACGGTCGCCGGGATCTGGCTGGTCGCGGCCTCCTTCCTGGCCCCGTTCTTCGGCCCGGTGGCCGGACTGATCGCCCTGTGGGGGGCCAACGCCTTCCTCAACTGGCAGCGGTCGCGCCGCACCGAGCGGTTCATCAACCAGCTCCCCGACGTGGCCCGGATCCTCGCCAACGCCACCCAGGCGGGCCTGGCCCTGCGCACGGCCATCGGCATGGCCGCCGAGGAACTGGAGGCACCGGCCGGCGAGGAACTGGCCCGGGTCGCCGCCCGGCTCGCGGTGGGGCACTCCATGGAGGAGGCCCTGGGCGAGATCGAGGAACGGCTTCCCTCGCGGGAACTGGTCGTCCTGGTCTCCACCCTCGTCCTGTCCGCCCGCGCGGGCGGCGCCATCGTGGGCAGCCTGCGCAACCTGACGGTGACGCTGGAACAGCGCAAGGAAACCCGCCGCGAAGTCCGTACGCAGCTGTCCCAGGTGACGGTCACGGCGTACCTGGTACCGGTCATGGGCGTCGGCTCCCTGCTCCTGGTGGACGCGATGATGCCCGGCGCGCTGGACCGCATGACGGGGTCCGTCGTCGGGCAGAGCGCCGTACTCGTCGCCCTCGGGCTCTTCGCGCTCGGCTTCGTCTTCATCCGCCGCCTGACCAAGATCGCCGTCTGAGGAGGCCGGAATGATCGCGCTGCTCCTGGCCCTGGCCGTGGCCCTGTCGGTATTCGGCGTCTTCCACGGCATCCGCCTCTACCGCGCCGACACCCAACTCCCGAGCGACCTGATGCTGGCCCTGGAGGTCGGCGCCACCCGCACGACCGCCGTCGGCTCCCTCATCGACCGCATGGGCATCCGCTACGCGCCGCTGATACTGCGCCTGATGGGCCCGGACCGGGTGGCGCGCAAACGCCGCCAGATCGACCGCGCCGGCAACCCGTCCGGCCTGACCATCGACCGCTACGCCGCGCGTCGTGCCGTGTACGCCCTCCTCGGTGGCGTGGGTGCCTTCGCCATGCTGATCAACGGGCAGCTGGTCCTGGCGCTGGTCATGGTCGCCTTCGGGGTGTTCTGGATCGAGGCCGGCCTCTGGTCGGCGATCCGGATCCGCCGCGACCACATCGAGCGGACCCTGCCCGACTTCCTGGACGTACTGGCGGTGGTCGTCAGCGCCGGGATCGGCTTCCGCCCGGCCCTGGAGCGGGTGGCGGACAAGTACGAGGGCCCCTGGTCCGACGAGATCCGGATCACCCTGCAGCAGATGACCATGGGCGTCAGCCGCCGCCAGGCCTTCGACGAGCTGCGCCGCCGCAACGACTCCGAGCAGGTCGCGCAGTTCGTCACCGCCCTCCAGCAGGGCGAGGAACTGGGCTCCCCGATCGTCGACACCTTGATCGCCATCGCCGAGGACATGCGCCGCACCGACGCCCAGAACGCCCGCCGCCGGGCTGCCAGGGCCGTCCCGAGGGCGACCTTCGCCGTCACGACGTTCATGCTGCCCGGGACGATGATCCTGCTGATCGGCGGGTTCGTGTACGGAGCTGACGTCGACTTCAGCGGCCTGTTCGGAGGCGGCTGAGCCATGGCTGCCACCTCGCTGGACGTCACGGCGTACGCCGCCGCCCGGGACCGGCCCTCCGCCCGCCCCGCGGTGAAGCTGCCGATCGCCCTCCAGGTCAACGCCCTGCAGGCGCTGTGCCGTCAGGTCTTCGCGTTCCGCCTCGTGATGATCGCCCTCGGGACACCGGTGGTGCTGAGCCGCACGGCACCCGGGACGCCGACGCACCTGGCGGGCGGCGCGGTGCTGCTCACCTTCCTGCTGTCCTACGTCCTGTTCCGCGACTGGGAGCGCTTCGGCCCGCTGCTCCTGCGCCACCGCTGGCCGCTGGCGGTCGACTGGGCGCTCTTCGGCGGACTCCTGTTCCTGACGGCCACCCCCGGCTCCCCGCTCCTCCTCGCCTCGGTGTGCACCCCGCTGCTGGCCGGGATCGTCTACGGCCGCCCCGGTGCGGCGGTCTACGCGGTGGTCCAGGCGGCCGTGGTGGCGGTGGTCGCCGAGGCGCTGACGCTGGCGGTGCTCTGCGTCCTCGCGGGCGCGGCCGGGGCGAGCCTGCGCGGCCTGCTCCTCCGGTTCGGGACGGCCGGCCAGGCCCTGCTGGAGGCCAGGGCCCGCCTGGCCGTGGCGGAGGCGGTACAGGCCGAACGGGACCACCTGGCCCGCGAGCTGCACGACTCCGTCGCCAAGACCCTGCACGGCCTCGCCCTCGCCGCCGACTCCCTGACCCGCACCACCGACCCGGCGACCCTCCGCCGCCAGGCCGCCCTGGTGGCCGGGGCGGCCCGCCGCGCGGCGGCGGAGTCCCGTGACGTACTGGCGGACCTGCGCCGGGACCCGGACGAGCCGGGGGTGTCCCTGGCCGCCGAACTCCGGGCCCGGATCGACTCCGACATCGCGGAGCTGCGCGTGACCGGCACCCTGCCCTTGGTGCCCGCTCCGGTGGCCCGGCACCTGCTGGCGGTGGCGGGTGAGGCCCTGGAGAACGCCCGTCGCCATGCGGGAGCCGCACGGATCACGGTCGAGGCGGCCGTCGCTGCCTCCGACCTGCTGCTGGTGATCGAGGACGACGGCCGCGGCCTCCCGAACGGCGTCGACCTCGCGTCGTTGCACGGCGCGGGCCGATTCGGCCTGCTGGGCATGACGGAACGCGCGGCCGAGATGGGCGCCCGCCTCCGCATAGGACCCCGCCCGGGCGGGCAGCCGGGGACTCAGGTCCGGCTGGCCCTTCCCCTGTCGGCCCTCGCCGCGGGGAGGGGTGCGTGATGGCGCCGCTGCGTGTGCTCATCGCCGACGACAACCCGGTCGTACGGGCCGGGCTGGCGGCCCTCCTGGGCACCGCGGAGGGCATCGAGGTGGCGGCCGAAGCGGCGGACGGCCGCGGGGCGCTGCACCTGACACGGCTCCATGCCCCTGATGTGGTTCTGCTGGACGTGCGGATGCCGGGGGTGGACGGCATCTCGGCGCTACCTCACCTGGTACAGCTCGCTCCCATCCTGATGCTGACGTACAGCCAGGAGTCGGAGATCGTCCGCGAGGCGCTGCTGCTGGGCGCGGGGGGCTACTTGGTGCACGGCGAATTCACGCCGGATCACCTCGTCGAAGCCGTCCGCGACGTGCGCGCGGGCCGCGCCCATTTCAGTCCGACGGCGGCGAGCGCGGTGCTCGCGGAACTCCGGACCTCTTCGCATCCGCAACGAACTGTGGGACAGTCTTCGGAGCGTCTTCCCAACCATGCTGTGTACGGGCTGAGTTCGCGTGAGGAGGAGGTCATGGATCTCATCGCTTCCGGCATGAGTAACCAGCAGATCGCAGCCAGTTGCTTTATCAGCGAGAAGACGGTCAAGAACCACATCAACCGGATCTTCGCGAAGCTCCAGACCGCCACCAGGAGCGAGGCGATAGCCCGTTGGCTGGGAACCGCCCGTCCGGGGGTGGCTGGCCATGGGTAGACGGAGTGCGCAGTGGGTCCGTAATTGGGTCCCGGGACCCTTTGCAACTGCTGGTGCGTCGAAGTACCGTCCGCGAACCGATAACGGCGCCGGCTCTGGAGAGGACTCCCATGCAGAACCTCAAGCTGCTCAAGGCGATCGTCGAGCGGAAGAACCGCCTGCGGCGGGGGGCGGACGAGGGGCAGACGGTCTTCGAGTACCTGGGGATCATCGTGATCATCGGGTTGATCATCGCGGCGATCATCGGGAGCGGACTTGCGGCCAACATCGCGGCCGCCATCTCGGCGGTCTTGGCGGACATCACGACCTGATGGCTGGTGCGGGCCGGCGTGATCAGGGTCAGGTCCTCCCGTTCTATGCCGTGATGATGGCATTGATGCTCTTCGCCGCGTTGGCCTTCGTCGCCGTCGGGATGGCGGGGGCCACGCGCAGCGATGCGCAGGGTGCTGCCGACGCGGCGGCGCTCGCGGCAGCCCAGAAGGTCAGGGACAACGCGTTCCGGGGCAAGAATCTCCTCACCCTCACACCGGAGGACTGGGACGAGATCATCAGGGGCCGTCGCTTCGATACCGCGGGGGCCTGCGCCCAGGCGAATGCCTTCGCCGGCTCGAACGATGCCACGGCGGAATGTGCTTTCGACGTCCCGGAGTTCACCGTCTCGGTGACGACCAACGGAACGGTCGGGGACTCGGTCATCCCGGGGACCGAGAACGTGCATGCCCGTGCCAGGGCAACGGCCTTGATCGAACCACGGTGCTTCCTGCAGCCCGCGACCACCCCGCCACCACCCGGGGGTGGCGGTCCTGTCGACATTGAGTGCCGGGACGGATCGCTGATCACCGTGGATCCGTCGAACCCCGGCTCCTTGTACAGGCTGGCGAGGAAACTCTTCACTGTGCGACTGGCCGACTGACATCGAACGAGAGACAAGGAAACGGCGTACATGAGCATGCGGCAGAAGGCGAAGGTCCGCGGGGGAGCGGCCGTTGCGGTTGCGGCGGTCTTGGCCCTCGCGTTGGCCGGGTGCGGCGGAGGTGGCGAGAAGGCGAAGGAGCCGACGAAGTCCGAGACTCCCCAGAGTCAGGGAAGTAGCCCTCAGCAGCCTGCACCCACCGCCAGCAAAGGGTCGGGGCCTCTCGAGGTGATTGCTACGGCGCAAGGGCCGTCCGGCGTCGTTTTGGAGCTGAATTCGGCTGTACGCGACCAAGATGGGTACGTCACCGTCAGCGGTCAGATCAAGAACACAGGTTCCGCGACGTTCTCCAACATCGGGCCCTTGCGCGGTGATGAGAAGACTGCCAGTCCCGCGTCGGTTGCCGGCGCGAGTTTGGTCGACTCCGTGGGCAAGAAGCGTTACCTCGTGCTGCGTGACACAGAGGGGCGGTGTGCATGCACTACGGGTCTCGCGTTCATCAAGAGCGGGGAGAGTGCTGGCTTCTTCGCTCAGTTCCCCGCACCACCAGCCACCACCACCGAGGTCGTATTCGGTCTGCCGACCTTTGCCGCGGCCACCATCAAAATATCCGGGTGACCCCATGACCAAACGCCATCGCTTTCCCGCTGCCACGGCCGTCGCCGGTCTCGTCATCGCCGGTGCACACTTCATCGGCGCGACAAGTGCCTACGCGGACGATGTCACGCCGTCTGTACCCCCGGGCACGGAGCCCTCGGCCTCTGCGCCCACACCCATCAAGACCGACTCTCCAGGGCTGAAGCTCCCCCAGGGAGGCATCCTGGCGGCCCCCAAGGTGCTGGACATGGTGGAGGTCGTCGAGGACATCGGCGGCGAGGAACGGCGCCAGGAGACGAACCAGACCGTCATGATGGCGCTGCAATCCGAGGTGATGTTCCCCGAGGACAGTGCCATCTTCAACGCCCAGGCCGCCGCCCGAATCCAGGCCATCGCGCAGGAGATCAACTCCCAGAAGGCCACCACC
Source organism: Streptomyces stoeckheimensis (assembly GCF_045822005.1). Taxonomy (NCBI): domain Bacteria; kingdom Bacillati; phylum Actinomycetota; class Actinomycetes; order Kitasatosporales; family Streptomycetaceae; genus Streptomyces; species Streptomyces stoeckheimensis. The sequence goes on along the minus strand of NZ_CP169550.1, from coordinate 3,417,654 downwards.
GTCCGGGTCTTCGGTTTCACCGACGACCAGGGCAGCTACGAGCACGGCAAGGAGCTCTCCAAGAAGCGCGCCGACGCCGTCCAGGCCGAGCTGGCGAAGACCGTCACCAACCCGGCGGTCAAGTTCGACGTCCGCGGTTACAGCGAGGACTACCCGATCGCCGACAACGGCACCGAGGAAGGCCGCAAGAAGAACCGCCGCGTGGAGATCACCTTCCCGCGCAGCAGCAAGTAGCGGCGACTGACCCCGTCACCCGCTCCGGCGGGGGGCGGGGTCAGTCCGTCAGCAGGTGGTCGGCCTTGCCGGCCTTGATGTCTCTGATCAGCTGTTGCAGGGCCTCGCGGCTGTCCGTGAGGTACATGTCCTCCTGGCCGGACAGGGCTATGTAGCTGTTGCCCTCCCCGTCCACGCCGATCCGGTAGCAGGAGTTCCCCTCGCCGCAGAAGGGGTCCTCCCAGGTCACGTCAGTCACGGTGTCCCTCTCACAGTTCGCTCGCGATGGTGCGGATGAAGTCCCGGGAGGGCCCCGGAGGTAGCGACAGCCGCTCCATCAGCTCGAAATGGCCTCGGTACTTCGCAAGTTGGGCCTCGGCGTGGAGGAAATCGGGCCCGTGCGAGTTGTCGATCTGCACGGTGTCGAGTTGCGCCGTCGGCCCCTCCGCGTAGAGCACCGTCTGTCCCGCTCCAGGAAAGCCGCCCGCCTCGAACGGGAGGACGAGCAACGTCACATTCTCCTGTTCGGAGCGCTGGATCAAGTGGTTCAGCTGTGCCCGCAGGACGTCGGCGCTGCCGAACCGCATCCGCAGGGCGGCCTCGTGTACGACGGCCACGAACGCGGGAGCGTTCTCGCCGTCCAGGACCTTCTGGCGCTCGATGCGCAGGGCCAGCCGTAGTGCGACCTCGTGCTCGGGGAGTGCGGGGATGACCATGCGGAACACGGCGAGGGCGTGGTCCGAGGTCTGGAGCAGCCCCGGCATGTGGAGCGGGTACGCAACCCGCATGCGGATGCTGCGGGACTCCAACTCGGCGATGTCCAGAAAGCCTTGCGGTACCTGACCCCGGTAGCGGTCCCACCAGCGTGGGCCGGCGGGCAGAGCCATGTCCGTCAGCCCGGCGATGTACCGCTCGTCGTCCACTTGGCAGTTGGCTGCCAGTGTTCGGATCCGTTCGGTCGAGATGGCGCGTGTGCCCGACTCCATGGCGGAGATCGCGCCCCGGTCCACAGCGAGGAGGCTCGCTGCGAACTCGGCCGACATCCCTGCTGACGTGCGCATTCGGCGCAGTTCGTAACCCAGTCGCTTCTGGCGCTCGGTGGGAGCTGTCCTCGCGGTCATGGGGTGCAGTCTTACGCGTCGCCCGCCCCTCGTGCACGAACGGCTGACTTCTGCCGGACGGTGGGCCAAAAAAGGCCCGCTCGCGCTACATTCGGTAATGCACCGCTCACGCAAGGGAGTTGGAAGTGCATCGCCGCAGCATGCCTGGGCCTCGGCTTCGGCGACGAGCCACTGCCCCCACCCGCGCGAGCAACCCGCTCATGACAGGGAGTCCGTGATGCTCAGCCCCTTCATGCCCCCCAGCCCCGGCTGCTTCGACGCCTGCCCGCCAAGCGATGAGCCGCCGTCGCCCGATGGGCTCTCGTGCAGCCTGACCGTGCCCGGGGAGCCGTACAGCGCCCAGATCGCGCGCAGCACCGTACGGTCCGTGCTCCACGCGCATCACCTCGACCGGGTCGTGCCCGCCGCGGTACAGGTGGTGGGGGAACTCATCGCCGCAGCCTGGTACTTGGACCCGGGCCGGAGCCTGTACCTCGCCCTCCGCCACCGCGAAGACGCGCTCCGCCTCACCGTGTACGACGGCCACGCTCCCCACACCCACCCCCGCCTCGCCGCCCACTGCGAAGCCCGCCGCAGGACCGCCCTACGGGTCATGGCCGCCGTCGTGCGGGACTGCGGCGGGGCCTGGGGCTTCGGGGAGTCCCGTGAACCCGGCGGCGGGACCCGGACCTGGGCCAGCCTGCCGGTCGCCGGGGCCGCCGGGTACCTGGTGGCGTGCCCGAGCCCGGCATCCTGATCAGGGCGCCCGCCGTGCGGCGTCCCCGACACCGGAGCGTCAAGGACTGCGCGGAGTTGTAGGCACGAGCCGGCGCCCGTTGCGCTCGCGGACCTGCTCTGCGTCGATGGCAAAGGGGCGGCTCGGCTTCGCGCCGACTGTGGGCGAGAGGGGGCAGCCACCATCGTCGATTCCCCGCGGGGTCCCGGTTCCAGGGGAGGGATCGTCAGCCGCCGCTGTCGGCGGTCCGGGCGGGAGCGGTCGAGTTTGCCTGGCGGTCGATGTCCGGGCGGACCCGATGTGGACCGGCCGCTCGGTGCGGGGCGTGGGGCGCGGGGTGCGGGCATCGCGGCGAGCGATGGTCCCTGCTTCCACGCACGGCCCGGGTGCCGGTCTGAGGGGGCGAGAACGTCGAGTACCTCGCGGCGGGTCGAGAGGGGGTGCGTGCGGCAGGCAAAATCGCGTTGTCGGTCATTCGATCACGTTGTTACGCTCGGCCCGCGTCCTCGACGGCAGAAAAGAAGGAGGTGGGAACCGTGAGCCAGCTGACTCTCATGTGCTCCCACCCCGTTCCGAGGACGCCGGGGATCTGAAGGGGAGCGCGCCGCTCCCCGGAAGGACCTTCACGTGACCGATCTGGTCATCCGTTCCCTCGCCACGGGCGAGGAAGCACTTTTCGAATCCCTGCCCGATCCCGGCCTGGTCGGCTTCGCCGCCTTCGGCGACACCTACAGCGGGATGGCCGCCGCCGGTGAGTACCGCCCCGAGTGGACCTGGGTGGCCCTGCGCGACGGCGTCGTCGTCGCGCGAGCAGCTTGGTGGGCCGGACCCAAGGACGACAAGCCGCTTGCTCTGGACTGGTTCGACTTCACGGACGCCAGCGCGGCCGTAGACCTGCTCCGCGCTTCGCCGCTGCACGCCGAGTACTCGCTCAAGCTGCCGCCCGGCTGGCGCGACGTCCCCGCAGTCCGGGAGCAGGCGCAGGCCCGGATCGACGCGGCCGTCGCCGCAGGCATGTCTCCTCTGGTCGAGCGCTTCCGCTACCGCTGGACGCCGGACTGCGGCCTGCCCGTGCGCCCGGGCCGCCTCGCATTCCGTCCCGAGCCCGACGACGCGGCGGTCCTCGACGTCTTCCGCCGCATTCACCAGGGCAGTCTCGACGCCCATGTGCGCCGCACCGTTGCCGCATCCGGGCTGGAGGCGGCCGCCCAGGAACAACTGGACTACCTGCGCTGGTTGCCGAGCCCGCGCGAGTGGTGGCGCCTTGCCTACGACCCTGCCGGGGAACTCGTCGGCCTGAGCGTCCCCGCCCGCCACTACGGAGACCCTCTCATCGGCTACATCGGCGTCGTGCCCGAGCACCGCGGCCACGGATACGCCTATGACCTGCTCGTCGAGGCCACGCACAAGCTCGCCGACGAGGGCGTGGACCGCATCGTCGCCGGGACCGACCAGACCAACGTTCCGATGGCCGCCCACTTCGCGAGGGCCGGCTACCCCATCGCCCAGGAACGCATCGACCTGATCTAGCCCAGGGACTCAGGGATGTTCCGTTGGCCCGACCGCCGGTTCAGCCGACCTCGGCGAGCACGTGGCCCGGTACCTCGGTGCCCGCGTGGGCGGTCCGTTCGCCGTCCGCTCCCCAGGCGCCGGCGGCGCCGCAGCCCACGCCGTCCTCGTTGGTGCCGAGGACGTTGCCGAGCACCACGTGGAGAGCGAACTCCCGGGCCCGCACCGGATAGACCTTCTCGAACGAGTCGTTGTCGGCGGAGAGCACCGAGCTCGCCAGATAGACGGTGCAGCCGTCGGCGGCGGCCCGCTCGGCGAGCCCGGGGAAGCGGTTGTCGTAGCACGTGGCCAGCGCGAACCGGGTGCCCTCCAGCTCAAAGCGGCCGTCCCGGCGGCCCGCTGCGAAGACCTCCTGCTCGATGCCGTACAGGTGCTGCTTGTCGTACCGGGCGAGGAGGCCGCCATCCGGACCGATGACGAGCGAGGTGACCGCGGGCCGGCCCTCCGCCGTGTGCACGGGACCGTTGACGACCGCCGCCGCCGAGACGGCACGGCGCGCCTCCCGTACGGGTTCGAGGCGGGCGTCGTCCTCGGTGAGGACGAGGCCGGGGGTGTCCCGGATCAGCGTCGGCTCGTAGCCGGTCACGGCGAGCTCGGCGAAGACGATCACACGGGCGCCGTCGGCCCCGGCGGCCCGGATCAGCCCGGCGATGGTACGGACGTTGGCGTCGATGTCCCCGGCAACCGGGGCGAACTGGGTGGCTGCGACGATCATGGCCTTCATCATCGCCGCCGACCCGGCCGCGGGAAACCCCTACATCCTCACCGGTATCCACACCGGACGCGTGAACGTCCCGGCTGGTACCGGATACGGGTACACGCCCGAGTGCGCAGCCTCGAGCCCCGTGCTGCACGCCCGCCACCTCGACCGGGTCAGGCGTCCCGGCGCAGTGAGATCAGGATGCGCTTGTTTTCGTCGCGGGTGATGAAGAGTCCACTGCCGCCCAGGCCGGTGACGAGCGGGACGTTGACTCCCACGCCCAGTACCTTCGCCTCGCCGGAGGCGGAGTTGAGATCGACCTGGACGACGGACGCGTCGGAGGTCGATCCCATTTCCTCCTCGACCTCTCCGTAGGCAGTCCCGTCGTCGCGGACCGAGTCGAGGTTGATCGTCTTGCGGTTACCGTCACCCGCCAGGCAGATGCCCTGCTTGCGCTCCAGGTCGAAGGTGACCGGGCCGGCCGCGAGGTAGCGGCCCGAGGGGGAGGCGAAGGTCCGGTGGTCGGGGGTCTCGGAGAGGATGTCCTCGGTCTCGCCGGACGCGCACTCCATGCGGGCGAGAAGAGCGCCGGTCCGGACGTCGTGCACCGACCACGTGTCGGGACGCGGCTTGTCGAAGGTTTCTCCGTTCTTCCACGAGGCGAGGAGGCGGCCGGCCGCCACCCCGTACGCCCTGCCGTTCCACTGCTTGAGGACGCCGGCCTTCGGCTGAACCCCGTCGGGGCGGACCGTGTCGCTGAACCAGCGTCCCGGCACGCCGAAGCCTGACCCGCCCATCGAGACCAGTGGTCCGTCGGGGGTCACCGCCATCACCCGGCTCGTCGTGCAGGAGGCCTGAACGCACTGGGGCAGGAGCTTGTTCAGGTCCTTGTAGGGGGTGACCGCCCCGGTGGTCACGTCCACGGCGGCCCCCGAGCGCGGGTACGGCCCGCGGTCCCCGTACGCGACGAGCAGCCGCCCGCCGTGCGCGCCGACCCGGACCTCGTGCGGTGACGCCTCAACCGGTACGTCCACCTCCCGCAAGGGCTTGACCCCCGAGCCCGAGGCGTCGGACGGGAACACTGCCAGCCGCACCACCTCGGTACCCTCGTGCAGCGCGTCCTTGCCGCTCATTCCATGGGCCCACGCGACGACATAGCCCCGGCCGTCCTGCTCGAAGCCCATCAGGTCGGGGATCTCCACCTCGTCCTCGGGCGAGGCCTCGCCCTCGGCGGCTCCGATGGGCGTCGGGACCTTCCACGGGGCGGAGCTCCAGCCGACCTTCCCGCCGGCGGCGGCCTTGGCCTGCACGGTGTATCCGTCGGAAGACCCGTAGAGCATCGCGACCAGGTCGGTGCGCGGTACGTCCGTCACCGGCAGGGTGCTCACCGAATCGGGCACCCAGCCGAGGGTCTCGTCCCAGCCCTTGGCCCCGTCGTACTGCGGCGGCACGCTCAGCTTGACCGCCGGCTTGGCCGCTTCGAGCTGCTCGCCGAAGGCGCCGCCCGTGCCTTTGCCGTCCGTGCCCCCCGCGCCGCTGCAGCCGGCCGCCAAGGTGACCGACAGGACGACGCCTGCCATTGTTCTCGCCGTACGCATGTTTCCCGCTTCCCCGTTTTCGATCAAGGTCTGGCGAGGCTAACAGCGGTCCGTGCGCGGTTGGTTGCCTTCCCGGCATCGAGCCGGATGGTCCGATGTGCGGTCGTGCCGCGTGACCTGCTCAGGGTGGGTGAGTAGGCGTACTCATGTGGCCGGTGGACGGGTCCCGGCAAGCTGCGGGCATGCGATCACACCTCCTCCCGAAGTCCCTGCTGCTGGCCGTACTCGGCTGCGTCGTCCTGTCCGGCTGCGGTACCGGCAAGGCCGCCACCGATCAGGCCCTCGCGGGCAGTGCGGTCTCGGCGGCGAGTGCGCGGGATGCCGAGCCGAGCGAGGAGGAGTTCCTGAAGTTCCTGGAGCTGATGAACAACACGCCGTCGAGCTGCGATCAGGAGGTCGCGGACGCGAAGGGCGTCTCCGTCGAGGAACTGGAGAAGCCGAGGGAGCTGAAGACCAGGGGAGTCCCGCCCGAGCCGGAGGAGCTGCCGGGCGGGGAGGGCGGCCCGGTACCCCTGCCGTCGGATGCTCCCCCGCCGCCGGAGCCGGACCCCGACGTCACCCCGGCCGACCCCTACGAGGAGGTGACGCTCAACTCCGCGGAGGAGTGCTTCGGCGGCGACCACGTCCGGCGCATCGGCGAGGTCTTCAAGAACACGAAGACGGCCGACTACCAGGTGATGCAGAAGAAGCTGACGGAGCTCGGCTACCCGGCTGCGTACGTCCACCGGATGCCCGACCACGCGGGCGCGCCCCGGGCCCGGGTCGACCTGCGCTTGATGGGAAGCCGGTTGGCCCTGGAGGTCACGGGAACCGGTAGCGGCGTGAGCGTCGAAGCGTTCGGGGCCTCGGAGGAGGAGGGCGTGAGCGTGGCCGATGTGAGGCGGAAGCCGTAGCCGTAGCGGTAATCGTCGCAGGGGGCGTCCGCGTCCTGACCGGGTCAGAGCAGGAGGCCGATGGCGGTCGCCACCATGACCGCCGCCGTCGCGGCGTGGACGCCGTAGGCGGTGGCCTTCGGCCCGCCGCTGCGCAGCACGATCACCGCGTCTGCGATCGGCATCACCGCGAAGGTCAGCACGTACCAGCCCAGCACCGACGTCGGCGCGACGAGGATGAGCACGAACATGAAGATCCCGCACACGATCTCGCGCGCCCCCTTCACGTGCAGCCAGGACCGGAAGGCGGGGTCGGCGACCGGTGTGTCGGGGATGCCGAAGCCGGCGGCGTTCTGCGGCTTCGCGAAGACCATCGCGCCCATGGCGATGAGGGCTGCGCCGAGCAGGCCGGCGAGAACGGTGGCAAGGGTGGTGAGCATCGGCTGTCCTGTTCGTTGATGTGGTCGGCGGTGGAGTTGGTGGAATCGGGGGCTGTCAGGGGACGAGGACGATCCGGCCGCGGACGCCGCCCTTGGCCATCGCCTCGTAGGCGTCGGCCGCTTCGGCGAGCGGGGTGACGGCGTGCACGCGGGCCGGGAGTTCCCCCGTCGCCGCCCGTTCGAGCAGTCGGGCGAGGAGCGGGCCGTCGGGACGGGCGAAGAGGACCTCGACGGTGATGCCGCGCTCCTCGGGGAGTCGGGACGCGGGCTGCACGCCCACGAAGCGGCCGCCGTCGCGCACCGCCCGCAGGGCGTCCTCCTGAAGGGCTCCGGCGTCGGCGACGGCGTCCCAGCCCTGCCCGACCCCGGTGGCGAAGTCGGCGCCGAGGCTCCGTACGAACGGCTCGTCGGCCGCTCGGGCCGTCCCGGTCACCTGCCAGCCGCTGTCCTGGGCGAGTACGGCGACGTACGCGCCCACCGCGCCGGCCGCGCCCGTCACCAGCAGGCGCCCGGCCCCCGCCGGTGCCTCGCCGAGGAGGTCGACGAGCTGGGCCGCGGCGGTGGCGTTGAGCGGCACCACGGCCGCCCCGAACAGGTCCAGGGTGTCCGGTACGACGGCGACCTTCGCGGCGGAGACCAGGAGGTGTTCGGCATGGGATCCGTGGTCGCGGTTGAAGCCGTCGAGGAACCCGGCGACCCGCGTGCCGACCCGGAGTTCGACGCCCGGTCCGGCGGCGTCGACCGTGCCGGCGAAGTCCCAGCCGAGCCCGGTGTGCTGGGGCTGGTCGACCAGGCCGAGCCGGTGGAAGACGCCCCCGGCCACCCCCAGGTCCACCGGGTTGACCGCCGCGGCGGCGACCTTGACCCGGATCTGCGCCGGCCCCGGCTCGGCCAGGGGGACGGTGACGGTCTCGATCGACCGGGGCCCGGACGGGACGCGGACCACGGCGCGGCGGGAAGTGGTGTGCTGCATCGTCAACTGCTCCTTCGTGAAGGCCCGGTGAGGTGGATGGCCTTGCCATCGCTTGGGCGTGTCACCACCATGGAGGCACCTGCTGACCGGCGGGAAGGAGGCACCTCAAGGTGCCTAAGTGACCGAGCGGGGAGATGAGCCATGCCGACCACGACCGCATCCCAGCGGCGGGCCGCAGCCAAGGCGGAGTACGACGCGTTCTTCGCGCAATGTCCCAGCCGCCAGCTCCTGGAGCGCATCTCCGACAAATGGGTCGCCCTCGTGCTCGCCGCCCTGGGCGGGGACGGCCCGGGGACCACCCCCGGCGACGAGCCGCAGCCCATGCGCTTCTCCGAGTTGCAGCGCCGGATCTCCGGCGTGAGCCAGAAGATGCTGACGCAGACGCTGCGCTCACTGGAGCGCGACGGGATGGTGACCAGGACCGTGACCCCCACGGTGCCCGTCACGGTCAGCTACGAGCTGACCGACCTCGGCCGCTCGCTCCAGGGGCTCATGAAGGGGATCAAGGCCTGGGCGGAGGGCCACATGACGGAGGTCCTCACCCACCGCGGCGGCTACGACCAGGAGAAGTGCGACGCCGCCGACTGAGGCGGAGATCAGGCGCGGCGGGCCGAGTTCAGGCGGGCCGCCTGACGGGTCAGGTGGTCGCGTTCCGCGAGGTTGGGGGCCTGGTGGGCGGCCTCGGCGTACAGGCGGGCCGCCGTGGTCGGGTCGCCGTCGCGCTCGTGGAGGTAGGCCGCGACCGCGGTGTGCCGGGGGAGCGTCGGGTCGAGCTGCGCCAGCGCCGCCAGGCCGGCGCGCGGGCCGTCGGCCTCGCCGACCGCCACGGCGCGGTTGAGGCGGGCGATCGGGCTGTCGGTCAGGCGGACGAGCTCGTCGTACCACTCCACGATCTGCACCCAGTCGGTCTCCTCGGTGGTCTGCGCGTCGGCATGGAGGGCGGCGATGGCGGCCTGCGCCTGGAACTCCCCCAGCCGGTCGCGGGCGAGGGCGGGATGCAGGATGCCGATGCCCTCGGCGATCAGCGCCTTGTCCCAGCGGGTGCGGTCCTGCTCGGCGAGCGGGACCAGCGTGCCGTCGGGGGTGGTGCGCGTGGCACGCCGGGCATGGTGGATCAGCATCAGGGCGAGGAGCCCCGACACCTCGGGGTGGTCGATCGAGGCCGCCAGACCGCGGGTGAGGCGGATGGCCTCGGCGGCGAGGTCCACGTCGCCGGAGTAGCCCTCGTTGAAGACCAGGTAGAGGACGCGCAGGACGGTGCCGACGTCACCGGGGCGATCGAAGCGGACGTCGGCGACGGTGCGCTTGGCGCGGCTGATGCGCTGCGCCATCGTCGCCTCGGGGACGAGGTAGGCCGCGGCGATCTGGCGCGTCGTGAGTCCGCCGACCGCGCGCAGGGTGAGCGCGACGGCGGAGGAGGGGGTCAGGGAGGGGTGGGCGCACAGGAAGTAGAGCTGGAGCGTGTCGTCCACCGCGGGCGCGGGGCCCGGCGCCGGTTCCTCCTCCACCCGGTCCTCGCGCCGGCGGCGGGCGGTGTCCGCCCGCGTCGCGTCGAGGAACCGGCGCCAGGCCACGGTGACCAGCCAGGCCTTCGGATCCCGGGGAGGGTCCTCGGGCCAGACGCGCACCGCTTCGAGCAGCGCCTCCTGGACGGCGTCCTCGGCCGCCGCGAAGTCTGCTCCGCGGCGGACGAGGATTCCGAGGACCTGCGGGGTGAGGCTCCGGAGCAGGGCCTCGTCCAAGGCCTCGTCCAGGGGCTCGTCCACGTCAGTGGCACTCGGGGACGGTCGGCGGCGCGGCCAGGAAGGGGCGCAGCTCCAGCCACTCGTGGATCGGCTTGCCGCCCGCACCGGGGGCCGCCGACAGCTCCCCGGCCAGCTCGAGGGCGCGCTCGTAGCTGTCCACGTCGATCACCATCCAGCCGGCGATCAGGTCCTTGGTCTCGGCGAAGGGGCCGTCGGTGACCGGCGGGCGGCCCTCGCCGTCGTAGCGGACCCAGGTCCCCTCGGGGGCGAGCGCCTGGCCGTCGACGAACTCGCCGGTGCCCTCCAGCCGGTCCGCGAAGTCGCGCATGTACTGGATGTGGGCCGTGATCTCCTCCGGCGTCCACTCGCTCATGGGGACGTCGTTGGCGCAAGCCGGGGCGCCGCGGTAGTGCTTGAGAAGCAGGTACTTGGCCATGATGGTCTCCTCCGTGCCGTGCGGCCCATTCTGGCCGCTTCCACTGAGGAGACGGAGCAGGGCACGGGTTCTCGACATCCCCCGACGAGAACTTTCAAGATTTTTCCGGGCGCTGCTCCGGCAGGGCCAGGGCCTTGTCCCGCCAGCGGACGAAGAGGCTCTCCGCGTCGCCGCTGTACGACCACGGGACCCGCGTGGCCCGGTTGTCCAGCAGGGCGAAGACGGCCGGTGCCCGGTCCTCCATGCCCGCGTGGACCAGACCGTGGGCGAGGTAGTTCAGGTCGGCGACGTCCTGGGCGTACGCGACCGTGCGGTGGGCGACCCAGTTGTCGAGCGCGTTGCGCAGGTCCCAGCGCGCCCGGTCCCCGCTCCAGTGGTAGGCCAGGCCGATCGCCGTGCGCCCCTCCGCCTCCGTCTGGTGCCGGTACTGCTCCGCCCGCGCCACCTGCGGCAGCACCACGAGCGGCGAGCCGGGCGGGGCGTAGACGGCCACGTCCCAGGCGAAGTTGTTGGCCTCGCCGTTCGATCCGTGCCAGCGCGGGGACAAGTAGCGCAGCGCCTGATGGTGGCCTTCCCGGTGGTAGGGGTCGCGGGCGCGGAGCTCCTTCCACCAGTGGCCCATGTTCGGGTCGCCGCGGTCGTACAGCCTGGCGATCGTCACGAGGGAGACGTACGGGTACGGGTCCTCGGGTGCCAGCTCGGCGGCCCGCAGACAGAGACCGGCCACCTGGTCCAGGCTGTCGTTCGCGGGCATCGCCCCGCTGCGCGCCGCGGCGAACGTCCGCATCACCTCGGTCTCCGCGCGCAGGACCGCCGCGTCCGGATCGGTGGGGTCGGCGGCGTACCAGACGTCCACGGTGCGCCGGCTCGCCGCCGCGTCCGCGAGCAGCCGGATGCGGTGCGCGCGCCGGTCCCAGTCGGTGCGGGGGTGCTCGGCCAGGAGGTCGCGGGCCCCTTCCCAGCGGCCCATCACCATGTCCTGGCGGCACTGCTCCAGGCTTCGGTCGCCGAACGCCTGGTCGTAGACCGGTGCTCCTGCGCCGGAACGGCGGCGGCGCGGCCAGGGTGCCATGGACTGTCCTCGGATCGGTGGGAGGGGGCGACGCGCGTGCTCGGCTTGGCGTCAGAAGTCGGTGAGTACGTCGTCCCGCCGTTCGGCCGCCGCGAGGCCCGGTCCGGGAACCGGTCCCGAGCCCTGCTCCTCGTAGAAGGCGTCCTGTGCCGGATCCAGCGGCCTGGGCCGGAAGTACGAGACCCCCTGCAGCCGGGAGAAGGCCATCGGGACCAGCCCCAGCGCGAGCGCCCCGAGGCCGATGGCGAGGGCGCTGCCGGTCAGTTCCGGAACCGACATGGCGAAGATCCAGACCATGAACAGGGATCCGCCGAGCGGCCACAGCCCGACGAAGACGAAGGTGCCCACGGACCGGAACAGCACCTTGCGATGGGCGACCACGGCCGCCAGCCCGGCGAGGGCGTAGTAGAAGGCGATGTGCAGTCCGACGCCGCTGAGGGCGTCCCGGACGAACTGCGTGCCGGAGCCGGCCGTTGCTGAGACGACGAAGAGGAGGAGAGCCACGGCCGCCACGGTGGCGGTGGCGACGGAGGGCGTCTGCCAGTCCCGGTGGATGCGGCCGAACGCGGCGGGCACGGTGCGGTCGCGGCCCATGGCGAAGAGCGTGCGGGTCGCCTGCAGGAGGGCCGTCTCCAGGGTGGCGACCATGGACAGCACGACGGCGAGGACGAGCAGCCGGCCGCCCCAGCCCGGCCAGACTGCGTCGCCGAGCACGGAGAGGAAGCCGTCGGGGTTCTCCCGTACCGCGTCCGTGCCGATGAGGATGATGGTGGCGAGGGTGAAGACGACGAAGACCGCGAACGACACCGCGACTCCGATCAGTCCGCCGAGGCCGAAGGAACGGCGACTGGTCCGGGTCTCCTCGTTGAGATTGCTGGCGACGTCCCAGCCCCAGTAGGTGAAGACCGCGATCAGCGCACCGGCGACGAAGCTGTGCGACGCGTCGAAGTGGCCGAAGCCGAACCAGGAGAGCGAGAACTCCGCCGCGTTCCCGTCCTTGGCCAGGGCCGCGACGGCGAAGGCCAGGAGCAGCACGAGCTGCACGCCGGTGAGGACGCGGCGGGTGTACGGGCTGATCCGGGCGCCCAGCGCCACCACGCCCGCCATGAGCAGGAACCAGCCGGCGCCGACGGCCGTGGCCAGGCCGGTGTGCGCGGCCAGGTCCGGGCTGACGAGGGCGAGCGTGGCACTGCCGGCCGGGAGGGTGGCCGACACGAGGAAGGCCGTCGCCGCGACGACCAGGGCCCAGCCGCTGAGGAAACCGAGGAAGGGATGCAGGGTGCGGGCCACCCAGGCATAACTGGCCCCGGCGTTGACGTCGAGACGGCCCAGATGACGGAAGGCCAGCGCGATGCCGGTCATCGGTATCGCGCAGTAGAGGAGCACGGCGGGACTCGCGACCCCGACGGTGGCGATGAGCGCCGGGATCGTCGCGGCGACGGTGTACGCCGGCCCGCAGCCCGCGACCGCCATGACGATGGAGTCGAACGTCCCCAGAGTGCCGGCGCGCAGGCCGCCTCCGTGGGTGCCGGGCCTTCTGCTCACCACTGGCTGCGCCCTTCTGAGCCGCGTACAAGGGCTAGATCTTGCCCGCGGTGGCGGTGGGGCACAAGGGCTACTCTTCGGTTTCTTTTGTTCAGCTACCTGTTGAAGGTGGGGATTAGCGGTCTGGGTGGAGGGCTACTGCGGATTTCGTTGTCCGTGCGGGTGTCTTCCACGGGGCGGAAAACGCCTTCGGTGCGCACCGGGGCTCGGGGGCCTCGATGCGCACCGAAGGGCGGGTGTGCGTCAGCAGGTGGCGCTGCGTCAGCAGGTGGGGATGCGGTTCAGGTTCGCGGCGTAGCGGGCGGCGATCCAGCCGCGGCCGTCGGCGAGCTTGTACCAAATGGCGTTGCCGTCGACCGTGGTGCCGTTGGTCTTGCACTGCACCTGGACCTCGGCGCCGTACTTGATCACGCCGCCGGTCTTCTTGTAGTGGGTGCCGGGGCCGGTGCGGACGTGCAGCTTGTCGCTGACGATGCGGGCCTTCGGCTTGCCGGGCTGGTCGCCCTTGCCCCCGTGGTCCTTACCGCCGTGGTCCTTGCCGCCGTGGTCCTTGCCGCACTTGCACGTTCCGGGCTTGCCCTGGTCGCCCTTCGGGCCCTTGGGACCCCTCGGACCCTGGTCTCCCTTGGGTCCGGGGAGGCCGGGCTTGCCCTTCGGGCCTTGCTCGCCCTTGGGTCCGGGGTGGCCCGGCTTGCCCTTCGGGCCCTGCTCGCCCTTGGGGCCTCGGTCGCCCTTCGGTCCACCCGGTCCGGTGTCCCCGCGGTCGCCCTTGTCACCCTTGTCGCCCTTGTCGCCCTTGGGGCCGCCGGCCGGGCCGGTGTCGCCCTTGGGGCCCTGGGGTCCGCCCGGTCCGGGTACGCCGGCCGGTCCCGTCGGGCCCTCGTTGCCCTGGTCGCCCTTCGGTCCCGCGGGGCCGGTGTCGCCCTTCGGGCCGCCCGCCGGGCCCGTGTCGCCCTTCGGGCCGGGTGCGCCGGTGTCGCCCTTGGGGCCCTGGGGGCCTCCGGCCGGCCCCTGGTCGCCCTTCGGTCCCGCGGGGCCGGTGTCGCCCTTCGGACCCTTGTGGCCCTTGGGCCCCTGCGGCCCCTTCGGCCCGTGGTCGCCCTTCTCGCCGCGGTCCCCCTTCTCGCCGCGGTCGCCGCGGTCCCCGCGCTCGCCCTTCTCGCCGCGCTCGCCCTGGTCACCCTTGTCGCCCTTGGGGCCGGGGCGGCCGTGCTGACCGGGCTTTCCGTCGTGGCCCGGCTTCCCGTCGTGCCCGTCGTGCCCGTCGTCGCCCTTGGGCCCCGTCACCGGGGTGGACACCGCGTAGAGACCGGGCGAGGCGCCCTCCGCAGCCCACTCGCCGCCGTCCAGGGTCGTTCCCTCGGGAGCATCCGCGTCCACCCGTACGAGTACCCCCAGCCGGGTGTCGCTCTGCGCCGGGAAGGCGAAGCCCGCCCGGGTCCCTGCGTCGCAGGTCAGCTGGCGGGCGTTGCCCGACAGGGTGCAGGGCGCGCCCGCACGGTCGCCGTTCCAGTAGAAGCGGGCCTCGGGGAAGGTCGTCCGCTCCGGCGCGGTGATCCGGAAGCTGCTGCTGTGGGCCGGATCGCCGCTGGTCTCCGCCACGATCACCACACGGCCGGTCTTTCCGGCGGCGATCGAGGGGACGTACGGCTGGGAGAACCGGATGTGCGGCGAGCCGGCGGCGAAAGCCGGCATCGCCGGCATCAGGCAGGTCGCGGTGACGGCCGCGACGACCAGGGCGGCCGACGTGCAGCGGGAAGCAGACAAGGGTGTTTCCTCCGCGAGGAAAAGCGACGGAACCGGAGGGTGACCGCCGAATGCGGTCTTCCGGTGGACAAAGGTCCCAACACCAGTTAAAAGCTGACAATGCGACGCGCTTGTGTACGACGCGTAACCGCTCACTCGGCAGCCGCGTGAATCCCTCGGTCGGTCCCTTCGCCAGTCCCTCCGCCAGTCCCTCCGCCAGTCCTTCCGTCAGCCCGTCCCGTCCGCCCGGACCAGGACGTACGCCGCCTCGCGCGCCCGCACCGCCGCCCCCGGGCCCGGTTCCAGGGCCGCGACCACCGTCGCCCCCTCGACCAGCAGCAGCAGCTGCTCCGCCAGACCCTCCCGGCCCGGACCGGCGATGCCGGCCAGCAGCGCCCGTAGCTCCGCCTTGTGGCGGCGTACGACGTCCAGCACCCCGGCGGGACCCGCGCCCAGCTCCCCGTACGCGTTCAGGAACGCGCAGCCGCGGAAGTCCGGCTCCGAGAACCACTCCGCGAGCCACTCGAAGACCGCCCCGACGGGGTCGGCCTGTCCTCTGGTCGCTGCGCTCAGGCTCGCCATCCAGCGGCGGTCGCGGCGCTCCAGATAGGCGGTGACCAGCGCTTCCTTGGCCGGGTAGAGCCGGTAGAGCCGCTTGAGGGGGATGCCCGACTCCGTGCGGATGCGGTCCATGCCCACGGCCTGGATGCCTTCGGCGTAGAACAGCGCCTCCGCGGCGTCCAGCAGGCGGGTGCGGGCCTCTTCGTCGTTCATCGGGGCGGGGGCTGAAGGCATGAAAGCAGCGTAGACCAGAATCGCTTGCGCGGAGAACGCCCGTTCTCTACTCTCGGGACAGAGCCGAGAACGACCGTTCTCCACTCTCCCCAGCCGAGAGGTGTCCCACCGTGACCGCCACTCCTTCCTCTCCCTCCGTGCGACCGCCGCTGCCGCCCTTCACCGAGGAGTCCGCCCGCGCCAAGGTGCAGGCCGCCGAGGACGCCTGGAACAGCCGCGACCCCGAGCGCGTCGCCCTCGCCTACACCGAGGACTCCGCCTGGCGGAACCGCGACCGCTTCCTGAACGGGCGCGCCGAGATCCGCGCCTTCCTCGCCGACAAGTGGGAGCGCGAGCTGGAGTACCGGCTGCGCAAGGAACTGTGGGCGTACACCGACAACCGCATCTCCGTGCGCTTCGAGTACGAATGGCACGACGCGAGCGGCCAGTGGTGGCGCAGCCACGGCAACGAGCAGTGGGAGTTCGACGCCGCGGGCCTGATGCGCCGCCGCGAGGCCAGCATCAACGACATCCCGATCAAGGAGTCGGACCGCCGCCTCTGAGGCCGTCGGCACGCCGGAGTTATGCTGGCGGGGACCCTTGGGAGGCAACGTGACCGAGCGCAAACCACCTGGTGTCAGCTTCGAATCCTTCGTGGACCGCCAGATCAGACAGGCCGGTGAACGCGGGGACTTCGCGGACCTGCCCG
Organism: Streptomyces stoeckheimensis; assembly: GCF_045822005.1. Taxonomy (NCBI): domain Bacteria; kingdom Bacillati; phylum Actinomycetota; class Actinomycetes; order Kitasatosporales; family Streptomycetaceae; genus Streptomyces; species Streptomyces stoeckheimensis. Next base: position 3,401,426 of record NZ_CP169550.1, on the reverse strand, counting down.
GCTTCGGCAAACCGCTGGCCTCGCTCGACGCCCCGTACGACGAGCTGTGGTGGATCAAGGGCAAACTGCACCGCGAGGGCTTCGCGGTCCTCCCGCCGGCGCTCGCGCTGCGCAAGGAGGCGGAGGACGCCCGGGAGGCGCTCAAGGCCGCCCGCACCGAACGCCAGGCCCGCGCCCTCCTCACGGAGATCAACGACAAGATCCGCACGGCCCTGCGCAGGCCCCCGCCCGGCCCCCCGCTGAACCTCAAGGAATTCGACGTGGAAGCCGAACTCACCCGGTGGCGCGAGTCCCGAGAGTCCCGCTACTGAACTTGATCGGGTGATGTCGGAGCTGTTCGCCCGCCGCCGCCCTGTGGTCTCGCCGGTGCCCTTGGCCGTACCTTGGAATTCGATTGCCGCCGGCCCATCGAGTGCGCAGATACTTCGGCATGAGCAGACTCGCTGAGGTCATCGTGCTGGCACCGTTCGCGGGCGAGGTGATGGAACCCCTGACACGGCCGGACGACTCGCGCGACTGGGGAGGCCGCTTCGAGCCGCTCTACCATGTCGACGGGTGGGTGAGCGAGTTCAACCGAAGGCGATCCGGCCTGTTTCGACACCTGGAGTCCCTGGCGTGGCCGAACCCGGCGAGCGTGCAGGTACTCATCCATGACGAGGAAGACGACTGCTTCGGGCTGTGGATGATCCAAGACGGCGTGCTGACCGAGGTGTCACTTCCTGGCCATAGGCGTCTACACCCTCCCGCGCCGACCACTGAGGAGTGCCCACCCGAGCCGGGCCTGCTGTGGCGAACGGAGACGACCGCTCCGCCCGGCTTCTCCACCGAGCGGCAGGATCCACGCCCGGCCTGGTAGGGCTCACTCATCCACCCAGATTTCAGTAGCGCCGGGCCGGCACGAACGGCGACGCGGTCACGCGGCTTTGCCGATGACGTTGCGGGCCGCGAGGCGGAAATCCTTGACCGCTTGGTAGAGGGCTCGCTCGCGTTCGGCGGCAAGGGCGGTGTCTTCGGCCCGGTGGGCCGTGATTCCGGCGTGGGCGTTGTCGGCCATGCGTCGCATGACGTGTGAGAGATCGCCGGAGGCCTTGGCAACGCGGTCCGCGACGTCCGCGAGAGACGCCGGCCCTTCGAGGATGACGACTTCGCCCACCCGATGGACCTCGCGGGCCAGAGCGATGAAGCGGCCTATCTTCTCGTCCACATCGGCGAGGTCCGGTCGGTCCGAACGCAGCGCGTCGAGGACGGCGTCCATGGCGATGTCGCGGTCATGGAGAGCGCCGAGGTAGCCCGCGTACGCGTCGCGGCGATGCTGGCGGCGCCATTGGGCGTGCTGGGACCGTGCCTGGGCACGGCCGTTGACGAATGCGGCCCCCAGGGTGGTGGCGGAACCGACGGCAGCGCCCAGCAGTGCGGCAAGTCCTGAGTCCATGGGCCCAGTCTGCCGTCAGGGCGTGTGCGCGGCGGTGCGGTCGGAGTCGCTGCGCAGGACGCAGAACTCGTTGCCCTCGGGGTCGGCGAGGACCGCCCACCCCGAACCGTCCTGCTCCCGGTGGTCGCCGACGAAGGTGGCTCCGAGACTCAGGAGCCGGTCCACTTCCCGGTCCCGCGAGGTCTCGGGGCGCAGGCACAGGTGGATCCGGTTCTTGACCGTCTTGGCCTCGGGAACCTGGTTGAAGTACAGCACCGGCCCCTCCGCCAACAGCACCTGAGTCTCCCGGGCACCCGGCCGGTCCTCCGGAGAGAGCGGGGAGCCGGTGACCCGGCTCCAGAACAGGGCCAACTCGTAGGCGTCCGCACAGTCGATCGCCACGTTCTGCACTACCGAAACCATGCTCCGAGTCTTCCCGATCTTCGACTGCGGGGCACGGGACGTGACGGAGGCCACAGGCGGCGCTCAGAAGATTCTTTGCCGATTGGGCCGGCTCCCGCGCCCAGGGGGAGAGAACCTCGAGAACCTCACCCTGAAGGAAGGCCCATGATCACCTTGGAGTCCGTCAGCGTCTGCCCGGCGTGCGTCGCCGAAACCCAGCATCCGGGCACGGCGGAAGAACGGGCCGCCATCGGCGCGGAACGGGCTTCCGGCCACTACCCCGAGATCCTGCACGGGGTCACCCATGCGGCCATGAGGCTCCTGGCACTCCTCCCTCATATGTCCGAGGAGGGTCGGAGGGACCTCATGCCGAACCTCTACCGCGCCGTCTCCAGCGTGCTGTTGGCTCTGGCCGCCGCCTTCCCGTGGCAACTGACCCGCTCCGAGCGGCTGTTGCTGCAGAACGCGCTGGTCGCCCGCAACGCGGCCATCGAGGGTGACCACGTCACGGTCGACGAGTTCAGCCGTACCTGGCTGGGGCTGGCGCATCCCGCACGGTGGCGGGCGGCCGTGGAGATGGCCCTGCTGGGCGACTGGGTGGACCGGCTCCGCGACCGCGCGGCCGACGACCCGGCACTCAGACACCTGCTGCGCCGGGAGGCCGACGAAGCGCACCACCAGATGCTGCCGCTGTGGGAACACCGGACCCGCGGCCAACGCGTCACCCTGCTGAGCCGACCCGTCGGCGACGGCCTCACCCTCGCCGACGTGGTGACCGACCGGCGCTGCCCCGAGTCGCTGCTCGTGGACGACGAGTTCCACGACCAGCGGGTCGGCGTCGTACTGCGGCAGCTCGCCGAGCCGGAGGAGAAGGTGGCCCGCACCTGGGCAGCCGGCGCCGACTCCTGGGCGGCGGCCGCCCTCGACAGCGCGCAGCCGGCGACGTACGGCGAGCGGGTACGCCGCAAGCTCCACCGCCTGGGCGCCCGCCAGGCAGAGCGTGCCGCCGCGGCGGTGACGCGGTGAACGAAGTCCTGCACGCCGCTCTGCCCGAACTGCTGGGTGGCCTCGGCACCGCCGTCGTCCTGCTCATCGGCTCAGCCGTCCACCGCACACTCCGCGACCGGTTCAAGAAGCCGCCCGCAGCGGAGTGACCAGACGTCGATGCGCCGCTGCCGGCCGGAGTCCTCCGCTCCGGCCAGGTTCTCGCCCGGGGCCAGGAGCGAGAGGAGCCGCACCGGCCGCGATCATCTGCCAGGCCGAGGGCTGGACGGGCTGCTGCCGGTCTGGGTGCGCAACCTCGCCTACCGGCTCATCACCCTCCAGCGGCCCGAGGACGTGGCCCTGTTGAGAGAAGCGGCCCTGAGTCTTTACGCGTACGGACCGACCTGGGACGCCGATGCCGATGCGCTGACGCTCCAGGCGGACGAGCTGGAAGGAAAGGCCGCCGCGGCCGCGGCGGGTTCCTGAGACCTGTCCGGCCCGCCGTCAGCGGGTGGTCCAGCCGCCGTCGAGGATGAGGTTGGCGCCGGTCATGTTGGAGGACATGTCCGAGGCCAGGAACAGGGCCGCCGAAGCCACCTCGTCCGGACGGCCGAGCCGTCCGAGGAGGGTGCGTGCCTCGAAGTCCGCGCGCATGGCCTCCGGGTCCGGACTGGCGAGGAAGACCCCCTCCAGCAGCTCGGTCGAAATCGGGCCCGAGCAGAGGGCGTTGATGCGGATGCCGGCCTTCGCGTGGTCGATGGCCGTCGCCTTGGTCAGCTGGATCACCCCGCCCTTGGAGGCGCAGTACGCCGCCACGCCCGCGTCACCGACCAAGGTCAGGATCTGGTCGCCCCCAGCGCGGTCAGGGCCTCGGTGACGCGGTCCGCCTGGTGGGTGGCGCCGCGGAGGTTCGGGTGGAGCACGGTGCAGGCCTCGCCCCGGGCCGGGATGGAGCGGCACAGCTCGGAGGGCGGGTCGCTCTGGTCGCCCGGCCCGGTCAGGCTGTCCTTGATCCCGTACATCCAGCGCTGCTCGGCGGCCGCGCACACCCCGTGCCCGATGCTGGAGGAGTACGTGTCCACGTACACCGCGCCGCTCCTGCGGGCCTGCTCCCGCAGGAGGGTGTTGAGCCGGCGCTCCACGGAGTCGAGCCAGGGCATGTCGCCCTTGGCGACGGTTCCGAACTGGCGCCAGGACCCCCAGGTGCAGCCCGCGGAACTGTCCACGACGGCCGGATAGCCGACGACCGCCACCCCGGCGCGCGGTGCACGCGTGCGGATCTCCTTCAGCAGGGCCGCGAAATCGGCTTCCAGTGCGGTGAACCGGGCGTCGAGCCCCGCGGCGCCCCTGCCCCGCGCGTAGTGATCGGTGCACGGGGAGCCCGTGCCGAAAGAGGCCATGCCCCGCTTCACGCAGGCCTCGACGATCTCGGCGAAGCCCACGGAGTTGCCGCCGGCGCCGACCGTGACGAGATCGGCGGCTGCCGTAACGGCCTTGATCTGCGCCGGTTTGGCGGCCCATCCACCCGGTGGCGGCACGGACGGCGGCCCCTTCAGCTCGGACTGCGGACCCAGCAGCCCCGCTCTGACCTCGGCGGCGGAGCAGGTGACATCGGTGAGCTTGACCTTCAGCCGCCGCGCGGCCTGGTGCGGATAGTCCTGCTCGGAGCGGCCGCAGCCGTCGGCGTTCCAGGGGCGCACGAAGGAGGCGGCGCTGTACGAGTCCCCGAGGGCGACGTAGGAGAGGGGGCCGGCCGGGGCGGGCGCCTGCGGCGCGAGCGCGGCGGCGAAGACGGCTGCCGCGGCAGCGACGGTGGTGAGGGCGAGACGCATCATGACGGCGGTGCCTTTGGCTCGGGCGGCGCCGCAGCCTTTCCGCAGCGCACCTCACCAAAAGTAGCCGCTTTGACTACGGAGAGTAATTATTTGGGGTCTTGTTCGTTCGATCGAGTGAATGATCGGGTGGGCGAAGGGGGGGCTACGCCTGTCCGTGGGCCTGGGTGATCAGGTCCGTCGCGACCTGCAGGGCGGCCTGGCGGGTCTCCTCCGGGTCGCCCTCCACGTGCTGGAGGAACATCATTCCCGCGTGCAGGGTGAACAGGGCGCTCACGCACCGCACTTGATCGACCAGCGGGGCGTCCTCCTGGCCGGTCCGGAGCAAGTCCACCAGGGCGAAGAGCCGCTTCTTCACCGTCTCGCCGATGGTCAGTTCCCGCAGCGAGGCCTGGTTCTCCTGCATGAAGCGGTACAGCGAGGCGCCGCCGGCCATCGCCTCGCTGTAGCGGCGCAGGACCTCCCGCTTCATCTCCAGCGTGCGCGGCTGCTCCTCCGCCCACCGGATCAACTCGTCGATGGGCCGCGTCAGGTCCTCGAACAGGCTGATGATGATGTCTTCCTTGGTCTTGAAGTGGTAGTACAGCGCCGCCTTCGTGACCCCCAGCCGCTCCGCGATCTCCCGCAGCGACGTCTTCTCGTACCCCTGCTCGGCGAAGAGTTCCAGTGCGACGTCCTGGATGCGCTGCCGCGTATCGCCGCGGCGCTGCTGCGGACTGCTGCTGGACATGACTCTCCCCTGTACTACTCGCTCGATTACTTACTTGACGCCCGGCTAGTTGCGGGTCTACCTTCCCCAGTGTAGTCAACTAGCCGGTCGGCAAGTAAGTCCCAGGGGCCGGTGCGTATGCGCCAGGGGAGTGGAACATGGTGGAAAACAAGATCAAGTCGGACACCTCGGAGGAGGTGAAGCCGCGCAGCGTGCGGGTCGTCCTGATGGCGCTCATGATCGCGATGCTGCTGGCCATGCTCGACAACATGATCATCGGTACGGCCATGCCCACGATCGTCGGCGAGCTCGGCGGCCTGGAACACCTCTCGTGGGTCGTCACCGCCTACACCCTGGCCACCGCCGCCTCCACTCCCATCTGGGGCAAGATCGGCGACATGTACGGGAGGAAGGGCTCCTTCCTCACCTCGATCGTCATCTTCCTGGTCGGCTCCGCGCTCAGCGGCATGGCCCAGGACATGGGCCAGCTCATCGGCTTCCGCGCGATCCAGGGCCTCGGCGCCGGCGGTCTGATGGTCGGCGTCATGGCGATCATCGGCGACCTGATCCCGCCCCGCGAGCGCGGCAAGTACCAGGGCATGATGGCCGGCGTGATGGCCCTCGCCATGATCGGCGGACCGCTGGTCGGCGGCACCATCACCGACCACATGGGCTGGCGCTGGTCCTTCTACATCAACCTGCCGCTCGGCGCCGTGGCCCTGGCCATGGTCACCGCGGTGCTGCACCTTCCGAAGAAGACGCACGGGGCGGAGCGCCCCAAGATCGACTACCTCGGCGCGGCCCTGCTGACCATCGCCATCACCTCCACCGTCCTGGTCACCACCTGGGGCGGCACCGAGTACGCCTGGGGCTCCGCCGAGATCATCGGCCTGATCGCCGTCGGCATCGCCTCCACCGCCGGCTTCCTCTACGCCGAAACCAAGGCCGCCGACCCGGTCATGCCGCTGCACATCTTCCGCAGCCGCAACTTCACCCTCATGTCCGTGATCGGCTTCCTGGTCGGCTTCGCGATGTTCGGCGGCGTGCTCTACCTGCCGCTCTTCCAGCAGTCGGTCCAGGGCGCCTCGGCCACCAACTCCGGCCTGCTGCTCCTCCCGATGCTGCTCTCGATGATGGTCGTCTCGCTGATCGCGGGCCGGATCACCACCAGCAGCGGCAAGTACAAGATCTTCCCGATCGTCGGCGGTGCGCTCATGGTCGTCGGGCTCTTCCTGCTCGCCACCATGGACACCGGGACGACGCGCCTGATGTCCGGCGTGTACATGGCCGTCCTCGGCGCCGGTCTCGGCTTCCTGATGCAGATCACGATGCTGGTCGCCCAGAACAGCGTCGAGATGAAGGACATGGGCGTCGCGTCCTCCTCGGCGACCCTGTTCCGTACGCTCGGCGGCTCCTTCGGCGTGGCCCTGATGGGCTCCCTGTTCACCAGTCAGGTCACCAGCACCATGACCGACCGGCTCGGTCCGGAGGCGGCGGCCAAGGCGGGCTCCGCGCAGTTGGACGCGGCGAGTCTGGCGAAGCTTCCGGAGGTCGTCCGGGACGCCTACCAGCACGCGGTGGCCGCCGGTACGCACTCGGCGTTCCTGCTGGGTGCGGGGATCGCGGTACTGGGCTTCGCGGCCGCCTGGTTCGTCAAGGAGGTCCCCCTCCGGGGCGCCGGGCCGGCGGGTGCGTCCGGTGGCGGTGGCTCGGCGAAGTCAGAGGTGGCGCCGGAGGCGGCCGTCATGCACTGAGTTGCTCCCGCGTGGGTTCGGGGTGGGCCCGGCTCGGTGGATCTACGGATCCTCCGGGCCGGGCCCATCTGCGTGCCCGGGGCGGGACCCGCGTCCCGGGCCGGGCCGGTCGGCTGCGGTCGGGTGGCGCGGCCGGGTCGTGGGGCCGCTGCGCGGGGCCTTCCCCCACCCCGCCCCTTCCCGAAACCGGGCTCCGCCCGGACCCGTCGGGGGCTCCGCCCCCGGACCCCCGCGCCTCAAACGCCGGCGAGGCTGGAAAGGCTCAAACGCCGGCGAGGCTGTAGTGGCTCAAACGCCGGTGAGGCTCGAGAGGTTCTGCCAGTTTTCCCACGACAGGTTCCACTCGCCGAAGCCGTTGCCGGCGGCCACCGTTTCCTTGCCGCCCGTGACCTCGAAGACGTCGCCGACCTGGGCCTGGTCGTAGAACCACGTGGCGTCCGCCGTCTTCATGCCGATGCAGCCGTGGCTCCTGTTCGCCGAGCCGATGTAGCTCTCCGCCCATTCCGCCTGGTGCGCGAACGTGCCCGAGACCGTCATGCGCATCGACTTGTCGACCCACTGGTCGTAGCCGGTCAGGCCGACCGAAGCGGCCGTCATCTTGATCCGCCCCTCCTTCGCCATGAGGGGCATCTTCCCGCTCCACGTCGGCGTCTTCGCCGGATCGCCCGCCGTGATCGGGATCGACTTCACCGTTCGGCCGTCGCGCTCCAGGGTCAGCCGGTGGCCGGGGATGTCGACCTTGGCCAGCTGGCTGCTGCCGATGGTGGCGGAGGTCGCGTACGACTTCGTCAGGTAGCGGCCGGTGCCCGTGTCGACCCCCGAAAGGGGAGCTTCCAGCGTCACCCGCGTGCCCGGCTTCCAGTACTCCTTCGGCCGCCAGTCCACGCGGTCCTTGCCGGTGAGGGTCTCCGTCAGCCAGCCCCACGAGCCCTCGGTGCCGTTGTTCGTGGTCACCTTCAGCCGCCGCTCGATCTCGGCCTTGTTCGTTATCTTGTGGTCGAAGGTGAGGGAGAGGGGCTGGCCCACGCCGACCGTCGTCCCGCCCGCGGGCAGTACGGTCACCGTCTCCGTCTGCTCCTTCGACGGGGCGAGGGTGCGGAAGGTCGACTCCGACGCCGTCTCCTTGCCGTCCTCCGAGGCGGCCGTCGCCCTCACCTTGTACTCCGTGTCCACCGCCAGACCGTCCTTCGGCGTGAACGCCCCGTCCTTGAGCGTGCCCTCGGCCGGCTTCCCGTCCGGCCCCGTCACGGTCAGCGCCGTCAGGGTGCCGTTGTTCACCCGCGCCGTGAGCGGCTCGTTCGGCTTGACGTCCTTCGCCCCGTCAGCCGGTACGACGCTCACCTCGGCGGCCGGCCGCGAGGCCCCCGCGACGTCCCCGCCCCCGCCCCCGTCCCCGTCGCCCCCGCATGCCGTCACCGACAGCGCGATCAGGGTGAGCAGCGTGAAGGAGGATGTGATGGCTGCCTTGCGCATGGGTAGGTGAACCTCCGGCTAGAGCCCGGGTCTTGGACCGGGATGTCCGGTATGAGGCCGGTCCGATCGTCCTCGGTTTCAGTCGGGACGGAATTCGGGACGATCAAGGACCAAAGTCCTACAACCCGGAATTTATGGGCCATTCGGCTGGAACCCCGCATCCGCGCCCGACGTCCTGACCAGTGCGAGGTCACACGGCGGACGTGAATATGGGGAGTTGAGACAGCACATGGGGTTCATGACGCGCACGCAGATGCGGGGTACGAAGGCGCGGATCGCCGTCGCCGGAGCGGTGGTGGCGGTGGCCGCGACCGCGTGGGGGGTGACGGCGCTCGTCGACCCGGGCCAGGACACCAACCACCAGAACGTCTCCCGGCAGACCGACGACCCCGCGCAGGGCGCCGGCGACCCGCAGGCGCCCGGGAAGCCGGGCGGGCAGGTCCCGGACGGCATAGCCCACGCGTCGGAGAGCGGCGGGAACACGGTCAACATCACCATCGACGACGGGCCCGACCCCAAGTGGACCCCGAAGGTGCTGGAAGTCCTGAAGAAGTACGACGTGAAGGCGGTCTTCTGCATGATCGGACCGCAGGCCAAGGACCACCCCGACCTGGTCAAGAAGGTCGTCGCCGGCGGCCACCGGCTCTGCGACCACACCATGGACCACAACACCGGGATGGACAAGAAGCCCTTCCCCTACCAGCAGCAGCAGATCCTCGACGCGAAGAAGCAGATCGAGGACGCCGCGGGCGGCGGGGCCAAGGTGGAGTACTACCGGGCGCCCGGCGGCGCGTTCACCCCCGAGAGCCGGGCCCTGGCCGCCGCCAACGGCATGCGCCCGCTCGGCTGGAACATCGACACCAAGGACTTCAGCAAGCCCGGAGTGGCCGCGATCGTGGGCACGGTCAAGGCCGAGATGGGCAACGGCCCGACCATCCTCTTCCACGACGGCGGCGGCGACCGCACCCAGAGCGTCGAAGCCCTCGACCAGGTCCTCGCCTGGTTGAAGGAACAGGGCCGGCCGACCGGCTTCCCGGTGGTCACCGGCCCCAGCGCCTGACACGCCGTCCGGCGGCGAACGGGTGAGGGTCGACGCCCCGCCGCCGCCCGGGGTGTTCCCTGGTCGCGCACGCAAGTCCGTACGCCCGACCAGGAGGTCTCCGTGGCCATCGCCCCCGGGAAGCTGTCCGACCCCGTCGTCGGCGCCCTCGTCAGCGCGGTCAACGCGCACGACAAGGACGCCTTCCTCGCGCTCCTGACCGCCGACGCGACCATGTCCGACGACGGAACGGAGCGCGACCTCCACGAGTGGATCGACCGGGAGATCTTCGACTCCGGTGGCCATATGGACGTCCAGTCCGAGTCCGACGGCGGCCGCACCCTGACCGTCGGCTACCGCAACGACACCTGGGGAGAGATGCGCACCTCCTGGCGGTTCGTCATCGCCCCCGGCGGCGGCCGCATCAGCCGCTTCGAGACCGGTCAGGCGTAGCGGCCGTCCTGCGCCCGTCCACCACCGCCCGGCCGGATCCCGTACGGGTGAAAGGGCGCCCGGCGTCGTTCCGGCCCGCCGGAGGGTCCCGTTGGTCCGGGCATGAACCGCACCCGCACCGCCGTCCTCGTCCTCGCCGCCGCCGCGGCGGCCCTCGCCCCGGCCCTCTCGGGCGCGGCCACCGCCGCGGACGGTACGGCGTACCTCCAGGATCCGAGCGGAGGGGAGAAGTCGATGAAGTCGATGTGGACCAAGGACGACATGCACAAGGTGGAGGCGCAGTTCCGCTTCCACCCCACCATCCAGTACAAGACGATCACCCGCCCCGGCCCCAAGGGGGCCGAGGAGTACGAGCGCAAGGTCGGCGACCCCAAGACGCTGGCCTGGGCGCCGGTGTACGAGTTCGCGTGGTCGGTGGCGGATTCGCAGGGGGTCAAGAAGGTGCTGACGACGAAGGACGGCAAGCAGGCGCTCGTCCTGCACGCCGTCCTGCGCGATGCCCGGCGCGCCGAAGTGGCGCGGGTGCACCAGGAGCTTCAGAACAGGCCGGCGACCGGGCGTACGAAGGTCCCGGGCGGCAAGCGCATCACGTGCGACACCGGCGTGTACACGGTGGAATGGTCGGTCACCCGCACCGGCTACGGCACCCTCACCGGGTCCCTGCCGTGGGACTCCAGCTGCGAGCAGTACCGCACGGCCTTCACGCCGAAGAACCAGGGCGCCAGCTAGGACGGAGAGCGGTGGGGCGGGGAGGGGTGGGGCGGGGAGGGGTGGGCCGGCCGCCCCGCGCGCCTTGTGGGCGCTTGCGGGCGACTGGGCCTCGGCCTTGGATCAAAGCCGTACCAGCCATCATGCCGCCCGGGATGGGGTGCGGCACGGGGCGAAGGTCCCTTTCGGCAGGGGCGTTCGGGGGTTCTTCCTCGACAGCGGGAGCGATGCCGGCAGGGCGCCGGGTCAGCGCCCCTTCCTGGCGTCGTTCGCCTTGGTGGCGATCTCCTCCAGGACGGCCTTCGGGTCGCCGGAAGGATCCACGGCGCGGCCGATGTTGCGCTTGATGGTGTCGCTGATCACCACCCAGGACGGGTCGTTGACCGGATACAGCTGAGCGCCGCGCAGGGCGTTCAGGAACTGCTGGTCGTTCTTGTCCATGCCCGAGGATCCGGCCAGCGTGCGGGACGCCGAGACGGTGGACGGCAGCAGGTGGTAGCGGCCGGCGAAGTCCGCCAGGTTCTTGTCCCGGTAGACGAACTCCAGGAACTTGCCGATCTCGTCGCGGTGGCCGTTCTGCTTGAAGGCCATCATCCAGTCGGCCACGCCCACGTTCGGCGGGACCTCCCCGGAGCCCAGCATGTCCGAGACGGGCATCGCGACGGCGCCGACCGTGATCCCCTTGGCGCGCGCTTCGTGCGCGAGCTGGGGGTAGCCGTTGAGCATGCCGACCTCGCCGCGCGTGAAGGCGGCGAAGGCGTCGGCGCGGTTGAGCTGCGACGGGGGAGTGGGACCGAGCAGACCGGGTTCGACCAGGTGCTGCTTGATCCACTTGAAGGTCGCGATGTTCTGGTCGGAGGCCAGGCTGTAGTTGCCGCTGCTGTCGGCGTACCCGCCGCCGTTGCTGAGCTCCCAGATCATCGCCTCGGCGTGCGCCTCTTCCGGGCCCAGGGGCATGGCGAGCGGGGTCTTCACGCCCTTGGCCTTGAGCGCCGTGGCCGCGGCCTTCAGGTCCATCCAGGTCTTGGGCTGCCAGCCGTTCTTGGAGTCCTTCGGGATGACCCCGGCGTCGGTGAGCAGCTTCTCGTTGTAGAAGAGGAGGCGGCTGCTCGCCACGAAGGGCAGGCCGTAGAGGGTGTTGCGGACGGAACCGGCGTCGGAGAGGGGCTGGAGGAAGTTCGCCTCGGCGGTGACCGAGAGGAGCTCGGGCGCGGAATAGAGCTTGCCCTGCGCCGCGAAGTCCGAGTAACCGCCCATGAGCGCCATGTCCGGGGCGTTGCCGGCCTTGACCATGCGGGAGACTTCGCGGTCGATGTCGGCCCACGGCAGGAGCTGGACCTGCACCTTGATGCCGGGGTTCGCGGCGGTGAAATCAGCCGTCACCTTGTCCCAGAAAGCCTTGGAACTGGTGGCCGGGTTGTCCCCGTATTCGGCGGCGACGAGGCGGAGGGCACCGCCGTCACCAGCGCTTCCGCCGGAGCTGCCGCAGCCGGCCAGCGGTATCAGCAGACCGAGCACGACCGTGGTGGCGGCCGCGCTGAAGATTCTTCGTCGCACGGTTGGATTCCCCTGATTTTCTTTTGAGTCCCGTTATTACTTATGAGTTACTCCGGGCTGTGGTGTCCCTCAGTGGCCCGTTGGCCGGAATTCTCTCCTGAGGGAGGGCGGTCGGTTCCATTGGGGCGGCACTTGTGTTCAATGCTCCAACTGCGGCATTTCGGAATGGTGTTTTCCGATATGTGATCAGCAATTCGGACGCGCGTAGACATGCCGAAACGCCCGTTTCCGGCCACGGAGCGCGGCAGAACGGGTGGGAGGGGGTGGAAGGGAGGGGCGGGACGGTCTCAGTCCGCGAAGTCGCCCGCGTACGGATCGGGCTCGCCCGTTTCGGGGTTGCGCCCCTCCTGCCAGCGGCGCTGGGCCTTCTGCCAGTGCACGAAGCTGAGGTGGCCGCCGTCCCAGAAGGTGATGCCGACCGGGCTCACGTCGAACTCGTCGTTGCACAGCAGGTAGAGGAACTCGGCCATGCCGTACGGATACACCGCGAAGGAGTCGGCGGTGTGCCGGCCGACCACCAGAACGGGCCAGCGGTCGGGGTCGGGGTCGTTCGTCAGCCAGCAGAGGATGTCGGAGCCGCCGGTGACGCCCCAGGCGAGGATCGACTCCGGGTCCACGTCGAAGGCGGCCCGGCCGCCCTCCGCCTCCCAGACCTGGCGGGCGTTGGCCGTCTCCTCCGCCATCTGGGCCGGGTCCCACTGGAGCCCGGGCTTGGGCAGCGGCAGCAGCACGCTCGCCTCGCCGTTGATCGAGCCCGCGCCGTAGCGGCCCATGAAGGCGATGTAATCGGCGGGGAAGCGGCTGCCCCAGACGGCCTCGGCCGCCTGCCAGTCGATGTCCTCGTCGGCTCCGTGGGTCGCCGGCATGATCTGCTCCAGCGCTTTGATGCGCGCGTTCTCGGTCATGCCGCTCCCCTGCCACCCCAGCTCAACCGCCCCAACCTACCGCCGGTGCAGGGTGGCGCCTAGCGGGTGGTGAGACGGACACCGAGCCGGGAGCCGACGCGCAGGCCCCAGGCGGCCATGGCTCCGGCCTCGGCCTCCAGGACGTGACGGGCGCGCAGCCGGGGGAGGCCCAGCCGGCCGGGGACCATGGTGGTCAGCGCGATGACGGTGAGCCGGCGGTCGAGATGGGCCACGTCGATGGCGAAGCGCATCCGGAAGGTGTGCACGCTCGAAGCCGGGGTCAGGAGCATCGCCCCCTCGATCCCGTCCCGCCCGAGCAGGCCCCGCGTGCGGGCCCGGTAGGAGGCGGCCACCTCCAGGGGCACCTCGACGGGCTCCTCCAGGGGCGCCGGCCCCCGTTCGACGCGCTCGACGTAGAGCGTGGCCGCGCCGTCCTGCCACCGTTCCCTGTTCCCCATGCGGCCCACCCTAGGGTCCGACCCGCCCCCCGGTCCGGGCTTCGGCGTCAAGCCGGCGCACCCGGTGGGGTCCCCCTGGGGAGGGACGCCGGAAGGTTGGTCCGTACGGGCTTCCGCCGGGCCCCGCAAGGGCTGTAGGGCCCCTTTCGGCTCTGCTCAGTGCTCCCGGCCGACTCCGGAGGGTAATCGTGTCGCGGTGATGCGCGCAGCACGCTTTACGAAGGGTTATGGTGGAACCCCCCCCTCGGGCCGGTCCGTATCCCCCCCACGGACCGGCCCGTTTTTCGTCTCCGGGCAGTGTCGCGGCACTGCCGGGCAAAGGCGCAGGTCAGCCCCGCTGGGCCCAGATGTTGGCGCCGGGGGTGGACACCGCGAAGGAGTCGATCTCCTTCAACTCCTGCTCCGAGAGCGGCGCTCCGGACAGGGAGGCCACGTTTTCCTCGAGCTGCTTCACGCTCGACGCGCCGATCAGCGCCGAGGTCATCCGCTCGTCCCGCAGCACCCAGTTCAGCGCGAGCTGGGCCAGCGTCTGCCCGCGCCGCGCGGCGATCTCGTTCAGCCCGTTCAGCCGGCGCACGACCTCCTCCGACAGCAGGTCCGGGTTGAGGGACTTGCCCTGGGTGGCCCGTGAGCCCTCCGGGATGCCCTTGAGGTACTTCCCGGTCAGCAGCCCCTGTGCGAGCGGCACGAAGGAGATGCAGCCCATGCCGGCCTCCTCCAGGGTGTCGAGCAGGCCGTCGTCCTCCGTCCAGCGGTTGATCATGGAGTACGAGGGCTGGTGGATGAGGGGGCGCACGCCCATCTCCCGCAGCAGCCGGGCCGCCTCGGCCGTCTGCTCGGCGGTGTACGAGGACACGCCGACGTAGAGCGCCTTGCCCTGCTGGACCGCGGACGCCAGCGCGCCCATGGTCTCCTCGAGCGGGGTGTCCGGATCGAAGCGGTGCGAGTAGAAGATGTCGACGTAGTCGACGCCCATCCGCTTCAGCGAGGCGTCCAGCGAGCCGAGCAGGTACTTGCGGCTGCCCCACTCGCCGTACGGACCCGCGTGCATGAGGTAGCCGGCCTTGGTGGAGAGGACCAGCTCCTCGCGGTGGGATGCGAAGTCCTGCGCGAAGATCTTGCCGAAGTTCAGCTCGGCCGAGCCGGGGGGCGGGCCGTAGTTGTTCGCCAGGTCGAAGTGGGTGACGCCGAGGTCGAAGGCCCGGCGCAGGATCGCCCGCTGGGACCCGAGGGACGCGTCGTCGCCGAAGTTGTGCCAGAGGCCGAGGGAGATCGCGGGGAGCTTGAGTCCGCTGCGGCCGGTGCGCCGGTACTCCATGGAGTCGTAGCGCGAGGGCTCTGCCCGATAGGGATTGTTTTCAGTCACGTTGTCCTCCCTATCACGGACTTGTGACAGGACCGAGTTGGATGCAGGATCCCGTCGCGCAGTAATGTGGCGGTCTGTGGAGGACGTGGGGGGACCACCGCATTCCGCACGGGGGTATCGCTCGGAGGGGCTGGAAGATCGTGAAGCTGCGCGACCTGGTACGCCGTCCTGTGTACAGGCTCTACGCACGCCGGGTGGAAGGCCGCATCGACCATGACGAGACGCCCAAGCACATCGGTGTGATCCTCGACGGGAACCGGCGCTGGGCCAAGGCCTCCGGAGGTACGACGGTGCAGGGCCACCAGGCCGGCGCCGACAAGATCTCCGAGATGCTGGGCTGGTGCACCGAGACGGACGTCGAGGTCGTCACCCTGTGGATGCTCTCCACGGACAACCTGGACCGGCCCGAGGTCGAGCTCCGCCCGTTGCTCAACATCATCGAGAACACCGTCCGGGGCCTCGCCGCCGACGGCCGCTGGCGCGTCCACCACGTCGGCAACCTCGACATCCTGCCCGCCGGGACCCAGAGCGTCCTGAAGGAGGCCGAAGAGGCCACCCGCGACGTCGACGGGATACTCGTCAACGTCGCCGTCGGCTACGGCGGCCGCCAGGAGATCGCCGACGCGGTCCGCTCGCTCCTGCTGGAGCACGCCTCGAAGGGCACCTCCTTCGAGGAGCTCGCCGAGATCCTCGACATCGAGCACATCGCGGAGCACCTCTACACGCGCGGCCAGCCCGACCCGGACCTGGTGATCCGCACCAGCGGAGAACAGCGGCTGTCCGGATTCATGCTGTGGCAGAGCGCGCACTCCGAGTACTACTTCTGCGAGGTCTTCTGGCCGGCCTTCCGCAAGGTCGACTTCCTGCGCGCCCTGCGCGACTACGCCGCCCGCCACCGGCGCTACGGCAGCTGACTCCGCTCGGCAGGTCCCCTTACGGCCCCTGACCTGCGGTTGTCTGACGCCCCCTCGGCACCTCACGGCGCGCCCGGACTCCTCCGTGGCGCGCCGTACCCGTGTTCCCGTACGCCCTGTCCGTCCCCCGGGACCCTCCGCGCGAGGCCTTCACCAGGGATTCACCGAGCGTCCGTCATATGCCATGGCATGGCTGGACCCATTCGGGGAATATCCCTTGCAGGTCGACGCCCGATCCACGGGTGTCGAGTCTCAGCGGACGGCATGGGGTCGTCCGCCCGGGAGGCCCTTTGCACCAGGACGCACGTGCGGTTCGCACGGACGGACGGGAGGGCCGGAAGTCGGCCCGCGCAGGGGTGCCGATGACCGGTCCGGTCTTCATGGCCCGACCTCTTCCGAGGGGGTACGTCCTTCCGTGGTGACCAGCACAAAGAGCCGCCTGCCCGACAGGCGGACCTACGTCCTCGACACCAGCGTCCTGCTGGCAGACCCCAACGCGATCTCCCGATTCGACGAGCACGAGGTCGTGCTCCCGATCGTGGTGATCACCGAGCTGGAGGCAAAGAGGCACCATCCCGAACTCGGCTACTTCGCCCGTCAGGCCCTCCGCCTGCTCGACGACTTCCGGGTTCGCTACGGACGCCTCGACGCACCCATCCCGCTGGGCGATCTGGGCGGCACCCTGCGCGTCGAGCTCAACCACTCCGACCAGAGCGTCCTGCCCGCGGGCTTCCGGCTGGGGGACAACGATTCGCGGATCCTCGCGGTCGCGCGCAACCTCCAGGCCGAGGGCTACGACGTCACGGTCGTCTCGAAGGATCTCCCACTGCGCATCAAAGCCTCCTCCGTGGGGCTGATCGCCGAGGAGTACCGCGCCGAGCTCGCCATCACCGATGCCGGCTGGACCGGCATGACGGAGCTGGCGCTCTCCGGGGAACAGGTGGACCTGCTCTTCTCCGAGGATCGGCTCTACGTACCGGAGGCCGCGGAACTTCCCGTGCACACCGGGCTGGTCCTCCAGTCGGAGCGCGGCAAGGCACTCGGCCGGGTCACGGCCGACGGCAACGTGAAGCTCGTACGGGGCGACCGCGAGGCCTTCGGGCTGCACGGCCGCAGCGCCGAGCAGCGGATCGCGCTGGACCTCCTGCTCGACCCCGAGATCGGGATCATCTCGATGGGCGGCCGGGCCGGCACCGGAAAGTCGGCGCTGGCGCTGTGCGCGGGGCTGGAGGCCGTGCTGGAGCGGAGGCAGCATCAGAAGGTGATGGTCTTCCGGCCGTTGTACGCGGTCGGCGGCCAGGACCTCGGCTACCTGCCCGGGGACGCCAACGAGAAGATGAGCCCCTGGGCCCAGGCGGTGTTCGACACCCTCTCGGCGGTCGCCGGGCGGGCGGTCATCGAGGAGGTGCTGAACCGCGGGATGCTGGAGGTCCTGCCGCTCACGCACATCCGCGGCCGCTCGCTGCACGACGCGTTCGTGATCGTGGACGAGGCGCAGTCACTGGAGCGCAATGTCCTGCTGACCGTTCTGTCCCGTATCGGGGCCAATTCGCGGGTGGTTCTCACCCACGACGTGGCCCAGCGCGACAACCTGCGGGTCGGCCGGTACGACGGAGTCGTCGCCGTGGTCGAGAAGCTGAAGGGCCATCCGCTCTTCGCGCACGTCACGCTGACCCGTTCCGAGCGCTCCCCGATCGCCGCGCTGGTCACCGAGATGCTGGAGAACCTGTAGGGCCCGGCCGACGGTCCGTACGGGCCGCAAAACAGGTAAAACGCACATAGCGGGAAAGTGAGTTGGCGCCGCCCGGCAAAGGCCAGAGAGCCTAGCCGGGCGGCGCCCTCACGCACAGGGGTTTGCCGGAAGCAGTGGCGACATGCCAGGTGTGACCTTTCCCACGCAACGGAGAATTGCCCTGCGGCGTCGAGGTCCGGCAGAGTCTGTTTTCCGTCAGGCCCCGCATACGGCACACCTGTATCTCCCGTGAGATGCGCGCAGTACCGCTAACTCCACAACCGTTCGCCGTATGCCGCCCGGAGCATCACGCGGCACTCCCGCAAGGGAGTTGCCCACGGGCCCGCGCCTCCAGTGACCGCATCATCATGGAGGCCAGCGTCAAGGGCACTATTGCGCCCGCGCAGTCACTGCGGACGCTGCTGGAAGGAAACCGTGTGAGCCGGATCTCGGTTCGGGGATTCGCGGTGGCTTCGGCCACCGCCGTCACCACCGTCGGCGCCGTCGTGGGTGTTGCCACTGGCGACCCCGCCTCGAACGATCTCGAGACGACCGCGTCCGGGATGACGCTCCTTGCTGACATCCCGGTCGGCCAGCAGGCGGAGGTCCAGAACGCGTCCCTGACGCAGCAGGCCGACTCCATCGCGCACGCCGCCGACACCGACGCCAAGCGCTCGGCGGAGGAGGCGGCCCGCATCCAGGCCGCCCAGGACGCCAAGTCGAAGAAGGCCGAAGCGCAGAAGGCCGCCGACGACAAGGCGAAGCAGGAGCGCGACGAGAAGGAGCAGGCCGCCAGCCGGTCCGCCTCCCGCGACGGTTCCTCCTTCGCTCCCCAGGCCTCCTACACGGTGGCCCAGGTCAAGGCGATCGCCCAGCAGATGGTCCCGGCGGGGCAGTTCCAGTGCTTCTCCAAGATCATCAACCAGGAATCCACCTGGAACTACCAGGCCGTGAACAAGTCCTCGGGCGCCTACGGCCTCGTCCAGGCCCTGCCCGGTTCGAAGATGGCCTCGGCGGGCGCCGACTGGCGCACCAACCCCGCCACCCAGATCGAGTGGGGTCTGAACTACATGAACTCCCGCTACGGCAGCCCGTGCGGAGCATGGAACTTCCACCAGGCCAACAACTGGTACTAGGCCCACCCGGCCCCCGGGACGAGAGCGCGCCCGCGCGCCTCAACCCCGAAGAGCCCCGCACCGTCCTACGGTGCGGGGCTCCTCGCGTGTACGGTCTTTCGAGGCGTGCCCCGGCGCGCGGTCCGGAGCGGGGGGAAGGGAACGACATGGCGAAGACAGGCTGGCTCGGCCGGCTCGGCAAGAGCCTCAGCGACGTGGAGGCCCGGCTCGCGGAGCGGCGCGCCGAGGTCGAGGCCGAGACCTCCGGCGACCGGCCGGTCCCCGGGTCCGGCACCGCCGCGTCTCCGGCGGCCCCGGCTTCCGCCTCCCCGGCACCCCCCTCCACCCCCGCCGCGCCCTCTGCGCCCTCGGCTCATCCCGGCGCCGAACACGCCGTCTACGCCGCCCCCCTGCGCCCCGACCCGGTGTCCGTCATCCCGTGGGGCGTCCGCGTCGCCGCCGAGGCGAGCTGGCGGCTGCTGCTGCTCGCCGGGATGCTCTGGGTCCTGATGCGGGTGATCAGCGAAGTCCGCCTGGTCGTCCTCGCCTTCGCCGCCGCCCTCCTGGTCACCGCGATGCTCCAGCCCTTCGTGGTCCGGCTGCGCCGGCTCGGGATGCCCCGGGGACTTGCCACGGCCGTCACCGCGATCCTCGGGTTCGTGGTGATCGGGCTGGTCGGCTGGTTCGTGGTCTGGCAGGTCATGGACAACCTCGACGACCTCTCCGCCCGACTGCGCGAAGGCATCAACGACCTCAAACTCGCCGCGCTGGACAGTCCGTTCCACGTGACCGAGAAGCAGATCAACGAGATCGCCAAGAACCTCAGCGAGACCATCGGCACCAACACCGAGCAGATCACCTCCGCCGGCCTGCAGGGCGTCACCGTCCTCGTCGAAGTGCTGACGGGCATACTGCTCGCGATGTTCTCCACGCTCTTCCTGCTCTACGACGGCAAGCGCATCTGGACCTGGACGACGGGCCTCCTCCCGGCCGCCGCCCGCCCCGGCGTCGCCGGCGCCGGCCCGCGCGCCTGGCGCACCCTCACCGCGTACGTGCGGGGCACGGTCCTCGTGGCCCTCATCGACGCCGTGTTCATCGGCCTCGGCCTCTACTTCCTCGACGTGACGATGGCCGTGCCGCTCGCCGTCTTCATCTTCCTGTTCGCCTTCATCCCGCTCGTCGGCGCCGTGATCTCCGGCGCCCTCGCCGTGGTCGTGGCCCTGGTGACCCAGGGGCCGTTCACCGCGCTGATGGTGCTGCTGGTGGTGCTGGCCGTGCAGCAGATCGAGGGCCACGTGCTCCAGCCCTTCATCCTGGGCCGGGCGGTACGGGTCCACCCGCTCGCGGTGGTGCTCTCGGTGGCGGCCGGCGGCCTCGTCGCCGGCATCGGCGGAGCGGTGGTCGCCGTTCCGCTGGTCGCCGTCACCAACACCGTGGTCGGCTACCTGCGGGCCTACTCGCGCGAACAGCTCCACCACGGGCTCTCCCCGGTCGGCCCCGGGCCGCACGGTGCGACGGCCCTTGGCCAGACGGCTTCCGAGGCGGAGGAGACACGTACGGGTGATAACCGAGCCTGAGTTCGACGGCGGCTCGTCCGGCCTGCCTGGGCCGGAGGGCCCGGAGGCGCTGGAGGGCTCGCAGGGGCGGCAGGGCTACGCAGGGTCCCCGCGGTCCGGCCGCCGGCCCTGGCGGTGGGCCCTCGGCGGGGCCCTCCTGGCCTCCGCGCTGTGGGCGGGCGCCTGGTGGGCCGCGACCCCGCAGGACCACAGCCCGCCGCTGCGGTACGCGCTGCCCCTGAGCCTGTGCGACTCGGCGAAGCTGCCCGCGACGGCCCGGCTGGCGGAGCGCATCGCGTGGGACTACACCCCGAGGCTGTGGGAGCACCCGGGCGTGGACCGCGCGATGTGCATGCTGCGCACGCCGCCGATCGACTCGGAGGTGCCCACGCGCTGGCTCGCGTACGAGGCCCAGGTCTCGATGGAGCTGCACAAGCGCGTCGACCCCGCGCCGGAGTTCGGGGCGGATCCCGGTGCGGTGGGCTGGATCGGCCTCGGCAAACCGGACTTCCGGTCCGTACCGGGCCTCGGGGAACGGGCGCTGATCTCGGAGACGGAGTACGGGAGCGAGTGGCGGCTGACCGTGCTCGACGGGGGCGCGGTGTTCACCATGGACGTGTCGGTGTGGTCGGGCGGCGAGGGCGAGCCGAGCCCGGACGAGCCCGCCCCGGAAGAACCGCCGAAGCCCGATTCCGACGCGGTCCAGGCTGCGATGATCGACGACATGCACGGCCTGATGAAGGCGCTGCGCAGGTAGGCGCGGTGGCACGGGGGACGGGGGACACGGGGATGATCGGCGAGCCCGAGATCGACGGGGACTGGCACACGGCGAGCGGGGCGGAGGCGGCCGCGGAGGCCCTTCCGGGCGAGCCCGGGCGGGAGCGCGTACGCGGCGGCGCGCGGAGACCGTGGCTGTGGGCGCTGGGCGGGGTGGTGGCGGCCTCGGCGGTGTGGGCGGGCACCCTGGCCGTGCAGGACCGTTCCTCCAGCATCCCGCGCCTCGACTACCGGCACTCCGTCGACCTGTGCAAGGAGTTCGACCTCAAGGTGCTCGGCCAGACCGTCGGCCGGGAGTTCGAGGGACACCAGAGTGGCGAGGCCATGTTCCTCGCGCGGGACTGGGCGTACTGCTCGGTCGGCACGCAGTACGCGAAGGGGGCCGTCCTCTACGGGGCCCAGGTGCTGGTCGAACTGCACAAGAAGGTCGACCCGGGGCCGGAGTTCGCCACCGGTGCGGGGACGGACCCGGGGACCCGGCTGGACATCGGGGAACGCCGCGAGGTGCCGGGCCTCGGCGACCGCGCGGTGCTCGACCCGTACTACGCGCACGCCGGATCGCGGCTCATGGTGCTCGACGGAGGGGCGGTCTTCACGCTCACGGTGCAGTGGCATTCCGAGGTCGCCGACGGGGCCCCCGTGGCCGAAGGGGCCCGAGGCGTAGACGAGGACGCGATCGAGGCGGCGATGATCGAGGAGATGCGGGCGCTGATGGCCAAGCTGAAGCGGTAGCCGCAGACGCGCGAAGGGGCCCCGCGACCGGAGTCGCGGGGCCCCTTCGGCCGCGTACGGGGTATCACTCGCCCGCGAGCGCGGCCTCGGAGTCGAGGGTGACGGCGACGGCCTGGATCACCGAGGCGATCTTGAAGGCCTCCTGGACCGTCTCGCGGTCCACGCCGGCCTTGCGCAGGACCTGCTCGTGCGAGTCCAGGCACTGGCCGCAGCCGTTGATCGCGGAGACGGCGAGCGACCACAGCTCGAAGTCGACCTTCTCCACGCCGGGGTTGCCGATGACGTTCATCCGCAGGCCCGCGCGCAGGGTGCCGTACTCCGGGTCGGAGAGCAGGTGGCGGGTGCGGTAGAAGACGTTGTTCATCGCCATGATCGCGGCGGCCGCCTTGGCGGCGGTGTACGCCTCCGGCGACAGGGCGGCCTTGGCCTCCGGCTCCAGCTCGCGCAGGACGCGCGGGGAACGGGCGGCGATGGCGCAGGACAGGACGGTGCCCCACAGCTGCTGCTGCGTCAGGGTGTCCTGGTTGCCGATGACCGAGCCGAGGTTCAGCTTCAGGTCCTTGGCGAAGTCCGGTACGGCGGACTTGAGGGAGTCGAGGGACATCCGTCACTCACCGGCCAGCAGCGCGCCGGCGTCGATGGTGCTGTCGCCCTTGTTCCAGTTGCAGGGGCACAGCTCGTCGGTCTGCAGGGCGTCGAGCACCCGCAGGACCTCCTTGGGGTTCCGGCCGACGGAACCGGCGGTCACCATGGAGAACTGGATCTCGTTGTTCGGGTCCACGATGAAGACGGCGCGCATGGGGAGACCGTCCGAACCGAGGATGCCGAGGTCGGCGCAGAGCTCGCGCTTGATGTCGGACATCATCGGGAAGGGCAGGTCGCGCAGGTCGGCGTGGTCCTTGCGCCAGGCGTGGTGCACGTACTCGGAGTCGAGCGAGAAGCCGAGGATCTGGGCGTCGCGGTCGGCGAACTCCTCGTTCAGCTTGCCGAAGGCGGCGATCTCGGTCGGGCACACGAAGGTGAAGTCGAGCGGCCAGGAGAACATGATCTTCCACTTGCCCTCGTAGGTCTTGTGGTCGATCTGCGCGAACTCGGCTCCGGCCTCCAGCGAGACGCAAGCGGTCAGGTCGTAGGTGGGGAACTGGTCGCCGACAGTGAGCACGTGCTCTCCTTGCGCAGAGGAAAGTGACCCTTTTGGGGGCTTTCCGGGGGGTTGGACGTATCTCACATGCTGACACAGCGGCATTGATTGCAGAAATAGCTAGCCTGGTGCCCAGTGATCGGAGGTACCTATCAGTGACTGTGGTTCATAGGGGTCCCAGAGGACCGAAACAGGCGACGCTCGCGCAGCTGCGGGCCTTCGCCGCCGTCGCCGAACAGCTTCACTTCCGGGACGCGGCCGCCGCGATCGGGATGAGCCAGCCCGCGCTCTCCGGATCCGTGTCCGCGCTGGAAGAGGCGCTCGGGGTGCGGCTGCTGGAGCGGACCACGCGCAAGGTGCTGCTCACGCCCGCCGGGGAACGGATCGCGGGCCGCGCGCGGGCCGTGCTCGACGCCATGGACGGGCTGCTGGAGGAGGCCGAGGCGGTACGGGCCCCCTTCACCGGGGCGCTGCGCTTCGGGGTGATCCCCACCGTGGCCCCGTACCTGCTGCCGACCGTGCTCGGACTCTTCCACCGGCGCTACCCCCGGCTCGACCTCCAGGTGCACGAGGAGCAGACGGCCTCGCTGCTGGAAGGGCTGGCCGGCGGGCGGCTCGACCTGCTGCTGCTCGCCGTACCGCTCGGGGTGCCCGGGGTCACCGAACTGCCGCTCTTCGACGAGGACTTCGTCCTGCTCGCCCCGCGCGACCACCCGCTCGCCGGCCGCAGGGACATCCCCCGCGAGGAACTGCGCGGGCTGCGGCTGCTCCTGCTCGACGAGGGGCACTGCCTGCGCGACCAGGCCCTCGACATCTGCCACGACGCGGGACGCACCGCCGGGGCGGACGTCACCACGACCGCCGCCGGGCTGTCCACCCTCGTCCAACTGGTCGCCGGCGGGCTCGGCGTCACGCTGCTGCCGCGCACCGCGCTGCGCCTGGAGACCGCCCGCAACGAGCACCTGGCCACCGGGTACTTCGCCGAACCGGCGCCCTCGCGGCGGATCGCGCTGGCCATGCGGACGGGTACGGCCCGCGAGGAGGAGTTCCGGGCCGTCGCCGACGCACTGCGCGAAGCCGTACGCCCGCTCCCCGTCTGGCTGACGGACTAGGAGCGGGCGTACGGGACCGCGTGCGCGGGCCGTGCGAGGCCCGGGTTACTCCGTGCGCAGTCCGTCCGGGCGCATCAGGCGGATCAGCGGCGGCAGGCTGAGCAGGGTCACCAGGACGGCCACGCCCGCGCCGATGCCGACCATCCCCAGGACCGCGGTCCAGTTGACCGCGATCGTCGAGCCCGTCATCTGCAGCAGCACCAGGCCGAGCGTGAGGCCGACCACCGTGGCCAGGGCCAGGCCCAGGCCGATCGGGATGGCGGTCTGCCACAGCACGGAGAGGCTGAGCGTGGAGCGCTTGGTGCCGAAGGCGACCAGCGCCGACAGCAGCTTCTTGCGCTCGCGCAGCTGCTCCAGCTGGGAGACCAGCAGGCTGGCGCCGATCAGCATCAGCACGAGGGCGGCGCCCACGAACAGGCCGGTCCGGATGGAGGCGAAGCGGTCGCTGACCTCGGTGGCCTGGATCGTCATGGGGACCGACAGCGGGTCGGCCTTGAAGACCGCGTTGCGGGCCAGCTCCACCGCGTCGGGCACGTTCGGGTCCAGCTTCACGTAGACCTGGGAGGACTGGTAGTTGCCCATGCCCTTCGGGGCGGCGGCCGGGGTGACCAGCAGTCCGCTCAGCAGGTTGCCCATGGGGCCCTTGCGGGCCTGGACGGTGCGGGCGTCTGCGGGCACGGTCCAGGCGACCGCCTTCGTACCGTCGTCTTCGTTCTCCTTGAAGATGTTCCCCACAAACAGCTTCTCGCCCGGCTTCGCGGTGTCGCCGGTCATGCCGCGCGGTTCGCCGCCGCCGGTGATGACGAAGGCGTCGCCGTCCTTGCAGGAGGGCAGCTCCGCGAACTCCTTGAGGGTGGCGCAGGTGCCGGTCGTCACCGAGATCGCCGTGTCCTCGTAGGACATGTCCGGGCTGCGCCCGGCATTGGCCGAGGACTCCGCGACGGCCTGGGTGACGCCCTTGGTCCCGGCCAGGGCCTGGGCGACGGCCTCGCCCCCGCTGCGGGTGCGCTGCATGACGGAGATCGAGGCCCGCGAGGGGTCGTGGCCCGTCTCGCGGGTGTACGAGTCCTCGGTGGAGGCGAAGAGCATCTGCAGGGCGATGGCTCCGGCGACCGCGACGGCGATGCCGTTGACCAGCCGTGCGGAGCTGCCGCTGGTGAGCTGGAGCCGGCGGGCGGCCAGCTGCCAGGAGACCGGGCCCGCGCCGCCGATCCGGCCGACGACCCGTTCCAGCACCCAGGGGAGCAGGACGGTGATGCCGACGAGGAGCAGGACCACGCCGCCCGAGACCTGCCACTGGTTGAACTGCCCGCTGTCGTTGCCCTTGCCGATCAGCGGGGCCAGCAGGCCCAGTCCGGCCAGCGGGAGCAGCAGCCGCCACCAGATCCGGCGCTTGGTCGGGGTCGTCGTACGGACCACGCCGAGCGGCTCGATGACCACGCCGCGCAGGGCGAAGAGGGTCACGGCGACGGCCGCGGCCGGCACGGCGACGGCGATGAGCACGGCCAGCCAGGGCGTCGGGTTGAGGTCGGAGGGGAAGACGCTGCGCTGGTAGAGGTCCATGGCCGGGGCCAGTTGGCGGGCGGCCAGGAAGAAGCCGGTGCCCAGGGCCAGACCGATCAGCGATCCGGCGGCGGCTTCGCCGGCGGCGATCCGGCGGACCATCCGGCCGTCGGCGCCGACCAGGCGCAGTGCGGCGAGCCGGCGGTCGCGGCGGTCGCCGCCGAAGCGGACGGCTGCGCCGATGAACACGGCGACCGGCATCAGCAGGGCGACGAAGGTGAGCACCACGAGGAGGGTGAGGACCGGGTCGAGGGGCTCCTTCTCCTGGGTGTTCTCGAAGGCGGTGACCCGCTGGATGTAGTTGGGTGCGTCCTTGCGGAGCTCGGTGAGCCGGTCGCTGCCCGCGTAGAAGTAGAGGTCGCCGGGGCCCACCAGGCCCGCGTCGCCGATGGTCCCGACGATCTTCCCGTCGAGGCGGTCGCGCAGCAGCTTGCCCTCGCCGGTCTTCATCAGCCTGTCGAGGGCGGGGGAGACGACCAGTTCGCCGGCGCCGGGGAACTTCTTCACGCCCGGGGGCAGCGGGGCGTCCGGGCCCTCGGGCTGCACGAGCCGGCCGTCGACCCCGTAGGCGCGGTACGTCTGGTTCACGTCGGTGATCAGCAGCGTGTCGCGCCCGGGCTGCTCGGCGGTGGGCGAGGTGAAGGTCTGGCGGGCGGCGGCGCGCGCGTCGCGGGCGGCCAGGGCGCTGGGGACCGCGCTGGTGACGAGCAGCAGGGCGACGCCGAGGCCGACGCCCAGGCCGGTGAGGAGGGTACGGGTCCAGCCCTGGCGGCCGCCGCCGAAGGCGAAGCGGGCGCCGAGGCCGAGGTCGCGGAGCCATACGGCGAGCCGACCCTGTGTGCCGGGGCTGTTGGGTCCGGCGGGGCTGCTGTGTTTGCTGTGGTTCCCGTGACTCATACCGCGCGCTCCATGTCGCGGGACTTGCCGTCGCGCACGACGATCTCGCGGTCGGAGTACGCGGCCACGCGGGTCTCGTGCGTGACGAGGACGACGGCGGCGTTCGTGGACCGGGCGGCCTCGGTGAGCAGCTGCATGACGAGCTCGCCGTTGAGGGAGTCGAGGGCGCCGGTGGGCTCGTCGGCGAAGATCAGCCGGGGGTTGGTGACGAGGGAGCGGGCGACGGCGACGCGCTGGCCCTGGCCGCCGGAGACCTCGCCGGGGCGCTTGCCGCCGAGGTCGTCGACCTGGAGCCGCTCCATCCATTCCAGGGCGGTCCGTTCGGCCTGCTTGCGCTTCACGCCGGTGAGGCGGAGCGGCAGGGCGACGTTCTCGACGCAGGTGAGCTCGGGGACGAGCTGGCCGAACTGGAAGACGAAGCCGAACTCGCCGCGGCGCAGGGCGCTGCGCTCGCCGTCGTTCATGGCGGAGAGCTCGCGGCCGGCGTAGGTGATGGTGCCGGAGTCGGGGGTGACGATTCCGGCGAGGCAGTGCAGCAGGGTCGACTTGCCGGACCCGGAGGGGCCCATGATGGCGACGACCTCACCGGCGTGGATGGAGAATTCGGCGCCGTCGAGGGCGTGGGTGGTGCCGTAGGTCTTGCGGAGGTCCGTGGCGCTGAGGAGCGTGCCGGCCGGGGTCATCGCTGTATCTCCTGGGCGAGCTGGTCGAGGCGGGCGGCGGTCAGTTCGAGCCACCGCAGGTCCGCTTCGAGGTGGAACAGGGCGTGGTCGCAGACCAGCTGGTCGGCGAGGTCCCCCTTGCGCTTGCGCTGCGTGAGGATGCGCATCAGGCGCAGGTGCTCGGCGCGCTGGGTGTCCAGCAGCTCCTGGGCGCTGCGGCCGGTCAGGAGGGCGAGCACGACCTTCGTGTAGAGGGTCGACTGGAGGTACGGCTCGGGCTTCTCGGGCTGGGCGAGCCAGCCCTCGACGTCCGTTATCCCGGCGTCGGTGATCGCGTAGCGCTTCCGCTCGGGGCCGCCGCCGCTCTCCACCCCGTCGACCTCGACCAGGCCGTTCTTCAGCAGCCGGGACATGGTCGAGTAGACCTGGCCGTAGGCGAGGGGCTTGTCGTGGCCGAATCTCTCGTCGAAGGTCCGCTTGAGGTCGTAGCCGTGACGGGGGCCGGCCTCCAGGAGACCGAGGAGTGCGTGACTGATGGACATGCCGACGACTATACACGCGGTGTATACGCTCGATGTATACGTGCGGTGCATAGTCGGCGAGGTCCGCCATTCGAAGGGAATCCGCCCACGTCGCAGGCGGCTCCGGGCCCGGCCGGGACGTTGCTGGCATCTTGCAGGTTCATGCGAGCACCCACCGGCAATACCGCCGCACTCCCACCGCAGCAGACGGGCGCCGAGGAGCGGGAGGCGCCGACGCCGTCCGCGGAAAGCCGCCCCGAAGCCGACTGGTGGATCTGGGTCATGGCGGGGGCGCTGTTCTTCGCCTACATGGCCCTGTCCCTGCGGATCCACGAACGCCTGCTCTCCCGCAGCTTCGATCTGGGGATCTTCGTCCAGGTCGTGCGTTCCTACGCGTCGGGGCACCTGCCCGTTTCCGAGGTCAAGGGGCCCGACTTCCCGGTCCTGGGCGACCACTTCTCCCCGATCCTGGCCCTGCTGGCGCCGCTGTACTGGCTGTGGCCGTCGGTGAAGGTGCTGCTCGTGGCGCAGGCCGCGCTGGTCGCCGGGAGCGTGCTCCCGCTGGCCTTCTGGGCCCGTCGGACGCTGGGCTCCGCGGCCGCCGCGGTCATCGGCACCTGCTACGGCCTCTCGTGGGGCATCGCGAGCGGGGTCTCCTCCGACTTCCACGAGTGGGCCTTCGCCCTTCCGCTGCTCACCCTCTCCTTGACGGCCCTCGGCGGCGGCCGGCTGCGCGCCGCCGCGTACTGGGCGCTGCCGCTCCTGCTGGTGAAGGAGGACCTCGGTCTCACGGTGGCCGCGATCGGCCTGGTCATCGCCTGGCGGGGCGGGCGCGGCGGGCGCAGGCTGGGGCTCCTCACGGCAGCGGCCGGTGTGGCCGGGACCGGGCTGGCCCTGCTGGTGCTGGCCTCCTTCCATCCCGGCGGGTTCGACGGCTACCTCGTCTCCCACAACCCCGGTGGCGGGGCGGGCGGCTCGGGCGGCGCGTTGGTGGGGGAAACGCAGGGCGGCGTGCTGGAACTCCTCCACCAGCTGACGCTCGGTCTGATCACCCCGCAGGAGAAGGTCACCACCCTCGTCCTCATCCTGGCCCCCACCCTCTTCCTGGCCGTGCGCTCGCCCCTCGTGCTGATCGCGCTGCCGTCCGTGCTGTGGCGCCTCGCCTCGAACTACCCGCCCCACTGGGGCACCGGCTACCACTACTCGCTGCTGGTCATGCCGGTCGTCTTCGCGGCCTTCGTCGACGCCCTGCAGCGGCGCGGGGCGAGCGGCCGCAGCCTGTACCGCTACCTGGCGGGCTCCGCGGCGGTCACCTTGCTGCTGCTGCCGCACTATCCGCTCTGGCAGCTGGCGCAGCCGGAGACCTGGGTGAAGGATCCCCGCATCGCGGTGGCCCACAGCGTGATGGACGAGATCCCGGACGACGCCACGGTCCAGGCGTCCCACTACCTCGTGCCCCACCTCGCCGACCGCACCAGCGTCAGCCTCTACGGATGGGGGGACAGCCGCCCCAACCCCGAGTGGATCATGGTCGACACCCAGGTGCAGCCGCATCTGCGGTGGCCGATGTCGGTCATCCAGGAGCAGATCTCCCTGGACGAGGCCCGGGGCCGGGGGTACCACACGGTGGACGACAGGGACGGCTTCGTCCTGCTGAGCCGCACGGGATAGCCCTCGGCTCCGGATGCGTGTGTGGGGCGCCGGCCCGGCCGGCGCCCCACACACGTGTCCGCGGAGCTCAGCGGCCCGCTGTCACTTGGCCGGGCGCTGCACCGTGACCGACTTGATGACGACGGGCTCCTTGGGCTTTCCGTCGGTCGATCCGTCCGCCGTCCCCTTGGCGGCGATCTTCGCCACCGCGTCCAGCCCGCCGACGACCTTCCCGAAGGGGGTCCAGCTGGGCGGCATGCGGAAGGTGGGATCGGCGTAACTGATGAAGAACTGGCTGCCGTTCTTCCCCGGCAGGGCCTTGGACATGGCGACGGTGCCCGCGGGATAGGAGGCTCCGGCCAGATTTTCGTCCTTGAACCAGTACCCGGGGTCGGAATTACCCTCCCCGGCGGGGTCGCCGCATTCCAATACGAAAATCCCTCGAGTGGTGACCCGGTGGCATGTGCTGCCGTCGAAGTATTTCTTTCCGGCCAGGAAGGAGAACGAGTTGGTCGTGCACGGCGCGTCCTTGGTGAGGGCCTCGATGGTGACGGGGCCTTCCCCGGTGTCGATTCTCACCGTGTACGGCCGGGCCGCCGCCGCGGCGTCGAAGCCCGGGACGGCGGCCTTGCTTCCGCCGTCGGAGGGTGTGTAGGCGCAGGTGACGGGCGGTTTGGAATCCGTGACGCCGCCGGTGAGGGAGAGCGCCGTCCACGTGAGTCCGGAACACGTGGCGACCGCCGCGATCGCGATGGCCGCTTTCCGGACCGCCCGTCGTCCGCCGGATCTCGCCCCACTGGTCAGATTCATACGAGCCTCGAATTCGGTGAGCGGCCGTATATGACGCGGTGAGCGTATCCAGTCGTACGGATGCGGGCGGGCGGCACACGCCGTGGAATTCGGGCTGAAGCCCCTCAGGAATCCGGTGCGTTACGGGGGCGGCCCCGGGGCGGGATGGGGCCCGCCCCGCCGGGAAGGCGGCCGGCTTCGGACAGGGCACGGCGGAGCAGGAACTCGATCTGCGCGTTGGCGCTGCGGAGTTCCTCCCCGGCCCACCGCGCGAGCGCGTCGTGCACCTGCGGGTCGAGCCGCAGCAGCACCTGCTTGCGGGCCTGCCGCGCGGCCTTGGGGGCCGCCGCCCGGCCCTCGGCCGGGTCGGCGGGGGAGTCCGTGCCTTCGTCGGGGCTCACTGGTAGAGGGTGCCCGCGTTGATGACCGGCTGGGCCGCGCGGTCGCCGCACAGGACCACCATCAGGTTGGACACCATCGCCGCCTTCCGTTCCGGGTCGAGGTCCACGATCTCCTGCTCCGCGAGGCGGGTCAGGGCGAGCTCGACCATACCGACCGCGCCCTCGACGATCAGCTTGCGCGCCGCGACGATCGCACCCGCCTGCTGCCGCTGGAGCATCGCGGAGGCGATTTCCGGGGCGTACGCGAGGTGGGTGAAGCGGGACTCGATGATGTGGACGCCGGCCGCCTCGACGCGGGTGGACAGTTCGACGGCGAGCTTCTCGGTGATCTCCTCGGCGTTGCCGCGCAGCGACAGGCCGCCGTCCTCGTGGGCGTCGTAGGGGTACTCGATCGCGATGTGCCGGACGGCCGCCTCGGTCTGGGTCTCGACGAAC
This sequence comes from Streptomyces stoeckheimensis, assembly GCF_045822005.1. Classification (NCBI taxonomy): domain Bacteria; kingdom Bacillati; phylum Actinomycetota; class Actinomycetes; order Kitasatosporales; family Streptomycetaceae; genus Streptomyces; species Streptomyces stoeckheimensis. The sequence goes on along the minus strand of NZ_CP169550.1, from coordinate 3,370,378 downwards.
TCGGTGAAGTCCTCGACCTCGAAGACGGCCCGGGCGGTGTCCTCGACCCGCCACACCACCACGGCCGCCAGCTCGATCGGGTTGCCGTAGGCGTCGTTGACCTTCATGACGGCCGTCTCGTGGTTCCGGACACGGGTGGACAGGCGTCGGCGGGTGGCCAGCGGGTTGACCCAGCGCAGTCCGTCGGTGCGGACGGTGCCGCGGTAGCGGCCGAACAGCTGGACCACGCGGGCCTCGCCCGGCGCGACCGTGTTCAGGCCGCTCATGGCGACGACGGCGGCGATGATCAGGAGGAAGCCGGCCGTGATCAGGCCCGCCTTGGCTCCGCCGTTCCCGGACACCGCGCCGAGCGCGATCAGGCCCGCCCCGGCCGCCACCCCCGCCAGGCCGAGCAGCAGCGCGAGCCCGCCGCCCACGCTCCGCGCGGGGAACTCCCGTACGCCGGCCTCGGTACCACCCGTGGTGTTCGTCATGATGCGCCCCGTTTCGTTCAGTGGCGGCCGGTCGGGCCGCTTAGCAAAGTGATATCACTTTTTTTGACAGGGCGGGAGTGTGGCAACCTCCGGGGCTCCGTCTGCGTCGGTTCCTGTGGGATGGGTGCTCATTGTCACGTCCGAATTGCCCGGTATGAGAGCCCGTTGGCCGGTTTTTGTCACAGCCTGCGGTGTTAGCTTTCTGAGCTGACGTCGGGGGGTTATCGAGCGGAGCGGGAGCGATGGGCCGAGCAGAAGCGCGAAGGGCGCAGCAGCAACGCGGTGCGCGACGCGCGCCGCGCGGGCGCGTCAAGGGCAAGGGCGGGGCGTCGGGCGGCAAGAAGCCCACCGGCATACGCCGCTTCTTCACCTGGAGGAAGCTGCTCGGCACCTTCTTCGGGATGGTGCTGCTCGGCATGGCGGCCCTCGTCGGCCTCTACTTCTACGTGGAACCGCCGAACCCCAACGACGATGCGCTGAAGCAGAGCAACGTCTACAAGCTGTCCGACGGCACGGTCATGGCCCGCGTCGGCTCCATGAACCGCCAGATCGTGTCGATCGACAAGATCCCGGCGGACGTGCAGACGGCCTTCATCGCCATCGAGAACAAGTCCTTCTACAGTGACCGGGGCGTCGACCTCAAGGGCATCGCCCGAGGCGTGTTCAACACCGTCACCGGCAAGGGCAAGGCCGGCGGTTCGACGATCACCCAGCAGTACGTCAAGAACTTCTACCTGACGCAGGACCAGACGGCGACCCGCAAGCTGAAGGAGCTGATCATCTCCCTCAAGGTCGACCAGGAGATGGAGAAGCCCCAGATCCTCGCGGGCTACCTGAACACCAACTTCTACGGCCGCAACGCCTACGGCATCCAGGCCGCGGCCCAGGCCTACTACGGGGTCGACGCCGACAAGCTGACCCTGGAGCAGGGCGCGTACCTCGCAGCCGTCCTCCAGGCGCCCAGCCAGTACGACTGGGCGACCGCCGGGCCGAACGGCAAAGAGCTCGTCATGATCCGCTTCAACGGCGTGCTCGACAACATGGTCGAGATGGGCAAGCTGGACCCGGCCAAGCGCAAGGAAATGAAGTTCCAGGAGCCGATCAAGCCCAAGCCGCCCACCGGTTCGGAGGGCCAGAAGGGCTACCTGATCCAGGCCGCCGACGAGGAGCTCAAGCGCCAGACCGGCATGTCCGACGGTCAGCTCAAGGCCGGCGGCTGGGAGATCACCCTCTCCATCGACCCGAAGAAGCAGGCGGCGCTGGAGAAGGCCGTCCAGGACGAGCTGGAATCCAAGCTCGACCGCAAGGGCCGCCCCGTCGACGCCGCCGTCCAGGCGGGTGCCACCTCCGTGGACCCGAAGACCGGCGCGATCGTCGCGATGTACGGCGGCACCGGGCAGAGCGAGCAGTGGGCCAGCAACGCCCTGCGCAAGGACTTCCAGCCGGGCTCGACCTTCAAGCCGATCGTGCTCGCCTCCGCCATGGAGGGCAAGGCGAGCACACAGGACGGTAAGCCGATCACGCCCAACACCCTCTACGACGGCACGAGCAAGCGCCCCGTGGTCGGCAGCGACATCCCGTTCAACCCGCAGAACCAGGACGACCGCGACTACGGCGACCCGATGATGACGGTGCAGTCCGCCACCAACTCCTCGGTGAACTCCGTGTACGCCCAGATGATCGTGGACGTCGGGCCGAAGAACGTGAAGAAGACCGCCCTGCAGCTGGGCATGCAGGACCGCGACGGCTGGCCCGAGGACAAGCCCGCCATGTCGCTCGGCACCATGAGCGCCGACACCCTGGAGATGGCCGGCGTCTACGCCACCTTCGACAACCACGGCAAGAAGGTCACGCCGAGCATCATCAAGTCCGCCAAGCACGCGGACCGCGAGTACAAGCCGGTCCGCGCCGTCGGCGACACGGCCATCAGCCGCAGGACCGCCGACACCGTCACCAAGGTGCTCACCGGCGTCGTCGAGGACGGCTCCGGCAAGGCGGTGAAGAGCTCGGCCTACGAGGCCGCGGGCAAGACCGGCACCACCGAGAAGAACGTGGCCGCCTGGTTCACCGGGTTCACCCCGGAACTGGTCACCGTCGTCGCGATGTTCGGTGACGAGCCCGGCACCCACACCCAGACCAGCCTGACCGGCACGGCCGGCGGCGGACGCGCGGGCGGCTCCAGCTTCCCGGCCGCGATCTGGAAGCAGTACACCCTCGACGCGCTCAAGGGCGGCAAGACGGGCTCCTTCGACCTGGACGAGGCGGACATGGGCAAGGCCCAGTCGTCGAGTCCCAGCACCTCTGCGTCGACCTCGCCGAGCCAGTCCGCGAGCTCGCAGCCGCCGAGCAACACCCCGAGCCGGACGCCGAGCCAGACGCCGAGCCGGACGCCGAGCTCGACGCCGAGTACGACGCCCAGTACGACGCCCAGTACGACGCCGAGCCCGACGAAGTCGGGCTCGGGGAAGCCCTCGCCGCCGAACCGGGTGCCCGAACCGTAGGCACCGCAGGAACGGGGCCCGTAGACCCGTACGCACCACTGCCCCGCAGGCTCGAAGCCGCGGGGCAGTGGTGCGTACGGGTTCGGGTGGCGCTCCGGTCAGCGGCGCTCCGGGGCCCCCGGCGCGGCCGGCAGTGCGAGCTCGAACCAGACGACCTTGCCGCTGCTCAGCCGGGTGGCACCCCAGCGGCGGGCCATCCGGTTGACCAGGAACAGGCCGCGGCCGCCCTCGTCGTCGTCCCGGGCCCGGCGCTGGCGCGGCAGCTGCGGGGAGTCGTCGCCGACCTCGCAGCGCAGTACGTCCGTCCGCAGGAGGCGCAGGGTCACGGGCCGCTCGGCGTACCGCACGGCATTCGTGACGACCTCGCTGACCAGCAGCTCCAGCGAGTCCTCCAGCTCTTCCAGACCCCAGCGCGCCAGCGCGCGGCGGGCGAACCGGCGGGCCCGGCCCGGAGCGGTCTCCTCCGGGTCCAGGAACCAGTACGCCACGTCGCTGGGCGCGATCCCGTCGAACCGGGCCGCGAGCAGGGCGATGTCGTCGTCCCGGTCACCGGGGCCGAGCATGTCCAGGATGTCGTCGCACAGGGCCTCCAGCGGCGGCGGGTGGTCCAGGCCCGTCAGCTGCGCGGTGGTGGCGAGGCGTTCGCGGAGCTGCTCGATGCCGGTCCACACGTCGCGCAGCCGGGACTCGACGAGGCCGTCGGTGTACAGCACGAGCGTGGCCCCGGCCGGGGCGTCCAGCTCCACGGCCTCGAAGTCCACGCCGCCGACGCCGATGGGGGCGCCGGGGGGTACGCGCAGCACCTCGGCGCGGCCGCCCAGGTGGAGCAGGACCGGCGGCGGGTGGCCGGCGTTGGCGATGGTGATCCGGTGCGAGACCGGGTCGTAGACGGCGTAGAGGCAGGTGGCCATGCGGTCGGAGCCGAGCCGCTGCGCCTGCTCGTCCAGGTGGTGCAGGACCTCGGCGGGCGGCAGGTCGAGCTGCGCCAGCGTCTGGGCCGTCGTGCGGAGCTGCCCCATGATCGCGGCGGAGGTCATGGAGTGGCCCATGACGTCGCCGACGACGAGTGCGACCCGGCTGCCGGGCAGGGGTATGGCGTCGTACCAGTCGCCGCCGACCCGGGCCGTCTCGGCGGCGGGCAGGTAGCGGCTGGCGAGGCGGACCCCAGTGGGCTGGGGGAGGCTGTCGGGCAGCATCGTGCGCTGGAGCTCGTCGGCGATGTAGGCCTCGCGGCCGTAGAGCACGGCCTTGTCGATGCCCAGCGCGGTGTGGGTGGCCAGCTGCGCGGCGACGAGCAGGTCGTTCGTCTCGAAGGCGGGCCGCTCGGGGGTGCGCAGGAACACCGCCGCGCCGATGACGCGGCGGCGGCCCCGCAGCGGCGCGAGGATGGCCCGCTGACCGCGCGGGACCGGGTGGTCGGCGCCCAGCAGCTCCGGCAGGGCGGCGCGGGCGGCGGCGGAGGACCCGAAGACGGGCCGTACGCCGCGCAGCACCTCGGCGAGCGCCCCGCCGGGGCGGATCTCGCACAGCTCGGCCGCGGGCAGGTCACCCTGCGGGCCGACCAGGGCGAGCTGGCTGAAGTCGAGCTCGCCGTCCGCGGTGGTCGCCGCGCCGGCGGTGCCGGCTCCGGTGAACTCGTCGATCGGCCGGAGCCGGTCGGTTCGGCGCAGCCTTAAAACGACCGGTCCGACGGGCCGCTCGTCGCCGACCGGCAGCGGATCGCGCAGGTAGACGAGGATGGCGTCGGAGAAGGTGGGCACGGTGGCCCGGCACAGGCCGAGCACGATCTCGTCGAGGTCGATCCCGCGCGCGATCCGCCGGGTGGCGGCTCCGACGAAGCGCAGCCGGTCGCCCTCCCGCCGGGCGATGGTCGCGTCGGCCCCGATGCCGCTGACCTGCGCGGGGGTGGCGGTCTGTCCGGCGCCGGTCTGTCCGGCGGCCGTCTGTCCTGCGCCGGTCTGTCCTGCGCCGGTCTGTCCGGGCGTGCCGGGCCGCCCCGCCGCCCCGCGGGCGGCTTCGCCGTCGCGGGTGCGCGCACTGCCGGCCTGCGCGGCCGCGGCCTCGTCACGGCCGGCCCGGACCCGGGCGTCGCCCCGGCCTGGCGCGGCGGGGGAGTCCGTGCCTTCGTCGGGGTCCCCGGCCCCGTCGGAGGCGGACGGTGCCTCCGCCGTGGCGCGGGGACGGGGCAGGTCCGCCGCCCGGGGCTGCGCATGCGTGCGCACGGCCTCGGCCGCCGGGAGCGGGGCCTTGCCGTGGCCCAGTTCCTCCGTGCCGTGGCCGGGCTCGTCCGTCCGACCGCCGGAGGCAACCGGCTGGGGGCCCTCCTGAGAGGTGGGGTACTCCGTCACGCGTGGCATTCCGTCCGTTTGCGCTCGATGTGCGCTGCACTCAACTCGGTCAGTCGCGGTATACCCGCTCAGCGGCGGGGACACCATCACCCCGCGTTTCCGCGTCCCGCTCGTTACCTCTCGTTATCGCGTCGGCCTAGGTCAAATGCTGTGCTGCTGGCGACATTTGACCGCCGACGCTCCGGCGGAGGGCGATCCTACGATTGCCCCCCGGGGGCGCATCAAGGGTCTCATGAGGTCATATGCGCCGGAGTGCGGTCCCAGTCCTCCGGCAGGGCCGGTACGCCCCAGGCCGGGTCCGGTCGCCAATCCTGCCAGCCTTCGGAGAACGGCGGGCCCCAGGCCCTGATCAGGTCCACCGCCGCGCTGCCGGCGGCGCGCACCCGCCGGGCCTGTTCCGGGTCCATCAGACCGGACCGCTGGGCCTGTGCGAACTCGTCCTCGTCCCGCCACTTCCAGGTGCGGTCCGGGTAGACGGAGATGTCCAGGAAGTGGTCCTCGGAGTCGATGCCGCCGGACCACCGGGTCCGCGGCTCCTCCAGATTCACGTACCAGCTCTTGAACTCCCAGCCGTGGTCCCAGAACAGCCACACCGACCAGGGGTCCCCGGGCCGTGCCAGCTTCAGCACCCCCGCCCCGAACCAGCGTGACCGTACGGTGGTCCGCGGCGCGGTGTACCGGGTGGCGAGCGGCTCCTCGTGGACCGGGGTCCCGTCGGCGAGCACCGGCTTGACGCACTCGGTCCCGGGGGCCATCCACACCGCGAGCAGCTCGTCGGTGTCGGTCACCACGGTCACGGGCCGGCAGATGTGGACGGCGCCCTTCGCGTCGGGCGCGTGGTCCCGGTAGCGCCAGAGGATCTGCTCCCCGGGCGCCCAGCGGACGCCCTCCGCGGCGCCCCGTTCCGCACGCCGGGCCGAGCCCCGTGCCGAGCTCTGTGCCGCGCCCTGGGCCATGCCGCCCCCGCGGCCTCCGGTACCTGTCATGGGCAGATCTTAGGGCGGGGGTCCGGAGGATCGCTGCGCTGCAGGTCACCGAGGTGTCCGAGGGCGGGAAACGACCGGATCCGGACCCCGGGAGGGAACGGCCCGGCCGGGGTCAGGGGTGGGTCATCCGCAGCACGTCCAGTGCTTCGTCGAGCTGCTCCAGGGTGAGGTCGCCGCGGTCCACGTAGCCCGACTCCAGGACGACCTCGCGGATCGTCTTGCGTTCCGCGAGGGACTTCTTGGCGACCTTGGCGGCCTCCTCGTAGCCGATGTACCGGTTCAGCGGGGTCACCACGGAGGGCGAGGACTCGGCGTACTCCCTGGCCCGGGCCGTGTTGGCGGTGATTCCGTCCACGGTGCGGTCGGCCAGCAGGCGGCTCACGGAGCCCAGCAGCCGGATGGACTCCAGGAGGTTGCGGGCCATCACGGGGAGCATCACGTTGAGCTCGAAGTTGCCCGCGGCGCCCGCCACGGCGACCGCCGCGTCGTTGCCCATCACCTGGGCGGCGACCATCAGCGCGGCCTCCGGGACGACCGGATTGACCTTTCCGGGCATGATCGAGGACCCCGGCTGGAGATCCGGGAGGTTGATTTCGGCCAATCCGGTGCGCGGGCCCGAGGCCATCCAGCGCAGGTCGTTGCAGATCTTGGTGAGCGAGACGGCGACCGTACGGAGCATTCCGGACGTCTCGACGAGGGCGTCCCGCGCCCCCTGGGCCTCGAAATGGTCCCGGGCCTCGGTCAGCGGCAGCCCCGTCGCCGCGGCCACCTCGGCGATCACGGCCGCGGAGAACCCGGGCGGGGTGTTGATCCCGGTGCCCACGGCGGTCCCGCCCAGCGGCAGCTCGGCCAGCCGGGGCAGCGCCGCGCGCAGCCGCTCGACGCCGTAGCGGAGCTGTACGGCGTACCCGCCGAACTCCTGGCCCAGGGTGACCGGGGTGGCGTCCATCAGGTGCGTCCGGCCGGCCTTGACCACCTGCGCGAACTCGGCGGACTTGCGCTCCATCGCGCCGGCCAGGTGCTCCAGGGCGGGGATGAGCGTGCCGGTGACGGCGGCGGTGGCGGCGATGTGGATGGAGGACGGGAAGACGTCGTTGGAGCTCTGCGAGGCGTTGACGTGGTCGTTGGGGTGGACGGCGCGGCCGAGGCGCTCGGTGGCCAGGGTGGCGATCACCTCGTTGGCGTTCATGTTGGACGAGGTGCCGGAACCCGTCTGAAACACGTCGACGGGGAAGTGCTCGTCCCAGCGGCCCTCGGCGACCTCGGCGGCCGCCGAGACGATGGCGTCGGCGATGTCCGCGTCGATCACGCCGAGCCGGGCGTTGACGGTCGCGGCCGCGGCCTTGATCCGGGCCAGCGCCTCGATGTGGGCGCGCTCCAGGCGCTGTCCGGAGATGGGGAAGTTCTCCACGGCGCGCTGGGTCTGAGCTCGCCATTTGGCGTGGGCGGGGACGCGTACGTCGCCCATGGAGTCGTGCTCGATGCGGAACCCTTCAGGGGCCTCGCCGGTCTGCTGGTCGTCGGTCATCTGTGGTGCCTCCTCAAAAACTTGAGCAATTGTCTTGTTCGGACTGTTCCCAACTCGCCTACCGGCCAGTAAATACCGTGGGTAACACCGAGATCGGGGAGGCGTTCATGGCACGTGCCCGTACACAATCAAGGATCAGGCTCAGATCTACCTTCGCCGCCGTCGCGGCGGCGGCGGCCGCCCTCGGGGGCGTCACCGCCATCACCCCCATGGCCCACGCGGCGACCGCTGCGGTCACCCCCCTCACGCCCGAACTGGAGGCCATCCGGGCCGCCGAGGCCGTCAAGATCTACGGCGACTCCGCGATCCGCCCGCTCGCGGACCGCAAGACCGGCCTGATCTCGCTCGGCGACAGCGAGATCTCGGGCGAGGGCGTCGGCAACTACGACCCCGCCACCAACACCCCGTCCAACCAGTGCCACCGCTCGCCGGACACGGCGATCCACCGCACCGGCATCGCGGCCGACTACACCTTCAACGTGGCCTGCTCCGGCGGCTACACGGGCAACATCAAGATCGGCGGCAGCAAGCAGTACGCCGACGAGCTGGTGCAGAGCGACAGCCTGGCCATCAAGGCCCGCAACACGAAGATCAAGATGGTGCTGCTGGTCGCCGGGGCCAACGACGACCTGCAGTTCGGCCCGGTCATGACCGACTGCGTCACCCGCTGGGTGCTCAGCCAGGGCACCTGCGAGCCGAAGTACGGTCCGGGCTGGCAGGCACGCGTCGACGGGCTGAAGCCCAAGGTGCAGTCGACGATCGGCGACCTCAAGTCTGTCATGCGCGACGCCGGTTACGCCGACTCCGACTACAAGCTGGTCGTGATGGGCTACCCCAGCCCGATCGGCCCCGACTTCAACGACAACCCGAACTTCCCCGGCAAGCTCCCCGGAGGCTGCGCCGGCTACGACTCCGACGCCTCGTGGGGCCGCAACTACGCGGTGCCCACCTTCGAGAAGGGCATGCGCGCGGCCGCCCTCGCCGCGGGCGCGACCTACCTCGACAACTCGCGGCTCTTCCAGGGCCACGAGGTCTGCATGGAGGACACCTGGGCCCGCGGCCTCTACCTCGACCTCGGGGACCACTTCCCGTGGGACGAGAACACCGCCCGCCAGTCCTTCCATCCCAACTACCGCGGCCACGGCGCCTTCGCGTCCTGTCTGACCCAGCTCTACGCCTCCGGCCTGCGCGAGGCCTCCTGCGCCGACCCGGCGAGCACCGGCACCCCCGTCCTGCAGGCCGGGGCCTGGGACGACCTGTTCAAGCCGCTGAAGAACGAGGCGACGGGCAACTGCGTCGACTCCGACGGTGGCTCCAGCGCCAACAACACCAAGGTCCTCGGCTGGGACTGCCACGGCGGCCGCAACCAGGGCTGGTGGTACGACTCCGCGAAGAAGTCCCTCCACATCGAACTCACCCACGACCGCTGCCTGGACGCGCCCGGCGCCACCTACGGCAACGGCACCGCGATGATCATCTGGAACTGCCACGGCGGAGCCAACCAGCAGTTCGTCCGCGACGGAGCCACCTACCGGCCCGCCGCCGCCCCGGGCCAGTGCCTGACCGTGGCCGCGGCCCACGAGCCGCTGCGCCTCCAGCCCTGCAACGGCTCGGCCAACCAGCGCTTCGCGTAACCGCCCGCGGACCCGTACCCCCGTGGGTCCGACGCTCCGTACGACCCCCCACACCCGGCCGGCGCACCCCGGCCGGGTGCTCACATGTCCAGCAGCAGCTTGCGCACGTCCCGGGGCCGGTTGGTGATGAGCGTGTCCACGCCCAGGCGGACGCAGAGCTCCACGTCCTCGGGCTCGTCCACGGTCCACACGCGCACCCGGAGCCCCTTCGCCTTCAGCCGGCCCACCAGACCCGGGTCCTTGCGGACCAGATCGATGCCGGGGCCCGCGTGGGTGGCGAACGGGGGGCGCGGCGGCCGGACCGGGTGCTCGATCAGGTAGACCGCGGGCAGCCCCGGTGCCAGCCGGTGCATCCGGGTCAGCGCGTTCCGGGAGAAGCTCATCACCTCGACGCGGCCGCTCGCGCCGTCTGCGAGCCCGTACTCCCCGAGCAGCCGCACGAGCTCGGCCTCCAGCCGGCCGCCCGCACGGGTGGGGTGCTTGGTCTCCACGGCCAGCCCGACCGGGTAGGGCGCGGCCAGCGCCTCCTTGAGCAGGTCCTCGAAGAGCAGCACCCGGGCCCCGGCGTGTCCGGACCCCCTCCACGCCCCGAAGTCGAGGGCGCGCAGCTCCTCGTACGTCATCTCGGAGACGACCCCGCGCCCGTCGGAGGTCCGCTCGACCCGCCGGTCGTGCACACAGACAAGCCGGTGGTCGGCGGTGAGCCGGACATCGCATTCGAGCGCGTCGGCCCCGTCGGCGATGGCCTGCCGGTAGGCCTCGATGGTGTGCTCGGGGTGCTCGTGGGAGGCTCCGCGATGCGCGATGACCCGCGTGCCGCGGGCCGGGGAGAAGGGCTGCTCAGTCATACCGCAGACGTTATCCGGATGCACCGAACGGGCCGGTGCAGCATGCTGCACCGATGTCCGAACAGTTCGGGACGCTGCACTGCGAGCCCTGCGCCTCCTGCCGGTACGAGACGTGGCAGCGGATCGTCGACGGCCGCCTGTGCTGGTACGACAACTACTACTGCGCCGAGTACGAAGTCCATGCGTGCGACGAGGGCCGGGGGGTGCCCCCGCCGTGGATCCGCGAGCGGATCGTCGCCGCGGAGGGCACCGTGCGCCTCGCCGTCGGCGGGCCGGACGGTGTGCCGCTGAAGGTCGTCCGCGAGTTGTACGGACCCACACTCCCGCAGCTGCGCGAGGCGCGGGCGCACGGCCTGGAGGCGACCCCGGTGGAGGCGGAACTGCTGCGCGGGATACGGAGCGGGCCCCGGGGGTGACCACCCCCGCCCCCGACCCGTCCGGCACGGCCGAGGGCCCCTCCGTCTTCGGCGGAGGGGCCCTCGGTGTGGGTTACAGGCCCGGGCCGCGGACCGGGATGTGGGTGAAGGTGGGTTCCGGGGCCGGGTTCTGGAAGAAGTCGTTGCCCTTGTCGTCGACCACGATGAAGGCCGGGAAGTCTTCGACCTCGATCTTCCAGACGGCTTCCATGCCGAGCTCCTCGTACTCCAGGACCTCGACCTTCTTGATGCAGTCCTGGGCGAGGCGGGCCGCCGGGCCGCCGATGGAGCCGAGGTAGAAGCCGCCGTGCTCGCCGCACGCGTCGGTGACCTGCTGGGAGCGGTTGCCCTTGGCCAGCATGACCTTGGAGCCGCCCGCCGCCTGGAACTGCTCGACGTAGGAGTCCATGCGGCCGGCCGTGGTCGGGCCGAAGGAGCCGGACGCGTAGCCCTCGGGGGTCTTCGCGGGGCCCGCGTAGTAGACCGGGTGGTCCTTCAGGTACTGCGGCATCTCCGCGCCCGAGTCGAGGAGTTCCTTGATCTTGGCGTGGGCGATGTCGCGGGCCACGACCAGCGGGCCGGTGAGGGAGAGGCGGGTCTTCACCGGGTGCTGGGTGAGGGTCGCGAGGATCGTTTCCATCGGCTGGTTCAGGTCGATCGAGACCACGTCCGCCGTGGCGTCGGAGAGGTGCTCCTCCGTCGTCTCCGGGAGGAAGCGCGCCGGGTCCCGCTCCAGCTGCTCCAGGAAGACGCCCTCGGCAGTGATCTTCGCGGTGGCCTGGCGGTCCGCGGAGCAGGAGACGGCGATCGCGATCGGGAGGGACGCGCCGTGGCGGGGGAGGCGGACGACGCGGACGTCGTGGCAGAAGTACTTGCCGCCGAACTGCGCGCCGATGCCGATCTTCTGGGTGAGCTCGAAGACCTGCTGCTCCAGGGCCTCGTCGCGGAAGCCGTGGCCCAGGGGGGAGCCCTCGGTGGGGAGCTCGTCCAGGTAGTGCGCGGAGGCGTACTTCGCGGTCTTCAGGGCGTGCTCCGCCGAGGTGCCGCCGACCACGATCGCCAGGTGGTAGGGCGGGCAGGCCGCCGTGCCGAGCGAGCGGATCTTCTCTTCCAGGAACTTCATCATGGAGGCCTCGTTGAGGACCGCCTTGGTCTCCTGGTAGAGGAAGGACTTGTTGGCGGAGCCGCCGCCCTTGGCCATGAAGAGGAACTTGTACGCGCCGCCGTCGGTCGCGTACAGCTCGATCTGCGCGGGCAGGTTCGAGCCGGTGTTCTTCTCCTCCCACATGGTGACCGGGGCCATCTGCGAGTAGCGCAGGTTCAGGCGGGTGTAGGCGTCGTAGATGCCGCGGGAGAGGGCTTCCTCGTCGCCGCGGGAGGTCAGGACGTTCTGGCCGCGCTTGCCCATCACGATCGCCGTGCCCGTGTCCTGGCACATCGGCAGGACGCCGGCCGCGGCGATGTTCGCGTTCTTCAGGAGGTCGAGGGCGACGAACTTGTCGTTCGCCGAGGCCTCGGGGTCGTCGATGATGCGGCGCAGCTGCGCGAGGTGCGCCGGGCGCAGGAAGTGCTGGATGTCGTGGATGGCCTCTTCGGCGAGCTTGCGCAGCGCCTCCGGCTCCACCTTGAGGAACGTACGGCCGTCGGCCTCGAAGGTCGAGACGCCTTCGGAGGTCACCAGCCGGTACGGGGTGGAGTCCTCGCCCAGGGGCAGCAGGTCGGTGTACGCAAACTCTGGCATGACGGCAGTCATTCCCTCACTCGGCAGACGGCGCTGACGACCGTTTGGCAGCGCGGTCTCCAGCGTAGAACCTCTTCCGGCGGCTTTTGTTGTGAGGTAAGGCTCACTGCCCAGTATCGCGATCTATCGTGTCTCGGTATGCTGGGCGCGTGGACCTGGAAAAGCAGCCCTCATCCGCGCCGGCCCCCGCGCCGGCCCCGGCCCCCGCGCCCGCCCCCGGGCTGCGCGCCTCCGACGCGGACCGGGACCGGATCGCGCAGATCCTCGCCGACGCCGTCGCGGAGGGCCGGCTGACCGCCGAGGAGCACTCCGACCGGCTCGACTCGCTGTACGCGGTGAAGACGGTCGGCGAGCTGGACGTGCTCGTACGGGACCTGCCCGCGCCCGGCGCCGACACCCGCCAGGAGGCGGTGTACCGGGCCGTCGGCGCCCCGGCGGGAGCCCCGGTCGAGACGGTCGTGGCCGTGTGCAGCAGCTCCTCCCGCAAGGGCCGCTGGCGCCCGGGCGCGCACACCCGCGCGGTCTCCGTCCTGGGCGACATCAGCATCGACCTGACCCAGGCCGTCTTCGAGCAGCAGGTCACCGAGATCAACGTGACCAGCATCCTCGGCAACGTCGAGATCCTGGTCCCGGAGAACGTCACCCTGCGCGGCTACGGCAGCGGCGTCCTCGGCAACTTCGAGGTGCGGGGCGAGGGGCGCGGCGAGACCGACCCGCAGGCCCCGGTCGTGATCGTCCGCGGCTTCGCGCTGCTGGGCAACATCGAGGCCCGCCCCAAGCTCGGAGCCCGCCTGGTGGACCTGGCGAACCGGCTCCGCAAGGGCCGGTAGGGCGCGCCGTAAGGTCGACACGTGGACAACTGGCTCTGAAATCAGCCCCTTTGGCCGGTAGGCGACCTTAGAGTCCGACCCATGACCGCATCCAAGTGGGACCTTCTCGACCAGGCATACGAGGCGCTGCGCTCCGTCGCCGCCGCCGTACCGGCCGCCGCCCTCGGCGCACCGACGCCGTGCGAACAGTGGAATGTCGGCCAAGTGCTCCAGCACGCCGCCGGCGACCAGCTCGCCTACGCGGGCCGCCTCACCGGCGGGCCGGGACCCGCCGAGGACCCCTTCGCGCCCACCGGCACCCTGGCCGGCAGCCCTGTGGAGCTGCTGGAGCCCGCCCTCGCCGCCGGCGCCGAGGCCTTCGCCGGGGTCCTGCCGGGCACCGCCGAGGTGGCCGTGCCGCTGCCCCCGTTCACCCTCGACGCCGAGACCGCGGTCGCCGCGGTCGCCGCGGCCGCCCTCGACGCCGCCGTCCACGCCTGGGACCTCGCGGTCGCCACCGGCCAGACCTCCCCGCTCACCCCCGCCCTCGCGGCGGCGCTGAGCCCGGCCGCCCGGCTGCTCGCCGAGCCGCTGCGCGGGTTCGCGTACGCCCCGGCGCTCGCTCCCGCGCCCGATCCGGACGCCGATCCGGTCGGCGCGCTGCTCGCCTTCCTGGGCCGCCGCAGCGACTGGACGCCGCCCGGCGCGTGACGTCCGGGTGACGGGCGCGGGGCCGGGAGGGGTCGCACGGGGCGGGCCGGGAGCGGGCCGGGGGGCGGCGCGAGCGGGAGCACCTTTCGGTCGAACCGGCCGGATCGGCGGCACTCGGTGCATAGGGGCGCGCACAGCGGGTAGGGACAGGTGCGTCGCCTCTCTCGCTCGCGTATACGTCGTCAGGAGTAGACCGTGCCGCATCCGCCGCGCCAGTCCCTGCAGGTAGCCGCCGTCCAGAGTCTTCAGGGGCGCCCGGCGGCGGTCGTGCCGAAGCCGCGGGTGCCGGCCAGGGAAGAGGACGGCCCATGGCACGCGGACGCGGTGTGCCGGCGCGACGAGGCCGGACTGTTCTTCGCCCCGTCCAAGGAGCCGACCGCCGCCCGGCTGTCCCGCGAGGACGCCGCCAAGCGGCTCTGCGCCCGTTGTCCCGTCATGGTCGCCTGCCGGGAGCACGCACTGATCCAGCCCGAGCCCTACGGAGTCTGGGGCGGGCTGACGGCCGCCGAGCGCCGGGTGGTGCTGGCCCGCAGGCGGCGCCGGGCGGGGGAGCTGCGCGAAGCCTCGTAGGGCCGCAGCTTCGTAGCCTCGTAGCGAGCCGTCCCGCCAGAGGACATACGGAAGGGGCGCCCCCGCCGCACGCGGGAGCGCCCCTTCCGTGATGCCGTGCCGTCGGCGTCCTGCTCGGCGGTCTACTTGGCGCGGTCGAAGTCGATCGCGCTGTACGCGCGGAGCTTCGAGAGGCGGTGGGTCGAGTCGATCTGCCGGATCGTGCCCGACTTCGAGCGCATGACCAGCGAGGAGGTCGTCGCGGTCTCCGAGCGGTAGTGGACGCCGCGCAGCAGCTCGCCGTCCGTGATGCCCGTGGCGACGAAGAACACGTTGTCGCCGGAGACCAGGTCGTTCGTGAACAGGACGCGGTCCAGGTCGTGGCCCGCGTCGATCGCCTTCTGGCGCTCGGCGTCGTCCTTGGGCCACAGCTTGCCCTGGATGGTGCCGCCCATGCACTTGATCGCGCAGGCCGAGATGATGCCCTCGGGGGTGCCGCCGATGCCGAGCAGCAGGTCGATGCCGCTGTCCTCCGTGACGGCCAGGACCGAGCCGGCGACGTCTCCGTCGGAGATGAACTTGATGCGCGCGCCGGTCTCGCGGATCTCCTTGACGATGCCCTCGTGGCGGGGGCGGTCCAGGATGATCACCGTGACGTCTTCCACGGCCATGTTCTTGGCCTTGGCGACGCGGCGGATGTTGACGGAGACCGGGGCGTTGATGTCGACGAAGTCGGCGGCCTCGGGACCGGTGACCAGCTTCTCCATGTAGAACACCGCGGACGGGTCGAACATGGTGCCGCGGTCGGCGGCGGCCAGCACGGCGATGGCGTTCGGCATGCCCTTGGCGTTCAGGGTGGTGCCGTCGATGGGGTCCACGGCGATGTCGACCTCGGCACCGGTGCCGTCGCCGACCCGCTCGCCGTTGAAGAGCATCGGGGCTTCGTCCTTCTCGCCCTCGCCGATGACGACGACGCCGTTCATCGAAACGGTGGAGATCAGGGTCCGCATCGCGTTGACGGCGGCGCCGTCGGCGCCGAGCTTGTCACCGCGTCCGACCCAGCGGCCCGCGGCCATGGCGGCGGCCTCGGTCACCCGTACGAGTTCCAGGGCGAGGTTGCGGTCGGGTGCCTCCGGAGAGACTTCGAGCTGGGGCGGCAGGTTGTGCTCGGTCATCGGAGCGCACCTTTCTGTACGGCGACGGCCGGGAGTGAGGGTCCCTGGACTCTATCGGTACGTCGACATATTGAGCAGACCGGGTCACGTATGAGCGCCATATCGGTCAGCTGATTGTCCTGAGCGGACATCTTGCGCCGCCCGTGGCGCGCCTTTGCGACCCCGGCGGTGATCGCCCGGGGGCATGCGGGACGATGGTGTCGTGGCAGGTATGAAGGGCAAGCAGACGGTCGTGGACATGATCCGGTCCCTCGCGGTGATCGGGCTCGTGGTCGGGGGGATCTATTTGGTCATCCCACATGACGAGAAGGCCGATCCGACGAAGGTGGTCGACTACCGCGTCGAAAGCCTCACGGCCCGGCGCGCGGCCCCGTACCCCGTGGCGGTGCCCGTCGGGCTGCCGCCGGAGTGGCGGGCGACCTCGGTGGGATACACGCGCAAGGAGGCCAGCGCCTGGCACCTGGGCTTCCTGGACCCGGCGCAGCAGTACGTGGCGGTGGAGCAGTCCGCGGACGTCACGGACAAGTACATCGCGAAGGTCACCCGGAAGGCGACGGCCACCGGGGAGACCCAGCAGGTCGGCGACCAGGTCTGGGAGCGCTGGGACGGCGAGAAGTACGACGCCCTCGTGCGGCACGAGCAGGGCTACGTCACGGTGGTGACCGGGACGGCCTCCTTCGAGCAGCTCGGCGCGATGGCGGCGGCGCTGGAGTTCAAGCAGGGCTCGTAGCGCAGGGCTCGTAGTGCGTGGTCCGACGTGAAGCAGTGCGTGGTCCGACGTGAAAAGGCCGCGCTCCCCGGGATTCGGGGAGCGCGGCCTTTTGCGTTCACTGCCTGTGGGGCTGGGCTCAGACGGTCGTGATGACCTGGTCGAACTCCAGGCGCGGGGAGCGCGGGAACCAGGCGTCCTCGCCCGGCTTGCCGATGTTGATGACCATCAGCGGGGTGTGGTCGCCGTCCAGGAACTCCTTCTGGAGGCCGGCGAAGTCCAGACCGGTCATCGGGCCGGCGGCCAGGCCGGCGGCGCGGACGCCGATGATGAAGTACGCGGCCTGCAGCGCGGAGTTGACCAGCGCGGACTGCTCGCGGACCGGGCGCTCGGAGAAGAAGGCGTCCTTGGCCTGCGGGAAGTGCGGGAGCAGCTGCGGGAGCTCCTCGTGGAACTCGTTGTCCGCGGACAGGATCGCGACCAGCGGGGCGGCGGCGGTCTTGGCCTGGTTGCCCTCGGCCATGTGCTTGACGAGGCGCTCGCGGGCCTCGGGGGAGCGGACCAGGGTGATGCGCAACGGCGTCTGGTTGAAGGCGGTCGGGCCGAACTTCACCAGGTCGTAGATCGCCTGGACCTGCTCCTCGGTGACCGGCTCGTCGGAGAACGTGTTGGCGGTGCGGGCCTCGCGGAAGAGGAGGTCCTGAGCGGCGGCGTCGAGAACGAGAGACATCGAAAAGCCTTCTTCTGTGCGGGAATGCTGAAGCGATGTCCTGAGACTACGACGGAGATAGGTGAAAATTCAACTAAATCTCGGAGCGGGTGAGCGGGATCACTCCCCGCCGGCCCGCTCCGCCGCCTCGCGCGCCGCCAGCGCCGAGTCGAGCCGGGCGCGGGCCCCCTCCAGCCAGTGGCGGCACACCTTCGCGAGCTCCTCGCCGCGCTCCCAGAGCGCGAGGGAGTCCTCCAGCGAGGTGCCGCCGGCCTCCAGCTTGCGGACGACCTCGATCAGTTCGTCCCGGGCCTGCTCGTACCCCAGCGCCGTATCGGTCTCGGCCATTCCCTCTCCCACCTTAACTGTGAAGATCAACAAATTGTTGCGACAGTGTGTCGCGTTTCAGGCCCCCTGCGCCTACGAGGCCTTGCGCGGCCCTGTACGGCCTACGCGTGGTCCCCCGCGACCTCCACCGGGAACTCCCCCTCCGCCACCCGCGCCCGCAGCACGTCGCCCGCCGACACGTCCTCGGGCGAGCGCACCACGTGCCCGTCGGCCCGCTGGAGCACCGCGTACCCGCGCTCCAGGGTGGCGGCCGGGGACAGCGCCACCACGCGGGCGAGGGTGTGCGCCAGCTCCGAATCGGCCCGGTCCAGCAAGTGCCCCAGGGTCCGGCGGCCGCGCGCCAGCAGTGCGTCCACCTCCGCCTCCCGGGTCTCCACCATCCGCTGGGGGTGGACGAAGACCGGCCGCGCGAGCGCGTGGGCGAGCCCCCGCTCCTCCCGGTCGAGCAGCCCGCGCACGGCGCGCAGCCCCCGGCCCTGCAGCTGGCGCACCCGCTCCAGCTCCTCGCCGACGTCCGGGACCACCTTCTTCGCCGCGTCCGTGGGCGTGGACGCCCGCAGGTCCGCGACCAGGTCGAGCAGCGGGGAGTCCGGCTCGTGCCCGATCGCCGAGACCACGGGGGTACGGGCCGCCGCGACGGTCCGTACGACCTCCTCGTCGGAGAAGGGCAGCAGGTCCTCCACGCTGCCGCCGCCGCGGGCCACGATGATCACGTCGACCTCGGGCATGGAGTCCAGCTCCTTGACCGCCTGGACCACCTGGGGCACCGCGTGCACCCCTTGGACGGCGACGTTGCGGACCTCGAAGCGGACCGCCGGCCACCTGCGCCGGGCGTTCTCCAGCACGTCCCGCTCGGCCGCCGAGGCCCGCCCCACCACCAGCCCGATCAGCTGCGGCAGGAACGGCAGCGGCTTCTTGCGGTCCAGCGCGAAGAGCCCCTCGGAGGCGAGGGAGCGCTTGAGCCGCTCCAGCCGGGCGAGGAGCTCGCCGATGCCCACGGGCCGTATCTCGGTGGCCCGCAGGGACAGCTGCCCGCGCGGGGCGTACCACTCGGGCTTGGCCAGGACGACGACGCGCGCGCCCTCCGTCACGGAGTCCGCGACCTCGTCGAAGACCTGCCGGAAGCAGGTCACGCTGAGGGAGATGTCGTGCGAGGGATCGCGCAGCGTCAGGAAGACCACCCCCGCTCCCGGCCGCCGCGAGAGCTGCGTGATCTGCCCTTCCACCCACACCTGGCCGAGCTTGTCGATCCAGCCCCCGATGAGCCGGGACACCTGACCGACCGGCAGCGGCGCGTCAGCCGACGAATTCAGACCCATGCACGCAGGCTAACCGCCAGAACTGACACCGGCGTCGGGCCGGGAGCCTTGATCCCCTCCGCGTCGCCCGCGCTGGGCCACCAGGACGCCCAGGCCCACCAGCAGCCACACCGCCCCCACCAGTTGCGCCGTCCACGAGGCCTCGACGATCACCGCGATGGTCACGGCGGCGCCGAGGACCGGGATCACCAGGTGCTTGAACCAGTTCGGAGCCCCCTCGCGGCGCTTGACCACGAACCAGCCGACCACCGAGGCGTGCAGCAGCGTGAACGCCACCAGCGCCCCGATGTCGACCACCGACACCAGGTGGTCCAGCCCGTCGTCGCGCCGGGCCGCCCACACGGCCGCGATCAGCGTGACCGTCGCCGCCACCAGCAGGGCCGGGCGGGGGGTCCCGTGCGAGGTGTGCGCCAGGGCGCGCGGCAGCCGCCGCTCGCGGGCCATCGCGAAGAGCAGCCGGCCCGCCGCGGCCTGCCCGGCCAGGGCCGCGAAGGCGGCCCCGATGGCCTTGCTGACGGCGACCAGGTCGTGCAGCCACATCCCCACGGAGGCCTCGACCGTGGTGTAGAAGGCCGAGCCCTGCTTCCCCGGCTCGGCCGCCAGCTCCGCCGCCGACAGGGGGGAGAGGAGCGCCGCCAGGTACGTCTGGGCGATGAACAGCACCCCGGTCAGCGCCAGGCAGAACAGCACCGCCCGCGCCACCTTCGCGCTGCCCCCCGTCACCTCCTCGGCGAAGGAGGCGATGGCGTCGAAGCCCAGGTAGGACAGGACCGCCACCGAGACCGCGCCGAGCACGGCTGCCATGGAGAAGCCGCCGAGCGAGCCGTCCCCGGTGAAGGGGGAGAGCCAGCCGCGGTGCTCCGTGCCCCGGGCCAGTACGGTCACCGCCGAGACCAGGAACACCAGCAGCACCGCGATCTCCATGGCCAGCACGGCGAAGCCCACCCGCGCGGCGGCCCGTACGCCCCACAGGTTCAGCAGGGTGGTCACGACCACCGCCAGGGCCGTCCACACCCACCGGGAGACCTCCGGGACCAGGGCGTTCATGGCGATCCCGGAGAAGAGGTACGCGACCGCCGGGATCAGCAGGTAGTCGAGCATCGCCATCCAGCCGGCGATCAGCCCGGGACCCTCGCCGAGGCCCTTGCGGGCGTACGTGAAGACGGAGCCGGCCTGCGGGGCCACGCGCACCATCTGCGCGTAGGAGAAGGCGGTGAAGGCCATCGCGACGGTCGCGAAGAGGTAGACGAGGGCGACGGCGCCGTGTGACTTCGCGTCGAGGGTGCCGAAGACCCCGACCGGGGCCATGGGGGCGATGAAGAGCAGCCCGTAGACCACCAGGTCCCGGAAGCCGAGACTGCGGCGCAGCGAGGTGCCGGGCGCGGGGGACGGGCCGCCGGGCGGGCCGGGGGGGCCGGACGGGCCGGGCGGCGTACTGGGATCCGTCGCGGACGCCATCGTTCCTCCGGGGGTGTGGCCTGTGTGGATGTTCGACCCAGTTTCTGCCGAACGGGCGATCCCCGGCCTGCTGGACACCCCCGTACGATGGAGCCCATGACTGCTGACGCCCCCGCTCCCGCATCCCGCCGCGTTCTGCTCGCCGCCCCGCGCGGCTACTGCGCGGGCGTGGACCGAGCCGTGATCGCCGTCGAGAAGGCTCTCGAACAGTACGGCGCACCGGTCTACGTGCGGCACGAGATCGTGCACAACAAGTACGTCGTGAAGACGCTGGAGAACAAGGGCGCCATCTTCGTCGAGCGGACGGAGGAGGTCCCCGAGGGCTCCATCGTGATGTTCTCCGCGCACGGCGTGGCCCCGGTGGTGCACGAGGAGGCGGCCCGCGGCAAGCTCGCGACGATCGACGCCACCTGCCCGCTGGTCACCAAGGTGCACAAGGAAGCGATCCGCTACGCGAACGAGGACTTCGACATCCTCCTCATCGGCCACGAGGGCCACGAGGAGGTCATCGGCACCTCCGGCGAGGCCCCGGACCACATCACCATCGTGGACGGCCCGCACGACGTGGAGAAGGTCACCGTCCGCGACGAGTCGAAGGTCGTCTGGCTGTCGCAGACCACCCTCTCCGTCGACGAGACGATGGAGACGGTCGACGCCCTGAAGACCAAGTTCCCGCTGCTCGTCTCGCCGCCGAGCGACGACATCTGCTACGCCACCTCGAACCGCCAGGAGGCGGTCAAGGTCATGGGCAAGGACTGCGACCTGGTCATCGTCGTCGGCTCCAAGAACTCCTCGAACTCCATCCGCCTCGTCGAGGTCGCCCTCGACGCGGGCGCGAAGGCCTCGTACCTGGTGGACTTCGCGAGCGAGATCGACGAGGCCTGGCTCCAGGGCGTCACCACCGTCGGTCTGACCTCGGGCGCCTCGGTGCCGGAGGTGCTCGTCGACGAGGTGCTCGAGTGGCTGGCCGCGCGCGGGTATGGGGACGTGGAGATCGTCAAGACGGCCGAGGAGTCCATCGTCTTCTCCCTACCCAAGGAACTGCGCCGCGACCTGCGCGCGGAGGCGGCGGAGCTCGTCGCCACGCCGGGCTCGGCGCCGGGCGCACAGAAGTAGGACCGTCCACGGCAGGGCGCTCCGGCGGGTCCTTCTCTACGGTGGGTCCATGGAGATCTTCGGCGTGGACATCGGCGGTTCCGGGATCAAGGGCGCTCCCGTGGACCTGAACCGTGGCGACCTGGCGCAGGAGCGCCACAAGGTACTGACACCGCAGCCGGCCACCCCCGACGGGGTGGCCGGCTGCGTCGTCGAGGTGGTGCGCCACTTCGACTGGGACGGCCCGGTGGGGGTGACCTTCCCCGGGGTGGTCACCAGCGGGGTGACCCGGTCGGCGGCCAACATGGACAAGGCCTGGGTCGGCGTGGACACGGCGGCCCTGCTCTCCTCGCGCCTGGACGGCCGTCCGGTGACGGTGCTGAACGACGCGGACGCGGCCGGGGTCGCGGAGATGGCCTACGGGGCGGGGCGCGGGGTCGACGGCACCGTCATCCTGCTCACGCTGGGCACCGGGATCGGCAGCGCGCTCTTCACGGACGGGCACCTGGTGCCCAACAGCGAGCTGGGCCACCTGGAGCTGAAGGGCCACGACGCGGAGACGCGGGCCTCGGTGAAGGCGAAGGACGACGGGGGCCTGACCTGGGAGCACTGGGCGCGCCGGGTCGGGAAGTACCTGGCGCACGTGGAGATGCTGTTCTCCCCGGACCTCTTCATCATCGGCGGGGGCGTGAGCCGCAAGCCGGAGAAGTTCCTGCCGCTGATCGAGGGCGTCCGGGCCCGGATCGTGCCGGCGGAACTGCAGAACAACGCGGGCATCGTGGGCGCGGCGATGGCGGCGCGCTCGGCGGGGCAGTAGCGCTGCCGCAGTCCTCCTGCCGTCAGGCGACGCGGCGGGGCATCCGGCGGCGGCCGATGAGGACGGCCTTGCGCACCACCGTGATCAGCGCGGCCACGAGCGTGCCGGCGTAGAGCCAGCCGGCGTGCAGGGACAGCGCGGACACCAGCCCCATCACCTCGCCCGCGAAGCCGCCGGAGCCGCCCGACACGGGCCACACTCCGGCGGCGAAGGCGATCGGGGCGGTGATCGGCGCGGTGATCAGGTCGGCGGGCCGCACCCACAGGGCGGTGGCGGCCGCCACGGGCAGGAACAGCAGGCCGTAGACGAACAGCGAGGCGTCGAACAGCAGCCAGTCGAGGCCGCCGATCAGGAACATCGCGGCGCAGGCGAAGAGCCCGCCGCCGAGCCCGGTCAGCCGGGGCCGGGGCAGCCGGCGTACCGGGGACCGCCCGGGGCCGGGGGTCCGCTCCGCTGGGTGACGTACCGTACGCGCCTTGTATCGCTCCACCCCCCAAAACTAGGCCGGGAGGCCGTCGATCGCGTGCCCGGACACGCGTACATCGGGGCCCCCTCATCGGAAAGTAAACTGTCCGGTGGCCCACTCCGGGCCGCCGCCCCCTCCAGCTACGGGAAGTCGCCAACGTGTCGCTCACGATCGGAATCGTCGGCCTGCCGAATGTCGGCAAGTCGACCCTGTTCAACGCCCTGACCAAGAACGACGTGCTGGCGGCCAACTACCCGTTCGCCACGATCGAGCCGAACGTCGGCGTCGTCGGCGTTCCGGACGCCCGCCTCGGCGTCCTGGCCGGCATCTTCGGCTCGCAGAAGCTCCTCCCGGCCACCGTCGACTTCGTCGACATCGCCGGCATCGTCCGCGGCGCGTCGGAGGGCGAGGGCCTCGGCAACAAGTTCCTCGCGAACATCCGCGAGTCGGACGCGATCTGCCAGGTCATCCGCGCCTTCAAGGACGAGAACGTCGTCCACGTCGACGGCAAGGTCTCGCCGAAGGACGACATCGAGACGATCAACACCGAGCTGATCCTCGCGGACCTCCAGTCCATCGAGAAGGCGGTGCCGCGCCTGACGAAGGAGTCCCGCCTCCAGAAGGAGAAGATCGCGGTCCTGGCGGCCGTCGAGAAGGCCACGAAGATCCTCGAAGCGGGCGACACCCTCTTCTCGCACGGCATCACGAAGGGCACGGAGCAGGGCGACCTGCTGCACGAGCTCCACCTCCTCACGGTCAAGCCGTTCCTGTACGTCTTCAACGTGGACGAGGACGAGCTGACGGACGACGCCTTCAAGGCCGAGCAGAGCGCGCTGGTGGCCCCGGCCGAGGCGATCTTCCTGAATGCCAAGCTGGAGGCCGAGCTCATCGAGCTCGACGACGACGAGGCCCTCGAGCTCCTCCAGTCGGTCGGCCAGGAGGAGCCCGGCATGGCCACCCTCGGCCGCGTCGGCTTCGCCACCCTGGGCCTGCAGACCTACCTGACGGCCGGCCCGAAGGAAACCCGCGCCTGGACCATCAAGAAGGGCGCCACCGCCCCCGAGGCCGCCGGCGTGATCCACACCGACTTCCAGCGCGGCTTCATCAAGGCGGAGATCATCTCCTTCGAGGACCTGGTCGCCTGCGGCTCGGTGGCCGAGGCCCGCGCCAAGGGCAAGGCCCGCATGGAAGGCAAGGACTACGTCATGCAGGACGGCGACGTGGTGGAGTTCCGCTTCAACGTCTGATCGATCTAGCGAAAGGCCGTCTGACCTGCGATGGAGCGGGTTGGGCGGCCTTTTGCGGTCCGCGCAGACGCAGCAGCGTGCTGGATGAGTCCGGCACGCGGGGGATGGCGGCGGAGCCGAGCCAGATCCGTTCCGCGCGGGCGTCGTAGGACTCGTCCGCCTTGCCGTCGAGCTGTTGCGAGGGCCTCGACGGGGGACGTCATGACGTTCCCGGGTGGTCGCGGCGCCAGAAGGTGGGGAGCCACCAGCAGAGCACGGAGCGGTCGTCGGGCCACGGGGTGCGTTCGTCCGAGTCCCAGTCCTCGAAGGAGTCGCGTGTCGGGTCGATGGGGCGCCAGGCGGGGTCGAGCGGCTCGTCTGCTACCGGAGGGCGGACGTACTGGCTGCCGTGCTGGTCGCATGCGCCGAAGTCCTGGTAGTTCTGCTGCGCCTCGATCAGGGAGACCCTGTTGGCTCCGACGGACGAGGCCGGCCAGCGGAACTGGACCCCGTCGTCCTCCCAGAAGCAGATGGGGCAGATCTCGTAGGAGCCGGGCATGGCGTCCAGCACGCGGTGCCCGCAGCAGGGACAGGGGTACAGATGGCTCATCTGCGCAGTCTCGTCGACGGTCCGGTCGGCCTGCCATGGATATCCGCGCCTCGGCCACCCGGCCAGTCCGCAGCAGTCCGCAGGCCTCAGGCGGGCGGATCGCTAGCGGCTATCAGGGTGGCGGAGGCGGAGAGCACCCGGGCGAAGCCGGCCACTGCCCCAGCGTCCAGGTGCTCGATTGCCTCGTGGAGGTGCTCCTCCCAGTCGAGGCGGAACTCGTACGCGAGCAGGTGCCCCTCTCGATGGGTGGCTGGGCTGACGCCGAGGAGAGAGCTCAAGTCGGGCGCCGGCATGACAACGGGGATCCGGAAGATCTCGCGCTCCACGGTGTCGGGGGCGAACCGGCCTTGACCGAGCAGCAGGGCCGGGTCCACCAATCGTGCGGCTTCCTCGCACCAGACGGTTACGTGCCCTCGAACCTCACCGTCCTGCATGGCCATCGGTGGAAGCTGCCAGTCGGGTAGGTCGAGAGATCCAGCGTCACCGCGGGTGACTCGCAACGTGGTAGGGATCAATCGGCACCCCAGACCCAGGGAGCGCAGCGCCGTGGCGAATGCCAGTGCGAGGAAGGTGGGGGAGGGCGCCGATTGCCTGCCCAGGTGATAAGCCGTGGCTCCGAGCAGGCCGTACAGCGAGCGCGCATCAGGCGGAACAGCCCGAGCCAGAGCCGCGGCTCTGGCCCAGGGAAATTCGGAGATCAGATGTGTTCCTCTGCCGCCTGACGGTGCCAGAGGAACGTGGTCAGGCCCGTCCAGGCTTAGCTCTTCGAAGGGTTCGTCAGGGGAGTTGCCTTCATGCAGCTCCAGGAACCGGCGCGCATTCACTGCGAGTGGCACGTGGCTCTGTCCCGCCGCCTCGAACAACTCGAGGCTCTCCCGTATCAGGGTGCGGCACAGGTCAGGGTCTCCGTCGGGATCTCCCACCAGGTGTCGCGTCCAGGCGAGCACGGCGCGTCGGTGCGTGACATGCGCAATTGCTTCGGGCCCTGCTTCGGTGTGCTCTACGAGCAGCGCTTCAGCCCGGTCGATCAACGACCCTGCGCATTGCAGGATCCAGACGTCCGTGGTCAGCCCCTCGTTCTGCCTGTGAAGACTTCCAACCATCAGGGCATGGGCCACGTCCACCAGCTTGTCTGCGTGGTGGCGCACGAGGGTCACGGCTACCAGCTCTGCCGGTTCGGGGATGCCCGCGATAATGGCGAGGGCCTCTTCCAGCCGGCCCGTGGACGCTTTCACGGTGGCTTCCAGGAAGCGCAGATCCCTGCTCGCCTCCGCCTCGGCCGGGGCTACGGCTTTGGCCTGATCGATGGTCACGGCCGCGGCGTCCCAGTCCTGGGACCACACGAACGACTGCACCCGTTCCAGCCGGATTCCCAAGGCCGCTGACGGCGTTACGTCCTCACGCTGCAAAACCGCCTCAAGCCTGACGCCGGCGCGGGCGCTGTCAGCGAAACGGTCTGTCGCCACCGCCGCGAGCATGTCGGCGGCGTGCGCCAGCCGCAGGTGCTCCACGCCCTCAGCGTCGAGCGTGCCCATGCCCTCCAACAGGTTCCAAGCGATTCGTGCCGCTTGCGCGGCCTCATCGAACCGCGACTGACCGAGCAGGCAGTGGGCCAGGGTGGTCGTTGTCGCGGCTCGCCGGTAGACGGGATCGTCCAGCGTCCCTTCACCGGCGCACTCCACGATCTCCAGCGCTTCGCGCAACAGGCCTTCGCTGCGCAGCAGATCACCGTGGATGTTCGAGATTGCTCCCGCGACATTGGCCAGCAGGGCCACGGTGTTGCCATCCGCGTAGCCACTACTGGTCACGCGATGTGCCACATGAACCGCATGCTCAATCAGTGTGGCGGCCTCAGCCCACGTTTGCTGTTTCTGGCAGTCCACCAGCCGCTTCAACAGCTCGTCCTGGAAACGTCCCTGCATCATGCTGACGGCCTCGCTGTCCAGCATCGCGTGAACGACTTCCTGGACGATGCGGTGGATTGCGAGCAAGCCGTCCCGGGGGTCGACCAGAGAGAATCTGCGCAGCTCCGCCACGGCACCGTAGACGGCCGATCCGGTGGGAAGGTCGAGCGCTGCGAGACGCAGCGGGATGAAGTCCGGGGCGAGCAGCGCGCACCGTGCGAGCAGCCCGGCGGCGAGATACCGTCCCGAACCCTCGGGAGACTTCAGTGCCTGATCGAGCACCTTCCCCACGCTGAGGGCTACCGCCGCGGTCAGTGTCGCGCCCTCCCGGTAGTCGAGCGGAACGAATCCGGTGTCGTCGAGCAACTTGGCGCGACAGTCGGCGAGTTCGGTCAGGTAGGCGCCGAGTGGGCACTGGGTCGCAGCGATGTAGCCGGTGGCCTGGGCGATGCCGAGTGGAATGCCCTCCACTGCGTCGACCAATGCGGACACCTCGGACTCGGAGTAATCCGGCAGTCGCTCTCCGGTCCAGGCAGTGGCCTCCTCAGTGCTCATCCGTACGACGACCAGCCCACCGTCTGCCACGGCCCAGGCCGAGTCCCGGGTGGTGACCAGTACGTGCGCGCCCTCGCAGGCCGGCAGCAGGCCTTGGATCTGTTCCCGAGCCGGGGCGTTGTCGTAGATGAGCAGCAGCTTGCTGCCCAGATGCGTGAGGCGGAGGCCTACCTGAGTGACGATCTCCACGTCGGTGGCCGGCTCGGTCTCCTGCCGCTCTTCGGCGACCATCCGCCGATATGCGGCGATGAGGTCTTCCCGGGTGTCGGACGGGATCCACCAGACGAAGTCGTACCTTTCGCGGTTCCGGTGGGCGTACAAGCGGGCGATGCTCGATTTGCCGATTCCGCCGAGCCCGGACATCACCATCCGAACCGAGCCTGCATCGGGCTCGCTGTCGAATCGCTTCCTGAGCGCCGCCAGCTCCAGGTCCCGGCCGCGCACACCGGCGGCCGAGGGGACCTCGCGGAAGAGCGCGCGACCCGGCCCGGGCCGCTCGATCGCCTCAGCCTCAGGCGCCCCACCACGTCCGCGCAGGAGCCCCGGAAGCTCATCCAACCGGACCGTGCGCCGCGCGAGCAGGTGGTCCCCGGACCACTGGAACATCTTCACGAACAGCGCATCAACCGTGCTGTCGACGTCTCCCGCGGCCATGGCGACGGGGGAGAGCCGCAGGAGCTCCAGCCGGGCCTGGTCGAGGATCTGCTCCCACGGTCCGATCCGGGTGTCGATCTCCAGCCGTCGCAGCAACCCGTGATCGTCTGCCGTGAGCCCGATCGAGGCCGGCACCTCGTCTTTGCACTCCGCCAGCCATCGGTCAGGGGCTGGTACGGCCCGGGCGCGCGCCGCCGCCTTCCGTAGCGCATGTCCAGTTGGGTGGACGGGGGCATCCGAGAGGAAGCGCAGCACCGCCGTGCCTCCAGGATCCGCAGTGCCCCAGCGGCGGGCCAGTCGTACCAGTTCCAGCCCCGACCACGAGCCCGGCTCGACGCGCGTCTTCGCCTGCGCGAGCAGCAGCGGCCGTCCTCGCGCGTCGCGCACCTCGAAGTCGATGGCCTCGTCTGCGCCCTCCACGCGGAAGGTCTTGGCCTCCGGGTACTCCTCCGGGGTGCGGATGAGCTGCAGCATGGCGCAGGCGGTTTGGAACCCCATGCCCCGTGCCGTGTCGACTCCACCCACGTGGCGCATCCCCCTCGGCCTCGGCTCGCCCCTCAGCATGCCGGACCGCACTGACAGCCAAGCCCGAATTGCGTGACCTGCCATGCCAGTTGCCCCACGCGGCGAAGGTCAGGGTTGTGACCAGTGCCGGGTGAGGGCCGATATTGCCTTGGTTACGGCTGTGATGTGGTTGTTGTCCGTTCTTATGGCGCGGGCTAGCTCGACGTGGAGGAATCGGAGGTTTTCGTCGGCTGCCACTTGGCCTTGTTCGTTTGATGTGCCGGCCAGTTTGCATTTGCGGGCATAGGCTCGGCAGACCTCCAAGCCCTCTTCGGTCAGTGCCGTCGACAGGGTCCTGGCCTCGGATATTGCGCGGTCTCCGGCGCCCGTCGAGACGACGGCGTCGAATTCGGGGAAGGACTCGTTGGCGAACCCGTGCAGCTGTACCCCGGGCAGGCGGCGCTTCGTGAGTTCCTCGATGACCTGGTGGAATACCGAATCCGTACGGTGGGCCACGTCGGCGGAGTCGCCCTCGCCGGCCGTGCGGTGGGCGCCGGCCAGGACCATCACTCCGCCGGGGGCCCCGCGCAGCACCCGGGCGCCGAGCCGCTCGGTCTCCTGGTCGGCGATCGGGTGCGGGACCTGCACGCTCCAGCTCGGCTTCGCGCCCAGGTCCACGTACACCCGGCCCCAGCCCCGGTTCCCCGGGCCGGAATTGCCCGCCGCGTCCGCGACCTCGGCGAAGTGGCGGCCGCTCGCGGTGTCCGTGAACGACTGCACGGTGAAGTCGACGTCGGCCAGGCGCTTGCGCGCCCCCTCTCGGTCGCCGTCCAGGAGCAGGGCGACGCCCCGGGTGACCGTCCGGCGCTCGTTGGTCGTGGGGATCCGGTAGCCCCCTCGCTCGCCGAACCCCTGGGTGAATTCCGTGATCCGGCTCTCCAGATCGACCCCCGGAGCCGTCGGAGGTGACGAGGGTTCGGAATTCACCTGCACTTCACCTGATGGTCGACAGGATGAGATTGCGAAATACGCCATAATCGCGGCCAGGGCCATCGCCGTGCACAGAGTTGCCTTAATCGTTATACGTTTCGCAAGGAACGGAGTCATGGTCGGATAAAGATAGACCGAGTGAAGATATCCGCCTCTCTCGTCGCGCTCCGGTCCGGAGTTCTCGCCCTTCTTCTGTCCACCGCCCTCGCCGGCTGTGGACTTCTCGGAGACGGGGAATCCGGTGGTGACGCCAAGGGCCGTCTGGCTGTGGGAGCCAAGGGCCGTTCCTTCACCGTGGCCGCGGCCGGCGACGTCCTCATCCACCCCGAGCTGACCGCCCAGGCCGAGCAGGACGGCAAGGCCGCGGGCAAGGGCGGCATGGACTTCGGCCCGATGATGGCTTCGGTGAAGCCGGTCATCGGCAAGGCCGACCTGGCGATCTGCCACATGGAGCCGGTGCTGGGCAAGCCCGAGGGGCCGTTCCAGAGCTTCCCCGACTTCCTCGCGCCGCCGCAGATCGCCACGACCCTCAAGGACATCGGGTACGACACCTGCTCGACCGCGTCGAACCACGCGCTCGACCACGGCGAGGGCGGCGTCAAGAGCACCCTCGACGCCCTCGACAAGGCGGGCCTCAAGCACACCGGCTCCGCCCGCACCCCGCAAGAGGGCGGCACGCCGCTGATCATGGACGTCAAGGGCGTCAAGGTCGCACAGATCTCCTTCGCCGGCGGGTTCAACGGCCGCGAGGTCCCCGCCGACAAGCCCTGGCTGGTGAACAAGACCTCGCTGGACGCCATCTCGGCCGCCGAGAAGGCCGCCCGGGCCGCCGGCGCCGAGGTCGTCATCCTCAGCATCCACTGGGGCACGGAACACCAGCCCGCCCCGAACGCGGTCCAGCTGCGCCTCGCCGAGAAGATCGCCGAGAAGACCGGCATCAACCTGGTCATCGGCCACCACGCCCATGTCGTCCAGCCCGTGGAGAAGGTCGGCGACATCTGGGTCGCGTACGGGCTGGGCAACCAGCTCGCCCGGCACGAGGTGCCCAGCGGACTGTCCGAGGAAGGCGTCATCGGCTGGTTCGAGTTCGCGGAGAAGAACGGCACGTGGGATGTCCGGGCCCGGTACGTCCCCACCTTCGTGGAGCTGCCCCCGGACCTGGAGGCGGCCGACCCCGCGGTCAAGGTGCCCGACACCGGACAGGTCACGGACCACCGGCTGATCGACCTCGCCGCCGCGCTGAAGGACGGCGGCGGGCTGACGCCCGAGCGGCGCGCCCGCTACCGGCTCGCGTACGACCGCACTCAGGGCACCCTGCTCAACCGGGGTGGTGGGAAGGACGGACTGGCTCCCCTGACGACCCGCTGACGGAGCGCCGTACAGCGAACCGCCCCGCACCCGCACCCGCACCTTTACCCACATCCCACAGGAGTCCCGTTGTCCGCGTCGCGCACGAAGCGGCGGCAGAAGGTCCGCCGCAGGGCGGACATGTCGCTGCTGGGCGGCATCCGGCCGCCCATCGCCGCGCTGTCCGCGCTGCTGCTCGCCCTGGCCGCGCTCACCGCCTTCCACCTCGGCAAGGTGGGCGACGAGTCCGTCCCCGAGGCGGTCCGCACGTCCGAGCAGTACTTCGCCGAGGACGGCGCCATCGCGATGCGGGCCTCGCTGGACGAGTCGATCACTGACATCTCCCGCACCGCCACCCTCTTCAACGCGGGCAGCCCGGTCTCCGCCGACACGGTGCTCGACAAGCTCGGCAACGTCTACCAGAAGTGGCGCGGCACGGCCGTCCTCGAGGTCAAGTCGGGTCGGCTGGAGGCCCAGCGCGGCGAGAACGTGCCGCTGACCGCCCTCGACCACACCAAGCTCACCGAGGCGGGCGGCCTCGTCCCGCGCATGGTGCGGCTAGAGAACGGCGAGACCCGTCTGCTCACCTTCGCCGTACTGTCCTGGCCCGGCCAGCCCAGAAGCTGC
Organism: Streptomyces stoeckheimensis; assembly: GCF_045822005.1. Classification (NCBI taxonomy): domain Bacteria; kingdom Bacillati; phylum Actinomycetota; class Actinomycetes; order Kitasatosporales; family Streptomycetaceae; genus Streptomyces; species Streptomyces stoeckheimensis. Next base: position 3,339,321 of record NZ_CP169550.1, on the reverse strand, counting down.
TCGTCGCTTCGAGCAGCCTGCGGTTCCCCGGCGTCAGCCTCGGCAAGTTCCGGGCCATCGCGGTCGCCGACTCCACCGGTCAGATCCTCAGCAGCGACGGCCTCGCCAACGACGAGCAGATCCAGTCGGACGACGTCAAGGAAGAGACCGAGCGGGCCCGCAAGCAGCTCAAGAAGTACGCCAAGACCGCCGCGCGGAAGACGAAGGCCAACCCGCTGACCACCAAGGAGCCCGGCGGGGGCGGTTTCCGCGGTGTCAGCGGCAGCCTGCTCGGCCCCTCCGCCGGCGGTGAGCGGACCGTCGTCGGCTACGCGAGCCTGATCGGCCCCGAGGCGGGCAAGGGCACCGCCGCCACCGCCCTCGGACTGACCGTCATCTCGCTCGTCGGCGTCACCGAGGACCCCACCGCCGTCGTCGACCCGTTCTTCGGGATCGCCGCCGCGGCCGTCCTGCTCGTCATCGGCCTCCTCGCGGTCTCCCTCCTCATCGGCACCGTGCAGAGGCCGCTGCTCCGGCTCTTCCTGGAGAGCCGCCGGCTCAGCCGCGGCGACCTGAACCGTCCGGTCAACCGACCCAAGTACGGCGAGGCCGCCCGCATCGGCACCGCCCTGGAGCGGCTGCGCCGCCAGCTGCTCGGCGAGTCCGCCGAGGCCCAGAAGGCCCACGACCCCGGCCGCGGCCGCGGCCGGATCGGCGCCCGCGCCCTGCTCGCCACCTGCGGCGCGCTCCTGCTGCTGTGGTCCGCGCCCCTGGTGCTGCTGCTCAACCGGGCCGGCGAATCCGTCCCCGTACCGCAGACGCTCGTACACGACCAGCGCGAACGCACCGACACCATGGCCGACCGGGTCCGCCGCGCCCTCAACGAGGGGCACGCCGACCTCACCTCCGTGGGCTCGCTGATCGGCCCGGCCACCACCCCCGCCGAGATGACCGGCATCCTGGAGCGCACCCTCAGGCAGCACCAGCGCTACGAGTCGCTGTACGTGCTCCAGGAGAACGGCACCATCACCGCCAAGGTCGGGGCCGAGCCCCGGCGCCCGAACGCCAAGCCCCCAGTCGACGAGCCCGTGGTGCTGCTCGAGTCCGGCAACGCGCCGGTCATCATCGAGTTCGCCGCGGCCCCCGGCCTCAAGGGCGCGTCCGTGGTCGGCGAGCTGCGCATCGACTTCCTCAACTCCCTGCTCAAGCGGCCCGGTTTGGGCGAGATCCGGGTGATCGACGAGAAGCAGCGCGTCATCGCCGGCAACAACGGCTACCTGGCCTTCCAGCAGCTGCCCAACGAGAGCATGCGGGCGCTGGCGGCCGGCGCCAACCAGAAGGTCGGCAAGGGTCCGCGACCCAGCAGCGTCCTGCTGCGCGGCAAGCGCGATGACATCACCGACATCACGATTGCCGCCGCGGTCCCCATGGCGGGAGGCGGCGCCGCGAAGCCGCTCGCCTGGACCGTGGTGAGCTGGCAGCCGGCCAAGGGCCTGGCCATCCCCGAGTACAACCTGCAGAACCGCACGGTGCTGGCGGGCCTGCTCGGCCTCACGGCCGCCCTGGTCTGCCTCGGCTGGCTCCACATCGTGGTGATCCGGGCCCTGCGCGACCTCGCGAAGCGCGCCGAAGCCCTGGCGGACGGCGACCGCCGTACCGTCCTCTACCCGCGCCACCACGACGAGGTCGGCGCCGTCACCCGCAGCCTGGAAGTCGTCAGGCAGCAGCTCCAGGAGCTGCGCAAGCGGGAAGCCAGCGCCACCGCCGGCCGGACCGGCCAGGCTGCCAAGGCCGGAAGGAACTGACCCGTGCTCTTTCTCTTCAGCGTGCTGGTCGTGTGCTGCGTGGTGATGCTGATCGCCGGCATCGTCGAGCAGCGGCGCCACTTCGCGAACCTGGCGGACATACCCACCCGGGTGCTGGTCAACGGCATCCGCGGCAAGAGCTCCATCACCCGGCTCGTCGCGGGCGCGCTGCGCGGCGGCGGGCTGGTCACGGTCGCCAAGACCACCGGCACCGCGGCCCGCTTCATCCACCCCGACGCCACCGAGGAGCCGGTCTACCGCAAGTTCGGCATCGCCAACGTCGTCGAGCAGATCGGCATCGTGCGCCGCGCGGCGGCCTACAAGCCCGACGCGCTGGTCATGGAGTGCATGGCCGTCATGCCCCCGCTCCAGGAGCTCAACCAGGAAAAGCTGATCCAGTCCACCATCGGCGTGCTGTGCAACGTCCGCGAGGACCACGTGGCCGAGATGGGCCCGACCCTCGACGACATCGGCCGCTCGCTGTCCCGCTCCATGCCGCACGGCGGCATCTGCGTCACCGCCGAGAAGGACCGCTTCCACGTCCTCCAGGAGGAGGCGGACGCGCGGAACTGCCAACTCGTCTACGCAGACCCGGAGATCGTCAGCGACGAGGAGCTGCGCGGCTTCAGCTGGTTCACCTTCAAGGAGAACGTGGCCATCGCGCTCGTCGTGGCCGAGCTCCTCGGCATCGACCGGGAGACCGCACTGCAGGGCATGTACGACGCCCCGCCGGACCCGGGCGTGCTCTCCGTCGAGCGCTACATCGGCCCCGGCGGCAAGCGGCTGCGCTTCGCCAACGTGTTCGCGGCCAACGACCCCGAGTCCACGCTGATGAACATCAACCAGCTCCTCGACCTCGGTGCGATCAGCCGCCCGCTGAACGTGGTCATCAACTGTCGGCCCGACCGGGTCGAGCGCAACGGCCAGATGGGCCAGATCGTGCCCGACCTCCAGCCCGACAAGGTGTTCGTCATCGGCCACCCGGCGAAGAGCGCCGTCGACGCGATCCCCGCCGAGTGGCGCGGCCGAGCCGTCGACCTCGGCGGTGACCGTGACGGCGAGGAGTTCATGCACGAGCTCCTCGACCACCTCGGCCAGGAGTCCTCGCTCGTGGCCATCGGCAACATCCACGGCCAGGGCGAGATCTTGCTGGAACACCTCGCCGAGCTGCCCTCCTTCGAGGAGGACGGCGAGGCCCCGTCCGCGTCGGGAACGCCGGGAACGCCGGCCGGGCACGTACGGCACGACCAGACCATGGCGCTGTACGTCAAGCACCTCGACCCGTACGCGAACCTGCCCGCGGCCGAGGAGGAGCGCCGGATGCGCACCCCGCACATCCCGGTGCCGCGCGGCGCGGGCCAGCGGTACGCGGGCCAGCAGTACGCGGTCCAGCCTTACGCGAGCCAGCAGTTCCCGCAGCAGCAGTTCGCGCAGCACCACCAGCCGTACGAGCCCTCGTACGAGCACCTCTCGCCCGCGGAGCACCAGTACCAGGCGGCGCAGTGGCCGCAGCTCCAGCAGCCGCAGCCGCAGCCGGTGCCCCTGCAGCAGCAGCCGCAGCTCCCGCCGCCGCCCCGGCGGCCCCAGCCCGAGCACCCGCAGTCCCCACAGTGGTCCAACCCAGGAGAACCCCGTTGATCCCCGCCGTCCTCACCCCCGAGATCGCCGCGATCGGCATCGCCCTGGGCCTGCTGTTCTCCCTCGTCTGCTACCTGACGACCAACCTTTCCCCCGGCGGCATGATCACCCCGGGCTGGCTCGCCCTCACCCTCATCGAGGACCTCCAGCGCGCCGCGATCGTCCTCGGCGTCACCGTCCTGACGTACGCGCTCACGCTCGTCGCGCAGCGCTACGTGATCCTCTACGGCAAGCGGCTGTTCGCGACCGTCGTGCTCATCGGCGTGCTGCTCCAGGGCGGTGTGGTGATCCTGCTGCAGATGAAGTTCCCGCTGCTGTACGCGAACCAGACCCTCGGCTTCATCGTGCCCGGCCTGATCGCCTACCAGCTGGTCCGCCAGCCCAAGGGGGCCACGCTGCTGGCCACCGGCTCCGCGACGCTCATGACGTACGTCGTCCTGACCGCCGGCATCCTGCTCGGCGTCATGCCGCACGCGTGATCCCGGCCCGGCCCTCCGCCCCCGTCCGCGGCGCTGCCCGCCCTTGCTTCCGCCCTTGCTTCCGCCCGACCGACCTCGCCCGGAGTAACCGATGACCGCCACGTCCAAGCGCCGCACACGTCCCGTCCTGCACGCGGCCACCGTGATCGCCCTGCTGGCCGGCAGCGTCTACTTCACCATCGAGCTGCGCAAGGAGGAGCAGGCCAAGGCGCCCGCCATCCAGTCGCTCGTCGACGCCCCCGTAGCGGCCAAGGGGGGCGACGAGGGCGCCCAGAAGTGGGAGCGGCTGAAGAACCCCGAGCGGTCCGTGCTGCGCGACGGCAAGGGCGGGATCCTCGCCACCTTCACGGACGGCGCCCGCACCGCCACCCTCACCGGCCCCAGCCGTACCTTCACCGAACCGGCCACCACCAAGACCCGGGTGGTCACCGAGAACTGGGTGCGGCTGATGCCGGAGACCTGGCGCGGCGGGGCCGAGAAGGAGCAGTGGTTCCAGGAGTGGTTCAAGAAGTACCAGGGGAGCGAGGAGGACGACCTCTTCGCGATCGCCTTCCAGTACGGAGACCAGGCCCCGGTGAAGAAGGACGCGGAGGGCGTCGCGTACGCGGGCGACGCGAGCTTCGGCCCGATCAACCCCAAGGGCTCGGTCGGCAACGACTACCGCCTGGAGGAGTCGGACTTCTACGACTACCTCGGCATCCCGTACACCTTCCGCAGCGGGACCACCGCGAAGCCCGAAGCGATGCGCGCCCGCTCGATGGACTGCTCCGGCTTCATCCGGACCGTGTTCGGCTACCGGGCGCGCTTCCCGCTGATGGCCTCGGACACCGCCGGCGACGGCCTGCCGCGCACCGCGAACGGCATGGCCCGCTCCAAGGCCGGCGTGGACGTCATCCCGCTCAAGGGCGTCGGCGCCGATGGCCGGCCCACCTCCATCGACGTCCTGCAACCCGGCGACCTGCTGTTCTTCAAGCTGGACGGGCGCACCGGAGACCGGCTGGACCACACCGGCATGTTCCTCGGCACCGACACCGACGGCCACCAGATCTTCATCTCCAGCCGTGAAGAGGCCAACGGCCCGACCATCGGCGACAAGGGCGGCACCTCCCGCCTCGACGGCAACGGCTACTACGCGGCGACCCTGCGCAGCGCGAAGCGGCTCTGACCGCGGGCTCGTAGCGGTGCAGTACAGAAGGGGCCGGACTCCGAGGAGTCCGGCCCCTTCCGCGTGCCGGCTCTTCAGCTGCGGCGGGGCGGCGTGAGCTTGTCGAGGTCCAGGCTGATCTCGAAGGGCACCGGGCGTCGGAGGGTGCCCCGGAAGATCCCGGCAGGAGCGTAGGCGCCTGCCGGTTCTTCGAGCTCGAAGACGTGCACGGCGGGGGCCCCGTCCTCGTTCTCGATGCGCCAGTAGTGCGGGATGCCGGCCTCCGCGTACTTGCGCAGCTTGACGATGCGGTCGCGGTGGGCGGATTCGGGTGAGACGACCTCGACGACGAGCTTCACGGCTTCCGGGGCGTACCAGGTGCGGTCGGGGTCATAGGACAGGTCCGTCAGCAGGAGGTCCGGCTCGGGTCGGTTGCGGGCATCGAGGCGGATGGTCATCTCCCGCTCGACCTCGAAGCCGGCGGGTACCTGTGCCATCAGCGTGGTGGTCAGCGTGGTGACAAGGCGGCCATGCCAGGACCGCTGGGGCGACATCATGAAGATGAGGGCTCCATCGATGAGCTCTGTGTGGCGAGGCGCCTCGGGGAGGCGGTCGAGGTCCTCCGCGAACCAGCCTTCCTCGCGCGGCGGGCGCATCCAGTCGGGCAGTCCGGTCATGGGTCAACCCTAGCGACTGCGGCCGCCCGGAGGGGGGCCGGTCAGCCGGATTTCAGGGCCGCCAGGAAGTCCAGTCGGGTTTCCAGGCGGGACAGGTCGCGGTGCGTGAGCTGTTCGATGCGGGCGATCCGCTGACGCAGCGAGTTCACGTGGAGGTGGAGGCGGGCCGCGCAGGCGGTCCAGGAGGCGTCGCAGTCGAGGAAGGCCTCCAGGGTGGCCAGGAGCTCGGTCCGGTGGCGGGCGTCGTGATCGCGCAGGGGGCCCAGGAGGCGGGCGGCGAAGGCCCGGCGGGCTTCGGCCGGGATGAGGGGGAGCAGGGTCAGGATGTGCGAGGTGAGGTCCTCCGGGCCGCGGACGGTCACCTGCTCGGGGGCGGCGTGGGCGATCCGCAGGGCGTTGCGGGCCTGCTCCAGTGACCGGCGGGCGTTGCCCGGCTCGGCCACCGGGGAGCTGACGCCGATGGAGACGCCGTCCCCCGGGCCGAGCCAGCGGGCGAGCGCCGCGGAGAGCCTGCGCTGGAGCGCGGCGTGGTCGAGGGCCGGGTCGGGACGGGTGTCCGAGGGCTCGGGGACCAGGACGAGGAGTACGGCCCGGTCGCCGTCGACGGTGGCGGCGATGTCCTCCGAGGAGACCGGCACCGGGCCGTCCTCCTGGACCAGGGCCTCCTCCAGGAGGACGCGCAGGGCCGCGGCGGGGACGGGGCCGGCTCCGCGCCGCTCGCCCGAGGCGACCACGAACTGGCAGCGCGGCCAGTGGCCGACCCCGCTGACCACGGCCTGCGCGGTGCTGCGCAGGCGGATGGGGATCTCCTCGGCCGGGACGCTGCTGTCGTGCAGCAGGGCGAGGGACCGGTCGGCCAGGTCGTTGCGGGCCGTCTTGGACTGCTCGTGGGCGGCGCGGGCGTCGGCGACCAGTTCGGCGGTGCGGTCGAGGAGTTCCCGGTCGGGAGCGGGCCAGAGCGAGCTGTCGGACTCCATGACGAGCAGCCAGTCGCCCAGTTCGGCGGCGTCGGGAGCGGGTCCCGGCCCCGGCCCCGGTCCCGGCACCGGTACGAGGGAGTAGAGGCGGGCGCCGACCGTGACGGTGTGCGGGGCCGTCTCGCCCGCGCGGCGGGCTGCGAGGTGGCGGGCGGCCAGTGCCGCCGCGGTCTTGGCGCGCAGCGGCGGCCGGGCTCCGGCGATCTGGCGTCCGGTCGCGGACAGGACGCGCACGTCGAGGCCGAGGGTGTGCCGCAGCAGCTCCAGTACGGAGTCCGGCGCGGCCCGGTCGGCGAGGAGCCGGCGGTGGCGTTCGACCAGGGCGGCCAGGGAGGCCGTGGAGGCCGGGCTGCCGGGGTCCCGCCGGTGCAGCCGGCGCAGGACGTGCTCGGTGACCGCGGCGAACGAGGTCTCCGGCCGTACGGCGATCAGTGGGAGCCCGTGGCGCCGGCAGGCCCGCACGAGGTCGTGCGGGACGAGTCCGTGCTCGACCTCGCCGGCCGCGAGGGCCGTGACGCCCGCCCGGCGCAGGACGCGTACGAACGACTCGGCGTCCCCGTCCGCGCGCCACCAGGCGAGCCCCGTCAGGACGAGCTCGCCGCCGGTGAGGAAGCGGCCGGGGTCGGCCAGGTCGTTGGTCGCGACGGCGGAAATGGCTCGGTCGAGCAGGCCGTCGGCCGGGGAGTCGGTCTCGTCGGTGGCATGGCCGACGAGCAGGAGCAGTCCGAGCTCGGTGTCGTCCAGGAGTTCACGCAGCCGCATGATCGCTACTTTCGCACGGCGCGGGGTGTGCGGGGGGCAGATCGTCGCAGGCCACAGACATGTGGCCGTACGAAAGCATGCTCGTCCACAGCCGTCGGCGAAGCCGGTTCTGAGCGATCGGTGACTGCCTCGCTCCGTGGGGACCGCGGTCTACTTCTGCGCATGCGGCCGACGACGACTTCTGGCCACATGCGCATGAATTGAGGAGAGCCGCTCATGGAATTTCTTCGCCCCGCCGACTGGGGGGAGGCGCTCGCCGCGAAGGCCCGGCGCGCGCTCGGCTGGACCTGGGAGTCGTACCGCCGCGGAACGAGCCTCGGCGCGGAAGGAGTTGCGTGACATGCGCGTGAACCTCACGGTCAACGGCCGTCCGAGAGAGGCGGATGACGTCTGGGAGGGGGAGTCCCTCCTCTACCTGCTGCGCGAGCGGCTGGGTCTGCCCGGCTCCAAGAACGCCTGCGAGCAGGGGGAATGCGGTTCCTGCACCGTCCGTCTCGACGGCGTGCCGGTCTGTTCCTGTCTGGTCGCGGCCGGTCAGGCGGAGGGCAGGGACGTGGTGACGGTCGAGGGACTGGCCGCCTACGCCGGGCAGCGTGTCGCGCACGGGGGTCGCGACACGAGCACGGTCGTGGGCGAGAGCGAGAGCGGCGCCGTTGACACCGCAGCCGCCGAAGGTGGCGAACTCTCCACCGTCCAGCAGGCGTTCATCGACTGCGGCGCCGTCCAGTGCGGGTTCTGCACCCCCGGTCTGCTGGTCGCCGCCGACGAGCTCCTGGAGCGGGTCGGCGAGCCGTCCGACGCGGACATCCGCGAGGCCCTGTCCGGCAACCTCTGCCGCTGCACGGGCTACGAGAAGATCCTGGACGCGGTGCGCCTGGCCGCTGCCCGCCGGGAACACGAAGGACTCCAGGAAGAGACGGTCTGATCATGGCTGGCACCACCACCGGCATTCCCACCGAGGTCACCCAGGGCACCCAGGGCGCCCGCACCAAGGGCGGCATAGGCGAGTCGACGCTGCGCCCGGACGGCACCCTGAAGGTGACCGGCGAGTTCGCGTACTCCTCGGACATGTGGCACGAGGAGATGCTGTGGGGCCAGACGCTCCGCAGCACCGTGGCGCACGCCGAGATCCTGTCCATCGACGTCTCCGAGGCCCTGACCGTGCCCGGCGTCCACGCGGTCATGACCTACGAGGACCTGCCGACCCCGGTCAAGTACTACGGGATGGAGTTCCAGGACGCTCCGGTCCTGGCGCACGGCAAGGTCCGCCACCACGGCGAACCGGTCGCCCTGGTGGCGGCGGACCACCCGGAGACGGCCCGCCGCGCCGCCGCCAAGATCAAGATCGAGTACCGGGAACTGCCCCTCGTCACCGACGCGGCCTCCGCCCTGGCACCCGACGCCGTACTCGTCCACGAGAACCGCGAGGACCACCACGCCGGTCACGTCCCGCACCCGAACATCGTGCACCGCCAGCCCATCCTCCGCGGAGACGCGGCGGCGGCCCGGGAGCGTGCCGACGTCATCGTCACCGGCGAGTACACCTTCGGCATGCAGGACCAGGCCTTCCTCGGCCCCGAGTCCGGCCTCGCGGTGCCCTGCGAGGACGGGGGAGTCGACCTGTACGTGGCCACCCAGTGGCTGCACTCGGACCTCAAGCAGATCGCCCCGGTCCTCGGCCTGCCCGAGGAGAAGGTCCGCATGACGATGGCCGGCGTCGGCGGCGCCTTCGGCGGCCGCGAGGACATCTCGATGCAGATCCTCGCCAGCGTCCTCGCGCTGCGCACGGGCAAGCCGGTGAAGATGGTCTACAACCGCTTCGAGTCCTTCTTCGGCCACGTGCACCGCCACCCGGCGAAGCTGTACTACGAGCACGGCGCCACCCGGGACGGCAAGCTCACGCACATGAAGTGCAAGATCGTGCTCGACGGCGGGGCCTACGCCTCGTCCACGGCCTCGGTCGTCGGCAACGCGGCCTCCCTCTCGGTCGGCCCGTACGTCATCGACGACGTGGACATCGAAGCGGTCGGCCTCTACACGAACAACCCGCCGTGCGGTGCGATGCGCGGTTTCGGCGCCGTCCAGGCCTGCTTCGCGTACGAGGCCCAGATGGACAAGCTCGCGGCGAAGCTCGGCATGGACCCGGTGGAGTTCCGCCGGCTCAACGCCATGGAGCAGGGCACGATCATGCCCACCGGCCAGGTCGTGGAAGGCGCGGCCCCGGTCGCCGAGCTGCTGCGCCGGGTCAAGGCCCGCCCGCTGCCCCCCGAGCGCCAGTGGGAGAGCGCCGACGGCGCGGCCGACGTGCGCGCGCTGCCGGGCGGCCTGTCGAACACCACGCACGGCGAGGGAGTCGTCCGCGGCGTCGGCTACGCCGTCGGCATCAAGAACGTCGGCTTCTCCGAGGGCTTCGACGACTACTCCACGGCCAAGGTGCGCCTGGAGGTCGTCAACGGCGAAGCCGTCGCGCTGGTCCACACGGCCATGGCGGAGGTCGGCCAGGGCGGCATCACCATCCACGCGCAGATCGCCCGTACCGAGCTCGGTGTCCAGCAGGTCACCATCCACCCGGCCGACACCCAGGTGGGCTCGGCCGGTTCGACCTCGGCGGGCCGCCAGACGTACATGACCGGCGGATCCATCAAGAACTCCTGCGGGCTCGTCCGCGAGAAGGTCCTGGAGATCGGCCGGCGCAAGTTCGGCGACCGGCACGCGGCGTGGGCCGACGCCGAACTCCTCCTGGAGGACGGGAAGGTGGTCACCGACGGGGGAGAGGTCCTCGTCGCCCTCGTGGACGTCCTGGAGGACGAGGTCGTGGAGATCGAGGCGGAGTGGCGCCACCGCCCCACCGAAGCCTTCGACCTGCGGACCGGCCAGGGCAACGGCCACGTCCAGTACTCCTTCGCCGCGCACCGCGCGGTCGTGGAGGTGGACACCGAGCTCGGCCTCGTCAAGGTCGTGGAGCTCGCCACCGCCCAGGACGTGGGCAAGGCGCTCAACCCGCTGTCCGTGGTCGGCCAGATCCAGGGCGGCACCGTCCAGGGCCTGGGCGTCGCGATCATGGAGGAGATCATCGTGGACCCGAAGACCGCGAAGGTGAAGAACCCCTCCTTCACGGACTACCTGCTCCCGACCATCCTCGACACGCCGACGCTCCCGGTCGACTACCTCGAAATGGGCGACCCGCACTCCCCGTACGGGGTCCGGGGCATCGGCGAGGCCCCGACCCTGTCGTCCACCCCGGCCGTCCTCGCGGCGATCCGCGCCGCGACCGGGCTGGAGCTGAACAAGACCCCGGTCCGGCCGGAGCACCTCACCGGATCCTGACGCAGGTCACCAAGGGCCGGCTCCACCAGGGGCCGGCCCTTCGGCACGACCGCCCCGCGGAGCGCCGCCGCGCCAAGTGGCGGCCAACTCGCGGGTCAGTTCCGCCCAAGTCCTTCGGCGGATGCTGGGACTCCGAAGTGTCGTTATACAGACCGCCGTTGTCCAGCGAACACCGGGAGCGACGCGGGTCTGGACGGAGGTCTCATGAGGCGGAATTCGATACACAAGCAGGGTCTCTATCTCGGGTCCGTGCCGGAACGGGCCGCGGTGGCCAACGGGTCGACGCCGCTGACCCTCGATCACGACCTCGACGTCCTGCCCGGGGCGGGCCGGCACCTGACGGTGGCCGAACTCGCCGGGCACGTGGAGGACCTCGCGGGCCGGATCTCGGCCGCCGGGGTGAAGGCCGGCGAGCACGTGGTGGTCCACAAGGCGGCCAACTTCGACGTCTGGCTGCTGGCCACCGCGGTGGCGCGCACGGGCGCGGTCCCGGTCATGCTGTCGCACACGCTGGACGGCCCGACCCTCGCCGCCCTCATGGAGCGGCTCGACAAGCCGCACCTGCTCACGGACGGCCCCAAGCTGGAGGCGCTGGCCGAGCTGCCGCTCGCCGAGCTCACCCGGAGCGTGATCAGCGTGGGCGAGTCCGCCCCCGGAGCGATCTCGCTCGCCGAGCTCGCGGGCTCTCCGGGCGTACGTCCCAGCCTCCAGGGACTGGACGAGCCGGCGGTGATCACGCACACGTCCGGCACCACCGGGATACCCAAACTCGTGGTGCACACCCCGCGGACGATGCGAGCCCGGCTGCGACCGCAGCTGGTCCTGCTCGCGCTGATGCGCAAGCGGGAGACGGTCGCGATCCACATCGCCTTCGGCCACTCCCGGATGTTCGCGGCGATGGCCCTGTGCCTCACCAAGGGCATGCCGGTGCTGCTGGTCAACCGCGGCGCCCCCGAGGACGTCGCCGAGTTCTTCCTGAAGCACCGGCCCGGCCTGATCGAGGCGCTCCCCAACTCCTTCCTGGCGTGGGAGAACCTGGCCGACGATCCCCGCAAGCCCTTCGCCTCGGTGAAGTACTTCAGCAGCACCTTCGACGCGATCCACCCGAGGACGGTCCGCCGGCTCCTCGGGGCCTCCGCGCGCAGGGCGCAGTTCTTCCAGATCTACGGGCAGAGCGAGGTCGGCCCGGCCGTCGGCCGCCCGTACTACCGCTGGTCCGCGCACCGGATGGACGGACGCTGCGTGGGTTACCCGCTGCCGGGCAGCGCGCGGGTGCGGCTGGTGAGCCAGAACGGCAAGCGGCCCTCCGCACAGAACCCCGGTCTCATCGACGCCCGTTGGGACGGCATCGCCAAGACGTACCACGGTGAGCAGGAGCGCTACGACGCCAACGTGCACGACGGCTGGTGGCGGACCGGGGACGTCGGCTACCGCAGCAAGTTCGGCTGCCTGCACATGCTCGACCGGGAGATCGACATGATCCCCGGGGTGGGCAGCAGCCTGGAGATCGAGGACCTCGTGCTGGACAAGCTGGAGGAACTGGTCGAGCTCGTCGTCGTACTGGGCCCCGATTCCCGGGGCGTCCCGATCGTCTGCACCCACGGCGACGAGCCGCTCGACCGGGATCGCTGGCGCACGGCCGTCGCCGCCTATCCCCAGCTGGCCGATCCGATCCAGATCCCGCTGGCCGAACTGCCCCGTACGGCCACGATGAAGACGCGCCGGGTGGAACTGTCCCGCCGGCTGGAGGAGAAGCCCCTGCGGCAGGGCTGACCCGGCAGCACACCACGCTCCCGGCGGACGGGGCTCGAACGAGAGCCCCCGGTCCGCCGGGAGCTAGGCATGCCCGCGGGCGGGCCCGCCCCGGCCTGCGGGATCACCGCCAAGTCGGCGTCAAGTCGCGGAACAGTGGACGGCAAGATCGGTGTCCGAGTCTTGCCCACATGAAGCGCCAAGATGATGACAGCCATGAGTGAGGCGGCCGGGAGCACCGAAGAAAGCCCGGTGCACGTTCTCTACGCGGCCATCGAGGAAGCGGCCGGCCTGCTGGACGTGGAGTGCGCGCGGGACAAGGTCCTGCCCATCCTGGACATGTACGGCGACGCCCTCGCGCAGGCCGTGGTCGCGTTCCGGCTCGGGACCGGCCGGAAGCACGAGGGCGAGCTCGACTGCCGGTTCACGACCCCGCTGGACGTGGACCCGTACGCGCTCGCCGTGGAACACGGCCTGACCCCGCGGACGGACCACCCCGTCGGCGCCCTGCTCTCGGACATCCGGGACGCCTGCCCGATCGACAGCTACGGAATCGACTTCGGGGTCGTCCGCGGTTTCAAGAAGATCTGGCTGGTCTTTCCCCGGAACGACCTGCAGGCGATTTCCAAGCTCGCCGCAATTCCGTCGATGCCGCCCAGCCTCGGAAAGAGCATCGAGTTCTTCGACCGGTACGGCATGGGCGAAACGGTCGGCCTGCTCGGGATCGACTACAAGCACAAGACCGTCAACGTGTACTTCGGCGAGCCCCCCACGGGCGGCTTCGCACCGGATGCCGTGCGGTCGATGCTCCGCGAGGTCGACCAGGCGGAGCCGAGCGACCAGATGCTCGAACTCGGCCGGCAGGCCTTCGGCATCTACGTGACCCTGAACTGGGACTCCCCGAAGGTCGAGCGGATCTGCTTTGCCGTGGCCACCGAGGACCCGACCTCGCTCTCCGTCCAACTGGACCCGAAGGTCGAGCGGTTCGTGAAGCACGTGCTCGCGGCGGATCCCACCACGAAGTTCGTGTACGCCGTCGCCTCCCAGCCCGACGGCGAGTACTACAAGCTCCAGTCCTATTACCGGTGGCAGTCCGGCGTGCTCGACATCATGCAATTGGAAGACGGGGCGCTGGACAACCCCGTTTAACGACCCTCTCCCACCTGCGCATTGCTCATTTCGGGCTGTCATTTTCTGGAAGGACGAAGACGAACATGGGAACCATCGAAGTTCCGGTCCTGATCGTGGGCGGGGGCGGGACCGGCCTGTCGGCCTCCGCCTTCCTGTCCGACCACGGGGTCGGCCACGTGCTGGTGGAGCGCCGCGCGGACACCTCGCGGCTGCCGAAGGCGCACTACATCAACCAGCGCACGATGGAGGTCTTCCGCCAGCACGGCCTGGACGCGGAGGTGCTCGAACAGGGCGCGCCCCTCGAGAAGTTCGGCAAGGTCCGCTACCAGACCACGCTGACCGGCGCGGGTCCGCTGGACGCGCGGCTGATCCACGAGATGGACGGCTTCGGCGGCGGCGAGCTCAGCGAGACGTACGCGGCGGCCGGGCCCGCCCTGTCGGCGAAGCTGCCCCAGGTCCGGCTGGAGCCGATCCTGCGCGAGCACGCCGAGCGCCGCAATCCCGGACGCGTCCTGTTCGGCCACGAGCTCACCTCGATCTCCGAGGAGGGCGACCACGTCACCGCCGAGATCCGCGACGTGGAGACCGGCGAGACCACCACGATCGTGGCCCGGTACGCCATCGCGGCCGACGGCGGCCGCACGGTCGGCGCGGCCCTCGGCGTGAACATGCAGGGCCTGCCCTCCCTGTTCGACGCCACGACGGTCTACTTCTCCGCGGACCTGTCGGAGGTGTGGAACGAGGGCTCGCTCATCACCTGGTTCCTCAACCCCTACCGCCAGGACCTCTCCAGCGCCCTCATCGAGATGGGCCCGACCTGGGGGAAGAACTGCGAGGAGTGGGGCATGCACCTCCACCTCGTCGGAGTGGACCGCACCGACCCGCAGGCGGTGACCGCCCGGATCCGCGAGGTCCTCGGTCTGCCCGAGCTGGACGTGACCCTGCACGACGTGACGAGCTGGACCGTGGAGGCGGTGCTCGCCGAGCACTACCGCTACGGACGGGTCTTCCTCGCCGGTGACGCCGCGCACCGCCAGCCGCCCGCCGTCGGACTCGGCCTGAACACCGGCATCCAGGACGCGCACAACCTCGCCTGGAAGCTGGCGGCGGTCGTCGCCGGCAACGCTCCCGACAGCCTGCTCGACACCTACGAGGCGGAGCGCAAGCCGGTCGGCCAGTTCAACCTGGGCTGGGCCATGTCCGCGGCCTCCCACCACCAGGTCGTCATCGACGGGGCCATCGGCCTCGGCCAGCACATCCCGCCGGAGCGCCGTACGCCGGTGTTCTTCGGCTACTTCGCCCCGACCCCGGTCGGCGCCGCCCAGCGTCAGCGGGCCGCGGAGATCTTCGCGACCCACCGCGGCGAGTGCCGGGCCCACGACGTGGAGATCGGCTTCGCCTACGAGGCGGGCGCCGTCGTCCCCGACGGCAGCCGGCCGCCGGCCCGCGCGGCTCTGGGCGACGTGTACGAGCCCACCACCCGCCCGGGACACCGACTGCCCCACGCGTGGATCGAGCAGGACGGCCGTCGCCTGTCCACGCACGACCTGACCGGTGCCCGCACCGGCTTCGTCCTGATCACCGGCCCCGAGGGGACGGCCTGGTCCGAGGCGGCCGCCCGGGCGTCGGAGACGTTCTCGGTCCCGGTCGTCGTGGCGGCCATCGGTGAAGGCGCGGAGTACGCCGACGTCGACGGTGCGTGGGAGGCGGTCCGCCAGACGGCCGCCGACGGCGCCGTGCTGGTCCGGCCCGACAACCACGTCGCCTGGCGCAGCGCGGGCGGCGAGGAGAACCCGGCCGAGGCCCTGGCCGCCGCGCTCGCGCAAGTCCTGGAGCAGAAGGCCCCGTAAGCGCAGAGCCCCGTAAGAGCAGAGCCCGCATCAGGGAGGGCGCGGTCAGCGCCCTCCCGAGTGCCCCGGCACTCACCCATCCGGCACGCAAGAACTCCTGGTAGAAGAGGCAGTGCAGCACATGATCGATCGCAGAAAGTTCCTTGTCGGCGCCGGCGGAGCCGCCCTCGCCGCGACCGGCGCGTCCGCCGTCTTCCCCGCTTCCGCCTCCGCGTCCGTGGGCGCCCGGACCCGGTCCGGGATCCGGTGGGGCCGGCTGGACGAGCGGCTCAGCGGACACCTGGTCCTGCCGTCCGACGCGGACTACCAGCGCGCCAAGCAGCTCTACCAGGTCCAGTTCGACGCCGCCAACCCCCGCGCGGTCGCCTACTGCAAGACCCCCTCCGACGTGGCGAAGTGTCTGACCTTCGCCCAGCACCACGACATCGAGGTCGCGGCGCGCAGCGGTGGCCACAGCGCCGCCGGCTACTCCACGACCCAGGGCCTCGTCATCGACGTGTCCGGGCTCAACGAGGTCACCCTCGGCGCGGGCAACGGCACCGCGCGGATCGGCACCGGCGCGCAGCTGGTCGACATCGCGAACACCCTCGCGCCGGCCGGGCTGGGCATTTCCGGCGGCTACTGCCCGACCGTCGCGGCGGGCGGGTTCTTCCAGGGTGGCGGCATGGGCCTGTTCACCCGGCACATCGGCATGGCCTCGGACAAGGTGACCGCGGCGAAGGTGGTCCTCGCCGACGGCCGCATCGTGACCGCCTCGGCCGAGCAGCACCGGGACCTCTTCTGGGCCCTGCGCGGCGGCGGCGGCGGCAACTTCGGCATCGTGACCCACTACGACGTCACCCCCTCGCCCCTCACCAACGTGGCGGCCATCAATATCGTCTGGCCCTACGCGCAGGCGCTGGAGATGCTCGACGGCTGGGCGAAGTGGCTGGTCGACGCGCCGCACTCGATCGGCAGCGGCATGAACGTCACGCTCACGGACGCCGCCCCCGGCACCGTCCCGACCGCGTCGATCTTCCTCGGCTCCGTGGACACCGGTCCCGCCTTCGACGAGGAGATCGCCCGCCTCCTCTCGATCGTCGGCGTGCCCCCGGTGTTCAAGCAGAAGTTCACCGCCCCGTACAAGAACGTGATGATGCAGCTCTACCGCTGCGCCGAGCTCACCGTCGACGAGTGCCACCGCGACGACACCAGCCCGGGCGGCAAGGTCCCGCGCGCCGCGTTCGGCGCCTGGCGCAGCCGTCTGTTCAAGCAGACGATGCCGCGCGAGGGCTGGGCGAAGGCCCTGGAGGTCTTCGAGAGCGACCGGATGCCCGGCCAGATGCGCCAGCTGCAGATCTCCGCCCTGGGCGGCGAGGCCAACAAGGTGGCGCGCACCGCCACCGCGTACGTGCACCGCGACACGCTCTTCTCGGTCAGCTTCCTCACCGCGAACGCCGTCGCGCCCGTCGCCGACGAGGCCAAGGCCTCGGCGAACCGCTGGGTCGACGCGGGCTTCGCCGCCATCGACCCCTACTCGAACGGCGAGACCTACCAGAACTTCATCGACGCGCGGCTGCCCGACTGGGAGCGCTCGTACTACGCGGAGAACTACCAGCGGCTGCGCACGGTCAAGGCCAAGTACGACCCGTACAAGTTCTTCCAGTTCGCCCAGAGCGTCCGCTGATCCCGCTCCCCGGCCGTTCAGAAAGGAGCATTCCGTGTACATAGCGGATCTGGAGTACGCGGCCCCGATGCCGTGGCCCGCCGAAGTCGACCCCGATCACGTGCGTGAGGCCACGGACCGGCTGATCGCCCACGTCGCCGGCAGGGTCGATGCCGACGGCGCACTGCGCGAGGAGTGCCAGAGCAGGGTGCTGGAATCGGCGCTCGCCCTGTCGCTGATGACGCGCACCGGTACGGACTCGCCCGCCCGGGACCGCCTGCTCGACTTCCTCCGGGCGAACCAGGACACCCCCGA
Organism: Streptomyces stoeckheimensis; assembly: GCF_045822005.1. Taxonomy (NCBI): domain Bacteria; kingdom Bacillati; phylum Actinomycetota; class Actinomycetes; order Kitasatosporales; family Streptomycetaceae; genus Streptomyces; species Streptomyces stoeckheimensis. The sequence goes on along the minus strand of NZ_CP169550.1, from coordinate 3,321,840 downwards.
CAAGCTCGAGCGCGTCCTCGCCGCCCTCGCCGTCGCACGGGCCACCGGCCGGGAGTCCGCCGGCGGCACCGAGCTGGTCGCCAAGCTGACCGAGGGCGTGCTCGGCGACGCCCCGGGGTTCATCTCCGCCCGCCGCCGCATGATGGTGTGCGCGGTGCTGTCCGTGCTCGGCTGCCCGCTGCCGCCCGAGGTCCTGGACGCGGTCGCCGACGAGGTCCCCTCCGACCCCCTGCACTCCTGGGCCGCCGTGCAGCAGGCCTCGGTGACCCTGATCCTCGCCGCCGCCGCGGGGGTGGACAACAAGGTCACCGCCGCCGCGCTGGAGACCCTGGCCGCCACGGACCCCGCGACGACGGTGTGGGAGGGCTACGCCCTGATGCACCTGCTGGTGCTGCACGGGCTCGCCGGCTTCCCGGGGAACGAGGAGACCGTGCGCAGCGGCCTGGAGACGCTGCTGCGCCACCAGCGCGCCGACGGCGGCTTCCCGTTCGTCCTGGAGATGCACAACTGGTGCACCTCGACCGCCGGCACGGCCCTGGTCGCGGCGGGCGCCCCGACGGAGCTGCTGCGCCGGATGGCGGGGATGCTCGTCGAGCACCAGGGCGGCGCCGCGCCCGCCTCGCTCTCCCGCGGTGCGACGCTCACCGACGGCTGGTCGATGTCGGAGATCGTGGCGCAGAACGACGTGGACGACACCTCGTGCGCCCTGGAGTTCCTCCAGGCCATCGACCCGATCGCCTACGGGGACTCCGTGCGGCGCGGGGTGGAAGGGCTGCTGGCGGTCCAGGGCGCCGACGGCGGGTTCCCCACGTACGTCGCCGGTGCCTCCTCCGAACCGTGCATGACGGCCGCGGCCATCTGCGGGCTCGCCCCGCACCCGGACACGCTGGCCGCCCGGCAGCGCGCCCTGACCTTCCTCACCGAGAGCCAGCTCGACGACGGCGGTTTCGAGCCGGGCTGGAGCCGCAGCCGGCTGCACACGATCTTCCGTGCGCGCCTCGCCGCGTGCACCGCGGGCCCGCAGGACCATCACGTGGCCCGGATGGCCGAGCGGATCGAGCGCACGGTCCTCGAGACGCAGAACGAGGACGGCGGCTGGGGGATGCAGCCGGGCGACCCCAGCGACGACATCAGCACCGCCTACGGGTTGATCACCCTGTGCTACGGGACCGACCACCGGCCCATCGGGCGCGCGCTGTCCTGGCTGCTCGCGCACCAGAACGCGGACGGCGGCTACAGCGGCCCGCCCGACATGGTCGGCCCGCGCCCGTTCCCGTACAGCTTCCCCATCCTGACCGACGCTCCCGTGCTGCTCGCCTTCGGTCACGTCCGCTCCCGGATCTGGGACACGGCGGCCGTGCTCCAGGGAGCCAACTGAGGCTCAGGGCTTGACCGTTCACGCCGTATTTGAGGAATCGCCCACTCAATGTCACCACGGCCGCTGAAAGCACCCGGGGAGGAGGAGGTCTTGGACCTCCTCCTCCCTTCGTGCGGGGTCAACGTGCCCTAGCCTCTTGACCGTTAACGACTCAGAAGCACCTTCGCGCTCTTTACCCTTCGACGGAAGACCGAGGAATTGACATGATGCGCAAGATAGCGGCCCTGCCCAGTGGAAGGCTGGGTAAATGGGTCGTCATCGCACTCTGGGCGGCCCTGCTCGTTCCGGCCCTCATGCTGGCCGGAAAGCTCGGCGACGTCGAAGAGAACGACAATTCGGCCTGGCTGCCCGGCAACGCGGAATCGACCGCGGTCGTGGAGCGGGCCGAGAAGTTCATGTCCGCCGACACCATCCCCGCGGTCGTGATCTACGACCGGTCCGCGGGAGTCACCGAGGCCGACCTGGCCAAGGCGAAGGCCGACGTCGAGGCCTTCAAGGGCATCGAGAACATCGTCGGGCCGGCCCAGGGCCCGGTGAAGTCCGATGACGGCAAGGCCATCCAGACGGTGGTCCAGGTCAAGAAGGACAAGTCGGGCTGGGAGGGCATCGGCACGGTCGTCGACGCGATGACCGAGGTCGGCAAGAAGAACGCCGACGGGCTCGGCTTCCACGTCGCCGGCCCGAGCGGCTACGCGGCCGACTCCATCAAGGCGTTCAGCGGGGGCGGGGCCCTGACGACGATCACCGCGCTCGTGGTGGTCGCGATCCTGCTGCTGACGTACCGGAGCCCGCTGCTGCCGCTGCTGCCGCTGCTGACCGTGGGCGTCGCCCTGGTCACCTCGGAGGCGGTGATCTACGTACTGGCGAAGAACGCCGGCCTGGTCGTCAACAAGCAGACGAGCTTCATCCTCACCGTCCTGGTCTTCGGCGCCGCCACCGACTACGCGCTCCTGCTCATCTCCCGTTACCGGGAAGAGCTGCTCCGGCACGAGGACCGGCACGATGCGATGGCGGAGGCCCTGTACCGCTCCAGCCCCGCGATCATCGCCAGCGCCGCGACCGTCGCGGTCAGCCTGATGCTGCTGATGCTCGCCACCCTGAACTCCACCCAGGGACTCGGCCCGGCCTGCGCCGTCGGCGTCCTCGTCGGCCTGCTCGCCATGATCACCCTGATGCCGGCCCTGCTCGTGGCCTGCGGCCGCTGGATCTTCTGGCCGGTGAAGCCCACCTACGGAGCGCCCGCCACCGCCGAAAGCGGAATCTGGGCCCGGGTCGGCACCGCCGTCTCCGGCCGGCCGCGGCTCGTGTGGATCGGCACCGCGCTCGCGCTCGCCGTCATGGCGCTGGGCGTGCTCGGCCTCAAGGCCGACGGGCTCGCGAACAAGGATCAGTTCACCAACACCCCGCAGATGGCCGTCGGCGAGAAGATCCGGTCGGAACACTTCCCGGCCGGCTCCGGCGACCCCATCTTCGTCGTGAGCAAGGCCGCCTCGGCGGAGCAGGTGCGGACCGCGCTGCTCGCCGTCCCCGGCATCGCGAGCGTCACGCCCCCGACGGCCAAGGACGGCGAGGCCGTCATGCTCGGGGAGCTCGAGGACGACCCCAGCAGCACGTCGGCGATGGGCACCGTCAAGGACGCCAGGGACGCCGTCCACGCGGTCGAGGGCGCCGACGCCCAGGTCGGCGGCAGCTCGGCGGTCATGCTCGACACGCAGACGGCCGCCGCCCGCGACTCGAAGGTGATCATCCCGATCGTGCTGGTCGTGGTGCTGCTGATCCTCATGCTGCTGCTGCGCTCGGTCGTCGCGCCAGTGCTGCTCATGGGCACGGTGGTGCTGTCCTTCGGCGCTGCCATCGGTGTGAGCAGCCTGGTGTTCAACCACGTCTTCGGCTTCGCGGGTGCGGAAGCCTCCTTCCCGCTGCTGACCTTCGTCTTCCTGGTCGCGCTGGGCATCGACTACAACATCTTCCTGGTCACCCGGGTGCGCGAAGTGTCGGTGGAGCAGGGCACCCGGCGCGGTGCGCTGCTGGGCCTGTCCACCACCGGTGGTGTGATCACCTCGGCGGGTCTGGTGCTGGCCGGCACCTTCGGGGCGATGGCCTCGCTGCCGCTGGTGTTCGCGGCCGAGCTGGGCTTCGCGGTGGCGTTCGGCGTCCTGCTGGACACGATGATCGTCCGCTCGGTGCTGGTCACGGCGCTGACCTTGGACGTGGGCCGCTGGATGTGGTGGCCCAGCAAGCTGTTCCTGCGGGAGGACGACCGCGAGCCCCTGGTGGAGACCCCCGACCTGGAGCCCGCTCTCGGCGGCAAGTGACGACACCGCGGACGCGCGAAGGGCCTCCCGGCACCCGCCGGGAGGCCCTTCGCGGTGGTGAGCCGTTCGGCTCAGCGGTCTCGGTAGGCCACCTGCTCGGCCATCTTGACCAGGCGCTTGTCCCAGTCCTCCGCCAGCGGCGCGTCGTCGAGCGCCGCGCAGGCCGCCCTGACGAGCTGGTCGATCTGCTCCTCCACCTCCTGGCGGACGCCGGAGGCGAGCAACGCGTCGCTCAGCTCGGCCGGGTCCCAGCCGCCGTTCCTGCCGTCCTCCACCAGCCGGGCCACCCGCTCGTCCTTGGTGGCCGCCAGGGCCAGCAGCAGGGTCATCTTGTGCTCCACGAGGTCCAGTCCGGCGGGCTTGCCGGTCGCCACCCCGTCGCCGAAGGCGTCGAGCAGGTCGTCGCGGAGCTGGAAGGCCTCGCCGGCCGCGACCCCGTACTCCTCGAACGGGACCTGGAGTTCGGGCCGCCCGGCGATGGCCGCCCCGAGGGCGAGGGGCCGGTGGATGGTGTAGCGGCCGGACTTGCAGACGGCCACCCAGCGGGACAGCGCCGGGTCGGCCGTCAGCTCGGCGGCGAGGGCGATGTCCAGCTGCTGCCCGATGATCACCTCGGTGACCAGGTCGTTCCAGATCCGCAGGGCCGGGCCGGTCAGCCCGCTGGCGAGCCGGTTGGCGTAGCTGAGCGCCAGGTCCCCGGCGAGGATGCCGATGCCCTCTCCGAACCGGCGGTGCTCGCCGGCCCAGCCGCGCTCCGCGTGGAGGGCGGCGTGCTTGGCGTGCACGGTGGGAGTCCCGCGCCGGGTATCGGAGTTGTCCATGATGTCGTCGTGGATGAGGGCGAACACGTGCAGGAGCTCCAGCGCGGCGGCCGCCGCGACCACCGTCTCCGTGTCCGCTGCGTCCTGCTCGTCCGCCGTACCGCCGGCGGCCAGGTAGCCGCTCACGCAGAAGGCGGGGCGCAGCCGCTTCCCGCCCGCCCTGACGATGTCGGCGACCGCTTCGACCGGTACCGCCACGCGGGCGTCCACGGCCCCCCAGTGCTCGCTCTCGGCCTTCAGGAGGTCGTCGATCGCGACGCCGACCCGGGCCAGCAGCCCGGCACAGGCGTCGCGGTCCACGTCGGCGCTCCCGGTGGGGGCCTGCGGCGCACGCCGGTCTGGTTCCGCGGGAAGTTTCAACAAGACGTTCTCCTTGGCAGTCACTTCGTCGGGCGGCAGCCGTCACCGATCCGGCCACCGGGAACTCGTGAATTCAGGCCGCAGGATTTCTGGCTTTCCGAGCTGCGACGGTCATCTTCGGCCAAATGACTTGCCGGGGACTGAGGGTTGGATTGGTGTTGGCTTGGCGCAAGCCGATTCCAATCCGGGAAACAGTCGCAGCCAAGTCGCCGGTTGCCGGACGCGCGCGCCATCCGCTGTAATGCGTGGTGCGGCCCCGGGCCGGGCCGCCGGCCGTCCGCCGGCCGTCCGGCGGCCCTCCGTGCTCGGTCGCTTCTCGATCACCCGATTCGGCAATCAAGTCGGAGTGGGCCCATTCGGCTTGGGGAATTCTAGGCGAGCGGAAAGGGGTCCTTGACGAATCCCTCCCGGCTCGGTGATTCTCTTGGTGCAACCCATTAATCGGAACTCCGGAGGGTTATTCCTCCTGGATTCACTCGCACCGCACTTCCGTCCGTCCGGCGTGCGGCGCGGCCCTCGCGGGGCCGTCGGGCCGCTCGCTCTTGAGCGGAAATTCGCACAGACTACGAGGAAATCAATCACATGAGCGGGCTTATCGTTCCCCCAGGCCAGGGGCGCAAACTGGTCACGAAGGCGCAGGACGTGACCTTCAAGGTCACCGCGGCGGACGGTTCTTCCATCTCGGTCTTCGAAGTGATCGTGCCGCCGGGCTTCGACGTCGGAGCGCACACGCACACCAAGTCGCAGGAGTTCTTCTACGTCCTGGAAGGGGAGTTGGAACTCCTGGCGTTCGAGCCCGCCGAACGCACGACGGACACATGGCGAAACTGGGAATCGGCCGCCGGGGACAAGGCCGTCCGTGCGACCGCGGGCAGCTGCATGTTCGTCCCCCCGGGCACCCCGCACGCATTCCGCAACGCCTCGGACGAACCGGCGCGCATGCTCTTCCAGAGCTATCCCTCGCCCGATCACGAGCACTATTTCGACGAGATCGTCGAGATCTTCTCCGCCGGCCCCTCGGTGGACGCCGAGGCCGTCCGGCAGATGCGCGAACGCTATGACGTCAACCAGATCACGCCCCTGCGCTTCGAACCGCCCGTCCTTCCGAATCTTCGGTCCGCGACCGACCGTACGGCGTAACGAGAGGTGACCACCATGGACAGGATTCCCCTCGTTCACGCGAGTCTGGGAGAGAAGGAACTGGCCGCCGTCGCCGAGGTGTTCTCCTCGGGCTGGCCGGCCGGCCAGGGTCCCCAGGGCAAGGCGCTCGAGGCCCAGCTCGTCGAGCGCTACGGAGTCGGCGACGCCGTCTCGCTCAGCAACTGCGGCGCCGCGCTCCACCTGGCGATGCTCGCCCTCGGCGTCGAACCGGGCGACGAAGTGATCGTCGCCGACTACACCTTCCCGGCCCCCGCCCACGCGGTGCGCTACGTCGACGCCGTCCCCGTCTTCGCCGACGTGCGCGCCGACACCGGCACCGTGGACCCGCAGGCGGTGGAGAGCCTGATCGGGCCGCGGACCGTCGGCATCATCGCGGTGGACACGGTCGGCCTGCCCGCCGACTACGCCGAGCTCAACGCGATCGCGGACCGCCACGGCCTGTTCGTGGTCGAGGACGCCGCCTGCTCGGTCGGCGCCACCTACCAGGGGCGCCAGGCCGGCACGCTGGCACCGGTGGCCTGCCTGTCCTTCCACGGACGCAAGGGCGCCAGCAGCGGCGAGGGCGGCGCACTGCTCTCCGCCGACCCCGTGATCGGGCAGGACGCGCGACTGCGGTCCTCCTTCGGCATCGGCAGCATCTTCGACCAGTCGCAGGTCGTCGGGCTGCCGATCCCCGAATTCACCGACATCGGCTACAACTACAAGATGTCCGACATCGCGGCCGCGATCCTGCGGGTGCAGATGGGCCGGATCGACGAACTGCTGGTCCGCCGGAGCGCCATCGCCGCCCAGTACGGCGAACTCCTCGCTGACGAAGATCTCCTGACGGTTCCCCACGTGCCCGAGGACCGCACCCACGCCTGGCAGTCCTACATGGTGACCCTGGACCCGCGGGTGGACCGCGCCGGGCTCGCCGCCGCGCTCCGCGCCCAGGACATCGGCTGCGGGCACGGCACGTGGGCGACCCACGTGCAGCCGGTGTACCAGTCCAAGCGCAAGTGCCCGGTCTCCGCCGACCTCTTCGCGCGCAACCTGGCCATCCCGATGCACGCCGAACTGACCGAGGCACAGGTCGAGCGGGTCGTGAGCGTCCTGCGGACCGAGCTGCGCACCCACGCGCGCAGCCGCTGAACCCCCGGCGCGGCAGCAGGACCCGGCTGCTGCCGCGCCGTCTCCCGAAGCGCCGTCCCCCTCGTCGGCGACCCTGTGTGTGAGGAGTGTTGGTGCTTACGGTCTCCCTTGTCGGCGCGGGGCCGCGCGGTTTCGCGGTCCTGGAGCGGCTCTGTGCCAACGAGCGCAAGTCCCCGTCCCACCGAGCGGTGACCGTGCACGTAGTCGAGCCGCACGCACCGGGCCCCGGACGGGTGTGGCGCACCGAGCAGCCGCGCCAGCTGCTGATGAACACCGTGGCCTCGCAGGTCACCGTCTACACCGACCACAGCGTGCTGATGGACGGCCCCGTCGAGGAGGGCCCCAGCCTGTACGAGTGGGCGGCCGAGCTCGCCCGCACCGCCGAAGAGCCCGCAGTGCGGGCCCGGTTCCCCGCCGAGGCGCTGGCCGAGGCCCGCCGGCTGGGCCCGGACGACTACCCCACCCGCGCGTTCTACGGGGCCTACCTCGAGGACGCCTTCCGCACGGTGACCGCGGCCGCGCCCGAGCACGTCACCATCGTCGAGCACCGCACCCGCGCCGTGTCCCTGACCGACGGGGCCGGGTACGGCGGTCCGCAGACCCTGGAGCTGGCGGACGGCACGCGGCTCACCGGCCTGGACGCGGTGGTCCTCGCGCTGGGCCACGTACCGGCCAGGCCCACCCGGGGCGAGAGCGCCCTCGCGCGGGCCGCCGCCGCACACGGGCTGACGTACATCGGCCCCTCGAACCCCGCGGACGTGGACCTGTCCGTGGTGGCGCCGGGCGAGACGGTCTTCGTCCGCGGCCTGGGCCTCAACTGCTTCGACGTGCTCGCGCTGCTCACCGAGGGCCGCGGCGGCGCCTTCGCACGCGAGGGGGAGGCGCTGCGCTACCTGCCCTCGGGCCGCGAGCCGAGGATCGTCGCCGGCTCCCGGCGCGGCGTGCCGTACCACGCGCGCGGCGAGAACCAGAAGGGCCCGTACGAGCGCCACGAGCCGCGGCTGCTCACCCCGCAGGCCATCGACCGGATGCACCGGCGAGCGGCGGACGGCGAGCGGCTGCACTTCCTCACGGACCTGTGGCCGCTGATCGCCAAGGAGGTGGAGGCCGTCTACTACGGCGCCCTGCTGGCCGCCCGGGGACGGGAGCGGCAGCGCGCATCCTTCGTCGAGCACTACCTGGCGGCGCCGGACCCCGAGTCCGAGGGACGGCTCCTGGACGCCGCCGGCATCGCCCCGGAGGACCGCTGGGACTGGGAGACGCTGGCCCGGCCGTACCGGAGCCGCGTCCTGCGCGACCGCGCCGACCACCGCGCCTGGCTCCTCGGCCACCTGGCCGAGGACGTGCGCCAGGCCAGGTCCGGCAACGTCCGCGGCCCGCTGAAGGCGGCCCTGGACGTCCTGCGCGACCTGCGCAACGAGATACGCCTGGCGGTCGACCACGGAAAGCTGGAGGGCGCCTCCTACCGCGACGACCTGCAGAGCTGGTACACCCCGCTCAACGCGTTCCTGTCCATCGGGCCGCCCGCCTCGCGCATCGAGGAACTGATCGCGCTGATCGAGGCCGGAGTCGTGGAGGTCATGGGCCCCGGCGTGCAGGTGCAGGCCCCGCCCACGGGCACGGGCACGGGCACGGGCACGGGCACGGACGTCGAGTCCGGTGCCGGTGCAGGCGCGGCTCCGGCGGTGTTCACGGTCACCTCCGACGCCGTCCCCGGCCCCCCGGTGGAGGCCACGGCGCTCATCGAGGCCCGGCTGCCCGAGCCGGACCTGCCGCGGACCGCGGAGCCGCTGCTGCGGGACCTGCTGGAGAGCGGGCAGGCCGCCCGCCACCGCATCGAGGGCAGCTGCGGGATCGCGTACGAGACCAAGGGCCTGGCCGTGACCGAGCGCCCCTACCGGCTCGTCGACGCCGAAGGCCGGGCCCACCCGCGCCGGTTCGCCTACGGCGTGCCCACCGAGGCGGTGCACTGGGTGACCGCCGCCGGAAGCCGCCCCGGGGTCAACTCCCAGACGCTCGGCGACGCGGACGCCATCGCCTGCGCCCTGCTCGCACTGCCCGGCGCCCCCGGGACGGCCCGTCCGCCCGGACGGTACCGGCACTCGCCCATCGATCCCGTCGAGGTGAACGCATGACAGCCGACAACCGAGCGAGCACGTCCGGCACGGAGCCGGCCGGGTACGGCCCCGACTCCGGGCTGCTGTCCCCGGTCCGGGCCGGCACGCCCGCCGAGGCCGTCACTACCGACTCGGCCTGGCTGCAGGCCATGCTCGACGCGGAGGCGGCCCTCGCCCGTGCCCAGGCGAAGGTCGGCAGCGTGCCCGCGGAGGCGGCCGCCGTCATCAGCCGCGCGGCGCGGGCCGAACGGCTGGACGTCCGCGCACTCGCGCTGGTCGCGCGCGAGACCGCGAACCCGGTGGTCGGACTGGTCCGGGAGCTCACCCGGCTGGTCGCCGCCGAGTCGCCGGAAGCCGCCGAGTTCGTCCACCACGGCTCCACCAGCCAGGACGTCTTCGACACCGGCGCCATGCTGGTCGCCGACCGCACGCTGCGGCTGATCCGCGCGGACCTGGAACGGGCCGCCGAAGCCCTGGCGGACCTCGCCGCCCGGCACCGCGACACCGCCATGGCGGGCCGCACCCTCGCCCTGCACGCCGTACCCACCACCTTCGGCCTGAAGGCGGCCGGCTGGCGCAGGCTGCTGCTGGACGCCCGGGACCGGGTGGCCGCCGTACTCGACGGAGGCCTGCCCGTATCCCTGGGCGGAGCCGCCGGCACCCTCGCCGGATACCTGGAGTTCGCCCCGCCCGGAGAGGGCGGCAGCCACGGCGAGTACGGGGAGTACGGCGACAACGGCGACTACGGCGACTACGCAGACCGGCTCCTGGACGCCTACGCCGCCGAGACCGGCCTGGCCCGCCCGCCGCTGCCGTGGCACGCGCTGCGCACCCCGATAGCCGATCTCGCAGGCGCACTGGCGTTCGTCACGGGCGCCCTCGGCAAGATCGCCGTGGACGTGCAGTCGCTGACCCGGACCGAGGTCGGAGAGGTCTGCGAACCGGCGGTGGAAGGGCGCGGCGCGTCCTCGGCGATGCCGCACAAGCGCAACCCGGTCCTGGCCACCCTGATCCGCAGCGCTGCACTCCAAGTGCCGTTGCTCGCGGCCGGGGTGACGCAGTGTCTGGTCTGTGAGGACGAGCGGTCGGCCGGGGTGTGGCACGCCGAGTGGCAGCTGCTGCGCGAGTGCCTGCGCCTGGCCGGCGGCGCCGCGCACACCGCCGTGGAACTGGCCGAGGGACTGGTCGTACGGCCCGAACGGATGCGGGAGAACCTGATGCTGACGGGAAGCCAAGTGGTGTCGGAAAGGGTGTCCGCCGTCCTGGCGCCCCGGATCGGGAAGGCCGAGGCGAAGGAACTGCTGACCCGGGCCTCGGCCGAGGCGGACCGCACCGGCGGCTCGCTGGCCGAGATCCTGGGAGCACTGCCCAAGGTGAAGCGGCACCTGACGGACGCCCAGATCGTCCGGCTGCTGGATCCGGAGGGATACACCGGCGCCGCACCCGCCCTGGTGGACCAGGAGCTGGCCCGCGCCGGCCGTCTCCCGCGGGCGCGGGCGGAGTAGGCAGGGCTGCGCCGGGTCCTCCCGGCGAGCGGAGAAGCCCCGGCTGGGGGCGGACGACCTCCGGGGTCGCCGTCCGCGGCCGGGGCTCCGTCGTTCCCGGAGGCCGCGGGCGCGAGTTTCGGCCAATGTGCCTGCCGCAGGCTCCCTCGGGCTCCCTAGGGGACCCACCTCTATCGGCACGGCTAAAGGCCAGGCGAAAGACCCCGGCGAATGGTCGGGTCGAAAGGTCCGATCGATAGGTCCGGCGGGAAGGCGGGAAGGCGGGAAGGCAAGTCATCGCCAAGCCAGTAGCAAGCGCCATACGCGATGTTGGGGAACGTACACGCTGTGAGGGCAGCAGAAATTCTCTACATCAGAGAGATAGATGCCAGGTATGCCAATTCTATGTAAGCCTTCGGTGAGCGTGCCGGAACACATCATCACGATGGAAGACACTCTGGCATTCGCCAGGGAAGCGCACGCGGGCAAGCCGCAGCTTCCGCTGGCCCTTCGACTGATAGAGAACACGGGGGTGCGCAAGCGTCACCTGGTCCAGCCGATCGAAAAGACGCTGCGCCACCCCGGTTTCCAGGAACGCAATCGCATCTACGAGATCGAATCGAAGAAGCGGTGCCCGGAAGTCATAGAAAAGGCCCTGGAGAACGCGGGCCTGGTGGCGACGGACATCGACGCGATCATCTACGTGTCGTGCACCGGGTTCATGATGCCCTCGCTCACCGCGTGGCTGATCAACGAGATGGGGTTCCGCTACGACACGCGGCAGCTCCCCATCGCGCAGCTCGGCTGTGCCGCGGGTGGTGCGGCGATCAACCGTGCGCACGACTTCTGCGTGGCGCACCCCGAGAGCAACGTCCTGATCGTCTCCTGCGAGCTGTGCTCGCTGTGCTACCAGCCCGATGCCGACGACGTCGGTTCGCTGCTGTCGGACGGGCTGTTCGGTGACGCGGTCGCGGCCGCGGTGGTGCGGGGCAGCGGCGGCGCCGGCGTCCTGCTGGAGCGCAACGCCTCGTACCTCATTCCGAACACCGAGGACTGGATCTCGTACTCCGTCCGCGACACCGGATTCCACTTCCAGCTCGACCGCCGCGTGCCCGGAACGATGGAACCGATCGCTCCGGTGCTGGGCGACCTGGCCACGCTCCACGGCTGGGACATCGGAGGTCTGGACTTCTACATCATTCACGCCGGCGGCCCCCGCATTCTGGACGACCTCGCCAAGTTCCTCAACGTGGACCGGACGGTCTTCCGTCACAGCTGGTCCACGCTGACGGAATACGGGAACATCGCCAGCGCGGTCGTGTTCGACGCCCTTCGCCGGCAGTTCGAAGAGGCCGAGCGGCTGTCGGCGGGATCCACCGGCGTGATTGCCGGATTCGGTCCCGGAATCACGGCCGAAATGGTGCTGGGGAGCTGGGTTCCGGCCGCCCCGCAGCACGTGGAAGCGAAGCCGGCCGCCCGGTCGGTGCCGCGTCAGCTCTCGGGAAGCATGGTGGGGACGGCATGAGCAACGGCCAGCCGACGTCGGATCGGATCATGCGGCTCATCACCGGGTACTGGGCGACCGGCATCCTGGGCACGGCGGCGAGCCACTCCCTGTTCACGCACCTGGAGGACGGCGCGACCTCGGCCGCCCACCTGGCCGACCGCGCCGGGATCTCCGAGCGGGGCGCGCAAGCCCTCCTCGACGGCCTGGTCAGCATCGGCCTGGTCGAGCTGGACGGCGGCGACTACCGCAACACCGCCGAGGCGTCCGCCTTCCTGGTGGAGGGCCGCGCCGAATCGCTGAGCGGGTTCGCCAAGCTCAAGATGGGCCACATGGGCAGCCTTTCGGTGCTTCCCGAGGTCGTCCGCACCGGCGGCCCGCTGACGGACGCCGTGGTGGAGGTGGCCGACAACCCGCACTGGGAGCAGCTCGTCCAGGCCATCGCCGCGCAGTCGGTTCCCGTCGCGAAGATCGCCGCCGAGACGCTGCGGCTGTCGGAGGCCGGGGAGATCTCGATCCTCGACATCGGCGGCGGCTCGGGCATCTGCTCCGGCATCTGGCTGGAACTGAACCCCGACGCACGCGCGACCCAGCTCGACTGGGAGCCGATCAACTCGATCGCCCGCCGGCTGCTCACCGAGCGGGGCGTGGCCGATCGCGTGAGCTACATCGACGGGGACTTCCACACCACCGGGTTCGGCGATGCCGCGCACGACATCGTGATGTACTCCAACATCGCCCACCAGGAAGGGGCGGAGGACAACGTCGCGATCTTCGCCAAGGCGCGCAGCGCCCTGAAGCCCGGCGGTACGCTGATCGTCTCCGACTACATCGTCGAGGACGACCGCAGCGGCCCTCCCTTCGCGCTCACCTTCGCCTCGGAAATGCTGCTCAAGAGCCGGCACGGCGGCACCTGGCGCCGGGCGGATTACCACGCCTGGCTCACGAAGGCCGGCTTCGGTGAAATCACCTTCCAGAGCACCCCTTCGCCGACCACGTTGATCTTCGCGCGGTAGTCGGGGGCCCTAATGCGGAGCGCCGGTCGGAGGGGAAGCGGAATGATCCCCACCCCGGCGCTCCGAGCATGATCAGTGACGAGCAGAACGTCATCGCGCGAGGGAGTGCGGGATTCCGAACGTTGCCCGGATCTACCGGTTCGGGCATATGCCATCCGGCTGGCTAAAGTTCAACTCACCAGATTTTCAACGGGGGTTGTCATTCTTGATCGCCATGCAGGATCCTTCCTGGTGCAGAGGTGACGACTCTCGTCATCCGGCCGAGGCCGGGACGTACGCATCTTTCGGGGGAGCTTGATGAGTACAGAGGCAGTGAACGAAGAAATTGATTTCGGTGTGTTGACCGCAGACCTCAGGGGCGGCGGTAGGCGAGGTACGGACATTGTCGTCGGACAGCGTTTGGGAGGCAGTAGCAGGAGCACGCGGAGCGTCGCCGAGCTGGAGCGGGAAGTACGGGAACTCCGCCAGGCCAACGAGACACTGAAGATGTACTTCACGATGGCGCTGGAGCTCGACCTCCAGTCCCCGCCTCCCGCCGCCGTCTTCGAGATGGCCCGCGAGCGGGCTGGCGCGCACGCCGTAGCGCCCCAGCCCCCCGCTCCGCGGCCGCACGGCGGCGTCCGGTGGGCGCAGGAGGATCCGGCGGAGGCCGGGGACGTACCGCCGACCAAGGTGGAGTTCCGGGTCCTGGGTCCGATCGAGGCGACCATCGGCGGACGCTACGTGGACCTCGGGGCCACGAAACAGCGGGCGGCGCTCACCCTGCTGGTCAGCCAGGTGGGCCAGCCCGTATCGGTGGACGTGCTCGTGGAAGCGCTGTGGGACGGTCAGCCCCCGCAGTCGGCGATCTCCTCGCTGCACGCCTACATCGCCAACCTGCGCCGGGTGCTGGAGCCGGACCGCGCACCGCGCAAGCCCGCGAAGGTGCTGCGCACCCGGGGCCGCGGCTACTTACTGGACAGCAGCGTCGTGGACGTGGACGCCCACCGGTTCGGCACGTGCGCGACCGCCGGCTGGCAGGCACTGGACCGGTGCGACCCGCAGCGGGCCCTCGACGAGTTCGAGGCCGGGCTCGCCCTGTGGCGCGGGGAGGCGTACGCGGAAGTCTCCGACGCCACCCACGTGTCGCCCGAGGTGGTGCGCCTGGAGGAACTGCGCCTCTCGGTGGTCGAGGGCCGCTGCGCGGCACTGATCGCCGTGGGCGCCCACGAAGTGGCCGTCTCGGAACTGGCGGGCTTCACCCAGTCCCATCCGCTGCGCGAGTACGGCTGTGAACTCTTCAGCCTGGCCCTCTACCGGGCCGGACGTCAGGCCGACGCGCTCTCGGTGCTGCGGATGCACCAGCGGCGCATGGCCGAGGACCTGGGCATCTCCTCGAGCCCCGCGCTCCAGCGCCTCGAGGTCGAGATCCTGCGCCAGGCCCCGACCCTGGACTGAGCCGGGGCGGACCGGCCTCAGACCGAGGCCGGAGGAGACCGGCCTCATCCCGCGGCCGACTCGGCCAACTCGGCACCGATACTGGGTGTTTCACCCGACCGCACCCTGCGCCGTCCTGTCCGGCGGCGCAGGGTGCGGGCCGCCGGCAGCAGGGTGCACAGGGCCGCGAGCGCGGCGCAGACACCGGCGACCGCACCCATCGCGAGCCAGGGGACCACCACCGGCGAGTCGACCCCGAGGACCGCGAGGGCGGCGCGCACGGCCGCCAGGTTGACCGCGGTGACCGCCGTCCCGAGGACGGTGCCGACCGCGACCGCGAGCAGGGATTCGGCCGTCGTCACCGCGAGGACCTGGCCCCGGGTGGCCCCGGCCAGCCGGAGCAGGCGCAGGTCGTCGGCCCGGTCGGAGGTGGCCATCAGCAGGGTGTTGGCCAGCGCGATCGCCGTGTAGAGCAGGGCGATGCCCAGGACCAGGACGTAGCCGAGCACCGTGAAGCGGTTCGTGCGCGGGTGCGTCGCCGTCAGCCACTCCTCCTTGGTGTGGGCCGTGGCCCCGTAACGGGCCGCCGCCGTGCGGACCGCGGGGGCCGCGGAGGCGGGTGCCCGCACCTCGATGCGCGAGACCTCGGCGCCGGGCGCGTTGCGCGGGGTGACGTAGGCCCCGTTGTTGCCGGTGCCCGTCCGCATCACGGCCACGATCCGCAGCCGGGCGGCGGTGCCGTCCGCCCGCCACAGCGGTACCGAGTCGCCCACCCGGTGCTGCCACCACTCCTCCGTGACGATGATGCCGCCGTCGTCCAGGTCCGCGACCGAGCCCGCCACCACCGGCAGCCGGGAGACCACCGCCAGCGCCGCCGGATCGACCGCCGAGGCCTCCGTCGGCACCTTCACGAACCCCTCCTCCAGCACCGTCAGACGGGTGTCGGCCACCGCGAGGACGCTCCCCGCCGGGACGCCGGCGATCTCGGCGGAGTCCGGCAGCCGCCCGCCGGTCAGCACGTAGTCCGCGCCGGTCCGGGCACGGGCCTCCACCGTCTTCGCCTCGGTCAGCGTCCAGGCCGCGCCCAGCAGTGATCCGGTCAGCGCGACCATCACCAGCACCGGCGCCGCCACCGCGGCCGTCCGGCGGATCCCGGCGGCGGCGTTCGCCCGCACCACCCGGCCCGCGTAGGAGGTCAGCCGGACCGGGACCCACATCAGCAGCCGCACGACGGGCCGTACGAGCACCGGCGCCAGCATCCCGCACGCGGAGATCAGCAGCATCGGCTGCCAGGTGTACGTCTTGCGCTTGAGCAGCGAGCCCGGGTCCGACCCGAGCCGCCACGCCACGAAGGCGGCCGCGCACAGCAGCAGCCCGCCCCCGGTCACCCAGCGCCCCGGGGTCATGGGCCGCTCGTCGGTCACGGCCTCGCGCAGCGCCTCCAGCGGACCGACCCGGCCCGCCCGCCGGGAAGCGGCGTACGCCCCGGACAGCGCGACCAGCAGCCCGGTCCAGAACGCCGTGTGCAGCGGCCAGGTCTGGTCCCCGATCGCGTACCCGGCGGGCGCCAGTCCCTGAGCCACCGTCCAGCGGGCCATCAGCGGCGCACCCGCCCGGCCCAGGACGATCCCGGCCGCCGACCCGGCCAGCCCGACGGCCGCCGCCTCCGTCATCACGAGGCGCCGCAGCTGTCCCGGCGTCGACCCGGCCAGCCGCAGCAGCCCCAGCTCCCGCCGCCGCGCGGCCACGGCGTAGGAGAAGGTCGACGCCACCACGAAGGCCGCCACGAACGAGCTCACCCCGCCCGCGGTGCCCAGCATCGAATTGAGGCCCACGACCTCGGCCCCCGTCGGCAGCGCCGCCGAAGCGGCGAGCCCCAGCCCCATGACGGTCATCAGCGCGACCCCCAGGGCCACCGCCACGAACGTTCCCACCTGTGTCATCCAGCGCCGCCGCAGCGACCTCAACGCGATCTTCAGCATGGTTCCCAGCCAACCGGCCGCGCGGCCCCCGGTCAGCGGGGCAGGGGCGAGTCCCAGGGGTATGGCCAGCCCTACCGCGCCGACCGCGCCCGCCGCCTACGGTGGACGCATGCCGCTCTCCCTCCCCGCCCCGGGCCGGTACCTGCGCACCGCCCGGCCGTGGCGCGCCGCCGCCTACCTGCTCACCGGCGGCATCACCGGCGCGCTCGCCTTCACCGTGCTGACCCTGCTCGCCGTGTCCGGGGCGGTGCTCGCAGTCGTCCTCGTGGGGCTTCCGCTGCTCGCCGCGCTCGCGCTGGCCGGCGTACCGTTCGCGGCCGTCGAGCGCCGCCGGCTGCGGCTGTGGGACTCGGGCTCCGCGCCGCTGCCCGACCCGCACCGCGATCCGGACCGTACGGGGCTCGCGGCGTGGGCCCGCACCCGCTTCCGCGAGCAGGCGACCTGGCGGGAACTGGGCTACGCGGTGCTCGCCGCCACCCTGCTGTGGCCGCTGGAACTGGTTGCCGTCGGCACCGCGCTCTTCCTGCCCGCCGACCTCATGGCGACGCCGGTCCTGCTCGCCCTCGACGGGGAACAGGTCAACCCCCTCAAGATCCACGGCATCACCGGCTACCCCGAGGCCCTGCTGTGCGCCGCCGTCGGCCTGCTCCTCCTGCCGCTCTTCCTCTACGCGCTCGGCGCGGTGGCGGCCGCCCGCGCGGCCCTGGCCCGGCTGATGCTCGGCCCCGGCCCCGGCGACCTGGCCGTCAAGGTCACCGAACTGACCAGCTCCCGGGCCCGGCTGGCGGCCGCCTTCGACGCCGAACGGCGGCGCATCGAACGGGACTTGCACGACGGCGCGCAGCAGCGGCTCGTCGCACTGTCCATGACCCTGGGCCTGGCCCGGCTCGACGCCCCGCCCGGCAGCCCGCTCGCCGCGCAACTGGCCGCCGCGCACGCCGAGGCCGGGCTGGCGCTGACCTCGCTGCGCGAGCTCGTCCACGGCATCCACCCGCAGGTGCTCAGCGACCGGGGCCTGCCCGACGCCGTCGCCGACATCGCCGACCGTTCGCCGATCCCGGTCGACACCGACTTCGACCTCCCCGGCAGGCTGCCCGAACAGGCCGAGTCCGCCGGGTACTTCTTCGTCAGCGAGGCCTTGGCCAACGCGGCCAAGCACAGCGGGGCAGGCCGCATCACGGTCACCGGCCGGCACGACGGAACCCGGCTCACCGTGGAGGTGGCCGACGACGGCCGCGGCGGCGCGGACGCGGCGCGGGGGAGCGGACTCACGGGACTCGCCGACCGGGTGTCCGTCGTGGACGGCAGACTGACCCTGACCAGTCCTCCCGGAGGTCCGACCCTGCTGCGTGTGGAGATCCCTTGCGTTCCGAAGACACCGAAGATCCGGTAAACGTCCCGGCGGGCCTGCGCGTGGTCCTAGCCGAGGACTCCGTGCTGCTCCGCGAGGGCCTCGTCGGCCTGCTCGCCCGCTTCGGCCACCGCACGGTGGCCGCCGTCGGCGACGCGGTCGCGCTCGAAGCGGCCGTCGCCGAGCACCGGCCGGACATCGTCGTTACCGACGTGCGGATGCCCCCGGACCACACCGACGAGGGGCTGAAGGCGGCCGTGCGGCTGCGCGAGACCCGGCCGGACCTGCCCGTCCTGGTCCTCTCCCAGTACGTGCAGCGTTCGTACGCCGCCGAGTTGCTCGATTCCGGCGACGGGACGGCCGTCGGGTACCTGCTCAAGGACCGCGTCGGGCAGGTCGAGGAGTTCCTCGACGCGATCGCGCGGGTGGCGGCCGGCGGGACCGTGGTCGACCCCGAGGTGGTGCGCCGGCTCATCAGCCGCCGCCGCGACCCCCTGGAACGGCTGACGGCCCGCGAGCGGGAGGTCCTCGCCCTGGTCGCCGAGGGGCACTCCAACGCCGAGGTGTCCCGCCGGCTCACCGTCTCGGAGGCGGCGGTCGGCAAGCACATCGGGAACATCCTGATGAAGCTCGACCTGCCCCCGGCGCAGGAATCCCACCGCAGGGTCCTCGCCGTCCTGGCCTACCTGCGCGGCTGACGGAACCGGCCGAGGCTGAGGTGAGCCGGGACGAGGTGTGCGGGATCCGGATCATGATTTTGCGCTGATTTGGAACTTTCCGGGGGAATCACACATCAGGACTAGGGGGATCCCAGTCCCTTCTGTCCCACCGGGGGGCAGTCATGACCGTTCGGAGCGAAGTTCGTGCACCAGGACCCGCAGCGCCCGCGGCCCGATGACCAGCCGTACCAGCCCTACCCGCCGTACTCGCAGGACCCGTCGTACCGGCAGGAGCAGCCGTACGTCCCCCCGCACATACCCGAGCCCCCGCGGCGCTCCCGCCGCACCCGGTCCCGCCGCGTGCTGTGGACCAGCGCGGCCGTCGCGTTCGCGCTCGTCCTCGGCGGCGGTGGCTTCGCCGCCTGGAAGCTGGACTGGTTCTCCGGCAACGGCTCCTCGGTGAGCTTCGGCAAGACCCCGCCCCCCGCCGACGCGGGGACGGCGCAGGGGAACCCGGGCCGGACCCCTGCGAGCCCGCCCGCGCCGACCGGCGACCCGGACGTACAGCCGGCGACGGGCCCGAGCTCCGAGTTCAAGCAGACCACCAAGCTCGACGACGGCACGATCATCGCCAAGACCCGCCTCAAGGGAGCCAAGTCCGGCTTCGAGGGCGACGTCTGGGTGTGGACGCCGAAGGAGTACGCGGACCCGAAGTACGCCAAGAGCGGCTTCCCGGTGCTCATCGCGCTCCCCGGCGGCAACGGCTTCCCGAGCAACTACTGGGCCGACCGCAGCCTCGGCCTCCAGAAGGCCATCAGCGAGGGCGTCCAGGCCGGCACCAGCCTCCCGTTCATCGTGATCATGCCGGTGCTCAACCCGGACGCGAAGTACTACTACGACGGCTCCGACATCCCCGGACAGCCCAAGATGGGCACCTGGATCGCCGAGGACGTCCCGGACTTCACCCGCGCCAACTTCCGTACGTACAAGTCCCGCGACGGCTGGGCCTTCATGGGCTCCTCCTCCGGCGCCTTCGTCGGCATGAAGCAGGTCCTCCAGCACCCGGACAGGTTCAAGGCCGTGATCGCGAGCGGCGGCGAGATCGTCCCCGACTCCCCGTTCTGGAAGGGCCACCAGGCGGAGATGGACGCGAACAACCCCGAGAAGCTCGCCCAGAAGCTGATCGACACGGGCGGTCCCGAGGTCTACATCAACTTCCAGATCGGGACCAAGGAGAGCGGCAAGGAGCGCATGACGCAGTTCCAGCAGAAGTACGCCAAGGGCCCGGTCAAGATGACCATCCGGGACATCCAGAACGGCGAGCACAACGGCTGGCACTACGTGCGCGGCATGAAGGAAGGCTCACTGGAATGGGTCAGCAAGGTCCTGAAGGGTCCGAAGCCCGAAACCGGCTGAGCCGCGTGGTCCTCGACACGTCCACCCGTCCCAGGCAACCCATCCGGTCGTTCATACCTCTGTTATGGATGTAAGGGGGACCAAACGGTCCAACCCGCGCTCCCAGGGAGCGCCGGAGAAGGAACGGGAACGATCCGTGCACCAAGACCTGCAGGGTGACAGGGCCGCCACCACCGGGGACGGCGCGACCACGGCCGAGGGCGCGTCCACGGCCGAGCGCGCGTCCACGGCCGAGGGCGCGTCCACGGCCGAGGGCGCGTCCACGGCCGAGCGCGCCGCCGGTCCCGGGGCCGGCCGCCCCAAGCGCCGGCTGCGCCTGATGCTGATCAGCGGGGGGCTCGGGCTCACCCTCCTGGCGGGCGGCGGGGCGGCCGCGTACCACTACGGCCTCTTCTCGGACATAGGCGATCCCGTCTCCTTCGGGAAGACCCCGTCCGCCGACTCCGCAGTCTCCACCGCCGCCGACACCGGGTCCGCACCCGGCGTACGCATGCCCACCGGGCCGAAGGCCGATTTCGTCCGGACCTCCCGGCTGCCGGACGGCACCCAGATCGCCAAGACCACCCTGACGGGCAAGAAGTCCGGATTCACGGGCGACGTATGGGTGTGGGTGCCGAAGGAGTACGACGACCCGGCGTACGCCGACAGCGCCTTCCCGGTCCTGATCTCCCTGCCCGGCGGCCGCGGCTACCCCACGAACTACTGGGGGACGGGCCCCGGCCTCGGCCTCCAGCAGGCCGTGAGCGACGGGGTGAAGTCCGGGAAGAGCCTGCCCTTCATCCTGGTCATGCCGGTGCACAACGCCGACACCAAGCACCACTTCGACGCCTCGGACATCCCCGGAGAGCCCAAGATGGGCACCTGGATGGTCGAAGACGTCCCGGATTTCACGAAGGCCAATTTCCGGACCTTCACCTCCCGCGACGGGTGGGCCTTCATGGGCTCCTCGGCGGGCGGATTCGGCGCCTTCAAGCACGTCCTGAAGTACCCCGACCGCTTCAAGGCGGCCATCGCGAGCGGGGTCGACATCGTCCCCGATTCCCCGCTGTGGAAGGGAAACACGCAGGCCATGGACGAGAACAACCCCGAGAAGCTCGCCGCGAAGCTGATCGCGGCGGGCGGCCCGGACGTCTACGTGAACTTCCAGATCGGCACCAAGGAGTCCGGCCGGGACAAGGCCGAGCGGTTCATGAAGGACTACGGCAAGGGTCCCGTGCACACCACGCTGCAGGTGATCCAGGATGGTGAGCACAACGGGAAGTCCTACGTACGCGGGATGAGGGAGGGCGCACTGGAGTGGATCAGCAAGGTGATGTCCGCACCCACCCCGAAGCCCCGGCCGGCCCCGAGCGGCGGCGCGAGCGGCGCCGCCCCGCGGTGAGCCCCGGGCTCAAGGGGATCGTCTCGGCCGCCCTCGCGGGGGCCGTCGCGCTGGTCGCCGTGGTGTTCGTCAGGGACTCCGGCGGCTACGAGGAACGCGGCGCGCTCCCGTTCCCCACCGTCGGCGTCCTCATGGCCAACGGCGAGCACTGGTGCACGGCCAGCGTCGTGGACAGCCCGCAGGGCAACGTCGTCGCCACCGCCGCGCACTGCGTGGCCCCCGCCGGCGAGGACGGGCGGCCGGGCGAGGCCGCGCACGACGGGCTGGCCATCGGAGAGCTCGCCTTCGCCCCCGCCTTCTCCGGGGAGGGTTCCGGGCAGCGGCCGCTCGGCGTGTGGAAGGTGCGCTCCATCCAGGTCGACGAGCGCTGGACGAAGTGGGGCGAGGACACCGCCGACTTCGCCTTCCTCACCGTCGAACCGGACGCGGACGGGCGCAGCCTGCAAGAGGTCGTCGGACGGGGCGAGGCCCCGAAGCCCGTGTGGACCTCCGGCTACGAGCGGGAGGTGACCGTCGTCGGCTATCCGCAGTCCGAGCACAACCCCGAGAACAAGCCCGTCGCCTGTACGACGCAGAGCCGGCACGACGAGGACGACCCCGCGATGCTCTACATCAACTGCTCGGGGTTCTGGACGGGGACGAGCGGCAGCCCGTGGATCGCCGACCGCGGCGGGCCGGGGCGGCCGGGCCAGCTCATCGGGGTGCTGAGCGGCGGGGACACGGACGTGGACTCCACGGCCGCCCTGTTCGACGACCGCGCGAAGGCCCTGTACGAGCGGGCGGCGAAGCCCACCTCCTAGGGGGTGTCAGGCGCGGCGCTCGGTGCTGACGATCACGCACACCGCCGCCACGACGATCGCGCCGCCGAGCAGGATCGGCCAGGTCAGGGCCTCGTCGAGGATGAGCCAGCCCAGGGCGACGGCCACGACCGGGTTCACGTAGGCGTACGTGGCCACGAGCGAGAGCGGAGCCGCGCGCAGCAGCCACACGTACGCGGTGAAGCCGACGAGGGAGCCGAACAGCACGAGGTAGCCGAGGGCCAGCCAGGACGCGGTGGAGTACGAGGTGAGGTCCAGCCCGTGCTGTTCGCCGCGGCACAGGCCGACGACGATCCCGCCGATCCCGCCCGCGAGCATCTGGTACGCGCTGCCGGTGAAGGGGTTCGCGGGCAGGGTCAGCTTCGCCGCCGAGAAGGAGCCGAGCGACCAGCACACCGAGCCGGCCAGCACCAGGAGCACCCCGCCGAGCGCGATCTCCCCGCCGAGCCCCGGGCTGGTCAGGACGGCGAGCCCGCCGAGGCCCAGCAGCACCCCGGCCACGGTGCGGGCGGAGGGGCGGTCGCCGGAGCCGGCGCGCAGGACGACCAGCCACATCGGGACGGCGGCGACCAGGAGGGCGGCGAGTCCGGAGGGGATCGAGGTCTCGGCGAGGACGACGAGGCCGTTGCCGCCGAGCACCAGCAGCAGCCCGACCAGGACGGCCGCGCGCACCTGGGCGCCGGTGGCCTTGAGGGCGGCCGGGCCGGCGCGCCAGGCGACGAGGCCGGCCAGGAGGAGCCCGGCGGTGATGAAGCGGGCTCCGGCGGAGAGGAACGGGGGCATGGTCTCGACGACGATCCGGATGCCGAGGTAGGTCGAACCCCAGACGACGTAGACGAGGGCGAGGGCGATCCAGACACGGGCCGTTGGGGTGCGCATGACGCGGAGCCTATGTCGTTGGCCCTTGCACCCATCGAGGGGTCCCCGGACCCGGGCGCTCCGGTCGCACCGCGGTCGGTGGCCGCCGGGTCGGGCCGCTCCGCGGTCGGCCGCCGCCCGGTCGGGTCGCGCCGGTCAGGCCGCGGGCGCCGCCAGTCCCGTCTTGGCGCCCGCGCCGCAGAGCGGGACGACCGCGGTGCGGCCCCGGAGGGGGTCGTCGGGTGCGGTGGGCCCGACCGCGGCCCAGCAGGCGGCGGCCGTGGGCTCCACGAAGAGCCCGCGCCGGGCCAGGTCGAGCTGGGCCGCGCGGACCTGCTCGTCGGTGACGGTCAGGAAGGTACCGCCGGCCTTGCGGACGGCCGCCAGGATCTGGCGGGCCCGCGGCGGAGCCGGGATCGCGATCCCCTCGGCCAGGGTGGGGAGTTGGGGGACGGCTCCGGCGTCCTCGGCGCCCGCGTGGAAGGCGGAGGCCAGCGGGGCGACGGCCGCCGACTGGACGGCGATCAGCGTCGGCGGGCGGACCCCGCGACGGGCCAGCTCCTCCACGGCCAGCGCGGCCCCGAGCAGCAGCGTGCCGTTGCCGACCGGGACGACGATCACCTCGGGCAGGTGGCCGCCGAGCGCCTCCCAGATCTCGTAGACGTACGTCTTGGTGCCGTGCAGGAAGTACGGGTTGAAGACGTGGCTGGCGTAGAACACCCCCGGCAGGTCGGCCGCTCCGCGGGCCGCCACCGCCGCCGCCTCGCGTCCGCCCGGCACCACCGTCACCGTCGCGCCGTGCGCGCGCATCTGCTCCGTCTTCTTCGCCGAGGTGCCCTCCGGCACGAAGACCTCGCAGCTCAGACCGGCCCGCGCGCAGTAGGCCGCGAAGGCCGTACCGGCATTGCCGCTGCTGTCGGCCACCACCCGCTCGGGCCCCAGCCGGCGCGCGACCTCCGCGAGCATCACCGCGCCGCGGTCCTTGAAGGACAGCGTGGGCATCAGGAAGTCGAGCTTGGCGTGCACCCGCTCCGACAGGGGCACCAGCGGGGTGTTGCCCTCAGCCAGCGTGACGGCGAAGGCCCCCGTCAGCGGCAGTGCGGAGCCGTAGCGCCACAGCGAGTGGGGCCCGGCCGCGGGGTCCAGCACGGCGGCCGGGTCGGGGGCGAAGTCGAGGTCCCACGGGCCGCCACAGAGCGGGCAGCACCACGGAGCCGTCCGGGCGTCGGCGCGGGCGCCGTCCTCGGCGCAGACGTAGCCGGGTAGTGCGTGCGTCATGTGCGGTGAGCCTTTGCTCGTTCATGGCCGAGGTATGGCACGGATGTTACGCGTTCGTTGTCCTCTTGTGGTGGAGCGACTCCGTGGGTCAACCTTTCGTCAGCGGCGCATCGTTGGGCCGAATTGTTTGTCATGAGCATGGCTAAAAGTCATGCCCTGGCGACGGGCTCGACGGCCGCGCACCCCCCGCAGCGCACCACCTATGAGGAGGACCCCTCACATGTCCGCGACGCGTCACACCCGCCGGAAGATCACCGGCATCGGAGCGACCGCCACACTGGCCCTCGCCCTCGGAGCCGCACTCGCGTTACCCGCCTCGGCGGCCCCGCTCGCCCCGCAGGGCGTCATCGAGAACGCCGGCGCGGAGGGCACCATCTCCGGCAGCTACATCGTGACCCTGAACGACTCCGCCGCCCGCTCCACGGCCGACAGCGGCAAGGCCGTGGCCAAGCGGTACGGCGCGAGGATCGACCGGACCTACAGCGCGGCCCTCAACGGCTACTCCATCGAGGTCTCCGAGGCGCAGGCCAAGAAGCTCGCGGCCGACCCAGCCGTCAAGTCGGTCGTGCAGAACCGGGTGTTCACCGTCGACGCCACCCAGCCGAACCCGCCGTCCTGGGGCCTGGACCGGATCGACCAGGCGGCCCTGCCGCTGAACCAGAGCTACACCTACCCGGACAAGGCCGGCGAGGGCGTGACGGCGTACATCATCGACACGGGCGTCCGGAAGACCCACCAGGACTTCGGCGGCCGCGCCTCCGACGGCTTCGACGCCATCGACAACGACAACACCGCCCAGGACGGCCACGGCCACGGCACGCACGTCGCCGGCACCGTCGCGGGCACCTCGTACGGCGTGGCCAAGAAGGCCAAGATCGTCGGCGTGCGCGTGCTCAACAACCAGGGCTCGGGCACCACGGCCCAGGTCGTGGCCGGCATCGACTGGGTGACCCAGAACGCCGTCAAGCCGGCCGTGGCGAACATGTCGCTCGGCGGCGGCGCGGACTCCGCGCTCGACACCGCCGTGCGCAACTCCATAGCCAGCGGCATCACCTACGCCGTCGCGGCGGGCAACGAGACGGCCAACGCCTCCACCAAGTCCCCGGCACGCGTCGCCGAGGCGATCACGGTGGGCGCCACCACCAACACGGACGCCAAGGCCAGCTACTCCAACTTCGGCACCGTCCTGGACCTCTTCGCGCCGGGCTCCTCGATCACCTCCACGTGGGGCACGGGCGACACGGCCACCAACACCATCTCGGGCACGTCGATGGCCTCCCCGCACGTCGCGGGCGCGGCCGCCCTCTACCTCGCGGACAACCCGGGCAGCACCCCGGCCCAGATCTCCGCGGGCCTCGTCGCCGCCGCGACCCCGAACGTGGTGACCAGCCCCGGCACCGGCTCCCCGAACCGCCTGCTCCGCGTCGGGGGCTCCACCACCCCGCCGAACCCGGGCACCCGCTTCGAGAACACCGCCGACTACGCGATCGCCGACAACTCCACCGTCGACTCGCCGATCACCGTCAGCGGGATCTCCGGCAACGCCCCGGCCACGCTGAGCGTTTCGGTCGACATCAAGCACACCTACATCGGTGACCTGAAGGTCGACCTGGTCGCCCCCGACGGCACCCTGTACAACCTGCACAACCGCTCCGGCGGCAGCGCGGACAACATCATCAAGTCCGTCACGGTCAACGCCTCCTCCGAGGTGGCCAACGGAGTGTGGAAGCTCCGGGTCAACGACAACGCGAACATCGACACCGGAAAGATCGACTCCTGGGCGCTCCAGTTCTGAGCCCCACGTTCTGACCCGGGCGCGGTAGGGACGCGATGAACCCGGCGGGGGCGGCCGTTTCGACGGCCGCCCCCGCTGCGTACCATTCGCGCATTCGTTCGCCTCCCTCCTGGAGCCCCGTGACCACCCAGCCCCCGCACCACTGGCCCGCCCCGCCCCCGCAGGGGTACGCGTACGGGCCGCGCCCGCTCAACGGCTTCGCGCTCGCCTCCCTGCTCGTCGGGCTGCTCTGCTTCCCGCCGCTCGGCATCGTCTTCGCGATCGTGGCCCTCGTGCAGATCGGGAAGAGCGGTGAACGGGGCAAGGCGCTCGCCGTCTGGGGGCTGGTGGTGTCGCTGGTGACGAGCCTCGCCGTCGCCGTCGCCGTCCCCGTGCTCGGACGGGCCCTGGACACCCTCGACGAACGGAGCGGCTCCCGGCGCGCGGCGCAGCTCCGCGAGGACGTGGAGGGCACGCTCGTCGACGCCTCCGAACTGCGCGTCGGGCACTGCTTCAACGTCGCCGGCGGTGACCTGCTCGCCGAGGCGCCCCTCGTGTTCCGGATCGACTGCGCCGAGGTCCACGACGCGGAGGTCACCTCCGCGACCTCGATGAGCGAGCAGGGGTTCCCCGGGGCGGAGCGGATGAGGAACACCGCCTCGGAGGACTGCTGGAGCGCGCAGGACGCGTACGCGATGGACACCTGGGCCCTGCCCGCGTACGCCGAGCTGTACTACTTCGCCCCCTCGCGCCGCAGCTGGAGCGACGGGGACCGGCGGATCGTGTGCGTGATCGGCACCCCGGACCGGGAGCACCGCGGCAGCCTGCGCAACGATGCGGGCATGCTGACGCCCGAGCAGGTGGCCTTCCTGAAGGTCATGAAGGAGGTGGACGAGGCGCTGGCGGAGCAGCCGGACGAAGAGGTGGGCGACGCGCTGCAGGCCTACAACGGCTGGGCGTGGACGATGGATGCGGCGCTGGGCGCCGAGTCGCGGTTCCTGGACACGGTGAAGGGGCGGCCCGAACTGGCCGGTCCGGCCGGGGTGCAGCGGGAGCGGCTGGAGGTCGCACGGCTCGCGTGGCAGCAGGCGGAGCGGGCGAAGACCGAGGACGCGTTCCTGGACGCGTGGGACCGGGCGACCGCCGCGCTGCCGGTGGAGCTGGAGAAGGCGCTGCGCGGGGCGTACGGACTGTCGACGACGGTTCCCGAGTGGCTGGAGGGATCCGAGGGGGACATGGGGCGCGAGGGGGGAGGGTCCGGTCCGCCGGGCACCTCGCCGGGTCCGGGGCGGAGTCCTTCCCGGGAGTCCGCGTAACGCGTGTGACGCGTGGGTTTGAGTGACCTGGCTTCATCACTTCGGGTGAAACTCTGGCCCTTGCTTGCGATGGACAACCGTCGGTTGCCAGGGTGTAGCTGTCTGTCAACCTGATGGGAGTGGCCCTGTGACTTTCGGCGAGCAGCCGGCCTATCTGCGCGTCGCCGGGGATCTGCGACGGAAGATCGTCGATGGGTCCCTGCCTCCGCACGCCCGGCTCCCTTCGCAGGCCCGGATCCGTGAGGAGTACGGGGTCTCCGACACGGTGGCCCTGGAGGCGCGCAAGGTCCTCATGGCGGAGGGACTGGTCGAGGGCCGGTCCGGATCCGGCACCTACGTGCGCGAACAACCCGTCCCGCGGCGCGTCGCCCGCTCCGGCTACCGCACCGGCGGGGTCTCGACCCCCTTCCGGCAGGAGCAGGCGGATGCGGGCGCGCGCGGCACCTGGGACTCCAGCAGCGAACAGGCCGCCGCCCCGGCCGACATCGCCCAGCGGCTCGGCATCGAGCCGGGCGAGCGGGTCATGCGGACGCGGTACGTCTACCGCGACGCGGGCGAGGCGATGATGCTGTCGACCTCCTGGGAGCCGCTCGCCGTGACCGGCCGGAGCCCGGTGATGCTGCCGGAGGAGGGCCCACTGGGCGGGTCCGGGGTGGTGGACCGGATGGCCGCGATCGACGTGGTCGTGGACAACGTGGTCGAGGAGGTCGGCGCGCGGCCGGGCCTGGCGGAGGAGAACATGCAGCTCGGCGGGGTGCCGGGGCACGTGGTGCTGGTGATCGGGCGCACGTACTTCGCGTCCGGCCGCGCCGTGGAAACGGCAGACGTCGTCATCCCGGCCGACCGCTACCGCCTGGCGTACCACTTGCCGGTGCGGTGAGCCCGGGGGCGTGCCGGGGCCCGATGCGCCGACCTGTGCCCTGTGCGGCACCGCTGCCGGGGACCAGCCCCGGGACCCCCGCGCCTCAAACGCCGGCCAGAATCCAGCCCCTCCGGCGTTTGAGGAGCGGGGGTCCGGGGCGGAGCCCCTGGCCACGGCGCCGCACCGGAACGCGGACACGGGGTCGCGGGAGGTGTAACCCCGCTGTCACGCCGGGCCCGGGGGTGTAACCCCCGGGCAATGCCCGAGAGTTACGGGCCGTCACGCAGCGGTCCTACCGTCCGGCGGTATGACCGATACCGCCACCCCGGCCACGGCCCCCGCGGCGCAGCCACCCCGCCGGAGCTACGCCAAACTCGCCGCCGACGAGAGCCGCGAGGACTACTCGCTCAGGTACGCGCCCCACTCCTTCCGCCGCTGGGGCCCCGGCACCGTCGCCGGCACCGCCCTCGGCGGCATCGCCTACCTCGCCGACTTCGCCATCGGCGCCTCCATCGTCTTCGCCTACGGATTCACCAGCGGGGCCGCCGCGATCCTGGCGGCCGCCGTCGTCATCTTCCTGACCGGCATCCCCATCGCCCGCGCCTGCGCGAAGTACGGCCTCGACATGGACCTGGTCACCCGGGGAGCGGGCTTCGGGTACTTCGGCTCCACCCTCACCTCGCTCATCTACGCCTCGTTCACCTTCATCTTCTTCGCGCTCGAAGGCTCGATCATGGCCCAGGCCATGCACCAGGCCGTCGGACTGCCCGTGGAGATCGGGTACCTGATCACCACGCTCATCGTCATCCCGATCGTCTTCAAGGGGATGGGCGCCCTCGCCAAGGTGCAGGCCTGGACCCAGCCGATCTGGCTGATCGGGCTGGTGCTGCCCTTCCTCGTGCTCGCCTTCGAGGCCCCCGACGCCTGGGGCGCCTTCGCGCACTTCGGCGGGACGGAAGGAGCCGGCTCCGGCTTCTCCTGGATCGGCTTCGGCTTCGGCACCGGCATCGCGCTCTCGCTCATCGCGCAGATCGGCGAGCAGGCCGACTACCTGCGGTTCATGCCCGCCAAGACCCCGGCCAACAGCCGCCGCTGGAACCTCGCCGTGCTCGCCGCCGGCCCCGGCTGGGTGATCATCGGCGCCGCCAAGCAGCTCGGCGGCGCCTTCCTCGCCTTCGTCGCCCTGGAGGCCGTCGGCAAGACCCACGCGCTGGAGCCGATCGCCCCGCAACTGGAGGCGCTGCGCCCCTGGCTCGGCGGTCTCGCGCTGCCCGTCGCCGCCGTGTTCGTCATCGTGTCCCAGATCAAGATCAACGTCACGAACGCCTACAGCGGCTCGCTGTCCTGGTCGAACTTCTTCTCCCGGGTCACCCACCGCCACCCCGGCCGCGTCTGGTACATCTTCCTCAACCTCGGCATCGCGCTGACGCTGATGGAGCTCAACATGTTCGCGATGCTCGGCAAGCTGCTGGGCTTCTACTCCAACGTCGGCATCGCCTGGATCGTCGCCGTCGCCGCCGACCTCGTGATCAACAAGCGGCTCGGGCTCAGCCCGCCGTACATCGAGTTCAAGCGGGCCTACCTCTACTCGGTCAATCCGGCCGGTTTCGGCGCGATGGTGATCGCTTCCACCGTCTCGATCCTCGCCTTCTTCGGCCTTTTCGGGACATACGCGGAGGCCTTCTCCACCTTCATCGCGGCCGGACTCGCGCTCGTCCTCTGCCCGTTGATCGCCTGGGCGACGAAGGGGAAGTACTACCTGGCCAGGCCGAACACGGTCAACGGCCCGGACGTGGTCGTCGAGGACGTCACCGCCACACACCTCTGCGCCGTCTGCGAGTCCGCATACGAGCTCCCGGACATCGCCGACTGCCCCGTCGTCTCCGGCCCGATCTGCTCGCTCTGTTGTTCCCTCGACGCCACCTGCGGGGACGTCTGCCGGAAGGGGAGCCCCGGCGGCGCAGTGATCCTGCCACTGCCGACCGTGCGCGGGCTCTGAACCGGCGCGCACGGCCCGCTCGTACGCATGGCCGGATGCGTACGCCTGCGAGGTACCTCTTCGTGAAAAACCGTATCCGCTGAGTAAAGGTCGGGCGTAGGCTCGGGCATATGCGCAATGCGGTTTCCCGGGCAGGTACGTCGGCGGAGGGTGAAACGCGATGAACGACAGCGGTGCCCTGCTCCCGTGGCTGGTCATACGTGAGGACGACAACGGCAACCGCTACCGGGTGGGCCGGTACTCCACCCGGGCCGAGGCCCAGAAGGTCGCCGACAGCCTCGAAAGCAGAGGGCACAAGCAGCTCTACTGGATCGAGCGGCTCGGCCAGGACAGCACCGCAGGCCGGACCGGCACGAGGAACTGAGCGGGGCGGCGCACCCGTCGCCGCTGCCATAGGCTCCGCCCATGACTGTACGAGTGGTCGTGGGCGGAGCCCTTTGTCATGAGGGGCGCCTGCTGGCCGCCCGCCGGAGCGCGCCCCCGGAGCTCGCCGGCCGCTGGGAGCTCCCCGGCGGCAAGGCCGAGCCGGGTGAATCCGTACCCGAGGCGCTCGTGCGCGAGCTGCGCGAGGAGCTCGGCGTGGAGACCGAGGCGCTGGAGCGGATCCCGGGGGAGTGGCCGCTGAAGCCCGGCCTCGTCCTGCACGTGTGGACGGCCCGGCTGCTCTCGGGCGATCCGCTCCCGCTGGAGGACCACGACGAGCTGCGCTGGCTCCGGCCCGAGGAGCTGGACTCGGTGGACTGGCTCGACCAGGACCGCCCGGCCGTCGCCGAGGCGGGCCGCCGGCTGAGCGCGGCCGAGGGCGTGCAGGGAATGCGCGGCGTTCCCGGAGTTCGCGGGGGCGCGTGACGCGCACGCGCTAGGCCGTCTGCGCCACAGTGCGCCGGTCCGTGGGGGACCGAGTGGTACGACGCCGTGAATATCGGGTATGTCGCTATTAATCCCTATCTCGTACGTGTACCCGAGGTTCTGTTCCCCCTCGAACCGGACTGGGGTCGCCAGCCGGCCCGGGAAGTGATCGGCGTGATCGACACTGACGGTGAATGCGCCGAATGGGCCTTTCCCGCCGAACCGGGTGCCGTCCGCACCGCTCGCCACGCGGTGCGCGGCACCCTTCGCGACTGGGGGCTCGACGCCGTCGGCGACGTCACCGTCCTGCTGGTCAGCGAGCTGGTCACCAACTCCCTGAGGTACGCTTCCGGCCCCATCGGGGTGCGTCTCGTACGGCGCAATCCGGCCGTCGCCGACGCTCCCTCAGGTCCGGCACTTCTCGTGGAGGTTTCGGATCCGCTTCCGGATCCACCCCGCGAACGTGTTGCCGAACCCGATGACGAGGGGGGTCGCGGACTCCACCTGGTGGCCGTGTCGGCACAGCGCTGGGGGACCCGGCACGGGAAGTCGGGGAAGACCGTGTGGTTCGAATTGGCTCTTCCTGGTGAGTAACAAGGTGAGGGGCAGCCGACGATCACACGGCTTGGCTTGAAAACAACGGGATCTTTTTGTGATCGCGAAGGCCGTGTCGTAGAGCGCCGTGGTGCTGAATACTTCGGTCATGGCCGGTCCGGTTGCGGTGAGCTGGAGGGGACGGTCGCGTGAGCGAGATACCTGTACAGGCACATCAGGCCCGTGTGCCCGGGGAAGCGTCTGGGGAGACCTGGCGCGACTCCCTGTGGCACAGCAGCCCGCCTGGCTCGATATATGACTACATAAAGGTCGCTTCCTTCTCGATCGGGCCCGACGGGCTGATCGACCAGTGGAGTCTGCGCGCCGAGGAACTCTTCGGGCTGACCGCGGCCGAGGCCGTCGGCCGCGACCCCGTCGACGCCTTCATGCCCCCGGAGCTGCGCGCCGGCGCACACCGCAGGGTGGCCGAGATTCTCGACGGCAAGGAGTGGACGGGCCTGATCCCGTTCCGGATCCCCGGCGGCGATGGTGCGCACGGGGTGGCCGAGATCTATGTGATGCCGACCCAGACCGAAACCGCCGAGCGGGCCGCGCTCTGCGTGGTGGTCGACGTCCGTGCGCTGCGCCGGATCGAATCCGATCTGGCCGCCTCGCAGGCGATATTCGGCCAATCTCCCTTCGGATTCCTGCTCTTCGGCACGGACCTCACCGTGCAGCGGGCCAACCGCCGCTTCGCCACCGTCTTCGGCGGCGCCGCCGAGGAGCACCGCGGCCGCACCGTCCACGACTACCTGCCCGCGCACGAGGCCGACCGGATGGCCGAAGCGCTGCGCAGGGTCCTGGAGACCGGGGACTCCGTCAACGACCTCCAGATCACCGGAGCCGCCCCCGGCAGCCGGGACAACCGCCACTGGTCCATCAACCTCTACCGGGTCCACGGCGGCACCGGCCGCCCCATCGGGGTCGCCGGCATCGGCATCGACGTGACCCGCCGCCACCTCGCCGCCCGCGAGGCCGCCGGGGTCCGGCGCAACCTGGCCCTGCTGAACGAGGCCGGACACCGCATCGGCAACTCCCTCGACCTGGAGACCACCGCCCGCGAACTCCTCGACGTCACCGTCCCGGGCTTCTGCGACCTGGCCGCCGTCGACCTCTACCAGGGGCTGCTGCTCGGCGACGACGACCGCCCCGCCCGCCCGCAGGGCCCCGGCGTGCCCAGCCTGCCCGGCCAGGGCCCGGGGCGGGCGCCCTCGGCGCCGCTGCGGCGGGTGGCCTTCTCCTCGGCCGTGTCGGACGCTCCGCTGTCCGGTCCGGGCGCGCTGGTCTCCGTAGGGGAGGTGCACCGCTACCCGGCCGGCTCGCCGGGGGCGCTCGCCCTGCGCACGGCGCGGCCGCGGCTGGTGGAGGGCGGAGGACCCGAGTCCGGGGACCTCGTGCAGTCCACGCTCGTCGTCCCGCTGGTCGCCCACGACACGGTGGTCGGACTCGCGCAGTTCTCCCGCACCAAGGGCAGCGAGCCCTTCGGCGAACGCGACCGGGCGGTCGCGGTGGAGCTCGCCGCGCGGGCCGCCGTCTGCATAGACAACGCCCGGCTCTACCGGCGCGAACACGAACGCGCGCTGATACTCCAGCGCAGCCTGCTGCCCCCCGGCGACCCGGAGGCCGCAGGACTCGACATCGCCTGCCGCTACCTGCCGGGGAACGCCGCCACCGAGGTCGGCGGCGACTGGTTCGACGTCATCGAGCTGCCCGGGCACCGCACGGCGCTGGTCGTCGGCGACGTCATGGGCCGCGGACTGCGGGCGGCCGTGGCCATGGGCGAACTGCGCACCGCCGTACGGACCCTCGCGCTGCTCGACCTGGAACCGGCCGAGGTGCTGACCGCGCTGGACGAGATCGCCCGGGGCCTCGGCGCGCCCGGCGGCTCCCAGCAGGCCTCCCGGGCCGCGCTGCACTCGCGGGATGCCGACCGCTCGGAGGTGTACCTCGCGACGTGCGTCTACGCCGTCTACGACCCGGTCACCCGCCGCTGCACCATCGCCAACGCCGGCCACATGCCGCCGGTGCTGGTGGAACCGGTGGAGGAGGGCGGCACCCCCCGCCCCGGACTGCTGCTGGAGATCCCCACCGGAATGCCCCTGGGCGTCGGCGGGGAACCCTTCGAGGAGGTCGAGGTCGAACTCCCCGAGGGCGCACTGCTCGCGCTCTACACCGACGGCCTCGTCGAATCCCGGACCCACCCCCTGGAGGAGGGCCTACGGGGCCTGCGCGACGCGCTGGCCGACCCCGCGCGCCCGCTGGAGGAGGTCTGCGACCACGTCCTGAACACGCTGGACACCCGGCACGGCGAGGACGACATCGCGCTGCTGATGGCCCGGGTCCAGGGCCTTCCGGTGGACGCCGTCGGCGACTGGCAGCTCCCGCGCGAGGCCCGCTCGGTGGGCCGGGCCCGCGAACTGGCCCGGGCGAAGCTGCCCGCGTGGGGCCTGGAGGGACTGCTCGACACCACGGAGCTCCTCGTGAGCGAGCTCGTCACCAACGCCCTGCGCTACGGCGAGGGCGAGATCCGGCTGCGCCTCCTGCTGGACCGGACCCTCGTCTGCGAGGTCTGGGACGCCAACCTGGTCCAGCCCCGCCGCCGCCGGGCCCGCGACACCGACGAGGGCGGCCGCGGCCTCCAGCTGGTCGGCCTGCTCTCCGCGGGCTGGGGCACCCGCCGCACCCACCGCGGCAAGACGGTCTGGTTCGAGCTCCCGCTCCCGGGGGCGGTGGCGGAGTCGGTGGCGGAACTGTCGGCGGAACAACTGCTGAGCATGTACGGGTGAGCACGGGCGAGTGGCTGTGGACCGCGCTGTGGCGGTACGTCCTGACCGCGGCCGTCGGGGTCGGGGCCCTGGCGGGGGTGCTGGGCGCCACGGAAGGGTTCGCCGACGGGGTGTTCTCGCTGGGGATGCGGGTGGTGCTGGTCGCGGTGCCGCTCCTGACCGTCGGGACCATGCTCGTCATCGTCCCGCTCGCCGGGCGCCGGTACGAGCCGCCGAGCGGCGGCCCGATGAAGATCCGGGGCGGCTGGATGGTGCTGCTCGTCCTGGTACCGGCGCTGCCGCTGCTCCTGATCGCCCCGCACCTGTTCCTGATCCTGCTGGCCACCCAGCTCGTCTACGCGACCTGCGTGCTGCCCTGCCAGGACGCCCGCGCCACGGAGGACGTCCTGCGCTCGCTCGCCGACCCGGAGGTCCCGGCGGAGCGACGCGCCGCGATCGCGCGGGCGGTCGGCACGCTGCGCACCAGGCCCGTCGTCGAGGCCCTGATGGGCGCAGCCGTGGACCGCGACCCGGAGGTCGCCGAGGCCGCACTGGAGACCCTCTACGGGATCTGGCGGCGGGACGGGGTCGTCGGCGAGGACCTGCTGCTGAGACTCCCCGAGCAGGACCGCGAGCAGGTCCGGGCCCTCGGCATCAGGGTCCGCAGCCCCTGGTGAGAACCGGGTGGGGGCCGCCCCCGAGGGGGCGCCCCGCCGACCGTCAGACGGCCTTGCCGGACCGTCAGGCTCCTGTCCCCGGTGGGCGGCGCAGGGGCTCGAGGCCGCGAGCGAGGCCGCGCTTGAGGACAGCTGCAAGTGGGCGTTCGACGAAGCGGTGGACCAGCCAGGCGGCGGCGAGCATGCCCACCGTCATCACGGCGACCAGTACCCAGGGGGAGAGGTCGTGCCGCAGCAGGCGGATTCCGGTCCAGCCGATGTGCTCGTGGAGGAGGTAGAGCGGGTACGTGGTGGCGCCGGCCACGGTGAGCCACTTTCCACGGATCCAGGAGAGCTTGCCGAGCGCGAGCGCGAGCATCACCACGCCCCTGTGGCTGAAGTCCATCACCCGCACCGCGAAGGCCGGCGCCGCCACGGACATACCCCTCGCACCGGTCACCTTCACCGGTGAGCAGAGGCCCAACCGTGTCGACAAGACCGGCGACGGCCTGGCGCCCTACGTACGACTGCGCATGAGCCAGGTGAACACGGAGACGGGCGGCACCATCGGCGTCACGTACTCCCAGCCGGATTGCACCAGCGCCACCCTGCCGCCCGCAGACGCGACGAACACGACGCGCTGCTACCCGGTGAAGTGGGCATGGGAGGGCGAGACGACCAAGATCGACTGGTTCAACAGCTACGTCGTCACGCAGGTCGTGGAGGGGGACAACCTCGCCAGCAGCCCCGACAAGGTGACCGCGTACAGGTACGTGGGAACGGCGGCCTGGGCCAAGGCCGAAGACGAGTTCATCAAGGCCGAGGACCGTGTCCACTCGGTGTTCCGCGGCTACGGTCTCATCCAGACCCGAACGGGCGCGGCCAGTGACCCGAAAACCCTCACCGTGCACCGGTACTTCCGTGGCCTCGACGGCAAGAACGTCGTGGACGGCACCGGGGCGCCGGTCGTCGACCGGCCCGAGTTCGCCGGAATGATGCGGGAAACGGCCGTCTACGAAGGCGACGACACGTCGAAGCTGGTGAGCGCCACAGCCAGCACTCCGTGGCGTGCGCTGACCGCCACCGCAACTCGGACCCGCGCCGGTCTGCCCAATCTCGTCTCCTACAAGACGGGCACCGAAAAGGAGGCGACCCGCACCACGGTCACGGGTGGAACCCGCACGACCGAGACGAGCCGTGAATTCGACGCCTACGGCATGGTCGCCACGGAATCGGCAACCGGCGACACCGCCATCGCCGGGGACGAGACCTGCACCACGAACACCTACGCGCGCAACACCGCGACGTGGATCCTGGACCGGCACAGCCGCGTCGAGACGGTCGCGGTGCCCTGCGGTACGGCCGAGAGCAAGCCTGCGGATGTCATCAGTGACACCCGCACCTACTTCGACAACGGCACGCTCGGCACGGTCCCCGGCGCGGGCCTGGTCAGCAAGACCGAGACCATCAACGGCAAGGGCGACGGCTACGACGTCCAGGCGACCGTTCCGACCACATGCGGCGCTGCCAAGAACGAGCTCTGCTACGACGTCTACGGCCGTCAGCTCGCCACTGCCGACACGTTCGGCAAGGTCACGAAGATCGCCTACACGCCGGCGACCGGCGGTCTCATGACCTCGATGGTGGTGACGAACCCGCTGGGACACACCGTCACTTCGGAGATCGACCCGCTGCGCTCGCAGCCCACGAAGGTCACCGACGCCAACGGCAAGCTGACCACAACGGAGTACGACCCCCTCGGCCGCGCGACGAAGGTCTGGCTGCCGAACTGGACTGCGGCCGACAACCCCGGCAAGCCCAGCCGCGTGTTCGAGTACGCGATCGGCAATGACGCACCCAACGTCGTCACTTCGAAGACCCTGACGCACGACTACCAGTACTCCACGGTCTACTCCATCTACGACGGCCTGCTGCGCGAGCGTCAGACGCAGACACAGTCGCCGGACCTCTCCGGTCGCCTGGTGACGGAGACGTTCTACGACACCCGTGGCCTGGCTTGGCGCAACTCGGGGGTCTACTACGCGGCTGGTGCTCCGTCCGCTGAGCTGGTCACAGGGGCGGAAACCGCCTACCCCGCTTCCACGGACACCCTCTTCGACGGTGCCGGCCGAACCACCACTGTCATCTCGAAGAAGTTCGGCACCGAGACCAAGCGCACCACCACGAGCTACACCGGGGACACCACCACGGTCGTCCCGCCCCTGGGTGGCATCGCCACGACCACGGTCACCGACGGGCTCGGACGGACCATTGAACAAAAGCAGTACACCAACGCCGCTCGGACGACCTCCCAGTCGACCAAGTACAGCTACAACAAGCTCGGCCAGTTGGAACAGGTCACCGATCCGGCCAACGTCAAGTGGACCTACACCTATGACGTCCGGGGCCGCCAGGTCGAGACGGACGACCCGGACAAGGGCCTGACCAAGACGGTCTATGACCAGGGCAACCGCGTCACGGACGTGACGGATGCCGCCGGTGTCACCCTGCACACCGACTACGACGCCCTCAGCCGAGTGGTCAGCACCAAGCATGGCTCCACGACTCTGACCTCCCAGGTCTACGACACGGTCGCCAAGGGCCAGCCGACGAAGTCCACTCGGTACGTGGGAGGCAAGGCGTACGAGTCGGAAACCCTCACCTACAACGACCTGTACCAGCCCCTCACCACTGAGGTGACCATCCCGTCCACCCCCGACACGGGGGCCCTTGCGGGTACCTACAGCTGGACGAACAGCTACAACATCAGCGGTCAGGTCCTGACGACCAAGCAGCCGGCCCTGGGCGACCTCCCGGCAGAAACGGTCGGCAGCACGTACAAGACGGTCTCCGGCCTGCTCAACAGCATGGCCGCGGGCAACAGCCGCCTCGTCACGGCGATGACGTACGACCACTACGGGCGCGCCATCCGTCAGGAACTCGGCTCGGCCGGCCAGCGCCTGTACCGGTCCACGGAGTACGACGAGCACACAGGCGCGGTCAGCCGCGTGTACACCGACCGTGACGTCGCACCCCAGCGGATCGAGGACACCAAGTACACGAACGACCCCGCGGGCAACCTGACCTCGATCGCCACGGCGTACGGCCAGGACGCCCTTCGCACCACCGACACCCAGTGCGTCGACCTCGACGCGCTGCGCCGCATCACCCAGGCCTGGACCAACAAGGGCGAGACCTGTGCAGCCTCTCCGTCGGCCACGGTCATCGGCGGGACGGACCAGTACTGGACCACGTACACCTACGACGCGGTCGGCAACCGCAAGACGGAGACCCAGCACAAGACGGCCTCCGGCCCGACGGCTGACACCATCCGCACGTACCAGGCCCCGACTGCCGGCAAGCACGACCTGCTGAAGGTCACCCAGACCGGCACCGACCCGCACGACGAAACCTTCACCTACGACGCCGAGGGCAACACGAAAACCCGCAAGAGCGGGACAGGTGAAACCCAGTACCTCGACTGGGACGTCGAAGGCCACCTCAAGACGGTCAAGCAGGGGACGTCCACCAGCTCCTACCTCTACGACAGCGGCGGCCAGCGGCTCCTACGCAAGGACTCGACGGGCACGACCCTCTACCTCCCCGGAGGAAACGAGCTCAAGCTCGACAAGGCCGGCAAGGTCACCGGCACCCGCTACTACGGCGATGTCGCCATGCGCACCGGCGGCAAGCTCAACTTCACCGTCGCCGACCACCACAAGACCGGCACCACGCAGGTGACCGCCGACGCCGCGCAGACGGTGACCCGACGCAAGACAGGCCTCTTCGGCGACGACCGCGGAACCCAGCCGGCCAACTGGGCAGGCGAAAAGGGCTTCGTAGGCGGAACAAAGGACGCGGAAACAGGCCTCACCCACCTCGGTGCCCGCGAGTACGACCCCACGATCGGCCGCTTCATCTCGGTGGACCCGATCATGGACCTCAAGGATGCCCAGCAGATACACGGGTACACGTACGCGAACAACAACCCCTTCAGCCTCTCGGACCCGTCGGGCCTGCGACCTGAAGGAGTCTGCGGCGGAAACAGCAGCAGGTGCGCATCCGACCATGACCGCAGCGGGGCGACGACCGACTATCACGAGAGCTGGGAGTACAAGGGGAACGGCGGCTGGAAGTGGTCGTCATGGATAACCCAGACGAAGAAGGGCAAGAAGGACAAGGTTTACGGCGGCATAGGCTATGGCGACTGGTACGACCTCACGCCGCGCCGGTTGACCTTCAGCCGTAACACGATCCCCGGGATCGGGCGCTTTTTCGCCTCATCGCTCGACTTCTTCAACCCGCTCACATCCTACGGAATAAGCGCAGCAGGCGGATATGACAGCCTGATGGAGGGGATGGGGGTCGACACCTCCGACCCGGCCTACGAAGACGGCGAAGGCCTGGTCGAAATGGCCACCCTCGCCTTCGGTGGCGCCGGAAAGTCGTTCGCGAGGAAGCTGTGCCACTCCTTCCTGCCGGGCACCGAAGTCCTCATGGCGGACGGTTCCCGCAAGGAAATCCAGGACATTGAGGTCGGGGACGTGGTCTTCGCCACGGACCCGCAAACTGGTGAGAGTTACAAGAAGACCGTTCTCGAAACCATTCGCACCGAGGACGACAAGGACTTCACCGAGCTCACCGTGGCCACCGAGGACGGCCCGGCTGCCATCGTCACCACGGACACCCACCCCTTCTGGGTTCCGGAACTCGCCGAATGGGTCAACGCCGGCGACCTCCAGGTGGGCACCACCCTGCGCACCAGCGCAGGCAAGCACGTAGAGATCACCGCCCTCAACAAGTACACCAAGCGCCAGCGCACCCACGACCTGACGATCTCTGACGTCCACACGTACTATGTGCTTGCAGGCGCGAGCCCCGTCCTGGTTCATAACTGCAATGTGCCCAGCACCCGGGGCGACGTAGGCGGTCGCGCCGCAGACGTGGATGTGGATACGGCTCCGGCAAACTGGTCACAGGCTGAGCGTCTCGAACAGGTATCGCAACGAGTCGCAACGTTCGCGCTGTTCGCCTCGAGTTCCAAGACTAGGGGTCGTACTTATGTTGGCGCCCTGAATACTCGCACGGGAGACACGGCCCTCGCTTCCTCCGGTTGTGGGTACTGCGCCGAAGGAAACGCGCTGCTTGCGATAGGCGGAAATCCGGCTGAGGTTATCTTCACTCACGCGGTCACCCTGGCTCGGGATGCTGGTGGGCGCTGGTCGGCTGTTCGCAAGTCAGTCTGCGTCCGCTGCCAAGCGGACTATCCGAGTCGCAGTAACTTCGTGCCCGGCATTACGGCCGAGCCAGGCGGGCCATGGGGATGAGAGAAGAGAGCACTGCCATTAATATGTTCGAGATTGAGCTGCGAAAGTTTGATTGGCCGCAGATGGAATGCGGCTGCGGCGAGAGTGCCGGGCACCTCCCAGGCATGATCGCCGAACTGATGGCACTTGAGCAGGACCATGGCCACGGCGAGGCGTTCAGTACCTCACTTCACGGTCACGTCTTGACCGGAGCCGACGGCCTCGTGGCGGTATCTTCAGCGTTCCTTGCGGTTGCCATGGCCGCCCTCACGGGGAAGCTTTCCGAACCTGCCAGACGCGAGACCCTTGGTATGATTCTGCGAGTCCTTGGGTCTGCGACTTCCGTGGAATCGATCGGTGGGTCAGAGAGTGCTTTCGCTGCCGAATGCATTGACGCCGCACGGCAGGGGAAATGGCTCTTGTATGCGGAAGTCGTGTATGGCACGTCACCAGCAGGAACGGCATACGGCTTCGAATCGCTCATACTCATCGAGCAGGACAAAAAGAGACTACGCGCAGTTCAGGCTGCGGCAGCGGATCGTCTCCCATGGGACCTTAAGGCAGAGGAAATTTAATCCGACGGCCTGGTGAAAGCCGATGCGATAAAACCCCAAAGGTCGCCTACCCTTGACCTTGACGGCGCAGAGCATCGTCGCAACCGCTTTGCCGTGTAACGGCAGCGAGTAGAAGCCCCGCCAGGTGCAACCTGGCGGGGCTTCAGCGTGTGGTGACCGCAGTAGTTGACGGCAACGCGGCGGACGGCTGCTGTGTAACGTCGCAGTTCGTAAGCGTGGGTGGGTCCACGTCCGGCGTTTGGTCTTGGAGCAATCAGCAGTGCGCGCGGCGCTCAGGTCCCCTCTTTCGGGACCTGAGCGCCGCGGGCTGTCGGGAAGGGGCGGGCGTCAGGCGGCCTGGCCCGTCTTCAGGGCGGCCAGGCGGGCTTCGATTTCCGAGGTTTTGCCGAGGTCGTCCAGGGACTCGAACTGCGCGTCCAGGGAGGAGGCGGCCAGCTCCTGCTTGCCCAGGGCCATGGCCTCCTCGCGGCGGACCTTCTCCTCGAAGCGGGTGATGTCGCTGGTCGGGTCCATCACGTCGATGTTCTTGACCGCGTCCATCATCGTGTTCTGGGCCTGCGCGGTCTTGGCCCGCGAGACCAGCTCGTCGCGCTTCGCCGTCAGCTCCGTCAGCTTGGTCTTCATCGAGTCCAGGCCCGACTTCAGCTTGTCGACCACCTCGGTCTGGGCGGCGATCGTCGGCGCGGCCGTCTTCGCCTCCTTCTCCGACTGCATCTGGCGGCCGAGCGCGACCTTCGCGAGGTTGTCGAACTTGTCGGCGTCGGCGGCCGACCCGGACGTCCGCAGCTCGTCGGCCTTCTTGCTCGCCGCGAGGGCCTTTCCGCCCCACTCCGCGGCGGCGTCCACGTCCTCCTTGTGGTCCGCCTCCAGCATCCGCAGGTTGCCGATGGTGGTGGCGACGGCCTGC
The DNA here is from genome assembly GCF_045822005.1 of Streptomyces stoeckheimensis. Classification (NCBI taxonomy): domain Bacteria; kingdom Bacillati; phylum Actinomycetota; class Actinomycetes; order Kitasatosporales; family Streptomycetaceae; genus Streptomyces; species Streptomyces stoeckheimensis. The sequence continues at coordinate 3,279,791 of NZ_CP169550.1, read as the reverse complement.
TCCGCTTCGGAGATGTTGTTCGTGTAGTCGCGGATGAGCTGGTCCAGCATCTTCTGCGGGTCCTCCGCCTGGTCCAGCAGGGAGTTGATGTTGGCCTTGGCGAGCTGGGTGACGCGGCCGAGGATGCTCTGCTTGCTCATGTTCTCTGTCTCCTTGGGGACGAAAGAGGGGGAAAAGGGGGTAGGGAGAGTGCGTCAGAAGCGGCCGCCGCCGCCCATGCGGCCGCGGGTGCCGCCGCCGCCGAAGGAGCCGGGGCCGCGTCCGCCGCCCCCGCCGAAGCCGCCGCCGAAGCCCCCGCCCCCGCCGCCGAAGCCGCCTCCGCCGCGGCCGCCGCCCAGGATCTCGCCGAGGATGATCCCGCCGAGCACCGCGCCGCCCATCCCGCCGCCCTGCTGCCGGCCGCCACCGCCGTACGGGTTCTGGTACCCCCGTACGTCCTGTTCGGCCAGTTGCTGCGCCTGGCGCGCGAGCGAGTCCGCCTGCTGGGCCTCGGCTAGCGCGCCCGCCGGGTCCGAGCCCGCCAGGGACGTGGACCGCTCCAGGTGGCGCTGCGCCTCCGCCAGCCGGGTACGGGCCTGGCTGCCGATCGCGCCCCGGCTGGTGGTGATGTAGTCCGTGGCCGCGCCGATCGCGCTGCGGGCCGTGAGCAGGGCCTGATCGAGCAGGGCCGCCGCCCGCTGCCGGCCCGACTCCCGCTCGCGGGCCCCGGCCAGCGCCTCGTCGAGGGCCGCGTCGGCCTCCTCCACGCGGCGCAGCGCGTCCAGCGGGTCGTACCGGCCGGCGGCCTGCTCCTGCCGTACGTCGGCCAGTACGGCCTGCGCCCGGCTGATCCGGCCGCGCAGATCGGCGGTCGAGGTGCCCTCGGCGGTGCCGGACAGCAGCCCGCTCGCGTCGGCGAGGTCCGTGTCCGTCTCGTTGAGCGCGCCGGGCAGTTTCCCGGCCGCCTCCGCCAGCTCCTGCGCGCGCCGCTCCACCGCGTCGACCAGGGTCGCCGCCTGGTCCACGGCGCCCTCGGCCGCCCGGACGTGCACGGCGGCCTTGCCGTTGTCGCCGGTGTCGATCGCGGCGCGGGCCTCGCCGAGGCTGGTCGTCGCGAACAGCAGCCGGTCCTTGGCCTGTTCGGGGTTGGAGGCCACCGGCGCCGCCGCGGAGTCCGCGTACTGGCGGCCGAGCGCCGTGAGGGTCGCCTCCGCCGTGGTCGTACGGCCCGTCAGGTCGCGGAAGTGGGCCTCCACGGTCGCGAGCGCCTGCGGGGCGTTCTTCTCCAGGTCCCGCAGCCGGTCGAAGTCGTCCGACTCGGCGTCGAGCCGCCGGCTCGCCTCCGTACAGCGGGCCACGATCTCGTCCAGCATCCGGCGGCGGGTGGCGTCGTCCTCCGGGTACGCGTCGTCGAGCTGCTGGCGCAGCCGGAAGGAGGCCGTCAGCTCACCCTTTCCGAACTCCACCGCCTGCGTGAAGGCCGACACCGCCTCCTCGCCGAACTGTGCGGTGGCGAAGCCGAGTTCCTCGGTGCTGGTGCGGATCGCGTCGTCGGTCTCCACCAGCAGGGCCTTGGCCTTGGCGTCCAGTTCCGGCAGGGGAACGGGGCCGGGCCCCTGTCCGGACCAGCCGGTGGTCTTCGAGCCGCCGCTGCCGCCGTCCGCCTGCTTGCGCTTGCGGCGGGTGTACGCGTACGCCCCGAGGGCGCCGGCCGCGCCGACCGCGACCACCGGGAGGACGAAGTCCCCGGCGCCGCTCTCGCCGCCGCTCGCCGCGGCGCCTCCGGGGTCGGCCTCGCCGGGGACGATGGCCGGGACCGGCACGGGCCGTCCGCCCAGGACCGCGTCGTAGCCGCCCGCGGCGCCGATCGCGGCGCCCGCCCAGTCGTTCTGCTTGAGGGCCGGCTCGATGGCGGTCTGCGCGACCGCCGCGAGCTGCTCCTTGGTGAATCCGGAGTCGACATCGGCCGAATAGGCGTACTGCCGGGCCCCGGTGGCGATGGCCAGCAGGACGTCGTTCTGGCCGAGGCCGTTCTTCTGGGCGGTGGCGTCGGCCCAGCTCTGCGCGGACCGGTCGGAGAAGTCGCGCACGTACGTGACGAACAGCTGGACCTTCCGGTCGGCGTACAGCTTGTCCAGCGCGGCGGTGACCTCGGGCTTGCGGTCGCCCAGGGCGCCCACACGGTCGGTGATCTGCCCCTGCTGGGACAGGGTGACGGGGTCGTCGGCCCGGGCGGCCGGAGCGGCGGCCGTCGCCCAGCCGGTGAGCGCGAGCAGCGCGGCGGCGAGGGCGAGCCCGGACCGGACGGATATCTCGGCGGTGGTGCGTCTCTTCGTGCAGCTTCTCGGCGGAGTCACATTTGGGAGAGTATGGGCGGTTTCCCCCTCCCGCACCCGGAGCCGACACCCGCTACGGCAAGCCGTACGCCGTCAGCTCGGGGCGGGAGAGGACGAGGTGGTCGCCGACCAGCAGGGCGCCGACCGCGGCCAGCGGCGGGTGGTCCCAGTACCGGCGCGGTCGGCCCGAGGCCGGGTCCAGGACCGCCACGTACGGGTCCGGCGAACGGCCGAAGAGACCGCGCCGGCCGCCCTGGGGGACCTTGACGTACAGACCGCCCGGACGCAGCCCCAGCAGTTCGAACCCGCACCCCGCCCCGCCGCACCGGGCCGCCTGGCGCATCCAGCGCAGTGCGCCCGTCACCGCGTCGAGCGCGTGGACCGTGTCGTGGCCGTCCCGGCTCTCCCGGCCGTCCCGGCCCTCCGGCGCGTGCGAGACCGCGTACACCGTGCCGCGCTCGACGAGCAGGCCCTCCGCCGGGACGCCCGGCGCGCTGCGCCACACCTCCCGGCCGGAGCCCTGGTCCAGGGCCAGCACCGCGCCTTCGTCCAGGAGGTGAACGAGGCCGCTCCCGGCGAGCCGCGGATCGTGCAGCGTCCGCGCCGTGGGGCGGGACCGCTGGAAGGACCACACCGGGCGGCCGGTCGGCAGGTGCAGTGCCCGCAGCCGCAGATCGTCCGCGAGGACCAGGCAGTCGCCCACCGCGGCGGGGGAGCGCGTCGCCGGGTCGGGAACCGGGCGCTGCCACAGGACCTCTCCCGTCGCCGCCCGCAGCGCGGTCAGGTCCCCCGGAGCCCCGTGCACCAGCACCGGACCCACGGCGCGCAGCGGCCGCGGCCCGGGGAGGTGGGCGCCTGCGGTGCCGGACAGCGGCTCCGTGCCGGGCAGGTCCCGCCACCACCGCACCCGCCCGTCGCGCGGCTCGCGCGCCAGCAGCCGTACCCCGGGCGCGCCGGCGCGCCGGACCTCGACGTACACCGTGGCCGCGTCCGCCGTGCAGGCCACCAGGAGCGGCCCCGTCCCGGGCAGCGGGGGTGCGGCCGGACCCACGCCTTCGTCGGAGCGGGCCGTCCAGCGGGTCGTACCCTCTGCGGCCCGTACGCAGCCCACCTCGGACCCCGAGCGCCACACCACGTGCGCGCCGGCCGCGTACGCGGCGTCCGGCCGGGCATCCGTGTGCCAGGAGCGGGCGCCGGGTTCGGTACGCCGCTTCGGCCCGGGCCCCGGCGGGCGCGACCCGGCGTCCGTGTCCGGGCCGCCCAGGGCCCTGATCCCGGACGGCGGCGGGCTCCCCGCGTCGGCGGCGGCCTCCGCCAGCCAGGGCACCCGGCCCGTCCCCACGGACAGCCGGGCGCCGAGGGCCAGTTGCAGGGACCGCTGCGCCGGGTCCGGCCGGTTCCGTGCCAGGCCGGCCCACTCCCGCGCCGCCGCCGCGTCCAGCGGAGTCCGGGCGTCCTGGTCCCGGTAGGCCCGGGCCGTGGCCAGCGAGGACAGCGCGTGGTCGGTCTTCGCGTCGGCGGCCTCCCCGGGGCGGCCCCCCAGCAGGGCGTCGGCCTGCTTCCGTAGCCGCTCCGCCCGGTCGGAGCGGCCCTCACCGGCGTGCTGCGCCGCCTCCTCGCGGAGCCAGGCCGCCCGCTCCTCCAGGAACCGCGGCAGCTCCTCCTCGGCCTGCTGCAGCGCCCGGGCCCCGCCCGCCGGGTCCCCGGCCGCGAAGCGCTCGCGCGCCACCTGGCACAGCGCCAGCAGCCGTCCCCCGGCGGAGCCGATGCGCTCGCTGAGCCGCAGGGCCGCCGCCACGTCGTGCGGGGCGACGGCCACCACCATGTCGTAGGTGGCGGCCCCGCGCTGCCCGGCGTCCGTGATCAGCGCCAACTGCAGCTCGGCCTCGGCGGGATCGGCCGCCGCGACGGCCGTGGCGACGCGGGCCCGCAGTCGCTTGTCCGTCCGGGCGTCCGCGAAGTGGTCCGCGGCGATCCGGGCGGCCTGCCCGGGGGCGACCACGGCCAGCTCCTCCGCCACCTCGCACAGCGGGCCCTCCCGGTCGGAGCCGAACACCGTGAACAGCGCCTGCTGCGCGTCGGTCAGCAGCCGCCGGGCCCGCGCCGGGGCACGCGTGGACGTGGCCCTGGCCAGCCGGGTCAGCAGCCGGGCCACCCGCGCCCCGTCGCCCCGGCCGCCCTCCCACGCCGCGATCTCGGCGTCGCCGAGCAGCCGCCCCGCGAGCTCCGCGTCGAAGCGCGCCGCGGCGTCGGCGGCCACCGTCAGCACGTCGATGCGCGCCTCGTCCCCGGGCTCCAGCCCCCGCAGCCCGACCTCGGCCTCCAACAGCAGCTCCCGCACGAAGGCCTGCACATCCGCGGGCACCTCCCCGATGCCCTCCTCCCCGTCCCGGGCCCCAGGCCGGATTCCGGCGGACTCCTCCCCGTCCCGGGCCCCAGGCCGGATTCCGGCGGACTCCTCCCCGTCCCGGGCCCCAGGCCGGATTCCGGCGGACTCCTCCCCGTCCCGGGCCCCAGGCCGGATTCCGGCGGACTCCTCCCCGTCCCGGGCCCCAGGCCGGATTCCGGCGGACTCCTCCCCGTCCCGGGCCCCAGGCCGGATTCCGGCGGACTCCTCCCCGTCCCGGGCCCCAGGCCGGATTCCGGCGACCCCATCCCCGTCCCGGGCCACTACTTCCGTTCCGCCCCCGCGGCCGAACCCGTTCCCGGCCCTGGCCCGGTCATCCGCGCCAGATCCGTCCCGGTCCCCTGACTCAGTCCCGCCCCCGCCCCCGTTCCCGACGCCTGCCCCGGGCCGGACCCGGACCTCGGCCCGGCCATCCGCGCCGTACCAGTCCCCTGCCTCCGGCCCGCCTTCGGCCCCTGACCTGGTCCGGACCCCGACCCCGGCCTGGTCATCCGCGCCATACCCGTCCCGCGCCCCGCCCCCGGCCAGGCTGCCGCCGCCGTCCCGTGCCCCACCCCCGGCGAGGCTGCCGCCCCGCGCCCCGCCCCCGGCGAGGGGTCCGCCCTCCGCCAGGGCCCGTATCGCCGTGGCCACGGCCTGCGCCGAGCCGGGGCGGTCCGCCGGGTCCTTCTCCAGTAGCTGCCGCACCAGCCGCTCCACCTCCGGCGCGACCACCGCACCGGTCTCCCGCAGCGAGCGCGGCGGGTCCTCGATGTGCCGGCGCATCAGGACGTAGGGGACCTCGCCCTCCCCGAAGGGCGGCTCCCCGCTCAGCAGCGCGTACAGCACGCACCCCAGCGCGTACAGATCGCACCGGGCGTCCACCCGCTCGCCCCGCCACTGCTCGGGGGCCATGTACGGCGGGCTCCCGAAGATCCGGCCGGTGACCGTCCAGCCGGCCGTGGCGTCCGAGGAGTGCGCGATGCCGAAGTCGCAGATCTTGACCCGCCCGCCGGGCATCAGGAAGAGGTTGGCCGGCTTCAAGTCCCGGTGGATCACCGAGCGTTCGTGCGCGGCGGCCAGCGCCTCCGCGGCCTGGGCGGCCAGCTCCAGCGCCACCGGCACCGGCAGCCCGCCCGGTACCCGGGACAGCGTGCTGCGCAGGTCCTCGCCTTCGAGCAGTTCCATCACGATGAAGAGCCGGCCCTCCTCCTGGCCCACGTCGTGCACGACGGTGATGCCGGGATGCTGGAGCCGCGCCCCGATGGTGGCCTCGCGCCGGAAGCGGGCGACGGCCTCGTCGGCCATGGCCGTCTCCAGGAGCACCTTCACCGCCACGGCCCGGTCCAGCGCCGCGTCGTGCGCCCGCCACACCTCGCCGAAGCCGCCTTTGCCGAGACGCTGTTCGAGGCGGTACCGGCCCGCCAGCTGATCCCCCACCCGCACCGCGAAAGCCCCCTGACTTCACGTCAACGACGTTGCTCAGGGGGCATTCTGTCCTGCCAAGTGAACGATTGGGGGCGGCTATTGGCCGGAGCGCCGCCCGATCTTGTTCCCCAGCCACACCAGCGGGTCGTACTTGCGGTCCACGGCCCGCTCCTTCAGCGGGATCAGGGCGTTGTCGGTGATCTTGATCCCCTCGGGGCAGACCTCCGTGCAGCACTTGGTGATGTTGCAGTAGCCGAGCCCGTGTTCCTCCTGCGCCGTGCGCTTGCGGTCCAGGCCCGCTTCGGCCGCCGCGTCCAGCGGGTGCATGTCCAGCTCCGCCACCCTCATCAGGAAGCGCGGACCGGCGAAGGCCCCCTTGTTCTCCTCGTGGTCACGCACCACGTGACAGGTGTCCTGGCACAGGAAGCACTCGATGCACTTCCTGAACTCCTGCGAGCGCTCCACGTCGATCTGCTGCATCCGGTACTCGCCCGGCGCCACTCCCGCGGGCGGCACGAACGCGGGCACCTCGCGCGCCTTCTGGTAGTTGAAGGACACGTCCGTCACCAGGTCGCGGACTACCGGGAAGGCCCGCAGCGGGGTCACGGTGATCGTCTCCTCGCGGGAGAAGGTCGACATCCGCGTCATGCACATCAGCCGCGGCCGCCCGTTGACCTCCGCACTGCACGAACCGCACTTGCCCGCCTTGCAGTTCCACCGCACCGCCAGGTCGGACGCCTGGGTGGCCTGGAGCCGGTGGACGATGTCCAGGACCACCTCCCCGTCGTGCACCTCCACGGTGAAGTCGCGCAGCTCACCGCCCTCCGCGTTACCCCGCCAGATCCGGAACGCGGCATCGTAGGTAGTCATTGAGTCTCTCCTCGGGGGCCACGAGCTTCCGCTCGAGTGGGAGTGGGCCCCGCCATCGCGGCCGCGGAGCGCCGGAAGTCTGGTCGCATCTGTGGTGACCTGCACTTTCTTGCGTTGTCAGTGGCCTGGTCTAGGTTGATCGCATGACGGCACTTCAGGAGACGGAGGGTGCCGGGTACGCCCGGTTCACCTACCGGCTTCGCGTGTCGTCCACTGCCCGCGCCAAGCTGTTGGGTGAGTGGGCGCGGTGCCGATGGACATGGAATGAGTGCTGCGCCCGATCGAAGAAGGCCGGCGCTGAGGGCGAGACGTGCGGCCCGGCCCGGCTGGACAGGATGCTGACCGAGGCGCGCACGGCGAATGCGTGGCTTCGAGAGGGTTCCTCGGTTCCGCAGCAACAGCTTGTACGGGACTTCGGGAAGTCCCGTGCCAAAGCCTTGAAGGACATCAAGGCCCGGTTGCCGATGCGGCAGCGAGCAGGGATGCCCAAGTACAAGAAGAAGGCCAAGGCGGATCCGAGCCTCAATTACACCCGGCGCGGTTTCCGGATCAAGGACCGCCAGCTGCATCTCGCGGGTGGAATCGGCCTGACCGTGGTGTGGTCCCGCGACCTTCCGGCGGCCCCGTCGTCGGTACGAATCCACCGTGACAGCCTTGGGCACTGGTACGCGTCCTTCGTCGTTCCCGCCGAATCCCAGCCCCTCCCGGAGATGGGTGCGGTGATCGGGATCGACTGGGGTGTGAAGGAAACCGCGACCACCACCAGTGACGCCTACGACCTCCCGCATGCCGGGCACGGGCGGGAGGCCGCCGCCGGGCTCGCCCGCTATCAGCGGATGATGGCCCGCCGGAAACCGTCGAAGGGCAGGCCCGGATCGAAGGGCTACCGAACGGCGAAAGGGTTGACGGCGAAGCTGCACAAGAAGGTGGCCCGGCAGCGCCAGGACACCGCCCGCAAGTGGGCCAAGACCGTCGTCCGCGACCACGACGGTCTCGCGGCGGAGGACTTCCGCCCGAAGTTCCTCGCCAAATCCACCATGGCCCGCAAGGCGTCCGATGCGGCCATCGGTGCAACCAAAAGAGCCCTGGTCGAGATGGGCCGCAAACACGGGCGCATCGTGCACCTTGTCCATCCCGCGCACACCACCATGGATTGCGCGCAGTGCGGAGCGAGAACCAAGCACGCGCTACCTCTTTCGGAACGTACCTATACCTGCACCGCGTGCGGAGCCGTGTCTCCCAGGGACAAGAACTCCGCACACGTGATGCTGGTCCGGGCTGGTCTCAACCCGGCTGGTGTCGATCGTGTAAGAGCTGACGGACCGCAGGTCCACAGCCGGCGTGAGCCAGGAATCCCCGCCCCTTGGGGCGGGGAGGGCGTCAATCGTAGAGCTCCTCTTCGGCGAGGTACTTGACCAGCTCTTCCTTCTCGAAGAGCGCGAGCAGGTCGGATCGGATGGGATCGGTGCGCACCCGGGTCAGCTCGATCCGGTCCGCGGCCGGATCCGAGGGGGCCGGGTCGACGGGCCGGCACAGCAGGTTCACCGGCCGCCAGGACCGCTCCATCGCCGGGCAGTCCTCGCGGGTGTGCCCGCCCCGGCTCTCGGTGCGTTCCAGGGCCGCGCGGGCCACGCACTCGCTGACCAGCAGCATGTTGCGCAGGTCCAGGGCCAGGTGCCAGCCCGGGTTGAACTGCCGGTGCCCCTCGACCCCGGCCCGTGCGGCCCGTACGCGCAGGCCCGCGAGCTTCTCCAGGGCCTGGGCCATCTCGCCCTCGCGGCGGATGATCCCGACGAGGTCGTTCATGGCCGTCTGGAGTTCCTGGTGGAGGGTGTACGGGTTCTCCGCGCCCTCGGCGGCGTGGAACGGGGCCAGCGCCTCCGCGGCGGCCGCGTCGATCTGCGCCTGGGACACCTCGGGCCGCCCGCCGACGGCCGGGGCGTCGCGCGCCGCGTACTCGGCCGCGTGCAGCCCGGCGCGGCGGCCGAAGACCAGCAGGTCGGAGAGGGAGTTCCCGCCGAGCCGGTTGGAGCCGTGCATCCCGCCCGCGACCTCACCGGCGGCGAACAGGCCCGGCACCCCGAGGGTGGCGGCCGTATCGGACTCGACCGCGATGCCGCCCATCACGTAGTGGCAGGTCGGGCCGACCTCCATCGCCTCGGCGGTGATGTCCACGTCCGCCAGCTCCTTGAACTGGTGGTACATCGACGGGAGCCGCCGCTTGATCTTCTCGGCCGGCATCCGGGTGGACACGTCGAGGAACACCCCGCCGTGCGGGGACCCGCGCCCGGCCTTGACCTCGGAGTTGATGGCGCGGGCCACCTCGTCGCGGGGGAGCAGCTCGGGGGGGCGCCGGTTGTGGTCCGGGTCCTCGTACCAGCGGTCGCCCTCCTCCTCGGACTGCGCGTACTTCTCCTTGAACACGTCCGGGATGTAATCGAACATGAACCGCTTGCCCTCGCTGTTGCGCAGCACCCCGCCGTCGCCGCGCACCGACTCGGTGACGAGGATGCCCTTCACCGAGGGCGGCCAGACCATGCCGGTCGGGTGGAACTGCACGAACTCCATGTTCAGCAGCGGAGCCCCGGCGAGCAGCGCCAGCGCGTGGCCGTCGCCGGTGTACTCCCACGAGTTGGACGTGGTCTTGAAGGACTTCCCGATCCCGCCCGTGGCCAGCACCACCGCGGGGGCCTCCAGGACGAAGAACCGGCCGGTCTCGCGCTCGTAGCAGAAGGTCCCGGACACCCGCTCCCCGTCCTTGAGGACCCTGGTGACCGTGCACTCCTGGAAGACCTTGAGCCGGGCCTCGTAGTCCCCGTGCTCCTTGAAGTCCTCCTGCTGGAGCTGGACGATCTTCTGCTGGAGGGTGCGGATCAGCTCCAGCCCGGTCCGGTCGCCGACGTGCGCGAGCCGCGGGTACTCGTGCCCGCCGAAGTTGCGCTGCGAGATCTTCCCGTCGGGCGTGCGGTCGAAGAGCGCGCCCCAGGTCTCCAGCTCCCAGACCCGGTCCGGGGCCTCCTTGGCGTGCAGCTCCGCCATCCGCCACTGGTTCAGGAACTTGCCGCCGCGCATCGTGTCGCGGAAGTGGACCTGCCAGTTGTCGCCCTCGTTGACGTTGCCCATGGAGGCGGCGATGCCGCCCTCCGCCATGACGGTGTGGGCCTTGCCGAAGAGGGATTTGCAGATCACGGCCGTACGGGCGCCCCGCTCGCGCGCCTCGATCGCGGCCCGCAGCCCGGCGCCGCCGGCCCCGACGACGACCACGTCCCACTGCTGCCGTTCCACTTGGGTCACTAGAAGATCCTCGGGTCGGTGAAGGCGCCGCTGGCCAGCAGGTACACGTAGAAGTCGCACAGGGCCACGCTGATCAGCGAGGCCCACGCCAGCTGCATGTGACGGGTGTTGAGGCGGCTGATCCAGCCCCACAGCCGGTAGCGGACCGGGTGTTTGGAGAAGTGCTTCAGGCGGCCGCCCATGATGTGCCGGCAGGAGTGGCAGGACAGCGTGTACGCCCAGATCAGCCCGATGTTGAGCAGGAACAGCACGGTTCCCAGGCCCATGTGGCCCCACGCGTAGTGCTCGTCGCGGAAGGTCAGCACCGTGTCGTAGGTGAGGATGCCCGCGACCGGCAGCGCCGCGTAGAAGAAGTACCGGTGCATGTTCTGGAAGATCAGCGGGAAGCGGGTCTCACCGCTGTACGAGGCGTGCGGCTCGGCCACCGCGCAGGCCGGCGGCGAGGCCCAGAAGCCCCGGTAGTAGGCCTTGCGGTAGTAGTAGCAGGTCAGCCGGAAGCCGAGCGGGAAGACCAGGATCAGCAGCGCGGGGGACAGGCCCCACCAGCTGCCGAAGAGGTCGAGGTTCGGCCCGTCCTTCATCGGGACGCAGTTCTCCGCGAGGCACGGGGAGTAGAACGGGGAGACGTACGGCGCCGCGTAGTAGTCGGCGTTGGCGAAGGCCCGCCAGGTCGAGTAGACGATGAAGGCGAGCAGCCCGGCCGCGGTGCCGGCGGGGGAGAGCCACCACCGGTCGGTCCGCAGGTGCCGGGCCGCGATCGCGGCCCGCGAGGCGTCGTGGACGCCGCCGGGCCGCTGTGGGGATGGTTGGGTGCCTGTGGCCAAGAGGGACTCCGGGTGGAGTGATGAGGGGTGCCCCGGGGACCCGGCCGCCGTCGCTGCGGGTGACCGGGTCCGGTGGGGTCGCGGGGTGTGCGGGAGCGGGTGGGTCAGGGAGCGCGGCGGTCGCGGGCGCCGAGACCTTCGTCGTCGGCGTCCGTCCACAGCGTGCTGTCGTACGGGGTGTCCGGGACGCTGACCATCGCGCCCGCGCCGGGAGGCCGGGAGGCGGCCGGCGCCTGCCGTGCGACATCCCTCTCGAGCTGCTCCACGGAGCGGACCAGCTCGTTCAGGTTGCGCCGTACGGCGGTCAAATCGTCTTGCAGGGACATGATTTGCCCTCACTTCCGCTTGAGTGCGGTGGCAACGCTCATGTGCGCCTGCGAGTGTCGCGCCTCCCGTCCCCCGTTGTGAAGGGACGTGCAGCGATTGCGGGCGCGCAGGCGCGAACCGTGCGCCCCTCACTGCCCCCATTTTCATCCCTCTTACGGAGTAACGCCCGCCCGGAACGCAAGCCGGATTGGTCCGCACGGGTGGGGTTCGCGGCGTGGCGGGGGTCGGCTGCGACGGGTACGGCGGGGTGTCGATTTCAGTGGGTTTCGGCACCCAGTGTGATCAGCTCCATATACCGCCGAACGTGATCAAAACATCCCCTTTCACGGCTCCCCCCCCCACGCCCCGTCCCGGAGGTACCACCCATGTCCCAGAGAAGGCGCAGGTCCTTGGCGCTCCTGACCTCGGGAGTTCTTGCACTGCCGCTGCTCGCGGGCTGCGGCGCGGGTGAAGACGAGGGCGGCCCGGCCGCCGCCGGGCAGGACGTCGCGGCCGCCACCCGCGACAAGGTCAAGGACGGCGGGGTGCTGCGGTGGGCCGTGGACTCGATGCCGGGCACCCTCAACGCCTTCCAGGCCGATGCGGACACCACCACCAACCGGATCGCGGGGGCGGTACTGCCCCAGCTGTTCGTGCTGGACGGCAAGGGGCGGCCGGTGGCCAATCCCGACTACCTGGAGAAGGCCGAGGTCGTCGAGCGGGAGCCCAAGCAGGTCGTCCTGTACAAGCTCAACCAGCAGGCGGTCTGGAGCGACGGCCGCGAGATCGGCGCCGCCGACTTCGTCGCCCAGTGGCGGGCCCTGAACGGCAAGGACTCCGCGTACTGGACGGCGCGCAACGCCGGCTACGACCGGATCGAGAAGATCGAGCGCGGCAAGACGGACCTAGAGGTCAAGGTCACCTTCGTCAGGCCGTACGCCGACTGGCGCTCCCTCTTCAGCCCCCTTTATCCCAAGCAGGTCACCGGCACCCCGGAGAGCTTCAACGAGGGAGCCCGGGGCGCCCTGAAGGTCACCGCGGGCCCCTTCGGCCTGGGCGCCATCGACAAGAAGACAGGTACGGCCTCGCTGACCCGCAACCCGCGCTGGTGGGGCAGCCCCGCCAAGCTCGACACCCTGGTCCTCACCGCGGTGCCCCGCTCCGAGCGCCCGGCCGCGCTGGCCGCCGGCAAGCTCGACCTCGCGGAGATCGACCGCACCGGGGCCGACCGGATCGCCCTGGCCCGCCGCGACGCCGCCAAGGCCGACGGGGCGCACGGCCCGGCCGCCTCGGTGACGGCCGCGCAGGCCACCCTGTCGTGGGCGCTCGCCTTCGGACTGGACGAGGACAAGGCCAAGGAGGCGCAGGCCACCCGCCAGAAGCACGCGGAGGCGGTGAAGCGGTACGCCGAGGAGCAGAGCGCCCTGCGCGGCTTCACGGTCCGCAAGTCCCTGGAGCCCGCCTACACCCAGCTCGCCATGAACGGGGCGAGCGGCCCGCTCGCCGACGAACGGGTGCGCCGAGCCGTGGCCCGCGCCCTGGACCGCCAGGCGCTCGCCGACATCGTCCTGAAGCCGCTCGGCCTGCCCGCGAAGCCGGTGGGCAGCCACCTCGCGCTGGCCGGGCAGCAGGCGTACGCCGACAACAGCGACGCCCTCGGCGGCCAGGACACCCAGGCCTCGCAGGCCCTGCTCGCGGACGCCGGCTGGCGCCGGGGCGGCAAGATCACCGAGCCGGCGGGCGCGAAGGCCGGCGCGGAGGCCGCGAAGGAGACGGACGACTCCAAGACTCCCGCGGGCCCCGCCGCGGGCCCGGGCACCGGGAACGACGGCCTCTACATCGTCGGCCAGGACGACGGCAAGCCCGGGGACGCCGCCCGAGCCCTGGCCGCCCTGCGCGACACGCACCCCGACGACCGCCCCGAAGGCCCCGAGGACCCGGCGGGCGCGGACCTGCCCGAAGGCCGGTACCGCTCCGCCCACGACGGCGAGATCGTCGACGCGGACGCCTTCGCCGCGAGCGGGCAGGGCGGCCGGGGCGCGCAGAACCGCCCCTCCCCGGTGCTCGCCCCGGAGCCGTTCGCGGACCTCCAGGAGCAGCACCTGCGCGCCCAGGCCGAGGCCCAGGCCGACGCCGTGGACGACGGCAAGCGCAGCCCGGCCCTCGACGCCGAGGCCGCCGCCGAACCGGCGGACCCGGCCAAGGCGAGCACCGCCCCGGCCCCCGCCAAGCAGGCCGTACGCACCTCCGGCAACATGCTCGCCAAGGACGGCAAGCCCCTCGCCCTGCGCTTCGTCCTGCCGGCCGGTCCCGGTTCGGAGGCGCTGCGCACGGTCGGGGAGCGGATCGCGCAGATGCTCCAGAAGGTCGGCGTGCAGACCGAGCTGACGAAGGTGGCGGACGAGAGCTTCTTCAAGGACCACATCGCCTCGGGCCAGTACGACCTGGCGCTCTACTCGTGGCCCGCGACCGCCTACCCGGCCACCGACGCCCGGCCCATCTTCGCCAAGCCGGAGCCGGCCGCGGACGGCTCGCTGCTGGTCGAACAGAACTACACCCGGGTCGGCACCGACCACATCGACCAGCTCTTCGACCAGGCGCTCGGCGAGCTGGACGAGGCGGCCTCCCGCGATCTGATGCGCAAGGCCGACGCCCGGATCTGGGCGACGGCCGGGTCCATCCCGCTCTACCAGCGCCCCGAGCTGGTGGCCGTGAAGCCGGGTCTCGTCAATGCCGGAGCCTTCGGCCTCGGAGCCCCGCGGTATCAGGACATCGGCTGGAAGAAGCCGGTCCCGGCCAAGGACAAGAACGCGAAGAAGTGATGACGAACGGGTGCATCCGGGGTTGATTCGAAGGTCTCAAGCTCAGATGTGACTCAAGTCCCTTGCCCGCCGGATCACCCGGCGGGCAAGGTCGTAGATACCCGTTGACCCGCGTGTTTACCGGTACCACCCATGACCGGGTCCCCCCACCCAGGACCCGGTCCTGCTCAGTCGTCCGGCCTCTTGACAGACCCCCCGGCAGGCGGTTCCCGCCAGCCGACGTACGATGGGGTAAGGCCGTGGCAGGTTTTCCGCCCGGTCGAGGCGCGCGTGCCGGACCGTACGCGTCGCCATCCACGATCCCGGGAGAAGCGCCGAAGTGCCCACGCGCCACGACATCCGTAACGTCGCCATCGTCGCCCACGTCGACCATGGCAAGACGACCATCGTCGATGCCATGCTCAAGCAGGCCGGTGCCTTCGCCGCCCACCAGCACCTCGACGACCGCATGATGGACTCGAACGACCTGGAGCGTGAGAAGGGCATCACGATCCTCGCCAAGAACACGGCGGTGAAGTACCACCCGAAGGACGGGTCGGCCCCGATCACGATCAACATCATCGACACCCCCGGCCACGCCGACTTCGGTGGTGAGGTCGAGCGCGGTCTGTCGATGGTGGACGCCGTCGTCCTGCTGGTGGACGCCTCCGAGGGTCCCCTGCCGCAGACCCGTTTCGTCCTGCGCAAGGCCCTGCAGGCGAAGATGCCGGTCATCCTCTGCATCAACAAGACGGACCGTCCGGACTCCCGGATCGACGAGGTCGTCAACGAGACGTACGACCTCTTCCTCGACCTGGACGCCGACGAGGACCAGATCGAGTTCCCGATCGTCTACGCCTGTGGCCGTGACGGCGTCGCCTCGCTGACCAAGCCGGAGGACGGCACCGTCCCCGCGGACAGCGACAGCCTGGAGCCCTTCTTCTCCACCATCCTGGCCCACGTCCCGGCCCCGGTGTACGACGAGGAGGCCCCCCTCCAGGCCCACGTCACCAACCTGGACGCGGACAACTTCCTCGGCCGCATCGCGCTGGTGCGCGTCGAGCAGGGCGAGCTCCGCAAGGGCCAGACCGTCGCGTGGATCAAGCGTGACGGCACCATCTCCAACGTCCGCATCACCGAGCTGATGATGACCGAGGCGCTCACCCGCAAGCCGGCCGAGGTGGCGGGCCCGGGTGACATCTGCGCGGTCGCCGGTTTCCCCGACATCATGATCGGCGAGACCCTGGCCGACCCGGAGAACCCGATCGCGCTCCCGCTGATCTCGGTCGACGAGCCGGCGATCTCGATGACCATCGGTACGAACACCTCCCCGATGGTCGGCCGCGGCGGCAGCGGCAAGGGCGCGGACGCCAAGTCCGCGGTCAAGGACCGCAAGGTCACCGCCCGCCAGGTCAAGGACCGTCTGGACCGCGAGCTGGTCGGTAACGTCTCGCTCCGCGTCCTCGACACCGAGCGTCCCGACGCCTGGGAGGTCCAGGGCCGTGGTGAGCTCGCGCTCGCCATCCTGGTCGAGCAGATGCGCCGCGAGGGCTTCGAGCTGACCATCGGCAAGCCGCAGGTCGTCACGCAGGTCATCGACGGCAAGGTGCACGAGCCGGTCGAGCGCATGACGGTCGACGTCCCCGAGGAGCACATGGGTGCGGTCACGCAGCTCATGGGCGTCCGCAAGGGCCGCATGGACAACATGTCGAACCACGGCTCCGGCTGGGTCCGCATGGAGTTCGTCGTCCCGTCCCGCGGCCTCATCGGCTTCCGTACCGAGTTCCTGACCGGTACGCGCGGCACCGGCATCGCGCACTCGATCCACGAGGGCCTGGAGCCGTGGTTCGGCCAGCTGGTGACCCGTAACAACGGTTCGCTGGTCGCCGACCGCGCCGGTTCGGTCACGCCGTTCGCGATGATCAACCTGCAGGAGCGCGGTGTCCTGTTCACCGAGCCCGGCACCGAGGTGTACGAGGGCATGATCGTCGGCGAGAACTCGCGCGCCGACGACATGGACGTGAACATCACCAAGGAGAAGAAGCTCACCAACATGCGTGCGGCTTCGGCGGACAACACCGAGAACGTGGTGCCCCCGCGCAAGCTCTCCCTGGAGCAGTCCCTGGAGTTCTGCCGCGACGACGAATGCGTCGAGGTGACCCCGGAGGCCGTCCGCATCCGCAAGGTCGTCCTGGACCAGAAGGACCGTTCGCGCACCGCGTCGCGCGCCAAGTCCGGCAAGTAGTCGCGTAGGACCTAGGTCACACCTGGGTCCTGCCCGGTACGGGCTTTTGTGAACAGCCCCCTCCGTCACGTACACCGTGACGGAGGGGGCTGTTCGCTTTTGTCAAGCGGATTATTTCGGTCCGGTGTCCGCATACCGACCGTGACACTCCGGAAGAAGAGCTAACAGTCCGTTTCGTTCATGTCTGTCTCCTATCAGTTTGTCCGGATTTCGGGTTTTAGCCGTAGTGCGATGTTGTGAAAACGAGACCACTTAAGTGTGGTTTACGGTCAAGCAGTCCCTGAGGATGGCTCCATTGAGCTCGGGTCAATGGGTCACACGCTGTGGGGAGCGTCGACTCACGAGCACACTCGGGACACCGGTCCTATCGCCGTCAGGGGTGTCGGCGAAGCACACCTGTGTCCTTCACATCAGACAGTGGACTCATGAGGAGGAAACCCATGCGCGGTGCCAAGAGCGCCAAGTGGGTAGCGGGCGCGATTGTCGTCGCCCTGGCAGCGACTGCCTGTGGCGGCGGTGGTGGCAAGGACGCCGGCGCCAAGGGCGAAGTTGACCCGAACGGCATCTACTCGATCGAGGTGGGCGAGCCGGAGAAGCTTCTCCAGCCGGCCGACACGATGGAGTCGAACGGCTCGATCGCGATGTCCGGTCTGTTCTCCCAGCTGGTCGACTACGACGCCGACGGCAAGATCGTCAACGTCAACGCCGAGTCGGTCACCAGCACGGACAGCAAGCTCTGGACCGTCAAGCTGAAGCCGGGCTGGACCTTCCACGACGGCACCAAGGTGACCGCCGAGTCCTACGTCAAGGCGTGGAACTGGGCCGCGAACATCAACAACAAGCAGGGCAACGCGTCCTGGTTCGCCGACATCAAGGGCTTCGAGGCCCTGCACCCCGAGGCCGAGGGTGCCAAGCCCACCGGCGACGCTCTCGAGGGTCTGAAGATCGTCGACGAGAACACCTTCACCATCGAGCTCGCCAACGCGGTGCCGTACTTCGCGTACAAGCTCGGCTACGAGGTCTTCTCCCCGCTGCCCGCCTCGTTCTACGCGGACCCCGCGGCCGCCGGTGAGAAGCCGGTCGGCAACGGCCCGTACAAGTTCAAGGCGTGGGAGCACAAGAAGCAGATCGAGCTCACGCGCTTCGACGACTACAAGGGCGAAGACAAGGCGAAGAACGGCGGTGTGATTCTCAAGAACTACACCACCCTCGAGACCGCCTACGAGGACCTGAAGTCGGGCAACGTCGACGTCCTGCGTCAGATCAGCCCGAAGGACCTCCCGGTCTACCGCGCCGACTCGGTGACCGCGCCGTGGACCAGGCGTACTCCGCCGTCCAGACGCTGGCCATCGCGTACTACGCCGACCAGTGGAAGACCCCGAAGCAGGTCTCCCCGAAGGTCATCCAGGGCCTGTCGATGGCGATCGACCGCGACACCATCACCAAGACGGTGCTCCAGGGCACCCGTGAGCCGGCGACCGGCTGGGTCGCCAAGGGCGTCCTCGGCTACACGCCGACCGGCTCCGGTGACGTCACCAAGTTCGACCCGGCGAAGGCCAAGGCCCTCATCGCCGAGGGCGGCGGCGTCCCGAACAACGAGATCTTCATCCAGTTCAACTCGGATGGCGGTCACAAGGAATGGGTCGAGGCCGTCTGCGGCAGCATCACCCAGGCCACCGGCGTCAAGTGCACCGGCGACGCCAAGCCGGACTTCCAGGCCGACCTCCAGGCCCGCAAGTCCAAGCAGGTCAAGTCGATCTACCGCTCCGGCTGGGTCCTCGACTACCCGGTGAACGCCAACTTCATCAGCGACCTGTTCCGTACGGGCGCCGGCGGCAACCAGGGTGGCTTCACCAGCCCCGAGCTCGACGCCAAGATCGCCGCGGCCGACAGCGCCGCGACGCTCGACGAGTCCGTGAAGGCCTACCAGGCCATCGAGAAGGACCTCGTCAACTACATGCCTTCCATCCCGCTCTGGTACTACAAGGTCAACGCGGGCTACTCCGAGAAGGTCCAGAACGTGAAGTACGCCCAGGACGGCGACCCGATCCTCGACCAGGTCGAGGTCAAGAAGTAAGTCCTACCGCGTAATTCCTTTCGACGGATGTGGGCCGGCGGGGAGCCGGCCCACATCCGGGCCTAACATGCAGCGCCCCGGGGGGCCCTTTCGCGACGCAGTGACGGAACCGTCACGCGCGTGCGTGGCGAAAGGGCCCGTCCGGCTGCGCCTGCCGCATCTTCTACGGAGGCATGATGGGGCGCTATGTCGCACGACGACTGCTCCAGATGATCCCGGTCTTCTTCGGGACGACCCTGCTCATCTTTTTGATGGTGTACAGCCTGCCCGGCGATCCCGTGGCCGGACTCTTCGGGGACAAGGGCACCGACCCCGCAACGCTGGCCGCCCTGCGCCACCAGCACGGCCTGGACCTGCCGCTGTGGCAGCAGTACTGGAACTACATCACCGGCATCCTGTTCCACTTCGACTTCGGGTCCCAGATCCGCAGTGGACGTGAGATCACCGAGGTCGTCGGGGCCGCCTTCCCGGTCACCCTGCGCCTGGCCTTCCTGGCGTTCGCGATCGAGATCGTCCTGGGCCTGTCCCTCGGCATCGTCGCCGGCCTCAAGGCCGGCAAGCTGGCCGACAACGTGATCCTGATCCTCACGCTGCTGATCATCTCGATGCCGGTCTTCGTGCTCGGCTTCATCGTCAAGTCGGTGTTCGCCTTCCAGCTCGGCTGGATCGAACCGAACGTCAGCAACGACGAGACCTGGGGCGAACTGCTCGCGCCGGCCATCGTTCTGGGTTCGCTCTCGCTCGCCTACGTGGCCCGCCTGACCCGTACCTCGATGGCCGAGAACCTGCGCGCGGACTACGTCCGCACCGCCGTGGCCAAGGGCCTGCCCAAGCGCCGCGTCATCGGTGTGCACCTCATGCGCAACTCGATGATCCCCGTCGTCACCTTCCTCGGCACCGACATCGGCGCCCTGATGGGTGGTGCCCTCGTCACCGAAGGCATCTTCAACGTCCACGGCGTCGGCGGTCTGATCTACGAATCGGTCGTCCGCCGTGAAGGCCAGACCGTGGTCGGTGTCGTCACCGTCCTCGTCGTGGTCTACCTGATAGCCAGCCTGCTCGTCGACCTCCTCTACGCGGTCATGGACCCGAGGATCCGGTATGCCTGATCTGACCAAGACCGACACCGTGGCGGCCGAGACCTCCGCGGCGCCCGGCGCCCCGGTGGAGCCGGTGAAGGCCGAGAAGGCCCGCAGCCTCTGGGGCGACGCCTGGGCCGACCTCCGTCGCAACCCGTACTTCGTCGTCTCCTCGGCGCTGATCTTCGTACTCCTCGTGATCGCCGCCTTCCCGGGCTGGTTCACCAGCATCGACCCCACCAAGGGCGACCTGGTCAACCACTTCCTCGGCAAGCCGGAACTGGCCAAGGTCGGCTCTCCCGAGTGGCTCGGCTGGGACGGCCAGGGACGCAGCGTCTACGCGCGCCTCATCTACGGCACCCGCGCCTCGGTCATCGTCGCGATCGCCGTCACCGCGATCGTCACCGTGCTCGGCGGCATCACCGGCATGATCGCCGGCTACTTCGGCGGCGTGACCGACGCGATCATGTCGCGCATCACCGACATCTTCTTCGGCATCCCCTTCCTGCTCGGCGCGATGGTCGTCCTCCAGGCCTTCACCAACCGCACCGTGTGGACGGTCGTCTTCGCCCTGGCCTTCCTCGGCTGGACGCAGATCAACCGCGTCATGCGCGGAGCGGTCATCACCGTGAAGCAGGCGGACTACGTGCACGCCGCGAAGGCGCTGGGCGCGGGCACCTCCCGGATCCTGTTCCGGCACATCCTGCCGAACGCCATGGCCCCGGTCATCGTGGTCTCCACGATCGCGCTCGGCGGTTACATCGCGGCCGAGGCCACCCTGTCCTACCTGGGTCTGGGCCTCGCCTCGCCGACCATCTCGTGGGGCGTGGACATCTCCGCCGGTGCCTCGCAGATCCGAGTGGCCCAGCACATCCTGCTGTACCCCTCGATCATGCTCAGCATCACCGTCCTCGCCTTCATCATGCTCGGCGAAGCGGTCCGCAACGCCCTCGACCCCAAGCTGCGCTGAGGAGGGCGTAAGTGATCACCATGGACAACACCTCCAGCCTTCCCTCCCCGCGTGACGGGGACCCGCAGACGCCGCTCCTCGAAGTGCGCGACCTGCACGTCGAGTTCCACACCCGCGACGGCGTCGCCAAGGCAGTCAACGGCGTCAACTACTCGGTGAGCGCCGGCGAGACCCTCGCCGTCCTCGGCGAGTCCGGCTCCGGCAAGTCCGTGACGGCCCAGGCCATCATGGGCATCCTCGACATGCCCCCCGGCAAGATCCCGCAGGGCGAGATCCTCTTCCGCGGCCAGGACATGCTCAAGATGAGCTTCGAGGAGCGGCGCAAGCTGCGCGGCCGGAAGATCGCCATGATCTTCCAGGACGCCCTGTCCTCCCTGAACCCGGTGCTCACCGTCGGCTACCAGCTGGGCGAGATGTTCCGCGTCCACGAGGGCATGTCGAAGAAGGACGCCCGGCTCAAGGCCATCGAACTGATGGAGAAGGTCAAGATCCCGGCGGCGAAGCAGCGGGTCGACGACTACCCGCACCACTTCTCCGGCGGTATGCGCCAGCGCATCATGATCGCCATGGCGATCGCGCTGGAGCCCGACCTGATCATCGCGGACGAGCCGACCACGGCCCTGGACGTCACCGTCCAGGCCCAGGTCATGGACCTCCTCGCCGAGCTCCAGCGCGAGCTCAACATGGGCCTGATCCTGATCACCCACGACCTCGGCGTCGTCGCCGACGTCGCGGACAAGATCGCCGTCATGTACGCGGGCCGGATCGTCGAGACCGCTCCGGTCCACGAGATCTACAAGCGCCCGGCGCACCCGTACACCCGCGGTCTGCTGGACTCGATCCCGCGCCTGGACCAGAAGGGCCAGGAGCTCTTCGCGATCAAGGGCCTGCCGCCGAACCTGCTGCGCCTGCCCACCGGCTGCTCGTTCAGCCCGCGCTGCATCGCCGCGCAGGACATCTGCCGGTCCGAGATCCCCGCCCTGCAGCCCGTCAGCGAGCAGGACGGCAGCGAGCTGGCCGGCCGTCACAGCGCCTGCCACTTCTGGAAGGAGCAGCTCCATGGCTGAGCTCACCAACGCCCCCGCGCGCGAGCCGATCCTCCAGGTCCGGGGCCTCGTCAAGCACTTCCCGCTGACCCAGGGAATCCTGTTCAAGAAGCAGGTCGGCGCCGTCAAGGCCGTCGACGGCATCTCGTTCGACCTGTACCAGGGCGAGACCCTGGGCATCGTCGGCGAGTCCGGCTGTGGCAAGTCCACCGTCGCCAAGCTGCTGATGAACCTGGAACGCGCCACCGCCGGCGAGGTCTTCTACAAGGGCCAGGACATCACCAAGCTGTCCGGCCGCGCCCTGAAGGCCGTCCGCCGCAACATCCAGATGGTGTTCCAGGACCCGTACACCTCGCTGAACCCGCGCATGACGGTCGGCGACATCATCGGCGAGACCTACGACATCCACCCCGAGGTGGCCCCCAAGGGCGACCGGCGCCGCAAGGTGCAGGAGCTCCTGGACGTCGTCGGTCTCAACCCGGAGTACATCAACCGGTACCCGCACCAGTTCTCCGGCGGCCAGCGCCAGCGCATCGGCATCGCCCGCGGCCTCGCGCTCAACCCGGAGATCATCATCTGCGACGAGCCGGTCTCCGCGCTCGACGTTTCGGTGCAGGCCCAGGTCATCAACCTGATGGAGAAGCTGCAGGAGGAGTTCAACCTCTCCTACATCTTCATCGCGCACGACCTGTCGATCGTCCGGCACATCTCGGACCGCGTCGGCGTCATGTACCTCGGCAAGATGGCCGAGATCGGCACCGACGAGCAGATCTACGAGCACCCGACCCACCCGTACACCCAGGCGCTGCTCTCCGCGGTGCCGGTGCCGGACCCGGCCGCCCGCGAGGGCCGCGAGCGCATCATCCTCACCGGTGACGTCCCCTCGCCGGCCAACCCGCCGTCGGGCTGCCGCTTCCGCACCCGCTGCTGGAAGGCCGAGGAGAAGTGCTCCACGGAGGAGCCGCTGCTCGCCGTCCCGGAGCGCTTCAAGGGCTCCAAGTCGCTGGCCGCGCACGAGTCGGCCTGCCACTTCGCCGAGGAGAAGGCCGTCCTGGCCGTCTGACCTCCCGCGCGCGAGAAGCACCGCAGGCGCCCGGTACCGGATCTCTCCGGTACCGGGCGCCTGCGCGTCCGCGGGCGGTGTGCGTACGGGCTCCTGCGCACCCGCGCAGTCGCCGAGCGGGTAAAGCCGGTTGCGGTCCCGCCCCCGCCGGTCCGAGAGTGGTCCGATGAGCGACCTGCTGACCGTGCGGCCCGCCGGGCCCTCGGACGCCGAGGACATCTGCGGCCTCCTCAACGCCGTCGACCTGATCGAGATCGGCCGCCCGGAAACCGACCTCGCCGCCGTCGAGGCAGACTTGAACCACCCCGACGTCGATCTCGCGAGGGACTCCTGGCTCGCCTTCGAGGGCGGCGGGCTCGTCGCCTACGCCCTGGTGTGGGCGGACTCGGGCCCCGGCCGCGTCGACGCCGAGCACTACGTCCTGCCGGGCCACCGCGCCGCCGCCGTCC
Source organism: Streptomyces stoeckheimensis (assembly GCF_045822005.1). NCBI lineage: Bacteria > Bacillati > Actinomycetota > Actinomycetes > Kitasatosporales > Streptomycetaceae > Streptomyces > Streptomyces stoeckheimensis. Next base: position 3,256,638 of record NZ_CP169550.1, on the reverse strand, counting down.
GGTTGCTGGAGCTGATGGAGGTCCGGGCCCGCGAACTCGCCGCGGGCGCCCCCGGCGCCTGCCTGCGGCTCCAGCTCAACGTCGCGCCCACCCTCGACGCCGACCTGCTGCCGGGACGCGGCTACCGCACCGTGCGCCGCTACCACGTGATGACCCGCGCCGTGGACCGGGCCGAGCTGCCCCCGGCCCCTCCCGCGGGACTCACCCTGCGCCCCTGCGACGGGGACGAGGCGGAGCGCCGGCGCGCCCACGCCCTGATCGAGGAGACCTTCGCCGAGCACTTCGGCCACGTGGACCGCCCGTACGAGCCCTGGCTGGACCACATCGACGGCCGGGGCCTCGACTGGTCGCTGGTGTGGATCGCGAGCCTGCCCGAGCTGGGCGACGTAGGCGTCATGCTGACCCGCGACGACCGCACCAGCATGGGCTGGATCGGCCACCTCGGCGTCGCCAAGGCCGCACGCGGCCGGGGAGTCGGCGGCTTCCTGCTGCGCCACGGGTTCGCCGCCTACGCGGCGCGCGGCCGCTCCACGGTGGGCCTCGGCGTGGACACCGCCAACGAAACCCGCGCGCTCGCGCTGTACGAGGCGCACGGCATGGAGATGCACTACGCCGTGGTCACCTGGGAGCTGGCGCTGTGACCCTCACCGTGCACTCGCAGGGGTGACAGCCGGGCGGCGCGAGGGTGCAATCGGTCCAACCAGGAGTGTGCGGGACCCCACATAGGGTGACATTGGCCCCTAAGTGAGTCTTGGGATCCATGAGGAGGCACTCCATGCGCGGAGCCACCCACGCCAAGTGGGCCGCATGTGCGGCGGCCGTCGCCCTCGCGGCGACCGCCTGCGGCGGCGGAAGCGACAGCGGCGGAGGCGGCGAGGCGGGAATCGTCAGCTCTTCGTGGGGTGACCCGCAGAACCCGCTGGAGCCCGCCAACACCAACGAGGTCCAGGGTGGCAAGGTCCTCGACATGATCTTCCGGGGGCTCAAGCGGTACGACCCCAAGACCGGCGAGGCGAAGAACTTCCTCGCGGAGAAGATCGAGACCACCGACAGCCAGAACTTCACGATCACGCTGAAGGACGGCTGGAAGTTCAGCAACGACGAGCCCGTCACCGCGCAGTCCTTCGTGGACGCCTGGAACTACGGCGCGGACGTCACCAAGAAGCAGAACAACTCGCCCTTCTTCTCCGACATCGTCGGCTACGCGGACGTCCACCCCGAGAAGGGCGACCCCAAGGCCAAGACCATGTCCGGCCTCGTCGTCAAGGACCCCAAGACCTTCACGGTGGCCCTCAAGGAGAAGTTCTCCACCTGGCCCGAGACCCTCGGCTACCAGGCGTTCTCCCCCCTGCCCAAGTCCTTCTTCACCGACCACGAGGGCTGGCTGAAGAAGCCGGTCGGCAACGGCCCCTACACGGTGGACTCGTACACCAAGGGCACCGGCATGAAGCTGCGCAAGTGGGACGCCTACACGGGCGAGGACAAGGCGGTCAACGGCGGAGTGGACCTGAAGGTCTACACCGACAACAACACCGCCTACACCGACCTGATCTCCGGCAACCTCGACCTCGTCGACGACATCCCGGCGCAGCAGCTGAAGAACGTCGCGAACGACCTCGGCGACCGCTACATCAACCAGCCCGCCCTGATCATCCAGACCCTCACCTTCCCGCTGTACGACCCGCAGTGGAGCAAGGAGGGCATGGACAAGGTCCGCCGCGGCATCTCGATGGCGATCAACCGTGACGAGATCACCAAGCAGATCTTCCGCGAGACCCGCACCCCGGCCAAGGACTGGACCTCACCGGCCCTCGGCGACAAGGGCGGCTTCTCCGCCACCGCCTGCGGCGAGGCCTGCTCCTTCAACCCCACCGAGGCCAAGAAGCTCATCCAGGAGGCCGGCGGACTGCCCGGCGGCAAGGTCACGCTGACCTCCAACGTGGACACCGGCTCGCACCGCGACTGGATGGACGCCGTCTGCAACAGCATCAACAACGCCCTGGGCGAGGGCCCGGTCTGCACCGTCAACCCCGTCGGCACCTTCGCCGACTTCCGCAACCAGCAGAGCAGCTTCAAGCTGACCGGCCCCTTCCGCTCCGGCTGGCAGGCCGACTACCCGCTGATCCAGAACTTCCTGGAGCCGCTGTACTACACCGGCGCCTCCTCGAACTACGGCAAGTTCAGCAACGCGGACTTCGACAAGCTCGTCGACGAGGCCAACCGGGAGAGCGACACCGCCAAGGCGACGGCCAAGTTCCAGGAGGCGGAGAAGATCCTCGCCGCCCAGATGCCGTCCATCCCGCTCTGGTACCAGAACGGCAGCGCCGGCCACTCGGAGCGGATCTCGGACGTGGCGCTCAACCAGTTCAGCGTCCCCGTGTACGACCAGATCAAGGTCAGCTGACCCTTCTCGCGGATCGATCCTGGAGCAGTCCATGGGACGTTATGTGATCCGGCGACTGCTCCAGATGATCCCCGTGTTCATCGGCAGCACGTTCCTGATCTTCTTCATGGTGTACGCGCTCGGTGACCCGGTCGCCGCCCTCTTCGGCGACAAGGCCCCCGACCCCGCCACCGCCGCGCGCATCCGCAAGGACCTCTACCTCGACCAGCCCCTGTGGAAGCAGTACCTGCACTACATGGGCCAGATCTTCCAGGGCGACTTCGGCACCGCCTTCAACGGCCAGAAGGTCACCGAACTCATGGCCTCGGCCTTCCCGGTGACCCTGCGCCTGACCGTCGTCGCGATCGCCATCGAGATCGTCGTCGGCATCACCCTCGGCGTGATCAGCGGCCTCAAGCGCGGCAGGTCCATCGACACCAGCGTGCTCGTCCTCACCCTCGTGGTGATCTCGGTGCCCACCTTCGTGACGGGCTACCTCCTCCAGTTCCTCTTCGGCGTCAAATGGGGCTGGGTGCGGCCCACGGTCTCCCCGGACGCCCCCTTCAACGAGCTGATCCTGCCCGGCATCGTGCTCGCGCTGGTCTCCCTCGCCTACGTCACCCGGCTCACCCGGACCTCCATCGCCGAGAACGTCAAGGCCGACTACGTCCGCACCGCCGTGGCCAAGGGCCTGCCCCGGCGCCGGGTCGTCACCCGCCACCTGCTGCGCAACTCGCTGATCCCCGTGGTCACCTTCATCGGCACCGACATCGGCGCCCTGATGGGCGGAGCCATCGTCACCGAGCGGATCTTCAACATCCACGGGGTCGGCTACCAGCTCTACCAGGGCATCCTGCGCAACAACTCCCCGACGGTGGTCGGCTTCGTGACCATCCTCGTGATCGTCTTCCTGCTGGCGAACCTGCTCGTCGACCTGCTCTACGCGGTCCTGGACCCGAGGATCCGTTATGCCTGAGCCCGACCCCGAGCGCGCCGCCTACGATCCGCTGGGACCCGGCCCCCACGAGTCCATCGCCCCCACCGGCCAGGGAGGGGCCATGGATCTCGCCCTGGAAGAGGGGGAGTCGCTGGAGAAGGAGCTCGGGGGAGCCCCCGTGGGCCCCCAGGAGAAGGCCCGCTCCCTCTGGTCCGACGCCTGGCACCAGCTGCGCCGCAACCCCGTCTTCCTCGTCTCCACGCTCCTGATCCTCTTCCTCGTGGTCATCTCCATCTGGCCCCAGCTCATCGCGAGCGGCGACCCGCTCCAGTGCGACCTCTCCAAGTCGCAGCAGGGCTCCTCACCGGGCCACCCCTTCGGATACGACACCCAGGGCTGCGACGTGTACACCCGTACCGTCTACGGGGCCCGCGCCTCCATCACCGTGGGCATCTGCGCCACCCTCGGCGCCGCCCTCCTCGGCTCCGCGCTCGGCGGGCTCGCCGGGTTCTTCGGCGGCTGGGGCGACTCACTGCTCTCCCGGGTCGCCGACATCTTCTTCGGCATCCCCGTGGTCCTCGGCGGCCTGGTCTTCCTGTCCGTGGTCACCAGCACCACCGTCTGGCCCGTCGTCGGCTTCATCGTGCTGCTCGGCTGGCCCCAACTGGCCCGCATCGCCCGCGGCTCGGTCATCACCGCCAAACAGAACGACTACGTCCAGGCCGCGCGGGCACTCGGCGCCGGCAACGGGCGGATGCTGCTGCGGCACGTGGCGCCCAACGCCATCGCCCCCGTCATCGTCGTCGCCACCATCGCGCTCGGCACCTACATCGCCCTGGAAGCCACCCTGTCCTTCCTCGGCGTCGGCCTGCGTCCCCCGACGGTCTCCTGGGGCATCGACATCTCCAACGCCGCCTCCCAGATCCGCAACGCCCCGCACATGCTGCTCTACCCGGCGGGCGCGCTGAGCATCACCGTGCTCGCGTTCATCATGCTCGGCGACGCGGTGCGCGACGCCCTCGACCCCAAGCTGCGCTGAGGAGCCCCGCACATGCTGCTCGAAGTGCGCGACCTGCACGTGGAATTCAAGACGCGGGACGGAGTCGCCAAAGCCGTCAACGGGGTCAACTACTCCGTGGCCGAGGGCGAGACCCTCGCCGTGCTCGGCGAGTCCGGTTCCGGCAAGTCGGTCACCGCCCAGGCCGTCATGGGCATCCTCGACATGCCCCCGGGCCGCATCGCGGGCGGCGAGATCCTCTTCAAGGGCCGGGACCTGCTGAAGATGAAGGAGGAGGAGCGCAGGAAGGTCCGCGGCGCCGAGATGGCCATGATCTTCCAGGACGCCCTGTCCTCCCTCAACCCGGTCCTGAGCGTCGGCGCGCAGCTCGGCGAGATGTACGAGGTCCACCGCGGGATGTCCCGCAAGGACGCCCGGGCCAAGGCGGTCGAGCTGATGGACCGGGTGAAGATCCCGGCGGCGCGGGAGCGGGTGGGGGACTACCCGCACCAGTTCTCCGGGGGCATGCGCCAGCGCATCATGATCGCCATGGCGATGGCCCTCGAACCCTCGCTCATCATCGCGGACGAGCCGACCACCGCCCTGGACGTCACCGTCCAGGCCCAGGTCATGGACCTCCTCGCCGAGCTGCAGCGCGAGTTGAACATGGGCCTGATCCTGATCACCCACGACCTCGGCGTCGTCGCCGACGTGGCCGACAAGATCGCCGTCATGTACGCCGGCCGGATCGTCGAGGCGGCCCCCGTCCACGAGATCTACAAGAACCCCGCGCACCCGTACACCCGCGGCCTGCTGGACTCCATCCCGCGCTTGGACCAGAAGGGCCAGGAGCTCTACGCCATCAAGGGCCTGCCGCCCAACCTGCTCGCCATCCCGCCCGGCTGCGCCTTCAACCCGCGCTGCCCGATGGCCCGGGCCGTCTGCCGCACCGACGTACCGCCGCTGGCCGAGGTCGGACCGGACCGCGCCAGTGCGTGCTTCTTCTGGAAGGAGTGCCTCGGTGGCTGAGTCCATCCTCGTGGTGGAGGACCTGGTCAAGCACTACCCGCTGACCCAGGGCATCCTCTTCAAGAAGCAGGTCGGCGCCGTCAAGGCCGTCGACGGGGTCTCCTTCGACCTGCGGGCCGGCGAAACCCTCGGCATCGTCGGGGAGTCGGGCTGCGGCAAGTCCACCGTCGCCAAGATGCTGGTCAACCTCGAACGCCCGACGGCGGGCGCGATCACGTACAAGGGCGAGGACCTCGCCAAGCTGTCCGGCCGCGCCCTGAAGGCCGTCCGCCGCAACATCCAGATGGTGTTCCAGGACCCGTACACCTCGCTGAACCCGCGCATGACGGTCGGCGACATCATCGGCGAACCCTACGAGATCCACCCCGAGGTGGCCCCCAAGGGCGACCGCCGCCGCAAGGTCCAAGAGCTCCTGGACGTGGTCGGTCTCAACCCGGAGTACATCAACCGGTACCCGCACCAGTTCTCCGGCGGCCAGCGCCAGCGCATCGGCATCGCCCGCGGCCTCGCCCTCCAGCCCGAGATCATCGTCGCCGACGAGCCCGTCTCCGCCCTCGACGTCTCCGTCCAGGCCCAGGTGGTCAACCTCCTGGAGCGCCTCCAGGACGAGTTCAACCTCTCCTACGTGTTCATCGCGCACGACCTCTCGATCGTCCGCCACATCTCCGACCGGGTCGGCGTCATGTACCTGGGCCGGATCGTCGAGATCGGCACCGACACCCAGATCTACGACCACCCCACCCACCCGTACACCCAGGCGCTGCTCTCCGCCGTTCCGGTTCCCGACCCGGAGGCCCGCGCGGGCCGCGAGCGGATCATCCTCTCCGGCGACGTGCCCTCCCCGGCGAACCCGCCCTCGGGCTGCCGCTTCCGCACCCGCTGCTGGAAGGCCGAGGCGCGCTGCGCTTCGGAGGTCCCGCTGCTGGAGATCCCGGCCTTCCTCCCGGGCGGCCCGACGGCCCACCCCTCGGCGTGCCATTTCGCATCCGAGCGGGCCGTCCTTCCGCCGGGACCGCAGCCGGGACCGCCTTCGGGACCGCAGCCGGGATCACAGGCGGGACCGCCGACCAAGGAGTGAGCCACGGGCCCTCGCGACCGCTCATTTCTCGCCACAGCTGTGAACGGCACCCGGTGGACCGGCAACTCGGTTTACACGTAGGCAACTTGACCGTTTCTGTCCCGAGATCTGGGCCGGGCAGCCTGATCCCGTGCGGCCGTGCGGGTGCCGACAGCCGGCCGGGGAGGCGTACAGCTTCCCCGGCCGGCACTCCTGTGACCCCGGACGTGCGCGGCATGCGCCCCTCGTGCTGCCGGAATCGATCGATGTCGGGGTACGGATAGTTATGATCCGTAGCGCACGGTGGGTATGACTCTGCCGAGCACCGAGTTGCGAGTACGCGAACCCGATGTCCGCTCGACGTGGAGGTGAAACGCCGTGGCACTATCGATCTCGGCCGTGGTGCTGCTGGCAGTCGTCGTCTTCCTGCTGGTCCGGCGTTCGGGCCTGAAGGCGGGTCACGCAGTGGTCTGTGTACTGCTCGGCTTCTATCTGGCGAGCTCGACCGTGGCTCCGACGCTCTCCCAGCTGACCAACAACGTGGCGAGCATGATCAGCGGCCTCAAGTTCTAGGTGCCGCAGGGGTCGCCGCGTGGGGTTCCGGGCGGCGGGTCCTCGTAGGCTGGTGCCATGAACGGTCTTCCCGCCCGTCGGCTCCTGCTCGTGCACGCGCACCCGGACGACGAGTCGATCAACAACGGCGTCACCATGGCCAAGTACGCGGCCGAGGGCGTCCATGTCGCCTTGGTGACCTGCACGCTCGGCGAGGAGGGCGAGGTCATCCCGCCCGACCTCGCCCACCTGACGGCCGACCGCGAGGACGCCCTCGGCGCCCACCGCATCGGCGAGCTCGCCGAGGCCATGAAGGAACTGGGCGTCGCCGACCACCGGTTCCTCGGCGGCCCCGGCCGCTTCCGGGACTCCGGGATGATGGGCGCCGAACAGAACCACCGGCCCGGTGCCTTCTGGTCCGCCGACGTGGACGAGGCCGCGGGGTACCTCGTAGAGGTGATCCGCGAACTGCGCCCCCAGGTCCTCGTCACCTACGACCCGAACGGCGGCTACGGCCACCCCGACCACATCCAGGCCCACCGCGTCGCCACCCGCGCCGCCGAACTGGCCGCGGAACCCGCCTACCGCCGGGACCTCGGCGCACCGCACGTCATCGAGAAGCTCTACTGGAACCGCGTCCCGCGCACGGTCGTCGAGGAGGGCTTCGCCCGGCTGCACGAGGCCGGGAGCGAGGTGCCCTTCCCGGAGCCGGCCACGCCGGACGACGTGCCGGGCGTGGTGGCCGACGAGCGGATCACCGCCGAGATCGGCGGGGACGAGGCAGCCGAGCAGGCGTTCGTGGCCGCCAAGACCGCCGCGATGCGCGCCCATGCCACCCAGATCGCCGTGGACGGGCCCTTCTTCGCGCTCTCCAACGACCTGGCGCAACCGCTGTTCACCCACGAGTACTACGAGCTGGCCGTGGGCACGCCGGGCGTCCCGGCGGGCGAGCGCGAGCGCGACCTCTTCGCGGGGGTACGGGCATGACCGGCGCGTGGAACGCGGGGCGGATCGGGGCCCTGCTGGGCCTGTTGGCGGCGGGGGTGGTGGTCGGCGTCGCCGGCTGGCTCGTCGTCGACCTGTGGTTCCCGGGCGGACTGGTCCTCGCGCTCCTCGCGCTCTTCGGCCTGTTCCTCGGCGGCCGGCTCGCCCTGGGCACCGGCATCGGCGTCGGAGCGGCCACGGGTGGCTGGTTCCTCTCCTACGTGATCCTCGGCGTGCCCCGGCCGGAGGGAGACTTCCTGCTCGGTTCGTCCGGAATCAGCATGTACGTCTACCTTTTGGGTGGAGTGGTGCTCGCTGTGATGTGCGCCACGATGAGCCTCCCGGAGGACCGGCCTCTTTCGGCCGCCAGGAACGCCAGGTGACGCGGCGTCGGCCGCGCCCGACGCCTTGACGAGCGGCTCGGCCGCCGCGTCCACGGACCCGCCGCGGCCGGGCGACAGGTGCTCAGGAGGGGTGCGGAGGGGGCGCACAGGAGGTCAAGGGGAACCCTTCGTTCCCGGCGGCCGGGTGTGCGCGGGCGGTGGCCAGTATGGTGGACCGGCCGCCGAGCTGCCCGCGCACCCTATGACGGGCGGCGGAGCCGATCGGGAGAACCTGTTTTGAGTCGTGATACTGACAGTCCGTCCTCCGGGCCCAACGGGCCCGGCGGAGCCGCCCACCCCTCGGGCGCGGCTCCGTACGGATCAGGCCAGCATTCGACCACGACAGTGCCCCCCGTCCGGGCGCGGCGACCATTCCGGAGGAGAGTTCAGTGACCGCACCGCCCGCGAAGCCGTCCGCGCCCGATTCCGACGGGCCGAAGACGGAGACCCAGCTGACGACCCGGATCCGGATCAACATCCCGGGTTCGCGGCCGATTCCGCCCGTGGTCGTACGCCAGACCATGCCCGAAGCCGAGGCCGGGCAAGCGCCCGAGGCCGTCGCCCCGCCGGCCGCGCCCGAGCCGGGTCCGGGCGAGGGCGTGCCCAGCAACTGGTTCGCACCGCGCAAGGCGGGCTCCCCGCCCGCCCCGGGGCAGCCTCCCGCCCCGGTCCCGGGGCGCGGACCGGCTCCGGCTCCGGCCGGCGGCCCGCGCTTCGACGGGCCCCCGCAGCAGGGCTTCGCCCAGGGCCCGGCAGGGCCGCGCCCGGGGGCTCCGATGGGCCCCGGCCCGGGTGCTCCGATGGGCCCCGGTCCCGGTGCTCCGATGGCTCCCGGCCAGGGTGCGCCCACGGGCCCGGGTCCCGGTGCTCCCATGGGCCCCGGTCCCGGCGCGCCCATGGGCCCCGGCCGCGGTGCTCCGATGGGTCCCGGTCCGGGTGCTCCGATGGGTCCCGGTCCCGGTGGTCCCGGTCCCGCCCCCGTCCAGGCCGGCGGCCCGCGCTTCGACGGGCCCGCGCAGCAGGGCTTCGCCCAGGGCCCGGCAGGGCCGCGCCCCGGTGCTCCGATGGGCCCCGGCCCGGGCGGCCCCGGCGTCGGCGGCGGCCCGGGCGCCGGTTACCCCGCACCGCCCGGCGGCCCCGGTACGGGCGCCCCCGCGGGCCCCGCGCAGGGACCCGGTCCCGCCGGACCGTCCGCGCCGCAGGCCGGCGTCGACTACGGCTCCGGCCCCACCACCGGTCCCGTCGCCAAGGCCCTGATCGCCCCCGTTCCGCCCGCCCCCGCCTGGCCCGGCAGCGGCCGCGGTCCCGACGGGCCGACCGGCGGGCCCGCGCTGGGCTCCGTACCGGTGGGAGGGGCGCAGGAGCCGAGCTGGCCCGGCCCCGAGCTGGACGCGGCCGGATACCCGCAGCCCGCGCCCGCCCCGGCGGCCGCGAACAAGCCCAAGCCCAAGGCAGCCGCGCCCGCCCCGGCCCGGCCCGCCAAGAAGGGCCGCAACAAGGTGGTCCTCCTCGGCGGAGGCGTCTTCGTGCTGTGCGGCGTGGCCTACGGAGCCGGTCTGCTCCTCAACCACTCCGACGTCCCCAAGGGCACCACCGTCATGGGCGTCGACATCAGCGGCAGCCGCGACGAGGCCGTCGCCAAGCTCCAGACGTCCTTCGGCAACCGTGCCGCCGCCCCGCTCCAGCTCACCGTGGGCGGCAAGACGGTCGAGCTGAAGCCCGAGAAGGCCGGCCTGAGCCTGGACAGCCAGACCACCGTCCGCAACGCCGCGGGCAGCGACTACAACCCCGTCACGGTCATCGGCTCGCTCTTCGGCAGCGAGCGCAAGGCCGAGGCCGTCCTGCCCGTCGACGACGAGAAGCTGCGGGTCGCCCTCCAGGAGCTGGCCGGCACCGCCGGTTCCGCCACCGAGGGCACCATCACCTTCGACACCGGCAAGGCCGTCGCGGTCCCCGGCAAGGCCGGTTCCACGCTCGACGTGGACGGCTCCGTGGGCCTGGTCACGAAGGCCTTCCACGACATGGTCGAAAGCGGCAAGGCCGCCCCGGTCACCCTCCCGGTCGCCACCAAGGACCCGGTCGTCGACCAGGCCGAACTGGACCGGGCCATGAAGGACTTCGCCCAGCCCGCGATGTCGGCGCCGGTCGTCGTCAAGGCGGGCGCCAAGTCCATCCCGCTGGGCGCCAAGTCCCTGCCGAAGATCCTGAGCATGCAGGTCGTCGACGGCCACCTCGTCGAGAAGTACGACCTGGAGGCCCTCAAGACGGCCTACGGGAACACCTTCGACGGCGTCCTCATCATGCGCGGCACCGGCGAGAAGACCGCCGTCACCCCGCAGGACGTCGCCGGAGTCCTCGGCAAGGCGCTGCGCGGCAAGACGACCGCCGAGCGGACCGGGGTCATCCCCACCAACCCGAGCTGACCACGAGCACAGCGGAGCCCCTCCCCGAACACGGGGGAGGGGCTCCGCTGTCATTTCCGGCGCGGGGTCCGGGCGGCCAGTCCACAGCCGGGCTAGTTCAGCAGGGCCCGCGCCGCCATCGCCTCGGCACGGATCCGCACCGCGGCCGGCGGATCGATCACGTCCACGACCACCGCGTACGACTCCATCTCCGCCGCCCCCGCCGCGAACTCCCCCCGCTCCACCAGCAACTTCGCCCGCTCGTACCGCAACGCCGCGGGATGCGAAGGCAGCAGCAGCGCCAGGTCCAGAGCCCACAGCGCCACCCCCGAGTGCTCGGGCCGCGTCGAGGCCCACGCCCGGATGTTGTTCAGGATCCGCAGGACGATGTCCATCGTGCGCGCCGCGGTCCGCGGCCCCGCCGCCAGCTCCGCCGGACCCGCGCCCAGCGAGGCGCCCCCCGCGAAGGGGTCGACGACCACACCCTCCTCCGGATCTCCGAAACCGACCACGAAGTGCCCCGGCAGGGCCAGCCCGTACACCGGAGCCCCGGCCCGCCGGGCGACCTCCAGCCAGACCACGGACAGCAGGATGGGCAGCCCCCGGCGCCGCCGCAGCACCTCGTGCAGCATCGAGGACGAGAGCCGGTCGTAGTCGGCCGGCGTGCCGTGGAAACCCAGCCGCTCGCCCAGCAGTTCGGACACCGCCGAAGCCCATGCGCGAGCGCCCCGCAGCCCGTACGGCAGCATCCCCGCCAGCCGGTCCAGCTCGATCTGCGCCCAGTCCATGGCCCGTTCGTCGAGCTCCGGGTCCCCCTCCGCGGCCAGCAGCAGGCACAGCGCGGCCAGGTCGGGCCGCTCAGCCCGCGCCTCGGCGGCGAACCGCTCCCGCCAGGGCGAGGTCACACCGCCGCCCGGCGGTAGTGGTGGTAGGAGTGGTGCGTCCCGAAGCCCATCCCCTCGTACAGGGCCCGCGCCCCGGCGTTGTCGCTCTCCACCTGGAGCCAGGCCGCCGACGCGCCCTCCTCCAGCGCGCGCCGCGCCAGCGCCGCCATCACGGCCGAGGCGAGGCCGCGGCGCCGGTGCTCCGGGTCGACCTCGACGGCACCGAACCCGGCCCACCGGCCGTCCACCACGAGCCGCCCGATCGCCCGGCCGGGCACCGCCGCGAACCACACCGAAGGCCCCGCGGTCAGCACCCGGCGGGCGGTCCCGGGATCCTTCACCCGCCCGTAGCGGGAGAGCCAGTCCTCGTCCGGAGTTCGGGTCAGCCGTACGCCCGCGACCACGGAATCGTCCACGTCCAGGTCGCCCACCGCCGCCAGCCCGCCGACCTGCACCAGCGCCGACACCTCGCGGACCCAGCCCCGGTCCTCCAGCTCCGCGCACAGCAGCTCCTGCGTGCCGGCGGCCCCCGTGGCGGTCTGGACGTAGGCCGGAAGATCCCTCCCCGCGTACCAGGAGGTCACCCGCGCGAGTGCATCGTCCAGCGGGACACCGGGATCGCCGAGCGGCAGCACGGAGTTGGCCCGGCGGGTGAATCCGCCGGCCGCGCGCAGCGTCCACTCGCCGAGCGGCTCGCTCTCCAGCGGCACCCAGGACCGTGCGCAGACCCGTGAGAGCTCCTCGAAGGAGGCCGCGGGGCCCCTGCGGCGGGCCGGAGCGGCCGGTACGACCTTGCCCGCCACCAGCGAGGATTCCGCGATGCGGACGGACTCGCCGGTCTTTCGTGTGATCGTCACCACACCCGCGTTCCAGGATGTGAGAACCCCTACGGTGTCCGTGAAGGAGGGGGTCCCGGTCGAGCTGTGCTCCACCCGTCGCACAGAGACACGTTTACCCACGTCAGCGGGTGTAATCCGGATCTCCAGCCGTCCACCGGCAGTGATTTCCACAGCTCTGTCCGCCCCTCCTGTTCGGATCGTGCCCGGGAACGGAGATACTAGAGGCGGGCATCGACGACGCCGCGCTCCCGCGCGATATGGAAAGCCCTTATGAGGAGGAACGAGAGCGTGACCTACGTCATCGCGGAGCCTTGTGTCGACGTCAAAGACAAGGCATGCATCGAAGAGTGCCCCGTCGACTGCATCTACGAGGGCCAGCGGTCCTTGTACATCCACCCGGACGAGTGCGTCGACTGTGGTGCCTGTGAGCCGGTCTGCCCGGTCGAGGCCATCTTCTACGAGGACGACACTCCGGAGGAGTGGAAGGACTACTACAAGGCGAACGTCGAGTTCTTCGACGAGCTCGGTTCGCCCGGTGGTGCTTCCAAGCTCGGCCTGATCGAGCGCGACCACCCCTTCATCGCAGCGCTTCCGGCGGACATCAACCCGAGCCACTGACGGTCGGGTACCGCCCCACGCGCGTCCCTCGGTCCCGTACGGCTCACAGCCGCACGGGACCGAGGTGTTTTCACGACGAAACTCCTGGAATCCACGGAACATCCGGAAAGCGAGAGCACCACGTGGCCGCAGTCTCAGCCCGTCTCCCCGTCTTCCCCTGGGACAAGCTGGAGCCGTACAAGGCGACGGCGGCGGCCCACCCGGACGGGATCGTCGACCTCTCCGTCGGCACCCCCGTCGACCCGGTGCCGGAGCTGATCCAGCGCGCCCTGATCGATGCCGCCGACTCCCCGGGCTACCCCACGGTGTGGGGCACCCCGGCCCTGCGCGACGCGATCACCGGCTGGGTGCGCGGCCGCCTCGGCGCGAGCGCGGCCGGGCACCGCAACGTCCTGCCGGTCGTCGGCTCCAAGGAACTGGTGGCCTGGCTGCCCACCCAGCTGGGCCTCGGTGCCGGCGACCAGGTGGCGTACCCCCGTCTGGCCTACCCGACGTACGAGGTCGGCGCGCGGCTGTGCGGCGCCGAACCGGTGGTCTATGACGACCCCACCACCGATCTCGACCCGGCGCGCGTGAAGCTGCTGTGGCTCAACTCCCCGTCCAACCCCACCGGCAAGGTCCTCCCCAAGGAGGAGCTCGTACGGATCGTGGCCTGGGCGCGCGAGCACGGGATCCTGATCTTCAGCGACGAGTGCTACCTGGAACTGGGCTGGGAAGCCGAGCCCGTCTCCGTCCTGCAAGACGAGGTCTGCGGCGGCTCGTACGAGGGCATCGTCGCCGTCCACTCGCTCTCCAAGCGGTCCAACCTGGCCGGCTACCGGGCGGCCTTCGTCGCCGGTGACGCCGAAGTCCTGGGCGAGCTGCTCCAGATCCGCAAGCACGGCGGCATGATGACCCCGGCCCCCGTGCAGGCGGCCACGGTGGCGGCCCTGGGCGACGACGTACACGTCGAGGAGCAGCGGGTGCGTTACGCGGCCCGCCGCGCGGCCCTGCGCACGGCCCTGGAGGCGCACGGCTTCCGCGTCGAGCACAGCGAGGCCAGCCTGTACCTGTGGGTGACCCGGGACGAGCCCTGCTGGGACACGGTCGCTCACCTGGCCGAGCTCGGCGTCCTGGTCGCGCCGGGCGACTTCTACGGCGAGGCGGGCGCGCACTTCGTCCGCGTCGCCTTCACGGCCACGGACGAACGCGTCGCGGCGGCGGTCAAGCGGCTGGCGCCGTAGCCGCAGGACGTGGCCGCAGGACAGCCCGAGGGGCCCGGGAGTTCGTGCTCCCGGGCCCCTCGGCGTTTCTGCGGGTGGTGCCTAGCCGAGGCCGGGCAGTCCGCCCGGGAGACCACCGGGAAGGCCGCCCGGCAGCCCGCCGCCGGCGAGCGGCAGCCCCGCCAGCAGGCTGCCCGCGGCGCCGGTCACCTCGTCGGCGGGCGCGGGCGCCGGCAGGGTCGAGGCGGGCACGGCCTCGGTGGCGGTGTCGCCCGCGGCGGCGACCGTCGCGTCCGGCGCGGTGAGCGCGCCCAGCTGCGGCACGGACTCCAGGCCCGCGGCGCTGGCCGCGCCGGCCGCACCGACCACGGGCGCTGCCCCGGCTGCGAGGAGCAGCGCGGCACGGGCGATCCGACGGGTCAGGGGGAGGGACATGTTGCTCCTAAGCGGTAGCGGCTGAGTACGCCGTGACAACCGCTCGGAGGGGGGCGCGAGTTGCGGAGCCGGTGGGTAAAGGATCAGTAACGGATCGTTTAATCGGCTTCCGGGCCGACCGCTCGGAACACGTGCCGACCTGCGGTTGCGTGCCCGCAGCGGCCTCCGTGTCCGCCGTACGGGTCACCCCCGTACGGGGGACGGGTCGTACGCCCGTCCACCGGCGGTTCAGCCGCGCACGAAGATCCGTACCTGGCCCGGAGCCGCAGCGCCGGGATCCCCGGCGCCGTTCCCGGCACCCGCGGCGCCCAGCTCCCGCCACCGGTCGCCGTCCTTGCCCGCCACCCAGGACCTGCCCCCGTACGAGACCCGGGTGATCCCCAGCTCGCGGGAGCCGGCCACCGCCCACTGCGCGAGCACCTGCCCGGTCCGCGCCGCCTGTTCCGCGCCGCCGGGCTTCGCCACCAGGGTCACCTCGGACTCGTTCGCCGCCCCGGCGTTCTCCCCGGCCCGGCCGGCCGCCTCCGCGGGCAGCGTGTACAGGGGGTTCTTGCCGAGCAGCCGGGTCAGCTGCGCCCGGACCTTCGCCGGATCGCCGGCCCTGACGGGCGCGGGCCCGGTACAGGTCAGGTGGCCGGCTCCGGTGAAGGCCGCGGTCAGCACGGTGGCCTCCGGCTCGTGCTTCGCGTAGGCCTGCGGGAAACCGCTCAGCTGCACCTTCTGCGCCGCCACCGTCAGCGGGAGCCGCGAGTACCCCTTGATCTCGGCCAGCCGGTCGTAGAAGATCCCGGCCGAGTACACGGGGTCCATGATCTGGTCCGGCGTGCCCCAGCCCTGCGAGGGCCGCTGCTGGAACAGGCCCAGCGAATCGCGGTCGCCGTGGTCCAGGTTGCGCAGGGCCGACTCCTGCATCGCGGTCGCCAGCGCGATCGTCACGGCCCGGTCGGGCATCCCCTTGGAGACCCCGACGGCGGCTATCGTCGCCGCGTTCGCCGCCTGCTCGGGGGACACCTCGTCGAACTGGCCCCCGCCCTTCGCGCCGTTCTTCCCGTCGGCCGAAGCCGTGCAGTAGGGCACGCCGCCGTTGTCGTTCGACGCGCGCTGCACGACGAAGTACCCGGCCACCGCCACCAGCACCAGGAAGCCCGCGGCCCAGCGGAGCGGGCGACGGCGGCGGCGAGGGCGGGGGTGATCGGTCTGCGGCACGCCGCCCACCGTACTTGAGCCATATGACGCGTCCATCGGCCGGACGGACAAGGCTTCGCCGCAGTCCGGCGGGTTAGGGTCAGCTCCATGTCCGAATCCGAGCTGGACCTCACCCTGGACGCCGCCGAGCTGACCGCCCGGCTCGTCGACATCCCCTCCGTGAGCGGCGACGAGAAGGTACTCGCCGACCTCGTGGAACACGCCTTGCGCGGCCTGCCGCACCTGACCGTGGACCGCTTCGGCAACAACGTGGTCGCGCGCACCCACCTGGGCCGCGCCGAACGCGTCGTACTCGCCGGGCACCTCGACACGGTGCCGATCGCCGACAACGTGCCCTCCCGCCTCGACGAGAACGACGTCCTGTGGGGATGCGGCACCACCGACATGAAGTCCGGCGTCGCCGTACAGCTGCGCATCGCGGCCACGGTCCCCGAGCCGAACCGGGACCTCACCTTCGTCTTCTACGACCAGGAAGAGGTCGCCGCCGACCTCAACGGCCTCGGCAAGGTCGCCGAAGCCCACCCGGACTGGCTGACCGGCGATTTCGCCGTCCTCCTCGAACCCTCCAACGCCGAGGTCGAGGGCGGCTGCCAGGGCACCCTGCGCGTCCTGCTCCGCACCTCCGGCGAGCGCGCCCACTCCGCGCGCAGCTGGATGGGGTCCAACGCCATCCACGCGGCGAGCCCGATCCTGGCCACGCTGGCGGCGTACGAGCCCCGCAAGCCCGTGATCGACGGCCTGGAGTACCGCGAGGGCCTCAACGCCGTCCGCATCGACGGCGGCGTCGCCAACAACGTCATCCCCCACGCCTGCACCGTGACGGTCAACTTCCGCTTCGCCCCGGACCGCAGCACGGACGAGGCCATCGCCCACGTCCGCGAGGTCTTCGCGGACTGCGACATCGACGAGTTCGTCATCGACGACCTCTCCCCGGGCGCCCTCCCCGGCCTCTCCCACCCGGCCGCCGCGGCCTTCATGGAGGCCGTCGGAGGACACGCCATGCCGAAGTTCGGCTGGACGGACGTCTCCCGCTTCAGCGCCCTGGGCGTCCCGGCGGTCAACTACGGCCCGGGCGACGCCCTCCTGGCCCACAAGGCCGACGAGCGCGTGGAAACGAAGGCGATCCTCCACTGCGAGGAACGACTCCGCGCCTGGCTGACCTCCTGAATTCCGCTTCTCGTCACCTTTGTGCGCCTAACCTGATCCAACGATCAGCAGGAGGGAGCACATCATGGGCAACCCTGAAGGGTCCGCTCGTCGTCGGCCCGAGGAGCAGCAGCTCGGGCCGGTGCTGAGGAGGCGGGGCCAGGTGCAGGCCGGCAGTACGACGGACCAGCGGCTGCTGGATTCGGCCGGGCCCTCCGAGTGGGTGCACACCGATCCGTGGCGGGTCCTGCGCATCCAGTCGGAGTTCATCGAGGGCTTCGGCACCCTGGCGGAGCTGCCGCCGGCGATCAGCGTGTTCGGCTCCGCCCGGACGCCGGCGGGTTCGCCGGAGTACGAGGCGGGCGTGCGGATCGGCGGTGCGCTCGTGGAGGCCGGGTTCGCGGTGATCACGGGCGGCGGCCCGGGCGCGATGGAGGCGGCCAACAAGGGCGCGCGGGAGGCCAACGGCATCTCGGTGGGCCTGGGCATCGAGCTCCCCTTCGAGCAGGGGCTCAACCAGCACGTCGACCTCGGGCTGAACTTCCGCTACTTCTTCGTCCGCAAGACGATGTTCGTGAAGTACAGCCAGGGCTTCGTGGTCCTGCCGGGCGGGCTCGGCACCCTCGACGAGCTGTTCGAGGCCCTGACCCTGGTCCAGACGCAGAAGATCACCCGCTTCCCGATCGTGCTGTTCGGCACGGCGTACTGGAGCGGGCTCATCGACTGGCTGAAGGGCACGGTCATCGCCCAGGGCAAGGCCTCGGAGAAGGACCTCTACCTGTTCCACGTCACCGACGACGTGGACGAGGCGATCGCGCTCGTGACGAAGGAAGTCGCCAGGTAGGACCGGCCGCCGACCGCTACGCCGGCCCCCGGCGGGCGACCGCCGGGGGCCGGTGGGCCTGGATCGCGCGGCTGCGCCGGCCTCCGGCCGTCGGCTCAGGCGAGGCCCCGGCGGGCGACGGCCGGGGGTCGGTGGCCCTGGATCGAGCGGACCATGTCCAGGAGCTCCTTTTTCACGCCGCTCTCGCGCGCGGTTCGGCGCCGGGGCGCCTCACCGGCTTCGAGCGGCTGCGCCGGCCTCCGGCCGTCGGCTCAGGCGAGGCCCCGGCGGGCGACGGCCGGGGGTCGGTGGCCCTGGATCGAGCGGACCATGTCCAGGATCTGCTTGGTTTCCGCGACTTCGTGGACGCGGTAGACCTGGGCGCCCAGCCAGGCCGAGACGGCCGTCGTGGCCAGGGTGCCCAGCAGGCGTTCCTTGACCGGCTTGTCGAGGGTCTCGCCGACGAAGTCCTTGTTGGAGAGGGAGACCAGGACCGGCCAGCCCGTCTCCGTCATCTCGGAGAGGCGCCGGGTGGCCTCCAGCGAGTGGCGGGTGTTCTTCCCGAAGTCGTGGCCGGGGTCGATCATGATCGACTCACGGGGTACGCCCAGGGCCGCCGCGCGCTCGGCCAGGCCGACCGTGACGCGGAGGATGTCGGCCATCACGTCCTCGTACTCGGTCCGGTGCGGCCGGGTCCGCGGCTCGACGCCGCCCGCGTGGGTGCAGACGATGCCCGCGCCGTGGCGCGCGGCGACCTCCGCGAGCTTCGGGTCGACGCCGCCCCACGCGTCGTTGAGCAGATCGGCCCCGGCCTCGCAGACGGCCTCGCCGACCTCGTGCCGCCACGTGTCGACGCTGATCACCACGTCGGGGTGGCGGCGGCGGACCTCGGCGACGAAGCCGACCGTGCGCCGGGCCTCCTCCGCCGCGTCCACGTGCTCGCCGGGACCGGCCTTCACCCCGCCGATGTCGATGATCGCGGCACCCTCGGCCACCGCCTGCTCGACCCGGTCCAGGGCCGGCTCGTCGCGGAAGGTCGCTCCCTGGTCGTAGAAGGAGTCAGGGGTCCGGTTCACGATGGCCATGATCACCGGCTCGTGGTCCTCGAACTCGCGCCTGCCCAGTCGCAGCATCCTGCTCTTTCCTCCTTCGGCGACCCTCGCGCCTCGCCTGCGACCTTAACCTGGTGGCCGGAGTCTCTCAGGGGAGTTGATCGTGTTCGCGTTCTTGCTCATCGCGCTGGTCGTGGTCGTCGCGGGAGTCACCCTCGCGGTGGCCGGCGGGGGGTCCGAGGCGGTGCTGCCCGAGGCCGAGCCCGACCGGCTGTCCGACGCCCTGCCGGAGAACCGTCCCGTCGTACGGGCGGACATCGACGAGCTGCGCCTGCCGGTGGCCCCGCGCGGCTACCGGATGTCCGACGTGGACGACGTACTGGAGCGGCTGGCGGCGGAGCTGGCGGAGCGCGACGCGCGGATCGCCGAGCTCACCGCCGCGACCGGGCCGGCGCCCGCGGCCGGGCCCGCCGACGGCTCCGTGGACCTGACCAAGGCCGCCGAGCAGTGAGCGGGGTGCTCGCCGGTCCCGACGGGGGCCTGCGGTGTCCCTGGGGGCTGGCCACCGAGGACTACATCGCGTACCACGACACGGAGTGGGGCCGGCCGGTCCACGGGGACGACGCGCTGTACGAGCGGCTGTGCCTGGAGGCCTTCCAGTCGGGGCTGTCCTGGCTGACGATCCTGCGCCGGCGCGAGGGGTTCCGGGCGGCCTTCGCGGGCTTCGAGATCGCCAAGGTGGCGGAGTTCGGGGCGGCGGACGCGGAACGGCTCCTCGCCGACGAGGGGATCATCCGGAACCGGGCCAAGATCGAGGCGACCCTCGCCAACGCGAAGACCCTGGCCGGGTGGGGCGAGGGCGAACTGGACGCCCTGATCTGGTCCCACGCCCCGGCGCCGGGGCGGGCCCCGAAGAGCACCACCGAGATCCCGGCGGTCACCCCGGAGTCCACGGCCCTGGCCAAGGCCCTGAAGAAGGCCGGCATCCGCTTCGTGGGCCCCACGACGGCCTACGCCCTGATGCAGGCCTGCGGCCTGGTCAACGACCACCTGTCCCGCTGCGTGGCCCGCGACCTGACCTGACCGCGCCGGATTTTTTCAGCCGTCCGGCGTTTGAGGACCGGGGTCTGGGGCGGAGCCCCAGGAGGGGTCCGGGCGCAGCCCGGGGAACGGGCGAAGGGCGGGTAGGGGACTCCGCCCCGCGCAGCGGCACCCCCCCCCCCCCCGGCGGAGCCGCTAGCGGCCCAGGTAGCGCGGAGCCTCCTTCGCGAGGAAGGCCGCGACGGCGATCCCGTGGTCCTCAGAGGCCCCCGCACGGCCCTGGAGCACGTCCTCGTGGTCCAGCGCGTCGGAGAGCGACCGGGAGGCCCCGTACGCCAGGGACTCCTTCAGCGCCGCGTAGGCGACCGTCGGGCCCTCGGCCAGCCGCCGGGCCACGGCCAGCGCCGCGGCCGCCAGCTCGTCCGAGGGGACGACGCGGTTCGCGATGCCGAGCTCCAGCGCCTCCTGGGCCTTCACGGACCGGGGGAAGAGCAGCAGGTCGGAGGCGCGCGAGCCGCCGATCAGGCGGGGCAGCGTCCAGGAGACGCCCGAGTCGGCCGTCAGGGCGACCCCCGCGAAGGAGGTGTTGAAGGAGGCGGTGTCCGCGACCACGCGGAAGTCCGCCGCCAGGGCGAAGCCGAAGCCCGCGCCCGCCGCGACGCCGTTCACGCCCGCGACCACCGGCTTCGGCATCTCCGTCAGCGCCCGGACGATCGGGTTGTAGTGCTCCGCGACGGTGTTCATGGTCAGCGAGGAGCCGTGCTCCCGGTCGGCCGCCAGGAACCCGACGTGCTCCTTGAGGTCCTGGCCCACGCAGAACGCCCGGTTGCCCGCCGCGGTGAGCAGGACCGCCCGTACGGCCGGATCCGCGGCCGCCGCCCGGGCCGCGTCGCGCAGGGCGACCTTGGCCTCGGTGTTCATGGCGTTCATGGCCTCGGGACGGTTGATCGTGATGGTCGCGAGTCCGTCGGTCACTTCGTAGAGCACGCTGTCGGCCATGGCGGGGGTCCCCCTTCGTCGCGGGCTGGCTACCGGCCGGTACCGGCCGGTGCAAAGGTCAGCATGGCGGACCGGACGGGGGTCGGGCATGTGATGTGCGTCAAATAAACGGAAGGGCAGACTCGTGCCGCGGCGGCGAAGTATCGCAGGCGTGTCCCCGAAATGAGTGGTTTTGGTCAAGCGCGTTGCACAAGCGTTCCCAGCCGATGTTGGTCATCGGGTCCTGACATGCGGGATAATGGCCTGGAAGCAATGTGTTCGATGCCGGGTACTAGGCGCCTGAATGGGGCCGTCGGCTGACGATGAACTGGTTTCAGGAAGGGGAACGAGCATGGCGGCCATGAAGCCGCGGACGGGCGACGGCCCGCTCGAGGTCACCAAGGAGGGGCGGGGCATCGTCATGCGCGTACCGCTCGAGGGCGGCGGTCGGCTCGTCGTCGAGCTGACTCCGGACGAGGCGGACGCCCTGGGTGACGCCCTGAAGAAGGTCGTCGGCTGATCCCCCAGGGACGCTGATAGTACTTTCGCTGCATTCTCTGCACTGCCCCGGCCGCACCAAGCGGTCGGGGCAGTGTTGTGTACCCGGGCCGGGCCCGGGCCGAGCACCAGACCGTGATCGCCGGAGCCGCACCGTGACCTTTTCCCCGCCCGCCCCGCCGGTCTTCGCCGACTGCACGCCCCGCGAGAAGGCGGCCCGGGTCCTCACGGAGGTCCTGGCGCCGGCGAACCTGGTGGTGGCCCAGCTCCTGCTGATCGGCTGGCACAGCACGGGGTCGTGGGCCGGTCTCGGCTGGGGCCTGCTCGGCGCCCTGTTCTGCGGCGTGCTTCCGATCGGCATCATCCTGCTCGGGGTCCGGCGCGGGGCGCTGACCGACCAGCACATACGGGTACGGCGCCAGCGGGTCGTCCCGATGGGGCTGAGCCTGGTCTCGGTCGTCGCCGGGATCACCCTCCTGCGCGTGCTCGGCGCCCCGGCCGACGTCTTCGCGCTCGTCGTCGCGATGCTCGTCGGCCTCGTCTCGTCCCTGCTGGTGACGGTCGGCTGGCAGATATCCATCCACATGTCGGTGGCCGGCGGCACCGTGATGGTCCTGCTGCTGTCTTCGGACCGGCGCTGCTCCCCGCGGTGCTGGTCGCCGCCGGCGTGGGATGGTCCCGGCTGGTCCTGAAGGCGCACACCACGGCGCAGCTCCTCGCCGGCGCCGCGCTGGGCGGTACGGCCGCGCTGACCTTCGCTCTGCTGCGCTGAGCCGCCGCGCTCAGCGCCGGACCGCGCACAGCAGGCCGTCGCCCACCGGGAGCAGGGCGGCCTCCAGGGCCGGGGTCTCGCGGACGGTGCGCAGCAGTTCGCGGACCCGGAGCACCTCGACCGGCTGGGCCGCGGAGTCGACCGTACGGCCGTCCGAGAAGACTCCCTCGAAGCAGACGAGGCCGCCGGGGCGGAGCAGGCGCAACGATTCAGCGAGGTAGTCGAGGGACTCGGACGGGTCTCCGTCGCAGAAGACGAGGTCGTATCCGCCGTCGGCCAGCCGGGGCAGTACGTCCAGGGCGCGGCCCGGGATGAAGCGGGCGCGGTTGCCCGCGAAGCCGGCGGCGCGGAAGGCCTGGCGGGCGAAGGCCTGCCGGTCCGCTTCGGGATCCACCGTGGTCAGGACCCCGTCGGCGCGCATTCCGTGCAGGAGGTGGATGCCGGACACGCCGGTTCCGGTGCCGATCTCGGCGACCGCCTTCGCGTCCGCGGTGGCGGCGAGCAGGCGCAGCGCGGCCCCGGTGCCGGGGGAGACGGAGCGAAGTCCCGCTTCCCTGGACCGGTCGCGGGCCCATCGCAGAGCGTCGTCTTCGGCGACAAACGCGTCGGCGAACGCCCAGCTCGTCTGCCGGTTGCCGGTAATGACCCTCTCCTGTCCCCATAGTTGGCGCAACGGTGACTGTATCCGCTGGAGTCGGGAACCCGCAGATGGGACCGGGCGTTGAGAGCAGTAGAGACGCAAGAGCGGCCTGGGGCCCGGAGCCCGTGCAAAGTTACTGCAAAAAGGCTTATCCAGAGCTGACGGGAGGGGTGGCTATGGTAGGGACTCCGCTGGACACCACCAGAGCCGACAGGGGAGGTGCGGCTGCGCCTGTGGATCGTGGGGGTGTCCTCCGACGCCTCTTCTGGTCGGCCGGTGAGCCGAAATCCGTGACCAACATTGCTGACCGTTTCCGCACCGTAGACACCGCAACCACCGCGACCTTCGCCGCCGATGCGGGCTCCCAGGCGTGGACCCCTCCCTCGTGGGAGGAGATCGTCAGCACGCACAGTGCGCGGGTCTACCGTCTCGCCTACAGGCTGACGGGCAACCAGCACGACGCCGAGGACCTGACGCAGGAAGTCTTCGTCCGCGTCTTCCGCTCGCTGTCCACGTACACGCCCGGCACCTTCGAGGGCTGGCTGCACCGGATCACCACGAACCTCTTCCTCGACATGGTCCGCCGCAAGCAGCGGATCCGCTTCGACGCCCTCGCCGACGACGCCGCCGAGCGGCTGCCGAGCCGTGAGCCGTCCCCGCAGCAGGTGCTGCACGACACCCACTTCGACGCGGACGTACAGCAGGCGCTGGACACCCTCGCGCCCGAGTTCCGTGCGGCCGTGGTGCTCTGTGACATCGAGGGCCTGTCGTACGAGGAGATCGCCGCCACGCTCGGCGTGAAGCTCGGCACCGTGCGCAGCCGCATCCACCGCGGCCGTTCGCACCTGCGCAAGGCGCTCAAGCACCGCTCTCCCGAGGCCCGTGCGGAGCAGCGCGCGCTGGCCGGTGTGGCCGTGGGCGCCCCCGGCACCGGGGGAGAGGGCGGAGCCGAGTGAGCGGGATCAGTCCGTCTCCGTCGCCCGCCGAGCAGGCTTCCTCCGCGGAGCACCACCTGGGCGACCGGCTCGCCGCCCTCGTGGACGGGGAGTTGAGCCACGACGCGCGCGAGCGGGTACTGGCGCACCTGGCGACGTGTGCCAAGTGCAAGGCCGAGGCCGATGCGCAGCGCCGCCTGAAGACCATGTTCGTGGAGAGCGCGCCCCCTCCGCTGTCGGCCGGGCTGCTGGCGCGGTTGCAGGGGCTGCCGGGGAGCGGCCCCGAGGGCCCCTCGGGACCTTCCGGCCCCTTCGGTCCGCCGCTGGGAGCCGACCCGTTCGGGTCCTTCGGCTACGCGCCGCCCGCGTCCGCCGCCGCGCCCCAGCAGCAGCAGGGTTTCCGGATACACGAGGTGGGCCGGCAGCGGCGCCGCTTCGCGTTCGTGGCCGCCGGGGCGGTGTCGCTCGCCGCGATCGCGCTGGGCGGCTCGCTGCCGATGGAAGCGGTCGAGCCCAATGCCCGGGGCGAGGCTCCGGCCGCGCGCACGGGACCCGTGGTCCCGGTGGTCGACGCGGTGGTCCGGGAGAACCGGCTGCCGAAGCCGGGCACCGTTCCGACGCTCCGCCCGGTCTCCCCGCTGGCGGCTTCCCCGGCGCCCTCCCGGCCGACCGCCTCCGCACGCCCGGTGTCCCTGTACCGCTGACCGGTCCGGGTGTGGCTCCGTCACGCCCGTCCGGCTCGCCCGTGCGGCCCGCCGGGGCGGGCGGCACGGGCAACCTGGTTGAATCTCCGCCAGATGCGCCGCCCCGGGCGGCCGGCGGAGACCGACAGGCAGGCGGGGAGCACCCATGTCCGACAGTCAGCAGACCGATCCGGCGGCGGATCCGGTCCCGGCCCCCCTGCCCCGGTGGTGGAGCCGCCCCGCGGAGCCCGTCGGCGCGCACGAGGGTGCCGTACCGCCCCCTCGGGCCGCCGAGCACGCGGACCCGGGCCCTGACCCTGCCCCGGTGACGGAGCCCGCCCCGGCCCCCGCCCCGGTGCCCCAGTGGTGGAGCCGCCCCGCGCAGCCGCTTGCTGGGCACGAGGGATCCGTACCGCCCCCGCGGACCGCGCCGGAGCCGGTCGCTGACCCGGATGCGCACGCGGCCCAGGACCCGGAGCCGCGGTACGACCCGTGGGGTGTGCGGCCGCTCCAGACGGTGGACCACGGCAGGGCGGGCTCGCGCCGGTTCCGGCTGCGCCAGGGCATCGTCCTCGGCCTCGGCGCCGCCCTCCTGGCCGGCGGCATCGGCGGTTACGCCGGCGTCCTCGCCGAGCGGCAGGCCGGCACCCGCCTCGAACTCCCGCAGGCGGCCCCCGCCGACGGCGGCCGGGCTCCCGACAGCGTGGCCGGGATCGCCGCCACCGCGCTGCCCGGCGTGGTCACCCTGCACGTCAACGCCGCGGAGGGCAGCTCGACCGGCACCGGCTTCGTCCTCGACGGCCAGGGCCACATCCTCACCAACAACCACGTGGTCCACGGGGCCCGGACCATAACGGTCACCTTCAGCACCGGCGAGAGCGTCGCCGCCGAGCTGGTCGGCGGCGACACCGGCTACGACCTGGCCGTCGTCAAGGTCGACGGGGTACGGGGCCTGCGGCCGCTCGCGCTCGGCAACTCCGAGAACGTCAAGGTGGGCGACCCGGTGGTGGCCATCGGCGCCCCCTTCGACCTCTCCAACACCGTCACCGCCGGCATCATCAGCGCCACCGGCCGCCCCATCACCGCCGGCGGCGACAAGGGCGACGGCAGCGACGTCAGCTACGTCGACGCCCTCCAGACCGACGCCCCCATCAACCCCGGCAACTCCGGTGGACCGCTCCTCGACGCCAGGGCCCAGGTCATCGGCATCAACAGCGCCATCCGCGGGGGCGACGGCAAGGACAGCTCCGGACAGCAGCGCGGCAGCATCGGCCTCGGGTTCGCCATCCCGGTGAACCAGGGCAAGCGGGTGGCCGAGGAACTGATCCGCACCGGCCGCGCCACCCACCCCGTCATCGGGGTCACCCTGGACATGGACTACTCCGGCGACGGAGCCCGGGTGGGGGAGAAGGGCGAGGGCGGGAAGCCCGCCGTGACCGCCGGCGGGCCCGGGGCCCGTGCGGGCATCAGGCCGGGCGACGTGATCACCAAGGTGGACGGGGTACGGGTGCACGGCGGCGACGAGCTGGTGATCAAGATCCGGGCCCACCGGCCGGGCGACCGGCTCACCCTCACCGTGCTGCGCGAGGGCCGGGAGCGCACGCTGGAAGTGGTCCTCGGGTCGGCGAACGGTTCGTGACGGGCGGGTGAAAGCAGAACCGGTCGGGTAATCAGCCGGTCCTGGTGTATTGGCCTGCGGACCTGGCCGGGTACCGTGTGACAGGCCTGACGTGAAGAGAGCCGAGGAGCGGGGCAAGGTGTTCAACGACATAGGCGCACTCGAGCTGGTCACGATCGTGGTGCTCGCCATTCTCATCTTCGGCCCGGACAAGCTGCCCAAGGTCATCCAGGACGTCACGGGCGTCATCCGGAAGATCCGCGCCTTCTCCGACAGCGCGAAGCAGGACATCCGCTCCGAGCTCGGGCCGGAATTCAAGGACTTCGAGTTCGAGGACCTGAACCCGAAGAACTTCATCCGCAAGCAGCTGACCGAGAACGAGGACCTCAAGGAGATCCGGAGCAGCTTCGATCTCCGCAAGGAACTCAACGACGTCACCGACGCGGTCAACGGCAAGGAGTCCGACGCGGCCGCGGCCGCTGGCGGAGCCCTCCCCGCCGCCGCGCCGGGCGCCGGACCGGACATGGTCAAGAAGCCCGCGACCCCGGCGCAGGAGCAGCGCTCGCGCTACGACGCCGACGCGACCTGACGCCACCCGGGACCACGCACGCGCCCGCCTGCCCGGCGAACCGCGGTCGGATGGCTATCCTCCTTTGAGTCCGGACCCAGGACGCCCGAGGGGGGTGGGCCGTTCCGGATCCCACGGAACGAGAGGCCGCTCAGATGGAGACGACGAGCAGTAGCCGGGTAGGCACGCAGCCCGCCGAGGCGCAGACGCCCGCCCCCGCACCAGCAGCAGACCATCCGCAGCCCCCGGACGCGGCCGCCCCGCCCGTCCCTGCCGCCCGCCGGGCGGCCGAGGGGTACCTGCGGGCCGACTTCCCCTGGTACGGGCTGGACGGAGC
Organism: Streptomyces stoeckheimensis; assembly: GCF_045822005.1. Lineage (NCBI taxonomy): Bacteria > Bacillati > Actinomycetota > Actinomycetes > Kitasatosporales > Streptomycetaceae > Streptomyces > Streptomyces stoeckheimensis. The sequence goes on along the minus strand of NZ_CP169550.1, from coordinate 3,229,639 downwards.
CTTCACCGGCCCCCGCTGGCTGATGCAGGTCGCGGCGGGCGCCGACGGCAGCGTGGAGCACGGCTCGACCGGCCACGGTGACGAGCCCTCCGCCCGCGGCGAGATCGCCACCGGGGAGAAGGAGCGCTTCGCGGTGGTCGTCACGGTGGCCAGCAACCCGCTGCGCCGCACCGCCGACGGCACCGGCGTCCTGGAGGCCACCTCGGTCTCCTCGGCGGCCTGGCTGGCCGGCTCGGGGCTGCTGGCCTACAGCTGGCCGGGGCAGATGGACCACAGCCTGCGCGACGACTGGCTCGACCAGCAGACCGAGGCCGCGTGGGAGCTCGCGGACGACCTCGCGGGGTCGGACTGGTCGACGCTGTCGCTGCCCGTGGACGGGGAGCCGACGCCGTTCCACTACCGCGAGTCGGAGTTCGGCTGGGTTCTGGCCGGATCGACCGGGAGCGGGGTCCATCTCGGTGCCTACGGGCGGGGGATGAGCGCGTACGGGCTCGGGTTCTCGGTGATCGGGGACCTGGCGGCGTACGAGTAGGACGCACACGTGGAAAAAGAGGGGCCCGGCGAGGAAATCTCCTCGCCGGGCCCCTCTCCCGTTCTACGTCAGAACTTGTTGCGCGGGGTGATGCCCAGGGACATGCCGGCCAGGCCGCGGGCACGGCCGCCGAGCTTGCCGGCGATCGCGCGCAGGGCCGCACCGGCGGGGGAGTCGGGGTCGGACAGGACGACCGGCGTGCCGTCGTCGCCGCCCTCGCGCAGGCGGACGTCGATCGGGATCGAGCCCAGCACCGGCACGGTCGCGCCGATCGTCTTGGTCAGGCCGTCGGCGACCTTCTGGCCACCGCCGGAGCCGAACACGTCGACCATCTCGTCGCAGTGCGGGCAGGGCAGCCCGGACATGTTCTCGACGACGCCGACGATCTTCTGGTGGGTCTGCACGGCGATCGAGCCGGCCCGCTCCGCGACCTCGGCCGCCGCCTGCTGCGGGGTGGTCACGACGAGGATCTCGGCGTTGGGCACGAGCTGGGCCACGGAGATCGCGATGTCGCCCGTGCCCGGCGGCAGGTCGAGCAGCAGGACGTCCAGGTCGCCCCAGAACACGTCGGCCAGGAACTGCTGGAGGGCCCGGTGCAGCATCGGACCGCGCCACACCACGGGCGCGTTGCCCGGGGTGAACATGCCGATGGAGATGACCTTCACGCCGTGCGCCGACGGCGGCATGATCATGTTCTCGACCTGGGTGGGGCGGCCCTCCACGCCGAGCATGCGCGGCACGCTGTGGCCGTAGATGTCGGCGTCGACGACACCGACCTTGAGGCCGTCGGCCGCCATCGCCGCCGCCAGGTTCACGGTGACCGAGGACTTGCCGACGCCGCCCTTGCCGGAGGCGACCGCGTAGACGCGGGTCAGCGAGCCGGGCTGGGCGAAGGGGACCTCGCGCTCGGCGGTGCCGCCGCGCAGGGTCGCCGCGAGGTCCTTGCGCTGCTCGTCGCTCATCACGTCCAGCGTGACGGCGACCGAGGTGACGCCGGGGACCTTCTGCACGGCCTCGGTGACCAGGTTGGTGATGGTCTCGCGCATGGGGCAGCCCGACACGGTCAGGAACACGGTGACGGCGACCTCGCCGCCGTCACCGATCTCCACCGATTTGACCATGCCCAGCTCGGTGATCGGCCGGTGGATCTCGGGGTCGTTCACCGTCGCCAGCGCGTCCAGGATCGCGTCCTGTTCGGGCACGGCAGCGGCGGAGGCGGAGCTTGTGTCGGTAGCCATGCCCCCGATGGTACGGCGCGGTGGCGGGCCTCAGGAAAGGCTGCTAGCGGTCGCCTTCGTCACTCTCCGCGGGGAATAGCCGCCGCTCGTCCATCTCCTTGATCAGATCCTGGAACTCGGACCGGATCCAGTCGCGCGTGGCGACCTCCCCCAGACCCATCCGCAGGGCCGCGATTTCCCGGGTCAGGTACTCGGTGTCGGCCAGCGAGCGTTCGTTCTGCTTGCGGTCCTGCTCCAGGTTGACCCGGTCCCGGTCGTCCTGGCGGTTCTGCGCCAGGAGGATCAGCGGGGCCGCGTAGGAGGCCTGGAGCGACAGCATCAGGGTCAGGAAGATGAAGGGGTACTGGTCGAAGCGCACGCTCTCCGGCGCAAAGATGTTCCAGAGCACCCAGATGATGATGACGACCGTCATCCAGACGATGAACCGGCCCGTGCCGAGGAACCGCGCGACCCGCTCCGACAGCCGCCCGAAGGCCTCCGGGTCGTACTCCGGCAGCAGCCGGCGGCGGGCCGGTCGCGGCAGGTCGAGCCGGGTGCGCGAGCGCGACAGCGCGCTCGACCCGGTCGACTGACCGGCCTTAGCCCGCTCGCCGCGCTCGAAAGAGGAACGTTCCGCCCGCTCCGCGGCGGCCTCCGCCAGCCCGTTCTCGCGCGCCTGCGCCCGGGCGTGCTCGCGCCGCTCCCGGATCTGCTCCTTGCGCCGCTCGCGTGCCTGCTCGCGCTCGCCGCGCCCCCGGTCAGTTCCCACGCAGGGCTCCTTCCGCACGCTCGGAGTCCTCGGGCCCGCCTGCGCCCTCCGAATGGAAGTCCGTCTCCCGCCAGTCGTCCGGGAGCAGGTGGTCCAGTACGTCGTCCACGGTGACCGCGCCCAGCAGCGAGCCGCTCTCGTCGACGACCGGGACCGCGACCATGTTGTACGCGGCCAGGTAGCTGGTCACCACCGGCAGCGAGGCGTCCGGCCGCAGCGGCGCCAGGCCCGTGTCCACGATCGAGCTGACCAGGGTGAACGGCGGATCGCGCAGCAGCCGCTGGAAGTGCACCGTACCCAGGTACTTGCCCGTCGGCGTCTCGTCCGGCGGCCGGCACACGTACACCTGGGCGGCCAGCGCCGGCGACAGGTCCGACTGCCGTACGCGGGCCAGCGCGTCGGCGACCGTCGCGTCGGGGCGCAGCACGATCGGCTCCGTGGTCATCAGACCGCCCGCGGTGTTCTCCTCGTACGACAGCAGGCGCCGCACGTCGGCGGCGTCGTCCGGCCGCATCAGCGTCAGCAGCCGTTCCTTGTCGTCCTCCGGCAGCTCCGAGAGCAGGTCGGCCGCGTCGTCCGGGTCCATCGCCTCCAGGACGTCGGCCGCGCGCTCCTCCTTCAGCTTCCCGAGGATCTCCACCTGCTCGTCCTCGGGCAGCTCCTCCATGACGTCCGCGAGCCGGTCGTCGTCCAGCGCGCTCGCCACCTCGGCACGCCGCTTCGGCGTCAGGTGGTGCAGGACGTTCGCCACGTCCGCGGGGCGCATCTGCTCGAAGGTGGCGACCAGGTTCTCGGCGCCCTGCCCGTGCTCCTCCAGCGAGAAGCCCGTCACCGCCGACCACTCCACGGTCAGGGTCTCGCCGCGCCGCCGCAGCGCGCCCGACTTGCCCTTCCGTACGAAGATCCGGTCGATCTCCCAGTCGCGGCGGGCCGGCAGCTGCTGGATGGCCACGTCCAGGACGGTGACCTCCTCGCCGTCCGCGACCAGGCGCACCCGCCGGTCCAGCAGTTCGCCGAGGATCAGCCGCTCGGTGGGGCGCTGCTCGAAGCGCCGCATGTTGACCACGCCGGTGGTGATCACCTGGCCGGACTCGACGCCCGTCACCCGGGTCATGGGCAGGAAGATCCGGCGCCGGCTGACGACCTCGACCACCAGGCCCAGCAGCCGGGGCGGCCGGCCGCCCACGCGGAGCATCGCGACGAGGTCGCGTACCCGGCCCACCTGGTCGCCGTTGGGGTCGAAGACGGGCACACCCGACAGATGTGAGACGAAGATCCGTGGGGCGCCTGCCGCCATCCGAGCGCCTCCTACGAGCTGCGTCATCCGTCGATCACCGGTACTGCCGCCCTCAGGTTAGCCCGTACCGCACGCAACCTCCTGATGGGGCCGTCCGGCCGGGCCCGCCCCCGGCATCGGCGCAGCGTCCGCGCGGCGCCCCCGCGACCCCCGCACGTGCGTCCCCACGGGCTGTGCGCGGGCGCCGCGCAGGGGCCCGCGTACGGGCGGGTACGCTGCCAGCTGCTCGCCACGCAACGAGAGGGGCACCTGCCCGTGACCGCCTATTTCCCCGCCCCGCGGCTGCGCCGGGCCGCCTTCGTCAGTGCCCTGTGCGCGGGCCTGGCCGTCGTCGGCACGGGGTGCGGAGCGGATCCCGACGAGGGAACGAACGGGGTCGGGAAGCTGTCCGCCGACCAGATCGAGGACAAGGCGAAGACGGCCGTCACCGGGGCACAGTCGGTCCACCTGTCCGGCACGCTCGTCAGCGGCGGCAAGTCCTTCACCCTGGACATGCGGCTCGGGGCGGACGGCGGCTCCGGCGAGGTGAAGTCCCAGGACGACACCACCTTCCAGCTGCTGCGGGTCGGCGAGCAGCTCTACCTCAAGGCGGGCGCCGCCTTCTGGGGCCAGTCCGAGGCGGCCGGCAAGCTCGGCGACAAGTTCGTCAAGGTGCCCGAGGGCGACCCCTCCTACAAGCAGTTCCGCGGGTTCACCGACATGCAGGTCATGCTCGACGGGCTGCTCGGGCTCGACGGGAAGCTCACCAAGGGCGAGGACTACACCAAGGTCGGCCCCACCCGCGCCGTCCAGGTCTCGGCGGACCAGGGCAAGGGCGGCAAGCTCTCGGTCTCCCTGGAGGGCACGCCGTACCCGCTCCTCATGGAACGCGCGGGCGGCGCCGGCCGGGTGACCCTCGCGGAATGGGGCAAGCCGGTCGAGCTCACCGCGCCCGCGCCCGACCAGACCGTGGACTACGGATCCGAGCTGCCCACGACCAAGGACCAGGAGGGCGGCTCCGGCCAGGGCTCGGGCCAGGGCGCCAACCCGCAGGGCTAGGCCGTCTCTTTCGGATCTCGCCTGGCCCGCTCCGCCTAGCGGGAGGCCTTCTTCTTCCGCTTCAGCAGCAGCTTCGGCAGACCGGCCGGGACGGGCTGCCGGGTCGTCGCCGGGGAGCCCAGCGGAGCCGCCGCCAGCGAACCCTCGGGGAGGGCGGCCCGGACCGACTCCGGCTCCAGGCGCAGCAGCCGGCACTCCCGCGCCCAGCGGGCGGTCATCTCGGCGGAGTCGGGCGCGTTGAGCCGCTTGCCCTTGAGCTCGGCCACCGCGGCCTCCCACGGCTCGCTGCCGGGCACGAGCTCGCGTACGGTCGCCGTCCACGCGACGAGCCGGCCGCCCTTGTCCTTGCTGCGCACGGTCACCTCGGCCGCGGCCCCGTCCGCGAGCCCCGGGAACGGCTGCTCCCCGGGCCCGTCGCCGAGCACGTGCGCCGCGCCGTCCACCCAGGCGTGCCACAGGCCGCGGTCCGCCCCGGAGCCGCGGACCCAGATGAGGCCGGACTTCTTGGTGGCCTCCTCGACGAGGGCCAGATCGAGCGCGCTGAGAGTCATGCGCACAGGGTAGCCAGCGCCCCCGGCGCCCTCACAGCCAGCGCCCTCACAGCCAGCCGTGGCGCCGCAGGGCCCGGTGGATGGTGAAACAGGTCCCGGCGATGGTGGCCATCACCATCGGATAGCCGTAGCGCCACTGGAGCTCAGGCATGTGCTCGAAGTTCATTCCGTACACGCCGCAGATCATCGTGGGCACGGCGATGATCGCCGCCCAGGAGGTGATCTTGCGCATGTCCTCGTTCTGCGCGACGGTCGCCTGCGCCAGGTTGGCCTGGAGGATGGAGTTCAGCAGCTCGTCGAAGCCGACGACCTGCTCGTGCACGCGGGCCAGATGGTCGGCGACGTCGCGGAAGTACTTCTGGATGTCGGGCTCCACCAGCCGCATCGGGCGCTCGCTGAGCAGCTCCATGGGGCGCAGCAGCGGGGAGACGGCCCGCTTGAACTCCAGCACCTCGCGCTTGAGCTGGTAGATGCGGCCCGCGTCGCCGCCGCGCGCACTGCCCTTGGCGGGGGCGGCGAAGACCTCGCTCTCCACCTCGTCGATGTCGTCCTGGACGGCCGCGGCGACGGCGATGTACCCGTCGACCACGTGGTCGGCGAGGGAGTGCAGGACGGCCGACGGGCCCTTGGCGAGGAGCGCCGGATCGTCCTGGAGGCGGTGGCGCAGGCCCTTGAGGGAGCCGTGGCCGCCGTGCCGGACGGTGATGACGAAGTCGGGGCCGGTGAAGCACATCACCTCGCCGGTCTCCACCACCTCGCTGGTGGCGGTGAGTTCGGCGTGCTCGACGTAGTGGATCGTCTTGAAGACGGTGAAGAGGGTGTCGTCGTAGCGCTCCAGCTTCGGCCGCTGGTGCGCGTGCACCGCGTCCTCCACCGCGAGCGGGTGCAGTCCGAACACGGCGGCGATCCCGGCGAACTCGGCCTCGGTCGGCTCGTGCAGGCCGATCCACGCGAATCCGCCGTCCGCGCGGACCTCGCGCAGCGCCTCACGGGGCGTCAGGCAGGGGGCTCCCGGCGCGCGCACGGCGCGCCGCCCGTCGCGGTAGACGGCGCAGTCGACCACCGCGCTGTTCGCGGACGGGTCGCGGGTGGTGTCGTAGCCCGGCTGCGCCGGCGTGGACCTGCGCAGTGCGGGGCGGACGGCGGCACGGAGGTAGGGCAGCATCGACATGGCAGGCTCCTTCGCGCGCACGGCTGCGGACCGTACGGGTGGGAGGTCCTTCCGGACGGCACCCTCACCCGGTCGGCAGTCCGGGCGGGCAGGCGGAAGGATCAGGACGGGAGGACACAGTGCTTCCGTCGCTCTTCGACCGATCCGGCGTCTGGATTCAAAGACGCGCGGATCAAAGGGGGCGCGGCGCGCCCGTCGGCGAAGTGGAAGAGCGAGAGGTACCGCACGTACTGTGCGATCGACTTCGATGCACCGCAGCCCCACCTCCTCCGGCCGGTCCCCCGTAAGGGACGTCCTGTCGCCGGGGCACTGAAACTTCTCTTCTGAGAGCGTCCCCGACCAGCGGTCAACGATATCAGCCGACGGATGGTCAAGAGCCGCTCTTTACCCGGCTGATACGAGTTCTATGCTCGCTCCATGGCAGAAATTCTGGCCCTTGTGGAAGCCCGGCTGCGCGCCGCGCTCGGCGAACCCGACGCCCGCGCCGCCGTCACCTTCCTGGGCACCGACCGCTTCGAAGTCCTCCGCTTCACCGAGGGCGACCTGGTGCGGTACGCGACCCTCGGCATGTCCGCCCAGCCCATGACCGACCCCACGGCGGTGGTCTCCGACCCGGTCCGCGGCCCGCGCGCGGAGCTCGTGCTGACCGTACGGGGCGGGCTCGCGCCCACCGACAGGCTGCTGCGGCCGCTGGCCGTACTGGCGGCCTCGCCCCAGGTGGAAGGGCTCATCGTGACGCCCGGAGCCTCACTGGACGTGGGCGAACCCCTGTGGGAGGGGGCCCCGTTCACCTCCGTGCTCGTCGCGGAGCCCGGCGGGCTGGTGGAGGACCTCGTCCTGGACGACCCGATGGACCCCGTCTCCTTCTTCCCCCTCCTGCCGATGACGGCGAACGAGGCGGCGTGGAAACGGGTCCACGGAGCGGCCGCCCTGCAGGAACGCTGGCTCGCGCGCGGCACGGATCTGCGGGACCCTCTGCGTACGGCAGTCCCACTGGACTGAGCATCGGGCCGCCGCCCGGCCGCCCGGACGGGTGATCGCATCTTGACGGGGCGCGCGGCGGGGAGGAGCGTGGCTTCTTATGAGGGGCGAACCGAGTTGCCCGAAGTGTGGTGGCCGGGTCAGGGCGCCCGGTCTTTTCGCCGACTCCTGGCAGTGCGCGATACACGGCACGGTCCATCCCCTGCAGCCCGTGATCCCGCCGAGCGTCGAAGGCCTGGGCGTGGTGGTGAACCGGGCGCAGGTGCCGGTCTGGATGCCCTGGCCGCTGCCCGTCGGCTGGCTGTTCACCGGGATCGCCTCCGCCGGTGACGACCGCAGCGGCGGCCGGGCCACCGCCGTGGCCTGCTCGGGGCCCGGCCCGCTCGGCGGCATCGGCGAGCTGCTGCTGATCGCCGAGGAGCTGGGCGTCGGCCTGGGCGCGCGCTTCGCCGGCCTCGACGCCCCCGACCCGGGCCGCTACATGAACGTCTCCGCCCCGCCGCACGCCAAGGTGGTCGCCGCCGGGCGCCCGACGCCGCTCTGGCACGTCACCGGCGTCCCCGAGGACCGGGCCGTCTTCGCCGGAGAGGCGCGCGGGCTGTGGCTGTGGGCGATCGTCTGGCCGGAGCAGTCGGGCCTGCTGATGTACGACGAGCTGGTCCTGACCGACCTGCGCGACGCGGGAGCCGAGGTCGAGCTGCTGCCCTGCGGCGCCCTGAGCCCCCGCATTCTGTCCTCCTGACGCGCCGCTCGCGCGGCTCGGCGCCGGGGGCGCCTCCCCGGTTTCGCGGCGCTGCGCCGGACTCCGTCCGGCGGCCGCCCGGCGCGGGCCGTCCTGCGGTCCCCGGCGCGGCCGGGCCTGTGGGGCCCTTACCGGGAAAAGCGGACGGTATCCTGGAGTGTCCCCCGTCCGCGTGTGAACCCTGGAGTTCGGCTGTGCGCATCGATCTGCACGCCCACTCCACGGCCTCGGACGGTACGGACACCCCGGCCGAGCTGGTCCGCAACGCCGCCGGTGCGGGGCTCGACGTGGTGGCGCTGACCGACCACGACACCGTCGCCGGATACCGCGAGGCCATCGCCGCACTGCCCCAGGGGCTGACCCTGGTGACCGGCGCCGAGCTGAGCTGCCGGCTCGACGGCATCGGCATGCACATGCTGGCGTACCTCTTCGACCCCGAAGAGCCCGAGCTCCACCGCGAGCGGGAGCTCGTACGCGACGACCGCGTCCCGCGCGCGCAGGCCATGATCGGCAAGCTGCAGGGCCTCGGGGTGGACATCACCTGGGAGCAGGTGGCCCGGATCGCCGGTGACGGCTCCGTGGGCCGCCCGCACATCGCCGCCGCGCTCGTCGAGCTGGGCGTCGTGCGCACCGTGTCGGACGCGTTCACCGCGGACTGGCTCGCCGACGGGGGCCGCGCGTACGCCGAGAAGCACGAGCTCGACCCCTTCGACGCGATCCGCCTGGTCAAGGCGGCCGGCGGGGTCACCGTCTTCGCGCACCCCGCCGCCGTCAAGCGCGGCACCTGCGTGCCCGAGAGTGCGATAGCCGCTCTCGCCTCGGCCGGCCTCGACGGCATCGAGGTCGACCACATGGACCACGACGAGGCCACCCGCGCGCGCCTGCGCGGCCTGGCCGCCGATCTCGGTCTGCTGACCACCGGATCCAGCGATTACCACGGCAGCCGCAAGACCTGCCGCCTCGGGGAGTACACGACCGACCCCGAGATCTACGGCGAGATCACCCGCCGTGCCACCGGGGCGTTCCCGGTTCCCGGCGCCGGTGGACGCGTACGCGGCTGACCTCTGTCGCCGCCCCTCCCGCCCTTCCCCCTCTTTTTCGTGACACCCCTCTCCTGCAAGGCATCACTGTGCTCGATTTCGCCGTCTTCGGATCCCTCTTTCTCACGCTTTTTGTGATTATGGACCCTCCGGGGATCACGCCCATCTTCCTCGCGCTGACCTCCGGCCGCCCCGCCAAGGTGCAGCGCCGCATGGCCTGGCAGGCCGTCTGCGTCGCCTTCGGCGTCATCGCCGTCTTCGGCCTCTGCGGCCAGCAGATCCTCGACTACCTGCACGTCTCCGTGCCGGCCCTGATGATCGCGGGCGGGCTGCTGCTCCTGCTCATCGCGCTCGACCTGCTCACCGGCAAGACCGACGAGCCGAAGCAGACCAAGGACGTGAACGTCGCGCTCGTCCCGCTCGGGATGCCGCTGCTCGCCGGGCCCGGCGCGATCGTCTCGGTGATCCTGGCCGTGCAGAAGGCCGACGGGGTCACCGGCCAGTTCTCGGTGTGGGCTGCGATCGTCGCGATGCACATCGTGCTGTGGGTGGTGATGCGCTACTCGCTCGTCATCATCCGCGTGATCAAGGACGGCGGCGTGGTCCTCGTGACGCGCCTGGCGGGCATGATGCTGTCCGCGATCGCGGTCCAGCAGATCATCAACGGCGTGCTCCAGGTGATCGAGAGCTCGTAGCGCCGGACGCGCGCATGCGAACGCCCCCGCACCGGGATCGGTGCGGGGGCGTTCGGCGAATAGGTGGACGCGGTCAGTTGGACACGGTCTCAGCCGGTCGGATCAGGATGCGCTGGCCGACGGCCGCGGCCTGCTGCACGATCCGGTTGACGGAGGCCGCGTCCACGACGGTGCTGTCCACGGCAGATCCGTCGACGTCGTCCAGGCGCAGAATCTCGAAGCGCATGGGGCTTCTCCCTTCGTCAGTGTTTCTCCTTGTACAGGGTTAACGAAGTGTAAGCCGCAAACATTCCCTACGCTAAGGAAATTTTTTCCTTGTCTAACTACTAACGGGTGTCGGAGACGTCAGAGGACCCTCGCAGGGCTACGCGGAGGACTCCTCGGAGGCCTTCCAGAACGCCTCCAGCGCCGCCGCCGTGGCCGCCGGATCCTCGGCGTTCGGAGAGTGTTCCGTCCCCGGGACCACCACCCGCGCCGCGCCCAGCCGGTGCGCCATCGCGTCCATCTCCGACACCGGCCACACCGGGTCCGACTCCCCGGACAGCACCAGTTTCGCCAGTCCGGGCGCCGCGGCGGCGAGCTCGTCGATCCGGTCCGGCTCCTCGATCAGCGCCCGGCCGGTGACCATCAGCTGCTCGGGGAGGGTGCCCAGCCAGCGGGCGCGCAGGAAGTCCGCGAGGGCCGGTTCCTCGGCGGGTGCGTCGCGCGGATCCATGGCGCGCATGGCCGCCCAGATGCCCGGCATGTCGTCGCCCATCGCCTCCAGCGCCGAGACCAGGAGCTTCGTACGGCCCTGCTGGTCCGCGCAGACCGCGCCCGGGCCGCTGCTCAGCAGCGTGAGGCTGGCGTACGGGGCCGGATCGCGGACCACGGCCGCCCGGACGATCAGCCCGCCCAGCGAATGCCCCAGCAGGTGCACCGGACCGGCCGCGCCCAGGGCGGCGGTCTGCGCGAGGACGTCCCGCGCCAGTTCCGCCAGGGCGTACGGGGCCTGCGTGCGCGGGCCGCCGCTCTCGTGCTGGCCGCGGCCGTCGACGGCGACCACTCGGTACCCGGCGTCGGCCAGCGGCCCGAGGAGGCCGATGAAGTCCTCCTTGCTGCCGGTGTAACCGGGCACCAGCAGGGCGGTACCGCGGGCCGGCCCCGCGGGCACGGCCTCGTGCACGGCGAACTCGCCGCGGGCCGTGGCCAGGCGGTGCGCACGGGCCGCGGGCGGGAGCGTGAGGGTCGGGGGCTTGCTCATGGCCCGAGGTTACCGGCCCGTACGCCTGTACGGGAGCCCCGTACGTCCGTACGGGAGCTCCGCGCGGACCGGGTACGCCGATGGCCCCGGCCCCCTCGAAAGGGGACCGGGGCCATCGGCAAGGCGTTACGCCTCCGGGGTCTCCACCGCGGAGGCGGCCTTGCGGGTCCGCGTGCGCTTCGGCTTGACCGGAGCCTCGTCGGCGACCGGAGCGGCGGCCTCGGCGGCCGGAGCCTCCGGGGCGGCAGCCGCGACCTTGCGGGTGCGGGTGCGCTTCGGCTTGACCGGAGCCTCCTCCGCCACCGGAGCGGCAGCTTCGGCGACGACCTCGGCGGCCGGGGCGGCAGCCGCGACCTTGCGGGTCCGCGTGCGCTTCGGCTTGACCGGGGCCTCCTCGGCTACCGCGACCGCGACGACGGCCGGAGCCTCGACCACGGCGGCCTGGGCGACGACCTCGGCCACCGGGGCGGCGGCCGGAGCGGCCGCTGCCTTGCGGGGGGCACGGACACGCGGGGCGCTGCTCCGGGGGGCGCTGGTACGGCGCTCCCGGACCGGCTCGACCGGCGGGGCGATCTGGAAGTCCGGCTCCGGCTCCCTGACGAACGGGGCCAGGGGCTCCAGCTTCGCCGCGGGGGACACGAAGGTGGCGGCCGGAGCGGCCGACCGGGTCCGGCGACGGCGCGGCTTGCGCGCCTCGTCGGCGGCCGGAGCCTCCGGGGCCTGGACCGCCTGGACCGCCTGGACCGCCTGGACCGCCTGGACCGCCGGGGCGACCGGGGCCGCGGCGGCGACCGGGGTGGCCTCGACGGTCACCGGGGTCAGGAGCTCGGCGCCCTGGTCCGAGCCGCCACGGGTGCGGCGGCGCTGGCGCGGGGCACGGGCGGGACGCTCCTCGGCGACCGGGGCGGCGGCACTGCGGCCACCGTCACGTCCACCGTCGCGGCCGGCATCGCGTCCACGGTCACGGCCACCGTCGCGGCCGCTGTCACGGCCACCGTCGCGGCCGCCACGGCCACCGCGGCCGCCGGTCTCGCCCAGGTCTTCCAGGTTCTCGGCCTTCAGGCCGGCCCGCGTGCGCTCGGCGCGCGGCAGGACGCCCTTGGTGCCGGCCGGGATGTTCATCTGCTCGTACAGGTGCGGGGACGTGGAGTACGTCTCCACCGGGTCGTGGAAGTCCAGCTCCAGCGCCTTGTTGATCAGCTGCCAGCGCGGGATGTCGTCCCAGTCGACCAGGGTGACGGCGATGCCCTTCTTGCCCGCGCGGCCGGTGCGGCCCACGCGGTGCAGGAAGGTCTTCTCGTCCTCGGGCGTCTGGTAGTTGATGACGTGGGTGACACCCTCGACATCGATACCGCGCGCGGCGACGTCGGTGCAGACCAGCACGTCGACCTTGCCGTTGCGGAAGGCGCGCAGCGCCTGCTCGCGGGCGCCCTGGCCCAGGTCGCCGTGGACGGCGCCGGACGCGAAGCCGCGCTTCTCGAGCTGCTCGGCGATGTCGGCCGCGGTGCGCTTGGTGCGGCAGAAGATCATGGCGAGCCCGCGGCCTTCGGCCTGCAGGATGCGGGAGACGAGCTCCGGCTTGTCCATGTTGTGCGCACGGAAGACGTGCTGCGTGGTGTTGGCGACGGTCGCGCCCTCACCGTCTTCCGAGACGGCGCGGATGTGCGTCGGCTGGGTCATGTACCGGCGGGCCAGGCCGATGACCGCACCCGGCATGGTCGCCGAGAACAGCATCGTCTGACGCTTGGCCGGCAGGTAGCTCATGATCCTCTCGACGTCGGGCAGGAAGCCCAGGTCGAGCATTTCGTCGGCCTCGTCCAGGACGAGGGCCTTGACCTTGGAGAGGTCGAGCTTCTTCTGTCCGGCCAGGTCGAGCAGGCGGCCCGGGGTGCCGACGATGACGTCGACGCCCTTCTTGAGCGCCTCGACCTGAGGCTCGTACGCGCGGCCGCCGTATATGGCGAGGACGCGGACGTTGCGGACCTTGCCCGCGGTGAGGAGGTCGTTGGTGACCTGGGTGCAGAGCTCGCGGGTCGGAACCACCACGAGGGCCTGCGGGGCGTCGGTGAGCTGATCCGGCGTGGAACGGCCCGCCTCGACGTCCGCGGGGACGACGACGCGCTCCAGCAGGGGGAGGCCGAAACCGAGCGTCTTGCCGGTACCGGTCTTGGCCTGGCCGATGACGTCCGTGCCGGACATGGCGACGGGGAGGGTCATCTCCTGGATCGGGAAGGGGGACACAATGCCGACGGCCTCAAGGGCTTCGGCCGTCTCGGGAAAGATCCCGAGGTCTCGGAACGTAGTCAGGGTGCTGCCTCTTCTGTGAGACGCGGCGCGAGGCGGCGAAGGGGGTCGTACCGTGCCGGGCTTGCAGTACTACTACGTACGTACGAAGCTGCGCGGGACCACGAGCCATCGCTCAGGCGCTTTATGCCGCTGAGGGGGCCCCTCGTGGGACGGTACGTATGAACGCACGCATCACGCCGAGGGCGGTCGGGTGGAGCCGATCGGGCCACCGACCGGGCATCCTCATTCGGATGGCCCGCCGAGTGTTCGGCAGGCGCATTACCACTGTACCCCGGAATCTCGCAGCCGTGTCGGGTGAATTCACCAGGTAGGCGCGTTTACGTGGACTGAGCAGGTGGTTCGTGGTGCGTTTCGGCGAGCTATTGTGCGGAGCATGTCGACCGTTGAAAACGCATCGCCCGCCGACGAAGGCGCCCCCGCCGAGGCAGCCGGCATCGCCGCCCAGGACTGGGCCACGGCCTCCACGTCGCCGCAGTACCGCGCCGCCGTGGTGGACCTCCTCGGGGCGCTCGCGTACGGCGAGCTCGCGGCCTTCGAACGCCTCGCGGAGGACGCCAAGCTCGCGCCCACCCTCGGGGACAAGGCCGAGCTCGCGAAGATGGCCTCCGCCGAGTTCCACCACTTCGAGCGCCTGCGCGACCGGCTCGCCGCGATCGACGAGGACGCCACCGCCGCGATGGAGCCCTTCGCGAAGGGCGTCGACGACTTCCACCGCCAGACCGCCCCGTCGGACTGGCTGGAGGGCCTGGTCAAGGCGTACGTCGGCGACTCCATCGCCAGCGACTTCTACCGCGAGGTGGCCACCCACCTCGACACCGACACCCGCGGGCTCGTCGTGAGCGTGCTCGACGACACCGGCCACGGCGGTTTCGCCGTCGAGAAGGTGCGCGCCGCCATCGAGGCCGACCCGCGCTGCGGCGGCCGGCTCGCGCTGTGGGCCCGCCGGCTGATGGGCGAGGCGCTCTCGCAGGCGCAGCGCGTCGTCGCCGAGCGCGACGCGCTCTCCACCATGCTGGTCGGCGGGGTGGACGGAATGGCGGCCGGCTTCGACCTGGCGGCCGTCGGCGAGATGTTCACCCGGATCACCAAGGCGCACACCAAGCGCATGGCGGCCCTGGGACTGGCGGCGTAGTCCCGGCCCCGAAGACGGACATACCTCGGCCCCCGCACGGAAGCTTCCGTGCGGGGGCCGAGGTCATGCATCAGGCGTCATGGGTCGGTGGGGCCGTCTAGCCCCGCGTCGGAACCGAAAACGGAGCCCGGCGGGGCGGCCTCCCCGCCCGGCCCGCGGGCCGCAGCAGCAGGGACAGGACCACCGCCGAGACGAGGGCGCCGCCGATGAGGGTCGCGAACAAGGTGTTGTGCCCGGGGCCCAGCGCGGTGTGCGTCAGATAGGCCCCGAAGAGGGCGCCCGCCACTCCGCTCGCCAGGACCACCCGCGAGGACGGCAGCCGCGGGCCGAGCACACGCACGGCAGCCCCGGCCAGGGCGAGGCCCAGGAGAGCGGAGCCGAGCGCCTCGATCAGCAGCATGGAAGATCCTCTCGAGCGGCGGACGTACCGGGGCGTACCGGGAGCGTGTCTTACAGCGGTCCTACCCGAAGCGGAGGAAACGGAAACGGCCCGGCGGAGTCCTCCACCGGGCCGTTCTCGGTACTTCAGGGTGCTCAGAGAGCGCCGAAGCCGACCTTGCGCACGCTGGGCTCGCCCAGGTCGACGTACGACAGGCGCTCGGACGGCACCAGGACCTTGCGGCCCTTGATGTCCGTGAGGCTCAGCAGCGGCGCCGAGCCGGACAGGGCGGCGGTGACGATGCTCTCCAGCTCCTCGGCACTCAGGTCGCTCTCGAGCACGATCTCCCGGGGTGCGTGCTGCACGCCGATCTTGACCTCCACGGCCTTGTCCCTCCGACGGTCCGGTTCGCGCGATCAGCCGCGCCGTTACCCGGTCCACATTAGCCCGGAGAGGGGACGTGTCCGCCGCGCGGCGAAAACGCTCGCAGCGAACAGCCGCCGGTCAGACCGGCGGGGACCGCCGGGGCCGGCCCGGAAAGCCGGGCCGGCGCAGCTCAGGCGTCCGTCGGGTGCAGCGGGAAGCCGGCGATTCCGCGCCAGGCGAGGGAGGTCAGCAACCCCACCGCGGTGTCACGGGCGACCGGGCTCTCGCTCGACAGCCAGTACCGGGCCACGACCTGCGAGACCCCGCCCAGGGCCACGGCCAGCAGCATCGACTCGTCCTTGGACAGGCCGGTGTCCTCGGCGATGACGTCCGAGATGGCCTCGGCGCACTGCAGCGAGACGCGGTCGACGCGCTCGCGCACGGCCGGCTCGTTGGTCAGGTCGGACTCGAAGACGAGCCGGAAGGCGCCGCCCTCGTCCTCCACGTACGCGAAATAGGCGTCCATCGTCGCGGCGACGCGCATCTTGTTGTCGTTCGTCGACGCCAGCGCGGTGCGCACGGCGAGCAGCAGGGACTCGCAGTGCTGGTCCAGGAGCGCCAGGTAGAGGTCGAGCTTGCCGGGAAAGTGCTGGTAGAGCACCGGCTTGCTGACGCCGGCACGCTCCGCGATGTCGTCCATGGCCGCTGCGTGGTAACCCTGCGCGACGAAGACCTCCTGGGCGGCACCCAGGAGCTGGTTGCGCCGGGCCCGGCGCGGAAGTCGCGTGCCCCGCGGACGCGCTGCCTCGGTCTGCTCGATGGCTGTCACGCCGCCTCCCACTTTCTCTAGAACACAGTGCGCCTTGCGCCGCGCGGCCATCGTACTTTTCGGTAACCGAATCTGGAGGGTTCAAGCCGAGTTTTCTCGCGGTACGGACCGCCGGTCACCCACCGGAGATGCTGGTCAGCGCTGGCTCAGCGGTAGTCGTCATCGTCCAGGGGCACCACCCGGGTCTGCTCCGCGGCGTCCCCCTCGGAGGCTTCGCGCTGGCCGACAGGGGTGAGCGGATCGTCCTCGGTCGGGTTCAACTCCGTGTTCTGCTCCGCCGCATCCGCCTCGGGGGCTTCCGCATCGAGGTTGTCCCGCAGCTCTGACTGGAAGGTGTCCGGTTCCGCAGGGTCGACAGTCATGGAGCACCCCTTTCCACTTACGAGCCTAGGAGGATCGCGCATACCCCGCTAGGCGGTTCCGCAAGCATCTGTGACGGCGAACACAAGAGGACCCGCGTGATCGTCTCGTAACATTGCCCCATGTCTTCGACCGAGCTGCCGGGCGTACGGTCCACCGACCCCTCGTCTTCCGGCCAGTCTTCCCAGGTGGGGGCCGTGCGCGTGGCCGAAGGTGAGCAGCTGCGCACCGACCGGCTGCCCGGGCTGGAAATGGCCGTACGGGTCCGCCCGCCGGTCCGGGCCGGATTGCCGCCCGCGCTGTTCGTCCACGGGCTCGGCGGATCCTCGGCGAACTGGTCCGCGCTCATGGCGCGGCTGGCCGATTCCGTCGACGGCGAGGCCCTGGACCTGCCCGGCTTCGGCTGGTCCCCGCCGCCCGCCGACCGGGACTACTCCGTCACCGGCCTCGCGCGCGCCGTCATCCGGCACCTCGACGCCGCCGGACGCGGACCGGTGCACCTGTTCGGCAACTCCCTCGGCGGCGCCGTCTCCACCCGGGTCGCGGCCGTCCGGCCCGACTTGGTGCGCACGCTGACGCTGGTCTCCCCGGCCCTGCCGGAACTGCGCGTGCAGAAGTCGGCCGTGCCGACCGCGCTGCTCGCCGTGCCCGGCGTGGCCGGGCTCTTCGGCCGCCTCACCCGGGGCCTGAGCGCAGAGCAGCGCACCCGGGGGGTGACGGACCTCTGCTACGGGGACCCCTCGCGAGTGACGCCCGAGGCGTTCGAGCTGGCCGTCGAGGAAATGGAACGGCGGCTCGCACTGCCGTACTTCTGGGACGCGATGACCCGGTCCTCGCGCGGCATCGTCGATGCCTACACCCTCGGTGGCCAGCACGGACTGTGGCGCCAGGCACAGCGGGTGCTCGCACCGACCCTGCTGGTCTACGGTGGCCGGGACCAGCTCGTCTCGTACCGTATGGCGCGCAAGGCCGCCGCGGCCTACCGGGGTTCGCGTCTGCTGTCCCTGCCCGAGGCGGGGCACGTGGCGATGATGGAGTACCCCGAGGTGGTCGCGGCCGCCTTCCGGGAGCTGCTGGACGCCGCCGCCTCCACCGACGGGCACGGCGCCGAGCCGGACCCGGGCGCAGCGGATCCGGCCGCGGCGGAGCACACCGTGAACACCGACGAGGACGGCAAGGTCTGAAGACGTGGGACGACATAGTCGCAAGGAGTCGGGCCAGGCTCCCGGCCCCGGCTCAGGCCATCCGCAGCCGGCCGAACAGGCCGGCGCCCGGGCCGCGGCCCCGGCCCCGGCCGGGTGGGCCGAGCCGGCCGCCGCCCCCCGCGGGTACGCGGCCCCGCCGCGCCGCGAGCCGGTGTCCGCCGCGCGCGGCGGACACCCGGAACAGCACGAGCCCGGCGGAGCCTGGGGTGCGGCCGCCGGCACCGGTGCGACGTACGGGGACTGGCGCGGGGCCCCGCGCACCCGTCCGGCAGCCCCGGCCTACGACAGCCCCGCCTTCGGCACCCCGGTCTACGACGACAGCCCTGCCTTCGGCACTCCGGTCCACGACGGCCCCGCCTTCGACGCTCCCGTCTACGACAGCCCTGCCTCCGGCACCCCGGTCTACGACAGCTCGGCCTTCGGCACGCCGGTCTATGACGCCCCGGTCTACGACACCCCGGCCTTCGGCACCCCCGCGGTCGGCTTCCCGCAGGTCACCCTCGACTCGCCGATGACCTCGACGGGCTCGCACCGCGGGGTCCCGGTCGCCGAGGACGCCTTCACAGCGACGGGTTCGCACCGCCGGGTCCCGGTCCACGAGGACGTCTTCGCCACGACGGGCTCCTTCCGCGGAGTCCCCGCGGCCGAGGACGTCTTCACCGAGACGGGGTCTCACCGCGGAGTCACCGTCGGCGGGGACGCCTTCTCCGGGGACGCCTTCACCGCCACCGGATCGCACCGCCGGATCCCCGCGCCGCGCGCGCCGGTCGCCACCCCCGCGGAAGAGCCGAAGGAGGCTCCGTCCGCCGGCGGACGGAGCGGCAAGAGCCGTACGTACGCCGGGATGGCCGCCGCGGCCGTCACCGTCGCGCTCGCCGTCATCGTCGCGGGCCAGGCCGCCTCCGAGAACGACAGCGGCAAGAACCCCGTGCGCGCCGCCGACGAGGGCAACAGCCATACCGCCCAGGGCAACTCCGCCGTCTCCCGTTCCGACGGCCGGCCCACCCCGGACGCCTCCGCGGCCATCAAGGCCGCGCCGGAGCTCTCGTACGACCAGAAGATGGCGCAGCAGTTCCCGATCGACGAGAAGCTGAAGGGCCCCGGCGCCTTCGACACCGTGCCCGGTGTGGCGCAGGCTCCCGGCAAGGGGAAGGTGGTCCGCTACCGCGTCGACGTGGAGCAGGGGCTCGGCCTGGATCCGCAGCTGTTCGCCGAGGCCGTGCACCGCACGCTGAACGACGACCGGAGCTGGGGCCACGGCGGTACGAAGACCTTCGAGCGGGTGCCGGGCGGCGAGGCCGATTTCGTGATCACGCTCGCCAGCCCCGGGACCACCGGCGTCTGGTGCAAGAAGTCCGGACTCGACACCACCATCGACAACGTCTCCTGCGACTCCGCGTCGACCAACCGCGTGATGATCAACGCGTACCGCTGGGCGCAGGGTTCGGCGACGTTCGGCCCGGACCAAATGTTCGCCTACCGCCAGATGCTCATCAACCACGAGGTCGGCCACCGGCTCGGCCACGGCCACGTGAGCTGTCAGACGCCGGGCGCACTCGCCCCGATCATGCAGCAGCAGACGAAGTCCCTGGACATCAACGGAATCCAGTGCAAGCCCAACCCCTGGGTGTATCCCGGGAGTTGATCTGGGGCTTTGACAAAGTGTTCGATGGTCGGTCATTGTTCTCCGCATGTCGCAGCTGCACACCACCACCGCGAGCGCCGCCATTGAGCTGGCGCTGCTTGGTGTGACCGCGCACAGCGTGGCCGACATCTTCTGTCGCTGACGCCTCCCTGAGCGCGCGACGTCCTCTTTTCTTCATCGTTCCGCCGCGCCCGGGGCTCTTTGCCCGCAGGTGCGGCGTCTTCCGTTCTTCCGTCCCCGCCGTCGGCACGCCGCCGACCGCTCCGACGTGGACCGCTGCCCCTCGCGTGGCCTTTTCCGCATCTCCCTTCACGCCGAGAGGTCCCTTTTCCCATGGCCCGTCAGTCCCTCATATCGCGCCGCGTGGCCGCGGTCGCCGTCAGCGTCGTTCTGGCCGGGGGCGCCGCCGCCTGCGGGCCCACGGACGGCACGGACAAGGCCTCCGCCGGCGACAAGGCGGGCGCCACCGGGGCCGCCCTGCAGAAGGGCGGCACCCTGACCGTCCTCAACAACGAGCCGCAGAGCGACTTCGACCCGGCCCGCCTGTACACCTCCGGCGGCGGCAACGTCCCCTCGCTCGTGTTCCGCACGCTCACCACCCGCAACCGCGAGGCCGGCCCCGCCGGCGCCAAGGTGGTGCCCGACCTGGCCACCGACCTCGGCAAGCCCAACGCCGACGCCACCGAGTGGACGTACACGCTCAAGGACGGGCTGAAGTACGAGGACGGCTCGCCGATCACCACCGCCGACATCAAGTACGGCATCGAGCGGTCCTTCGCCGCCGAGCTGTCGGGCGGAGCCCCGTACCTGCGCGACTGGCTCGTCGGCGGGGAGACGTACGAGGGCCCGTACAAGGACGGCGGCAAGGGGCTCGACTCGATCGTCGTGCCCGACGCGAAGACGATCGTCTTCAAACTCCGCAAGCCCGAGGGGGAGTTCCCCTTCCTCGCCACGCAGACGCAGTTCGCACCCGTGCCCAAGGCCAAGGACACCGGGGTCAAGTACGAGGAGCACCCGGTCTCCTCCGGACCGTACAAGGTCGTCAAGAACGAGAACGACGGCGAGCACCTCAGCCTGGAGCGCAACGAGAACTGGGACGAGAAGACCGACGAGGAGCGCAAGGCCTACCCGGACAAGATCGACGTCCGCTCCGGGCTCGACGCGGCGGTCATCAACCAGCGCCTGTCCACCAGCTCCGGCGCCGACGCGGCAGCCGTCACCACCGACACCAACCTCGGCCCCGCCGAGCTGGCCCAGATCGGTGACAACAAGGAGCTGAGCGGGCGGGTCGGCACCGGGCACTTCGGCTACGTCAACTACCTGGCCTTCAACCCGAAGGTCGCCCCCTTCGACAACCCGAAGGTCCGCCAGGCGATCTCCTACGCGATCAACCGCACCAGCGTCATCAACGCCGCCGGCGGCTCCGCCCTCGCCGAACCCGCCACCACCTTCCTGCCCGAGCAGGAGGCCTTCGGCTTCACCCCGTACGACCACTTCCCGGCCGGCAAGACCGGAGACCCGGCCAAGGCCAAGGAACTGCTGGCCGAGGCGGGCTACAAGGACGGGCTGACCATCACGCTCACCCACTCCAACGCCCAGAACCGGCAGACCAGCCCCGAAGTCGCCACCGCCGTGCAGCAGGGCCTCGCCGCCGCCGGAATCACCGTCAAGCTGGAGGGGCTGGAGAACAACGCCTTCAACGAGAAGCGCTGGGACGTCAAGAACACCCCCGGCTTCTTCCTCTCCCGCTGGGGCGCCGACTGGCCGTCCGGCGCTCCCTTCCTCGCCCCGATCTACGACGGGCGGCAGATCGTCACCAACGGCAGCAACTACAACCACGCCCAGCTCAACGACCCGGCGGTCAACACCGAGATCGACGAGATCGCCAAGCTGACCGACCTCGCGGCGGCCGGCAAGCGCTGGGGCGCCCTCGACAAGAAGATCGGTGAGCAGGCCCTCGACGTCCCGCTCTTCCACCCGGTCTACAAGCGGCTCGTCGGCAAGGACGTCAAGAACGTCGTCATCAGCGACTGGACCGGCGTCCTCGACATCTCGCAGGTCTCGGTCAATTGAATCCTCCCCGCCCTGGAGGGCGAGTAATTCCTCACCCTCCAGGGCTGATCGGGGATTTCTAGCTCACGCTGCCAGGCCAGGCAGCGCCTGGTCCGGTCTTCCGCGATCAGCACCAGCCGGGTTGAGACCAGCCCGGACCAGCATGACGTGTGCGGAGTTCTTGTCCCTGGGGGACACGACTCCGCACACGGTGCAGGCATACGTTCGTTCCGAGAGAGGTAGCGCGTGCTTGGTTCTCGCTCCGCACTGGGCGCAGTCCATGGTGGTGTGCGCGGGATGGACAAGGTGCACAGTCCGGTTGTGCTTTCGGCCCATCTCGATCAGGGCCGTCTTCGTGGCGGAGATCGCCGCGTCGGCCGCCTTCCTGGCCATGGTGGAGTTGGCGAGGAACTTCGGACGGAAGTCCTCCACCGCCAGGGAGTCGTGGTCGCGGACGACGGATTTGGCCCACTTACGGCCGGTGTCCTGGCGTTGCCGGGCCACCTTCTTGTGCAGCTCCGCGACTCGCTTCTTCGCCCACCGGTAGCCCTTAGACCCGGGTTTGCCTTTCGCCGGTTTCCGGCGGGCCATCATCCGCTGGTAACGGGTCAATTTCGTCTGCGCCTTCTTCCCATGCTCGGCATGGGGCAGGTCGTGGGCGTCGCTGGTGGTGGTCGCGGTCTCCTTCACACCCCAGTCGATACCGATCACCGCGCCGGTCTCCGAAAGTGGCTCGACCTCTGCGGGGACGACGAACGAGCAGTACCAGTGCCCGAGGCTGTCCTTCTTCCACTTCGGCATCCCGGCCCGCTGCCGCATCGGCAGCCGGTCCCTCATGTCCTTCTGAGCCTTGGAGCGGGACTTCCCGAAATCCCGGACCAACTGCTGCTGTGGAACCGAGGACCCCTCGCGAAGCCAGGTGTTCTTGGTGCGGGCTTCGGTCAGCATCTTGTCGAGCTGGGCCGGACCACAGGTCCGTTTGTCCGAACCCTCGGGCCGGTCCTTGTTCCACAGGTGTGTCTGCTTCGACTTCGCGCAGCACTCGTTCCAGATCCAGCGGCACCGGTCCCACTCGCCCATCAGGGCGGCGAGCGCGGTGGACGACGCGCGCACGCGGAAGGTCCACCGGGCGTGCCCGGCATCCCTCGCCATCGGTGTCGTCACCATCCCAAGAACCTATCCACGACCACTGACAACAGCCGAAAGTACAGGTCAGGACAGATGTGCAGAGACCTCCGCCAATTCGCGACTCCGGTCCGAGGGTCCATCCCCTCCCGGCCTGAAGGCCGGGGTCTACTCGGAGAAGTCCGGTGACGCTCCTCGCCCAGCAGTCGGCGTCCGGCCCCGGGGTCACCGCCCCGGGGCCGGGCGTCGGGCGGCAGATCCTGCGGCGGCTGCGCGCCCGGCCCTCGGCCGTGGCGGCGGCCGCCGTCCTGGCTCTCCTCGTCCTCCTCGCCCTCGCCGCACCGCTGTTCGCGCACCTCACCGGCCAGGACCCGAACGCCTACCACGACGAGCTCGTCGACTCCGCGCGCGGCGGCGTCCCGCTCGGCTCCTTCGGCGGGATCTCCGGCGAGCACTGGCTCGGCGTCGAACCGGGCACCGGCCGCGACCTGTTCACCCGGCTGCTCTACGGAGCCCGGATCTCCCTGCTGGTCGCGCTCGGCGCCACCCTCGTCCAGGTCCTCGTCGGAGTGGCCGTCGGGCTCGCCGCCGCGCTCGGCGGCCGGTTCGCCGGCCAGCTCGTCAGCCGCGTCACCGACGTGATGATCGCCCTGCCCATGCTGGTGATCGCCATCGCCCTCACCGCCGTCGTCCCGGCCGGGTTCCCGCGGCCGCTGCTGCTGATCCTGGTCATCGGACTGCTCGACTGGGGCGGCCTCGCCCGGATGGTGCGCGCCCAGACCCTCTCCCTCAAGGAGCTGGACTTCGTGGACGCCGCCCGGCTCTCCGGCAACGGCACCCTGCGGATCGCCCGCCGGGAGCTGCTGCCCTCGCTGGCCGCGCCCGTCATCACCCTCGCCGCGATCAAGGTGCCCACCGCCATGGTGGTCGAGGCCTCGCTGTCCTTCCTCGGGGTCGGCGTGAAGCCGCCCACCCCCTCGTGGGGGCAGATGCTCTCCAGCGCCCAGACCTGGTTCCGCGCCGACCCCGCCTACGTCCTGCTCCCCGCCGGGCTGCTCTTCGTCACCGTGCTCGCCTTCACGGTGCTCGGCGACGCCGTCCGCACGGCCCTCGACCCGCGCGAGGACTCGCGGCTGAGGGTCGGCACCAGAAAGGAGCGCACGGCGTGACCCGCTTCGTGCTCAAACGGACCGGCGGCGCACTGCTCGTGCTGCTCGCGCTGTCCGTCGTGATCTACGCCCTCTTCTACCTGGTCCCCGGCGACCCCGCCCGCCTCGCCTGCGGGGAGCGCTGCAACCCGGCGCAGATCGCCCAGGTGCGCGAACAGCTCGGGCTGAACGAGTCGGTGGTCGCGCAGTACCTGCACTTCCTCCAGGGACTGCTGGTGGGCCGGGACTCCTCCGGCGGAGCCGGGCTCGTCCTGCACTGCGACGCGCCCTGCCTCGGATTCTCGTACCAGAACGACCAGCAGGTCACCGCGCTGCTGCTGGAGCGGCTCCCCGCGACCCTGTCGCTGGCGCTGGGCGCGCTGGTGATCTGGCTCGTGATCGGCGTCGGCACCGGACTGCTCTCCGCGCTGCGCCGGGGCGGGCTCACCGAACGGGCCCTGACCGTGCTCACCCTCGCCGCCACCGGCACCCCCGTCTTCATCCTCGGGCTGCTGCTGCTCATGGCCGTCTGCGCCTACCTCCAGTGGCTGCCCTTCCCCACGTACGTACCGCTCGGCGACGATCCCGAGCAGTGGGCGTGGAACATGCTGCTGCCCTGGGTGACCCTCGGCTTCTTCGAGAGCGCCAAGTACGCCCGGCTGAGCCGCAGTTCCACCCTGGAGACGCTCGCCGAGGACCACATCCGCACCTTCCGCGCCTACGGGGTCGGGGAGCGGGCCATCGTGACCCGGCACGCCGTGCGGGGCGCCGTGGCGCCGGTGATCGCGCTCAGTGCCGTGGACTTCGGCACGATGATCGGCGGCGCCGTGCTGACCGAGTCGCTGTTCGGGATCCCCGGGCTCGGCAAGACCCTCATCGACGGCGTACGGGTCGTGGACCTGCCCGTGGTGGTGGGCGTGGTGCTCGCCATCGGCGCGGCCGTCGTACTCGCCGGCGTCGTCGCCGACGTGCTGTACGCCGTCGCGGACCGAAGGGTGGTTCTGGCATGACGCAGGCTGCGCTGGTGGACGTCACCGGCCTCACCGTCGAGTTCCCGGTCGGGCGGCCGGGGGAGTACGTACGGGCCGTGGACGGGGTGTCCTTCACCCTGGAGCCCGGCCGCGCCCTGGGCATCGTGGGGGAGTCCGGGAGCGGCAAGTCAACCGTCGCGGCAGCCCTGTTGGGGCTGCACCACGGGACCGGTGCGCGGCTCGGCGGCACCGTCCGGGTCGGCGGCACCGACGTGGGCGCGGCCTCCCCGGCCCAGCTCCGGGAGCTGCGCGGGGCCGTCGCCGCGATGGTCTTCCAGGACCCGCTGAGCTCCCTGGACCCGTACTACGCCATCGGCGACCAGATCGCCGAGGTGTACCGGGTGCACGCCGCCGTGACGCGGCGCGCGGCGCGGGCCCGGGCCGTGGAGGTGCTGGACCGGGTGGGCATACCCGACGCGGTGCGCCGCTCCCGGGCGCGGCCGCACGAGTTCAGCGGTGGCATGCGCCAACGGGCCCTGATCGCCATGGCGTTGGCCTGCGAGCCGAAGCTGCTGATCGCGGACGAGCCGACCACGGCGCTGGACGTCACCGTCCAGGCGCAGATCCTCGACCTGCTGCACGGGCTGCGGGAGGAGCGGGGGCTCGGGCTGCTGCTGGTCACGCACGACGTGGGCGTGGCGGCTTCGAGCGTGGACGCGGTGCTGGTGATGAGGGACGGTGTGGTGGTCGAGCGGGGCCCGGTGGAGTCCGTGCTGTCGGCTCCGGCCGATCCGTACACCGCCGCGCTGCTGGCGGCTGTGCCGAGGCTTGACGCCGTGCGGGTGGTGACCCGGCCGGGTGGGTCCGTGCGGGTCAAGGATCGGGGCTCTGCCCCGGGCCCCGCGCCTCAAACGCCGGCGGGGCTGGATGTGGCTGAGCTGGATCGGGACCCGGCGGATGTGCCCGTCGTCGAGGCCTTCTCGTTGCGGAAGGAGTTCGGGCGGGGAAAGCGGCGGGTGGAGGCCGTGGGTGGGGTTTCGGTGGCCGTGCGGGGTGGGGAGACGCTCGGGATCGTCGGGGAGAGCGGCAGCGGCAAGAGCACCCTCGGGCGGATGCTCGTGGGGCTGCTGGAGCCCACCTCCGGACAGGTCCGGCGGGACGGAGCGGAGAGCGTCGGGGTGGTCCCCGGGGTGCAGATGGTGTTCCAGGACCCGGTGTCCTCGCTCAACCCGCGCCGCTCGATCGGCGAGTCCATCGCGGACCCGCTGCGCGCGGCGGGCGAGACGGACCGGCGGGCGATCCGGCACCGGGTCGGCGAACTGCTGGTCCGGGTGGGGCTGGAGGAGGCCCACTACGACCGGTACCCGCACGAGTTCAGCGGAGGCCAGCGCCAGCGCGTCGGCATCGCCCGGGCCCTCGCGCCCCGGCCGCGGCTGATCGTCTGCGACGAGCCCGTCTCGGCCCTCGACGTGACCACGCAAGCGCAGGTCACCGCCCTGCTGGCCGAGCTCCAGCGGGAGCTCGGCATCGCGCTGGTGTTCATCGCGCACGACCTCGCCGTGGTGCGTCAGGTCAGCGACCGGGTCGCGGTCATGCGGGGCGGGGTGATCGTGGAGGAGGGCCCCGTCGACGAGGTCTACGACCGGCCGTCCCACGCCTACACCCGGGAGCTGCTGGCCGCCGTCCCGTCCCTCGACCCGGCCCTGGCCGCCGCCCGCCGGCTCGGCCGGCGCCGTTCCGGGGGAGTGCTCGCAGGGGCCTCGTAGACCGGTCCTCAGTAGTTCTTAGCGTGCTCGAACGCGAACCGTACGGGAAAGTTACGACTCTTCACCCCTTCCGGTGGCGCGACGGACAACCGTCCGTCGCGCCTTCGGCATATCCGCTTGAGTTCGTATCCGGCGGGTCGCCGGACCGACGGAGACCGCCTGAAACGGGAGATCGGGGGTGCCACTCGTGCGGATCGGACTGCTCACGGAAGGTGGTTATCCGTATGCGACGGGGGAAGCGAGGCTGTGGTGCGACCGGCTCGTGCGCGGGCTTCCCCAGCACGAGTTCGAGCTCTACGCCCTGAGCCGCAGCGCCGAACAGGAGGAGCGCGGCCGGGTGCCGCTGCCCTCCCACGTCACCCGGGTGCGGACCGCCCCGCTGTGGGCGCCGGCCGATGACGGGCGCAGCCACCGCCGCCGCGAGCGCCGCCGCTTCGCCGCCGCCTTCACGGAACTGGTCCGCGGGATCTGCGGAGCCGACCCCGCACGGTTCGCGGACGGGCTGTACGGGCTGGCCGCGCTCGCCTGGGAAGAGGGCGGGCTGTACGCGGCACTGCGCTCGGAGACGGCCGTACGGGCGGTGGAGTCCGCCTGTCGCGCCCCCGAGGCGAGCAGGGCCGTACAGCGGGCGCAGGTCGCGGACCTGCTGGAATTCGTGGACGAACTGGAGCGGATGCTCCGGCCGTTGTCCCTGGACTGGTACGAGGACCTGCGCGAGGTCGACGTCTGCCACGCGGCCGCGGGCGGGGTGGCGGCGCTCCCCGGGCTCCTGGCCAAACGCTTCTTCGGAGTGCCGCTCCTGGTCACCGAGTACGGGGTCCAGCTCCGGGCCCACTACCTGGAGACCTCCGCACGGGACGAGCGGCCGGCCGTACGGGCCCTGCTCGCGGCCTTCCACACCCGGCTGGCCGGCGAGATCTACTCCCAGGCCGACCTGCTCACCCCGGGCAACGCGCACGCCCGGCGCTGGCAGGAACGCTGCGGGGCCTCCCGCGAGCGGCTGCGCACGATCTACCCCGGGATGGAGGCGGACCGATTCGCCGCCGTGGGCGAGGACCCGGGGTGCGGGGACCCGCACACGCTGGTCTGGGTCGGCCGGGTGGACCCCGCCAAGGACCTGATCGCCCTGCTGCACGCCTTCGCCGAGGTGCGCCGGGCCGAACCGCGCGCCCGGCTGCGGATCTTCGCGACCTCCGTCGGGACGGGCTCCGGCGCCGCGGGCTCCGCCACCGCGGGCCCCGGCGGCCCTGCCGGGGCGGGCAACCACGAGGTCGGGCACGCGGTCGGGCACGGCTACCTGGCCGACTGCCGCTCGCTCGCCGCGCAGCTCTTCCCCGACGAGGCCGCGGACGCGCACGCGGTCGGCGAGAACCCGGTCACCTTCGAGGAGATCGGCGGACCCGACGTGCCGTCCCCGGCCCACGCGTACGGCTCCGGGCGGGTGGTGGTGCTCTCCTCCGTCATCGAGGGCTTCCCCATCACCCTGGCCGAGGCGATGTTCTGCGGCCGGGCCACGGTCTCCACCGACGTCGGCGCCGTCGTCGAGGTGATCGGCGGCACCGGGCTCGTGGTGCCGCCGCGCAACCCGCGGGCGCTCGCCGAGGCCTGCGTCACGCTGCTGCAGGACCCCGAGCGGGCCCAGCGGCTCGGGTCGGCCGCCCGGGCGCGGGCCCTCGAACTCTTCACCGTCGAGCAGAACGTCGCCGCCTTCCAGGAGTCCTACCTGAGGCTGCTGGCCCGCGGCCCGGCCCGCCCCGACGGCACCGGGGTGCCCTTCGAGCAGCCGCCCGAGGCCCGCGTCCCGGGCCACTGGGCCACCCCCACCTGGGCCACCCCGCACCCCGTACCCGCCGCCCCGCCCGCCGCCGACCCGGCCGGACCCCCGACCCGGGGGGACGACCCCGAGGCGCATCCGGGGCTCATGGTGCCCGCCGCGCGTGCCGAGCGCGCCGCGAGTCCGGAGGCCTCCGCATGACCCTGCCCCTGGACGAAGCCGTCCCCCCCATGGACCCGCCCCCGTCCCCGCCCCGCCGGGCCCGCTCCGCCGGGGACCCCGTCAAGGCGCTGCTCCACCGCCACCGGGAGCTCTGCGAACACGCCGTGGACCCGCTGGAGATCGCCGCCGGGCTGGAGGCGCACGGCATCACCGACCGCACCGCCGCACGGTTCCGCCACCGGGACGTCTTCTCCCTCGCGGAGGAGCTCTACGCCCGGACCCCCCGCGACGGGACCCCGCCCGCCCCGCCGGCCGGCATCCCGGTCCACGCCAAGGCCGTACGGGGCTTCGGCTACGCGCTGCTGCCCGGGGCCCTGGCCCTCGGTGCGGCCGCCGCCGGCGTGCCCTGGGCCGGAGCCCTGGCGGTGCTCGTCACCGTCGCCGCGCTCGGACGGCCCGGCCGGGCCGCCGGGGGCCGGTTCCCCGCCGCCGTGTACCTGCTGGCCGCCGCCGCCCTCGGCTGGGCCGTCCACCGCCACGGGACCCCGCTCGGGACCGCCCTGGCCGTGGCCGTCGCCCCCGGGCACCTGGCCGGCGCCGTCTTCGCGGCCCGCGCCCGGCGCAGGCTCGCCGGGAGCCGGGCCCTGGAGGACTTCGCGGACGGGGTGAGACCGCTGCTCCTCGGGACGCTCGCGCTGTACGCCGCGGCCGCCGCGGGGGCGGCCGTGCTCGCCGGGACCACCCCGGCGGTGGCCGTACCGCTCGCGGTGCTCCTCCTCCTGACCCGGCTGCTGCTCGGCCACGGAGCCCCCCGCGGAGCCCTCGCGGCGGCCCTGGCCCTCGTACTCGCCCTGCTCCCGGTCCCGGCGGCGCCGTTCGCCGCCGCAGCGGGAGTCCTCGTACCCGCCGTCCTCGCGCTGTCGCGGGCCTCCGCGCACGCGCAGCGCCCCTGAACCTTCGGAAGCAGACACCGAAGCGCCGTACCCCCCACCCCGATCCACCCATCCACCAGCAAGGAGAAACAGGACATGACCGGCCAGCCAACCAACCAAGGGGCCGCGCGATGAGGGTGTTGCTGATCGGAGCCAACGGATACCTCGGGCGCTACGTCGCGGACCGGCTGCTCGCCGACCCCGCGGTCCAGCTCACCGCGCTCGGCCGCGGCGACGACGCCGACGTCCGCTTCGACCTCGCCACCGGCAGCCCCGGCGCGCTCACCCGGTTCCTCGACGCCGTCCACCCGGGCGTCGTCATCAACTGCGCGGGAGCCACCCGAGGCGGTGCCCGCGAGCTCACCCGGCACAACACGGTCGCCGTCGCCACGATCTGCGAATCGCTGCGCCGCAGCGGCTGCGGCGCCCGGCTCGTCCAGCTCGGCTGCGCCGCCGAGTACGGGCCCAGCCAGCCCGGGTCCTCCACGGCCGAGGACGCCGTCCCCAGACCGGGAGGGCCGTACGGAGTCAGCAAACTGGCCGCCACCGAGCTCGTGCTCGGCTCCGGGCTGGACGCCGTGGTCCTGCGGGTCTTCTCGCCCGTCGGCCCCGGCACCCCCGCCGGATCCCCTCTCGGCCGGCTCGCCGAAGCCATGCGGCGCGCGATGCAGTCCGGGGACGGCGAGCTGAAGCTCAGCGGGCTCGGGGTCCAGCGCGACTTCGTCGACGTCCGGGACGTGGCGCGGGCGGTGCACGCCGCCTCGCTGTCGGCGGCCCAGGGCGTCGTCAACATCGGCACCGGCCGGGCGGTCCGGCTGCGCGACGCGGCCGCCGTGCTGGCACGGGTCGCCGGGTACGGAGGCTCGCTGCACGAGATCGACGTACCGCAGCACGGACAGCACGCCCAGCACCCGCAGGCGCACGGGCACCCCGGCCGGCCCTCCGGGCTCGCCGCCATCGGCTCCCCGCGCTCCGAGGCCACGGCGGAGCAGCTCGCCGCCGCGACGGCGCAGCCGCCGTACCCCTACCCGGACGGGTGCGGAGCCTGGCAGCAGGCGGACGTCCGCACCGCCCGCGACCGGCTCGGCTGGCGGCCGCGGATCAACCTGGAGGAGTCCCTCGCGGACATCTGGATGGAGGCGGCGTGCCGCATCTGACCACCCCGCCGGCGGCCGGCCAGGCCGCCACGGAGGCGGGCCGGCTCGGCTTAGGAGTCCCGGGGTACGCGCATCCACTGCTGGCCCCGGTGGAGTGGGCCGAGCTCACCCGGCCCGGGACGCCGCTGCACTGGGCCGTCCTCAACGTCACGGACGGGCCGGGCGGCCGGCCCGACCCGCACTGCACGGAGGCGGCCGCGAAGCTCCGTAGGGCGGGCGGTGCGATCCTCGGGCATCTCGCCATGCGGGACGGGGAGCGGTCCTTCGGGGAGCTCCTCTCCGACGCCCACCGCTTCCGGGACTGGTACGGAGCCGACGGCTTCTACCTCGCGGACGCCCCGGCCGGGAAGGCGGAGCTGGCTTCCGTGCGCCGGGTCGCGGACGCCCTGCGGGGGCTCGGCGAGGGCCTGCGGATCGTCCTCGGACACGGCACCCACCCCTACGAGGGGTACACGGAAACCGCAGATCAGCTGGTCACCTTCGCCGGAACCTGGGCCGACTACCGCTGGTCGCAGGTGGCGGAGTGGACGGCGGACCATCCGCCCGAGACCTTCTGCCACCTCGTGCACGGAGTGCCGCGCACGCACTTGGAGGAAGCGCTCCGGATCGCCCGCTGGCAGGGTGCGGGGACCATCTGGTTCACCGACCGGCGCGGGGCTGCCGACCGGGACCCCTGGGCGTCGATGCCCGGGTACTGGGACGAAATCGTCTCGCGGATCGGACCGGGTGTCTCGGAATGAAGGAGGGCGTGGCAGTGTTACGGGAAGAACCACCGTTAAGACTTAATCATCTACGGAGTCCCCGTGTCGCTGCCACCCCTGGTAGAGCCAGCTGCTGAGCTCACCGTTGACGAGGTCCGTCGGTACTCCCGCCACCTGATCATCCCCGACGTGGGGATGGACGGCCAGAAGCGCCTGAAGAACGCCAAGGTGCTGGCCGTGGGCGCGGGCGGCCTCGGCTCGCCCGCCCTCATGTACCTGGCCGCGGCCGGCGTGGGCACGCTGGGCATCGTGGAGTTCGACGAGGTCGACGAGTCGAACCTGCAGCGCCAGATCATCCACAGCCAGGCGGACATCGGCCGTTCCAAGGCCGAGTCGGCCCGCGACAGCGTGCTGGGCATCAACCCGTACGTGAACGTGGTCCTCCACGAAGAGCGGCTCGAAGCCGACAACGTGATGGAGATCTTCAGCCAGTACGACCTCATCGTCGACGGCACGGACAACTTCGCCACGCGCTACCTCGTGAACGACGCCTGCGTGCTGCTGAACAAGCCGTACGTCTGGGGCTCGATCTACCGCTTCGACGGCCAGGCCTCGGTCTTCTGGTCCGAGCACGGCCCGTGCTACCGCTGCCTCTACCCGGAGCCGCCCCCGCCGGGCATGGTCCCGAGCTGCGCCGAGGGCGGCGTGCTGGGCGTGCTCTGCGCGTCCATCGGGTCCATCCAGGTCACCGAGGCCATCAAGGTCCTCACCGGCGTCGGCGAGCCGCTGGTCGGCCGTCTGATGATCTACGACGCCCTGGAGATGCAGTACCGCCAGGTCAAGGTCCGCAAGGACCCCGACTGCGCGGTCTGCGGCCCGAACGCGACCGTCACCGAGCTCATCGACTACGAGGCCTTCTGCGGCGTCGTGTCGGAGGAGGCCCAGGAGGCCGCGCTCGGCTCGACGATCACTCCCAAGCAGCTCAAGGAGTGGATCGACAACGACGAGCCGATCGAGATCATCGACGTCCGTGAGATCAACGAGTACGAGATCGTCTCGATCCCCGGCGCGAAGCTGATCCCCAAGGGCGAGTTCCTGATGGGCACCGCCCTCCAGGACCTGCCGCAGGACAAGCGCATCGTCTTGCACTGCAAGACGGGTGTCCGCAGTGCGGAAGTCCTCGCGGTCCTGAAGTCCGCGGGCTTCGCGGACGCGGTCCACGTCGGCGGCGGCGTCATCGGCTGGGTCCACCAGATCGAGCCCGAGAAGCCGGTCTACTAGTCCCACCAGCAGTTGGTCCCCACAGCGGGCACCGGAGGGGCCGTACCTCGCGCGAGCGACGTACGGCCCCTCCGTCGTGCTCCGGGTGCCTAGACGGGCGAGGTCGGCGCCGGTGACTTCGACGCCGTGCACACCGTGCCCGTGCCGGGCACCTTTCCGTCGAGCAGGTAGGAGTCGACGGCCTGCTGCACGCAGGGGTCGCCGCTGTTGTAGGCGCCGTGCCCCTCGCCCTTGAAGGTGAGCTCCACACCGACGCCGGGGCCGAGCCGCTCCACCATCTTGCGGGCGCCCTCGTACGGGGTCGCCGGGTCACCGGTGTTGCCGATCACCAGGATGGGCGCCGAGCCCGGGGCGGAGACGTCCGGGGTGTTCCAGGCGCCGGCGACGGGCCAGTCGGTGCAGCCCATCATGGCCCAGCCGAGGAAGTCCCCGAAGACGGGAGAGGCGGCGCGGAACTCGGGCAGCTTCGCCTTGGTCTGCGCGAGCGTGTAGCGGTCCTTGGAGTCGGCACAGCTGATGGCGGTGTTGGCCGACCCGATGTTGCTGTACGTGCCCTTCGGGTCCCGGCCGTTGAGGGCGTCCGACATGGCGAGCAGCAGCTGCCCCTGGCCGCCCTCGGCCTCGTCCAGGCCCTGTTCCAGCAGGGGCCAGGCCTCCTTGGAGTACAGGGCGAAGGCGATGCCGTTGGTCGCGGCGTCATCCGTGAGCAGCCGGTCGCCGGAGCCGGGGATGGGCTTGGCCGCCAGCTCCTTCTGGAGCTTGATGATGTTCGCCTCGATCTCCTTGGCGGTGCTGCCCTGCAGTTGGCACGAGTCGCCGCGGTTCACGCAGTCCTGGGCGAAGTTGCCGAGCGCGAGCTGGAAGCCCTTGGCCTGGCCGAGGGCGCCCTCCTCGGAGTTCTTGGTCGGGTCGACCACGGCGTCGAAGACGGCCCGCCCCACGTTCTTCGGGAAGAGGTGGGCGTAGACCCCGCCGAGCTCGGTGCCGTAGGAGATGCCGAAGTAGTACAGCTTCTCGTCGCCGAGGGCCTGGCGGATCCGGTCCAGGTCGCGGGCCGCGTTCTCGGTGCCGACGTGGGGCAGCACCTTGCCGGACTTCGCCTCGCAGGCCTCCTTGTACTGCTTGGAGGTGGCGAGGAACTGCTTCTCCTCCTCCGGCGTCGAGGGGCTGGAGTCGGTGGCGTAGTACGCGTCCAGCTGCTTGTCGTCCTCGCACAGCACGGGCGCGCTGCGGCCCACCCCGCGCGGGTCGAAGCTGACGAGGTCGTAGCGCTCGCGCAGGGCCGCGTACTCCTTGGCCGCGCCGGGCAGGGTGGTGATGCCGGAGCCGCCGGGGCCGCCGAAGTTGAAGACGAGGGAACCGATCCGCTTGTCCTTGTCGCGTGCCTTGGCCCGGATCAACGCCAGCGGGATCGTCTCCCCCTCGGGCTCGGCGTAGTCCAGGGGCACGTCGAGGACGGCGCACTGCCAGTCCTTGCCGGGGACCTGCCCGCCGCCCTCGGCGGCGGTGGGAGCCTGGCAGTCGCCCCACTTCGGTTTCTTGATGCCCTGGGCGGCGCCGTCCTTGCCCCTCTTCTCCTTGCCTCCGCCGTCGGAACAGGCACTGGTGGCGAGCAGCGCGGCGGCAGCGGCGGCGGCAGCGGCGACCCGCAGGGCGTGTGTGGGCATGTCTTCATCCTGTGCGCGCCCCGCGCGCCCCGCCCCCGCGCTGACCCGTCCGGGTTACGGGGGCGGGGCGCGCGGGGTGACCGGTCACTGCGCGGCGGTCGCCGCGGGGATGTCGACGCCGGCGGCCCGGCGGGCCGGCCAGAGGGAGGCGAGGAGGGCGCCGGCCAGGGCGAGCAGCACCCCGAGGGCGAGCCGTCCCCAAGGGATGACCAGGGCGTATCCGGCGACGCTCTCCTGGAGGGTGTTGCCGAGGGCCCAGCCCGTGAAGACGCCCATGACCGTGCCGACGGCCGCGCCGAGGGCGCCGACGAGCAGGGCCTCGATGCGGATCATCCGGGTCACTCCGGCGCGGTCCAGGCCGAGGGCGCGCAGCGTGCCGATCTCTTTGCGGCGTTCGAGCACCGACATCGCGAGGGTGTTGGCGATGCCGAGGGCGGCGATCATCAGGGCCATGCTGAGCAGCGCGTAGAAGATGTTGAGCTGGTTGCCGATGCCGCTGGTGTCCTCGGACCGGATGGCCTCCTTGTCCAGGACGGACAGGGCGGGGTTGTCGCCGAGCGCCTTGACGACGCTCGCGTGCTGGGCCCGGCCGGGGCCGCCCGCGGTGGCCACGACGATCGAGTCGGTGTGCGGGGTGGAGTCGAAGCGGGCGACCAGGGAGTCGGGTGCGGTGATGCTGGGCAGCACCTTGCTCTGTTCGTCCGCGCGGTAGATCGCGCCGATGGTGAGCTCGCCCTGCTGGTCCAGTCGCTTCACGGGGAGGCTCTGGCCGACCTTCCATCCGTTGGCCCGGGCCTTGTAGTCGGCGACGGCGACCTTGCCCTGGGCGAGGCTGTCGAGGGAGCCCGCGGTCACCTCGTAGCGCAGGAGGCGGCCGATGGCGGCGGGGTCGACGCCGGTCAGGACCGAGCGGACGCCGCCGATCTGGTACTCGGTGGACTGGTTGAGCGGGCTGTAGGTGGCGCCGGTCAGCTTCTTGAGGGGTTCGGCGGTGGCGGGGGTCATCCGCTGCCCGCCCGAGGGGGCCTGCACCAGGTAGTCGGCGGTGATGTCGCGGGTGGTCGCGCCGTCGAGGTACTGGGTGGCGGAGGCACCGAGGACGGACAGGCCCGAGGCGAGCGCGAGGGCGATGGCGAGCGCCGCGGCGGTGGCGCCGGTACGCCGCGGGTCGCGCACGGTGTTGCGGGCGGCGAGGTCGCCGTGCACCGGGCTGTAGCGGAGCAGCAGCGGCCGGAGCAGGGCGGTGAACGGCTGGGACAGCAGCGGGATGAGGCCGATCGCGCCGGTCAGGGTGAGGGCCGCGCCGAGCCCGATGACGGTCCGGGCGTCGCCGTCGGCCGCGAGGGCTCCGTACAGGGTGGCGGCCGCTCCGGTGAGGAGCAGGGCGGCGCCGATCCGGGTGCGCAGGGAGCCGGCGTGTGCGGGCGCGGCGGGTTCGGCGGCGCCGAGCGCGGCGACGGGCGGGATGGCCATGGCCCGGCGGACCGGCACCCAGGCGGCGATCACGGGCAGGACGGTGCCGACCACGAGCGCGATGATCACCGTGGAGGGGAGCAGGGTCAGCGGAGCGTCCGGGCTGTCGGCGGAGGAGAAGAGGGCCTGGAGCAGGGCGGCGACCCCGGTGCCGGCCAGGATGCCGGCCACGGAGGCGACCAGGCCGACGAGCACGGACTCGGTCAGCAGGATCCGGCGGACCTGCTTGCGGGTGGCGCCGACGGCCCGCATCAGGGCCAGTTCCCGGGTGCGCCGGGAGACCAGCATGGTGAAGGTGTTGGAGATGAGGAAGGTGGCCACGAACAGGGCGACCGCGGCGAAGCCCACCATGATCTGGCTCATGGTGTCGCTGCCGCTGGAGGCGCGGTTCGCCTGGAGCCGGGCGAGGAAGGCACCGGTGACCGCGGTGGAGTCCTTGGGGATCACCGCTTCGACCCGGGCGAGGAGCTGCGTCGTGTCGGTGCCGGGGGCGGCCGTGATCTCGATGTCCGTGTACCGGCCGGGCTCGAGGTACAGCCGCTGGGCGGTGGCGTCGTCGAACAGCACGAGGCTGCCCCCGGAGGACAGCTTCGAGGCGTCGGTGCGGAAGACGCCGCTGAGCCGGTAGGACTCGGCTCCGGTGCTCGTGCCGACGCGCACGGTGTCACCGACGCGGTAGCCGCCCTTGGCGGCGGAGGCCTCGTCGAGGGCGACGGCCTTGCCGTCGACCGGGCCGGAGCCCTCCGTGAAGGCGTAGGCCGGGTCCTTTCCGTCCTTGCCCGGGGCGAAGTTGCCGCCCTTGCGGAAGTCGGCGCTGCCCAGCAGCCGGCCCTCGCGGTCGGCGACGGCGGCGAAGCCGTTGACCCGGCCCGCGGCGGCGGCGACGCCGGGGACCTCGGCCAGGGAGGTGGCGGTGCGGGCGTCGAGGGTGGCGGGCGGGGCGCCGGGCACGGAGTTGGGCGAGACGTTGAGGGAGATGCGGTCGTAGCCGGCGCTCGCCCGGTCGACGGCGGCCTGCTTCTGGCTGTCGCCGTAGACGAGGCTGCCGGTGACGAAGGTGACCCCGAGCATGACCGCGAACACGGTCATCAGCAGGCGGGCCTTGTGCGCGAGCACGTTGCGCAGGGCGGTACGGAACATGGGATGCGGATCCTGGGAGGCTGGCCCGGGGAGCGGGCGGGCGGCTGGTTCGGTGCGGGAGCGCGGAGGGGTCAGCTCGTGCGGGAGCGCGCGTCGAAGGCCTTCATCCGGTCCAGGACCCGGTCCGCGGTGGGCTGCACCATCTCGTCGACCAGCCGTCCGTCGGAGAGGAAGACCACGCGGTCGGCGTACGCGGCGGCGACGGGATCGTGGGTGACCATGACCACGGTCCGGCCCAGCTCGCGCACGGAGTCGCGCAGGAAGCCGAGGACCTCGGCCCCGGCCCGGGAGTCGAGGTTTCCGGTGGGCTCGTCGCCGAAGATGATCGAGGGACGGGCGATCAGGGCCCGGGCCACCGCCACGCGCTGCTGCTGCCCGCCGGAGAGCTGCCCGGGACGGTGGCCGAGGCGCTGAGAGAGGCCGGTCAGGGAGACCACGTGGTCCAGCCACTGCCGGTCGGGCTTACGGCCGGCGATGGTCAGCGGCAGGGTGATGTTCTCCAGCGCGGTCAGCGTCGGCATCAGGTTGAACGCCTGGAAGATGAACCCGATCCGGTCCCGGCGCAGCCGGGTGAGCTGCTCGTCGTTCAGGGAGCCCAGCTCGGTGGTGCCGATCCGGGCGGAGCCGGAGCTGAAGGAGTCGAGCCCGGCGGCGCAGTGCATCAGGGTGGACTTGCCGCAGCCGGAGGGGCCCATGATCGCGGTGAACCGGCCCTCGTGGAAGGAGATGCTGACGCGGTCCAGGGCCACGACCCGGGTGTCGCCACTGCCGTAGACCTTCGAGAGGTCGGTGGTGGCGGCCGCGATGCCGGTCGGCGCGGGGTGCGGATGCGGGGCAAGGGGGGCGGCGGTCACGGGGACTCCTCTTCGGCGCGGGAAGCTGCACTTCGAAGGGTGTCCGGGGGACGTATCGGGGCTTGGGCCGCCGGGTATCGGGGGCCGCTCCGGTGTGTATCGGTGCGGTAGCGGGCGGGCTGCCGCTGCGCGGGGCGAGGTCCCCTCCCCGCCCTTCGCCCGTTCCCCGGGCTGCGCCCGGACCCCCCCTGGGGCTCCGCCCCGGACCCCGCTCCTCAAACGCCGGAGGGGCTGGATTTTCCGCTGCGCGGCGGGGGTCAGGTCGGCAGGTGCAGCGTCGCGATCGCGCCGCCGTCCGGGGCGTTGGCGAAGCGGAGTTCGGCGCCCAGCACCCGGGCCTGGCCCACGGCGATGGTCAGGCCCAGGCCGTGGCCCGAGCCGCGCTCGGCCGCGCCCGTCTGGAAGCGGCGCGGGCCGTCGCGCAGCAGGTCGGCGGGGAAGCCGGGGCCGTGGTCCCGTACGACGACGGTGGAGCCCTCGACGGTGACCCGGACCGGGGCCTGCCCGTGCCGGTGGGCGTTGACGACGAGGTTGCCGACGATCCGCTCCAGGCGGCGCGGGTCGGTCTCCGCGCTCCCGGCCGACGGGGAGACCTCGACCTCGGTGGTGAGGCCGGTGCGCGTCACGGCCTCGGAGACGACCGCGCCGAGCGGAACCCGGTCGCGGACCGGGAGTTCGGCGCCCGCGTCGAGCCGGGAGATCTCCAGGAGGTCCTCGACGAGCCCGCGCAGATCGCGCACCCGGGCCCGGAGCAGGTCCTCCGTCTCCCCGGGCGGCAGCAGGTCCGCCGCGGCCAGCAGACCGCCGACGGGCGTGCGCAGTTCGTGGGCCACGTCGGCGGTGAACCGGCGCTCGTCGCGCAGCTTCCGGCCGAGGGTGTCGGCCATCAGGTCGACGGTGGCGGCGATGTCGTCGACCTCGTCGCGGCCCTGCGTGGGTCCGGTACGGGCGTCCAGGTCCCCAGCGGAGATCCGGCTCGCGGTCTCGGAGACCCGGCTCAGCCGGCGGCCGAGCAGCCCGGCTCCGTACACCGCCAGCGGGGTGGCCGCGGCGAGGGCGAGCAGGGAGGCCACCGCCATGGTGGCGTCGAGCCGGCGCAGGTCGTAGCGCTGCGCGTTCGTGTTGACGGAGTAGGCCAGCACCGGGCTGCCCGGTCCGCCCACGCGCTGAGCGGCCCAGACGGTCGGCCCGCTGTTCCCGTCGAGGTGCCCGTCGTAGCCCACGTGCCGGTCGCCGTCGTCCGGGTTGCGCAGCGAGGCGGGCAGTCCGGGCGGATCGAGCTCGGCGCCCTCGATCAGGGTTCCGGTGCGCCGGTAGGTGTCCATGGCCGTGTACACGGTGTTGAAGGCCTGCATCTCGGCCCGGGAGCGGATGTCCGACGCGGTCCAGAGGTGTACGAGCACGCCCACCGCCGCCGCGACCAGGCAGGCCGTGCCCGCGGCCAGGGCGGCGATCTTCCAGCGCAGGGGGACGCGGCCCGGCCGCGGCCGTTCGAAGGGGGCCACCGGTCTCAACGCCTGAGCTTGTAGCCGAAGCCGCGGACCGTTTCGATCCGGTCGCGGCCGAGCTTGCCGCGCAGCCGCTGCACGCACAGGTCCACGACCCGGCTGTCGCCGTCCCAGCCGTAGTCCCAGACGTTGCGCAGCAGGGTGTGCCGCTCCAGCACGACGCCCGGGTGGGCGGCGAACTCCAGCAGCAGTTTCAGCTCGGTCGGGGTCAGCGCCACCGGGGTTCCGGCGACGGCCACGTCCAGGCCGCCGGTGTGGATGGTCAGGTCCCCGAAGGTCAGCAGCTCCCCCTCGGAAGGTCCCGCCCCTTCCTCCGCGGCCTGCCCCGCCGCCGGGGCGGGGGCGGGGGCGGGGGCGTAGGTGGCGCGCCGCAGCAGGGAGCGGATGCGGGCCACGAGCACGTTGGTGTCCACGGGCTTGACGACGTAGTCGTCCGCCCCGGCCTCCAGACCCGACACGATGTCCAGCCCGTCGCCGCGCGCCGACATCATCAGGACCGGGACCAGGCTGGTCTCCCGGACCTTGCGGCACAGGCCGATCCCGTCGAGGCCGGGCAGCATCACGTCGAGGATCAGCAGGTCGAAGTCCTCGTCGCGGAAGGATTCGAGGCCGGTGAGTCCGTCGGCGGCGGCCCGCACCGTGTACCCGTAGCGCTCCAGGGAGACGGTGAACGAGCGGCGCATCAGCTCGTCGTCCTCCACCAGCAGCACGCGGACCGGTCGCGGAGCGGCGGGAGCCGGGGTGGGGGTGGACACGGAGGACGACTCCTGTTCGGCGGACGGGTACCTGTGAGAACGATAGGGCCGCGGCAGCCGTGAACGCGCTGGCCACGGCCCCGGGGGCCGAACGGATGAGGAGCCGAGCGTCCTCTGATACCCGCCCGATACGAACGGGGGCCGCGCCCTACGGCTGCGCCAGGACCTGCTTCGCCGCCGCGCGCCCCGTCGCGACGCAGGCGGCCACGCCCACGCCCTCGTACGCCGCTCCGCACAGGGCGATGCCGGGGAGCTTGCCGGCGGCCTCGCGGATGCGGGCGACGCGCTCGCGGTGCCCGACGCCGTACTGGGGCAGGCCCCGGTCCCAGCGGGTGACGCGGGTGGCCAGGGGTTCTCCCATGGGGCCCACCGCGTGGTGGAGTTCGGCGATGGCCGAGCGGACCAGGTGGCGGTCGGGGCGGCCGAGCAGCGCGTCCTCGCCGATGCGGCCGATGGAGGCGCGCAGCACGAAGGTCTCGGGGGCCGAGTCGTGCAGCCAGGACCACTTGTTGGAGAGGAAGGAGGCGGCCTTCAGGGTGTGGCCGTCGACCGGCGGGACCAGGAAGCCGTTGCCCTGGGGGAGGAAGTGGGCCTGGGCGCGGGAGAAGGCCATGGTGATGACGGCCGTCGATGCGTGCGGGATCGAGGAGAGCTCGGCCTCGGCGAGCGGGGAGTGGGGGCGCAGCAGCTCCGCCGCCGCGAAGGCGGGCAGGGCGAGGATCACCGCGTCGGCCTCCATCGTCAGCGCGCCGTCGCCGGTCATGGCCTGGACGCGCCAGCGGCCGTCGCCGACCTGCTGGAGCGAGCGGGCCGTCGTCCCGGTGAGGATGCGGGCTCCGCAGGCTTCGGCGACGGCGGCCGGGAAGCGCCCGGTGCCGCCGACGACGCCCTGGACGGCCACGGCACCCGAGCGGGGGGCGCCCGCCGCGCGCATCCGGCGCAGGGCCGGGAGGAGCGGGGTGCCCTGTTCCGCGAGGGCGGCGATCCGGGGCATGGCCGCGCGCAGCGAGAGCCGCTCGGCGAGGCCGGCGTAGACCCCGCCCAGCATGGGTTCGATGAGGCGGTCCACGGCCTCCTGGCCGAAGCGGCCGCCCAGGTACTCGGTGACCGAGCAGTCCTCGGTGAGCGGGGTGGCCGGGAGGGTCTCCTCGGCGGCGACGCGTGCGACGCCCTCGGGGGAGAGCAGCCCGGTGCCGATCAGGGCGGAGGGGTCGGTGGGGACGCCCATCACGTGTCCGGCGGGCAGCGGGCGCAGGGCGCCGTTGGTCCAGATGGTGGTGGGGGCCTTCGCGGGATCGCAGAGTGCCTCGCCGAGTCCGACGGCGGCGGCCAGTTCCACGGCCTCCGGGCGCAGGGCCATGAGGGATTCGGCGCCCTCGTCGACGGTGATGCCGGCGACGGTGCCGGTCCGGAGCTTCCCGCCGACCTTGGCGTGGCTCTCCAGGACGGTCACATCGGCCTGGCCGCGCAACTGCCATGCGGCGGCCAGACCGCTGATTCCGCCACCGATGACGATCACTGAACGCATTGTGTTCTCCCGTGGCCGAGGCCGTGGTCGATATGTTCCCGTATGAAACGTATGGGAACGGGGTGGGTCAGCGCTTCATGCTTTCGGCCAGAACCCTGAGGTCCTCCTGATAGGGGAAGCTGCCGGGCTCGTACGCGCAGTACGGGTCCGCTTCCAGCACGTCGCGCGTGAAGCCGTACGCCCGCGAGCGCGAGCCCCCGCACACCGTCTTGAACTCGCACGCCCCGCACTTCCCGCGCAGCAGCGAGGGGTCGCGGAGCTTGGTGAAGAGCGCCGAACCACGGTAGATCTCGGTCAGCGGGTGGTTCTTCACGTTGCCCGCGGAGAGCGGCAGGAAGCCGCTGGGGTGCACCTCGCCCGTGTGCGAGATGAAGACGAAGCCGCGGCCCGAGGAGACGTCCATGGGCGGCCGGCGCACGGCCCGCTGCTCCCCGCCGAAGACCCCCAGCTCGCGGGCGCGGGCCGAGAGGCGCTCGTGGAGCGGACCCAGGACGGGCTTCTCGCCGCGCGCGTCCAGGACGGTGCGCTGCATCACGACCCGCCGGAAGTGGTGGCCCTCCGTGGTCTTGGTGGCCATCACCGCCCCGCAGTCGTACAGGAAGTGCAGGACGTCCTCGATCTCGGCGGCGGTCAGGGAGTCCAGCTGTTCCCCGCGTCCGGTCGGGACCAGCACGAAGCCCGACCACAGCATCGCGCCCTCGCGCTTGACCAGTGCCGCGATGTCGGCCAGGTCCTCCAGGCTGTCGCGGGTGACCGTGGTGTTGATCTGGACCTTGAGCCCGAGCTCCCGGGCGGCCCGCCAGCCCTCCAGCGTCCAGTCGTAGACCCCGGGCACCCCGCGGAAGGCGTCGTGCCGCTCGGCCGTGGAACCGTCCAGGGAGAGCGAGAGCGCGATGGCCCCCGCTTCCCGCACCGCCACGAGGTTCTCCCGGGTCAGGGTCGGCGTCCCCGACGGGGACACCGCGACGCGCAGGCCGAGCGAGGTCCCGTACGCGACCAGGTCGGTGAGGTCGGCGCGCTGGAAGGGGTCCCCGCCGGTGATCACGAAGAGCGGGCTGGGCTTGCCGAAGGCGGCGATCTGGTCCATCACCCGGCGGGCGTCCGCCCCGTCGAGCTCCTCGGGGTGGCGCAGGGTCTGCGCCTCGGCCCGGCAGTGCAGACAGGCCAGCGGACAGGCCCGGGTGGCCTCCCAGATGACGATGAAGGGCCGGTCGGACACCGCGTGGCGGGGGCTGCGGACGACCGAGTGGGCGGGGCGGGGGGCCGCCGGACCGGGGCGGCGGTTCACGAGACCCGCTCCCAGCCGCGCTTGCTCGGGCGGTTGGCGAGCTGCTCGGGGTCCCGCTTGCGGTAGACCACGTACGGCCGGAACAGGTACTTCAGCGGCACGGAGAACATGTGCACCAGGCGCGAGTACGGGATCAGCGCGAACAGGACGAAGCCGAAGATGATGTGGATCTTGAAGGCGAGCGGGGCCGCCGCCATCAGGTGGTAGTCCGGGGTGAAGGTGAACAGGCTCCGGAACCAGAGCGAGATGCCGTCGCGGTAGTTGTACCCGTCCATCATTCCGGCCGAGTTGAGCATCGTGGCCGTCAGCCCGAGGGCCATCGCGCCGAGCAGGCACGCGTACATCGCGTGGTCGCTGCGCAGCGTCGCCCGGCGCACGGCCGGGACCTTGAAGCGCCGGTAGACGAGGATCCCGATGCCCGCGGCGGCCGCGACGCCCGCGAGCGTGCCGGTGCCGAGCGCGATCAGGTGGTAGGCGTGGTCGCTGACGCCCACCGCGTCGGTCCAGCTCTTCGGGATCAGCAGACCCACCACGTGACCCAGGACCACGAAGAGCATGCCGAAGTGGAAGAGCGGCGAACCGATGCGCAGCAGCCGCGACTCGTGCAGCTGCGACGAGTGCGTGGTCCAGCCGAACTTGTCGAACCGGCCCCGCCACACCGTTCCCGCGATCAGCAGGGCGATCGAGACGTACGGGAGAACGCCCCACAGGAGGAGGTCCATCAGGCGGGCATCCTTTCGGGTGTCGTGGGCCAGGGAAGGTCGGTCGGAGCCGAGAACGGCAGGTCGGCCGGCATGTCGAGGCCCGGCCCGAACGGTTCGAGCGCCGAGCCCGCACCCACCAGCTCCTGCGGCGGCCCGTTCTTCGCGAGGGCCTTCGCCTCCGCCTTGGTCTCGGGGGAGGGCCCGGGCAGCGTCGCGCAGACGGCCTCCAGCACCCGGGCGTACGGGGACCCGGACTCGGTGAGCGCCAGGCGCAGCAGCTCCAGCCCGGCCCGGTGCTCCTGGAGCAGCTCGGTGCCGGCCTCCTCCTGGCGGGCGGCGAACTCCAGGGCCACCGGGAGGAAGTCGGGCAGCTCCTCGCCCGCGAACTCCAGCCCGAAGTCCCGGTAGATCCGCTTCAGCCGGACCAGGGACAGCCCGCGCCGGCGGGTGTCCCCGTCGATCCACCAGGTGAGGTAGAGGCAGCGCCGGTTGCGGGTGTCGAAGGTCGAGGTGTACTGGGAGCACAGCTCGATCGGGGTCTGCCGCTCGGCCTCGTCGAGGAACGCGCCGAGCAGTGCGGCCGGTTCGGCGGGCGCCCCGGCGAGGGCCGCACGGAGCCGCGGGAGTTCGTCGTGGAAGTGGTCGCCGGGGTACTGCAGGACACAGCCCGCGACCAGGCGCAGCAGGGCATCACCGCTCAGCGTGTATCTGCTCACGAACTCCTCCTCGTCGTGCCGAGATTGAGCATCACCCGGGGCTCGGGCAGCGCGCCGACCGGGCAGCCCTGGTCGACGGCGTTCGCGCCGGCCAGAGGATGC
The DNA here is from genome assembly GCF_045822005.1 of Streptomyces stoeckheimensis. Classification (NCBI taxonomy): domain Bacteria; kingdom Bacillati; phylum Actinomycetota; class Actinomycetes; order Kitasatosporales; family Streptomycetaceae; genus Streptomyces; species Streptomyces stoeckheimensis. Next base: position 3,185,336 of record NZ_CP169550.1, on the reverse strand, counting down.
GACTCGGCGAGCGCCTCGGCATCGGAGCGGGCCGCGGTCGGGATCACGAAGCGGTCCTCGATCTTGGCGATGGCCAGCAGGCGGAACATGTCCTCCATCTCCTGCCCGGTCAGCCCGACGGCCTCGGCGATCGACTCGTCCTTCGCCTCGCCCAGGTTGACGCGGCGCATGTAGGCGCGCATCGCGGCCATCCGGCGCAGCACCGCCTCCACCGGCACGGTGTCGCCCGCGGTGAGGATCGCGGCGAGGTACTCGACGGGGATGCGCATCGCGTCGATGGCGCCGAAGAGGTTGCCGGCGTCCTCGCCGTCACTGCCGGTGGCGGCGACGGCGTCGACGACGGGGGAGAGCGGCGGGACGTACCAGACCATCGGCATCGTCCGGTACTCCGGGTGCAGCGGCAGGGCGACCTGGTAGGTGGCGATCAGGTCGTAGACGGGCGAGTGCTGCGCCGCGTCGATCCACTCGTCGGTGATGCCGGCCGCGCGGGCGGCGGCGATCACGGCCGGGTCGGACGGGTCCAGGAAGCACTCCACCTGGGAGGGGTACAGGTCGTGCTCGTCCTCGACCGCGGCGGCCTCGGTCACCTTGTCGGCGTCGTAGAGCATGACGCCGAGGTAGCGCATGCGGCCCACGCAGGTCTCCGAGCACACCGTCGGCATGCCGACCTCGATGCGCGGGAAGCAGAACGTGCACTTCTCGGCCTTGCCGGTCTGGTGGTTGAAGTACACCTTCTTGTACGGGCACCCGGACACGCACATGCGCCAGCCGCGGCACTGGTCCTGGTCGACCAGGACGATGCCGTCCTCCTCGCGCTTGTACATCGCGCCCGAGGGGCAGGAGGAGACGCACGCGGGGTTGAGGCAGTGCTCGCAGACGCGCGGCAGGTAGAACATGAAGCTCTGCTCGAACTCGAAGCGGATCTTCTCGCCGACCTCGTCGCGGATCTTCTCGATGATCGGGTCCTTCGGGGCGTTCTGCGGGGCGCCGCCGAGGTTGTCGTCCCAGTTCGGACCCCACTCGATCTTGTCGATGGGTTCGCCGGTGACCTGGGATACGGGCCGCGCGGTGGGCATGTCGTCGCCCGCCGGGGCCTCGGTGAGGTTCTTGTACTCGTACGTCCAGGGCTGGTAGTAGTCCTCGATCTCCGGCAGGTCCGGATTCGCGAAGATCTTGCCCAGCTTGGCGAGCCGGCCACCCGCCCGCAGGCGGAGCTTGCCGGAGCGGGTGCGCTCCCAGCCGCCCTTCCACTTCTCCTGGTCCTCCCAGCGGCGCGGGTAGCCCTGGCCGGGGAGGGTTTCGACGTTGTTGAACCAGACGTACTCGGTGCCCTGCCGGTTGGTCCACGCCTGCTTGCAGGTGACCGAACAGGTGTGGCAGCCGATGCACTTGTCGAGGTTCATGACCATGGCTACTTGGGCCATCACGCGCATCTGTTAGAACTCCACCTTCTGGTCGCGGCGGCGGATGACCGTCACCTCGTCGCGCTGGTTGCCGGTCGGGCCGAGGTAGTTGAAGGCCCAGGTGAGCTGGGCGTAACCGCCGATGAGGTGGGTGGGCTTGAGCATCACCCGGGTCAGCGAGTTGTGGATGCCGCCGCGGCGGCCGGTCTTCTCCGTCTTGGGGACGCCGACCGTGCGCTCCTGCGCGTGGTTCATGTAGACCGTGCCGGGCGGCATCTTGTGGGAGACGATCGCGCGGGCGGTGATCACGCCGTTGCGGTTGACCGCCTCGATCCAGTCGTTGTCCGCGACCCCGATCGCCTCGGCGTCCTGCGGGGACATCCACACCGTCTGGCCGCCGCGGCCCAGGGTCATCATGTAGAGGTTGTCCTGGTACTGGCTGTGGATCGCCCACTTGTTGTGCGGGGTCAGGTACCGGACCGCCACCGACTTCGTCTTCTCGTCGACCGTGCCGAGCTCGGGCTCCCCGTACAGCGTGTGCATGTTCAGCGGCGGCTTGTAGACGGGGAGGGACTCCCCGACCTCGTGCAGCCAGTCGTGGTCGATGAAGAAGTGCTGGCGGCCGGTGAGGGTGTGCCAGGGCTTGAGGTGCTCGGTGTTGATCGTGAAGGCCGTGTACCGGCGCCCGCCGGACTCGGAGCCCGACCACTCGGGCGAGGTGATCACCGGGACCGGGCGGGCCTGGGTGTCGGCGAAGGTGATCCGCTTGCCCTCGGCCTCGGCGGCCAGGTGGGCCATGTGCGTGCCGACCTTCTTCTCCAGCGTCTCGAACCCCTGCGTGGCCAAGCGGCCGTTGCTGGTGCCCGACAGGGAGAGGATCGCCTCGCAGGCCTGCTGGGCGGTCTCCAGGCGCGGGCGGCCGGCGGCGACGCCGCCGCGGACCGTGCCGTTCTTCGCACCGAGGTAGGCGATCTCCTCCGCGACGTCGAAGGTGATGGCCTTCGTGGTCACGCCCAGCTCGTCGACGAGCGGGCCGAGCGCGGCGAACTTCTCGCCGACCGCGCCGTAGTCCCGCTCCACGACCGTCAGGTTGTACATGGTCTTGCCGGGGACGGGCTCGCACTCGCCCTTCGACCAGTCCAGCGCGACGCCGCCGGGCTGGGCCATCTCGCCGCCCGGGGTGTCGTGCTGGAGGGCCGAGGCGACCAGGTCCTTGCGCACGCCCAGGTGGGTCCCGGCGAGCTCGCCGAAGCGCTCGGCCAGGCCCTTGAAGGCGTCGTAGTCGGACTTCGCCTGCCACGGCGGGTCCACCGCCGGGGTGAAGGCGTGCAGGAAGGGGTGCATGTCCGTGGAGGACAGGTCGTGCTTCTCGTACCAGGTGGCCGCCGGGAACACCACGTCGGACAGCAGCGTCGTGGACGTCATCCGGAAGTCCATGGACATGAGCAGGTCGAGCTTGCCCTCCACGTCCTCCTCCCGGTACGTGACGTCCTTGGGCGTGCAGCGCGGCCCGTCCTCGGGCAGGTTGGAGTGGGTGCCCAGCAGGTGCTTGAGGAAGTACTCGTTGCCCTTGGAGCTGGAGCCCAGCAGGTTGGCCCGCCACACGTTGAGCACGCGCGGCCAGTTGTGCGGGGCGTCCGGGTCCTCGCCGGCGAAGCCGAGCTCGCCGCTCTTGAGCTGCCGGACCGTCTCGGCGACCGGGTCCTCGGCCTCGCCCAGCTCCAGGGAGTTGCGGTCGAAGGTCGGGTACGAGGGCATCCAGCCCATCCGGGCGCTCGCCGCCAGGCAGTCCGAGCCGGTCATGCCCTCGAAGGCGCCGGTGGCGAGCGGGGAGGCCAGGGCCTCGGCCGGCAGGGTGTCGTAGCGCCACTGGTCGGTGTGCAGGTAGAACCAGGCCGCGCCGATCATCTGGCGCGGCGGGCGCGACCAGTCGGAGGCCGCGGCCAGCGTCGCCCAGCCCGTGACCGGACGGCACTTCTCCTGGCCGACGTAGTGGCCCCAGCCGCCGCCGTTGCGGCCCTGGCAGCCGGTGAGGGTGAGCAGGGCCAGGAAGGAGCGGTAGATGGTCTCCGAGTGGAACCAGTGGTTCGTGCCGGCGCCCATCAGGATCATGCAGCGGCCCTGCGAGTCCTCGGCGGTCTTCGCGAACTCCCGTGCCACGCGCGCCGCCTGGGCCGCCGGGACGGAGGTCAGTGACTCCTGCCAGCCGGGGGTGCCCGGGGCGCTCGCGTCCTCGTAACCGGTGGGCCACGCGCCGGGCAGGCCCTCGCGGCCCACCCCGTACTGGGCGAGCATCAGGTCGAAGACGGTGGTGACGAGCTTGTCGCCCAGTCGCCGTACGGGCACGCCGCGGCGGATCGTGCCGCCCCGCTCGTCGTCCTCGAAGCGGGGCAGGGTGATCTCGACGGAGTCGTCGGCGGTGCCGTGCAGGGTCAGCCGCGGAACGGTGTCACCGAGGTCGAGGTTCCACTCGGGCTTCTCGTTCTCGCCCCAGCGGTGGCCGAGCGATCCGTTCGGTACGACGGCCTCGCCGGTCGCGTCGTCGATCAGCACGGTCTTCCACTGCGCGTTCTCCGTCTCCCGGCCCAGATCGGCGGCGGTGACGAATTTCCCGGGAACCAGACCCTGATCGGTCTCCTTGAGGGAAACCAGGAAAGGCAGGTCCGTGTACTTCCTGACGTAGTCCGTGAAGAACGGGGTCTGCTGGTCGACGAAGAATTCCTTGAGGATGACGTGGCCCATCGCGAGGGCCAGCGCACCGTCCGTACCGGGGTGCGGGTGCATCCATTCGTCGGCGAATTTGGTGTTGTCCGCGTAATCCGGGGAAACGGTGACGACCTTCTGCCCGCGGTAGCGGGCCTCGGCCATCCAGTGGGCGTCCGGGGTGCGGGTGACGGGGACGTTCGAGCCCCACATCATCAGGTACGCGGCGTCCCACCAGTCGCCCGACTCCGGGACGTCCGTCTGGTCCCCGAACACCTGCGGGGAGGCGACCGGGAGGTCGGCGTACCAGTCGTAGAAGGAGAGCATCGGCGCGCCGATGAGCGAGTGGAACCGGGCACCGGCCGCGTGCGAGGCCATCGACATCGCCGGGATCGGCGAGAAGCCGGCGACCCGGTCCGGGCCGTGCTCCTTGATCGTGTGCACGTGCGCGGCCGCGACGATCTCCGTCGCCTCCTCCCACGTCGCCCGCACCAGCCCGCCCTTGCCGCGCGCCTGCTGGTACGTACGCCGGCGGACCGGGTCGGACTGGATGTCGGCCCAGGCCTCGACCGGGTCGCCGAGGCGCGCCTTGGCCTCGCGGTACATCTCCAGCAGGGCGCCGCGCACGTACGGGTAGCGCACCCGGGTGGGGGAGTAGGAGTACCAGGAGAACGAGGCGCCGCGCGGGCAGCCGCGGGGCTCGTACTCGGGACTGTCGGGGCCGACCGAGGGGTAGTCGGTGGACTGGGTCTCCCAGGTGATGATCCCGTCCTTGACGTAGACCTTCCACCGGCAGGAGCCGGTGCAGTTCACGCCGTGGGTGGAGTACACGACCTTGTCGTGGCTCCACCGGTCCCGGTAGAAGGCCTCCGCGGCGCGGCCGCCGGTGTGGTGGACGGTCCGCAGGTCGTCGGAGACCTCGGCGGACCTGAAGAAGCTGCCTGCCTTGATCAGCGATTCGGCGGCGTCCTGGTGTCCGCGTCCATCGCGTGCGTGGCGCTCGTGCAAGGCGACCCTCCAGGCCGGAATAAAAGGCGGTGCGTGGGGTCCGGGCAAGATGACCCAGACACGACGCTACGCCCGGCGCGAAGGCGAATCCGATGACAAAGGTCCCGTACGGGCGTGACCTAATTCCGGTCTTTCACAGGCCGAGTGGATGCCACGCTGGAAAGGGTCAACTCCGGTGCACGGCCGGAAAATTACGAGTCCGAATACCAATTAGCGGAAGGCTGGGGAGCGTGCCGCCGAAGAAGGCCTCCTGGATCCCGGACCAGCACGGGGCGTGGGCGATGCTCACCGTGCCCTTCCTCGCGGGCACGTTCCTGTCGCCGCGGCCCGGAGGGCGGCACGCCCTCCTCCTGGCGGCCTGGCTCCTCGGCTACGCCGCGGTCTTCCACGCCCAGCAGTGGCTGCGCCTGCGCCGGGTCGCAGCCCGGCGCCCGGCGGTGGCCCGGCGGCACGTCCGCCCGGCGCTGGTCCTCGGCGCGGCGACCGCACTGGCGGGGATCCCGCTCGCGGTGCTCCGCCCCTGGCTGCTGCTCGCGGCCGCGGCGGCGGCGCCCTTCGTCGCCGTGAACTCCTGGTTCGCGCGGAACAACCGCGAGCGGGCCCTGGCCAACGGACTGGCCGCGGTGGTCCCGGCCTGCGGGATGCTGCTGGTGGCCGCACGGCTGGGCGGGGGAGGGCTGCCCTGGGCGCCCGCCGCCGCCTGCCTGCTGTACTTCGCGGGCACGGTCCCGTACGTGAAGACGATGATCAGGGAGCGCAACTCCCGTACGTACTACCGTAGTTCGGTCGCCTATCACGGGGTGGCGGTCGCCCTGGCGTCCCTCCTGTCCCCGTGGCTGGCGATCCCCTTCGCGGGCTACCTGGCCCGCGCCGCGGCCCTCCCCGGCCGCGGGCTGAAGGTGGGGGTGGTCGGCGCCGTGGAAGTCGTGGGGTCGGCGGCGCTGCTGGCTTCGCTGCTGCTGATCTTCTGAGGGCGGGGAGCCGGGGGCTTCAGAGGGGCAGCGAGCGGAACTCGTCCAGGACGGCGAAGCCCGTGCGGTCGTACAGGCTCATCGCCACCTCGTTGCCGCCGAAGACGTTGAACATCAGCGCCCCGTCGCCGCCCTGCCGCGCGGCCCACTCGCCGACGGACATCGCGGCCCGGCCGTAGCCCTTGCCGCGGTGCTCCTCGTACACCTCCAGCGAGAAGCCGAAGGTGACGCCCGGCAGGTAGCCGTGGTTCACCCAGCCCGTGCCGACCACCTGCGCGTCGGCCTCCAGCGCGTAGAAGGCGTGCCCGGGGGTCGCGTGGCCCTGCGGGAGGTGGCGGGCGAAGTCCTCGTCGGACTTGGCCTTGGCCTGCTCCGGGGTCAGGGCCCCGGCCCGGACGATGTCCGCCACGTACGCGGCCTGCTCGCCGGCGTACCAGCCGGGGTACTCCTCCGCGGTGAGCGGGCGGACGGTGAGGCCCGGCGGCAGGGCCGGGTGCTCGGCGGCGGCCCGCAGCCGGTTCTGGCCCCGCACGCGATAGCCGGCGAACAGTGTGGCTGTGGCTGTGCCCGTGGCCGCGGCTGCGGGTCCCGGTTCGGATCCCGCTCCCGCTCCCGCCCCGCCGGTGAGGCGGACCTCCACCCGCTCTGCGCCCCGCTCGGCGCACCACCGCTCGGCCCACGTGCGGGCCGCGGTCGCCGCGTCCGGTTCCGCCGCCGTCAGGTCGTGGATCCGGCCCACGGTCGCCCCGTTGTCCTCGGCCACCCCGACCGCGATCCATCCGGCGCCGTCCGTGGCCACCGTCCAGCCGTCGACCCCCTTCAGCGCCCGCTCCAGCAGGGCCCGGGAGAGGGGCTCCGAGCAACCCGCGGCCCGGTACCCGGCGAGCACCCGCTCCTCGAAGCCGGCCCGCCACTCGTCTTGGTCGGGCATGACCCGTATTCCGTTCATCCGGCCAGCCTAGGCAGGGCCGCCGACCGGTCTCCAGCGGTTTAGATCGCTTCCTTGCGCGTCAGGAAGTTGAAGGAGACCCACCCCGGCAGCACCGGCAGCCAGAACGTCATCACGCGGAACAGCAGCACCGACGAGACCGCCACCTGGCTGTCCAGCCCCGCGGCGACCAGGCCCAGGGTCAGCGTGGTCTCCACCGCTCCGATGCCGCCCGGTGTCGGAGCCGCCGAACCCAGGGCGTTGCCGGCCAGGAAGACCACGGCGATGCTCGCGTAGCTGATGGCCTCGCCGCCGCCGAAGGCGCGGATCGAGGCGTCCAGGCACATCACGAAGCAGCCCGTCAGCAGCAGCATTCCGCCGATGCCGGTCAGCAGCTTCTGCGGCCGCTGGAGCACGTCCAGCATGCGCGGGACCACTCCCGCGAACAGGGCCCGCACCCGGGTCGCCACGAACTTCCGCAGGAAGGGCACGGCCGTGACCACGAGCACCAGCACGGCCACCGTCAGCAGACCGGCGATGACCGTCCTCGACGGGGTCATCTCGGGGGTCTTCTCGGTCCCCGTCAGATAGCCGAAGGACAGCAGCAGCAGGATGTGGCTCGCCAGCCCGAAGAGCTGCGAGGCGCCCACACTGGCCACCGCCAGCCCGGGCCGGATGCCGGCCCGCTGGAGGAAGCGGGTGTTCAGCGCGACCCCGCCGACGGCAGCCGGAGCCACCAGCTTCACGAAGGATCCGGCGACCTGGGCCACTACGGTCCGCAGGAACGACACCCGCTCGGGCACGAAGCCCAGCAGGCTCATCGCCGCCGCGAAATAGCTGAGCGCCGAGAAGGCGAGCGCCACCCCGACCCAGCCCCAGCGCGCCTCGGAGATGGTGGTGCCGAAGTCGACGTGCGCGATCTGCGTGACCAGGAAGTACGCGCCGAACGCGCCCGCGATGAACGACACCAGCGTGCGCGGCCGGATCCGCTCCAGGCGGGCCGGCTCCACCGGCGCCTGCGGGCGGATCAGCAGCACCTGCTGGCGGATCTGACTCAGCAGATCCTCCTCGCGGGCCCCGTCGAGCGCGTCGTCCAGGGCCTTCTTCTCGGCCTTCTTCTCGCCTGCGGAGCGGGTGGCGGGCGAAGCGGAGCCCGCCTCGCGCAAGGCCTTCGCCGCCCGCGAGGACTCCAGTACGGCTTCCCGCTCCCGGTCCGCCCGCTCCCGCGCCAGCTTGCGCAGCGTCGCCCGCGTGGAGCGGCTCAGCGCGATCGGCTGGAGCAGCGGCAGACAGTCCGCCACCGCGTCCGGGCCGAGCACCGACACCGCGGAGGCGACCGAGCGCTCGGCGCCGACCCGCAGGCCGAGGGTGGTGAGGAGCTGCGCGATGTCCATGCGCAGCACGAGGTCGCCGGCCGCGATCTCGCCGCCGCGCAGGTCGGTCAGGGTGACGGTGCCCGCCGTGGCGCCATTGGCGGAACGATCCACCACGAGGGCGTCCCCGGTGAGCCGCCGGTGCGCGATCCGCCGGGACTGCAGGGCCCGTACCTGCTGCCACGCGTTGCGGCTCAGCTCGTCGGTGATCTCCTCGTCGGCCAGCGAGTCCAGGCTCCGGCCGCCCAGGTGCTCGTAGACGAGCATCACGGCGTCCGGACCCAGCTCGGAGGTGGCGATGAGCTTGGGCGCGTTGGCCCCGGCGGCGATGGCCGCGTACGCGAGCAGCGCCTCCTGCTCCAGCGCCTGGCGCAGGGACTGCAGACTGCGCCGGGTGGTGATCCCGCGCAGCGTGAGGCGGCGCCAGACCCGGTAGTAGAAGCCCTGGGCCTGCTGCTCCCGGTCCACGACGGTGACGTCGAGCGGCGGGCCGTCTTCCAGGGTGACGTGGTAGCGCCGCCCGCGGTCGCTGACCTCGGTGCTGTCGGGACCCTCCGGGGACTCGGCGCGCATCGCGCTGACCGGCTGGAAGCCGACCCGGCGCAGGCCCGCGAGGAGGTTCTGCCCGGTGGGGCGGACGTTCGGCGAGCCGACGGCGTACAGGGTTCCGTACGCGACGCTCCAGCCGATCAGCACGGTCAGGATGATCGAGAAGGGGGTGGTGTAACCGCCGACCAGCATCGCGAAGGCGTCCAGCAGCAGGACCACCCACAGCGCGACGCGCCAGCGCGGGCGCCGGGTCATCCCGACGGCGGTCATGTACGCGATCACGGGCGCGAGGTAGCCGTGCACCGGATCCGTGAGGGCCCCGCCGGCCGAGGTGGGGCGGGTCAGGGCTTCCTGGATGGTCTCGGGTGCCCCCTGGGAGACCCACAGGTCGGTGGCGAGGGTGACACCGTGCGCGAGGACGGCCGCGAGCACGCCGTCGGCGATGCGCAGTCCGTCGCGTTTGATCAGCCGCTCGATGGCGAAGGCGACCGGGACGAGGAGCACCGCGATGCTCGACACCAGACCGGCGACCTTGATCAGCACGTCGGGCGCCTGCCCGGTGCTGTTGTTGATGTCGGCTTCCAGGCCCGCGGTGGTGCCGTGGGCGAAGGCGGCGATGGCGAGGACGACGGCGATGCCGAGGACCCCGACGAGGAGGCGTACGAGGTCGGAGGGGCGGTGCACGCGGGCGGCGAGCAGCGGCTCGTCGACCTCGACCTGGTCGGCGGCCGTGGGGGCGTGGCCGTGCGGGGTCTCGACGTCCTCGCGAGCCGGGTCCGGGACCGGGTCCGGGACCGGGACCGGGACCGGGTCCGGGACCGGCGCCTGAGGCGGGGACAGGGGCAGGGGCAGGTCTGGGTGCATGGCGTCCTCGCGACCCGGTGGCGGGCCTTCGTCTGGGCGCGCGCCGTCGTTCGTCGCCGCGCCGTCCGGAGGACTCACACCCTGCTCCTTTCCCGTCACTTCCGTCTCTTCTTGATCACGTATCACGCGTCACCGCCCGGAAGATGGTGGCACGGACCGGCGGCCGCGCGGGGCAGCAGGGTGCGAGCCGGTCCGGAACACGGGCTTCCACGTTCTTCGCGCTCCCTTGTCGGTCCTTTGCGGCACCATGGGCCGAATGAGCGAAGAGCTGCCGGCGTACGCGGAGCGGGTGCTGGAGGCGGCCGAGCGGATTCCGCCCGGCCGGGTGATGACGTACGGCGACGTCGCGGAGTGGCTCGGCGAGGGCGGACCCCGTCAAGTGGGCCGCGTCATGGCCCTGTACGGGGGAGCCGTGCCCTGGTGGCGGGTGGTGCGGGCGGACGGCCGTCCGCTGCCCGGCAGCGAGCGCAGGGCGCTGGAGAACTACCGGGCCGAGGCCACCCCGCTGCGGCTCACCGGCGACGGCGAACCCCGGCTCGACATGCGGCGGGCGCGCTGGGACGGCGACGGCGGGGACACAGCGCGGGACGAAGGTCACATGTGACAGCTTCGGCCATGTGCGGCCCGGAGGGGTGGTCGAAGGGACGTGCGAAGCCCCGTACGGGGGACGCGTGGGACCGGATGGCAGTGAGGACCGGAGTCCCGGGGAAACTGCGCCCGCCGCGCGCCGTGCCGTAGCGTTGCCTCTTCGGCTTCGGTTTCGGCCACTGCTCCGGGCACCGCTTCGGCCGAGGCTTCGGCCACGGTCACGGGCACCGCCCGGGCCGTCACCACAGCAGCAGCAACCGCTGCGGCAGCGACCGCCGCAACGGCAGACCCACCAGGACCGGCACCCCACGTGAACACCTCTTCCTCCGACGGCCACCGCACCGAGCGGCGGCGTACGCGGAACCCGGACGCGTACCGCCTGGTGCGTACCGGTGCGGAGCGGGTGGATCCCCCTGTGCTGGACGCAGCGCAGCGGGCGGTGGTTGAGCACACCGGCGGTCCGCTGCTGGTCCTGGCCGGACCGGGCACCGGAAAGACGACCACCCTGGTCGAGGCGGTCGCGGCCCGCGTGGAGTCCGGGACCGACCCCGCGCGCATCCTGATCCTCACCTTCAGCCGCAAGGCCGCGGTGGAACTGCGCGACCGGACCGCCCTGCGGCTCGGCGGGGCGCGCGCCCCGCAGGCCACCACCTTCCACTCCTTCTGTTACGGACTGGTCCGCTCCCACCAGGACACCGAACTCTTCGCGGACCCGCTGCGCCTCCTCTCCGGCCCCGAGCAGGACGTCATGGTCCGCACCCTCCTCGAAGGCCAGCGCCGGATCCGCTCGATCCGCTGGCCGGACGACCTGCGGGCCGCGCTGACCACGCGGGGCTTCGCGGACGAGGTCCGCGCGGTGCTGGCCCGCGCCCGCGAGCTGGGCCTCGGCCCGTCCGCCCTCTCCGACTTCGCGTCCCGCCTCGGCCGGCCGGACTGGAAGGCGGCGGCGGCCTTCCTCGCCGAGTACCTGGACGTCCTGGACCTCCAGGGCACCCTGGACTACGCGGAACTCCTCCACCGCGCGGTCCTCCTGGCGGAGCGCACCCCGTCGCTCTCTTCCCTGTACGACGTGATCTACGTGGACGAGTACCAGGACACGGACGCCTCGCAGCTGCGCCTGCTGCGCGCACTGGCCGGCCCTGCCGGACGGCTGACCGCCTTCGGCGACCCCGACCAGTCGATCTACGCCTTCCGCGGCGCGGACATCAACAACATCCTGGACTTCGAGACCTCCTTCCCCGGAGCGCAGGTCCGCGCCCTCACCACCTCCCGCCGCTCGTCATCCGCCCTCCTCACCGCGACTCGCCACCTGACCACCCGCATGGCGGTGCCGCGCCTGCCCTCGGCGGCGGTACGGGCCCACCGCGCGCTCGCGTCGACCCGCGAGGGCGGCCGGGTCGAGGTGTTCACCTACCCCACGGCCGGCGCGGAACTGGACAACATCGCCGACATCCTGCGCCGGGCCCACCTGGAGGAGGGCGTGCCGTGGCAGGACATGGCCGTCCTGGTCCGAGCGGGCGGCCGCACCCTCCCCCACATGCGCCGCGCCCTGATCGCGGCGGGAGTCCCGGCCGAAACGGACGGCACGGACTCCCCCCTCCGCCACGAGCCGGCGATAGCCCCCCTCCTCACGGCCCTCCGCACCCTCGCGGAATCCGCCCTCCCCCCGACCCCGGCGCCAGCCGCCGCCTCCACGGAGACCCCGCCCCCGGAGGCCGAGCTGCCCGACGAAGCCGGGGCCGCTTCGGGCGCCGTGGGCGCCGAGGAGCCCGGCCACGAGACCGTGCCCGGCTCCGCCGGCGTGCCCGCCGCAGGGGAGGGTGCGCAGGCCGACGGAGGCGGCGAGCCCGCCGCAGGCGAAGGGTGGATCGGGGTCGAGGCCGCGCTCGTGCTGCTGTCCTCGCCGCTGGGCGGGATGGACGCCGCCGACCTCCGCCGCCTCGGCCGCGCACTGCGCGACGAGGAGCGGGCCGCCGGGATCAGGACGCCCGCGCCCTCCGACGTGCTCCTCGCCCGCGCCCTCGCAGAGCCCGAGCGGCTCGTCGCCCACGACCCTGCCTACGCCCGCGGAGCCGGGCGCCTCGGCCTGCTGCTGCGCAAGGCCCGCGAGCTGCTCGAAGGCGGCGGCACCGCCGAGGAGGTCCTGTGGACCCTCTGGGACGGCACCCCCTGGCCGCAGCGCCTCGAACGCAGCGCCCGCCGCGGCGGCCCCGCCGGCCGCAACGCCGACCGCGACCTCGACGCCGTCTGCGCGCTCTTCGACACCGCCGCCCGCGCGGAGGAACGTACCGGCGGCCGCGGCGCCCTCAACTTCCTCGAACAGCTCGAAGCCGAGGACATCGCCGGAGACACCCTCACCCCCCGCGCCGTCCGCCGCGAAGCCGTCCGCCTCATGACCGCGCACCGTTCCAAGGGCCTGGAGTGGGGGCTCGTCGTCGTCGCGGGCGTACAGGAAGGGCTCTGGCCCGACCTGCGCCGCCGCGGCTCCCTCCTCGAAGCCGACCGCATCGGCCGCGACGGCCTCGCCGAGCCCCTCACCCCCGGGGCGCTCCTCTCCGAGGAACGCCGCCTCTTCTACGTCGCCGCCACCCGCGCCCGCGACCGCCTCGTCGTCACCGCCGTCAAGGCCCCCGCCGAGGACGGCGACCAGCCCTCCCGCCTCCTCGCCGAGCTCGGCGTCCCCGTCAAGGACGTCACCGGCCGCCCCCGCCGCCCCCTCGCCGTCCCCGCGCTCGTCGCGGAACTCCGCGCCACCACCGTCGACCCCGACGCCTCGCCCGCCCTGCGCGACGCTGCTGCCCAGCGCCTCGCCCGGCTCGCCGTGCTCACCGACGACGAGGACCGCCCGCTGGTCCCCGCCGCGCACCCGCAGCGCTGGTGGGGGCTGTACGAGCCCACCCGCAGCAGCGTCCCGCTGCGCGACCGCGACCATCCCGTCGCCCTGTCCGGCTCCGCCCTGGAGCAGCTCGCCAACACCTGCTCCCTCCAGTGGTTCCTGGGCCGCGAGGTCAAGGCCGACGCCCCCTCCACCGCCGCCCAGGGCTTCGGCAACGTCGTCCACGTCCTCGCCGACGAGGTCGCCTCCGGCCGCACCCCCGCCGACCTCGCCGTCCTGATGGAGCGCCTCGACTCCGTCTGGGACTCGCTCGCCTTCGACGCCCCCTGGAAGTCCCGCCAGGAGAAGGACAACGCCCGCGCCGCCCTGGAACGCTTCCTGCGCTGGCACACCACCGACCGCGGGGGCCGGGCGACCGTGGCCACCGAGCACGACTTCGACGTCACCCTCGACGCGGGGGAGTACGCCGTCCGGGTACGCGGCTCCATGGACCGGGTCGAGGCGGACCCGCAGGGGCGCGCGTACGTCGTCGACTTCAAGACCGGCAAGTCCGCGCCGACCGCCAAGGAGGTCGAACGCCACCCGCAGCTCGCCGTGTACCAGCTCGCCGTGCGCGAGGGCGCCGTCGACGAGGTCTTCGACGGCCTGCGCCCCGCACCGGGCGGCGCCGAACTCGTGCAGCTGCGCCAGGGCGCCGCCCAGCGCGAGGGCGGCGACACGGTGCCCAAGATCCAGGCGCAGCAGGCCCTGGAGGGCGGCGCCTCCGGCGAATGGGTCGGCGACCTGCTCGCGACCGCCGCCGGCCGGGTCCTCGACGAGCGCTTCGCACCCGTCCTCGGCAAGCACTGCGACCACTGCTCCTTCCGCGCCTCGTGCAGCGCCCGCCCGGAGGGCCGCCAGACGGTGGAGTAGGCCCCTCGGCGCCCGCCGGACCGACCCCCTCCAGCCCGTCCGGCGTACGAGGACCGGGGTCCGGGCGGAGCCCGGGGAACGGTGGAAGGGCGGGCAGGTCAATCCCCCCCGCCCGGGGCTCGCGCGGCGGGGAGTGTCAGAGCGGGCGGCTAGCCTTTTCACGTGTCCGCGCGTCCGTCCGTCCCCCCGGCCCTGCCGCCCTCGCCGCCCGCAAAAGCGCCGCAGGCACCGGCAGCAGCGGTCCTCACCGATCCCGAGCAGCTCAAGGAGCTCCTGGGGATCCCCTTCACGCCCGAACAGATGGCCTGCGTCACCGCTCCGCCCGCCCCGCAGGTCATCGTGGCCGGAGCCGGCTCCGGCAAGACCACCGTCATGGCCGCCCGCGTGGTCTGGCTGGTCGGCACGGGCGCGGTCGCGCCCGAGCAGGTCCTCGGCCTGACCTTCACCAACAAGGCCGCCGGCGAGCTGGCCGAGCGCGTACGGACCGCCCTCGCGCGGGCCGGGATCAGCGATCCGGACCCCTCCCCGGCCGAGGCCGACGCCGCGGGCGGCGAGCCGCGCATCTCCACGTACCACGCCTTCGCCGGACAGCTCCTCAAGGACCACGGCCTGCGCATCGGCCTGGAACCCAGCTCCCGGCTGCTCGCCGACGCCACCCGCTTCCAGCTCGCCGCCCGCGTGCTCCGCGAGGCCCCCGGCCCCTACCCGGCCCTCACCAAATCCGTTCCGGACCTGGTCAGCGATCTGCTCGCGCTCGACGGGGAGCTCTCCGAGCACCTCGTACCGCCGGAGCGGCTGCGCGCGTACGACACGGAGCTCCTCTCCGCCCTCGCGGACGTGAAGCTCAGCAACGAGGATCTCCGCAAGGTCCCGGAAACCGTCCGCGGCCGGCTCGAACTCCTCGAGCTGGTCTCCCGCTACCGCGCCGCCAAACGCTCCCGCGACCTGCTCGACTTCGGCGACCAGATAGCCCTCTCCGCGCAGCTCGCCACCACCCGCCCCGAGGTGGGCGCCCTGCTGCGCGAGGAGTTCCGCGTCGTCCTGCTCGACGAGTACCAGGACACCTCGGTCGCGCAGCGACTGCTGCTGTCCGGGCTGTTCGGCGCGGGCACCGGGCACGCCGTGACCGCCGTCGGCGACCCCTGCCAGGCCATCTACGGCTGGCGCGGCGCCTCGGTGGCCAACCTCGACGATTTCCCCGAGCACTTCCCCTACGCCGACGGCCGCCCCGCCACCCGCTTCTCCCTCAGCGAGAACCGGCGCAGCGGCGGCCGTCTCCTGGACCTGGCCAACGACCTCGCCGCCCCGCTGCGCGCCATGCACGAGGGGGTCGAGGCCCTGCGCCCCGCACCGGGCGCGGAGCGCGACGGCTCCGTCCGGTGCGCGCTGCTGGAGACCCATGCCCAGGAGCTCGACTGGATCGGCGACTCCATCGCCCACCTGGTCCGTACGGGAACCGAGCCGCGCGAGATCGCCGTACTGTGCCGCTCGGGCGGGGACTTCGCGCGGATCCAGGCGGTCCTCGTCGAGCGGGACGTCCCGGTCGAGGTGGTCGGCCTGTCCGGGCTGCTCCACCTCCCGGAGGTCGCGGACCTCGTCTCCGTCTGCGAGGTCCTCCAGGACCCGGGCGCCAATGCCGCGCTCGTCCGGCTGCTCATCGGGCCGCGCTGGCGGATCGGCGCCCGCGACCTGGCCCTGCTGGGCCGCCGCGCGCGCACCCTGATCTCCCGCGCCCCGTCCTCCTCCGACGACGACCGCCTCGCGGCAGCCGTGGAGGGCGTGGACCCGGCGGAGATCGTGTCGCTGGCCGACGCCCTCGAAACCTTCCTGGACGGCGCGGGCCAGTCCGCCCCCGACCAGCTGCCCTTCTCCGCAGCCGCCCGGGTCCGCTTCGCGCACCTCGCCCAGGAACTGCGCGACCTGCGCCGTTCCCTCTCGGACCCGCTGATGGACGTCCTGCACCGGGTCCTGTCGACGACCGGCCTCGACGTGGAGCTGGCCTCGTCCCCGCACGCGCTGGCGGCCCGCCGCCGGGAGACCCTGTCGAGCTTCATGGACGTGGCGGCCGGCTTCGCCTCCCTGGACGGCGAGGCCTCCCTCCTCGCCTTCCTCGCCTTCCTGCGCACGGCGGCCCAGTACGAGAAGGGCCTGGACCACGCCCTCCCCGGCGGCGAGAACACGGTCAAGGTCCTCACGGCCCACAAGTCCAAGGGCCTGGAATGGGACGTGGTCGTGGTCCCCGACCTCTCGGCCGGCTCCTTCCCGAAGGAGAAGGCCCCGGAGGCCTGGACCTCGTACCCGAAGGTCCTCCCGTACGCCCTGCGCGGGGACGCGCCGACCCTCCCGCCCACCCCGGAATGGACCTCGCCGGGCCTGCGCGCCTTCAAGTCGGCCCTCAAGTCCCACAAGGCCGTCGAGGAACTCCGCCTCGGCTACGTCACCTTCACCCGCCCGCGCTCCCTCCTCCTGGCCTCGGGCCACTGGTGGGGCCCGACGCAGAAGAAGCGGCGCGGCCCGTCCACGTTCCTGACCTCCCTGTACGAGCACTGCGCCGCGGGCCACGGCGAGATCGAGGCCTGGGCCGACACCCCGGCACCGGACGCCGAGAACCCGGCCCTCTCCACGGACACCACCCCGGACCACTCCTGGCCCCTCCCCCTGGACCCCACCTCCCTCACCCTCCGCCGCCAGGCAGCCACCCTGGTCGAGTCCTACCTCCACCCCCCGAGCCCCGCGGGCGACCCGGCCGCCGCGGGCCATCCGGGAACTCCGGGCCACCGGGGCCGCGGGGGCGCCGCGGGCTATCCGGGAACTCCGGGCCACGGGGGCGCCGCGGGCTACCAGGGGACCCCGGACGACCCGGAGTACCGGGCCTCCGAGAACCACCGGACCTCCCCGGAGGACCCCTACCTCTGGCCCCCGCACTGCGAAGACCCCGCCTACGACGAGGAGCCCCCGGCCCCCTGGCCGGACCCGGCCGACGAACCGGCGCCCACGCCCCTCCCGTGGCCGAACCCGGCCGACGAGCCTGCGGCTACGCCCCTCCCGTGGCCGAACCCGGCCGACGGAGCCGCAGTGGCGGACCCGGCTGATGAACCGGCCGCCGCGGAGGCCGCCCGGCCGGAGGCCGGGGCAGGCCGGGGCAGGGCCGTGCCCGCCGCCGCAGGCGGAACCCCGCAGGGGGTCCGGGGCACAGCCCCGGTTTCGGGAAGGGGCGGGGTGGGGGAAGAAGAAGCCCCCCCGACCCCGGACGACCTGTGGCCGGAGGCCGAGTACCGGGCCGCGCCCGGGCCGCACCCGACCGAGCCCGCCGACGCCCTGTGGCCCGAGGACGGCAACGGAGCCGAGCCCAAACCCCGCCCGCGCGCCACCGCGCCCGGTGGCGAAGACGACCTGTGGCCCGGGGACGGACCTGGGGGCGACGACGGGCCCGCTCCCCGCCCGCGCCCCGCCGCGCCCGCGCCCGACGGCGACGACCTGTGGCTGGAGGACGAAGCCCGCCCGTACCCGTCCGCGCCCGCTGATGACCTGTGGCCGGAGGACGAGGACCTGGCCCGGGCCAGGCCCCGCCCGCGCCCCGCCGCGCCCGCCGACGACCTGTGGCCGGAGGACGAGGCAGGGGCCGGGGACGGCGGCTGGGCCGCGGCCCAGCCCCGACGCCGCCCCGCGCCGCCAGGCCGCCCCGGCGACCCGTGGTCGGAGGCCGGCCCCAACCCCGGCCCCCTCACCCCCGAGGACGCACGGGCCATCGCCTCCTGGGACCGCGACCTCGACGCCCTGGAGGGCGAGCTCCGCCGCGCCCGCGAGGCCGTCCGCGACGTGGAGCTCCCGTCCGCGCTCTCCGCCAGCCAGCTGCTGCGCCTCGCCTCCGACGAGCAGGGCTTCGTACGCGACCTCGCCCGCCCCATGCCCAAGCCCCCGCAGCCCGCCGCCCGCCAGGGCACCCGGTTCCACGCCTGGGTGGAGTCCCGCTTCGACGAGCTTCCGCTGCCCCACCTCGACGTCCTCGACCCCCTCACGGACCTCCCCGGAGCCCAGCCCCCGGGAGGCGACGGCTCCGACCAGGACATCGCCGACGAGGCCGACCTCGACTCCCTCAAGGCCGCCTTCGAGCGCAGCCCGTACGCCGACCGGACCCCGTACCGCATGGAGGTCCCGGTCCAGCTGACCCTCGCGGGCCGGGTGATCCGCGGCCGGATCGACGCCGTCTACCGGACCCCGGACGAGGCGGGCGACGGCGACGGCGGGGGCTACGAGATCGTCGACTGGAAGACCGGCCGCACCACCGAGGCCGACCCCCTCCAGCTGGCCGTCTATCGCCTGGCCTGGGCGGAAGCCACGAACACCCCCCTCGACCGGGTCACGGCCGTGTTCCTGCACGTCCGCAGCGGCCGCGTCATCCGCCCCCGCAACCTCCCCGACCGCGCTCGTCTTGAGCAGATCCTCCAAGGCAAAACGGACACGGAAAGCGACCATCGAACGGACGGCTAGGCTCGTGGCCATGAGCGACATCCCGGCGGACAGCGTCGTCCGTACGTACATCGACACCCACCGCGCGGCCTTCCTCGACGACCTCGCCGACTGGCTCCGCATCCCCTCCGTCTCGGCCCAGCCCGAGCATGCGGACGACGTACGGCGCAGCGCCGACTGGCTGGCCGCGAAGCTCAAGGAGACCGGTTTCCCGGTCACCGAGGTCTGGCAGACGGCCGGCGCCCCCGCAGTCTTCGCCGAATGGCCGAGCGAGGACCCCGCGGCCCCCACCGTCCTCGTCTACGGGCACCACGACGTGCAGCCCGCCGCCGTCGCCGACGGCTGGCACACCGACCCGTTCGAGCCGGTGATCAAGGACGGCCGGATGTACGGGCGCGGCGCCGCCGACGACAAGGGGCAGGTCTTCTTCCACACCCTCGGCGTCCGGGCCCACCTCGCCGCGACCGGGGCGTCCGCCCCCGCCGTGCACCTCAAGCTGATCGTCGAGGGCGAGGAGGAGTCCGGTTCCCCGCACTTCCGCGCCCTCGTGGAGCGCGAGGCGGCCCGCCTTGCCGCCGATGTCGTGATCGTCTCCGACACCGGCATGTGGTCCGAGACCACTCCCACCGTCTGCACCGGCATGCGCGGCGTCGCCGACTGCGAGATCGACCTGTTCGGACCCGATCAGGACATCCACTCCGGTGCCTTCGGCGGTGCCGTGCCGAATCCGGCCACCGTCGCCGCCCGCCTCGTCGCGGCCCTGCACGACGCGGACGAGCGGGTCACGATCCCCGGCTTCTACGACAACATCGCCGAGCTCACGGACGCGGAGCGCGAGCTGATCGCCGAGCTCCCCTTCGACGAGGCCGAGTGGCTCCGTACGGCCAAGTCGTACGCGGCTTCGGGCGAGGCCGGCTACTCCACGCTGGAGCGCGTCTGGGCCCGCCCGACCGCCGAGGTCAACGGCATCGGCGGCGGCTACCAGGGGCCCGGCGGCAAGACCATCGTGCCCGCCTCGGCGCACCTGAAGCTGTCGTTCCGCCTGGTCTCCGGGCAGGACCCGTACGAGGTCGAGACGGCCGTCACGGCCTGGGTCGCGGAGCGCGTCCCGGCCGGAATCCGGCATTCCATCACCTTCGGCGCCCCGACCCGGCCGTGCCTGACCCCGCTGGACCACCCGGCGCTGCAGTCGGTCGTCCGCGCCATGAGCCGGGCCTTCGGCCAGAAGGTCCGCTTCACCCGCGAAGGCGGTTCGGGTCCGGCGGCCGACCTCCAGGACGTGCTGAACGCCCCCGTCCTCTTCCTCGGGATCTCCGTACCCTCCGACGGCTGGCACTCGCCGAACGAGAAGGTCGAGCTCGACCTGCTCACCAAGGGGGTCGAGACGGCCGCCTACCTCTGGGGCGACCTGGCCGCCCACTGGAAGCCGGCGTCCGCTTGAGGACGCCACACAAGCCCCACCCGCCCCACACGCCACCGCACACCCGTCCGTCCTGCTGAGCCTGCCTGTGTCCCACCACCGGGGGAGTTGGAAGTACCTGTGAGCACCCATACCGAGTCCGAGCGTCCGATCTCGCTGGCCGCGCCCAGCGGAATCGACCGCGCCGCGCACCACCGCCTCGACGAGGCGTGGCTCGCCGCGGCCTGGAGCCACCCCAGCACCCGCGTCTTCGTCGTCTCGGGCGGCCAGGTCCTGATCGACGACACCCCCGACGGCGGCACCGCGATCGTGATGACCCCGGCCTTCGAGGCCCCGGTCACCGAGACCCACCGGTACTTCCTGGGGACCGACGAGGACGGCGTACGGTACTTCGCGCTGCAGAAGGACTCGCTGCCCGGCCGCATGGACCAGTCGGCCCGCCCGGCCGGTCTGCGCGAGGCCGGAATGCTGCTCTCCGCGCGGGACGCGGGGCTGATGGTGCACGCGGTGGCGCTGGAGAACTGGCAGCGCATGCACCGCTTCTGCTCCCGCTGCGGCGAGCGCACGGTGGTCGCCGCGGCCGGGCACATCCGCCGCTGCCCGGGCTGCGGGGCCGAGCACTACCCGCGGACCGACCCGGCGGTGATCATGCTGGTCACGGACGACCAGGACCGCGCGCTGCTGGGCCGCCAGGTGCACTGGCCGGAGGGCCGCTTCTCCACCCTCGCGGGGTTCGTCGAACCGGGCGAGTCGATCGAGCAGTCCGTCATCCGGGAGGTCTGGGAGGAGGCGGGCGTCAAGGTCGGCGAGGTCGACTACATCGCCAGCCAGCCCTGGCCGTTCCCGTACAGCCTGATGCTGGGCTTCACGGCGCGCGCCGTCACCTTCGACATCACGGTCGACGGCGACGAGATCCAGGAGGCCCGCTGGTTCTCCCGCGACGACCTGCGCACGGCGATCGAGGCCGGCGAGGTCCTCCCGCCGGCGGGCATCTCCATCGCGGCCCGCCTGGTCGAGCTCTGGTACGGCAAGCCCCTCCCGAAGCCGGTCACGACCGGCTGACCGGCCCCGCCCGTCCATCGGCCGCACCGACGAAGGCCCCCGCTCCGGCGGGGGCCTTCGTCCGTCGGTCGTCCGTCCGTCAGGTCATGTTCAGGTACGGCAGGGGACCGGCCGGCTGCGCGGCGGTCACCCGGCGGATGACCGCGAGCGCGAGGAGCGCGCACAGGATGTTGAGGCCCTCGTCGACCGGGTTGCGGTAGTCCGTCTGGTGGAGCACCAGGAGGTGGAAGACGACGGAGAGCGGGCCGTCGAGGAGCCAGACGAACCACCAGGCGTTGATCAGCCAGGCGTCGCGGGGCGGGCCGCCGGCCCGGTGGATGTCGAGGGTGATGCGACGCGGCACCCACCACATGGCGAGCGGAATGATCCAGGCGCCGAGGGCGAAGCCGGGGGCGTACTTGTGGCTGCCCGGTGCGAGCACCTCGGCGTTGCCGCGGACGCGGCGGAACCAGAAGAGGAACGAGATCCAGCACGCCACCTGGAGCACGGCCGGGAAGGGGACCATGTCCTCGGCGAGCCAGGGCGAGTCCTTGCCGCCGGTCGCGATGACGTAGACGTCGGTCAGGGCCGAGGTGGCGATCAGCGACTGGGCGACGAGGGCCGGTCCGGCCGGGTTGCGGAACAGGTGGCGGGGCCCGCGTACGGCTGCCTCCCCCACGGGCACGTTGTACTGGCTCATGCCTGCTCCCCCCGGAGCGCGCTGCCGCCGCCGGTCAGCCGGTCGAGGCGCAGGCGCTGGGCTTCGGTCAGCCGGAGGCCTTCCGCGGCGAGGTTCTCCTCCAGGTGCGCGATCCGCGTCGTGCCCGGGATCGGGAGGACCACCGGCGAGTGGCCCAGGAGCCAGGCGAGCGCGACCTGCGTGGGGGTGGCTCCGGCCTCGGCGGCCACGGCGGCGATCTCGGCGGTCGCCCCGGACCGTCCCCAGGCCACGGTGGCCCAGGGCAGGAACGCGATGCCGGCCGCCTCGCAGGCGGCGAGCACGGGCTCGTGCTCCCGGTCGAGCAGGTTGTAGCGGTTCTGCACGCTCGCGATGTCGACGATCTCCCGGGCGGCGGCGAGTTCGCCGACGGTGACCTCCGACAGCCCGATCCGGCCGATCTTGCCCTCGGTGCGCAGGTCCCGCAGCGTGCCGATCTGGTCGGCGAGGGGCGTCTGCGGGTCGAGGCGGTGCAGCTGGAGCAGCTCGATCCGCTCGACGCGCAGCCGGCGCAGCGCCTGCTCGACCTGCTCGCGCAGCGCGGCCGGCCGCGCGTCCTGCATCCACTCGCCCGACGGGACCGAGCGGCCGATCCCGACCTTGGTGGTGACGTGGACCCCGTCCGGGTACGGGTGCAGGGCCTCGGCCAGCAGCTCCTCGTTGGCGCCCCAGCCGTACATGTAGGCGGTGTCGATCAGCGTGATGCCCAGCTCGACGGCCCGCCGGGCCACCGCGAGAGCATTCTCACGGTCCGGGCCGGGGTCCGTGGGCAAGCGCATGGCCCCGAAACCGAGCCTGCGCACTTCCAGATCCCCGCCGATGCGGAACACGGTCGTACTCACGTGTTGGTTCCTCCCCCTTGATCAATGTGATCAAGGGGCCACGCTAACAGGCCAGTTGGCGGCTCCCCGCAACGCAGAAGCCCCCGCCGGGGCGGGGGCTTTCCGTGCGTGGGGCTCAGCACATCAGACGGCGAGGGCCTGCTTGACCTGGGCCAGGCTCGGGTTCGTCATGACCGACTCGCTGCCCGCGGAGGAGGTGACGAGGACGGTGGGAACCGTCTGGTTTCCGCCGTTCGCCTTCTCCACGAACGCCGCGGACTCGGGGTCGAGCTCGATGTTGATCTCGGTGTAGGCGATGCCCTCCCGGTCCAGCTGCTTCTTCAGCCGGTTGCAGTAGCCGCACCAGGTCGTGCTGTACATCGTGACGGTGCCCGTGTCCTGCATGCTGCGCTCTCCTCTGTGAAGGCTCGTTGGTCCGAGTACTCGAACGTACGGGACCGCGCGGCCATTCCCGGGCCCCGCTTTTCGCGCCGGTACGACCGGCGGGGCGGGCCTGTGGACAAGTTTCCCGCCCCCCTCACGAGACCTGGCAGCATGGCAGGGTGACATCAGCAACGCACTCCTCATCCCTCACGCCCGGCGCGGACTCGGCCGACGCGGTGCTCCTGGGCCTCGACCCGGAGCAGCGCGAGGTAGCGACGACCCTGCGCGGGCCGGTGTGCGTGCTCGCGGGCGCCGGCACGGGCAAGACCCGGGCGATCACCCACCGCATCGCCTACGGGGTCCGTTCCGGCCAGCTGATGCCGGCGAGCGTGCTGGCCGTCACGTTCACCAACCGCGCCGCGGGCGAGATGCGCGGCCGCCTGCGCGAGCTGGGCGCGGGCGGGGTGCAGGCGCGCACCTTCCACTCCGCCGCCCTGCGCCAGCTCCAGTACTTCTGGCCCAAGGCGGTCGGCGGCGACGTGCCCCGGCTGCTGGAGCGCAAGATCCAGTTCGTCGCCGAGGCGGGCGCGCGCTGCCGCATCCGCCTCGACCGGGGCGAGCTGCGCGACGTCACCGGCGAGATCGAGTGGGCGAAGGTCACGCAGACGGTCCCCGCCGACTACCCGGCGGCCGCCCGCAAGGCCGGCCGGGAGGCCCCCCGGGACCTCGCCGAGATCGCCCAGATCTACGGGACGTACGAGCAGCTGAAGCGCGACCGCGGCATGATCGACTTCGAGGACGTGCTGCTCCTCACCGTCGGCATCCTGCAGGACCGCCACGACATCGCCGAACAGATCCGCACCCAGTACCAGCACTTCGTCGTCGACGAGTACCAGGACGTCAGCCCGCTCCAGCAGCGGCTGCTGGACCTCTGGCTCGGCGAGCGCGACACCCTCTGCGTGGTCGGCGACGCCAGCCAGACGATCTACTCCTTCACCGGCGCCACCCCCGACCACCTGCTGAACTTCCGCACCAAGTACCCGCAGGCCACCCTGGTCAAGCTGGTCCGCGACTACCGCTCCACCCCCCAGGTGGTCCACCTCGCCAACGGGCTCCTCGCCCAGGCCAAGGGCCGCGCCGCCGAGCACCGCCTGGAGCTGGTCTCCCAGCGCGAGACCGGCCCCGACCCGGTCTACGCCGAGTACACCGACGAGCCCGCCGAGGCCGAGGGCATCGCCCACCGGGTCCGCGACCTCGTCGCGGCCGGCGTCCCGGCGGGGGAGATCGCCGTCCTCTACCGGATCAACGCCCAGTCCGAGGTCTACGAGCAGGCCCTCGCCGACGCCGGAGTCCCCTACCAGCTGCGCGGAGCCGAGCGCTTCTTCGAGCGCGCCGAGGTCCAGAAGGCGATCCTCGCCCTGCGCGGAGCCGCCCGTTCCGGCGGCAATGACCGGCTGCTCGACGACGTCGTGGAGCTCGGATCCCAGGTCCGCGCCGTGCTCAGCTCCACCGGCTGGAGCAGCGAACCGCCCGCCGGCTCCGGAGCCGTCCGCGACCAGTGGGAATCGCTGGCCGCGCTGGTCCGGCTCGCCGAGGACTTCGCCCGCAGCCGGCCGTCCGCGACCCTCGCCGACCTGACGGTCGAGCTGGACGAGCGCAAGGCCGCCCAGCACGCCCCGACCGTCCAGGGCGTCACCCTCGCCTCGCTGCACGCGGCGAAGGGTCTGGAGTGGGACGCGGTGTTCCTCGTGGGCCTGACCGACGGCATGATCCCGATCACCTATGCGAAGACCGACGAGCAGGTCGAGGAGGAGCGCCGGCTGCTCTATGTCGGCGTCACCCGCGCCCGGCACCACCTGACGCTTTCCTGGGCCCTCTCCCGGACTCCGGGCGGCCGGGGGTCCCGACGCCCCAGCCGCTTCCTGAACGGCCTGAGGCCGGGCTCCCTGGCGCCGGGAAGCAGGCCGGGCGGTCCCGTCGAGCCCGGGGCCCGCAAGCGGGGCCGCCGCGGCCCGGCCGTGTGCCGGGTCTGCCGCAAGACGCTGACCGACGCCGGCGAGCTGAAACTGATGCGCTGCGAGGACTGCCCTTCGGACATGGACGAAGGGCTCTACGAGCGACTGCGCGACTGGCGCGCCGTCCAGGCGAAGGAGCAGGGGATGCCCGGCTACTGCGTCTTCACGGACAAGACGCTGATGGCCATCGCGGAGGCCGCACCCTCGCAGGAGGGAGAGCTCTCGATGATCTCCGGCGTGGGCGCCCGGAAGCTCGAGCGGTACGGAGCCGACGTGCTGGCCATCTGTGCAGGTGGGGAGCCCGGGACGGAAGATCCTGACGACGCGTAGAAACTCGTCGGAAAAATAGTTTGCACATGTCCAGCACGGCCCCATAGGTTCTTAGCAACGGAAACGGTGGCTTCTCCGAAGCCCCTGATCCGTGCTGTACTTATCCGAATACGCATGGGATCAGGCCTCCGGGCCGAAGTCCCCGAGACGCCGAGAGGAGGCGAGATCAGTGACCAGCTTCATCACCACCACCAAAATGACCGATCGCTCGGTCGCCGCTTCCTGCACGCTCGGCTCCTCCACGCTCCTCGCCCTCACGGGTACCGGTCTCCCGGGTACCGGTCTGTCCGCCATCTGCGCTGACAGCCCCGTCCTGCCCGCCGCGCTCATTGCGCAGCCGGTCAGTGAGCGCAATGAGCGACGGACCAAGGCACCGGTGGCAGTACTGGCAGCAGAAGCCCAGGCGCATGGCGCCTATGCCTTTGCGGCCGCAGCCGGTGCCGGATCCCAGAAGACGCAGACGAAGAAGCAGCACCACCTGATGTGGGCCTACCGCGGGCTCGAACCCTGGAGTGATCCAGTCTGATCTGACGATCAGACCGGCGCCTTCAGGGCCGCGGAACCCCACCCGGGATCCGCGGCCCTTCTGTTTGTCCCCGAACGGGGACGACGGACCGAAGGGGCGAGGTACCCCAGCCGCCCCCGGCCGACCGGCCGGAACGACTAGACGAACAAGACGAGGAAGAAACCACCGTGCAACTCGAAGCGCACGCCCCGTCCGTACCGAAGACCCAGACCCTCTCCCCGCCCGCAGTCCCGGAGGACTCCACCTTGACTCCCCTCACCGCGCTGACCGCGCTCGACGACGCCATCGAGAACCTCGGCGTGCCCGTCGCCTGTCGCACCTACGACCCCGAGGTCTTCTTCGCCGAGTCCCCGGCCGACGTCGAGTACGCGAAGTCCCTCTGCGGCACCTGCCCGCTGGTCGAGGCCTGCCTCGCCGGTGCGCTGGAGCGCCGCGAGCCCTGGGGTGTCTGGGGAGGCGAGCTCTTCGTCCAGGGTGTCGTCGTCGCCCGGAAGCGTCCCCGTGGCCGTCCGCGCAAGAACCCGGTTGTCGCGGCATGACCGCCAACGGAACCATCGACCGCCCCCTGACGCACGACCCCCTGAAGCAGGCCCTCATGTCCCCCCACGCCACCACGAGCGAGCAGCCGCACGGCTCCGCCACCGCAGACTTCATCACCGCCGGCGCGATCACCTCGCGTCAGAACAGGACCCGCGAAATGCAACTCATCCCAGAAGCCATGGCTCGTGCCCATATGGACGACCGCATGCGTGAGGTCGACGCCGAGCGTCGCGCCGTACGCCTGGTCGCCGCGCGGCGCATGCAGCGTCGAGCCGAGCGCGTCTCGCTGCGCGCCCGGCGCGCGCTGGCCATGGCCGTCATGCACTAAGAGAGAGCTGGAGACGGCTCGGAAGAAACCACCGGAGGGACCGGCCCGAACGGGCCGGTCCCTCCGGTGCGTTGCGGACCGCCCACCGGCCCCGCGGGGATATCGTCTGGAGGTGGACCAGCCGACTCCCCGCCCGGCACCGCCGGGAACCGAGGCCCCGTCCGTCGTCTGCGCGCGCTGCGGCGCCCAGTCACCGGCCGGCGCCCCGCCCACCTGGACCTGCTCCGTGGAGAACGGGACCAGACAGTACTTCTGCGTCGACTGCGCGCGTGCGAACCTCCGCGCCATCGAAGGCCGCCTCGACTCCGCCTGGTGGTGAGCTCCCGCCCGGGGCCGCCGCCCGCCGCCCTCCGGCTCAGCCCTTTTCGGGCAGGAACCCGGGCAGCCAGGAGTCGAGTTCCTCGCGGAGCCTGACCGTCGCGCCCAGCTGACACAGCACCCCTATGGTGCTCAGCGTCACCCGGTGGATCAGCAGGTAGGAGGGCGGCAGATTGATCTGCCGGCCCAACTGGTGCGCGGGGGAGCGGGGGTCGGCGATCCGTGCGGCCTGGCCGCGCAGCCAGGTCCGGGTGAAGGTGAACTCCTCGGCCTCCGCCGGTTCGAGCATCGGCCGCAAGTAGTCGAGCACCGCGTCCGCTTCCAGCTCGATGGACTCGCGTACGAACCCCTCCGTGCGCAGGTGCCCGTAGACGCCCTCGGCATCACCGTCCAGCGCCATCCGCAGCGACCGGCCGATGGGCTTGGGCCAGCCGCCCGGCAGCCGGTCCACCGTCCCGAAGTCCAGTACGCCCAGCCGCGTCCGGCCGTCCGCCCCGGAGATCAGCCGGAAGTTGCCCGGGTGCGGATCGGCGTGCAGCAGCCCGGTGCGCGCGGGGCCGGAGAAGAGGAACCGGGCCAGGAGCTGTCCTGCGCGGTCGCGCTCCTCCGGGGTGCCGTCGGCTATCACCTCCGACAGCGGGGTCCCCTCGATCCAGTCGGTCACCAGCACCTGGTCGCCCTGGTGCACCACGTCGGGGACGACCACGTCCTCGTCGCCGTCGAAGGCGTCCGCGTGCGTCCGCTGGGCCTCGGCCTCCAGCTCGTAGTCCAGCTCCTCCGAGACCCGGTCGCGCAGCTCCTTGATCAAGGGCTTGATGTCCATGCCCGGGATCAGCGGCCCCAGCAGTCCCGCGAACCGGCTCAGCTGCTTCAGGTCCGACAGCAGGGCCTCGCCGGCCCCCGGGTACTGGACCTTGACCGCCACCGGCCGGCCGTCGTGCCACACCGCCCGGTGCACCTGCCCGATCGAGGCAGCCGCCGCGGGCTTGTCCTCGAACTCCTCGAACAGCTCCCGCCAGTCCGCGCCGAGCCGCTCCGACAACACCTGGTGCACGGTGGCCGCGGGCAGCGGCGGGGCCGCCTCCTGAAGCTTCGTCAGCGCGGCGCGGTAGGGCCCGGCGACCTCCTCGGGCAGCGCCGACTCGAAGACCGAGAGCGCCTGGCCGAACTTCATGGCGCCCCCCTTCAGCTCTCCCAGCACACGGAACAGCTGCTCGGCGGTGCGCTGCTGGAGCTCGCGCGCCACTATCTCCGCCGACTTGCCGCCGATCCGCTTGCCGAGCCCCCAGGTGGCCCGGCCCGCTATGCCGAGCGGCAGCGCGGCCAGCTTGACGGTACGAGTGACCGCCTTCCGGGGAAGATCAGACATGCGCCCCTCCAATTCCCAGACAGCTGAGCCGCAAGCGGCGGTCCGGGGGAGTCCCCCGAAGGCCTTCCCGGCCAAAAGCATCCTGTCATGACCCCCGGCCCTCGCCCCCTCCGCATGCCCTGCCGCTCCAGTCCGGCGCGAGGGGGGAATCCACCGGTCGGCGGACGGCGGCCGCCCCGGTGGGCCAGCATGGACGGACGGCGGGCCGCGTTCGGGTGGTGGAGGTGCTGGGGGATGGCGGGACGGGGACCTTCGAGGCAGGAGCTGATCCGGCGACACCGTTCCGGCGGCTTCATCGGCAGACAGAGCGAGGTGAACGCCTTCCGCGACGCCCTCCGCCAGCCCCCGGAGGAGGCGGCGCAGTTCCTCTTCCACGTCCGGGGCCCGGCGGGAGTCGGCAAGTCGACCCTGATCCGGCACCTGGAGACCATCGCCCGCGAAGGCGGGGCGGTCACCGCGTACGCGGACGAGTCGGTCGCCGACGTCGTCGAGACCATGGAAGCGGTCAGCGCTCAGTTCGCCCAGCGCGGCCTGCCCATGAAGAGCTTCGACAAGCTGCTGGCCACCTACCGCCAGCGCCGGCACGAGGCCGACGCGGGAGTCCTCACGGCCGTGTCGGGGGCCGACCCGGCGGCGGGAGGTGCCCCGCCGCCGTCCCCGTCCAGCGTGGTCGCCTCGCAGCTGGGCCTGGCCGGACTCGGGATGATCCCGGGAGTCGGCGCCTTCACCGGAGCCGTTGACCCGAACCAGATCGCCGCCGGTGCGGACCGGGTCAAGGCCCTCCTCAGCACCCGCCTGCGCAACCACGGCGACGTCGAGCTGGTCCTCTCTCCGCTGGACACGCTGACCCCGGTGTTCCTCGAAGAGCTCGCCGAGGTGGCCCGCAAGCACCCGTGGATCGTGCTCTTCTTCGACACCTACGAGCGCACCGGACCCATGCTGGACACCTGGCTCCGCGACGTGCTCGGCAGCGAACGCTACGGGGAGTTCCCCGCGAACGTCCTGGTCGTCCTGGCCGGCCAGTCGAAGCTGGCCGCCCGCACCTGGGAAGACTGGCACGACCTGGTCACCGACTGGCCCCTGGAGGTCTTCACCGAGACCGAGGCGCGCCGCCTCCTCACCGGAAAGGGAGTCACCGACGAGCGGGTCGTCGAGGTGATCCTGCGCCTGTCGGGCCGGCTCCCGGTCCTGGTCTCCACCCTGGCCGAGACGCAGCCGGGCACGGTGGAGGAGCTGGAGGAGATCGGGGACCCGAGCGGCACCGCCGTCGAGCGGTTCCTGAAGTGGGTGCCCGACCCCGCCCACCGCGCTGCCGCCCTGGCCTGCGCGTTCCCGCAGGAACTGGACGAGGACGTCTACCGGGCGGCCGTCGAGGAGGAGGCGGTCGAACTCTTCGGCTGGCTCCGGTCGATGCCCTTCGTCACCGACCGCTCCGGCCACTGCCGCTATCACGAGGTGGTCCGCGGCGCGATGCTGCGCCTGCAGCGCAGGCAGTCCCCGATCCGCTGGGAACAGCTCCACACCCGGCTGGCCGACGCCTTCCGGCGGCGCCGCGAGCGCTTGGAGTCGGCCCCGACCCCGTCGGAGGGGTGGTGGTCGGACGAAACCTGGCGCGGCCACCGCCTGCAAGAGGCCTACCACCGCCTCTGCGCGGATCCCCGCACGGCCCTCCCGCCCCTCCTCCGTGACCTGGTCGACGCCTACGACCACGGCATCACCACCCTCCACCGCTGGACGACGACCCTGGCCGCAGCGGCCCGCGACACGGACTCCCCGACCCTGACCCGCTGGTCCCAGGACCTCGGCACGGCCCTGGACCAGCCGGCCCCGGCCAACGCGGCGTTGACGCTGCTCCTGACCCGGGCCGGGCTCGCCCCCGAAGGCCGGGCCTTGGCCCTGACCCTGCGCGGCCGGGACCACCGCCGCGCCGAGGAGTACGCACAGGCCCTGACCGACTACACCGATGCCATCACGGTGAACCCCCAGGCTGAGCGCGCCTACTTCGGACGGGCCCTTACCCACATGCTCACATCGAGCGGCGATGCGGCGATCGTGGACTACACCCGGGCCATCGAGCTCGATCCGAGCCGGGTCTCCAGCCTGGTCAACCGGGGGATGCTGCACCACTGGGCCGACAGCTTCGAGGCAGCCCTCGCCGACTTCGACCTCGCGCTCGCGCTCCTCCCGGACGATCCGACGGTGCTCCGCCGCCGCGGAATCACCTGTCAGTCCATGGCCCGCTACGAGGAATCTCTGGCCGACTTCACGCGGGCGCTCGCCGGTCAACCCGCAGACAGAGCATCGATCTTGAGCGAGCGAGCGGTCACCCTGGAGTCGATGGGGCGCCACGAGGAGGCGTTCGACGATTACCGGCAGGCCATTGAGCTTTCTCCTGACGACGGCTGGGTCTTCATCCGCCGCGGGATCGCGCTGAGGGAGCTGGAGCGGCACGAAGAGGCCCTGGCCGACCTCACGCGGGCGGTCCAACTGAGGCCCGGCGACGCCTGGACCGTCACTTTGAAGGCCGACACGCACCGCAAACTGGGGCAGCACGAGGATGCGCTCGCGGACTACACCAGGGCGGTCGAGCTCGATCCGGGCTCTGGCTGGGCCCACACCGGCCGTGGCGAGGTCTTCCTGTCGCTGGAGCGGTACGACGAGGCCCTGAACGAATTCGGGCACGCCATCGCCCATGAGCCGGACCTGCCGTTGACGTTCCTCGCGCGCGCGATGACGTGGGTGAGGCTCGGTCGGTTCGAGTTGGCTCTCGCGGATTACGACCGCCTTCAAGAGACCAGCCGTGAGCGGGGCTGGGGCATCAGACGGAGAGGGGACTGCCACCGCATGCTCGGCGCGTACGGCGAAGCCCTGGCCGACTACGACCGTGCGGTCGAGCTCCTTCCCGCCAGCGCCTCCACACTCACCGCCCGCGGCCTGCTCCACCGACTGCTCAGCCACTACGACGAGGCGCTCGAGGACCTCGCCCGTTCCATCGAGCTCGATCCCGATGACGCGTGGACGCACTACGAGATGGCCGTGGTCAAGACCGCACTCCGGCACCCGGACCGTGACCACCACCTGACGCGCGTGGTGGAACTGCGGAGCTCTCCGGACGCCGAAGTCCCCAGCGTCCTCGAAGCGGACAGCCTCCTGCTCGCCCACTGCCTGTGGTCGCATTGGGAGCAGGCCGAGCAGCGCCTCGCGGAGTTTCTCGCGGAAGCTCCGGCCCCCGGGCAGCTGAGCGCGCTGATAGTCAACCTCCGCAGCCTCGCCCCCGTGGTCCCCTCGGCCGGGCCCCGCATCGAGCGGTTCTGCCAGATCGTCGAAGGGACGGCCTAGGGGGTGTCCGCAATGTCCTGCCGGCCGCCCGAAGGGCGGCCCCGCGGGGTCTGGTGCGTGCTCTCGGTGTGCCGGGCGGAAGCCTGCGTACTGGACGTACTCGGGATTTCGCCCGGTGCGCCGAGAGCGCGTGCCAGGCGCCGCGGGGCAGGCGGGACTTTGCGGACACCCCCTAGCCCCCTCACGCCCCCACCCCCTGAGCCGCCGGGACCTTCGCCGCCTCGCACGGGCAGTCCGGATGCGGCTGCACCGGGGTGGACTCCCAGTGGAGGGACGGGAGCGCGGCCTCCCAGCGGGTGGCGGTGGAGGCGGGGAGTTCGCCGTCGAGGAAGGACAGGGCGTGGGCCGCGGCCAGGCCGGCCACTGCGGTGGACAGGCCCAGGTCGCAGGCGGCTGCGGTGCGGCGGCGGTGGGCCGAGCGCCACTGGACCAGCATGCGCGGCCAGGCCGGGTCCCGGTCGATCCGGTCGCGCTCCATGCAGCCGGCGCACGCGGTGGCTCCGGGCAGGACCAGCGGCCCCACCAGCCCGGTGCCCTCCAGGACCCCCGCGTAGAGGTGCGGGGTGCCGGTGGTGACCCAGTCGGCAGCCGTCTGCGGATCGGGGGCCCAGGACTGCAGGCCGTCGCGGGGTGCGACCACCACCAGGGCGAGCCCCGGCTCCGGGCCCTCGCTCTCCCCGGTCCGCGGCCCGCGTCCGGGGGCCGCATCGCGGACCGCCGTCCGCGCGGCCTCGGCGCGCAGCCGTCCCACGCTGCCGGGGCCCAGACCGCCGGGCGCCACGTCCGCGGGCTGCGTGCGGCCCCCGTCGAGCACCTCGACCCGGCCGATGCCCGCTCCCGCCAGGACCGAGGCGATCACCGCGCCCACCCTGCCGCTCCCGCGCACCTGAACCCGTAGCACCCGCCGGGCGGCGACACCCTGTAAGTCCCCGCCCGGCCGGGGGCGGACCAAGGACAGCGACCCCAGGTCCGGGCCGAGCCGCTCGAGGGCCTCCGGCCGGTCCCGCACCGCTTGGGCGCGGGGGCCGCCCGCGGTGGCGTCGTCGAGCAGCCCGGCCGCCGCCAGCCTCCGCACCACCTCGTCGACCCGGCCGTCCGGGAGCCCCATCGCCTTGCCCTCCGACCGGAGCAGCTCCATGCCCCGCGTCCCGTCGATCAGGTCGAGGAGCGAGCCCGTCGCCGTGTCCACGGGCCCGAGCACCACCGCGTGGGCGGGCGTCACACCGAATTGCACCGTCTGCAGATCCCGCCAGGCCCGTGCCAGCGCCGGCTTCACCTTCGGATACATCGCGGTCCTCCCTCGATTCGCGGTTCGATTCACGCGCCGCATTCCCTGGGGCCGCGTCGCTTTCCGCAAGATTGCCCGGCCGGAGAGAGACCTGCTCAAATTTGTCCACAGGTGAGGGGTATTAGGTATATGAAATGAATGACGAGCGTTCTTTCGGGCGCCCGTGCCGCCGACTGCGCAACGGTTCGTGTTCGACCCCGGGAGGGCGGGACTTCCGCCGCGGCGACCGGGTACCGTCATGGCGTGTCCGCCGATCCACCGAAGCGCGCCGTCGAAGTCCGCCGGAGCGCGCGCCGCCGCAGGACCGTATCCGCCTACCGCGAGGGTGATCGTACGGTCGTCCTCATCCCTGCCCGGATGTCCGAGGCGGAGGAGCAGCGCTGGGTGGGCGTCATGCTCGACAAGCTCGCGGCGCAAGAGAGCAAGCGCACCTTCGGTGATGCGGAACTCGCCGAGCGCGCCGAGCGTCTGTCCGAGCAGTACTTCAGCGGCCGCGCCCGCCCCCGCACGGTCCGCTGGGTCACCAACCAGAACACCCGCTGGGGCTCCTGCACCCCGGCCGAAGGCAGCATCCGGCTCTCGCACCGCATCCAGGGGATGCCGGAGTACGTCGTGGACTACGTGCTGCTGCACGAGCTGGCGCACCTCCTCGTGCCCGGGCACGGCCCCGATTTCTGGGAATTGCTGGAGGCGTATCCGCGCACCGAGCGGGCGCGCGGGTACCTCGAAGGAGTCGTCGCCGCCGAGCGCCTTCCGAAGGTCCCCGCCGCCCGCGAGGAATGATCCGCATTTGTCCGCTATAACCCCGCCATGTCACACCTCGTGATATGTACCGGGTCGGTACCGACTTGGCCGGATGTCCGAGGTTGGCGTTAGCCTGAGCGGCACGCATTCACAGTCGGGATGGGGGACGGTCTTACGTATGGCCAGGGAATTCCAACGCGGTCACAAGGCCAAAATCAGTGATCTGACGGCGGGCACGGACCTCTACGTGGGTGTCCAGATCGCCGGGCCCGGGCTCGCCATCGACATCAGCTGCTTCGGCCTCGACGCCAACGAACAGCTCTCGGACGACCGCTACTTCGTCTTCTTCAACCAGCCGAAGTCGCCGGAGGAGTCCATCCAGCAGCTCGGCGCACAGGCCGGCGACACGGAATCCTTCCGGGTGACCCTGGACCGCATTCCGGCCAACATCCACAAGCTCTCCTTCGCCGCCTCGATCGACGGCGCCGGGCAGATGTCGCAGATCGGCCCCGGCTACATCCGCGTCGTGGCGGGTGGCGAGGAGGTCGTCCGGTACTCCTTCTCGGGCTCGGAGTTCAGCACCGAGCGCGCGCTGATGATCGGCGACTTCTACCTCAAGGACGTATGGCGCTTCGCCGCCGTCGGCCAGGGCTTCGACGGCGGACTCGCCGCGCTGCTCCAGAACTTCGGCGGCGAGGTCGCCGAGGAGGAGCAGCCCGCGCCGCAGGCGCAGGCCCCGGCCGGTGCGCCCGGCTTCGCCCCGCCCCCGCAGGCCGCCGCCCCGGCGCCCTCCTTCGGCGCTCCCGTCCAGGCGCAGCCCCCGGCCCCGGCGCCCTCCTTCGGCGCGCCGCCCCAGGCCCCGGCGCCCGCCCAGGCCCCCGCCCCGGCGCAGGCCCCGGCACCCGCGCCGTACCAGCAGCCCGTCCACGCGGCCCCCACCATGGCCGCACCGATGGGCGCACCCCTGGCCCCGTCCGCCCCCGCCCCCGCGCCCTACGGGCAGGTTCCGCCGCCCGCCCCGGCCCCCGCGCCGTACGGGCAGCAGCCGCAGCCCTCGTACGGTCAGGTACCCGGCCAGCAGCAGCCCCCGTACGGCCAGCAGCCCGGCTACGGCCAGCAGCCCCAGGGCTACGGCCAGCCCCCGCAGGCGGTGCCCGCCGCCGGCGCCGGACTCGCCGCCGCGCTCCAGCCGTACAAGGAAGCCCCCACCGGCGCCCGCTGGACCCCGCAGAACCAGCAGCTCATGCGCGTCGACCTGGCCATGGGCGGCCAGGCCGTCCTCGCCCGCCAGGGCAGCATGGTGCTCTACCAGGGCAAGGTCGACTTCAGCTACAAGGGCGCGGGCTTCGCCGGCCGCGTCGTCGGCAACGCCACCGGCCAGGAGATGCAGCTGATGCGCTGCTCGGGCCGCGGGCAGATCTTCCTCGCGGAGAACGGCGCCCACCTGCACGCCATCGAGCTCCAGGGCGACGGCATCTGCGTCTCCGCCGAGAACGTCCTCGCCTTCGACGAGTCGCTCCAGCACGAGATCCGCCGCATCGAGGGCCACGGCATCCCGGGCGGCGCCCTGTTCACCATGCAGTTCCAGGGCACCGGCACGGTGATCGTCAAGACGCACGGCGTGCCCGTCGTCCTGCCCGTCACCCCGACCACCTTCGCGGACAGCAACGCCATCGTCGCGTGGTCCTCGGCCGCCCAGGTGATCATTTCCAGCCAGGTCCGGCTGCGCCGCAACGCCTACCCCGGTCACAGCGGGGAGACCGTGAACCTCCAGTTCCGCGGCGCTCCCGGCAACTTCATCGTCGTCCAGCCGTACGAGGTCTGAGGGAGCCCCACATGAATGCCATGAACGCAATGAACCAGCAGCTCGCGGGCTACGCCCCGACCCCCGTCACGGCCCGCATGGAGAACCACGGCCGCGCGATGCTCAAGGTCGCCATGCAGAGCGGCCAGGACCTCTTCGCGCGCACCGGATCGATGGTCGCCTACGAGGGCTTCGTGCAGTACGAGCCCAACCCGCCGGCCGTCCGCCAGATGGCCTCGCAGTGGCTCACCGGCGAAGGCGCCCCGCTGATGAAGGCCTCCGGCGACGGCCTGCTCTACCTCGCCGACTACGGCGCGGACGTCGTCGTGATCAACCTCAACAACGACTCGCTCTCCGTCAACGGCACCAACCTGCTCGCCTTCGACGCCCACCTCCAGTGGGGCGTCGAGCGGGTCAAGGGCATGGCCAAGTTCGCCGGCCAGGGCCTGTTCAACGTGTCGGTCGCCGGCACCGGCTGGGTCGCGATCACCTCGCGCGGCACGCCGATCGTGGTCGACTGCGGCCGCGGCGAGGACGAGACGTACGTCGACCCCGACGCGCTCGTCGCCTGGTCCCCGAACCTCAAGGTCAAGGGCAAGCGCAGCTTCAAGGCCTCGTCGATGATCGGCCGGGGCAGCGGGGAGGCCTACCAGATGGCCTTCTCCGGCCAGGGCATCGTCGTCGTACAGCCCAGCGAGGACAGCACCGACCGGCTCCGGGCCCGGGGCTGAGGGGGAGAAGACACACCATGCAGAGCTCACTTTTCGCCCACGCCGAGGCGCAGACCCAGGAGCGGTACGCCGTCCAGAACCCGCAGCTTCTGCGGGTATCGCTGAGCGGCTCCGACGACGTGCTCGCCCGCAAGGGCGCGATGGTCGCCTACCAGGGGATCATCGACTTCGACGGCGAGTACCAGAGCACCACCCAGCGCAATGCCCGCGCCCGCACCGGCGAGGGCCTCGACCTGATGCGCTGCTCCGGACAGGGCACGGTCTACCTGGCCAACCTGGCGCAGTACGTCCACGTCGTGGACGTGGACCAGGACGGCCTCACGGTCGACAGCAGCTACGTGCTGGCCCTGGACTCCACCCTGCACACCGAGGCCATCGCGGTGGACAGCCAGTACGGGATCTCCGGCTCCGGCAAGTACCAGCTCAACATCACCGGCCGCGGCAAGGTCGCGCTGATGACCTCCGGGCAGCCGCTGATGATGCAGGTCACGCCCGACAAGTACGTCAACGCCGACGCGGACGCCATCGTCGCCTGGTCCACCTCGCTGCGCGTGCAGATGCAGGCCCAGACGCACTCCACCGGCGTCTGGCGGCGGCGCGGCAACACCGGCGAGGGCTGGGAGCTGAGCTTCCTCGGCACCGGCTTCGCCCTGGTCCAGCCCAGCGAGGCGCTCCCGCCGCAGAACGCCCAGATCGGGCAGGGCGCGGCCGCGCAGTTCGGCATGGGCCAGCACGGCGCCCACGCGCAGAACCAGAACAACGCCTGGAACTGATCCGGACACGGACGGACGACGGACGGAAGGGGCGGCCCCGCATCGGCGGGGCCGCCCCTTCCTGCTGTTCCTGCCGGCTCAGAGCCGCGCCAGCGTCGCCTCCAGCAGCCGCACCACCGAGGTGTCGGCCACCTCCGCCACCTCGGCGTACGAGAACCAGCGCAGGTCCAGCGATTCGTCGCTGATCGCTTCGACCGCCCCCGAGGGCGCCATCACCGCGTACTGCACGTCCAGGTGCCAGTTGCACGGAGCCGGGATCGGATGCCGGTCCAGGCGCACCGGACCGCCGGGCAGCAGGGTCAGCCCCGAGCCGATGCCGGACTCCTCGCGGGCCTCGCGCAGGGCGGCGTCGGCCAGGGTGGCATCACCCGGCTCGCAGTGGCCGCCCATCTGGAGCCACATGCCCAGCTTCTTGTGCAGGGTCAGCAGGACGCGCTCGCGCTCCGGGTCGATCACCAGCGCGCTGCCGGTGACGTGGCCCGCCTGGCAGGGCTTGTAGACCCCGTCGGGATGGGCCGCGAGGTGCTCCAGGTAGACGTCGCGCAGTTCCGGCTGGCCCTCGTAGCCCTTGAGGACCAGGACGGCGTCTTCGTGCAAGCTCACTTGGTGTCGTCGCCGTCCTGCTCGCGCTTCTGGGCGGCCTCGCCCAGCATCTTGTCGATCTCGGAGAAGTCCAGCTGCTCGCGGTGCACGAACCCGTCCGGGTCGTCCAGGTCGGAAGCGGTCGGCAGCATGTCCGGGTGCTCCCAGAGCCCGTCGCGCCCGTCCACGCCGCGCGCGTCGGTGAGCGAGGCCCACAGCCGCGAGGCGTCGCGCAGCCGGCGCGGCCGCAGCTCCAGCCCGATCAGCGTCGCGAAGGTCTGCTCCGCCGGACCGCCCGAGGCGCGCCGCCGGCGCATGGTCTCGCGCATGGCGTCCGCCGAGGTCAGCCGCGGCTTGGCGGCCTCGTGCACGACCGCGTCCACCCAGCCCTCGACCAGCGCGAGCGCCGTCTCCAGACGGGCCAGCGCGGCCTTCTGCTCGGGGGTGTCCTGCGGCTGGAACATGCCGCCCTGGAGGGCTTCCTGCAGCTGCTCCGGGTTCGTCGGGTCGAGCTGGCCGACCACGTCCTCCAGCTTCGAGGTGTCGACCTTGATGCCCCGCGCGTACCCCTCGACCGCGCCGAAGAGGTGCGAGCGCAGCCACGGCACGTGCGCGAAGAGCCGCGCGTGGGCGGCCTCGCGCAGCGCCAGGTACAGCCGGACCTCGTCGGAGGAGACGCCCAGGTCCTTGCCGAAGCTCTCGATGTTCAGCGGCAGCAGGGCGGCCTTGCCGGCCGGGCCCAGCGGGAGCCCGACGTCGGTCGAGCCCACGACCTCGCCCGCGAGGGTGCCCACCGCCTGGCCGATCTGCTGGCCGAACATGGCCCCGCCCATGGAACGCATCATGCCGAGCAGCGGGCCCGCCATGGCCTGCATCTCCTCGGGCAGGACGCCGCCCATGGCCGCGCCGACGCGCTCGGCGACCGGGTCCACGAGCTCCTTCCACACCGGCAGGGTCGCCTCGACCCATTCGGCGCGGCTCCACGCCACGGCCGTGGCGGCACCCGACGGCAGCGAGGTGACGCCGTCGAGCCAGTGGTCGGCGAGGCGCACGGCCTCCTCGACCGCCGACTTCTCGGCGAGGCCCACGCTGGCGTCCTTGACCCCGTCCGGGGTGCCCTGGGCCACGGTCTGGCGGGCGATGTCCTTGGCCATGTCCCAGTTGACCGGACCGCCCTCGTAGCTCAGCATCTGGCCGATCTGCTGAAAGGCGGCGCCGAGGTCGTTCGGGTTCATGGAACCGAACATGGCCGCGAAGGGGTTGTCGGCGTCGCCCGGCCCGCCGGAGCCGCCGGGCAGGCCCGTGCCGAACCCGAACGGAGTCGGGCCGCTCTGACCGCCCTGGTTGCCCTTCTTCTTGCCCTCGTCGCCGTTGTCCGGCTCCTCGGGCGGAAGGCCGAATCCGAATGGGGTGTCGCTCACGGGTTTCCTCGGCTCGTAGGGCCGCCGGCGGGAGCCGACGGGCATTGGGTTCGACAACACCACCCAGCGTAGACACCAGACCCGCTTCCGGGCTCGGTGCTCCGCTGACTCCTGGGCTGCGGCAGGATGGACATCGACTGGTGGGTGCGCGTCACGGTGCGTCCCTACTGAAGACAACCGCTGGAGACGCCTGGTGAGTTCCCCAGATCCGCACGCTTTGGACGAGCAGGGCCCGGAAAACCGCCCTGAGCACGGCGAGGACGCCCAGGGCGTTCGCCGGACGCGAAACCCGGGCGGTTCCGCGCGCCGAGGCCCCGTGATCGCCGTGACCGGCGCCGCCTCGGGGGTGGGGGCGGCCCTGGTGGCCAGGCTGGCCGCGTCCGAGGAGGTCAAGCAGGTCGTCGCCATCGACGAGCGGCGCGGGGAGTGCGCGGACGCGCAGTGGCACCTCCTGGACGTACGGGACCCGGCGATCGCCGAGAAGCTGCGCGGCACGGACGTCGTGGTGCACCTGGCCCTCGACCTCGACCTGGAAACGGACCCGGCGGCCCGTACGGCGTACAACGTGCGCGGGACCCAGACCGTGCTCACCGCCGCCGCGGCGGCCGGAGTGCACCGGGTCGTGCTCTGCACCTCGACGATGGTCTACGGGGCCCTGCCGGACAACGACATCCCGCTCTCCGAGGACGCCGAGCTGCGGGCCACCGCCGAGGCGACCGGGGTCGGCGACCTGCTGGAGATCGAGCGGCTGGGCCGCCGGGCTCCGCGCGCGCACCCCGGCCTGAACGTCACCGTGGTCCGCCCGGCCGTACTGGTCGGCGGCACGGACACCGCGCTGACCCGGTACTTCGAGTCCCCCCGCCTGCTGGTGGTGGCCGGCTCCCGCCCGACGTGGCAGTTCTGCCACGTCGAGGACCTCGTCAGCGCGCTGGAGTACGCGGCCCTGGAGAAGGTCGAAGGAGAGCTCGCGGTCGGCTGCGAGGGCTGGCTCGAACAGGAGGAGGTCGAGGAGCTGAGCGGCATCCGCCGCATGGAGCTCCCTTCGGCCGTGGCCCTGGGCGCGGCGGCCCGGCTGCACCGGATCGGCCTCACGCCGTCCCCGGCCGGGGACCTCGCGTACACGATGCACCCGTGGGTGGTCAGCGTCAGCAGGCTGCACGCGGCCGGGTGGC
Source organism: Streptomyces stoeckheimensis (assembly GCF_045822005.1). Taxonomy (NCBI): domain Bacteria; kingdom Bacillati; phylum Actinomycetota; class Actinomycetes; order Kitasatosporales; family Streptomycetaceae; genus Streptomyces; species Streptomyces stoeckheimensis. Next base: position 3,145,067 of record NZ_CP169550.1, on the reverse strand, counting down.
GGCCGCGCTGGACCAACGAGGAGGTGCTGGCGGAGCTCCTCCAGGAGGTCGCGGGCCGGCACACCGTCGCGGGGCGCCGGCTGGGCCGCAAGGACGCCACGGCGGCGGGGGCCGCGGGCGCGACGGTCGCACTGCTCGGCGCCGCCGCCGCGATCCGCGCCGCGCGCCGCCGCCGGGGCATCTGACCCCGGGCGGGGCAGGCCCGGCCTGCCCCGCCACCAGGCCGTTTCTGTAGGAGGCTCCCAAGGGGGCCGGTGGGGCCCTGGTGAAACTGCTATTCCGCCGGGTCGGCGGCTAGGGCACGATGGAAGGTATGGCACCGCACTTCGACCACCCCGGCGAGAACGCCGCTCCGGACCCGATCCGGCTGCTCGAGATCCGTGAGACCCCGCTCTCGATCGACGAGGTCTTCCAGGCCGTCGGCGACGATGCGACGGGCGGTACGACGCTCTTCGTCGGCACGGTGCGCAACCACGACAGCGGGGCGGACGTCGACCAGCTCGGCTACTCCTGCCACCCCTCGGCGGAGGCGGAGATGCGCCGCGTCGCCGAGCGCGTCGTGGAGAAGTACCCGGTCCGCGCCCTCGCGGCCGTCCACCGCATCGGCGACCTGGCCGTCGGCGACCTCGCGGTGATCGTCGCCGTCTCCTGCCCGCACCGCGGCGAGGCCTTCGAGGCCGCCCGCATGCTGATCGACGACCTCAAGCACGAGGTCCCGATCTGGAAGCACCAGACCTTCTCCGATGGCACGGAAGAGTGGGTCGGCGCCTGCTGAGGCAGGGGCCGGGGGCCGCCGGTTGCCCCGTTCGGACGCGCAACACGCCCTCGATTTGCGTAACCCCCTCCCGGGCAGCAGCGTTGAAGCCACCAACAACACGTACTTCGGGGTAGGGAGACACGCCCATGGCGTCTTTGGCGTGGTTGCTGATTCCGCTGTTCGCCGCGATCGGAGCGGCGATATGGGGCAGCTGGGCGGCACGCGACCGCACGACCGGTGACATATCCGAGCTCGCGGGCTACGCGCGGTTCCGTGAGGCCATGGGCCAGAGCGAACCGGGCGCGGCGAAGGCGGACGCGGACGCGCAGCGCAAGAAGGACACCGTGGACTCCGTCTGACGCGGCGCCGGGCCCCCGTACGGACCGGCCCCGGGGGCCGCTCGTCAGGGCCGTCACGTACTGTCGATCCATGCCACGCCGCACTGCGACGATGCTCGCCTCCACCCTCATGCTGTTCGCGCTGCTCTGTGCGGGAGTGTTCATGAAGGCCCCGTACTCCGAGATGAGCCCGGGCCCGACCGTGAACACGCTCGGGGACTCGCACGGCGAGCCCGTCCTGAACATCTCGGGGCACAAGACGTACCCGACCACAGGGCACCTGAACATGACGACGGTCCGCGTCACCGGCGCGGACTACGACATGAACCTGCTGGAGGCCGTCTACGGCTGGGCGGCGGGCGACAACATCGTCGTCCCGCACGAGAACCTGTACCCGGACGGCAAGACGGAGCAGGAGTCCACGCAGGAGAACGCCGAGGAGTTCAGCCAGTCGCAGGAGAGCGCCAAGGTGGCCGCCCTCAAGCAGCTCGGCATCCCGGTCGCCGCCCGCGTGATCGTCGCCTCCGTGGTCAAGGGCAGCCCCTCCGAGGGCAAGCTGCATGCCGGAGACGTCATCAAGGCCGTGGACGGGACGCCCGTCAACGCTCCCGAGGACGTGGCCAAGCTGGTCACCAAGCACAAGCCCGGCGAGCCGGTCGAGTTCACCATCGTGCCCGCGGCCGAGGCCGCCGAGGCCGAGAAGGCGCACCGCGAGCCCACCGGCACGACGAAGGTCTCGATCATCGCGGGCAAGGCGGAGGGCGACGGTCACGCCGTCGTCGGCATCCGGGCCGGTACCGACCACACGTTCCCGTTCACCATCGACATCAAGCTCGCCGACGTCGGCGGCCCCAGCGCCGGGCTGATGTTCGCGCTCGGCATCGTCGACAAGCTCACCCCGGAGAACCTGACCGGCGGCAAGTTCATCGCCGGCACCGGCACCATCGACGACGCGGGCAAGGTCGGCCCGATCGGCGGCATCCAGATGAAGACCATCGGCGCCCGCCAGGCCGGTGCCCAGTACTTCCTGACGCCCGCCGAGAACTGCGCCGCCGCCGCGGGCGACGTGCCCGACGGGCTGACGCTCGTGAAGGTCTCCACCATCGACGACGCCGTGAAGGCGCTGGAGAAGATCAGCAAGGGGGACACGGCCGGGCTGACGCAGTGCGCCAAGTCCTGACCGTGTCCGCGGTGGCCCCGCCGCCCGAGCCCGTCGCCGGCTAGTCGAGGAAGGTCGCGGCCAGCGCCTCGGCGAGCCCCGGCACCAGCGTCGCGCCGGTCAGCACCTCGTTCGCCGAGTCCTTGTCCCGCAGCCGTACGGCCGACTCCCGCGACCCGTCGCGCAGGACGCCCACGGTCAGCCGTACCTCCTGGCGCTCCGGGTGGGTGGCGACCCACTTGGTGAGCTGCTTGTCGGTGAGCCCCTCCGGTACGGAGGACTCGGCGGACGGCGGCAGCATCAGCCGCTCCACGGTCAGTGCGCAGCCGAGGATCGAGGCGGGCCAGGCGATGGTTCCCAGGAACTTGTCCAGCGGGGTTCCGGCCGGTACTTCGTCCTGCTCGATCGGGGTGAGCTGGTTCTTGCCCGTGTCGTCCTGGTCGAGGCCGAGCTGGCGGGCGACGCCCGGAGCCTCCTTGCGCAGCCTGGCCGTGTCGACCAGGGCGAAGAGCCGGGCGGGCTTGTCCCAGCCGAGGGTGGAGGCGTACTCGTCGATTTCGAGGACGGCACGGGTCAGCGGGCTTGCCGCCATAGGGGTGCCGGGGGACGGCGAAAGGTTGGACATGGGCAACATCCTGCCTCCTTTCCACCGGATACCGGGAACTGACTAAAGCCTCAGTAAGTTGCATGAGTGGGCTCTACGATCGGGGGCCCATGCTTTGAAAAATCTCAGCATCACTTACACACAGCGACTTTCGAGGTGCGCACCTTGGCTTTCCAGATGCCGGACCGCGGCGGAGGCCCCTCCGGGCCACGGATGAGAGTCGGCCGCCCGTCCCGGCGCGCCCGGACTCTTCTGATGACCTTGGGCGTGCTGGCCGTGCTGGCCATGGCGTTCATCATGTTCGCCGGCTTCTGGACGGACTGGCTCTGGTTCCGTTCCGTCGACTACTCCACCGTCTTCACCACCACCCTGTGGACCAAGGTCGGCCTCTTCGCCGTCTTCGGCCTCGTGATGGCCGGTGCCGTCGGGCTGAACATCTGGCTGGCCCACCGGCTGCGGCCGCCGCTCAGCGCGATGTCGATGGAGCAGCAGAGCCTCGACCGCTACCGGATGACCGTCGCGCCGTACCGCAAGTGGCTACTGCTCGGCATCTCCGCACTGGTCGGCCTGATCGCGGGCGCCTCGGCGGCGGGCCAGTGGAAGACCTGGCTGATGTACGTGAACGGGGTGCCCTTCGGCACGAAGGACCCCCAGTTCAACCTGGACGTGTCGTTCTACACCTTCGACCTGCCCTGGTACCGCTTCCTGCTCGGCTTCGGCTTCGCCGCCGTCGTGCTCTCGGTGATCGCCGCCGCCGTCGTGCACTACCTGTACGGGGGACTGCGCGTCACCAGCCCCGGTGCTCGGGCCACCGCAGCGGCCACCGGCCACCTGTCGGTGCTGCTCGGCCTCTTCGTCACGCTCAAGGCGGTCGCGTACTGGCTCGACCGGTACGGCCTCGCCGTGAAGTCCAGCGACTTCAAGGCCGCGGACAACTGGACCGGCCTGCGCTACGTCGACGCCAACGCGTACCTGCCGGCCAAGACGATCCTCGTCGCCATCGCGGCGATCTGCGCGGTGCTGTTCTTCGCGACGCTGTGGCGCCGCACCTGGCAGCTCCCGGTCATCGGCTTCGGTCTGATGGTGCTCTCGGCGATCCTGATCGGCGGGCTGTACCCGGCGATCGTGCAGAAGTTCCAGGTCCAGCCGAACGAGCAGGCCAAGGAATCCCCGTACGTCCAGAAGAACATCAAGGCGACGCGCGACGCCTACGGCGTCGCCGATGCCTCGGTCACGGACTACGCGGGCCTGCCGGACCCCAAGGCGGACAAGAAGAAGCTCCGCCAGGACGCCAACACCACGGCGAGCATCCGCCTGCTCGACCCGAACATCGTGTCCCCGGCCTTCCAGCAGCTCCAGCAGAACAAGGGCTACTACGGTTTCCCGGCCACGCTGGCGGTCGACCGGTACAAGGGCCAGGACACGGTCATCGGGCTCCGTGAGATCAACCTCGCGGGCATCCCGAAGAACAACTGGATCAACGACCACTTCCGTTACACCCACGGATACGGCGTGGTCGCGGCCAAGGGCACCGAGGTGACCGCCAACGGAGAGCCGGTGTTCACCGAGTCGGGCCTGCCCGCGCGGGGCGACCTCGGCGAGTACGAGCAGCGGATCTACTACGGCGAGCAGACGAAGCAGTACTCGATCGTCGGCGGACCGCAGAAGGAGCTCGACTACGCCAACGACGCGGGCGAGAAGGAGACCACCTACCAGGGCGACAGCGGGGTGAGCCTGGGCAACCCGGTGAACCGCGCCGCGTACGCCCTGGCCTTCAGCGAGCCGCAGATCCTCTACTCGGGGGCCATCGACGACAAGTCGAAGATCCTCTACAACCGGACCCCCAAGGCCCGGGTCGAGGCGGTCGCCCCGTGGCTGACGATCGACGGAGCCGTCTACCCGGCGGTGATCGACGGCCGGGTCCAGTGGATCGTGGACGCCTACACCACCACCAACGGCTACCCCTACGCGTCCCGCACCCAGCTCGGGGACACGACGGCGGACTCGCTGACCAACTCCCAGCGCGCCGTGGTCGCGCAGGAGAACCAGGTCAACTACATCCGGAACTCGGTGAAGGCCACCGTCGACGCCTACGACGGCACGGTGAAGCTGTACCAGTGGGACACCAAGGACCCGGTCCTCAAGACGTGGATGAAGGCCTTCCCCGGCACGGTGAAGGCCAAGAAGGAGATCTCGCCGACCCTGATGGAGCACCTGCGCTACCCGCAGGACCTCTTCAAGGTCCAGCGTGAGCTGCTGACCCGCTACCACGTCACGGACCCGCAGACCTTCCTCAGCGGCAGCGAGGTCTGGGCGGTGCCGGACGACCCGACCACCAAGGCGGGGACGGCGGTCCCGCCGTACTACCTCTCCATGAAGATGCCGGGCCAGAAGGACCCCAACCAGGCCTTCTCGCTCACCACGACGCTCACGCCGAACGGCAGGGACAACCTGAGCGCCTTCATGGCGGTCAACGCCGATCCCACCACCGCGGACTACGGGAAGATCCAGCTGCTGAAGCTGCCCACCCAGAACCCGGTGGACGGACCGAAGCTCGTCCAGGCGAGATTCAACTCCAAGCCGGAGATCGCCCAGGAGATCAACATCCTGAGCCGGGGCGATTCCCAGGTGGAGTACGGCAACCTGCTCACGGTCCCGCTCGACAAGGGAATGCTCTACGTCGAGCCGGTGTACGTGCGCGGCGGCGGCCTCAAGTACCCGCTGCTGAAGAAGGTCCTGGTGACCTACGGGGACCAGACGGCCTTCGAGGACACGCTGGAGAAGGCGCTGAACGTGGTGTTCGGTGCAGAGTCGGCGACCCCGCCCCCGGGTGACGGGACCACCACCCCGCCGGGCGACGGGACCACCACCCCGCCGCCGACCAGCCAGGACCCGACGGTCAAGGCGGCCCTGGCCGATGCGCAGAAGGCGGTCGACGACGCCGACAAGGCGCTCAAGGCCGGCGACTGGGCGGCGTACGGCAAGGCCCAGAGCGATCTGCAGGCCGCGCTGAAGCGGGCGATCGAAGCCGAGGCGAAGGTGACGACGCCCACGGCGACGGCCACCGCGACGCCCACGCCGACGCCCAGCGGATAGCGGTAATGGTTCCACCCCGCGTCGTGCTACTGTTGGTTTACCGACGCGGGGTGGAGCAGCTCGGTAGCTCGCTGGGCTCATAACCCAGAGGTCGCAGGTTCAAATCCTGTCCCCGCTACTGAAGACGAAGGCCCGGATCCGATGGATCCGGGCCTTCGTCATGCCCCATCGAGTTTTTCGCCGACGCGGGGTCACTGAGGTGGGTGAGTTGGGGTGTGAGCGTGTTTGACTTGTCTCTCTGTGGGCATGTCGACAAAACGCTGTAGTGACCTCACTGACTGCGACATACCAGGTGTACGCGGGTAGCAGGTGATGCGACGATGGGATTTATGGGGGACAGGTCAACTCTGCTGGAGACAGGGCGGTTTGTGAGGGCGGACTCCGAATCGGATGCGGAGGCCGATGGGGCGGCTCAGGCCGTTGACGTGCGGACCGCGATGACCACGCGGGCGGTACGGACCACGGCCGCGGCGCCGACCACGCCGGACGTTTCGGTCGTGTCGGACGTATCAGACGTGTCAGTCGACGAGTTGTTCGACGACGCGGTCTTCGCGCTGACCGACGCGGCCAGCGACGCCGCGCTGGAGGCCCGGCACCGGGTCGCCGCCGACAGGGGGGACCCGGGCGCGATGAGCGTACTGGGCGCCCTCCTGCTGCGCCGCGGCGACCTCGCGGGAGCCGAGCCCTACCTGCGCGGAGCGACCGGGGAGGGCGACCGCGCGGCCGCGAACAACCTGGGCGTCCTGCTGCACCAGCGCGGCTACCCCGAGGAGGCCGCCGGCTGGTGGCGCGTGGCCGCCGTGGCCGGATCCGCTCCCGCCGCGCACGCCCTGGGCCGCCACTACCGCGAGCGCGGCGACGAGCCCGCCGCCGAGTACTGGATGCGCCAGGCGGCGGAATCCGGCCATGCCCTGGGGGCCTACGGCCTCGCCGACCTGCTGGAGCACCGCGGGGACAAGGGTGTCGAGCGGTGGTTCCGCGCTGCCGCGGAGCAGGGGCACCGCGAGGCCGCGTACCGGCTGGCCCGGCACCTGCGCAAGGGCGACCCGACCGAGGCCGAGCAGTGGTACCGGCAGGCCGCCGCGCGCGGCCACCGGCGCGCCGGGCTGCACCTGGGCGCGCTGCTGGAGGCGCGCGGGGAGCTGAAGGAGGCCGGGCGCTGGTACCTCACCTCCGCCAAGCAGGGCGAGGCGCGGGCGGCCTGCGCCCTCGGCTTCCTGCTGCGCGACGCCGGCGACGAGGAGAACGCGGCCACCTGGTGGCTGCGCGCCGCGCAGGACGGCGACGGCAACGCGGCGAACGCGCTCGGAGCACTGCACGCCGCGCGCGGCGAGACCCAGACGGCGGAGAAGTGGTACCGGGCCGCGATGGACGCGGGCGACCAGAACGGGGCGTACAACCTCGCGCTGCTCTGCGCCGCGCAGGAGCGGACCGGACCGGCCGAGCAGTGGTACCGCCGCGCCGCGTACGCGGGACACCGCGAGGCGGCCAACGCACTGGCGATCCTGCTGCTCCAGGGCGGTGACGCGGAGGGCGCGGAGCCGTGGTTCTCGAAGGCGGCGGAGGCGGGAAGCGTGGACGCCGCCTTCAACCTCGGCATTCTCTTCGCCAGCCGGGACGAGGACCGCACGGCCCTGAAGTGGTACGAGCGGGCGGCCTCGGCGGGTCACACCGACGCCGCGCTCCAGGTCGGCATCGCGCTGGTCCGCGACGGCGAGGAGCGGGCGGCGGAACGGCACCTGCGCTGCGCGGCCGGCGGCGGCAGCGCGGAGGCAGCCTTCCGGCTGGCCGCGCTGCTGGAGTCGCTGGCCCCGCCGCCGGAGCCGGTGGCGCTGGGCGAGCCGGTGGGCGGAGCCGCGCGCACCGAGAGCGAGGAGTGGTACGAGCGGGCCGCAGAGCTGGGGCACCGGCGTGCGCAGGTCCGGGTCGGCATGCTGGCCGCCGCGCGGGGAGAGCTGGGGGCCGCGGCGCGGTGGTACCGGGAGGCGGCGGAGGCCGGCTCCCGCAACGGCGCCTTCAACCTGGGTCTGCTGCTGGCGCGCGAGGGCAACGAGCCCGAGGCGGCGCTGTGGTGGACCCGGGCGGCGGTGGCCGGACACGGGCGGGCGGCGCTGCGGCTGGGACTGCTCGCGGCCCGGCAGGGAGACCTGACGGAGGGCCAGAAATGGTGCGTGCGCGCCATGGAACTGGGCCCCGCGGAGGTCTCCGAACGGGCTGCCCGACTGCGCGACGCGCTGGCGGAGGAGCTCTCGGTCTGACCCGCACCGCCGGGCCCGCCGCCGACCCCGACGGCCTGGCCGCCCCCGCGGCCCCCGGCGGCTTCGCGGCTCAGGCCGTGGGGCTCGTACAGCCATGCCGTCGCGCGGGGGTGCGCGTAGCGGAGGAACAGGGGCGGCAGGGCCATCGACGCGCCCTGCCCGGCGCCCACCGGGCCGCCGGATCCCCCGGGAGCTCCCGGGGGATCCGGAGCTGGTGGCCGCCGCCAGGGAGCGGCCTCCGGGGCCCGCGGGACCCCGTCGGTTAACCGATTTGCATGTGCTCGCCACGCTCGCGTACAGTCAGGTTTACCGACGCGGGGTGGAGCAGCTCGGTAGCTCGCTGGGCTCATAACCCAGAGGTCGCAGGTTCAAATCCTGTCCCCGCTACTGAAGAACCGAAGGCCCGGATCCCCTGGATCCGGGCCTTCGGTCGTTCCTGAAGGCGAACGGGAAACGCCGGGGGCCGGGAACGGAGGAGGCCGGGAGCTCGATGAGCTCCCGGCCTCCTCCCTTGCCTCGGTCCGTCAGGCTCCGGCGCAGTTCGGGCACACCCCGCGGTACGTGACCTCGACCGCCGACACCACGAAGCCGAAGCGTTCGGTGTCCGGCAGGTCGGCCAGCGGGTTGCCCGCCGGGTGCACGTCGCGGATCGCCCCGCACTGGGCGCACACCAGGTGCTGGTGGGGGCGGTGGGCGTTCGGGTCGTACCGCTTGGCGCGCCGGTCCGTGGACACTTCCAGGACCTCGCCCAGGGTGACGAGCTCGCCCAGGGTGTTGTAGACGGTCGCGCGGGAGATCTCCGGCAGCCTGTCCACGGCACGCGCGTGCACCTCGTCGGCCGTCAGGTGAACGTGGTCACCGTCGAGCACCTCGGCCACGACGCGCCGCTGTGCGGTCATGCGCCATCCGCGTCCGCGAAGTCGTTCCAGCAGGTCACTCATACCGCCAGCCTAACAGCGAGGGGATTCGGTGTAACTCCCGAATGAGTGTCGACTTGGATGCTTACTTGACTTAGACAAAGTCCATCGTAGGATCGGTTACGTTAGGGCGCAGGACAGGTTTGCAGCAAATTTACGCAGGAGGCGCACGTGACGCAGGGACCGCTCACCACGGAGGCCGGAGCTCCGGTCGCTGACAACCAGAACAGCGAGACCGCCGGCATCGGCGGCCCCGTTCTGGTTCAGGACCAGCTGCTGCTGGAGAAGCTCGCCCACTTCAACCGCGAGCGCATCCCGGAGCGCGTGGTGCACGCCCGTGGCGCCGGTGCCTACGGCACGTTCACGCTGACCCGTGACGTCTCGCAGTGGACCCGGGCGAAGTTCCTGTCCGAGGTCGGCAAGGAGACCGAGACCTTCCTGCGCTTCTCCACCGTCGCCGGCAACCTCGGCTCCGCCGACGCCGTGCGCGACCCCCGCGGCTGGGCGCTGAAGTTCTACACCGAAGAGGGCAACTACGACCTCGTCGGCAACAACACCCCGGTGTTCTTCATCAAGGACGCCATCAAGTTCCCCGACTTCATCCACACCCAGAAGCGCGACCCGTACACGGGCTCGCAGGAGGCGGACAACGTCTGGGACTTCTGGGGTCTGTCGCCCGAGTCCACCCACCAGGTGACCTGGCTGTTCGGTGACCGCGGCATCCCCGCGACCTACCGCCACATGAACGGCTACGGCTCGCACACGTTCCAGTGGAACAACGAGGCCGGCGAGGTCTTCTGGGTCAAGTACCACTTCAAGACCGACCAGGGCATCAAGAACCTCACCCAGGCCGAGGCCAACCAGCTCGCCGGTGAGGACCCCGACTCGCACCAGCGCGACCTGCGCGAGTCCATCGAGCGCGGCGAGTTCCCGTCCTGGACCGTGCAGGTCCAGATCATGCCGGCGGCCGAGGCGGCCGAGTACCGCTTCAACCCGTTCGACCTCACCAAGGTGTGGCCGCACGAGGACTACCCGCCGATCGAGATCGGCAAGCTGGAGCTCAACCGCAACCCGGAGAACGTCTTCGCCGAGGTCGAGCAGTCGATCTTCTCCCCGGCGCACTTCGTCCCCGGCATCGGTCCGTCCCCGGACAAGATGCTCCAGGGCCGTCTCTTCGGCTACGGCGACGCCCACCGCTACCGCGTCGGCATCAACGCCGACCACCTGCCGGTGAACCGCCCGCACGCCACCGAGGCGCGCACCAACTCCCGCGACGGCTACCTGTACGACGGCCGCCACAAGGGTGCGAAGAACTACGAGCCGAACAGCTTCGGCGGCCCGCACCAGACGGACCGTCCGCTGTGGGTCTCCTCCGCCGTCACCGGCGGCACGGGCAACCACGCCGCGCCCTCGCACTCCGAGGACAACGACTTCGTCCAGGCGGGCAACCTCTACCGCCTGTACTCGGAGGACGAGAAGACCCGCCTGGTCGAGAACCTCTCCGGCTTCATCGCCAAGGTCTCCCGCGACGACATCGTCGAGCGTGCGATCAACAACTTCCGTCAGGCGGACGGTGACTTCGGCAAGCGTCTCGAGGCCGCGGTCCAGGCCCTCCGCGCCTGATCGGGACCTTGTCGTAGCAGGCCGACGGGCCGGTGCTCCCCGCGAGGGGGCGCCGGCCCGTCGGCCGTTCCTACGCGGGGACGGAGGCGGGCACGGTGGTGCGCCGCGCCGGGGCCCAGCAGCGGATCACGTCGCGCACGGACACGATGCCCACCGGGCCGCCGTGTTCCAGGACGATCAGATGACGGAAGCCGCCGTGGGCCATCGCCTCGGCGGCTTCCTGCACGGTGGCGTCCGGGGTGCAGAAGACCACGTTGTTGGTGGTGTGCGCGCCCACGGACTCCCGGTCGGGATCGTGGCCCGCGCCGATCGAGTTGAGGATGTCGCGCTCGGTCAGGATGCCGATGCCGCTGTGTTCGGGGTCGAGGACGACGGCGGCGCCCACGCGCCGGCCGGACATCAGGCAGGCCGCCTGGCGCAGGGTGTGAGTGGGTCCGAGGGTGAGGATCACGGTGCTCATGGCGTCGCGGACGAGCATGAAGAGAGCCACCTCCTGGTGAGTCCCTCCGCTTGGGTGAGGTGCGCGTGAACGGCCGCACTTAGAGAAACCCTTCACAAGCGCACAAGCGGAGGAGTTTCAGATTCCCACGCACGCGGAGTGTCAGCAAGGAGGCGCGTAAGGGGCACATTCGGCACCCACGGGCGCAGGCCACCGCAGTGGCGGCGCGCGCCCGTCCCGCGGGCGTCAGTCGCGCGGGCGCAGCAGGTCCAGCATCTCCGCGTGCAGCAGCCCGTTAGAGGCCGCCGCATTGCCGCCGTGTACGCCGTCCACCCCGTCCAGGCCGGTGAAACGGCCTCCGGCCTCCTCCACCACGACCGCCAGGGCCGCCATGTCCCACAGGTTCAGCTCCGGCTCGGCGCACAGGTCGAGCGAGCCCTCGGCCACCATCATGTACGGCCAGAAATCGCCGTAGCCCCGCGTACGCCAGCACGCGCGGGTCAGATCCAGGAAGCCGGGCAGCCGCCCCTGCTCCTCCCAGCCGCTCAGCGAGGAGTACGCGAAGGAGGCGTCGCCCAGGGTCGCGACCTTGGAGACGCCGAGCGCGGTGGTCCCGCCGAGCGCGCCCCCCGTGTAGGCACCCCGACCGCGCGCCGCCCACCAGCGGCGGCCCAGGGCCGGCGCCGACACCACGCCGACGACGGGACGGAAGGCGCCGTCGGCCTGCTCCTCCATGAGCGAGATCAGCGTCGCCCACACCGGAACGCCGCGCACGTAGTTCTTCGTACCGTCGATCGGGTCCACGACCCAGCGGCGCGGGCCGTCGCCCTTGAGTCCGTACTCCTCGCCCAGGATGGCGTCGTCGGGCCGCGCGGCGGAGATCCCGGCCCGGATGATCTCCTCGGTGGCGGTGTCGGCCTCGCTCACCGGGGTCATGTCGGGCTTGGTCTCGACCTTGAGGTCGAGGGCGCGGAACCGCTCCATCGTGGCGGCGTCCGCCGCGTCGGCGAGTTCGAGGGCAAGGCGCAGGTCATCGTCATACTCGGGCATGCCAGAACCCTACCGAGACGGCCGGGCCGACGGGTCGGGCGTCCACGGTCCGGCACGGGCACCCTTGACAGGATCTGTCGGTCCGTCAACTCTGGCGGAGACGTCGACCGGAGGCGTCGAAGGGGAGGCGACGGTGCCCACGGCCCGGGAGTCCTTGCTCGAAGCGGCGGGAGCGGCGCTCGCGGCGCGCCCGTGGCCGGCCGTGCGGATGATCGACGTGGCGGCCGCCGCCGGAGTCTCGCGGCAGACCCTCTACAACGAGTTCGCGGGCAAGACGGGCCTGGGCCACGCGCTGGTCCGGCGCGACGCGGCCTGGTACCTCGACGGGGTGGACCGGGCCCTGTCCTCCTCGGGCGCTCCCGCCGAGCGGCTGGCGGCGGTCGTGGAGTGGACCGTCCGCGCGGGCCGTGAGCGCGCCCTCGTACGGGCCCTGCTGACGGGGTGCTGGAACGGCAACTTACCCGTCCCGGCCGGCCGCGGGGTCCGGCCGGGGCTGCCCGCGCTGGGGCCCGCCGAGCTGATCCGCGCCGTCCGCGAGCGGGCCCACGCCGCGTTCGGGGCGCAGGAGGGGGCGCAGCGGTGCGAGCTCGCCGTGCGGCTCGCGCTGTCCTACCTGGTCGCCCCGGCCGAGCCGCCGGGGTCCGGCCGGGCCGGGCTGCTCGGGCTGCTCAGTGGGACGAGCCCGAGAGCTGGAGCCCGATGACGCCGAGGATCACCAGCGAGATCGAGACGAGCTTGAGGGTGGAGACCAGATCCCCGAGGAAGACCATTCCGTAGATCGCGGTACCGGCCGCCCCGATGCCGGTCCACACCGCGTAGGCCGGTCCCACGTCCAGCTTCTTCAGGGCCAGCGTCAGCAGACCGAAGCTGCCGAGCGCGAAGCACGCGAAGGCGATGGTCGGCCACAGCCGGGTGAAGCCGTGGGACAGCTTGAGGCAGACCGCGAACCCCGTTTCCAGGATCCCGGCGACCACGACCAGCAGCCACGCCATGGCGTATGCCTCCCCGCGTCATGTGGCGCGCTCACGGGCCCGGCCCGGGCGTCACTTGGTGCGATTATGCATTTACCAGACATCGGGGACGGCAAACCCCGCCGGTCCTTCACCCTTCGATCAGTTGCCCGCCCGATCAGTCGCCCTCGCGGCGCTCCCGCGTCTGCAGCAGCCGTCGCAGCGAGTACAGCCGCGCCGGATCCGCGTGGCCGTCCTCCACCCACTTGTCGAGCGCGCAGTCCGGCTCGTCGTGGCTGCACGCGCGCGGGCACCCCTCCGTCCCCGGCACCAGCTCCGGGAAGGCCAGGATGACCCGGGACGGGTCGACGTGGTGCAGGCCGAAGGACCGTACGCCCGGGGTGTCGATGACCCAGCCGTCCCCGCCGGGCAGCGGCAGCGCCAGCGCCGAGGTGGTGGTGTGCCGGCCCCGGCCGGTCACCGCGTTGACCACGCCGGTCGCGCGCTGGCGGTCCTCGGCGACCAGCGAGTTCACCAGGGTGGTCTTGCCGACGCCCGAGTGGCCTACGAAGGCGGTGATCCGGCCGTTCAGGTGCTCGCGCACCCGGTCGGCCGCGTCGCCCGTCGCCAGCTCCTCGCGGTTGGTGACCACGTAGTTCAGGCCGAAGGTCGAGTAGATCTCCAGGATCTTGTCCGCGGAGGTCAGGTCGGACTTCGTGAGGACCAGCAGCGGTTCCAGCCCGGCGTCGTACGCGGCCACCAGGCAGCGGTCGATCATCCGGGGGCGCGGTTCCGGATCGGCCAGCGCCGTCACGATGGCGAGCTGGTCGGCGTTGGCGACGACGACGCGCTCGTACGGGTCGTCGTCGTCGGCGGTGCGCCGCAGGACGGACTTGCGCGCCTCGATCCGCACGATGCGGGCCAGGGTGTCCTTCTTGCCGGACAGGTCACCGACGATCCAGACCCGGTCCCCGACCACCGCCGCCTTGCGGCCCAGCTCGCGGGCCTTCATCGCGTGCACGGGCCGGTCCTCGACCAGGCAGGTGAGCCGGCCGCGGTCCACGGTGAGGACGAAGCCCTCGGCCGCGTCCTCGTGCTTGGGGCGGATGGTCGTACGCGGCCGGTTGCCCTTGGGGTTGGGCCGCTGGCGGATGTCGTCCTCGTCGGTGTGCTTCCCGTACCTGCGCATGGCCGGCCCTACGCTCCCACGCCTGCCGGAGCCGCTTCGGCCCGGGCGAGCATGTCCGCCCACATCTTCGGGAAGTCCGGCAGGGTCTTCGCGGTCGTCGCCACGTTCTCGATGAGCACGCCCTCCACCGCCAGGCCGATCACCGCGCCGGCCGTGGCCATCCGGTGGTCGTCGTACGTGTGGAACGTGCCGCCGTGCAGGGCGCGCGGCCGGATCCGCAGACCGTCCGCGGTCTCCGTGACATCGCCGCCCAGGCCGTTGATCTCCTTGGTGAGCGCCGCCAGCCGGTCCGTCTCGTGCAGCCGCAGGTGCGCGACCCCGCGCAGCACGGACTCCGAGTCGGCCAGGGCCGCGACCGCCGCGATGCCCGGGGTGAGCTCGCCGACCTCGCGCAGGTCCACGTCGATGCCGTGGATCTTGCCGGTGCCGGTGAAGACCAGGCCCGCGTCGGTCAGCTCGCAGGAGCCGCCCATCTCGGTGAAGATCCGGCGCAGCGCGTCACCGGGCTGCGTGGTGCGGCGCGGCCAGTCCGGGATGGTGACCGTGCCGCCGGTGATCAGGGCGGCCGCCATGAAGGGCTGCGCGTTGGAGAGGTCCGGCTCCACGACCAGGTCGCGGCCGAGGAGGGCGCCGGGGGCGACCCGCCAGACGTTCTTCTCGCCGCCGGACTCGGGGGTGTCGACCTGCGCGCCCGCCGCGCGCAGCATCTCCACCGTCATCCGGATGTGCGGCATGGACGGCAGGTTGGTGCCCACGTGCCGGACCTCGACGCCCTGGTTGAAGCGCGGGGCGGAGAGCAGCAGCGCGGAGACGAACTGCGAGGAGTTGCTCGCGTCGATCTCCACGGTCCCGCCCTCCAGGGCCCCGCCGCCCTGGACGGTCAGCGGCAGCGCCCCGCGGCCGTCGTCGTCGATGCGGGCGCCGAGCGTGCGCAGCGCCGTGATGACCTGGCCCAGGGGGCGCTCGTAGGAGCGCGGGTCCCCGTCGAAGCGGATGTCGCCGGAGGCGAGGGTGGCGACGGGCGGCAGGAAGCGCATGACCGTGCCCGCATTGCCGACGTCGACCGTGGCCGGGCCGTGCAGCGCGGTCGGGATGATCCGCCAGGCCTCGCCGGCCTGGCCGTCGCCTGCGGAGCTGGAGGAGACCGTCTCCTCGATGCCGACGCCCAGGGCGCGCAGCGCGTCGGACATCAGCTGCGAGTCGCGCGAACGCAGCGGGCGGCGCACCCAGCCCGGCTCGGAGGCGAGCGCGGCGAGCACGAGGGCGCGGTTGGTGACCGACTTCGACCCGGGCACGGTGACGGTGGCCTGGACGGCGGTGTCGGCGAGCGGGGCGGGCCAGAGGGCGGGGAGCGCGGGGGTCTCGGTCATGGCCACCACTTTAGTGGCTTCCCACGGCCGCAGATCTTGATCACGGGGGGCGTCTCGGCGGGCGGACGCGCGCCGGCCCGGATCGGATCAGAGGACCAGCAGCCAGCGGCCGCCGCCGATGAGCGAGCACAGCGCCACCACGTGGAAGAGCAGCAGCCACACCACCGGGTGCACATGGGTGAGCCGTCCGAGCTGGTCCGCGTCGGAGTCGGGCGCCCCGCCGCCACGGCGCTTCGCTCCCAGCTCGAAGACCGGCCGGACACCGCCGAGGAGCAGGAACCACACCACGGCGTACGCGAAGACCGCCTGCACGTCTGCCGGGGCCAGCCAGGAGACCAGGACGAAGGTGGCGCCCGTGACCAGCACCGTCAGCAGCCCGTACGCGTTGCGGATCATCACCAGGACCGCCAGCAGCAGGGCGGTCGCCACCCACAGCAGCAGGGTGATCCGGTGCGCCGACAGCAGGGCCGCCCCGCCGAGGCCGAGCAGGGAGGGCGCCGTGTACCCGGCGGCGGCGGTGAGGACCATGCCGAGGCCGGTGGGCTTGCCGCGGCTGACGGTGACCCCGCTGGTGTCCGAGTGCAGCCGGATCCCGTCCAGGCTGCGGCCCGTCAGCAGCGCCAGCAGTCCGTGACCGCCCTCGTGCGCGATGGTGATCGCGTTGCGCGACAGCCGCCACACCGGCCGGGGGCCCACCGCGACGAGCGCCGCCAGCCCCGTCGCGATCACCAGCCACTGGTCGGGCGCCGCCTGTATGCCGGTGAGCCGGTCCCACAGGCCGGCCGTGGTGCTGGTGTTCATGAGGTGGCGGACTCCTTGTGGTGGCGATCGGGTGACATGGCAGTGTGGCAGCCATGTGCGGAAGGTATGCAGCGAGTCGGGGGCCGGAGGAGCTGGCCGAGGTCTTCGGGGTGGAGCGGTGGGAGCCTGAGGAGACGCTGGCGCCCGACTGGAACGTGGCTCCGACGAAAGAGGTCCACGTCGTCCTCGACCGTCCCCTGAAAGACGCTCCGAGCCGGCGTCCGGTTCGCCAGCTGAGGGTCCTGAAATGGGGGCTCGTCCCGTCCTGGGCCCAGAACCCCGACGGCGCCGCCCGGATGATCAACGCCCGGTCCGAGACCATCGCCGAGAAGCCGTCCTTCCGCCGCCCCTTCGCGCAGCGCCGCTGCATCATCCCGGCGGACGGTTACTACGAGTGGGTCACCGCCCACGACGAGCGGCAGCTCGAGGTCGAGGGCAAGAAGAAGCGGACGCGCAAGCAGCCCTACTTCGTCCTCCCCTCCGACGGCTCCGTCTTCGCCATGGCCGGGATATACGAGTTCTGGCGCGACCGGACCCTGCCCGACGAGCACCCGCTCGCCTGGTGGGCGACCTGCTCGGTGATCACCGCCGAGGCGGAGACCGGCCCGCTCGGCGTCGCCCCCGCCGAGGGTCCGCGCTCGCTCGCCGACATCCACCCCCGGATGCCTCTGATGCTCACCCCGGACCGGTGGGACGCCTGGCTGGACCCGGCGCGGACCGACCCCGACGAGCTCCAGGCCCTGCTGGCCCCTCCGCCCGGCGGGCTGATGCGCGCCTATCCGGTGTCCACGGCCGCGAGCAACGTCCGCAACAACGGGCCCGAACTGCTGGAGGAACTGGAGGGGCCGGAGGAGGGCACGCTCTTCTGACGGGCCCGGCGTTCCGTACGGCCCCGGCGCTCCGCACGGCCCCGGCGTCACTCCTACGGCCGCCGCCGACGGCATGATCGGGGCATGAGCAGCACGCGCACCGAGCGCACCGAGATGATCGACACCCCGGCGGGCGAGGCCCGCATCACCTGGCACCCGGCCCCGGCGGGCAAGGCCCGTCTGGTGCTCGCCCTGGGCCACGGAGCCGGCGGCGGGATCGACGCCCGGGACCTCCAGGCCCTGGCCGCGGCCCTGCCCGCCCTGGGGATCACCGTGGCGCTCGCCGAACAGCCCTGGCGGGTCGCCGGGAAGAAGGTCGCCGCCGCGCCCAAGGTGCTGGACGTGGGCTGGAACGCCCTGTGGCCCGCCTTCGCGGAGCCCGGGCTGCCCGTCGTCGCGGGCGGCCGCAGCGCCGGGGCCCGGGTGGCCTGCCGGACCGCCGCGGAGCTGGGCGCCGCCGGGGTGCTCGCGCTGGCCTTCCCGCTGCACCCGCCGGGCCGGCCGGAGAAGTCCCGGGCCGAGGAGCTGCTGGGCGCCGGGCGGCCGGCGCTGGTGGTCCAGGGGGGACGCGACGCCTTCGGGCGGCCGGAGGAGTTCCCGGCGCGGGGAGCGCGCGCAGCCTCGTACGAGCTGGTGGAAGTGGAGGGCGGGGACCACGGCTTCGCCGTTCCGAAGAAGGCCGGTCCCACGCAGGAGGAGGCCCTGGCGGTGATCACCGGGGCGGTGGCCGAGTGGCTCGGGCGGCTCGCGGTGTGACGTACGACCGGGTCCCGGGGTGACTTTGGTCCGGAAACCGCGCCCTGCCGGGGAATGCGTCACCCAGGCCGTCTGTTGTCCCGGATGTCGGTACGCACAGGAACACGTCGGAGGAGAGGCAACGCATGACCCAGGTCATCAGCCAGAACCGTCCGCAGGCCGCTGACCTGGACTGGACAGTGCTGCCCGCGCCCAAGCGCGGCTCGGTTCGGGCGGCGGGCGACCGGGATGGTCGACTATTCTCCGATTCGAGCGGGTCCGCTTTCGGAGTCGCCACGCAGTCGGAGGAGGTGGGTCCTGTCGCCGGGACCGACGAAGGCCACGCGGAGGAGACGACCCCGGAGCGCAATGCGCGCTTCGAGAGGGACGCCCTCGGCTACCTCGACCAGATGTACTCGGCCGCCCTGCGCATGACGCGCAATCCGGCCGACGCCGAGGACCTGGTCCAGGAGACGTACGCGAAGGCATACGCGTCCTTCCACCAGTTCCGCGAGGGCACCAACCTGAAGGCGTGGCTGTACCGCATTCTGACCAACACCTTCATCAACTCGTACCGCAAGAAGCAGCGCGAACCCCAGCGCAGTGCGGCGGAGGAGATCGAGGACTGGCAGCTTGCGCGCGCCGAGTCGCACATGTCGACGGGCTTGCGTTCCGCCGAGTCGCAGGCTCTCGATCACCTGCCCGATTCCGACGTGAAGGAAGCGCTCCAGGCCATTCCGGAAGAGTTCCGCATCGCGGTCTATCTTGCCGACGTAGAGGGCTTTGCGTACAAGGAGATCGCGGACATCATGGGTACACCCATCGGTACGGTCATGTCGCGACTGCACCGTGGCCGCCGTCAACTCCGTGGAATGCTTGAGGACTACGCCCGTGAGCGCGGGCTCGTCCCGGCCGGCGCGGGAGAGTCGAACGACCTGAAAGGCTCGGGCTCATGAGCTGCGGAGATGCGCACGAGACGGAGTGCTCCGAGGTCCTGGACCACCTTTATGAGTTCCTGGACCAGGAGATGCCCGACAGTGACTGCACGAAGTTCGAGGCGCACTTCGGCGAGTGCAATCCCTGTCTGGAGAAGTACGGCCTGGAACAGGCCGTGAAGAAGCTGGTCAAGCGCTGCTGCGGATCGGACGACGTGCCGACCGACCTGCGCTCGAAGGTGATGGGACGGATCGAGCTCATCCGTTCGGGGCAGGCCGTGCCGGATCATGACATTACGGCCGCCCCGCCCGAACCGGCCGTCGTCGAGCCGATGCCGGGATCAGCGGCGGGCTGAAAAAGTTGAAAACCGGCCATGTTCGCCGGTGAAGTAGTGCCCGATTGAACAATCCCGAACAGCCGCCCCCGGAAGGGCACTTCCTTCACTCGAAGGTGGTAATCCGGGGGCGTCCGCATGGCGCAATGCGAAAATGTGGCCCACCTCGCTCCCGGGCCCACTTATTCTCCCCATTCGGTACTGGTTTGATTCGTACCTGACTTGCACGGCTCAGGGGGAGGAGAGCGCCATGCGGGTACTTCCGCCGTTGGCGCGCGCCTACGTCCTGTGCGCCGTCCTGGCCGCCCTCGCGTGCGTCGCCCCGGCCGTCACCGGTTCCGCCACCCCGTGGCCCTCCATCGGCCTGCTCTCCGTGCTCTACCTCGGCTGCGAACTCGTCAAGGTGTGCCCGCTCGTGGGCCGCCGGGTGCCCGAGGGCCTCGGCTCCTTCTTCCCGGTGGTGCTGGCCGCCGTGTTCCTCCTGCCGCCGGCCGCCGCCGCCCTCGTCGCACTGCCCGGCGGACTCGCCGGGACCGTGACGGCGCGGCCCGCACGGGTGCGGCGCATCTGGCACGGGGCGCAGCAGTCCATAGCCGCCTGGACCGCCGGGCAGGTCTACGGGCTGCTGGGCGGGCCGGGGGCGCTGGGCACGGGCTCCTTCGGCGGGACCGGGCCGTCCGGCCCGGAAGCGCCCGCGGGCCCGGTGGGCCCGGCCGCCTGGGTCGCCGACTTCCCGTACGTGATGCTCCCCGCCGCCGCAGCGGCCGTCGCCTTCTGCCTGGTGCTGACCGCCCTCGACGGCTGCATCCTGGCCGCCGCCGAACGCCGCCCCGCCACCACCGCCTGGCGGGGCCTCGCGACCCGGTCCCTCGCCCCGCACTGCGTGCACGGGCTCGCCGGACTGATGATGGCCGTCATGTGGCGCAGCCCGTACGGACTCCCGGCCGCACTGCTCGTCATGCTGCCGATGTACATCTCCTGCTGGGTCTTCGCCCAGTACCACCGCGA
Organism: Streptomyces stoeckheimensis; assembly: GCF_045822005.1. NCBI lineage: Bacteria > Bacillati > Actinomycetota > Actinomycetes > Kitasatosporales > Streptomycetaceae > Streptomyces > Streptomyces stoeckheimensis. Next base: position 3,124,634 of record NZ_CP169550.1, on the reverse strand, counting down.
GCGCGCCGCCCACCAGGCCACCATCAGGGCGCTGGTCCAGGCCGTCGACATCAAGGACCGCTACACGCGCGGCCACAGCGAGCGGGTCGGGCAGGCCTCGGCGATGATCGCCCGCGAGCTGGGCATGGGCGAGGAACGACTCGAAGTCGTCCGCATCGCCGGCATCCTCCACGACGTGGGCAAGCTCGGCGTCCCGACCCGGCTGCTGCGCAAGGACGGCCCACTGACTCCCGAAGAGCGCAGGATCATCGAACTTCACCCCGAATACGGACACGAGATGGTGCGCGGCATCGGCTTCCTGGGAGAGGCCCGGGCGGCGATCCTGCACCACCACGAGCGGGTGGACGGCTCCGGCTACCCGTACGGGCTGACCGGGGAACAGATCCCGGTGCTCGCCCGGGTCGTGGCGGTCGCCGACGCCTTCGACGCGATGACCTCGACCCGGTCGTACAGCAGGGCCCGGCCGGTCCGGGTCGCCCTCGCCGAGCTGGAACGCTGCGCGGGGGCCCAGTTCGACCCGGACATGGTGCGGGCGCTGGTCGACGCCATCGACCGGCAGGGCTGGCATCCGAAGGTGACCTCGGACGACGACCTCCAGGTGATCCCGGCCGGCGCCGGCGAGCCACAGCTCCGGGAGGGGGCCGCCGCCGGGGCGCAGGGGGCGGTGCGCGAGGCCGTGCCCGCCGGCGCCCCGCTGACCGGACTGCCCGCCCAGGCCGCCCCGGCCGGATCCGCGTCCCAGGCCCGCGCGGCCGGGAGCGGCCCGCTCCAGGGCGCCGAGGCCGGGGACCCCTGCCACTGCGTGCCGGGGCCCGCCGCCGAGCCCGGAGCGGCCGCCACGGAGGCACCGGGAACCCCCGGCTCCCCGTCCGCCCCCGCCGCGGGAGCCAACGCGTGAGGGGCTGGGCCGTCGGCGTCGTCCGCGGGGCCGCCGGGGTGCTGACCGTGGCCGCGCTCGGGCACACCGTCTGGACCGGCCTGACCGAGCCGGGCATCGCCCTCGCCTTCGGCGCCCTGATCACCATCGGCGAGCTCGCCCGCCGGGACAGCGGCGACGCCGCCCGTCAGCGGCCCGCGCCGCTCGGATCGGCCGGGGCGCTCGCGTACGCCCTGCTCGGGCAGAACGCCGGAGCCCCCACCCACCACGGGGTCCTGCAGATCGTCGCCGTGGTGGTCACGGCCGCGCTCCTCGGGATCGTCCCGCACATCGCCCGGGGCCGCGGACCCGCCCTCGACCACCTGGCCCGCCGCGTCCTCACCGTCACCTTCGCCGCCGTCTGCTTCCAGCCGCTCTACAACTCCGGGCAACTGGAGCACTGGGTCGGCCAGGGCCCGTACCTCGTGCTCTTCCTGATCTGCCTCCTCGGGCTCACGGCCCTGTGCGACGCGGTCCTCGGCGCCGCCCTCGCCGGGGCACGGACCGGCTGGCCGTTCGCCCCGCTGCTCCGCGACGAGCTCCGCGCCCAGCTGGGCATCGGCTCCGCGATCTGTGCCACGGGTGTGGTCATGGCCCTCGGGGTCGCCGTCGCCGGCCTGTGGGCGGTGCCCGTCTTCAGCGTGCCGCTGCTCCTGACCCAGATGTCCTTCCACCGGATCACCGCCATCCGCACCACCTACCGCCAGACCATCACCTCCCTCGCCCGCGCCACCGAGATCGCCGGCTACACCCGGCCCGGCCACTCCCGCCGGGTCGCCGCGCTCAGCTGCGCCGTGGGCCGGGAGCTGGGCCTCTCGGAGCGGGAGATCACGGTGCTGGAGTACGCCGCCCTCATGCACGACATCGGGCAGCTCTCCCTCGTCGACCCGGTCCCGGACGGGGCCACCGCCGAGCTGCCCGAGGCCGAGGCCCGCCGGATCGCCGGGCTCGGCGGCGAGGTGGCCCGCCAGACGGGGGTCCCGCACGAGGTCGCGGTGGTCGTGGAGCTGCAGGCGGATCCGTACCGCGACCAGCCCGTCGCCGCCCGGATCGTGCGCGCGGTCAACGCGTACGACGATCTCGCCGGCGGGGCCCGTCACCCGGGCGGCTCATTGGAGGCCCTGGAGCGGCTGCGCCTGGGGACCGGGCACGACTACCAGCCGGAAGTCGTGGAGTGTCTCGCCAGGGTGCTCGCCCGGGGCGGACGTGCCAGAGTCGTACCCGTCCCGCCTGGGTAACCCATGGGTAATGAGCGGCCGTCGGAGTGGGCATGGTTGGATGCCAGTGAGAGTGTTCCCAGCAGGAGTGTTCGCAGCAGGAGTGTCCCGAGCAAGAGTGTCCGGCAGGCGGGAATCGTGAGGATCTTCGGGAAGGTACGGCATCGGCCCTCCGCCTCGTGGCGGCAGGCCACCGACCGCGCGTTCACGCTGATCGGCGACGGTCGGTACGAGGACGCGGGCGCGCTGCTGACCAGAGCGGCGGACCTGGAACCCTGGCTGTCCGAGTCCTGGTTCAACCTGGCGCTGCTCCACAAGTTCCGCCACGACTGGGAGCAGGCGCGGGCCGCCGGGCTGCGCGCCGTGGCCCTGCTCGACCGGGAGACCGGCGCCCCGGACTGGTGGAACGTCGGCATCGCCGCGACCGCCCTGCAGGACTGGCCGCTGGCCCGCCGCGCCTGGCAGGCGTACGGGCTGAAGGTGCCCGGAGACCCGCACGCCGTGAGCGGGAGCGGTCAGGCCCACGGCGAACCGGTCGGCATGGAGCTCGGGAGCGCGGCCGTGCGGCTGTCGCCCGAGGGAGAGGCCGAGGTGGTCTGGGGCCGCCGGCTGGACCCGGCCCGCATGGAGGTCCTGTCGATCCCGCTGCCCTCCTCGGGGCGGCGCTGGGGCGAGGTCGTCCTGCACGACGGGGTCCCGCACGGCGAGCGCATCACCGCGGCCGGGCCCTCGTACCCCGTCTTCGACGAGATCGAGCTGTGGGCGCCCTCCCCGGTGCCGACCTGGGTGGTGCTCCTGGAAGCGGCCACCGAGGCCGACCGCAACGCCCTGGAGCAGCTGGCCTCCGATGCCGGCTTCGCCGCCGAGGACTGGTCCTCCTCGGTGCGGCTGCTGTGCCGGACCTGCTCGGAGAGCGCCATGCCGAGCGGCGAGGGCGACGGCGAGCACCTGGACCCGCACGACCACAGCGAACCGGGCCACCCCGGCCCGCTGGGCCACCGTACGGCCGGCTCCGGATCCCTCTGGGTGCCCGAGCGGGAGTGCGGGATCGCGGCGCCGGCGGGCCTGGTGCGCGGGCTGCTCGACGGCTGGGTCGCGGACAGTCCGGACAGCCGGGAGTGGCGGGATCTCGAAGAGGTCTGCTGAGCCGGGGCCGTAGTCTGTACCGGCACATCGGTGACTGGTGGACTTTACGGAAGGCGTACGGCGGACATGGCGCAGCAGGAGAACGACGTTGTCGAGAGCGTGAACGACGGGTACGTCGTCGACACCGAGGACTGTGAGGCGCGCGAGCTCGCCCACCGCGAGCGCGGCACCGCCCGCCCGATCACGGTGGTCGGCAACCCGGTCCTGCACCGGGAGTGCAAGGACGTCACCGAGTTCGGCGACGAGCTGGCGCAGCTGATCGACGACATGTTCGCCAGCCAGAAGGCCGCCGAGGGCGTGGGCCTCGCCGCGAACCAGATCGGCGTGGACGCCAAGGTCTTCGTCTACGACTGCCCGGACGACGACGGCAACCGTCACACGGGCGTGGTGATCAACCCGAAGCTCGTCGAGCTGCCGGCCGGCGCCCGCGTCCTGGACGACTCGAACGAGGGCTGCCTGTCGGTCCCGACCGCCTACGCCTCGCTGGCCCGCCCGGACTACGCCGAGGTGACCGGCCAGGACGCGCAGGGCAACCCGATCAAGGTGCGGGGCACCGGCTACTTCGCGCGCTGCCTCCAGCACGAGACCGACCACCTGTACGGCTACCTGTACATCGACCGGCTCTCGAAGCGGGACCGCAAGGACGCGCTGCGGCAGATGGAAGAGGGCACCCCGCGCTACGAGACGGTTCCGAACGCGTAGCCGCACCCTCCCGTACGCGATAGGCGCCCCGCTCCGGTCAGGAGCGGGGCGCCTATCGCTTGGCACGGCGCGGCCTAGTCCCAGCCGAGGTCGACGGTCCGGATGGTGCGAGTCATGGGAACCCCCTGTCGTATGTGGACCACCAAACCGTAGGGGCGAAAACGATCAAGACGGGGGAAGTTCTCGATCAGCTGACGGAGCCGGCCGGAGATCAGGCCGCGGACGGGCCCCGGAACGTGCGGCGGAAGGCGTTCGGAGTGGTGTTCAGCGTCCGCAGGAAGTGGTGGCGCAGGGCGGCCGCGGTACCGAAGCCGCTGCGGCCCGCGATCGCGTCCACCGTCTCGTCGGTGGCCTCCAGCAGCTCCTGGGCCAGCAGGACCCGCTGGCGCAGCACCCACTGGTACGGGGTGGTCCCGGTCTCCTGGAGGAAGCGCCGGGCGAAGGTCCGCGGGGACATGTGCGCCCGCTCCGCGAGCTGCTCGACCGTGATCTCCTCCTCCAGGTGGCGGCCCATCCAGCCGATCACCTCGCCCACCGTGTCGCAGGAGGTGCGGGGCAGCGGACGCTGGATGTACTGCGCCTGCCCGCCGTCCCGGTGCGGCGGTACGACCATCCGCCGGGCGATGGTGTTGGCCACCTCGGCGCCCTGCTCCTGCCGGACCAGGTGCAGGCAGGCATCGATCCCGGAGGCGGTGCCGGCCGAGGTGATCACCCGGCCCTCGTCCACGTAGAGCACGTCCGGGTCGACCTTGGCCCGCGGGAAGCGGCGGGCCAGGGCCGGGGCGTGCATCCAGTGCGTGGTGCAGCGGCGGTCGTCCAGCAGCCCGGCCGCGCCGAGCATGAAGGCCCCGCTGCACACGCTCAGCACCCGCGCACCCCGGTCCACGGCCCGCCGCAACGCCTCGAGCAGCGGCTCCGGATACTCGCGGGTCGGTGCCTGGCGGTCGGCGGGCAGGCAGATCAGGTCCGCCTCCTCCAGTCGGTCGGGTCCGTAGGGGAGGGTGAGGCTGTAATGGCCGTCTCCGACGGTGACCGGGTTCCCCTCCATCGCGCAGACGGCGAAGTCGTAGGTGGGCAGCCCCATCGCGCTCCGGTCGATCCCGAAGACCTCGCAGAAGATGCCCATCTCGAAGGGGGTGACGCCGTTCACGACGGCCACGGCCACGTTCTTGAGGGGGGAAGGCTTCAGCATGACCCCAGTGTGGCAGTAATTCGCTCTTTCATGACAGTCCTGCCACTGTCCGGTTTCTGCCGCACTGGCGAGAGTGGAGTCATGAACACGTTCCTCGACTACCTCCTCGTCCTCGCCGTCGCAGCCCTCCTGGCGGGCCCCGCCCTCCACGGCGCCCTGCGGGAGCACCGCACCGACCGGCAGATCCGGGCGGCCCAGCGGCAGCCCGGCACCCCGCGGACCCGGACCCGGACCCGCCCCGAGCGGACCCGCTCCCGCGCACCCCGCGTCGCCGTACGCCACGCGCCCGGCCGGTGACCCGGCCGGGCGCGTGAAGGGGTGCGGATCGCCCCGGGCTTAGAAGTCCTCGTCCAGGTCGACCGTGCCCTCGACCGCGACCTGGTAGGCCGACGGGCGGCGCTCGAAGAAGTTCGTCAGCTCCTGGACACCCTGGAGCTCCATGAAGGTGAACGGGTTCTGCGAGCCGTAGACGGGCGCGAAGCCGAGGCGGACCAGACGCTGGTCCGCGACGCACTCCAGGTACTCGCGCATCGACTCGGTGTTCATGCCCGGCAGGCCGTCACCGCACAGGTCGCGGCCGAACTGCAGCTCCGCCTCCACGGCCTCCTTCAGCATGTCGACGACCTGCTGCTGGAGGGCGTCGTCGAAGAGCTCCGGCTCCTCCTTGCGGACCGTGTCCACGACCTCGAACGCGAAGTTCATGTGACAGGTCTCGTCCCGGAACACCCAGTTGGTGCCCGTCGCCAGGCCGTGGAGCAGGCCGCGGGAGCGGAACCAGTACACGTACGCGAAGGCGCCGTAGAAGAACAGGCCCTCGATGCACGCGGCGAAGCAGATCAGGTTCAGCAGGAAGCGGCGGCGGTCGGCGGCCGTCTCCAGGCGGTCGATCTTCTCCACCGAGTCCATCCAGCGGAAGCAGAACTGCGCCTTCTCGCGGATCGACGGGATCTCCTCGACCGCGTCGAAGGCGGCCGCGCGGTCGTCCGGGTCGGGCAGGTAGGTGTCGAGCAGCGTCAGGTAGAACTGGACGTGCACGGCCTCCTCGAAGAGCTGGCGCGACAGGTACAGGCGCGCCTCCGGGGAGTTGATGTGCTTGTACAGGGTCAGCACGAGGTTGTTCGAGACGATCGAGTCGCCCGTCGCGAAGAACGCGACCAGACGGCCGATCATGTGCTGCTCGGAGGGCGTCAGCTTCGCGAGGTCCGCGACGTCCGAGTGGAGGTCGACCTCCTCGACGGTCCAGGTGTTCTTGATCGCGTCCCGGTAGCGCTCGTAGAAGTCCGGGTAGCGCATGGGGCGCAGGGTCAGTTCGAAGCCCGGGTCGAGGAGGTTCTTCGTGGTGTCGGTGGTGCTCATTACTGGCAGGCCTCGCAGGACTCGGGGTTCTCAAGGGAGCAGGCCAGCGCGTCGGCGTCGACGGCCTGCGGGAGCGGGGTGGCTGCGGCCGGGACGGCGGAGCCGGACGCGGCGCGGGCGATCTTCGTCGCCGGGCGCGAGCGCAGGTAGTACGTGGTCTTCAGGCCCTGCTTCCAGGCGTACGCGTACATCGAGCTGAGCTTGCCGATGGTGGGCGTCTCCAGGAACAGGTTCAGCGACTGGGACTGGTCGAGGAACGGGGTGCGCGCCGCCGCCATGTCGATCAGGCCGCGCTGCGGGATCTCCCACGCCGTGCGGTACAGGTCGCGCACCTCCGCCGGGATCCAGCCGAAGCCCTGGACCGAGCCGGAGGATTCGCGCAGCGCCTCGCGGGTCTGGGCGTCCCAGACGCCGAGCCGCTTGAGCTCCTGCACCAGGTAGCCGTTGACCTGGAGGAACTCCCCGCTCAGGGTCTCGCGCTTGAAGAGGTTGGAGACCTGCGGCTCGATGCACTCGTACACGCCCGCGATGGAGGCGATGGTCGCCGTCGGGGCGATGGCCAGGAGGAGCGAGTTGCGCATCCCGGACTTCGCGACGCGGGCGCGCAGTGCGTCCCAGCGCTCCGGCCAGTTCAGCTCGACGACAGCGCTGTCGTAGTGATCCGGGTGCAGGACGCCGCGGGCCGTGCGGGTCTGCTCCCACGCGGGGAGCGGGCCGTTGCGCTCGGCCAGGTCGCAGGAGGCCTCGTACGCCGCGAGCATGATGCGCTCGGAGAGCTTCGTGGACAGGGCCTTCGCCTCGGGGGAGTCGAAGGGCAGCTTCAGCTGGAAGAAGACGTCCTGGAGGCCCATCGCGCCCAGGCCCACCGGACGCCAGCGGGCGTTGGAGCGGCCGGCCTGCTCGGTCGGGTAGAAGTTGATGTCCACGACGCGGTCGAGGAAGGTGACCGCGGTGCGGACGGTCTCGTCCAGGCGCTCCCAGTCGATGTCGCCGGTGACGTCGCCCGTCCCGGCCAGGACGAAGGCACCGAGGTTGACCGAGCCGAGGTTGCAGACGGCCGTCTCGCCGTCGTTGGTGACCTCGATGATCTCGGTGCAGAGGTTCGAGGAGTGGACGACGGTGCCCGGCTCGGCGGTCTGGTTCGCCGTGCGGTTGGAGGCGTCCTTGAAGGTCATCCAGCCCTGGCCGGTCTGCGCGAGGGTGCGCATCATCCGGCCGTACAGGTCGCGGGCGGGCATGCTCTTGCGGGCCAGGCCCGACTCCTCGGCCTTGCGGTAGGCGGCGTCGAACTCGTCGCCCCACAGGTCGACCAGCTCGGGGACGTCGGCGGGGGAGAACAGCGACCAGTCGGCGTCGGCGTTCACGCGGCGCATGAACTCGTCCGGCACCCAGTGGGCCAGGTTCAGGTTGTGGGTGCGGCGCTGGTCCTCGCCGGTGTTGTCGCGGAGCTCCAGGAACTCCTCGATGTCCGCGTGCCAGGTCTCCAGGTAGACCGCGGCGGCGCCCTTGCGGCGACCGCCCTGGTTCACGGCGGCGACGGAGGCGTCCAGCGTCTTCAGGAACGGCACGATGCCGTTGGAGTGGCCGTTCGTACCGCGGATCAGCGAACCGCGGGCGCGGATGCGGGAGTACGAGAGGCCGATGCCGCCGGCGTGCTTGGAGAGGCGCGCGACCTGGTGGTAGCGGTCGTAGATCGAGTCCAGCTCGTCCAGCGGGGAGTCCAGGAGGTAGCAGGAGGACATCTGCGGGTGGCGGGTGCCGGAGTTGAAGAGCGTGGGCGAGGACGGCAGGTAGTCCAGGCGGCTCATCAGCCGGTAGAGGGAGGCGACTTCCTCGACGGCCTGGACGGACTCGTTCTCCGCGAGGCCGCAGGCCACGCGCAGCATGAAGTACTGGGGGGTCTCGATGACCTGGCGGGTGATCGGGTGCCGCAGCAGGTAGCGGCTGTGCAGGGTGCGCAGGCCGAAGAAGCCGAAGCGGTCGTCGGCGCCCTCGGCGAGCGCGTGCTCGACCAGCGCGTCGAGCCGGTTCGCGTGCAGGCGTACGAAGTCTGCGGTGCGGTCGGCGATGAGCCCCTCGCGGTGGCCGACCTCGACGGAGCCGGAGAAGGAGGTGGAGCCCTGGCCGGCGGCCTCGTCGCGGACGGCCAGCGTCAGCAGGCGGGCGGCGAGCCGGGAGTACGCCGGGTCCTCGGAGATCAGCCCGGCGGCCGCCTCGGTGGCGAGCGTACGGAGCTCCGCCTCGTCGGCGGCGGCGCTGCGGCCGCGCAGCGCGGCGGCGGCGACCCGGCCGGGGTCGGTGTCGGGCAGGTCGGCGGTCAGCTCGGTGAGCGTGCGCAGGAGCGCGGCCCCCGGACCCTCATAGGCGGACGGGTCGGACTCGGCGCGCGGTGCGGAAGGCGCGATGGTCACGGGGGGAGCTCTCCCTCGCTCGGCTCCGGGGTCACCGTTGGTGCGGGGCGCGAGGGGGCGCACGTGGGGGAGCGCATGCTTGGCAGGGCAATGCGCGTGCGCCACGTGGCGTCCACCGGCCCAACCGCGAGGCCCGGACGTGTCTGCACCCGGTTCGGTCGAGCCGGGCGCACTGTCGACAGGTCCTCGGACTTGCGGATGCACCGAGCGGGTCGGTGCATTTCATACCGTTGCGGGACAGTTCCGGATTCTCACCGGATTCCCCTGCGACGACAGCGAGCATGAGCATACATGTGGGGGCCGGTGCTTGCGGTAGCCCCCACATGTTGTGTCGCTCCTTGCGGACGGTGCGCCGCTAGAGCTCCAGGCGGTAGGTGAGCAGGGGCAGCCCCGGAACCGGGTACCAGTCCCGCTCGGGCGTCCGTACGAAGCCCAGCCGGTCGTAGATCCGGTGCGCCCCGAGCATCTTCTCCGTGGTCGACAGCACCAGGTGGCCCACGCCCTCCAGCTCCCGGGCGCGGTTCACGCAGGCCCGTACGAGGGCCTCGCCCGCGCCGCGTCCGCGGGCCGCCGGGGAGACGGCCAGCATCCGGAACTCCGCCTCGCCGGGGCCCGCGATGTCGCACAGCGGGCTGCCGGGAGGGGCGAAGGTCACACCGCCGAGCAGCGTGCCCTCGTACTCCGCGACGAGCACCTCGCCGTCGGGTGCCCGGCCGGCGACGTCGCGCAGCCGGCTCAGGTAGGGGTCGTCCTCGGCGAAGTCGAGCAGTCCGTCGTCGAGGTACGCCCTTGCGGTGATCTCGCCGAGCTCTTCGTATTCGGCGGCCGCCGCCGTCCGGATGATGATGTCCATGGCATCGAGTGTGCGCCAGGGCAAGGAAAGAGGCCGCCGCGTTTCCGTCGGGTGGACGGAGCAGCGGCGGCCTCTGGGGATCCCGCCGGTTCAGCAGCAGCGGAACCCTTCGCGCGGGTCTCCCTCGCGGGCGTCCGTGCGGGCCCGTTCGAAGGCCCGGCGCGACTGGACCACCGCGTCCGGGTCGTGCGTACGGGCGTGGGCCACGTAGCGGTCGTAGGCCGCCTCGCCCGAGAACTCCCTTACGAAGTACCGGGCCCGGCCCAGCGCGTGGCGCAGGCGCGTCACGCGGGTTCCCGCACGGAGTCCTTCACGCGGCCGCCGCCCGAGTCGAGGCCGGCGGCGGCGAGTTCCGCCCGCTCCTCGGCGGTCGGGATCAGACCGGCCGGGGCGACGAGCTTGGACTCGGTCCACGGGATCTCGACGAGCGTGACCGACTCGGGCTTGCGGATGGCCGCCAGGCAGGTGCGGGCGGCGTCCACGAGCACGATGATGATCAGCAGGGCGAAGAACACCGACAGGACGCCGTCCACCGTGGCGTTGGTGACCACGGTGTGCATCTCGTCCATGTTCTTGGCGGGCTTGAGGACCTTGCCCGCCTCGATCCCGTCCTGGTAGACGTCCCGCTGCGCGAAGAAGCCGATCTTCGGGTTGTCAGAGAAGATCTTCTGGTAGCTGGCGGTGAGCGTGACGGCCAGGTCCCAGGCCAGCGGAACGCCCGTCACCCAGGCCCACTTGAGCCGGCCGGACTTGATCAGCAGGGTGGTGCAGACGGCCAGGGCGACCGCCGCGAGCAGCTGGTTCGCGATGCCGAACAGCGGGAAGAGCTGGTTGATGCCGCCCAGCGGGTCCTTGACGCCGACCCACAGGAAGTAGCCCCAGCCGCCGACGACGACCGCGCTGGCGAACCAGACGCCCGGCTTCCAGCTGACGTCCTTGAAGGACTTGTGCACGTTGCCGAGGGTGTCCTGGAGCATGAAGCGGCCCACGCGGGTGCCGGCGTCCACGGTCGTCAGGATGAACAGGGCCTCGAACATGATCGCGAAGTGGTACCAGAACGCCTTCATCGAGGCGCCGCCGATCACGGCCGAGAAGATCTCCGACATTCCGAGTGCGAAGGTCGGAGCGCCGCCCGTACGGGACAGCAGGCTGGTCTCCTCGACGTCCTGCGCGGCGCGCGCGAGGTCCGCGGGGGAGATGGCGAAGCCGAAGTTCGTCACGGCCTGCGAGGCCGTCTCGACGGTGGCGCCGACGACCCCGGCGGGGGAGTTGATGGCGAAGTACAGGCCCGGGTCGATGATGCAGGCCGTGATGATCGCCATGATGGCGACGAAGGACTCGGTCAGCATCGCGCCGTAGCCGATGACCCTGACCTGGGTCTCCTTCTGGATCATCTTCGGGGTGGTGCCCGAGGAGACCAGCGAGTGGAAGCCGGACAGGGCTCCGCAGGCGATGGTGATGAAGACGAACGGGAACATCGAGCCGGCGAATACCGGGCCGTCTCCGCGCGAGGCGAAGTCGGTGACCGCGGGCATCTTCAGCGTCGGCATGGCGATGACCACGCCCGCGGCGAGCAGCCCGATGGTGCCCACCTTCATGAAGGTGGAGAGGTAGTCGCGCGGGGCGAGCAGCATCCACACCGGCAGGACGGACGCCACGAACCCGTAGGCGACCATCCAGAGGACCAGCGTCTCCTTCTCCAGCGTGAAGGTGTCCGCCAGCGAGGACTCGGCGACCCAGCCGCCCGCGACGATGGCGAGCAGCAGCAGCGCCACACCGACGACGGAGACCTCGGTGACCCGGCCCGGGCGCAGGACGCGCAGGTAGAAGCCCATGAAGAGGGCGATCGGGATGGTCATGCCGATGGAGAAGACGCCCCACGGGGAGTGCGCCAGCGCGTTGACGATGACCAGGGCCAGCACGGCCAGCAGGATGATCATGATGGCGAAGACGCCGATCAGCGCGGCGGCGCCGCCGACCGGGCCGATCTCGTCCCGGGCCATCTGGCCGAGCGACCGGCCGTTGCGCCGGGTGGAGAAGAAGAGCGTGACCATGTCCTGGACGGCGCCCGCGAAGATCACGCCCACGACGATCCAGATGGTGCCGGGCAGGTAGCCCATCTGCGAGGCGAGTACGGGACCCACGAGCGGTCCGGCGCCGGCGATGGCGGCGAAGTGGTGGCCGAAAAGCACCCGTCGGTCGGTCGGGTGGAAGTCGACACCGTTGTCAAGGCGTTCGGCGGGGGTGGCGCGGGTCTTGTCCACCTTCAGTACGCGGTTCGCGACGAAACGCGCGTAGAAGCGGTAGCCGATCGCGTACGAGCCGAGCGCGGCGGCGAGCAGCCAGGCGGCCGAGATCTCCTCGCCGCGCGAGAGCGCCAGTACGCCCCAGCCGATGGCCCCCACGAGGCCGACCAGCACCCACAGGGCCACTGCCTTGGGGGACATGGCGCCTGATGGAGGAGGCGAGTCCGGCGTGGTGCCCGGACTCGCCGCGTCCCGTGCCGCCCGTGTTGCTTCCGGGCCTGGTTCCGTCATGATCCGTCGTCCCCTCGTCGATCATCTGCGTAAGCGCAGGGAATCTACGGGGGACCGCCCGCTAGACGTAAGCCCCCGTCCGTATAGCGGAACGAGAGTCAACTACGAATCAGACGGCGGGACGCTGGAGTCGGGCGACGAACTTGTAACGATCGCCGCGGTATACGGAACGCACCCACTCGACGGGCTCCCCGTCGGCGTCCAGCGAATGGCGGGAAAGCATCAGCATCGGCAGTCCGACGTCGGTGCCGAGCAGTCCGGCCTCCCGCGGGGTGGCCAGCGAGGTCTCGATGGTCTCCTCCGCTTCGGCGAGGCGCACGTCGTACACCTCGGCGAGGGCGGTGTAGAGGGAGGTGTACTTGACCAGCGATCGGCGCAGCGCGGGGAAGCGCTTGGCCGACAGGTGCGTGGTCTCGATCGCCATCGGTTCGCCGCTGGCCAGGCGGAGTCGTTCGATGCGCAGGACCCGCCCGCCGGTGGCGATCTTGAGGAGGCCGGCCAGGGTGTCGTCGGCCGTCACGTAGCCGATGTCCAGGAGCTGGGAGGTGGGTTCCAGACCCTGGGCCCTCATGTCCTCGGTGTACGAGGAGAGTTGGAGCGGCTGGGAGACCTTCGGCTTGGCGACGAAGGTGCCCTTCCCCTGGATCCGCTCGAGGCGCCCCTCGACGACGAGCTCCTGGAGGGCCTGTCGCACCGTGGTGCGGGAGGTGTCGAACTCGGCCGCGAGCGTGCGCTCGGGCGGCACGGGGGTGCCCGGTGGAAGGGTTTCGGTCATATCGAGCAAGTGGCGCTTGAGTCGGTAGTACTTGGGCACGCGTGCCGTGCGGGTGGCCGCCCCGCTGTCCGGCTCCGTGATCGCCCCTTCGGTGGCCATCGCCGCCCGCCTTCCCGACTCCAGTTTCGTTGCCGTCACCGGCTCCTCCGATATGTGCGGTCACATCGTGACACGGGAGGGAGGGCGGGCCTCCTCCCTCCCCCAGGTGTCGGTCCGATAACGGACCGAGCACCCGCTCATTAGACCCTTGACACCCCTAAAGGTCTAGGCCAAGCTCCAGCTACTGGTCTACACCAATATGGATCAGATCCCGGCCCCACGGGCAGTACTTGGTGCTTTTTGAGTCACCGCGGCGGGCAAGGGAAGTTGCAGGCAGCATCCCTGAGGAGGGTGGCGTGAAGCGCAAGCTCATCGCGGCGGTCAGTGTCGCGGGCATGATGGTCGGAGTCGCGGCGTGCGGCAACGGCGGCGACGACAAGCCGAAGGCCGACGCGGGTGGCGCCAAGGAGATCACCGTCTGGGTGATGGACGGCTCCGCACCGAAGACCTGGATCGACGCGGTCAACGCGGAGTTCTCCGCCAAGCACCCCGGTGTCACGGTCAAGGTAGAGGTTCAGCCCTGGAAGGGCATCCAGGAGAAGGTCACCACGGCCCTCTCCGAGAACACCCCGCCGGACGTCCTGGAGCTCGGCAACACCCAGACCGCCGGTTACGCGGTCACCGGTGGCCTCGCCGACCTGACCAAGGACAAGGCGAAGCTCGGCGCGGACGCCTGGGCGAAGAGCGGTCTGGCCTCGGCCGAGATCGACGGCAAGCTCTACTCCGCTCCGTGGTACGCGGCCAACCGCGTCGTGATCTACGACAAGAAGGCCTTCGAGAAGGCGGGCGTCACGGCGCCCAAGACCCGCGACGAGTGGGTCGCCGGCCTGGAGAAGCTGAAGGCGGCCGACCCGGCCTCGCAGCCGATCTACCTGCCCGGCCAGAGCTGGTACGTCCTCGCCGGTCTCATCTGGGACGAGGGCGGCGACCTCGCCGTCAAGGACGGCGACAAGTGGAAGGGTGGTCTCGGCACCCCCCAGGCCGCTTCCGCGATGGAGTTCTACAAGAAGCTCCAGTCCTTCTCCACCGCCCCGAAGGACAAGGACGAGGCGAACCCGCAGCAGTCCACCGACGTCGTTCCCAAGGGTGGCGTCGCCTCCTGGATCGGTCTCGGCTGGGAGGCCGGCGGTGCCGAGAAGGCGCTGAAGGACGCGGGCAAGGAAGCCGACTTCGGTTACTTCCCGATCCCGGGCAAGACCGCCGACAAGCCGGGCACCGTCTTCCTCGGTGGCTCGAACCTGGCGATCGCCGAGCGCTCCAAGAACAAGGACCTCGCCAAGGAGTGGCTGGCCCTCGCCGCAGGCAAGGACCAGATGACCAAGTACGCCGCCGAGACCAAGGGCGCGCTGCTCCCGAACCAGGCCGGCGCGAACTTCACCCCGGCCGCGGGCTCCTTCGCCGAGGCGATGGCCAAGGCCGGCGTCAACGGCAACATCACCCCGGTGACCCCGGGCTGGGCGAACGTCGAGACCGAGCCGAACCCCATCAAGGAGTTCATGACGAAGGTCCTGAAGGGTGACGACGCCGCCAAGGCGGGCGCGGACGCGGACAAGGAAATCGCGAGCCGCATCAACAAGTAACACCCCGAAGTACCCGTACTGAACGCACCGGGGGCGCGGTGGGCGCCCAGAGCGCCCACCGCGCCCCCGGTCGCGCATTGACAGACGTAAGCGCCGCCTGCTCCGAGCGGGGAAGCGGGTGCCAGTCGCCACAGTCAACCGCGAGGAAGCCCAGACATGACCGTGCACTCCCAGGGAGCGGCCACTGCCGCTCCACAGGACGCACCACACGAGTCCGCGGGGCCGGCCCAGACGCCGCCGCCCACCGGAGCCAAGGCAGCGTCCCAGTCTCCTCGCGGGGGCAGAAAGTCGCTCCCCTCAGGGTGGTTGCCGTACCTCCTGATCGGGCCCGCCGTGCTCAGCATGGCGACCCTGCTGCTCTACCCGCTGATCAAGAACATCATCCTGTCGTTCCAGAAGGTCGACAAGATCGAGTTCATCCAGCGGAAGGCGCCGTTCAACGGCGTGGACAACTACACCGAGCTGCTGGGCGACTCGCAGTTCTGGACCGTGGTCGTCCGCAGCTTCCTCTTCACCGCGGGCAACGTCTTCCTGATCATGGTGCTCGGCAGCCTCATCGGGCTCCTGCTGAACCGGCTCGGCAAGTGGATGCGCCTGGTCCTGTCGATGGCGCTGGTGATGGCCTGGGCCATGCCGATCGTCGCCTCCGTGACCGTCTTCCAGTGGCTGTTCGACGAGCAGTACGGCGTCATGAACTGGCTGATGCGCACGCTCGGCTTCAGCGGCTACGAGCAGCACAACTGGTTCGAGACCGGCCTGTCCACCATGGTGATCATCACCGTGCTGGTGGCCTGGGGCTCGATCCCGTTCGTCGCCCTCAACATGTACGCGGCCCTGACCACGGTCAGTACCGAGATGTACGAGGCCGCCCGCATGGACGGCGCCAACGGCTGGCAGACCTTCTGGCAGGTCGTCTTCCCGAACCTCAAGTCGTTCTTCCTGGTCACGACCTTCCTCGAGGTCATCTGGGTCTTCAAGGCCTTCACCCAGGTCTACGCGATGAACAAGGGCGGCCCCGACCGCGCCTCGGAGACCCTGACGATCTACGCGTACGTGGAGGGCCAGAGCCAGGGCCACTACGGCCTGGCCGCCGCGATCTCCGTCCTGACGATCGTGATGCTCGTGATCGTCATGTCCTTCTACTTCCGTCTGATCCTGAAGCAGGAGGAGGAGCAGTGAGCACCACCACCGCCCCGAAGCCCGCGCCGTCCGCGCCGTCCGCGAAGCCCCAGCAGCTGCGCAACCGCCGGCCGATCCGTCCCGCAGCGGTCGCCAAGAACGTCGGCGCCCTGCTGCTGGCCGTCCTCTTCGTCTTCCCGGTCTACTGGATGTTCTCCTCGGCCCTGAAGCCGTCCAGCGAGATCCTCTCCAAGGACCCCGTCTTCGTCTTCACCCCGACGACGGAGAACTTCACCAAGGCCACCGGTGTCGACCTGTTCTGGACCTACGTCACGAACAGCTTCATCGTCACCGTCGGCGCCGTCGGCCTGGCCCTGCTCGTCGCCCTCGCCGCGAGCTTCGCCATCGCCCGCATGAAGTTCAAGGGCCGCAAGGGCCTGGTCCTCGCGGTGATGATGGCCCAGATGGCGCCCTGGGAGGTCATGGTCATCGCGATGTACATGATCGCCCGCGACTCCGAGATGCTGAACAGCCTCCCGCTGCTCACCGCGATCTACTTCGTGATGGTCCTCCCCTTCACCATCTGGACCCTGCGCGGCTTCATCGCCGCCGTCCCGGTGACGCTGGAGGAAGCCGCCCAGATCGACGGCTGCACCCGCGGCCAGGCCTTCCGCAAGGTGATCTTCCCGCTGCTCGCCCCCGGCCTGATGTCCACCTCGCTCTTCGGCTTCATCACGGCCTGGAACGAGTTCGCGATGGTCCTGATCCTGAACAAGGACAAGACCGCGCAGACCCTGCCGCTGTGGCTGACCCAGTTCCAGACCGCCTTCGGCAACGACTGGGGCGCCACCATGGCCGCTTCCTCGCTCTTCGCGGTCCCGGTGCTGCTCATCTTCGTCTTCCTCCAGCGCAAGGCCGTCGGCGGCATGACCGCCGGCGCCGTGAAGGGATAACGGCCCATGACTGTCCTTGCGCACCGCACGACTGCGCCTGATTCGAATGATGGGGTGACCCGGGACGCCCTGGCGGTCCTGCAGCCCGGCTTCGAGGGCACCACCGCGCCCGCCTGGCTGCTGCGCCAGGTCGCCGAAGGCCTCACCGCCGTCGGTCTCTTCGGCCGCAACATCACCTCGCCCGAGCAGCTCGCCGCGCTGACCGCGCAGCTTCGTACCGAGCGGGACGACGTCCTCGTCGCCATCGACGAGGAGGGTGGCGACGTCACCCGCCTGGAGGTCCGGGGCGGCTCCTCCTTCCCGGGCAACCTGGCCCTCGGCGCCGTGGACGACGTGGACCTGACCCGCGACGTCGCCCGCGAGCTGGGCCGCCGGCTCGCCGAGTGCGGGGTCAACCTCAACTGGGCCCCGTCCGCCGACGTCAACTCCAACCCGGACAACCCGGTCATCGGCGTACGGTCCTTCGGCGCCGACACCCACCTCACCGCCCGGCACACCGCCGCGTACGTCGAAGGCCTGCAGGCCGCCGGCGTCGCCGCCTGCACCAAGCACTTCCCGGGCCACGGCGACACCAACGTCGACTCGCACCACGCGCTGCCGCGCATCGACGTGGACCTCGAGACCCTGGCCGTGCGGGAACTCGTACCGTTCCGGGCCGCCATCGAGGCCGGCACCAAGGCCGTCATGAGCGCCCACATCCTGGTGCCGGCCCTGGACCCGACCCGCCCGGCCACGCTCAGCCCGCAGATCCTGACCGGTCTGCTGCGCAAGGAGCTCGGCTACGAGGGCCTCATCGTCACCGACGGCATGGAGATGAAGGCCATCGCCGGGACGTACGGCATCGAGCGCGGCTCGGTGCTGGCCATCGCGGCCGGCGCCGACGCCATCTGCGTCGGCGGCGGGCTCGCCGACGAGGGCACCGTGCTGAGGCTGCGCGACGCGCTGGTCTCGGCCGTGCGCGAGGGTGCGCTTCCGGAGGAGCGCCTCGCCGAGGCCGCCGCCCGGGTCCGTTCGCTGGCGGAGTGGACCCGCCAGGTCCGCAGGGGCGCGCGGCCGGAGGGGAGCAGCGCGCCCGGCATCGGACTGGCGGCGGCCCGGCGTGCGGTGGTCGTGACGGGTTCGCCCAAGGCGGCGGCCCCGGTCAACGCCCCGTACATCGCCACGCTCACCCCGGTGGCGAACTTCGCGGTCGGCGACGAGACCCCGTGGGGCGTGGCCGCGGAAGTGTCCGCGCTGGTCCCGGGCACCGACTCGGGCGTGTACCCGGAGGGGTCGACGGCCGCTGACGTCCTGGCCGCCGCGGGGAACCGCACCGTCGTCGCGGTGGTCCGCGACGCGCACCGCCACCCGTGGATGACCGAGGCCCTGGACGCGCTCGTCGCGGCGCGGCCGGAGACGATCGTGGTCGAGATGGGCGTCCCGCAGGCCGAGCCGCGCGGCGCGCTGCACATCGCGACGCACGGCGCCGCCCGGGTCTGCGGGCGGGCCGCCGCGGAGATCATCGCGGGCGTCTAGCGCAGGACACGGACCGGAGCCGGGCACCCGTCACGGGGGTGCCCGGCTCCGCCGCGTCCGGGCCGGGCGTCCGGTCCGCCCGGTGCTGCCGCCGGGTACGCGGATACGGCGAAGGCCGGGCCTTCCCCTGGGGGAGGACCCGGCCTTCGCCGTACCTACGGCTTACAGACCCTGCCAGGCGGGCTTGTTGGCGTAGGTGTGGCGGAAGTAGTCCGCGAGCTTCAGCTTGGAGGCGGCGGCCTCGTCCACGATCACCGTGGCGTGGCGGTGCAGCTGGAGCGCGGAGGCCGGCACGAGGGCGGACAGCGGGCCCTCGACGGTCTGCGCGACGGCCTCCGCCTTGCCCTCGCCGGTGGCCAGCAGGACCAGGTGGCGGGCGTCGAGGATGGTGCCGATGCCCTGGGTGATGACGTGGTGGGGCACCTGCTCTATGTCGTTGTCGAAGAAGCGCGCGTTGTCCACGCGGGTCTGCTCCGTCAGCGTCTTGATGCGGGTGCGGGAGGCGAGCGAGGAGCAGGGCTCGTTGAAGCCGATGTGCCCGTCCGTGCCGATTCCGAGGAGCTGGAGGTCCACTCCGCCGGCCGCGGCGAGGGCGCGGTCGTAGGCGTCGCAGGCAGCGACGATGTCCTCGGCCGAGCCGTCCGGGCCCATGAAGGAGGCCTCGGACAGGCCCAGCGGCTCCACGACCTCGCGCAGGACGACGGCGCGGTAGGACTCCGGGTGCCCGGCCGGCAGGCCGACGTACTCGTCGAGCTGGCAGACGCGGGCCTTGGAGGCGTCGACCAGTCCGGCCTTGACCTTGGCGGCGAGCGCCTCATAGATGGGCAGCGGGGTAGAGCCGGTCGCCACGCCGAGCAGGGCGTCGGGCTTGCGGCGGACCAGGGCGGCCATGGCCTCCGCGATGAGCTCGCCGCCTGCCTTGGCGTCCGGGACGATGACAACTTCCACGCGGGGCCTGCCGATCTGGAGTGTGGCGAATGTGGTATAGACCAATCTAGCAGAGGCGATGCCCCGTTGTCGGGTCTTCGCGCACACTCCATGGTGGGCCGGATCCGCCGCTCCGGCCTCCCGGATCGGGCCCCGCCCGATCCGGGAGACGCCCCTCAGAGCAGCGAGAGCTGGAGCCCGCCCGTCACGGCGAGGTGCTGGCCCGTGACCCAGCGGGAGTCCGGGGAGGCGAGGAAGGCGACCACGTCCGCGACCTCCTGCGGGGTGCCGAGCCGGCCGAAGACGGAGCGGGAGGCGGCGCCCGCGTTGTTCACCAGTACGTCCACCCCCTCGGTGGCCAGCGGATGGGCCGCGTACGCCGCCCAGAGGGCCTCCGCGCCGCCCGGGACCCCGAGCTCGGCCCCGACCGCGAAGGCGCGACCCCCGGCCGCCTCGATGGCCCCCACGGTCTCCTTGGCCGCCGCCTCGTTGTGCCCGTAGGCCACCGCGACCAGCGCCCCGTCGCGGGCGAGGCGCTCCGCGACGGCCCGCCCGATGCCCCGGCTGCCGCCCGTGACCAGTGCCGTCTTCCCCTTGAGTACGCCCACGGCGCGCCCCCCTTTCGATAACGGTCGCTACAGAAAGGACCGTATCAGATTCCGTAGCGCCCGCTATAGAATGAGTTCATGGTGACCGGACAACGTGGCAGGCCCCGCTCCTTCGACCGCGACGAGGCCCTCGACAAGGCGATGCTCGCCTTCTGGGAGCGCGGCTACGAGGCGACGTCGATCTCCGACCTGACGGCCTCGCTCGGGATCAGCGCCCCGAGCCTGTACGCGGCCTTCGGCGACAAGCGCAAGCTCTTCGACGAGGTGGTGGTGGTCTACGGCGGCCGCTACGGGGACTTCGCGGCCGTGGCCCTCGCCGAGGAGCCCACCGCCCGCGCGGCGGTGGGGCGCGTCCTGCACGAGGCGGCGGAGGTCTACACCGACCCCGCCCACCCGCCGGGCTGCATGGTGATCAGTGCGGCGGTCAACACCACCTCGGACGAGGTCGCGGAGGCGCTGCGCGTGCGGCGCGAGGCCAATCTGGTGGCGTTCGAGAGCCGCATCCGGGCCGATGTCGCCGCGGGGATCCTGCCGGCCGGCACGGACACGTGGGCGCTGGCGCGCTACGCGGGGGCGGTGCTGCAGGGGATGTCCCAGCAGTCGCGCGACGGCGCGGGCCGGGAGGAGCTGGAGGCGGTGGCGGAGCTGGCCATGGGGGCCTGGCCGCAGTAGGGGGAGGGGTCGAGTCTGTCGCTCGGGGGCACGTTCCGCTGGGCCCGATTCCGCTGGGCCCGATTCCTCTGGGCCACGGTGCCGAACGGGACCCTCAGCCCGCCCGGCACCGTAGCCCGGAGTACTTACGGCCGACGGGTGTGCGGTGCCCGACAGCCGGTGGGAGGTGACGCGCGGTCAGGGCAGATCGCGCGGCTTACCTCGATCCGTCCTCCTGTGCGGGGAGGGCGGAAGCTTGATGTAATTGTGGACTAGACCAATCTGTTCTGTCCATCCAATGACGGAACCCTGATTACCGTCACTTCCTCCAACCCTACGCGGAAGCGGGGTCTCCTGGATACTCCGGAGTATCGCGCTGAGGAAAGTCATGGCCCGTACCCGGGGTACGCTCGCCGGGTGCCCTCCATGAACGACCTCGTACGCCAGCACACCGCTCTCAGTGAAACCGACCTGGAGTGGCTCCATCTGCTGGTCTCGGAGTGGCAGCTGCTCTCCGACCTCTCCTTCGCCGACCTGGTGCTGTGGGTTCCCACGCTCGACGGCAGCCGGTACGTCTCGGTCGCGCAGATGCGCCCGAACACCGGCCCCACCTCGTACCAGGACGACATGGTCGGCCACCTGGTCCCGCGCGGCCGGCGCCCGCTGCTCGACGCCGCGCTCGACGAGGGCCGCATCGTGCGCGAGGGGGACCCGGAGTGGCGCGAGGAGGTGCCGGTCCGGGTCGAGTCGATCCCCGTGCGCCGCGAGGGCCGGGTCCTCGGCGTGATCGCACGCAATACCAACCTGCTCACTGTGCGTACACCCAGCCGGCTGGAGCTCACCTACCTCCAGTCCGCCTCCGACCTGGCCCAGATGATCGCGGCGGGCTCCTTCCCGTTCCCCGGCCAGCAGGTCGACATGGACGCCTCCCCGCGCGTCGGCGACGGCCTGATCCGGCTCGACGCCGAGGGCGTGGTGACGTACGCGTCCCCGAACGCGCTCTCCGCCTACCACCGGCTCGGCCTCGCCTCCGACCTGGTCGGCCAGCACCTGGGCAGCATCACCTCCGAACTCGCGCCCTCCCGCGGCCCGGTGGACGAGGCCCTGGTCAAACTCGCGAGCGGCTGGGCCCCGCGCGAGACCGAGGCCGAGGGCAGCGGCGGGGTCATCCAGCTGCGGGCCATCCCGCTCAAGCCCAAGGGCACCCGGATCGGCTCGCTCGTCCTGTGCCGCGACGTCACGGAACTGCGCCGTCGCGAACGTGAATTGATCACCAAGGACGCGACCATCCGGGAGATCCACCACCGGGTCAAGAACAACCTCCAGACGGTGGCCGCGCTCTTGCGGCTGCAGGCCCGTCGCATGGATTCGCCGCAGGGGCGCGAGGCGCTGAACGAAGCCGTCCGCCGCGTCGGTTCGATCGCGATCGTGCACGAGACGCTCTCTCAGAACCTGGACGAGCGGGTCGAGTTCGACGAGATCGCGGACCGCGTGATCGCGATGGTCTCCGAGATCTCCCCGGGCAAGGTCGCCTGCCGGCGCACCGGCCGCTTCGGAATCCTGGACGCGGAGGTCGCCACCCCGCTGTCGATGGTGCTGACGGAGATCCTCCAGAACGCCCTGGAGCACGCCTTCACCCAGGGGGAGGGCGGCACCGTGGAGGTCTCCGCGGCCCGCTCGGGCAGCGGCCGCGACGACGCCCGGCTGCTGATCTCGGTGGTCGACGACGGCTGCGGTCTGCCCGAGGGGTTCGACCCCCAGCGGGCCGGCAACCTCGGGCTGCAGATCGTACGGACCCTGGTGGAGGGCGAGCTCGGCGGCACCTTCGACATGGTCGCGTCCGAGCCGCGCGGCACCAAGGTCGTCCTCGACATACCGGCCAGCCCGCAGAAGTAGCGCAGCGTGCCGGTCACTCAGGGTGACGTCAGGGGCTGCTCGCAGGCTCCGGACAGCACTGAACCCCGGACCGAATGGTTTTCGGTACGGGGTTCAAGAGCACGTTGCTGAGCGCTTATATGGGTACTACGCGCTGCGGCTCGAGGCTCGAAAGTCGATGTCAGGCGGTTGCGTTGCGCGCCCGATTGCGAGCGGCGCGGCGCTTCATCGCGCGGCGCTCGTCCTCGCTGAGACCGCCCCAGACACCGGAGTCCTGACCGGACTCGAGCGCCCACTGCAGGCACTGCTCCATGACGGGGCAACGGCGGCAGACGGCCTTGGCTTCCTCGATCTGCAGCAGCGCAGGACCGGTGTTGCCGATGGGGAAGAAGAGTTCCGGGTCTTCCTCGCGGCAAACGGCGTTGTGACGCCAGTCCATGGCTGCTCCATCTCCTTGTATTGCGGGCAGGTTGCTTGTGAATGTGAACGCTTTCACGAATCCCTTCGTGAGGGAAGGGAGACCGCCCAGTTTGGGGAAAAACTCGCCCTGGGCTGCCGGAGATTCGTGGAGGGGTTCTGGCGGTCTGTGTGGGTGCCGGGTTCTGCGGGCTGTCCCGATCGCCATGTAGAGATTCGCAAACCTCGGACGGGGATACAACCCCTTCCGGAAAGTTTTTTTTGATTCGTCGGTGTCTACTAGGTCACAGCCCTACTTCCTAGGGGTGGACCGGCGTGTAAACGTTCGAGTGGAAGGACTTTCGGCCCTTCCACTCACACAATCACACGCAGTGCCCGGCGTACGCCTGTGAACCGAACGCTGGTGCGCAACCCGAGGTGGTCTCCGTCCATCTGGAACGGAAGCGGCACCTTCGAATGCAAGGTGAAGTCCGTCAGATCGTGCAGAGACACCGCGTGCTTGCCGTGCGGACCGCGCTCAGGAGTCGAGGTCAGGAGCTGTGTCGCGTAGCGGGCGACCGCCGGAGTTGACAAACGGTCCAGTGCCAATACGTCAAGCGCAGTATCGAACGACGCCTCCGGGGAGGCGTAGAGCGGCCGGTTGCCCAGGTATGTCCAGGGTGACGTGTTGCACACTATCGACAGCACCAGGTCCGTCACCGGATCCGCGCCGGGCCGTTCGAGCGTCACCGTGCCGTGCCGGCGGTTGGGCTCTTCCCAGAACTGGCGCATCAGCTGTCGCACGTACAGGGCATGGGTCGAACGCTTGCCCCGTTCCCGCTGCTGTTCGACGCGGCCCACCACGCCCGCGTCGAAGCCGAAGCCCGCGCAGAAGGTGAACCAGCGCGCCGGAACCGACTCGTCCTCCGTGCCCGGGGTGCCGGCGGCGAGCCCCAGGCCGACCGTTCGTTCGCGCCGCTCCCGCAGTGCGTCCAGCAGGGCGCCGGTCGCCTCGACCGCGTCGTTGGGCAGGCCGAGTGCGCGGGCGAAGACGTTGGTGGAGCCGCCGGGGACCACCGCGAGTCCGGGCAGCCGGTCCGGATCGGGTCCCTCGTGCAGCAGTCCGTTGACCACTTCGTTGACGGTGCCGTCACCGCCCAGGGCCACCACCAGGTCCATGCCGGTCTCGGCCGCCCTGCGGCCCAGGTCCCGGGCGTGGCCGCGGTATTCGGTGGTGACCGCCTCCAGCTTCATCTCGCTGGCGAGCGCGTGGGTCAGGACGTCGCGCGTGCGCGCACTGGTGGTCGTCGCTGCTGGGTTGGCCACGAGGAGTGCACGCATGGGCGTCAGCCTACCGACCCCTTCCGGCGCCGCCCATACTGGCCGTCCCCTCCGGGTGCGGGAGGGGCGCGGCTACCCTGCTGGGGTGAGTACGAAGCCCACCCCCACCGAGTCCGCCGTCCCCGTCCCGCTGCCCCGCCGGCTGACCGCGGCCGCAGCGCTGACCGCGCTGGAGGGGCTGGCCGTGGCCGGGCCAGGCGTCGCCGACCTCTACACGGCCGTCTTCGGCGACGGCGACTCCCTGCAGGCCGCGACCGGCGGGGTCACCCTGCTCGTCCTGGCCGCGCTGCCGCTGGTCGCGGCGCGCGGGCTGCTCCTGGGCCGCCGCTGGAGCCGTGGCCCGGCGCTGATCACCCAGCTGATGTCGCTGCCGGTCGCCTGGATGCTGTGGACCGCGGGCGGGGCGATGAAGGCCGCCGGCGTGGCGCTGGCCCTGGCCGCGGTGGCCGTCACGGCCCTCCTGGTGAACCAGAAGGCCACCGGGGCACTGGGTATCGGGCCTGCGGAACAGGCCCGATAGCCCGTACGACCGGCTCTTTCTCCTACTCCTCGACCAGGAGCTTTTCGCGGAGCTGGGCCAGGGTGCGGGCCAGCAGCCGGGAGACGTGCATCTGGGAGATGCCGACCTCCTGGGCGATCTGCGACTGGGTCATGTTCCCGAAGAACCGCAGGAGGAGGATCCGCTTCTCCCGCGGCGGCAGCCCTTCGAGCAGCGGCTTGAGGGACTCGCGGTACTCGACGCCCTCCAGCGCCTCGTCCTCCGAGCCCAGGGTGTCCGCGACCGCCGGCGACTCGTCGTCGGTGTCCGGGACGTCCAGCGAGAGCGTGCTGTAGGCGTTGGCCGATTCCAGGCCCTCCAGCACCTCCTCCTCGGAGATCCCCAGCCGTTCGGCCAGTTCGTGCACCGTGGGGGAGCGGCCGTGCTGCTGGGACAGTTCCGCCGTCGCCGTGGTCAGCGAGAGCCGCAGCTCCTGCAGGCGCCGGGGAACCCGTACCGCCCAGCCCTTGTCGCGGAAGTGGCGCTTGATCTCGCCGACCACCGTGGGCGTGGCGTACGTGGAGAACTCGACCCCGCGGTCCGGGTCGAAGCGGTCCACCGACTTGATCAGGCCGATGGTGGCGACCTGGGTCAGGTCGTCCAGCGGCTCGCCGCGGTTGCGGAAGCGCCGGGCCAGGTGTTCGACCAGCGGCAGGTGCATCCGTACGAGCCGGTTGCGCAGCTCCGCCTTCTCCGGCGAGCCGTCGGGCAGCGCCCGGAGCTCGATGAAGAGGGCCCGCGCGCCGCTGCGGTCGCGCGGATCCGGCAGGGGTACCGGCGCCGTGAACACCGGAGCCACGAGGGCTCCGGTGGCGTCCGCGGCCGTCGTCGCGTCCGCGGCCGGGGCCGCCGGCGGGGCCGTGGCAGCGGCCCCCGGTGGCTGGACCGGCAGTGTTTGGTCGTGCTGGTTCTCGCTCACAGGGCCCGCCCGTCGCTCCGCCGAGTCCAAAAAGCCGTTTTCCGCATCCGTGTCAGCCGGGTGCGGCCGGGCGTGCTGCTGCTCCGGAATGCCGCCGTCGACCTCGTGTCCTACCCGGGGCCGATCCCCGCCCCGCACCGGGACCTCCCCGCCGCTCACGCCGGGCCTGGTCCCGCGCCGCGCTGTTTGTAGAGGCTGATGCTCACCGTCTTGTTCTCCTCGACCGTGGCCTCGACCTTCCCGGCGAGAGCCGAGAGGACCGTCCACGCGAACGTGTCGCGCTCCGGCGCCCGGCCGTCGGTGGTCGGGGCGGAGACGGTCACCTCCAGCGAATCGTCCACCAACCGGAAGACGCAGCTGAGGACGGAGCCGGGCACGGCCTGCTGGAGCAGGATCGCGCAGGCCTCGTCCACCGCGATGCGGAGGTCCTCGATCTCGTCGAGGGTGAAGTCCAAACGTGCCGCGAGGCCGGCCGTGGCCGTCCGCAGCACAGACAGGTAGGCACCCGCAGCGGGCAGCCGGACTTCCACGAAGTCCTGGGTCCCGGGCTCGCCTGCGATCTGGGACACCCTCACCTCCAAGGTGGTACGAGCTCTGTTCGCCGGTGACGCTATCGCGATCCGGGCGATCGTGTCGCGGCACCCCTGTCGGAGGGTGCAGAACCCCTTTGAACTTAGCTGCACATAGCCGGCCGAGAGGCCGTACCTGCGACCAGTGACTGATGGTAAGCCCATGGGGACGCACAGTGGCTAGGGGTCTGCGGGCCCAAATCAGGGGAACCGGCGGAGGGTTGATCTACCCCGGTTCAGACGATCGAACCGTCGACAAAACACCATCGCCAGGTCTCGCCCGGTTCGAAGCTGCGCATCACGGGATGTCCGGTCTCCCGGTGGTGCGCCGTGGCGTGCCGGTGGGGCGAGGAGTCGCAGCAGCCGACGTGCCCGCACCCCAGGCACAGCCGGAGCTGGACGGGATGGCTGCCGAGCGCCAGACATTCGGTGCAGGTCTGGGCAAGCGGGACCGGCTCGGGGCGCGGCAGTTCGGGAACGTGGGTGCACTCGCTCATGATGGCCAGCGTACTGAGGTGCGGGCGCCGGGATGACATGACTCAAGCGAGGATGATCTTCGATGGAGGTATTGCCGCTGGTGGCGCTGGTCGCCGGCTGTGCGGTCGTCGCGGGCCTGGCCCGCCGCACACCGGTGCCGGCGCCGCTGCTGCTGGTCGCGGCCGGACTGGCCGCGGCCTACGTGCCGGGCGTGCCCGAGTACGACCTGGATCCGCACATCGTGCTGCCGCTGCTGCTCCCGCCGCTGCTCTACACGGCCGCGGTGGACAGTTCGTACCTGGACCTGCGGGCGAACATCAGGCCCGTGGCGCTGCTCTCGGTGGGGTACGTGCTCTTCGCGACCGTCGCCGTCGGGTACGTCGCGTACCTGCTGGTGCCCGGGCTCTCGCTGCCGGTGGCGCTGGTGCTGGGGGCGGTCATCGCCCCGCCCGACGCGGTCGCGGCGACGGCCATCGCGCGCAAGCTCGGGCTGCCGAACCGGATCACGACCATCCTCCAGGGTGAGTCCCTGGTCAACGACGCCACCGCGATCACCGCGTTCAAGGTCGCGCTGGCGGCGGCGGTCGGGACGAGCGCCGGCTGGACGGACGGGATCCGGGAGTTCCTGCTGGCCTCGGTGGGCGGGGTCGCGGTCGGCCTGCTGCTGATGGTCCCGATCCACGTCCTGCGCAAGAAGATGCGCGAACCGCTCCTGCAGAACACCCTGTCGCTGCTGATCCCCTTCGTGGCCTACGCGGCCGCCGAGCGGGTGCACGCGTCAGGAGTACTGGCGGTGGTGGTGGTCGCGCTGTACCTCGGGCACCGCAACTGGCAGGTCGACTTCGCGACCCGGCTCCAGGAAGAGGCGGTCTGGAAGATGGTCGCCTTCATCCTCGAATCGGTGGTCTTCGCGCTGATCGGGCTCCAGCTGCCGGTCGTGCTGAAGGGGCTGGGGGAGTACGAGGGCGCGGCCGCGGCGGGCTACGCGGTGGTGGTGTTCCTCGTCGTGGTGGCGGCCCGCTTCGCGTGGGTCTTCCCGGCGACGTTCCTGCCGAGGCTCTCGCAGCGGATCCGGGCGCGCGAGCCGGAGACGACCTGGAAGGCTCCGGTCATCGTGGGCTGGGCGGGCATGCGCGGCGTGGTCTCGCTGGCGATCGCCTTCTCCGTGCCCATGAGCGTGCCGCACCGGAACCTGATCCTGTTCCTGACCTTCACGACGGTGATCGGCACGCTGGTGGTCCAGGGCCTGACCCTGCCGCCGCTGATCCGGTTGCTGCGGCTGCCGCCCAAGGACACCCACGCCGAGACCCTCGCGGAGGCCCAGGCCCAGAGCGAGGCCTCGCGGGCGGCGGAGGACCGCCTGACGGAACTCCTGGCCTCCCCGGCGAACGCCCTCCCCACCCCGCTGGCGGACCGGCTGCGCACGGTCCTGGAGCGGCGCCGCAACGCGGTGTGGGAGCGGCTGGGCGAGGTCAACGCGGTGACGGGCGAGTCCGCGGACGACGTCTACCGCCGCCTGGCGGGGGAGATGATCGAAGCGGAACGCGAGGTCTTCGTCTCCCTGCGCGACGCCCGCCGCATCGACGACGAAATGCTCCGCGCCCTGCTGCGCCGCCTGGACCTGGAGGAGGCGGCGGCGTACCGGGAGGAGTCGGCGTAGCGAATTCAGCCTCGTCGGCCTTTGAGGCGCGGGGTCTGGGGCGGAGCCCCAGGGTCTCTGCGGGTCCGGGCAGCGCCCGGGGAACGGTGGAAGGGCGGGTAGGGGGCCGCCCCGCGGGGCGGCCCCCCGGCTACGGGCGGCCCGTGACGACCGCTGCCAGGGTGGTGCCGCGAGGGAAGGCGCCCCCGCGGGTCAGGTCGAGCAGGGCCCACAGGAGCTTCGCCACGTAGATCCGCTCCACCGGCAGGCCGTGGCGGGACTCGAAGTCCGCCGCGAACCGCGCCAGCTCGGCGGGGACCCGGGCGTAGCCCCCGTGGGCGTAGCCCTCGGCCAGCGACCAGTCGCCCGCCGGGCCGCCGAAAGCGGCCGTCTGGAGGGAACGTATCTCCGCCTCCAGGAAGCCGCCCCCGACCACCGGCACCCCCACCGCCCGCTGGCCCGCGCCGAGTCCCGCCGCCAGCCCGGCCAGGGTGCCCCCGGTCCCGCAGGCCACGGCGGCCACGTCGCAGGCGCCGCTCAGCTCGCGGCCCAGCTCGGCGCAGCCGTGCAGTGCGAGTGCGTTGCTGCCGCCCTCGGGGATCACGTAGGCCCCCTCGGCGCCCGCCAGTGCGGGCAGCCCGGCCTTGTCCCGGTAGGCCGACCGGGTCACGAAGTGCAGCCTCATGCCGTCCGCCGCGCACCGGGCCAGCGAGTCGTTCAGCGGCCGCCCCGCGAGCTCGTCCCCCCGTACGATCCCGACCGTCGCCAGCCCCAGCAGCCGGCCGGCCGCGGCGGTGGCCCGCAGGTGGTTGGAGTAGGCCCCACCGAAGGTCACGAGCTCCGGGTACCCGCCCGCGACGGCGGCCCGCAGGTTCGGCGCGAGCTTGCGCCACTTGTTGCCGGGCAGCTCCGGGTGGACCAGGTCGTCCCGCTTGAGCAGCAGGCGCACCCCGTGCGCGGCGAACCGCTCGTCACGGACCTCCCGCAGCGGCGAGGCCGGGCGGGGGCGCAGGATCAGGTCGGGGTCGGGGTCGGGGGCGGGGTCGACTGAACGTTCCACCCGCCCATTGTGTGCCGCACCCGCCCGTTCCGTCGCACGTCAGAGCGGGTCCGCCCCGGACGGCCGCCCAGGCGGCTACTTCAGGCGCTCCTCGACGCGGGTGCGCATCGAGGCCATGGTGAAGCCCTTCGGGTCGACCTTGCCCGGGCGCCATTCCAGGTGGCCGACGACCGAGCGGGCGGACCAGCCGTGAGCGCGGCACAGGGCGGCCGACGCGCGGGCCATCGCATCGAGTTGGGCGGCCGGCCAGGGGTCCTCGCCGTCGCCGAGGTTCTCGCACTCGAATCCGTAGAAGTGGCGGTTGCCGTCGGTGTTCGCGTGCTGGTCGGGCGGGAGGCGCTTCTCCGCGATCACCGCCGCCAGGACGTCGGAGTCGCCCGCGCCGGCGTGGTTGGCGCGGCCGTGGCCGACCAGGTGGACCCGGCCGTCCTTGGTGATCACGCCGTGGCAGAGCGGGCCGGGCAGATCCGCGTGGCCGTCGCGGCAGAGCTGGACGGTGTACGCGGTCCCGTGGGTGACGGTGTGGTGGAGCATCACCCCGTGCACCGGCCCCCAGGGGCCCTTGTGGTTGCGGTTGTGGGTGCGCCAGTCGCCGACTTCGACGACCGTCAGGCCCTCGGCTCGCAGGACGCCGATGAACCGGTCTGCGGACAGGGGTACGGACATGACCGCCTCCTTTGCGTTGAGTAGTCGGGTGATTACTCAACGCTTAGTGGAGGCGGTCATTCCGCCGCAAGGGCGCGCACCCGGCGCACGGATCACGCCGAGGCGAGCCACAGGTCGGGGCCGAAGACCTCGTAGGCGATGTCCGCGGGGGCCACGCCCTTGGCGATCAGCTGCTCGCGCGCCGCCCGCATGAAGGGGAGCGGGCCGCAGAGGTAGGCCTGCGTGCCCGGGGGGACCGGGACGGCGGTGAGGTCGAGGCGGCCCGCGTGGTCGCCGGGCTCGGCGTCGGCCTCGTACCAGAAGTGCGCCGAGGCGTCGGGGAGCTTGCCGGTCAGCGCCCGGTGGTCGGTGCGCAGGGCGTGGTCGGCGGGGGAGCGGTCGGCGTGCAGGACGGTGACCGGGGCCGTGTGCGCGGTGTCGGCCAGGTGCTCCAGCATCGAGAGCATCGGGGTGCAGCCGATGCCGGCCGAGGCCAGGATCACCGGCGCGGCGGAGTCCCGGAGGACCAGGTCGCCGTAGGGGGCCGAGATGCGCAGGGTGTCGCCGGTGCGCACCTCGGCGTGCAGGTGGTTGGAGACCTCGCCGTCGGGGCCGGAGGCGGCCGGGCCGTGGACCCGCTTGACGGTGATCGAGCGGACCGGGGAGCCAGGGGCGCTGGAGAGGCTGTACTGGCGGATCTGGCGGGCGCCGTCGGGGAGTTCGACCTGGACGGAGACGTACTGGCCGGGCTTGAACCCGGGCGCCGGGGAGCCGTCGGCCAGGGTCAGGTGGAAGGTGGTGCAGTCCGCGGTCTCCTCGACGCGGGCGGCGACCGTCCAGTCGCGCCAGACGTCGCCGGCGAGGACCTGCTGCTCGGCGTAGAGGCGCTCCTCGATGGTGATGAGGGCGTTCGCCATGAGCCAGTAGACCTCGTCCCAGGCCTCGGCGACCTCGGGGGTGACGGCCTCGCCGAGGATCTCCGCGATCGCTTCGAAGAGGTGCTGGTGGACGATCGGGTACTGCTCGCGGGTGACGCCGAGGGAGGCGTGCTTGTGGGCTATGCGGTTCAGCATCACGTCGGGGCGGACGTCCGGGTGCTCGACCAGGTGCGTGGCGAAGGCGGCGATGGAGCCGGCGAGGGCCTGCTTCTGGAGCCCGGCGTTCTGGTTGCCGCGGTTGAACAGGTCGCGGATCAGCTCGGGGTGGGCCGCGAAGAGCTTCCCGTAGAAGAGCTCCGTGATGTCGCCGATGGCCGCGCCCACGGCGGGCAGGGTGGCTCGTACGGTCGCGGTGGACTTCTCGGAAAGCATCGGGTGACTCCTCGAGTCGGGGATGGATCGCAGAACTGGAATGTGAGATGCGTATTAATGGACAAAGCGGTGCGGGCGTCTACGGTGATACGGATCTCTGTTCGAAGCGTCGGCGGACATCAGGCTATGCGGGGCCGGTGCCGGTGTGAATCAGCCATTCGGCCCCCGTTGTCAGGGTCTTCCGGCCCCTGTCGATCCGCCCGAAATGCCCAGCAGGAGCGGACCGGTCGGGGCTGCGACCAGGTCGTTCACCGTCAGTGGGTCCAGGGAGGCGAAGAAGGCCTCCTGGGCCCGGCGCAGCGCCCCGCGCAGGATGCACGCGCTCCGCAGCGGACACGCGACGGTGCCGTCGCAGTCCACGACGTCGCCAGCGCCCTCCAGCTCGCGGACCACCCCGCCCACCGAGGCGGCGCGCCCGGCGGGGGTCAGGGTGAGGCCGCCGCCGCGTCCGCGGCGGGCCTCGATCAGGCCGAGATGCTGCAGCTTGGCGACCACTTTGGCGGTGTGGGTGTAGGGGACCTCCATCGTCGCCGCCACGTCGCGGGTGGTGGGGAGGTCCTCCTCCGCGACGGCCAGGCGCATCAGGACGCGCAGGGCGAGGTCGGTGAATCGGGTCAGCCGCATGGGTCCAGCGTAGAAAACTTGCATCCACCGTGCAAATTAACGAGGGGTCATCGCGTGAGATGGCTGAAACGGATGGGGTCCACGTGGCTCATGGGTCGGGAGTTGAACTCAACAGGGTGCCCAGCCACGAACGGAGTAGTCCCACCCTTTTGTGTAATGGTCCCACCACGCTGCGTGCTGACAAGCTCCTCCCGCAGATTCATGGAGTGATCGAAGGGGAAATTCATGTCGGTCCAGGCAGGTTCCGAATCCGAGACCCAGGCACCGCAGCGCAGTCTGGGAACATCGGCCGCGCGGAACTTGGCAACCACGACCAAGTCCGCTCCGCAGATGCAGGAGATCACCTCGCGGTGGCTCCTGAAGATGCTCCCCTGGGTGTCCGTCCAGGGCGGCACGTACCGGGTCAACCGGCGGCTGAGCTACTCGGTCGGCAACGGCGTCGTGGAGTTCATCAAGACCGGCACGCAGGTGCAGGTGATTCCTGCGGAGCTGGGGGAGCTCCCCGTGCTGCGCGACTACGACGACCCCGACGCGCTGGCCGAACTCGCCGCCCGCTGCCACCAGATCGACTTCGAGCCGGGCCAGGAGCTGACCTCCTTCGGCAGCCCCGCCGACAAGGTGTTCCTGCTCGCCCACGGACGCATCGACCAGATCGGCCCCGGCCCCTACGGTGACGACGCCGTCCTGCAGACCGTCGCAGACGGGGCCTTCTTCGGCGAGGACTCCCTCGTCGACGAGGAGGCCATCTGGGAGTACACCGCCCGCGCGGCCACCGCCGGCACCGTGCTCGCCCTCTCCCGCCAGGACTTCCAGATCCTCGCCGACCGCGTCGACTCGCTGCGGGCCCACCTGGACTCCGTACGGGACCTGCCCGAGCAGCGCACCAACAAGTTCGGCGAGGCCGCGATCGACCTCTCCGCCGGCCACCAGGGCGAAGCCGTGCTGCCGGGCACCTTCGTGGACTACGAGGCCCGCCCGCGCGAGTACGAACTCTCCATTGCGCAAACGGTCCTGCGCGTGCACACCCGCGTCGCCGACCTGTACAACCAGCCGATGAACCAGACCGAGCAGCAGTTGCGGCTCACGGTCGAGGCGCTGCGCGAGCGCCAGGAGCACGAGATGCTCAACAACCGCGACTTCGGCCTCCTGCACAACGCCGACTACGACCAGCGCATCCAGTCCCACGACGGAGCGCCCAGCCCCGACGACATGGACCAGCTGCTCAGCATGCGGCGCGGATCCAAGTTCTTCCTGGCCCACCCCAAGGCCATCGCCGCCTTCGGGCGCGAGTGCAACAAGCGCGGCCTGTACCCGGAGTCGGTCGAGATCGGCGGGCACCGGGTGCCGGCCTGGCGCGGGGTCCCGATGTTCCCGTCCAACAAGATCCCGATCAGCGACGCCCGCACGACCTCCATCCTCTGCATGCGCACCGGCGAGGAGGAGTCGGGCGTGATCGGCCTGCACCAGCCCGGGATCCCGGACGAGATCGAGCCGAGCACCTCCGTGCGGTTCATGGGGATCAGCGAGCAGGCGATCATCTCGTACCTGGTCACCACCTACTTCTCCGCCGCGGTGCTGGTGCCGGACGCGCTCGGTGTCCTGGAGAACGTGGAGATCGCCCGCTGGCGCTGACCCGGCCGGCGCGGGAGCGAGGGCCACGAGGCAGGACGGGACCGGACGGGACGGAGCGCACACGCCATGTCGACCACTGAGGCGATGACCACCAGCGAGGGGCAGGAAGCCGCCGTCCTGCTGGAGCGGACGAGAGAAACGGTCCACCCCGAACTGCGGCGGGCCGTGGAGAGCCTGCCCGGCTCGATGCGGCGCGTGGCGATGTACCACTTCGGCTGGGAGCGCGAGGACGGCTCCCCGGCGGCGGGCAGCACCGGCAAGGCCATCCGGCCCGCCCTGGTGCTCGCCGCCGCGCAGGCCCTGCGCGGGGACGGGGCGGCCCGGGACGGAGTGGCCGGTGAAGGGGCGGCCGGGGACGCCGTACGGGCGGCGGTGGCCGTGGAGCTGGCGCACAACTTCACGCTGCTGCACGACGACGTCATCGACAAGGACGTGCGCAGGCGCGGCCGGCCGACGGCCTGGACGGTCTTCGGCACGCCGGACGCGATCATCACGGGCGACGCCATGATGGCGCTCGCGCTGCGGCTGCTCGCCGAGGACCCGCATCCGGCCTCGGCGGCGGCTTCGGCGCGGCTCGCCGCCTGCATCGTCGAGCTGTGCGCGGGCCAGCAGGCGGACTGCGCCTTCGAGCAGCGCCCCAGCGTCTCCCTCGACGAGTGCCTGACCATGGCGACGGCCAAGACCGGAGCCCTGCTGGGCTGCGCGTGCGCGCTCGGCGCGCTGTACGCGGGGGCCGGCCCGGACGAGGTCGACGCCATGGACGCCTTTGGCAGGGAGGCCGGGCTGGCCTTCCAGCTCATCGACGACCTGATCGGCATCTGGGGGGACCCCGGCCACACGGGCAAGCCCGCCGGGGCCGATCTGCTGGCCCGCAAGAAGTCCCTCCCGGTCGTGGCCGCCCTCACCTCGGGCACCGCGGCGGGGGAGGAGCTGGCCGCGCTGTACGCGGGTCCCATGAACGGGGACGACGTGGGCAGGGCTGCCGCGGCGGTGGAGCGGGCCGGCGGGCGGGACTGGGCGCAGGCCCATGCCGCCGACCGGATGGGGCGGGCGGTGCAGCAGCTGTCGCGGGCCGTCCCGGACCTCGGTGCGGCGGGCGGGCTGCTGGCGCTGGCGGAGTTCGTGACACGGCGTACGAAGTGACCGCGTAGGGGCGAGGGGGACCCCCGCAGGACCCCCGGAGGCCTGTTCCGGCACCGCACGGTGCCGGAACGGGCCTTTCTGCACCGGTGGGTCAACTCTAGGATCACTGACGGTTGTTGACGCGTGAGTGATGTGAAGGGTGTGACCCATGGGGCTGGAGATACGTCAAGCCGGGCCGTCGGACCGGGATGCCGTGGCGCGGCTGCTCGACGAGGCCTTCCGTACCGATCCCGTGAGCAGTTGGGTGTTCCCGGACCCGGAGCACCGGGCCGCGGTGCACGGGAAGTTCCTGGGCGTCTTCGTGGACGTGGCGCTGGCCGAGGGCCGGATCGACTACGCGGTGGACGGTTCGGCGGCGGCGCTGTGGCTGCGGATCCCGGCGGCCGATCCGGAGGGCGAGCACGTCGAGGACGAGATCCCGGCGAAGATGCGGGCCGTGGCCGACCCGGACAACGAGCGGTGCGAGCTGGTGGGCCGGCTCACGGGCGCGGTGCACCCGACGGCGGAGGAGCACGAGTACCTGCTGATGATCGCGGTCGCCCCCGGGCGGCAGGGCGAGGGGCTGGGCACGGAGCTGATCCGGCCGGTGCTGGAGCGCTGCGACCGCGAGGGCGTGCCGGCGTACCTGGAGGCGAGCAGCGAGCGCAGCAAGGGGCTGTACGAGCGGCTGGGCTGGCAGTTCACGGGCGAGGCGGTGCGGCTGCCCGACGGGCCGCTGATGTGGCCGATGTGGCGCAAGCCGCAGTAATCCCTTGCGAGACCACTTCGGCTGAAGTACTTTGATCGACGTGCCTCGATGGGGGTGCACTGTCGAACGGAAGAGAATCGCTTGCGCAAGCTCACGTACTTCATCGCCACGACGGTCGACGGCTTCATCGGAGCCCCGGACGGCGACGCCGATTTCATCTACGACTACCTCGACGGCGAGTTCATCGAGCACCTCAAGGCCGAGTACCCGGAGACCATCTCCACCCCGGGGCGCGCCCAGCTCGGGATCGCGGACGCCGCACCCAAGCACTTCGACACGGTGCTCATGGGACGCGGTACGTACGAGCCCGGCCTCAAGCAGGGCCTGACCAGCCCGTACGGGCACATGCGCGAGCAGTACGTGGTCTCGCGCTCGCTCACCGAGGCGCCGGACCCGGCGGTCCGGCTGATCGAGGGCGACCTGGTGGGAGCGGTCCGTGAGCTGAAGGCCCGGGACGGGCTCGGCATCTGGCTGTGCGGCGGAGCGGACCTCGCGGGGCAGCTGATCGACGAGATCGACGCGTTCGTCGTCAAGACGTACCCGGTCTTCGTCGGCACCGGCATGCCGATGTCGCGCGCCGGGTTCGGGGCGCGCCCCCTGGAGCTGACCGGCTTCCAGGCGCTCGGCGGCGGTCAGGTCATCACCTCGTACGCCGTCAAGCGCTGACCCGCCGAAGCGGCGAAACCGGCCTACCGTGGAGGTATGGCCGGTCAACAGCGGGAACAGCAGGCACACGGGACGGTCGCCCCGCGGGCCGGGCACGACCAGCAGTCGTGCCCGGTCTGCGGGAGCCCCGTCGACACGATGGTCGGACGGCGCAAATCGCTGGGGATCTTCGTCCCGGAGTGGACCCCCGGTCCCTGTCGGAACCGGGAGTGCACGGCGTACGAGCCGGGGTACGAGGAGCCCGGGCCCGAGGAGCAGGGGCCCGGGGAGCCCAGGCCGGAGGTGCCCGGGCCGGAGGAGCCCGGGGCCGGAGGGGCTTAGCCCTTCGCGTCCAGGCCGGACGCGACGAGCCCGTTCGCCCACAGCTGGTTGACGCGCGAACGCTCGGCGGAGTTCGGGGTGGCGTTCGTGCAGGAGGTGCCGGGGCCGCCGCCGGACATCAGCTCGCTGCACGGACCCGAGTAGTGGTCCGGCAGACCGAGCACGTGGCCGGTCTCGTGCGCGGTCACGCGGGTGGAGTTGTACTGCTGGTTCTGCCGGTAGTCCAGGAAGATGTAGCCCCGGCCGTGGCCGTCCGTGCTCGCGTAGGAACCGCGCGAGTCGTTGCCCTCGTAGTACGAGAAGTTCCCGCCCGAGGACACCTCCTGCAGTTTGACGTTGGTCACCGAGCTGTTCCAGATCTGCGTGGAGCGGGATATCTGGGTGCGGAAGCTCGGCGCGTTGCGGGTGTTGTACGTGACGGTGACGGCCGCCAGGCCCGGGGCCGCGGCGCGCTGTTCGGCCACCGCGCGCTGTACGGCCTCGAAGAAGGCGCGGTTGGCGGCCTGGTTCTCCTTCGACTGCTCGTACGCGGCGTACGTGGCCGGGCTGCCGGCGCCCGGGGAGGCCGAGGCGGTGGCGCCCGGGACGACGGCGCCGAGGACGGCGGCGATGCCGAGGCCGACGGCGGACAGAGTGGTCTTGCGGGAGTGGCGCATGTGGGGGACTCCTGCTCATCCGGTGCGGTGGGGGGGGCGTTCGGTACCGGAGTCTGCGGGAGCGGGAGGGGCCGGCGGATGATGTCAGACCCCGATAGCGCCGGGCTATCGGGAGGGTTTCGGAAGCCCAACTCCCGTGAGAATGGCGGGATTCGAGGGGATACCGGTTACTGGTGCGGTCGGCTCGGCCCGGCCTACTCTCGGGGCATGGAGCTTGAGGTCAGGCACCTGCGCGCCCTGTGCGCCATCGCCGACGCCGGCAGCCTGCACAAGGCCGCCCGGCAACTCGGCGTGAGCCAGCCCTCCCTGACGACCCAGTTGCGCCGCATCGAACGCGCCCTGGACGGGGAGCTGTTCCTGCGCGAGCGCACCGGATGCCGGCCGACTCCCTTCGGGCGCACCATCCTCGGGCGGGCGCGACCGCTCCTGGCCGAGATGGCCGCCCTCGTCGCGGAGGCCCGGGCGCTGTCGCAGGGGCCCCGGCTGCGGATCGGCTCGACGGCCAGCCGCGCCCTGCCCGGCTGGCTGCGGCGGCTGCACCGGCGGCTGCCCGACACCGAGACCGACCTGATGGTCGACGTGTCCGCCAACGCGCTGCTGCGGATGACGGCTTCGGGCCGGCTCGACGTGGCGTTCGTGCACGAGGTGGAGGG
Source organism: Streptomyces stoeckheimensis (assembly GCF_045822005.1). Lineage (NCBI taxonomy): Bacteria > Bacillati > Actinomycetota > Actinomycetes > Kitasatosporales > Streptomycetaceae > Streptomyces > Streptomyces stoeckheimensis. The sequence continues at coordinate 3,086,865 of NZ_CP169550.1, read as the reverse complement.
CAGCCCGCTGCGCGTGCCGGCCGGGCTGGAGCTACGGGTGCTGGTGGAGCGGGAACCGCAGTTCGTGTCCATGTCCCGGGACCATCCTGCGGCGGCGCGGGCCGTGGTGGAGCTGCGCGACCTCGCCGCCGACCGGTGGACCGTGGACCCGTCGGTGGACGGCGAATGGGACGGCCTGCGCCGGGTCCTCGCGGGCGCCGGCCTCGACCCGCCCCTGCTGCACGCCGACTACCACACGGCCGCCTCGCTGATCGCCTCCGGCGAGGCCGTCGCCCCCTGCCAGCCCACCTCCGGACTGCGCGAGGACATGGCGATCAGGCCGCTCTCCGGCGATCCGCTCGCCGTACGCCTCCTCCTCGCGACGCGCCCCGGGGTGCACGCGCAGGTGTTCGACGGGGTGTACGAGGACCTCCGCGCGGCCTACCGCGAAGCCGCGCTGGAGACTCCGCCCTACCGGGCCTGGCTGCGCCGCAACGCGAGCCCGCTGCTGGCGGCGTAGGGGGGCGGAAGGCAGGCCCTAGGCGCGGCGGCGGGCCCGGTCGTAGGCCAGGGCGGCCGCGCCGTGGGTCACCAGGACCGTGCCCGCGGCCAGCCAGCCCGGGCTGCGGCGGCGGGCCGCCCACATCATCAGGGGGGCTCCGGCGGCCAGTTGGGCCGCACCCGCCAGGCGGGCCTTGGGGCCCCGGAGCCACGGGCCCAGGGGGCTGTCCTCGACCACCGCGAGCTCCGCCCGCACCGTGTCGCGCCAGCCCGCCCACTCCACCCGCTCCGCCCCCGGTGCGACCCGGGCCGCCTCCCGCAGCCGGTCGGCCGGTTCGCCCGGGTTCAGGCCCGCCGGGAGCGCCAGCCCCGCGCGGGCCAGCAGCGCGATGACGCCGAGCAGTCGGGACGCGCCGTCCGCCGCCTCGTCGGGGCGGGTGAGGCGCTCCAGTTCCTCCAGGTCCAGGACCGGGTCCAGGCCGAGCCGCGCCGCCAGCACCCGCATGGCGTCCGTGTCCGCGGCGTATGGGGCGTCCCGCTCGCCGTGCGGACGGCCCGCCGCGTCCCACTCGTAGGCCGCGGACCGGCGGAACCCGGAGGACAGCACGAAGCCGGTCCGGCCCTCCTCCCACCACAGGCTCAGCACCGGCCAGTTGGAGCTCAGCGCGACCGCGGCACCCCAGCCCGCCAGGACTTCGGCCACGGATTCCGCGCCAGCGAGCCAGGGCTCGGCCTCGGGCACCAGCACGCTCCACTCGCCGGCGGGGGCCAGGAGCAGGCGTTCGCGCAGGATGTGCGCGGCCGGTCGGGCGGCGAGGGGCTCGGCGCGGCAGAGCAGCAGTCCGCCCGCCGTGGTCTGGGAGATCGGCATGCCCACACGCTAAGCCAAAACGGCCCAAAATGATGATTTTGGATCATCCTGACGCGCTTGACTTCCGGCAACCGCGATATATCGTGTTAGCCAGAAGACGCGATATGTTGCGTGCACGTACGCCGAGGAGGATCAGCACCATGGCAGAGGCAGCGCGGAATCCGCAGAGTCCGCCGAAGGTATGGTCGGTCGCCGCACCGCAGAAGCTCGCCTTCGAGGAGCCGGTGACCGAGGTCCGCGTCCGGATGGCCGGCGGCACGGTCAACGTCGTCGCCGACGACGCCGAGGGGGGCCTGGCCCGCCTCGAGGTGTCCGAGGTGGACGGGCCGCCCCTGCACGTGGTGCAGGAGGGCGGGACCCTCACCGTTTCCTACGAGGACCTTCCCTGGAACGGTTCCCAGGGGCTCAAGCAGTGGTTCGAGAGCAAGCCCTGGAAGGCCTGGTCCGCCTCCGACTCCGGCCGCAAGGCCTGGGAGCGCAGCGCGACCGTGACCCTCACGGTCCCGGCCGCCACCCGGGTGCAGCTGGCCACCGTCAGCGCCACCGTCTTCGTCTCCGGCATCGACGGCGGCACCGACATCCACGGAGTCTCCGGCGACACCACGCTCGTCGGCCTGTCCGGCCGGGTCAAGGCGCACACGGTCTCCGGCGGGGTCGAGGCCCAGTCCGTGACCGGCGAGCTCGGATTCCACTCCGTGTCCGGCGGCCTGACGGTCGTCGACGGCGCGGTGGGCAGCGTACGGGCCGACTCGGTCAGCGGCGACATGCTGATCGACCTGGCCCTCGAGGAGCCGCCCGCGCCCCGGCCGGTCGACATCTCCCTCAACTCCGTTTCCGGGCAGGTGGCCATCCGCCTCCCGCACCCGGCCGACGCCCGGGTCGAGGCCAACACCGCCACCGGCGGCGTCTCCAACGCCTTCGAGGACCTGCGGGTCTCGGGCCAGATGGGCGCCAAGAGGATCACCGGCACCCTGGGCGCCGGCACCGGAACCCTCCGCGCCACCACCGTTTCCGGCTCCATCGCGCTGCTGCGCCGCCCGCCCGCAACTCCCCCGACTGAACCGACCGGGCCGGGCGCCCCGGCCACCCCGCTCGCGCTCGACAAGAAGGTGCTCTGACATGCCGCCCGTCTTCGCCCACGGCCGCCTCCGCCTCTACCTCCTCAAGCTGCTCGACGAGGCCCCGCGCCACGGGTACGAGGTGATCCGGCTGCTGGAGGAGCGTTTCCAGGGGCTGTACGCGCCCTCCGCGGGCACGGTGTACCCCCGCCTGGCCAAGCTGGAGACCGAGGGTCTGGTCACGCACGCGACCGAAGGCGGGCGCAAGGTGTACTCGATCACCGACGCGGGCCGCGCCGAACTGGCCGACCGCGGCGGTGAACTGGCCGACCTGGAACTGGAGATCCGCGACTCGGTCTCCGAGCTGGCCGCCGAGATCCGCGCCGACGTGAGCGGCGCGGCGGGTGATCTGCGGCGCGAACTGCGGGCCGCGGCCAGCGCGTCGGCCACGCAGGTGGAGGACGAGTCCTGGAAGGCGGCCAAGGAGGAGCTCCGCAAGGCGAAGGCCGAGTGGAAGGAACAGGCGCGCCGCGCGAAGGACGAGAGCCGCCGGGCCCGCGAGGAGGCCCAGCAGGCGCGCCGGCAGGCCAAGGAGGCGCAGGAGCGGGCGCGTGAGGAGGTCCAGCGCATCGCGGGTCAGCTGCAGGAGCAGTTCGCGAAGTCGGGCGGAGTCCTGGGCAGCCTGGCGGGAGCCTGGCTCGGCGGCTCCGGCGCGACGACGGCGCAGTCCGCGCCCTCCGAGCCCTCCGAGCGCTCTGAGTCCTCCGCCCGCCCGGCCGCCCCGGCACCCGGTGCCGACGCGGACTGGGCGCGTGACGTGCCGTCGACGGGGGACCCGGCCCGCGACCTGGACCGGCTGCTGGACCGCTTCCGCGACGACATCCGCGACGCGGCCCGCGACCGGGGGATCAGCGACGACCAGCTGGCGCAGGCCCGTACCCACCTGGCGGACGCGGCCGCCCGCATCGCTTCGGCCCTGGGTCCGCAGGACTAAGGCTTGTCCCGTAAATGATCTCTGAGTCGCCGGGGGCCGGGCGGTCGTGGTCGGGTCCGGTCGTCTATCCGGCGAGGGCGAGGTTGTGCAGGCGGGCGATGCCGAGCATGGCGTGGTGGACTCCGTCGCCTCGGAGGCGGCAGTCGCGGAGGATCTTCCAGGTCTTCATGCGGGCGAAGGCATGCTCGACTCGGGCTCGGACCTGCTTGTGGGACTTGTTGTGCGCCTCCTTCCACTCAGGCAGGTCTTCGCCCCTGCGTCGGCGGTGCGGCATCACGAGTCCAGTGCCCGGGTAGCCGCCGTCGGCGATCGTCCGGGTCTTGCCGACGGCGGCCTTGGCGCCGGACTCCTCCCACGCCTTGCAGTCGTTGCGGTTCCCGGGCAGTGGCCGGCCGACCACAACGACCAGACGGGTGTCGGCGTCGATGATGACCTGGTGGTTGGTGGAGTACCGGTAGTTCTTCGATTGCGCGGCGATGGCGTGGTCGCGGGTGGGCACGAGGGTGCCGTCCACGATGAGGACGGTGTCCTTGGCGAACCGCTTGCGTGGCTGGAGCGCGAGCATCGGCCCGAGGTGGTCGATGATGCGGTCGGCAGCGGACTTCGAGACACCGAACAGCGGAGCGATCTGCCGCATCGTGAGATTTGTGCGCCAGTACGCCGCGACCAGCAGGGCCCGGTCCTCCAGCGAAAGACTCCACGGCCGGCCCTTGCGGACCGTGTCGGCACCCTCGCGCCGCAGGACGGTCACCAGCTGCCCGAACTGCCGCGGGCTCAGCCCGGTGAACGGGGCTATCCAGGACGGCTCCGACGCCGTGATCACACAAGCCACGCGAAGATCATCCCAGGACCAATAGGGTGCGTTTCATTGAGTCAACGAACTGGAGATGCATGATGCAGCAGGACGAAGCCCTGCAACTCGCTGTGGCGTTCCTCGCGCGCAGCCAGCGGGATGACGAGCCGCCCCTTGCCGTCGACCCAGAGCGAGTCCGCGAGAGTGGCCGGCTGCTGATCGTTCCCTACAACTCCGTGCAGTACCTGGCATCGCGGAACGACAGGCACATGCTGCTGGACTGCTGGCCCATCCTCGTCGACCTTGATCGCGGAGACGTACGGTTCGGGACCCTCGACGAGCGGCATCTCTGGAGGAAGCCGACCGCCTGACATGGCTGCGGCTGTCCGCGACCACAGTTACGGGACAGCCCTTAGGCAGTCTCTTGCGGGTGTTCGCCGCGGCCGACCCCTGTACGGCCGCGGCGAGGCGGTTCAGCGTCCGGAGCCCGCGCGACGCATCCGCGCGGCGAGCAGGAGCCCCGCGCCGGCGACGAGCGCGGTGCCCGCGCCGCCCGCGATCCAGGCGGTGTCACCGGCGCCGGTGGTGGCGAGGGGGCCGCTGTTGTTGCCGCCCTGGGGGGTGACGGCGGTGTTCCCGGAGCTGCTGCCGGAGCCGGGAGTGGAGGGGGCCGGGGTCGGCTTCTGCTGCTCCCCCTTCTGCCCCTTCTCCTTTTCCTTCTCCTCCTGGGCCTTCTTGTCCTTGGCGCGGGCCTCGTGCTGGCCCGTCTTCAGGAACTCGGTGCGGTCGGCAGCGGTACCCGCCAGCGCGGTGCGGCCGGCCTTGACCACCTCCGGGCCCCCCGCGTCGATGATCTTCGCGATCGAGACCCGGTTGTCCTGATCGCGCAGCTCGTACTGGGTCACTTCGAGGAAGTGGCGCAGCTCGGCCGGGGTCGGGGAACCGTTCAGGAGCTTGCCGATCGCCTCGCTCAGGATGGGGCCGTCCCAGCCCTGGTCGATGCGGGCCAGCTCGACCCGGTCGTCTTCGGCCTGAGCGAGGTACCGCCCCGTCTTCAGGAACTCGATGCGGTCGGCGGGCGTCCCCTGCAGGGCCTTCTTGCCCTCTTCGCGCAGTACGGGTCCGCCGGTACCGATCAGTCGGGCGATGTCGACCCGGTTGTCCTGGTCGCGCAGCTCGTGCTGGGTGACCTCGTAGAAGTGGCGCAGCTTCTCGATGTTCGAACCGTCGTTGCTGAGGACCGCGTTGATGCCCTCCTTCAGGCCGGGGCCGGCACCGTTCAGGAGGCGGAGGATCAGGATCCGGTAGTCGTCGATGCGGATCTTGTGCTGGTCGGTCTCGATGAACTTGCGCATGGCCGCAGGGCCGTCGGCGATGGCCTTGCGGCCCGCTTCCTTCATGTGCTCGCTGGCCATCGGGTCGGCGATGATCGCGAGGATCGTCTTGCGGTCCTGCTCGGCCTGGCTGTCGCCCGGCTGCTCGGCCGCGGGACGGTCGGGCGCGGTCGGAGCCGTGGGACTGGCGGGCGCACCGGTTTCCTCGCCGGTGGCGAAGGCCGGGGACGAGAGGAACACGGCTGGGGCCAGCGCGGAAACGGTGACCGCCACGGCGATCCGGGACAACTTCACGGCAAAACCCCCAGGAGAGAACGTTCTTTCGCAGGAGAAGACCCACCGGCCGCACAGATGGTTGTACGCGACAGCAAAGAAAGTGAAGGGGGGCGTGATCGCTGTTCAGCCCGTCAGGGCCGCCTCGGCTCCCGCGTAGGTGACCCCGTGGTCGTTGAGGACCTCGGCGGACGTGCCCGGGCGGGAGAGGAGGGCGAGGAGCAGGTGGAGGGTGGAGATGTGGCGATCCTTGCGGCCCAGGGCGATGCGCAGGGACTGCTCCAGGACCTTCTTGGCGCCCGGGGTGAACCGGGTGCGGCCGGAGCGGCCGCGCGGAGCGGGGTCCGACAGGGCGCCCTCGCCGTGGGTCTCCTCGATGCGGGAGACGATCTCCGTGAGGTCGATGCCGAGGCCCGCGAGGGCTTCCTCGTCCGCCTTGGACATGCCGCCCCGGCGACGGGCCGCCGCAAGGTCGGCGGAGATCGCGGCCCGGTCCACGGCCAGCGGGTCGAGGGCGCCCAGGGTGAGCAGGGCGAGGAGCAGGTGCTCCTCGCCGACCCGCTGCGCCCCGGTCCGCTCGGCCTCGGCGACCGCGCCCGTCACGGTGGAGCGGGCGTCCTGGGTGAATCGTTCGAACATCAGAGCCTCCCGTGCTTCTTGTGTACGGCCTGCCGGCTGACGCCCAGCTCGGCCGCGATCTCCTGCCAGGACCAGCCCTGCGCGCGGGCCCCGCGCACCTGTACGGCCTCCAGCTGCTCCAGCAGTCGCCGGAGGGCGGCCACGGCGCGCAGGCCCACCCGAGGGTCACGGTCACCGGCGCGCTCGGCCAGATCGGTAGCTTCCGTCATGGGTGTCAATGTAGGTTGACGCGCGGGAGGGTGTCAACCCACATTGACGCCCGCGGGTGGTGCCGGGGCTCCGGGGGCGGGGGCGGGGCGGTGGCTAGACGGTGAGGACGATCTTGCCGAACACGTCGCCCGACTCCAGCTTCTCGAAGCCCTCGCGGGCCCGGTCCAGCGGCAGGGTCTCGTCGATCACCGGGCGGACGCCGGTCGCCGCGCAGAAGGACAGCAGGTCCTCCAGCTCGTCCTTCGAGCCCATCGTCGAGCCGACCACCTTGAGCTCCAGGAAGAAGATCCGGGTCAGCTCGGCGTGCGCCGGGCGGTCCCCGCTCGTGGCTCCCGAGATGACCAGGGTGCCGCCGGGGCGCAGTGATTTGACCGAGTGCGACCAGGTGGCGGCACCGACCGTTTCGATGACCGCGTCGACCCGCTGGGGGAGCCGCGCGCCGGGTTCGTAGGCCTCCACGGCGCCCAGCTCGACCGCGCGCTTGCGCTTGGCCTCGTCGCGGCTGGTGGCGAAGACCCGCAGTCCGGCCGCCTTGCCGAGGGCGATGGCGGCGGTGGCGACCCCGCCGCCCGCGCCCTGGACCAGGACCGAGTCGCCCGGGCGGACGCCGGCGTTGGTGAAGAGCATGCGGTACGCGGTCAGCCACGCCGTGGGCAGGCAGGCGGCCTCTTCGAAGGAGAGCTCGGCGGGCTTGCGCAGCACGTTCCAGGCGGGGACGGTGACCTGCTCGGCGAAGGTGCCCTGGTAGCGCTCGGTCAGGATCGAGCGGGGCTCGTCGGGGCCGACCCCGTGGCCGGTCTGGCCGATGACGGAGTGCAGGACGACCTCGTTGCCGTCCTGGTCGATCCCGGCGGCGTCACAGCCGAGGATCATGGGGAGCTTGTCCCCGGACAGGCCGACCCCGCGCAGCGACCAGAGGTCGTGGTGGTTGAGGGAGGCGGCCTTGACGTTCACGGTCACCCAGCCGGGGCGGGCCTGCGGGGCGGGGCGGTCGCCCAGCTCGAGGCCGCTCAGCGGCTGGGCACGGTCGATTCGGGCAGCGTAGGCAGCGAACATGGCCGCGAGGCTACCGGTCGGTAGCCCGGGGATCCAGGGCCTGCCCTGCCGCCGGGCGGTCGGCCGTGTGTGCCCGGGCCCTGCGGGGCTGTCCCCTACCCGCCCTTCCACCGTTCCCTGGGCTCCTCCCAGACCCGCGCCTCAAACGCCGGCGGGGCTGGATGTGGCCGGCGTCGGTCGGCACGTGCACGTCGGTGGGCCGGAAACGCACGACGGGGCCCGTCCGAATCGATCGGACGGGCCCCGCTTCGTGCAGCTCGGCGCAGTGCTCAGACCAGGCGGGCCACGCCGTCGGCCTTCGCCGCCGCGGCGACCGCGGCCGTGACGGCCTCGGCGACGCGGGTGTCGAACGGTGAGGGGATCACGTAGTCGGCGGCGAGCTCGTCACCCACGACGCCGGCGATGGCGTCGGCGGCGGCGATCTTCATGCCCTCGGTGATCCGGGTCGCGCGGACCTTCAGCGCACCCGCGAAGATGCCCGGGAACGCGAGCACGTTGTTGATCTGGTTCGGGAAGTCCGAGCGGCCCGTGGCCACGACCGCCGCGTACTTGTGCGCGACGTCGGGGTGGACCTCCGGGTTCGGGTTGGCCATGGCGAAGACGAAGCAGTCCTTCGCCATCGTCGCCACCGCGGCCTCGGGGACCGTACCGCCGGAGACGCCGATGAAGACGTCCGCGCCCGCGAGGGCGGACTCCAGGGAACCGGTCTGGCCGGTCTTGTTCGTCAGGCCCGCGATCTCCGCCTTGACGTCCGTCAGGTCGGAGCGGTCGGCGGAGACGACGCCCTTGCGGTCGGTGACGCAGACGTCGCCGATGCCCGCGTCCACGAGGATCTTGGCGATCGCGATGCCGGCGGCACCGGCGCCCGAGATCACGGCGCGCAGGTCGGCGAGGGTGCGACCCGTGAGCTTCGCGGCGTTGCGCATGGCGGCCAGCGTCACGATGGCCGTGCCGTGCTGGTCGTCGTGGAAGATCGGGATGTCCAGCGCCTCCTGGAGGCGGCGCTCGATCTCGAAGCAGCGGGGCGCCGAGATGTCCTCCAGGTTCACCCCGCCGAAGGACGGCGCGAGGCGGATCACGGTCTCGATGATCTCGTCCGTGTCCTTGGTGGCGAGCGCGATCGGAACCGCGTCGACACCACCGAACTGCTTGAAGAGAATGGCCTTGCCCTCCATCACGGGGAGGGAGGCCTCGGGCCCGATGTCACCGAGTCCGAGCACGGCCGTACCGTCGGTGACGACGGCGACCACGTTGGACTTCCAGGTGTACTCGTTCACGAGCTCGGGCTGCTCGGCAATGGCGCTGCACACCTTCGCAACGCCGGGCGTGTACGCCAGGGACAGGTCGTCCTTGTCGTTGACGGGCACGGTGGCCACGATGGCCATCTTTCCGCCCCGGTGCAGCGCGAACACCGCATCCGGGTTGTTGTCCGTCACGCTGTCGCTGCGAGGATTGACGATCTCCGCTGCCACTGTCTTAACCCCTTAAGTCTTTGAATCGTTGAGGGTGGCCACTCCTGGTTAAGGGGTGGGCGGGCACCGCGTCCGTCTCCGCGTCGACGGGTTTGGGTCCGTCTCCGCGGAGGGGAGGTTCGTACGCGCGGGCGCGCCGCACGCGCGCCCTGAGCCCCGGATGAGGGGTGTAAGGATCTGTTCTACCCGAAGAACGCTCACCCAGACGAGTCGATTCCCGCTCGACCATAAGCTCCTTGTCCCGGTTTTGGCGAAAAGTCCAAACCTCTCTGTCCGATGGGCGAGACGCGCCGCAAATAGTGCGGCAAAAGGACCAGGTCACGGCCGTTCGTGCGGTTCTGAGGCCCCTTGTCCGCAGTCCTGTTGGGTACGAAGCGGCTGCCGTTATCCGATTTTGACCTGACGGGCTGCCTGAATGACTCAGTCCGAATGGCAAGATGCCCCTAATCACACAAGGTCGCGACACTCGATGGGGCGTGCCCGACCGCTTTTCGATGCTTTCCACCTGCCGGAGGAACCAGCTCATGACCGCTAGCACCACCCGCCGTACGACCGCCGCCCGGTCCCGGATCGCCGCGGTCGGCGCGATCGCGGTCGCCGGCGCCCTGATCCTCACCGGCTGTGGAGACCAGACCGAGAAGAAGGGGTCCGGGGACGCGACGAAGTCCAACTCCGCCCCCCTCTTCTCCGCCCTGCCGAAGAAGATCCAGGACGCGGGTGTCATCAAGGTCGGCACGGACGCGGCGTACGCGCCGATGGAGTTCACCGAGGGCGGCAAGATCGTCGGTGTCGACCCCGACATCGCCGAGGCCCTGGGCAAGCAGCTCGGCGTGAAGTTCGAGTTCACCTCGGGCAGCTTCGACGGTCTGATCACCTCGATCTACTCCGGCCGCCAGGACGTGATCATGTCCTCGGTCACGGACAACGAGAAGCGCCAGAAGGGCCTCGACGACGAGGGCAAGCAGATCGGCAAGGGGATCGACTTCGTCGACTACTTCTCCTCCGGCGTCTCGCTCCTCGTCAAGAAGGGCAACCCGCAGAACATCAAGTCCCTGGACGACCTCTGCGGCAAGACCGTCGCCGTCCAGCGCGGCACGATCTACGAGGACACCTTCAAGGCGCAGGCCACGAAGTGCGGTGACAAGAAGCTCACCATCGAGGCCTTCGACACCGACGCCGAGGCCCAGACCCGCGTCAAGGCCGGCGGCGCCGTGGCCGACCTGAACGACTTCCCGGTCGCCGCGTACATCGCGAAGACCTCGGGCGGCGGCAACGACTTCGAGGTCGGCGGCGCGCAGGCCGACGTCGGCCTCTTCGGCATCGGCGTCAGCAAGGAAAACACCCAGCTGCGCGACGCGCTGAAGCAGGCCCTCGACGCGATCATCAAGGACGGCTCCTACGCCAAGGTCCTGGAGAAGTGGAACGTCAAGGACAGCGCCGTTCAGTCCGCGACGGTCAACGCAGGCAAGTGACCCGTGCGGTCCGGGGGCGCCCGCGCCCCCGGACCCTGGTTCCTGAGCTCCACTGAAGGGCAGTCGTTGTGACTGACAAGATCGACAAGGATCCGGCGGCGACCCCGCCGGCCGGGCCCGGCGCCTCGGGTACCCCGTACGAGGCCATCAAGGCAATCCCCGTGCGGCATTACGGCCGCTGGGTCAGCGGTGTCGTGGTCATCGTCCTGCTGGGCTGGCTGGTCTACGCCTTCTCGCAGGGCAATGTGATCTGGAAGACGGTCGGGGACAAGCTCTTCGATCCCTCGATCATCGCCGGCCTCGGCAACACCGTGATCATCAGTGTGTCCGCGATGGCGCTGGGCCTGGTGCTCGGCATCCTCTTCGCGGTCATGCGGCTTTCGAAGAACCCGGTGACCAACACGGTCGCCTGGCTCTACATCTGGTTCTTCCGCGGTACTCCGGTCTACGTGCAGCTGCTGGTGTGGTTCAACCTGTCGTTGATCTTCCAGTACGTGAACCTCGGCCCGATCTACAAGCAGGAGACCGTCGAGCTGATGACCCCGTTCATGGTCGCCCTGCTGGGGCTGGGCCTGAACGAGGGCGCGTACATGGCGGAGATCGTCCGTGCGGGCATCCAGTCCGTCGACGAGGGCCAGGGCGAGGCCTCGCACGCGCTGGGCATGACCCAGACGCAGACCATGCGCCGTGTGGTCCTCCCGCAGGCGATGCGCGTGATCATCCCGCCGTCGGGCAACGAGTTCATCAACATGCTGAAGACCTCGTCCCTGGTGTCGGCGGTGCAGTACACCGAGCTTTTGCGGGCCTCGTCGAACATCGGGTCCACGGCCGGTGCGATCATGGAGATGCTGTTCGTCGCCTCCATCTGGTACCTGGCTCTGACCAGTGTGTTCAGCGTCGGGCAGTACTACCTGGAGCGCCGTTACGCGCGTGGTTCGCTGCGTTCCCTGCCGCCCACGCCGCTCCAGCGGCTCAAGGCCAACCTGAACATGTTCCGCCGTACGGAGGTGGCGAAGTGACCGCCCAGCCGATGGTCAAGGCCGAGGCCGTCCACAAGTCGTACGGCGCCGCCCACATCCTGCGGGGCATCGACCTCGAAGTCGCTCCCCGCGAGGTGTTCTGCCTGGTCGGCCCGTCGGGCTCCGGCAAGTCGACGTTCCTGCGCTGCATCAACCACCTGGAGCGCATCAATGCCGGGCGGCTCTCGGTGGACGGCCAGCTGGTCGGCTACAAGGAGAAGGCCGGGAAGCTCTACGAGCTGAAGGACAGCGAGGTCGCGGCGCAGCGCCGGGACATCGGCATGGTCTTCCAGCGGTTCAACCTCTTCCCGCACATGACGGCCATAGAGAACGTCATGGAAGCCCCGGTCATGGTCAAGGGCGAGAGCAAGGCCGTCGCGCGGGCGCGTGCGGTCAAGCTCCTGGACCGGGTCGGTCTCGGCGACAAGGGCGGGAACTATCCCACCCAGCTCTCCGGTGGTCAGCAGCAGCGTGTGGCGATCGCCCGTGCGCTGGCGATGGAGCCGAAGCTGATGCTCTTCGACGAGCCCACCTCGGCGCTCGACCCGGAGCTCGTCGGTGACGTCCTCGACGTCATGCGGGACCTGGCCGAGTCGGGCATGACCATGATCGTGGTCACCCACGAGATGGGTTTCGCCCGCGAGGTCGGCGACAACCTCGTCTTCATGGACGGCGGTGTGGTGGTCGAATCCGGCCACCCCCGCGAGGTCCTGGGCAACCCGCAGCACGACCGGACGAAGGCCTTCCTCTCGAAGGTCCTGTAGGCCGGCGGCGTTCCACGCGTGAGGGGCGGTACGGACATCCGTACCGCCCCTCAGGCACGTCCGGCCCGCACTGCGGGCCGGGGCCTACTTCAGGGCCAGCACCAGCCCGTCGGAGGGCGAGCGCCAGACCGTACGGGCCTCCGAGAAGCCGGCGTCGCGCAGCGTGGCCGCGTGCCAGGACTCCGGCGGGGTGTCCCCGTCGGCGTGCTCGCCGTAGATCTCGAAACGGGCCTTCGTCGGCTCGGCGAGCACGGGGTCGGCGGCCGCGAGCTCCCACCACTCGCGCCAGTCCAGCGCCCCGGCCGCCTTCGCCCGGTCCATTCCGCCGTGCCGGTGTGCGCGCTCGGCGGCGTTGATCCGGGGGGTGGCGGGGTCGGGCATGTGGTCGGCGTTCATGAACACCCCGCCGGTGCGCAGCAGGGGCGCGAGCTGCCCGTAGAGGACGGCGAGGTCCTCGCTGGGCAGCCAGTGCAGGGCGGTGGCCGTCAGGATGGCGTCGTAGGAGCCGTGGGGGAGGGCCGCGCGCCAGTCGGGGTCCTTGAGGTCGGCGGTCACGAAAGTGACGCGGGGGTCGCCGGCGAAGTGGCCGCGGGCGATCGTCAACAGCGCGGGGTCGAGATCGACTCCCGTACTGGTGGATTCCGGGAACCTCTTGAAGACGCGGTCCGTGATACTTCCCGTACCGCACGCGAGATCGAGCACCCGGGGGGCTGTGCCGACCAGAGCCTCCACCATGTCCAGCATCACCCGGAACCGCTCCTCGCGGTCCGGCATGTACCACTCCTGCTGCCGGTCCCAGCTGTCCTGCCAGGCCTGCCAGTCGGTCGGTGCTGCCGTATCGAAGCGTGCCGTATCCGCCACGAAATCCTCCACGCGTAATACCCTCGAACATGTCTCAGCCGTTACCGGAGACACTAATCTGCAGCCGTAAGGACTACAAGTGGAACTGGCCCATTACTCGGACTACGCCGTGCGCCTGGTCAACACCGAGGAGCCGGCCCGCAACAAGGACTCGCTGACCTCCGTGGACGCCGTCCGTGCGCTCTTCGGTGCCAGCGTCCAGATGGCCCGCCGGGTCACGGACGGTGACGTCACCCGCTTCCGCAACGTCCGCGGCCGGCTGCGCACCGTCTTCGAGGCCGCCGACGGCGGGGACCACGTCCTCGCCGTCGACCTGCTGAACTCACTGCTCATGGAGTTCCCGGTCAGCCCGCAGGTCTCGGGGCACGAGACGATCGGCGAGCACGGCGGCCCGAACTGGCACATCCACCTGGCCGACCACCCCTCCAACGCCTCCGCCGGCTACGCCGCGATCGCGTGCTTCGGGCTGGCCTTCCACCTCACCGAGCACGGCCCGGACCGGCTCGGCCTCTGCCAGGCCCCGCCCTGCCGCAACGCCTACCTCGACACCTCCACCAACCGCTCCCGGCGGTACTGCTCCGACCGGTGCGCCACGCGCGCCAACGTCGCCGCCTATCGCGCCCGCAAGCGGCTGGAGGCCGAGGAGTCCGCCCACAGCGGGCGCAGCGCCGAGGAAGCCCAGGAGAGCCACGCCCTCAGCGAGCGCTGACCCTCCGCCGCGTGTTCCGGCCGGGGGCGCGGCCGGAAGCGGACCACCGCCGTCGCCAGCACCAGCTCGTCGGGGACCGCGCCGTAGTCCGTGCTGTCGCCCGTCTCGTTGTACGGGTTGTCGCCCAGCACCCACCAGCCGCCCGGCCGCCGCTCCGCCGCCCGCTTCACGACCAGCAGGTCCTGCTGGAACGGGTGGCGCAGCACCACCACGTGGCCCGGCCGCACGGGGGCCCCGTAGCGGACCAGCAGCTGGTCCCCGTTCTCCAGGGTCGGCGCCATCGAGGGGCCGCTCACCTCCACGGTCCCGATCCTTTTCAACGGCGACTCCCACTCCCGCGACCGGCCGCGCGAGCGCGTGCTCCCCGTCATCCGTGACCTCCGTAACCGCTCTGGTCCACTCTTCGTGCCCCCCGCATGCTGCCGCACTCTTCCGTACATTCGGTCACCGGCCCGGGCACACCCCTGGACTTTTGTCCCAACCCCACGGGGGCGGCCGCGAAATCGTCTTTCTCACGGAGTAATCTCCCCCTTGAGAAGACGATCACGAGGAGGACAAACTCCATGCTTTCCCGCCTCTTCGCCCCCAAGGCGAAGGTCTCCGCCCACTGCGATCTTCCGTGCGGCGTGTACGACCCTGCCCAGGCCCGCATCGAGGCCGAGTCCGTCAAGGCCGTGCAGGAGAAGTACCAGGCCAACGACGACGCCGACTTCCGCGCGCGCGCCATCACCATCAAGGAGCAGCGCGCCGAGCTCGCGAAGCACCACGTCTCCGTGCTGTGGAGCGACTACTTCAAGCCGCCGCACTTCGAGAAGTACCCGCAGCTGCACACCCTGGTCAACGACACCCTGAAGGCCCTCTCGGCCGCCAAGGCGTCGAACGACCCGGCGACCGGCGCCAAGGCGCTGGAGCTCATCGCCGAGATCGACCGCATCTTCTGGGAGACCAAGGCCGCCTGATCAGGCTCCGCGCCTGATCGGCCTTGTCCCGAGGACGATGACGAAGGGGCCCGACCGCACTGCGGTCGGGCCCCTTCGTCATGCCGTTCGTCGTGCTGCCGGCTACTCGCTCTAGTCCTCGTCCTCGTCCTCGTCGTCCAGGCGGGCCAGCCAGGTGGCGAGGCGTTCCACCGGGACCTCGAAGTCCGGGTTCAGGTCGACGAAGGTGCGCAGCTGCTCGGCGAGCCACTCGAAGGTGACCTCCTCCTCGCCGCGCCGCTTCTCCAGCTCCTCGATGCCGCGATCGGTGAAGTACAAGTCGGGCTCCGTGCGGTGGTCGGGTGTTCGGGTGTGTCCCGTCAGGATAATCCGCCGCCCCGCCGGGCCCGGACCTGACCGCTTTCCGCCGTTCGCGGAGCCCCTCCCCAGGGCAGGGATGAAGGGTCCGCGGCGGGAGGTATGCATGGATCACCCCGAGCCGAGCGACGGCGTGCTGCGGGCCCTCGGTTCCACCGAGCCGTCCGCCGAGGGGACCGCGCTGGTGTGCGGCGTACGGCGGGCCCGGCGGCTGCGGCTGCTGCGCGAGCTCGGGGAACTGCCCGGCGCCCGCGCCGGGGAGGCCGCCGAGCGCTGGGCCCTGCTGGCGGAGGCCGGGCGCCGCGACCCCGGCGCGGTGGCCGACGTGGTGCACTATCCGGCCACCGGGGTGTGGGCCGAGGAGACGCTGCGCCGGCTGCGCACGCGGCACGGGCCGCCCGCGGACCTCGGACACCTCGGGGCGCTCGCCGCCGCCGCGGCGCTGCGCGCCGGGATCGGCTTCAAGATCACGCTGCGGCCCGCGCACGGACGCCTCGCCCTGCCCACCCTCGGACTGCTGCGCCCGGACCGGCCGGGCCCGCTCGCCCTCACCGAGGGCTCCTGGGACCCCGGCAACCCGGAGGCGCTGGCCCTGCACGCGCTGCCCGACGGGCGGACCGCCCTGGACGACCTGGACCCGTACCGCGCCCCCGGGACGGTGCCCGCCGCCCGGCGGCTCACCCCCAAGGGGCACAAGCGCTGGGACACCCAGTGGTCCGGGGCCCTCAGCCTGCTGCGGCGCTACGACACCGCCCGCGCGGAGGAGGCCGGCAGGCTGCTGCGCTGCCTGGTCCCGCTGTCCGGCAGCTCCCGGTCCTACGGCGCGACCCTGCCCGCCGCGGCGGGCTCCGTCCTGGCGCGGGCCCAGCCGCCGCCCGCGCTGGCCGCGACCCTCGTGTTCGAAGTGCAGCACGGGAAGCTGGCGGCCCTCGCGGAGGTGCTCCCGCTGCACACCGCCGACCGTGCCGCACGGTACTGGGCACCCTGGAGGACCGATCCGCGGCCGCTGGAGGGGCTCCTGCGGGGCGCGTACGCGCATCTCGGACTGGCGGGCTACTGGCAGCGCGCGGCGCTCTACGGGGCCAGGGGGGCGTGGGCGCAGCACGCGCGGGTGCGGGCGCAGGTGGCGGCGGTGCTGCCCGTTCTGGTGTCGTGCCCGGAACTCACCCCGGGGGGTCGGGTGTTCGCCGAGGCGATGGCTGCTGCGGAGCGGGCCATGGACGGGGTGCCGGCGCCGGGGTCTCGGTACGCGGTGGCCCGCGGGGTGGTGGAGCGGGACCGGGCCGCCTGGTGCGAGGCGCACCCGAACCTGGCCCCGTACGCGTCCGGCTGACGGGGTGGGCCGCTGCGCGGGGCCGTCCCCTACCCGCCCTTCCACCGTTCCCCGGGCTCTGCCCGGACCCGGTCCGCGAACGCCGGACGGGCTGGAAGCGCCGGAAGGCCCGGCCCCCGCAGGGGGGCCGGGCCTTCCGGGAGGTGTGAGGCTTACGCCTCGAAGACCTCGTTGAGGAGGAGCTGCTGCTCCGCCTGGTGGCGCTTGGCCGAGCCGACCGCCGGGGACGAGCCGTGCGGGCGGGAGATGCGGCGCAGGCGCTCGCCGGCCGGGACGTCCGCGCCGACCGCCAGGTCGAGGTGGTCGATCAGGTTGAGCGCGATGAAGGGCCACGCGCCCTGGTTCGCCGGCTCCTCCTGGGCCCAGATGTACTTCGCCGCGTTCGGGAACTTGGCGATCTCTGCCTGGAGTTCGGCACCCGGGAGGGGGTAGAGGCGCTCGATGCGGATGATCGCCGTGTCGGTGATGCCGCGCTTCTCGCGCTCGGCCTCCAGGTCGTAGTAGACCTTGCCCGCGCAGAAGACGACCTTGCGGATCTCGTTCGGGTCACCCGCTCCGGAGGAGATCCGGGTGTCGCCGATGACCGGACGGAACGAACCGGTCGTGAACTCCTCCGCCTTCGACGCCGCCGCCTTCAGACGCAGCATCGACTTCGGGGTGAAGACGATGAGCGGCTTGTGGTGCGGGTTGTGGACCTGCCAGCGCAGCAGGTGGAAGTAGTTCGACGGGAGCGTGGGCATGGCCACCGTCATGTTGTCCTGCGCGCACATCTGCAGGAAGCGCTCCGGGCGGGCGGACGAGTGGTCCGGGCCCTGGCCCTCGTAGCCGTGCGGCAGGAGGAGCGTGACGCCGGACGTCTGGCCCCACTTCTGCTCGGCGGAGGAGATGAACTCGTCGACGACGGTCTGCGCGCCGTTGACGAAGTCGCCGAACTGGGCCTCCCAGAGGACCAGCGCGTCCGGGCGGGCCAGCGAGTAGCCGTACTCGAAGCCCATGGCCGCGTACTCGGAGAGCAGCGAGTCGTAGACGTTGTAGCGGGCCTGGTCGTCCGACAGGTAGAGCAGCGGGGTGTAGTCCTCGCCCGTCTCCCGGTCGATGAGGACCGCGTGGCGCTGACCGAAGGTGCCGCGGCGGGAGTCCTGGCCGGACAGCCGGACCGGGGTGCCCTCCATCAGCAGCGAGCCGAAGGCCAGGGTCTCGCCCATGCCCCAGTCGATGGTGCCGTCGTCGATCATCGCCGCGCGGCGCTGCAGCTGCGGCAGCAGGCGCGGGTGGACCGTGTGGCCGTCGGGGATGTTGACCTGGGCCTCGGCGATCCGCTTGACGACCTCCTGGGAGATCGCGGTGTTCACGGCGACCGGGAACTCCTGCGCGACCTGGGCGGGCGCCACCGTGGTGACCGCGGGCTGCGTGGCGGCCTCGCGGACCTCCGCGAAGACCTTCTCCAGCTGGCCCTGGAAGTCCTGGAGCGCCTGCTCCGCCTCTTCCAGGGTGATGTCGCCGCGACCGATGAGGGACTCGGTGTACAGCTTGCGCACCGAGCGCTTCTTGTCGATCAGGTCGTACATCAGCGGCTGCGTGAACGCCGGGTTGTCCGACTCGTTGTGACCGCGGCGGCGGTAGCAGATGAGGTCGATGACCACGTCCTTGTTGAACGCCTGACGGAACTCGAAGGCGAGCCGCGCGATGCGGACCACCGCCTCCGGGTCGTCGCCGTTCACGTGGAAGATCGGCGCCTCGATCATGCGGGCCACGTCGGTCGCGTACATCGAGGAACGCGAGGACTCCGGGGCGGCGGTGAAGCCGACCTGGTTGTTGATGACCACGTGCACGGTGCCGCCGGTGCGGTAACCGCGCAGCTGCGACATGTTCAGCGTCTCGGCGACGACGCCCTGGCCCGCGAAGGCCGCGTCGCCGTGCAGGGCGACGGGCAGGACCGTGAAGTCCGTGCCGCCCTTGTTGATGATGTCCTGCTTGGCGCGGACCACGCCCTCCAGGACCGGGTCCACCGCCTCCAGGTGCGAGGGGTTGGCGACGAGCGAGACCTTGATCTGCTCCCCGTCCAGGCCCGTGAAGGTGCCGTTGGCGCCCAGGTGGTACTTGACGTCGCCGGAGCCGTGCATGGACTTCGGGTCGAGGTTGCCCTCGAACTCGCGGAAGATCTGCGCGTACGACTTGCCGACGATGTTCGCCAGGACGTTCAGGCGGCCGCGGTGGGCCATGCCGATCGCGACCTCTTCGAGGCGGGCCTCGGCGGCCGAGTCGATGACGGCGTCGAGCAGCGGGATGACGGACTCGCCGCCCTCCAGGGAGAAGCGCTTCTGGCCGACGTACTTCGTCTGCAGGAAGGTCTCGAAGGCCTCCGCCGCGTTCAGCCGGCGCAGGATCCGCAGCTGCTCCTCGCGCTCCGGCTTGGAGTGCGGGCGCTCGATGCGGTCCTGGATCCAGCGGCGCTGCTTCGGGTCCTGGATGTGCATGAACTCGACGCCGGTGGTGCGGCAGTACGAGTCGCGCAGCACGCCGAGGATGTCGCGGAGCTTCATCATCGACTTGCCGGAGAAGCCGCCGACCGCGAACTCGCGCTCCAGGTCCCACAGGGTGAGGCCGTGCTCGGTGATGTCGAGGTCGGGGTGCTTGCGCTGCTTGTACTCCAGCGGGTCGGTGTCGGCCATGACGTGGCCGCGGACCCGGTAGGAGTGGATCAGCTCGAAGACGCGGGCGGCCTTCGTGACGTCGTCGTCGTGCGAGGCGTCGATGTCCCGGAGCCAGCGGACCGGCTCGTACGGGATGCGCAGCGCCTCGAAGACGTCGTCGTAGAAGCCGCTCTCGCCGAGCAGCATGTTCGCGACGATGCGCAGGAACTCGCCGGAGGCCGCGCCCTGGATGACCCGGTGGTCGTAGGTCGAGGTCAGGGTCATGACCTTGGAGATGCCCAGCTTGTTCAGGGTGTCCTGCGAGGTGCCCTGGAACTCGGCGGGGTAGTCCATGGAGCCGACGCCCATGATGACCGACTGTCCGGGCATCAGGCGGGGCACGGAATGGACGGTGCCCAGGCCGCCGGGGTTGGTGAGGGAGACCGTCACCCCGGTGAAGTCGTCCATCGTCAGCTTGCCGATGCGGGCCCGGCGGACGATGTCCTCGTAGGCCTGCCAGAACTCGAAGAAGTTGAGGGTCTCGGCCTTCTTGATGCCGGCGACGACGAGCTGGCGGTCGCCGTTGGGCTTCACCAGGTCGATCGCGAGGCCGAAGTTGATGTGCTCCGGCTTGACCAGGGTCGGCTTGCCGTCCTTCTCCGCGAAGGAGTAGTTCATCGACGGCATGGCCTTGATGGCCTGCACCATCGCGTAGCCGATGAGGTGGGTGAAGGAGATCTTCCCGCCCCGGGCGCGCTTCAGGTGGTTGTTGATGACGATGCGGTTGTCGAACAGCAGCTTCACCGGGACGGCTCGGACGGACGTGGCCGTCGGCACTTCCAGGGAGGCGTTCATGTTCTTGACCACGGCAGCCGCCGGGCCGCGGAGCGTCACCAGTTCGGGGCCGGCAGGGGCCTCGGTGGCGGGCGCGGCCTTCTGGGGGGCTACGGAGGCGGGGGCGGCGGCGGGAGCCGGGGCCTGAGGGGCAGCGGCAGCCGGTGCGGCGGCGGCCGGGGCCTGGGAGGTGACAGTCACAGCAGGGGCACCAGAGGGGGTGGCAGGTACAGGGGCAGGTGCTGACACGGGCGTCGTGGGCGCGGCGACCGGGGTGGCGGGCGCGAGGCTCGCCGTCCCTGTGGCGGCGGCGTCGGAAGCCTGCGGAGTCGCGGCGGTGACGGGGGCGGCCTGTGCGGAGGCGCCGTCCGTCGTCGTCGCGGCGGGGGGAGCGGGCCGGTCCGTGGGCTTATCCGCCTTCACCGGAGCGACAGCGCCCCCCGGCTTGTAGTCGGCGAAGAAGTCCCACCAGGCCCGGTCGACCGAGTTCGGGTCCTGGAGGTACTGCTGATAGATCTCGTCGACGAGCCACTCATTCGCGCCGAAGCCTGGGGCGGGGTTCTTCCCGCCTTCTCCTGCTTCGGTCGTGGTGCTCGAGTTACTGGGGGACTGTGGCGACACGGCGGCAACCGCCCTCTTCCGCTTCACAAGGTATGGACAGCGGGAATAAAGGCTACGCCTCCCGGGCCGTGAGATGCAGACCGGGCGGGACTTACGTCGCGTAGGTCACATCGAACGGCGGGTTTCACCACCAGGAATGGCGGGAAACAAGCGTGGTTCGGGCAGGAGGCACCGCGGTTGCGGCCCCCTGGCTTCGCACCCCTGACGGACCCCGGCTTGTGTGGCCGAGATCATGTCCTTCCCACTCGAACCCTACGTCAACTCGATGCCTGCGAGCTGCCCGGAAGTGTGACAAGGATCCGGCAGCCCCGTGACGATTCGGCCACTCCGATGTCGCCCCCGTGCAGGCCGACCGCCCAGCGGGCGATGGCCAGGCCCAGGCCCGTGCCGCCGTCGCCGCCCCTCGCGCTGCCCCGGTTGAACCGCTCGAAGACCCGGTGGCGCTCCGCCTCCGGAATTCCGGGACCTTCGTCCCGGACTTCGAGCACCAGACCTCCGGGCGCGTCGCCCGCCCGGGCGTGGACCGTGACCCGGCCGTGCGGCGGGCTGTGCTTGACCGCGTTGTCGATCAGGTTCGCCACCACCTGGTGCAGCCGCTCGGCGTCCGCGTACGCCGTCAGGTCCGGCGGGGACACGTCCAGGTGGAGGTGGACGTCGTTGCGGGTGTGCCCGCCCGAGCCGGAGGACAGCCCCGGCCGGCCGGCGGCCGCCAGGCCCGACTCCTTCAGCACCCCCGACAGGTAGGGCCACACCTCGAAGCGGCGGGCCCGCAGCGGCACCACCCCGTTGTCCACGCGGGAGAGGTCCAGCAGGGTCTCCACCAGCCGGCCGAGCCGCTCGGTCTGCTTCAGGGCCGTGCGCATGGTCTCGGGGTCGGCGGCGGAGACCCCGTCCACCACGTTCTCCAGTACCGCCCGCAGGGCCGCGATCGGGGTGCGCAGCTCGTGCGAGACGTTGGCGACGAGCTCCTTGCGGTGCCGGTCCACCGCCTCCAGGTCGTCCGCCATCAGATTGATGGTGGAGGCCAGGTCGCCCAGCTCGTCGCGGCGGCCCGCCCCGCGCACCCGGCGCGTGTAGTCCCCGTGGGATATCGCCCGGGCCACGGTGGTCATGTCGTCCAGCGGCGCCGTCAGGCTGTGCGCCACGAACTGGGTGATCAGCATCGAGGCGATCACCGAGAACACCGTGATGAAGCGCACCTCGGTGGCCGTGCGCAAGGCCACCATCAGCAGGCCCGTGGTGATGAAGACCGACACCACCACGAGCGTGCCCAGCTTGGTCTTGATCGAGAACGGTGAGAAGGGCCGCAGCCCCCCGGTCGGCCGCTGCCCCGGCGGCCGGTAGCCGCTCACGGCTGCGCCGGGGTCTCCAGGGCGTACCCGACGCCGTGGACCGTACGGATCCGCTCGGCGCCGATCTTCCGGCGCAGCGCCTTGATGTGGCTGTCGACCGTACGGGTCCCGGACGCGTCGGCCCAGTCCCACACCTCGGCGAGCAGCTGCTCCCGCGAGAGCACCGCCCGCGGGGTCCCGGCCAGGCACACCAGCAGGTCGAACTCCGTCGGCGTCAGGTGCACGTCCTCGGTGTGCACGCGGACCCGGCGCTGCGCGTGGTCGATCTCCAGATCGCCGAGGCGCAGGGTGGCTCCGCGCGGGGCGTGCGCGGCCACGTTGGCCCGCTCCACCCGCCGCAGGAGTACGTGGACCCGCGCGGCCAGCTCGCGCATCGAGAAGGGCTTCGTCATGTAGTCGTCGGCGCCGACCCCGAGGCCGACGAGCATGTCGGTCTCGTCGTCCCGGGCGGTGAGCATGAGCACCGGGACGGGCCGCTGGGCCTGGACCCGGCGGCAGACCTCCAGGCCGTCGAAGCCCGGCAGCATGACGTCCAGGACCAGGAGGTCCGGCAGCCAGCCCTCGGCCGCGGCCACGGCCGCCGGCCCGTCCGCGGCCGTCTGGACCTGGAAGCCCTCGGCGCGGAGCCGGGCCGCGATGGCCTCCGCGATGGTGTGGTCGTCCTCGACGACGAGTACCCGCCGCTGCGCGCCGGGGGTGGCCGCGGCGCCGTTGTGGGTGGTGGTGTGCGTCTGTTCCATGTCCCGCCCCTGAAGATCCCGCGTGGTAGGGGTGCAGCGTAGAGGAGCGGCTGAGCTCCGGCTATGACGGGTTCGCTGCGCGGGTTCGTTGCCGGGGCCTCTGCCCCCGGACCTGCGGTTCAAACGCCGGGCGGACTGGATTTGGCCGGCGCCGGCCCGCATGAGAACGCCGGCGGGCTGGAAAATCCAGCCTCGCCGGCGTTTGAGGCGCGGGGTCTGGGGCGGAGCCCCAGGGGCCTGCGGGCCCCGCAGGGCTACAGGGTCAGGCCGTGGCCGTGCGGGAACACCGGGTTCTCGGTGTCGTTCGGGACGTCCGGGCGGGAGGCGGCCACCGCCTCCATGGAGCGCGGGAGTTCGAAGGGCAGCCGCCCCCCGGCGGCCGCCCGGCCGAAGGCCACGTCCAGGAGGGCGGCGTCCGAAGCCCCGTAGTCCGCGATCAGTGCGGCCGCCCGCTCCGCGATCTCGGGGATCACCGCGGCCCGCTCCAGGTTGATGCAGACCAGGGTCGGGACGGCGTCCAGGAAGGACAGGATCCCGGTGAGCTCCGGCTCGGGGAAGGCCAGCGAACCCGAGTGGAAGAAGGACTCGAAGATGTTCGTGCGGGGCTCGTGCGGGGTGCGCAGCCGCAGCACCGCCAGGTCCGCCTCGGCCGGGTCGGACACGAGTTCGCCGTACGCCGCCGCGACGTCCGCGTCCACGTCCTTGACGTACAGCTTCGGCCGGCCGGAGACCGGCAGGGTCTTCCCGGTGTTGGTGAGCACCGTCAGGGAGCGCCGCTGGGCCGCGGCGCCGGCCGCCGCGAAGTCGGCGCGGCCGACGGTCTCGGCCGCCGCGTCCGGGTCCACGTACGGGTTCTCGAAGAGGCCGAGGACGAACTTCTCGCGCAGCAGCCGGCGCACGGACGCGTCGATCCGGGCCTCGGAGATCCGGCCCGAGCGGACCAGCTCCACGACGACTTCGGGGCACTGCTCGCCGCCGAACTGGTCCGAGCCCGCCTCCAGCGCCAGGGCCGCCCGCTCGGCGACGCTCAGGTGCTCCACGCCCCAGGCGCGGGCCGGGTGCGGCTCGCCGAAGATCACCGAGTCCGTGATCAGGCCCCAGTCGGTGCAGACGATGCCCTGGAAGCCGAGCTGCTCGCGGAGCAGGCCGGTGACGACGCCCTTGTTGAAGCCGAAGCCGACCTCATCCCAGTCGGTGCCGATGGGCTGGCCGTAGTACGGCATCATCTGCGAGCAGCCGGCCGCGATGGCCGCCTTGAACGGCTCCAGGTGGTGCTCGCGCATCCCGCCCGGGTAGATCTGTTCCTTGCCGTGCGCGAAGTGCGGGTCCTCGCCGTCCTTCTGCGGGCCGCCGCCGGGGAAGTGCTTGACCATCGCGGAGACCGAGGCCGCGCCGAGGGTCTCGCCCTGCAGGCCGCGTACGTACGCCTGGACGAGCTCGCCCGTCAGCTTCGCGTCCGAGCCGAAGGTGCCCGACTGGCGGGCCCAGCGCGGCTCCGTGGCCAGGTCGATCTGCGGGTGCAGGGCGACGCGGAAACCGACGGAGAGGTACTCGCGCCGCATGATGTCGGCGAACTCGAAGACCAGCTCCGGGTCGCCGATCGCGGCCAGGCCGATGGCCTCGGGCCAGGCGGAGAAGGCGCCGGCGTTGAAGGAGGCGCCGACGTTGTCGGTGAAGGAGTGCCGGGGGTCGGTCGACAGGGTCACCGGGATGCCGAGGCGGGTGCCGGCGGCCATTTCCTGGACGGCGTTCTGCCAGGTCGCCATCGCGCGGGCGCCGTAGCTGCCGAGGAGGTTGAAGTGCGTGAGGTGGCGGCCCTCGATCAGCTCGGGGGTGGTGAACGGGAGGATCGAGCCGTCGGTCTCGGTGACCGGGGTGCCGTCCGCGTTCATCATCAGCATCGAGTGGAAGAGCTGGCCGGCCTTCTCCTCCAGGGTCATGCGGGAGAGCAGGTCCTCGACGCGCCGGTCCACGGGGAGGGAGGCGTCGCGGTAGGGGAGGGGGGTGGCGGGGTTGGTCGGGGGCGTCGGGGTGGCGTTCATGGCGGGGCTCCTGAGGAGGTCGGTCGCGCGGGAGGTCGCGGAGGCGGGTGCGGGAGCGGGAGCGTGCGTGGGGGCGTGCGTCGGGGCGGGTGTGGGGCCGGACGGCTGGCCGGGGCCGGGGCCGGGGTCGTCAGGGCCGGGTGCTTGGGCGGTGGCGGGCACGGTCGGGCGGGCCGTCACCTGACCGAGCGGATCAACTGGACGAGGGCGGCGCCGACGGCCGCCGCGATGCCGCCGACGAGGAAGAGGGCGCCGTAGTTGCCCCCTCCGCCGATGGCGAGGACGAACGGCGCGAGCATCGGGACCAGGGACTGCGGGAGGGCGTTGGCGATGTTCAGCACGCCCATGTCCTTCGCGGCGGTCTCCGGATCCGGCAGGACGGCGGCGGCGAGCGCCACGTCGACCGCGAGGTAGAGGCCCTCGCCGAAGCCGAAGACGGCCACGGCGAAGAGGAACATCCCGAAGGTGCCCGCGGTGGCGATCAGCAGCAGTCCGATGCCGATGACGAAGGCGGACGCGAGCACGAAGGGCTTGCGGCGGCCGGTGGCGTCGGACAGCCAGCCGCCGGCGAGGGAGCCGACCACGACGCCGCCGACGGTGACGAGGGTGGTGGTGAACATCTTCGAGGCGACCTCGCCCTCGGCGACGCCGAGGCGGTCCATCAGGAAGTACACCTGGTAGCTGGTCACGCAGGCGATGCCGATGAAGACCAGGAAGCGGCTCGCGAAGTTCCACGAGTAATCGGGGTTCTTGCGCGGATTCACCCAGAAGCTGTGCAGGAACTCCCGCAGGCCGTACGAGGCCACGGACTCGGCGCGGGCCGGCCGGTCGGGCATCACGGCGGCCAGCACGCACACCCCGAGGACGCCGACGACGGCCGGGACGACGAACGCCAGCGCCATGTTCTCCGTGAACAGCTGCGCGAGGAAGCTGCCCGCCACCATCGAGACGGACAGCATCATGCCGACCATGCCGGAGACGCGGCCGCGCTGGTGCTCCGGGATCAGGTCCGGGATGCAGGCGGTGACCATGCACAGGGCCGCGTTGCAGCCGAGCTGCGCGATGGCCCAGCCGACGAGCAGCGTGGTGACGCTGGAGCCGAGGCCGACGACGGTCAGGCCGACGGCGGCGACCGCCATGCCGCCCACGAGCCAGGGGCGGCGGCGGCCGAACCGGCTGGTCGTGCGGTCGGAGAGGGCGCCGAAGAGCGGGTTGCCGACGAGGGCGAGGAGCGCTCCGACGGAGAGCACCTTGCCGAGGGCGGCGCCGCGCTCGGCCTCCGGGACGATCTGGGCCACGCGCAGGGCCAGGGTCACCACGATCGGGGTGAAGACGGCGATGCAGACGCCGAGCTGGGCGGCGACCAGGCCGAAGATCAGCTTGGCGGGGGCGTCGGCCGGGGCGTCGGCCGGGGTGGCCGGATCGGGTCGGTCGGTGGCGGCGAGGGCACTTCCGGGGTCCTGCGTGAGCGGCATGAGGGCTCCAGCGTCTCCGCGTCGGCCTCGTCGCCGACCGGGCGGTTTCACCGTAGGCGCGAAAACCATGCACCCACTAGGTTTTCGTGGAGTGAGCTGGATCACTCCCTCGGAGTGGCCGGAAACGGTCCGGTTTAGGGTGGTCCGCATGGCACAGGACAAGGGCCGAACGGCCCCCAAGGCGGCCCCCAAAGCGGCCCCCAAGGCGGCGACCGCCCGGGGCGGCTACGCGGTGGGCGACGCCCGTCGCCAGAAGATCCTCGACACCGCCGTCGAGCACTTCGCGCAGTGGGGTTTCCACGCCTCCTCGCTCGCCCGGATCGCCAACGACTGCGGGATCACCCAGGGCGGCCTGCTCCACCACTTCCGCGGCAAGGAGGACCTGCTGCTGTCCGTGCTGGCGCAGAGCGAGCAGCACGACGTCGAACGGCTCTTCAGCGGGCCCGCGGAGGAGGTCCCCTCGGTCGCCGCGCACTTCGCCGCCGTGGTCGCCCTCGCCGAGGAGAACGCCCGCAGGCCCGGGCTCGTACGGATGTACAACACGCTGGTCGGCGAGTCCGGGAACCCGGGCCACCCCGCGCACGCCTACTTCCGGCAGCGCTACGACCGGGTCCTCGGCTACACCGTCGACCTGCTCCGGGCGGGCGTCGCGCGCGGCGAGATGCGGCCGGACGCGGACTGCGAGGCCGTCGGCCGCGAGATCATCGCGGTGATGGACGGGTTCCAGATCCAGTGGGTGCTGGACCCGCAGGGCGTGGACATGGCGCTCCTGCTCCGCGCGTACCTGGACCGGCGGCTGCGGGAGATCACGGTGGCGGGAACGGGACTGTGAGGGGCCGGCCGACAGCGGCGGCGCCCTGGCTCCGCCGACTCCCCTGACTCCTTTGGCCTCCTGGCTCCCCTGCTTCTCCTCAGCGCGGCTCGAAGGCCGGCAGGGCCCCCAGGACCCCCTCCAGGGGCCGGGGCAGCGCGGTCTGGGCGGCGGCGACCTCGTAGCCTCCGTGCCGGAAGGCGTACGTGAACGCGTCGAAGACCGGCTCCTTGGGCATCGAGATCCGGGGCAGGCGGGGGAAGTCCGCCTCCTGGAGCGCGGTGCGCAGTTTCGCGAGGGCGGCCGCCGAGAGCTTGTCGTGGTCGACCGTCTCGGCCTTCGCGTTGAGCCGGAGGAACGATCCGTCCCCCTTGATGATCAAGGTGCTGGTCTTTCCGCTGATTCCGCCGCTGCGGGTGACCGCGACGAGCGTCTCGTCGGCGCCGGGCGGCGAGGCACCGGGTGCGGGGGCGGAGGTGCTCGGCGCGGGCTGCGGGGCGGGACCGGTCGTACCGGTGCCCGGGTCCGGGCTCTGGCCGGCGCTCTGACCGGGGGACGGCGTCCCCGAAGCGTCCGTCGCCGTCCCGGACGGAGCGCTCGTGGCGGGGCCGGTGCCCGTGCCCGTGCTCGCGTTCGGCTTCGGTGAGGCCCCGTCCTCGGAGTCGCCGGAGGAGCACCCGCCCAAGGCCGCCATCACGGCCAGCGCCACGGCCGCCGTCGCCAAGCCCACTCGCCCACCACGTGCTCGCACGCCCCACCCCCGCAGGTATCCGGCTCGAACCCCGAGTATGGAGTCAGCACCACCCGCACGGATAGCACTCGGAGGCCGACATCCGCCGCTTCGCCCTTTGGCGCTGGCTGCCGCCGCTCACCGCCGTCGCACTCGGCCTCTGGGGCCTCTCGCGCGGCGGCTCCCTGTGGCGCGACGAGTCCGTCACGTGGCAGGTCGCGCACCGCCCGCTCGGGCAGCTCTGGGAACTGCTCGGCCAGGTGGACGCCGTCCACGGCCTCTACTACCTCCTGATGCACGCGGTCTTCGCGGCGACGGGCACCACCGCCACCGCCACTGGCGACTCCGGCCTCTGGATCCTGCGCCTCCCTTCGGTGGCGGCCACCGCGCTCGCCGCGGCGGGCGTGGCCGCGGTGGCCCACCACCTGGCGGGTGCGCGGCCCGGCCGGGAGCCCGGTCAGGGTGGGCGGGGCGACCTCGCGGGACGGGCCGCCCTGTTGGCCGGGGTCGGGTACGCGCTGCTGCCGCCCGTGCAGATGTACGCCCAGGAGGGGCGCTCGTACGCGCTCGTCGCCGCGGCCGTCGTCTGGGCCACGTACCTGATGCTGCGCGAGCGGTGGGTCGCCTACGCCGTGGTGATGGTGCTCGGGTGCTGGCTGCACGAGTTCGCCGTACTGGCGCTGCCGGCGCACGCGTTCGCCGCCCGGCGCTCGCGCGGCTGGCGGCTCGCCGCCGGGGCCGTGCCGGCCGCGCTGCTGCCGCTCGCGCTGATCAGCGCGCGGCAGGCGCAGCAGCAACTGGGCTGGCTCGGGCGGCCGAGCTGGCAGGACTGGGCGGCGTACGGGGTCCTCGCGGCCGCCTCGCTGCTCCTGGCCCGGGGGGCCGCGCGGGAACTCGTACGGGTCGCCCTGCCGCTGGCGTTGCTGCCGCCCGGACTGCTGCTCGCGGTCTCGCTGGTGCACCCCTGGTACGTGGACCGGTACGTCCTCTACGCGCTCGCCGGCCTCGCCCTCCTCGCGGGGGCGCGGCTCGCCACGGCGCGGGGGTGGTGGGTGTGGCCGCTGGTCGGGGTCCTGCTCGTCCCCGTCGGGCTCTGGTCCGCGTGGCTGCGCACTCCCGAGAGCCGCAAGGACGACGCGCGGGCCGTGGCGGCGGCCGTACGGGAACTCGCGCGCCCGGGCGACGCGGTGCTGTTCCTCCCTGCGCGGCGGCGCGAATGGCTGCTGTCCTCGCCGGAGGCCTACGGTTCCCTGCGCGACCTCGCCCTGTCCCGCACCCCGGCGGCTTCGCGGAGCCTCCAGGGCGTGGAGCGGACTCCGGAGGAGATCCGGGCGGCCCTGCTGGACCCGGCGGTGGACCGGGTGATCGCCCTGCTGGACCCGGTGGGGCAGCCGTTGGACGGCTATCCGGAGGAGGCGGTGAAACGCCAGACGCTGGTCTCCCACTTCGACCTGTGCTCCGTGACGGACGTGCGCGGTGCCCGCGTGGCCCTCTTCGCCAGGCCGGGCGGCTGCCCGTAGCTCCCGGTGGGTCTGCGGGCCGCTCCCGGCCCACCGTCCGGCCCCCGGGGGACCTGTGCCCTACCGGTCGCGCCCGCCCCCCGGTCCGGCGGGCGGGTCGCCCGGCCGCACCGTTCCACGGGCCGGCCCGGACCCGAAAGGCCTGGGGCCGGAGGGGAGGAGGCAGGATGGGCCGTGGGGCGCCCACCGTGCCGGGGCCCGTTGGAATCCGTCGGAGGTGCCTTATGGACGCAGACACAACTCGCCCCCACTCCCTCGTGCCGCCCGGTCCGCTCGTCGGCGGGGACTGGCTCGCGGAGCGGCTCGGTGCACCCGGACTCGTCGTCTTCGACGCCTCGGTCGGGGCGCACCGCGACACGGATCGGCGGATCGCGGGAGCCCGTCCCTTCGACCTCGACGGCGCGCTGTCCGATCACACCGCCGCCGCCCCGCACACCATGCCCGGCCCCGCCGCCTTCGCCGAGGAGATGCGCGCCCTGGGCGTGGACGACGGCAGCACGGTCGTCGTGTACGACGGCGCCGGCATCTACTCCAGCGCCCGCGCCTGGTGGATGCTGCGCAGCATGGGCTTCGACCGGGTCGCCGTCCTCGACGGCGGGCTGCCCGCGTGGGTCGCCGCCGGGCGGCCGGTGGAGGAGCGCCGGCCGGGTTACGAGGGCCCGCGCGGCTCCTTCACGGCCCGGCCCCGCGCCGGACTGCTGGTGGACGCCGGAACCGTCTCGGCGGCCCTGGCCGATCCGGCCGCCGCCGTGCTCGACGCCCGGACCCGCGAACGCTTCGCCGGGACCGCCCCCGAACCCCGCCCGGGCCTGCGCGGGGGCCACATGCCGGGCGCCGTCAGCCTCCCCTTCGGCGAACTGCAGCGCCCCGACGGCCTGATGCGCCCCGCCACGGAGCTCCGCGCGGCCTTCGGGGCGGCGGTCGGAGAGCGGGAGCGGCTGTACTTCAGCTGCGGATCGGGGGTCACCGCCTGCGTGCTCGCCCTCGGCGCCGACCTCGCCGGGTACGAGGACCTCGCGGTGTACGACGGCTCCTGGAGCGAGTGGGGCGTGCCGTCCCCGGACCGGCCGGTCGTGCAGGGGAGTTAGCCCGACCCCTTTCCGCCCCCCTTCCGCATCCCGTCAACCGGCTGGGAGCTCGGGCCCCGGGGGTTAACCCCACCCCGGATCCGGGCACACGCACCATGCCCCCGCGGCCACCGCGCGGGCACGATCGACACCATGACCACGAAGACGCGCCCGCGCGGCACCAAGGCCACCGTCACCCTCACCGCCACGGCGCTCGCCGCCGGGCTGCTGCTCACCGGCTGTTCCTTCGGCTCGCTCGTCTCCCGCGGCGGACCGGAGAAGTCGGGGAGCGCGGACGCCACGGTGGCCGAGGCCGTCACCGCGGTCGAGGTGTCGGACTCCGGAAGCGGATCCATCGAGGTGGTCGTCGGATCCGGCCCCGGCGTCGTCGTCGGCCGCACCGTCCACTACCACGGCGACACCGTGCCCGAGCCCGCCCAGCGGCTCTCCGGCGGAGTGCTGACCCTCACCAACGGAGATTGCTCCGGGCGCTGTTCCGTCGACTACCGGCTGGAGGTACCGGCCTCCGCCACGGTCCGGGCCAAGAGCAGCAGCGGCCGCGTCGCGGTGTCGGGGGTGGCCGCCGCCAAAGTCGTGACGTCCTCGGGCGGGGTGCGCGTGGACCGGATCGCCGGCGCGCTGGAGGTCGGTACCGCCTCCGGCCCGGTCCGGGCGGACCGGATCGCCGGCCCGCTGAAGGTCCGTACGTCCTCGGGCTCGATCACCGCCGGGGAACTGTCCGGAACGGGCGCGGAGGCCCGTTCCGACTCCGGCGACGTCCGCCTCGCCTTCACGACGGCCCCGGCCTCGATCGCCGTGCGGACCAGCTCGGGCGAGGCGAAGCTGAAGGTCCCCGCGGCCCCGTACGCACTCGACGTCGCCACCGACTCCGGCGCACGCGACATCACCCTCCCCGCGACCCCCTCCGCCGCCGCCCGCCTCGCGGTGACGACCTCCTCGGGCGACATCCACATCTCGGCGGCCTGAGCCACGCCTCGCCCTCACCGTGACGACCTGGGTATTTCCAGCGATGGCACTGCCTGGGCGGGGATGCGCCCGACCCTGTTCGCCCCGGGCGAACGGGCGTTGGGGAACATTGGGACCCTCACGTGCATTGAGTCGGCATAGCTCAACTTCACTGCCGGAGGGAACATCATGGCTTCGACGTCCGTAACGCTCACCCTGCCCGTGCTGCCGCTCGACGACGAGGTCGTGCTGCCCGGGATGGTCGTCCCGCTGGACCTGTCCGACGCCGAGGTGAGGGGTGCCGTCGAGGCCGCGCAGGCTGCTGCCGCAGGTGGCAAGCCGAAGGTGCTGCTCGTGCCCCGGGTCGACGGGAAGTACACCGGCACCGGGGTGCTCGGGACCGTGGAGCAGGTGGGGCGGCTGTCCGACGGAGATCCCGGGGCGCTGATCCGCGGGCGCGGCCGGGTCCGTATCGGGGCCGGGACCACGGGGCCGGGGGCCGCGCTCTGGGTCGAGGGCGAGACGGTGGACGAGGCCGTCCCCGATCCGCTGCCCGGCGCCGTCGCCGAGCTCGTCAAGGAGTACAAGGCGCTCGCCACGAGCTGGCTCAAGAAGCGCGGGGCCTGGCAGGTCGTGGACCGGGTGCAGCAGATCGAGGGGGTCGGGGCCCTCGCGGACAACTCCGGCTACTCCCCGTTCCTGACCGTCGAGCAGAAGGTGGAGCTGCTGGAGACGGCCGACCCCGTCGCCCGGCTGCGGCTCGCCGTCAAGGCCCTCAGCGACCACCTCGCCGAGCAGGACGTCGCCGAGTCCATCGCCAAGGACGTCCAGGACGGCGTCGACAAGGTCCAGCGCGAGTTCCTGCTCAAGCGGCAGCTCGACGCCGTGCGCAAGGAACTGCGCGAGCTCAGCGGGGAGAAGGAGGGCGAGGAGTCCGACGACTACCGGGCCCGCGTCGAGGCCGCCGACCTGCCCGAGAAGGTACGGGAGGCCGCGCTCAAGGAAGTCGACAAGCTGGAGCGCTCCAGCGACCAGTCCCCGGAAGGGTCCTGGATCCGCACCTGGCTGGACACCGTGCTCGAACTGCCCTGGAACGAGCGGACCGAGGACGAGTACGACATCCGGGGAGCCCGCGCCGTCCTGGACGCGGAGCACGCCGGGCTGAGCGACGTGAAGGACCGGATCACCGAATACCTGGCGGTGCGCAAGCGCCGCTCCGAGCGCGGGATGGGCGTCGTCGGCGGGCGCAGGGGCGGGGCCGTGCTGGCGCTCGTGGGCCCTCCCGGCGTCGGAAAGACCTCCCTCGGCGAGTCCGTGGCCCACGCCATGGGCCGCAAGTTCGTCCGCGTGGCCCTCGGCGGAGTCCGCGACGAGACCGAGATCCGCGGGCACCGGCGTACGTACGTGGGCGCGCTGCCCGGCCGGATCGTACGGGCGATCAAGGAAGCCGGGTCCATGAACCCGGTCGTCCTGCTCGACGAGATCGACAAGGTCGGCTCCGACTTCCGGGGAGACCCGGCGGCGGCGCTGCTCGAAGTCCTCGACCCCGCCCAGAACCACACCTTCCGGGACCACTACCTGGAGGTGGAACTGGACCTGAGCGACGTCGTGTTCCTGGCCACCGCCAACGTCCTGGAGGCCATTCCCGAGGCCCTCGCCGACCGCATGGAACTGGTCCGCCTCGACGGCTACACCGAGGACGAGAAGGTCGTCATCGCCCGCGACCACCTGCTGCCCCGGCAGCTGGAGCGCGCCGGCCTGGCCGAGGAGGAAGTGGTCCTGGAGGAGGACGCCCTGCGCAAGCTGGCGGGGGAGTACACCCGCGAGGCGGGCGTGCGCACCCTGGAGCGTTCCCTCGCCCGGCTGCTGCGCAAGGTGGCCTCCCAGCACGAGCTGGGGGAGCGGGAGCTGCCGCTGCGGATCGGCGCCGACGACCTGCGCGCGCTCATCGGGCGGCCGCACCACGTACCGGAGTCCGCGCAGGACCCGGCCGAGCGGCGCACCGCGGTACCGGGCGTGGCCACCGGCCTCGCCGTGACCGGGGCGGGCGGTGACGTCCTGTTCGTCGAGGCCTCGCTGGCCGATCCCGAGACGGGCGCGGCCGGGCTCACGCTGACGGGCCAGCTCGGAGACGTCATGAAGGAGTCGGCGCAGATCGCGCTCAGCTTCCTGCGCTCGCACGGCGCCGAGCTGGAACTCCCGGTCGCCGACCTGAAGGACCGGGGCGTGCACATCCACTTCCCGGCGGGCGCGGTGCCCAAGGACGGTCCGAGCGCGGGCGTCACGATGACGACGGCGCTGGCCTCGCTGCTGTCGGGCCGGCAGGTCCGCACGGACGTGGCCATGACCGGCGAGGTCTCGCTGACCGGGCGGGTGCTGCCGATCGGCGGGGTCAAGCAGAAGCTGCTGGCCGCGCACCGGGCCGGGCTGACCACCGTCATCATCCCGAAGCGGAACGAGGCCGACCTGGACGACGTTCCCGCCGAGGTGCTGGCAGGGCTGTCGGTGCACCCGGTGACGGACGTACGGCAGGTCCTGGAGCTGGCCCTGGCCGCGGACGAGGTCGCGGTGGCCGCGGCGGCGTGATCCGGGCAGCCGGGCGGCCGGGCAGCCGGCCGCTGGTCGTCCGGCCGGGCCGGGGGCCCGGGGTTCCCCGCTCCGGCGGGGCCCCGGGCCCCCGGCGCACCCGCTGCGAAATACTGGTGGCCCACACACCAGCGAAGGAGCGGGCCGTGCACGGGACCGAAGACCAGGAGTTCCTTGCCCTGGAGCGGGAGCTGTCCGTCTTCCTCCGACGGGCCCGCGCCTCCTCCGGGGAGATGGCGCGCGAGCTGCACCCCGAGCTGGAACCGGCCGCGTACGGGCTCCTCGTACGGCTGGAGGCCGCCGGGCGGCAGCGGGCGACCGAGCTCGCCGCGTACTTCGGGGTCGGCAAGGCCACCATGAGCCGGCAGCTGCGGGCCCTGGAGGTGCTGGGCCTGCTGGCCCGCGAGCCGGACCCGGCGGACGGGCGGGCCTTCCTGGTCGGGCTCACGGAGGAGGGCCGGGAGCGGTTCCTGCGGGTCCGGGGCGCCCGGCGCGAGCAGTACATGCGCAAGCTCGCGGACTGGGACCGCGGAGAAGTGGCGGAACTGGCGCGGCTCCTGAACCAGTTGAACGCGGGCGGGGAGTAACAGCGGGGACCGGGCGCGGGCCCGCCTGTGGTCCGGCGGTGCCGCCCGGGCCTCCGGGCCTCCGGGCCCCGTGTCCCTACAGCTCCACGTAAGCCGCCGAAGCGTCGTCGTGGCGCTTGTCGCGGCGGTGCGCCCGGCCCGGGTCCGATTCCAGCGCGCGCACCCGGTCGATCAGCGACTGCGCGCCCTCCTTGCGCAGCACCGCCAGGCATTCGGCCCAGTCGCCCTCCCCGAACGTGTCCGTCCACCGGCTGGCCCCGTCCGTGAGCGCCGCCACCGCCCGCACCTGCGCGCGCGGCGTCCGCCCGGTCACCGCCCGGGCCGCCACCTCCGGGTCGGCGGCGGCGGTGAAGAAGCCGCCCTCCGCGTTGCGCAGCTCGTCGGCGGAGGCCTCCGTGCGCAGCCGCTCGCGCGGGATCCGGTCCAGCCGGTCGTCGAGGACCGCGCGCACCTCTCCTCCCGGCGCCTGGAGGAGGAGTACGGAATCCGAGAGCACCAGGTGTTCGACGCAGGACGCGTCCCAGCGGACCACGACCACCGTCGCCTGAGGCGTCCGGACGTGAGAAAGGTCACAGGTGTCGCGGTGGGCGTCCGCGGTGACGCGGATGGCCTCCGCCAGGACCTGGTCGAGGGGCATGTCCCGGCGCGATCCGGACAGTTCGGTCAATCGGCCGCCCAGCCTGGCCGCGAACCACGGCACTCCGTGCGCGCATCCGACCTCGCCCGGAGGCGGGGTGACCCCGTCGAGGGCCACCAGAACTCCGCCTCCCGAGGCGGGGATCGCGGCCGACAGCCAGTCCTCGTTGGGGCGTTCCGGGTTGCCGGGTGCGGAGGAGAGATCGATGCGCATGCGGACATTCTGCCCGCGCGGGGCTCCGAACGGGCTGGAGGAGCCGCGGAAGGTCCGGACCAAAGTGGGGCGGGTGGGTAGGGAAGGGACTCCTGGGGTCCGCGGGGTGGCTCTCGGCGATGTGGGCGGGCATCCTGCCAAAAGCCGCATCGATCTTTCAACCACCCGTCCACGGCGGGGCCCTGACAGCCGATCGCCGAGTTGGTCGCCAACTCCTCCGTGCTGTTCACTCCTTCGTGTGGCCGGGCGGGCGATGTGCGGCCCTCTTCCCAACTCACTGCGAGGGTCTGAGGCGGTACGGCGGCAGGCGCGCGCAAGCGGCGCGTACCGAGCAGCACGTACCAGGCACCAGACAACGAGCACGAGCAGCACACGTAAACAGGATTGCGAGCACCGGTGCAGAAGAAGCGGCCTCGGAAGAACGGCACCGTCGCGAACGGCACCGCACCCGACGGCACCGCACCCGACCGACGAGCCCCCGACGGCCCGGTCGCCGCGACCGCACCCGCAGGGCGCCGCGTCCGCGTGCGCCGTCGGCTGGTCATCGGGGTCGCCGTGGCCGGGCTCGCCGTGCTCGTGGCGGGAGCGCCCGCCGTCCTGTCCGCCTCGGCGGACCTGAAGGACTCCCAGGAACTGGTCACCCTCGCCGACCAGAGCCGGCAGACCCTCACCCTCGCCCACCTGCTCGGGGACGAGCGCGACGCCGTCACCGCGTACGTGGCCAAGGGCCGCCCCGGCGGCGCGCGGGGCGCGCAGGCCGCCGCGGTCCAGGAACGCACCGCGGGCACCGACCGCCAGCTCGCCGAGGTCCAGGCCGACGCGGACGAGGAACTCGCCCAGGCCCTCGGCCGGGTGGGCGCCGTCCGCACCGAGGCCATCGAGGGCAAGGGCAGCGCCCTCGCCGCCCACCAGGCCTACTCCGGCGTCATCGCGGAACTCCTCGCACCGAGCGGCCGGCTCGCCGAGCTGACCCCGCCGCGGGCCGCCGACGCCCTCGTCACCGCCCGGCCCCTTGCCGCCCTCGGCCAGGCCGTGGAGCAGGCCTCCGCCACCCGCGGACTGCTCCTCGCCGCGCTGTCCGTGCCCGGCGGCGACAAGCAGCCGGGCACCGCCTTCGTGGACGAACTCACCGCCGCCGCCCAGCGGGCCCGCGTACGGGAGCAGGGCGCGCTCGACGACTTCGCCCGGGCCGCGCGTCCCGACGTGCGCCAGAGCCTCACCGCCACCGTCACGGGACCCGAGGTCAAGACGGCCGACGACTACCTCAAGCGGCTCACCGACCGGCCCGCCCTGTCGCCCGCCGACCGCAAGCTCGACCCCGGCACCGTCGGACCGGCCCTCACCGCCCGCGTCGACCGGATGCGCTCGGTCGAGGCCACCCTCGCCGGCCAGCGCGCCACCGCGCTCGCCGCGCTGCGCGACGACGACGTGACCGCGCTGGAGGTCATGGTCGCCTTCCTCGGCGTCCTCTTCCTGCTCACCGTCGGCATCTCCACCGCCATCGCGCGCTCCCTCACCCGGCCGCTGTCGGTCCTGCGGCGCGGCGCGGCGCGGCTGGCCACGCCGGAGGGCTCGGTGGAACCGGTCCGGTTCACGGGCCGCAACGACGAGTTCGCCGAGGTGGTGCGCCACCTCAACGCGGTACGCGACCAGACGGTCTCCCTGCACACCCGGATCGCCGGACTCGACGCCGACCGGCGCCGCCTCATCGGCCGCAACGAGGCGCTCTCGGCCGGCCGGGAGGCGCTGGAGGAAGAGCTCGCGCAGCTGCGGGCGGGGCTGGAAGAGCACCGCCGCATCATGTCGACCACGTCCGTGTCCCTGTCCCTGCGGACCCTGGGGCTCGTCGAGCGCCAACTCGCCGTCATCGAGGAGCTGGAGTCCGAGGAGCCGGATCCGGACCGCCTCTCCACCCTCTTCAAGCTCGACCACCTGGCGACCGTGATGCGCCGCCACAACGAGAACCTGCTCGTCCTCGCCGGCCAGGAACACGGCCACGGGCAGGGCCTGCCGGTGCCGCTGGTCGACGTCATGCGGGCGGCGGTCAGCGAGATCGAGCGCTACGAGCGCGTCGACCTCGGGGTGCTGCCCTCGTACACGCAGGTCGCCGGGCACGCCGCCGACGACATCTCGCACGTACTGGCCGAGTTGCTGGAGAACGCGACGACCTTCTCGCCGCCCGACGCCAAGGTCAAGGTGTCCGGCTGGCTGCTGGACTCCGGCGACGTGGTGCTCTCCGTCGTCGACGAGGGCATCGGGATCACCGGGGACCGGCTGACGACCCTGAACGAGCGGCTGGCCACGCCGGACGCCTACGACGAGGAGCCCGAGTCGGAACACGGCCTGGGCCTCGGCCTGTACGTGGCCGGCCGGCTCGCGGCCCGGCACGGAGTGAGCGCGGAGCTGCGCACGCAGCGGCACGGCGGTACGGAGGCGCTGGTCGTCGTACCGGCGGCGCTGCTGCCCGCCACCCCGCCGGCCTCGCCGGTCCACACCCTGGGCGCACCGGGCGCACCGGGCGCACCCGCGCTGCACCTGCCCGGGGTGATCGCGGAGGCCAACGAGAACACCCTCCCCGCGCGCGTACGGGGCCTTGCCGCCCTCCCGCCCGAGGCCCCGGCGGAGCCCGGAGAGCCGGCCGTTCCCGAGGCTCCGGCGGCGCCCGAGCCCCAGGCCGCGGCCGCGGCACCGGCCGTGGACCCGGAACCCGCGTCGTTCCCGGAGCCGGAGGCCCAGGCCCAGGCCGCGCCCGCCCCGGAGTCCTTCCCGGAGCCGGAGCCCGCCTTCGAGCCCGCCCCCGCGGCCTTCCCCGAGCCGGAGCCCGCGCACGAGACCGCGCAGGCCTCCGCCGCGGAGCCGCCCGCGCGGGTGGCTCCGGAGCCCGCTCCGGCGGGGTTCGCGCCTCCGGCCGGGCAGCTGCCGCCCACGGAGCAGGTGTTCCGGGTCCCGGCGCCGGTCGAGGTGCCCGCCGAGCAGGTGTTCCGCGTACGGCCGCACGCCCAGGCCGCCGCCGAGGTGCCCGTAGAGCAGCCGGAGGCTCCCGCGGACGTGCCCGCCGAGCAGGTGTTCCGCGTACCGCCGCAGGCCGAGGCGCCCGCCGCGTACGAGGCCGAGCCGGAGGAGGTCCTCACCGACAAGGGGCTTCCCAAGCGGAGCCCCCGCGTGGTGAGCGCCGGTCGCGAGGAAGAGGTGCGCCCGGCGCCGGGCCGGGTGGACGCCGACGAGCTGCGCCGCCGGCTCGGCGGGTTCTACCGCGGAGCCCAGGACGGGCGACGCGTCGTGGAGGCCGAGCTCGCGCAGGATCCCCGGCTGGACCCCCGACAGGGCCCGCCGCAGGACCAGGGGCAGACCGACCGGGGGGACACCGCACAGGAGGCACGCACATGAACGCGTCCAGTACGTACGGACTGAGCTCCCAGGCCCGCAACCTTCAGTGGCTGCTGACCGACCTCGTCGAGGAGGTGCCCGGGGTCAACTCGGTGGCCGTCGTGTCCTCGGACGGGCTCCTCCTGCTGTCCTCCGATCCGGTGGCGCCCGACACACCGGCCGCCGCCCCCGCCCGCCCCCGCGGCCCCCGCGGCGCGTCCGCCGATCTCGCGACCATCGTCTCCGGCCTCGGCTCGCTCACCACGGGCGCCGCCGCCCTGATGGACGGCGGCTCGGTCAAGCAGACGATGGTGGCCATGGAGCACGGTTCCGTGTTCGTCATGTCCATCAGCGACGGATCGCTCCTCGGCGTGCACGCCACGCCGGACTGCGACATGAGCGTCGTCGCCTACCACATGGCCTTGTTCGTGGGCCGCGCCGGCCACGTCCTGACCCCCGAAGTCCGCAGTGAGCTGCGCCAGTCGATGGAGAACACCCCGTGAGGAGTCCGGCCTCCGACCGGCTGCCGATACGCGGCGCCGACCGCCGTCCCGCCCGTGTACGCCCGTACTCCCTGACGGGCGGCCGCACCCGCTTCACCCAGATCCTGCACGTCGAGACCTTCGTCGCGGCCCTGGACACCAAGGTGTCCGAGCCGCGCAAGCCCGACCGGATGCCGGAGATGCCGGCGATCGTCGAGGTCTGCCGCCGCATGCGGACGATCGCCGAGATCGCCGCATTGCTGAAGCTGCCGCTCGGCGTGGTCCGCGTCCTGGTCAGCGACCTCGCCGACCAGGGCAGGATCCGTGTCTACGGGACCGGCCACGGCAGCGGCCGTCCCGACCGCGCTCTGCTCGAAAGGGTGCTCAGTGGGCTCCGCCGTCTCTGAAACCGGCCTCTTCTCCTCCTCCGCGAACCCGGACGCCGATCCGGACGAGCCCGTACAGCCCTGGCAGTACGACCGCTCGCGCGCCCCCGTCGCCGTGAAGGTGCTGGTGGCGGGCGGTTTTGGGGTGGGCAAGACCACCTTCGTCGGTTCCGTCTCCGAGATCCGGCCGCTGCGCACCGAAGCGGTGATGACCGAGGCCGCCGCTCCGACCGACGACCTGTCCGGGACCCCGGACAAGCACACCACCACCGTCGCCATGGACTTCGGGCGCGTCACGCTCGACGACGACCTCGTCCTGTACGT
Organism: Streptomyces stoeckheimensis; assembly: GCF_045822005.1. NCBI lineage: Bacteria > Bacillati > Actinomycetota > Actinomycetes > Kitasatosporales > Streptomycetaceae > Streptomyces > Streptomyces stoeckheimensis. Next base: position 3,046,860 of record NZ_CP169550.1, on the reverse strand, counting down.
GTACGGGACCCCCGGCCAGGAACGCTTCTGGTTCATGTGGGACGACCTGGTGCGCGGCGCCGTCGGCGGGATCGTCCTCGCGGACACGCGGCGGCTGCGCGACTGCTTCCCCGCCCTCGACTACTTCGAGAGCTGCGGGCTGCCGTACGCCGTGGCCGTCAACCACTTCGAGGGCACGCCTTCGTACGAACCGGAGGACGTGCGGGAGGCGCTGACCATACCGGCGCAGGTACCCGTCGTGATCATGGACGCGCGGCGCCGGGTGACGGTACTGGAATCCCTGATGACCCTCGTGGGCCACGCCCTCGACACGACCCCCGAATAGAGAACGTCCAGATGCGCAAGATACTCGTCGTCGGCGCCGGCCAGTCCGGTCTCCAGCTCGCCCTCGGACTCCAGGCGAAGGGGTACGAGGTCACCCTCATGTCCAACCGGACGGCGGACGAGATCCGCACCGGGCGGGTCATGTCCACCCAGTGCATGTTCGACACGGCGCTCCAGTACGAGCGGGACCTCCAGCTGAACTTCTGGGAGCAGCAGGCGCCGAAGATCGAGGGCCTGGGCGTCTCGGTCTCCGCCCCCGACGGCAGCCGCGCCGTCGACTGGCTCGGCAAGCTCAAGGGCTTCGCCCAGTCCGTCGACCAGCGCGTGAAGATGGCCGGCTGGCTCGACACCTTCGCGCAGCGCGGCGGGCAGCTGGTCATCCACGGCGCGTCCGTCTCCGACCTGGACTTCTTCTCCCGCACGTACGACCTGGTGCTGGTCGCGGCCGGCAAGGGCGAGCTGGTCTCGCTGTTCGGTCGGGACGCGGCCCGTTCCCCGTACGACGCCCCGCAGCGCGCGCTCGCCGTGTCGTACGTCCACGGGCTGGCGCCGCGCCCCGAGCACCCGGAGACGGAGGCCGTGCGCTGCAACCTGGTCCCGGGTGCCGGCGAGCTGTTCGTGATGCCGACGCTGACCACCTCCGGGCGGGCCGACATCCTGTTCTGGGAGGGGATCCCGGGCGGACCGCTGGACGTCTTCGGCGGGGTGAAGGACCCGGCGGACCACCTCGCCCTGACGCTGGAGCTGATGGAGAAGTTCACTCCCTGGGAGTACGCGCGGGCGACGAAGGTGGAGCTCACGGACGCGGGCGCCACGCTCGCCGGGCGGTACGCCCCCGTGGTCCGCAACCCCATCGGCCGGCTGCCCGGCGGCGGGCTGGTGCTGGGCGTGGCGGACGTGGTCGTCGCCAACGACCCGATCACCGGGCAGGGTTCCAACTCGGCGGCCAAGTGCGCGGCCTCGTACCTCTCCTCGATCCTCATGCACGGGGACAACCCGTTCGACGAGGCGTGGATGAAGGCGACCTTCGACAAGTACTGGTTCACCAGCGGCAAGCCCGCGACCCAGTGGACGAACGCCATGCTCGGCGTCCCGCCGGAGCACGTGCTGAACCTGATCGGTGCGGCCGGGCAGCTCCAGCCGGTGGCGGATCGATTCGCCAACGGCTTCGACAACCCGGCCGACTTCGACGCGTACTTCTACGACCCCGAGGACGCGGCGGACTACCTGGCGGACGTGGCGGGAGCCTCGGCCTCCGAGTAACCCGCATCGTCCCCCGCCGACGCGGCCTCGGGCAGCGGCGGCGGGGCGAAGGCGCGCAGCGGCGCCCCGTCGGGGTCCGGCCGTACCGCGCCGAGCAGCGGATTCGCGGCGATCGGCGAGACCTTCACCTTCGCGCCCGGGCGGGGCGCCTGGATGACCTTGCCGTCGCCGACGTACAGGGCCACGTGGGTGGCGGTCGGGAAGTACACCACCAGGTCGCCCGGGCGCAGTTCGTCGAGCGGCACCCGGGGCAGCCGGGCCCACTGCTCCTGGCTGGTCCGGGGGATCTCGCGGCCCGCGTGCGCCCAGGCCTGCGAGGTCAGCCCGGAGCAGTCGAAGGAGGCCGGACCCTCGGCGCCCCACACGTACGGCTTCCCGATCTGGGCGGCCGCGTACGTGAGGGCCGTGCCGCCGGCCGCGGTGGGGTTGCGGAGCTGCGCGCCGGGGCTCCCCAGCTTCCCCGAACCGATCAGCTCCCGCTGCGCCGTGGCGGTGTCCTCGGCTTCCCGCGCATCGAGCTCGGTGAGCTGGGCGGGGCTGAGCGAGGCCAGCAGCCGCTCGACCTCCTTGAGCTGAGTGGCGGCCTCCTCCTTGCGCTCCTTGGTGTCGGCGGCGAGCTTCAGCTCGGAGTCCAGGGCCTTGCGGGCGGCGGTGGCGAGGCTGTCGGCGTGCTTCTCGCCCCGGGCGAGCCGCTCCAGCGCGGCGGCCCGCCGGGCACCCTCGCGCTCCGCGACCCGGCGCTGCTCCAGGGCCCCTTGGGGGTCCCCGGCGAACAGCATCCGGGCGTACGGGGAGAACCCGCGGCCCCCCTTGTACTGCTCGCGCGCCAGCCGGCCCGTGGTGGTCTGGGCGTCGGTGACGGCGGTACGGGCCCTGCCGAGCTCGGTGCTGAGCCGGCTCTCCTCGCGCTTCCGGGCGGTGAGGGCGGCCTCGGCGGCGTTGTAGGCCTCGGTGGCCTGCTCGGCGCGCTGGTAGAGGCCCTGGAGGCGGGTGAGGAGGACACCGACGGGTTCGGTGGGGGCGGCGGGGGTGCCGGGGGTGCCGGGGGCCGTGGGGGCCGCGGGGGCGTCCGGCGCCGCGGGTGTCTCCGGTGCTGCGGGGGCGGCGGGCTCGGCGTGGGTGACGGGGAGCGGGCCGGCCGTGACGAGGGCTGCGGCGAGGCATGCGGCGCGAAGCAGCCGACGTCTGCGTCGTCGTGACATGGGGTCACCTCCTGGCGGCCGATGCTGCCATGTGCGGTATGACAAATCGCCCACCCGGGGCGGCCGTGCCGCTCCGCTCACCCGGTCGGCGTACGTCCGCCGGCCGGACCCGATGAAACGCTTGATGCGGCTTTCGCCAAGTACGGGGTGAGGGGCCGACGGGGCCCCGCCTACCAGGGGAGGGACCGGGGTGAACAGCGCACACGAGGACGGCGCGGGGGCGCGCGGCGCGCGGGCGGGGAGCAGGGGGAAGGACTCCGGATGGGCGGGGGCCGGGCCACCGGACCTCCGGACGCCGGAGGGGTTCGGCGCGTTCTACGAGGAGCACATCGACGCCGTGCTCGGGTTCGTCACACGGCGGGTCACCGACCCGCACGTGGCGGCGGACCTCACGGCCGACATCTTCCTCGCCGCGCTGAAGGACGCGGCCGGCTATCGGCCCGACAGGGGAGTGCCGATCGCCTGGCTCTACGGCATCGCCCGCAACGTTCTGGCGAGCCACGCCCGTGCGGGCGCCCGCGAGCGCGGAGCGCTGCAGCGGCTCAGCGGCCGGAGGCTGCTCGACGACCAGGACGTGGCGGCCCTGGAGGAGCGGATAGACGCACAGCGGGCCTTCCGCGACCTGGCCGAGCGGCATGCCGCCCTGTCGGAGCCGCTGCGGGCCGCGCTCGACCTGGTGGTGGTCGACGGCCTCACCCCGGCCGAGGCCGCCCAGGCCCTCGGAGTCACCCAGGCCACCATCCGGGTCCGCCTGCACCGCGCCCGGCGCGCGCTGCGGACCCCGGCGGATTCCGCCGCTTCCGTCCCCGCCCCGGCGCAGCAGTTGGAGGTAGCGCGATGAGCACCAGACCGACCGCGTTCGAGGAGCGCCTGAAGGCGGAGCTCGTGGCGATAGCCGCCGACCGGGCACAGCTCGACGGCCGCGCCGACTTCGCCGTCCGCTCGCCTGCCCGGCGGTTGCGGATACCCCTCGCCATCGGGCTGGCGGCGACGGCGGCCGCCGGCCTGATCGCCCTCCCGGTGGTGGGGGACCAGGGAGGCACGTCCGCCGCGTACGCGCTGAGCAAGAGCGATGACGGCACCATCGTCGTCCGTCTGTTCAACCCCGAGGGAATCAGTGGTGTGGAGCGGGAACTCCGTGAGTTGGGCGTTCCCGTCGCGGTGGTTCCCCAGAAGCCGGTGGCGGAGTGCTCCGAGCCGGGCGGTGGAGCCGATGGGCCAGTGGGTCACGTCGTTGACGAGAACGGCGTGACCGTGTCCGTATCCGACGAGCAGCTCTTCGGCTTCACCAGGGACGGGGAGCTCGTGCTGACGGTCAATGAGAGGACGCTCCCCGCAGGGCACGTCGTTCTGCTCATGAAACCCATCAAGCCCCTCCTCAAGTGGGTGAGCGCCGCCTCGATAGCCCCGGAGCGGGTGCCGTCCTGCATAGCCATGTACCCCGGCGGTGATGAGGAGGCCCCGACCGGACCCGTCGTCGTACCTCAAGGGCCGCCGATGACATGGAGCTGGGAGGAGGGCGACACCCGGACGGGGGCGAACGCGGACTCCGCGAAGTAGCAGACAGGGGCGGCTCCCGGTCCGGGTCAGCCGGCCAGCAGGCGGGCCTTGGCCGCCGAGAACTCCTCCGGGGTCAGCAGGCCTTCGCGGGCCAGGGCGGCCAGCTGGGTCAGGCGGTCCGTCAGATCGGCTCCGGGGGAGACCGGTCCGGGGGCCGCCGGGCCGGCGTGCGGAGCGGGGCGGTCGGCTGCGGGCTCCCGGCGGGCGGAGGGGGCCGCCGGGGGCGAGGGGGCCTGGCCGGGACGCGTGGTCGGGGTCGCGTCGGTGGACGTGGCCGGGGCTGCGGACGGGGCCGTGCCGTCCTGGGGCTGGGGGGCCGCAACCGCCGCCGGGTGCTGGGCCGCGTCCCAGACGTAGGCCCCGCGCGCCAGGATTCCGCGCAGCAGGGGGTGGCCCGAGGGGCGCTGGGAGGGGTTCACGACGGAGCCGATGGGGCGGATGAACATCAGGCCGCCCCCAGCCGGTCGGCCGGGAGGCGGACGGCTCCCGCGATCCGGCCGCCCGCCGCGCGGACGGCGATGGCGGCATCCTCGGCCCATACGTGCTCGACGACCAGCAGGAGGGCGCAGCTGCCGCGGTCCATCAGTTCGGCCGATTCCCTGACGTCCTCGGGGCCGATCAGCGGGGCCGCCTCCCGGTGGGCGAGCAGGCCCCGGAGTTCGACGAACTCGTCGAACTCCGCCGACAGCACCTCGCCACCGGCGGTCTTGGTGGCCACCAGCCCGTCGATGAGCCGCACGACCCCGGCCTTGCGCAGCCCCATCACCGCCTCGACCGCCGCGACCCGCAGCTGTTCTTCCGGAAAGGCCAGGACGATGAACTCCGCAGGTCCCATGGAAGGAGACTCCTGATCCGCTGATGCGCTACTTCGCTTCCGACCGGTTCTGACGACTCTTCGGCACACTATGACATAAGCGGACATACGGCCCTGCTCCTTGCTACGTTTCCCCGTATGACCGCTCTGACGGCGAAGGTGACGGAACCCGCCCCGCCACCGCCACCCGACGCCCGTGCGCCCAAGCGTCGTGGAGTCGAGCTGTCGCTGCTCTTCGGCGCCGTCCTGATCGCCGTCCTCGGCCACCTCTACGTGGGGCTCGCCACCACCGGCCACATCCCCGCACCCGCCGCCCACTACGCCGCCGGCCTCGCCGTGGCCGCGCTCGTCGCCCACCTCGCCGTCCGCCTGTTCGCCCCGTACGCCGATCCGCTGCTGCTCCCGATCGCCGTCCTGCTCAACGGCCTCGGCCTCGTCCTCATCCAGCGCCTCGACGTCACCACCCCCGGCCGTGCCACCGCCGGTGAGCAACTGCGCTGGTCAGCCCTCGGGGTGGTGCTCTTCGTGCTCGCCGTCGCGCTGCTGCGCGACCACCGGGTGCTGCAGAAGTACGCCTACCTGTCCGTCGCCGTCGCCCTCGCCCTGATGCTGGTGCCCGTCTTCTTCCCGGCCGTGAACGGTGCGCACATCTGGATCCGGTTCGCCGGGCTCTCCTTCCAGCCGGGGGAGTTCGCCAAGATCCTGCTCGCCGTGTTCTTCGCCTCCTACCTCGCCGCGAACCGCACCGCCCTGGCCCTCACCGGGCGCACCCTCTTCTGGAAGCTGAGGCTGCTTCCCGGCCGGGTCCTCGGCCCGATCCTGGCCATCTGGCTGCTCTCGGTCGGCGTGCTCGTCCTGGAGCGTGACCTCGGGACCTCGCTGCTGTTCTTCGGCCTCTTCGTGATCATGCTGTTCACGGCCACCGGCCGGATCGGCTGGATCGCCATCGGGCTGCTGCTCGCGGCCGTGGGTGCGTACGCCGTCGGGACGTTCGAGCCGCACGTGAACAGCCGTGTGGACGACTGGCTGAATCCTTTCGCCTCCATCGAGCGCGGCGACGGCCCCGGCCAGCTCGCCCAGTCGCTCTTCGCCTTCGGGGCCGGTGGGCTGCTCGGCGCCGGGCTCGGCCACGGCCAGTCCTTCCTCATCGGCTTCGCCGCCAAATCCGACTTCATCCTCGCCACCGCCGGGGAGGAGCTCGGCCTCGTCGGCCTCACCGCGATCCTGCTCCTCTACGGACTCCTCGTCGCCCGCGGTTTCCGCGCCGGGCTGGCGCTGCGCGACCCCTTCGGGCGGCTCCTCGCCACCGGACTCGCCTCGATCGTCGCGCTCCAGGTGTTCGTCATCGCCGGCGGAGTCACCGGCCTGATCCCGCTGACCGGCATGGCCATGCCCTTCCTCGCCCAGGGCGGTTCCTCCGTGGTCACCAACTGGATCATCGTCGCCCTGCTCATCCGGCTCAGCGACAGCGCCCGCAGGCCCGGACCGGCCGAGGAGGCCGACGCGTGATCCGCTACATCCGCTGGTGCGCGTACTTCTGCGCCCTGCTGCTCGTCGCCCTGCTGGTCAACGTCGGCCGCGTACAGGTCTGGGAGGCCGCGGGCTACGGCGCGAACCCGGCCAACAAACGCCCCGCCATCGAGCGGTACGCGGAACCGCGCGGGGACATCACCGTCGACGGCCGTCCCGTCACCGGCTCCCGGGACAGCCGCCAACTGCTGCGCTACGAGCGCACGTACAAGAACGGACCGCTCTACGCGCCCGTCACCGGCTTCGCCTCGCAGACCTACGGGACCAGCTTCCTGGAACGCGCCGAGGACCCGGTCCTCTCCGGCACCGACCCCGGGCTGTCCGCCTTCCCGCTCTGGTACGAGCTCTCGCGCGGCCGCCCCGGCGGCGGCGACGCCGCCACCACCATCCGGGCGAACATGCAGCTGGCCGCGTACACCGGGCTCGCGGGCAAGCGGGGCGCGGTCGCCGCCGTGGAGCCGGCCACGGGCAAGATCCTCGCGCTGGTCAGCAGCCCCTCCTACGACCCGGCGGTGCTCTCCGGCACCGGGCCGAAGGTCAAGGAGGCCTGGGAGAAGCTCAATGCGGACCCCGCCAAGCCGATGCTCAACCGCGCACTGCGCGAGACGTACCCGCCCGGCTCCACGTTCAAGATCGTGACGGCGGCCGCCGCCCTCGACGCGGGAGTGGTCACCGACGTGGACGCGCCGACCGAGACCCCGGACCCGTACCCGCTGCCGGGCACCAGCACCCTGCTGCCGAACGCCGGCACGGGCTGCGCCGACGCCTCGATGGCGGACGCGGTGCAGTGGTCGTGCAACACGGTGATGGCGAAGATCGGCGTACAGGTCGGGCTGCGCGGGATGACGGAGGCGGCGCGGCGGTTCGGCTTCAACGACGCGGGGCTGCGGGTGCCGGCCTGGGTGTCGCGGTCCAACTTCGACACCGACATGAGCCCCGACCAGCTGGCCCTGTCCTCGATCGGCCAGTTCAACACCAAGGCCACCCCGCTGCAGATGGCGATGGTGGCGGCGGCCGTCGCCAACGGCGGGGAGCTCAAGGCCCCCTATCTGGTGGACCGCACGACCCAGGACGACGGCGACCCGGTCCGCCGCGCCGACCAGCGCAGTCTGGGCCGGGCCATGACCCCGCTGACCGCGATGCGGATGCAGGAGCTCATGGTGAAGGTGGTGGAGCACGGCACCGGCCGCAACGCTGCGATCCCCGGCGCCGTGGTGGGCGGCAAGACCGGCACGGCCCAGCACGGCGTCGGCAACGCGGGTACCCCGTACGCCTGGTTCATCTCCTGGGCCAAGCCGGAGGGCGGACGGCCGCCGGCCGTGGCGGTCGCGGTGGTCGTCGAGGACGCGTCGGCCGTCCGCGGGGACATCAGCGGCAACGGCGCGGCCGCGCCGATCGCCCGGGCGGTGATGGAGGCGGCACTGTCGGCCCGATGACGTTCACCCTGCGCACGGGATTCCCGCCGGAGGGCGCGTCGTAGGAGCCGCATCGCGGGAGCCGCGCCGCCCGGGCCGGCGCTCCCGCCCGACGGGATCCCGCCCGAGCGGTTCCGGACACCCCCTACGCGCCCGCGCCCTCCGTGATGGCCTCCGCGACCTCCGCCACCCGCTGCTCCTCCTCGGCCGCGAACCGCTCCCGGTCGAGGGCCTCGGCGATCTCCTCGTCCTGGCTCATCAGCAGGTCCAGGTTGGAGTTCCCCATCTCGAAGACGCCCATGTCCAGGTACGCCTTCTGCAGCCGCTCGCCCCACAGCCCGATGTCCTTCACGCACGGCACGATCCGGCTGAAGAGCAGCTTGCGGAAGAGCGCCAGGAACTCCGACCGCTCGCTGAACTCCTCCGCCTCGACGCGCGAGATGCCGAAGTTCTCCAGCACCTCCACCCCGCGCAGCCGGTCCCGCATCAGGTAGCAGCCCTCGATCACGAACTCCTCGCGCTCGCGCAGCTCGGCGTCCGACAACTGCTTGTAGTAGTCGCGCAGGGCCATCCGCCCGAAGGCCACGTGCCGGGCCTCGTCCTGCATCACGTAGGCCAGGATCTGCTTGGGCAGCGGCTTGTTCGTGGTGTCGCGGATCATCCCGAAGGCGGCCAGCGCCAGCCCCTCGATGAGCACCTGCATGCCCAGGTAGGGCATGTCCCAGCGGGAGTCGCGCAGGGTGTCGCCGAGCAGCCCTTGAAGGCTGTCGTTGATCGGGTAGAGCATCCCGATCTTCTCGTGCAGGAACCGTCCGAAGATCTCCGCGTGCCGGGCCTCGTCCATGGTCTGCGTGGCGGAGTAGAACTTCGCGTCGAGGTCCGGCACCGACTCGACGATGCGCGCCGCGCACACCATCGCGCCCTGCTCGCCGTGCAGGAACTGGCTGAAGTTCCATGCGCTGTAGTGCCGGCGCAGCTCGCCCCGGTCCCGTTCCGTGAGCTTGGCCCAGTGCCGGGTGCCGTGCAGCGGAAGCGCCTCGTCCGGGGTGCCCAGGGGATCGTACGGATCCACCTCGATGTCCCAGTCGATGCGCTTGGCGCCGTCCCACTGTTTGTCCTTGCCCTTCTGGTACAGGGCCAGCAGCCGCTCGCGGCCGCCGTCGTACTCCCAGCTGAAACGGGCATTCCCGGATGCGGGGACCGGCCAGACGGTCTCGCCCGGATCGTTGGTGTAGAGCTCGTGCGTCGACACTGACGCCCCCTCGCCTCACGTAGCCGCGTACTTCCGTACAGGGCCGGACAGTTGGCAGCGTCACACGTTGGTAGACGCGCGGTCAACAAGTCGTGCGCGAGGGATTGACGGTCTTGCTGACAGGCAGTCTCATAAGAAGTGACCGCCGGTAACTCGACGCAGAGGTGTCCGAAGCCATGACCACCGTGACCGAACGAGCCGAGCTGCGCGACGCCCTCGGCCTGCTCAAGGACCGCGAGCAGATCGCCGAGCGGCTGCTCGAATCCTCGGCGAAGCACTCCTTCGACCCGGACAAGGAACTCGACTGGGACGCCCCGCCCATCGACGGCAAGTACTACTGGCCGCCCGAGCTGCTCTCCCTCTTCGACACCCCGCTCTGGAAGAAGATGGGCGAGGAGCAGCGCATCGAACTCTCCCGCCACGAGGCGGCGGCGCTCGGCTCGCTCGGCATCTGGTTCGAGATCATCCTCATGCAGCTCCTGGTCCGGCACGTCTACGACAAGTCCCTGACCAGCAACCACGTCCGGTACGCGCTCACCGAGATCGCCGACGAGTGCCGGCACTCGATGATGTTCGCCCGCATGATCAAAACGGGCGGCGCCCCCGAGTACCCGGTCTCCCGCGCCAACCACAACCTCGCCCGCGTCCTGAAGACGGTCTCCACCACCCCCGGATCCTTCGCCTGCACCCTGCTCGGCGAGGAGGTCCTCGACTGGATGCAGCGCCTGACCTTCCCGGACGAGCGCATCCAGCCCCTCGTCCGCGGCGTCACCCGCATCCACGTCATCGAAGAGGCGCGCCACGTCCGCTACGCCCGCGAGGAACTGCGCCGCCAGATGCTCACCGCCCCGCGCTGGGAGCAGGAACTCACCCGCGTGAGCTGCGGCCAGGCCGCCCGCGTCTTCTCGCAGGCCTTCGTGAACCCCCAGGTCTACGACAACATCGGCCTCGACCGGCGCGAGGCGCTCGCCCAGGTCAAGGCGAGCGGCCACCGCCGGGAGGTCATGCAGACCGGAGCCAAGCGGCTCACCGACTTCCTGGACGACATAGGCGTGATGCGCGGAGTCGGCCGCAAGCTCTGGAAGAGCTCGGGGCTCCTCGCCTGAACACTCCTCACCTCGGGGCCTGTCGTCAAACTCGCGCCTGCCTCGCGACTTCGGGCGACGACGGGAGTTTGACGACAGGCCCCAGGGCCACGGGGTGCGGCTACCCTGCGGACATGACAGCCGTACGGGCGTACCGCAGGATGAGCGTCGAGGAGCGCCGGGCCCAGCTCCTCGACGCGGCCCTGACGTTGTTCGCACACCGGGCGCCGGAGGAGGTCTCGCTGGACGACGTGGCCGAGGCCGCCGGTGTCTCGCGCCCCCTCGTCTACCGCTACTTCCCCGGCGGGAAACAGCAGCTCTACGAGGCCGCCCTGCGCTCCGCCGCCGACGTCCTGCGGCTCTGCTTCGCCGAACCCCAGGCCGGCCCCCTGACCCAGCGGCTCTCCCGGGCCCTGGACCGGTACCTCGCCTTCGTCGACGAACACGACGCCGGCTTCTCCGCCCTCCTCCAGGGCGGCAGCGTGGTCGAAACCTCCCGCACCACCGCGACCGTCGACGGCATCCGCCGGGCGGCCGCCGAGGCGATCCTCTTCCACCTCGGGGTGCCGGCCCCCGGCCCGCGCCTGCGCATGATGGTGCGCACCTGGATCACGGCGGTCGAGGCCGCCTCGCTGATCTGGATCGACGAGGGCAAGCAGCCGGAGATCGACTCGCTCCGGGACTGGCTGGTGGACCAGTTCATCGCCCTCCTCACGGCCACGGCCGCGACCGACCCGGAGACGGCCGCGGCGGCCCGCGCCGCGCTCGCGCTCGAATCGGCGGACGGACCGGTGGGGGTACTGGCCCGCCGGGTGATCCCCGTGGTCTCCGAGGCGGCGCACCTGCTGTGACCCCTGAACGGCTGTGACCCCTGAACGGCTGTGATTTCCGGATTGCTGTGAGACTGGAGGGGTGAGAAGCCAACCCACCCCCTTCGAGGGCGGCCCGATGGACGGCCGGACCCTCCCGATCCTCCTCGGCCCGACCGGCCACCCGTCGAGGTGGTACGAGATCCCGGTCCCGGCCCCGGACGGCGGCGCCCCCACGGTGCTGCTCTACGAGAGGGTCCCGGCGGGGTACTCCAAGCGCCTCGGCCTCCAGCGGGGCTGGAAGTACGTCTACGCCCCGGGCGGCCAGAAGCCGAAGCTCCGCTGGCCCTGGACGAAGCCGACCCCGCCGGCCCCGCCGGGGGAGTGACGGCCGGGGTCACCTCACGGCAGGCGGCCGTCACCTCACGGGAGGGTGCCGTCGCCCGACGATAGCCGGGCCTCGACCAGGGTCAGTACGGCCTCCGCCCCGCCCGCCCCGTCCTCGTCGGGGCCCGCCTGCCGGAACACCAGATCGGCCCCGATGACCTCCGCCTGTCCCACCGCGATCGTCAGCCCCAGCCCGTGCCCCTTGCTCCCGCCCCCGGTACGGAACCGCTGGGGCCCGTGGGACACGAGGTACTCGGGATAGCCGTCTCCGTGGTCCCGTACGGTCACCACCGGCCCGTCCACCGTCACCACCACCGGCGCCCGCCCGTGCTTGTGGGCATTGGCGACCAGGTTCCCCAGCACCCGCTCCAGCCGCCGCCGGTCCGTCTCCACGTGCGCGTCCCGCACCACGACGACCTCGGTGTCGGTCCCCGACGCCCGCACCACCCGCCGCGCGAGGCGCCCGAGCTGGTGCAGGTCCGTCTCCACCACCTCGCTGCCCGAGTCGAGCCGGGAGATCTCCAGCAGGTCCTCCGTCAGCTGCCGCATCGTGCGCACCCGCTCCTGCACCAGCTCCGTCGCCCGCCCCTCGGGCAGCAGCTCCGACGCCGCCTGCAGACCGGTCAGCGGGGTCCGCAGCTCGTGCGCGACGTCCGCCGTGAACCGCTGCTCCCGCTGGAGCTTCGTCTGCAGACTGCCCGCCATCGTGTCCAGGGCCGCCGCCACGGTCGCCACCTCGTCCTGGTGCCGCGAGGGGTCCTTCGTCCGTGGATCCCCGACCCGTGCGTCCAGGTCGCCCTGGGTGATCCTGCGGGCCACCGTCGCCGTCTGGTGCAGCCGCCGCGTCACCCGCGTCACGGCGAAGGCGCCCACCAGCAGCGTCCCGCCGATGGCCAGCACCGACGAGCCGATGATCGCGTTGTCCAGCCCGGTGATCGTGCGCGCGCTCTGCCCGTAGTCGACGGCCGTGGCCAGCGCCTTGCCGTCCGCCGGGGCCGCCGCCCACATCAGCTGCCGGCCCCCGTCCTGCGCCACGAGCGTCCCCCGCTGTCCGGAGAGGGCCAGCGCGCGCAGCCGGTCCGGCAGCCCGGGCGGGTCCAGCCCGGTCTCCGGCGGCAGCATCTCGCCGGCCTCGTAGGCGCGCGAGGCCTCGGTCAGCTTGCCGAGGGCCTTCTCGCGGGCCGTCGCGACGGTCTGCCGGGTCACCTCCACGTGTACGAGCACACCCAGCACCGCCGCGAGCGAGCAGCACATCAGCACGATGAAGCACGCCGACTTCCAGGTCAGCGTCGCCGTCCACGAGGGCAGCCGGAGCCTCACCGCGACGCTCCCGCCGAGCCGGGGCTCGGGGAGGGGGACGTGCCCGGGGTCCGGCCCGGGCCGGTGCTGCCGGGCACCCGGACGATCTGCTCCCAGGCCGGCAGCATCGAGCGCTGCGTCTCGTCCCAGGACCAGGTGGTGTTCACCTCGTAGCCGGCGTTGCCGCTGGGGACGCGCAGGATCACGTCCCGTCCGGCGAGCTCCACGCTGATGACGGTGTCGGTCGTGGCCATGATCCGGTTGAGCCGGCCCTCCGCGTCCGCCGTGTACACGCGTACGGACATCTGCTGATCCGGGTACTCGATGCCGACGATCAGCTCGTCCTTGCCGTTGCCGGTGAGGTCCCGGTAGTACGGCGTCAGCACCGGACACTTCTTCGGATCGGCCCCGTCCGCCCCGCACTCCTCGATCGCGGCGACGGTCTCGGGCGGCATCCCGTCGGGGCCGGTCCGCGCGTTCGGGTGAGCCCGCAGCTCGGCCTGCACCAGGGTCGCCGGGTCGATCACGTGCACGTTCTGGTCCTGCACGGGCGCGATCCCGGGTACGTACTCGGGCGGCGCGCCCCCCGGATCGGCGGGCGGTACGACGGCCCCCGCGCGCCCGGGCCACAGATGTACGGGCCCGCTCGCGGTCGGGGTCGCCCCGGCACCGGCCAGCCCGCCGGTGTCATCGCAGGCGCTCGCCAGCGGCAGCAGCAGGGCGGTCAGCAGACCGGCCCGGACACGCCGGCGCCGGCCCCGGTGTCCGGGACCGGGGGAGGGAACGGATCCGGATCCGATCACCCGTCGACCCTCCTCTCCCATGAGCATGTGCCTGTCCACAGTAGGCAGAGCCGCATCGTTTCTGCCCGTGAGCCCGGGCCGGAGGACCGACGGGCCGGCCGCGGCACCCGCGGGGCGGGGAAGCGGCGTCCTACGCTTCCGTACGCCCGCGGCGCAGCATCGCGAAGCCCAGCCCGGCGGCGCCGATCGCCGCGATGCCGCCGCCCGCGGCGAGCAGCAGCATGCCGTCACCCGGGCCGTCGGCCAGTGTGTGCAGGCCCAAAGCCTCGACGGTCCCCGTCCCCGTACCCGAGCGCGGGGGCGCGGAGACGGGGACGACCCGGCCGTCGCGGCTCGCGGTCTTGTGCCCGTCCGTGCTTCCGGCGCCGGAAGCGCCGTCTGCGGCCTGCGCATCGCTGCCGGGCCCGGCCCAGGAACTGAGCCGGCCGTCGGACCGCAGCGCGAGGTGCATCTCCCCGGCGGCACCGAAGCCGGTGCTGCCGTCACGGCTGGTCAGGGTGACGGCGGTGGAGCCGTCGGGGTTGAGGACATCGGCCTGATAGGCGCCCTTGGCCACGCGGTACACGTGCGCCGTGGAGACGCCGTCGGCGAGCGACACGGTCTTGACCAGGGTCCGCGGGGCGGTCACGCCCTGCGCGGAGGAAGCCGACGGCACCCCGTCGGCGAACGCGGCGGCCGCGGGGAACGCCAGCAGGGTGCCGGCACCCACAGCCACGGCGGCGGCGCTTACGAGACTGCGGCGGCTGCGGCTCACGGTGTTCACGGGACGTCCTTCGGTGCAGGTCGGGCCCTGGTCTGTCCAGGTGGGATAAACGTATGCACCGGCCGTTGCGGTAACCCGTTGCTTCTGTAACAGCCATGCCTCAGCGACCCGGCGGAGTCGTTACACGCCACGGGCCGCACGACGCACGCCGCAGGCCGGACCCGACCGGGGGATTGCCGCGGGGCGCCGGGGCTGCTCCCATGGACGCCGGGGGTGAGGGCATGTCTTCGATGGGTTCGAGGGGCCTGAAGGTACTGCCGAGCGGCCGGCCCGGCCGCGGCCGGCTGTATGTGAACCTGCCCGACGGCAGGGCCGTGGCCTGGTACGACCGGCGGGCCAACCGGATCAGCGTGCTGGCGGACGAGCGCCGCGAGGAGATCCTGACGGCGTTACGCCCCTACCTCACCGGAACCGTGGCCATCGGCCCGCCCCCCGTCCCCACGGCCGGGGACCTGCTCCGCCTGTCCCTCCCGCCCGACGAGGACCTGGCCCCGAACCGCCCGGGCGAGGCCCTGCTCGGAGCTCTCACGTACGGCACCGCGGGCACCCGCGCCCGGCACCGGCTCCGTCAGGAGCTCACCGTGAGGCAGCGGATGGGCGAGGTGCTGGACGCCCTGGCGGAGACGGAGGACTGGCAGGTCCTGCACTCGATCCACGGTGTCGCGGACCACCTCCTCATCGGGCCGCCCGGCGTCTTCTGCATCCGCACGGTCCAGGGCCGCCGCCAGCGCGTGGTGATCGGCGACCTCCTCCTCACGGTGGGCCGCACCGACCCCACCCCGGACCCCCGTGCGGCCCGCCGCGCGGCGGGCCTCGCGACCCGCGTCCTCTCCACCCCGGTGACCCCGGTCCTGGCCGTGGTCGACGCGACCCGCCTGGAGATCGCCCCCACCCTCCGCGACGTCCGCACCCTCACCCCCGCCACCACATCGACCTTCCTGACCAACACCCCCACCACCCTCAAACCCCCGGACGTAGAAGCCCTCTACACCACAGCCAGAGACCGCCGAACCTGGCACCCTCAGCCGTCCGGCGCCTGAGGACAGGGTCCGGGTAGCGCCCGGGGCCCCCTCCAGCCCCGCCGGCGTTTGAGGCGCGGGTCCGGGCAGCGCCCGGGGAACGGTGGAAGGGCGGGTAGGGGACTCCGCCCCGCAGGGCCCGGATCCCAGGCCCGGTACCCCTCAAGCGGAGCTCCGCTTGCGCGGCGTCACCGCCTTCTTCGCGGCACCCCGCGCAGGCTTCGCCTCCGCAGCCTTGGCCGAGGCCGTCTTCTTCACAGCCGCAGCAGCGGCCTTCTTCTTCGCAGCAGCGGCAGCAGTCGACTTCTTCGCAGCACCGGCACCGGCAGCACCACCACCACCACCCGCCGACGCAGTCGACTTCTTCCCGCCCACCGCCTTCGGCGCAGCCGCCCCCGCAGCCTTCTTCCGCCGAATCGGCGTAACCTCCGCCTCCGCCCCCTCCGCCGCAGGCGCCCCCGCCCCCGCCCGCGACGCCTTCGCCGCCCGCACACTGTTCTCCAACGCCGCCATCAGGTCGATGACCTGCCCACCGGCCCCCTCCACCGGCGGCCCCGCCGCCACCGCCGGTTCACCCCCGTCCGCCTTCGCCGCGATCATCGCCTCGACCGCCTCCCGGTAGTCGTCGCGCAGCGAGTCCATCTCCACCTCCCCCAACGTCGCCATCAGCGCGTCCGCCAGGTCCAGCTCGGCCTCCCGCACCGACACCGCACCCTCGGGCGCCACCCCTTCCGGAACCCGGATCTCGTCCGGCCACAGCAGCCCGTGCATCGCGATCACGTCGTCGACGACCCGCAGCATGCCCAGCCGCTCCCGCCCCCGCAGCGCGTACTTCGCGATCGCGACCTTCCGGCTCCGCTTCAGCGCCTCCCGCAGCAGCGTGTACGGCTTGGCCGCCGTAGCCCCGCTCGCCGCGAGGTAATACGCCGCGTCCATCTGCAGCGGATCGATCTGATCAGCGGGAACAAACGAAACGATCTCGATCGTCTTGGCGGTGGCGATCGGCAGCTGCGCCAGATCCTCGTCCGTAATCGGAATGATCGACCCGTCCGCCTCCTCGTAGCCCTTGCCGATCTCGGCGGTCGGCACCTCCTCCCCGTCCAGCTCGCAGACCTTGCGGTAGCGGACGCGCCCGCCGTCGCCGATGTGGATCTGGCGGAAGGAGATCGAGTGGCTCTCGGTGGCGTTCACGAGCTTGATCGGAATGCTGACCAAGCCGAAGGAGATCGCCCCGTTCCATATGGATCGCACGGTTCCTCCTGTTTCGTGGCAGTCTCATCGTATGACGCCGATCACCCTGGTGGAGGGCCGTCGCATTTCGCTCAGCAACCTCGACAAGGTCCTCTACCCGGAGACCGGCTTCACCAAGGGCGAGGTCCTCCACTACTACGCCACGGTCGCGGGCCACCTGCTCGCCCACATCCACGACCGCCCGGTGTCCTTCCTGCGCTATCCCGACGGCCCGGACGGACAGCTCTTCTTCACGAAGAACCCGCCGCCCGGTACCCCCGGCTGGGTGAAGACCACCCCGGTCCCGCGTTCCGAGGACCTCCGGGCCGAACAGGTGGTCATCGCCGACCTGCCCACCCTCATGTGGGCCGCCAACCTCGTCGTCGAGTTCCACACCCCCCAGTGGCCGGCCGGCGCCCCCGCCCTCGCCGACCGCCTGATCCTCGACCTCGACCCCGGTTCCCCGGCCACCGTCGTCGAATGCGCGGCCGCCGCCCTGTGGCTCCGCGACCGCCTCACCGCGGACGGCCTCCACGCCTGCGCGAAGACCTCCGGCTCCAAGGGCCTCCACCTGGCGGTACCCCTCGAACCGACCCCCTCCGAGCACGTGTCGGCGTACGCGAAGGCCCTCGCCCAGGAGGCCGAGCGCGAGCTCCCGGACCTCGTCGTGCACCGGATGACCAAGGCACTGCGCCCCGGGAAGGTCTTCGTCGACCACAGCCAGAACGCCGCCGCCAAGACCACGGCGGCCCCCTACACCCTGCGGGCCCGCACCCTGCCCACCGTCTCCGCACCCGTCTCCTGGGCGGAGGTCGAGGCCTGCCGGACCCTCTCCGACCTGGTGTTCCTCGCCGACGACATCGCCCCGCGGCTGGCCCGTGACGGAGACCTCTTCGCCCCCCTCCTCGACCCCGCCCTGGCCGGACGGCTCCCGTGATCACCGTCGCGCTCGCCGTGGCCGTACGGACCCTGCCGCGCGCGCCCGGTCTCGCGTACGAGCCCAAGTTCGACGGCCACCGCCTCGTCATCATCCGCACCGACCGCGCCGTTGACGGGGTGGTCCTCCAGGCCCGCTCCGGCCGCATCGTCACCGCGGCCTTCCCCGACCTCGCGGCGGCCGCCCACCACCTCCCCGCCGGGACCGTCCTCGACGGGGAGGTGGTGGTCTGGCACGCGGGCCGCACCGACTTCGCGCTCGTACAGCGCCGGGCGGCCGCCGCCTCGGCCGCCCGGGCCGCCGTGCTGGCCCAGACGCTGCCGGCCTCGTACGCGGCCTTCGACGTACTGGAACTCGCCGGCCTGGACCTGCGCGCCCGCCCCTACGAACGCCGGCGCGCCCTCCTCGTCGACCTCCTCCTGCCCCTGGGCCCACCGCTCCAGCCGGTGCCCATGACCACGGACCCGGAGCTGGCGGAGACCTGGTACGAGACCCTGCCCGCCAGCGGCATCGAGGGACTGGTCGTCAAGCGGATGGACCAGCCCTACCCCGCCGGCCGGCGCGGCTGGCAAAAGCTCCGGCACACCAACGTCCGCGACGCGGCGGTGGTCGGCTACACGGGCACCGCTCGCCGCCCGCTCGCCCTCGTCCTGGTCCTCCCGGTCGGAGACGAGACCCCGCTGGTCTCGAGCCCCCTGACGGCGCCGCTCCGCGCGGAGGTGGCGGCTGCGGTGGCCGCCCGCGACCCGGAGGCGGCCGGGGGAGCCCCGCGCACGTCCCGGGGCGCCACCATCACGGCCATCGGCCTCGGCGAGGTCCCCTTCCACCCCCTGGACCCGCCGCTGACGGCCGAGGTCCGCCACACCTCGACCCGCCACCCGCCACCGGAGGTCCTGCGCCTGCGCACAGACCTGTGACCCGGGGCGGGGTCCGCCCCGGGTCACGGGCGGCGCAGAGGGCCGGCTGCCGGATCAGGGGGTCAGTGGGTCAGGGGGGGCAGTGGATCAGTGGATCAGTGGGTCAGTGCGTCGGTGGGGCAGCGGATCAGTCGTGCGCGCCCCGCCCCGAGTTGGGCGGAGAACCGGGCTGCGGGTGCGGGCCCGGCCCTTCGACGTGCTGGTGGGCCGCTTCCCGCCGGGCCCTGACCTCTTCCGGGTGGAGCGAGGTGGTGGAGCCGAAGTTCCCGTACCCCTGCATCTCGTGCGGGCGCAGTCCGTTCTCGGGGAATTCCACGTAGTCCCGCTCCTCGCGCACCTCGTACACCGCACCGCCGTCGGGCAGGTGCGGCTGGCTCTCGGGAGTGGGGGGTGCGGGTTCTTGTGCCCGGACCCGCTTGCCCAGCAAGAAGCCGCCGAGCAGGAAGCCGACCACGATGAGCCCGACGACCAGGAACCACGCGATGTTGGTCAGTGTCCTGTCCACCGCGAGGAACGTCAGAGTCGTGTCCATACAACCCATTTTCCCGCATCGGTGACTTTTCCACCCGACGGCCCGGTACGGCCCGGTACGGCCCGCGGACCGGCTCAGCCCTTGAGCGGCCCTTCCGCGTCCCGCACCCCACGGACCTCCCGGCCCCCGAGCACCGCCAGGATCTCCGCGCAGATGGCCAGCGCCGTCTCCGCCGGGGTCTGCCCGCCCAGGTCCAGCCCGATCGGCCCGTGCACCGTCCGCAGCCGCTCCTCGCTCACCCCCGCCGCGAGCAGCCCCTCGCGGCGCCGCGCGGTGGTCTTGCGGGAGCCGAGCGCACCGACGTACGGAATCCCGAGCGCGAGCGCGGTCCGCAGCGTCGGCACGTCGAAGTCCGGATCATGGCTCAGCATCGCCAGACAGGCGGCGTCCCGCCGCACGTCGAGCAGCTTCTCGGCCTCACCGACGGCGGTGACGACGCTGACCTCCCACCCGAGGAGCCGGGCCTGCGCCTCGATGACCTCGGCCAGCTCCCCGGCCCCGCCGATCACCACGTACGGAGCCGACGGGTACGCCTCCACGAGCACCAGCCCGGACCCGGCGTACAGCGCGTCCCGGCCCGGCCGCCGCGTCCTCAGCAGCTCCCCGGCCCGCCGCTCGGCGTCGCCGGACGGCTGGTCGGCCCCCCGTACGACGACACTGACGGCCTGATCCGCCCGCTCGTTCAGCTGGGTCACGAGCGCGACGCCGACCCCCTGCCCGAGCAGCTCCCACCACTCGCGGGGAATCGCGGCCAGCGGCTGCAACAGCACCTCGGCCTGCCCGCCACACGTCAGCTTCGCCTCGACGGCCTCGCCGCCGCCGACCGAGACCTCGCACACCCGTGCGGTCTCCCCGGCCCCCATGGAGGCGGCCTCCGCCACGAGCTCGGCGTCGAACACCCCCCGGTACAGGGCCCCGACGCACTCGCCCTTCACATCCACGAGCACGGCCCCGGCCGGATCCCGGGGCCCGAACCCCTGCTCGGTCACGGGCCGCGCCAGAAACCCGACCCGCCCCTCGGCCACCCACTGCCGCGCCGTCTCCACCAAGTCACGCATCTGCGCCGCCCCATCCTCACCGTCAGAGCACGCCACAGAGCACCAGGTCGACGACACAAAGTGGCCTCGCTCCCAACCTACGCACGCCAACCCCCGCCCCTCACCCCCCAAAACCCACAGACCCACCCCCACGTCCTTCGTACGGACCACCATCGCCGCACCGCCGCACGGCCCGTGCCTGATGACCGATCATGTGGCGGCGGGGGGTGGAGTGCAGCTGTGCGGCAACCGGCAGGGGACTGGATCGCCGTCACGTTGAGATGAGGGATCGCATGGTGCCGCTGGTTACGTCGGACGCTCTCGAGCGCGAGGACAGGTTTGATTGGTTCTGCGAGACGGTGTCCAGCGATGTGATGCCCGTCACGCTCGACAGCCGGCACCGGGCCGACTTCCGGGCGAGCCTCATGTACGTGGACCTCGGCGTTGCGCACCTGTCCTCCCTGACCTGCTCGCCGGTTACCTCGCGGCGCACCTCGGCCCACGTCCGGCGCGGCGATCCCGAACACCTGCAGCTGGCGCTCATCACACAGGGCACCGTCAGGATCTCGCAGCGAAGCAACGAATCCCTGGTCGCGGGGGGTCTCATGCTCACGGACACCTCACGGCCGAGTGAGGGCGCATGCATAGGCGAGCAGACCGGGACGGTCGTCCTGCAGATCCCCCGTCAATCCCTGGCGCTGGGATCGGACCGGGTGGACCGCCTCCTGGCACGGCCCTTGGCCGCAGACGTGGGGTCCGGGGCGATCCTCGCCGACTTCCTCAAGACGCTGGTCGCACGCGCCCCGCACTGTCACCCCGAGGAGCTGCGGGCGATGGGGGCCGTCACCCTGGACTTGACCACCGCGTTCCTCGCGCGGCAGCTCGGTGACCCCGGCCAGGCGCCTGCCGAGGCCCGTGCGCAGGAGATCCTGCAGCGGATCTACCGCTTCATCGAGAACAATCTCGGCGACCCGGACCTGACTCTCCGGACGGTCGCCGATCGGCACAACCTCTCCCTGCGCCGTCTCCACGCCCTCTTCGGCGACCAGCCCCTGACCGTCGCGGCACACATTCGCCAACGCCGCCTGGAGCGCGCCCGCACCGACCTCGTGTGCCGGGAACTGAGGGGCCGGCCGGTCCAGGCGATCGCCGCTCGCTGGGGCTTCCCCACCGCCACCGCGTTCAGCCGGGCATTCCGCGAGACCTATGGCATCACCCCCACCGAACACCGCGCGCTCGCCCCGGCCGCCCCGGCCGCCCCGGGGCACTGAGAGCACACAAACGCGGCACTCAGCGCACACCACCGCACGCCGCTCCGGCCTAGATTCACCTCCGGCGACACGGGCCCGGGCGAACACAATTCACGGGCTCCGAGCAGGTGCGACGTTGGCACCGGCTGGGTGTCAGGGAGATCGGCCGCTGTGCAACTCGCCTCTGACGAGAGCCATATGCGTATGCGCATGCGGAGGGCGCCTCGGCGCCGCCTTTCCCGACGCCTCTCGCCCTTATCGGCCGCTCGCTCGGCACGGATCGAATTCGAGGAACCACCCATGCTTCGACGCACTTCGGCAATGCTGCTTGCCACGGCATCCCTGGTCGGCGCGGGATTCGCCATGGGCGCCCCCGCTCAGGCCGTCCCGGCCTGCACCCCCGACAACGCCTGTCTCTATTCGGACGCGTACTTCACGGGATTCGAGCGGGACGACTACAGCTCCCGTCCCAACTGGTCCACCCTCACCTACGACTACGCCCCGACCAGGAAGCTCTACGCGGGCGACGGCGTCGTCGACAACGTCAGCTCCATCAACAGCATGGACCCGGACACCAAGATCTCGATCTACTACAACTCCGGATACGCCGGCCCCTGCTTCAAGGTCGCGGCTTACGGCCTGGTGGACGACTTCGCGAAGATCACCCTCAGTTCCGGTTCGACCGCCAACGACCGGATGAACTCGCACAACTTCAGCAACAACTGCGCGGGGAACACGTACAACATCTTCTGATCGACCTGCTGCCGATATGCATCGGCCGCTCTTTCGGCATGAATCCAAGACGAGGAGAAGCTCATGATTCGACGCACTTCGGCGATGCTGCTCGCCACGGCATCCCTGTTCGGCGCGGTAGTTGCCATGGCTGCGCCCGCACAGGCAGCGGAATGCACCGAGGACAACGTTTGTCTCTGGTCGGACAGCGGCTACACCGGATACCTGCGGGACGACTACCAGTCCCGTGACAACTGGTCCATCATCTCGTACGAATACGCCGGCTGGCGGCTCTACGCGGGCGACGGCGTCCCCGCCAACGTCAGCTCCATCGACAACTGGGACCCGGACACCAGGGTCTCGGTCTACTACAACTCCGGATTCGCAGGCCCCTGCTTCAAGGTCGCTGCGTACGGCAGCGTGAGCAACATGGCGAGCATCACCCTCAGCTCCGGCAAGACCGCCAACGACAACATGAACTCGCACAACTTCACCAACAATTGCGCGGGCACCACGTACAACTTCTGACCGCCGCCCGTGACCGCGGTGGGGCGGAGGCCAATTCCGCCCCACCGCACATGAGATGTGCCGTTTGTTCGGCACGGAACGATAACGAGGAAACAGCTCATGATTCGACGCACTTCGGCGATGCTGCTGGCCGCGGCCTCCCTGTTCGGCACGGGGATCGTCATGGCCGCGCCCGCGCAGGCCGACGTCTGCACCCCCGAGAACGTCTGCCTCTGGTCGGACGGCGGCTTCAAGGGAGAGAAGCGGGACGACTTCAACTCCCGTACCAGCTGGGCCAACATCACCTACGACGGAACCAGCCTCCCGCTCTACCGCGGTGACAACGTCATTTCGAACGTCAGCACCATCGACAACTGGGACCCGGACACCAAGGTCTCGGTCTACTACAACTCCGGATACGCCGGCCCCTGCTTCAGGGTCGCCGCCTACGGGTGGGTGAGCGATATGAGTGGCATCACCCTCAGCAACGGCAAGAACGCCAACGACGTCATGAACTCGCACAGGTTCGGTGACTGGTGCAACGGCGCCACGTACAACTTCTGATCGCCTGCTCATGACCACGGTGGGGCGGAGGCCAATTCCGCCCCACCGCGCACATCCACTCTATCCAGGGGTTCCCTTGCGTTACACGCGTCTCGTTATCGCCGCCGGGGTCGGCACGCTGCTGCTTACCGGCTGCTCGGAGGGCAGCCAGGAACGAGGCGGCGCCGGCGGTGGCGGTTCCGCTGTCCGGGATGTCGTCACGGAGGCAGACATCGTCCTCCCGGTGTCGGCCTACCTCTTCACCCCCGAGCAGCAGGCGCAGGTCGACACTGCTCATTCCACCCTGGCTTCCGACTGCATGAAGCGGTTCGGTTTCGACTGGCCCGTCAGAAGGGCCGAGCCGACCAAGGTCGTGAGCCGTCGGTACGGAGTGGTCGGCGAGAAGATCGCCGCCGAGCACGGCTATCACGTGATCCCGTTGCCGGGCGACAAGGAGCACGCCGAAGGCGCGGCGCCCAGCGGGGCCAAGCTCCCGCCCGAGGCCTACATGGTCTACGGCGCCAAGGGCGGCAAGGCCGGCGCGGGCGGCAGTTACGAAGGCAAGGACATCCCCCCGGGCGGCTGCATCGGAGAGGCGAGCCGCAAGCTGGGGCTCGACAAGGTGCAGGACCCCGCGAAGGGCAAGATCGGACTGCTCAGCATCGACTACTCCTCCTTCGGGAAGGCCCAGGCGACGCCGGAGTTCAAGAAGGCGCAGGACGAATGGGTGGCCTGCATGAAGAAGTCCGGCTATCAGCACACCACTTTCCTCCAGCCCGCCGAGAAGTACGCGGCCCAGGGGACCTCCGCATCACCGGAGGAGAAGGCCGTGGCCACGGCCGATGTGAAGTGCAAGCAGGAAACGAAGCTCGCCACCGTCCTGGTCCGCGCCGAAACGAAGATCCAGAGCGAGTACATCGAGCAGAATGCCGCCGGTTTCGCCGAAATCAAGAGGGATCAGGGCGCGGTCATCAAGTCGGCGAACGAGGCATTGGCGAACTGAATGCAGAACGACGAACAACCTTCCGTCGACGCGGCCGACGCGGCCGACGCGGCCGACGCGGCCGACGCGGCCCACGGCAGCACGGGCAACGGCGGTGACGGCGTACGGATCCGGCGCCGCTCGCTCGCCCTGATCGCGGTGGGCGCGGTCGCGCTCACCGGTGCGGGCTTCGGAGCCTCCCTGCTGATCAAGTCGCCCGCCCAGGCAGCGGCGGACTCCCGGCCTCCCGCGCCGTCCGTGATCACCACTCCGGTCGAGTACCGGGCGCTGGCCTCCTCGTTGGTCCTCCGCGGCACCGTGGTCGCCGGCCAGAGCGTGGAGATCACCCCCGGTGGGGGCTCGGCCGATGGAGGCAGTCCCACGGTCTCCAAGCTGCCGCTGAAGGCAGGGGACGAGGTACGCGCGGGCCGGCTGCTGGTCGAGGTCTCCGGCCGTCCGGTGATCGCGCTCCAGGGCACCGTTCCGCTCTACCGCGACCTCAAGCCCGGCGCCCAGGGCAGCGATGTGGGCCAGCTCCAGGACGCGCTCCAGCAGCTCGGCCACTCCACCTCCCCCGACAACCGCGGACGTTTCGGCGAGGGCACGAAGGCGGCGGTCACCAAGCTGTACGAGGCGGCCGGGTACGAACCCGTCCCGGTCGGCGGCGCCGAGGGCTCGGCCGCCGTCATCGCGGCCGAGGCACAGGTGACCTCCTCCGAACGGGCCCTGGACGACGCCAAGGACGCACTGAAGTCCGCAGAGTCGGGCTCGGGCTCCGGCTCCGGCTCCGGCTCCGGATCGGGCTCCGGCTCGGACTCCCGTACGGGCTCGGCCACCGGAACGTCCGGGAAGGCCGATGCCGGTGCTCGCGATCTGGCGCCGTTGCGCAAGTCGGTCGCCCGCGCCCGGGAGGACCTGGCCACCGCGCGCGAGGGTCTCGTCGCCGCGAAGGCGGCCTCCGGCCCCATGGTCCCGTCCGGCGAGGTGACGTTCCTGGAGAGCTTCCCCGCCCGGGTGCAGGACCTTCCCGTGCGACTCGGCGGGAAGGTGCAGGGAGCCGTGATGACCGTCGCCGCAGGCCCCCTGGTGGTGCACGCCTATGTGCCCGACCACCAGAAGGGCCTGATCAGGGCGGACCAGAAGGCGGAGCTCCTCTCGGAGGCCGACGGGGCCACCACCGACGCCTCCGTACGGTCCATCGCGACCGCACGCACGACGCCGCGTACCGATGCCGGCGCGCAGAACGGGCAGCCGGCGGCCGGGCAGGCCGGTGGGCAGGCCGACGCGGACGGCTATCTGATGGTGGTGACACCCGGCCGGCCGCTGGAGGCCCAATGGACCGGGCAGAACGTCCGCCTGACCGTCCTGGCCGCCACGACCGGCGGCAAGGTCCTCGTCGTCCCCGTCTCGGCGGTGTCGGCGGGCGCCGACGGTGCCACCGTGGTGACCGTGCTCGAGGACGACGGCAAGCAGCGCCGGGTCCGGGTGAAGCCCGGCACCACCGGCGACGGCCATGTCGAGGTCACCCCCTTGGACGGAGAGGCCCTCCGCGAGGGCGCCCGGGTGGTGACCGGGGTCCGGGCCGGCGACGCCGCACCGGGAGGCGCCGGATGACCGCGTCTCCGGCCCCGTCTCCGGACCTGGCTCCGTCCCCGTCCCCGTCCGTGCCGCCCGTCATCGAATTCCGGCAGGTCGGCCTCACCTATCCGGGGCCGCCGCCCGTGGAGGCGTTCCGCCCCGGCGACCTCGTGGTCCGCAAGGGCGAGTTCATCACCGTCGTCGGCCCCTCCGGATCGGGCAAGTCCACCTTCCTGAACATCGCCGGACTGCTTGACACCCCCACCACGGGCAGCTTCCTGCTCGACGGCATCGACACCGGCCGGCTCAAGGACACCCAGCGCACCACGTTGCGCGGCCGCCGCATCGGATTCGTCTTCCAGGCGTTCCACCTGCTGCCGCACCGCAGCGCCCGTGAGAACGTCGAACTCGCCATGGTCTACGGCGATGTCCCGCGCCGCGAGCGCCCCGAGAGGGCCCGCGAAGCGCTGGCCCGGGTCCGCCTCGGCCACCGGACGGACGCGCTGCCCACCCGGATGTCCGGCGGCGAACGCCAGCGCGTGGCCATCGCACGGGCCCTGGCCGCCCGGCCCTCGTTGCTCCTGTGCGACGAGCCGACGGGAAACCTCGACTCCGGCAACGCCGAGGCGGTGCTCCAGCTCCTGGAAACCCTCAACGCCGAGGGCATCACGGTCGTCCTCATCACCCACGACCTGGCCGTGGCCGCCCGTGGACGGCGGACCATCACCATCCGGGACGGCACGATGAGCGAGAACGAGCAGGTGGCCGCATGCTGAGCCGGCTCCGAAGAGCACCGGACGACGCACCGGACGACGCCTTCCCCCAGGCCGACATCGGACGCTCCCTGTTCGCGCCACGGGACCTGCTGGCCGAGGCACTGGCCGGGATGCTGCAGCGCCCCGCGCGTTCCGCGCTCACCATGCTCGGCACGGTCCTGGGCGTCGGAGCCTTCGTCGCGGTGCTCGGCCTGACCGCCACCGCCTCCTCGCAGATCGACGACCGCTTCAACGTGCTCTCCGCGACCGAGGTGACGGTCGAGGACGTCGCCCACGAACAGGACAAGTTCGCGGGCGAGGGGTTCCCGGACGACGCCACGGACCGTGTCGAGCGGCTCAACGGGGTGCGGCACGCCGGTGTGCTGTGGATGGTCAAGCCCCGGCGCAGCGCCGCCGAACTCGCCGTCACCGCGGCCCCGGTGGGCGGCGCCGGAGGGGAAGCCCTCAGCGTGGTGGCCGCCGCTCCGGCCGCCCTGCGCGCGGCCGAACCCCGGCTCTCCCAGGGCAGGCTCTACGACGACTTCCACGCCGGTGCCCGCCAGCGCGTCACCGTGATCAGTTCGGGCATCGCCGCCCGTCTGGGGATCACCACGCTGGAGACCGAACCGGCGATCTTCATCGGGGGGCAGCCGTTCACGGTCATCGGCATCGTCGAGGACGTCCAGCGCCAGCCGGACGTACTGCTCTCGGTCCTCGTACCGCAGACCACCGCGGTCGAGATGTGGGGGCGGCCCGCCGAGGGCGCGAGGATGCTCATCGCCACCGACCTGGGCGCCGCCCGTCAGGTGGCGGCGGAAGCCCCCACGGCACTGCGCCCGGACCACCCGGAGTACCTCAAGGCGGTTCCGCCGCCCGACCCGAAGAGCCTGCGCACCTCGGTGACCTCCGACCTCGAACAGCTCTTCCTGCTGCTCGCCGGAGTGTGCCTGGTCATCGGAGCGGTCGGAATCGCCAACACCACCCTCGTGGCGGTCCTGGAACGCACAGGGGAGATCGGCCTGCGCCGCGCCCTCGGCGCCCAGAAGCGCCACGTCACCGCCCAGTTCCTCGCCGAGTCGGGCACGCTGGGCGCGTTCGGCGGACTCATCGGCACGTCCCTCGGCACGCTGGCCGTCCTGGTGGTCGCGCTGGTCAGGGACTGGACACCGGTCATGCACCCGGTGACCCTGGCCACCGCCCCGCTCATCGGCCTGGCAACCGGCGTCGTGGCCGGGATCTACCCCGCCCGGCGCGCCGCCTCCGTACAACCGGCCGACGCCCTCCGCGGCTGACCCACCACCATCCGGGCCTCCTGCCCCTGCCCCCAGGGCGACAGTCGGCTGCGCATGCGCGAAGACCCCGCCATCAGCGAACTCGCTGATGGCGGGGTCTTCGGGCACTTCCTGCGAAGTGCCCCCGGCCGCTGGAGACTCTTGAGGCTCACGACAAGATGAGCACGCCGTTCTCGTCAAACGTGACAACGTATGCCAAATCGCTACCCACAAGCACTTCTCCTTCTCCGGAAAATTCCTCTTCTTCTCCGTTTGAATTTGTGATAACAACCTTGATGGAGTAGTTGACCGTCAGGCCGGAGAGTCGACCACTCAATTCAAAGCTGCCGGATGCATTTCGATTGCTGGTGTCCATGTCGAGAGTGAGAGGGCCGGCTCCAGCGAGGGTGATCTCGTCATGCTCGCTGGTGGCTCCGTCCGTCAGGGTGCTGCTGACATGCACCGAAATGGTGGAATACTGCGCCTCTGTCGAAGTCGCGGTTGTCGGCGATGATCCTGAATTCGACTTCGATTCCGCCACATAAAAGAACCCGAAGATGGCCAGCGCGTAAGTCGCGACACTGACTGCCAGAATGGCAACCCTTGGGAGACGCCCAATGCTTCCTTCCAAGGTGATATGGAACTGGGACGACCCCATGCTTGCTCCACGCCCAACAATTCCGATGAGCAGGAGAAACGTTGCAATGACGAGCGTCACTATCGGGAAGAATTCCATATCCGAGACCCGTCTGCGGCAGGCTGAGATCTCAGCCGAGCGGATGCGCTCGGCGCTGGAATGGGATCGCCTGTGAAGATCATGCCGAACACGCCGCGGCCTTGACCTGGGCGCGTATGAGGATCTACCTCTTCCCATTCAACGGCTGTGCAACTAATCCTGCAACCCGGCGGAAGCGCCCTTGATGAAGTAGGGAAACTCTCGCCGCACCGGCAGGAGTTGACGCCCGTCGTGGCTTCGTGCATGAGGTCCACCTCGACGCGGATCCCGGTCTCCTCCAGGAATTCCCGAAGCACCCCACGCTCCGGAGTGAGGGTGGGGGAGCGGTCTCCTCCCCGGCCTGGCTACCGGGGGTGGCAGGAAGTCAGGCCGCTGGCCCTACCGCCGGCCGTCGCCGCCTCGCCGCTCGCCCACCGGCCCTACGACCTGAGGCACTCGGCTCTCTCCACGTGGCTCAATGCCGGCGTCGACCCCACCGAGGGCGCCGAGCGGGCGGGCAACAGCGTGGAGGTGCTGCTCAGTCGGTACGCGAAGTGCCTCGACGGTCGGCAGGAGCCGACCTGGGGCGATGGGTCAAGATCCTGTCCACGAACAGTCCACAGGGTCTGACATACGGGTGCGCAGGGCGGCAGTTGGCTGCACAAACGCGAAGACCCCGTCTCAGCGAACTCGCTGATGGCGGGGTCTTTGGGCACTTCCTGCGAAGTGCCCCCGGCAGGATTCGAACCTGCGCACACGGCTCCGGAGGCCGTTGCTCTATCCCCTGAGCTACGGGGGCGCTGTCGCTGGTGTTGCGGCGACGGGTTGAACACTACCAGCTTCCGGACGGTGATCAGGAACGGATTCCGGGGGAGCGGGGCGTGCGTCGCCCGGAGGGGGTGGAAGTGGCAAAAACCCGGACGCGGGGGCCGGGGTCGACCTACTCTCGAGTTGTGTCGGGCGCCTCGGGCCGGGTGCTTGTTGTCGACGACAACAAGGTCATCCGGCAGCTGATCAAGGTCAATCTCGAGCTGGAGGGCTTCGAGGTCGTGACCGCGAACGATGGTGCCGAGTGCCTGGACGTCGTCCATCACGTGCTGCCCGATGTGATCACCCTTGATGTGGTCATGCCTCGCCTGGACGGGTTCGGGGCCGCCGCGCAGTTGCGGGCCGATCCGAGGACGCGGCATCTGCCCGTTGCGATCGTGAGTGCCTGTACGCAGAACGAGGTCGAGGCCGCGATCGCCGCCGGCGTGGACGCCTTCCTCGCCAAGCCCTTCGAGCCCGCGGAGCTGGTGCGGGTCGTGCGTCGGCTCATCGAGCGCCGCGACCGGAGAGAGCGGAAGGGCGCTCCCGCGGGTAGAGGCAGGGGATGAATCCCTGAGCCGGGTGGGGTGGGGTGAGCTGGGCTCGGCTGGGGTGCGCTGACCCGTTCCGTCTTGCCCCTGGCGGCCTTGTTGGGGCTCCCCGTGGCGGCCGCTGTTCACATGGCGAAACCCTTCGCGTGACCTCGGGGCTTCTCCCCTAGGCTGGACACGTGACCCCCGTCGACCTCTCCCGCTCCGTCGTGCGCGCCCTGCGCCGCGCCGTCGAGGACGGGGAGCTGCCCGTCGGTGTGGTCGTACCCGAGCGGGTCGTCGTCGAGCGGACCCGGCCCGGGGGAGTGGGGGACTACGCCTCGCCCGTCGCGTTCGGGGTGGCGAAGGGGGCCGGAGTCGCGCCCCGTGGAGTGGCCGAGGTGCTGGCCCCGCGGCTTGCCGGTCTGGCCGGGATCGAGCGCGTGGAGATCACCGGCGCCGGGTTCCTGAACTTCGTACTCGCCGAGAGCTCGGCCGGAGAGGTCGTACGGGGCATTCGCGCCCGCGGGACGGCGTACGGGTTCGCCCCCGGAGCGCGCGAAACCCCCGGGGCCGACGCGTTCCTCGACGTGCCCCTCGCGGCCCTGCGCGAGCGCGTCGTGCACGCCGCCGTGCAGCGGATCGTGAGCAGCCAAGGGGTGGAGGGAACGGGAGTCGCCGCCGCCCGCATCGCCCCCGTGGCCAAGCGGGACGGGGATGTCCGCGCCCGGTACGGGGTCGACGGCGCCGCCTGGGCGATGCTCTGCGTTCCCGGGCACGAGACCCCCGTGTTTCCCGCGTGGCTGCTCGTCCAGGACGAGTCGAGCGAGTTCTTCCGGGTGCGGTACGCCCACGACAGGGCGCGGGCCCTGACCCGCAACGCCGGGCAGTTGGGGTTCCGGGGCGAGCCCGGGGAGCTGCGCGAGGTGCACGGCGCCGGTGCGCTGCTCGGCGCGCTCCGCGACCACCCCCTCGTACTCGAAGCCGCCGCGCACCACCGTGCGCCCGAGCGGCTCGTCCGGCAGCTCGTCGTGCTCGCCGACGCCCTGCTCGACTTCCAGTACCACGTCCTGCCCCAGGGGGACGAGAAACCCTCGGCCGCCCACCGCGCCCGGCTGGCCCTTGCCGAAGCCGCCGGGACGGTGCTGGCCGGCGGCCTGGCCCTGCTCGGTATAGACGCGCCCGACCACTACCTGTGAAGCCCGCGAAACGCGTGTGATCCGATGTGATCCGATGTGATTCGCCTGCGATCCGGATGATTTGCGAAGAGAGAATGCTGAGATGAGCCGTTCCGCACACCCCGCAGGGCCCCGCCACGCCGACGTCCTGCCCGAGGGCCACTACTCCCCGCCGGCCGCCGACCTCAACGTCCTCGACGAGAAGGTCTGGGCCCGGACGGTCGGCCGGAACGCCGAGGGAGTCGCCACCGTCGGCGGGATCGAAGTGACCCGTCTCGCAGAGGAGTTCGGGACGCCCGCCTACTTCCTGGACGAGGAGGACTTCCGGGCGCGCTGCCGCGCCTGGGCGCACGCCTTCGGTCCGGACGCCGACGTCTTCTACGCCGGCAAGGCGTTCCTCTCCAAGGCCGTCGTGAAGTGGCTCAAGGAGGAGGGGCTCAACCTCGACGTGTGTTCCGGCGGGGAGCTCGCCACCGCGCTCGCCGCGGAGATGCCGGCTGCCAGGATCGCCTTCCACGGCAACAACAAGTCGACGAGCGAGATCACCCGCGCCATCGAGGCAGGCGTTGGCCGGATCGTGCTCGACTCCTTCCAGGAGATCGCCCGCGTCGCGCACATCGCCCGCGAGCTCGGCGTGCGCCAGCCCGTGCAGATCCGCGTCACCGTGGGCGTGGAGGCGCACACCCACGAGTTCATCGCCACCGCGCACGAGGACCAGAAGTTCGGGATCGCCGTCGCCGACGGGTCGGCCGCCGAGGCCGTACGGCGCGCGCTGGGGCACGACAGCCTGGAGCTGCTCGGCGTCCACTCCCACATCGGCTCGCAGATCTTCGACATGGCCGGCTTCGAGGTCTCCGCCAAGCGCGTCGTACGGCTCCTCGCCGCCGTGCGCGACGAGCACGGGGTGGAGCTGCCCGAGATCGACCTCGGCGGCGGACTGGGCATCGCCTACACCTCCGCCGACGACCCGCGCGAGCCGCACGAGATCGCCAAGGCCCTGCACGAGATCGTCGCCCGCGAGTGCGAGGCGGCCGGCCTGCGCGCCCCGCGGATCTCCGTGGAACCCGGACGGGCGATCGTGGGCCCGACCGCCTTCACCCTGTACGAGGTGGGCACGGTCAAGCCGCTGGAGGGCCTGCGGACGTACGTCTCCGTCGACGGCGGGATGTCCGACAACATCCGGACGGCCCTCTACGACGCCGAGTACTCGGTCAGCCTCGTCTCCCGGACCTCCGACGCCGAGCCCATGCTCGTGCGCGTCGTGGGCAAGCACTGCGAGAGCGGCGACATCGTGGTCAAGGACGCGTTCCTGCCCGCCGACATCGCCCCCGGGGACCTCCTCGCGGTCCCGGCCACGGGCGCGTACTGCCGTTCGATGGCGAGCAACTACAACCACGTGCTCCGCCCGCCGGTCGTCGCCGTGCGTGACGGAGAGGCGCGTGTCATCGTCCGCCGGGAGACGGAGGAAGATCTCCTGCGTCTCGACGTCGGCTGATACGCATTCTTCTGGGGGACACCCCCCGGGACCTCGGAATAGGTGTCTCACTCAATGGACCGAGGGTGGAAACTGTTGTCCATTGAGTGAGACTGGTTCACACCTGGGGTGCAAACCGCGCAACAGGTACTGATGTGAAGATCGAAAGGCGTAGGTCGAATGATGCGTACGCGTCCGCTGAAGGTGGCGCTGCTGGGCTGTGGAGTGGTCGGCTCGGAAGTTGCCCGCATCATGACGACGCACGCCGACGACCTGACGGCCAGGATCGGCGCGCCCGTCGAGCTCGCGGGCGTGGCCGTGCGCCGTCCCTCCAAGGTGCGCGACGGCATCGACCCGGCGCTGGTCACCACCGATGCGACCGCGCTGCTCAAACGCGGCGACATCGACGTCGCGATCGAGGTCATCGGCGGCATCGAGCCGGCCCGCACCCTGATCACCACCGCCTTCGAGCACGGCATCTCCGTCGTCTCGGCGAACAAGGCGCTGCTCGCCCAGGACGGCGCCGCGCTGCACGCCGCGGCCGAGGCGGCCGGGCTGGACCTGTACTACGAGGCCGCCGTCGCCGGCGCCATCCCGCTGGTCCGTCCCATGCGCGAGTCCCTCGCCGGCGACAAGATCAACCGGGTGATGGGCATCGTCAACGGCACGACGAACTTCATCCTCGACAAGATGGACTCCACCGGCGCCGGGTACCAGGAGGCCCTCGACGAGGCCACCGCCCTCGGGTACGCCGAGGCCGACCCCACCGCCGACGTGGAGGGCTACGACGCCGCCGCCAAGGCCGCGATCCTGGCCGGCATCGCCTTCCACACCCGGGTCCGCCTCGACGACGTCTACCGCGAGGGCATGACGGAGGTCAGCGCCGCGGACTTCGCGTCCGCCAAGCGCATGGGCTGCACCATCAAGCTCCTCGCCATCCTGGAGCGCGCCGCCGACGGCGAGTCCGTCACGGCCCGCGTCCACCCGGCGATGATCCCGCTGACCCACCCGCTCGCCTCCGTCCGCGAGGCGTACAACGCGGTGTTCGTCGAGGCGGAGGCCGCCGGGCGGCTCATGTTCTACGGGCCCGGCGCGGGCGGCGCGCCGACCGCGTCCGCGGTCCTCGGCGACCTCGTCGCCGTCTGCCGCAACAAGCTCGCCGAGGCAAAGGGGCCGGGCGAGTCGGCGTACACCCAGCTGCCGGTCAGCCCCATGGGGGATGTCGTCACCCGCTACCACATCAGCCTCGATGTGGCGGACAAGCCGGGCGTCCTCGCCCAGGTGGCGACCACCTTCGCGGAGCACGGAGTGTCGATCGACACCGTCCGTCAGCAGGGAAAGGACGGCGAGGCCTCCCTCGTCGTCGTCACTCACCGTGCGCCCGACGCCGCCCTCTCCGGGACCGTCGAGGCGCTGCGGAAGCTGGACACCGTCCGCGGTGTCGCCAGCATCATGCGCGTTGAAGGGGAGTAAGGACCCATGAGCAGCAATCGCACCCACCAGTGGCGCGGCATCATCGAGGAGTACCGGGACCGCCTGCCGGTCACGGCCACGACTCCGGTGGTCACGCTCCGCGAGGGCGGCACTCCCCTCGTCCCCGCCCAGGTGCTCTCCGAGCGCACCGGCTGCGAGGTACACCTCAAGGTCGAGGGGGCCAACCCCACCGGGTCCTTCAAGGACCGCGGCATGACCATGGCGATCACCAAGGCCAAGGAGGACGGCGCCAAGGCCGTCATCTGCGCCTCCACGGGCAACACCTCGGCCTCCGCCGCCGCCTACGCGGTGCGCGCCGGGATGGTCTCCGCCGTCCTCGTGCCCCGCGGCAAGATCGCGCTCGGCAAGATGGGCCAGGCCCTGATCCACGGCGCCAAGATCC
This sequence comes from Streptomyces stoeckheimensis, assembly GCF_045822005.1. NCBI lineage: Bacteria > Bacillati > Actinomycetota > Actinomycetes > Kitasatosporales > Streptomycetaceae > Streptomyces > Streptomyces stoeckheimensis. The sequence goes on along the minus strand of NZ_CP169550.1, from coordinate 3,012,484 downwards.
TTCAGGTCGACGGCAACTTCGACGACTGCCTGGACCTGGCCCGCGCGCTGTCCGACAACTACCCGGTGGCGTTGGTCAATTCGGTCAACCCGGTACGCATCGAGGGCCAGAAGACGGCGGCCTTCGAGATCGTGGACGCGCTCGGCGACGCCCCCGACATCCACGTGCTGCCCGTCGGCAACGCCGGCAACATTACCGCGTACTGGAAGGGCTTCAAGGAGTACAAGGCCGATGGCCTGGCCTCCCGTACGCCCCGTGTGTGGGGTTTCCAGGCCTCCGGTTCCGCGCCCATCGTGCGCGGGGAGATCGTCAAGGAGCCGCACACCATCGCCACCGCGATCCGCATCGGCAACCCGGCCTCGTGGGACTACGCCCTGCAGGCCCGGGACGAGTCGGGCGGCTTCATCGACGAGGTGACGGACCGCCAGATCCTGTCCGCCTACCGCCTGTTGGCCGCCCAGGAGGGCGTCTTCGTCGAGCCCGCCTCGGCCGCGTCCGTGGCCGGTCTCCTCAAGGCCGTCGACCTCGGCCTGGTCGACCCCGGCCAGAAGATCGTGTGCACCGTCACCGGCAACGGCCTGAAGGACCCCGACTGGGCGGTCGCCGGCGCTCCGCAGCCGATCACCATTCCGGTCGACGCCGAGGCCGCCGCCGTCCGCCTCGGTCTCGTCTGACCGGGAGCCGCGGGCCGGCCGTCCGGTAAGGACCGCCGGCCGCCGCGAGCAGCAGTACCGCAGTAACCGAGTTGCCGGATTCCGGAAGTCTTTCGAAGGCTGAGGAATCCGGCAACTCGGGCCGTACGGCACAAAAACCGACGGAAACCCGCCAGATATCACGGCGGAAACCCGACCGGGCCGGGGGGAGCGGGCGACACGCATCGTGCGCCTGTCGTGCGCCCTATGTCGGAGAAGAACCTTCCTTCGATAGGCTGTACTTACATCCGCCGCCGCGCATATGACCGCGGTGCTGCCCACAGGGCCTTCGGGTGTCGTACGTTCTCCAGTACATTCACAGCGAGCCAGCAAAGATCCCGTCTCGCACAGTCACAAGGAGTGTCATCGGAAGATGGCCGGTCCCGCCTTCCGCGCCGCCGCCGTACGGGTGCGCGTTCCCGCCAGCAGTGCCAACCTCGGCCCGGGCTTCGACGCCTTCGGGCTGGCCTTGGGGCTCTACGACGACGTCGTCGTACGCGTGGCCGATTCCGGCCTGAACATCGACATCGCGGGCGAAGGTGCCGACACCCTGCCCCGGGACGAGAGCCACCTCCTCGTACGTTCCATGCGCACCGCCTTCGACCTGCTGGGCGGCCAGCCGCGCGGCCTCGAAGTCGTCTGCGCCAACCGCATCCCCCACGGCCGCGGTCTCGGCTCCTCCTCCGCCGCCATCTGCGCGGGCATCGTGGCCGCCCGCGCCGTGACCATAGGCGGAGAGGCCAAGCTCGACGACACGGCGCTGCTGGAGCTCGCCACCGAGATCGAGGGTCACCCCGACAACGTCGCCGCCTGTCTGCTCGGCGGTTTCACCCTTGCGTGGATGGACGGCGGCAGCGCCAAGGCGATCCGCATGGAGCCCGCCGATTCCATCGTTCCGGTGGTCTTCGTCCCCTCCAAGCCGGTCCTGACGGAGACCGCGCGCGGCCTGCTGCCGCGCACCGTCCCGCACGTGGACGCGGCCGTCAACGCAGGCCGCGCGGGCCTGCTCGTAGAGGCCCTGACCAGGCGTCCCGAGTTCCTGCTGCCGGCCACCGAGGACCGTCTCCACCAGGAGTACCGGTCCCCGGCGATGCCCGAGAGCGTGGCGCTCGTGGCCCGACTGCGGGCGGACGGCATCCCCGCGGTGATCTCCGGCGCGGGCCCCACGGTCCTCGCGCTGGTCGACAACGGTGCGGCCGACAAGGTCGCACGGCTCGCGGGCGAGGGGTGGGCGGCCAACCGGCTCGCACTCGACGCCGCGGGCGCGAGCGTACTTCCGCTGGGAACCCAGGGCGGCTGATCCGTGCAGTAGAGGACACAGCCGGCCAGGGGCGGGCGGCCAGGGCAGGCCGCCCGCGCGGAGCCCGCGCGAAACCCGCGCGGATGGGCTCGATAGCCGGTGATGGAGAGGGGGAATGTCTGTTGGATCCGGTAGTGTTAGTCTCAAGTGCGCATCCGAAGCCGCCATGGCTTGGTGCTCAGTGTCCCTATCAGGGACCACCTTTCTTCCGGGAGCCTCCCCGACTGCTTTGATCGCTGCCAGCAGTTTCGAGCACGCTCCGGAATCGGCGTGACATTCCCACGCTTTCAGCTCGGGGGCTTCTCGCCGGAACCACCCACGCACATGCACGTTTCTCTCCGCCGTATCTCTATCGGCGGACCACCGCCCCGGCAGTAGTGCGCGGCTCATCGAGTCGTGGCTTCCTGTCGGACAGCACAACCGGTCGCCGAGCCAGACAGGCCGACGTCCGCTCCAGGGAAGGACCCTTCGTGAGCGACACCACCGATCTGATGGGCGCTGCCGACACCAACGTCGACACCAGTGCCCCCGCCGAGGGCGCCGCGCCGACCAAGCGCCGCCGCTCCGGCACCGGCCTTGACGGCATGGTCCTGGCCGAGCTCCAGCAGGTCGCGTCGGGCCTCGGCATCAGGGGCACCGCGCGGATGCGCAAGGGCCAGCTGATCGAGGTCATCAAGGAGGCGCAGGCGGGAAGCAGCGCCCCCAAGGCCGCGGCCTCCGCGCCGGCCGCCGCGCCCGCCGACAGCGGCGAGACCAAGCCGAAGCGCCGCGCCACCAGCAAGGCCCGTACGGGCGAGGTCGCCGCCGAGGCGCCCGCCGAGAAGACCGCCACGCAGGCCCAGATCGACATCCCGGGCCAGCCGGCCAGCGAGGACGCCCCGGTCGGCGAGCGCCGCCGTCGGCGTGCCACCGCCCCCTCCGGCAGCCCCGAGGGTTCGGCCCCGGCCGCCGCCGTACAGGTGGAGCAGAAGCCCGAGACCGTCGCCCCGGCCGCCACCGCCCCCGCCGGCCAGCCCGCACAGGGTCAGGAAGGCGAGGGCCGCGGCCGTCGCGACCGCCGCGAGCGGGGCAACGACCGCGCCGACGGCCGCCGCGAGCGCCGTGACCGCGGTGCCAAGGCCGACGACCAGGGCCAGGGCGCCCAGGGCCAGGGCCAGGGCCAGGCCGGTCAGGGTGGCCAGGGCCAGAGCCAGGGTCAGGGCCAGCAGGGCGGTCGCCAGGACCGGACCGACCGTCAGGACCGCCAGCAGGGCGGCCGCGGCCAGGGTCAGGGCCAGGGCCAGCAGGGTGGCCGTCAGGACCGGGACCGTCAGGACAACGGCCCGCAGGACGACTTCGACGAGGACGGGCGTCGCGGCCGCCGCGGCCGCTACCGCGACCGCCGTGGCCGTCGCGGACGCGACGAGTTCGCGCCGGCGGAGACGCCCGTCGCCGACGACGACGTCCTGATCCCCGTCGCGGGCATCCTCGACATCCTCGACAACTACGCGTTCATCCGGACCTCGGGCTACCTGCCCGGCCCGAACGACGTGTACGTCTCCCTCGCCCAGGTCCGCAAGGCCGGTCTGCGCAAGGGCGACCACACCACCGGTGCGGTCCGTCAGCCCAAGGACGGCGAGCGCCGCGAGAAGTTCAACGCGCTCGTGCGCCTGGACTCCGTCAACGGCATGGCGCCCGAATCCGGCCGCGGCCGCCCGGAGTTCCAGAAGCTGACCCCGCTGTACCCGCAGGACCGGCTCCGCCTGGAGACCGACCCGGGCGTGCTGACCACCCGGATCATCGACCTCGTGTCGCCGATCGGCAAGGGCCAGCGCGGTCTGATCGTGGCCCCGCCGAAGACCGGCAAGACCATGATCATGCAGGCGATCGCCAACGCGATCACGGTCAACAACCCCGAGTGCCACCTGATGGTCGTCCTGGTCGACGAGCGTCCGGAAGAGGTCACCGACATGCAGCGGTCGGTGAAGGGCGAGGTCATCTCCTCGACCTTCGACCGCCCGGCCGAGGACCACACCACCGTCGCCGAGCTGGCCATCGAGCGCGCCAAGCGTCTCGTCGAGCTCGGCCACGACGTGGTCGTCCTGCTGGACTCCATCACCCGCCTGGGACGCGCGTACAACCTCGCCGCCCCCGCCTCCGGCCGCATCCTGTCCGGTGGTGTCGACTCGACCGCGCTGTACCCGCCGAAGCGCTTCTTCGGTGCCGCGCGCAACATCGAGGACGGCGGCTCGCTGACCATCCTGGCCACCGCGCTGGTCGACACCGGCTCGCGCATGGACGAGGTGATCTTCGAGGAGTTCAAGGGCACCGGCAACATGGAGCTCAAGCTCGACCGGAAGCTCGCCGACAAGCGCATCTTCCCGGCCGTGGACGTGGACCCCTCGGGCACCCGCAAGGAGGAGATCCTCCTCAACAGCGAGGAGCTCGCCATCGTCTGGAAGCTGCGCCGGGTGCTCCACGCGCTCGACTCGCAGCAGGCCATCGAACTGCTCCTCGACAAGATGAAGCAGACGAAGTCGAACGCCGAGTTCCTCATGCAGATCGCGAAGACGACCCCGTCGGGCAAGAACGACGACTGACGTCTCCCCGTAGCACCACCTGCGTGACCACGACCGCCCCCGCCGCACCCGCGACGGGGGCGGTCGCGTCGTACCGGGGCCTACGCAGCCTGCGGGGCCCCGGGGCCCCGGTTCGGGAGCGTGCGGTCTACGGCGCTTCGTCCCCGGGTGCGACCTTTGCCACACTCCGTACTCCGCGCGGCCCCGGGCGCTCACTCCGCGCTCACGGGGGAAACCGCAGGTAGGCGCCGGGTCGGGGGCGTCCGCCGCAGCCGGTCGCAGGGTTCGTCGGGCCGGGACGCACACCGGACGCACACGGGACGCACAGGCGGCCGTGGAACCCTGGGGGGCGCCCGACCGTCTCTGTCAGAGGTAACGGGGAAGCGGGCCGAACACAGACGGGCAGAGCAGAGCATGAGCCAGGACAACAGCGGCCGCGGCCGCAGGGCCGGCGCCGGCCGACGCCGACGGAAGCCGGCCGCGCGCCGCAGGGCCGTCGTCATCGCCGCGTGGACCGCCGCCGGCGTGGTCGTCCTGGGCGGTGCGGGGCTCGGCTACTTCTACGTCAAGTTCAACGGCAACCTCAAGACGGTCGACATCGACGCGGCCCTCGGCACGGACCGCCCGCAGAACGTGGACAACGGCTCGATGGACATCCTCGTCCTCGGCTCCGACTCCCGCAGCGGCGCCAACGGGGAGTACGGCCAGGACGACGGCGGCTCCGCGCGCTCCGACACGGCGATGGTCGTCCACCTCAACGAGGGCCACACCAAGGCCACCGTCGTATCGATACCCCGCGACACCCTCGTGACCAGGCCCTCCTGCAAGCTCTCCAACGGCAAGACGGACCCGGGCGGTCCGCGCAAGATGTTCAACGAGTCGTTCACCGTCGGCGGGGCCGCCTGCGCCGTCGCGACCGTCGAGAAGACGTCGGGGATCCGCATGGATCACTATCTCGAGGTCGACTTCACGGGCTTCAAGGAGATCATCGACAAGCTCGGCGGCGTCGAGGTGACGACCACCAAGCCGATCAAGGACGACTACAGCCACCTCGACCTGCCCGCCGGGACGAACAGGCTCAACGGCGAGCAGGCCCTCGGCCTCGTCCGTACCCGCCACGGCGTCGGCGACGGCGGCGACCTGGGCCGAATACAGCTGCAGCAGGCCTTCATCAAGGCGCTGATCAAGCAGGTCAAGAGCATCGGCGTCTTCGAGAACCCGAAGAAGCTGCTCGACGTGGCCGACACCGCCACCAAGGCCATCACCACGGACAAGGCGCTCGGCGACGTGAAGTCCCTCATGGGATTCGCCCAGGGCCTGGAGGGCATCAGCCCCGAGAACATGCAGATGATCACCCTGCCGGTGACCGGGGACACCCGTGACCCCAACCGGGTCGTCCCGCTCACCAAGGAGTCCCAGATGGTCTGGGACGCCCTGCTGGCCGACCGGCAGGTGCCCGCCGAGGCCACCGCGAACTCGGCCGGCGACAAGGGCACCGCCGGTACGGTCGTCCGCTAGCACGAACCGCCTGGTCGGACGGGTTCCGGAGGGCGGCGGAATAGATGCGGGCCCCCCTCCGTTGAGGGAGGCGTCCTCAGAATTTTGACAGGCAGCCCGGTCCTGGCAGACTGGTCTGTCGGCCCCGGTTCACGCAGCGCGCAATTCGGCTCCTGCGACCCGGTGCCCTCCCGAATCTAGGAGACACCTTGAAGCGCGATGTTCACCCCCAGTACGTCGAGACCCAGGTCAGCTGCACCTGTGGCGCGTCGTTCACCACCCGTAGCACCCTGACCGAGGGCTCCATCCGAGCCGAGGTCTGCTCCGAGTGCCACCCGTTCTACACGGGCAAGCAGAAGATCCTCGACACCGGTGGCCGCGTGGCCCGCTTCGAGGCCCGCTTCGGCAAGGCTGCACAGAAGTAGCGAGCCTCAGGCGCCGGATCCCGGCTGCACCCTGTTCGTACGGGGGCAGCCGGACCGGCGCCTTTCTCGTCCCGCAGCCCTTTTCTTCACATTCACCATCTTCAGGAGCCCCCGATGTTCGAGGCGGTCGAGGAACTGATCGGCGAGCACGCCGATCTTGAGAAGAAGCTCGCCGACCCTTCGGTCCACTCGGATCAGGCCAACGCGCGCAAGCTGAACAAGCGCTACGCGGAGCTGACCCCGATCGTCGCGACCTTCCGTGCCTGGAAGCAGTCCGCCGAGGACATCGAGACGGCGAAGGAGTTCGCGGCCGACGACCCGGACTTCGTGGCGGAGGTCAAGGAACTGACCGCACAGCGCGAAGAGCTCACCGAGAAGCTCCGCCTGCTGCTCGTTCCGCGCGACCCCAGCGACGACAAGGACGTGCTCCTGGAGGTCAAGGCGGGTGCGGGCGGTGACGAGTCGGCCCTGTTCGCCGGCGACCTGCTCCGCATGTACCTGCGCTACGCCGAGCGCGTGGGCTGGAAGACCGAGATCATCGACGCCACCGAGTCCGAGCTCGGCGGCTACAAGGACGTCCAGGTCTCCGTCCGCACCAAGGGCGGCAACGGCGCCACCGAGCCCGGCCAGGGCGTCTGGGCCCGTCTGAAGTACGAGGGCGGCGTGCACCGCGTCCAGCGCGTGCCGGCCACCGAGTCCCAGGGCCGCATCCACACCTCCGCCGCCGGCGTGCTCGTCACCCCGGAAGCCGAGGAGGTGGAGGTCGAGGTCAACATGAACGACCTCCGCATCGACGTGTACCGCTCCTCGGGCCCCGGCGGCCAGTCCGTCAACACCACCGACTCGGCCGTGCGCATCACGCACATCCCGACCGGTGTGGTCGCCTCCTGCCAGAACGAGAAGAGCCAGCTCCAGAACAAGGAGCAGGCGATGCGCATCCTGCGCTCGCGCCTGCTGGCCGCCGCCCAGGAAGCCGCCGAGCAGGAGGCCTCCGACGTGCGCCGCAGCCAGGTGCGCTCCGTGGACCGCTCCGAGAAGATCCGTACGTACAACTACCCGGAAAACCGGATCTCGGACCACCGGACGGGCTTCAAGGCGTACAACTTGGACCAGGTGCTCGACGGAGACCTCGACCCGGTCATCCAGGCCTGCGTCGACACGGACTCCGCCGCCAAGCTCGCGTCCGCGCACTGAGTCCCCTCGCAGGACCCCCGCAACACCCCGCGGGACCCCGCACCACCCCCCGTACGACAGCAGCCCGGAGGACCAGCGTGAACTTGCTGCTTGCCGAGGTGGCCCAGGCCACCCAGCGGCTGGCCGCCGCCGGCGTGCCCTCACCGCGTTTCGACGCGGAGGAGCTCGCGGCCTTCGTGCACGGCGTCAAGCGGGGGGAACTCCACCACGTCAAGGACGCGGACTTCGACGCCCGCTACTGGGAGGCCGTCGCCCGCCGCGAGGCGCGCGAGCCGCTCCAGCACATCACCGGCCGCGCCTTCTTCCGGTACCTGGAGCTCCAGGTCGGGCCCGGGGTCTTCGTGCCCCGGCCCGAGACCGAGTCGGTCGTGGACTGGGCCATACAGGCCGTCCGCGCGATGGACGTCGTCGAACCGCTGATCGTGGACCTCTGCACCGGTTCCGGCGCCATCGCGCTCGCCATGGCGCAGGAGGTGCCGCGCTCGCGCGTGCACGCCGTGGAGCTGTCCGAGGACGCCCTGCGGTGGACCCGCAAGAACGCCGAGGGCTCCCGGGTCACCGTCCACCAGGGCAACGCGCTCAGCGCCCTGCCCGAGCTGGACGGACAGGTCGACCTGGTCATCTCCAACCCGCCGTACATCCCGCTCACCGAGTGGGAGTACGTGGCACCCGAGGCCCGCGACCACGACCCCGAGATGGCGCTGTTCTCCGGCGAGGACGGCCTGGACACCATCCGCGGCATCGAGCGCACCGCCCACCGGCTGCTGCGCCCCGGCGGCATCGTCGTCATCGAGCACGCCGACACCCAGGGCGGACAGGTCCCGTGGATCTTCGCCGAGGAGCGGGGCTGGGCCGACGCCGCCGACCACCCCGACCTCAACAACCGCCCGCGCTTCGCGACCGCCCGCAAGGCCCTGCCGTGACCGGCCCTGCCGTGAGCGGCGCAGTCACCGCGCACATTCCCGCCACCCCCCTGCTGCACGAGGAGGCCCGCTGATGGCCCGGCGATACGACTGCAACGACGCGACGGACCGCAAGACGGGCCTGCGCGAAGCCGCCTCCGCCGTACGCCGCGGCGAGCTCGTCGTGCTGCCCACCGACACCCTGTACGGGATCGGCGCGGACGCCTTCAGCGCGGAGGCCGTCGGCGACCTGCTCGCCGCCAAGGGGCGCGGCCGCACCATGCCCACCCCCGTCCTCATCGGCTCCCCGAACACCCTGCACGGCCTGGTCACCGACTTCTCCGAGCAGGCCTGGGAGCTCGTCGACGCCTTCTGGCCGGGCGGTCTGACGCTCGTCGCCAAGCACCAGCCCTCGCTGGCGTGGGACCTGGGCGAGACCGGCGGCACCGTGGCCGTACGCATGCCCCTGCACCCCGTCGCGATCGAGCTGCTGACCGAGGTCGGCCCGATGGCGGTGTCCTCGGCGAACCTGACCGGACACCCGGCGCCCGAGGACTGCGACGCGGCGCGCGAGATGCTCGGCGACTCCGTGTCCGTGTACCTGGACGGCGGGCCGACCCCGAGCACCCTGCCCTCGTCGATCGTCGACGTCACCGGGAAGGTTCCCGTCCTGCTGCGCGAGGGCGCACTGACCGCCGAGCAGCTGCGGGAGGTCGTGCCCGACCTCGAGGTGGCTCCGTGAGCCCTGAGGGGCGTGGCATAGCCGGGGACAGCACCTTCCGCATACTCCACGTCAGCACCGGCAACGTGTGCCGCTCGCCCATCACCGAGCGGCTGACGCGGCACGCGCTGTCCCACCGGCTCGGCGGCCCCGTCACCGGCGACCTGATCGTGGAGAGCGCGGGCACCTGGGGCCACGAGGGCGCGCCCATGGAGGCCAACGCGGCCGCCGTGCTGGCCGACTTCGGGGCGGACGCCTCCGGATTCACCGGCCGGGAACTCCTGGACGAGCACGTCATACGCGCGGACCTGGTCCTGACCGCCACCCGCGACCACCGTGCCCAGGTGATCTCCATGGGGCATTCGGCGGGCCTGCGCACCTTCACCCTGAAGGAGTTCACCCGGCTGGTGCGGGCGATAGACCCCGCGACCCTGCCGCCGCTGGAGGACGGGATGGTGGAGCGGGCCCGGGCGCTGGTCCGTGCCGCCGCCGCTCTACGCGGGTGGCTCCTCGCGCCGTCCCCGGACGCGGACGAGGTGTACGACCCGTACGGGGCGCCGATCACCTTCTTCCGGTCGATCGGCGACGAGATCAACCAGGCGCTGGACCCCGTGGTCACGGCCCTGACGGGCGTCACGGCTTCCCGCTGACGCGCGGGCGGGCCGGATTCGCGCCGCAGGGCGGGATCCGCGGCGGCGGCCTACAGTGGCTGGTACCCGGTATGCGGTACCCCCCTGGAGTCGCGCCATGAGCGTCATCACCCAGCCCCTGGACCTGCTGCGGCAGCAGGATCCGCAGATGGCCGACGTCCTCGACGGGGAACGGCAGCGACAGGCGACCGGGCTGCAGCTGATCGCCGCCGAGAACTTCACCTCGGCCGCCGTGCTCACCGCACTGGGATCAGAGCTCGCCAACAAGTACGCCGAGGGGTATCCCGGCGCCCGCCACCACGGCGGCTGCGAGTACGCCGACCTCGCCGAGCAGATCGCCGTCGAGCGGGCCCGCGCCCTCTTCGGCGCCGAGCACGCGAACGTGCAGCCGCACTCCGGATCCGCCGCCGTGCTCGCCGCGTACGCCGCGCTGCTGCGGCCCGGGGACACCGTGCTGGCCATGGCGCTCACCTCCGGGGGCCACCTCACCCACGGGTCGCCCGCCAACTTCTCCGGGCGCTGGTTCGACTTCGTCGGGTACGGAGTGGACGCCGCGACGGGGCTCATCGACTACGCCCGGGTGCAGCGGCTCGCGCACGAGCACCGGCCCAAGGCCATCGTGTGCGGGTCCATCTCCTATCCGCGGCACCCCGAGTACTCCGTGTTCCGGGAGATCGCCGACGAGGTCGGGGCCTTTCTGATCGCCGACGCCTCCCACCCCATCGGACTCGTGGCCGGCGGGGCCGCGCCCAGCCCCGTGCCCTACGCCGACATCGTCGTGGCCACCACCCACAAGGTGCTCCGGGGTCCGCGCGGCGGGATGATCCTCTGCGGGTCCGAGTTCGCGGAGCGGATCGACCGGGCGGTGTTCCCCTTCACCCAGGGCGGCCCGCAGATGCACAGCATCGCCGCCAAGGCCGTGGCCTTCGGCGAGGCCGCCGGGCCCGCCTTCACCTCGTACGCGCACCGGGTGGTGGCCAACGGCCGGGCCCTGGCCGACGCGCTCGCCGCCGGCGGGTTCGCGATCACGACCGGGGGGACCGACACCCACCTGATCACCGCCGACCCCGCACCGCTGGGCGTCGACGGCGCGGGCGCCCGGGGCCGGCTGGCCGCAGCCGGCATCGTGCTGGACACCTGCGCCCTTCCGTACGGAGACCAGCGCGGGATCCGCCTCGGCACCGCGGCGGTGACCACGCAGGGCATGGGGGAGGCGGAGATGGGCCGGATCGCCGAGCTGTTCACGGCCGCGCTGACCGGCGGGGAGCCCACGAAGATCCGTAGCGACGTCAACGAGCTGGTGGTCAGTTTTCCGCCGTATGGGGTTTAAGCAGGGCAAGAGCGACGTACCGCAACCGGGATACCGCCCCTGCGCGTCCCCGACAGTGAGTACATCGCAGCTAGTGTGTGGGGCTGAGATGGCCGGCGATACATCTGGGGCAGCCCGTGCGTGAATATCTGCTGACGCTTTGCGTCACGGTCGCGGTGACTTATCTACTCACCGGGCCCGTGCGGAAGTTCGCGATCGCGGTGGGGGCGATGCCCGAGATCCGTGCGCGCGACGTGCACCGGGAGCCCACTCCGCGGCTCGGCGGCATCGCGATGTTCGGCGGACTGTGCGCCGGCCTGCTCGTCGCGGACCACCTGAAGAACCTCAACGGGGTCTTCGAGCTGTCGAACGAGCCGCGGGCCCTGCTCTCCGGGGCGGCCCTGATCTGGCTGGTCGGCGTGCTCGACGACAAGTTCGAGCTCGACGCCCTGATCAAGCTCGGCGCCCAGATGATCTCCGCCGGCGTGATGTGCATGCAGGGCCTGACCATCCTGTGGATCCCGGTCCCCGGAGTCGGCTCGGTCTCGCTCACCCCCTGGCAGGGCAACCTGCTCACCGTGGCCCTCGTCGTGATCACCATCAACGCGGTGAACTTCGTGGACGGCCTCGACGGCCTCGCCGCTGGCATGGTCTGCATCGCGACCTGTGCGTTCTTCCTCTACGCCTACCGGATCTGGTTCGGCTACGGGATCGAGGCGGCCGCGCCCGCGACCCTCTTCGCCGCCATCCTGATGGGCATGTGCCTCGGCTTCCTGCCGCACAACATGCACCCCGCCCGCATCTTCATGGGCGACTCCGGCTCGATGCTCATCGGCCTGGTGCTGGCCGCTGCCGCCATCTCCGTCACCGGACAGGTGGACCCGGACGCGATGGCGCTGTTCGTGGGTGGTGAGCGCAACGCGACCCACGCGATGCTGCCCGTGTTCATCCCGCTGATCCTGCCGCTGACGATCATCGCGATCCCGATGACGGACCTGGTCCTCGCCATCGTGCGGCGCACCTGGAAGGGCCAGTCGCCCTTCGCTGCGGACCGCGGACACCTCCACCACCGGCTCCTGGAGCTCGGGCATTCGCACAGCCGGGCGGTGCTCATCATGTATTTCTGGTCAGGATTGATCGCCTTCGGCACCGTGGCGTATTCCGTGCATTCCGCCTCGATGTGGATCGTGCTGGCGATCTCCGGGCTGAGCGCCGTGGGCCTGCTGCTGCTCCTGCTGCCGCGCTTCACCCCGCGTGCCCCCCGCTGGGCGGAGCGGCTGGTCCCGCCGCGCTACCGGCACGCGGAACGGGCCGCGGAGGCCGCCCTGCAGGACGACGCGGCGGCGGAGCCGGAGCCGGCCCGGCCGATCGTGGCGGGTGTCTCCGGCGTCAACGGGGCGACCGCCATCGGCCCCCGTTCGCGCTTCCCCGACCGGCGTAAGGCCGGGTCCTCCCGCTGACGTCCGACGCGCATGTCGGACATGAACTCCCTTTACCAGACAAGCCGCTTGCGTGTCGCGCACACACGGGCAGGGTCACTCTCATGTGTGACAGTCCGCACACCCTCCGAGTAAAGCTCTCATCAAATACTTTGTGATACCGTTCACTAAACCCGGCGACAGAGCCGAAGGACCGTAGTGCGACGGTCCATTGGCCCGAGGTTCCCTCTCGGACCGGGCTTACGCTCGTCCTGTACGAGTCCCGTGCCCCCACCACCACGCGGAGCAAACCGCCATGCGGTCAGATGACGTCCGATCCCTCCTGCAATCCGCCGTTCCCACGGCTGTCGCCGGCGCTCTCGCCGCCGTCATCAGTGGGATCGTCGCCGGTGGCAAGGGGGCCGTGGGCGCCGTCGTCGCGACGGTGGTGGTGATGCTGTTCATGGGCATCGGATTCCTCGTACTGCAGCGCACGGCGAAATCACTGCCGCACCTGTTCCAGGCCATGGGGCTCATGCTCTACACGGCCCAGATCCTGCTGCTCTTCGTCTTTCTCGCCGTGTTCAAGAACACGACACTGTTCAACCCCAAGGCCTTCGCGATCACGCTCGTCGCCACCACCCTGGTGTGGATCGGCGCACAGGCGCGTGCTCATATGAAGGCCAAGATCCTCTACGTCGAACCGGATTCGATGAAGGGCGACAAGCCCGGAAATTCGGGTCAGAAGTCGTGAGGGGTAGGGGCGGAATAAGTGCGCGTTCGAGATGCTGCTATCGTCCGGTTTCAACTGCGGCATTGCGGGCGCGGGCATCTGAGCTGACGCCTGTTCCATCGCGAGGCTCGATGCCTGACTGTCGCCCCACCATCCGTAACACCAGTCCAGTGCCGAACCGCGGCTGCACGCCGCGCCGACACAACGAGGTTGCCGTACCTATGCGCCACGCTGAAGGAGCCTGCGGTGAGTGCTGCTGACATGACGCTCGCCTTCGATATCAATTGTCATTTCGAAGACGGCACTGGCTGCGGCTTCCCGGGCCCGACCCTGTACTCGTTCCTGTTCAAGCCGATCTTCGGTGACGCCGACAGCAACCTGTACTTCAACAAGACGATGCTGCTGGCCCTCCTGGGCTCGCTCGTCATCGTGGCCTTCTTCTGGGCCGCGTTCCGGAAGCCGAAGGTCGTACCGGGCAAGCTTCAGATGGTCGCCGAGGCGGGCTACGACTTCGTACGCCGCGGCATCGTCTACGAGACGCTCGGCAAGAAGGAAGGCGAGAAGTACGTCCCCTTCATGGTCGCGACGTTCTTCTTCGTCTGGATCATGAACCTGTGGTCGATCGTGCCGCTCGCCCAGTTCCCGGTGACTGCCGTCATCGCGTACCCGGCCGGCCTCGCCCTCGTCATCTACGTGATGTGGATGTCGGTGACCTTCAAGCGCCACGGCTTCGTGGGCGGCTTCAAGAACATCACCGGCTACGACAAGTCCCTCGGCCCGATCCTGCCGATGGTCATGGTGATCGAGTTCTTCTCGAACGTCATCGTCCGACCCTTCACTCACGCGGTCCGACTGTTCGCGAACATGTTCGCCGGCCACACGCTGCTGCTGCTGTTCACGATCGCGAGCTGGTACCTGCTGAACGGGATCGGCATCGCTTACGCGGGCGTCTCGTTCGTCATGGTCATCGTGATGACCGCGTTCGAACTCTTCATCCAGGCTGTCCAGGCGTACGTCTTCGTCCTCCTGGCCTGCAGCTTCCTGCAGGGCGCGCTCGCCGAACACCACTGAGCCACAGCCCGCTCCTGCAATCCCCCCGAATCGTCCGGTGGCCAACCCCCACCGGTCCATGAAAGAGAAGGAAGAACTGGCATGTCCCAGATCCTCGCTGCTGCCACCGAAGGCGTCACCGGCTCCCTCAGCTCTGTCGGCTACGGTCTCGCGGCCATCGGCCCGGGCGTCGGCGTCGGCATCATCTTCGGTAACGGCACGCAGGCTCTTGCCCGTCAGCCCGAGGCTGCCGGTCTGATCCGCGCCAACCAGATCCTCGGCTTCGCCTTCTGTGAGGCGCTCGCCCTCATCGGTCTGGTCATGCCGTTCGTCTACTAAGACGAACTCAACGACTAGTCCGAATCGACGAAAGGCACTGATGTGAACCTCCTGGTTCTCGCGGCCGAGGAGCCGGGTAACCCCCTCGTCCCGCCGATCCCCGAGCTTGTCATCGGTCTGATCGCCTTCGTCATCGTCTTCGGTTTCCTCGCGAAGAAGCTCCTCCCGAACATCAACAAGGTTCTGGACGAGCGCCGCGAGGCCATCGAAGGCGGTATCGAAAAGGCTGAGGCCGCTCAGACCGAGGCTCAGAGCGTGCTGGAGCAGTACAAGGCCCAGCTCGCCGAAGCCCGGCACGAGGCCGCTCGCCTGCGCCAGGACGCTCTGGAGCAGGGCACTGCGCTCAAGGAAGAACTGCGCGCAGAGGGCCAGCGGCAGCGTGAGGAGATCATCGCTGCCGGTCACGCCCAGATCGCGGCTGACCGCAAGGCCGCCTCTTCCGCTCTCCGTCAGGACGTCGGCAAGCTGGCGACCGACCTGGCCGGAAAGCTTGTCGGCGAGTCCCTCGAGGACCACGCCCGGCAGAGCCGCACGATCGACCGCTTCCTCAGCGAGCTTGAGGAGAAGGCCGAGGCCGCCCGATGAACGGAGCGAGCCGCGACGCGCTGGCCACCGCCCGCGAGCGTCTCGACGCGCTGACGGACAACACGTCCGTCGACGCGGCGAAGCTCGCCGGCGAGCTGGCGGCCGTCACCGCGCTGCTCGACCGTGAGGTCTCGCTGCGTCGGGTCATTACGGACCCGGCGCAGTCCGGCGAGGCCAAGGCCGAGCTGGCCGGCCGTCTGCTCGGCGGCCAGGTGGGCGGGGAAACCCTCGACCTGGTGTCCGGCATGGTCCGGTCCCGCTGGTCGCAGTCCCGTGACCTGGTGGATTCGCTCGAGGTCCTGGCGGCCACCGCCGACCTCACGGCGGCCCAGACCGCCGGAGGCCTCGACGACGTCGAGGACGAGCTGTTCCGCTTCGGCCGGATCGTCACCTCGAACACCGAGCTGCGCGCAGCACTGACCGACCGGTCGGCCACCGCCGCCGCCAAGAGCCAGCTGCTCCGCAGCCTGCTCGGCGGCAAGGCGAACGCCGTCACCGAGCGGCTGGTCACGCGTCTCGTCACGCACCCGCGTGGACGTAGCCTGGAAGCGGGCCTCGAGTCCCTTTCGAAGGTCGCCGCCGAGCGTCGTGGCCGCATGGTCGCCACCGTGACCACCGCGGTTCCGCTCAGCGACGTCCAGAAGCAGCGTCTCGGCGCGGTGCTGGCCAAGCTGTACGGCCGCCCGATGCACCTGAACCTCGACGTGGACCCCGCGGTCCTCGGCGGGATCTCGGTGCGGGTCGGCGACGAGGTCATCGACGGCACCATCGCGGACCGCATCGCCGAGGCGTCGCGCCGCATGGCCGGCTGACCAGCCACAAATTAGTACGAAGCATTCCTAGCGGCCCGGTTGGGCCGTGCAGAACTTGCAGAAGATTCCTGGGGGTCGCCCCCAGACCCCTAAGAAGCTTCAGGCCCAACAAGGAGAGCAGGGAACCCAGATGGCGGAGCTCACGATCCGGCCGGAGGAGATCCGGGACGCACTGGAGAACTTTGTCCAGTCGTACCAGCCGGACGCGGCCTCGCGCGAGGAGGTCGGGACGGTCAGCGTTGCCGGCGACGGCATCGCGAAGGTGGAGGGCCTGCCCTCCGCCATGGCGAACGAGCTGCTGAAGTTCGAGGACGGAACCCTTGGTCTCGCCCTGAACCTCGACGAGCGCGAGATCGGTGCGGTCGTCCTCGGCGAGTTCAGCGGTATCGAGGAGGGCCAGCCGGTGCAGCGCACCGGTGAGGTGCTCTCCGTCGGCGTCGGCGAGGGTTACCTCGGCCGCGTTGTCGACCCGCTCGGCAACCCGATCGACGGCCTCGGCGAGATCGCGACCGAGGGCCGCCGCGCCCTCGAGCTGCAGGCCCCCGGCGTCATGGTCCGCAAGTCGGTCCACGAGCCGATGCAGACCGGCTACAAGGCCATCGACGCGATGGTGCCGGTCGGCCGTGGTCAGCGTCAGCTGATCATCGGTGACCGTCAGACCGGCAAGACCGCTCTGGCCGTCGACACGATCATCAACCAGCGCGACAACTGGCGCTCGGGCGACGTGAACAAGCAGGTTCGCTGCATCTACGTCGCCATCGGCCAGAAGGGCTCGACCATCGCGTCCGTTCGCGGCGCCCTGGAAGACGCCGGTGCGCTCGAGTACACGACGATCGTCGCCGCCCCGGCGTCCGACCCGGCCGGCTTCAAGTACCTGGCGCCGTACACCGGTTCGGCCATCGGTCAGCACTGGATGTACGCCGGCAAGCACGTCCTGATCATCTTCGATGACCTGTCGAAGCAGGCCGACGCCTACCGCGCCGTGTCGCTGCTGCTGCGCCGTCCGCCGGGCCGCGAGGCCTACCCGGGCGACGTCTTCTACTTGCACTCCCGTCTGCTGGAGCGTTGCGCCAAGCTCTCCGACGACATGGGTGCCGGTTCGATGACCGGTCTGCCGATCGTCGAGACCAAGGCGAACGACGTGTCGGCGTTCATCCCGACCAACGTCATCTCCATCACCGACGGCCAGTGCTTCCTGGAGTCCGACCTGTTCAACGCGGGCCAGCGCCCGGCGCTGAACGTCGGTATCTCGGTCTCCCGCGTCGGTGGCTCGGCCCAGCACAAGGCCATGAAGCAGGTTTCCGGCCGTCTGCGCCTGGACCTCGCCCAGTACCGTGAGCTCGAGGCGTTCGCCGCCTTCGGTTCCGACCTGGACGCCGCGTCGAAGGCCTCGCTGGAGCGCGGCAAGCGTCTGGTGGAGCTGCTGAAGCAGGGCCAGTACCAGCCGATGCCCGTCGAGGAGCAGGTCGTCTCCGTCTGGGCCGGCACCACCGGCAAGATGGACGACGTCCCGGTCAACGACATCCGTCGCTTCGAGTCGGAGCTGCTGGACCACCTGCGCCTCGAGCGCAAGGAGCTCCTCACCTCCATCGCGGACGGCGGCAAGATGTCGGACGACACTCTGACGACCATCGCCGACGCCATCGCCAACTTCAAGCGGCAGTTCGAGACCTCGGACGGCAAGCTCCTGGGCGAGGACGTACCGGCCGTCAACGTCTCCAAGTGACGACGGAAGGGACCTGACTCATGGGAGCGCAGCTCCGGGTCTACAAGCGTCGCATCCGTGCCATCACGGCGACCAAGAAGATCACCAAGGCGATGGAGATGATCGCCGCCTCGCGCATCGTCAAGGCGCAGCGCAAGGTGGCGGCGTCGATGCCGTACGCGACCGAGCTCACCCGTGCGGTGACCGCGGTGGCGACCGGTTCGAACACCAAGCACGCCCTGACCACGGAGGTCGAGGCGCCGGTGCGCGCCGCGATCGTGCTCATCACGAGCGACCGCGGTCTGGCCGGCGGCTACTCCTCGAACGCCATCAAGCAGGCGGAGCGGCTCACCGAGCGGCTGCGCGGCGAGGGCAAGGAGGTCGACACCTACATCGTCGGCCGCAAGGGTGTCGCCTACTACGGGTTCCGTGAGCGCAAGGTCACGGAGTCGTGGACGGGCTTCACCGACAGCCCGGCTTACGCCGACGCCAAGCGCGTCGCGGCGCCGCTGATCGAGGCCATCCAGACGGCTACGGCCG
The DNA here is from genome assembly GCF_045822005.1 of Streptomyces stoeckheimensis. NCBI lineage: Bacteria > Bacillati > Actinomycetota > Actinomycetes > Kitasatosporales > Streptomycetaceae > Streptomyces > Streptomyces stoeckheimensis. The sequence continues at coordinate 2,994,054 of NZ_CP169550.1, read as the reverse complement.
AGGGCGGCGTCGACGAGCTGCACATCGTCTTCACGGAATTCGTGTCGATGATGACGCAGAACGCGGTGGACGGCCGGATGCTGCCGCTCAGCCTCGACAAGGTCGAAGAAGAGGACGGTGCGAAGGGCGAGATCCTTCCGCTGTTCGACTTCGAGCCGTCGGCGGAGGACGTCCTCGACGCCCTTCTGCCGCGCTACGTCGAGAGCCGCATCTACAACGCACTGCTGCAGTCGGCCGCTTCCGAGCACGCCGCCCGCCGCCGCGCGATGAAGTCGGCTACCGACAACGCCGGGGATCTCATCAAGAGCCTCTCCCGGCTTGCCAACGCGGCCCGCCAGGCCGAAATCACCCAGGAAATCAGCGAGATCGTCGGTGGCGCGAGCGCCATGGCTGACGCGACCGCGGGGAGTGACAAGTAATGACGACCACTGTTGAGACGGCCGCCGCCACGGGCCGCGTCGCCCGGGTCATCGGCCCGGTCGTCGACGTGGAGTTCCCCGTCGACGCCATGCCCGAGATCTACAACGCCCTCAAGGTCCAGGTCGCCGACCCGGCCGAGGACGGCAAGCTCAAGACCCTGACCCTCGAGGTCGCGCAGCACCTGGGTGACGGCCTCGTCCGTACCATCTCGATGCAGCCGACCGACGGTCTGGTCCGCCAGGCCCCGGTGACCGACACGGGCGAGGGCATCACCGTCCCCGTCGGTGACTTCACCAAGGGCAAGGTGTTCAACACCCTCGGTGAGGTGCTGAACTACCCGGAGGAGAACGCCAACGTCACCGAGCGCTGGCCGATCCACCGCAAGGCGCCCCGCTTCGACGAGCTCGAGTCGAAGACCGAGATGTTCGAGACCGGCGTCAAGGTCATCGACCTTCTCACCCCGTACGTCAAGGGTGGAAAGATCGGTCTGTTCGGTGGTGCCGGTGTCGGCAAGACCGTTCTGATCCAGGAAATGATCTACCGCGTCGCCAACAACCACGACGGTGTGTCGGTCTTCGCGGGCGTCGGTGAGCGTACCCGTGAGGGCAACGACCTCATCGAGGAAATGGCCGACTCGGGCGTCATCGACAAGACGGCGCTTGTCTTCGGCCAGATGGACGAGCCCCCGGGCACCCGTCTTCGCGTCGCGCTTGCCGGTCTGACCATGGCGGAGTACTTCCGCGATGTGCAGAAGCAGGACGTGCTCTTCTTCATCGACAACATCTTCCGTTACACCCAGGCCGGTTCGGAGGTGTCGACCCTTCTGGGCCGCATGCCGTCCGCCGTGGGTTACCAGCCGAACCTGGCTGACGAGATGGGTCTGCTGCAGGAGCGCATCACCTCGACCCGCGGTCACTCGATCACCTCGATGCAGGCGATCTACGTCCCCGCGGACGACCTGACCGACCCGGCGCCGGCCACCACCTTCGCCCACCTCGACGCGACGACGGTTCTTTCCCGTCCGATCTCCGAGAAGGGCATCTACCCGGCCGTGGACCCGCTGGACTCGACGTCCCGCATCCTCGACCCGCGGTACATCGCGGCGGACCACTACGCCACGGCGATGCGCGTCAAGGGGATCCTGCAGAAGTACAAGGACCTCCAGGACATCATCGCGATCCTCGGTATCGACGAGCTGGGCGAGGAGGACAAGCTCGTTGTCCACCGTGCCCGTCGTGTCGAGCGCTTCCTGTCGCAGAACACGCACGTCGCCAAGCAGTTCACCGGCGTCGACGGTTCGGACGTTCCGCTCGAGGAGTCGATCACGGCCTTCAACGCGATCTGCGACGGAGACTACGACCACTTCCCCGAGCAGGCGTTCTTCCTCTGCGGTGGCATCGAGGACCTGAAGGCGAACGCCAAGGAGCTGGGCGTCTCCTGAAGCCGCGCTCATCCGTGAGCACAGCTGAATGACGGAGAGGGGCGGGTGTGTCCCGTCCCTCTCCTCACGCCCATTAGAATTTGACCCAACACCCGGCCATACCGCCGGGTGGTGACCCGAGGAGCCACCATGGCTGCTGAGCTGCACGTCGAGCTGGTCGCGGCGGACCGGAGTGTCTGGTCCGGCGAGGCCACCCTGGTTGTCGCCCGCACCACGTCCGGCGACATCGGCGTCATGCCCGGTCACCAGCCGCTTCTCGGTGTGCTGGAATCGGGCCCGGTGACCATCCGTACCGTCGGGGGCAACACTGTTGTCGCCGCGGTGCACGGCGGATTCATCTCGTTCGCGGACAACAAGTTGTCGCTGCTGGCCGAGATCGCCGAGCTTGCCGACGAGATCGACGTCGAGCGGGCGGAGCGGGCACTGGAGCGCGCGAAGGCGGAGACCGATTCGGTCTCCGAGCGTCGCGCCGATGTCCGGCTGCGCGCGGTTTCGGGGCGCTGAGCCCCGGTACTGGTAAGAGTTTCAAACCTCAGCCGCGGCCTGTTCCGGAATTTTCCGGACCGGGTCGCGGCTGAGGCGATGCAGGTCGTTTTTCGTTTTGGGTATTCGATGAGCGAGGAGGTCGGTGAAAGATGCTCCTCGCTCTGCTTGTGAGCGGCCTGGTCGTAGTAGCCCTGGTGGTGATCGGGCTGTTTGTGTTCGGGCTGCGCCGCAGGCTGATCCAGCGCTCCGGCGGCACCTTCGACTGCAGCATGCGCTGGGGCGTGTCCGAGGAACCGGACGTCTCCGGCAAGGGCTGGGTGTACGGGGTCGCGCGCTACAGCGGTGACCGCATCGACTGGTTCCGCGTCTTCAGCTACTCCCCGCGGCCGCGCCGGCTCCTGGAGCGGGCCTCCATCGAGGTCATCGCCCGCCGTGCGCCCGAGGGCGAGGAGGAGCTGGCCCTGCTCTCCGACGCCGTCGTCCTGTGCTGCTCGCACCGCGGCACCCGGCTGGAGCTGGCGATGAGCGATGACGCGCTGACCGGATTCCTGGCCTGGCTGGAGGCCGCGCCGCCCGGGCAACGGGTGAACGTCGCCTGAGGCGTGACACACGAGAAGCCGGAGGGACGGGGGCGGACCCGTCCCTCCGGCTTCGGTCGTTTACTGCAGTCCGCTGTGGACCGCGGTCGCGAGCTCACCGTTCGCGGTGTCGCCGCTGAACTCCCAGTAGAAGGCTCCCTTGAGGCCCTGCTGCTTCGTCCAGGTCATCTTCGAGGCGATGGTGGCGGGGGTGTCGTAGCTCCACCAGTTGCTGCCGCACTTGGCGTACGCCGTGCCCGCGATGGTGCCGGTCGACGGGCAGGAGCTCTTGAGGACCTTGTAGTCCTCGATGCCCTGCTCGTAGGTGCCCGGGGCCGGGCCGGTGGCGGTGCCGCCGGGGGTGGCCTGGGTGACGCCGGTCCAGCCGCGGCCGTAGAAGCCGATGCCGAGGTTGAGCTTCGAGCCGGCGATGCCCTTGCCCTTGAGCTTGGTGATGGCGGCCTCGGAGTTGAAGCCGGCGATCGGGATGCCGCTGTACGAGGTGAGCGGGGAGTGCGGGGCCGTCGGGCCCTGGGCCGCCCACGCGCCGAAGAAGTCGTACGTCATGACGTTGTAGAAGTCGACGTACTGGGCGGCGCCCGCGTAGTCGGCGACGTCGAGCTTGCCGCCGTTGGAGCCGTCGGCGGAGATGGCGGCGGTGACCAGGTTGCTGCTGCCGAACTTCGTGCGCAGCGCGGAGAGGACGTTCTTCAGGGAGGCGGCCCCGCTGGTGTCGCAGGACAGGCCGCAGGCGTTCGGGTACTCCCAGTCGATGTCGATGCCGTCGAAGACGTCGGCCCAGCGCGGGTCCTCGACCAGGTCGTAGCAGGACTGGGCGAAGGCGGCCGGGTTCGCGGCGGCCTGTCCGAAGCCGCCGGACCAGGTCCAGCCGCCGAAGGAGTAGAGGACCTTGATGTTCGGGTACTTCTTCTTCAGCTGGCGCAGCTGGTTGAAGTTGCCCGCGACCGGCTGGTCCCAGGTGTCGGCGGTGCCGGACACGCTGGAGCCGGCGTCGTAGGTCTTCTGGTAGTCGGCGTAGGCGTCACCGATCGTGCACTTGCCGCCCTGGACGTTGCCGAAGGCGTAGTTGATGTGCGTGATCTTCGCGGCGGTGCCGGAGGTGACCAGGTTCTTCACGTGGTAGTTGCGCTGGTAGACGCCCCAGTTCGTGAAGTAGCCGAGCTTGACCGCGGCTCCCGGGGTGCCGGGGTCGCCCGGGTCGGATCCGCCGCCGGTGGTGGTCACCGAGAGGGCGCCGGAGGAGGGGCCGGTCTGGTCGATGGTGTCGCGGGCGGTGACCGTGTAGCTGTAGGCCGTGCCCTTGGTCAGGCCCGAGTCGGTGTACGACGTGGTCGCGACGGTGGCGATCTTGGTGCCGCCGCGGAAGACGTCGTAGTTCTTGATGCCCTTGTCGTCGGTGGCCGCGGCCCAGCCGAGGGTCAGGCTCGTGTCCGTGACGCCGCTGGCCGTGGGGGTGCCGGGGGCGCCGGGCGGGTTGTCGGTGGGGCTGGTGCCGCCGTCGCAGCTGCCGCCGTTGACCTTGCAGCCGCTGGGGGCGCCGGAGCCCGTGCCGTTGAAGCCGAAGCTGATGGTGGCGCCGGGGGCGAGGGTGCCGTTCCAGCCGACGTTCTTGCCGGTCCAGTGGGTGCCCGAGCTGGTGACGGTGGCGTCCCAGGCGGAGGTGACGGCGGTGCCGGCCGGGTAGTCCCACTCCACGGTCCAGCTGCTGAGGGTGGTCGTGCCGGTGTTCTTCACCGTCCACTTGCCCTCGAAGCCGGAGCCCCAGTCGGAGACCTTGGTGTACGTCGCGGTGGCCGAGGCGGCCGCCTCGGCGGGACCGGCGATGGCCACCAGTCCGGCGAGGGGCAGGGTGAGGACGGCCAGTGCGGCCGCGACTCTTCGAAACAGCGGTGCGCGTCGTGGGGGTGCTGTGCTCAAGGGTGCTCCTCCGAGGTCCGCAGCGGCCGTGGGGACGGCCGCTGCATGGGGGTGGGACCTGCGCCGCCCGTGAGCGCGCCGTATGACGTTTTGTCATGGCACGCTCACCACAGTTGTGCGTGAGAGTAGAAAGGTCTGGACCAACCGTCAAGAGGTCCAGACCTCCCGCAGCAACCTCGGATGCATTTCCGGCCGGATTCGGCTAGAGCCCCAACTCCTGTGCCAGCACTGCGGCTTGGACCCGGCTGCGCAGTTCCAGTTTGGCCAGCACCCGGCTGACGTGCGTCTTCGCCGTCGCCTCCGCCATCTCCAGGCGCACCGCGATCTCCGCGTTCGCCAGACCCTCGCCCAGGCACCCCAGCACCTCCCGCTCGCGCGGGGTCAGCGACTCCACCGTCGCCGGTACGGGGACCGGTACGGGCCGCGGGGCCGCGAACTCCGCGATCAGCCGGCGGGTCACCGCCGGGGCGATCAGGCCCTCCCCGCGCGCGACGGTCCGTACCGCCGTGATCAGTTCCGCCGCGTCCGCGTCCTTCAGCAGGAAGCCCGACGCGCCCGCGCGCAGTGCGCCGAAGACGTACTCGTCCAGGTCGAAGGTGGTGAGCACGAGGACGTCGGCCAGGCCCTCCGCGACCACCTGACGGGTCGCCGAGACCCCGTCCAGGCGCGGCATCTGCACGTCCATGAGCACCAGATCGGGCCGCAGCTCACGGGCCAGGCGCACGGCCTCCTCCCCGTCCGCGGCCTCGCCCGCCACCTCGATGTCGCCGGCGCTGCGCAGGATCAGGACCAGCCCGGCCCGTACCGCGCTCTGGTCCTCCGCCACCACGACCCTGATCGTCACGCCCGTACCGCCTCTTCTTCCACGGGCAGCGTCGCCCGGACCCGCCAGACCGCGTCCGCGCGGCCCGCTTCGAATGCCCCGCCCAGCAGTTCCGTCCGCTCGCGCATGCCGATGAGGCCGGCGCCGGAGCCGGGTGCGCGGGGGCCGGGGCGTTCCCCGTAGGGGGATTCGACCACGACGTGCAGCGCGCCGCCGCCGGCCCGGCCGCCGCCCGCGGGGCGGTCGCGGGCCAGGCGGACGGTGACCGCGCCCGGAGCGGCGTGCTTGAGGGCATTGGTCAGCGACTCCTGGACGATCCGGTACGCCGCCAGTTCCACCGGGGCGGGCAGCGGATCGCGCGTCGGCCCCCGGGTGCCCCCGGCTTCCGCCGCTTCCCCGGGCCGGTCATCGCGGAGTACGAAGTCCAGCCCGCTCGCGGCCCCGTTGGTACGGGCCTGCTCCAGCAGGGCGTCCAGCCCGTCCAGCGAAGGCGTGGCGACGGCCTCCTGCCCGGCGCCCGCGTCCCGCAGCAGTCCGATCAGGCGGCGCATCTCGGCCAGTCCCTGGACGCTGTTCTCCCGGATCACCCCGAGCGCCTCGCGGCTGGTGGCGGGGGAGTCGATGGAGAGCGCGGCGGTGGAGTGGATGGCGATGGCGGAGAGGTGGTTGGCCACCATGTCGTGCAGTTCGCGGGCCATCCGGGCCCGCTCGGCGACGACCGCCTGGGAGCGGTCCATCTCGGCCAGCAGCGCGGTCTGCTCGGCGCGCAGCCGGGCGGCCACGGCGGCCTCCCGGTGGTTGCGCAGGGTGGCGCCGGTCAGTGCCGGTCCGAAGCTCACGATGCCGGTGACCACGCCGATCAGCAGCGCCTGCGGGGTGCGCAGCCAGGCCACGGCGGCGATGGTGACGGCGACGGTGATCAGGCCGGTCTGGACCGGGAGGCGGCGGGCCATGGCCGGTTTGCCGTAGACGACGGCCGCGTACATCAGGTCGGTGAAGATCAGGACGGTGGCCAGGTTCCCCACGGTGAACTGGTCGGCGATCAGCCCCGCGGTGCCGACCGCCAGGGTCAGCCGGGGCATGCTGCGGCGCAGCAGCTCCATCGCCCCGAGGACGAGGAGCGGCACCAGGGCGGCCCAGGCCGGGAGCAGGTCCCGGCCGGGGGAGCTGTGCACCCCGAGCGACCACAGGAGCAGGCCGGCGGCCACGCTGCACCCGGCGAGCAGCACGTCGTCGCGGTGCGGTGGCGGGATCTTGAGGGTCACGGACCCATCCAACAGGCTGCGGCGGGGCCGGGCGTCGCCATCGGGGCTGCCTTTCGGGCGGGTCCCGTACATCGAAGGATGCAGGGCGGCCACCTTCGTATTCGTCATCGGCGACGAGGAAACGGTGCGCATCGGGCGGGAAGCTGGAGGCATCCCCCACCGCAGGAACGGAGACTCCCGTGCTCGTCACCCTGATCATCGCTTGTGAAGTCGGCTTCTGGGTCCTGCTGGCCGGCGGCCTGGCCCTGCGCTACCTCGCGAAGATGCCGAAGACCGGCGCGGCCGTCCTGCTGTGCGAGCCGCTCCTGGAGCTGGCCCTGCTGGTGGCCACCGCGGTGGACCTGCGCGGCGGCGGCGAGCCGGACTGGAAGCACGGGCTGGCCGCGCTGTACCTGGGTTACACCGTCGCCTACGGGCACTACACCGTGCGCTGGCTCGACGGCCACGCCGCGTACCGGCTGGCCGGGGGTCCGAAGCCGGCCGGCGCCGGTTACGGCGCGGCGCGGGCCGTCCACGAGTGGAAGCTGGTCGCGCGGACCGTCCTCGCGGCGGCCGTCGCCGCCGGCCTGCTGCAGGCCGCGATCTGGTACGTCGGCGGTTCGGGCGACACCACGGTGCTGCGCGGATGGCAGCTCGCGGCCCTGCGGGTGGTCGGCATCCACGCCCTGATCGCCGTCGCCTACACGGTGTGGCCGAAGCGGGCACCGGCGAAGGCGCTCTCCGCCGCCTCCTCCGCGGACCGGTCCTAGGTCCTGGACGCTACGGGCCCCGGGCCGGCCGTCGGGGGCCCGTTCGGGACCTGTCCGGGTCCTACCGGTCGCCGCCGGGGACCCACAGGACGTCGCCGACCTCCTTGTTGGCCGTGCGGGCCAGGATGAAGAGGAGGTCGGAGAGGCGGTTGAGGTAGGTGGCCGTCAGCGGGTTCATGACCTCGCCGTGCACCTCCAGGGCCGCCCACGTGGAGCGCTCGGCGCGCCGGACCACCGTGCACGCCTGGTGCAGGAGGGCCGCGCCGGGGGTGCCGCCGGGGAGGATGAAGCTGCGGAGCTTCTCCAGCTCGCCGTTGAAGAGGTCGCAGTCGGCCTCCAGCTTGTCCACGTAGAACTGCTCGACGCGCAGCGGCGGGTACTCCGGGTCCGGGGCGACCGGGGTGCAGAGGTCGGCGCCCACGTCGAACAGGTCGTTCTGCACACGGACCAGGACCTTCACGACATCGGCGGGCAGCGAGCCGAGTGCGATGGCCGTTCCGATGGCCGCGTTGGCCTCGTTGGCGTCGGCGTACGCCGAGATCCGCAGATCGGTCTTGGCCGTGCGGCTCATGTCGCCGAGCGCGGTCGTGCCCTTGTCGCCGGTGCGGGTGTAGATGCGCGTGAGGTTCACCATGCCGCCACCCTAGTGCGGGCCAACTGCGGCCCCCTGTCGCACTGCTGGGCCGTCCCGGTGTGATGTCCGTCATCTGAGACGTGACGCGTGTTACTTCGCGGTCACTCCGCCCCTCCCGGACGCTAGTCTCCGCCGGAGAACGAACGAGGCTGTGCCGTATTCGAGGCCGTGTCCTATCGAAGAACGTGGGGTGTGCAGTGGCTGGGAAGCTTGCCGTCATCGGTGCCGGACTGATGGGTTCCGGAATCGCGCAGGTCTCCGCTCAGGCGGGTTGGGACGTCGTGCTGCGCGATGTCACCGATGCCGCTCTGACGCGTGGTACCGACGGGATCAAGGCCTCGTACGACCGCTTCGTCTCCAAGGGCAAGCTGACGGCCGAGGACGCCGAGGCGGCGCTCGCCCGCATCACCACGACCACCGAGCTGGAAGCCGTCGCCGACGCGGACATCGTCGTCGAGGCCGTCTTCGAGAAGCTCGAGGTCAAGCACGAGATCTTCCGCGCGCTCGACAAGCTCGTGCGCGAGGACGCGATCCTCGCCTCCAACACCTCCGCCATCCCGATCACCAAGATCGCGGCCGTGACGGAGCGTCCGGAGCGGGTCGTCGGCGCGCACTTCTTCTCGCCGGTCCCGATGATGCAGCTGTGCGAGCTCGTGCGCGGCTACAAGACGAGTGACGAAACCCTTGCCGCCACCCGGGCGTTCGCCGAGTCGGTCGGCAAGACCTGCATCGTCGTCAACCGCGACGTCGCCGGCTTCGTGACGACCCGTCTCATCTCCGCGCTGGTCGTGGAAGCCGCGAAGCTGTACGAATCGGGCGTCGCATCGGCCGAGGACATCGACATCGCCTGCAAGCTCGGCTTCGGGCACGCGATGGGCCCGCTGGCCACGGCAGACCTCACCGGCGTCGACATCCTGCTGCACGCCACCAGCAACATCTACACGGAATCGCAGGACGAGAAGTTCGCACCGCCGGAGCTGATGCGCCGCATGGTCGACGCGGGCGACATCGGCCGCAAGAGCGGTCAGGGCTTCTACAAGCACTGAGCACCAGTTCGAAGGCCTGCACCCCACAGGGTGAATTAGGTATCGGTTCGCTCACGGTCGGCAACTTCCCTGCCCCTGAGGCAGTCAGTTGCAGTGAGAGTTGCCGACCACGGACCAGTCGGACCATAAGCAATCAGTACCGCGCTGCCGGGAGTACACATGCACATCAGGGGCGACCACGCCGAACTCGCTGTCGGGGGTCGCCTCGACGTGCGCAGCGCGGCGGACGCCCGTACGGTCCTGCACACCGCCCTGGACGACGGTCACGGCGACCTCGTGCTGGACCTCACCGGGCTCGACTCCTGGGACGCGACGGGTCTCGGCGTGATCATGGGCGCCCACCGCCGGGCCGGCCGGACCGGCCGGCGGCTCGTGCTGCGCGGGGTCCCGCCGCAGATGCAGCGGCTGCTCGTGGCCACCCGGCTGCACCGGATCCTCGCGATCGAGGGCGGCCTGGAAGCGGAGTCCCTGCCGCGCGCGTGAACCCATACGCGGTTCACGCGCGGAGGGCCCGTTCCCCGGGGACGCCGGGCCTGCTTTACAGGGTCTGCGCAAACGTAACGGTCCGGTGGTGAAGGCACCCCTGCGGTTCACGCCCGGCCGGGCACGGTCTAGGGTTCGGGCGGAAACCGGACCAGTAGCGACAGCGGCGTGTGCGAAGGCCGGGCGAGACGACGGCGCACGGCGCGATCGGGGGACTTGGTCATGGACCGCAGCACACAGGGGCAGCAGGGGCAGGCCGATCCGGCGGAGCCGCCGGCGCGCGTGGTGACGCTCACGTCCGGGGACTACACCCTCACCGTGAACCCCGTCGACGGCAGCGAGATCGTCCGGACGCACCGCCCCGGCGGCGAGCCCGCCCCCACCCCGGTCAAGCGCACCCCCGCCGCCCGCGCCTCCGCGGCGGCCGCCGCACGGCCCCCCGTACCACCGGGCGCCCCGGCCGGTGCGCGGTCCCTGCTGGGCCGCGAGGAGGAGCGCGACCGCCTCGTACGCCTCCTCGCGCGCGGCCGCTCCGTACGGCTGACCGGGCCCTCCGGATCCGGGCGCACGGCGCTGCTCGACGCGGTCGCCGAGGCCTGCGCGGACCTCGCCCCCGACGGGGTCGTACGGCTCTGCGCGCAGGGACACCAGCAGCCCGGCGAGCTGCTCCAGGCGCTGTACGCCACCGTGTACGAGGCTTCGGCCGAACGCCCCGACCGGGCCGTCCTCCTCGCCCGGGTTGCGGAGATAGGCGCCGTCGTCCTCGTCGACGACCTCGAGATGGGCGGCACCGCCCTCGACGAACTGCTGCGGGCCACGCCGGAGTGCGCGTACCTGCTGGCCGCCACCCCCGACACCCGGGCCCCCTCCGACGACTCGCACCTCGAAGAGGTCTTCCTCGGCGGGCTGTCCCGCGCCGACTGCGTGGCCCTGCTCGAAGCGGGCACCGGACGGGCGCTGACCGACGAGGAAACGGCCTGGGCGGGGGACCTGAGCTTCGCCTCCGAGGGGCTGCCGCTGCGCTTCGTCCAGGCGGCCGCCTTGCTGCGACAGCGCGACGAACTCAACCGCACGGAGCCTGCCGACGAGGACGAGGAGCCCGGCGTCTTCGACGAGAAGCCGCGCGACACCGTGTTCGTGCCGCTGCCGACGCTGGCCGAGGCCGCCGCCCCGGCGGAACTGCTCGCCTCGCGGGTCAGCGAGTCGGCGCGGGCCGCGCTGCGGATCGCCTGCGCGCTCGGCGGGGAGCTGCCGCACCACGCACACCTGCCCGCGCTGGTCGGCGACACGCACGCCGACACGGCCGTCGCGGAGCTCCTCGACTGCGGGCTGCTGAGCCCCGTCGGGACGCGCTACCAGCTGGCCGCGGGGGTCGTGCGACAGCTGGAGGAGACCGGCTACGGGGACACCGCGGCCGAGGAAGCCCGTACGGCCGCCCGGCACTACGCCTGGTGGACCGGGCACACCTCGGTCAGCCCGGAACGGGTCGCCTCCGAGGCGGACGCGGTGCTCGCGGCGCTGGCCGGGGCCGATGTGGTGGCCGCGGTACTGCTGGCGCGCACGGCTGCCCCGGCGTTCGCGGCCTCGCTGCACTGGGAGGCCTGGGAGCGGGTGCTGCGCGCGGGCGCGGAGGCTGCGCGGAAGGCCGGCGAGGTCGCGGAGCAGGCGTACTTCCACCACGAGCTGGGCGTACTGGCCCTGTGCGAAGGCCGGCTCGACCGGGCGCGGGCCGAGCTGGAGGCCTCGATCGGGCTGCGCGGCGCGCTGGCCGACAAGCGGGGGACCGTGGCGGGACGGCGGGCCCTGGCCCTCGTCACCGACCGGGAGGCGGCGGAGACCCAGATATCGCCGCCCCTGCGATTGGCCCCGCCGGCCGCGTCCGCGGCTGCCGCCGGGGGAGCGCCGAGGGCGGCCGGGCCCGGCCGGCCGGGCGCGGCGGGCGTGCCGGCGGTTCCTGGGACGCCGGATGGTGCGGGGGCACCGGGGGGCGCGGGTGTCGCGGGCATCCCGGGTGCCGCGGCTGTTCCGCCGGTTTCGGGGGCACTGGGGGGTGCGGGTGCCTCCGGCGTCCCGCCGGTTCCCGGTGTTCCGGGTCTTCCGCCGGTCCCCGGGACTGCGGGGGCTCCGCTGCCTCCGGGTCTCGCCGGGCTTGCCGAGGTTCCCGGACTGCCCGGGGTTCCCGCCCCTCCGGGGCTCCCCGGGGCTGCCGGTACTACGCCGTTCCCTGCGGTGACCGGGCCTGCTGGGGCTCCTGCTGCTCCGGGGCTTCCCGGGGCTGCCGGTACTACGCCGTTCCCCGCGGTGACCGGGCCTGCGGGGGCTCCGTTCGTTCCTGGAGTTCCTGGAGGGGCGGCCGGGGTCGTCGGGCCTGCGGGGGCTTCGCCGCTTCCTGAAGTTCCCCGGGTTCCGGGCGTTCCCGGTGCGACAGGGACTCCGTTGGCTGCTGGCGCTGCTGGCGCTGCTGGCGCTGCTGGCGCTGCTGGCGCTGCTGGCGCTGCCGGGACGTCGTCGGCTCCCGGGGCGCCTGCCGTGCCCGGGGCTCCGGTGGCGCCCGCTGCTCCTGTGACTCCGGCGACGCTGTCGAAGGCCCTCGCCGCCCTGCCCGGGGCGGGACCCGGGGCCGCCCCGGTACCCGAGCGTGCGGCGACGCGCGCTCCGGAGGCCTTCACGACGGTCGTGCCCGCGGTGGCGCCGCCGGGCTCCGTCGCGCCCGCCACCCTGGCCGAGGCGTTCGAGGACGCCTTCCCCCTCAGCCCCGAGCCGGCCCCGGCGCCCAAGGCGACGCCCGCGCCGAAGTCGAAGCCCAGCCGCAAGCCGCTGCTGCTGGCCGCGGCCGGGGCGGTGACCGCCGTGGTGCTGGGCACGGTGGTCGCCCTGGCGATGGACACCGACGAGGAGCCGCCGGCGCAGGCGCCCGCGGTCTCCACGACACCGACCTCGGAGGAGACGCAGCCGCAGCCGAGCACCCCGGGTCCGAGCAGTGGCGATCCCTCGCCGGAGCCGGGGGTCTCGTCCCCCACCGCACAGGCACCGGGTACGACCCCGTCGCCGAAGAAGACGCCCTCGGGCAAGCCGTCGACGACGCCGACGCCGACTCCGCCGGTGAGCAGCCCGGCCTCGCCGCCGGCGTCGAGCTCGCCCCCGCCGGTGAGCAGCCCGCCGGCTTCCCCGAGCCCGTCCGCGACCGTGTCGCCGAGCCCTACGCACACGGCGCCGACCGATGAGCCGAAGCCTCCCGTGGCGGAGACGGGCGAGACGGGGAACCAGGCGCCCTGACGGGCCCGTTCGCGCAGAACGGGGCGGGGCGGGGCAGCGATCGCCGCCGCCCCGCCCCGCCCCGCCCCGCCCCGCGCAGACAGTGCCTAGAACAGGCGGAGCTTGTCGTCCTCGATGCCGCGCATCGCGTTGTAGTCGAGGACGACGCAGTCCATGCCGCGGTCGTTCGCCAGGACGCGGGCCTGGGGCTTGATCTCCTGGGCCGCGAAGATGCCCTTGACGGGCGACAGGTGCGGGTCCCGGTTCAGGAGCTCCAGGTAGCGCGTGAGCTGTTCGACGCCGTCGATCTCGCCGCGGCGCTTGATCTCCACCGCCACTGTCGCGCCGGAGGCGTCCCGGCACAGGATGTCGACCGGTCCGATCGCGGTCATGTACTCGCGGCGGATCAGCGTGTAGCCCTCGCCGAGGGTCTCGATCCGGTCGGCCAGCAGCTCCTGCAGGTGGGCCTCGACGCCGTCCTTGATCAGACCCGGGTCGGTGCCCAGCTCGTGGGAGGAGTCGTGGAGGACTTCCTCCATGGTGATGATGAGCTTCTCGCCCGCCTTGTTGACGACGGTCCAGACGCCGGCGTCGTCGCCGCTCCCCTCCTTGAGGGTGCAGGGCGGGGACATCCAGTTGAGCGGTTTGTACGCTCGGTCGTCCGCGTGGATCGAGACACTGCCGTCGGCCTTCACGAGGATCAGACGGGGTGCCGAGGGCAGATGGGCGGTGAGCCGGCCCGCGTAATCGACGGAGCAGCGGGCAATGACGAGACGCATGGTCGGCAACGCTACTCGACCGACGGGCCTGCACGCGATTCGCCCCCGAAAGCCCCGTTCGAGGATGGCGCGTTGTATGCGCATTCTCCTGGTGCGGTACCCACCGGGCGCCTACCGTGGTGAGCGGGAGGTTGCGACGCGTGCACACTGCGTGGCGATCTCCCTCCCTGCCCGTAAGGCTCCGGCAACCCAATCGGCCGGAGTCGCGAGAGGAGAACCCATGTCGCTCGACGTCTCACCGGCCCTACTCGAACAGGCCGAGCGAGGCGAGGTCGACGAAGCCGCTTTCGTCGACTGCGTCCGGACCTCCCTGCCCTACGCATGGGAGATGATCAGCTCGTTGGTGGCCCAGCTCAAGGTGGACGGCGGACAGTTCGCCGACAACCAGACGCCGCCGCCGGACGAGCAGGCGCGTGGCCAGCTGCTGCGTGCCCTTGCGAGTGACGCGATACGGGGTGCGCTGCAACGCCACTTCGGAGTGCGCCTGGCATTCCAGAACTGCCACCGGGTTGCGGTGTTCCCGCTGGACTCCTCGGTGGACGACCGGCTGGCCAAGTTCACTTCGATCCGTGGTCAGCTGCTCAACCAGTCGCCCGAAATGCGCGACTGTTAGCAGGAAGTTCCGCACGACAGCACGTCGCACGACCAGCACCTCGGCACGACCAGCACGACAGCACCTCCGCACGACAGCAGTCCGCACCGCCGTACGACCGTATCGCCGCACGACCGGTACCTCGCTGCCGCTCCGGTGCCAACGGAGCGGCAGCCCTGGTCTCAGCCGAGCCGGGGCAGCACCTCGGCGCCGAGGCGCCGGAGGTTCTCCTCGGTCGAGGCGAGATCGCCCGATCCTTCCGTCAGCAGGGCGAACCGCGTGATGCCCGTACGTTCCGACGTGGCCGCGAGCCGGTCGGCCGCCAGCTCCGGCGTGCCCACGGGATGCAGATCGCACAGCAGCTCGGTGTACGCGACCGGGTCCCGCATCGCCCGCTGCCGTCCGTCCACCGTGACGTGCGCGTCCAGGCCCTGCTTGAGCCAGCCCGGCATCGCCTTCAGCAGCGTTTCGCGGGCGTCCGCCGTCCGGTCCGCCAGCTGGCAGACCCCGGCCGACACGTGGGCCGCCTCGGGCGAGCGTCCCGCGGCGCGCGCCGTGCGCCGCCACAGCTCGACCATGGCGGCCTTGTCCTCGTCCCCGCAGTGCATGCCCAGCAGCATCGGCAGTCCGCGCTCCGCGGCAAGCCGTACCGAGCCGGGGGAGGTGCAGGCGACGATCAGTTCCGGCCCTGTCCCGTCCCCGTCCAGCGACTCCGACGCACGCGGTACGACGGCCACTTCGCGGAAGCCCTCCCGGCCGCCGGCCGTTGCCGCGGGCGCCCCCACGCGCGGCTCGGCCAGCCAGCGGCGCAGCAGGTCCAGGTCCTCCGGGAAGCGGTTCTCGTACGCGTCGAGCCCGCCGCCGAAGACCTCCAGGTCCACCCAGGGACCGCCCCGGCCCACCCCGAGGGTGAACCGCCCCTCCGAGGTCAGGTGCAGCAGGGCCGCCTGTTCGCCCAGGGCCACCGGGTGGGTGTTCGGCAGCACGCTCACCGCGGTGCCTACGCGCAGCCGCCGGGTGCGGCCCAGCATGAGGGCCGCCAGGGTCACCGCGGACGGGCAGACCCCGTACGGGACGAAGTGGTGTTCGGCGAGCCAGACCGAGTCGAGTCCGGCCTCCTCGGCCACCTCGGCGGTCCGCACCGCCCGGTGCAGTGCCTCGCCCTGTCCCTGTCCCGGGAACTGGGCCGCCAGTACAAATGCTCCTACGCGCATCGCCTTTAGCCTCCTCGCGGCTGACGCGGCCTCCCCCAGGCGGACCGGTTTCTTCACCGGCAACAACGTCTGACACGTGCCAAAGGCACGGCCTGAACGGAAAGTTATTGGGATTGTCGGGTCAGTCACGCCAACCGGTTGATCGGTACTACGGTCGTCCTTCGGCCACCCTGCGGGTACCCGGGCTCGCTGCGCGTAGTCTGGGAGAAAGTCACTGCCGTCCGCCCATCCGTGAGGTATACGTGTCACCGCGCCACAACCGCCCCAGGGGCGGCGAGAATCCAGCCGATCGTTCGGACCAGGGCTCGGGCCCGGGCGGTCTGGACCGGTACGGCTTGGAGCGCACGGAGGAGTACCAGGGCGAGGACTGGAAGGTCCGGCACGTCGCGGGCGCGAGCGCCGCGGGCAAGCGCTACCGCTGCCCCGGCTGCGACCAGGAGATCCCCTCGGGCACCCCGCACCTCGTGGCCTGGCCCGAGTACGGCGGGGTGGACGACCGCCGGCACTGGCACAAGGCCTGCTGGAACGCGAAGGACCGCCGCACCTCCAAGGTGCAGCGGTCCCGCAACGCTCCCAAGTATTGAGTCGGACGCGCCTGAGTCAGACGTCCCGGCGGCCGGACACCACGTACGAAGCGGTGACCGCGGCGCCCGTCACCAGCAGGATCAGCACCAGGTGGCTCAGGCTCGTCGGGTACAGCGGGCTCCCGTCGGCCGGGGCCTCCGTACTGTCCAGCGGCATGCCGAACAACGTGATCAGCGCCACCGGCGCGTTGTACTGGAGCAGGGCCCGGCCCACCGGGGCCAGGGCCTCCCAGATGCTGAGCACCGCCCCTATCACCGGCGGCAGCGTGACGACACCGAGCATCACGGCGATCGCCCCGGCGGAGTGCCGCACCAGCGCCCCGACCGCCATGGCCAGCACGCCGAGCAGGGTGACGTAGAAGCTGCCCAGGAGTCCGGTGGCCCACTCGGCGCTGGAGTGCGCCCCGGAGCCCCGGCCGTCGTGCAGGATCGTCGCGGTCAGCCCGACCAGGCAGACGGACCCGGCCGTGACGAAAAAGGCCGTGGCGGCGAAGACGAGGTACTTCGCGGTGAGCACCCGGTACCGGTCGGGGGCGGCCGTGAACGTGGTGCGGATCAGGCCGGTGCCGTGCTCGGAGCTGATGGTCAGCACCCCGAGCACCATCACCGCCAGCTGCCCGACGAGCAGGCCGAACAGGGCCGGGGCGATGAACGGCATCTGCTCGTAGTCGGTGGAGGAGGTCTGCAGGATCACCGCGCCGCCGATGCCGACGACGAGCAGCACCAGGGCCCCGAGCGTCCACATCGTGGAGCGCACCGAGGTCAGCTTGGTCCACTCCGAGGCCAACGCGTGCCCCAGGTGCGGTCGGCGGGCCGGCAGGGGCGAGGTGTATCCCGGCGGGCTCTGCTCCCCGCCGGTCGCGATCGTCGGGGCGGTCATCTCTGGTCCTCGGGCTTCTGCGCGGGGGTGTGCGCGGGGGTGTGCACCGCGTCGGGGGAGTGCCCGGACCCGGTCCCGCTCGTGGAGCCGGTGAGTTCGCCGGGACTGGCGGGCATCAGGAAGGGCTGCCCGGCGGCGCCCGGCGGCGGGGGCGCGAAGAAGCCCGCCGCGGGGACCTGGAGGGCCTCGGCGGCCTCCAGCGCCTCTTCCTCCCACTTCGGGACGCTCAGCGGTTCGGGCTCCCAGAGCTCGGCGCGCGGGTCCTCGGTGGAGGTGTACTCGACGGAGGACTGGGTCATCCGCATGTAGGCCTCCTCCAGCGAGGCCCGGTGCGGCGACAGCTCCCACAGCCGTACGCCGGCCGCGTGCGCGAGGTCGGAGATCTGCGGCAGCTCCAGCCCGGTCACCCGCAGGGCCCCGTCGGGTTCCCGCAGGACCCGGCCGCCCGCCTTGGTGAGGACGGAGCCGAGGGTGTCCCAGCCGCCCGGGTCGGTGTCGGCCGTGCGCACCCGGGCGAATCCGGCCGAGTTGTGGGTGATGAACTCCTGGGTGCCCATGTCGGCGAGCAGCCGCCCCCGGCCGATCACGATCAGGTGGTCGGCGGTCAGCGCCATCTCGCTCATGAGGTGGGAGGAGACGAAGACGGTGCGGCCCTCGGAGGCGAGCCGGCGCATCAGATTGCGGACCCAGAGGATGCCCTCGGGGTCGAGTCCGTTGATCGGCTCGTCGAAGAGCAGGACCTGGGGGTCGCCGAGCAGGGCGGTCGCGATGCCGAGCCGCTGGCCCATGCCGAGCGAGAAGCCCTTGGCGCGCTGCCGTGCCACGTCCTGCAGGCCCACGACGCCCAGGACCTCGTCCACCCGCTTCTCGGGGATCCCGGAGAGCTGGGCGATCGACAGCAGGTGGGTGCGGGCCCGGCGGCCGCCGTGGACGGCCTTGGCGTCGAGCAGGGCTCCGACGTGCCGCTGGGCGTTCGGTAGCTCGCGGAAGGGCAGGCCGTTGATCGTGACCCGGCCGGCGGTGGGCCGGTCCAGGCCGACGATCATGCGCATCGTGGTGGACTTCCCGGAGCCGTTGGGCCCCAGGAATCCCGTCACGTGACCGGGCTTGACCTGGAAGGAAAGGTCGTCGACAGCGGTCTTCGCGCCGAAGCGCTTGGTCAGGCCGACTGCCTCGATCATCTTGCTGCCCCTTGCCAGGCCGGGACGACTCTCGCCCGCGTAAGGGTTAAGAGGATATCCAGTCCCTTGCGGTTCCATGTCGTTCCCGACCCTGAGCTACCCCTGAGAACCGACCCGGGGATCTCCCGTAGTACGTCAGGCGTCCCTCTTCTTGAGGACGAGGTAGCCGCCGAGCACGGCCGCCAGCACCCACAGGGCCATGATCCCGAAACCGCCCCAGGGGCCGTAGGGCACCTTCTCGCTGCCCATCGCTCCCGGGATCACCTGCATGATCTTGGAACCGGCCTGGTCGGGGAAGTACTGGGCGACCTTCCGGGTCGCCGGGACCGCCCCGAGGATGGTCGAGATCAGGAGGAAGAACGGCATCAGGATGCCGAGCGAGAGCATCGAGCTGCGCAGCATGGTGGCCACGCCCATGGAGAACAGCGCGAGCATCGCCATGTACAGCCCGGCTCCGAACACGGCGCGCAGCACGTTCGGCTCGTCGATGCCGATGGAGCGGTCGCCCAGGATCGCCTGTCCGATGAAGAAGGACGCGAAGCTGGTGATCAGGCCCACGATCAGCGCGAGCCCGGTGGCGACGAGGAGCTTGCCGGCGAGGAACCTGCCGCGCCCGGGGACGGCCGCGAGCGAGGTGCGGATCATGCCCGAGCTGTACTCGGTGCCCACGACCAGCACTCCGAACACGATCATCGCGAGCTGGCCGAGGGACATGCCGGCGAAGCTGGCGAGCGTCGGGTCGAAGGTGGCCTGCTCCTGCGGGGGCATGTCCTTGAAGGAGGAGTTGATGAACACGCAGAGCAGGGAGCTGATGCCGACCGTGACGATGGCGGCGGAGGCCAGGGTCCAGACGGTCGAGGCGACCGAGCGGATCTTGGTCCACTCGGACTGAAGAACGGCGGGGAAGGCGGACATGGTCACTTACCGCCCTTGCGCTGAGCTTCGAAGCCGGCGCCCCACGCGGGTACGTCGGCGGGCCGGGCCGGGTTGTCCGCGGCCGTGCCGGGTCCGGCCGGGAGGCCGGCCGCCCCCGGTGCGTGGGCGTGGTACTCGACGGAGTCCGCCGTCATGCGCATGAACGCTTCCTCCAGTGAAGCCCGCTGCGGGCTGAGTTCGTGCAGCACGATCTGGTGCTGGGCGGCGAGCTCGCCGAGCCGGTCCGACTCCACGCCGTCGATCTCCAGTGCGCCGGTGGCCGGGACGCTGATCGCGTCGATGCCGGCTTCGTGGAGGACGTCCTTCAGCCGTTCTTGCTGCGGCGTGCGGACGCGCACGTAACTGCGGGAGTTCTGCTGGATGAAATCGGCCATGGACAGGTCGGCCAGCAGCTTTCCCTGTCCGATGACGACCAAATGCTCTGCGGTCAGCGCCATTTCGCTCATCAGATGGGAAGAAACGAAGATCGTCCTTCCCTCCGCCGCGAGCCCCTTCATCAGATTGCGGATCCAGAGAATTCCCTCCGGGTCCAGACCATTGACGGGTTCGTCGAACATCAGGATCTCCGGGTCGCCGAGCAGTGCGGCGGCGATTCCGAGCCGCTGGCCCATGCCCAGCGAGAATCCTTTCGACTTCTTCTTCGCCACGGCCGTGAGGCCGACCAGGTCCAGCACGTAGGAGACCCGGCTGGGCGGGATCCGGTTGGCCTGGGCGAGGCAGAGCAGGTTGTTGTACGCGCTGCGGCCGCCGTTCATCGACTTCGCGTCCAGCAGTGCCCCGATGTACTTCAGCGGCTCCGGCAGGTCCCGGTAGTGCTTCCCGTCGATCCGGACCGTACCGCTGGTCGGATTGTCGAGGTCGAGCATCATGCGCATGGTCGTTGACTTGCCCGCCCCGTTGGGGCCGAGGAAGCCGGTGACCACCCCCGGTCTGACCTGGAAGCTGAGGTTGTCCACGGCGGTCTTCGCGCCGAATCGTTTCGTAAGGCCCTCAAGCTCGATCATTCCGCCACGCTAGAACGCCAGAGGGCCCCACGCCACCTCTCACGGGTGACGAAGGGCCCTCGGTGTCGAAGCGGATTGTTGGCTTCCGCGGAGTGGTGCCGGAAACCTCCGACGACTAGCGGCTCTGCTGCGCCGGAACGCCGCGCGTGACCGGCTCGTCGTCGATCGGCGCGGACGCGGCGGCGACCGCGGCACCCGTCAGCGTCGCCAGCATCTCGCGGACGTTGGTGAGCTGCGCGTTGATCGAGTCGCGGCGGTTGGTGAGCGCCGCCAGCTCGCGCTCGGACTCGCTGCGGATCCGGTCGGCCTTGGCGTTGGCGTCGGCCACGATGTCCTCGGCCTGGCGCTGCGCGGTCTCCACGGTCTGGCGGGCGCGACGCTCGGCGTCCGTACGGAGCTTCTCGGCCTCCAGGCGCAGCTGCTCCGCGCGGTGCTCGATCTCCGCGAGACGCTTCTCGGCCTTGGCCTGACGGCCGGCCAGGTCGCGCTCGGACTGCTCGCGGCGCTTGGCCAGGTTGGTCTCGAAGTCCGCGGCGGCCTGGGCGGCCTTGGCGCGGGTCTCCTCGAAGAGCGCGTCGGCCTCCTCGCGCTTGGAGGCCGCGTCCTTCTGGGCCTCGGTGCGCAGCGAAGCGGCGTCGCCCTTGGCCTTCTCGACGATCCGGACACCCTCGTCCTCGGCGGTCGACTTCCGGTCGGCGGCGAACGACTCGGCGTCGTTGCGCACCTGCTGGGCGGCCGACTCGGCGAGCTCGCGGTGCTGCTCGGCCGCGCGACGGGCCTCCTCACGGAGGTCCTTCGCCTCCTCCTCGGCCAGGCGCAGGATCTTCTCGACCCGGGCGCCGAGACCGGCGTACGACGGCTCGGCGTCGTTCACCTGAGCCTGGGCGTTCTGCGTCTCGAGGTGCAACTCCTCGATCCGCTTTTCCAGAGAGTTGATACGTCCGAGGGCGCTGTCACGGTCGGAGACCAGCTTGGTGATGCGGTCGTCCACCTGACCGCGGTCGTAACCACGCCGCACGAGCTCGAAGCCGAAGGGGGAGGATGTGTCGCTCATGGGGTTCCTGTCGAATGAGACCGATGAGGTGCTACGCGGGGTGTTAGGTGTTAAGGGGAATCCTAGGCGCCAGGACGGCGTGTCATCGAGTCAATCCGCGTTTGATCTGGACAATGACACCCCTTTTGAGTGGCAAGGCGACAGAATGCTTGTCACTCGTTCGCCTGAACCTCCATCAGGAGCACAGAGTCGAGTGCGCTGACTAGCCCTCTGACGTCTTGCCACCCGATCGAGTGGAACCCGCTGTCGCACCGGCCTTCACGCCCCCCGCGCCCTGGCCGCCGACCCCGGGCTTTCCGCCGCCCGAAGGCGCCTCGAATGATTCCAACGCCTCAAGAACGTCCTGGACACGGGAGATCTCCGCCTGAATGTCCTCGCGCCTGCGCACGAGGACCTCCAGCTCGCGCCGGCCCTCCTCGACGAGCCGCTCCGCCTCGGCCTTCGCCTCCGCGAGAGCACCCTCGGCGGCCCGGACCAGCTCGGCCTTCTTCTGCTCGGCCTCCTTGAGCAGCGCCTCCGCCTTGCGCACCGCGGCGATGCGGACCTTGCTCGCCTCGCTGCTCGCGTCCGACACCAGCTCCTTGGCCTTCGCATCGGCCTCGATGCTCTGCTCGGTCGCCGCCCGCACCAGCTTGTCCACGCGCTCGCCGGCCGACTTCATCTGCTCGGCCGACTCCCGGCGGGCCCGCTCGTGCAGCTCCTCGACCTCCGCCTCGACGCGGCCGCGCAGCTCCTCCGCCCGCTCCCTTATGGCCGACGCGTCGCTGCGCGCCCCGACCAGCAGCTCGTCGGCGTCCGTACGGGCCTTCTCCACCAGGGAGTTGCCCTCCACGGTCGCCTCCGAGGAGATCCGCGCGGCTTCCTTGCGCGCCGCGTCGACCATCGCGTCCGCCTGCTCCTCGGCCGCCGTCGTGGCGGCCAGGGCCTGCTTCTGCGCGTCCCCGGTGAGCTTCTCGGCCTCCGCGGAGGCCTCCGTGATGAGCCGGTCGACCTGCGTCGCGGCCTCGCTGCGGCGCTTGTTGGCCTCTTCGCGGGCCTCGTCCAGCACCCGCTCCGCTTCGGTGCGCGCCTCGCCGCGGATCCGCTCCGCCTCGGTGGCGGCCTCGGCCTTGACCCGCTCGGCCTCGGACCGGGTACGGGTCGCGTGCTCCTGCGCCGAGGACAGCGCCTCGGAGGCCTCGGCACGCAGCCGCTCGGCCTCGTTCGCCGCCTCGCCGACCGTGCGCTCGGTGTCCTTGCGGGTCTGCTCGGTGAGCCGGTCCGCCTCCGCGACCGCCTCGCCGACCAGGTGGTCCGCCTGCTCGGCGGCCTCGGTACGGATCCGGCCCGCCTCGGCGCGCGCCTCGTCCAGGGTCCGCTCGGACTCCCGCTCGGCGCCCGCCAGGGTCTCGTTGGCCGCGACCGTGACCCGGTCCGCCTCCGCGGTGGCCTCGCCGATGATCCGGCCGCCCTCCGCGCGGGCCTCGTCCAGGGTGCGCGCCGCCTCGGCGCGCAGCCGGTCGGCCTCCGCCGCGGCCTCGCCGACGGTGGCCTCGTTGGCCGTCCGCGTCTCCTCGACGAGCCGGTCGCCCTCGTTGCGCGCGTCGACGAGGATCCCCGTCGCGTCCCGCTCGGCCCCGGCCAGCGTCTGCGCGGCCTGCGCCGTGAGCTGCTCGGCCTTGGCCTTCGCCGCGTCCAGGGCGGCGGCCGCCTCGGACCGCAGCGCCGCGGCCGCGGCCTCGGCCTCACCGACCGTCAGCGCATTGGCCGCGCGGGTCTCCTCGGTGAGCCGCTCCGCCTCCGTGGTGGCCTCGGCGATCAGGCGGTCCGCCTGCTCGGCCGCCTCCGTGCGCAGCCGGTTCGCCTCGGAACGGGCCTCGTCCAGCGTGCCCGCGGCCTCGGTACGGGTCGCCTCCGCGGCGGCCTCGGCCTCGGCCGTGAGCCGCGCCGCCTCCGCCTGGGCCTCGCCGACCGCGGCCTCGTTGGCCGCGCGGGTCTCCTCGGTGCGGCGCTCGGCCTCGGCCGTGGCCTCCGCGACGATCCTGCCGCCCTCGGCGCGAGCGGCCTCCAGGGACTCCGCCGCCTCGTTCCGGATCCGGTTGGCGTCGTCCCGGGCGTCGGCCTTCGTACGGGCCGCGTCGCGCTCGGAGGCGGCCAGCGCGTCGGTGGCCTCCGTGCGCACCCGCTGCGCGTACTCCGCCGTGTCCGTGCGCAGCTGCTCGGCCTCGGCCGTGCTTTCCGTGCGCAGCCGCTCCGCCTCGGCGATCGCGTCGCCGACCGTGCGAGCGGCCAGCTCCTTCGCCGCGTCCGTCTCGGTGCGCGCCTCGGTGCGGATCCGGTTGGCGTCCTCGGTGGCCCGCTCCCGCTCCGCGTACGCGTCGGCGCGGACCCGGCCGGCCTCTTCCTCGGCCTCCGTCTTCGTGCGCTCCGCGGAGTGCTCCGCCGCGCTGCGCAGCCCCGCGACCTCTTCCTCGGCCTGCTCGTGCAGCCCGGCCACGGCGTCGCGCACCTGCTGGGCGGTGGCCTCGGCCGCCGCGACCACCTCGGACGCGCGCCGCTCGGCCTCCTCGGTGAGCCAGACGGCCTCGGCCGTGGCGTCCTCGGACCGCTTGCGGGCCTGGGCGAGGAGCTCCTCGCTCTCCTCCCGGGCCTGCGCCCGCTCGCTCTCCGCGTCCGTACGCGCCGACGTCAGGGTCTCCTCGGCCTCCCGGCGGCGCCTGGCGGCCTCCTCCTGGGCGGCGGCCAGCGCCTCTGCGGCCTCCTGCGCGACCCGCTCGGCGGCGGCCTTGGCCTCCGCGCGCAGCCGGTCCGCGGTCTCCTTCGCCTCGGTGCGCAGCCGCTCGGCCTCGGCCTCGGCCTCGCCGGTCAGCCGTACCGCGGACTGCTCGGCCTCCGCGCGGACCCGGCCGGCGTCCTCGGCGGCGTCGGTGCGCAGCTGGTCGGCCTCGGCCTCCGACTGCGCCTGCAGCGTGCGGATCCGCTCCGCGGACTCCGCGCGCAGCCGGTCGCTTTCCTCGGTGGTCTCCTTGCGGATGTTCTCCGCGGCCGCCCGGGCATCGCGCAGCGTCTGCTCGGCGGTCGCCAGGCGTCCCTCGGCGTCGGTGTGCAGCCGGACGAGCTCCTCGTCGGCCTCCGCCCGCTTCGCCGCCAGGGCCCGCTCGGTCTCCTCGCGCCGCACGGCCGCCGCGGCGTCCGCCTCCGCCCGTACCGCCTCCGCCTGCTCCTCGGCCTCCGCGCGCAGCCGCTCGGCCTCGGCGCGGGTCCGCTCCAGGGTCTCCTCGGCCTGCTTGCGCAGGGTGGTGGCCCGCTCGACGGCTTCGCCGCGGACCCGCTCGCTCTCGGTGTTCGCTCCGGCGCGCACCTCGTCGGCGTCGGCCCGCGACTTGCCCAGCAGCTCTTCGGCGGTGCGGGCCGCCTCCTCGATCTGCTGGACCGCCTCGCGGCGGGCCTCGCCGCGGATCCGCTCGCCCTCGGCGACGGCCTCCGCACGCAGCTGTTCGGCCTCGCCGCGCAGCCGGCGGGCCTCCTCCTGGAGCTCGACCGTACGGGCCCGGTACTCCTCCGTGTCGTCCTTCGCGGCGCCCTTGAGCTCGTCGGCCGTGGCCGCGGCCTGGGCGCGCAGCCGCTCGGCCTCCGCCTCGGCCTCGCCGCGGATCCGCTCGGCCTCCTCGGACGCCGCCCGGGTGGTGGCGCGGGCGTCCTCCGAGGCCTTGTTCAGGACCTCCTCGGCGGTGCGGGCCGCCTTCGCCAGCTGGGCCGCCGTGTCCTCGGCCGCCGCGGTACGGGCCTGCTCGCCGGCCTCGGCGCGCAGCCGGTCCGTCTCCGCGCGGGCATCGGCGAGCGCCTGCTCGGCCTCGGCCTTGAGGGTCTCGGCCTCCTTGCTGGCCTCGCCCACCAGGCGGGCCACCTGCTCCTTGGCCGTACGGGTGCGCTGCTCGTTGACGGATTCCGCCGAGGCGAGCTGCCGTGCGGCGCTCTCCTTGGCCTCCGCGAGCAGCTTCTCCGCGGCCGCGCGGGCCTCGCGCAGGGCCCCTTCGGCCTCCTGCGTGCGCTGCTCGGCGACCCGGCCCAGGTCCATCGTCTGGCGGCGGGTCTGCTCGGCCTCGGCGGAGGTGGTGGAGCGCAGCCGCTCCGCGTGCTCGGTGGCCTCCTGGGCCTGCGCGGAGGCGGCGGTCAGCAGCCGCTCGGCCTCCTTGCGGGCGCGCAGCAGCGTCGACTCGGCCTCGGCGCGGGCGGATTCGTTCTCGGAGGCGAGCCGGCGGGTGGCCTCGGAGGCGACCCGGGCGGCCTCGGCGCGCGCGGTGTTCAGGGTCTGCTCGGCCTCGACGCGGGACTCGTCCATGAGCCGGCGGGCCTGGGCTTCGGTGCGGGCGCGCAACTGCTCGGCCCAGGCCACGTTCTCGTTGACGTGGGCTTCCACCGTCGCACGGCGCTCGCTCAGCTCCTGGTCCAGGCGCTGGCGGCGGTTGACGGCCTCGGCGTGCAGTTCGGCCTGGAGCCGCGCCTGGTGCTCGGCGTGCTCCTGGAGGATGCGCTGGGTCTGTGCCCGGACGTCGCGCAGTTCGCGCTCGGCGTCCGAACGCATCTGGTCGGCCTGGATCTGGGCATTGCGGAGCAGCTGCTCCGCCTGGTACCCCATGTCCGCGCCGTCGTAGGCGGGGCGGGACGCCAGGTTGCGGCGTACCTCGTGGAGCTTGGCGCGCAGCACCTCGACCTGGTACCCCAGGTCATCGGCGTGCTGGACGGCCTTCCCGCGTTCCTTCTTCAGCCGCTCCATCTCGGCTTCGAAGCGCGAGAGATGGTCGGCCTCGGCCTGATGGCTCTCCTGGCTTTCGTAGCCCCGCACAGCGCGGTCCCATCCGTCCCCTGGTCGCAAGCTCACTACCGAATGAGCACCGTCCGCCCGCTGAACGACGCCCCCGGGGAATGGTGTCAGATTCCGGGTCGGTCGATACAGGCCCCGACCCCGTCTCCGCACCGAACCCCGGCCGAGCCAAAGCCACTCTACCGGCCGGGGAAACGGGACATCAGTGCCCTCGTGCGGGAACCCCGGCGAGCTGACCCTGCGGAGATTCTCTCTGCGGGTCCGTGGAGTGCTGATTTGCGGTGTTCGAATGCATGTGTCCGGGCTGGAACGTACCGTCGTCGACGTGAAGCTCGTGTTGCAGGTCAAGCTGCTGCCGACGGCGCCGCAGGAGTCGGCGCTCGCGGCGACCTTGCGCGCTTGCGATGAGGCGGCCTCGTGGGTGAGCGAGGTTGCCCTCGACCGGGCCGCGTACCGGAATTTCGACCTGCGCAGGTACACCTACGCCGAGATCAAGGACCGGTGGGGCCTCGGCGCGCAGGCCGCCCAGCATGTGATCAAGAAGACGTGCGACGCCTATGCGACGTTGAGGACGAATCTGCGGGCCGGCCATCTCGGCCCGTCCGGATCGGAGCGCTACCGCCGGGTTTCGGAGAGGCCGATCGGGTTCCGGTCGGCCGCAGCTCAGCCGTACGACGACAGAATGCTGTCCTGGCAGGCGGAAGATCTGGTCCACCGCGACGGGTCGTGGTTCCTGCTTGCGACGTGCGAGGTTCCCGAGGCGGAGCCGAACGCCGATCCGGTGGACTTTCTCGGTGTGGATTTGGGGATCGTCAACATCGCGACCACCTCGGACGGCGAGATCATGGACGGACGAGGGCTCAACCGACTGCGCGCACGCGACCTGGATCTTCGAGCCAAAAGGCCCGCCGGGCGGGCGTGCCGGTGGTGTACGTCGACCCGGCGTATACCTCCCGCACCTGCTCCCGGTGCGGCCGCGTCGACAAGGCGAACCGGGTCTCACAGGCCCGCTTCGCAATGCCGGTCCTGCGGATTCGTTGATCACGCAGACCGCAACGGCTCCCGCAACATCCGCGCACGCGCGCTGACGTTGTGGCGAAGCGGGGCCCAGTCACCGGCCCCTGCCATCCCGCACTCGCGGGTGGCTGGACGCGTACGGCGCACCACAGCCAGTAGTGCGCCGTAACGCAAGCCCGTCAATGTGGGGCAGTTGACTGGTCGGGGTTGCTCGTGACCAGTTCGGTGAGGACGCCGTGGCAGTCCTTGGGGTGCAGGAAGGTGATCGAGGAGCCCATCGAGCCGGTGCGGGGCTGGTCGTAGAGGACGCGGACGCCCTTGCCGCGGATGGCCTCCGAGTCGCCCTGGACGTCCTCGGTGCCGAAGGCGATGTGGTGGACGCCCTCGCCGTTCTTGGCCAGCCACTTGCCGACCGCGGAGTCCTCGCGGGTGGGCTCGAGGAGCTGGAGGTACGAGGCTCCGCCGTCGGAGGTCTCGTTGATCTTCAGCATGGCTTCGCGGACGCCCTGCTCCTCGTTGACCTCGGAGTGGAACACCTCGAAGCCGTACGTGGCACGGTAGAACTCAACCGTCTTGTCCAGGTCGAAGCAGGCGATCCCGATGTGGTCGATTCTTGTCAGCATGGACACAGTGCAGCGCTACCGGGGCCGGTTACGCAACGTGCGCGCGATCACACTGACGGGCCGGTGACGGCACGGGTACCGCTCAGTACATTCGGGTAAACCCTCGTTCACTCCTCATCTTCAAGGGGCTGTGCTCCATGTCCGGAACGAACAACACCACGTCAGTGATCGTCGCCGGGGCCCGCACGCCCATGGGGCGACTGCTCGGCTCGCTGAAGTCCTTCTCGGGTGCCGATCTCGGCGGCTTCGCCATCAAGTCCGCGCTGGAGCGGGCCGGGATCTCCGGCGACCAGGTCCAGTACGTGATCATGGGCCAGGTGCTCCAGGCCGGAGCGGGCCAGATCCCCGCCCGCCAGGCCGCCGTCAAGGGCGGGATCCCCATGAACGTGCCCGCGCTCACCATCAACAAGGTGTGCCTGTCGGGCCTCGACGCCATCGCCCTGGCGGACCAGCTCATCCGCGCCGGGGAGTTCGACATCGTGGTCGCGGGCGGTCAGGAGTCCATGACCAACGCCCCGCACCTGCTGCCGAAGTCCCGCGAGGGCTACAAGTACGGCGCCATCGAGATGCTCGACGCGATGGCCTACGACGGCCTCACCGACGCCTTCGAGAACATCGCGATGGGCGAGTCCACCGAGAAGCACAACACCCGCCTCGGCATCGAGCGGGCCCCGCAGGACGCGTTCGCGGCCACCTCCCACCAGCGCGCCGCCGCCGCGCAGAAGAACGGCGTCTTCGAGGCCGAGATCACCCCGGTCGAGATCCCGCAGCGCAAGGGCGAGCCGGTGGTGTTCTCGCAGGACGAGGGCATCCGCGCCGAGACCACCGTCGAGTCCCTCGGCAAGCTGCGTCCGGCCTTCGCCAAGGACGGCACCATCACCGCGGGCACCTCCTCGCAGATCAGCGACGGTGCGGCCGCCGTGGTCGTGATGAGCAAGGCCAAGGCCGAGGAGCTGGGCCTGGAGTGGCTCGCCGAGATCGGCGCGCACGGCAACGTGGCGGGCCCGGACAACTCGCTCCAGTCGCAGCCGTCCAACGCGATCCTGCACGCCCTGAAGAAGGAGGGCCTCGGCGTCGAGGACCTCGACCTCATCGAGATCAACGAGGCCTTCGCCGCGGTCGCCGTGCAGTCAATGAAGGACCTCGGCGTGACCCCGGAAAAGGTGAACGTCAACGGCGGCGCCATCGCCCTGGGTCACCCGATCGGCATGTCCGGCGCCCGCGTGGTGCTGCACCTGGCGCTGGAGCTCAAGCGCCGCGGCGGCGGAGTCGGCGCGGCCGCCCTGTGCGGTGGCGGCGGCCAGGGCGACGCCCTGATCGTCCGCGTCCCGTAGGGGAGGGGCGGCCGTCCGGCCGCCCGCACCCGTAGCCGTACCCGTACGAGACCCGCGGGACGAGACCCGCGGGACCCGTGAGAACGAAGGAGCGCAGCAAGAATGACGGCGGTGGACGTCCCCCAGCTGGTGGCCCAGGCCCGTGAGGGCAGGCCGCGAGCGGTCGCCCGGCTGATCTCGCTGGTCGAGGGGGCGTCCCCGCAGCTGCGCGAGGTGATGGCGGCGCTGGCGCCGCTCACGGGCAACGCGTACGTGGTGGGCCTCACCGGCTCCCCGGGCGTCGGCAAGTCCACGACCACCTCGGCGCTGGTCTCCGCGTACCGGCAGGCCGGCAAGCGGGTCGGCGTCCTGGCCGTCGACCCGTCCTCGCCGTTCAGCGGGGGCGCGCTGCTCGGCGACCGGGTGCGGATGTCGGACCACGCCTCCGACCCGGGGGTCTACATCCGCTCCATGGCCACCCGCGGCCACCTGGGCGGACTCGCCTGGGCCGCCCCGCAGGCCATCCGGGTGCTGGACGCGGCCGGCTGCGAGGTGATCCTGGTCGAGACGGTCGGGGTCGGGCAGTCGGAGGTGGAGATCGCGGCGCAGGCCGACACCTCGGTGGTGCTGCTGGCCCCCGGGATGGGCGACGGGATCCAGGCCGCGAAGGCGGGCATCCTGGAGATCGGCGACGTCTACGTGGTGAACAAGGCCGACCGGGACGGCGCCGACGCCACCGCCCGGGAGCTGAACCACATGCTGAGCCTGGGGGAGTCCCGGGGCAAGGGCGACTGGCGGCCGCCGATCGTGAAGACGGTCGCGGCGCGCGGTACGGGCATCGACGAGCTGGTCGAGGCGCTGGAGAAGCACCGGGCGTGGATGGACGAGCACGGGGTGCTGGCGCAGCGGCGTACGGCCCGGGCCGCGCGCGAGGTGGAAACGATCGCGATCACCGCCCTGCGCGCCCGGCTGGCCGACGTGCACGGCGACGCCCACCTGGATGCCCTGGCCGGACGGGTGGCGGCGGGCGAGCTGGATCCGTACGCGGCCTCGGACGCGCTCCTCGCGACCCTCACGGAATCGGCGGAACCGGATGCGGAGCCCGTGGGCCGGTCATAGACTGGCGAACGCCCGGAATGCCCCAAACGCAGGGAGGTTTCATGGCGAAGCGCGGCAACAAGAAGCGAGCCCGCAAGAAGAAGAAGGCCAACCACGGAAAGCGTCCCAACGCCTGACCGTGAGCACTGACTGACCACATACGGAAGCCGCACCCCGTCCACGGGGTGCGGCTTCCGTGCGCGGGGGCCGTGCGGGGCTAGTCGTTCCCGTCGTCGTTTCCGTCGTTGTCCGAGCCGGACGAGACCACCTTGGCCGTGGCGGTGTCCACGTGGACGTTCTGGGTCTTGCCGTCGGTCGTCTTGACCTCGACGTTCCAATTGGCGGCGCGGCCGTTGTCGTCGTCATCCCACTCCACCGACCAGACCTTGCCGGGGTGGGCGGCCAGGGCCGTCTTCATCGCCTGCTCGGCGGTCACCTTCGCGGCGAGCAGCGAGGCGTACTCGTCGGCCTGCTGCTCGTCGTCCTGGTTCTCCCTGGTGACGCCGCCGCTCACGGCGTCCACCTCGAGCTCCGCGTGGGTGCCGTCCTTGCTGACGACGTCCACGTGCCAGACCGCACCGTCGCGGTCCAGGGACTCGATGACGCCGGGAGAGGCCTTCAGGGCCGCCGCTGCCGCCGCCTCGGCGGTCACGTCGGCGCGCGCGGCGGTGGCCGCGGTCAGGGCCGTCGGAGCGGCGGCGGATGCCGTCGCCGCGGCTGCCACCGGGCCTCCCAGGGCCAGGACCACGGCTGCGGCCGCGGAAACGTACGTAGTGCGCTGCATTGCTGGACCTCCTCGGGCCGGCCATGTGCGCCTACGGTCGCTCGGCGTGGGCCGGCTGCGGGTGCGTTGCCACCATTGTCCGGTGATCCGCCGCGGCGGGCATGCCGAGCGACCGGGGGTCAGGCCTTGCCGCGGCCCGCGCGCAGGTGCTCGGCGACGGGTGCGAGCGCGGCGCGCAGCGCGGCGAGGGCCTCCGGCGGGAGCAGGTCGATGAAGTGCCGGCGGACGGATGCCACGTGGTGCGGGGCGACCTTGCGCATCGTGTCCATGCCCTCGGGCGTGAGGACGGCGTAGAGCCCGCGGCGGTCGGACTCGCAGTTCACGCGGCGGACGAGGCCCGCCGATTCCATGCGGGTGATCTGGTGGGAGAGCCGGCTCTTGGACTGCAGGGTCGACGTCGCGAGATCGCTCATCCGCATCCGGTGTTCCTCGGATTCGGAGAGGTTCACGAGGATTTCGTAGTCGTTGTTGGTGAGCCCGAACGGCTGGAGGTCCTTTTCCAGCTGGTGGGACAGCAGTCTGCTGACGTCCAGGTGGGTGCGCCAGGCGCACTGCTCGGCGTCGTTCAGCCAGGGGGTGGCCGCCTCGGTCTCGATGGTCTCCATGAAAGAACTCTACCTAAGAAGTTGAATTGCGTACAAAAATACTGCGCGGTGAGAGGTTTCCTACAGCCCGAAGCGCCGCTGGATATCACCCAGCTGCCCCGGCATCCGCGGTACGCCGAGCTGCCCCAGCGGACCCTGCCCCTGGCCGGGAACGCCCTGAGCCTGACCCGTGGCCGCCCCGGCACCCACGGCCCCGATCGCCTGCTCCGGCATCAGCATCTCCGAGGACTGGAGAAGCACCGTACCCGCACCGACGAACTCGAACTGGTGCTCCTCGCCCGACGAGCCCCCGATGCCCGTCAGCGAGCGCAGGCCGCCGATCACGCCCGACATGTACCCGTGGTCGTAATGGTGGCAGGGGGAGGGGCAGTCCGCCCATCCCACCAGCGCCTGCGGGTCCACCCGCAGCGGCGGCTCCATGAACACCACCGGACCGCTGGAGGCCGCCACGAACTTCCCGGTGCCGATCAGGGTGAGGAAGCCCGGGACGATCGACTGCTTCAGCGCGAGCGAGGGCTGATAGGCGAGCAGGTTGCCCGACCGGATGGTCAGGTTGCCGTTGTCCAGGTCGTACGAGTTCACGTCGAAGGCCCGGTCGGCCAGCAGCATCTTGCCCTGCCCCTCGGCCACCACCCAGTCGCTCGCGTGCAGCGGCGAGTGGAAGCTGGTGCGCAGCAGCCGGTCGAACCGGCCGTGGCCGATGCCGTTGAACTCGATGCGCCCGTAGTAGGCGATCATCTTGCCCTTCTGCAGGAACCACTGGCTCCCCTTGAGCTCCACGCAGAAGGTGTAGGCGTTGACGTTGTCGTCGGACGGCAGGGTGTACGGGTCGAAGACGGTCGGACCTCCCGGTCCACCGGTCACGGGACCAAAGTTCACCGGATCTCTCCCAGGGTGCTCCGGGCTTCAGCCCGGGGAGGAATGGGCCCCGCCATCGTAGGTGCGGATCGTCGGATTTTTGCTTGCATCTGCCGTGACCTGCGCTTTCCGGCGTTGTCAGTGGGCTGGTCTAGGTTGATCGTGTGACAGCATCTCAGAGGGCGGAGGAGACCGGGTATGCCCGGTTCACCTACCGGCTTCGTGTGTCGTCGACCGCGCTTGCCAAGCTGTTGGGCGAGTGGGCGCGGTGCCGGTGGGTCTGGAACGAATGCTGCGCTCGGTCGAAGAAGGCCCAGGCCGAGGATGAGATGTGCGGTCCGGCCCGGCTGGACAAGATGCTGACGCAGGCTCGCAACCGCAACACCTGGTTGGGTGACGGGAGCAGCGTTCCGCAGCAGCAACTCGTACGGGACTTCGGGAAGTCCCGCGCCAAAGCCCTGAAGGACATCAAGGGCCGGCTGCCGATGCGGCAGCGGGCCGGGATGCCCAGGTTCAAGAAGAAGCACGCGGCCGATCCGAGCCTGAACTACACGCGGCGTGGTTTCCGGATCAAGGACGGCCGCCTGCATCTCGCGGGCGGCATCAGCCTGACCGTGGTCTGGTCCCGCGCCCTGCCTGCGGACCCGTCGTCGGTGCGGGTCTACCGTGACAGCCTCGGGGACTGGTACGCGTCCTTCGTCGTTCCCGCCGAAGCTCAGTTGCTCCCGGAGACGGGTGCGGTGATCGGTATCGACTGGGGCGTGAAGGAGACCGCAACCACCACCAGCGACGCCCACGACCTCCCGCACGCCGAGCACGGCAGGACGTCCGCCGCCAGGCTCGCTCGCTATCAGCGGATGATGGCCCGCCGTAGACCGGTGAAAGGCAAGCCCGGGTCGAGGGGCTACCGGACGGCGCGCAAGCTGGCGGCGAAGCTCCACAAGAAGGTGGCCCGGCAACGTCAGGACACTGGTCGAAAGTGGGCCAAGACCGTCGTCCGCGACCACGATGCCCTCGCGGTGGAGGACTTCCGGCCGAAGTTCCTCGCCAAGTCGACCATGGCCCGCAAGGCGGCCGACGCGGCGATCTCCGCGACCAAGACAGCCCTGATCACGATGGCCCGTAAGCACGGGCGCATCGTGCACCTTGTCCACCCCGCGCACACCACGATGGATTGCGCGCAGTGCGGAGCGAGAACCAAGCACGCACTACCTCTCTCAGAACGTACCTACACCTGCACCGTGTGCAGAGCGACGTCCCCCAGGGACAAGAACTCCGCCCGCGTCATGCTGGTCCGGGCTGGTCTCAACCCGGCTGGTGCCGATCGTGGAAGAGCTGCCGGACCGCCGGTCCACAGCCAACGTGAGCCAGGAATCCCCGCCCCTTAAGGCGGGGAGGATTCAAAGCTTCTCCTCCGACGCCTGTACGTACACCGCTCCCTGACCGGACAGCTCCAGCTGGAACGCCTCGCCCGAGCCGCGTCCGACCATGTCCCGCCAGCCCAGCGCCGTGGACAGCTTGTTGCGGACCTCGCCGTGGTGGGCGACGTAGGCCTGCGGGTCCACGTGGATCGGGCGGTTCGGGTGGATCGGCAGCTCGATGACCCCGCCGTGGGCCATCACGGCCACCGAGCCGTGGCCCTTGAGGGTGGTGGTGAACAGGCCCTGGCCGGTCACCTGGCCGCGCACCATGCCCATGACCCCGCCCTGCGCGCCCATGAACATCGTGCCCTGCTGCAGGGTGCCGTCGAAGGCGAGCAGCCGGTCGGCCTCCACGTAGAGCGTCTCGCCGGTGAGGCTGATGACCTGGATGTGGTGGCCCCCGTGGCCGAACATCACGGTGCCGCTGCCCTCGACCTCCATCAGCGGGGTCTGCTCGTTCGCCACGCGGCGTCCGATCATGCCCATCACGCCGCCCTGGCCGCCGGTGATGCTCGGGGTGAAGGAGACCTCGCCGCGGTACGCGAGCATCGCGCCGCGCTGGCTGTACATCTTCTGCCCCGGTACGACCTGGGCCTCGACCATCTTCGAGTTGATCTCGCGGAACGGCATCAGACGTCGCCCCCGATGGTGTTGCGCTCGCTGGGCTGCACGTACACCAGGCCCTCGCCCTCGAAGCGGATCTGGAACGCCTCGCCGGAGCCCTCGCCGATCAGCGTGCGGAAGTTCACACCGGACTGGAAGGACTGCTGGAGGTTCCCGGTGTGCGCGATGTACGCCCCCGGGTCGACGGAGAGCGGGTACTGGGAGCTGACGCGCAGCACCACCGCCGGTCCGTCGGACATGATCGCCGCCTGCCCGCTGCCCTCGACGGTCGTGGTGAACAGGCCGTTGCCCGTCGTAGCACCGCGCAGGCCCGTGAAGGTGGTGCCGGTGCGCAGGCCGGCGTCGGTGCACAGCAGGTTGCTGGACTCGACGTACAGCTTCTCGCCGCGCAGATTGACCAGATTGATCTCACTCGCCCGGTCGGCGAAGAAGCAGGTGCCGTGACCCTGCACTTCCATCACGGTCATCTGCTCGCCGGTGAGCCGCCGGGTCACCATTCCGCGGAGGCCTTCGCCGCCGCCGGTCATCTTCTTGAAGGCCATCTGGCCGTCGTACGCGACCATGGAGCCGTTTTTCGCTTTCACGGCGTCCCCGGTCAGGTCGACGGCGAGCACCTTGCTGCCTTGGAGTCGGAACTGAGCCACGGGAAGACGTTATCGGCAGCGGGCGGCACCGAACAGGGCCCGTTGGCCGATATCACACCCGGCCCGTCCCGGTCCGTCCCGCTCCGCGGGGACCCCCGAGCCCCGCGGCAAGATCGCCGGGGGCGGCTGAGACACTGGGACGGACCCCCGGCATCCACCCCGAAGGTTCCACGTGGACATCAAGACCGCTTCCGCCCTGCACCGGCTGCGCCTCATCTCCGTACCGGAGGCGCTCTCGTTCCCGGCGCTGCTGATCTTCGGCTCGGTGCTGAGCCGGGTCTCGGACATCGACTACCTGATGATGCCGCTCGGCGTCATCCACGGGATCCTGTTCGTCATCTACGGCGTCTTCCTGCTGGACGTCTGGTTCAAGGCGAAGTGGCCCCTGAAGAAGGTCGCGCTCTTCTTCCTGCTGGCGCTGGTCCCCTTCGGCGGGCTCTACGGCGACCGGGTGCTCAAGCGGGACGAGTCGGCCGGCGTGCTCGCTGCCCGCGCCCGTGAGGCGGCCCGCGCATGATGATCGCGTTCTCGGTGACCCCGCTGGGCGTCGGCGAAGAGGTCGGCGAGTACGTGGCCGACGCGGTCCGCGTCGTCCGCGCATCGGGGCTGCCGAACCACACGGACGCCATGTTCACCACCATCGAGGGCGAGTGGGACGAGGTGATGGACGTGGTCAAGCGCGCGGTGGCCGCCGTGGAGGCACGCGCACCCCGGGTCTCCTTCGTCCTCAAGGCCGACATCCGCCCCGGCGTCACGGACGGCATGACGTCCAAGATGGAAACGGTGGAACGCCACCTCGCCGGGGGCTGAGCCCACGCGCGACGTTCGGGCTCACGTGACGTGCCGGCTCACACGACGTGCCGGCTCACACGACCTGGACGTGGACGTCGGGCGGATGACGAGGTCGAGGGCGGCCTCGGCCTCCTGCCGCTCCTGCTCCGTCAGCGCCCCGACGGTCGTCTCCTCCTGCGGCGCACGCGCGGCCTCGGCTTCGGCCGCCGTGATCAAGGCGTCCACGTCGGCGAACTGCGCCTCTACGCCGTGGCCAGGCCTGGCAGACTTCGGACGCATGACCGTCTCCGCGATCAAGCACGCCGTCCCGTACTACTCCCAGTGGGAGTCCACCGCGCTGGTGCCCGAGTTCGTCGCGGGTGCCGACGCGGCCCGGGATCCCCTGTGGGCCGGGTCCGGTGCGGACTCGCCCGAGGAGTACGCCTTCTGGGCTCCCCGCATGTGCGGAGTGGCCTGCCTGCGGATGGTGCTGGGGAGCTTGGAGCTCCCGGTGCCGCCCTCGGTGGAGCTGGTGAAGGAACTCTGCGGGGCCGGGGCGTACGTGCGGGACGGGGACGCCGTGCAGGGGCTGATCTACCGGCCGTTCGCCGAGTACGTGAACGCCCGCTGGGGCCTGGACGCCCGCTCGGTGCCCGTACTGGACCACCAGGCCGTCCGGGACACGCTCGCCGCGGGCGGTCTGGCGATGCTGTCGGTGCACTGGTCGATCCGTACCCCGGCCCCCGCGGTCGAGGCCAGGGGTGGTCACCTGGTGCTCGCCGTCGGGGCCACCGACGAGGCCGTCCTGGTGCACAATCCCTCCGGCTTCCCCGACGGCTCCCAGCAGTACGTGCCCGTCGCCTGGGCCGACCTGGACCGCTTCTACGCCGGACGCGGCATCCTGCTCGGCGGCCGGGCCGGCTGAGGGGCTCGGGCGGGGCCCGGGCGGCCGGGCTTTCCGGTGCGGTGACCCGTTCAGCCCTGGCCGTGAGGGCACGGAACGGAACCGCCCGGGTGGCGGCATCCAGTTCGACAGGCTGAGGCATCTCCCCTTTCGTGGGGATACGTACCTCGGTTTCGAGCGCTGGAGGAACCGTGCGGCAGGAAACCTTCGACTACGAGACCCACAGCCGGCTGGCCGGCCCCTGTGAGGAGCCGGATCCCGCCGTCGCCTACCGCGTGAGGTACCGCTCCCTGCTCGCGCGCGAGGACCTCCGGACCCGAATACGGGCCGTCGCGCTCATGACGCTCGCCCCCGTCGCCGCCGCCGGGCTGCTGCTCTACCTCGTCTGGCCCACGCACCGGACGGTCCGGGAGGGCGGCGAGGGCTGGCTCGTCCGGCTCGACGCCGTGATGCTCGGATCCGTCGCCCTGATCATGCTCTTCATGGTGGTCAACGTGGTCTCGATCGCCCACGCCACGATGGTCGCCCGGGACCCCGTCCCGGTCCCCGCCGAGCCCGGCACCCGCGTCGCCTTCCTCACCACCTACGTCCCCGGCAAGGAACCGCTCTCCATGGCGGCCGCCACCCTGCGCGGGGCCGTGGCCGTCCGGCACGACGGGCCGCTCGACGTCTGGCTCCTCGACGAGGGCGACGACCCCGGGGCCAGGGAACTGTGCGCCGCGCTCGGCGTGCGCCACTTCACCCGCAAGGGCGTCGCCGAATGGAACACGGCCGAGGGGGCCCACCGGGCGAGGACCAAGCACGGCAACTACAACTCCTGGCTCGCCCGGCACGGCGCGGACTACGACTACTTCGCCTCCGTGGACACCGACCACGTGCCGCTCCCGCAGTACCTGGAGCGGATGCTCGGCTACTTCCGCGACCCCGACATCGCCTTCGTCGTCGGCCCGCAGGTCTACGGCAACTACACCGCCTCCGTCACCAAGGCCGCCGAGTCGCAGCAGTACCTCTTCCACGCGCTGATCCAGCGCGCCGGAAACCGCTACGGCGCCCCCATGTTCGTCGGCACCAACAACGCCGTCCGGATCAGCGCTCTGCGGCAGGTCGGCGGGCTCTACGACTCCCTCACCGAGGACATGGCCACCGGCTTCGAGCTGCACCGGAGCAGGAATCCCGGCACCGGACGGTTCTGGCGGTCCGTGTACACCCCCGACGTGCTCGCCGTGGGGGAGGGGCCGAACACCTGGACCGACTTCTTCACGCAGCAGCTGCGCTGGTCGAGAGGGACGTACGAGACCCTCCTGCGGCAGTACTGGCGCGGCTGCTTCCGGATGCCCCCGGGCCGCTGGCTCAACTACACCCTGATGCTCGTCTACTACCCGATGACCGCCGCCAACTGGCTCCTCGGCGTCCTCAGCTGCGTGCTGTTCCTGTGGTTCGGCGCCTCCGGCACCCAGGTCTCCTCCGAGGTCTGGCTGATGCTCTACACCGACGCCGCGGCGCTCCAGGTCGGGCTGTACCTGTGGAACCGCCGCCACAACGTCTCGCCCCACGAGCCGGAGGGCTCCGGCGGGCTCGCCGGCATGGCCATGTCGGCCGTCTGCGCGCCGGTCTACCTGAGGTCGCTCGGCTCGGCGGTGCTGCGCACCCGGGGCCGTTTCGTCGTCACGCCCAAGGGCGTCACCGCCAGCCCCGACCGGCTCGCGACCTTCCGCATCCACCTCTTCTGGGCCGCCGTCCTCCTCGTCTCCCTCGCCGCCTCCGTGCGCTACGAGCACACCCACGCGGCCATGCGCATCTGGGCGGTCCTCGCGCTGGCCGTCACCCTCGCCCCGCCGGCCGTCTGGGCCGTGACGGAGCTGCGCGCCCGGACGGCCCGGTCCGTGTCCGGCGGGGGCCCCGAACCGGGCGAGGAGCCGGAGCAGGCGCTCGCGCAGACGGCGGGAGGGAGCTGAGCCATGGCGTACCGGCCTTCGAAGCAGTTCAAGAAGACGGCCCTGGGCGCCGGAGCCGTCGCCGTGCTGCTCGCGCTCAACGCGCCCGCCGCGCTCTCCTTCGCCGGGGACCGCTACCACGCGTACAAGATCGGGCACTCCAGCTACCGCGTCCAGTACGGCTCGTGGGGGCTGATCGGACTCCCCGAGGAGTACCGGATCAACGCCATGCACGCGGCGCTGCTGCGCACCGGCAAGGTGCTGCTGATCGCCGGTTCCGGCAACGACCAGCGCAACTTCGACAAGGGCTCCTTCTCCACCGTCCTGTGGGACCCGAAGGACGACAGCTTCAAGAAGATCCCGACCCCGGAGGACTTCTTCTGCTCGGGCCACAGCCAACTCCCCGACGGACAGCTCCTGGTGGCCGGCGGGACCGCGCGCTACGAGGTGCTCGGCGGGAAGGTCACCCGGGCCGGCGGCGGCATGCGGGTCAAGAACGAGAGTCCCGACAAGGCGGTCAGGCTGCCGAAGGGCACCGTGTTCCGGTCCCCCTCCGGAGTCGAGTACGTGTCGAAGTTCGCCGTCACCGTCCCCAAGGCCACCCGGCGGTTCGAGATCGACTACGGGCGCGGCGGGCAGATGATGCCGTGGAAGACGAAGGTGGTCGCCGCCGAGGCGCGCGTCTTCGTGGAAGCGGTCCGGGAGGGCGCCGCGGGGCTGACGACCCAGGCCGCCCAGTACACGGTGGCCGGGCTCACCGGCAGGGACGCCGCCGACGTCTACGGGCTCGCGGAGCGGCTCGGCGCCGGCAAGCAGGACTTCCAGGGCATCAAGTCCGCCTACGAGTTCGACCCCCTGGCGGAGAAGTACGTACCGGTCGACCCGATGAGGGACGCCCGCTGGTACCCGACCCTGGTGGGCCTCCAGGACGGACGGGTCCTCGCGGTGTCCGGGCTCAACGACGTGGGCGACGTCGTACCCGGCGACAACGAGTACTACGACCCGAAGACCAAGAAGTGGTCCAAGGGGCCCTTCCGCTACTTCCCGACCTACCCCGCCCTCTTCCTCACCCAGGGCGGCAAACTGCTCTACACCGGCTCCAACGCGGGCTACGGGCCCAAGGGCAAGGGCCGCGAGCCCGGCGTGTGGGACCTGGCGACGAACCAGTACCGCAAGGTCGGCGGACTCGCCGACCCCGACCAGCTGGAGACCTCCTCGTCCGTCCTGCTCCCCCCGGCCCAGGACCAGAAGGTGATGGTGCTCGGCGGCGGCGGAGTCGGCGAGTCCAGGCTGTCCACGGACCGCACGGCGGTCGTGGACCTCAAGGCGGAGGTGCCGGTCTTCCGTTCGACGGCCCGGCTGCCGCAGGGGGTTCGCTACCTCAGCAGCGTGCTGCTGCCCGACGACTCCGTCTTCACCACGGGCGGCTCCTCCGACTACCGCGGCCGGGGCGCCAGCGACATCCGCAAGGCGCAGTTCTACTACCCGCGCACCGACACCTTCGTCGCCGCCGCGGCCCCGAAGGTCGGGCGCAACTACCACTCCGAGGCGCTGCTGCTGCCCGACGGGCGGGTGGCGACCTTCGGTTCCGACCCGCTCTTCGCGGACAAGGACAACACCAGGCTGGGCAGGTTCGAACACCGGCTGGAGGTGTACAGCCCGCCCTACCTGCACCGGGACCCGGCGCTGCGGCCGGTGCTGGGCGAGGGGCCCGAGGAGGTCGGGCTCGGGGGCAGCGCCACCTTCCGGGCACCGCAGGCGGAGCGGATCCAGCGGGCCCGGCTGATGCGGCCGAGCGCGGTCACGCACACCACCGACGTGGAGCAGCGCTCGATCGAACTCGGGCTGGAGAAGACCGCCGGCACGGTGACGGTCACCGTGCCGGCGGACCCGACGCTGGTGCCGCCCGGCTGGTACATGCTGTTCGTGACGGGCGCGGACGGCACCCCGTCGGTGGCGAAGTGGATCCGGGTGCGGCCGGCTCCGGAGCCGGAGCCGGAGCCGCCGTCGGCGGCCTCGCGGGACGGCTGGCTGAGTTAGGGACCGTGCCGGCCTAGTCGGTGGCGCGGCGGGCCAGGCCCAGGGCGTAGTCCGGCCACCATTTCCCGGCCGGGGGGCCGCCGCGGCAGGTGCCGTCCGATTCGCCCGGCCGCTTGACCCAGAGGTACGCGTCCACGAGCGGGTCACCCGTTCCGTCGGTCGGCGGTGTGCCCAGCGCCCGGCCCGGCGGGTTGCACCAGGCCTGGCTGCGGTCGCCCTGGAGCGGGCCGTCGCCGTTGCGGCTGGTGTCGATGACGAAGTGCTTGCCCTTGGTGGCCTTGGAGAGGGCGGCGCCGTACTCCCGGCCGGCCGAGCTGGGCTGGAAGTTGGAGACGTTGAGGGAGAAGCCGTCGGCGCGGTCCAGTCCCGCCTTGTAGAGGGGATCGACCAGCTTCTTCGGGTCCGGGATCCACGCCGGGTTGCCGGCGTCCAGGTAGACCTTGGTGTTCTTGTTGCGCTTGAGCCGGTCGACGGCCTCGGAGAGCAGCTGCAGCCGTTCGTCGCGGTGGCCGGCCCGGGTGCAGCCGTCCACGAGGTGCGGGACCGCGTCCGGCTCCAGGACGACCAGGGCCTTCGTGTCGGCGATGTTGTCGGCGAAGGCGCCGATCCAGCTCCGGTACGCGGCGGCGTCCCGGGCGCCGCCCGCCGAGTGCTGCCCGCAGTCCCGGTACGGGATGTTGTACGCGACGAGGACCAGCGTGCGGCCGGCCGCACGGGCGCTCGCCCTCGCCCGGCGGATCTCCGGACCGGGGTCACCGGCCGGGCCCCACAGGGCCATCGGCCGGTCGGCGATGCGGCGCAACACCTGGGCGTCGCTGTTGCGGCCCTGCGCCTCCCAGGCGGCGACCTGGCGGGCGGCGTCGCTCTGCGGGTCCACCCAGAACGGGGACTCGTCGACGAGGCCGACCCCTGCCGGGTGGTGGGGCGGTGCGGATTCCGGCTGGGCGGTGGGGGCGGGCGCGCAGGCGGCTGCCGCCGTGAGGGCGAGGGCTGCGGTGAGGAGGGTGGCGGGGCGGCTGCGGGGGGCTGGCATCCGGCTTCCTCGGGGCGAAGGGGCGGGCGGCGGGCGCGGCTGAGGGCCGGGTCATCGTGACATAACGGGCAGTCAGGGCGGGGTGCGACACCGCCGAGTGCGGCCGGGCGGGGGGAGGGTGTGGCGCTGCGCGGTGCTGTCCCCTACCCGCCCTTCCGCCGTTCCCCGGGCTGCGCCCGGACCCCTTCGGGGGCTCCGCCCCCGGACCCCCGCGCCTCAAACGCCGGCGGGGCTGGATTCGTCGGAGCCGCCCGTCAGGGCGATGGCCAGCGGGGTGCGTTCGTAGAGGATCTGGTGGCCGCGGCGGGACGGGATGAGGAGGCCGGCCTGCTGGAGGGTCTTCAGATGGGCGGAGACCGTCGAGGGGGCCAGGGACAGGCGGTGGGCCAGGGCGGTGGTCGAGGCCGGCTCGGTCAGGGCGCACAGGACGTCGGCGCGGGCGCGGCCCAGGAGGCGGGCCAGGGCGTGGGGGGCCGGGCCCTCGGGAGCGGTCCAGAGGGCGCCGATGCCCCGGGCCGGGTACACCAGGGTGGGCTGCCACGGTGGGTCGTAGCCGCCCACCACCTCCGGCCAGACGAAGGCGCTCGGCATGAGGAGGAGGCCCTGGCCGTCGAGGGAGCGGTCGTGGTGGCCCCGGCGGGCGATGCTGAGGGTGTTCCCCGACCAGCTCAGATCCGGGTGGAGGCCGTCGAAGAGGGCCTCCAGCCCGCCCGCGGCCAGCCGCCGGGAGTGGAACAGGATGTCCGCCTCCAACAGGGCGCGCAGCCGGGGCCAGTGCGGGGCGACCAGCGCCCGCCAGGCCTGCTCGTAGAGGTTGGCCAGCTCCTGGACCGCCCGCTCCGGGTCCGCCAGCATCCGCTGCCCGGCCGCGCTCTCCAGCGCGCCCGGGGTGCACACCAGGGAGCGCCGCAGGTCCTCCCGCGCCTCCTGCGGATCGGCGGCCCGGACCCGCGCGAGCTCCTCCTCGAAGGTGACCGACGGGCCCGTCGGGGGCGGGCTGAGGAAGTCCGGATTGTGTCCCGTGCGCGGCATCAGCAGCCACAGCGGCCGCAGGTCCAGCCCGGCGGCCGCCGTGCGGATCCCGCGGAGCCAGGGCAGGTGGTAGGCGTGGCGGCGCTGGTCGAGCAGGACCCGTACGGCCTCCTGGGTCTCCCAGCGGGGCGAGATCGAGAACCGGCAGCGCAGCAGGTCGGCGGGGCCGAAGCGAAAGTGGAACGGCACGGGTCCCTCCGGGGGCGGGGCGGGGCGGGGCGGGCGAGGTGGCGCGGGGCCACCGTGCCGGGCTGCGGGGTACCGAGCCAGGCCTGCGAGGTGGACGGGGCGGGCGACGGGGTGCCGGGCCAGGCGGGTGGGGCGACGGGGTGCCGTGCCGGGCTGCGGTGTACCCGGCGAGGAGGGCGAGGTGCGTGACGGGGTGCCGGGCGAGGCGGGCCAGGTGGGCGGGACGGGCGGGGTGCCGGGCTGGACAGGTGGGGTGGGCGGGATGGACGGGGTGCCGGACCGGGGTGTTCGGCTGTCGTGGTGTCGCGCCTGCCCGTCCCGGCGGCGGGTGATTCGGGTGGGGGCGAATCTCTGGTACCCCAGCCTAGGCGCCGCCAGGGTGCACCGTATGACCACCGCAGACCCGTCCTCGTCCCCCGCGACCACGGCCCCCGGCCCGTCCGCCCCCGTTTCCGGCGGGTCGTCCGGGCAGGGCGGGGCCCCGGTCGCCGCCGCCCCCGGTCCGGGCGCGCCGGAGCCCGTCGGGTACCGGGCCGTGTTCCGGGTGGGGGAGTTCCGGCCGGTCTTCGCCGCGCACCTGTTGTCCGTGCTCGGCGTCGTCATCGCCGAGATCTCCCTCACCGTGCTGGTGTACCGCGCCACCGGCTCGCCCCTGCTGAGCGCGCTCACCTTCGCCCTCGGCTTCCTCCCCTACGCCCTCGGCGGCACCCTCCTCGCGCCGCTGGCCGACCGGCTCCCCGCCCGCCGCGTGCTCGTCGGCTGCGACCTCGTCTGCGCGGCCTGCGCGGCGGCCATGGCCGCGCCCGGCACCCCGGTCGCGCTGCTCCTCGTACTGCGCTGCGCGATGGCCTTCGTCGCGCCGCTGTTCCAGGGCACCCGCAGCGCCTCCCTCGCCGACGTCCTCGGCGCCGGCGACGCGTACGTCCTGGGCCGCTCGCTCCTGCGCATGGTGGCGCAGAGCGCCCAGCTCATCGGCTTC
The DNA here is from genome assembly GCF_045822005.1 of Streptomyces stoeckheimensis. NCBI lineage: Bacteria > Bacillati > Actinomycetota > Actinomycetes > Kitasatosporales > Streptomycetaceae > Streptomyces > Streptomyces stoeckheimensis. Next base: position 2,950,039 of record NZ_CP169550.1, on the reverse strand, counting down.
GGGCTCGGCGGCCTGCTGCTCACGGTGCTGGCCCCGCGCGGTGCCATCCTCCTCACGGCCGCCGGGTTCCTCGGCTCCGCGGTCCTGCTGCGCCTGGGCACCCGGGCCCGGCCCGCCCGCAGTGCGGGCGCCGGGGGGCGGCCGGACCGGAGTTCCCCGCTCGCCGGGCTGCGCGCCGTCCTGGGCCACCGCCGGCTGCGGGCCCTCACCCTGCTGTCCTGGCTGCCGCCGCTCTTCGTGGTCGTGCCCGAGGCGCTGCTGACCCCGTACGCCACCGGCCTCGGTGCCTCCACCGCCGGGCTCGGGCTGCTGATGTGCGCGATGCCCGTCGGGGCCATCGCCGGGGAGGTGTGGGCGGGTTCCGCGCTCACCGCCCGAACGCGTTCGCGGATCACGGCCCCGCTCGCGGCCGTCTCGCTGCTGCCGCTGCTCGCGTACGCCGTCCGGCCCGGCCTGCCGCTCCTGGTGGGCGCGCTCGTGCTGGCCGGGCTGGCCCACGCGTACACCCTCGGGCTCGACCAGTGGTACGTCGAGGCCGTACCCGAGGAGCTGCGCGGCCGGGCGATGACCCTGCTCAGCACCGGGCTGATGACCCTTCAGGGCGTCGGCATGGCGCTCGCCGGAGTCGCGGCGGAGTTCCTGCCCGTCCACGTGGTGGTCGCGTCGGCGGCGGTACTCGGCACCGGGGTCGTCCTGTTGCTGCTCGCCGAGGTGCGACGGACGGACGGGCAGGAGCCTGCCGGGCCGAGGCGTGAGACGGTTCCCGCAGCCAAATGACCGCCCGGTAGGGTCTGCTGCGTGCCGAAACCGCTCAGCCTTCCCTTCGACCCCATCGCCCGCGCCGACGAACTCTGGCAGCAGCGCTGGGGTCCCGTGCCCTCGATGGCCGCGATCACCTCGATCATGAGGGCGCACCAGATCCTGCTCGGCGAGGTCGACGCGGTCGTCAAGCCGTACGGCCTGACCTTCGCGCGCTACGAGGCGCTGGTGCTGCTGACCTTCTCCAAGGCCGGGGAACTGCCGATGTCGAAGATCGGCGAGCGGCTGATGGTGCATCCGACGTCGGTGACGAACACCGTGGACCGGCTGGTGAAGTCCGGGCTCGTCGCCCGGCGCCCGAACCCCAACGACGGGCGCGGCACGCTCGCGTCGATCACGGACAAGGGCCGCGAGGTGGTCGAGGCGGCCACGAAGGCGCTGATGGAGATCGACTTCGGGCTGGGCGTCTACGACGCCGAGGAGTGCGGGGAGATCTTCGCGCTCCTGCGCCCGCTCCGGGTGGCCGCGGCCGACTTCGAGGAGCACTGACCGCCGCCTGATGCGGGCGGCGGCGCCTGCGAGGGCGGCGCCCGCGACGGCGGCGTAGGCTCGGCAGGGGTGGGCCCGGACGGGACCGCGGAGGGCCGATGACCGCGCTCGGTGACCTGATCGAGATCGACGACAGGACCGTACTGGTCCTCGGGCAGGAACTGGACCTCGGCCGCGGACAGCCGGACGTGGCCAACGCCCTGGTGCACCGGGCCGGCGACACCCTGGTGCTCGTCGACACCGGGGTCACGGAGGACTTCCGCACGGCGCTGCTGGAAGCGGCCGGCCGGGTCGGCCCCTGGTCCCGGGCGCTGGTGCTGACCACGCACGGCCACCTCGACCACGTCGGCAACAACGACCTGGCCGACGGGCTCGGCGTACCGGCGGAGCACTGCGTCCCCGCCCCCGACGTGGCCCAGATGCGGGACCCGGTGGGCTACTGGGTGCGGGCCTTCGAGAGCGTCGCCGGGCCCGCGGCGCTGACCGACCCCGCGGGAACCGCGGCCCGGGTGGTCTCGCTCTTCCAGCCGATGCGGCCCTTCGGCCAGACGACCCGGACCTACGAGGAACGGCCGCCCGAGCAGATCCGGATCGGCCCGCTCCGGTTCACCGGCTGGACCTTCGCCGACGGGGCGGTCCGCGTGCTGCGCAGCCAGGGGCACTGCGCCGGGCACGTGATCGTGCACCTGCGGGACCCGGGCGTCCTGCACCTGTCCGACGAGGGCAACGGACCCTGCGGCGCCATGGCCGACGCCGACCAGCTCAAGATCCAGACCGTGCTGGGCTCCGCGGCCGTCCTCTTCGAGGCGGGGGAAGCGGGGCTCCTCACGGACGGGCACACCTTCGCCGTGCGGCGCGGGGCCGAGGCGGTGTCCCACCTGGACCGGCTGCTGAGCTCGGCCGCAGCCCTGCAGGAGGCGGGGCTCGGGCTGACGGAGGAGCTCGGGGGCGCCGAGGGCGCCGAGGGCGCGGACAGAGGGGGCCGCGTCGACGCGAGCGCCTTCACCGCCCGCTTCGGCCGGGCCGTCGCGGACCTGGGCATCGGCGGCGCCAACCCGAACGCGCTGTTCACCGCCATGATGGCCGTCAACCAGCTCCGCGAGCTCGGGCTGCGCCCGGAGTCGGACGCCGTGGACGCGCCCTGGTCCCGGCCCCCGCTGCGGAACCCGGAGCCGGCGCCGCCGCCCGGAGCCGGCTGACCCGGGCGGCGCGGCCCGGGCCGGCAACCCGGCCCCCGTCAAGATCGTGCAAACCGGACGGCTAGGCTCGACGGCATGAAACGAAGCGTGCTGACCCGCTACCGCGTCATGGCCTACGTGACCGCGGTCATGCTCCTCATCCTCTGTGCCTGCATGGTGGCGAAGTACGGCTTCGACACCGGCGCCGACCTGACCTTCGCGGTCTCGCAGGCGCACGGTGTGCTGTTCATGATCTACCTGGTGTTCGCCTTCGACCTGGGCTCCAAGGCCAAGTGGCCGTTCGGCAAGCTCCTCTGGGTCCTGGTCTCCGGCACCATCCCGCTGGCCGCGTTCTTCGTCGAGCGCAAGATCCGCGCCGAGGTCGAGCCCCTCGTCGTCGGCGGTCCGGCGGCCGCCCGCGCCTGACCTCGGGTGATCCACCTGCGGTGATCCACTGACCCCCGGGGTGACTCCCCGGGGGTTTGCCATCGACATTTACTAGGACGTCCTAGTAAATTCAGAGGCATGGACGCTGACGCCATTGAGGAAGGCCGCCGTCGCTGGCAGGCCCGGTACGACAAGGCCCGCACGCGCGAGGCCGATTTCACCACGCTCTCCGGCGACCCCGTCGACCCCGTCTACGGCCCGCGGCCCGGAGACTCGTACGAGGGCTTCGAGCGCATCGGCTGGCCCGGGGAGTACCCGTACACCCGCGGTCTGCACGCCACCGGCTACCGGGGGCGGACCTGGACCATCCGGCAGTTCGCCGGGTTCGGCAACGCCGAGCAGACCAACGAGCGCTACAAGATGATCCTGGCCGCCGGCGGCGGCGGGCTCTCCGTCGCCTTCGACATGCCCACCCTGATGGGGCGCGACTCCGACGACCCCCGCGCGCTCGGCGAGGTCGGCCACTGCGGGGTGGCCATCGACTCCGCCGCCGACATGGAGATCCTCTTCAAGGACATCCCGCTCGGCGACGTGACCACCTCCATGACGATCAGCGGTCCGGCCGTCCCGGCCTTCTGCATGTACCTGGTGGCCGCCGAACGCCAGGGCGTCGATCCGGCCGTCCTCAACGGGACGCTGCAGACCGACATCTTCAAGGAGTACATCGCCCAGAAGGAGTGGCTCTTCGAACCCGAGCCGCACCTGCGCCTCATCGGCGACCTCATGGAGTACTGCGCGAACGGCATCCCCGCCTACAAGCCGCTCTCCGTCTCCGGCTACCACATCCGCGAGGCCGGAGCCACGGCCGCGCAGGAGCTCGCCTACACCCTCGCCGACGGGTTCGGGTACGTGGAGCTCGGCCTCTCGCGCGGGCTGGACGTGGACCACTTCGCGTCCGGGCTCTCCTTCTTCTTCGACGCGCACCTCGACTTCTTCGAGGAGATCGCCAAGTTCCGCGCCGCCCGCCGCATCTGGGCCCGCTGGATGAAGGAGGTGTACGGGGCGAAGTCCGAGAAGACGATGTGGCTGCGCTTCCACACCCAGACGGCCGGGGTCTCCCTCACCGCCCAGCAGCCCTACAACAACGTCGTGCGCACCGCCGTGGAGGCGCTCGCGGCCGTCCTGGGCGGCACGAACTCCCTCCACACCAACGCCCTCGACGAGACCCTCGCACTGCCGAGCGAGCAGGCCGCCGAGATCGCCCTGCGCACGCAGCAGGTGCTGATGGAGGAGACGGGCGTGGCCAACGTGGCCGACCCGCTGGGCGGCTCCTGGTTCGTCGAGCAGCTCACCGACCGCATCGAGGCCGACGCCGAGAAGATCTTCGAGCAGATCAAGGAGCGCGGGCTGCGCGCCCACCCGAACGGGCAGCACCCGATCGGTCCGATCACCTCGGGCATCCTGCGGGGCATCGAGGACGGCTGGTTCACCGGGGAGATCGCCGAGTCGGCCTTCCAGTACCAGCGCTCGCTGGAGAAGGGCGACAAGCGGGTCGTGGGCGTCAACTGCCACCACGGCTCGGTCACCGGGGACCTGGAGATCCTCCGGGTCAGCCACGAGGTGGAGACCGTACAGGTCCGCGAACTCGCCGAGCGCAAGGCCGGCCGGGACGACGCGAAGGTGAAGTCGGCGCTGGACGCCATGCTGGCCGCCGCCCGCGACGGATCGAACATGATCCCGGCGATGCTGGACGCGGTGCGCGCCGAGGCCACGATGGGCGAGATCTGCAACCTGCTGCGGGACGAGTGGGGCACGTACACGGAGCCGCCGGGCTTCTGACGCCCCGTCGCACGTGACGTCCACGCCCTAAGGTGGCGGCCATGACAGGCCGCCGCCTTCCCGTCCCCGTGTACGGGGTGACCGCCCGCGTGCTCATGCAGACCAACTGCGGGCCGTACGCGTACATCGCCGCCGACTTCGAGCCGCCCGGCCGGGACGGGCTGACGGAGGTCCTGAACGCCGTGCCGGCGGACCGCCGGCTGCCCGAGGTGTACGCCTCCTGCGTGCGGGCGGGCATCGTGCGCGGCCTCGACGGGGTGGCGGCCTCGGTGCTGCTCACCGACGCCCGCGTCCACGAGGTGGACTCCTCGGAGTACGGCTACAGGCTGGCCGGGCTCGAAGCGGGCCGGGCGGCCCTGGTGGCCTCCGGCCTGCTGCCGCCCGAGGAGGCCGACAGCCTGCGCTGGGCCGACTGGCCGGGGCGTCCGAGGCCCTGGCCGGGCCACAACCCGCGCTCGGAGGCGCTGATCGCTTCGGCACCGGCCTGGTGCGAGGACTTCCTGCCCCTGTCGGACGGCGGCCGGCCCGCCGTGGTCACACCGCCGGAGCGGGGCCGGAAGGGCCGGCGGCGGAACCCTGGAGGCCGTACATGAGCAGTGCCGTGAAGGTGGCCACCCACAGCTCGTCCACCGGCTCGGAGCTCACCAGTGCCCGGTGGACCACCGTTCCCGCGATCACGTCGAAGATCAGGTCCGTGGTGTGGGAGGCGAGGGACGCGTCCTCCTCGTAGGGGAGTTCGCCCCGGGCTTGCGCCCGTTCGCGCCCCAGTACGACGAGACGTTTCTGCCGGTCCACGATCGCCGACCGGATCCGGTCCCTCAGTGCCTCGTCCCGAGTGGACTCGGCGACGACCGCCATCAGGGCGGTACGGGCCTCCGGGCGCCGCAGCAGTGCCGCGAACTGGAGCACCACGTACTCGATGTCGGCTTCGAGCGAGCCCCGGTCGGGCAGTTCGAGGGAGTCGAAGAGCTCCGCGACTGCGTCCACGACCAGTTCGCTCTTGCCCGACCAGCGCCGGTAGAGGGTGGTCTTCGCGACCCCGGCCCGCGCCGAGACGTCCCCCATCGTCAGCTTCGACCAGCCCAGCTCCACCAGTGCGTCCCGGGTCGCGGCGAGGATCGCGGCGTCCGCCGCGGCGCTGCGCGGGCGTCCGGTGCGGCCGGGAGGGCAGGAGGTGTCCGAGCTGGGGTTGCGCATGGCCGAGACCATACCCGCCGGTAGCAGGACCGATCGGCACCCCGGGCGTGTGCTTCAGATCACGGCCCGCGGGAGGGCAGGGGGAGTTACGCTACGACTCGTAGCGTAAGAGCGACAACCACGCGAAGAGCTACCGGCGCCAGGTGGGGACCCGGCGCCACAGCACGACAGGCACAGCACGACAAACACAGCACGACGGGCATGCCTGGACAGGCACAGCAGTACGGACACGGCACGGCAGGTACGGCGATCGGTTCGTTTCGGCCGATCTTTTTCGTCGGCGCGCGCACTCGGGGGAGGATGTACGCATGCAGCCCAGAAACATGTCCATGAGCGGCGTCGTCGACCTCGCCGCGGTGAAGGCGGCCGGTGAGGCCAAGGCCAAGGCCGAGCAGGCCCGCGCCGAGGCGGCCCGGAAGGCCGCTCAGGGCGGTGCGCCCGCGCCCGCCGGGGCCGTTCCGCCGTCCGCGCTCGTCTTCGACACCGACGAGACCCGCTTCGAGAGCCACGTCGTCCCGCTCTCCGGTGAGGTTCCGGTCATCCTCGACTTCCGCGCCGAGGGCTTCGAGCAGGGGCGGGAGCTGAGCCTGCTGCTGGAGCGGCTCACCCTCGAGGCGAACGGCCGCCTCGCGCTGGCCGCGCTCGACGTCGCCGCCAACCAGAACCTGATCCGCGAGTTCCGCATCCAGGCCCTCCCGGCCGTCTTCGCCGTGGTCGCCGGCCAGGCGATGCCGCTGTTCCAGGACCTCCCGTCCGAGGGCGAGGTCCGCGGGGTCCTGGCCCAGCTGGTCCAGATCGCCGAGGAGCGCTTCGGGGTCATCGGCGTCGAGGTGGACCCCGGCGCCGAGGGCGCCGCCGCCCCGGGTCAGGGCGCGGTGGAGGCCGAGGAGCCGGCCGGTCCGTACGACGCGCTGCTCGACGAGGCGATCGCGGCGCTGGACGCCGACGACCTCGACGGGGCGGTGCGCGCCTACAAGAACGTACTGGCGGCCGATCCGTCCAACACCGACGCCAAGCTGGGCCTCGCCCAGACCGAGCTGTTCGTCCGGGTCAAGGACATGAACCCGCAGGCGGTGCGCGCCGCGGCGGCCGAGAACCCGAAGGATCCGGCGGCGCAGATCGCCGCGGCCGATCTGGATCTGGCCGGCGGTCACGTGGCGGACGCCTTCGGGCGGCTGGTGGACACCGTGAAGGTGACGTTCGGTGACGACCGCGACGCGGTGCGCGTGCGCCTGCTGGAGATGTTCGAAGTGGTCGGGCCGGACAACCCGCTCGTCACCTCGGCCCGTACGGCGCTGGCGCGGGTGCTCTTCTAGCACCGGCACAGGACCGACACAGCACCGGCACACCACCGGTGATTTGTTGACACGGAGATAAACAGCGGCCGCGCTTTGCCAAAACTTGGTAATCGCGGCCGCTGTTACTCGCAGTAAATCGAACCCCGTGAACTGTCCGGTGTGTTCACTCTTCCCCCGGTCTGTCGTGGCCCTTGGTGACACCCTGTGTTGCTGCCCGACAGGGTGGGGACTCCCTCAGGTTATCTGGCCGTTACCCGCCAGTAACGAACCCCCTTGTGCCCCGGCCGTGAATGGACCACGATCGGCGACGCTCGGTCCTTCCCGCAGAGCCGCTCATCCCGGAGCCGCGGTGGAGGGTCCCCACCGGGCCGGCCGGTGGCAGTGGCACCGGCCGTGGGACAGGGGGGTCTCCGTCGCACGGCGGGGCCTGTCCCCCCAGGTTGCGCGAACGCGTGGCCAAGTGGTTGTCGCTCGGGGGTGAACGCCGGTGTACGGACGCGGCATTGCCGCGGCTCGGCCGCTCGCGCTCCTTCCCGAGGACGTAGCACTTCTCCCATCCCAGGACGGGCACCGCCCGGACCGGAGATGTACGTCCGAGAAGGAGGAACGAACATGATTTCCCAGATTCGTGGCGGGACCAGATGGAAGCGCTTCGCGCTCGTCATGGTGCCGAGCATCGCTGCCACGGCGGCGGTCGGAGTGGGTCTGGCGCAGGGTGCCCTCGCGGCGTCCTTCAGCGTCTCGGGCCAGGACTTCAAGGTCAGTGCCGACTCGCTCGTCGGTACCGACATGATCCAGTACGGCAGTGTGGCCCAGGGCGCGACCCTGGAGTCGGACAAGAAGTCCTACCACCCGGTGATCATCTCTGGCTTCAAGGAAGCCAAGATCACCAACATGTGCCAGTCGCTGGTCACGAAGACCCCGCTCGGCAACATCACCATGCAGCTGAAGACGGGCCACAAGGGCTCGCCCGCCGTTGCGAAGAACATCTACCTCGACGTCGCCGAGCTCGACGCGGACGCCGTCCTGGGCGACCTCGACATCGGTGTCGCGGCTGGTGACGGCTCGCACGCCACCAAGCCGAAGGAGGGCACGCTGGCGGACGGTGCCCTGTTCTCGCAGCGCGCCAAGACGGCCACGCTGACGAAGGTGCGCCAGAAGGCGTGGGCGACGACGGCGGGTACCTTCACCCTGCCTGACCTCAACCTGCGCCTGTACGGCGGCGACAAGCCGTGCTACCAGGACGAGAAGTAGTCCGTCCGGACTCCTGACCGGACGGGCCGGGGGCGACGGCCACCGTCGTCGTCGGCCCGTCCGGGCTCCACATCGTTCTCCGTACCACCCGTTTTCAGGGAGCTGTTGTCCATGAACCCCCAGGCCCCGGTTTACGTGCGCGCCGAAGACGACGCCTGGCTCACGGTGGCGTACTACCACTTCCACGCCTGGAGCGGTCGCCGCCCCTTCTGGGCCGGTCTGGTCACCCTCCTCGGTGGCCTTCCGATCGGCTACATCCCGTACGCGGACGTCCGCCTCGGCAACGTCACCTTCGCGATGGCGACGACGGCCGGCGCCGGCTCACTGATCATCGGCGTCCTGCTGGTCACCCTGGGCCTCGCGCTCTGGTTCCAGCAGGGCATCCGGATCTTCGCCGGAGTCGCCGCGATCCTGCTGGCGCTGGTGTCCCTGCCGGTGTCGAACCTCGGTGGCTTCGGCGTCGGGTTCACCCTCGCGCTGGTCGGCGGCGGCCTCGCGCTGGCCTGGGTGCCGGGCGGGCCGGCCGAGGCCGTGCAGGCACAGGCCGTGGACCTCGGCAAGGACGCGGGGGGTTCGCTGCCGCAGGAGACGCAGCAGACGGTCCCCCAGGCCTTCCCGGGACAGCGCGAAACGGAAACGACCGCATATGCGAGCGAGACGACTGCCCACGCCGATGGCGGGAGGAACAGTGCGGGGTGACGAAACGCAACGGGGCGAGGCTCCGGGTGCGGAGTCCCGTGAAAGGAAGGGCCCGCGCCACGCGGCGCCCAGGAAGTCGCTGCTGACCAAGATCCAGATACCCGTCGGCAAGACGATGGCGCTGGCCGCCATGCCGACCGCGGTCTTCGTCGGCATGAGCATGGCGCCGAAGCTGGCCGTGGCCGACGAAAAGGACATCCCCTTCGCGCCCGGACCGTGCGTGACGCGGTCCGACGAGCCCGCGGAGTCGGCGTCCCCGTCGGCGAAGACGCCTTCCAAGACTCCTCCGAAGACTCCTCGGACGACTCCCGCACCGGGCAAGTCGCCCACCGCGGTGCCTTCGCCGAACCCGAGCCCGTCGGCCACCGAGCCCGCGTCGAAGCCCGTCGAGAAGCCCGGCCTCATGCCGGCGGCGGTGCCTCCGGCCAAGGCGGCGAACCCGCTGGACCCGCTCGGCGTCGGCGACGCGATCAAGGGCCTGGTCGACGAGCTCGGCAAGCCCCTCACGGGCACCCCGGCCGCGCCGACCCCGACCGCGAGCGCTGCCACCGCCGCGCCCGCCGCGGATCCGGCCGCGGCCGCGATCCGCGACGCCGCGAAGACGGCGGGCGTCACCGTCTCGGAGCTCTCCGAGGAGGTCAAGGGCACCGCGACCACCCCGAAGGACGAGACGGGCAGGACGACCCCGCCGAAGCCCAAGCCGGTTCCGGAAACGGCGACGCAGGGCGAGGGCAAGGGCGCGAAGGGCAAGAACGGGAAGGAACCCTTCCCCTGCCCGACCTACGACGCCAAGGCGCTGGCCGCCGCCGAAATGGAGCAGGGCATCCCGCTGCTCCCGGACGAGCCCTGGTACCTGGACAGCTCGCTGCTGACCCTCTACGGCCTCGACTACGAGGGCATCGTCGAGGTGAAGACGGCGGGCGGCAAGACCAAGACCGTCCTGAAGTTCACCGCGGACTCGCTGGACATCAAGGACCTCTACCAGACGGTCGGCAAGGGCAAGCACGTCGCCCACCTGAAGTCCCGCCCGGGGTCCACCTCGAAGATCCGCGGGGCCAAGGTGACGATGTACACCGAGAGCCTCAAGGGCAACCTCTTCGGAATCATCCCGATCGAGTTCACCCCGAAGAGCCCGCCGCCCCTGAACGTCCCCTTCGCGTTCTTCACGAACGTCAAGGTCGTCCAGGCCGGCCAGTTCGGCGGCACCCTGACCGTCCCGGGCCTCAAGAACTACATCGGCCCGGCGGAGTAGACGCGTACGGCCTCGCGCGGCCGCACGCACCGAGGGCGGCACCCCGGATCCTCATCGGATCGGGGTGCCGCCCTCGGTCTCTGTGCGGCAGAGTCTTACGGGTGGAACCGTGCGGCGGTGCGGGATCAGTCGCGGGCGCCGCTGCCCAGGTGGTGGACCCGGACCATGTTGGTCGTGCCCGGGACGCCGGGGGGCGAGCCGGCGGTGATGACCATGGTGTCGCCGTTGTTGTAGCGCTGGAGCTTGAGCATCTCCACGTCCACCAGGTCGACCATGGAGTCGGTGTTGTCCACGTGGGGGACCACGTAGGACTCGACGCCCCAGCTCAGCGTGAGCTGGTTGCGGGTGTTGACGTCGGTGGTGAAGGCCAGGATCGGCTGGTTCGCGCGGTAGCGCGACAGGCGGCGGGCGGTGTCACCGGAGTGGGTGAAGGCGACGAGGGCCTTGCCGTCCAGGAAGTCCGCGATCTCGCAGGCCGCGCGGGCGACGGAGCCGCCCTGGGTGCGGGGCTTCTTGCCCGGGACCAGCGGCTGCAGGCCCTTGGACAGGAGCTCCTCCTCGGCCGCCTCGACGATCTTCGACATCGTCTTGACGGTCTCGATCGGGTAGGCGCCGACCGAGGACTCGGCGGACAGCATGACCGCGTCCGCGCCGTCGAGGATCGCGTTGGCCACGTCGGAGGCCTCCGCGCGCGTCGGGCGCGAGTTGGTGATCATCGACTCCATCATTTGGGTCGCGACGATCACCGGCTTGGCGTTGCGGCGGCACATCTCCACGAGGCGCTTCTGCACCATCGGGACCTTCTCGAGCGGGTACTCGACGGCGAGGTCGCCACGGGCGACCATGACCGCGTCGAAGGCCGCGACGACGCCCTCCATGTTGGCGACGGCCTGGGGCTTCTCGACCTTGGCGATGACGGGGACCCGGCGGCCCTCCTCGTCCATGACCTTGTGGACGTCCTTGACGTCGTTGGCGTCACGCACGAAGGAGAGGGCGACCATGTCGCAGCCCATCCGCAGGGCGAAGCGGAGGTCGTCGACGTCCTTCTCCGACAGGGCGGGGACGTTGACGGCGGCACCCGGCAGGTTGATGCCCTTGTGGTCCGAGATGACACCGCCCTCGATGACGATGGTCTTGACCCGGGGGCCCTCGACCTCGGTCACCCGGAGCTCGACGTTGCCGTCGTTGATCAGGACCTGGTCGCCCTTGGAGACGTCGCCCGGCAGACCCTTGTAGGTCGTGCCGCAGATGGACTTGTCGCCCGGGACGTCCTCGGTGGTGATGGTGAACTCGTCACCGCGGACGAGCTCGACGGGACCCTCGGCGAAGGTCTCCAGGCGGATCTTCGGGCCCTGGAGGTCGGCGAGGACGCCGACGGCACGCCCGGTGTCCTCGGAGACCTTCCGGACGCGGTCGTACCGCTCCTGGTGTTCTGCCTGGGAGCCGTGGCTGAAGTTGAATCGGGCCACGTTCATACCGGCCTCTACGAGAGCTTTCAGCTGCTCGTAAGAGTCGACGGCGGGGCCCAGCGTGCAGACGATTTTGGAACGGCGCATGGAGCGGATCCTATCGGTTTGTTTCGTAGCGGAATATTCCGTCTGGTGGAAAGTCCAAAGTGACTACCCGGTAACCAGCGCGTACGTCTGGCTGGCGATCTCCAGTTCCTCGTCCGTCGGGACCACGGCCACGGCCACCCGTGCGTACTCCGCGGACACCAGGCGCGGCTCGGGGGACCGTACCGAGTTCGCCTCCAGGTCGAGCGCCAGGCCCAGTTCGGCCAGACCGGCCAGGGCCATCTCCCGGATCTGGGAGGAGTTCTCGCCCACGCCCGCCGTGAAGGCGACCGCGTCCACCCGGCCGAGGACCGCCGAGTAGGCGCCGATGTACTTCTTCAGACGGTGGATGTACGAGGCCAGTGCCAGGCGTGCGGAGGCGTCGCCCTCTTCCGCCCGTCGCTGCACCTCGCGCATGTCGTTGTCGCCGCACAGACCCAGCAGACCGCTCTTCTTGTTGAGCAGCGAGTCGATCTCGTCGATGGACATGCCCCCCACCCGTGCCAGGTGGAAGACGACCGCAGGGTCCAGGTCGCCCGAGCGGGTGCCCATGACCAGGCCCTCCAGCGGGGTCAGCCCCATGGAGGTCTCCACGCACACCCCGCCGTGCACGGCCGAGGCCGAGGCGCCGTTGCCCAGGTGGAGCACGATCACGTTCACGTCCTCCTCGGCCTTGCCGAGGAGCCGGGCCGTGGCCCGGGCGACGTAGGCGTGCGAGGTGCCGTGGAACCCGTACCGCCGGATGGAGTACTTGTCGGCCGTCGCGGCGTCGATCGCGTACCGCGCCACGTGCTCCGGCATGGTCGAGTGGAAGGCCGTGTCGAAGACGGCGACCTGCGGCAGGTCGGGGCGCAGCTCCCGCGCCACCTCGATGCCGGTCACGTTCGCCGGGTTGTGCAGCGGGGCGAGCGGGATCAGGGCGCGGATCTCGGCCAGGACCGCGTCGTCGATCAGCGTCGGGTGGGTGAACTTGGTCCCGCCGTGCACCACCCGGTGGCCCACGGCGGCCAGCTCGGGGGAGTCCAGGCCCAGCCCGTCGGCGGCGAGCTCCGCCGAGACGGCACGCAGCGCGGCGGCGTGGTCCGCGATAGGGCCCTCCGTCACGCGCTTGCCGCCCGCGGCCCCCGGACCGGTCAGCGGCTCGTGCGTGAGCCGGGAGGTCTCCTCGCCGATGCGCTCCACCAGACCGACCGCGAGGCGGGAGGAGTCCGCCATGTCGAGCAGCTGGTACTTGACCGACGAGGAGCCGGAGTTGAGGACGAGTACGCGCGATGCGGTCACGATGAGGGTCTTTCCTTTGCGGTGGGGGCTCGGTGGGGGAGGGCTCAGGCAGTCACGGGCTCAGCCGGCCACAGGCTGGGACTGGGCCTGGATCGCGGTGATGGCCACGGTGGTGACGATGTCCTGGACCAGGGCGCCGCGCGAGAGGTCGTTGACGGGCTTGCGCAGACCCTGCAGGACCGGGCCGACCGCCACGGCGCCGGCCGAACGCTGCACGGCCTTGTACGTGTTGTTGCCGGTGTTGAGGTCGGGGAAGATCAGCACCGTCGCGCGGCCGGCCACCTCGGACTCGGGCAGCTTGGTCGCGGCGACCGAGGGCTCCACGGCGGCGTCGTACTGGATCGGCCCCTCGATCAGCAGGTCGGGACGCTGCTCGCGGACGATCTCGGTGGCCTTGCGGACCTTGTCCACGTCGGCGCCCGAACCGGAGGTGCCGGTCGAGTACGAGAGCATCGCGATCCGCGGCTCCAGGCCGAAGGCGGCGGCGGTGGTGGCCGACTGGACGGCGATGTCGGCGAGCTGCTCGGCGTTGGGGTCCGGGTTCACGGCGCAGTCGCCGTACGCGAGGACCTTGTCGGCCAGGCACATGAAGAAGACCGAGGAGACGATGGACGCGTCGGGCTTGGTCTTGATGATCTCGAAGGCCGGGCGGATGGTGGCGGCGGTGGAGTGCACCGAGCCGGAGACCATGCCGTCGGCGAGACCCTCCTGGACCATCAGGGTGCCGAAGTAGTTGACGTCGGTGACCACGTCGTGGGCCAGCTCGACCGTCATGCCCTTGTGGGCGCGGGCCTTGGCGTAGTACTCGGCGAACCGTTCCCGCAGCGGGGAGGTCGCCGGGTCGATGAGCTGGGCGGCCGAGATGTCGATGCCCAGGTCGGCGGCCTTCTTCAGGATCGCCTGCTCCTCGCCCAGCAGGGTGAGGTCGCAGACCCCGCGGCGCAGCACCACGTCCGCGGCGCGCAGCACGCGCTCCTCGGTGCCCTCGGGGAGGACCACGCGGCGGCGCTCGGCGCGGGCCTGCTCCAGCAGCTGGTTCTCGAACATCATCGGCGTGACCCGCTCCGAGCGGGCCACCGAGAGGACCTTGCGCAGCTCGGCGGTGTCCACGTGGCGTTCGAACAGGCCGAGCGCGGTCTCCAGCTTGCGCGGGGTCGCGGAGTTCAGCCGGCTCTGCAGCGAGAAGAGTTCGGCGGCCGTGGGGAAGCTGTTGCCCGCGACCGAGACCACCGGGGTGCCCGGAGCCAGCTTCGAGGCCAGCGTCAGGATGTCCTTGCCCGGACGCTCGTTCAGCGTCAGCAGCACGCCGGCGATCGGCGGGGTGCCGGAGGTGTGCGCGGCGAGCGCGCCGATGACCAGGTCGGAGCGGTCCCCGGGGGTGACGACCAGGCAGCCGGGGGTCAGCGCGTTCAGGAAGTTCGGCAGCATGGCCCCGCCGAAGACGAAGTCCAGGGCGTCGCGGGCCAGTCCGGCCTCGTCGCCGAGGAGCACCTCGCCGCCGAGCGCCCGGGTGATCTGGGCGACCGTCGGGGCGGACAGGTGCTTGTCGTCCGGCAGGACGTAGCAGGGCACGGGGAGCCTGGCGGCCAGGCGCTCGGCTATCACCTCGCGGTCCTCGGCGGCCACCCGGTTGACGACCATCGCGCCCACGTGGCAGCCCAGCGCCTCGTAGGCGCGGTAGGCGTTGCGGGTCTCGGCGCGCACGGCCTCGGCCGGGTGCTTGGTGCCGCCCACGACGGGGATGACCAGCGCGCCCAGCTCGTTGGCGAGGCGGGCGTTGAGCGCCAGCTCGTCCGGGAGGTTGGTGTCGGCGTAGTCGGTGCCGAGGACCAGCATGACCTCGTAGTCGCGCGCCACCTTGTGGTAGCGGCCGACGAGCTGGGAGACCAGTTCGTCGGTGCCCTTCTCGGCCAGGATGGCGGAGGCCTCGTGGTACTCCATGCCGTAGGCCGTCGCGGCGTCCTGGTCGATCCGGTACCGGCCCTTGAGGAGGTCGAACAGCCGGTCGGGCCCGTCGTGCAACAGGGGGCGGTACACGCCCACCCGGCCTGTCTGGCGGGTCAGGAGCTCCATGATGCCCAGCTCGACGACCTGGCGGCCGTCCCCCCGCTCGATCCCCGTCACGTACACGCTGCGCGTCACGCGTGCTCTCCGTCCCAATTCGAGTCGGTTGTCCCAGTTAATGTGGGCTTGACCTCTTGACAATACCCCTGTGATTCCTTAGGACGCCCGCCGGGAGAAGGGCCTGCCGGAGGGGGCCGAAAGGCCCTGCGGGCGCCCTGGGGTGGCGCGCCACGGAGCGCGCGCCACCCGGGCCCCGTGGAACAATCGGACAGGCTTCATCAATACGCCCTTCATATGTACGACTGCTCGCCCGCACGCGAACAGTCACGTACGACCAGGAGCAGGAGACACAGCACGATGCGTATCGGAGTTCTCACCGCAGGCGGCGACTGCCCGGGCCTGAACGCTGTCATCCGGTCGGTCGTACACCGTGCCGTGGTCGGGCACGGGGACGAGGTCATCGGCTTCGAGGACGGCTTCAAGGGCCTCCTCGACGGCAACTTCCGCCCCCTCGACATCAACGCGGTCAGCGGCATCCTCGCCCGCGGCGGCACGATCCTCGGATCGGCCCGCATGGAGCGCGCCCGCCTCCACGAAGCGGCCGAGAACGCCGTCGAACTGGCGAAGCGCTACGGCATCGACGCCCTGATCCCGATCGGCGGCGAGGGCACCCTGACGGCCGCCCGGATGCTGTCGGACGCCGGCATGCCGGTCGTCGGCGTACCGAAGACCATCGACAACGACATCTCCTCCACCGACCGCACCTTCGGCTTCGACACCGCCGTCATGGTCGCCACGGAGGCCATCGACCGCCTCAAGACCACCGCCGAATCGCACCAGCGCGTGATGGTCGTCGAGGTCATGGGCCGGCACGCGGGCTGGATCGCCCTGGAGTCCGGCATGGCCGGCGGCGCCCACGGAATCTGCCTGCCGGAGCGTCCCTTCGAGGTGGACGCCCTGGTCAAGATGGTGGAAGAACGATTCGCCCGCGGCAAGAAGTTCGCCGTCATCTGCGTCGCCGAGGGCGCGCACCCGGCCGAGGGCTCCATGCCCTACGAGAAGGGCGCGATCGACCAGTACGGTCACGAGCGGTTCGCCGGCATCGGCAACCGCCTCGCCGTCGAGCTGGAGCGGCGCCTGGGCAAGGAAGCCCGCCCGGTCATCCTCGGCCACGTCCAGCGCGGCGGCACCCCCACCGCCTACGACCGCGTCCTCGCGACCCGCTTCGGCTGGCACGCGGTCGAGGGCGTCCACCGCGGTGATTTCGGCAACATGACCGCCCTGCGCGGCACCGACATCGTCATGGCCCCGCTGGCCCACGCCGTCACCGAGCTGAAGACCGTCCCCGAGGACCGCATGTACGAGGCCGAGTCCGTCTTCTGACCGGCCCCGGCCGGGACTTCCGTCCCGAATTCCGCCGCCGAACGGCCCGGTCCGCAACCCCCCTCCGGGGCCGCGGAGACCGGCCGCCACGCCCGGACGGCCCGTCCGCGTCCCCACCGGGACGGGGACGGGCCACGCCTCGTTCGGCCCCCTCCCCGCGTTATGATCCGAAGACTCCGCCGTTGGGGGATTGATCGGCCGAGCCGCACATGGCCGGATCGGGCCGCGCAGTCCAGGCCCCTCATCCGGCTCCCGTGCGCTCGATGGAAGGTTCCCGTCTCCCGTGGCGACCCGCCCTGCCCTTTTGACCAGTAGGAACGCCGAGAACCCGCAGGCGGGACAGCCCGGCGGTCCGGCCGCGGCACCGGCCCCGGCACAGCGGCGCTGGCCCGTGCTCGCCGCGGCCGTCGGCCTCTCCTGGGCGCTGCCGCTGCTCCTCGACGCAACCGGCCTGGACGTGGTGCTGATACCCGTCCTGGTCCTGGCGATCGCCTCCCTGATCCGGGTGGGCGGCGGCCTCCTCGACCGCCTGGTCGTCTCCGCCTTCCTCCTGTGCGGCGCCGTCATGGCCTTCGGTCTGCTCTTCTCCGTCTGGCCGTGGGGGCTGGCCCCGGTCCCCGGCGCAGGCTTCCTGCTGACCGTCGTGTCCGTCTGCGGCTGGCTGTCCGGCCGGCGCCCGCACATCCCCCTGCGGCTGCGCGGCACGGACGCGCTGGTGCTCGGAACCTTCGGGGTGGTCTGGCACTACATGCACCACCCGCTCGCCGATAAGTCGATCACCGAGCGGCTGGCCTTCTTCGTCACGTCCGAGGACCGGATGGGGCACTTCTCGTACTTCGACGGCATCCACCACGTGGGCGGCTACAACTTCCTCCACCAGGAGGCCGCCAAGACGTTCATGATGACCCCGTCGGAGGCCGTCTACCCGCAGGGCACCCACTTCCTGCTGGCGTGGATCGACGTCCTCGTGAAGTCCTCGACCGACGGCGGCCCCGCCGCCGAGATGATGAACCGGTACCTCCTGTACGTCATCGGTGCCTACGCGCTGCTCTGTGCCGTCCTGGTCTGGGCCGCCCGCTGGATCGGCGGCCCGCGCCTGCGCGGCTGGCGCGCCGCGGCGGTCTGCGCCACCGTGATGGCGGTGATGCTGATCGGCTCCATGTCCACCCTCGTCGAGCGCGGGTTCGACTCCGAGATCGTCGGGCTGCTGTTCCTCGCCGTCGGACTGGCGCTGCTCGTGCGGCCCGCGATGGGCCGGGCCGAGTTCGCCCTCGTCGCGGTGGCCGGCCTGGTGACCGTCACCTTCGTCTACAACCTCTACGGTGCCCTGCTCGGCCTCGGCCTGGCCGCGGTCCTCGTCGTCCACCGGCGGCGCTTCGCCCCCCGGCGCGGGCTGCTCCTCACGGTCCTGGCGGGAGGCACGCTGCTCGCGGGACTGCCCAGCATCTTCTCCGTGCTGACCAAGCTGGACGTCTCCAAGACCTCGAACCTCGCCGGCCCGATGGTCGTCCCCGACCGCCCGGTGCTCATCGGGTGCGCCCTGGCGGCCCTGCTGGCCGCCTCGCTGCGGGCGAACCGGCGCACCGCCACCGGACAGATGGTCCTGGTCCTGGTCCTCGGCGCGATGGCGATGCTCACCCTGTTCGGTGTCTACCAGACGAAGACCATCGGCTACCTCTCGTACTACTTCGAGAAGCTGGCCGCCGCCGGACTGGTGATCAGCCTGATCTCGCTGGGCCTGGTCGGACTCCTGCTGACGCCCGGGCAACAGGCCGAGGGTTCCCCCCGGCGCCGCCGGGTGGAGCGGCTGCTGCAGTCCGGTCTCGCTGCGGTCACCGCGCTCGCACTGTTCGGCGGCGTGCAGTTCGGGGTCCCCTCGGGGTGGACCAGCTTCGCGGACCGGCTGAACACCACCTCGGCCTTCCACGAGAGCCCGATGATCAAGTGGGCCAAGGGCGGCGGCCGGAGCGACATGGGCCCGCCGGCCCGGGCGCTCGTCGGGCGGGACCTCAAGGACCGGCCGGGCCCGGTGATCGCCCTGTACTCCAACGACTCGTACCTGAACCTGAAGTCCACCTTCCTCGCCCAGCTCCTGAACCACCGGGCGGGCGACATGGTGGCGCTGTACGAGATCTTCTACGTCCAGATGGGCGGCCCGCCCACCGCGAAGGACGCCCAGAAGCGGGAGTTCGCGACGCTGTACGACACCTCGCTGGTCCACCTGAAGAAGGCGCTCGCCGAGGGCCCCGCCGCACCGACCATCCTGGTCGGCGACCGCACGGTGGCGGACCGGCTGACGAAGGACCTCGCCAAGGCGGGCATCGCGGCGAGCGTGGTGTACGCGCCGCTGCCGGCGCACTAGCGGCCGTCGCCCGGGGAACCGTCGCCCGGGGAGCTGCCGACCGGCCCCCGGGGCGGGACCTCCGCCCCGACTTCGAACGCCGAAAGGCCCCGATCACGTCCTCGTCTGGACGCGGTCGGGGCCTTTCCCGTAGGGAGCCCGAGGGCGAAATGTGTCCTACGCCGCACCCCCGGCGAGGGACCAGAACCGCTCCACGATGTCCGTGAGGTACTCACGTCCCGAATCGCCGCTGCCGGCCTCGCCCTGGCCGCCGCCCCAGCTCAGGGTCGCCACCATCCGCGACTGGTACTCGCCGTGCAGCTGCTCCAGCACCCGCTCCAGGTGTGCCTTGGGCACCGGAAGCAGCTTGGTCAGCGGCTTCACGTACGCCTGCCAGCGCGTGGTCACCGCGCTGCGCAGCAGCTCGGCCAGCTCCTCGTGCTTGCCGGTCGCCGTCACGAACTGGGCCAGGGTCAGCCCCAGCGCCGTCGCCAGCGCCGCGGACTGCCGCTCGTTGCCCTTCCAACGGCCGGTGTCCTCCATCTTCTGGTAGGCACCCGCCTCCACCCCGACCCGGCGGGCCAGGTCCTCGGGGGCCAGGCCCCGGGCGATGCGGTGCTCCCGCAGGGTGACGGGCTCGGCGAGCAGCTCGCCGGGGGCACACCAGAGCACGCCGGCCAGGGCGGTGAGCTCGGCGGAGGTGGGCGAAATCTCGCCACGCTCCCACGCCATCACGGTCTCGGGAGTGACGAGCATTCCGTACTGGGCCCGCAGGCCGTAGGCGACATGACCGGGAGCCATGCCCAGGGCCGCGCGGAGACGACGCGCGGCGGGGGCATTGAAAGGGGGGCTGGAGTGCACATGGCACACCGTAGGAGTGGCCGAGGCGCGGCGACTACAGACCAAACAAACAAGCCCATAACTCGTAGGAACGTCCTATGGAGTTAAGGGCTTTGGACGGTTTTCCCTGCGACTGTCCGGTAATCGGGGCGAATCGTGATCCACTTCCTAGCGTACGTTTCCGGCCGCCCGAAGCGATAGCCCCGTGCGTGATCCCCCTCACATGACCCGACCGATCCGAACCGGCCACCCGTCCCCTCCGTGCTCCATGAGGCGGAGGCCCTCGCTCACGGGGGTGGCGAGGGCCTCCGAACCCGCTCCTTGCGACGAGGCGCTAGCGGCGTGGCAGCGGGCTGAGCCAGAGCGTCGCCAGGGGCGGGAGGGTCAGGCGCAGGCTCGCCGCCCGGCCCTGGGCGGGGACCGGCTCGGGGCGCACCGGCTGGGTGTGGTGGACGCCGCTGCCGCCGTAGAGCTGCTGGTCGGTGTTGAGGACCTCCCGCCACAGCGGCACCTCTTCCGGGACCCCGATCCGGTACCCGTGCCGGACCACCGGCGAGAAGTTGGAGACGCACAGCAGCTGCGAGCCGTCCTGCGCGAACCGCAGGAAGGCGAACACGTTGTCCTCCGCCGCGTCCGCCTCCACCCACGCGAACCCCTCCGGCACGGTGTCCCGCTCCCACAGGGCCGGAGCCGCCCGGTAGGTGCGGTTCAGGTCGCCCACGAGGCTGCGTACGCCCCGGTGGTCACCGGCCGCCGCGTACGAGGAGTCCAGCAGCCACCAGTCGGGACCGTACGTCTCGGACCACTCCGAGCCCTGCGCGAACTCCTGCCCCATGAAGAGCAGCTGCTTGCCCGGGTGGGCCCACATGAAGCCCAGGTAGGCCCGGTGCGCGGCCCGCTGCTGCCACCAGTCGCCGGGCATCTTCGACACCAGCGAGCCCTTGCCGTGCACCACCTCGTCGTGCGAGATCGGCAGCACGTAGTTCTCGCTGAACGCGTAGACCATCCCGAAGGTCATGTCGTGGTGGTGGTACTTGCGGTGCACCGACTCCTTCGACGCGTAGCGCAGGGTGTCGTGCATCCAGCCCATGTTCCACTTCAGGCCGAAGCCGAGCCCGCCCGTGTCGGTGGGCTGCGTGACGCCCGGCCACGCCGTGGACTCCTCGGCGATCGTCACCACGCCCGGGCAGCGCCGGTAGACGGTCGCGTTCATCTCCTGGAGCATCGCCACCGCGTCCAGGTTCTCCCGCCCGCCGTGCTCGTTCGGCGTCCACTCGCCGTCCTTGCGCGAGTAGTCGAGGTAGAGCATCGAGGCCACCGCGTCCACGCGCAGCCCGTCCACGTGGAACTCCTGGCACCAGTACACGGCGTTGGCCACCAGGAAGTTCCGCACCTCCCGGCGCCCGTAGTCGAACTCCAGCGTCCCCCAGTCCGGGTGCGCGGCCCGCTGCGGGTCGTGGTGCTCGTACAGCGGCCGCCCGTCGAACTCGGCGAGGGCCCAGTCGTCGCGCGGGAAGTGCGCCGGCACCCAGTCGACGATCACCCCGATCCCGGCCCGGTGCAGCGCGTCCACCAGGAAGCGGAAGTCGTCCGGGGTGCCCATCCGGGAGGTCGGCGCGTAGAAGCCGGTGACCTGGTAGCCCCAGGAGCCGCCGAAGGGGTGCTCGGCGACCGGCATCAGCTCCACGTGCGTGAAGCCGAGCTCCGTCACGTACGCGGGCAGCTGCTCGGCCAGCTGCCGGTACGAGAGCCCGGGCCGCCAGGACGCCAGGTGCAGCTCGTACACGGAGAAGGGGGCCTGGTGCGGCGGGCGCTCCCCGCGCCGGGCCATCCACTCCGCGTCCTGCCAGACGTAGGAGGAGGCCGTCACCACCGAGGCGTTGGCCGGCGGGACCTCGGCGTGCTTGGCCATCGGGTCGGCGCGCAGGGTGTGCGAGCCGTCCGGGCGGGTGATGTCGTACTTGTACAGGGCGCCCTCGCCGACGCCGGGCAGGAACAGCTCCCACACGCCGGTCGCCCCGAGCGAGCGCATCGGGTAGGCGACCGAGTCCCAGTACGAGAAGTCCCCGCTGACCCGCACCCCCTGCGCGTTCGGCGCCCACACCGTGAACCGGGTGCCCGCCACGCCCTGGTGCTCCATCGGCTCCGCGCCGAGCGCCGTCCACAGCTCCTCGTGCCGACCCTCGCCGATCAGGTGCAGGTCGAGCTCGCCGAGCGCGGGCAGGAACCGGTAGGGGTCGTGGACCTCCACCTCGTCGCTGTCGTACGTCACCAGCAGCCGGTAGTCCGGCACCCCGGCCAGCGGCAGCAGCCCGGAGAACAGCCCGTCGCCCTCGTCGAGGAGCTCGGCCCGCAGCCCCTTGGCGACGATGGTGACCGACTTCGCGTACGGACGCAGCACCCGGAAGGAGACCCCGCCCCGCTGGGCACGGGCCCCGAGCACCCCGTGCGGATCGTGGTGACGGCCCTCCAGCAGCCGGGCCCGTTCCTCCGCGCCCAGCGCCGGCGCCGGCCGGACCCCGTGCGCCGGGGCCGCCCGCCGGGCCCTGGGTGCCCGGGGCTTCTTCACACTCGTTTCGACGGAGGTGCCGGGGACTTCAACGGCACTCTTGGCTTCGTCGCGGACGGTCGGTGACGGCTGTCGTGCGGCGCTCACGCGAGCGGCCTCCTCGGGGGCTTCGGGTGGAGGGTGGGGGATCCTGGGGCGGGGAGCTGCGTGCGGTGCGACGGCGGACGCTGCGGCTCCGAGAGCCGCCGGATCGCCGCCATCGGCACGTGCAGCCAGTCGGGGCGGTGCCGGGACTCGTAGCGGGCCTCGTACACCGCCTTGTCGGTCTCGTAGGCGCGCAGGAGCACGGGGTCCTCGCGCGGGTCCCGGCCGGTCGTGCGGGCGTAGCCCTCGCAGAAGGCGGCCCGGCAGTCGTCCGCCCAGGCGGGGGCGAACGGCCGGTGAGAGCGGGCCGCGTAGTCGAAGGAGCGCAGTATCCCGGCGATGTCCCGGACCGCCGGCTCGGGGCGGCGCCGGTCGGCCAGCGGCCGGGCCGGCTCGCCCTCGAAGTCGATCAGCGCCCAGCTGCCGTCGGTGGTGCGCAGGGTCTGGCCCAGGTGCAGGTCCCCGTGGATGCGCTGGGCGGACACCCCGGTCCCGCGGGAGGCGGCCAGTGCGTCGAAGGCGCCGCGCAGCCCCGCCTCGTAGGGGCGCAGGGCCGGTACCTCGCGGGCGGTGGCGGCGAGCCGGGCCGTCATGCCGGCGGCCAGCCGGGCCGTCTGCTCCGGGCCCAGGGCGACGGTGGGCAGGGCCCCGGCCAGCGCGCTGTGCACTTCGGCGGTGGCCCGGCCGAGCGCGTGCGCCTCGGCGGTGAAGTCGGCTCCGGTGCGCAGCCGGTGCAGCGCGAGCTGCCAGCCGTCGTCGGAGCCGCGCAGGTACGGCTGGAGCACGCCCAGGGTCAGCGGTTCGGAGCCGGGCAGCTCGGCCTCGTACCAGGCGACCGGCGCGGGCACCCGGGCGCAGCCGGCGGCGGCCAGGGCCCGGGGCAGCTCCAGGTCGGGATTGACCCCGGGGCCGACCCGTCTGAAGATCTTCAGGATGTACGAATCCCCGTAGATCAGCGAGGAGTTGGTCTGCTCCCCGGACAGCGGCCGGGGGGTGGGCGCCTCGGGGATCACGGCGGCCGGATCCCGGTCGAAGCGGAGCGGTCCGAGGGTGCCGGGGGAGCGCAGCCGCTCCAGCAGCAGCGAGGCGAGCCGTGGATCGCCCAGTCCCTCGTAGACCGCCAGGCCGGCGTACGGGCCCTGCTCGGCGCGGCCGATCAGCGCGGGCGCGAGGGCGGGCGGCAGCGGGCTCGGACGGATGCCGAGCAGGAGCTGGTAGCAGTCCCCGTCCACGTCCAGCAGCAGGTGCAGCAGTCCGGCGGCGGATCCGGGCGGCAGTAGTTCGGCCGCTGAGATGGTCCTGAGCCGTCCGATGGTGCGGCCCTTGCCCGCGAACCAGCGCTGGGCGGGCAGCCAGGCCCGCAGCATCGGCTCCAGCGGTCCCAGACCGAGTCCGAGCCCGAGCCCGGCGGCCCGGTCGGCGGTGAGCCGATCCCGGGCGGATGCAGCCTCCGACATGGCGTCGCGTCCTTTCCCCGGGCCGTCAAAGAATGCGCAGAGTGTCCCGGATCGCGGTGTGTGCTGCTCCGGTGTGAGCGAGTGTCGGGTCAGAAAGGTCCGTACAGGGGCGGGCGATTGACCCATTCGCCCGCCCTCGTGCGTCGTCACTGCGAGCGGGACTTCACTCCGAGCGCAGGCGGAACCAGTAGAAGCCGTGGCCCGCCAGGGTCAGCAGGTACGGCCATTCGCCGATCGGCGGGAAGCGGACGTCGCCGGTGAGTTCCACCGGGACCCGCCCGTTGAACGACCGCAGGTCCAGCTCGGTGGGCTGCGCGAAGCGCGAGAAGTTGTGCACGCACAGCACCAGGTCGTCCCCGTACTCACGGAGGAAGGCGAGCACCGCCGGGTTGGACGAGGGCAGTTCGGTGTACGAGCCCAGTCCGAAGGCCGGGTTGGCCTTGCGGACCTCGATCATCCGGCGGGTCCAGTGCAGCAGCGAAGACGGTGAGGCCATCGCCGCTTCGACATTGGTCACCTGGTACCCGTGGACCGGGTCCATGATGACCGGCAGGTTCAGCCTGCCCGGATCGCACGAGGAGAAACCGGCGTTGCGGTCCGGGGTCCACTGCATCGGCGTGCGCACGCCGTCGCGGTCGCCGAGCCAGATGTTGTCGCCCATGCCGATCTCGTCGCCGTAGTACAGCACCGGAGAACCGGGCAGCGATAGCAGCAGGGCGGTGAACAGCTCCATCTGGTTGCGGTCGTTGTCCAGCAGGGGGGCGAGCCGGCGCCGGATGCCGATGTTGGCCCGCATCCGCGGGTCCTTGGCGTACTCGGCGTACATGTAGTCGCGCTCTTCGTCCGTGACCATTTCGAGCGTGAGCTCGTCGTGGTTGCGCAGGAAGATGCCCCACTGGCAGCGGTCCGGGATCGCCGGGGTCTTCGCCAGGATTTCGGAGACCGGGTAGCGGGACTCTCTTCGGACCGCCATGAAGATGCGCGGCATGACGGGGAAGTGGAAGGCCATGTGGCACTCGTCCCCGCCCTTCTCGAAGTCCCCGAAGTAGTCGACGACGTCCTCGGGCCACTGGTTCGCCTCGGCGAGCAGCACGGTGTCCGGGTAGTGCGCGTCGATCTCGGCGCGGACCGCCTTGAGGAGGGCGTGGGTGCGCGGCAGGTTCTCGCAGTTGGTGCCCTCCTCGGCGTACAGGTAGGGCACGGCGTCGAGGCGGAAGCCGTCGATCCCGAGGTCGAGCCAGAAGCGCAGCGCGGAGACGATCTCCTCGACGACGGCCGGGTTCTCGTAGTTGAGGTCCGGCTGGTGGGAGAAGAACCGGTGCCAGTAGTACTGCTTGCGGACCGGGTCGTACGTCCAGTTCGACGTCTCGGTGTCGACGAAGATGATGCGGGCGTCCTGGAACTGCTTGTCGTTGTCGGCCCACATGTAGTAGTCGCCGTAGGGCCCGTCCGGGTCCTTGCGGGACTGCTGGAACCACTCGTGCTGATCGCTCGTGTGGTTCATCACGAAGTCGATGATCACCCGCATGCCGCGGGTGTGCGCCGCGTCCACGAACTCCACGAAGTCGGCGAGGTCGCCGAACTCGGGCAGCACGGAGGTGTAGTCGGCGACGTCGTAGCCCCCGTCGCGCAG
Organism: Streptomyces stoeckheimensis; assembly: GCF_045822005.1. Lineage (NCBI taxonomy): Bacteria > Bacillati > Actinomycetota > Actinomycetes > Kitasatosporales > Streptomycetaceae > Streptomyces > Streptomyces stoeckheimensis. Next base: position 2,924,422 of record NZ_CP169550.1, on the reverse strand, counting down.
GGGAGAGGCGAAGAACGGCGGCAGCCACAGGCAGTCGACGCCGAGCCACTGGAGGTAGTCCAGCTTGGCGGTGAGCCCCTTGAGGTCACCCACGCCGTCGCCGTTGCTGTCGTGGAAGGACCGTACGAGGACCTCGTAGAAGACCGCCCGCTTGAACCAGTCGGGATCGCGGTCCTTGGCGGGGGTGTCCTCGAAGGTGTCGGGGACGGGATCGTTGATCATCATGAGATGGGTGACCCTCCGGTGGGCGGGGACGGTCGCAGGGCCGCCAGTACGTGCGCGGGCGTGCGGCCCGGTTCCAGGCGCACGTAGTTGGCCCTGCCCCAGTGATAGGTCTCGCCGGTGAGCTCGTCGCGCACCGCGAGGGACCCGTGCCAGTCGAGGCCGAGTACCGGCATGTCCAACGAGACCGTCGCCTCCTGGGTGTGGTGCGGATCGAGGTTGACGACCACCAGTACGGAATTGCTCCCCGCGTGCTTCGAATAGGCGATCACCTGTTCGTTGTCGGTCGGGTGGAAATGGATGTCGCGCAACTGCTGGAGCGCCGGGTTGCGCCGGCGCAGCCGGTTCAGGGAGGTGATCAGCGGGGCGATGGTGCGGCCCTCGCGGTCGGCGGCGGCCCAGTCGCGCGGGCGCAGCTCGTACTTCTCGGAGTTCAGGTACTCCTCGCTGCCCTCCTTGACCGGGGTGTTCTCGCAGAGCTCGTAACCGGCGTAGACCCCCCAGGTGGGGGAGAGCGTGGCGGCGAGGACCGCGCGGACCTCGAAGGCGGGGCGGCCGCCGTGCTGAAGGTAGGCGTGCAGGATGTCGGGGGTGTTGACGAAGAAATTCGGCCGCATGACGGAGGCGGAGCGGGTGTCCGCGAGCTCGGTCAGGTACGCGGTCAGCTCGGCCTTGGTGTTGCGCCAGGTGAAGTACGTGTAGGACTGCTGGAAGCCGACGGCGGCCAGCGTCCGCATCATCGCGGGGCGGGTGAAGGCCTCGGCGAGGAAGATCACGTCGGGGTCGGACTTGTTGATGTCCGCGATCACCTTCTGCCAGAAGACCACCGGCTTGGTGTGCGGGTTGTCGACCCGGAAGATGCGGACGCCGTGCTCCATCCAGTGCCGCAGGATCCGCACCGTCTCCCCGACGATGCCGGCCATGTCGGCGTCGAAGTGGATCGGGACGATGTCCTGGTACTTCTTCGGCGGGTTCTCCGCGTACGCGATCGTCCCGTCGGCGCGGTGCCGGAACCACTCCGGGTGCTTCTCCACCCACGGGTGGTCCGGGGAGCACTGCAGGGCGAAGTCGAGCGCCACCTCGATGCGCAGCTCGCGGGCCTTCGCGACGAAGGCGTCGAAGTCCTCCAGGGTCCCGAGCTCGGGGTGGACCGCGTCGTGGCCCCCCTCGGTGGAGCCGATGGCCCAGGGCACGCCCGGATCCCAACTCCCCGCGGAAAGCGTGTTGTTCGGACCCTTGCGGTACGTGCTCCCGATCGGGTGGATCGGCGGCAGGTACACCACGTCGAAGCCCATCGCGGCGACGGCGGGAAGCCGCTCGGCGGCGGTCCGGAAGGTCCCGCTGACCGGAGCCTCGCCGGGCTCCAGCACCGCCCCCTCCGACCGGGGGAACATCTCGTACCAGGAACCGAAGAGGGCCCGCTTGCGCTCGATCAGCAGCGGCAGCGGCTTGGAGGCCGTCACCAGCTCCCGGAGCGGGCGCTTCGCCAGCAGCGCGTCGATCCGCGGGCCGAGGGCGGCCGCGTACCGCTCGGCGACGGGCCGGTCCTCGTCGCGCATCACGTCCGCCGCGGCCAGCACGTGCTCGCGGCCGTCCCGCTTGGGAATCCTCGCTGCGGCCCGCTCGTAGAGCTCGGCGCCTTCCAGGAGGGTGAGCCCGGTGTCGATCCCGGCCGGGATCTTCACCGCCGCGTGGGCCCGCCAGGTGCCCACCGGGTCGCTCCACGCCTCGACGGTGTAAGTCCACCTCCCCTCGACCTCGGCGGACACCCGGGCCCCCCACCGGTCGGTGCCGGGAGCGAGCTCGGACAGGGGCACGGGTGGCCGCAGCCGCCCGCTCGGATCTCGGAGCACGACATGGGCCGCCACGGCGTCGTGTCCCTCGCGGAACACGGTGGCGGAAATCTCGAAGACCTCGTCCACGACCGCCTTGGCGGGTCTGACGCCGCAGTCGACGGCGGGGCGGACGTCCAGCACGGGAATGCGACCGATCATGATGGGATCACCTGGGGGCAGTTCGCAGGGCTCGGTGACAACAGGCCAGCCGGCAAGGCAGCTGGTAGTGCACGCTCTGTTCGCTCTGTTTCTAGCCGCTCGGAAGACGGCTGGGCTGCGGGCATGGCCGCTCCTGTCCGCGTTCACTCGGGTGGCGGGAGAGGTCGGGGGGAGGTGCGCCGTGCGCGTACCCGGGGAGCCCTTCCCACTCCAGCCCGGCCCAACCCGGGTGCTCGGTTAACTACTCGTACGTAGTGGAACGCCTGCCCGGTCTCCCCGGCCCGACACCCGCCCATGCTCCGTCAACTCGGAGAGGACTACCGGATGTCCACCGGCCCGCGGGCACCCGGTGGAGGCGCGCTGGAGGCGGCATGGTCCGGGAGGAGGGAGGGCGCTAGCCTTCCGAGGGTGACGCTCGCGGTGCACAGCGTGGTGCGGCCGCTCCGATCCGTAATCCCCTGCGAAGGTGGAACGCGTGAAGGCTATCCGTCGATTCACCGTGCGCCCCGTCCTCCCCGAGACCCTCTCGCCGCTCGCCGACCTCGCGCGCAACCTGCGCTGGTCCTGGCACGCCGAGACCCGTGAACTCTTCCAATCCGTCGATCCCGAGGGCTGGCAAGCCGCCGGCGGGGATCCCGTCCGGCTGCTCGGCGCCGTGTCCGCCGCGCGGATCGCCGAGCTCGCCGGGGACCGGCGGTTCCTGCGCCGGCTCGCCGTCGCCGCCGCCGACCTCGATGACTACGTCCACGGCGGGAGGTGGTACCAGAGCCACGAGGCCGCGGCCGAGCTGCCCGCCGGCATCGCCTACTTCTCACCCGAGTTCGGGATCACCGCCGCCCTGCCCCAGTACTCCGGCGGACTCGGCATCCTCGCCGGGGACCACCTCAAGGCCGCCAGCGACCTCGGCGTCCCCCTCATCGGCGTCGGACTGCTCTACCGGCACGGCTACTTCCGCCAGTCCCTCTCCCGGGACGGCTGGCAGCAGGAGCACTATCCGGTGCTCGACCCCAACGAACTGCCCCTCGCGCTGGTGCGCGAGGAGGACGGGACCCCCGCGCGGGTGTCCCTGAGCCTCCCCGGCGGCCGGGCCCTGCACGCACACGTGTGGCAGGCTCGCGTCGGCCGGGTGCCGCTGCTGCTCCTCGATTCCGACGTCGAGGACAACGACGCCGTCGCCCGCGAGGTGACCGACCGGCTCTACGGCGGCGGCAGCGACCACCGGCTGCTCCAGGAGATGCTCCTCGGCATCGGCGGGGTCCGGGCGGTGCGCGCCTACTGCCGGATCACCGGGCATCCCGACCCCGAGGTCTTCCACACCAACGAGGGCCACGCCGGGTTCCTGGGACTCGAGCGCATAAGGGAACTGGAGGGAGCGCAGGGACTCGGCTTCGACGCCGCCGTCGAAGCCGTCCGGGCCGGCACCGTGTTCACCACGCACACCCCCGTCCCCGCCGGCATCGACCGCTTCGACCGGGCCCTGGTCGCCCGCCACTTCGGCGACGGCGGCGAACTGGCCGGCGTACCCGTCGACCGGATCCTGGCCCTCGGCGCCGAGACGTACCCCGGCGGCGACCCCGGGGTGTTCAACATGGCGGTGATGGGCCTGCGGCTCGCCCAGCGGGCCAACGGGGTCTCCACCCTGCACGGCGCCGTCAGCCGCGAGATGTTCGCCGGCCTGTGGCCGGGATTCGACCCCGTCGACGTGCCCATCACCTCGGTGACCAACGGCGTGCACGCCCCGACCTGGGTGGCGCCCGAAGTGGTGAGGCTCGGCGCGAAGCAGATCGGCGCTGGCCGCACCGAGGACGCGCTCTCCGTCGGCGGCTCGCAGCGCTGGGACGCCGTCGCCGACATCCCCGACCAGGACGTCTGGGACCTGCGCCGGGTACTCAGGGAACAGCTCGTCCAAGAGGTACGGGACCGCCTGCGCGCCTCCTGGCGCCAGCGCGGGGCCGCCGCCGCCGAACTGGGCTGGGTGGACTCCGTGCTCGACCCGGACGTGCTGACCATCGGGTTCGCCCGACGGGTGCCGTCCTACAAGCGGCTCACGCTGATGCTGCGCGACCCCGACCGGCTGCGCCGCCTGCTGCTGGACCCGGACCGGCCCGTGCAGATCGTGGTCGCGGGCAAGGCGCACCCGGCCGACGACGGCGGGAAGCGGCTGGTCCAGGAGCTGGTGAGGTTCGCGGACGACCCCCGCGTGCGCCACCGGATCGTGTTCCTGCCCGACTACGGCATGGCCATGGCCCAGAAGCTCTACCCGGGCTGCGACGTCTGGCTCAACAACCCGCTGCGCCCGCTGGAGGCCTGCGGCACCAGCGGGATGAAGGCGGCCCTCAACGGCTGCCTCAACCTGTCCGTCCTGGACGGATGGTGGGACGAATGGTTCGAGCCGGACTTCGGCTGGGCCATCCCGACCGCCGACGGACTCGGCGCGGACGAGGACCGCCGCGACGACCTGGAGGCGAACGCCCTCTACGACCTGATCGAGGGCCGGGTCGCCCCCCGGTTCTACGACCGTGCCGGACAGGCCGGACTCCCGGTGCGGTGGATCGAGATGGTCCGGCGCACCCTCGTCTCGCTGGGACCCAAGGTGCTCGCGGGGCGCATGGTGCGGGAGTACGTGGAGCGGCTCTACGCTCCGGCCGCGCTCTCCCACCGCGCCCTGACCCCGGACGCGGCCCGGGACCTCGCCTGGTGGAAGGGGCGGGTCCGCGCGGCCTGGCCGCAGCTCACCGTCGAGCACGTGGAAGCCCTGACGGCGGGCCCGGTCGGCGGCACCGCCGAACTCGGGGCCACCCTCACCCTGCGCGTGCAGGTCTCCCTCGACGCCCTCGCCCCCGAGGACGTGGAGGTCCAGGCCGTCGCGGGCCGGGTCGACGCGCAGGACGTGATCCAGAGCGGGCGGGCCTTCCCGCTCAAGCCCGCCGGCGGACCCGACCTGGAGGGCCGCTGGCTGTACGAGGGCCCGCTCGCCCTCGACCGTACGGGGCCCTTCGGCTACACCGTACGGATCCTGCCGGCGCACCCGCTGCTGGCGACCCCGGCCGAACTGGGCCTGGTCGCGGGCCCGGCCACGGGCGCCGACACCGACGCGGGAGGCGGCGTGGTGCTGCGCTGACGGCCCCGGCCCTTCGGCCGACGGCTCCGGCCGTTCGGCTGACGGCCCCGGCCCGTTCAGGGGGCGGGCGGCGGATCCACCAGCCGCCCGTCCTCCACCAGCATCCCGGCCCGCTTGACGCTGCGCAGGGCCGGGATCACCTCCACCTGCCCCACCCCGTCCACCGCGCCGATCCATCAGGGCGGTCTCCGCCTCGAAGCCAAGGGTCCCCGGCACTGTCTCCACGTACAGCGTGCACTCCTCCCGCAGCCGCTCCGCGCGGCGCCGGGCCTGGCCGTCACCGGCGTGGGCGTCGGGCTGATCTCCCCGGCCCTGGCCGGCGGCGGGGCGGCGCGGCTGCTGGACACCGTTCCGGGGGGGCTCCTGGGTGGAGGCGGCCTTCGCGAGCGGGCTGCGCGACACCTTCTGGGTCTCGGGGGCGATGGGTCTGGCGGGGGCGCTGGTCCTGTTCGTGCTGGTCCGCCGGCCGGCCGCCACGGCTGCTCCCGCTGCCGCTGGTGCCGCTCCCGCTCCCGCCGGGGCTCCGGCCCCGGTGCCCGGTCGGACCTCGGACGCGGTGGACCGGGCGGCCGGAAGCGCCGCCGTCTGAGTGGTCCGTACGCCCCGAATCCAGCCCGGATCCGGGGCGTTCGCGCGTTCGGTTCCGGAGGGGACCGTGAGGGTGAACCTTCGAACGTGCTGCCGTGCCGAATCGTTTCTTCGTGGGCGCCCGCTCCTACGCTGCCCGCGGATGCCCACCGCACCAGGCATCCGAGGAACCCGAGGAACCCGAGAAACGGACTCCCCCCATGCGTCTTCGCACCACCGCCACCGCACTCCTAGGCGCCCTCGCGCTGGTCCTGCCGACCGCCGGGCTGTCGTACGCCAACGACCACGACGATCGCGAGAACCTCGGCACGCTGCACTACCGGTACAGCGACAACGGTGACACGCGGCACGGCCGGATCGAGCCCGCCGACAACGACACCTGCTACCAGCTGACGAACGCTTCACGGAACCACCCGGCCTTCCAGGTGCGCAACGACACGGAATCGCTGGCGGTGCTGTTCGAGGACCGCTCCTGCGGCGGCCATGCCGTGGAGACGCTGGAGCCGGGCGAGCGGGCGGACGACCTGGCGGTCCGCTCGGTGTTCTTCAAGCCGACCGACGACGACCACCACGGCCGCCACGACGGACGGCACGACGACGACGGCCGTGACGACTGGCGCGACGACGAGGACCGCAGCATCGGCGGGCGCGCCGCCGCCGCACCGGCCGACGAGACCTCGGCCATCCTCGACTCGGTCTTCGGCTCCATCGGCTGACCCCGCGGACCCGTGAAGGGCCCGGCTCCCCCAGGGGAGCCGGGCCCTTCATCCGCCTCGGGGCCTCAGCGGCCGGCGGTCCGGTCCGCGCCCGCCGCGAGCCAGTGCACCACGTCCGCGGCCGTGTAGGGCTCGGCGTTCGGGGCGAGCCGCGGGAGGAACGACAGGTCCTTGCCGATCGTCACCAGCGGGGGTTCCACCCGGCCGTGCGGCCGGCGCTGGGCCAGTCCGATCGTGGCCAGCAGGCCGTTGCACAGGCACTGGCGGCCCTTGGTGTCGGACGCCTGGCCGCCCTTGCGGACGTACGCGGCGACCGGCTCGGCCGCGCACCGGTAGACCACACCGCGCGGACCGCGTACGGGAGTGCGCAGGAAGCCGAGGTCGCAGACCCGGCGCCGGGCTTCGGAGACCTCCGGCTCGGAGACCGTCCCCGGCAGGTCCGCCACCTTGAACGGGAACGACGTCGGGGAGGCCTCGGGGTCGTTGCGGACCGAGAGGGTGCCGGCGTGGGCCTGGTCCAGCAGCTCCTCGCGCAGGTGGCGGGCCATCCCCGACTCCTCGCACAGGGCGAACGCGCTGCCGATCTGGACCCCGGCCGCGCCCTCCGCGAGCGCCCCGGCCACGGCCTCGGGGCTGGCCTGGCCGCCCGCGAGCCAGAACGGCAGCCCGAGCGCCGCCATCTTGGCGAGGTCGGGGCTGTCGCGCGGGCCGTAGACCGGCTCACCGTCCTCGTCGAGCTTCATCGGCCCGCGCGGCGGGGCGCTGTGCCCGCCGGCCTGGCTGGTCTCGATCACGAAGCCGTCGGGGCGGGTGATCTCGTCCCGGGCCAGGTAGGTGGCCAGCACCGGGAGCGAGACGATGGCCAGCACGTGGGGGCGGCGCAGCGGGCCGGGCAGGTGCCCGGCGAGCAGGGCTGCGGGGTCGAAGAGGTGCTCCAGGGGCTCGTCCCCGTGGGGCCCCGCCTCCACGTGGATGTTGGTCACGCAGCGTTCGTAGCGCGCCAGTCTCGAGGCGAGGGCAGGGATCTGACCGGGGACTCCCGCACCCACGAGCACGTAGTCGACGCCTGCCAGGATCGCGCCGAACATTGCGGGGGCTGTGGCGAGCTGGATCTTCTCCAGGTAGTTGATGCCGACGACACCGTCATGTCCCTCCTTGGCGAGCCAGACCTCGACGAAGTTGCCGAGGACGGTGAGGATCTCGGCCTGCGATCCGCCCGTCGCCCGCAGCCGCGGGGTGGTGCGCATCGCGACGCCGTCCGCGAGGCCTTCCTCGCGGAAGTAGAGGTCGAGGGCGGACTGGGCGAGCTCCGGCAGCGGGAAGGCCGCCAGTGCCCGGCGGGCGTGGCCGCCGGGGTCGCCGGTCTGCAGCACGCGGGCCAGTACGACGTCCAGGGCCGTGCCGGAGACCACGCCCAGCTGGCCTTCGCCGGATACGGCCCTGGCCAGCCGCCAGCCGGAGACGCCGACGCCCATGCCGCCCTGGATCAGCCAGGGGTGCTGCGCGGCGGGGGCGTTCGTGGGGGTCTGCGGCATGGGTCACGTCCTCGGAATCACCCGAACCTACGGTTCCGTAGGTTCGCTGATTTCCACTATGACGCCGGCCCGGCCGGACGACGGGCGCCGAAGGTCCCGGCCCTGGGGGTACGTGGACCCCGCCGGCCGGGGCCCAATGGAACAGGGCCGCCCGGGGAGGTCTTCTCCCGGGCGGCCCCGTGGTCTAGCGGTTCAGCTCTGGTTCACGGACGGCCCCGGTGGGGGTCAGAAGGTGAGCTTCCAGCTGTCGATCTTTCCGGTGTCGAGGTTCGCGTTGTCGTTGACCCGGAGCTTCCACACGCCCTGGGCGACCTCGGAGGAGGCGTTGACCGTGACGGACTTGATGATGTTGTCCGCGCTGCCACCGGTCCGGTTGTGCAGGTTGTACAGGGTGCCGTCGGGGGCGACGAGGTCGACCTTCAGGTCACCGATGTACGTGTGGAGGATGTTGAGGTCCACCTTGAGGGTGCTCGGGGCGTTGCCCGTGCGGTTCACGGTGAGCGGGGACTCGACCGTCGCGTTGTCGGCGATCGCGTAGTCGGTGGTGTTCTCGAACACCGTCTGCTGCGAGGTGCCGACGGTCCAGGCGAAGGACGCCGTACCGGTCTGGTTCGCCGAGTCCGTCACCGTGACCGTCGTGTTGTACGTACCGGCGGTGGAGGCGGTCCCGGTGATCAGGCCGGTCGAGGAGTTGATCGACAGACCGGTCGGGAGACCGGAAGCCGCGTAGCTCAGGGCGCCGGCGTTGCTGCTGCTGGCCTGGATCTGGAGGCTGACGGCGCTGCCCGTGACGGTGTTCTGGCTACCGGGGTTGGTGACCGAGACGCCGACGGGAATGCGGGCACCGACGTTGATGGCGGCCCAGGCGTTGGCGGCGTTGTTGTACGTGACCGAGCCCGCACCGTAGAGGTCGGCGGCGGCCTTCAGCGTCTGGACGCGGGCGTCGGCGTAGTTGGTGGTCGACTTGAAGTAGCCGACCGTCAGCGCGCGGAACCAGATCTTCGAGGCGGCGTCGCGGCCGATCGCGGTGACCGGGAGCCCGTCGGAGGTCGGCGAGTCGTAGCTCACCCCGTTGACGACCTTGGCGCCGGAGCCCTCGGAGGCCAGGTAGTACCAGTGGTTGGCCGGGCCCGAGGAGTAGTGGACGTCGATGGAGCCGATGCCCGAGTACCACGCGTCCTTGGACGAGCCGTCCTTGCTCGGCTTGTCCATGTAGCGCAGCGGGGTGCCGTTGCCGCGGATGTCGATCTTCTCGCCGACCAGGTAGTCGCCGACGTCGTTGGCGTTGTTGGCGTTGAACTCGACGGCCGCCGCCATGATGTCGGAGGTCGCCTCGTTGAGGCCGCCGGACTCACCGGAGTAGGTCATGTTGCCGGTGACCGAGGTCAGACCGTGGGTCATCTCGTGCGCGGCCACGTCGATGGACGTCAGCGGCTTGGCGTTGTTTGTGCCGTCGCCGTAGGTCATGCAGAAGCAGGAGTCGCTCCAGAACGCGTTGACGTACGCGTTGCCGTAGTGGACCCGGGTGTACGGGGCCACGCCGTCGTTGCGCAGGCCGTTGCGGCCGTGCACGTTCTTGTAGTAGTCCCACGTGAGCTGGGCGCCGTAGTGCGCGTCGGCGCCGGCGGTCTCCCGGTTCGAGGGGAGACCGTTGCCCCAGGTGTCGTCCGGGCCCGTGAAGAGGGTGCCCGTGCCGCTGCCCGAGCCCCCGTTGAGGTCGTAGGTCTTGTGGTTGCCGCGCCCGGCGTCGGTCAGCGTGAAGTTGCTGCCCGAAGCCGAGGTGCCCAGCGTGACCTGGCCGGAGTACATCGTGTTGCCGACGCCGGTCTCGATGGCCTGCCACTGGGTGATCTTCGCGCCGGTCTTGGCGTTGGTGACCACGTGCAGTTCGCTCGGGGTGCCGTCGTGCTGGATGCCGCCGACGACGGTCTCGAAGGCGAGGACCGGGACGCCGGAGGCGGCCCAGATCACCTTGCGCGCGGCCTTGGAGGCCTTCGCGTCCTTGGAGCCCTCGGCGTTGGCGGAGGAGACCGCCTGGCCCTCGGCCGAGGCCGGGGTGACGGTGGCGTTGGTGTCCGCGACCTTGATCTCGGCGTTGGTGGCCTTGGTGACGCTCTTGGTGACGCCGCCCTTGGCGTGGACGGTCAGGTCACCGCCGAGCACCGGTATGCCGTCGTAGGTGCGCTCGTACGTGGTGTGCGTGGTGCCGTCCGCGTCCTTGACCACGTCGCGGACGACGAGCTTCTCCGTGCCGCCGAGGCCGAGGGCCTTGGCCGCCTGCACAGTGGTGGAGTTGGCCTCGGCCAGGAGCGTCGCACGCTCCGAAGCGCTGAGTGCGCGGTTCTCCGCGCCGGGGTTGACCTGGGCGACCGAAACAGCCTGCGACGCGGTGGCGTCGGCGTTGGCGGATCCGGTCTGGATGCCTACGGCGAGGAGAGCGGCCGCGGCAACAAGCGCGCCGGCCGTGGTGGCACGCCGCTGGGGGGTGGGACTCAACGCAGACTCCTTCTGCAAGGGGGGTTCCGGATGGCTGGGTGGGCCTCCGGGCAGATCGGGCTGGTGCGAAGAACGGTCGAAGAGTGCCACTTGGGCGCCGTGATGTCAGGGCCGCGTCAAAATGTTGGCCGGAAATCGTTCGTTGTCCGAAGAGACGTATCCGGTATGCGGAACATTCACTTTGGGATGAGAAAGGGGTCTGTCCCGCGGTCGGAATGCGGACGGTCGGCCGCTAACGCTTGGGCAACAAGATGTCAGGTTCCCCGAAACGGCATTTACCGTACTGGCGTTTGTCGTACTGTTTCCCGGTGCGCCTGACGTCCACGGTTTGGGGAAGCCGCGGACTCGCGCCACCGTCATAGACCACGTGCCAGGGGGGCCTCATGAGGCATGTCCATATACCTGTGCAAAGAGTGGCCGGCTCGGCCAGGGCGTCGGCCACGCCGGCCAGGGGCCTTCGCGACAAGGCCCGTTGGTACCTGCCCGCCGCGGTCGCCGCGGACCTGATCGGCGCGGGAGTCCCCGTCGGCCTGGTCTTCGAGGCCGCCCAGCAGGCACGGCCGCTGTTCTGCGCCCTCGGCACGGCCCTCGCCTGGACCGGCGTGCAGCTGATGCGCCGGCGCTACGCGGGCCGCGCGCTCGGCGAATCCCGAGGAGTCCTGCCGGTCCTGCACGACTGGCTGATTCTGATCGGCGTACTCGCCGTGGCCCGCGTGGTCACGGGCGAGAACACCCCCCGGCTGTCCGCGCTCGGCGCCCTCGTACCCGCCCTGCTCGTCACCATCGCCTGCCACAAGCTGACCTACCGACACCTCTCCGCCGCCCGGCGCGAAGCCCAGGCGGTGAGCCGGGTCCTGGTCGTCGGCGAGCCCGACGCCGCCGAGTCCGTCATCGGACACCTCGCCGCGCGCACCGACCACCCCTACGTGGTGGTCGGCGTGGTCCCGGTGGGTCCCGGCGGACTGGACAGCGGGGTGCCCGTGGCCGCGCGCCTCGGCTCCGCGATGGCGCAGTCCCCGAACGGGGACTCCGCCGCCGTGCTCGATGCCGTCGCCGCCCACCGCGCCGACCTGGTGCTCGTCGCACCCGGTGCCCGGCTCGCGGGGGAGCGGCTGCGGCGGATCTCCTGGGCCCTGCACGACGCCGGACTCGAACTGGCGGTCTTCCCCGGGCTGGTGGAGGTCTCCGTCAAGCGGCTGGAGACCCTGTCCGCGGGCGGCCTGGCCATCCTGCGGGTGGCGCCGCCGGTGAGCCGCGGCATGCAGCCCCTGCTGAAGTCCGTACTGGACCGGGCGGGCGCGGCGCTCGGACTGGTCCTGCTGTCGCCGGCCTTCCTCGCCATGGTCCTGGCGATCCGCTGCGGCTCGCGCGGGCCGGCCTTCTACCGGCAGCGGCGCATAGGCCGAGACGGGGTCCCCTTCGTCATGTGGAAGTTCCGCACGATGGTCGTGGACGCCGACGCGCGGAAGGCCGAGCTGTCCGGGGCGAACGAGAACGACGGCCTGATGTTCAAGATGCGGCGCGACCCCCGGGTGACCCGCGTGGGCCGGTTGCTGCGCCGTACCTCCATGGACGAACTGCCCCAGCTGATCAATGTGGTGGCGGGCAACATGTCGCTGGTCGGCCCGCGCCCGCCGCTGCCGGAAGAGGTGGCCGAGTACGACGAGGTCGAACTGCGCCGGCTCGCGGTGCGGCCCGGGATGACCGGGCTGTGGCAGATCAGCGGGCGGTCCGACCTCTCGTGGGACGAGACGATCCAGCTCGACCTGCAGTACGTGGACAACTGGTCGTTCACCAGTGACGTCGACGTCATGGGCCGCACGCTCCGCGCCGTGGTCGACGGTCGCGGAGCGTACTGAGGCACCGGGGATCCCGCCTTGGGATCAGCTCTGCCCGCCGTCCCGCCCGTTGCTCCGTGCGCCGTCCTGCCCGTTGCTCTGCTCGCGCCACCAGGCGTACGTGGCGGCGATGCCCTCGCGCAGCGGGACCGCGGGCTTCCAGCCGAGCCCGCGCAGCCGGGTCACGTCCAGCAGCTTGCGGGGCGTCCCGTCGGGCTTCGAGGTGTCCCAGGCGAGCCTGCCGCGGAAGCCGGTCACCTCGGCGACGGTCTCCGCGAGGGCCTTGATGGTCAGGTCCTCGCCACAGCCGATGTTCACCGGCTCGGCGCCGTCGTACTCGCGCAGCAGTACGGCGCACGCCGCGGCCAGGTCGTCCACGTGCAGGAACTCCCGGCGGGGCGTGCCCGATCCCCACAGCGTGACCTCCTCGCGCCCCTCGGCGGCGGCCTCGTGGAAGCGCCGGATGAGGGCGGGCAGGACGTGCGAGGTCTCCAGGTCGAAGTTGTCGCCCGGGCCGTAGAGGTTCGTGGGCATGGCCGAGATGTACGAGGCCCCGTACTGCTTGCGGTACGACTGGACCTGGACGATGCCGGCGATCTTCGCCAGGGCGTACGCCTCGTTCGTCGGCTCCAGCGGGCCGGTCAGCAGGGCGTCCTCGCTGATGGGCTGCGGGGCCAGCTTGGGGTAGATGCAGGAGGAGCCGAGGAACAGCAGCCGGCCGACCTCCGCCGCGTGCGCCCCGGCGACGACGCTCAGCTGGATCTTGAGGTTGTCCTCCAGGAACTGCACCGGGAACGTGCTGTTGGCCATGATCCCGCCGACCTTGGCGGCGGCCAGGACGACGGCGTCGGGCCGGACGTCCCGCAGGTACGCCCCGGTCGCGGCGGCATCGCGCAGATCGAGGTCGGCGCGGCCGCGGGTGAGCACCTCGTACCCGTCGGCGGTGAGCCGGCGGACGACCGCGGACCCGACGAGGCCGCGGTGGCCGGCGACGAAGACGCGGGCGTTCGGGGGCAGGAACGGCGAACTTGTCATACCGCCGATGATGCCAGTCCGCCGGCCGCGGTTTCACGGGGGAGGCCGGGCCCGGACCGCCCGCCGGAGATGCCGGCCCCGGGCCGGCCCGCCGGGGGTCCGATCCGGTGGGAGGGGGTCCGGACGGAGCGTGTACGGTACCGGTCTGGTACCCGTCTCCAGCCCCCTGGGGGCGGAACCCCGCAGCATCCGGGGCGCAGCCCCGACCCGCGGACCAGGGGCCCGGCCCCTACCAGCACTCCCGGGCACGGCCACGACCAGTACCCGGGGCACGGCCACGACCAGTACCCGGGGCGCAGCCCCGACCCGGGGTGCAACCCCGATCCGTACCCGGGGCGCAGCCCCGACCGCACCGCAACGATCCCCAGGGGGACCCTATGGGCAAGACCGCGCTGATCACCGGCGTCACCGGGCAGGACGGCTCGTACCTCGCAGAGCTCCTGCTCTCCAAGGGCTACACGGTGCACGGGCTCGTGCGGCGGTCCTCCAGCTTCAACACGGAGCGGATCGACCACATCTACCAGGACCCGCAGACGGCGAACCGTTCCCTCGTCCTGCATCACGCCGACCTCTCCGACGGCGTCGCCCTGGTGAACCTGCTCCGCGAGATACGCCCCGACGAGGTCTACAACCTCGGCGCCCAGTCGCACGTCCGCGTCTCCTTCGACGCCCCGCTCTACACCGGCGACGTGACCGGCCTCGGCGCCCTGCGCCTGCTGGAGGCGATCCGGGCCAGCGGCGTGGACACCCGCATCTACCAGGCCTCCTCCTCGGAGATGTTCGGCGCCACCCCGCCCCCGCAGAACGAGGCCACCCCGTTCCACCCGCGCAGCCCGTACGGCGCCGCGAAGGTGTTCGCGTACTGGACGACCGTGAACTACCGCGAGGCGTACGGAATGTTCGCCGTCAACGGGATCCTCTTCAACCACGAGTCCCCGCGCCGCGGCGAGACCTTCGTGACCCGCAAGATCACCCGCGCCGTCGCCCGGATCAAGGCGGGCCTCCAGGAGAAGCTCTACCTCGGCAACCTCGACGCCGTCCGCGACTGGGGCTACGCCCCCGAGTACGTGGACGCCATGTGGCGGATGCTCCAGCAGGACGAGCCCACCGACTACGTCGTGGCCACCGGGGTCGCCGCCACCGTCCGCGAGTTCGTCGAGGCCTCCTTCACGCACGCCGGTCTCGACTGGAACGAGCACGTGCGCTACGACCCCAAGTACGAGCGCCCCAGCGAGGTCGACGCCCTGATCGGCGACGCGTCCAAGGCCCACGAGCTGCTCGGCTGGAAGCCGACGGTCCTGGTGGCCGAGCTGGCCAGGATCATGGTGGATTCCGACATCCGGCAGGTCGAGGACCAACTGGCGGGGGCCAGCGTCCGCATCGACCGCTGAGGCCTTATATTTCGCCTACGATTTGCCCTGTCCCGGTCATGCGCGCAGCCAACGGCGGGCCTGGCCGGGGCAAATCCGCCGTATGTCCGTAGTGCTCCATCCGCGACCGGACCCGTTGATTCCAAGTTGGTATGCAATGGGTCAAGCGTGGTGACCAGGCCCTTCGCTGAGCCCTAGTCTGCGCCAAGTACATATGGCTGTTCCGAAAGATGCCGAACCAGCCATTCAAGCCGGGCAATTGCCCTGGGGGGCTCATGCGTAGATCCAGAGGGCTGACTGCTGCCCTCGCCCTGTCACTGGCCGGCGCCGGCACCGCGATAGGCCTGGTGCTGATACCCGAGGCGTCGGCCATCACGCAGCCGGTGGCCTTCACCGCCGACAACCTGCCGACGTGGCAGCCCAACGGGATCGTCTGGGCGATGGCCGAGGCCAACGGCACCGTCTTCGCCGGCGGCACCTTCTCCGCCGTCCGCCCGCCCACCGGCGGCGCCGGCGCGGAGCAGGAAGCCGTGAACTTCGTCGCGCTCGACGCGGCGACCGGTGCCCCCACCTCCTGCAAGCTCTCCTTCACCATCGGCGACGGCAGCGCGACCGTGCGCGCCCTCACCGTCTCGAAGGACAAGAAGACCCTGTACGCGGGCGGCTACTTCGCCGCCGTCAACGGAACACCGGTCAACAGCGTCGCCGCCATCGACATCGCGACCTGCACCCCCAAGGCCTCGTTCCACCCGAAGTTCCCCGCCACCGTGCGCGCGCTCGTCGCCTCCGACAGCACCCTGTACGCGGCAGGAGACTTCAGCACCGTCGAGGGCTCGGCCCGCCAGCGGTTCGCCGCGGTCGACGCCACCTCCGGTGCGCTCAAGCCCTTCGTCGCCAACGCCGACGAGCCCGGCCGCGCGCTCCAGCTCAGCAACGACGGCAAGAACATCCTGCTGGGCGGTGACTTCTTCACCGTCAACGGATCCCAGAGCCACGCGCTCGCCGTCGTGAACGCCACCACCGGAGCCGTCACCAAGACCTACGGCACCATCCCCTCGATGTCGGTCATCAAGTCCATCACGGCCGACGCCACGGGCTACTACACCGGCGCCGAGGGCACCGGCGGCTTCGACGGCCGCGTCGCCCTCGCCACCGACTTCAACGAGAAGTGGCGCGACCAGTGCCTGGGCGCGACCCAGTTCGTGCTGCCGTACGACGGAGTCCTCTACAGCTCCTCGCACGCGCACAACTGCACCTCCGAGGGCGAGTTCCCGGACGGCAAGCGCCACTTCCTGCTGGCGCAGAACACCGACTGGGCCAGCGGCCAGGCCCCCGCGCCCGTGGGCGGATTCGTGCGCAGCCCGGGCAAGCTCGGCTGGCACCCCACCGCCAACGACGGCCTCGGCGAGGGCATCGGCCCGCGCGTGATGGCCATCGCGGAGACGGGCGCCACCAAGTACATGTGGGTCGGCGGTGAGTTCACCCTCATCAACGGCAAGGCCCAGCAGGCCCTGACCCGCTTCGCCTCCACCGGCGACGTCGGCGCCCCGACCACCCCCGTCGCGAGCGTCTCCAGCGTCAAGCCCGGCGAGGTCCAGGTCCGCTGGCGCGCCAGCTACGACGCGGACGACAACAAGCTGACCTACCGCATCTACCGCAACGGCTCCGCGACCCCGATCGCCACCGTCAGCGCGAACTCCCTGGAGTGGCTGCGCCGGCAGGCCTCCTGGACGGACGCCACGGTCAAGGCCGGCGTGTCCTACAGCTACCGGGTCACCGCCACCGACGCGGCGGGCAACACCAGCGCCCTGTCGGCCACCGTCTCGGTCTCGGTCCCGGCCACCGTCAGCGCGTACCCCAACCAGGTCCGCGAGGACGGCGCCAACCTGTACTGGCGCTACGACGACGTCGTCAGCCCGTACGTGGCCGACTCCTCGGTCTCCGGCAACACCAGCGGCATCCAGCTCAACGCCCCGGCGCTGCGCCAGACCCCCGGTGCGGTCACCGGAGCCAGCACGGCCATGGGCTTCAACGGCACCAGCCAGCAGGTGTACAGCGACCACCGCCAGACCGTCGGCAGCAGCTACACGCTGGAGACCTGGTTCAAGACGAACAGCACGCGCGGCGGCAAGCTGCTCGGCTTCGGCACCAACCAGGACCGCAACAGCAACCTGTACGACAAGCACCTCTACATGACCAACACCGGCCGGATCTTCTTCGGGGTCAACCCGGGCTCGACGAAGACCGTCTCCACCGGCCTGCTGGACACGTACAACGACAACAAGTGGCACCACGTCGTCGCGACCCAGGGTCCCGCCGGCATGGCGCTGTACGTGGACGGTCAGTCCAAGGGCACCCTGAACGTCACCGGCTCCCAGGCGATCGAGGGCTACTGGCACGTCGGCGGCGACAACCTCGCCGGCTGGCCCTCCCGGCCGACCAGCAACTTCTTCGCCGGCCAGATCGACGAGACGGCCGTCTACCCGAAGGTGCTGACCGAGGCCCAGGTCAAGAACCACTACAACCTGGCCAAGGCCGCCACGGACACGGTCTCCAAGGTCACCGCGACCGAGGACACCTACATCAACCAGGGCGCCCCCAGCACCGCCTACGGCGCGTCCGCCTCGCTGGCCGTCCGCGGCACCTCGGCCTACGAGACGTACCTGCGCTTCGACATCCCGGCCGCCCCGGCCGGCCAGGTGCTGAAGTCCGCGTCCCTCCAGGTCAAGACCACGACCGTGGCGAGTGCCGGCACCACCGACACCGTCTCCGTGGTCCCGGTCACCGGTACGTGGAGCGGTGCGGGCACGACCTTCAACAGCAAGCCCACCCTGGGCACCACCCCGCTCGGCTCCTTCGCGGGAGTACCGGACGGTTCGGCGGTCCAGAGCACTCCGCTGGACACCACCGCGCTCTCCGCGGTGCTGGGCAGCAGCTACAGCCTGGGCCTGACGAGCACGGGGACCAACCCGCTGTGGATCTGGTCCTCGGAGTCCACGGCCGTGGACGCCAAGCCGCAGCTGACCCTCACCTTCGGCGCGAAGTAACCGCTTGACGGAGTGCGGGGCCCGGCCGCTTCGACGGCCGGGCCCCGCACGCCCATCTCATACGTACGGGAGCCACCTCATGTACCGACGCTCCGCAGCGGCCGCTGTGCTGCTCGCCGCCGCCCTGACGCTGACGGCCTGCAGTTCGGGCGGCGATGGCAAGGCCGAAGCCTCGGCCGCCTCGCCCAAGCCGCCGGCCGCCTCGTCGGCCCCCGACCCGGCCGACGCCACGGACGCCCCGGCGCCGGCCTCCCCGGACGCGAAGCCGACGGGTGCCGTCCTGCCGGACGCGCAGCTCGTCCCGAAGACGGGCAGCTTCACCGCGCCGCAGAAGCAGTACCTGAGCGGCAGGGTCCCGGAGAAGATGGACCCGGCGGCCGTCCTGCAGAGCGGTCAGGAGGCCTGCCAGCGGGTGGAGCGCACGGCGAAGCGGGACAAGGACGCGGCGGTCGGCGCCCTCGTCGCCGGGGAGATCCCCGGCGCGAAGGACGCGATCACCTTCCTCTGCCCGGAGCAGAAGCCGGTCCTCGACGCGGCGGCGAAGGGCTTCCCGGACGGTACGAAGGAATCCCCGGCGGCGGGTACCTACCGCGCGCTGACCCAGAGCACGACGTGCACCTGGGAGGCCAAGGGCAAGGACGGCGCCGCCCTCGCCTCGGGCCCGGAGACCCCGCTGAAGCCGGGCGACAAGATCACCGCCAAGATCCCGGCAGGCACGGCCCAGTTCGTCTCGAACGGCTGCTACGCCTGGATCCCGGCGTAAGCCCTCCTCCACCCGCCCCGAACGCCCCCGCAGCCCGAACCCCCGGGCCGCGGGGGTGGCCCCTCTTCCCGACGCGCTCCTCGCGCGGCTCGGCCCTGGAGGGCCTCCCCGGCTTCGACGCGCTGCGCCGGACTCCGTCCGGCGGTGGCCCGCGCGGCCCGGGCGTCACGCCCCCGCAGCCCGAACCCCCGGGCCGCGGGGGTGTTTTCGTTCCTCCATCGGGGGCATCCGCGCTTCCAGACGGCGGGGCTGTACCCCGTCCACGAGGTTGGAGGCGAATGCGATGAGGGGCATCAGCGGTTGCATAGGCTTGATCGTGGTGGGGGCCATCCTCACCTTCGCGAGCGACTGGCAGCTGCAGAGCGTCAACCTCGACCTGGTCGGGGTCATCATGATGGTCGCGGGCGCCATCGGCCTCGCGGTCTACGCGAGCGTCCTCAAGCGCCGCCGCGTCGGCGCCCTCCCGGTGGTCGACGAAACCCGCCGCGGCCTCTGACCCGGGCCCGGCGCCGCGGCCGGCGGCAGCTCGGAACAGTCCGCCAACCAGCACCTTCGGCGAAACCGACTCGCCTCGGACGGGCCGCGAAGGCACGATGGGCCGATGATGCCGACCGAAGCCGCAGCGATCGCCCTACAGGACCACGTCGCGCTCTGGAGCGTCGGCGAAGTCGGTGGGAGCGATGTCGTCGGCGCCGCCTGCGACGCGCTGGTGGCCGGACTCGACACCCCCGGCCTCCGCGTCCTCGCGGCCTGTACGCGCGCCGAGGCGGACTACGACGTCCACGACCTGCTCCCCGCGGCACTCCACGAACTCGGCCTCGCCTTCTACCCGCGCGACGGCGCGGCCGGCCGCGAGGCCGCAGTCTCGGCGCTCGCCCGCCGCATGCTCGCCGGCGAGTTCACCCCGTCGGAGTTCACACTCCGAATCCACCGCCGGTACGGCCACGCGCTGCCCCTGACCGAGCGGCTCGCCCAGCTCGACGACGAGTACGAGACCCTCGAGTACGGCGACAGAACCGAGGCCGAAGTCGACGCGGAGGTCATGGCCGAGGCCCGAAAGCTCGCAGCCCGTTCGTAGCGCTCCGCTTCTCAGCGGCTGGTGTCCTCGTAGACCCCCAGCAGCGTGTCCAGGACGGCGTCCATCGAGAAGGCGGACGAGGCCAGTTCGCGGGCGGCCTTCGAGGTCGTGGCGTTTTCCGCCGGGTCCAGGAGGGACAGGACCGCTTCCGCGACGCCCGCCGGGCCCGGGTCGACCGCGCGGCCCGCGCCCGCGCGGGCGATGTCGCGGGCCAGGCCGTTGGAGTGGGTCACCACCGAGGGGACGCCCACCGACAGGGCCTCCAGGACCGACATCGGGAACGGCTCGTCCACCGAGGGGAGTACGTAGACGTGGGCGCGGCGCAGCTCCGTCAGGACCTCCGTGCCGGACAGGGCGCCCGGGACCGTGAACCGGGCGGAGAGGCCCAGCTCCGTGATCCGGGCGCGCACCGCCGCGAGTTCGCCCTCGTCCGGTCCGGCCACCACGAACTCCGCGTCCGGGTGCACCGCCAGGACGGCCGGGGCGGCGTCCACGAAGTCCACCGGGCGTTTGCGGGCCTGCAGGCGGGCCGAGTAGAGGATCCGCGGAGGCCCTGACGGGGCGGGGCGCTCCTCCTGGGCCGGGGTGCCGTTGACCAGGCGGACGGCGTTCGGGAGGGGCGCCCCGGCCACGGCGTCGAGGCCCTCGCGCTCGTGCGGGGTGAGGTACAGCAGTGCGTCGGCGCCGCGCAGCAGACGGCGTACCGCCACCGCGTCCAGCACCTTGGCCAGCAGTTTCGCGCTCGGGTCGACCATGCCGTGGGTCTGCAGGACCAGCGGCTTGCCGGCCCGCAGCGCCGCCAGGGCGACGGGCAGGGTGACCAGGTCCCGCGCCAGGTGGACGTGGACCACGTCGGCGCCCCGCACCAGGCGGCCCGCGGAGGCGAGCAGGGCCGGAGAGGTCATCCCGCTGAAGCCGAGGGGGAGCAGGCGCCGGGCGGGGAAGAGCTTCGCCGGTACCCCCTCCACCGAGGTGGGCCAGGGCTCCGGGAACCCCTCGCCCAACGCCAGCAGGTTCGCCTCGTGACCGCGGGCCCGCAGCCCCTTGGCCAGGTTCAGCGCGACCCGTACCGGCCCGCCGAAGGCGTGCGTGGGGGAGTGCAGGGTGACGGCGTGCAGGACTCTCAGCGCGGACTTCGCCGGGGCGTTCACTTGGGCTCCTCGACCGGGCGGCGGTGCCCGTCCTGGGTCTGCAGGGTCAGCGCGGGAAGGTCCTTGTGGACCACGGACCCGGCGCCGGCGACCGCGCACCGGCCGATGGTCACCCCGGCCAGCACGGTGGCCCGTACGGCCACCCACGCGCCGTCCTCGACGGTGACCGGCGCGTTGCGGTAGCGGAAGTCGGCGGCCCGGTGGTCGTGCGAGCCGGTGCACAGCAGCGCCTCCTGCGAGACGCAGGCGTGCGCGCCGATCGTCACGGGCTCCAGGTTGAGTATCCAGGCGCCCTCGCCGATCCACGCGTGGTCGCCCACGGTCAGCTTCCAGGGCCACAGCACCCGGACCCGGTGGCGGATCAGCACCCCTTCACCGATCCGCGCCCCGAAGGCGCGCAGCAGCGCGACCCGCAGCCGGGCGGGGCACAGCCAGCTCATGAAGAGCGTGTTCATCACGGCGAACCAGAGCGCCTGAGTCAGCCGCCCGCGCCCCTTGTCGTATCCGGCCAGCGTGAAGGCAGGAAGATCACGCACGGGCACCCCCTCGCACTGCGGCCCCCAACGGCGCCTTCGACGGCGCCTCCCCGGGCGCCGACCGCTCAGACTAGACTGCGGCCGGATCAGGCACAGGGGGTGGGGGCAAGCGTGGCGACCGACATGCGCGGGACCGCTGCCAGGGCGGTCAGGCCGGTGCCGCCGCGGCCCGGCGAGGAGAAGAGCTGGGGCCGGGTCACCACGCCGCGGACCCTGCTCTCCCGGGCGCTCTCCGTCCCGCTGGCCCTCGGATTCACCGTCTTCCTGCCCCTCTTCGTCGCCGTGCAGCCCGGAGCCGGTCAGCACGATGCCGCCTTCTGGCTCCAGCTCCTGCTCACCATGTACGCGGGCGCCCGGCTCTCGGCGATGGTCCTGACCAGCCGCCGCAAGCTGCTCCAGGGCTCCTTCTGGCTCTTCGTCTACATGGCCATGGGCGTGGCCCCCCTCGCGCAGGCCGTGCTCGGCCAGGTCCCGACCCCCGTCGTCGGCCCGCGCTCCGACCTCACCGCCGCCATCGGCCTGGTGCTGCTCGGCTGCGCCGTCTTCGACGTGGGCGTCCTGCTGGCCCGGCACCGGCCGGCCGGCCGCGCGGGCGGTTCGCTGAAGGAGCCGCGCCCGGTCATGGCGCACCGCAGGCGCCTCTACGTGCTGACCGCCGTGGCGTTCCTGGGCGGGGCGGCCCTGATCGTGAAGCTCGGCGGTCCGGCGGTGTTCTTCTCCAGCCGCCAGGAGATCATCGCGGGCATCGAGGAGGCGGGCGTCTCCCAGGACGGCCAGGCCGGGCAGGCCCTGCTGCGCGGATTCGGCACGGTCCCCGCGCTGTTGGCCCTGCTGCTGTACACGCGCTGGCTGATCACCTCGAAGTTCGCCCGCCGCAAGATGTCGATCATCGTCACCTGGTCGGCGCTCATGGTCCTCAACCTGATCGTCAACAACCCGATCTCGAACCCGCGCTACTGGTTCCTCACGGTCATGTTCGCGATGCTGTTCACCGTCTTCCCGGTGAGCGCCGCGATGTACCGGGTGGCGCTGTCCATGGCCGTGGTGATCGCCCTGCTGATCTTCCCGTTCGCGGACCGCTTCCGCTACGACGAGAAGAACTACAAGCCGGTCGAGACGACCTCGTTCCTGGAGCCGATGGCGCTCAAGGACTACGACCAGATCGGCATGTTCGCGAACACCATCACCTTCGCCGAATCGGGCCCCGGCCATTCCTACGGGCGCCAGCTCGCGGGATCGGTCTTCTTCGCGGTGCCGCGCTCGGTGTGGTCGGGCAAGCCGCGCGACACCGGCGTGATGGTCGGCCAGTGGATGGGCACGGTCAACACCAACCTCTCCTCGCCGATCTGGGCCGAGCTGTGGATCGACTTCGGGCCGCTGGGCATGGGGGCGGGGCTCCTGGGGATGGGGTACGCCTCCGCCCGCGTCGACCGGCGTTACGCGAAGCGCGCGCGGCGCAGCTCGCCGCCCGGCAGTCTGATCTCCACGGTGGTCCCGCTGGTCGCGGGGTACTCCTTCATCCTGCTGCGCGGGCCACTGCTCCAGGCCTCGGGCCGGATCGCCATCGCGGCGATGTGCCTGGCGCTCGTGGCCACGTACCGGCAGGACAGGGCCACCGCCCTGCGCTGACCTGCGGGTGTGCGACGGGACCGGATGTGGCGGCGCCACGAGTTCGCGCTCGCCGCCGCCATCGCGGAGGAGACCGGCGCTCCCGAAGGAGACCTCAGGTCCGCCGCGCTGGCCCGCTTCGTGATGGACACCGCGAGCCTGATCCGCGGTCAGGAGGACCAGCGCCAGGCCATGCGGGAGCTGTTCGCCCTGATCGAAGCGGGCTTCGGCGACACCTCGGCCTGACGAAGACACCCCGCCCCGACGGCGACGCCTCGGCCTGCCCCCCCCCGGGGGGAGTCCGGCCTCAGGCCGCCCGGACCTGGTCCGAGGGGCCCGCGGAGGCCGGTTCCGGGTCCGGTGCGGGGGCGGGCAGCCGGGCCACGCGCAGCCAGCCCGCCGCGGCCTTCGAGGCGGAGCCTAGGGCGAGGCCCCAGGCGGCCCCGGCCACGCCCCAGACGGCGTACCCGCCCAGCAGCAGCCCGACCGAGAGCAGCGAGAAGACCACCTGGAGCGAGAGGGTGGCCTTCGGGTTCAGCACCCGCAGGGTCAGCAGCGCACAGGTGCCGAGCCCCATGACGGCGTACTGGGCGCCGGTCGCGGGCAGCAGCGCGGCCGCCGCCTGCCAGGTGTCGCCGAGCAGTTCGCGGCCGGCCCGCTCCGGCAGCGCGTACAGCACGGCCCCCCACGCGGCGCCGGTCACCGCGAGCGCGCCGCCCATCAGTGCGGTCAGCCGGACCACGCCCCGCTTCCCCGACGCCCGGCCGACGATCGGCGGGCCGAAGGAGTTCGCGGAGTTGAACAGCACGTTGAGCGGCCCGAAGAGGGTGGTCGCGCCGCGCAGCGCGCCCACGGCCAGCGGGGTCGCGAAGACGCCGAGTCCCAGGACGGCGAGCTGGCTGGAGCCGTTGCCCACGGCGAACTCGACCACGAACCGCTGCCCGAGGTGCCCGCGCCGCAGGTACGGCCGCAGGTCGGCGGCGGCGCCGCGCACCGAGGGCCGCAGCAGCCACAGGCCCAGCACGAGCGCGGGCAGCGCCGAGGCCCCCCACACCAGGACCAGGCGCCCGGCCGACGCGCCCTCGGGCTGGAGCAGCAGTGCGGGCACCACGCAGGCGAGGCGCAGTGCGTCGGCGGCCAGCGCCCGCTGGGGCGCCCGCAGCGCGGAGAAGCAGTAGCGCAGCCCGTCCTGGAGCAGTACCAGGGGCAGGACGAGTCCCAGCGCGAGGAACGCCCGGCCGGTGGCCCCGGGCAGCAGCAGGCCCACGAGGGCCACCACGGCGCCGACCACCGTCGAGGCGGCCCCGGTGAAGGAGAGCCCCGAGCGGCAGGCCGCGGCGAGGCGGGCGGGTTCCTTCTCCAGCACCAGGGTCTGGCCGACGTAGGCCATGTTCAGGCCGAGCAGCACGGTGAAGGCCACGTAGACCATCGTGAAGTCGGCGAAGCCGGCCGCCGAGGAGAGCCGGGCGGCCAGCACCAGGACCAGGATGTTCGTGGCGCTGGACGCGGCCTGGTCCAGTACCGAGGCGACCGCCGCGAGGCCGCGCCGGCTCACCGCCGGCCCGTGCGGACCGTACGCAGGGCGACCGTGTCGGTGCCGTCGCCCGGGATGTGCTGAGCGGCGTCGGCGGCAGCGACCTCGTACGGGATCGGCTGCGGCTCCCGCGCACCGGGCGGGGGCGCGGGCGCGGGCTGCGCGGGCCGGGGCTCCTCGGCGGCGGGGTCGCCGCCCTTGGGGGCCCGGCCGAGGCCGCGCTTCTTCTCGCCCGGCAGCGGTGCGTGCAGGACGGTGCCCAGCACCGTGCCGCCGGCCCCGCTGATCAGTTCGCGGATGCGGGAGAGGTCGGTGCGGCGCACCGCGCCGGGGTTGCAGACCACCAGGACCCCGTCGACGCGGTCGACGAGCGCGAGGGCGTCGGCGTACGAGAGCACGGGCGGGGCGAGCACCACGACGGTGGAGTTGGGGGAGTCGGCCTCGGAGATCAGCCGGGAGGCCCGCTGCGAGGTCAGCGCGCGGGGCACGTTGCGCACCCGCTCGCCCGGGATCAGGTCGAAACTGCCCGATTCCCCGGCGTCCACGAGGAGCTGGCGGCCGTCGGGCCACTCGGTGTCCCCGTGCTGCGCGCCGGGGGCGCCCTGCGACTGGCTCCAGCGCGGCCGGCCGGCGGCGTCGGTGGGCAGCTGGCTGGCCAGTACCGGGGTGCGCAGGTCGGCCTCGATGAGGAGCACGTCCTTGCCGGTCTCCGCGAAGGAGGCGGCCAGGTTCACCGCCACGGCGGCGGCGATCTCGCTGCTGCCGCGCGGGGCGACCACGAGGAGGCGGCGCCGGTCCGCGAAGCGGGAGTCGTAGGCGAGCCGGAAGGCCACCGAGCGGAACTCCTCGGCCAGCCGGGGGTCTTCCTCGCCCGCGGCGAGCAGCGGCCCGCCGTCGGCCTTGCTCCGCGGCAGGGATCCCAGGACGGGCGCCCGCAGGGCCCGGGCGACGTCGCCCTCGGAGCGCGGAGCCGGGTCGAAGACGAGGCGCACCCAGGCGCCGAGCAGGCCGAGGGCGAGGCCCACGGCCGCGCCGAGCGCGAGCGACATGGGCAGTCCGGGGCCGTCGGCCCCGTGCGGCGGGACGGCGGTGCTGGTGACCCGGCCCGGGGTCATGTCCAGGGCCTGGAGCTTGGCGATGTTGCCGTTGAGGGTGTTGATCTTGCCCTGCTGGTCGGTCTTGGCGGAGTACGCGGCGTCCCGCGCCGGACCGGCCGGCATGCCGGTGATCTGCTTGGACAGCTCCTCGAGCTGCTTGACCACCGGATCGCGCTGCTCCTGGTAGCCCTTGACCATCTTGTCGCGGGTGACGTCGAGGGCTTCCTGCCGCTTGAGCAGGTAGGCCTCGGTCATCGCGTTGGCGCGCTTGGCGGCCTCGGCGGGGGAGGAGGCGGTGTAGGTGAAGCGCAGCACCATCGTCTGCGGGGGGTTGGTCACCTGCAGACCGGCGCGCAGGGCCGAGAAGTCGGCGGACGAGACCCCGAGCTTCTTCGCGGCCTCGTTGGCTATGGAGCTGGAGAGCGCGACCTGCCGCTCCGAGCCGATGTTGATCGCCTTGTCGGGGGCGAGGCTCGGGTTGAAGGGGTCGTCGGTGGGGGCGCGCAGCACGATGTCGGCGGTGGCCACGTAGGTGTCCGCCGTGGAGACGCCGAGGTAGACCCCGCCGAGCAGGCCGATGCCCACGCCCGCGCCGATGAGCCGGCGGTAGCGCAGGAGCTGGCGGAACTGGTCCCGGAGCAGGTCCGGTTCGTCCTCGGCCGGAGCCGCTGCCGGGCGGTTGGTCTCGATCACGGCCGGGGACCCCCAAGTGCTTCGTCCATCAGTGCGTCGATGCGGGCGAGGCCCGCCTCACGGCTCAGGTGCGCCGCCACGTGGCGCGGCCCGGCCGCCCCCAGCGCGTCCGCTCCCGCGGGGTCCTCGGCCAGCGCCCGCACGGCCTTCAGCAGGGCCTCCGGGTTTTCCGGCGGTACGAGCACCCCGGCGCCCGAGCGCTCCACTTCCTGGGCGGTCCCGCCCAGGGCCGCGACGGAGGCGACGACGGGACGGCCGGCCTGGAAGTACGAGGTCAGCTTGGACGGCACGCTCATGTCCATCACGGCGGCGTGCTGCGTGACCGCGAGCACGTCCGCCGCGGCGAGGATATCCGGGAACTCGCCGTCCGCGGCAGGGGGGATGATGTCGAGATTGGGAACATCGGCCGCCAGGTCGGCGAGGGCGGAGCGCTGGCTTCCGTCGCCCATCAGCACGAATCGGACGCTCGGGTCCAGCCGGGCGGCGCCGACGAGGACCTCCAGCCCCTGCTTGAGCCCCATGTTCCCGGAGTGCAGGACGACGGTCTGGTCGGGAGCCCACCCGAGGTGGTGGCGGGTCCGGCCGCGCGGCTTGGTGGGCAGCGCCACGTGGGACCAGTTGGGGACGAGCCGGATCCGCTTGGGGTCGACGCCCATGCCGACGACCCGGTCCACGAATGTCTCGTGGATCACACCGACGAGGGTGGCCCGCTTCAGGGCGTGGGCCTCGGCCCGCCCGGCGAACGCGGCCGCCTTGTCCCCGCCGCTGATCCCGCTCTGCGCGGCGGCGGCGCCCATCAGGTCCTGGACGACCGGGACGAAGGGCACCTTCCAGCGTGCCGCGAGACGGGTGGCCAGCAGGCCGCCGGCCAGGCTCGGCATCTGGGCGAGGACCGCGTCCGGCTTGGCCATCCGGGGCGGGGCCACGGAGCCGTGCAGCAGAATCGATCCTTCAAAAAGGGCCCGGCGGAGGGCGGTTTGGCGCGGGGGAACGGTGTGCGCGCGCCGGTGCACGGTGACGCCCGCGCGCTGTTCCGTGCGCCGCAGCGCCCCCTTGTACTCCGGCTCGACGGACCAGGCCGGGTAGTGCGGCATGCCCGCCAGGACGTGGGTCTCGTGACCGAGATCCGCCCAATGCTCCGCGATCTGCGTGGCGTACGGGCCGATGCCCGTGTGCTCGGGGGCGTAATTCGTGGAAACCAGCAGCAGGCGCCGCTGACCGGATTTCGACACTGGACGTCCCCCTCTCACCAGGATGATGCGCACGTCACCCTATTCGTTCACCGGCAACAGGGGGAACGTGCACGCTATTGTCTGCTAATCCGCCACACCGGGGTGTGCGGCTTCTGGGGGATGACACGTGACGGAGCAGGACATGTCGGGATTTACCGAGCCTGGGAGTAGACCCCACCGGATCGGTTATGCACCAGGTGCCTATGATCTGTTCCATATCGGACACCTCAACATCCTTCGTCACGCCCGGAGTCAGTGCGACTACCTGGTGGCCGGTGTCGTATCCGACGAGATGGTGGAACTCGCCAAGGGCCGGCGCCCGGTGATCCCGCTCGTCGAGCGGCTGGAGATCGTCCGCAGCGTGCAGTACGTGGACGCCGCTTTCGTCGAGACCGTCCCGGACAAGGTCGAAACGTGGAAGCAGGTCCGGTTCGACGTCATATTCAAGGGCGACGACTGGCGCGGCACCCCCAAGGGCGACCAACTGGAAAGGGACTTCGCCGTGCACGGGGTCGAGGTCGTCTACTTCCCGTACACGGTCCACACCTCCAGCACCCAGCTGCGCCGGGCCCTTGACGTGCTGTCGGAACCGCTCGCCACGGAACAGCGGGGCTGAGCGGCGCGGCAGAGCGGCCGGCGGGGCAACCCGTCACTTCGGTACGGCGCTGAGCTCCCGGTACCACTTCGCGAGGAACGCCAGCAGGAACAGCGCGGCCATCGCACCCGCCCCGGCGTAGGCCCAGCGGAACGCGCCGCTGCCGCCCAGGAGCAGGAACACCAGGCAGAACACCCCGTAGTCCACGGGCAGCAGCGCCACCGCGCGCAGGGTCGACGGCGCGGCGGCCGCGCTCCCCGGCGCCGGCTTCGGCTTGAGCTTCTCCGTCAGCAGCCCCCCGAAGAAGGTCACGACCGCGGCGAGCTGGAAGCCCAGGGGCACCAGCAGCCACCCGGCCGAGGCGGCTCCGTCCGCCCCGCCGCCGATCCCGTAGGCCTCGGGGAAGCGGTAGAAGGCGATCAGCACGCAGGTGTGCAGCGCGGTGAGCTTCGCGCAGTCCACGACGTGGTCCAGCCACTCGCCCGCCGCACTGCCGCCCCCGCGGAGCCGGGCGAGCTGCCCGTCGGCGGAGTCGAAGGCGAAGCCGACGGCGAGCAGCGCCCACACCGCGAGCCCCAGCCCCCACGAGGGTGAGACCAGGGCGACGGTGGCCGCGCCCGCGAAACTCAGGGCGGCGCTGATCAGCGTCACCTGGTTCGGGGTGAGCCCGAGCGCGTACGACCCGGCGGCCAAGTACCGTCCGACGGGCCGGTTGACGAACCGGGAGTAGAGCGACACGCCCTTCGCCGACTTCTGCGCCCCGCGCAGCTCCCGCAACGCGGTCCCGACACTCGCCATCGACACAACCCCTCGAACATCCGTATATGCGTGCGTGCGTACGAAGGGCACATCATTGCAGGGTGCTCCGAGCGCTCCCGACCGGCTCAGCCCACCACCTTCAGCAGCAGCACCGCACGGGCCGGGACGGTCAGGCCCTCGCCCCCGCGGTGCACGGTGGCGGGCGCCGCCGCCTGGTCCTCCCGGGAGGTGTCCAGGACCAGTTCGTACGCGCGGCCCCACGGCGCCCCCGGCAGCACCCACGCCACCGGCCGGTCCCCGGCGTGCAGCAGCGCCAGGAAGCTGTCGTCCGTGACCTGCCGCCCGCGCTCGTCGCGGCCCGGGATGTCCTGCCCCGACAGGTACAGGCCCACCGACCCGGCCGGGGCGTACCAGTCCCGCTCGGTCATCTCCGCCCCCGCCGGGGTGAACCAGGCCAGGTCCCGCAGCCCGTCCGCCCCTTGCGAGCGCCCCGAGAAGAACGCGCGGCGCCGCAGCACCGGATGGGCCCGGCGCAACGCCAGCAGCCGCCGGGCCAGCGCCAGCAGCGCCTGCCAGGACGGGTCCTCCAGCAGCGACCAGTCCACCCAGCTCGTCTCGTTGTCCTGGCAGTACGCGTTGTTGTTGCCGCCCTGCGTCCGGCCGAACTCGTCGCCCGCCACCAGCATCGGCACCCCGGTCGACAGCAGCAGCGTGGTCAGGAGGTTCCGCAGCTGCCGCCGGCGCAGCGCCGCGACCCGCGGATCCGTGCCCTCCGCGGGCTCGCCCTCCACCCCGCAGTTCCAGGACCGGTTGTCATTGGTCCCGTCCCGTCCCGCCTCGCCGTTCTCCTCGTTGTGCTTGGACTCGTACGACACCAGGTCGCGCAGGGTGAAACCGTCGTGCGCGGTGATGAAGTTGACCGAGGCGTACGGCCGCCGCCCGCCCCACGCGTACAGGTCGCTCGATCCCGACAGCCGGTACCCGAGGTCCCGTACGTCGGGCAGGGCGCCGCGCCAGAAGTCCCGCACGGCGTCCCGGTAGCGGTCGTTCCACTCCGTCCACAGCGGCGGGAACGCCCCCACCTGGTACCCGCCCGAGCCCACGTCCCACGGCTCGGCGATCAGCTTCACCCGCCGCAGCACCGGATCCTGGGCGATCACCGCGAGGAACGGCGAGAGCATGTCCACGTCGTGCATCGAGCGGGCCAGCGCCGCCGCCAGGTCGAAGCGGAAGCCGTCCACCCCCATCTCCGTCACCCAGTACCGCAGCGAGTCGGTGATCAGGCGCAGCACGTGCGGCCGCCCGGCGTGCAGGGTGTTGCCGCAGCCGGTGTAGTCCGCGTACCGGCGCTGGTCCGACTGGAGCCGGTAGTACGCCCGGTTGTCGATCCCGCGCAGCGACAGCGTCGGGCCCAGCTCGCCGGCCTCCGCCGTGTGGTTGTAGACCACGTCGAGGATGACCTCGATCCCGGCGGCGTGCAGCGCCTTGACCATCCGCTTGAACTCGCCGACCTGCTGGCCGGCCGTACCGCTGGAGGAGTACGCGGCGTGCGGGGCGAAGTATCCGATCGAGTTGTAGCCCCAGTAGTTGCGCAGGCCCCGGCGCAGCAGGTGGTCCTCGTGGGCGAACTGGTGGACCGGCAGCAGCTCCACCGCCGTCACCCCGAGGCCGGTCAGGTGCTCGATCGCCGCCGGGTGGGCGAGGCCCGCGTACGTGCCGCGCAGGTGCTCGGGGATGCCGGGATGGCGCATCGTGAAGCCGCGCACGTGCAGTTCGTAGATGACCGAATCGGCCCACGGGGTCTTCGGCCGGACGTCGTCCGCCCAGTCGTCGTCATCGTGGACCACGACCCCCTTCGGGACGTGCGGTGCCGAGTCGCGGTCGTCGCGCACGGTGTCCGCGATGTACTGCTGCGGCCAGTCGCGGACGTGCCCGTACACCTCCGGCGGCAGCAGGAAGTCCCCGTCCACGGCCCGTGCGTACGGGTCCAGGAGCAGCTTCGCCGGATTGTGGCGGGCCCCCGTCCACGGGTCCCAGCGCCCGTGCACCCGGAATCCGTACCGCTGCCCGGGGCGCACCCCCGGCAGGAAGCCGTGCCAGATCTCGTGGGTCAGCTCCGTCAGCGTGCAGCGGCTCTCGGAGCCGTCCTCCGCGAAGAGGCAGACCTCCACCGCCTCCGCGCCCTGGGCCCACAGCGCGAAGTTGGTCCCCGCCGTGCCGTCCGGCCCCTGGTGGAACCGGGCGCCCAGCGGATGCGAGGAGCCGGGCCACACGGGCGGTCCGGGGCGGGTCCGCTCCCGTACGGTCGCCGTATGGACTCTGACCTGGCCGTTTAACGTCCCGCTCCCGTTGCCGCTCCCGTTCCCGTTCCCGGCTCCGCTTCCGTTTCCGGTCCCCTGTCCGTTCCCGGTCCCGGTCCCGTCGGGGTGGCCCGTCCCGTTCGGATGCCCGGTCCCCGCGACGGCTTCCACCGACTCTTGCTCGGCTGCGCTCGACACTGCCCGCCTCCACGGCTCTCGGTACCTGCGGGGGTGGGGGAACTGCGGCCCCGGCGTCCCTGCCGCGGCCCGCCCCCGTCTGGTCCTTCCCACTGTTCTGCCCGGACTGTCCTGCCTGGAACGTGGGCCGCGCCCACGTTTCCCCCGGAGGGGCCCCGTCGTTGGAGGAACGTGACTCTTCTGACGAGGCGGGCAGGGGCGGGCTTGGCCGCCGTGGCGGTATGGGCGGGCCTCCTCGGAGGCCTGGCCGGATGCACCGAGAACGGCGGCTCCCCGATCGAGATCCAGCTGCCCGGCAAACCCCGGTCACCGGACGAGGCGATCAGGATCACCCCCGACGACAACGCCAAGGGGGTGCCGGCCGAGGGCCCGCTGCGGGTCACCGTGCCCGAGGGCCGCCTGGAGCGGGTCGTGGTCACCAAGGTGGAGGACGCCCAGGAGGAGAAGGTGCCCGGCGCCATCGCCGTCGACGGGCTCAGCTGGAGCCCCGACCCGGCGGCGGGCCGCCTCGCGCTCGCGGCCAAGTACACCGTCGACGCGGTCGCGCTCGACGGGCACAACCGTCGCCAGGCCCGGCACACCACCTTCACCACCTACGTTCCCGAGGAGCGGTTCATCGGCTACTTCAAGCCCGAGAACCGCTCGACCGTCGGCACCGGCATGATCATCTCCTTCGGGTTCAGCCGGTCCATCGAACGCCGCGCCGACGTGGAGCGGGCCATCACGATCACCTCCGACCCGGCCGTGGAGGTGGTGGGCCACTGGTTCGGCGACGAGCGCCTCGACTTCCGGCCCAAGACCTACTGGAAGCCCGGCACCGAGGTCACGGTGAAGATCGGCCTGCGGGACGTGGAGGGCGCCCCCGGCTCGTACGGGATCCAGGACAAGACCCTGCGCTTCACCGTCGGCCGCTCCCAGATCTCCACCGTCGACGCGGCCGCGCACACCATGGAGGTCCGGCGCGACGGCGAGCTGCTGTCCACCGTGCCGATCACCGCGGGGGCGCCGAAGAACATGACCTACAACGGGAAGATGGTGGTGATGGAGCTCTTCGACGTCACCCGGATGAACGGGCAGACCGTCGGCTTCGGAGGCGAGTACGACATCCCCGACGTCCCGCACGCCATCCGCCTCACCCGCTCCGGGACCTTCCTGCACGGCAACTACTGGGCGAGCCCCGACACCTTCGGCTCCGCCAACGTCAGCCACGGCTGCATCGGTCTGCGCGACGACAAGGGCGGCGGCTCGGACACCCCGGCCGGCTGGTTCTTCGACCGGACCCTGGTCGGCGACGTGGTGGAGGTCGTCAACTCGCAGGACAAGACGGTCGCCCCGGACAACGGGCTGGGCGGCTGGAACATGTCCTGGCCCACCTGGGTCGCGGGCTCCGCGCTGGGCTGACGCTCACCCCAGTCGAGTGATTGTCCTACCGGAATGCCGTAGCGGGGGAGTGTCGGTCCGCCCGGCTCGCCGAAGCCCGCCGCCAGCCTGTACGGGCCTGCACGCACGCGGCGGCGGGCAACGGACGGAGCGTCATGTCAGCAAGGAAGTGGACCCTCGGGCCCCTGGGGCTCGCCCTAGGTGCCGTACTGGCCGCAGGTGCCCCCGCGGCCCTGGCGGCTCCGGCCGCGCCGGGCCCCGGCGGACAGCAGCCGGCGCCGGCCCGGCACGCCGCCGTGGCCCTGCGGGCCCCGCTGCCGGGCGGGCTCGGCCCCTGCCTGGGGGCCGGATGCCCCGATCCGTTCCCGCCGATCGAGGTCGGCACCGACCCCAACGGCTATGACGAGGGCATCAACATCTTCGTCGGCGCCGACTTCCTCGTCCGCGAGCGCGCCGCCGAGGCAGAGGGCAAGGTCGTCGTCCTCGGCAGCTTCGACCAGAACAAGAACCTGGCGACGGGTGTCGGCGGCGGGTACAACATCGGCATCGTCGGAGCGGGTTCGCTGGTGCGGCCCCCGGCCGGATCCGACTTCCTCACCACCGGCCGCAACGTCACCGTCGCCGCCCAGCAGCGGCTGATCTCGGACGGCGGCGTCGTCCGCCACGCGGGCACCGCCCCCGGCCCCGGCACCGTCACCGGCCCGCTGGTGGCCGACCCGGCCGCGATCACCCCGTACGCCGGCCTGCGCGACCAGCTCACCGCGGCCAGCCGGTGCTACGCCCGGGTCGACGGCAGCCCGCGCCCGGCCACCGGCACCGCCGTCAACCAGGACGGCACCACCGTCTTCACCGGGGACAACACCTCCGCGCTCCAGATCTTCACCGTGGACTTCGACCTGGCGGGCCCGACCGGCGGCCCTGTCGGCATCCGCTTCGACCGGATCCCGGCCGGCGCCACCGTCCTGGTCAACGTCACGGGACCGGCCCGCACCCTCAACACCTACAGCGGCACCATCAACGACACCGGGGCGGGCGCCGACCCCTGGAACGGCCTGCGCACGCGGCTGCTGTGGAACTTCCCCGACGCCACCGCCGTCCAGCTGGTCGGCACCGGGCAGTTCCAGGGCAGCGTGCTCGTCGGTGAGCAGACCTCGCGCACCACCGTCACCCTGCCCGGCACCAACGGCCGCTTCTTCACCACCGGCGAGCTCGTCCACACCAGCACCGGGGGCGGCGGCCAGGAGTTCCACGCGTACCCCTTCAACGGCGACCTGCCGGACTGCGGGAACACCGGCCCGGTCACGGGCGCCGTCTCCGTCACCAAGCGGGACGACACGGACAACCCGCTGGCCGGAGCCACGTACGAGCTGTGGCGGGAGACCAACGGCACCCCCGGAGCCCAGTTCACGAGCCCCGGCGGGGACACCAAGGTCGACGACTGCGTGACCCCGGCGAGCGGCATCTGCTCCCGCACCGTCCCGCTCGGCACGTACTACTGGCGCGAGACGCAGGCTCCGGACGGCTATCAGCTCGCGGAGAACCCCGTCGCCGAACTGACGCTGACGGAGCAGAACGCCGCCGCCGGCGCGAGCGCGAGCATGAGCAACGCGAAGCTTCCCGGCAGTGCCGAAGTGGTGCTGCGCAAGTCCGACGCGGACGGCGGGGCGCTGCTGTCCGGGGCCCGCTTCGAGCTGTGGCGCGAGGCCAACGCCGCGACGGGCCTGCAGACCACCGGAGCGACCCCCGACGAACAGCTCGCCGGGTCCTGCACCACCGACGCGCAGGGAAGCTGCACGGTCCAGCTCCCGGTCGGTGAGCGGTACTACTGGCGGGAGACGCAGGCACCGGCCGGCTACGACCTGCCGGCGGACCCGGTCACGCCGTTCGACCTCGACGAGGGCCACGTGACGACGGGCCTCGTCGTCGGCGTCACGGACGAGCGGACCGAGGATCCCGACTACGAAGGGTCGATCGAGGTCCTGAAGAAGGACGCGAAGACGAAGCGCCCGCTGCGCGGGGCGGTCTTCGAGGTGTGGAAGGAGACCAACAGCACCGTCGGCCTCCAGACGCGCGGCATCAACCCCGACATCAAGGTGACGGCGGGCTGCGCGACCGACGGGGCCGGGGCGTGCTCGTTCCCGGGCCTGGAGGAGGGCTGGTACTACGTGGTCGAAACGGCCGTGCCGGAGGGCTACGTCCTCCCGCGCAACCGGGTCACCGGCCCGCTCCACCTGGACGAGAACACCCCGGACCACCGCCTGGTGGTGACCCTGGAGAACAAGCGGGACCACCACGGCAAGGGCGGCAAGGACAAGGGCAAGGACAAGGGCGGCAAGGGCAAGGACCCGAAGCGGCCGCGCGCCTAGGGCGTCTCTTTCGGATCCTGCCGGGCCCGCGACGCCTGGCACCGCGCCTGGCCGCACTGCCAGGGCAACCGAGTACGTCCAGTACGCGCGTGCCCCGACAGCACGGCCAGGCACGGCACCAGACGCCGCGGGCTCGGCCGACAAGATCCGAAAGAGACGCCCTAGGCCGCCCGGGTGGGCCGGTGACCCTGCCGGCCCACCCGGCGCGCCGGGGCCGGGCGGATCCGGTTGGCTCGGAGCCGACGGCCCGGCCGGCGGGCGCGAGGAGGTCCGTATGACCACAGGCGACGCGGCGGGCGCGATCGGCAGGGCGGCCGCAACGGCCGCGATCCTCGCGGCGGCCGCCCTCGCCGCCCCGCCGCCCGCAGCCGTGGCGGCCCCGTCCCCGGCCCCGTCGTCCCCGGCCGCATCCCCGGACCCGTCCCCGTCCCCGGCCGCGGAGGCCTGCACCACCTGGACCGGGCCCTACCAGCGCGAGCTGGAAGCCCACGTGGGCCGGACGGCCGACGGGACGCAGGACGCGGGGGACTGCGAGGCGATCCGCAGCTTCCAGCGGGCGAACGGGATCCGGCCCGCCAACGGCTACGCCGGGCTGGTCACCTACCGGACCATGGTCGCGGTCGCCGCCCGTACGAACCCCAACGCCGCCGGCGACTGCCCGGTCCGTCCGCACCGGGTGACCTGCGTGGACCTGGAGCGCCAGATCCTGTGGGTGCAGCGCGGCCGCACGGTGGTCTTCCCGCCCGTGCCCGTCCGCACCGGACGCGACGACGAGGAGACCCGTCCCGGCTGGCACGAGATCTACTGGCGCAGCGAGGACCACGTGTCCACGCTCTACGACGACTCCCCGATGCCCTACGCCCAGTTCTTCGACGAGGGCCAGGCCCTGCACGGCCGCCCCGGCAACCTGTACGCCCACGGCGGCTCGGCCGGCTGCGTCAACCTCACGGTCCCCGCCGCGCGTCGCCTGTGGGACCTGCTCACCGAGGGCGACGCCGTCTACGTATGGGGCACCAAGCCCGGCACGGAGGGCTGACCCCCGGCACGCGGGGCCGACTCCCGGCGCGCGGGCCACTCTTGGGACGGAACGGTGACACGACCGTACTGTCTCGTGATCCCCCATGTGATTTCCTGGCGATAAGCGCGCGACTGTCCGCGCGCGGGGGACATGGGGAGAACGATCGTGAACCTGCAGCCGATACGCGGCCGCGCCCGCACCGGCCTGCCGGCCCTCCTGCTGGGCGCGGCCCTGCTGTTCACCAGCGCGTGCAGCGGTGGAGGCAACGGGGGCGGCGCCGGCGGGAGCGGTGGCGGAGACGGAGGTACCGGCACGACCGGTACCGAGGCGTCGAAGGCCGTCGTGAGCGTCAAGCCGGACGACGGGGCCAAGGAGGTCGCGACGAGCGGCATCCTCAAGATAACCAGCACCGGCGGCAAGCTCACCACGGTGACGGTCGCCGACACCAAGGGCAACGCGGTGGAGGGCAAGCTCGCCGAGGACGGCGCGAGCTGGGAGCCCGTCCGCAACCTCGCCTCCGCCACCGAGTACAAGGTGCACGCGGTGGCCAAGGACGAGGCCGGCCGCGAGTCCGCGAAGGACACCACCTTCACCACGCTCACGCCCGCCAACACCTTCATCGGCCAGTACACGCCCGAAGACGGGTCGACGGTCGGCGTGGGCATGCCGGTCTCGATCAACTTCTCCCGCGGCATCACCAACCCCGAGGCCGTCGAGAAGGCCATCACGGTGACGGCCGAGCCCGCCGTCCCGGTCGAGGGCCACTGGTTCGGCAACGACCGCCTGGACTTCCGCCCCGAGAAGTACTGGGCCGCGGGCACCAAGGTCACGGTGAGGCTCGCGCTCGACGGAGTCGAGGGCCGCCCGGGGGTCTACGGCAAGCAGACCCGTACCTTCACCTTCAACATCGGCCGCTCGCAGGTCTCCACGGTCGACGCGAACAGCAAGCAGATGCAGGTGGTTCGCGACGGCCAGGTGCTCAAGAACATCCCCATCACCGCGGGCGCCCCGTCGACGACCACGTACAACGGGCAGATGGTCATCAGCGAGAAGTACAAGGTCACGCGGATGAACGGTGCGACGGTCGGCTTCGGCGGCGAGTACGACATCCCGGACGTCCCGCACGCGATGCGGCTGTCGAACTCGGGCACCTTCGTCCACGGCAACTACTGGGCCTCCTCCGGCACCTTCGGCTCGTCGAACGTCAGCCACGGCTGTGTCGGCCTGCGCGACGTGCGCGGCGGCGGCAGCGGTGACGTTCCGGCGGCCTGGTTCTTCAACGAGTCGCTGATCGGTGACGTGGTGATCGTGAAGAACTCCAAGGACAAGCAGATCGCCCCGGACAACGGCCTCAACGGCTGGAACATGGACTGGGCGGAGTGGATCAAGTAATCCCGCCGCGTCCGTAGTTCATCGGGGGCGGTGAGCGGGTGGCCCGGTGCTGTGACCCACAGCACCGGGCCACTTCGCGTTAACCGCCGCTAACCTTCCTCGTATGACCATCTCTCTCGAAGTCTCCGAAGGCGTCGGCGTTATCCGGCTGGACCGGCCGCCCATGAACGCCCTGGACATCGCCACCCAGGACCGGCTGCGCGAGCTCGCCGTCGAGGCGACCGACCGGGCCGACGTCCGTACGGTCGTCATCTACGGCGGCGAGAAGGTGTTCGCGGCCGGCGCGGACATCAAGGAGATGCAGACGATGGACCACGCGGCCATGGTCGCCCGGTCCCGCGGACTGCAGGACGCCTTCACCGCCGTGGCCCGGATCCCCAAGCCCGTGGTAGCGGCCGTCACCGGCTACGCCCTGGGCGGCGGCTGTGAGCTGGCCCTGTGCGCGGACTACCGGATCGCCGCCGACAACGCGAAGCTCGGCCAGCCCGAGATCCTGCTCGGCCTGATCCCCGGCGCGGGCGGCACCCAGCGGCTGTCCCGGCTGATCGGCCCCTCCAAGGCCAAGGACCTCATCTTCACCGGCCGCATGGTCAAGGCCGACGAGGCGCTGACCCTCGGCCTCGTGGACCGCGTCGTCCCGGCCGCCGAGGTCTACGAGCAGGCGTACGCGTGGGCCGCCAAGCTGGCGCAGGGCCCGGCCCTGGCGCTGCGCGCGGCCAAGGAGTGCGTGGACGCGGGGCTGGAGACCGACATCGACACCGGGCTGACGATCGAACGGGGCTGGTTCGCGGGCCTGTTCGCCACCGAGGACCGCGAGCGCGGGATGCGCAGCTTCGTCGAGGAGGGGCCGGGCAAGGCGAAGTTCTTGTAGGTCATCCCTGTGGGTGGATTAGCCAGGCCTTAAGGCAGCCTTAAGGCGAATCGTTGATCCACTCTGGGTGACCATTGTTGTGCGGTGCGTCACCGCAGGTCAGGGGGGTGTGACGACCTCCTTGTTGCCAGTTGCATATGCCAGGGCGGCCCCTCGGAATCCACGATCCCGGGGGGTCTTTTCCTGCGGAACGGCCCGAACGGCCGTACCGGCCCTCCATGATGGGTGCATGGCGGGTCTGGAGGGTGTGGAACAGCCGCGGCAGCGCAATAGCGCTTCCGCCGTACGGCTCACGGCGGCCCTGGAGGACGAACTGGGCCTCAAAGCACTGGAGTTGTACGGGAATCCGGCCGAGGCGGAAGTGACGCTGCCCTCGATGCCCGAGTCGGCCGGCACCGCCCGCCGGCTCACGCAGTGCGTGGTCGTACGCCTGTGGGGGCTCTCGCCCCAGATCGCCGAGCACACGGTCCTGCTGGTCTCGGAGCTCGTGGGCAACGCCGTCCGGCACACGGGGGCCCGGTCCTTCGGTTTACGGATGCTCAGGCGGCGCGGCTGGATCCGCGTGGAGGTGCGCGATCCCTCGCGCGGGCTGCCCTGCCTGATGCCGGTGCACGAGATGGACACCACCGGGCGGGGGCTCTTCCTCGTCGACAAGCTCTCGGACCGCTGGGGCGCGGACCTGCTGCCGCGCGGAAAGATCACCTGGTTCGAGATGCGGGTGGCCGACC
This sequence comes from Streptomyces stoeckheimensis, assembly GCF_045822005.1. Classification (NCBI taxonomy): domain Bacteria; kingdom Bacillati; phylum Actinomycetota; class Actinomycetes; order Kitasatosporales; family Streptomycetaceae; genus Streptomyces; species Streptomyces stoeckheimensis. The sequence continues at coordinate 2,885,161 of NZ_CP169550.1, read as the reverse complement.
GCTGAAACGCCAGAAACCCCCTGTCGCCGTTGTGGGGCGCTGCGGGGGTTTCATGGGTGTGCCGAGGATCGAAGGGGGTGTGATCCTCGGCAAGGACTTCGCTCGGGTCAACGGGAAGCCGTGATTCCGACTATGGCAGACGAGGGACCAAATGCCAAAAGTCCCAAGTTGGACATAAGTGTGTATACCCTAAGACTTTCTACCTAAATCTTAGGTGAGATGGGCCACGAGCCTCGTAATCATTGAATAAGTATCGACCGCTGTGAGTGAATCGTTGATCACATAGCGGACAGTCGCCATGTGCTGCCGGTTCGGCCGATGGTCCCGAATGGGGTCAATCAAGACCTAGGCGGGCATCCACCCCTTAAATGGGCGGGTGCTCTGCTACCCGGACCGCCGATCCGCCCTCCGTGCCGGCGCGGCGGTCGCCGCCGGCGCCCTCGCCGCCGCCTGTACCCCCGCGGGCCCCGCGGCCCCGGCGAAGGCCGCCCCGGACAAACCGGCGGCCCCGGCCAAGGCGGCTCCGGCCAAGGCGGCCCCCGCCCCGCGCCGGTTCGCCGGTCAGCCCGTGGAGATCGGGCACGGTCCCCGCGGCCGGCCCGGGGTCGCGCTCACCTTCCACGGCAACGGCGACCCCGCCGTCGCCAAGGCGGTGCTCGCCGAGGCGGAGCGGGCGGGCGCGCGGGTCACCGTCCTGGCCATCGGCGCCTGGCTCGACGCCCACCCGGAGATGGCCCGCCGGATCCTGGACGGCGGCCACGAGCTCGGCAACCACACCCAGCGCCACCTCGCGATCAACACCCTGCCCGAGGAGCAGGCGTACGCCGAGATCACCGGCTGCGCCGACCGGCTCAAACGGCTGACCGGATCCATCGGCACCTGGTTCCGCCCGTCCCAGACCCAGTACGCCACCCCGCTGGTACGAAAACTGGCCCAGCGGGCGGGCTACCCGCACGTCCTCTCGTACGACGTGGACTCCCTCGACTTCACCTCGCCCGGTGCCGCGGCCGTCGTCCGCACCGTCATCGGCCCGATCCAAGGCGGATCGGTGGTGAGCCTGCACTTCGGCTACGCGGACACGGTCGACGCGATGCCACCCCTCCTCGAAGAACTCGCACGCCGCAAACTGCGCGCGGTGACCACCACGGAGCTGCTGACCCCATGACGACCACCCGCCTTCCCCGGAAGGCCACCGTGTTGCTGGCCGGTCTGGTCCTCGCCGCCCTCGCCGGCTGCGGAGCGGCCGACAAGGGACCCGCCGAAGCCCTCGGCACGAAGGGGCCCGCCGCGCCCGCCAAGGCCGTACCGGCCGTGCCGGCCGTGCCGCCGGGCCTGGCCGGAATGCCGCCGCTCCTCGATCCGAACGACGTGTACGCGGCCGACCGGCCGAACAAACTCTCCCCGGTGGTCAAGGACTTCCCGTCCCGGGTCTACGTGCCGAACACCTCCTCCAACACGGTGTCCGTCATCGACCCGGTGACGTACAAGGTCATCGACACCATCCCCGTCGGCATCCAGCCCCAGCACGTGGTCCCCTCCTGGGACATGAAGACCCTCTGGGTCAACAACAACCGGGGCCACACGCTCACCCCGATCAACCCGGCCACCGGCGAGGCCGGCAAGCCCGTCGAGGTGCACGACCCGTACAACCTGTACTTCACGCCCAACGGCAAGTACGCGGTGGTCATGGCCTCGATGGACAAGGAGCTGGTCTTCCGCGATCCGCACACCATGGACCGCGTGAAAACCGTCCCGGTGACCTGTTTCGGCGTCAATCACGCGGACTTCTCCGCGGACGGCCGCTACTTCATCGTGAGCTGCGAGTTCTCCGGCGAACTGCTCAAGGTCGACACCGAGAAGATGGAGGTCATCGGCCAGCAGAAACTGCCGTTCGAGGGCGCGATGCCGCAGGACGTCAAGGTCTCCCCGGACGGAAAGACCTTCTACGTCGCGGACATGATGGCGCACGGCATGTGGGTGCTCGGCGGCGACAAGTTCGAGACCCCCAAGCTGCTGCCCACCGGTAAGGGCTGCCACGGCCTGTACGTCAGCCGCGACTCCAAGGAGATGTACGTCTCCAACCGGGGCGAAGGGTCCGTCTCCGTCTTCGACTTCACTCAGAACAAGCTGACGAAGAAGTGGGAGCTGCCCGAAGGCGGCAGCCCCGACATGGGCGGGGTCTCCGCCGACGGCAAGGTGCTGTGGCTCTCGGGCCGCTACAACTCCGAGGTCTACGCCATCGACACCACCACCGGCAAGCAGCTCGCCAAGATCCCGGTGGGCGGCGGACCGCACGGCCTCGCCGTCTACCCGCAGCCCGGCCGCTACTCCCTCGGCCACACCGGCATCTTCCGGTAGGGACGGGAATCCGGCAGGACGTGGGAGTGCCCCGGGGGCTCGCACAGCTCCCGGGGCACGCTCATGCGCTCACCGTCACCAGGCGACGGGGAGCCGCTCGGGAAGCCGCTTGATGAAGCCGGTCCGCCACACGAGGTTCTCCGCCGGCACCGCGAGACGCAGCTCGGGCAGCCGCTCGACCAGCACCTCCAGCGCGATCTCGGCGTGTGCCCGGCCCAGCGCGGAGGCCGGGCAGAAGTGCCGGCCGGCGCCGAAGGCGAGGTTGGCGTTGGAGCTCTCGCGCTCCAGGTCCAGCTCGTCGGGGTTCTCGAAGGCCTCCGGGTCGAAGTTGGCCCCCTCCAGCAGGACGAGGACCAGCTCGCCCTCCTTGACCAGCACGTCCCCGACCTGGATGTCAGCCAACGCGATGCGCGGCAGGCCGTCGCCGACGGACAGGTTCCAGCGGAGCAGCTCGTCCACGGCCTTGCCCATGCGCTCCGGGTGCTTGCGCAGGTACCCGATGAGCTCGGGCTTCTGCAGCAGCGCCAGGACCGCCAGGGTCAGGAACGCGGAGGTGGAGACGGCGCCGGCCCCGAAGAGCGAGACGGCGACGGTGGCGAACATGTCGTCGGTCAGGTGCGCCGACTCCGGGTCCGCCTCCTTCAGCTCGGCGAACTTGCCGAGGAGCCCCGTACGCTCCTCGGCAGGCAGCGCCAGCTGCGCCTTCAGCTGCTCCTCGAAGTAGCCGACGTCCTTGTACCAGTTGAGCGCGGAGTCGGCGAACGGCTCGCGCGCGGTCATGAACGCGACGTCCAGCCCCGACATCAGCCGCCGCCAGTCCTCGAACGGCACGCCCAGCACCTGGCAGTGCATGGCCGCGGAGAAGGGGTCGGCGAACCCGGCCCGCAGGTCGGCGGGCCCCCCTTCGGCGAGGAGCTGGTCGATGAGCTCGCCGGCCTTCGCGCGCAGCCAGTCCTGCAGGCCCTTCTGGCGCGGGTTGAGCGCCTTCATGACCGCGTTGCGCAGTCCGGCGCTGTTGATGTTGCCCATGTTGTTGACGACCTCGGGCGGGATCGTCAGTGCGTACTGGCGCGGGACGCCGGCATTGGCCGTGTCCTTGAGGCTGAAGCGCTCGTCCTCCAGCACCTGCTTGGCCAGCGCGTAGCTGCTCACCAGCCAGGCCGGGTCCCCGGTGAGGGTGCGGACCTTCGCGACCGGCGCCTTCTCGCGGAGCCAGGTGCACTCCTCGGGGAGCACGTCACCGCGCCGCGAGAGGGGGAAGTCGATGAGGGGCCCGGTGGTCTCTCCGCCTCTCTGATCGGAATGGGCCTCAAGCTGCTCGACGCTCATCGACGGTCCCTTCGGTTGGTGCGGTGTGCGCGTGCGTGTGCGTGATCGGGTGGTTCGGGTTGCTCTGCGCGCTTTCGGCCGCCTCGGGGCGCACCACGGCGTATGCCTGGTTCCTCGTCGCGCGGAGTCCCCCACCGCGCGCAAAGAGGACGTCGGTCATCGGCATCTTGACGTGGTAGGCCGCCACGGAGGACGGCACGTCGAGAATGCTCGGGGTGTCGATGAAGAACGGCAGCTCTGCCGCCATGTAATCGAAACACACCTGCAACTGTGCGTCGGTGATGGATTCACCTTCCGGCAACTTGGAGCCGACAAAGTGCAGGGCCATTTCCTCGCAGCCCTTGCGGAATTCGTCGTCGGTCTCCAGGAAATGGAGTACGCGTCGGTGCAGAAGTTGGTAGACGGGGTTCGTCTGGAACTCCGAAAGTGCCCTCACTCGGATCTCGGCGTTCGGAGGTCCTGATTCCTCCACGCCCTTGAGAATCCTTCGCCGGACTGCCTTGATTTCCTTCGTCGCACGCTTCTCCGCGTGTTCCCGGGTGTAGCCGAAGGCGGCGAACATCCCGTCCACGTGGAGGTCTGCGTAGACGAAGTCGACCTGTGCGAAGCGGGTCGTGGCCCATCGGGTGAGGCTGGATATGCGCTCGGAGCTGAAGTAGCTGTTGCCAGGACTCACTCCGATGAGCACATGGTCGCCGTCTTCCCAGATGTGGTGGCAAGTGCGGGTGAAGGGCAGAACTTCGAATGATGCGTCAGCTGTGATCGTCACCTGTGTGATCGCCCTTGTTGCTGCTTGTCCCTGGGAGCCCTGCGCTCCCGGTGTGGCGGCAATGTCACTACGTTATGCGGTGGCCCCGGAGCGTGACAAGTGGAGGCTTGAATTGTTGGCTGGAATTATCGCTTCCGCACTACGGAAGGGTAATTGAATTTCTATCTGCCGCTCGAACGGGACCCGGGGCGTGAGGGGGCCGGGCGTGCCGCTACCCTGAGCCGGTCAACAAGCACCAAGCAAGAAGGGGTGGACCCAGTGGCGGACATCGAGAGCGCACGGACGACGTTCGGCAAGTTCGACGTGAACGGTGACGGCTTCGTCACGGCCGACGAGTTCCGTTCGGCGATGGCGGAGATGGGCGACCCGTTCGTCACCGGTCCGGTCGCGGAGGCCGTGATCGCCGCCAAGGACTCGAACGACGACGGCCTGCTGAGCTTCGACGAGTTCTGGGCCTCCCTGAACAAGTAGGCATCCGCGCCGCCCCCTGGCCCCCTGTCGGGCCGGGGGCGCGCGTCAGGCCCGGCGCGGCCCGCCGGTCATGCCCTCCACCTCGGCGAGGGCCTCCTCCAGCCAGCGCAGCCAGAAGGTCTCCAGCCCGGTTCCCGCGTGCAGCACGACACGCCGCAGCCGGTCCTCGTCGGAGTCCCGGCCGGCCGGGAAATCCTTCTCCTCGATGCCCTCGTACACGGCCAACTGGGCCCGGTGCAGCTCCAGATGCCGCCGCAGCTCGGCGGCCAGCCCCTGCGGTCCGACCACCGCGGCCGCCCGGATCCGCAGCAGCAGGGGATCCCGCACCGCCTTGGGGTCCTGACGCTCCCCGACCCACCGCGCCAGCTCCCCGCTCCCGGCGGGCAGCACCTCGTACTCCTTCTTCTGCCCGCGCGCGGGACCCTCGCTGGGCAGCGCCCGGATCAGCCCCGACTCCTCCAACCGGCCGAGCTCGCGGTAGATCTGCTGGTGCGTCGCGGACCAGAAGTACCCGATCGACTTGTCGAACCGCCGGGTCAGCTCCAGCCCCGACGAGGGCTTCTCGAGCAGGGCGGTGAGGATGGCGTGCGGGAGCGACATGCGGCCATCCTAGGTTTGCGGCAGATCGAGGACCGCGATGCCCTTCTCCAGGGCGAGGGCCACGGGTTCGTCCGAGCCGCCCTTTCGACGGTGGCGACGGCGACCCGGTCCCCGTCCGGCCGGCAGGCCGTCCCGGCCTCGCCGTCCAGCCCCTCCGGCGAGCTACCGCCAGGCGGCCAGCGCCTCCGGGTTGCGGGGGCCGGGGGCGTCGGGAGCGAGCAGGCCGTGGGCCCGCAACAGCGCGGCCACCGCCGGGGACCAGGCCTGGCGCAGGCCCGCCTCGGTCAGGAGGGCCGGCTCCGAGAGGAGGGCCTCCGCCGGACCGAAGCGGATGCCCGCCGGGGTGAGGACCGCCGCGTCGTCGGCCCAGCGGACCGCCAGGTCCACGTCGTGGGTGGCCATGACCACCGTCGTGCCGGAGGCGCGCAGTCCCGCGAGGACGTCGAGGAGCCGCTCCTGGCCGTCCGGGTCCAGGCCGGCCGTCGGCTCGTCCAGGATCAGCACCCGCGGAGCCATCGCCACCGCCCCCGCGATCGCCGCGCGCTTGCGCTGGCCGTAGGAGAGCAGGTGGGTGGGGCGGTCCCGGAGCCGGGTGATGTCCAGGGCGGCGAGGGCCGCGTCCACGCGGGCGCGGACCTCCGGAGCGGACAGTCCCAGGTTCATCGGGCCGAAGGAGACGTCCTGTTCGACCGAAGCCGCGAACAGCTGGTCGTCGGGGTCCTGCACCACCAGCTGGACGGACGTGCGCAGCCGGGTCAGTCCGGCCCGGTCGTACGAGACCTCCGTGCCGTCCAGCCACAGCGATCCCGCGCCGGGCCGCAGGCCGCCGCTCAGCAGCCGCATCAGCGTGGTCTTGCCGCTGCCGTTGCGGCCCAGCAGGGCCAGCGCCCGGCCCGGCGCGATGGCGAAGTCGACGCCGGTCAGGACCGCCGGGCCGTCCTCGTAGGCGTAGCCCGCGCCGGACAGTTCCACCACCGGGTTCAGTGACGGGTTCACGAGTACAGCCCCTTCAGGGTGAGGGTCAGGGTGATCAGGGCCGCCAGCAGGCCGGCGGTGGCCGTCAGGAAGCGCCACGACAGGGCCGCCTCCGGTACGAGGACCCGCAGCGCGCCGTCGTAGCCGCGTCCGGCCAGACCCGCCTGGAGCTTGGCCGCGCGGTCGAAGGCCCGTACGAAGGAGGTGGCGGCCAGTCCGGCCAGGGAACGCCACAGCGCCGCCCGGCCGGTGTGCCCGAGCCGGGCGGCCTGGGCCCGGCGGACCTGGGCCATGGAGTCGAGCAGCAGGAAGCCGATCCGGTACATGACCAGGGCCACGTCCACCACGGGGGCCGGCACCCCGGCCCGGACCAGCCGGGGCAGTACGTCGGAGACCGGGGTGGTGAAGGCGAACAGCAGCAGCCCGAGCGAGGCCGCCGAGGTGCGCAGCAGCAGTTCGGCGGCGAGCCGGGGGCCGTCGGGGGCCAGGGACACCGGCCCCGCCGGGCCGCCGACCGCGAACAGCAGGGGCAGCGCCCCGGTGAAGCAGAAGCCGAGCGGGATCCGGAAGGCCCGCCAGAGCTGCCGGCCAGCCACCCCGGCCGGGCCGAGCAGCACGGCGAGGGTGGCGGCGGCCACCAGCGGCCCGCCCGGCCAGGGCGGCAGGCACACGGCGGTGACCGTCAGCCCGATCCCGAGCAGGGCCTTCTCCAGCGGGTGCCGGCCGCGCCAGCGACTGCCGTGCGCGGCCACGTCGATCGGCAGCACCCGGCTACGCCTCCGGTGCGGCGGCGGGAGCGGCCGCGGCGGCGGCCGCACCCTGGCGGCGGCCCTTGCGGACCCCGAAGTAGTACGCGAGGACGCCCGCGCCCAGCGCCGCCTGCAAGGCGAACAGCGCGGACTCGACCTCGCCGGAGGGGGGCTCGTACAGCGGGGAGAACCAGGGCTCGTAGTCCGGCTTCAGCTCGGTGATCGCCGCCTCCGCCTGCGCGTCGGCGCCGGTGAAGGGCTCCTCCTTGCCCTCGCCCAGCCCCAGGGCGATCGGCAGGACGGCCAGCGCCGCCACCAGGAGCAGCAGCAGGGTGTTGATCTTCGCGTTCTTGGACATGCCGTTCATCAGGCCGCCGCCTTCTCTCCGGTACGGGGGGCCGTCAGCTTGGCGACGCCCAGCCGGACCAGGTCCGACTTGCTCGACGCCATCAGCAGCCGCATCACCAGGACGGTCAGCAGCCCCTCGCTCACGGCCAGCGGGATCTGCGTGACCGCGAAGATCCCGCCGAACTTCGCGAGCGAGCCCGCGATTCCGGAGGCCGGGTCAGGGAAGGCCAGGGCGAGCTGCACGCTGGTGACGCAGTAGGTGACCAGATCGGCGAAGAAGGCGCCGAAGAACACGGTCACCATCAGCGGGAGTCCGGACTTCCGCAGGAGCCGGTAGACGGCGTAGCCCGCCCACGGGCCGGCGATGGCCATAGAGAAGACGTTGGCGCCGAGGGTGGTGAGCCCGCCGTGCGCCAGCAGCAGGGCCTGGAACAGCAGGGTGATCGTGCCGAGCACCGCCATGATCGGCGGCCGGAACAGGATCGCCCCGAGCCCGGTGCCGGTGGGGTGCGAGCAACTGCCCGTCACCGAAGGGATCTTCAGGGCGGACAGGACGAAGGTGAAGGCCCCGGACGCACCGAGCAGCAGCGTGCTCTCCGGGTTGGCCTTCACCTCGCGGGTGAGCGAGCGGACGCCGTGGACGACGAAGGGGGCGGACACGGCGCCCCAGGCGACCGCGTGCAAAGGGGGCAGGAACCCCTCGGCTATATGCATGAGTAGGGAGACCTCTCCAGCACCTCGTGGATGGACAACGCGCCCCGGCCGGTCTCCTGGCTCACGGGTTGACGTCCATGCTCCGCCTTCCCGGGCAGCGCGGAACCTCCCGCGCAGCCCAGTGGCTTTCCCGCAGGAGTGGAGCCGGACTTCCCGATCACAGTGGCGAGGGCCGCACCGGTTTCCCACCGGTTTCCCGAACACCAAGGCCCGCTGACCCTAGTCGGCCGCACGGACCGGGAACAACCCGCCCCAATCGCGCCGAGCGGTGACCGGATTCCGCTTGTGCGTCACGCCGCGTGTCGGCGCCGTCGCCGTCCGCCTCAATGCCCCGGGCTGAAAAGGGAGTTCCACAGCTCCGTGACCGCCGAAGGCGGGCTGTCCCGCGTCGCCGCACTATTCCGGCCGTGCTGTTTCACCCGGACGACCCGGACGGGTGCGGCCGGGTGGCGGGCCTGCCGTGTGCCGGTGAGTCTGGGCGGGTGGCTACCGGAGGAGCACGACGATGACTGACAAGGCCATGTCTCATGACGACCTGCGTGCCGTGGTGATCAACTGCACCCTCAAGCGGTCGCCGGAACGGAGCCACACGCAGGGCCTGATCGACATCAGCACCGGCATCATGCAGCGCCAGGGTGTCCAGGTCGAGGTCCTCAGGGCAGTGGACCTCGACATCGCGACCGGCGTCTGGCCGGACATGACGGACCACGGCTGGGAGACCGACGAGTGGCCGGTCATCTACTCCAAGGTCATGGCCGCGGACATCCTCACGCTGGCCGGGCCCGTATGGCTGGGTGACAACTCCTCGGTCATGAAGAAGGTGATCGAGCGCCTGTACGCCTGCTCGTCGATCCTCAACGAGCTCGGCCAGTACGCCTACTACGGCCGCGTGGGCGGCTGCCTGATCACCGGCAACGAGGACGGCGCCAAGCACTGCGCGATGAACGTCCTGTACAGCCTCCAGCACCTCGGATACGTCATTCCGCCGCAGGCGGACGCGGGCTGGGTCGGCGAGGCCGGCCCGGGCCCGTCGTACCTCGACCCCGGCTCCGGCGGGCCGGACAACGACTTCACGAACCGCAACACGACCTTCATGACCTGGAACCAGCTCCACCTGGCGAGGATGCTCAAGGACACCGGTGGCATCCCCGCCCACGGAAACCAGCGCTCCGAGTGGGACGCCGGCTGCCGGTTCGACTTCGAGAACCCCGAGCACCGTTGAGCTAGGCCGTCAGATGAGGTCGCGGTGGCGGCCCACCTTGGTGGAGAAGAGGTAGAGCGGGGGTAGGAGGGCGGCGGCGCAGACGGTCCAGAGCGCGGTACGGGCGCCGAAGTGGGTGGCGAGGAGGCCGGCGGTGAGCGCGCCGAGGGGCAGCGCGCCCCAGGAGACGAAACGGACCGTGGCCATCACGCGGGACAGCAGTTCCGGGGGCGACTGCGTCTGCCGGTAGGTGCGGGTGGTGATCGAGCCGATGACGGTGCCGAAGGCGAAGCCGGCGTTGCCCAGGGCGAACCAGTACGCGTCCCCCGCCGACGTGGTCAGCGGGGCGAGCAGGAGCAGCGCGCCGCCCGTCAGATCGGCCAGGATGATGCCCCGTGCGGTGCCGAGGCGTGTGGTCACGCGGACCGCGACGGCGGCGCCGGCGAGCGCGCCGACCCCGTCCATGGCAAGGACGAGACCGAGCTGCACGGAGTCGAGGCCGGCTCCGCGGACCAGGTAGAGGGGGGTGAGGGTGACGAGGGCCGCGTTGAGGAAGTTGGCGGCGGTCGCCCAGATCATGCAGGGGCGCATGACCGGGTGCTTGGTGACGTACCGCCATCCCGCGCGCATCAGCCGCAGCGCGCTCTCGCCGGTGCGGGGTGCGGGGCGGCTCTCGGGGAGGGTGCGCAAGAGCACGGCGGAGGCCAGGTAGCTGGCGGCGTCCACGACGATCGCGCCGACCGGGCCCGTCGCACCGATCAGGACGCCGCCGAGGGAGGGGCCGCCGGTGTCGGTGACGGCGTGCGTGCCCGACATGACGCTGTTGCGGGCGGCCAGCTGCCGGGCCGGGACGACGGCGGGCAGGAAGGTCGAGTTGCCGATGTCGAACAGCACGGTCGCCGAGCCGGTGACGAGCGCCGCGAACAGCAGGTGCGGATACGTGAGCGTGCCGATCCACCAGGCGAGCGGCAGCGATCCGAGCGCCGCGAACCGTACGAGGTCCAGCGTGACCTGGAGTCGGCGCAGCGGCACGCGCTGCGCGAGGACGCCGGCCGGGAGGCTGAGCAGCAGCCAGGAGACCTGCCCGGCGGCGGCGAGCAGGGCGACCTGGAAAGCGGTGGCGTCCAGAACGGTGAGGGCGACGAGCGGCAGGGCGAGGACGGTGACGGCGGTGCCTGCGCCGCTGACCGTGGCGGCGGCCCAGAAGCGCCAGAAGACGCCCGGCGATGAGGTCTCCCCTTCGTCGTCGCGTCGGTCGTGCTCTTGGATCGCCTGTGTTCCGCTCATGCGGAGCCCACCCCCGGGTCTTGTCAGTCTCTTTTGGGAACTCACTCGTTCCAGGTGAGTTTCTATCCGGAACTGACCCCATGGCGCAAGATGGTCCCGGCGAACGGCCGCCGTGCGCGCAGAAGTGGAGACGTAGTGATGAGGTCGATCCCCGAGCGGGACGCCGCCTGCGCGATCGCGCAAGCCGCGGCGGTGGTCGGCGACTGGTGGAGCCTGCTCCTGATCCGGGAGGCCGCCCGAGGACACCACAAGTTCGACGCGCTCCAGGAGGAGCTGGGCATCTCCCGGAAGGTCCTCGCCGAGCGCCTGGCGCACCTGGTGGAGACGGGAGTGCTGGAGAAGGTCCCGTACCAGGAGCGGCCGACGCGGCACGAGTACCGGCTGACCGAGAGCGGCCGGGGGCTGCTGCCGGTCCTGCTGTCGATGCAGGACTGGGCCGACCGCTGGCTCCTCGGCGACGGCTCTCTCAGCGGCACCGCCGGCGAGACGAGCGCGGAGGCACGGCGCGTCGCGGACCTGACGGGCCGGCGGCTGCCGCGCCTGCGGCTGTCCGGTCACCGAGACGGCGCGCCGGTTGACCCGGTGGCCGACAGCGTGGCCACCGTCCTGTTCTGCTATCCGGCGACGGGGAGCCCCAGCCCCCTACCGGAGGGCTGGTCGCGCATCCCCGGCACCGTCGGCTGCACGCTGGAGAACCGGCTCTTCCGGGACGCCTACGAGGACTTCCGCGCCGCGGGTGCGGAGGTGCGCGGCGTCAGCACCCAACGCCCCGACGAACAGCGCGTGTTCGCGAGCCAGGAGGGCATCCCCTTCACCCTCCTCTCCGACGTCGACCTCCACCTCGCCACCGCCCTGCGCCTGCCCACCTTTCGTGCCGGACAACTGCTGCGACTGAAGCGGACCGTGCTGGTCGTCGACCGTGACGGCACGGTGCGGCACGCGCGCTTTCCGGTGACGGACATCCCGGCAGCGGTGAACGAGGCGCTGGCCGAGGTGCGGCGCCTGGCCGCGGAGGACTGACATCGCGTCGTCGCGGGGTTCCGTCACAGGCGGGCGTCAGAGCCGATCTCGCAGGCAGGTGCGGACGCACCTGGCCGCCCTGCTCAAGGGGTCCGGCGGGATGCCGGCGCACGGCAACCGGCGCTCCCTGTGGGACGCGGGCCGCCGCTTCGACTTCCCGAATCCCGAGCACCGGTAGGCGCCGGCCCGGCCTCCCGCCGGCGGGTGCTCAGCAGACGTTCGGGTGCGCGATGTCCAGGACGAAGCGCTCCGGGGCGTGCAGCTTGAAGGAGGTGTAGGCGGGCTTGGTGTCGAAGGCGGCGCCGAAGGTGACGTACCCCTCGTAGTCGCCGGTCAGGGCGATGCCCTTCAGCTTGGGCAGGTAGATCTTGAGGAGCTTGGGCCCGCGGTAGACGTTGTTGCCCGCGTCGTCGTGTCCGGCGGCGGGGTGCAGGCGGATCTCCAGGAAGTACCGCCCGGCCAGCGGGACGGGCTTGCCCGACCCGTCGTAGACCAGCTTGGTGACGGGGGTGACGGTGACCCCGGGGACGTACCCCTGAAGGTCGATGACCACCCGGTCGTACGTGCAGTGACCGCCCCAGCGGGCATTGACGACGAGCGGAGTCTGGGTGGCTGTGGTGGTGGATGCGGCCGTGGTGGCTGCGGCGGAAGCCGGTGCGGCGAAGGCGAGCATGGTGGCGAGCAGTGCGCCCAACCCCAGTGCGGTGGCCTGCCGGCGGCGTGGACGGTTCATTGCGTCCCCTCGATTCCGAGAGACGGGGAACGGTGTCACCCGTGAAGACGCGCCCGGTACGGTCGTGGTTGCACCGGGATCACCCGCTCTGCCGGGTCCCGCCGGGTCCCACAGCGTACCGCCGGATTCGCCCCGGTCAGCTGGGCAGGAGGGCGTTCAGCTCGGCGTCGAGGTCGTAGTGCCGGTGCTCCTGGCCGCGGGGCACCAGCTCGGTCATCCGGCGGCACAGCGCCTGTACGTCCTTGGCCCGGGCCGACACCACGCACGACTGCTCGCCGTTGCTGAAGGCGAAGAAGACCCGCGGCTCGGTGCCCTTCCAGCGCGGCCACACCTGTATGTCGCCCTCGCCGGTGGCGCAGACGTGGCCGTCGAGCAGCAGTTCCCGGGAGAAGACCCAGCGGGCGAGGTGCATGCCGGCACCCTCGAAGTCGAGGGAGATCTCGTAGGGCCGCTCGGTGCGGTACACGAAGACGCCCCGCACCGGGACGGCCGCGGGCGCGGTCTCCAGGCGCAGCGGGAGGACGCGGTGTTCGGTGCCGGTCATGCGGGCGCCTCTCTCTCGGGGTGGGCACTCGCCGGCGCACGCGCCACAAAGCCCACTCGGGCAAGTTAGCCCACCCCAGGGCCCCTTTCCCGTGGCCAAAAGTCCCGTCCGGCCGGGCCGCTCGGCCCGACTTCGCCCGACGCACCGAGCCCCGGCCCGACGCACCGAGCCCCGGCCTCCGGGGGGAGGTCGGGGCCCGGCGGAAGGGCGTGACCGGGGCGGGCCCCGGCCGGAACTACGGGAGCGGGTTGTAGATGAAGGACTCGTGCGCGTTGGACTGGCCGATCGCGGTGAAGCCCGAACCGTTGGCCTGGGCGCCGTTGTTCTGGTTGGAGGCGCCGAAGCCCGAGGCGACCTGCTGGGCGGTGGAGGAGTTGCCGGTGTTGCTGCCGCCCACCCCGCTGCCGAGGACGCCGGCGAGGGCCGCGTTCGACGCGGTCCCGGCCGCACCGGCCCCGTTGTCGGCCTGGGCGACGCCCGAGAGGAGCGCGAAGGCGAGGGGGAGCGATGCGGCGGCCGCCATCACGCGGATGCTGCGGGTGCTTGCCATGTTTCAAGTCCTCCAGTTAAGCAAAACGGCTGTGGTCCAAGACGGTTGGCCGACCGCCGGGGGTGTGGACGCGACGTCGTGCCCTCACCCTGGCGTACGTGATCATCAAGAAACCAGCTCAGACTGCCTTGTTCCCCCTCAAGCGTGAGTAACTCACCGCCAAACCTCATATACCCCCCAATCTCGAACGAAGTTACTGGCGTAACCCACCCACCTGCCCGGCACGGGAAACGACGAAGGCCCCGACGCCAAGCGTCGGGGCCCGAATCGGTCAGACGGTGCGGGTCAGCACTCGATGACGTTGACCGCGAGGCCGCCGCGGGCGGTCTCCTTGTACTTGACCTTCATGTCGGCGCCCGTCTCCTTCATGGTCTTGATGACCTTGTCGAGGGAGACCTTGTGGCTGCCGTCGCCGCGCATCGCCATCTTGGCCGCGGTGACGGCCTTGACCGCCGCCATGCCGTTGCGCTCGATGCAGGGGATCTGCACGAGTCCGCCGACCGGGTCGCAGGTCAGGCCGAGGTTGTGCTCCATGCCGATCTCGGCCGCGTTCTCGACCTGCTCCGGGGTGCCGCCCAGCACCTCGGCCAGCGCGCCGGCCGCCATCGAGCAGGCCGAGCCGACCTCGCCCTGGCAGCCGACCTCGGCGCCGGAGATCGAGGCGTTCTCCTTGAAGAGCATGCCGATCGCTCCCGCGGCGAGGAGGAAGCGGACCACGCCGTCCTCGTCGGCGCCGGGCACGAAGTTCATGTAGTAGTGCAGGACCGCCGGGAGGACGCCCGCCGCACCGTTCGTCGGGGCGGTGACGACCCGGCCGCCGGCCGCGTTCTCCTCGTTGACCGCCATCGCGTAGATGGTCGCCCACTCGCTGCGGTGCATCATCGGGTCACCCTCGGTGCGCAGCTGGCGCGCCGTGGAGGCGGCCCGGCGCTTGACCCGCAGGCCGCCGGGGAGGATGCCCTCGCGGGACATGCCGCGCGCGACGCAGGCCTGCATGACGCGCCAGATCTCCAGCAGCCCCTCGCGGATCTCGTCCTCGGTGCGCCAGGCCTTCTCGTTCTCCAGCATCATCGAGGAGATCGACAGGCCGGTCTCGTTCGCGAGACGGAGCATCTCGTCACCGCTGCGGAAGGGGTACTTCAGCGGGGTGTCGTCGAGCTTGATCCGGTCCTCGCCGACCGCGTCCTCGTCCACGACGAACCCGCCGCCGACCGAGTAGTAGGTCTTCTCCAGCAGCGGGGTGCCCGCCTCGTCGTACGCGAAGAGCGTCATGCCGTTCGCGTGGTACGGGAGCGAGCGCCGGCGGTGCAGGATCAGCTGGTTCGGCTCGTCGAAGTCGATCTCGTGGCCGTCACCTATTTCCGTGCCGAGCAGGCGCAGGCGGCCCGTCTGGCGGATGCGCTCGACCTCGGCGTCGGCGGTCTCCACGTTCACGGTGCGGGGCGAGTGGCCCTCCAGGCCCAGCAGCACCGCCTTGGGGGTGCCGTGGCCGTGCCCGGTGGCCCCGAGCGAGCCGAAGAGCTCGGCCCGGACCGAGGCGGTCTGGGCGAGGACGCCGTCCTTCTTGAGCCGGGTCACGAACATGCGCGCGGCGCGCATCGGTCCGACGGTGTGGGAGGAAGAGGGACCGATGCCGATCGAGAAGAGATCGAAGACGGAGATGGCCACGGTTGCGGACTCCTATGTCTGCTCGTGGGTGGGAAGCGTGGGCAGGAGGGGCTGATCGGGTTGATCGGGGATGATCTGCGGATTTTGTCCGGCAGCCGAGCTTAACGCGGTGAGGTGAACAGCTCGGCCGCCGGACGGGTCGGGAGGGGGACGCTCAGGCGTGGCTCAGTGCGCGCTCCGGTGCGTCGGACTGCTCGGCGGCGCCGCTGTCGGCCCCGGGGGCGTCCAGGACCGGGTCGGGGCCCGGGAGGCCCGCGTAGTGGGCCTTGACCCCGGACCGTACGGCCCAGAAGTAGAAGCCCAGGGCCGAGAGGCCCACGAGGGCGATGTCCACGCCGCCCGGGATGATCCCGTGGCCGCCGAATTCCTTGCTGCCGAGCGCCGACAGGGTGCCGAGCCACAGCAGGAAGGCGATCATCCACCAGGCCGGGGCGAACTGCTTGGCCAGGTTCTTCTCGCCCTTGCGCTTGAGCACGACGGCCGCGATCGGGGCGGCGACCAGGGTGAGCAGCACCACCTTGCCGGTGTCGGGCCACTTGGACCAGTACAGGGCGCAGGCGGCGAAGGCGAAGGTGATCGGACACAGGATCCTGGCCGCCGGCAGGCGGAAGGGACGGGGCAGCTCGGGCTTGGTCCTGCGGAAGACGCCGACCGCGATCGGGCCGATGAGGTACGAGACCACCATCGCGGCGGAGACCACGCTGGCCAGGGCCTCCCAGCTGTGGCCGACGGTGACCAGCAGCAGGATCGAGAAGCCGAGGTTCAGCCACATCGCGGGACGCGCGGTGCCGTACTTCGGGTGGACCTCGCGGATCTTCTTCGGGAAGAAGCCGGTGTCCGCCAGGTTCTGCGCCATGTACGAGGCCGAGGCGACGTTGCCGATGTTGGCGCCGGACGGGGAGATGAAGGCACCGAACTGGAGCATCGTGACGACCCAGTGCAGCATCAGCATCTTGGCGAGGTCGGCGAACGGCGAGGAGAAGTTGATGCCGCTCCAGCCGCCGGCCTCGGCCAGCCTCGTAGGCGGGACACCGCCGATGAAGGCGATCTGCAGGGCCAGGTAGATGACCAGGCCGAGGGAGAGCGCGCCGACCAGGGCCAGCGGAATGGCGCGGCCGGGGTTCTTGGCGGCGCCGCCGAGGTTGACGACGGCCTGGAAGCCGTTGAAGGCGAAGACCACGCCGGAGGTGGTGACGGCGGTCATGACCGCCGACCAGCCGTTGGGCGCGAAGCCGCCGTGGTCGGTGAAGTTGCCGGTGTGGAAGCCGGAGGCGATCAGGGCGATCACGGCGAGCACCGGGATGGCGAACTTGACCAGGGTGAGGAGGTTGTTCGCCTTGGCGAGCAGCGCGACCGACCAGTAGCAGGCCAGCCACAGCGCCACGGTCAGGAACAGCGCCATCGCCATGCCGGAGGTCGTCAGCCCGCCGTTCTCGACCAGGCCCTTGGCCCAGCCGAAGTTCCAGGAGGACATGTACTGCGTACCGGCGATGGACTCGATCGGGATCAGGGCCGCGATGGCGATCCAGACCGCCCAGCCGGTGATGAAGCCCAGCACCGGCCCGTGCGAGATGGTGCCGAAGCGGGCCATCGAGCCGGGCAGCGGGTAGGCGGCGCCCACCTCCGCGTAGGACATGGCGATCATGCCGATGAAGACGGCACCGATGACCCAGGCGATGATCGCCGCGGGTCCTGCGACGGCGGCCGCCTGGCCCGCCCCGAAGAGCCAGCCCGATCCGAA
Source organism: Streptomyces stoeckheimensis (assembly GCF_045822005.1). Classification (NCBI taxonomy): domain Bacteria; kingdom Bacillati; phylum Actinomycetota; class Actinomycetes; order Kitasatosporales; family Streptomycetaceae; genus Streptomyces; species Streptomyces stoeckheimensis. The sequence goes on along the minus strand of NZ_CP169550.1, from coordinate 2,868,104 downwards.
GATCGAGCCGAGCCCGATCATGATCAGGGCGAAGAGACTGAGTCCCTTCTTGTTCGCTGCGCTCATGTCCATGGGGTGTGCTGTCCGTCCTGCCAGGGGGTGCGGTCGTTCCTTATTCGGAGCCTATTTGCCATTTATTGGAAGAATCAGCGGCAAGAGGTCGCATCCGCCTGGGGCTTTGGTCATGAAAGGGGCCCGGCCCTGTGCACAACAAGACCGGGCCCTCCCAAGCCGGTGCCTAGAGCGTCGGGTACAGCGGGAACTTCGCGGCGAGCGCCGAGACGCGCGCCTTGAGGTCCTCGGCGTCGTAGGCGGGCTTCAGCGCCTGCGCGATGATCTCGGCGACCTCGGCGAAGGCCTCGGCGTCGAAACCGCGGGTGGCCAGCGCCGGCGTACCGATCCGCAGACCCGAGGTGACCATCGGCGGCCGCGGGTCGTTCGGGATGGCGTTGCGGTTGACCGTGATGCCGACCTCGTGGAGGCGGTCCTCGGCCTGCTGGCCGTCCAGCTCGGAGTTGCGCAGGTCGACCAGGACCAGGTGCACGTCGGTGCCGCCGGTGAGGACGTCCACGCCCACGGCCTTGACGTCGTCCTGGACCAGACGGGCGGCGAGGATCTTCGCGCCCTCCAGGGTGCGCTCCTGGCGCTCCTTGAACTCGGGCGAGGCCGCGACGAGGAAGGAGACGGCCTTGGCCGCGATCACGTGCTCCAGCGGGCCGCCCTGCTGACCCGGGAAGACCGCGGAGTTGATCTTCTTGGCCAGCTCCTGCGTCGACAGGATGACACCGCCGCGCGGACCGCCGAGGGTCTTGTGCGTGGTGGTGGTGACGACGTGGGCGTGCGGGACCGGGTTCGGGTGCAGACCCGCGGCGACCAGGCCGGCGAAGTGCGCCATGTCGACCATCAGGTACGCGCCGACCTCGTCCGCGATGCGGCGGAAGGCGGCGAAGTCCAGCTGGCGCGGGTAGGCGGACCAGCCCGCGACGATCAGCTGCGGCTTGGTCTCCTTGGCGAGGCGCTCGACCTCGGCCATGTCGACCTCGCCGGTCTCGTCGACGTGGTACGGGACCACGTTGTAGAGCTTGCCGGAGAAGTTGATCTTCATGCCGTGGGTCAGGTGACCGCCGTGGGCCAGGTTCAGGCCCATGATCGTGTCGCCCGGCTTGATCAGCGCGAACATCGCGGCCGCGTTGGCCTGCGCGCCCGAGTGGGGCTGCACGTTCGCGGCCTCGGCGCCGAAGAGCGCCTTGATGCGGTCGATCGCGATCTGCTCGACCACGTCGACGTGCTCACAGCCGCCGTAGTAGCGGCGGCCGGGGTAGCCCTCGGCGTACTTGTTGGTCAGGACCGAGCCCTGGGCCTCCATGACGGCGACCGGAGCGAAGTTCTCCGACGCGATCATTTCCAGGGTGGACTGCTGGCGCACGAGTTCGGCGTCGACGGCGGCGGCGACGTCCGGGTCGAGCTCGTGGAGGGGAGTGTTCAGTACAGACATCAGGGTTCCCTGGGTCAGTTGCCGGCGGTGAGCTTGGCGTACTCGTCGACGGAGAGCAGGTCGGCCGGCTCCTCCGTGACGCGCACCTTGAAGAGCCAGCCACCCTCGAACGGAGCCGAGTTCACGAGCGCCGGGTCGTCGACGACGTCCTGGTTGAACTCGACGATCTCGCCGGTGACGGGGGAGTACAGGTCGCTGACCGACTTGGTCGACTCCAGCTCGCCGCAGGTCTCGCCCGCGGTCACCGTGTCGCCCACCTCGGGGAGCTGGGCGTAGACGACGTCACCGAGCGCGTTGGCCGCGAACTCCGTGATGCCGACCGTCGAGACGCCGTCCTCGGCGACCGACAGCCACTCGTGCTCCTTGCTGTAACGCAGCTGCTGGGGGTTGCTCATGACCTGATTCTCCTGGATGCGGGGGAGTGGATACGAACGGTGGTCCTGCTGACCGGCGCGACGCGCCGATGAGCGCCGATGAGCGGCGCGGTGCGGTGCGGTACGGGGCTACTTCTGCCGCTTGTAGAACGGCAGGGCCACGACCTCGTACGCCTCATGCGTACCGCGAATGTCCACGCCGACGCCGGAGGTGCCGGGCGCGGCGTGCGCCGCGTCGACATAGGCCATCGCGATCGGCTTGCCCAGCGTCGGGGACGGGGCGCCCGAGGTGACCTCGCCGACGACCTGGCCGTCGAAGGTCACGGAGAAGCCCGCGCGCGGAACGCGGCGGCCCTCGGCGATCAGGCCGACCAGCTTGCGCGGCGGGTTGGAGGCGGCGCGCTCGGCGGCGGCCTCCAGGGCGGCGCGGCCGACGAAGTCGCCCTCCTTCTCGAACTTCACGACCCGGCCCAGACCCGCGTCGAACGGGGTGAGGGAGGTGGTCAGCTCGTGCCCGTACAGCGGCATGCCCGCTTCCAGGCGCAGGGTGTCGCGGCAGGACAGACCGGCCGGGACCAGGCCGACGCCCTCGCCCGCCTTGGTCAGGGCCTGCCACAGCTCCACGGCGTGCTCGGGGGCGACGAACAGCTCGAAGCCGTCCTCGCCGGTGTAGCCGGTGCGTGCGATCAGCGCGGGCACCCCGGCGACCGTGCCGGGCAGGCCGGCGTAGTACTTCAGCCCGTCCAGGTCGGCGTCGGTGAGGGAGGCGAGGATGCCGGGGGACTCCGGACCCTGCACCGCGAGCAGCGCGTACGCGTCGCGGTCGTCGCGGACCTCGGCGTCGAAGCCGGCGGCGCGCTCGGTGATCGCGTCCAGGACGACCTGGGCGTTGGAGGCGTTCGCGACGACCATGAACTCGGTCTCGCCCAGGCGGTAGACGATCAGGTCGTCGAGGATCCCGCCGTCCTCCTGGCAGATGTGCGTGTAGCGGGCGCGGCCGACGCCGACGGTGGAGATGTTGCCGACCAGCGCGTAGTCCAGGACCTTGACGGCCTCCGGGCCGGTCAGGGTGATCTCGCCCATGTGGGAGAGGTCGAACAGACCGGCCTTGGTGCGGACGGCGTTGTGCTCGTCGCGCTCGCTGGCGTACCGCAGGGGCATGTCCCAGCCCGCGAAATCGGTCATGGTCGCACCGAGCGAGCGGTGCAGCGCATCGAGGGCGGTCAGGCGGGGGGCAGTGCTCATGGGTGTGGCTCCCGGGTCCCAGGGCATGACATGACGAGGAGGAGTTCCTCCCCATCTGTCATCGGAACCTGAGAGGTTCGCCGAGAGTTCCCCGCTTCCAGGGGAAGGCCATCGACTTGCACCTTGGGTGGAACCGTCGCCGGAGCCCTCACGGGCGGTGGCGCGGCTCGCTTTTCAGATCTGCCTCATCCACGCGGTACGGGGCCTGAGAGATTCAAGGGAGGTACTTGCTCCTTCGGCGCCCGGGCACCGCCTTGCGGCGTGCCGGGACTCTCCCGCGCGGATTCAAGCGGCCGGTATGCAGTTAGGTGTCCAGATGGCGCACATCATTGCACGACGTGCGGCCGAATGGGGGAGGGGGTCCGCAAGCGGAGCGGACCCGGAACGGAACCGGCGCCGCCGGATTACCGTCTCTTTACACTCAGGGGGAACGGGTCCAGTGACCCGTATCGGGGGAGGCGATCACTGTGCGGAGATTCGGAGTACTGGCGGCGACGACCACGGGCACCGTCGAGGGCGCGGTGGCCGGGGTGCCGACGCAGCGTGCCCTCGTACGGGATCCGGCGGCGGCCGGGGCGGCGGGGGAGCCCGCAGCCGTACGCGACTTGCGCGGGTCCGAGGGCCCGCGGACGCTCCGCTTCGCCGCCGGGGACGTCGTGGTGGTCTCCGGACTGCCCGGCGGCGGCAAGAGCACCCTGATCAAGCGGGCCGCGGAGGGCGGCGGCATCGACTCCCAGGACGCCCGCGAGCGGTGGGAGCGCCGGATGCCGGCCGCCCTGCCCTACGCGGTGTACCGGCCCGCGGTCCGGATCGCGCACTACTGGGGCCTGTGGAGGGTCCTGCGCTCCGGGGCCCCGGCCGTCGTCCACGACTGCGGTACGCAGAGCTGGGTACGGGCGCTGCTGGCCTCGGCGGCCCGGCGGCGCGGCCGCGCGCTGCACCTGGTGCTGCTGGACACCACCCCCGAGGAGGCCCGGGCCGGGCAGGCCGCGCGGGGCCGGGGCGTCTCGGCGTACGCCTTCGCCCGGCACCGGGGGGCGGTGGCCCGGCTGCTGCGCGAGGCCGAGGCGGGCCGCCCGCCGGCCGGCTGCGCGTCGGTGACCCTGCTGGACCGCCCGGCGGCGTCCCGGCTGACCTCGATCGGCTTCCTCTAGCGGTCGGCCGGCGGTCGGCCGGCGGTCGGCCCCCGGTCGGGGTGTCGCAGGCGCCCGTTAATCTCGGGTCGAGACCAAGGGCAAGCGAGCGGAGACGTACATGTGGCCGGGTAACGAGCTGGAGCAGGTGCTCGGGGCGGCGCTCGGACAGGCGGACGCCGGGGGACGGATCCTCGAGGTCCTCGGGCGGAGCCACCTGTGGATCCCGCTGCCCGGCGGCGTGAACAGCCTGAACCTGCCCACCATGGACATCGACGGCGCCGCCTACGTGCCCGTCTACAGCTCCGAGGAGCAGTTCCGCGCCTGCGCCGGACCCGCCATGGACTTCGCCGTCGCCCCCGCCGTGGACTTCGCCCGCGGCCTGCCCCCGCAGCTCGGCATCGCGGTCAACCCCGAGGGATCCGTCGGCGTGCCCCTGCCCCCGCCGGCCGTCGCGGAGCTCTGCCGCACCGGCCGCAGCCCGCTCGACGGCCCCGCCACCGGCGGCCGGGTCCGGCTCTACGAGCCCGACTGGCAGGAGGACCCGGTCGAGTTCCTGGCCGCCGCCGCGGAGGAGTTCCGCGCCACCGGAGTCGTCGCGGCGGCGCACCGCTGCCTCGCCAGCGTCGAGGGCGGCTCGCCGGAGCTGTACGTCGGGGTCCACCTGCTGGGATGGGAGCCCGGCATGCGAAACGCCCCGATGGACGCGCTGGGGCGGGCCCTGACCCGCGTACCACCGCCCTGGCCGGTGCAGTTGATCCTGCTCGACGCCGCCGAGGACCCGGTCGTCGACTACATACGTGAGCGCGTACGCCCCTTCTACCTGCCGTAGTGACGCTTAAGCTGGTGGCCGACACGCGTGGACGACGGGCGGACGAACAGACGAAGAGGGGTACCGGGTGAGTGCGTCAGGCACGGCCGCGGTCGGGCAGGTCGAGCACATGCTGCGCCAGGTGACTCCGGGGCGCTACGAGAGCTACGAGTCTCTCCTGCACGCCCTGGCCGAGGGACGGCTGTGGATGCTCCTCTGGCAGGGGCGGCCCGGCTCCCCGGAGGCCCAGTACGGCGGCATGGAGGTCGAGGGCCTCGGGTACGCGCCCTGCGTGACCTCCCCGCAGGAGCTGGCCGCCAGCGGCTGGAACCGCGGGTACGAGGTGGTCACCGGCCGGGACATCGCCCGTGCTCTCTACCCCGACCGCTGGGGGCTGTGGCTCAACCCGCACGCCCAGGGCGGCGGCGTCGGCATTCCCTGGGCCGACCTGCGCCGGATCGCCACCGGGCTGGACCGGATGCCGGCCGGCCCGCTGCGGCTGTCCGAGCCCGCCATCGAGCTGCCGCAGTTCTACGGGCTGCTCACGCAGCACGCGCACCGCACGCCCGCCGTCCGCTCGCTGCGCCGCGCCTGGGTGCAGCCCGCGCTGGGGTCCCCGTACCTCGCCGTCGGGCTCGACCTGTACGACGCCTCCGCGCACGCGCTGGAATCCGTGCGCGAGATGATGCGCCAGTCGGTCGGCGCGGTCCCCGAGGGAGTGCCCGTGTGCACGGTCGCGCTCGCGGACGAACACGATCCGGTGGCGATGTGGCTGCGGGCGCAAACCAGGCCCTTCTATGACCGCGAGGGACAGGCGCCCGCCTACTGAGACATCGGTATTCAGCCACCCGAGGCCGCACGGAACAGTCGTTCCGTGCGGCCTTTGCGTTGTCCTGATTTCGACGCTGATGTACGGCCAATAGGCGCGCTAGTGCGCCGAGTTGGGCGCCATGTCCGATTCCGTACCGAACAGGATGTCTTGCTCCGCTGAGATGACAGCGAAGTCCGGATAACGGGAACTCGACCCTCAGATCACGGTTGCGCATCCATTCACCTGCGGGTCTGGCGGCTGATCGAGCGCCCGATGAAGACTCCCCACCCAAGAGCGGGTGAGTCTTCCAAAGGCGAACCCGTCACGGGAACTTCGCCTGTTGTTTCGCACAGCACCACGCGCACCACCAGCACGCCCCGTTCCGCAGCAACACATCCGTACCTCGCACTCCGAGCGCCACTCCGCACCAACGCCGCCACAGCGGCGGGCATGGGCCGGCCCACCCGTCGGCCGAGAGGGGTCCCCACCACGATGACGGCACCACTGCACGACATGAGCGCGGAGACACCCGCACCCGTGTCCGTAGCCGACGTCCCCGCCAAGGCCATCGAAGGCCGCTCGCCCGGCCGCATCGCCTGGATGCGGCTCAAGCGCGACAAGGTCGCGCTGGCCGGCGGTTTCGTCGTGCTCCTGCTGATCCTCGTCGCACTGTTCGCGCCGCTGATCGTCAGCGCGTTCGGCCACCCCCCGGAGGAGCTGCACGAAGACCAGCTGGACCCGTTGCTGGGCCTGCCCGCCGGTGACTACGGCGGCATCAGCAGCGACTTCCTGCTGGGCGTCGAGCCGGTGAACGGCCGCGACGTGTTCAGCCGCATCATCTACGGCGCCCGCATCTCCCTGCTGGTCGCCTTCCTGTCCGCCTTCGTGGCGGTCTCGCTGGGCACCTTCTTCGGCATCGTCGCCGGCTACTTCGGCGGCTGGGTCGACGCGGCCATCAGCCGGGTCATGGACCTGCTGCTGGCCTTCCCGCAGCTGCTCTTCATCATCGCGCTGGTCTCGGTCGTCCCCGCCAAGCTCTGGGGCTTCGAGGGATCGGGCCTGCGGATCGCCGTACTGGTCCTGGTGATCGGCTTCTTCGGCTGGCCCTACATCGGCCGCATCGTCCGCGGACAGACCCTGTCGCTGCGCGAACGGGAGTACGTCGAAGCCGCGCGGAGCCTGGGCGCCGGGCGGATGTACATCCTCTTCCGCGAGCTGCTGCCGAACCTGGTCGCCCCGATCACCGTCTACGCGACGCTGATGATCCCCACCAACGTGCTGACCGAGGCCGCGCTCAGCTTCCTGGGCGTCGGCGTCAAGCCGCCCACACCGTCCTGGGGCGAGACCCTCTCGACGGCCGTGCGGACCTATGAGGACGATCCGCTCTTCATGATCTTCCCCGGCATGGCGATCTTCATCACCGTGCTGGCCTTCAACCTCTTCGGCGACGGCGTCCGCGACGCCCTCGACCCGAAGGGCTCCCGTTAGCCGTCCCAGCAGGTCATCCCGCAGGGCACCCGTAGGTCAGAACCGCAGGGCACACCGGAACCCGGCTTCGAACCGGAATCACAACGGAGGGTTGCGAGCATCGTGACTACCCATCGCATGTCCAAGCGCAGGCTCGTCGCCGGCACGGCCGTCGTGCTCGCGACGATGCTGTCCGCGACCGCCTGTGGCGGAGACGACGGCAAGGCGAAGACGGAAGACAAGCCGGCCGCGGCGGGCGGCTTCAACGCCGCCATCGGCAAGGTCGCCAACGCTTCGACCAAGGCGGGCGGCGAGCTGAAGTTCGTCGGTACGCAGGAAGCCGACTCGTGGGACCCGCAGCGCGGCTACTACGGCTTCATGTGGGACTTCTCCCGCTACTACGCCCGCCAGCTCGTCAGCTTCAAGGCGGAGCCGGGCTCCAAGAGCACCGAGCTCGTCCCCGACCTGGCCACCGCCAACGCGGAGATCAGCGACGGCGGCAAGACCTACAAGTACACCCTCAAGGACAACGTGACCTGGGAGGACGGCACCCCCGTCACCGCCCAGGACGTGAAGTACGGCATCGAGCGCACCTGGGCCCAGGACGTCATCTCCGGCGGCCCGGTCTACCTGATGCAGGTCCTCGACCCGAAGACCGAGTACCCGGGTCCGTACAAGGACACCAGCCCGGACAAGCTCGGCCTCAAGGCGATCGAGACCCCGGACGCGAAGACCATCATCTTCAAGCTCCCGCAGCCCAACGGCGACTTCGAGCAGATGCTGGCCATGCCGGCCGCCAGCCCGGTCAAGCAGGACAAGGACACCGCGGCCAAGTACGGCCTCAAGCCCTTCTCCAACGGCCCGTACAAGATCGACTCGTACGAGCCCAACAAGAGCATGAAGCTCTCGCGCAACACCGCCTGGAAGGCCGAGTCGGACACCATCCGCAAGGCGCTCCCGGACACCATCTCGGTCACGTTCATGGCGAACGCGGACGACATGGACAAGCGCCTGATGAACGGCGAGTTCGACCTGGACATCAACGCGACCGGCATCGGCCAGGCGGCCCGCGCCACCGCGCTGAAGGACCACAAGGACAACCTGGACAACGGCCAGACCGGCTTCATCCGGTACGCCGTGATGCCGCAGACCGTCGCGCCGTTCGACAACATCGAGTGCCGCAAGGCCGTCATCTACGCGGCCGACAAGAAGTCCCTGCAGACCGCCCGCGGCGGCCCGCAGGCCGGTGGCGACATCGCCCCCAACATGCTGCCGCTGGGCATCAAGGGCGCTGACGGCAAGTACGACCCGTACGAGGTCCTGAAGAACGACGGCAAGCCGAACGTCGAGAAGGCCAAGGCCGCCCTGAAGGCCTGTGGCAAGGAGACCGGCTTCAAGACCACCATCGCGGTCCGCAACAACAAGCCGGTCGAGGTCGCCACGGCCGTCTCCCTGCAGAACGCCCTGAAGCAGGTCGGCATCGAGGCCGACGTCGACCAGTTCGACGGCGCCCAGACCTCCGGCATCATCGGTTCGCCGAAGGTGGTCAAGGAGAAGGGCTACGGCATCATCATCATGGGCTGGGGCGCCGACTTCCCGACCGGTCAGGGCTTCTCCCAGCCGCTGGTCGACGGCCGCTTCATCCTGCAGAGCGGCAACAACAACTTCTCCGAGCTCAACGACCCGGCGATCAACAAGCTGTTCGACGACGCCATCGCGGAGACCGACCCCAACAAGGCCGGCGACATCTACAAGCAGATGAACCAGAAGGTCTCCGAGGCCGCGGTCTACCTGCCCTTCGTCTACGACAAGACGATCTCGTGGCGCAGCAGCCGCCTGACCAACGTCTACACGTCCGACGCGTACAACGGCCGGTACGACTACGCCTCGCTCGGCGTCCAGTAGACAAACCGTCCGATTCAGTTCCAGTGCCACACCCGCTAGGCACGAAGGGCAGGTGATGGCCGCGGCGGCGGCTCGGGGGCGCTCTCCAGAAGAGGGCGTCCCCGGGTCGCAGCCAGGCCGAGCGCAGTGCTTGCATATCTCATCCGGCGGATCTTCGCCGTCATCGTCATGCTGTTGGTCATCTCGCTGGTGACCTTCGGAATCTTCTTCCTCTTCCCGAAGATGATCGGGACGGACCCGGCCCTGTACTTCGTCGGCAAGCAGTCCGACCCCGCCGCCATCGAGGGCATCCGGCAGAAGATGGGTCTCGACGACCCGATCCTCGTCCAGTTCGGCAAGTTCGTCGTCGGGCTGGTGGCGGGTCGTACGTACGCCAACGGCAACGACGTCACGCAATGCGCCGCGCCCTGCTTCGGCTACTCCTTCAAGACCGAGCAGGAGGTGTGGCCGCTGCTGACCGACTGGCTGCCCGTCACCCTCTCGCTCGCCGCCGGTGCCGTCGTGCTCTGGGTGATCGGCGGTGTCGCCGCCGGCGTCATCTCCGCCCTCAAGCGCGGTACGGTGCTGGACCGTTCGGCGATGGGCCTCGCCCTCGCCGGCGTCTCCCTCCCCATCTACTTCACCGGCATGCTCGCCATCGCCTTCTTCTCCGACCAGCTCGGCTGGTTCGGACGGCCGGAGAAGACCTTCGCCGAGGACCCGGGCACCTGGTTCAACGGCATGGTCCTGCCGTGGATCTCGCTCGCCTTCCTCTACGCGGCGATGTACGCGCGGCTCACCCGCGCGACCATGCTGGAAGTGCTCAACGAGGACTACATCCGCACCGCGCGCGCCAAGGGGCTGACGGAACCCGTCGTCATCGGCAAGCACGCGATGCGCTCGACCATGACGCCGATCCTGACCGTCCTGGGTCTCGACCTGGGCGCGCTGATGGGCGGCGCCGTCCTCACCGAGTACACCTTCTCGCTGCACGGCCTCGGCTACAGCGCCGTCCGCGCCATCAGCGAGCACGACCTGCCGGTCATTCTCGGCATCACCTTGATCTCCGCCTTCTTCGTCGTCGCGGCCAACCTCGTCGTCGACCTCTTGTACGCGGTGATCGACCCCCGAGTGAGGCTGTCATGACCGATTCGACGACGCCCGCCGTGACGGGCGCACTGAACGAGCCCGTCGCCACCGGCGCGCCCGGCACCGCGTTCCTCGACGTACGCGACCTCAAGGTCCACTTCCCCACGGAAGACGGCCTGGTCAAGTCCGTGGACGGACTCTCCTTCACGCTGGAGAAGGGCAAGACCCTCGGCATCGTCGGCGAGTCCGGCTCCGGCAAGTCGGTGACCTCGCTGGGCATCATGGGCCTGCACCGGGTCGGCCAGTACGGTCGCCAGCGGGCCCGGATCTCCGGCGAGATCTGGCTCGACGGCAAGGAGCTGCTGTCCAGCCCCGAGGAAGAGGTCCGCAAGCTGCGCGGCCGGGAGATCGCGATGATCTTCCAGGACCCGCTGTCGGCGATGCACCCCTACTTCACCGTCGGCAAGCAGATCTCCGAGGCCTACCGGGTCCACCACAAGGTCGACAAGAAGGTCGCCCGCAAGCGGGCCGTCGAGCTCCTGGACCGCGTGGGCATCCCCGAGCCGCACAAGCGGGTCGACAGCTACCCGCACGAGTTCTCCGGCGGCATGCGCCAGCGCGCGATGATCGCGATGGCGCTGGTCAACAACCCCGAACTGCTCATCGCGGACGAACCCACCACCGCCCTCGACGTCACCGTCCAGGCGCAGATCCTCGACCTGATCCGGGACCTGCAGAAGGAGTTCGGCTCCGCGGTCATCATGATCACGCACGACCTCGGCGTGGTCGCCGAGATGGCCGACGACCTCCTCGTGATGTACGGCGGCCGGTGCGTGGAGCGCGGCAGCGCGGAGAAGGTGTTCTACGAGCCCCGCCACCCGTACACCTGGGGCCTGCTCGGCTCGATGCCGCGCATCGACCGGGAGCAGACCGAGCGCCTCATCCCGGTCAAGGGCTCGCCGCCCAGCCTGATCAACATCCCGAGCGGCTGCGCCTTCAACCCCCGGTGCCCGTACGCCGACCTGCCCAAGGGCGATGTCACGCGGACCGTACGGCCCGAGCTGTCCCTCGTCGACACCTCCGCGGAGGGCGCCGGCCGCCACTGGGCCGCCTGTCACCTCTCCCCGGAGCAGCGGGACCGGATCTGGACCGAAGAGATTGCGCCGAAGCTGTGACCGACATGACTGTGCCCGACAACGACAAGCAGGACCAGGCCGTGGTCACCGTCCCGGCCCAGGCGGTGGACTCCCCGGAGCCGCTGCTCAGGGTGACCGGACTGGTCAAGCACTTCCCCATCTCCAAGGGGCTGCTGCGCCGCCAGGTCGGGGCCGTGAAGGCCGTCGACGGCATCGACTTCGAGGTCTATCCCGGTGAGACCCTCGGCATCGTCGGCGAGTCCGGCTGCGGAAAGTCGACCATGGGCCGGCTGATCACCCGGCTGCTCGAACCGACCGGCGGAAAGGTCGAGTTCGAGGGCAAGGACATCACGCACCTGAGCGTGTCCGGCATGCGCCCGATGCGCCGCGACGTGCAGATGATCTTCCAGGACCCCTACGGCTCGCTGAACCCGCGGCACACGGTGGGCACCATCGTCAGCGCCCCGTTCAAACTCCAGGGAGTCCAGCCCGAGGGCGGCCTCAAGGCGGAGGTCCAGCGCCTCCTCTCCCTGGTGGGCCTCAACCCGGAGCACTACAACCGCTACCCGCACGAGTTCTCCGGCGGTCAGCGCCAGCGCATCGGCATCGCCCGCGCACTGGCCCTGAAGCCGAAGCTCGTCGTGGCGGACGAGCCGGTCTCGGCCCTGGACGTCTCCATCCAGGCCCAGGTGGTCAACCTGCTGGACGACCTCCAGGAGGAGCTCGGCCTCACGTACGTGATCATCGCCCACGACCTGTCGGTCATCCGGCACGTCTCGGACCGCATCGCGGTGATGTACCTCGGCAAGATCGTCGAGCTCGCGGACAACAAGTCCCTGTACACGGCGCCCATGCACCCGTACACCACGGCCCTGATGTCGGCCGTCCCGGTGCCGGACCCGCGCCGGCGCGGAGCGAAGAGCGGCCGCATCCTGCTCAAGGGCGACGTCCCTTCGCCGATCTCCCCTCCCTCGGGCTGCCGCTTCCACACCCGGTGCTGGAAGGCGACCCAGGTCTGCACCACGCAGGAGCCCCCGCTCATCGCGCTGAAGACCGGCCACCAGGTGGCCTGCCACCACCCGGAGAACGCCCCGGACCAGGCCCCGGGCGACCCGGCCCTCCCGGGCGCGTCGGACGCCGTGGCGGCGCCGACGGACTGAGTGCCACCCCGGGCGGCGCCGGCCACACGCGGCGCCGCCGGGGGAGCTCCGGCCCCGCCCGGGGAACATCGCCGCCGCCGGGCAAAATCAGCGTCGCCGGCGTTTGAGGCGCGGGGGTTCGGGGGCGGAGCCCCTGACGGCGGCGCCGCACCCGGCCACGGTCCGCGGCCCCACGGGGTGCAGCCCCGACCCGGCAGGGCCCGCCACCCCCTCGGAGCCGTGGCCGCGCCACACACGTTCGAGCACGCCGCAGGCGACCGGCACAATGAGCCCGTGCTCCACGATCTCTTCCCGCCCGGAGTCCAGCACGGCCTGGACCTCGCGGGCATCTTCGTCTTCGCCACGGCCGGCGCCCTGCTCGCCGTACGCAAGAACTTCGACGTCTTCGGCATCGTCGTCCTCGCGCTCGTCACCGCCCTCGGCGGCGGCCTGTTCCGCGACATCGTCATCGGCGCCACCCCCGCCGCCGCCTTCAGCGATCTCGGGTTCTTCGTCACGCCGCTGATCGCCGCCGCGTTCGTCTTCTTCCTGCACCCCGAGGTCCAGCGCATCAACCGGGCCATCAACGTCTTCGACGCGGCCGGCCTCGGGCTGTTCTGCGTGACGGGCACGACCAAGGCGTACGAGTACGGTCTGGGCCTCACCGCCTCGGCCGCGCTCGGCGTGGCGACCGCCGTCGGTGGTGGCGTCCTGCGCGACGTCCTCGTCAACGAGGTGCCCTCGCTGCTGCGCGACCGCGAGATGTACGCCGTGCCGGCCCTCGTCGGCGCCTCGATGGTGGCGCTCTTCATCAGCTTCGACAACCTGAACGCCGTCACGACGGCCCTGGCGATCGTCACCACCTTCGTCCTGCGGCTGCTGGCCATGCGCTATCACCTGCGGGCGCCCCTCGCGTGGAACCGCCGCTCGTCGGTGGCGGAGGAGCCGTAGGCGCGGGGGCACCGTAGTGGCCGCCACATCAGGCAAAGCTACCGCTTAGTAGGGACCGGGTGTACGGTCGTTCCATGTCACACGCAGCTGCCAAGGCCTCCATCGGCGACAGCGAGTTCGACCGCGACACCACCGTCACCGCCCGTGCGGGCGAACCCGGTGTGTACGACGCGGACCTCTCCGCCGGGTGGACGATCATCACCGCCGTCAACGGCGGCTACCTCCTGGCCCTCGTCGGCCGCGCCCTGTCGGCGGCCCTGCCGCACCCGGACCCCTTCACGGTCTCCGCGCACTACCTGACCTCGTCGGTCCCCGGCCCCGCCGTGATCCGCACCGAGGTCGTACGGGTCGGCCGCACGCTCTCCACCGGGCAGGCCTCGCTCTTCCAGTTCGACGAGAACGGCGCCGAGATCGAGCGGATCCGCGTCCTGGCCTCCTACGGGGACCTCGCGGCGCTCCCGGACTCCGTCCACACCACGGCCCTCCCTCCCGTCATCCCCGCCTACGAGGACTGCCTCGGCCCCGAAGCAGGCCCGGCCCCGATCCCCGGCAGCTCCGCGATCGTGGACCGGCTCCGGCTGCGCCTGGACCCGGCGACGGCCGGCTGGGCCGTCGGACAGCCCTCGGGCAAGGGGGAGATGCGGGCCTGGTTCGAGCTCGCGGACGGCCGCGACGCGGACCCCTTCTCCCTGCTCCTCGCGGTGGACGGGCTCCCGCCGACCTCCTTCGACCTCGGCCTGATCGGCTGGACCCCGACGGTGGAACTCACCACCCACATCCGCCGGCGTCCGGCGCCCGGTCCGCTCCGCGTCTCGATCACCACGCGGAACCTGGCGGGCGGCTTCCTGGAAGAGGACGCGGAGGTCTGGGACTCGGCGGACCGCCTGGTGGCCCAGTCCCGCCAGCTGGCGAGCGCCCCGCGCGTAGTGGCCACGCCCTCTTAACGCGCTCCTCGCACCGCTGCGCGGGCTTCGTGGCGCTGCGCCGGATTCCATCCGCCGGCGGCTGGTCGGGGCTGCCGCCACCGCCGTCCCGGCGCGGGGCCCGGTGGGCGGGTGCGGTTGGTTCGGCCCTGCGGGGCGAGGTCCCCTACCCGCCCTTCGCCCGTTCCCCGGGGCGGAGCCCCAGGGTCTTTCCGGGTCCGGGCAGCGCCCGGGGAACGGTGGAAGGGCGGGTAGGGGACCTCGCCCCGCGCAGCGGCGCAGTGACGGGTCCGGCCCCGCGCACGGCGCGGCCGTAGCGCGCCGGGTCAGGCCGGAACGGCAGGCCGTCGCGCGCCCGGGGGCTTCGTCGGCGGGGTGTGAGGCCCCGGCGGGGGAGCGGGGGTGCGGGGGACTCGTAGAATCGGGGGATCATGGCCTACCTCGACCACGCCGCCACCACCCCGATGCTGCCGGAGGCCGCCGCGGCGATGACCGCGCAGTTCGGCGTCACGGGCAACGCGTCCTCCCTGCACGCCGCCGGCCGCCGCGCCCGCCGCACCGTCGAGGAGGCCCGCGAGGCCCTCGCCGACGCGCTCGGGGCCCGTCCGAGCGAGGTGGTCTTCACCGCCGGCGGCACGGAGGCCGACAACCTCGCCGTCAAGGGGCTCTACTGGGCCCGCCGCGACGCCGATCCCGCCCGGACCCGCGTCCTCGCCAGCCCCGTCGAGCACCACGCCGTCCTCGACGCCGTGCACTGGCTCGCCGAACACGAGGGCGCGCAGGTCGAGTACCTGCCCGTGGACCGCTACGGGCGCGTGCACCCCGAGGCCTTCCGCGAGGCGATCGAGCGGGGCCCCGAGGACATCGCGCTGGCCACCGTCATGTGGGCCAACAACGAGATCGGCACCGTCATGCCGATCGCCGAACTGGCCGCCGTCGCAAGCGAGTCCGGCATCCCGCTGCACTCCGACGCCGTCCAGGCCTTCGGCCAGCTCGACGTCCGCTTCGGCGACAGCGGCCTGGCCGCCATGACGGTGAGCAGCCACAAGGTCGGCGGACCGTACGGGATCGGCGCGCTGCTGCTCGGCCGCGACCAGACCCCCGTACCCGTCCTGCACGGCGGAGGCCAGGAGCGGCACGTCCGCTCCGGCACCCTCGACGTCCCGGCCATCGCCGCCTTCGCGGTGGCCGCCGTACTCGCCGCCGAGCGGCGCGAACGGTTCGCCACCGAGATCGGCGCCCTGCGCGACCGGCTCGTCGCCGCCGTGCTTCGCGAGGTCCCCGACGCGGTCCTGGGCGGCGACCCGGCCGGCCGGCTCCCCGCCAACGCCCACTTCAGCTTCCCCGGGTGCGAGGGGGACTCCCTGCTGCTCCTGCTCGACGCCCAGGGCATCGAGTGCTCCACCGGCTCCGCCTGCACGGCCGGCGTGGCGCAGCCCAGCCACGTGCTGCTGGCCACCGGCACCGACCCGCGCCTGGCCCGGGGAACCCTGCGGTTCTCCCTCGGCCACACCTCCACGCAGGCCGACGTGGACGCGGTCGCCGCCGCCATCGGCCCGGCCGTGGCCCGCGCGCGCACGGCGGGACTCAGCTAGGCCGTCTACGCCTTCTGCGGGCCCGCGGCGCCGGCCTCGTTGACCATGCGGAGGTAGCGACCCCAGTCCCAGTGGCGGCCCGGGTCCGTGTGGTCGGCTCCGGGCACCTCGGAGTGGCCGAGGAAGTGCTTGCGGTCGGCGGGGATCCCGTACCGCCTGCAGACGTCCGCGGCGAGCCGCGCCGAAGCCTCGTACATCGCGTCCGTGAAGTCCTGCGGCCGGTTCACGAAGCCGACGTGCTCGATGCCGACGCTGCGCTCGTTCATCGAGCGGTTGCCCGAGTGGAAGGCGACGTCGAGCTCGCGCACCATCTGCTCGATGTGCCCGTCCTGGCCGACTATGTAGTGAGCCGAAGCCCGGTGGAACGGATTCTTGAAGGCGTCCACCGAGGACTTGAAGCCGCCCTGGGTGACATGCACCACGATCCGGTCCACCCGGTAGTCGGCGGGCCGGTCCGCCAGCCGCCAGTTCGCCGGAGAGGCCGCCGTCCAGGAGGCCCCCGCGTGGTCCAGCTCGCCGTCCTTGCGCGGCTTGGACACCCCCGGCACCAGCCACCAGGCCTGCCCGAGCTCATCGCGCCCGGCGACCGCCGCGGCCGTCACCACCCCGAGCCCGCCGAACAGCACCGCCCGGCGGGTCCGTCCGGGCCGCCCCTTGTTGCCCGTACCGCCCTTGTCGCTCTTGCTCCCCATGGTGATCCACCCCCTGCCACCGACAACGCGCTGTGACCCCGCGCGGTTCCCCCGTACCCTGGACGGTGCTATGACTGAGAACCTGCCGAGCGTCCCCCGCCCCCTCCGCGTCCTGGCCGCCATGTCCGGCGGTGTGGACTCCGCCGTCGCCGCCGCCCGCGCGGTCGAAGCCGGGCACGACGTGACCGGCGTCCACCTCGCCCTCTCCGCGAACCCGCAGTCCTTCCGGACCGGAGCCCGCGGCTGCTGCACGATCGAGGACTCCCGCGACGCCCGCCGCGCCGCCGACGTCATCGGCATCCCGTTCTACGTCTGGGACCTCGCCGAACGCTTCCGCGAGGACGTCGTCGAGGACTTCATCGCCGAGTACGAGGCCGGACGCACCCCGAACCCCTGCCTGCGCTGCAACGAGAAGATCAAGTTCGCGGCGCTGCTCGACAAGGCCCTGGCCCTCGGCTTCGACGCCGTCTGCACCGGCCACTACGCCACCGTCGTCCTGAACGAGGACGGCACGCGCGAGCTGCACCGCGCCTCCGACATGGCCAAGGACCAGTCGTACGTCCTCGGCGTCCTCGACGAGAAGCAGCTCGCCCACGCGCTGTTCCCGCTCGGCGACACCCTGACCACCAAGGAAGAGATCCGCGCCGAGGCCGAGGAGCGGGGCCTGGCCGTCGCGAAGAAGCCCGACAGCCACGACATCTGCTTCATCGCCGACGGCGACACCCAGGGCTTCCTGGCGAACCGTCTCGGCAAGGCCGAGGGCGACATCGTCGACGAGGCCACCGGCGAGAAGGTCGGCACCCACGAGGGCGCCTTCGGGTTCACCATCGGCCAGCGCAAGGGCCTGCGGATCGGCCACCCGGCCCCCGACGGCAAGCCGCGCTACGTCCTCGACATCTCCCCGGTGAACAACACCGTCACGGTGGGCCCGGTGGAGGCGCTCGACGTCACCGCCCTCACCGCGATCCGCCCCCGCTGGTGCGGCTCCACCGCCGCCGCCCCGGGCACGTACACCGCGCAGCTGCGCGCCCACGGCGGTGAGACCGAGGTCTTCGCGGAGCTGGTGGAGGGCGAACTGCGCGTCCGCTTCACCGAGCCGGTCCGCGGCGTGGCCCCCGGCCAGGCGATCGTCCTCTACGACGGCACCCGCGTGGTCGGCTCCGCCACGATCTCCGCGACCACCCGGGCGACCGCGGGGGTCTAGGTCCAGGACCCGTCGGGGCCGCTCCGGCGGCCCCGGTCGGCCCGTCCGGTCGGCCCGTCCGGTCGGCCCGTCCGGTCGGCCGGCCGGCGGTCAGCCCGTCCGGCCGTCCGCCGGTCTGGCCGTCCCCCGGTCCGCCGCTCAGACCACCGTCAGGACGATCTTGCCGGTGGTCCGGCCCTGCTCGCCGATCTCGTGGGCCTTCGCGGCCTGCGACAGGGGCAGGACCGTGTCGACGACCGGGCGGAGGCTGCCTTCCGAGACCAGTGCCGCGATGGCCTTCAGGCCCGCGTGGTCCGGCTCGACGAGGGTCCAGCCGGTGTGGAAGCCCTCCGTGCCGGTGGCCGGGACCTGGTCGGGGCCGTTCAGGGTGATCAGGTGCCCGCCGGGGCGCAGCACCTTCAGCGAGCGCGTCCCGTAGTCGCCGCCGATGGCGTCGATCACCACGTCGACCTCCTCCGTCACCGCGTCCTCGAACGCGGTGGTCCGGTAGTCGATCAGCTCGTCGGCCCCGAGCGAGCGGAGCACCTCGTGCTTGGCGGCGCTGGCGGTGCCGATCACGTACGCCCCGAGGGCCTTGGCGATCTGAATGGCGAAGTGCCCCACGCCGCCCGCCGCCGCGTGCACCAGGACCCGCTGCCCGGCCCGGAGGCCGGCGGTGTCGGTGAGCGCCTGCCAGGCGGTGAGAGCTGCCAGCGGGAGCGCCGCCGCCTGCACGTGGTCGATCTCGGCGGGCTTGCGGGTGAAGTGCCGGGCCGGGGCCGTGACGTACTCGGCGTAGGCGCCGGCCTGGTGCGGGAAGCGCGGCATGCCGAAGACCTCGTCGCCCGGCCGGAACATCGTCACGCCGGCGCCGACGGCCTCGACCGTGCCGGACACGTCCCAGCCGACGGCCGGGACGGTCCCCCAGGGGATGAGGGCGCCGGAGGCCCGGGTCTTCCAGTCCACCGGGTTCACCCCGGCCGCGTGGACCCGTACCTGGATCTCGCCCATGCCCGGCTCCGGGCGGTCCAGCTCGGTCTCGGTCAGTACCTCGGGTCCGCCCCACTGGCTGACGACGATGGCGCGCATGAATGTCTCCCTGATCGTGCTCGGTCTGCTGTCCGGATCTGCTGTCCGGATCTGCTGGCACCTGCCGGTTTCCCCGGCCGATGGCACCAGCTTGGCCCCGTGCCGACCCGCGTGGTGGTGGCCGAATGGCCACCATGTGACAGAATCTGGCCATGCACCGTGTAGCCGTACTCGCCCTCGAAGGCGTCGCCCCGTTCGAGCTCGGCATGCCCTCGCGGGTCTTCGGGAACGCCCGGGGCGAGGGCGGGAGCTTCCTGTACGAGGTCACCGTCTGCACCCCGGACGGCCTGCCCGTGGCGACCGACGCGGGGTTCACCATCGGCGTCAGCGCCGGGCCCGAGGCCCTCGCGGCGGCCGACACCGTGATCATCCCGCCCACCGGCTCTTTGCCGGGTCTCCTGCGCGGGGAGCCGCTGCCGCAGGCCCTCGCCGACGCCCTCGCCCGGATCCGTCCGGGCACGCGCATCGTGTCGATCTGCACCGGCTCCGAGGTGCTCGCCGCCGCCGGGCTGCTCGACGGCAGGCCCGCCACCACCCACTGGGTCCACGCGCCGGAGTTCCGGCGCGCCTTCCCGCGGGTCGCGCTCGACGAGGACGTCCTCTTCGTCGACGACGGCGACATCCTCACCTCGGCCGGGGTCGCCGCCGGCATCGACCTGCTGCTCTACCTCGTCCGCGCCGACCACGGCAGCGCCGTCGCCAACCTCGCCGCGCGGCTGTGCGTGGTCCCGCCGTGGCGCGACGGCGGGCAGGCCCAGTACATCGTCCGGCCCGTCCCCGAACCCACCGTCGCCACCACCACCGCCACCCGGGCCTGGGCCCTGGAACGCCTCACGGAACCGATCGCCCTGGCGGAGCTGGCCGCCCACGCCCGGATGAGCCTGCGCACCTTCACCCGCCGCTTCCGCGACGAGGTCGGCATGACCCCGGTGCAGTGGCTCACCAGTCAACGCCTGGAAGTGGCACGCCAGTTGCTGGAATCCAGCGACCTCCCCGTCGACCTGGTCGCGCACCGCTCCGGCTTCGGCTCCGCGAACTCGCTGCGCCAGCACATGCGTTCCGCGCTCGGCATCTCCCCGATCGCATACCGGCGCATCTATCAGCCCAACTCCTCTGTACTTGCGCACCATTGATGCTCCGTCAGGACATCGGCATACTGCGTGGCCCTGCAGTCTTCTTCTCAGGGGGAACCACGTGCGCAACCACCACTCCAGGGCGGGGGCGGCCGCCTCGATCGCGGCGGCCGCCGCCCTCGCGCTCGCGGCGGGGCTGACCACCCCGGCCGCCGCAGCGCCCGCGACCGGCGCGTCAGGCGCAGCGGCCGGCTCCTTAGGCGCCGGGGCCGCCGCGAAATCCGCCGCCCCACCGGCCCCGACCACCCGCATCACCCTCGTCACCGGCGACCGCGTCGTCCTCGCCGCCGACGGCAGGCCCGTCTCCCTCGAACGCGCCGAGGGCCGCGCGCACATCCCGTACTCGACGCACACCGAGAACGGCCACACCAGCGTCGTGCCGTACGACGCCCAGCCGCTGATCCGCGCCGGGAAGCTCGACCCGCGCCTCTTCGACATCACCGAACTGAGCCGCCCCGAGTACCTGGCCCGCCCCTCCGCCCGGCTCCAGCTGATCATCGGCTACGAGGGCCCCGCCCCCGCCGCCGCGCGGTCCGCGCTGCGGGCCGCCGACGGGGTCGAGGTGACCCGCGCCTACCCCACCCTCGACGCCGAGGCCGTCAGCGCGACCCCCGGGGGCGCCGCGGCCCTCTGGGAGGCGCTCACCGACCCCCGCCGGGACGCCGGCGGCCGCGCCGCCGCCCCCGGCGTCGCCACGGTCTGGCTCGACTCCGTGCGCACCGCCACCCTGGACAGGAGCACCCGCCAGATCGGCGCGGACAAGGCCTGGGCCGCCGGGTACGACGGCACCGGTGTGAAGATCGCCGTACTCGACACCGGCATCGACGCCACCCACGCCGACCTCGTGGGCCAGGTCGTCGCCGAACAGAACTTCTCCCGGTCCGCCGACGCCGTGGACCGCGTCGGCCACGGCACGCACGTCGCCTCCACCGCCGCCGGTACGGGCGCCCGCTCGGGCGGCGCCTTCAAGGGGGTCGCGCCCGGCGCGAAGCTCCTGAACGGCAAGGTCCTCGACGACAGGGGCTCCGGCAGCGACTCCGGGATCCTCGCCGGCATGGAATGGGCCGTCGCCCAAGGCGCCGACATCGTCAACCTCAGCCTCGGCGCCCCCGACACCCCGCAGCTCGACCCCGTCGAAGCGGCCGTGGACCGGCTCAGCGCCGAGAAGGGCGTGCTGTTCGCCGTCGCGGCGGGCAACAGCGGCCGCCGCGGCCCCGGCACCATCCAGTCCCCGGGCAGCGCGAGCGCCGCGCTCACCGTCGGCGCGGTCGACGACGCGGAGGTCCTCGCCCCGTTCTCCAGCACCGGCCCGCGCCTCGGCGACGGCGCGGTCAAGCCGGACGTCACGGCGCCGGGCGTCGACATCACCGCGGCCGCCGCCCCCGGCAGCATCATCGACCGCGAGAACGGCCAGGGCCCGGCCGGGTACCTGACCATCTCCGGCACCTCCATGGCCACCCCGCACGTCGCCGGGGCCGCCGCCCTGCTCAAGCAGCAGCACCCGGACTGGAAGGGCGCCGAGCTCAAGGGTGCACTGACCGCCTCCGCGCAGGGCGGCGCGTACACCCCGTACCAGCAGGGCACCGGCCGGATCGCCGTCGACGCCGCGCTGGGCCAGAGCGTGGTCGCCCAGGAGACGGCACTGACCTTCGACATGCAGCCCTGGCCACACGCCGACGACACCCCGCAGAGCCGGAAGATCACCTACCGCAATCTCGGCGCCGCGCCCGTCACCCTCGACCTCGCCGTGGCCGGCACCGGCCCCGGCGGGGCGCCCGCGCCCGAGGGCTTCTTCACCCTCGGCGCCTCCCGGCTCACCGTCCCGGCGGGCGGCACCGCCGAGACCGCGCTGACCGTGGACACCCGGATCGGCGGAACGGCGGACGGCACGTACAGCGCGTACACCACCGCCACGGCCACCGACGGCGGCCAGCGGGTGCGTACGGCCGCCGTCGCCGAACGCGAGGCCGAGTCCTACGACCTGACGCTCCGCCACCTCGGACGCGACGGGCAGCCGGCAAAGGACCACTCCACCACCGTCCAGGGCGTCCGGGGCGGCGCGGCGGCCCGCCGCTTCGAGGCGTACGACCCCTCCGGCACCGTCACCCTGCGCGTCCCCAAGGGCGGCTACCTGCTCGACGCCGCCCTCGTCGTCGACCCGCTCGACCTCACCCGGGGCGCCGACTGGATCGTCCAGCCGCAGCTCGACATCACCGCCGACACCACGGTCACCCTCGACGCGCGCACCACCCGGCCCGTGGAGATCACGGTCCCCTCGAAGTCGGCGCGGGCCCAGTTCGTGATGCCCACGTACACGCTGAGCGAGGGCGGAGCCTCGTACGACTTCGGCTTCTGGCTCGACTCGCTCACCGGCTTCCGCACCCGGCAGCTCGGCCCGGATCCCGCGGCCGGCACGCTGCGCCAGCAGTGGGACGTGCACTGGCAGGACGGCGCCTCGGCCGAGTACCACGCGGCGCTCGGAGGCCCCGTACGGAACCTCGCCACCGGCTACACCCGCCACCTGAAGCCCCGCGACCTGGCGACCCTCGTGGTCGGCCAGGGCGCGTCCGCCCCGGGCAAGGAGGGCTCGGTCATCGCGATGGGCGCCCTCCCGGGCAGCCGCTCCGGGAGCTCGATGTCCGTCTCGCGGCCGCTGCCGACCACGGCCACGCTCTACGTGTCCACCCTCGACGGGGTGACCTGGGACCTCCTCTACAGCCAGAGCTCCGGCCGCGACGACAACGGCTTCCCGCGGGAGGAGACGGCCTACGAGGCGGAGCCCGGGCGCACCTTCAAGGGCGGCCGCACCTACCGCGAACGGTTCAACACGGCGATCCTCGCCCCCCGCACCGACGCCGAGCACGGCGTGTTCCGCGACGGCGGCTCGATCGGGGGCTCCGTACCCCTGCTGGCCGACGGAGCGAACCACGCGGGCGGCTTCCACGACGCCACCGGCAGCACCGTCCTGCGCCGCGACGGCGTCGAAGCGGGCCGCAGCGACACTCCGCTGGACGCGAGCAACCCCTTCCCGGTCCCACCGGGCGAGGCCTCCTACGAGCTCACCACGACCGCCCGGCTGAGCCCGGACCTCTCCGCGACCTCCTCCGAGACCACGGCCACCTGGCGGTTCCGCTCGAAGGAGACGGCCGAACCGACTCCGCTCCCGGTCTCGGTGGTCCGCTTCGACGCCCGCCCGGCCCTGGACGGCACCCTGCCCGCGGGCCGCACGGCGAACTTCCCGGTCACCGTCCAGGGCCCGGCGGCCACCGACCGGGCCACCCCGCGGGTCCAGGTCTCCTACGACGAGGGCCGCACCTGGAGCCCGCTCCACGTCCGGCACGGCAGGGTCGAGGTCCGCACCCCCGCGAAGGGCGGCACGGTCTCCCTGCGCGGCACGGTCACGGACCGCTCGGGCAACACCTCGGAGGTGACGGTCCTCCGCGCCTACCTGGCGGGCTGACCGGCCGCCCCCACCGGCCCACCCGGCCACCGATGACCCCGGAGGTAATCGCTTCCGGGGTCACCGGCGGGCAGGATCGTCCCAACAAGCCGGTCCCGCACGGAATGAAGAGGCCCGAGATGACCGCCTACGCCATCGGACACATACGCCCCGAGACCATGAACGAGGACGTCCTCCGCTACATCGAGGAGATCCAGGCCACCATGGACCCCTTCGAGGGCCGCTTCCTCGTCCACGGCCGCCAGGTCGAGGTCATGGAAGGCACCTGGCCCGGCACGATCGTGCTGATCGGCTTCCCCGACATCGAGCACGCGCGGGGATGGTACGCGTCGCAGGCCTATCAGGCACTGATCCCGCTCCGCGCGAACCACATCGCGGGCGACATCATCCTCGTCGACGGCGTTCCCACGGACTACGACGCCTCGAAGACCGCCGCGAGCCTGCGCGAAGCCGCGGGCCTCTGACGATGTCGGACCGCGCCACCTTCCTCATCGGCCGCCGACGCTACGAGTCCTCCTTCGGCGCCGTCGGCCTGGACCTCGATCTCCTCGCCGGGCCACGGGCGTTCGTCCCGTTCGCGGAGGCCCATGCGGAGGCGGCCGGCCCCTGGTACGACGACGAGGTGTGTGAAGCGGGCGCCCTGGTCGACGTGGACGCGAAGGTACTGCTGCTGTTCGCCTGGGAAGGCGTCTTCGCCTCCACGCGCACCCGGGCGGCGGCATGCGAGCTGCTGCGGCTCGCCTGGCCGGACTGGCGCATCCGCTGGCTCTACGACGGTCAGCGCGGCCTGCGCGCGTACGTGGGCGCGGAGCCCTGCACGTACCGGAGCGGGGTGACGGTCGGCCCGGTGCTGGAGCCGGGCGATCCGGAGCTCGCGGAGCCCGACCCGTCGGTGCTGGTCGTCACGGTGGGCGGGCGCTGCCACGTGCTGGCGATGCTCGGCGACCACCCGGTGGACGAGGGCCCGGCCCTGCTGGAGCGGCTGGCGGGGGAGCCGGCGCACGCAGGTTACTCGGGGGCCTGCGAGGGCGGGGTCCACGTGGACCCGCGGCTGCGGCGCGTGGGGTGGTGGCACACCACCCGGCAGCCGGGCCTGGCGGAGGTGGGCGAGCGGTGGCCGGGGTGGACCGTGGAGTTCTGGGAGGACCGCTGGGCGGAGCACGCGCGGCGGGCTCCGGTGCTGGACCTGCGCGAGCCGGACCGGGTGGCGGCCCTGGCGGAGGTGCGCGACGCCGCGCTGGCCCGCTGGGCCGGAGCCCGCCGCGACATCCGCGCAGCGGTCCGCGCCGCCGCTCCCCAGGCCCTGGTCGGCCGGGGCCTGGCCCCACCGCTCCCGGCTTCCCACGCGGCAGAGGCGCGCGAGGCGATCGCCCGGGCCCACGCCTCGGCCCTCTGACTCGGCCGGGCCATCGCCCCTGCGGGATCCAGCCGCCCCGCCCCGCCCCGTCCCCGCCCGCGTTCGAGGCCGTGGGGGTGGAGGGACGGGCCGGGGTGCGAGCATGGCGGCATGGCTACTCATCTGATCACCGGCGCCGGCTCCGGCATCGGCAAAGCCGTCGCGGACCGGCTGCACGCCCGCGGCGACGAACTCGTCCTCCTCGCCCGCGACGCCGCCCGTGCCCGGCAGCTCACCGACCGGTACCCCGGATCCAGTGCGCTCGTCGGGGACCTCGCCGACCCCGACCGGCTGTCGTGGGCCTTCTCCAAGCAGGCGATCCCGGAGCGGATCGACTCGCTCCTGCACATCGCCGGCATCGTGGACCTCGGCCCGGTGGGGGAGCTGCGCCCCAAGACCTGGCACCAGCAGCTCAACGTCAACCTGATCGCCCCCGCCGAGGTCACCCGGCTCCTGCTGCCCACCCTGCGCGCCTCCCACGCCACCGTCGTCTTCGTGAACTCCGGCGCCGGGCTCGCCGCCCACGCCGACTGGAGCGCGTACGCCGCCTCCAAGCACGGGCTCAAGGCCCTCGCCGACTCGCTCCGGGCGGAGGAGAAGGAGAACGGCATCCGCGTCACCTCCGTCTACCCCGGCCGCACCGCCACCCCCATGCAGATGAAGGTCCGCTCCCAGGAGGGCGAGTCCTACGACGCCGCCGACTGGATCGACGCCGAGTCCGTCGCCACCACCATCGTGATGGCCGTCGACCTGCCCCGCGACGCCGTGGTCAGCGACCTCACCGTCAGGCCCGGCCGATGAGCACGAGCCCCACCGGCGGGGCCACCGGGGTCGGCTCGCTCCCCGGCGGCGACGCCCGCGAAGCCGCCAAGACGGTCACCGGCTCCTTCGAGGAGTTCCCGTACCTCGCCGAGCTGCCCGCCCGCGGCCCCGGCGCGGACATGATCGGCCGTTCCCTCGGGCTGCTCGTGGACATGTACGCGCACGTCGAGCCCAGCGGCTGGCGGATCAGCGACCGCCCCGGCCGCGACAGCAAGCGGGCCCGCTCCTGGCTCGGCGAGGACCTGGACGCCCTGGAGGAGTTCACCCAGGGGTACGAGGGGAAGCTCAAGGTCCAGGCCGTCGGCCCGTGGACACTGGCCGCCTCCCTGGAGATGCACGGCGGTGAGTCCATGCTCCAGGACCCGGGCGCCTGCCGGGACCTCGCCGGCTCCCTCGCCGAGGGCGTGCGCGAGCACCTGGCCGATGTGCGCAAACGCATCCCCGGTGCCCGGATCACCCTCCAGTACGACGAGCCCTCCCTCACCTCGGTCCTGCTCGGCCGGGTGCGCTCCGCCAGCGGCTACCGCACGTACCGCGCCGTCGACCGGCAGGTCGTCGAGGGGACCCTGCGCGAGCTGTTCGCCGTCCACGACGGAGAGGTCATCGTCCACTCCTGCGCCCCCGAGGTGCCCTTCGCACTGCTGCGACGCGCCGGGGTCTCGGGCGTGTCGTTCGATTTCTCCTTGCTCACCGAGCGCGAGGATGACGCCATCGGGGAAGCCGTCGAAGCGGGTACCAAACTCTTCGCCGGAGTGGTGCCCGGGACCGACGGCCCGTTGTCGGACCCGGGCGGTAGCGTCATGGGTGTCAGGAAGCTCTGGCGCAGGCTGGGGCTGACCCCGGGGACTCTGGCGGAGTCCGTCGTGGTCACCCCGTCGTGCGGTCTGGCGGGTGCTTCGCCCGCCTACGCACGGGCGGTTCAGGCGCACTGCGTCAGGGCGGCGAGGTCGCTCGCCGACAACCCTGAGTGATGGATCGAGACGGGTCACGGGAGGACACGGCATGGCAGCCGAACAGAAGCAGGGCAGCGAATCGACCGTACCGGCGGAACTGCGCGAGCAGCACGCGCTGATCGCCGAGCAGGTCGAGGAGCACCGCTTCCGGTACTACGTGAACGACCAGCCGGTCGTCAGCGACGCCGAGTTCGACAAGCTGCTGCGCTCGCTGGAAGCGCTGGAGGAGCAGTACCCGGAGCTGCGCACGCCCGATTCGCCCACCCAGAAGGTGGCCGGGGCGTACGAGACGGACTTCGCCTCCGTGGAGCACCGCGAGCGGATGCTCTCCCTCGACAACGCCTTCGACGACGAGGAACTGGCGGCCTGGGCCGAGCGCGTGGCCCGGGACGCCAACACCTCCGACTACCACTACCTGTGCGAGCTGAAGGTGGACGGCCTCGCCGTCAACCTCACCTACGAGAACGGCCGCCTGACCCGCGCCGCCACCCGCGGCGACGGCCGCACGGGCGAGGACATCACGCCCAACGTCCGCACCATCGCCGACATCCCCGACCGGCTGAAGGGCGACCGCATCCCCGCCCTGGTCGAGATCCGCGGCGAGGTCTACTTCCCGATGGAGAAGTTCGAGGAGCTCAACGCCCGGCTCGTCGAAGCCGAGGGCAAGCCCTTTGCCAACCCGCGCAACGCGGCGGCCGGTTCGCTGCGCCAGAAGGACCCCAAGGTCACCGCGAGCCGCCCGCTGCACATGGTCGTGCACGGCATCGGCGCCCGCGAGGGCTTCGAGATCGACTGCCAGTCGCAGGCCTACGATCTGCTCCACGAGTGGGGCCTGCCCACAGCCCAGCACAACAAGGTGGTCTCCACGCTCGCCGAGGTCCGCGAGTTCATCGCGTACTTCGGCGAGAACCGCCACTCGGTGGAGCACGAGATCGACGGCGTCGTAGTCAAGCTCGACGAGATCTCCCTCCAGGGCCGGCTCGGCTCCACCGCGCGCGCCCCGCGCTGGGCCATCGCCTGGAAGTACGCGCCCGAGGAGGTCAACTCCAAGCTGATCGACATCAAGGTCGGCGTGGGCCGCACCGGGCGCGTGACCCCGTACGCCCAGGTGGAGCCGGTGACGGTGGCGGGCTCCGAGGTCGAGTTCGCGACCCTGCACAACCAGGAGGTCGTCAAGGCCAAGGGCGTGCTCATCGGGGACACCGTCGTCCTGCGCAAGGCCGGCGATGTCATCCCCGAGATCCTCGGACCGGTGGTCGACCTGCGGGACGGCAGCGAGCGGGAGTTCGTGATGCCGGCCGAGTGCCCCGCGTGCGGGACGGAACTGCGGCCGATGAAGGAGGGGGACATCGACGTCCGGTGCCCCAACGCGCAGTCCTGCCCGGCTCAGTTGCGCGAGCGGGTCGCCTACCTGGCCGGCCGCCAGTCCCTGGACATCGAGAACTTCGGCATGGTCGCGGCGGCGGCCATGACCGGCCCGCTGGAGCCCGCCGTCCCGCCGCTGCTCGACGAGGGCGACCTCTTCGACCTGACCATCGAGCAGCTGCTGCCGATCAAGGCCTACGTCCTCGACCCGGACAGCGGGCTGCCCAAGCGGGACCCGAAGACGGGCGAGGAGAAGATCGTCACGGTCTTCGCGAACCAGAAGGGCGAGCCGAAGAAGAACGCCCTGTCGATGCTGGAGAACATCGCGGCGGCCAAGGACCGGCCGCTCGCCCGCATCATCAACGGCCTGTCGATCCGGCACGTCGGCCCGGTCGCGGCCGAGGCCCTCGCCCGTGAGTTCCGGTCGATCGACGCGATCCGGGCCGCCACCGTGGAGGAGCTGACGGCGGCCGAGGGCGTCGGCGACATCATCGCCGCCTCCCTCAAGGAGTGGTTCGCCGAGCCGTGGCACGAGGAGATCCTGCGCAAGTGGGCGGCCGCCGGGGTCCGGATGGAGGAGGAAGGTTCCGGCGAGGACGAGGGGCCGCGCCCGCTGGAGGGGCTGACCGTCGTCGTCACCGGCACTTTGCAGAGCCACACGCGGGACGGCGCGAAGGAGGCCCTGCAGAGTCGCGGCGCCAAGGTGACCGGGTCCGTCTCGAAGAAGACCTCCTTCGTCGTGGTCGGCGACAACCCCGGCTCGAAGTACGACAAGGCAGTGCAGTTGAAGCTCTCCATCCTCGACGACGCCGGCTTCGCCGTCCTGCTCGCGGAGGGCCCCGACGCCGCGCGCGGGGCCGCGCTCCCGGTGGACGGCAACGCCGAAGCGGAGTAGCGAAGGCGAACGGATGCGTGGCGTCCGGCCGTACGAGCGGGCGCGCGCCGGGCGCGCCCGGCGGTGGCGCCCGGCACCGCACGGCCGGTACCGGGCCCATGCGAGGCCGGTACAAGGCTGGTGGCGGGCCCCCGACCTGTCGGATCATCGGACGGGCGACGGGGGGTCCTGGTCCAAACTCACCCGTTCGGCGGATACCGTACTGATGAGGATGGCTGGGTCGTATTCGGGCAACCGCCGCCGACCGCTGCCCCTGGGCGCCTCCCGCGTCCTACTGTTGAGGGGTGCGCCTGTCGTGCACGGCTGCTTGACGCGCTTCCAGCCGTGATGGCATGACATCGGGGCCATCGCGTGGCATCGGCATCGCCGGCTGTGAGAGGGACGGGCATGAAACCCACCGAAAGCGCCGACCCGTCACCAGATTTCGGCGGGGAGTTCCCGTCCATGCGGACGGGCCGGCTCGGTGTCCTGGGCTCCAGGGCACCGCGAACGCGCGCGCTCGACACCGGAGTGGGCACGGACGGCCGGGCGGGCCGGCACGCCGCGCTGCCCCTCATCATCGTGGGTCTCGCCGCCGTCCTGCTCGGCGTCGGCGTCGTCACCGCACTGACCAGCCGTCACGCCCTGTTTCCCGGCGGCCCGGTCGGCTGGGCGCTCGCCCTGCTCACCGGCATCATCGTCGGCCACCTCGTCGCCCTCGGCCGCGACCGCTGGTGGGGCGGCACCGGATCGGGCGCGGCCCTCACCCTCGGCGTCCTCATCCTCTACGGATGGGTCCCCGCCGGCCTGGTCTCCCTCGCCGTGGTCTCCCTCGTCGGCGCCGCCCGCAGGCACCGCTGGCGCCAGGGCCTGCTGCACGGAGCCACCGACATCCTCGGCATCGGCGCGGGAGCCCTCGTCCTCGCCGCCTTCGGGGAGTCGCCCTCCGTCGAGCACCCCTGGCTGCCCACCGGCTGGGAGCTCGACGCGGTCCCCGAAGTCATCCTCGTCGCCCTCGCCTACCTGCTCGTCACCCGCGTCCTGCTCTGGCTCGCCCTCGCCCCGAGCGGCGGGGGACTGCCCACGGTCGCCCGTACCGCACTGCTGCGCCAGGCCCTGGTCGCCGTCGCGCTCCTCGGCATCGCCCCGCTGATCTGCGTGGTCGCCGAATCGCAGCCGGTGCTGCTGCCGCTGTTCGCCGTACCGCTGATCGCCCTGGACTCCACGCTGTGGATCGCCCGGGCTCGCGCCGAGGAGCAGTTGCGGGACCCGCTCACCGGGCTGCCGAACCGGCAGTGGCTGCTGGAACGCGCCTGGAGCGCGCTCGACCAGGCCGAACGCACGGGCACCCGCGCGGCGCTGGTCCTGATCGACCTCGACCGCTTCCGGGCGGTCAACGACACCCTCGGCCACCTCGCCGGCGACCGGCTGCTCCTGCAGATAGCGGACCGGCTGCGCCAGGCCCTGCCCCAGGACGCGGAGGCGGCCCGCCTCGGCGGCGACGAGTTCGCCGTCCTCCTCCCCCTCACCGACTCGACCACCAGCGCCCAGCGGGTCGCCCGCAACCTGGTCGCCGAACTCAGCTCCCCCCTCGACCTGGACGGTCTGACCCTCGTCCTGGAGGCCAGCGCCGGCCTCGCCGTCTTCCCCGACCACGCGCTGGACGCGGAGGGACTGCTGCGCCGAGCCGATGTCGCCATGTACCAGGCGAAGCGGGACCGGACCGGAGTCGAGGTCTACGAGTCCAAGCGCGACAGCAACACCCCCGACCGGCTCGGCCTGCTGGGCGACCTGCGCAGGGCGCTGGACGCGGGCGAGGTGGAACTGCACTACCAGCCGAAGGTCCGGTTCGACGGCAAGGTCGCCGGGCTGGAAGCGCTGGTGCGCTGGGTGCACCCGGAACGCGGGCGGGTCCCGCCGGACGAGTTCATCGCGATCGCGGAGACCTCCGGGCTGATGCCGCACCTGACGGAGTACGTACTGGAGACCGCGCTCGCGCAGGTCGCCCGGTGGCGGGCGCAGGGCCTCAAGGTCCCGGTCGCCGTCAACG
Organism: Streptomyces stoeckheimensis; assembly: GCF_045822005.1. Taxonomy (NCBI): domain Bacteria; kingdom Bacillati; phylum Actinomycetota; class Actinomycetes; order Kitasatosporales; family Streptomycetaceae; genus Streptomyces; species Streptomyces stoeckheimensis. The sequence goes on along the minus strand of NZ_CP169550.1, from coordinate 2,837,034 downwards.
TGTCGCCGCGCGACGTCCACACCCCCGGCTTCGCGGGCGCCGTGGCAGCGCGGCTCGCCCGGCACGGGGTCCCGGCGAGCGGGCTCCAGCTGGAGATAACGGAACACGTCCTCCTGGAGGACCCGCAGCGGGCCGCCGACACCATGGCCGGGCTGACCGGCCACGGCGTGAAGATGTCCCTGGACGACTTCGGCACGGGCTACTCCTCCCTCGTCCACCTGCGGCGGCTGCCGGTCAGCGAACTGAAGATCGACCGGTCGTTCGTGGCGCGGCTCGCGGTCGACGCCCAGGACGCGGAGATCGTCCGCTGCACGGTGGACCTCGCCCACTCCCTCGGCCTGCTGGTCGTCGCGGAGGGCGTCGAGGACGACGAGACGTGGGAGCGGCTGCGGGACCTGGGCTGCGACGCCGTCCAGGGCTGGCTGGTCGCCGCCGCCATGCCTCCGCAGGAGGCGACGGCCTGGCTGCTGGCCCGCGGCGAACGCGGCTGGCGGCGGCCTGCGGACATCACGGCGGAGCTGGCCGCGGAGGCCGCGGCGCAGACGGCGGCCGCGGCGGCGCAGTCCCAGTGAGGTACGTGGAAGCACCGGAGGTGCACCGGCCCGCGCCCGGGGATCCGCCGTCGGTCTTCCTCGCGGGCGGGATCACGCACTGCCCGCACTGGCAGCCGGAGGCGGCGCGGGGGCTGGCCGACTTCGTCGTGCTCAACCCGCGGCGGACGGACTTCGACGTGTCCGACCCCTCGCAGACGGACGTCCAGATCGCATGGGAGTACGCGCACCTGCTGCGGGCGGATCTGACCCTCTTCTGGTTCCCGGCGTGCGATGCGTCCCTCACGGTCCAGCCGATCACGCTGTACGAACTCGGCGCGGCCGCGGCCACCCCGGGACGCCGTCTGGTCGTCGGGGCCGACCCCGGCTACCCGCGGCGCGCGGACGTGGTCACGCAGCTGTCCCTCTCCCGCCCGGACCTCACGGTCCACGCCACCCTCCCCGAAACGGTGACCGCGGCCCGCGCCGAGCTGACTGCCCAGGCCTCAAACGCCGGAGGGGCTGAAAGATCCAGCCTCGCCGGCGTTTGAGGCGCGGGGTCTGGGGCGGAGCCCCAGGGGGGTCCGGGGTGCAGCCCCGGGGAACGGGCGAAGGGCGGGTAGGGGACCTTGCCCCGTGCAGCGGCACACCCACAGCCGGGGCCGGGGGCGGGCTCCGCTCAAGCCGCCGCGGACGGCCCCGCCAGGGGAGGAATCGGGCCCGCGCGGGGGTCCCGTACCGCCCCGGGGGTAAACCGGGGCGCCGGGCGGGGGCCGGGCCCCATAGGATTGGGCCCGAAACCTACACACTCACCACCCCCAGAGGATCGCTGCATGCCTGGCATCACGCGCGAGGAGGTCGCCCACCTCGCTCGGCTGGCACGTCTGGAGCTGAAGAGCGAAGAGCTCGACCACTTCGCTGGACAGCTCGACGACATCATCGGCGCGGTCGCCCGCGTTTCCGAGGTCGCCGACCAAGACGTCCCGCCGACCTCCCACCCGCTGCCGCTGACGAACGTCATGCGCGCGGACGAGGTCCGTCCGTCGCTCACCCCCGAGCAGGCGCTTTCCGGCGCTCCCGCCCAGGAGCAGCAGCGTTTCAAGGTGCCGCAGATCCTGGGGGAGGACTAATCACCATGGCTGACATCAACATCATCAAGCTCACGGCCGCCCAGACCGCCGAGAAGATCGCCTCCGGCGAGCTCACGGCCGTCGAGGTCACCGAGGCCCACCTGGCCCGTATCGGGGCGACCGACGAGAAGGTCAACGCCTTCCTGCACGTCGACCGCGAGGGCGCGCTCGCCCAGGCGGCCGCCGTCGACGCCAAGCGCGAGCGCGGCGAGGAGCTCGGCCCGCTGGCCGGCGTACCGCTCGCCCTCAAGGACATCTTCACCACCGTCGGGATCCCCACCACCGTCGGTTCGAAGATCCTCGAAGGCTGGATCCCGCCGTACGACGCCACCCTGACGCGCAAGCTGAAGGAAGCCGACGTCGTCATCCTCGGCAAGACCAACATGGACGAGTTCGCCATGGGGTCCTCCACCGAGAACAGCGCCTACGGGCCCACCGGCAACCCCTGGGACCTCGCCCGGGTCCCCGGCGGCTCCGGCGGCGGCTCCGCGGCCGCGCTGGCCGCCTTCCAGGCGCCGCTGGCCATCGGCACGGACACCGGCGGTTCCATCCGCCAGCCCGCCGCCCTCACCGGCACCGTCGGCGTGAAGCCCACCTACGGCGGCGTCTCCCGCTACGGCATGGTGGCCTTCTCCTCCTCCCTCGACCAGGGCGGTCCCTGCGCCCGTACGGTCCTGGACGCGGCCCTCCTCCACGAGGTCATCGCCGGTCACGACCCGATGGACTCCACGTCCATCGACGCCCCGGTCCCGCCGGTCGTCGAGGCGGCCCGCAACGGCTCCGTCGCCGGCATGCGCGTCGGCGTCGTCAAGCAGTTCGCCGGCGAGGGCTACCAGGCCGGCGTCGTCCAGCGCTTCAACGAGTCCGTCGCCCTCCTCAAGGAGCTCGGCGCCGAGATCGTGGAGCTGGACTGCCCGTCCTTCGACCTCGCGATGGCCGCGTACTACCTCATCGCGCCGTCCGAGTGCTCCTCGAACCTGGCCCGCTTCGATGCCATGCGCTACGGCCTGCGCGTCGGCGACGACGGCACCAAGTCCGCCGAGGACGTCACCGCCCTGACCCGCGAAGCCGGTTTCGGCGACGAGGTCAAGCGCCGCATCATCCTCGGTACGTACGCGCTCAGCTCCGGCTACTACGACGCGTACTACGGCTCCGCCCAGAAGGTCCGCACGCTCATCACGCGGGACTTCGAGAAGGCCTTCGAGCAGGTCGACGTGATCGTCTCCCCGACCACGCCCACCACCGCCTTCGCGATCGGCGAGCGCACGGACGACCCGCTGGCCATGTACCTCGCGGACCTGTGCACCATCCCGACCAACCTGGCCGGCAACTCCGCCATGTCGCTGCCCTGCGGCCTGGCCCCGGAGGACGGTCTGCCGGTCGGGCTCCAGATCATCGCCCCGGCGATGAAGGACGACCGCCTGTACAAGGTGGGTGCCGCAGTCGAGGCCGCCTTCGTCGAGCGCTGGGGCCACCCGCTGCTTGAGGAGGCTCCGTCGCTGTGAGTTCCAATACGAGTGCGCTGTCCAAGGCCAAGGGCTTCAGGAAGTCCAAGTCCGGCACGTACCTGTCCATCGGCACCACCGCCTTCGGTGCCCTCAGCGTCGTCAAGCAGGCCAAGAAGGCCCGCAGCGAGCACGACACGCTGAAGCTGATCGACGCCGTCGTGTCCGCCGCCGCCATCGTCACCGGCCTCGCGATCCTGTACCGCGAACTGAAGCGTCTCGGCGACGACGACGTCCTGCTGGGCTGAGAGGGAATTTCCACTGTGACTGTCACCGAACTGCTGTCGTACGAGGACGCCCTCGCGTCGTACGACCCCGTCATGGGCCTGGAGGTCCATGTCGAGCTCGGCACGAAGACCAAGATGTTCTGCGGCTGCTCGACCGAGCTGGGCGCCGAGCCCAACTCGCAGACCTGCCCGGTCTGCCTCGGACTGCCCGGCGCGCTGCCGGTCGTCAACGAGATCGGCATCGAGTCCGCCATCAAGATCGGTCTCGCGCTGAACTGCGAGATCGCCGAGTGGTGCCGCTTCGCCCGGAAGAACTACTTCTACCCGGACATGCCGAAGAACTTCCAGACCTCCCAGTACGACGAGCCGATCGCCTTCAACGGCTTCCTCGACGTGCAGCTGGAGGACGGCGAGATCTTCCGCGTGGAGATCGAGCGCGCCCACATGGAGGAGGACACCGGCAAGTCGCTGCACGTCGGCGGCGCCACCGGTCGCATCCACGGCGCGTCCCACTCGCTGCTGGACTACAACCGCGCCGGCATCCCCCTCATCGAGATCGTCACCAAGCCGATCGAGGGCGCCGGCGAGCGCGCCCCCGAGGTGGCCAAGGCGTACGTCGCCGAGCTGCGCGAGGTCATCAAGGCGCTCGGCGTCTCCGAGGCCCGCATGGACAAGGGCCAGATGCGCTGCGACGTCAACCTGTCGCTGCGCCCCACCCCCGAGTCCGAGTTCGGCACCCGCAGCGAGACGAAGAACGTCAACTCGCTGCGCTCCGTCGAGCGCGCGGCCCGCTTCGAGATCCAGCGCCACGCGGCGGTGCTCTCCTCCGGTGGCTCGATCGTGCAGGAGACCCGGCACTTCCACGAGGAGGACGGCTCCACCACGGCCGGCCGCATCAAGGACAACGCCGAGGACTACCGGTACTTCCCGGAGCCCGACCTGGTCCCGATCGCCCCGGCCCGCACCTGGGTCGAGGAGCTGCGCTCCGGCCTGCCGGAGATGCCGCGCGTGCGCCGCAACCGCCTCCTCCAGGAGTGGGGCGTCACCGAGCACGACATGCAGTCGATCCTCAACGCCGGTGCGGTGGACTCCATCGTCGCCACCATCGAGGCCGGCGCCGACTCCACGGCCGCCCGCAAGTGGTGGATGGGCGAGCTGGCGCGCAACGCCAACGAGCAGGGCGTCGTCGTCGACGAGCTGCCCATCACCCCCGTCCAGGTCGCGCGCGTCGCGGCCCTGGTGGCGGCCGGTGAGCTCAACGACAAGCTGGCCCGCCAGGTCCTCGAAGGCGTCCTCGCCGGCGAGGGCACCCCGGACGAGGTCGTCGAGAAGCGCGGCCTGAAGGTCGTCTCGGACGAGGGCGCGCTCGGCGCGGCCGTGGACGAGGCCATCGCGGGCAACGCGGGCATCGCCGACAAGATCCGCGGCGGCAAGATCGCCGCCGTCGGCGCGCTGGTCGGAGCGGTCATGAAGACCACCCGCGGCCAGGCCGACGCGGCACGCGTCAAGGAGCTCATCCTGGAGCGGCTGGGCGTCTCCGAGTAGTCCGGCCCCTTGTGCACGCGGCGGCCCCGCACCGGATCTCCGGTGCGGGGCCGCCGTGCGTGCGGGCCGTGCGGGGCCGTCAGCGCCGGAGGATGGGGGAGGCCATGACCACGTCGTTGGGATCGCTGCATCCGGTACGCATCTCGACGCGCAGGATCAGGACGCCGGTGACGTTCACCGTCCGGGTGACGGGCTTGCCCCGTTCCACGGACTCGCTGAACAGCTCGACGTCGTCTCCGTAGATGATGATCTGACCGCTCTTGGCGAGCGATCCGTCGTCCATCCCGGCGGTGAATTCGAGCGAGACCCAGTCCTTGTTGATGTCGTACTCGGCCGTGTCGCACCGCGCGGTGAAGGCCGAGTTGTACCGCTTGGTGTCCATCTTCGCCGTGTCCGCGCGACCGAGGGACCCCCGCAGCGGCTCCAGGGCCAGCAGGCTGGCCTCCTTGCTGTTCGGCCCCGGCGGGGTCGGTGAGACCGCGTCCGTCGGGGACGTGCTCGGGCTCGGTGTCGCACTGGGCGTCGGCGTCGGCGTCGGGGTGGGCGTCGGGGTCGGAGCCGATGTCGGGCTCGAGGAAACCGAGGCGGACGGGGCCGGCTTGTCCCCGCCGCCTTCGTTGGAAGCGTCCTTGTCCTTGAGCAGCTCCATGCCGGCCAGCGCTGCCGCGGCCAGGACCAGCACGGCGAGCAGCGCCCCGAGCACCAGCCCGGTCCGCCGCTTCTTGCGCGGCGGCGGCGCGGGCGCCGGCTCCGTACGGGACTCGGCCGCGGGACCGTAGCCCTGCGGCACGCTCGCCTGGACCGGCGGCGGGCTGTACGCGGGCTCGGTGGGCGGCGGGGTGTACACCGGCTCGGTCGGGGGTGGCGCGTACACCGGCTGGGCCGGGGGAGCCGGCGGAGCCGCCGGCGGCTGCGCCGGCTGCTGGGGCGGGGCCACCGGCTTCGGCGGGGCCGTCGCCGGAACCGGGGGAGCGGCAGGGGGCGCGGCCGGCACCGGTACCGCGTCCTGGACCACCCGCTGCGAGGTGGACGAGGTCGTGGACACCACCGCTCGGCGGATGTCCTTCATCCAGCCGGCCAGGTTGACCGGACGCTTCAGCGGGTCGGCGGCGTAGATGGAGGCGATCCGCGCCCGCTGCTCCGCGTCCAGTACCGCGAACTGCGGCAGCCGTACCAGGGCCCCCGCCAGCAGCTCGGGCGTCGAGGGCGGGGACTCCCCGCTCAGCAGGAAGTACGCGATGGCCCCGAAGGCGTACCGGTCCGCGCCCGGGGTCCGCTTGCCCTCGAAGACCTCCGGCGCCGCATAGCCCTGGGTGAACCACACCTCGGCCGTCTGGTGGTCGGCGGTCAGCTTGCTGAGGCCGAAGTCCACCAGGGTGGCCTGCCCGTGCGCGTCGACCATGACGTTGCCGGGTGACAGGTCGCCGTGGATCACCTGGCGCCCGGACGGGGTCGCCTTCCCCGAGTGCAGCCAGTCCAGTACGTCGGCCAGCTGCTCCAGCGTGCGCATCACCTCGCGCCGCTCGGCGGCCGTGGCGAGGGTCCGCTCGGCCCGCCAGTCCCGCAGGTCGAGTCCGTCGACGTGGTTCATGACCAGGACCAGGGCCCGGCCGGTCAGCGTCGAGGACTCCCCGGGCCGGTGGATCGGCGGCCCCTCGAAGTGCTCCCGTACGCCCACGACACCGGGCCGGTGGACGAAGCGCAGCAGTTCGGCCTGCTCGTTCCACTTCTGGCTGATCCGGTCGAAGACGTCCGGGGTGATCGTGGTCTTGGAGTCGAGCACCTTCACGACGACGGGCTCGGACCCTCCCGCGAGCTCGATCTCCGCGAGATAGAGCACGGCCTCCCCGCCGCGCCCGATGGACCGGAGCAATCGGTAGCGGTCTGCTGCCGAGTCCGGCCCGATGTGAAGATTCTGGCTGGTCAATTTCCCCCCAGCGCCCAGTATTTGATGGGTGCACAGTTTCCCGTGGGGCGGTTGGCGGGGTCAATGGGAATCGGTTTCCGCGCCCCCATCGAGACCTTCCCGGCAGACGGTCCGGCAGACTGTGCGCGGGGAATCGGACTCGGGGAGGGGGCCGGTGGAGATCGGTTCGATGGTCATCGCCGTGGTGGGTGTCGCGGGCACGCTGGGCGCCACGCTGCTCACCCAGCGGGGCGCGGCGCGCGCGAAGCGCCGCGAGATCGAGCTCGTGCACGGTCACGACGCGGTACGCGAGAACCTGCTGCTGCGGCGCAGCTGCTACGTGGGCCTCAACCGGGACGCCCGGCAGTTCACCACCGCCCTCAACCGGCATCTGCACGCCATGAGGGAACGCGGGGTGGAGGAGGCCGACCGGACCGCGCTCGACGCCGCGAAGGACGCCTTCCGCGACCAGTACTCCGAGGCGCAGATGATCGCCCCCGGCCCCGTGCTCGCGCCCACGACGCTGGTCCACCATGCCCTGTCGGACGTCTACGGGCAGGTGAAGCGCCTGGAGCGGGGCGAGCCGGCCCCGGGGGAGTCGATGGAGGCGGCGGCGGAGGCCCAGCAGGGCATCTGGGGCTCGCTCCGGGTGATGCGGGCGGCCATGAGGGCCGACCTCGGAGTGCCGGACGGGGGATGAGGCCCCCGCCTGGTGGCGGTCGGCGGTCGGCGGTCGGCGGGTGGCGTCGCCGACGAAGGCAGCCCGGGCGGAATCCCGGGATCACCGCGTCAACAGCCGGCCCGTGTCGAACAGTTCGTCGAGCGTCGCCGCCATGCGCGGGCATGGTGAGCTGACGCGCCGTCGAGCCGTACGGCACCCGTACAAGATCAGAGTTCTGTAGCGATCGCTAGCTAAAGCGTGTACGGTTCTTTCTGTAGTGATCGTTACGGAAATTGGAGGGACTCCTCATGAGTACTGCGCTGACCGGCACCTACGCCCGCACCGTCCGCAAGGAGAGCGGTGGCCCCGGCCTGCTCCTCGCCCATGGCGGAGGGGGTTCGGTCGAGTCCAACTTCGGTCCGATCCTCGATGTCCTGGCCGAAGGCCACACCGTCGTGGGCGTGGACTACCCGGGTACGGGAGGGACCCCGCGCGCCACGGCGCCGCTGGAACTGGACGCGCTCGTCGACGAATTGGTCGCCGCCGCCGACGCCGAGGGGCTGGAGCGGTTCGCCGTCCTCGGCTACTCCCTCGGCGGGAACGTCGCCGTGCGCCTCGCCGCCCGGTACCCGCAGCGGGTCACCGGACTCGTGCTCACGGCGAGCTTCGCCCGCGCCGGACACCGTCTCGGACTCGTCACCGACCTGTGGGCCGAACTGGCCCGCCGCGGGGAGGGCGAGCTGCTCGCCCGGCTCCTCGTTCCGCTCACCCTCAGCCCGCGGGTGCTGGAAGGGCTGACCGGCGAGCAGGTGGAGGAGGCCGTGCGGGCCACTGCGGCCTCCTTCCCGCCCGGCGGCGGGGACCACGCCGCACTGGTGAAGGGGGCCGATCTGCGCGCCGACCTCGCACGGCTCGACGTACCCGCGCTCGTCATCGCGACCACCGCCGACGGGCTCGTACCGCTGGAGGTCCAGCGGGAGCTGGCGGACGCGCTGCCGGGTGCCCGGTGGGCGGAACTGGCCACCGGGCACCTGCCGTTCGCCGAACTCCCGGAGGAGTGGGCGGCGTTGATCACCGGATTCCTGGCGGAGCTGCCGACGGATCGCGGGTGAGAGGTCGGGGGGAGGGGGAGGGGGTGTGCCGGCCTCAGGCGCCCGTGGTGCCGTCGACGGCTTCGCGGAGGAAGTCCGCGTGGCCGTTGTGGCGGGCGTACTCGTGGATCATGTGCAGCATGAGCAGGCGGAGCGAGGCGTCCTCCTCCCACTTCTCGACGCGCACCGTCACCTCGAGGGACTCGGCGGCCTCCTCTACCGCGCGGGAGTGCTCGACCTCCGCCCGCCAGGCCGCGAAGGCCTCGTCGCGGGTCGAGCCGGAGGCGTCGTAGGCGGCCTGGAAGTCGTGGGTGTCCGACCACAGGTGGGGGACGTCCGCCCCGCCGAAAGTGCGCCGGAACCAGTGCCGCTCCACCTCCGCCATGTGCCGCACCAGCCCGAGCAGGGACAGCGTGGAGGGCGGGGACGACTGGCGGCGCAGCTCCTCGTCGGTCAGGCCCTCGCACTTCCAGGCGAGGGTGGCCCGGTGGAAGTCGAGGTACGCGCGGAGCGTCTCGCGCTCGCCCCCGGTGAGGGGAGGGCCGACGCGGTCGGCGGGTTCTGTTGCAGCCATGGCTGAGATCTTGCCCCGTTGGTCCCGGGGGGTGGAAGGCGTTCGCCCCTGCCTGCGCCCCGCGTTTTGTTCCTAAAGTGAACATATGCCGCAAAGTTCCACCCAAATCACCCGTCTCACTGGTATCACCGGCATCTCCCAGCTCAAGAGCCTCGGTCCCGTGCTGCTCATCGGGATCGGAGCGGGCGTCGGAGCCGTGCTCTTCCGGTGGATGGTGATCGGGGCGTCGGAGCTGCTCTCCGGCCACGCCGACTATGCGGCCGCCGGTCACGCCGCCCATCCCGGCGCACGCCTCCTCGGGCCGTACTTCGTCCTGCTCGCCCCCGTCGCCGCCGGCCTCGTCTACGGCCCGCTCGTCCACCGCTACGCCCGCGAGGCCCGGGGGCACGGGGTCCCCGAGGTCATGCTGGCCGTCGCCCACGACGGCGGGCAGATCAAGGGCCGCGTCGCCGCCGTCAAATCCCTCGCCTCCGCCCTCTGCATAGGCGGCGGCGGCTCCGTCGGCCGCGAAGGCCCCATCGTCCAGATCGGCGCGGCACTCGGCTCCACCCTCGGGCGGCTGCTGAAGTCCAACGAGGAGCACACCAAACTGCTCCTCGCCTGCGGCGCGGCCGGCGGCATCGCGGCGACCTTCAACGCCCCGCTCGCCGGGGTGGTGTTCGGACAAGAACTCATCCTCCGCCGCTGGTCCTCCCGCACCTTCGGGTACCTCGCCCTCGCCTCCGTCACGGCCTGCGCCATCGCCCGCGCGGTGTTCGGCGACCGGCCGTTCCTGGCCCTGGAGGCGATGCACGCGGGAAGCCCCGGGCAGTACCTGCTCTTCGCGGCCCTCGGAGTCCTCGCAGGAACCGTCGGGATCGGTTTCACGCGCTTCCTCTACGCGGCCGAGGACCTGTGCGACCGGCTGTGGCGCGGCCCGGAATGGCTGCGCCCGGCGGTGGGCGGGCTGCTCCTCGGCCTGATCCTCCTGGCGCTGCCCCAGATGTACGGAGTCGGCTACCCCGTCCTGGAGGGCGCGGTCCACGGGAAGTACGCCCTGGGCCTGCTGCTGCTCCTGATGCTGGGCAAGATCCTGGCGACGAGCACCACGATGGGCATCGGCGGCTCGGGCGGAGTCTTCGCCCCGTCCCTCTTCATCGGAGCCACCCTGGGCGCCGCCTTCGGCCTGCTGACCTCCCCGGCCAACGCCCCCGCCTTCGCACTGGTCGGCATGGCAGCCGTCTTCGCAGGCAGCGCCCGCGCCCCGGTCACGGCGGTGGTCATCATGGTGGAACTGACGGGCGAGTACACCCTGACGGCCCCCTTCATGCTGGCAGTGGCCCTGGCCACGGGCGTGAGCCGCCTGCTCAGCAAGGACACGGTGTACACGCTGAAGCTGACCCGGAGGGGGATCGAGCTGGCGGCGTAGGGGGGTGGGGGTGGTCGGGGCGGGGGTGGGGGCTGGGGGTGGCCCCGACCACCCCACCTCACCCCGGCACCGCCCTACCCCTCCCAAACCCAAGGCACCGTGACCCCCAACACGTCGAAGCCCAGCCGTTCCAGGATCGGGCGGCTGTCCTCCGTTGCGTCGACCTGGAGGTAGCGGATGCCCCGGTCCGCCGCCACGCGGGCGCGGTGGGCCACCAGGAGGCGGTAGATGCCGTGGCCTCGCCATTCCGGGACCGTGCCGCCACCCCACAGGCCCGCGAAGGGGCTCCCCGGGCGCATCTCCATCCGGGCCGCGCTCACCGGGGTGTCGCCCGCCATCGCGACGACGGCTTCGATGGTGTCCGGCTCGTCCCTCAGCAGGTTCAGCATCAGGTCCTTGATGCGGGGGCGATCCGCGCCGAAGGCGTGGCGGTGGGCCTCCATCATCAGGTCCACGCCCTCCTCGTCGGTCACCACCCGCAGGGTGATGCCCTCCGGCGGCTCCACCGACAGGGTGGCGAGGTCTGTCACCCGTCCCACCAGGAGCGTCTCCGCGGGCTCCGCCACGAAGCCGGCCGCGCGCAGCCGGTCTCCGAGGTCGGCGGGGCGGTCGTGGCCGTACAGCTTCCACTCGAACTCCGCCGACGGGACCTCGCCCCGAGCGGCCAGCTCCGTGAAGTACGCCACCTGCTCCGCGATCACCGCATCCGCGGTGTGCTCGTCGAGGTCCGACCAGAGCACCATGTTCCCTCCGGATCCGGGCACGATCTGCCGTACGACCGCGCCCGCCCGCTCCACGCGCGCGTCACTGGTGTCGGGCAGGGCCTCCCGTCGCATCACGGAGTCGAACTCGGCGCGCACCTTCAGCAGGTCATTCGGATCCATAGTCATCCGGCCAGCTCACCAGCCGCCGGACGGGTCCGACAACTGCATTAGCCTCACCCCGTGAGCGACCCCACCCCCACCCCCACCCGCCCCTCCGTCTACACCGGCAAGGCCACCCCCGATGCCGCCGTCGACCGGGGCTGGCTGCTGGGGCACTTCAAGGAGCCCGGCGATCCCCGCTACAGCGAGGACGTGGAGATCAAGTGGGGCGTGCACCCCAAGGGTGAGGAGCGGGCGAGCTGGGTCCGCGGGGAGTCCCGTACGGCGTTGCAGGTGCTGATCAGCGGCCGGTTCCGGCTGGAGTTCCCCGGCCGGAACGTCGTACTGGCCGAACAGGGGGACTACGTCGTCTGGGGACGCGGAGTCGACCACTCCTGGTACGCGGAGGAGGACTCGGTGGTGCTCACCGTGCGGTGGCCTTCGCTGCCGGGCTACCGGGCCGACGAAGAGCCCGAAGCAGAGTCCGACGACCAGTCCGGCCGGACCTCCGCTCCGAAGCCGGTGTGACCATGGTCCCGCACCTGGCCGCACACCTGTGACGCTGCCCACGAAGGCCGCCAACGATCACGCGACGCTGCGATCGTTGAGGTGTAGACCTGCAGACCAACCACGCGACCAAAATTCCAGACGCCCAGCGTTCAGTTTTCAGTGTTCACGCGTTCTTTCCGACGGGCCGTCCCCGGTAAAGATCCGAACCACCAGGGAGCCCGTCCGTTGTCAGCCCTCGCACGCTGGTGCATGCGGCACCGACTCGTTGCCGTTCTGATCTGGCTCCTCGCCTTCGGCGGGACCGCCGCTGCCGCGGTCGGGGCCGGGGCGGCGTTCTCCAACGACTACGAGGTCCCCGGCACGGAGTCCGCCAAGGCGCACGCCCTGCTGCGGGAGGGATTCCACGGGCAGGGCGGCGATACCGACACCATCGTGTGGCGGGCTCCGGACGGGCAGAGCGTGCGGACGCCGGCCGTGCAGGAGCGGATGACGCGGGCCCTCGACTCCATAGCCGGGCTGCCCGGTGTCGGATCGGTGGCGGGTCCCTACGGTCCCGGGCCCGACAGCGGGGCCCGGATCAGCGCCGACGGGCGCACCGCCTACGCGGTGGTCACCTTCGACCGGCAGGCCGACTCGGTGCCGAAGGGTGAGGCGAAGGCCGTCGTCGACGCCGCGCGGAACCCGACGACGCAGGCCGACGGGCTCCAGGTCGAGCTCGGCGGGCGTGCCATAGACCTCACCGAAGCCCCCTCCGCGCACCTCGCCGAGGTCATCGGTGTGGCCATCGCCGCGGTGGTGCTGTTCCTGGCCTTCGGGTCGCTGGCCGCGAGTCTGCTGCCCATTGCGACCGCCCTGGTCAGCGTGGGCACCGCCTACTTCGGCATCACCCTCCTCGGCCACACGATGCCGGTCGCCGACTTCGCGCCGATGCTCGGCACCCTCGTGGGTCTCGGGGTGGGCATCGACTACGCGCTGTTCATCGTCACCCGCCACCGCAAGGGCCTCAAACGCGGTCTCCCGGTCGCGGAAGCCGCCGAGAGCGCCGTCGCCACGACCGGCCGGGCCGTGGTCTTCGCCGGGGCCACCGTCTGCATCGCGCTGCTCGGCATGCTGGTGCTCCGGCTGGGCTTCCTCAACGGCGTCGCCATCGCCGCCTCCCTCACCGTGGTCCTGACCGTCGCCGCCTCGGTGACCCTGCTGCCCGCGCTCCTCTCGTACATCGGCATGCGCGCGCTGTCCCGCCGCGAGCGCCGCAAGCTGGCCGCGGAGGGGCCGCTGCCCGAGGCGGTGACCGGCTTCGCCGCCCGCTGGTCGGGCTTCGTCGAGCGTCACCCGAAGCTGCTCGGCCTGGTCGCCGCCGCGGTCATGGTGGTGCTGGCGCTGCCCACGCTCTCCCTCCACCTCGGCACCTCCGACCAGGGCAACAACCCGGCCACGTCCACCACCCGCAAGGCCTACGACCTGCTCGCGGAGGGCTTCGGACCGGGCGTGAACGGCCCGCTGACCGTGGTCGCCCGCCTCGGCGGGGCCGGCGACCGGGTCGCCGTGGACGCGCTGACCGAGTCGATCCGTACGACCAAGGGCGTGGCCGCCGCCGGACCGGCGGTCTTCAACCGCAGCGGCGACACCGCCGTCGTCACGGTCGTACCGGACTCCTCCCCGCAGTCCCGGGCCACGAGCGAGCTGGTCGACAGGCTGCGCGAGGACGTCATCCCGCGCGCCGGCCACGACAACTCCATGCAGGTCCACGTCGGCGGCGTGACGGCCGGGTACGACGACTTCGCCGAGGTCATCGTCGGCAAGCTGCCCCTCTTCGTCGGCGTGGTCATCGCGCTCGGCTGCGTGCTCCTGCTGCTGGCCTTCCGCTCCATAGGCATCCCGGTCAAGGCGGCCGCCATGAACGTGGCCGCCGTCGCCTCCTCCTTCGGAGTCGTCGTCGCGATCTTCCAGTGGGGCTGGGGCAGCGAGCCGCTCGGGCTGGGCAGCGCGGGGCCGATCGAGCCCTTCCTCCCCGTGATCATGGTCTCGGTGCTCTTCGGGCTGTCCATGGACTACCAGGTCTTCCTGGTCAGCCGGATGTACGAGGAGTGGCTGGAGACGGGGGACAACAAGCGGGCCGTGCGCGTCGGCCTCGCCGAGACCAGCCGGGTGATCAACTCGGCGGCCGTCATCATGATCTCCGTCTTCCTGGCCTTCGTGCTCAGCGGCGACCGGATCATCGCCATGTTCGGCATCGCGCTCGCCGCGGCCGTGGCCCTGGACGCCTTCGTCCTGCGGACCCTCCTCGTCCCGGCCCTGATGCACCTGCTCGGCGGAGCCAACTGGTGGCTGCCGGCCTGGCTGGACCGCCGGCTCCCGAAGATCAGCATCGAGCCCCCGGAACGCCGCCCGCATGCGAAACTTCCCCTGCAGCGGCCCGGCGCGGACCCCGCCACGAGCGAGGACCCGGCCGAGCCCGCGACCAGCTCCCGGTGATCCGGCCACCCGCCGCCCGATACCCAAGGAAGAACGCGCATGTTCTCGATAGACCTCGCCGACGACGCCCAGCTGTTCCCGCTGGAAGCCCGGCACGCGGAGGAGTTCTTCGCCCACATCGAACGCGGACGCGAGTTCATCGGCCGGTACGTCGGCTTCCCCGACCGGTCCACCGACTTGGAGTCCGCCCGCGCCCTGCTGGCCAAGTACGCCCTCACGGCGGGGGAGGACGGAGCGCGGTTCTTCGGGATCCGGCAGGGCGGCACCCTCGTGGGCGGAGTGCTCTTCCCGGCGTTCGACGCGGCGTCGGGCAACTGTGAGATCGGCTGCTGGCTGGAGCCCGCCGCGGCCGGCCGCGGCCTGGTCACGAAGGCCTGCCGGGTGCTGATCGACTACGCCTTCGGCGAGCGCGGCATGCACCGCATCGAATGGCACGCCGCCTCAGGCAACAAGAAGAGCCTCGCCGTGGCCGAGCGCCTCGGCATGACCCGCGAAGGCGTCATGCGCCAGAACTACTCGCACCGGGGCGTCCGCCAGGACACCGAGGTCTGGGCGATCCTCGCCGACGAGTGGCCCGCGGCCCGCCCCGCGTAACCACCCCCGCACCCACCCGCCATCGCCCCGCCCCGAGTCCTCCGGGGGGCCGGGGCGGTGCGCTGCACGCTGCCCGGCCGGATTCTCAGGAACCTCTCAGAAAAGCCGCCTACGGTGCCCCGCATGGACACCACCAAGACCCCCGCCCCGACCGCTCCCGAGGCGGACTCCCCGGCCGACCTGAAGAAGGCCGCCACCGACGAGACCCCCGCCCCGGCCGCCGCGGACACCGCCGCCACCGAGGAGGCCCCGGGCGAGGAGCTCGCCACCGACCTCGACGACCTCGACGGGCTCGACGAGTTCGAGGCCGCTGCCGACGAGGAGCAGAGCAGTGGTGTCGCCTCCGGAGCCTCCGCGATCGTCGCCGCCGGTCTCGGCCTGGTCGCCCTCAGCGGCAGCTGGACCTCCCGCGTCATAGGCGAGCGGGAGACCCTCAAGGGTCAGATCAGCTCGGCCAACGCCACCACCACCGCGGACAAGATCGAGGCGCTGTACGGCAACGCCTGGCACATGACCGCCCTGGTCAACGGCGTCCTGTCGACGATCGCGCTGCTCATCGCCGTGTTCGTGCTGGCCCGCCCGGCCTTCGGCGCCCCCGGCCGCACCCTCCCGGCATGGGTCCGCTCCGTGTCCTGGGCCGCCGTCGTCGTCGCCGCCATCGGCGTGCTCGCCTTCGCGTTCATGTACGTCCTCTCCCTCCCGGTGGCCCCCGCCGCCTAGTCCGTACGCCGCCGCACGGCGGCCCGCCTAGGCCGTTCGCCGGTCCCCGGCGGGCTCGCCTAGGCACTGCCTTAGGCCGCCTCAGGGACCCCGGGTCCCGGCCTAAGGCCCCCCGGCCCGTGCAGATGCGGCATGCTCCCGATGTGCCGGTACCCCCTGGGGCGCGAATCTTGGATCACACCGAACGAGGTGTCGGAGAAACGCAAACCAGGGAGCACAAGATGTTCGAGTACGAGATCGCCACCGCCCGCCGCGAAGACCTCATCCGCGAGGCCGACGCCTACCGTCTGGTCCGGGAAGCGAAGAAGGCCCGCCGCCTCTTCTCCCGGAGCCAGGAACCGGAGGGGTCGGTGAGTGGACACCGCGGCCGGTTCACCCGCGCCGCGTAACCCGCGTCGCGAGACCGTGCGAACCGGCACGTGATGAGAAGCGCACCGATATCCAGTGCCGACGAGCAGGGCCTCTGTGCGATGCTCGGCGGCGTGGAGACCAGATCTGTCAGCCCGGTGTTCGTCGGCCGCGCCGACGAACTGGCCGTACTCACCGACGCCCTGACGCGCGCCGCCGGCCAGGAGCCGCAGGCACTGCTCATAGGCGGCGAGGCCGGGGTCGGAAAGACCCGCCTCACCGAGGAGTTCCTCTGCGAGGCCGACCGCCGCGGCGCGGTCGTGGCCGTCGGAGGCTGTGTGGAGATCGGGGCGGAGGGGCTTCCCTTCGCCCCGTTTTCGACTGCCCTGCGCACTCTGCACCGCCTGCTCCCCGACGAACTGGCCGCAGCCGCCGTCGGCCAGGAGGACGAACTCGCGCGCATCCTCCCCGAACTGGGCGAGACCCCGCGCGGCCCCCACGACGAGGAGAGCACCGCCCGGCTCTTCGAACTGACGGCCCGGATGCTGGAACGCCTCGCCGCCGACCGCACCGTCGTCCTCGTCCTGGAAGACCTGCACTGGGCGGACACCTCCACCCGGCACCTGCTCTCCTACCTCTTCCGCGCGCTCGGCAGCGGCCGCCTCGTCGTCGTCGCCACCTACCGCGCCGACGACGTCCACCGCCGCCACCCGCTGCGCCCGCTCCTCGCCGAACTCGACCGGCTGCGCACCGTCCAGCGCATCGAACTGTCCCGCTTCAACCGGGCCGAAGTACGCCGCCAGCTCGCCGGGATCCTGGCCTCGCAGCCCGACGAGGACTTCGTCGAATCGGTCTTCGACCGCTCGGACGGCAATGCCTTCTTCGTCGAGGAACTCGTCGCCTCCCGCGCCAGCGGCTGTTCCACCGGCCTCACCGAATCCCTGCGCGACCTGCTCCTCGTCCGCGTCGAAGTCCTCCCGGACGCCGCGCAGCGCGTCGTGCGCATCGTCGCCGAGGGCGGTTCCACGGTGGAATACGCCCTGCTGCGTGCCGTCACCCGGCTCACCGAGGACGAACTGATCGAGGCCCTGCGCTCGGCCGTCGGCGCCAACATCCTCCTGGCCACCTCGGACGGCGACGGCTACCGCTTCCGCCACTCCCTGGTCCGCGAGGCCGTCTCCGACGACCTGCTGCCCGGCGAGCGCGCCCGCGTCAACCGCCGCTACGCCGAGGAGCTCGAGCAGGACGACACGCTCATCCGCGCCGAGGAGCGGGTCATCCGCCTCGCCACCTACTGGTACTACGCCAACGACGCGGTCAAGGCCCTGCCCGCCGTGCTCGCGGCCTCGGTGGCCGCCCGGCGCCGGCACGCCTACTCCGAGCAGCTGCGCCTGCTGGAGCGGGCCATGGACCTGTGGGAGGCCGTACCGGAGGACGTACGGGCCGAACTGCGCCCGGCGGACTACACCGAGGTCTACCCGCCCTGCGGCTGCGACCCGGCGACCACTCCGCTGCAACACCTCGACCTGCTGGCCGAAGCCACCGTCGCGGCCCGCTTCGGCGGCGAGCGCGAACGCGCGCTGAAGCTGACCAAGACGGCCCTGCGGCTGCTGGAGGACGGCCACGACCCGCTGCGGGCCGCCTGGTTCTGGACCGAACGCTCCCGGATGATCGCCGGCCTCGCCCGTGGCGACGGCTGGGCGGAGCTCGCCAAGGCGCAGGAGCTCGTCCGCGGGCTGCCCCCGTCCCAGGTGCACGCCGACGTCCTGGTCCGGGCCGCGAGCTGGGGCATGCTCCACAAGCCGGGGCCCGACAACCTGGTCGCCGCCGAACGCGCCGTGGAGTACGCGCGGATGGTCGGCGCCGAGGACACCGAACTCAACGCCCGGATCACCGTCGGCAGCCTGCTCGTCGACTCGGGGGAACCCGAGCGCGGCCTCGCCGAGATGCTCGCGGTCAAGGAGCGGGCCGCCGAACTCGGCCTCGGCATGCTGGTGGGACGTGCGCACGTGAACCTCACCTCCCATCTGGAATGCCTGGGCCGGTCCGGCGAAGCCGTGGACCTGGCCGAAGAAGGCGCCGAACTGGTCAAGAACTCCCACCTGATGGACTCCGAGGCCTACATCCGGGGGAACCTGGCGGAGAGCTTGTACAGCCTCGGCCGGTGGGAGGAGGCCGCGACGCAGGCCCGGCGCACCCTGACCCTCGTCAGCAGCGCCGCCCCGCGCGCCGCGGCCGTCGTACGGCTGGCCTACCTGGCCCTGGCCCGCGGCGAACTCACCGAGGCCGCGGCCCAGCTCACCGCCGCCCGCACCCACTTCGGATCCCACGAGGGTCAGCCCCAGCACCGGATCCCGCTGTTCCGCCTCGCGATCGGCGTGGCCGCGGGGGAGGGCCGGATAGCCGACGTCCGCAGCGAGGTGGCCACGGCCATCGAGCACGGCTTCCCGCTCGGCAACCACCGCTACGCCTGGCCGATGCTGCTCGCCGCCGCCTCGGCCGAAGCCGACGCCCGGGGCCTGCCCGCCGCCGAGGCCGGCCGCGAGGAGGCCCTGACGGCGCTGCGCGACGCCGCCCGGAAACTGGCCACCCCGGTCCCGGTGTGGACCGCCCATGCGGAGTACCTCAGGGCCGAGCTGCTGCGTGCGGAGGCCCGGGACACCGTCGGGGACTGGACGGCCGTGGAAGCGGCCGTACGCCCCCTGGAGCGCCCGTACCTGCTCGCCAGGGCCCAGTACCGGCTCATGGAGGCCCTGCTGGCGGCCGGCGGGGACCGCGAGGCCGCAGCCGGGCTGCTCCACGAGTCCTACGCCACCGCCGAACAGCTGGGCGCCCGCAGGCTCCGCGAGGACCTGGCCCTGCTCGCACAGCGCGCCAGGCTCCCGCTCACGCCCGTGGACACCCCCAAGGGCCTGCTCGGGCCGGGCGTCGACCCGGTCGAGGCGCTGGGCCTGACCAGCCGCGAACGGGACGTGCTGCGCCTGGTCGCGGTGGGGCACACCAACCGCCAGATCGCCGAGGAGCTCTTCATCTCCCCGAAGACGGCGAGCGTGCACGTCTCGAACATCCTGGCGAAGCTGGGGGTGGCCGGCCGCGGAGAGGCCGCCGCGCTGGCTCACCGGCTCCGGCTCTTCGGCCCCGTGGCCCAGGCGTAGCCCTACGCCTGGGCCTACGCCGCCGGGTGCTCCTTGGTGCGTATGAGCACCTTGCCGGAGTCCAGGTCTATCGGACCCTTTCCCGGGTCGCCGTCATTCACGTCGATCCGGGAAAGCTCCAGCCGCTTCTTCTCCTCGTCCGTGTGTTTGCGCCCCGGACCGAACAGCTCCTCGATCATGTTGAACACCGCGTCCACCGTGCCTTTCGTTCCCCCGCCGGGGCCCGCCGGTCATTCCACCGTCAGTGTCAGGATCCTGTCGTCGCCGGCTTCCGGCGACCCGCGCCCGTCCGTCTCGCTCGTGACCAGCAGCACCTTGTCCCCACCGAGGGCCACCACGGTGCGCAGCCGGCCGTACTCGCCCGACAGGAACGCCTCGGGCTCCGCCACCGGGACCGCCCCGGCCAGCGGGATCCGCCAGAGCCGCTGCCCCTTCAGTCCGGCCATCCAGATGGAGCCCTGGGCCCAGGCGATCCCGCTCGGCGAGGCCTCGTCCGTCTTCCACACGGCCACCGGGTCGCGCATCCCCGGCTTGCCGGCCTTGCCCTCGGCCTCGGGCCAGCCGTAGTTCGCGCCGGGCTCGATCAGATTGAGCTCGTCCCAGGTGTTCTGGCCGAACTCGGCCGCCCACAGCCGTTTGTCCTTGTCCCAGGCGAGTCCCTGCACATTGCGGTGCCCGTACGAGTAGACGACCGAGTCGGCCTCCGGATTGCCGTGCACCGGATCGCCGTCCGGGGTCATCCGCAGGATCTTCCCGCCCAGCGACGTCTTGTCCTGGGCCAGTCCGGTCTGCCCGGTCTCGCCCGTCCCGGCGTAGAGCATCTTGTCCGGGCCGAAGGCGATCCGTCCGCCGTTGTGGATGAGCCCCTTGGGGATGCCCCTGAACACCGTGTCGGGCGCGCCCAGTTGATCGCCCGCCGGTCTCTTCTCGTCATAGCGCAGCCGGGCGATGCGGTTGTCGGACTCGGTGGTGAAGTAGGCGTACACCATGCGGTCCGAGGCGAAGGAAGGGGACAGGGCCAGGCCCAGCAGCCCGCCCTCGCCGCCCGGGGCCACCCCGGGCACCTTGCCGACCGGGGTCACCGCCCCCGTGCCCACGTCGACCCGGCTGATCGTGCCCTTGTCCCGCGAGGCCACCAGCAGGTTCCCGTCGGGCAGCGGAGCCACGCCCCACGGGGACTCCAGGCCCTGGGCGGCCACGCCGGTCACCGTCACCCTGCCCTTGGCGGGCGGTGCGGAGGCAGCCGCGGAGGCGGAGGCGGACGGTGCGCCCGAGGCGCCCGGCGGCGAGGATCCGGCCGCCGTGCCCGGTGGCGCATCGCTCGGCCGGGCTCCGGTGCCCGCCGGCGGCGAGCACCCCGCCGCCAGCAGCGCCCCGCATCCGGCCAGGGCGAATGCCGCCAGCGCCCCACGGGCCCGGGCGCGCGGGCCGGCGTAGGAACGCGGCGGCAGCCCCGCCCGGCTCCGCACCCGGTCCTGGTCGGGCCCCTGGGCCCACCCCGGCCCCTGCTCGTGGCCCTGCTCGTGTCCCCGGTCGTGTCCGTGTCGCATCGCCGTACTCCCCTCCGGTCCTCCGATCGTGCCCTCACACGACTCAACAGCGCAGACCATGCCCCAAGTTCCGCCACTCGTACACTCGATCGAGTGGTTCAGGCTCCCATCGGCACCGGCAGCTCCGACAGCTCCACCAGGTCCTCGGCGGTCAGCCGCACCTCCGCGGCCCGCGCGTTCTCCGCCGCCCGGTGCGCCTGCCCGGTTCCCGGCACCGGAACCACCTGCGGACCCTGAGCCAGCACCCACGCCAGCGCCACCTGCGCCGCCGTGACCTCCGCCCCGTGCCGCCGGGCGACCCGGCGCAGCCCCGCCACGAGCACCTGGTTCGCCGCCATCGCGTACGCCGTGAACCGCGGATGCCTGGCCCGTACGTCCTCGGGCTCGAACCCCTCGCCCGGGACCAGCGTCCCGGTCAGGAACCCGCTCCCCAGCGGCATCGCCGCCAGGAACCCCACCCCCCGCGCCGCGCACCACGGCAGCAGTCGCCACGCCGCCTGCGGCGACCACACCGACAGCTCCGCCTGCACCGCGCTCACCGGGAACACCTGCTGCGCCCGCTCCAGGTGCCGTACGGTCGCCGCGTAGGCCCGGTCCCCGCGCGGCCCCGCACCCGGCCCGGCGCCCGCCCCCAGCGCGCAGAAGCCCAGCGCCCGCACCTTCCCCGCGCCCACCAGCTCCGCCATCGCGCCCCAGGACTCCTCGACCGGCACGTCCGGGTCCACCCGGTGCAGCTGGTAGAGGTCTATGACGTCGGTGCGCAGCCGCCGCAGCGAGGCGTCGCAGGCCCGCCGCAGGTACCCCGGGCGCCCGTCGGCCACCACGTGCACCCCGTCGGCCCGCAGCCCCGCCTTCGCGGACACGAAGGCGTCGGAGCGGCGCTCGCGCAGCACCCGGCCGAGCAGCAGCTCGTTGGTGTACGGGCCGTACAGATCGGCGGTGTCGAGCAGGTTCGCCCCCAGGTCGAGGGCCGTGTGCAGGGTGTCCAGCGAGTCCTCGCGCCGCTTGCGCGAAGGCGCGTACGCCCCGCTCATCGGCATGCAGCCGAGGCCGACGGCACCCACCGTCAGCGCCCCCGCCCCGATCGACCTGCGCTCCACCCGGTGTCCCCCCTGGTCCTCCCCAGGCCTCGGTGGGCCTCCCGTTTCCGGCACACAAACTAACGGCTCGATCCGGATCCCCTGGCATAGCCTCCTGATCATGACTGCAGAGATGCCCGAGACCCTCGACGTTTGGCTCCCCTTCCCCGCCGAGGAGATCGATGGGCTGCCCGATTCCTTCCGCTACCGCCACTGGGACGGCGAGGAGGACTTCCCCGCCGATCCGGCGGCCTGCGTCTTCTACGTCACCCCGTACATGAAGTCCCCGGCCGTCACCCTGCGCCCGCTGCCGCAGATGCCCCGCCTGCGGGTCGTCCAGACCCTGACCGCGGGGGTCGATCACGTCCTGGGCGGCCTCGGCGACCTGGCCCCCGGCGTCCGGCTGTGCAACGCCAAGGGGGTCCACGACGCGAGCACCGCCGAGCTCGCCCTCACCCTCGTCCTGGCCTCCCTGCGCGGGATCCCCGGCATGGTGCGCGGCCAGGACCGCGAGGAGTGGCGCTTCGGGTTCTACGAGGCCCTCGCGGACAAGTCCGTACTGATCATCGGCTACGGAGCGGTCGGCGCGGCCATCGAGGACCGGCTCGCGCCCTTCGAGTGCGAGCGGATCGTCCGGGTCGCGCGGACGGCGCGCACCACGGCGCGCGGGCCGGTGCACGCCCTCGACGAACTGCCCCAACTCCTGCCCGCGGCCGACGTGGTGATCCTTTCCACACCGCTCACCGAGGAGACGAGGGGGCTCGCCGGCGCCGAGTTCCTCGGCCGGATGAAGGACGGCGCGCTGCTCGTGAACGTGGCCCGCGGACCCGTCGTCGACACCAAGTCCCTTCTGGCGGAGGTGGAGTCGGGCCGGCTGCGCGCCGCGCTGGACGTCACCGATCCGGAACCGCTGCCTTCAGGCCATCCGCTCTGGCATGCTCCGGGTGTCCTGATCACGCCCCATGTGGGCGGCAGCAGCTCCGCGTTCGAGCCGCGGGCCAAGCGTCTGGTGGCCCGTCAGCTCCGCGCCTTCGCCGCCGGAGAGCCCGTGGGGAACACGGTGTTGATCACGGAATGACGTGCGGTGCGCACGCTCCGCGTTCGTCCGGATGCGCTCGGTGGACACAACTCCCCTGTTGGTGACGGAGCGTAGAGAAACTATGTCCCTGAGTGACGAAAGTGGTGTATCGTCCGGAACAAGGGGCTGCGCCACGAACGTCTGGCGCTGGGGAGTGATCGGACACTTTGGGGGGCGACGGGCGATGCACGGCCAATGGACGAAGGATCCGATGCGGCGAAGCCGCCGGAGGCGACGGTGCCGGGACTGGACTGCGCCGGAACCAGCCAGCGAGGGGGACCGGTGAGCACCCCGGGGGCGGCGCTGCTGACCCGCCGGCCCCTCGCCGGCAGCGATGGCGGCAGCTCGAAGGGGCTGGCGATGCAGCTCCTCCTCGCGGTGGTCAGCAGCGGGTACGCCGTGGGCGCCGCGCTCGGCTGGGGCTCCGAGGAACTCGCCGAGATCATGGGCGACTTCGGGCTCAGCGCCGCCGGCCTGCTGGCCGCCGTCTCCTGCTTCACCTACGCCCGGGCCATTGACAGCCGGGAGCGCCCGGCCTGGCTGCTGTTCGCGTTCTCCTCGCTCATGGGCTGCTGCGGCAACGCCGTCTGGGGCTGGTACGAGGTGGTCCTCGGTGAGGCCGTGCCGAAGCCCTCCCTCGCCGACTTCGCCTTCCTCTGCTTCGCGCCGCCCGCCATCGTGGGCCTGCTCGTCCTCGCGAAGCGCCCGGTCACCAGGGCCGGCTGGGTCTGCCTCGGCCTCGACTCCTGGCTCATCGGCGGCTCCCTGCTCACCCTCTCCTGGAGCCTGGCCCTCGCGCACGCCGCGCGCACCGCCCAGTCCGGAGCCCCCGGCAGCGTCCCGCGCGCGGCCCTCTCGCTGGCCTACCCGCTCCTGGACATCGCGCTCGTCTCGATGGTGCTGGTGCTGCACTTCCGCCGCTCCGAGACCAACCGCTCCGCCGTGAACACCGCCATCGCGGCCCTCGCCCTGACCGTGCTGAGCGACGCACTGTTCACCTCGCCGCTGCTCAGCGCCGAGTACCAGTCGGGCCAGCTCCTCGACGCCGGCTGGTTCGCCGGCTCGCTCCTCCTGGCGTACGCCCCCTGGGGCGCCCGCCGCCTGCACCCCGGCCCCGACCCCGTCGCGCACGCGCGCGCCGAGCGGCCGCACAGCCGCCCGATCACGGGCTCCCTGCCCGCCCTCACCCCGTACCTCGCGGCGGCCGTCTGCACCCTGGGCATCCTGTACAACGTGGTGGACGGCCGGAAGGTCGACCGGGTCGTCGTCTTCACCGGCTGCACGGTCGTGCTCGCCCTGGTGATCCGCCAGGGCATCATGCTGCTCGACAACATCGCCCTGACCCAGGAACTGGCCCAGAAGGAGAACCACTTCCGCTCCCTGGTCCAGGGCTCCAGCGACGTCATCATGATCGCCGCCCCCACCGGGACCCTGCGCTACGTCAGCCCCGCCGCCGCCGGGGTCTACGGCCGCGAGGCGGAAGAGCTGGTCGGCACCGAGCTGGCCACCCTGATCCACCCCGAGGACCTGGGCCGCGTCGTCCACGAGGTGCGCCGCTTCCTGGCCGCACCGCCCGCCGAGGAGCCGACCACCCGCATCGAGTGCCGGTTCAGATCGGGTGGCGGCGAGTGGCTCAATGTGGAGTCCACCGTCAACCGCCACCAGGGCGGCCTGATCCTGAACAGCCGCGACGTCACCGAGCGGGTCCGGCTCCAGGCGCAGCTCCAGCACAGCGCCGAGCACGACCCGCTCACCGACCTCCCCAACCGGGCCCTGTTCACCCGCCGGGTCCGCCAGGCGCTCACCGGCCGGCGGGCCGGGGACCACAGCACCGCCGTGCTGTTCATCGACCTCGACGGCTTCAAAGCGGTCAACGACACCATCGGCCACCAGGCCGGCGACGAACTGCTCATCGAGGCCGCCCGCAGGCTCCAGGACTCGGTCCGGGCCGGGGACACCGCGGCCCGCCTCGGCGGCGACGAGTTC
Organism: Streptomyces stoeckheimensis; assembly: GCF_045822005.1. NCBI lineage: Bacteria > Bacillati > Actinomycetota > Actinomycetes > Kitasatosporales > Streptomycetaceae > Streptomyces > Streptomyces stoeckheimensis. Next base: position 2,812,099 of record NZ_CP169550.1, on the reverse strand, counting down.
GCCGCCCTGATCCTGGGCGACGGCAGCCGCGACCGCAGCGCCCGCGAGTACCAGGTCCACGAGATCGCCGACCGGCTGCGCACCACCCTCTCGCAGCCCTACCGGATCGCCGGGAGCGAGGTCAGGGTCGCAGCCAGCATCGGCGTGGCCTTCGCGGATCCCGACATCACCCCTTCGGACCTGATGCGCAACGCGGATCTCGCGATGTACCGGGCCAAGGCGGGCGGCAAGGACCGGGTCGAGATGTACGCGCCCCAGATGCAGGCCGAAGTCGTCCGCAAGGCGGAGCTGGCGGGCCGCCTGCGCACCGCGCTGCACGACGGGGAGTTCGCCCTGCTGCACCAGCCCGTGGTTTCCCTGGCCTCGGGGGAGATCTCGGCCGTGGTGGCGCAGGCCCGGTGGCGTTCCGCGCAGGGGATCCTGTTCACCCCCGCCGAGTTCCTGCGGGTCGCCGCGTATAGCGAGGGAGGGGCCGGCGAGGGCGGGTCCACCACCCGGACGGCCGTACCGGACGCCTCGCGCACCGCCGAGCTGGGGCGCTGGCTGCTGGCGGAGGCCGTCGGGCAGGCCGCCGAGCGCCACCGGGCCGGGCACGACGTCCCCGTGGCCGTACGGATGACCGCGCAGCGGCTGCTCGACCGGTCGATGCCGCTGGGCTCCGTGGAAGCCCTGCTGGCCCGCAACGGGCTGCCGTCGGGCGCGCTCGTCCTGGAGCTCGCCGTCTCCGACCCCAGGGTGCCCTTCGACGACCTGGAGCGCCGTCTGGCGGCGCTGCGCCGGCTCGGGGTCCTGATCGCCCTGGACGGCTTCGGCAGCGGTTACGCGGCCATCAGCGCGCTGCGCCGGCTCCCCGTGGACATGCTCAAGCTCGACCGGGGCCTGGTCGAGGGGGTCGTGGAATCCCCCCGGCTCCACAAGATCACCGCAGGTTTGTTGCGGATCGCAAACGACCTCGGCATGCAGTCGGTGGCGGAGGGGGTGGACCTCCCCGAGCAGGTCATGGCACTGCGCGCGATGGGCTGTACCCACGGGCAGGGAATGGCCTTCTCCGGACCTCTGGACGAGTACAGGCTGCGGCGAGCGCTCGTGCGCGGTACGTTCCCAGTACCGGGCGGCGAGGCCCAACCCGCGTTGGCCGGTGGTTCCCCAGGGGGCTCGATGGTTATCCACAGAGGCTCACATAATGAGACGCCCGTCCCACCCGCTTGACATCACCCTCCCGCCGGAGGGAGGGTCAATGCCATGCGCACCCGAATTCTCGTACTTGGAAAGCGCGTCGGCTGAAGCAGGGACCAGCATGTCCCCGCTCAACGCACCCGACGCGCTCCCCTCGCTTGCCTCCCGGCACGAGGGGTTTTTTGTTGCACTGGCAACGCCGAATCTCGTAAAACCCTCCTCGTAAAACCCTCAGCTTCGAGAAGAGAATGCCGATGACCGAGCAGGCCACCGGGGCCCACCATCCGCAGCCGCGGGCCCGTACCGGCGGACACCAGACCGCCGCAGTTGAGCACGTCACGGGTGCGCAGTCCCTCATCCGCTCTCTCGAAGAGGTGGGGTGCGACACCGTCTTCGGCATTCCGGGAGGCTGCATCCTCCCCGCGTACGACCCGCTGATGGACTCCAAGAAGGTCCGCCACATCCTGGTCCGCCACGAGCAGGGCGCCGGCCACGCCGCGACCGGCTACGCGCAGGCCACCGGAAAGGTCGGCGTCTGTATGGCCACCTCCGGTCCGGGGGCCACGAACCTGGTGACGCCGATCGCCGACGCGCACATGGACTCCGTGCCGCTCGTCGCGATCACCGGCCAGGTCTCCTCGAAGGCGATCGGCACCGACGCCTTCCAGGAAGCGGACATCGTCGGCATCACGATGCCGATCACCAAGCACAACTTCCTGGTCACCAAGGCCGAGGACATCGCCCGGACCATCGCCGAGGCCTTCCACATCGCCTCCACCGGCCGCCCCGGCCCGGTCCTGGTCGACATCGCCAAGGACGCCCTGCAGGCGAAGACCACGTTCTCGTGGCCGCCCGCCCAGGACCTCCCCGGCTACCGGCCGGTCACCAAGCCGCACGCCAAGCAGATCCGCGAGGCCGCCAAGATGATCGCCGCCGCCAAGCGGCCGGTCCTCTACGTCGGCGGCGGCGTCATGAAGGCCGGCGCGACCGCCGAGCTGAAGGTCCTCGCCGAGCTCACCGGCGTCCCGGTCGTCACCACCCTGATGGCCCTGGGCTCCATCCCGGACAGCCACCCGCAGAACGTCGGCATGCCCGGCATGCACGGTGCCGTCACCGCCGTGACCGCGCTCCAGAAGTCGGACCTGCTGATCGCCCTCGGCACCCGCTTCGACGACCGCGTCACCGGCAAGCTGGACAGCTTCGCCCCCTTCGCCAAGGTCATCCACGCGGACATCGACCCGGCGGAGATCGGCAAGAACCGCGCCGTGGACGTCCCGATCGTCGGTGACGCCCGCGAGGTCATCGCCGACCTGATCCAGGCCGTCCAGGCCGAGGCCAACGAGGGCAACACCGGCGACTACACCGCCTGGTGGACGGACCTCAACCGCTGGCGCGACACCTACCCGCTGGGCTACGACCTGCCCGAGGACGGCACGCTCTCCCCCCAGCAGGTCATCGAGCGGATCGGCCAGCTGGCACCGCAGGGCACCATCTACGCGGCCGGCGTCGGCCAGCACCAGATGTGGGCCTCGCACTTCGTGAACTACGAGGAGCCCCGCACCTGGCTGAACTCCGGCGGCGCCGGAACCATGGGCTACGCGGTCCCCGCCGCGATGGGCGCCAAGGTCGGCATGCCGGAGCGCACCGTCTGGGCGATCGACGGCGACGGCTGCTTCCAGATGACCAATCAGGAACTGGCCACCTGTGCCCTGAACAACATCCCGATCAAGGTCGCGATCATCAACAACGGTGCGCTGGGCATGGTCCGCCAGTGGCAGACCCTGTTCTACAACCAGCGGTACTCCAACACCGTCCTGCACGCGGGCGAGACGGGCACCGACACGGCCGTCGGCTCCCAGCTCGGCGAGTCGGCCGCCCCCCGCATGGGCACCCGCGTCCCGGACTTCGTCAAGCTGTCCGAGGCCATGGGCTGCGTGGCGCTGCGCTGCGAGGACCCGGCCGACCTGGACAAGGTCATCGCCGAGGCCAACGCGATCAACGACCGCCCGGTCGTCGTCGACTTCATCGTCCACGAGGACGCCATGGTGTGGCCGATGGTCGCTGCCGGCACCTCGAACGACGAGGTCATGGCCGCCCGGGGCGTCCGCCCCGACTTCGGCGACAACGAAGACGACTGAGCCGAGAGAGCCCGAGAGAGAGAACGACTCACATGTCCAAGCACACGCTCTCCGTCCTGGTCGAGAACACGCCCGGCATCCTCGCCCGGATCGCCGCGCTGTTCTCCCGACGCGGGTTCAACATCGACTCCCTCGCGGTCGGTGTCACCGAGCACCCCGACATCTCGCGCATCACCATCGTCGTGAACGTCGAGGACCTCCCGCTGGAGCAGGTGACCAAGCAGCTCAACAAGCTGGTCAACGTGCTCAAGATCGTCGAGCTGGAGCAGCACAACGCCATCGAGCGCGAACTCGTTCTGGTGAAGGTCCGCGCCGACAACGAGACGCGCTCGCAGATCGTCGAGATCGTCCAGCTGTTCCGCGCCAAGACCGTCGACGTCTCCCCGGAGGCCGTCACCATCGAGGCCACCGGCGGCACCGACAAGCTGGGCGCGATGCTCAAGATGCTGGAGCCCTTCGGCATCAAGGAGCTCGTCCAGTCCGGCACGATCGCCATAGGGCGCGGCGGACGGTCCATCACGGACCGCAGCCTGCGCGCGCTCGACCGCAGCGCCTGAGCCCGCCGGGCCGGTGACACCGGCCCGGTCGTGGCCCGCCCGTCCGTTTCTCGCTCGCTCGTATGGCGAGACCGAGATCCACGTATTCCGTTCCCCGCCGTACGGTGGGAGCAACACCAGCGCACCAAGGAGATATCCCAGTGGCCGAGCTGTTCTACGAGAACGACGCCGACCTGTCCATCATCCAGGGCCGCAAGGTCGCGGTCATCGGTTACGGCAGCCAGGGCCACGCCCACGCGCTGTCGCTCCGTGACTCCGGCGTCGACGTCGTCGTCGGCCTGCACGAGGGCTCGAAGTCCAAGGCCAAGGCCGAGGAGCAGGGCCTGAAGGTCCTGCCCGTCGCCGAGGCCGCGGCCTGGGCGAACGTCATCATGATCCTGACCCCGGACCCGCTCCAGGCCGAGATCTACGCCGCGTCCATCGAGTCCCACCTGGAAGAGGGCGACGCGCTCTTCTTCGGCCACGGCTTCAACGTCCGGTACGGCTTCATCAAGCCCCCCACCAACGTGGACGTCGCCCTGGTCGCCCCGAAGGGCCCGGGTCACCTGGTTCGCCGTCAGTACGAGGAAGGCCGCGGCGTGCCCTGCATCGCCGCCGTGGAGCAGGACTTCACCGGTTCCGCCTTCCAGCTCGCGCTGTCGTACGCGGCCGGCATCGGCGGCACGCGCGCCGGCGTCATCAAGACCACGTTCACCGAGGAGACCGAGACCGACCTGTTCGGTGAGCAGGCCGTTCTCTGCGGTGGCGCCTCCGCGCTGGTGAAGGCCGGTTTCGAGACGCTGACCGAGGCCGGTTACCAGCCCGAGATCGCGTACTTCGAGTGCCTGCACGAGCTGAAGCTCATCGTGGACCTCATGTACGAGGGCGGCCTGGAGAAGATGCGCTGGTCGGTCTCCGAGACCGCCGAGTGGGGCGACTACATCACCGGTCCCCGCATCATCACCGACGCCACCAAGGCCGAGATGAAGAAGGTCCTCGCGGAGATCCAGAGCGGCGAGTTCGCCAACACCTGGATGGCCGAGTACAAGGCCGGTCTGCCGAAGTACAACGAGTACAAGAGCGCCGACGAGGCGCACCTGCTCGAGACCACCGGCAAGAAGCTCCGCAAGCTGATGAGCTGGGTCGACAACGACGAGAGCTGATCCGCTGCGTCGCGGGGCCGGGACGGTGCGTCCCGGCCCTGCGGCACATCGGCCGGACACCCGCGCGAGGGGCCTCCTGGAGGACCGCTTGTCCACCCTGGCCAATCTCGTGCGGGTGATCCTTCCGTACAGGCGGAATTACCTTCCGGATCCGCCACTACACTGCTCAACACAACGCGTCAGGCCCACAGTGTCGTGCGTCTTCCACGCGGCTACCCCCCCTCCACCGCCTGCGGCCGTCGGGACGGCCGTCCGCACTGGACTTGTGAGGACCCACGTGAGCTCGAAACCTGTCGTACTCATTGCCGAAGAGCTGTCGCCCGCCACTGTCGAGGCGCTCGGCCCGGACTTCGAGATCCGGCACTGCAACGGTGCCGACCGCGCGGAGCTGCTCCCCGCGATCGTGGACGTCGACGCGATCCTGGTCCGCTCCGCGACCAAGGTCGACGCCGAGGCCATCGCCGCCGCCAAGAAGCTGAAGGTCGTCGCCCGTGCGGGCGTCGGTCTCGACAACGTCGACGTCTCGTCCGCCACCAAGGCCGGCGTGATGGTCGTGAACGCTCCGACCTCCAACATCGTCACCGCCGCCGAGCTGGCCTGTGGCCTGCTCGTCGCGACGGCCCGCAACATTCCGCAGGCCAACACCGCCCTGAAGAACGGCGAGTGGAAGCGGAACAAGTACACGGGTGTCGAGCTCAGCGAGAAGACCCTCGGCGTCGTCGGCCTCGGCCGCATCGGCGTGCTGGTCGCCCAGCGCATGTCGGCCTTCGGTATGAAGATCGTCGCGTACGACCCCTACGTGCAGCCCGCGCGCGCCGCCCAGATGGGCGTCAAGATGCTGACGCTCGACGAGCTGCTCGAGGTCGCCGACTTCATCACCGTGCACCTGCCCAAGACCCCCGAGACCCTCGGTCTCATCGGGGACGAGGCCCTGCACAAGGTCAAGCCGTCCGTCCGCATCGTCAACGCCGCCCGCGGCGGGATCGTGGACGAGGCCGCGCTGTACTCGGCCATCAAGGAGGGCCGCGTCGCCGGCGCCGGCCTCGACGTGTACGCGAAGGAGCCCTGCACGGACTCCCCGCTGTTCGAGCTCGACCAGGTCGTCTGCACCCCGCACCTCGGCGCGTCCACGGACGAGGCCCAGGAGAAGGCCGGTGTCTCGGTCGCCAAGTCGGTGCGCCTCGCGCTCGCCGGCGAGCTCGTGCCCGACGCGGTCAACGTCCAGGGCGGCGTCATCGCCGAGGACGTCCGTCCCGGCCTGCCGCTCGCCGAGAAGCTCGGCCGCATCTTCACCGCCCTCGCGGGCGAGGTCGCGGTCCGCCTCGACGTCGAGGTCTGCGGCGAGATCACCCAGCACGACGTGAAGGTGCTCGAACTCTCCGCGCTCAAGGGTGTCTTCGAGGACGTCGTCGACGAGACGGTCTCCTACGTCAACGCCCCGCTCTTCGCGCAGGAGCGCGGGGTCGAGGTCCGCCTGACCACCTCCTCGGAGTCCCCGGACCACCGCAACGTGGTGACCGTCCGCGGCACCCTGTCGGACGGCCAGGAGGTCTCGGTCTCCGGCACGCTCGTGGGCCCGAAGCACCTGCAGAAGATCGTCGGCATCGGCGCGTACGACGTGGACCTGGCGCTCGCCGACCACATGATCGTCCTGCGCTACGCCGACCGCCCGGGCGTGGTCGGCGCCGTCGGCCGCATCCTCGGTGAGGCCGGCCTCAACATCGCGGGCATGCAGGTCGCCCGCGCCGAAGAGGGCGGCGAGGCCCTCGCGGTCCTCACGGTCGACGCCGAGGCTCCGGTGAACGTCCTCGCGGACATCGCCACCGAGATCGGCGCCGTCTCGGCCCGTACCGTCAGCCTCGGCTGACGTTCCGGCAGCAGACCGACGCGAAGGGCCCGGGGGAAACCCCCGGGCCCTTTCGTGTGTCCTGCCTCTTCGGGCGTTCCTACGCCGCTCAGTGCGCGAGGGCTTCGCCGGCCGCCGCCCGCTCCGCCGGAGCCGGGGCCTGGGCCTGGGCTCCGCGACCCCGGAGCAGGGCCGCGGCGAGCACCGCCGCCGCGAGGAGGAGGACCGTACCGCCCCAGGCCGCGAACTGCATCCCGTGCACGAAGGCCTCCCGGGCCGCCGTCAGGACCTGCCCGCCGGCCGCGCCGCCGAGCTCCTGGGCGGTGGCCACGGCCCTGCCGAGGGTCTCCCGCACGGCGGGCTCGGAGCCGGCCAGGTCGGAGCGGTAGACGGCCGTGCCCAGGCTGCCCAGGACGGCCATCCCGAGGGCGCCGCCGAACTCCTGGCCGGTCTCCAGCAGGGAGGCGGCCGAGCCGGCCTTCTCGGCGGGGGCGGAGCCGAGGGCCATGTCCGAGACCAGGGACATCACGGTGACGATGCCGCAGGCGAGGACCCCGGCTCCGGTCAGCAGCAGCCACAGCGAGTCGGTGTCCACCAGGCTGATCAGGGCGAACCCGGCGGCGGCGAGGACGAAGCCGCCCGAGATGACGTAGGCCCGGTCGGTCTTCTGGGCCAGGGCCGCGCTGGCGGGGGCGGCGGCGCCGATGAAGACCGAAGGGGCGAGGCTCCAGAGGGCGGCTTCCAGGGTGCCCATGCCCAGCACCGACTGAAGGTACTGGGTGGTGAAGTAGGCCGAGCCCATCATGGCGAAGGCGGCGATGGTGTTCAGGCCGATGCCGGCGCCGAAGCCGCGCTCCCGGAAGAGGGCCCGGGAGACCATGGCGTCGTCACGGGTGCGCTGGCGGCGCACGAAGAGCCACCCGAAAGCCAGGCCGGCGGCGAGGCAGCCGGCGTAGAGCGGGGTGAAGCCCTCGGCGGCGATCTCCTTGAGCCCGTAGACCACCGGCAGCACGGCGGCCATCGACAGTGGCACGCTCAGCAGGTCGAAGCGGCCGGGCGCCGGGTCCTTGAACTCGGGGACCAGCACGGGGACCAGCACCAGCAGGAGCAGCATCGCGGGCACGTTGATCAGGAAGACGGAGCCCCACCAGAAGTGGTTCAGCATCACCCCGCTCATGACCGAGCCGAGGGCGATGCCGCCGGTCATGGCGCCGGACCAGATCGCGATGGCCTTGCCGCGCTGCCCGTCGTCCTGGAAGAGGTTGCGCACGAGGGCCAGCGTGGACGGCATCAGGGTCGCGCCGCCGATTCCGAGGAGCACCCGGGCCGCGATGAGCATTTCGGCGCTGGAGGCGTAGGCGGCGGCGACCGAGGCGAGTCCGAAGGCGGCCGCGCCGGCCAGCAGCAGCCTGCGGCGGCCGATCCGGTCGCCGAGCGAGCCCATCGTGATGAGCAGGCCCGAGAGGGCGAAGGCGTAGCTGTCGAAGATCCAGAGCTGCTGCGTGGCGCTGGGGTCCAGCTCCCGGGTGATGGCCGGGATGGCGAAGTAGAGGACGGAGACGTCCATCGAGACGAGGAGCAGGGGGAGCAGGAGAACGGCGAGTGCGGTCCATTCCCGGCGACCGGCGAGACGTGCTGCGGGGTTCGTCATGAGCAGAAATGTACAAGCGTCATAAACGCTTGTCTAGTACGGCTGTATGAAACGTTTGTCTTGGACGGTCGTCTTGGCTACCGTGAAGGCATGGGACATCGCGAAGACTTGCTGGAAGGCGCCAAGAAGTGCCTGGTCGAGAAGGGTTTCGTGGGTACGACCGCCCGCGACATCGTCAAGGCCTCGGGTGCGAACCTGGCCTCGATCGGCTACCACTACGGCTCCAAGGACGCCCTCATGACGGAGGCGTTCATCGCCGTCATCCAGGAGTGGGGTGACCAGTTCACGACCGGGGTGGAGGGCGAGGGCGGCTCGCTGGAGCGCTTCCGCTCGGTATGGGACGGGGTGCACGCCGGGCGCGAGGAGTCCGGCCCGATCTGGGCGGCGAGCATGGAGATCGCGCTGACGCCCGGTCGGCTGCCGGAACTGCGCACGATGCTCGCCGCCTCGCAGGGGGAGGGGCGCAAGGGGCTGATCTCCATGTTCACCGGCGTGCCCGAGGAGGACCTGACGGAGGACGACCTGCGGACCACCGGCGCCTTCTACCAGGCCCTGCTGAACGGGTTCATGCTCCAGTGGCTCTTTGACCCCGCGTCGGCCGCGACCCCGGCGGAGCTGACCGAGGGGATGCGGCGGGCGGTGCGGGCGATGACGGCGACGGCGCCCGAGGGCGCCCCGGCCGAAGGCTGAACGGAGCCGGAACGCGGGCCGGCGCAGGGGCCCGCGAAGGGTGAACTGACGCTCCGTCGAACCGGGGGGACGGCGGCCGCTGCCGTGCACTAACCTGCCCGCGAGGGATGGGGAGCACGGGGAGGGCTCGATGGCGGAATCGGCGAAGAGTGGCCAGGAATCAACCCTGGACGACGAGTTACTACGGGAAGGCGTCGACCGGGACATCGTCGAGGCCCTCGGCGCATGGCAGAAGCGCACGGAAACGAGCATCGCCTTCGACCGGTGGCTCACCCAGGGTCTGAGCGGCGCGAAGCTGGCCTCGGTGGTGCTGTCCGGGCCGCTGTTCGCCGGTCGGCTGATCATGAAGATCTGCCCGCCGGGCCGCCATACGGCACGTGAGCCGAAGCGGCATCGCAAGGCTTTGGAGGAGGCGCCCGAACTCTTCGCCGCGACGCATCTGGTCGACCAGCCGATCGAACCGGTGGAGGTCGACAGCGGTGCCAAGGTGATGTTCCAGGAAGTGGCCGGTGGCGGCCTGGGGAACATGCGGGTGCTGTCCGCATGGCACGGCCGGCAGCTGCCCGAGCTGGCCGGGGCGGTGGCCAGCTCGGTACTGGAGGAGTGGAACCCCCGCCCTTCGGGCATGCCCCGGAAGTCGGTGGCCGAGTACCTCCGCAGCAATCTGGGCACGCTGACCGACAAAGGGGGCCCCCTGAAGGCCCTGGCCGGCCAGCTGACGTACGAGCCGGACGACGGCACCGTCCCGCTGTGGATCACCCTGTCGGCCGGCGAGGTGGCGCCGAACGTCGTCGCCTGGTTGGAGGAGTCCGAGTGGCGCGGCCTCGACCCCGGCCACGTGATGTCGATCCTCGGCCGTGCGCACGGCGACCTCCACAGTGACAACATCCTGTTGCCGGTCAGGTCGAAGCCGCCCGGGGAGGCCTACCGCCTCATCGATCTGTCGGCCTACGAGGCGGACGCCCCGCTCTCGCGCGATCTCGCTCATCTGACCTTGTCGCTGATCATCCGCGATCTTCCGGGGCTCACCGATGTGCAGCGTGCGGCGCTGGCCGAGTTCCTGGTGGACCCGGAGTCGGAGAGCGGGTTCTCCCTCCAGGTGGCCGGACTGTGCGACCTGGCCAACGACATCGCGCAGGCCGGTGAGAAGTACGCCGCGGACTTGTCGATGCTGGACGACTGGCGCGATCTTTACGCGCTGTCCCTCGTCGCCAATGCCCTGCTCTTCGCGACGAGGGAGCAGACCGTCGCCGCGCGCGAGCGCGCCTGGTGCTACGAACTGGCATGCACCGCGCTCGGCCGCCTGTTCGGGCAGCGCGGCCTGCGGCCGCCGGCGGACCAGGCACGGGGATACGGCTTCAAGGCGGCACCCGTAGGCGACTGGGACATCTCCGAGGCGTTGGAACAGCTCTCCGCCGCCTGTGAGCGCTGGAGCGCACGGCGTACGGTCATCGCCGTACTGGACTCGGCTTCGCTGTCCACGGCGGCGTGCGAGAAGTTCACCCGGCTCGGCTGGAACGTGGTCGTGGAGCTGAACCCCGCCACCGACACGGACGGCGGCTGGCTGCACGCCTCCACGGAGAGCAGCCGCGTACCGCGGCTGCGCCTGCCGGGCCAGGACATCTTCTTCGGAGACAACAGCACCACCTGGATCGCCGCGGCCGGACTCAGCAACGCCAAGCCGGTCTCTCCCCGGGACGGGCTGCGCCAGTGGCGTTCGGCGTACCTGCCGTTCGTCAGGAAGTCGTTCGACGTCCTCAGCCGCCACTCGGCCCGGCCGGTGACCGTGGTGTGCTTCGGCGAGGGCGGCAGCGCAGAGCGGGCCGTGATCGAGGAGTGCCAGGACGTCTTCGGAGAGCGGGTGGAGACCTTCATGGTCTCCGCGACCGGACTGGGCGCCCTCGCGGACTACGGTCCGCAGCTGATCCACGCCGACCCCAGCGCCCTGCTGGCCGCGCTGCCGGACCAGTCGGGGTCCCGGATCCGTGGCCGCACACCGAGGATCCCCGCCAAGGACGGCCCCATCGATGTCCCGGAGGACCTGCTCGCCCGGTTCAACGACACCGCCACTCTGCTGCACACCGAGGTGGGCGCGGAGTCGGAGGGCGGTGAGTTCGAGGTGGGCGCCTTCTACCGGGGCCGCCCCATCTCATGGTTCGAACTCGACTCGAACCTCGATCTGCCCAGGGCCGTGACCGGTGAGTTCGTGCAGCAGGTGCGCGCCGCGCTGGAGCAGCGGGACACCCTGCGGGTCATGCTCGGGCACTCACCCGGCGCTGGGGGCACCACCATCGCCCGGCGGGTGGCCTGGACGCTCAAGGACGACTTCCCGACCATCGTGGCCCGGGCCGTCCAGGACGATGTGGTCCTCGCCGACCTCGTCAGCGACCTGGCGAGGGCCACCGGCAAACCCGTGCTCCTCACCCTCGAACTCGTCGCCGAGGCCACCCTGGACAGGCTGTACGACATGCTGCGAGCGAGCGGGGTGCCCGTGGTGCTCCTCATCACCGCCCGCCGAACCACGCTCGGCCGGGCCCATGACGCGCCCCCGCAGGGCCGGGGCGAGGCAGTCCGGACGACCCTCCCCCAGTTGGGGCTGCGGGTCGGGCCGATGCGCCGCGGGACCGACCGCAGGGAGATGGCCGGCCACTTCACCCAGCTGGCGCCCGAGCGGGCGGACGACCTCTTCGCCCTGGCCGGGGAAGACTCCGACAGCAGCGTGCCGTTCTTCTACGCGCTCACCGCCTTCGTGGAGGGCTTCGAAGGGCTGTCCGGGTACGTGGAGCAGTTCGTCACGGGCATCAACGACACCGACCGGGAGGTGCTCGTACTGCTCGCGCTCGCCCACCGGTTCAGCGGGGTCCCCGTACCCGAGGACCTGTTCGCCGGGTTGCTCGGCGTCCCGTCGTCCCATCAGGTGGAGCTGCGACGGCACGTCGACGAGCGGCTCCACGGCCTGCTGGTCGAGGAGAGCCGGGGCATGTGGCGGCTGTCCCACAGTCTGATCGCGGAGGAGGTGCTACGGCAGTTGCTGGTCCCGCCGGCCGCCTCCCGGGGACGTGAGGACTGGAAGGCGGCCCTGCCCCTGTGGTGCCTGCGACTGATCTCGCACGCGGGGGAGGTGTTCCACAACCGGCTGCCAGACGACCTCAAGATCCTGCTGGACCGGCTGTTCACCATCCGCGACGCGCGCGAACCGGTGGAGTTCCGCACCAACACCAGCACCTACACCGAGCTGTTGCAGCAACTGTCGGCCCCCGGGCGCAAAGAGGTGCTGCACGCACTGGTTCAGACGTTCCCCGAGGAGTCCCACTACTGGGGTCACTACGGCCGACTGCTGTCCTACGACTCGCGCGACTTCGCCTCCGCCCTGAAGGCGGTGGACCGGGCGATCTCCATCGCGTCGTCCGACCCGCTGCTGCACCACATGCGCGGCGTCGTCTTCCGGAACGAGATCAGGTCGTTCATCGAGGACCGCGGGGACGCCAAGGGCAACCCGCGGGAGAAGGAACGCGCGATCCTGGAACTCGTGGAAGGCGCGCGTCTCTCGTTCCAGATGGTCTCGAAGCTGGACGACTCCAGCGAATACGGGCACGTCACGCTCGCGCAGATGTGCATCAAGGTCATCGAGTTCGGCTACTCCACCTCGGGCGCCGACACCTATTCCCGCTTCCTCGCCAGGCCCTCCGCGGTGGCGTACCGGGACCTGCTGGGTGACGCGGAGGACGCGCTGGACGCGGCGCTGGAAATCCGGGGATCCGACCGGATTTCGCGCGTGGCCGAGGAGGCCGAGGTCGAACTGCTGAAGATCTACGACGACTACCAGGCGCTGCTCCAGGGCTGGCGCAACCTGCTGGAGCGGACCGACGTCTACAAGCCCTCGGTCCGCCGCCGTCTGGCCCGCGTCTACCGGCAGCGCCACGGATCCTGGCGGAAGGCGAACCCGCGGGACATAAAGCAGGCCGTCGAGCTACTCAACGACAACCTGATGGACAACCCCCGGGACTTCGCCAGCCTGCGCGAATGGCTACAGGCAGCCCGGTTCCTGCCGGCCTCGCTGGACAGGGCCGCGGACTACGTGACCACCTGGGCCCGGGCCGAACCCTTCAGCCGGGAGGCGCTCTTCTACGACTACGTACTCACCGGACTGCGAGTGCTCGAGGGCCAGGACTCGGCGATGCCGGAGTACAAGCGCAAGCTGGAGCTGTGCCGGGAACGGACGTCCGGCTTCGGCAACCGGCGGTTCAACTACGAATGGCTCGGCCAGGGGGCCGAGTTGGGCCGGCTGGTGGCCCATGACGACCTGCGGGACTGGAACCGCCGGGAGAACGCGCCGGCGCCCTCGTTCCTGACCCGCCTCGAGGGCAGGGTGGACCGCATCACCGGACCGGCCTCGGGTGTCATCGACTTCGGTCGGGGCATCCACGCGTTCTGCGTACCGCGCCGCGCCAACCTGGTCCGGGGCATCCACGAGAACCGCTCGATCACAGGCCTGCTCGCGTTCCGCTACGACGGCCCCGAGGCCTGGGCCGTGGAACTGAGCTAGGGTCCGCCGGGCGGATCCCGGCTACCCGTGCAGGCGGGCCGCCTTGAGGGCCATGTGGAGGAGCAGCCGGTCCTCGCCCTCGTCCAGGTCGAGGCCGGTCAGCTGTTCCACCCGGGACAGGCGGTAGTACAGGGTCTGGCGGTGGATTCCCAAGGCCGCGGCCGCGCGGCCCGCTTGGCCCGCGCAGTCCAGGAACACCTCGGCGGTACGGGCCAGTTCGGGGTTGGCCGGGCCCCGCAGGGTGCGGGTCACCGGGTCGTCCAGGGCCTCGTCGGCGACGGACGCCAGCATGCGGTACGGCCCGATGGCGGACCACTGCGCGACCGGGCCGAGTCGCGGCCCGGCTGCGGCGGCCCGGGCGGCGGCGGTGGCCTGCTGCCAGGCGGCGGGCAGTTCGGCGAGCGCCCGGACGGGGTCGGACACCCCGGCGGTCACCCCGGGGGTTGCTCCGGCGGGTGATTCGGTGGTCACCCCGGCGGTCACTCCGGGGGCGACGGCCTTGCCGCCCGCCCCGGCGGCTGCGCGGGGCATCAGGCGGGAGACCGCCGTCAGGGCCGGAGCCAGCGGGTCCGCGCCGCGCAGCCGGACCAGGACCGCCAGGGACTGGACCGCCGGGCGGCCTCCGCCGCTGCGGGGTTCCTCCTCGGCGGCCCCCCGCCAGGGGACCACGCACACGGCCGCCGCTCCCGGGACGGACGCCGGGGCCTCGCCGGACCACGGGCTCACACAGACCGCGGCGTGCGCTCCCTCGCCGCTCGGACCGAGTGCCACCCGTAGCGCGGCCACCGCCATGTCCTGCTGCCAGCCGCGCCCGGCGGTGAGCACCGCGAGGAACTCCCGGGACAGGTCGGCCCCCGCCCGGGCCTCCTCCGCGAGCAGCAGCCCGATCCGCTGCGCCACCTCCATGGCGGCGTCCAGTGCCTCCGCGTCGGGGCCGGGCTCCTGGTCGAGGAGCCATACGTAGCCCTGGACGATCCCGCGGTAGCGCACCGGCAGGCAGATCCGGCCCCGGAAGACGCCGGCGTCGGGGGCGGCCGGGATCCTGACCGGTCCGGTGGCGCGGGCGATGCCGAAGCCCTCGAACCAGGACCGGACGGCCGCCGTCGACTGCCGGGTCAGGATCGAGCGGGTCCGTACGGGGTCCATGACCAGCTCGCCGTCGAAACTGTCGCTGTCGTGCGCGCCGAAGGCGATGAGGCGGAAGTCCCGGTTCTCCAGCGTCGCCGGAGCGCCGAGCAGCGCCGAAATCTCGTCCACCAGGTCCTGGTAATCGCCCTTCACCCGCACATTCTCCCACCCCCGGACCGACTCTTCAGACAGATGTATGAGATCCGGGCCACGGATGCGTGACAGCTGTCGATGGCAGAGGATCGGGGAGATCCCTAGGTTTCACGGTGGTTTTACTTGCGTTTTCCTTATGGCCTCCGTCGTCCCGGCGTGGGGCTATTGTCGGCTTCTGCCCGCCACCCGTTGGAGGTACCCGTGCTGGGTCCCGCGATCCTCGCCGCCTCGCGCAGCGACAAGATGCGCCGAATCGTCTCTGCCGCCCCGGTGACCAAGCCCGTGGTGAACCGGTTCATCCCCGGTGAGACGGTCGACCAGGTCATCCCGATCGTCGAGGACCTCACGGCCAAGGGCCTGGAGGTGACCCTCGACGTCGTCGGCGAGGACATCACCACCGTGGAGCAGTCCCACGCGGCGCGCGACGCGTACCTCCAGCTCATCGAGCAGCTCGCCCACCTGGGACTCGGCGAGACCGCCGAGATGTCCGTGAAGCTGTCCATGTTCGGCCAGGCGCTGGAAGGCGGCCACGAGCTCGCCCTCGCCAACGTCCGCCCGGTCGTCGAGGCCGCCGCCGCCATCGGCACCACCGTGACCCTGGACGCCGAGGACCACACCACCCTCGACTCGATGTTCGCCATCCACGAGGAGCTGCGCCGGGACTTCCCGCAGACCGGCTGCGTGATCCAGGCGTACCTGTTCCGCACCGAGGCCGACGCCCGCCGCCTGGCGGCGGCCGGCAGCCGCGTGCGCATCGTGAAGGGCGCCTACAAGGAGCCCGCCGAGGTCGCGTACCAGGACAAGGCCGAGATCGACAAGGCGTACGTCCGCATCCTGAAGATCCTGATGGAGGGCGAGGGCTACCCGATGATCGGGTCCCACGACCCGCGCCTGATCGCCATCGGCCAGGAGCTCGCCCGCCAGGCGGGCCGCAAGCTCGACGAGTACGAGTTCCAGATGCTCTACGGCATCCGCAGCGAGGAGCACCTGCGGCTGGCCGCCGAGGGCCACCGCATGCGCGTCTACACGGCGTACGGGACCGACTGGTACGGCTACTTCATGCGGCGCCTCGCGGAGAAGCCGGCCAACCTGCTCTTCTTCCTCCGCTCGATGATCACCAAGAACTAGGCCCTCCCACTAGCTCAAGGAGCACCCCGCATCATGGACGCTGTAACCCGGGTCCCCGTGCCGGTCAACGAGCCGGTCCACTCGTACGCCCCCGGCACCCCGGAGCGCGCGCGCCTCGAAACGCAGCTGAAGCAGCTGTCCGAGAACCCGATCGACCTCCCGATGACCATCAACGGCGTCAAGCGGATGGGCGGCGGCGAGCGCTTCGACGTCGTGCAGCCGCACGACCACAAGTCGGTCATCGGCACCTACGCGAACGCCACGCAGGCCGACGCCCAGGAGGCCGTCGACGCCGCCCTGGCCGCCGCCCCGGCCTGGCGCGCGATGTCCTTCGACGACCGCGCCGCGATCATCCTGCGCGCCGCCGAGCTGCTGTCCGGCCCGTGGCGCGAGAAGCTGGCCGCGTCCACCATGCTGGGCCAGTCGAAGACCGCGCAGCAGGCCGAGATCGACACCCCGTGCGAGCTCGTAGACTTCTGGCGCTTCAACGTCCACTTCGCCCGCCAGATCCTGGCCGAGCAGCCCGTCGCGAACTCCGCCGGCGTGTGGAACCGCAGCGACCACCGCCCGCTCGAGGGCTTCGTCTACGCGATCACCCCGTTCAACTTCACGGCCATCGCGGGCAACCTCCCGACCGCCCCGGCCCTGATGGGCAACGTGGTCGTGTGGAAGCCGTCCCCGACGCAGACCCACTCCGCGGTCCTCCTCATGGAGCTGCTCGAGGAGGCCGGCCTGCCGAAGGGCGTCATCAACCTCGTGACGGGCGACGGCATCGCCGTCTCCGACGTGGCGCTGACCCACCCCGAGCTGGCGGGCATCCACTTCACCGGTTCCACCAAGACCTTCCAGTACCTGTGGAAGACGGTCGGCACCAACATCGAGACGTACAAGTCCTACCCGCGCCTGGTCGGCGAGACCGGCGGCAAGGACTTCGTCGTCGCGCACCCGTCCGCGGACCGCGCGATCCTGAAGACCGCCCTGACCCGCGGCTCCTTCGAGTACCAGGGCCAGAAGTGCTCGGCGTCCTCGCGCGCCTACGTCCCGGCCTCGATCTGGAACGACGGCTTCAAGGAGGCCTTCGCGGCCGAGGTCGACGGCATCACCATGGGTGACGTCCGCGACCTGACGAACTTCATCGGCGCCGTCATCGACGAGCGCTCCTTCGCGAAGAACAAGGCCGCGATCGACCGCGCGAAGGCCGACCCGACCTGCGAGATCATCGCCGGCGGCACGTACGACGACTCGGAGGGCTACTTCGTCCGCCCGACGGTCATCGCGTGCACGGACCCGTCCAACGAGGTCTTCACGACCGAGTACTTCGGCCCGATCCTGGCGATCCACGTCTACGAGGACGCTGACTTCGACGCGATGCTGGCTCAGATGGAGTCCGTCTCGGCGTACGCCCTGACCGGCGCCGTCATCGCCCAGGACCGCTACGCGGCGGCCGACGCGATGGAGAAGCTCCGCTTCGCCGCGGGCAACTTCTACATCAACGACAAGTCGACCGGCGCCGTCGTCGGCCAGCAGCCCTTCGGCGGCGGCCGCGCCTCGGGCACCAACGACAAGGCCGGCGCGGCCTCGAACCTGATGCGCTGGACCTCGACCCGCTCCATCAAGGAGACCCTGGTGGCCCCGACCGACTACGGCTACCCCCACATGGGCTGACCCCGGCCCCCCAGAACCCCGCCCCCGTTCCGGTACCCCCAAGTCCGGAGCGGGGGCGGTTTCATGTCCGGGCCAGGCCCAGGCGGTCCGCCTAGACCTCCACGATGACCTGGTCCAGGGACTTGCGGGTGAGGTCCGGGACCTCGCAGTCGTCCGACGGGTAGCCAACCGGGATGACCGCGAAGGCCTTTTCGTTCTCGGGGCGGTTCAGGACGTGGGAGAGGAAGCGCATCGGGCTCGGTGTGTGGATCAGGGCGGCCAGGCCGGAGAGGTGGAGGGCGGACAGGAGCATGCCGACCGCGATGCCGACCGACTCGTCGACGTAGTAGTGCTTGTGCTTCGTGCCGTCCTCGCCGAGCCAGTAGCGCTGCTGGAAGACCACGATCAGGGCCGGGGCGTCGGTGAGGTGGGTCTTCACGGCGTCCGTGCCGATGGGGCGCAGGGCCGCGAGCCATTCGTCGCCGAGGCGGCCGTCGTAGGACAGCTGCTCCTCCTGCTCGGCGGCCGCGCGGATCTGCTCCCGTACGGCCGGGTCCTTGACCAGGACGAAGGTCCACGGCTGCTGGTGCGCACCGGAGGGTGCGGTCGCGGCGCACGCGATGGCGTCCCGGACCACCTGCTCGGGCACCGGGTCGGGGGAGAAGTGGCGTACGGTCCTGCGCCCGTCCATCCGCGAACGGAGCTCGGCGGCCCGCGCAAGCGATTCCGGCGCCGGCATCCGCTCGGGGCGGTAGGGGGCGGGACGGTACGGCTGGCCGTGGATCGGGGTCCACTGCTGGGTATCGGGAGACATGGGGCGAGTCTGCCGAGGCAATGGTCCAGACCGCCAGACCCGCGTCGGCCCCATTCGGCCGGTGGGCGATATTTCATGTCCGCATAGCGGATACGGGCGGTGGGGGAGCCCCCTTGGTACGGTCCCGGGATGGGTGATGAGGACACGGGGACCGGGGGCGCGGTCTCGCTGCGGCACACCTCGCAGCTGGCCGGGGGAGAGCTGCGTCAGGTGCGGGAGCTGCTCGACGCCGCCTTCGAAGGGGACTTCGGGGACGAGGACTTCGAGCACGCGCTGGGCGGGATGCACGTGCTGGTGCACGAGGACGGCGAGCTCGTCGCGCACGGGAGCGTCGTGCAGCGGCGGGTCCTGCACGGGGGCCTGGCGCTGCGCACCGGGTACGTCGAGGCCGTGGCGGTGCGGGCCGACCGGCGCCGGTGCGGGCTCGGCGGCACGGTGATGGAGGCGGTCGAGGGGGTCGTCGCGCGGGGCTACGTGCTCGGGGCGCTCAGTGCCTCCGCCGCCGGGGCCCGGCTGTACGCGGGCCGCGGCTGGCGGGTGTGGGGCGGGGAGGTCGGGGTGCTCGGGCCCGGCGGGCCCGAGCGGCTGCCCGAGGAGGAGGGGTCGACGTACGTGTGGGCGCCGCCCGGCGGTGGGGTGCTGCTCGATCCCACCGCCGGGCCGCTCTCCTTCGACTGGCGCAACGGCGACGTGCTCTAGCTGCCGCTGATGCTCGGCGCGCCCGTCTCGATGTGGCCCGTGTAGCGGCGCGACCAGGTGCCGTCGGAGTCGGCGAGGACCGTGAAGTCGTACCAGCCGTTGTTGTAGGCGACGGCGTTGAAGTAGTCCTCGCGCGAGGAGTTCGCCGGCACGGTGTAGGTCCACGGGCCGTCCGTGCGGTAGGCGTTCGCGCGGATCGTGAAGGTGACCGGCGAGGCCGAGGCGTTCGTCATCTTGAGGTGGAGCGCCGTCTTGCCGGTGCCCGGCTCCACCGCGAAGCGGGACGCGACCTCGATCGACTTCCCCGCCTTCGACGCATCGCCGATGAAACGCCGCAGGAAGCGGTTCGGCCCGTACATCGAGATGTCGTACTTGCCGGAGCCGCTGCCCGTGCCGATGTTGAAGTAGTCCGTCGACGTGGCGCCGGCGTCCACCGTGTACTGCCAGGCGGCCGTGTCCCGGTACTGGTGCGGGTGGATCGAGAAGTGCGCCGCCTGCTTCGCCTCGGTGCCCGCGTTCGTCATCGAGAACCAGGCCAGGATCTTGCCGCCCGACCCGAACTCGAAGCGGTCCAGGTTCCCGTTGACCTGGTACGGAAGGGCGCGCGCGGGCCGGGTCCCGGCCTCCTGGGCCGGCTGCGCGTTGTCCTGGGGCACTGGGTTGGGGAGCGGGCCGCAGGTCGCCTGGCCGATGACCTTGGCCGTGGAGGGGAGGCCGGCGGGAACCCCGTAGACCGGGTGCGCGAAGTCGAAGACGCCCGTCAGGTCGCCGACCACCTTGCGGCGCCAGGCGCTGATGTTCGGACAGGTGGCCGGGGTCCCGAGGGCCGCCGTCCACTTCTCCATGAAGCGCAGGACCGAGGTGTGGTCGAAGACCTCGGAGCTCACCCAGCCGCCGCGGGTCCACGGGGACATCACGAGCATCGGGACGCGGAATCCGAGTCCGATCGGGACGCCGTCGATGTACTCGCCGGCGGTGCCGGGCGGGGCGACCGGCGGCGGGACGTGGTCGAAGAAGCCGTCGTTCTCGTCGTAGTTGAGGAAGAGGACGGTGGAGTCGAAGACCTCCGGGTTGGCCGAGAGGGCGCGGTAGACCAGGTCCACGAAGTGCGCGCCGTCGCCGGGCGGGGCGTACGGGTGCTCGGAGAAGGCCTCGTTCGCCACGACCCAGGAGACCTGCGGGAGGGTGCCGGCGACGAC
Source organism: Streptomyces stoeckheimensis (assembly GCF_045822005.1). NCBI lineage: Bacteria > Bacillati > Actinomycetota > Actinomycetes > Kitasatosporales > Streptomycetaceae > Streptomyces > Streptomyces stoeckheimensis. The sequence continues at coordinate 2,791,588 of NZ_CP169550.1, read as the reverse complement.
GTCCGCGCGGATGGCGGCGGCGATGTCGTCGGGGGTGGAGCCGGTGACCTTGGGGACGGAGCCCATGCCGCGGTCCCACAGCGGGTTGCCGGGGGAGGCGTCGGTGAACTTCTTGAAGTAGGCGAGCCCGTTGTCCCCGTAGTTGTCCTGGGCGTTCTGGTACACCTTCCAGCTCATCCCGGCGCGCTGGAGGGCCTCCGCGTACGTCTCCCAGGTCAGCCCGGACTCGTCGCCGCCGTCCTTGCTGGAGGCGTCGATCTTGCCGCTCCACAGGAAGGTGCGGTTGGGGCCGGTCGCGCTCAGGGTGGAGCAGAAGTAGGCGTCGCAGATCGTGTAGTTGTCGGCGAGGCCGTAGTGGAAGGGTATGTCGCCGCGGTCGAGGTACCCGAGGGTGCGGGTGTTGCCGACGCCGGTGACGAAGTTGTCCATGCGGCCCTTGTTCCAGGCCGCGTGCTGCGAGGTCCAGCTGTGCGGGAGGTCGCCGTTGCACTGGGCGAGGGTCTCGCCGTCGACCCCGCCCGCCGGCGGGGTGGAGCTGAGCTTCCACGGGTACTGGCGGCCGCCCCAGTTGGGCTGGTTGAACATGCCCCAGCCGCCCGGGATGTTTCCGGCGGCGCGGTCGCCGAAGCCGCGGACACCCTTCAGCTTGCCGAAGTAGTGGTCGAAGCTGCGGTTCTCCTGCATCAGGATCACCACGTGCTTCACGTCGGTGATCGTGCCGGACGCGGCGGCCGCGGCCGCCGAGGTCGGCGCGATCGCGGGCAGGGCCGCCCCTGCCATCAGCCCGGCGCCGATTCCCACGAATCCTCTGCGGCTGATAGGTGTCACTGGCTGCTCGCCTCCAACTCAAGTGCCCCGCTGGCACATTGACGGCAAGAGTGGCGGTAGCCGCGCCAAAGGTCTACATGCGTGCGGTAAGAAGTCGGTGAACATCCGGGTGACCTGATTCAGCCGTCGACCCGTACGAGCATCTTGCCCAGATTGTCCCCTCGGAGCATGCCCCGGAAAGCGTCCACCGTGTGATCAAACCCCTGTACAACGGTGGTGTCGGTACCGATCCGGCCACTGCGCAGATGGGGGACGAGGAAGTCCTCCAGTTCGTCCTGCAGATTGGTGTGATTGCGAACCAATACCCCTTCCAGGCGGAGTGACTTGTGTACGACCTCGAAGAGGTTGCGGGGAGCGGCGGGGGAGCGGTCGCCGTTGTACATCGAGATCCCGCCGACCCAGGCGATCCGTCCGTACTCGCGGAGCACGTCGATCGCCCCCTCCAGGTGGTCCCCGCCGACGTTGTCCACGTAGACGTCGATGCCGCCCGCCCCCGTGGCGGCCGCGGCCTGCGCGAGCTGCTCGCCGACCGGCCCGTCGTGGTAGTCGAAGGCCGCGTCGAAGCCGAGGACCCCGGTGAGGTGGCGGACCTTCGCCACCGAACCCGCGCTGCCGATGATCCGGCGGGCACCGAGCAGCCGGGCGATGCGGCCGGTGGCCGTTCCGACTCCGCCCGCCGCGGCCGAGACGAAGAGGTCCTCGCCCGCGCGCAGGCCCGCGGTGCGGGTCAGGGCGGCGTACGCGGTCAGGCCGGTGCCGCCGAGGATGGAGAGGTACGCCTCCAGCGGGACGCCCTCGTGGCCGCGCAGCGTCCGGGTGCCGCCCGCGCCCAGGGTGACGAGGGCGTGGGTGCGCCAGCCCTCGCGGTGGAAGACCAGGTCGCCCTCCGCGAGGCCCGGGTCGCGGGAGGCGATGACCCGGCCCACCGAACGGCCTTCCAGCGGGGTGCCCAGCTCGAAGCCGCCCTCGCCGCCGTCCATCAGTCCGCGGTGGTACGGGTCCACCGAGAGCAGCAGGTTCCGCACCAGGGCGGTGCCGGGCCGCGGCTCGGGGACGGGGGTGCGGACGTAGGCGAAGTCGGAGGCGGCGGGGAAGCCGGCCGGCCGGGCGATCTGGTGGACGGCGTATGCGGTGTTCGTGGTCATGGCGCCGACGCTAGGAGGGAATCGCGGGGCCGGGCAGGGGGTTTGGTTCATGGAAGCCGCACATCCATGAACGACGCTCATAGAACGAGGTGAGGCCCGGTGGCCGAGCTCCTTCCACAGGAACTGCGGGTGCTGGTGGCCGTCGCCGAGCGCGGCGGCTTCTCCGCCGCGGCCGCCTCGCTCGGCCTCACCCAGTCGGCCGTCTCGCACTCGGTGCGCGGCAGCGAGGCCAAGCTCGGCGCGGTGCTCTTCGAGCGCGGCCGCACCGGCGCCTCGCCCACCCCGGCTGGGGAGCGGGCCGTCGGGCACGCCCGCCGGATCCTGCGGCTCTACGAGGTCATGGGCGCGGAGGTGCGCGGCGCGGGCGGGGCCGCGGCCCCGGCGGAGCCGGCCGGCGTGCTGCGCATCGCCGCCTTCCGCAGCGCGGCCCTGCACCTGCTGCCCCCGGCCCTGGAGCGGCTCACCGCCCGTCACCCCGGCATCCGCCCCGAGGTCCGGGTGGTGCGCGAGCTCGGCGCCGGCGCGGCCGGGGAGGTGACCGCGGGCCGCGCCGACCTCGGCATCGCGACGCTGGGCGTGGCGCAGGGCCTGCCGCCCGGTCTGCTGAGCGGGGTCCTCGTGGAGGAGGCGTACGCCCTGGTGCATCCGGCGGGGCACCCCGACCCGAAGGCGCTGCCGCTGATGGACTGGGACGAGAACTGCGGCTCCTACACGCGCACCTGGTGGCTGGCGCAGGACTGGATCCCGCGGGCGACGGTCAAGGCGGAGGACGACGCGATGGTGCTGACCATGGTCGGGCGGGGGCTCGGCATGGCGATCATGCCCGAGCTGTCGCTCCGGGAGGCGACCGGAGCCGTGGACGTCACCGGTTTGGGTCCGGAGGGGCCGGTGAGACGCGTGGGGTACGTCACTACACCGGAATCTGCTGCGACTCTCTCCGTACGGGCTCTGATCAGGGAACTTCGTGCCGTGAGCGGCTGAAATCGGAGCCCGGGAGAGGGGCTTCCGAGTGGTTCGGCGTCTCAGATAGTAGGAAGTCCGAGTAATTGCGGAGACATACAGCGGGAGCTGGCTTACGTTGTAGAAGCCGAACGTCTCGCCGATCCGGCGAATGGCGGTCGAGAGCGCGCGCCCCATGGCAGGCAACCCCTGCCGCGCACCGCTCCCCGCCTCTTCCGGCGCCTTGAAGGAACCCCTCATCCGCGGCCCCGCCGCGCCGTGATCTCAAGGAGTCGATCACCATGACGCACACCCCCTCCACCGCCGCCCGCCGCGTCCGCCGCTCCGCTTCCGCCGAGGCGGACCGCAAGAACGCCGCCGCCGCCCTCCAGCGCGCGCTGGACCGCCGCGACAACGGCGGCTCGACCGGCCACTGACCGGCTGCCGACCGGCCGCCGCGGCCTGCCGCCGACCGGTCGCTGACCTGCCGCTGAACGCTCCCCGGCCCGAGACATATTGCGTCCACATGGTGGACGCAATATGTCTGAGGGATGGGACAAGGAGTACGGTTCCACCATGTCGACCAGCATCAATCTCGCAGTGATCCCCGGTGATGGCATCGGCCAGGAAGTCGTGGCTCAGGGCCTCAAGGTCCTTACCGCGGTCCTGCCCCAGGATGTGAAGCTGGAGACCAAGGAATACGACCTCGGCGCCCAGCGCTGGCACCGCACCGGTGAAACCCTCCCGGACGCGGAGCTCGAAGCCCTCAAGCACCACGACGCGATCCTGCTGGGCGCCATCGGCGACCCCTCGGTCCCGTCGGGCGTCCTGGAGCGCGGTCTGCTGCTGAAGCTCCGCTTCGCCTTCGACCACTTCATCAACCTGCGCCCGTCGAAGCTCTTCCCCAACACGGCCACCCCGCTCGCCGGCCGTCCGGAGATCGACTTCGTCGTGGTCCGCGAGGGCACCGAAGGCCCGTACACCGGCAACGGCGGCAGCCTGCGCACCGGCACCCCGGCCGAGGTGGCCACCGAGGTCAGCCTCAACACGGCCTACGGCGTGGAGCGCGTGGTCCGTGACGCGTACGAGCGTGCCAACGGCCGCCCGCGCAAGAAGCTGACGCTGGTCCACAAGAACAACGTGCTCGTGTACGCCGGTCACCTGTGGAAGAACATCTTCGACAAGGTCGGCCAGGAGTACCCCGAGGTCACCACCGACTACCTGCACGTCGACGCCGCGACGATCTTCTTCGTCACCCAGCCGGAGCGCTTCGACGTCATCGTCACGGACAACCTCTTCGGTGACATCCTCACCGACCTCGCCGCCGCCGTGACCGGCGGAATCGGCCTGGCCGCCTCGGGCAACATCAACCCGACCGGCGCCTTCCCGTCCATGTTCGAGCCCGTCCACGGCTCGGCCCCGGACATCGCCGGCACCGGCAAGGCCGACCCGACCGCGACGATCCTCTCGGTCGCCCTCCTGCTGCGCCACCTCGGCTACGAGGCCCAGGCCGCCTGCATCGAGGACGCGGTCTCCGCCGACCTGGCCGAGCGCGACGGCACCTTCCGCTCCACCGACGCCATCGGCGACGCCCTCGCCGCGCGCGTAGCCGGCTGACCCGGTAGCACCACCTCCAGGAAGCCGCCGGGTCGCGACCACCGCACCCGGCGGCTTTTCCTGTGCGGCCCCGGGTGTCACCATCTCTCCTGGGCCGCATTCACCCCGTTTCACCGAAGCGTCCTCCCGCGCGATAATCGAACGCGAGGCCGCGGAATACGGGGAAGCTCGGACGTCCTAGTACGCCGTGAGCGCGGTCCGCCCTACAAAACCGGTGAAGGACAAGCACTCATGACGACGCCCACGATCGAGCTGAAGCCCTCCTCGACCCCCCTGTCCGCCGCGGAGCGCGACGCGATCCTGGTCAGCCCCGGCTTCGGCCGCCACTTCACCGACCACATGGTCACGATCAAGTGGACCGAGGGCCGCGGCTGGCACGACGCCGAGCTGGTCCCGTACGCGCCGCTGTCGATGGACCCGGCGAACATGACCCTGCACTACGCGCAGACGATCTTCGAGGGGCTCAAGGCCTACAAGCAGCCCGACGGCACCGTCGCCACCTTCCGTCCGCAGGCCAACGCCGAGCGCTTCCAGTCCTCCGCCCGCCGGATGGCGATGCCGGAGCTGCCGACCGAGCTGTTCATCGCCGCCTGCGACGCGCTGATCAAGCAGGACCGCGCCTGGGTGCCGGACTCCGGCGAGGCCTCGCTCTACCTGCGGCCCTTCATGTTCGCCACGGAGGTCGGCCTCGGCGTCCGCCCGGCGAACGAGTTCCTCTTCATCGTGATCGCCTCGCCCGCCGGCGCCTACTTCCCCGGGGGCGTCAAGCCCGTCTCCGTCTGGCTCTCCGAGGAGTACGTCCGCGCCGCCAAGGGCGGCACCGGCGCCGCCAAGACCGGCGGAAACTACGCGGCGTCGCTCGTCGCGCAGGCCCAGGCCGCCGAGCACGGCTGCGACCAGGTGGTCTGGCTCGACGCCGTCGAGCACCGCTGGATCGAGGAGATGGGCGGGATGAACCTGTACTTCGTGTACGGGGACCGCATCGTCACCCCCGAGCTCACCGGCTCGCTCCTCCCCGGCATCACCCGCGACTCCCTCCTCACCATCGCCCGCGACCTCGGCTACACCGCCGAGGAGGGCCGCATCACCACCGAGGACTGGAAGCGCGACAACGAGAACGGCACCCTGACCGAGGTCTTCGCCTGCGGTACGGCCGCCGTGATCACCCCGGTCGGTTCCGTCAAGTCGGAGCGTGCGAACTGGACCCAGGGCAACGGTGAGCCCGGCGAGGTCACCATGAAGCTCCGCAAGGCCCTCCTGGACCTCCAGACCGGCCACAACGCCGACACCCACGGCTGGATGCACCAGCTGGGCTAGTCCGTCCCGTCCCGAAGCACCCGAAGGCCCCCCGCGCATCGTGCGGGGGGCCTTCGGGGTGTGAGGGGCAGGGCAGGGGGCGTGGTCAGCGCCCCTCGTCCGCCTCGCCTTCGTGCTTCTTCTCGTCTTTGCGCTTCCCGTCCGGGCCGAGGCCCACCAGGGCCTCACCGAAGACGTAGGCCAGGCCCGCGACTCCCTTGACGATCCTGCCCGCCACGTATGCGAGTTCTTCCACGACGGCTCTCCGTGTCGTTCGTGGCGGCCCTCTCGTGTTCGGCCACCGCTGTACTGGTAGACGCCGACGCAGGCCCGATGGTTGACCGCGAGGCCGAACCGGGGAACCCGCGTACGGGGTGGCTCAGGCGGCGACCGGCTCCTCGGCGGCCTGCTCGGCCGGCGCCGGGTCGGGGGCCGTGCGGGCGGTCAGGGCCGTGTAGACCAGGCCGCCGGTCAGGCCGGAGAGGACGAAGGAGCAGTCCACGCCGCCGGTCAGGGCCAGCAGCGGCCCCTCGTAGAACGGGGTGGTCACGGCGAGCAGGCCGACGCCCGCGCCGACGGCCCAGGAGAGGGTGGCCGGGACGTTCCAGCCGCCGCGGAACCAGTAGACCCCGCCCTTGGAGCGGCGGTTGAACACCTGCAGGGCCTCGGCGTCGTAGCGGCCGCGGCAGCGGACGTAGCCGATGAGGGTGATCACGGCCCACGGGGTGCCGATCGCGGTCAGTACCAGCACGAACGAGGTCATCGCGGCCTGTACGTCCCACTCGAAGGAGCCGACGAACACGAACGCGGTGGCCACGGCCGCGGCGATCACGGTGGCCGTGGTGCGGGTGGCCTTGGGGACGATGGCGTCCAGGTCGAGGCCCATGGAGTAGAGCATCAGCCCGGCGTTGCCCACCGATCCGGCGGCCGCGGCGACCAGCAGCGGAACCAGGTACCAGAACGGCGCGGCGTCGACCAGCGGACCGGCGTACTCGGCGCCGGCCCGGGCGGCGAGCGCGGTGTAGGTGCCGAAGAGCTGCGGGATCAGCAGCCCGACGAGCAGGCCGAGCCCGGTGGACCAGAGCACCTTGCGGGAGCTGTGCCTGCGCGGGGAGATGTAGCGGGTGTAGTCGCCGAGCAGGGTGATGAAGGCGACGGGCCCGCTGAGCCCGGCGGCGACGGCGGCGAGCAGCCACGTCGGCCAGAAGGAGCCGAGCAGGTACGCGGTGTCCGGCGGAGCGGCGGTGGTGAAGTCGGGTGCGTAGGCGAACACGCCGACGGCCAGGAGCAGCACCATGCCGATGGAGAGCACCTTGCTCATGCGCAGCAGCAGCCGGTAGCCGAAGACGGCTGCGACGACGGTGCACGCGGCGAGCACGCCGTACATCACGGCCCGGGATACGCCGGTGTCCGGCAGCCCGGTGAGCCGGGACAGGGCGCCGACCATCACGTCGCCGCCTATCCACAGGGTCAGCGCGGTGTAGCCGAGGGAGAGCAGCAGGCCGACCACCGAGCCGACGAGCCGGCCGCGGACGCCGAACTGGGCGCCGCTGGAAGTGGAGAGGTTGGTCCCCGTGCGCAGGGATACGAGCGCCAGCGGCGCGGTGAAGGCGATGCCGACGAGGGTGCCGGTCACGATGGCGGTGACCGAGGGCCACAGACCCAGTCCGAAGGACGGGGGAAGCCAGCCGAAGACGATCACGCCGAGGCAGAGATTGGAGCCGAGGAGGATCGAGATCAGGTCACGGGGACCGCTGGTCCGTTCCTCCTCCGGGATGGTGTCGACTCCGCGCTGTTCGATGGGCATGGGGGGACTCCCTTGGCAGGGCGGGGGGTGGCGATGCAGTGTTTGAGCGACACTCAATGTGACCTAAGCCTTGGTCTCAGGTCAATGCTTCATTGCGAGAAAATGAAGAGTTAGAGTGATGCTCTAACCCATCGATTCAAAGGGTGGTGGATCGGCGTGCGGCTGACCCCTACGGAGCGCGACCGGCTGCTTCTCCGCAGTGCTGCGGAACTGGCCAGGGCGCGACGGGCCCGCGGACTGAAGCTCAACGTCCCGGAGGCGACCGCGCTCGTCGCGGACACGGTCTGCGAGGCCGCGCGCGACGGCAAGCGGCTGGCGGAGGCCATCGAGGAGGCCCGCTCCGTGCTGGGCCCGGACGACGTCCTTCCCGGAGTCAGCGACGTGGTCACCGAGGTGCACGTGGAGGCCGTCTTCGACGACGGATCCCGCCTCGCGGTGGTCTCGTCCCCGATCCGGGGCGCCGTCGGCCTGGGCGAGGACGCGCCGGGCGCGGTCGTACCCGGCCCCGGAGCCCCCCAGCCGGAGCCCGCGGTCCACCTGCGCGTGCGCAACACCGCCCCGGTGCCGGTGAGCGTCACCTCCCACTTCCACTTCTTCGAGGCCAACCCGCGCCTCGACTTCGACCGCGCGGCGGCGTACGGCATGCGCCTGTGCGTACCGGCGGGCTCGTCCGTACGGTTCGACCCGCACGGCGAGGGCGAGGTCGGCCTCGTCCCCATCGGCGGGGACCGCATCGCGATCGGCTTCGCGGGGCTGGTCGACGGCCCCCTGGACGCCCCGGGCGCCAAGGCCGAAGCCCTGCGCCGCGCGGCCGCCTGCGGCTACCTCGGAACCGATGGAACCGGCGGAACCGATGGAACCGGCGGAGCCGAAGGAACCGACGCCACGGACGGAGACCAGGCGTGAGCAAGCAGACCCGGCACAGTGACCACTGCGCACCCGGCAGCCGGCACATCGACCCGCACGAGTACGCCTCCGTCTTCGGCCCCCGCGCCGGCGACCGGGTCCGGCTCGGAGACTCCGGGCTGACCGTCCGGGTGGAGTCCGACGCGCAGAAGCCCGGGGACGAGTTCCTGGCCGGCTTCGGCAAGACGGCCCGCGACGGGCTGCACCTGAAGGCCGCCGCCGTCCGCGACACCTGCGACGTGGTGATCAGCAACGTGCTGGTCATCGACGCCGTCCTCGGCATCCGCAAGGTCTCCATCGGCATCCGCGAGGGCCGCATCCACGCGATCGGCCGGGCCGGCAACCCCGACACCCTCGACGGGGTGGACGTGGTCGTCGGCACGGGGACGAGCATCGTCTCCGGCGAGGGCATGATCGCCACCGCAGGCGCCGTCGACACCCACGTGCACCTGCTCTCCCCGCGCATCATGGAGGCCTCGCTCGCCGCGGGCGTCACCACGATCATCGGGCAGGAGTTCGGCCCGGTCTGGGGCGTCGGGGTCAACTCGCCGTGGGCGCTGAAGCACGCCTTCAACGCCTTCGACGCCTGGCCCGTCAACATCGGCTTCCTGGCCCGCGGTTCCTCCTCGGACCCGGCGCCGCTGATCGAGGCCCTCGCCGAGGGCGGGGCGAGCGGCTTCAAGGTCCACGAGGACATGGGCGCGCACACCCGCGCCCTGGACACCGCCCTGCGCGTGGCCGAGGAGCACGACGTCCAGGTCGCCCTGCACAGCGACGGCCTCAACGAGTGCCTGTCCGTCGAGGACACCCTGCGGGTGCTGGACGGCCGGACGATCCACGCCTTCCACATCGAGGGCTGCGGCGGCGGCCACGTCCCCAACGTCCTGAAGATGGCGGGCGTGCCGAACGTCATCGGCTCCTCCACCAACCCGACCCTGCCCTTCGGCCGGGACGCGGTCGCCGAGCACTACGGCATGATCGTCTCCGTCCACGACCTCAAGCCGGACCTGCCCGGCGACGCCGCCATGGCCCGCGACCGGATCCGCGCGGGCACGATGGGGGCCGAGGACGTCCTGCACGACCTCGGCGCGATCGGCATCACCTCCTCCGACGCCCAGGGCATGGGCCGCGCGGGCGAGACCATCCGCCGCACCTTCGCCATGGCCGCCAAGATGAAGGGCGAGCTCGGCCCGCTGGAAGGCGACGGCGAGGGCGACGACAACGCCCGCGTCCTGCGCTACATGGCCAAGCTGACCATCAACCCGGCCATCGCCCACGGCCTGGCCCACGAGATCGGCTCCATCGAGGTCGGCAAGCTCGCCGACATCGTGCTGTGGCGCCCCCAGTTCTTCGGCGCCAAGCCGCAGCTGGTCCTCAAGTCCGGCTTCCCGGCCTACGGGGTCACCGGTGACCCCAACGCCGCCACCGACACCTGCGAACCGCTGGTCCTCGGACCGCAGTTCGGCTCGTACGGGGCCACCGCTGCCGATATCTCCGTAGCCTTCGTCTCGGCCGCCGCGGCGGCCCTGGGCGGCGACGAGATGCCGACCCGCAGGCGCCGGGTCGCCGTCCGCGGCACCCGGGGCATCGGCCCCGGGAACCTGCTCCTCAACTCCCGGGTGGGCGCGGTCGATGTGGACGCGCGCAGCGGACTCGTCTCCCTAGACGGGGAACCGCTGCGCTCCGAAGCCGCCGAATCGGTCTCCCTCAACCGCCTGTACTTCCTGTGAACAGCACAGTCTGTAAGTCAGCACAGTCTCTAAGGACCTTCCTGCCATGACCGACACCACGCCCGTGAACGCCGGATTCCGGATGCCCGCCGAGTGGACGCCCCACGAGCGCACCTGGATGGCCTGGCCCAGCCCCAACCCCACCTTCACCAACGAGCAGGAGCTCGCCGAGGCCCGCGAGGCCTGGGGCGCCGTCGCCCGCGCGGTGCGCTCGTACGAGCCGGTGACCCTGGTGGTCTCGCCCGGTGACGCCGAGAGCGCACGCTCTATCGTGGGCGATGACATCGAGCTGGTCGAGCGTGAGCTCGACGACGCCTGGATGCGCGACATCGGCCCGACCTTCGTCACCAACGACGCGGGCGAGCTGGCCGCCGTCGACTGGACCTTCAACGGCTGGGGCGCCCAGGACTGGGCCCGCTGGGACCACGACTCGAAGATCGCCCGGGAGATCTCCGGCATCGTCGGGACCCGCACCTACAGCACCGCGCTGGTCAACGAGGGCGGCGCCATCCACGTGGACGGCGAGGGCACCGTGCTCCTCACCGACACCGTGCAGCTCGGCAAGGGCCGCAACCCCGACTGGACCCGCGAGCAGGTCGAGGCAGAGATCCACGCCCACCTCGGTACCACCAAGGCGATCTGGCTCCCGTACGGCCTGGCCGGCGACTACGGCACCTACGGCACCCAGGGCCACGTGGACATCGTCGCCGCCTTCGCCCGCCCCGGCGTGGTCATGGTCCACAGCCAGCCCGACCCGGCCCACCCGGACCACGAGCGCGGCAAGACCATCGCCGCCCTCCTGCGCGCGGCCACCGACGCCCAGGGGCGTCAGCTCCAGGTCGTGGAGATCCCGGCGCCGACCGTGCTGGAAGAGGACGGGGAATGGGTCGATTACTCCTACATCAACCACTACCTGTGCAACGGCGGCGTGGTCCTGTGCGCCTTCGACGACCCGCGCGACGAGGAAGCGGCGGAGATCTTCCGAGGTCTCTTCCCCGAGCGGACCGTGACGCTCGTCGACGCACGTACGATTTTCGCCGGGGGTGGCGGTATCCACTGCATCACCCAGCAGCAGCCGAAGGTCTGACCCCGAGAGGGCGGCCGGGACGAGGAGTGGGCCATGGTGGCGGGTGAGGTACGTGCCGCGCGCAAGAACGCGCCGCCGCGCGAGGACGTACTGGTCGCCGCCATGGCCACCATCGCCGAACGCGGCCTGGACGGTCTGACCATGGCCGGCCTGGGCCGCCAGGTCGGCATGAGCAGCGGCCACCTCCTCTATTACTTCCGCACCAAGGACGAGCTCCTGCTGCAGACCCTGGAGTGGAGCGAGGCGGCGCTCGGCACCCGCCGCCGCGCCCTGCTGTCCCGCCGCGGCCCGGCGCGCGAGCGCCTGCAGGCGTACGTGGACCTGTACGTGCCCGAGGGCGCCCGGGATCCGCACTGGACGCTGTGGCTGGAGGTCTGGAACCGCTCGCAGAACGCGGGACCGGGGGAGCGGGACCGCCAGGGGGCCATCGAGGGCGCCTGGCACCGCGACCTGGTGGCCCTGCTCGCCGAGGGCATCTCGCGCGGAGAGTTCCGCCCGGTCGACCCGGACCGCTTCGCGGCCCGGCTGCGGGCCCTCCTCGACGGGTTCAGCATCCAGGTCGCCGTCGGTCTGCCCGGGATAGGGCGGGGCGACATCCTGGAGCACGTCGGCGAGTTCCTCAGCGAGGCGCTGACCCCGGGGGCCGGAGCCTGAGCCGGTGCCCCGCCCGGCCCGCGGTGCCGCCCCGCCCCTCCAGCCATCGGACGGGCCTGCCCGCATGCTGAGATCCCCGTCCATGCGCGGCATGCGGTATGGCAGACTGCCGACGTGCCTGCTCAGCTCATGATTATGGACAGCAGCGCGCCGGTCCCCAGTGGCCGCTGAGCCGCGAAAGAACTTCGCGGAGGCGGCCACCGTGCCCCAGACCCGCGCGCAGACCTCTCGCACCCGCGAGAGGTTTTTTCGTTTTCCGGCCCGAACGTGCCGGAAACGGGCAGCGCGCGATGATGGGGGCAGTGGCGTCGGCCTGCCCCGCGGGCGGCATCCGGAACCACCCATCCGACAGGAGTCAGATCAGCATGACGACGACAGAGGCGACCGAGCCGACTGCGCCGGCTTCGGGCCCCGGCACCGATGACGGGTTCCACGTCTTCGACACGACCCTGCGCGACGGTGCCCAGCGTGAGGGCATCAACCTCACGGTCGCGGACAAGCTGACGATCGCCCGGCACCTGGACGACTTCGGGGTGGGGTTCATCGAGGGCGGCTGGCCCGGCGCCAACCCGCGCGACACGGAGTTCTTCTCGCGCGCCCGCGCGGAGATCGACTTCAAGCACGCCCAGCTCGTCGCCTTCGGCGCGACCCGCCGGGCGGGCGGCTCGGCCGCCACCGACCCGCAGGTCCGCGCCCTGCTGGAGTCCGGCGCCCCGGTGATCACCCTGGTCGCCAAGTCCCACGACCGGCACGTCGAGCTCGCCCTGCGCACCACCCTCGAAGAGAACCTGGAGATGGTCCGCGACACCGTCGCCCACCTGGTCTCCCAGGGCCGCCGGGTCTTCGTCGACTGCGAGCACTTCTTCGACGGCTACCGGGCCAACGCCGAGTACGCGAAGTCCGTCGTGCGCGCCGCCCACGAGGCCGGCGCCGACGTCGTGGTCCTCTGCGACACCAACGGCGGCATGCTGCCCGCGCAGATCACCGCGACCGTGGCGACCGTGCTGGCCGACACCGGCGCCCGCCTGGGCATCCACGCCCAGGACGACACCGGCTGCGCCGTCGCCAACACGCTGGCCGCCGTGGACGCCGGCGCCACCCACGTGCAGTGCACCGCGAACGGCTACGGCGAGCGGGTCGGCAACGCCAACCTCTTCCCGGTCGTCGCCGCGCTGGAGATCAAGTACGGCCGTACGGTCCTGCCGGCGGGCGCGCTGGCCGAGATGACCCGGATCTCGCACGCCATCGCCGAGGTCGTCAACCTCACCCCCTCCACGCACCAGCCCTACGTCGGCGTCTCCGCCTTCGCGCACAAGGCGGGCCTGCACGCCTCGGCCATCAAGGTCGACCCGGACCTGTACCAGCACATCGACCCGGCGCGGGTCGGCAACACCATGCGGATGCTCGTCTCCGACATGGCCGGCCGGGCCTCCATCGAGCTCAAGGGCAAGGAGCTCGGCGTCGACCTCGGCGGGGACCGCGCACTGGTCTCCCGGGTGGTGGAGCGGGTCAAGGAGCGGGAGCTCCAGGGCTACACGTACGAGGCCGCCGACGCCTCCTTCGAACTGCTGCTGCGCGCCGAGGCCGAGGGCCGGGCGCGCAAGTACTTCCGCATCGAGTCCTGGCGGGCCATCGTCGAGGACCGCCCCGACGGAACGCACGCCAACGAGGCCACGGTGAAGCTGTGGGCCAAGGGCGAGCGGATCGTCGCGACGGCGGAGGGCAACGGCCCGGTCAACGCGCTGGACCGCGCGCTGCGGGTCGCCCTCGAACGCTTCTACCCCCAGCTCGCGAAGTTCGAGCTGATCGACTACAAGGTCCGCATCCTGGAGGGTGCACACGGCACGTCCTCCACGACCCGGGTCCTGGTCACGACGACGGACGGCTCCCGCGAATGGAACACCGTCGGCGTCGCCCCGAACGTCATCGCGGCCTCCTGGCAGGCCCTGGAAGACGCCTTCACCTACGGCCTCCTGCACGCGGGCGTGGAGCCGGCGGAGTAGTCCCGGACCGTGACCGCGGCCGTGATCGTGACCGCGGCCGCGGGTGCTTCCGCGTCAGCACTCCGATGTCACGTGCGCGCGGAAGCGCTCGCGGCTCATGGCCTCGCCGTTCGCCCAGAGCTGCCCCGGGCGGAGCGAGTCGATGTCCTCGCGGCGGAAATCGCTGGATGAGGTGTACCGGACCCGGTGTCCGTCCTCCAGGACCGTGAAGTGGAGGTTGTAGCCGTGGCGCGGCTCCAGGGCCCGGGGTCCGCCCGGTTTCCCTTTCACGGCCCATGCCCCGGGCGGGGCGAAGAGGAGGAAGGGGCCGGGGCGGCCGGGGTCGCGGCCGGTGCCCCAATAGGTGGTGTCACCCTCGTCCGGTGTGACCGTGAGGGTCGGTCCCCGGGCGTCGACCTTCTTGCCGCACTGCCCGAGCTCCACCATGATCCGGCCCGAGCCGTCCCGGTAGACCGCGGCCAGGTCGAGCACGGGATGCCCGCCGCACGAGTTCAGCAGCACGAGCCCGATCCCGATCGCGATCCCGAGCGCCGGCCGTCCGGCCGTCCGTATCCCGTGCATCGCCCCACCCCCGGTCGGGGAGTGTAGGTCGAACGGCTGACCGGCGAGGGCCGATGGACCTTATGTCCAGCTCACACAGGATTGCACCCGTTCGGGTAGCGTCGTGACTATGAGGACCAGGCTTATATCCGTACGTACGGGATCGCTGCTGGCCGCTCTGCTGCTGGCGCTGTCCGCGACCGCGCTGCTGGTCGCCCCGCAGGCGTCGGCGGCCGACGGGACCACCACCGTGGCGGAGGCCCTCAAGAAGGGCCCGGTCTACGTGGATCCCCGCGCCGAGGCGCAGCTGCCGCCCGCGCAGGCCCAGGCGCTCGCGCAGAAGATCAAGGACGCCGGGAAGCCGGTGTTCGTGGCGGTGCTGCCGGCCACCGCCGAGTTCCCCGCCGCCAGCGTGCTCAAGACGATCCGTACCGAGACCGGCATCACCGGGCTCTACGCGATCCGGCTCGGGGAGGGCTTCAACGCCGGCGCCGACCGGTCCGTCATGCCGAACAACGCCGTCCGCAACCTGGTCGACGCCGTCAAGGCGGACGGGACCGCGGACGCGAACACCGAGCTCAACACCTTCGTGGACCAGGCGCTCGCCCAGGCCAAGGGCAAGGCCCCGGCCTCCTGGGGCACCGCGAGCACCGACGGCGGCGGCGCCCCGGTGGGCGCCTTGATCGGACTCGGCGTGGTGGCCGCCGTCGGCGGTGGCGGGGCGTACGCGCTGGTCAAGCGCAACCGCAAGAAGAAGGAAGAGCTCCGCCGGGAGTCCATCGCCCGGCTGAGCGTGGTCGTCGACGAGGACATCACGGCCTTCGGCGAGGAGCTGGAGCGCCTCGACTTCCACCCCGGCGAGCCCGGCGCCGACGACGCCATGCGCGCGGACTACGAGCAGGGCCTCGACTCGTACGAGAAGGCCAAGCAGATCATGGCCTCCGTGCAGCACCCGGAGGAGGTCAAGGGAGTCACGCAGGCCCTCGAAGACGGCCGGTACGCCCTGGCCCGCCTCGACGCGCGCCGGCAGGGCCGGCCGCTGCCCGAGCGCCGCGCTCCCTGCTTCTTCGACCCGCGCCACGGGCCGAGCACCGAGGACGCGGCCTGGGCCCCGGCGGGCGGGGCCGCCCGTACGGTCCCGGTCTGCGCGGCGGACGCCGTCCGGCTGCGCGACGGCCAGGACCCGGCGGTCCGCACCGTCGACACCGAGCACGGTCGGCGCCCCTACTACGACGCCGGCCCGGCGTACGGTCCCTGGGCCGGCGGCTACTTCGGCGGCGGCATCCTGCCCGGCCTGCTCATGGGCACGATGCTCGGTTCGATGATGTCCAGTCCGGCCTACGCCTCCGACTTCGGAGGCGGCAACGGATTCGACGGAGGGGGCGGAGGCTTCGACGGCGGCGACGTCTCCGGGGCCGACTTCAACCCGTCCGACTTCGGCGGCGGGGACTTCGGCGGCGGAGGCGGCTTCGACGGCGGAGGGTTCGGCGGGGGCGACTTCTAGCCGCCCCCGTCCCCGCAGCGTGGAACCGGGCTCACGCCTGCTTGATCGCCGAGATGTCGAAGGTCAGCTTCACCTTGTCGCTGACCATCACGCCGCCGGTCTCCAGCGCCGCGTTCCAGGTCAGGCCCCAGTCGGAGCGCAGGATCTCGGCCGATCCCTCGAACCCGACGCGCTCGTTGCCGTAGACGTCGGTGGCCGAGCCGCCGAACTCCAGGTCGATGGAGAGCGGGCGCGTGACGTCCTTGATGGTCAGCTCGCCGGTGATGCGGTACTTGTCGCCGCCGAGCTGCTGCGCCTCGGTGGAGCGGAAGGTCATCAGCGGGAAGGTCTCGGCGTCGAAGAAGTCCCCGGAGCGCAGGTGTCCGTCCCGGTCGGCGATGCCGGTGTCGACGGAGGCGATCTTCACGGCGATGGTGGCGGTGGAGCGGGACGGGTCGCTGCCGTCCAGGTGCAGGGAGCCCTCGTGCTCGGCGAAGGTGCCGCGGACGTTGGTGACCATCGCGTGGCGGACGGTGAATCCGATGCTGCTGTGGGACGCGTCGATGACGTAGTCGCCGGTGAGCGCGGCGAGGGCCGGGTCCACGTCGAGGGTGGCGACGGCGGTGGCGGTGTCCTGGGCGCGGCGGGTGAAGAGACCCATGGCTGCTTCTCCTAAGTAGGGGTGCCGCTCGATGTCCGGCACTCGTTGAACTTTCAACAACAACGACGCTAGACCCATTCCGTTCAAATTTCAACCTCTCAGGTTCTTGCGCGTGGCTTGGATGTCTTGCTGCCGCCTTGGCTGCGCCTTGGCGTCCGCTTGGCGGGAGTTTTGTCGGATGCCCACAAAGGACCAACGTCCTGCCTGGTGGGACGGGCTGCTCCCCGAGTGGTTCTGTCCGGCCCGGACAGCGGATGACACCCGACACTGTGTGGATTCGACGGAGGGTTTTTCCGGTCCGGCTTCGTAAGGTCATTACATGACCGTTGTGGACCAGATTCCGAGCGAGCCGACGGACGCCCGCGGGCGCGTGGCCGAGCTGCACGACCTGCGCGAGCAGGCGCGGCGCGGCCCGAGCGACCGGGCGACCGAAGCGCAGCATGCCAAGGGCAAGCTCACCGCCCGCGAGCGGATCGCGTTGCTGCTCGACGCGGGTTCCTTCAAGGAGGTCGAGCAGCTGCGTCGCCACCGCGCGACGGGGTTCGGCCTGGAGGCCAAGAAGCCCTACACCGACGGTGTCATCACCGGTTGGGGCACGGTCGAGGGCCGCACGGTCTTCGTCTACGCACACGACTTCCGCATCTTCGGCGGCGCCCTGGGCGAGGCCCACGCCACGAAGATCCACAAGATCATGGACATGGCCATCGCGGCCGGTGCCCCGCTGGTCTCCCTCAACGACGGCGCCGGCGCCCGCATCCAGGAGGGCGTCTCCGCGCTCGCCGGGTACGGCGGCATCTTCCAGCGCAACACCAAGGCCTCGGGCGTCATCCCGCAGATCTCGGTGATGCTGGGCCCCTGCGCCGGCGGCGCGGCCTACTCCCCGGCACTGACGGACTTCGTGTTCATGGTCCGGGAGACCTCGCAGATGTTCATCACCGGCCCGGACGTGGTCCGCGCGGTGACCGGCGAGGAGATCACCCAGAACGGCCTCGGCGGCGCGGACGTGCACGCCGAGACCTCGGGCGTGGCGCACTTCGCGTACGACGACGAGGAGACCTGCATCTCCGAGGTCCGCTACCTCATCACGATGCTGCCCTCCAACAACCGCGAGAACCCCCCGGTCCACGAGACCAGCGACCCGGCCGACCGCCGGTCCGACGTCCTGCTGGACCTCGTGCCCGCCGACGGCAACCGCCCGTACGACATGCTCAAGGTCATCGAGGAGCTCGTCGACGAGGGCGACGTCCTGGAGATCCACGAGCGCTGGGCCCGCAACATCATCTGCGCCCTGGCGCGGATGGACGGCCAGGTCGTCGGCATCGTCGCCAACCAGCCCGGCCACCTCGCCGGCGTCCTGGACATCCACGCCTCCGAGAAGGCGGCGCGCTTCGTCCAGCTCTGCGACGCCTTCAACATCCCGATCATCACCCTCCTGGACGTCCCCGGCTTCCTGCCGGGCGTCGACCAGGAGCACGGCGGCATCATCCGCCACGGCGCGAAGCTGCTGTACGCGTACTGCAACGCGACCGTGCCGCGGATCTCGCTGATCCTGCGCAAGGCCTACGGCGGTGCGTACATCGTCATGGACTCCCAGTCCATCGGCGCCGACCTCACCTACGCCTGGCCGACCAACGAGATCGCCGTGATGGGCGCCGAGGGCGCCGCCAACGTCATCTTCCGCAAGCAGATCGCGGACGCCGAAGACCCCGAGGCAATGCGTGCGCGCATGGTCAAGGAGTACAAGGCCGAGCTGATGCACCCTTACTACGCGGCCGAGCGAGGCCTCGTGGACGACGTGATCGACCCCGCGGAGACCCGCGAAGTCCTCGTCGCCGCCCTCGCGATGCTCCGCAACAAGCACGCGGACCTGCCGTCGCGCAAGCACGGCAACCCGCCCCAGTAGACGTCGAAGGAGAACTGCCACCGATGAGCAACGCCACCGCCACCCTGCTGAAGGTCGAGAAGGGCAACGCCGAGCCCGAGGAGCTGGCCGCGATCACCGCGATCCTGCTCGCCCGCGCCGCCGCCGCCCCCGAGGACACCGCCACCGCCGCCGCCAGCTCCCAGGCCGGCTGGCGCCGCCTGGAGCGCACCCCCGGCTTCCGCGGCCCGCGCAGCTGGCAGGGCTAGTACGCGAAGCCCCGCGGGCACCACGTGAAAAGCCCCCCGCACTCCTCGGAGTGCGGGGGGCTTTCGCGTACGACCGGACGGCTATCGCAGGCGGGCCATGAGCGCGTGCTCGACCAGGGTGATGAGCGCGCTCTTGGCGTCCGCGCGGTGGCGGGCGTCGGTGGTGATGATGGGGGCGTCCGGGCCGATCTGCAGGGCCTCGCGGACTTCCTCCGGGGTGTACGGCTGGTGCCCGTCGAAGCCGTTGAGGGCGATGACGAAGGGGAGGCCGCTGTTCTCGAAGTAGTCGACGGCGGGGAAGCAGTCGGCGAGACGGCGGGTGTCGACCAGCACGACGGCGCCGATGGCGCCGCGCACGAGGTCGTCCCACATGAACCAGAAGCGGTCCTGACCGGGGGTACCGAAGAGGTACAGGATCAGGTCCTGGTCCAGGGTGATGCGGCCGAAGTCCATGGCGACCGTGGTGGTCGTCTTGTCCCCGGTGTGGGTCAGGTCGTCGATGCCGGCGGAGGCGGACGTCATGACGGCCTCGGTGCGCAGGGGGTTGATCTCGGAGACGGCGCCCACGAACGTGGTCTTGCCCACGCCGAAGCCACCCGCCACCACGATCTTCGCGGAGGTGGTGGAGCGAGGAGCCGCTCCGCCGTTAGAGCTTGCGAAGTCCACTGAGCACCCTTTCGAGCAGTGTCACATCTGGCTGGCCGCCGGCGGACTCGTCGCCGCCGGGCTGGTGGATGGCTACGAGGCCGGCCTCCGCCAGGTCGGCGACGAGGATCCGGGCTACGCCAAGAGGAATGGAAAGAAGTGCCGAGATCTCCGCGACGGATTTGATCTCCTGGCACAGGAGGCAGATGCGCTGGTGCTCGGGCAACTGCCCTTGCAGACGCGCGGGATCGGCCGTGGTGCTGACCAGCGCCTCGATGGCGAGCTGGTAGCGCGGCCGGGTCCGGCCGCCGGTCATCGCGTACGGACGCACCAGCGGGTTGTGCGCCTGCGGAGCCTGCGGGCGCCCGCCGCGCGGAGGCTGCTGCGGGGGCCGGTAGGACTGCCCGGGCTGCTGCGGCCGGCTGTACGGCTGCTGGTAGGGCTGCCGCTGGTACGGCTGCCCCGAGGCGGGGTCGTGCTCCGGCGCGGGCCGGTTGCTGGGAGCGGAAGGGAAGTTGAAGCGGTTCTGGTCGTGCCCACCCTGCGGCTGCTGCGCGCCGCCATAGGGATGTCCTCCGGGTGTTGTCACGTTTCCTCCTCCGACTCCAAGTACGCAGTACTCCCTGTGGAACCGCGCCACCGCACCCTATGGTGCGGTGACGCGAAACGCACTGCCTGTCTGCTAGTTGAGAAGTCCGCCCTGCAGTTCCGCGCGCAGGTCCGGGGTGAGGACGCTGCCGGCGCGGTCCACGAGGAGGGCCATCTCGTAACCCACCAGGCCGATGTCGCACTCGGGGTGCGCCAGTACGGCCAGCGAGGATCCGTCGGAGACGGACATCAGGAAGAGGAACCCGCGGTCCATCTCCACCACCGTCTGGTTGACGGCGCCGCCCTCGAAGATGCGGGACGCGCCCGCGGTGAGGGAGGTCAGCCCGGAGGCCACCGCGGCGAGCTGGTCGGCCCGGTCGCGGGGGAAACCCTCGGACATGGCCAGAAGGAGGCCGTCGGCGGATACCACAACCGTGTGGGACACCCCTGGGGTGTTGTCCACGAAGTTGGTGATCAACCAGTTCAGGTTCTGCGCCGCCTGGCTCATCGCGCTCACACTAACGCTCCTGGTCATAGCTGTTACTTGACTGCTCGGATCCCGCGTTGCGGCCCTGCTGGACACCACGTCGCAGGTTGCTCAACCTGCCACGGATGTCCTCCGGGGCTCGGGAGACCTCGGGGCCTCCCTGCGGCGTCGTCTCCGCAGCGCCCTCGACCAGGTTGGCCTTGGGCACCCGCCGGGGGAGACCGGAGGGGGTGACCCCGCCGGCCTTCGGCTCGCGGAGCTTGGCGGCCTGCTGCCAGCGCTCGTCGTTGTTCGAGCGCCAGTCGGCAGTGCCGTCCGTTTCCCCGGTGGCCTTCTCCGGCGCCGCGGGCTGCTGCTGACGCTGCGGCCGCTGCTCGAAGAGGGATCCGGAGGACTCCGTTTCCTGCTGACCCGGCCGCTGCTGCGGCTGGCTGCCGCGTCGCGGCAGACCCGCCCCGGTCACCTGGTGGCCGGCGTCCGCAGTGGCGCCCGGACGGTCGAAGCCTACGCGCTCCGGGGCCGGTTCGGGAGCGGCCGGTGATTCCGATTCGGTCCCGTAATCCTGCTGGTAGGAGCCCGAGTAGGTGTTCTGCTGGGGCCACTCCGCAGCCGTGGAACGGGAATCGTACCCGCCGTCGTAGGCCGGGAGTTCCTGTCGCTGATCCGTGTACTCGGGTTCCGGATAGGCGTAATCCTGCTGGGTGTACGCGTCGTATCCCTGCCCGGCCTGAGCGGACTCGTAACCGGAGTCGTAGCCCTGCGCGGGCTGCTGCTCGTAGCCCTGGTACGGCTGGTACGCGTGCTCCGGCTGCGGTTCCGGATACTCCGCCGCGGGCTCGTCGTACTGGGCCTGTACCTGCGGGTAGCCGACCTGAGCCTCCAGCGCGGCCCGGCGCTCCTCACGGCCCAGGGACCGGCCGACCGGGTCGGCGGCGGGCTCCTCGAAGCCCGGCTGGTCGGCCCGGTGGACCTCGTAGCGGGAGTCGTCGAAGCCGAGCTCGGCGGCCGTGCGCAGCGCGGCCGGCTGCTGGGCCTGCTGGCGCGGGATCATCTGGGAGACCGTGAAGTCGTCCGCGGGGATCTCCTCGCCACCGCCACCGTGGGTGATGGCGTCGGGGAGCATGACCAGCGAGGTGGTGCCGGCCGCTTCGCCCGAGGGGCGCAGCTGGACGCGGATGCCGTGCCGGTCGGCCAGCCGGCCGACCACGAACAGACCCATGCGCTGCGAGATCGCGGCGTCCACGGTCGGCGGGTTGGCCAGCTTGTGGTTGATGTCCGCGAAGTCCTCGGCGGTCAGGCCGATTCCCTTGTCGTGGATCTCGACCATCACGCGGCCGTCGGGCAGACGCGTCGCGTTGACCCGGACCTTGGTCTGGGGGGAGGAGAAGGTGGTGGCGTTCTCCAGCAGCTCGGCGAGCAGGTGCACGAGGTCGGTCACGGCCTGGCCGTGGATCTCGGCCTCGGAGACGCCCGACAGCTCGACGCGCTCGTACTGCTCCACCTCGGAGGAGGCGGCGCGCAGGACGTCGACGAGGGGGACCGGCTGGTCCCAGCGGCGGCCCGGCTCCTCGCCGGCGAGGATGAGGAGGTTCTCGCCGTTGCGGCGCATGCGGGTGGCCAGGTGGTCCAGGCGGAAGAGGTTCTCCAGCTGGTCCGGGTCGGCCTCGTTGTTCTCCAGCTCGGTGATCAGGGTCAGCTGGCCCTCGATCAGCGACTGGTTGCGCATGGAGAGGTTCGTGAAGATCGCGTTGACGTTGCCCCGGAGGAGGGCCTGCTCGGCGGCGAGCCGGACGGCCTCGCGGTGGACCTGGTCGAAGGCGCGGGCGACCTCGCCGATCTCGTCCTGGGAGTCGATCGGGATCGGCACCACGCGGGTGTCGACCTTGCCCGGGTCGGTGCGCGAGAGCTGGTCGACGAGCATCGGCAGGCGCTGCTCGGCGATGTCGAAGGCGGCGCCGCGCAGACGGCGCATCGCCTTGCCCATCTGGCGGGCCATCATGCCGGCCAGGATGAAGGCGGCGAGCAGGGCCACGACCACGATGGCGCCGGTCAGGATGGCGTCGTTGCGGGCCTCGTCGGAGACGGCGCCGGAGTCCTTGAGGGCCTTGGCGAGCAGTTCCTTCTCGAGCTCGGCGTAGCCGTCGAACTTGGCGGTGGCCGCGGCCTGCCAGGCCTGCGGGGTGGTGCCGTCCACGGCGAGCTTGGCGGGCTTCTCGCCGCTGGCTATCGCCTCGGTCATACCGGTGAGCGCGGAGTCGTTGACCACGGGCGGTGCGTGGAAGACGGTGCCGGCCTGCTCGGCCGCCTGCTTGGCGGCGGCGAGCTTCTGGGCGCCTTCCTCGGACTTCTTGCCCATGATCTCGCGCAGGCGGGCGACGTCCTCGTCGGTGCCGGCGGCGACGTACTCGCCGATGGCGATCTCTTCGAGGTACGCGTACGAGGAGAAGGCGACGAGCTGGGCCTTGCGGATGTCCTCGTTGGTGCTCGGCCGGACCAGCAGGTGCGTGCCCACCGAGCGCTGCAGCGAGTTCGCGGCCTTGGACAGTTCGAGCGCGTAGACCATGCGGCCGTACGAGGTCACGTTGCCGGTGCCGAGGCCGAGCTCGTTGGAGAACTGCATGAGGTAGTGCTGGACCAGCACGTACCCCTCTTCGGTCGGGATCGGGCCCAGTGCCTTCGGGAGGGCCTTCTTCGGCGTCTCCATCTGCGGCAGGTAAGCCGTCTTGCGGACCTGCTCCAGCTTTGGCTCCTCCTGGCGGAAGAGCTCCAGGCGGCGTTCCAGACCCTGGCCCGCGGGCAGGTCCTTCGCGGCCTCGGCGAACTTCGCCTTGGCGGCATCGGTGGCGGAGTAGGCCTTCAGGACGGGCTCGGACTCGCGCTGGCCCCTGAGCAGGGCATCGGCCGTCAGGTCGCGCTCGTTCAGGAGCGCCTGGCCGTACTCGGCGGCGGCCTGGACGATGACGGCGGTCTTCTCGGCGTCCTTGGCCTCGTTCCAGGTGTCGATGGAGCCCTTCACCTGGAAGCCGCCCATCACCAGTCCGACGAGGACCGGGACGAGCAGGATGGCGTTCAGACGGGTCGGCACACGCCAGTTGCGGGGCGAGAACCTGCTGGTGCTTCCACCGCTCACGGATGGTTCCACGGGTACGTCAAAGGATGACGCGGCCGCGCGCGGCGGCGGGGTGAAGTTGCCGCGCGCGGGTTCATCCGCGGGGCTCGAGTTGCTTCGCCTCACTCGACCAACAACCTCTCGGCGGTGCTACTAGCTAGTTCGTTGAATTCCAGCACGGTTAACGGCCGTGTTCCAAACAGTTGAAATCGGCCGTTCCTAGAGACCTATGTCCCACATAAACCGGACATAAAGAGCGTCCTGCGGCAAAAGCGGGGCCAGTTGTGAGCGCAGTGACACCGGCCGAACGCACCGTGTCGCCAACTACCGGCAATTCTCTGTCGAAACGTTATGAACGAAGGGGGCGGGCCGTGTCGCATGACACAGCCCGCCCCCCAAAACCAGCCGGTGAAGCCCTCGTTGCGCGGAGTCTTACTTGAGCCGCGCCATGAGCGCGTGCTCGACGAGCGTGATGAGCGCGCTCTTGGCGTCCGCGCGGTGGCGGGCGTCGGTGGTGATGATGGGGGCGTCCGGGCCGATCTGCAGGGCTTCGCGGACTTCCTCCGGAGTGTACGGCTGGTGCCCCTCGAAGCCGTTGAGGGCCACGACGAACGGCAGGCCGCTGTTCTCGAAGTAGTCCACGGCCGGGAAGCAGTCGGCCAGGCGACGCGTGTCGACCAGGACGATCGCCCCGATGGCGCCGCGCACGAGGTCGTCCCACATGAACCAGAAGCGGTCCTGACCGGGGGTACCGAAGAGGTACAGGATCAGGTCCTGGTCCAGGGTGATGCGGCCGAAGTCCATGGCGACCGTGGTGGTCGTCTTGTCCCCGGTGTGGGTCAGGTCGTCGATGCCGGCGGAGGCGGACGTCATGACGGCCTCGGTGCGCAGCGGGTTGATCTCGGAGACGGCGCCCACGAACGTGGTCTTGCCCACGCCGAAGCCACCCGCCACCACGATCTTCGCGGAGGTGGTGGAGCGAGGAGCCGCTCCGCCGTTAGAGCTTGCGAAGTCCACTGAGAACCCTCTCGAGCAGCGTTACATCCGGCGTTCCGCCGGCCTCTCCATTGCCCGGCTGGTGGATGGCCACCATGCCGGCCTCCGCCAGGTCGGCGACGAGGATTCGTGCGACGCCGAGCGGCATGTTCAGCAGCGCGGAGACCTCCGCGACCGACTTGACCTCACGGCAGAGGGTGCAGATGCGCTGGTGCTCCGGGAGCAGCCCGGACAGGTGCATCGGATCGGCCGTGGTGCTGACCAGGGCCTCGATGGCGAGCTGGTAGCGCGGTCGGGTCCGGCCGCCGGTCATCGCGTACGGACGAACCAGCGGCTGGTCGCCTTCCGAGTACGAGTCTCCGTACTGATCGGAATAGGCGGGGGGCGGGGTCATTGATCCTCCGGGCTGGACAGCAATGGTCAGCGTGCCGTCTGACGGGGCGGCCGGTGGGGGGACGGTATGACGGCCTGGCGGTGGTACTGGGTTCCGGGGCGGTGGCCCCGGTCCCCCGGCCGGCAGTACCGTCCGGCCGGGAGAGCGGCAGTCAGATGAGCAGGCTTCCCTGCAGTTCCGCGCGCAGGTCCGGGGTGAGGACGCTGCCGGCGCGGTCCACGAGGAGGGCCATCTCGTAACCCACCAGGCCGATGTCGCACTCGGGGTGCGCCAGTACGGCCAGCGAGGATCCGTCGGAGACGGACATCAGGAAGAGGAACCCGCGGTCCATCTCCACCACCGTCTGGTTGACGGCGCCGCCCTCGAAGATGCGGGACGCGCCCGCGGTGAGGGAGGTCAGCCCGGAGGCCACCGCGGCGAGCTGGTCGGCCCGGTCGCGGGGGAAACCTTCGGACATCGCCAGAAGGAGGCCGTCGGCGGAGACCACCACGGTGTGGGACACCCCGGGGGTGTTGTCCACGAAGTTCGTGATCAACCAGTTCAGGTTTTGTGCCGCCTGGCTCATCGAACTCAACTATCGCTCCTGCTGGTAAGTGGGGTCGATGTGGTAATTGCCGGTGGCCGGGCCGGTGGTGCCGGCCTGCCGACCCTGCTGGATACCGCGTCGGAGGTTGGTGAGACGGCCGCGGACGTCGTCCGGGGATCGCGAGACCTGGGGGCCGGCCTGCGCTTCGGCCTGCTGCTGCGCGGTGCCGGCCACGAGGTTTGCCCGCGGGACCCGGCGGGGCAGACCCGACGTGGTGATGCCGCCGGCGGCGGGCTGGCGCACGCGCTCGGCCTGCCGCATCAGCTCGTCGTTCGGCGAGGAGCGCCAGCTCACGGTCGGCACGGCGCCGGTGGCCGTCTGCGCGGACTCGGCCGGAGCCTGCTCCTGGCCGCGCTGCGGCAGCTGGTGCTGCTGCGGGCGCTGCGGGGCGGCCGGAGCCGGAGCCGCCGGGGCGGACTGCTGCGCCTGCTGGGGCACCGCCGGTGCCTGCGCCGGGGGCTGGCCGGCTTCCTGGCGGAACCAGTTCGACTCCAGCGTGTCGAAGATCGGGCTGCGGGCCTCGCCGGTGCCCGGACCGGCCGGGGGCAGCGCCTCCGGACGGGACGCCTGCGGCAGCCGCGGAGCCTCCGCGCGCGGAGTCGGTACGGGGGCGTAGTTGCCCTGGGGCTGCGGAGCCTGGCCGGGCGGGACGTAGCCGCCGACACCGGGGCCGCCGGGCCGCTGGGCCTGGAAGTCCTGGCGGGCGAACTGCCCCGTGGAGGCCGGGTCGCCGAAGTCCTGGCGGGCGAACTGGCCGGTGGAGGCCGGGTCACCGTACTCGGGGCGGGCGAACTGGCCCGTGGTGCCGTTGTCGCGGCCGCCGGCCTGCGGGGCCGGGGCGTTGAAGTCGGGGCGGGGGAACTCGGACGTGGAACCGGGGCCCGACAGCTCGTCGTGGCCGCGCGGTACGTCGTGCCCGCGCTGGTCCGCGCCCCACGTGGTGGTCTGGGGTATCGCGGCGGGTCCGCCGCCCGTGCCCGGAAGCTCCGGACGGGGTGCGCCACCGCGCGGCGGAAGCTGCGGCCTGGGGCCGCGCGCGGCCGGGCCGCCGGCCTGCGGCTGACCCTGCTGCTGCGGGGCCGGCTGCTGGGGGGCCGGCTGCTGGGGCTGCGCCTGCTGGGGCTGCTGCGGGCGCTCGAAGCCGTTGCCCTGCGGGAAGCCGCCGGGACCGGACGCCGTGGGGGCGCCGACCGGACGGGCCTGCGGACCGCCGAACCCGCCCGGGCCGCCGGGACCCGAGACCGGGCCGCGGCCCGGCAGCGGAGCACCCGAACCGAAGGCGCTCTGCGTCTGGCCGCCGGGACCCTGCTGCTGCGGCCGTCCGCCCTGCGGGCCGGGGCCCTGGGGCTGGCCGGCGGGGCCACCGTCGCGGCCCGGCAGGGCCGCGCGCTGGTTGGCGGCGGAAACCTGGCCGCGCTGCGGGGCGGCGCCCACGGGGGGACGCGCGCCGGGAGCGGGGATCGAGCCCTGCGCCTGCGCGCCGGGACCGCCCTGACCGGGGGCGCCGGGAGAACCCTGACCGCCCTGACCGGGCATCGGAGCCGGCTTCTTGCCGCCCTGGGCGACGTCCACCGGGAGCATGACGAGGGCCGTCGTACCGCCCGAGTCGGAGGGGCGGAGCTGGATGCGGATGCCGTGTCGCAGGGACAGGCGGCCGACCACGAACAGACCCATGCGGCGGGAGACCGAGACGTCCACGGTGGGCGGCGAAGCGAGCCGCTCGTTGATCGCGGCGAGGTCCTCGGGGGAGAGGCCGATGCCGGTGTCGTGGATCTCGACGAGCACGCGGCCGTCGGGCAGCGCGTGACCGGTGACCTTGACCTTGGTCTGCGGGGAGGAGAACGAGGTGGCGTTCTCCAGCAGCTCGGCGAGCAGGTGCACGAGGTCGTTGACGACGCGGCCGGCCACGTCGGTGCCGGGCACCGACGAGAGTTCGATGCGCTCGTACTGCTCCACCTCGGACGCGGCGGCGCGGAGCACGTCGACGAGCGGGACGGGGCGGGTCCACCGGCGGCCCGGCTCCTCGCCCGCGAGGACGAGGAGGTTTTCGCCGTTACGGCGCATGCGGGTCGCGAGGTGGTCGAGCTTGAAGAGCGAGGACAGCTGGTCCGGGTCGGCCTCGCGCGACTCCAGCTCGGAGATGAGCGAGAGCTGGCGCTGGATGAGGCCCTGCGAACGGCGCGAGAGGTTGGTGAACATCGCGTTGACGTTGCCTCGCAGGAGGGCCTGCTCGGCGGCGAGGCGGACGGCCTCGCGGTGCACGTCGTCGAAGGCCGCGGCCACCTGGCCGATCTCGTCGCGGGTGTGCAGACCGACGGACTCCACCGTCGTGTCCACGTCCTGCGGGTCGGACTCCGACAGCTGCTTGACGAGCTCGGGCAGCCGGTCCTGGGCGACGCGGGTCGCGGTGTCCTGGAGGCGGCGCAGGGAGCGGATCATCGAGCGGGCCATGACGAAGGCGCCGACGAGGGAGACACCGAGGACGAGGAGGATCAGCGCACCGTTGATGAGGGCGTCGCGCTGCGACTCGTTCTTGAGCTCGCGGGCCTTCTGCTCCATGTCCTCGAGCAGGGTGAGCTCGATGACCTTCATGGCCTGGAGCTTGGTGTCGTCCGCGTCGTACCAGTCCATCCAGGACCGGTTCTTCTCCTTGGCGAACTGGTCCTTGTTGCCCAGGACGCGGCGGGCGTAGTGGTCGGCGGTGGCGATTTCCTGGTTGCCGTCGCCGAGCGCCGCGAGGAGCTCCTCGGGCTTGCCCTGGTAGACGAGCTCGAAGGTCTTGCGCGCCTGCTCCTCGCTGCTCTGGGCGGAGCGGGCGTAGAGGCGGTCGTTCTCGGTGAGGTTGCCGGCCAGGGCCGGGTCCGCGGGGAGCGCGGCCGCGATGATCGCGCGCTGGATCGAGGCGTACTCCTTGGCGGAGGAGAACGCGGCCAGCGCGCGGGTGCGCTTGATCATCTCGGGGTTCGAGGTGGCCTGGGCCATGTCCTGCGAGAGCGAGAGCAGCGAGACGACCAGCGCGTTGTACTCGGTGACGGTCTGCTGGGCACCGTTCTGGTACGCGTTCTTGCGGATCTCTTCGAGGTTGTTGAGCCCGTGTGCGATCTGCAGGATGTTGTTGCGGATCGACCGGAGCGTCTCGTCGTTGCCCTCCGCGACGTCGACCTTGTCGGTCGCGGCGGCGAAGGCGCGGACGGCGGAGTCGGTCGAGTCGCGGACGCCCTGGACGAGGGTGCTGGGCTTGCCCGACTTGTCGACGGACAGCGGACCGGCGGAGTTGTCGCGCTCGGCCTGGAGCATGGCGGCCAGGTTGGTGGCCTGACGCGTCATCGTCGTCAGCAGCTGCATGTGCTCCAGCTGCGCGATGTCGTTGAGCGAGTCGTTGATGCGGAAGCCACCGAGGGTGGTGGCGGCGACGACCGGCAGGGTCAGCAGCGACACCAGTCGCGTGCTGATGCGCCAGTTCTGCATGGCCAGACGGGAACCGGAGCCACGGGGGGCCTGGGGTATCGCGACGTCGCGGCTGCCCGACTCGTCGTCGGCCTTGGAGCCGCCCTTGGGCTTGGCGCGGCCCTTCGGCTTCACCGCGGCGGAGCCGTCGGGGCCCCCGCTCTCGACAGCCGGCCCGCGGTTCTGGGCGTGCTGGGGCGAGGAGCCACGGTCGGTCCCGCCGCGCGGGTCCTGCTCCGGCGCGGCGTCCCCACGGCCCTGACGGGCCTGGGGAGACCCCTTGTCATCCCTCTTGAATCGTCCCTGCACTAGCGTCGCAACCTCTGGACCAGGCGTCCCGCCGGGCGACCGGTGGGACGGTGTCGAGTCGTGGGGCAATGCGCCCCATGGTGGTCGTCGGTGACCGGCGCGTCTCCCTCTCCGTTGCCGCCGCGCTCGGCGCTGTGTCGCGCCACCTGCGCGCCGGCTGATTCCCGCGGCGGTCCCGCGAATTCCAGCACAGAGGCGGATCTCCAACAAGGTGCGAGTCCCCGCCTGGACAGTCGGTCACGTCGGGTGACGCATGCACTACCCGACGTGCGGGCCAATTCATATGGAATCGGACTTACGCCGCCCAAACCCCGCGCCTGGCAAGCTGTCCCAGTCGCGATGATCAGGAGCGGAATGGCGCATTCAGTGGCGCAATGTCCGCTTTGTGGGACGGAATCGACTGCCCGTTATGCCCGTAATGCCTGGTCACTGGTGAGCAAACTCACATAGCCGTGGCCATTACTTCCCGGTTCGGCGGGGGATTCAGATGTTTAGCCTTGAGCTTTACAGGCTTGCCGCGAGCGACAAGCGGCACTCCGAAGGCATCCCGGCGGCACCCGCCGCCACCATCCGACCTAGTGAGCCGAGGGCTTCGCACTCCGATGAAGACGACGATGATGTTCCGCAACATAGCCAACCCGCGCCGCACCACCCTCGCGCACCTCAAGGACGCCGAGGAGCTGCAGACCGCGCCGGTCCCGGAGCACACCGTCGAGCTGCCGGGCCAGACCGCGAACCCGCGCCGCACCGTCCTCATGGACGCACCGGTCGCCGCCGCCCAGTAAGAGGGGCCCGGCAACGGGAGTGTCCGGCGAAAGCCGCGCGAGGCGTCGGCCCCCACCGCGTTAGCCTGGAGTCCGCAGACTCCAGCCAGCGGAAATACAGAGGGGCAGACGCAACACGTGCGCATCGCCAGGTTCTCCATCGACGGCAATGTCGCGTTCGGCGCGGTCGAGGGCAGTACTGCCCTCGGCGCCGAAGGTGAGCTCGTCCTCGACATCATCAAGGGCATCCCGTTCGCGGACTTCGAGCTCTCGGGCACGAAGGTCCCGCTGAACAAGGTCCGGCTGCTGCCGCCCGTGCTCCCGAACAAGGTCGTGGCCATCGGCCGCAACTACGCGGAGCACGCGGCGGAGCTCGGCCATGAGGTCCCGGACGCCCCGATCACCTTCTTCAAGCCCTCCACCTCGGTGATCGGCTCGGGCGACCCGATCGCGTACCCGTCCTTCTCCCAGGACCTCCACCACGAGGCGGAGCTCGCCGTGGTCATCGGCCGCATGTGCCGCGAGGTCCCGCGCGAGCGCGTCAAGGACGTCATCCTCGGCTACACCTGCGCCAACGACGTCACCGCGCGCGACGTCCAGCAGCGTGAGAAGCAGTGGGCCCGCGCCAAGGGCTTCGACAGCTCCTGCCCCCTCGGCCCGTGGATCGAGACCGATCTGGACCCGAGCGACCTGACCATCCAGTGCACCGTCAACGGCGAACAGCGCCAGCTCGGCCGCACCAGCGAGATGGTCCGCTCCATCGAGGACCTCATCGTGCACATCACCGAGGCCATGACGCTGCTCCCGGGCGACGTCATCCTCACGGGGACCCCGGCCGGAGTCGGCCCCCTGAACGTCGGCGACGAGGTCGCCGTCACCATCGAAGGCATCGGCACTCTCACCAACAAGGTGATCAAGCGTGGCTAACGCGACCCCCCGCGTACGTTTCTGTCCGTCCCCGACCGGCAACCCCCACGTGGGTCTGGTCCGCACGGCCCTCTTCAACTGGGCGTTCGCCCGCCACCACGGCGGTACGTTCGTCTTCCGCATCGAGGACACCGACGCGGCCCGCGACTCCGAGGAGTCCTACGGCCAGCTGCTCGACTCGCTGCGCTGGCTCGGCTTCACCTGGGACGAGGGTCCCGAGGTCGGCGGCCCGCACGCCCCGTACCGCCAGTCCGAGCGCATGGACATCTACAAGGACGTCGCGCAGAAGCTCCAGGACGGCGGCTACGCCTACCACTGCTACTGCACCACCGAGGAGCTGGACGCCCGCCGCGACGCGGCCCGCGCGGCCGGCAAGCCCTCCGGCTACGACGGCACCTGCCGCGAGCTCTCGGACGAGCAGAAGGCCGCGTACGAGGCCGAGGGCCGCACTTCGATCGTCCGCTTCCGGATGCCCGACGAGCCGATCACCTTCACGGACCTGGTCCGCGGCGAGCTGACCTTCACGCCCGACAACGTGCCGGACTTCGGCATCGTCCGGGCCAACGGCGCCCCGCTCTACACGCTCGTCAACCCGGTCGACGACGCGCTGATGGAGATCACCCACGTCCTGCGCGGCGAGGACCTGCTGTCCTCCACCCCGCGCCAGATCGCGCTCTACGGGGCCCTGATCGAGCTCGGCATCGCCAAGGCGGTGCCGGCCTTCGGCCACCTGCCGTACGTGATGGGCGAGGGCAACAAGAAGCTCTCCAAGCGCGACCCCGAGGCCTCGCTCAACCTGTACCGCGAGCGCGGCTTCCTCCCCGAGGGCCTGCTGAACTACCTCTCGCTGCTCGGCTGGTCCTTCTCCAAGGACCAGGACATCTTCTCGATCGAGGAGATGGTGGAGAAGTTCGACATCCCGGACGTCAACGCCAACCCGGCGCGCTTCGACCTCAAGAAGGCCGAGTCGATCAACGCCGACCACATCCGGCTGCTCGACCCGAAGGTCTTCGCGGACCGCTGCGCCCCGTGGCTCCAGGCCCCGCACGCCAACTGGGCGCCCGAGGACTTCGACACCGCCGCCTGGGAGCGCATCGCGCCGTACGCCCAGACCCGGCTCACGGTCCTCTCGGACATCACGGCCAACGTCGACTTCCTGTTCCTGAAGGAGCCGGTCGAGGACCAGGCCTCGTGGGACAAGGCGATGAAGGGCGAGCCCGCGGCCCTGCTCACCACGGCCCGCGAGAACCTGGCCGCCGCCGACTGGTCGGACCCCGAGTCCCTCAAGCAGGCCGTCCTGACCGCCGGCGAGGCCCACGGCCTCAAGCTCGGCAAGGCCCAGGCCCCGGTCCGCGTGGCCGTCACCGGCCGCACGATCGGCCTCCCGCTCTTCGAGTCCCTCGAAATCCTGGGCAAGGACCGCTCCCTGTCCCGCATCGACGCGACCCTGGCGAAGCTGGGCGCCGCCTGAGAACCGTCCGTACGTCCCCCGGGGGCGGCAGCTCTGCAAAGGGCTGCCGCCCCCGGGGCGTTCCGCGTAGGGTCGGCCGTATGGCGATCCGTGCGGTGCTGTGGGACATCGACGACACCCTTTTCGACTACACCGGGGCCGACCGGGCCGGGCTCGCGGCGCACCTGGTCGCCGAGGGGCTCGCGGAGCGGTACGGGGCTCCGGCCGAGGCGCTCGCGCTGTGGCGGCGGATCACCGACCGGCACTGGGAGCGGTTCGCGGCAGGTGGGGGCACCTTCCAGGGGCAGCGCCGGGACCGGGTGCGGGAGTTCCTCGGGCGGCCCGCCATGACCGACGCACAGGCCGACGACTGGTTCGAGCGGTACGTGGAGCACTACAGGGCCGCCTGGGAGCTGTTCCCCGACGTGGTGCCCGTCCTGGACGTCCTGGCCGGCGACTACCGCCACGGGGTGCTCTCCAACTCCTCCGTGGCCAACCAGGACCCCAAGCTGCGCCACCTCGGCCTGCGCGACCGCTTCGAGGTCCTGGTGTGCGCCGTGGAGCTGGGCGTCAGCAAGCCCGAGGCCGGCGCCTTCCTCGCCGCGTGCGCCGAGATGGGGCTGGAGCCGGGGGAAGTGGTCTACGTCGGAGACCAGCCCGAGATCGACGCGCGGGGTGCCCGTGACGCCGGTCTGACGGCCGTGTGGCTCGACCGTGACGGATCGCGCGGCCCCGGACCGGAGGGCGTGCACCGGATCGCCGGACTCGACCGGCTCCCGCAGGTGCTGGCCGGGGATACCCGTTTTGGAGCACGGTCAGGCATCCGGTAATGTTCTTTCTGCGCCGCCCGAGCGGGCCGAAAGGCCGGGCCGGAGGCGCTAACCGAACGAAAGTCCCTCAGGGTCTTGAGTTTTGGTGGGCTATAGTGTAATTGGCAACACGAGGGTTTCTGGTTCCCTTATTCTAGGTTCGAGTCCTGGTAGCCCAGCGCAGTTCAGCAGTGACGCAGTGCTTGCCCCCGTTGTGTAGCGGCCTAGCACGCCGCCCTCTCAAGGCGGTAGCGCCGGTTCGAATCCGGTCGGGGGTACAGATCCTTCCCGCGAGATCTCCAGGGTCGCACCCGGATGTTTTGATGCAGGATCGCTAGGGCCCCCGTTGTGTAGCGGCCTAGCACGCCGCCCTCTCAAGGCGGTAGCGCCGGTTCGAATCCGGTCGGGGGTACGGTGTCTAGCTGGTCTAGACCTTTGGGCTATAGTGTAATTGGCAACACGAGAGTTTCTGGTTCTCTTATTCTAGGTTCGAGTCCTGGTAGCCCAGCGCAGTACCGCAGTAACAGCTAGCCCCCGTTGTGTAGCGGCCTAGCACGCCGCCCTCTCAAGGCGGTAGCGCCGGTTCGAATCCGGTCGGGGGTACGCACAGAAGAGGCCCTCCGCGTTCATCGCGGAGGGCCTCTTCGCTGTTTCCGGACTTGGTGGACGCCGGGCCGAGAAGTACGGGCCCGGCGGCGCGTGTGTGGACGTGTGCGGCGTCTCACGCGCCTCCGGGCCCGGAGGGACGGGGGTAAGGGATCAGCTGGAGCGGCGCAGGGCCTCGGTCAGTCGGGCGGCCGCGTCGATGACGGCCTGGGCGTGCATGCGCCCCGGGTGACGGGTCAGGCGCTCGATCGGCCCGGAGACCGATACGGAGGCCACCACGCGGTTCGAGGGGCCGCGCACCGGCGCCGAGACGGAGGCCACGCCGGGCTCCCGCTCGCCGATCGACTGCGCCCAGCCGCGACGCCGTACGCCCGAGAGCGCCGTCGCCGTGAAGCGCGCGCCCTGCAGGCCGCGGTGGAGCCGCTCGGGCTCCTCCCAGGCCATCAGGATCTGCGCGGCCGAGCCGGCCTTCATCGGGAGCGTGGAGCCCACCGGGACGGTGTCCCGCAGGCCCGACAGCCGCTCGGCGGCTGCCACGCAGATACGCATGTCGCCCTGACGCCGGTAGAGCTGCGCGCTCTCTCCCGTCACGTCCCGGAGGTGGGTGAGCACCGGTCCGGCCGTGGCCAGCAGGCGGTCCTCGCCGGCCGCGGCGGCGAGCTCCGCCAGCCGCGGTCCGAGGATGAACCGGCCCTGCATGTCCCTCGCCACCATCCGGTGGTGTTCCAGTGCCACGGCAAGGCGATGTGCCGTGGGTCGTGCGAGCCCTGTCGCCGCGACCAGCCCGGCGAGGGTGGCCGGACCGGACTCCAGTGCGCTCAATACCAGAGCTGCCTTGTCGAGAACGCCGACGCCGCTAGAGTTGTCCATGAAACGATATTCGCGTCTCACACTGTGAAACGCAAGTTCAATTTTTCCAAGAACCAGCGAGTCTGTATGTGCGGGTCCACGAACCACTGGGTCCGAGCCGTCGTCCGGGACGTGGGGTACGGGCGATCAGGCGCACAAGATCTCTATCAAGCGCCGGCACAACCGGCCGGCCGGAGGGAAAGCGATGGGTAGGACACTCGCGGAGAAGGTCTGGGACGACCATGTCGTCCGGCGCGCCGAAGGCGAGCCCGACCTCCTCTTCATCGATCTGCACCTGCTGCACGAGGTGACCAGCCCGCAGGCCTTCGAAGGGCTGCGCCAGGCCGGCCGCAAGGTCCGACGCCTCGACCTCACCATCGCGACCGAGGACCACAACACCCCCACCATCGACATCGACAAGCCGATCGCGGACCCGGTCTCCCGGGCCCAGCTGGAGACGCTGCGGGCGAACTGCGCCGAGTTCGGCGTGCGCCTGCACTCGCTGGGCGACGTCGAGCAGGGTGTCGTCCACGTCGTGGGACCGCAGCTGGGTCTGACCCAGCCGGGCACCACGGTGGTCTGTGGTGACTCGCACACCTCCACGCACGGCGCCTTCGGCGCGCTGGCGTTCGGCATCGGCACCAGCCAGGTCGAGCACGTGCTGGCGACCCAGACGCTGCCGCTGGCCCGCCCCAAGACGATGGCGATCACCGTCACCGGCGCGCTGGCCGAGGGCGTCACCGCCAAGGACCTGATCCTGGCGATCATCGCCAAGATCGGCACCGGCGGCGGCCAGGGCTACATCCTGGAGTACCGCGGCGAGGCCGTCGAGCAGCTGTCGATGGAAGCCCGCATGACCATCTGCAACATGTCGATCGAGGCCGGCGCCCGCGCGGGCATGATCGCCCCCGACCAGACCACCTTCGACTACCTCGAGGGCCGCGACCACGCCCCTGCGGGCGAGGACTGGGACGCGGCGGTCGCGTACTGGAA
Source organism: Streptomyces stoeckheimensis (assembly GCF_045822005.1). NCBI lineage: Bacteria > Bacillati > Actinomycetota > Actinomycetes > Kitasatosporales > Streptomycetaceae > Streptomyces > Streptomyces stoeckheimensis. Next base: position 2,755,803 of record NZ_CP169550.1, on the reverse strand, counting down.
GACCCTGCGCACCGACGACGACGCCGTCTTCGACGCCGAGGTGGTCATCGACGGCACCACGCTGTCGCCGTTCGTCACCTGGGGCACCAACCCCGGCCAGGGCGCGCCCCTGTCGGCGAACGTCCCCGACCCGGCTTCGTACGAGGACGCTTCGGAGCGCAACGCCGCCGAAAAGGCCCTGGAGTACATGGGGTTGACCGCCGGACAGCCGCTGCGCGACATCAAGGTCGACACCGTCTTCGTAGGTTCCTGCACCAACGGCCGCATCGAGGACCTGCGCGCCGTCGCCGGGATCATCGAGGGCCGCAAAGTCGCCGAAGGCGTACGGATGCTGGTCGTCCCGGGCTCGGTCCGCGTCGCCCTGCAGGCCGTGTCGGAGGGCCTGGACAAGGTCTTCAAGGAGGCCGGCGCCGAATGGCGGCACGCGGGCTGCTCGATGTGTCTGGGCATGAACCCCGACCAACTGGCGCCCGGTGAGCGCTCCGCGTCCACCTCCAACCGCAACTTCGAGGGCCGGCAGGGCAAGGGCGGGCGCACCCACCTGGTCTCCCCGCAGGTGGCTGCCGCCACCGCCGTGCTGGGCCACCTGGCCTCGCCCGCCGACCTGTCCGACGCCAACGCGACCGCCGGAGTCTGAGAACGATGGAAGCCTTCACCACCCACACCGGCCGGGCCGTCCCGCTGCGCCGCAGCAACGTCGACACCGACCAGATCATCCCGGCCCACTGGCTGAAGAAGATCACGCGCGACGGTTTCGAGGACGGGCTCTTCGAGGCCTGGCGCAAGGACCCGGAGTTCATCACCAACCGCCCCGAGCGCGCCGGTGCGACCGTCCTGGTCGCCGGTCCCGACTTCGGCACCGGTTCCTCGCGCGAGCACGCCGTCTGGGCCCTGCAGAACTTCGGCTTCAAGACGGTCATCTCCTCCCGCTTCGCCGACATCTTCCGCGGCAACTCGCTGAAGAACGGTCTGCTGACCGTGGTCCTGCCGCAGGAGACCGTCGAGCAGCTGTGGAAGCTGACCGAGGCCGACCCCACCGCCGAGATCACGGTCGACCTGGTCGACCGCCAGGTCCGAGCGGAAGGCGTCGTCGCGGAGTTCGAACTCGACGACAACGCCCGCTGGCGGCTGCTGGAGGGGCTGGACGACATCTCGCTCACCCTTCAGAACGAAGCGGACATCGCCACGTACGAAAGCGTCCGACCGGCCTTCAAGCCGCGCACGATTCAGGCGTGATTCCGGCCTGAGCAGCGCTTATTCGCCTTAGGGTGATCACATAGGCAACACTGTGCCCCCTGCCATCCGGCAGGGGGCACAGTCGTGTGTTGAGGCCCCGTGAGGCGACAACTCGCCCCAGATGGCACAATCTGTGCATGGAACGCGACAGTCAACTTGAGCTCTACGGACTTGTCGCCGACCGATTGAAAGAAGCACACACAAGGGTGCGCACACTGCAAGTCCCGGAGGGCGTAAGGATGGCGCTGTCCCGGAAGCTGTTGGTCGTCACCGCCGTGGCGAAGCACGATCTCGCCGACGCGGCAAGGCGCCTGGACAGGTTGATGAAGGACCTCGACGAGGGTCGATTCCCTGAAGGCGACTGATGCGAAGGAACTCCGTAACGGCCTACAACGTTGCGGCACTAGGGTGATAAGCCCGTTTCGTGTTTGATTTGCGGTATATATCCGCCTAACGTGCGAAATAAGCTTGAACACATTCGTTCTGGCGAAGTCTCCGAAGGGGAAGACGTTGAACAAGGCGCAGCTCGTAGAAGCGATTGCCGACAAGCTGGGCGGCCGTCAGCAGGCCGCGGACGCCGTCGACGCGGTACTGGACGCCATCGTCCGCGCGACCGTCGGGGGCGACCGGGTCTCGGTCACGGGCTTCGGCTCGTTCGAGAAGGTCGACCGCCCGGCCCGCTATGCCCGTAACCCCCAGACGGGTGAGCGCGTCCGGGTCAAGAAGACCTCTGTTCCCCGCTTCCGTGCGGGTCAGGGCTTCAAGGACCTGGTCAGCGGCACCAAGAAGCTCCCCAAGGGCGGCGAGGTATCGGTGAAGAAGGCGCCCAAGGGCAGCCTCACCGGTGGCGCTTCGGCGACGGTCAAGAAGGCCGCCGCGAAGAAGGCCGCACCCGCCAAGAAGGCCGCTGCCGCCGCCAAGACCACGGTCGCGAAGAAGACCACGGCCAAGAAGGTCACCGCCACCGCCAAGAAGACGGTCGCCAAGACCGCCGTGGCGAAGAAGGCGGCACCCGCGGCGAAGAAGGCCACGGTCAAGAAGGCCGCGGCGACGGCGAAGAAGACCACCGCCACCGCGAAGAAGACCGCCCCGGCGGCCAAGAAGGCCACCGCGGCGACGAAGGCGCCCGCCAAGAAGACGGCGACGCGCAAGGCCACCGCGAAGAAGACCACCGCCCGCAAGACCAAGTAGGGCAACGAGTCACACACGCCGGGCCGGTTTCCCCACGGTGGGGAAACCGGCCCGCGGTGCGTGGGAACGCCCTGGTGGGGTGCCCGTCGTCAGAAGGTCTGCAGCGTGACCAGGGTGATCCGCAGGCCCGCGCCCTCGCCGTCCGTCTCGATCCGGACCCGCTGCCCGGGACGCAGCAGCCGCAGGCCGCCCGCGTCGAACGCCGGGGCCTCGAAGGGCACCGGGGTGCCGTCGTCCAGCAGCACACTGCCGCTGCGGGTCTGGGTGTCGTACGTGTACGCGGTCGCCTGCATACGGGCACTGTATCGGGCTGTATGGCGCCCCACGCCAAGGGCCAGGACCCTGCGCAGATCCGCCCCCGTGTCCACGTCCCGGCGGATGCTCTCGACGCCGGCGAGGGCCATTTCCACCGCGCCCGAGGCCGAATGCCGGGCCCGTGAGGGACCACCGAACGAGGGCGCCAATTCCACGTCCGGAGCAGCGGAAAGCAGGGTCGTCCCGATTCCCGCCGCATCCGCCAGAAATGCCCGGGGAAATGCCGAAGCGGTTTCGAGCACGCGTAGCAATTCGGGTGGCCGCAGCGCCGGCAGATCCGCGTTCATCGCGGCCACCGCCGCCCCGGGCCTGCCCGCCCGTATCTCCCGCGCCCCGTGGGCCAGCGCCGCGTTGAGCCCGGCCGCCGGGGAGTCCGGCACGATCCGGGCCCCCAGTCGCGCCAGTTCCGCACCGGCCGCCGGATCGTCCGTGACGACCACCACATCCGCGACCGCCGCGCAGGCCAGCGCCCCTGCGACGGTGTCCAGCGCGAACGCCAGGGCGAGCCCCGGCCGGGACCCTCCGACGGCCGGCGCGAGGCGGCTCTTGGCCACCGCGAGCGGCTTCAGCGGGACGACCAGACTCCAGACGGCGTTCGTGACGGACCCCTTCCCTCCGGCACGCTCGCGCGCCGCTCAGACCATGTGCGGGTCATGACCAGGTCATGCGGAGCCCCATTGTCACCTCATGCCGGGCCACCCGGGGCCTGGTCCGGGTGTCCGGGGCGTACGGTGTTCTCGACAGAGACCGGACCCGGGGCCACACTTGTCCGGCCCCGAGGTGCCCCAGCCGCACACCGGTCCTAGAGGAAGGTGTCCGAGTGTCCCGCCGCAGAATCGGCTTCTGGTACCGCCTTGCGGCGGCCATCGCGAAACCGCCGCTGGTAGTGCTCTTCAGGCGGGACTGGCGGGGAATGGAACACATTCCGACCGAGGGCGGATTTATCACCGCCGTCAATCACAACTCGTATCTGGACCCGCTGTCCTACGCGCACTTCCAGTACAACACCGGCAGGGTGCCCCGATTGCTCGGCAAGGCGGCCCTCTTCGAGGTCCCGATTGTCGGAGCGATCCTGCGCGGCTCCGGCCAGATCCCGGTCTACCGGGAGTCCACCAACGCCCTGGACGCATTCCGGGCCGCCGTGGACGCGATCGAGCGCGGCGAATGCGTGGCCTTTTACCCGGAAGGCACCCTCACGCGGGACCCCGACATGTGGCCGATGGCCGGCAAGACCGGCGCCGCCCGCGTGGCACTGATGACGAGGGCCCCCGTCATTCCGGTGGCCCAGTGGGGCGCGAATCTCGCGATGCCGCCCTACGCCAAGGAGAACAAGGTCAACCTGTTCCCGCGCAAAACCCTCCAGGTCCTCGCCGGACCGCCCGTGGACCTCTCCGCGTACTACGACCGGGAACCCACCCCGGACGTGCTCAGGGAGGTCACCGAGGTCATCATGGCGGCCATCACCGGGCTGCTGGAGGAACTGCGGGGCGAGAGCGCGCCCGCGCAGCCGTACGACCATCGCAACGCCAGGGCTCAGCAGCGGCGCAAGGCCGCAGGGGAGGGCAACAAGTGACACGTCCCGTGAAGGCAGCCGTATTCGGAACCGGCTCCTGGGGCACGGCCTTCGCCATGGTCCTCGCCGACGCCGGCTGCGAGGTGGTCCTCTGGGGCCGCCGCCAAGAGCTCGTCGACGCCATCAACAGCGGCCGGACCAACCCGGACTATTTCCCCGACGTCGAACTCCCCGCGAACATCCGCGCCACCACCGACCCGGCCGAGGCCGCGGCCGGCGCCGACTTCACGGTCCTCGCCGTCCCCTCGCAGACCCTGCGCGGCAACCTCGCCGCCTGGGCCCCGCTGCTGGCACCCGAGACCGTGCTCGTCTCCCTGATGAAGGGCGTCGAACTCGGCACCGCCAAGCGGATGAGCGAGGTCATCGAAGAGGTGGCCAAGGTCCCCGCCGAGCGCATCGCGATCGTCACCGGCCCCAACCTGGCCGCCGAGATCGCGGCCCGGCAGCCCGCCGCCTCCGTGGTCGCCTGCGTGGACGAGGCCGCCGCCCAGCGCCTCCAGGCCGCCTGCCACACCCCGTACTTCCGCCCGTACACGAGCACCGACGTCATCGGCTGCGAGCTCGGCGGCGCCGTCAAGAACGTCATCGGCCTCGCCGTCGGCATCGCGGACGGCATGGGCCTCGGCGACAACACCAAGGGCTCGCTCATCACCCGCGGCCTCGCCGAAGCCACCCGCCTGGGCCTGGCGATGGGCGCCGATCCGCTCACCTTCTCCGGCCTCGCGGGCCTCGGCGACCTCGTCGCCACCTGCTCCTCGCCGCTCTCCAGGAACCACACCTTCGGCACCAACCTGGGCCGCGGGATGACCCTGGAGGAGACCATCGCGGTCACCAAGCAGACCGCCGAAGGCGTCAAGTCCTGCCAGTCCGTGGCCGATCTGGCCCGCCGCCACGGAGTGGACATGCCGATCACCGACACGGTCGTCGACATCGTCCACCACGGCAAGCCCACCCTGGTCGCGCTCAAGGAACTCATGGGACGCAGCGCCAAACCGGAACGGCGCTGACTGCTTTCCGGACGCGTGAGCGGGTACCCTCGTGGCGATATGAGCAGCGAGAACCTCCCCCAGACCCCTGAGCAGCAGGGCCGCAAGCCCCGCGTGGCCGTCGTGTTCGGCGGCCGCAGCTCGGAACACGCCATTTCGGTCGTCACCGCGGGCGCCGTCCTGCGCTCCATCGACCGCTCCAAGTACGAGGTGCTGCCCATCGGCATCACCACGGACGGCCGGTGGGCGCTGACCGCCGACGAGCCCGCCCGGATGGCCATCTCCGGCGGCGAGCTCCCCAACGTGGGGCAGCTCGCCGAATCCGAGGACGGCGCCGTCGTGCTCTCCGTCGACCCGGCCAGCCGCGAGGTCGTCTACACCGAGCCGGGCGCCGTCCCCAAGGCGCTGGGCGAGGTCGACGTGGTCTTCCCCGTCCTGCACGGCCCGTACGGCGAGGACGGCACCCTCCAGGGCCTCCTGGAGCTCTCCGGCATCCCGTACGTCGGCTCGGGCGTCCTCGCCTCGGCCGTCGGCCAGGACAAGGACTACATGAAGCGGGTCTTCACGTCCTTCGGGCTGCGCGTCGGCCCGTACGTGACCATCCGCCCCCGCGAGTGGGAGAACGACCGCGAGGGCGCCCTCGCCCGGATCGCGGACTTCGCCGGCGAGCACGGCTGGCCGCTGTTCATCAAGCCCGCCCGCGCCGGATCCTCGATCGGCATCACCAAGGTCGACGAGCCCTCCGCCCTGGACGCCGCGATCCGCGAGGCCCGCCGCCACGACCCGAAGATCATCGTGGAGGCGCTGCTGCGCGGCCGCGAGATCGAGGTCGGGGTCCTGGAGTTCGAGGACGGTCCGCGCGCGAGCGTGCCCGCCGAGATCCCGCCGGTCTCCAGCCACGACTTCTACGACTTCGAGGCCAAGTACATCGACTCCGCCTCCGGACTCGTGCCCGCCCCGCTCACCCCGGAGCAGACCGCCGAAGTCCGGAAGCTCGCGATCGAGGCCTTCGACGCCGCGTCCTGCGAGGGCCTGGTGCGCGCCGACTTCTTCCTCACCGAGAACGGCGAGTTCGTCATCAACGAGATCAACACGATGCCGGGCTTCACCCCGATCTCCATGTACCCGCGGATGTGGCAGGAGTCGGGCATCGAGTACCCGGAGCTGGTGGACCGCCTGATCCAGGCCGCCCTGCGCCGCTCCACCGGACTGCGCTGACCCCGTAGCGAACCCCGCCACGAAGCTCCGTACGCGGAAGAGGACCGCCCGCCGCCCCTCGCACGAGGAGGGCGGCGGGCGGTCCTCTTCCGCGCGGGCGGGCCGGGGAGGCCGACGAGAGGGCCGGTACGGGGGTCAGTACGAGGAGACGCCCACCGGAACGGTCTTGGCGATCGAGGCGGACAGGCCCACCAGCATCCCCGCATCCGTGGCATGCTCCTTGTCGACCCGGACCTCCGTGTACGCCAGCCGACTCCCGGTGGTGAACCGGAAGCCGCCGTCGTCCAGCTTTTCCAGGAGCCAGCCGACACCGTTCACGTCGACGCCCTCCGCCTTGTCGTCCAGCATCTTGGCGGGCCTGGGGATACCGCACCGCAGTACGATCGCCGAGCCACCCCACGCGGCGGTCAGGTCCGACTCCGGCAGCGCCGGGGTCCGGGCCAGCGAGGCCACCGTTTCCGGGAGCTCTTTGTGCAGCGCCGCACAGAGACCCGCGACGTCGGCGGGCGGAGCGGACGGCGGATCAACCCGTGCCTCGGAATCACCCGGGGAACAGCCCACGAGGGCCGCCGAGGCGGCCAGCGCGGTCAGTGCGGCGAGCAGAGAGAAGGGCCGGCGGTGTCGTGACATCACCGGCCAAGAGTAGACGGGGGCTACAGATGGACGACCGGGCAGGTCAAGGTGCGGGTGATCCCCTCCACCTGCTGGACCTTGGCCACGACCATGCGGCCGAGCTCGTCCACGGTGTCGGCCTGGGCGCGCACGATCACGTCGTACGGGCCGGTCACGTCCTCGGCCTGGATCACCCCCGCGATCTGCGCGATGGACTCGGCGACGAACGACGCCTTGCCCACCTCGGTCTGGATGAGGATGTACGCCTGTACCACGGAACCTCCAGGGCGGCCACGAGGATCATTTCCCCTACCCTTCGGGTGGGCCCGGGGATGACGGGTGGGCCCGGGGAAGAAGGGACGCCACGGTACCGCGTTGCCGAGCGCCGCGGGGAGACCCGCGGGTCCGGCGGCGCGCAGATCGGGGCGTACGGAGAGCAGAAGTTGACGTATCTGTTGACGGTACCCAGAGCTGTGACGGCTCGCGACCGCAAGCGGACTGGGCAAGAAGGGGCACAGCGATGAAGGGCACTGTGGGCGAGCTGGGGGAGTTCGGGCTCATTCGGGAGCTCACCTCACGGCTCACCACCACCCCGGCGGTCCGGGTCGGCCCCGGCGACGACGCCGCGGTGGTGTCGGCCCCCGACCGGCGGGTCGTGGCGAGCACGGACATCCTGCTGGAGGGCAGGCACTTCCGGCGCGACTGGTCCACGGCCTACGACGTCGGCCGCAAGGCCGCCGCACAGAACCTCGCGGACATCGCCGCCATGGGCGCGGTGCCGACGGCGCTGCTGCTCGGCCTCGTCGTCCCGGCGGAGCTGCCGGCCACCTGGCCCACCGAGCTGATGGACGGCATCCGCGACGAATGCCAGGTCGCCGGTGCGGCCGTGGTCGGCGGCGACGTGGTCCGCGGCGACATCATCACCGTGGCCATCACGGCCCTCGGCGACCTGCGCAACCACGAACCCGTGCTGCGCTCCGGCGCCCAGCCCGGCGACGTCGTGGCCGTGACCGGCTGGCTCGGCTGGTCCGCGGCGGGCTTCGCCGTGCTCTCGCGGGGCTTCCGCTCGCCGCGGGCCTTCGTCGAGGCCCACCGGCGCCCCGAGCCGCCCTACCACGCGGGCCCCGCGGCCGCCGGACTCGGCGCCACCGCCATGACCGACGTCAGCGACGGCCTGATCGCCGACCTCGGGCACATCGCCGAGGCCAGCAAGGTACGGATCGACCTGCGCTCGGCGGCCGTCGACATCCCGACGCAGATGCACGACATCGGCCAGGCCGTCGGCGTGGACCCGCTCCAGTGGGTCCTCACCGGGGGAGAGGACCACGCGATCGTCGCCACCTTCCCGCCGGACGTGAAGCTCCCGGCCCGCTGGAAGGTCATCGGCGAGGTCCAGAACCGCTCCGCGCTGCCCCAGGTGACCGTCGACGGCGCCCCCTGGGCCTCCACCGGCGGATGGGACCACTTCGGCGGCGACACGGCCGCGGAGGACGTCCCGCGATGAGCGGACCCCACATACCCCGCGCGCATCCGCCGCTGTGCCTGACCGTCGCCGGATCCGACTCCGGCGGCGGCGCCGGCATCCAGGCCGACCTCAAGACCATGCTGGCGCTCGGGGTCCACGGGATGAGCGTGGTGACCGCTGTGACCGCGCAGAACTCGCTGGGCGTCAAAGGCGTCTGGGAACTGCCCGCGGAGGCCGTGAAGGGCCAGTACAGGGCCGTGGTGGACGATATCGGCGTCCAGGCCGTGAAAACGGGAATGCTGTCCTCCGCCGCCCTCGTGGAGACCGTGGCCGAGCTGCTCGCCGCCACCGCCGCCCCGGCCGTCGTGGACCCGGTCGGCGTCTCCAAGCACGGGGACGCGCTCCTCGCCGCCACCGCGCTGGACGCCGTACGGGGAGAACTGCTGCCCCGGGCCACGGTCGCCACCCCGAACCTGGACGAGGTGACCCAGCTCACCGGAGTCGTCGTGGAGACCGAGGACGACATGCGCCGGGCCGCCGACGCGGTCCTCGCGTACGGGCCCGCCTGGGCGCTGATCAAGGGCGGCCACCTCGCCGCCCACGGGGACGAGGCCGTGGACCTCCTGACGGACGGCACCGACGAACGCTGGCTGCGCGCCCCCCGCCACGACAACCGGCACACCCACGGCACCGGCTGCACGCTCGCCAGCGCGATCGCGGCGGGCCTGGCCAAGGGTAGGACCGTCCCGGAGGCCGTCACCGAGGCCAAGGAGTACGTCACCGGCGCCATCGCCGCCGGGTTCGCCCTGGGCGCGGGCATCGGACCGGTGGACCACGCGTGGCGGTGGCGCTGAAACGCGCGCGCCGAAGCGCCCGGCCCGAAGCGCCCGGGCCGAAACGCCTGTAGGGCCTGCTCCGTCCCGCGGATTCACGGGACGGAGCAGGCCCTACAGGTTTGATCTTGTTCGATCAGGCAAAGCAAGAGGCCGGTCCACCAGGTGGACCGGCCTTCTCAGCAACCGGAAAGGGCTGCGCTACGACGGAAGGCGTCAGCGCGAGACCTTGCCGGCCTTGATGCACGAGGTGCAGGCGTTGAGGCGCTTCGGCGTCCCATTGACCACGGCACGGACGCGCTGGATGTTCGGGTTCCAGCGACGCGAGGTGCGGCGGTGCGAGTGGGAAATGCTGTTGCCGAAGCTCGGCCCCTTGGCGCAAACGTCGCAGTTGGCAGCCACAGGTCACTCCAAAGACTTCAGATGCACTTACAGTGAATCCCGGCGCACCGGTATCAGGGATCTGAAGTGGTTTGCCGGGGGGAATGGCCCGACTCTCATCGGGCAACCGGAGCAGCATACAACGCCTGCCTCGGTCCAAGAAAACTACCATGTCCACGGCCGCCCCCGCCCCGGGGTCCCGTCGGCCCGGCAGTCCTTCGTTACCCTGCGGTGAACCCTGGCCCGCACAAGGAGGAACGCCCGGTGGCGCACCAGCCTCAGCCGTACCCCCTGACCGCCGAAGCGGTACGCACCTGGAGCTCGCTGGCCCTGGCCGCACTGGGCCGGGCCCGCGAGGACATCGACGCGATCAACGTCTATCCCGTCGCCGACGCGGACACCGGCACCAACCTCTACCTGACCGCCGAATCGGCCGACCGCGAGCTCGGGGACCTCCTCGCCGGAGTGACCGACGGCACAGCCGGAACCTCCCTCCCCGAGGCCGTACGGGCCTTCGCGCACGGCGCCCTGATAGGCGCCCGGGGCAACTCCGGGACGATCCTCGCGCAGCTGCTGCGCGGAGTGGCCGACGTACTCGGCGAGGAGCCCGACGGACCCGGCGGGCCCGAGGGGCGCGACCCCGCGCGGCTGCTCGCGCAGGCGCTGACCCGGGCCGCCGAGGAGGCCTACCGGGCCGTCGCGCACCCGGTGGAGGGCACCATGCTCACCGTCGCCACCGCCGCCGCCCGGGCCGCCGAAACTGCCGCCCGGGCCGCCGGGACCGCCGCCGACGTGGCCGGGGCCGCCTACGACGGAGCCCGCGCGGCCCTCGCCGAAACCCCGGGGCAGCTGGCCGCGCTCGGGCGGGCCGGAGTGGTCGACGCCGGGGGCTGCGGACTGGTCGCCGTACTCGGGGCCCTGTGGCAGGCGCTGTCCGGGCGGGAGCCCGCGCCCGAACCGGTACGCGGCCGGGCCGTGCCCGTACCGAGGCCGCCGGAGCCCTGCGCCGAGGAGGAGCGGGACGGCGGACCCGCCTACGAGGTGATCTACCTGCTGGAGGCCGCCGAGACGGAGGTCGACCGGCTGCGCACCCGGCTCGACGCCCTCGGTGACTCCCTCGTGGTGGTCGGCGGCGACGGGCTGTGGAACGTCCACGTCCACGTCGACGACCCCGGCGCGGCCGTGGAGGCCGCCGTGGTCGCCGGGCGGCCGTACCGGATCCGCATCACGCACTTCGGCGACGAACGCCGCCGGGCCCGCGGCGAGCGCTCCCAGCGCGCGGTCGTCGCCGTGGTCCAGGGCGAGGGGCTGGCCGGGCTCTGCGGAGAGGCGGGCGCCACCACCCTGCTCGCCCGGCCCGGGGAACCGCCGGCCGTCGCCGAACTGGCCGACGCCATCCGCGAGGCGCACGCCCGCGAGGTCGTCCTGCTCCCGAACGGCGCCGAACTGCGCGCGGTCGCCGCGGCCGCCGCCCGGCAGGCGCGCGCCGAAGGCGTACGGGTCGCAGTGATCCCCACCCGTTCCGAGGTCCAGGGCCTGGCCGCGCTCGCCGTGCACGACCCGGAAGGCACCTTCGACGAGGACGTGGTCGCCATGACGGCGGCCGCCGGAGCCACCCGCTACGGCGAACTCGCCGTCGCCGAACGGCAGTCCTTCACCTCGGCCGGCATCTGCCAGGCCGGCGACGTGCTCGGGCTCATCGACGGCGACGTGGCCGTCATCGGCACGGGCCTGGCCGAGACCGCCGAGGCCGTCCTGGCCCGCATGCTCGGATCGGGCGGCGAACTGGTCACCCTCGTCCTGGGCCCCGAGGTGCCGGACGAGCTGGCCGAGCGCCTGGAGGCGTACGTCCAGCACGGCCACCTCGCCGTGGACACCGTCACCTACCAGGGCGGCCGCTGGTCCGCCCCACTGCTCATCGGGGTGGAATAGCCGGGTTGTCGGCCCCATGGTGTGCAATGGAACACGTGCCCGCGCTCGACGAAGACCTCAAGAAGACCCTCGGCCCCGCCACCGCGAAGGTGCTGGCCGAGCAGCTCGGCCTGCACACGGCCCTGGACCTGCTCCACCACTACCCCCGGCGGTACGCGGAGCGGGGCGAGCTGACCTCGCTGGCCGAACTCGCCGACCAGATCGACGAACATGTCACGGTGGTCGCCCAGGTCGCCGACGCGCGGCTGCTGACGTACCAGGGCAGCCGGGGCGGCGGAAAGCGCCTCGAAGTCACCATCACCGACGGCAGCGGACGGCTCCAGCTCGTCTTCTTCGGCTCCGGCGTCCACAAACCGCACAAGGAACTGCTGCCCGGCAGCCGCGCGATGTTCGCGGGCAAGGTCGGCATGTTCAACCACAAGCTCCAGCTCTCCCACCCCGCCTACGAGCCCCTCGGCGCGGACGCCTCCGACCGGGACGCGGCCGCCGCGTTCGCGAGCCAGCTCATCCCGATCTACCCGGCCTGCGCGAAGCTGGAGTCCTGGAAGATCGCCAAGTGCGTGGACGCGGTGCTCCCCACGGCCCAGGAGGTCGTCGATCCGCTGCCGCCGGCCCTGCGCGAGGACCGCGGACTGGTCCCGCTCACCGAGGCCCTGCTGAAGATCCACCGCCCGGTCACCAAGGCCGACATCGAGGACGCCCGCGGCCGCCTCAAATGGGACGAGGCCTTCGTCCTCCAGGTCGCCCTGGCCCGCCGCCGGCACGCCGACTCCCAGCTCCCGGCCGTACCCCGCCGCCCCACGCCCGGCGGCCTCCTCGAATCCTTCGACGCCAAGCTCCCCTTCACCCTCACCGAAGGCCAGCAGACCGTCTCCAAGGAGATCTTCGACGACCTCGCCACCGACCACCCCATGCACCGCCTCCTCCAGGGCGAGGTCGGAAGCGGGAAGACCATGGTCGCCCTGCGGGCCATGCTCGCCGTCGTCGACTCCGGCGGGCAGGCCGCCATGCTCGCCCCCACCGAGGTGCTCGCGCAGCAGCACCACCGGTCCATCACCGAGATGATGGGCGAGCTCGCCGAGGGCGGCATGCTCGGCGGCTCCGACCGGGGGACCAAAGTGGTCCTGCTCACCGGCTCGATGGGGGTGCCCGCCCGCCGTCAGGCGCTGCTCGACCTGATCACCGGCGAGGCCGGCCTCGTGATCGGCACGCACGCGCTGATCGAGGACAAGGTGCAGTTCCACGACCTCGGCCTGGTCGTCGTCGACGAGCAGCACCGCTTCGGCGTGGAACAGCGCGACGCCCTGCGCTCCAAGGGCAAGCAGCCCCCGCACCTGCTCGTCATGACCGCCACCCCGATCCCGCGCACGGTCGCCATGACCGTCTTCGGCGATCTGGAGACCTCCGTACTGGACCAGCTCCCCGCCGGCCGCTCCCCGATCGCCACCCACGTGGTGCCCGCCAAGGACAAGCCGCACTTCCTGGCCCGGGCCTGGGAGCGGGTCCGCGAGGAAGTGGAGAACGGACACCAGGCGTACGTGGTCTGCCCGCGCATCGGCGACGGGGAGGACGAGAACGGCAAGGGAGCCAAGGGCGCCAAGAAGAAGGCGGCGGCCGAGGAGGACGGTGACAGGCGGCCCCCGCTCGCGGTGCTGGAGATCGCAGAGCAGCTCACCCGGGGCCCCCTCGCCGGACTGTCCGTCGAGGTGCTGCACGGGCGGATGGACCCCGCCGACAAGGACGACGTGATGCGCCGCTTCACCGCGGGCGAGGTCAAGGTGCTGGTCGCCACCACCGTCATCGAGGTCGGCGTGAACGTCCCCAACTCCACCGTCATGGTCATCATGGACGCGGACCGCTTCGGCGTCTCCCAGCTCCACCAGCTCCGCGGCCGCGTCGGCCGCGGCTCCGCCCCCGGACTGTGCCTGCTGGTCAGCGAGATGCACGAAGCCAGCCCCGCCCGCGCCCGGCTCGCGGCCGTCGCCGCCACCCTGGACGGCTTCGAGCTCTCCCGCATCGACCTGGAGCAGCGCCGCGAGGGCGATGTGCTCGGCCAGGCCCAGTCCGGTGTCCGCTCCTCGCTGCGGATGCTCGCGGTGATCGAGGACGAGGAGGTCATCACCCAGGCCCGGGAGGAGGCCACCCGCGTGGTCGCCGCCGATCCCGAGCTCGCGGAGCTGCCGGGCCTGCGGACCGCCCTGGACGCCCTGCTGGACACCGAGCGGGAGCAGTACCTGGAGAAGGGGTGACGGGCACGACCTATCGTTGGAGGCCTGCACCATCCTCCGCCCCGCTCACCGAAGGACCCCAGATGACCCGCGTGATCGCCGGAAGCGCAGGCGGGCGACGCCTCGTCGTACCGCCCGGCACCGGCACCCGCCCGACCTCGGACCGGATGCGCGAAGGCCTCTTCTCCACCTGGGAGTCGCTGCACGGAGTCGAGGGCGCCCGTGTCCTCGACCTCTACGCCGGTTCCGGCGCCGTCGGCCTGGAGGCGCTCTCCCGCGGCGCGGGCCACGCACTGCTGGTCGAGCCCGACGCCAAGGCCGCCAAGGCGATCAAGGAAAACATCGCGTCGGTCGGCCTGCCCGGCGCCGAATTCCGGTCCGGCAAGGCCGAGCAGATCGCGGCCGGCGCCGCGCACGGGGACCCGTACGACGTGGTCTTCCTGGACCCGCCGTACGAGGTGGAGCACGCCCACCTGTGCGAGATCCTCCTCACACTCCGGTCCAATGGCTGGCTCACCGACGACGCGCTCGTCACCGTGGAGCGCAGGACCCGCAGCGGGGCCTTCCCGTGGCCGGACGGCTTCGAGCCGCTGCGCTCCAGGAAGTACGGCGAGGGCACCCTTTGGTACGGTCGCGCCGCTTCCATCAGCGAAGAGTCATGAAGCCCGCACCCGGGAACGAGGGAATGCAGTTGCGCCGCGCCGTCTGTCCGGGGTCGTTCGACCCCATCACCAACGGACACCTCGACATCATCGGCAGGGCCTCCCGGCTCTACGACGTGGTCCACGTCGCCGTGATGATCAACCAGTCCAAGCAGGGGCTCTTCACCGTCGAGGAGCGGATCGAGCTGATCCGCGAGGCGACCGCCGGCTACGGCAACATCGTGGTCGAGTCCTTCCACGGGCTCCTCGTGGACTTCTGCAAGCAGCGGGAGATCCCGGCCATCGTCAAGGGCCTGCGCGCCGTCAGCGACTTCGACTACGAGTTGCAGATGGCCCAGATGAACATGGGCCTGTCGGGCGTCGAGACGCTCTTCGTCCCGACCAACCCCACCTACAGCTTCCTGTCCTCCTCCCTGGTCAAGGAGGTGGCGGCCTGGGGCGGCGACGTCGCCCACCTGCTGCCCGCGCACGTGCACGCCGCGCTGCTGGAGCGCCTGGCCGAGCGCTGACCCCGCCCGCCGGCGCCCGCTGACCGGGAGTCAGCCGGTGTCGGCTCCCGGGCCGGTGGCCTTACAGTCGTCCCGTCCGTCTCGGGAACCGCCCGGGGCCGAGAGAGTGCGAGCACCCATGGACGTGCAGAAGAAGCTCGACGAGATCGTCGCGGCCGTCGGCAGCGCCCGGTCCATGCCCATGTCGGCCTCGTGCGTGATCAACCGCGCCGAGCTGCTCGCCCAGCTCGAAGAGGTCCGCAAGGCACTGCCGGGCTCGCTCGCACAGGCCCAGGAGCTCATCGGCGGCCGGGAGCAGATGGTCGAGGAGGCCCGCCGCGAGGCCGACCGGATCATCGAGTCGGCGCACGCCCAGCGCGGTTCGCTGATCTCCGACACCGAGGTCGCGCGGCGCTCCCAGGACGAGGCGGACCGGATCCTGGCGGAGGCCCGCCGCGAGGCGGACGAGGTCAAGGCCGAGGCCGACGACTACGTCGACAGCAAGCTCGCGAACTTCGAGGTCGTGCTCACCAAGACCATCGGCTCGGTGGACCGGGGCCGCGAGAAGCTGCTCGGCCGCGGGCCCGGGCTGGACGACCAGGGCTACCCGGACGCCGAGGCGCCCGAGCGCAGCCACGACCCGCAGACGCAGCGGGAGCAGGCCGACGCCTACGTGGACACCAAGCTGGCGACCTTCGAAGCAGTGCTCTCCAAGACCCTGGAGGCCGTCGGCCGGGGCCGCCAGAAGCTCCTCGGCCGTGTGGCCACGGACGACCTCGGCGCGCACATGGCGGCCCAGGACGCGGCGGGCCACCAGCAGTCGCGCTCCTCGAGCGACGCGGACTTCCTGGCGGGGCTGGCCGAGCCGCAGGCGCCGCTGATCCCCGCACAGGCCCAGGCCCAGCAGGAGCCGCAGCCCTCGTACGACGCCTATGCCTACCAGCAGCCCGTCCAGCAGGACGCCTACGCCTACCAGGACCCCTACGCGGGCTACCAGCAGGTCCAGCAGCAGCCCGACCCGTACGCGGTCTCGTACGAGCAGCAGCAGCCCGACCCGTACGGCGGCTACCAGCAGCCCCAGCAGGGCACGCACGACCAGCAGGCGGCGCTCGACGAGACCAGCTTCTTCGACACGAGCATGATCAATCTGGACCAGCTGCGCCAGTACGAACAGGGCCGCTGAGCTCGCCGCGGACCTGGATTGGGCTCAGAGCGAAGCGGCGGGTATCCTGGCTCTTCGGTCGCGCGTATGCACCGCGATCCATGCTGCCCCTGAGTGGCGGAAACCTTGATTTTCAGCAGTCTCCAGTGATTTTGTGAAAGCGGGAACAGCCCTGAACACCCACCTCGACCACCGCAACCCCCTCGTGTTCGACACGCACGAGCTGGGTCGGCGTCCTGGTGCCATGCTGCGGCTGTCCCGTGAGATCGCTGCACCGGCGGACCTCGGTCTCGCCGGTGTCATCGGAGTGCCCCAGGGCAACCCGCTGAACCTCAAGCTCCGCCTGGAGTCGGTCATGGAAGGGGTGCTTGTCACAGGCACCGTCCGTGGCTGGGCGACCGGGGAGTGCGTAAGGTGTCTGGAGGCCGTCGAGCGCGAGCTCAAGGCGGAGTTCCAGGAGATGTTCTCGTACCCTGACGCCGACGACCGGATCCGCTCCAAGGCGGAGCCGGCCGACGACGCCGAGGACGACGAGGACACGCTCTTTCTCGAGGACGGTTTGTTCGACCTCGAATCCGTGCTGCGCGACGTGGTGGTGCTCGCACTGCCGCTGCAGCCGGTGTGCCGGGAGGACTGTCTCGGACTGTGCCCCGATTGCGGGCTCAGCCTGAACGACGACCCGGACCACCACCATGACGCCGTCGACATCCGTTGGGCGGCATTGCAGGGACTCGTCACCGATCAGGGCGTCGAGAAGGACAATATGAGCGGCACTGCCTCCGACGGAGTTCAGAGCGCCGCCGAGAAGCAGGAGAAGTAGCCGTGGCTGTTCCGAAGCGGAAGATGTCGCGCAGCAACACGCGCCACCGCCGGTCGCAGTGGAAGGCTGCGGTCCCCACCCTGGTTTCGTGTGAGCGTTGCCAGGAGCCGAAGCTCCAGCACATTGCGTGCCCGAGCTGCGGCACCTACAACAAGCGCCAGGTCCTCGAGGTCTGAGCGGCTGGTGAGAGGCGCAATGTCTGAGCTGTCCAACGCTGAGAAGCAGGCAGTCAGTAACAACGCGGCCTCGTCCCACGTGCTTCTGGAAGGGCGGCTCGGGTATCGACTCGAGTCCGCCCTTCTGGTGCGTGCGCTGACCCACCGCTCGTACGCGTACGAGAACGGCGGTCTGCCCACCAACGAACGCCTGGAGTTCCTCGGGGACTCCGTGCTGGGCCTGGTGGTCACGGACACGCTGTACACGACCCACCCCGACCTGCCTGAAGGCCAACTGGCCAAACTGCGGGCCGCGGTAGTCAACTCGCGTGCACTGGCGGAGGTCAGCCGTGGCCTCGAACTCGGCTCCTTCATCCGGCTCGGCCGGGGTGAAGAGGGCACGGGTGGCCGGGACAAGGCCTCCATCCTCGCCGACACCCTTGAAGCGGTGATCGGCGCGGTCTACCTCGATCAGGGTCTCGACGCGGCCTCGGAGCTGGTTCACCGGCTCTTCGACCCGCTCATCGACAGGTCCTCGAACCTCGGCGCCGGCCTGGACTGGAAGACCAGTCTCCAGGAGCTCACGGCCGCCGAAGGTCTCGGGGTGCCCGAATACCTGGTCACCGAGACCGGCCCGGACCACGAGAAGACCTTCACCGCCGCCGCGCGCGTCGGTGGGACCTCTTACGGCACCGGTGTCGGGCGCAGCAAGAAGGAAGCGGAACAGCAGGCGGCCGAGTCCGCGTGGCGCGGTATCAGCACCGCGGCGGACAAGCGGATCGCGGCTCCGGCCGGGACCGCGGCCACTCCGGCCGAGGACGACGGGGCGACGACCCCCGCCGACCCGGCGCCGGACGCCTGACCCGTTCTTCCGGGAACTCCCCGCCCCGTCATCTGCTCCGGCAGGTGGCGGGGCGGACCCGTTTCCGGGAGCCGGAGGGCACCGCTCCGCCCCGGACATCCGGGTGGGGGACGAGCCCCGCAGGGCAAGTCGGTACGCTCGCGGGAGAGAGCCCGATCCGAACCTTCCGGAGGAACACCGTGCCCGAGCTGCCCGAGGTCGAAGTGGTGCGGCGCGGGCTGGAGCGCTGGGTGGCCGGGCGGACCGTGGCGGCCGTCGAGGTCCTGCATCCGCGCGCCGTACGCCGGCACGAGGGCGGCGGCGCCGATTTCGCGGCGCGGCTCACGGGGGAGACCTTCGGGGTGCCGAGGCGGCGCGGCAAGTACCTGTGGCTGCCGCTGGAGGACCGGGAGCACTCCGTGCTCGGGCACCTCGGAATGAGCGGGCAGCTCCTCGTGCAGCCCGAGGGGGCGCCCGACGAGAAGCACCTGCGCATCCGGGTGCGGTTCGGGGACGGGGCCGGGACGGAGCTGCGCTTCGTCGACCAGCGGACCTTCGGCGGGCTGTCGCTGCACCCCTGCGTCCCCGGCAGCGCGGACGGGCTGCCCGACGTCATCGCGCACATCGCGCGCGACCCCCTGGACCCGCTGTTCGACGAGACGGCCTACCACCTGGCGCTGCGCGCCAAGCGCACCACCGTGAAGCGGGCGCTCCTCGACCAGTCGCTGATCAGCGGGGTCGGAAACATCTACGCGGACGAATCGCTCTGGCGCGCCAAGCTGCACTACGAGCGCCCCACGGCCACCCTCACGCGCCCCCGGAGCACGGAGCTTCTCGGCCATGTCCGTGACGTCATGAACGAGGCGCTCGCCGTCGGCGGCACCAGCTTCGACAGCCTCTACGTCAACGTGAACGGGGAGTCCGGCTACTTCGACCGCTCCCTCGACGCCTACGGGCGGGAGGACGAGCCCTGCCGGCGCTGCGGCACTCCGATGCGCCGCCGCCCCTGGATGAACCGGTCGAGCTACTTCTGCCCGCGCTGCCAGCGGCCTTCGCGCGCGGCGTCGTAGGCGGACCTGGAAGAGAGCACCGAGGGCATGCTGCCCTCCAGCAGTCCTATGAGCGCGTCCACGCGCTCCGCGACCGCCACGCCGAACGGGGTCAGCTCGTAGTCGACGCGCGGCGGGTTCGTCGGCTGGGCCTCCCGGTTGACGATGCCGTCGCGCTCCAGCGCGTGCAGGGTCTGGGAGAGCATCTTTTCGCTGATGCCGTCCACGCGGCGGCGCAGCTCGTTGAAGCGGCACGGCCCCTTGGACAGGGCACCGACCGTGAGGCTGCCCCAGCGACCCGTGACGTGTTCCAGCGTCTCGCGGGAGGGGCACGTGCGTGCGAACACGTCGAAAGCGCCGAACGCTTCGGAGGCCTGTTCGGGCACGCCGTCGCCCTCGGTCTCGCCACACCCTTGAGTCTGCATGGTTTCAGCCTACTACTACACAGCGCCGGCCATCCAGGTTGCGCTTTCGAAAAGTTAGTGGTTACCTCGTTGTCGTTGCATCACGCCGCACAGCCGCACAACGCCGTGTACCCCACGGTGTTTTCCGAGGGAGACCGTCTTGTCCGGAATCACGTACACCCCCGTCGTCTCGATCGCTTACCACTCCGGCTACGGCCACACCGCCGTGATCGCCGAGGCCGTCAAGGCCGGCGCCATCGACGCCGGTGCGACCGTGCACATGATCAAGGTCGACGAGATCGACGAGGCGAAGTGGGAGCTCCTGACCGCGTCCGACGCGATCATCTTCGGCTCGCCGACCTACATGGGCACCGCCTCCGGTGCCTTCCACGTCTTCGCCGAGGCCTCCTCGAAGATCTGGTTCGTCGCCGGCTGGCAGGACAAGGTCGCCGCGGGCTTCACCAACTCCGGGTCCAAGTCCGGCGACAAGGGCAACACCCTCGACTACTTCCAGACGCTGGCCTCGCAGCACGGCATGAGCTGGGTCAACCTGGGCCTGAAGCCGGGCTGGAACTCCAGCACCGGTTCCGAGAACGACCTCAACCGCCTCGGCTTCTTCGACGGCGCCACCGCCCAGTCCAACAGCGACCAGGGTCCCGAGTTCGTCCACAAGGCCGACATCGCCACCGCCGAGCACCTCGGCAGCCGCGTCACCGAGCAGACCCGCGTCCTGCTCGCGGGCCGCGCCGCCCTGGCAGCGGTCTGACGGGCTGACCGGCCGACGTACGCCGCGGGTGCCGGGCGCTGCCCGCCCGGCACGGGGCGGTGCGCAGAAACGGGCGGGGGCACGGTCGGGCGCGGCGATATCCGCCGCGCGCGACCGTGCCCCCGCCCGTTTCGGGCTGCTAGAAGCCGAAGTCCTGGGTCCACCAGGGGCCGCCGGCGGCGTTGTACACGCCGACGCCCAGGGTGCGGAACTCGCAGTTGAGGATGTTCGCCTTGTGGCCCGGGCTGTTCATCCAGGCCTTCATCACGGCCGCCGCGTCGCCCTGGCCGCGGGCGATGTTCTCGCCGCCCATCCCCGATATGCCGGCCTTGGTGGCGCGGTCCCAGGGGGTGTTGCCGTCGGGGTCCGTGTGGTCGAAGAAGCCCCGGACGGCCATGTCCTTGCTGAAGGCTCCGGCCAGCGCCGCCAGCGGCGGGTTCGCCCGGACCGGACCGCAGCCCGCCTGCGCGCGCTCCTGGTTCACCAGGGTCAGTACGGCAGCCTCCTCGGCGGAGTGGCCGGCCGACGCGGGCGGGGCGGCCGGGGCCGCGGGGGCGGAGGTCTTCGGCGCGGAAGGCTTCGGCTTCACCGGGGTCGGGGTCGGGCTCGCCGCCGGGGTCTTCGTCGGCTCCGTGGAGGGAGACGGGGAAGGGGAAGGGCTGGCCGACGGGGAGGGCGGAGCGGAAGGGGCCGGGGAGGACGGGGTGCTCGCTCCCGAGGGAGCCCGGCCGGACAGGTTGGCGAGGCCGCCCTGCTGCTCCAGCGCGCTCCCGGGGCTCGGCGAGGCCTTGGCCCCGGCCTCCGAGGTCTTCGCGTCGGAGCCCGCGGTCTTGACCCCTACGTAGGGGAAGGAGGAGCCGACCGGGACGAAGCCCGTGGTGACGGCCGCCGTACCGAGGACCACGGCCACGGATGCGCCGAGCAGACCCCCTCGCAGGGCGGCGCGGCGCTTGCCGCCGGGGCGCGGCGCGGCGTGGAGGCGGTGGCGTCCCATCGCGGCTCACCTTCCTGGGGTTCGGGATCAGCACTTCACGGCACTTCGCAGCACGTCAAAGCACTTCAAGATCAACCTTTACTCACCCAAATGGGTGAGCTCATTGCTGCGCGACTGTACGCCATGGCGAGAGGGGGTGCGGTGACCCGGATTTGTTTGCCCGGTTAGCGTTCAGGCATGAACGAAGATGTGCGGATGACCGCCTGGGTGCGCGGCCATGTACAGGGAGTGGGCTTCCGCTGGTTCACCAGGGCGAACGCCATGGAGATCGGCGGACTGATCGGCTTCGCGCTCAACCTGGACGACGGGCGAGTACAGGTGGTGGCCGAAGGTCAACGTGAGAATTGCCACCGGCTCCTGGAATGGCTGCACAGCGCCGACACGCCCGGGAATGTGGACGGGGTGACAGAGATCTGGGGCACACCGCGCGGCGGCTACGACGGGTTCGCGATCCGGTGAGCGATCGACTGATCATGCACTGAACACATCGCCGGATGGTCCGCATGCGGTCGGAACTGCGCATTCGTCGTCGACGCGTTGCCGAAGCGGAGGATCCGTGGAAGGCTCGGAGACGAGGATGATCTCCACGCCCCTTGCGGGGGCCGGGATGCCCGCCGATACGGGGCGTGATCGTGTTGACCGTCAAACTTTTTGGTGAGACGCTGGAAGCCCCGCGCACCTGAGCTGTTTGGCAGTGCTGGCAGTACACAGTGTCAGCCAAAGATCGATGCAGTGACTGACAGTCGCTGCCGGACATCCGCGGGTGCGATTCCCTCACGACCCACACCGCTTCGGTCGGTCACTCAGTGTGGAGGACCATCCATCATGGCAAAGGCGCTTCTCGGTTACGTCGGCGGTTCCGACCCGCGACTCCTCGCCGAGATGCGACGGCTTCAGCAGCGCGTCCAGGACCTCGAGTCCGAGCTCGGACGAATCCAGTCCGAAAACGACGCTCTGAACGCGGCCGCCGCACAGCACGGAGACTCGTTGCTCGACGGCATCGACCTCGACGTACCCCAGGCGGAGCCTGCGCTCACCTGATCCGCGCTCCCTCGTTGCTCGATCAACGGAACTGCATGATCTGCAAGGGACGCTTCGGCGTCCCTTCTTTCTTTCCGTTCCGTGCCGTTCTACCTTCCGCCTTTCCCACCTCGGACAATGCCGCCGGGCGGCGTTGCGCCAGGTGGGGGGCCCATTCCTTTAACGTCTGATGTGCCCTGCACCTTCATGGGCGAAACCGAACGTGAAAGGTAGAGTCCGGCGGCGTGCACCTCAAGTCCCTGACCCTGCGCGGCTTCAAATCCTTTGCCTCCGCGACCACCCTGCGCTTCGAGCCCGGCATCACCTGTGTCGTGGGCCCCAATGGCTCCGGCAAGTCCAATGTGGTGGACGCGCTCTCCTGGGTCATGGGAGAACAAGGGGCCAAGTCCCTGCGCGGCGGGAAGATGGAAGACGTCATCTTCGCCGGCACGACCGGCCGCCCTCCGCTCGGCCGCGCCGAGGTCTCGCTCACCATCGACAACTCCGACGGCGCGCTGCCCATCGAGTACGCCGAGGTCACCATCACGCGGATCATGTTCCGCGGCGGCAGCAGCGAGTACCAGATCAACGGCGACACCTGCCGCCTCCTCGACATCCAGGAGCTCCTCTCCGACTCCGGCATCGGCCGCGAGATGCACGTCATCGTCGGACAGGGCCAGCTGGACTCCGTACTGCACGCCGATCCCATGGGCCGCCGCGCCTTCATCGAGGAGGCGGCCGGGGTGCTCAAGCACCGCAAGCGCAAGGAGAAGGCGCTGCGGAAGCTGGACGCGATGCAGGCCAATCTCGCGCGCGTGCAGGACCTGGGCAACGAGCTGCAGCGGCAGCTGAAACCCCTGGGACGGCAGGCGGCGGTGGCCCGGCGGGCGGCCGTGATCCAGGCCGACCTGCGGGACGCACGGCTGCGGCTGCTCGCCGACGACCTCGTCACGCTGAAGGGCGCGCTCGACGCGGAGATCGCGGACGAGGCGGCCCTGAAGGAACGCAAGGAGGCCGCCGAGGCGCAGCTCGCGGCGGCGGTGCGGCGGGAATCCGAACTGGAGGAGGCCGTACGGGAACTCGCGCCACGGCTCCAGCGGGCGCAGCAGACCTGGTACGAGCTGTCGCAGCTGGCCGAACGGGTGCGCGGGACGGTGTCGCTGGCGGACGCCCGGGTCACCTCGGCCTCGGCGCCGGCCGGGGAGGAGCGGACGGGCCGGGACCCGGACGAGATGGAGAAGGAGGCCGCGCGGATCCGCGAGCAGGAGGCGGAACTGACGGCCTCGATGGAGGCGGCCGCGCGGGCACTGGAGGACACCGTCGCCCACCGGGCCGAGCTGGAGCGTGCGCTGGCCGACGAGGAACGGCGGCTACGGGACGTGGCGCGGGCCATCGCCGACCGGCGCGAGGCGCTGGCGCGGCTGCGGGGCGGACTCGGCGCGGCCCGCTCCCGTGCGGGCGCGGCCCAGGCGGAGATCGACCGGCTGGTCGTGGCGCGGGACGGGGCGCGGGTGCGTGCGGAGGAAGCGCGCGAGGAGTACGAGGCGCTGGCGGAGGAGGTCGGGGAGGAGTCCCCGGGGGCGGGTGAGGGTGCTGTTTCCGGTTCGGGCTCTGGCTCCGGCTCCGGCTCCGGGCAGGGGGAGTACGAGGAGGCGCGGGCCGAGCTGGCGGCGGCGGAGGCCGGACTCGGCGAGACCCGGGACGCGTTGGCGGCGGCGGAGCGTTCGCGGGCGGCGGTGTCGGCGCGACGGGATGCCCTGGCGATGGGGCTGCGCCGCAAGGACGGCACGGCGGAGCTGCTCGCGGCGCGACTGGAGGGGCTGTTGGGGCCGGCGGCGCAGCGGTTGTCCGTGACCCCGGGGTACGAGGTCGCGGTGGCGGCGGCGCTGGGTGCGGCGGCGGACGCGGTGGCCGTCACGTCGACGGCGGCGGCGGCCGGGGCGATCCGGTACTTGCGGGAGGGGGATGCGGGGAGGGCGGCTTTCCTGATCACCCCGGGCGCGGTGGCCTCCGGCGGTTCGGCGGCCGGGCCGGGTGTCCCCGGCCAGGGCCAGGGCCAGGCCCAGACCCAGACCCAGACCCCGGCTTCGGTCCCGGCTCCGGCTCAGGGCCCGGGAGTTCGGGTTGGCTTCGAGAGCCTGGGCCAGATGCCCGGGGCCGGGTCGGCCGGCGGGCTCGGGCCGGGGGCGGTCTTCCCCCACCCCGCCCCTTCCCGAAACCGGGGCTCCGCCTCGGACCCCGCGCCTCAAACGCCGGCGGGGCTGGGTGTGGGAAACCGGGGCTCCGCCCCGGACCTCGTGCCTCAAACGCCGGCGGGGCCGGAAGCGCCCCGCACGCCCGTGGGGGTCGACGCGGCCCTGGTGGTGGAGGGTGTCGCGGGTGTGGTGTCCGCTGCCGGGCTGGTGCAGGGGGACGCCGAGGTGGTGCGGGCCGTGGCGTGGGTGTTGCGGGACTTCGTGGTGGTCGGGGGGCTCGATGAGGCCGAGGCGCTCGTCGCCGCGCGGCCCGAGCTGGTGGCCGTGACCGCCGAGGGGGACGTGCTCGGTGCGCACCTCGCGCACGGCGGGTCCGCCGGAGTGCCCAGCCTGATCGAGGTGCAGGCCGCCGTCGACGAGGCCGCGGCGGAGCTGGCCCGGCTGGACGGCCGGTGTCTGGTGCTGACGGAGGAGAAGGAGGCCGCGGATACCCGCAGGGTGGCGGCCGGGGCCCGGGTCGAGGAGCTCGGGGAGCTCCGGCGGGCCGCCGAGCGGGCCCGGGCCGGGGTCGCGCAGCAGCTCGGGCGGCTCGCCGGGCAGGCGAAGGGGGCGCTGGGCGAAGCCGAGCGCGCCGCCGCGGCCGCGGCCAGGGCGCAGGATGCGCTGGAGCAGGCGCTGGCCGACGTAGAGGAGTGTGCGGAACGGCTCGCCGTTGCCGAGGAGATGCCGGCGGAAGAGGAGCCGGACACCTCCCGCAGGGACCGGCTCGCGGCCGACGGGGCGAACGCCCGGCAGACCGAGATGGAGGCACGGCTGCAGCTCAGGACCCATGAGGAACGGGTGAAGGGGCTCGCCGGCCGGGCCGATTCCCTCGACCGCGGGGCCAGGGCCGAGCGGGAGGCCAGGGCCCGGGCCGAGCGCCGCCGGGAACGGCTGCGCCACGAGGCGCGGGTGGCCGCGGCCGTCGCCGACGGAGCCCGCCAGCTGCTGGCGCACATCGAGGTGTCGCTGACCCGCGCGGTGGGGGAGCGGACGTCCGCCGAGCACGCGAAGGGCGTGCGGGAGCGGGAGCTCGACGAGGCCCGGGGTCTGGGACGCGGTCTGAAGGGCGAGCTCGACAAGCTCACGGACTCCGTGCACCGCGGCGAGGTGCTCGGCGCCGAGAAGCGCCTGCGGATCGAGCAGGTGGAGAGCCGCGCGCTGGAGGAGTTCGGCATGGCGGCGCAGGGGCTCGTCGCCGAGTACGGGCCCGACCAGCCGGTGCCGCCGAGCCCGTCCGCCGACGGGGAGGCCCCGGATCCGGAGGCCGGGCCGGAGCCCTTCGTGCGCGCCCGGCAGGAGAAGCGGCTGAAGGCGGCCGAGCGGGCCCACCAGCAGCTCGGCAAGGTCAATCCGCTGGCGCTGGAGGAGTTCGCGGCGCTGGAGGAGCGGCACAAGTTCCTCAGCGAGCAGCTGGAGGACCTGCGAAAGACCAGAGCCGACCTCCTTCAGGTCGTGAAGGAGGTCGACGAGCGGGTCGAGCAGGTCTTCACGGAGGCCTACCGGGATACGGCCCGTCAGTTCGAGGGGGTGTTCTCGCGGCTGTTCCCCGGCGGCGAAGGCCGGCTGATCCTGACGGATCCGGACAACATGCTCACCACGGGCGTCGACGTCGAGGCCCGGCCGCCGGGCAAGAAGGTCAAGCGGCTGTCCCTGCTCTCGGGCGGCGAGCGCTCGCTGACCGCCGTGGCCCTGCTGGTCTCCATCTTCAAGGCGCGGCCCAGCCCGTTCTACGTGATGGACGAGGTCGAGGCCGCGCTCGACGACACCAACCTGCAGCGGCTGATCCGGATCATGGAGGAGCTGCAGGAGAGCTCCCAGCTGATCGTGATCACGCATCAGAAGCGGACCATGGAGGTCGCCGACGCGCTCTACGGGGTCTCGATGCAGGGCGACGGGGTGTCGAAGGTCATCAGCCAGCGGCTCCGGTGACGTCTCCCGCTGACACGCGTCAGTCGCAGTCTCTTCAAGAAGTGAAGCTCAAATCCCGCTCAGTTCACGCCAATGGCGGCAAGAGGTAGGCCTACCCCTCCTCTTGACTTCAAGAAATGAACACATAGGCTCGCTCCCGCTGTACTCCTCCGGGTGGTGCCCGATCTTGACCTGTGCGCCACTGGAAGGAATTACCCCCACCCGCCCGTCCCGCAGCCGGGCACGCAGGAGCAGACCTTGACCAGCAGCAGCACCACGCGGGGCTCGGCCTCAGGCGGTGGCCCGCCGGCATCGCAGCCCGACCACCTCGGGCACGTCATCTTCATCACCGCGGCAGCCGCCATGGGCGGGTTCCTCTTCGGCTACGACAGCTCCGTCATCAACGGCGCGGTCGTCGCGATCCGGGACCGCTTCGACGTCGGGCCCGCCACCCTCGCCCAGGTGATCGCGGCCGCGCTGATCGGCTGCGCCCTCGGCGCCGCCACGGCCGGTCGCATCGCCGACCGGATCGGCCGCATCCGCTGCATGCAGATCGCGGCCGTCCTCTTCACGGCCAGCGCCATCGGCTCGGCCCTGCCCTTCGCGCTCTGGGACCTGGCGGTGTGGCGGGTCATCGGCGGCTTCGGCATCGGCATGGCCTCGGTCATCGGCCCGGCCTACATCGCCGAGGTCTCCCCGCCCGCCTACCGCGGCCGGCTCGCCTCCTTCCAGCAGGCGGCGATCGTCATCGGCATCGCCATCTCCCAGCTCGTCAACTGGGGGATCCTCAACCTCGCCGACGGCGACCAGCGCGGCAAGATCGGCGGCCTGGAAGCCTGGCAGTGGATGCTCGGCGTGATGGTCGTCCCGGCCGTGCTCTACGGGCTGATGTCCTTCGTGATCCCGGAATCCCCGCGCTTCCTGATCTCGGTGGGCCGCAACGCCGAGGCCCGCAAGGTGCTCTCCGAGGTCGAGGGCACGCACATCGACCTCGACGGACGCGTGGCCGACATCGAGCAC
This sequence comes from Streptomyces stoeckheimensis, assembly GCF_045822005.1. Classification (NCBI taxonomy): domain Bacteria; kingdom Bacillati; phylum Actinomycetota; class Actinomycetes; order Kitasatosporales; family Streptomycetaceae; genus Streptomyces; species Streptomyces stoeckheimensis. The sequence goes on along the minus strand of NZ_CP169550.1, from coordinate 2,728,307 downwards.
GCCATGCGCTCCGAGCACAAGTCCACCTTCAAGGACCTGCTCGGCGGGAGGGCCGGCTTCCTGCCCATCGTCTGGATCGGCATCGGGCTGTCCGTCTTCCAGCAGCTCGTCGGCATCAACGTGATCTTCTACTACAGCTCCTCGCTGTGGCAGTCGGTCGGCATCGACCCGAGCGCCTCGTTCCTGTACTCCTTCGAGACCTCGGTCGTGAACATCATCGGCACGGTGATCGCGATGATCTTCGTGGACCGGATCGGCCGCAAGCCGCTCGCCCTCATCGGCTCCGTCGGCATGGCGATCTCGCTGGGCCTGGCGGCCTGGGCCTTCTCGTACAAGTCCGGGGCCGGCGACGACATCGCGCTGCCGCACGCCCAGGGCATCGTGGCCCTGGTCGCGGCGAACTTCTTCGTCCTCTTCTTCGCGCTGTCCTGGGGCGTGGTCGTCTGGGTGCTGCTCGGGGAGATGTTCCCCGGCCGGATCCGCGCCGCCGCGCTCGGTGTGGCCGCCGCCGCCCAGTGGATCGCCAACTGGGTCATCACGGTGTCGTTCCCGACCCTGTCGGACTGGAACCTGTCCGGCGCCTACGTCATCTACACGGTCTTCGCCGTGCTCTCGATCCCGTTCATCCTCAAGTGGGTGCCGGAGACCAAGGGCAAGGCGTTGGAGGAGATGGGCTGACCACCCCGCCAACAGCCCCTCTCCTCCCAGAGCAGGTACTGCCCCGTCTCAGTCCTTGAGGCGGGGCAGTACCTGTTCGCACAGGAGCTGCAGGCTCCGCCACCCCTCGTCCACGGGCATCCCGCCGCACAGCGGGTGCAGCACCAGGTTCCCGGCCTCGCCGGCGCCGCGGGCGTACGCGACCGCCTCGTCCGGGGTGAGGATGCGGTACACGCCCTCGGCGCGCAGCTCCGCCACCGTGTGCGCGCCCGACCGTACGGCGCTGCGGATGTCCTTGGACTGCCAGGAGGCGTACATCCCGGCCTCGTGCAGGAACCGCTCGCCGTACTGGTCCCAGGCCCGGTCGGGGTCCTCGGCGATGTGCAGCAGCGGGGTCTCGGCCGCCGGCATCATGCAGAAGCCCTCCGTGCCGTACTCCGCGAGCTTCGCGTTGTAGTACGCCTCCAGCTCGGGCAGGTGCGCGCTCGGGAAGAACGGCAGCCCCAGGCGGGCCGCCCGGCGGGCCGCCGCCTCCGAGCTGCCGCCGACCAGGAGCAGCGGGTGCGGCTGGGTGAAGGGCCGGGGGGTGACCCGTACGGTACGGCCGCGGAACTCGAACGGCTCGCCGGTCCACGCCTTCAGCAGGGTCTCCAGCAGCTCGTCCTGGAGCTTGCCGCGCCGGCCCCACTCCACGCCGTGCTGCTCGTACTCCTCGGGCCGGTAGCCGATGCCGGCCACCGTGACGAGACGGCCGCCGCTGAGCAGGTCCAGTACCGCGATGTCCTCGGCGACCTTCAACGGGTCGTAGAGCGGGCCGATGATCGCCGAAACGGTGACGGCGATCCGGCGGGTGGCGCCGAAGACCGCGCCCGCGAAGGCGAAGGGGGAGGGCAGCCAGTTGTTCTCGGTGCCGTGGTGCTCCTCGGTCTGGATGGTGTCGATCCCGCGGTCGTCCGCGTACTTCGCCATCTCCAGCGCGGCCTTGTAGCGGGCGGAGAGGGTTTCCGGGGTGCCGTTCGGGTCGATGAGGTTGAACCGGGCCACGGTGATGGGCATGGAGAAGTCCCCCTTCGCCGGAGGTGGGTGGGCGGGCGAAGGGGGACGTTAGCTGACGTGGCGTCAGTTGGACAGGGATCCGGCGGGGACCCGCTCGTCGGCCGGGGCGCCTGCGACGGCATCCGGCGCCTTCGGGGCCGCCGGCGTGCGGGGCAGGACCGCGTACAGGACGGCCGAGGTGACGATGCCCGCCGCCCAGCCCAAGCCGTTCTGCCCGATCCACGTGGTGGCCAGCGGTCCGCCGAACCAGTCGACCTTCGTGAACAGCAGGCCCACCACCAGGGCCAGGCCCCAGGCGGTCATGGCCTGCCAGGCGAATCCGCCCCGGTACCAGTAGGCGCTGCTCCGCGTGGTGTCCAGCAGTGCGGCCCCGTCGTAGGAGGTGCGGCGCAGCATGTCCACGCCGAAGACGCCGATCCAGGCGGAGAAGGCCACGGCCAGCAGGGTCAGGAAGGAGATGAACGAACCGAAGAAGCTGGTCGCGACCACCATCAGCAGGAAGCCGAAGACCAGGCTGATGACGGCGTTGACGCTGACCGCCGCCGCGCGCGGGACCTTGATGCCGAGGGTCTGGGCGGTGAAGCCCGCCGAGTACATGGACATCGAGTTGATGAGCAGCATGCCGACGAGCGCGATCAGCAGGTACGGGACCGCGATCCAGGTCGGCAGCAGTTCGCCGATGAAGGACACCGGGTCCTGCGCGGTGGCCAGGTCGGGTGTGGCGACCGCCATCACCGCGCCCATGAGCACCATCGGGATCACGACGACGGCCGCGCCGCCGATGGTCGCGCCGACCATGCCCCGGGCGGAGGCGGTACGGGGCAGGTAGCGGGTGAAGTCCGGGCCGGACGGGACCCAGCTGATGCCGCCGGCCGCGATGGTTCCGATGCCCGCGATCATCATCGCGGTGGAGCCGGCGGGCTTGGCGAAGACGGCGGACCAGTCGGTCTCGGCGATCAGGTAGCCCAGCACGAGCACGCTGAAGGCGCCGAAGAGGTACGTGGACCACTTGGAGCAGACGCGCAGCGCGTTGATGCCCAGACCGGAGACGAGGAAGGTGCAGCCGACGAAGAAGAGCAGGGTGACGACGATCAGCGCGGTGTTCTTCTTGATGCCGAAGACCAGGTCGAGGACGGTCAGGACGGCATAGGCGCCGCTGACCGCGTTGATGGTCTCCCAGCCCCAGCGGGCGACCCAGATCAGGGCGCCGGGGAACAGGTTGCCGCGCTGGCCGAAGACGGCCCGCGAGAGCGCCATGCCGGGGGCGCCGCCGCGCTTGCCCGCGATGGATATGAGTCCGACGATGCCGTAGGAGACGACGGGGGCGGCGATCGCGACGACGAGCACCTGCCAGATGTTCAGCTTGTTGAAGATGACGAGACCGGCGCCCATGGTCAGCAGCAGCACGCTGATGTTGGCGGCCACCCAGGTCGGGACGAGCTCGCGGACCCGGCCGCGGCGCTCGGCGTCGGGGACGGGCTCCAGGCCGCGCGACTCGACGGCGGTCTCGGCAGACATAGGTGTACTCCGTGGGGGAGGTGGGGCGTGGGGGACTGCTCATCATCGTAGATTCGCAACAAAAAGTACAAACAGAGGCTTACGTCCCGGTATGAACCTCCAGGGTCCCCGGCTCGGGGCGTGCGTGGCCGATACTGGGGAGCGTTATGGAAATCCTCATCCTTGCCGTAGTCATCGCCCTGGTCGCGGTCGGTGCGATCAGCGGGCTCGTGGTCAGCAGCCGCAAGAAGAAGCAGCTGCCCCCCACGGCCCCGCCCAGCACGCCGACCATCACTGCCCCGCCCGCCGAACCGCAGGTGGGGGAGGACGCCGCACCGACGGCGGAAGAGCCGCGCCGCACGATCGAAGAGGTCGCGCTGCCCGAGGCCGAGGCCCCGGTCGCGGAGCCCGAAGCCCCGGTCGTCGAGGCTCCGCCCGCCCCCGAGATCGAGGTGCCCGAGCCCACCGCCGGCCGCCTGGTCCGGCTGCGCGCCCGCCTCGCCCGGTCGCAGAACACGCTCGGCAAGGGGCTGCTCACGCTGCTCTCCCGCGAGCACCTCGACGAGGACACCTGGGAGGAGATCGAGGAGACCCTCCTCATCGCCGACGTCGGTGTCGCTCCGACCCAGGAGCTGGTGGACCGGCTCCGCGAGCGGGTCAAGGTGCTCGGCACCCGCACCCCCGCCGATCTGCGCGCGCTGCTGAAGGAGGAGCTGGTCACGCTCCTCGGCACCGACTTCGACCGCGCGGTGAAGACCGAGAGCGGCGTGGACACCCCCGCCGTGATCATGGTCGTCGGCGTGAACGGCACCGGCAAGACCACCACCACCGGCAAGCTCGCCCGCGTGCTCGTCGCCGACGGCCGCAGCGTCGTGCTCGGCGCGGCGGACACCTTCCGCGCCGCCGCCGCCGACCAGCTCCAGACCTGGGGCGAGCGGGTCGGGGCGCGCACCGTGCGCGGACCCGAGGGCGGTGACCCGGCCTCGATCGCCTACGACGCGGTCAAGGAGGGCATCGCCGAGGGCGCCGACGTGGTGCTCATCGACACGGCGGGCCGGCTGCACACCAAGACCGGTCTGATGGACGAGCTCGGCAAGGTCAAGCGCGTCGTGGAGAAGCACGGCCCGCTCGACGAGATCCTGCTGGTCCTGGACGCGACCACCGGGCAGAACGGCCTGACCCAGGCCCGCGTCTTCGCCGAGGTCGTGGACATCACGGGCATCGTGCTGACCAAGCTCGACGGCACCGCCAAGGGCGGCATCGTCATCGCCGTCCAGCGCGAGCTCGGCGTACCGGTCAAGCTCATCGGACTCGGTGAGGGCGCGGACGACCTGGCGCCCTTCGAGCCGGAGGCCTTCGTCGACGCCCTGATCGGCGACTGAACGCACCCGACGCTCCTACGCCGGCCAGTGCCCCCGAGTCCACGGGACTCGGGGGCACTGCCGTGGGCGGAGCTATGCGCGGCGCAGCCGGTGGCACAGGTAGGCGAGGGTGCCCAGCAGGAGGCGGGCCTGCGGGGGGTCCCCGGCCGAGTCCAGGGCCGGCGGGCGCAGCCAGCTCACCGGGCCGAGGCCGGCGAAGTCCGAGGGCGGGGCGGTGACGTAGGAGCCCTGGCCCAGCGCGCGCAGGTCGAGACCGGCGTCGTCCCAGCCCATTCGGTACAGCAGCTGCGGCAGCCCGGCCGCCGCCCCGGGGGCGACGAAGAACTGGGCCCGGCCGTCCGGGGTCGCGGTCACCGGGCCGAGCGGCAGGCCCATCCGCTCCAGCCGGACCAGCGCCCGCCGCCCGGCCTCCTCGGAGACCTCGATGACGTCGAAGGAGCGTCCGGCGGGGAGCAGCACCGCGGCTCCCGGGTATCCGCTCCAGGTTTCGGTGACATCGTCGAGGGTGGCGCCGGCCGGGACCGTCGGAGCGAGGGCCAGGGGATGCGCCCCCGGCGCACCGCAATTCGTATGACCGCAGGAGCAGTCGCGGGCGGGCCCCGCGGCCCGGGCGCCGGGGACCACGTCCCAGCCCCACAGTCCGGTGTACTCCGCCACCGCCGTGCACTCCGACGTCCGGCCGCGGCGCCGAGCGCCGGAACGGAACTCCTTGGTGCCGCGGCTGCCGCCGATCGTGAAGCCCATGCCCATGCCCCCTCCAACGGGTCGGACGTGCCGGTGGTTACGACATCGGCTGGTTACGGCGTTCGCCGCCCCGATACCCGGCGCGTTCCTCGCCGCGCACGCCCCGGCGCACTCCTGTCCAACCGATCGGTCTCGCCTTCGTGTCAAGTGAATCGCGCCTGGCGGGTGGCGAGTTCATTCGAAGGGGTGGCGAATGGTGGCGTTTCCGGGATCGACCTCGCCGAAGGGGTGATCGTAGGATTACTTTCGGTGCACGAAGCGCGAAGAGGAGACGGGTTCGCGGGTATGCCGGAGGCATGCGTGAAGGATCTGTGAAGACCGTCTCCCGGCAGGGTTTCGTGTGGAAAAGGCTGACGGATGGGGGCGTTCCAGTGAGCGGCAACGGCGCAAGCGGAACGAGTGCGGAGTCCGACGTGTCGTCCGCCGGGATGCCGGACCGGGACTCCGCGCGGGACGGCGCACAGGACTCCCCGCAGGACGCCACCGTCCGCAACGAACAGCTGACGTCGTGGTTCGTCCGCAGCGGCTGGTCCAAGGGCGAGCTCGCCCGCCAGGTCAACCGCCGCGCCCGCCAGATGGGCGCCCACCACATCAGCACCGACACCTCGCGGGTCCGCCGCTGGCTCGACGGCGAACAGCCCCGCGAGCCCGTCCCGCGCATCCTGTCCGAGCTCTTCTCCGAACGCTTCGGCTCCGTCGTCGCCATCGAGCACCTCGGCCTGCGCACCGCCCACCAGACCCCCTCCGTCTCCGGCGTCGACCTGCCCTGGGCCGGCCCGCAGACCATCGAGCTGCTCGGCGAGTTCTCCCGCAGCGACCTGATGCTGGCCCGCCGCGGCTTCCTCGGGACCTCGCTCGCCCTGTCCGCCGGCCCCGCCCTCATCGAGCCCATGCAGCGCTGGCTCGTACCGGTCCCGGCCGCCGACCCGGGCCCCCGGGAGGCGGGGCCGACGGGCGCCCTGAGCGGCCACCGGCCGCCCCGGCTCTCCGAGCCCGAGGTGGACCTGCTCGAAGCCACCACCGTGATGTTCCGCCAGTGGGACGCCCAGTGCGGCGGCGGACTGCGCCGCAAGGCCGTCGTGGGCCAGCTCCACGAGGTCACCGACCTCCTCCAGGAGAACCACCCGGCCCCGGTCATGAAGCGGCTCTTCAAGGTCGCCGCCGAACTCGCCGAACTCGCCGGCTGGATGAGCTACGACATCGGCCTGCACCCCACCGCGCAGAAGTACTTCGTCCTCGCGCTGCACGCCGCCAAGGAGGGCGGGGACAAGCCCCTGGGCTCGTACATCCTCTCCAGCATGAGCCGCCAGATGATCCACCTGGGCCGCCCCGAGGACGCCCTGGAGCTCATCCACCTCGCCCAGTACGGCAGCCGCGACTGCGCAGGGCCCCGTACCCAGGCGATGCTGTATGCGATGGAGGCCCGCGCCTACGCCAACATGGGCCAGCCCAGCCGCTGCAAGCGGGCCGTGCGGATGGCCGAGGACACCTTCTCCGACGCCGCCTTCGACGCCGAGCCCGAGCCCGACTGGATCCGCTTCTTCTCCGAGGCCGAGCTCAACGGCGAGAACTCCCACTCCTACCGGGACCTGGCCTACGTGGCGGGCCGCAGCCCCATGTACGCCTCCCTCGCCGAACCGGTCATGGAACGCGCCGTCGCGCTCTTCGAGAAGGACGAGGAGCACCAGCGCTCCTACGCCCTCAACCTCATCGGCATGGCCACCGTGCACCTGCTCCAGCGCGAGCCCGAGCAGGCCACCGTCCTCGTCGGCCGCGCCCTCGACGTGGCGGGAAAGGTGCGGTCCGAACGGGTCAACACCCGGCTGCGCAAGACCGTCGACACCGCCGCGCGTGAGTACGGGGACGTCGCGGACGTGGTGCGGATGACCGACCACCTCGCCTCCCGCCTCCCCGAGGCCGCGGAGGCCGTCTGACGGCCACCCGGCCGCCCCAAGGCCCCCGGCCGCGGCAGTCACCCCGTGAAGCCCGATCAGGCTCCCCCAGCCAGGTTCCCCGGGTCATCGCCGCGGCCGGGCTGTTCCTTGCCGCTAAACCGCGGCCGCTCTCGCGGACGTGGTTGCTCGCCGTCGTGGTTGCTCAATTGATGGTTGCGGCTGTTCATCGGGCTGTAACAGGCCGGACGTCTTCGTCATCGACGCGAAACACCTGGCGGCGCCGCCGGAAACCGGCCTGCGCGAATCTCAGGGCCAATAACCGGCCAGCCCCCGGGCCGGAACACCCTCAGGCCTGATTCACGCAGCGCCGCTCAGGTTTTCACGATCGCCCGCACGCGAACGTACCGACGACGAGGAGACGCCGATGGCATCAGCCATCACGACCCTCGCGGCAGACGCCCCCACGCTGTCTTCCGCGAACACCGGGTTCATGCTCATCTGCTCCGCCCTGGTCATGCTGATGACCCCGGGACTCGCCTTCTTCTACGGAGGCATGGTCCGCGTCAAGAGCAGCCTCAACATGCTGATGATGAGCTTCATCAGCCTCGGGATCGTCACGATCCTCTGGGTCCTCTACGGATTCAGCCTCGCCTTCGGCGCCGACTCCGGCTCGCTGATCGGCTGGACCTCCGACTACGTCGGACTCAGCGGCATCGGCATCACCGAGCTGTGGGACGGCTACACCATCCCCGTCTACGTCTTCGCCGTCTTCCAGCTGATGTTCGCGATCATCACCCCGGCGCTGATAAGCGGCGCCCTGGCCGACCGCGTCAAGTTCAGCGCGTGGGCGCTCTTCATCACCCTCTGGGTCACGATCGTCTACTTCCCCGTCGCCCACTGGGTGTGGGGCGCCGGCGGCTGGCTCTTCGAGCTCGGGGTCATCGACTTCGCCGGCGGCACCGCCGTCCACATCAACGCGGGCGCCGCGGCCCTCGGCGTGATCCTGGTCATCGGCAAGCGCGTGGGCTTCAAGAAGGACCCGATGCGCCCGCACAGCCTGCCGCTCGTGATGCTCGGCGCGGGCCTGCTGTGGTTCGGCTGGTTCGGCTTCAACGCGGGCTCCTGGCTCGGCAACGACGACGGCGTCGGCGCGGTCATGTTCGTCAACACGCAGGTCGCCACCGCCGCCGCCATGCTCGCCTGGCTCGGCTACGAGAAGCTGCGCCACGGCTCCTTCACCACCCTCGGCGCCGCCTCCGGCGCGGTCGCGGGCCTCGTCGCCATCACCCCCTCCGGCGGCGCCGTCTCCCCGCTCGGCGCGATCGCCATCGGCGTCATCGCCGGTGTCGTGTGCGCCATGGCCGTCGGCCTGAAGTACAAGTTCGGCTACGACGACTCCCTCGACGTCATCGGCGTCCACCTCGTCGGCGGTGTCCTCGGCTCCCTCCTCGTCGGTCTCTTCGCCACCGGAGGGGTCCAGTCCGACGTGGCCGGCCTCTTCTACGGCGGCGGCCTGGAGCAGCTCGGCAAGCAGGCGATCGGAGTCTTCGCCGTCCTCGCCTACTCTCTCGTGGCATCCGCGGTACTCGCCTTCCTCCTCGACAAGACGATGGGGATGCGGGTCACCGAGGACGACGAGGTCTCCGGCATCGACCAGGTCGAACACGCCGAGACCGCCTACGACTTCAGCGGAGCCGGCGGCGGCTCCTCCTCCCGGAGCACCGCCGTCCCCGCCCCCGTTGCCGCCGCGAGCAAGAAGGTTGACGCATGAAGCTCATCACCGCGATCGTGAAGCCGCACCGGCTTGACGAGATCAAGGAAGCCCTGCACCGCTTCGGAGTCCAGGGCCTGACCGTCTCCGAGGCCAGCGGCTACGGCCGCCAGCGCGGACACACCGAGGTCTACCGGGGCGCCGAGTACACCGTGGACCTCGTACCGAAGATCCGCATAGAGGTGCTCGTCGAGGACGGCGACGCGGAAGACGTGATGCGGATCGTCGTCGACGCCGCCCAGACCGGCAAGATCGGCGACGGCAAGGTGTGGAGCATCCCCGTGGACTCGGTCATCCGGGTCCGCACCGGCGAACGTGGCGCGGACGCGCTCTAGGTGATGGGAACCCCTGGGTGACGAGTGTCGAAGAGACCACGGACAGCACGCCCGACTCGGGACCCAGCGGTTACGCCGCGGCCCGGCTGCGACTCCTCCAGGAGGAGTCGCGGTCCGGGCCTTCCCGGCGTTCCGCCCTGGCGGCCCTGACCGACGACTGGCTGAAGGCGCTGTTCGCCACCGCGGTGAAGGAGACGGGCGTGCGGGGCGCCGCCCTCGTCGCCGTCGGCGGCTACGGCCGCGCCGAACTCTCCCCCCGCAGCGACCTGGACCTGGTCCTGCTCCACGACGGAAAGGCCGAAGCGCGCGCCCTGGCCGCCCTGGCCGACCGGCTCTGGTACCCCGTCTGGGACCTCGGCCTCGCCCTCGACCACTCGGTGCGCACCCCCGGCGAAGCCCGCAAGACCGCCGCCGAAGACCTCAAGGTGCACCTCGGACTGCTCGACGCCCGGCCCGTCGCGGGCGACGCCGGGCTCCTCGCGGGACTGCGCACCTCCGTCCTGGCGGACTGGCGGAACCAAGCGGCCAAGCGGCTGCCCCAGCTGCACTCCCTGTGCCGCGAGCGGGCCGAGCGTGCCGGGGAGCTCCGCTTCCTGCTGGAACCCGACCTCAAGGAGGCCCGCGGGGGGCTGCGCGACGTCACCGCGCTGCGGGCCGTCGCCGCGTCCTGGCTGGCCGACGCCCCGCGCGAGGGCCTCGCCGAAGCCCGGCGCCGGCTGCTCGACGCCCGGGACGCGCTGCACCTGGTGACCGGCCGGGCCACCGAGCGGCTCTCCCTCCAGGAACAGACGCCGGTCGCGGCGCAGCTCGGTCTGCTCGACGCCGACGCCCTGCTCCGGGAGGTGTACGAGGCCGCGCGGGTGGTCTCGTACGCCGGTGACGTGACCTGGCGCGAGGTCGGGCGCGTGCTCCGGGCGCGGTCCGCCCGCCCCCGGCTCCGCGGGCTGCTCGGCACCCGCGGCTCCGTACCCGAGCGGGCCCCGCTCGCCGAAGGCGTCGTCGAGTCCGACGGCGAGGCCGTACTGGCCCTGGCCGCGCGGCCCGACCGGGACCCGGTGCTGCCCCTGCGCTTCGGCGCGGCCGCCGCCCAGGCGGGGCTGCCCGTCTCGCTGCACGCCGTACGCCGGCTCGCGGCGCAGGCGAAGCCGCTGCCGGTGCCGTGGCCGGCCGAGGCCCGGGAGCAGCTGCTGACCCTGCTGGGCGCGGGGGAGCCGACGGTGGCCGTGTGGGAGGCGCTGGAGGCCGAGGGGATCATCACGAAGCTGCTGCCCGACTGGGAGCGGGTGCGGTGCCGGCCGCAGCGCAACCCGGTGCACACCTGGACCGTGGACCGGCACCTGGTCGAGACGGCGGTCCGGGCCTCGGAGCTGACCCGCCGGGTGGGCCGCCCCGACCTCCTCCTGATGGCGGCGCTGCTGCACGACATCGGCAAGGGCTGGCCCGGCGACCACTCGGTGGCCGGCGAGACGATCGCCCGCGACATGGCGCTGCGGGTGGGCTTCGACGCGGAGGACGTCGCCGTGCTGGGCGTGCTCGTACGCCACCACCTGCTGCTGATCGACACCGCCACGCGGCGGGACCTGGACGACCCGGCGACCGTCAAGGCCGTCGCGGAGGCGGTCGGGTCGCCCGGAACGCTGGAGATCCTGCACGCGCTGACCGAGGCCGATGCGCTGGCCACCGGCCCGGCGGCGTGGAGCGCGTGGCGCGGCTCGCTCGTGGCCGACCTGGTCGCCCGGGTCGCCGCCGTGCTGCGCGGCGCCGCCCCGGCGGTGACCGAGCTGGAGATCCCGACCACGGAGCAGGAGCGGCTGGCGGTGGAGGCGCTGCGCACGGGGGAGCCGGTGCTGGCCCTGCACGCCCGCCAGGAGGAGGACGCGGTCGGCGTGGAACTGGTGGTGGCCGTCCCCGACCAGCCGGGGGTACTGCCCGCGGTGGCCGGCGTACTGGCCCTGCACCGGCTCACCGTGCGGGCGGCCGACCTGCGCTCGATGGAGCTTCCCGACCAGCTGGGCGAGGTACTGGTCCTGCGCTGGCGGGTGGCCGCGGAGTACGGAGCCCTGCCGCAGGCCGCCCGGCTGCGCACCGACCTGGTGCGGGCCCTGGACGGCTCGCTGGACGTCCCGGCGAAGCTGGCGGACCGCGAGGCGGCGTACCCGCGCCGGCGCGGGGTGGTCCCGCCGCCGCCCCGGGTCACGGTGGTGCCCGAGGTCTCCTCCCTGGCCACGGTCCTGGAGGTGCGGGCCCCCGACGCGGTCGGGCTGCTGCACCGGATCGGGCGCGCCCTGGAGTCCTCCGGGGTCAGGGTCCGCAGCGCGCACGTCTCGACGCTCGGCGCGAACGCCGTGGACACGGTGTACGTGGTCGACGCCGACGGCAAACCCCTCGCCGGCCCGGCGGCGACAGCCCTGGCGGGGGCCGTCCAGGCGGCCCTGGCGTAGCGGGGGCGGCCGGCGGGGCTGCCATTGCAGCCCCGCCGGCGTTTGAGGCGAATCTTTGACGGGTCCGGGCAGCGCCCGGGGAACGGCGGAAGGGCGGGTAGGGGACCCCGCCCGCGCAGCGGCTCCCGCACCGGCCGGGCTCCCGGGAGGGGAAAGCCGCCCGCAGGGCCGGAGGGGTGGCGCGGCCCGATACCCTGGGGGACGACCACACGCCCCCTGACCCGAGGAATCGCGACCATCGTGTTCGATACGCTTTCCGACCGCCTCAGCGCGACCTTCAAGTCCCTCCGGGGCAAAGGCCGCCTCTCCGAGCAGGACATCGACGCTGCGGCGCGGGAAATCCGTATCGCCCTCCTCGAGGCCGACGTCGCCCTCCCGGTCGTCCGCTCCTTCATCGCGAACGTCAAGGAGCGCGCCCGCGGCGAAGAGGTCTCCAAGGCCCTGAACCCGGGCCAGCAGGTCCTCAAGATCGTCAACGACGAGCTGGTCTCCATCCTCGGTGGCGAGACCCGGCGGCTGCGCTTCGCCAAGACCGCGCCCACCGTGATCATGCTCGCGGGCCTCCAGGGTGCCGGTAAGACCACCCTCGCCGGAAAGCTCGGCCTGTGGCTGAAGGGGCAGGGTCACACCCCGCTCCTCGTCGCCTGTGACCTCCAGCGCCCCAACGCCGTCAACCAGCTCTCGGTCGTGGCCGAGCGGGCCGGCGTGGCCGTCTACGCCCCCGCGCCGGGCAACGGCGTCGGCGACCCGGTCCAGGTCGCCAAGGACTCCATCGAGTACGCGCGCACCAAGCAGTACGACGTCGTCGTCGTCGACACCGCCGGCCGCCTCGGCATCGACCAGGAGCTGATGCAGCAGGCCGCGGACATCCGCGACGCCGTCAGCCCGGACGAGATCCTCTTCGTCGTCGACGCCATGATCGGCCAGGACGCGGTCAACACCGCCGAGGCCTTCCGCGACGGCGTCGGCTTCGACGGCGTCGTGCTCTCGAAGCTCGACGGCGACGCCCGCGGTGGTGCCGCGCTCTCCATCGCGCACGTCACCGGCAAGCAGATCATGTTCGCCTCGAACGGCGAGAAGCTCGACGAGTTCGACGCGTTCCACCCGGACCGCATGGCGGGCCGGATCCTCGACATGGGTGACATGCTCACCCTGATCGAGCAGGCCGAGAAGACCTTCTCGCAGGCCGAGGCCGAGAAGATGGCGGCCAAGCTGCAGAAGGGGCCCAAGGAGTTCACGCTCGACGACTTCCTGTCCCAGATGGAGCAGGTCCGCAAGATGGGCTCCATCTCCAAGCTGCTCGGCATGCTCCCGGGCATGGGGCAGATCAAGGACCAGATCAACAACATCGACGAGCGCGACGTGGACCGCACCGCCGCGATCATCAAGTCGATGACCCCGGCCGAGCGCCAGGACCCGCACCTCATCAACGGCTCGCGCCGCGCCCGTATCGCCAAGGGCTCCGGCACCGAGGTCAGCGCCGTCAAGTCGCTCGTCGAGCGGTTCTTCGAGGCCCGCAAGATGATGTCCCGCATGGCCCAGGGCGGCGGCATGCCGGGCATGCCCGGCATGCCCGGGATGGGCGGCGGCCCCGGCCGGCAGAAGAAGCAGATCAAGCAGGCCAAGGGCAAGCGCAAGAGCGGCAACCCGATGAAGCGCAAGGAAGAAGAGGCCGCGGCCGCCGCGCGCCGCGAGGCCGGACCGCAGGCGATCGAGCCCGCCGCCGGCGGCAACCCGTTCGGCCTTCCGGCCGGGGGTGCCCAGCCGGGTCAGGACTTCGACCTGCCGGACGAGTTCAAGAAGTTCATGAAGTAGCAGCTCGCGAAGCAGCAGTACGGAGCCGCACGAGCCCCGGCCGGATCACTCCGGCCGGGGCTTCGCCGTGTGGCCTCCCGCCAGGGGCGACGGTCCGGTTTGTCGCTTATGGTCGGCCGGGAGGACGGCAGAAGGAGGCCACGTGCCCAGCCCCACCCCCGTACCGCCCCGCGACCGGGCCGATACGCCCTGGCGCTCCGAAGGCGCACCCCCCGCCCCGCCGCCGAAGAAGCGGATGCCCGGCGGCTGGCGCGGCCTGATCCTCACCGCCCTGATCGTCTACCTGATCGCCAACCTGGTGCTGTCCTTCTTCAACGAGGGCGACGAGCCGACCATCTCCTACACCGAGTTCAGCAAGCAGGTCGCGAACGGCAACGTCTCGAAGATCTACGCCAAGGGCGACGCCATCCAGGGCGAGCTGAAGACCGGACAGCCCAAGCCGGACGGGGACAAGGGCGACTACAAGAAGTTCGTCTCCCAGCGCCCCGCCTTCGCCGACGACGACCTGTGGGCCAACCTCACCAAGCAGAACGTCGTCGTCACCGCCTCCCCGGTCGTCGTGCAGCGCAGCTTCCTGGCCAACCTGCTGATCTCCCTGGCCCCGATGCTGCTGCTGGTCCTCCTGTGGGTGGTCATCGCCCGCCGGATGGGATCGGCCATGGGCGGCGGCATGGGCGGGCTCGGGCGCAAGACGCCGCCCAAGCCGGTCGAGCTGGAGGGCGCCAAGCGCACGACCTTCGAGGACGTGGCCGGCATCGACGAGGTCGAGGGCGAGCTCAACGACGTCGTGGACTTCCTCAAGAACCCCGACGAGTACCGCAAGATGGGCGCCCGCATGCCCGGGGGCGTCCTGCTCGCCGGCCCGCCCGGCACCGGCAAGACCCTGCTCGCCCGCGCGGTGGCCGGCGAGGCCGGGGTGCCCTTCTTCTCCGCCTCCGCCTCCGAGTTCATCGAGATGATCGTCGGTGTCGGCGCCTCCCGGGTGCGCGAACTCTTCTCCGAGGCCCGCAAGGTCGCCCCCGCCATCATCTTCATCGACGAGATCGACACCATCGGGCGGGCCCGCGGCGGCGGCGCGGCCATGGGCGGCCACGACGAGCGCGAGCAGACCCTGAACCAGATCCTCACCGAGATGGACGGCTTCTCCGGCTCCGAAGGCGTGGTCGTCCTGGCCGCGACCAACCGGGCCGACGTCCTGGACCCTGCGCTGACCCGGCCCGGCCGCTTCGACCGCACCGTCATGGTCTCCCCGCCCGACAAGGCCGGCCGGGAAGCCATCCTGCGCATCCACACCCGGGACATCCCGCTGGCCGCCGGGGTCGACCTCGCGCAGATGGCCCGTACGACCCCGGGCATGACCGGAGCCGAACTGGCCAACCTCGCCAACGAGGCAGCCCTGCTCGCCGTGAAGCGCCAGCAGAAGGAGGTCACCCAGTCGGACCTCTCCGACGCCCTGGAGAAGGTCCAGCTCGGCGCGGAACGCCCGCTGGTCATGCCGGACGAGGAGCGCCGCCGTACCGCGTACCACGAGAGCGGACACGCCCTGCTGGGCATGCTCCAGCCCGGCGCCGACCCCGTCCGCAAGATCACCATCGTCCCGCGCGGGCGGGCACTCGGCGTCACCCTCTCCACCCCGGAGGCGGACCGGTACGCCTACACGGAGGAGTACCTGCGCGGCCGCATCATCGGGGCGCTGGGAGGCATGGCAGCCGAGCAGGTGGTGTACGAGGTCATCACCACCGGCGCGGAGAACGACCTCGAACAGGTCACCAACATCGCCCGGGGCATGGTCGGCCGCTGGGGCATGAGCGAACGCATCGGCCGCCTCACCGCCATCCCCTCCGACGGACAGAGCCCCTACGGCCTCTCCGCGGCCCCCGCCACCCTCGACGCGGTGGACCACGAGATGCGCCGGATCGTCGACGAGTGCTACGAGAGGGCCTGCTTCCTGCTGCGCGAGAACCGCGACAAGCTGGACGCCCTCGCGGAAGCCCTGATGGCCAACGAGACCCTGGACGAACCGGCGGCCTACGCGGCCGCGGGCATCCCCCGCCTCCACAAGGGACCGCCGCACGAGTGAGCGCCGTGCGGGGCCGTACGCGGCCCCGCACAGCGGTTGCGCGGCTTACGCCGGTTACGCCGTACGGGCGATGACGTAGCGGAAGATGTTCGGCAGCCAGACGGCCCCGTCACCCCGTTCGTACGGGTGAAGCGCCTCCGCCAGTTCCTTCTCCACCTGCACCGGGTCGGAGCATTCGTACAGCCCGGTCGACAGCAGCCCGCGCACCGCGCTGTCCACGTCGGCGTACCCGAACGGGCAGAACACCCGCCCCGACCCGTCCGGCACCAGCCCGGCCTCGGCCGCCATGGCGTCCAGGTCCCGCGCGGCCGGCCCGCCGCCCAGGACGGAGGGCACCGTGCACCGCTCCGCCGGACCCCAGTCGGCCAGCACCACCGCGGCGCCGGGCCGGCGCAGCGCCGGCAGGGCCGCGGCCAGGGCGCCCGGGGAGGGCGAGAAGGCCAGCAGGACGTCGTAGGGCACCGCGGGCACCGGAGGGGCCGCGAGGACCTCCAGGAGGCGCTCCCGGGCCAGCGTGCGGCGTGCCGGATCCGTCTCCACACCCGTGGCCAGGGCTCCCCGGCCCGAGGCCAGCAGAAGGGCCAGTCCGGCCCCGCAGTCGAGGCCCAGCAGCCGGTCTCCCGGCCCGACCTCCAGTCGGTCGTAGACCGCCTCGTACAGCGGTACCAGCATCCGTTCCTGGATCTCCGCCCAGTCCCGCGCGACAAGCGTCGCCGTCGGCGTCGGTGTCATCGAAAGAGCGCTCCTGATTCCGTGTCGCCCCCTTGCCCCCGTTGCCAGAGAACTCCCGATTCGCCCCCGCGTCCAGAGGAGCGCGCCACCCGATTCGCACCCGATTCACGTTCGGCACTCCGGGCGCCGTACCATTCGCGCCATGGCAAAGGCACCCGTTCTCACCCCCCAGGCGGAGGATTTTCCCCGCTGGTACCAGGATCTGATCAACAAGGCCGAGCTGGCCGACAACGGTCCGGTCCGCGGCACGATGGTCATCCGGCCGTACGGCTACGGCCTGTGGGAGCGGATGCAGCAGGAGATGGACGCGCGCATCAAGGACGCGGGCGCCCAGAACGCGTACTTCCCGCTGTTCATCCCGCAGTCGTACCTGACGAAGGAAGCGGAGCACGTCGAGGGCTTCGCCCCCGAGCTCGCGGTCGTCACGCACGGCGGCGGCAAGGAGCTGGACGAGCCCATCGTGGTCCGCCCCACCTCCGAGACGATCATCAACGACTACTTCTCCAAGTGGGTCCAGAGCTACCGCGACCTGCCCCTGCTGATCAACCAGTGGGCGAACGTGGTCCGCTGGGAGATGCGCCCGCGCGTGTTCCTCCGTACGAGCGAGTTCCTCTGGCAGGAGGGCCACACCGCCCACGTCTCGTACGAGGACGCCCGCGACTACGCCGCCCGCATCCACACGGACGTGTACGGCGACTTCATGACCAACGTGCTCGGCATCGACGTCGTGCTCGGCCGCAAGACCGCCAAGGAGCGCTTCGCCGGCGCCATCAACACCCTCACCCTCGAGGGCATGATGGGCGACGGCAAGGCCCTGCAGCTCGGCACCAGCCACGAGCTCGGCACCAACTTCGCCAAGGCCTTCAACACGCAGTACCTGTCGAAGGAAGGCAAGCAGGAGCTCGTCTGGCAGACCTCGTGGGGCGTTTCGACCCGCATGGTCGGTGGCCTGATCATGTCGCACGGCGACGACAACGGCCTGCGGGTCCCGCCGCGCCTCGCGCACGTCCAGGTCGTCCTCATGGCGATCAAGGGCGACGAGGCCGTGGCGAAGGTCCGCGAGCTGGGCGCCCAGCTCAAGGCCGCGGGCCTGCGGGTGTTCGTCGACGACCGCGTCGACACCCCCTTCGGCCGCCGCGCCGTGGACTGGGAGCTCAAGGGCGTACCGGTCCGCGTCGAGATCGGCCCCCGCGACCTGGAGGCCGGCACCGCGATGCTGGCCCGCCGGATCCCGGGCGGCAAGGAGTCCGTGCAGATCTCCGACCTCGCCGCCCTGCTGCCCAAGGTGCTCGAGGAGGACCAGGCGCAGCTGCTGCGCGAGTCCCGCGACCGGCGCATCGCCCGCACCTCCGACGTCTCGACCATCGAGGAGGCCGCCGAGGCCGCCATCGCCGGTGGCTGGGCGCGGATCCCGTGGGCCGACCTCGGACCCGAGGGCGAAGCGAAGCTGGCCGAACAGGCCGTCTCCGTACGCTGCCTGATCGCCGAGGACGGGTCGGTGCCGCAGGCGGACGACGCCCCCGGTAACCTCGCGATCGTCGCGCGCTCGTACTAGGCGGTCCGCCTGACGGCTCTCACGCCCCGGCGTGCGGCACCCGCCGCACGCCGGGGCTGTGTCCGTCGCCGCCCGTCCGTGGGCCTCGTTACGTACCGACTCCTCCGGAGATATGCGCACCCGTCCTCGTCGGGACGCATGAGACTGAACTGACTGGTACGTGCAAAAAATTTGGAATGGCCCGGAATCGGAACACCTGGGCACCCCGGCTCGTTGTCACGACGTGAGCACGACACCACCTGTTCTCGCCGCAGAGCTGGCACAGGCGTGGGCCGATATTCAGCGGTACCACTCCGAGCTGCCTGACCTTGCCGCGCCCGAGTCCCTGATCGGAGAGTCCTCGTCCGCCTGCGGCGCCGAGCTCTCCTTCGAGCGACTGCTCCACGAGGCAGTCCACGGCATCGCCGCAGCCCGCGGAGTGCGTGACACTTCGCGCGCCGGCCGCTACCACAACCGCAGGTTCCTCGCGATCGCCGAGGAGATGGGGCTGGACCACACCGAAGAGCCGCACGCGAGCAGCGGCTTCTCCCTGGTCTCGCTCAATCCCGAGGCGAAGAAGCGCTACCGCCCCACCATGGAGCGCCTTCAGCGCGCACTGAAGGCCCACACGGTCGCCACGGCCGCCGACACCAAGCGCAGCTTCCGCGGTCCGGCCGCCCGGCACGGGTCGTCCGGCGGCGGAGTCCGCGTCAAGGCGGTCTGCGACTGCGGGCGCAACGTGCGCGTGGTCCCGTCCGTACTGGCTCAGGCCCCGATCGTGTGCGGAGGCTGCATGAAGCCCTTCCGCATCCCGGACGTGGCCATCGCGGTGGCCTCCTGACCCGGCGGGCCCGCTCCGCGACCTCCCGGCGGAGCGTGCCGCGGGCGTGTGGCACAATGGACAGCTGTACTCGACAGTCGCATAGGACCCCTCTCTCCTCCGGCTGACGCGTCCATCGGGCACCCGAGTACCGCAACCCCACGTGGCATCTCATGTGCCCAACCACGTCAAGTTCAGGAGACACCACTCCAGTGGCAGTCAAGATCAAGCTCAAGCGCCTCGGCAAGATTCGCCAGCCGCACTACCGCATCGTCGTCGCCGACGCCCGTACCCGTCGGGACGGTCGCGCGATCGAAGAGATCGGTATCTACCACCCGACGTACAACCCGTCGCGCATCGAGGTCAACGCCGAGCGTGCGCAGTACTGGCTGTCGGTCGGCGCCCAGCCCACCGAGGCTGTGCTCGCCATCCTGAAGCTCACCGGTGACTGGCAGGCGCACAAGGGCCTTCCGGCCCCCGCGCCGCTGCTGCAGCCGGCGACGAAGGAGAACAAGCGTCGCTCCTTCGACGAGTTCGCCAAGGCCCTCGAGGGCATCGGCGAGGGCAAGGGCGAAGCCATTACCCAGAAGGCGAAGAAGGCCGACAAGAAGGCGGACGAGGCTGAGGCCGAGACCGCCGAGTCGACCGAGGCCTGAGCATGCTCGAGGAGGCTCTTGAGCACCTCGTGAAGGGCATCGTGGACAACCCCGACGAAGTGCAGGTCGCCTCGCGCAACCTGCGCCGCGGGCAGGTGCTGGAGGTCCGGGTCCACCCCGACGACCTCGGCAAGGTGATCGGCCGCAACGGCCGCACCGCACGTGCTCTGCGTACCGTCGTGGGCGCCATCGGCGGCCGGGGGATCCGCGTCGACCTCGTCGACGTGGACCAGGTCCGCTGAGAAGTTGATACACCGGCACGGGCCGGGGAGGGCGATTGCGCCCACCCCGGCCCGTCGTCGTCTGAACAGGAGAGATGGACAGTGGAGCTGGTAGTCGCGCGGATCGGCCGCGCCCACGGGATCAAGGGTGAGGTCACCGTCGAGGTGCGCACCGACGAGCCCGAGCTGCGGCTCGGGCCCGGCGCCGTGCTCCGGACCGACCCGGCGTCGGCGGGACCGCTGACGGTCGAGGCGGGCCGGGTGCACAGCGGCAGGCTGATGCTGCGCTTCGCCGGGGTCAAGGACCGCACCGGCGCCGAGGCGCTGCGCAACATCCTGCTCATCGCCGACGTGGACCCGGCGGAGCTGCCGGCCGAGGACGACGAGTACTACGACCACCAGCTGATGGACCTCGACGTGGTCCTCGAGGACGGCACGGTGATCGGCCGGATCACCGAGATCTCCCACCTGCCCTCGCAGGACCTGTTCATCGTCGAGCGCCCGGACGGCACCGAGGTGATGATCCCCTTCGTCGAGGAGATCGTCGCCGAGATCGACCTCGAAGAGCAGCGCTGCGTCATCACCCCGCCGCCCGGTCTCATCGACGAGCGCGAGGCGATCGTCGTCTCCACCCGGGACGAGGACGCCAAGACCGGCGAGGACGCCAAGACCGGCGAGGACGCCGAGACCGGCGAGGACGCCGACGAGGTCGAGGCCGAGGTCCGGGACGGGGAAGACGCCTGATGCGTCTCGACGTCGTCACGATCTTCCCCGAGTACCTGGAACCGCTCAACGTCTCCCTGGTCGGCAAGGCGCGGGCGCGCGGCCAGCTCGACGTACACGTCCACGACCTGCGGGACTGGACGTACGACCGGCACAACACGGTGGACGACACCCCCTACGGCGGCGGCCCCGGCATGGTCATGAAGACCGAGCCGTGGGGCGAGGCCCTGGACGCGGCCCTGGCCGACGGCTACGAGGCGGGCGCGCACGGGCCCGTCATCGTCGTCCCGACCCCCAGCGGCCGGCCGTTCACCCAGGAACTGGCCGTCGAACTCTCCGAACGCCCCTGGCTGATCTTCACCCCGGCCCGGTACGAGGGCATCGACCGCCGGGTCATGGACGAGTACGCCACGCGCCTCCCGGTCTACGAGGTGTCCATCGGGGACTACGTCCTGGCCGGCGGCGAGGCGGCCGTCCTGGTCGTCACCGAGGCCGTGGCCCGGCTGCTGCCCGGGGTGCTCGGCAACGCCGAATCGCACCGCGACGACTCCTTCGCGCCCGGGGACATGGCCAACCTGCTGGAGGGGCCCGTCTACACCAAGCCCCCGGAGTGGCGCGGCCACGGGATCCCCGACGTGCTGGTCAGCGGCCACCACGGCAAGATCGCCCGGTGGCGCCGCGACGAGGCCTTCCGCCGCACGGCGGCCAACCGCCCGGACCTGATCGAGCGCTGCGAGGCCTCCGCCTTCGACAAGAAGGACCGCGAGCTGCTGAGCATCCTCGGCTGGAAGCCGTCCCCCGACGGCCGATTTTGGCGCAGGCCCCAGACCGTGGAAGAATAGGCGGCTGCTGTGTGCTCGCGTACGCCCCTGCCACAGGGGGACCGTCGTCCGCCGAGCCCCGCAGCTCCCGAATTCTCTCCGGAAACCCCGCATCGGCGACCTGTGGCGTCATGCGAAGAAAGCAGACGAATCTCATGTCTCACCTGCTCGATGGCGTCAACGCCGCCACCCTGCGCTCGGACCTCCCGGCCTTCCGCCCGGGTGACACCGTCAACGTGCACGTCCGCGTGATCGAGGGCAACCGCTCCCGTATCCAGCAGTTCAAGGGTGTCGTCATCCGCCGCCAGGGCGCTGGCGTCTCCGAGACCTTCACGGTCCGCAAGGTCTCCTTCAGCGTCGGCGTGGAGCGTACCTTCCCGGTCCACTCCCCGATCTTCGAGAAGATCGAGCTCGTCACCCGCGGTGACGTGCGTCGCGCCAAGCTGTACTTCCTCCGTGAGCTCCGCGGCAAGGCCGCGAAGATCAAGGAGAAGCGCGACCGCTGATCTGCTCTCGGGGTTGAGGGGTCGGCCGGATAGGCTCGCCCCCGATGGACACCGAAGCACCTCACACGCAGCGCGGCCACTCTTCCCCCGACGAGGGGGAGGGGCGGTCGCGTTTCGTGCTTTCCGGAGCGGATCCGGGAGCGGTTTCCGGAGCGGGGCCGGCCCCGGACGCAGGCGCGGGCGCAGGCACGGCCCCGGACCTGGACTCGGAACCGGACCAGGACCAGGATCCCGGGAAGGCCGGCTGGCTGACCTGGCCGCGCGCCGGGCTGCTCGGCGTGGTCTGCACCGTCTTCCTGCTGCTGTTCAGCAATTTCGTGCTCCAGCCCTTCCTGATCCCGAGCCGCTCGATGGAGCCCACGCTCGCCGTCGGGGACCGGGTGCTGGTCAACAAGCTGGCGTACCGTTTCGGCGACCGTCCGGAGCGCGGGGACGTCGTGGTCTTCGACGGCAAGGGCTCCTTCGTACGGGAGGACCCGGACGGCAATCCCCTCGGCGAAGCCCTGCACGGGGCGGCCTCGGCACTCGGGCTGGCCGAGCCCTCGGACACCGATTTCGTGAAGCGGGTCGTGGGCGTCGGCGGCGACGACGTGGTGTGCGACGACGAGGGCCGGATCAAGGTCAACGGGGTCCTGCTGGACGAGCCGTACCTCTTCCCGGGCGACTCGGGATCGAAAGTGCCGTTCCGCATCGTCGTGCCCCTTGGGAGCCTGTGGGTCATGGGTGATCATCGTTCCCAGTCCCGGGACTCCCGGGACCACCTCGGGGAGCCGGGCGGGGGGATGGTGCCGGTGGAGAAGGTGATCGGGCGGGCCGACTGGATCGGCTGGCCGGTGTCGCGCTGGGGTGACGCGGGATCCGTGGGCGGGGGCCGTGGGTAACCGAGGGCGCCCCAGGGGCGACCGGGACGAGTCCGGGGACGCCGGCGCGGAGCGGGAGCGCGAGCCGGGGGCAGAGCCCGCGGAGCCCGGCGGCCGGGCCGAACGGCGTCGCCTCGCCCGCCGCGTCCGGCGCAGACGGCGTACCCGACGGGTGGGGGAGCTGCCCCTGCTCGTGGTCGTCGCGCTGTGCATCGCCCTGATCCTCAAGACCTTCCTCGTCCAGGCCTTCTTCATCCCGTCGGGCTCCATGGAGCAGACGATCCGGATCGGCGACCGGGTCCTGGTGGACAAGCTCACCCCGTGGTTCGGCTCCGAGGTCGAGCGCGGAGACGTGGTCGTGTTCAAGGACCCCGGAGGCTGGCTGGGCGCCGACAGCGTCCAGCCCGCCGAGGACCCGGTGGGCATCAAGCAGATCAAGCAGACCCTCACCTTCATCGGCCTGCTGCCCTCGGCGAACGAACAGGACCTGATCAAGCGGGTCATCGGCGTCGGCGGGGACAGCGTGAAGTGCTGCGACGCCCGGGGCCGGGTCACCGTCAACGGTTCGCCGCTCGACGAGCCGTACGTGAACCCGGGCAACGCGGCCTCGGAGATCCGCTTCGAGGTGCAGGTGCCCGCCGGGCGGATCTTCGTCATGGGCGACCACCGGGCGAATTCCGCCGACTCCCGCTACCACCTCGACGAGGCCTTCCACGGCACGATCGACGAGAAGGACGTGGTCGGCCAGGCCGTGGTGATCGCCTGGCCCTTCGGGCACTGGCACCGGCTGGAACAGCCCGCCACCTTCCGCATGGTTCCCGACCAGGCGCGCGGCGGTCGCCGCGCGCCCCGTAGGCGCCGGGGCGGCTCCGCGTTCGCATAGTGTGTCCTTGGTCTCCCGCGCCTTCGGGAACTCCCGCTCGTTAGGGGAGGGGAGGGCCCGTGCCTCATCAGGTCCGGGCGTCGATTTCCGAACGAGGAGTGGATGTGGGGGACGTGGCGGTTGGCGCACGGTCCGGACGCGACGAGGGCGGCGAGGAGCCGAATGACTCCTCCGGGCCCGATGCCGTAGAGAACGACGGCGACGCGAAGGACGGTGCCGAGGCACGCCCGCACCGGTCGTTCTGGAAGGAGCTGCCGCTCCTGGTCGGCATCGCCCTGCTGCTCGCTCTGCTGATCAAGACCTTCCTGGTGCAGGCTTTCTCGATCCCCTCCGACTCGATGCAGAACACCCTGCAGCGCGGCGACCGGGTGCTCGTGGACAAGCTGACGCCGTGGTTCGGATCGGAGCCCGAGCGGGGCGAGGTCGTGGTCTTCCACGACCCGTCGAACTGGCTCAGCGGTGAGGCCACCCCGGAGCCCAACATCGCGCAGAAGGCCCTCAGCTGGATCGGCCTCATGCCGTCCGCCGAGGAGAAGGACCTGATCAAGCGGACGATCGCCATCGGCGGTGACACGGTCGAGTGCAAGAAGGGGGGACCGGTCATCGTCAACGGCAAGGAGCTCGACGAGCCGTACATCTTCCCGGGCAACACCCCGTGCGACGACTTCCCCTTCGGCCCGCTCACCGTGCCCAAGGGCAAGATCTGGGTGATGGGCGACCACCGGCAGAACTCGCAGGACTCCCGCTACCACCAGCAGGACTCCACGCAGGGCTTCGTGCCCGTCAGCGATGTCGTCGGACGCGCCGTGGTGGTGGCTTGGCCGATCACCCGCTGGTCCACCCTGCCGATTCCGGACACCTACGATCAGCCGGGCATCGGCACGCAGACCAAGGCCACCGCGCTCGGCCTGGACGCCGCCGGACTGGCGCCGGTCGGGCTCGGCCCGGCCGCACTCGGGTTCGCCGGCGCGGTGCCGGTCGTGCTGTGGCGCAGGCGGAGGCTGACCGCAGGGCGTACCGACAGGTAGGGTGCCGCCCAGGTCGACGATCTCCGAGTGTGGGGGCGCTTGCAATGGGCGGAACACGAGCAATACGAGCAGGTGACGGCGATGGCCGCGGTGCTCTCGGCAGCACGCTGTCGGGAATCGCCGTGGCCATCGGCTTTGTGCTCTTCCTGGGCGGCTTCGTGTGGGGAGCCGTCGTGTACCAGCCGTACACGGTGCCGACCGACTCGATGGTGCCCACGGTGAAGCCCGGCGACCGGGTGCTGGCGCAGCGCATCGGCGGAGGCGAGGTGCGCCGCGGGGACGTGGTGGTCTTCAAGGACGAACAGTGGAGCGATTCGCCGATGGTCAAGCGGGTCGTCGGCGTCGGCGGGGACACGGTCAAGTGCTGCGGTGCGGGCGGCCGCCTCGTGGTGAACGGCAAGGAGCTGGACGAGCCGTACATCGAGGTGGAGAAGCTCGACCTGGAGGGCGCTCCGGGCGGCTCCGCCTCCGGGACGCCGTTCGAGGTGACGGTGCCGGAGGGCAATCTCTTCCTGCTCGGCGACCGGCGCGGAGCCTCGCTGGACTCCCGGGCGCACCTGCAGGAGGCCGGGCAGGGGACGGTGGCCCGCTCGGCGGTGAAGGCCCGCGTGGACGCCCTCGCCTGGCCCGCCATGTCGATGCTGGAGCGGCCCACGACCTACGCCGCCCTGCCCGGCGGGACCTCGACGGCGGGGCCGCTGCTGCTCCAGGTGACCGCGGTGGTGGCCGGAGCCGCCCTGGTGGTGCTCGGAGCCGCGTACGGGCCGGTCGTACGGGTTCTCGGGCGCGGGCGGAGGAGGGAGCGGGCCGATGTCCGCTGACGCGACGCCGGGGCCGGGGGCTGCTTCCGGGTCGGACGGGCCGCGCAAGGTGGCCCGGGTGATCCTGCTGGACCCGGAGGACAGGATCCTGCTGCTGCACGGCTTCGAGCCGGGAGACCCGGCGGACGACTGGTGGTTCACCCCGGGCGGCGGTCTGGAAGGGTCCGAGACCCGGGAGCAGGCCGCGCTGCGCGAGCTCGCGGAGGAGACCGGGATCACCGACGTGGAGCTGGGGCCCGTGCTGTGGCACCGCTACTGCTCGTTCCCCTTCGACGGGCGCCGCTGGGAGCAGGACGAGTGGTACTTCCTGGCCCGCACCAGCCAGACGGCGACGGTGCTGGGAGGCCTCACCGAGCTGGAGCGCCGCAGCGTCTCGGGCACCAGGTGGTGGACCTCCGAGGAACTGCTTGCGGCCCATGAGACGGTGTACCCGACCAGACTCGCAGAGCTGCTCCGCAGGCTGCTCGACGACGGTCCCCCGGGTGCGCCCGTGAACCTGGCCCCGGAAATCGTTTAGGGGCGCACGGGCCTGGCGCACAATAGGGGGACGCACGGCTGAAGGGGAACATGCCATGAGTGCCGAGGACCTCGAGAAGTACGAGACCGAGATGGAGCTGAAGCTCTATCGCGAGTACCGCGACGTCGTCGGGCTGTTCAAGTATGTGATCGAGACCGAACGCCGTTTCTACCTCACCAACGACTACGAGATGCAGGTGCACTCGGTGCAGGGGGAGGTTTTCTTCGAGGTCTCGATGGCCGACGCGTGGGTCTGGGACATGTACAGACCGGCTCGCTTCGTCAAGCAGGTGCGGGTGCTGACCTTCAAGGACGTGAACATCGAGGAGCTCAACAAGAGCGACCTCGAACTTCCGGGCAGCTGATTCCCCGGCCTGGCCCTGGCCCTGGCCCTCGCCCGACTCCCTCGCCGGGGTGACGGGGTTGTCCACATGGCCCCGGTTGTCCACCAAGATCCACTAGGTGGGCGGGGACGCGGGATCGTCGGTGCCGGAGGTGGTGCCGGATGAACGCGAAGGGCGTGGCACAGCAGGCATTGGGGCGGTACGGCGAGGACCTCGCGACGCGGCGGCTCACCGAGGCCGGGATGACCGTGATCGCGCGGAACTGGCGGTGTCGCGGCGGCGAGATCGACATCGTCGCCCGGGACGGGGAGGCCCTCGTCGTGTGCGAGGTCAAGACCCGGCGGGCGGGGGAGTTCGAGCACCCCATGGCCGCGCTCCGGCCCGCCAAGGCCGAGCGCTTGCGCAGGCTCGCCGGGCGCTGGCTGGCCGACCACGGGGGACCACCCCCGGGCGGGGTGCGCATCGACCTCGTCGGCGTCGTGCTGCCGCGGCGCGGCGGGCCCGTGGTCGAGCACGTCAGGGGGGCGGCCTGATGGGGTTCGCACGGGCCTGCTCGGTCGCCCTCGTGGGCGTCGACGGCGTGGTGGTGGAGGTCCAGGCCGACCTCGAGCCCGGGGTCGCCACCTTCGCCCTGGTGGGGCTGCCCGACAAGACGCTGGTCGAGAGCCGGGACCGGGTCAGGGCGGCCGTGGTGAACTCGGGTGCGGCCTGGCCGCAGAAGAAGCTCACCGTCGGCCTCAGCCCGGCGTCGGTCCCGAAATCGGGCGCCGGCTTCGACCTCGCCGTTGCGGCCGCCGTGCTGGGCGCCGCCGAGGTGGTCGACCCGAAGGTGATCGCCGATCTCGTCCTCATCGGGGAACTGGGGCTCGACGGCCGGGTGCGTCCCGTCCGCGGGATCCTCCCGGCGGTGCTCGCCGCCGCCGAGGCCGGATACCGGCAGGTCGTGGTCCCGCAGCAGTGCGCGGCCGAGGCCATGCTCGTCCCCGACGTCTCGGTGCTCGGGGTGCGCAGCCTGCGGCAACTGATCGCGGTGCTCACCGAGGGGGAGGTACCCGAGGAGGATCCGCCGGATCCGTCCGGGCGCCCGGACCCCATGCTCGCCGGGCTGGTCGTCCCGGGCGCCGGACTCGGCACGGGCGTGGCCCGCGACCGCGACGGGCGGGACTTCCCCGATCTCGCCGACGTCGCCGGACAGCACGCGGCGCGCCGGGCCCTGGAGGTGGCCGCTGCCGGGGGACACCACCTCTTCCTCAGCGGACCGCCGGGCGCGGGCAAGACGATGCTGGCCGAGCGGATCCCCTGGATCCTGCCCCCGCTCACCCGACAGGATTCCCTGGAGGTCACGGCCGTCCACTCGGTCGCGGGAATCCTGCCCCCGGGCGAACCGCTCGTCGCCCGGCCCCCGTACTGCGCCCCGCACCACTCGGCGACCATGCAGTCCCTCGTCGGAGGCGGAGCCGGTGTGGCCAGGCCCGGGGCGGTGTCCCTGGCCCACAGGGGGGTGCTGTTCCTCGACTTTAGCGACCACCGGCTGCGCGTCCGTGTCACCCGTTTAGGTGAAGGGTGACTGCTTCACGTCAGCCTTTAGCTACCGGTCTGTTTCTCTTCGTGCCATACGGGACGACTCGGAGGGAAGCCATGGTGAGAAGCAATCTGGTGCTGGAGGACCTGCGTGTTCAGAAGATCAGACGGGCTGACGGCATCTGGTCGTTCTCGATTCTCTGGCCGGACTACACGCCCGACGAGGAGGCCGAGAGTTACCTGCGTCTCTACGAGGGCTCGGGTTCCCAGGAGCCGTACGCGTACTACCTCGTCGATCACCTGCGGTGGCGCCTCCGCGAGAGTCTGACCACGGAGACGATCACGCTCCAGGACCTCCAGCGGTACCAGGGGGCGGTGGGTGCACAGGTGCCGATGCCGTACGGGCAGCCGTGGCGGTTGCCCCCGAAGCGTCCGTACGGCACCTCTGCCCTGTCGATCTCGGCGACGGTCCTGAAGAACTTCTACCTGCACCAATGCGTGAAGCGAGGCGTCAACCAGGCCCTGCGCGAGGCTCTGGACGTCACACGACTGCCCACCACGGCGGACCGCCGGAGGGCCTTCCTGGGGCACGTGAAGACCTCTATGCCGTCGAATCCGCTGGCACCGGGGAAGGGCCCGGGGCGCCGGCATCCGAAGATGCTGCCCGACGGGGCCCGGCCCGAGCTGCTGGCCTCGGTGAACACGGCCCGCGACGCGATGGTCGTGACCTGGCTCTCCGACTCGACCTTGCGGATCGGCGGCCTGACCGGCTTCCACCTGGTCGACCTGCACCTGCGGGAGGACGCGGCCTGCGGCGAGTGCAAAAGCCCGCACGTCCACGTCTGCCACCGCAACGACAACCCCAACCGGGCCAGGGCAAAGCGGAAGGAAGACTGGCGCATGACCGACGGCGTGATCTGCGGCGGTGAGATCTACCGGGCGAGCCCGGCCATGGTCAGCTCCTACTTCAAGTACATGACCACCGAGTACGCGAAGCACGCCACGGGCCACGGCATGCTCCTCATCCAGCTGGCCGGCCCGGCCATCGGCGAACCGTGGACCGCGGACGCGGCCCGCGGAATGCTGCGGCGGGCGGGACGGCGGGCCGAGCTCCCCGGCCGGATCAAGCCGCACGCGTTCCGGCACACGACCACGTCCAAGGTCCTGGCAGCAGCGAAAGGCGACCCGCTCGTGGCCAAGACCGTCGGCAACTGGGCATCCGCCGCCATGGTCGACGAGGTCTACGGCCACCCAGACCTGCACTCCCCAGAGTTCTCCGCTGCCCTGACCGCGGTCTGGGGGGACACCGAATGAGGACCACCACCCACGCAGTCCTCTCGCTGCTGGTCAACCAGCACGCGGCCACCCGCACGGTCAGCGACCGCCTGGAAGTCCTCCACGCGCTCATCGCCGGCCCCACCTTCGACCCCGTCTTCCGCGGGGACGTGCTCCAGATCCCCGCGGACCACCCCGCCTACGGATGGCGATGCAAGGTCGAGGACTGCCAGCGGAGCAAGGAAGGCAACTGGGACCTCTGCCACAGCCACCAGGACCAGTGGGCAGCCCACCGCGCGGACGGCTCCACCTACACCTCGTTCCTCGACATCGCGGAACCGCTCCAGACCCGCAGCTGGTCCGACCCCCGACCCTGCCTGATCTGCCCGGACCTGCCGGCCGTCGGCCACATGGGGTTCTGCACCGTCCACGCGAAACGGTGGACCGGCTGGGAACGCTACGAACGCAAAAAGGGGCTGCAACCGCAGCTCGAGAACTGGCTGCCCCGCCAGAGATCGCTGCCCGGCATGGGCAAGTGCCGGGTGCTGGCCTGCAGCGAACTCGCCGACCCCCACCCGCTCCGCCTGTGTTCCCGGCACAGCACCCTCTACAACCGCCAGGGCCGGCCGGGTGACGCCCAGGTCCCCGACCGCCGGCACGGCTCCCTGCGTTCCGGCCCGAACGGCCACGGACCCATCACCTACGGCAACGAGGCAGCGTTCAACCAGTGGTGCCGAACCGCTCCGGCCATCGTCCGGATGACAGGCACCCTCTCCCTGCTCGGCCTGCGGCCGCTGGTGAAGGCAGAGCTCCAGTGGATCTTGTCCCACCATTCCCAGACCGTGATCGAAGGCGCCTACTGGCCGCTGCGATTCATCCAGAGCATCGCCCAGTACTGCCGGGACCACGATGCGAGTTCCCTCACCGATCTCGACCTCGACGGCCTCACGGACCACCACCAGAAGATCGTCAAGGCGATGCTCGGCGAACTGCGACTCGTCTACTTCACCCGCCAGGACACCAAACAGTCCGGGTTCTTCGAGACCGCCCACTACGGCGTGATCTTCCCCAACTGCAGCAGTCACTTCGACCTGACCGGCATCTCCCAGACCTGGCTACGGGACATCCTCTGGGACTTCTACGACAACCTGATGCGGAACAAACCGCCCCGTTCCCAGACCACCTTCAAGGCCATCCGCCGGGCCTGCACCGAACTCAGCGCCTACCTGAACGCGCAAGCGCCGGCGGGCGGCAACGACCCCCGCCGGCTGACCGAACAGCACATGCTGGACTTCATCGCCGACCAGCGCCATCGGGGCCGCAACGGACTGGAGCCCCTCGGCCTGCACACCGACCCCGGAGGCCGCGGCCGCACACAGCCCCGCGTGACCCCGGACGCGGTCGCCCGGAACTTCACAGGCGTCCGGCGACTGCTCAGGTTCGGCATGGACGAGGGCCTCACCACCACAGTCGGCCTCGACCGCCGCTTCGTCACCGCCGTTCCGAACGGCGGAACATCGCGCGGCGGCCGGCGCCAGCCGTTCTCCGACGAGGTCGCCCGGGCACTCGCCACCGACGACAACCTCAAACTCCTCGACCAGCACGACGCCGAGGACCGCGGCCTGCGGGACATCTGGGAGGCCCTGGTCTTCACCGGCCGCCGCGCGAACGAGGTCATCAAACTCCGGCTCGAGTGCCTCGGGCGGATCAACGGCCTGCCCGTGCTCTGGCACGACCAGACCAAAGTCGGGAATCTCGACGAGGGAATCCGCATCCCCGAACGGCTCGTCGACCGCCTCGAGGTCCGCCAGGCCAAGACCGTCGACCGGTTCGTCGAACGGTTCGGCCGCAAGCCCACCCCGGAAGAGCGAACCCTTATCGCGCTCTTTCCCCGGCGCTCGACCAACCGCGCCGCCCTGCGGAGCGTCAGCTACGGCTTCTTCCAGAGCGGCTTTTCCGCCTGGGTCGACGAACTCGACATCCAAGGGGTCCCTCACCAGGCTCGCCACACTCTGGCCACCAAACTCCTCAAGGCCGGCGCGAACCTCTCCCACGTCAAGCGCTACCTCGGGCAGGTCTCCGAGGCCATGGCCGAGCACTACGCCCACATCGCCAACACCGACCCCAGACTGAACGAGGCCCTCAACACACTCTGGGTCGCCGGACCCGGCGCCGCCGAGCCAGGTCTCCTCCTGTCCTCTGGCGAACCCATGACCCGCGAACAGGCCGAGGCCCTGGCCATCGACCTCACCCGCCGGTCCACCCCGGCCGAGGGCGGCTTCTGCACCTTCCAGCCCGTCGTCGACGGCAACGCCTGCCCCTGGAACATGGACTGCCACAACTGCGACAAGTTCGTCCTCTCCGGCGCCGACCTCGTCTACTGGCACCGCAAACGAGAGCAATGGCGCATGATCGCCGAAGGGGCACCCGACCCGAAGACCGCGGACTACCTCCACGACCTCTTCGAGCCCACCGCCCTCGCGATCAGCGGCCTGGAGAAGGCCCTGGCCGCCGTCGGTCTCCTCGACGAGGCCCTCGAGCTGGACCTCCGCCGGCCCCAGGACTACTTCGGCCGGGTCTGGGCCACAGCGTTCCGAGCACAGGAACTCGCCCGCCATCAAGACGAGGAACAGGCCGAATGAGGCCCTCGAACACCGCGGCCGCCATCGCCGCCCGCCGCACCCAGACCAAAGAGAAACTGGACCGCGTCACCACCGCCATCGGCCAGCTCCGCCGCGACCGCGGCCGCCTGACCATCCGCGCGATCGCTGAACGCGCCGACGTGTCCTCCACGTTCCTCTACGAGAACAAGGACGCTCGCGCACTCGTCCAAAACGCCGTCACCGACAGCCGCAGCCGACATGCTGCCGCCGGCCAGGCCGAACACGAACGCATCGAAGCAACCTGGCGCGAGCGGGCCCTGAACGCCGAAGCAGAACTCACCCGCACCCAGAAAGAGGTCCTGGTCCAGCGGCAACGGATCGGCGAGCTCATGGGACAGATCCGCGACTTCGACCAGATGGTCCCCGGCGAATCGGTCCAGCACCTGATCAGCGAGAACACCACCCTCAAGCACCGAGTCCAGCAACTGACCCAAGAACATCGCAAACTCCAGGAACGACTCGAAGGCGCACGCTCCAACCTCCGATTCTCCGACAAGCGCATCGCCGCCCTCGAAGCCCAAGTCCTGGAGCAGGCACTTCCCCCTCTCGACCGCCAGCGTTGAGGCGCCTTCACGCCAACCTGACCAGCGGAATTGAGCCTAGGGCGCTTCGCATCCGCTCCCAAGGTGCCCGCTTGGCTAGGGTCCACGGCGAACGACGCACGGCAGCACAACTCAGTGGAGGACCAGCATGAGCCAGTTGACCGGATACCTGACGAAGCCGCGAAGCCGCGCCTTCTTCGCACATGGCGGCTATCACGACCTTGGTTGGACGCCGTCCAGCATGGACATTCAGATGCTCACGGGGCCCATTGACTTCCTTATCCAGGACGAGGAAACCGGCGGTGCCCTCGCCAGCGTCGGCCACCCGCAATTTAAGGCCCTCGACGAGTACGGCACGGACAGGTGGGTCCGCACTTCCGTTGAGGCCGGCAAGCCCCTCACCATGAAGTGGGTGATCGAGAGGGAACCGGAGGAGACGGTGTTTTGCTACTACATCACCCACGCGGGCTACGACCCGGCCCAGCCCCTCACCCGCAGCGCCTTCGACATCAAGGGGATCGCAAAGGGGTTCGCACGGGTCGAGCACAACCCAGAGGTCGATGGCGAAGCGGTGACGCACACCGTTGACTTGCCCGCAGACCGAAAGGGCCCGCACGTGATCATCGCGAGCGCGTACTTCTCCAAGGTGGGGATTCACCTCTACAACGTGGCCGACATCGACATCAAGTAGCGATAGACGCGCTGCCCGGCCCCGGCCAGTCTCCGGGGCCGGATCGTCACGCCGGGCATTCAGTGTTCCGGCACCCTTGGCCGTCTTCCTCAACTATCCCAGCACGTCACGGACTCATCCGTGACGTATTCCCGCAGCTCAGAGCCCACCCGGACACATCGGTGGTCGCTAAATCCGACGAAGCCGCGGAGTTCAGCACCAAGGCCCTGGACGCCCTGAGGCAGCCCCTCGAAGCGGGGCACGTGGTCATCGCCCGGGCGGCCGGGGTGGTACGCCTGCCGGCCCGGTTCCTGATGGTGCTGGCCGCCAACCCCTGCCCCTGCGGGCGGCACACCCTGCACGGGACCGGCTGCGACTGCCCGGCCTCGGTCGTCCGCCGCTACCAGGCCCGGCTGTCGGGGCCGCTGCTGGACCGGGTGGACCTGCGCGTCGAGGTCGAGCCGGTCACCCGCTCCGATCTGCTGGGACGGGGCGGCCGCGGCGAAGCCACGGCGGTGGTCGCCGACCGGGTCCGCGAGGCCCGCGACCGGGCGGCGGCCCGGCTCGACGGCACGCCCTGGCGGCTCAACGCGGAGGTCCCGGGCCACGAGCTGCGGACGCGCTGGCCGGCCGCCCCCGGAGCACTGGCCCAGGCAGAGCGGGACCTGGAGCGCGGGCTGTTGACCGCGCGGGGGCTCGACCGGGTGCTCCGGGTCGCCTGGACGGTGGCCGACCTGAGGAGCCGGGACCGCCCCGACGCCCTGGACGTGGCGGTCGCCCTCGAACTGCGCACCGGAATCGCCCGCGGAGCCACGGCGCACCTGGACGCCGCCTCATGACCGCCGCGGCGTCGGCCCCGGGAGCGGGCCGGGCACCCGGACGGGGACCCGTACAGGCGCCACCGGCAGCCGGCCCGGAGCCGCGGGCCGAGCCCGGCGACGAGGTGCTCGCACGGGCCGCGCTCACCCGGGTCCTGGAGCCCGGGGAGGAGCACGGCGGGCGCTGGCTGCGGGCGTACGGGGCCGTCGGGCTGATACGGCTGCTGACCGGCCCCGAACCGGAGCCCGGGGTGCTGAGCGGGGTAGGCGCCGAGCGGCTCGCCGGATACCGCCGCCGGGCCGCGGCGGCCGATCCCCGGCGGGACCTGGCGCTCGCCGCCGAGACCGGGGGCCGGTTCGTCTGCCCCGGGTCGGCGGAGTGGCCGAGCCAGCTGGACGACCTCGGCGACGCCCGGCCCGTCGGGCTGTGGGTGCGGGGCAGGCCGAGCCTGCGGGCCTGGGCCCTGCGCTCCGTGGCGGTGGTCGGGGCCCGCGCGTGCACCCCGTACGGGGCACACATGGCCCAGAGCCTGGCCGGTGAACTCGCCGAGCGAGGCTGGGTGGTGGTCTCGGGTGCCGCCTACGGGATCGACGGCGCCGCCCACCGCGGCGCTCTCGCCGCCGGCGGAGCCACAGTCGCCGTGCTGGCCTGCGGGGTGGACGTGCCCTACCCGCGCGGGCACGCCGGACTGCTCGGCCGGATCGCCTCCCAGGGGCTGCTCCTCGGAGAACTGCCGCCGGGCAGCCACCCCACGCCGAGCCGGTTCGTCCTGCGCAACCGCGTCATCGCAGCCCTGACCCGGGGGACGGTCGTCGTGGAGGCGGCCCACCGCAGCGGATCGCTGGTCACCGCCCGGCGGGCCCAGGCGCTGGGGAGGATCACCATGGGCATCCCGGGCCCGGCCACCAGCGGGCTCTCGGCCGGTGTGCACGAACTGCTGCGCGGCGAGGCCGCGCTGGTCACGGACGCGGCGGAGGTCGTCGAGCTGGTCGGGGGGATGGGGGAGCTGGCCCCCGAGCGGCGGGGCCCCGTGATCGCCCGTGACCTGCTGGGTCCCGACGCGGTCAGGGTGCTCGAAGCCCTGCCGGCGGGGCGCCCGGCCGACTTGGGGGAACTGGCCCTCGCGGCGGGCACCGGCACCGATGAAGTCATCGGCAGACTGTACGAACTTCACTCTCTGGGGTTCGTCGAACGGCAGGGCGACGGCTGGCAGTTGACCTCGAAGCGGCCGAGAGGAGGCGCATACGGCGGAGTTCCCCGGCGAGGCGGTCGTTGACCTGGGGCGTTCCGGTGAAAGAGTGAAGCCGATGAGAGACGCGGTCCTCCCGGTGGCACCCGCCGGGACCGTGCGCCAGGCGCCGGTCCCGGGTCGCCCGCGCGAGTCGGGGCGCCCTTGCGGGCCCGCGCGATCCCGTACTCTTCGCGCACCGCGACACTTCCGTCACGCTACGCTCCCAAGGAATCCGGCTCCGGCAAAGGCGAAGCATGCCCCAGCACACCTCAGGGTCCGACCGCGCTGCGGTGCCCCCCGCTGCGCGCGGCAGCGAGCGGTCCACCGCGCCCTCGTCGCTGGAGGTGCTGTGGCGCTCGTACAAGGACTCGGGTGACGAGCGGCTGCGGGAGCAGCTGATCCTGCACTACTCGCCCCTCGTGAAGTACGTGGCGGGCCGGGTCAGCGTCGGCCTGCCGCCCAATGTGGAACAGGCCGATTTCGTCTCCTCCGGAGTCTTCGGGCTGATCGACGCCATCGAGAAGTTCGACATCGAACGGTCCATCAAGTTCGAGACGTACGCGATCACCCGCATCCGCGGCGCGATGATCGACGAGTTGCGGGCGCTGGACTGGATCCCGCGCTCGGTGCGGCAGAAGGCGCGCGCCGTGGAGCGGGCCTACGCCACGCTGGAGGCCCAGCTGCGGCGTACCCCGACCGAGCACGAGGTCGCCGGGGAGATGGGCATCGGGGTGGAGGATCTCCACGCCGTTTTCAGCCAGTTGTCGCTCGCCAACGTGGTCGCCCTCGAAGAGCTGCTGCACGTGGGCGGGGAGGGGGACCGTCTCTCCCTGATGGACACCCTGGAGGACACCGCCGCGGACAACCCGGTGGAGGTCGCGGAGGACCGGGAGTTGCGGCGGCTGCTGGCGCGGGCCATCAACACGCTGCCCGAGCGGGAGAAGACGGTGGTGACCCTCTACTACTACGAGGGCCTCACCCTCGCCGAGATCGGCAACGTCCTCGGGGTCACCGAGAGCCGCGTCAGCCAGATCCACACCAAGTCGGTCCTGCAGCTGCGGGCGAAGCTGGCGGACGTCGGGCGCTGAGCCGGGGGCGGGGGTGCCGGCGCGCGAGGGCGGGGTCGCGGGTGGCGTCGCGAGCGGGGCCGAGAGCGTGCGACGGCCTTGCGGTACGTCCGTAGAGTGGATGCGTGCCCAGGATTCGAGCGGCCTCCGTGGCCGAGCACCGGTCGATGCAGCGCGGCGCCCTGTTGGACGCCGCGCGTTCCCTGCTGTCCGAAGGGGGGACGGAAGCGCTGACCTTCCCCGCCCTCGCCGAGAGGACCGGTCTCGCCCGGTCCTCCGTGTACGAGTACTTCCGGTCCCGCGCGGCCGTCGTAGAAGAGCTGTGCGCGGTGGACTTCCCCGTGTGGGCGGCCGAGATCGAGGCCGCGATGTCCGAGGCGGAGGCGCCGGAGGCGAAGATCGAGGCGTACGTGCGCAGCCAGCTGGGGCTGGTGGGTGACAAGAGGCACCGGGCGGTCGTGGCGATCTCGGCGAGCGAGCTGGACGCCGGGGCGCGGGAGAAGATCCGTGCGGCGCACGGGAGTCTGATCGCGATGATCGTGGAGGCGTTGGGCGCGCTGGGGCAGGCGGAGCCGAGGCTTGCGGCGATGCTGCTCCAGGGTGTGGTGGATGCTGCCGTCCGGCGGATCGAGGCGGGCGCGGGGGAAGATCCCGTCGTGGTCACGGACGCGGCGGTGGCCATGGCCCTGCGGGGCGTCGGGGGCTGACCGGCCCCGGCCCCGATGCGGCCCCGGGGCCGGCCCCGGCCCCCGGCCCCGGCCCCGGTTTTGCGTCGGGCGCGGCCCGGTGCGGGTGGCCGGCTGCCCTGCGGGGCTGTCCCCGACCCGCCCTTCCACCGTTCCCCGGGCGCTGCCCGGACCCCGGTCCTCAAACGCCGGACGGGCTGAGGGGGTACCGGGCTGCGCCCGGACCCCCTGGGGCTCCGCCCCAGACCCCGGTCCTCAAACGCCGGACGGCTGAGAAGCAGGGATCGGTCCTCGAGCGCCGGACGGCTGAGAAGCAGGGCCCGGTCCTCGAGCGCCGGACGGCTGGATTGGCTGTGCCCGGTCCTCGGGCGGTGCATGGCTGAGCAGGGGCAGCAGGCGGGGGGTTGGGCGGGGGAGGAGGGTCAGGGGGTTGAGGTAGGTGGTCGTGTGGAGGAGGCCCCAGTGGAGGCAGGGGCGGGAGCAGTGGTGGCCGTCCGTGAGGACGGCCACCACCTGGCCCGCCGTGACCTCGGCGCCCTCCGCCACCAGGGGGCGGACCGGTTCGTAGGTCGTGCGCAGGCCGTTCGGGAGGGTCAGGGAGAGGACCCCGCGGCCCGCGACCTGACCGGCGTAGTGGACCCGGCCCGGGCCCACCGCGCGTAGCTCCGCGCCCACCGGGGCCGCCAGGTCCACCCCGCGGTGGCCCGCCGCGTACGGGGTCGGGGGCGGGTCCCACCAGCGGACCACCGTCAGGGGGGACGGGAGCGGGCGCCCGCCCGCCGGAGCGCGCGGCGGCATCGGTGCGGCCGGAGGCGGGGCCGAGGCGAGGCCCAGGGTGAGGCTCAGGGGCAGCAGCAGGGTGAGCAGCAGCTTTGTCATGGGGGCCAGGGTTCCGCTCCCGGGGCCGGTCCCGCCCGGGCCTGTGGACGGGCGGGCGGCTGTGGACAACCGCGTCATCCGGCATACCACCGGGTCCCGTACACTTCTTGTGGCGATCCGGGTCACCGGGTCGACTTCGCACGCCCCAGCACCGGCCCCTCAGGGCCAGGTGACAGCGTCTCTCGGTCCCCTCTACGGGGGCAGGGCGCGACAGGGGCGTCAGGAACCAAACCGAGAAAACAAGGAGATGGCCATGGCCGTCGTAACGATGCGGGAGCTGCTGGAAAGCGGCGTCCACTTCGGTCACCAGACCCGCCGTTGGAACCCGAAGATGAAGCGTTTCATCTTCACGGAGCGCAACGGCATCTACATCATCGACCTGCTGCAGTCGCTGTCGTACATCGACCGCGCCTACGAGTTCGTGAAGGAGACCGTCGCCCACGGCGGTTCCATCATGTTCGTCGGTACCAAGAAGCAGGCCCAGGAGGCCATCGCCGAGCAGGCGACGCGCGTTGGTATGCCGTACGTCAACCAGCGGTGGCTGGGTGGCATGCTCACCAACTTCTCCACCGTCTACAAGCGCCTTCAGCGTCTGAAGGAGCTTGAGGCGATCGACTTCGAGGACGTCGCCGCCTCGGGTCTCACCAAGAAGGAGCTCCTGGTCCTCTCTCGCGAGAAGATCAAGCTGGAGAAGACCCTCGGTGGTATCCGCGAGATGTCGAAGGTCCCCAGCGCCGTCTGGATCGTCGACACCAAGAAGGAGCACATCGCCGTCGGTGAGGCGCGCAAGCTCCACATCCCGGTCGTCGCGATCCTCGACACCAACTGCGACCCCGACGAGGTCGACTACAAGATCCCGGGCAACGACGACGCGATCCGCTCCGTCACCCTGCTCACCCGCGTGATCGCCGACGCCGTCGCCGAGGGCCTCATCGCCCGTTCCGGTGCCGCCACTGGCGACTCGAAGCCGGGCGAGAAGGCCGCCGCCGAGCCGCTCGCCGAGTGGGAGCGCGACCTGCTCGAGGGTGAGAAGAAGGCCGACGACGCCGAGGCCGCTCCGGCCGCCGAGGCTGTTGTCGACGCCCCCGCCGTCGAGGCTGAGGCCGCTCCGGCCGCCGAGGCCGAGGTCGCCGCCGAGGCCGTCGTCGAGGCTCCGGCCGCCGACGCCGAGCAGGCCTGACCCACTGAGAGCGCCCGGCGTTCATGCGCCGGGCACTCGCAGCACGGACGATGACGGCGGGGGAGCCGCGCCACGAGCGCGTCTCCTCCGCCGTTCACCCGTAGATCTACGACTTCGAGAGAGAATCCCAGACTCATGGCGAACTACACCGCCGCTGACGTCAAGAAGCTCCGCGAGCTCACCGGCGTCGGCATGATGGACTGCAAGAACGCGCTGGTCGAGTCCGACGGTGACGTCGACAAGGCCATCGAGGCCCTCCGCATCAAGGGTCAGAAGGGCGTCGCCAAGCGCGAAGGCCGTTCTGCCGAGAACGGTGCCGTTGCCTCGATCATCTCCGACGACAACACCTCCGGTGTCATCGTCGAGCTGAAGTGCGAGACGGACTTCGTCGCCAAGGGCGAGAAGTTCCAGGCCGTCACCAACCAGCTGGCCGCCCACATCGCCGCGACCTCCCCGGCCGACGTCGAGGCGCTGCTGGCGTCCGAGATCGAGCCCGGCAAGACCGTGCAGGCGTTCGTGGACGAGGCCAACGCCAACCTCGGCG
This sequence comes from Streptomyces stoeckheimensis, assembly GCF_045822005.1. Lineage (NCBI taxonomy): Bacteria > Bacillati > Actinomycetota > Actinomycetes > Kitasatosporales > Streptomycetaceae > Streptomyces > Streptomyces stoeckheimensis. The sequence goes on along the minus strand of NZ_CP169550.1, from coordinate 2,689,092 downwards.
AGAAGATCGTCCTGGACCGCTTCGCGCAGTTCACCGGCGGTTACGTCTCGGCGTACATGCACCGCACCATGCCCGACCTGCCGTTCCAGATCGGCGTCCTCGTCGAGCTGGACAAGGAGAACGCCGAGGTCGCCCGCGGCGTCGCGCAGCACATCGCCGCGTTCGCGCCGAAGTGGCTCTCCAAGGAAGACGTGCCGGCCGACGTGGTCGAGTCCGAGCGTCGCGTGGCCGAAGAGGTCACCCGCGCCGAGGGCAAGCCCGAAGCCGCGCTGCCGAAGATCGTCGAGGGTCGTGTCAACGGCTTCTTCCGCGACAACACGCTGCTCGGCCAGGACTACGCCCTGGACAACAAGAAGTCGGTCCAGAAGGTTCTGGACGAGGCCGGTGTCACCCTGGTGCGCTTCTCGCGCATCAAGGTCGGCATCTGAGTCCGTCCGTACGCGACGGACACCGGACCCCGGTAGGGTCTGAAGCAGTCGCCCGCGTTCGCGCAGGGCGACCGCAGATCTGACGAGGAGGCCATTGCCGTAGAGGGAACCGCGAGGACCCACCGGCAATGGCCTTCTTCGTATGTGCACGAGGAGATCTCCATGAATCAGGGCGTGGACACCCACACCGCTTCCGACGACAAGAGCGACCAGGACAAGAAGGGCCGCCGCTTCATGCTGAAGCTGTCGGGCGAGGCCTTCTCCGGTGGCGGAGGACTGGGCGTCGACCCCGACGTAGTCCACGCCATCGCCCGCGAGATCGCCGCGGTGGTCCGCGACGGCGCGGAGATCGCCGTGGTGATCGGCGGCGGCAACTTCTTCCGCGGCGCCGAACTCCAGCAGCGCGGCATGGACCGGGCCCGGTCCGACTACATGGGCATGCTCGGTACGGTCATGAACTGCCTTGCCCTCCAGGACTTCCTGGAGAAGGAAGGCATCGACTCCCGCGTCCAGACGGCCATCACCATGGGCCAGGTCGCCGAGCCGTACATCCCGCTCCGTGCCGTTCGGCACCTGGAGAAGGGCCGCGTCGTCATCTTCGGCGCCGGCATGGGCATGCCCTACTTCTCCACCGACACCACGGCCGCCCAGCGAGCCCTGGAAATCGACGCGGAAGCCCTTCTCATGGGCAAGAACGGCGTCGACGGGGTCTACGACTCCGACCCCAAGAAGAACCCGGACGCGGTGAAGTTCGACGCGCTGGAGTACAGCGAGGTGCTGTCGCGCGACCTCAAGGTCGCCGATGCCACCGCCATCACGCTGTGCCGCGACAACAAGCTGCCGATCCTGGTCTTCGAGCTGCTCGCCGAGGGCAATATCGCGCGAGCCGTCAAGGGTGAGAAGATCGGCACGCTCGTGAGCGACCAGGGCACCCGGGCCTGAGCAGGCCCCGTCCGCCTGAACCATCCATTTCTGACATGCAGGAGCACGTGGTGACCGAAGAGATCCTCCTCGAGGCCGAGGAGAAGATGGAAAAGGCCGTCGTCGTCGCCAAGGAAGACTTCGCCGCGATTCGCACCGGTCGTGCGCACCCGGCGATGTTCAACAAGATCGTGGCGGAGTACTACGGCGCCATCACGCCCATCAACCAGCTCGCCTCCTTCTCGGTCCCCGAGCCGCGCATGGCGATCGTGACCCCGTTCGACAAGAGCGCCCTGCGCAACATCGAGACGGCCATCCGCGACTCCGACCTGGGCGTCAACCCCAGCAACGACGGCAGCATCATCCGGGTGACCTTCCCCGAGCTGACGCAGGACCGCCGCAAGGAGTACATCAAGGTCGCGCGCACCAAGGCCGAGGACTCCAAGGTGTCGATCCGCGCCATTCGCCGCAAGGCGAAGGACGCCCTCGACAAGCTGGTCAAGGACAAGGAAGCCGGCGAGGACGAGGTGCGCCGCGCCGAGAAGGAGCTCGACGACACCACCGCGAAGTACGTCGCGCAGGTGGACGAGCTCCTGAAGCACAAGGAAGCCGAGCTCCTCGAAGTCTGATGAACGACACTTCCTGGCAGCCGGAGCCGGTTCCGGCGGGTCCCGCCTACGATGCGCTGGTGGGCCCGCACACTCGGCCCATGCCCATCGTGCCCGATGCCGCCGGCCGTGACTTCGACGACCGGGAAGCACGCGATCGGGGGGCCGCCGCTGACGGCGGCTCCCTCTTCCGCGCCGAGACGCCGCCGCAGGAGCCCATGCCCAGCCCCCCGCCTTCGCCGGCACCGCAGGACGCCTCGCCCCCGCCTCAGAAGAAGCGGGCCGGGCGGGACCTGCGTGCCGCCATAGGGGTCGGAGTGGGCCTCGGCGCGGTGATCTTCGCCTCGCTGCTCATCGTCAAGGCCGTCTTCGTCGGCGTCGTCGTCGTGGCGGTCGTCGTCGGCCTGTGGGAGCTCACCTCCCGGCTCCAGGAGAAGAAGGGCATCAAGGCCCCGCTGGTCCCGCTCGCCATCGGCGGCGCGGCCATGGTCATCGCCGGATACGTCCGCGGTGCCGAGGGTGCCTGGGTGGCCATGGCGCTGACGGTGCTGGCCGTCCTCGTCTGGAGGATGACCGAGCCGCCCGAGGACTACCTCAAGGACGTCACGGCGGGTGCCTTCGCGGCGTTCTACGTGCCGTTCCTGGCCACCTTCGTCGCGATGCTGCTCACCGCCGACGACGGGCCGCAGCGGGTGATCACCTTCCTGCTCCTGACGGTGGTCAGCGACACCGGGGCCTACGCGGTCGGCTGGCGCTTCGGCAAGACCAAGCTCGCCCCGCGCATCAGCCCCGGAAAGACCCGCGAGGGGCTCTTCGGAGCGGTGGCCTTCGCGATGGCGGCCGGCGCGCTGTGCATGGAGTTCCTGATCGACGGGGGCGTCTGGTGGCAGGGCCTGGTGCTCGGCCTCGCCGTCGCGGTCAGCGCCACGCTCGGCGACCTCGGGGAATCCATGATCAAGCGGGATCTCGGGATCAAGGACATGGGCACCCTGCTGCCGGGCCACGGCGGCATCATGGACCGGCTGGACTCCCTGCTTCCGACGGCCCCGGTGGTCTGGCTGCTGCTGGCGCTGTTCGTCGGCACCGGCTGACCTGCGAAAAGACGCCCGTCCAGGCGGGGCGGTTACTCTTGGAAGGCGCGCTGCTTCTGCGGCGCGCCTTTCGTCTTACAAGGAGTACCTGCCATGGCCCGCCCAGTCCCGGGAGAGCTCACTTTCGTCGCCCCTCGTGGAGCGAAGAAGCCGCCCCGGCACCTCGCCGACCTCACCCCCGAGGAGCGCCGGGAGGCGGTCGCCGCGATCGGTGAGAAGCCCTTCCGGGCCAAGCAGCTCTCCCAGCACTACTTCGCCCGGTACGCGCACGACCCGGCCGAGTGGACCGACATCCCCGCGGCGTCCCGCGAGAAGCTCCAGCAGGAGCTGCTGCCGGACCTGATGAACGTCATCCGCCACATCTCGTGCGATGACGACACCACCCGCAAGACCCTGTGGAAGCTGCACGACGGCACGCTCGTCGAGTCCGTGCTGATGCGCTACCCGGACCGGGTCACCATGTGCATCTCCTCGCAGGCCGGCTGCGGCATGAACTGCCCGTTCTGCGCCACCGGCCAGGCCGGTCTCGACCGCAACCTGTCGACGGCCGAGATCGTGCACCAGATCGTCGACGGCATGCGCGCCCTGCGCGACGGCGAGGTCCCCGGCGGGCCCGCCCGGCTGTCGAACATCGTCTTCATGGGCATGGGCGAGCCGCTCGCCAACTACAACCGCGTCGTCGGCGCCATCCGCCGCCTCACCGACCCGGAGCCCGACGGCCTGGGCCTGTCCCAGCGCGGGATCACCGTCTCCACCGTGGGCCTGGTCCCGGCGATGCACCGCTTCGCCGACGAGGGCTTCAAGTGCCGCCTGGCCGTCTCCCTGCACGCGCCGGACGACGAGCTGCGCGACACCCTGGTCCCCGTGAACACCCGCTGGAACGTCCGCGAGGTGCTCGACGCGGCCTGGGAGTACGCGGAGAAGTCCGGCCGCCGGATCTCCATCGAGTACGCCCTGATCCGCGACATCAACGACCAGGCCTGGCGCGGCGACCTGCTCGGCAGGCTGCTCAAGGGCAAGCGCGTGCACGTCAACCTGATCCCGCTGAACCCGACGCCGGGTTCGAAGTGGACCGCCTCGCGGCCCGAGGACGAGAAGGCGTTCGTGGAGGCCATCGCCCGCCACGGCGTGCCGGTGACCGTCCGCGACACCCGCGGTCAGGAGATCGACGGCGCGTGCGGTCAGCTCGCCGCCTCGGAGCGCTGATTTCCGCCAGTTAAGGTTTGCTTTCGGCCGCGGGGTACTGTGGCCGAAACCAATTTCATATTCCGACAGGGGAGCGCCACAGCGCTGAGAGTGCGGTATCCGTCACCGCAGACCCTCTGAACCTCGCCCCGGTCATTCGGGGTAGGAAGTTCGGTCATCACTCAAGCTGTTGCGCCCTGCCCGGCGTCCGCTCCACAGAGCGCCGGGCAGGGCCGCGTCTTCTCCTGGACATCCCAGGAGGAATGCACCAATGAGCACCACCAAGAAGATGGCGGGCGTCGCGCTCGCGGCCGCGCTCGGCGTCACCACGCTCAGCGCCTGCGGCGGCGACGCCAAGGACAAGTCCGCCGGGGCGAGCGACGCCCCGAAGTCCAAGACGATCACCCTCGTCTCGCACGACTCCTTCAACGTGACCGACACGGTCCTCAAGGAGTTCGAGCAGCAGAGCGGCTACACCGTCAAGGTCCTGAAGTCCGGAGACGCGGGCGCGGCACTGAACCAGGAGATCCTCACCAAGGGCTCTCCGCGCGGCGACGTCTTCTTCGGCGTGGACAACACGCTCCTCTCCCGGGCCCTCGACCAGGGCATCTTCACGCCGTACGAGGCCAAGGGGCTGGCCGACGTGAAGCCCGAGTTCGTGCTCGACAAGGAGCACCGGGTCACCCCCGTGGACTCCGGCGACATCTGCGTGAACTACGACAAGGCCTACTTCGCCGACAAGAAGCTCGCCCCGCCGCAGACGCTGGACGACCTGATCAAGCCGGAGTACAAGAACCTGCTGGTCACCGAGAACGCCGCGACCTCCTCGCCCGGCCTCGGCTTCCTCCTCGCCTCCGTCGGCAAGTACGGGAACGAGGGCTGGAAGGACTACTGGAGCAAGCTCAAGGCCAACGGCGTCGAGGTCGTCGACGGCTGGGAGCAGGCCTACAACGAGCGCTTCTCCGGCTCGGCCGGCGGCAAGAAGGCCAAGGGCGACCGCCCGCTGGTCGTCTCCTACGCCTCCAGCCCGCCGGTCGAGGTCCTCTACGGCGAGCCGCAGCCGGCCGAGGCCCCGACGGGCGTCGCGACGGGCACGTGCTTCCGCCAGACCGAGTTCGCGGGTCTGCTCAAGGGCGCGAAGAACGAGGAGGGCGGCAAGGCGCTCCTGGACTTCCTGATCTCCAAGAAGTTCCAGGAAGACATGCCGCTCCAGATGTTCGTGAACCCGGTGACCAAGGACGCGGTGCTGCCGGAGCTGTTCACCAAGCACGGCGTGGTCATCGAGAAGCCCGAGACGGTCGCCCCGGAGGCCATCGCCAAGAACCGTGACCAGTGGATCAAGACCTGGTCCACCCTCGTCGTGAAGTAGGACGAGTGAGCGAGGCTGCGAAGGAGAGCGGGCGGGCCACGGCCGTCAGGCTCGGTCTGATGGCCGTGCCGCTCGTCTTCTTCGGGCTGTTCTTCGCGTACCCCGTGGCCGCGATCGTGGGGCGCGGGCTCAAGTCGGACGCCGGCTGGCAGTTCGGCCGGATCGGCGAGGTGCTGGCCCGGCCCGACATCGGCGACGTGCTCTGGTTCACCACCTGGCAGGCGCTCGCGTCCACGGCGCTCACGCTCCTGATCGCGCTCCCCGGCGCGTACGTCTTCGCCCGCTTCGAGTTCCCCGGCAAACAGCTACTGCGGGCGCTCGTGACGGTGCCGTTCGTGCTGCCGACCGTCGTGGTCGGCACCGCGTTCCTGGCGCTCGTAGGACGCAACGGTCTGTTGGACGAGGTGTGGGGGATCCGCCTCGACACGACCGTCTGGGCGATCCTGCTCGCGCACGTCTTCTTCAACTACGCCGTGGTCATCCGCACGGTGGGCGGGCTGTGGGCGCAGCTGGACCCGCGCCAGGAGGAGGCCGCCCGGGTGCTGGGCGCCGGGCGGTTCGCCGCCTGGCGGCGCGTGACGCTGCCCGCGCTGGGGCCGGCCGTCGCGGCCGCCTCGCTGATGGTGTTCCTGTTCACGTTCTCCTCCTTCGGTGTCGTGCAGATCCTGGGCGGGCCCGCGTACTCCACCCTGGAGGTGGAGGTCTACCGGCAGACCGCGCAGCTCCTGGACCTGCCGACTGCCGCCGTGCTGACGATGGTGCAGTTCGCGGCCATCGGAGCGATCCTCGGCGTGCACGCCTGGACCGTGCGCAAGCGGGAGACCGCACTGCGGCTGGTCGACCCGGGGCGGACCACGCACCGGCCGCGCGGCTGGGCCCAGCGCACCCTGCTCGGCGGGGTGCTGCTGACCGTGGCACTGCTGATCGTGGCGCCGCTCGCCGTGCTCGTGGAACGTTCCCTCGACGCCCCCGGCGGGTACGGGTTCGGCTTCTACCGGGCGCTCCAGGAAGTCGGCGCCGGTGGCGGAACCTTCCTGGTGCCGCCGCTGGAGGCGATCTGGAACTCCCTGCAGTACGCGCTCGCCGCCACCGCCATCGCGCTGGTCGTCGGCGGGCTCGCCGCCGCGGCACTGACCCGCCGCGCGGGCCGTTTCGTACGGGGCTTCGACGCGCTGCTGATGCTCCCGCTGGGGGTGTCGGCCGTGACCGTCGGCTTCGGCTTCCTCATCACCCTCGACAAGCCGCCGCTGGACCTGCGGACCTCGTGGATCCTGGTGCCGCTGGCGCAGGCGCTGGTGGGCGTTCCCTTCGTCGTACGGACCATGCTGCCGGTCCTGCGCGCGGTGGACGGACGGCTGCGGGAGGCCGCCGCCGTGCTCGGCGCCTCACCGCTGCGGGCCTGGCGGGAGGTGGACCTGCCGATGGTGCGGCGGGCCCTGCTGATCGCGGCGGGCTTCGCCTTCGCCGTGTCCCTCGGGGAGTTCGGGGCCACCGTCTTCATCGCGCGGCCCGACCATCCGACGCTGCCGGTCGCCGTGGCGCGGCTGCTGGGGCGGGCCGGGGAGATGAACTACGGGCAGGCGATGGCCCTGAGCACGATCCTGATGCTGGTGTGCGCGGTGTCCCTGCTGGCGCTGGAGCGACTGCGACCCGACAAGACCTCCGGAGAATTCTGATGACCCTGCTTCAACTGGAAGGGGTGTCGGTCCGCTTCGGCGAGCGTGCGGTCGCGTCCGCCCTGGACGGTGTGGACCTGGCGGTCGCCGAGCACGAGATCGTGTGCGTGCTCGGGCCGAGCGGAAGCGGCAAGTCCACCCTGCTCCGAGTGGTGGCCGGGCTCCAGCCCGTCGCCGACGGGAGGGTGCTGCTGGGCGGCGCCGACCAGGCCGCGGTTCCCGTACACCGGCGGGGGGTGGGCCTGATGTTCCAGGACCACCAGCTGTTCCCGCACCGGGACGTGGGCGGGAACGTCGCCTTCGGCCTGCGGATGCGGGGTGCCTCGAAGCGGTCCTCCGAGGCCCGGGTCACCGAACTCCTGGAGCTGGTCGGGCTCCCCGGGGCGCAGGGCCGGGCGGTGGCCTCGCTGTCCGGCGGCGAGCAGCAGCGGGTCGCGCTGGCGCGGGCGCTCGCTCCTTCGCCGCGGCTGCTGATGCTGGACGAGCCGCTCGGGCAGCTGGACCGCGGGCTGCGGGAGCGGCTCGTGGTGGAGCTCCAGGGGCTGTTCTCGCGGCTGGGCACGACCGTGCTGGCCGTCACGCACGACCAGGGCGAGGCGTTCGCGCTGGCCGACCGGGTGGTCGTCATGCGGGACGGGCGGATCGCGCAGGCGGGGACCCCGCTGGAGGTGTGGCAGCGGCCGGCGTCGGAGTTCGTGGCGCGGTTCCTGGGCTTCGAGAACGTGGTCCCGGCGGAGCTTTCCGCCGGGGTGGCGGCGACTCCGTGGGGGAAGGTCCCGGTTCCGGCCGGGTCGCCGGCGGGGGAGCACCAGGTGCTGATCCGGCCCGCCGGGGTCGTGCTGTCGGCCGTGGGGCTGGGGTGCGAGGTGGTGTCGCGGACCTTCCGGGGGACGCACGTCGCGCTGCTGCTGCGGCCCGAGGTCGGGCCCGTGCTGGAGGCCGAGTGTGGGCTGGAGGGGGCGCCGGCGGTCGGGGACCGGGTCTCGGTGGGCTTCGCCCCGGCCGAGGTGGTCGTGCTGCCGGGGGAGTAGGGGGCCGCTGCGCGGGGCAAATCCCCGCAGCGACCTTCGCCGCTGCGCGGGGCAAGTCCCTGCAGCGACCTTCGCCGCTGCGCGGGGTAAGTCACCTACCCGCCCTTCGCCCGTTCCCCGGGCTCGGCCCGGACCCGGTCCTCAAACGCCGGACGGCTGAAAAGGGCTCAGACGCCGGCCAAGGTGGATGTGTCGGGCTCCGGTTCCGATGGGGTTTCCGTGCCCTCGTGGTTGCCGTACCAGGCGACTGCCACTGCGCCCGTCACCGCCAGGACGAAGCCGAGGACAGCCAGCCAGGCCATGCCGGGGCGGGACGCGTCGCCCAGCCAGAGGACGCCGATCGCTCCGGGGAGCACGGTTTCGCCGACCACCAGGGCGGCGGTGGCGCCGTTCACCGAGCCGATCTGGAGCGCCACGGTGTGCAGGTACATGCCGCCGACCCCCGCCAGGACGATGGCGTAGAGGGCCGGGTCGGCGAGGAGCGAGGAGAACGAGAACGGCTCCACGCCGTTCAGGATGCGGACCCCGACGCCCAGCGCGCCGAACGCCAGACCCGACAGCAGGCCCGCCAGGATCGCGGCCCGGGCGCCGAGGAAACGTACCGCCACCGTGCCGCCCACGATGATCAGCGCGGTCACCGCCAGGAGCCACCAGTGCGTGGCGGCCGGCGCGTAGTGGCCGCCCTCGTGGCCCGCGGCCGTCGCCAGCAGGACCAGGGCCGCGCAGACGACCCCGATGGAGGTCCATTCCTTCCGGGTCAGCCGGATGCCGAGCATCTTCACGCTCAGCACGGCCGTGATCACCAGGTTGGCGCTGATGACCGTCTGGGAGAGGAAGAGGGGGAGGAGACGCGCGGCCAGGGCTCCCAGGCCGAAGCCCACGAAGTCCAGGATCGTGCCGACGATGAACTCCCAGGTCATCGCGGCCTTCGCCGTGGAAGTGAGGTTCGGGCCGCCGTGCTGGGTGACCCCCGCGGCGGCCGGCGACATCCGGGCCGCCCGCCGTGAGCCCACGGCTTGCAGGACGGATCCCGTGCCGTAGCAGATGGACGCCGCGATGGCGGTGAGCAGGCCTATGAGCACCCGAGGGCTCCGTTCACGTCTGGCAGGTTTTACGTAGTGCGTACCTCTTCCAGACGTGGAAAAGGCGAGAGAAGTTGCCTGCCCCGGTCAGGTCGTCGAGGTCAGTTCATCGCGGCGAGGGCCGCCGGGACCTCGGACACCGAGTCGACCAGGGCGATCCGGGACTCCATCGACCGGCCCCGGGCCAGCGCCTGGAGCAGCGGCCAGGCCGGCAGCCGTTCGGTCCAGTGGGCGCGGTCGACGAGGACCATCGGCGTGGGCTCGCCCCGGGACGCGTAGTAGTTGGGCGTTGCGTTGTCGAAGATCTCCTGGACCGTGCCCGCCGCGCCCGGCAGGAACACCACGCCCGCGTTGGACCGGGCGAGCAGCCCGTCCTCCCGGGTGGCGTTCGCGAAGTACTTCGCGATGTGCCCGGCGAACGGGTTCGGCGGCTCGTGTCCGTAGAACCAGGTCGGGATGCCCACCGAGTCGCCGCCCGTGACCGCCGGCCAGCGTTCCCGTACGGCGAAGGCCGCGCGCGCCCAGTCGGAGACGGACGGGGTGAAGGACGGGGCCTTGGCCAGCATCCGCAGGGCTTCGGGGAGGGCCTCGTCGGGGGCCGGGGCGAGGTACGCGCCGAGGTTGGCCGCCTCCATCGCGCCGGGGCCGCCGCCGGTGGCCACGGTCAGCCCGGAGCGGGTCAGCGTCCGGCCGAGTTCGGCCGCGCCCCGGTAGGCGTCGCCGCCGCGGGCCATGGCGTGGCCGCCCATCACACCGACCACGCGGGCGCCGGCGAGGTGTTCGTCGAGGGCGTCGGAGATGGTGTCGTCGTGGATGGAGCGCAGCATCGAGGAGTAGATGTCCCCGTCCGCCTTGGTCTCCTGGAACCAGGCGTACGCCTCGGCGTCCGGGGTGGTCTCGTAGCCGTCGGACAGCCCGGTGAAGAGCTCCTCGGCCGTGTAGAGCAGGCCCCGGTACGGGTTGAACGGCAGGTCGGGGACGGGCGGGAAGACCAGGGCGCCGTCCGCGCGCACCTTGACCGAGGCGTCCGGTTCCATCGGGCAGCCCAGGAAGACCGCCGACGAGGTGTCGGCGGACAGCAGGGCGAAGGTCCGCTCCAGCAGGTTGACCGACTGGATCCGGTACCCGCTGAGCGAGCCGCGTGCCACGACCCGGTCGAATTCGGCGAGGGTCTCGATCTCGTTATCGGTCTCGATGTGTGGGTTGACCATTCGGCCCACCCTAAGGGCTGCCCGTCTCAGCGGGTCAATGCCAGCGACGTCAGCTGTGACACACCCCAGCTGAGCGGCAGGCACACCGCCACCAGCGCGGTGGCCCGTACGGTCGCGGCCGTACGGAGGACCTTGCCCGGGGCTCCGAGCCCGGTCAGGGTCTCGCGGGTGGCGGCCCGTGCCTGGTGGACCTCGACCGCGGAGGTGAGCAGGGTGGCGGCCGCGCACAGGGCCACCAGAGCGGCGGCGGGCGCGGTCAGCGGGCCGAGCGGGACCTGGAGCCCGCCGTGATCGCGCAGGGCCATGGCGCTGAGGGCGCCCGCCCCGACGGCGCACAGGACACCGAGGGGTGCGCCGAGGCGGGGGGCCTCCTCCTGGAGGGCCCGCCCGGCCAGCAGCCTGAGCGCGCCCGGGCGGACGGACTGGACCAGTGCCCCGCAGGCGTAGGCCAGGCCCGGTCCGGCGAGGGCGAGCCCGAGGGCGGTCAGCGCCCAGCCCGCGGGCATGCCGGCTCCGCCGGGGCGGGCGTAGGCCAGCACGGCGAGTCCGCAGGCGGTGAGGGCGATGCCCCAGGGCAGTGCGGTCTGCGGTGCGGGCCGGGGGTGCGGGCGCAGGGCGAGGGCGGTGGCGATCGAGGCGGTCAACGGAAGCATGGCCAACAGGGTGAGGGCGGCCGCGACGGGCAGGGGCTGGTCGGCGTGGAGCAGCCCGGCCCCGGCGCCGTCGAAGGGCAGCCCGGTCACGTCCCCGCGCAGGTGGAGGAAGACGGCCAGGGCGATGGCGCTGCCGAGAGTGCAGGCCACGGCGGTGGAGATCGTCGCGACCAGGGTGAGCCGTACGGGTCCCAGCCCGGCGGCGTCGAGTCCTTCCAGGGGCCGGGTCGCGGGGTCGGTACGGGCCACGGCGACGGCGAACTGGACGGTGACGGCGAGGGGGACCAGGGCCCACAGCAGCTGAGGGAACGATCCGGCGGGCCGGGCGGTGGCCTGCGCGAGCACGTACAGCAGCAGGAAGCCGCTGCCGGCCGAGGCGGCGGCGACGAGCAGCCGGCGCAGCTGTACCAGCGGCCGGGAGCCGCGGGCTAGGCGGAGAGCGAGCACGCGGCCTGGTCCTCCGGGGGCTGGGGGAAGGAGGTCGGGGAGAGCCCGGCCGCGGCTGCCGCGGCGGCCGGCCGGCCGTCGAGCAGGGAGAACCGGCGGTCGGCGACGGCTGCGGTCTCCTCGTCGTGGGTGGCCAGCAGCACGGTGATGCCGTGGGAGCGGGCGGCCGTGGTGAGGGTGCGCAGCAGCAGGGAGCGCTCGGTGCGGTGCAGCGGGGCCGTGGGCTCGTCGGCGAAGACCACGGCGGGCAGGTGCGCGAGGGCGCGGGCGAGGGCGACGCGCTGGGACTCGGCCCGGTTGAGGGAGCCGGGGTGCTTGCGGGCGAAGGATCCGATGTCGAGGCGGTCCAGCCATTCGCAGGCGGCCCGTTTGGCGGTGCGGTGTCCGGCGCCCGCCATCAGCAGCGGCAGGGCGGCGTTCTCCCAGACCCGCAGTTCGGGCAGCAGCAGCGGCTCGGGGCCGATCCAGCCGAAGCGGTCGCGGCGCAGCCGTTCGCGGGCCAGGGTCCCCATGGTGTGCACGGGGACGCTGTTGAACCAGACCTCGCCCTGTTCGGGCCGCAGCTGTCCCGACAGGCAGCGCAGGAGCGTGGTCTTGCCGCTGCCCCGGGGGCCGGTCAGGGCGAGGATCTCTCCCGCGCGGACGCCGACCGAGACCCCGATGAGGCCCGGCGATCCGCTGTGGGAGTAGTGAAGGGACCGTGCCCAGAGCAGATCGTCCTGGGGCAGGACCTTGTCCGACGGAGCGTTGTCCGGCGGAGCGTTGTCCCGTGGAGCCACCATGGCGTACACCTCCGTCCGGGGGAACGAAGCGGAGCCCGCTTGGTCACTGGCGCCGCAATGAGATGTAAAGAGATGAACGTCTTGGATGGTGACAGCACACGGCCCGGACCCCCGCGTTCTCACTCGAACGGAGGATCCGGGCCGTGTGGTCCGGCAGTTTGCCGCCTGCAGGACGGTGGGAGGACGCGGGCTGGTTAGAGCTTGGTCCAGGCCTCGGTGAGCACGCGGCGCAGGATGCCCTCGATCTCGTCGAAGGTGCCCTGGTCGGCGGTCAGCGGCGGGGCCAGCTGGATGACCGGGTCGCCACGGTCGTCGGCGCGGCAGTACAGGCCGTTCTCGAAGAGCGCCTTCGAGAGGAAGCCGTAGAGCACGCGCTCGGTCTCCTCGTCCGTGAAGGACTCCTTGGTGACCTTGTCCTTGACGAGCTCGATGCCGTAGAAGTAGCCGTTGCCGCGGACGTCGCCGACGATCGGCAGGTCGTGCAGCTTCTCCAGCGTCGCGCGGAAGGCGTCCTCGTTGTCCAGCACGTGCTGGTTGAGGCCTTCCTTGTCGAAGATGTCGAGGTTGGCGAGCGCCACCGCGGAGGACACCGGGTGTCCGCCGAAGGTGTAGCCGTGCAGGAAGGTGTTGTCACCCTTGTAGAACGGCTCGGCGAGCCGGTCCGAGATGATGCAGGCACCGATCGGGGAGTAGCCCGAGGTCATGCCCTTCGCACAGGTGATCATGTCCGGGATGTAGTCGAACTTGTCACAGGCGAACATCGTGCCCAGACGGCCGAAGGCGCAGATCGTCTCGTCGGAGACGAGGAGCACGTCGTACTCGTCGCAGATCTCGCGGACCCGCTGGAAGTACCCGGGCGGCGGCGGGAAGCAGCCACCGGCGTTCTGCACCGGCTCCAGGAAGACGGCGGCGACGGTGTCGGCGCCCTCGAACAGGATCTCCTGCTCGATCTGGTCGGCGCACCAGCGGCCGTAGGCCTCGGGGTCGTCGCCGTAGATCGGGGCGCGGTAGATGTTGGTGTTGACCACCTTGTGCGCGCCGGGGACCAGCGGCTCGAAGGGGGCCTTGAGGGCCGGCAGACCGGTGATCGACAGGGCGCCCTGCGGGGTGCCGTGGTAGGCGACCGCACGCGAGATGACCTTGTACTTGGTGTGCTTGCCCTGAAGCTTGAAGTACTGCTTGGCGAGCTTCCAGGCGGTCTCGACGGCCTCGCCGCCACCGGTGGTGAAGAAGACCTTGTTCAGGTCGCCCGGGGCGTAGTGCGCGAGGCGCTCGGCGAGCTCGACGGCCTTGGGGTGCGCGTACGACCAGATGGGGAAGAAGGCGAGTTCCTGGGCCTGCTTGTACGCGACCTCGGCCAGTTCCTTGCGGCCGTGACCGGCGTTGACCACGAACAGTCCGGCGAGACCGTCGAGGTAGCGCTTGCCCTTGTCGTCGAAGATGTAGGTGCCCTCGCCGCGCACGATGGTGGGTACGGGCGAGTTCTCGTACGACGACATGCGGGTGAAGTGCATCCACAGGTGGTCGTAGGCGGTCTTGGAGAGGTCCTGGCTCACGGCTATCGCGTTCCCCACATGTAGGTCTGCTTCTTCAGCTTCAGGTAAACGAAGCTTTCGGTTGATCGCACGCCGGGGAGCGCGCGGATCTTCTTGTTGATCGTTTCCAGCAGGTGGTCGTCGTCCTCGCAGACGATCTCCACCATCAGGTCGAACGAGCCCGCGGTCATCACCACGTACTCGCACTCGGCCATCGCGGTCAGGGCGTCGGCCACCGGGTCGAGGTCTCCCTCGACGTTGATGCCGACCATCGCCTGGCGCCGGAGCCCCACGGTGAGCGGGTCGGTGACGGCGACGATCTGCATGACGCCCTGGTCGAGCAGCTTCTGTACTCGCTGGCGCACCGCTGCCTCGGACAGGCCTACGGCCTTGCCGATCGCCGCGTAAGGACGACGACCGTCCTCTTGCAGTTGCTCGATGATCGCCAGGGACACAGCATCGACCGAAGGGGACGGTTGTCTGTTCCTGGAATCTGCGCTTCGACTGACCACGACCTCACTGTGCACGAGGAGTCGTCTGTTCCGCAAGGCGAGAACGATGTAATTCGTTGTTTCGGGAGCCGGATCTCACCGATTCCGTAGTTCGTGATGTGTGGGCCTGTCGAAAACGGCGTCTGAGAGGCTAGTCTTGGTAGCTGTCTCAACCATTGGACATGTGATCACAGGAGTGTGGCTGTAGTGACCACCGAACTGCGTCGTCTGCGCAACTACATCGGCGGGGAGTTCAAGGACGCCGCCGACGGGCGGACCACCGAGGTGGTCAACCCCGCCACGGGCGAGGCGTACGCGACTGCTCCCCTCTCCGGCCAGGCGGACGTCGACGCCGCCATGGCCGCCGCCGCGGCCGCCTTCCCGGCCTGGCGCGACGCGACCCCCTCCGAGCGCCAGAAGGCGCTGCTGAAGATCGCGGACGCCTTCGAGGCGCGCGCGGAGGAGCTGGTCGCCACCGAGTCGGAGAACACCGGCAAGCCGCTGGGCCTCACGGCCAGCGAGGAGCTGCCGCCGATGGTGGACCAGATCCGCTTCTTCGCGGGCGCCGCGCGTCTGCTGGAGGGCCGTTCGGCCGGCGAGTACATGGAGGGGATGACCTCGATCGTCCGCCGTGAGCCGGTCGGCGTCTGCGCCCAGGTCGCGCCGTGGAACTACCCGATGATGATGGCCGTCTGGAAGTTCGCCCCGGCCCTGGCCGCGGGCAACACCGTGGTCCTCAAGCCCTCGGACACCACCCCGGCCTCCACCATCCTGATGGCGGAGATCATCGGCGAGATCCTGCCCAAGGGCGTCTTCAACGTCGTCTGCGGCGACCGCGACACCGGCCGGGCCATGGTCGAGCACTCCACCCCGGCGATGGCGTCCATCACCGGCTCGGTGCGCGCGGGCATGCAGGTCGCCGAGAGCGCCTCCAAGGACGTCAAGCGCGTCCACCTGGAGCTCGGTGGCAAGGCCCCCGTCGTGGTCTTCGAGGACGCCGACATCGCCAAGGCCGCCGAGGACATCGCGGTCGCGGGCTTCTTCAACGCCGGCCAGGACTGCACCGCGGCCTGTCGCGTACTGGTCCACGAGTCGATCCACGACGAGTTCGTCGCGGCGCTGGCCAAGAACGCGGCCGACACCAAGACCGGGCAGCCGGACGACGAGGACGTGCTCTACGGTCCGCTGAACAACCCGAACCAGCTGAAGCAGGTCGCGGGCTTCATCGAGCGGCTCCCCGCCCACGCCAAGGTCGAGGCGGGCGGCCACCAGGTCGGCGAGAAGGGCTACTTCTACGCCCCGACCGTGGTCTCCGGCCTCAAGCAGGACGACGAGATCATCCAGAACGAGGTCTTCGGCCCCGTCATCACGGTCCAGTCCTTCACGGACGAGGACCAGGCCCTGGCGTACGCGAACGACGTCGAGTTCGCCCTCGCCTCGTCCGTGTGGACCAAGGACCACGGCCGCGCGATGCGGATGTCCAAGAACCTCGACTTCGGCTGCGTGTGGATCAACACCCACATCCCGCTCGTCGCCGAGATGCCCCACGGCGGATACAAGAAGTCCGGCTACGGCAAGGACCTCTCCGCCTACGGCTTCGAGGACTACACGCGCATCAAGCACGTCATGACCTCGCTCGACAGCTGACCGTAGGCCGGGCGGGCGGCCGGGCGGCCGCCGCATCGACCAGGTCACAGCCTTGAAGGGGCGGGTAGTAGACAACATGTCTATTGCCCGCCCTTTGGCGTTCCACCAGGCTCTTTCCATGCCTGAACTCGCCTTTTCCCGCCGCGCGGCGCTGCGCGGCCTCGGTGCCGCGGGCCTGCTGGCCGGCCTCACCGGCTGTGGTGTCCCGGCCGCGTACGTCCCCGAGAGCCGGCGGGAGGGGCGGGACCGGTCCGAGAGCGACCGGAGCGTCTCCTTCTCCAACTGGCCCCTCTACATCGACACCGACGAAGAGGACGAGAGCAGGCGTCCGACACTGGACGCCTTCGCGGAGAAGACCGGCATCGAGGTCCGGTACACCGAGGAGATCAACGACAACGACGAGTTCTTCGGCAAGATCAGTCCGGCGCTGATGAACCACCAGCAGACCGGCCACGACGTGGTCGTGGTCAGCGACTGGATGGCCGCCCGCTTCGTCCACCTGGGCTGGGCCCAGAAGATGGACCGCTCGGCGCAGGCGAACGTGTCGAAGTACCTGGACCCGCAGTTGCGCTCGCCCGCCTTCGACGAGGGCCGGCTGCACACCGTCCCCTGGCAGTCGGGGATCACCGGCATCGCCTACAACCGCAAGGCGCTCGGCCGGGAGATCAAGTCCGTCCAGGACCTGTGGCACCCGGACCTGGCCGGCAAGGTCACGCTCTTCTCCGGTCTGGACGAGTCCTTCTCCCTGCTGATGCAGGGCAACGGGGCCGACGTGACCAAGTGGACCGAAACCGACTTCCACCGGATGTGCGACCAGGTGGAGAGCATGGTGAAGAAGAAGCACATCCGCCGCTTCACCGGCAACGACTACACCTCCGACCTGAGCAAGGGCGACGTGCTGGCCTGCCAGGCCTACTCCGGGGACGCGATCCAGCTGCAAGCCGACAACCCCGACATCGAGTTCGTGGTCCCCGAGGAAGGGGGCGAACTCTGGGCGGAGAGCCTGCTCATCCCCAACCTGGCTCCGCGCAAGGCCAACGCCGAAGCACTGATCGACTTCTACTACGACCCGGAGATGGCCGCGCTGCTCGCCGCCTCCGTCAACTACGTCTGCCCGGTCCCGGCCGCCCGCGAGGTGCTGGCCGCCTCGGACGATCAGGAGACCGCCGAACTGGCAGAGAACCCGCTGATCTTCCCCGACGAGGACATGCGCAAGCGGCTCGTCGTGGCCCGCGACATCTCCTCCGCCGAGCGCTCCTCCTTCGCGAAGCGCTGGAACGGCATCGTCGGTCTTTGAGGGTCAGGGCGGCCTGATCACGATCCCGCGACGGAACTGAACATGTTCAGGAATTGTGCTGAACATGTTCAGAAAGCTGGGTAGGCTCCCTTCCATGAGCGAGAGAAGCGCCCTTCTGCGGCGGATCCGTGCCTGGCTTGCCCTGTTCCTCGTCTGCCTCGTGCTGAGCGGACTCACCGCCTTCCCGCTGGTGAGCGAACTCCACTGGGCCAACGCCCTCGTGGACAACGAGTGGTTGCGACGCGTGGGCGACGGGCTCGAACGGGCGGACTCCGAGTACCCCTTCCTCCTCTACGGCACCGACTGGCTCGCCTTCGCCCACCTGGTGATCGCCGTCTTCTTCTACGGAGTCCACCGGGACCCGGTGCGCAACGTCTGGATCGTCGAGGCCGGCACGATCGCCTGTGCCGGCATCATTCCGCTGGCCCTGATCTGCGGGCCCATCCGGGGCATCCCGGTCTGGTGGTCGGTGATCGACATGTCGTTCGGCGTCTTCGGGGTGATTCCGCTGCTGGTGCTGCGCCGCATGATCAAGCGGCTGGAGGCCATGCCCGACGCCGAACCAGGGGCCGCGCCCGGCGTCGTGCCCGTACCGGCTACTTAGCCATGGCCGCGGCGACTATCGCGCCCGCCACCCGGTTCGGCTCCTCACTCTTGGCGTCCTTGGAGTTGATCGTGTAGACCACGAGCCGCGACCCGTCCTTGGCTCCGCCGATTCCGGCGCTGAAGCCGGGGCGGGCGCCCGTCTTGCCGTAGACCTCGGTGCCGTCCGGGAGGACCAGCCGCTGCATTCCCGCCGTGCGCGAAGCGGGCCGGGTCGTGCCGAAGTCGAAGATCTCGGGGACGGTGAACATCTCCTCCAGCTGCTGCCTGGGCACGATCCGCCCCGCGAACAAAGCCTGGGTGAACCGCTCCAGGTCCGCGGTCGAGGAGATGATGTCGCCCGCGGCCCAGCGGTCGGACTGGTTCCACACGGTGACGTCGCGCAGTTCGGTGGTTCCGTCGGCCAACGGCACGGCCTGGTAACCGGTGTTGTGCCGACCGGGGATCCGTGTCTGCGTCCGGCCCGGGAAGGAAGTCTGGCGCAGGCCCAGCGGCCGCAGGATCCGCTGCCCGACCGCCTTCTCGTACGTCGTGCCGGTCACCTTCTCGATCAGGACGCCCAGCAGGGTGTAGTTGATGTTCTGGTAGTGCTGGAACTCGCCGGGCCGGGACTCCGGCCCCTTCGCCAGGGCGTTCGCGATCTGCGCGCGCGGGTCGGTCACGTCGAAGCGGTGGTCCCACTGGGCCTGGAAGGTGTCGCCCGGCCCGTCCGCGGAACGGATGCCGCTCGTGTAGTTCAGCAGCTGGCGCACCGAGATCGGCTCGAAGGCGTCGGGGAAGGTGCCCGGCAGGTACTCCTGGATCGAGCGGTCGAGATCGACCCGGCGCTCGGCCGCCAGCTGGAGCACCGTCGCCGCCGTGAAGGTCTTGGTCACCGAACCGGCCCGGAACCGGCCGTCTGCGATCGCCGCCGCCCCGGTGCGGACGTCCGAGACGCCCGAGCTGCCCCGCCAGTCGCCCGCCGGGCCGCTCACCCGGACCGCCGCCGCGGTGGCGTACTTGTGGTCGGCGCCGAGGCCCGCGATCGACTGCTCCAGAGCCACCGCGTTCGGCGGGGTCGAGATCAGCGGCGCGGGCTTCTGCGCCGAGGCCGAGGCCGAGACCGGCGTCCCCGCCGGTCCGGCCTGTGCGGCGGCGGCCGGGCCGGCCGCGACGCCCAGGACCAGGGCGGTGGCGATCAGTGTGCGGGTCGCTCGGTTCATGGTGGGATCCCCCTGTCGGCTCTCCGGGCGACTTCCGCCCCGATGGCCTCAATGCTGCTGGTTACAGGGGTAGTTGCGGATCACCACCGAGAGGGGTCTTTGCCGGTACGACAACTCACCACCGAGAGCGAGGAGATCCCCGTCGTCTCACTCCCCAGAGGGAGATACCGGAGAGCCAGCCGCGATCAGACCCGTCTCGTACGCGCAGATCACGGCCTGGATCCGGTCCCGCAGCCCCAGCTTCGAGAGCACGTTGCCCACGTGCGATTTGACCGTGTGCTCGCTCACCATCAGCTCCACCGCCAGCTCCGCGTTCGACAGCCCCCGCCCCAGGTGCAGCAGCGTCTCCCGCTCCCGGGCCGTCAGCACCTCCAACCGCTGCGCGGACAGCGCCTCCGCGGCCGCGGGCCGGGCCGTCGCCGCCGTGTACTCCGCGATCAGCCGCCGGGCCACCGAAGGCGCCAGCAGGGACTCGCCCGCCGCCACCACCCGTACGGCGTGCACCAGATCGTCCCGCCGCACGTCCTTGAGCAGGAACCCGCTGGCCCCCGCGTGCAGCGCCTCGTACACGTACTCGTCCGAGTCGAAGGTCGTCAGCATCACCGTCCGGCAGGCGCTCGTCCCCGATATCTCCCGGCACGCCTCGATCCCGTCCAGCACCGGCATCCGGATGTCCAGCAGCGCCACGTCGGGCGCGAGGGACCGTACCGCCGCGACCGCCGCCGCCCCGTCCCCGACCTCGGCCACCACCTCGATGTCCTCCTGCACGTCCAGGATCATCGCGAAGCCGCTGCGCACCAGTTCCTGGTCGTCGGCCACCACCACACGGATCGTCACTTCCCCACCTCCGCGCCCGACGTTACAAGCACCACCCGCACCTCGAAGCCGGTGCCGTCCGGCCCGGGCCCGGTCCGGGCCGTGCCCCCGTGAGCGGCGGCCCGCTCCCGGATCCCGATCAGGCCGTGCCCACCCGGTCGAGCCCGCGGCAGGGAACCCGCGCCCGCACCCGCGCCCGCACCCGCGCCCGCATCCGCCCCCGGACCCCGCCCGTCGTCCGTGACCGTCACCGTGAGGTCCCGCTCCCCGTACTCCAGGCGCACGGCCACCGCCGATGCCCCGGCGTGCTTGACCACGTTGGTCAGGGCCTCCTGCACCACCCGGTGCACGGTCGCCTCCAGCGCCGCCGGCAGGGCGCGCACCGAGCCCGTGCGCTCGTAGAGCACCTCCGGCCCGCTGCCCCGGACCCGCTCCAGCAGCCCCGCCAGCTCCCCGATTCCGGGCTGCGGGGAGCGCGGCGCCGCCTCGTCCGTGCGCAGCACCCCCAGCATCGTGCGCAGCTGGGCCATCGCCTCCCGGCCGGTCTCCGCGATCGCCTCGAACGCGGCCTCGGCCCGCTCGGGGGCCCTGCGCACGGCCACCGGACCGGCCTCCGCCTGCACGATCATGATGCTGACCGCGTGCGAGAGGATGTCGTGCATCTCCCGTGCGATCCGGGCCCGTTCGCGGGCGGCCGCCTGCTCCGCCTCGATCCGGTTGGCCCGCTCCAGCTGGGCGGCCCGGTCCAGGAGGGCGGCCGTGTACGCCTGCCGGGTGTGCTGCAGGCGCCCCAGCGCGTACGCGGCGCCGGAGACGAAGAAGGTGAAGAGCAGTTCGCGCGCGGTCCCGGTGTTCCAGTACACCGACAGGACGACCGTGAGGACCGTCAGCCCGCCCACCGTCAGCCGCACCCGGGCCGTGCACTGCAGGGCGACCGTGTAGAAGGCGATCAGCCCCGCGTACGGAAGCGGCTGCCCCGGGCCGTCACCCGCCAGGTTGTACACGCCGCCGGCCGCCAGGATCGCGACCAGCACCGCCACCGGAGCCCGTCGCCGCCACACCAGCGGCAGCACTCCGAGCGTGGTCAGCGCGTACGAGGCCCAGTCCGCGGGCGGCAGTTCGGTCGACCGGGGCACCACGAAGGGCATCGTGACGGCCAGTTGCACCAGCAGCGTCAGCCCCAGGTCCTGCCGGCGCGGACCGGCCCGCCGGATCCACGCCCCGAGCTCCCCCCAGGCCCGTATCACCGGCCGAGCTCGGCCCGTACGGCTCCCAGCGCGTCCACCCGGTTCGTCGTGACGGAGTCCACGCCGGCCCTGATCAGCGCGCGCATCGCCCGCTTGGTGTCCGGGGTCCAGGCCGACACCAGCAGGCCGTCCCGGTGCAGGGCGTCCACCAGCTCCGGGCCGACCAGCCCGAAGCGGTAGTTGAGCCAGGTCGGGGCCACCGCGTCGATCAGCACCCGGCGCGGGGGAGCCAGGGTGGTCCACGTCAGCGCGATCTCGGCGCCCGGATCGGCGGCGCGCACCGCCAGCATGGTGGCCGGACCCGCGCAGTAGTACGTGCGGTCACGGGCCCCGCACTCGCGGACCTGGCCGACTACGGTCCGCACGGTCTCGGCGGTCGCACCAGGCAGGTCGACCATGACCCGGCCCGCGCCCGCGGCCATCAGGGCGTCGCGCAGGGTCGGGATCCCGCCGTCCGTCAGCTCCTTCAGCTGCGGGGCCGTGACGTCTGCGAGCCGTACGTCATGGCCCCACAGCCGCTGGAGGTCCTCGTCGTGGAGCAGTACGGGGACCCCGTCGCGGGTCATCCGTACGTCGATCTCCACCGCGTCCGCGCCCCGGTCGAAGGCGGAGCGGATCGAGGGCAGGGTGTTCTCGCGGACGCGGTAGGGATCCCCGCGGTGGCCTACGGCAGTCAGGGTGCGCATGCACCCATTCTGCGCAACCGTCAGGAAGCCAGCCAGGCGGAGGTGTACGTGTCGATCTCCGCGGTGAGCTTCGCCTTGCCGGCCGGGTCGAGGAAAGAGGCCTCGACGGCGTTCTTCGCGAGTTGGGCCAGGCCGCGCTCGTCGAGGTCCAGCAGGCGGGCGGCCACCGCGTACTCGTTGTTGAGGTCGGAGCCGAACATCGGCGGGTCGTCGCTGTTGATGGTGACGAGCACGCCGGCCGCCACCATCTCCTTGACCGGGTGCTCGTCGAGGGTGGCGACGGCGCGGGTGGCGATGTTGGAGGTGGGGCAGACCTCCAGCGCGATGCGGTGCTCGGCGAGGTAGGCGAGCAGCTCCGGGTCCCGGGTGACGCTGGTGCCGTGGCCGATGCGCTCGGCGCCCAGCTCGCGGATCGCGTCCCAGACGGTCTCGGGACCGGTGGTCTCGCCGGCGTGCGGCACGCTGTGCAGTCCGGCGGCGCGGGCGGCGTCGAAGTACGGCTTGAACTGCGGGCGCGGGACCCCGACCTCGGGGCCGCCCAGGCCGAAGGAGACCAGGCCCTCGGGGCGCAGGTCGACGGCGAGGCGGGCGGTCTCGGCGGCGGCTTCGAGGCCGGCTTCTCCGGGGATGTCGAAGCACCAGCGCAGGATCACGCCGAGCTCGCTCTCGGCGGCCTTGCGGGCGTCCTCGATGGCCTCCATGAAGGCCTTCTCGTCGATCCCGCGGCGGGTGGAGGAGTACGGGGTGATCGTGAGCTCGGCGTACCGGATGTTCTGCCGGGCCATGTCGCGGGCGATCTCGAAGGTGAGGTGGCGCACGTCGTCGGGGGTGCGGACCAGGTCGACGACGGAGAGGTAGACCTCGATGAAGTGCGCGAAGTCGGTGAAGGTGAAGTAGTCGGCGATGGCCTCGGGGTCCGTGGGGACCTTGGAGTCGGGGTGCCGGGAGGCGAGTTCGGCGACGATGCGGGGGGAGGCCGAGCCGACGTGGTGGACGTGCAGTTCGGCCTTGGGCAGCCCCGCGATGAAGGGGTGCAGGTCGGGCATGAGGGTGCCTCCGAAGGGCGCGTGCGGATGGAACGGGCTTCATCGTAGGCAGGATCCGCACCGCCGAAGGGGCCTGTCGGAGGGAGCGCTTAGCATGGCCGTACGAGAGGGGGGCGCCGTATGACCGATCAGAGCCCCGAGTCGCGAGACCCCTGGGCGCCGCCGGAGCAGCCCGCGGTCGATCTGGGCAAACAGCAGGGCGGGACGGGTGCACCGGGTGCGCCGGGGGTGCACGACCAGCAGACCGTGGCGGGGATGCCCGGCGCCGGAGGCATACCCGCGGGCACGCCCGTGCCCGCACCCCAGCCCGGGCAGGCGCCCGCGGCGACGCCCGCCTACGGCTACCCGGCGCAGCCGGATCCGGCCGGGTACGGATACCCGGCCCAGCCGGGCGCGCCGCAGGCCCCGTACGGCGGGTACCCCGCCCACCAGGGTGTTCCGCAGCCGTCCTACGGCGGTCAGCCGGGCTATCCGGGGTATCAGGGATACCCCGGATACCCGGGTTACCGGCCCATGAGCAACGGCTTCGGAGTCACCGCGCTCGTCCTCGGGATCATCGCCGTGGTCAGCTGCTACCTGGGTCTGCTGTTCGGCGTCCCGGCCGTCATCTTCGGCGTACTGGCCCGCGGCAAGGCCAAGCGCGGCGAGGCGGACAACGGGGGCATGGCGCTGGCCGGCATCATCACCGGCGCGGTCGGCATCGTGATCAGCTGCCTGTTCATCGCCCTGATGATCTTCGGCGTCATGCTCGGGGACGAGGGATCCGACTCCGACTACGACTCGGACTACTCGTCTCCCTTCGAGAACACGCAGGTCCTCCACCGCGGTTGATCCGCGCGGAGGGAACGGCGGAAGGGCCGGGCGGGGACATTCACTGTCCCCGCCCGGCCCTTCCGCCGTTCCGTCAGGCGGCGGTGTCCGCCCGCCCGGTCTCCCAGGGCCACCCGGCGTCCCGGCCGTCCTCGATCAGGGACACCATGCGGAAGGCCGCGTCGGTGAGCCCGCCGAAGGTGTGCCGGTGCGCGGACCCGGAGGGCGCGTGGCCCACCCGGTATCCGGCGAGGTTCCACGTGTACACGGGGACCGTGTCCGGTACCAGCGCCGTGGGATCGCCGCCGTAGGCGTACGTGGCCTGCTCGTCGGTGACGATCAGGACCCGGTCGTGCCCCGCGTAGTGCGTGCGCACCGCCTCCGCCGTGTAGGTGCCGCCGAGGTTCTCGAACCGCTCCAGGATCTTCAGTACCGACTCACCGTGCCGGTGGTCGACCGCCTTGCTGGTGGAGCCGAACTGCACCAGGTCCGCGTCCCCGGCGCGCAGCGCCAGCGCCGTCCCGAAGACGGCCGCCGCGTCCGCCCTGTTGAGCTGCGAGCGGTCCGACAGCGGCGACCACATCGACCCGGACCGGTCCACCAGGACCAGCGTCCGCCCGGGCAGTGCCGGTACGTGGGCCAGGGAGTGACCCAGCGCCCGCTCCAGCGGGTACGCCCAGCGCAGCGAGGGCGCGTGCTGGTAGGCGGCGAGGTAGCGGAAGGGGAACTGCCGGGCCCGGGCGACGGTCTCCGGGTCGGAGATCTTCGCCGCGACCCGCGCGGCGACCTCGTCCGAGACTCCGGCCTGGTCGAAGTTGCGCAGGTTGCGCAGCAGGGCCATCGCGCCCATGGACGGGATGACCGCCTCCCAGGCGGCCGCGTCCATCGGTCCCTGCAGCCAGCCGGCCAGCGCCTCCCAGGTCATGCCCGCCGCGGCGAGCCGCTCGGGGCCGTCCGCCGCGGTGACCACGGCCCGGCGCTCCGCCACGGGCAGCTCCATCAGGGTCCGGTGCGC
Organism: Streptomyces stoeckheimensis; assembly: GCF_045822005.1. NCBI lineage: Bacteria > Bacillati > Actinomycetota > Actinomycetes > Kitasatosporales > Streptomycetaceae > Streptomyces > Streptomyces stoeckheimensis. The sequence continues at coordinate 2,664,213 of NZ_CP169550.1, read as the reverse complement.
GAGCAGGGTGCGGTTGCCCGGCGGGACCTCGGCGGTCTCCGGGTTGTGCCGGCGGTCGAGGGCGTGCCGGAACAGCTCGCCCTGCCAGGGCTTGGCGGGGTCGGGGGAGGCGTGCACCAGGTTGAGGACGTCACCGAAGCGGTATCCCCGGGAAGCCGTGTCGTACTTCAGCAGCGAGCCGGCGGAGTAGAGGCGGCGCACGGCGTCGGCGATCCCGCGCTTGACGGGCTTGGGCACGTTCCGACCGTAGGCGGCCGTCCAGTAGGCGAGCAGCTCGCCGGGCTCGTCCGCGCGCAGCAGGACGGAGTCCACGACCTGCCGGTTCGACGGCCCCCCGGTCGCTCCGGCGTCGAGCCGCGCCTTGACGTACTCGACGGCTCCGACGAGCGAGGCCGTCCGCATGTTGCCGTCCCGCCGCAGCCAGCCGAGCAGGCCGGCGGTCCACTCGGGATCCTCCACGGCAAGGGTGCGCACGAGCGCGCCGAACCGGCCGTCGCGGGCCTCGCCGGACTCGTAGGCGGTCTGCTGCGTCACGAAGTTGGCGACGGCGAGCAGGAACAGCTCCGAGCGCGGATCGCGCAGGAAGCCGGTGCTGCCGTGCGCGTTGGCGGCGCGGCGGCCGGTCGAGCGGACCGGTGAGGCGGGTGAGGTGGGTGCAGCGGGTGAGGTGGGCGCCGCCTTGGAGCGGAGCAGGTTGAAACGAGCCATGAGAATCCCCCCGAATTCAGTGGAAAACGGAGGAGGCGTGACGTGCGGAATGCCCGAGATCGAAGTCGGCGACGGACTGTGTCGACTGCTCTATCCAACTGAGCTACCGGCCGGAGCCGGGCGGGACTCGAACCCGCGACCCGTTGATCCGGAAGTAACCGCTGCCTGCGCACCGGGCACTCCGCACGTGCGCCTCCCGAGAAAGAAGTGGCCGCGGCGTGATTTCGTGGAGGAAGTAGCCGTGGCCGGCGCACCGGGAGGTGCGACGTGGTGTCCAGAGATCGAGGTCGGCGAAACCAAAGGTGCTCTGCCAACTGAGCTACACCGGCCCGAAGCCGGTGACGGGACTCGAACCCGCGGCCACCCCATTAACAGTGGAAGTAGGTCTCACCTGCGCACCTGGACAAGGATCACGCTAGACGCACACCCTCATCCGCTGCGAGCGATTAAAGCTCCGCCCGCAGCCGCTCGCGCGCCTCCATGAGCGCGAAGCCCAGCAGGTTCAGGCCGCGCCAGCGCGCCGGGTCCAGCGCGCGCTCGTCGTCGGCGGCCAGGCCGATGCCCCAGATCCGGTCCATCGGGCTGGCCTCCACCAGGACCCGCTTGCCGGTCGAGAGCAGGTACGAGGTCAGCGCCGGATCCGAGCCGAACTTGTGCACGCTGCCCTCCACCACCAGCGCGAACCGCTCCCGCTCCCACACCGTGTCGTCGAAGCCGCGCACCAGCCGCCCGGCCTTCTTCGCCGCGGCCGGACTCGTCGCATCCAGGGCCGCGCGCTCCGCCTCGGCGTCCTCGAACAGGCGCGCCTTTCCGGCCATCATCCAGTGCTCGGCGGTGGCGTACCGCACGTCACCCACGGTGAACTCGGACGGCCACCACTGACTGAGGCAGCTCGGTCCGAGCGTTCCGTCGGCCCGCGGACGGTGTCCCCAGAACGGCAGGAACTTCGGCCGCTCACCCCGGCTGACCTGCCCGATCAGTTCCTCGATCTTCTCCATGCATGCGAGTCTCGCAGGAGCACCGAACACTTCGTACGGGATTTCGGGCGCGCCTAGACACATGGTCGACCGATTCCGTCGCGTAATCAAAAGGCAACAACGGAATCACTTGGCCGAGGGGTGTACCTCTGCCAGGATCGGCACTCAATTCGAGCTGTAGCTCGAACTGTAGCTACGGAGAGCGTGAGAGCGTGATGGGCAACCGCTTCCAGGTCAAGGTCCAGGTCAAGGACCGATTCGCCGAAGGCGCGCAGTACATCGACGGGCAGCTGCGGCCCGGCACCTCGGGCCGGTCACACACCGTGGTCGACCCGGCCACCGGCGAGGAGGTGCTCACCTACGAGCTGGCCTCCACCGCGGACGTGGACGCCGCCGTCGCCGCCGCCAAGCGGGCCTTCCCGGGCTGGTCCGGGGCCACCCCCGGGGAGCGCTCCGACGCGCTGCACCGGCTGGCCGGCGTCCTGTCCGAGCGGGCCGAGGAGTTCGCGTACGCGGAGTCCCTGCAGTGCGGCAAGCCGGTCAAGCTGTCGACCGAGTTCGACGTGCCGGGGACCATCGACAACACCGCCTTCTTCGCGGGCGCCGCGCGCCACCTCCAGGGGCAGGCCGCCGGGGAGTACTCCGGGGACCACACCTCGTACGTGCGCCGCGAGGCGATCGGGGTCGTGGGCTCCATCGCACCGTGGAACTATCCGCTGCAGATGGCCGCCTGGAAGATCCTTCCGGCGATCGCCGCGGGCAACACCATCGTCCTCAAGCCCGCCGAGCTCACCCCGCTGACCTCCCTGATGTTCGCCCAGGCGGCCAAGGAAGCGGGCCTGCCCGACGGCGTCGTCAACATCGTCACCGGCGCCGGACGGGACGCGGGCGAGCACCTGGTCGGCCACCCGGACGTGGTCATGACCTCCTTCACCGGGTCCACCGCCATCGGCAAGCGGGTCGCCGAGATCGCCACCGCCACCGTCAAGCGGCTCCACCTGGAGCTGGGCGGCAAGGCCCCCTTCCTCGTCTTCGACGACGCCGACCTGGAGGCCGCCGCCAACGGCGCCGTCGCCGCCTCCCTGATCAACACCGGCCAGGACTGCACGGCCGCCACCCGCGCCTACGTCCAGCGCCCCCTGCACGACGCCTTCGTCGCCCGGGTCGCCGAGCTGATGGAGACCGTCCGCGTCGGCGACCCCTTCGACCCGGCCACCGACCTCGGCCCGCTGGTCTCGCACGCCCAGCGCGACCGGGTCGCCGGTTTCGTCGAGCGGGCCCGCGCGTACGCCACCGTCGTCACCGGCGGTGAGATTCCGGGTGGCGACTTGGCCGAGGGCGCGTACTACCGGCCCACGCTCATCTCCGGCGCCGCCCAGGACAGCGAGGTGGTCCAGTCCGAGATCTTCGGGCCGGTCCTCGTGGTCCTGCCCTTCGACACCGACGACGAGGGCATCGCGCTGGCCAACGACACCCCGTACGGTCTCGCGGCCTCCGCATGGAGCCGTGATGTGTACCGGGCGAACCGCGCCACCCGTGAGATCCAGGCGGGCTGCGTCTGGGTCAACGACCACATTCCGATCATCAGCGAGATGCCGCACGGGGGCTACAAGGCCAGTGGCTTCGGAAAGGACATGAGCACCTACTCCTTCGAGGAGTACACGCAGGTCAAGCACGTGATGTACGACAACACCGCGGTCGCCGCGAAGGACTGGCACCGCACGATCTTCGGGGACCGATAGCCACGTCGCCGCCCGACCAGCGGCCCGCACCCACCCGAAAGGGCACCTCCCATGGAGCAGTTCGAGCCCGACCGCCTCTCGGCGGCGCAATTCGCCGCTATGCGGCGCAGCCTCACCACCGGGCGCGGCGCCCTCACCCGCCGCTCCGTGCTGCGCGCCTCCGGAGTCGGAGCGCTCACCCTCGGCGGCCTGTCCGCGCTGGCCGGCTGCGGCATTCCGCCGGCCAAGCGCGCGGAGGGCACCGCCGCGGCCTCCGACGACCACTCGGAGCAGGAGAAGGAGATCAACTTCTCCAACTGGACCGAGTACATGGACACCAGCGAGGACGAGAAGTCGCGTCCCACGCTGGAGGAGTTCACCAAGCGGACCGGAATCAAGGTCAAGTACACCGAGGACATCAACGACAACGTCGAGTTCTTCGGCAAGATCAAGCCCCAGCTCGCGGCCGGCCAGGACACCGGCCGTGACCTGATCGTCGTCACCGACTGGCTCGCTTCGCGCATCATCCGGCTCGGCTGGGCCCAGAAGCTGGACCCCTCGCACCTCCCGCACGCCTACGCCAACCTGATCCCGCAGTTCCGCAGCCCCGACTGGGACCCGGGCCGCGCGTACAGCTACCCCTGGACCGGCATCAACACCGTGATCGCCTACAACACCAAGGCGACCGGCGGGAAGAAGGTCGACTCCGTCACGCAGATGCTCGACGACCCCTCCCTCAAGGGCCGCGTCGGCTTCCTCACCGAGATGCGCGACAGCGTCGGCATGACCCTGCTCGACCAGGGCAAGGACCCGGGGAACTTCACCGACGCCGACTACGACGAGGCGATCGGCCGGCTCCAGAAGGGCGTGGACAAGAAGCAGATCCGCCGCTTCACCGGCAACGACTACACCGCGGACCTCGACAAGGGCGACCTCGCAGCCTGCCTGGCCTGGGCCGGCGACGTCATCCAGCTCCAGGCCGGCAACCCGGACATCCAGTACGCGATCCCGGCGCCCGGCTACATCACCTCCAGCGACAACCTGCTGGTCCCCGTGAAGGCCCGGCACAAGGCCAACGCGGAGCGGCTCATCGACTACTACTACGAGCCCGAGGTGGCGGCGCAGCTGGCCGCCTACATCAGCTACGTCTGCCCCGTCGAGGGCGTCAAGGACGAGCTGGCCAAGATCGACCCGGAGCTCGCGGACAACGTCCTGATCATCCCGGACAAGGAAATGGCCGCCAAGTCGCACGCCTTCCGCTCCCTCACCAGCGAGGAAGAGACGGCGTACGAGGAGAAGTTCGCCAAGCTCATCGGAGCCTGACGGGTCCCGCCGCCCTCCCCGCGGCACGGACACCCGTACCGGCACCTGCCCCTTCCACGACACACCACCGAAGGCCCAGGCCCATGACTGACAAGACCGAAGGCGGCGACGTCCGCCTCGCCGGGATCAGCAAGCACTACGGCTCCTTCACCGCCGTGCACCCGCTGGACCTCACCATCCCCCAGGGCTCCTTCTTCGCCCTGCTCGGCGCCTCCGGCTGCGGGAAGACCACCACCCTGCGCATGATCGCCGGCCTGGAGGAGCCCTCCACCGGCACCGTCAGCCTCGGCGACCGAGAGGTCACGCACCTGCCGCCGTACAAGCGCCCGGTCAACACCGTCTTCCAGAGCTACGCCCTCTTCCCGCACCTCGACGTCTCGGAGAACATCGCCTTCGGGCTGCGCCGCCGCGGCATCAAGTCGGTCAAGAAGCAGGTCGACGACATGCTGGAGCTGGTCCAGCTCGGCCAGTTCGCCGGCCGCAAGCCGCACCAGCTCTCCGGCGGCCAGCAGCAGCGCGTCGCCGTCGCCCGCGCGCTCATCAACCACCCGCAGGTACTGCTCCTCGACGAGCCGCTCGGCGCCCTCGACCTCAAGCTGCGCCGCCAGATGCAGCTGGAGCTCAAGCGGATCCAGACCGAGGTCGGCATCACCTTCGTGCACGTCACGCACGACCAGGAAGAGGCCATGACCATGGCCGACACGGTCGCCGTGATGAACGGCGGCCGCGTCGAGCAGCTCGGCGCCCCCGCCGACCTCTACGAGAACCCGAAGACGACCTTCGTGGCGAACTTCCTCGGCACCTCCAACCTCATCGAGGCCGAGGTCCTGGAAGCCGGCGCGTCCGACGTCGTCGTCTCCTCGGCCGGTACGAAGCTGCGCGTCCCGGCGGCGCGATGTTCGACCACGCCCCGCACCGGCGGCAAGCTGCTGGTCGGGGTGCGCCCGGAGAAGATCTCCCTGGTCCACGCGGACGCGGCGGACACCGTGGAGGCGGGCCGCAACAAGGTCGCCGGCAAGATCGCGGCCACCTCCTTCATCGGAGTCTCCACCCAGTTCGTCATCGACAGCCCGGTCTGCCCGGAGCTGGAGGTGTACGTGCAGAACATCGAGCGCGACGCCCGCCTCGTCCCCGGCGCCGACGTGATACTGCACTGGAACCCGGACCACACCTTCGGCCTGGACGCCGCACAGGACATCGACGCCGGCATCGAGACGGTCGAGGAGGGCGCGTGACCGCCCCCGCGACCCTGCCCGAGGTCGCCGTTTCCGCCGAGCCCCCGGTGCACAAGCCGTCCCTGAAGAAGCGCCTGGTCCCGTACTGGCTGCTGCTCCCGGGCATCCTGTGGCTGTTCGTCTTCTTCGTGCTGCCGATGATCTACCAGGCCTCGACCTCGGTGCAGACCGGCTCCCTCGAAGAGGGGTTCAAGGTCACCTGGCACTTCCAGACGTACTGGGACGCCTTCACCGAGTACTACCCGCAGTTCCTGCGCTCCCTGCTCTACGCCGGCACCGCGACCGCGCTGTGCCTGCTGCTGGGCTATCCGCTGGCCTACCTGATCGCCTTCAAGGCGGGCCGCTGGCGCAATCTGCTCCTGGTGCTGGTCATCGCCCCGTTCTTCACCAGCTTCCTGATCCGCACCCTCGCCTGGAAGACGATCCTGGCCGACGGCGGCCCGGTGGTCGGCGTCCTCAACACGATCGGCTTCCTGGACGTCACCAGCTGGCTCGGCATGACCGAGGGCGACCGCGTCCTCGCCACGCCGCTCGCGGTCGTCTGCGGTCTGACGTACAACTTCCTCCCCTTCATGATCCTGCCGCTCTACACCTCGCTGGAGCGCATCGACACCCGCCTCCACGAGGCGGCCGGGGACCTGTACGCCCGTCCCGCCACGGTCTTCCGCAAGGTGACCTTCCCGCTGTCCATGCCGGGCGTGGTCTCCGGGACCCTGCTCACCTTCATCCCGGCGAGCGGCGACTACGTCAACGCCGAACTGCTCGGCTCCACGGACACCCGCATGATCGGCAACGTCATCCAGTCGCAGTACCTGCGCATCCTCGACTACCCGACGGCGGCCGCGCTGTCCTTCATCCTCATGGCCATCGTGCTCGTCATGGTCACCATCTACATCCGCCGAGCGGGGACGGAGGACCTGGTCTGATGAAGAGCGCCACCACCTGGCTGCGCCGGAATCTCGTCGTGATCGCGGGGCTCGGCACGCTCGCGTACCTGATCCTGCCGAACGTCGTCGTCACGGTCTTCTCCTTCAACAACCCCACCGGGCGCTTCAACTACGCCTGGCAGGAGTTCTCCCTCGACGCGTGGAAGGACCCCTGCGGGGTCGCCGACATGTGCGAGTCCCTGTCCCTCTCGCTCCAGATCGCCCTGTGGGCCACCATCGGCGCGACGGTGCTGGGCACCGCGATCGCCTTCGCGATGGTCCGCTACCGGTTCCGGGGGCGCGGCGCGGTCAACTCGCTGATCTTCCTGCCGATGGCCATGCCCGAGATCGTGATGGCGGCCTCGCTGCTCGCCCTCTTCCTCAACATGGGCATCCAGCTCGGCTTCTGGACGATCCTGATCGCCCACGTCATGTTCTGCCTCAGCTTCGTCGTCGCCGCCGTCAAGGCCCGGGTGCTCTCCATGGACCCCCGCCTCGAGGAAGCGGCCCGCGATCTCTACGCCGGGCCCGCGCAGACCTTCCTGCGCGTCACCCTGCCGATCGCGGCCCCCGGTATCGCGGCGGGCGCGCTGCTCTCCTTCGCGCTCTCCTTCGACGACTTCATCATCACCAACTTCAACTCGGGCAACACCGTCACCTTCCCCATGTTCGTGTGGGGATCGGCCCAGCGCGGTACGCCTGTACAGATCAACGTCATCGGCACCGCGATGTTCGTCATCGCGGTCCTGGTGGTGCTGGGCGGCCAGATGGTCGCCAACCGCCGCAAGAAAGCACAGCCCAAGTAACACCTGTAGGGAGTTGGAAGACATGGCCCCAGACGCCATGCGCACCGCTGCACGATCTCTTTCCGAAGCGAAGCCGGTCTCGTACTGGCTGGACGACCCCGGCAAGCCCGCCGCCGAGCCCGCCCTCACCGGGGACGAGCACTGCGACCTGCTCGTCATCGGCGGCGGCTACAGCGGCCTGTGGACCGCGCTGCTCGCCAAGGAGCGCGACCCCGCCCGGGACGTCGTACTGATCGAGGGCCACGAGGCGGGCTGGGCCGCCTCGGGCCGCAACGGCGGCTTCTGCGCCGCCTCCCTCACCCACGGTCTCGCCAACGGGATGGCCCGCTGGCCGGACGAGCTCGCCAAGCTCGAAGACCTCGGCGCCCGCAACCTCGACGCCATCGAGGAGGCGGTCGCCCGCTACGGCATCGACTGCGACTTCGAGCGCAGCGGCGAGATCGACGTGGCCACCGAACCGCACCAGGTCGCCGAGCTCCGCGAGTTCCACGCGGAGGCCGAGCGGCTCGGCCTCGCAGGCCGCTCCGAATGGCTGGATGCGGACGCCGTGCGCGCCGAGGTCGACTCCCCGACCTTCCTCGGCGGGATCTGGGACCGCGACGGCGTCGCCATGCTCAACCCGGCGAAGCTCGCCTGGGGCCTGAAACGCGCCTGCCTGGAGCTGGGCGTACGGATCTACGAGAACACGCGCGGGCTCGACCTGGTCGGCTCGGGAGCCGGGATGGCCGTGCGGACCCCGTACGGGCGGGTCTTCGCCCGCCGGGTGGCGCTGGGCACCAACATCTTCCCGTCCCTGGTCAAGCGGGTGCGCCCGCTCACCGTCCCGGTCTACGACTACGCGCTGATGACCGAGCGGCTCACCGAGGAGCAGCTCGCCTCGATCGGCTGGAAGAACCGGCAGGGCCTCGGCGACAGCGCCAACCAGTTCCACTACTTCCGGATCACCCCCGACCGGCGGATCCTGTGGGGCGGCTACGACGCGATCTACCCGTACGGCGGCAAGCTCGACGCCGAGCACGACCACCGGCCCGAGACCTACCTCAAGCTGGCCGAGCACTTCTTCACCTGCTTCCCGCAGCTGGAAGGAGTGAAATTCAGCCACGCCTGGGGCGGTGCGATCGACACCTGCTCGCGCTTCTCCGCCTTCTTCGGCACCGCGCACGCGGGCAAGGTGGCCTACGCGGCCGGCTACACCGGACTGGGCGTCGGAGCCACCCGCTTCGGCGCCGACGTGATGCTCGACCTCCTGGCGGGGGAGAAGACCGAGCGCACGGAGCTGGAGATGGTCCGCTCCAAGCCGATGCCCTTCCCGCCGGAGCCCTTCGCGTGGACCGGCATCACGATGACGAAGTGGTCGCTGGCCCGGGCGGACCGGCTGGGCGGGCACCGCAACCTGTGGCTGAAGACGCTGGACCGTTTCGGTCTCGGCTTCGACAGCTGATCGGGCAGCTGATCGGGCAGCTGATCGGGTAAGCGACCTCCGCGCGCCCCGGGCGCACATCGCCCCCGGCGGTGTGACCTGCTTCACTACCATGGAGTAACGAAACCCGCGTCATACCTGCGCCCGGCCCCGCTCTCTCCTGTGAGAACGCTTCACCTCACCCACAGAGAGCGGAGGCCGGGCGATGACGATCCCGGGGGACAAGACGGCAGTGGAATGGCTGGTCTCGGTGGCGCCCGATCCGGACGCCTGCCGGTGGGAGTGGGAGCGCAACCCCCTCGGGGTCGCCCTGCTGCCCGCCGGCCGACGCTGGGACGTGCTGATCATGCCGGGGGAGCTGGGACACACCACCCTCGACGTACTGAACGCGCTGCTCGACCGGCCCGGCCCGGTGCTCGCCGATTTCGGCGACTCCCGGCTGGGCTTCTTCGTGCCTCCGGGCACGGCGTCCCGCTGGATCGGGACGGGCGTACGGGGAGCCGGGCACGGGACCTGGATCGTGGTCCCGTATCCAGGGCGGGCCACGGGCGGGGTCCGCTGGCTCGTGGTCCCGGACGGGCGGGGCACGCTCACCGATCCGGCGGTACTGGAGCTCGCGATGCACGAGGCGGCGGCCCGCGTCGTGGGGCGGGGAGGCCGGAAGTCTTGACAAGGGCATTGGTCTGGACCATCTTGGGCGCCGCTGCGCCTTCCCCCACCGCTTCCCCGCGCGCGGCCCGGCTCCATCCCCCCATGTACCGGAGGCAGTTGTGCGCCCCACCCGTCCTGGCGGCCCCACCCGCCCCGCCAGACCCACCGTCATGCGCTCCGTCCTGTCCCTCCTTACCGCCGCCGCCCTCGCGGCGGCCGGCCTCCTCGCCACCGGCCAGCCCGCCGCTGCCGCCGACGCCGACCTCATCCGCAACGGCGGCTTCGAAGCCGGCCTCGACGGCTGGAGCTGCTCGGCCGGCAGCGGAGCCGTCGTCAGCACCCCGGTCCACGGAGGCACTTCGGCCCTCAAGGGCACCCCGGCCGGGCAGGACAACGCCCGCTGCTCCCAGACCGTCACCGTCAAGCCCGACTCCGCCTACACGCTGAGCGCCTGGGTGCAGGGCGCGTACGTCTACCTCGGCGCGACCGGCACCGGGACCACGGACCCCCAGACCTGGACCCAGACCCCGGGTGCGTGGAAGCAGCTGAGCACGAGCTTCCGTACCGGCGCGGCCACCACCTCGGTGACCGTGTACACGCAGGGCTGGTACGGCCAGCCGCCGCAGTTCACCGACGACGTGACCCTCGTCGGCCCGGACCCCGGCGGCTCCGGCCCCGGCCCCCAGGTCCCTGCCGCCCCCGCCGGGCTCACCGCGTCCGCCACCTCCGCCACCACCGTCGGCCTCTCCTGGACGGCCGCGACCGGGGCCACCTCGTACAAGGTCTACCGGGACGGCGCGAACCCGACCACCGTCAGCGGCACGTCGGCGACGGTCACCGGGCTCACCGCCGCGACGACGTACTCCTTCCAGGTCAGCGCGGTGAACGCGGCCGGCGAATCCCCGAAGAGCGCCGCCGTCCCGGTGACCACGCCGAGCGGCCCGGGCAACCCCGGCCTGCCCGCCCACGCACTCGTCGGCTACCTGCACGCCAGCTTCGCCAACGGCTCCGGCTACGTCCGGATGGCCGACGTACCCGCCTCGTGGGACGTCATCAACCTGGCCTTCGGCGAACCCACCTCGGTGACCTCGGGCGACATCCGCTTCCAGCTCTGCCCGGTCAGCGAGTGCCCGACCGTCGAATCGGCCGCGGAGTTCAAGGCGGCCATCAAGGCCAAGCAGGCCGCCGGCAAGAAGGTCCTGATCTCGATCGGCGGCCAGAACGGCCAGGTCCAGCTGGGCACCACGGCCGCCCGTGACACCTTCGTCTCCTCGGTCGGCAAGATCATCGACGAGTACGGGCTCAACGGCCTCGACATCGACTTCGAGGGCCACTCCCTCTCCCTGGCCACGGGCGACACCGACTTCCGCGCCCCCACCACCCCGGTGATCGTCAACCTGATCTCGGCCGTGAAGACCCTGAAGGCCAAGTACGGCCCGGAGTTCATCCTGACGATGGCCCCCGAGACCTTCTTCGTCCAGCTCGGCTACCAGTACTACGGATCCGGCCCCTGGGGCGGCCAGGACCCGCGCGCCGGCGCCTACCTCCCGGTCATCCACGCCCTGCGCGACGACCTCACCCTGCTCCACGTCCAGGACTACAACTCGGGCTCGATCATGGGCCTCGACAACCAGTACCACTCCATGGGCGGAGCCGACTTCCACATCGCCATGACGGACATGCTGCTCACCGGCTTCCCCGTGGCCGGCAACACCTCCCGCGTCTTCCCCGCGCTGCGCGCCGACCAGGTCGCCATCGGCCTGCCGGCCACCACCAACGCGGGCAACGGCCACACCTCCCCGGCGGAGGTCAACAAGGCCCTGGACTGCCTGACGAAGAAGGTGAGCTGCGGCTCGTACCAGACCCACGGCACCTGGCCCGCCCTGCGCGGCCTGATGACCTGGTCGATCAACTGGGACCGCTTCGGCAGCTGGGAGTTCTCGAAGAACTTCGACGCCTACTTCGGCGGCTGACCGACGACCTCGTTCCACACCCGGGCCGCAGCTTCCAGGGGCTGCGGCCCAGCCAGTTCGTCCAGTACGGACCCCAGGTCCAGCGGTACGGACCGGACGCGTGCCGAGGTGGCGCCCGCGCGGTCCCGCACGGCCACGCGCACGCCCGAGGCACCCGGTCCGGCGGGATGCACCAGCACGCACTCGGCCGGGCTCCCCAGCGCGTGCGCGTAGAGGAAGGCCTGGTAGATGTCCTGCGTCGAGAGCTTCTTCCCCTCGTACAGCTTGTACTTCGCGTCCACCGGCAGCCGGAACGGCACCCCGCCGCGCACCCCGCGGACCAGCACGTCCGGCCGCACCTCGCTGTAGTGCTTCTCCGTGGCCTCGTCGACGAGCACCCGCCGCTGCGCCGACTGGCGGGTCACCATCAGCCCGCTGCCCGCCGCGCCGTCCTCGAGCAGCCGTGTCACGAAGTCCTCGAACAGCCCGTTCATGTCGACGAGGAAGGCGCGGGAGGCCAGCGGACCGGTGGTGAACAGCCCGTCGATCCCGCCGCCGGACAGCAGGAGCCGGGCCCACCGGTGAGCGGGCCGGTAGTGCTCGTTGTGCCGGTGGTAGGCCAGCGTGGAAACGGCCTGCCGCAGATCCCCGAGCGGGGTCGGCGCCAGCGGCCCGAACTGCGCGGCGGCCCGCCGGGCCCGGGCACGCACCTGGGCGGACCCGGCCGTGCGCGCGGCCCGTTCCACGGCCGCGGCGCACAGCCGGTTGTCGACGACGTCCGTGTCGTGCTCGTCGAAGCGGCACGCCAGCCGGTCCAGGCGCCCGTGATGGTGCAGCACCTGCCGGTCGGGCAGCAGCCGGCCCCGGACGACCGGCAGATCCTCCTCGCGGGTGACGTAGTCCTTGCGGACCCCGTGCCGCAGCAGCCGCTCGCAGTGCTCGGTGACCATCAGCGCGACGAGGTCGCGCAGGTCCGCGTCGCCCTCCGCGAACCACCGGCCGGCCTCCAGCGTCCGCACCCGGCCGCCCGCCGAGTACTCCAGCATCCGCAGCACGTCCAGGCTGCCGCCGAGGTGCTTCGGCAGGACCCGGATCTCGCACGCGTCGAGCCGCACGACCCCCACGTACGCCCTCGCCTCGACCTCCAGGCGGTCGCCGGCCAGCTCCCGGATCCGCAGCACCGGGTCCAGCGCGCCGTCCGCGAGCGTCCGGCGGTCGGCGTCGCTCAGCCGGACGCCGGGCAGGACCGCCCGGTCGTACTCACGCAGACAGAGCACCGGCGCCGACCTGGAACTCCTCGTACAGGCAGGCCACCAGCTTCTCGTCGGGCAGCTCCCGCAGGGTGTGCGAGACGGGGTCGACGAGGTCCTCGCCGAGGAAGGCCGTGAGCAGCCCGTAGTCGTCGTAGGCGTACTCCTGGAGGAGCGGCAGGATCTCGTCCCTGATCACGGAGGCCAGCTCCGCGGCGGTCGCGACGGGCTTGCCGCCGGGCAGGAAGAAGGCCTGGCCTATCTGCTTCTCCCGGTCCAGCTCCCGCCTGATCCGGTGGTTGAGCGCGTCGAGGAACACCCCGAGGTCGAGTTCCTCCACCGAGGAACCGCGCAACGGCCCCGCGTCGGGCAGTAGTTCGAGGAAGGCGAAGCGGCGCCGGACGGCCGAGTCGAGCTGCCGGATCGACCGGTCGGCGGTGTTCATGGTGCCGAGCAGCTGCACGTTGCGCGGGACGCAGAACGCCTCCTTGGACAGGGGGAGGGTGACGGCCATGCCCCGCTTGTCCTTCTCGATCACCGTGATCAGCTCCCCGAGGACCTTGGGGAGGTCGGCCCGGTTGAGTTCGTCCACGACGACCAGGTACGGATGGCCGGGGTCGGCGGCCGCCCTGGCGCACACCTCCTTGAACACGCCGGCGGTCGTTTCCAGCGAGAGGCCGGCGCTGCCCGGCCGCGGGCGCAGGCCCTCGATGAAGTCCTCGTACCCGTAGCCGGGGTGGAAGGTGACCAGGGTCAGCCGGCCCGCGGCGGTGAGGGCGCGCACGGTGTGCCCGAAGAGCTCGTCACCCGGCTCGGCGGCCGGATGCAGACCGGGCAGGTCGTCGGACAGCTCGCCGAGCCGACGGACCGCGAAGCGCAGGGCCTGGCGGGTCTTGCCGGTCCCGGGCGGACCGTAGAGGACCGCCTGGCCGCGCCGGTCCAGGGCGTCGGAGATCCGCCGGAGCCCGGCGTCGAGGGGCGGGAGCAGCTCGGTTTCCGCCTCCACGGCCTCCGGGGCGCTCGTGGTGCGCAGGGCCTGGATCTGCGTCCAGAGCTTGGGCCGGACATCGGTGACGAGCCACGGACCCCAGTCACCGACCGAAGGGTCGAGCACTCCGCCGTAGGTGCCGGCCCAGTCCACGGAGACGGTGTGCCGGTGACCGGTGAGGTCGGGGCGCCAGCGGTACCCCTCGCCGGTGACCTGGCCGACTCCGAGCACGGTGTCGCGGCCGGCCATGGCCACGACCCGGTCACCCGCGCGCAGCCCGATCAGATCCCACAGCCCGAGGTCGTCGGGGGAGAGGCCGGATCCGGGGACGCCGTCGGAGCCGGGGGCCTCGGCGGTCTCCTCCGGGCCGGCGAAGGCGTGCAGATCGCCGATCGCCTCGTGGCGGACGGCCAGATAGCCGCCCTCCAGGCACTGCGGCCACACCCGGACGCCGTCCTCGATCCCGACGCGGACGATGCGGGGAGCCACGCGCAGGGGCGCCCACCAGAGCAGGAACCGCAGAACCAGCTGGGGCGGCCAGTCCTTGGAGCCCTCCTGCTCCAGGAACAGCCGGCGCAGGGCCTCCTTGCGGGCGAACGGCCTGAGCCCGCCGTACGCGTCGCCGCCCGCGAGCGACAGGTAGTGACGGGTGAGGTGGTCGGCGTACACCGGCAGGATGGCGTCCGGCGCGTAGATCCGCAGCGTCTTGGCGACGACCGTGACGCCGGAGGCGATGGCCGCGATGTCGTCGATCTCCGCCACCCGGCCCGCCCGCGCCGCCTCGACCGCCTCGACGATGCCGGCCCGGACCGCCTCCCACGCCGTCGCGGCATCGGGGTACTTCGTGTCGTGCCACCAGACGCCGTCCCTGCGGCGGAAGACGAAGTGCTTGTACGCCGAACCGCCGGTGATGCTGCCGAGCGGTTTGCTGCCGTACTCCAGGTCCCGGCTGTAGAAGGGCCCGGGGAGCCCGGGCTGCTGCCCCAGTGCGTACCGGTCCAGGGACAGCGTCGGCCACTCCTCCCACGGGAACCGCTCGCGGAACCGCGCGGCCTCGCGGTCGGCGGCTTCCACCGCGGCGCCGTGCGCGTCGGGGTCGAAGGCGGCGAACGCGGAGTCGAGGGGCCAGTAGGGGAGGCTGTCCGCGTGGTCGTCGGTGACCGCCCGCAACGCGCACGAGCACACGCCGGTGAGCGGCTTGCCCACGCCGTTGACCAGCCCCCGGGAGGCGGCGAACGAGGCGGGATCGGAGGCGTCGAGGAGCCGGCGCCACAGCACCCCGTCGGGGTCGGGATGCGTCGGCAGGTCACCGGAGTCGGTGAGGTGCCAGCAGGACCTGCTGTGGTGGATCTTGACGCCGCTGCGGGGGAGGATCACCTCGCCCCCCGACGGGGTCAGTTCGTGGGCCCGTCCGCCGTACGTGACGGAGTACTTCAGCCGTTCCTGCGCCATGTCGCCGACCTTAGCGGGGGCGGCGGCGTCCGGTGGCCCGCTTCACCCCGAGCAGCAGGGGCGTGCACATCAGGAAGCTGGCCAGGACGTCCAGGGGCCAGTGGTAGCCGCGCAGGATCAGCCCCGTCGCCGTCAGGGCGGTGAGGGCGGCCGCGAGGAGGAAGGGCCAGCGGCCCCGGGTGTACGGGCGCACGAGGAGGGCGGCGCCCACGTACGCCACGTAGGCGGTGGCCGTGTGGCCCGAGGGGAAGTAGCCCGAGGCCCAGGGCTCCAGGGGGCCCGGCCGGGCGGTCCACTCCTTCAGCGGGACGATCAGGGCCGGCACCAGGACCATGGCCAGGGCTGCCGCCGCCGCGCCCCGTCGGTTGCCGCGCCGGGCGGCGTAGAGCACCGCGAGGAGCAGGACGGGGACCGCGACCGGGACGTTGCCGAAGTCGGAGAGACGCTGGGTGACCGCGTCGGGGACGGTGCGCACGAGCGCCCGGCTGAGGGCGGCGTCCGGGACCAGCAGGGGCCCGGACACGAGGACCTGCCAGGTGGTCAGGGCGAAGAGCGCTACGCAGAGTGCGGAGATCGCGCAGGCCGCGCGGCCCGGGGAGATCCCCGGACGGAGAGTGGCCGGCCGCCCCGGAACAGGGGGGGTGGTTCCGGGGCGGCCGCCCGGATCGGGTTGCCGGGCGCCCCGGGGGGTTTGGGGCGTGCGGCCGTCCGATCGGTGAGGAGTGTGCGCGAACGCATGCCCAGTGCGGCGCTGGGGAAGCCCGGTACTGGTGTCGCTTCCGGTTTCCCGGGAGCGGGGTGTCTCACTCATCTGCAGAAACCGTACGGCAGCGGAAGGGGGACCGACAGCGGGAAAACGCTCCCGCCATCGGCCCCCCACACCTTCTTCACAGTGCCCGACCGTTACCCGCGGTAGTGACCGCGCGGTGATCGAGGATCGCGTCCCCGCGTTCTAGCACCTGTGTCAGACGTTCGATCAGAGGGTGGCGAACGCGGCCTCGATGACGTCCAGGCCCTCGTTCAGCAGGTCCTCGCCGATGACGAGCGGCGGCAGGAAGCGGAGCACGTTGCCGTAGGTGCCGCAGGTGAGGACGAGGACGCCCTCGGCGTGGCAGGCCTTGGCGAGCGCGGCGGCCGCCTCCGGGTTCGGGGTCTTGGACGAGGGGTCCTTGACGAGCTCGATCGCGATCATGGCGCCGCGGCCGCGGATGTCGCCGACGATGTCGTACTTCTCCTGGATGGCCGTCAGACGGGCCTTCATGATGGACTCGATCTTCTTCGCCGCGGCGTTGAGGTCGAGCTCCTTCATGGTCTCGATGGAGCCGAGCGCACCGGCGCAGGCCACCGGGTTGCCGCCGTAGGTGCCGCCCAGGCCACCGCCGTGCACGGAGTCCATCATCTCGGCGCGGCCGGTCACCGCGGCGAGCGGCAGGCCGCCCGCGATGCCCTTGGCGGTCGTGATGAGGTCGGGGACGATGCCCTCGTCCTCGCACGCGAACCACTGGCCGGTGCGGCAGAAGCCGGACTGGATCTCGTCGGCGACGAAGACGATGCCGTTGTCGTTGGCGAACTTCACGATCGCCGGGAGGAAGCCCTTGGCCGGCTCGATGAAGCCGCCCTCGCCGAGGACCGGCTCGATGATGATCGCGGCGACGTTCTCGGCGCCGATCTGCTTCACGATGTTGTCGATCGCCTGCGCGGCGGCCTCGGGGCCGCAGTTCTCGGCGCCGGTCGGCCAGCGGTAGCCGTAGGCGACCGGGACGCGGTAGACCTCGGGGGCGAACGGGCCGAAGCCCTGCTTGTACGGCATGTTCTTCGAGGTCAGGGCCATCGTGAGGTTCGTACGGCCGTGGTAGCCGTGGTCGAAGACGACGACGGCCTGGCGCTTGGTGTACGAACGGGCGATCTTGACGGCGTTCTCGACGGCCTCGGCGCCGGAGTTGAACAGCGCCGACTTCTTCGCGTGGTCACCCGGGGTGAGCTCGGCGAGGGCCTCGCAGACCTCCACGTAGCCCTCGTAGGGGGTGACCATGAAACAGGTGTGGGTGAAGTCGGCGAGCTGCGCGGCGGCGCGGCGCACGACGGCCTCGGCGGAGGCGCCGACCGAGGTCACGGCGATGCCGGAACCGAAGTCGATCATGCGGTTGCCGTCGACGTCCTCGATGATGCCGCCGCCCGCGCGGGCCGTGAAGACGGGGAGCACGGAGCCCACGCCGCCGGCCACCGTCGACAGACGGCGGGCCTGCAGCTCCTGCGACTTGGGGCCGGGGATCGCGGTGACGATGCGGCGCTCCTGCGGGACAGCGGTCATAGGGGGCTCCTGGGGGGTGTTTTCGGACGCACTTGTGTCTTTGTCCGCAGGCTAGGCCCGGGAGGTGGGGTCCTGCATGCTCCGTTCGGGAGTGGTGCCCGCGTGTCCTTGTCCGTGACGGCCATAGGAAGGAATCCGCGCCTGTCTTGTGGATCATGACCGGGTACGGGCCGCGGGGCGGCGACGGCCACTAGATTGAGCGCGCAGCGCAGTGCACGCAGTGCGGTAACGGGCAGGGGGCAGAGGTTTCATGGACACCGACGGCACGCACGGCGGGGACCGCGGCAGTTACGGCGGCTCGCCCGATGTGGGGTCCGGCGGTCCCCACATCCCCCGGCCGGCCGGCCCGCCGCCCACGCCGCCGCGTCCGGTCCAGGCCCCGCCGCCGCCCGCGTACGCGCCGGGGAGCCCCGTCGCGGGCGTGACCACGGCTCCCGCGGCGACGCCCTTCACCGCGTGGCTGAACGCCCCGCGACCGGAGGCCAAGCCCGGCATCTGGCGCTACGCCTACACCCCGGCCGCACCGAAGCCGGATGCCAACGGCCGGTCGCTGATCACGCGGGTCGTGATCTCCTTCCTCGTCTTCTTCGTGTGCTGGCAGGCCTTCCTCGACGGGAACCTCCCCTTCCTCGGGGCTCCGCTCTACTACTTCACCCCCGACAGCTGGTGGGAGGGCGGCCTGATCAACGGCCCGATCGACCACCGGGGCCAGGCGGCCCTCGAGGTCTACGTGCTGCTGGTCACCGTGGGTCTGTGCATCGCATTCGCCAGGATGGGCGGCTGGCGGACCGCCTTCGACCAGCTGATCGCGGCCCGCGGCCCCTGGTACCGCGCGCTGGGCGCCGCGGTGGGAGCCTTCGCCGTGGTCCTGCTGATCCAGACCCAGACCCTGGTCGTCTACCCCCTCGTCTTCGGGCACCTGCCGTACGCGGAGCTCGGCGAAACGGGTGGCTCGGTGGTCACCAACGCCCTCTACGTGCTGATCTACGCCCCCGTCGTCGTCCTCTTCGCCCGCCTCGGCGGCTGGACCACCCTGCTGGCCGGCCTCCGGTCCTCGGCCCTTCCCGCCGATGCCCCGCAGGCCGTGAGCCCGGACGGCCCGGACTCGCCGGCCGGCTGGCCGCACCTGCGTGCCGCCGGGCTGGCGGAGACCGCGGACCGGCTGGCGGCAGAAGCCCGGCAGGGCCGGATGAACGACGTCGACCACGCACGGATCCGGCGGGCCTGGGAGACCGTGAAGGCCGACCCCTCGCGGCGCCCCGCCTTCGTGGAAGCCGTACGGGACAAGGGTGCGGCTGCCTGCGGCCACCCCTCGGGCGCCCGTGACCTGCCCGTCCGTACCGCCTCCCACGACCTGACCGTCGGGCAGGTCTGGCTCGGCAAGGTCACCGGTGCCGAGCCGAACCCCCACGAACGCCGCGGGACCGGGCTGGCCCTCGACCCCGGCGTGCTGGGCACGTCGGTCCTCGCCGTCGGCCCCTCGGGCTCGGGCAAGACGCACGGGCTGGTCAGGCCGGTCGTGGAGTCGCTCGCCCTCCAGGCGCTGGCCGGGCAGGCGGCCGTGATCGCCGTCGGCGCCGCCGGATCCCGGCTCGGACCCGACGACGCCTACGACATCGTGGTGCGCCCGGGTGACCCGGCATCCGTGCACGATCTCGACCTCTACGGCGGAACCGGCGACTCCGACGAGGCGGCTTCCTTCCTCGCCGAAGCATTCGTGGGCGACCTGCCGGGCGTCGACGTACGCCGGGCGGCCACGGCGCTCGCCCAGATCCTCGGCCCGTTCCGTGCCGCGTACGGCCGCTTCCCGACCGTGCCCGAGCTGCGCGCCCTGCTCGAGCAGCTGCCTGCGGCGCTCGCGGCGCTGCGCCACGAGCTCGAGGGCTCCGGGCAACAGGGCATGCTGCGCGAGCTCGATGCCCGGGCGCGGCAGCACGCCGTCCACGGCGACCCGGGACCGGTTCTCGCCGACCGGGCGGCGCTGCTCGACCGGCCGGCGTTCCACGGCTTCTTCGACACCACCGGCGGCGGGCGGCCCTTCTCCCTCCGCGCCCTGGGACACCCGGTCCGGGTGCGCGTGGACCTCCCCGAGCGCGGCCATCCGGACGCCTCCCGGCTGCTGGCCCGGCTGCTCCTCGCCCAGTTCAACGCGGCGGCCGCGGCCCGCGCGGACCGCTCCCTGTTCGCCTTCCTGGCCCTCGACGACGCCTCGCACACCCTCACCGCCGAGGCCGTACGAAGCATGCAGGGGCTCCGATCGGCCAACGCGGGCGTTCTCCTGGCGCTGCGCTCCCTGGACGACGTGCCCGAAGGGCTGCGCACCCCGCTCCTCGGAACGGTCGGCTGCCGGATGGCCTTCTCCGGGGTCACCACGTGGGACGGCAAGTGGTTCGCCGACGCCTGGGGAACCGAGCTGGTCGAGACGCGGGACGTCACGAGCCGCACGGTCTACGCCGACCAGCCCTTCACCCGCGCCGTGCACGCGGTACGCAAGGTGATCACCGGCAAGGCGGTCACCACGGACGCGGTCACCGTGCGGCAGGTGGAGCGGGAGCGCTGGTCGGCCTCCGCCCTCGCCAACACCGTGCCCCCCGGCCACGCCGTGCTCTCCCTGACCTCCGTCCGCGGCGAGCGGGCCGCCCCGCTGCTGGTGCGGCTCGGGGGGCAGGGGCAGGGCTGAGGGCCGGGAGGGGGTCGGGAGGGGGACGGCGACCGGAGGGAGCGAATCCGTACGGGGTGGCAGAATCAAGGGAGCCGTTCGTACGACACGGCGAAAACCGCGGGGGTGGTCCACGGCGAGAATCCTCCGTCGGCACCTCGCCGCCGCACCCCCTCCTCTCCCTAAGGCGCCCCGGTACCCATGCCGCTCACCCTCGCCTCGCTCGTCCAGCACTCGGCGCTCAAACTCAGCGTCCGGGCCGGGGAGGGCCGCCTCGACACCCCCGTGCGCTGGGCCCACGTCAGTGAGCTCGCCGACCCCGTGCCGTACATGGAGGGCGGGGAGCTCCTCCTCATCACCGCGATGAAGCTGGACGCGGAGGACCCCGAGGAGATGCGGCGCTACGTACGCAGGCTCGCGGCGGCCGGGGTCGTCGGCATCGGCTTCGCCATCGGCGTGAACTACGACGCCGTGCCCGAGGCGCTCGTGGAAGCCGCCACCGCCGAGGACCTGCCGCTGCTGGAGGTGCCCCGGCGCACCCCGTTCCTCGCCATCAGCAAGGCCGTCTCCGCCGCCCTCGCCGCCGACCAGTACCGGGCCGTGACCGCGGGCTTCGAGGCGCAGCGCGAGCTGACCCGGGCCGCGCTGTCCGCCGACGGGCCCGCCGAACTGCTGACGAAGCTCGCGGCGCACGTGCACGGCTGGGCCGCCCTGTACGACACCTCGGGCGCCGTCGTCGCGGCCGCCCCCGACTGGGCCGCGCGCCGGGCCGCCCGGCTCACCCCCGACGTGGAACGGCTGCGGGAGCGGCCGGCCCCGGCCAGCGCCGTGGTCGGCGGCTCCGAGGACCGGGTGGAACTCCAGTCGCTGGGCACGGGGCGGCGGGCGCGCGGAGCCCTCGCCGTCGGTACCGGGGCCCCGCTCGGCACGGCGGAGCGGTACGCCGTCCACTCCGCGGTGGCCCTGCTGACCCTCACCACCGAACGCTCCCGCTCCCTGCACGACGCGGAGTCCCGGCTCGGCGCCGCCGTGCTGCGCATGCTGCTCGCCGGCCAGGCGGAGCACGCCCAGGCCGTGGCCGGGGACCTGTACGGGGCCCTGCTCGACGCCCCGTTCCGGATCCTCGTGGCGGAACCCGCCCTGGCGGGCACGGCCCAGCCGGAGGGACTGGCGCTGCTCGCCGACGCCGTGGAATCGGCGGCGGCGCGCACGGGGGAGACCCTGCTGGTGGTGCCGGAGCCCGGCCGGCTCGTGGTCCTGGCGGCCGACGGGGGCTCGGCGGTGCAGGCCTGCGTGGAACACGCGGAGGTCCTGGAATCGCGCCGCGGCCGGGAGTCGGCCGAACCGGAGCCCGACGAGCTGGTCCTCGGCCTGTCGGCGCCCGCGGCGGCCTCCGGCGTGGCGGCGGCCTTCAAACAGGCCGACCAGGCCCTGGCCGTGGCCCGGCGGCGCGGCCGCCCCCTGGTCGAGCACGAGGACCTGGCCGCGGGCTCGGTCCTCCCCCTCCTCGCCGACGACGCGGTACGGGCCTTCGCGGACGGCACGCTGCGGGCGCTGCGCGAGCACGACGAGAAGGGCCGGGGCGACCTGGTGGCCTCCCTCCAGGCCTGGCTCTCCCGCCACGGCCAGTGGGACGCGGCCGCCGCAGACCTGGGCGTCCACCGGCACACCCTGCGCTACCGCATGCGCCGCGTGGAGGAGATCCTCGGCCGCTCCCTGGACGACCCGGACGTCCGCATGGAGCTGTGGCTCGCCCTGAAGGCCACCGCGCCTTCTTGACGCACTCCTCGCACCGCTGCGCGGGCTTCGTCGCGCTGCGCCGGACTCCGTCCGGCGGTGGCGTGGGCCCGGTGGGCGGGTGCGGGTGGGTCAGCCCTGCGGGGCGGGGTCCCCTACCCGCCCTTCCACCGTTCCCCGGGCTGCGCCCGGACCCGTTGCCGGGGACCAGTCCCCGGGCCCCTGCTCCTCAAACGCCGGAGGGGCTGGATAGACCAGCCTCGCCGGCGTTTGAGGCGCGGGGTCTGGGGCGGAGCCCCAGGAGGGTTCCGGGCGCAGCCCGGGGAACGGGCGAAGGGCGGGTAGGGGACTCCGCCCCGCGCAGCGGCCCCCTCCGGCGCAGCCGGACCCGCCCACGGCGCAGCCGAGCCCACCCTCCGGCGCAGGGGGGCCACCCATGGCGCAGCCGGGGCCGCCCGGGGCCCCGTACGAGCCCCCGGCGGGGCCCCGCACGGGCGGCGGCCGCCCCGACACTGACAAAGCGGCGCGCCGCGCCACGCACGTACTCCACCCCGGACAAACGCCGAAACCCCGCCGGAGTCCTACGGTGGAGGGGACAAGGACCCACCGCACACACTCCGAAGGGCCGGGATCAGCATGACTTCCACCCACGCCTTCTGGCTCGCCGGCCGCCAGGCCACGGGCGACGACAGCTTCGACGTCCACTCCCCGTGGGACGGCCGCCTCGTCGGTACCGTGAGCGTCCCGACCGACGCCCAGGTCGAAGAGGCCGTGGCCGCCGCGTACGCCGTGACCGCGGAGTTCTCCGCCACCCCGGCCCACGTACGCGCCGAGGCCCTGGCCCATGTCGCCCGCCGGCTCGCCGAGCGCACCGAGGAGATCGCCCTGCTGATCTCCGCCGAGAACGGCAAGCCGATCAAGTGGGCCCGCGGTGAGGTCGGCCGTGCGGTGTCCGTGTTCCGCTTCGCCTCCGAAGAGGCCCGCCGCTTCAACGGCGGAGAGGCCCAGCGCCTGGACACCGACGCCGGCGGCGTCGGCCGCCTGGCCCTGACCCGCCGCTTCGTCAAGGGTCCGGTCCTCGGCATCGCGCCCTTCAACTTCCCGCTGAACCTGTGCGCCCACAAGGTGGCCCCCGCCATCGCCGTCGGCGCGCCGATCATCCTGAAGCCGGCCCCGGCCACCCCGCTCTCGGGTCTGATCCTCGGCGAGCTGCTCGCCGAGACCGACCTGCCGGCCGGTTCCTGGTCCGTGCTCCCCGTCGCCAACGACAAGATGCCGGAGCTGGTCAAGGACGAGCGCCTGCCCGTCATCTCCTTCACCGGTTCCGACAAGGTCGGCTACGCCATCCAGCAGGCCGTGCCCCACAAGCACTGCACCCTGGAGCTCGGCGGCAACGCCGCGGCCGTGGTCCTGGAGGACTGGTCCTCCGAGGCCGACCTCGACTGGGCCGCGACCCGCATCGCGACCTTCTCGAACTACCAGGCCGGCCAGTCCTGCATCGGCGTGCAGCGCGTGATCGCCGACGCGACGGTCTACGACCGCCTCGTCGAGAAGGTCGTCGCCAAGGTCCGCGAGCAGGTCACCGGCGACCCGAACGACTCCGCCACCGACGTCGGCCCCCTCGTCTCCGAGGACGCCGCCAAGCGGGTCGAGTCCTGGGTCGACGAGGCCGTGTCCGCCGGAGCCAAGCTGCTCACGGGCGGCAAGCGCGAGGGTGCCTCGTACGAGCCCACCGTCGTCGCGGAGGTGCCCGAGGGCGTCACCCTCGCCACCGAGGAGGTCTTCGGACCGGTCCTCACCCTGCGCCGGGTCGAGAACACCGACGAGGCCTTCGCCGCCGTCAACGACTCGAAGTTCGGTCTGCAGGCCGGCGTCTTCACGCGGAACATCCAGACCGCGTTCCGCGCCCACCGCGAGCTGGAGGTCGGCGGCGTGATCGTCGGCGACGTCCCGTCCTACCGTGCCGACCAGATGCCGTACGGCGGCGTCAAGCAGTCCGGTGTGGGCCGCGAGGGCGTGCGCTACGCCATGGACGACTACACCTACGAGCGGGTCCTGGTCCTCAGCGGCCTCGACATCTGACCGAACTCGTACGGCCACCAAGCCGACGGCCGGAGCCTACTGTGCGGGGGCTCCGGCCGTCTCCTTTTGCCGTGGGGCCCCCGGGCCCACCGGCCGCGGCCCCCGTGTGGCAGGGTCGTGAGCGCCCAGGTCAGCGGCTGCGCAACGCTGGGCGAGACGATCCTCGGCCGACGAATCGAGTCGCACGTGTCCTACCTGGTCCGCCACCGCCCCATCGCCGCCCCCTCCCTGCGCCTCGTGTGCTTCCCCCACGCGGGCGGCGGCGCGAACTTCTTCCGTGACTGGCACCGGCACCTGGAGCCTTCGGTCGACGTCGTGGCCGTGCGGTACCCGGGGCGCGAGAACCGCATCGACGACCGCTGATCCCGACGATGGACGCGCTGTCGCCGCGGATCGCCGAGGAACTCCTGGCCGAATCTCCCGTGCCCACGGTGCTCTTCGGCCACAGCATGGGAGCGGCCGTGGCGTACGAGACCCTCCTGCGCCTCGAAGCCGCGGGGGCGGACCACGTCACGCGCCTGTGCGTCTCGGGCCGCGCGCTCGCGCGGCCCGCCGCCCCGGCCGCGCCGCGCACGGACGAGGACCTGATCCGGGCCGTCACCTCGCTGGGCGGACCCCACGTGCAGATCTGGCAGGACCCGGACCTGCGCGAGCTGTTCCTGCCGATCGTGCGCAACGACTTCCACCTGATCGACACCTACCGTCGCCGCGAGGAGTCTCCGCTGCTGCGCGCGGGCGTCATGGCCCTCACGGGTGACCGCGACCCCCGTGTCACCGCAGGGGCACGGGAATGGTCGACGGTCACCACGGGCGCCTTCTCTTCCCACGTCTTCGAGGGAGACCACTTCTACCTCGTCCCCCATGCGGAGCAGGTCGTCCGTCTGGCCGTGGCCCGTCAGGATGCCTGAGATCCCGAGAGAGCTTCCCCGCCGCCCCGAACGGGTACGACTCACTGGTAGCACCGACCGGTAAGCACCCCCTCTCTCGGCGGCGAGGTGAGCCCGCTCATGTCCGCAACACAGCCCGCACAGCCCGTCCCGCCCGCACAGCCCGCACAGCCCAAGGTGACCGAGCGCGAGGCACGGCAGGTCGCGGAAGCGGCCCGGGAACAGAACTGGCAGCGGCCGAGCTTCGCCAAGGAGCTGTTCCTCGGGCGGTTCCGGCTGGACCTGATCCACCCCCACCCGCTCCCCGCCGAGGAGGACGTCCGGCGCGGAGAGGCCTTCCTGGCCCGGATGCGGGAGTTCTGCGAGACCTCCGTCGACGGAGCGCGCATCGAGCGCGAGGCGAAGATCCCCGACGAGACCGTGCGCGGGCTCAAGGAGCTCGGCGCGCTCGGCATGAAGATCGACCCGAAGTACGGGGGCCTGGGCCTCACCCAGGTGTACTACAACAAGGCGCTCGCCCTCGTCGGCTCCGTCAGCCCGGCGATCGGCGCCCTGCTCTCCGCCCACCAGTCGATCGGCGTGCCCCAGCCGCTGAAGATGTTCGGCACCCAGGAGCAGAAGGACGCCTACCTGCCGCGCTGCGCGACCACCGCCATCAGCGCCTTCCTCCTCACCGAGCCGGACGTCGGCTCCGACCCGGCGCGCCTGGCCACCACGGCGGTCCCGGACGGGGAGGACGCGTACGTCCTGGACGGCGTGAAGCTCTGGACCACCAACGGGGTCGTCGCCGATCTGCTCGTCGTCATGGCCCGGGTCCCCAAGAGCGAGAACCACCGCGGCGGGATCACCGCCTTCGTCGTCGAGGCCGACTCGCCGGGCATCACCGTCGAGCACCGCAACGCCTTCATGGGCCTGCGCGGACTGGAGAACGGCGTCACCCGCTTCCATCAGGTCAGAGTCCCCGCCGCCCAGCGCATCGGCGCCGAGGGCGCCGGGCTGAAGATCGCGCTGACCACGCTGAACACCGGCCGGCTGTCGCTGCCCGCCATGTGCGTGGGCGCGGGGAAATGGTGCCTGAAGATCGCCCGCGAATGGTCCGGCGTACGCGAACAGTGGGGGCGGCCCGTCGCCAAGCACGAGGCCGTCGGCGCGAAGATCTCCTTCATCGCGGCCACCACCTTCGCCCTGGAGGCCGTGGTCGACCTGGCCTCCCAGATGGCCGACGAGGACCGCAACGACATCCGCATCGAAGCCGCCCTCGCCAAGCTCTACGGCTCCGAGATGGCCTGCCTGATGGCCGACGAGCTGGTCCAGATCCGCGGCGGACGCGGCTTCGAGACCGCCGAGTCCCTCGCGGCCCGCGGCGAGCGGGCCGTCCCGGCCGAGCAGATGCTCCGCGACCTGCGCATCAACCGGATCTTCGAGGGATCCACCGAGATCATGCACCTGCTGATCGCCCGCGAGGCCGTGGACGCCCACCTGTCGGTGGCCGGCGACCTCATCGACCCGGAGAAGGCCCTGGGCGACAAGGCGAAGGCGGGCGCCCGCGCCGCCGGGTTCTACGCCCGCTGGCTGCCGCAGCTCGCCACCGGCGCCGGCCAGGTCCCCGGCACCTACCGGGCCTTCCACCCGAGCGGCCACCCCGACCTCGCCACCCATCTGCGCTACGTCGAACGCGGGTCGCGCAAACTGGCCCGCTCGACCTTCTACGCGATGTCCCGCTGGCAGGGCCGGATGGAGACCAAGCAGGGGTTCCTCGGCCGGATCGTCGACATCGGCGCCGAGCTCTTCGCGATGAGCGCGGCCTGCGTCCGCGCCGAGCACCTGCGGGCCTCCGGCGAGCACGGCCGCGAGGCCTACCAGCTGGCCGACGCCTTCTGCCGGCAGTCCCGGCTCCGCGTGGAGGAGCTCTTCGGGCGGCTCTGGGACAACACCGACGACCTGGACCGCAAGGTCGTGGCCGGCGTCCTGTCCGGCACCTACACCTGGCTGGAGGAGGGCATCCTCGACCCCTCCGGCGACGGCCCGTGGATCGCCGACGCCGCCCCCGGCCCCTCAACCCGCGAAAACGTCCACCGGCCGCTGCGCTGACCTGCAATCATCGCCGGACGTCGGAGAGACGTACGAGGATGAGTACGAGTACGGGTACGAGCACGGGCATGAGTACGGGTACGCGTACCGAGCACAGCGCGAGGCGGACGAGAACGATGCCGACGGCCGAGGAAGACCGCACCAGCCGACGGCTGGCCTGGTGCGTGGCGCACCTGCTGCGCCACGCACCGGACCACGTCGTCACCGACATGATCGGCCGGCTCGACGAGCCCGCCTTCAAGTACCTGTGCCGGGACGAATGGCTGTCGGCCTCGACCGTCACCCTGCTGCTCCGCCACGGAAGCGCGGCCGACCGGACCTACGTCGCCCGCAACCCCCGCGTCGTCGGCAGGCCGCTGCCCGGCCTGCCCGGGCCCGCCCGGTACGCCCGCCGCCGGACCCCGCCGGAACTCCTGCCGGTGCTCCGCACCGAGCTCGGCCGCGATCCCGGCGAGGGGCCGCTCACCGCGCCCGAGCTCATAGGCCTGCTCCGCCGGCACGGCCGGCGCGGGCCGCGGGTCCCGCTGGACATCCTGACGCTCCGCCACCACCCGGACCCGGAGCTGCTGCTCGCCGAACACCTCCGCCGGCCGCTGCCGGCCGGCTCCGTCGAAGCCCTGCTGCTCGTCGAGGACCTGCCCCGGGAGACCGTCCACGGCCTGCTCACCACCGCGGCGGCGGACGAGCCCTCCTGGCACCGGCCCGCCGTCCGTGCCGTGCGGATGGGCCGGGTCACGCACGAGGAGCTCGTCGCCCACGTGGCCCCCGCGCACCGCACCCTGCTGCTCACCGACCTGACCGGGGCCCGCGGCCTGCGCTGGACCCTGCCCGAGCGGACGGGCATGCGCACGGCCGTCGCCCGGGCGCTGCGCCCCCTGCGCGACGACCCCCGGCTCTGGGCGGAACTGCTGCGCCACGCCCCCGCCTTCTCCGGCACCCTGCCGGTCCTGGTGGCCCGGATCGTGCGCGGCACCCTGCCGGAGCCGGCCGCGGGACCACCGGTCCCCGGGCTCGCCGAGGCGGTGCGCTCCGTGGCGCCCGGGCCCGCCGAGCCCGTCGCGGGCGTGGACCGCGAACTGGCCCTGGCCAGCCTCGCCGTGCCCATGGAGTCCGGCCAGGAGGACATCCGGTGGGTGCGCGACTGCCTCGCCCGCGGGCTCCTCACCGGCGAGGACGTGATCCGGCACAAGGCGCCCGCCTGCTGGGCCCTGGACGAGGACCACTGGCTGGGTGAGGTCGACCACCCCGACCGCCACGAGCCGCCCGCCCCGGTGCTCGCCGCACGGGCCGAGGCAGACCGGCTGTTCGCGCTGGCCCTCGGCTCCGATCCGGACGCCTGGTGGCGGGTGGCCCATGCCCTCCCGGACTTCGCCGGGACGCTCCCGCACCTTCTCCTTCGGGTAACGGAGGGGGGCTCCGTGTCCGGGCGCCCCTGAGTTGCGGCAACAATGGGTCCATGAGCGACCGCCCATCCCCCCTTGCCGATCCGCACGTCCTCTTCGACCCCGCGGCCGGCCGTCGGGACATCGTCATCCTCGGCTCCACCGGGTCCATCGGGACCCAGGCCATCGACCTCGCCGTGCGCCACCCGGACCGGTTCCGGGTCACGGCCCTGTCCGCCGCCGGCGGCCGGGTCGCGCTGCTGGCCGAGCAGGCCAGGCTGCTGCGGGTGAACACCGTGGCCGTCGCGCGCGAAGACGTCGTACCGGCCCTCAAGGAGGCGCTGGACGCCGAGTACGGCGCCGGTGAGCCGCTGCCCGAGATCCTCGTCGGCCCGGACGCCGCCACCGAACTCGCCGCCTCCGAGTGCCACACCGTGCTCAACGGCATCACCGGTTCCATCGGCCTCGCTCCCACCCTCGCCGCGCTGCGCGCCGGGCGGACCCTGGCCCTCGCGAACAAGGAATCGCTGATCGTCGGCGGCCCGCTGGTGAAGGCCCTGGCGAAGCCGGGCCAGATCATTCCGGTCGACTCCGAGCACGCGGCGCTCTTCCAGGCCCTGGCCGCGGGCACCCGCGCCGAGGTGCGCAAGCTCGTGGTCACCGCCTCCGGCGGGCCCTTCCGCGGCCGCACCCGCGCCGAGCTGGCCTCGGTCACGGTGGAGGACGCCCTGGCCCACCCGACCTGGGCGATGGGCCCGGTGATCACCGTCAACTCGGCGACCCTGGTCAACAAGGGCCTGGAGGTCATCGAGGCGCACCTGCTCTACGACATCCCCTTCGAGCGGATCGAGGTCGTGGTCCACCCGCAGTCGTACGTGCACTCCATGGTGGAGTTCACGGACGGCTCCACGCTGGCCCAGGCCACCCCGCCGGACATGCGCGGCCCGATCGCGATCGGCCTCGGCTGGCCCCAGCGGGTCCCGGACGCGTCCACCGCCTTCGACTGGACCAAGGCCTCCACCTGGGAGTTCTTCCCGCTGGACACCGAGGCCTTCCCGTCGGTGGGCCTGGCCCGGCACGTCGGCACCCTGGGCGGTACCGTGCCCGCCGTGTTCAATGCGGCGAACGAGGAGTGCGTAGAGGCGTTCCTGGCCGGTCGGCTCCCGTTCACAGCAATCATGGATACGGTCTCTGCCGTGGTCGATGAACACGGGACCCCGGCCAAGGGAACTTCCCTCACGGTCGCGGACGTCCTTGAAGCGGAGACCTGGGCCAGGGCCCGGGCACAGGAGATGGCGGCACGGGCCGCCCTGGAGGCGCGCGCATGACCGTACTGCTGACCTTGATCGGCGTGCTCGTCTTCGTGGTGGGGCTGCTCTTCTCCATCGCCTGGCACGAGCTCGGCCACCTCTCCACGGCCAAGCTCTTCGGCATCCGCGTGCCCCAGTACATGGTCGGTTTCGGGCGGACCATCTGGTCGCGCAAGAAGGGCGACACCGAGTACGGGCTCAAGGCCATCCCGATGGGCGGCTACATCCGCATGATCGGGATGTTCCCGCCGGGCGAGGACGGAAAGGTCACCGCCCGCTCCACGTCGCCGTTCCGCTCGATGATCGAGGACGCGCGCTCGGCGGCGTACGAGGAACTGCAGCCGGGCGACGAATCGCGGCTCTTCTACACGCGCAAGCCGTGGAAGCGCGTGATCGTGATGTTCGCGGGACCGTTCATGAACCTGGTCCTGGCGATGGCGATCTTCTTCGGCGTGTGGATGACCTTCGGGGTCCAGCAGACGACCACCCAGGTCCAGACCGTCACCGACTGCGTGATCAAGCAGAGCGAGAACCGCGACGCCTGCCGGGCGGGCGACCCGGCGGCCCCGGGCAAGGCCGCCGGCCTGGAGGTCGGCGACAAGATCGTGGCCTTCCAGGGCAAGCCGGTCGAGGACTGGGACACCCTCCAGAAGAACATCCGGGGCACCATCGGACCCGCCACCCTCACCGTCCTGCGCGACGGGCAGAAGGTCACCCTCCACGCGAACCTCGTGGAGAACCGCGTGGGCAAGACCGACGGCCACGGCGGCTACGTCAAGGGCGAGTACGTCTCGGCCGGCTACCTCGGCGTCGGCCCGAAGTCCGTGATCGCCCCGCTCACCTTCGCCCAGTCCGCGGACCGGGTCGGCGAGGTCGTCCAGAGCAGCGTGCAGGGTCTGGCCCAGCTCCCCGGCAAGATCCCGGCCCTGTGGAACTCGGTCTTCAACGGAGCCGAGCGCGAGCCCGACTCCCCGATGGGCATCGTCGGCGCGGCCCGGATCAACGGGGAGATCGCGGCCCTGGACATTCCGAGCGAGCAGCGGATGTCGATCATGCTGAACGTCCTGGGCATGTTCAACCTCTCCCTCTTCCTGTTCAACATGCTGCCCCTGCTGCCCCTGGACGGCGGGCACATCGCGGGCGCCCTGTGGGAGTCGGTGCGCAGGGCCTTCGCCCGGATCTTCCGGCGCGCCGACCCGGGCCCGTTCGACGTGGCGAAGCTGATGCCCGCCGCGTACGTGGTGGCCGGAGTTTTCCTCTGTTTCACCTTGCTGGTACTGGCCGCAGACGTGGTCAATCCCATTAAAATCACCTGATCGAAAGATCGGCGCGGCCTCGTACGGGCCATCCGTACTCCACGCGAACCGGAGCCGGGCACTCTTCGTGCCCGGCTCCCTACGTTCGAGTGGCACGCGACCGGTGATGCACGAGAGGCGTGCCGGTTGGCGTAATCTCGGGGGTTGGAGCCCGCCGATCCCCGGCACCTAATCCACACCTTGGGGTTGCACAGCAGATGACTGCCATCTCTCTCGGAATGCCCGCCGTACCGACGAAGCTGGCCGAGCGCAGGTTCAGCCGCAAGATCCAGGTCGGCTCGGTCGCCGTCGGCGGGGACGCCCAGATCTCCGTGCAGTCGATGACCACCACCAGGACCTCCGACATCGGGGCCACGCTCCAGCAGATCGCGGAGCTGACCGCGTCCGGCTGTGACATCGTCCGCGTGGCCTGCCCGACGCAGGACGACGCCGACGCGCTCGCGGTGATCGCGAAGAAGTCGAACATCCCGGTCATCGCCGACATCCACTTCCAGCCGAAGTACGTGTTCGCCGCGATCGACGCGGGCTGCGCCGCCGTCCGCGTGAACCCGGGCAACATCAAGCAGTTCGACGACAAGGTCAAGGAGATCGCGCGGGCCGCCAAGGACGCCGGCACTCCCATCCGGATCGGCGTCAACGCCGGCTCGCTCGACGCGCGACTGCTGAAGAAGTACGGCAAGGCCACGCCCGAGGCGCTGGTCGAGTCCGCGCTGTGGGAGGCCTCCCTCTTCGAGGAGCACGGCTTCAGCGACATCAAGATCTCGGTCAAGCACAACGACCCGGTGGTCATGGTCAACGCCTACCGCCAGCTCGCCGCCCAGTGCACCTACCCGCTGCACCTCGGCGTCACCGAGGCCGGCCCGGCGTTCCAGGGCACGATCAAGTCCGCCGTCGCCTTCGGCGCGCTGCTCTCCGAGGGCATCGGCGACACGATCCGCGTCTCCCTGTCGGCCCCGCCGGTGGAGGAGATCAAGGTCGGCATCCAGATCCTGGAGTCGCTGAACCTCAAGCCGCGCCGCCTGGAGATCGTCTCCTGCCCGTCCTGCGGGCGCGCCCAGGTGGACGTCTACAAGCTGGCCGAGGAGGTCACGGCGGGCCTGGAGGGCATGGAGGTCCCGCTGCGCGTCGCGGTCATGGGCTGCGTCGTCAACGGCCCCGGCGAGGCCCGTGAGGCCGACCTTGGCGTCGCCTCCGGCAACGGCAAGGGCCAGATCTTCGTCAAGGGCGAGGTCATCAAGACCGTTCCCGAGTCGAAGATCGTCGAGACGCTCATCGAAGAGGCGATGAAGATCGCCGAGCAGATGGAGAAGGACGGCGTGATGTCGGGCGAGCCGACCGTCGCGATCGGCGTCTAGTCTCCCGCCGGTATTTCCCGCTGGTCTCGAGTGACGGGCCCGGAGCCGCAGGTGCGGCTCCGGGCCCGTCCGCATGCGGGCCTCCGGGCGCCACGGCCGCCCCGGAGGCGACGACCGCCCCGGAGGCGCCCCGAGGGCCCTCGGGGGCATCTCGGAGCCGCTCCGGGTACAGTGCGGAGATCAGCAGACTTGCATGGTGAGGCCCCAGTGTTGACGCAGACCACCACCCGGGTCCTTGAGCCCAGTGATCTCGACGCCGCGCTCGACATCCTCGGCCGCGAGCCGGTCGAGAACGCGTTCGTCACCTCCCGGGTCCAGGTCGCCGGGCTCGACCCGTGGCGCCTGGGCGGCGAGATGTGGGGCTGGTACGCAGACGGCGAGCTCCGCTCGCTCTGCTACGCCGGCGCCAACCTGGTGCCCGTCGGCGCCGGTCCCGACGCGGTACGGGCCTTCGCCGACCGCGCCCGGCGCACCGGCCGCCGCTGTTCCTCCATCGTCGGCCCCGCCGAGGCCACGGGCCTGCTCTGGCAGCTCCTGGAGCCGAGCTGGGGCCCGGCCCGCGACGTC
This sequence comes from Streptomyces stoeckheimensis, assembly GCF_045822005.1. Taxonomy (NCBI): domain Bacteria; kingdom Bacillati; phylum Actinomycetota; class Actinomycetes; order Kitasatosporales; family Streptomycetaceae; genus Streptomyces; species Streptomyces stoeckheimensis. Next base: position 2,631,107 of record NZ_CP169550.1, on the reverse strand, counting down.
CGCTCCCACCAGCCCCTCATGGTCATGGAGCAGCCGTCCACCGCGGTGACCGCCGACCCCCGGGTGCGCCGGATCCGCAAGGACGAGATGGACCTGATCATGCCCGCCTGCGTGGCCATGTTCACCGAGGAGGTCGGCATCTCCCCGATGACGGGCGACGGCGGCCTGCTCTACCAGGCCCGGGTCGCCGAGCTGGTCGCCAGTGGGCGTTCCTTCGCCCGCATCGAGGACGGCAAGGTCGTCTTCAAGGCCGAGATCGGCGCCGCGACCTCCCGCGCCTGCCAGATCCAGGGCGTCTGGGTGGCCCCCGAGTTCCGCGGCCGCGGACACTCCGAGACCGGGATGGCCGCCGTCGTCGCGTACGCGCTCCGGGACGTGGCCCCCGTGGTCAGCCTCTACGTCAACGACTTCAACACCGCCGCACGGGCCTCCTACCGCCGGGTCGGCTTCCGCGAGGTCGGAGCGTTCATGAGCGTGCTGTTCTGAGCGTCCCGTTCCGATCTTCCTGTTCGACCGCGCGGTCGGCCAGTAAGGTCGCCGCATGACGCCAACCCCCGCGGGAGAAGACCCCGTCCGGCCCGCCGGACTGCGGATCGGGCCCCTCGACCTCGCCGCCCGGGTCGACGAGGCCCTGCGCGTCCAGGCCTTGGCCTTCGGGCTCAGCGAGGAGGAGGTCGGCATCCGGCGCTACATCGTCCAGCGCCACATGACCTGCCGCGGCGCCCGCGCGCTCGGCGCGTTCACCGAGGACGGGGGGCTCGCCGGGTTCGTCTACGGCATGCCCAACGACCGCACGCACTGGTGGTCCGGAGTCGTCGAACCCTATCTGCGGGCCGGCGGCCACGAGGAATGGCTCGACGGGTCCTTCGTGATCACCGAGCTCCACGTCCACCCCGGCTTCCAGGGCAAGGGCGTCGGCCGCGCCCTCATCACCCTGATCACCGACACCGCCGCCGAGGACCGCTCGATCCTCTCCGCGATCGACACCGACAGCCCCGCCCGCGGCCTCTACGGCTCCCTCGGCTACACGGACCTGGCCCGACAGGTCCTCTTCCCGAGCGCGAGCCTCCCGTACGCCGTCATGGGCGCCCCGCTACCGCTGCGCAGGCCCTGACCCCGTACGGCCCCGACCCCGGAGGTGCTCAATCCGTTTCCGCGCGCCCCGGAGCCCCCGATAGCCTCCCGTCATGTCAACGCAACATGTGCAGCGCATGTCCCGCCTCATGGCCAAGACCCTCCGCGAGGACCCCGCCGACGCGGAGACCCTCAGCCACCGCCTCCTCGTCCGGGCCGGCTACGTCCGGCGCAGCTCCGCCGGGGTGTGGAGCTGGCTGCCGCTCGGCAAGAAGGTCCTGGACAACGTCTCGCGCATCGTCCGCGAGGAGATGGACGGGATCGGGGCGCAGGAAGTGCTGCTCCCGGCGCTGCTGCCGAAGGAGCCGTACGAGGTCAGCGGCCGCTGGTCGGAGTACGGGGACCTGCTCTTCCGGCTCAAGGACCGCAAGGGCGCGGACTACCTGCTCGGCCCCACCCACGAGGAGATCTTCACCCTGGTGGTCAAGGACCAGTGCACGTCCTACAAGGACCTGCCGGTCATGCTCTACCAGATCCAGACCAAGTACCGGGACGAGGCGCGGCCCCGCTCGGGCGTCCTGCGCGGCCGCGAGTTCCAGATGAAGGACTCGTACTCCTTCGACGTCTCCGATGAGGGCCTGGCGGAGTCCTACCGGCTCCACCGCGAGGCCTACGTACGCATCTTCGAGCGGCTCGGCCTCGACCACCGGGTGGTGTCGGCGGTGTCGGGCGCGATGGGCGGCTCGGCGTCGGAGGAGTTCCTGGCACCGGCCCCGGCCGGCGAGGACACCTTCGCGGACTGCCCCTCCTGCGGCTACGCGGCCAACACGGAGGCGGTCACCTTCGCCCTGACCCCGGCCCCGGGGGAGCACGGCGCGCTGGAGGAGATCCCGACCCCCGACACCCCCACCATCGAGACCCTGGCGGCGCACCTGGGCGTGCCCGCGTCGGCGACCCTGAAGAACCTCCTGGTCAAGGTCGACGGCGAGATCACCGCCGTCGGCGTACCGGGCGACCGGGAGGTCGACCTCGGCAAGCTCGGGGAGCACCTGGCCCCGGCGGTCGTGGAGCTGGTGACGGCGGAGGACTTCGCCGACCGGCCCGACCTCGTACGGGGCTACGTGGGCCCGCAGGGCCTGGAAAAGGTCCGCTACCTCGCCGACCCGCGCGTCGCGCCGGGCACCTCCTGGGTGACGGGGGCCAACAAGCCCGACACGCACGCCCGGAACGTGGTCTGCGGGCGGGACTTCGAGGTGGACCAGTACCTGGACGTGGTCGTCGTCGAGGAGGGCGACCCCTGCCCCGCCTGCGGCGCCGGGCTGCGGCTGGACCGGGCCATCGAGATCGGGCACATCTTCCAGCTCGGCCGGAAGTACGCGGACGCCTTCGGGCTCGACGTCCTCGGGGCGCAGGGCAAGCCGGTCCGGGTCACGATGGGCTCCTACGGCATCGGCGTGTCCCGCGCGGTGGCCGCGCTGGCCGAGCAGACGGCCGACGAGCGGGGCCTGTGCTGGCCGGCGGCGGTGGCCCCGGCCGACGTGCACGTCGTGGCGGCGGGCAAGGCGGTGCCGCTCGCGCTCGCGGAGTCGGCGGCGGAGTCCCTGGCCGGGGCGGGTCTCCGGATCCTCCTGGACGACCGGCCGGGCCTGTCACCCGGGGTGAAGCTCACCGACGCGGAGCTGATCGGGGTCCCGTGGATCCTGGTCGCGGGCCGCCGCTCCGCGGACAACGTGGTGGAACTCCAGGACCGCCGCTCCGGCACCCGCGAGGAACTCCCCCTGGAGGAAGCCCTGTCCCGCCTGACCGCGACCGCGGGCGCGTAGCCCTGCGGGGCCGGTCCCCGACCCACCCTTCGCCCGTTCCCCGGGCTCCGCCCCGGACCCGGTCCTCAAACGCCGGACGGGCTGGAAAATCCAGCCTCGCCGGCGTTTGAGGCGCGGGGTCCGGGGCGGAGCCCCAGGGGGTCCGGGCGCAGCCCGGGGCCCGCTTTCAGCCCGTCCGGCGTTTGAGGACCGGGTCCGGGGCGGAGCCCGGGGAACGGGCGAAGGGCGGGTAGGGGACGCTCCGCGCAGCGCCTACCCGCGCACGTCCGGCTCCGCCGGCGGCGGGGATCCGTCGAGGCAGGGCTCCACAACCGCCCCGGGGCCGAGCCCCGCAGCGGTGTCCTCAGATGCCGCCACCGGGGCGGGGGCCGCGATGCCCGCAGACGGCGCCACCGGGGCGGGGGCCGCGATGGTCGGAGACGCCGCCGACGGGGCAGGGGCCGCAGCGGCGGGCGCCGCAGGGACTGGGGCCGCAGGGGCTGGGGCCGCGCGTTCCAGGAAGCGGAGGAGTTCCACCGGGAACGGGAGGACGAGGGTGGAGTTCTTCTCCGCCGCCACCGCCACGACCGTCTGGAGCAGCCGCAGCTGCAGCGCCGCGGGCTGCTCCGACATGACCTCCGCCGCCTCGGCCAGCTTCTTCGACGCCTGGAGCTCCGCATCCGCGTTGATGATCCGCGCCCGCCGCTCCCGGTCGGCCTCCGCCTGCCGGGCCATCGACCGCTTCATCGTCTCCGGGAGCGACACGTCCTTGATCTCCACCCGGTCGATCTGGACGCCCCAGCCCACCGCCGGACTGTCGATCATCAGCTCCAGGCCCTGGTTGAGCTGCTCCCGGTTGGAGAGCAGATCGTCCAGGTCCGACTTGCCGATGATCGACCGCAGCGAGGTCTGCGCCATCTGGGAGACGGCGAACCGGTAGTCCTCGACCTCGATGATCGCGTTGGCCGCGTCCACCACCTTGAAGTACACGACCGCGTCCACCCGCACCGTGACGTTGTCCCGCGTGATCCCCTCCTGCGCGGGCACCGGCATCGTCACGATCTGCATGTTGACCTTGCGCAGCCGGTCCACGACCGGGACCACGAAAGTGAAGCCGGGCCCGCGGACGCCGCCCCGCAGACGGCCCAGGCGGAAGACCACGCCCCGCTCGTACTGCTTCACCACGCGGGCGGCGGCGCCCAGGTAGGCCACGATCCCGACGCCCGCGACGGCGCCGGCTGTCAGCAGTTCCTCGACCATGACGGCCTCCTGCTCCTGCCGGGCGGCACTCTCCCCACAGGGCTTATGCCCTACAACCAGCCCGCGAACTCCAGCAGCAGCTCCGCGTCCCGCCGCCGCCCGGCGGCCAGCGCCCGGTTGCCCGATTCGACCGCCCGGAACAGCGTCCAGCCCCGCAGCCGGTCCCGGTCCACCTCCAGCGCGTCGGCCAGCTTGTTCACCCGGCGCCGGGCGCCCGCGGCCCCCGCCGAGGAGGCCATCTGGTCCTCCAGCCGGTCCCGTACCAGCCGGGCCAGGTCGTAGGCCCGCTCGCCGACCATCGGGTCCGGACCCACCGCCAGCCACGGAGCGCGCTCGCCGGCCAGGACCTTGCCCTGCCGGAAGTTGCCGTGCAGCAGCAGCTCCTCGGCCGGCGCCGCCGTCAGCTCCTCGCGGGCCGCCAGCGCCGCCGAGGCCAGCTCCGCCGCCTCCGGGGGAGCCTTGCGGAGCACCTCGGCCTGCTCGGAGGTCCGCTCGGCGACCGTCTCCCAGCCGTGCCCCGGCGCCGGGGCCACCCACAGCCTGCGCAGCGTGCCGCAGGCCTCCAGCAGCGCCTTCGCCTCCGGCAGCGACCGCAGCGAGACCTCGGGGTGCAGCCGCTCCAGCAGTAGCGCCCCGTCCTCCTCGTGATGGCGCGTGTCGAGGACCCGTACCGACCCGAAGCCGCCCCAGTGCGCCAGCGCGGCCAGCTCCCGGTCGGGCCGGAGCCCCGGCGGGGCCAGCTTCAGCGCGGCCGGGGTCCCGTCGGCGTACCGGACGAGGACGACCAGGCTGCTGCGGCCGCCGGGGGCCTGCACCCGCTGGGCCTGTACTCCGCGCCGGGCCAGCGCGGCCTCCGCCAGCCCGGGGAGCTGCCCCAGCCAGTCCGAGACGTGCGCCGATTCCGGCAGCTCGCCGAGCGCCCGTACGAGCCGCTGCGGCGGTTCGAAAGCCATGCGTGCGTGGTCCCTTTCAGCTGTGCCCGGGCTCGTCGCGCATGCTTGCGCGCTAGGTCGGCGGTGTGTCCGCGCGTTCCGTGAGCCCTGGGAAGGCTACGCCGCCACCACGCCACCGTGCCGCCCGCACGGCCGCGGCGCTCAGCGCGTCAGCCGCCTCGCGGCGCAACCGGCCCTCGGCGGCGCGCACCAGATCGGAGTACGCGCCCGCCACCCGGTCCTCGATCCCGGCGGCCAGCCGCTCGGCGTCGGCGGGCGTGCGCACGGTGAACGGCAGGGCGTACGCGGCCTCCGAGGGGCGGGGGGAACCGCCCAGCTCACGCACGGTGCGGGCGAGCGCGTCGCGGCGCGCGAGGTGCCCGCCGTGCGCCTCGCGGGCCTCGGCGGAGCGGGCGGCCGCGGCCCGGGCCCCGATCACGCCGTAGCCGTACGCGGCCGCGTGCTCGGCGGCGAGCGCGGCCTGCGCGGCCTCCAGGACCTGTCCGGCGGGGGAGGGGGTGGGCGTCACGAGGAGGCTCCCGGGGTCGAGGTCAGCAGGTACGCGTGCACGTGGCCGCACGCCGCCACCGAGGCGAGCATCCTGGCCAGCTCCCCGGGGGCCTCGGCCAGGGAGATCGTCCGGGCCTCGGCAAGGCTCCGCTCGGCGTCCGCGAGCGCGGTCAGCGCGTCGGCGGGCGCGGCGGGCACCGGCGCGGCTCCCGGAGCGGGGGGAGCGGCGGCCGCGCCGCCGGACGGGACGGGAGAGGCGGCGGAGGCGGAACGGGACGGCGAGGATGCCGGGGACCCCTCGGCGAGGCCCGCCGCGTGCGCCGCGACCGAGGCGCGCAGCGGTGCGAGGCGCTGCGCGAGGGCCGGATGGGCCGCGCTCGTCGCGTCGTAACGTTCCAGCAGCCGCTCGCTCTCACGAACGGCCGTCTCGCGCATCCGCCGTTCGAGTGGAACCTCGGGGTCCGCGGCGGGCGGCCCGTCGTCGGAGCAACCGCTGAGCAGCGCGGCTCCGGCGATGCCCGCGGCACCGGCGAGCAGGCCTCTTCGCGACGGCAGGATCGGGGGCACGCATACATCCTAGGGGTGAAGGCGGGCAGGGTGTGATCACGGTACCCGGGGCCCCCGCCGCAGCGCGGACGGCAACACCCTCCGCGACCGGATACCCTTTGACCTGACGCACGACGGAAATCACAACAGCACACGCGGCCGAGGAGTCACCCGGATGAGCACCACCCAGAGCGACAGGCTGCGCGCATTGCTGGAGCCGCTCGTCGCCGCCAAGGGCCTGGACCTCGAGGAGATCGAGACGTCCAAGGCGGGCAAGCGCCGGATGCTGCGCATCATCGTGGACTCCGACGACGGCGTGGAGCTGGACGCGTGCGCCGAGCTGAGCCGCGAGGTCTCGGACCTGCTGGACGAGACCGACGCGATGGGTGAGGACGAGTACGTCCTCGAAGTGAGCTCGCCGGGCGCGGACCGCCCGCTGACCGAGCACCGTCACTACATCCGGGCGATCGGCCGGCTCGTGAAGTTCCAGACGTCGGACGGCGGGGAAGTGATCGCCCGCATCCTCGACGTCGACGACGAGGGCATGGACCTCGAGGTCCCGGGCGTGAAGGGCCGCAAGGCGACCGCCCGCCGCATCGTTTTCACCGACATCGCCAAGGCGCGTGTCGAGATCGAGTTCAACCGCAAGGACAAGAAGGAAGAGGAGGCGTAGTCGTGGACATCGACATGAGTGCCCTACGGGGTCTGGTCCGGGAGAAGGAGATTTCCTTCGACCTGCTCGTCGAAGCGATCGAGTCGGCCCTCCTCATCGCGTACCACCGCACCGAGGGAAGCTTCCGGCGCGCACGCGTCGTGCTCGACCGCACCAACGGTCACGTGATCGTGTGGGCGACCGAGGACCCGAGGGACCTGGAAGAGGGCCAGGAGGCCAAGGAGTTCGACGACACCCCGTCGGACTTCGGCCGCATCGCCGCGACGACCGCCAAGCAGGTGATCCTCCAGCGTCTGCGCGACGCCGAGGACGACCTGACCTTCGGCGAGTTCCTGGGCCGCGAGGGTGATGTCATCACCGGCGTGGTGCAGCAGGGCAAGGACCCGAAGAACGTCCTCGTCGACATCGGCAAGATGGAGGCCATGCTGCCGGTGCAGGAGCAGGTCCCGGGCGAGGAGTACACGCACGGACTGCGCCTGAAGTCGTACGTCGTGCGGGTGGCGAAGGGTGTCCGCGGTCCGTCCGTGACCCTGTCGCGCACCCACCCGAACCTGGTGAAGAAGCTGTTCGCGCTGGAGGTCCCGGAGATCGCCGACGGCAGCGTCGAGATCTGCGCGATCGCCCGTGAGGCCGGTCACCGCACCAAGATCGCCGTCCGCGCCAACCGCTCCGGCCTCAACCCGAAGGGCGCCTGCATCGGCCCGATGGGCAGCCGCGTGCGCAACGTGATGGCCGAACTGCACGGCGAGAAGATCGACATCGTCGACTGGTCGGACGACCCGGCGGAGATGGTCGCCAACGCCCTGTCACCCGCCCGGGTGAGCAAGGTCGAGGTCGTGGACTGGGACACCCGGTCCGCGCGGGTGACCGTTCCCGACTACCAGCTGTCGCTGGCCATCGGCAAGGAGGGCCAGAACGCCCGCCTCGCCGCCCGCCTGACCGGCTGGCGCATCGACATCCGTCCCGACACCGAGCAGCCCTCGGACGGGGACGACCGCGACCGCGACGAGCGCCGCGACGACCGGGGCGACGACCGCCGGGACGACCGGCGCGACGACCGCCGCGGGGAATAAAACCGCTACCGCCCGGAGCTGTTCGGGCGGTACACAAGAACAGCAGGGGCGACAAGAGCCCTGCTCGACGTGCACGGCCGTCCGCCGCCGAGGTTTCGGCGGCCGGACCCGGCACTAGTGATCACGACAACATCCGTTCGATTTTTCGCCCGAAGGGGTGAGGTCGGTGCGGGGAGGTAGACTTAAGCGTGTCTGGCCGGACGCAAGCCCGCGCATGCCCCGAACGCACCTGTGTGGGGTGTCGGGAGCGAGCGGCCAAGAGCGATCTGCTGCGCATCGTGGCGGTCGGTGACAAATGTGTCTCCGATCCTCGCGGTACGCTGCCCGGCCGGGGTGCCTACGTGCACCCCGCCGTGGTCTGCCTCGACCAGGCTGTCCGCCGCAGGGCGTTCTCCCGGGCCTTCAAGTCCGCAGGACCGTTCGACACGGCGGAACTGCACAAAGCCGTGGCCGATGAGGCCGAGGCGACACCGTAAGCACGTAGTACGGCACGGATCACCGTGCGGTCAGGTACCTCGCGAGTTGGAAGTAGGTCGAGATTGCGATGAGCACCCCTCGATGAGTACGCGATGAGTACGAGCATGAAGTAGACACGGTCCGGCGTAACCCGGACCTAAAAGGAGCGAAGTGGCTAAGGTCCGGGTATACGAACTCGCCAAGGAGTTCGGAGTTGAGAGCAAGGTCGTCATGGCCAAGCTCCAGGAACTCGGTGAGTTCGTCCGTTCGGCGTCCTCGACGATCGAGGCGCCGGTCGTACGCAAGTTGACCGATGCTTTGCAGGGCCCCGGCGGCAACGCCGGCAAGTCCGCTGCGAAGCCGGGTGAGCCCCGCAAGGCCGCCCCCGCCAAGCCCGGGGTTCCCACCCCGGGTGCTGTTGCACGTCCCGCTGCCCCGAAGCCCGGCGCCCCGGCCCCCAAGCCGGTCGTTGCCGAGGCCCCGGCCGTCAGCGCCCCCGCCCCGGTGACCCCGACCGCCGCCCCCGGTGGTCCGCGTCCCGGTCCCAAGGCTCCGGCCGCCCCGAAGCCCGCTCCGGCGGCTCCCGTGGCGACCGAGTTCTCGGCGCCTCCGGCGGCTCCGGCCGCCGCGGCTCCGGCGCGCACCGACCGTCCCGCCGGTCCCGGCGCGACCCCCGGTCCGCGTCCGGCGCAGCAGCGCCCCGAGCGTCCGGCGGCCCAGGGCGGCCAGTCCGGCGCCCGTCCCGGCGCCCCGCGTCCGGCCGGTGCCGCTCCGGCGCGCACCGAGCGTCCCGCCGGTCCCGGTGCCTCGGCCCCGCGTCCGCAGGGCGCCCGTCCGGCCGGTCCCCGTCCGGGCAACAACCCCTTCACCTCTGGTGGCTCCACCGGCATGGCGCGCCCGCAGGCGCCCCGTCCGGCCGGCGCTCCCCGTCCCGGCGCCCCCGGCGCCGGTGACCGCCAGGGTGGCGCTCCCCGTCCGCAGGGCGGCCCCGGCGGCGCTCCGCGTCCCCAGGGTGCCGGTGCCGGTCGTCCGACCCCGGGCGGCATGCCGCGTCCGCAGGGCGGCGCCCCGCGTCCCGGTGGTGCTCCCGGTGGTAACCGTCCCAACCCGGGCATGATGCCGCAGCGTCCCGCTGCCGGTGGTCCCGGTCCCCGTCCCGGTGGCGGCCCCGGTGGCCGTGGTCCCGGTGCGGGCGGTCCCCGTCCCGGCGGCGCCGGTGGCGCGGGTCGTCCCGCGGGCGGCGGCTTCGCCGGTCGTCCGGCCGGTCCGGGCTCGCGTCCCGGCGGCGGTGGCGGCTTCGGCGGTCCCCGTCCCGGTGGCGGCGGCTTCGGCGGCGGTCCGGCCGGTGCCGGTGGCGGCGGTCGTCCCGGCTTCGGCGGTCGTCCCGGTGGTCCCGGTGCCCGTGGTGGCACGCAGGGTGCCTTCGGTCGTCCCGGTGGTCCCGCGCGTCGTGGTCGCAAGTCCAAGCGCCAGCGTCGCCAGGAGTACGAGGCCATGCAGGCCCCGTCGGTCGGCGGCGTCATGCTGCCGCGTGGTCACGGCGAGACCGTTCGCCTGTCGCGCGGTGCGTCCCTCACCGACTTCGCGGAGAAGATCAACGCCAACCCGGCGTCGCTCGTCGCCGTGATGATGAACCTCGGCGAGATGGTCACTGCCACGCAGTCCGTCTCCGACGAGACCCTCGAAATGCTGGCCGGCGAGATGAACTACGTCGTTCAGATCGTCAGCCCGGAGGAAGAGGACCGCGAGCTCCTCGAGGGCTTCGACATCGAGTTCGGCGAGGACGAGGGCGGCGAGGAATTCCTCATGCCGCGTCCGCCGGTCGTGACCGTCATGGGTCACGTCGACCACGGTAAGACCCGACTGCTCGACGCCATCCGCAAGACGAACGTCGTTGCGGGCGAGGCCGGTGGCATCACGCAGCACATCGGTGCGTACCAGGTCACCACCCAGGTCAACGACGAAGACCGCAAGATCACCTTCATCGACACCCCGGGTCACGAGGCGTTCACCGCCATGCGTGCCCGTGGTGCGAAGTCGACCGACATCGCGATCCTCGTGGTCGCGGCCAACGACGGCGTCATGCCGCAGACGATCGAGGCGCTCAACCACGCCCAGGCCGCCGGCGTCCCGATCGTCGTCGCGGTCAACAAGATCGACGTCGAGGGTGCCGACCCGGTCAAGGTGCGCGGTCAGCTCACCGAGTTCGGTCTGGTCGCCGAGGAGTACGGCGGCGACACGATGTTCGTCGACATCTCCGCCAAGCAGGGTCTGCACATCGACTCCCTGCTCGAGGCCGTCGTCCTCACCGCCGACGCCTCGCTCGACCTGCGCGCCAACCCGGAGCAGGACGCTCAGGGTATTGCGATCGAGTCCCACCTCGACCGCGGCCGCGGTGCCGTTGCCACCGTCCTCGTCCAGCGCGGTACCCTCCGCGTCGGCGACACGATGGTCGTGGGCGACGCCTACGGCCGTGTGCGCGCCATGCTCGACGACAAGGGCAACAACGTCGAGGAAGCGGGTCCCGCGACCCCCGTCCTGGTCCTGGGTCTCACCAACGTCCCCGGCGCCGGCGACAACTTCCTCGTCGTCGACGAGGACCGCACCGCCCGTCAGATCGCCGAGAAGCGTGCTGCGCGTGAGCGCAACGCCAACTTCGCCAAGCGCGTCCGCCGGGTGTCCCTGGAAGACCTCGACTCGGTCCTCAAGGCCGGTCTGGTCCAGGAACTCAACCTCATCATCAAGGGCGACGCGTCCGGTGCGGTCGAGGCTCTCGAGTCCTCGCTGCTCCAGCTCGACGTCGGCGAAGAGGTCGACATCCGCATCCTGCACCGCGGTGTGGGTGCGGTCACCGAGTCCGACATCAACCTGGCGATGGGCTCCGACGCCATCGTCATCGGCTACAACGTCCGTGCGGCCGGCCGTGCCGCGCAGATGGCGGAGCGCGAGGGTGTCGACGTTCGCTACTACTCGGTGATCTACCAGGCCATCGAGGAGATCGAGGCGGCTCTCAAGGGTCTCCTCAAGCCGGAGTACGAAGAGGTCGAGCTCGGTACTGCGGAGGTCCGCGAGGTCTTCCGCTCGTCCAAGCTGGGCAACATCGCCGGTGTCCTCATCCGGTCCGGCGAGGTCAAGCGCAACACCAAGGCGCGGCTCCTGCGCGATGGCAAGGTCATCGCCGAGAGCCTCACCATCTCCGGTCTGCGCCGCTTCAAGGACGACGTCACCGAGATCCGCGAAGGCTTCGAGGGTGGTATCAACCTCGGTAACTTCAACGACATCAAGATCGACGACGTCATCGCGACGTACGAGATGCGCGAGAAGCCCCGCGCGTAAGCGCGAGGCGGTTCGCACCGTGTCGTAGGTAGCTGTAACACCGGGGCCGGTCGGCGGAATATCCGTCGATCGGCCCCGGCCGTTGCGTGTACGGTTCTGATGACCCTGCCGCGCGACGGCCGGCAGGCCACCGAACCCGCACCGGCGGGATATCCGGACCTGCATGTACGTGGGGACTCTGTCCTTCGATCTGCTCCTCGGCGACGTTCACTCGCTGAAGGAGAAACGCTCCGTCGTCCGGCCCATCGTGGCCGAGCTCCAGCGCAAGTTCTCTGTGAGCGCGGCCGAAGTGGGCGACCAGGACCTGCACCGCAGGGCCCGTATAGGGGTCGCTCTGGTGAGTGGGGACACGGGGTTCCTCTCGGATGTACTGGACCGCTGCGAGCGGCTGGTCGCGGCACGTCCGGAAGTGGAGCTGCTGTCGGTACGACGGCGGCTCCACGGTGATGAAGACTGACCGCAAGACGAAGAAGGAGACGGACCAGTGGCCGACAATGCGCGGGCGAAGAAGCTGGCGGACCTCATCCGGGAGGTGGTGGCCGAGAAGCTGCAGCGCGGCGTCAAGGACCCCCGCCTCGGTACGCACGTGACCATCACGGACACCAGGGTCACCGGCGACCTGCGGGAGGCCACGGTCTTCTACACGGTCTACGGTGACGACGAGGCGCGGGTCAGTGCGGCAGCGGGTCTGGAGAGCGCCAAGGGCGTTCTGCGCTCCGCGGTCGGCCGGGCGGCGCAGACCAAGTTCACGCCGACCCTGACGTTCGTGGCGGACGCCCTTCCGGAGACCGCCAAGAGCATCGAGGACCTCCTGGAGAAGGCGCGGACCTCCGACGCCCAGGTGCGCGAGGTCTCCTCGGGCGCGAAGTACGCCGGCGACGCCGACCCGTACAAGAAGCCGGACGAGGACGACGCCGACGCCGACGACGCCGACGAAGACGGGGACGCATCCGCGTAATGAGCACCAACGCAGGGAAGACGCCGGACGGCCTGGTCATCGTCGACAAGCCGTCCGGTTTCACTTCGCACGACGTGGTCGCCAAGATGCGCGGGATCGCCAAGACCCGCCGCGTCGGCCACGCCGGCACGCTCGACCCGATGGCGACGGGCGTGCTGGTCCTGGGCGTCGAGAAGGCCACCAAGCTCCTCGGCCACCTCGCGCTCACGGAGAAGGAGTACCTCGGCACCATCCGGCTGGGCCAGAACACCCTGACGGACGACGCCGAGGGCGAGATCATCTCGTCCACGGACGCCTCCGGGGTCACCCGGGAGGGCGTGGACGCGGGCATCGCCAAGCTGTCCGGCGAGATCATGCAGGTCCCGTCCAAGGTCAGCGCCATCAAGATCAAGGGCGTGCGCTCCTACAAGCGCGCACGCGACGGCGAGGACTTCGAGATCCCGGCCCGCCCGGTGACCGTGTCCTCGTTCCAGGTGTACGACATGCGGGATGCGGAGGCCGAGGACGGCACCAAGGTCGTCGACCTCGTCGTCTCCGTGGTCTGCTCCAGCGGTACGTACATCCGCGCGCTCGCGCGGGACCTGGGCGCCGACCTCGGCGTCGGCGGGCACCTCACGGCGCTGCGGCGCACGCGGGTGGGCCCGTACAAGATCGACCGGGCGCGCACGCTCGACCAGCTCCAGGAGGAGCTGACCGTCATGCCGATCGGCGACGCGGCGGCTGCCGCGTTCCCGCGCTGGGAGCTCGACGCCCGGCGGGCGTCGCTGCTGGCGAACGGCGTGCGGATCGACATGCCGGACGAGTACGAGCCCGGCAAGGCGGTCGCGGTCTACGGGCCGGACGGGCAGCTGCTCGGGCTCGTCGAGAGCAAGAACGGCAAGGCGAAGTCGCTCGCCGTCTTCGCCTGACGGGTCCTGCGCCCCGCGCGGTCCCCGATGCAGTTCCCCGGCCGGCCTTCGGGCCGGCCGGTTCTGTTTGACGTGGAGCGGTGAGCGCACACGGACTGCTGCTCACCGCTCCACGACCCCCCTCGGGTAGGTCTCTATCCACCCGGAGCCCCTTATTCACCCGTCCGAGCAGGCGCTCGGAGTGAATGGAGGGAGCGTAAGGGGGCGCTTTCGCCTCGCGTGCTGTTCCCGCTGATCTTCACCTGCCTACCGTCGTGGCTACGGGGCACGCGCGGCGGGGAGTGGTGCGGTGACGGCGGAACTGATCAGGATCTGCGATCTCGCCGGGAGGCCGCGGGGGAGCGGGTTCGTCGCGGACGACCGGGGGACGGTGCTCACCAGCCACGAGGCCGTCGACGGACTGGCCCGGGTGGTCCTGCACGGGCCGTCGCCGGGGGAGCGGACCTGGGTGGCGGGGGCCTCGGACGTGACCGCCCTGCCGGAGCTGGGGCTGGCGCTCGTACGGAGCGACGGGCTCGGGGTACGGCCGCTGCCGGTCGCTCCGCGGGGGGTGATCGCTCCCGGGACGTACGTACGGCTGTCCGCGCGGGGCTGGCGTCAGGCGCGGGTGCTCGGCGGGGCCGAGGCCACCTACGCGGCGGCCTCCACGGTGACGGCGGGGACGGGGACGACGGCGGCGACGGCGGCGGACCGGCTCCACCGGCTCCCGGCCGCGCTGGAGCTGGCCATCGGGACCGACGGCCGCGACGCGCTGCGGCTCGGCGGCGAAGCCTGCGGGGGCCCGGTGCTGGACGCGGGAACCGGAGCGGTGCTCGCGGTCCTGTGCACCGCTCTGCGGGCGGAGCACCGCTCCGGCGGCTTCGCGGTGCCCCTCACGGCCGCGGCCGCCGCCGATCCGGGCGGACCGCTTGCCGCGCTGCTGGAACGCAACGCCGCCACCGTGCCGGGCCACGGCACCGATCTGAACCTCGCCGGAGCCCTGCAGCTCACCGGGACCACCCTGGGCGCGGCCCTCGCCGCCGGTGGACCGGAGCCGGTGGACCGCCCGGAGATCGCGGCCGAACTGGACGCCTTCACCGCCGGGGACCGCTTCACCACCGGGGACCGCCCGGTCCTCGCGCTGGTCGGGCGCCCCGGCACCGGCCGCACGACCGCCCTCGCCGCCCTCGCGGTCCGCCGCGCCCGCGGCCCGCGCCCGGCACCGACCCTCTGGCTGCGCGGCGCCGACCTGCAGGCCGGGGACGCCTCCCTGGCCGACGCGGTGACCCGGGCGCTCGTGGAGGCGGGGCGGATCCTGGAGCTGCCGGTCGCCGCTCCGGGCCCGGACCCGGCGTCGGCACTGGCCGCGCTCGTGGCTTCGGCAGGGCGGGCCTGCTAGTCGTCCTGGACGGGCCGGAGGAGATGCCGCCGCGGCTCGCGGCGCTGGCCGGGCCGTGGACCGCGGCCACCGCCGCCTGGCTGGACGCGACCGGAGCCCGGCTCGTCGTGGCCGCGCGCCCCGAGTACTGGGAATCGGCCGGGCGGCTCTACCCGTCGCGGATGCTCCGGACCCCGGCCCGGTCGGCCCGCCGGCTGCCGCCCGCCGTCCCGGTCGGCGACCTCACCCCCGAGGAGGCGGCGCTCGCCGGGGCCCGGCTGGGGATCCCGGCCGACGCCGTCGCGGGAGCCGACGCCCGGCACCCGCTGACCCTGCGGCTGCTCGCGGAGGTCCGCGCGGCCGGGGTCACCGCCGGCCGTCCGTCCCGTGACGAGGTGTTCGCCGCACACCTGGACCTGCTGTGCCTGCGCGTGGCCGTCCGGGTGTCCGCCGCGCTGCCGCAGCCCCGTAGACCCGGCGTCGGCGGGGCCGCGGACCCGGTCGGCGCCGACGGGCCCGACACGGCCGGGGTGTACGGGCCAGGGGTGGGCCGGCTGGCCGCGCGGGTGGCCGGGCGGGTGCACGAAGCCGCCCGGCGGTGTCTGGGGCCGGGCCGGGGCCAGGTGGACCGGGCCTCCTTCGAGGAACTGTTCCCCTGGCGGTCGGGGTGGGCCTCCGCCGTGCTCACCGAGGGGCTGCTGGTGCCCGCCGGAGAGGGGTACCGCTTCGCCCACGAGGAGCTCGCCGACTGGGTGCAGGCCGCGCACCTGGATCTCCCCGCCGCCCTGGACACCCTGGGCCGGGACGTTCCCCGCCACCGCATCGGTCCCGTACTGGAGGCCCTGGGCCTGCTTCCGCCCGGGGAGCGGGCGGCGGCACTGGAGCGGCTCGTGGCCCTGCTCGACGCAGCGCCCGGCCCCGAGGCGCGGTGGTGGGCCGCCCGCCTCGTCGGCGAAAC
The DNA here is from genome assembly GCF_045822005.1 of Streptomyces stoeckheimensis. Classification (NCBI taxonomy): domain Bacteria; kingdom Bacillati; phylum Actinomycetota; class Actinomycetes; order Kitasatosporales; family Streptomycetaceae; genus Streptomyces; species Streptomyces stoeckheimensis. Next base: position 2,615,264 of record NZ_CP169550.1, on the reverse strand, counting down.
CCTGCTCCGCGTCCCGGACGCGACGCCGTACCTTCCGGTCCTGTACGCCCTCACCACCCACCTGACCGGGTCCGCGCCGGGCGGGACGCACGAAGCCGGCCCGACGCAGGTGCCCGCGACGTCGGGGGACCTGACACCGGCGGACCTGACACCGGCGGATCCGACACCGGCCGGTTCCGCGGCGTACGCGGGCGCCCTGGGGACCCCGGGCCCGACGGCCACCACCCCGTGGGCGGGACCCGGTACCACCGGGCACCCGCGGATCCCCGCCCAAGGTGGAGCTCCGGGGCACCTCCGCCCCGGGGCCGCTGCCGGGGATGCCGCCCGCGTCGGCGGGACGGGGACCGGCGGGACCACCGCATCCGGCGGCCCGCCCGGGCCCGGTCAGGGCCGGGAGGACGAGGGGGAGTTCGGGGCGTGGTTCTGGACCCGGCTGCGTCTCGCCGAGGAGGACCGCTTCGAGCTGCTGCGGCGGATGCTGCCCCACGACCACCGCCTCCTCGATGCCGCCGCCCGGCGGCTGGTCCGCGCGCCGCGCCTCGTGCAGCCGTTGCTCTGCGGCTGGCTCCGCGACGAGCGGCGGCTGCTCGGGCGGCCCGGGGCCACCGTCGCCACCGCCGCGCAGGCCTTGCTGCACACCCATCGCCACCTCGCCGTCGACGACCTCGCCGAGGCGCTGGTCACCGCCGCGCACCCCCGCGCCGACGAGCTGCTCTCCGTACTCGCCGAGGACGAGCCCTCCGCCCTCAGCCGTGCCGTGGACCGCTGGGCCCACGACGAGCGGCCCGGCCGCCGGGTCGCGGCCGCCGCGTACGGGCCGCTCACCGCCCCGCACGTACGGACCCCCGCCGACCGTGAGCTGCTGCGCTACGCCGCGCAGGCCCTCCTCGCCCGCCCCGGCGACGCCTCCCTGCACGGCAGCGCCCTCGGGATCCTGCTCCGCGATCCCCAGGTACGGGCCCGCTACCTCCCCGACGCCCTCGCCTGCTTCCGCGACCCCGGGCGCGGCCTGCGGCTGCCCGCAGCAGCGCTGGTCGCCGCGCTCCCCGTGCTGCCCGACCCGGACGCGGTGTTCGCCGTCCTGCGGGAGCGGGCCGACGGCGAGGTGGTGCGCGCGCTGGCCGTGCTGACCACCCCGGGCCTGGCGCGGCGCGCGGCCGACCTCGTACGGGACCACCTGGCGCTCCACCCGCAGGACGCCGCGCACGCCGCCGAGTTCGTGGACCGGCGGCTCGAACAGGGTCTGGCCGCCGCCCCCGTGCTCCGCCCGCTCGTACGGGAGCTGCTGGGCTCCGGTCCGCCCCCGGTACGGGCCGCGCTGGCCGGCGTACTGGCCGCCCCGGGCACGGAGTCCTCGTACACCCTGCGCGGCGAGCTCGCCGAGGCGCTGCTCCGCGAGGAGCTCGACCCGTCGGTGCTCGACGCCTTCCTCGGCGCACTGGCCGCGGGGGCGGCCACGGGCGCGCCCGACCGTACCCGGGACCTGCTGCGGCGCACCGGCCGGCAACTGCTGCGGGCACCGGGCGGGCCGGCGGTCTTCGAGCGGCGCACGGTCGAGCTGGCGCGGGCCGAACCGGCCTTCGGCGCACTCGTGGCCCGCTGGCTGGAGCGGGCGCCGCAGGAGGCGGCGGCGCTGTTGGGGCCGAGCGCACGCCGGACCGTCGAGACCCTCGCTCACGGTGCGTCCCCGCGGGACGACGCCGATGATGGGCAGCGGCCACCGGCATGGCAGTCTTAGACCTGCAATCGGCAACCAGGACAGGGCCTACAGGGTTCGGGCGAGGAGCGGTCACAGTGCAGCGCTGGCGTGGCTTGGAGGACATCCCCCAGGACTGGGGGCGCGGTGTCGTCACCATCGGCTCCTACGACGGCGTCCACCGGGGTCATCAGCTGATCATCGGACGGGCCGTCGCCAAGGCCCGCGAGCTCGGCGTCCCCTCCGTCGTCGTCACCTTCAGCCCGCACCCGAGCGAGGTCGTCCGCCCCGGCAGCCACCCGCCGATCCTGGCCCCGTACGACCGGCGCGCCGAGCTGATGGCCGGGCTGGGCGTGGACGCGCTGCTGATCCTGCCCTTCACGGCGGAGTTCTCGCAGCTGTCCCCGGCCGACTTCATCGTGAAGGTGCTCGTCGACAAGCTGCACGCGGTGGCGGTGATCGAGGGACCGAACTTCCGCTTCGGCCACAAGGCCGCCGGCAACGTCGAGTTCCTGCGGCGGCTCGGCGCCACCTACGACTACGAGGTCGAGGTCGTGGACCTGGTCGAGCGCGGCGAGGCGGGCGGCGGCGTGCCGTTCTCCTCCACGCTGGCGCGCAAGCTCGTGGCGCAGGGCGACATGGACGGTGCGGCCGAGATCCTGGGCCGCCCGCACCGGGTCGAAGGCGTCGTGGTGCGCGGTGCGCAGCGCGGGCGCGAGCTCGGCTACCCGACGGCGAACGTGGAGACGCAGCCGCACACCGCGATCCCGGCCGACGGGGTGTACGCGGGCTGGCTGACGGCGGACGGCGAGCGGATGCCGGCGGCGATCTCGGTCGGCACGAACGTGCAGTTCGACGCGACCGAGCGGACCGTGGAGGCGTACGCGATCGACCGGGTCGGGCTGGACCTGTACGGCATGCACGTGGCCGTGGACTTCCTCGCCTACGTGCGCGGGATGGCGAAGTTCGAGTCGCTGGACGGGCTGCTGGAGGCCATCGCCGACGACGTGAAGCGCGCGCGGGTCCTGACGGACTCGTACGACGCGGAGCGCTGACGCGCCGACGAGCGGCTGAACGACGGGCGAGGGCCCGTACCGTCCCGGGGATTCCGGGGCGGTACGGGCCCTCGTGCGTGTCCCGGCTGCGTCAGCCCAGCCGCGGGTCGCGCGGGGGCCCGCCGGGCTGGGGCTGACCGGGCTGCTGGGGCCAGGGCTGGCCGGAGGTGGGGTAGGGCTGCTGCCCGTACGTGGGCTGCGGCTGCTGGTGCTGGTGCTGGTGAGGATGCGGCGGCGGCTGCTGCTGCGGGTGGGGCTGCTGGGGCGGCTGGGGCTGGCCCCAGTGGTTCGGGGGCGCTTGCTGCTGGGCGCGGATGAAGTCCTCGGCGACCAGGGCGGAGAGGTTGAAGTAGGCCTCGCGCGTCTTGGGCCGGAGCATGTCGAGGTCGACCTCGGCGCCGGCCGCGAGGTGGTCGTCGAACGGGACGACGACGACGCCGCGGCAGCGGGTCTCGAAGTGCCGCACGATGTCCTCGACCTTGATCATCTTGGCGGTCTCGCGGACCCCGGAGATCACCGTGAGGGAGCGCGAGACGAGGTCGGCGTACCCGTGCGCGGAGAGCCAGTCGAGGGTGGTGCTGGCGCTGCTCGCGCCGTCCACCGACGGGGTCGAGATGATGATCAGCTGATCGGCCAGGTCCAGGACCCCGCGCATGGCGGAGTAGAGGAGACCGGTGCCCGAGTCGGTGAGGATGATCGGGTACTGGCGCCCGAGGGTCTCGATGACCCGCCGGTAGTCCTCGTCGTTGAAGGCCGTGGAGACGGCCGGATCCACGTCGTTGGCGATGATCTCCAGCCCGGAGGGGGCCTGGGAGGTGAACCGGCGGATGTCCATGTACGAGTTCAGGTACGGGATCGCCTGGACCAGGTCCCGGATCGTGGCCCCGGTCTCGCGGCGCACGCGACGGCCGAGGGTGCCGGCGTCGGGGTTCGCGTCGATGGCCAGGATCTTGTCCTGGCGCTCCGTGGCGAGGGTCGCGCCGAGGGCGGTGGTGGTCGTGGTCTTGCCGACGCCGCCCTTGAGGCTGATGACGGCGATGCGGTAGCAGGACATGACCGGCGTGCGGATCAGCTCCAGCTTGCGGCGCCGCTCCGCTTCGGCCGCCTTGCCGCCGAAGCGGAACAGGCCGCCGCCTCCGGAGGCGTTGTTGCCGCTCTTGGCCTTCTGCTTGCCGCGGAGCAGGCGGTCGGAGGACAGCTCGACGGCCGCGGTGTACCCGAGGGGGGCTCCGCCGGAGGGCTGGGGGGCGCCGTAGCGGGGATCGTGCCCGTGCGGGCCCTGCGGCCCGGGGGGGCCTTGCTGCCACTGGCCGCCGAGGGGGTCGGCGTACTGCTGGGGCTGTTGCGGCTGTTGCGGCTGCTGGGGCTGGGGCTGGTGGGGCTGCGCGGGCGGGAATCCGTACCCGGCATCGGGCGTCTGGGGCCGAGGCCGGGCCTGGGCCGGCGGCGGGATGTCGTACCCGGCTTGAGGATCGGGGGACCCCTGAGCCCTCGGGGGCGAGGTCAATTCCGAAGGCCACCGCGGGAGTTCGGTGCCGGACGCCGGGTCGGCTCCGGCGGATCCCTCGAACGTGTCCGCCGCGCGCGGCGCCGGAATGACCGTCCCCTCGGGGGGAGTGGGCGTCCGCACGACGGCGGGCGGCGCGGGGTTCTCGTACGGCGGCTGGGCGGCGTGCGGAGCCGGTGCGTCCGGCCGGGATGCGTACGGGTCCCCATCGGGCAGACCCCCGCCCGACTGCGCCTCCGCTGCGAACGGCTCGCCCGGCGAGGCCTGCTCGCCCGCCGGACCGGCGGCACCCCCGGAACCCGGACCGACCGGGGCCTGCGGGCCCCACACCTGGTCGGCGGGCGCGGCGGACTGCGGAGCGGGCCCGTCCGAGGCCGGTGCGTGCGAGGCCGGTGCGTGCGAGGGGACCGGCGCACCCGGGTACGGCGGCAGCTCGCTGTCCGGGCTCGGGGCGTGGGCCGGCGCGACCGGCGGCAGGGTGGTGTCCGGGGTCGGTGCGGAAGTCTCCGGAGCCGCCGAGTCCCGGGCCGGCTCGTAGGCCGGGGCGGCGCTGTCGGGAGCCGACGGCCTCGACGGCAGTTCGGCACCCGCGTCCGCCGGGCGCCACGGCAATCCGGTGCCGGGGGCCGGTGTCTGGGGCGAGGCGGGGCCGTCCGGAGCGGACGGGTGCGCCGGTCGGGCGGCGTCGGGTGCGGGACTGTCCGGGGCGGACGGGTAGGGCGGTCGGGCGGCGTCGGGTGCGGGACCGTCCGGGGCGGACGGGTACGACGGCCCGGCGGCGTCCGGGGCGGACGGGTACGACGGCAGTCCGGTGCCCGGGGCAGGCGGGTAGGGCGGAACAGCAGTGCCCGGGACCGAGGGGTACGGCGGGGCGGAAGTGCCGGCGGCCGGAGCGTACGGTGCGGCCGCGGAGTCCGCGGTCAGGGCCGTGGGTGCGTCGGGGGTGCCCGGGTACGGCACGGCCGAGACAGGCGCCTGTGCGTTCGGCGCCGCGTGCGGAGCCGGAGCCGGAGCCGCAGCCGGCGGAGCGATGCGCATCGTCGGAGGGGTCTCCAGGTCCGACGGCGGCCGATGGGGCTCGAAGCCGCTGCCCTCGGGCAGGCCCGGGATCGCGGCGGCGGCCGGAGCCGCGCCCTGCGTGTACCAGGCCGGCGGGGTGTAGTCGATGGTGAACTCGCCCGTCAGCTCGGGCTCCGCGTCGGACTGATCGTCCGTCGGGACGTCCCACGTCCCGCCGCGCCTCTCGTTCCGATCGCCGCTCACTGGTCCTCCTGGTATGTCGAACACTGGTTTGGCGTCCCACCGCGCCACGCCGCCGCCCAGCCTAATCGGGTCCCGCAGCCGGTATCCGCCCCCGCCTGCCCGTACCCGAGGCCGACCGCGGGCTGCGAGCCGCCCCCATCCTGCCCGTACGGCCGCATCCCCGGCCAATCCCATCCCCCTCCGGCCGGGCACACCACGACGACCGCGCCCTCGGGCCCGGTGCACCGCCATGGCCGCGCCCTCCGGCCCGGTGCACCGCCACGGCTGCGCCCTCGGGCCCGGTGCACCGCGACGACCGCGCCCTCGGGCCCGGTGCACCGCGACGACCGCGCCCTCGGGCCCGGCGGACCGCGACGACCGCGCCCTCGGGCCCGGTGCACCGCGACGGCTGCGCCCTCGGGCTCGGTGCACCGCGACGGCTGCGCCCTCGGGCCCGGCGGACCGCGACGACCGCGCCCTCCGGCCCGGTGCACCGCCATGGCACCCCGCTCCCGGCCTGCCCGTCGCGCCCTGCCGCTGGAGGAGCACGGCCGTTGCGTGCCGGCCCTTACCCGGCCGCCGCTCGCGTGTCGGTCCCCAGCTCACCTGTTCCCGCCCTGTGGGTCCCCAACCCGTCCGCACTTCCCGGCGCGCCCTTGAGACCTTGCCCGCCCCAGCGCCACGGGCCTCCGGCCTGCCCGTCCCGGCGCAGCCGGTTCGGGTCCCGCCGGTGCGGGTGCCTACCCGCTCTTGGCTCGCCCACCCCGGGCCAGTTCGGGTGCCTACCTGCTCTTGGCTCGTCCGCCCTGGGCCAGTTCGGCTCGGCCAGCAGGTTCCTGGTCTGCCTATGCCAGCGCTGCCTGGTCCGGGCCTGCCGATCCCGGCGCTGCCAGTGCGGGGCTTGCCTCGCCTTGGCCCGTCGCTCTCGGGGCTTGTTCGGTTCGGCCTGTCGTTCTTGCTCTGCCCGTACGGGCGCTGGTGCTTCCGGGCCTGCCGGATCCGGTCCTGCCTGCCCTTGGCCTGTCGGCACCCGGGCCCGTTCGGATCGGCCTACGGGTTCCAGGCTTGCCTTTCAGAGCGCCGGTCTGCCGGTTCCAGGCCCGCTGCTCAGCGGCCCGCACGTTGACGGTCCGTCGGCCGGTCGCTTCCACGGTCGTGCCGACTCCGCCCGATCTGGGTCGCTCACCACGGCGACTGGTTCCCGGACCGCCTGTCTGGCGGACTGCCGGGCCGTGGAGTTCCCGAGTGCCCGTCCGCGCAGATCACCCGGCCGGGACCCCCGAGTCGTATCCCTCGAACCGGTACCTCCCGAGTGCCCGCCCCGCGACCCCGGGTCCCCCGTGAGGATGAACCCCGCGACACCCCGGTTTCAGCCTGTCCGCACGGGCGGGGCTGCGCGGCATGCGCGACCCCCGGCCAGCCGGCCCCCAGGGCTCAGTCGATGCGTCGGGCCGGGCCCAGCAGGCCCGTTTCGGCGTCCGTCGGCTGGGTCATCACGAACTGGCGGTCCCGCTCGGTGCACCACAGCGTGACCCCGTCGCCCAGCGTCGGCAGGGACTCCACCGCCGCCGCGGGCAGCCGCATCAGGCGGCCGAGTTGCTCCGCCTCGTCCGGGGAGACCCGCTGGATGCCGACCAGGGAGGCGTTGCGCACCAGGCGGGGAGCCGCCGGGCTCAGGTACGGGAGCAGGGTCAGGACCGACTGCCAGGGCCCGGCCGCCACACGGCCCCGCGGCGGCCGCATGCCGCAGTCGCGGATCACCAGGACCGGACTGCCCGCCGACGCGCCCTGCGGCGGCACCCGGCCCACGTCGTGCAGGGTCACGCACTGCTGACCGCCGCCCGCGGCCTGCGCGAGCCCGGACCACACCTGGCCGCGCCCGGTCTCCACCGTCACCCGCGCCCCCGTGGCGGCCGCCCGCAGGGCCAGGACCTGCGCCGTCCACAGGCCGCCGATCAGCGTGACCTCGTACGGTGTCGGCCGGTTGACGCCGAGGACCGCCGGGCGGCCCCCCGAGTCCACGCCGATGACGACCCCGTCGTCCCCGATGGGCAGGGCGAGCGCGTCCAGCTCCGCCGCCTGGAGCACGTGCCGCTCCCGGCGCGGGCCGACCAGCCCGAAGCCGCCCCGCACCGATGTCCGGGCCCCCGGGCTCGGCGCCGGCACCGCGGCGGACGCCGCTGCGGAAGGCGCAGCCGAACCCCGCGCCGAACGCCTCGTAGAGCCAACGCCCCTCATCGCGCTCCTCCCAGCGGCAGCGACGCCAGCAGCCCCGGCACCTGCTCCCGGTCCAGCCGCACCAGTCCGGCCTTGACTCCCCGAGCCGTCTGTTCCAGTCCGCGCCGCGCCGCGACCAGTTCCTCGTCGCTGCGTCCGGTGACCCGTACGTGCCCGGTCAGCGTGACCTCGTGCCGAGCCGCCGGGGTCATCGTCAGGCTGAAGTTCGTCGCCAGCGCCGGCAGTGAGGTCAACAGCGCGACGAACTGCGGAAGTCCCGCCCCGCTCCCGCCCAACTGGGGCCAGCGGCTGATCCAGTACGTGGTGTGCCGCCGGTCGTCGCAGCGCCAGGTCCGCGGGGTCTCCTCGGTGCGCCGCCCCGTGGCCGCCGACCGCCCGGCCTGGGTGATCGCCATCGGGTTCGCGCAGGAGGACGTGGCCAGCGCGCCCGTCAGCTCCTGCTCCGTGAGCACCGTCGCGTGGAAACCGGCCCCCGCGAGCCTGCTCGCCAACTGGTCCGCGACCCGCACCAGACACCGCTGCGCACCCGGCAGCCCGCCGCCGCGCGCGGTGACGGCGTCGGGGCAGAGCTCCGGATCCAGTTTGAGCGCGATCCAGGTGAGGCGCACCGCCGGACTCCCGGTCAGGGCCTGGAGCGGGGCGTAGTTGCGCGTGGCCATCGACTGGGCCGGCAGGTGGGGCGCGGGCGCCGGCTGGGTGTGCTGCACGACCTGCGCGGACTCCAGCCGGATGCCGTCCACTTCGAGGACGCCCCGTACGAGGGCCAGCGGCAGCGGCCGCGCCGCCCGGTCGGGCCGCAGCGCGGTGGCGTCCATGTCGACCTGGACCACCGCGGTCAGGAAGGTGCCGTCGCCGACCATTCCGACGGGCCGCCGGTCACGCCCCCGCTCCCGCTCGCGTTCCCGCTCGCTGAACGTGAGCGTCCGCAACGCCGGTTCGGCCTCGACGAGCGGGGCCAGCCCCGGCTCCGTGCCGGCCGGCACCGCGGTGGCGGCGGCCCGGCGGCGCCGTGCGCGCAGCGCCAGCGCGCCGCCGATCCACTCGGGCAGCGAGCGCCGGTGCCTGCGGACGACGGCGAGCAGGACGAGGATCAGGGCGAGCACACCGGCCGGCGCCAGCAGCAGCGGCTCCACCACCCAGGCGGCCAACAGGGCCGCCGCGGCGACCTGGAGGAGCACGAGTTGTTGCAATCGGAACGGCCCGAAACGCCCCGGGCCGGACTTCGGATGCGGCGTCACTCCGGCGGGCGCGGGTGCGGGCGCCCCGGTCCGCGGCCTCACGGCAGTGGCCATCACTCGCGCACCTCACCTTTCCGGGGTTCGTACCCCTGAGCCCCGGCAGCACGCGCGACAGCCGGCCGCTCGCCCCCGGAATCTCCCCAATCCGCCCCAACACCCCTGTTTCCCCCGGCCCGGAAGGCGTGGGGCGGCTGCCTCACCCTACCCGGCCCCCACCCACCCTCCGTCAAGAGGCATAGTAGGTGGCCGGTCGGACAATAGAGGCCCGGAGACCGTACCCACCGACCGGGCCGTGCGGGGAGAATCAGGCGGCCATGGCCTCACGACGTGACGAGCTCAACGCGTACACCTTTGCGAAGCGACGCACGGTGGCCGCGTTCCTTCAGCCTTCCGCGAGCGGGTCGGAGGAGGGCGCTCCGCGACCGTTGCGCGCCGTTCTGCCCGGTGTGATCACCGCGGCGCTCGTCCTCGCCGCCTTCGGGGCCTGGGGGATGTTCAAGCCGACGGCTCCCAAGGGCTGGGACACTCCCGGTGACCACGTCATCGTCGGCAAGGATTCGACGACCCGCTACGTCGTCCTGACCACCAAGGTCGACGGCAAGGACCAGACCCGCCTGCACCCGGTGCTCAACCTCGCCTCCGCCCGGCTTCTGCTCGACCCGTCCAAGGCCAAGGTCGTCCAGGTCGAGGACAAGGTGCTGGACGCGGGCAAGCTCCCGCGCGGCCCCATCATCGGCATCCCGTACGCCCCCGACCGGCTGCCCGCCCCCGCGGAGGCGGGCAAGGCCAAGCGCTGGGCCGTCTGCCAGCAGCCCGGCGGCAACGGCAAGGGCGTGCAGACGGCCGCCTTCGTCCTGGCCGACCGCGAGGCGAAGCTGATGGACGACGGGCGCCGGCTCTCCGACTCCCAGGCCCTGTACGTCCAGAGCACCGGCACGGGCAGGGCCCGCTACCTCGTCGACGCGGCGGGCATGAAGTACAAGTTCCCCGAGGGCACCGCGGACGCGCGCACCATGACCAACGCCCTCGTCGGCGGCAGCTCCGTCCCGCAGCCGGTCACGGAGGAGTGGCTGGCCACCCTCGGCTCCGGCGACGACCTGGCTTTCCCCGAACTGCCGGGCGCCAAGGCCGGGACGGCCGCCGGGGTCAAGGGGCTGGCCAGCGCCGACGACAAGGTCGGCATGGTGCTGAAGGCCGTGACCGGTGCGGGTGCGCAGCACTACCTGGTGGTGCCCGGCAAGGTCGTCCCCGTCTCCGACTTCGTCGCCTGGCTGATGATCTCCTCGCCCGCGACCGACCGGCTGGACATGCACGGCAAGCCCCACGAGGTGGACCTCCAGTCCATCAACCCGGACCGCACGCCCTTCAAGGGCGACGCGAAGTGGCCGCTGAAGAAGACCGACCGGATCAACGAGGTCCGCGCCACCGGCGCCACCCCCGCGGACGGCGCCCGCGACACCGTCTGCAGCGTGCTGCGCTCGGTCGACGCCCAGGGCCGTCAGACGCTGAGCACCTGGGCCGGCACCGGATTCCCGGTCGACATCACCGCCACCGGCACGAGCGCCTACGTCACCCCGGGCACCGGCCTCCTCTACACCCAGACGCAGGGCCGCCAGACCACCGCGGGCGGGGCGCTCTTCCTGGTCACCGACACCGGCCTGCGGTACGCCGTCCAGGCCAACGGCGACAGCGACGCGGCCCAGCCCTCACCCGGACCGAGCGCGAGTTCCGGCCAGGGCGGGCCCGCCACCTCCGACGGCCGCCCCGCGCCGAGCCAGGCGCAGGCCCGGCTCGGATACGCGAACGTGGTCCCGGTGTCGGTGCCCATCGCCTGGTCGGAGTTCCTCTCCAAGGGGCCCCGACTCGACAGCAACTCCGCCCGCCAGCCCCAGGGTTCGTGATGCCGAGCACAGCGAAGCCCGCCCTCGCCGCCCTGCTGGCGGCGGCCGCCCTCACCCTGGGGGCCGCGCCGCAGCCCTCGTACGGGAGCGCCCGCGAGACCCCGTACCCCCTGCGCCTCGCGGGCGCCGGCGAGTGCACCTTCCCGATGAGGAAGCAGATAGAGGACCGGCCCTGGGCGCTCCAGCGCCTGCTGCTCGACGAGCTCTGGGCGGAGACCAAGGGCCGCTCCAAGGACGGCAAGAGCGTCCGCGTGGCCGTCATCGACACCGGCGTCGACCGGGTCAACCCGCAGCTCAGCGATGCCCTCGACATCGGGGCCGGCCGGGACTTCCTCGACGCCAAGGGGGACGGCACCGAGGACACCGTCGGGCACGGCACCAAGGTCGCCGGGCTGATCGCGGCCCGCCCGAAGCCCGGTACCGGCTTCGTCGGGCTCGCTCCCGAGGCCACGATCATCCCGATCCGGCAGAACGACGGGCAGGGCAACGGCAACGCCGAGACCCTGAGCGAGGCCATCACGCACGCGGTGGCCAAGGGTGCGCAGGTCATCAACATCTCGCAGGACACCGAGGTGCCGATGACCCAGGACTCCAAGCTCGGCCAGGCCATCAAGAAGGCCGTGGAGGCCAACGTGGTCGTCGTCGCCTCGGCGGGCAACGACGGCCTGACCGGGAAGAAGCGCCCCACCTACCCGGCGGCCTTCCCGGGAGTCCTGGCCGTGGGCTCCTCGGACCGCAACAACGAGCGCGCCGCCTTCTCCCAGCCCGGCTCCTTCGTCGGCATCGCGGCGCCCGGGGTCGACATGGTCTCCACCGTCCCCGGTTTCGGCCAGTGCGTGGACAACGGCACCAGCTTCTCCGCTCCCTACGTGGCAGGGGTCGCCGCCCTGCTGCGCGCCAAGCACCCGCAGTGGACGGCGCAGGAAGTGGTCTGGCAGCTCCAGAACACCGCGGAGCGCTCCGTCAACGGCCACGACGACTACGTGGGCTGGGGCGTGGTCGACCCGGTCCGCGCGCTCACCCAGTCCGCCGCGGGGGCGGAGCCCCCCAAGGCGCCCGTACCGGACCCCGGACCGCCCCGCGCGGCGGCCCCGGAACCGGCCGCGATGCCCACGAGCGAGACGGCGCGCGAACGCGACGAGCGGCTCGGCACGTACGCGCTGGGGATCGGCGGCGTGCTCATCGCCGTGATCGCCGGTACCGCCACGGTGGTCCGGGACGCCCGGAACCGACGGCGCCGTTTGCTGTGAACGGTGTCACGGTTCATCAACAGATCCCAAAGGGCTGTGTTGGGTAAGGCCGATCAACTGACTACAGTGATCGGAGGCTTCACGACTGTGATCGGGGATGGTGTGTGAAGCGGAGGGGATCCGGGGGCGCGTGGCTGAAAACCGCCTCCTCGAAGCACCGCTCCGCCGCGCGATCCGCCGGTTCTGTCTGGCGAATTGAGAGATGAGGAGCTTCGGATGACCAACAATTTCGGACTCGCTGATGACCCGGTAAAGCAGGCACTGAACAAGATTTCGGAGACCGCCGACAGCGTCACCCGGCAGTCCCGGGAGCTGGCGGACATCCTCGCCACCGTCAGTGCGGGCTGGACCGGTGTGGGTGCGTCGGGGTTCACCTCCGCGCAGACCGTCGTCAACGAGGACCACGACGAGATCCGCCGGCTGCTCGGCGTCCTGCACAACGCGGTCGGGCAGACCAAGAACCTGAGCAACGCGCAGGACGACGACGTGGTCTCGGCGTTCCAGACGGTCAAGGCGTCCAGCGGCGGCGGCAACACCTCCGCGCTGAACGGGATCTGACCCACTTCCTCACCCACCTGCCCCGCCCCGTGCGAAGGAGAAGAGCATGACCGCGAACGACGGGCACACCAAGGTCCAGTACGAGAGCGTCCAGGTGATGGCGGACCGCATCCGCATCGTCTCGGACAACATCAAGAAGGACCTCGACGAGATGGGTGCGGCCCTGACGGTCGTCACCGACACCTGGGACGGCGAGGCGCACGCCCAGTACGTCGAGCTGCAGCGCAAGTACAACGCCAAGGCCGACCACATGCGCGCCCAGCTGCGCCTGGTCGCGGACCTGATCGAGCGCGGCAAGAACGACTACCGCGCCACCGACGTGAAGGCCTCGCGCCTGTTCACCGAGGCCTACTAGGCCCTCGGCACCGCGGAGCGCCGCCGGGAACGGCCCAGCGCCGCCGCGGTGACCCGGAGGAGCACGAGGAGAAGGGGCGCGCCCGCACCGGGCGCGCCCCTTCCTCCGTCTCGGGGCGCCCTACGGCTCCCGGGGCGGCTCCCGGTCGAGATCGAACTCCCCGTCCCTGGCCCCGAGTACGAACGCCTCCCACTCGGCCGCGGTGTAGCGCAGCACCGTGTCCCGGTCCAGCGAGGACCGCATCGCCACCGCGCCCTCGGGCAGCCGGGCGATCTCGACCCGCTCCTCGTCGGGAGAGGTACCGGGCGGGCCCTCCCACTCGACGCCGCTGATGTCGAGCCCGTACAGCTCGTCCTTCTCCTGCTGAGTGCCCATGCGCGGCCTCTCCTTCGGTGGTGCGATCCTGCCGATTATCGACGCTGACCAGCCGCGCGCGGGGGAGCTTTGCAGAACCCTCCCGGGCCCCTGGCCCCCGCGCACCGCCCTACATCCCCGGCATCCGCCCGATCTGGATCAGCGAGGTCCCGCGCTTGCGCGAGGCGAAGGAGGCCCGGCCCGCAGGCATGGGACGCGGCCGCACGTTGCCGACCAGATCCCCCTCGGACGGATCGCCGGACAGCACCACGCCCTGCGCGCCCAGCTCCTTGATCCGCTGCATGAACGGCTCGTACAGCGCCCGCGAGGCACCCGCCGAACTGCGCGCGATGATGAAGCGGACCCCCGTGTCGCGCGCGAACGGCAGGAACTCCACCAGCTGCGCCAGCGGATTGCCCTGGCTCGTGGCCACCAGGTCGAAATCGTCGATGATGATGAACACGTCGGGGCCCGTCCACCAGCTGCGGTCGCGCAACTGCTGCGGAGTGACGTCCTGCGGGGGCTGCCGGCGGGCGAACACCCCGGCCAGCGCCTCCATGTGCATCTGCAGGGAGCTCGCCATCGGCGCGTACTCCAGCAGGTGCTCCTCCGGCAGCGCACCGAGCAGGCTGCGCCGGTAGTCGCCGACCACCAGCCGCGCCCGGTCCGGGCCGTAGCGCTCCGAGATCCGCTGCGCGATGAGCCGCAGCAGGTTCGTCTTGCCCGACTCGCTCTCGCCGAACACGAGGAGGAAGGGGTCGGTCTCGAAGTCGACGAACACCGGCTCCAGCTCGGTCTCGTCGATGCCGATCGCGATCCCGCGCTCCGGGTACTCCCCGCCCTTGGGGAGCTGGTCCGCGTGGAGCAGCCGCGGCAGCAGCCGTACGCCGGGGGCCGCCTGGCCCGTCCAGTTCTGCTTCACGGCGTCCACGAAGGCGGCCGTCGCCTCCGACAGGTCATCCGCAGCGTGCGAGCCGTCGACCCGCGGCAGCGCGCCCAGGAAGTGCAGCTTCTCCGCGACCTGGCCGCGGCCCGGCATCCCCGTCGGGACGTTCGCCGCCACCTTGCGGTCGAACTCGGAGTCCATGACATCGCCGAGGCGCAGCTCCAGCCGGCTGAGGATCTGGTCCTTCAGCGCGGCCCGGACCTCCATGTACCGGGCGACCGTGATCACCACGTGGATGCCGTATCCCAGGCCGCGGGACGCGATGTCCGTGACGACCTGCTCCAGGGCCTCGTACTCGCCCCGGAAGCCGCCCCAGCCGTCGATGACCAGGAACACGTCGCCCCAGGCCTCCCCGGGCAGCTCGCCCACGGCCCGCCGGCGCCGGTAGGTGCCGATCGAGTCGATGCCGTTCGCGCGGAAGAACTCCTCGCGCCGGCGCAGCACCCCGGCCACCTCCGCGACCGTACGCCGCACCCGCTCCGGGTCCAGCCGGGACGCGATCCCGCCCACGTGCGGCAGTTCGGCCAGCGAGGACAGACCGCCGCCGCCGAAGTCCAGCCCGTAGAACTGCACCTCGCGCGGGGTGTGCGTCAGCGCGAACGAGGAGATCAGCGTCCGCATCAGCGTGGATTTGCCCGACTGCGGACCGCCGACCACCATCATGTGGCCCGCCGCACCCGAGAAGTCCCGGTACAGCACCTCGCGCCGCTGCTCGAACGGCTTGTCGATGAGCCCGAGCGGTACGACCAGACCGCCCGGCCGCGTGTACCCCTCCGCGTGCAGCCCGCGCTCCGCCGACGGCGCCAGCGCCGGCAGCAACTGGTCCAGCGGCGGAGCCTGGTCCAGCGGCGGCAGCCACACCTGGTGCGCCGGCACCCCCTGCCCCTCCAGCCGTCCCACGATCACGTCCAGCACCGTGTCCGCCAGCGCGTCGTCGCCCTGCCCGGCCCGCTCGGCCTCCGCCGCCCGCGCCGACAGGTACGCCGGGTCCGGAGCCGCGTACACCACGGGCACCGGCGCCGCCGTGAACAGCACGGGCCGCCGCTCCACCGGGAACAGCCCCACCGAGAGGTCGGGCCCGCCCGAGCGGTAGGTGCCCGAGACGTACGCGGCCTTGAAGCGCGTCATCTCGTCCGTACCGAACTTCAGGTAGCCCGAACCGGGCACCGACGGCAGGTGGTAGGCGTCCGGCACGCCGATCGCGGTCCGCGACTCCGCCGCCGAGAAGGTCCGCAGACCGATCCGGTACGACAGGTACGTGTCCAGCCCGCGCAGCTTGCCCTCCTCCAGCCGCTGCGAGGCCAGCAGCAGGTGTACGCCCAGCGACCGGCCGATGCGGCCGATCTGGATGAACATGTCGATGAAGTCCGGCTTCGCGGTCAGCAGCTCGGAGAACTCGTCGATGACCAGCACCAGCGAGGCCAGCGGCTCCAGCGGAGCACCCGCCGCGCGGGCCTTCTCGTAGTCGTGGACGTTCGCGTAATTGCCCGCCGAGCGCAGCAGCTCCTGGCGGCGCTGCAGTTCGCCCCGGATCGAGTCGCCCATGCGGTCCACGAGCGTGAGGTCGTCCGCCAGGTTGGTGATGACCGCCGCGACGTGCGGCATCTGCCCCATCCCGGTGAAGGTCGCACCGCCCTTGAAGTCGGCGAGCACGAAGTTCAGCGTCTCCGAGGTGTGCGTGACCGCCAGCCCCAGCACCAGCGTGCGCAGCAGCTCCGACTTGCCCGAACCGGTCGCGCCCACGCACAGCCCGTGCGGGCCCATGCCCTCCTGCGCGGCCTCCTTCAGGTCCAGCATCACGGGGGAGCCGTCCTCGCCCACCCCGATCGGCACCCGCAGCCGCTCGCCGGCCGAGCGCGGCCGCCAGGTCCGGGCCACGTCCACCGCGGCCGCGTCGCCCAGGTTCAGCAGGTCGGTGAAGTCGAGATTGGCCAGCAGCGGCTCGTCCTCGTCCCCGCCGCCCGTCCGCAGCGGCGCCAGCTGCCGGGCCAGCGCCTCGGCCGCCGTCAGCGACAGGGTGTCCGGCAGACCCTCGTAGGCGAAGCCCGCACCGGACTCCAGCCGCAGCCGTCCCGGCCGCACCACGACCGACAGCCCGCCGCGCGCCTCGTCCAGCTCGCCCGCCACCACCTCGACGACGGTGACCCCCTGCAGACCCTCGGCCGCCGCGAACACCGAGTCCTGCGGCACCAGACCCCCGCGGGAACCCGAGTCCAGTACGAGGACCACGTGCGGCTGGTCCAGCACCGGGGAGCCCTCCCGGCTGAACCGGGGCCGCCCCTCCAGCCGGGAACCGAGCAGCCCCTCCAGCTCGGCGAGGTCGTCGCCGAACAGCCGCTTCGTGCCCGCCCCGTCGATCTGACCCGGGAGCTGGGTGTGCGGCAGCCACTTCACCCAGTCCCACTCCGCCACCGCGCCGGGTGCGGCCACCACGGCCACCATCAGGTCCTCGGGGGAGTGCAGCGTCGCCAGTTGCGCCACCAGCGCCCGCGCGGTGCCCCGCGCCGACTCCGGCTCCCCGGACACCGTCACGTGGTAGAACGCCCGCAGCGACACCGCCATCGGCAGCCCGTCCAGCGAGGAGTGCACCCTCAGGAACTGCTGCATGGCACCCGCCGTCAGCGGCTCCAGTTCGTCCACCGGCGCCGTCTCCGGAGCCACCAGCGGGGTCGCCAGGCGCTGCGCGCCCAGCCCCAGCCGGGCCTGCCCGAAGTCCGCGTCGCCGACCCGCCGCTCCCACAAGCGCGAGCCCTCGGCCACCACCGACCACAACTGCTCCGGAGCAGGGTGCAGATACAGCTGCGCGTCACGCTGGGCCCGCGCGGTCCTCCGTACCTGACGGCGGGTTTGCGCCAGGTACTTGAGGTAGTCCCGCCGGATATCCGCCATTTGCCCTTGCGTACCGCGCCGGTGGCGCACCAGCTGGGCCACGAGCATGCCCACCGTCGACACCATCATCAGCACGCCCATGATGCGCATGAACGGCGCGGCACCCGGCATGAAGAAGAACACGGCGGACGAGCCCATCCCGAGCATCGGGAGGAGCTGCATCAGCACGCCCTCCTGCTGCCCCCGGGGAAGTTCCGGCGGTGCCTCGAGCCTCAGTTCGTCCGAAGGCACTTCGGGCGGCAGCGACCGGGGCGGACGTTTGACGACGATCTGGCTCACCGGAGCATCAATCCCTCGAAAACAGACGGGACGTCGCAACCGGCGCCCTCAAGTCCCGGGCGCGAAGGGGGTCTCCTCCGCAGAGAGGTGATCCTACTTGCCGACAGTCACCCGGCCTCCCGGTAGGGTGGCGCGCGCGGCATGCGCATCCGCGAATCGGCTGCGCACCGGCGGGCGGACCACCGTCACCGGCGCACCCGCACGCACACCAACGCACACACCCACCGGGGGGCATCAGGTGAACACCGCCGAGGCGACCGGCTTCCGCAGGGTCACCGTCGTGGCTCCCGACAGCCGCATAGACGTCGCCCTCCCCGAGGACATCGCCGTCGCCGACATCTACCCCGAGCTGCTGCGCCTCACCGGCCAGACCCAGCCCGTCGGCGCACCCACCGGCTTCCACCTGGTCCTGCGCTCCGGCACCGTCCTCGACGGCGCCCGCACCCTCGCGGCCCAGCAGGTCCTCGACGGCGAAGTGCTGAGCCTGCGCCCCTTCGCGGAATCCCTGCCCCCCGCCGTCTTCGACGACGTCTCCGACGCCGTCGCCGCCGCCGTGGTGCGCGACCGCCACCGCTGGAGCGACGACATGCTGCGCGGCGCGGGCCTGACCGGCGCGGCCGTCCTCTTCGTCCTCCTCGGCTTCGTCCTCTGGTACGCCGACCCCGTCCTGCACGACATGCACGGACTGCCCGGCATCATCGCCGGCTCCGTCGGCGTGCTCCTCACCGCCGCCGCGGGCGTCCGCGCCCGGGTCTACCGCGACCGCGGCTCCGCCGTCGCCCTCGGGCTCGCCGCCGTACCGCACCTGCTGCTCGCCGGCGCCGGCATCATCGCCCCCGCCGCGGGCCAGGGCCCCGGCCGGCTCCAGTTCCTCCTCGGCTGCGTCTGCGTGCTCGTCGCCTCCGTCGCCCTCGTCGCGCTCACCCCCGACGGCGACGCCCCCTTCGTCGCGACGACCTTCCTCGCCGCCACCGGGACCCTGGCCACGTTCGCCGCCATCGCCGCCGACGCCGGCGCGACCTCCGCCGCGGCCGTCTGCGCCCCCGCGGCCATCGGCCTCGTCGCCTTCCTCCCCGGCTTCTCCGCCCGCTTCGCCCGCCTCCCCATCGGCTACGCCGCCCCGCAGAGCGCGACCGCCGAGTACGAGGCTCCGGACCGCTACGAGAGCGAGCCGTACGGTGAGCGCTCCGCCGCCGACGGGCACGACTCCGGAGCCCCCCTCGACGCCGAGGCCATCGCCGCCCAGGCCCGCCGCGGCCACGAGATGCTCCTCGGCCTCGTCGGCGGCTGCGCCGCCGTCGCCGTCGGCTCGGCCGCCGTCCTCGGCTTCTCGGACAACACCTGGGCCCGGCTCCTGGCCCTGGCGACGGGCCTCGCCATGCTGCTGCGCGCGCGCCTCTTCCGCTACACCTCGCAGGTCGCCTGCACCCTCGTGGCCGGCTTCGCCGCCCTGGGCCTGCTCGTCCTGGGCCTCGCCATGCACCCGCCGGCCGCCCTGCTCCGGGAGCTCGCCCTGTACGGGGACCACAGCGGCCTGGAGATCCGTACGCTCTGGCTCTCCGCCGCCGTCGCCGCCGGTGCGGCCCTCTTCGCCGGAATTGCATTGGTCATTCCCCGCAAGGGTCTGTCACCCTTCTGGGGGCGGCTGCTCGACCTCACCGAGGCGGCGGTCCTCCTCAGCCTGGTCCCGCTGGCCCTGGCCGTGCTCGACGTCTACGCCCGGGCCCGCGCTCTCACCAGCTGAGACGAGGGGCTGCGGCAGCCTGGTACGCTGTGTGACGGCCGTTTGTGTACGCGCCCCCGGAATCATCTGGAGGCTGCGCTCAGCGGACCCCGCCTCCCGAGTTACGGAAGATCCCCAGAGAATTCGACCTGGGGCACTCGGTGGCTACGAAGACCTATTACGAGGAGTACGCGTGCCGCTCGACGCCGCAGTCAAGAAGCAGATCATCGCAGAGTTTGGTGCCAAGGAGGGCGACACCGGCTCCCCCGAGGTCCAGGTCGCGATGCTGTCCCGCCGCATCTCGGACCTGACCGAGCACCTGAAGTCGCACAAGCACGACCACCACTCCCGTCGTGGTCTGCTGATCCTGGTCGGCCAGCGTCGCCGCCTGCTGCAGTACCTGGCCAAGAAGGACATCCAGCGCTTCCGTACGCTGGTCGAGCGCCTCGGCATCCGCCGCGGTGCGGCCGGCGCCAAGTAAAGACGCTGTGAAGGGAGCGGTTCCCACATTGAGTGGGCCGCTCCCTTTGCTGTACGTGCGCGACGTACCGGACGCTTTGTAGTCTGGAGGCGTCCACGTCGTAAGACGCGCACAACCGAAGAGGAGGAGCGCCCTCCCTACGCCGCCGGTCCTCGGTAGTGGCATCCGGAAAGCCCGCACGCGGCTTCGCCCGGCTGCTTCGATCGAAGACCGGCCCGCACCCAAGGCGCGCTTCTCCGCAACCGTCCACCACCACACGGGTGGCGGACGGAGACGACGAAAATGGAGAAAACGCTAGTGGAGAACGAGACCCACTACGCCGAGGCCGTCATTGACAACGGTTCCTTCGGCACCCGCACCATCCGCTTCGAGACGGGCCGTCTGGCCCGCCAGGCCGCCGGCTCCGCCGTTGCCTACCTGGACGACGACACGATGGTGCTTTCCGCCACCACCGCGTCGAAGAAGCCCAAGGACCAGCTCGACTTCTTCCCCCTGACGGTGGACGTCGAGGAGCGGCAGTACGCGGCCGGCAAGATCCCCGGCTCCTTCTTCCGCCGCGAGGGTCGCCCCTCCGAGGACGCGATCCTCACCTGTCGCCTGATCGACCGCCCGCTGCGCCCGTCCTTCAAGAAGGGCCTGCGCAACGAGATCCAGGTCGTCGCGACGATCATGGCGCTCAACCCCGACCACCTGTACGACGTCGTGGCGATCAACGCCGCCTCCGCGTCCACCCAGCTGGCCGGCCTGCCCTTCTCCGGCCCGATCGGCGGCGTCCGCGTCGCGCTGATCCGCGGTCAGTGGGTCGCCTTCCCGACGCACACCGAGCTCGAGGACGCCGTCTTCGACATGGTCGTCGCGGGCCGCGTGCTCGAGGACGGCGACGTCGCGATCATGATGGTCGAGGCCGAGGCCACCGAGAAGACCATCGCCCTGGTCAAGGGCGGCGCCGAGGCGCCGACCGAGGAGGTCGTGGCCGCCGGCCTCGACGCCTCGAAGCCCTTCATCAAGGTCCTCTGCAAGGCCCAGGCCGACCTGGCCGCCAAGGCCGCCAAGCCCGAGGGCGAGTTCCCGGTCTTCCTGGACTACCAGGACGACGTCTACGAGGCCCTCTCGGCCGCGGTGAAGGGCGAGCTCTCCCAGGCGCTGACCATCGCGGGCAAGCAGGACCGCGAGACCGAGCTGGACCGCGTCAAGGAGATCGCCGCCGAGAAGCTCCTCCCGGCCTTCGAAGGCCGCGAGAAGGAGATCTCCGCCGCGTACCGCAGCCTCACCAAGGCTCTGGTCCGCGAGCGCGTCATCAAGGACAAGGTCCGCATCGACGGCCGCGGGATCACGGACATCCGTACCCTCGCCGCCGAGGTCGAGGCCATCCCGCGCGTGCACGGCTCGGCGCTGTTCGAGCGTGGCGAGACCCAGATCCTGGGCGTCACCACCCTCAACATGCTCCGCATGGAGCAGCAGCTGGACACCCTCTCCCCGGTGACCCGCAAGCGCTACATGCACAACTACAACTTCCCGCCGTACTCGGTCGGCGAGACCGGCCGTGTCGGTTCGCCGAAGCGCCGTGAGATCGGCCACGGCGCGCTCGCCGAGCGCGCGATCGTGCCGGTCCTGCCGACGCGCGAGGAGTTCCCCTACGCGATCCGCCAGGTGTCCGAGGCTCTCGGCTCCAACGGCTCGACGTCCATGGGCTCGGTCTGCGCCTCCACCATGTCGCTGCTGAACGCCGGTGTGCCCCTCAAGGCCCCCGTCGCCGGTATCGCCATGGGCCTGATCTCGCAGGAGATCGACGGCAAGACCCACTACGTCGCCCTCACCGACATCCTCGGTGCGGAGGACGCCTTCGGCGACATGGACTTCAAGGTCGCCGGCACCAAGGAGTTCGTCACCGCGCTCCAGCTGGACACCAAGCTCGACGGCATCCCGGCCTCGGTTCTGGCCGCCGCCCTCAAGCAGGCCCGCGACGCCCGCCTCCACATCCTCGACGTGATGATGGAAGCGATCGACACGCCGGACGCCATGTCCCCGTTCGCCCCCCGGATCATCACCGTCAAGATCCCGGTGGACAAGATCGGTGAGGTCATCGGCCCCAAGGGCAAGATGATCAACCAGATCCAGGAGGACACCGGCGCCGAGATCACGATCGAGGACGACGGCACCATCTACATCGGTGCCGCCGACGGCCCGGCCGCCGAGGCCGCGCGCGCCACGATCAACCAGATCGCCAACCCGACCATGCCGGAGGTCGGCGAGCGTTACCTGGGTACGGTCGTCAAGACCACCACCTTCGGTGCCTTCGTCTCCCTCATGCCCGGCAAGGACGGCCTGCTGCACATCTCGCAGATCCGCAAGCTCGCCGGTGGCAAGCGCGTGGAGAACGTCGAGGACGTGCTCGCGGTCGGCACCAAGGTCCAGGTCGAGATCGCGGAGATCGACTCCCGCGGCAAGCTCTCGCTGGTCCCCGTCATCGACGGCGAGGCAGCCGGTGATGCCTCCGATGACGCAGGCAAGGACGACTCCGACAAGTGACGTCGCGTAGTTCCCGTGTGACGGCCCGCCCCTCTTCGGAGGGGCGGGCCGTCGCCCGTACCCAAACACTGCTCAAGGGCGCAGGCGGCATCGGCACCGTCCGCCGCACGGTCCTCCCCGGCGGCCTGCGCGTCGTCACCGAGACCCTGCCGTCCGTCCGCTCCGCCACCTTCGGGATCTGGGCGCACGTCGGCTCCCGGGACGAGACGCCCACGCTCAACGGCGCCACGCACTACCTGGAGCACCTCCTCTTCAAGGGCACCGAGAAGCGCAGTGCCCTCGACATCTCCTCCGCGATCGACGCGGTCGGCGGCGAGATGAACGCCTTCACGGCGAAGGAGTACACCTGCTACTACGCGCGGGTGCTCGACACCGACCTGCCGCTGGCCATCGACGTCGTGTGCGACATGCTCACCGGCTCGCTGATCCTCGAATCCGATGTCGACGCCGAGCGCGGAGTCATCCTCGAAGAGATCGCGATGACCGAGGACGACCCGGGCGACATGGTCCACGACCTGTTCGCCCAGACGATGTACGGGGACACCCCGCTCGGGCGCCCCGTCCTCGGCACCGTCGACACGATCAACGCGCTCACCGCCGACCGGATCCGCCGCTTCTACAAGAAGCACTACGACCCCACCCACCTGGTCGTGGCGGCCGCGGGCAACGTCGACCACAACAAGGTCGTACGCCAGGTCCGCGCGGCCTTCGAGAAGGCCGGTGCCCTGACCCGCACCGACGCCGAACCGGTCGGTCCCCGCTCGGGCACCAAGCGGATCCGCACCTCCGGCCGCGTCGAGCTGGTCAACCGCAAGACCGAGCAGGCCCACGTGGTCCTCGGCATGCCGGCCCTGGCCCGCACCGACGAGCGCCGCTGGGCGCTGGGCGTACTGAACACCGCGCTCGGCGGCGGCATGTCCTCCCGCCTCTTCCAGGAGGTCCGGGAGAAGCGCGGCCTCGCCTACAGCGTGTACTCGTACACCTCGGGCTTCGCCGACACCGGCCTCTTCGGCGTCTACGCCGGCTGCCGCCCCAACCAGGTCCACGACGTACTGCGGATCTGCCGGGACGAGCTGGACAAGGTCGCCGCCGACGGGCTCACCGACGAGGAGATCCGGCGGGCCGTCGGCCAGCTGTCCGGCTCCACCGTCCTCGGCCTGGAGGACACCGGCGCGATCATGAACCGCATCGGCAAGAGCGAGCTGTGCTGGGGCGACCAGATGTCGGTCGACGACCTGCTGGCCCGGATCGCGGCCGTCACCCCGGACGAAGTGCGCTCGGTCGCGCAGGACGTCCTGGCCCAGCGGCCCTCGCTCGCGGTGATCGGCCCGCTGAAGGAGAAGCAGGCGGCCCGTCTGGACGAGGCCGTCGCCTAGCCGGGCGAACCCTCAGGAGCACGTTGCCCGGGCCCCGGGACAGGGCCCGGGTCCGTACGCACTTTAAGGAATGACATGAGCAAGCTGCGCGTGGCAGTTCTCGGCGCCCAGGGCCGCATCGGCTCCGAGGCGGTCAAGGCCGTCGAGGCCGCCGAGGACATGGAACTGGTGGCCGCCCTCGGCCGCGGAGACAAGCTGGAGACGCTGGCCGAGGCCGGCGCCCAGGTCGCGGTCGAGCTGACCACCCCCGCCTCGGTGATGGAGAACCTGGAGTTCCTCGTCCGCCACGGCATCCACGGAGTGGTCGGCACCACCGGCTGGACCGAGGACCGCCTCGCCCGGCTGAACACCTGGCTCGCCGCTTCCCCGGCGACCGGTGTGCTCATCGCGCCGAACTTCTCCATCGGCGCCGTCCTCACGATGAAGTTCGCCGCTCAGGCGGCCCGGTACTTCGAGTCCGTCGAGGTCGTCGAGCTGCACCACCCGAACAAGGTCGACGCCCCCTCCGGCACAGCGACCCGTACGGCGCAGCTCATCGCGGCCGCCCGCGCCGAGGCCGGCCTCGGCGCGCAGCCCGACGCCACCGCCACCGCCCTCGACGGCGCGCGCGGCGCGGACGTCGACGGGGTCCCGGTGCACGCGATCCGCCTCCGCGGGCTGCTGGCCCACCAGGAGGTGCTCCTCGGCGGCGAGGGCGAGACCCTGACCATCCGTCACGACTCCCTGCACCACAGCAGCTTCATGCCGGGCATCCTGCTCGGCGCACGCCGCGTGACGCAGACCCCGGGCCTCACCTTCGGCCTGGAAAACTTCCTCGAACTCGGCTGACGAGCAGGCGGCTGCACCCATGCGCGCGAAGATCCTCTACTTCATCACGGCCGCGGTCCTGGTCGTGTACTTCGTCCTGGTCGGCAGCCGGGGCCTGATGCTGATCCGGCACGGGACCTGGCTCACCGTCACCTTCGGGGTGGCGGTTCTGATCCTGCCGGTCATCGGCGTCTGGTTCCTCTGGAAGAACACCCAGTTCGTCACCAAGGCCAACCAGCTCGGAGCCGAGCTGGAGGCCGAGGGCGGACTGCCCGTGGACGAGCTGGAGCGGGACAAGTACGGCCGGATCCTGCGGGACTCGGCCGACGAGGTCTTCGCGCGCCGCAGGGCCGAGACGGAGGACGCGCCGGGGGACTGGCGCAGCTGGTTCCGCCTCGCCATCGCCTACCACGACGCCCGCGACACCCCGCGGGCCCGCAAGGCCATGCAGCGGGCCATCTCCCTGCACGACGGAAAGCCCGTACAAGCCTGAGCCTGTACGGGCTTCCCGTGCGGGTGTGACGCCCTCTCGGGGGCGCTGGGGCGGACTGCCTCAGACCGGTACGGCCCGGTACTCGTCGGCCCAGGCCTCGACCGAGCCGGCGGCCCGGTCGAAGGCCTCGGTCCGCGACAGGAAATCGGCGTTGTGGTCGGTCAGCAGCACCGGCAGCTCGGCTCCGCCGCGCGCGGCGACCGTCAGGGCCTGGCCCTGCACGGTCCTCGGCAGTCCGAGCCAGCGCACGGGCTGCTGCACGGTGCGGACCTCGCCGACCTGGCTCCAGGGGATCGAGCGGGTCGTGAAGAACCCCGCCACGCGCAGCCCCTTGGGGCTCACCCAGACGCCCGTGCGCAGCAGCCGCAGGGCGGAGCCGACCACGGCGAGCGAGGCGAGCAGACCGCCCAGGGCGCCGGTCCAGGTGCCGGCCGCCACGATGATCACGGTGGCGAACAGCATGAACGAGCCGAGCAGGAGCAGCACGGCGGCGATGGCCACCCGCCAGGGCCCCGGACGGTAGGGGCGACGCCAGCGGTCGGGGTCTTCGTAGGGGAGCGTCTCCCCGGTGTCGTGCGCGTCGAATGCGCCGTCGGCCGTCAGGAAGGGCAGGGGCACGGCAGGACCTCACTCACATGCACGTTCGGTTGGGCTGTGCCCGTGAGGCTACCGCCCCTCGGAGGCCTCCGACTGCTGCGACTTCGCCGGTGCGTGGCTCGGCTGCAGTGCGGGGATGCCGAAGAGCAGGGACCCGACGAGCCCCGCGACGACGGTCAGTCCGACCAGACTACGGGCGGCGATCTGGGTCTTGCTCAAACTCTCGCGCGGCGGAGGAGTGACGTTGCTGCGGAATCGGTCGGCCTCGGCGACGAAGGCGAACGGGACGGGTTCGCGCCGGCGGAACATGGGGAACGACTCTCCTCGGGGTCAGGGCCCTTGGGGCGTGAGTGGCGGGACGGGCGGACGTTCTACGAAGTAGGACGTGCGAAAGGCCCGATCGGTGCCGATTTTCGGGACATTAACCAAATTTTATGGCGCTGCGTCAGCTCATGCAGCGGCTCGGCAGCCCGGGAGCGCGGTGGACCCCCGACCGCCCGTTCGGCCCCGCCGCCCGCAGTGCCCCGTATGTGTGGATCTTCCGGGTCCGCACGGATGTACGGAACAAGTCTGAAGTGTCCGTATTGCCACGTTTCGTAAAGTTCATCTAGGCTGATCAAACGGACCCGGCACTGCTTGAACCCCCGAGCAGGCAGTGCCGGGCTCCAACACCCTCATCACGTCCCCCGAGGGGACACCGCGAGCATGGCAGCGAGTAGCGTGTTACCCATGGCTCCGATCTCGACTCCGCAGACCCCCTTCGGGCGGGTCCTCACCGCCATGATCACGCCGTTTACGGCGGATGGCGCACTTGACCTCGACGGCGCGCAGCAGCTCGCCGTCCACTTGGTGGACGCAGGCAACGACGGCCTGATCATCAACGGAACCACCGGTGAGTCGCCGACCACCACTGACGCGGAGAAAAACGACCTCGTACGAGCCGTACTCGAAGCGGTCGGAGACCGGGCCCACGTGGTCGCCGGCATCGGCACCAATGACACCCGTCACACCCTCGAGCTGGCCCGCCAGGCCGAGCGCACCGGCGCTCACGGCCTGCTCGCGGTCACCCCGTACTACAGCAAGCCGCCGCA
The DNA here is from genome assembly GCF_045822005.1 of Streptomyces stoeckheimensis. Taxonomy (NCBI): domain Bacteria; kingdom Bacillati; phylum Actinomycetota; class Actinomycetes; order Kitasatosporales; family Streptomycetaceae; genus Streptomyces; species Streptomyces stoeckheimensis. The sequence goes on along the minus strand of NZ_CP169550.1, from coordinate 2,588,659 downwards.
GGAGGGCCTCTTCCGGCACTTCACGGCGATCGCCGACGCCACCGAGCTCCCGGTCATGCTCTACGACATCCCGGGCCGCAGCGGTGTCCCGATCAATACGGAAACACTCGTCCGGCTGGCCGAGCACCCCCGTATCGTTGCCAACAAGGACGCCAAGGGCGACCTCGGACGCGCCAGCTGGGCCATCGCACAGAGCGGCCTGGCCTGGTACTCCGGTGACGACATGCTGAACCTGCCGCTCCTGTCGGTCGGCGCGTGCGGCTTCGTCTCCGTGGTCGGTCACGTGGTCACCCCCGAGCTCCGCGAGATGCTCGAGGCCCACCTGGGCGGCGACGTCCAGAAGGCCACCGAGATCCACCAGAAGCTGCTCCCCGTCTTCACCGGCATGTTCCGCACCCAGGGTGTGATCACCACCAAGGGCGCGCTGAACCTGCAGGGCCTGCCCGCGGGCCCGCTGCGGCTCCCGCTGGTCGAGCTGACCGCCGAAGAGACGGCGCAGCTCAAGATCGATCTTGCCGCCGGCGGGGTACAGCTCTGACATCAGACTTCACAACTGAATAAGCAGAACCACACAAGACAACAGCAAGTGCACGAATGACATGCGCGCCACGTGCCTCGACGGGTACGTGGCCGCGCGTGGTGAAGGAGAACCTTTTGAGCCATCCGCATCCTGAACTCGGTCCGCCGCCGAAGCTCCCCAAGGGCGGCCTTCGGGTCACCCCCCTGGGCGGGCTCGGTGAGATCGGCCGCAACATGACCGTCTTCGAGTTCGACGGCCGCCTGCTCATCGTCGACTGCGGTGTCCTCTTCCCCGAAGAGGAGCAGCCGGGCATCGACCTGATCCTGCCGGACTTCTCGTCCATCCGGGATCGCCTCGACGACATCGAGGGCATCGTCCTCACGCACGGCCACGAAGACCACATCGGCGCCGTCCCCTACCTCCTCCGGGAGAAGCCGGACATCCCGCTGATCGGCTCCAAGCTGACGCTGGCGCTCATCGAGGCCAAGCTCCAGGAGCACCGCATCCGCCCCTACACCCTCGAGGTGAAGGAAGGCGAGCGCGAGAACCTCGGCCCCTTCGACTGCGAGTTCGTCGCGGTCAACCACTCCATCCCGGACGCCCTGGCCGTGGCCATCCGCACCGGCGCCGGCATGGTCGTGTGCACCGGCGACTTCAAGATGGACCAGCTCCCGCTGGACAACCGCCTCACCGACCTGCACGCCTTCGCGCGTCTGAGCGAAGAGGGCATCGACCTTCTCCTCTCGGACTCGACGAACGCCGAGGTGCCGGGCTTCGTCCCGCCCGAGCGCGAGATCTCCAACGTCCTGCGCACGGTGTTCGCCAACGCCAACAACCGGATCATCGTGGCGAGCTTCGCGAGCCACGTGCACCGCATCCAGCAGATCCTCGACGCCGCTCACGAGTACGGCCGCAGGGTCGCCTTCGTCGGCCGCTCGATGGTCCGCAACATGGGCATCGCGCGCGACCTGGGCTACCTGAAGGTTCCGGCCGGCCTGGTCGTGGACGTCAAGACCCTCGACGACCTGCCGCCCCACGAGGTCGTCCTGGTCTGCACGGGTTCGCAGGGCGAGCCGATGGCGGCCCTGTCCCGCATGGCGAACCGCGACCACCAGATCCGGATCGTCCCGGGCGACACGGTCATCCTGGCCTCGTCGCTCATCCCGGGCAACGAGAACGCGGTCTACCGCGTGATCAACGGCCTGACCCGCTGGGGCGCCAACGTCGTGCACAAGGGCAACGCCAAGGTGCACGTCTCCGGCCACGCCTCCGCGGGCGAGCTGCTGTACTTCTACAACATCTGCAAGCCGCGGAACCTGATGCCGGTCCACGGCGAATGGCGCCACCTGCGCGCCAACGCAGAGCTCGGAGCCCTGACGGGCGTACCGAAGGACCGCATCGTCATCGCCGAGGACGGCGTCGTCGTCGACCTCATCGACGGCAAGGCCCGCATCTCGGGCAAGGTCCAGGCCGGCTACGTCTACGTGGACGGCCTCTCGGTCGGCGACGTCACCGAAGCCCACCTCAAGGACCGCAAGATCCTCGGTGACGAGGGCATCATCTCGGTCTACGTCGTGGTGGACAGCACCACGGGCAAGATCGTCAGCGGCCCGAACATCCAGGCCCGCGGCTCCGGCATCGAGGACTCGGCGTTCGCGTCCGTCCTGCCGAAGATCGAGGAAGCCATCGCCCGCGCCGCGGCCGACGGCGTCGCCGAGCCGCACCAGATCCAGCAGCTCATCCGTCGCACGATGGGCAAGTGGGTCTCGGACGGCTACCGCCGCCGCCCGATGATCCTCCCGGTCGTCGTCGAGGTCTGACCCTCGCCGTAGCGACCACACCGGAGCGGGGCAACCGGATTTGCATCCGGGGGCCCCGCTCCAGTACGTTTACGTCTCCACCTCGCACGACCCCCCGGCACACACGTGTGCCCGGCCGTGTCGATGCGGGCGGGTGGGATTCCAGAGCAGGGAAACCTGATAAAGTCTGGCTCGCCCGAAAGGGAATGGCTCTCCAATGGCCGTCCAATTCAAATCCAAGCCGACTGCGACTTTCGAGAAGCAGGGCACGGAAATGATCTGGTAGAGTTGGAATCGCCGGAAAGGGAAACGCGAAAGCGAAGAACTGGAAGGCGGAAAACAAGCGAGACAGACTCTGATAGAGTCTGAAACGCAAGAACAGAACAGAACGAAAGCCCGGAGGAAAGCCCGAGAGGGTGAGTACAAAGGAAGCGTCCGTTCCTTGAGAACTCAACAGCGTGCCAAAAATCAACGCCAAAAAGTTGATACCCCGTCCATTTCGGTGGATGAGGTTCCTTTGAAAAAGACCTGTGAGGTCGCAGCTTCGGCTGTGGTGCTTGCAGGCAATTACACAGCGAGGACGCAGTGGACGGTCGGTCTTATTCCGACATGACTGTCCCGCTCTAAGTGCGTGTGCACCCGATTACGGGTAAACATTCATGGAGAGTTTGATCCTGGCTCAGGACGAACGCTGGCGGCGTGCTTAACACATGCAAGTCGAACGATGAAGCCCTTCGGGGTGGATTAGTGGCGAACGGGTGAGTAACACGTGGGCAATCTGCCCTTCACTCTGGGACAAGCCCTGGAAACGGGGTCTAATACCGGATAACACTCCTGCCTGCATGGGCGGGGGTTAAAAGCTCCGGCGGTGAAGGATGAGCCCGCGGCCTATCAGCTTGTTGGTGGGGTAATGGCCCACCAAGGCGACGACGGGTAGCCGGCCTGAGAGGGCGACCGGCCACACTGGGACTGAGACACGGCCCAGACTCCTACGGGAGGCAGCAGTGGGGAATATTGCACAATGGGCGAAAGCCTGATGCAGCGACGCCGCGTGAGGGATGACGGCCTTCGGGTTGTAAACCTCTTTCAGCAGGGAAGAAGCGAAAGTGACGGTACCTGCAGAAGAAGCGCCGGCTAACTACGTGCCAGCAGCCGCGGTAATACGTAGGGCGCAAGCGTTGTCCGGAATTATTGGGCGTAAAGAGCTCGTAGGCGGCTTGTCACGTCGGATGTGAAAGCCCGAGGCTTAACCTCGGGTCTGCATTCGATACGGGCTAGCTAGAGTGTGGTAGGGGAGATCGGAATTCCTGGTGTAGCGGTGAAATGCGCAGATATCAGGAGGAACACCGGTGGCGAAGGCGGATCTCTGGGCCATTACTGACGCTGAGGAGCGAAAGCGTGGGGAGCGAACAGGATTAGATACCCTGGTAGTCCACGCCGTAAACGTTGGGAACTAGGTGTTGGCGACATTCCACGTCGTCGGTGCCGCAGCTAACGCATTAAGTTCCCCGCCTGGGGAGTACGGCCGCAAGGCTAAAACTCAAAGGAATTGACGGGGGCCCGCACAAGCAGCGGAGCATGTGGCTTAATTCGACGCAACGCGAAGAACCTTACCAAGGCTTGACATATACCGGAAAGCATTAGAGATAGTGCCCCCCTTGTGGTCGGTATACAGGTGGTGCATGGCTGTCGTCAGCTCGTGTCGTGAGATGTTGGGTTAAGTCCCGCAACGAGCGCAACCCTTGTCCTGTGTTGCCAGCATGCCCTTCGGGGTGATGGGGACTCACAGGAGACCGCCGGGGTCAACTCGGAGGAAGGTGGGGACGACGTCAAGTCATCATGCCCCTTATGTCTTGGGCTGCACACGTGCTACAATGGCCGGTACAATGAGCTGCGATACCGTGAGGTGGAGCGAATCTCAAAAAGCCGGTCTCAGTTCGGATTGGGGTCTGCAACTCGACCCCATGAAGTCGGAGTTGCTAGTAATCGCAGATCAGCATTGCTGCGGTGAATACGTTCCCGGGCCTTGTACACACCGCCCGTCACGTCACGAAAGTCGGTAACACCCGAAGCCGGTGGCCCAACCCGTAAGGGAGGGAGCTGTCGAAGGTGGGACTGGCGATTGGGACGAAGTCGTAACAAGGTAGCCGTACCGGAAGGTGCGGCTGGATCACCTCCTTTCTAAGGAGCACAGTACCGATTGCAGACAAACGTTCTGCACGGTCAGCTCAGGGTGGAACGTTGATTAGTTGGCACGGTTTCCTGGATGGATCACAAGTACTGCTTCGGCGTGGAAAGTGACTCACTGACGGGGGATCGTGCTTGGCACGTTGTTGGGTATCTGAGGGTACGGCCGTAAGGCTTTATCTTCGCGATGCCGGCCCCAGTGAACTCGCCAGCTTGTCTGGTGGGGTGATGGGTGGCTGGTCGTTGCTTGAGAACTACACAGTGGACGCGAGCATCTGTAGGCCAAGTTTTTAAGGGCGCACGGTGGATGCCTTGGCACCAGGAACCGATGAAGGACGTGAGAGGCCGCGATAGGCCCCGGGGAGCTGCCAACTGAGCTTTGATCCGGGGGTGTCCGAATGGGGAAACCCGGCAGTCGTCATGGGCTGTCACCCACTGCTGAACACATAGGCAGTGTGGAGGGAACGCGGGGAAGTGAAACATCTCAGTACCCGCAGGAAGAGAAAACAACCGTGATTCCGGGAGTAGTGGCGAGCGAAACCGGATGAGGCCAAACCGTATGCGTGTGATACCCGGCAGGGGTTGCGCATGCGGGGTTGTGGGAATTCTTTTGATCGGTCTGCCGGCCGGTCGGCGAGTCAGAAACCGTTGATGTAGTCGAAGGACATGCGAAAGGTCCGGCGTAGAGGGTAAGACCCCCGTAGACGAAACATCAGCGGCTTGCTTAAGAATCTCCCAAGTAGCACGGGGCCCGAGAAATCCCGTGTGAATCTGGCGGGACCACCCGCTAAGCCTAAATATTCCCTGGTGACCGATAGCGGATAGTACCGTGAGGGAATGGTGAAAAGTACCGCGGGAGCGGAGTGAAATAGTACCTGAAACCGTGTGCCTACAAGCCGTGGGAGCGTCGCCGTTATTCTTCGGAATAACGGTCGTGACTGCGTGCCTTTTGAAGAATGAGCCTGCGAGTTAGCGGTGTGTAGCGAGGTTAACCCGTGTGGGGAAGCCGTAGCGAAAGCGAGTCCGAATAGGGCGATTGAGTTGCACGCTCTAGACCCGAAGCGGAGTGATCTAGCCATGGGCAGGTTGAAGCGGAGGTAAGACTTCGTGGAGGACCGAACCCACCAGGGTTGAAAACCTGGGGGATGACCTGTGGTTAGGGGTGAAAGGCCAATCAAACTCCGTGATAGCTGGTTCTCCCCGAAATGCATTTAGGTGCAGCGTCACGTGTTTCTTGCCGGAGGTAGAGCACTGGATAGGCGATGGGCCCTACCGGGTTACTGACCTTAGCCAAACTCCGAATGCCGGTAAGTGAGAGCGTGGCAGTGAGACTGTGGGGGATAAGCTCCATGGTCGAGAGGGAAACAGCCCAGAGCATCGACTAAGGCCCCTAAGCGTACGCTAAGTGGGAAAGGATGTGGAGTCGCAGAGACAACCAGGAGGTTGGCTTAGAAGCAGCCACCCTTGAAAGAGTGCGTAATAGCTCACTGGTCAAGTGATTCCGCGCCGACAATGTAGCGGGGCTCAAGCGTACCGCCGAAGTCGTGTCATTGCAGCAATAGGGCCAACGCCTGCTGTGATGGGTAGGGGAGCGTCGTGTGCCGGGTGAAGCAGCAGCGGAAGCTAGTTGTGGACGGTTCACGAGTGAGAATGCAGGCATGAGTAGCGATACACACGTGAGAAACGTGTGCGCCGATTGACTAAGGGTTCCTGGGTCAAGCTGATCTGCCCAGGGTAAGTCGGGACCTAAGGCGAGGCCGACAGGCGTAGTCGATGGACAACCGGTTGATATTCCGGTACCCGCTTTGAAACGCCCAATATCGAATCAGGCGATGCTAAGCCCGTGAAGCCGTTCCGGACCCTTCGGGGAAAGGAAAGTGGTGGAGCCGGCGAACCAGACTTGTAGTAGGTAAGCGATGGGGTGACGCAGGAAGGTAGTCCAGCCCGGGCGGTGGTAGTCCCGGGGTAAGGGTGTAGGCCGAGGGGTAGGCAAATCCGTCCCTCATATAAGGCTGAGACCTGATGCCGAGCCGATTGTGGTGAAGTGGATGATCCTATGCTGTCGAGAAAAGCCTCTAGCGAGTTTCATGGCGGCCCGTACCCTAAACCGACTCAGGTGGTCAGGTAGAGAATACCGAGGCGTTCGGGTGAACTATGGTTAAGGAACTCGGCAAAATGCCCCCGTAACTTCGGGAGAAGGGGGGCCAGTCCTGGTGATCGGATTTACTCCGTGAGCTGGGGGTGGCCGCAGAGACCAGCGAGAAGCGACTGTTTACTAAAAACACAGGTCCGTGCGAAGCCGTAAGGCGATGTATACGGACTGACGCCTGCCCGGTGCTGGAACGTTAAGGGGACCGGTTAGTCACATTTCGGTGTGGCGAAGCTGAGAACTTAAGCGCCAGTAAACGGCGGTGGTAACTATAACCATCCTAAGGTAGCGAAATTCCTTGTCGGGTAAGTTCCGACCTGCACGAATGGCGTAACGACTTCTCGACTGTCTCAACCATAGGCCCGGTGAAATTGCACTACGAGTAAAGATGCTCGTTTCGCGCAGCAGGACGGAAAGACCCCGGGACCTTTACTATAGTTTGATATTGGTGTTCGGTTCGGCTTGTGTAGGATAGGTGGGAGACTTTGAAGCGGCCACGCCAGTGGTTGTGGAGTCGTCGTTGAAATACCACTCTGGTCGTGCTGGATGTCTAACCTCGGTCCGTGATCCGGATCAGGGACAGTGTCTGATGGGTAGTTTAACTGGGGCGGTTGCCTCCCAAAAAGTAACGGAGGCGCCCAAAGGTTCCCTCAGCCTGGTTGGCAATCAGGTGTTGAGTGTAAGTGCACAAGGGAGCTTGACTGTGAGACCGACGGGTCGAGCAGGGACGAAAGTCGGGACTAGTGATCCGGCGGTGGCTTGTGGAAGCGCCGTCGCTCAACGGATAAAAGGTACCCCGGGGATAACAGGCTGATCTTCCCCAAGAGTCCATATCGACGGGATGGTTTGGCACCTCGATGTCGGCTCGTCGCATCCTGGGGCTGGAGTCGGTCCCAAGGGTTGGGCTGTTCGCCCATTAAAGCGGTACGCGAGCTGGGTTTAGAACGTCGTGAGACAGTTCGGTCCCTATCCGCTGTGCGCGTAGGAATATTGAGAAGGGCTGTCCCTAGTACGAGAGGACCGGGACGGACGAACCTCTGGTGTGCCAGTTGTCCTGCCAAGGGCATGGCTGGTTGGCTACGTTCGGGAGGGATAACCGCTGAAAGCATCTAAGCGGGAAGCCTGCTTCAAGATGAGTATTCCCACCTCCTTGAGAGGGTAAGGCTCCCAGTAGACGACTGGGTTGATAGGCCAGATGTGGAAGCCCGGTAACGGGTGGAGCTGACTGGTACTAATAGGCCGAGGGCTTGTCCTCAGTTGCTCGCGTCCACTGTGTTAGTTCTGAAGTAACGAACTGTGTTCATATCCGGTTGGTTAACTTCATAGTGTTTCGGTGGTCATAGCGTTAGGGAAACGCCCGGTTTACATTCCGAACCCGGAAGCTAAGCCTTTCAGCGCCGATGGTACTGCAGGGGGGACCCTGTGGGAGAGTAGGACGCCGCCGAACAACCCGCCCTTTTAGCTCAGTCGGTAGAGCGTCTCCATGGTAAGGAGAAGGTCAACGGTTCGATTCCGTTAAAGGGCTCCAAAACGAGAAGGCCCCCGCCATTGGCGGGGGCCTTTTTGCGTTCCCCGAGTCCTCCCTGCATATCCTTCGGTTTGATCTTGAGGATGTTGTTCATGGGGAGGAATGCGTGATGTCGGATCAGACTCCGGCCGAGGCCGAGTTCGAGCAGGCCTGGGCCGACGAGAGGTATACCCGGGCGGTTCTGCCGGACGTGGACGTGAACCGGATCCTGGGGGAGCGGTACGTCGTCGCCGAGCCGGTGGCCCTGGACCGGGCGGGGATCTGGGACATGGAGGTCCGGAAGGCCGGCAATCCGGGTGCCTTCATTCCGTACGTCATCAAGGAGGGTTCTGCCTCCGCCTGGGTGCCGGGCCGGGCCGGTGCGGAGCTGGGAGCAGAGTTCGTCAGGCAGTCGCAGCAGAGGCTGTGGCTCGAGCCGGACGTGTACGGACTCGTGCTCGAAGAGACGTACCTGAACCACGAGAAGCAGGTGGTCACCTTCCTCGGCCGGGAGACCTTCTCCGACGTGCAGGGCGTGCCCCTGCACGCGGACGACCGCCAGCCGCTGTTCCACGTACAGCACGGGGTCGCGGGTACGGACGAGCAGCCGCTCAACACCTGGCGGATCGTGCTGCTGACCGATCAGCCGGATGACCGGCTGGTGGAGGTCTTCGACCGGATGGCCGGTGACCCTTGGCTGCCCGAGTTCGTCGAGCGCTACGTTCAGGACGTGCTCGGGATCGCGCTGACGCGTCGGGACGACGTCTGAGGGACGGCGTGGAAGGGCCTCTGCCTGGTGGCGGGGGCCCTTTTGTGCGTGAGGGGGGTCCGGGGCTTCCCGTCAAGCCCCGAATCTTCGGGCCGTGACCAGGGGCGGGGCTCGGGGCGCAATGGGATCAGCAGGAGTTCCCAGGCCCTCGATCCACGGGAGGAACGCTCATGAACACCGACCGGATCCGACACCTCGCCCACACGTTCAGGACGGCCCTGGCCGCCGAGGGCGCCTCCCCGTCCACGCCCCCGTCCGTGTCCCCTTCCCGGTCCGCCGCCGGCCGTGATTCCTTCGTCGAGACGGGCAGTGCCCCCTGGACCGGGGAAATGGCGGCCCCGTCGTTCATGATCCTGGTGCCGGGGCCCCGCCGCTGAGGCGAAGGGCGCGACGGTGCTCAGTCGCCGTCGCGCTGCCGGGGCATGCGGAAGGCGAGGATGGCCATGTCGTCGGAGGCCGGTTCGGCGGCGAAGCGTTCCACCGCGCGCAGGACGCGGGAGGCGACGGCGCCGGCGGTGAGGCCCGTACAGGTGGTGAGGACCTCTGCGAGGCCGTCGTCGCCGAGCATGCGCGTGCCCTCGCGGCGTTCGGTGACGCCGTCGGTGACGCAGAGGAGCACGTCGCCGGGATCCAGGGTGAGGGTCTGCTCGTAGAGGTCCAGGTCGTCGAGGACGCCGAGGAGGGGCTGCGGGTCGGCGGCGGAGGTCACCTCGCCGTTCGGGCGCAGGCGCAGCGGCAGCGGGTGACCCGCGCAGACGACCTTCATGTGGGCGCCGCCGTCGGGCTGCGGGTGCAGCTCGCCGTACAGGAGGGTGAGGAAGCGGCTGCGGTCGCCCTCGTCGAGGATCGCCGCGTTGAGGCGTTCCAGGACGGCCGGGCCGCCGAGGCCCTCGCGGGCCAGGAGGCGCAGGGCGTGGCGGGCCAGGCCCGTGACGGCGGCCGCCTCCGGGCCGGTACCGCAGACGTCGCCGATGGCGAACCCGTAGACGCCGGGGCGGATCGGGAAGACGTCGTAGAAGTCGCCGCCCACCTCGTTGCCCTCGCCGGCCGCGCGGTAGATGACCTCGACCTCGATGCCGGGGATGGTCGGGGAGCCGGGCGGCAGCAGGCTGCGCTGGAGCGAGCGGCTGATGGCGGTGCGCTCGGAGTACAGGCGGGCGTTGTCCAGGGCGAGGGCGGCGCGGCGGGAGAGGTCCTCGGCGAGTTCGAGGATCTCCTGCCGGAAGTGCTCCTCGGAGGGCTTGCCGAGGGTCAGCATGCCGATGACGCGGTTGCGGGCGAGGAGCGGGAGGACCACCGTCTCGCCGCCGACCGCGAGGGAGGTCTCGGGCCAGGGACGGGCGCCGGACTCGCGGACCGGTTCGGGCGGGCTGACCTGGGCGAGCAGGGCCTTGAGGCCGTCGATGCGTTCCTCGTCCTCGTGCAGGACGTAGGAGAGGAACGGGTCGGAGGCCGGGTCGGCGATGGTGTAGACGGCGCACCAGGTGGCGAGGGTGGGGACGGTCATCTGGGCCATGAGGGCCAGGGTCTGGTCCCGGTCGAGGGTGCCGGCGAGGAGGTCGGAGGCCTCGACGAGGAAGGACAGGGAGCCGCGGCGCAGTCGTTCGAGCTCGCCGAGGCGGGCCGATTCCACGGCGAGGGCGATCCGGTCCGCGGCGAATTGCAAGCGCAGGGCGTCGTCGTTGGAGTAGCGGCCGGGGACTTCGGCGGCGACCCCGAGGGAGCCGGTCAGGCGGCCTTCGACCTTGAGGGGGACGGTGATGGCGGAGCGCATGCCGGTGGCTTCCAGCAGGGGTACCGCACCGGGGACGACGACGAGGTCCTCGTGGACGGCGGGCATGCGGGCGCTGCCGTACCGGTTGGTGCCGGCTTCGACGGGGACGCGGGCGAAGCGCTGGCGGGTGGAGGGCAGGCCGGTGGTGGCGCGGACTTCGAGCTCGGTCTCGTCGTCGGTGGCGAGGAGGAGGAAGGCGGAGTCGGCGTCGAGGAGGTCGCGGGCGCGTTCCACGGTGCGCTGGAGGAGGCCGTCGAGGTCGTCGGGGGCGGGGGAGCCGATGAAGATCTCGAAGGGGTCCGTGGGGCGGGACTCGGTGAGCTGGCCACCGTCCATGGGGACCCGTACGGGGCTCTGCAGCAGGGCCCGCTCGTCGTCGTGCACGAGCAGGCAGACGATGGAGGGCTCGCCGTGGGCATCGCGGACCCGCAGGTGGGAGGCGTAGATGGGGATGACGCGGCCGTCGGCGCCGCGGATGCCGTAGCTGCCCTCCCAGCGGGACAGGCGCAGGGCCTCGGCGATGCCGGTACCGGTGCCGGGGGTCTGCGGCCAGGCGGCGAGCTCGGCGAGCGGGCGGCCGACCGCCTTCGAGGCGAGGTGGCCGAAGATGATCTCGGCGTCCTCGTTCCAGGCGGAGACGGTGCCGGCGGAGTCGATCTGGAGGACGGCTACGCGGACCCGGCTGTCGGCCAGGGGGAGGAGCTGGTCGGGGACGACGGGCCCCGCGGAGCGGGTACCGACCGGACGGTCCGGCATGTCGAGCCGAAACCACACGTGCTTGTGCGTGGCCGTGTACTCGACGCCCCAGCGGGTGGCGAGGGCGGCGCAGAGCATGAGCCCGCGGCCGTTCTCGCGGTCGGGATCGGCGTACGGGCGCTCGCCGGGGTGCTGGAGCGGGAGCTCGCGCTCCGGGTAGCGGTCGGCGACCTCGACCCGTACGCCGTCCTCGGTGCGCAGGCACAGGACCTCGGCGCGGGTGCCGGCGTGGACCACGGCGTTGGTGACGAGCTCGCTGGTGAGGACCACCGCGTCGTCGACGATGTCCGAGAAACCCCAGCCCTGGAGGGTGTCGCGGACGAATGCGCGGGCAGCAGCGACTGAACGCCCCTGTGGATCGAAACTGGCAGCCGCCCGTGCCGTGATCACAAGTCTCCTTCGACGCGGTGGACAACGGATGCCAGGTTACTTACCTTCACGGTCGCCATGGTGCCGTCGTCTGGGAATCCACCCGCAGGGTGCGGCCGGTGTGCGATGGTGCCGGAGTGTTATGGCCGGGTTCGGCCGGGGTGAAACACTGGGCAGGCTTGGAGTCACGCAGTTGATGGGCACGGCGTAAGTGGACGCAGTCTGATGAACAAGATGCCCGGTGGAACAGTGGTCGACCCCTTCGGGAGGGACACGGTGGAGGCTGGCGCGGCGGTGCGGCGTACGGGAACGCGCCCGAAGGGAGGACGCTCCCGGCGGGGCGTGACGACGGAAGTCGATACCGCGGCCCTGAACAGGCTGCTCACGGCCTTGGTGTCGATGCGGGACGGTAACTTCCGCAAGCGGCTGACGGTGTCCGGCGACGGGGTGATGGCGGAGATCGCCGCCGTATACAACGAGGTCGCCGACCGCAATCTCCACCTGACCGGGGAGCTGTCCCGCGTGCGGCGCATGGTCGGTCGCGAGGGCAAGCTCAGCGAACGGCTGGAAACAGGCGCCTGCGAGGGCTCCTGGGCGGCCGCGATCGACGCCTCGAACCAGCTGGTGGACGACCTGGCCCGGCCGGTGTCCGAGGTGGGCCGGGTGCTGTCGGCGGTCGCCGAGGGCGATCTCGACCAGCGCATGGACCTGCGGACCCAGGCCGCGGAGGGTGCCGGGCACCCGCTGCGCGGGGAGTTCCTGAAGGTCGGGCGGACGGTCAACAACCTGGTCGACCAGCTCTCCGCGTTCACCGACGAGGTGACGCGGGTGGCGCTGGAGGTCGGTACCGAGGGCAAGCTCGGCGGCCAGGCGCAGGTGCGCGGAATGTCCGGATCCTGGAAGGATCTGACCGACTCCGTCAACACGATGGCGTACCGGCTCACCGCCCAGGTGCGTGACATTGCTCTCGTGACGACGGCGGTGGCCAAGGGCGATCTGTCGCGCAAGGTCACGGTGCACGTGGCCGGCGAGATGCTCCAGCTGAAGAACACCGTGAACACGATGGTGGACCAGCTGTCCTCGTTCTCCTCCGAGGTGACCCGCGTGGCCCGCGAGGTGGGTACGGAGGGTGAGCTCGGCGGCCAGGCGAAGGTGCCCGGGGTCGCGGGCGTGTGGAAGGACCTGACCGACTCCGTCAACACCATGGCCGGCAACCTGACGGCCCAGGTGCGCGGCATCGCGCAGGTGACCACGGCGGTGGCCAACGGCGACCTGTCGCAGAAGGTCCGGGTCAGCGCGCGCGGCGAGGTCGCGCAACTGGCCGAAACGATCAACCAGATGACCGAGACGCTACGGACCTTCGCGGACGAGGTCACGCGCGTGGCCAGCGAGGTCGGGGCCAAGGGAACGCTCGGTGGCCAGGCGCAGGTGCCGGGCGCGGCGGGTACGTGGAAGGACCTCACCGACTCGGTGAACACGGTCTTCCGCAACCTCACCACGCAGGTGCGGGACATCGCGACCGTGACGACGGCGGTGGCCAACGGCGATCTGTCGCAGAAGGTCACCGTGAACGTGGCCGGCGAAATGCTGGAGTTGAAGAACACCGTCAACACGATGGTGGACCAGCTCCAGTCCTTTGGTGCCGAAGTGACGCGGGTGGCCCGTGAGGTCGGCGTCGAGGGCGAGCTGGGCGGGCAGGCGCAGGTGCCGGGCGCGGCCGGGACGTGGAAGGACCTCACCGACTCGGTGAACACCGCCTTCCGCAACCTCACCGGGCAGGTCCGCAACATCGCCCAGGTGACCACGGCGGTGGCCAACGGCGACCTGTCGCAGAAGGTCACGGTCGACGTCTCCGGCGAGATGCTGCAGCTGAAGAACACCGTGAACACGATGGTGGACCAGCTGTCCTCCTTCGCCGACCAGGTCACGCGGATGGCGCGGGACGTGGGCACGGAGGGCCGGCTCGGCGGCCAGGCGCGGGTCGAGGGGGTGTCCGGCACCTGGAAGGAGCTCACCGACTCCGTCAACTTCATGGCCGGGAACCTGACCTCCCAGGTGCGCCAGATCGCCCAGGTGACCACGGCGGTGGCCCGCGGCGACCTCTCCCAGAAGATCGACGTGGACGCCCGAGGCGAGATCCTGGAGCTGAAGAACACCATCAACACGATGGTCGACCAGCTCTCGGCCTTCGCCGAGCAGGTGACCCGGGTGGCCCGGGACGTGGGTACGGAGGGCCGGCTCGGCGGTCAGGCGCAGGTGCCCGGTGTGGCCGGTGTGTGGCGCGACCTGACGGACTCCGTGAACGGCATGGCCGGGAACCTGACCTCGCAGGTCCGCAACATCGCGCAGGTGGCCACCGCGGTGGCGCGCGGCGACCTGTCGCAGAAGATCGAGGTCGATGCCCGGGGCGAGATCCTGGAGCTGAAGAACACCCTCAACACGATGGTGGACCAGCTCTCGAACTTCGCGGAGCAGGTAACCCGGGTGGCCCGGGAGGTGGGCACCGAGGGCATCCTGGGCGGCCAGGCGGAGGTGAAGGGGGTCTCCGGTACCTGGAAGGACCTCACGCAGTCCGTCAATTTCATGGCGAACAACCTGACCTCGCAGGTGCGCAACATCGCCGAGGTGACCACGGCGGTCGCCATGGGCGACCTCTCCAAGAAGATCACCGTCGATGCCAAGGGCGAGATCCTGGAGCTCGTCACCACGGTGAACACGATGGTGGACCAGCTGTCCTCCTTCGCCGAGCAGGTGACGCGGGTGGCCCGCGAGGTGGGTACCGAGGGCATCCTCGGCGGCCAGGCCCGGGTGCGCGGGGTCACCGGCATCTGGAAGGACCTCAGCGACAACGTCAACACGATGGCCGGCAATCTGACGGCCCAGGTGCGCGGGATCGCGCAGGTGTCGACCGCGGTGGCCAACGGCGACCTGACCAAGACGGTCACCGTCGAGGCGCGCGGCGAGGTCGCGCAGCTCGCCGACACCGTCAACACGATGGTCAAGACCCTGTCCTCCTTCGCCGACGAGGTCACGCGCGTGGCCCGCGAGGTGGGCACGGAAGGCCGGCTCGGCGGCCAGGCGCACGTGCCCGGGGTCTCCGGGACCTGGAAGGACCTCACCGACTCGGTGAACTTCATGGCCTCCAACCTCACCGGCCAGGTGCGGCAGATCGCCATGGTCACGACCGCCATCGCCAAGGGCGACATGACCAAGAAGATCGACATCGATGCGCGCGGGGAGATCCTGGAGCTCAAGACCACGATCAACACGATGGTCGACCAGCTGTCCTCCTTCGCCGACCAGGTGACCCGTGTGGCCCGCGAGGTGGGTACGGAGGGCATCCTCGGCGGCCAGGCGCGGGTCCGGGACGTGGACGGCACCTGGCGGGACCTGACCGAGTCCGTGAACGAGATGGCCGGGAACCTCACCCGGCAGGTGCGCGCCATCGCGGCCGTGGCCACCGCGGTGACCCGGGGCGACCTCAACCTGAAGATCGACGTGGACGCCGCCGGCGAGATCCAGGTCCTCCAGGACAACCTCAACACGATGATCGCCAACCTGCGCGACACCACCTTGGCCAACAAGGAGCAGGACTGGCTCAAGGGCAACCTCGCCCGCATCTCCGCCCTGATGCAGGGCCGCCGCGAGCTGGACGACGTGGCCTCGCTGATCATGAGCGAGCTGACGCCGGTGGTCTCCGCGCAGCACGGGGCGTTCTTCCTGGCGCTGCCGACCGGGGGGACCACCGAGATCGGGACCGACGGGGGCGCGGACGGCTCGTACGAGCTGCGGATGCGAGGGAGTTACGCGTACGCCGGCGGGCAGATGCCCATCTCCTTCCGGCCGGGCGAGGGGCTGATCGGGATGGTCGCCGAGGAGAAGCGGATGGTGCTCATCGAGAACACCCCGCCCGGCTACCTGAAGATCTCCTCAGGGCTCGGCGAGGCACCGCCCGCGCACGTGATCGTGCTGCCGGTGCTCTTCGAGGGGAAGGTGCTCGGCGTCATCGAGCTGGCCTCCTTCCAGCCCTTCACGCAGATCCAGAAGGATTTCCTCAGCCAGATCGCCGAGATGATCGGTACGAGCGTCAACACCATCTCCGTCAACTCCAAGACGGAGATGCTGCTCAAGCAGTCGCAGGAGATGACCGAGCAGCTGCGCGAGCGCTCCGACGAGCTGGAGAACCGGCAGAAGGCCCTGCAGGCGGCCAACGCCGAGCTGGAGGAGAAGGCCGAGCTGCTGGCCCAGCAGAACCGGGACATCGAGGTGAAGAACACCGAGATCGAGGAGGCCCGGCAGGTCCTGGAGGAGCGCGCCGAGCAGCTCGCGGTCTCGATGCGGTACAAGAGCGAGTTCCTGGCGAACATGTCCCACGAGCTGCGGACCCCGCTCAACTCCCTGCTGATCCTGGCCAAGCTGCTCGCCGACAACGCGGACGAGAACCTCTCGCCGAAGCAGGTGGAGTTCGCCGAGACCATCCACGGGGCCGGCTCCGACCTGCTCCAGCTGATCAACGACATCCTCGACCTGTCGAAGGTCGAGGCCGGGAAGATGGACGTCTCCCCGACGCGGATCGCGCTGGTCCAGCTCGTCGACTACGTGGAGGCCACCTTCCGGCCGCTGACCGCGGAGAAGGGGCTCGACTTCTCGGTACGGGTCTCCCCGGAGCTCCCCGCCACCCTGCACACCGACGAGCAGCGGCTGCTCCAGGTGCTGCGCAACCTGCTGTCGAACGCGGTGAAGTTCACCGACACCGGGGCGGTGGAGCTGGTGATCCGGCCCGCCGGGGCCGATGTGCCCATCGCGATCCGCGAGCAGCTCCTCGAGGCCGGTTCGCTGCGGGAGGCCGACGCCGACCTGATCGCCTTCTCGGTGACCGACACCGGGATCGGGATCGCCGCGAGCAAGATGCTGGTGATCTTCGAGGCGTTCAAGCAGGCCGACGGGACCACCAGCCGCAAGTACGGCGGCACCGGCCTCGGACTGTCCATCAGCCGGGAGATCGCCCGGCTGTTGGGCGGGGAGATCCACGCGGCGAGCGAGCCCGGGCGCGGGTCGACCTTCACGCTGTACCTGCCGCTGCACCCGAGCGAGCTGCCCCCGCAGGGGTACGCGCCGCCGACGCCCGGCGGGGCGCGCGGGGAGCTGTACCGCCGCCCTGCCGCCGAGGAGGCGCGGCCCGAACTGCCGGCGGCGCCGGTGGCGCAGGGCCCCGTAGCGTCCATGGGGCCGATGGCACTGCCGCGGGCCGGGGAACCGGTCGGGCAGGGGTCTTCGGCGCTGTTCCGGCGGCGCCGCAAGGCGATGGCCGAGCCGCCACTGCGGGCGGAAGTGCCCGGGCAGGGCGACGCGGAGGCGTGGTCCGTCGAGGAGCCGCTGCCCACGGCGCCGCGGACGTACGACTTCCACGGCGAGCGGGTGCTGATCGTGGACGACGACGTGCGCAACGTCTTCGCGCTGACCAGCGTGCTGGAACAGCACGGTCTGGCGGTGCTGTACGCGGAGAACGGCCGGGAGGGCATCGAGGTCCTGGAACAGCACGACGACGTGGCGCTCGTGCTGATGGACATCATGATGCCGGAGATGGACGGGTACGCGACGACCTCGGCGATCCGGCGGATGCCCCAGTTCGAGGGGCTGCCGATCATCGCGCTGACGGCGAAGGCCATGAAGGGCGACCGGGAGAAGGCGATCGAGTCCGGTGCCTCGGACTACGTGACCAAGCCGGTGGAGCCCGACTATCTACTGTCGGTCATGGAAGGGCACATGCGCGGGGCCGGGGCGTGATCGGTCGGGCGGAGGGGGACTCCCGAGGGAACCTTCTGCCCTTCCACCACGTTTCCGCTTCGTGCGCTGTGACATCTTGGTGACAGGGTGTGGCGATCTCGGGACTGGGGCTACGATGACCGGCACAAGGACGGACGGCGCAAGGATGCCGTCCTCTGGGGCGGGGCCCGGCGCACAGGCCGGAGCCAGGAGCCGGGGAGGCCCCATGCCGGGGCGAGGAGGACAGGGCATGGTGCAGAAGGCCAAGATCCTCCTGGTCGACGACCGGCCGGAGAATCTGCTGGCGCTGGAGGCCATCCTCTCCGCGCTCGATCAGACACTGGTCCGGGCGTCGTCAGGGGAGGAAGCGCTCAAGGCGCTGCTGACGGACGACTTCGCGGTCATCCTGCTCGACGTGCAGATGCCGGGCATGGACGGGTTCGAGACGGCCGCGCACATCAAGCGGCGGGAGCGGACCCGGGACATCCCGATCATCTTCCTCACGGCGATCAACCACGGTCCGCACCACACCTTCCGCGGGTACGCGGCGGGCGCGGTGGACTACATCTCCAAGCCCTTCGACCCGTGGGTGCTGCGGGCCAAGGTCTCGGTGTTCGTCGAGCTGTATACGAAGAACTGCCAACTGCGCGAGCAGGCGGCGCTGCTGAGGCTCCAGCTGGAGGGCGGCGGCTCCACCGGCGCGGTGGACGGCTCCAAGGAGACGGCCGGCCTGCTGGCCGAGCTCTCCGCGCGGCTCGCCGCGGTGGAGGAGCAGGCGGAGGCGCTGACCAAGCAGCTCGGCGAAGAAGCGGCCGATCCCTCAGTGGTGGCCACCGCGGCGCACCTGGAGCGCAAGCTCACCGGGCTGCGGCGGGCGCTCGACGCGCTGGAGCCGGGGACGGGCGGCGGGGCTCCCGTGCTGCCCGCTCACGGCTGAGGTTCGCGGCTGGGTGAGGCTGCCGAGCCCGCTCGTGACCCGGGAGGGACGCGTGCGGGCCCGTTTGGCGGGCCGTCAGGTCTGGCGGAACGTCAGGGCGGGCCGTCGGTACGGGCCGAGCCCGCGGGCGTCTCCCACCCGAGACCCGGAACGACACGAACGGGTGAAGGGGTGGGCACGCGTGTCCACCGGCGCGCGCACCGGTAACCTCGGTCGCATGGCCTCAAGTACGTCCGGTAAGGGTTCCCAGAGCACGGCGGGCACCGCGAAGGGCCGCACCGGCCGTACGACGGCGCCGGCGAAGAAGGCTGCCCCAGCCCGCAAGCCGCCCGCCAAGAAGGCGGCGCCCGCCGCCAAGCGCGGCCCCGTCAAGAAGGTCGCGCCGAAGCCCGCGCCGTCCCCCACCGGGGGAGTCCTGCGGCTGGTGCGGGCCTTCTGGCTCGGCATCGCGCACGCGGTCGGCGCGATCTTCCGCGGCATCGGGCAGGGGGCGAAGAACCTCGACCCGGCCCACCGCAAGGACGGCCTCGCCCTGCTGCTGCTCGCGCTCGCGCTGATCGTCGCCGCCGGGACCTGGTCGAACCTGAGCGGGCCCGTCGGGGACCTGGTGACCATGCTGGTCACCGGCGCCTTCGGGCGGCTCGACCTGCTCGTGCCGGTCCTGCTCGGCGTCATGGCGGTACGTTTCATCCGCCATCCCGAACAGGCCGACGCCAACGGCCGCATCGGCATCGGGCTGTCGGCGCTGGTCGTCGGAGTCCTGGGGCTCGTGCACATCGCCTGCGGAGCCCCCGGGCGGGACGAGGGCACCACCGCCATGCAGAACGCCGGAGGGCTGATCGGCTGGGGCGCCTCGAAGCCGCTGATCTTCACCATGGGTGCGCCGCTGGCCGTGCCGATGCTGGTGCTGCTCACCGTGTTCGGGCTGCTGGTGGTGACCGCGACCCCCGTCAACGCGATCCCGCAGCGGCTGCGGAGCGCGGGGATCCGCCTCGGGGTCATCGCTCCGAACGAACACGACGCCGAGTACGCCGAGTACGGGGACTCCGCGAGCGCGGCCTCGGCCGCCGCGGACCGGCACGATGCCGAGCAGTGGCGGGCCCGCTCCGGCGCCGGCGGGCCGGGAGACCCGGCGGAGGCCGCCGAGGAGGAGGCGCTCGCCCGGCGGCGGCGCCCCCGGCGGGCCGCGGGCCGGCCCATGGACCGCGGGATGGACGCCGTCGACGTGGCCGCGGCGGCGGCCGCCGCGCTGGACGGGGTGGTGTACGGCGGGATGCCGCCCTCCCCGCTGGTCGCCGACCTCACCCAGGGCATCTCGGTGGAGCGCGAAGGTCGCGAAGGTTCGGAGATCACCGCTCCGGTTCCGGCGGCCCGGGAGGAGGGGCCGTCCCGCGAGGAGAAGGCCGCCCGCGAGGAGAAGCCCGTCGATGCCGCGGCCCCGCCGCACGACACCACGGCGGCGGCCTCCGGGACGCTGTCCGTTCCCGACCTGACCAAGACCCCGCCCCCGACCCAGGCGCTGCCGCCCCGCGCGGAGCAGCTCCAGCTGCGCGGGGACATCACGTACTCCCTGCCCTCGCTGGACCTGCTGGAGAAGGGCGGCCCGGGCAAGACCCGCAGCGCCGCGAACGACGCGGTCGTGGCCTCGCTGACGAACGTGTTCATGGAGTTCAAGGTCGACGCGAAGGTCACCGGTTTCACCCGGGGCCCGACGGTGACCCGCTACGAGGTGGAGCTCGGCCCGGCCGTGAAGGTCGAGCGGATCACGGCGCTGGCGAAGAACATCGCCTACGCCGTGGCCTCGCCCGACGTGCGCATCATCAGTCCGATTCCGGGCAAGTCGGCGGTCGGCATCGAGATCCCGAACACCGACCGCGAGATGGTCAACCTGGGGGACGTCCTGCGGCTGGCGGACGCCGCCGAGGACGACCACCCGATGCTGGTGGCGCTCGGCAAGGACGTCGAGGGCGGCTACGTCATGGCCAACCTGGCGAAGATGCCGCACGTCCTGGTCGCCGGAGCCACCGGTTCCGGAAAGTCCTCCTGCATCAACTGCCTGATCACCTCGGTGATGGTGCGGGCCACGCCGGAGGACGTCCGGATGGTGCTCGTGGACCCCAAGCGGGTGGAGCTGACGGCGTACGAGGGCATCCCGCACCTGATCACGCCGATCATCACCAACCCCAAGCGGGCCGCCGAGGCGCTGCAGTGGGTCGTGCGCGAGATGGACCTGCGCTACGACGACCTGGCCGCCTTCGGCTACCGGCACATCGACGACTTCAACCAGGCGATCCGCGACGGCAAGATCAAACTGCCGCCGGGCAGCGAGCGGGAGCTCAGCCCGTACCCGTACCTGCTGGTGATCGTCGACGAGCTCGCCGACCTGATGATGGTGGCCCCGCGCGACGTGGAGGACTCGATCGTCCGCATCACCCAGCTGGCCCGCGCGGCCGGCATCCACCTGGTGCTCGCGACCCAGCGGCCCTCGGTGGACGTGGTGACCGGTCTGATCAAGGCGAACGTGCCCTCGCGGCTCGCCTTCGCGACCTCCTCGCTCGCCGACAGCCGGGTCATCCTCGACCAGCCGGGTGCGGAGAAGCTCATCGGCAAAGGCGACGGGCTGTTCCTGCCCATGGGTGCGAACAAGCCGGTGCGGCTCCAGGGCGCCTTCGTCACCGAGGACGAGATCGCCGGGATCGTGCAGCACTGCAAGGACCAGATGGCCCCGGTCTTCCGCAACGACGTCACCGTCGGGCAGAAGCAGAAGAAGGAGATCGACGAGGAGATCGGCGACGACCTCGACCTGCTGTGCCAGGCGGCCGAGCTGGTGGTCTCCACGCAGTTCGGGTCCACCTCGATGCTCCAGCGCAAGCTGCGGGTCGGGTTCGCGAAGGCCGGGCGACTGATGGACCTGATGGAGTCCCGGGGGATCGTCGGACCGAGCGAGGGGTCGAAGGCGCGCGACGTGCTGCTGAAGGCCGACGAGCTCGACGGCGTGCTCGCCGTGATCCGCGGGGAGACTTCCGAGTAACGGGCAAAGGATCGGGGGCAACCGTTTCCCCCGGTCGTGTGTCTAGTTGAGGGAGTGGCGGTCCGTTCCGGGCCGCCGCACCGGGCGGGAGCCCCTTGGCCATTCGTATGGCGTAGGGAGGTGCCCCTCCGGTTGCTCCACCCTTTCGTCACCCCCCTAGACTGGACTTCCAGCAGGTGGCTACACGCTCGAAAGGCGCCCTCGTGTCCATCGGCAACGCCAACTCCCCCGAAGAAGAGCGGCCTTCGACCGACGACCGGTCCGAGGACCGCCTCGTCGAACGTTCCGTCGAAGAGCCGTCCATCGGGACGGCCCTCAAGAAGGCCCGGATCGCCGCCGGGCTGACTGTCGACGAGGTCAGTTCCACCACCCGCGTGCGCATTCCGATCGTGCACGCGATCGAATCCGACGATTTCACGCGCTGCGGCGGCGACGTCTATGCCCGCGGCCACATCCGTACGCTCGCCCGTGCCGTACGACTCGATCCGGAACCCCTGATCGACAGCTACGACGCGGCCCACGGCGGCCGGCCGGCACCCACCCCCGCCGCGCCGATGTTCGAAGCCGAGCGGATCCGCCCCGAACGGCAGCGGCCCAATTGGACCGCCGCCATGGTCGCCGCCATCGTCGCCGTGATCGGCTTCGTCGGCTTCACGGCCTTCGGCGGCGCCGACGAGAAGACCAAGCGGCCGGTGGCGGAAGGTTCCGCCGCCCCGAAGCCCGCACCCACCCCCAACGCGTCCAAGCCGTCGGTCCAGGCGCCGCCGGCGCCCACGGCTCCCAAGCCGGAGCCCTCGGACAGCGCCATCGCCGCCGCGCCCAAGGACCTCGTCACGGTCGTCCTGACGGCCAACGACGGCGAGAGCTGGATCTCGGCCAAGGACCACAGCGGCCGGCTCCTCTTCGACGGCACCCTCGAACAGGGTCAGTCGAAGACGTTCACGGACAAGGAGTCCATCGACCTGGTGCTCGGCGATGCCGGGGTCGTGAAGCTCTTCGTGAACGGCAAGGAGATCAAGGACGAGTTCCAGCCCGGACAGGTGGAACGTCTCACATACACCAAGGACGACCCCCGTCAGGGCCAGGCCCAGGCGGGCTGACCAGCAGGGCTGACCAGCAGGGAATAGAACGTTCCGGATCCTCGGGGTGGCGCGCCGCACCCCGGGGATCTTGTCGTCCGGGACGGGAGGCGGGGGCCGGTGCCGGGACGAAGTAGTCTTGAGTCCATGCCCGAACGCCGTACCGTCGCCCTTGTCACTCTTGGCTGCGCCCGTAACGAGGTGGACTCGGAGGAGCTCGCAGGCCGCTTGGCGGCGGATGGCTGGGAGCTCGTCGAGGACGCCGCCGATGCGGACGTAGCCGTCGTCAACACCTGCGGCTTTGTCGAAGCCGCCAAAAAGGACTCCGTAGACGCCCTGCTGGAGGCCAACGATCTCAAGGATCACGGCCGCACGCAGGCCGTCGTAGCCGTCGGCTGTATGGCCGAGCGCTACGGCAAGGAACTCGCCGAAGCGCTCCCCGAGGCCGACGGAGTACTCGGCTTCGACGACTACGCCGACATCTCCGACCGCCTCCAGACCATCCTCAACGGCGGCATCCACGCCTCCCACACCCCGCGCGACCGGCGCAAGCTGCTGCCGATCAGCCCGGCCCAGCGCCAGGACGCCGACGTGGCGCTCCCCGGCCACGCCCAGTCGACGCCCGTCGAGGAGCCGGCAGCCGCCCCCGCGGACCTGCCTGAGGGCGTCGCGCCCGCCTCCGGTCCGCGTGCGCCGCTGCGCCGCCGCCTGGACAAGAGCCCGGTCGCCTCGGTCAAGCTCGCCTCCGGCTGCGACCGGCGCTGCTCCTTCTGCGCCATCCCGTCCTTCCGCGGCTCCTTCATCTCCCGCCGCCCCAGCGACGTGCTGGGCGAGACGCGCTGGCTCGCGGAGCAGGGCGTCAAGGAGATCATGCTGGTCTCCGAGAACAACACCTCGTACGGCAAGGACCTGGGCGACATCCGCCTGCTGGAGACCCTGCTGCCCGAGCTGGCCGAGGTGGACGGCATCGAGCGCGTCCGCGTCAGCTACCTCCAGCCCGCCGAGATGCGGCCCGGCCTGATCGACGTACTCACCTCGACCCCCAAGGTCGTCCCGTACTTCGACCTCTCCTTCCAGCACTCGGCCCCCGACGTGCTGCGCGCCATGCGCCGCTTCGGTGACACCGACCGCTTCCTGGAGCTGCTGGACACCATCCGCAGCAAGGCCCCGACGGCCGGCGTCCGGTCCAACTTCATCGTCGGCTTCCCCGGCGAGAAGGAGTCCGACTTCGCCGAGCTGGAGCGCTTCCTCACCAGCGCGCGGCTCGACGCCATCGGCGTCTTCGGCTACTCCGACGAGGACGGCACCGAGGCCGTCACCTACGAGAACAAGCTGGACGCCGACACCATCGCCGAGCGCCTCGCCCACATGCAGCGCCTCGCCGAGGAGCTCACCTCGCAGCGCGCGGAGGAGCGGATCGGAGAGACGCTGGAGGTACTCGTCGAGACGGTCGTCCCGATCGACGAGGCGGAGGACGGCGAGGGCGCCTACGGGCGAGCGGCCCACCAGGCGCCCGAGACCGACGGCCAGGTCGTCTTCACCGACGGCGCGGGCCTGGTCCCGGGGCGTATCGTCACCGCGAAGGTGGTCGGCACCCTGGGTGTGGACCTCGTGGCGGAGCCCCTGGGCGTGGATCTTGAGGAGGCGGCCGGATGACCGGAGCCCCGGCATCTGCGGCGGGCGGGACCGGCCGCCGGCCCGCGCCCGGCGCGAAGCTGGGCGCCGCGGCGGTCAATCAGGCCAGCCTGTGGAACATCGCCAACATCCTGACGATGATCCGGCTGGTCCTGGTGCCGGGATTCGTGATGCTGCTGCTCGCCGACGGGGGCTACGACCCCGTCTGGCGGGCGCTGGCGTGGGCGGCGTTCGCCGTCGCCATGATCACCGACATCTTCGACGGGCATCTGGCCCGTACGTACAACCTGGTCACCGACTTCGGCAAGATCGCCGACCCCATCGCCGACAAGGCGATCATGGGGTCGGCATTGGTGTGTCTGTCCTGGCTCGGCGATCTGCCCTGGTGGGTCACCGGGGTGATCCTGGGCCGGGAACTCGGGATCACGCTCATGCGTTTCTGGGTCATCAGGTACGGAGTGATTCCGGCGAGCCGGGGCGGGAAGCTGAAGACCCTGGCCCAGGGCACGGCCGTGGGCATGTACGTGCTCGCGCTGACCGGGCCGCTGGCGACCCTGCGGTTCTGGGTGATGGCGGTCGCCGTCGTCCTGACCGTCGTCACCGGATTGGACTACATCCGGCAGGCCGTCGTGCTCCGGCGCAAGGGGCTCGCCGCGGAGCGTGCCGCGCGGTGAACCTGCCGGGGGATGGCGCGGGGCCGCAAGAGACGGGTGGATCTTCGGTGACCGGTGAAGCGCTGCGGAATGCGGCCGGGTCCGCCGGGGCCGGTGGGGTGGTTGCGGCCGAGGTACTGAGACTCCTTGCGGAGAGTAACGATACGGTTGCGGTCGCGGAGTCACTGACCGGCGGCATGGTCGCCGCGGAGCTCACGGCCGTCCCCGGCGCCTCCAAGTCTTTCCGCGGGTCGGTCACGGCGTACGCGACCGAGCTGAAGCACCGGGTGCTGGGCGTGGACGCCGGGCTGCTCGAGGCCGAAGGTGCGGTGAACCCGCAGGTCGCGGAGGAGATGGCGGCCGGAGTGCGTCGTGTGCTCGGCGCCTCCTGGGGCATCGCGACCACCGGGGTGGCCGGTCCGGAACCGCAGGACGGGCAGCCGGTGGGCACCGTTTTCATCGCCGTCGCGGGTCCCGGGGGCAGGAAAACGGCCCGGCTGAGGTTGAAAGGCTCCCGCGCGGAAATCCGTAGGGAGAGTGCACGGACAGTGCTCGAGCTGCTCGCGAGCGAACTCCGCGAGAATCTGCGGGGGCAGGATACGGAACAGGACGGGGGGATTTGATGTTTGCAGCCCTGAGTGAACACGACATCGCTCCCCGCACGGCCGCCGCGCGAGGCGGTACGGTGGGGCGTGAAGGTTACGGCTACACGGTCAGAGGAGGGAGCCACCGATGATTCTGCTCCGTCGCCTGCTGGGTGACGTGCTGCGTCGGCAGCGCCAGCGCCAGGGCCGTACTCTGCGCGAAGTCTCCTCGTCCGCCCGAGTTTCGCTCGGCTATCTCTCCGAGGTGGAGCGGGGGCAGAAGGAGGCATCTTCCGAGCTGCTCTCCGCGATCTGCGACGCGCTTGACGTACGGATGTCAGAGCTGATGCGGGAAGTCAGCGACGAGCTTTCGCTCGCCGAGCTGGCTCAGTCCGCCGCGGCGAGCGAACCAGTGTCCGCACCGGTCCGCCCGATGCTCAATTCGGTATCCGTGGCCTCGGTCACGGGTGGCCCGGAACGGGTGACCATCAAGGCACCCGTGGAAGCGGTGAATGTCGTAGCCGCGTGATGCGTGCGTGAGCGAATGCCTGCGTGCGTGTCCGTGAGTGTGCGTGTGCGTGTGCGTGCGTGCTGAGCGTATGAGTGTGGCCGGAGCCCCGGCCGGTGCCCTTGGGTGCCGGGCGGGGCTTCTTGCCGTTCCGGGTGCGGGTGGTTCCGGTGCGGGCACGGGCGCGGGCGCGGGTGCCGTTCCGGTGGGTGCAGGGTGCCGTTCCCGTGGCGGCGCGAGGGGGTGCGGGTGGGGGCGGGGTGCGGGAGGATGGGCCCGTTCGGGTCTCCGGCCCCTGGAGGTGGCCGTGCGGCGGTTGCTGGGTATACCCGTGGGTCTGGCCCTCGCGCTGTCGGTGGGCGTCCTGTGGTGGTGGGCCGTGCTGCGGCTCGTGCTGGCGCCGGGCGAGGTCGGGCCGGTGGAGGGTGCGGTCGCCGTCGGGGGGTGGGGGCTGGGGCTGCTGCCGGTGCACTGTGTGCCGGGGCCGGTGGGCGGACGTCGTCGCCGTGGGGCGGCGGGTGGTCGTGGGTCGGCGGATGGTCGTGGTGCGGCAGGTGGTCGTGGTGCGGCAGGTGGTCTTCGCGACGGGGGAGCCGGGGGCGGCGGCGGAGCCGCGGGCAACGGCGGGGAGCGGGCCGGTGCCGGATCGGTGGCGGTCGGGGAGCCGGGGGCGGTGCCGTCCGGGGGTGGGGAGCCGGGTGGCGGGTCGTCCGGGGCTTGGTGATCTTGGGCCTGACCGTCGGGTGACGGGCGGCGGGTGGTTCATTACCAAGGCATGGAGACTCCTCCGTTCGGGCGAAGGATCTGGCCCGTCATGAAGGAAGAGGCGTCCGAGGCGAGGTAGAGCACTGCCTGGGCTATGTCCTCGGGCTCGCCCACGCGGCGTAGCGGGGACATCCGCGTCATCATCGCTTCCGTCTGCTCCTGGACCTCGGGGCTGTGCCGGCCGGTCATCGGGGTGCGGATCCAGCCGGGCGCGACCGCGTTGACGCGGATGCCGTGCGGGCCGGCCTCGGTGGCGAGGGTCTTGGTCAGCTGGACGACGGCGGCCTTGGCGGCGCTGTAGCAGAGCAGACCGGGCTGGGCGGCGTCCACGGCGCCGGAGGCCATGGTGATGATCGAACCGGGCCGGCCGGCCGCGATCATGGCGCGGGCCGCCTCCTGGCAGGTGTGCAGCACCCCCTTGAAGTTGATGTCCAGGACCCGGTCGAGGTCCTCGTCGGACGTCTCCAGGACGCTGCTGCTGTGCATGACCCCGGCGATCGCGGCGGTGATGTCGAGCGGGCCGGCCTGTGCGATCGCCGCCTTGATCGCGGCGCGGTCGGTCACGTCCAGGGGGTGGGCTGTGGCCCGGCCGCCGGCCTTGGTGATCAGTTCGACCGTCTCCTGGAGGCCGTGGGCATCGCGGTCCGCGCAGTGCACGGCGGCTCCGGCCTCGGCGAGGAGTACGGCGGTGGCCCGGCCGATGCCGCTGGCGGCGCCGGTGATCAGAGCGGTGCGGCCGGTGAGTTCGTACGCGCTGGGTGTAGGCATGCGGGGACGGTACGACCGGATCTGACGGGGCGTCAACTAAGGCGTCGGGCCGGATTGGCAACGGGGACACCAGTACGTGGGGCGGTCGTCCTGCGGAGCCTCGCGGACGGGGGTGCCGCAGCGCAGGCAGGGGCGGTGGGCGCGGCCGTAGACGAACAGGTCCTGGCCGGGGCGGAGGCTGCCGGTGGTGTTGCGGCGGCGGGCCTTGTTCGCGTCCAGGAGCCGGTGCGCGGCGGCGGCGAGGCGGGGGAGCGTGCTGGGTGGCAGATCGCCCACCGGGGTCCAGGGGGTGACCTGGGCGAGGAAGCAGAGCTCGGCCTTGTAGACGTTGCCGATGCCGGCCAGGTTGCGCTGGTCGAGGAGGGCTTCGCCCAGAGGGCGGGCGGGGGCGGTGAGGAGGTTCGCGGCGGCGGTGGCCTCGTCCCAGTCGGGACCGAGGAGGTCGGGGCCGAGGTGGCCGACGGCGCGGCGCTCGTCGGCGGTGCGGAGCAGTTCGACGACGGGGAGGCGGTAGCCGACGGCGGTGTGGTCGGCGGTGGCGAGGATGACGCGGATTTCGTGGGCGGGGCCGGGTGGGCGGGGTGGGGTGGTGGCGGCGGTGGTGGTGCCGGTGCCGGTGGTGCCCGTGGTGGCGGTGGTGCCCCTGGTGGGGAGGATGCGCCAGGTGCCGTCCATGCGGAGGTGGGTGTGCAGGGTGAGGCGGGGGTGGGGGGTGGCTCCTGGGGCGGTGCCGGGTCCTGCCTCCGTGGCGGGTGCCGCCGAGGGGCCGAAGCGGATGAGGAGGTGCTTGCCGCGGGGGACGACTTCCAGGGTGGTGAAGCCCGTGAGGTCTGCGGTGGCGAAGCGGGGGACGCGGAGGTCGGAGCGGGTGAGTTGCTTGCCCGCTAGGGCTTCGCGGAGCCGGGCCGCGGTGCGGTAGACGGTGTCGCCTTCGGGCATGCGTTCATTCTCCTGCGGAGTCGGGCTCGCGGCGTGCGGCCGGGGCTCCGCTGCGCGGTGCTTGCTCCCCGCCCCGCCCTTCCTCCGTTCCCCGGGGCTGCGCCCCGGACCCGCCCTGGGGCTGTGCCCCGGACCCGCCCTGGGGCTGTGCCCCGGACCCGCCCTGGGGCTGCGCCCCGGACCCGCCCTGGGGCTGTGCCCCGGACCCGCCCTGGGGCTGTGCCCCGGACCCGCCCTGGGGCTGCGCCCCGGACCCGCCCTGGGGCTGCGCCTCGGACCCGCCTTGGGGCTGTGCCCCGGATCCGCCTTGGGGCTGCCTTGGAGTTGTGCCCCGGGCCCGTGCCTTGGGGCTGCGCCCTGGACCGCCCTGCGGCTGTGCCCCGGACCCGGGCCTGCCTCTGGACTCGCCCTGGGGCTGGGCCCCGTTCCCGGGCCTGCCCCCGGGTCCGCTCTGGGCTGTGCCCGGAGCGGTTCTGGGCCTGCGGTCTGATGCGTTGCCGGATCTGCCCCCGGGGCCCGTTGCCGGGGCTGCGCCCGGACCAGTTGCCGGATCTGCCCCCGCCCCCCGCCCCCCGCCTCCCTGCGGGCCTGTCCCGAGGCCCGCCCGGGTCTGCGTGCGGACCACTTGCCGGGGCTGCGGCCGGGCCCGTTTCCGGGCCTGCCCTGGACCCGCCTCTGGTCCGTGTCCGGGCCCGTTCCTGGGCCTGCGGCCGGTCCGTTCCTGGGCCTGCGGCCGGTCCGGCCCTGGGCCTGCGTCCAGACCCGCCCCGGGCCTGCGCTCAGAGCCGCCCTGGGCCTGTACTGGATCTCTCCCGGGGCCCCCGTTCCCGCGTCCGTCCTTGGATCTGCTTGCGGGGGCGTCTCGGGCTGGGCGGGAGGTGGGGCTTCGGGGGTGTGTCGTGGGGCCTTGCTTCTGGGGCGGGGAAGGGGGCTCGGGCCGTGGGGCGGGTTGGTTGGGGGTTAGTGGCGGAGGCGGAGGCCTTGGGGGGTGGCGTGGAAGCCGGTGGCTTCTGTGGGTGGGGCGTAGGGGGAGGTGAGGGACGGGGCGGCGTTGATGCGTTCCACCGTGAGGGTGGGGAGGGTGCCGTTGCGGGAGGCCGTGGTGAGGGCCGTCAGGGCTGCTGTGAGGCGGGGGTCTTCCGGGTCGGGCCAGGCGAGGAGGGTTTTGCCGCCGCGCTCCAGGTAGAGGGTGAGTTCGCCGTCGACCAGGACGACCAGGGAACCCGCCTTGCGGCCCGGCTTGTGGGTGGCTCCGGTCGGGGGCTCCGGCCAGGGGAGGGCCGCGCCGTAGGCGTTCGCCGGGTCGGCGGCTGCCAGGACCACTGCGGCGAGTGGGGGCGGGGTGCGCTCGGCCGCGCGGAGGCGGTCGACCGCGCCGTCCATGGCGAACTGGGCCGCGCCCAGACCTTCGACCACGTAGCCCCTGCGGGCCTGGCCGCTGTCCTCGAAGGCCGAGAGGACGCGGTAGACCGCGCTGAAGCCGCCTTCCACGCCTTCGGCGGCCACCGCGCCCCGGGTCACCACCCCGTGGCGGTCCAGCAGGGTGCGGGCCAGGGCGTGTGCGCGGTGCGTCGGGTCGGGGGCGTGGACCGGGAGCAGGGACCAGCGGCCCGACACCGTGGGCGGGCCCGTACGGGAGGCGGGGCCGGTGAGGGTGCCGTAGCGGCCGCGGGGGATCGTACGGCGGGCACGGTGGGCGGTGGCGCCCGCCGTGCGGCCCGAGCCGAGGAGGGAGCGCAGGGGGGCCAGGGTGTCGTTGGTCAGGCGGCCCGACCAGGCCAGGTCCCAGACGGCGGAGGAGAGGTCCGCGTCCGAGGCATCCGGGTGCAGGGAGCGGGCCCGGTCCGCGAGCTGGCGGAAGAACAGGCCGTAGCCGCCGGAGAGGGCGGAGAGGACCGCTTCGTGGAGCGGGGTGAGCTCCAGGGGGTGGGGCTGGGGGACGAGGAGGGGGGCCGCCTCCGCGAGGTAGAGGGAGATCCAGCCGTCCTTGCCCGGCAGGGCGCCCGCGCCGGCCCAGACGACCTCGCCGGTGGTGGTGAGCTCGTCCAGCAGGGTCGGGGAGTAGTCCGCCACGCGGGAAGGGAGGATCAGGCGTTCGAGGGCGGAGGCGGGAACCGCGGCGCCCTGGAGCTGTTCGATCGCGCGGGCCAGGCCGTCGATGCCGCGCAGGGCTTTGCCGACGTGCTGCCACTGGGGGAGGAAGGTGGCCAGGGAGGCGGGCGGGACCGGTTCCAGTTCCTGGCGCAGGGCGGCGAGGGAGCGGCGCCGCAGCCGTCGCAGAACCGTGGCGTCGCACCATTCCTGGCCGATGCCCGCCGGGTGGAACTCGCCCTGCACCACCCGCCCGGCCGCCGCGAGCCGGTGCAGCGCACCGTCCGTCACGGCCGTGCCCAGCCCGAAGCGGGCGGCGGCGGTGACCGTGGTGAAGGGGCCGTGGGTGCGGGCGTACCGGGCCAGGAGGTCGCCGAGGGGGTCCTGCACCGGCTCGGTGAACGCCTCCGGGACGCCCACCGGGAGCGCCGTGCCCAGCGCGTCGCGCAGCCGGCCGGCGTCCTCGATGGCAGCCCAGTGGTCCTCGCCGGCGATCCGGACCCGGATCGCCCGGCGGGAGGCGGCGAGGGACGGCGCCCACTCCGCCTCCGCCCCGCGGGCGGCCAGGTCCGCCGGGGTGAGCGGGCCCAGCAGGCGCAGCAGGTCGGCCACCGACTCGGCGTCCTTGGCCCGCCGGTCCTGGGTCAGCCACTGGAGCTCCCGCTCCAGCTCCGTCAGCACCTCCGCGTCGAGCAGTTCGCGGAGCTCGGCCTGGCCGAGCAGCTCGGCCAGCAGCCGGGAGTCCAGCGACAGCGCGGCCGCCCTGCGCTCGGCGAGGGGCGAGTCGCCCTCGTAGAGGAACTGGGCGACGTACCCGAAGAGGAGGGAGCGGGCGAAGGGGGAGGGCTCGGGCGTCGTGACCTCGACGAGGCGGACCCGGCGTGCCTCGATGTCTCCCATCAGCTCGGTCAGGCCCGGCACGTCGAAGACGTCCTGCAGGCATTCCCGGACGGCTTCCAGCACGATCGGGAACGAACCGAACTCGGAGGCCACCTGGAGCAGTTGCGAGGCGCGCTGGCGCTGCTGCCACAGGGGGGTGCGCTTGCCGGGATTGCGGCGCGGGAGGAGCAGGGCGCGGGCCGCGCACTCGCGGAAGCGGGAGGCGAACAGGGCGGAGCCGCCCACCTGGTCGGTGACGATCTGCTGGACGTCCCCGTGGTCGAAGGCGACGTCCGCCGCGCCCAGCGGGGGTTTGTCGTCGTCGAAGTCGAAGGAGGAGTTGTTCCCTGCCGGGTCGTGGTCCAGTAGGTCCAGGTCCATGTTCAGCAGGTCCGCGTCCGGGAGGCGGAGCACGATGCCGTCGTCGGCGTGCATGACCTGCGCGTCCATCCCGTACCGCTCGGAGAGGCGGGCGCCGAGCGCCAGCGCCCAGGGGGCGTGTACCTGGGCGCCGAACGGGGAGTGGACGACGACCCGCCAGTCGCCGAGCTCGTCGCGGAACCGCTCGACGACGATGGTCCGGTCGTCCGGTACGTGGCCGCAGGCCTCGCGCTGTTCGGCGAGGTAGGACAGGACGTTCTCGGCGGCCCAGGCGTCCAGGCCCGCCGCCAGCAGGCGCAGTCGGGCGTCCTCGGCGGTCAGGCCGCCGAGCTCGCGCAGGAACGCGCCGACCGCGCGGCCCAGTTCCAGCGGACGGCCCAGCTGGTCGCCCTTCCAGAACGGGAGGCGGCCCGGGACCCCGGGGGCGGGCGTGACCAGGACGCGGTCGCGGGTGATGTCCACGATCCGCCACGAGGTGGTGCCGAGGGTGAAGACGTCGCCGACGCGGGAC
Source organism: Streptomyces stoeckheimensis (assembly GCF_045822005.1). Taxonomy (NCBI): domain Bacteria; kingdom Bacillati; phylum Actinomycetota; class Actinomycetes; order Kitasatosporales; family Streptomycetaceae; genus Streptomyces; species Streptomyces stoeckheimensis. The sequence goes on along the minus strand of NZ_CP169550.1, from coordinate 2,556,302 downwards.
TCGTAGACCATCTCCTCGTCGAGCTCGCCGACCCGGCCGCCGCCCTTCTTCGGGTCCGACCCGGCCAGGAACACGCCGAAGAGCCCGCGGTCCGGGATGGTCCCGCCGGAGGTGACCGCGAGCCGCTGGGCGCCGGGCCGGCCGGTGATCGTACCGGCGACGCGGTCCCACACCACCCGGGGCCTGAGCTCGGCGAACGCGTCCGAGGGATAGCGGCCGGCCAGCATGTCCAGCACCGCCGTGAAGGCCGAGTCGGGCAGCGCCGCGAAGGGGGCCGCCCGGCGCACCAGGGCGAGCAGGTCGTCGAGCTGCCAGGTGTCCATCGCGGTCATCGCGACGAGCTGCTGGGCCAGGACGTCCAGCGGGTTGGAGGGGATCCGCAGGGACTCGATCGAGCCCGTGCGCATCCGCTCGGTGACCACGGCCGCCTGGACGAGGTCGCCCCGGTACTTGGGGAAGACGACCCCGGTGGAGACCGCGCCCACCTGGTGCCCGGCCCGGCCCACCCGCTGCAGCCCGGAGGCCACCGACGGCGGGGACTCCACCTGGATGACGAGGTCCACGGCGCCCATGTCGATGCCGAGCTCCAGGCTGGAGGTGGCGACCACGGCGGGCAGCCGCCCCGCCTTCAAGTCCTCCTCCACCAGTGCCCGCTGCTCCTTGGACACCGAGCCGTGGTGGGCGCGGGCCATCAGCGGCGGGGCACCCTGGGCGGCGCCCGACTGGGCCATGATCTCGGCCGGGGGCGGGCCCTCGGGCAGCGGGCCGCCCACGGCACGCTCGTACGCGATCTCGTTGAGCCGGTTGCACAGGCGCTCGGCGAGGCGGCGGGAGTTGGCGAACACGATGGTGGACCGGTGGGCCTGGACCAGATCGGCGATCCGCTCCTCCACGTGCGGCCAGATGGAGGGCTTGTCGCCGCCCTCCTTGCCCTCGGTGGCGGGGGAGCCGCCCAACTCGCCCATGTCCTCGACCGGGACGACCACCGACAGGTCGAACTCCTTGGTCGAGGGCGGCTGGACGATCTCCACCTTGCCGCGCGGAGCGAGGTAGCGGGCCACCTCCTCCACCGGGCGGACCGTCGCCGACAGGCCGATCCGGCGCGCGGGGCGGGGCAGCAGCTCGTCCAACCGCTCCAGGGACAGCGCGAGATGGGCGCCGCGCTTGGTGCCGGCGACCGCGTGCACCTCGTCCAGGATCACCGTCTCGATCCCGGACAGGGCCTCGCGGGCGGCCGAGGTCAGCATCAGGAACAGCGACTCGGGCGTGGTGATCAGGATGTCCGGCGGCCGGGTCACCAACGCGCGCCGCTCGGCCGGCGGGGTGTCGCCGGAGCGGATCCCGACCCGGATCTCGGGCTCGGGCAGGCCGAGGCGCACCGATTCCTGCCGGATACCGGTCAGCGGGCTGCGGAGGTTGCGCTCCACGTCCACCGCCAGGGCCTTCAGGGGCGAGATGTACAGCACCCGGCAGCGCTTCTTCGGATCCGCCGGGGGCGGGGTCGAGGCGAGCTGGTCGAGGGCGGCGAGGAAGGCGGCCAGCGTCTTGCCGGAGCCGGTGGGGGCCACCACCAGCACGTCCGAGCCCGCACCGATGGCCCGCCAGGCGCCCTCCTGGGCGGCGGTGGGCGAGACGAAGGCCCCCGTGAACCAGGAACGGGTCGCGGGGGAGAACGAGTCGAGCGCAGTACCGGACATGCCCCCATCGTGCACCCGCCCACTGACAACCGGCCGGACCTGTGGAAACACCCTGGACGGGCCGGGCGCAGAATGGGGGGATGGGGACCGGGACCGGAGCGGACGAGGGCCGCCGGGAGTGGGCGCGGCACTGGCAGTACGCGGAACTGCCCGGGCTGGACCTGCTGCGTGCCCACTACGTGCGCCACACCTTCCCGCGCCACGCCCACGACGGGTACGTCATCGCGGCCGTCACCGGCGGCATCGAGGAGATCGGCCTGCCCGGAGACACGCTGCGCGCCGGGCCCGGCAGCGTGGTCCTGATCAACCCCGAGGTCCCGCACACCGCCCGCGCCGGGGTCCCCGAGGGCTGGGCCTACGCCACCCTCTACCCCTCCCGTGCGCTGATCACCGAGGTCGCCACCGAGATCGGGACCCTGCGCGGGACCCCCGGCTTCACCGCCGCCATGGTCGCCGACCCGCAGGCCTCGCGGGCCATCGCCGAGGTCCACCGCGCCGCCGAGGCCGGGAACGCGCTGGCCGCCGACACCCTGCTGCGCGGGGTGGTGGCCCGGATGCTGACCCGGCACGCCGGGCCGCTGCCCGTCCGTACGGCGGGCCGCGCGGGCGCCGCCGACGCGGAGCGGGCCCGGGCCGTACTGGAGGACCGGATGGGGGAGCCCCCGTCCCTGGAGCAGCTCGCGGCGGAGCTGGGGACCAGCCCCTTCGCCCTGCTGCGCGCCTTCCGGGACCGGTACGGCATGCCCCCGCACACCTGGCTGACCGACGCCCGGGTCCGGCGGGCACGCCGGCTGCTCGACGCGGGGATCCCCCCGGCGGAGGCGGCCGCCACCGTCGGCTTCACCGACCAGCCGCACCTGAACCGGCACTTCACCCGCATCGTGGGGGTGCCCCCGGGGGCGTACCGGCGGGGGCGGGCGGCCGGTTAGGGTCCGGATCATGGACACGGGTGAGCTGCCGGCCGGCCGGCGTGCCCGGCGCGGGTGCAAGAACGTACAAGACCGGGATGGCGGGGCCACGTAATTTTCGGGGCGTGGGAGAACAGAGGATGGTCATACGAGAAGGACCCGATCGGGAGGTACCCGGCGGGGCGCCCGCGGTGGACAAGCCGCGCGCCGCCGTGGTCCGGGACGCGCTCGGTGTCGGAGTGGCGGTCGGTCTGTCGGGGTTCGCCTTCGGGGTGACCGCCGCCGGGTCCGGGGTCAGCACCCTCCAGGCGTGCGTGCTGAGCCTGCTGGTGTTCACCGGGGCCTCGCAGTTCGCGCTGGTCGGAGCCCTGGCCGCCGGCGGGAATCCGTTCACGGCCGCCGCCGGGGCCTTCTTCCTCGGGACCCGCAACGCCTTCTACGGGCTGCGGCTGTCCCAGCTGCTCGCGCTGCCCAAGGGCGTGCGCCCGTTCGCCGCGCACTGGGTGATCGACGAGACCACCGCCGTGGCCCTGGCCCAGCCCGACCGGAAGTCCGCGCGGCTCGGGTTCACCGTGACCGGGCTGAGCCTCTACGCCCTGTGGAACCTCACCACCCTGCTCGGCGCGCTCGGCGCCGAGGCCATCGGGGACACCAGGGCGTGGGGGCTGGACGCCGCCGGGCCCGCCGTGTTCCTCGCGCTGCTCGCGCCGATGCTGAAGACCGGCACCGAGCGGGCCGTCGCCGGGCTCGCCCTCGTCCTCGGGCTGGGCCTGCTGCCCGTACTGCCCGCCGGGGTGCCCGTGCTGATCGCGGCGCTGGCCGCGCCGATCGTGCTGTGGATGAAGGGACGCCGGCCGTGAACGTCTGGATCGCCATCGGGATCACCGTCGTCGGCTGCTACGGCGTGAAGCTCGCCGGACTGCTCGTCCCCGCCGGAGCCCTGGAGCGGCCCGCGGTGCGCAAGCTCGCCGCGCTCCTGCCGGTCGCGCTGCTCGCCGCGCTCACCGCGCAGCAGACCTTCGCCACCGGCCAGGAACTCGTGCTCGACGCACGCGCGGCCGGGCTCGCGGCCGCCGCGGTCGCGCTGGTGTTGCGGGCCCCGTTCCTCGTCGTGGTCGCGGCGGCCGTCGCCGTCACCGCGGGGCTGCGGGCCCTGGGAGGCTAGGGCCGGGGAGCCGGCCGTACGCGCGCAGGGTCAGCAGCGCCTCCAGCGTGGCGATCGGGCGCCGCTCCAGCGAGCTGCCCGGCGCCCACGCGCCGCGGTGCACCGGCCAGCCGCCGTCCGGCTGCTGCAGGCCGGCCAGGAAGCGCAGCGAGCCGTACAGCTCCGCGTCCGTGAACCAGCCGCGGGCGAGGGACTCCGGGCGGCGGGCGAAGTCGTACGGGTACAGGTGCTCGTCCGGCGCGCGGCCGGGGACCGGCGGGTACGCGTCCTGCCGCGCGGGGTCCAGTACGACGAGCCGATCGTCGCGGACGAGGCGCCCCAGCCGGTCGGCGGCCGCCGCGGCCCGGGACCGGTCGGGCACCCCGTCGAGGAAGGCCACCGCGCCCTGGACCTCGTACGGGTTCCAGTGGCGCAGGTTCTCCACCCGGTCCCAGCAGAAGTCCGTGGCCCGGAACAGCCACGCGTGCCACACCCGGTTGCGGTGCAGGATCCCCACGACGGGGCCGGTGGCCAGCAGGTCGCCCGGCGGATCGTCCTGCAGCGGGTGGTAGGGGGCCGCCGGATAGCCGCCGGAGGCCGGAGCGGTCGCCGGAAGCGCCCCGTCCGGGGTGGAGACCCGGGCCAGGTGGGCGCAGAGCCGCTCGATGCGCTGTCCGGCGCAGCGGCCCAGGCCGTCCAGGACGCGCAGGGCGTGGGCGGTGTGCAGCGGGTGGCTCAGCGGGCCGCGCAGATCCGGGTCGAGGGCGTGGCCGTAGCCGCCGTCGCCGCCGAGGTGGGCGCCGAGGGCCGCATCGACCGGGTCCGCGTCCCCGCCGAGGAAGTGGAACGCGAACCGCCGCTGCTCCAGCACGCGGGCCGTGAGCCAGATGAACTGCTCGGCGCGGGCCAGTGCGCTCGTCGCCGTCGGCGCGCTCGGCGCGGTCGTTGCGGTCGTCGCCGCCGGGGCGCACGCTTCGTCTCCAGGCATGCCAGGAACCGTAGGGGCCCGGACTGCGCCGACGTGGCCCGAACGGGGCGGGGCCACTCTCCGGGGCGGGATACTGGAGGCATGCGGTTGACGATTTTCTGGGAGCGGATGGCCGAGCACTTCGGTGCGGGCTACGCGGACTCCTTCGCGCGGGACCACGTCATGACGGAGCTCGGGGGACGCACCGTCCACGAGGCGCTGGACGCGGGCTGGGAGACCAAGGACGTGTGGCGCGCGGTGTGTTCGGCCGTGGACGTGCCGGCCTCGCTGCGCTAGCAGGGCATGGGCAGGGCCCGGGCGGGGCGACCCGCGCGCGGGCCGGCGGCCGGACCGGGCGAGGCTCGGGCGAGCGCTGCGCGGGTGGGCACGAGCGACCGCTTCGCGGTACGCGGCGCCCGTGGGACAGACTGGCGGCGTGGCAGCCACCGAAGAGACGACCGACCAGCCCGAAGGCCCCCGGCGCGCTCATCCGCCCGGCCCGGCGACCCCGGTGGACGCGGGAGAACCCTCGGCAGGGGTTCCCCGGGCGGGGGACCCGGGAGCGCCGGTCCCCGCCGAGGGCACGGCGGCGGACGCCCGGATGCCGCGCTGGCTGCCGCGCGCGGTGCTCCTCGTCCTTGCCCTGGTGGCCTGCTTCCAGCTGGGCAGCTGGGCCTTCCACCAGCTCATCGGGCTGCTCGTCAACATCCTGATCGCGTTCTTCCTCGCGCTCGCGATAGAACCGGCCGTGGCCCGGATGGCGGCCCGCGGCATGCGCCGCGGGCTCGCCACCTTCCTGGTGTTCCTCGGGGTGTTCGTCGCGGCCGTCGGATTCGTCGTCCTGCTCGGCTCGGTCCTCGCCGCGCAGATCATCGACCTGGTGGAAGGCTTCCCCGGCTATCTCGACTCGCTGATCGGCTCGATCAACGACACCTTCCACACGGACCTGTCCCGGCTGGACATCCAGGACAGCCTGCTGCACTCCGACTGGCTGCAGAAGTACGTGCAGAACAGCGCGAGCGGCGTGCTCGACGTGTCCGCCACCGTGCTCGGCGGACTGTTCAAGCTGCTGACGATCGGTCTGTTCTCCTTCTACTTCGCCGCCGACGGGCCGCGACTGCGCCGCGCGCTGTGCTCCGTACTCCCGCCCAGGAAGCAGGCGGAGGTGCTGCGGGCGTGGGAGATCGCCGTCACCAAGACGGGCGGATACCTCTACTCGCGCGGGCTGATGGCGCTGATCTCCGGGATCGCGCACTACATCGTCCTCGCGGTGCTGGGCGTGCCGTACGCGCCCGCGCTCGCGGTGTGGGTGGGGCTGGTGTCGCAGTTCATCCCCACCATCGGCACCTACCTGGCGGGTGCGCTGCCGATGCTGCTCGCCTTCACGGTCAACCCCTGGTACGCGCTGTACGTCCTCGGATTCGTGGTGGTGTACCAGCAGTTCGAGAACTACGTGCTCCAGCCGAAGCTGACGTCGAAGACGGTGGACATCCACCCGGCGGTGGCCTTCGGATCGGTCATCGCGGGCACCGCCCTGCTGGGCGCGGTCGGGGCGCTCATCGCGATCCCGGCCGTCGCCACGATGCAGGCCTTCCTCGGCGCGTACGTGAAGCGGTACGCGCTGACGGGCGACGCGGACGCCTCTACTTCCCGGCCTCGTCCGCGGAGGCGAGTACGGCTGCCAGGGCGTCGTTGACCCAGTTCTCGACGGCGTCCTTGTCCACGCCGAGGCCGCTGAGCGTTCCCGTTCCGTTCTCCAGCTCCAGGAGCGCGAGCAGGACGTGCTCGGTGCCCACGTAGTTGTGGCCGAGGCGCAGGGCCTCGCGGAAGGTGAGCTCCAGGGCCTTCTTCGCGGAGGCGTCGAAGGGGACCAGGGCGGGGAGCTCCGCCGCGGCCGGGGGCAGGCCGGCGGTCGCGGCGGCGCGCACGTCGTCGGCCGTGACGCCCTGGTCGGCGATGGCGTGGGCGGCGAGGCCGTCGGGTTCGGCGAGCAGGCCGAGGACGAGGTGCTCGGTGCGGATCTCGGTGTTGCTCGCGGCGCGGGCCTCGTTCTGCGCGGTCACGACCACGTTGCGGGCGCGGGGCGTGAAGCGGCCGAAGCCCTGGCTCGGGTCGAGCCCGGGGTCACCCTCCTTGTCGGCCTTGGGCACGAAGCGCTTCTGGGCGGCCTGGCGGGTGACGCCCATGCTGCGGCCGATGTCGGTCCAGGAGGCGCCGGAGCGGCGGGCCTGGTCGACGAAGTGGCCGATGAGGTGGTCGGCGACGTCCCCGAGGGCCTCGGCGGCGACGACTGCGCCGCTGAGCTGCTCCAGGGTGTCGGTGTGGACCTTCTTGATGGCCTCGATGAGGTCGTCGAGGCGTACCGGATTGGTCATGCGAACGGGTTCCACCGAAGGGTTCGTCATGAGGCAACCCTAGGTTGACAGTCGAAGGGGCGTCAACCCTGGGTTGTCACTCTCGGACCGTCACTCTCGGACCGCACTCTCGGGCCGTCGCTCTCGGGTCGTTACGCTTCCGGCTCCCGCAGCGCGAAGCTCGCGCGCTCCCGCCAGGCCGTCCCGTCGTAGGCCACCAGGTCGACGCTGCGGACGCGGGCGGCGAGGGGGAGTCGGCCGTTCAGGTCGGCCTCGGCGGCGTCCAGGTCCGCCTCGTGGACACGCTGGGCCACCGTGAGGTGCGGGGCCGGGTCCCCGTAGCGGCCGCCGTAGGGCTTGACGTCCGGCCAGCGGTCGGTGAGCGCGCGGGTCAGCCGGCGCAGCGGGGCGTCCGGGTCGGGGGCGAGGTAGAGCATCCCCGGGAATCGGCCGGTCCGCTCGAAGCGCAGGTCGAAGGCATGGTGGGGTCTCAGGGCCGCGGTGATCCCGGCGTGGACCGAGGCGTCGATCAGGCCCTCCGGGAGGAACGGGTAGAGCACGCTCACGTGTGCCGGCACCCCGGCCCCGGACCGGGCCGCGGGGTCGATCCGGTCCCGCCAGATCCGGACGGCGGGTTCCGCTTCGGGTATCCGCACGATGAGCGCGGTGCGCCCGGCGGGGAACATGCTGGAGGTGGTGCCGTCCGCGGTGTCCTTCATGGGGGTGGATCATGTCAGCCGCCAGTGGGGCGGACGGGTCCGGCGTGGCGCGCTTGACAGGGAAATCGAACACGCATTCTTATTGGTTATCCACAGCCAAACCGGACGTGGGACCGCGTTGTCAGTGGCAGGCGTTAGCGTCAATGGCGTGAAGCGATCGACTCAAGCAAATCGGGTGGAACCCATGGCAGGCAACGACCGCGAGAAGGCTCTGGAAGCCGCGCTCGCACAGATTGAACGGCAGTTCGGCAAGGGTGCCGTGATGCGTCTCGGCGACAAGCCGAACGATCCCATCGAGGTCATCCCCACCGGATCGACCGCGCTGGACATCGCGCTCGGCGTCGGCGGACTGCCGCGCGGCCGTGTGATCGAGGTGTACGGGCCGGAGTCCTCCGGTAAGACGACCCTGACGCTGCATGCCGTGGCCAACGCGCAGAAGGCCGGCGGCACCGTGGCCTTCGTGGATGCCGAGCACGCGCTCGACCCCGAGTACGCCAAGGCCCTCGGCGTCGACACGGACAACCTCATCCTGTCCCAGCCGGACACCGGCGAGCAGGCGCTGGAGATCGTGGACATGCTGGTCCGCTCCGGTGCGCTGGACCTCATCGTCATCGACTCCGTCGCGGCCCTCGTGCCGCGCGCGGAGATCGAGGGCGAGATGGGCGACTCGCACGTGGGTCTCCAGGCCCGTCTGATGAGCCAGGCCCTCCGGAAGATCACCGGTGCGCTCAACCAGTCCAAGACCACCGCGATCTTCATCAACCAGCTCCGCGAGAAGATCGGTGTGATGTTCGGCTCGCCGGAGACCACCACCGGTGGCCGCGCGCTGAAGTTCTACGCCTCCGTGCGCCTCGACATCCGGCGCATCGAGACCCTCAAGGACGGCACGGACGCGGTCGGCAACCGCACCCGCGTCAAGGTCGTCAAGAACAAGGTCGCGCCGCCCTTCAAGCAGGCCGAGTTCGACATCCTCTACGGCCACGGCATCAGCCGCGAGGGCGGCCTGATCGACATGGGCGTGGAGCACGGCTTCGTCCGCAAGGCCGGTGCCTGGTACACGTACGAGGGCGACCAGCTCGGCCAGGGCAAGGAGAACGCGCGCAAGTTCCTCTGCGACAACCCCGCCCTGTCCGACGAGATCGAGCGCAAGATCAAGGAGAAGCTGGGCGTCGGCATCCGCAAGGACACCGCTGCCGCCACGGCCGAGGCCGGCGCGGACGCGTCCGCCGAGACCGCCGCGGTCCCCGCGCCCGCGTCGAAGGCCAAGACCGCGGTCAAGGCCGCCGTCGCCAAGAGCTGACCCGTGTGGGAGCAGGAAAGGGGCGGCACCGACGGCGCGGACGGCGCTGAGGACCGCCGCGAGGGCAGTCGCCGGGGCCGCCGCGAGAGCGGCGGCCGGGGAGGCCGTCGTGCGGAGGGCCGGGAAGGCCGGGAAGGCCGCCAGGAACTGCCGCCCCAGAGTCCCGAGGAGCAGGCGCGGGCGATCTGTCTGCGCCTGCTCACCGGGATGCCGCGCACCCGGCGGCAGCTCGCGGATGCCCTGGCCAAGCGGGACATCCCCGAGGAGGTGTCGGAGCAGGTCCTCTCCCGGTTCGAGGAGGTGGGCCTGATCGACGACGCCGCCTTCGCCGGGGCCTGGGTCGAGTCCCGGCACCGGGGCCGGGGACTGGCCCGCCGGGCGCTCGCACAGGAGCTCCGTACCAAGGGAGTGGCACCCACCCTCGTACAGGAGGCCCTGGAACAGCTGGACTCCGACCAGGAGGAGGACACCGCCCGGGAGCTCGTGGAGCGCAAGCTCCGCGCGACCCGGGGCCTGGAGCGGGACAAGCGGATCCGGCGCCTCGCCGGAATGCTCGCCCGCAAGGGGTACCCCGAGGGCATGGCCCTGCGGGTGGTCCGCCGCGCACTGGAGGCGGAGGGCGAGGACTCCGAAGATGCCGAAGACCTGACGATCTGACGGGGTGACGCCGGGACGGGCGGTGCGCCCGGGCCGGATCGCGTGGGGTGGGGTTAGCCCCCGGCCGAGGACGCCGGGGCGCTCCAATGTCCCAACGCGGCCCCGGCGGCAGAGTTTTCCCCATGATGCTGCGCTACGCACTCCAGACCGTCCGGGACCGCAAAGCCGGCTTCCTCGGCGCCTTCCTCGCCCTGCTGTGCGCGGCGGCCCTCGTGACCGCCTGCGGAACCCTCCTGGAGACGGGACTCCGCGGGACGATCGCCACCGAGCGCTACGCGGGCGCCCCGGTGGTCGTCTCCGCCGACCAGAACGTCCATGCGACGACGGTCAAGGAGAAGAAGGGCAAAACCAAGACGAAGCACAAGGCCAAGCCCGTCGCCGAACGGGCCTGGCTGCCGGCCACCACCGTGGACACCGTCCGCGCGGTGCCCGGAGTCGAGCGGGCCGTCCCCGAGCTCACCTTCCAGGCCGTACCCCTCACCCGGGGCGGCCCCGGCGGCGAAGGCGCGAAGCCCTCGTACGGGCACGCCTGGAGCTCGGCCGCACTCACCCCCTTCACGCTCGCCGAGGGCCGCGCCCCCCAGGGTGGTGACGAGGTCGTCGTCGACCGCGGACTCGCGGCCCGCGCCGCCCTGAAGCCCGGCTCCGAGCTCACCGTGCAGTCCACCGGTGCGCCCAAGACCTACACGGTCAGCGGGATCGCGGACGCGGCGGGCGGGAGCCTCGCGCACCAGAGCGCGCTGTTCTTCGGCGACGCCGAGGCGCAGCGGCTCGCCGTCCGCGACGGCCGGGTCAGCGCCATCGGGGTACTGCCCCGGGCCGGAGTGGACGCCGACGAGCTGGCCGGACGGATCCGCCAGGTGCTCCAGGGCGCCACCGCGCAGGTGGCCACCGGCGACGGGCGGGGCCCCGTGGAGTTCCTCGACGCGGCCGGTGCCCGGATCAAGCTGGTCTCCATGGGCGGCGCGATGGGCGGTACGTCGCTCCTCGTCGCGGTCCTCGTGGTCGTCGGCACCTTCTCCCTGTCGATCCAGCAGCGCCACCGCGAGCTCGCCCTGCTCCGCGCCATCGCCGCCACCCCCAAGCAGCTGCGGCGCATGATCGGCCGTGAGGCGCTGCTCGTGGGGCTCGCCGCCGGAATCGCCGGAGCCCTCGCCGGGCTGCCGCTGGCCGCCTGGCTGCACGGACGGTTCGTCGACGCCGGGGTCGTCCCGGTGACCCTGGAGCGCACCGCAGGGATCTTCCCGATGATCGCCGCCGTCGGCGCGAGCCTGCTCGGAGCGTGGGCCGCGGCCCGGATCACCGCACGCCGGGTGGCCCGCGTCCGTCCCGCCGAAGCACTGGCCGAGGCCGCCGTCGAGCGGAACCGGCCCGCGTGGGCGCGGCTCACCGCCGGAGCACTGCTGCTGGCGGCCGGGGTGGTGCTGGTCGCCGTACTCAGCACCCTGCGCACCGAGCCGGCCTCGACTCCGGTCACCTTCCTCGCCGTCGTGGTGCTCGCCGGAGCCGTGTCGCTGCTGGGCCCGCTGATCGTCAAGGGCGCTGCCGCACTGCTCGCCGGGCCGCTGCGGCTGGCCGGCCCGGGCGGCCGGCTGGCCACCGCCAACCTGCGCGGCAACGCGACCCGGATGGCCTCCGCCGTCACCCCGCTCACCCTGCTGATCGGGATGGCCTGCACCGTGCTCTTCGTCACTCCGACGCTCGGCGACGCCGCCCGGGCGCAGGCCCGTGAGGGAGTACGGGCCGAGTGGGTGCTCCAGGGCCGGGGGCCGGGGGTTCCCGGCGCCGCCGCCGAGCGGATCCGCCGGACCCCCGGGGTCCTCGCGGCCACCGAGATCGTGCACACGTCGATCCGGGTGGGGCTGACGAAGTACGCGGCGCAGGGCGTGACCCCGACCGGGCTCGACCGGACCTGGGACCCGGGCGTGACGGCCGGGAGCCTCGCGGGGTTCGGGGAGCAGAGCGTCGCGGTGAGCGAACTGGCCGCGGACCAGCTGGGCCTGAAGCCGGGCAGCCCGCTCTCGCTGACGCTGGGAGACGGAACGCCGGTCACCCTGACCGTGTCCGCGGTGTACGCGCGGGGGCTGGGCTTCGGGGACGTGGCGCTGCCGCACGGCCTGACGGCCGCGCACGTCGACGATCCGCTGGCTTCGAGCGTGCTGGTGGCGGGGCCGGCGGCGCGGGAGGCACTCGCCTCGGCCGTACGGGAGTACCCGGGCGTGGCCGTGCTGTCGGCGGCCGAGGTGGACGGCGCGCGGGCGGAGCGGCAGGCGGCCGGGTCGGAGATCAACCTGCTGGCGATGGGGCTCGTCCTGGCCTTCACCGCGATCGCGGTGGCCAACACGCTGGCGATGTCCACGGGGGAGCGGCTGCGGGAGTTCGCGATGCTGAGGCTCGCGGGGGCGACGCGGCGGCAGGTGCGGGGGATGTTGCGGGTGGAGGCGCTGGCGGTGCTCCTGATGGGGGTGGTGCTGGGGTCGGGGATCTCGCTGGCGGTCCTCACCGCGTTCAGCGTGGGCATGACGGGGACGGCGGCCGCGGTGGTGCTGCCGCTGGTGTACGGGGTGGTCGTGGGCGGGGCGGGACTGGTGGCGCTGTGCGCCACGGGCTTCGCCGGGCGGCTGGCGATGCGCCCTCGCCCGGTGGACCTCGCGACGGCCAAGGGCTAGCCCTGGCTCCCCACGGGCCCGTGCCGACTCGGCCCCCGGCCCCCGGCTCCCGGCCCTCGCCTCTCGAGCGCGGGCGGGGCTGGGGGCGGCCGCGTCGGCCCGGACACCGGCGGGTGGTTCGGCCCTGCGGGGCGAGGAGTCCCCTACCCCCCCCTTCCACCGTTCCACGGGCGCTGCCCGGACCCCGGTCCTCAAACGCCGGACGGGCTGAAAGCGGGGCCCCGGGCTGCGCCCGGACCCCCTGGGGCTCCGCCCCAGACCCCGCGCCTCAAACGCCGGCGAGGCTGGGTTTTCCCGGCGTTTGAGGCGCGGGGGTCCGGGGGCCGGCCCCCGGGGAACGGTGGAAGGGCGGGTAGGGGACCTCGCCCCGCAGGGCCTACCCCCGCGCACCCGCCCACCGGCCCCCGCCGGACGGAGTCCGGCGCAGCGCAGCGAAGCCCGCGCAGCGGTGCGAGCGGAGCGTCAAGAAGGTGCCCGGCGCAGCGACGCGAAGCCCGCGCAGCGGTGTGAGCGCCGCGTCGAAACGGTGAGCGGCGCGTTAGGAAGGAACCACGGGCAGGCCCGCCGCTTTCCAGGCCTGGAAGCCGCCCGTGAGGTCCGTCGCGTTGCGGAGGGACAGGGTGTGGAGGGAGGCCGCCGCGAGGGTGGAGGCGTAGCCCTCGTTGCAGATGACGATGATGCGGACGTCGTGGTCCACCGCCTCCGGGAGGCGGTAGGAGCCTTCGGGGTCGAGGCGCCATTCCAGTTCGTTGCGCTCGACCACCAGCGCGCCCGGGATCAGTCCGTCCCGCTCGCGCAGGGCCTGGTACCTGATGTCGACCAGCAGGGCCCCGGTCAGGGACTCCGTGTGCGCCTGGGCCGCGTCCACGCGGGTGTACGTGGTCCGCAGCCGGTCGACGAGGGCGTCGATGCCGCTCACTGCCAGTCCGCCGGACGCTCGACCTGCTCCAGCGTGAGCACCGGGCCGGTGCGGCTGTAGCGGCGGATCAGGGGCAGCGGCGGGTAGTACGCGTGGACGGAGATCGCGTGCTCGGTCGCGGACTCGTTGAGCACCTCGTGCACGTGGTGCTCGCCGAAGGCCCGCCCGGTGCCCGCGCCCAGCCGGCGCGTGCGGTCGACGTCGGGGGTCAGGGAGAGGGACTGCCAGCCCTCCGAGGGGAGGCGGACGGCGAGGGAGTTCTCCGTGAGGTGTCCGCGCGCGGTGGTGAACGCGCCCCGCGACTCGGCGTGGTCGTGCCAGCCGGTGCCGGTGCCGGGCGGCCAGCCGATCAGCCAGGCCTCGCTGCCGCCCGGGCCGTCGAGCCGGATCCACGTCCGGCCCTCGGGATCGAGGGGGAGGGAGGCGATCAGTTCGGGGTCGGAGGCGATGCGCCGGGTGAAGTCGAGGAGATCCGCAGCCGAGATGGCCGGGGTGGCGGCCGGAGCCGTCGCCGGGGCAGGGGCGTGCGTGGGTGCAGACATGGAGGATGACCGTCCTGGGGGTTCGCGAGAGCGCGCGGCACACCCGCATGGGGGGCGCGCAAGTGGGAAGGGCGAATCAGCAGGAAGGGCGACACACGCAGCCCGCGTAGCGGAGCAGGTCCATATGGACCCTCCGCCACAGGCGTACGTCGTTGCCGGTCATGTCCGCGAGTGAAGCACGACTCGGCCGGAGGGTCAATCGATCACGGGTGCGGCGGCCGGCAGGCTCCTGGACGCCGGGGCGGGGACGGCGGCCGACGGGCCGTGCCGGACCGCGTCGGCGGCCTCGTACAGCCCGGCCGGCTGGACCCCGGCGAAGGTGGCCGCGAGATGCCCGTCCGGTCGGACGAGGAGCACGGTGTGCGCCGCCGCCCCGGGGTAGCCGTCCGCCACGAGCAGTTCCGCCCGGACCGGCAGTGCGGAGACGGCCGCCGCGAGGCGGGGCATCAGGCCGGCGCCCACCCAGTGCCGCCGGTCCCAGACCCCGGTGCCCGGGGCGACGAGGACGACGAGGAGCCGGCCCCGTCCCAGCTGGTCGCGCAGCGGCACCGTCGAGCCGTCGGGCGCGGTGACCGGGACGTTCTCGACGGACCCGCCCGGCTCGGTGGCGGTGGGCACGTCGTGGACGGCCACGGGCGGGGCGTACACCGGCTCCGCGCCGAGCGGGCCGCGACCCAAGTGGCCGTCGGTCAGGAGGAGTTCGGCGGCCCGCGAGGCTCCGGGGAGGTACGTGCGCAGCCCGCCCCCGGTGCGCAGCGCGGGCATGGCCTGGTCGGCGGCGCGCAGCCGGGCGGCCACCGCCCTGCGGCGCTCGGCCTCGTAACTGTCGAGGAGTTCCTCGGAGGCCCCCTGGTGCCAGGCGAGGGAGAGCTTCCAGGCGAGGTTCTCGGCGTCCCGGAGGCCCTCCTCCACGCCCTGGGTGCCGAGCGCGCCGAGCAGGTGCGCCGCGTCCCCGGCGAGGAAGCAGCGGCCGTCGCGCCAGCGCCGGGCGAGCCGGTGGTGCAGGGTGTGGACCCCGGTGTCGAGGAGCTCGTACGGGGGTGTCGTACCCCCGCACCACAGCGCGAGGCTGTCGCGGATGAGGGTCACCAGCGCGTCGGGGGTGACCAGGTCCCCGCGTGAGGGGAGCAGCCAGTCCAGCCGGTACACCCCGTCGGCCAGCGGCCGGGCGGTGACTTCCTCGGGCGGGCTGCGGTCCAGCAACGCTTCCCCCGGCCACGGCAGTTCGGTGCGCAGGGCGGCCACGGCGTGCCGCTCGACGGCGGTGCGGCCGGGGAAGCGGATGCCGAGCAGCTTGCGCACGGTGGAGCGGGCCCCGTCGCAGCCGACCAGGTGGCTGCCGCGCCACCACGTGGTCTCGGCGCCGCGGGTGTGGGCGGTGACTCCGCGGTCGTCCTGCTCCAGGGCGTCGAGTTTGCTCTCGGTGATCAGCTGGACCAGGGGATGCGCGGCTGCGGCGTCGCGCAGCCCGCGGGTCAGGGCGTGCTGGGGCAGGTGGATCGGGGCCGGGCCGTCCTCGAAGGTGATCCGCTGGGACTCGCGGCCGCGCCGCATGGTGCGCCAGGCGGTGTAGTACGCACCCTCGTCGCGCAGCGTCGTACAGCCCAGCCGGTGCACCATCGCGGCGGTGTCGGCGTGCAGGGCGACGGTGCGCGCGGGACGGGGTTCGTCCTTGCCGGATCCCTCGTCGAGCACGACGCAGGGCACGCCCTGGCCGGCCAGGGCGAGGGACAGGGACAGCCCGACGGGCCCCGCGCCGACGACGATCACCGGGTCCATGATGTGGCTCCCGGTGTCCGGTATGTGATCACAGAACGTATGCAACCCACTGGAGGTGCCTGCGTCAAGTGACGCCGGGCCGGACAATGCCGAGTGGTGCGACGGATGAGTTCCGCCGCACCACACGTGTCCCGCCAGTGTACTGACCGGCTGTCAGGCCGGGTGTCGGACCCGGGTTCGGGCAGATGTCCGATGCTCCGCCGGGGGTCCGGTCAGATGGCGCCGGCGCCGCCACCCGCGTTGTCGCCCGCGTCGAACTGACTGACGGGGACCATCGCGCCGGTGCTCCGCTTCGACTTGCGCAGGCGGCCCTCCAGCCAGGAGGCGAAGGTGGTGAGGGCGAAGTTCACCGCGATGTAGATCGCCGCGATCACGATCAGGGTCGGGATGATGTTGCTGTAGTTCGCCGAGATCTGCCGGTACGTGGACAGCAGTTCGGCGAGGCCCAGTACCGCACCACCGATCGCGGTGTCCTTGAGGATCACCACGAGCTGGCTGACCAGCGCCGGCAGCATCGCGGTCACGGCCTGCGGGATGAGGACGTGGGTCATGACCTGGCCCTTGCGCATGCCGATGGCCTTCGCGGCGTCGGTCTGGCCCCTCGGCAGCGACTCGACTCCGGCCCGGACGATCTCGGCGATGACCGCGGAGTTGTAGAGGACCAGCCCGGTGATCACGGCGTACAGCGGCCGCACCGCGGAGTCCACGCCGGTGTACTGCACGTAGAAGGCGGAGCCGAAGAGCATCAGCATCAGCACCGGGATGGCCCGGAAGAACTCGACCCAGGCGCCCACGATGCTGCGGACCCACGTGTGGTCGGAGAGCCGGCCGATGCCGAGCACGGCGCCGAGCGGCAGGGCGATCACCATGGCGATGGCGCCGGCCCGCAGGGTCTCGCCGAGTCCCGGGAGCAGGAACGTCGTCCACACCTGGCCCTCGACGAAGGGGCTCCACTTGTCGGCGTCGAGCTGGTTCTGGTCCGCGAGGGAGGACAGCACCCACCAGGCGAGGGCGGCGGCCGCCGCGAGGAAGACGCCGCTGTAGATCCAGTTGCGGACCTTGGCGCGGGGGCCGGGGGCGTCGTACAGCACCGAGGTCATCGCTTCACCGCCACTCGCTTGGCCACCCAGCCCAGGAGCAGGCCGGTGGGCAGGGTCAGAAGGACGAATCCGAGGGCGAAGACGCCGAAGACGGCGAAGAGGTCCTGCGGCTCGTTCTCGACCACCTCCTTCATCAGCAGCGCTGCCTCGGCCACACCGATCGCCGCCGCCACCGTGGTGTTCTTGGTGAGGGCGATCAGCACGTTGGCGAGCGGTGCGACGACGGCGCGGAAGGCCTGGGGGAGCACGATCAGGGTGAGCGTCTGGAGGAAGCTCATGCCCAGGGCCCGGGATGCCTCGGCCTGGCCGACCGGGACGGTGTTGATGCCGGAGCGGATCGCCTCGCAGACGAAGGTGCTGGTGTAGGCGATGAACCCGAGGACCGCGAGCCGGAAACCGATCTCCTTGAAGGTGCCGCCGCCGAGCGTGACGCCGAGGGTCTGGCTGAGGCCCAGCGAACAGCCGAGGATCAGCACGGTCAGCGGGGTGTTGCGCACGAGGTTGACGTACGCGGTGCCGAAGCCCCGCATCAGCGGGACCGGACTGACCCGCATCCCGGCCAGTACGGTGCCCCAGATCAGGGACCCGACGGCCGAGTAGAGGGTGAGCTGAACCGTCACCCAGAAGGCTCCGAGCACGTCGTACTGCCCGGAATCAAGAAAATCGAACACGATGGCCTGCGCTCTCCCCAGGATGGCCAGGTTGGCCGGTGGGGAACGGCGCCGCCCGCGGCAGGCGGGCGGCGACGCTCCTCACCGATGGATCGGCCGGCGGACCGGCCGCCGGGTCAGCTGCCTTCGGTGACCGCGGGAGCCGGCTCGGCCTTGTAGCCGGACGGGCCGAAGTTCTTCTCGATGGCCTTGGCCCAGGCGCCGTCCGCCTCCATCTTCTTGATGGCGGCGTTGACCTTGGTCTGGAGCTCCTTGTCGCCCTTCTTCAGACCGATGCCGTAGTTCTCGTTGCTCAGGCTCAGCCCGACCAGCTTGAACTTGCCCTTGTTCTTGTCCTGCGCCGCGTAGCCGGCCAGGATCGAGTTGTCCGTGGTCAGGGCGTCGACCTTCTTGTTCTCCAGGCCGGTCAGGCACTCGGAGTAGCCGCCCAGCTCCAGGAGGTCGGCCTCGGGGGCCAGCTTGGTCTTGACGTTCTGCGCCGACGTGGAGCCGGTGACCGAGCAGAGCTTCTTCTTGTTCAGGTCCTCGGCCTTGGTGATCGAGGTGTCGTCGGCGCGGACCAGCAGGTCCTGGTGCGCGAGGAAGTACGGGCCGGCGAAGTCGACCTTCTCCTTGCGCTTGTCGTTGATCGAGTAGCTCGCCACGACCAGCTTCACGTCGCCGTTGGAGATCAGGTTCTCGCGCTCGGCGCTGACGGCCTGCTTGAACTCGATCTGGTCGGGCTCGTAGCCGAGCTCCTTGGCCACGTACGTCGCCACGTCCACGTCGAAGCCCGTGAACTTGCCGTCGGGGGTCTTGAGGCCCACACCCGGCTGGTCGAACTTGATGCCGATGACGATCTTGTCCTTCTTGGCACCGGCCGAGGAGCCCGTGTCACCGGGCTTGGTGCTGTCGCCGCTGCCACAGGCGGTCGCGGTCAGGGCGAGAGCAACGGCGACGGCGGCGGCCGCGCCGACCTTGGAGAGCTTCATGGTGGACTTCCCTCGAAGTGAGACGTGAGACGGCTGTGAAGTGAGGCGTGCGTGCTGGACGACGATCCGTCACCGGATCACTACCAGATACGAAGGTCAGTGGTGCAGGATCTTCGAGAGGAAGTCCTTGGCCCGGTCGCTCCGCGGGTTGCTGAAGAACTGCTCGGGCGTGGCCTCTTCGACGATCTTTCCGTCGGCCATGAAGACCACTCGATTGGCGGCGGAGCGGGCGAAGCCCATCTCGTGCGTGACGACGACCATCGTCATCCCCTCCCGGGCGAGCTGCTGCATGACCTCCAGCACCTCGTTGATCATCTCCGGGTCGAGGGCCGAGGTCGGCTCGTCGAAGAGCATCACCTTCGGGTCCATCGCCAGGGCACGGGCGATCGCAACGCGCTGCTGCTGCCCGCCCGAGAGCTGGGCCGGGTACTTGTCGGCCTGCGAGCCGACACCCACCCGGTCGAGGAGGGACTTGGCCTTCTCCAGCGCCGCCGCCTGGTCCGCCTTGCGGACCTTGAGCTGGCCCAGCATCACGTTCTGCAGCACCGTCTTGTGCGCGAAGAGGTTGAACGACTGGAAGACCATGCCCACATCGGCACGCAGCTTCGCCAGCGCCTTGCCCTCCGACGGCAGTTGCTTGCCGTCGACGGTGATGCTGCCCGAATCGATCGTCTCCAGGCGGTTGATGGTCCGGCACAGCGTGGACTTGCCCGACCCCGAAGGGCCGATCACCACGACGACCTCACCGCGGGCAATGCTCAGATCGATGTCCTGAAGCACGTGCAGCGCGCCGAAGTGCTTGTTGACGTTGCTCAGCACGACCAGGTCGTCCGCGGCACCGGCCGCGTCCCGCACGTCCTTGGTCACTGATACTCCGCTCATCGGCTTGTGGCTCCGTCCTCCTCGGTTGGGAGGACAGTAGTGACGTGGCGCGCACAGCGTCAGTACATCTGAGGGAGAATTGAGCATAACGATCCGGCCTCGCACCGATACGCTCCGTACCCGCGGGCGTCCGGCACCGGCCCCGGCCGTACCGGGTGGATAACGGAACCTCTGACGGGCCGGAACCGTCTTGACGTGGGAGTCGGCATCGGCGTGGATGCTTGGGGGCCCATGATGTCCGCCATGCGAACGCGAAGAGATCAAGAGATGGAGAGGGGGACGACATGAGACTGCTGCTCGTCGAGGACGACGACCACGTCGCCGCCGCCCTGTCCGCGATCCTCGCCCGGCACGGCTTCAAGGTCACCCATGCCCGCAGCGGCGAGGAGGCCCTGCAGGCCCTGCTGTCGGCGGGCGCCCCGCCGCAGGCCTCTCCCTACGGGGTGATCCTGCTCGACCTAGGCCTGCCCGACCAGGACGGCTACGAGGTGTGCGGCAAGATCCGCAAGCGCACCAGCACCCCCGTCATCATGGTCACCGCGCGGGCCGACGTGCGCTCCCGCATCCACGGGCTCAACATGGGCGCCGACGACTACGTCACCAAGCCCTACGACACCGGCGAACTCCTCGCCCGCATCCACGCGGTGGCCCGCCGTACCGGCGCCTCCGAGGAGACCACCGCCGTCGGCACCGCGGGCACGCCCGGCGTGGTCCGGCTCGGGACCGTCGGCATCGAGCTCTCCACCCGCCGGGTCAGCGTGGACGGCGTCGACGTGGCGCTGACCCGCAAGGAGTTCGACCTGCTGGCGCTGCTCGCGCAGCGCCCCGGCGTGGTCTTCCGCCGCGAGCAGATCATCAGCGAGGTGTGGCGCACCAGTTGGGAGGGCACCGGCCGGACCCTCGAGGTGCACGTGGCCTCGCTGCGGTCCAAGCTGCGCATGCCGGCGCTCATCGAGACCGTCCGCGGCGTGGGGTACCGGCTCGTCGTACCGCCCGCCCCGGCGGCCCCCGCCCCGCCCGCCGCCTCCGCTCCGCCCGCCGTCTAGCGGCCACCCGTCGTGCGCGCCCGTCTGCTCCCGCTGCTCGTCGTCCTGATGGCGGGCGTCCTGATCGCCTTCGGCTTCCCGCTCGCCGTGGCCCTCGCGGCCGGGCAGCAGCAGCGGGTGGTCGTCGACCGGATCGACGACAGCGCTCGCTTCGCCGCGCTCGCGCAGTTCGTCATCGACGCCGAGGGCTCGAAGTCCAGCGGAGCCGGCGAACGGCGCGAAACCCTCCAGCACGAACTGGCGCGCTACCAGGAGCTGTACGGGATCCGCGTCGGCATCTTCCGCCGGGACGAGAACGCCATCGCCCGCTCGCCCAGCTGGTGGGAGCTGCCCGAGAAGGGGGAGGGGCACGAGGCCTTCATCGAGGCGCTCGCAGGACGGCGCAGCCACGACCCCGGCCAGGTGTGGCCCTGGCAGACCCACGGCAAGATCCTCGTCGCCTCCCCGGTCGTCCTCGACGGGGACGTGGTCGCCGTGGTCGCCACCGAGTCGCCCACCGGACAGATGCGCGCCCGGATCCTGCAGGGCTGGCTGGTGATCGCCGCCGGGCTCGGCGCGGCCATGCTCGTGGCCTTCGGCGCCGCCCTGCGGCTGACCAGCTGGGTGCTCAAGCCCGTGGGGACCCTGGACGCCGCCGCCCACGGCATCGCCACCGGCCGGATGAACTCCCGCGTCGCGGCGGGCGGCGGCCCCCCGGAACTCAGGCGTCTGGCCCGCTCGTTCAACGAGATGGCCGACAACGTCGAAGAGGTGCTGGAACAGCAGCGCGCCTTCGTCGCCGACGCCTCCCACCAGCTGCGCAACCCGCTGGCCGCACTGCTCCTGCGGATCGAGCTGCTCGCCCTCGAACTGCCCGAGGGCAACGAGGAGATCGCCTCCGTACGGACCGAGGGAAAGCGGCTGACCCAGGTCCTGGACGACCTGCTCGACCTGGCCCTGGCCGAGCACGCCACCGCCGAGATCAGCCTGATCGACATCGCCGGGCTGGCCGCCGAGCGGGTGACCGCCTGGCGCCCGTTCGCCGAGGAGAAGGGCGTGCGGCTCACCGGGACGGGGCGCAGCGCCGCCACCGGCTGGGCGGACCCGATCGCGCTCTCCAGCGCGCTCGACGCCGTCATCGACAACGCCCTCAAGTTCACTCCGGAGGGCGAGGACGTCGAGGTGGCGCTCTCCGTGGAGGGCGACCGGGTGCTGATCGTGGTCGCCGACCGGGGCCCCGGGCTCACCGAGGAGGAGCTGCTGCGGATCGGGGACCGGTTCTGGCGCAGCGGACGCCACCAGAACATCAAGGGCTCCGGGCTCGGCCTCTCCATCGCCCGCATCCTGCTCGGCGCGGGCGGCGGGTCCCTCTCCTACGAGAAGAACCCGCCGCACGGGCTGCGCGTGACGGTGGCCGTCCCGCGCGCCGATCCCACCGCCGGCCCCGAGTGAACCGCGGGGTCACCGGCCGGGGAGGGCTCCGGTCCAGGTGAGAGAGGTGCGGGCCGGGGCGGAGACCGCGTACACCTCGTCCACGGCCCGGATCTCGAAGACGGCCGCCTGCTCCCGCCCGGCTCGCTCGACGGCCGGGAGGTAGAGGGCGGTGCCGCAGGTGCCGCCGAGGAAGCGGCGGGTGCCGTCCGGCAGGACGCGGAACACCTCGTAGTGACGGACGGGCCCGGCTGCCCGCTGCCAGGCCAGCCGCAGGGCGGCCCTGCCGGACTGCTGGGACGAGGCGGACACGGCCGGTGTGCCCGGAGTCGCCGGGCGGGGCCGCGCGGCGGCCTCGCGTACCGTCAGTGCGCCGAGTCGCCAGCGCACCGGCCCCTTCCCGCGTCGGGTGATCCGTACGGCCAGACCGTGGGCGGTCCCGCCCGCCAGTTCCGACAGCCGGACCCCGGCCGTCCGCCAGCCCCGCCCGGTCCCGAGGGTCTGCGCCTTCAGCCAGGTGTACGGGACCTCCTGCCCGGGGCCGGACGGCTCGCGGGTGGCCACGCCGAGCTCGACCGTCACCGGGCCCGACTCGGTGGAGTGCACCAGTTCGGCGACGCAGGAGCGGGTCAGGGGCAGCCGGGTGGCGTGCAGTCCCACGGTGACCGGGGCGGTGAGCGCGCCGGCGACGAGCAGGCTGGAACCGCCGCGCCAGGCCCGGGCGAAGTCGAGGGTGACCTCGGGGCGGGTTCCGGTGGTGTGCACGGCCCAGCGGCGGCCCGGGAGCCGGTCCTGGAGGCCGAGGTGGTTCCATCCGGTGTCGCAGACGGGCTCGCCGTTCTCGTACCAGCGTTCCCCGTGCCCGGTGTTGAAGGAGCAGGCGAAGGGCAGCGCGGTCACGGTGGACCGGTCGGCGACGACGGTGGCGGGGGCGCGCCAGGTGTCCTCGGGGGAGGGATGGGCCGGGTCCAGGGACTCGCCCGTCCAGAACCGGTCGTCGGCGCGGTGGAAGGCGCCGGGGGAGCGGTCGGTGAGGTGGTTGCGGGTCCACTCGGGCCGGTAGAAGCCGTAGGAGACGATGTGGTCGCCCCCGCGCGGGACGATCGCGTCCCAGTCCACCGCCGAGTTCCAGCCGTGGGACTCCGTGTCCACGGCCGCCCACAGCTCGTGGCGGCTGCGGCCGAGCCGGTCGGCGAGGGCGCCGGAGGCGGCCAGGGTCGCCGGGGTCCAGCGGAAGTCCACGAACATCGTGTCCGCGACCTTGCCCCTGCGGTCCTCGTAGAACTCCTGGTTGAGCTCGTTCAGCGCGCCCTGCCAGCCGACCTTCCCGGTGGAGTTCATCGCGTCGTACCAGGTGATGCTCAGGCCGTGCGGTTCACCGGCGGTGCGCAGGGCGCGCAGGAACCGCTGCATCCGGGCCGCGAGTTCGCTGTCGCCGCCCCCGGTCTCGGCGTTGACGAACCAGCCGTCGAACCCGTACGCCCGCGCCACCTCCACCAGCTTCTCGGCGACCGGGAACCGGCCGAGGGAGTCCTGGCGGACCAGGTCGCGGGTCCATCGGAGGTCGCCGCCGTAGGGCACGGGCGGCAGGAACACGTTGCCCAGCACCCGGACGCCGTTGCGGTGCGCGGCGTCGGTGACGGGCGCGTTCGGGGCGAGCACGATGCCCTCGCCGGAGGAGCCGCCCCAGAACACGAGCTCGTCGATGTACGCCCAGTGGGTGAGGGCGTAGAAGTCGGCGGTGGGTGAACCCTGGGCCGGGTTGCCCGCCGTGTTCCCGAAGGAGACGAGCGAGGCGATACGGGCCCGGCCGGCGCGGGCCGTGGTGTTCGGCGGCACCGGGGTGAAGCGGGGCGCCAGCGGAACGGTCGCGGTGTTGTAGGCCAGATCGGGGTCGGACTCCGGGGTCCACCGCATCAGGGAGCGCCAGGTGATCCCGGGACCCGGGGTCCCCGCGGGCAGCGAGTCGGGGAACCAGTACGAGGCGTACGGGGCGAGTCCCTCCGGGGGTTCGGCGGGGGCGTGGGGTGCGGCCGGGCCCGGGGTCGCGGGGGCGGCCGTCGCGGCAGCCGCGGCCCCGGCCGTCCCGTACAGCAGGGTGGCGGCGCCGGCTCCGGCTCCGGCGAACAGCATCCCGCGCCGGGTCGGGCGTAGGGAGGACGGGCGGGGGTCGGGCCGGTGGCCGCCGGACGGGGGCGCGGTGCGAGGGGCGACGCCGTTGTCGATCTCGGACATGAGGGGTTCTCCTCGGTAGCGGCCGGGTGGGCCCGGTGGGGCCCGTCAGGCCCCGGCGGGGACGTCGGACACGTGCAGTACCTCGGTGATGCCGCGGGCGGCCAAGTGCTCCGCGTCCTCGGCCAGCTCCGCCAGGACCACGGCCGGCCGGACCCCCCGGGCGGTGAGCGCCGCCCAGGCCTCGAAGAACGCCCCGCCGGGTGCGCACACCGAGCGGTTCGGCGCGGACTCGGCGCCGCCCACGTCCACGGCGAGCGCGGTCGAGCGCACCGCCGGGCGGTGTTCGCGGCCCCGCCACTCCTCGGTGATCCGGGCGATGACCTCGCCGGCGGGTTTGGTCCGGCGGTCGTTGGTGAGCAGGCCCAGCCCGTACTCCAGCTCGGGGAAGTCCGCGAGCTCCCGGGACACGTCGTGCGAGCACCACCAGGTCACGCCCCACAGGCCGGGGCAGTCCAGGGCGTTCGCCACGGTCGCCTCGGTGAAGGAGGCCGCGTGCTCGGGCCCGATCAGCGGCGCGGGCGCGCCCACCTCCTGGAGCCAGACCGGCCGGTGCGGATCGCGGGCCCAGGCCTTGGAGAGCTCGATCAGGTACGCGGCGTGGTGCTCGGTCGCCGTCCCGGTCCGGCCGTGGCGCTGGGCGGTGCCGTTGAACACCCAGGAGTGCACGGCGGTCGCGGCGCCGAGACGGGCCGCCTGGGCCACCGTGAAGGGGTGGCCGTCCTGGTACCAGGCGGCGTCGTACTCCGCGTGCAGGTGCATGCGGCCCGGCGCGCCCCGCTCGCAGGCGGCGAGCATCCGCTCCAGCCAGCGCCCGGCCTGCTCCCGGGTGATGCGGTCGGGGGAGGGGTGCGGATCGTCGGAGAACTGGTTGATCTCGTTGCCGACCGTCATGCCCAGGAAGTTGGGCCGGTCCGCGAGGGCGGCGGCCAGCGTGCGCAGGTACTCCTCCTGCCCGGCGACGACCTGCGGATCGCTGAAGATGTTGCGCCGGTGCCAGGTGCCGGTCCAGGCCGGCAGGAAGTCGAAGCTCGACAGGTGCCCCTGGAGCCCGTCCACGTTGACGTCGAGCCCGCGGTCGGCGGCCGCGTCGGCGAGCGCGACGAGCTGCTCGACGGCGCGCGGCCGGATCAGCGTCCGGTTCGGCTGGAACACCGGCCACAGCGGGAAGACCCGTACGTGGTCCAGGCCGAGGCCGGCGATCGAGTCGAGATCGGCCCTGACCTCGTCGAGGTCGAAGTCGAGCCAGTGGTGGAACCAGCCGCGCGTCGGCGTGTAGTTGGCGCCGAAACGCAAGGTGCGCAGCGGTGCGGGGCCGGGTGCGGAGGCGGCGTTGCCGTCGTGCATGAGGGGTCCTGGAGCTCAGGGGGAATTCGCCGGATGCCCACAACCTGCCGCCTGTGCGGCGGATAAGTCAACAGGGTGCCCATATCCGAACGTCCCGAGTTGGCGGGATGAAAGCCCTGTCCTCCACAGCCCTGGAACTTATGCGCTTCAGTCCAGTTGACAGACGGGTTCCGGTCGCCCGAAGCTGACTGAGCTAATGCGGTTTAGTTCTTGATGAGCGGTGTTGTCCCACAGGAAAGCGTGCAGAAATGGACAGCGGAATTACCGTCACGACGGTCACCACCCCGGCCCTCTTCGCCGGCCCGCCGGAAACGCCCTCGCAGATCGTCAGGGTCCGCATCCGCAGAGCCCGCCCGGCCGGCCCGTTGCACGTGACGGTGCAGGGCGACGGCATCACCACCGCGCACCCCCGCATCGTGCGCGCCGACACCGCCGAGGCCTACGCCGGCACGGACGCCGGCGCCGATCCGGCCGGGTCCGGCCCCCGCAACGTCCCGGAGTCCACCGTCGAGGTGGCCGTCCGCACTCCGGGCGCCGCCCCCGGGACCGTCCTGCCCGCCACCGCCCGCGTCACCACCCCCGACGGGCGGCCGCTCGCCGAGCTGCCCTTCGACCTGGTCGTCGCCGAGCCAGACTGGACCGTCCGGCTGGTCCCGCACTTCCACTACGACCCCATGTGGTGGAACACCCAGGCCGCCTACACCGCCCTCTGGGACGCCCCGTCGAAACCCGGCGAGGCCGAGCGCGGCTGGGAGTACACCGGCGTCCCGGCCTTCACCCTGATCCCGCTCCACCTCCAACAGGCGCGCGAGGACCCGGCGTACCGCTTCGTGCTCTCCGAGGTCGACTACCTCAAGCCCTACTGGGACGCCCACCCCGCCGAACGCGCCGAGCTGCGCGCGCTGATCGCCGAAGGCCGCGTGGAGATCGTCGGCGGCACCTACAACGAGCCCTCCACCAACCTCACCTCCGCGGAGACCACCATCCGCTCCGCCGTCCACGGCCTCGCCCTGCACCGCGGCACCCTCGGCGCCGACCCGCGCACCGCCTGGCAGCTCGACGTCTTCGGCCACGACCCCTCCTTCCCCGCCCTGATGGCCGGCGCCGGGCTCGACTCCGCCGTCCTCGCCCGCGGCCCCCACCACCAGTGGGGACCGATGATGGACACCTGGGGCGGCGAGCTGCGCGCGCCCGCCGCCATGCAGCTGCCCGCCGAGTACGAGTGGATCGCCCCCGGCGGAGAGGGTCTGCTCCTGCACTACCTGCCCGCGCACTACTCCGCAGGCTGGTTCTCCCACCGGGCGCCGGACGCGGAGGCCGCCGCCGAACAGCTGCTGGAGCTGTACGAGCTGCTGCGCACCGCCGCCGCGACGAAGAACGTCCTGATCCCGATGGGCACCGACTTCTCCTGGCCGCACCGCTGGGGCCTCGACGTGCAGCACGCCTGGAACCGCCGTTACTGCTGGCCCCGCATGGAACACACCGGTCCGCGCGCCCACTTCGACGCCGTCCGCGCCGAACTCGCGGCGCGCGGCGCGCAGCCGCTGCCGGTCACCCGGGAGATGGGGCCGGTCTACACCGGCAAGGACGTCACCTACGCCGACGTGAAGCAGGCGCACCGGGCCGCCGAGAACCTCCTCGAACAGGCCGAGAGCTTCGCCGCCCTCGCCTGCGCCGAAGGCCTGACCCGCTATCCCGCGCAGACCCTGTCCAAGGCCTGGCGCCACCTGCTGTACGCCGCCCACCACGACGCCGTCACCGGGACCTTCTCCGACCAGGTGTACCTCGACCTGCTCCCCACCTGGCGCGAGGCCTGCGAACTGGCCGACGGCGTACGGGAGGAGGCGCTCGCCGCGCTCACCGCCGCGGCCGACACCCGTGGCCCCGGGCCGCTCGCCGTCACCGTGCACAACCCGGTCTCGTGGACCCGTACCGACCTGGTCCGCACCCGCGTCGAGCTGGCGGCGCTCGGCCTCGCCGACGACCGCGACGTCCACCGCATCGCCGTCCTGGACGAAGCGGGCCGGGCGGCGCCCGTGCACGTCGAGGCCGTGGCCGACGGGACCACGGAACTGGCCTTCCTCGCCGAGGACGTGCCCTCGCTCGGCCACCGCACCTGGTGGCTCGCGGCCTCGGACGCCTCCCTTCCGAACCGCCCGCTCTCCGGCGGGTGGGAGCCGGTGCCCGGGCACGCCGCGGAGAACGAGTTCCTGCGCGCCGAGGCCGATCCCGCGCGCGGCGGCGGCCTGGCCGGGCTGCTGGACCGGCGCACCGGGCAGGAGATCCTCACCCCCGGCGAAGTGGACGAGCTCGTCGTGCAGGAGGAGTACGACGCGCACCCCTACTTCGCAGAGGGCCCCTGGCACCTGCTGCCCAAGGGTCCGGGCGCCGGTTCGGGCGCCGGGCCCGCCGAGTCCTGCCGCGCGGAGCGCGGGCCGCTCGGTTCGCGCATCGTGGCCACCGGGCGCACCGGGCCCGTCCGCTGGACCCGGACCACCACCCTGTGGAACGGCCTGGACCGGGCGGAACTCACCACGACGGTGCACGCCTTCGAAGGCTCCGACCAGTTGCTGCGGCTGCGGATCCCGGCCGACGTGCCCGGGGCGCTGCCGGTCGCCGAGACGGCCGCCTCCGCGGTGGGGCGCGGGTTCGCCTTCCCCGAGGCGGACGCCGGGGCCGACCACACCCGGGCTCCCTGGACCCTGGACAGCCCCTGCCTGAACTGGTTCGCGCTGTCGGCGCCGATGACCGGGCCGGGCGGCCGGGCCCTGGGCGCGGCGGAGATCGTCCTCCCGGACGCGGACACCCCTGCGGGACTGCGCGAGCTGGTCACCGCCCTCGGCCGGCACGGGGTCACCGCGACCCCGACCCGGGCGGCCGGGCCTCGCTGGGGCGACCTCGCGGTGGACAGCAGCCTGCCCGACTTCCGCATCGCGCTCGGGGGCCCCGAGGAGAACCCCTTCACGGCGGCGCTGCTGGAATCGGCCGGTCCCGCCCACGAGAAGGCCCTACGGGAACACGGGCAGGTCTGGGTTGCGGCCCGCGCGGGGCTGCGCTCGCTCTGGAGCCCCGGCTGCGATCTGACGGGCCTGCGGGACCTGCCGGTCCTGATCCACGCCGGGCCCCCGGCGCAACTCGCCCGGGCCGTCGCCGCGTCGGGCCGGATCGACGCCCCGGCTCCGGCGGGCGGAACCCCGGCTCCGGCGGGCGGAGAGGGCACGCACGAGACGGCGTACCCGCACGAGACGGCCCACCCGCACGAGGAGCCGTACGCCGACCGCACGGTCGGGATCCTGGTGCGCGGCACGCCCAGCTTCGCCGTCGACACCGCCGGGCGGCTGCACAGCACCCTGATGCGGTCCTGCACCGGCCGCCCGAGCGGGGAGTGGATGGACCCTCCGCGGCGCACCGCCCCCGACGGCAGCTCCTTCCAGCTCCAGCACTGGACCCACGTCTTCGAGCACGCGCTCGTCGCGGGCGCCGGGGACTGGCGGGCGGTGGACCTCGCGCGCCGCGGACGGGAGTTCAACAAGCCGCTCACCGCCGTCACGGCCGCCCCCGCCGAGGGGCCCCGGCCGCCCGCGCGCTCGCTGCTCGGGGTGGAGCCGGCCGACCGGGTGCTGATCGAGTCGGTGAAGCGGGCCGAGCGCTCCGGAGCCCGCGGCGACCTTGCCGTCCGGCTGCGCGAAACGCACGGCCGCCCGGTGATGGCGGAGCTCCTGTGGCCGACGGATCCGGCCGCCGAGGCCGATCTGCTGGACCGCCCCACCGGCTTCTTCGAGGGGCAGATCCGGGGCGCCGCGACGACCACGCTCCTGCTGCTCACGGAATCCGGCATGCCGCTGCGGCAGGGCGAACGGGAGGCGCACCAGCCGGTGTTCAGCCGGTACTGGCTGCACAACACCGGGACCGCGCCGCTCGGCGACGCCCCGTACACGGTGACGTGTGACGGGATCCCCGCTGGGGCCACCGTCACCCTCGCCGCCCACGGACAGGCGGACGGCGGCCCGGTCGGGCTGGAGGTCCGGGCCCCGGAGGGCTGGACCACCTCCTGGACCCGGCGGCGGGCCGAGCTCCCGGCCGGCGGTCACGTCTCCTTCCCGCTCACCGTGGAGCCCGCCGCCGGAGCGGAACCCGGCGAGCACCTGGTCCGGATCCTCGCCACCACCCCGGCCGGCACCTTCGAGGACGTGCTCGCCGTCACCGTGCCCGGCACCCCGGCCGGGATGCCGGCCGGGCTGTGGGTGGCCGCGCCGACCTCCCTGGGCAGCGGCACCGACACGGTCACCGTCGCCCCCGGCGGGCGGGCCCTCGTACGGGCGCGCATCGGCTCCACCGGCATCCGCACCCCCCTGACGGGGCAGGCGTACGCCGTCTCCCCGTTCGGCACCTGGGAGCTGACGGCCCCCGCCGTCCTGCCCGTCGAGGTCCCGGCGGACGGCGAGACCCAGGCCGTCTTCGAGCTGCGGCCGCCGCTCGGCGCCCCCGCCGGGGAGTACTGGATCGTGGTCAAGGCGGTCTGCCAGGGCAGGATCGCGTACGGTCCGGCCATTGCCGTCCACGTCAGCGAGGGATGAGACAGGCCATGGCCCGCAGACCCACCATCAAGGACATCGCCCGCCAGGCGGGGGTGTCGGAGAGCGCCGTCTCCTTCGCGCTCAACAACCGGCCCGGTGTCTCCCAGGACACCCGCGCCCGCATCCGGCGGGTCGCCGAGGAGCTCGGCTGGCAGCCCAACAGCGCCGCCCGCGCCCTCTCCGGGGAACAGTCCGGCGCCGTGGGCCTGGTCCTCGCCCGGCCCGCGCACACGCTCGGCGTCGAGTCCTTCTTCCTCCAGCTCGTCTCCGGCATCCAGGAGGTGCTGGCCGCGGGCCGGATCGCCCTGCTCTTCCAGGTGGTCGAGGACCTCGACGCCGAATGCGCCGTCTACCGCCGCTGGTGGGCCGAGCGGCGCGTCGACGGGGTCGTCGTCGTGGACCCGAGGACCGACGACCCGCGCCCGGCCCTGCTCGAACAGCTCGCGCTGCCCGCCGTCACGGTGGGGGAGACGGGCCCGGTCTCCGTTTCTTCCGCCTCTTCCGACTCCGCCCCTTCCGACTCCGTCGTCCCCGCCCTGTCCGCTGTCCGGGCCGACGACGCCGGCGCCATGGCGCAGGTGCTCGACCACCTCCACGGGCTCGGCCACCGCCGGATCGCGCACGTCGCGGGAATGCCCGGGCTCGCCCACACCGAGCGCCGGATCACCTCGCTGCGCGCCGAGGCCCGGCGACTGGGCCTCGGCCCCGGACAGGTGCGCTCGGTCACCACCGATTACTCCGACGCCGAGGGGGCGGAGGCCACCCGGCGGATCCTCGCCGAACCGGAGCCGCCGACCGCGATCGTCTACGACAACGACGTCATGGCGGTGGCCGGTGTGGCCGTCGCCTCCGAGCTGGGCATCCCGGTCCCGGGCGGGCTGTCCGTCGTCGCCTGGGACGACTCCGCGCTCTGCCGGGTCACCCGGCCCCGGCTCACGGCCCTGGTCCGCGATACCGCCGGCTTCGGCCGGCTCGCCGCCGAGGAGCTCCTCGCCCTCCTCGCGGGGGGCCGGCCGAGGTCCCGCGAGAGCGAGCTGCCCAGGCTGGAGCCCCGCGAGAGTACGGCGCCGCCGCCGGCCGCATACTGAAACCGACCCCCTTCCTGGAGCGCCGCCGTGACCACTCCCACCCCCACCTCCGCATTCCCCGCCCCCCGCGCCGGTGCGCCGGCCGACTCCGGCCCGACGGTCGCGATCGACATCGGCGGTACGAAGGTCGCCGGAGCACTGGTGGACTCCGACGGGGCGATGACGGCCACCACCCGCCGGCCCACCCCGCGCGGTGCCGACGGGGACACCGTGTTCGCCGCCGTCGCGGAGGTCGTCGCCGAGCTGGCGCAGTCCCCGCTGTGGGCTTCGGCCGTCCGGTGCGGGATCGGCAGCGCGGGACCGGTGGACACCGCGCGCGGCACGGTCAGCCCGGTCAACATCGGCGCCTGGCGGGGCTTCCCCGTCCAGGCCCGGGTGGAGGCCGAGCTCGCGCGGCACGGGGCACGGATCCCCACGGTGCTGGCCGGCGACGGGGTGGCGATGACCGCCGCCGAGCACTGGCTGGGCGCTGCCCGCGGGCACGCCAACGCGCTCTGCATGGTGGTCTCCACCGGCGTCGGCGGCGGACTCGTCCTGAACAACCAGCTGCACCCCGGCCCCACCGGGAACGCGGGTCACATCGGCCACATCAGCGTCGCCTTCGACGGGGAGCCCTGCGCCTGCGGAGGCCGCGGCTGCGTGGAGTCCCTCGCCTCCGGCACCGCCATCGCGGCCTGGGCCCTGGCCCAGGGCTGGGTCCCGGCCGGGGACGCCACCGCGGCCGGGGTGGCCGCCGCCGCTGCCGCGGGCGATCCCGTCGCCCTGGCCGCCTTCGACCGCGCGGGCCGGGCGCTGGCCGCCGCCATCGCGGCCACCGCCACCCTCGTCGAGACCGACATCGCCGTCATCGGAGGCGGCGTCGCCGCCTGCGGGGACACCCTCTTCGGGCCGGTCCGCGCGCACCTGGCCTCGTACGCGACCCTGTCCTTCGTCAAGGACCTCCAGGTCGTCCCGGCGATGCTGGGCACCCACGCGGGCCTGATCGGGGCCGCCGCCGCGGCGACGATGCTGCTGCGGTCGTGAGGCCGTGGAGCCGGCGGGTCAGGGCTTGACGGAGCGGTAGTAGCGGGCCGCCCCCTCGTGCAGCTGCAGGGGATCCGTGTAGATCGCCGTCCGCAGGTCCACGAGCTGGGCGGCGTGCACCTGCCTCCCGATGCGGTCGCGGCTGTCGATCACCGTGCGCGTGAGCTGCTCCGTCAGCTCGGCGCCCGCGTCATCCCGGGTCACCAGCAGGTTCGGCACCGCGACGGTGGACACCGCCGAGTTGTTGCGGGCGCGGTCGTAGGCGTCCTGGGGCATCACCGCGGCCCGGTAGTACCGCGCGGGGCTGCCGCTGGCCTGGAGCGCCTCCACCAGGTCCCCGAGCTGCACGAGCCGGATCTCGAACCGCTCCGAGAGTTTCTCCACGGCATTGGTGGGCAGCCCGCCCGACCAGAAGAAGGCGTCGATCCGGCCGGCCTCCAGCTCCTCCGGCACGGTGTCGATGCCGATGGCCACCGGTGTGATGTCGCGCACCGGGTCCAGCCCCGCCGCGTTGAGCATCCGCTCCGAGATCAGCCGCACCCCCGAGCCGTCCTGGCCGACGGCGACCCGCTTGCCCCGCAGGTCCCGGGTGGACTGGACGGGCGAACCGGCGGGCACCACGAGCTGCACGTAGTCGTCGTAGAGGCGGGCCAGGGCGCGCAGCCGCTCCGCTCCGGGCTTCCGGTCGACCTGGTACTTGGCCACCGCGTCGGCCGTCGCCACCGTGAAGTCGGCCTCGCCCGCGGCCACCCGCTGCAGGTTCTGCTGCGAGCCCTCGCTGGTCTTCAGCCGGACCCGGACCCCGGGCACGTCCGTGGCGAGCGCCTGCTCCAGCAGCAGGCCGTAGCGGTGGTAGACCCCGGACTGGACGCCGGTGCTGAAGGTGATCCCACCCGTGAGCTCCGGCCGGCCGAAGGGCCGCAGCCACCAGACGAGGGCGCAGAGCACCGCCAGTACGGCCACCAGGGCCTGCAGGGCACGGCGCCTGCTGATCCGGGGCGGTACGAGAGGCATGGCCGCGATCCTGCCACCGACCAGCTCTCCTGTCACGGCCCGCCCGCCCCTCCGGGCCCCCTCCGGCCCGCACTCGGCCCGGGCCGCCACGCCCGACCCTTACCCTTGCTGGGTGAGTACCGAGAGCGGCGAGGCGACTGTTGTGAAAACGTACGAGGTCCGGACGTACGGCTGTCAGATGAACGTGCACGACTCCGAGCGGCTGTCCGGCCTGCTGGAGGACGCCGGGTACGTCCGCGCGCCCCAGGGCTCCGACGGCGACGCGGACGTCGTCGTGTTCAACACCTGCGCCGTCCGCGAGAACGCCGACAACAAGCTCTACGGCAACCTCGGCCGGCTCGCGCCGATGAAGACCAAGCGCCCCGGCATGCAGATCGCCGTCGGCGGCTGCCTCGCGCAGAAGGACCGCGACACGATCGTGGACCGCGCCCCCTGGGTCGACGTGGTCTTCGGCACGCACAACATCGGCAAGCTGCCCGTCCTGCTGGAGCGCGCGCGCATCCAGCAAGAGGCGCAGATCGAGATCGCCGAATCGCTGGAGGCCTTCCCCTCCACGCTCCCGACCCGGCGCGAGTCCGCGTACGCCGCCTGGGTCTCGATCTCCGTCGGCTGCAACAACACCTGCACCTTCTGCATCGTCCCGGCGCTGCGCGGCAAGGAGGAGGACCGCCGTCCCGGCGACATCCTCGCCGAGGTCGAGGCACTCGTCGCCGAGGGCGTCTCCGAGATCACCCTGCTCGGCCAGAACGTCAACGCCTACGGTTCCGACCTGGGCGACCGCGAGGCCTTCTCCAAGCTGCTGCGCGCCTGCGGCGCCATCGAGGGCCTGGAGCGGGTCCGCTTCACCTCCCCGCACCCGCGCGACTTCACCGACGACGTGATCGCGGCGATGGCCGAGACCCCCAACGTCATGCCGCAGCTGCACATGCCGATGCAGTCCGGATCGGACACGATCCTGAAGGCGATGCGCCGCTCGTACCGCCAGGAGCGCTTCCTCGGCATCATCGAGAAGGTCCGCGCCTCCATCCCGCACGCCGCGATCTCCACCGACATCATCGTGGGCTTCCCCGGTGAGACGGAGGAGGACTTCCAGCAGACCATGCACGCGGTGCGCGAGGCGCGCTTCGCGAACGCCTTCACCTTCCAGTACTCCAAGCGCCCCGGGACCCCGGCCGCCGACATGGAGGGGCAGATCCCCAAGGAGGTCGTCCAGGAGCGGTACATGCGCCTGGTCGCCCTCCAGGAGGAGATCTCCTGGGACGAGAACAAGAAGCAGGTCGGCCGGACCCTGGAGGTCATGGTCGCCGAGGGCGAGGGCCGCAAGGACGGCGCCACGCACCGGCTGTCCGGGCGGGCCCCCGACAACCGGCTGGTCCACTTCACGAAGCCGGACGAAGAGGTCCGCCCGGGTGACGTGGTGACGGTCGAGATCACCTACGCGGCCCCCCACCACCTCCTGGCCGAGGGTCCGACCGGGGCGGTACGCCGTACGCGTGCGGGCGATGCCTGGGAGAAGCGCAACGCGGCTCCGGCGCAGCCGAAGGGCGTCCTGCTGGGGATTCCCACCCTGGGCGTCCCGGCACCCCTGCCGGTGGCGGCATCGGGCTGCGCGGCACCCTCGTCTTCCTGACGCTCCCGTTCTCCTGACGCTCCCGTTCCCGCCTCCCGGGGCGGCCGGCTACGGCTACGCTGCGGATCATGCTCGTAGCCGCCGCCGTCTGTCCCGCCCCGCCGATGCTCCTGCCGGAGATCGCCACGGGAGCCGCCGCCGAACTCGGCGACGCCCGGACCGCGTGTTCCGACGCGCTGTCCGTGCTCGCCGCCTCCCGGCCCGATCTGCTCGTCGTCGTCGGAGCCTGTGAGCCCGACCACCACGGCGCCTACCCCCAGGGAGCCCGCGGCACCTTCCGCGGATTCGGCGCCGGGGCCGACGTACGGCTGGGCGAGGGCGAGGAGGGGCCGCGGCTGCTGCCCACCCCGCTCGCCGTCGGCGCCTGGCTGCTCGGCCGGGCCGGCTGGGGCGCCGCGCCCCTGGAGGGCTTCGGGGTCGCGGGCCCGCTGGACACCGAGGGGTGCCTGGAGGCCGGCCGCGAGCTCGCCGCGCGCGAGGACCGGGTCGCCCTGCTCGTCATGGGCGACGGCAGCGCCTGCCGGTCCCTCAAGGCCCCCGGCTACCTCGACGAACGCGCCGCCGCCTTCGACGCCGAGGCCGCCCGCGCGCTCGGAGCCGCCGACCTGCCCGCCCTCGCCGCCCTCGACGCGGAACTCGCCGCCGAGCTCCAGGCGGCCGGACGGGCCCCCTGGCAGGTGCTCGCCGGCGCCGCCGAGGGCGCGGGGCTCGAGGGACGACTGCTGTACGAGGACGCCCCGTACGGGGTCGGGTACTTCGTCGCCGCCTGGTCGTAGCGGCGGGCGGCACGCCCGCACGGAGAAGCGGACGAACGAAGAAGCGGACGACACGGAGAAGGGGCGCGGCACCGAGTGGTGCCGCGCCCCTTCCGCCGTTCCGGGACCGCGTCAGGAAGCGGCCGGCGGCGTCGGCCCGCCGGGAGCGTCCTTGTGCGCGATCTTGCCCAGGGCGTCCTTCGCCTTGTCCGCGCCGCTAGAGATCTGGCCGCTGTACTTGCCCTTGGTCTTGGAGTCGACGGCCTTGGCCACCTTCTCCAGATTCTGGGTGATCTTGCCCTCGTGCTGTGCAGCGAGGTCGCCGACCTTGTCCTTGGCGGGCGCGAGCTTGGCCTTCAGATTGTCCAGCAGGCCCATGGGTCACCTTCCAATAGCGAGGCTACGTACGGGCACCCTCTGCGGCCTCGCTGTCCGCGGTGGCCTCCGCCGACTGCTGCTTCGGGATCTCGACGGCTTCCACCGCCGCGCTCTCCTCCGCCACAGCCTGCTCGGTCCCGGCCTCGTCGGCCGTCGCGGACTCCACCGTCAGATCCGCGGAAACGGCCTCTTCGGTCGTCGCCTGGGTCTTGCGGCCGAGAAGCCGGTCCAAAATGCCCATGTCTACTCCTATAACGTTACTCGTGTGAGTGAAGTTCCGCCGTGGACGGGCCGCCGCACGGCAGGCGCGCGCCCGGCCGGAACCCCGCCAAGGCAACGACCCCGGCCCGGTCCCGTCACGTAGCTCGATCGGGTACATGGCAGCGCCTTGACGAGGGGCTGCGAGACTGGTGCGGTGAGGAAAGCAGCCCCCGCCCCGCGGGTCATCGCCGTCGTAGGACCCACCGCGGCCGGAAAGTCCGATCTGGGCGTAGCCCTGGCCCGTCATTTCGACGGCGAAGTCGTCAACGCCGACTCGATGCAGCTGTACCGGGGGATGGACATCGGTACCGCCAAACTGACGACCGAGGAGCGCGGAGGGGTCCCGCACCACCTCCTCGACATCTGGGACGTCACCGAGACGGCGAGCGTCGCCGAGTACCAGCGCCTCGCCCGCGCCGAGATCGACAAACTGCTCGCGCAGGGCCGTACGCCGGTCCTCGTCGGCGGTTCCGGCCTCTACGTGCGCGGCGCCCTCGACGCCATGGAGTTCCCCGGCACCGACCCCGAGGTCCGGGCCCGGCTGGAGGCCGAGGTCACCCTGCGCGGCCCCGGCGCCCTGCACGCCCGGCTCGCCGCCGCCGACCCGGCCGCCGCGCAGGCCATCCTGCCCAGCAACGGCCGCCGCATCGTGCGCGCGCTGGAGGTCATCGAGATCACCGGGCGGCCGTTCACCGCCAACCTGCCCGGCCACGAGTCCGTCTACGACACGGTCCAGATCGGCGTGGACGTGGCCCGGCCCGAGCTCGACGAGCGGATCGCGCTGCGCGTGGACCGGATGTGGGAGGCCGGGCTGGTGGACGAGGTCCGCACGCTGGAGGCCGCGGGCCTGCGGGGCGGTATCACCGCCTCCAGGGCGCTCGGCTACCAGCAGGTACTGGCCGCCCTCGCCGGGGAGTGCACGGAGGAGGAAGCGCGCGCCGAAACGGTCCGCGCCACCAAGCGCTTCGCCCGCCGCCAGGACTCCTGGTTCCGCCGCGACCCGAGGGTGCACTGGCTCAGCGGGGCCGCCGAGGACCGCGCGGAACTCGCCGGACTCGCGCAGTCGTTGGTCGAACGAGCGGTCACAGCCTGATCACGTGATGGCATCGGGACGCCCCGCACGCCCGTCCGGGGCCTGACGGCGTGCCATCATCAAACTTCCGCCGGTGCCGTCACCGGCGGTGAACGGCGGCGTACGAAGTCCAAGTGGGGAGGGCGCGTGGCGATGGAGGCCGGCCCTCGTGACACCGGTCGGGACGACACCCGGCGGGAAACGGACCCGATGCTTCACAGCGCCCTCGCCGACGGCGACGGCCCGATCGACGGAGCGCCGGAGGACGCCGACGCCCTCGCACTGCCCGCGGACGCCGACGGCGGCCCCGGACTGGGACTGCCCGCGGATCCCGCCCGGCTGACCCCCGACGGCCCGGACGCGCCGGACTCCGCCGAGGCGGAGGCCGCCGCAGCCCCCGCGTTCGAGGTGGAACTGCGCCCGCAGCGCAGGCTGAGGCTGTGGCAGATCGCCCCCATCGTCATGCTGGCCGCGGCCGGGTCCCTGATGTTCGCCTTCCCGCTCGCCTTCGAGTTCGGCGACGGCGGAGCGGTCGTCGCCATGCTCGGATTCCTCATCAGCTGCTGCGCGGGCGGCTGGGGCATGATGGCCGCGCGCCGCGTGGGCTACGCCCTGCCGGGGCTCCCGGCCCGCGGTTCGGGGCAGCGGCCCGACTGGCGCCTCGCCCTGCTGTACGCACTGGTCGCGCTGGGTGTCGTGGCGCTCGCGGTGTACCGGGTGGCCCGGCTCCGGTAGGGCCCGTCTCGGCGGGCGGGCGGACCGGCTCCGCCGGGTTCGGGCTCGGTACCATGGGCGGGTGACGCAGACCAGCCTCTTCTTCCTCAAGGGCCACGGCACCGAGAACGACTTCGTGATCGTCCCGGACCCGGACAACGCCATCGAGCTGCCGGCCTCCGCCGTCGCGCGGCTGTGCGACCGGCGGGCCGGAATCGGCGCCGACGGCGTGCTGCACGTCGTGCGCTCCGCAGCGCACCCCGAGGCCGCGCACCTGGCCGACGAGGCCGAGTGGTTCATGGACTACCGCAACAGCGACGGCTCCATCGCCGAGATGTGCGGCAACGGCGTCCGCGTCTTCGCCCGCTACCTCCAGCACGCCGGGCACGTGGAGCCGGGCGACCTGGCCGTCGCCACGCGCGGCGGAGTCAAGCGGGTGCACCTCGACAAGACCGGCGACGTGACCGTCTCCATGGGCCGCGCCGAGCTGCCCGAGGGCGAGGTCACCGTCTCCGTCGGCGACCGCTCCTGGCCCGCCCGCAACGTCAACATGGGCAACCCGCACGCGGTGGCCTTCGTCGACAGCCTGGACGACGCCGGGAAGCTGCTGGACCCGCCCCCTTACAGCCCCGCGTCCGCCTACCCGACGGGCGTCAACGTCGAGTTCGTCGTCGACCGCGGCCCCCGCCACGTCGCCATGCGCGTCCACGAGCGCGGCTCCGGCGAAACCCGCTCCTGCGGCACCGGCGCCTGCGCGGTCGCCGTGGCCGCCATCCGCCGAGACGGCGCCGACCCGGCCGTCACCGGCGCGCCCGCCACGTACACCGTCGATCTGCCCGGCGGCACCCTGGTCATCACCGAGCACCCCGACGGGCGGATCGAGATGACCGGACCCGCCGTGATCGTGGCCGAGGGCGAGTTCGATCCCGCCTGGCTCACCGAAACGGCTTTCGTCTGAAGCTTCCCTCTAATGGGTGATCCGTTTCACGCTGAGCGAGAGGTGGACTGCGCCACGTGGTGGGGTCGGTAGCATCAGGCACCGGCCCTGCGGGCGCACCCCATGCCCACCACCGCCGGTCGAAGCCGTCGGAGGTGCCCATGAGTGCAGAGGCCACGAACCCCGAAGCACGTCCCGAAGCGCTCCCCGAACTTCGCAGACGCGGCCGGACCAGGCTTGACCTGCGACGACTCGGACGCGCTGCGCTGCTCGGCCCCACGCCCCGGGACCGGCTGCCGGACGCCATCGGCCACGTAGCCGAGGCGCACCGCGCCCACCATCCCGACGCGGACCTGTCCATCCTGCGCCGCGCGTACCTGCTCGCCGAGACCTCGCACCGCGGCCAGATGCGCAAAAGCGGTGAGCCGTACATCACACATCCGCTCGCCGTCACGCTCATCCTGGCCGAACTGGGCGCCGAAACCACGACCCTGACGGCCTCGCTCCTCCACGACACCGTCGAGGACACCGACGTGACCCTCGATCAGGTCCGCGAGGAGTTCGGCGACGAGGTCTGCTTCATCGTCGACGGGGTCACCAAGGTCGAGAAGATCGACTACGGCGCCGCCGCCGAGCCCGAGACCTTCCGCAAGATGCTCGTCGCCACCGGCAACGACGTCCGCGTGATGTCCATCAAACTCGCCGACCGGCTGCACAACATGCGCACCCTCGGGGTGATGCGGCCCGAGAAACAGGCACGCATCGCCAAGGTCACCCGCGACGTGCTCATCCCGCTCGCCGAACGGCTCGGCGTGCAGGCCCTGAAGACCGAGCTCGAGGACCTCGTCTTCGCGATCCTGCACCCCGAGGAGTACGAGCACACCCGCGCCCTCATCGCGGCCCACGCGGGAGAGCGCGACCCGCTGCCCGGCATCGCCGACTCGGTACGGGCCGTCCTGCGCGAGGCGGGCATCGCCGCCGAGGTGGTGGTGCGGCCCCGGCACTTCGTCTCCGTGCACCGGATCTCCCTCAAGCGCGGGGAGCTGCGCGGCTCCGACTTCGGCCGCCTGCTGGTCCTCGTGGGAGAGAACGCGGACTGCTATGCCGTGCTGGGTGAGCTGCACACCTGCTTCACCCCGGTCATCTCCGAGTTCAAGGACTTCATCGCCTCCCCGAAGTTCAACCTCTACCAGTCCCTGCACACCGCCTTCGCCACGAGCGAGGGGCCCACGACCCACGTCGCCGAGGTCATCGTCCGGACCCGGCAGATGCACCGGGTCGCCGAGGCGGGCGTGGTCGCGCTCGGCAATCCGTACACCTCCCCGCAGCAGGCCGAGTCCGCCGACCAGATCGCGGCGGCCGACTGCGAGGAGGAGCGGGTCGACCCGACCCGGCCGGGCTGGCTCTCGCGGCTGCTCGACTGGCAGCAGTCGGCGCCCGACCCCGACACCTTCTGGGACGTCCTGCGCTCGGAGCTGGCCCAGGACCGGGAGATCACCGTGTTCCGGGCCGACGGGGGCACGCTGGGCCTGCCGGCCGGCGCCAGCTGTATCGACGCCGCCTACGCGCAGTACGGCGAGGCGGCCCACGGCTGTATCGGCGCCCGGGTCAACGGGCGCCTGACCTCCCTGTCCTCCCGGCTCTCGGACGGGGACACCGTCCAGCTCCTGCTCGCGCACGACGCCTCCTCGGGGCCCACCGCCGACTGGCTGGACCACGCCAAGACCCCGGCCGCCCGGATCGCCGTCAGCAGCTGGCTGGAGTCCCACCCCGACGGGGCCCGGCCCGCCGACGCCGCACCGAGGGCGCCGCTCTCGGTGATCGGCCTCCGCAGTGGCGGGGGCAACGCCGTCGCCGACCTGCCCGACGCCACCGTGCGGCTCGCGGGGTGCTGCACGCCGGTCCCGCCGGACGCCGTCGAGGGGTTCGTCGTACGCGGCGGGGCCGTCACCGTGCACCGGGTCCACTGCGCGACCGTGGCCCAGATGCGGGCGGTGGGGCGGACCCCCGTCGCCGTGCACTGGCGGGCGACCGCGGACTGCCGGGTCACCCTGCTCGCCGAATCGTTCGGCCGCCCCCACCTGCTGGCCGATCTGACCGAGGCCATCGCCCGCGAGGGGGTCGAGGTGGTCTCCGCGACCGTGGAGCCGCCGGTCGAACAGCGGGTCCGGCACAGCTACACCCTGCAGCTCCCCGACGCGACGGGCCTCCCGGCGCTGATGCGGGCCATGCGGGACGTGCCGGGGGTCTACGACGTCAGCCGGGCGTAGCCCGCCCGACCCCTTTCGGGTGGAGCCGTCGCGCGCCGTTCGCGGGCGCGTGGCGGGCGCTGATAAGCGGTGGGGGATGCAGCTCACCTCCCCGCGCCTGCGCGCCGCCCTGCTGGCCGCGGCCTCCCTCACCCTCGTCGCCGCCGTCGTGCCCCCGCCCAAGGCGCTCGGCATCGGCGACGCGCTCTTCCCCGAGCTGGGGAACCCCGGATACGACGTGCTCTCGTACGACCTGTCCTTCGCGTACAAGGACAACAACAGCCCCCTCGACGCGGTCACCGTCATCGACGCGCGCAGCCTCACCCGGCTCGAAACCGTCAACCTCGACTTCACCCACGGGAAAGTGGCCTCCGCCGAGGTCAACGGGGAACCCGCCGGCTTCGCCAGCGTCGGCGAGGACCTCGTCCTGACCCCCGCCCGGCCGGTCGAGCCGGACCTTCCCCTCCACATCACCGTCCGGCACACGAGCGACCCGCGCGGCCGCGGCGACGGCGGCTGGGTGGTCACCGACGACGGGCTGGCCATGGCGAACCAGGCCGACGCCGCACACCGGGTCTTCCCGTGCAACGACCACCCCGCCGACAAGGCGTACTTCACCTTCCGGGTGAGCGCGCCGGCCGGAAAGACGGCCGTGGCCAACGGGGTGCCGGGCGCGCTGCCGGCCCGCAGGGCGGGCGCCGCGACCACGTGGACGTACCGGACGCTGCATCCGATGGCCACCGAGCTCGCCCAGGTCTCGATCGGCGACTCGGCCGTGATCCACCGCACCGGGCCGCACGGACTGCCGCTGCGCGACGTGGTCCCGGCGGCGGACCGGGAACGGCTCGAGCCCTGGCTGAAGAAGACCGCCGGGCACATCCAGTGGATGGAGGCCCGGGTCGGCCGCTACCCCTTCGAGAACTACGGCGTGCTGATCGCGAAGGCCCGTACCGGCTTCGAGCTGGAGACGCAGACCCTCTCGCTGTTCGAGAGCGCACTGTTCGCGGGCGGCGGTGGATACCCCGAGTGGTACGTCGAATCCGTGATGGTCCACGAGCTGGCCCACCAGTGGTTCGGCGACAGCGTGAGCCCGCGCACCTGGTCCGACCTGTGGCTCAACGAGGGCCACGCCACCTGGTACGAAGCCCTGTACGCGGACGGCCTCGGCAAGTACTCCCTGGAGCGGCGGATGCGCGAGGCGTACCAGCGCTCCGACCAGTGGCGGGCGGCGGGCGGCCCCCCGGCCGCGCCCAAGCCGGCCGCCCCGGGCGAGAAGATCGGGCTGTTCCGGCCGGCGGTCTACGACGGGGCCGCGCTGATCCTGTACGCGCTGCGGCAGGAGATCGGGGCCAAGGCCTTCGACCGGGTGGAGCGGCGCTGGGTGGGGGAGCACCGGGACGGGGTCGCGGGCACGGCGGACTTCGTACGGCTGGCCTCGCAGGAGGCGGGCCGGGACCTGGCGACGTTCCTGGAGCCGTGGCTGTACGGGAAGAAGACGCCGGCGATGCCGGGGCACCCGGAGTGGAGCGCCCCGAAAAGCGTGTGACGCGTGCGGAACGGGCATGCCACCATCGACGAGGCCGTTCCGCGGGGTGCTCCGGGGGAATCTCCGGGGAGTGTCACACGTTGGACGTGACAGTGTTATGTCACGCGCGGGAGTAGCTTTGGCCTTGGCTCCGCTTCGCCTGACGCGGACGCATTCGAAAACGACGTAAGGATCCAATGACCTCCTCTTCTTCCCCTTCCCAGGACGCGCGGGACGACGCACAGGGTGCGCCGGATCCGCAGAGCTTCACCGAGAGCCTTCGGGCCGACGCCCTGATGGAAGAGGACGTCGCCTGGAGCCACGCGATCGACGGAGACCGGGACGGCGACCAGTACGAGCGCTCCGAGCGCGCGGCCCTGCGCCGCGTGGTCGGCCTCTCCACCGAACTCGAAGACGTCACCGAGGTCGAGTACCGCCAGCTCCGCCTGGAGCGGGTCGTCCTCGTCGGCGTATGGACCTCCGGCACGGTGCAGGACGCGGACAACTCCCTCGCGGAGCTCGCCGCCCTCGCCGAGACGGCGGGCGCACTCGTACTCGACGGCGTCATCCAGCGCCGCGACAAGCCCGACCCGGCCACCTTCATCGGTTCCGGCAAGGCGCGCGAGCTGCGCGACATCGTGATGGAGAGCGGCGCCGACACCGTCGTCTGCGACGGTGAGCTCAGCCCCGGCCAGCTCATCGCCCTCGAAGACGTCGTCAAGGTGAAGGTGGTCGACCGGACCGCGCTCATCCTCGACATCTTCGCCCAGCACGCCAAGTCCCGAGAGGGCAAGGCGCAGGTCGCACTCGCGCAGATGCAGTACATGCTGCCGCGACTGCGCGGCTGGGGTGCCTCGCTGTCCCGGCAGATGGGTGGCGGCGGCGGTGGCGGCATGGCCACCCGCGGCCCCGGTGAGACCAAGATCGAGACCGACCGGCGCCGGATCCGCGAGAAGATGGCGAAGATGCGCCGGGAGATCGCGGAGATGAAGACCGGCCGCGACATCAAGCGGCAGGAACGGCGCCGCAACAAGGTGCCCTCGGTCGCCATCGCCGGATACACCAACGCCGGCAAGTCCTCGCTGCTCAACCGCCTCACGGGCG
Organism: Streptomyces stoeckheimensis; assembly: GCF_045822005.1. NCBI lineage: Bacteria > Bacillati > Actinomycetota > Actinomycetes > Kitasatosporales > Streptomycetaceae > Streptomyces > Streptomyces stoeckheimensis. The sequence goes on along the minus strand of NZ_CP169550.1, from coordinate 2,512,661 downwards.
CGGGAGTCCTGGTGGAGAACGCACTGTTCGCCACCCTCGACCCGACCGTGCGCCGGGCCGAGACCCCGTCGGGCCGGGTCTACACCCTGGCCGACACCGTCGGCTTCGTCCGGCACCTGCCGCACCACCTCGTCGAGGCGTTCCGCTCCACGATGGAGGAGGTCGGCGACTCCGACCTCATCCTGCACATCGTGGACGGCTCGCACCCGGCGCCGGAGGAGCAGCTGGCGGCGGTCCGCGAGGTCATCCGCGAGGTCGGCGCCGTCAAGGTGCCCGAGATCGTGGTGATCAACAAGGCGGACGCGGCCGACCCGCTGGTGCTCCAGCGCCTGCTGCGGATCGAGAAGCGCTCCATCGCCGTCTCGGCGCGCACGGGTCAGGGCATGGAGGAACTCCTCGCGCTCATCGACGCCGAGCTGCCGCGGCCGGCGATCGAGATCGAGGCCGTGGTCCCGTACACGCGCGGCGGCCTGGTCGCCCGGGCACACGCCGAGGGCGAGGTGATCTCCGAGGAGCACACGGCGGAGGGCACCCTGCTCAAGGCGCGGGTGCACGCCGAACTGGCGGCGGAGCTCGCTCCGTACGTGCTCGCGAAGCACTGACGCGGCGGCCCCCGGGCCACGCCGTGCACGACCGAGGGCCCCCGCTGGTGCGGGAGCCCTCGGTCGTGCGATGTGCTGCTGCGGCTACTTGAACTTGCCGCTCACGGCGTCGAAGACGCCCTTCGCCTCCGGACCGAGCCGGGGCCCGGCCAGCCAGCCCGCCTTGGCGGGACCGATGGAGGTGTTCGACACCAGCGCGGGCTTGCCGTCGGCACCCGCCGCCACCCAGCCGCCGCCCGAGGAACCGCCGGTCATCGTGCAGCCGATGCGGTACATCGTGGGGTCGGTCGCGTTCAGCGACAGCCGGCCCGGCTTGTCGGTGCACTGGAAGGTCTTCTGGCCGTCGAACGGAGCCGCCGCCGGGTAACCGGTGGCCGTCATCTTCGCGATCTTGGGCGCGGCCGGGGCGTTGAACTCCACCGGGAGCGCCGTACCGACCGTCTCCTCCAGCGACTTGCCGCCACCCTTCTCCGGGGTCACGTGCAGCACCGCGAAGTCGTACGGGGCACCCGCGCCGCCGGTCGGACCGCCGGTCGCGATCCACTGGTCGGAGGTCTGGGCCCAGTCGCTCCACCAGACGCCGTACGGGGCCACTTCCTCGCGGGGCGCACCCTTGAGCGCGGCCGCGGCCTTGCCGCTGTTGTTGTACGACGGGACGAAGGCGATGTTGCGGTACCAGCCGCCGGACTTGCCCGCGTGCACGCAGTGGCCGGCCGTCCAGACCATGTTGGACTTGCCGGGGTGCGCCGGGTCCTTGACCACGGTCGCCGAGCAGACCATCGATCCCTCGGGGCCGTCGAAGAAGACCTTGCCGGAGGCGGGGACGCTCTGGTGGTAGGGCGGGGTCGCGGCCTTGGCGGCCACCGGAGCCGGGGCCGGGTCGGTGACGCCCTGGTCCTTGCCCGCATCGGGGTCGACGGCGGGCGGCTGCGGCGTCTTGGCGGCGTCACGCATCCGGTCCGGGTCCCAGAGGTCCTCGATGATCGGGTTGATGTAGTCGCCCGCCTCGCGGAGCCAGTCCTCCTTCTTCCAGTTCTTCCACTCACCCCCCTTCCACTTCTCCAGGTCGATGCCGTGCTCCTTGAGCTTGTCCTTGAGCCCGTCCGGGATCTTCACCCCGTCCAGGCTGGTGGGCAGGCTCGCCGCCACGGTCGGCTTGGCGTCGGTCTCACCGTCGCCGGGCCCGCACGCCGCGGCGGTCAGCGCGAGCGCGGCCGAGCACAGGATCGCGGTGACCGGTCGGATCGGTCGCATGTCGTGAATCCCCCTGGATGGTTCTTGGTTCGGGACGGTGCCTGGATAGGCGGGCGCCTGGGTTGCAGCACCCCACTATGCCGCTGCCGTGGGGGACGGCACAGCCCGGGGCACCGGTTCCCCCGGGCCGGAAAGGGATCCGGGCCGGACGAGGATCCCGGGGCGGGCAAGGATCTTGGGCCCACCCGTGATCCGTCGCCGCCACCGTCGTTGGTACGTACGGGGGATGGGGGAGCAGCGTGGGTGTTCGAAGCGCACCCCGGAAGGGCAACCGTGCGGGAGGAGCGACACTCGTGCCTTTGACGGCTTGGACGGGCGAGCAGGCCACGGCTGGGGAGCAGGTACCGGCGCAGGCGAACCGGATTGCGGAGGAAGGGCACTTCGCGGGTCCGGGTCCGGGGCCGGGTGCGAGTGTGGGGCCGGGGCCGGGGCCGGATGTGGATGCGGCTCCGGGGCCGGCCGCGGCGGAGGGGATCCTGCGCAGGCAGGCACAACGGGAGTCCGCGGCACGGACGTACGCGCGCTCCCTGCCCATCGTGCCCGTGCGCGCACGGGGGTTGACCATCGAGGGGGCGGACGGACGCCGCTACCTCGACTGCCTCTCCGGCGCCGGGACCCTCGCCCTGGGCCACAACCACCCGGTGGTGCTCGAAGCCATCCGCGGGGTCCTCGACTCGGGGGCCCCGCTGCACGTGCTGGACCTCGCGACTCCGGTCAAGGACGCCTTCACCACCGAACTGTTCGCGACCCTGCCGGCGGAGCTTGCCGCGGACGCCCGCATCCAGTTCTGCGGCCCGGCCGGGACGGACGCGGTGGAAGCCGCGCTGACCCTCGTCCGCACCGCGACCGGCCGTTCGGGGATGCTCGCCTTCACCGGGGCCTACCACGGCATGACCACGGGAGCACTGGCCGTCTCCGGCGGGGCCACGGACGTACGGGTGACCCGGCTGCCGTATCCGCAGGACCGCCGCTGCCCGTTCGGAGTCGGCGGGGCCGAGGGGGCGGAGCTGTCGGCCCGTTGGACGCGGAACCTGCTGGACGACCCCAAGAGCGGGGTGCCCGCGCCCGCCGGGATGATCGTCGAACCCGTCCAGGGAGAGGGCGGGGTCCACCCCGCCCCCGACGCCTGGCTGCGCAGCATGCGGGAGATCACGGCGGAGCGGGGGATCCCGCTGATCGCCGACGAGGTCCAGACCGGGGTCGGGCGCACCGGGGCCTTCTGGGGGGTCGACCACGCGGGGGTCGTCCCCGACGTGATGGTGCTCTCCAAAGCCATCGGGGGCAGCCTGCCGCTCGCGGTGATCGTGTACCGGGCGGAGTTGGACCAGTGGGCCCCCGGTGCCCACGCCGGCACCTTCCGCGGCAACCAGCTCGCCATGGCGGCGGGCACCGCGACGCTGGCCTACGTCCGGGAGAACGGCCTCGCGGAGCGCGCGCGGATCCTGGGCGCGCGCATGCTCGGCGCCCTGCGCGGCTTGATCCCGGCGCACCCGTGCGTGGCGGACGTACGGGGCCGCGGGCTGATGATCGGCGTCGAACTGGCCGACCCCGACACCGGGGAAGCCTCGCCCGACCTCGCCGTGGCCGTCCGCCAGGCCTGCCTGGACCGAGGCCTGATCGTCGAACTCGGTGGCCGCCACTCCAGCGTCGTCCGCCTCCTCCCTCCCCTCACCCTGACCGACGAACAGGCCGCGGCCGTCCTCGACCGCCTCGCCGACGCCATCCCCGCCGCCACCCGCCGCTAAGGACCCCCATGCCCGACCCCCTCCACCCCACATCCCCGTTCCCGCCCCCCACCAACACCGCCCCGCCACCGAACACCCCGGGCTCACCCCTCCCACCCACCACATCGGGCTCGCCCGTCCCGCCCACCACCTCGGGCTCGCCCCTCCCGTCGGCCGCCGCCACGGTGGTGCGCCCCGGCACCGCAGGTCCCACGCTTCCGTCGGCGACCGCCCCGGAGTCCTCGGCCCCGCCCACGGTGCTGCTGCCCGCAGCGGTGGACCCGACCCTTCCGCCGTCGCCCCCGACGCTGATGGCGTCCGGTACCGAGGGTCCCACTCTTCCGTCGGCCGCTGCCGCGGTGTCTCCGGTCCGGCCCGCGGTGTTGCCGCCTGTGGCGGGGGACCCGGACCTTCCGCTGTCGTCCCCGACGTTGATGCCGTCCGGTGCCGCGGGTCCCAGCCTTCCGTCGGCCGCTGCCGCGGTGTCTCCGGTCCGGCCCGCGGTGCTGCCGCCTGTGGTGGGGGATCGGCCTTTGCCGCTGTCGGCCTCGACGTTGGTACCGGACGGAACCAACGTCGAGGCCGCTGCCACGGTGTCTCCGGTCCCGCCTGCGGTGCTGCCATCCACAGCGGGGGGTCCAACCCTCCCGCCAGCCCCGTCCACGGTGCCGCCGCCCGGAGCCATGGGCCCCGGCTCTCTCACGGTCCCGCCGCCCGGCGCCTTGGACCCCGCCCTCCCGGCGGAGGCCTCCACGGTGCTGCCACCCGGCGCCGCGGGCCCGTCCCACCCGTCGGCCCCGTCCACGGTGCCACCGGTCCTGTCGCCCGCAGCGTTGGATCCCACCCTTCCGGCGGCGACGCCCGCCGCGCTGCTGCCCGGCGCCTCGGGTCCCACCCGTCCGTCGGCCCCGTCCCCGGTATCACCGTCCGCAGCTTTGGGCTCCAGCCTTCCCCCGGCCACGCCCACGGCGCCGACGGCCCCGCCGCTCAGCCCCTCGGGCCCCACCTTCCCGCCGCCCGCTTCGGCGCATCCACCTGCCAACTCCCCACAGCCGCCGCAGACTCCGACCGCTGCCACCGCACCGCCGCAGCCCCCGTCCCCGTGGGGGTCCCCACAACCTCGGGCCGCTGCCGCCCCACCCTCTCCGCTACGGCCCCAGGCGGCTCCGGTCGAGCCCGTGCCACCGGTGCCCGCTGATCCGCCCCCCTCTTCATCGGATTCGTCGCCTGCTCCCGCGCCACCGCTGTCGGTGCAGGCCGATCCGTCAGGGTTCCCCCTTGCTGCGGCTGCGCCGCTGCCGGTGCCCACTGCGCCCTTGCCAATGTCGGCCTCGGCCCCGGGCACGCCACCCGGTGTAGGGGGCGGTCCGGTCCCCTCTCCGGAGGCCCCGGGCTCTCCCTCCGACCGCGGGTACGGGCACACACCCTCCACACCTCTCCCCGTCGGCTCCTCGCCCCGGCCGACCGCGGAGGAGGTCGGGCCCCGCTCAACCGCGTCAGCCGCTCCTCCCGGAGAACCGCCCACCATCGGGGCCCCCCCAGCCGCCGCCCAGGGTCCGGCTGCCTCGGGGGAAGGGCACCGGCCCTCACTGCTTCCGACGGCCCCCGCAGGGTTCCAGCCGCCGCCGGCCTCCGCCCCGGGGGCCCGGTCCGCCGCCGCGGGCACACCGGCTCCCGCTTCCGCAGGCCGAGCCGCGCCGACGCCGCTGTCGGGCCCGACCCCCGGCGCCGGACTGACGCCGTCTCCGGACGGCCGGCCCTCACCGTCGCTGACGGCCTCCGCCGGGAACGTCCCGACCCGGCTGGGGGAGCCTTCCGGTACCGAGCCCACGGCTCCCGGTCCGAGTCCGGCCCCGGCCGTCCCAGGGGCCCCGGCCGGGCAGCCCCCAGTCAATGCGGCCTCGGCTGCAACGGCTGCTTCGGCGCGACCCACGCCCTCCTTCCCTTCGGACGGCACGCCGGCTCCGGCACCTTCGGCTGCTGCGACCCGACCTGGGTCGCCAGGGAGTGAGCTTCCGCCCGCCGCCCCCGCAGGGCAGCCGACAGCCGCTTCGGCGGAACGTTCTCCCCAGCCCGCCGCCGATGCGTCTGTGGCCGGTGGGTCCACGACGCCGCCTACCGCATGGCCGCCCTTGCTTCCTTCGGCGGACGGTTCCTCTCGGCCCACCGCCGATGCGGCTCCTCCCACCGCGTGGCCGCCGCTGCTTGCTGCGTCGGGTGGTTTCCCGCGGTCTTCCTCCGCCGATGTGGCCGTGCCCGGTGGGTCTTCGACCGGCGCCGCCGCGTGGCCCGGCGGGACGGCTCTCAGTGGGGCCTTGGGCGGTGTGCCTTCGGCCGTGGCTTCGGGGTCGGCTTCCGGGGGCGCGGCCGACGCCGGTCCGGCAGGACTGGCTGAGGGGATGTCGGCCGGGGGCTTCGCGGATGCCCTCGCCGGGTGGCCCGGGGCGGAGGTTTTGGGAGCGGCGACCGGACCCGGCTCCTCGGCCGACCCGGCGCCGTCAGGCCCGGGGCGTTCGGGAGAGCTGCCCTCGGGGGGACAGGGCAAGACCGTGCCCAAGGGGCCTTCTGAGACGGCCCCTTCGGCCTCGGGTTCCACCGGCACGCCCACCGCTGCCCAGGACGCGGCGGCCCCACGACGCGGCGCAGCCGAAGCGGAAGAGCGGGCCACGGCATCGGCGCCGCCAGGTGACGGCTCCAACGGTCCTGCCGGTGGGCTTCCGGGCATGCCTGCGGCGGGCATGCCCTGGCCGCCGGCCGAGCCGCAGTCACCGGCCGCGGTGCCACGGCAGAAGGACGGCACCGCCCGGCCCCGCGCGGGAGCGACCGACCCGTTGGACCACCCCGACCCCAGGGTCGCCGCCGAGGCCGCCTCGGTGGAGAACCTGCTGCGCTGCTGGGTCCGCGAGACCGGACTCGAACAGCCCGCCGGTCCCGTCCTGCGCATCCCCCTCCCCGCATCGGGCGCCGCCCTGCTCGTCGCCGTCCGCTACTGGTCCACAGCCGGCTGGCACCGCTTCGGCCCGGCCCGCATCGAAGGCGTCACCGCCGACGCCCCGGCCGTGGACGCGGTCACCCTCGCGGCACTGATCTCCCGCGAAGGCGAAGGCACCCCCGGAAAGGCCCCCGGCGACGGTGCCCCCGGCGGCGCCGACCTCGTCGGCCGGGTCGCCGACTCGGTGCACCGGACCGCCGAGTTCATCACCGACCGCCGCCAACGCCCGGCCGCACCCGACCCCGTCGCCGCGGACCGGTTCCTCACCTCCGAACAGTCGCTCCTCCTCGGCCACCCGCTGCACCCGACCCCGAAGAGCCGCGAAGGGCTCTCCGAAGCCGAAGTGCGCCGCTACTCACCCGAACTGCACGGCTCCTTCCCCCTGCACTGGGTGGCGGTCGCACCCGCCGTCCTCGCCACCGACTCCGCCTGGACCGAACGCGGCCGCCCGGTCTCGGCCGCCCGGCTCCTGGGCCGTCTCGCCCCCGGGCTCCCGGTGCCCGACGGTGCCACCCCGCTTCCCCTTCACCCCTGGCAGGCCCGCGACCTGCTCCAGCGCCCAGCGGCCGCCGCCCTCCGCGACGCGGGACTCCTGCACGACCTGGGCCCGTACGGCGCCCCCTGGTATCCGACCTCCTCCATCCGCACCGTCCACCAGCCCGGCGCCCCCGCGATGCTCAAGCTCTCCCTCGGCCTGCGCATCACCAACTCCCGTCGGGAGAACCTCCGCAAGGAACTCCACCGCGGCATCGAGGTGCACCGGCTGCTCCGCACCGGACTCGCCGAGCGGTGGCAGTCCGCCCACCCCGGCTTCGACATCGTCCGCGATCCCGCGTGGGTCGCCGTCGACGCCCCGGACGGTGCACCCGTCCCCGGACTCGACGTCATGCTCCGGCACAACCCCTTCCGACCGGGCGACGACGCCCTCTGCATCGCCGCACTCACCGCACCCCGTCCGTGGCCCGGGCGGACCGGCATGAGCTCCCGGCTCGCCGAGACCGTCTCGCGGCTCGCCGCCACCACGGGGCGGACGACCTCCGCCGTCGCCGCCGAGTGGTTCCTGCGCTACCTCGAACACGTCGTCCTGCCGGTCCTCGCCTTCGACGAGCTCGCCGGGATCGCCCTCGAAGCGCACCAGCAGAACACGCTGGTGCTCCTCGACCCGGCCGGCTGGCCGGTCGGCGGCCGCTACCGCGACAACCAGGGCTACTACTTCCGCGCATCCCGCCGCGCGGAGCTGGAGCGCCGGCTCCCCGGAATCGGCGCCACGAGCGACACCTTCGTCTCCGACGCCGTCACCGACGAACGCTTCGCCTACTACCTCGGCATCAACAACGTGCTCGGTCTCATCGGGGCCTTCGGCTCCCAGCGACTCGCCGACGAACGCATCCTGCTGGCCGCATTCCGTCGTTTCCTCGGCAAGGCCAGGGGCCTCGGCCCGCTCCCCGAGAGGCTGCTCGACTCACCCACCCTGCGTTGCAAGGCGAATCTACTCACCCGCCTCGGAGGCCTGGACGAGCTCGTCGGCCCCGTCGACACCCAGTCCGTCTACGTCACCATCGCCAACCCCCTTCACGATTGACGCGTCAGCACCGAAACGGAGAAGAGCCCCCGATGCCCTCCACCGATTTCCACACCGGAGTGCTCCTCACCGATGTGGCCCGCACCGATGTGCTTCGCACGGAGGTGTTCCGCACCCCGGCACCGCGTCTCAGCGCCGAGTCGCTGCCCCGGCTCGCCGAAGCCGATCTGCTCGACTCCCCGGCGGCCTGGGGCGGCGTCACGACGAGGTCCGGCGTCTTCCGCCTCGAACCGGTACGGCTCGACCGCGACCTGGAGCTGCTCACCGGCTGGATGAACGACCCTCAGGTGGACGCCTATTGGGAACTGGCCGGCCCGGCCGCCGTCACCGCCGCCCACGTGTGGACGCAATTGGACGGGCAAAGTCGCAGCATCCCGTGCCTCGGCCTCCTCGACGGGACGCCGATGAGCTACTGGGAGATCTACCGGGCCGACCTCGACCCGCTCTCCGCGTACTACCCGGCGCGCCCCCACGACACGGGTATCCACCTGCTCATCGGAGACGGCACGAACCGCGGCCGAGGTCTGGGCACCGCGCTCCTGCGCGCCGTCGCCGACCTGGTGCTCGACAACCGCCCGCGCTGCATGCGCGTCATCGCCGAACCGGACATCCGCAACACCCCCTCCGTATCAGCCTTCCTGAACTCCGGCTTCCGCTGCCCCTTGGAGATCGAACTGCCCGGCAAGCGAGCCGCCCTGATGATCCGCGAACGGGCGCTGCGCAATCTCCTCTGAGCACCGCCCCGCCCGCCTCACTCACGCCGTCCCCGCCGCCCCGCAGTTCCCGTACACCTCTTCACTTCCCGCACATCTCACCTCGAAAACTCTGCGCCATGCAGCAAAGTTCCCGATCTTGAGGAGTCCCGTGCAGAACTTCCCCGCAGCCCCCGACTCCCCAGGCCCCCACCTCTCGGACACCGTGCCCCCGTCGCCCCAGCACCCGTGCACACCGCCCGAACTGAACCGCCCGACCTGGGATTTCGCCGCCCGCCGCCTGCTCGCCAAGATGCTCGGTGAGTTCGCGTACGAGGAGATCATCACCCCGGTCCCCGCCCCGGCCGCCTCCGGCGATGCCTGGACGCTCACCCTCGACGACGGCAGCAGCCTCGGCTTCCGGGCCCGCCGCCGCTCGTACGGCAGCTGGCACGTCACCCCCGACACGATCACCCTCACCCCGCAGCCCGCGACCTCCGGGGCACCGACCGCCTCCGGGCCGCAGACCGCCTCCGGGGCACCGACCGCCTTCGGGGACCCCTACGCCTTCCTCATCCGCGCGCGCACCCTCCTCGGCCTCGACGGCGCCACCCTCGGCCACCTCGTGCGCGAGCTCAGCGCCACGCTCGCGGCCGACGCCCGCATCGACCACACCGCGCTCACCGCGGACGTCCTCGCCGACCTCGACTACGCGGCCCTCGAAGGCCACCAGACCGGCCACCCCTGGCTCGTCCTCAACAAGGGGCGGATCGGACTCTCCGCCTCCGACACCGCCGCCTGGGCGCCCGAGGCCCGCACCCCCCAGCGCCTGCCCTGGCTCGCCGCCCACACCTCCCTCGCGCACTACCGGGGCACCGCCGGTCTGGAAGACCCCGCCCGTCTCTATTCGGCCGAGCTCGACCCCGTCACCCGCACCCTCTTCGACCGGACCCTGCGCGACCGCGGCCTCGACCCGCTCGGCTACCTCTACCTCCCCGTCCACCCCTGGCAGTGGGACGAGGTCCTCCTGCCCGTCTTCGCCCCGGCCCTCGCCGCCGGCACCCTGGTCCCGCTCCCCGCCGACCCCGACCTCCGCCTTCCCCAGCAGTCGATCCGCACCTTCCTCAACCTCACCCGCCCCGACCGCCACAGCGTCAAACTGCCGCTCTCCGTCCTCAACACCATGGTCTGGCGCGGCCTGCCCTCGGACCTGGCCCTCGCGGCGCCCGCCGTCACCGCCTGGATCCACTCCCTGCGCGACGGCGACCCCTTCCTCCGCGAGGAATGCGGAGTGATCCTGCTCGGAGAGGTCGCCTCCGTCACGGTCCGCCACCCCGTCTACGACGCGCTCCCCGAAGTCCCGTACCAGTACAAGGAGCTGCTCGGCGCGATCTGGCGCGAACCGCTGACCGGGCACCTCGCCCCCGGCGAGCGGGCCCGCACCCTCGCCTCGCTCCTGCACACCGATCCCCGCGGCCGCTCCTTCACCGCCGAGCTCGTCGCCCGTTCCGGTCTGACGCCCACGGTCTGGCTCCAGCGGCTCTTCGCCGCCCTGCTGCCGCCCCTGCTCCGCTTCCTCTACCGCTACGGCACCGTCTTCTCCCCGCACGGAGAGAACACCGTCGTGATCTTCGACGAGCACGACGTCCCGGTCCGCCTCGCGGTCAAGGACTTCGTGGACGACGTCAACATCAGTGCCGAACCGCTGCCCGAGCTGGCGACCATGCCCGACGAGGTCCGGGCGGTCCTGCTCACCGAGCCTGCGGACTTCCTGCCCCAGTTCATCCACTCGGGGCTCTTCGTCGGCGTCTTCCGCTACCTCTCCGCCCTCTGCGAGGACCGGCTCGGGGTCCCGGAGGACACGTTCTGGTCCCTCGTGCGGGCGGAGATCTTGCGCCACCAGGCCCGTTTCCCGGAGCTCAAGGAGCGCTACGAGCTCTTCGACCTGCTCGGCGAACGCATCGTGCGGCTCTGTCTGAACAGGAACCGTCTCTACGAGGACGGCTACCGCGACCGGCCCGACCGCCCGCACGCCGTGCGCCACGGCACCGTGCCGAACCCCCTCCACCGGTCATGACCGCTCGCCGGTGCGGCCACTGTCGGCGGAGCCCCGTAGGGTTGGCACTGCTATGACGAAGCCCTCCCTCCCCGACCTGCTGCACGCCGCCGTCTCCGCCGTCGGCGGCACGGAGCGCCCCGGCCAGGTGGCCATGGCCGAAGCCGTCGCCGAAGCGATCGACGACAGTTCCCACCGCCTCATCCAGGCCGGTACCGGCACCGGTAAGTCCCTGGGCTACCTGGTGCCGGCCCTCGCGCACGGCGAGCGCGTGGTCGTGGCCACGGCGACGCTGGCCCTCCAGCGCCAGCTCGTCGAGCGCGACCTGCCCCGGACGGTGGAGGCGCTGCATCCGCAGCTCCGCCGCCGCCCGCAGTTCGCCATGCTCAAGGGCCGCTCCAACTACCTGTGCCTGCACCGTCTGCACGAGGGTGCCCCGCAGGACGAGGAGGAGGGCCTCTTCGACCAGTTCGAGGCGGCCACCCCGACCAGCAAGCTCGGCCAGGACCTGCTGCGGCTGCGCGACTGGGCGGACGAGACCGAGACGGGCGATCGCGACGACCTCACCCCGGGCGTCTCCGACAAGGCCTGGGCGCAGATCTCCGTCTCCTCCCGCGAATGCCTGGGCGCGACGAAGTGCGCGTACGGCGCGGAGTGCTTCGCGGAGGCCGCCCGCGAGCGGGCCAAGCTCGCGGACGTGGTCGTCACGAACCACGCGCTCCTCGCCATCGACGCCATCGAGGGCGCCCCGGTCCTCCCGCAGCACGAGGTGCTGATCGTCGACGAGGCCCACGAGCTGGTGTCCCGGGTGACCGGGGTCGCCACGGGAGAGCTCACCCCGGGTCAGGTCAACCGCGCCGTGAAGCGCGCGGCGAAGCTGGTCGACGAGAAGACCGCCGACTCCCTGCAGACCGCGTCCGAGACCTTCGAGCGGGTCATGGAGCTGGCTCTCCCCGGCCGGCTCGAGGAGATCCCCGAGGACCTCGGCTACGCGCTGATGGCCCTGCGGGACGCCTCGCGCAGCGTGATCTCGGCGATCGGCAACACGCGGGACAAGTCGGTCCACGACGAGGACGCCGTCCGCAAGCAGGCGCTCGCCGCGGTGGAGAGCGTGCACGGGGTGGCCGAGCGGATCACGGCCGGCTCCGAGTACGACGTGGTCTGGTACGAACGCCACGACCGCTTCGGCGCCACCCTCCGGGTGGCTCCGCTGTCGGTGTCCGGCCTGCTGCGCGAGAAGCTGTTCGCGGACCGCTCGGTGGTCCTGACCTCAGCGACCCTCAAGCTCGGCGGCGACTTCAACGGGGTCGCGGCGTCCATGGGCCTGTCCCCGGAGGGCGTCGAGGGCGAGGACGTGCCGCAGTGGAAGGGCCTCGACGTCGGCTCGCCCTTCGACTACCCCAAGCAGGGCATCCTCTACGTCGCCAAGCACCTGGCCACCCCCGGCCGCGAGGGCACCCGCGGCGACATGATGGACGAGCTCGCAGAGCTGATCGAGGCGGCGGGCGGTCGCACCCTCGGACTGTTCTCCTCCATGCGAGGGGCGAAGGCCGCCGCCGAGGAACTGCGCGGCCGGCTCGAGAATCCGATCCTGCTCCAGGGCGAGGAGACCCTCGGCGAGCTGATCAAGGCCTTCGCCGCCGACCCGAAGACCTGCCTGTTCGGGACCCTGTCGCTGTGGCAGGGCGTGGACGTACCGGGGCCCAGCTGTCAGTTGGTGATCATGGACAGGATCCCGTTCCCGCGTCCCGACGACCCGCTCATGAGCGCCCGGCAGAAGGCGGTCGAGGAGCGCGGCGGGAACGGCTTCATGTCCGTCGCGGCAACGCACGCGGCACTGCTCATGGCCCAGGGCGCGGGCCGTCTCGTACGGGCCACCGGGGACAAGGGCGTCGTGGCGGTCCTGGACCCGCGGCTGGCCACGGCCCGCTACGGGAGCTTCCTGCGGGCCACGCTGCCGGACTTCTGGTACACCACGGACCGCAACCAGGTCCGCCGCTCGCTGGCCGCGATCGACGCAGCGGCGCAGGCCGAGGACAAGTAGGCCGAGGACAAGTAGGCCGAGGACACGTAGGGCGAGGGCCCCGTACACACAAAGCAGCTCCGGGACCGGCGCAGTAGGTCCCGGAGCTGGATGAGGGCGCGGGGCGTCAGACCCGGCGCAGTACCGCCACGACCTTGCCGAGGATGGTGGCCTCGTCGCCGGGGATCGGCTGGTAGGCGGCGTTGTGCGGGAGCAGCCAGACGTGGCCGTCCTCGCGCTTGAAACGCTTGACCGTGGCCTCGCCGTCCAGCATGGCGGCGACGATGTCGCCGTTCTCCGCGACGGGCTGGCGGCGGACCGTGACCCAGTCCCCGTCACAGATGGCGGCCTCGATCATCGAGTCGCCGACGACCTTGAGGCAGAACAGCTCTCCGTCGCCCACGAGCTGGCGGGGGAGGGGGAACACGTCCTCCACCGACTCCTCGGCCAGGATCGGGCCACCGGCCGCGATCCGGCCGACCAGGGGCACGTACGAGGCCGCGGGCTTGCCCGTGGTGTCCGTGGGCTGCGAGCTGGGCTGGTCGGAGCCGCGCACCTCGTACGCCCGGGGGCGGTGGGGGTCGCGGCGCAGGAAGCCCTTGCGCTCCAGGGCCATCAGCTGGTGCGCGACCGAAGAGGTGCTGGACAGGCCGACCGCCTGGCCGATCTCCCGCATCGACGGCGGGTACCCGCGCCGCTGCACCGAGTCGCGAATGACCTCGATGACCCTCCGCTGCCGGTCCGTGAGCCCGGAGCTGTCGGCGCGGATGCCTGGAGGTCGCCCTGGCAGCGAGCGTGCGGGGCGCACGGGCTCCGCCTCCGGGTTCAGACTTGCGTCGTTCATGGCATGCACCGGCTCGAGTCGGCTCTGGGAGCGGTTCTGGGCAGTGATGGTGGCACTGTCTGCGGTGGTGGTCACGTCGGCCCCTCTCGAAATGTTCTCCCTAGCTGGACAACGGTAGTAGCTTTCGAAAGGTTGCGCCAAACACACGTTCGAGTGAAAAATCGGAGATCACCCACCGTGGTCACTTCGTGAGGTGTATGGACCGCCGACGGGTCATCCGGACCGAACGGGGGTTCGGCTGCGGAGCCACTGCTTACGGTACCCTTCCGGGTCGGGTCGCCACCGTCCGGGTCTGCGCCCAGTGTGGCACTGCGGGGCCTGTTATCCGGCCATCGGACGCCACGACACGCGGAGCGGTGTAAATCCACCACAACCCAAGATCTAGTGGTTGGATGAGCGCTGCCACCCAGAAGTTGTGGTCCTCGGTCTGCCGGGGTCCCCGACATCGCATATGCTTGTGGCTGCTTCGAGAGCCTCCCGACAGAGCTTCGACTCTGCCGTTCAGGGGTCTCACGAGGTGATTCAGTCGTGCCAAGAGGAGGGTGAGGGAACCATGCACTGCCCCTTCTGCAGGCACCCCGACAGCCGTGTCGTCGACAGTCGCACCACCGACGACGGCACGTCGATCCGCCGGCGCCGCCAGTGCCCCGACTGCTCCCGTCGCTTCACGACGGTGGAGACGGCCTCGCTGATGGTGATCAAGCGCAGCGGGGTGACCGAACCCTTCAGCCGTACCAAGGTCATCTCCGGCGTGCGCAAGGCGTGCCAGGGGCGGCCGGTCACCGAGGACGCCCTCGCCAAGCTCGGCCAGCGGGTCGAGGAAGCGCTGCGCGCCACCGGGAGTGCCGAGCTGACCACCCACGACGTGGGTCTGGCCATACTCGGCCCGTTGCAGGACCTCGATCTGGTCGCGTACCTCCGGTTCGCGTCCGTTTACAAGGCGTTCGACACACTCGAAGACTTCGAGACCGCCATCGCGGAACTCCGCGTGCCGCGGCCTCACGAAGAGTGCGAGCCCGGTGGGACCGCTCCGGTCCCCGTGCCCGCCTCCGCCGCCGACTGACCGGCCTGCCCGTTCCCCGTCGCATGCGCGTCGTGGAGCGGCCGGTGGGTCCGGCGAAGAAGACGTAGATACAAGACACACAGCACCGTGCCGCGGAATAGCGCTGGCACTTTAGGGCGTTTTGCCCGCATTGGGAGGAACGGCATGACAGAGACGGCGAGCAGCTCGGCACGAGGGTCCCGCGCCAAGGGCACCAAGACTGCCAAGAGCGGCCTGCGTATCGAGCGCATCCACACCACCCCGGGCGTGCACCCGTACGACGAGGTGACCTGGGCGCGCCGCGACGTCGTCATGACCAACTGGCGCGACGGCTCGGTCAACTTCGAGCAGTACGGCGTCGAGTTCCCCGACTTCTGGTCGGTGAACGCGGTCAACATCGTCACCAGCAAGTACTTCCGCGGCGCGGTCGGCACCCCGCAGCGCGAGACCGGTCTGAAGCAGCTCATCGACCGGATCGTGAAGACGTACACGAAGGCCGGCGAGGACTTCGACTACTTCACGTCGCCCGCCGACGCGGAGATCTTCGAGCACGAGCTGACCTACGCGCTCCTGCACCAGATCTTCAGCTTCAACTCGCCGGTGTGGTTCAACGTCGGCACGCCCCAGCCGCAGCAGGTCTCCGCCTGCTTCATCCTGGCCGTCGACGACTCCATGGAGTCGATCCTCGACTGGTACAAGGAAGAGGGCATGATCTTCAAGGGCGGCTCCGGCGCCGGCCTGAACCTCTCCCGCATCCGCTCCTCCAAGGAGCTCCTCTCCTCCGGCGGCAACGCCTCCGGCCCGGTCTCCTTCATGCGCGGCGCCGACGCGTCCGCCGGAACGATCAAGTCGGGCGGCGCCACCCGCCGCGCGGCCAAGATGGTCGTCCTGGACGTGGACCACCCGGACGTCGAGGACTTCATCGCGACCAAGGTGAAGGAAGAGGAGAAGATCCGCGCCCTGCGCGACGCGGGCTTCGACATGGACCTGGGCGGCGACGACATCACGTCCGTCCAGTACCAGAACGCCAACAACTCCGTCCGCGTGAACGACGAGTTCATGACGGCCGTCGAGAACGGCACCGAGTTCGGCCTGCGTGCCCGCATGACCGGCGAGGTCATCGAGACGGTCGACGCCAAGTCGCTCTTCCGCAAGCTCGCCGAGGCCGCGTGGGCCTGTGCCGACCCGGGCATCCAATACGACGGTGTGATCAACAACTGGCACACCTGCCCCGAGTCCGGCCGCATCACCGCGTCCAACCCGTGCAGCGAGTACATGCACCTGGACAACACGTCCTGCAACCTCGCCTCGCTGAACCTGATGAAGTTCCTCGACGACGACGGCAAGGGCAACCAGTCCTTCGACGCCGAGCGCTTCTCCAAGGTCGTCGAGCTGGTCATCACCGCGATGGACATCTCCATCTGCTTCGCGGACTTCCCGACGCAGAAGATCGGCGAGAACACCCGCGCCTTCCGCCAGCTGGGCATCGGCTACGCCAACCTCGGCGCCCTGCTGATGGCCACCGGCCACGCGTACGACTCCGACGGCGGCCGCACCCTCGCCGCGTCGATCACTTCGCTGATGACCGGTACCGCGTACAAGCGCTCCGCCGAGCTGGCCGCGATCGTCGGCCCGTACGACGGCTACGCCCGCAACGCCGAGTCACACAAGCGCGTCATGAAGCAGCACGCCGACGCCAACGCCGTCGCGCCGCGCACCGAGGACCTGGACAACGTCATCTGGGCCGCGGCCACCGAGGCCTGGCAGGACGTGATCCGCCTCGGCGAGAAGAACGGCTTCCGCAACTCGCAGGCCTCCGTCCTCGCGCCGACCGGCACCATCGGTCTGGCGATGTCCTGCGACACCACCGGTGTCGAGCCGGACCTGGCCCTGGTCAAGTTCAAGAAGCTCGTCGGCGGCGGCTCGATGCAGATCGTCAACGGCACCGTTCCGCAGGCCCTGCGCCGCATGGGCTACCAGGAAGAGCAGATCGAGGCGATCGTCGCCCACATCGCCGAGCACGGCGTGGTCGTCGACGCCCCGGGCCTCAAGCCCGAGCACTACTCGGTCTTCGACTGCGCGATGGGCGAGCGTTCCATCTCCGCGATGGGCCACGTGCGCATGATGGCCGCGATCCAGCCCTGGATCTCCGGCGCGATCTCGAAGACGGTCAACATGCCGGAGACGGCGACCGTCGAGGAGATCGAGGAGATCTACTTCGAGGCGTGGAAGCTGGGCGTCAAGGCGCTCGCGATCTACCGCGACAACTGCAAGGTCGGCCAGCCCCTCTCCGCGAAGAAGAAGGAAGAGGAGAAGGAGGAGGTCACCGCCAAGGCGGAGGACACCATCCGGACGGCCGTCGAGAAGGTCATCGAGTACCGCCCGGTCCGCAAGCGCCTCCCGAAGGGCCGCCCGGGGATCACCACCTCCTTCACGGTCGGTGGCGCCGAGGGCTACATGACCGCGAACTCCTACCCGGACGACGGTCTCGGCGAGGTCTTCCTGAAGATGTCCAAGCAGGGTTCGACCCTCGCGGGCATGATGGACGCCTTCTCGATCGCCGTCTCGGTCGGTCTGCAGTACGGCGTCCCGCTGGAGACGTACGTCGCGAAGTTCACGAACATGCGCTTCGAGCCGGCCGGCATGACGGACGACCCGGACGTGCGGATGGCGCAGTCGATCGTCGACTACATCTTCCGTCGCGTGGCGCTCGACTTCCTGCCCTTCGAGACCCGCTCGGCCCTCGGCATCCACTCCGCCGAGGAGCGTCAGCGCCACCTGGACACCGGTTCCTACGAGCCCCTCGACGAGGAGCTCGACACGGAGTCCCTGACCCAGGCGGCCCCGCTCGCCGCGGTCCAGACCGTCCCGGTCGTCAAGCCGGTCGCGGTCGTCCCGGCCCCGGCCGCCAAGACGGCGCACTCCAACGCCGAACTGGTCGAGATGCAGCTCGGCGTCTCCGCCGACGCCCCGCTGTGCTTCTCCTGCGGTACGAAGATGCAGCGCGCCGGCTCCTGCTACATCTGCGAGGGCTGCGGCTCGACCAGCGGCTGCAGCTGACGAGCACGAACGCTGCTGCTGAGTAGCTGAAGGAGCGGGGACCGGCCCACGGGGCCGGTCCCCGCTTCCGCGTTCACGCTCGGCGGGGGCCCGGTGGGGCTCAGTGGGGGAAGGTCCGGGCCGGGCGGGTGATCACTTCCTCGCGGAAGACCTCGATCTGTCCCGTTCCAGGGCCGCGATGTTCTCCAGCACGAGCGAGTGGCTGATCCCGCAGCGGCTGGACGCCGACGGACTGGAAGGCGTACACCGTGGACGGGTAGCGGTGCAGTTCCAGCCACTGGGTCAGGGTTCGCTCGGGGAAGTACGTCTGGTGCGGTGCCGAGTCGGGGCCGACGGCGACGACGTCCGGGGCGACCCAGTCGTCGACCGGGAGGCCCGCGAGCGCGCTGAAGGAGAGGTTCGCCAGGTGGACCTCCTTGCCCTGGTGCAGGAGGGAGAGGGCGATCGGGAGGCCGGCGTAGACGTCGAAACCGCCTCCGGCCCCGGCGACGAGGATCCGCTCGGCCGAAGCCAGGCGGGCGAACAGCGGGTTGGTGTGGAAGGCGGGCATGGCGATCATTGTGCGGGGGGGGGGGGGGGTGTCTCTATGTCCTTCGTCAAGGACGTGGTGCCGGGTATGAGGCTGTTTGGGATGGTCATGCGGCGAGGGTGATGGTGGGGACTCTGGACTCGTAGAAGGTGCCGTCGCGGAGCATGGCGAACAGGACGCTGATGCGTTGGCGGGCGAGTCGGAGGAGGGCCTGGGTGTGGGTTTTGCCGCGGGCTCTTTGCCGGTCGTAGTAGGCGCGTGAGGCCGGGTCAGCGTTCATGCAGGCGAAGGCGGAGAGGAACATGGCGCGTTTGAGCTGCCGGTTTCCGCCTCGTGGTGCGTGTTCGCCGTGGATCGAGGTCCCCGAGGATCTGGTCGTGGGGGCGAGACCGGCGTAGGAGGCGAGGTGGGCGGCGCTGGGAAAACTGGTGCCGTCGCCGACGGTGACCAGCAGGACGGCAGCGGTCCTGACTCCGACTCCCGGCATCGAGGTCAGGACCGGGTGAAGAGGGTGGGCCTCCAGCAGGGTGCTGATCTGGGCTTCGAGCGCCCGGCGCTGGTCGTGAACCGCTGCGAGCGAGGCGGCCAGGGACGGGATCACGATGTCGAGGGTGCCGGTTCCCGGGACCACGACGGTCTGCTCGTCCAGGGCGTCGAAGACCTCGTCGATCAGCCGGGCGGCCATGCGCGGGGCTTTCGGGCGGATGAGTTCGACGAGCCTGCGGCGGCCCGCTTTGCGCAGAGCGGCCGGAGATCCGTGGCGCTCGAGGAGCCAGGTGACGGCCGGGTGGTCCAGCCGGGGCCCAAGCACGCGCTCGAGGCTGGGGTGGAACTGCGTGAGCAGACCGCGTATTCGGTTGCTGGTGCGGGTGGCTTCGGCGGCGAGGTCTTGGTCGAAGCCGGTCAGCACCGTGAGCTCGGCGGTGATCTCGTCGGTCAGCTCCAGCGAACGCAGGACGTGCGGCATGGTGCGGGCGGCGTCCGCGATGACCGCCGCGTCCTTCGCGTCGGTTTTCGCCTCGCCCGGATACAGGTCGGCGATCCGCCGCATCGCGAGTCCGGGAAGGTAGGCGACCTCGCAGCCCGCGTCGCGGGCCACGGTCAGCGGCAGAGCGCCGATCGAGGCCGGTTGGTCCACGATCACCAGCACCGTGCCGAACTTCGCGATCAGCTTGTCGAAGACGGCCCGCAGTTTCGGTTCGCTGTTGGGCATCGGCTTGTCGAAGACCTTCTTGCCCGCCGGCGTCAGCCCGTGGCCGTGGTGGGCGCTCTTGCCGACGTCCATACCCAGGAAGACGGCCACATCGCCGGTGTCTAACATCGCACCCCTCCAGGGTGGTTGGATCCTGCCGGCCTCGGCGGCGGCACCGTGCTCGCGCATCCACGTTATGCAGACCTGCCGCCCGCGAACTGTCCGGCATTGCGCCAGGCCGGGCGGTGGCCGGGTCTCTCATCAGCGTCTGTGACGGCACCCCACGGACCCGGCGACACCACCCCCCAGGTCATGCCTTCGACAGAGGGGACACAGTCATACCGGGCCCGGAGGCCAGCGGCCCCATTGCAGGACCGCGAAAAAGATAACGGGGGGGGGGGGGGGGCGGCCGGACGACCGCCCCCCGAATATCGAGTGCGGAGAACGGGGGAGCCATGGGGAGCATGGGCGCGGTGTGGGGTGGCGACGAGCTGGATCTCGACGCCTATCTGGAGCGGATCGGCTGGGAGGGCGGGGAACTCCGCGCCGACCTGGCGACGTTGAGGGCAGTGCACCGGGCGCACACCGGTGCGATCACCTTCGAGAGCCTGGACGTGCTGTTCGGCCGCCCCGTCGGGCTGGACGTCAAGGAGGTCGAGGGCAAGCTCGTGCACGGCCGCCGCGGTGGCTACTGCTACGAGCAGAACACCCTGCTGGCCGCCGCCCTGGAGCGGATCGGCTTCGAGGTCTCCGGACGCGGCGCCCGCAACCGCTCCCGGGGAGGCTCCCTGACCGCGGTGACGCATGCCGTCCTCGTCGTCACCGTGGAAGGGGAACCCTGGCTCTGCGACGCCGGGTTCGGCTGGCAGGGGCCGCGCGAGCCCGTGCCTCTGGCGCGCCCCGGCGCCGAAGTGCGCCAGGGGGAGTGGGTGTTCCGCGTCCGGGAGGAAGCGGACGGGGTCCTCGTGCTGTGCGTACCGCGCGAGGGCGCCTGGCGGGACCTGTACGCCTTCTCCCCGCAGCCCTACCACCCCGTCGACTACGTGGTGCTGAACCACTACAGCTCCTCGCACCCCCGCTCCGCCTTCGTCGGCCGGGTCGTCGTCCAGCGGCAGGGCGACTCCGAGCGCCTGGCCCTCGTAGGGCGGGAGCTCTCGCGGCTGCTCCCCGACGGGCGGACCGAGCGGCGGGAGGTTCCGGCCGGAGAACTGCTCGCCCTGCTCGGGCGGGAGTTCGGGCTTCGGCTGTCCGAGCGGGACGCGGCGGAACTCCTTCGGATGTACCGCGCCGAGGACTGACCCGGGCCCCGCCGGGCCCGTACGATGGCGCAGTGCTGGTCAAGTGGATTCGCTGCACGGTGACGGACCGACGCGGGTTCGAGCGCGGGCAGCGCAAATGGGCGGGGCTGCCCGGCGAACCCGGATTCCGGGGGCAGGGCGGCGGCTGGAGCCGGGGCCGGCAGGGGGTGGCGCACGTCTTCACCTTCTGGGAGAGCCGTTCCTTCTACGACTCCTTCATGGCCCGCTCCCACGACCGGCTGGCCGCTTCGCAGAACGGCACCTACACCGACGCGCGGGTCACGCTCTTCGACCACCGCTTCGACGTGAAGACCGGCTTCGAACCGCGCTTCACCGACGCCGACGTCGTCCGGGTCGCCCACACCCGGGTGCGGGAAGGCCGCGTGGACCATTTCGCGCTCATGCAGGAGAAGGTCTGGAACCCGGCCATGGCGGGCTCGCCCGGCATGGTCCGGGGCCTCTTCGGCGAGGCTCCCGGCCGCGAGTTCCTTGTGCTGTCGATGTGGCACGCGGCGGCCGAACACGGCAAGTACCGGCAGGAGCGCGTCGAACGGCTGTCGCTGCGCGCCCAGATCCAGGCCGATGTGGAGGCCCTCACCGGGGACGTCGTCGACCTCGAACCGTCCTGGACGGTGTGACCGGGGGTGTCTGACGACCCGACTGTATGGTCGGCGCCTGTCTCGACCGGCGAGCCCGGTCGATGTGCCCGGCGGTGGCCGAATAGGGTCGTGGAATGGTTCGACCACGGCGCATCGTCCTTGTCCGGCACGGGGAATCGGAGGGCAATGCCGATGACACGGTGTACGAGCGGGAGCCCGACCACGCCCTCCGGCTGACCCGCACCGGGCGCGAGCAGGCGGCGGAGGCCGGCGTGCGCCTGCGCGAGCTCTTCGGGGACGAGCACGTCAGCGCGTACGTCTCCCCGTACCGCCGGACCCTGCAGACCTTCCGCGAGCTGCGCCTGGACCCGACGCGCGTACGCATGCGCGAGGAGCCGAGGCTGCGCGAGCAGGACTGGGGGAACTGGCAGGAGCGGGAGGACGTACGGCTGCAGAAGGCCTACCGGGACGCGTACGGGCACTTCTTCTACCGCTTCGCGCAGGGGGAGTCGGGCGCGGACGTGTACGACCGGGTCGGGGCCTTCCTGGAGAGCCTCTACCGCAGCTTCGAGGCCCCGGATCATCCGGAGAACGTGCTGCTCGTGACGCACGGCCTGACGATGAGGCTGTTCTGCATGCGCTGGTTCCACTGGTCCGTGGCCGAGTTCGAGGCACTCTCCAACCCGGGGAACGGCGAGTACCGGGTGCTCCTGTTGGGCTCCGACGGCCGGTACCGGATGGACCGCCCGTTTGAGCGGTGGACCACACCCGAGCCTTACGACCTGGACGGCTAGAGTGACGCGCGATGACCTCTGACTCCTCTCCCGAAGGGCGCTACGCACGCGCCATGGCCAGCCTCCGAGGGCTGGCCCTGGGCGACGCACTGGGTTCCCAGTACTTCGTCCCCGTGAACTACCCGCTGCTCAAGCGGCGCGAGCTGCCCGCCGGCAGCGATCCGTGGCAGTGGACCGACGACACCGAGATGGCCTGCTCGGTGGTGGCCGTGCTCGCCGGGCACGGCCGGGTGGACCAGGACGCGCTGGCCGCCTCCTTCGCCCGGCACCACGACTTCGACCGCGGCTACGGGCCCGCCGTGAACCGGATGCTGCGCCTGATCCGCGAGGGCGCGGACTGGCGCACGCTCGCCGCGGAACTGTTCAACGGACAGGGTTCCTGGGGCAACGGCGCGGCCATGCGGGTCGCCCCGCTGGGTGCCTGGTACGCCGACGATCCGGAACAGGCCACCCACCAGGCGGAGATCTCCGCCTACACCACCCACCAGCACCGCGAGGCGGTGTGCGGCGCGATGGCCGTGGCCGCCGCGGCCGCGCTGGCGGCCGATCCGGCCGGGCCGCCGAAGGCCGCCGACCTGCTGGACGGGGTGATCGCGCTGGTTCCGCGGAGCGCGGTGGGCGCCGGGGTGCGGCGGGCGCGCGACATGCTCGACTACGGCGACGCGACCACCGTCGCCGCCGTGCTGGGCTGCGGCCGGCGCACCAGCGCCCACGACACGGTGCCGTTCGCCCTGTGGTCGGCGGCGCGGGGCCTGGACGACTACGAGCGGGCCTTCTGGACCACCGCCCAGGTGGGCGGGGACGTGGACACCACCTGCGCGATCGTCGGCGGAGTGCTGGGCGCACGCGGGGACGCGGTTCTGCCGCAGGCCTGGCTGGCCCGGACCGAGGCGCTGCCGGCCTGGCTGCCGGAGTCGGCGGAGTAGCAGGGCGGGGCGGCAGGGCGAGCTGGCAGGGCGAGGTGGCGCGGGAGCGGCGGTCCGTGCCGGTTCGTACCCCTCCGTTTGTCACGGTCCTGACACAGGCATCTTTTGAGCCTGTTCAAAACCGCGTCTGACCGGCCTACCCTGTCGGCTTCGCCTCCCCGCCCGACGGCCGGGGAGGCCGACTGGGGAGGGGAACCCGATGTCAGCAGGGAACACCGGCGCGGAGAACGCCGAGACGGCGGGCGGAGCGGGCACGGGGGCCGCAGTCGCGCCGCCCGGCTGGGATCCCAAGGCCTGGCAGGCCCACCAGGTGCGCAAGGAGCGGGCCGCCTCCGGCGCCTGGTCGATCGCCCCGCTCGCCTGGGCCGAGGCCGCGCGCCCGGCCGCCGTCGGTCCGGTACCGGCCGTCGTGCTGGGCGCCGTGCTCGCCTCCGGCCTCGCCGCCTCCCTGCTGCTCGGCGAGGGGCTCGGCCCGGGTCTGCTCCTCGCGGTCCTGCCGGCGCTCGTCGCCGCCTACGCGGCCGCCCGTGCGGCCGGCCGCACACTGCGTCCGTGGACCGCGCTCTGGGCGCTCGGCTGTCTCGCCCTGCTCGCCGTGCCCGCGCTGCGCGCCTCCGCCTGGCCGGCCGTGACGGCCCTGTTCGCGGCCCTCCTGACGGGCGCCCTGGCCCTGCACGGCAGCCGCAGGTGGCCCGGCATCCTGCTCGGCCCGGTCGGTCTCCTGGACTCCGCCGTCCTCGGGGTGCGCTGGGTCTGGAGCGGCCTGCGCTCGCGCGGCGAAGGGCGCCGCGAGCGCTGGCTGCCGGTGGCGAAGGCCGTCGTGGTGGCCGTGGTCCTGCTGGCGCTCTTCGGCGCCCTGTTCGCCTCCGCCGACGCCGCGTTCGCCGACCTGCTGAGCGGACTGACCCCCGACGTCAGCGGCATCGGCGGCCCGGTCCGCTTCCTGCTCTTCGCGGTGGGCCTCCTCGTCGCGATCGCCGTCGCCCGGGCCGCCGCCGCCCCCTCCCGCTGGGACCGGATCGAGGTGCGTCCGGGGAAGGCGCGCTCACGGGTGGAGTGGGCCCTTCCGCTCATCGTGCTGAACCTGCTCTTCGCCGCCTTCAACGCCGTCCAGCTCGCCGTCCTCTTCGGCGGCTACCGCAAGGTCCTGGAGGCCACCGGCCTCACCTACGCCGCGTACGCGCGCCAGGGCTTCTGGCAGCTGCTCTGGGCCACCCTGCTGACCCTCGCCGTCATCGCGCTCGCCCTGCGCTGGGCCCCGCGCGACGGAGCCGGCGACCGGCGGCTGGTGCGCGTCGTGCTCGGCACGCTCGGCGTGCTCACCCTCGTGGTCGTCGCCTCGGCGCTCCGCCGCATGGACCTGTACGTGGACGCGTACGGGCTGACCAGGCTGCGCCTGTCGGTGGCCGGTGTGGAGCTGTGGCTTGGGCTGGTCATCGTACTGATCATGGCCGGCGGGCTGTTCGGCGCGCGCTGGCTGCCCCGCGCGGTCGCGGGGAGCGCCGTGGCGGCCGTACTGGCCTTCGGGCTGATGTCCCCGGACGGGGTGATCGCGGAGGGCAACGTCACGCGGTACGAACAGGACGGCAAGATCGACCTGGCCTACTTCCAGTCGCTGTCTGCGGACGCGGTACCCGCCCTGGACCGGCTGCCCGAGCCCCAGCGCTCCTGCGCCCTGCGCGGGATCGCCAGGGAGCTGGCGGCGGCGGGCCGGACGCCCTGGTACGCGACGAGCCTGGGGGAGCGCCGGGCCCGGGAGATCCTGAGCGAGCGCGGGGTGAGCGCCTCGTACGAGCAGTGCAAGGGCCTGGGAACCTTCGGCAGCCGAGTCGAGTACTGAGCCGAAGGCGCCGGCCCGGGCCGGCGCGGGGCCCGGCGCGGAAGCTTCCCGCGCCGGGCCCTTCGTACGGGACGGCGTGCTCAGGCGGCCGGACCGGCCTTGGCGGAGGCTCCGTTCAGGGCCTCCAGGTCGCTCGCGCGCACGCGGATCACCAGCAGCGCGGTGAGGAGCGCGATCCCCGCCATCACCACGGCGGCGACGAAGGCGGTGGAGATGCCCCGGGTGAGGACGAGGTCCCCCCAGGGGTCGGGCAGCCGGCCGGTCTGCAGGAACGCCTCCAGTTGTCCCGGGCCGGCGTGCGCCTGGAAGTCCGGGACCTGTCGGGCGGCCTCGTTGCGTCCGGCCGTGCCGAAGACGGTGACCAGGATGGACAGTCCGAGCGAGCCGCCGACCTGCTGGCTCGCGTTGAGCAGTCCGGAGGCCGCGCCCGCTTCCTGCGGGGCCACTCCGGAGACGGCGGTGAGGGTGAGGGTGACGAAGTTGAGGCCCATGCCGAAGCCGAACAGCAGCATCGGGCCCAGCACCCCGGAGAGGTAGGAACTGTCGGTCTCGATGAAGGACAGCCAGGCCAGACCGGCGCCGGTGAGGGCGGATCCGGTGACCATGAACGGCTTGGGGCCGAAGCGCGGCAGCAGGCGCTGCGAGAGTCCGGCGGCGATGATGATGGCGGCCGTGATGGGCAGGAAGCCGATGCCGGACCTGATCGGGGAGAAGCCCAGCACGTTCTGCACGAACTGGACGATGAAGAAGAACATGCCGAACATCGCGGCGGCGAGACTGAGCATGATCACGTAGGTGCCGGTGCGGTTGCGCGCGGCGAACATGCGCAGCGGGATGATCGGATCGGCGGCCCGGGACTCGACGAGTGCGAAGGCCGCCAGGAGCAGGACGGCCACGCCGAAGGAGCCGATGGTCACGCCGTCGCGCCAGCCGTCCTGGGACGCGCGGATGAACCCGTAGACGAGCGCGGTCATGCCGCCGGTGGAGGTGAGCGCTCCGGCGATGTCGAAGCGGCCCGGATGGCGCTCGGACTCGTTGATGTAGAGCGGGGTCAGGAAGGCGATCAGCAGCCCGATCGGCACGTTGACGAAGAAGACCCAGCGCCAGTCGAGCCACTCGGTGAGCATGCCGCCGGCCAGCAGGCCGATCGCGCCGCCGCCCGCGGAGACGGCTGCGAACACGCCGAAGGCACGGTTGCGTTCGGGTCCCTCGGCGAAGGTCGTGGTGATCAGGGCCAGGGAGGTCGGCGAGGCGATGGCGCCACCGACGCCCTGGAGGGCGCGGGCGGCGAGCAACTGCCAGGACTCCTCGGCGAATCCGCCGAGCAGGGAGGCCAGGGTGAAGAGCAGGATGCCGGTCAGGAAGACGCGGCGGCGGCCCAGGATGTCGCCGGCGCGGCCGCCGAGCAGCAGCAGCCCGCCGAAGGCGAGCGTGTAGGCGCTGATCACCCAGGACAGGTCGGTGGTGGAGATGGCCAGGTCGGTCTGGATGTGCGGGAGTGCGATGTTCACGATCGTCGCGTCGAGGACGACCATGAGCTGGCAGGCGGCGATGACGGTGAGCGCCACTCCCGGGCGCCCCCCTCGGCGGGCCGCGGACGGTATCCGGAGTGTGGAGAGCTGAGGAGTTGTCACTGTGGGTCCCCCCAAGTGAAATAGTGAACGAAATCGTTCACGGCGGTTCCACGGTAGGGAGACAGCCTTAGTGAACGCAAGCGTTCACTAAGGCTGAAAATATGTGCGCCGTACGCATGAGCGGGTCGGAGGTAGCGGGAGTGGTGGGTTCACGCCGGCCGGTGGCGGCCCCGGGGCGCAGGCGCGGACCCGAACTCGAACGGGCGATTCTCGACGCCGTGTTGGAGCAGCTGAGCACGGACGGCTGGAACGCCCTCACGATGGAGGGCGTCGCCTCGGGAGCGCAGACGGGCAAGGCCGCGCTGTACCGCCGCTGGCCCTCGAAGGCGGACCTGGTGGCCGAGGCGCTGCGGACGCGGCTGCCCCCGCTCGGCCGGATTCCGGACCTGGGGTCGGCGCGCGAGGACCTGTACGCGGTGTGCGTGCGGATGCGGGACGTCATGCGGTCGCGGGCCGGGCAGGCGCTGAGGACGGTGCTTCACGAGTGCGATCACGTCCATGCGGAGCGGTTCCGCGACCTGGTCCGGGCCGGGCTGTACGAACCGGCGCACGGGTTGATCGGTGAGCTGGTGACCCGTGGAATCGCCCGAGGGGACGTCCGGCCGGACGCGACCGGTCCGCTGCTCGTCGAGGTCATCCCGGCACTGATGATGTACCGCGCGAAGGTGTGCGGGAGCGAATGGAGGGACGCGGAGATCGCCGAGATGATCGACGGGGTGATGGTGCCGCTGCTCAGGGTGTGAGACGGGGCGGGGTGGGTGGCGCGGCGCCGAGGTGGCCGGGGCGCGGCGGGGAGGGGGCGGCGGCGCGGCGGAGAGGGGGCGGGGTGTGCAGGCGGCCCGGGGCGGCGTAACCTTGCTGGCGCCATGCCGTACGAAGCACCCACTCACACCGTCGAACGCTCCCTCCGAGCGACCACCGGCGCCAAGGTCATCGCCGGGGTCGACGAAGTCGGACGAGGGGCCTGGGCCGGTCCCGTCACCGTCTGCGCGGCGATCACCGGCCTGCGCCGGCCGCCCGCGGGACTCACCGACTCCAAACTGCTCACCGCCAAGCGCCGTGACGCGCTCGTCGGCGTCCTGGAGGACTGGGTCACGGCCTACGCCCTGGGCCACTCGTCCCCCGAGGAGATCGACGAGCTCGGGATGACCGCCGCCCTGCGCCTCGCCGCGGTGCGCGCCCTGGAGGCGCTGCCCGTGCGGCCCGACGCGGTGATACTCGACGGCAAGCACGACTACCTCGGTGCGCCCTGGCAGGTCCGGACGGTGATCAAGGGTGACCAGTCCTGCGTCGCCGTCGCCGCGGCCTCGGTGATCGCCAAGGTCCGGCGCGACCGGATGATGGCCGAGATCGGCGAACAGGGCGACGGAATCGAGGACTTCGCCTTCGCCGCCAACGCCGGATATCCCTCGCCCGTGCACCGGGCGGCACTGGAGGAGCAGGGGCCGACCGCGTACCACCGGCTCTCCTGGTCCTACCTCGACGCGCTGCCCCGCTGGAGCCACCTCAAGAAGGTGCGCCGCAGCGAGGAATCGATGGAGCTGGAAAGCGGAGGCCAACTCGGCTTCGATTTCTGATCGCACGCACGTGCCACCAACCGGTACGTTTCGCACCGGTGTTTGATAGATGTCAGCTCATGCCTCTCACCCCCACCCCCGAGGAGCCTCAGATTCACGAGAGTGCCCAGGGTCCCCGCGTCACGCCGGCCGCGAGCCGCAGCGCGCAGACCCCCCGCCCCGTACCCGGTCCGCGTCCCGCCCCCAGGCCCGCGCCGCCCGCGCCGCGGAAACCGCAGGCCACCCCCGTTCCCGTAGCCGCCACCGCACCTTCGGTCTCGGCGGCCGTCCCGCAGATCCAGCTGATCCCGGCATCCGCCGAGGGCGCGCTGGACGCGGCCGAAGAGGCCGTGGACCTGCTGCTCGACACCGGGCGGGCGCCCGGTGACATCCTGGTGCTCACCACCGGCGACCCGCACCCGTGGGCCGCGCACGAGCTGTCCTTCGGCGAGGCCGCGTACTGGGCCCTGCACGATGCCGGGGACGACGTCTTCTACGCGGACGCGGCGCAGGTGCAGCGCGCGGCCGGCCGTCCCGTCGTGGTCTTCGCGGCCAACGGCGGCCCCGTCTCGGCGGCCGCCGGAGCCCTGCCGGTCGCGCTCGCGCGAGCCGGTGCGCTCCTGATCGTGTGCGGCGAGCCGCAGCAGATCAACTCCGTGCTGGGCGCGGGCGTCTGACGCTCCGTACTCCCGCACGGTCGAGGGGCGGGGCAGGCCGCTGGCCGGCCCTGCCGAAGTCCGAGGCCTGACCAGCCGTACGCCCGTTCCGGGTGTACGGCCGTTGGTCGTTCCCGGGTACGCGGCCCTGCGTGCTCCGTGCGTCCGATGGGGCCGGGCTGCCGGTGCGGCGGCACGGACTCGGCGTGCGGCGGTACGGGCTCAGCGTGCGGCGGTGCGGCGCAGCGCCTCCGTGGCTCCGCCGCCGCTGCGCAGGGGGAGCGGGCCGAACTCGGACGGCGCATCGCCGAGGCGCTCGGGCCGGGACTCCGAGCTGGGGCTCCGGCCGCCGCGGCCTTCGCCCAGCACCTGCCAGCCGCCCCGGGTCAGGGTGATGTACGCGCCGCAGCGCAGCCCGTGCAGGGTGCAGGCGTCCCGCAGCCCCCACATCCAGGCCCCGTCCTCCTCGGTCCAGCGCTCGTCGCCGTCGCGGCAGAACAACAGCACGGCGGTCCGTACCGGGGTCCGACGCCGCAGGTCGTGCGGAATGACCCGGCGCAGCCGGGAGAGCAGGGCGTTGCGGTACTCCCAGCCGTCGGCCGCGGTGGAACGCTGCACGAAGGAGGCGCTGGCCACGAGCCGCTCCTCGGGCCCCAGGACGGCGATCACCGCCGTGGACGGACCGGGGCTGTGCCGTGAATGCAGTCCGCTGACGACCTCGCGCGGATTGCGCAGCAGGGGGACGCCCGAAGCCGTCCACTCGGAGGGTTCCAGCAGTCTGCCGTGCCGGCTGGCGCGGCCGGTGGCCATGGTCAGGGACGTGGTCGAGGGCGGGGCGAATCCGAAGGTCACGGTCCTCCCTTCGGGTACACGCCCGCGTACGGGCACAGCTGGAGTGCGGGCGCGCCGCGGCACGGCTCGGGAGAGCGCCGTCGAGCCGAGCGGGAGCAGCACAATTCTCGCGTGGCCCGTGAGCATGCGGCAACGAGCAATTGGAGCCGCCGACCGGAATTCGCCGGTATGCCGTTCATATCCTTGCCCCGCCACGCCGAAGATGACTCATTCGGTCCGGGCCGGAGCGCGGGCATCAGGGGAAACACCTCCTCGGCCGCCGGTCCGGCGCAGCGGTCGCGCGGCGGGGCGGACGGGTGGTGGGCCGCACGTCACGCTGGGTGAATTGGCCGATTGTCCTAGGCATCGGGTTGCATGGGGGCATGGACAACCTGGAGCTCCGCGCTGAAGCCGATGCCATCCTCGCTGAGCTGGTCGGTGCCCCGGGGGGCTCGGCGCGGCTGCGGGAGGACCAGTGGCAGGCGGTGTCTGCCCTGGTGGAGGAGCGCCGACGGGCCCTGGTGGTGCAGCGCACGGGGTGGGGCAAGTCGGCCGTGTACTTCGTGGCGACGGCTCTGCTGCGCCGTCGCGGCGCGGGCCCGACGGTGATCATCTCGCCGCTCCTGGCGCTGATGCGCAACCAGGTCGATGCCGCGGCGCGGGCCGGGATCCGGGCACGGACGATCAACTCGGCCAACCCGGAGGAGTGGGAGACGATCTACGGGGAGGTCGAGCGGGGCGAGACCGACGTTCTCCTCGTGAGTCCGGAGCGCCTCAACTCCGTGGACTTCCGGGAACAGGTGCTGCCCAAGCTCGCGGCCACGACCGGCCTGCTGGTGGTCGACGAGGCCCACTGCATCTCCGACTGGGGCCACGACTTCCGCCCCGACTACCGCCGGCTGCGCACCATGCTCGCCGAGCTCGCCCCCGGCGTGCCCGTGCTCGCCACCACCGCGACGGCCAACGCACGGGTCACGGCGGACGTGGCCGAGCAGCTGGGCACGGGAGGCGGGGGCGCCCTGGTCCTGCGCGGCCCGCTCGACCGCGAGAGCCTGCGGCTGGGCGTGCTGGAGCTGCCGAACGCGGCGCACCGGCTGGCGTGGCTGGGGGAGCGGCTGGGGGACCTGCCGGGCTCGGGGATCATCTACACGCTGACGGTGGCGGCCGCCGAGGAGGTCGCGGCGTTCCTGCGCCAGCGCGGGTACCCGGTGGCCTCCTACACGGGGAAGACGGAGAACGCCGATCGGCTGCAGGCCGAGGAGGACCTGCTCGCGAACCGGGTGAAGGCGCTGGTGGCGACGTCCGCGCTGGGCATGGGCTTCGACAAGCCGGACCTCGGGTTCGTGGTGCACCTGGGCTCTCCCTCGTCCCCGATCGCCTACTACCAGCAGGTGGGGCGTGCGGGGCGCGGCGTGGACCACGCCGACGTGCTGCTGCTGCCGGGGCGGGAGGACGAGGCGATCTGGGCGTACTTCGCTTCGGTCGGGTTCCCTCCCGAGGAGCAGGTCCGGCGGACCCTGGACGTGCTGGAGCAGGCGGGCCGTCCGTTGTCGCTGCCGGCGCTGGAGCCGTTGGTGGATCTTCGGCGGTCGCGGCTGGAGACGATGCTCAAGGTCCTCGATGTGGACGGCGCGGTCAAGCGCGTGAAGGGCGGCTGGGCCTCCACCGGGCAGCCGTGGGCCTACGACGCACAGCGGTACGAGTGGGTGGCCCGGCAGCGGCAGGCCGAGCAGCAGGCCATGCGGGACTACGTGTCGACCACGGGGTGCCGGATGGAGTTCCTCCAGCGGCAGCTCGACGACGAGAAGGCGACCCCCTGCGGCCGCTGCGACTCCTGCGCCGGGCCCTGGCTCGACCCCGCCGTGTCCCACGGCTCCCTCGAGGCGGCGACCGGCGAGCTGGACCGCCCGGGGGTCGAGGTCGAGCCCCGCCGCATGTGGCCCTCGGGCATGCCCGCGGTCGGCGTCGACCTCAAGGGCCGCATCCCCGTGGGCCAGCAGGCGGCCACGGGGCGCGCGCTGGGCCGGCTGTCGGACATCGGCTGGGGCAACCGCCTGCGCCCGCTCCTCTCGGAGCAGGCCGCGGACGGCCCGGTTCCGGACGACGTGCTGGCGGCCGTGGTGACGGTGGTGGCCGACTGGGCCCGTTCGCCGGGCGGCTGGGCCGGTGGCGCGATGGCCCGGCCCGTGGGGATCGTGGCCATGCCCTCCCGCTCCCGCCCGCAGCTGGTGGGCTCGCTCGCCGAGGGGCTGGCCCGGGTCGGCCGGCTCCCGCTGCTGGGCAGCCTCGCCTACACCCCGCAGGCCGGCGAGTACGGCGCGCACCGCAGCAACTCCGCCCAGCGGCTGCGCGCCCTGGCCGCCTCGTTCGCCGTCCCCGAGGAGCTCGCCGCCGCCTTGGCCGCCACCCCCGGGCCGGTCCTGCTCGTCGACGACTACGCCGACTCCGGCTGGACCCTGGCCGTGGGGGCACGCCTCCTGCGCCAGAGCGGGGCCGACGCGGTGCTCCCCCTGACCCTTGCCCTGGCGGGCTGAGGGAACACCGGCGCCCGGGGCACTCGTACCCCCATTAACGGGTGGTCCGTGGCAACCGTTCGCCAAGTCAAGACCGGACCCGGCTTCGTAGGATCCTCGGAGGAGGGTTGAGCCTCCTTTGCCGAAGGTGCAGCGCGGCGGACTATATACGGGGGTAAGCCGGGGTCATGGCAACGAAATTACTCGGGGAGAGTCATAGCCTGAAGGCCGTGGTCAACGGAGAGCAAATCCTGCGGGACATCCTCGGGGGTGAACCGGACCAGGGGCTGCTCGACTTCACGGCCGATGCCGGCGGGAATTCGCGATTGCTTGCCGAATGCGCGACCGGGCTCGTGGAAGAAGGGCTCGTGAAGGAGCTCGGCGGAACGGTCGGGCTGACGGAGCGCAGGGTCCCGGGTCGCGTGGTGGCGTTCGTGAAGCGTCTGCTCGGTGACCTCAGCATGGACTGTCAGCGATTCCTCAAGGTCGCGGCGGTCTTGGGCAGGTCCTTCATGCTGGAGGACGTTTCCAGAATGCTGGACAAATCCGCGGCCAGCCTGCTTTCGTCCTTGGACGAAGCGATTTCCTCGGGTTTCGTCGTCGCGGCGGAACATCAGCTCGTATTCCAGAGCGATTTCCTCCTGACGGGGGTCATCGAGTCGATCCCCGCTCCTGCTCGGGGTGCGTTGCAGCGCGAGGCGATGGGCCACTCCAGGAGGCACGCGCAGGCGCTCGACCGGCAGTTCTGGGTGGCCGGGCATCCGCTGTGGATGGCCGACCGTCCGGCCGACCCGCCCCAGGAGGCCGCGGGCGACTCGGGGGAGGTCTACTCGAAGCCCCACGGCCTGATCATGGACGGAAGGGCGACGGCCGGAATCCGCACGGCGGAGCGCGTCCTCTCCAGCTCCACGAGTTCGGTGTCCGCCCGGCTCGATGCGGAGGCCTCCGTGATCCTGGGGTACTCCCTGCTCGGCATGGAAGAGGCGGAGAAGCGCTCCGCGACGATCTTGCGGGAACAGGGAGCCGGGCCGGGCGACGTGGCCGGGCTGATGGCGCTGACGGCCCTCTCCAATGCCCGCTGGCGCGCGGGCGAGCTGGGAGAGGGGCTCAGCCTGGGCCGGGCCGCGGTGCGGTACGGCGAGGGGGTGGATCCCGTGTGGCGCCTTCACTTCCGGCTGGCACTGGCCGGGAAGCTCGCGAACCTGCGCGAGTTCGACAAGGCCGAGTCGCTGATCGACGAGGCGGAAGCCGGCCTGCGCGAACTGGGCACCCGCGTCTGGGACGCCGCGCCCGCGGCGATGCGGGCCCGGTTGTTCCTCCAGGCGGGACGGGTCGCGGACGCCCGCCGCCAGGCGGAGCTGGCGACCACCGCGGTCGGCCGGGACGCGGTTCCCCTGCTCCGGCCCCTCGCGTACTCGGTGCTCAGCACCATCCTGCTCTACAAGGGGGATCTGCCCGCGGCGACCGAGTACTTGAAGCGGGTGCAGGGCGAGTCCGAGACGGATCAGGCGGTCCTCTACTCACCGCAGTACGGCTGGACGGACGTGCGCATCGCGGTGAAGAGGGAGGGCCCGAGGGCGGCCGTCGAGCTGTTCTCCGACAAATACAGCCATCTGCCGACGCAGCGGAGCCTGTACATCGAGGATCCGGCCGCCGCCGCGTTCCTGGTCCGCCTGGCGCTGGACGTGGGGGACACCGACCTCAAGAACAGCGTTCTCGAAACGATCGACGGCCTCGCGGGCGACAACCCCGGCATTTCCGTGCTCGGCCTCAGCGCCCTGCACGCGAACGCCTTGGTGAGCGGTGATCCGGCCGTACTGTCGCGCATCATCGCGCAGTCGCCGGACCCGCTCTCGGTCGCCCTCGCGACGGAGGAACTCGCCAAGATCTACGGCGCGAAGGCCGGTCCCGCGCAGGCGAATCCCGAAGAGCCGGCGTCACCGCTCAATTCGGCGTGCTGGTCCGGTCTTTCCGACACGGAGCGGCGCATCGCGTATCTGGTGAGCGCGGGGATGACGAACCAGCAGATCGCCAAACGGGTTCACCTGTCGGCCCACACGGTGAATTACCACCTCAGGAAGATCTACCGGAAGCTGAACATCAACACCCGTGTCGAGCTGGCGCGCGGAGCCGCGAGCTACTCGAGCAGGGCCGCAATCTATTCGATCGAACCCGAGTAGGACGCGGGCCCTCACCTCGACCGTACGGGGACTGCGGAGTAGGCCGGATTCCGGGCCGGCCCCGCGTGCCGGGTGGGCAGCCAGCGGGTCAGTGCCGAGCCCACCGACATGCCGCCGCCGAATCCGGTGAGCAGGACCACGTCTCCGTCGGCGAGGGATCCTTCGCGGTGGGCGAGGTCGAGGGTGATGGGTACGGAGGCCGCGCCGGTGTTGCCGTAGGACTCCAGGGCCAGGTGGAAGCTGGCCTCGGGCAGTCCGAGCGAGGGCCAGACCTGCCGGAGCATCACCGCGTTCGCCTGGTGGGCGACGACATGGCGCACCTCGCGCGGGTCCAGTCCCGCGCCGGCCATCAGGTCTCCGACGGCCCCGGGCAGGTTGTCCTGCACGAACTCGCGGACCCGCCGGCCGTCCATCCGGAAGTACTGCAGGCCCTCGTCGAGCGTCCGGACGCTGGTCGGGGTACGGCTGCCGCCGGCCGGGACGCTGATCAGCTCGTGCTGATCGCCCCGGGTGAGCAGCGAAGTGGCGAATATGCCGCGGTCGTTCGGGGCCGGGCCGAGGACGACGGCCCCGGCGCCGTCACCGAACAGGATGGCGGTCCGGCGGTCGGAGTAGTCGAGGATCCGGGAGTAGACGTCCGCGCCGATGACCAGTCCGTAGCGGTCGCCCGGCTCGGTGCAGAGCATCCGCTCGGCGACCGTCAGCGCGTACACGAAGCCGCTGCACACCGCGTTCAGATCGAAGGCCGCCGCGTTCACCGCCCCGAGCCGGTGCTGGACGATGCTCGCCGTGGACGGCTGCGGGTGATCGGGCGTGGACGTGGCGACGACGATGTACGCGAGCTCCTCGGGGCCGACACCCGCTTGTTCGAGAGCCCGGACGGCAGCGGCCGCGGCGAGGTCGGAAGTGGCCTGACCGGGATCCGCCCGGCGACGGCTTCGAATTCCGGTCTTGCGGACGATCCATTCGTCCGTGACCCCGGCCCGTTCGGCGATCTCTTCGTTGGAGACTTCGGTCGGTGGGAGGTACGCGCCGGTACCGAGGATTCCGATGGATCGGATGGATCGGATGGTGACTCCCGTGGTGAGGGGGCGGTTCGCATGACTGCCCGGCGTGGAGAGCACAAATTCACGGCCCGTCAAGGGATGCATGACCTCTCCGTGTTGTCCGGACCGTCAATCGAAATCAGTCGGCTCATCGTGACACGAGATGCACCCGTATTTCCCTGACGCGGAATGTCTCACTCGCTTGGGTGGGATCCTGCCCGCACGCGTACCGCTCCTACTGCGCCCACTACTCGGTTGAGTAGTGGGCAGGTTGACGCCCCGTGGATAACATCGAAGCATGCCGATCCGTGACGCGATCTCGGCGAATTCGCGCAACTGCGAGTGCAAGTACGAGATTGATTATGAGAGTGACCGTCACCTCGACCGGGAGATGAGAGCATGACCGTCAGTTATCTCGGGGCAGCCGTGGATACGACTGCCATCGACGCCGTGATCAGTGACTTCTTCGGCCAGCGCCGAGCCGAAGCCGACGCGCTCGGCCAGGACTTCGCGGCCGTGGTCGCGGAGCTGGAGAGCTACGTCCTGCACGGCGGAAAGCGTGTCCGGCCGGTCTTCGCCTGGCTGGGCTGGATCGGTGCCGGCGGCGACCAGGACGATCCGGGCGCCACGGCGGTGCTGACCGCCTGTGCGGGGCTCGAACTGCTGCACGCGTCGGCCCTGATACACGACGACATCATCGATGCGTCCGACACCCGCCGCGGTCGTCCCGCCGCACACGTGGCCCTGGCCGCGCGGCATCGGACCCGGCGCTTCTCCGGCGATCCCGAGGCCTTCGGCACCGGAACCGCCATCCTGGTCGGGGACTTGGCCCAGACGTGGTCCGACGTCATGGTCCGCGCATCGGGGCTGCCGGCGGAAGCCCAGACCCGGGTCGGGCCGGTGTGGTCCGCGGTGCGCTCGGAGGTCCTGTACGGCCAGCTGCTCGACGTGATCAACCAGGCGAGCGACGACGAGAGCGTCGACGCTGCGCTGCGCGTCAACCAGTACAAGACGGCCTCCTACACGGTGGAGCGCCCGCTGCAATTCGGTGCCGCGATCGCCGGCGCCGGGACGGACCTCGTCGCCGCCTACGGGGCGTTCGGGGCGGACATCGGGATCGCGTTCCAGCTCCGGGACGACCTGCTGGGCGTGTTCGGCGACCCGACGGTGACGGGAAAGCCCTCGGGCGACGACCTTCGAGAGGGAAAGCGAACGGTGCTGCTCGCGACGGCGCTCGAGCAAGCGGATGAATGCGATCCGCAGGCGGCGAGGTTCGTCAGGGCGAAAATAGGAACCGAGCTCTCCGAGAACGAGATCGACGCCCTGCGGGACATATTCGTCCATGTCGGTGCGGTGGATCGGATCGAGCGCCAGATCGCGCACCGGACCGACCGGGCCATGGGCGTACTGGAATCCAGCAGCGCCACCGCCCCCGCAAAGGAACAGCTCGCCACGATGGCGATCAATGCCACGCAGCGAGCTCGCTGATGACACTGACGAATGCGCAGACCTATCCCGACCGCACCGTCGCCGCGGGTGACACGGACCTCGACGACGGCCGGATCGGATGGGGGCGCGCCCACGCGAAGGCCATTCTGCTCGGCGAGCACGCCGTCGTGTACGGCGCTCCGGCGCTGGCCATTCCGGTCCCGCAATTGCCGGTGACCGCGACCGCCAGGCGATTGAGGTGCTCCGACGAAGGAGCGGACAGGATTTCCTTCGCCCTGGCGGGGCCGGGGCCGGGGGCGGTCACACCGCTTGCCGCGGACGGCCTGCGGTGCCTGCTCCCGGACTTCAAGGCGATCACGGGTGTCGACGGCCACGTGTGCGTCGACGTGATCATCGACTGCGCGATCCCGCAGGGCCGCGGGCTCGGCTCCAGCGCCGCCTGCGCCCGGGCGGCCGTGCTGGCCTTGGCGGACCTCTTCGACCGCCGGCTGGACGCCCGCGAGGTGTTCGATCTCGTGCAGGCTTCGGAGAAGGTGGCGCACGGCAGGTCGAGCGGCATCGACGCGCTCGCCACCGGCGCGACGTCCCCCCTCCTCTTCCGCTCCGGCGCTGCCCGGGAACTGCCCGTCCCCATGCCGGGGTACGCCCCCGCGCATTCCGCCGCTCAGCCCCCCGCGCAGGCCCCCGCTCCTTCCCTCGAGCGGACCGGCGGCGACGCCGACGAAGGCCCGTCCTACGCGTTCGACGGGCTGTTCGTCCTCGCGGACAGCGGGGTCAGCGGCAGCACCAAGGAAGCGGTCGAGCTGCTGTGGCGGAAGTTCGAGCGCAGCGCGCAAACGCAGGCGGACTTCATCCTCGGCGCCTCGCGCCTGACCCGCGCCGCCGCACGCGACCTCGCGCACGGCCGAACGAGCGACTTCGGCGCACGCATGACAGAAAACCACAAGCTGCTGCACGAGTTGGGGCTCAGCACGGACCGGATCGACGGGCTGGTCGACGCCGCTCTCGCGGCCGGCAGCCTGGGCGCCAAGATCAGCGGCGGCGGACTGGGCGGCTGCGTGATCGCGCTGGCCGCAGAGCCGCGCCAGGCGGAGGCGACCGTCCGCAGCCTCCACGAAGCCGGCGCCGTCCGTACCTGGGTAGTCCCGATGGGAAGGTTTGCAAACCATGACGATTGACCACAACTTGGGACTGGCGGAGCCGACGGAAGAGGCGGGGTTCGCGGAACTGACAGGACCGACAGGATCGACGGGGCCGCAGGAGAGCCTTCTCGGCCCCGGGTCGACCGCCGTCGCCCATCCCAACATCGCGCTGATCAAGTACTGGGGCAAGCGCGACGAGCAGCTCGTCATCCCGTACGTCGACAGCCTGTCGATGACCCTGGACGTCTTCCCGACGCACACCACCGTCCGCCTCGACCCCGAGGCGCAGACCGACGGCGTCATCCTCGACGGAAGGCCCGCGGAGGGTGAGCCGCGCCGCCGCGTCGTCGTCTTCCTGGACCTGGTGCGGGAGTTGGCCGGGCGCACCGAACGGGCCGCCGTCGACACCCGCAACGCCGTCCCCACCGGGGCGGGCCTGGCCTCGTCGGCGAGCGGGTTCGCCGCCCTGGCCGTCGCCGCCACCGCCGCGTACGGGCTGGACCTCGACCCGACCGCGCTCTCCCGCCTCGCCCGGCGCGGCTCCGCCTCGGCCTCCCGGTCGATCTTCGGCGGCTTCGCCCTGTGCCACGCGGGCCGGGGCGTCGGCGAGGCGGCGGACCTCAGCTCCTACGCCGAACCGGTGCCCCTCCCCGACTTCGACCCCGCCCTGGTGGTCGCCCTGGTCAACGCCGGCCCCAAGGCCGTGTCCAGCCGGGCGGCGATGCGGCGGACCGTCGAGACCTCCCCGCTCTACCAGGCCTGGGCGACGTCGAGCAAGGGCGACCTGACCGACATGCGCGCGGCGCTGCTCCGCGGCGACCTCGAAGCGGTGGGGGAGATCGCGGAGCGCAACGCCCTCGGCATGCACGCGACGATGCTGGCCGCGCGGCCGGCGGTGCGCTACCTGTCGCCGGCCACGGTGGCCGTCCTCGACGGCGTCCTGCAGCTCCGCAAGGACGGCGTGGCGGCCTACGCGACCATGGACGCCGGACCGAACGTCAAGGTGCTCTGCCACCCCGAGGCCGCGCCCCGGGTAGCCGAAACGCTGCTGGCCGCCGCCCCCGGATGCTCGGTGCTCACCGCCCGGCGCGGGCCGGGAGCCCGGCTGCGTACGGCGGACGAGCAGTGACCGGTACGAGAACCGTGACCCGGCACGCGCCGGGCAAGCTGTTCATCGTCGGCGAGTACGCGGTGGTGCAGCCGGGCCACCCGGCGATCCTCGCAGCCGTCGACCGGCAGGTCGCCGTCACCGCATCGGCGGCCCACGGCGGCGGTGCCGACGTAGTGATCGCTTCCGACCTCTGCCCGGGAGAGGCGCGACTGCGCCGGGGTGACGGCGGGCTCGCCGCACTCGGCGCGGACGACGAACAGCGCGTGCGGGACGGTCTCACCCACGTGGTGTCGGCGATCGAAACGGTCGACGGGCTGCTGGCCGAGCAGGGCCTGTCCGCACCTCCCGTCCACCTCTCGATCACCAGTCGCCTGCACCACGAGGGAACCAAGCTCGGCCTGGGATCGAGCGGCGCGGTCACGGTCGCCTCGGTTTCCGCCGTGGCCGCGTACTACGGCTTGGAGCTGTCGCACGAGGACCGGTTCCGGCTCGCGATGCTCGCGACGGCGCGGCTCGACGCCCGTTCCTCCGGCGGCGATCTCGCCGCGAGCGTCTGGGGCGGATGGATCGAGTACCAGGCGCCCGATCGGGCCGCCGTACTCGACCTGGTGCAGCGCCTGGGCATCGAGGAGTCGCTCCGTACGCAGTGGCCGGGGTTCGGAATACGACGGCTGCCGTCGCCCCGTGGTCTGGCGGTCGAAGTGGGCTGGACCGGCCGGCCGGCCAGTACCTCTTCCCTGGTCGGGAGCCTCGGACGGCGCGCGTGGCAGGGCAGCGCGTACCAACGGAGCTTCCTGGAACGCAGCGACAGCTGTGTGCGCGCCTCGGTCGACGCACTCGAACGGGGCGACGGCCCCGAGCTGCTCCGGCAGGTCCGGGGCGCCCGCCGGATCCTCGCCGAACTGGACGAAGAGGTCCGGCTCGGCATCTTCACCCCCACGCTGACCGCGCTGTGCGATGCCGCCGAGACCGTAGGCGGGTCGGGGAAACCATCGGGTGCCGGGGGCGGCGACTGCGGCATCGCGCTGCTGGACGCCACGGCGGAAGAGGCCACGGTGCACGAGCAGATCGCGCACCTGCGGAAGGGATGGGCCGCCGCAGGGGTGCTCCCCGTGCCGATTCATCTCCAGTCGACGAAAGGGAGCGCAGCATGATCGCTGAGCGCAAGGACGACCACGTGCGGTTCGCCGCCGAGCAACAACGCCACCTGGGCGGATACAACCAGTTCGACGAGGTGTCCTTCGTCCACCACGCCCTGGCCGGCATCGACCGCTCCGACGCGTCGCTGGTCACGCGGTTCGGCGGCATGGAATGGAAGGTGCCGCTGTACATCAACGCGATGACCGGCGGCAGCACGAGGACCGGCGCCATCAACCGCGATCTGGCGATCGCCGCCCGGGAGACCGGCGTGCCCATCGCCACCGGCTCCATGAGCGCGTACTTCGCCGACGAGGCCGTGGCCGACACCTTCAGCGTGCTGCGCAGCGAGAACCCGGACGGGTTCGTCATGGCGAACATCAACGCCAACGCCTCCGTGGAGAAGGCGCGACGGGCCGTGGACCTGTTGCGGGCGGACGCCCTGCAGATCCACCTCAACGTCATCCAGGAAACGGTCATGCCGGAGGGCGACCGCTCCTTCTCCTCCTGGGGACCGCAGATCGAGAAGATCGCGGACGGAGTCGGCCCCGACGTCCCGGTGATCGTGAAGGAAGTCGGCTTCGGACTGAGCCGCGAAACCATCTCGGCGCTGAGCGACATGGGCGTGCGCGTGGCCGACGTCGCCGGCCGCGGCGGCACGGACTTCGCGCGCATCGAGAACGACCGGCGCAAGCACGCCGACTACGCCTACCTCAACGGCTGGGGCCAGTCCGCTCCCGCCTGCCTGCTGGACTCCCAGCACGCCGCCATCCCGGTGCTGGCCTCCGGCGGGGTCCGCAACCCGCTCGACGTGGTGCGCGGACTGGCGCTCGGCGCCGCCGCCGTGGGCGTGTCCGGAGGATTCCTGCGGACCGTCCTCGACGGCGGCCCGTCCGCCCTGATCACCCAGATCACCACCTGGCTCGACCAGGTGGAAGCCCTGATGACCGCGCTGGGCGCCCGCACCCCGGCCGATCTGAGCCGGTGCGACGTACTGGTCCACGGCGACCTGCGCGCCTTCTGCGCCGACCGGGGGATCGACACCCGCCGGCTAGCCACCCGCTCCCACTCCCGCTCCCACTCCCGCTCCCGCTCCCACGACACCGCTCACGAAACGGTTGGAGAGATCCGATGAACGACACGCACGCGGTCGCAGGCGTTCCCCTGAAATGGGTAGGCCCCCTCAGGATTTCGGGGAACGTGGCGAACGTCGAGACAGAGGTCCCGCTCGCCACGTACGAGTCGCCCCTGTGGCCCTCCGTCAACCGCGGGGCGAAGATCTCCAGGCTGGTCGAGCAGGGCATCGTCGCCACCCTCATCGACGAGCGGATGACCCGCTCGGTGCTGGTCACGGCCCAGGACGCGCAGACCGCGTACCTGGCGGCGCTCGAGGTCGACGCCCGGTTCGACGAGCTGCGCGCCGTCGTCCGCACCTGCGGCCGCTTCGTCGAACTGATCGGGTTCCGCCACGAGATCGTTGCCAACCTGCTCTTCCTGCGGTTCGAGTTCAGCACCGGCGACGCCTCCGGGCACAACATGGCGACGCTGGCCGCGGACGCGCTCCTGAAGCACATCCTCGGCGCCATTCCGGGGATCGAGTACGGCTCGATCTCCGCGAACTACTGCACCGACAAGAAGGCCACCGCCATCAACGGCATCCTCGGCCGCGGCAAGAACGTGGTCACCGAGCTGCTCGTACCGCGCGAGATCGTCCGCGACGTGCTGCACACCTCGGCCGGCGCGATAGCCGAGCTGAACGTGCGCAAGAACCTGATCGGCACCCTGCTCGCCGGCGGCATCCGCTCGGCCAACGCCCACTACGCGAACATGCTGCTCGGGTTCTACCTGGCGACCGGTCAGGACGCGGCCAACATCGTCGAAGGCTCCCAGGGCGTGACCGTGGCCGAGGACCGGGACGGCGACCTGTACTTCTCCTGCACCCTGCCGAACCTGATCGTCGGAACGGTCGGCAACGGAAAGGGACTCGACTTCGTCGAGGAGAACCTGACGCGCCTGGGCTGCCGCGAGGAGCGCGAGCCCGGCGAGAACGCACGGCGGCTCGCGGTCATGATCGCGGCGACGGTGCTGTGCGGCGAGCTCTCCCTCATGGCCGCGCAGACCAACCCGGGCGAACTCATGCGGGCGCACGTCGCACTGGAGCGCACGAACTCGACCACGAAGATCGGACGGTAGAGATGCCCAGGGACCTCGCGGTCGGAATCCACGACCTCTCCTTCGCCACCGGCCAGCTCGTCCTCACGCACGAGACGCTGGCCGCCCGCAACGGCACCGAGCTGGGCAAGTACCACGTGGGCATAGGCCAGCGGTCGATGAGCGTGCCCGCCGCCGACGAGGACATCGTGACGATGGGGGCCGTCGCTGCCGCCCCCATCCTCGCCCGGCACGGCGCCGACCGGATCCGTACGGTCGTCTTCGCCACCGAGTCCTCCGTCGATCAGGCGAAGGCGGCCGGCATCCACGTGCACTCGTTGCTCTCGATGCCCTCCGCCACCCGCGTCGTCGAGCTCAAGCAGGCTTGCTACGGAGGGACCGCGGCCCTGCAGTTCGCCATCGGGCTCGTCCACCGCGACCCCTCGCAGCAGGTCCTCGTGATCGCGAGCGACGTCTCGAAGTACGAGCTGGACCAGCCGGGCGAGGCCACCCAGGGGGCCGCGGCGGTGGCCATGCTGATCAGCGCCGACCCCGCTCTGGTGCGCATCGAGGAGACGTCGGGGGTGTTCACCGCCGACATCATGGATTTCTGGCGGCCGAACTACCTCACCACCGCCCTGGTCGACGGGAAGGAGTCCGTCTCCGCGTACCTGCAGGCCATGGACGGTGCGTGGAAGGACTACACCGAGCAAGGCGGCCGTGCGTTCGACGAGTTCGCGGCGTTCTGCTACCACCAGCCGTTCACGAAGATGGCCCACAAGGCGCACCGGGCCCTGCTCGAGAGCTGCGGGCGGGAAGTCGACGAGGCCGAGGTCGTCCGCGCCGTCGGGCAGACGACGGCCTACAACGAGGAGATCGGCAACAGCTACACCGCATCCGTGTACCTCGGGCTGGCCGCCCTGCTCGACAACGCCGACGATCTGACCGGGCAGGCCATCGGCCTGCTCAGCTACGGGTCGGGCAGCGTCGCCGAGTTCTTCGCCGGAGTCCCGGTCCCGGGCTACCGCGCGCACCTGCGGTCCGAGCAGCACCGCGAGGCGATCGCACGGCGCCGGGACATCGGCTACGCCGACTACCGGGAACGCCACCAGCAGGCCTTCCCGGTCGACGGCGGCGACCACCCCGCGCCCAGGGAAACCACCGGGCCGTACCGGCTGGCCGGGCTGTTCGGGCACAAGCGGGTGTACGAGCCGAGGTAGTCGAGGTAGAGGTAGCAGCAGGTTGCCGGCGGTGCCCTATGGCGCCGCCGGTTCGCCGCTGTCGGGAGTTATCCACAGGGGTTTCCGGATCCGGTCGGACACGGGACCTTCGGGACATGACGAACAACAACCACGAAGCGGCACGTATCCCGTCCGACTCCTCGCCCTCGTCCGACCCCTCGTCCACCGGCTCGTCCGGAGGCGTCGACGCATCCCGGATCACCCTGCGCAGTCCGGCCGAACTGGCCGACGCGCTGCCCTACATGCTCGGCTTCCATCCGAGCGACTCCCTCGTCATGGTCGCCGTCCACGGGGAGGCCGGCCGCTTCGGCGGCCGGCTCCGGGTGGGCATTCCCGCGGCCCCCGACGAGTGGGAGGACACCGCCCGGCAGGTCGCCGACTGTCTGATCCGCGGCAGCGTGCGGCGCGGATCCCGGCCCGACGGCATCATCGTCTTCCTCTGCCAGGACCCGCAGCGCGGCGACAGCGCGCAGCGGGTGATGACCAGGCTGCGCCCGCTCGCCCAGCGGATCCGGCTGGCCTGCGGAGCCCTGGACGTGCCCGTACTGGAGGCCCTGTGCCTTTCCGCCGGGCGGTACTGGTCCTACTGCTGC
The DNA here is from genome assembly GCF_045822005.1 of Streptomyces stoeckheimensis. NCBI lineage: Bacteria > Bacillati > Actinomycetota > Actinomycetes > Kitasatosporales > Streptomycetaceae > Streptomyces > Streptomyces stoeckheimensis. Next base: position 2,468,372 of record NZ_CP169550.1, on the reverse strand, counting down.
CCGGACGGGCGGTGCTGCCCCGCCGAGGGCACCGCGCTGGCCGCGCCGGGCACTTCGGTGATGGCGGCCGCGGCCACTTTCGCCGGACTCCAGGTACGCGGCTCCCTCCGGGAGATCGAGCGCAGGCTGACACCGCTGCGCGGGACGGTGGCCGACGAGATGGAAGGGGCCCTGGACCGGGCTGCCGTCGCGCTGGTGCCGAAGATCCTCGACGGGGCCACCCGGGAGGAAGTGGGGGCCGAGACCGTCCTGCTCGCCCGCGCGCTGATTCAGCGCATGACCCTGGCGCCGCCGTCCGAAGGCGGCCCCGGAGCCGATGCCTGGGACGACGGGCTACTGGGCCACGACGAGGCCGCCTCGTTGATCCTCGGGCTCCAGGACCGCGAGATCCGCGACATCGCCGCCGAGTGGATGGAGGGCGAGGAGGCGGCCCCCGCCCTGCGGCTCTGGCGCGCCCTGGCCAGGCGCTGCGTCGGGGCCTACGGGGAGCACGCGGCGGCTCCCCTCACCCTGGCGGGCTGGGTCTCCTGGTCCACGGGGGACGAGCCGACGGCCAGGATCGCCCTGGGGATGGCCCTGCGGGCGGACGACGGCTATCGCTTCGCGCAGCTGCTGCACCATGCCTGCAACGAGGGGATCGACCCCGAGGGGCTGCGGGAGTGCCTGCGGGAGGAGCGGCGGCGCCGGGAGCCGCGCCGAGGGCGCCTGCCCTCAGCACCCCGGCGGGCGGGCTCCGCCACCAGGCCGCCCGGCCGCCCGGGCAGGACGGGCAGGGAGAGCAGCCGCCGCGAGTCCGGCAGCACCGCGGGGAGCGAGCAGTGAGGCGCGGGTCCGTGCTCCGGGGGTGGCTGCGGGGAGGGGCGCGAGCGGTCTTCAGGCGGCCGCCCCCGCGAAGGCCGGTGCTCCGCCGGGCGCAGCCCCCACCGGGGCCCGTGACCCGGGCGGGGGCGGGGGCGTTGCGCTGGGGGGTGGTGGGGATCCGGCCGCGCCGCCGCCCAGCCGATCCACCCGGAGCGCAGACAAGGCGACCCATGTCTCACCCCGTACCCCCCGCCCGCGTAGCCCCCACCCGCAGGGCCGACCTGCCGCCCGTGCACGGTGCCGTCATCTGCGTCTCCGCGCCGTGCCTGGTCATCTCGCCCGAGCACGGCCAGCTCACCGGGCGGGGGGTCGACGGGATCTACCGCGCCGGGCTCCGGCTGCTGTCCCGCTGCGTGCTGCGCGTCGCCGGCCGGGACCCGGTCGCGGTCCAGGGCCGCAGCCTCGGCGCCGACCGGGCCTCCTTCACCGCGACCGTCCGCACCGGAGCGGAGCCCGGTCCCGACCCCGACGTCGGGGTCGAGCGGATCCGGCACGCCGACGGCACCGAGCGGATCACCCTGCGCAGCTTCACCGGCCGGCCCCTGCGGATCCCGGTGGAGGTCTCGCTCGGCACCGATCTGGCGGAGCTGGCAGACGTGGCCGCCGGCCGGGACGAGCCGGAGCTGCCCGCAGCGGTGCACGCCGCCGGGCTGCGCTGGACCAACGGCGAGGCCCAGGCCGTCACCGCGGCCGAGCCGCCTCCGGACGACGCCCTGGCCTCGGCCGGGCTGCTGCGCTGGCAGCTCGAACTGCGCCCCGGCGAGTCCCGCACCATCGAGCTGCGGACCACCCGGGACCGAGGAGCCCGGGCCCCCGCCGGACAGGTGGCCAACCCGCTGTCCGACGACGCCCGCGCGGAGGGCGACGACCCGCGGGCCGAGGCATGGCTGCGCACGAGCGTGCAGGACCTGGGCGCCCTGCTGCTCAGGGACCCGAAGCAGCCGGCCGACAGCTACGCGGCGGCCGGAGTGCCCTGGAGGCTCGGGCTGGCCCCGGCGGAGTCCCTGTGGGCCGCCCGCATGGCGCTCCCGCTCGGCACCGGACTGGCCGGTGCGACCCTGCGGATCCTGGCCCGGACCCAGACCGCGGGGCGGGGCGCCGACGCGGGGAAGATCCCGGGGCCGCTCCGGGGAGCGGGGCCGCAGCTGCCCCCCGGGTGCACCGGGACCGAGGCGACGCTCGCCTTCCCCGCGGTGCTCGCCGAAGCCCGGCTCTGGGGGATGCCCGAGGCGGAGGCGGACCAGCTGCTCCCCGCCGCCGAGCGGTGCCTGGAGTGGATCCGGGGCGCCTTCGGGGAGGACGGCTTCGTGGCCGATCCCGATCCGGGACCCCGGCGCTGTGAAACCCAGGCCCACGCCCATCGCGCCCTGCTCCTCGGGGCCGACCTGCTCGCCGGGTGCGGTCGGCCCGGAGCCGAGGAGTGGCGGGACCGGGCGGCCGCGCTGCGGGAGCGGTTCGCGGCCTGCTTCTGGGTGGACGGCCCGGACGGAGGCCGGCCCGCGGCGGCCCTGCATCCCGACGGGCGGCCCCTGCCCCGGCTGACGGGGGCCGCCGCCCACCTGCTGGACACCGGGCTGCTCGGCGGCGGCCGGCTCGCGCGCGGACTCCTCGACCGGGTCCGCACCGAGCAGCTGGCACGGCTGCTGGGAGCCCCCGCCATGGATTGCGGCTGGGGGTTGCGCAGCATGGCGGTCCGGGAGCCGGGGCACAACCCGTTCGGGTACCGCTCGGGCGCGGTGCGACCGTACGAGAGCGCGGTCGCCGTGGCCGGCCTGGCCCAGGCGGGCTTCGAGAAGGAGGCCACGGGGCTGCTCCGGGGCCTGCTGGACGCGGCGGAGGGCTTCGGGTACCGCCTCCCGGAGATGTACGCGGCCGAGCAGCGCACCGAGGGCAGTGCTCCGCTTCCGCATCCGGCGGCCTGCCGGCCGGCGGCGGTCGCGGCGGCCGCGGGGATCCACGTACTGACCGCGCTGGCCGGTATCCGTCCGGACGCCCCCGCCGGCACGGTCGCCCTCGTCCCGCTCCCCGGTGCTCCGCTCGGCGGGCTCCGCCTCTCGGGGCTGCGGGTTTCGGGGGAACCCTTCGCCGTCCGGATCAGCCGGATGGGCCTGGGCATGGTGGAGGAGGCCGCCGATGCACTGCAACTGGGCGGGTAGGAGGCGCCCTGCCGAGCGGGCCGCACCAGGTCGGGGCTTCCGGTTCCCGGGTCCGAAGATCTCCAAAGCTCTGTTTATCGTCAGGCAGACGACTATGATCGCGTCATGTCGCCCTACGACCCGTCGGCCTTTCCGCCCTTCGCCGTCACCGTCGACCTGGTCGTGCTCACCGTGCGGCGCCATGCGCTCTGCGCGTTGGCCATCCGACGGGGTGAGCAGCCGTTCCAGGGACGCTGGGCGCTGCCCGGCGGCTTCGTCCGCGGGGACGAGGACCTGTCGGCTGCCGCGGCCCGCGAACTGTCCGAGGAGACCGGCCTCTGCGCCCACGACCCGGCCGCTCCGGACGTGGGCAACGGGGCGCACCTCGAACAGCTGGCGACCTACGGTGATCCGAAGCGGGATCCGCGCATGCGCGTGGTCAGCGTCGCGCATCTGGTACTGGCTCCGGACCTGCCCGCCCCGCGGGCCGGCGGCGATGCCAACAGCGCGCGCTGGGCCCCCGTCGACGAGCTCCTGTCCACGGACGGCCAGACCGGCGCAGGACTCGCCTTCGACCACGAGCAGATCCTCGCCGACGGGGTCGAGCGGGCCCGCTCGAAGATCGAGTACTCCTCGCTGGCCACCGCCTTCTGCCCGCCCGAGTTCACCGTCGGCGAGCTGCGCCGGGTCTACGAAGCGGTCTGGGGGGTTGCCCTCGACCCCCGCAACTTCCACCGCAAGGTCACCGGCACCCCCGGGTTCCTGGTCCCGGCCGGGGGCACGACGACGCGTCAGGGCGGCCGTCCCGCCCAGCTGTTCCGGGCCGGCGGGGCCACCCTGCTCAACCCGCCGATGCTGCGCCCGGAAGTCTGACGCACGGGCGCCCGGCACCGCCGCCGGAGCGCCACGCGAGCCGATGGCGGTGCCGATATCCGGGCTCGTACGGCCCTGGGCAACGGCTTCGGCGCCGACACGGGCGAGAGGCGCGACAACCTGCACCTTAAATCGGACATATCGCGTTATCTTGTTTGCGGTATTCACCCTGCCGCAGAGCGGTCTCACCCCCCGCGAGAGAAGCGATGCTCCAGGCCATCGGACTCACCAGCACCCCCCGCCGAAACCACCCGCCCCTCGTGGACGACCTCACCTTCGAGGCCCGCCCGGGGAGCGTGACCGCACTGCTCGGCGAGCCCGGCTCGGGCAAGACCACCGCGCTGCGGCTCATGCTCGAACTCGAACCGGGCCGCGGAGTCACCTACTTCCGCGGGCGCCCCCTGCACCGGATCCCGCATCCGGGCCGCGAGGTCGGCGTGCTCCTCGGCGATCTCCCCGGCAACCCCTCGCGCACCGTGCGCGGCCAGCTGCGGATGCTCTGCGCCGCCGCAGGCGTGCCGGCCGCGCGGGCCGACGCCATGCTGGAGGTCGTCGGCGTCGCGGGACTGCGCGACCAGCGGCTCGGCTCGCTCTCGCTCGGCATGGAGCGCAGGGTCGCGCTCGCCGCCGCCCTGCTCGCCGACCCCTGCACGCTCCTCCTCGACGAGCCCGCCGCCGGGCTCTCGCCCCGTGAACGGAGCTGGCTGCACGGGCTGCTGCGCGGCCACGCCTCCCTCGGCGGCGCGGTGCTCTTCACCACCGACGACGCGAAGGAGGCCGCACGCAGCGCGGACCGGGTGGTGAGCATCGAGGCGGGCCGGCTCGTCGCCGACCAGGACGCCGCCGAGTTCGCCCGGACCCGGCTCCGGCCGCGGGTCGCCGTCCGCACCCCGCACGCCGCCCGGCTGGCCGACGTACTGGGCCGGGAGGCGCGGGCCGCCCAGCGCACGGTGGAGATCGTGGAGGAGAGCGGCAGCCGGCTGTCGGTCTACGGCAGCAACTGCGCCGAGGTCGGCGAGGCCGCCTTCCGGCACGGCGTGCTCGTCCACCAACTCGCCGACGAGACCGGCGACGCGGGAGCGCAGCCGTCGCTGCCGCGCGCCCGGGACCACGCCGGATCCGAAGCCCCGGACACGGCCGCCGGCGCAACGCCGGCCGCGTCCGCCGCAGGCGGCGGCGAGCGGGCCCGCTCCGCCCGAACCATCCGGCCGTCCCGATCGAGCCGGCCCGCCTCGGCCGTGCGGCGGCTCGGCGGCCCGCTGCGGCCCCTGCGCTACGAGCTGCACCGCACCTTCGGCACCGCCACCCCCGTGCTCACCGCCGCCTTCGTCGTCGCCGTCTCGGTCGTCACCGCGCTGGTTCTGGCCCGGGCCGGCCACACCCCGCAGAACCGGTTGCTCGCCGCCTGGCCGGAGTTGCTGCCCCTGCCGCCCGCGGCGCTCGGGGCCGGACTGCTCGGAGCCCTGGCCTTCGGCGAGGAGTACCGCTACCCCGCGCTCGCCGCCGACCGCGGCACCGTCCCGCGCCGACTCGGGCTGCTCACGGCGAAACTCGGCGTCAGCGCCGCCCTGGCGCTGCTGCTCGGCGCCCTCGCCGTGACCGCGGACGCCGCCGCCCTCACGCTGGTGTTCGGCAGCGGGCCGCTCCGTACGCCCGCGGAGTGGGTCTCCCCGGCCGCGAGTTGGGCGGGGCTGCTCATCGGCTGCGCCTGGTCCGGAGTCCTGGCCTCCGGGGTCTTCCGGTCCGCCTCCGCCGGTCTGGCCGCGGTGCTCGCCGTACCGGTCATGGTCGTACCGCTGGTGCGCAAGGCCCTGGACGGCCCGTCCGCGTACCCGGTCACCGGACTCGCGGAGCGGCTGCGCGGCCTGGCCTGGGCGCAGTGGCCGCCGGAGGCGGACCGGGTGGTCCTCGGGGCGATCCGGGTGATGGCCCAACCGGTCGGCACCGCCCTGGTGTTGTCGCTGATGGTCCTGTTGTGCGCCTATGGGTTCACAGGACTGCGCGGCCGCGTCCGTTTGTGAGGGATCGTTGGTGATCGTTCCGGTGCCGGTCCGGACCCAACGGGACCGTTGTGGTCCACATCAGGCCCGGCGGACCGCAACTCCCCGCAAAAGGCCCGGTTCTTTACGATAAGTCGTCAATTGCGTAGGTGGCACCGATCACCCTTTCGTGTGCTTTTCACCAAAGACCTCAAGGGTCGCGGAGACACGGCCGACAAAGGATTCGTGAGTACCCTTGCGCACACCATGATGACCGCCGCCCGCCATGCCGATTCCGGCCTCGCCGGCGCGGGCGAACTCGACCGCTACCCCTACCCGGAGGCCTCGGGGGCCGACCGGGTGGGAGTGCCCCACTGGGACGGATCCGACGTCGAGTTGAGCCGGGTCGGCCGCCGCGCCGCAGGCAGCCGCGGCCGCGGACTGCACGGCCAACTCGTCCAGCAGCTCGGCCAGATGATCGTTTCCGGCGATCTCGGCGCGGACCGCCCGCTGGTCCCCGAGGAGATCGGGCAGCGTTTCGAGGTCTCCCGCACCGTCGTCCGCGAATCCCTGAGGGTCCTCGAGGCCAAGGGCCTCGTCAGCGCCCGCCCCAACGTCGGCACCCGGGTCCGCCCGGTCGCCGACTGGAACCTGCTCGACCCCGACATCATCGAGTGGCGCGCCTTCGGCCCGCAGCGCGACGACCAGCGCCGTGAGCTGGGCGAGCTCCGCTGGGTCATCGAACCGCTCGCGGCTCGCCTCGCCGCCGGCCACGGCCGGCCGGAGATCCAGCAGCGCCTCGCCGACATGGTCGAGATCATGGGACACGCTCTCGGGCAGGGTGATTCGATCACCTTCGCGCGCGCCGACAACGAGTTCCACGCCCTGCTGATCCAGGTCGCGGCCAACCGCATGCTGGAGCACCTCTCCGGCATCGTCTCCGCCGCCCTGCAGGTGTCCGGCAGTCCCGTCACCGCCTGCGACCGCCCCAGCGAGACCTGCGTCGCGCACCACGCGCGCATGGTCGAGTGCCTCGCCGCCGGTGACGCGATCGGCGCGGAGAACGCCATGCGCCAGCTTCTGACGGTGCATCCGGAGGTCGAGCGCGTGGTCCCCGCCCCGCGCGAGCACTGACGGGCCGCACCGCACGGGCGCGGGCGTGTCCATGGGTCGAGCGCCCCGGGCGGCATCCCCGGACGGGGTCCGGGGAGGGCCCGGCGGCAGCGGAGTCCGGCTCCCCGCCGGGGTCCTGAGCCCCCCGGCCGGTTCCCGGCACCGGTCCGCGGCCGTCGGGAGGCCGATTCCGGGGAGCCGTCCGGCCCGCGAAACGGGGCGTGTTCGGGCACACCGGACGTGCAGAAATCACGGTATGACCGGCATGGCATCAAACGGGGTGTGACTCGGGCCACGAAGATTGGGCGTAACGCTCCGCGAGGTCACGCGATGACCTAAGAGGTGATGGCCGACGGAGGGAAGACAGCAGCCCTTGGGGGTGCTGTGCAGCTCCCCGGCCCCTGCCCGCGCCCCCGGCCCATCCCCAGTCGGTGGTCGTCGGCTCCGGTCCAGCACCACCAGGCCGGGGTCGGAAGCCGTTTCCATCGTTCCGAGAGGTTGTTCGTGTCGGCCAGCACATCCCGTACGCTCCCGCCGGAGATCGCCGATTCCGAGTCTGTGATGGCGCTCATCGAGCGGGGCAAGGCCGAGGGGCAGATCGCCGGCGATGACGTGCGTCGGGCCTTCGAGGCTGACCAGATTCCTGCGACCCAGTGGAAGAATGTTCTGCGCAGCCTCAACCAGATCCTCGAGGAAGAGGGTGTGACGCTGATGGTCAGTGCCGCGGAGTCGCCCAAGCGCACCACCCGCAAGAGCGTCGCAGCGAAGAGCCCCGTCAAGCGGACGGCCACCGAGCCCGTCGCCAAGAAGGCGGCGGCCACGACGGCGGCCGCGCCCGCCGCGGCCGACCCGGACGCGGTGACCGAGGCGGCGGAAACGGACCCCGTCGGCACCGACGCAGCCTTCGACGCCCTCGCGGAGGGGACCGCGACCGAGCCCGCCGCCAAGAAGACGGCGGCGAAGAAGACGGCGGCGAAGAAGGCCGCGCCCGCCAAGAAGACCGCGGCGAAGAAGACGGCGGCGAAGAAGACCGCCGCCAAGAAGGACGCCGACGAAGCGGGCGACGAGGACTCCGCGGAAGACAGCCCCGGAGCCGCCAAGGCCGAGTCCGAGGACGAGGAGGAAGGCGCCGAGAGCAAGGGCTTCGTCATCTCGGACGACGAGGACGACGCCCCGGCCCAGCAGGTCGCCGTGGCCGGCGCCACCGCCGACCCCGTCAAGGACTACCTCAAGCAGATCGGCAAGGTCCCCCTCCTCAACGCCGAGCAGGAGGTCGAGCTCGCCAAGCGCATCGAGGCCGGACTCTTCGGCGAGGACAAGCTCGCCAACTCCGACAAGCTGGCGCCCAAGCTCAAGCGCGAGCTGGAGATCATCGCCGAGGACGGCCGCCGGGCCAAGAACCACCTGCTGGAGGCCAACCTCCGCCTCGTGGTCTCCCTCGCCAAGCGCTACACCGGCCGCGGCATGCTCTTCCTGGACCTGATCCAGGAGGGCAACCTGGGCCTGATCCGCGCCGTGGAGAAGTTCGACTACACCAAGGGCTACAAGTTCTCCACGTACGCCACCTGGTGGATCCGACAGGCCATCACGCGCGCCATGGCCGACCAGGCCCGCACCATCCGCATCCCGGTGCACATGGTCGAGGTCATCAACAAGCTGGCCCGCGTCCAGCGCCAGATGCTCCAGGACCTGGGCCGCGAGCCCACCCCGGAGGAGCTGGCCAAGGAACTCGACATGACCCCCGAGAAGGTCATCGAGGTCCAGAAGTACGGCCGCGAGCCGATCTCCCTGCACACCCCGCTCGGCGAGGACGGCGACAGCGAGTTCGGCGACCTCATCGAGGACTCCGAAGCCGTCGTACCGGCCGATGCCGTGAGCTTCACGCTCCTGCAGGAGCAGCTGCACTCGGTTCTCGACACGCTCAGCGAGCGCGAGGCGGGCGTGGTCTCGATGCGCTTCGGCCTCACGGACGGCCAGCCGAAGACGCTCGACGAGATCGGCAAGGTCTACGGGGTCACCCGTGAGCGCATCCGCCAGATCGAGTCGAAGACCATGTCGAAGCTCCGCCACCCGTCCCGGTCCCAGGTGCTGCGCGACTACCTCGACTAGCACGGACCGGGCCGGCCGGGTCCGGGCCGGGGTGCGGCGAGGGGTTCGCCGCAGGTCGTCGCCGGTGGCCGCGCGGGTGCGCGCGGCCACCGGGCGTCCCACTCTGAGTGGAGTCATGCACACTCGGAGTCAGGAGGCCTCATGCGTCGTCCCTTTGCCCGTGTCCTGGCGGGAGCGCTGACCCTGGCGGCGGGAGCGGCGGCGGCGCCGCTCTTCCAGGCGCCGCGAGCGGCCGCGGACAGCGTGGTGATCGGCGGAACGCCGGTGAAGGTGGCCGATGCCCCCTGGGTGGTGGCCCTCGCCAGCCGTGACCGGTTCGGGGGTACGCGCGGCGGGCAGTTCTGCGGGGGCGTCCTCGTCGCCCCCACCAAGGTGGTGACCGCGGCCCACTGCCTGGGGCGCCAGGTGCTGGGCGGCCCGGTCGAATCCGTCCGCGATTTCCGGGTGATCACCGGGCGTACGGAGCTGCGCGCGGGCGAGGGCCGCGAGATCGCGGTGCGTTCCGCCCGGGTGAACCCGGCCTACGACCCGGGCAGCAATGCCGGCGACCTGGCGGTCCTGGAGCTGGTCGAAGCCGTGGCCGCGCAGAACGTACTGCCGATGGCCGACCACGGGCATCCGGCGTACGGCGCCGGCACCGAGGCCGCCGTGTACGGCTGGGGCGACACCAGCGGCTTCGGCGACTACGCCTACGCGCTGCGGGCCGCCAGGGTGACGGTGCTGGCGGACGAGGTGTGCGGGCGGGCCTACCCGGGAGACGCCGACGGTCAGTACCGGGCCGACTCCATGGTGTGCGCGGGGGACCGGGAGGGCGGCAAGGACGCCTGCCAGGGGGACAGCGGCGGTCCCCTGGTGGCCCAGGGCCGGCTGATCGGACTGGTGTCCTGGGGGCGCGGCTGCGGGCGGGCCGACAGCCCGGGGGTGTACACGCGGATCGCACCGCTGATCGGCTTCGTCACCGAATCGGCCCACGCCACCGACTCCGCCAGTGGCCCGGAGGCGGCCCGGGGGAAGCTGGGCCGTCCAGGTGCCCGCGGAGTGCTGGGGATGGACGTACGCCCCGCTCAGGGGCCCGGGAGGGGCCTCGCGGCGGGGGACCGGCCCGCGCCCGGGCGCTGAACCGCGTCCGGACATGAGGACGGGCGGTCCCTCTGGGTCGCAGAGGTACCGCCCGTCGACCGGCTACGCCGGTCCTGGCTCGTCGGATGCGAGGTATAGGCCTTGTGTCAGCGGTCCTCGGGTTCGGCGGCACTGGCCGCCGGAGCGGACGTAAGCCGCTCGGTCTCATCCTGTATTTCCGCGGCGATCTTCTTGAGTTCCGGCTCGAACTTGCGCCCGTGGTGGGCGCAGAAGAGCAGTTCACCGCCGCTCAGCAGGACGACGCGCAGATATGCCTGGGCGCCGCAACGGTCGCATCGGTCAGCGGCCGTCAGCGGGGTCGCGGGTGTCAGAACAGTAGTCACGTCGCCTCTTCTCTAGCTCGACGAGCTGTCGTACCAGGGTCAACATCCAACCAGGCCGAAAACGTTCCCGCTCGCGGCTTTTCCTCGAAACTTCCTTCCGAAGCTGGCCGGCCGTTGCCGGTTGGCGGCGAAGGAGCCGTATTGCGTTGCTTTACGGTTTCGCGTTGTCAGGTCGTTCGCTTGTCGCAGTTCTGCCCTCTCCGGCTGAGTGCCGGTTGTTCATGAGGACGTGCCCGAACACTAAATGGTTCATGCGCGGAAGGGAACGTGATGTTTGCTTCACTCCGACGGGGGATCGAACATGCGTACGGAGCTGCACTAGGCTGACGAAGGGGCTGGGGTGGCGTTGCATCGGCTCTACCAGGCCTCGGTACCCTTCCAGCGGCAACCGAGCCACCACTGCGCCCGACCGGGCCAGAAAAAGAATTCAGCGAGGAGCGAACTGCGTGACCGCCGACACGTCCGTGCCTTCCAGCGCACTGCTGACCGGAGCAGACCGGGACGGCTCCAACTACACCGCGCGGCACCTGCTCGTCCTCGAGGGCCTCGAGGCCGTCCGCAAGCGCCCCGGCATGTATATCGGCTCCACCGACAGCCGGGGCCTCATGCACTGCCTCTGGGAGATCATCGACAATTCCGTCGATGAGGCCCTGGGCGGCTACTGCGACCACATCGAGGTGATCCTCCACGAGGACTCCTCGGTGGAGGTCCGCGACAACGGTCGCGGCATCCCCGTCGACATCGAGCCCAAGACCGGCCTCTCCGGCGTCGAGGTCGTCATGACCAAGCTGCACGCCGGCGGCAAGTTCGGCGGCGGGTCGTACGCGGCCTCCGGCGGCCTGCACGGCGTCGGCGCCTCCGTCGTCAACGCGCTCTCGGCGCGTCTGGACGTGGAGGTCGACCGGGGCAGCGCGACGCAGGCCATCAGCTTCCGCCGCGGCGTCCCCGGCATGTTCACCGAGCAGGGCCCCGACAGCCCCTTCGACCCCGCCAACGGTCTGCGCAAGGGCAAGCGGATCGCCAAGGGCAAGACGGGCACCCGGATCCGCTACTGGGCCGACCGGCAGATCTTCCTCAAGGACGCCAAGCTCACGCTGGACACGCTCTACCAGCGCGCCCGCCAGACGGCCTTCCTCGTGCCCGGCCTGACCATCGTGGTCCGCGACGAGCGGGCCCTGGAAGGGGCCGGCAAGACCGAGGAGACCTTCCGCTTCGACGGGGGCATCAGCGAGTTCTGCGAGTACCTCGCCCAGGACAAGGCGGCCTGCGACGTCCTGCGCCTGACCGGCACCGGCACCTTCAAGGAGACCGTCCCGGTCCTCGACGACCGCGGCCACATGACCCCCACCGAGGTCACCCGTGAGCTCGGCGTGGACATCGCCCTGCGCTGGGGCACGGGGTACGAGACGAACGTGAAGTCGTTCGTGAACATCATCGCCACCCCCAAGGGCGGCACCCACATCTCCGGCTTCGAGCGCTCGGTCACCAAGACCGTGAACGAGGTGCTGCGCTCCGCGAAGCTCCTGCGCGTCGCCGAGGACGACGTGGTCAAGGACGACGCGATGGAGGGCATGACGGCGGTCGTCACCGTCCGCCTCGCCGAGCCGCAGTTCGAGGGGCAGACCAAGGAGGTGCTCGGCACCTCGGCGGCCACCCGGATCGTCGCGGCCGTCGTCGCCAAGGAGCTCAAGGCCTTCCTGACCTCCACCAAGCGCGACGACAAGCAGCAGGCCCGCTCCGTGATGGAGAAGATCGTCGCGGCCGCCCGGACCCGGATCGCGGCCCGTCAGCACAAGGAGGCGCAGCGCCGCAAGACCGCGCTGGAGTCCTCCTCGCTGCCCGCCAAGCTGGCCGACTGCCGCAGCGACGACGTGGAGCGCAGCGAGCTCTTCATCGTCGAGGGGGACTCGGCGCTCGGTACGGCCAAGCTCGCCCGGAACTCCGAATTCCAGGCATTGCTGCCCATCCGGGGCAAGATCCTCAACGTCCAGAAGTCCTCGGTCTCGGACATGCTCAAGAACGCCGAGTGCGGGGCGATCATCCAGGTCATAGGAGCCGGCTCGGGCCGGACCTTCGACATCGACGCCGCCCGGTACGGGAAGATCGTCCTGCTCGTGGACGCCGATGTGGACGGCGCGCACATCCGCTGCCTGCTGCTCACGCTCTTCCAGCGCTACATGCGCCCGATGGTCGAGGCGGGCCGGGTCTTCGCCGCGGTGCCGCCGCTGCACCGGATCGAGCTCGTCCAGCCGAAGAAGGGCCAGGACAAGTACGTCTACACGTACTCGGACAACGAACTGCGCCAGACCCTGCTGGAGTACCAGCGCAAGAACATCCGGTACAAGGACTCGATCCAGCGCTACAAGGGCCTCGGCGAGATGGATGCCGACCAGCTGGCGGAGACCACCATGGATCCCCGTTTCCGCACCCTGCGGCGGATCAACATCGGCGACCTGGACTCGGCCGAGTCGGTGTTCGACCTGCTCATGGGCAACGAGGTGGCTCCGCGCAAGGAGTTCATCACCAGCTCCGCCGCCACCCTGGACCGGTCGCGGATCGACGCCTGACCGGACGCGGGGCCACCGGGGGACCTCCGGTGGCACTTCCTCCGCCCTGGCACACCGGTGCTCTTCACTCCATCACCTAATGGAGTGAAGAGCACCGGGACACCAGTCCGGAAACCGTCCCTCCCGCACATCCTTGTGGGCACGCGGCCACTGCGGCGGCGGACAAGGAGAGTTCGGTGGACAAGCACGAAGGTCGTGATGCCGGAACGATCCGGCTGGACGACCCCTGGTACGACGCGCTGGCCGTCGGTTGGGGCGAGGGCGAGGGTGCCGGCGTAGGCGAGGGGCCCGGTGGAGCCGCGGGCGGTGGAGCGGAAACGTCACCGCCGAGCTCCTCCCCAGGTGGCGCGCCCGCGCGCGCGGCGTCCGACATCTACCTCGAAGTGCAGCGCAGCGCCGCCTTCCAGGAAGTGCGCGGCCGCTACCGGAGGTTCGTCGTTCCCGCCACCGTCGGCTTCTTCCTCTGGTACGTGGCCTACGTGGTCGCCGCGACCACGGCGCCCGGCATGATGGCCCGGCCGGTGTTCGGGTCCGTCAACGTGGCCCTGCTCGCGGGCCTCGGCCAGTTCCTCAGCACCTTCCTGCTGACCTGGGCTTACGCCCGCCACGCCCGGCTGCGGCGCGACCGCGCGGCGCTGGACCTGCGCTGGACGGTCTTCGAGCAGGAGCAGGTCCGCCGGGCGGACGCCGGAGAGCGCAGCCGCGCACGGGGGGCGGGCCGGTGACCACCGAACACCAGACCCTGGCGCTGCTCCTGTTCAGCGTCTTCATCGCCGTCACCCTGGGCATCACCACCTGGGTGAGCCGCAACAGGCACGGTTCGGCAGAGGAGTTCTACGCGGGCGGGCGGCTGTTCTCCCCGATGGAGAACGGTTTCGCCATCGCCGGCGACTACATGTCCGCCGCCTCCTTCCTCGGCATCTCCGGCCTCATCGCCCTCTTCGGCTACGACGGCCTGCTGTACTCGGTGGGCTTCCTCGTCGCCTGGCTGGTCGTCCTGTTCCTCGTCGCCGAACTCGTCCGCAACTGCGGCCGGTTCACCCTGGCCGACGTGGTCGCCGCGCGGATGAGCGAGCGGCCGGTGCGGATCGCCGCCGGAACCTCGTCGGTGGTCGTCTCCGTGCTCTACCTCGTCGCGCAGATGGTCGGCGCCGGCAGCCTCGTGGGCCTGCTGCTCGCCGATTCGGGCCGGACCGCACGGACGTTGACCGTCATCGGCGTCGGTGCGCTCATGGTGATCTACGTGTCCTTCGGCGGCATGCGGGCAACCACCTGGATCCAGATCGTCAAGGCCGTACTGCTGATGGGCGGTGCGATCACCCTGACGCTGCTCGTGCTGCTGCGCTTCCACGGGAACTTCGACCAGCTGCTCAGCAGCGCCGCCGAGCGCAGCGGGCACGGCGACCGGTTCCTGGGCCCCGGGCTCAAGTACGGAGGCGACTGGACGGCCCGCTTCGACTTCATGAGCCTCGGACTCGCCCTGGTCCTGGGCACGGCCGGGCTGCCGCACATCCTGTCCCGCTTCTACACCGTGCCCACGGCGCGGGCGGCCCGCCGGTCGGTGGTGTGGGCGATCGGGCTGATCGGCGGCTTCTACCTGATGACCATCGTGCTCGGCTTCGGTGCGGCGGCGCTGCTCGGGCCGGAGCAGGTCAGGGCCTCCAACGCCTCGGGGAACACCGCGGTGCCGCTGCTCGCGGCCTTCCTGGGCGGCGGGGCCGACTCGACCGGCGGCGCGGTGCTGTTCGCCTTCGTGGCGGCCATCGCCTTCGCGACCATCCTCGCGGTGGTCGCGGGGATCACCCTCGCCTCGTCGGCCTCCGTCGCGCACGACCTGTACGCCTCGCTCAAGCGCCGCCACGCCCGGCAGCGCAGCGAGGTGGCGGTGGCCAGGGTGGCGGCTGTCGGGATCGGGGCGATGGCGATCGCGCTGGGTCTGCTCGCCCAGGACCTGAACGTGGCCTTCTTGGTGGGCCTGGCCTTCGCGGTGGCGGCCTCGGCGAACCTGCCGGTGCTCCTGTACTCGCTGTTCTGGCGCGGGTTCACCACGCGGGGCGCCGTCTGGTCGGTGTACGGGGGGCTGCTCCCGGCCGTGCTGCTGGTGGCCCTGTCCCCGGTGGTCTCCGGCAGCCCGGAATCCCTGTTCCCGGGCGTGGACTTCCAGCTCTTCCCGCTGCAGAACCCGGGCATCGTGTCCATCCCGCTGGGCTTCCTGGCGGGCTGGCTGGGCACCGTGACCTCGGCGGAGGAGCCGGACGAGCGCCGGCACGCGGAGACCGAGGTCCGCGCGCTGACGGGCGCCGGGGCGGTGTAGGGCCGCCGGTACCGCGGGGAGCGGGACCGGCCGCGGGACGGCGTCAGCCGGTCGTGGGCGGACGCCAGGCGTAGCGGTGTTCCGGACGGCCCGTTTCGCCGTACCGGAGGGCGAGGACGACGCGGCCGGCGCGGTCCAGGAGCTTGAGGTAGCGCTGGGCGGTCTGGCGGCTGATGCCCGCGCGGTCGGCGATCTGCTGCGTGGAGAGCGGGCCCTCGGCCGCGCGCAGGATCCCCCGGACCAGGTCGGCGGTGGTGGGGGAGTGGCCCTTGGGGAGGTCGCTCGGGGCGTCGGCGCCGGCCGCGGCGAGGGCGCCGAAGATCCGGTCCACCTCCGCCTGTTCGGCCTCGCCGCCCGTGTCCAGGGTGCGGCGCAGGGCCCCGTAGGCCTCCAGGCGGGTGCGCAGGCCCGCGAAGGTGAAGGGCTTGACCAGGTACTGGAGGGCGCCGAGGCGCATCGCGGCCTGGACGGTGGCCAGGTCGCGGGCGGCCGTCACCATGATCACGTCGGTATGGTGGCCGCGCTCGCGCAGGCGCCGGACCAGGTCGAGGCCGTTCTCGTCGGGGAGGTAGTGGTCGAGGAGGATCAGGTCCACGGGGCGGGAGTCGAGGAGCGCCAGCGCTTCCGCCGCCGAATGGGCCTGGGCCGACACGCGGAAGCCGGGCACCTTGGCCACGTAGGCCGCGTTGATCCGGGCGACGCGCAGGTCGTCGTCGACGACCAGAACGTCAAAAGCGCCGGAAGCGCCGGAAGCGCCGGAAGCGCCGGAAGCGCCGGAAGCGCTGGATGCGTCGGCTGTACCGGACGCACGGGAGCCGCCGGACGCGTCGAAGGTGCTCATCGCAGGGCCTCCGGGAGGACGACGGAGAATTCCGCCCCTCCGTCCGCCGCCTCGCCGGCCCGGACCGTGCCGCCCTGCCGTTCGGCCAGGCGCCGCACCAGGGCGAGGCCGAGTCCGCGTCCGCGGTGGGCGCCGGCCCGGGGCTGCTTGGTCGACCAGCCCTCGGTGAAGATCTCCTCGCGGCGCTCCACCGGGACGCCGGGGCCGCTGTCGCGGACCCGCAGGACCGCCGTGCGGCCGTCGGCCCGGATGTCGACCTCGACCAGCGGCGCGGACGAGCCGACCGCGGCGTCCAGCGCGTTGTCGACCAGGTTGCCGAGGATGGTGACCAGGCCTCCCGGGTCGACGAGGCGGTCGGGCAGCAGCGCGGAACCGGCCAGCCGCAGGGGGACCCCGCGCTCCGCTGCGACCGTGGCCTTGCCCATCAGCAGGGCGGCGAGCAGGGGGTCGTGCACCTTCTCGGTGACCTGCTCGGCGGTGCTGCGGTGCACCCCGACCACCTCCGTGACGAACTCGACGGCTTCCTCGAACAGGCCCAGTTCCAGCAGGCCGAGGAGGGTGTGGAGCCGGTTGGCGTGCTCGTGGTCCTGGGCGCGCAGGGCGTCGATCAGGCCCTTGGTGGAGTCGAGCTCGCGGCCCAGGTGCTCCAGCTCGGTGCGGTCGCGCAGGGTGGCCACGGCTCCGCCGTCCTCGATGGGCATCCGGTTGGCGACCAGGACCCGGGCGCCCTGGACGGTGAGCAGGTCGCGGCCGGTGACCCGGCCGGTGAGGACGTCGGTGGTGCGGCCCGCGCCGAGCACCTCGTCCAGGGCGCGGCCGGTGGCGGCGTCGGCGGCCTCGGGCGCGAGGCCCAGGAGCCGGGCCGCCTCGTCGTTGACCAGCCGGACCCGGCCGGCCCGGTCGAGGGCGATCACGCCTTCGCGGATGGAGTGCAGCATCGCCTCGCGTTCGGCGAGCAGGCCCGCGATATCGGAGAAGGCCAGGTCGCGGGTCTGGCGGTGGATCCTGCGCGAGAGCAGGTAGGCGGCGAGGGCGCCCGCCGCGAGGGCGCCGCCGGCGTACGCGAGCAGGCCCGGGATGGCGCCGAGCAGGCGGCCCTGGACGCTGTCGTAGGCGATGCCGACCGACACGGCACCGACGATCTCCCCGTCGGCGGCGAGCAGGGGGACCTTGCCGCGCGCCGAGCGGCCCAGGGTGCCCTCGTCGATCTCCATGACCTCGCGGCCGGCCAGGACCTCGCCGGGGTCGGTGGAGACGGGCCGCCCGATGCGGTCGGGGCTCGGGTGCGAGCGGCGGATGCCGTCCAGGTCCAGGACGACCACGTACTCGGCGCCCGTGGCCGAGCGGATCCGCTCCGCGGAGGCCTGTACCGGGCCGTCCGGCGAGGGAGCCGAGCCGACGAGCCCCGCGGCCAGGGAGGGGTCGGCGGCGGCGCTCTGGGCGATGGCCAGGGCGCGCCGCATGGCCTGGTCGTCGAGCTGCGCGCTCAGCGGGGCCAGGAAGAGGCCGGTGGCCAGCGCGAGGACCCCGGCGGCGATGGCCAGCTGGGTCAGCAGGATCTGGGAGGCGGCCCGTCTGGGCAGCCCGAGGCGCCGAGCGCTCGTGGGGAGGAACCGCAGGGACCGCATGAGTACGAACCGTAGGCCGGTTCGGGCGTAAGCGGAATTTCTCCCCCTCACGCAAATGGCTTGCGTTATTTGCGCCCAGCTTGCGCAAGAGATGACGGCATGAAAGTGCGGTCAGGGATGTAGACGACTCGCCAAAGCTCTGCAACTCTCGCACCGCACACTGCAAATTCGTGGCTCTTGTGGTTCAGAAAGTTCATGTCGAGGGACGAGGACATATGAGAAGGCACAACTGGAGATGGCGGACCCTGGCCGCCTTGATCAGCACGGCCCTGCTGATGCTGGGCTGGCCCGCTCTGACCGCCGTGGCCGCCGGCGGCCCGAGCGTCTCGGCGGGCAGGCCCGCCACGGCGAGCAGTACCAACGGCGCCTACGCGGCCGGCAACGTCACCGACGGCAACCAGTCCTCGTACTGGGAGAGCGCCGGCAGCACCTTCCCGCAATGGGTGCAGACGGACCTCGGAGTCACCACCCGCGTCGACCAGGTGGTGCTCAAGCTCCCCGCCTCCTGGGAGAGCCGCAACCAGACCCTGTCCGTCCAGGGCAGCGCCGACGGCACCAGCTTCAGCACCCTGGTGAGCTCGGCGACCTACACCTTCGGCCAGGGCGCCGGAAACGTGGTCACCATCGGCTTCCCGGCCACCCAGGCCCGGTACGTGCGCATCGACATCACCGCCAACACCGGCTGGCAGGCCGCCCAGCTCTCCGAGCTGGAGGTCCGTGCCCCCGGCGAGTCCGGGACCAACCTGGCCCTCGGCAAGACGCTCACCGCGAGCAGCAACACCCAGGTCTACGTGCCGGGCAACGCCAACGACGGCAACACCGCCAGCTACTGGGAGAGCGTCAACAACGCCATGCCCCAGTGGCTCCAGGCCGACCTGGGCTCCTCCGTGCGCGTGGACCGCGTGGTCCTCAAGCTCCCCGAGAACTGGGGCGCCCGCACCCAGACCCTCAAGATCCAGGGCAGCGCGAACGGCACGGACTACACCGACCTGACGGCGTCCAAGGGGTACGAGTTCAACGCCGCCGGCGCCAACACGGTGAGCATCGCCTTCGACGCCACCACCACCCGCTACGTGCGGGTGTGGATAGCGTCCAACTCCGTACAGCCCGGCGGGCAGCTCTCCGAGCTGGAGATCTACGGCCCGACCACCGGCGACACCCAGGCCCCGACGGCCCCGGCCGCCCTCGCCTACAGCGAGCCCGCGACCGGCCAGATCAAGCTGACCTGGAACGCCTCCACCGACAACACCGGCGTCACCGGCTACGACGTCTACGCCAACAACCAGCTCCGCACCAGCGTCGCGGGCAACGTCACCACCTACACCGACACCCAGCCGGCCTCCGCGAGCGTGACGTACTACGTCCGCGCCAAGGACGCGGCCGGCAACCAGTCGGCCAACAGCAACAGCGTCACCCGCGCCGGCGACACCGGTGACACCCAGGCCCCGACCACCCCGGGAGCCCTGACCTTCACCGAGCCGGCCGCCGGCCAGATCAAGCTGAACTGGCAGGCCTCCACCGACAACGTCGGCGTCTCCGGATACGAGGTCTTCGCCAACAACGTGCTGCTCACGACGGTCGCGGGCAGTGCCACCACCCACACCGACACCCAGCCCGCCACCGCCACGGTGAGCTACTTCGTCCGGGCCAAGGACGCGGCGGGCAACCGCTCCGGCGACAGCAACTCCGTGACCCGCAACGGCAGCGGGGGCACGGGCGGCTCCAACCTGGCCGTCGGCAAGCCCATCGAGGGCTCCTCCGTGATCCACACCTTCGTCGCGGAGAACGCCAACGACAACAGCACCTCCACCTACTGGGAGGGGGCGGGCGGCGCCTACCCGAGCACCCTGACCGTCAAGCTCGGCGCCAACGCCGACGTCGACCGCCTGGTCCTCAAGCTCAACCCGGACAGCAGCTGGGGCACCCGCACGCAGAACATCCAGGTCCTCGGCCGCGAGCAGAGCGCCTCGGGCGTCACCGGCCTGGTGGCCGCCAAGGACTACGTCTTCAACCCGGCCTCCGGCTCCAACACCGTCACCATCCCGGTGAACGCCCGGGTCGCGGACGTGCAGCTGCGCTTCACCTCCAACACCGGTTCCTCCAACGGCCAGATCGCCGAGTTCCAGGTCATCGGCGTCGCGGCGCCCAACCCGGACCTCCAGGTCACCGCGGTGAGCGCCAGCCCGGCCGCGCCGGTGGAGTCGGACTCCGTCACCCTGTCCGCCACCGTCAAGAACAGCGGCCCGGTTCCGGCGCCGGCCACCACCGTCTCCTTCCAGCTCGGCGGCTCGAAGATCGCCTCCGCCAACGTGCCCGCGCTGGCCGCCGGCGCCTCGGCCACCGTCACGGCCGGCATCGGCCCGCGCGACGCGGGCAGCTACCCGCTGAGCGCGATCGTCGACGAGGCGAACACGGTCGTCGAGCAGAACGACACCAACAACAGCCTCACCGGCTCCCCGCTGGTGGTCCGCCCGGTCGACAGCTCGGACCTGGTGGCCTCGTCCGTCGGGTGGTCGCCGAGCGCGCCCTCCGCGGGCCAGTCCGTAGGCTTCTCCGTCACGGTCAAGAACCAGGGCACCGTGGCCGCCGCCGCGGGCACCCACAACGTCACCCTCACGCTCCAGGACGCGGGAGGCGCGACCATCCGTACGCTGACCGGATCCTTCAGCGGCGCGCTCGCGGCCGGTGCCTCCTCCGCACCGATCGCGCTCGGCAACTGGACGGCGGCCAACGGCAAGTACACCGTCAAGGTGGTCCTCGCCGACGATGCCAACGAACTTCCGGTCAAGCGCGGCAACAACACCTCCACCAAGCCCTTCTTCGTCGGCCGCGGGGCGAACATGCCCTTCGACACCTACGAGGCGGAGGACGGCGTGGTCGGCGGCGGAGCCAACGTCGTCGGCCCCAACCGGACCGTCGGCGACATCGCCGGCGAGGCCTCGGGCCGCAAGGCCGTGAATCTGGACGCGACGGGCGAGTACGTCGAGTTCACCACCCGGGCCGCGACCAACACCCTGGTCACCCGCTTCTCCATCCCGGACGCCCCGGGCGGCGGCGGCATCGACTCCACCATCAACGTCTACGTCAACGGCGTCCTCAAGAAGGCCCTGCCGCTGACCTCGAAGTACGCCTGGCTCTACGGGGCCGAGGCCGGCCCGGGCAACGCCCCGAGCGCCGGGGCCCCGCGGCACATCTACGACGAGGCGAACATCCTCCTCGGCGAGACCGTCCCGCCGGGCAGCAAGATCCGCCTCCAGAAGGACGCGGCGAACACCACCACCTACGCGATCGACTTCGTGAGCCTGGAACAGGCCACGGTGATCCCCAACCCCGACCCGGCCACCTACGCGGTGCCCGCCGGCTTCACCCACCAGGACGTGCAGAACGCCCTGGACAAGGTCCGCATGGACACCACGGGCAAGCTCGTGGGCGTCTACCTGCCGCCGGGCGACTACGACACGGCGAGCAAGTTCCAGGTGTACGGAAAGGCCGTGCAGGTCGTCGGCGCCGGGCCGTGGTTCACCCGCTTCCACGCCCCGTCCTCGCAGGACAACACCGACAACGGATGGCGCGCGGAGGGCACCGCCAAGGGCTCGTCCTTCACGGGGTTCGCCTACTTCGGCAACTACACCTCGCGCATCGACGGTCCGGGCAAGGTCTTCGACTTCTCCAACGTGACCGACATGACCATCGACAACATCTGGAACGAACACCAGGTGTGCCTCTACTGGGGCGCCAACACCGACCGGATCACGATCAAGAACTCGCGGATCCGGGACACCTTCGCCGACGGCATCAACATGACCAACGGCAGCACGGACAACCTCGTGGCCAACATCGAGGCGCGTTCCACGGGTGACGACAGCTTCGCGCTGTTCTCGGCCATCGACGCGGGCGGCGCGGACATGAAGAACAACGTCTACGAGAACCTGAGCGCCATCCTGACCTGGCGCGCGGCCGGTGTCGCCGTCTACGGCGGCTTCAACAACACCTTCCGCAACATCTACATCGCCGACATCCTGGTCTACTCGGGCATCACCATCAGCTCGCTGGACTTCGGGTATCCGATGAACGGATTCGGGACCGACCCGACGCTCTTCGAGAACATCTCGATCGTCCGGGCCGGAGGTCATTTCTGGGGGGCGCAGACCTTCCCCGGAATCTGGATCTTCTCGGCTTCCAAGGTGTTCCAGGGAATCCGCATCAACAACGTGGACATCGTCGATCCGACCTACAGCGGAATCATGTTCCAGACGCAGTACGTCGGCGGCCAGCCGGTCAATCCCATCAAGGACACCATTCTGAAGGACATCACCATCACGGGGGCGAAGAAGAGCGGTGACGCCTTCGACGCCAAGTCCGGGTTCGGTCTCTGGGCGAACGAGATGCCCGAGGCGGGACAAGGGCCCGCGGTGGGTGAGGTCACCATCCAGAACCTGAGGATGAGCGACAACGCCGTGGACGTGCGGAACACGACCTCGACGTTCAAGATCAACCAGCTGCCGTAGCGGGCGGCGAGCACCGGGGAACGAGGGTGGCGGGGCATCCCTTCGGGGTGCCCCGCCGCTCGACGCCCGGAGGCCCGCCGGGGCCGGTGGGACGCGGGGGGTTCCGCGCCGGTTTCCGATGGGCCAAACTGGCCGTAATCGAACTGCAAGGAACTTGCATTGTTTGCGCTACTCTTGCGCTCATGACGCGACGACTTGCTCAAGTGGCGAAGAAGGTGGGGGTCAGCGAGGCAACGGTCAGCCGGGTGCTCAACGGCAAGCCGGGCGTCTCGGAGACAACCCGCCAGTCCGTGCTCACCGCACTGGACGTCCTCGGCTACGAACGCCCCACCCAGCTGCGCGGCGAACGTGCCCGGCTGGTCGGCCTGGTCCTGCCGGAACTCCAGAACCCGATCTTCCCGGCCTTCGCCGAGGTGATCGGCGGCGCGCTGGCCCAGCAGGGGCTGACCCCGGTGCTCTGCACGCAGACCACCGGAGGGGTCTCCGAGGCCGACTACGTCGAGCTCCTGCTCCAGCAGCAGGTCTCCGGCGTCGTCTTCGCCGGCGGGCTCTTCGCGCAGGCCGACGCCCCGCACGAGCACTACCGGCTGCTCCACGACCGCAAGGTCCCGGTGGTGCTCATCAACGCCTCGATAGAGGACCTCGGCTTCCCGTGCGTCTCCTGCGACGACGCCGTCGCGGTCGAACAGGCCTGGCGCCACTTGGCCTCCCTCGGTCACGAGCGCATCGGGCTGGTGCTGGGCCCGCCCGACCACATCCCCTCCCTGCGCAAGCTGGTGGCCGCCCAGGCGGTCGCCGCGGCGGCCGGCACCGAGCTGCCCGCGGCGCACGTGGAGCGGGCACTGTTCTCCCTGGAGGGCGGCCACGCGGCCACGTCGAGGCTGCTGGACCGCGGGGTGACCGGCATCATCTGCGCGAGCGACCCGCTGGCCCTGGGGGCCATCAGGGCGGCCCGCCGGCGCGGGCTGGACGTGCCCGGCCAGGTCTCCGTCGTCGGGTACGACGACTCGGCCTTCATGAACTGCACCGAACCCCCGCTGACCACTGTCCGGCAGCCCATCGAGGCCATGGGCAGGGCGGCCGTGGAGCTGCTCACCGCGCAGATCCAGGGCGCCGCCGTACAGCCCGGAGAGCTGCTCTTCGAGCCCGAGCTCGTCGTGCGGGGCTCCACCGCACAGGCTCCGCGCGCCCGTCAGGAGTAACGCCCCGCCGGTCTCCGCCGAGTTCGGCCCCCGCCACAGGGCCCCGAAACGTCCCGCTGACGTTTCGGGGCCCTGTTTTGCGTTCACCCCCCGAGCTGCCCGGCGCTCCTCTGCCAATCTCTTGCGAAATCTGCGCGAGATATTGCGTTCATCTGTCGGTGGTGATTGAGTGTGCCGCGCTCGCCTCCTTACACGCCCCACGCCTCCTGCTCGATGCTCGAAGGGGACCACCGATGAGAACCAACATCCGCCGCACCACCGCGACCGCCCTCGTCTCGGCGCTCGCCGTCACCGCCCTCGCGGCCTGTGGCACGAGCAGCAGCGGGGACGACACCAAGAACCAGCCGTCCGGCGGTTCCACGGACGCCTCCGCGCCGCTCGACCCGAAGACCAAGGTCACCCTCTCCATCGACTGCATGCCGCCGGCGGCGAAGGCCGCCGAACTCAAGCAGTGGAAGGAGGACGTGGCGGAGTTCAACAAGACCTACCCGAACGTCACGATCGACGGCCGCTCCACCCCCGGCCAGTGCCTGGAGCCCCCGCGGTTCACGGCGATGCTCAAGGCCAAGTCGCAGCCGGACGTCTTCTACGCCTACTTCACCGACCTCAAGCAGGTGCTGGACAACGACGGCGCCGAGGACATCTCCGCCTACGTCACGGCCCAGTCGATCCCGGGCTTCGGCGACATCGACAAGAACGTCGTCAACACCCTCAAGCAGGACGGCAAGCTCTACGGGCTGCCCACCAGCAACTACACGATGGGCCTGCTGATCAACCGCAAGCTCTTCCAGCAGGCGGGCCTCAACCCCGACCAGCCCCCGCGCACCTGGGACGAGGTCCGCGCCGCCGCCAAGAAGATCGCGGCGCTCGGCAACGGCACCGCCGGCTACGGCGAGTACAGCGTCGAGAACACCGGCGGCTGGCACTTCACGGCCGCCATGTACGGCATGGGCGGCGACGTCGTCGGAGCCGACGGCAAGGCGGCCTTCAACAACCCGACCGGCAAGCAGATCGTGGACAACCTCCACGCCATGCGCTGGGAGGACGACAGCATGGGCAAGACCCAGCTGCTCAAGTGGGGCGACCTGCAGAAGCAGATGGCCTCGGACAAGCTCGGCATGTTCCTCGCCGCGCCCGACGACATCACCTACATGGTGCAGCAGCTCTCCGGCAAGTACGAGAACTTCGGCATGGGCCCCATCCCCGGCGGCGCCGCCACGCTGGCCGGCGGCAACGGCTACATGATCAAGAAGGGCAGCTCGCCGGACAAGGTCAAGGCCGCCATCGCCTGGCTGAACTTCAAGACGCTCGCGGTCGGCAAGGGCCAGTTCAAGTACGACCGTTCCAAGGCCGACGGCCTGCCGGTCGGGCTTCCGCAGCCCGCCTTCTTCACCGGCGCCAGCAAGGCCAAGGACGACGAGCTGAAGGCCGCCAACGCCACCATGCCGGTCGTCAACTTCAAGCCCTTCCTGGACAACCCGGTGGCCGGCAAGGCCGAGCCGGCGAAGGCCCAGGAGGTCTACAAGGTCCTCGACAAGGTGATGTCGGCGGTCCTGACCAACAAGGACGCCGACTCGGCGCAGCTCCTCGCGGAGGCCGAGAAGGCCGTCAACCAGGTGCTGGCCAACCAGTAGCGGCCCCGGCCGGGGGAGGTCCGGGCGGCCTCCCCGGCCCGGACCCGCCCGCAGGCCCGTACCCCGTACACCGATGGCGACGACCCACCAAGGAGCGAGCGGCGATGTCGGCTCCCACCCTGCCCGGTACCTCTCGTGAGGAATTCCTCCGGGCGTTCAAGCGGAACCTCTCGGCCCACGGCTTTCTGATCGGCGCCGTCCTCTGCTTCTCCTTCTTCTCCTGGTACCCGATGGTCCGGGAGTTCCTGCTGGCCTTCCAGAAGACCGAGGGCGGAGCCGTCCACTGGGTCGGCTGGGACAATTTCCGCTACGTCTTCAACGACCCGGCGTTCTGGCAGGCCTGGCGCAACACCCTGCTCTTCAGCGGGCTCGCGCTGGTACTCGGCTTCGCCGTCCCGTTCGTGGTCTCGATCGTGCTCAACGAATTCCGGCACGCACAGGGCTACTTGCGCCTGCTGGTCTACCTCCCGGTGATGATGCCGCCGGTCGCCTCGATCCTGCTCTTCAAGTACTTCTACGACCCTGGTTACGGGGTCTTCAACAGGATTCTGGAATTCCTGCACCTGCCGGCGCAAGACTGGCTGCAATCCACCGATACCGCGATGGTCTCCGTCGTCATCGCTTCCACGTGGATGAACATGGGCGGCGCGACCCTGATCTACCTGGCAGCCCTCCAGGGCATCCCCGGAGAGCTCTACGAGGCGGCGGAACTCGACGGAGCCGGGGTGCTGCGCAAGATCTGGCACGTCACGATCCCGCAGACCAAGCTCATCCTCTCGCTGATGCTGCTCATGCAGATCATCGCGACGATGCAGGTGTTCGTCGAACCGTTCATGCTCACCGGCGGCGCCGGCCCCGAAGGATCGACCACCACCGTCGTCGTCCTCATCTACCAGTACGCCTTCAGTTTCAACCAGTACGGCGGCGCCGCGGCCCTGGGCCTGTGCCTGCTCGTCCTGCTCGCCGGTTTCTCCGCCGTGTACGTCCGGCTGAGCCGCGACAACGAGAACTGACGGGAGGACCCACATGTCAGAGCGCACGCTGATATCCCCGGCCCAACTCGGCCGCACCCGAGGCAAGATCGCCTACTGGACCGTCCTGGCCGTGGTCGTGATCGGCTTCACGGTCGTCTTCCTCGGGCCCCTCTACTGGATGGTCGCCAACGGCCTCAAGAGCACCGCGGAGTTCACCCAGGTCCCGCCGACCGTGGTCCCGGACTCCCTGCACGCCGACAACTACTCGGCGGCCTGGAAGGTCATGGACCTCGCCAAGCTGCTGTTCAACACCCTCTACTACGCGTTCGGCGCCCTGGCCTTCCAGCTCGTCCTCGACGTGGCCGCCGCCTACTCGCTGTCCAAGCTCCGGCCGGTCTTCGGCAAGGCGGTCCTCGGCATGATGCTGGCGACGCTGATGATCCCGGCCACGGTCCTCGTCGTACCGCAGTACCTCACGGTCCTGGACATGCCGCTCATCGAGCGGAACCTGCTCAACACGCCCTGGGTGATCTGGCTGCCCTCGGTCACGAACGCCTTCAACATCTTCCTTCTGAAACGATTCTTCGACTCCATCCCCGGCGAGATCCTCGATGCCGCCGCCATCGACGGAGCCTCCTCCCTGCGCACCCTGCGCTCCGTCGTCCTGCCGATGTCCCGGCCCGTCCTCGGCGTCGTGTCGATCTTCGCCATCGTCGGGGTCTGGAAAGACTTCCTCTGGCCCATGCTCACCCTCCCCGACCCGGCCCTGCAGACGCTCAACGTCGGCATCTACTCGCTCGCCAGGGGAGTGCCCGAGAACCATCTCGTCGCCGCGCTCGCGATGGCCTCGGCGCCCACGCTCATCATCTTCCTGATCTTCCAGCGCAACATCATGAGCGGCCTGACGGCAGGCTCCCTCAAGGGGTGAGCACCACCCCGCACCGCCGCCGTGCCCGGCCGCCCCCCTGTGAGAAGAACGGCGTGAAAAGAACGCCGTGAAAGGACCCCTCCGTGGCTGACTTTCCCCTGTCCGAAAACGCCGCCGACTGGTGGCGCTCGGCCGCCATCTACCAGGTGTACGTACGGAGCTTCGCCGACGGCGACGGGGACGGCACCGGTGACCTCGTGGGCGTCCGCGCCCGCCTCCCCTACCTCGCCGAACTGGGCGTCGACGCCCTGTGGTTCACCCCCTGGTACCTCTCCCCGCTCGCCGACGGCGGCTACGACGTCGCCGACTACCGCACCATCGACCCCGCCTTCGGCACCCTCGCCGAGGCCGAGAAGCTCATCGCCGAGGCCCGTGAACTGGGCATCCGCACCATTGTCGACATCGTCCCGAACCACGTGTCCGACCAGCACGCCTGGTTCAAGGCCGCCCTCGCCGCCGGACCCGGCAGCCCCGAGCGGGAGCTCTTCCACTTCCGCCCGGGCCGCGGGGAGCACGGCGAACTGCCGCCGGGGGACTGGCCCTCGCAGTTCAACGGCGCCGCCACCTGGACGCAGGTACCGGACGGGGAGTGGTACCTGCACCTCTTCACCCCCGAGCAGCCCGACCTCAACTGGGACCACCCCGCCGTCCGCCGGGAGCACGAGGAAGTCCTGCGGTTCTGGTTCGAGCGCGGAGTGTCGGGCGTACGGATCGACTCCGCGGCCCTGCTCGCCAAGGACCCGGCCCTCCCCGACCTGGCCGGCCGCTCGGCCGAGCCGTGGCCCGGAGAAGTGCACCCGTACATCGACCGCGACGACCTGCACGCCATCTACCGTTCCTGGCGGGCCATCGCCGACGAGTACGGGGCCATCTTCGTCGGCGAGGTCTGGCTGCCGGACTCCGAGCGCTTCGCCCGCTACCTGCGCCCCGACGAACTGCACACCGCCTTCAACTTCTCCTTCCTCAGCTGCCCGTGGGACGCCGGCCGGCTGCGCACCTCCATCGAGGAGACCCTCGCCGAGCACGCCCCCGTCGGAGCCCCGGCCACCTGGGTGCTGTGCAACCACGACGTGACCCGTACGGTCACCCGCTACGGGCGCGCCGACACCGGCTTCGACTTCGCGACCAAGGCTTTCGGGACCCCCGCGGACCTGGCCCTCGGCACCCGGCGGGCCCGCGCCGCCGCGCTGCTCACCCTCGCTCTCCCCGGCGCCGTCTACGTCTACCAGGGCGAGGAACTGGGGCTTCCCGAGGCCGAGATCCCGCTCGGCCGCATCCAGGACCCCATGCACTTCCGCTCCGGCGGCACCGACCCCGGCCGGGACGGGTGCAGGGTCCCGCTGCCGTGGACCGCCGAGCCGTGGAACGAGCCCTGGCTGCCCCAGCCCGCGGACTGGCCGGCGTACGCCGCGGACCGCCAGGCCGGGGACCCGGACTCGATGCTCACCCTCTACCGGACGGCCCTCGGACTGCGCCGGGCCGCGGCCGGCTTCGGCGGGGGATCGCTGGAGTGGCTGCCCGCGCCGCCCGGGGTGCTCGCCTTCGGCCGCCCCGACGGGCTGGTCTGCGTGGCCAACCTGTCCCCGGAGCCGGTCCCGCTGCCGGCCCACACGAGCCTCCTGCTGAGCAGCTCCGCGCTGGGTGCGGACGGGCTGCTCGGACAGGACACGGCGGTCTGGCTGCGGACCTGACGCCGCAGCCGGACCGCCGGTACCACTCGTTTCCCGCGCCCCACCTCGTAGAGCCGCCCGTGGACACCCCCGCACCGCATGGAGAGGTCCCACCGTCATGAGCGCAGCAGCACGCATCGCAGCACGCCGGAGGCCGGCCAACGCACTGCTCGCCGCGCTGGCCGCCACCGCAGTCCTCGGGGCGGCCGCCGCCCTCCCGCTGGTGGCGGCCCCCAGCGCGACGGCCGCCCCGGCCGTCCTGTCGCCGCTGGACGTCCCGGGGCGCGGGGCGACCGTGCCCTTCACCGAGCAGGAGGCGGAACGGGCGGCCACCAACGGATCGGTGATCGGGCCCGACCGGACCTACACGAGCCTGCCCGCGGAGGCCTCCGGGCGCAGCGCCGTACGGCTGGACGCGGCGGGGGAGTACGTCGAGTTCACGCTGACCAAACCCGCGAACGCGATGAGCGTGCGCTATTCCGTACCGGACAACGCGACCGGCACGGGGATCAGCGCACCCGTGGAGCTGAAGCTGGACGGGACCAAGTTGAAGGACCTGGACTTCACCTCCAAGTACAGCTGGTTCTACGGCAGCTACCCCTTCACCAACCAGCCGAACGGCGACAAACCGCACCACTTCTACGAGGAGACCCGCACCCTCTTCGGGAAGACCCTCCCGGCGGGCTCCAAGGTCCGGCTCACCCTTTCCTCCCTCGGAGCCACCCCGTGGGCGATCGTGGACCTCGCCGACTTCGAGGAGGTCGCGCCGCCCGGGACGCGGCCGGCCGGCTCCCTGTCCGTGGCCGATTTCGGGGCCGATCCGAACGGCTCCGCCGATTCCACGGCCGCCTTCCAGCAGGCGGTGGACGCGGGCGCGGCACAGGCGAAGGAGGTGTGGATCCCGCAGGGCACCTTCAAGCTCACCGATCACGTGGTGGTGGACAAGGTGACACTGCGCGGGGCCGGACCCTGGTACTCCGTCCTCACCGGGCGCCACCCCACCGACCGCAGCCGCGCGGCCGGGATCTACGGGAAGTACGTACAGGGCGGTGGATACGGCGGACAGATCCGCCCGCACGAGAGCGGCGGGCCGAGCAGAAACGTCACGCTGAAGGACTTCGCGATCATCGGCGAGATCGCCGACCGCATCGACGACGACCAGGTCAACGCCATCGGCGGCGCGATGAGCGACTCCGTCGTCGACAACGTGTGGATGCAGCGGACCAAGGTCGGGGCCTGGATGGACGGCCCGATGGACAACTTCCACATCAGGAACAGCCGGATCCTCGACCAGACGGCGGACGGGGTGAACTTCCACTGGGGCGTCACCCGCTCCTCCGTGGAGAACACCTTCCTGCGCAACTTGGGCGACGACGGCCTCGCCATGTGGGCGGACACCAAGAACAACGTCGCCAACTCCTTCAGCCACAACACCGTCGTCCTGCCGATCCTCGCCAACAACATCGCGATCTACGGCGGCAAGGACATCAGCGTCACCGACAACGTGGCCGCCGAGACCCTGTCCAACGGCGGCGGCCTGCACGTCGGCAACCGCTATCCCGGGGTCACCCCCGGCCAGGGGACGGACGTCTCGGGCACCTTCACGCTGGCCCGCAACACCCTGATCCGGACCGGGAACACCGACTACGGGTGGAACTTCCCGATCGGCGCCGTGTGGTTCGACAGCCGGGCGAGCTCCATCGACAAGGCCGCGATCAACGTGACCGACAGCGACATCCTGGACAGCTCCTACGCCGCCATCCACTTCGTGTCCGGCAGCACGAAGGGCGTGCACTTCGACAACATCACCATCGACAAGACCGGGACGTTCGCGCTCCAGTTCAACGACCCGGCCGAGCTGTCCATGAGCAACGTCAGGGCCACCCGGATCGGCTTCACCGAGCCGGTCTACAGCTGCCTGGGCGCGCAGCTGAAGCTGACGCAGGGCAGCGGGAACTCCGGCTGGAACGCCAAGCTGCCGAACACCTATTGCGGGCCGTTCCCCCCGGCGACCGACCAGCCGGGACCGGAACCGACGCCGAGCCCGACGCCTCCTCCCACGCCGAGCCCCACTCCGACACCCACACCGACGCCGACCCCTACTCCCACGCCCACCCCCACCCCAACCCCGACTCCGACCCCGGACCCCACCCGCAACCTGGCCCTGGGCAGGCCGGTCGCCGAGTCCTCGTACAACCAGGGCTATGACGCGGCCAAGGCCGTCGACGGAGACCCGAACAGCTACTGGGAGAGCCTCAACAACGCCTTCCCGCAGTCGCTCACGGTCGACCTCGGGGCGGCCACCCCGGTGCGCCGCCTGGTCCTGAAGCTTCCGCCGCCGACCGCCTGGGGGGCCAGGACCCAGACCCTGTCCGTCCTCGGCAGCTCCGACGGTTCGGGCTTCGCCACCCTCGTCGCCCCCCAGGGCCACGTCTTCGATCCGGCGAGCGGGAACAAGGTGACCATCACCCTTCCCGCCGGTACGAACCTGCGCCACCTGCGGCTGGCCTTCACCGGCAACACCGGCTGGCCGGCCGGGCAGCTCGGCGAGTTCGAGGCCTACGCAGGCTGAGCCCGGGCCCCTGCCGGGAACTCCCCGCCCGTCACGGCAACGGCCGTGGCGGGCGGGGTCCGTGGTACTGCCCGCTCGGTCGCATCCGCAGCGGGCGCTCCTCGTACTCCTCCAACGCGTGCGCGATCCACCCGGCCGTACGGGCCACCGCGAAGACCGTCTCCCCGGCCTCCGGGGCCATCCCGCAGGAGACCGTCAGCACCGCGAGCGCCAGGTCCACATTGGGGTACAGGCCGCCGCCGTGCCGGGCCATCACCCCGGCCACCTCGCGCGCCGCGCCCAGCGCCGGACCGGCCTGCGCCAGCGGCTCCAGCCGGGCGAACAGCGCCGTCGCCCGCGGATCCTCGCCCTCGTACAGCCGGTGCCCGAGCCCGGGCACCCTGCGTCCGGCCCGCAGGTACTCCGCCACCACCGGAGCCGCGCCGCCGCGCTCCAGCACCTCCACCAGCATCCGGTGCGCGAGCCGCCCGGCCGCTCCGTGCAGGGGGCCTTCGAGCGCGCCGAGCCCGGCCGAGACCACCGCGTACGGATGCGCGCGCGCCGACGCGGCCACCCGTACGGCCAGGGTCGAGGCGGCCAGGTCGTGGTCCGTCAGCAGGGCCAGGGCCAGGTCCAGGACGGCCAGGGCGTCCGGATCGGGGTCCAGGGCGGAGAGCCGGGGCCACAGCTGCCGGGAGAGGCGGCCGTCCCCGCCCCACTGCGCCGGTCCCACCTCCGGCAGGGCGCCGACCAGGGTGGGGATCAGGGCACGCGCGGAGTCCAGTACGGACGGCTCGGACAGGTCGAAGCGCAGCGGATCCGCGACCGCCGCGGCGGCGACGGCCACCCGCAGCCGGTCGATCGGACCGCTGTGCTCGGGGAGCGCTGCGACCGCCCGGCGGGCCGCGGCGAGGGACTCCGGGGGAGCGGTGAACCGGGCGCCGCGGACCAGGGTCCCCGTCCAGAGCCACTCGGCGACCTCCTCGTAGCGGTACCGCGAGGCCAGTTCCACGGCGTCCACGCCACGGAAGTAGTACCGGTCGGACTCGATGAGGGTGAGCGCGGTGCGTACGGAGAGCTCCCCGGCGGAGGCGGCCGAGGCGGCGAACCCGGGGGGACCCGCCGCCTCGCGCCGGCTGCGCCGGGCCAGGGCCTCCACCTCGCGGGCGTCGAAACTGCTGGAGCGTCCGACCGGGTCGCGGCGGCTCGTGAGCTGGCCGCGGCTGACGTACGCGTACACGGTCGCGGGCTTCACCCCCAGCAGCCGGGCCGCTTCCTGGGTGCCGATCCTTCGCTCACCGGACTCGTCGTTCATGCCGCTCATGACGCACACCCTACATATATTGATTCAATCAATATTGACAGTGATTGAGTGCATCATGGATGGTCGATCCATGAACACCACCGTCGCACCCGCCGAAACCCCCCGCGGACTCGCGGGAGTCGTGGTCACCGAGACCCAGCTCGGTGACGTGAGAGGCCGTGAGGGCTTCTACCACTACCGCCAGTACTCGGCGGTCGAGCTCGCCGAGAGCCGCACCTTCGAGGACGTGTGGCACCTGATGTTCCGCGGCGCACTGCCCGCCGACGCCGCCGAGCGCGCCGCCTTCACCGCCGAGATCGCCCCGTTGCGCCGGCTCCCCGCCGAGGTCCGGGACGCCCTGCCCGCCCTGGCCCGCGCCACCGCCCTGTCCGGCCCGCTCGCCGGGCTGCGCACGGCGCTCTCCCTGCTCGGCGCCTCCGCGGGCTTCCGCCCGGTCTACGACCTGACCCCCGAACGCCGTGCCGCCGACGCGCTGGCCGCCTGCGCCGCCGTACCGACCCTGCTCACCGCCCTGTACCGGATCGGCCAGGGGCTGGAGCCGGTGGAACCGCGGGACGAACTCCCGTACGCGGCCAACTACCTCTACATGCTGACCGGACGGGAACCCGAGCCGGTGAGGGCCCGCGCGGTGGAGCGGTACCTGATCTCCACGATCGACCACGGCTTCAACGCCTCCACCTTCACCGCCCGCGTGATCGCCTCCACCGGCGCCGACGTCGCGGCCTGCCTCACCGGGGCGATCGGCGCGCTCTCCGGCCCGCTGCACGGCGGCGCCCCCAGCCGGGCCCTGGACACCCTCGACGCCATCGGCACGGCGGACCGGATCGATCCGTGGATCCGCGAGCGGGTCCTCGCGGGCGACCGGATCATGGGCTTCGGGCACCCCGTCTACCGCACCGAGGACCCGCGCTCGCGGATGCTGCGCGGGATCGCCCTGCAGTTCGGCGGCCCGCTCGTGGACTTCGCCGTGGAGGTCGAGCGGTACGTCGAAGAGATCCTCGCCGAGCTCAAGCCCGGCCGGGAACTGCACACCAACGTGGAGTTCTACGCGGGCGTGGTCATGGAGCTGTGCGGGCTGCCGCGCGAGATGTTCACGCCGACCTTCTGCGCGGCCCGCGTGGTCGGCTGGAGCGCGAACGTCCTGGAACAGGCCGCCGACTCGAAGATCATCCGGCCGGCAGCCCGCTACACCGGTCCGACCCCGCCCCGGCCGGTGCCCGCCCTCGGCTGAGGCCGGTGCTGTGACCGGGAAGCACTGGCTACGATCGACCGGGTGAACAGCATCCCCGTCGTCGTCCTCGCAGGATTCCTCGGATCCGGCAAGACGACCGTCCTCAACCACCTGCTCGGCAACCGGGGCGGCACCCGGATCGGGGTCGTCGTCAACGACTTCGGCTCCATCGAGGTCGACGCGATGGCGGTGGCCGGCCAGGTCGGGGACTCGATGGTCTCCCTCGGCGGCGGCTGCCTGTGCTGCGCCGTGGACGGCAGCGAGCTGGACGCGTACCTGGAGAAGCTCGCCGACCCCGTCCACCGCATCGACGTGATCGTCATCGAGGCGAGCGGGCTGGCGGAGCCGCAGGAGATGGTCCGGATGCTCGTCGCCAACGAGAACCCGGCCGTCCGCTACGGCGGGATGGTGCACGTCGTCGACGCGGCGGAGTTCGACGCGACCCGGACCAGGCACCCCGAGACCGACCGGCACCTGGCCGTCGCCGACCTGGTGGTGCTCAACAAGACCGACCGGATCGACGCCGCCGAACGCACCCGGATCGAGGCCGCGCTCGCCGCGCTCTGCGCACCGGGCATCCCGGTCGTCGGCGCGGACCACGGGCGGATCGACCCGGAGCTGCTCTTCGACCGCCGCCCCTGGACGGAGACGCGCGGGCAGCTGTCCTTCGAGGACCTGCTGGCCCAGGCACACGACCACGACGGCGATCACGACGGGGATGATCACGCGGACCACGTCCACGCGGCCTACGAGAGCACGGAGTTCGTGTCCGACCAGGCCCTCGGCCCGCGCCGGTTCATCGAGTTCCTCGACCGCCGCCCGGCCGGGCTCTACCGGATCAAGGGCTCCGTCTACTTCGGCGTCCCCGGCCACGAGGAGCGCTACGAGATCCACGCGGTCGGCCGCTTCCTCCGCTTCGCCCCGCACCCCTGGGGCCGGGGCGAGTCGCGCCGGACGCAGCTCGTCCTGATCGGCTCGGGCACCGACGGCCCCGCCCTGCTCCGCGAACTGGAGAGCTGCCGCGAACCGGAGCCGTGGCGCGGGACCCCGGAGAGCATGTGGGGCGTCCTGCGCTACGTGGACCGCCCGGCCGAGCCGGCCTCGGACCCCGACCCGGCCGAGGCGGCCGGTCCCGATCCCGACGACTTCTAGGGGCAGCCCCGTGTGGATCGAGACCGACGACCCCTCGGACGTGGACGCTGCCTTCGACCGCGGTGAGCCCCACGCCGGAGAAATGGTGATCGGGCTCGCGCTCCACCACGCGGACCCGGGGGCGATACTGCCCCGGGTCGCCCGCGCCATGCGATCGCCCGCCCCGGAGATCCGCCGCTAGGGCGTCATCGCCCTGGCCCACACGGCCCGGCTCCACGGCACCCTCGACCGGGAGTCCCTGGACCTGCTGCGTGACCAGCCGCGGGGCAACGAGGCCGACGACGACCTGTGGAGCTTCATCCCGCACCGGAGGCTGCCGGGGTGGCTGTGGGCGTACCACTGGGCGCAGCCGTCGACCTGGGTCTGGCTGGTGTGCGCGGCCTGGCGGCGGCCCCTGCGCCGGCTGCGTCAGGCGACCTCGATGCCGAAGTCGCCGAGGAGGGGTGCCAGGCCACCCGGGTAGCCCCTGCCGCCGAGGACGAAGTCCCAGTCGCCGCCCGGGCGGCGCCGGAAGGAGCCCAGGACCAGGGCTGTTTCGCCGGCGCGGCCGTCGGAGACCTCCAACTGGCCCAGCTCCTCGCCGGCCGGCCCCAGCAGCCGGATCCGGGCGTCGGTGAAGCCGGCCAGATCGGCGTGCGGATTGACCTCGGGGTCGATCGCGGCGACGAGGACCAGCCGGTCGGCCCGCTGCGGCAACGCGTCGAAGGCGACCAGCAGCGCCGCCTTGTCGGGCGCCGCGTGCGCGTGGGTCCGTACCGAACCGTCCGGGCTGTTCGGGTTGTTGAAGAACACGAAGTGGTCCTCGCTCAGCACCCGGCCGCCTTCGCAGACCAGCGCGCACACGTCCAGCGCGACCGATCCGGCCCAGGACATGCCGAGCACGTTGTGGTCCGCGGCGGGCTCGGGCTGGGCCGTCCGCTGGGCCGGGACCGAGGGCGCCGCGCCCGGGCCGAGACGGCCGCGCAGTCCGTGCCGGTGCAGCAGCTCCACGAGGGCGGCGCCGTGAACCAGCTCCAGCGGCTTGCCGTCGGCGAAGGCGTACGACGTGGGTCCGAAGGTCGCGGTGGTGACCAGCACCCCCTTGTTCGCCCCCTTGTCCTGCACCGTGCCGTAAAGATCCCGGACCGCCGTCGGTGACACGGTGTTGCGGTAGCGCTTGACCTGCACCACGATCCGCCCGCCCGTGATCGGGGACGGGTCGTTCGCCTCGATGTCCACCCCGCCGTCACCGGACCGCTGCGTGGTCACCGCCTCCATGCCCATCGCCCGGAACAGCTCGGCGACCAGGTTCTCGAAGGCGATCGGGTCCATCGCGAAGAGGTCCGGCTCGTCCCCGTCCTCGTCGCGGCCCGCCTGCCCGCCGTGGCTGACGACGCCGCCGACCTCACCTGGCCGGCGTTCCGGGCGGACGACGGCCGACTGGTCCGGCCGCGTCGACAACTGCCCGCCCAGCCCCTCCACCAGGCAGTCCACCGCGCTCACCAGCTCCAGGCGCAGACCGGTGAAGGCGGACCGCGCCGCCGACACGGAGGCCAGTACGAGCTGCGCCTCCCGTCCCGTCACCGGATCGTGGGCGTCCACGAAACCGTTGACGACGACCGACTCCAGCACGCCGAACTCGTCGGCGGCGTACAGATCGTGGACCACCAGCAGCACGCACTGCGCCAGCAGGTCCCGGTAGACCGCCCGCCGCTGCGTGGCCGGGCGGGCCGTCTCCTTGTCCTGGTCCGTGCTCGGTACGTACCGCACCGACTTGGCCTCCGGCACCACCTCGTACCCCGGCAGTTCCAGTCCAGTACGAGCTGGCGCCGTGCGGGGTCGTAGGCCGCCGACACCTGTCGCGGCAGGTTCTCCGGCCATCCGGCCGAGGCGTACAGGGCCGCCGAGAAGTACTCCACCGCGGCCTCGGCGTCGCCCGCGCGCAGCGCCCCGGCCAGCTCGGTGAGCCCGCGGTTGTGCCCGCGGATCCCGGCGAGCTGCTCGGTCGCCCAGCGGTCGTACTGCTGCCGGTACGCCGCCAGCTGCTGCCGCCGCTGTGCCTCAGCGGCCTGAGCCGCCTGCCAGGCCTGCGTGTACCGGGCGTGAGCCTCCCGCTCCGCTTGCGCCCGCCGGTTCGAGCCCAGCGTCCAGCCGCTGCTCTGCTGCTGGAAGTGGTGCAACTGCGGCAGCGGCACGGGGTGAGCCAGGGTCCCCGGATCGAAGGGGTCGAGCCGATCGGGCCTGACCAGGTCGGCCAGCCGGAACGCCGGGGTCCGGCAGCCCGCCGCCAACAGCCCCTGCAGGGCCGCGACCTGGGCGTCGAGCCGCTCGGTCGCCCGCCGGGCCTCGGCCTCGCGGTGCTGTTTGTAGGCGGCCTGCTGCTCGCGCTGACCTCGGGCCACGTCCCGTTCGTACGTCCGCTGCCGACGTTCGGCCTCGCGCTGCTGGATCAGCTGCGTCTGCTGCGTCCGGCGCTGGGCCTCCGCCCAGTCACTGATCAATCCGCCCGCCCGACGACTCATCAGTTCTGTGTCTCCCCGCCCCACCCGACAGTGCCAAGAGGGAAAACACTAGTCGCCATTCGGGTGGTACGTCCCCCGGACGTACCACCCGAATGATCGCGTACTGCCTACGGCCTTCCTACAGCGCCGCACCCGCCAGCGCCGTGACCACGGCCGGCAGGGCCGTGCCCGAGCCGTCGCGGCGCGGGTCGACCGCGGGCAGCGCGGCCGGAGTGCCGTTCGCCGCCGCCGCGCGGACCGGGGAACCGCCCGCCCAGGCCAGCAGCAGGACGTCCTCGCCCTTCAGGAAGCGCTGGCAGCGCACGCCGCCGGTGGCCCGGCCCTTGCGCGGGTACTGGTCGAACGGGGTCAGCTTGCCGGACTGCATCGAGTCGTCCAGCGTCCCGTACGACCCCGCCACCGTGAACACCACGGCCTCGCGCGCCGGGTCCACCGCCGAGAAGTGGATCACCTTGGCGCCGTCCGCGAGCTTGATGCCCGCCATGCCGCCCGCGGGGCGGCCCTGCGGGCGGACCTGGCCCGCCGGGTAGCGCAGCAGCTGGGCGTCGTCGGTGATGAAGACGAGGTCCTCCTCGCCCGTGCGCAGCTCGACCGCCCCGATGATCCGGTCACCGTCCTTGAGGGTGATGACCTCCAGCTCGTCCTTGTTGGCCGGATAGTCCGGCACGACCCGCTTGACCACGCCCTGCTCGGTGCCGAGCGCCAGGCCCTGCCCCGACTCGTCCAGCGAGGTCAGGCAGACGACCTTCTCGTCGGCCTCCAGTCCGGAGAGGAACTCCGAGACCGGGGCCCCGCCGGCCAGGTTCGGCGCGGCGTGGGTGTCCGGCAGCTGCGGCAGGTCGATCACCGACAGCCGCAGGAGCCGGCCGTACGAGGTGACCACGCCGATCTCCGCCCGCGCGGTCGCCGCGACCTGCGAGACGATCAGGTCGTGCTTGGCGCGGGCGCCGCCCTCCTCCTCGGGAAGCGGCTCGGCGTTCGGCGTGCGGGCCAGCAGACCGGTGGAGGACAGCAGCACCCGGCACGGGGTGTCCTCGACCTCGAGCGGGACCGCCGCCACCGGCGTCCCCGCCGATTCCAGCAGCACCGTACGGCGCTCCGTGCCGAACTTCTTCGACACCGCGGCCAGTTCCGCCGAGACGAGCTTGCGCAGCTCGCTGTCGGAGTCCAGGATCCCGGTCAGCTCGTCGATCTCTCCGGCCAGCCGGTCCCGCTCGGACTCCAGCTCGATCCGGTCGAAGCGGGTGAGCCGGCGCAGCGGGGTGTCCAGGATGTACTGGGTCTGGATCTCGCTCAGCGAGAAGCGCTCCATCAGGCGCTCCTTGGCCTGCGCGGAGTTGTCGCTGTCCCGGATGATCCGGATGACCTCGTCGATGTCGAGCAGGGCCACGAGCAGGCCCTCGACGAGGTGCAGGCGGTCGCGCCGCTTGCCGCGGCGGAACTCGCTGCGCCGGCGGACGACCTCGAAGCGGTGGTCGAGGTAGACCTCCAGCAGCTCCTTGAGGCCCAGCGTCAGCGGCTGCCCGTCGACCAGCGCGACGTTGTTGATGCCGAAGGTCTCCTCCATCGGCGTCAGCTTGTACAGCTGCTCCAGCACGGCCTCGGGGTGGAAGCCGTTCTTGATCTCGATGACCAGGCGCAGGCCGTGCGAGCGGTCCGTGAGGTCCTTGACGTCCGCGATGCCCTGGAGCTTCTTCGAGCCGACCAGGTCCTTGATCTTCGCGATGACCTTCTCGGGACCGACCGTGAAGGGCAGTTCGGTGACGACCAGCCCCTTGCGGCGCGGGGTCACGTCCTCCAGGGCCACCGTGGCGCGGATCTTGAAGGTGCCGCGGCCGTTCTCGTAGGCGTCCTTGATGCCCGCGAGGCCGACGATCCGGCCGCCCGTGGGCAGGTCGGGACCCGGCACGAAGCGCATCAGCGCGTCCAGGTCCGCCTCGGGGTAGCGGATCAGGTGGCGGGCGGCCGCGATGACCTCGCCGAGGTTGTGCGGGGCCATGTTGGTGGCCATGCCCACCGCGATCCCGGACGCGCCGTTGACCAGCAGGTTCGGGTACGCGGCCGGAAGGACGACCGGTTCGCGCTCCTGGCCGTCGTAGTTCGCGGCGAAGTCGACGGTGTTCTCGTCGATCCCGTCCGTCATCAACGAGGCGGCGTCGGCCATCTTCGACTCGGTGTACCGCATCGCGGCCGGCGGGTCGTCGTTGCCGAGCGAGCCGAAGTTGCCGTGGCCGTCGACCAGCGGGAGCCGCATGGAGAAGGGCTGCGCCATGCGCACGAGGGCGTCGTAGATCGACGCGTCGCCGTGCGGGTGCAGCTTGCCCATGACCTCGCCGACGACGCGGGCGCACTTCACGTAGCCGCGGTCGGGGCGCAGGCCCATCTCGTTCATCTGGTAGACGATGCGCCGGTGCACCGGCTTCATGCCGTCGCGGGCGTCGGGCAGGGCGCGGGAGTAGATCACCGAGTACGCGTACTCGAGGAAGGAGCCCTGCATTTCGTCGACGACGTCGATGTCGAGGATCTTCTCCTCGAAATCCTCCGGCGGCGGGGTCTTCGTGCTGCGGCGGGCCATCGCTGCGCGGCTCCTTAACCAAGAATCGGGATGAGCTGAGCTCTCACGGGGTGGGACGGGGGGTGGGGCTGGGACTGGGCTGGGACGGGGGCGGTACGGGGGGCGGACCGGTTTCGGACAGGGGTGACGCGGACCATTGTGGCCCGAGGCACCGACAACGCCGACTCCGACCCAGGACTGGGCCGGGAACTTCTCCGCCGGCCGACACGCTTGCATACAGTGGCAGGTCTGACAGGAATCTCTGCATCGCGATCGAAGGGACCACATGCCCATGGGTCACACGGCCACAGCTCACGCCGGCTCCGGCGGCCTCACAGCGACCGAGCACCGGCTGGCCAACGGCCTGCGCGTGGTGCTGTCCGAGGACCACCTGACCCCGGTCGCCGCGGTCTGCCTCTGGTACGACGTCGGCTCGCGCCACGAAGTCAAGGGACGTACGGGCCTGGCTCACCTCTTCGAGCACCTGATGTTCCAGGGCTCGAAGAACGTCTCCGGCAACGGCCACTTCGAACTGGTCCAGGGCGCCGGCGGCTCCCTCAACGGGACCACCAGCTTCGAGCGGACCAACTACTTCGAGACGATGCCGACCCACCAGCTGGAGCTCGCGCTGTGGCTGGAGGCGGACCGGATGGGCTCGCTGCTGGCCGCCCTGGACGACGAGTCCATGGAGAACCAGCGCGACGTCGTCAAGAACGAGCGCCGCCAGCGGTACGACAACGTCCCGTACGGCACGGCCTTCGAGAAGCTGACGGCCCTGGCCTACCCGGAGGGCCACCCGTACCACCACACCCCGATCGGTTCCATGGCCGATCTGGACGCCGCGTCCCTGGAGGACGCCCGCGCGTTCTTCCGTACGTACTACGCGCCCAACAACGCGGTGCTCTCGGTCGTCGGCGACATCGACCCCGAGAAGACGCTCGCCTGGGTCGAGAAGTACTTCGGCACCATCCCCGGCCACGACGGCAAGCAGCCGCCGCGCGACGGCTCGCTGCCCGAGATCATGGGCGAGCAGCTGCGCGAGGAGGTCGTCGAGGAGGTTCCGGCCCGCGCGCTGATGGCGGCCTACCGGCTCCCGCACGACGGCACCCGCGAGTGCGACGCCGCCGACGTGGCGCTGACCGTGCTGGGCAGCGGCGAGTCCTCCCGTCTGCACAACCGCCTGGTGCGCCGCGACCAGAGCGCCGTCGCGGCCGGCTTCGGCATGCTGCGCCTCGCCGGCGCCCCCTCGCTGGGCTGGCTGGACGTCAAGACCTCCAGCGGCGTCGAGGTGCCCGCCATCGAGGCGGCCGTCGACGAGGAGCTCGCGCGGTTCGCCGCCGAGGGCCCGACGGCCGAGGAGATGGAGCGCGCGCAGGCCCAGCTGGAGCGCGAATGGCTGGACCGGCTGAGCACGGTGGCCGGCCGCGCCGACGAACTGTGCCGCTTCGCGGTGCTGTTCGGCGACCCGCAGCTCGCCCTGACCGCCGTCCAGCGCGTCCTCGACGTCACCGCCGAGGAAGTGCAGGCCGTGGCCGCGGCCCGACTGCGCCCTGACAACCGGGCGGTGCTCGTCTACGAGCCGCTCGAAGCCAACGCAGCTGATGACACTGACGAGACCGACGCGAGCGACGAGAACGAGGGGGCGGAGCAGTGAGCGACACCGCAGCCGTCACGATGACCTTCCACCCGCGCCCCGAGGCCGGGGAGCCGCAGCCGTGGGCCTTCCCGGCCCCCGAGCGCGGGGCGCTGGCCAACGGCCTGACCCTGCTGCGCTGCCACCGCCCGGGCCAGCAGGTGGTCGCGGTCGAGATCAACCTCGCCGCTCCGCTCGACGCGGAGCCCGAGGGCCTCGACGGCGTGGCCACGATCATGGTGCGCGCCCTGTCCGAGGGCACCGACAAGCGCTCCGCCGAGGAGTTCGCCGCCGAGCTGGAGCGCTGCGGCGCCACCCTCGACGCGCACGCCGACCACCCGGGCCTGCGGGTCTCCCTGGAGGTTCCGGCCTCCCGCCTGCACAAGGCGCTGGGGCTGGTCGCCGAGGCGCTGCGCGCGCCGGCCTTCGCCGACGCCGAGGTCGACCGCCTGGTGCGCAACCGGCTCGACGAGATCCCGCACGAGAGCGCCAACCCGCAGCGCCGCGCCGCCAAGGAGCTCTCGAAGGAGCTCTTCCCGGCCACCCTGCGGATGTCGCGCCCGCGTCAGGGCACCGAGGAGACCGTCGCCCGCATCGACTCCGCGGCCGTACGGGCCTTCTACGAGGCCCATGTGCGCCCCGCGACCGCCACCGCGGTGGTCGTCGGCGACCTGACCGGCATCGACCTGGACGCCGTCTTGGCCGACACCCTGGGCGCGTGGACCGGTGACACCACCGCCCCGCGCCCGGTCCCGCCGATCACCGCCGACGACACGGGCCGCGTGGTCATCGTGGACCGGCCCGGCGCGGTCCAGACGCAGTTGCTGATCGGCCGCATCGGCGCGGACCGGCACGACCGGGTCTGGGCGCCCCAGGTGCTCGGTACGTACTGCCTCGGCGGCACGCTCACCTCCCGGCTGGACAAGGTGCTGCGCGAGGAGAAGGGGTACACGTACGGCGTGCGCGCCTTCGGCCAGGTGCTGCGCTCCACCGCCGACGGCAAGGGCGCCTCGATGCTCGCCATCAGCGGCTCGGTGGACACCCCCAACACCGGCCCGGCGCTGGACGACCTCTGGACGGTGCTGCGCACCCTCGCCGAGGGCGGCCTGACCGACGCCGAACGGGACGTGGCCGTGCAGAACTTGGTGGGGGTGGCCCCGCTGAAGTTCGAGACGGCCGCCTCCGTCGCGGGCACGCTCGCCGACCAGGTCGAGCAGGAGCTGCCGGACGACTACCAGGCGCAGTTGTACGCGCGGCTCGCTGAAACCGGGACGGTGGAGGCCACTTCGGCGGTCGTCAACGCCTTCCCGGTGGACCGTCTGGTCACGGTCCTGGTCGGCGACGCCTCGCAGATCGAGGAGCCGGTGCGGGCCCTCGGGATCGGCGACGTGACCGTGGTCACCAACTGATCGTCAGTTGATCTCCGGCGGGCCGTCAACTGGCCCGCCGCTCAAGGGGCTCCGGCGGCTTGTCCGCCGGGGTCCCTTTTGTCCTTTATTTGGCCTTTAGTGGTGTGGTTGCTTGTATGTGGTGTGGCGTACGCAACAAAAGGGCGTGTCTGTTTGGCGATTGACTGATGATCCGCCTAGCGTCGGCCGTGCTGTTCGTCAGTTGTAACCGCCGCGTCCGCGGCACCGGACAGCGATCGCCGAGTCCCCGTCAGGCGCGAGCCTGGGGAGCCGGGGACCCACTTGTGTCCCTGGGGTGAATCGGACCGCCTCGCAAGAGGGGGCCCGTAGGAGACCTTCCTGCTCCGAACCCGTCAGCTAACCCGGTAGGCGAGAGGGAAGGAAAGGATCAACCCCTTCATGGCGTTTGGCAGTCGTGCAGCCGGTTCCGGTTCCGGCAAGCACCGTGGTTCGAGTCGTCTCAGCCGCAGGACCGCCGGCTACGCCGGCATAGCCGCCCTCGCCACCACTGGTGTCGTCGGCTCCCTGGCCGGCCCCGCGTTCGCCGCGGACCACAGCCCCTCCATCGAGGACACCGGCACCCTCAACACCATCGTGGTGGCCGACGAGCTCGCCGGTGACGTCGAGGCCCAGGCCCAGTCCCAGCAGCGGGCCGCCGAGGCCGCCGCCGCCAAGGCGCAGGCCGAGGCCGACGCCAGGCAGCGGGCCGCCGAGGCCAAGGCGCAGGCCGAAGCCCAGGCCAAGGCCGAGCGCGAGGCCGCCGAGCGCGCCGCCCGCGAAGAGGAGCGCAAGCGCCTCAACACCTTCGTCTCCCCGCTCGACGACACCTACGTCAGCACCCAGTACCACGCGGGTGGCGGCATGTGGTCCTCCGGCAGCCACACCGGCATCGACTTCCACGCCGCCTCCGGCACCGAGGTGCACGCCGTGGGCCTCGGCACCGTGGTCGAGGCGGGCTACGGCGGCGCGTACGGCAACAACGTCGTCATCAAGCACGCCGACGGCACGTACACCCAGTACGGCCACATGTCCTCGCTGAGCGTCTCCGTCGGCCAGCAGGTCACCCCGGGCCAGAAGATCGGCCTGTCGGGCTCCACGGGCAACTCCAGCGGCCCGCACCTGCACTTCGAGGCCCGCACCGGCGCCGACTACGGCACGGACATCAACCCGATCACGTACCTGCGCTCGCACGGCGTCACCGTCTGACCCGCTGCGCTCCGCACCACGCGTCTTCCGCGAAGGCCCCGGCTCTTTGAGAGCCGGGGCCTTCGTCGTACTTCGGCCTTCGCGTTGCGCGATGTGTGAATGTTTCGTATTTCCGGCCGTCCTCGGAAATTATCGTGTGTTGCAATAGAGTCGCAACGCGCACAGCCATACGAAAATAGGCGGAGGTCCGGTCTTGCGTATTCCCGCGCACACGGTATGCACAGCGATCCGCGACGACATCGTCTCC
Organism: Streptomyces stoeckheimensis; assembly: GCF_045822005.1. Taxonomy (NCBI): domain Bacteria; kingdom Bacillati; phylum Actinomycetota; class Actinomycetes; order Kitasatosporales; family Streptomycetaceae; genus Streptomyces; species Streptomyces stoeckheimensis. The sequence continues at coordinate 2,423,765 of NZ_CP169550.1, read as the reverse complement.
GGGGTGTTCGGGCCCGGCGCCCGGCTGACCGAGGAGGTGCTGGCCCGCCGGTACGGGGTCTCGCGCGTCCCGGTGCGCGAGGCGCTGCGCACGCTGGAGTCCGAGGGGTTCGTGACCACCCGCCGGCATGCGGGTGCCTGCGTGGCCGAGCCGACCGAACAGGAGGCCGCCGACCTCCTGGAGCTGCGGATGCTCCTGGAGCCCCTCGCGGCCGCCCGGGCGGCCCGGCGGCGCAGCGAGGCCCACCTCAAGGTGCTGCGCGGCCTGGTCAGACTGGGCCAGGAGCGGGCCAGGAGGGGCCAGGGGGAGGATCTGCGGTCCCTGGGCGGCTGGTTCCACGAGACGCTCTCCCAGGCCTCGGGCAGTCCCGGGCTCATCGCGCTGCTCACCCAGATGCGTCACAAGGTGGCCTGGATGTACGTGGTGGAGGCCCCGGTGCGGCCCGTGGAGTCCTGGGCGGAGCACGGCGCGATCGTGGACGCGGTGGCCCGGGGTGACGCCGAGCGGGCCCGGGCGCTGACCGCGGCGCACGTGGACCGGGCGGCGGGGGCGCACCGGATGCGCGTGAGGACTTTGCAACCTGCCGTAAACACGGCAAGCGTTCCGCATTAACAAACGCCGTATACAAAGGGGGGATATCCGGGCCGGGTAATTCGGCCCGTGCGCCCGGCGCCCCGCGCGGCTTTTGCTGTCTGAATTCCGGCCGCCGGAATGGATCCGCCGGAATGGAGTGCGCCGGAATGGCGGCGCGCGTATGTCCGGCCGGACTCCCGTGCGGAAAGCAGTGAAGCCGTTGCCCTCGACCGTGGTGGTCGGGGGCAACGGCTTCGCCGTGCAAGTCCAGTAAGTCCAGCAAGTCCTGCGGGTCGAACCCGAAGGGGTCAGACGGTCTCGGGGAGCTCCTCGAGGCCCTCGGCGACCAGCTTCGCGAGGCGGTCCAGTGCGGCCTCGGCGCCGTCGGCCTCGGACGAGAGGACGATCTCCTCGCCGCCCTGGGCGCCCAGGCCCAGAACCGCCAGCATGGAGGCGGCGTTGACGGGGTCGCCGCCGGCCTTCGCGATGGTCACCGGGACGCCGGAAGCGGTCGTCGCGCGGACGAAGATCGAGGCGGGACGAGCGTGCAGGCCCTCGGCCCAGCCGACGTTGACGCGGCGCTCTGCCATGGTGATGCCCTTCAGGTTCTTACGGGTTGTCTAGACCAGTCTCTCACGACGTCCGGAATGGTCGAACCGACCTTCGGCCCGACTTTCCCGCCGTTCGACCTACCCCAGCTTGCCCTGATTCGAGCCAGCTTGCCTGATGCGCCGCGCCCGGGCCACTCGAAGCGTTCGAGCCTTAAGGTGACCCCATGACGACCGCGTCCGACCCCTCGTACCCGGATCACTGGGAAGCCGACGTCGTCCTTCGGGACGGCGGCACCGCCCGGATCCGGCCCATCACCACCGACGACGCGGGCCGGCTGGTCAGCTTCTACGAGCAGGTCTCGGACGAGTCCAAGTACTACCGGTTCTTCGCCCCCTACCCCCGGCTCTCCGACCGCGACGTGCACCGCTTCACGCACCACGACTACGTGGACCGCGTCGGCCTCGCCGCGACGATCGGCGGCGAGTTCATCGCCACCGTCCGCTACGACCGGATCGGCGCCGACGGCCGCTCGGCCACCGGGCCCTCCGACGAGGCCGAGGTCGCCTTCCTCGTCCAGGACGCCCACCAGGGGCGCGGAGTCGCCTCCGCCCTGCTCGAACACATCGGCGCCGTGGCCCGTGAACGCGGGATCCGCCGCTTCGCGGCCGAAGTGCTGCCGGCCAACAGCAAGATGATCAAGGTGTTCACCGACGCCGGCTACCAGCAGAAGCGCAGCTTCGAAGACGGCTCCGTCCACCTCACCCTCGACCTCGAACCGACCGCCGAGTCCCTCGCCGTCCAGCGCGCCCGCGAACAGCGCGCCGAGGCCCGCTCCGTCCAGCGGCTGCTGTCCCCCGGCTCGGTGGCGGTGATCGGAGTCAGCCGTTCCCTCGCGGGCGTGGGCGCGGCGGCCCTGCGCAACCTGCGCGACAGCGGCTTCCACGGCCACCTCTACGCCGTCAACGAGGCGGTCACCCGAGATCTGCTCGACGGCGTACGGGCCTACCCCACGCTCGGCGCCGTCGGCGCCCCGGTCGACCTCGCCGTCATCGCGGTCCCGGCGGACCGGGTCCCGGACGCGGTGGCGGCCTGCGGTGAACACGGGGTGCAGGGGCTGGTCGTGCTGTCCGCCGGATACGGGGAGAGCGGGCCCGAGGGCATGGCCCGCCAGCGCGAACTGGTGCGCCAGGTGCGCTCGTACGGGATGCGGCTGATCGGACCGAACGCCTTCGGGGTGATCAACACGGCCCCCGAGGTGGAACTGAACGCCTCCCTGGCCCCCGCTCCGGCTCCCGCGCGGGGAAGGGTCGGCCTCTTCACCCAGTCCGGAGCGATCGGCATCGCGCTGCTCTCCGGGCTGCTGCGGCGCGGGGAGGGGCTGTCCTCCTTCGTCTCCGCCGGGAACCGGGCCGACGTCTCCGGCAACGACATCCTCCAGTACTGGTACGACGACGAGGCGACCGACGTCGCGCTCATGTACCTGGAGACCCTGGGCAACCCGAGGAAGTTCACCCGGCTCGCCCGGCGCACCGCGGCCGTCAAGCCCGTGGTCGTCGCCAAGGGGGGCCGGCACACCCCCGCCGGACACGTGGTCCCCGGCACCCGGCTGCCCGAGGCGACGGTCTCGGAGCTGCTGCGGCAGGCCGGCGTCATCCGGGTCGACACGGTGACCGAGCTCGTGGACGTCGGCCTGCTGCTGGCCTCGCAGCCCGTACCGGCCGGGCCGCGGGTGGCCATCCTCGGCAACTCCGAATCGCTCGGAGTGCTCACCTACGACGCCTGCCTGACCGAGGGGCTGCGACCGCTGCCGCCGCTCGACCTGACCACGGCCGCCTCGCCGGAGGACTTCCGTACCGCCGTCTCCGCCGCGCTGGCCTCGCCGGACACCGACGCCGTCGTCGTCACCGCGATCCCCTGGGTGAGCGAGCACGCGCTCGCCGACGACCTGGCGGAGGCCCTGCGGGCGGCCGCCGCAGCGCACCCCGGCAAGCCGGTGGCGGTGGTCCACGTGGAGCTGGGCGCCCTCGCGGAGGCGCTCTCCGCGGCCACGGCGCCGACCGTCGCGACGGACCTCGCGGACGCAGCGCCCGCCACGCTGCCGACCCCCGCGACGGCCCTGGCGGCCCTGGGCTCCGGGTCCGCCTCCGACGCGGTGCCCGCTTCCGACGCCACGCCTGCCGCCGATGCCGTGCCCGCCGCCGCCGTGCCCGCCACCGCGGCGGCGCCCTTCCAGTCGGAGCCGGCCTCCGACGGTGCGGGGAGCGCGGCCGTACCCGCTCCCGGAACCGCCCGGATCCCGAGCTACCCCGCCGCCGAGCGGGCCGTCAAGGCCGTCGCCGAAGCCGTCCGGTACGGGCAGTGGCGCCGGGGCCTCGCCGAGGTCGGGCAGGTGCCCGAGTTCGAGGACATCGACGAGAGCGGGGCCGCCGGGCAGCTCTCCCGCCTGCTGGCCGGCGTAGGGGAGGAGGAGGTGGCCACCCTGGACGACCCCGATGCCCGCGAGCTGCTCGCCCGGTACGGGATCCGGGTGCTCTCCACGCTCCCGGCCCCCAGCGCCGACGCCGCGGTCCGCGCCGCCCGGGTCCTCGGCTATCCCGTCGCGCTCAAGACCACCGCCCCGCACCTGCGCCACCGCGCCGACCTGGGCGGGGTCCGCCTCGACCTCACCACCGAGGCCGAGCTGCGCCGCTCGTACGAGGAGCTCACCCACGCGCTGGGCAAACCGCAGGAGCTGCTCCCCGTGGTCCAGTCGATGGTCCCGCGGGGCGTCGACACCGTCATCCGTTCCGTCATCGACCCCGCCGCCGGCGCCGTGCTGTCCTTCGGGCTCTCCGGGGTCGCCTCCGAACTCCTCGGCGACACCGCCCACCGGCTGGTTCCCGCCACGGACAAGGACGCGGCGAGCCTGATCCGCTCGATCCGCACCGCCCCGCTGCTCTTCGGCTGGCGCGGCAGCGACCCCGTGGACACCCCCGCCCTGGAGGAACTGCTGCTGCGCCTCTCCCGCCTCGTCGACGACCACCCCGAGGTCGTCGGTGTCGCCCTGGAGCCCGTCGTCGTCGCCACCGAGGGGCTGTCCGTGCTCAGCGCGACGGTCCGCGTCGCCCACCCGCCCGCCCGCGGCGACCTCGGCCCGCGGACCCTGCCCAGCTACTGAGGTCCGGCGACAGGTCCCGGGGCGGCCGAGGTGCCCCTTACGGGCCTTAGGATGGACCTCATGGCGAAATCCGGTACGACGACCCAGGGGCTGCGCACGGCGATCGAGCGCAGCGGCTACTACCCGGCCCTCGTGGCCGAGGCCGTGGAGGCCGCGGTGGGCGGCGAGCCGATTTCGTCGTACCTGGTCCACCAGGAGACGACCTTCGACTCCAACGAGGTGCGCCGGCACGTCACCGTGCTGGTCCTGACCGGCAACCGCTTCATCGTCAGCCACACCGACGAGCAGGCCGCCGACGCCGGTTCCCCGTCGCCGTACGCGACCACCTCCACCGAGTCGGTCAAGCTGGCCAGCATCTCCTCCGTGGTGCTCAGCCGCGTCGTCGCCAACCCGGAGTCCTACACCCCGGGCACCCTGCCCCGCGAGGTCGTCCTGACCATCGGCTGGGGCGCGGTCTCGCGCATCGACCTGGAGCCCGCCGCCTGCGGCGACGCCAACTGCGACGCCGACCACGGCTACACCGGCAACTCCACCGCGGACGACCTCAGCCTGCGCGTGAGCGAGGCCGGGGACGGTCCCGAGGCGGTCCGCCAGACCCTGGTCTTCGCGCAGGCACTCAGCGAAGCGACCGCGGCCACCTCCACCCCCGCCCGCTGATGGCGTACTCCGCCGCGCAGAGCTGGCAGGACGAGCCCGAGCTGCTGGACCTGGCCGGCGCCCCGGTGCCGCACTACGGCACCGGCTCGCTCGCCGACCTGCTGCCCACCCTCGTGGCCGGCCAGGGCGTCCCCGGCTTCGAGGCCTCGATCGCCGAGCTGACCCCGGCCGACCGGAACTGCGTGTTCCTGGTCGACGGCATGGGCTGGGAGCAGATCAAGGCCCACCCGGACGAGGCTCCGTACCTCACCTCCCTGCTCGGCAGCTCGCGCGGCGGCACCGGCCGCCCGATCACCGCGGGGTTCCCGGCGACCACCGCCACCTCGCTGGCCTCCGTCGGCACCGGCCTGCCGCCCGCGCGGCACGGCCTGCCCGGCTACACCGTGCGCAATCCGGCCACCGGCGAACTGATGAACCAGCTCCGCTGGCACCCGTGGACCTCGCCCAAGCCCTGGCAGCCGTACCCGACGGTCTTCCAGCAGGCGGACGCGGCCGGAGTGGCCACGGCGCAGGTGTCCTCGCCCGCCTTCCAGACCACCCCGCTCACGAAGGTCGCGCTGAGCGGCGGCACCTTCCTCGGCCGGATGACCGGCGAGGAGCGCATGGACCTCGCGGCCGAGCGGCTCGCGGCCGGCGACCGCTCGCTCGTGTACACGTACTACAGCGAGCTCGACGGGGCCGGCCACCGGCACGGCGTCGACTCCGACGCCTGGCGCGGCCAGCTGATGTACGTGGACCGTCTCGTCCAGCGCCTCGCCGAGCAACTCCCGCCCCGCACCGCGCTGTACGTGACCGCCGACCACGGCATGGTGGACGTCCCCTTCGACGAGGACTCCCGCATCGACTACGACGACGACTGGGAACTCGGCGCGGGCGTGGCCCTGCTGGGCGGCGAGGGCCGGGCCCGGCACGTGTACGCCGTACCGGGCGCCGAGGCCGACGTCCTGACCGTCTGGCGCGAGGTGCTCGGTGACCGCTTTTGGGTCGCGAGCCGCGCGGAAGCCCTGGAACTGGGCTGGTTCGGGGCACCGGGCGAATGCGACGAGCGGGTCCTCGGCCGCATCGGCGACGTGATCGCGGCAGCCCAGGCCGACGTGGCGATCACCGCCTCGCGGGCGGAGCCCAACGAGTCGGCCCTCGCGGGCATGCACGGCTCGATGACCCCGGCCGAGCAGCTCGTCCCGCTGCTCGAAATCCGCTCCTGACGCTCCCGCCGCTGCCCCCGCCCTCCTCACCCTCCTTTCGAAAGGCGCTGTACTCCCCATGCCCGAGCTCGTGTTCTTCTCCGGAACGATGGACTGCGGAAAGAGCACGCTGGCGCTCCAGATCGCCCACAACCGGGATGCGCGGGGCTTGCAGGGTGTGATCTTCACCCGTGACGACCGTGCGGGGGAGGGCAAGCTGTCCTCCCGTCTGGGTCTGGTGACGGAGGCGGTGGAGGCGCCGGAGGGCATGGACCTGTACGCGTACCTGGTGAACCAGCTCTCGCAGGGTGGCAAGGCCGACTACGTGATCGTGGACGAGGCCCAGTTCCTGGCCCCCGTCCAGATCGACCAGCTGGCCCGGATCGTGGACGACCTGGGCCTGGACGTCTTCGCCTTCGGCATCACCACGGACTTCCGCACGAAGCTCTTCCCCGGCTCCCAGCGCCTGATCGAGCTGGCGGACCGCCTGGAGCAGCTCCAGGTCGAGGCCCTGTGCTGGTGCGGGGCCCGTGCCACGCACAACGCCCGCACGGTGGGTGGCGAGATGGTCGTCGAAGGCGCCCAGGTCGTCGTCGGCGACGTGAACCGTCCGGCGGGGGAGATCGGTTACGAGGTCCTCTGCCGCCGTCACCACCGCAAGCTGATGACCTCGGCATCGGCCCAGGCCGGTGCCCTCTCCCCGGACGTCCTCCCGGTCAACCACGCCTGACAGGGCCCGTCCAGGGGGCCTGAGGGAACCGGTGGGGTTCCCGATAGCGTGTTCCTCCAGGACGCTGACCGGCGCTTGAGGGGATGCAGCCCATGGAACTGACCGCAGAGATCACGGCGATACGGGACGGATCGGGTGATCCGGCACGCCTGCTGGGGGAGTTCCGGCGGGCCGTCCTGCTGGTGCCGCTCGCCGATGGCCCCGACGCCGGCCTGATGTCGGCGGTTTCGGGTGGAATCCGGTGGATATACGCGTTCACGGATGAGGAGGCGCTGGCCCGGTTCGCGCAGGCGCGCGGTGAGGCGGGCCGGGAGTGGGAGTTCCTCGCGGTGCTGGGTGCGCGGCTGGTCGATGCGGTGATTCCGGCGGCGGACGGTCCGGCGGGCGTGGTGGTGAACGTGGCGGACGAGGACGGGTCGATGTTCTTCCCGCCGGTCGCGGGGATCGTCCCCGACGGGAGTGCCGTGGACCTGGCCGGGGCGGTGGCCTGATGGCGGGGGACGGAGATCTCGAAGTTTCGCCGGCGGCGGTCAAGAACATCCAGGACGGCCTGCGGGCGGCGATCGGGGAGCTGCGCGAGTCCGGGGACGCGGCCGGCGCCTCCATGGGGGCGGGTTTCGAGAATCTGTCGATGACGGGGATGGAGACCGGGCATCCGGGTCTGGCCACCGACTTCGAGGATTTCTGCGAACGCTGGGAGTGGGGCGTGCGCAGCCTGGTGCAGGACGCGAGCACCCTCGCCCAGTCGCTGGGGATCGCGGCGGGCACGGTGTGGGAGGAGGAGCAGTACCTCCACGGCACCTTCCGGGTGGTCGCGAACGCGGCGTACGGCAATCCGCACGCGAGTGAGGACGAGATCGAGAAGAAGCCGTGGGGGGAGATCTTCTCCGCGGACGTCTACAAGCCGGATTACAGCGCGGAGTCCTTCGAGAAGAGCAGGAAGGACATGGGGCAGACCTGGTCGGACACGGGGGAGGAGTTGAAGTCCAACGGGAAGATCGGTTCGATCAACGATCTGCTGGAGCAGGCGAAGCGTGACGGGGGCGGTCGCTGATGGGCTGGCGGGATTTCGTTCCGGACGTCATCGAGGACGGCGTCGAGAAGGGTGCGGAGAAGGTCGGTGACGCGGTCGAGTGGGCCGGCGACAAGACGGCCGACTTCGCCGAGGACGTCGGCCTGGACGGTGCGGGCGACTGGATCCGTGACAAGAGCCGCTCTGCCGCCAATCAACTCGGCGCGGACGTCGCGGAGCTGGAGCTGGGCCAGACCGAGGACCCGAACAAGCTGGTCTACGGCAGTGTGTCGAAGATCCGCGCGCAGGTGTCCCACCTGAACGATTTCAAGGCCTCCTTCGACAAGGTCGGCAACGGCCTGAAGGGGATGGGGGAGCCGGACGGTCTGAAGGGCAAGACGGCCGAGTCGTTCAGGGAGGCTGTGGCGAAGGAGCCGCCGCGCTGGTTCAAGGCGGCCGAGGCCTTCGGGAAGGCCGCCGACGCGATGGGCCGGTTCGCCGAGACGGTGGAGTGGGCGCAGGGGCAGGCCAAGGAGGCCCTGGAGGAGTACAACCGGGCGAAGAAGGCGTCCACCGAGGCCCGCACCGCGCACAACAAGCTGGTCGACACCTACAACGATGCCTTGAAGGCGAAGAAGGATCCGTTGCCGCCCCGGCCCTCGGAGAACTTCACCGACCCGGGCACCGCGATCGCGACGGCGGCGCAGGACAAGCTCGACAGCGCCCGCAAGCAGCGCAACGAGGTCGCGGAGACGGTCCGTACGGCGGTGCGGGCGGCGCGGGATGCGGCTCCGCCGAAGCCTTCGTACGCGCAGCAGCTCGGCGATGGCATGGACTACATGGACTTGGCCAGGACGCATCTGGCGGGCGGCGTGATCAAGGGCACGGCGGGGATCGTGAACTTCGCCCGCGCGCTGAACCCGATGGATCCGTACAACCTGACGCATCCCGCCGAGTACGTGACGAACCTGAACTCGACGGCGGCGGGTCTGGTCACGATGGCCAACGACCCGCTCGGTGCGGGCAAGAAGATGCTCGACGAGTTCATGAAGGACCCCTCCGAGGGCTTCGGCAAGATGATCCCGGAGCTGATCGGCTCCAAGGGCCTGGGCTCCTTGAAGAAGGTCGGCTCGGCAGCCTCGCACCTCGACGACCTCAAGGGACCCGGCCGCACCGGCCTCGACAAGGACGGTCCGAACCAGCGGGACAAGCCGGACTGCGACAAGCGGTGCGACGGGACCGACCCGGTCGACCTGGCGACCGGCCGGATGTTCCTGCCACAGACCGACATCGTCCTGCCGGGCACGCTGCCGCTGGTCTTCACCCGCCGCGCGGAGTCCGGGTACACGGCGGGCCGCTGGTTCGGCCCGTCATGGTCCTCGACCGTCGACGAACACCTGGAGACAGACCCCGAGGGCGTCGTCCTGGTCACCGCGGACGGCCTGGTCGTCCCGTACCCGCACCCCGCCCCCGGTGTTCCGGTGTTTGCCACCAGTGGCCCCCGGTGGTCGCTGGACCGCACCCCGGAGGGCGGTTACAGCGTCACCGACCCGGCCGGGGGTCTCACCCGGCACTTCACCGCTCCCGTCGGCGCCGAGGATGACGGTGACGGGTACGGACACGCGGTCATCGAACGCGTCGAGGACCGCAACGGCAACACGATCACCTTCGAGTACGACGCCGATGGCACCCCGCTGGGCATGGCCCACAGCGGCGGCTACCACCTGCGCTTCGAGACCTCCGGGGGCCGGGTCACCGGCCTCCACCTGACCGGAGGCCCGCGCGTCCTCGCGTACGGCTACACCGACGGAAACCTCACCGAGGTCGTCAACTCATCGGGCCTGCCGCTGCGCCTCGCCTACGACGAGCGCGGCCGCATCACCTCGTGGACGGACACCAACGACCGCCGCTACTCGTACACCTACGACGACGAGGACCGCTGTGTCGCGCAGGGCGGGGACGCCGGCCACCTCACGCTCAGCATCGCCTACGGCCGGCCGGACCCGTCGACGGGCATGCGCACCACCACGACCTCCACGCCCACCGGTGAGGTGCGCCGCTATCTGGTGGACGCCTCCTACCGCGTGGTGGAGTCGGTCGGCGCGCTCGGCGCCGTGACCCGCTCCTCGTACGATGCCCGCGGCCGACTGGCCTCGCTCACGGACGCGCTGGGCCGCACCACGGTCTTCGGTCGCGATGCCGAAGGCCGTCTGGTCCACGTGGTCCGGCCGGACGGCAAGGAACTGAGCACCGAGTACGACGCCGCGGGACGACCGGTGCTCCAGATCCGGGCAGACCGGACCACCTGGCGGTTCGCCTACGACGAGCGTGGGAATCCGGTCACCCGCACCGGCCCCGTGGGCGGCACCACCCGCTACGCCTACGACGACGCGGGCGCCCTGACCTCGTCCACCGACGCCCTCGGCGGCACCACCCGGCTCCGCTGCAACCGGGCAGGCCTCCCCGTCGAGATCACCGACCCGGTCGGTGCGGTCACCCGGTACGAACGGGACGCCTTCGGCCGGGCCATCCGCATCGTCGACGCCCTGGGACACGCCACCGAGCTGCACTGGACACCGGAAGGACGGCTGGCCCGGCGGGTCGAAGCGGACGGCTCCGCCCAGGAGTGGACGTACGACGGCGAGGGAAACTGCCTCACCCACACGGACGCGGCAGGTGCCACCGTCCGCTACGAATACGGCGACTTCGACCTGGTAACGGCCCGCACCGGCCCCGACGGCGCCCGCTACACCTTCACCCACGACGCCGGACTGCGGCTCACCGAGGTGCTGGACCCCCGGGGACTGACCTGGCGCTACACCTACGACGCCGCGGGCATGCCGGAGTCGGAGACCGACTTCGACGGACGCACCGTCCGCTACGTCCACGACGCGGGCGGCCGCCTGGTCACCCGGATCAACGCCGTGGGCCAGGCCGTCCGCCTGGAGTACGACGTCCTCGACAACCGGGTGCTGAAGGAGGCGGATGGGGAGACCACCCACTACACGTACGATTTCTCGGACCGGCTGGCGTCGGTGACCGGACCGGGCGGCACCCTGACGTACCTGCGCGACCGTGCCGGCCGCATCTGCCGGGAGACCTTCGACGGCCGGACCCTGACGCGCTCGTACGACGAACTCAGCCGCGTCCTGTCCCGCACCACCCCGTCCGGTGCGACCGCCGAGTGGACCTACGACGCCGCGGGCCACCGCACCGCGCTGACCACCTCCGGTCACCGGCTCGTCTTCGAGCGGGACGCCCTCGGCCGGGAGACGGGCCGCCGCGTCGGCGACGCGCTCGCGCTGGACCTCGTGCGCGACGAGCTGGGACGCCTGGTGGAGCAGCGCGTCACCGGCGGCGAGGGCCGGCCGCCGCGACGCCGGAGCTACTCCTACCATGCGGACGGCAGCCTGCTGGCGGTCACCGACGAGCTCGGGGGCGAGCGGAGCTACGAACTGGACCCGGCGGGACGGGTCACCGCCGTCACGGCCTCCGGCTGGAGCGAGCGGTACGCCTACGACGCGGCGGGCAACCAGACCGAGGCCTCCTGGCCCGCCACGCACCCGGGCGGATCCGAGGCCACCGGACCCCGCACGTACGAGGGCACCCACCTCGTCGGGGCGGGCCGCACGGCCTACACGTACGACGCCATGGGGCGGGCCGTCCGGCGCACGCGCACCCGGCTCTCGCGCAGACCGGACACCTGGCAGTACGCGTGGGACGCCGAGGACCGGCTCACGGCCGTGACCACCCCGGACGGCACACTGTGGCGGTACCGCTACGACCCCATGGGCCGGCGCAGCGCCAAACAGCGCATGGCGGCGGACGGGGTCACGGTGGCGGAGGAGGTCACCTTCGTCTGGGACGGCATGACCCTGTGCGAAGAGACCTCCACCAGGGTCCCGGAGCCCGGTGTCGACGCACCGCCGCCGTCGGTCACCCTGACCTGGGACCACCACGGACTCCAGCCGCTCGCGCAAACGGAACGGCTGGGGGCCGGCGACGGAGAGGTCGACAGGCGGTTCTTCGCGATCGTCACCGACCTGATCGGCACCCCTCTGGAACTCGTCGACGAGAACGGCGGGATCGCCTGGCGCACCCGTGCGACGGTGTGGGGGGCGACCACGTGGAACACCGACGCGCGCGGCTACACACCGTTGCGCTTCCCCGGGCAGTACTTCGACCCGGAATCGGGGCTGCACTACAACTGCTTCCGGCACTACGACCCCGAAACTGCCCGTTACCTCTCCGGCGACCCCCTGGGCCTGGGCCCGGCGCCCAACCCCCGTACCTACGTGGCGAACCCGCTGACCTGGACGGACGCGCTGGGTCTCGCCCCCGAATGCCCGAAGGTCGGCCGGACCCTCGAGGAGACGAAGGCGCTCGCGCTGCGGGAGGCGGGCGTGCCCGAGGGGCTGGAACCCTCAGACGTGTACCCGTGGACGAAGGCGACCACGCCCGAATGGCAGGGGGGCAAGCAGCTGATGGGGCCGGACGGCAAACCGATCTGGTACACCGAGGAGTGGTACGAGCTGCCCAACGGGGACATCGTCGTCTTCCAGGACCATTGGTTCGGCCACCAGAAGCCGGGTGAGCCCGGATACCAGCCGCCGCACGTACACGTCCGCCCCGGAGAGGACACCCGGAACGGCCAGATCCCGGGCACGGAGGAGCATTACTACTATGACCTGGAATGATTTCGTCGTAAACGCGGAGGTCTTCGCCCCGTACTACGACGAGCTACCCCCGCTGACGGCCGTCCTGCTCCGTTCCGTCCACCTGGACGGCTGGGCTTCGGCCGTGACGCTCAGGCTCGACCTGCCCCGTTTCCCGGACCGGTGGGAGGCGGGGCCCGGCGATACGATGCAGTGTCAGCTCCAGTTCTCGCACGTCGAAGACTTCGTGATGGACGGGTGGCGCCCGCCGGTGACGGCGGACGTGGAGCTGGCCGCGCTCGTCGGGCCGCCGGAGCACCGGATCGCGGTACGGGTGGCGGCGGCCGGGGCCGAGGTGGCATTCACGGCGAACGCCTCCGTGGTCGCCGGGCGGCTCGGAGTTTTCACCCGGGGCGCGGACGGCGGCGACGGCGGGCCGCGCCATTTCACGCGCCTGATCGAGCGCAGGCTCTACCCGGCGCTGCCGCCCACCCACGACAACACCTTCTACGAGCGGGTCTGAGAGTCCGAGATGAGCCTGAGCCTTCCCCCGTGGCCGCAACTCGCGGTGCTGTACGACGCGCCACCGGATCTTTCCTCCTGCCCGCTGTACTACGTGCACGTGGACGAGCGCGACACGTCGGTCACCCTTGGCTTCGAGAGCTCGCGGCTGCCCGATCACCCCGAGCCGGACTGGCAGGAGGGGACGTACAACACCCTGCGCTTCTTCGTCGTGTTCAGTGGCGTGGACGAACTGCGGATGGCGGGCATCGCCGCGGAGCACCCGGATCTCCACGACCGCACGGTGTGCCTCACCGAGACGGTGACGGGTCGCCAGCGGGTGTCGGTGACCAGCGCGACCCGCTCGATCTCCTTCACCGCCGAGGCCTCCCGGCTCGACGGGATCCGCGTCTACTTGCAGGGATCACCGTGACCGACATGCAAGCCCTCATCGACAAACTGGAGAACTGGGCGTGACCGGACCCGAGTTCGTCGCAGCATTCCTGGCCGCCGGTGGTCTGCGTGGGTTGCGGCCCGGATCGGCCGTGGCGGAGGCCGATCTCGCGCTGCCGGTGGACTTCATCGAGGAGGACGGCCCGGGCGGCATGCTCCGGCGGGACTACGGGCTGGTCGAGCTGTACTTCTCGGGCGAGCCCGACCGGCTTCTGACGGGCGGCTCGCTGGAGTTGCACCGACTGCCCGGCGAACCGGCCCTCGCGGCCGAGTGGAGCTCGGCGACGGGTGTGGACTTCGCGCCGTACACGGCATGGTCGGAGGTGAGAGGCGCCCTCGCCGCCGCTGGTCTGGCCGAGGCGGCCTTGGAGCGCACGACACAGGGCGACTACCTGGAATACCGAAACCCGGACACCAAAGTGTCCGTACTGGTCGTCGACGGTGAGGATGAGCGGGACGACTGGCCGGGCCACGGGGACCTCTGGAGCGTCAGCCTCGGGTAGGGCGTGATCTTCACCCGTGACGTTCAGTGGCGGGCGTCGCCCGTGAGGATTCCGGCTCGTTCGGCGCGGAGCGCGGCCTGGACGCGGCCGGTCACTTCGAGCTTGGCCAGGACGTGCGAAGTGCGGACCGCCGGCTTGGACGACGGTCAAGGCGGCCGATCGGACTCTCCGTACGGTGGGGGCCGTGCCTCATTCCAGCCCGCCGAGCGTGGCCAGTGCCCACAGCACCGCGATGCAGTGCCCGACCAGGATGACTCCGGTGAGGGTGTCGTACAGCATGATCAAGCAGCCGGTGGAGGGCCCCTTCCGGGAGCGGGACCTGCCGTAGAAAGTGCAGAGCAGCCCGAGTATGCCGGCGAGGAGGAACACGGCCGGGCGGGGCGGCCCGTCCAGCGTGCCGGCTTCCGCGAGGTGCACGAAGGCCAGCAGCAGTGCGACCAGGAGGAAGAGGGCCCTGGCCCAGAGGGCGCGGGGTGTCCGCAAGCGCGGGCGCCATCGGCCGGGGCGGCCCGGCGGCTGCCAGGCGGTCGCCGTCGGGGTGGGCGGGAACGGGGGCCGGGGTGGGGGCGCGAGGGCTCCGAGGGACTGCGGGGCGGCGGCCGCGGCGGTCAGGGTTTCGGCAAGCGGAGCCGGGTGGGCGGGTTCCGTGGCCGGGCGGGCGAGCTCCGTGGCCGGGTGGGGCGCAGTCGCCGCCGTGAGTGCGGTGCGCAGCGTGGCGGCGTCACGCGGGCGGTGTTCGGGAAGCTTGGCCAGGGCGGCGGTGAGTATGCGCTCCAGGCCGGGTTGGCCCGGTAGACCTGCGGCCGTGAGCGTCGGCGGGGGCTCGTGCACGTGGTGGTAGCCGATCGTCAGCCGGTTCGCCCCGGCGAAGGGCCGGAGGCCGGTCAGCATCTCGAACAGCAGCAACCCGACGGCGTACAGGTCCGAGCGGCCGTCGATCTCCGCCAGCCCTTGGATCTGCTCGGGAGACATGTACTCCGGTGTGCCGATGGTGAATCCCGTGCCGGTCAGGGCGGTGCCGTCGCCCGCGCCCGCGCGGACGATGCCGAAATCGGCGACCTTCGCGGTGCCGTCCTCGGAGAGCAGGACGTTCGCGGGCTTGATGTCCCGGTGCACCATCCCGCGCGCGTGGCTGGCCTCCAGCGCTGCCAGCACCTGGTCCGCGATCCGCACCGCCTCGGCGACGGGTAACGCACCCCGCTCGCGAAGCGAGTCGGCGAGGGACGGCCCCGTCACCAGTTCCATGACGAAGTACGGTACGGGCGGCCCGTCCGCCTGCGGCTCCGCGCCGGTGTCGAACACGGTGACCACGTGCGGGTGCGCCAGCCCTGCCATGGCCCGGGCCTCGCGCTGGAAGCGGGTCGCGGCCTCGCTGTCCGCCTCCGGGCGCACCAGCAAGGTCTTGATCGCGACGGGCCGGGACAGCGAGGTGTCCCAGGCCCGGTGGACCGCGGCCATGCCCCCGCTCCCTAGTGCCCCGTCGATGCGGTAACGCCCGCCGGCCACGTAACCGCCCGGCGCGAACATGTCATCCCCCATGCCCCAGATCGTAGGGACTGGGGGAAGGATTGTGTGCCGGATGCAGCAGTGGCCCCCGGCGGGGGATGCCGGGGGCCGCGCGTTCGGGAGTGGTTCGGGAGTGCGGGAGTGGTTCGGGAGTGGTCCGGTCGGGACCGGTCAGAACTTCAGGGTCCAGTGGTCGAGCGTCCCGGCGGAGCCGGCCGAGATGTCCTCGACCCGGAGCTTCCAGACCCCGCTCGCCGGGGAGGCGGAGGCGTCCACGGTGTAGATCTGCTGGATCACGCCCTCGCCCTCGTCCTCCACGGAGTCCTTGACCACGTACACCTTGCCGTCCGGCGCGACCAGGTTGACGTCCAGGTCACCGCGCCATTCGTGGGTGGCGTGCACGTACACCTGGAGGTTCTTCGGCGCGTTGCCCGCGATGCCGGTGACGGTGACCGGGACCTCGACGGTGCCCGGGTCCGGGACCGAGTGCGGGGTCTGCACCTCGTACGAGGGGAACTTCATCGACCAGGCGTTGAGGGTGCCGACGGCGCCGGTGGACGGGTCGGAGACCTTCAGCGTCCACGTGCCGTCCGCGGGCGACGCGGAGGCGTCCACCCGGTAGGTCTCGCGGAGCACCCCGCCGTTCTCGGTGGCGGCGGTGGAGGCCGAACGCAGCGGGTAGGTCCTGCCGTCCGGGGAGACCAGGTCGATCAGGACGTCGCCGCGCCATTCGTGGGTGATGTCCACCGAGACCTGGAGGGCTGCAGGGGCCTGGCCGCCGATGCCGGCCACCGCGAGGGCGGAGTTGACCGAGCCGCCGTCCGGGATGCTGAGGTTGCCGGTCATGGCGAAGGGGGTGGAGAAGTCCAGCGACCAGCCGAGGAGGGTGCCGGAGGAGCCGGCCGAGGTGTCCTGGACCTGGAGCTTCCAGGTGCCGGAGGCGGGGGAGGCGGAGGCGTCTACGGTGAAGCCGCCGAGCGCGCCGGCCTCCTCGGTGCCGGAGGCGGACTTCAGGCGGTACAGCTTCCCGTCGGGGGCCACCAGGTCGATCTTGAGGTCACCGCGCCAGGAGTGGGTGCCCTCCAGCTCGACCCGGAGCGCCTTGGGCGCGTTGCCGGGCACCCCGGTGACGGTCAGCGGGGCCTCCACGGTGCCCGGGTCCGGGATCGGCCGGTCGGTGTCGTCGAAGACCTGGGAGGGACGCGGCCGGGCGGCCGGCGCCGGCTCCGGGGCGGGCGTGCCGCCGACGGCCTTGCCGAGGTCGGTCCGGGGGGTGACGGCCCCGGTGTACGTGATCGGCGTACCGGTGGTGCCCAGCATCGCCACCAGGTCCCCGATGTTCTTCGCGGGGTGCTTCTGGCGCAGCACCGCCAGGGATCCCGCCACGTGCGGGGCCGCCATCGAGGTGCCGCTCTTCGCCGCGTAGCCGCCGCCCGGGACCGAGGACACCACGGCCGCGCCGGGTGCCATCACGTCCAGCAGCGGGCCGCGGTTGCTGAACGTGGCCACCTGGTCGTCGTTGGTCGTCGCGCCGACCGTCACCGCCGACGGGACGCAGCCGGGGGCGTTGACCGCGTCGCCGTACCCGTTGTTGCCGGCCGCGACCACCGTCGCCACGCCCACCGCGTACAGGCTGTCGATCGCGGACTTGCGGGGGTCGGTGTTGCAGGCCGCGGTCCAACGGCCCGCGCCCAGCGACATGTTGGCCGCGACGATGTCCATGCCGGACTGCTTCAGCGCGTACACCTTCTCCAGCGCCTTGATCTGCGAGCTGGTGAAGCTCAGCACGCAGGGGCTCTTGCCGGCGCCGCAGTAGGCGTCGGAGTTGACGCGGGAGAACACCTGCATCGCCACGATGTTCGCGCCCGGGGCCACCCCGCGCTTCGGGGCGCCGCTCAGGCCCGTCCCGTTGCCGGCGGCTATGCCCGCCACGTGGGTGCCGTGCGAGCAGCCCGCGCCCAGTTCGGCGCAGCTGCCGGCGTCGGCGTCGGCGCTGCCGGTGCCCTCCTGGGCGGTCCCGCCGTTCGGGCAGAGGCTGGTCGCGCCGTAAGTCTCGTCGTTCACCGAGAAGCAGGCCTCGGCCGTCACCCGGCCGCTCAGGAAGGGGTGGTTCTTCGCGACACCGGTGTCGATGACCGCGACCGCGGTGCCCGCCCCGGTGGCACCGCCGGCGAACGCCTTGTCCGCGCCGATCCGGACCGTCGAGCTGTCCAGCATCGGGGGAACCGGGACGTCCTCCGTCACGCTCACCACGTCCGGGTTGGAGCGGAGTGCGGTGAGCCCCGCGCGGTCCACCGTGAGGGTGACCATCGGCAGCCGGTCGTACGCCACTTCCGTCTCGCCCGCCGCGGCGGCCGCGGCCACGTCGGAGCGGGTCTGGGTCACCACGTTCACCCGGACCGTGCCCGTGCCGTCGGTCCCGGTCTCCAACGCCGGGTCCACCGGGACCTCTTCGGCCGCCGCCGGGGCCGCCCCGACCAGGGGCACCAGGCCCACCGGCAGGGCGCCGAGCAGGAGGCCCGCGGCCATCGCGACGGCCACAGCAGATCTCTTCAAGACAGGCTCCAGGAAGTAGGCACCGAGCGGGCGGTGCCGCGGCGGCAATGAGGAGGGAGAACGAGCAACTCGCCCATGTGCTCAGGCCCCGGGGCGGGGACGGGGCACAAGCGCCGGGTGCTCGATCAGATTGCCGCAGGTGAAAGGGGTGTTCCAGGGTTCCTGGGTGTCCTGGAATCGACATGTCCTACACAGGACAGAGCGCGCTCGGGAGCGTCCGCCGAGGTCCGTCCCGCCCCTCGCCCGCCCCTCGCTCGTCCCGTGGCCGTTCCTACCGTACGGACCTGAGCAGGCCGGCGATCCGGGTGAATCCGCGGCGTTCCGCGTGTTCGAGCGCGGTCACCCCGTCGCCGTCCGGAAGGTGCGCCGTGGCGCCGGCGGTGACGAGCAGTTCCACGATCTCCTCATGCGCGCGGCCGCCGTCGCCGAGGATGACGGCTTCGAGCAGTGCGGTCCAGCCGAGCCGGTTGACGTGGTCGACGTCGATGTCAGTTTCCCGGAGCAGGGCCCGCACGTAGTCGACGTGGCCGCGTTCGGCGGCGGGGATCAGGGCGATGCCGCCGAAGCGGTTGCGCCGGGTGAGGTCGGGACGGGCCGGGAGCAGGGTGCGCATCATGCGGACGCTGCCGGTGACACCGGTGACCAGCCAGGCGCTGTCGTCGCGGTCGTCCTGGGCGTTCGGGTCGGCGCCGGCGGCGACGAGGACCTCGGCCGCCTCCACGTGGTCGCCGAGGGCGGCGAGCAGGAGCGGGGTGCGGCGGTGTTCGTCGCGCGCCTCGACGGCGGCGCCGGCGGCGAGTGCCGCCCTCACGGCGTCGGCGTCGCCCTCGTCGGCGGCGGCCAGCAGGCCTCGGTCGGCAGCGGGCATGGGGGTCCTCCTCGGGTGGGTCGGGGTGAGTCGCGCCGTCAGGCTCGCACGGCTACTTGTTCAGCGCCGCGCCTACGTGTTCAGCGACCGCGCCTACTTGTTCAGCGCCGCGACACCGGCCTGCGCGAACTTCTCGTCCAGGTCGCCGGAGGGTGCGCCCGCGACACCGATGCCCGCGACGGGGGCGTTCTTGGCGGTGACCGGGGCCCCGCCGCCGAGGAAGAGGGTGCCGGGGATGTCCTTCAGGGTCGGCGTCTGGGCGAGGCGGCCGGCCAGTACGGAGGTCGGGGCGTTCCAGGACACGGCGGTGTAGGCCTTGCGCTGGGCGGCGTCGTAGGACTGCGGGCCGGCGCCGTCGCCGCGGAGCGTGACGATGGTGTTGCCGTTGCGGTCCACCACCGCGACGGTGACGCGCTGGTTCTCCTTCTTCGCGGCGTCGAGCGCCGTCTGGGCGGCCTTCGTGGCGGCGTCGATGGTCAGGTGGGTCGACTCGGTCAGGTTCTTGTTCTTGGCATCCGTCTTCGCGTCGGCCTGGGCGGCCGGGGCCTGGGCCTGGGCCTGGGCCTGGGCCGGGGCGGCGCTGGCGGCGTAGGCGCCGAAGCCGCCGAGGGCGAGGGCCGCGACCAGGGCGCCGCCGGTGATCGCACGGGTGCGCTGGGAGACCTTCTTGACCTGCTTCATGTGGACCGACTCCTTGATGGGGGGTGGGGGGCGTCCGTTCCGGCTGCCCCGCTCTGAGATCAATCCTGGGCCCGGCGGCGGCCCCGACCCGTCGACTGGGCGGCTGCGTGCGGCAGGCAGGAGGGGGACACGCGGGTCATCCGATCGGTCGACCCGGCACGGTCCGACTCGGCGACAATGTGACTGTTTGTCCAGTTCAGGGACCCTATGTCAAGAGGTGCACGTGCGGCCCGACCCCAGCGACCCCTCCGGCTCCGGCAGCGCCCCTGACGACCGGTGGCTGGCGCTGGTCATGCGCGTCACCTTCTTCGTGCTGATCGGCACGTCGATGGCCCGCTTCGTCCAGCGGCACACCGAGGAAGCCCGCGCCCCCTGGGTGATCGCCCTCGCCGTCGTGCTCGCCGTCCTCTACCTGCTGGGCCCCGCCACCGAGGTCAAGGCGCACCCGGCCCGCGGCCGCGCGCCGTGGCCCCCGGCCCCCCGGCTGGCCTGGCTGGGCATGGTCGTCACCGCGTGGGCGGTCCTCGTCCTCCTCGCGCCCAGCTTCGCGTGGGTCGCGGTCCCCCTCTTCTACTCCGTGCTGCGCACCCTGCCGCCGGTGGCCGCGTACGTCCTCGTCGCGCTCCTGACGCTCTTCGTGATCTTCGCGCAGCTGACGCTGGCCCCCCGCTTCAACCTCGACCTGGTGATCGGACCGGCCGCCGTCTCTGCGCTCACCACCGCCGTCTTCCTCCACATGCAGCGGCAAGCCGCCCGCCAGCACGCCCTCATCGACGACCTCGTCCGCACCCGCCGCGAGCTCGCCGCCACCGAGCGCCGCGAAGGCACCCTCGCCGAACGCCAACGGCTGTCGATGGAGATCCACGACACGCTCGCTCAGGGCCTGTCCAGCCAGCAGATGCTGCTCCAGGCCGCCGACCGGACCTGGGACACCGACCCGGCCAAGGCCCGTGGCCATGTCCGTGCTGCCGCGTCCATCGCCGAGCTCAACCTCGCCGAAGCCCGCCGCTTCGTGCACGACCTCGCACCCGCCGACCTCGCCCACGGCGGCGGGCTCGACGCCGCGCTGCACGCCCTCGCGGAACGGGAATCCGGCGCCGGCCTCACGGTGCGCGTCCACATCGACGGGGGCGGGCGGACCACGCCGCTGCCCGAACGCGTGCAGTCCGCACTGCTCCGCATCGCCCAGGGCGCGCTGGCCAACGTACGGGAGCACTCCGGCGCCACCGCCGCCGCGCTCACCCTCACCCGGCTCGACGACCAGGTCGTCCTCGACGTGGCCGACAACGGGCACGGGTTCGACCCCACCGCCCTCCCCGAGGCCCCGTCGGGCGTGCGCGGACACGGCGTCCCGGCGATGCGGGCCCGGATACGCCAACTCGGCGGAACCCTGACCATCGAGTCGGCACCGGGAGAGGGCGCCGTCCTGACCGCCGCCGTCCCGCTCTCCTAGTTCAGCTGGTTCAGTGGGCGAACACCGGCCCGGCCGAGGGGTCGGGCCGACCCTTGGGGAGCAGCGTCAGGCCGGCCCCGGCCGCCACGGCGGCGATGACCGCGCAGGTGGCGAAGGCGCTGCCGAAACCGTCGACCGACGGGGTGGTGCCCTCGAGGCTCGCGCCGGCCACCGCCGCGACCAGGGCGATGCCCAGGGACGCGCCCAGCTCGTGGCAGGTGTTGACCAGGCCGGAGCCCAGCCCCGCGTCCTTGTGCTCGACGCCGTGCACGGAGCTGGTGATGGCGCAGACGAAGCCGATGCCCAGCCCGAACGAGAGCAGGATGAAGCCCGGCATGACCTGGGTCCACGCGTTGCCGTCCCGCTCCAGGCCGGTCAGCAGGAGTGCACCGGCCACGGTGACCGCCATGCCGCCGGCGGCGGTCGCCCGCCATCCCAGCCGCGCCACGGCCCGCGAGCCGAAGTGTGCGCCGACGAGGGTGGCCAGGGCGGCCGGCAGGAACGTCAGGCCGGTGCGCAGTGCGCTGAAGCCGAGGACGTGCTGGAGGTAGAGCGAGCAGAGGAAGAACGCCGAGATCAGGACCCCGGACGCGGCGAGCATCAGCAGGCAGCCACCGATGAGCGAGCGCCGGGCCAGGAATGGAAGCCGTACCAGGGGTGCGGCGGCGGAGCGCTCCGCGACGACGAACAGCACGGCTCCGACGAGCGCGCCCAGGAGCGGGAGCCACGTGCCGATGTCGCCGAATCCGTTGTCCCGGGCCTGGGCGAGGCCGTAGATGAGCAGGGCGGGGGTTGCCGTCATCGTCAGCGCGCCCGGCATGTCGAACCCGGTGGGGGCGGCGGCGTGTCCGTGTCCGTGGCCTGTTCCGTGCCGGGCGGTCGTCGCCTCCTTGGCGAGGGCGGGAACCGCCGCCAGGACGGCGAGGCCGATCGGCACGTTGACGAAGAAGATCGACTCCCAGCCCGGACCGGACACCAGCACCCCGCCCAGCAGGACGCCGAAGGCGGCGCCGGTGGCGCCGATCGCGGCCCAGACGCCGAGCGCCCGGTTGCGTTCGGGCCCTTGGAACACCGTCATGATCAGCGCCATGGCCGCGGGCGACATCACGGCCGCGCCGATGCCCTGCACGGCCCTCGCGGTGATCAGTACGCCGCCGCTCTCGGCCAGCCCGGAGGCGAGCGAGGCCGCGGTGAAGAGCGTGAGGCCCGCCAGGAACATCCGGCGCCGGCCGAGCAGGTCGCCGAGTCGGCCGCCGAGGAGCAGCAGGCTGCCGAAGAACAGCGTGTACGCGGTGACGACCCAGGTCAACGCGCCCGCGTTCAGCTCCAGTTCGGCGCCGATGGTGGGCAGTGCGACGTTCACCACGGTGACGTCGACGATGAGCATGAACTGCGCCGTGCACAGTAGCGCGAGGATCAGCCACCGGTGCGGGACCGGGGGTACTCCGGCCTCCGCGTGCCCGTGGTGCGCGCTCGTGGCGTGGGTATGACTCTCCAGGTTCACCGCACACTCCCTTAACTTGAACAGTGCTGTCAGAGTTACTGTAGGCCACGTCGCCCGTATTTTGTACAGTGCTGTTCAGGTTAGCTCTGCGGCGGCGCCGTGCCGGGGATCGTCGAACGGTCCATTGCTGGGCGGGAGTTCGAGGAGTCCAGTGAAGGGCTGCGCGGCAAGGATCCGCCGGGATGCTCCCGCGTGCCGGCCGTACGCCCCCGCCGGCCCGGCACGCAGGGGGGAGGGAGCGACCTGGCGCGCCGCGAAGGAGGTGACATACGCTCCGACCCATGTCCACGCCGTCTCAGAAAGCCCGCCGCACCCCTGCAGCAGACCGTGAGGAACCCCGCCGCCGGGCGGATGCGGAGCGGAGCATCGCGGCCATCGTCGCCGCCGCGATCGACTGCTTCCGGCAGGACCCCAACGTGAGTCTGACCGCCGTCGCCAGTGCGGCCGGGGTCAGCCGGGTCACGCTGTACGCGCACTTCCCGTCCCGCGAGGCGCTGGTCGACGCGGTACTGGACCACTCCGTCGGACAGGCGGACGCCGCCCTCCAGGCCCAGGGCCTCGACGAGGGCCCGGCGGACGAGGCGTTCTCCCGCCTCGTCCGGTCCGGCTGGCGGATCCTGGAGCGCCACGCGTTCCTGCTCGCCGCCTCCGAAGGGGTCATCACGCCGGCCCGCCGGCGTGCGCACCACGAGAAGGTCCTCGCGCGCGTGGAACGGGTCCTGGTCCGCGGTCAGGCGGAGGGCGTGTTCCGCACCGACCTCCCGCTCCCCTGGCTGGTCACCACCTTCTACAGCCTGCTGCACGCGGCGGGCGCCGAGACCGACGCACGGCACCTCAAGGTCAAGGACGTCCCCGACATCCTGGACCGCACCCTCTCGTCCATCCTGCGGACGACCTCGCCCTCCTGACGCTCGCCGGGGTGCTCGGCCGGTTCGGCTTGCTGCCTCCCCTGTAGCCGGGGCGGGTTGGGCGCCGTCCCGGTCCACCGCGCCGGACGGCCCCAAGAGTGCCCGTACGAAACCCAGTTCGTCAGCACGGGGCAGCGCGCTACGCACGTCCGGGTGGTCCTTGCCCGCGCGGGCGCGATCCGGCCGATCGGGCCCGCGCGGAGGGCGAAGGTGGGTTCATGATCATGGATCCCGATTCCCGCTCCGAATCCCCCGAACCGTCCGGAACCTCGGGCGACGGTGCACCGGCACTCTCCGGCCGTCCCTCCCGCCGTCCCTCCCGCCGGACCGTCATCGCCGGCGCGGCCGCCGTCGCCGCGACCGGCGGGCTGACGGTCGCCGTCACCTCCGCCGAGACCTCGCAGGCCGTCCCAGGCGCCGCGGTCGCCGACTGGGGCACCTGCCTGACGATCGCGCGGGCCATCCTCGTCCGTGACGAGGAGGACCAGCCGCTCGTACCGCGCTACGCCGACATCCTCCTGAAGAACGGCCTGCCCCGCTCGCGCCGGCCCGGGAAGAAGGTGCTGATCGTCGGCGCCGGGCCGGCCGGCCTCACCGCCGCACACCTCCTGCGCGAAGCCGGCCACCAGGTCACCGTCATCGAGGCCAACGGCAACCGGGTGGGCGGCCGGATCAAAACCTTCCGCACCGGCGGCCACGAGAACGCCGCCCAGCCCTTCGCCGACCCGAAGCAGTACGCCGAGGCCGGCGCGATGCGCATCCCCGACAGCCACCCGCTGGTCACCGGCCTGATGGACGGCCTCGGCCTCAAGCGCAGGCGCTTCCACCTGGTCGACGTGGACGCCACCGGCCGCCCCGCGTACCGGACGTGGATCCACGTCAACGGCATCCGCGTCCGCCGCGCCGACTACGCGCGCGCCCCGCAGACGCTCAATCGTTCCTTCGGAGTGCCGCAGGCCTACGAGTCCGTGCCCGCCTCGCAGATCGTCCGCGAGGCCTTCGCCCCCGTACGCAAGGAGATCGAGGGCAAGAAGGACAAGGAACTCGTCGAGGGCTGGGCACGCGTCATCCAGCGCTATGGCCACATGTCGATGTATCGCTTCCTCACGGAGGAGGCCAAGCTCGACGAGCGGACCATCGACCTGATCGGAACCGTCGAGAACCTCACCTCCCGCTTGCACCTCGCCTTCGTGCACAGCTTCATCGGTGCCTCGCTGATCAGCCCCGACACCGCCTTCTACGAACTGCCCGACGGCACCGCCACCTTGGCCGACGCCATGTACGCCCGCGTCAAGGACCTCGTACGGCTCGACCGCCGCGCCACCCGCATCACCCACGGCGAGGGCAAGGTCACCGTCGAGACCGTCTCCGAGGGGCGCGGCGGCAGTCCCGTACGCCGCGAGACCTTCACCGCGGACTCCGCCATCATCACGGTCCCCTTCTCCGGGCTGCGCCACATCCCCATCACCCCCGCCCTCTCCTACGGCAAGCGGCGGGCGGTCACCGAGCTGCACTACGACGCCGCCACCAAGGTGCTGCTCGAATTCAGCCGCCGCTGGTGGGAGTTCGACGAGGCCGACTGGAAGCGCGAACTGGAGGCCGTGAAGACCGGCCTCTACCGGAGCTACCAGGTCGCGAAGACCCCGGCGGACGGGGCCCTGCTGGGCGCCCACCCCTCCGTACCCGACGGCCACATCTCCGACGCCCAGCGCGCCCATTACGCCGCCTGCCGCGTCGTCGCCCGCGACCAGCCCGAAGCGGCCGGCGTCATCGGCGGCGGCTCGGCCACGGACAACCCCAACCGCTTCATGTTCCAGCCCTCGTACCCCGTCGAAGGCAGCGCCGGCGGAGTCGTCCTCGCCTCCTACAGCTGGTCGGACGACGCCCTGAAGTGGGACTCCCTGGACGACGAGGAGCGCTACCCGCGCGCCCTCGCGGGTGTCCAGGAGGTGTTCGGACAGCGCATCGAGGTGTTCTACACCGGCGTCGGCCGCACCCAGTCCTGGATGCGCGACCCGTACGCCTACGGAGAGGCCTCCGTCCTCCTGCCCGGCCAGCACACCGAGCTCTTCCCCCACGTCCGAAAGGCCGAGGGCAACCTCCACTTCGCCGGCTGCCACACGTCCATCAAGCCCGCATGGATCGAAGGCGCCCTCGAATCGGCAATCCGCACCGCCCTGGAGGTCCACACCGCATAGCGACGGCCCCGGCTGCACCGGTGACTCCGGTGCAGCCTCAGCTTTCGGCGAGCACGATCACCCAGTCGTCCTCGGAGAACCGGATGCGGTGCCGCTTGTCGGGGTTGATGCGGACCCCGTGGTCGGGGGCCGTGGCGCTCCGGGCGCGCAGGCGGTAGCCGACCGCGCATGCGCGGCGCCTTCGCGCCGACTCGACGACCGTGGCGAACGAGACCTCGGAGCCGGTTCGGACGTAGTCCGCGGCCGGCTTGAGGTGGAACTCGTGGCCCTCCGCCTTGAAGAGCTCCTCGAAGACCTCGGCGAGATAGGGGCTTTCCGAGATCTGGGTCATCAGCAGACTGATCAGCCGGCCGCTCACGATGAAGTCCGCGCCGCCCCGGGCAGGTGCGAGGAGACGGTTGCCGTCGTCGGACATCTCGGTGGTGAGCGCGAGTTCCCGCTGCGCGGCGTCCCCGATGGCCCGCAGGTGCAGCAGGGTCACCAGCGTCCTGTCGTCCGCACGTCCCTCCGGATCCGGATCCGGCGCCGCAGGGAGCAGGGCGCCGGGCGCGTCCGGGGCCGCGTGCTCCGTCTCACCGATCACGATCACGGCGTCGTACGAGGGCACGTCCAGCTTGGCCAGGGTGAGCGGGTCGGTGATGTCGCCGGTGTGGAGGGCGACTTCGAGGCGGGACCGGGCGGCCGTGACGGCGCGGGCGGCGTGCGTGGCCGCGTACTCGCCGAGCGCCACGACGTCCAGGGTCGTCCCCGGGCTCACGTACTGGTCGAGCTGCTCGATGACGAGCGGGGCGCGACGGTTCCAGCCGAGCAGGAGGAGGCGTTCGGCCGGGGCGGGTCTGGGCCCGGCCGACGCGATCGCCTCCTCGTCGACCAGGGAGGCGAGGCGGGCCGGGTCCTCCCGTACGGCCGTGTCGTCGTCCCGGGAGATGACGACGATCCGGTCGGCCGGGCCGATCACCGCCCCCGGATCAGGATTGAGGGCGACGCTTCCGTCGCCGTGCAGCAGACCGACCGCGCAGGACGTGGCGAACGACAACAGCGCCTCGCCGAAGGTCCGTCCCACGAGGTCCCCCGCGTCGACCGGGTAGAACTCGTCTCCCGCGAAGTCCAGCAACTCCGAGTAGACGAGGGAGAGTCCGGGCTGCCGGGCGGTCTGGACGAGCAGCCGCGCGACGATGTCGTCGACGCACAGGACGTGCCCCGCGGGCCCGGCGGCCAGCCTGGCGGTGACGTGGTTGCGGGAGTCACGGACGGCGGCGACCACCACCGCTTGCCCCCGGCCCGCCACCGCTTCCCCCGGACCGGGACCGGGGACGGCCGCGTCGAGGGCGAGGAGCGTCTTCACCACGTGGGCGTCACCGCCGTCCCCGGTGGGGGGCAGCACCAGCACGGCCTTCGCGGTGTGCGGACTCACCCGGCACAGCTCGATGGGGTCGGTGGTGCTCCCGTTGCGGCAGACGATCCGTGTCCGGCCACTGTCGCCGACGCGGGTGGAGATCTCGGTCTCCATCCACACCTTGTCCTGCGGGGCGAGCACGGCGATGGCGGACCTGCGCTGGTTGGCGTTCGCGGCCACCAGCTCCCCGATCACCGGAAAGACCTGGTCCGACCAGCCCAGTACGACCGTGTGCCGCGTCTCCAGCACGGTGGAGTGCCCCAGGCGCAGCGACATGATGCGCCGGTTGATCCCCGTGGTGATCAGACTGACCAGCGTCGACACGAAGAGCAGCGCCACGAGGGCGAGGGACACGGAGGCCAGTACGTAGATCGGGGAGCCGACGGCGCCCCCGATCTTCAGGGTCTGGCCGACGCTGACCCACACGGCGGTGAGCCGGCCGGAGAGCGTGGTCGGAGCGGACCGGTCGGACCAGACCAGGACCGTGCTCGCCGGAACGACGACGGCCAGGCAGGCCAGGGCGAGCCAGCCGATGAGCGCGGTCGTTCCGCCCGAGACCAGATGGTCGAAGCGGTACCGGAGCCGTAGCCGCAGTGACGTCGTGTGCTGCTGCGTCACACAGGCTCCCGTACATGAGTCGAAGCGCCGATCTGGGGCGGCTGCCCGCCGCCGGAAGCCACCCTAGGCCGATGATCGCCCGCGCCCCTCGCGAACCGGACCGGGCTCACTCAGAGGTATGAACGCGCCGCGGGCGCCCTTCCCGTCCGCCGTGTCCGGCTGGTGGCCGGCTCGGTGCGCGGATCGGGAAGGACGCCCGGTACGCCGGTACGCCGGTACGCCGTTCAGGAGACGGGGGAGCGGGAGCCCTTCGCCGTGCACAGGGCCCAGATGATGAAGACGCCGATGGCGATCGAGATGAGGCCCCAGAGCGGCGTGTAGGGCAGCCACAGGAAGTTGAGGATGATGTCCAGCGCGACGAGCACCACACCCGTGGCCCTGGCCCAGTCCGCGCCCTTGAGGATGCCCGCGCCGACGACCACGAGCACGATGCCCAGGACGAGGTGGATCCAGCCCCAGGCGGTGACGTCGAACTTGAAGGTGTAGTCGCCCACCCTCGCGTAGACGTCGTCGTTCGCGATGCCGACGATTCCCTTCAGGATGCCGAGGACGCCTTCCACGAGCATCAGCACTGCGGCGAACACGGTGCCGCTCGCCGCCCACGGGTTCTCGTCGGTGTACCTGCTGCCGGGGGCCCTGCTGGGGGGCGTTGCCTGTGCCACGAGAGGCTCCTTCGTCGGGCGGGACGCCGAGGGTCCTGCGTTGCGCCCAGCGTCCGTGGCGGGGGAGGGATGGGACATTCGAGCGCCGCCGTTCGGGTGAATCCGTAGGGCGGGACGGCTCCGCGTGCGCCGGAAGGCCGGCAGGGCGGGGTGCCCTGCCGGCCTTCCGTGGGGGACGGGGTCAGGGGGTCGTCTTGCCGACCTCCAGGTCGGCCGTCGGGTCCTTGACCGTGCCGCCGGGCGGGCCGGCGGCCGCGCTCGTGTTGTTCGCGGGCTTGGGGTCGCCGGTCAGGGAGTCGACGGTGGCGGTGTTGCGGATGTCGGATCCGTTCCCCGTGTACTCCGGGTCCAGCTTCACCGTGATCACCCAGGTCATCGAGGCTCCGGGCGCCAGCCGCGGCAGGGCGCCGCAGGTGACGGCCCGCCCCGAGGTGCAGGTGGCGTCGCCGGACACGAAGCTCAGCGCGGTCGGCAGCGTGTCGGAGACCGTGATCTGCTCGGCCTGGGAGGGGCCGTTGTTGGTGGCGGTCAGGGCGTAGTCGAAGGTCTCGCCCGGGGCCACGGGGCTGGTCTGGACGGGCTTCTTGGTGATCGCGAGGTCCGCGGCGGGAGCCGCGACGTGCCCGCCGGGCACGGTCGCGGTGCTCTTGTCGTTCCCGCTCGCCGGGTCGATGTTGTCGGCCGTCACCTGGGCGGTGTTCTGCAGGTCGCTGCCGTCTCCGGCGTAGGCGGGATCCACCTTCACGGTGAGCAGGTACTCGACCGTGTCGCCCACCCTGAGCGGGCTGGTGCGCTTGCACGCCACCAGACGACCGGCGACGGTGCACCCGGCCGGGGAGGACGCCACGTACGAGAGGCCCTCGGGAAGGGAGTCGGTGAGCTTGACGTTGAAGGCGTCGGCCGACGGGCCGTTGTTGGTGATCCGGATGCGGTAGTCGAAGGCCTCGCCCGGCACCGGAGGCTTGGTGCCGACGGCTTCCTTGACCACTTCCAGGTCCGCGGTCGGCTTGTTGACGGTGCTGCCGGGCAGGCCCGCCGGGCTGCTCGTGTTGTTCTCCGGCTTGGGGTCCTTGGTCCGCGAGGCGGCGGTCGCCGTATTGCGGATGTCGGATCCGTTGCCGGTGTACCCGCTGTCCAGCCGGACGACGAACCGCCAGGTCCGGGCCCCCGAGGGCTCGAGTACGGCCACGGGGCCGCAGCTGACCGTACCGTCGGTGACCGAGCAGCCGTCGGGGGAGGAGACGAAGGCGAGCTGCGCGGGCAGCTTGTCGGTGACGGTGGTGCCCAGCGCCCGGGACGGGCCGTCGTTGGTCGCGGTCACCACGTACGCGAAGGTCTGCCCGGGCGCGACCGGGGTGTCGTCGGCCGGCCGCTTGGTCGTCCACACGTCGGCCTGCGGGTCGGTGACCCCGCCCGGCGGCAGCACGGCGCGCGAGGTGTTGTCGGCGGGCTCCGGGTCCTTGGAGGCGGACGCGGAGGTCGCCGTGTTGCGCAGGTCGCTGCCGTCACCGGAGTAGGCGGCGTCCAGCTTCACCTTGAAGGTCCACACCACCTCGCCGCCGGGGACGAGCCGGGCCAGCGGACCGCAGGTGACGGTCCGCCCGGACACCGCGCACGGGTCGGCGGAGGACACGAAGTCCAGCCCGACGGGCAGGGTGTCGGTCACGACGACGTTGCGCGCGTCGGAGGGGCCCTTGTTGGTCGTACGGACCTCGTACTCGTACTCCTGGCCCGGCACCGTCGGTCCCGCGCCCAGCGGGGTCTTGACGGTGGCCAGGTCCGACACGGGATCGAACGGCCCCGGAGGCAGCACCGGATCCGGCTTGTTGTTGGCCGGGTCGGGATCGGTGGCCTCGGAGCTGCCCGTGGCGCTGTTGCCGAGGTCGGAGCCGTCGCCCTGGTACGAGGGGCTCAGCCGGGCCTGGAAGCTCCAGCTCTTGGTCTCCCCGGCGGAGAGCTGCGGTTCCGGCCCGCACGTGACGGTCTGGCCGACGGCGGTGCAGCCGTCGGAGGAACCGACGAAGGAGATCCCGTTGGGGAGCTTGTCCGTCGCGGTGACCTTGCGGGCCACCGACGGGCCCTTGTTCCTCGCGGTCAGCGTGTAGGTGATCAGGTCACCGGGAGCCTTGGCCCGCTGTGCCGTCACCTCGATCCTGGGCCCTCCGCCGGTCAGGGCGGCGGCCCCGGGGACCGGGCCGGCCCACAGGGCCGCGGCGCAGAGCAGCGGAGCCAGGGCCCACACCGCCGGCCGCCGGCCTGGTGTCGTCGTCATCGCGCATCGTTTCCGTTTCGTGCGGGAGAGGACCGTACAGAGAGAGCTGTACGGGAGTTCGGGGAGGGCGGGCAGGGGCGGGCCGCCCCGTCAGCCCGCCGTCGCGCGCTTGGCGAGCTCGATGTCGGCGGTCGGCGGGCGGACGCGCCCGCCGGGCACACCGGCGGAGCCGCTGTTGTCGAGGGGGTTCGGATCGGCCGTGTCCGCGCGGGCGGTCGCCGTGTTCCGCAGGCCCGTCCCGTCGCCGGTGTACGCCGGGTCGAGGCGCACGGTGAAGGTCCACGACCGTTCCCCGCCCGGGTCGAGCGTCGCCGCCGTACCGCAGGTGACGTCCCGGCCGACGGCGGTGCAGCCCCCGGCCGACGCGACGAAGGCGAGCGCCGCCGGCAGCGGGTCGGCGACCGTGACCTCCCGGGCCACCGACGGGCCGGCGTTGCGTACGGTCACCGTGTACGTGAAGGTCTCCCCGGGCGCCACGGGCGACCGGGCCTCGACGGCCTTCACCAGCGAGAGGTCGGCCCGGGCGGCCGCCACCCCGCCCGGCGGAGCGGCGGCCGCGCTGGTGTCGTTCGCGCGCTGCGGATCGGGGACGGCGTGCCGGACCGAGGCGACGTTCCCGAGGTCCGAGCCGTCCCCCTGGTAGGCCGGGTCCAGCCGTACCCGTACGGTCCACGAGGCGCTCGTCCCGGCGCTCAGCTGCTCGCGGACCGGGCAGGACAGCTGCTGTCCCGAGGCGGTGCACCCGTCGGCGGAGGAGACGAACCGCAGCGGCCCGGGAAGGGTGTCGGAGACCTGGACGGCGCTCGTGTGGGAGGGCCCCAGGTTCCGTGCGGTGATCCGGTACGCGAACTCCTGGCCCGGGACCACCGGTCCGGAGCCGACCCCCTCCTTCTCCGCCGCCACGTCGGCGCGCGCCGTCACCACGGTGGCCGCGGCCGTGGAGCTGTTGTCCGCCGGATTGGTGTCCGTACGGTCCGCCGGGGCGGTCACGGTGGCCGTGTTGGACAGCGTGACGGGCTGGGCCGGGGCCGTACCGGTGACCGTGTAGGTGACGGAGCCGCCCCGCTGGAAGTCGGCCGTGGTGTTCAGGACGTTCCCGCTGCCGGAAGCCTGCCCACAGGTCCCGCCGGTGCCGGCGCGGCAGGTCCAGGTCACGTCGGTCAGCCCGGGCACGGTGTCACGCACGGCGGCGCCGGTGACCTCGTTGGCCTGGCTGTTGGAGACGGCCAGGGTGTAGGTCACCGGTCCGCCGCCGGCGGGCACGGTCGCGGGGGAGCCCGTCTTCGCGAGGGTCAGGTCGGCCGGCACGTTGATCTTGAGGCCGTCGATCTCGTGCACGTTCGTCGCGCCACCGGTGCTCCCGGAGAATCCGACCTTGAGGGTGGCCGGAAGCTTCGGCTGGCCGGTGATGCCCGTGACGTCGAAGTCCGTGATCAGCTGGGTCATGGCCGTGCCGGGGCCGCTGTCGGACCACACCGACAGCAGCATCTTCGTACCGCTGGGCAGGAGGGACACGCGCACCGTGCGCTCCTTGGCGCGGCTGCCGGTCTCCACGGTCTTGCCCGGCCCGTCGGCCGACGTCGCGAAGCGGTACCCCGTCCTTCCGCTGCCTCCGCCGCGCACCACGATCTTGTTGGGCTGGGCGCCCGGGCCGCCGTTGCCGACGGTGTTCGAGGAGAAGTTGCCGAACTCGTCCAGCCCGATGCCGAGGTACGCGCCCGGTACGCCCGAGGCGGCGCAGGAGTCCGCGGCGCCCGAGCAGGCGTAGCCGAGGGCTCCGCCGGAAGCGCCGACCCCGTCGGCCGCCGCGCCGTCGGCCAGGTAGAACGACAGGCCGTCACCGCGCTTGCCCTCGAAGGCCGTTCCCCCGTAGGTGGCGTAGCTGAACTCGGCGAGGATGCCGAGGCTGGAGGGGAAGGAGTCCTTCAGCTTCCAGGTGCCGGCCTGGGTGGAGCTCGCGGACGTCAGCCGCAGCCAGCCGCCGCCCTCCGGATAGCCCGCGTTGCCGCTGGTGCTGCCCAGGTTGGTGGAACTGTCGAAGGTCTCGTTGACGGGGAAGGCGAGCGCGCGGGGTCCGGGACCGCCCCCGGCAGGGTCGGCCCCGGCGCCCGGGGCCGCCGTCACGGGCGTGGCGAGGGCGGCGGGCAGGACGAGCGCAGCCGTGCACAGCAGGGCGGCGGCGGCCCTGCGCCACCGGGCACTCCGGGGCATCGTCATACCGGAACGTTCCTCGTCTTCTCGCGCTGAGGCGGGGCGGGCGGAGGCGGGGCGTGCGGAGGTCGTCCGCCGCGGGGGCCGCGGCGAACCGCCGGTCACGGGCGCCGCACCCGGAACGCCGTCCGCAGCGCCGCTCCCGCGGCCACCAGCGCGGTGGAGGCCCACAGCAGCCAGGCCGGGACCGTGGCCCCGGAGTCGGCCAGGTCGCCGCGACCTCCGTGCTGCTCCCGGCCGTCGTGGTGGTCGTCGCGGCCGTGGTGGCCGTGGTGGCCGTCCCCGCGACCGTCGTGTCCGTCGTGTCCGCCATGCCCGTCGTGCTGCTCCCCGCGCCCTTCGGGCACCAGACACAGCCGCCCGCCGCCCGGCCCGGTGGTCCCCGGCCGGTTGGCGTTGTCCGAGAGGTCGGGGTCGAAGCTCGCCGACGTGACGCGGGCGACGTTCTCGATGGGCGTGCACGTGCCGGCCGGCGGCCGGGCAGCCCGGTCCTCGGTGACGGCCCGCACCGTGATCCGGTACTCCGCCTTCGCTCCGGCCGCCAGACGGTCCAGCGGCGGGCAGACCACCAGCCCCTGCCCGTCCTGCGCGACCGCACAGTCGTCGGGTGAGGAGAGCAGGGCCAGCGAGGAGGGCAGCCGGTCGGTGACCTGGACCTGCCGCGCCGTCGCCGGGCCCTCGTTGCGCACCGTGATCAGGTACGTGAACTTCTCGCCCGGCCGGACGTGCTCCCGTCCCCTCGGGAGCACCGCCGTCTTCCGGAGCGACAGGTCCGCCGTCCGCGCACTGGGCGGGATCTCCAGGCCGGTCAGGGAGGCGGTGTTGTTCCGGGAGTCCGGGTCCGACGTGGCCGAGTCGACGACCGCTTCGTTGACGATGTCCGTGCCGTCTCCGCGGTAGCCGGCGGCGAGCCGTACGGTGATCACCCACGCGTGCGAGGCGCCCACCGCCAGCGCGGCCAGCGGCCCGCACACCGCCGTCCGGCCGCTCGCGGTGCAGCCGTCGCGGGACGAGACGAATTCCAGGGCGAGCGGCAACCGGTCGGTGACGCGCACCTGCCGGGCGGTGGACGGACCCCGGTTGGTCACCGTCACGACGTAGTCGAAGGTCTCCCGCCCCGCCGAAGCGGCGCTTTCCCGGTCGGCGGCCGCCGTCGGCCGCAGGGTGCCCGACACCGCCAGATCCGCGCTCTCCCGGAGCCGGAGCTGCGCGGCGGCGGCTCCGATGTCCGCTTCCCCGGGCTCCTCCACCCGTCCCGCGTCGCCGCCGGGTGCCGTTTCCGAGGACGGCTGCCCCGTACCGGCAGCCGGCGCTGCCGGTACGGCGGACGCGGCGGGCTCCGGGGACGCGGCGGGCTCCGGGGACTCGGGGGACTCGGACGTGGCCGTACCGGGGTCCGACGGACCCGATGCCGCGGAAGGAGCCGTGGAGAGGAAACAGCACGCCGCCACCGCGGAGAGCGCGGCCACCGTGCGCCGGCGCCGGTACGGGCCACCGGCGCGGCTTCTCACGACACGTCGCATCGGCTGCCCTTCGGGGAAGGAGGACTCGCCCCAAGGAGGACCAGTGCGGTGATCTATTCACACAAATAGGCGGAAAGGGTGCGGCTGCCGTGATCGCTTATGACTAACGGGTGATCGAATTCAGTCCGTCGGCCCTATGTCGCCGCCCGGCCCGGCTCAGCCGTGGGCGGCGTGCAGTTCGTCCGTGAAGTGGTGGTGGCTGTGCCGCCACCCCGCACCGGCCGGGCGTGCCCCACGGAGGTGCGGATGTCCGGGGCTCAGCCCCCGGTGCTCGTGCTCGTGTACGTGGCCCGGGGCCTCCTCCGTCGCCGCCCCGGCCGGCCAGAGGCGGGCGGCGAGGGCCGCGGCGGCGAGCGCGATCGCGCCCAGGGCCGCCGTCGCCCACCCGAGCCCGGCCTTCGCGCCGACCCAGCCCGCGAGCGGGTACGTCAGCAGCCAGGCGGCGTGCGACAGGGAGAACTGCGCGGCGAACACCGCGGTGCGGTCCCCCTCGGGCGCGGCCCGCCGGAGCACCCGGCCGGCGGGCGTGAGCACCATCGAGCACGCCGCCCCGAACACCGCCCACGTGCCCAGCAGCGCGGGCCACCGCCAACCGCCGCCGTGCGCCGAGGTGATGGCGCCGAGGGCGCCGAACGCCGCGGGGAGCAGCAGGGCGCCGGTGAGCATCACCCGCCGGTCCGGGCGGTGCTCCAGGATCCGCGGCAGGGCCAGGGCCACGGACATGGACCCGGCTCCGTACGCGCCGAGGGCGAGGGCGACGGATTCGGGAGACAGCCCCAGGAAATCCCGCACGTACACGACGGAGTTGACCGTGACCACGGCTCCGGCGGCCGCGACCGCGAGGTTCATCGCCAGTAGGGACCGCAGCTGCGGAGCGCCGAGGAACAGGCGCGTCCCCGCGGTGGCCTTGGCGTACGCACCCGGCCCGGACCCGGCGGAGGCGCGCGCCCGGCGGGGCAGGACGGCGGACAGCATGAGCGCGGACGAGCCGAGGAATCCGGCCGCCGTACCGAGGAACAGCCGGTCGTAGGTGACCACCGACAGCAGTGCGGCAGCGAGTGCGGGGCTGAAGAGGCTCTCCAGGTCGTAGGCGAGCCGGGACAGGGACAGGGCCCGCGTGTAGTCGCGCTCCTCGGGCAGGACCTCGGGGATCAGGGCCTGGAAGGCCGGCGTGAAGGCGGCCGAGGCGGTTTGCAGCAGGAAGATCAGGACGTAGACCTGCCACACCTGGCCCACGAACGGCAGGGAGAGCGCGACCCCCGCCCGGACCAGATCGGAGCCGGCCAGGAGGGCCCGGCGCGGCAGCCGGTCGGCCACCGCGGCGATCGCCGGGGCGATGACCACGTACGCCACCATCTTGATCGCGAGCGCCGTGCCGAGCACCGAACCGGCGTCGGCGCCGGCCAGCTCGTACGCGAGCAGGCCGAGGGCCACGGTGGCCAGGCCCGTGCCGGTCAGGGCGATGACCTGGGCGCCGAACAGGCGGCGGTAGGTGCGGTCGCGCAGCACGCTCGGCATGCGATCCCTCTCCGAGCCGGTGGTGGGGTGGGGCCTCCAATGTATCCACACTTGCGCACCTGCGCACATGTCTGGTGGATTGCGGCTCCGCCCTCGCCCCGGCCCTCCCCGGAGCGGCCTACTCTGTGGGGTATGCCCGCTCGCGAACCCCAGCCACCTGCACCCGATGCGCACCTGCGGGATCCCGACAGGGCGCGCCTCATCGAGGCGACCGAGGTCTTCGCGATGCTTTCGGACGTCACCCGGCTGCACCTCCTGTGGCTGCTCGCCCGGGAGGAGTCGGACGTCGGCTCGCTCGCCGAGCGGTGCGACGCGTCGAGGACCGCGGTGAGCCAACACCTGGCGAAACTGCGGCTGGCGGGGCTCGTGGACACCCGCCGCGAGGGCCGGCGCATCCACTACAGCCTGCGCGACGGGCATCTGCGCCGACTCGTCCTCGAAGCCCTCAGCCACGCCGACCACCGGGTCAGCGGAACGGCCCCCCACAACTGACTCCCGCGACGGCGCGCCCGGCGCCACGAGCGGTCCCCGCACGCCCTACTGGCACGGACAGCGCGGTCCTCGCCCTGGACGGCGCACGCAGCCCCAGCGCCGAGGACCGACCGCACGCACGACGCCGGCCGTCCCCGTGGGCGTGCCCCGCGCGCGGCTATTCGAAGAGCTTCGTACCGTCGGTCTGGTATCTGATCACTTGACCGAATGTGTTGATTCCATCGATTCCGCCGATGCGACCCCGCGTGTTGGATAGCTCCACTATCCTCGGCGCGTGGATCAGCTGATCGTCGAAGACCCGGCCCGTATCGGCCCGTACCGTCTGATCGCCCGGCTGGGGGCCGGCGGCATGGGGCTGGTCTACCTGGGGCGGTCCGAGGGCGGGCGCACCGTCGCCGTGAAGGTCGTCCAGGCCGAGTACGCCGGCAACCCGGAGTTCCGCAGGCGCTTCGCCCGGGAGGTGGCCGCCGCGCGGCGGGTGGGCGGGAGTTGGACCGCGGCCGTGCTCGACGCCGACCCCGAGGCCGCCGTGCCCTGGGTGGCGACCCGGTACATCCCCGGGCCCGACCTGCACGCCGTGGTCGCCAAGGACTTCGGGCCGCTGCCCGAGCACTCCGTGCGCACCCTCGCCAACCGGCTCGCCCTCGCCCTGCGGGCCGTGCACGAGGCGGGCCTGATCCACCGCGACCTCAAGCCCTCCAACGTCCTGATCACCGTCGACGGCCCGCGCGTCATCGACTTCGGCATCGCCCGCGCGATGGACAGCCTTGCCGGGGACAGTCTGCTGACGCATACCGGCATGCTGATCGGATCGGCCGGGTTCATGTCGCCGGAGCAGGTCCGCGGCCTCGAACTCACGCCCGCCAGCGACGTCTTCTGCCTCGGAGCCGTCCTCGTCTACGCCGCCACCGGACGGCTCCTCTTCGGCGCCGCGGACACCGGCCTGAACGCCCACCTCTTCCGGGTCGCCGAGGAGGAGCCGGACCTGACCGGCGTGCCGGAGGAGCTGGTCGAGCTCGTCCGCGACTGCCTGCACAAGGACCCGACCCGGCGGCCCACCCCCGCGCAGGTGGCCGAGCGTACGGCGGCGGACCACGCGGGGGAGTGGCTGCCGGGCGCGGTTCTGGCCCAACTCGGCCGCCACGCGGCTCAGTTGCTGGACTACGCCCCCGCGACCCCCGACGAGGCCCCCGCGGGGCGGCCGGACCCCAGGGTCCCTTCACCGCGTCCCCACCTCCCCCCGCCGCCCGCGTACGCCCCCACGGCCCCGGCTCAGTTCGGCCCTGCGCAGGGCTTCGGCCCGCCGCCGGGCGCACCCGCCGGCGCCTGGAGCGCGGCCCCTTCCGCGGCCCCCCAGGACTCCGCCGCCCCGCACACCGGGCGCCGGCGGGGCCTGGCGGTGGCCGCCCTGGTGCAGCTGATGGTGGTGCTCACCGCGACGGTCTTCGGCATGGCGCTGCCGGACGTCCAGGCGGACCTCGACATCGGATCCGGCGGCCTGAGCGCGATGTTCACCGCCTACGTGGTCTCCTTCGGCGCACTGCTCCTGCTCGGCGGGCACCTCGCGGACCTCGTGGGACGCAAGCGGACTCTGCTCATCGGCCTGGCCGGGTTCGCGGCGGCCTGCCTGCTCGGAGGCACGGCCGGCGATTCCGGCCTGCTGATCGCGGCCCGCGTCCTGCAGGGCGTTTCCGCCGCCCTGTTGACGCCGGCCGCGCTCTCCCTGGTCACCGCCGGCCTCACCGACCCCAAGGAGCGGGCCCGGGCCTTCGGGGTCTACGCGACGTTCGCAGGCGGCAGTTCGGTGCTCGCGCTGCTCGCGGGCGCATCGATCCTCGGAAGCCTGGGCTGGCGCTGGTGCCTGTACGCCCCCCTCGCCCTCGCCGTGCTCGCCCTGATCGGCACGCTCACCCTGCCGCAGGACCGTTCTGACGCCGCCGGCTCCCGCCTCGACGTGCCCGGCGTGCTGCTCGGTTCCGGCGGACTCGCCGCCCTCACCTTCGGCCTCGGCGAGATCGGGTCCAGCGGCGGGGTCAACCCCCTGGTGCTGATCCTGCTCGCCGTCGGCGTCGCCCTCCTCGTGGCCTTCCTGTGGTCGCAGACCAGGACGGCGAGCCCGCTCCTCGCGCCGTACGTCTTCACGGACCGCAACCGGATCGGCGCCCTCCTCGCCCTGCTCCTGGCGGGCACCGGCACCCTCGCCCTGTTCTCGGCCCTGGCCTTCGACCTGGGGCGGCTCCATGGCTACCTCTCGGGCGCGTCCTGGATCGCCCTCCTGCTGCTGATCGCCTCGATCGTCATCGGCTCCACCCAGGTGTCCGCCCGGCTGGCCCACCGTGCCGCGCCCCAGGTCCTGATCGCGGGCGGGCTGGTGCTCGTGGCCGCCGGGTTGCTGCTCCTGACGGGCGACCCCGGGCCCCTCTCCGTGGAGCGGTCCCTGCCCAGCATGGTCCTCACCGGCCTCGGTCTCGGCATGGCCCTCGTGCCGCTCTTCGCCACCGTGACCGCCCGCGTCGCACCCCGGCACGCCGGTGGGGCCTCGGCCGCCATCGCCACGGCCCAGCACCTGGGCGAAGCGATCGGCGGCATGCTGCTCTCCCTCGTCCTCGCCTCCCTCTCCCGTGCCGAGGCGGCGCAGAACCTGGACCGCACGCTGCTGGGCGGCTACTCGACGGTGCTCTGGTGCGGGTTCGGCGCGCTGCTGCTCGCGGCCCTGATCGGCGGCCTGCTGGTCACCGCCAGGGAGCCCCAGGGCCCCGGGGAACGGGCCGCCGGGCTGCCCCGCTAGGCGGCCGGGCCGGTCAGCCCCGGCCGCGGACGAGCGTGAACACCGCGCCCTCCGGGTCCGTGACCACGGCCAGCCGGCCGCTCAGGCCGTCGCGCGGCGGCTGGACGACCCCGCCGCCGAGCCGCTGGACCCGGGCGGCGGCCGCGTCGGTGTCCTCCACCTCGAAGTACGTCATCCAGTGCGGCCCCCGGTCGTGGGGCAGGGAGCGGCCCACCCCGTGCACGGCGGCCACCGGCACGCCCTGCAGGGACAGGGTGAGGTAGTCGAAGTCCTCGCCGGAGTCGGCGTGCGCGCGGGCCTCGTGGCCGAAGACGTGCTCGTAGAACTTGCCGACCGTCGAGGTGTCCTGCGTGACCAGCTCGTGCCACACCGGGGTGCCCGGACCTCCGGCCAGGCGGGTCCCGAGGTGGGACGCCGCCTGCCAGAGCCCGAAGATCGCGCCCAGCGGGTCCGAGCAGATCGCCACCCGTCCCGCGACCCCGGCATCGAGCGGGCCCACCGCGACGGTGCCGCCGCAGGAGCGGATGGATTCGGCCGTCGCGTCGGCGTCGTCCGTGGCGAGGTACGTGGTCCAGGCCACCGGGAGCTGCCGGTCCGGCGGCATCTCGCCGATGCCGGCCACCTCCCGCCCGCCGAGCATGGCCCGGACGTACGGGCCGAGCTGCTCGGGGCCGGGCTCGTACTCCCAGCCGAACAGGTCGGCGTAGAACTCCTCGGTGGTGCCGAGGCCGTGCACCATCAGGCTCGCCCAGCACGGCGTGCCGGGCGTGCGCCGCGTTGCTTCCGATGCCTCGGTCATGTCAGCCGTCTCCTCCGTCGTCACGATCGTGACCCTTCCCGGAGCTGATGCTTCCACTCCGGCGGGCCCGGCGCGCCCCGACCGGCCGGGTTTTCCGGGAGCCGGGAGAGATGACCGGATCAGTGCGGCCCGTCGGGCCCCGCTGATGTCCGGCTTGTTACGCGGGGTGTGCGGCGGGGAGCAAAATGGCCCGCATGACTGCGAACCCGCCCCGCTCACCGCTCGTCTCCGCCGCCGACCTGAAGGAGGAGCTGGCCGGCCCGCTACCCCCGGTGCTCCTCGACGTCCGCTGGCAGCTCGGCGGCCCGAACCTGCGGCCCGCGTACGAGGCCGGACACCTCCCGAACGCCGTCTATGTCGACCTCGACTCGGAACTGGCAGGCCAGGCGGGCTCCGGTGGCCGCCACCCGCTGCCGGATCCCGAGGAGTTCGGGGCGGTGATGCGGCGGGCCGGCGTCTCGGCGGACACGCCCGTGGTCGTGTACGACGGCGGCCTGGGCTGGGCGGCGGCGCGCGCGTGGTGGCTGTTGCGCTGGACGGGTCACC
Organism: Streptomyces stoeckheimensis; assembly: GCF_045822005.1. NCBI lineage: Bacteria > Bacillati > Actinomycetota > Actinomycetes > Kitasatosporales > Streptomycetaceae > Streptomyces > Streptomyces stoeckheimensis. Next base: position 2,383,289 of record NZ_CP169550.1, on the reverse strand, counting down.
CGCGGGTGCGGGTCCTGGACGGGGGACTGGCCGCATGGCAGGCCGGTGACGGTCCGCTGTCGGCCGAGGTCACTCCTGTGAGCGAGGGTGATTTCAAGCCAAATCCCGGTGCCATCGGACTGCTGGACGCGGACGGAGCGGCGGCGCTGGCCCGGACGGGTGTGCTGCTGGACGCACGGGCGGGCGAGCGGTACCGGGGCGAGGTCGAACCGATCGATCCGGTCGGGGGCCACATCCCGGGGGCGCTGTCGGCGCCGACCACCGAGAACACGGGATCCGACGGCCTGCTCCTGGACCGCGACGCCCTGCGGGCCCGCTTCGAAGGCCTCGGCGTGCACGCCGACACCTCCACCCCGGTCGGGGTGTACTGCGGCTCGGGCGTCTCGGGGGCCCACGAGGTGCTGGCGCTGGCGGCGGCGGGCATCCCGGCGGCGCTGTACGCGGGCAGCTGGTCGGAATGGTCGGCTGACCCGACGCGCGAGGTGGCGGTCGGCGAGCTGCCGGGCTAGGCGGACACCCCCTGGCGGCGGGACCGCACCGGGTCGGTCCGCGGCGGCTGTGTCCGCCGCCGCGGACCGGGGGTCCGGGGTTACTCCTGCTTCTTGCGGCGGGTGCCGAAGACGATCTCGTCCCAGCTCGGCACCGCCGCGCGGCGGCCGGGACGCACCCCGTCGGCCTCCGCCTGCCGGTCGGTCGTGCCCGTCAGCCGGTCCCGGTGTCCTGCCACGGTGCGCGGCATCAGGACGTCCGCGTACGCGGAACCCGCACCGGCCGACGCCGAAGCGGCGGGCGGCTCCTCCACCTCCGGTTCGGACACCGGCTCCGGGACCACCAGGTCGCCGCGGAAGCTCGGTACCGCCTCCAGCAGTGCCGTCAGCGTGTCCCGCTCTTCCTCGGGCTCCGGCTCCGGCGGGGGAGCGGGCGCCGTATGGCTGGGGGGTCGTTCCATCTGCCGGTCGAGCGCCCGGTCCAGCGGTCGGTCGCGGGGCAGCCGCGCGATCCTCGGCACGAACGGGAAGCTCGGCTCCGGGGTCGCCGGCAGGTCGTCCGATTCGCCGATCAGCGAGCGGGCCTCGTCGTCCACGGCCACGACCAGCCGGCGCGGCGGGTCGTACGTCCAGCTCGCCGAGTGCGGTTCGCCCGCGACCCGGTAGACCAGCAGGACCTCCCAGGTGCCGTCGTCGCGGCGCCAGGAGTCCCACTGGACGGATTCCTTCTCGGCCCCGCGCAGCGAGAGCCGTTCCTGCACTGCCTCGCCGAGCTGGGGTCCGGTGTTCTCGCCGGGCCGCCGCACGGGGGTCTTGCGGGCCCGCTCCGCCATGAACGCGCGCTCGGCGAGGACGGGGCCCTCGAAGCGGCGTACGCGGTCGACGGGGATGCCGGCGAGCTGAGCGACCTCCTCAGCGGAGGCACCGGCCCGTATGCGGGCCTGGATGTCGCGGGGGCGGAGGTGGCTCTCCACCTCGATCTCGATCTGGTTCAGGCGCGCACGGTCGTTGCGCACGGCAGCCCGGAGACGCTCGTCGATCGGAAGCGTGTACTCCGTGCTGTCCGCAGCCTTGAGCACCAGTCGTGTGCCGTCATTTGAGACGGCCACGACACGCAGTTCGGGCATGGGGACCTCCCGGGTGGTGCCTGCCGACGTCACGTGCGTCGCTGCTTCCGCTAGTCGAGTGTGGCCTGCCCGGGTGCAGCCTGCCACTACCTTGCCGAGTTAAACCGGCGTGTCGGGCATGCGCCCTTGATCGCTGTTATGGCACGGTTACCTGTTGGGCACGCACAGTGACCGAATGATTACTGTGCGCAGCAGGATCCCGTGCAATACCGCGGCATCGCCGGTCTCGAGTGCCGTTTTTCCATCTGCCGGCCCCCTCTCCCGAGTCCGGACATCCGAAAGGAAGGACGGCCCCAGGGCTCGCCACAGTACTCCATTCGGGCCACCTGGGTGGACCGCCGCGCCGCCGAACTTGTCCCGGACGGCGGGAGTTGGGCTGCCCTGGATCGGGTCCACATCCGGCCGGACCTGCGCGTGCACCCGTTTTCGGGTGTCTTGCTTCACAGAATCTCCGGAAACGGAACTATCCGTTTCGCTGATGTGTCAGTAACGGGAGAAGGCGTTGGAGCGCAAGGGGCAGGACACGCAGAGGATGGCGATGGGTCAGAAGACGCTGCTGGACGTGGGACCGGAGCAGGAGAAGGAGAAGAAGAAGCTCGATCTGAGTGCGGCTCAGGTAGCGGGCTCCTCCCTCGCCACGGTCGCCGCGGCCCTGCTCGCCTCGCAGATGGGCGTCTACGGAACCATCCTCGGCGCCGGCGTGGTGAGCGTGGTGGCCACCGCGGGCGGACCCGTCATCCAGCACTTCTTCCGCCGCACCGGCGACCAGCTCCGCGAGACGGCCCGGCCGAAGGCCCGTCAGGTCCCCGTCGAGGAGCCCGGGTCCGCCCCCGCGGGGCGGGCGCCGGACGGCACGATGCTGCTGGGCACCGTCTCCGCCGGCGGCCCGCAGCCCGACGAGGATTTCGGCGAGGCCACCGTCCACGGCACCCGGGTACGGGGCTGGAAGCGGACGGCCGTGGCATCCGGTGCGGCCTTCGCGATAGCGCTCGGCGGGCTGGGCACCTACGAGGCGGTGGCCGGCACCTCGGTCAGCGCCGGTGGCGACACGATCTTCACCGCCGGAGTCGGCAAGGCCCGCGACTACAAGCCGGACCCGCCCAAGGACCCGTCGGACAAGGGCACCGGAACCGGCGCCGGCGAGAAGGGCGGGAAGGGCGGGAAGACCCCGGACACCGGGAACTCCCCGAACCCCTCGCAGTCGGACGGCGGTCGGAGCCCGAAGCCCGACCCGGACGCCTCGCCGTCCCCCGGCCCGTCGGCCAGCCCCAGCCCGACCCCGCCGAAGCCCGACCCTTCGCCGAGCACCACGCCCTCGAAGTCCCCGACGCCGAGCAGCGGCCGGGCGACGCCGGGCGGCACCGGTACGGGCGGCACCAGCGCCGCCACTGCGGCTCCCTGAGGCGGCCCCGGCGCCCCCGCTCAGTCCCCAAGCACCCGCCGCAGGTAGTCGTTGCCGAAGACCCGGTCCGGGTCCAGCCGGTCCCGGAGCGCGGTGAACTCCCCGAAGCGCGGGTACACCCCGTTGAAGTACTCCGCGTCCCGCGTGTGCACCTTGCCCCAGTGCGGGCGCCCGCCGTACTCGGTGAAGATGCGCTCGGCGGCCGTGAAGTAGGCCTGGTACGGGGTGCCCTTGTACATGTGCACCGCGATGTACGCGCTCTCGCGGCCCGAGGCGGTCGACAGGGTGATGTCGTCCGCCGGAGCCGTCCGCACCTCCACCGGGAAGCTGATCCGCAGCCCGGAGCGGTCCACCATGGCCTTCAGCTCCCGCAGCGCCTCGACGACGCGCTCGCGCGGAAGGGCGTACTCCATCTCCACGAACCGCACCCGGCGCGGGCTGGTGAACACCTTGTACGGGATGTCCGTGTAGGTGCGCGCCGACAGGGCGCGGCTCGCGATCCGGGCGATGGAGGGGATGGCCGCCGGGACGGCGCGGCCGAAGGAGTTGACGGCCTGGAAGAGGCCGTTGGACAGCAGCTCGTCCTCGACCCAGGCGGAGACCGCTCCGGGCGGGGCGGCCGGGCCCTGGCTGCGGTTGTTGCGCTTGGTGTTGCAGTTGCCGGTGTGCGGGAACCAGTAGAACTCGAAGTGCTCGTTCTCCGCGTGGAGCTGGTCGAACTCGGCGGTCACCCGGTCGAAGGCCATGGGCTCCTCACGGGCGGTCAGGAAGAAGAGCGGCTCCACGGCGAAGGTGAGGGCGGTGACGACGCCGAGCGCGCCGATGCCCAGCCGGGCCGCCGCGAAGACCTCGGGATTCTCCTTCTCGGAGCAGGCCAGCAGCTGTCCGTCGGCCGTGACCAGCTCCAGGCCGCGGATCTGGGCGGCGATGGAGGCCGAGTCGCGGCCGGTCCCGTGGGTGCCGGTGCTGGTGGCGCCCGAGACCGTCTGCTCCATGATGTCGCCCATGTTGGTGAGCGACAGGCCCTCCTTGGCGAGGGCCAGGTTGAGGTCCTTGAGGACCGTGCCCGCCGCCACCGTGACGGTGCCCGCGGTCCGGTCGATCGCCCGTATCCCGGCCAGCGCCTGCGGGCGGATCAGCACGCCGTCGGTCGCGGCGGCCGCGGTGAAGGAGTGGCCGGTGCCGACCGCCTTCACCTTCAGCCCGTCCCCGGCGGCCCGGCGGACCGCCTCCTGAAGCTCCCCGACCGATGCCGGGGTGACCACGCGCGCGGGCGTTGCGCTGATGTTGCCCGCCCAGTTATGCCACGCGGCGGTCCGTGTCCCGCTGCTGCCTGCTGTCCCCGTCGTCGCCATCGTTGGAAGGCTCCTCCCCTTGCGCCGGCCTCGTCAGCCGGCGGTAACCCGCGAACGCAACCGCCGCCGCGGCGGCCCCCGCCGAGATGGAGACGACGTACCCGGTCCTCGCGCCGGCGGCGTCGATGACCCAGCCGGCCACGGAGGACCCGAGCGCGACCCCGACCGCGAGCCCGGTGCCCGTCCAGGTCATCCCCTCGGTCAGCTTCGCGCGTGGTACGTGCGCCTCGATCAGGGCCATCGTGGTGATCATCGTGGGAGCGATGGCGAGGCCCGAAACGAAGAGCGCCACGGCCAGAAACGGAAGGTTCCCGGCCAGTAGGAGGGGGATCATACTCACGGCCATCGCACAGATGCCCAGCACCCACCTGCGTTCGGCCTTGCCCTTGAGGTGGAGCAGGCCGAAGACGATGCCGGCGAGGCAGGACCCGACCGCCCAGATGGCCAGGATGAAGCTGGCCCACGCCTTGTGCCCCTGCTCCTCGGCGAAGGCCAGCGTGACCACGTCGATGGAGCCGAAGATGGCCCCGGTGGCCACGAAGGTGGCCACCAGCACCTGGAGTCCGGGGGAGCGCAGCGCCGAGGTCCGGTCGGAGTCCTCGCCGCGCGGGTGCGGGGCGGGCTCGGTGGCGCGCTGCGCGGTCAGCCACCACACGCCCACGAGCAGGCAGACCCCGGCGACCAGCGGGCCCGCCTCGGGGAACCAGGTGGTGGAGAGCCCGATGGCGAGGATCGGCCCGAAGATGAAGCAGACCTCGTCCAGGACGGATTCCAGGGAGTACGCCGTGTGCAGTTCGCGCGGCGAGTCCCGGTAGATGGCCGTCCACCGGGCCCGGATCATCGCGCCCACGCTGGGTACGCAGCCCGCGAGCGCGGCGAAGACGAACAGGGTCCAGTCGGGCGCGTGGTTGGCCGCGCACAGCAGCAGCCCGGAGATGGCGAGGACCGCGAGCAGGCTCGCCGGGCGCAGGACGCGGCGCTGGCCGTACTGGTCGACCAGGCGGGAGACCTGCGGGCCGATCCCGGCGGCGGAGAGCGCGAGGGTGGCGGTGAGGGCGCCGGCCAGCGAGTACCGGCCGGTGAGCTCGGAGATCATCGTCAGGATGCCGATGCCGACCATGGAGAGCGGCAGCCGGCCTATGAGGCCGGCCGCGCTGAACCCCCGGCTCCCGGGGGCGGCGAAGATCGCGCGGTAGGGACTGGGCAAGGTGCCCTCCGTAAGGGACGTCATTGGCCCATACAGGTTACGGCCGCACACGGGCCGCCCGCCTGATGAAGCCGCGGGGGGCGGGGAGGGGGCGGAGAGGGGGCCCGCCCCCCGGTGGAGCGGTCCCGCAGGACGGGCCTGTTTTCCGCGGGGCGGCGGCGGGTGGCAGGATTCGAAGCATGTCTGACCAGCTCCGCGCCTCCGCCGCCGGCTCGGCCGAAGGCCCCGCCGCCCCCTACGACGCCCTCCTGCTGCTGTCCTTCGGCGGCCCCGAGGGGCCCGACGACGTCGTGCCGTTCCTGGAGAACGTCACGCGCGGCCGCGGCATCCCGCGCGAGCGGCTCAAGGAGGTCGGGCAGCACTACTTCGGCTTCGGCGGCATCAGCCCGATCAACGGTCAGAACCGCGAGCTGCTGGACGCCCTGCGCAAGGACTTCGCCGGGCACGGGCTGGACCTGCCGGTCTACTGGGGCAACCGCAACTGGGCCCCGTACCTGAACGACGTGATGCGCGAGATGGCCGCCGACGGGCGCCGCCGCATCGCGGTGCTCGCGACCAGCGCGTACGCCTCGTACTCGGGCTGCCGGCAGTACCGCGAGAACCTCGCCGACGCGCTCGCCCTGCTCGTGGAGGAGGGCGTGGCCGAGGCCGACCTGCCCGAGGTCGACAAGCTGCGGCACTACTTCAACCACCCCGGCTTCGTGCAGCCCATGATCGACGGGGTGCTCGCCTCGCTGGCATCGCTGCCCGAGGAGGTCCGCGCCGGGGCGCACCTGGCCTTCACCACGCACTCCATCCCGAACGCGGCCGCGGACACCTCCGGCCCGGTGGAGGAGCACACGGCGGGCGGCGAGGGCGGGGCCTACGTCAAGCAGCACCTGGACGTCGCGCGGCTGATCGCCGACGCGGTCCGCGCCGAGACGGGCACCGAGCTGCCCTGGGAGCTCGTCTACCAGTCGCGCAGCGGCGCCCCGCACATCCCGTGGCTGGAGCCGGACATCTGCGACCACCTGGAGGCCCTGCACACCGCGGGCGCCCCCGCGGTGGTCATGGTGCCCATCGGCTTCGTCTCGGACCACATGGAGGTGCTGTACGACCTCGACACGGAGGCGAGGGCGAAGGCCGCCGAGCTGGGGCTGCCCATCGCCCGCTCGGCCACGGTCGGCGCCGACCCCCGGTTCGCGGCGGCGGTACGGGACCTCGTGCTGGAGCGGGCCGCGGCGGAACGCGGGGAGGCCGTGGAGCGCTGCGCGCTGGGCCTGCTCGGAGCGAGCCACGACCTGTGCGCCGTGGGCTGCTGCCCGGCGCGCGGGCCCCGGCCGGCGGCGGCGGGCGCGGACAGCCCGTACGCGTAGCCGCCGGCGTTGCCCGGTCCGGTGTGCCCGGTCCGGTGTGTGCAGTGAAGTCCGCAGAAGTCGACGAACGGGAGCCCGGCGTGATCTCCGAAGAGCTGAAGACCGAACTGCTGGACGTGGCCCTGGAGGCGGCCGGCCGGGCGGGCGCGCTGCTGCGGGACGGGCGGCCCGCCGATCTGGCGGTCGCCTCGACCAAGACGAGCCCGATCGACGTGGTGACCGAGATGGACATCGCGGCCGAGAAGCTGATCACCGGCATCCTCGGGGAGCGGCGGCCCGAGGACGGGCTGCTGGGCGAGGAGGGCTCGGAGTCGGCCGGCACCAGTGGCGTGCGGTGGGTCATCGATCCGCTGGACGGCACGGTGAACTACCTCTACGGGCTACCGACCTGGGGCGTGTCCATCGCGGCCGAGTACCGCGGGGAGACGGTGGCCGGGGTCGTGGCGGCGCCGATGCGCGGGGAGACGTACCACGCGGTGCTGGGGCGCGGTGCCTGGCTGGGCGGGGCCCGCCTCGCCTGCCGGCCGGCCGCTCCGCTGGACCAGGCGCTGATCGGCACCGGGTTCGCGTACGTCCAGAGCCGGCGGGCGCACCAGGCGGACGTCGCGCAGCGGATCATCCCGCTGGTGCGGGACGTCCGGCGCGGCGGGTCGGCGGCGATCGACCTGTGCGACGTGGCCGCCGGACGGCTGGACGGGTACTGGGAGCGCGGGCTGAACCCCTGGGACCTGGCGGCGGGCGAGCTGATCGCGCGGGAGGCGGGCGCGCTCACGGGCGGCCGTCCCGGGGAGCCCGCCTCGGGCGAGCTCGCGATCGCCGCGACCCCCGCGGTGTTCGCCTCGCTGCGGCCGCTGCTGGAGGAAGCCGGGGCCTGGCACGACTGAGCGGGCGCGCCCGCGGGGCCCGGGTGTGCTCCGGGCGGGCCCCGGGGGTGCTCCCGGACGTGAAGGAACCCCGGCGGCCGCGTGGCGGCCTCCGGGGTCCTGGGTGTGTGCGCATGCCGGTGGCCGGCCACCGGCGGCTGGATTCAGCAGGCGGAGACGGTGACCGGAACGCCGTGATCGGCTGCGATGCGCTGGAGGTCTTCCAGCTCCGCCTGTTCCACTTCCACGAGGAAGTCGTCGCCGGTCTCGCGAGCCTGCCTGAGGTCCGACTGCGTGCTCCTGATGCGCTGCAGGAGACCCGCGGTGAATGCGTCCATGGTGGGTTCGCCCCCTCTTCGTGGGTCGGCGGCGGCACGTGGCAGTGCGCCGTCAGGGAGGTGTTCGGGGTGTGAAGTCGTCCTCCCCGCCGCGGTGGACCCAGAAACCTCGTGAGGCGAGGGAATCCTCACTTCCGTCCCCGGAGTCACCGCCCGAGCACCCGCATGCGGCGTCTTACAGCCGGTTTACCGGCGAAAGGGGCAGGATGGAGGCCACATGACACACCTGCCCTGACGGGCTCTGAGGAAGGAAACGACGTGCGCGTACTCGTCGTCGAGGACGAGCAGCTGCTCGCCGATGCGGTGGCCACCGGACTGCGCCGGGAGGCCATGGCCGTGGACGTCGTGTACGACGGTGCCGCGGCCCTGGAGCGCGTCGGAGTGAACGACTACGACGTGGTCGTGCTCGACCGGGACCTCCCGCTCGTGCACGGCGACGACGTGTGCCGGAAGATCGTCGAGCTCGGCATGCCCACCCGCGTGCTCATGCTCACGGCCTCCGGCGACGTGAGCGACCGGGTCGAGGGCCTGGAGATCGGGGCGGACGACTACCTGCCCAAGCCCTTCGCGTTCACCGAGCTGACCGCCCGGGTACGGGCCCTCGGCCGGCGCACCACGGTCGCGCTGCCCCCCGTACTGGAGCGCGCCGGGATCAAGCTGGACCCGAACCGGCGCGAGGTGTTCCGCGAGGGCAAGGAGGTGCAGCTGGCGCCGAAGGAGTTCGCGGTGCTGGAGGTCCTCATGCGCAGCGAGGGCACGGTCGTGTCCGCCGAGCAGCTCCTGGAGAAGGCGTGGGACGAGAACACGGACCCCTTCACCAACGTGGTGCGCGTGACGGTGATGACGCTGCGCCGCAAGCTGGGGGAGCCGCCGGTCATCGTGACCGTCCCCGGTTCCGGCTACCGGATCTGACGCGGGTGGCAGCGACCCCGGCGCCACCCTCCGCGCCACCGAAACCGACCTGGGACCCCGGCCAGCCCGAGGGTCCTTTCCCTTGGCTGCGGCCGACCATCCGCATACGTCTCACGCTGCTCTACGGCGGGATGTTCCTGATCGCCGGCATCCTGCTGCTGTCGATCATCTACCTGCTGGCGGCCCAGGCGCTGCGGCAGGGCAACGCGCTGCCGTTCACGATCGTGGGCGGCGGCCCGATCCAGGTCACGAGCAGCTGCCCCGGCGTGAGCGGGACGGGCCAGATGCCCGACCAGTTCAACGCCGCGATCAACACCTGCATCCTCGAACAGCGCCGGCACGCGCTGGACGACCTGCTGAGCCGGTCCCTGATGGCGCTGATGGGGCTGAGCATCATCGCCTTCGCCTTCGGCTACGCGATGGCCGGCCGGGTGCTCTCGCCGCTCGGCAAGATCACCCGGACCGCCCGCCGGGTGGTCGGCTCCGACCTCACCCGGCGGATCGAGCTGGACGGTCCGGACGACGAGCTCAAGGAGCTCGCCGACACCTTCGACGAGATGCTCGACCGGCTGGAGCGGGCCTTCACGGCCCAGCAGCGGTTCGTGGCCAACGCCTCGCACGAGCTGAGGACCCCGCTGGCCATCAACCGGACGCTGCTGGAGGTGCACCTGTCCGATCCCGGGGCGCCGGTGGAGCTCCAGCAGCTCGGCAAGACCCTGCTCGCCACCAACGAACGCAGCGAGCAGCTGGTCGAGGGCCTGCTGCTGCTGGCCCGCAGCGACAACCAGATCATCGAGCGCAAGCCCGTGGACCTGGCCGAGGTGGCCTCGCGCGCGCTCGACCAGGCGCGCGGGGAGGCACAGGCAAAGGGCGTGGAGATCCGCGGAGAGCGCGCGCTGGCCGTGGTCCAGGGCAACGGTGTGCTGCTGGAGCGGATCGCGCTCAACCTGGTGCAGAACGCCGTCCGCTACAACGTGCCCGAGGGCGGCTGGGTGGAGGTCACCACCGAGGCCGTGCACGGGCAGGCGGTCCTGCTGGTATCGAACACGGGTCCCGTGGTTCCCGCGTACGAGGTGGACAACCTCTTCGAGCCCTTCAGACGGCTGCGTACGGAGCGCACGGGCAGCGACAAGGGTGTCGGGCTCGGCCTCTCCATCGCGCGCTCCGTGGCGCGCGCACACGGCGGGAGGATCCAGGCGGTCCCGCGCGAGGGCGGTGGCCTCGTGATGCGTGTCACTCTGCCCTTGTGAGGGCGACCACCCCTTGTTCGCTGTTGGCTGAATGCTTGGGTCATGAAGACAGTGACTTCTGTGCGATCGATCACAGTGTCGAGTGTCCGTCCCTATGCGCTCAGTGACCTTGGCGGGGCCGGAAAGCCCGGGAAGTCCGGGTTTCCGGCCCCCCTAGCGGCGGGAAATACATGGGGTGGCGTTTGTGCAAGACGGCCCCCGGACCGTGTACGGTCCCGGTCGTCATCCCAGCCAATCGCTCTTCTGAATGTGCGGCTGGGTGTCGATTGAGTAACAGACCTTGATGTGAGGCAAAATCTCCGCCTCAGGTCGGGCACAAGTCCGGCCTCTCGCGCGTTACGTGCGCTGAGACACCCGCTAAATCCCAGAGGGGGAGAGCGAACTATGGCAACGGACTACGACACTCCGCGCAAGACCGACGACGACGTAGACAACGACAGCATCGAAGAGCTGAAGGCCCGGCGCAACGAGAAGTCGTCCTCGAACGTCGACCTGGACGAAATCGACAACGCCGAGGGCCTCGACCTGCCCGGTGCAGACCTCTCGAACGAGGAACTGGCCGTACGGGTCCTGCCGAAGCAGGCCGACGAGTTCACCTGCACGAGCTGCTTCCTGGTGCACCACCGCAGCCAGCTGGCACGTGAGAAGAACGGTCAGCCGATCTGCCGCGAATGCGACTGAGAGGCGTCGGCCGTGACCGGCTCGACACCATTTCGGAAGCGGCGCTTCCGAAAGGCTGGTGATCCGGCGGTGACGCACGAGGGAACCGAGGGCCTGGAAACAGGCCCTGGAGCCCCCGGCGTACCCGCCGTGCACCCCGGCACCGCCGAGGCGGTGCCGTCGGCCTCCGAGGCCGGCGAGGGGCCCCGGAAGAACTCCGGGGTCCGTCGGCTGCAAGCCGTCAAGAACGGTGTGCGCAAGGGCGGCGAAAGTGCCAGGGCCGCCGCCCTCTACCTCACCGACCGAGTCATCGAGAACGCACCGCGCGTTCCGGTTCGGGACCTCGCGACCCTGCGCGCGCAGTTCCCGGGCCTCGGGCCCGATCAGCTGGCCGACAAGCTGATTTCGGGCGCCGCCAACGCCACTTCCACGGTCGGCGCCGGGATCGGCGCGGCCGCCATGCTGCCGGTGCCTCCCGCCATGCCGGCCGAACTCGCCGCCGAGATCACCGGGGTCGCCGCGATCGAGCTGAAGCTCATCGCCGAACTCCACGAGGTCTACGGCCTGCGACCGCACGGCAACCTCAAGGAACGCAGCGTCGCCTACCTCACGTCCTGGACGGAGGAGCGCGGGGTCGACCTCACCAAGCCGACCACGCTGAACGCGGCGCTCGGCGGCCAGATGAAGCGCGAGCTTCGCCAGCAGATCATGAAGCGGATGTTCCGCAACCTGCCCAACCTGATGCCCTTCATGGTCGGCGCCGCGGTCGGAGCGGTCATGAACCGCCGGGACACCCGCAAACTCGCCGAGAAGGTGCGTGCGGACCTGCGGGCCCGCGCCGTGCCGTGGAACGCGCTGCCGCAGCTCCCGCCCCTGGAGCGGCCCGCCGAGCCCCTTCCCGAGGCGGCCAGGGCCGCCGTCGAGGGCCGGGTGTTCGACCCGCGCGCCATCGATCCGAGCGTCGCCGATCCGCGGGCCATAGATCCGCGGGCCATCGATCCGCGCGACTGACCCCGGCCGGGGTCAGTCCCGGCCCTGCGCCGCGCGGATGGCCGCCGCCAGGGCCTGCGGCTCGCGGGTGGAGACGTAGACGTACGGGGTCGGGTCGGCCGGGTCGGTGATTTCGACGCGCACCGCCGTCGGCACGTAGCCGCGCATCAGCATGAAGGCGCGGGTGTCGGCCTTGTACGTGCGCCAGGCCATGGCCTCCTCGGCGTCCAGCACCTCCGGGTCGCCGAGCGCCGCCACCGGGATCCGGGCCTCTCCGGCAGCCAGCGCGCCGCCCACCACGCGCACCCGCTGGGAACCGTACGAACTCACCAGCAGCCCCGTGAGCGCGGTGCCCCCGACCAGCCCGGCCAGCATCGGCAGGGTGCCCAGCGGGAACAGCATCAGTGCGCAGGCCAGGCCGGTGAGGGCGGTGATGGCCCACCAGGAACGGGGGGCTGTCAGGCGTTCGTCGTGGTGCGCGGGGGAGAGCTGCATGCGGCCAAGCCTGCCACGAGGCGACCGGCGGGTAGCCGCGCGGGTAAGGTCTGCGGCTGTGAGTGGACGAAACACAGCGTTGACGCCCCCCGCCGATGCCACGGCGCCGGTGCGGCACCCCGATGCCCCGGCCCCCGGCGAACTCCTCGGCGCGCACTACGAGCACTGCTTCGGCTGTGGCGACGGCCAGCCGCACGGACTCCACCTGGAGGCCCGCGCGGGCGAGGGCGTGCGCGTCACCGCGGAGTTCACCGTCAAGCCCGCCCATCAGGGCGCGCCCGGCCTCGCGCACGGCGGCGTCCTCGCCACGGCGCTCGACGAGACCCTGGGCTCCCTGAACTGGCTGCTGCGCGTCATCGCCGTCACCGGCCGGCTGGAGACGGACTTCGTCCGGCCCGTGCCCGTGGACACCGTGCTGTACCTGGAGGCAGAGGTCACCGCCGTCGCCGGCCGGAAGATCTACTCCAGCGCGGTCGGCCGAATAGGCGGACCGCAGGGCCCGGTCGCGCTGCGCGCCGACGCCCTCTTCATCGAGGTGAAGGTCGACCACTTCATCGACAACGGACGGCCCGAGGAGATCCGGGCGGCGATGGCCGACCCGGACCAGGTCAGGCGCGCACGCGCCTTCGAGGTGAACCCCTGATGTCTGAGAACAACACCGGCGTGGACGTGGCCATCCGGCGCGTCGACCCGGAGGTGCCGATTCCGGCCTACGGTCACCCCGGCGACGCCGGCTGCGATCTGGTCACCACCGTGGCCGCGGAGCTGGAGCCGGGGGAGCGGGCGGTCCTGCCCACGGGGATCTCCATCGCGCTGCCCGAGGGGTACGCGGCGTTCGTGCACCCGCGCTCGGGCCTGGCCGCCCGCTGCGGGATCGCACTCGTGAATGCCCCCGGGACGGTGGATGCCGGGTACCGTGGGGAGATCAAGGTGATCGTGGTCAATCTCGACCCGCGCGAGAGCGTCAGGTTCGAGCGTTTCGACCGCATTGCCCAGCTGGTTGTCCAGCGAGTCGAGCAGGTGCGCTTCCGCGAGGTGGCGCAGCTTCCCGACTCGGCGCGGGCCGAGGGGGGTTTCGGCTCCACCGGTGGTCATGCGGCCGTGGCCGGATCCGGCGCTGGTCAGCAGGGTGGGAATGGCTACGCTTCGGTCGTATCCGACCGGGAAGGACAGTGACGTGTTCGGACGTCGCAAGAAGAACGACTCCGTCAAGGACGGCGGCGCGGCCGAGCAGGTCGTCGACGGCGTCGGTGCCGATGAGCAGGACGGCACGGAGGAGACAGACGCGGTCCAGCCGCGCAGGGTGAACCTGCCGCCGGCCCCGCGTCCCGACGGCCCGTGGGACATCTCGGAGGTCCCCGGCAACCCCGAGGAAGGCCGGGTCGACCTCGGCGGCATCCTCGTACCGGGTGTCGAGGGCATGGAGCTGCGGGTCGAGGTCGCCGGAGACGCGATCGTCGCCGCGACCGTGGTGCTCGGCGACAGTGCCGTACAGCTGCAGGCCTTCGCCGCCCCCCGCAAGGAGGGCATCTGGGGCGAGGTCCGCGAGGAGATCGCCGAGGGCATCACCAAGCAGGGCGGCATCATCGACGAGGTCGAGGGTCCGCTGGGCTGGGAGCTGCGCGCGCAGGTCCCCGTACCGCTCCCGGACGGGCAGACCGGCGCCCAGCTGGTCCGCTTCGTCGGGGTGGACGGCCCGCGCTGGTTCCTGCGCGGTGTCATCTCCGGCCAGGGCGCGGTGCGTCCCGAGTCGGCCGGGGTGCTGGAGCGGATCTTCCTGGACACCGTCGTGGTCCGCGGCGAGGGCCCGATGGCCCCGCGCGACCCGATCGTCCTGAAGCTGCCGAACGACGCGCAGATGGTGCCGGACGGCGTGCAGACCGACGACGCCGCGGACCAGGAAGGCTCCCGCTTCGGCGGGGGCATGGGCCAGCTGGAGCGCGGCCCGGAGATCACCGAGGTCCGCTGACCCCGGCACGATCCCGTACGGCCGTGGGCCGCACTCCTCCGGGGGTGCGGCCCACGGCCGTATCCGGCGGCGGTACCCGCGGCCCCGGCCGTACCCGGCGGCGGTACACCCCGGCGGGGGCGTCAGGGAACCGTCAGGGATCGGTCCGCAGCAGGTCATCGGCGCGTGAACGGGGCGGACGTCCCGGAGAATGGCGCCATGGGACGCGGCAAGCTCAGGATCTATCTCGGCTCGGCCCCCGGCGTGGGCAAGACGTACGCCATGCTCTCGGAGGGCCACCGCCGGGTCGAGCGCGGCGCCGACTGCGTCGTGGGCTTCGTCGAGCACCACGGGCGGCCGCGCACCGAGGTCATGCTGCACGGCCTGGAGCAGGTGGAGCGCAAGGAGCTCGTCTACCGGGGCGCCGCCTTCACCGAGATGGACGTGGACTCCCTGCTGGCCCGCAAGCCCGCGATAGCCCTGGTGGACGAACTGGCGCACACCAACGTGCCGGGCTCGCGCAACGCCAAGCGCTGGCAGGACGTGGAGGAGCTGCTGCGGGCCGGGATCGACGTGATCTCGACGGTCAACATCCAGCACCTGGAGTCCCTGGGCGACGTGGTGGAGTCGATCACCGGCGTGCGGCAGCGGGAGACCGTCCCCGACGAGGTGGTGCGGCGCGCCGACCAGATCGAGCTGGTCGACATGTCCCCGCAGGCCCTGCGCCGCCGGATGGCGCACGGCAACATCTACAAGTCCGACAAGGTCGACGCGGCCCTGTCCAACTACTTCCGCCCCGGGAACCTGACCGCGCTGCGCGAGCTCGCGCTGCTCTGGGTCGCCGACCGGGCCGACGAGTACCTCCAGCAGTACCGGGGCGAGCACAACATCCGCTCCACCTGGCAGGCGCGCGAGCGGATCGTCGTGGGCCTCACCGGCGGACCCGAGGGGCGCACCCTCATCCGGCGCGCCTCCAGGGTGGCGGCCAAGGGCTCCGGCAGCGAGATCCTGGCCGTCTACATCGCCCGCAGCGACGGGCTGACCGCTGCCTCGCCCAAGGAGCTCGCGGTCCAGCGGACGCTGGTCGAGGACCTCGGCGGAACGTTTCACCATGTGATCGGCGACAACGTCCCCGAGGCGCTCCTCGAATTCGCCCGCGGGGTCAACGCCACCCAGATCGTGCTCGGCTCCAGCCGCCACCGCTCCTGGCGGTACGTGTTCGGCCCCGGGGTCGGCGCCACCGTCGCCCGTGACTCGGGGCCCGACCTCGACGTGCACATCGTCACGCACGAGGAGGTCGCCAAGGGCCGCGGCCTGCGGCCCGTGACCCGCTCGGCGGCCCGGCTCGGCCGGACCCGGCTGCTGGCCGGCTGGGTGGTCGGGGTGGCCCTGCCGCTGGCCCTGGCGACCCTGCTGACGCACGTCGACACCGACCCCGGCCTCGCCAACGAGATGCTGCTGTTCCTCGCGCTGACCGTGGCCGCCGCCCTGCTCGGCGGGCTCTGGCCGGCGCTGGCCTCCGCCGCCGTCGGCTCCCTGCTCCTGAACTACTACTTCGCCCCGCCCATCCACCGCTTCACCGTCTCGGACCCGAAGAACATCGTGGCCATCGCGGTCTTCTTCGGCGTCGCCGGCTCCGTGGCCTCCGTCGTCGACGCCGCCGCCCGCCGCACCCACCAGGCCGCCCGGCTGCGCGCCGAGTCCGAGATCCTCTCCTTCCTCGCCGGCAGCGTGCTGCGCGGCGAGACCACCCTGGACGCGCTGCTGGAGCGGGTCCGCGAGACCTTCGCCATGGAGTCGGTGGCCCTGCTGGAGCGCGAGAGCGACGTCGAGCCCTGGCAGCCGGCCGGCAGCGTCGGCCCGAACCCGGTCACCCGCCCCGAGGACGCCGACGTGGACATGCCGATCGGCGACCACATGGCGCTGGCCCTGTCCGGACGGGTGCTGCCCGCCGAGGACCGGCGCGTGCTCGGCGCCTTCGCCGCCCAGGCCGCCGTCGTGCTGGACCGGCAGCGGCTGGTCGGGGAGGCGGAGGAGGCCCGGCGGATGGCGGAGGGCAACCGGATCCGGACCGCGCTGCTGGCCGCCGTCAGCCATGACCTCCGTACGCCCCTGGCCTCCATCAAGGCCTCCGTGAGCTCCCTGCGCTCCGACGACGTGGAATGGTCCGAGGAGGACCGGGCCGAGCTCCTGGAGGGCATCGAGGACGGCGCCGACCGGCTCGACCACCTGGTGGGGAACCTGCTCGACATGTCGCGGCTCCAGACCGGCACCGTCACCCCGCTGATCCGCGAGATCGACCTCGACGAGGTGGTCCCGATGGCGCTGGGCGGCGTACCCGAGGGCAGCGTGCTGCTCGACGTCCCGGAGACCCTGCCCATGGTGGCCGTGGATCCCGGGCTGCTGGAGCGGACCGTGGCCAACGTGGTGGAGAACGCGGTGAAGTACAGCCCGCCGCAGGAGCAGGTGCTCGTGGCGGCCAGCTTCCTCGGCGACCGGGTCGAGGTACGGGTCGTGGACCGCGGGCCGGGCGTGCCCGACGAGGCCAAGGACCGGATCTTCGCCCCCTTCCAGCGGCACGGTGACGCGCCGCGCGGCGCCGGGGTCGGGCTCGGGCTGGCCGTCGCGCGCGGCTTCGCCGAGGCCATGGACGGCACCCTGGAGGCCGAGGACACGCCCGGGGGCGGGCTCACGATGGTGCTCACGCTCCGGGCCGTGACCGGCGGGCGGCCGCAGGTCCCCGTGAGCGTGGACGGCGAGGGGCGCAGCGCGCCCGGCGGGCCCGGCGGGCCGGAGCCCGGCGGGGCCGGGGAGCACCCGGCGGATTTTGATCTCGATTCGATACGACAGAAGGCAGGACCTCGATGACCCGGGTGCTCGTGGTGGACGACGAACCTCAGATCGTCCGGGCCCTCGTGATCAACCTGAAGGCACGCAAGTACGAGGTCGACGCGGCCGCCGACGGGGCGAGCGCCCTGGAACTGGCGGCCGCCCGCCACCCCGACGTGGTCGTCCTCGACCTCGGCCTGCCCGATATGGACGGGGTCGAGGTGATCAAGGGGCTGCGCGGCTGGACCCGGGTCCCGATCCTGGTCCTCTCCGCCCGGCACAGCTCCGACGAGAAGGTCGAGGCGCTGGACGCGGGCGCCGACGACTACGTCACCAAGCCCTTCGGCATGGACGAACTGCTCGCCAGGCTGCGCGCCGCCGTCCGGCGGGCGGAACCGGGCGCCGGGGCCGGCGAGGACGAGGTGGTCGTCGAGACCGAGACCTTCACGGTGGACCTCGCGGCGAAGAAGGCGGTGCGCGACGGACGCGACGTACGCCTCACGCCCACCGAGTGGCACCTGCTGGAGGTGCTGGTGCGCAACGGCGGCAAACTGGTCAGCCAGAAGCAGCTCCTCCAGGAGGTCTGGGGGCCCTCGTACGGGACCGAGACCAACTACCTGCGGGTCTACATGGCCCAGTTGCGGCGCAAGCTGGAGGCCGACCCCTCGCACCCGAGGCACTTCATCACCGAACCGGGCATGGGATACCGCTTCGAGAGGTAGTGGGGGCGCCGGTACGCTTCCTGTATGAGTGCTGAACCGCGTCCCGAGAAGCCCGCGAAGCCGGCGAAGCCCGCCAGGCCGGCGGGCCGGTTCCGCCGGATGATAGAGCGGCTGTCCACCTCGCAGGAGGAGCTGCATTCGGCGGAGCTGCAGGAGGACGCAGAAGCCGCGGGGTGCACGCGGATCTGCGACTGCCACGACCGTCAGATAGTGAAGGTGACCGGGACCCTGCGAACCGTCACCCTGCGGCCGCGCGCGGGCGTCCCCGCCCTGGAGGCCGAGCTGTTCGACGGCTCGGCCGCGCTGGACGTCGTCTGGCTCGGACGTCGCTCGATCGTGGGAATCGAACCCGGCCGTCGCATGATCGCCTCCGGGCGGATCTCGATGAGCCACGGCCGTCGGGTGCTCTTCAACCCGAAGTACGAACTCCGACCGCTCGGACAGGAGCACTGACGGTGACGTCACTCGACAAACCGACCACGCCCGGGACGGATCCCGCCGCGGAACCGACCGCGGACCAGAAGGCCGTCACGCAGGCCGCCCTCTTCGACGCCTTCGGCGGCATCCGGGGCACCGTGGAGACGATGCTCCCCGGCCTGCTCTTCGTCATGATCTACACGATCAACAAGGACGTGAAGCTGTCCGCCATCGCGGCGGGCGCGGTCGCGGTCCTGCTGGTGATCGTGCGGCTGGCGCGCAAGGACACCGTCAAGCACGCCTTCAGCGGGGTCTTCGGCGTGGGCGTGGGCGTGGCCTTCGCCCTGTTCACGGGCAGCGCGAAGGGCTTCTACCTGCCCGGCATGATCTACGGCGCCGGTCTCGGCGTGGCCTTCACGCTCTCCGCGCTGGTCGGCTTCCCGCTGCTGGGCGTGATCCTGGGACCGGTCTTCAAGGAGAACCTCTCCTGGCGCACGCGCAACCCCGGCCGCAAGAAGGCGTACGTCAAGGCCAGCCTGGCCTGGGGCCTGATCTTCCTCGCGAAGTACGCGATCCTCTTCCCGCTGTACTGGTGGGGCGACGCGACGCAGCTCGGCTGGGTGCTGATCGCGCTGAAGCTGCCGCCGATGGTGCTCGCCGTGTACTTCACCTGGCTCTTCCTGGCGCAGGCACCGCCGCCGATCAACGTGATCGCGGAGTGGGAGGCCGAGGAGGCGGCGGAGAAGGCCGCGAAGGCCGCGGGGGGCCGGGGAGCCTGAACCGTACGCCGCTGCTGCGCGGGCCGATCCAGCCCTGTCGGCGCCTGAGGCGCGGAGCACCGGGAGTCCGGGCGCGGCCCGTGCGGGTCCGGGCGGAGCCCGGGGAACGGCGGAAGGGCGGGTAGGGGATGGCCCCGCAGGGCGCCGCCGCGCCGACCGGCCCGGCCGCGCACGCAGGCCCGTACCCCCGGCGATGCACGAAGGGGCGGCTGACCGTGATGGTCAGCCGCCCCTTCGGACGTTCAGCGGGACCGCAGGTCAGTCCGCGGCCTGGAGGAGGTCCTCCAGCTGCTCCTCGCGGGCCTGGGCGGCCACGAAGAGGAGCTCGTCGCCCGGCTCCAGGGTCTCCTCGCCGTGCGGCGTGAGCACCCGGTTGCCGCGGATGATCGTGACCAGCGAGGTGTCCTCGGGCCAGGTGATCTCGCTGATCTGCTTGCCCGCGACCTGGGAGTCGGCGGGCAGGGTCAGCTCGACGAGGTTGGCGTCGCCGTGGCTGAAGCGCAGCAGCCGGACCAGGTCGCCGACGCTGACGGCCTCCTCGACCAGCGCCGACATCAGGCGCGGCGTGGACACGGCCACGTCGACGCCCCAGGACTCGTTGAAGAGCCACTCGTTCTTCGGGTTGTTCACCCGCGCCACGACCCGGGGGACCCCGTACTCGGTCTTGGCGAGGAGGGAGACGACCAGGTTCACCTTGTCGTCGCCGGTCGCGGCGATGACCACGTTGCAGCGCTGGAGCGCCGCCTCGTCGAGCGAGGTGATCTCACAGGCGTCGGCCAGCAGCCACTCGGCCTGCGGGACCCGCTCCACCGAGATGGCGGTCGGGGCCTTGTCGACGAGGAGCACCTCGTGACCGTTCTCCAGGAGCTCGCCCGCGATGGAACGCCCCACCGCGCCGGCTCCGGCGATCGCGACCCTCATGCGTGTGCCTCCTCAGGCCCCTCGGCGAAGGCGGCCTCCACCTTGTCGATCTCGTCCGTGCGCATCATCACGTGGACGAGGTCGCCCTCCTGGAGGACGGTCGCCGACGTCGGCAGCATGGCCTCGCCCAGCCGGGTGAGGAAGGCGACGCGGACGCCGGTCTCCTCCTGCAGCCGACTGACCTTCTGGCCGATCCAGGCGGTGGAGGTGTGCACCTCCGCGAGCTGGACACCGCCGCTCGGGTCGCGCCACAGCGGCTCGGCGCCCGAAGGCAGCAGCCGGCGGAGCATCTGGTCGGCCGTCCAGCGGACGGTGGCGACGGTGGGGATGCCCAGGCGCTGGTAGACCTCGGCGCGCTTCGGGTCGTAGATGCGGGCGGCGACGTTCTCGACGCCGAACATCTCGCGAGCCACCCGGGCGGCGATGATGTTGGAATTGTCACCACTGCTGACCGCGGCGAAGGCGCCCGCGTCCTCGATGCCGGCCTCGCGCAGCGTGTCCTGGTCGAAGCCGACTCCGGTGACGCGACGGCCGCCGAATCCGGCTCCCAGCCGACGGAATGAGGTGGGGTCCTGGTCGATGACCGCGACCGTATGCCCCTGCTGTTCCAGGGTCTGCGCGAGGGCGGAGCCCACTCTTCCGCAGCCCATAATGACGATGTGCACGGCCGTCCTTCCGGCTGTCAGCGGCTCGCTGGGTTCCAGCCTCATTGCTGCTCTGGCTTAACAGGGTCTCAGACCATGGCCCAAGCTACACACGGGCGGTCACCAGTGTGACCATTTGGGCGGTCGACTGCGTTCCTTTGCCCTGGATGCGGTGGGACTTCACGCCGTATACGGGTGGGGGGTTCGTCAGGCCGATTTCGAACGCTTACGATCCTCTGCGTGTCCAAACTGACCGACGTGCCCAAACGGATCCTGATCGGCCGGGCGCTACGCAGCGACCGCCTCGGGGAAACACTCCTTCCCAAGCGGATCGCCCTCCCTGTCTTCGCGTCCGACCCGCTCTCCTCGGTGGCATATGCCCCCGGCGAGGTCCTGCTGGTCCTGTCGATCGCAGGCGTGTCGGCGTATCACTTCAGCCCATGGATCGCCGTCGCGGTCGTGGTGCTGATGTTCACCGTGGTCGCCTCCTACAGGCAGAACGTCCACGCCTACCCGAGCGGCGGCGGTGACTACGAGGTCGCCAACACCAATCTCGGACCCCGGGCCGGTCTCACCGTCGCGAGCGCCCTGCTCGTCGACTACGTCCTCACGGTCGCCGTATCGATCTCCTCCGGGGTCGAGAATCTCGGCTCCGCCGTCGATTTCGTCATCGAGCACAAAGTGCTCTCCGCGATGATCATGATTCTGCTGCTCACGCTGATGAATCTGCGCGGTGTGAAGGAATCCGGGAATCTCTTCGCGATCCCGACCTACGTGTTCGTCGGCGCCGTCTTCGTGATGATCGCCTGGGGCGCCTGGCGCGGTCTGGTCATGGGCGACACCATGGAGGCCCCGACGGCCGGTCTGGAGATCAAGGCCGAACACCAGGGGATCGCCGGCTTCGCGCTGGTCTTCCTGCTGCTGCGCGCTTTCTCCTCCGGCTGTGCGGCCCTCACGGGCGTCGAGGCCATCAGCAACGGCGTACCCGCCTTCCGCAAGCCCAAGAGCAAGAACGCGGCCACCACCCTCGCCCTCATGGGCGCCCTGGCCGTCACCATGTTCTGCGGGATCATCGGCCTGGCCATGGCCACCGACGTCAAGATGGCGGAGAAGCCCGCCACCGACCTGCTGGAGAACGGCGTCCCGGTCGGCAGCGAGTACGTCCAGCACCCGGTCATCTCCCAGGTCGCCGAGGCCGTCTTCGGCAACGGCAGCTTCCTCTTCATCGTGCTCGCCGCGGCCACCGCGCTGGTCCTCTTCCTCGCCGCGAACACCGCGTACAACGGCTTCCCGCTGCTCGGCTCGATCCTCGCCCAGGACCGCTACCTGCCGCGCCAGCTGCACACCCGCGGCGACCGCCTCGCCTTCTCGAACGGCATCGTGCTGCTCGCGGGCGCCGCGATGCTGCTCGTGTGGATCTACGACGCCGACTCGACGAAGCTGATCCAGCTCTACATCGTCGGCGTGTTCGTCTCCTTCACGCTGAGCCAGATCGGCATGGTCCGGCACTGGAACCGCCACCTGCGCGCCGAGCGCGATCCGGCGGCGCGCCGCCGGATGCACCGGTCCCGGGCGATCAACACCTTCGGCGCCTTCTTCACCGGCATGGTGCTCGTGGTCGTCCTGGCCACCAAGTTCACCCACGGCGCCTGGGTCGCCCTGCTCGGCATGGTCATCTTCTACGGAACGATGTCCGCGATCCGCAAGCACTACGACCGGGTCTCCGAGGAGATCGCCGCCGCCGAGGGTCCGAGCGACGACAGCGTGCGCCCCTCCCGGGTCCACTCCATCGTCCTGGTCTCCAAGGTCCACAAGCCCACCCTGCGCGCCCTGGCCTTCGCCAAGCTGACCCGCTCGGACCGGCTGGAGGCGCTCAGCATCAGCGTCGACCCGGTCGAGACCAAGGCCCTGCGCGAGGAGTGGGAGCGGCGCGGCATCAACGTCCCGCTCAAGATCCTCGACTCCCCGTACCGCGAGATCACCCGCCCGGTCGTCGAGTACGTGAAGGGCCTGCGCAGCGAGAACCCGCGCGACGCCGTCAGCGTGTACATCCCCGAGTACGTCGTCGGCCGCTGGTACGAACACCTCCTCCACAACCAGAGCGCGCTGCGCCTCAAGGGCCGCCTGCTCTTCACGCCCGGCGTGATGGTCACCTCGGTGCCCTACCAGCTGGAGTCCTCGGAGCTGGCCAAGCGGCGGGCGAAGAAGCGCGCGGAGTGGAACGCCCCGGGCGCGGTGCGCCGCGGGCCGGTGGACGCCCCGCGGCCGAAGGACCCGGCGGCCAAGGGCTGACCGAGCCCCGCGCTCCAGGGTGGCGAACGGCCGGACGAGATCCACGTAAACTGGTGGGTCGGTCGTCCGGCCGTTCCTTTTCGATTCCGATCTTCTGATCCACATCTCCTTGGAGTCTCCCCACCATGACGAGCGAGCAGAACGAGAAGCAGTCACTGGTCGGGGAGGAGTACGAGGTCGAGGTCGGCCCCGTCGCGCACGGCGGGCACTGCATCGCCCGGACCGCCGAGGGCCGCGTCCTGTTCGTCCGGCACACCCTGCCGGGCGAGAAGGTCATCGCCAAGGTCACCGAGGGCGACGTCGACTCCCGCTTCCTGCGCGCCGACGCCATCACCGTCCTCGACCCCTCCAAGGACCGCGTCGAGGCCCCCTGCCCGTACGCCGGCCCCGACAAGTGCGGCGGCTGCGACTGGCAGCACGCCAAGCCGGGCGCCCAGCGCCGGCTCAAGGGCGAGGTCATCGCCGAGCAGCTGCTGCGCCTCGCCGGGCTCACCCCGGAGCAGGCAGGCTGGGACGGTACGGTCATGCCGGCCGAGGGCGACAAGGTGCCCGCCGGGCAGGTCCCGCAGTGGCGCACCCGCGTCCAGTACGCGATCGACGCGGACGGCGTCGCGGGCCTGCGCAAGCACCGCTCGCACGAGATCCAGCCGGTCGACCACTGCATGATCGCGGCGCCGGGCGTCACCGAGCTCGGCATCGAGCAGCAGGACTGGCCCCAGATGGCCACGGTCGAGGCCATCGCCGCCACGGGCTCGGGCGACCGCCAGGTGGTCCTGACCCCGCGCCCCGGTGGCCGTCTCCCGCTCGTCGAGCTCGACAAGCCGGTCTCCGTCCTCCGTGTCGAGGAGAAGGACGGCGGAGTCCACCGCGTCCACGGCCGCCCCTTCGTGCGCGAGCGCGCGGACGGCCGTACGTACCGCGTCGGCATGGGCGGCTTCTGGCAGGTCCACCCCCAGGCCGCCGACACCCTGATCAAGGCGGTCATGCAGGGCCTGATGCCGCGCAAGGGCGAGATGGCCCTCGACCTCTACTGCGGCGTCGGCATCTTCGCGGGCGCCCTCGCGGAACGCCTCGGCGAAACCGGCGCGGTGCTGGGCATCGAGTCCACGAAGCGCGCGGTCGAGGACGCCCGCCACAACCTCGCCGACTTCCCCCGCGTCCGCATCGAGCAGGGCAAGGTCGAGGCGATCCTGCCGAAGACCGGCATCACGGAATGCGACCTGGTCGTCCTGGACCCGCCCCGCGCGGGCGCGGGCAAGCAGACGGTCCGCCAGGTGGCCGGCCTCACCCCGCGCCGCATCGCCTACGTGGCCTGCGACCCGGCGGCCCTGGCCCGAGACCTGGGCTACTTCCAGGAGGTGGGCTACAAGCCCCGCACCCTCCGCGCCTTCGACCTCTTCCCGATGACCCACCACGTGGAGTGCGTGGCGATCCTGGAGCGGGTGGCGAAGGACGCCTGACCTGGGGGTTCCTCGGTGGCCGAGTGCGGTGTGCGCGTTACGCGCGATGTCTCGACGCCGATCTGACGGCTGCCGGGGGCCCCGCCGGGCCCGGGTGTCCGCTCAGGTCCGGCCTCGGCCGGCGGGTCAGTGCCGGGGGGCGTCCGCGACGGTCACGTCGGCGGTGAAGATGAGGGCGCCGTTCTGCTCCGCGCGGATGCGCAGGACGTTGGCGGCGAGCGGCTCGGCGTGGAAACGGCAGGGCGCATCGAGCTCGGCGTAGCGGGCGAAGTCCAAGTCCATGGCGACGGGCACGACGGGGCGTGGGGAGTTCACCGCCTGCGCGGCCTGCCGTACGGCTTCGATCAGCAGCATGCCGGGGGCGTGGTCCACGGCGTGGTCGAACAGGATGGGGTGGCCGGTGTCGGCGCGCAGTTCCCAGCAACCGGTGCTGTCGGTGGGGGAGAGCACCACGTCCCGGCCGCTCTCGCGGCCGACCCGGTGCGGGGCCATCGGGCGTGCCGGGAGGAGGGCGCGGGCGTTGGCCGCGACCATGTCGGCGTACGGGCCGCGCAGGCGCCGGTAGACGGCGGGGTCCTGGATGGTGAAGCGGGTCCGTGCGGTGCCCAGCAAGGTGCCGTCGCGCAGGGCTTCCACCTCCATGGCGATCGAGGCGGCGCGGTTCTTGCGGTACGTGACCTCGGGGCAGACGATCCGCAGTTCGATCTCGGCGTCCGATCCCTCGGCCCGCAGTGCCGTGGGGGTGAGTTCCCAGGCGAAGGACTGCCAGAGCAACTGGTGGCCGAGGGGCACCTCGTAGGCGGCGTGGGACAGGAACGGCAGCGTCTGGCGAATCGTTTCGCTCAACAGAAGAGGGTCGTGCAGCCCGTGCCGGTCGCGGTAGAAGCCGTGGGAGGCGGGCCAGCGCGCGGTTATCGTGTAGGCATCGACGCCCGTCTGCCACCAGGTGGCGAGGAGCACTTCTCCGGGGTTCGATTTGTGCGTGTACGCCTGGGGCACTGCGAGGGGCAGCGGACGGTCGAGTGTGGCAGTCAGGTGCGACAGCATATGAGATCTTCCCTGGTCAGGCCGCAAACTTGAGGCGGCATGGCTAACATAAAGGGCGTTCTGTTTATTTGTCGACCGAGTTGAGGATCACACTTCCATGGCGCGTCCGCAGCAGGATCGGGCAGTAAGTACACGTGAGACGATCTTGCGTGCTGCCGCACAGGTGTTCGATGAGTGTGGATACTCCGGCGCGGGGATCAACAGCATCCTCGAGCGCGCGGGCACCACCGCGGGAGCGCTCTACTTCCACTTCAAGTCCAAGGAGGGCCTGGCCCGCGCGGTGGTCCTGGAGCAGGCGGCCGACCTCGCCTTCCCCGACGGCGAGGCCGGACTCCAGCAGCTGCTGGACATGACCATGTACCTGGCCACCGAGCTGCAGAACAACGTGCTGCTGCGCGCCGGGGTCAAGCTCGCGGTCGAGCAGGGCGAGTCGGGGCTGCGGGAGTTCGCCGTCTACGAGTACTGGGTCGACCAGTTCGCCGCGGAACTCCGCACTGCGCGCGAGATGGGCCAGCTGCTTCCGGAAGTCGAGGAGGGGCAGTTCGCCCGGGTCCTCGTGGCCTCGTTCACCGGTACCCAGGTCATGTCCAAGATCTCCACGGGGCACGCGGACCTGCCGGAGCAGATCGCTCTGATGTGGCGCTACCTGCTGCGGGCCGTCGCCACGCCTGAGGCGCTCGGCGAGCTGGTCATCGTCCGGGAGGGCGTCGGCGCGACGGGTGACGGGGGCGGCGGGGCCGTACGTGGCGGGGCGGTGGAGCCGGAGTGATGCCGTACCGCATCCTGCTGACCGGGGCGACCGGCTTCGTCGGTACGGCGGTGCGCCGCGCGCTGCACGGCTCCGTGGCCGCGGACGGGCGCGCCGTGGTCGTGCGGGCTCCGACTCGCGCCCCGTCGCCCGGGGGCCCGGAGCCGTCGGGCACGGAGTGGGTCTCCGCGGATCTCACGGACCCGGCTTCCCTGGACGGGCTGGCCGAGGACGTGGACGCCGTGGTCCACCTCGCGTCGCGCATCGACGGAAGCGAGGCCCAATGCGAAGCCGTCAACGTCCACGGCACACGGGCCCTGGTGCGGGAGGCGCGGCGGGCGGGCGTCGGGCGCATCGTCCACCTGTCCACCTCGGCCGTCTACGGTCCCGGGCCGCACGACGGAATCCGCGAGAACGAGATCGTCCCCGCGCCCGTGTCACAGGCCAGTCGGACCCGGCTCGCCGGAGAGGCGTACGCCCTCGCGGCCGACGGCGTGGTCCTGCGCCCCGGGCTGATCCAGGGGGCCGGCGACCGGTGGGTGGTGCCGGCGCTGGCCGAACTCCGGCAACGGGTACCGGCCCGGTGGGGTGACGGGCCCGCTCGGTTGTCCGTCGTGGACGTCTCCGACCTGGCCCGGCTGATCGCCGCGCTGGCGCGCGCGCCCCGAGCCGTCGCCTCCGGCGTCTACCACGCGAGCCACCCGGTACCGGTGCACAGTGCGGAACTGCTGGCGGAGCTGACGGCGTTGGGCGTACTGCCGCCCGTGTCCCAGGAGTGGACGTGGGAGCAGTGTCTGCGTCGACTGCGCGAGACGCCGGGAAGGATGAGCGAGCGTCAGTTCGCCCTGCTCGCCACCGACCACTGGTGCCGCAGCGAAGAGATCTGGCGGCTCGCGGAGTGCCCTGCCGGGCCCGGTCCGCTGGCCCGGCTGGCCGACTCGGCCCCCTGGTACCGGGCTCATCTCGACGCCTTCGCGGACGCTTAGCACCGAGGGCGGCGGCGGCTCCGGACCGGAATCGGGTCCGTGGGACCCGAGATACTGCCAAAGTCTTCACGAAATCCCGGTTTTCCTTCCACCCGGACCGCCCCGTGGGTAACTTCCGGTTTGTGGCAAGGCAAGACAGGGCTGAGCTGACGCGGCGTGCCCTCATTGCCGCAGCCTCGGCGGAATTCGACAAGCACGGCTATGCGGGCACCTCGCTGTCCCGTGTCAGCCGTGCGGCCGGGGTCTCCATGGGCGCGCTGACATTTCACTTCGCGGCCAAGGACGAACTCGCGGCCGTGGTGCAGGCCTGGGGCAGGGCCAAGACGAACGCGGCGCTACGGGATCTGCACAAGGAACGCGTTCCTCCGCTGCAGGCGGCGATCGACCTGACGCACACGCTGGCGAAACTGCTGGAGGAGGAAGTCGGCGTCCGGGCGGCAGCCCGCCTCGCCCGGGACGGTGCGAGCACCTCCGAGGACTGGAACGCGGTGTGGATCCCCACCCTCCGGGAGATCCTCTCCCGGGCCGCGGCCGAGGGGGCGCTCGGGGCCGACCCGAAGGACTTCGAGGTCCTGGTCGCCCTGCTCGTCGCGGGAGTGGAGGCGGCGGCTCACGCGTACCCGTTGGTCGGTGAGACGCCCCTCGGTCACGGCCTGCGGCAGCAGCTCACCCTGGCATGGCAGGTGTTGGCCGGCATGTACGGGGTCGCCAGGCCGGACGGACCGGAGCTCCTGCCCGCCGGCACTGCCTGAGGCGAGCCCCGAGGGGGCTCGCCACCCGCTGGTCTCCTTCCCCGGGGCTCCCTCACCGCAGAACATAGAGAACGTTCTGTATTATTGGCGAGTCAGCTACGACCAGCTCACAGGGGGAACCATGTCCGCGCTCCACACCGAAGCCCGGCACATCCGAGCGGCCACCCCGTCGGAAGAAGCGATCGAGGCTCTCTGTGCGGAGCTGTTCTCCTCCTTCCGTAGAGCCGACCACCACGTGAAGGGTCAGCAGTACCTGCGCGGCCTGCTCACCGCTTCCGGACGCAAGTCCATCCAGAACATCGCGCGTTCCCTCGGTGACGAGAGCGCCGCCCAGAGGCTGCACCACTTCATCTGCAACGCGCCGTGGAGCTGGAAGCTCGTCAGGCGGTCCCTGGCACGGCATCTGACGGACCGTGCGCAGCCCGAGGCGTGGGTGGTGCGCCGCATGCTCATCCCCAAGACGGGTACCAGCTCCGTCGGGGTGCACCGGCGCTTCGTGCCCGAGAGCGGCCGGGTGGAGAGCGGTCAGCGGGCGCACGGCCTCTGGTACGCCGGGCGGGAGCTGAACACCCCGGTCGACTGGAGCCTGAGCCCGGGCACCGTCAGGTCCGCCCCGAGTTCCCGGGCCGGCCGGCACCCCATCACGGAACAGCTGGACGAAGACGCGCCCCTTCCGGCGCTGCCCGCGGCGCCCCTGGTGTGGGACAGCCCCGTGCGCGACGTGGCGGGTCTGCTGCGACTGCTGCCCGTGGACCGGATGCCGGCCATGGTGCGGCTCACGCCCGACGCGGCGTTCCGGCCGTTCACGCCTTCGGGGCGGTTCAGCGAGGCCGCCACGCTGCCGGCCGAACGCATCCTGGCCGCCCGTCAGGCTCCTTGGCTGTCCGACGCGGAACCCGCTCCCGGCATGCGGACGGCCACCGCGCGCGTGGCGCTGCCGCCGGCGGGCCGGGCGCCGGACGGGTCACCGGTTCGGCCTGGCGCAGGCGCTGAGGGGCAGGGGCTGACTCTCTTCGCGCAATGGCCGAAGCGACAGCCCGACGCGGTGGAGTTCTGGGTCACTACGACGCAGTGGGCGGTCCCCGCCGACCTGCACCGGCTCACCGTCCTCGCCCAGTCGGTCGACCACGACAGCGTACGTACCGGCGCCAAGGTCGGGCTGCGCGATTTCGAAGGACGGTCCTACGACGGCTGGCACCGCCACATGACGCTCGCCTCGGCGGCGTACGCGGCGCTGATGCTCGGGGACGTCTGAGAACCCCGGGAGCGGACGGGTCTCAGCCCTCCCGCGGCATCTCGTGCGGATAAGCCAGGATGCACTGCACGTAGAGGGATTCCGCGGCCGATCGGGCGTCCTCGTAGGGACCCGTCGCGTGAGCTGTGCCCTTCACGAGGGCGAGCCAGCCCTCTTCCTGCTGGTGGCGCACTCTTCCGAGGTGCCGCCCGCCGTAGGAGACGACTTGTATCACCTGAGAGGGCGGACAAAGGGGTGCGAGGGCAAGACCTTCGACATGGGCGAGGCCGGCCAGGGCGGTTTCTTCCAAGAACTTGAGCTTCGCCCGGTAGACGATCCGCTCGGCCGATTCGATGATCCTGGACAACCAGGGGTCCTTTCTGCGACAGACCCACCAGCGCGGCACCGGACGAACCGAGCCCCGCAGAGGTGATGCGGGGCTCGGATTCTTCGTCTCAGGTGGACATTTCAGCGCCTAGTCGCGGGTGAGCTTCTTGTAGGTGGCGCGGCGCGGCCGGGCGGTTTCCGCACCGAGGCGCTCGATCTTGTTCTTCTCGTAGGACTCGAAGTTGCCTTCGAACCAGTACCACTTGGAGTCGCCCTCGTGCGCCAGGATGTGCGTGGCGACCCGGTCCAGGAACCAGCGGTCGTGGGAGATGACCACGGCCGCACCCGGGAATTCGAGGAGCGCGTTCTCGAGCGAGGACAGGGTCTCGACGTCGAGGTCGTTGGTGGGCTCGTCGAGGAGCAGCAGGTTGCCGCCCTCCTTGAGCGTCAGCGCCAGGTTGAGGCGGTTGCGCTCACCACCGGACAGGACGCCGGCCGGCTTCTGCTGGTCCGGGCCCTTGAAGCCGAAGGCGCTGACGTACGCGCGGGACGGCATCTCGACCTGGCCGACGTTGATGTAGTCCAGCTCGTCCGACACGACGGCCCAGAGGGTCTTCTTGGGGTCGATGTTGGCGCGGGACTGGTCGACGTACGAGACCTTGACGGTCTCGCCGACCTTGACGGAACCGGAGTCCGGCGCCTCCAGACCCAGGAGCATCTTGAAGAGCGTGGTCTTGCCGGCGCCGTTGGGGCCGATGATGCCCACGATGCCGTTGCGCGGCAGCGTGAAGGACAGGTCGTCCACCAGGACCTTGTCACCGAACGCCTTGTTGAGGTTGTTGACCTCGACCACGATCGAGCCCAGACGCGGGCCCGGCGGGATCTGGATCTCCTCGAAGTCCAGCTTCCGCATCTTGTCCGCCTCGGCGGCCATCTCCTCGTAGCGGGCGAGGCGGGCCTTGGACTTGGTCTGACGCCCCTTGGCGTTCGACCGCACCCACTCCAGCTCTTCCTTGAGGCGCTTCTGGCGCTTCTCGTCCTTGCGGCCCTCGACCTTCAGGCGCGCCTGCTTCTTCTCCAGATACGTGGAGTAGTTGCCCTCGTAGGAGATCGCGCGGCCGCGGTCGAGTTCCAGGATCCACTCGGCGACGTTGTTCAGGAAGTACCGGTCGTGGGTCACCGCGACCACGCAGCCCGCGTACTTGGAGAGGTGCTGCTCCAGCCAGTTCACCGACTCGGCGTCGAGGTGGTTGGTGGGCTCGTCGAGGAGGAGCAGGTCCGGGGCCTCGATCAGCAGCTTGCAGAGCGCGACGCGGCGCTTCTCGCCACCGGAGAGGTTGGTGACGGGCCAGTCGCCGGGCGGGCAGCCCAGGGCGTCCATGGCCTGCTCCAGCTGGGCGTCGAGGTCCCAGGCGTTGGCGTGGTCCAGGATCTCCTGGAGCTTGCCCATCTCGTCCATGAGCGCGTCGGTGTAATCGGTCGCCATTTCCTCGGCGACCTCGTTGTACCGCCGGACCATCTTCATGGTTTCGGCGGCGCCGTCCTGGACGTTCTCCAGGACCGTCTTGGACTCGTCGAGCTTGGGCTCCTGCATGAGGATGCCGACGGTGTAGCCGGAGGTGAGGAAGGCGTCGCCGTTGGACGGCTGCTCCAGGCCGGCCATGATCTTGAGGACGGTGGACTTGCCGGCGCCGTTGGGGCCGACGACACCGATTTTCGCTCCCGGAAGAAAGGAAAGCGTCGCGTTGTCGAGAATTACCTTGTCGCCGTGCGCCTTACGGACGTTGCGCATTGCGTAAATCAACTCTGCCATGGTGCAAGCCTATTGGGTGAGTTCGGCCGGTTCTACGAGGGCGCCGACCAGCGATGGAATTCAGCCAGATCTCGTCGTCCGGTTTCGTGCTCCTGAGGGGGGAAGCGGGATCACCCCGTGCGCAGGGCCCAGCTGTCACTGACGACGGTGTCCGGCGTGCTGCCGGGCAGCGCGATGAGTTCGGGCTTGAACAGCGGGGCGGAGTCCATGGCGGGTTCCCAGGTGGCGAGTTCGTCGTCCTGCGGTACTTCGACCCGATGGCCCTGTGCGAGGTCGTTCACCACGCGCAGGAGCAAGTGCACGCCGAGCGGGGCCAGTTGTTCGCGCCACAGGCTCCGAGGCGTCGACCCGCGAGGAACGAGAATGTGTTCCTGGGCCGCGATCGGGCCGCCGTCGGTGCGTTCCGTGAGGTGATAGACGGTTCCGCCGGCTGCTTTGTCGCCGTCGCGGATGGTCCAGCGGATCGCGTCCCGGCCGCGGTGCAGGGGCAGCAGGCTGGGGTGGTATCCGATGGCGGCCACCTTGGCCCGGGCGCGCGTCTCGCGGCCGATGAACGCGTGGGAATGGGCGGCGAGAATGACGTCGACCGATTCGGGCACGTGACGGGCCCGCAGGGCCTTGGAATCCGTCCAGGGAACGTCCCGTGGAAAGGCCCACGAGCGGAGTCGGTCCCATGACAGGGCGCTGCTCTCGTCGGAGTGCCCGTCGCGGAGCGCCGGAGAGGCCACGCCGACCACCTCGTGGCCGGCGTCCACCAGAGCCTCCGCCACCTCCACCGCGAAGAATCCGCGTCCTGATATGTAAATGTTCACTCGTTCCCCTAAGCGCGCGGTGCCGAAGGTGGCAGAACTGAAAGTCATCGTCGTCGATGGTCGGAAAAGAACTTCACCATCTGGGAATTGACCGGCCCGGGTTGCTCCAGGTAGCCCAGATGTCCGCTGTCCGCCACCTCCACGTACTGGCTTCCGGGAATGGCGTCAGCCACCTCTCGCCCGAGGTGGGGCGGGCAGATGACGTCATCGCGGAAGGACATCACGAGGGTGGGGGTCCGTATGCCCGCGTATGCGGAACGACGGTCCGGGATCCTGTCCAAGGCCAGTTGGGCCCGTGCGTCCGGGTGGTACTGCGGTGACATCTCGAAGAGGTCCAGCCAGTCCTTGACCAGAACGTCGTCGTTCTGTGTGCGAGGCGAGAGGTTCTGGAGGACCCGGCTGACTGCATCTTGTTTCGATGGGAGGGCGTTCGCTTCGCACGCGGCGAGATCCGCCTCCGACATCGCCGCTCGCAGCGCATCGGTGCGACCGCGCGTGGCGATCAGGACGGCCTGCTCGACCCATTCCGAGTGGGTGGTGAGGAGTTCCTGGGTGATGAACGCCCCGAGCGATACACCGACCATACGGCAAGGTGCCAGACCCAGCTTTTCGATGAGCGCCACGGTATCCCCGACCATATCGTCGAGAGTGAATCGATCCGGTGTCGAAGAGGGGGATATTCCGCGGTTGTCGAAGGTGATGGTCCGATATCCGGCCGCGTGCAGTGCCGGAACCTGGTGGAGGTTCCATACGTGCCCGCGGGCACCCGTGCCCATCACCAACAGGACGGGATCCCCGGATCCGGATTCCGTGTAGCTGAGATCAATTCCGTTGGCGGATATTACAGCCATTCGATCCTCGTGTGCTCCGGTGGGGTGCTTGTCGAGTCCCGGCCCGGTGCCGGCGGCCGTGACGCGCCTCCCCCGACCCGCTGTTGCGGGAGCCGGACCTGCCGACGGGGATATAGAGAAGCCTGTTCGGCGGCTCCTGTCAATTTCATTCGTCGACCGCTTCCGGTGCCGATGGCTGGTCGATTTGCGCCTTATCCACCGTAGTTGACGCCCGAAACAATTCGAATGTCCGCATTGTCCGAAAGTTTAGTGACAGAGTATCCGGCCTTGCTGGCCTGATTGTGTGTGCCGGGTTAGATTCTGGACGATCTTGCCCGGTGGGTGCTTTCCCGATGATTCGGTACCCCACCCGTCGGCCTGTTCTCGGCCAATAGGTCAATCATCCGTCCAGTAAGGGGTTGGGGCATTGCCGTCTCCTGTCGGCTATCCGTTCGGTTCGGCGTTCACGGATCACATGGTCATGGCGAACTGGCGCGAGGGGAGCGGTTGGGGAGCCCCGAAGCTGTTGCCTCACGCGGCCATACCCATGAGTCCGGCGATGGTCGGCCTGCACTATGGTCAGGTCATCTTCGAAGGGCTCAAGGCATTCCGTCGAACCGACGGCCGACTGGCCGTGTTCCGTCCCGAGGATCACGCACGCCGTTTCCGTGCGTCGGCGCGCCGCATGATGATGCCGGAGATCCCCGATGAGGTTTTCCGCGACGCGCTCGACGAGCTGGTGCGTCAGGACCGGGATTTCGTTCCCGCTGAATCGTCGGCCAGTCTCTATCTGCGTCCGCTCATGTTCGCCAGCGAGCCGGACCTGGCCGTACGTCCGGCCCGCGAGTACCAGTTCCTCCTCATAGCCTTCGTCACCGACGGGCTGTTCGGCTCCGAGCCCCGGCCCCTGAAGGTGTGGGTGAACGAGGACCACCCCCGTGCCGCCGTCGGGGGAACCGGAAACGTCAAGTGCGCCGGCAATTACGCCGGGGCCCTTCGCGCCCAGTCCCTGGCCCAGGAAAACGGATGCGATCAGGTGGTGTGGCTGGACCCCGCCGAGCTGCGGTGGGTCGAGGAGCTCGGTGCCACGAACCTCTTCTTCGTCCGGAAGTCGGGGCAGTCCCACGAGCTCGTCACCCCGCCGCTGTCGGGAAGCCTGCTGCCCGGAGTGACCCGGGATTCCCTGACCGTCCTGGCCCGGGACATGGGATTGAACGTCCTGGAAGACCGGGTGTCGGTCGGCGAGTGGCAGGACGACTGCCTGAGCGGGCGGATCACCGAAGTCTTCGCCTCCGGCACCGCCGCAGGCGTCAGGGCCGTCGGGCAGGTCCGCTCGGCCGGCGCCTCCTGGCAGATCGGGGACGGGTCCGTCGGTCCGGTCACCGCCGCACTGTCCGAGGCGCTCCAGGGAATTCAGTACGGCCGCCGGCCGGATTCCCACCGGTGGCTGCACCTCGTCGACTGACCCCCTTCCGAACCCCTCGCAGTTCCGCGATTCCACTTCTCCGTCCCTCAGTTGATCTCACGTACGACCGGAAGGCGATCTACCGTGTCTGCCCCCGTGGACGGCCACTGGCCGTTGTCCGCTGCCCAGTCCGGCATGTGGTTCGCCCAGCAGCTGGATCCCGACAACCCCATCTTCACGTGGGGCGAGTACCTCGAGATCCGGGGTGAATTCGACACGGAACTCTTCGAAACGGCGCTGCGGGCCGTCATCGGGGAGGCGGAGACGATGCGGGCGCGCGTGGTCACCGGCTCCGGTGCGGTGGGGCAGGCGGTTCGGCCCGACACGGGCCTGACGCTCCGGCACATCGACGTCAGCGAGGAGCCCGACCCCGCGCTCGCCGCGGAGCAGTGGATGCGCGCGGACCTCTCCCGCCCCATGGACCTCGAACGTGAAGCCGCCTTCACGCAGGTCCTGTTCAGGGCGGCACCGGACCGGGTCCTGTGGTACCAGCGCATCCACCACGTGATGATCGACGGCTTCGGTCTCTCCCTGATCGTGCGCCGCGTAGCCGAGGTGTACACGGCGCTGGCCGCCGGAACCCCCTACGAGAACGGGGCGCTCCGCCCGCTCCGGCTGCTGCTCGACGAGGACCGGGACTACCGCGGCTCCGGGGAGCACGAGGCGGACCGGGAGTTCTGGCTCGACCGCGTCGGCGACCTGCCCGAGGTGCCGGTGCTGGCCGAGGGGCCGGCGGTCACGGCGTCCACGTTCATCAGGCGCAGCGCGCACCTCGACGCGGCGGCCGTAGAGGCCCTGGGCGACGCGGCACGCGGGATCGGGGCGAGCTGGCCCAGGCTGGTGATCGCCGCGACGGCGGCTTACATGCACCGGGTGACCGGGGCGACCGACGTCGTCCTGGGGCTCCCCGTGACCGGGCGGGTGAGCGATACCGCGCGCGCCGTTCCCGGCATGGCCTCGAACATCATGCCGTTCCGTTTGACGGTACGGCCGCAGGACACGGTCGCCGAGCTGGTCGCGGCGGTGTCCGGGGAAGTCCGTCAGGTGATGGCCCATCAGCGCTACCGCTACGAGGACCTCCGGCGCGACCTCAAGCAGGTCGGTGACGGCCGTCGGCTGTTCGGCACGATCATCAACGTGATGCGGTTCGGCTACGACCTCCGCTTCGGCGACTGCACGTCGGTCGCGCACAACCTCTCCACCGGGCCCGTTCCCGACCTCTCCGTGGTCGTGCACGACCGCATGGACGGCCGGGGCATACGGATCGACTTCGATGCCAACCCGGAGATGTACACGGCCGAAGAGGTCGAGACCCACCGCCGC
This sequence comes from Streptomyces stoeckheimensis, assembly GCF_045822005.1. Taxonomy (NCBI): domain Bacteria; kingdom Bacillati; phylum Actinomycetota; class Actinomycetes; order Kitasatosporales; family Streptomycetaceae; genus Streptomyces; species Streptomyces stoeckheimensis. The sequence continues at coordinate 2,347,498 of NZ_CP169550.1, read as the reverse complement.
CGCTTCCTCGCCGTACTGCACGCCATGGCGGCCGACCCGAGCGGCCGCGTCGGCCGCATCGACCTGCTCGACGAACGGGAACGCGAGCAGGTCCTGGTCGCCGACAACGCGACGGGCCGCGAGACGACGGGCCGCGCCCGGACCGTCGTCGACCGGTTCGCCGAGTTCGTGGCCGCACGTCCGGACGCGCCGGCGCTGCGCTCCCGGGAGGAGCGGCTCAGCTACCGGGAGCTGGACGCGCGCGCCAACCGTCTGGCACGGCAGCTCCTGATCATGGGAGTACGCGCCGAGACACCCGTAGCGGTGTTCATGGAGCGCTCGGCCGACCTGGTCGTCGCCACGCTCGCCGTCCTCAAGGCCGGCGGGACGTACGTACCCATCCATCCGAGCTACCCGGCCGCCCGCCGGGAAGTGATCATGGAGGAGACCGCGGCCCCGGTCCTGCTCACCGACCGCGCCCTGCGCGAGGACCGCTTCACGCACGAAGCGACCGTCCTCGTCGTGGACGAGGACCACCCCTGGGACGGCGCGGACGCGACCGACCCCGGCGTCGTGGTCCACCCCGACCAACTGGCCTGCGTGATGTACACGTCCGGCTCCACCGGCCGGCCCAAGGGCGCGGCGATCACCCACCTCGACATCGCGCAGCTCTCCCACGACAGCTGGTGGGAGACGGGTGCCACCGCGCGCGTCCTGCTGCACTCACCGCACGCCTGGGACGCCTACACCCTCGAAGCCTGGGTGCCGCTGCTCACGGGCGGCGAGGTCGTCCTGGCGCCTGCCGGAGACCTGGACCTGCCCACCCTGCGCACGCTCATCGTCGACGAGCGCATCACCGCGCTCTGGCTCACGGCAGGTCTGTTCCACCTGCTGGTCGAGCAGAGCCCGGAATGCTTCCGCAACGTCCGGGAGGTGTGGACCGGCGGAGACGTGGTCTCGCCGGCGGCGGTACGGGCCGCCCTGGGCGAGAACCCGGAGCTGACGGTCGTCAACGGCTACGGCCCCACCGAGACCACGGTCTTCGCCACCCGCAACCCGATCTCGGCGGGCGAGGCGCTGGGCGCGGCGGTTCCCATCGGCCGGCCGCTGGACAACATGCGGCTCTACGTCCTCGACGGCGCGATGCTGCCCGTCCCTCCGGGAACCACCGGTGAGCTCTACGTGGCCGGGGCCGGACTGGCGCGCGGCTACGCCGGGCGGGCCGGGCTGACCGCCGAGCGGTTCGTCGCCGACCCCTTCGGCCCGGCGGGCTCCCGGATGTACCGCACGGGCGACCTCGTCCGCCGCTGCGACGACGGGGAGCTGGAGTTCGTCGGCCGCTCCGACGACCAGGTCAAGCTGCGCGGATTCCGCATCGAGCTGGCCGAGATCGAGGAGGCCCTGACCCGGCACCCCGGAGTGATCCGGGCCGCCGTCCTCGTACGGCGCTACCGGGCGGGGGACGACCGGCTGATCGCGTACGTGGTACCGGCGGCGGGTCCCGAAGCGCCCGACGAGGAGCGGCTGCGTGACCACGCCGCCGGCATCCTGCCCGCGTACATGGTCCCGGCCGCCTTCGTACTGCTCGACGGCCTGCCGCTCACGAGCCACGGCAAACTCGACCGTGCCGCGCTGCCGACCCCGGAGTTCGGGGCGAAGAGCGTCTCGCGCGTGCCGTCGAATCCCCGCGAGGAGGCGCTGTGCGCGCTCTTCGCGGAGGAGCTGGGCCTGCCGGCCGTGGGGGTGGACGACCACTTCTTCGAGATGGGTGGCCACTCGCTCCTGGCGATCCGGCTGATCAACCGGATCCGTACTCAGCTGGGCCTCGAGTTCACGCTGCGCTCCTTCTTCGACAAGCCCACCGTCGGCCAGCTCGCCGCGCTGCCCCACGAGGCCGCCACCGCCGGCCGGCCGGCGCTCGTGGCCCGGCCCCGCCCCGGCCTCGTTCCGCTGTCCTACGCACAGCACCGCCTGTGGTTCCTCAACGAGGTGCAGGAGGCGGCGCCCGCCTACAACGTGCCCCTCGTCTTCCGGATCTCCGGCGCGTTCGACCTCACCGTCCTGCGCGCGGCCCTCGGTGATCTCGTGGACCGCCACGAGGTCCTGCGCACCGTGTACCCGGTCCTGGCGGGTGACCCGTACCAGCGGATCCTGGAGCCCGGCGAGGCCCACGTGGACGTGCGTCTCGCGGAGACGGACGAGACCGGCGAGGCCGGGGCGGCGACGACCGCCGTACTCGCCGAAGCGGCCCGCGCCGCCTTCGACCTGACCGGCGATCTCCCGTTGCGCGCGACCGTGGCGCGCCAGGGTCCCTCCGAGCACGTCCTGTTGCTCCTCTTCCACCACATCGCCGCCGACGGCTGGTCGCTCGGCCCCATCGTGCGCGACGTGTCCGAGGCCTACACCGCGCGCGCCGCCGGCCGCGCGCCGCAGTGGACGGCACTGCCCGTGCAGTACGCCGACTACACCCTCTGGCAGCGGGCCGTCCTCGGCGACATCGACGACCCGGAGAGCACGGCGGCACGGCAGACCGCCTTCTGGCGCAAGGAGCTCGAAGGACTCCCGCACGAACTGGTGCTGCCGAGCGACCGCGGGCGCCCCTCACGGCCGACCCACGGGGTGGAAACCGTCCCCCTGCGGCTGCCGGGAGAACTCCACCAGGAGCTCGTGGCACTCGCCGCCCGGACCGACACCAGTGTCTTCATGGTGCTCCAGGCCGCGCTGTCCGCCCTCCTCACCAGGCTGGGGGCGGGTACGGACATACCGATCGGCACCCCGGTCGCCGGCCGGGGCGACGAGAACCTCCAGGACCTGGTCGGGTTCTTCGTCAACACCCTCGTGCTGCGCACCGACACCTCCGGACACCCGACCTTCGAGGACCTGCTCGTCCGCGTCCGCGAGGGCGCGCTCGCGGCCTATTCCCACCAGGACGTTCCGTTCGAGCACCTGGTGGAGACCCTCAAGCCGCCGCGCGCACTGGGCCGCCACCCGCTCTTCCAGGTCATGCTGGCGCTCCAGGGGAGCGAGGACGGCGCGCTCCGCCTCCCCGGCGCGACGAGCCGCTTGGAGCCCATCGAGGCCCAGGCCGCGAAGTTCGACCTCCTCGTCAACCTCACCGAGCAGCACGAGGGCGACGGCACGCCGAGCGGACTCGTCGGCGGCCTGGAGTACAGCACCGACCTGTTCGAGCGCGCGACGGCCCGGTCCATCGCCGAACGGTTCACGCGCCTCCTGCAGGCGGCCGTGGCCGATCCCGCGCGCCGGGTCGCGACCATCGACGTGCTGACCGACACCGAACACCTCCTCCTGGCGACGGCGACGGCGACGGCGACGGGTACGGGTACGGAGACGGAGAAGGCGGCGCCCAGCCCGTCCCGGGTGCCCGGCCCCACCCTGCCGGAGCTCTTCGAGGCGCAGGTCCGCCGGGCCCCGGAGGCCGTCGCGGTCTCGTTCGGCGAGACCTCCGTGACCTACCGCGAGCTCAACGAGCGGGCCAACCGGCTGGCCCGGCTCCTGGTGGCCCGGGGCGCCCGCCCCGAGCGGGTCGTCGCACTGCTGCTGCCGCGCTCGCCCGAGATGATCGTGGCGATCCTGGCGGTGCTGAAGTCCGGAGCCGCGTACCTGCCGATGGACCCCGACTATCCGGCGCAGAGGCTGGCCCTCATGGTGGACGACGCCGCGCCGCTGTGCGCGGTGACGACCTCGGCCGTCTCGCACGCCCTGCCGGACGGAGTCGCGACGATCCTGCTGGACGACGCAGCGGTGGTCGACGAGCTCGCGGGACAGGCGCCGCTCGACCTCGGGTCGGCGCACCCGTCCGGTCCGGCCCGGCCGGACAACGCCGCGTACATCATCTACACCTCGGGCTCCACGGGCACGCCCAAGGGGGTCGTGGTCCCGCACCACAACGTCGTCCGCCTGTTCGGGACGACCGAGAGCTCGTTCCGTTTCGACGCGCAGGACGTCTGGTCCTTGTGCCACTCCTACGCGTTCGACTTCTCGGTCTGGGAGATCTGGGGACCGCTCCTGCACGGCGGACGCCTCGTCGTCATCCCACGCGAGATCGTCCGTTCGCCCGCGGACCTCCTCGCCCTGCTGGTCGAGGAAGGGGTCACGATCCTCAACCAGACCCCTTCGGCGTTCTACGAGCTGATGCGGAGCGATCGCGAGAACCCCCGGCTGGGCAGCGGACTCGCCCTGCGCCGCGTCGTCTTCGGCGGCGAACAGCTGGACCTGGGGCAGCTCGCGGACTGGTACGGACGCCATGCCGACGACGCCCCGGTCCTGGTCAACATGTACGGGATCACCGAGACCACCGTGCACGTCAGCCACCTCACCCTCGGGCACGAGGCCACCGCCGCCCAGCGCAGCCTCATCGGCGAAGGCCTGCCCGACCTCCGGGTACGCCTGCTCGACGAGGCCCTGCAGCCGCTGCCCACCGGCGTCATCGGCGAGATGTACGTCAGCGGCCCGGGCGTGTCCCGTGGCTACCTCAACAAGCCGGACGTGACCTCCGAGCGCTTCGTCGCCGACCCGTTCGGCCCGCCAGGCTCCCGGATGTACCGCACCGGCGACCTGGCCCGCCTGCTCCCCGGCGGCGGATTCGAATTCCTCGGCCGCGCCGATCACCAGGTCCAGGTCCGGGGCTTCCGGATCGAGCCCGGTGAGATCGAGACGGCACTCACCGAGCACCCGGCCGTCCTGCGCGCGGCAGTCGTGCTGCGGGAGTTCGGCGAGGGCGACCGGCGCCTGGTCGCCTACGTGGTCGCCGACGGGGACGAAGCCCCCGGCGCCGCCGAGCTGCGCCGGCACCTGGCCGGCAACCTGCCCGAACACATGGTGCCCGCCGCCTTCGTGACCGTGGACGCCATGCCGATGACGGCCAACGGAAAGCTGGACCAGTCGGCGCTGCCCCACCCCGCCCTCGGACACAGCGCCGAAGCCGAGGACGAGGCCCCCCGCACCCACGAGGAGGAGGTGCTCCTCGCCCTCTTCCGCGACGTCCTCGGCGTCAGCGGGACCGGCATCCACGACAGCTTCTTCGAACTGGGCGGCCACTCCTTGCTGGTGACCCGCCTCGTCGGCCGCATCCGGTCGGCTCTGGGCGTGGAGCTGCCGATGCGTGCGCTCTTCGAGACGCCGACCGTGGCCGGACTGGCCACCCGCATCGCCGGCACACCGCAGGCCCTCCCCGCCCTGCGCCCGGCCGAGCGCCCGGCGGAGCTGCCGCTCTCGTACGCCCAGCGCCGGCTGTGGGTCGTACAGAACCTCGAAGGCCCCAGCGCGACCTACAACATCTCCCTCGCGCTCCGGCTGTCCGGCGCTCTGGACGTCCCGGCGCTGCGGACGGCGGTCCAGGACGTGATCGGCCGCCACGAGTCCCTGCGCACCGTCTTCCCGGCGCCCGACGGAGTGCCCTACCAGAAGGTGCTGCCGGCGACGGACCTGCCGTCGGTCTTCCGGCTCGCCGACGTCGCGGAGGCCGACCTGCCCGCGGCCCTGACCGCGTCCGCGGGCCACGCCTTCGACCTCGCCACCGAACCGCCGCTGCGCGTCGACACGTTCCGCCTGGACGGCGACACCCACGTCCTGCACCTGGTGCTCCACCACATCGCGGGCGACGGCTGGTCCCTCGCACCTCTGGCCGACGACCTGGGCGCCGCCTACCGGGCACGGACCGCGGGGCAGGAACCCGGCTGGACGCCGCCCGGGGCCCAGTACGCCGACTACACGCTGTGGCAGCGCAAGGTCCTGGGCGAGGCGGACGACGAATCCAGCCTCGCGGCCCGGCAGCTCGCCTACTGGCGCGAGGCCCTGCAGGACCTGCCCGACCGGCTCGAACTGCCCACGGACCGGCCCCGGCCGGCAGTGGCGAGCCACCGCGGAGCGATGGTCGCCTTCGACCTGCCGGAGACCCTGCACCGGTCGCTGCACGAGCTGGCACGGGCCAGGGGGACCAGCTTCTTCATGGTGCTCCAGGCCGGCCTGGCCGCCCTGCTCACCCGGCTGGGAGCAGGTGTCGACCTGCCGATCGGCACCCCGGTCGCCGGACGCGGTGACGAGGCGCTCGACGACGCGGTGGGCTTCTTCGTCAACACGCTGGTGCTGCGCACCGACACCTCGGGCGACCCGACCTTCGGCGAACTCCTGGACCGGGTCCGCGCGACGGACCTGGCGGCCTTCTCCCACCAGGAACTGCCGTTCGAGCACCTGGTGGACGCGCTCAAGCCGGACCGCTCGCTCTCGGTCCAGCCGCTCGTCCAGGTCATGCTCGCGCTGCAGAACGTGCCCGCGTACGACCTCGGCCTCCCCGGTATCGCGGTCACTCCGGAACCGGTGGAGCTGGAAGTCGCCAAGTTCGACCTGTCCTTCGGCATGGCCGAGCGCCAGGACGGCGCCGGTGCGCCCGCCGGCGCCAGTGGCTTCGTCGAATTCAGCACGGACCTCTACGAGCGTTCCAGCGTCGAGCGGCTCGCGGAGCGCTGGGTACGGGTCCTGGCGGCCATGGCGGCCGATCCCCTCGCCCGGCTGAGCCAGGCGCCCGTCCTCTCCCCGGCCGAGCAGGAGGAACTCCTGGGGTACGGGAACACCGGCACACCGCCGGTCACGCACGGCTGCGTGGGGGAGCTGTTCGAGCTCCAGGCCGCACGGACCCCCGGGGCCACGGCCGTCGTCTTCGAGGGCACCGAGCTCTCGTACGCCGAGGTCGACGCGCGGGCCAACCGGATCGCCCACGCGCTGATCCGGCGCGGGGTGGGACCGGAGGCGCTCGTGGCCCTGGCCCTGCCCCGGAGCACCGACCTGGCCGTCGCCGTGCTCGGCGTGCTCAAGGCCGGCGCCGCCTACATGCTGATCGACCCGGAACACCCCGCGGACCGGATCGCCTTCATGCTGTCCGACGCCGATCCGGCCGCCATCCTGACCACGCGGGAGGCCGCCGCGCTGCTCGCGCCGGCCCCCGCGGCACGGATGCTGGCACTGGACGAGCCCGAGGTCTCGGCGGAGCTGGCCGCGGGCCCCGATCACGCCCCGGCCCAGACCGACCGGGTGGCCCCGCTGACGACGCGGAACACCGCCTACGCCATCTACACCTCGGGCTCCACCGGGCGCCCCAAGGCGGTCCTCGTACCGCACTCGGGGATCCCGAACCTCGTCCACGCCCTGAACGGGGCGGCGGACGTCGGTCCCGGCAGCAGGTTCCTCCAGTTCGCCTCGCTGAGTTTCGACGCGTCGGTCATGGAACTGTTCATGCCGCTGCTGTCGGGCGGCGCGGTGGTCCTCGCGCCGGCCGCCAGGCTGGCGCCCGGACGACCGCTGGCGGAGCTGGCCCGGGAGGCCGGCATCACCCACGCGCTGCTGCCCCCGTCGGCGCTCGCCGTCCTGCCCGAGGACGCCTTCGGTCCGGGGACCACGATCTTCACCGGCGGCGAGGCCTGCCCGCCGGACGTCGTCCGCCGCTGGTCCCGCCGGGTGCGCCTGCTCAACGCGTACGGGCCCACCGAGGCCACGGTCTGTGCCACGGTGAGCACCGCCCTGACCGAGGACGGCACCCCGCCGATCGGCCGGCCCCTGCCCAACGTACGGGCGTACGTGCTCGACGAGCACCTGCGCCTGGTGCCCGCCGGGGTGACGGGAGAGCTCTACGTCGGCGGCGCGGGCCCCGCCCGCGGCTACCTGAACCGTCCCGGCCTGACGGCGGAGCGCTTCCTGCCCGATCCCTTCGGGGCGCCGGGAGAGCGCATGTACCGCACCGGCGACCTCGTCCGCTGGAGGCCGGACGGGCGGATGGACTACGTCGGCCGGGCCGACGGCCAGGTCAAGATCCGGGGCTTCCGCATCGAGCTGGAGGAGGTGGCCGCCGCGCTGTCGGACCATCCCGACGTCGCGCGGGCGGTCGCCACGGTCCGTGAGGACCGGCCGGGCGACCGGCGCCTGGTGGCGTACGCGGAACCGGTGGACGGCGCTTCCCCGTCCGCGGCAGACCTGCGGAGCCACCTCGCGGGCCGGCTTCCGCACTACATGGTGCCCGCCGCCGTCGTTCTCCTCGAGGCCTTCCCCCTGGCCTCCAGCGGCAAGATCGACCGAGGCGCCCTGCCCGCCCCCGACTACAGCGCGGAGGCAGCCGGGCAGGCGCCGCGGACACCGCTCGAAGAGAGCCTGTGCGAGCTGTTCGCCGAGGTGCTGGGAGTGCCCTCGGTCGGCGTGCACAACGGCTTCTTCGACCTCGGCGGCGACAGCATCATGTCCATCCAGCTCGTCGGACGGGCCCGCAGGGCCGGTCTGGAGGTCACCCCGCGGGACGTGTTCCAGAACCCGACGGTCGCCGAACTGGCCACCGTCGTACGCCCCCTGGAGTCCGCACCCGAGCGGGCCCCCGACGTCGGCACGGGCGAGGTCGACCTGCTGCCCATCGTGCACTGGCTGCGCGAGCGGGGCGGCCCCCTCGACGGCTTCCACCAGTCGGTGGTGGTGAAGGTCCCCGCGGGCATCGACGAGGCACATCTCGGCCGCACGCTGCAGACCCTCATCGACCACCATGACGCCCTGCGCCTGCGGCTGGACCGCTCGGGGGAGCGGTGGACGCTCGAAGTGCCGCCGCCGGGAACCGCGGACGCGCGCCACTGCCTGACACGGGTCGACGTCGCGGGACTCTCCGAGGAGGGGATGCGTGCCACGCTGGCCGCCGAGAACGCGGCCGCCCAACTCCGGCTGAGCCCCGAAGACGGCGTCATGGTCCAGGCCGTCTGGCTGGACGCAGGCCCGGAGCGGCCCGGACGGCTGCTGCTGATGGTCCACCACCTCGCGGTGGACGGAGTCTCCTGGCGCATCCTGCTGCCCGACCTGGCCACCGCCGGGCAGGACCGGGGAGCCGAACTGCCCCCGGTCGCCACCACCCTGCGGACCTGGGCGCGGACCCTGCTCGACGAGGCCCGCACGCCGCACCGGCTGGCGGAACTGCCGCTGTGGACCGAGGTGCTCGCCACGCCCGACCCCGAACTGGGGGAGCGCCCCCTCGACGCGCGGCGGGACACGCACGCCACGACCCGCAGCCTCACCTCGGTGCTGTCCGCGGAGAGCACCGAACCGCTGCTGACGACCCTGCCGTCGACCTTCCGGGGCACGGTCAACGACGTCCTGCTCGCCGCCTTCACCCTCGCCGTCGCCGAATGGCGGCGCACCACGGGGCGCAGCGGGAACAGCGCGGTCCTGATCGACCTGGAGGATCACGGCCGGGAGCCCTTCACGGAGGGCACGGACCTCTCCCGCACCGTCGGCTGGTTCACCAGCATGCACCCCGCGCGACTCGACCCCGGCGCCGTGGCCTGGAGCGAGGTGCTCGCCGGCGGCCCCGCGGTGGGCGGCGCGGTCAAGCGGGTCAAGGAGCAGCTGAGGGCCCTGCCCGACCGCGGCATCGGCTACGGACTGCTGCGTCACCTCAACCCCGGCACCGCGGGCCTGGCGGCCCTGGCCACGCGCCCGCAGATCGCCTTCAACTACCTGGGGCGCTTCAACGGCGCGGCGGACACCGACTGGGCGCCCGTGGCCGAGGACGGCGCGTTCGGCGGCGGCACGGACGCCGGCACCCCGGCGGCCCACGTCCTCGAACTCAACGCACTCACCCGGGACGACGGCCAAGGACCCCGCCTCATCTGCACCTGGTCGTGGCCCGACGGGCTGCTGACCGAGGCCGAGGTGCACGAACTGACCGAACTCTGGGCCGCCGCACTCGACGGGCTCGTCGCCCACGGAGCGGCCCCCGAAGCGGGCGGTCTGACCACGTCGGACCTCTCCCTGGTCTCCCTCGACCAGACCAACATCGACCTGCTTGAAGCCGTATGGAGGAATAGGAAGTGAAGCGTTCCGGGCTGGCCGACATCCTGCCGCTGACGTCGTTGCAGGAAGGCATGTACTTCCACTCCTCGTACGACACGGATGCCCCCGACCTCTACAACACCCAGCTCGTCCTGGACCTCCAGGGCCCGCTGGACGCCCCTGCCCTGCGGGCCGGGGTGGAAGCCCTGCTGCGCAGGCACCCCAACCTGCGCGCGATGTTCTGGCACGAGGGCCTGGACCGCACCGTGCAGGTCATCCCGCACGAGGTGGAGCTCCCCTGGCGGGAGACCGACCTCGGCGGGCGGTCCGAGAGCGAGCAGGACCGCGCGTTCGAGGACCTGCTCACGCGGGACCGGGCCCGGCGGTTCGACCTCGGTGACGCCCCGCTGCTGCGCTGCACCCTGGTGCGGCTGGGGGCCGAGCGCCACCGCCTGGTCCTGACCAACCACCACATCCTGCTCGACGGCTGGTCCCTGCCGGTGCTGCTCGACGAGCTGTTCCGGCTCTACGAGGGCGGCGCCCTGCCCAGGGCGGTCCCGTACAAGAACTACCTGGCCTGGCTGGCGGGACGCGAACGCGAGCCCGCTCTCGCCGCCTGGCGCGAGGCGCTGGCCGGGTTCGAGACGCCCACCCTGCTGGTCCCGGGCGAGCACGAGCGGGCCACCGTCATGCCCCACACCGTCGAACTGGAGCTGTCCGAAGAGCTCTCGTCGGAGCTGGAGGCCACCGCCCGCCGCAACGGCCTGACCCTCAACACCCTCATCCAGTCCGCTTGGGGACTGCTGCTGGGCGGTCTCGCGGGCAGTGACGACGTGGTCTTCGGCACGACCGTCTCGGGAAGACCGCCCGAGCTCGACGGCGTCGAGTCGATGGTCGGCCTCTTCATCAACACCGTCCCGGTGCGCTTCCCTTACCGGCGCACCGACTCCCTGCTGGACGCCTGCCGCGCCCTCCAGGGCCGCCAGGCCCTGTTGATGGAGCACCAGCACATCGGGCTGGCCGACATCCAGCGACAGGTCGGCGCCGGGGACCTGTTCGACACGCTCCTGGTCTTCGAGAACTACCCCTTCGAACCGGACGCGCTGCCCGCCGCCGGCGGACTGCGGGTGACCCGGGCCAAGAGCTACGACGCCACTCACTACCCGCTCACCGTGGCGGCCATGCCCGGCCCGCGGCTGCGCTTCCGCCTGGACCACCGGCCCGATCTGCTCGACCGGGAGACCGTCACGGCGATCGCGGCCCGGCTGGAGCGACTGCTCGTCACGATGACGGAGAGCCCGCTGACGCCGGTCGGGGAGGTCGGAGCGCTCACGGCCCTCCCGTCCCCGGCCACGGCGGCGCAGCAGCCCGGCAGCGGCGCCTCCACGGCCCTCCCCGAGCACGGTCTGACCGCACTGTTCGAGGCGCAGGCCCGGCGGACGCCCACCGCCGTGGCCCTGGTGTCCGGCGAGGTCCAGCTCATGTACACGGAGCTGAACGTCCTCGCCAACCGGCTGGCACGGCGCCTGGTCGCCCAAGGCGTCGGTCCGGAGAGCTGCGTCCTGCTGCTGGCGGACCGCTCGCCCGACCTCGTCGTGGCGATCCTGGCGATCCTCAAGGCCGGCGGCGCGTACGTTCCGCTGCACGCGGACTCGCCGAGCAGCCGGTGGCAGAGCGTGGCCGCCGAAACCGGAGCCCGGGTCGTCCTGGTGGACCGGGCCGGCCGGGGGCGGGAGTGCGGCCCCGGGATCCACGAGATCGTCATCGGCGACGCGGCGCACGAGGGGCCGTCCGCGGATCTCGGACTGCCGTGCACCCCCGACCGGCTGGCGTACGTCATGTACACCTCGGGCTCCACCGGCGAGCCCAAGGGAGTGGCCGCCACGCACCGCGACGTGGTGAGCCTGGCGTACGACCGGGCCTGGGACGCCACCGGGCCCGCCAGAACCCTGGTCTACGCACCGCACGCCTTCGACGCCTCCACGGCCGAGCTGTGGGTGCCGCTGCTCTTCGGCGGCCGGCTCGTGGTGGCCCCGGCGGGCGACCTGGACATCGACGCCCTGGCCCGGGTCGTCGCCGACGAGCGCGTGGAACGCCTGTGGCTGACCGCCGGCCTCTTCGACCTGGCCGCCGAGCAGCGACCGCAGCTCTTCGCCGGTGTGCGGGAGGTCTGGACCGGCGGTGACGTCGTACCCGCAGAGGCCGTCCGCCGGGTCCTCGAACACTGCCCGGGCACCGCCGTGGTCAACGGCTACGGGCCGACCGAGACGACGACGTTCGCCACCCACCACCGGATGGTGGCCGGCGCGGCGCCCGCGGCGTCGGTCCCGATCGGCCGTCCGCTCGACAACCACCAGGTCCACGTCCTGGACGAGCGGCTGCGCCCCGTACCGCCCGGAACCGTCGGTGAACTGCACGTCGCGGGAACGGGCCTGGCCCGGGGCTACCTGGGGCGGGCCGCGGCCACCTCCGAGCGGTTCGTCGCCAACCCCTTCGGGGCGCCGGGCTCGCGGATGTACCGTACGGGCGACCTCGTGCGCTGGGGCACGGCGGGGGCGCTGGAGTTCGTCGGCCGCGCCGACGACCAGGTCAAGATCCGCGGCTTCCGCATCGAGCCGGGCGAGGTCGGTGCCGTCCTCGGCCGCCACCCCGCCGTCGCCCGCGCCGCCGTCGTCGTCCGCGAGGACCGGCCCGGCGACAAGCGGCTCACCGCCTACCTGGTACCCGTCGAGGGAACGGCCGTCGACGCCGAGGAACTGCGCCGGCACGCGGCCGACGCCCTTCCCGCGTACATGGTCCCGGTGGCGTTCGTCCTCCTCGACGAACTGCCGCTGACCCGCAACGGCAAGGTGGACCGCGCCGCCCTGCCGCGGCCGGCGATCGAGCACGCCCCGGTCGGCCGACTGCACCGCACGCCCCGCGAGGAGGCGCTGTGCGCCCTCTTCACGGACGTGCTCGGAGTGCCGGGGGTCGGGGTCGGCGACAGCTTCTTCGACCTCGGCGGGGACAGCATCATGTCCATCCAGCTCGTCGGGCGGGCCCGCAAGGCCGGACTCGTCCTCAGCCCGCGCCAGGTGTTCGAGCTCAAGACCGTCGAGGCCCTGGCCGCCGCCGCCCGCAGCGTGGACGCGGCCCCGGACGCCGTAGCCGACGAGCCCGTCGGTGAACTGAGGCCCACACCGGTCATGGAATGGCTGCGCGGGCTCGGCGGGCCGATCGACGGGTTCCACCAGTCGATGACCGTCCAGGTGCCCGCCGGGCTCGACGGAGAGCTGCTGCACGACGCACTGCAGGTCCTCCTCGACCGTCACGACGCGCTGCGCACGATCCTGCGCCGCACCCCCGAGCGCTGGACGCTGGAGATCCCGCCGAAGGGCGCCGTCCGGGCCGCCGACTGCCTGCGCCGCGTCGACCTCGCCGCCGAAGGCGATTCCTGGCCCGGCCGGCACGCCGAGGCCGCCCGGGCCCGGCTCGCTCCGGAGGACGGCAAGATCCTGCAGGCCGTCTGGTTCGACGCCGGACCGGACCGGCCGGGGCGCCTGCTGCTGGTCATCCACCACCTCGCCGTGGACGGCGTGTCCTGGCGGATCCTGCTGCCCGACCTGGCGGCAGCCGCGCAGGCCCTCGCGGCCGGACGGCAGCCCGAGCCCGCCGTCGGAGCCACCTCCGTCCGCCGCTGGTCGCAGCTGCTCCACGTGCAGGCACAGGCACCGACCCGGGAGGCGGAACTGCCCGTCTGGCGGCGCGTACTCGGAGCCCCCGAACCGCTGCTGACGGACCGCCCGCTCGACCCGGCCCGGGACCTCGCGCACACCGTGCGCTACGTCCGCCGCGAGCTGCCGGCCGACGTCACCGAGAGCCTTCTGACCAAGGTGCCCGCGGCCGTCAACGGCGGCGTCGACGACGTCCTGCTCACGGGCCTCGCGCTCGCGACCGCCGACTGGCGCCGGCGCCGGGGCGCGGGCGACGGCACCGCCGTGCTCGTCGACGTCGAGGGGCACGGGCGGGAGGAGCTGGGCGAGGGCGTCGACCTCTCCCGGACCGTCGGCTGGTTCACCAGCATGCACCCGGTGCGCGTGGACCCCAAGGTGGCGAACTGGCGCACGAGCCCTTCCCTCGTCGAAGGCCTCAAGCGGGTCAAGGAGCAGCGCCGGGCCCTGCCCGACCACGGCATCGGATACGGACTGCTGCGCTACCTCAACCCGCGGTCGGCGCAGGAGCTCGAGAAGCCGGCCGCGCCGCAGATCGGCTTCAACTACCTGGGGCGCTTCTCGGCCCCGACCGCCGGCGACTGGGCCCCCGCCCCGGCCGAGGACTTGCTCGGCAGCGGCTCGGACGCGGACATGCCGGTGGCCCACGCGCTGGAAGTCGCCATGCTCACCCGCGACGAGGCGGACGGCCCCCGGCTCGACATCAGCCTCATGTGGCCCGAGGCCCTCCTCGCGGAGAGCGCCGTGCACGACCTGGCCGACACCCTCGTGGCCACGCTCCGGGCCCTGCCCGGGCGCATCGACACCTACCGGGCGGGCGGCCACACCCCGTCCGACCTGCCCCTGGTCTCGCTGAGCCAGGAAGACATCGACGACCTAGACGACCTCGACGATCTCGACTCCGAGTGGGAGCTTTAACGTGAAGCAGTCAGGGCTGAAGGACGTTCTCCCGCTGTCACCCATGCAGGAGGGCTTCCTCTTCCACGCCCTCTACGACGACCAGGCCGCGGACCTCTACCTCGTGCAGTTCGCCTTCGAACTGCACGGGCCGCTCGACGCGTCCACGCTGCGGACCTCGGCCGAGGCGCTCCTGCGCCGGCACCCCAACCTGAGCGCCGGCTTCCGGATCACCGGCCGCGGCCAGGCCGTCCAGGTGATCCCCCGCCGGTGCGAGCTGCCGTGGGCCGAGGTCGACCTGCGCGACACGCCCGAAGACGCTCGCCCCGAGGCCCTCGCGGCCGTACGGGCGGCCGACCGGGCCCGCCGGTTCGACCTCGCCCGTCCGCCGCTGATGCGCTGCACCCTGGTCCGCCTCGACGAGGAGAAGTACAGCCTCGTCCTGAGCGTCCACCACATCCTCATCGACGGCTGGTCGGTGCCGCTGCTCATGGCCGACCTGCTGGCCCTGTACGGCAACGGCGGCGACGAGAAGGCCCTGCGCCCGGCAGCCCCCTACCGGGACTTCGTGAGCTGGCTGGCCGCGCGGGACCGGGACGGCGCCGCGACCGCCTGGCGCGAGGCCTTCCGCGGGCTCACGGGGCCGACGCTGGTCGCCCCCCAGGCCCGGGACGCGGTGCCCGTGGCCGCGGAGCGCGTCACGCTGGAGGTGCCGACGGCGCTCGCCTCCGCCCTGACGGCCATGACGCGGGGGAACGGCCTGACGCTGAACACGGTCTTCCAGGGTGCCTGGGGCCTCCTGATCGGCCGCATGACCGGCCGGGAGGACGTGGTCTTCGGAGCCACCGTCTCGGGCCGTCCGCCGGAGGTCCCCGACGTCGAGAGCATGATCGGCCTCTTCGTCAACACCCTGCCGGTGCGCGTCGGTTTCAGCGCGCACGAGACGGTGCTGAGCGCGCTGTCCCGCCTCCAGGAGCGGCAGAGCGCCCTCATGGACCACCAGCACGTCGGGCTCGCGGAGATCCAGCAGCTCGCGGGCCACGGGGAGCTCTTCGACACGCTCGTCGCCTTCGAGAGCTACCCCAGCGACCCCGACGCGCTCCAGGCCGACACCGGCGGGGTGCGCATCGCGGGCGTGGAGACCCACGACGGGACCCACTACCCGCTCACCCTTCTCGTGGTCCCGGCCGAGAGCCTCCTCATACGCCTGGACTTCCAGCCCCACCTCATCGACCGGGACACGGCCGAGCAACTCGCCCACCGTCTCCTGGCGATGCTGGAACGCATGGCCCGCGACCCGCACCAGGCGATCGGGCGGGTCGGCCTGCCCGCTCCCCGGGAAATCGCCGCGGAGCCCGGCGGGGACGAGGACACGGCGCGCGAGACCGAGCCGGTCACCCTTCCCACGATGTTCGAGACGCAGGCCGGGCTCACGTCGGAGGCGGTGGCCCTCGCATGCGATGACGCACGGATCGACTTCGACGAGCTGAACGTACGGGCCAACCGGCTCGCCCGCCTCCTCGTCCGGCGCGGCGCCGGCCCGGAGGACGTCGTGGCCCTCGCCCTGCCGAAGACCGCCGACACCGTCGTGGCCCTGCTGGCCGTGCTGAAGGCGGGAGCGGCCTGCCTTCCCCTGGCGGCGGACACCCCGCAGGACCGGCTCGCCCGGATCCTCGCCGAGGCCCGGCCCGTCTGCGCCCTCGTCGACTCCACCACCGCGCTGACGCTCCCCGCGGAGCTGCCGACCGTGGTGCTGGACTCCCCGGAGAATGCCGCGGCGCTGCGGACCGGCCCGGAAACGGACCTCGCGGACGCCGATCGCCGGCGGCCCCTCCTGCCGTCGAACACCGCCTGCATCCTGCCCTCCGCCGACGGCTCCTGCGTCCTGCTGCCCCACACCAACGTCGTGGACCTCGTACAGGACGCACCCCGCCGGTCCAGCGTCGGCGTCCCCGACCTCTTCACCTCCGGCGTCTCGCCGCTGGCGCTCTTCCCCGCGCTGCTGAGCGGCGGAACGATCGAGGCCCGGCCCGGCCTGCCGGCACCGGATACCGCGGGACGGCCGGAGGCCACCGGGGCCGCCCCGACCGCACGGCGCACACCGAACATCCGGACGCACGTGCTGGACCACGCCCTCCAGCCGGTGCCGCCCGGTGCGGTGGGCGAGGTGTACCTGAGCGGAACCCGACTGGCACGGGGCTACGCGCACCGGGCCGGTCTGACGGCCGAACGCTTCGTCTGCGACCCCTTCGGAGCCCCCGGCGGGCGGATGTACCGGACCGGCGAGCTCGTTCGCCGCACGTCCGCGGGAGCCCTGGAGCCCGTACGCCGCTCCGGCGGTCCGGCGGCCGCACCCACGACGGACACGACGGACACGACGGCGCCCGCAGCGCCGGAGCCCGTCGTCCCCCGGGAGGGCCGCGCGCCGCGGACCCCCCAGGAGGAGGTCCTGTGCGGCCTGTTCGCCGAGGTGCTCGGCCTGCCGCGGGTCGGTGTCGACGAGGACTTCTTCGACCTCGGCGGCCACTCCCTCCTGGCCACCCGGCTCACCAGCCGCATCCGTTCCACCCTCGGCGTGGACCTCAACGTCCGGGCGCTGTTCGACGCACCGACGGTGGCGGCCCTCGCGCACGTGCTCCGCAGCGGCCCGTCGGCCGCCGACCCCCTCACGGCGTCGACGAGGCCCGAACGCGTACCGCTGTCCTTCGCCCAGCGCCGCCTGTGGTTCCTCAACCACTTCGACGGGGCCAACCCCGCCCTCAACATCGCGCCGGCCCTCAGGGTGTCCGGGCACCTGGACCCGGAGGCGCTGCAACTGGCGCTCCTCGACGTCATGGAGCGCCACGAGAGCCTGCGCACGGTCTTCCCCGAGACGGCCGACGGACCCCATCAGGTCGTCCTGGGCCGCGAGGCCCTGCCCGCGCGCCTGCGCGTCACCGACGTCCCGGAAGCCGAACTGCCGCGGGCCCTCGCCGAGGCCGCACGGCACACCTTTGACCTCGCCACCGAGCCCCCGGTGCTGCCCACGCTCTTCCGGACCGGCCCGCAGGAGCACGTCCTGCTCTTCCTCCTGCACCACATCGCAGGTGACGGATGGTCCCTCGCGCCCCTCGCGCACGACCTCGCCGAGGCGTACGCCGCCCGGTGCGACGGCCGCGCGCCGTCCTGGTCGCCCCTGCCGGTGCAGTACGCCGACTACGCCCTGTGGCAGCGCCGGACGCTCGGGGACGAGGCGGACCCGGACAGCCCGCTCGCCCGCCAACTGGACTTCTGGACCACGGCCCTGGCCGGCCTCCCGGAGAACCTGAACCTGCCCGCCGACCGGCCGCGCCCCGCCGTCGCGAGCTTCCGGGCGGACGCGGTGCCCTTCCGGGTCGACGCCGGACTCCACCAGAAGCTGTGGGACCTGGCGCGCAGCAACCGGGCCAGCCTGTTCATGGTGGTCCAGGCCGGTCTGGCGGCGCTGCTGACCCGACTGGGAGCGGGTACGGACATCCCCGTCGGCAGCCCGATCGCCGGCCGCACCGACGACGCCCTGGACGACCTGGTGGGGCTCTTCGTCAACACGCTCGTCCTGCGTACGGACACCTCCGGCGACCCCGGCTTCCGTGAGTTGATCAAGCGTGTACGGGCTGCCGATCTGGCCGCCTACGCGCACCAGGACCTGCCCTTCGAGCGGCTCGTGGAAGCGCTCAACCCGGCGCGCACGTCCTCGTACCAGCCCCTCGTCCAGGTCATGCTGGCCTTCCAGAACAACACCCGGCCGGTCTTCCGGCTGCCCGGTGCCGACGCCCGCCTGGAACCGGTCGACCTGGGACTCTCCCAGTTCGAACTCTCGGTGCACCTCAGCGAGAACCGGACCGAGGAGGGCAAGGCCGCAGGCGTCGAGGGCTGGATCCAGTACAGCACCGACCTGTTCGACGAGGAGACCGCGCGGCGCATCGGCGAGCGTTTCGTGCGGCTGCTCACCGCCGTCACGGACGAGCCGGACCTGCCCATCAGCCAGGTCGAGGTGATCGCCCCGGCCGAACGCCTGCAGATCCTGGGGGAGTGGAACGAAACCGGCGAGCCGGTGCCGGTCACCCGCCTGCACACGATCTTCGAACGGCACGTCGCCGCGACGCCCACCGCGACCGCCCTGGTGTGCGGCGAGGACGCCTACTCGTACGCGGAACTGAACGCCGCCGCCAACCGCATGGCGCACCTGCTGCTCGCACGGGGCGTGGGTCCGGAGCGGATCGTCGCCCTCGCGCTGCCCCGCTCCGCCGAGCTCATCGTGGCCGTACTGGCCGTGCTCAAGACCGGAGCGTCCTACCTGCCCGTCGACCCCGACTACCCGGACGACCGGATCGCCTTCATGCTGTCCGACGCCGCTCCCGCCCACGTCGTCGCGGACACCGGCACCGGTGACGTGCCCCCCGCCGTGCTCGGGTTCCCGGGGCTGCTCGACCTCGCCGAGTGCCGTCAGGCCCTGGCCGGGTACCCCGGGCAGGACCCGGCCGTGGAGACCGGGCCGGGCGCCCCGGCCTACGTGATCTACACCTCGGGCTCCACGGGCCGGCCGAAGGGAGTCCTGGTCACCCACTCGGGCATCGCCGCCTTCGCCGCCGCCGAGGTGGAACGATTCCGCGTCGAGCCGGCGAGCCGGGTCCTCCAGCTCGCGTCGCCCAGTTTCGACGCGTCGGTCCTGGAGATCTGCATGGCCTTCGCCGCGGGGGCGACCCTCGTCGTGGCGCCGCACGGTCCGCTGGCGGGCCGCGAACTGGCCGAACTGCTGGCCGAACAGGCCGTCAGTCACGCGTTCATCTCCCCGGCCGCGCTGGCGAGCATGCCGGAGTACGAACTGCCGTCGCTCGCCACCCTCGTGGTCGGCGGTGACGCGTGCTCCCCGGCCCTCGTGGCGAGGTGGTCGCGGGGCCGCAGGATGATCAACGCCTACGGACCCACCGAGTCCACCGTGGCCGCCACGATGAGCGAGCCGCTGGACGGCGCCGGAGCGCCCCCGATCGGCCGCCCCGTTCCGGGCAGCCGCGTCTACGTCCTGGACTCCGCACTCCGGCCGGTGCCCGCCAACGTGGTGGGCGAGCTGTACATCGCCGGCGCCGGTCTCGCCCGCGGCTACCTGCACCGCCCCGCACTGACCGCCGAACGCTTCGTCGCCGACCCCTTCGGCCCGGCCGGCTCCCGCATGTACCGCACGGGAGACATGGCGCGCTGGACGGCCGACGGACAGCTGGAGTTCGCCGGGCGCGCCGACCACCAGCTGAAGCTCAGGGGATTCCGCATCGAGCCCGGCGAGATCGAAGCCGTGCTGGAGGAGGACCCGCGGGTCGCCCAAGCCGTGGTGGTCCTCCGCGAGGACCAGCCGGGCGACCAGCGTCTCGTGGCGTACGTGGCCCGCCGCTCCGCGTCGCAGGCGCCCGACCCGGCGGAACTGCGCGCCCGGGCGGCCGACGGCCTTCCCGGCCACATGGTGCCGGCCGCGTTCGTCGTCCTGGACGCGCTCCCGTCGACCGCCAGCGGCAAACTCGACCGCAAGGCCCTTCCGGTCCCCGCCCCGCAGGAGCGGCCGGCCGGCCGCCAGGCCCGCACACCCCGCGAGGAGGTCCTCTGCGCCCTGTTCGCCGAGGTCCTCGGCCGGGAGGGCGTCGGCATCGACGACGACTTCTTCCTCCTGGGCGGGCACTCGCTGCTCGCGACCCGTCTGATGGCACGGATCCGCGCCACCTTCGGTGTGGACCTGGCGATCCGGCTCCTCTTCGACGCCCCCACCGTCGCCGGACTGGTGGCGCGGCTGGACGAGGCGGACGAAGCACCGCCCGCGCTGCGTCCCGTACGGCGCCCGGAGACCGTCCCGCTCTCCTTCGCGCAGCGCCGCATGTGGCTGCTGCACCGGATCGAAGGCCCCAGCCCCACCTACAACATCCCGCTGGTGCTGCGGCTGTCCGGGGCACTGGACCGCGAGGCCCTGGCAGCCGCCCTGCGCGCCGTGACCGAGAGGCACGAGAGCCTGCGCACCGTCTTCCCCGAGATCGACGGCGTCCCCTTCCAGCAGGTCCTGGACGCCTCCGACGCCTGGGGCGGGCTGCACACGGTGCACACGACCGCCGACGCCCTGCCGGGCCTGCTCGCGGACGCGGTGTCCCACTCCTTCGACCTCGCCTCCACCCCGCCCGTGCGGACCAGCCTGTTCGCACTCGCGCCGGACGACCACGTCCTGACCATCCTCATCCATCACATCGCCGGCGACGGATCCTCCCTCGCGCCGCTGGCCCGCGACCTGGCCGAGGCCTACCGGGCCCGGACGGCCGGCGAGGCGCCGCACTGGGACCCGCTCCCCGTGCAGTACGCGGACTACACCCTCTGGCAGGACGAGTTCCTCGGCGATGAGAGCGACCCCGGCAGCCGTGCCGCGCGCCAACTCGCGTACTGGAGGGATGCGCTGGCCGGTGTGCCCGAGAGCCTGCGGCTGCCGGCTACACGCCCCAGGCCCCCCGTGGCGAGCTACCGGGGCGACATGCTGGACCTGAGCCTGTCGCCCGAACTGCACGCGGGGCTGCTCGGGCTGGCGCGGGAGACCGGCACCAGCCTGTTCATGATCCTGCAGGCCGCACTCGCCGCACTGCTGACCCGGATGGGGGCCGGAACCGACATCCCGATCGGCACCCCCGTCGCCGGCCGGACCGACGAGGCGCTGCACGACCTGGTGGGGTTCTTCGCGAACACTCTGGTGCTGCGCACGGACACCTCGGGTGATCCCGGCTTCCTGGAGCTGCTGGAGCGGGTCCGCGACACGGATCTGGCCGCGCACGCACATCAGGACGTGCCCTTCGAGCGGCTCGTGGAAGCGCTCAATCCCACCCGCTCGCAGGCCCATCAGCCGCTGTTCCAGGTGCTGTTGGTACTGCAGAACATGGTCACCCCCGACTTCGCGCTCGGCGGCCTGGGCATGGCGGTGGAGCCCATGGGGACGCACACCGCCAAGTTCGACCTCTCCTTCTTCTTCCGGGAGCAGCTCTCCGCCGACGGAACCCTCGAAGGAGTGGCCGGATTCGTCGAGTTCGCCACGGACCTCTTCGACCGCGAGGACGTGGCCACGCTGGCCACGCGCCTGGAGCGGCTGCTGGGGGCGGCGGTGGCGGACCCGACGCTGCCGATCGGCCGGTACGAGGTGCTGGTACCGGGCGAGCGCGAGGAACTCCTCGCGGCCGGCACGGGCAGCGGCACGGCCAGCGGCAGCGGCACGCAGGCGACGGCCCCGGCCGACGGCCTGGCCGCGCTCTTCGAGCGACAGGTGTCGCTGACCCCCTCGGCGGTGGCCGTGGAGACCGACGGCGCGACCCTGACGTACGCGGAGCTGAACGCACGGGCCAATCGCCTGGCCCACAGGCTCGTCGAGGCCGGCGTGACGGCGGAAGCCCGGGTCGCCCTGCGCCTGGAGCGGCCCCTGGACCTGATGGCGGCCGCGGTGGCGGTGGCCAAGGCGGGGGGCGCGTACGTGACCCTGGCCTTGGGCGCACCGACGCCCCGATGGCAGGCCGTCGTCACGGCGGCGGACGCCCGGCTGGTACTCGCCGACCGGGCCGGGACCGGCGCGGAAGGCACGACGAACGCGCCGGAGCTGCTCATCGACGACGAGGCGGACGGCGGCCGTACGGACGACCTCGGGCTCGTGGTCGAGCCGGACCGGCTCGCCTGCCTGCGATACGTGTCGGGGACGGCGGGGCCCAAGGGCATCGCCCTCACCCACCGCGACATGGCGGGCCCCGTCACGGACGGGGGCCCGGTGACGCACGGGGGCCGGACGGTCCTCCTCCCCGCGCACGTGCAAGCGGGACCGACGGCGCAATGGTGGGCACCCCTGCTCTCCGGCGGACGGCTGACGGTGGCGCCCGCCGGTGACACGGCCGTCGAGTCGCTGACGGCCCTGCCGGTCGGCGCGCCGGTCGAGCGGCTGGTGCTGTCGGTGGAGGAGTTCGAGCTCGTCGCGGAGCGGCGGCCCGACCTGCTCGCGGACGTCCCGTACGTATCGGTGGGCGGCGATGTGCTCCCGGCGGAAACCGTGCAGAAGGTCGCTGCCGCCTGCCCGGGGACGACGGTCGCCCACGGCTACGGCCTGGCGGAGGCCGCGGGCCCCGTCACGCACCACGTGCCGAACGACGGCCCGGTGTCGGTCGACGGCCCGGGGTCCGGCCCGTCGGTGCCGATGGGCCGTCCGATCGCCGGGCGTCGGGTGCACGTGCTGGATGCGCGGCTGCGCCCCGTCCCGCGGGGCGTTCCCGGAGAGCTCTACGTGGCGGGCCCCGGAGTGGCCCGCGGCTATCACGGCTTGCCGGGCGAGACCGCCGAGCGCTTCGTGGCCGATCCCTCGGGCCCTCCGGGCGCGCGGATGCACCGCACCGGTGACCTGGTCCGCTGGGGGAGCGGGAACGTGCTCGAGTTCATCGGGCGTACGGACGACCGGACGCGCGTCCGGGGCTTGCGGGTCGAGCCCGCCGAGGTCGAATCGGTGCTCGCCCGCACCCCGGGGGTCGCCGGTGCGGCAGTGGCCGCACGGACGGACGCGGCCGGAGTCCGGCGACTCGTCGGGTACGTGGTCCCGGAGGACGGCGCGGGCGGAGCGGACGGTCTCGTGAGCACCGTCCGGGAGACGGCGCGCGGCCTCCTGCCGGAGTACCTCGTGCCGGAGCTCCTCATGGTCGTGGACCGCCTTCCCCTCGACGAGGAAGGCGCCCTGGACCGGGCGGTGTTGCCGGTACCCGACTCCGGCAGCGGCCGAAGCGACCGCACGCCCCGAACGGCGCGGGAGCAGATCCTGTGCGAGCTGTTCGCCGAGGTGCTCGGAGTGGACCGAGTTGGTCTGGAGGACGACTTCTTCGAACTCGGAGGCCACTCGTTCGCCGCGACCCGCCTCATGGGCAAGGTGCGTGTGGCGCTCGGTGTGGACCTCTCGCTGCGCCACCTCTTCGAGAACCCCACGGTCGCCGCTCTGGCCGGACAGCTGGACGAGGTCGCGCATCACGATGCCTTTGACGTCCTTCTTCCTTTGCGCAACAGCGGCGAACTCCCGCCCCTTTTCTGCATGCATCCGGCCGGTGGTTTGAGCTGGTGCTATTCTGGGCTCGTTCCGCATGTGGGAAAGGATCGACCGATATACGGTCTCCAGTCCCCGCGGCTGACCGATGACGGCCGGCTTCCCGAGGACATAGCGGAATCCGCCGCCGAGTACGTGGATAGGATCCGAAAGGTCCAGCCGAACGGCCCCTATCATCTGCTGGGCTGGTCATTCGGCGGGCATCTGGCCTACGCCATGGCCACCGAATTGCAGCGACAGGGCGAAGAAGTCGCACTCCTGGCCCTCATGGACGCATTCCCGGTCCAGGACGAGGCGATGTTCCAGGTCCCCGAGGACGAAGTGCTCCCGGCATTGTTTCAGGTCGTGTTGCGGGAGCTCGACCACACCAAGGGTGAATTGCTCCAGGGTAATCTGCTGATGGAGACGATCCGCCGGGAAGGTGGCGTCCTGGGTGAGCTGCAAGAATCCCACCTGGAAGCGGTAAAGGAAATCTGCCTGAACAGCATGAGGCAGCTCCGCATCTTCGAACCCGACCGGTTCCGTGGTGACCTGCTCTTCTTCACCGCACTGCAAGGGCGAACCGAGAAGTCATTCGGATACGACGCCTGGGGCCCGCACGTCGACGGCCGCATCATCAATCACGATCTCGACTGCGATCACGGTGGAATGACCCAGCCGCGCATGATCGCGCGCATCGGAAAAATCGTCGCCGCCACCCTGCGCGGCGAAACGAACTGACAAGAACGACCGGAAGGCGAGAACACCATGAGCAACCCGTTCGAGAAGGAAGACGGCGTGTACGTCGTGCTGACCAACGACGAGGGCCAGCACTCCCTCTGGCCGGCCTTCGCGGACATCCCGCCCGGCTGGACGACCGTCTTCGGCGAGGCCGACCGGGCGGCGTGCCTCGACTACGTCAACGAACACTGGACCGATCTGCGCCCCACGTCGCTGATCCACGCGATGGCCCTCCACGAGAAGTAGCGGGAACATGGCAACGAGTCGTGAGAGTGCGGTCCGCGCCTACTACGAACGTGTGGACGCGGCCGACTACGAAGCGGTATTCGACATGTTCTGCGAAGACCTGGTCTACGAGCGCGGCGGCACCGAAGCGATCGTCGGAATGGACGAATTCAAACGCTTCTACCTGGCCGACAGGATCATCGATTCCGGTCGGCACGAGGTGGCCTCGATCGTGGAGAGCGGGGACTGGGTGGCCGCCCGCGGAGTGTTCACCGGTCAGCTGAAGAGTTCCGAGGAAGTGTCCGTCAACTGGGCGGACTTCCACCTCTTCCGCGGCGGGAAGATATGGCGCCGGTACACCTACTTCGCCGATCGGGCGATATGAACACTGGAAGGAAGTCCACAGCATGACTGCACGGTCAGGACCGCGCACGGAGGATGTGGTCGGGGTCGGCTTCGGCCCTTCGAACCTCGCCCTCGCGATCGCCCTGGAGGAATCGGCCGGCTCGGGTTCGGGAAACCCCGGCATCGGTATGCGCTTCTTCGAGCGGCAGCAGGAGTTCGGCTGGCACCGTGGCATGCTGATGGAAGGTGCGACCATGCAGGTCTCCTTCCTGAAGGACCTTGCGACGATGCGCAATCCCGTCAGCGCCTACACCTTCGTCTCCTACCTCAAGGCGAAGGGCCGGATGGCCGAATTCATCAACGGCAAGACGCTGTTCCCGCTCCGCGTCGAGTTCCACGACTATCTGGAATGGGTCGCCGAACAGTTCACCTCGGTGGTGTCGTACGCATCCGACATCACCGGCATCCGCCCGGTGGTCGAGAACGGTGCGGTGGAATACCTCGACATCCTCGCCCGTACGTCGCCCGACGCCGCTCCGACCGTCGTGAGCCGCGCCCGCAACGTGGTGATCGGTGCCGGGCTCTCGCCCAGGATGCCGGCAGGAGTCGTGGAGAGCGACCGCATCTGGCACAGCTCCCGACTGCTGCACCGCGCGGCCGCCCTGACCCGTACGCCCCGCACCTTCGTGGTCGTCGGCTCCGGGCAGAGCGCCGCCGAAGCCGCCGACTACCTGCACCGCACCTTCCCCGAGGCCGAGGTCAACGCCGTGCTCTCGCGCTACGGGTACAGCGTCGCCGACGACAGTCCGTTCGTGAACGGCATCTTCGACCCGGACGCCGTGGGCCAGTTCTACTCCGCGCCCCAGGACGTGAAGCAGACGCTGATCGACTACCACGGCAACACCAACTACTCGGTGGTCGACCTCGACCTGTCGCAGGAGCTCTACCGCCGCGTCTACCAGGAGAAGGTCCTGGGGACCCGCCGGTTCAACATGATCAACACCGCGCGGGCCACCGCCGTGGAGGAACACCCGGGCGGCGTGCGCGTGACCGTCGACTCGCTCGCGGGCGACTCGTCCCGGGTCATCGACGCGGACGTGGTCGTCTACGCCACCGGCTACCGGCCGAGCGACCCGCTGCCGCTCCTCGGGGAGCTGCTCGCCGATTGCAAGCGGGACGGTGAGGGCCGGCTCGTGGTGGGGCGGGACTACCGCGTCACGACGTCGGACGCGGTCCGCTGCGGGATCTACCTCCAGGGCGCGAGCACGGAGCACTCCCACGGTCTCGCCGCGGGCCTTCTGTCCAACACCGCGGTCCGGTCCGGAGAGATCGCCGCTTCCATCCTCAAGGGATAGTCATGTACGTACCGTCCATCTATCAGCCCGAAGACCGCGGCTGGCTCCGCCGCATCATCCGGCGCTACCCCCTGGCCACCCTGATCACCAACGGGGACCAGGTGCCGTACGCCACGCACCTGCCGGTGATCTTCTCGCCCGAGGACGCCTCGGGAACCGGCGGCCCCGAGGGCGCCACGCTGCTGGGGCACATGAACAGGGCCAACTCCCACTGGGACTCCCTGAGCGACGGCGCCAGCGCCCAGCTCATCTTCACCGGGCCGCACGGATACATCACCCCCACCCTCTACCGGACCACGCCGGCGGCGCCGACCTGGAACTTCGTCTCGGTACACGTGCAGGGCAAGCTGCGGCTCCTCCAGAGCATGGAGGAGACCCTCGATGTCGTGCAGTTGACGGTCGCCGCCTACGAGTCGGCCCACGGTGACGGCTGGCAGATGGACGGCTCGCTCGACTACTTCGCCCGGATCGGAACGGCCGTCGGTGGCTTCCGCTTCGAGGTGGAGTCCGCCGACGGCATGTTCAAACTCAGCCAGGAGAAGGAGCCGGAGGTCCGCAGCCGGGTCTCCGAGCGGTTCAGCACGGCCGATGCCGGACCCAGCCGCGACCTCGGACAGCTGATGCGCGAGTTCTACCTCGACGACGACCATGCCGCTTGATACCCCGAAAGGCGCCGTGACCTCCGTGCCCATGAACCTGTGGGGTGGACCTGCCACCCCGAACTGCCTGGTCGAATCGTTCCTGGAGGTCGTTTCCGAACGGCCCGACGCGGTGGCGGTCGTCGAAGGGGACACCGAGTTCACCTACGCCCGGCTCCGGGACTGGGCGGGAGCGGTGGCCGAGCTCCTCGTCGCCCAGGGGATCGGCCCGGAGGACCGCGTGGCCGTGACCGGGCCGCGGGGTGCCGCGGTGGTCGCCGCCTTCCTCGGCACGGTCGCGATCGGTGCCACGTACGTCCCGCTCGACCCCGAGTACCCGGTGCAGCGCCTCGCCCACATGCTGAACGACAGCGCCGCCAAGGTGCTGCTGTACACCGGGGACGAGCCCGGGTTCGAGACCTCGGCGACCCTGGTCCGGATCCCGGAGCCGGGATCGGTGGCGGCGGACCTCCAGTGGCGACCGGTCGCGTGCCGCCCCGACCTCCCCGTCTACGTCATCTACACCTCCGGCACCACGGGGTGGCCGAAGGGCGTGAGCATTCCGCACAGTTGCCTGGACGGCATGGCCGCGTGGCAGACGGCGCACTCGGTCCGGCGCGACCTGCGCACCGCTCAGTTCGCACCCCTCAACTTCGACGTCTGCTTCCAGGAGGTTCTCGGCACGCTCTGCGGCGGAGGCACCCTCGTCATCGTGCCCGAGAAGCTGCGACGGGACGCCTTCTCGCTGCTCGACTGGCTGGGCGAGAACCGGATCGAGCGGCTCTTCCTGCCCTACCTCGCACTCAACATGCTCGCCGTCGCGGCCTCGGCGGAGGACTCCCTGGACCACATGGCCCTCGCGGAGATCAACACGGCCGGCGAGCAGTTCGTCTGCACCGGCCCGATCCGTGAGTTCTTCGAGCGGCTGCCGGCCTGCCGGCTCAACAACCACTACGGCCAGAGCGAGTCGGCGATGGTCACGGCCCACACCCTCACCGGTTCCCCCTCGACCTGGCCGGCCCTGCCTCCGATCGGCACCCCCCTGCCGGGGTGCGAGCTGCTGATCGACCCCGTGGACCCGGCCGAGCCCGAAGTGGGCGAACTACTCGTGGCGGGCCTGCCGTTGTCGCTCGGCTACCTGAACCAGGAGCAGCTCAACGCGGAACGCTTCGTCACCATCGACCCGTCCCCTCAGGGCCACACCCGGGCGTTCCGCACCGGCGACCTGGTCCGGCTCGACGACGGCGTGCTGCAGTTCCTGAGCAGGCGCGACCACGACGTCAAGATCCGCGGCTTCCGCGTCAACCTGCTGGAGGTCGACGTCTGGCTGCTGGAACAGTCCGGCGTGGTCGAAGCCGCCTGTGTCGCCGTCGAAACGGCCGAAGGCTCCCGCACGCTCCGAGCCGTGATCACCGTCGAAGAGGACGCACCGCCCGCCGACACCGGCGAGCTCCTGCGACGGCTCGGCGAGGTACTGCCCGCCCCGGCCGTGCCGGTGTCGATCACCGTGGTCGAGGCGTTGCCGCGTACCGCGAGCGGGAAGATCGACCGCCAGCGGATCGGAAAAGACCTCCTCGCGAGCAGTCTGTAGTCCTCTCCGTCTTCTTCATCCGCTCCGCCCTCTTCGCATCCTCGACGCCGCGCCGCGAAACAGGCCGGAGCGTCCCTCCCTTGCGCATCGAGCGCCATCCCCTCATTCCCCGTAGGAGCAAGTCCGTGCCCATCACCGATGCGATCCTCCCTGCTGCCGAGCAGCACGCCGGCCGTCGCGCGGCCACCCCCCGCCGACTGCTGATGTGCCGGCCCGAGCACTTCGACGTCGTGTACTCCATCAACCCGTGGATGCACCCGGACAAGCCGTGCGACGCGGGCCTGGCGCTCGCCCAGTGGGAAAGGCTGTACGAGCTCTACCGTTCGCTCGGCCACACCGTGGACGTCATCGACCCCATTCCCGGCCTGCCCGACATGGTCTTCGCCGCCAACGGCGCGACCGTGGTGGACGGCAAGGTCCTCGGTGCCCGCTTCCGTCACGCCGAGCGGACCGCCGAGGGTCCCGCCTACCTTTCCTGGCTCCATGGCCAGGGCTTCGACCAGGTGCTGTGGCCGGAGTTCATCAACGAGGGCGAGGGCGACTACCTCCTGGTCGGCCGTCGCCTCCTGGCGGGAACCGGCTTCCGCACCGACCCGCGTTCACACGCGGAGGCCCAGGAGTTCTTCGGTGTTCCCGTCACGGGCCTGACCCTGGTCAACCCCAACCACTACCACCTGGACACCGCCCTCTCGGTGCTCTCGGACACCGAGATCATGTACTACCCGGAGGCCTTCTCGCCCGGCAGCCGGGCCGTCCTGGAAGAGCTCTTCCCCGACGCGATCCTGGCCTCTCCCGAGGACGCGGCGGTCTTCGGCCTCAACGCCTTCAGCGACGGCTTCAACGTGATCATGCCCGAGGCCGCCACCGGCCTCGCCGAGCAGCTCAGGCAGCGGGGGTTCAACCCGATCGGAGTCGACCTCTCCGAGCTGCTCAAGGCCGGCGGCAGCGCGAAGTGCTGCACGCTGGAACTCCGTTCCCACCGTGCACCGGGTGGTTCCCCGGACGCGCGCTCCCGCGCACCGCGGACCGAGACGGAGCGCGCACTGTCCGCCATCTGGGAGGAGGTCCTCAACTCCCGCCAGGAGGAGCGGGAACAGAACTTCTTCGACGCCGGCGGGGATTCGCTGCTCGTGACCCGGGTCGTCCTGCGCGCCCGCAAGACGTGGGGCATCAGCCTGAACGTTCAGGTCGTGCTCGACCACCCCGTGCTGAAGGACCTCGCCGAACAGATCGACCTCCTCGTGCGGTCCGCCCAGGCCCCCGCGAAGCCCTGACCCGGAAGGACACCGAAGTGGTACGCACGCTGCTGGCCCTGGACTACCCGGGGCGCCGCGCCGAGGCGAAGATCGCCGACCTCGGTCTCGAAGCACACGGATACGAAGTGGCACATCTGCTGACCGCGCCCCTCCCCGACGAACTGACCGGACGCGACTACGCGGAGAAGCTCTTCTCCACGCACGGTGTCGCCGAGCGGGAGATCGCCGGAATACTGGCCTACTGCGCCTCGGCTCCGCTGGCGCAGGAACTCGCCCGGCACATGGTGGAGGCCGGGAGTGAAGCGCCCCCGCTCTTCTTCTTCGACGCGGCGCCGCTGACCGCGCAGGACATCACCGACGACTACGCGACCGTTCTCCGGCAGATCGACGCCTCGGGGTTCGAGGAGAGCGGTTCCCGGACGGACGTCGCCTCCCTCATCGACACTCCCGAAGAGCTCGTGCGGGCCATGCGGGAGGAGATGACCCGGTACGCGCGGAACTCCCTCGCGGAAGACCTCTTCGACGACGACGAGGTCGCCCTGGCCAGTGAGCAGATCGTACGGGTGTACCTGGACCTGCTGACGCATCAGATCGCCGCCTACCACGGGGCGGCCCCGGCCTGGGGCGGGGACGTGGTGAACATCGTGTCCGTCGGCAGCTCGTTCCAGGGGGACTGGCCGGGGGCCCGGGCCACGCGGGTCGTGCGCACGGCGCACGAGCGCGCGAGCCTGCTGGCGGACCCGGCCACCCGAGACACGGTGCTCTCCCTGCTGGCGTGAGCCGGCGCCGGGCACCGTCGCGGGGCCGCGGGTGCCTCCCCTTTGGGGAGGGGAGGCACCCACGGCCGGTGGTCACCCGGTGAACTTCTCGCTGAACAGGGACCAGCCCTCGGGCCAGTCGGCGAGTCCCGAGGCCGCGTTGATGTGGCCCTTGGCGCCGACGCCGACCAGCTGGGCGCCGAGCCGCTCGGCGCCCGCCGAGGCGGATTCCAGGGAGCCGTAGGGGTCGTCCTCGCTGGCGACCACGAGCGCCGGGAAGGGCAGAGGGGTCTGCGGCGGGGCGTCGAAACCCACCGCCGCGGTGGGGAAGTTGCTGCCGTGCACGTCCGGCATGGCGACCAGGAAGGCGCCGGTGACGGCGTGGTCCTCGTACTCCGAGGCCCATTCGGCGACCAGCGTGCAGCCGAGGCTGTGGGCGATGAGGACCTTGGGGCCCTCGATGGCCCGGAGAGTGTCGTCGAGCTCCTTCACCCACACGTCCCGGAGGGGCGCGTCCCAGGAGGCGTGCTCCACCCAGACGCTGCCGGCCACCCGGCCGTGCCACAGGGCCTGCCAGTGCTCCGGCCCGGAGTTGCCGATACCGGCGATGAAGACGTGCGTAGCGGATTCCATGAGCAGACCTCGTATTCGACGCCGACGCGTCGTCGTCCTTCGGCGCTGTCGGAGACAGCGGCTACAAGCCGGCGTCGGCGGCGATGGCGACACGGCGGTCGGGTCGGGTCTCGACCGTTCTCCTCAAAGATGACACATGCCGGGGCAACCATCCTCCGGGGTCGTGAGTCCAACGGGTGGCAGTGGCTCACTCGTAGGACGGGTGCTGCCGACGCTTCCCGCTCCTGCACGCTTCGGAAGGCATCATCCGTGTCAGCTAAACGATCCATCACGGCGCTTGGCGCCACCCTCGGCATCGCCGCGTCCACGTTCTTCGCCGCCCCGGCAGCGCAGGCCGCGGACGGAAGTTTGGAGCACGTGTACGTTGTGAGCTCCTCGGTCGGGTCCGACGGGGCGTTTCGCGTCAAATTCCAGTCTTACGAAGGCTGGTCGGTCGGCAACGGCCTCGCCGTCCGGGTACGGGAGAAGGGCACAGGTGCGGTCGTCGCGCGGGTCGGCGGCTTCGACAGCGGTGTGTGTGGGGACGAGGACTGCAGCTACAGCAATTACACGTCCGCGCCCGCCACGCTGGACAAGATGGCCGCCTACGACCTCGAGGTGGTCCGTAACGAGGGCCAGAGCAACGAGGAGGTCGCCGCCGAGACGGGGGTGCTGAACTACGCCATCAACCCGAAGATCGAGGGCTTCGCTTCCTCGGTGCCCTCGCTGTCTTATGACAGCCGTTCGGGGCAGTCCTCGGGCAGGGTGGTCGCGGAGGATCCGAAGACGCGTCAAGTCAGGCCGTTGGCGGGCGCCGAGGTCAAGGTCCAGGCCTACTCGGGAGAGGCCGCGCAGCTGACCACCGACGGGGCGGGACGGTTCGCCGGCCCCTTCGCCTTCCGCGGCGACGAGCGGGAGGCCCATCTGCTGGCTTCCCTCGTGGGCAGCGAGTCCGTGTGGAGCAAGTTGCCCCTGCCGATCCGCAAGCAGGCCACGAAGCTGAACGTGAGTTCGCCCGGTGCCACGGTGACCGCGCGCTTCGGCACCAAGATCCCCGTTCGCGGCACTCTGACGCGCACGGCCGACGACGGCACTCAGAAGCCCCTGGACGAGGGCCTCGCGGTGACCAAGGACGGTTGCGTCGTTGCGTACCGGGAGGACTGCGGCAACGGAGTGGGTGGCTTTCGCGTCACGGGTGACGCGAAGATGACGGTCGGGTTCTCCAGTGCCTGGTTCGAGCCCTCGTCCTCTTCCTTCGCCGTGCACGCCACCCACATGAGTGCCTTCGAGGGGCTCGTGGGACACGTGGACCAGTACCGGAACATCACCTACACCGGGAAGCTGATCGTCAAGGACGGCACTGTCCCGGCCGGCGCTACCGCCCGGGTCCACTTCGACTTCTCGGGCGACAACGGCAAGACCTGGACCTACGTCGGCTCCACCACCACGACCTACAACACGCCCTTCACCCTGAAGAGCCCGTATTCCTCCGCCAAGCCCGGTCTGTGGCGCCTGCGCCACGGCACGGCGAACGTGGGCCCGACCACCAGCCAGACCTTCCAGTTCATCCGCCGGCCTACGCAGCTCACGGCTGACGACGTCACCCCCGAGGGCGTGACCCGCGGCACGACGATCACCGCCAAGGGCCTGCTGACGCACAGGTACAGCACCACCTGGAAGCCGTTCGCCGGTCAGACCGTCCGGATCTACTTCAAGCCGGCGACGCCGGGTAGCGCGTGGAAGCAGCTGGGCACCGCCAAGACCCTCGCCAACGGCACCTTCAGCAGGAAGTTCACCGCGGACCAGGACGGCACCTGGCAGATGCGCTACGACGACGCCCCCGCCACCCACTACGCCTCCAAGGGCCGCGAGGACTACGTGGACGTCCGCTGACCCTGCCGCCATGCACCCCGAGACACCCCGTTGCCCTGGGCTTGCGCCCAGGGCAACGGGGTGTCTGCGATGAGGTCCGGCCCGC
The DNA here is from genome assembly GCF_045822005.1 of Streptomyces stoeckheimensis. Lineage (NCBI taxonomy): Bacteria > Bacillati > Actinomycetota > Actinomycetes > Kitasatosporales > Streptomycetaceae > Streptomyces > Streptomyces stoeckheimensis. The sequence goes on along the minus strand of NZ_CP169550.1, from coordinate 2,314,527 downwards.
CCGGGGACCGTCCGGGGCGGGCCGGGGTCTTGAGGGGTTAGGGGCGGGTCGTGAGGTAGCCGCCCATGGACTTGAAGTAGGCCGTGGCGGGGAGTTCCTCGCCGGTCTCGGTGCGGACCGAGGTGATGGCCAGCCCGTGGTTGCGGCCCGTGCGGGCGTCCGCGCCGGCGACGATGACCACGCCTTCGCCCTCGCGGTAGAAGATGCGGCCGGGGGTGCCGCCGTAGCGGCCCTCGGAGACGACGGCCGTGAGGATCTCCAGGCGCTTGCCCTTGTGGAAGGTGAAGGCGGCCGGGTACGGGGCCGACTGGGCGCGGACCAGGCGCTCCAGGTCCTCGGCGGGCCAGGTCCAGTCGATGCGGATGTCCTCCTCGGCCCTCTTGTGGAAGAAGGTCGCCTGGGAGCGGTCCTGCTTGGTGAACTCGGTCCGGCCGGACGCGATGAGGTCGAGCGCGCCGATCGTCACCGGGGCGATCAGGTCGACCGTCTTGTGGAACAGGTCCGTGGTCGTGTCCGTCGGGCCGACGGGGATCGAGCGCTGCACGACGATGTCGCCGGCGTCGAGCACCTCGTCCATCATGTGCGCCGTCACGCCGACTTCGGGCTCGCCGTTGATGAGGGCCCAGATGAGGGGGGAGAAGCCCGCGTACTTCGGAAGCAGGGAGTCGTGGATGTTGAGCGTGCCGTACCGGGGCAGGGTGTAGATGCGCGGGGGGATCCAGGTGCGCCAGTTGTTCGCGACGAGGATGTCCGGGTCGGCTTCCTTGAGCTGCTGGAAGAGTTCCTCGTCGTCGGGGCGGTTGCGGATGACGACCGGGACGCCGTGCTCCTCGGCGAGGTCGGCGACCGAGTCGCTCCAGATCTTCTCGTAGGCGTGCTCGCTCTTGGGGTGGGTCACAACCATCACGACGTCGTGCTCGGAGTCCAGGAGCGCCTTGAGGGTGCGGTGGCCCCAGGTCTGATAACCGAACATAACGACCCGCATCGGGGTTCCTCCTCAGAAGAGCGAATGAGCAAAGGTAAGTAAAGCAAGGCTTACCTAACAGTGCAACAGCCCCGATTCTGGGCTCGATTGGCCCGACTGTGAGCTCGTTGTCCGTTTTGCCTGGTCGACAGCCTGCCTGGATCAGGTTAGCTTTACCTAAGTTCCACTCGGCTGCCGGTCACCGGTGCGCCTGGACTCCCCCTTTCCCCCACCCCTGACACGACGCCTGGCAGGCGGCTGTCCCGCACCAAATGGGAGTGACATGTCACAGGCTCTTCCTGGCGACGCACCACTGATCCACGACCTGATCGGTATCGGCTTCGGGCCGTCGAACGTCGCCATGGCGATCGCGCTCAGCGAGCACAACGTGCGCGTCGGAAGGCAAGAGGCGGTCACCGCTCACTTCTTCGAGCAGCAGCCCCGCTTCGGGTGGCACCGCGGCATGCTCATCGACGACGCGACGATGCAAGTGTCCTTCATGAAGGACCTGGTGACGCTCCGGAACCCGACCAGCGAGTACAGCTTCCTCTGCTACCTGCAGGAGAAGGGGCGGCTGATCGACTTCGTCAACCACAAGAACCTGTTCCCGCTCCGCGTCGAGTTCCACGACTACCTCGAGTGGGCCGCCGCCAAGGTCGACGACATGGTCTCGTACGGCCACCAGGTCGTCTCTGTCGAACCCGTGGTGCGCGACGGCGTCGTGGAGTACCTCGACGTGACGGCGCGTTCCGGCGACGAGGTCGTCGTCCACCGCGCCCGCAACCTCGTCATCTCCACCGGTCTGCGCCCGGTCATGCCGGAGGGCGTCGAGCGCACCGAGCACGTCTGGCACAACACCGACCTGCTGACGAAGGTCGACGCGCTCGAAGGCGGCGAGCCCACCCGCTTCATCGTGGTCGGCGCCGGCCAGAGCGCCGCCGAGAACGTGGCCTACCTGCACCGCCGCTTCCCGCAGGCCGAGGTCTGCGCGGTCTTCTCCCGCTACGGCTACAGCCCCGCGGACGACAGCAGCTTCGCCAACCGCATCTTCGACCCCCAGGCGGTGGACGAGTACTTCACCGCCCCGGAGGACGTGAAGCAGCGGCTGATGGGCTACCACGGCAACACCAACTACTCCGTGGTCGACATCGACCTCATCGACGACCTGTACCGCCAGGCGTACCAGGAGAAGGTCCTCGGCACCGAGCGGCTCCGCTTCCTGAACGTCTCGCGCCTGACGGGCGTGGAGGAGACGGCCGACGGGGTCCGCGCCAGCATCAAGTCCCTCGTCACCGGCGAGGAGAGCGTGCTCGACGCCGACGTCGTGGTGTGCGCCACCGGGTACCAGCAGGCCGACGGCCTGGGCCTGCTCGGCGAGGTCGCGGACCGCTGCCACCGCGACGAGCAGGGCCGGGTCCGCGTCGAGCGCGACTACCGGGTGGCGACCGACCTCGAACTGAGCTGCGGCATCTACCTCCAGGGCGGAACCGAGCACACGCACGGCATCACCTCTTCCCTGCTGTCGAACACCGCCGTACGTGTCGGCGAGATACTCGACTCGATCCTCGACCGGAACCTCAAGGCCGTGCCCGACCAGGCCCGTCCGGTCGCCGGGGGAGCGGGCGCCGGAGCCCGCCAGCCCGCCGTCTGACCGGCCCCACCCACGCACACCCACTGCCGTGCCTCCCGGGCGTACTCGCCCCCGAGGTGCGGCAGTAGTGTGCAATCACCCCCTGTCCCATACCGAAGGAACGTCCGTGCCCACTGGTACTCGCCTCCCCGCCGGAGGCCCGCCCGCGGTCGGGCGCCCGGCGCCTTCCCGGGTCGTCGCGCAGGCCCGGCGGCGGCGGATCGTGGGTCTGGGCGCCCTCCTCGCGCTCCTCGTGGCCGCGGCGCTGGTCTCCCTCGCCGTCGGCGCGCGGGCACTCAGCCCCGCCGAGGCGTGGCACGGGCTCTTCGCGGATCCGGACCCCGACCAGAAGCTCTCCGAAGCCCGGCTCATCATGAGGACCGTACGGGTGCCCCGTACGGTCCTCGCGATCGTGGCGGGGATCGCCCTGGGCGTGGGCGGAGCGCTGATCCAGGGGTACACGCGCAACCCCATCGCGGACACCGGCCTGCTCGGGGTGAACACCGGCGCCTCGTTCGCCGTGGTGTCGGCGATCGCCCTGCTCGGGCTCACGGACCCCTTCGAGTACGTCTGGTTCGCCTTCCTGGGCGCCGCGCTCGCCGGTGTCGTCGTGTTCGGGCTGTCGAGCATCGGCCGGGGCGCGGGCAATCCGCTGACGCTCGCCCTGGCCGGGCAGGGGGTCACGGTGTTCCTGATGGCGATGACCACGGCGGTCGCGCTGACGGACAAGGCGGCGCTGAACGCCCTGCGGTTCTGGAACGCCGGGTCGGTGGCCGGCGTCGGCTTCGACGTCATCTGGCCGGTGACCGCCTTCATCGTCGTGGGGCTGGTACTGGCTCTGGCCACCCTGCCCTCCGTCAACCTGCTGAACCTGGGCGACGACGTGGCGCGCGGACTGGGCGTGAACATCACGCTCATCCGGACCGTCGGCATCATCGCCATCACGCTGCTGGCGGGCGCGGCGACGGCCGCGTGCGGCCCGATCGCCTTCCTCGGCCTCATGGTGGCGCACGTGGCCCGCTATCTGGCCGGGCCCGACTACCGCTGGCTGGTGCCGTACGCGGGCCTGCTCGGCGCGGTCGTCCTTCTGGTCTGCGACATCGTGGGACGCGTCGTGGTGCGGCCGGGAGAGCTGGACGCGGGCATCCTCGTCGCTCTCCTCGGCGCCCCGTTCTTCGCGGTCCTGGTGTGGCGGGGAAAGTTCAAGAGCGCATGAACGTGACAGTGGTGAAGCCCGCCCGGGAGCCCGATCGGAAGCCCTCGGTGGCGCCGGGTGTGCGGCTCGGCGGCATGTCGTTCGTCTGGCGGCCCAGGATCGTGCTGGTCACGCTGCTGCTGATGGCGGCGGTCTTCCTGGTGTTCTGCCTGTCCATCGCCGTGGGGGACTTCCCCCTCGGCCTGTCGCAGGTGGTCGCCACCCTCTTCGGCGGGGGCGAGCAGGTCGACCAGTTCGTGATCATGGATCTGCGCATGCCGCGGGCCCTGGCCGGGCTCGTCGTGGGCATCGCGCTCGGCATGTCCGGGGCGATCACCCAGTCCATCGCCCGCAATCCGCTGGCCAGTCCGGACATCCTGGGTATCACCGGAGGCGCCAGCGCGGTCGCGGTGTGCCTGGTGACCGTGTCGGGCGGGGCCACGGCCGCCGTCGTCAGCTCCGTGGGGCTGTCCGGGGCGGCGCTCGCGGGCGGCCTCGGCACGGGCCTGCTGGTGTACTTCATGGCGTGGCGGCGCGGGGTCGACGGCTTCCGGCTCATCCTCATCGGCCTCTCCGTGAGCGCCGTGATGGAGGCGCTCACGACCTGGCTGCTGGTCACCGCCGACATCAGGGACGTGGCGCGGGCACAGGCGTGGCTGGTCGGCTCCCTGGACAACCGGTCGTGGGACGAGGTGTCGGTGGCCCTCTGGGGCACCCTCGCCCTCGCGGTGGTCGTGGCGTGCGTGTCCTTCCAGTTCAAGCCGCTGCACTTCGGCGACGACGTGGCCGCGGGCCTCGGCGTGCGGTACGCGCTGGTACGGGCCGTCCTGCTGCTGTGCGCGGTGCTCCTTGCCGGCTTCGCGGTGAGCGCGGCGGGGCCGGTCCCGTTCGTCGCCATGGTGGCGCCGCAGGTGGCGATCCGTCTGACGAAGTCCCCGACGCCGCCGTTGGTGGCGTCCGCCGTGGTGGGGTCGCTGCTGCTGATCGGCTCGGACCTGGTCGCCCGTACGGCGCTGCCGGTCACCCTGCCGGTCGGCGTGGTCACCGCCGCGATCGGCGGCCCCTTCCTCATCTACCTCCTGGTGCGGGCGAACCGCCGCTAGGTGATAGAAAGGTTAGGCAAGCCTAAATAGAGGGGGAGCCGTGGTCGCTCAGTACATCACCGAGGCCCAGTCCGGGACCGAGGGCGTCCCGCGGTTGGCGGCCAAGGGCGTCACGGTCGGGTACGGCGACCGGACCGTCATCGACTCGCTCGACGTGACGATCCCGCAAGGGGTCGTGACCACGATCATCGGCCCCAACGGATGCGGCAAGTCCACCCTGTTGCGGACCCTGTCGCGACTGCTCAAGCCGACCAGCGGATCCGTCGTCCTGGACGGCGAGGACATCGCCCGGCTGCGGACCAGGGACGTGGCGAAGAAGCTCGGCCTGCTGCCCCAGGCGCCGGTCGCGCCGGAAGGCCTGACCGTGGCCGACCTGGTCGCCAGGGGCCGGCATCCGCACCAGAGCTGGCTGCGCCAGTGGTCCTCGGACGACGCCTCCGTGGTGGAGCGCGCGCTGGCCATGACGGGGGTGGCCGACCTGGCCGACCGTCCCGTCGACGCCCTCTCCGGGGGGCAGCGTCAACGCGTATGGATATCGATGACCCTCGCTCAGGGGACCGACCTGCTGCTGCTCGACGAGCCCACGACCTATCTGGACCTGGCGCACGCCGTCGACGTGCTCGACCTGGTCGACGACCTGCACGAGTCGGGATGCACCGTGGTCATGGTGCTGCACGACCTCAACCTGGCCGCGCGCTACAGCGACAACCTGATCGTGATGAAGGACGGTTCGGTGCTGGCGCAGGGCCATCCGCGCGAGGTGCTGACCGCCGAGCTGTTGCACGAGGCATTCGGCCTGCGTGCCATGGTGATTGACGATCCGGTGGGTGACCGGCCCCTCGTCGTGCCGATCGGGCGGACTCACGTCCAGAGTGTGGGAAGTCCGGCTGCGGACGGCTAGAACGAGCCATAACTTAGGCTAAGCTTACCTCACTTCCCCGGGGTACGGTTTGCCTGCCCTAAGTGGGGCCGCAGTGGACAGCACGAAAGCAAGGGATCCCGCATGCTCCTCGACCGAACGACACGAATGAAGCCCTGGCGGCAGCTGGCGGCAACCGTGTCCGCCGCGGCCCTCGGTGTAGGCCTCCTCGCCGGGTGCGGTTCCGAGACGGCTGCCACCGACGGCAAGGACAAGAAGAAGGACGACGCCGCAAACGCCCCGGCCGCGACCGGTGCGTTCCCGGTGACCGTCGAGCACTTCTTCGGCTCCACCGAGGTCAAGAAGGCCCCCCAGCGCGTCGTCACCGTCGGCTACACCGACGACCAGACCGTCCTCGCGTTCGGCATCAAGCCGGTCGGCATGACCGACCAGTACCCGAACCCGGCGGGTCAGAGCCCCGACATCAACACCCAGTGGCCCTGGGTGAAGGACAAGTGGGGCGAGACCAAGCCCGAGGTCATCATGAGCAACGGTGACGCCGGCCCCAACTTCGAGAAGATCGCGGCCCTGCGCCCCGACCTGATCATCGCGGTCTACTCCGAGGTCGACCAGGCCGCCTACGACAAGCTGTCGAAGATCGCCCCGACGGTCGGCCGCACCAAGGCCGAGAAGGAGCCCTTCAGCGCTCCGTGGTCGGACAACGCCCTCCAGATCGCCAAGGCGGTCGGCAAGGAGACCGAGGGCAAGGCGATGATCCAGGGCATCCAGGACAAGCTCGCCACGGTCAAGAAGGCGCACCCCGAGTTCGCCACCCAGACGGCCGTCGCGGTGTCCTGGTACAAGGACGCGGTCAACCCCTTCACCTCCACCGACGTGCGCGGCCAGCTCCTGACCGGCATGGGCTTCAAGCCCCAGACCGAGCTCGACAAGATCTCGGAGGGCAAGTTCTCCTTCGCGCTCTCCCCGGAGCGCATGAACCTCATCGACGTCGACCGCGTCTTCGTCATCAACGACAAGGCCGACACGGACGCGCTGAAGAAGTCCGAGCTCTTCGCCAACCTGAAGGTCACCAAGGCCAACAAGGTGTCCTACCTGCTGGACAGCGAGGGCCCGGCGGCCGGCGCGGCCATGTCCCAGGCCACCCTGCCCGCCCTGCCGTTCGCCATCGACGAGCTCGTCAAGTCGGTCGGCTAGGTGTGAGCACCACGGACATTCGGGTCGCCCCGGCAACCCTGCGCACGACGTCCGGACGTGAAGCAGCCCGATGGGTCGCGGCGAACTGCCGCACGATGCCCTGGCTGACGTCCGGCGCCGTACTCAGTACGGTCGCCGGGGCGGCTCTCCAGATGCTCCCCGTCCTGCTGCTCGGCGAGGTGGTCGACGGAGTGACCGGGGGCGAACCGCGTTCGGTCCTGGTCACGATCGGGGCTTGGATGGTGGCCGCCGCGCTGCTCGGCGCGGCGGCCACCGCCCTGTCCGCCTACCTGATCGGGCGGCTCGGCGCCGACCTGCTCGCGCACCTGCGCGAAGGCGCCGTACGGGCCGTCCTGGGCATGCCCAGCGCCCGGGTCGAGCAGGTGGGCCGCGGAGACGTGCTCTCCCGGGTCGGCGACGACGTCGCCGTCCTGTCCAAGGGCATCCGCTCGGCCATCCCCACGGTGTTCTCGGCGGGGGTCCTGGTGGCCATCGCCACGATCGGCATGTTCGGCCTCGACTGGCGGCTCGGCCTGGCCGGCGCGTGCGCGCTGCCGGCCTACGCGCTGGCCCTGCGCTGGTACTTGCCCCGGTCCGCCCCGCTCTACCGCAAGCGCGCGGTGGCCCAGGCCGAGCGCGCGCAGGCGCTGATCAGCGGCCTGAACGGCATCGAGACGGTACGGGCGCACCGCCTGGAGGAGGCCTTCCGCGAGAAGGTCTCCCAGGATTCGCGGCGGGTGCGCGACCTCGGCATCGAGGTGTTCCACTTCTTCGGCCGGTTCGTCGGCCGGGAGAACCGCGCGGAGTTCATCGGCCTGGTCCTGATCCTCGTGGTGGGCTACGCCCTGCTGGAGACCGGCTCGGCCAGCCTCGGCGAAGTGGCGGCGGCGCCGCTGGTGTTCCACCGCCTGTTCACCCCGCTGGGCGCGATCATGTTCACCTTCGACGAGGCCCAGAAGTCGGGCGCGAGCCTGACCCGGCTCGTCGGGGTGCTGGCGGAGTCCACGGAGGACCGGCTGGTGGGCGATGCGACCGCCGCGCCGGCGGGCGAGGAGCCGTACCCGGTGACGGTGAAGGGGCTGACGTTCCGTTACCCCGGCGCCGAGGAGCCGGTCCTGAGCGATGTCAGCCTGACGATCCCGGCGGGCGGCTCGCTGGCCCTGGTGGGCGCGACGGGCGCCGGAAAGACGACCCTGGCCGCGCTCATCGCCGGCATCGGGACCCCGGAGGCCGGGTCGGTGCGGATCGGCTCGACCGACCTCGCCGATCTGGACGAGGCCGCGGCGCGGGCGCTGGTGAGCATCCTGACCCAGGAGACGCACGTGTTCTCCGGGCCGCTCGCCGACGACCTGCGACTGGCCGCGCCGGAGGCGACCGACGCCGAACTGCTGGCCGCGCTGGGCACCGTAGGGGCGGCCGAATGGGTCGATGCGCTGCCCGAGGGTCTGAACACCGCGGTCGGCGAGGGCGGTGCCCGGCTGGACGGTACGAAGGTGGCGCAGGTCGCCCTGGCCCGGCTGGTGTTGGGCCGGGCGCCCGTGGTGGTCCTCGACGAGTCGACCGCGGAGGCGGGCAGCGAGGGCGCCGCCGAGCTGGAGCGGGCCGTACTGGCCGCTTGCGCCGGGCGGACCACGCTGTTCGTGGCCCACCGGCTGACCCAGGCGGTGGCCGCCGACCGGATCGCCGTGCTGGATGCGGGACGCGTCGTGGAGCAGGGCACGCACGAGGAGCTGGTGGCCTTGGGCGGCCGTTACGCGCGACTCTGGCGGGCCTGGAGAGACGCTAGTTAGGTCACCCTAATTTAGGTTAGGCTAGCCTTCGTACCTTGGAAGGGTGTTGAGTCTTCAATGATGGAACCGAGCGCTCGTCTCGTGCTGATCTCTCCTACGCGCCTGGCAGACGTGCGCCGGCGTACCGGCGGATACTCCGACCGGACCATCGCCGAGGCCTGTGCCATCGGGCTGTCGTACTGGGCGACGGGCGTCAGCCCCGACGGAATCGACCTGACCCCCGGCACGCTCTTCGCGGACGTCCTCGGATGGGTCGACAACGGCGGTACGGCGCCCGGCGGTTGGGAGACCGGGGAAGCTGCCCCGGACGGCTGGGCCATCGCGGTCCCCGCGAGCGTCCCGCAGTCCGACGCCCAGCTCGCGCTGGACGACCTGGCGGACTTCCCCGACCGGCCCCTCGGCACCATCAGCCCGTCCACCGTGGCGGAGCGGCTCACCACCCTGGCCGAGTGGAACGACAACGCGGCGGACCGGGTCCGGCCGACCATCGTGGACATGTTCCGCGAGCAGGCGCGCCTGCGGCCGGACGCGGTCGCGGTCATCGACGAACACCGCTCGCTGACCTACCGCCAGGCGGCGGAGCTGTCCGCGCAGCTGGCCCACCACCTGATCGGACGCGGACTCGGCTCCGAGCAGGTCGTGGGCATCTCGCTGGGCCGCTCCGCCGACATGGTGATCGGCCTCCTCGGCGTGCTCCAGGCCGGCTGCGCGTTCGTCCCGCTCGACCCGCAGTGGCCCGCCGCCCGCCGCGCCGTCGTCATCGAGGACGCGCAGGTCGTGCTGCAGCTCAACGACTCCGGCGCGCACGACCCCGCGGAACCGGCCGCCGCCGCCGTCGACCTCGACGACTGGCGGTACGCCGACCAGCCCGCCGGGGACACCGGAATCACCGCGCACGGCAACGCCCTGGCCTACGTGATCTTCACGTCCGGTTCGACCGGCCGCCCCAAGGGCGCGATGATCCGCCACGAGGCGATCAGCGAACGCCTGCTGTGGCAGGTCAACGAGATCCTGGGCTTCGGCCACGACGACGCGTCGCTGTTCAAGGCGCCGCTGTCCTTCGACATATCCATCAACGAGATCTTCCTCCCGCTGGTGTGCGGTGGCCGCCTCGTCGTCCTGCGGCCCGGCGGCGAACGCGACCCGCACCACCTGCTCGCCGTGATCGCCGAGCACCGCGTCACCTTCACCTACCTCGTCTCCTCCATGCTGGACGTCCTGCTGGAGATCGCCGGAGACTCCGACCGCCTCGACAGCATGCGCCACGTGTGGTGCGGCGGCGAGGTGCTCACCCCCGAGCTGTACGAGCGGTTCCGCACCCGGCTCGACATCCCCATGTACCACGGCTACGGCCCGGCCGAGACGACCATCGGCGTCTCCCACGTCATCTACCGCGGCGAGGCCGAGCGCCTGTCCACCTCGATCGGCAAGGCCAACCCCAACACCCAGCTGTACGTCCTCGACGACGAGCTGCGCCCCGTCCCGGTCGGCGTCGGCGGCGAGCTCTACGTCGGCGGCTTCCTCCTGGGCCGCGGCTACGTGAACGCACCCGGACTGACCGCCTCCCGGTTCGTGGCCAACCCCTTCGCCACCGACGGCTCCCGCCTCTACCGCACCGGCGACCTCGCCCGCTTCGCCCCCGACGGCTCGCTGGACTTCCTCGGCCGCGCCGACAACCAGATCAAGATCCGCGGCATGCGCCTCGAACTGGAGGACGTGGAGGTCGGCCTCGCGGAGCACCCCGCGGTACGGCACACCTGCGTCATCGCGAAGAAGAACAGCGCGGGCGGCACGTACCTGGTCGGCTACGTGATCCCGGCCGCCGGCCACCAGGAACTGCGGGCCGACGAGGTCAAGGCCTGGGCCACCGAGCACATGGTCGAGTACATGGTGCCCGCCCACGTCGTCGTGATGACCGAGTTCCCGCTCACCGCGAACGGCAAGCTCGACCGGCGCGCCCTGCCCGAACCCGAGATCGCGACCGGGGCGTTCGTACGGCCCTCCACCGACGAGGAGCGCGCCGTGTGCGCGGCCGTCGCCTCCGTGCTGCGGCTGGAGGAAGTCGGCGTCGACCAGGACTTCTTCCAGCTCGGCGGAGACAGCATCCTCGCCATCTCGCTGCTGAGCGCCCTGCGCGAAGCGGGCCTCTACGTCACCGCGGGGCAGATCTTCGCCAACAGCGTCCTGGGCGCCCTGGCGGCGGTGGCCGGCCGCGAGGACGTGGCCCGGGCGGACCACGCCGACGTCGCGACCGGTCCCGTGGAGGGATCGCCCATCGTCCAGTGGCTGGGCCGGACCACGGACGCGATCGACGGATTCGTCCAGGCGGTCGTACTGAACACCCCGGCGGACCTCACGACCGACGCCCTGGGCCCGATCCTCGACTCCGTCGTCGCCCGGCACGACATGCTGCGCGCCCGGCTCGTACGCGGGGACCGCTGGAGCTTCGACATCCCGCAGGCCGACGGAGCCGCGGCCGACTGGCAGGAGAGCGACGGCTCGCTCGACGCGTGCGTGGCCCTCGCCACCGAAGGACTGGACCCGGACGCCGGCGTGATGCTGCGGGCCGTCTGGCGCCGCGAGGCCCGCCAGCTGGTCCTGGTCGCCCACCACGTGGTGGTCGACGGCGTGTCCTGGCGGGTGCTGATGGAGGACCTGGCCACGGCCTGGCGCCTGTTCTCCGCGGGACGGGAGATCGAACTGCCCCCCGTGGGCACCTCGTTCCGGCGCTGGACCCAGCTCCTGGGCAGCGCCGACTTCGACGCGGACCGCGCCCACTTCGAGCGTCCCCTGCCGGGCCCCGACGCCCCGCTGGGCCGGCGTGCCCCCTCCGAGGCCGACACCGTCGAGCGGGAACGGCACCGGATCTTCACCGTCGGCTCCGAGGCCACCGCCGCGCTGCTGGGCGAGATCCCCGCGAAGTTCCACGCGGGCGTCAACGACGTCCTGCTGACCGCGCTCGCCGTCACCCTCGCCCGGTGGCGCCGCGGCCGCGGCCAGGAGCAGACCTTCGCGCACATCGAGCTGGAGGGCCACGGCCGCGAAGGCCGCCACGTGGCGGGCGCCGCCGGCATCGAGCCGGAACTGTCCCGCACCGTCGGCTGGTTCACGACGCTGTTCCCCGTGACCGTGGACCCCGGCACGACCGGTGACTTCACCGACCCCCGGTACCTCGCCGCCGCCCTCAAGGCGGTCAAGGAAGACCTCGCCCGCGTCCCGAGCAACGGCGTCTCCTACGGCGCCCTGCGCTACCTGGCCGACACCCCCTTCACGGCCCCCGCACCCCAGGTCCTCTTCAACTACCTGGGCCGCTTCGACGCGGGCGCGTCGGGGGACTGGCAGCTCTCCGGCACCACCGGCCAGCTCGGCGAGAAGCGCGACCCGAAGATGCGCCTGCCGCGCGCCCTGGAGTTCAACGCGATCGCCGAACCCTCCGCCACCGGCGCGTACGAGCTCGTCACCACCCTCTCCTGGCCCGACGGGATGTTCACCGACGAGGACATCGAGGCGATCGGCGGGTACTTCCAAGCCGCCCTCACCGCCCTGGCCGCGCTCGACGAGGGCGGCCACTCGCCCAGCGACTTCCCGCTGGTGCGGCTGACCCAGGCCGACGTCGACGCCCTGGACGGACCCGAGCTGCGCGCCGTCCTGCCCCTGACCCCGCTCCAGGAAGGCCTGTACTTCCACTCCGTCTTCGACGACGACTCCGCTGGCAGCTACGTCGAGCAGCAGCTGCTGACGCTGGAGGGCGAGCTCGACCCCGACCGCCTCCGGGCCGCGGCCACCCGTCTGCTCACCCTGTACCCGAACCTGGCCGCACGGTTCACGGCCCTCGCCGACGGCCGCGTGGTCTCCGTACTGGAAAGCGGCGCCGAGGCGCCCTTCACCACCCTCGACCGGCCCGGCATCACCGAGGCGGAGCTCCACGAACTCGCCGAGCGGGACCGCCGCGCCGGATTCGACCTGGCCACCGGCCCGCTGATGCGGTTCACCCTGGTCCGCGACCCGGAATCCGGCCGCAACGTCCTCGTCCAGACCGTCCACCACATCATCGCCGACGGCTGGTCGGTGCCCCCGATGCTGCGCGCGCTGCTCGCCGAGTACCACGCGCCGGGAAGCACCTACCCGCTGAGCGGCTTCCCCGACTACGTCGGCTGGCTCGCGGAGCGCGACGCCGACGAGAGCGACCGCGTGTGGGGCGCCGAACTCGCCGAGCTGCCCGGCCCCTCGCTGGTGGCCCGGGACCACACCCCGTCCGACCGGTTCGCCGACACCTCCGTCGAGCCGGCGCAGTCCCTCGACGTCGACGCCGCCGCCCGTGCCGCCGGCGTACCGCTGAGCGTGGCCGTGCACAGCGCCTGGGCGGTGACCCTGGGCGGGATCCTGCACTCCGCCGACGTGGTCTTCGGCTCCACGGTCTCCGGCCGCGACGCGGACGTCCCCGGCATCGAGGACATGGTCGGCCTGTTCATCAACACCGTCCCGCTGCGCGCACGGTGGGCCGCCGGCACCACGGCGCGCGAACTGCTCGCCTCGGTGCGCGAGCACCAGGGCGCGGTCCTGCCGCACCAGCACGTCTCGCTGGCACGGATCGGCCGGCTGGCCGGCGTCGGCTCCCTCTTCGACACCCTCGTGGTGTTCGACGTGGCCACCGACGTGGCCGCCCTGCGCCGCACCGGCGACACCCTCGCCGTCACCGGCCTCGTCAACGAGGGAGCCCCGCACTACCCGCTGACCCTGGTCGTGGAGCGGGCCCTCGACGGGCGCCCGCGCTTCAACCTGATCTACGACGGCGAACTGCTCCGCGAGAGCAGCGCCCGGGACATCCTGACCCGGTTCACGCACACCCTCACCGGCCTGCTCACCCGGCCGGACGCCCCGGTCGGCGACCTGGCGCCCGAGGGCGGCCGGAGCCCCGCACGGATCACCCCGACCACGCTCGGCGCACTCTTCGACGCAGCGGCGGACCGGAACCCGGCGGCCACCGCCGTCACCCAGTGCGCGCTCGACGGCACCACCCGCTCCCTGACCTACGGCGAACTCGCCGACGCGAAGAACGAACTGGCCGCCGCCCTGCGCGCGGCCGGGGTCCGGCCGGGCCGGCGCGTGGCCGTGGCCGTCCCGCGCACCATCGAGCAGGTCGTCGCCCTGGTCGCGATCGTCAGCGCGGGCGGCGCCTACGTCCCGCTCGACATGGCCTACCCCGACGACCGGCTGGAGTACGTCCTCGGCGACGCCGCCCCGCAGGCCGTCCTCGTGGACCCCGGCCAGCGCGCACGCTTCACCGCCCTGCTGGAGCGGGCGGGAGTCGATGCCCGGGTCCTCGTACAGGGCGACGAACTGCCGCGGGAGCCCGCCGGGACGGCGGACGCCGCGACGGACGAGGTCAGCTGGCACGACCCCGCGTACGTGATCTACACGTCCGGGTCGACCGGCAAGCCCAAGGGCGTCGTGGTCCCGCACTCCAGCGTGGTGTCGCTGCTCGCCAACACCCAGCCGGACATGGACTTCGGCCCCGACGACGTCTGGGTCCAGTTCCACTCCTACTCCTTCGACTTCGCCGTCTGGGAGCTGTGGGGCGCCCTGGCGCACGGCGGCGAGCTGCTCGTCCCCGACTACGGCCTGACCCGCTCCCCGGTCGACTTCCACCGGCTGGTCCGCGAGCGCGGAGTGACCGTGCTCAACCAGACGCCCTCGGCCTTCTACCAGTTCGTCGAGGCCGACCGGCACGCGGGCGCACCGCTCCCCGCCCTGCGCCGCGTCATCTTCGGCGGCGAGGCACTGGACCTCGGACGGCTCCGCGGCTGGGTCGAGCGGCACGGCGCCGCCTCGCCCGAACTCGTCAACATGTACGGGATCACCGAGACCACGGTCCACGTGACGCACCGGGTGCTGACCGACGGGGACTTCGCCTTCGGCGACGACGTGAGCCCCATCGGCGGACCCATCCCGGGCCTGGTCACCCACCTGCTCGACGACCGGCTCCGGCCGGTGCCGCCGGGGCAGGTGGGCGCCATCTACGTGGCCGGCGACCAGGTCTCCCTCGGCTACCTCGGGCGGCCGGGCCTCACCGCGGGCCGGTTCGTGGCGAACCCGTTCGCGAACGACGGCTCCCGGATGTACCACACGGGCGACCTGGCCGTCCGTACCCTCGACGGCGAGCTGGAGTTCACCGGCCGCGCCGATGACCAGGTCCAGCTCAAGGGCTTCCGCATCGAGCTCGGCGAGGTCGAGTCCGCGCTGCGCGACCTCGACGGCGTCGTCGACGTGGCCGTCACCGTGGCCGACAGCGGCGACCACCTGGTCGCGCACGTCGTCGGCCGGGTGCCCGGCGACCTCTCCGCCCTCCTCGCGGAGAAGCTGCCCGTGCACATGGTGCCGGGCCGGGTCCTGCCGGTGGACTCCCTGCCGCTGACCGTCAACGGCAAGCTGGACCGCAAGGCCCTGATCGCGGCGGCCGCACAGGACGACACCCCGGTGGCCGGCGGTTCCGTGACGGAGGCAGCGACCGACTCCCTCCTCGCCTCGCTGGTCGGCGTCTTCGCCGACACCCTGTCCCACCCGGCCGCCGACGCGGACACCGACTTCTTCGGCGCGGGCGGCGACAGCATCGTCGCCATCACCGTGGTCAACCGCGCCCGGGCGCTCGGCCTGCCGATCGCACCCCGCGACGTGTTCCTCCTGAAGACGCCGCGCGCCCTCGCCGAGCTCCTCGGCACGCGCGCACCGCAGACCCGGGCCCCGGCTCCGGCCCCCGCGCGCCGCGAGGACGGCCCGCTGGCGCCCACCCCGATCATCCTGCGCCAGCGCGAACTGGGCGGTACCCTCGCCCGGTTCGCCCAGGCCCGGACCGTCGAGGTGGCCGAAGGCACCGCGTTCGCCGACATCGAGCGCGCCGCCGACGCCGTACTGGCCGCCCACCCGGCCCTGCGGATGCGGCTGAACACCGAGCACGGGGTGTGGACCCTGCGCACCGAACCCGCCCGCAAGGCCACCGTCGTCCGCACGGACGCGGCCGACGCCACGGCCGCCGCCAACGAGGCCGCCGGACGGCTCGACCCCGAGACCGGGGAGGTCACCGCCTTCACCTGGCTCGCGGAGACCGGCACCCTCGTGGTCACCGTGCACCACATCGCCGTCGACTCGGTGTCCTGGCTGATCCTGCTGGACGACCTCGCCGCCGCCCTGCGCGGGGAGACCCTCGCACCGGCGACCACCTCGTACGCCGAGTACGCCGACGCGCTGACCCTGCGGTCCGCCGCCGGCGCCGACGACCTCGGGCACTGGGTCGACACCCTCCGGGCCCCCGCGCTGCTGCCCGCGTCCGGCGCGCTGCGCGACACCACCGTGGTCCTCGGCCCCGAGGCCAGCGACCTGGTGACGCGCACCGCCCCCGCGGCGCTCGGCGTCGCGCTCACCGAGCTGCTGTGCGGCGCCCTGCGCACCGCCCTGACGCGGATCCAGCCGGCGCCCACCGATCTCGCGATCGAGCTGGAGCGGCACGGCCGGGTGTCCGTACTGGAGCACCACGACTACACCCGTACGGTCGGCTGGTTCACCGCCATCGCGCCGGTCCGGCTCACCGCGCACACCGACCCGGTCGCGGCGGCCCGCGAGCTCGCGGCACGCCAGCCGGACGAGTCCGGGCACCTCGCCTACGGCCGGCTGCGCTACCTCAACCCGCAGACGGCCCCGCTGCTGACGGCCCGACCGCAGGTGCTCTTCAACTACCTCGGCCGGGGCAGCGAGTCCCAGGCGCTGCACATCACCGGCGGCGACCAGGGCAGCCCGTACGCCGTCGAGGTCAACGCCTGGACCGACGCGGCCACCGGCAGCCTGCACGCGACCTTCACCCTCGCCGAGGAGATCCCGGACGAGATCACCGCGCACTGGCTGCACGCCCTGGAAACCCTCGCGGAAGCCTCCGTGACGGCCGAGCGCACGGCGCCCGTCACCGCCCTGCAGCGGGGCCTGTTCTTCCAGGCCCAGTTGGCGGGCACGGCCGGACACTACGTCGCACAGAGCTACTTCGCCCTCGACCACCGCCTCGACACCGACGCACTGACCGAGGCCATGGCCGTGGTCATGGCCCGGCACCCGGTCGTCGGCGCAGGTTTCACCACCGACGACGACGGCAACCCGGTCCAGATCCTCAAGGCGGGCCGCCGCGTCGGCGTCCACACGGTCGAGCTGTCGACCGAGGAGGAGGTCGAAGCCCTGCGCGTCCGGGACCGCAACACCGGCTTCGACCCGGCCGAGCCGCCGCTGATCCGGCTGACCGTGATCCGGCTGCCCGAAGGCCGCGACGGCCTGCTCCTCAGCTACCACCTGCTGCTGTGGGACGGATGGTCCCGCGCGATAGTGCTCCGGGACCTGTTCGAGGCCTACCGGGCCGTACTCGCCGGTGAGCTGCCCTCCACGACCCCGGCCGTACCGGGCTTCGAGGACCACGCCCGCTCGCTCGCCGCCAAGGACCCGGCCGTCTCGGAGCGGTTCTGGGCCGAGCACCTGACCGGGCTCTCCGGCCCGACGCTGCTCGCCGGACCGGCGCCGTCCCTCTCGGACGACCTGCCGCCCGCGCTCCTGCACACCCTGACCGCCGAACAGTCGCAGCTGCTGCGGGAGACGGCCAGGGCGCACGGAGTCACCCTCAACTCGGTCCTCACCGGCGCCTTCGGCCTGCTCCTGGGCGCCCACACCGGCCGCAGCGACGCCGTGTTCGGCGTGACCGTCTCCGGCCGCGAGGGAGAGGGCCTGTCCGACATCGTCGGCGTGCTGCTCAACACCGTGCCCATGTGGACGCGGGCCCGGCCCGAGGACTCGGTCGGGGAGTACCTGGCCGCCGTACAGGCGGCCCGGGTCGACGCGATGGAGCACGAGCACCTGGGGCTCGGCGAGATCCAGCGGGCCAGCGGCCACGACACCCTCTTCGACAACCTGTTCGTGCTCCAGAACTTCCTGGACCTGGACGGGCTCGCCGAGATGAACGCCCGCCACGGCATCACCGAGGTGAAGTCGGACGACTCCACGCACTACCCCTTCACCTGGGTCGTCACCCCCGGCGACCGGCTCACGGTCAAGCTGGAGCACCGCCACGGCGACTCCGACAGCGCCCGCCGCCTCCTCGAGGACTACGTCGGCCTGCTCCAGGACCTGGCCCGCTCCACCGGACCGGTGGGCGCGCTGCCCGGCCTCGGGCCGGTGCCCGGGCCGGCCGACCGTACGGACATCGGAACCGACACGGTGGTCGACCGCTTCGACCGGGCGGCGGACCGCGCACCCGAGCGGGTCGCGCTCGTCGCCCAGGGCCGGAGCATGACCTTCGCCGAACTCCAGGGCCGCAGCCGCCTGCTGGCGGGTGTGCTCGCCGGACGCGGCATCGGCCCGGAGAAGACGGTGGGCCTGGCGATCCCGCGCACGCTGGAGTGGATCGTCGCGCTGTTCGCCGTACTGCGCACCGGAGCCGCGTACGTACCGCTGGAGCTGGACCACCCGGACGAGCGGATCGCCACGATCGTCGCGGACGCCCGGCCCGAGGTGATCCTCACTGTCAGCGCCGTCGCCCCCAGGCTGACCGGCGACCTGATCGAACTGGACCGGCCCCTTCCGGAGGCCGAGCCGCTCGTGACGTTCGCACCGGACCACCCGAACCGGCTGCGGTACCCGGCGTACACGATCTACACCTCCGGTTCGACGGGCAAGCCCAAGGGCGTCGTGACCGAGTACGCCGGCCTCACCAACATGCTGATCAACCACCAGCGCCGCATCTTCGAACCGGTGCTGGCGGAGCACGGCAACCGGATCTTCAAGATCGCGCACACCGTCTCCTTCGCCTTCGACATGTCGTGGGAGGAGCTCCTGTGGCTCGCCGACGGCCACGAGGTGCACATCTGCGACGAGGAACTGCGCCGCGACGCACCCGGACTGGTCGACTACTGCCGTGAGCACGGGATCGACGTCATCAACGTGACCCCGACCTACGCGCAGCAGCTGGCGGCCGAAGGCCTGCTCGACAACCCGGAGCGGCGCCCCGCGCTGGTGCTCCTGGGCGGAGAAGCGGTCACCCCGACCCTGTGGCAGCGGCTCGCCGAGACCGAGGGGACGGTCGGGTACAACCTGTACGGCCCGACCGAATACACCATCAACACCCTGGGCGTCGGCACCTTCGAGTGCCAGGACCCGGTGGTGGGCGTGGCCATCGACAACACCGAGGTGTTCGTCCTGGACCCGTGGCTGCGGCCGCTGCCGGACGGGGTTCCCGGTGAGCTCTACGTCTCCGGCATCGGCATCGCCCGCGGGTACCTCGGCCAGCCGGCCCAGACCGCGCACCGGTTCGTCGCCTCGCCGTTCGGCGCCCCCGGCGAGCGCATGTACCGCACCGGCGACCTGGTGGTCCGTCGGCCGGACGGGAACCTGATGTACCTCGGCCGCACCGACCAGCAGGTCAAGATCCGGGGCCACCGCGTGGAACTGGGCGAGGTGGAGGCGGCGTTCGCCGCGCACCCGGCGGTCCGGTTCACCGCCGCGGTCGCCCAGCCCGACCCGCAGGTCGACGGCGCCTACCGGCTGGCGGCGTACCTCGTGCTGGGAGCCGGCTCCGACCTGGCGGCGGTCGCCGCCGAGGTGGGCGCCGGACTGCCCGACTACCTGCGCCCGACGCACTACGCTCAGGTCGAGGCCATCCCGCTCACGGTGAACGGGAAGGCCGACACCAAGGCCCTGCCGGAGCCCAAGCCGCTGGGCGCGCTGACCACTTCGGGCGAGCGCGGCCCGGAGACCGAGACCGAGGTCCTGGTCTGCGAGTTCTTCGCCGAAGCCCTGGACCTGGACGACGACGAGGTGAGCGCCGTGAGCGATTTCGTGTCCCTCGGCGGACACTCCATGCTGGCCGTACGCCTGGTCGGACTCCTGCGCCGGGAATTCGGCCCCACGATCACCATCCGCGACCTGCTCACCCTGCGAACCCCCGAAGCGATTGCCCGGCACCTTGATGACAACTCCTGACGTCCAGAGATCCCGCCGCGCGGGATCCGACATCCTGCGGACCGCCATACGGCGCAACGTCGGCGCCATGGTCTGGGGCACCGTCCTCATGGGCCTGTACCAGGCGGGCGAGACGGCCTTCCCGATCGCGCTCGGCATGATCGTCGACCACACGATGCGCGAACGGAGCCTGGGGGCGCTCGCCCTCTCGATCGCCGCGCTGGCCGTGATCATCACGACGGTGTCGCTGTCGTGGCGGTTCGGCATGCGCATCCTGCAGAAGGCCAACACGACCGAGGCCCACCACTGGAGGGTGCGGGTCGCGTCCTGCGGCCTCCAGCCGGTGGCCCGGGACGTGGACCTCAAGTCCGGCGAGGTGCTCACCATCGCCACCGAGGACGCCGACCAGACCTCCGACATCGTCGAGGTCGTGCCGATGCTGATCAGCTCCTCGGTCGCGGTGCTGGTCGCGGCGGTCGCGCTGAGCCTGGCGGACCTGCGGCTCGGCCTGCTCGTCATGATCGGGACGGTCGCGATCCTGTCGACCCTCAGCGTGATGTCGAAGCGGATCGGCAGCAGCACCCAGGAGCAGCAGGCCCGGGTGGCGCGGGCGGGTGCCAAGGTCGCCGACCTGATCACCGGCCTGCGCCCGCTGCACGGCTTCGGCGGCAACCACGCGGCCTTCCGGTCCTACCGCAAGGTCAGCACGGAGGCCAAGGAGCAGGCGATCACGGTCGCCAAGGTGAACGGCGCCTACACGGGCACCGCGCTGGCCCTGAACTCGACCCTCGCCGCCGCGGTGACCCTGACCGCCGGCTGGCTGGCCTTCGACGGGCAGATCAGCATCGGTGAGCTCGTCATGGCCGTGGGCCTGGCGCAGTTCATCATGGAGCCGCTCCGGCTGTTCTCGGACATGCCCAAGTACGTGATGATGGCGCGCGCTTCGGCGGAGCGGATGGCCCTGGTGCTGTCCGCCCCGCCGGTGGCGGCCCCGGGGACGGCCCGCCCGGCACCCGGCGGGGACCTGGAGATCGACTGCGTCCGGTACGAGTCCCTCCAGGGCCTGAAGTTCCACGTCCCGGCGGGCCGGTTCACGGCGATCGCGGTCTACCAGCCGCGGGCGGCGGCCGAACTCGCCTCGATCCTGGCGGTGAACGTGCCGCCGGCCGCGTACGGCGGCACGGTGCGGCTCGGCGGGCAGGACCTCGCGGACCTGTCGGTCGAGGCGGTCCGCGAACTGATGCTGGTGAACCCGTACGACGGGGAGATCTTCGCGGGAACCCTCCGTACGAACATCGACCCGTCGGGCACCAGCCGGACGGTGCCCGAGGCCGTCGAGGCGTCCATGCTGACCGATGTCGTCGCCCTGCACCGCCAGGGACTCGACTACGAGGTCCGCGACCGCGGTTCGAACCTCTCCGGCGGGCAGCGCCAGCGGCTCTCGCTGGCCCGGGCGCTGGCCGCGGACTCCGACGTGCTGGTGCTGCGGGACCCGACCACTGCCGTGGACGCGGTCACCGAGCAGCTCGTCGCACGCAAGATCGCGGAGCTGCGCCGGGGCCGCACCACCGTGGTCATCACCAGCAGCCCGGCCCTGCTGGACGCGGCCGACCGGGTCCTCGTCCTGGACGACGGGGTGGTCACGGCCGAAGGGACGCACCGTCACCTGCTGGCCAACGACCCGGCGTACTGCGCGGCGGTCACGCGCTGACCTCGTGAGCCGGTGAACAGAAGGGGCCCGGGTGCCCGGCGGATCGCCGGGCACCCGGGCCCCTTTGCCGTCGGGCGGTCAGGCCAGCGCCCAGGCGACGTCCCTGAGCAGGGCCTGGCGCCAGCCCGCCCGGTCGTGGCCCGAAGCCGACCGGGACACCCGTACGGTCGCACCGGCCTGCTCCGTCAGGGCTTCGACCAGTTCGCAGTGGGGCTGCATGCGCGCCTCGTGCTCGCCCAGGTCGAACGCGATCCGCAGCCCGGCCGGGGCGGGGCGTTCGCGCAGCCGCGCGGCGATGGTGCCGCCGCGCGGACCGCCCAGCGGGTCCGGCAGGTCCGAGGCCTCCGGGGTCCACCAGAACGACCCCGACTGGCAGGCGACCCGGGACACCAGCTCCGGGAACTCCAGGGCCGCGTACATCGCGCTCAGGCCGGCGAGGCTCTGCCCGGCGACCACCAGCCGGCCGAGGTCCGCGGGCACCCCGCTGCCGGCGACCAGCGGCAGCAGTTCGTCCCGTACCGCCTCCCACAGCTCGGGCCGGCAGCCGAACTCCGCCTGCCGGTCCTTGGTGGGCAGGAACACCAGCGTGGCCGGGGGCATGTCGCCGGCGTCGAAGGCCGCGTCGAAGGCCGTCATGGCCGGGTGGAGGTACAGCCAGTCGTCCCCGTCGAGCAGCAGGACCACCGGTCCGCCGCCGCCCACCGGGTGGACCCGTACGGTGCGCTTCCCGCCGAGCCGCTCGCTCGCCCAGCGGATCCGGGTGCGCGGCAGGGGCAGTACGTCGTCGGCGCCCACGGCCGGCCAGTACGGCTGGGGCGGAGCGTCCGGGGTGGCCACGACGGAGCGTTCGCCGCCCGCCCGGACCGGGTTGAGGGGATCGGCGTACGACGATCCGTCATCGGCGAGGAACCGGTAGGTCACTCGGAGCCGTGCGGGCATGCGCACTTCGGCGTACCAGCAGTCCGTGTCGCGCCACCGGAGCAGCGCCACCGGATCCGACCAGCTCTCGAAATCGATGACCGTCGGGCTGCCGCGCCAGAGGAACAGGGTGACCCAACCGCCGTCGCCCGAAGGCGCGGACGCGGGAGCCGCGGCCGCCCAGAACTCATCGGTGCCGGGCGTGCCGGGCAGGTCGAACGCGGCGAAGGGGCTCTCCGAGCCGTCCTCGGCCAGGATCCGTTCGAGTGCACGCATCGGTGCCTCCTTGTGAGGGGGAAGGGGAAACGTTAAGCTCTATAATTAGGCGAGCCTAACCTAAGTGGTTGACTCTCTTCATTCCCGATCGACCTTCCCCACGGGCACGGCGCCCGCTGTCGGACTGCGCGCGCCGCACGCCGACGCCATCCGCCGGTCCCATCGGGCTCCTGGAGGAACCCCAGTATGAGCACCAACCCGTTCGACGATGCCGACGGCCGCTTCCTGGTCCTGGTGAACGACGAGGGTCAGCACTCCCTCTGGCCCTCCTTCGCCGACGCTCCCGGCGGATGGACGGTCGCCCTCGCCGAGACCACCCGTGAGGCGTGCCTCGAGTTCATCGAGTCGAGCTGGACCGACCTCCGCCCCCGGTCCCTGGCGACGGCCGTCGAGGCCTGACCGGGACGGCCCCGGACGTGCCGCGCCCGCGCCGCGTCCGGGGCCGCCCCGTGTCCGCCGGGCGGGCCGGCCCGGCGGCTCTCGGTGCAACGGGCCCGCGCGTGTGGCCGGTTGTCGACGGATCGCGTGAGCGGGGCAAGGGTCGGTTAGGTTAGGCTAAGCTAACTCCGTAGGGGCTCCGTGTGGAGCCGCACGCACGGCATCAGGGGAAGGGGATCGTCATGGGCCTGCCTGCCATCGGCTCCTACCCCATGCCCGACCGCGCCGCCCTGCCCCGCTCCTGCGCGTCCTGGGCCATCGACCCCGGCCGCGCCGCCCTGCTGGTCCACGACATGCAGAACCACTTCGTCGGGGAGCTCCCGACGGACAGGTCCCCGGTCGTGGAACTCGTGGAGAACATCACGGCCCTCCGCGCCCTCGCCACGGCACTCGGCATTCCCGTCGTCTTCACCGCCGAGCCGGCCGCCCAGCCGCCGGGCCAGCGGGGACTCGCCGCGGACGTCTGGGGGCCGGGCATCGGCGACAGCGCCGACGCCGCCGCGATCATCCCGCCGCTCACCCCGCGGCCGGGCGAGCGCGTGCTGGCCAACGTGCGCCAGAACGCCTTCCTCCGCAGCCACTTGGGCAGGCTGCTGCGTTCGGAGGGACGCGACCAGCTGATCGTCTGCGGGGTCCACGCCCACCTCGGCGTCCTGCTCACCGCCGCGGACGCCTTCATGAACGACATCCAGCCCTTCGTGGTCGCCGACGCCGTCGCCGACCTCTCCGCCGAGGAGCACGCGATGGCCCTGCGCTGGGCGGCCCGCAGCGCGGTGGTGTGCACGACCGAGACCCTGCTCCGCGAGCTGCTGCTCGGCGGCGGGTCCCGGGACGTGCGCAAGGACGCCTGAGCGCACCCGCCCGGCGCCCGGACCGCGGCGCGCCCGCCTGCGGTCGGTCGTCCGGTCGCTGATGGGGCACCCAACGAACCGAGAGAGAGCGGAAGAACATGACCGTACGGGTCGCGGTGGCCGGTGCCAGCGGCTACGCGGGCGGGGAGCTGCTCCGCCTGCTGAGCTCGCATCCCGCCGTGGGGATCGGTGCGTTGACCGCGCACAGCAGCGCGGGGCGCCCGCTGGGGACCGTACAGCCACAGCTTCCGGAGTTCGCCGACCGGATCCTCCTGGACACCTCCGCCGCCTCCCTGCGCGGCCACGACGTGGTCTTCCTCGCCCTGCCCCACGGGCAATCGGGCGCCCTGGCCGCCGAGTTGGAGCCCGGTACCCTGGTCGTGGACTGCGGAGCCGACTTCCGGCTGCGGGATGCGGCGGCCTGGGAGCGGTTCTACGGCAGCGCCCACGCCGGCACCTGGCCCTACGGTCTGCCGGAACTGCCGGGAGCTCGCGCGGAGTTGAAGGGTGCCACCCGGATCGCCGTTCCCGGCTGCTACCCCACCGCGGTCACCCTGGCCCTGTTCCCCGCCTACGCGGCGCACCTGGTCGAGCCCGAAGCCGTCATCGTCGCCGCCAGCGGAACCTCCGGCGCCGGACGCGCGCTCAAGACGCACCTCCTCGGCACCGAAGTGATGGGCTCCATGAGCCCGTACGGAGTCGGCGGCGGCCACCGGCACACTCCGGAGATCGCCCAGAACCTGTCCCGCACGGCGGGCGCGGACGTGACGGTCTCCTTCACGCCCACCCTGGCGCCCATGCCCCGGGGCATCCTCGCCACCTGCTCGGCCCGGCTGAGCCCGGCCGCGGAGGCGCTCGCGGAGGACGACGTGCGCGCCGTGTTCGAAGCCGCGTACGCCGACAGGCCGTTCGTGCGGCTGCTGCCGCCCGGCCAATGGCCCACCACCGCCGCCGTCCTCGGCTCGAACACCGCCCAGGTGCAGATCGCCGTGGATCCGCACGCCCGCAGGTTGATCTGCGTGAGCGCCATCGACAACCTGACGAAGGGCACCGCCGGTGGCGCGGTGCAGAGCATGAACATAGCCCTCGGCCTGCCGGAACGGCTGGGCCTGCCCATGAATGGAGTGGCTCCGTGAGTGTGACCGCCGCCCGGGGATTCCTTGCCGGCGCCGTGCGCGCCGGCATCAAGGAGTCCGGTGACCCGGATCTGGCCCTGGTGGTGAACCGGGGCCCGTCCCGCGCCGCCGCCGGTGTCTTCACCTCGAACCGCGTACAGGCCGCGCCCGTCCGCTGGTCCCGCCGCGCGCTCGCCGACGGGCGGATCTCCGCCGTCGTCCTCAACTCCGGTGGCGCGAACGCCTGTACGGGCCCCGGTGGCGCGGAGGACGCCCGGGTGATGGCGGAGCGCACCGCGCTGGCCGTGGAGGTCACCCCCGACGAGGTCGCGGTGTGCTCCACCGGCCTCATCGGCGTCCGGCTGCCGATGGGCCGGGTGACGGCCGGCATCACCGCCGCCGCCGACCGGCTGTCGCCCGAGGGCGGCGAGGAGGCGGCCGTCGCGATCAAGACGACGGACTCCGTCCACAAGACGGCGGTGGCCTCCGGACCCGGCTGGACGGTGGGGGGCATGGCGAAGGGCGCCGGGATGCTCGCCCCCGGCCTCGCCACCATGCTGGTCGTCCTGACCACGGACGCCGACGCGAGCGCCGAGGTGCTCGACGCGGCGCTGCGCGAGGCGGTGCGCACCACGTTCGACCGGGTGGACTCGGACGGCTGCATGTCCACCAACGACACCGTGCTGCTGCTCGCCTCGGGCAGCTCGGGCATCGCGCCCGGACCCGCCGAGCTCACCGCGGCCGTGCACACCGTGTGCCGGGACCTGGCGCTCCAGCTGGTGGCGGACGCCGAGGGCGCGTCCAAGGAGATCGAGGTGGCCGTCGTCGGTGCGGCCTCGGAAGCGGACGCCGTGGAGGTGGGCCGCTCGGTGGCCCGCAACAACCTCCTCAAGTGCGCGCTGCACGGCGAGGACCCCAACTGGGGCCGGGTGCTGTCCGCGATCGGCACCACGTCGGCCGTCTTCGACGCGGACCGGCTGGACGTGGCGATCAACGGCGTCTGGGTGTGCAGGGACGGCGCCGCAGGAGAGCCGCGGGACAAGGTCGACCTGTCCGGCCGCCGGATCGCCCTCACCGTGGACCTGCGCTCCGGTGACTCCTCGGCCGTCATCTGGACCAACGACCTGACGGCCGAGTACGTGCACGAGAACAGCGCCTACAGCTCGTGAACGGGGTCGGGATGACGGCGGAGACGACGACGCACATGCAGACGCAGACGCAGACGCAGACGCAGACGCAGACGCAGAGGCAGACGCAGAGGCCTGAGCAGGCCAAGGCGCAGGCCCGGGTGCCGGCCGCCGTGCCGGCCCCCCGGGACCTGCCCTGGCTGGAGCAGCTCCAAGGCCGGACGGTC
This sequence comes from Streptomyces stoeckheimensis, assembly GCF_045822005.1. Classification (NCBI taxonomy): domain Bacteria; kingdom Bacillati; phylum Actinomycetota; class Actinomycetes; order Kitasatosporales; family Streptomycetaceae; genus Streptomyces; species Streptomyces stoeckheimensis. The sequence goes on along the minus strand of NZ_CP169550.1, from coordinate 2,288,125 downwards.
GTCGTCAAGTTCGGCGGCAACGCCATGGCGGACCCGTCCGCGCACCGGACGTTCGCCCAGGACGTCGTGGAGCTCTGGCACGCGGGCCTGCGTCCCGTCGTCGTCCACGGCGGCGGGCCCCAGATCAGCGCACTGCTCGACCGGCTCGGCCTGGAGGTGCGCTTCGAGGCCGGGCTGCGGGTGACCACGCCGGAGACCATGGACGTGGTGCGCATGGTGCTCACCGGCCAGGTCCAGCGCGAACTGGTCGGCGCCATCAACGTCCACGGGCCGTTCGCCGTGGGCCTGTCGGGCGAGGACGCCCACACGATGACCGCCGTCCGGCGCCCGGCCTGGGTGGACGGGCTGCCGGTGGACATCGGCCAGGTCGGCGACATCGTGGACGTGGACGGCAGCGCCATCGCCGCACTGCTCGAGCAGGGCCGCATCCCCGTGGTCTCACCCGTCGCGCGCGGCGAGGACGGCCAGATCTACAACGTCAACGCCGACCTCGCGGCCTCGGCCCTGGCCGTGGCCCTCGGGGCCGACCGGCTCGTGGTGATGACCGACGTCGAGGGGCTGTACGCGGACTGGCCGCACAGCACCGAGGTGATCGACCGCCTGACGGCCGGTGAGCTGGACGCCCTGCTCCCGGAGCTCGCCAGCGGCATGCTCCCCAAGATGGAGGGCTGCCTGCGCGCCGTACGCGCCGGCGTCGCCCGGGCGCAGGTCATCGACGGCCGGGTGCCGCACGCGCTGCTGCGCGGAGTCTTCACCGAGGACGGACCCGGCACCACGGTGGTGCCGGACGAGGAGCCCGGCCCGCAGGGGCCCGGCGGCGACGAGGGGGACGGCGCGTGACCGCCGACGGCACGACGACACCGCTCGCCGACCGCTGGCGCGCGGTGATGATGGACACCTACGGCACCCCCGAGCTGGCCCTGGTCAGGGGCGAGGGCAGCACGGTCTGGGACGAGGACGGCCGCGCGTACACGGACTTCACCGGCGGGATCGCCGTCAACGCGCTCGGGCACGCCCACCCGGCCCTGGTGTCGGCCGTCCAGGACCAGGTGGCCCGGCTCGGCCACGTGTCGAACCTGTTCGTCTCGGAGCCGGCCGTCGCGCTGGCGGAACGGCTGCTGGCCCTGCTGGACAGGCCGGGCCGGGTGTTCTTCGCCAACTCGGGCGCGGAGGCGGTCGAGGCCGCCTTCAAGATCGCCCGCCGGACCGGGCGCCCGCACCTGGTCGCCACGGAGGGCGGGTTCCACGGGCGCACCATGGGGGCGCTGGCCCTCACCGGCCAGCCGCCCAAGCGGGCCCCCTTCCTGCCGCTGCCCGGAGAGGTCACGCACGTTCCCTACGGGGACGCGGAGGCGCTCCGCGCGGCCGTCACGGAGCACACGGCCGCGGTGCTGCTCGAACCCCTGCAGGGCGAGGCCGGAGTCGTCCCGGCACCCCGGGGCTACCTGCGGGAGGCCCGCGAGATCACCCGCGCCACGGGTACCCTGCTCGTCCTGGACGAGGTGCAGACCGGGATCGGCCGCACCGGCCACTGGTTCGCGCACCAGGCGGAGCCGGGAGCGGAGCCCGACGTGATCACCCTGGCCAAGGGGCTGGGCGGCGGCCTGCCGATCGGCGCCACGGTCGCCTTCGGCGCCGCCGCCGGGCTGCTGACCCCCGGTCAGCACGGATCCACCTTCGGGGGCAACCCGGTCGCGTGCGCGGCCGGGCTCGCCGTCCTGGAGACCATCGAGAAGGAAGGGCTGCTCGAGCATGCCACGCGGGTGGGGGAGCGGCTGAGGCGCGGCATCGAGGCACTGGAACACCCCTTGGTCCGCGAAGTGCGGGGCGCCGGCCTGCTCCTGGGCATCGCCCTCGCCGAGCCGGTCGCCGCACGGGTCCAGCGGGCCGCGCAGGACGCCGGGTTCCTCGTGAACGCCGCGGGCGCGGGCGTCGTACGGCTGGCTCCCGCCCTGACGCTGCCGCAGGAGCGGGCCGATGCCCTGGTGGCGGCGCTGCCCGCCATCCTCGACGCCGCGTAGGACCGGCGGCCGGCGACGGGCGACGGGCGACGGCGGCACGGCTCGGGGCGGGTCCTTCAGGGGGCCCGCCCCTTCGTCTTGGCGGTTCTCGCCGCCTACAGGGCGCGGGACAGGACGCGCGCACCCCGGCCGGGGTCCAGGGACTGCGCCCAGTCGGCCGGCGCCAGGCTCGGGCAGGCCGGGAGGAACCCGTGGCGGAGGAAGAGGCGGCCGCTGCCGGTGGTCGCCGTGAACAGCTCGGGCAGGGAGCGCGTACGGGCCCGGGCGAACGCCGCGTGCAGCAGGCGGGCGCCCATGCCCGTGCCCTGCCGGTGGGCGGCGACGCAGAAGTTGTACAGCACGCCGGCGGCGGGGTGTTCGCGCAGACCGAGGCAGCCTTCGAGGGTCCCGTCGGGCGCCTGGGCGACGAGGAAGTCGGACGCCCGGGCCAGGTAGAGGGAGAGCGGGCGTTCGCGCAGCGCCCCCGCGTGGACGAACGGCCGGGAGAGGGCGGCGAGCGCGGGGCCGTCGTCCCGGCGGGCCGGGCGCACCGAGAACCCGGGGACCTCGCGCCACCGGGGTGCGGGGGTGCGGGGCGACAGGGTGGCGTGCGCGGCGGCAGGGGGCAGCGTGGCCGTGGTCAAGGTGTTCCTTCCTCGGTTCCGCCGCGTGCGGGTGCGGGGGCAGGGCCTCCCGGCGGAACGGTCGAGGTAAGGTTAGCCTTACCTAGTTAGAGGAGCCAAGTCGGCGCGTACGGACGGCGCGTGCGGCCACGTAGCCGGGAAAGACGGGCACGTCGGTGACGGTCCAACCCGGCGGAGCCGAGGCGGTGGCGCCGGTGCCCACGTAGGTCAGGGTCGGGTTTCCGCCGAGGCCGATGCCGACTCCCTTGAGGTAGGCCTCCTTCCGGGACCAGCAGCGGGCCACCGCGGCGGGGCGCTCGCCGGCCGGCAGCGCCGACAGCTCGGCGCGCTCGGCGGGATGGAGGACCTCCGCCAGTTCGGAGGAGACCTGGGCCGCCAGCTCGGGGGCAGGCCGCCGCTCGACGTCGACGCCGACCGGACCGTCCGCGAAGGCCACCAGTACGGCGTCCCCCGCGTGGGACAGCGAGAAGTGCAGCGGTGCGTCGGTCACGGCCGGCCGGCCGTGCGGTGCGCCGCAGCCGGGGCAGGGCTCGCGGAAGAAGCGCACCTGCGCCGGGTCCCGGCCGAGCCGGTCGCCCAGCAACTGTCGCAGCGCGACGTGCGCGACCCGGTACTGGTCACGGTCGGCGGCACGCCTGAACCCCTGGAGCCGGGCCCGCTCGGCATCGTCGAGCGTCCCCTCCAACTCCCGCGCCCGCTCCGCGTACAGGCTCACGCGCACCGCCCACAGCCCCGGCGCGGGCGAGCTGAGCCAGGGCTGCGCAGGGTCGTCCGTACGGGTGGCCGGGGCCGGAGCGGGTGCGGCCGTCATCCGCACGGGCGGCCGGGGTAGTCGACGCCCTCGGGGACCCCGGCCTCGCGCATCCGGCACAGGACTTCCCCGAGGAGCGCGTCGTCCACGTCCACGGGCATGTTGAACTCCCGGTCGAAGACGAAGGAGTCGCCCGCGCCCGCGTGCCAGATCACCCAGCGCGGCGGCATCTCGGGCGCCTCCCACAGGGGGGAGAACCGTTCCAGGACGTTCACCTGACTGCTCACAGCTTTCCTTCGTCCGTAGCTTCGTATCCGTCGACACATGTCGCCACGACCTCGATGGCGCCGATCCGGGAGGGATCGACGTACCGCGGGTCGTCACCCAGGACGACCAGGTCGGCGCGCTTCCCCGGGGCGAGGCTGCCGGCGCTGTCGTCCCACCGGCAGGCGTACGCACCGGCGACCGTGTAGGCGCGCAGCGCCTCCTCGACGGTGATCGCCTCGTCCGGCCCGATCGGCCGCCCGGAGGCGGAGGCGCGCTCGACCATGAACTGGATCGCCCGGAGCGGGGCCCCGTCGGTGACGGGCCGGTCCGAACTCCCCACGAGGGTCACCCCGTGGTCCAGGAACCCGCGCCCCCGGTACATCCAGGGGGCCCGCTCCTCACCCATCACGTCCGCGTAGTCGTCCCCGAAGGAGTGGAGGAAGGTCGGCTGGACGACCGCGCTGACGCCCAGGCGCGCGAAGCGCGGGAGCTGGTCGGGGCGGATCAGTCCGGCGTGCTCGATCCGGTGCCGCGCGTCCGGGCGGGGCAGCAGCCGCTGTGCCTGCTCCAGCGCGTCGAGCGCGAGGTCGGCGGCGCGGTCCCCGATGGCGTGGACGGCGAGCTGCCAGCCGGCGAGGTGACCGTCCACGATCAGCCGGGTGAGGCGCTCGGGGTCGTCCTGGAGCTGGCCGGTGTGGTCGGTGCCCGCGTACGGGGCCGTGAGCGCGGCGGTACGGGCCATCATGCCGCCGTCGGTATAGATCTTGAGCGCGCCCAGCGACAGCCAGTCGTCACCGAATCCGGTGCGCATGCCCAGGTCCAGGGCGCGGGGGAAGCCGTCCTCCCGGTGTGCCTCGCGCGGCCGCAACGTATCGCCGGCCGGCATGAGCTGGACCCGCAGCGGCAGCCTTCCCTGGTCCCGCAGCAGCTGGTAGGCGCCGAGTTCCACCGGGCTGTGACCGAGCAGCCCGCCCCCGATGCCCGCCTCGGCGACGGCGGTCACGCCCTCGGCGAGGCAGGTCCGGGCCGCGCGCTCGACGGCGTCGGCGATCTCGGCCTGCCCGTACGGCAGCCGCAGCCGCCGCGCGGCGGTCATGGCGGCCTCGGCGAGGAAGCCGTCCTGGTGCGGGACTTCGGCGGGCAGCAGCCCCAGCACCGCACTGTTGACGACGCACCCGTGGCCGGAGTCGTGCATGAGGAACACCTTGCGCCCACGACTGACCGTATCCAGCTCGGCGGCGGTCAGATGTCGCCCCAAGGCCCGCTGGTCGTAACCCATCACGTCGACCCAGGCACCCTCCCCGCCCGCCGAGCGGGAGACCGCCTCCGCCACCACCGCCAGCACGTCCTCGACCCGCTCGCACGGGGCGACGCTCGGGGTGCTCTGCTTCAGCCCGGTCCAGGCCAGGTGCACATGACTGTCGATGAACCCGGGCAGCACGGTGGCGCCCTGCAGATCGACGACCTCCCGGGCGGGCAACGAGGCCACGTCCTCATCGAGCCCCACGATCCGACCCCGCCAGATCCCCAGCTCACGGGCGAAGGGACGGTCCGGGTCCATGGTGATGATGTTCGCGTTCGTCAGCCTCGAACTCAGCATGGGTAGTACAACTCCCCCTGGAGGCGGCGCGCATGGAGACGGGACGGGGCGGGGGGCCAGGGTCGCGCCCTATTCGACTTAGGTGACCCTAACCGTAAATTCGACGGTCGGTCAATGTGTGGTGGGCGAGAGGGGGGCCGGTGCAGGGGAAGCGATACGACCAGCGGGTACTGGTACTGGTCGAGGTGCGGGGCGGGCAGCGCGACTGGGACGAGGCGGAACGGGCCTTCGGTGAACGGGACTGGCCGGTCGTCACCTCGTTCGCGCGGGGCGAGGGGTTGTCCGGGGGCGTGCTGCGGGCCGATCCCTCGGCCAGGATGTACTCCGTCGAAGTGCGGTTCTTCGGAGCCCGCAACCGGCGCACGGGCCGGGCCGCGGTCTGGCAGGTGGAGCGCCTGGCGCGGGTGAAGCGGCTGGAGCTGTACGCCCGGCACTGCGAGCCGATGGACCGTGACAGGGAGAGCCTGACCACCTGGTGGGCGCACACCACGGCCCACCGGCCGCCTCGGGTGCCTGCTCCGAGGCCTCTGACGCCGATGGCGAAGCTGCGGCGCGCGGCGGCGGTGGCACGCGCACGCTTCACGGAGCGGCGCGGGTACCACGACACCGGCACGGTGGTGACGGGTACGGCGTCGGAGGCCCGTCGGCTCTCGCGCATGGGCCTGCCCGGCGCGTCCGCTCCCGCGTCCGCCACCGACGTACGGGTGGCCTCCCGCGGGACGGCCGGCCACATCGTGCCCCACCGCGAGGACGATGCCCGCCGCAGGGCGTACCGTCTCGGTGCCCGGCTCCTTGGGATGGGCTTCTGTGCGGTGGTCGCCCGGGAGCAGAGCGGAGTGTGGACGTGGGTGTGGGCCGGGGCGGCGGTGCTGTGCTTCCTCGCGGGCGCCCGACTGGCGCGAGGCTTCTTCGTGTCCGAAGCCCGCGCGGGGGGCCTCGTCGTGTGGAGTCTGGCGGCGGCGTCCAGCCTTGTCGTCTTCCTCGGCACGGACAGCGGGGGCAGCAGGGACTGGACCCCGCGGGGGATGTTGTTGGTCTTCGCCGTACTGGCGACGGCCGGAGGCATCTGGCTCCTGGTCCGGCAGTGGACCTGGGGCGAGTGGCTCACCTGGGCGGTGCCTCTGGTCTTCGCGGCCGTGGCGTCCCTCGTGGTGTCCTCCGGATCGGTGCTCCACGCGATGTACGCGGACAGCCTCGACCTGATGCCCGCAGACCTCGACGTGCCGGCGATCTGGCAGGCCGTATCGGCGGTGAAGCTCACGATCCTGCTGAGCTCCGTCCTGTTCGTACCGGCCCTGTGGGGCATCGCGAAGCATGTGCACGTTCCGGGCGTCAGCCCCGTCGACCGGTTCAGGGTCCCCTTGTACGTCGGCGCTCAGGCGACCGTGGTGGTGCTGTGCGTCGCGGGGGTGCTGGACTCGGTGGGCGCCGCAGTGGGGGACTTCCGCGCGGCGGCGGTCCGGAAGGCAGGGCTGCCCTCCTACTTCGGGGTGGAGCCGGAGTGGACCTGCGTCGAGCCCACCGTCCCCGCGACGAAGCTCGGCACCCGGGGCGGCGTCCTCCGTCCGGAGCGCCCGTACGTCTCCTTCGGTGAGGCGGGCGGGGCGGTCTCCCTGTGGGACGAGCCCACAGGGAAGTCGCTGCAGATGCCGGCCGAGCAGGTGCGCCTCGTACCGGTGGCCGACGGGACCGTCCGGTGCGCCTTCTCGTACGAGAGCCTGCCGAAGGGCGACTGATCCCGATCGTCAGACCGGCAGGCCCGTCGGTTCCTTGATGCGTTTCATGATGATCTGGGAGTTGACCTCCGTGACGCCCGAGAGGGCCGTCAGCTGTTCGATCCAGAGGCGTTCGTACGCGCGGAGGTCCGCCACCGCGATGCGCAGGAGGCAGCCGGGGCTGCCGAAGAGGCGGTAGGCCTCGATGACGTCGGGGATGTCCTGGAGGGCCGCTTCGAAGGCTTCGACGGCCTCGCGGTCGCGGCGGACCTCCACGGAGACCAGGACCTCGAAGCCGCGGCCCACGGCTTCGGGGGAGATCACCGCGCGGTAGCCCTGGATGATCCCTTCCTCTTCGAGCTGGCGGACCCGGCGCATGCAGGGGGAGGGGGTGAGGCCCACGCGCTGGGCGAGCTCCTGGTTGCTGAGCCGGCCGTCGGCCTGGAGCTCGCGCAAGATTTCTTTGTCGATCGCGTCCATGGCGCAATTATCGCTCAGGTTTTGTTGCGGGGCTGGGTGAAATCGCAATCGTATTGCGCGTAGATCGGCCTACCATTGCCGTTTGTAGAAAATCTGTGCGGGCCGTTTCGGGCTGTGTGAGGGAAGGGTCGGGGTCATGGGACGCATCGTCGTGATCAGTACGGGCGGGACGATAGCCAGCCGCTGGCAGGGTTCCGGTTTCGCGGCCGATGCGGACGGGGCCGAGGTCATGGCCACCGCGCCGCTGCCGGAGGGCGTGAGCGTCGAGGTCGTTGACCTGTTCAGCGTCAACAGCCCGCGGCTGACCACCGCGCACCAGCTGACCCTGCTGCGGACCGTGCACGAGGTGCTCGCCGACCCGGGTGTGGACGGGGTCGTCGTCACGCACGGCACCGACACGCTGGAGGAGTCGGCGTTCCTGCTGGACCTGCACCACCATGACGCGCGTTCCGTGGTGTTCACCGGTTCGCAGCGGCCCATGGGGGCGGCGGACGGGGACGGTCCCGGCAATCTCTACGATGCCCTGCTGACCGCGTCGAAGACGCGCGGGCTCGGCGTCCTGATCACGTTCGCGGGCCGGGTGCACGCGGCCCGCGGGACCGTGAAGGCGCAGGCGGTGGCGCTCGACGCCTTCGCCGACCCGTCGAAGGAACTGCTGGGGAAGGTCGGTTTCGGCAAGGTCACCGTGCTGCGGACGCCGGTGCGGCCGGAGCCGCTGCCGTTGCCCGCGATGCCGGAGGCGCCGGAAGGGCCGCCGCGGGTGGACGTCGTCGTGCACCACGTGAGCGGTGACGCGGTGCTGCTGAACGCCGCGGTGGCGGCGGGGGCGCGCGGGATCGTGCTGGTCGGGACGGGCGCGGGCAACGCGACGCCGGAGGTCGTCGACGCGGTGAAGGCGGCCGTCGCGGACGGCGTGATGGTGGCGTTGACCACGCGGGTCGCGGCCGGGCCGGTGACGGAGATCTACACCCACGGGGGTGCGGTGGACCTGGTCGCGGCCGGGGCCGTGCCGACGGGGACGCTGCGGGCGCCGCAGGCGCGGGTTGCCGTGCTGGCGGCGTTGCTCTCCGAGGGGGATGCGGAGGAGCGGGGGCGGGTGCTGCGGCGGGTGCTGGCCAGTGGCGGGTCCGTGCTGGTTCCCGCCTGACCCCGAGCCTGAGCCCGGCGGGGCCGGGAGCGCCGTTGCGCGGGCTTGCTCCCCGCCCCGCCCTTTCGCCGTTTCCCGGGGCTCCGCCCCGGACCCCGCGCCTCAAACGCCGGCGGGGCTGGAAGTAAGCGCCGGCGGGGCTGGAAGTAAGCGCCGGTGAGGCTGGATCTCAGGAGTCGGTGAACGCCGCCAGGAGGCGGTCCGCTGCCAGGGTCGGGGTCAGGGTGCCCGCCCGGACCTCTGATTCCAGGGTGGGGGCCAGGTCCCGTACCGCCGTGTTCGAGCGGAGGCGTTCCAGGAGTTCGTCGTGGACCATCGACCAGGTCCACTCCACCTGCTGGGCCGCCCGCTTCGACGCCAGGCGGCCGCCCGCTTCCAGGAGCACGCGGTGCTGTTCCAGGCGGTTCCAGACCTCCTCCAGGCCCGTGGATTCCCGGGCGCTGCAGGTCAGGACCGGCGGGGTCCACGCGGCGTCGGCCGGGTGCATCAGGCGCAGCGCGCTCGACAGTTCGCGCGCCGCGGACTTCGCGTCGCGCTCGTGCGGGCCGTCCGCCTTGTTGACGGCGAGGACGTCGGCCAGCTCCAGGACGCCCTTCTTGATGCCCTGGAGCCCGTCGCCCGTGCGGGCGAGGGAGAGGAGCAGGAAGGAGTCGACCATCCCGGCGACCGTCGTCTCCGACTGGCCCACGCCCACCGTCTCGACGAGGACCACGTCGTAGCCCGCCGCCTCCATCACGATGATCGATTCCCGGGTGGCCTTCGCCACCCCGCCCAGCGTCCCCGCCGAGGGGGACGGGCGGACGAAGGCCGCGGGGTCCACGGAGAGGCGTTCCATGCGGGTCTTGTCGCCCAGGATGGAGCCGCCCGTACGGGTGGAGGACGGGTCGACGGCCAGGACCGCCACCCGGTGGCCCAGCCCCGTCAGCAGGGTGCCGAACGCGTCGATGAAGGTGGACTTCCCGACACCCGGAACCCCGCTGATGCCGATGCGGCGAGCCCGCCCCGAGTGGGGCAGGAGTTCCGTCAACAGGCTCTGGGCCAGGGCCCGGTGCGCGGGCAGGGTGGACTCGACGAGGGTGATCGCGCGCGCGACGAACGCGCGCTTCCCGTCGAGTACGCCCTTCGTGTAGGCGGTGATGTCGATCCGGGGCACGGCGCCTACAGCTCGTGCGGCTCGTGGCCCAGGTCCGCGGCGAGCCGCGTCACCAGGTCGTGCGCCGCGTCCGGGATGACCGTGCCGGGCGGGAACACCGCCGTCGCCCCCATCTCCAGGAGGGTCGGGACGTCCGCGGGAGGGATGACCCCGCCCACGACGATCATGATGTCCTCACGGCCCTCCGCCGCGAGGGCCTCGCGCAGCGCCGGTACGAGGGTCAGGTGACCGGCGGCCAACGAGGAGACGCCGACCACGTGCACGTCGGCCTCCACGGCCTGGCGGGCCACTTCCTCCGGGGTCTGGAACAGCGGGCCGACGTCCACGTCGAAGCCCAGGTCGGCGAAGGCGGTCGCGATCACCTTCTGGCCGCGGTCGTGCCCGTCCTGGCCCATCTTGCAGACCAGGATGCGCGGCCGGCGGCCCTCCGCCTCCTCGAACCGGTCGACGAGCGCGCGGGTGCGCTCCAGGGACGGGGACTCGCCTGCTTCGGTTCGGTACACACCCGAGATCGTACGGATCTGGCTCGCGTGCCGCCCGTACACCTTCTCCAGGGCGTCCGAGATCTCGCCCACCGTGGCCTTCGCGTGCGCCGCGTCCACCGCCAGGGCGAGGAGGTTGCCGTCCCCGCGCTCGGCCGCGTTGGTCAGCGCCCGCAGGGTGTCCTGGGTGACCGCCTCGTCGCGCTCCGCCCTCAGTCGCCGCAGCTTCTCGATCTGCTGGGTGCGCACGGAGGAGTTGTCGACCTTGAGTACGTCGATCTGCTCGTCGGTCTCGACCCGGTACTTGTTGACGCCGATCACCGGCTGCCGGCCCGAGTCGATGCGGGCCTGCGTGCGGGCCGCCGCCTCCTCCACGCGGAGCTTGGGGATGCCCGCGTCGATGGCCTGCGCCATGCCGCCGGCCGCCTCGACCTCCTGGATGTGCTGCCAGGCCCGGCGCGCCAGGTCGTACGTCAGCTTCTCGACGTACGCGCTGCCGCCCCACGGGTCGATGGACCGGCAGGTGCCCGACTCCTGCTGGAGGAGGAGCTGGGTGTTGCGGGCGATGCGCGCAGAGAAGTCGGTGGGGAGGGCGAGGGCCTCGTCCAGGGCGTTGGTGTGCAGCGACTGGGTGTGGCCCTGGGTCGCCGCCATCGCCTCGATGCAGGTGCGCGTGACGTTGTTGAAGACGTCCTGCGCCGTGAGGGACCAGCCCGAGGTCTGCGAATGGGTGCGCAGGGAAAGGGACTTGGCGTTCTTCGGGTCGAACTGCTTGACCAGGCGCGCCCACAGGAGGCGGGCCGCGCGCAGCTTCGCCACCTCCATGAAGAAGTTCATGCCGATCGCCCAGAAGAAGGACAGGCGCGGTGCGAAGGCGTCCACGTCCAGGCCGACGGCCTGGCCCGCCCGCAGGTACTCCACGCCGTCCGCGAGGGTGTACGCCAGCTCCAGGTCGGCCGTGGCTCCGGCCTCCTGGATGTGGTAACCGGAGATCGAGATGGAGTTGTAGCGGGGCATCTTCTGCGAGGTGAAGGCGAAGATGTCGGAGATGATCCGCATCGAGGGCTTCGGCGGATAGATGTAGGTGTTGCGGACCATGAACTCTTTGAGGATGTCGTTCTGGATGGTCCCGGCGAGCTTGTCGGGCGAGACGCCCTGCTCCTCCGCCGCCACGATGTAGAGGGCGAGGACCGGCAGCACGGCGCCGTTCATCGTCATCGACACCGTCATCTTGTCCAGCGGGATGCCGTCGAAGAGCTGGCGCATGTCGTAGATCGAGTCGATCGCCACGCCCGCCATGCCGACGTCGCCCGTCACCCGCGGGTGGTCGCTGTCGTAGCCGCGGTGCGTGGGCAGGTCGAAGGCGATCGACAGCCCCTTCTGGCCGGCCGCGAGGTTGCGCCGGTAGAAGGCGTTGGACTCCTCGGCCGTGGAGAAGCCCGCGTACTGCCGGATCGTCCAGGGCTGGTTGACGTACATCGTCGGGTACGGGCCGCGCAGGTACGGGGCCACACCCGGGTAGGTGTGGAGGAAGTCCAGGCCCTCCAGGTCGCGGCCCGTGTACAGGGGCTGTACGCCGATCCCCTCGGGGGTCTCCCACAGCAGGTCGGCGGGGGTGGTCCCGGTGGACTCCTTGACCGCCGTGCGCCACTGGTCCTCGGAACCGGCCGCCGGGGCCGCACCGTCCAGCGGGAGTTCGGAGAAATCGGGGATGCGGGGGGTGCTCACTGCGCGACTCCCATCCGGTCGAGTACGGAGGACAGCACGGCGACCGCGTCGCAGCCGGCGAAGACGTACTCGTCCACGGCCGTCGCGGCGGTACCGGGCTTGCCCGCGAGGAACAGGGTCGTCGCGCCGGCCGAGCGCAGGGCCGCGGCCACCGCCTCGGCCTGCTCCTCGTACAGCGCGTCGCTGGAGCACAGCACGGCCATGCCGTCGGCGCCGCTCGCCGCGTAGGCCGCCGCCGCCGTCTCCGGGGTCACCGGCACCGGGTCGTGGACCGGGGTGATGCCGCCCGCCTGGAACAGGTTCGAGGCGAAGGTGGCGCGGGCGGTGTGCGCGGCCGCCGGGCCCAGGGCCGCCAGGAAGACGGTGGGCCGGGCTCCCGTCGCCGCCAGGTGTACGTCGCTGCGCGCGCGCAGGGCCTCGTACGCCTCGTCGCGCCGCACGCGCGGCAGTCCGCCGGTGAGCGGGGCCGGCGCGGGTTCCCGTACGACCGGCTTCTCGGAGAGGTGCGGGAACTCGCTGACTCCGGTGACGGGTTCGCGCCGGGTGGCCAGCTTCTTCGAGCGTGCGGCCCAGGTTTCGGCGAGGCGGTCGGCGACCAGCCCGGAACGCAGGGCGGCGGCCTGGCCGCCCGCCTTCTCGACGCCTCGGAAGAACTCCCAGGCGGCGTGTGCGAGTTCGTCGGTGAGCTGCTCGACGTAGTACGAGCCGCCGGCCGGGTCGATCACGCGGGCCAGGTGGGACTCCTCCAGCAGGATGGTGGAGGTGTTGCGGGAGATGCGGCGGGCGAACGCGTCGGGCAGACCGAGCTCCTGGTCGAACGGGAGCACGGTGACCGCGTCGGCGCCGCCCACGCCCGCCGCCATGCAGGCGACGGTGGTGCGCAGCATGTTCACCCACGGGTCGCGGCGGGTCATCATCACCGGCGAGGTCACGGCGTGCTGGCGCTGGGCGCCGGCCTCCGGAGCCCCGCAGGCCTCGGCGATCCGCGCCCACAGCCGGCGGGCGGCCCGCAGCTTGGCGATGGTGAGGAACTGGTCGGCGGTGGCGGCGTAGCGGAACTCCAACTCGCCGAAGGCCGCTTCGGCCGTCAGGCCCGCTTCGGTGAGGGCGCGCAGGTAGGCGACCCCGGTGGCCAGGGAGAGCCCCAGCTCCTCGGCGGCGCTGCCGCCGGCCTCGTGGTAGGGCAGGGCGTCGACGGTCAGGGCGCGTACGTGGGGATAGCCGGCGGCCGTCACCTGGGCCAGCTCGACGGCTTCTGCGAGGCTGAGCGCCTCGCCTGTACGGGCCTCGTGGCCCAGAGGGTCGGCGCCGAGACTCGCGTGGATGGCTTCCGGGTGCATCTTGCGCTCGGCACACAGGGTGAGGAACGCCTGTGCAGCCTCGGTGAATTGGGCTCCGGGGTCCAGGGAGACGGGCGCCAGGTCGAGGTAGACCCCCTCCAGCGCACGGCCCAGGCCCTCCGCGGGGAGGCCGGCGTCGCCGACGGCCAGCCACAGCGAGGTGGTGCCGTTCTCCAGGTCGGCCAGGGCCGCGTCGTTCACCCGTACGGGGTCGGTGCCCGCGATCCGCTGGCGCACGTCCCAGCCCGAGGCGGCGCCGCCCTCGGGGCGGCCGCCCCGTACGAAGGGCGCAAACCCCGGGAAGCCGGTGTCGGGCGCGGTTTCGGGCGCGGTGTACAGCGGGCGGGTGGTGAGCCCGTCCTCGAGTTTCGTGGACAACGCGTCTTCCGCTGCCTCGCCGGAAACTTCCTTGCCCGACTTGCGCAGCACGCCCTCTACCAGGCGCTGCCACTGCTCATGCGTCGCGTCAGGGAATTCGGCGGCCAAGGAGAGCCCGTCATCAGGCAGGACCGTCATGGCTCGAATGTTAGGGGGGTCCTTGTGAACGACCTATAACCACCGGATGTGATCTCGCCCTCTCATGTGAGTCGGGAGGGGTCACGAAAGAGCGGGGCGAGGAGGACGGTCGCGGAGGCTACCGGGAGTACGGCGGGACCCGCCTGCGGGGCGACGATCCGCCGCCCGTAACGGTCCTGGTCGCCGGCCGCGGCGCGGATCTCGTCGAGGTAGCCGTCGTGGAGGATGCTGGCCAGCTCGGCGACCACCATGACGGCCGGGTTGAACACGTCGAGGAGCAGTGCGGCGGCCCGGCCCACGGTACGGGCGCGTTCGCGCAGCAGCCGGTCGGCACGGGGGTCGCCGGTGGCGGCGGCGTCGACCAGGAGGTTTACGGCGTTGTCGGCAGGTTCCGGGACGATGCCCCGGCGCACGGCCTCGGCGCCGAGGACCCCGTCGGAGGCGGTCGCCTGGAGGCAGCCCGTACGACCGCACGCGCAGGGGGTCCGCGACCCGGGCACCGGGAGGTGCGCGACGTCCCCGGCGGCGGCTTCCGGGCCCTGGTGCACGGTGCCCTCGATGCCGAAGGCGGCGTCGACGACGTTGCCGATGAAGAGGTGGAGGAGGCTGGAGCGGGCCTCCGGGCGGCCGAAGAGGATCTCGGCGTGGGCGACGGCGCGGGCGTGGTTGTCCACGGAGACGGGCAGGCCGAGGCGGTCGGAGAGCTCGGCGGCGAGGGGGAGGTCGCGCCAGCCGAGGGCGTCGTGGCGGACCACGGTGCCGTCGGCGGGGCGGACCCAGCCCCCGAGGGCCGCGCCGACGCCGAGCAGGGGGCGGCCGGCGGGGTTGGAGGCGTCGAGGAACCGGCCGAGTTCGGCGGCGATGTCGGCGGGGAGGCTGCCGGGGGAGCGGCCCGCGTGCGGGAAGGCCCGGCGGGCCAGGACGCGGCCGCGCAGGTCCACGAGGCTGAAGGTGGAGGCGGGCACGCCGATGTGCAGGCCGGCGGCGAGGGGGCCGCCGAGGGGGCCGGTGTGCAGGTCGAGGGGGATGCGGGGGCGGCCGGGGCCGGTCGCTGCGGCGTGCGGCTCCGTCTCGGGGCGCTCGTGCAGCAGGCCGGCGCGGAGCAGGGCCGTGGTCTGCCGGGACACGGCGGCAGGGCTGAGACCGCAGAGCTTCGGGATGTCGCTCCGCGCGAGGGGGCCGTGGGTCAGGACGGCGCGGAGCACGGAGGCGGCGTTGGCGGCGGCCCGGCTGTCACCGGGGGTGGGGGGCACGGGCGGGCTCCTCGGGGGGTGGGGCGTGGTCCCGATCATGCCGTGTCGCCGCGCTCGGCGGGGACGGGGCGGGCCGAGGTGGGCCGAGGTGGGGCGGGATGTGGTGGTGCGTGGCGGGTGCGTTGCGGGGGCGTGAAATCAGGCCATGGGTTTCGGCCGCTCCCGGAGTGGCGGGAAACGGTTAAAGCGCAGGTCACTGGGGGTGTGTGTCGGGGGTCGGGGGTGATGGCGCGGGGTGCTCGGTGGGGTTGACCGGGGGTGGGGGCGCTGGCAGTCTCCGGGACATGACCGCGACCGAGTTCCTCGCCCCGCGGCTCCACACCCCCGGCCTCTGTACCGCGCCGGGCGAGTGTCAGGGCCGTCGCTGTACGGCCCCGCGCTGTTCCTGAGCGCCGCCGGCCCTGAGCCTCACTGCTTCCGGGTGTGCCTGTCCCTGGGCGTCGCTGCTCCTGGGCGTGAGCGTCCCCGGGCGTGAGCGGCCCGGGCGTGAGCGGCCCCGAGCGTCAGTGCCCCTGAATCCTTGCGTCGCCGCGTTCCGGGGGCGCGGGCGTTCGTGCCCCGTCGTCCGGGGCGTGCACGGGGCCCCGCGGTTCGGACAGGTCTCACCGAGCGCGGTCCGTCCGCTCGCCCGTTGATCTCCGTCGCCGGCTGTCGGCTACCCGCCGCATCCCGTCACCGGCCGCCCTCCGTCCGCCGAACGTCGCAGACCGCCCCGTCCGCAGCCGGTCCTCTTCCCCGCCCCGACGCCTCCGTTTCCCCCGCCGGACCCCTCCGCCCTCGCTTTCCCTCATTTCTTCCTCTGCGGAAATAAATAAGGAGCCTCCCATGTCCACTGCCACCCGCACCGACCTCACCGTCACCAAGATCGGCGGCCGCATAGGCGCCGAGATCGGCGGAGTCCGCCTCGGCGGCGACCTCGACGCCGACGCCGTCGCCGGGATCAGGTCCGCACTGCTCGCCCACAAGGTCGTCTTCTTCCGGGGGCAGGACCACCTCGACGAGGACGGCCACGAGGCCTTCGCCGAGCTGCTCGGCGCGCCCGTCGCGCACCCCACCGTGCCCTCCGCCGACGGGCGTTACGCGCTCGGCATCGACTCCCACCACGGAGCCCGCGCCAACCAGTGGCACACGGACGTCACCTTCGTCCCCGCCTACCCCGCCTTCTCCATCCTGCGGGCCGTCACCATCCCGCCGTACGGCGGCAACACCCTGTGGGCCAACACCGCCACCGCCTACGCCGGCCTGCCCGAGCCGCTCCGCGTCCTCGCCGACAGCCTGCGCGCCGTGCACTCCAACGAGTACGACTACGCGGCCCTGAGGCCCGACGCCCTGCCCGAGGCGCTCGCCCAGTACCGCGAGGTGTTCACCTCGACCAAGTTCCTCACCGAGCACCCGGTGGTCCGGGTCCACCCCGAGACCGGCGAACGCACCCTGCTGCTCGGCAACTTCGTCCAGCGGATCAACGGGCTCACCGGCCGCGACTCGCGCCTCCTCCAGGACCTCTTCCAGGCCCACATCGAGCTCCCCGAGAACACCGTCCGCTGGCAGTGGCAGACCGGTGACGTCGCGATCTGGGACAACCGAGCCACCCAGCACTACGGCGTCGACGACTCCGACGACAACGAGCGCACCCTGCGCCGCGTGACCGTCGACGGCGACGTCCCGGTCGGGCCCGACGGGGTCCCGTCCCGTCTGATCAGCCCGGAGTCCGTGCCGGACCCGGCCTTCGGCATCGCCTCCGGAGCCTCCACCTCCGGAGCCTGAGCCGACCGCTCCCGCATGACCCGTCCCGCCCCACCCTCCCCGTCAGCCAAGGAGCGCTCCGTGCCCAAGCTGCTCGCCCTCACCGGCAGTCCGTCCCTCCACTCCCGTACCGAGGTGGTCGCCGACCACGTGCTGCGCCGCCTGAACCACGCCGGGTTCGAGACCGCACAGCTCGCCGTCCGGGAGCTCCCCGCCGCCGACCTGCTCGCCGCCCGCCGCGGCGAGCCGGAGATCCGCCGGGCCCTGGAAGCCGTCGCCGAAGCCGACGGGATCGTCATCGCGACGCCCGTCTACAAGGCCTCGTACACCGGTCTCCTCAAGGCCTTCCTCGACCTGCTCCCGCAGGACGGACTGGCCGGGAAGACGGTCTTCCCGCTGGCCACGGGCGGCAGCCTCGCCCATGTCCTGACCATCGACTACGCCCTGCGCCCGGTCCTCGCCGCGCTCGGCGCCCGGCACGTCACCGCCGGCCGCTTCGTCCTCGACTCCTCCGTCGAGCGCGGGGCCGGCCCGGACCGGCTGCGGCCCGAGGCGGAGCTGGACCTGTACCAGGCCGTCGACGAGTTCGCCGAGGCCCTGCGCGCCGCCCAGGCCGCCGCGCTCGCCACCGCGCGCTGATCTCCGTACGGAATCACCCGCCCGACCTGCTCGCCCCGCCCGACCTGCTCGCCCCGCCTGACTCGCCCGACCCGGATCGACAAGGAATCGCCATGTCCGCAGCCTTCACCACCACCCGTACCTCCCGACGCCAGTTCCTCACCCTGCTCGGCATCTCGGCGGCCGCGGTGAGCTGCGGGACGGCGACCGCCTCCGGCTCCCGGGGCGAGCAGGTCACCACCCTGAAGTACCAGGGCGCCGTCGGCGCGGTCACGCTCCCCGAGCTCGCCGCCGACCTCGGCTACCTCGGCGACCTGGCCCTGGAATGGGTCGGCAACACCATCAGCGGCCCCCAGGACATCCAGTCCGCGGCCACCGGCCAGACCCACTTCGGCGGCGCCTTCAACGGCGCGATCGTCAAACTGGCGTCCAGCAAGGCCCAGATCCAGGCCGTCACCTCCTACTACGGCTCCGACAAGGACACGTACCTCGGCTACTACGTCCTGGAGGACAGCCCGATCCGGTCCGCCCGCGATCTGATCGGCAAGAAGGTCGGCATGAACACCCTGGGCGCACACGCCCAGGCCCTGCTCGACATCTACCTGGAGCGCAACGGAGTCCCCAAGGCCGACGCGGCCAAGGTCGAATCGCTCGTCGTACCCCCCGTCAACACCGAACAGGCCCTGAGACAGAAGCAGATCGAGGTCGGCGTCCTCAGCGGCGTGCTGCGCGACAAGGCCTTGGGCGCGGGCGGCATCCGGCCGCTGTTCAAGGACTTCGAACTGCTCGGCGCGTTCAGCGCGGGCTCGTACGTGATGACGAAGAAGTTCGTCAAGGAGAACCCGGACACCGTCCGCACCTTCACCACGGGCGTGGGCAAGGCCATCGACTGGTCCCGCGCCACCCCGCGCGAGGAGGTCATCGCGCGGATGACGGAGATCGTAAAGAAGCGCGGCCGCAACGAGGACACCTCGACCCTGCAGTACTGGCGCTCCTACGGGGTCGCCGAGCCCGGCGGCCGGATCGCCGACAAGGAGTTCCAGCTGTGGATCGACTGGCTGGGCGAGCGCGGGGAGATCAAGAAGGGCCAGCTCAAGGCGGCCGACCTCTACACCAACGAGTTCAACGCGTCCGGGAAGGGCTGACGGCACCATGGCGAAGATCGTGTTCGACTCCGTGACGAAGACCTTCCCGACGAAGGACAAGAAGAAGGAGTTCACCGCCCTCGACGGCATCGACCTGGAGATCGGGTCGGGGGAGTTCGTGGTCGTCGTGGGCCCCAGCGGCTGCGGCAAGTCCACCCTCCTGGACCTGCTCGGCGGCCTGACCCCGCCCAGCTCCGGCCGGATCCTGCTCGACGGCAAGCCGGTCACCGGGCCCGGGCTCGACCGGGGCATCGTCTTCCAGCAGTACGCGCTGCTGCCGTGGCGCACGGCGCTGGGCAACATCGAGTTCGGTCTGGAGGCCACCGGCGTCCCGCGCCGCCAACGAGCGGCGAAGGCAAGGGAGTTCCTGGACCTCGTCGGCCTCACCGGGTTCGAGGACCGGCACCCGCACGAACTGTCCGGCGGCATGCGCCAGCGGGTCGCCATCGCGCGCTCGCTCGCGTACGACCCGGACGTGCTGCTGATGGACGAGCCGTTCGCGGCGCTCGACGCGCAGACCCGCGAGTCCCTCCAGGACGAACTGCGGCGGATCTGGCAGAGCACCGGCAAGACGATCGTGTTCATCACGCACGGCATCGAAGAGGCCGTCTACCTCGGGCAGCGGGTGGCCGTCATCACCTCCCGCCCCGGCCGGGTCAAGCAGGTCGTCCCCGTGTCGTTCGGCGACCGGGCCACCGGGGCCACCGGTGAAGACCTGCGCTCCAGCCCGGAGTTCGCCCGCTACCGCCACGAGATCTGGACCCTGCTCCACGACGAGGTGGCCCGAGCCCAGCAACTGGAGAAGGAGGAGGTCGCCGTATGAGCACCACGGTGGAAGCGGCGGTGCAGGAGGCGGTGGAGGCGACGGCGGTACGGACCCTCGCGCCCGAGGCGGTACGGACCCCCGCGCCGGCCTCCGTACGGGCACCGGCCACGGCGTTGGCGCTGCGCGCCCTGCGGGGGCTGCGGGCGGTGGCGCTGCGCTCGGCGGCGATCCTCGCGCTGCTGGCCCTGTGGGAGGCGGCGCCGCGGCTGGGGCTGGTCGACGCGACGTTCCTGCCGCCGGTGAGCGAGGTCGCCAAGGCCTGGTGGGAGCTGCTGGGCAACGGGCAGCTCGCCGAGCACAGCAAGGCGAGCCTGGCCCGCTCCTTCGGCGGATTCGGCATCGCGGTGGCCGTCGCGGTCCCGCTCGGGCTGCTGATCGGCTGGTACCGGCCGGTGGCGGCGCTGCTCGGGCCGCTGCTGGAGGTGTTCCGCAACACGGCGGCGCTCGCGCTGCTGCCGGTGTTCGTCCTGCTGCTGGGCATCGGCGAGACCTCGAAGGTCTCGATCGTCGTCTACGCCTGCGTCTGGCCGATCCTGCTCAACACCATCAGCGCCGTGGGCAACGCGGATCCGACCCTGGTGAAACTGGCGCGCTCGATGGACCTGTCCACGCCCAAGCTGTTCCAGAAGGTGATCCTGCCGGCGTCGGTGCCGGTCATCTTCACCGGCATCCGGCTCGCGGGGGCCGTCTCCATCCTGGTCTTGGTCGCGGCCGAGATGATCGGCGCGAAGGCGGGCCTCGGCTACCTGATCAACGCCGCGCAGTTCAACTTCGCGATCCCGCAGATGTACGCGGGCATCGTCACGATCTCCGCGATCGGCCTCGCCTTCAACCAGCTCCTCGTCACGATAGAACGCCGCCTGAGCACCTGGCGCGTCCCGTCCTGACCCCCGGGCCACCCCTGACCACCCGGGGCCCCGGGCCGTTTCGGCCCCGTCCCCCCGTTTCCGGCCCCGCCACGCGTGGTCCCCGCTCCCCCCGTTCCCGGCTCCCGCCCCGCGGGGCCCCCACCCGGCTCTTATCCGAGGACAAGAAATGACCGCACCCCGGACCCTCCACCTCAACGCCTTCCTCATGAACGCCGGGCATCACGACGCCGCCTGGCGCCACCCCTCCAGCAGCCCCGAGCGGATCACCGATCTGCGGTACTTCCAGGAACTGGCCCGCACCGCCGAGCGCGGCCTGCTCGACTCGATCTTCTTCGCCGACGGGGTCGCCCTCTGGGGCAAGGCCCGATACAACGCCGTCGGCGGCTTCGAGCCGCTCACCCTGCTCTCCGCGATCGCCGCCGTCACCGAGCACATCGGGCTCATCGCCACCGTCTCCACCACCTTCAACGAGCCCTACAACCTGGCCCGGAAGTTCGCCTCCCTCGACCACATCAGCGGCGGCCGCGCCGGCTGGAACATCGTCACCTCCGGCAGCGTCGACGAGGCCCGCAACTTCAACCGCGACGAGCACCTGGAGCACAACCTCCGCTACGAGCGGGCCCGGGAGTTCCTCGACGTGGCCACCAAGCTCTGGGACAGCTGGGAGGACGACGCGATCGTCCTCGACAAGGAGCGCGGCGTCTACGCCGACACCGACAAGCTCCACCCCGCCGCGCACCGCGGCGAGTACTTCGGCGTCGCCGGACCGCTCAACGTGCCCCGCACCCCGCAGGGCCACCCCCTGCTCGTGCAGGCCGGGTCCTCCGAGGACGGCAAGGAGTTCGCCGCCCAGTACGCCGAGGCCGTCTTCACCGCCCAGCAGACCCTGGCCGACGGGCAGACCTTCTACAAGGACCTCAAGTCCCGCCTCGCCAAGTACGGCCGCTCCGAGGACGAGCTGCTCGTCCTGCCCGGCATCGCCCCCGTCATCGGTTCCACCGAGGCCGAGGCCAGGGCCCTGGAGCAGGAGCTCACCGAGCTGCAGATCCCGGAGTACGGCCTCGCGCAGCTCTCCAACATGCTGGGCGTGGACCTCAGCGGGCTGCCGCTCGACGGCGGGCTGCCCGACCTGCCCGAGGAGCGGGACATCAACGGCAACAAGAGCCGCTTCACGCTCGTCGCGGAGCTCGCCCGCCGCGAGGGGGGCCTGACCCTGCGCGAGCTGATCGCCCGCCTGGGCGCGGGCCGCGGCCACCGCGTCTTCGCGGGGACGCCCGAGCAGATCGCCGACCAGCTGGAGGAGTGGTTCACCCAGGGGGCCGCCGACGGCTTCAACATCATGGCTCCCGTGCTCCCCACCGGGCTGACCGACTTCGTCGACCAGGTCGTGCCGATCCTGCAGCGCCGCGGCCTCTTCCGCACCGAGTACACCGGCCGGACCCTGCGCGAGAACTACGGCCTGGCGCGCCCCGCCAACCGCTACACCGCGGCCGCGGAAGCCGCAGCGGCCGGGCACGGAGCCGACGCGTGAGCGAGCACGTGGCCGACGTGCTCGTGGTCGGCGGGGGCCCCGCCGCCGCCTGGGCCGCCCTCAAGGCGGCCGGGGCCGGGGCCTGCGTGGTCCTCGCGGACAAGGGCTACTGCGGCACCAGCGGGGCGACCGCCGCCGGCGGCACCGGCGTCTGGTACGTCCCGCCGGAGCCCGCGGCCCGTGAGGCCGCGATGGCGAGCCGCGAGGGGCTCGGCGGGTACCTCGCCGACCGGCGGTGGATGTCCCGGGTCCTCGACGAGACGTACGACCGGATGAACGAGCTGGCGGACGAAGGGCGTTATCCCTTCCCGACCGGCCCCGACGGCCGGCCGCTGCGCAACGGCCTCCAGGGGCCCGAGTACATGCGGCGGATGCGCATCCGGATCCGCCGCGCCGGGGTCCGGATCCTCGACCACAGCCCGGTCACCGAGCTGCTGACCGACGCGGACGGCGCCGCCGCGGGCTCGGCCGGCTACCGCCGCCAGGCCGGCGAGCCCTACCGGGTCCGGGCGGGCGCCGTCGTCCTGGCCACCGGGGGCTGCGCCTTCCTCAGCGGCGCGCTCGGCACCAACACCAACACCGGGGACGGCGCGCTGTTCGCCGCCGAGGCGGGGGCCGAGCTGTCCGGCATGGAGTTCTCCAACTCCTACGGGATCGCCCCCGAGGGCACCTCCGTCACCAAGACGGCCTTCTACTCCTTCGCCTCCTTCTACCGGGAGGACGGCGAGGTCCTGGAGGGCGCCGCCAGCCTCGGCGGCCGCTCCGCCATCGCCCGCGAACTCCTCACCGGAGCCCGGGTCTACGCCCGCCTCGACCGGGCCGACGCCACCGCGCAGGCCGCGATGCGGCTCGCGCAGCCGAACTTCTTCCTCACCTTCGACCGGCTCGGCATCGACCCCTTCACCGACCGGTTCTCCGTCACGCTGCTGGCCGAGGGCACCGTCCGCGGCACCGGCGGGATCCGGATCGCCGGGGAGGACTGCTCCACCACGGTCCCCGGGCTGTACGCCGCCGGGGACGCGGCCACCCGGGAGGAGATCTGCGGGGGCTTCACCGGAGGCGGCAGCCACAACGCCGCCTGGGCGATGTCCTCGGGCAGTTGGGCGGGGGCCGGCGCGGCCCGGTACGCCCGCTCCCTGGGCTCGGGCCGGGCCGCCTTCCGGCCGGTCACCGGGGCGGGCGGTGCGGGCCTGCGGCCGACCGGGGACGCCGGGTCCGCGGCCGGGGCCGGCGAGGCACGGGAACTCGTACGGCTCGTCCAGGAGGAAGTGCTGCCGTACGACAAGAACTACCTGCGGCGCGGCTCCGTCCTCGGAGGCGCCCTCGGTTCCCTTGACGAGGTGTGGGCGCACGCGTCCGCGCTGGCCCGTACGGAGAGCCGCGGGATGGCCCGCCGGCTCGACCACCCGGGGCAGGACCCGGCGCAGCACCACCGCATCGTGACGGGCGGGCTCGACCGGGTCTGGACGCGGCCGGCGGAGCTGGTCGCATACTCGAACTGGTTTCGGCCGAGCGGTGCATCGCCTGCGACAAGTGCGTGGAGGTCTGCCCGACCGACGTCTTCGAGCGGGGACCGGAGGGCATCCCGCTGCTGGCCCGGCAGGAGGACTGCCAGACCTGCTTCCTGTGCGAGGCCAACTGCCCGGTGGACGCGCTGTTCGTGTCCCCGCTGACCCGGCCGGTGCCCGAGGACCCGGCCGTACGGGACGAGGCCGGGCTCGTCGGCCGCGGCCTGCTCGGCAGCTACCGGCGGGAGATCGGCTGGGGCGAGGGGCGCACCCCGGGCGCCCTGCGGGCGGTCGGCCCCTCGCTCGGCCCGGCGGGCGGCGGCGGGACGGCGCCGCCGATCACCTCCTGAGCGAGGGGGCCGTGCCCCAGGTCAGACGGTGAGGACGATCTTGCCGCGGGTGCGGCCCGTGGCGCTCAGCTCCCAGGCCTTCGCCGCCTCGGCGAGCGGCAGGGCGTGCTCCACGTTGACCGTCAGCTTGCCCTCGTCCGCGAGCCGGCCCAGGAAGGTCAGGTCGGCGGTGTCCGGGCGGACCCACAGCTGGTGCGCGCCCTGGGCGGCCGCGGTGTGATCGGCGATGGACACCAACCGGTGGCCCTGACCCGGCTTGACCAGGGACCGGAGCGTCGGGATCACGTCGTCGCCGAAGAAGTCCAGGGCGGCGTCCACCCCTTCGGGCGCCAGCTCGCGGACCCGGTCGGCGAAGCCCTCGCCGTACAGGACCGGCTCGGCGCCCAGCGAGCGCAGGTAGTCGTGGTTGTGCGCGCCGGCCGTGCCGATGACGCGCAGGCCGAGCGCGACGGCGATCTGCACGCCGAAGGAGCCGGTGCCGCCGGCGGCGGAGTGGATGAGCACGGTCTCGCCGGCCTTGAGCCCCACGCGGGTGAGCGACTGGTAGGCGGTGAGCCCGGCCAGCGGGATGCCGGCGGCCTGCTCGAAGGTCAGCTCGCGCGGCTTGCGGGCGAGGGTGCGGACGGGGGCGGAGACCAGCTCGGCGTAAGTGCCCAGCTCCACCCACTCCTTGCGGACGTAGCCGTACACCTCGTCGCCGACGGCGTAGTCGAAGGTGTCCTCGCCGACCGCCTCGACCACGCCCGCGACGTCCCAGCCGGGTATGACCGGGTAGCGGACTTCGAGGATCGAGTCGAGGTACCCGGAGGCGAGCTTCCAGTCCACCGGGTTCACGCCGGCGGCCTTGACCCGGACGAGCACCTCGCCCGGAGCGACCTTGGGCTCCGGAACCTCGGTGAGGGCGAGGATGTCAGGTGTTCCGTATGCGGTGTATGCGATTGCCTTCATGATCATCCCCAACGGGGGGGCCCGACGCCCGTATTCCGAGCCCGCGGGGCCTTTTTCCGGAATGGCCGGCTCCGTGGAGGGTCGCTCAGGCAGGGAGCGTATTGCGGTGCGAGCTGCGCCGGGCCGCGCTGAACAGGGCCTGGATCTGCGCCCCGGACTGCTCCACGTCGTCGAGCGGGGAGGGGAAGGGGATCCGTACGTCGTGGTGGCCGCGCCGTTCCTCCAGGCGCAGGGTGATCCCGTACCGGTCCATGGCGAGCGGCAGCGCGCGGAGGACGGCGGACCCGGCGCCGGCCTTCGACTGCGCCTCCGCCGGGGCCTGAGGCCGGACCAGGCGCAGCAGGAGGGTGACGAGTTCGGCGTGGTCGTCGAGGAGATGGGTGAGCATCCCGGCCTCGTAGGGGGCGAGCGGGTCGACGCGGGCCGCGTCCAGCTCGTCGAGACCGACGTACGAGCGGGCTCCGTCGGCGGTTTCGAGGACGGCCCGGCCGAATTCCATGCAGGTGGATCCGGAGCCCTCGTCCGTGTATGCGGCGAAGGGGGTGAGCAGGCGGCCGACGAGGGTGACCCGGGCGCGCACGCGGTCCCGTACGGGCGTGGGCGCGACATCCGTGAACTCCAGCCGGATCGCGGGGCGGTGCTCGGCGCCGCCGCCCGGTTCGGCGGGGTGCAGGTGCAGCCGGCCGAGGGGGTCGGTGCCGTCGAGGTGGCGGATCTCCGTGCGCTGCCCGTCGGTGACGACGGTCATGGAGTGGGCGGCGGCCAGGACGGACCGGACCCGCTCGGCGTCGGTGGGCAGCGGCAGGGGCAGGTGCATGTGGATCTCCGTCGTCCCGAGTGGCGAGATGGCGCATACTTAGGTATGCCTAACCTAACCTACCCGGCGAGTGGGGGGTAGTCGGAGGGGCTTCTCAGCTGCCTCGTGTCGGTGTTGGGCTGAACGGGTGAAACGCGAGAGGATGGGGGGATGCACATGAAGCGCAAGGCCGAGGCGGCCTGGTGAGCAGGTACGACGTCACCGACGAACAGTGGGAGGGGCTCGCGCAGGTGGTCCCCCTGCGGAGTCGCAACGAGTGGCCCTCCCGGGTGGATCACCGCACGATCCCCACGGTTCCCGGGGCGTCCGCGGCGGAGCAGCGGCGCTTCGTGGTGATCCGGGTTCAGGTCTTCGCGGACGCGCGGGAGGTGGCGGAGTACCTGATCGCGCAGATCCCGGTGCTGCTGGACCTCACGGGCGCGGACGGCGAAGTCGCCAAGCGGATCCTGGACTTCAGCAGTGGCGTGGTCTTCGGCCTGGGCAGCGGGATGCACCGGGTCGACCGCAACGTCTTCCTGCTGGCGCCCGTCGGGACAGAGGTGGAGGGGATCGCGGCCGCGGCCGTCCCCCGATCGTAGGAAGGTCCCGCGGGCGGAACGGTTCGCCGGACCCACGGGGGGTCCGGCGGCCCGTACCGTCCCGCGCATGACCTCCCACCTCCCCACTCCGGCGACCCGCGCGGCGCCTCCCGCCGCCCGCGTCGAGCCTGCCGCCTCCGCTGCCTCCGCCGGGCCTGCGGTCCCAGCGGTCTCCGCCGTGTTCGCCGGTCCGGGATTAGCGACTTCGGCCCCGGCCCCGGCCCAGGCCCCAGCCCCCGCCTCGGTCCCGGGTCGGGTTCCCGCCCAGGCCGCGGCATCGGGTCCGGCCCTCGTCGACGGCGTCAGGTATCTGCGGCCGGCCGTGACCGAGTTGCGGCTCTCCGCCTACGGGGCGCACCGCGGGGCCCGGTTCGCGCTCGGGCCCGTCACCTTCTTCGCCGGGCCGAGCGGGAGCGGCAAGTCCCAGGTGCTGGAGGCCTACGGCGCGCTGGCCGCCCTGGGTGCCGGGGCCACCCTGGACGAGGTGTTCCCCGATCCGCGGGCCCGGATCCCCGACCGGGCGGCGCCCGACGCGGAGCGGCGACGGGGGTTCCGGATCGGCTGTACGGTCGACGGCCCCGCCGGGCCGGTCCGGCTCGACCTCGCCGTCCAGGCGGAGCCCGCGCTGCGGATCGTCGGCGAACGGCTCTCGGTGGACGGGCAGGTCCTCCTCGCCACCGCACTGCGCGACCCCGGGCGACGGTCCGTCCAGGCGGCCTGGCTGACCGGGGGATCTACCGGGGTCACCCGGGCCCCGCTGCCCGACGACCGGCTCGGGACCGCGCTGCTCCCGCTGCGCGTGGCCGGGGCCACCGAGGGGCAGCGGCAGGTGCTGGCCGCCGCCGAACAAGTGGTGGTCGCGCTGCGCTCGGTGTTCCCCTGCGACCCCCGCCCGGAGCGGATGCGGGAGCCCGTGGCGCCGGGGGAGGGGCGGCTGCTGGCCGACTGCGCCAACCTGGCCGACGTACTGCGCCGGACCCGCCTGGAGTGCGGCACCCGGTACGGGCTGCTCACCGGGGCCGCCCGGACCGGGTGCGCGGGGTGGGTGGCCGGACTGGACGTACGGGATCCGGAGGGCGGCCCGGTCACCGGCCTGCTGGACCGGGGCCCGTCGAGGCCCGCCACCGAGCTGGCCAGGCTGGGCGCGGGCGAGCTGCGCTTCCTCGCGCTCGCGCTGGTGCTGCTGACCGGGCCGGGGGTCCTGGACGTGGATCCGGCGGCCGAACTGCCCTCCGCGCGGCAGACGCTGGCGGTGCTCGCGGACGGCTTCGACCGGGACCTGGACGGCCGGCAGACCGCCGAACTGCTGCGGCTGGCCGTACTGGCGTGCGGGCGCGGGCAGGTCAGGCTGGCCGCCTCCGCGGGCGAGGCCTGCGCGACGGCCGCCCGGGGGGTCGCGGGGGTCTCGGTGGTAGACCTGGGTGCATGAGCGAAGAGCGTGGAGTGACCGGGGACGAGAAGGGGGCCGGCGAGCGGATCGACCGGCTCCAGCGGCGGCTGGCCGAGTTCGCGGCGGCGCGCGGGTGGGAACCCTTCCACACGCCCAAGAACCTGGCGGTGGCGTTGAGCGTCGAAGCGGCCGAACTGGTGGAGATCTTCCAGTGGCTGACGCCCGAACAGTCCGCCAAGGTCATGGAGAAGCCGGACACCGCACACAGAGTGGCCGATGAGGTGGCGGACGTACTCGCCTACCTGCTGCAGTTCTGTGAGGTTCTCGGGGTCGATGTGCTGGATGCGCTCGCCGCGAAGATCGACCGGAACGAGCTGAGGTTCCCCGTCCCGGGCACTCCGGGGGCAGGCCGTCACTCTTCGGAGTGATGGCGATATCCACAACCATCTTTGGTGTCCACAATTTCCGAATACCCCTGGCTTTACCGGCCCGTTGCCCTCACTCTGGGTAGTGGAGAGAACGGCAAGATGTCGTGCGGACGGGGGACGGCATATGGACGCGGTACGGCTCATCGCAGCCGGCCGGCACGCGCTGGCGCAGAGCGGGGCGGCTTGGGACATCGTGGGCGAGGCCTGGCAGGCGCAGGCCCTCGCGCAGGGCATTGGCAGCTGGCTGGCGGTCACCGGGCCGCCGGAGCTGAGATCGGAGGCACGGGGGCTGGGTGAAGCGGGGGGCAGAGGCTGCGGGGTGCTCGACCGGGCGGCTCTGCGCGGAGAGGGCTATGCGCCCGATCTCCCGCCCCGGGCCGCGCAGTTGACCGAGGTGACGGACGCCCGGCAGGCGTTGCTCGGACTCCAGGCGCTGCTCGGCGAAGTGGGCATAGCGCTGGTCGGGGTGGCCTGCGGGACGGACGACGAGGGTCTGTACTGGCAGTGCATAGAGTCGATAGACGCGGCCGACGAGTCGAGCGACCGCGTCCGGGCGATCCTGCGCCGGATGGCCGTCCGCGAACGGGGATCCGCCTCCGGCGTGGCCTGAGCCGGGGGGCCCGGAACGGGTCGCCCGGGCCGGCGTGGCCCGAGTCGGGGGGCGCCCGAGTCGGGGTGCTTCGGGGGTCGGGGTGTTTCGGTGGGGTCCCGTCGCGGGCGACGGGACCCGCGCGGTCAGGAGGAGCGGTAGGACGGGCGGTCTCCGGTTTCCGGGGTGCGGCCGTCCTGGTGCAGCGCAGTGCCGGGGCTGCGGTCGGTGGAGGACTGGAGGTCGGCGTCGAGCTGCGAGAGGTCGGCGTTCAGCGCCGCCATCAGCTCTTCCATCTGCTGCAGCAGGCCCTTCGGTGCGCCGCCCTGGGCGGGTACCGCGGACTCCTGGCGTGCGTGGTCGTGCGCTGCCTGTCCGGTCTGGCAGTCCTGACGGGATTGCCGGCGGGTCTCCGGCGCGGACTCCTGGGACATGGCGGCCTCCTCGGCCCTGGCCCTTCCGGGGCGGAAGGGGGCGGTGGACGCATCGGCGAAGGCCGCCGGCGCGCGGGCCGGGCGGTCCGGCTCCGTCCGAGCCAACGATCCCCATCCGTGCTGGTCACTGGCGCGGGCGGCGGCGACCGCCCGGTTGACGCAGATTCACCCGGCCGGGGCCGAAGGGGCAGGATGGGGACATGGATCTCCGTATCTTCACCGAGCCCCAGCAGGGCGCGAGCTACGACACCCTCCTGAGCGTCGCCAAGGCCACCGAGGACCTCGGCTTCGACGCCTTCTTCCGCTCGGACCACTACCTGCGCATGGGCGCGGCCGACGGTCTGCCCGGTCCCACCGACGCCTGGATCACCCTGGCCGGCCTGGCCCGCGAGACCCAGCGAATCCGGTTGGGCACCCTCATGACGGCCGGTACCTTCCGGCTGCCCGGCGTGCTCGCCATCCAGGTCGCACAGGTCGACCAGATGTCGGGCGGCCGGATCGAACTCGGCCTGGGCGCAGGCTGGTTCGAGGAGGAGCACAAGGCGTACGGCATCCCCTTCCCGGCCGAGCGCCTCGCCCGGCTGGAAGAACAGCTGGAGATCGTCACCGGCCTGTGGGCCACCGAGCCCGGCGCCACCTTCGACTACGCGGGCGTCCACTACCAGGTGGAGAACTCCCCGGCGCTGCCCAAGCCGGCCCAGGACAAGATCCCGGTCCTGATCGGCGGCCACGGCGCGAAGCGCACCCCGCGCCTCGCCGCCCGGTACGCGGACGAGTTCAACATGCCGTTCGCCTCGATCGCGGACAGCGAGCGGCAGTTCGGCCGGGTCCGCACGGCCCTCGAGGAGGCCGGCCGCAAGCCCGGCGACCTCGTCTACTCCAACGCGCTCGTCGTGTGCGTGGGCAAGGACGACGCCGAGGTGGCCCGGCGGGCCGCCGCCATCGGCCGGGACGTGGCGGAACTCAAGGCCAACGGCCTGGCCGGCTCCCCGGCCGAGGTGGTGGACCGGATCGGAGCCTACGAGGCGGTCGGCTCCTCCCGTCTCTACCTCCAGGTGCTCGACCTCGCCGATCTGGACCACCTGGAGCTGATCTCCTCCCGGGTCCAGTCCCAGCTCGGCTGACGGGACGGCCACCGTGCCCCGCGCATCCCGGCCGCTCGCCGAGGCCCTGGCCGGCCCCGGCGGGCGGACCGTGCTCCTGGACGGCGGGCTGAGCAACCAGCTCGCCGACCAGGGCTGCGACCTGTCCGGCGGCCTGTGGACGGGCCGGGTCCTCACCGAGAGGCCGGAGCAGGTGACGGCCGCCCACACCGCCTACGCCCGGGCCGGCGCCGAGGTGCTGATCACCGCGAGCTACCAGGTGGGGTACGCCGCCTTCGCCCGGCGCGGCCACGGCCCGGAGCGCACCACCGCCCTGCTGCGGCGCAGCGTGCGGCTGGCCGACGAGGCGGCCCGGGCCGCGGAGCGCGGGGTGTGGGTCGCCGCGTCCGTGGGCCCGTACGGGGCGGTGCTGGCGGACGGCTCCGAGTACCGCGGCCGGTACGGCCTGAGCGTGCGGGAGCTGGCCGACTTCCACCGGCCCCGGATCGCGGCGCTGCTGGCCGAGGGCCCCGACCTGCTGGCCCTGGAGACCGTTCCGGACGCCACCGAGGCCGAAGCCCTGCTCACCGTGCTCGCGGAGAGCGGAGCCCGCGCCTGGCTGAGCTACACGGTGGCGGACGGCCGCACCCGGGCCGGGCAGCCCCTGGCCGAGGCCTTCGCCCTCGCCGCCGGGTCCCCGCAGGTCATCGCCGTCGGCGTGAACTGCTGCGACCCGGCGGAGGTCCTGCCGGCCCTCGAAGCGGCCGCCGCCGTCACCGCGAAACCGCTGCTGGCCTACCCCAACGACGGCTCGGTCTGGGAGCCCGCCACCGCCACCTGGCGGACCCCGGCCACCCCCGCCCCCTGGCCCACGGCCGCCTGGCGGCGCACCGGAGCCCGCCTCATCGGCGGCTGCTGCCGCATCGGCCCCGACCGCATCGCGGAACTGGCCGCTACGCTCCGCTGAGGTCCCAGCGCACGCCCGGGGATCCGCCGCCCGTGGCCACGAGCTTCTCCATCTCCGCTTCCACGGCGGCCAGTTCCTCCGGACGCTCCATCAGGAGCAGCTGCTCGCGGTAGTGCACCAGTGCGGTGAGGAGCAGTTGGGTCTCCTCGGGTTCCAGCGCGCACATCCGGCGCGCGGCGGCGACGGACTCGGCGCGCAGGGCAACCGCTATCCCGGGCCGGTGGGCGAACTCCTGGCGGCTGTACGCGAACAACGCGGCCGCCAGCAGCGGCAGATAGGCCAACGGACTCACCCGGACGAGGACGCGATAGGCGGCCACCCGCTCCCGGACGGGCAGCGTGCCCGATCCGAGGAGCGCCACCCGGGCTCGCAGCACGGCGTCGTGATTGATGTTCTCCGTGGGATTCATGAGAGAGATCTTGTGGTCCGCGCAGGGCCCCGGACAAGGCGGATCGGCTGTGCCGTCCGTCCTACGAAAACCGCCTCTGACCTGTCATGATGGAGACGTCATCACCCTGGGGACCCGCCGCGGGACCCGATCGCGGAGGGTGGTGTCGCCTGGGCCTGTCCGGCGGATCTTGTGACCGCGTAACGTGCAGGCATGGCACCTTCACTTGAGCGTCCCCCCATGCAGGCCGACGAGCGCACCGCACTCATCGGCTGGCTGGACCTCCAGCGGCAGATCCTGCGATGGAAGTGCGATGGTCTGAGCGAGGCCGACGCGCACCGTTCCGTAATCCCGACCTCGCCGGCGATGACGATGGCCGGGCTGATCAGCCACATGCGGTGGGTCGAGCACACCTGGTTCGAGGTGGTTTTCCTCGGCGGCGACAAGGCACAGAACCCGTCCTTTGACGAGACGGACGAGGGCGCCGACTGGCGGGCCGATGGCGTTCCGCTGAAGCAGTTGCTCGTGGAGTACGAGGCCCAGTGTGCCCGCAGCAACGAGATCGTGGCCGCGGCCTCCCTGGACGACGTCGGCCGCCACCCCGACTTCCGCGCCGGCAGCGCCAACCTCCGTTGGATGCTCATCCACCTCGTCGAGGAGACTGGGCGGCATGCGGGACACGCGGACATCGTGCGGGAGCTGCTCGACGAGGCGAAGGGGTACTACTAGATCGCCCCGGCAGGAAGTCGAATCGACGCTCACCATCGACCAGTCGATGCTGCTGTCCGCGTCGGCACCGACCAGGACGGCCGCGAAGAGCCTGTCCCATGGTCCGTCCGCCGACCAGCGCCTGTGCCGCTCGGACACGGTCTTCCACTTCGCGAAACGCGACGAGACCACCGTGGTCCGCCGGGCGGGCCCTAGTCCTCGCCCATCACCGCCTCGCAGCCGGGGCACACCGCGTCGGCGTACTCCGGCGGGCACCAGGCGTCCGGGTGTTCGGACGGCTTCCAGTCGGCCGTTTCCATGGCGAAGGTGTCCTTGCCGCACATGGTCCGCGGGCCGCGCTCGGTGCCGCCTCCCGGGGCGGTGGGCGCGGCGTGCACCCGGTGGACGGATCCAGCCACCGGCTGGTCGAGCTCGTACACAACAACGATGCCGCTCATGATTCGACGGTAGGCGCCGCCGGAAAATAGGGCGCGGGCAACACCGCTGACCAGCAACAATCGCTCGCATGTTCCTGACGATCTCCACGACCGGCACGGCCGAGCGTCCCGCCACCGACCTGGGCTTCCTGCTGCACAAGCATCCCGGCAAGACGCAGGCGTTCTCCACCTCCCACGGCACCGCCCACGTCTTCTACCCCGAAGCCACGGACGAGCGGTGCACGGCGGGCCTGCTGCTGGAAGTGGATCCCGTCGCGCTCGTGCGGCGCGGTCAGGGCAAGGGGCAGGGCGGCACGCCGGACGCCGCGCTCGCGCAGTACGTCAACGACCGCCCCTACGCCGCCTCTTCGCTGCTGGCCGTCGCCCTGAGCGGCGTGTTCCGCAGCGCGCTGAAGGGGCAGTGCGCGGCCCGCCCGGAGCTGCCCGACGAGGTGCGCCCGCTGCGCATCGAGATCCCGGTCCTGCCCGCCAGGGGCGGCGCCGAGCTCGTGCGCCGGCTGTTCGGCCCGCTCGGCTGGGAGTCGGTGACGGCCACCCCGGTCGCGCTCGACGAGACCTTCCCGGAGTGGGGCGACTCCCGGTACGTACGCCTCGTCCTGGAGGGTGAGCTGCGGCTGTCCGACGCGTTGCGGGGCCTGTACGTCCTGCTGCCCGTCCTCGACGACTCCAAGCACTACTGGATCGCCCCCGACGAGGTGGACAAGCTGCTGCGCGCCGGAGACGGCTGGCTCGCCGAACACCCGGAGAGCGGGCTGATCACCTCCCGCTACCTGGCCCGCCACAAGCGGCTGACCCAGGACGCCCTGGAGCGGCTCGAGCTGGTCCGTCTCGCCGAGGCCGACGGCAGTGAGGTGGAGGAGCTGGACAACGCGGTGGACGAGGGGAACGACACGGAGGAGCGGCCCGTACCGCTCGCCGTGCTGCGCCGCGAGGCGATCCTCACCGCGCTGGGAGCGGCGGGTGCGGCCCGCGTCCTCGATCTGGGCTGCGGCCAGGGCCAGTTGGTGCAGGCACTGCTCAAGGACCCGGCGTACACCGAGATCGTCGGCGTGGACGTGTCCGTCCGGGCACTGAACATCGCCGCGAAGCGGCTGCGGCTGGAGCGGATGGGGGAGCGGCAGAGCTCCCGCGTCCGCCTGACGCAGGGCTCGCTCGCGTACACCGACAAGCGGCTCGTGGGCTACGACGCGGCCGTGCTCAGCGAGGTCATCGAGCACCTGGACCTCGAGCGGCTGCCCGCCCTGGAGTACGCGGTGTTCGGCTCGGCCCGCCCCCGCACGGTCCTCGTGACCACCCCGAACGTCGAGTACAACGTCCGCTGGGAGACCCTGCCCGCCGGGCACGTCCGGCACGGCGACCACCGCTTCGAGTGGACCCGCGAGGAGTTCCGGGCCTGGGCCGGGGACGTCGCCTCCCGGCACGGCTACTCCGTCGCGCACCTGCCCGTCGGGGACGACGACCCCGAGGTGGGGCCGCCGACCCAGATGGCCGTCTTCACCCTGAACACCGCCACTGCCGGCACCGACACCCCGAAGGAGGGCGAGGAGGCATGACCACCACCACCCCCACCACCGATCGCAAGCGCGTTCTTCCCGTCACCGACCTGTCCCTCGTCGTCCTGATCGGTGCCACCGGTTCGGGCAAGTCCACCTTCGCCCGCACGCACTTCAATCCCACCGAGGTCATCTCCTCCGACTACTGCCGGGGCCTGGTCGCCGACGACGAGAACGACCAGAGCGCCAGCAAGGACGCCTTCGAGGTCCTGCACTACATCGCGGGCAAGCGGCTCGCCGCCGGCCGCCTCACCGTGGTCGACGCCACCAGCGTCCAGGCCGAGTCCCGCCGGCAGCTGGTCCAGCTCGCCCGCGAGTACGACGTCCTGCCCATCGCGATCGTCCTCGACCTGCCCGAGGAGGTCTGCGCCGAGCGCAACGCGGGCCGCCCGGAGCGGGCCGGGCTGCCCCGCGCGGTCATCCAGCGCCACCGCCGCGACCTGCGGCGTTCGCTGCGCGGACTGGAGCGCGAGGGCTTCCGCAAGGTGCACGTGCTGCGCACGCCCGAGGAGGTGG
Organism: Streptomyces stoeckheimensis; assembly: GCF_045822005.1. Lineage (NCBI taxonomy): Bacteria > Bacillati > Actinomycetota > Actinomycetes > Kitasatosporales > Streptomycetaceae > Streptomyces > Streptomyces stoeckheimensis. The sequence continues at coordinate 2,253,603 of NZ_CP169550.1, read as the reverse complement.
AGTCGGCCGAGGTGGTCCTGGAGAAGCGCTTCAACGACCTCACCCACCTCACCGGCCCCTTCGACATCATCGGTGACATCCACGGCTGTGCCTCCGAGCTGGAGACCCTGCTCGCCAAGCTCGGCTACCAGGACGGCGCCCACCCCGAGGGCCGCACCGCCGTGTTCGTCGGCGACCTCGTCGACCGAGGCCCGGACAGTCCCGGCGTGCTGCGCCGCGTGATGGGCATGGTCGGCTCCGGCAACGCCCTGTGCGTGCCCGGGAACCACGAGAACAAGCTCGCCCGTCACCTCAAGGGATCCAAGGTCCAGCGGACCCACGGCCTCGCCGAGACGATCGAGCAGCTCGAAGCGGAGCCGGCGGAGTTCGTCCAGGAGGTCCGCACCTTCATCCAGGGCCTGGTCAGCCACTACGTCCTCGACGGCGGCAAGCTTGTGGTCTGTCACGCCGGACTGCCCGAGAAGTACCACGGCCGCACCTCCGGCCGGGTGCGCTCGCACGCCCTGTACGGGGAGACCACGGGCGAGACCGACGAGTTCGGGCTGCCCGTGCGCTACCCGTGGGCCGAGGACTACCGGGGCAAGGCCGTCGTGGTCTACGGCCACACCCCGGTCCCGAACACCGCCTGGATCAACAACACCATCTGCCTCGACACCGGAGCCGTCTTCGGCGGGAAGATGACCGCCCTGCGCTGGCCCGAGCGCGAACTGGTCGACGTACCGGCCGAGAAGGTCTGGTACGAGCCGGTCAAGCCGCTCGTCACCGAGGTCCCGGGCGGTCATGACGGGCGTCCGCTCGACCTGGCCGACGTCCAGGGCCGCCGGATCGTGGAGACCCGGCACCTGGGCAACGTCAACGTCCGCGAGGAGAACGCGGCCGCCGCCCTGGAGGTGATGAGCCGCTTCGCCGTGGACCCGCGCCTGGTGCCGTACCTCCCGCCGACCATGGCGCCGACGGCCACCTCGCACGAGGACGGCTACTTGGAGCACCCGACCGAGGCCTTCGCGCAGTACCGCAAGGACGGCATCGCCCAGGTCGTGTGCGAGGAGAAGCACATGGGCTCCCGGGCCACCGTGCTGCTCTGCAAGGACGCGGACACGGCCCGCGAGCGGTTCGGGGTCGACGGCCCCACCGGGTCCGTGTACACCCGCACCGGACGGCCCTTCTTCAAGGACCCCGAGGTCACCGAGGAGGTCCTCGTCCGGCTCCGCTCGGCGGTCACCGACGCCGGGCTGTGGGAGGAGCTGGACACTGACTGGCTGCTCGTCGACGGCGAACTGCTGCCCTGGTCGCTGAAGTCCGCCGGCCTGCTGCGCAACCAGTACGCCGCCGTGGGCGCGGCCTCCGGAGCCGTCTTCCCGGACGCCGTCGCCGCCCTGGAGGCGGCCGCGGCCCGGGGCATCGACACGGGGGAGCTCCTGGAGCGCCAGCGCGGGCGGGCCGCGGACGCGGCGAAGTTCACCGAGGCGTACCGGCGCTACTGCTGGAGCACCGACGGGCTGGACGGCGTACGGTTCGCCCCGTTCCAGCTGCTGGCGGTGGCCGGGCGCTCGCTGGCGGCCGTGCCCCACGACGAGCAGCTGTTCTGGCTGGACCGGCTCGTCGCCGCCGACGAGGCCGCCGGGACCGGGCTGCTGCGCCGCACCGGCCGGATCCTGGTGGACACCGCCGACGAGGCCTCGGTACGGGCGGGCACCGACTGGTGGGAGCTGACGGCCGCCGGCGGCGAGGGCATGGTCGTCAAACCGCTCCAGGCGTACGCCAAGGACGGCAAGGGCCGGCTCGTGCAGCCGGGGGTGAAGGTGCGCGGACGCGAGTACCTGCGGATCATCTACGGTCCCGAGTACACGCGTCCGGACCACCTGGAGCGGCTGCGCGGGCGCCACCTCGGGCACAAGCGCTCGCTCGCCCTGCGCGAGTACGCGCTCGGTCTGGAGGCCTTGGACCGGCTGGCCGCCGGGGAGCCGCTGTGGCGGGTCCACGAGGCGGTCTTCGCCGTCCTCGCGCTGGAGTCGGAGCCGGTGGACCCGCGGCTCTGACGGGCCGGAGCCAGGTGCCGAAGGCGTCGAGGCGTCAAGGAAAGGCCCCCGTACGGCCGCTCATTAGGTCGTATGGGGGAACTTTCGCGGAGAACTCCGGGAAAACCACCGGCGGGATCGTTCATCCAGGGCAGCGGAATGTCCGCGACCTTGGAAGGACGGAACGTCACCTATGAAGATGACCGCGCGCGGAAGCATTGCGGCACTCATGACCTGTATGGCCGCGGCAGGCGCGGCCACCCCGGCCATGGCCGACGCGGTGCCGGTGGGAGTCCCCCTGGACGCGGTGCGGACCACGCTCGGCGTGGACGTCCCGCACCTGGCCACCGGAGTGCCGGTGCCGGTGGTCGGAGCGCCCGAGGCGCCCCGGTTCCACAAGGGCGACATGCTGCCGACCCCGCTGCTGCCGGCGGTGCCGATCGGCACCGAGCTCGGGGACACCCTCCTCACCTCCCCGGTGCCGAACCTGGCCGGCAAGCCCGAGACGGACGGCGAGGGCTCGCTGGACGCACCCGCGACCACCGTGCGCACCCGTACCCCCGGACTGCTCGTCGGCTCCCCGCTGACCATGCCCGACGGGTCCAACCACGGGCTGCCGAACGTGAACGCCCCCGCGCTGGGCATCATCGCCCCGGACCTCACCGGCACCCCGGAGGCCCTGCTCGGCCTGCGCTGAACCGGCGGGCCCCGGACCGCCGCCGGATCCGGCGGTCCGAACCCGCTGAGCCGACGCCACGTCAAAAAGCCGCCCGGTCTGCGAACGTGTACGGCATGGGATTCCATGTCGATTCCGAGACCGGGCGGCTTCGCCGCGTCATCCTCCACCGGCCCGACCTGGAGCTGAAGAGGCTCACGCCGAGCAACAAGGACGCGCTGCTCTTCGACGACGTGCTGTGGGTGCGCCGGGCCCGCCAGGAGCACGACGGCTTCGCCGACGTACTGCGCGACCGCGGAGTGGAGGTCCACCTCTTCGGTGACCTGCTGGTGGAGGCCCTGGACATCCCGGAGGCGAGACACCTCGTCCTGGACCGGGTCTTCGACGAGAAGGAGTACGGTCCGCTCGCCACCGACCACCTCCGGGCGGTCTTCGACGGACTCCCCTCGGGGGACCTGGCCGAGGCGCTGATCGGCGGGATGACCAAGCGGGAGTTCCTGGAGCGGCACGCGGAGCCGGTGTCGGTCCGCTTCCACGCCCTGGACCTCGACGGCTTCCTGCTGGGGCCGCTGCCCAACCACCTCTTCACCCGGGACACCTCCGCCTGGATCTACGACGGGGTGTCCATCAACGCGATGCGCTGGCCGGCCCGGCAGCGCGAGACCGTGCACTTCGAGGCCATCTACAAGCACCACCCGCTCTTCACCGGCTCCGGGCCCTTCCACACCTGGTCGCAGGGGCAGGCCGACTACCCCTCGACCATCGAGGGCGGCGACGTCCTGGTCATCGGCAACGGCGCCGTGCTGATCGGGATGAGCGAGCGGACCACCCCGCAGGCGGTGGAGATGCTGGCGCGCGGGCTGTTCGCCGCCGGGTCGGCGACGACGATCGTGGCGCTCGACATGCCCAAGCGGCGCGCGTTCATGCACCTGGACACGGTGATGACGATGGTCGACGCGGATACGTTCACCCAGTACGCGGGCCTGGGCATGCTGCGCTCCTACACGATCGAGCCCGGCGGCGGGCCGAGCGAGCTGAAGGTGACCGACCATCCGCCGGAGCACATGCACCGGGCCATCGCCGCCGCCCTCGGGCTGGACGCGATCCGGGTGCTCACGGCGACCCAGGACGTGCACGCCGCCGAGCGCGAGCAGTGGGACGACGGCTGCAACGTGCTGGCCGTGGAGCCGGGCGTGGTCGTCGCGTACGAGCGGAACGTCACGACCAACACCCACCTGCGCAAGCAAGGCATCGAGGTGATCGAGATCCCGGGCAGCGAGCTGGGGCGGGGCCGGGGCGGGCCGCGCTGCATGAGCTGCCCGGTGGAGCGGGACGCGGTGGCCTAGGCGGGGGCGGGGGCTGGGGGGAAGAAGGAGCGGGGGACGCCGGGGCCCGGCACGTATGCGAAGGCTCTGTATATCAATGCAGCCCGTCGTATAGACTTCCAGCATCCCCTGTCACCGTGACTCTGGAGCGCCCCCATGGCCACCGATCTTGTCGGCCGCAGTTTCCTCAAGGAGCTCGACTTCACCGCCGCCGAGTTCCGCGGCCTGGTCGAGCTCGCCGCCGAACTCAAGGCGGCCAAGAAGGCCGGGACCGAGCGGCGCCGCCTCCAGGGCAAGAGCATTGCCCTGATCTTCGAGAAGACCTCCACGCGCACCCGCTGCGCCTTCGAGGTCGCCGCCGCCGACCAGGGCGCCCACACCACGTACCTCGACCCCTCCGGCTCCCAGATGGGCCACAAGGAATCGGCCAAGGACACCGCGCGGGTGCTGGGCCGGATGTTCGACGGCATCCAGTACCGCGGTGACGCGCAGGACACCGTCGAGCAGCTCGCCGCACACGCCGGCGTGCCCGTCTTCAACGGCCTCACCGACGACTGGCACCCCACCCAGATGCTGGCCGACGTGCTCACGATGACCGAGCACTGCACCAAGCCGCTGGAGCGGATCTCCTTCGCCTACCTCGGCGACGCCCGCTTCAACATGGGCAACTCGTACCTGGTGACCGGCGCGCTGCTGGGCATGGACGTACGGATCGTCGCGCCGCGGCACTACTGGCCGGCCGAGCCCGTGGTGGCCGCGGCGCGCGAGCTGGCGGCCGCCAGCGGCGCCCGGATCACGCTCACCGAGGACCTCGCGGAGGGCGTCGGGCAGGCCGATTTCGTGGTGACCGACATCTGGGTGTCCATGGGGGAGCCCAAGGAGGTGTGGGACGAGCGCATCGAGGCGCTGAGCCCGTACGCCGTCACCATGGACGTGCTGCGCTCCACCGGGAACCCGGACGTGAAGTTCATGCACTGCCTGCCGGCGTTCCACGATCTCGGCACCAAGGTGTCCCGGGAGATCCACGAGCGGCACGGGCTGGAGTCGCTGGAGGTGACGGACGAGGTGTTCGAGTCCAAGCACTCCGTCGTCTTCGACGAGGCGGAGAACCGGCTGCACACCATCAAGGCCGTGCTCGTCGCGACCCTCGCGGAGCCGACCGCATAGTCATGCGTCGGGGCCGAGGCGCCGGGGCCCAGGCGCCCTAGAGGGCCGCCCGGGACGGCAGGGTGAACCACACGGCCTTGCCGTGCGGGGTGGCGCGGTGCCCACAGGCCGAGCTCAGGGTCCGGATCAGCAGCAGGCCGCGGCCGTGCTCCTGCCAGGGGTCGGGATGGGCGTCGTCCGGGCCGGGGGCGGTCAGGTCGGCGGGGGGCTGCGGATCCCCGTCGTGGACCTCGACCTGGCAGCCGTTCGCCAGCAGTTCCACGACGAGCTCGATGGGGGCGTCGCCGGGGGTGTGCTCCACGGCATTGGCGACCAGTTCGGCGGTGAGCAGTTCGGCGGTGTCGCTGTCGGCGGGTGCGTCGATGTCGGCGAGGGCCGTACGGACCAGGGCGCGGGCGATGGGTACGGCCGCCGTCGTGTGCGGCAGGGCTATCCGCCAGGCGGATGGTTCGGGCAAGGCGGCCTCCGTTCCGTGGGTCGTAGGGGCGGGGGAAATCCTGTTTTCAACGATACGAAGTGGAAATGTCCGGCCGTAGGGCACCCCGACGTGATCGCAAGGGACGTCGGGCACACCGGCTCGGGACCTTCGGTACGTGTGGAGTCCGGCCGGCGGCACGGACCCACAGTTATCGCGCTTCCCTGACGACAGTCATGGACCGGTGATACCTTCGGGAGGGTGAGTCCCTTCCTCGGTTCCACACCCGCGACCGAACGCTGGAACCACCTCCGGGTGGACCGGCGGGACGGCGTCGCCACCGTCACCCTCGACCGCCCCGAGAAGCTCAACGCGCTCACCTTCGGCGCCTACGCCGACCTGCGCGACCTGCTCGCCGAACTGTCCCGGGAGCGCTCCGTACGGGCCCTCGTGCTCGGCGGCGAAGGCCGCGGCTTCTGCTCCGGAGGCGACGTCGACGAGATCATCGGCGCCACCCTCGCGATGGACACCGCCCAGCTCCTCGACTTCAACCGGATGACCGGACAGGTCGTGCGCGCCCTGCGCGAATGCCCCTTCCCGGTCATCGCCGCCGTCCACGGGGTCGCCGCCGGCGCCGGGGCCGTCATCGCCCTCGCCGCCGACTTCCGCATCGCCGACCCCACCGCCCGCTTCGCCTTCCTCTTCACCCGGGTCGGCCTCTCCGGCGGCGACATGGGCGCCGCGTACCTGCTGCCCCGCGTCGTCGGGCTCGGGCACGCCACCCGGCTGCTGATGCTGGGGGAGCAGGTCAGGGCGCCGGAGGCCGAGCGGATCGGGCTGCTCAGCGAGGTCACCGAGGAGGGCAAGGCCTCCGTACGAGCGGCGGAGCTCGCCGCGCACCTCGCCGCCGGTCCGGCCCTCGCGTACGCGCAGACCAAGGCGCTGCTGACCGCCGAGCTGGACATGCCGCTCGCCGCCTCGGTGGAACTCGACGCGAACACCCAGGCCCTACTGATGAACGGCGAGGACTACCGGGAGTTCCACGCGGCCTTCACCGGGAAGCGGCCGCCCCAGTGGAAGGGCCGGTAGTTCGATGGGCACCGGTTCGATGAGCACCGGCGCGATGAGCACCGGCCGGGAGGGCGCCGCCCTGCGGGTCGCCGTGGTCGGCGGGGGCCCGGGCGGGCTGTACGCCGCCGCGCTGCTCGCCCGGCAGGGGCACGCGGTGGACGTGTGGGAGAGGAACGCCCCCGACGACACCTTCGGCTTCGGGGTGGTCCTCTCCGACGAGACGCTCGGCGGCATCGAAGCGGCCGACGCCGTCGTCTACGCGGCCCTGAGCGCCGAGTTCGTCCGCTGGGACGACATCGACATCGTGCACCGGGGCCGCCTGCTGACCTCGGGCGGCCACGGGTTCGCCGCGCTCGGGCGGCGCCGGCTCCTGGAGATCCTGCACGAGCGCTGCGCGGGCCTCGGCGTCCGGCTCCGCTTCCGCACGCCGGCCCCCGAGCCGCAGGCGCTCGCAGCCTCGTACGACCTGGTCGTCGCGGCCGACGGGGTGCACAGCCGGACCCGCGAGGCCGCGGCGGAGCACTACGGGCCCACGCTGACGGGCGGACGGTGCCGGTACATCTGGCTGGCCGCCGACTTCCCCTTCGAGGCCTTCCGCTTCGAGATCGCGGAGACCGAGCACGGGGTGATGCAACTGCACGCCTACCCGTACTCGGCCGACTCCTCGACCGTGATCGTCGAGATGCGCGAGGAGGTCTGGCACCGTGCCGGCTTCGACCTCTGCGACGAGGCGGAATCGGCGGCGCGCTGCGCGAAGATCTTCGGCGAGGCACTGCGGGGACGGCCGCTGCGCGGGAACGGCTCCACGTGGACGCAGTTCCGTACGGTGGTCAACGCGCGCTGGTCGCACGGCAACACGGTGCTCATCGGCGACGCCGCGCACACCGCGCACTTCTCGATCGGCTCCGGCACCAAACTGGCGGTGGAGGACGCGCTCGCACTGGCCCGGGCGGTGGAGGCCGAGCCGGACGTCCCGGCCGCACTGGCCGCCTACGAGGCCGCACGCCGGCCGGCTGTGGCCTCCACCCAGCGGGCGGCGGCCGCGAGCATGCGGTGGTTCGAGGAACTCGCTGGGTACGTGGAGCAGCCCGCCCGGCAGTTCGCCTTCAACCTCCTGACCCGCAGCCTGCGGGTCACCCACGGCAATCTGGCCCTGCGCGATCCGCGCTTCACCCGGGCCGTGGAGCGGGACTTCGGCTGCCCGCAGGGCGCGGACGAAGGCCCGGACGGGGCGGGAACCCCGCCGATGTTCACGCCGTTCACCCTGCGGGGGCTGACCCTGCGCAACCGGGTCGTGGTCTCCCCGATGGACATGTACTCGGCTTCGGGCGCGGGCGCGGGCGGCGACGGCGTGCCGGGCGACTTCCACCTGGTGCACCTCGGCGCGCGGGCGCTGGGCGGGGCCGCCCTGGTGATGACGGAGATGGTCTGTGTCAGCGCCGAGGGCCGGATCACCCCGGGCTGCACGGGCCTCTACACCGCCGGGCAGGCGGCCGCCTGGGCGCGGATCGCCGGCTTCGTGCACACCTCGGCGCCCGGCACCGCGCTCGGCGTCCAGCTGGGCCACTCGGGCCGCAAGGGATCGACCCGGGTGATGTGGGAGGGCATGGACGTCCCGCTCCCCGAGGGGAACTGGCCCCTGGTGGCCGCCTCCGCACTGCCCTACCGCCCCGGGGCCTCGGCCGTGCCCCGGGCCCTGGGCGCCGCCGACCTCGCCGCCGTCCGGTCCGACTTCGCGACCGCCGCCGTCCGGGCCGCCGAGAGCGGGTTCGACCTGCTGGAACTGCACTGCGCGCACGGCTACCTGCTCTCCGGCTTCCTCTCCCCGCTGACCAACCACCGCACCGACGCCTACGGCGGCTCGCTGGAGAACCGGCTCCGCTTCCCGCTGGAGGTGTTCGACGCGGTCCGCGCCGTCTGGCCCGCGGACCGGCCGATGACGGTCCGCCTCTCGGCCACCGACTGGGCGCCGGGAGGCACCTCGCCCGAGGAGGCGGTGGCCATCGCCGGAGCCTTCGCGGCCCACGGCGCCGACGCCATCGACGTCTCCACGGGACAGGTGGTGGCGGAGGAGACCCCCGAGTACGGGCGTGCGTACCAGACCCCGTACGCCGACCGGATCCGCAACGCCCTGAACGTCCCGGTGATCGCGGTCGGGGCGATCTCCTCCTGGGACGACGTCAACTCCCTGCTGCTGGCGGGCCGGGCGGACCTCTGCGCGCTCGGCCGCCCCCACCTCTACGACCCGCACTGGACCCTGCACGCGGCCGCCGACCAGTCCTACACCGGCCCGGCCGCACCCTGGCCCGCCCCCTACCGCGCGGGCAGCCGCAAGCCGCCCACGGGGCGGGGGTAGCCCCGGGCTACCGGTGCGGCCGCAGGGTCAGGCACTCGTGGCAGTGGCAGGGCTCCGGATGCGGCCAGTCGGGCCAGGCGCCGGAGCGGAGCTCCCAGGCATGGTGCTCCAGGAGCACCGCGAGGTTCTGGGCGTACTCCTCCTCCAAGTAGCCCATTTCGAACCGTAGGAGGGCAGGGGAGCGTACGAGCACGGGGCGGAAGCTGTGCAGGTGCCGGGTGGCCACGTAGGACTGCCGGTACCCGCGACCGTGTCGCGGCCGCCCGGCGACCTCGCAGTCCCGGAGGCCGCCCCGCGTGGTGCCGACGAACACCTTGGAGCCGCCCTTGAACATCTTCGTGCCCGGGCGCTGCCCCTGGCCGCCCTCGCCGTAGCGGCGCCACATGACCACGTTCGCGGCCAGCATCCAGAAGGGCTCGACCGGTTCCTCACCTTCTGCGGGGCCGGTCATGCCAGGGCCACCTCCACCCGGTCCTCGACCGGGGTGTATCCCAGGCGCTGGTAGACGCGGTTGCTGGTGGGGTTCGCCAGGTCGGTGAAGAGCAGCACCTCCGCGGCCCCGGCCGCGTGCGCCGCCTCGGTCGCGGCGTACGTCACCCCGGCCGCATAGCCCCGGCCCCGCAGCTCCGGCGGGGTGTAGACCGGGCCGATCCGGGTCACCGCGTCGATCGGGCGGAAGAACCCGGCCAGCGAGACCGGGGTCCCGGCGTCCTCCCAGAGCAGCATGCCCCCGTACGAGAGCCGGTCGCGCAGGGCCGCCTCCGAGGCGGCCCCGCCCTCGCCGGACTCCTGCCTGAAGGCGGTGACCCACTCCAGGAGCAGCGGGAGGTCGGCCTCCTCGGCGGGCCGGGCCCGCCCGGCCGGGGCGGGGTCGGGGGCGATGAGCCCGGCGAGCCGGTAGAGGCGGTTCTCCTCCACGACCTCGGTCGGCTTCCCCCAGGAGACGGCCAGCGCCCGCGCGTCCTCGCGGCGGGCGTTGAGCGCGTCGACCCCGGCGAGCACCGGCTCGGAGGCGAGGGCGGCTCCCAGCTCCCGGACCGCCTCGGCGGGCAGGGTGCCGATCAGCAGCGGGTGCGGAGGGCACTGGACGAGGGCGCCCGCGACCAGCCCGTCGGGCCCGGTCCACCAGCCGAAGAGGGGCGGCTCGGATCCGAAGGCGTCCAGACCCTGCCGCTCCAGCGCGTCGATGACCGTGACCAGCTGGGTGTGGGGCACGGGCCGCGCTGCCACGGCGGGTCGCACGGCGGCCGCCCAGGCCGCCAGATCAGGGGTGAAGGTCCACGTCATGGCACATGATCACCCGCGTCGGGCGTGCGGTACAGCCGGTTTTCCGGGCTGCCGGCTGCCGGGCTGCCGGGCTCACAGTTCCACGAAGCCGGCCCCGAGGTCCCGCAGCCGTTCGTGGAGCTCCGCGAAGACCGCCGCCGAGCGGTCGCCCGGCCAGTCCGCCGGGAGCAGCGCGCGCGGCAGGCCCGGGTCCGCGTACGGGAGCCGGCGCCAGGTGTCCAGGGCGAGCAGGTAGCCGCGGTAGGCGGCCTCCGGGGTGGGGGCGGCCGTGCCCGTCTGGAGGGCGCGCAGGGCGGGCTCGTGGAGGTCGAGGAACTCCTCGTGCTGCTTGGCCAGCGCCGCCAGGTCCCACCAGCGGGAGACCGACTCCGCCGTCGGGGCGAAGCCCAGGTGGGCGCCGCGGAAGAGCTCCACGTACGGAGTCAGGTGCAGGCGCTCCAGGGTGTGCCGGGTCTCCCCGTCCCACTGAGCCGGGGCGATCCACACGCCGGGCGCCACCGCGCCGAAGCCGAGCCCGGCCAGCCGGGAGCGCAGCAGGTGCCGCTTCGCCCGCTCCTGCTCCGGGACGGAGAAGACGGCCAGCAGCCACTCCTGGGACTCCGGCGGGCGGGTGGTTCCGTAGATCCGGCGGTCGCCGTCCTCCAGGAGCCGGCGCGCCTCCCCGGAGAGCTCGTACCCCGCCGCGCGGTCCCCGGTCCGCGCGGGCAGCAGGAAGCCGCGCCGCTTCAGCCGGGACACGGACGAGCGGACGGACGGCGCGTCCACGCCGGCCGCGCCCAGCAGGCGGACCAGCGCGGACACCGGGACCGGGCCCGGGAAGGCCCGCCCGTAGGCGCCGTAGAACGTGACGATCAAGGATCGCGGAGTGTGCTGCTCGACCACGGCTTCACTCTAATTCGTGGTTCTGCTCGGGATCGTCCTGGTCGCGCAGCCGGAAGCGTTGCAGCTTGCCCGTCGCCGTCCGGGGCAGGGTGGGCAGGAAGACGAAGGTGCGCGGGCATTTGTGCGGGGCGAGCTCGCTGCGCATGAAGGTGCGCAGGGCGTCCTCGGTGAGGACCGCGCCCTCCCGGGGGACCGCGTACGCGACCACGATCTGTCCGCGCCGCTCGTCGGGGCGGCCGACCACGGCCGCCTCCAGCACGTCGGGGTGGCGCAGCAGGGCCTCCTCGACCTCGGGGCCCGCGATGTTGTACCCGGCCGAGATGATCATGTCGTCGGCCCGGGCCACGTAGCGGAAATAGCCCTCCGCGTCGCGGACGTAGGTGTCACCCGTGAGGTTCCAGCCGTCCCGTACGTACTCGCCCTGCCGCGGGTCCGCCAGGTAGCGGCAGCCCACCGGCCCCCGTACGGCCAGCAGCCCGGGCACCTCGTCCGCGACCGGCAGCCCCGCCTGGTCCACCACCCGGGCCTCCCAGCCCGGCACCACGCGGCCCGTCGTGCCGGGCCGGATGTCCTCGTCGGCCGCCGAGATGAAGATGTGCAGCAGCTCGGTGGCGCCGATCCCGTTGATGATCCGCAGGCCCGTGCGCTCGTACCAGGCCTGCCAGGTGGCGGCCGGCAGGTTCTCGCCCGCCGAGACGCAGCGGCGCAGCGCGGAGAGGTCGTAGGCGCCCGTGTCGTACGGGCCCAGCGTGTCCAGCATCGACCGGTACGCGGTGGGCGCGGTGAACAGCACCGACACCCGGTGCTCGGCCAGCGCGGGCAGCAGCCGGCGCGGGGAGCCGTCCGCGAGCAGCAGGGCCGAGGCGCCGGCCCGCAGCGGGAAGACCACCAGTCCGCCGAGGCCGAAGGTGAAGCCGAGCGGCGGACTGCCCGCGAAGACGTCCTCGGGGCGGGGGCGCAGCACCTCCCGGGAGAAGGTGTCGGCCACCGCGAGGAGATCGCGGTGGAAGTGCATGCAGCCCTTGGGGCGCCCGGTGGTGCCCGAGGTGAAGGCGATCAGCGCCACGTCGTCGGCGGAGGTCTCCACCGCCGGGTAGGGCTCGGGATGCCGCTCCGCCAAACGCAGCAGGTCGTCCGGATCCGCGCCGCCGTACGTGGTGATCCGCAGACCCGGCACCCCCGCCTTCACCAGGTCGTCCACCACCTCCGCCTCGCACAGGGCGTGGCTCACCCGGGCCATCGAGCACACCGTGGCCAGCTCCTGCGCACGCTGCTGGGCCAGGACGGTGACGGCCACCGCGCCCGCCTTCATCACCCCCAGCCAGCACGCGGCGAGCCAGGGGCCGGTCGGGCCGCGCAGGAGCACGCGGTTGCCGGGGACCACGCCGAGATCGGTGGTGAGCACGTGCGCGAGCCGGTCCACGCGGGCGTGCAGCTCCCCGTACGTCCACACGGTGCCGTCCGCGCCGCGGAAGGCGGGGCGGTCGGGGCCCAGCCGGGCGATGGTGGCGTCGAGCAGCTCCACACCGCAGTTGAGCCGGTCGGGGTAGGCCAGCCCGGGGAGTTCGAAGAGCAGCCGCGGCCAGGCGTGCGCGGGCGGCAGGTGGTCGCGCGCGAAGGTGTCTCGGTGAGCGGAAGGCTTGAGCTCCAAGGCGGGTTCGCCCCCTTGCGACGGCCCGCACCCCGGGTGGGGGCCGGACCCTGCGTATGGACTGTGGACCGAAGTGGAAGAGCCGGGCCGTGCGAACGCAGCACGAGCGTATCGTCATGGTGACGGGAGTCAACAGGACGCGATAGAGGCTGGGGCATACGGATGACCCGATTCACGGGATTCGCGCTCGGGACCGACCAGGAGGAGTGGTGCGCGCGGCTGCGCGCACTGGCGGCGGAGCGGCTGCGGCCGCTGGCGGAGAAGGGGGAGCCGGGCCGGGTCAACCGGCCGCTGCTGGCCGCGCTGGGCGAAGAGGGGCTGCTGGGGCGGGTGTTCACCTCGGGCGCGCTGGAACTGTGCCTGCTGCGCGAATCCCTCGCCTACGGCTGCACGGAGGCGGAGACGGCCCTCGCCCTCCAGGGACTGGGCGCGTACCCGGTGCTGCGCTCGGGCAGCGACGCGCAGCGCGAGCGGTGGCTGCCCGGCGTGCGGGCCGGGCGCACGGTGGCGGCCTTCGCGCTGAGCGAGCCGGGGGCCGGATCGGACGCGGGGGCGCTGGCGCTCGAAGCGGTGGCCGAGGGCGGTGGCGGTGGCGGGGGCGGGGGCTCTGGCCGGGGCTCCGGCCGGGGCGGCGGCCGGCGGGGCGGGGGCTGGCGGCTCAGCGGGGAGAAGTGCTGGATCTCCAACGCGCCCGAGGCCGACTTCTACACCGTCTTCGCCCGCACCGGCGAAGGCCCCGGAGCCAAGGGGGTCAGTGCCTTCCTGGTCCCGGCGGACCGGCCCGGGCTCTCGGGGGAGCCCCTCGACATGCTCTCCCCGCACCCCATCGGCGCGCTCGCCTTCGACGGGGTCCCGGTGGGCCCGGACGACCTGCTGGGGGAGCCGGGCCGGGGCTTCCGGGTGGCCATGGACACCCTGAACCTCTTCCGCCCCAGCGTGGGCGCCTTCGCCGTCGGGATGGCCAGGGCCGCCCTGGACGCGACGGTGGCGCACACGGCCGCCCGTACCGCCTTCGGCGGGGTGCTGGGCGACCTGCAGGCCGTGGCGCACCGGGTGGCCGAGATGGCCACCCGGACCGAGGCGGCCCGGCTCCTCGTCTACGCGGCGGCGGAGGCCTACGACGCCGACGCGCGCTCCCCGCAGGTGCCGAGGCGGGCGGCCATGGCGAAGCTGCTGGCCACGGAGACGGCCCAGTACGTCGTCGACCACGCGGTGCAGCTGCACGGGGCGGCCGCCCTGCGCCGGGGCCACCTGCTGGAACACCTGTACCGGGAGGTGCGGGCGCCGAGGATCTACGAGGGGGCGAGCGAGGTGCAGCGCACGATCATCGCCAAGGAGCTCTACCGGGAGGCACGGGAGATGCAGGAGGCGCAGGAGATGCGGGAGGCGCAGGAGGTGGGGGAGGCGTGAGCCTGGAGCGGATCAACCCGGAGGAGCTGTCCCCGGCGACGGGCTTCTCGCACGCCGTCGTCGCGAGCGGGGGCCGGCTGGTGTTCCTGGCCGGGCAGACGGCGCTCGACGGCGCGGGGAAGGTGGTGGGAGGGACGCTGCCGGAGCAGTTCGAGCAGGCGCTGGCGAACCTGCTGGCCGCGCTGGCGGGGGCGGGCGGCGCACCGGCCGATCTGGCCCGGGTCACGGTCTACGCCGTGGACGTGGCCGACTACCGGGACTGCGCCCCCGAACTGGGCCGGATCTGGCGGAGGTTGGCGGGCCGGGAGTATCCGGCGATGGCGGTCGTGGGCGTGGTCCGGCTGTGGGACGAGACGGCGCTCGTCGAGCTGGACGGGCTGGCGGTGCTCCCGTAGGTCTTTTCGCTGGTGAGCGCGGGTGCCTTTGACAGTGGGCAGGGGAGGGGGGAGGGTTGAAATGCCTCAAAACGGAGCGATCCGGAGTAATCAGCCCTTCATTCTCGGAGGTGTATGACTATGCGCCGTGGGTTCATTGCGGCAGCCGTGGCCGGGGCCGCCGGGATCACACTCGGCCTGATGCCGGCCGGTAGCGCCTTTGCCTCAGGTCTGCCGCAGACGTACCGCTGTTCGGACTGGCGCGGCAGCGACTGGCGCGGGGACGACTGGTGGCGCTACTGCTGCGACACCTCGCGCGCCGATCGCCCCAGCTGGTGCTGGGACAACTGGGACAACGACAGTTGGCACGGCAACTGGGACAACAGCAACTGGCGCAACAGCAACTGGAACGACAACTGGGACCACGACAACTGGAACGACCACGGAAACTGGAACGACCACGGAAACTGGAACGACAACGACAACTGGAACCACGACAACGGCAACTGGAACCACGACAACAACTGGCGCGACGGCGGCTACCGCAACGGGAACAACTGGAACGACTGACTGACCGCCCGGGCCCCGGCGTACCGGGGCCCGGGCGACGAACTGGGGCGCGCCCCGTTCCGCGCCCCGCTACCGGCCGCCGCCGTCCTCCAGCAGGTTCCCCATCCATTCCTCGATGCCCGCCACCGTGCGCGGCAGGGCGCCCGACATCAGCCGGGCGCCCTCGGCCGTGATCACCAGGTCGTCCTCGATGCGGACGCCGATGCCGCGCAGCTCCGGCGGGAGGGTCTCGTCGTCGGGCTGGAGGTAGAGCCCCGGCTCCACGGTGAGGACCTGGCCCTCTTCGAGGACCCCGTCCAGGTAGGTGTCCGCGCGCGCCTGCGCGCAGTCGTGCACGTCGAGCCCGAGCATGTGCCCGCTGCTGCACAGGGTGTAGCGCCGGTGCAGATCGCCCTCGGCGTGCTTGAGCACCCCCCATTCCGCGAGACCCTCCGCGATCACCCGCATCCCGGCCCGGTGGAAGTCGCGGAAGCTCGCGCCCGGCCGCAGCGCCGCCATGCCCGCGTCCTGGGCGGCCAGGACCAGTTCGTAGACCTGCCGCTGGACGGGGGAGAACCGGCCCGACAGCGGGAGGGTGCGGGTGACGTCCGCCGTGTAGAGGCCGTCGGTCTCCACGCCCGCGTCCATCAGGAGCAGGTCGCTCGCGTTCAGCCGGCCGTCGTTGCGGATCCAGTGCAGCACGCAGGCGTGCGCGCCCGACGCGGCGATCGTCTCGTAGCCGGTGCCGTTGCCCTCGGCCCGGGCGCGGCGGTTGAAGACCCCCTCGATCCACCGCTCGCCGCGCGGGTGGGCCAGGGCGCGCGGGAGGTCCCGTACGACGTCCTCGAACCCGGCGGTGGTGTGGTCGACGGCGAGCTGCAGCTCGGCCACCTCCCAGGCGTCCTTGACCAGGCGCAGTTCGGAGAGGGCGACGGCGAGCTCCGGGTCCGCGGCGGCATTGCGCCCCGTCGGGGAGCCCAGCGCGTCCAGGTGGGCGCAGCGGATGCCGGAGAGCCGCTCGGCCTCCGCGAGGTCGGGGCGGCGGCCGACCCAGAACTCCCCGTAGCGGCGGTCGCGGTAGAACTCCTCGTTGCCGCCGCTGCGCAGTGAGCGCGGGCGCAGGTAGAGGACGGCCTCGTGTCCGTGCGGGCCGGCCGGCTCCAGGACCAGGACGTGGCCGACCTGGTCCTCGCCGGTGAGCCCGGTCAGCCAGGCGTAGGCGCTGTGCGGGCGGAAGCGGTAGTCGCAGTCGTGGCTGCGGACCTTCAGCTCGCCCGCGGGGATGATCAGCCGCTCGCCGGGGAAGCGGGCGGAGAGGCGTGCGCGGCGGGCGGGAGTGACGGCGTACGAGGGGACGCGCGCGGCGTCCGGCAGGGGAGAGGCCGCCCAGTCCGACGCCATGAAGCGGGACAACTCGGCTGATACCGGCAGGTCGTGGCTGCCGATGTTGAGCCCGGCGGTGGGGCGGGAGGGGGTGTCGGTCACAGGGGCTCCCTCGAGAAGATGCGAACTGGTGGGCGCACAGGTCTTGTCAGTGCAATTTCACATTACTATGTTACAGCTCACACCGCGCCCCGTTAATCCCCGTCAAACGCCGCGTGAAGCAGGGCAGTTCCGCACTTTCCCCCACCGCCCCTCGCAGCCAGGAGTCCTTGGTGTCCCAGCTCAGAGTTGTGCGCACGTCTCTCCTCTCCGCCGCCGTCACGGTCGCTCTCCTCGCCACGGCGGGCCAGGCCACGACCCAGGCCGCCGACACCCAGGCCGTCGGGACTCCGGCCGCCGGGACCGGCACCGCCGGAGTCCCGGGTACCGCCGTATCCGGCACCTTCGCCGGAGGCGCCCCGGGGGCCGAGGCCGGCCAGGCCGGCGAGAACCCCTTCGACGAGGTCGAGCACCTCGCCGATGCGCAGCAGGCGGCCCCCGCGCCCGCCCCGGCCCCCGGGGGCCCGACCCCGGACGGCCGGGCCGTCGCCGAAGGCAAGGTGCCCGGCGCCGTCACCGCGCCCGCCGCCGTGACGGCCACGAAGAGCGGCAGGCTCGCCGCCGCCGCCCAGGGCACCGCCGCGGGCGTCCCCTGCACCCTCGACGGGATCACCGGGCTCACCCCGGAGCAGTTCGCCGACTTCCTCGCCGACCCGGCCGTCACGGCGGCCAAGGGCGGCTGCCTCTCGGGCCTCATCTGGACCTGGGACGCCCGCCTGGCCCCCGTGATGTCGGACGCCCACGTGCAGGCCGTCTCCCGCCGGATATCCGGCCTGGCCGCCTCCCACGACGGCCTGAACTCCTCCCACCTGGAGGAGATGTTCACCTACCTGCACGCCGTGGCCTACCACGACCACTCCCGCACCGAGATCGACGTCACCGACGCCCCGACCGTCGACGCCATGCGCCAGGCCATCGCCGCCTTCGCGGGCGCCGCCCGCACCTTCGACGCCACCGGCTCCAACGCCCGCACCCTGCGCGAGGCCCTCTACGCCGGCAGCGCCCCCGGCCTGCGCCACCACCAACTCGGCCTGATCAAGAACGTCCTGGCCACCATGGACCCGTCGCACACCGCGACGCACCTGGACACCGCCTGGGCGGGCGCGGCTCTCGCCGCCCTCTCCGTCAACTACCTCGGCGTGTACAACAACGACACCGCGTTCCACGCGGCGGCCGCCGCCGACGCCCCGTACCGCACCACCTTCAAGAACTTCGCCGCGTACGCCCACCTCAAGGGCACCGCGAACGCCTGGGTGGCGCGCGACGCCATCGCCGAGTTCGGCCGCTTCGGCCAGGTCGCGGGCCTGAAGGACGCGACCACCGCCGACCTCGGCGCGCTCCTCGCCCCGGCCAGGGCCGCCTTCGGCGACGGCAGCGAGCCGTGGGCGAAGGCCGTCTCCTGGCTCAACTTCTACCAGGCGTGCAAGCCGTACGGGGTGTGCAAGGAGGACATCGAGCGGGAGCTCTTCCCGAACACCTACACGTACGACAGCGGCGCCATCAAGGTCCGCACCGCCCTCGACCGGGCCACCGTCGACCAGCTCTACTACGCGAGCAAGCAGGTCAAGACCCAGTACCACCGGGTGGTGGGCACCGACCAGCCGATCGCCGGGGACGTCAACGCCACCCTGAACATCGTGCTCTACGCCTCCCGCGCGGACTACGTGAACTACCACCCGATCCTCACCGGGTACGGCACCAACAACGGCGGCATCTACATCGAGAACGGCGCCACCTTCTACACCTACCAGCGCCGCGTCCCGCAGGACTCCCAGCTCACCCTGGAAGAGCTCTTCCGCCACGAGTACACGCACTACCTCAACGGCCGCTTCGCCGTCCCCGGCACCTTCGGCCAGGGCGCCTGGTACGAGGGTGACCGCACGACCGCCATGGACGAGGGCACCGCCGAGTTCTTCGACGGCGCGACCCGCGACAACGGCATCGCCGTACGCAAGTCCCTGATCAAGAGCATCATCGCCGACACGGCCGGCGGCGGCCCGCGCATGTCGGTGGACCAGCTCCTGCACGCCACATATGCCAACGACGGCTTCCGCTTCTACGGGTACTCGGGCGCCTTCTTCGAGTTCCTGTGGACCGAGCGGCCCTCGGAGCTGCGGGCGATGTACGGCCACCTGCGCGCCAACGACCCGGCGGGCTTCGACGCCTGGCGCAGCAGGATGGGCCGGGACGCGGCCGTCCAGACCGGCTACGACCGGTTCCTGGACGCCCAGATCGCCAAGGTCGACCAGCTGTTCGTGCCGAACACCGCCTTCACCCCGAACGCGCAGCTGCGCGACGCGGCGCTCGCGGACGTGAAGTCCACCTTCGCGACGGCCACGTACAGCACGCCGGACTGCGTGGAGAACGGCGAGCCGGGCAAGCGCCGGTTCACCTGTACCGGCAGGATCACGGCGAACCTGAAGGACTGGCGCAGCGACGATCAGAACTTCAAGGACATGTCCGAGACGGTCGACTACTTCATCCTCGACCGGGCGGGCGCGGCCTCGAACAACCTGGCGGACATGAACTGCTCCTTCGGCGCACTGGACGTCTGGACCAACCATGTGGCCGGTACGTCGAGTTACAGCTGCGAGGGCCCGCTGCGCGGCTGACCTCGGCCACCTCTGTCCCCATCTAGAGATATGTGACATATTACTGCCGTGCCCAAGAGACACCCCCTGGACCTCGTGATCATCGGCGCAGGCGTCGTCGGAGCCGCGTGCGCGTACTACGCGGCGCGCGCCGGACTCCGCGTGGCCGTCGTCGACCGCGGCCCGGTCGCCGGCGGCACGACCGGCGCCGGCGAAGGCAACCTGCTCGTCTCCGACAAGGAGGCGGGCCCCGAGCTGGACCTCGCGCTGCTCTCGGCGCGGCTCTGGCGGGAGCTCGCGCTCGAACTCCCCGGGGAGATCGAGTACGAGGCCAAGGGCGGCCTGGTCGTCGCAACCGACGAGGCCACCGTGAAGGCCCTGCGGGGCTTCGCGGACGGCCAGCGCGCGGCCGGCGTCGACGCGGTCGAGGTGGGACCGGGAGAGCTGCGAGAACTGGAGCCCCACCTCGCCCCGGACCTGGCGGGCGGCTTCCACTACCCGCAGGACGCCCAGGTTCAGCCGGCCCAGGCGGCGGCGCAGCTGCTGGCCGCGGCGCCGGGCGTGGTGCTCCACCTCGGGGAGGAGGTCACGGAGCTCCTCCGCGGCCCGGCGGGCGAACTCCGCGGAGTCCGTACGCCGCGCCGCGACCTCCTCGCCCCGGCGGTGCTCAACGCGGCCGGCACCTGGGGCGGGGCGGTGGCCGCGCTGGCCGGAGTCGGCCTTCCGGTGCTGCCCCGGCGGGGTTTCGTCCTGGTGACGGAGCCGCTGCCGAGGGTGGTGCGGCACAAGGTCTACGCCGCGGACTACATCGCGGACGTCGCGAGCGGGTCGGCGGCGCTGCAGTCCTCGGCGGTGGTCGAAGGCACCCCGGCGGGGCCGGTCCTGATCGGCGCCACCCGCGAACGGGTCGGCTTCGACCGCTCGCTGTCGACGGAGGCCCTGCGCCGGCTGGCGGCGCAGGCCGCGGCCCTCTTCCCGGTCCTGGCGGACGTCAAGGTGCTCCGCACCTACCACGGCTTCCGCCCGTACCTGCCGGACCACCTCCCGGCGATCGGTCCGGACCCCCGGGTCCCGGGCCTGTTCCACGCCTGCGGCCACGAGGGCGCGGGCATCGGCCTGGCCCCGGCGACGGGAGCCCTGATCACAGCGGCCCTGACGGGCACGACCCCGGCCCTGGACCCGAGCCCCTTCACCCCGTCCCGCTTCGCGGAGTCCACGAGATGACCGGGGGTCCGGGTGCGGCGCCGCCGGCGCCGGGGGTGCCGCTGCGCGGCGTGGAGTCCCCCACCCGCCCTTCGCCCGTTCCCCGGGGCTCCGCCCCGGACCCCGCCGGAGGGGCTGATAGATCCAGCCTCGCCGGCGTTTGAGGCGCGGGGTCTGGGGCGGAGCCCCAGGAGGGGTCCGGGCGCAGCCCGGGGAGCGGTGGAAGGGCGGGGCGGGGACGGCCCCGCAGGGCAACCGCGGTGCGGGATCGCGCAGAGTCAGAGGAATCGAGGAGGACGGAAGCGATGAGCGAAGCGACGAGGGGCCGGCGAAGGTCACCCCGCGACCTGGTGGGCGGCACCCCCGCGGAAACCTGGAGCCTCCGCTTCGACGACCGCGAACTCCCGGCCCAGTCCGGACAGAGCATCGCCGCCGTCCTCTGGTCCGCCGGCATCCTCGCCTGGCGCACCACCCGCGAAACCGCCGCCCCCCGCGGAGCGTTCTGCGGGATCGGCAGTTGCTACGACTGCCTCGTCACCGTCAACGGCCGCCCGAACCAGCGCGCGTGCCTCGTACCCGCCCGCCCGGGCGACCACGTCACCACCCAGGAAGGGACCGGCCGTGACGACCTCGCCGTCTGACTCCCCGTCCGCCTCCGCTCAGGCCGCCGCCCACGCCTTCGCCGACCTCGCCGTCGTCGGCGCCGGCCCCGCCGGCCTCGCCGCCGCGGTCACGGCCGCCGGCCTGGGCCTGCGCGTCACCCTCCTGGACGCGGGGGAGCGCCCCGGCGGGCAGTACTTCCGCCACCCCGCGCCCGGCCTCGGCGCGGCCCGCCCCGAGGCCCTGCACCACGGATGGTCCGCCTTCGCCTCGCGCGAAGCCGCCCTGCGCGCCCACGCATCGGCCGGCCGGATCACGTACCTCCCCCACCACCACGTCTGGACGGTGATCCCGGACCCCGCCGGGAGCCCCGGCACCGGCCCCGCCTGGACCCTGCACGCCGTCGCCGGCCCCGACGAGGCCCCCGCCACGGTCCGGGCCCATGCCGTCCTGCTCGCCACCGGCGCCTACGAGCGCCAGCTCCCCTTCCCCGGCTGGACCCTGCCCGGAGTCGTCGGGGCCGGCGGGGCGCAGGCCATGCTCAAGGCCGGGCTCGTGCTCCCGGGCAGCCGGGTCGTCGTCGCAGGGAGCGGCCCCCTGCTGCTCGCCGTGGCCGGCTCGCTCGCCGCCGCCGGAGCCCGGGTGCCCGCGGTCGTGGAGGCCGCCGCGTACACCGGCTACGCCGCCCACGCCCCCGCGCTGCTCCGCAACCCCGGCAAGCTCGCCGAAGGCGCCACGTACGGCGGGGCCCTGCTCCGCCACGGGGTCCGCCTCCTCGCCCGGCACGCCGTCACCGAGGCCCACGGCACCGACCGGGTCGAGGCCGTCACCGTGGCCCGCCTCGACCGCGACTGGCGCCCGCTCCCCGGCACCGCCCGCCGCATCCCCTGCGACGCCGTGGCCGTCGGCCACGGGCTCGTGCCCCAGCTGGAGCTGGCCACCGGTCTCGGCTGCGCCACCCGCCCGAGCCCGGACGCCACCGTCGCCCTGGAACTGGACGCCGAGCAGCGCACCTCCGTCCCCGGGATCTGGTCCGCCGGGGAGACCGGCGGCATCGGCGGAGCCCAACTGGCCCTGGCCGAAGGCGAGATCGCCGCCCACTCCATCGCGGGCCGGCCGGTACCGGCGCGCCTCGCCCGTACCCGTACGAGGCTGCGCGCCTTCGCCGCCGCGATGGCCGGCGCGCACCGGCCGGGCCCCGGCTGGACCGGCTGGCTGCGCGAGGACACCGACGTCTGCCGCTGCGAGGAGGTTCCGGCGGGCCGGATCCGGGAGGCCGTCGAAGACCTGGGGGCGCGGGACGCCCGTACGGTCAAACTCCTCACCCGGGCCGGGATGGGCTGGTGCCAGGGCCGGATGTGCGGGCCGGCCGTCGCCGCCCTCGCCGGGACCGACCCCGCCCCGGACCGCAGGCCGCTGTCCTGCCCGGTCCCGCTCCGCCACCTCGCCGCACTCCCCGCCGAACCGCCTCACTGAGGCGCTTTCGGGCGAACTTCCCTGACGGGACCGCCGACAGGGCGGCCGCACCTCTTGTGGCCACGTCGTACCCACTAGTAAAATGTCACACATCACCCTAGGGAGCATCCTCATGACCCACGCGCACACCCCCGCGCCCGCCGGTACGGACACCCGCACCCGCCCCTGGCACGGCATCATGGTCGCCACCACCCTGCCCCTGCGGGAAGACCTGAGCGTCGACCACGACGCCTACGCCGAACACGTGGCCTGGCTGATCGCCAACGGCTGCGACGGCGTCGTCCCCAACGGATCCCTCGGCGAGTACCAGACCCTCACCGACGAGGAGCGCGCCCGCGTCGTCCGTACCGCCGTCGAGGCCGCCGGCGACGGTTCCCGCGTCATGCCCGGAGTCGCCGCCTACGGCAGCGCCGAATCCCGCCGCTGGGCCGAGCAGGCCGCCGAGGCCGGCGCCGGATCCGTGCTCCTGCTGCCGCCGAACGCCTTCCGGGCCGACGCGGACGCCGTACGCGCCCACTACGCCGAGGTCGCCCGCGTCGGCGTGCCCGTGGTCGCGTACAACAACCCCATCGACACCAAGGTGGACCTCGTCCCGTCCCTGCTGGCCCGGCTGCACGCCGACGGATCCATCGTCGCGGTCAAGGAGTTCAGCGGAGACGTGCGGCGCGCTTACGAGATCGCCGAACTGGCCCCCGGACTCGACCTGTTGATCGGCGCCGACGACGTCCTGCTCGAACTGGCCCTGGCCGGCGCGGTCGGCTGGATCGCCGGGTACCCCAACGCGCTCCCGCAGGCCTGCGCCACCCTCTACCGCGCCGCCGTCGCGGGAGACCTCGACACCGCCCTGCCCCTCTACAAGTCCCTGCACTCCCTGCTGCGCTGGGACTCCAAGACCGAGTTCGTCCAGGCCATCAAGCTCTCCATGGACCTGGCCGGCCGCCCCGGCGGCCCGACCCGCCCGCCCCGCTTCCCGCTGACCGGCGAGATCGAGGCCGGCGTCCGCGCCGCGACCGAGAAGGCGCTCGCCGAGGGCCTCAACTAACCCAGTCCGAAGTCCGAGGGGGACTTGATGCGCACCCGAAACATCTACCACGCGGTGGACTCGCACACCGAGGGCATGCCCACCCGGGTGATCACCGGGGGAGTCGGGGTGATCCCCGGCGCCACCATGGCCGACAAGCGGCTCCACTTCATCGAGCACCTGGACCACCTCCGGACCCTGCTCATGTACGAGCCGCGCGGCCACTCCGCGATGAGCGGCGCCATCCTGCAGCCCCCGACCCGCCCCGACGCCGACTTCGGCGTCCTCTACATCGAGGTGTCGGGCCTGCTCCCCATGTGCGGGCACGGCACCATCGGGGTCGCCACCGTCCTGGTGGAGACGGGCATGGTGCCCGTCGTCGAGCCGGTCACCACCGTCCGGCTCGACACCCCGGCCGGGCTGGTCAGCGTCGCCGTCCGGGTCGAGGACGGGGCGGCCACCGCCGCCACCTTCACCAACGTCCCGGCCTTCTGCGTCGGCCTCGACCTCAAGGCAGAGGTCCCCGGATACGGCACGGTCACCTACGACCTCGCCTACGGCGGCAACTTCTACGCCTTCGTCGAACTCGACGCCCTCGGGCTCCCCTTCGACCGGGAGCGCGGGGACGACCTGCTGGCCGCCGGACTGGCCGTGATGGAGGCGATCAACGCCTCCCCGGACCGGCCCGTCCACCCCGAGAACCCCTCCTTCGGCGGGGTCAAGCACGTCTACCTCGCCGCCCCCGGCTCCGACGCCCGCCGCTCCCGGCACGCGATGGCCATCCACCCCGGCTGGTTCGACCGCTCGCCGTGCGGTACGGGAACCAGCGCGCGCATGGCGCAGCTGCACGCCCGCGGACTCCTGCCCCTGGACACGGACTTCGTCAACGAGTCCTTCATCGGCACCGAGTTCACCGGCCGCCTCATCGGCGAAACCACGGTGGGCGGCCGCCCGGCCTTCGTGCCCACCGTCACCGGGCGGGCCTGGATCACCGGCACCGCCCAGTACTTCCTCGACCCGTCCGACCCGTTCCCCGGAGGGTTTCTGTTGTGACCGTCGTACGAACCGTGGACTACCACACCGCCGGCGAGCCCTTCCGCATCGTCGACCTCACCTACGGGGGAGCGCCGCCCGTGCCCGGGGACACCGTCGCCGAGCGCTGTGCCACCGCCATCGGGCCGGGGGGATCGGGCACGGCCCCCCGGCGCGGCCCGCTGGACGACGTACGCCGGCTCCTCGTGCAGGAGCCGCGCGGGCACGCCGGGATGTACGGGGGCTTCGTGGTCCCGCCCGACGACGACGGGGCCCACTTCGGGGTGCTGTTCTGGCACAAGGACGGCTACTCCACCGCCTGCGGCCACGGCACCATGGCGCTGGGCGCCTGGGCCGTGGACACCGGCCGGGTCGCCGCCCCGGACGACGGGGACGTCCAGGTGCGGATCGACGTTCCCTCGGGGCGGGTCGCCGCGACCGTGCACCGTTCGGGGGGCCGCACCACCGGGGTCACCTTCCGCAACGTCCCGGCCCGTACCAGCGCCCGCAAGGTGCCCGTCGCCACCACCCTCGGCATGGCCGAGGTGGACATCGCGCACGCCGGGGCCTGCTACGCCTCCCTCCCCGCCCGGGACCTCGGCCTGGACGTGACCCCGGCCTCCCTGCCCGCGCTCGTACGGGCCGGGAAGGAGATCCGCGCCGCCCTCGCCACCCACCCC
Source organism: Streptomyces stoeckheimensis (assembly GCF_045822005.1). Classification (NCBI taxonomy): domain Bacteria; kingdom Bacillati; phylum Actinomycetota; class Actinomycetes; order Kitasatosporales; family Streptomycetaceae; genus Streptomyces; species Streptomyces stoeckheimensis. The sequence goes on along the minus strand of NZ_CP169550.1, from coordinate 2,228,337 downwards.
GGGACCTGGCACCCGGACGGGCCGCTGCTCTCCGGGGTGTACGGGGTGACCCTGTACGAGGAGCTCCCCGACACCCCCTTCGGGCCGCACCAGCGCAACGTCACCGTCTTCGCCGACGGGCAGATCGACCGCTCGCCCTGCGGCTCCGGCACCTCGGCGCGGCTCGCGCTGCTGGCCGAGGACGGGCGGCTGGGGGAGGGGGAGGACCTGCTGCACGAGTCGGTCGTGGGCACGGTGTTCACCGGCCGCGTCGCCGCGCGGGTGGCGGAGGGCGTGGTCACGGAGGTCACCGGTACGGCGTACCGCACGGGCGAACACCTCTTCAGCGTCGACCCGCAGGACGCGCTCGGCGCAGGGTTCCTGCTGTGATCCCCCAGCTGTCGGGCGCGGAGATGGCCGGGCTGCTCACCCCGGCCGCCGCCGCGGACGCGCTGGCCGGCGTACTGCTGGCCGGGCTGGACCCGGAGACCTGCCCGCCGCGCAGCGCCCTGCCCGTGCCGGGCGGCGGGGAGCTGCTGCTCATGCCGGCCGCCACCGGGGCCTACGCCGGCGTGAAGATCGCCGGGGTGGCCCCGGGGAACCCGGCGCTCGGACTGCCCCGGATCACGGGGTCCTACCTCCTCCTGGACGGGCCCACCCTGCGCCCCCTCGCCCTGCTCGACGGGGCGGCGCTGACCACCCTGCGCACCCCGGCGGTCTCGGCCCTCGCGCTGCGCCACCTGGCCCCGGCCGGGCGGCCGCTGCGGCTGCTGCTCTTCGGCTCGGGACCGCAGGCGTACGGGCACCTCGACGCAGTGCACGCGATGCGGCAGCTGGCGGAGGTGGTGGTCGTGGCCCGTGCGGGGTCCGCGGGCAGCGCCGCCGGCGCGGAGAAGCTGGCGGCGCACGCGCGGGGGCTGGGCGTCCCCGCCCGGACGGGGGCGGCGGCGGAAGTGGCCGACGCCGACCTGGTGATCTGCTGCACCACCTCCCGCGAACCCCTCTTCGACGGGCGGCTGATCGCGCCGGGCGCCACCGTGGTCGCCGTCGGCTCGCACGAGCCGGACGCCCGCGAGGTGGACACGGCGCTGGTCCGGCGGGCGGCCGTGTACGTGGAGTCGCGTGCGGCGGCTCTGCGCGAGGCGGGGGACCTGCTGGTGCCGGAGGCGGAAGGGGCGATCGGTGCCGGTCATATCAGCGGCACCCTGGCCGACCTGGTTGCGGGCCGGATGCCGGGTGCGGGGGCGGCGAGTTGTCCACAGCTCTTCAAGAGTGTGGGCATGGCCTGGGAAGATCTCGCTGTGGCGGTCGCTCTGTTCGAGGCCGCCGGGAGCGGTGTCCACTGAGGAGCGAGCACAACGTGACATTGTACGCTGTTCCTCCGCACGCCGGTGGTGTGAGCGGTCTCGGAGGAAATGCAATGGGTGACCTGAAGCAGCACAGTCTCATCAAGGCTCAGGAACGGCTCCGCGACCAGGTCGGCCACGCCCTGAGGGCCGCCCTGATAGCGGGTGAACTGCGCCCCGGGAGCGTCTACTCCGCCCCCGGCCTCGCAGCCGAGCTCGGCGTCTCGGCCACCCCCGTGCGCGAAGCCATGCTCGACCTGGCCCGCGAGGGCCTGGTGGAGCCGGTCCGCAACAAGGGCTTCCGCATCACGGAGGTCAGCGAGCGCGATCTGGACCAGTACACCGAGCTGCGCACGATGATCGAGGTCCCGACCATCGGCAAGATCACGAAGATCGCCACGCCCGAGGCCCTGGAGGCCCTGCGCCCCATCGCGCAGGAGATCGTCACCAGCGCGCGCGAGCACAACCTCATCGGCTACCTGGAGGCCGACCGCCGCTTCCACCTCACCCTGCTCGGCCTCTCGGGCAACGACCGCCTGGTGGAAACCGTCGGCGACCTGCGCAAGCGCTCCCGGCTGTACGGCCTGACGGGCCTGGACGAGGCCGGCAAGCTGGTCTCCTCCGCCGAGGAGCACATCGAGCTCCTCGACCTGATGCTCAGCGGCGACGCGGAGGCGGCCGAAGCCTGCATGACCCGTCACCTGGGCCACGTCCGCTCCCTCTGGGCCCAGGGCCGCGACGAACCGGTGGGCCGCACCAAGGGCCGCCTGGGCTCGGGCCTCTAGCCCACCGCCGACCACCCGAACGGCGGCTATGCGGGCCCGCGCCCGGCGGCGTCGGGGGCGGCCAGGTCCAGCACCGCGCGCATCGCCTCCACCGGAAGGCCGGGGGAGGCGGCGGCGGACATGGCGACGGACTCCGAGCCGTCACCGAGCAGGCGCAGCAGCGTGCCCGTGGCCGTCCGGGAGTCCTCGGCGACGGCCCGCCGTACGGTGTGGTCCTCGTCCGCCGCCAGCCGCTCCAGCAGCGCGGCGGGCACGTCGGGGTCACGCAGCGCGAGGAGGCGCATGCGGGGGTCGGGGTCGGCGGCGAAGCGTCGGAGCGTCTCGGGCGCGAACGGGAAGTAATCCGCGGGCCGGTCAAGGAACTTCGACCGTTCGTGGCGCCGTTCGATGTCCTCGGCGGTGGCGGGGTCCACGTCGGGCGTCCGTTCCAGAGCGATCATGCGGACCGTCGGGTCCTCGTCCTCGAGCATCCCCCGCAGCAGCTCGGCCGGCAGCCGCTCACTGCACGCCGCCGCGCGCCGCAGCCCCGTATAGGGGGAGGCGACGTACGGGACGGGGTCGGCCGCGACCCAGGGGTAGGACCCCATCTCCAGGAACACGAGGGTGATCTCGCAGAAGACGTCGTCCTCTTCCGCGTTCTCCCAGTCCTCTTCGGACCGGCGGGCTCCGGCGGTCAGCCACGCGTGGATCTCGTCGCGTAGCTCCGGTGGGGTGTCCGCGCGGGCGAAGACCTTCCCCCGCACGTCGGGGCTCGTGTCCCGCGCCAGTGCGTCCCGTACCCGCGGAGGCAGCGCCGGGTGGGCGGCGAGCTTCGCCCGTACCTCCTCGTCGGGGTCGGCGGCCAGAGCCGAGGCCGTCTCCGGGTCCAGTTCCAGGGAACGTACGACTTCCTTGCGCGTGGCCGGATCGGCCAGCAGGGCGGCGTGCAGGTCGGGGGGTGCGCCGTGCCCGCAGGCGCGCGCCCGTACCTCCGGCTCGGTGTCGGTGAGCAACCTCCGGAGCAGGTCTTCGGGCAGTTCCGGCCGCCGTGCGAGCGCCGCGCGCACCCCGGCGTCGGTGTCGGCGGCCAAAGCGGCCAGGGATTCGGCGGACAGGTCGGGTTGGCCCGCGAGGGCGATCCGCACCTGAGCTTCGGTGTCGGCGGCGAACAGAGCGTGTCGCCCGGCGCCGGCGCTCTCCAGCTTCGCGCGCACCGCACGGACCTCGGGGTCCGGATCGGCCGCGAGCCGTGTGGCGATCTCGGGCGGCAGCGCCGCGTTGTGCGCGAGCGCCTGCGACTCGCCGTGTGCCAGGTACTCCTCGCACAGGGCCGGACTCGGTGCGAACCCCTTCCGCAGAGCCAGCCGCAGCGGTGCCAGGTCGTGAGGCAGGAGCCGTACCGCCAGCTCCTCCGGCAGGGCTTCGTTCCGGGTCAACCCGGTCAGCACTGCGGCCAGATGCACGAGCTCGGGAGGGCCGGGAGGCGGCTCGGGGGGCTCTATCGGATCCATGGCGGGAGCATAGGCGTCGCCCTCACCGCCCAGCCCGGTCGGCGTCCGCAAGGCCCACGCGTGCGGGCGGATTTGGACACGGCTGGATAACGGCGGCTCCAACCCCTTGTCAGTACAATTTCACATTACTATGTTACCGGTCACATCATAGAGCGCGGCCCTTCACTGGAGTGACCCATGACCAAGCGCACCCAACTCGCCCTCGCCACCGCCCTGGTGGCCGCACTCGCACTCGGCGCCTCGGGCTGCTCCGACCCCAAGAAGGGCTCCGCCGGCGGCGGTGCCTCCAACCCCGCCTCCGCCAACGACGGGAAGATCCTGGGCGGCGCACCCGTCAAGGGAGGCACCCTCACCGTCCTGTCCAACCAGGACTTCGCCCACCTCGACCCCGCCCGCAACTGGGTCATGCCGACCATGGACTTCGGCACCCGCCTCCTCTACCGCACCCTGGTCACCTTCAAGGCGGAGCCGGGCAAGTCCGGCAGCGAGCTCGTCCCCGACCTCGCCACCGACCTGGGCACCCCCTCCAACGGCGGCCGCACCTGGACCTTCACCCTGAAGGAGGGCGTGAAGTACGAAGACGGATCGCCCATCAAGGCCCAGGACATCAAGTACAACGTCGAGCGCTCCATGGCCCCCGACCTCACCGGCGGCCCCGACTACGCGGCCCAGTACCTGGCCGACGCCGAGGGCTACAAGGGCCCGCTCCAGGGCAAGCACCTCGACTCCGTCAAGACCCCCGACGACCGCACGATCGTCTTCGAACTGAAGCGGCCCGTCGCCGAGTTCTCCGCGACCGCGACCCTCCCGACCTTCGCCCCGGTCCCCGAGTCGCAGGAGAAGGGCACGCAGTACGACGCCCGCCCGTTCTCCTCCGGCCCGTACAAGATCGAGTCGTACGACCGCGACAAGAAGCTCGTCCTGGTCCGCAACGAGCACTGGGACGCCAAGACCGACACCGTCCGCAAGGCCTACCCCGACAAGTTCGTGGTCGTCATGGGCCTCAAGGGCGGTCAGATCGACGACCGGATCATCGCCGGGGAGGGCGCCGACGCCTCCTCCGTCCAGTGGTCCGACATGCGGCCCGAGAGCGCCCCCAAGGTGCTGCCCAAGCCGGAGGTCAAGTCGCGGCTGCTGGCCGAGTCGCAGGGCTGTACCGAGATGCTCCAGATGAACAACTCCCGCGCCCCCTTCGACGACCCGAAGGTCCGCGAAGCCCTCCAGTACGCCGTCGACAAGGAGGCCGTGGTCACCGCGGGCGGCGGCCCGGCGCTCAACGAGGTCGCCACCGCCTACCTGCCCCCGGCCCTCTCCGGCGGCAAGCAGGCCGACACCCTGAAGATCGCGCCGTCCGGCGACCCCGCCAAGGCCAAGGAGCTCCTCAAGGCCGCGGGCAAGGAGACCCTGAAGGTCTCCCTGGCCGTCTCCACCGGTGACAAGGGCAAGGCGGAGGCCGTCCAGCAGGGCCTGGCCCGCGCGGGCGTCGAGGTGGTCATCGACACCGTCGACCCGGGCGCCTACTACGACGTCATCGGCGACACCACCACCGCCCCCGACCTCGTGCTGTCCGGCTGGTGCCCCGACTACCCCTCCGGCTCCACCTTCCTCCCCTTCGTCTTCGACGGCCGCACCATCAAGGCCAAGGGCAACTCGGGCAATTACTCGCAGTTCAAGGACGAGGCGACGATCAAGCGGATCGACGAGATCAACGCCATGGCCGACGCCAAGGAGGCCAACCAGGCCTGGATCGACCTCGACGCCGAGATCATGAAGAAGTCCCCGGCCGTCCCCGTGCTGCTGGAGCGCAAGCCGCTGCTCGTCGGCACCAACATCGCCGGCGCCTTCGGCCACCCCGTCTGGGTCGGCCAGCTCGACTACGCCACCATCGGCCTCAAGGACCCGTCGAAGAGCCAGGGCTGAGGACGCGGGGGCCCCTGACACCATGACCACCACCGCACCGGGCGCCGCCGGACCGGGCGCCGCCCGTCCGGCAGCCCCGGACGGCGCACCGGCCGGGGCCGTCCCCCCGGGCAGCAGCCCCTGGCAGCTCGCCCGGCGGGAACTCCGCCGCCGCCCCGCCGTCCGCGTCAGTCTCTGCGTCGTGCTCCTCTTCGTCCTGATGGCCGCCACCGCCCCCTGGCTGGGCGCGCTGGGCGGCTGGTCCCCGGACGAGTTCGACAAGTCCGCCATCGACCCCTACCTCGGAGGCCAGCCGCTCGGCTCCTTCGGCGGGATCAGCACCGAGCACTGGCTCGGCGTCGAACCCGTCAGCGGCCGCGACCTGTTCGCCCGCGTCGTCCACGGCGCCCAGGTCTCGCTGCTCATCGCCTTCGCCGCCACCGCCATCGTGGTCGTCGCGGGCACCGCCGCCGGAATCGCCGCCGGCTACTTCGGCGGGCGCACCGACGCCGTCCTGTCCCGGCTGATGGACCTGACGATGTCCTTCCCGTCCCTCATCTTCATGATCGCGATGCTGTCGGTGGCCAAGGACGTCAACCGGATCGTCCTCATGACCGTCGTCATCGGCGTCTTCGGCTGGCCGGGCGTCGCCCGCGTCGTCCGCGGCCAGGCCCTCTCGCTCAAACACCGCGAGTACGTGGACGCCGCCCGCGTCGGCGGATCCAGCTCCTGGCGGATCCTGACCCGCGACATCCTCCCGGGGGTCTCCGGCCCGGTCATCGCCTACACCACCCTGCTCATCCCCGGCATGATCAGCACCGAGGCCGCGCTCAGCTACCTCGGCGTCGGCGTCCGCCCGCCCACCCCCTCCTGGGGCCAGATGATCGCCGAGTCCGTGGCCTTCTACGAGACCGACCCCATGTACTTCGTCATCCCGAGCCTCTTCCTCTTCCTCGCGGTCCTCGCCTTCACCCTGCTCGGCGACGCCCTGCGCGACATCCTCGACCCGAGGGGCGGCCGGACGTGATCCTCTACCTCGCGCGCCGGCTGCTCGCCCTGGCCGGCGTCCTCCTGGCCATCGCCGCGGTCACCTTCCTCATCTTCTACGTGCTCCCCTCCGACCCGGCCGCGGCCGCCTGCGGCAAGACCTGCAGCGCCGAACGGCTGGCCGACGTACGCGCCTACCTCGGCCTGGACCAGCCGCTGTGGCGGCAGTTCGCCGACTTCCTCACCGGGATCTTCACCGGACGCACCCTCGGCACCGGCCAGTACGCCGTCCAGTGCGACTTCCCCTGCCTGGGCTACTCGTACGAGAACTCCCTGCCCGTATGGGACCTGCTGATGGACCGGCTCCCGGTCTCCGCCTCCCTCGCCGTCGGCGCGGCCGCCCTCTGGCTCGTCCTCGGCCTCGGCGCGGGAGTCACCGCCGCCCTGCGCAAGGACACGGCCACGGACAAGGTCCTCATGGTCGGCGCGGTGGCCGCAGCCTCCCTGCCCGTGTACTTCACCTCCGTGATGCTCATCTACGGAGTCATCCGCATCGCCGGGATCCTGCCCTACCCCAGCTACCAGGCCTTCACCGACAACCCCCTCGCCTGGGCGAGCAACCTGCTCCTGCCCTGGACCGCACTCGCCCTGCTCTACGCCGCCATGTACGCCCGCCAGAGCCGCGGTTCGATGATCGAGGCCATGGCCGAGCCGTACATCCGCACCGCCCGCGCCAAGGGAATGCCCGAGCGCACCGTCGTGGTCAAACACGGACTGCGTTCCGGGATGACCCCGATCCTCACCATCTTCGGCATGGACCTCGGCAGCCTGCTCGCCGGAGCCGTCATCACCGAGTCCATCTTCGGACTCCCGGGCATCGGGCGGCTGTTCTACGGGGCCCTGGTCAGCTCGGACCAGCCCGTGGTGCTCGGGGTCACCCTGCTGGCCGCCTTCTTCATCGTCGTCGCGAACCTCGCCGTCGACCTCCTGTACGCCGTCATCGACCCGAGGGTGAGGTACTGATGGCTCCGCCTTCGCACGCCGCGGCCCCCGCGACCCCGCTGCTCCAAGTCCGCGACCTGCAGGTCACCTTCACCACCCCGCGCGGCAGCGTACGCGCCGTCGACTCCCTCGGCTTCACCGTCGAGGCCGGCCGCACGCTCGGCATCGTCGGCGAGTCCGGCTCGGGCAAGTCCGTCACCTCCCTCGCGGTCATGGGCCTGCACCGGGGCGCCGAGATCGGCGGCTCCATCGCCCTCGACGGACAGGAACTGACCACCAAGTCCGAGAAGGAGCTCTCCAAGCTGCGCGGCCGCAAGATGGCCATGATCTTCCAGGACCCGCTGTCCAGCCTGCACCCCTACTACACGGTCGGCGAGCAGATCGCCGAGCACTTCCGGGTCCACTTCCGGGCCGGCCGGGCCGCCGCGAAGCGGCGCGCCGTCGACATGCTCGGCGAGGTCGGCATCCCCGAACCCGCCCGCCGGGCGGGGGAGTACCCCCACCAGTTCTCCGGCGGCATGCGCCAGCGCGCGATGATCGCCATGGCACTGGCCTGCGAACCCGACCTGCTCATCGCCGACGAGCCCACCACCGCGCTCGACGTCACCGTGCAGGCGCAGATCCTGGAGCTGATCGCCGGGCTCCAGCAGGAGCGCGGACTCGGCGTCGTCATGATCACCCACGATCTGGGCGTGGTCGCCCGCGTCGCCCACGAGGTGCTCGTCATGTACGGCGGCAGGGCCGCCGAACAGGCCTCGGTGGACGACCTGTTCGCCGACCCGGCGCACCCGTACACCCGGGGGCTGCTGGACTCCCTGCCCCGGTTGGACGACGCCGACGACGAACCGCTGCGGGCCATCCCCGGCTCCCCGCCCTCCCTGCTCGCCCCCGCCCCGGGGTGCGCGTTCGCCCCGCGGTGCGGGGTCGCGGCCGCGGGTGGCGAGGAAGAACGGGAGCGCTGCCGGACCGAGCGGCCCGAACTCACGGTGTACGGGTCCGGCCGACAGGCGGCGTGCCACTTCGCGGGCCGCGGAACCCCGGCCCCCGCAGGCCCGCCGGGGCCGCGGGCCACACCCGGAGAGACCGTTGCCCGAGAGGTGTCCCGATGAGCACGGAAGCAGCCCCGACGCGGGCTCCCGCCATGGCGGCCCGAGCGGAACAGCCGCTGCTGAGGGTCCGCGACCTGACGATGGCCTTCCCCGGCAAACGGTCCGCGACCGGGCGCCGGGGGGCGCCCGTGCGCGCCGTCGACGGAGTCTCCTTCGACCTGGAGGCCGGCCGCACCTTGGGCCTCGTAGGGGAGTCCGGCTGCGGCAAGTCCACCACCGGGCGGATGCTCGTCCGACTGCTGGAACCGACCTCCGGAAGCGTGGAGTTCGACGGCAAGGACATCAGCCGGCTCTCCCAGCGCGCCCTGCGCCCGCTGCGCCGGAACCTCCAGATGGTCTTCCAGGACCCGCACTCCTCCCTCAACCCCCGCCAGACGGTGGCCCGGATCATCTCGGACCCGCTGCTCGTGCAGGGTTCGGGCGCGGCGGACGCCCGCCGCCGGGCCGCCGAGCTGATGGAGCTCGTCGGGCTGATCCCGGAGCACATCGACCGCTATCCGCACGAGTTCTCCGGCGGCCAGGCGCAGCGCATCGGCATCGCCCGGTCGCTCGCCACCAACCCCCGGCTGATCGTCGCCGACGAACCGGTCTCGGCGCTCGACGTCTCCGTCCAGGCGCAGATCGTCAACCTGATGGAGCGGCTGCGCGCCGAACTGGGCCTGGCCTACGTGTTCATCGCGCACGACCTCTCGGTCGTCAAACGGGTCAGCGACCGGGTCGCCGTCATGTACCTCGGCCGGATCGTGGAGATGGGCGACAAGAAGTCGCTCTACGAGAACCCCCAGCACCCGTACACCAGGGCGCTGTTGTCCGCCGTACCGCTGCCCGACCCGGCGGCGGAGCGGCGGCGCGAGCGGATCGTGCTGCTCGGCGATCCGCCGAGTCCGGCCGCCCCGCCCCCGGGCTGCACCTTCCACCCCAGGTGCCCCGTGGCGCAGGAGATCTGCCGCACCGAACGGCCGCTGCTGCGGACGGTCGCCTCCCGTGAGGTGGCCTGCCACATGGCGTAGCCGCGGACTCCCGGGGGACCGGCGGGGAACCCGGGTACGGGGAGGGCCCCGGAGCGATGATCTCGCTCCGGGGCCCTCCCTTCGTTCCGGTGGCGCCTCAGGCCAGGCCCAGTTCCTTGCGGAAGAACTCCAGCTCCAGCGCCATGACCTTCTCCCGCACCCCGCCCGGGGTCATGTGGGTGACCCCCGGCAGTGCGAGGAGCTGGTGCGGGCGGCCCGCGTCGGTCAGGGCCTGCGAGAGCCGCAGGGTGTGCGAGGGGTGGACATTGTCGTCGGCCAGCCCCGTGACCAGCAGCAGCGGCCGGCGCAGACCCGCGGCGTCGGCGAGCAGACTGTCCCGCTCGTACACCTCCGGGTGCTCCTGGGGCAGACCCAGGTACCGCTCGGTGTACGCCGTGTCGTACTGCCGGAAGTCGGTCGGCGCGGCCCCGGCCGCCGCCGCGTGGAAGACGTCCGGGCGGCGCAGCACCGCGAGCGCCGACAGGTACCCGCCGTACGACCAGCCGCGGACGCCGACCCGGGTCAGGTCCAGGTCGGCGTGGCGCGCCCCGAGCGCCTGCAGGGCGGCGACCTGGTCCTCCAGGGTCACCTCGGAGAAACCCCGGTACATGGCGTGCGTGTACCGCGGCGAGACGTACGCGGTGCCGCGGTTGTCGACGGTGACCACGGCGAAGCCCTGGTCGGCCCACCACTGCCGGTGCTGCCAGCGGCGCGGCTCGGCGCTGACGTCCTGCATGCCGGGGCCGCCGTAGCTGTCCATCAGGACGGGCAGCCGCGTGCCGGGGACGTGCCCGCGCGGCAGGACCAGGGCGGTGGGCACCGCGTGCTCGGTGACCCGCTCCAGCACCGGGACCACCCGGTACGGCAGCGGCTGCGACAGGTCCACAGGGACGAACTCCCGCCCGTCGGAGCTCCGCAGGACGCGCCGGATCCCGTCGGCGTCGGCGGAGGTCAGCAGCAGCGCTCCGGCTGCGGCCTGGACGGAGTGCACCCCGGGCCCGTCCGCGAGCGGGGTCAGGTCGCCCGTGTCCGGGTCCAGCAGGAGCACCTGCTGCTCGGAGGGGTCGCGCTGCCCGGCCTCGATCAGCAGGCGGTTCCCGTGGGCGCCGGCCACCTTGCGGACCTGGAGCCCGTCCCCGGTGAGGAGCACGCCGTCCAGCGCGAGCGCGCGGGCGGCCCCGCCGGGGGTGTCGGCCGAGGTGAGCATCCGGCCGTCGGCCAGGCGCGCCGGGGTGCCGGGGAGCATGGGGTCCACCCACTGGGGGTGCGTGGTGCGCGACAGCTCCCGGGTGCGGCCGGTGTCCGGGTCGGCGGAGAGCAGCAGGGCGTTCTGCTGGAGCCGGTCGTGCACGGTGAGCAGGATCTCGGTGGGCGAGTCCCAGTCCGCGTCGGAGACGTAGGGGTAGGTCTCGGTGTCCCAGTCGAGCCGCACGGCGGCGTCCGGGCCGGGTCCGAGCACCCAGAGCCGCACGTCGGCGTTGGGGCCGCCCGCCTCGGGGTACGCGAAGTCCTCGGCCGGCAGTTCCGGGTGCGCCGGGTCGGCGAACCAGCGCCGCTGGAGGGCGGATTCGTCGACGCGGGCGGCCAGCAGGCGCTCGCCGTCGGGGGCCCACCAGTGCCCGCGGTGCCGGTCGAGCTCCTCGGCGGCGGCGAACTCCGCGACGCCCCAGCGGGCTCCGTCCTCGGGGCTGACCCGGCCGCCGGGGACGGTGTGCAGGGCGTCGCCGGTGACGTAGGCGATGCGCGAGCCGTCGGGGCTGGGGCGGGGGTCGAAGACGGGCCCGGCGGTGGGGAGTTCCTTGGGCTGCGCGGGCGTTCCGGCGTCCGCCGCGCGGGCGCCTTCGTACGCGGCGCAGTACAGGCGCCCGTAGAGCGCGAACACCGCGGTGAGCCCGTCGGCGGAGAGCGCGTACGAGCCGATCCCGGCGGCGACGAGCCGCGAGCGTTCGCGCAGCCGGCGCTCGACGACGGGGAGGGGCGCGGGCTCGGGGGACAGTTCGCGGGGGTCGGCGAGCCGGGTTTCGGCGCCGGTGGTGGTGTCCAGGACCCAGAGGCCGTCGAAGGGATCGGTGGGGCCGGTGGAGCGGAGGAACCAGAGGAGCCGGCCTTCGTCCCCGAAGGCGAAGGCGCGCGGGGCGCCGTAGGTGAACCGGGCGGTGCTCGCGGAGAGCCTGAGGAAGTCATCCATGCGATCCATGGAATCAGTGTGTCATGTGAAATACTACACGGCACATACCACACAGCATATGCCACATAGCCTAGGCCGTTCGAGTGGTGTCACCCCGGGTACAGGTTTAGCGTCGAAAAAGTGGACCCGAACGCTACGCCGAGCAGTACCAGCACCGGGACCGACGGCAAGGTCCAAGACAGCGATGGCCATCACGGGCTAGCTCTGTTCGTGCTCGCCTCCTGCCAGCTCATGGTCGTTCTCGACATCACCATCGTGAACATCGCGCTGCCGCACATCCAGACCGCACTCGACTTCTCCACCGAGAGCCTGTCCTGGGTCGTCAACGCCTACACCCTCACCTTCGGCGGACTGCTGCTCCTCGGCGGCCGCACCGGCGACATCCTCGGCCGGCGGCGCGTCTTCATCTTCGGCGTCCTGCTCTTCGGCCTGGCCTCCCTGCTGGGCGGATTCGCCCAGAACGCCGGCCAGTTGATGGGCGCCCGCGCCCTCCAGGGCGTCGGCGGCGCCATCGCCTCCCCGACCGCCCTCGCACTGATCACCACCACCTTCCGCGAAGGACCCGAACGCAACCGGGCCTTCGGGGTCTTCGCCGGCGTCTCGGCAGGCGGCGGCGCGATCGGGCTGCTGGCGGGCGGGGTGCTCGTGGAGTGGCTGAACTGGCGCTGGGTGCTCTTCGTCAACGTTCCGATCGCGCTGCTGATCGCCCTGGTCACCCCGAAGGTGATCCGCGAATCCGCACGCCGCCCCGGACACTTCGACCTCGCGGGCGCCCTGCTCTCCACCATCGGCATGGTGGCACTGGTCTACGGATTCATCCGCGCGTCCCAGGACGGCTGGCTGGACGGGCTGACGCTCGGCTCCTTCGCGGCGGCCGTGGTCCTGCTGACCCTCTTCGTCGTCAACGAACGGCGCTCGCCCCAGCCCATCACCCCGCTGCACATGTTCGCCGACCGCAACCGGGCCGGCACGTACGCGATCATGCTCTTCTTCGCCTGCGCGATCTTCGGCATGTTCTTCTTCCTGACCCTGTTCGTGCAGAACGTGCTGGGCTTCAGCCCGCTGCGGGCCGGGCTCGCCTTCCTGCCGGTCAGCGCGATGATCGCGGTGACGGCGGGGATGACCTCGCAGCTGCTTCCGAAGTTCGGGCCGAAGCCGTTCATGGTGACCGGCTCCCTGCTCTCGGCCGCCGGACTGGCCTGGCTCACGCAGACCGACATCCACTCGACGTACCTGGGCAGCATCCTGGGCCCGATGCTGCTGTTCAGCGCCGGCATGGGCATGCAGTTCGTGTCCCTGACCCTGATGGCCCTCTCGAACGTCCCCGACCGGGAATCGGGCGCGGCCTCCGGACTCCTGAACGCGATGCAGCAGGTGGGCGGTTCGCTGGGCCTGTCCATCCTGGTCACCGTCTTCGGCACGGCCAGCCGCAACGAGGCCAAGGACCAGGCGGGCTCCTTCCTGCGCAACGCCACACCCGAACAGAAGCTCTTCTTCGCCAAGACCAAGCAGTACCCGAAGCCCTGGAGCGACCAGGTCCTCACCTCGGGCGTCAGCGCCGCCTTCGTGGCGGCAGCCGTGTTCACCCTGATCACGGCGCTGATCGCACTCCTCGTCATCCAGGTGCGGCCCTCGGACCTCGCCCGCCTCCAGGGCAACCACACACCGGCCGCGGGGGCCTGACCCGGCGGGCGGCCGTCGGCCGGGTCAGGCCCCCGCGCGACGGATCCGGCAGCGCGCCGGACCGGTGGTGCGCAAGGTGATCCCGGCGGTGACGGACACCGCGGTGTCCACCGCCTCGAACTCGTAGGCCCGCAGCAGCATCGCCAGCGCGATCACCGACTCCAGCATGGAGAAGTGCTGCCCGATGCAGGCGCGCGGTCCGCCGCCGAAGGGCAGCCAGGCGTACCGCGGCCGGGCCGCCTCCGCCTCCGAGGTGAACCGGTCGGGATCGAAACGCTCCGGGTCCGGCCAGTAGCCGGGATGGCGGTGGGTCACCCAGGGCGCCACGATCACGTCGGCACCGGCCGGGATGGTGTGCCCGTCGACCTCGGCCGCGGCCACCGAGCGGCGACCGAGCACCGGGGCCGCCGGGTAGAGCCGCATGGCCTCCTTGAGCACCTGGGTGAGGTACGGGAGCCGGTCGAGGTCGGCGGCTCCGGGCGTACGGTCCCCCAGTACCGCGGTGATCTCGGCGCGGGCCCGGTCCTGGAGCTCGGGATGGCGGGCCAGCAGGTGCAGGGAGAAGGCCAGCGAGGTGGCGGTCGTTTCGTGCCCGGCGAGCAGGAAGATCAGCACCTGTTCGCGCAGCTCGGTGGCGTCGAACTCCCCGTCGTCCACACTGCTCGCGGCGGCGAGCAAGGACAACAGGTCCTCGCCGGCTCCGACTTCCTGGCTGCTACTGCTACTGCCGCTGCGGCGCTCGGCGATGATCCCGTCGCACACCGCGTACAGCTCGTCCATCGCGGCGGCCGCCCGCTTGTTGCCCGGAGTGGGCCAGTCGCGGGGGACGTTGACGGGGGAGTAGCCGCGGCGCATCACGTAGGCGGTGATGACCGGAAAGGACCGGTCCACGACGTCGGCGGTGGCGTCCACGTCGGTGCCGAAGAGGATTCGGGCGACGGCACGCAGCGCCAGGGCCATCATCTCGTCCGCGACGTCGACGACCCCGTCCGGGGCCGCCTCCCAGGCGGCGAGGGTGGCAGCGGTCTCGGTCGCGACGGCGTCCGCGTACCCGTCCACCCGGCGCTTGGTGAACAGCGGCTGCACCAGCCGCCGCTGGCGCAGGTAGTCCTTGTCCTGACTGGTGAGCAGACCGTTGCCGAGGGCGTCGCGGACCTCCTGGTAGATGGCGTTGTCCTTGCGGAAGTTGGCCGCCTGCGTGGCCAGGACCTGCTGCGCCCCCTCCGCCGAGAAGACGCAGTGCAGCTCGGTGCGCAGCCCCGGCGGGCCGGCCGTGATCCGCACGACGTCGCCGTGCAGGTGCCGCGCCCGCTCGTACGTACCGAGGGCGTCCGACTTCAGGTCGGCGAGCGACCCGAGCAGCGGGGAGCCCTCCAGCCGGGGAATCCCCGTACGGTCGCTGCTGCCTGTCCGTGGTGCTTGCGCTGCTGCCATGGCTCCGCCCTCTGAACTGTGCCGACAGGGCGATTCTGGGGGCGACGGCCCACCGGGTGCGAGGGTCGGAGGGCCATCAGGCCGGATATCGCCGTCGCGCGGGCCCCTTCCTCTCCGGCTAGTCGCAGGCAACGCCGTCGTCGTCGCGGTCGAGGTGCCTGCTGTACCCGGGCTGGCCGCGCCGGATCGGAGCGGCGCCCGCGGCCCTGGCCTCGGCGCAGTTCCGGTAACTGACGTCCTTCGGCCCGGGGGCCGGGGTCGGGCCGGACTTCGGCTGCTTCGGCTTCGGATGACCCGGCTCCGCGGAGGGGACCGGGGGCCTGGCGGGGCTCGACCCCTTGGGTGGATGCAGGGAGGCGCCGGCGGCGGCCGGGCACGGGGTTCCGGGCGCGACGAGCGAGATCTCGACGGAGGCGTCGCCCGTCACGGGGGTGGCGGCCGCCGGGGTCTGGAAGCAGACCGTCCACTGGCCGTGGTCGGCGGCGAGCGGGACGTCGTCGTAGGCGCTGCGCGCCTCTACCGGCTTGGGGAGCACGGGTTTGACGAGGTCCTCGGCTCGGGCGGACGTCTTCCCGATGAGCCCCGGCATCGAGGGCCCGGACCCGCTCGGGGCGGGCGCGGATGCCGGCTTGCCGGAGTCCTTGCCCTTCGGGTCGGCAGGTTCCCCGCACCCGGCGAGGAGCAGGACGGCGGCCGCCACGGCGCCGGCCATGGCGATGCCTCGATTCCCAGACATGAAACTGACCCCCCAAGATCACGCGGGGCGTCGAACCGCCGCGGCACAGGAGCCTACCCAGGCCCCGTCGGCACGCTTCGGCTCCGCAGGATCGTTCCATCACCAACTCGCTCCCGATCCAAGCCAGTCGAGGCGGAATCCGACACGCTCACCAACGGGTGAGGATGCCCCCGAGCGCAGCGCGATGGCGCCAGGGTGGGCCCATGATCACCATCCGTGCCCTGCGCCGTCGCGCCGCCGTGCTCGCGACCGCCCTCGCCGCCGCCGTGCTGCCCCCGGCCTCCGCGTCCGCCTCGGCCCCTGCCTCAGCCCTTGCCTCAGCCTCCGCCTCCGCCCGGGGATCGCTCCACGCGGCGGCTCCCGCGAACTCCTGCCCCCGGGTCCAGAACCACCTCTTCGCCGCCGCCGACGAACGCGTGGAGGTGGAGCGCATTACGCCCTCCCCGTCCTGGCGGATCAACTGCAAGCAGCTCTACCGCTCGGACGGCCGCCCGCCGGCGGTGGTCTTCGAGGAGGGCTTCCTGCCGAAGGACACCCTGAACGGCCAGTACGACATCGAGAGTTACGTGCTGGTCAACCAGCCCTCCCCGTACGTCTCCACCACGTACAACCACGACCTGTACAAGTCCTGGAAGAGCGGCTGGAACTACTACATCGACGCCCCGGGCGGGGTGGACGTCAACCAGACCATCGGCGACACCCACAAGTACGCCTCCCAGGTCGAGGTGGCCTTCCCGGGCGGCATCGCCCGCTCGTTCATCGTGGCCGTCTGCCCGGTGGACACGGTGAAGAAGGTGGAAATCATGGACCGCTGCGAGGACAACCCGCACTACGAGCCCTGGCGCGCGAACTACCCGGGCTGAAACCGCCGTTCGGTCCAGTCGTCCGGCTAGGGCCTGTCGTCAAAATCCCGTCGTCGCCCGAAGGGCGGCCGCGCGGCGTCTGGTGCGTGCTCTCGGCGTGCCGGGCGGAAGCCCGCGTACTGGACGTACTTGGCTTCCGTCCGGTGCGGCGAGAGCGCGTGCCAGACGCCGCGCGGCAGACGGGAGTTTGACGACAGGCCCTAGCTCCGGTATCCCCAGCGCGCGCGGCCGTCCTTGCCCATGAAGCACTTCGCGGGGCGGCCGTCCGAGGTCGTCGCACTGGCGCCGACCGGGGAGCAGGCCTGGCCGAACTGAATGCCGCTCGTACCTCCGCCGCTGCTGCCTCCGCTCGAAGTGGTGCCTCCGCTTGCGCTGCCGCCTCCGCTCGAGCCGCGGCCCCCGATCAAACCGCCTCCGCCCGAGGACGACCCCGTGTCGTCGTCCTTCGGCGGCTCGGGGGCCGGGGCCGGCGGCGGAGTGGGGGTCGGTTGCGGCTCCGGGTGGAGCCGTGTCCCCTCCCTGTCCGGGCATGCCGCGTCCGGCGCGGCCAGGGCCACCCGCTGCCCGCCGTTCGTGATGCCCTCTCCGGGGGCCGGCCCCTGGACGCACACCAACCAGGCGCCGGTATCGGCGGGGAGGGTGACGTCCGTGTAGACGCTCCTGCGCTGGAGGGCGCCTCCACCGAGGATCTCGATCTGCTGCGCCGCGGCCGCGTACGTGGACCCCACGATCCGGGGCATGGGCAGGAGCGCGGCCGGGGCCTGCGCGGTGGCGGTGACCGTGACGGTGACGGTGGGCGCAGGCACGGGCTCCGACTTCGCCCTCTCGGAGCACGCCGCGACGATCAGCAGTAGCACGAGGAAGACCGTCGCCATCCCACCGCACCCCAGAACGGTCCTCTGCGGGGACCCGAACCGCCCCGGCGGCGGAGGCTGGTTCGGCACGGAGTGGCCGTAGGGAGGCAGATCGGACACGAGGCTCCTCTGACGCTTCGCCGGACTCTCGGCATGCGCGGGCTGACGGCTGCATCGTGCAGGGGGCGGGGCCGCGAGGGCCCACGCGCCGGCCGGCGAAGCCCCCGCCGGCCGGCGGGGGCTTCGGTCTGTGCTAGTGCTGTGACCGGGAAGGGTCGCCGGGTTGCTGGTTGTGCTGGTTGGAAATGAGTTCTCCGACCAGCATGGGGAGGCGGGATGGCGCAACCGGTCCGGGTTCGCAGGCTGACCGAGCAGGAGGGGCAGAAACTGCAGCACATCGTCCGGCGGGGCAGTACCAGTTCTGTGCGGTTTCGGCGGGCGATGATGCTGCTCGCTTCGGCCGGTGGCAGCAGGGTGCCGGTGATCGCACGGCTGGTCCAGGCGGACGAGGACACTGTCCGCGATGTGATCCACCGCTTCAACGAGATCGGGCTTGCATGCCTGAACCCTCAGTGGGCGGGAGGCCGTCCCCGCCTACTCAGTCCTGACGACGAGGACTTCGTCGTCCAGACGGCCAGTGCCCGACCGGCCCAGCTCGGCAAGCCCTTCACCCGCTGGTCGATCCGCAAGCTTGTCGATCACCTGCGGCGCAACATGGCCAGGCCTGTCCGGATCGGCCGAGAGGCACTTCGATGCCTACTTGCCCGCCGGGGGATCACCTTCCAGCGCACGAAACCTGGAAGGAGTCCCCGGACCTGGACTTCGACGCCAAGCTGGACCGGATCGAGTACGCGATCAACCAGCGGCCGGACCGCACGTGCGCGTTCGACGAGTTCGGCCCGCTCGGCATCCGCCCCACCGCTGGCTCCTGCTGGGCAGATCGGGGCCGGCCCGACCGCCTTCCGGCGACCTACCGCCGCACCCACGGAATCACCTACTTCCACGTCTGCTACTCCGTCGGCGACGACAAGCTCTGGGGCGTCAACCACAGACGCAAGGGCATCGACCACACCTGGGCGGCCCTGAGAACGATCCGGGCCGCACGCCCGGACGGCGGACCGATCTACGTGATCCTCGACAACCTCTCCGCCCACCTGAACTGGAGAATCCGCAGGTGGGCGGCCCGGCACAAGGTCGAGCTGTGCTTCACCCCGACCTACGCGTCCTGGGCCAACCCCATCGAGGCCCACTTCGGACCCCTCACACGGTCCAGACCAGGGTCCTGCACGCCTACCTGCGCTGGCGTAACCAGAACGCCCGCCACCCCGACGTCCTCGGCGCACGACGACGCGAACGCGCCCGCATCCGCAGCGAGAAAGGCATCCGCTGGGGCGGCAGACCACTACCCGCCGCGGCCTGACCACCCGACCCTGCAAACCTTCCCGGTCACAGCACTAGGCGCCGGGCCTGGATGCGACGGGTCCCGATGCGGCGCAGAATGGACGAGGGCGTTGCACATGGGCGGGAATCGCCGGTGGGCGCCCTGTTGGAGCTCACGTCGTGCCGCCCGTCGCAGCCTCGGTCGACCCGTGACGTCGGCCGCTGCGACCGCGTCCACGCGGGGAACCCCCTACGCACGGGCGACCCCACGACGCCCGACGCGCGCGCCCACGCGCGACGAAATGGGGCAATGATGAGGAAATCCCTGGTGGTCACGCTGGCGACTTCTGCAGTGGCGGTTCTGCTGGCGGGTCCCGTCACCCCCGCGTCCGCTTCCGCGTCCTGCTTCGGCACCAGCGGGAACACCTCGATCCTGTTCTACCGGACCGGTAGCGGCTCCGCCGTCACCGGAACCCTCTCCGCCGGCCACTGGGAGTCCAACGGGGAGTTCCACCTGCCGCGCGGCTACACGCACGCGGCGGCGAGCCACGATTCGCTGCTGCTGTACAACAAGATCACCGGGGCTGGGGAGGTCGGCACCTTCACCGACGGCGAGTACGCGCGCACCCGCACCTTTGGCAACTTCCCGACGGGTTGGACCCAGGTCGAGGCCTCCGGCGACTCGGTGCTCTTCTACAACGGCCAGACCGGCCACGGCATCACCGGCACCCTGCGGAACGGCAAGTACCAACAGGTGCGCACGTACGACGACTTCAAGAAGGGCTGGGTGACCATGGCCGGCTCGTGCGACACGCTGACCGCCGCGGCCCGGCCAGGGGCGGCCACCTTCTCGTGGGACAAGAGCGAGTACGGAACCCTGGAAGGCGGCGTCTACGGGCGCAGGGGCAGCTTGGTGGGGGAGGACCACCTGGGCCAGCTGACCGCCACCAGGGACTCGGTGCTGTCCTGGGCGAAGGCGGGCGGGAAACTCGACTTGCGGGCGGGCACGGCGACCGACGGCTGGGTCTTCCATTTCCGCGGGGTCGGCACCTCCGACCTCTGGGAGAAGGTGGGCCGAACCTCGGACAGCCTGCTCTTCTACAAGTCCGACGGCACCGCCTCGGCCTCGAAGCTGGTCGACGGCGACTACAAGAGCGTCGGGCCGCTGGGCGACATCTCCGCTGGCTGGACCCTCATCGAGGGCGGCGTATAACCAGGGCATGGCAGCCCCCGCCCCTGGGCGTCAGGGCTTCGCCGCCGCCGTGGCCTTCACATAGAGCTGGGCAACGTACGGCGCTCGCCGGTCGCTCCGGCCCGGTGAGACGCGACCGCCTGGCAGGCCCCGACAGGATCCCGGTGGCGGGTAGGCGGCACCGCGTCCCGTGTTCGGCCATTCGGAATGGCGATCCCCCTGAAGTATGTGGGGCCCAGCGCGCCGAGGGCCACCCTGGCGGCGGGCATTGAACCTGCTGCGTGGCGCCCTGAAGGTGAGGGCCCGGCGGTCGGTGACTGCGGGGCTCCATGCCAGTCGAAGTCGTCACATCCGACCAGCACAACGAGCAACCCGGCAAACCTTCTCGGTCACAGCACTAGGTGGCGCGAGCTACTCGTCGGCAGGCGACTTCATGGGCGGCGCGCTCGATCTTGTCGGTGTACCCGTGGCCGGTCTCGCACCAGGGGTTGACCTCCTTGGCGGAAGGCGCCGGGGCGGCGGAGCTCGCGGGGGCCTTGTCGCCGCTGCCTGCCTTGCGGCCCTCCTCGTACCCCTTCTCAACGGAGGAGCAGGCGCCGAGCGTGCCCACGGCGAGCAGTGCTGCGGCCGTGGCCAGTACGGCCTTCTTCATGGCGTTCGTTCCTTCGACGTGGTGTCGGGGAGCGGCGGCCTATCGGCGCCAGTGCCCCTGGCTGCATGTGTAGACGACGCCCTTCTTGCTGACGCCCGTGGATCCGGGGTTCGAGCAGAAGGCGCCGGGCGTGATGGTGCGCGCGCCGCTGCCGCCCGAGGAGGAACCACCCGTCGAGGAAACGCCGCTGCCGGAGTCGTCAACGTCGTCGGTGGCCGGCGGCGGGGTCGGATCCGGGTGCAGCTTGGTGTTCTTGTCGGCAGGGCACGACGTGCCCGGAGTGGTCAAGGACAGTTGCGCCGTCGTGGTGGTGGGGTACTGGAGGGCCTTGCCCTCTTCGGGGTCCTGGAAGCAGACCGTCCACGTGTCCGGGTTCCCGGGGAGGGTGACGTCGGTGTAGGCGCTCTGCGGTTCGATCTTCTGGAGCGCCAGCGGCTTCAACGTCTCCTGGGCCTTGGCGTAGTCCTGGCCGACCACCTTGGGCATCTTCGGATACGGGATCGGGTCGCCGTCCTTCGTGGGGCACGGCCACTCGTTCCGGGTCACGGCGAAGTCGATGGTGGGCTTGCCCGGAGACTGCTCCGCCAGGGTCTGGAAGCACACCTTCCAGTTGCCGTCCGCCCACTGCCCGGATTCGTCAGGCCCGGCGTCATGCGAGATGGAGTTGAACCCGGCCGCCAGGGCGGCAGCCTGGGCGCTCTTGAGGTTCTGGCCGACGAAGTTCGGCGGACCGGAAGGGCTGGGGCTGGGGCTGGGCGAGGCCGAAGGGGTGGCGGGAGCCGCAACGGGGGCCTTCGGCTTCGCGTCGGTCTCCGTTTTGTCCGGCGGGTCGGTGACGAACGGGGCGATCATCCAGGCGCCGGCCACGATGGAGCTGATGATCTTCGGGGTGATCTTCCAGCGGCTCAGCCAGACGAGCGTGATTCCCACGGGCGGCACGATGACCAGGAGCGGGATGATCAGCGCCGGGTGTTGCCACCAGCGCCGCCGGTCCGGGGTGGGCGCGGGCGGGTACGGGTGCGGAAGCGGGTAGGTCACAAGCTGCCCTTCTGGCAATCCATGTCATGAGCGCGCAGGGACTGCATGGAATGCTGACTGCATATAAGGGTGAGTACGGGATCTGAGACGGTGAAGCGCCCACAACGGTGCGATTCGTCCGGAGCAGGGGCATCGGAAGGTATCGCGTACCACCGCAGCACGTAGCCCTTTTGGCGGAGTTGTATCGATGTGAGCCACGTCGATGGGCAGCCGGCCCGGCACTCTGCGGATGAATGGGGCGGAAAAGATCGAGGCCCCGTCACCCTGTGTGAAGGGGTGTCGGGGCCTCGTCCGAGGTGGCGCTTGGTCAGCTGGACCTGCGTCGCAATTCCTAGATGTCGCGGAAGATTTCGATCTGGGCGCCCACCGAGTTGAGGCGTTCCGCCAGTTCCTCGTAGCCGCGGTTGATGACGTAGACGTTGCGCAGGACCGAGGTGCCCTCGGCCGCCATCATCGCCAGGAGGACGACCACCGCGGGGCGCAGGGCCGGGGGGCACATCATTTCTGCCGCGCGCCAGCGGGTGGGGCCCTCGACCAGGACGCGGTGGGGGTCCAGGAGTTGGAGGCGGCCGCCGAGGCGGTTGAGGTCCGTGAGGTAGATGGCGCGGTTGTCGTACACCCAGTCGTGGATCAGGGTCTGGCCCTGGGCCACGGCCGCGATGGCGGCGAAGAAGGGGACGTTGTCGATGTTCAGCCCGGGGAAGGGCATCGGGTGGATCTTGTCGATCGGCGCTTCGAGCTTCGACGGGCGGACGGTGAGGTCCACCAGGCGGGTGCGGCCGTTGTCGGCCGTGTACTCGGGGGAGCGGTCGTGGTCGAGGCCCATCTCCTCCAGGACCGCGAGCTCGATCTCCATGAACTCGATCGGGACCCGGCGGATGGTGAGTTCGGATTCCGTGACGACCGCCGCGGCCAGCAGGCTCATCGCCTCGACCGGGTCCTCGGAGGGGGAGTAGTCCACGTCCACGTCGATGTTCGGGACGCCGTGGACGGTGAGGGTCGTCGTGCCGACGCCGTCGACCCGGACGCCGAGCGCCTCCAGGAAGAAGCACAGGTCCTGGACCATGTAGTTGGAGGAGGCGTTGCGGATGACGGTGGTGCCGTCGTGCCGCGCGGCGGCCAGCAGCGCGTTCTCGGTGACGGTGTCCCCGCGCTCGGTCAGCACGATCGGGCGGTCCGGGGAGATGCCGGACTCGACCTGGGCGTGGTAGATGCCCTCGGTCGCGGTGATGTCCAGGCCGAAGCGGCGCAGGGCGATCATGTGCGGCTCGATGGTGCGGGTGCCGAGGTCGCAGCCGCCCGCGTAGGGCAGCTTGAAGTGGTCCATCCGGTGGAGCAGGGGACCCAGGAACATGATGATGCTGCGGGTGCGGCGGGCCGCGTCCGCGTCCATGGCGTCCATGTCGAGGCGGGCCGGCGGTACGAGTTCCAGGTCGATGCCGTCGTTGATCCAGCGGGTGCGGACGCCGATGGAGTTCAGGACTTCGAGGAGGCGGTAGACCTCCTCGATGCGGGCGACCCGGCGAAGGACCGTACGGCCCTTGTTGAGCAGCGAGGCGCACAGCAGGGCCACGCACGCGTTCTTGCTCGTCTTGACGTCGATCGCGCCGGACAGACGGCGGCCGCCGACCACGCGCAGGTGCATCGGACCGGCGTAGCCCAGGGAGACGATTTCGCTGTCGAGGGCTTCCCCGATGCGCGCGATCATCTCAAGGCTGATGTTCTGGTTGCCGCGCTCGATCCGGTTCACGGCGCTCTGGCTGGTGCCGAGGGCGTCCGCGAGCTGACTCTGTGTCCAGCCCCGGTGCTGCCGGGCGTCACGGATGAGCTTGCCGATGCGTACGAGGTAGTCGTCTGCCATGGATGCACCGTATCTCAGATATGAGATGTTGCCCGCGCTGGGCGTGGCAGACGGGTGTCAACGGGCATGAAAAGGGACTTACCGGTCGTCAGCTCCCATGGTGGGTCCGCCGTGTGCGTGGTGCGCGACGAGCCGGCCGAGGAGGTCGACGAGCTGCTCGCGTTCCGCTGCGGACAAAGGGGACAGAAGCTCCTCCTGGGCCGCGGCGAGCAGTTGCTCCAGCTTGCGCAGCCGGCGCCGGCCGGCGGTCGTCAGGGTGATGACGTTGCGCCGCCGGTCGGCGGGGTCGGGGGTCCGCTCGACCAGCTCGCGTGCGGCGAGTTCGTTGATGACGGCGACCAGGTCGCTGCGGTGGATGTCGGTGCGGCCGCTCAAGGCCGCCTGGCTCGCGGGTCCGAACTCGTCCAGGGCGACCAGGGTCGCGTAGTGCCATTTGCGCGCGTCCGCCCCGCTCAGCCCCTCGGTGACGAGCCGCGTGGCGTGCGCCGAGGCCTGTGAGAGCAGTCGGCTGGGTAGTTCGCGCAGCCGCGCCGGGAGGGCGGAGGCGCCCTGGTCCTCTTCCGTGGTCATGGCGGGATCGTACCCCTTGCGTTCGGGGCACTAACGATTTAAGTTCGTTGGTGTCACAAACGTTAGTGGCACCAACGAACTGAAACGAAATGAAACGGATGGTTCCCCCATGCCCGTCATCGACGTACTCGACTCGACGATGTACTACGAGGAGCTCGGCGCCCCCGACGGCGTCCCCTTCGTCTTCCTGCACGGCAACCCGACCTCCTCCCACCTGTGGCGGGGCGTACTGCCCCGGATCGGGGGCCGGGTCCGCGTCCTCGCCCCCGACCTCATCGGGATGGGCCGCTCCGGCAAGCCCGGCGGCGAGTACCGCTTCGCCGACCACGCCCGCTACCTCGACGCCTGGTTCGACGCCCTCGGACTCGACGAGGTCGTCCTCGTCGGCCAGGACTGGGGCGGGGCGCTCGCCTTCGACCGGGCCGCCCGGCACCCGGAGCAGGTTCGCGGGCTCGCCTTCATGGAAACGATCCTGCGCCCGATGACCTGGGAGGAGTACCCGCCCGCCGCCCGCGCCCGGTTCGAGGCGATCCGCACCCCGGGGGTCGGGGAGGAAATGATCCTGGAGCGGAACCTCTTCATCGAGGACAGCATCGGCAAGACGGTGCTGAACCCCATGAGCGAGGCCGACCACTCCGTCTACGCGGCCCCCTACCCGACCCCCGAGAGCCGGGTCCCCCTGCTCCGGTTCGCCCGCTCCCTGCCGATCGGCGGCGAACCGGCGGACGTGGTCGCCCGGGTCGAGGCCTACGACGCCTGGCTGGCCGCCAGCCCGCAGGTGCCCAAGCTCCTGCTCCACTTCGACGGCTCGCCCGCCCTGATGGTCGGCCCCGAGCTGGTCGCGTGGAGCGAGGAGAACGTCTCCGCGCTGGAGAGCGAGTACTGCGGAGCGGCCGCCCACCTCTGCCCGGAGGACCGGCCCGAGGAGATCGCCGCCGCCGTCACGGCCTGGGCCGCGCGCCACGGCCTTGCGGGCTGAGCGGCCGGGTCGGGGCCACGCGTGGCCCCGACCCGGAACCCGGCTCCCCTCAGTGCCCGCAGGCGTGGTGCCGGCCCTTGCCGTCGCCACCGTGGACCGAGGCGTACGAGGCCGGGCGCGCGCCCGCCGCCGCGGCGCGGGCCAGCCGGGCCGAAGCCGCCCGGCCCGCCGCGGAATCCGCCTCGTGCA
Source organism: Streptomyces stoeckheimensis (assembly GCF_045822005.1). Taxonomy (NCBI): domain Bacteria; kingdom Bacillati; phylum Actinomycetota; class Actinomycetes; order Kitasatosporales; family Streptomycetaceae; genus Streptomyces; species Streptomyces stoeckheimensis. The sequence goes on along the minus strand of NZ_CP169550.1, from coordinate 2,203,111 downwards.
CCACGCGGCCGCCGACCAGGGTCATCCGTACGCCCGTCCCGCTGATGTCGGCCACCGGACAGCGCGTCACGTCCCGGTCCAGGAGCACCAGGTCCGCCGCCTTGCCCGGCTCCACGGTGCCGGTCAGCTGCTCCTGGCGGAGCTGCCACGCCGTCCCCGAGGTGTGCATCCGCAGGGTGGTGTCCCGGCTCAGCGCCTCCTTCTCCCGGTACAGCTCGCCCGCCCCTTCCGCGCCCTGCCGGTCGATCGCCGTCCGGAGCTGGTTCCACACCTGGAGGGCGTCCACCGGCCAGTCCGAACCGCCCGTCAGCCGCGCGCCCGCCTGCTCCAGGCTGCGCGCCGGGTACAGCCACCGGTGCCGCTCGGGCCCGATGTAGGGGAGCAGCGCCTCCACCGTCCAGGTGTCCCGCGCGGCCCACTGCAGCTGCATGCACGCCGCGACCCCGAGCTGGGCGAAGCGCCGCAGGTCCGCGGGGTCCACGAGCTGCAGGTGCGCCACCGCGTTGCGGGCGTCCCGCTGCCCCGTGACCCGCCGGGCGTACGCGTATCCGTCCAGAGCGGTCCGTACCGCCCGGTCCCCGAGTCCGTGGGCGTGCATCTGCCAGCCCGCGCGGTTGAAGGCGGCGCTGAGCCGGCCGTAGTCCGCCGCCGAGGTGTAGAGCTCGCCCCGGTTCGCGGTCGGCTTGCCGTTCCCGTCGAGGTACGGCTCCAGCAGGGCGGCGGTCTGTGCCGGGTACTCGATGACCCCGTCCAGGAACACCTTGATCATCCCGAACCGGAGCCCCCGCACGCCCCCGAACTCCCGCCGCAGGCCCCGCGCGTACGCCAGCGAGCCCGCCGGGTCCTTGGCCTGGTCCGCGTCCAGCCGGATCGCGGGGACGATCCGCTGCGGCAGCCGGCCCGCCGCGGAGAGCGCCTGGTACAGCTCCAGTTCGTGCCGCCCCACCAGGGCGTCCATCATCGTGGTGACCCCGGACGCGGCGGCCAGCCCCAGCACCTCGGCGCACGCCGCGACGAGTTCGGCGCGGGTGTGCTCGGGTATCAGGCGCCGCACCAGCCCCTGGGCGTCGTCCTTGAGGACGCCCGTCGGCTTCCCGTCCGCGCCCTTGACCACCTTGCCGCCGACCGGGTCGGGCGTGGCCGCCGTGATCCCGGCGATGTCCAGGGCCCGCTGGTTGGCCCACAGGTTGTGCCCGTCGCCGCCGATCAGGACGACCGGCCGCCGGGTCGGCAGCGCGTCCAGCATCGAGTGGTGCGGAGCGGTGCCCGCGGGGAGCAGCCCGACCGGGTTCCAGTCCTCCACCACCAGCCAGCCGTCGGGCTCGGCGCCCGCGCCGCCGGTGTCGGCGAGGAACCCGGTGAGGATCTCCAGGAGCTCGGCGGGGGTGGTCTCCGCGCTCTCCAGCGAGGGGGACAGCGAACGTTCGCCGGCCCCGAGCGGGTGGACGTGGCCGTCGTGGATCCCGCTCATCACGGTGGTGCCGCGGGCGTCGACCACCTCGGTGTCCCGGCCCACGTACCGGCGCAGCGCGGCGTCGGTCCCGGTGGCCAGGATCTTCCCGTCCCGGCCGACCGCGACGGCCCGTACGGGCCCCCGGTGGCCGGCGCCGGTGACCCCGGTGAACACCGAGGCGTTGCGGATCACCAGCGCGGCCGAGTTCCGCCCGCCGGCGGACGGGGCGGACGGGGCCGAGGCGGCCGAGGCGGGCCCCGCGCCCAGCAGACCCGCCGCGCCCGCGGCTCCGGCGGCCGCGAGGAGCCCCCGGCGCGACAGCGCGGACGGCAAGGAAGCTGCGGACGGCGACGGCGAGGAAGCCGCGGACGCCGCGGACCGGGCGGACAGCGGGGACCGGGGGGAAGGAGAAGACGTCATGCACACTCCCAAACGTTGGCGTGGCCAGGACGCTGTTTGATTAAGGGCTTAACCAGAAGCCGCCTCCGGCGACGAAATCCGTACGATGGCGCCGTGCCCGCCCCCCTTCACGCCTCCGGCCCGGTGCCGATGCCCGCGCCCGCGCCGGTGCCCGGCCCGACCCTCGCCGACATAGCCCGCGCCGCCGAGGTCTCCACCGCGACCGTCTCTCACGCGCTCAACGGCACCGGCCGCGTCGGAGAGTCCACCCGCCGCCGGGTGCGCGAGGTCGCCGGGGCCCTCGGCTACGGAGCCCGGCGCGGCCCGCACAACCGCAGCCTGGGCATCGCCGTGACCACGTACGCCGGCTTCGCCTGGGACTTCGCGCGGATCGCCTACTACGCCCGGCTGCTCATCGCCGCCACCTCGGCGGCGCACGCCCACGGCTACGCCCTGACCACGCTGCCCGCCGACCGCGGCGCCGAGCCGCTGTGGCACACCCTGGCGGTGGACGGGATGCTGCTGATCGACAGCCCGGCCGACGACCCGGTGCTGCGCGCCCTGCGGGCGCGGGGGCTGCCGGTGGTCTTCGACGGGCCGCCGGGCGATCCGCGGCCGGGCGACGTGTGGGTGGACAACGACCACACCGCCACCACCCGCGAGGTGCTGGACCACCTGGCGGCCTCCGGCGCCCGGCGGATCGCGCTGCACGCGGGCTACGGCCGGGAGTTCTACACCGGGGCCGTCACGTCAGCCTATGAACACTGGTGCGCCGAGCGGCGCCGGGCTCCGCTCGTGATCCCCTTCGATCCCAATGACGACGCCGGGCACGCCTTCGACTCCGCATTCACGGGGCCGGACCGCCCCGACGCCGTGTACTGCGTATACGACCCGGGGGGCCGGCAGGTGCTGGCCGCCGCCGCGCGCCATGGCATCGGCATCCCCGGCGCCGGCCCGGGGAACGGCGCTCAGGGCCTGCTGCTGGTCTGTGCCAGCGAGGACCCGGCCTACGCCGAGAACGAACCTTCCGTGACCACCGTCACCTTCGATCCGGAGCGGATCGCCGAATCGGCGGTTTCGTCCCTGGTCAAGCTCGTCGAATCCGGACATGCGGAATCCACTGGGCGGCTGACCGTACCGGCGGGGCTGAGGGTGCGTGCCTCGTCCCGGCCCCCCGGCATGTACTAGAGTTATCTCGACATCGAGATATCTGCCCCGGACGTGCCGCAGCCGCCCCGCTGGTAAGGGTTACCTAACTTAGCCTCACCTTAGCGGAAAGGCCAGAGTGCCTCGCGGCAGGATTGCGGCAATACGCGCGAATTCATGCATGAAGGAGACTGTCGTGTCGGCGAACAGCTTCGACGCCCGCAGCACGCTGCAGGTGGGCGACGAGTCGTACGAGATCTTCAAGCTGGACAAGGTCGAGGGCTCCGCCCGCCTTCCCTACAGCCTGAAGGTCCTGCTGGAGAACCTGCTCCGTACCGAGGACGGCGCGAACATCACCGCCGACCACATCCGGTCGCTCGGAAACTGGGACTCGCAGGCCCAGCCCAGCGAGGAGATCCAGTTCACGCCGGCCCGCGTGATCATGCAGGACTTCACCGGCGTCCCCTGCGTCGTGGACCTCGCCACCATGCGCGAGGCCGTGAAGGCCCTCGGCGGCGACCCGGCGAAGATCAACCCGCTCTCGCCCGCCGAGATGGTCATCGACCACTCGGTCATCGCCGACAAGTTCGGCACGGCCGACGCGTTCGCCCAGAACGTCGAGCTGGAGTACGGCCGCAACAAGGAGCGCTACCAGTTCCTGCGCTGGGGCCAGACCGCCTTCGACGACTTCAAGGTCGTCCCCCCGGGCACCGGCATCGTCCACCAGGTCAACATCGAGCACCTGGCCCGCACCGTCATGGTCCGTAACGGCCAGGCGTACCCCGACACCCTCGTCGGCACCGACTCGCACACCACGATGGTCAACGGCCTGGGCGTACTGGGCTGGGGCGTCGGCGGCATCGAGGCCGAGGCCGCGATGCTGGGCCAGCCGGTCTCCATGCTGATCCCGCGCGTGGTGGGCTTCAAGCTGACCGGCGAGCTGCCGGCCGGCACCACCGCCACCGACCTCGTGCTGACCATCACCGAGATGCTCCGCAAGCACGGCGTCGTCGGCAAGTTCGTCGAGTTCTACGGTGAGGGCGTCGCCGCCACCTCCCTCGCGAACCGCGCCACCATCGGCAACATGTCGCCGGAGTTCGGTTCCACCGCCGCCGTCTTCCCGATCGACGGCGAGACCCTGAAGTACCTGCGCCTGACGGGCCGCGACGCCCAGCAGGTCGCGCTGGTCGAGGCGTACGCCAAGGAGCAGGGCCTGTGGCTGGACCCGGCCGCCGAGCCGGACTTCTCCGAGAAGCTGGAGCTCGACCTCTCCACGGTCGTCCCCTCCATCGCCGGTCCCAAGCGTCCGCAGGACCGCATCGTCCTCGCGAACGCCTCGCAGCAGTTCGCCGTGGACGTGCGCAACTACGTCTCCGACGACGAGGAGTCCGGCAAGGAGTCCTTCCCGGCGTCCGACTCCCCGGCCACCTCCAACGGTGTGCCCACCAAGCCCACCCCGGTGACCCTGGCCGACGGCACCTCCTTCGAGATCGACCACGGCGCCGTCACCGTCGCCGCGATCACCTCGTGCACCAACACCTCGAACCCCTACGTCATGGTCGCCGCGGCGCTCGTGGCGAAGAAGGCCGTCGAGAAGGGCCTGACCCGCAAGCCGTGGGTCAAGACCACCCTGGCCCCGGGCTCGAAGGTCGTCACCGACTACTTCGACAAGGCCGGCCTGACCCCGTACCTCGACAAGATGGGCTTCAACCTCGTCGGGTACGGCTGCACCACCTGCATCGGCAACTCGGGTCCGCTGGAGGAGGAGATCTCCAAGGCGATCAACGACGCCGACCTCGCGGTCACCTCGGTCCTCTCGGGCAACCGCAACTTCGAGGGCCGCATCAACCCCGACGTCAAGATGAACTACCTGGCCTCCCCGCCGCTGGTCGTCGCGTACGCCATCGCGGGCTCCATGAAGGTGGACATCACCAAGGACGCCATCGCCACGGACTCCGAGGGCAAGCCGGTCTTCCTCGCGGACATCTGGCCCACCGAGGCCGAGGTCAACGACGTCGTCGCGAACGCGATCGGCGAAGACATGTTCAACAAGTCCTACCAGGACGTCTTCGCGGGCGACGCGCAGTGGCAGGCGCTGTCGATCCCGACGGGCAACACCTTCGAGTGGGACCCGCAGTCCACCTACGTGCGCAAGCCCCCCTACTTCGAGGGCATGACGATGGAGACCACCCCGGTCTCCGACATCGCCGGCGCCCGCGTGCTGGCGAAGCTGGGCGACTCGGTCACCACCGACCACATCTCCCCGGCCGGTGCCATCAAGGCCGACACCCCGGCCGGCAAGTACCTCACGGAGCACGGCGTCGAGCGCCGCGACTTCAACTCGTACGGTTCCCGTCGCGGCAACCACGAGGTCATGATCCGCGGTACGTTCGCCAACATTCGCCTCCGCAACCAGATCGCGGCGGGCACCGAGGGCGGCTTCACCCGCGACTTCACCGTCGAGGGCGCCCCGGTCGCCTTCATCTACGACGCCTCGCAGAACTACCAGGCCGCCGGCATCCCGCTGGTCATCCTGGCGGGCAAGGAGTACGGCTCGGGCTCCTCGCGCGACTGGGCCGCCAAGGGCACCGCCCTGCTCGGCGTCAAGGCCGTCATCGCGGAGTCCTACGAGCGCATCCACCGCTCCAACCTGATCGGCATGGGCGTCCTGCCCCTGCAGTTCCCCGAGGGCGCCACGGCGGCCTCCCTGGGCCTCACCGGCGAGGAGACCTTCTCCTTCACCGGTGTGGAGGAGCTGAACAACGGCACCACCCCCCGCACGGTGAAGGTCAGCACCGACACCGGCGTGGAGTTCGACGCGGTCGTCCGCATCGACACCCCGGGTGAGGCGGACTACTACCGCAACGGCGGCATCATGCAGTACGTGCTCCGCAACCTCATTCGCGGCTAAGCGCAAATCGGCACCAAAGGGCCGTACTTCCGTTAAGGAGGTACGGCCCTTCCGTTTCTGCGGGCGGCTCCGACGGTCCAGCTCAGGTGACGGTGAGGTCTCAACTCGGAAAAGCCGGGGCCCATACCGGTACATGATCTTGCTCACAGGAGCGGAAGTGGACTATACCTGTGCCCGTCCGGGTCACCGCGAAACGAGCGGCACCGGACGGGGGGACGGCGGGGACCTGCGGTGATGTCCGCTGGGCGGCAGCAGTCGCACTTTCCTTCCTCCTTCACACTCCTGACGAAGGCGAGGACTTGAGCATGGGATCCACCTCCGCCCACGGCGAGCACAGCAACGGTGAGGGCTTCGGCCGCCGGGACCTGATCAAGCGCTCCGCGGCACTCGGCCTCATCGCGGTACCGACGATGAGCTTCCTGTCCGCCTGCGCCTCCGGCTCGGACGAGACGACCAAGGGCAACGAGTCCAAGGTGGCCGTCACCAAGGAGAACCCGTTCGGCGTCGCCAAGGGCGGCAAGCTCGACGTGGTCGTCTTCAAGGGCGGCTACGGCGACGACTACGCCAAGGCCTGGGAGGCGGCGTTCGACAAGAAGTGGGGCACCACTTCCTCGCACCTCGCCACGCAGGAGATCACCTCGAAGCTGCAGCCGCGCTTCAACGGCGGCAACCCGCCGGACGTCGTCGACGACTCCGGCGCGCAGCAGATCAAGCTGGACGTGCTCGCCAAGGGCAACCAGCTCGCGGACCTCACCGTGGTGCTCGACGCCCCGTCGCTCGACGACCCGAGCAAGAAGGTCCGGGACACGCTGATGCCCGGGACCATCGAAGGCGGCATGATCGGCGGCAAGTTCGTCGCCCTGCAGTACGTCTACACCGTGTGGGGTCTGTGGTACTCGGGCAAGCTCTTCAAGGAGAAGGGCTGGACCGCTCCGAAGACCTGGGCCGAGTTCATGGACATCTGTCAGAAGGCCAAGGCGGCCGGCATCGGCGGTCTGGCGCACCAGGGCAAGTACCCGTACTACATCAACGTCGCCATCATGGACCTGATCGCCAAGAAGGGCGGCCTGGATGCCATGAAGGCGATCGACAACCTCGAGCCGAACGCCTTCGCGGACAACCCGGTCGCGCTCGAGGCCGTCGAGGCGGTCTACGAGCTGGTCGAGAAGGACCTGCTCATGCCGGGCACCAACGGCCTGACGCACACCGAGTCCCAGACCCAGTGGAACCAGTACAAGGCCGCCTTCATCACCTCCGGCTCCTGGCTGGAGAACGAGCAGCTCAAGCAGACCCCGGAAGACTTCGACATGCAGTTCCTGCCGATGCCGGTGCTGCCCGACTCCAAGCTGCCGTTCGAGGCCATCCGCGCCGGCGCCGGCGAGCCCTTCATCGTCCCGGAGAAGGCCGCCAACAAGGCCGGCGGCCTGGAGTTCCTCCGCTCGATGCTGTCCCGCGAGTGGTCGACCCTCTTCGCCCAGCAGGCCAACTCCCTCACCGTCCTCAAGGACGGCGTGGACCCGTCGGTCAAGCTCCGCTCGGGCACGCAGTCGGCCGTCGCCGCCCTCAAGTCGGCCGGTGACAACACGTTCAACTACCGCTACTCCGACTGGTACAGCGCGATGGGCACCGAGCTCGAGAACGCGTCCAATGAGCTGATGGCCAAGCGCATCCAGCCCAAGGAATGGATCAAGCGGGCCCAGGCTGCGGTAAACAAGGCGACCGAGGACCCGAACGCCAAGAACAACAAGCGCAGCTGACACCGCGTCCACCGGGCATCCGGAAACACCAGGGACGGACACCATGAGCCACGTAGCGAACAGCAAGGGGCGGGGCGGCTTCATCGCCGGCTTCCTCATCCTGCCCCTTGCGCTGTACCTGACCTTTGTCATCTGGCCGTACATTCAGACGTTCGGCTATTCCTTCACCAACTGGACGGGTCAGTCACCGACTTTCGACTTCGTCGGGCTGGACAACTACTCGGCCTTGATGAAGGACGAGGTCTTCGGCGGCGCGCTGCTGCACAACCTGTTGCTCTTGGTGTTCGTCCCGGCGATCACCATCCTCATCGCCCTGTTCTTCGCCTTCATGCTGAACGCCGGCGGGCGCAGCGGAGCCGGCGGGGTCCAGGGTGTGGCGGGCTCCGCCCTCTACAAGGTGATCTACTTCTTCCCGCAGGTGCTCTCCCTCGCCATCCTCGCGGTGCTCTTCGGAGCCGTGTACCGCAGTGACGAGGGGGGCCTGCTGAACGGTTTCCTCACCAAACTGGGCCTGGTCGACCCGGCGCACCCCATCGAATGGCTCAACGAGCCCAACTTCGTCCTCTGGTGCCTGCTGCTCGTCGTCGTCTGGCACGGGGTCGGTTTCTACCTCGTCCTGTTCTCGGCGGCCATGCAGTCGGTCCCCAAGGACATCTACGAAGCCGCACTGCTCGACGGCGCGGGGCGCGCCCAGACCTTCTTCAAGGTCACGCTGCCCCTGCTGTGGGATTCTGTGCAGACCTCCGCGGTCTATCTGGGCATCGCCGCGATGGACATGTTCGTCCTCGTGTCGACCATGACCTCGGGCCAGTTCGGCGGCGGACCGGACCACCACAGCGAGGTCATGGCGACGGTGCTGATGCGCAACTTCCTCTACTTCGGCCAGGCCGGCTACGCCTGCGCCATGGGGGTCGTCATGCTCGCCCTGACCCTGATCCTCTCCGCCATCACGCTGCGGGCCACTCGCCGCGAGCACGTCGAGTTCTAGCGGGAGACCACGATGACCACTGTGATCAAAGCACCGGGCGAGGCGGCGGCCGAGAAGCGCTCCGCCGCCACCGGGCAGCCCCGCGGAAAGAGCAAGAGCGGTTCCGACGGCATGGTGCTCAACGTCTTCTCGCACGGCTTCCTCGCCGTGTGGGGGATACTGATCGTCCTGCCGCTGATCTGGCTGGTGCTCGGCTCCTTCAAGACCGACGTGCAGATCGGCAGTTCGGCCCTGAGCTGGCCGAGCAACTGGCACTTCGACGCCTTCGGGCGGGCCTGGGACAAGGGCATCGGTGACTATTTCGCCAACACGCTGATCGTGATGGTGTTCTCGGTCCCGCTGACGATGCTGCTCGGCTCGATGGCGGCGTACGTCCTGGCCCGCTACCCCTTCTGGGGCAACCGGCCGATCTACTACTTCTTCGTCAGCGGGGCCATGTTCCCGGTCTTCCTGGCGCTCGTCCCGCTGTTCTTCATGGTGAAGCGGCTGGACATGCTCAACTCGTACCAGGGCCTGATCCTGGTGTACGTGGCGTACTCGATGCCGTTCACCGTCTTCTTCATGCACTCGTTCTTCCGGACGCTGCCGACGGCCGTGCACGAGGCGGCGGTGATCGACGGGGCCTCCCACACCCGGATCTTCTTCCAGGTGATGCTGCCGATGGCCAAGCCCGGCCTGATCAGCGTCGGGATATTCAATGTCCTGGGCCAGTGGAACCAGTACATCCTGCCCTCCGTGCTGATGCAGCCGCAGACCGGATCGGACCCCGAGCGCTACATGCTCACCCAGGGCCTGATCCAGCTGCAGTACCAGATGGGCTACGAGACGGACCTGCCGGTGCTGTTCGCCGGTGTGACCATCGCGATGATCCCGATGCTGGTGGTCTACCTGTCCTTCCAGCGGCAGATCCAGGCCGGTCTGACGTCCGCCACGCTCAAGTAGCGGTGGCGGAGGGGTCGGGAAGCACCGACCAGCTGACCGCCGAGACGGAGGGGTCGAGAGAGAGGTTGCTGACGGCTTCCTCGAGCATCCGGCCCCCCTCGCCCTCGGCGGTCAGCAGTGCGGACACCGTCACCAGGCCGGCCTCCGGGCCGTCCTGGCTGCGGATCGAGCGCAGCTGGTAGCCCGGCCGGCCCAGCGCGTCGACCAGCCGGTGGCGGATGTGGGCCTCCTCCGCCTCCAGGCACACGGCCTCGAAGTGGAAGTCGGTGGCCACCTCGGCCCCGCCCCCCGGCTCGCGGTCCATCCGCCGGCCCAGCGGGCGCAGCAGGAGGTTCGCCCCCACCACGCCCACCGTGCCGCAGGCCGCCAGGACGAACATGCCGGTGCCCGCGAGGCAGCCCACGGCCGCCGAACACCACAGGGTGGCGGCCGTGTTCAGGCCCCGGACGCTCAGCCCGTCGCGCATGATCACGCCGGCGCCCAGGAAGCCGATCCCCGAGACGATCTGGGCGGCGACCCGCGAGCCGTCGTACTGGACCTCCGAGACCTCGCTCATGAACCCGTACTGCGAGAGCAGGACGAAGAGCGCGGCCCCGCCCGCCACCAGGGCGTTGGTCCGCAGGCCCGCCATCCGGGCCCGCCACTGCCGTTCCAGGCCGATGGCCGCCCCGAATCCGAGCGCAGTGACCAGGTGCCCGGCCATCTCCCATTCGGTGAGCATCATCGGCCTTCTCCCTTCTTCCCTTCGTGCGGGCCTTTAGAGCCAGGTGCCGAACTTGCGGATGTACACGGTCTTCAGCAGCTGCGTGAGCGTGCAGTACGCCAGCAGGACGCCGATCAGCCACGGGAAGTAGCTCGCCGGCAGGGGTACGAAGCCCAGCGAGGCGGCCAGCGGCGAGAAGGGCAGGAAGAGCCCGGTCAGCACCGCGAGGACGGTCATCACCATCACCGGCCAGGACGCCCGCGACTGGATGAAGGGGATCTTGCGGGTACGGATCATGTGGACGACCAGGGTCTGCGAGAGCAGGCCCTCGATGAACCAGCCGGACTGGAAGAGCGCCGCGTGCGCCTCGGTGTTGGCGGCGAACACGTTCCACATGATGACGAACATCGCGATGTCGAAGATCGAGCTGATCGGGCCGATGCAGAGCATGAAGCGGCCGATGCCCTTGGCGTCCCAGTTGCGCGGCTTGCGCAGGTACTCCTCGTCCATGCGGTCCCACGGGGTGGCCAGCTGGGCGATGTCGTAGACCAGGTTCTGCACCAGCAGCATGATCGCCAGCATCGGCTGGAACGGGATGAAGGCGCTCGCCACCAGTACCGAGAAGACGTTGCCGAAGTTGGAACTGGCCGTCATCTTGATGTACTTGATCGTGTTGCCGAAGGTGGTCCGGCCCTGGATCACGCCCTGCTCCAGGACGGTCAGGTCCTTCTCCAGCAGGATGATGTCGGCGGACTCCTTGGCGATGTCCACCGCGGTGTCCACCGAGATGCCGACGTCCGCGTCGCGCAGCGCGGCCGCGTCGTTGATGCCGTCGCCGAGGAAGCCGACCGTGTGGCCGTCGGCCTGCAGGGCCCGTACGATCCGGGCCTTCTGGACCGGGTTGACCTTGGCGAAGACCGTCGTACGGGCGGCCAGCGCGCGCAGTTCCGCGTCGTCGAGGGCGTCGATCTCGGTGCCGCCCACCACGTGGCCGACCGTGAGGCCGACGTCGGCGCAGACCCGGGCGGCGACGAGCTCGTTGTCGCCGGTGACCACCTTGACCGCGATGCCCTTGTCGGCCAGGCCCTGCAGGGCCCGGGCGGCGTCGGCCTTCGGCGGGTCGAGGAAGGCGAGGAAGCCGACCAGGGTCAGCCGGTCCTCGTCGGCCACCGTGTAGGTGTCGCGCGGCGTGTCCATCGTGCGGGTGGCGACGGCCAGGACGCGCAGGCCCTGCCGGTTGTTGTCCTCGGCGATGCGGGTGACGTGCCACCGGAGCTGTTCGGTCAGCTCCACCTTCTGCCCGCGGTCCGTCATGTGGGTGCACAGGGCGAGGACTTCCTCGACGGCACCCTTGGTGATCATGACGTGTTCGGGCCGGCCGGAGCCGCCCACGATGCTGTTGCGGTTCAGGACCACGGACATCCGGCGCCGGGCGAAGTCGAAGGGGATCTCGTCGACCATCGAGAAGCGAGCATCGACGACAACCTCCTCGGCCTCGCCCACGCGGTCGATGACCGCCTGGTCCATCAGGTTCTTCAGGCCCGTCTGGAAGTGCGCGTTGAGGTAGCCGTACTCCAGGACCTCGTTGTCCTCGTCGCCGTGCACGTCGAGGTAGCGGTCCAGGACGATCCGGTCCTCGGTGAGAGTGCCGGTCTTGTCGGTGCAGAGCACGTCCATCGCGCCCAGGTTCTGGATGGCGTTGAGCCGCTTGACGACCACCTTGCGCTTGGACATGGCCACCGCGCCGCGCGCCAGGTTGGCGGAGACGACCATCGGCAGCATCTCGGGGGTCAGACCGACCGCCACGGCGATGCCGAGGAGGAAGGCGGCCTCCCAGTCGCCCTTGGTGAAGCCGTTGATCATGAAGACGACGGGGACCATCACCAGCATGAAGCGGATCAGCAGGAAGCTGACCTTGCGCACCCCGGTGTCGAAGTTGGTCTCCGGGCGCTCGCCGACCAGGGAGCCGGCCATCGAGCCGAAGTAGGTGTCGGATCCCGTGGCGACGACCAGTCCGGTGGCGGTGCCGGAGGTCACCGACGTGCCCATCAGGCAGAGGTTGTCGGCCTCGACGGGGTCGGTGGTCCCGCTCTGGCCGAGGTCGTCCGTGCGGGTGTCGGCCTTGGCGACCGGCAGGGACTCCCCGGACAGGGCGGCCTGGCCGACCATCAGGTCCTTGGCGGTGATGAGCCGCAGGTCGGCCGGGATCAGGTCGCCGGCGCCCAGCTTGACCATGTCGCCCGGGACCACCTGGTCCATCGGGATCTCGAAGGTGGTGGGTCCGGAGCCGCTGCCGGCCCGGCGCTGCACCGCGCAGGTGGTGGTGACGAGCTGCTTGAGCGCGTCGGCCGCCCGGCCCGAGCGGTACTCCTGCCAGAAGCGCAGCAGGCCGCTGATCCCGACCATCACCGAGAGGATGACGACGCCCGGGTCGCCGGGGTCCTGCCAGTACATGACGGCGGCCAGGAAGACCAGGACGGCGATGAAGGGGTTCGCGTACGCCTTCGCCAGCTGGACGTACCAGCGCGGTGCACGCTCCTGGGCGATGACGTTGGAGCCGTGGCGCTCCAGGCGCAGTGCGGCCTCGGCGTGGGTGAGGCCGTTGCGGGAAGCGTCCACCTCCTGCAGGACCTGGACGCCCGAGCGGGCGCTGATCCCGGCGAGCCGCTCGCCGACGACCCGGGTACGGGCCTCCAGCTCGGCCGCCTTGCGCTCGCGGCGGGCCCGGCCCGGGGGTGCGAGCTTCGTGGGGGTACGGGGGGTGAGCATGGTCATGACGAATACCTCCCTCCACGGTGTCCGGGCAGCGCGGAGCCGCGCGGTCACGTGGAGTGATCATGGGTCGGCGCACGGTGGCACGTACGGCCACGAGGTACGCCGGTGGGCATGGATGACGCGCGCCGGACGGAAGCGTCAGGGCGTGCGGAAGGGGTTACGAAGGTGAATGCAGAAACGCACGGAGGCGGCGCGGGGCCGCGGGCGTGCACACTCGAAGAGAGACCGGCCGCTCAGAGAGCTCAGCCGAAGAGAGCGCTGCAAGGACTTCGATCGGGACTCATCCCGAACACCTCCTTGCGTAGCACCGTCATTGCGAAGGGCGCCCTGTCGGGTCGTGAAAGCCGGTCGAAGGCCACGGAGACAAGCGCCACGGCGACCGTAGCACGATCAGGATGGAGGTTTCTCTCATACTTATGACCGGTAGTGGCCGATTCGTGCTGCGGCGGCCTCTTGACGTCGCGAGGCGCAAAGGCTCGACTTAAGGTTCACAAGTTGGAGAGACGCCGGGGTCTCGGGTCAGTCGGAGCACGCAGCCGCTGACGGCCCCGGCCGGGGGGCGACGGCTTGCCGTTGCTTATGGGCAGGAGTGAATGAGTCGTGCAGACTCCCGGATCGCAGTCCTCACTGCATCGCGCCAATCTGGAGCGCGTCGTACGGGCGGTACGGCTCGCCGGTTCGCTGACCCAGGCGGAGATCGCCCGGAGCACCGGACTGTCGGCGGCCACGGTCTCCAATATCGTGCGGGAGCTCAAGGAGGCCGGGACCGTCGAGGTCACGGACACCTCCGCCGGTGGCAGGCGGGCGCGCAGCGTCTCGCTCAGCGGGGACGCCGGCATCGTGATCGGCGTCGACTTCGGCCACACCCACCTGCGGGTGGCGGTGGGGAACCTGGCGCACCAGGTGCTGGCCGAGGAGTCCGAGCCGCTGGACGTGGACGCCTCCTGGGTCGACGGCTTCGACCGGGCGGAATCCCTGGTGGGACGGCTCGTCGAGGGCATCGGGATCGGCCGCGACAAGATCATCGGAGTCGGGCTCGGCGTGCCGGGCCCCATCGACGTGGAGTCCGGGACCCTCGGGTCCACCGCGATCCTGCCGGGCTGGGCCGGGATCAACCCGCGGCGCGAGCTCTCGCAGCGCCTGGGAGTACCGGTCTACGTGGACAACGACGCGAACCTCGGAGCCCTCGGTGAACTCGTTTGGGGGAGCGGCCGGGGAGTGAAGGACCTGGCCTACATCAAGGTCGCCAGCGGCGTCGGCGCGGGGCTGGTCATCAACGGCCAGATCTACCGCGGACCCGGCGGCACCGCGGGCGAGATCGGGCACATCACGCTGGACGAATCGGGTCCGGTCTGCCGCTGCGGCAACCGCGGCTGCCTGGAGACCTTCGCCGCCGCCCGGTACGTGCTGCCGCTCCTGCAGGGCAGCCACGGACCGGAGTTGACGATGGAGCGGGTGGTGGAGCTGGCCCGCGACGGGGACCCCGGCTGCCGTCGGGTCATCACGGACGTGGGCCGTCACATCGGCAGCGGCGTGGCCAGTCTGTGCAACCTCCTGAACCCGAGCCGGGTGGTCCTGGGCGGCTCGCTCGCGGACGCGGGTGAACTGGTGCTGGCCCCCATCCGTGAATCCGTGGGGAGGTACGCGATTCCCAGTGCCGCCCGACAGTTGTCGGTGCTCACGGGGTCGCTGGGCGGGCGCGCCGAAGTACTGGGTGCGCTGGCCCTCGTACTGAGTGAGATGGGCGATTCGACGCTTTTGGCGGAAAATGGAAGTGGAGTGCGAGCTCCCGCCGTCTTGTCTTCAGCTAGATAACGAATGGCGTCGTTGTCATCTCGTTAAGCATTCACTCCTTGACGACAAACTCGCGGCCGGGGTTGACTCACATCCACCTCGGCCGCAGTGCTGCGGCCTCGTCAGGGAGGTTCAAGTAATGAACACGCGTATGCGCAGAGTTGCCGTCGCCGTTGCCGCCGGAACCATGGCCGTTTCGCTCGCCGCTTGTGGCAGCGCGAAGGAGTCCGGGGACAAGAAGGACAACGCCACCGGCGCGGTCAAGGGCGGCGCGATCAAGGTCGGGCTGCTCCTGCCGGAGAACCAGACCGCGCGTTACGAGAAGTTCGACAAGCCGCTCATCGAGAAGGCGGTCAAGGACCTGACCGCGGGCAAGGGCGAGATCGTCTACGCCAACGCCAAGCAGGACGCGACCACGCAGAACTCGCAGGTCGACACGATGATCACCAACAAGGTGAACGTCCTGATCATCGACGCGGTGGACTCCAAGGCCATCGCCGGCTCGGTCAAGAAGGCCAAGGAGGCCGGCATCCCGGTCGTGGCCTACGACCGCCTCGCCGAGGGCCCGATCGACGCCTACACCTCCTTCGACAACGAAGAGGTCGGCAAGGTCCAGGGCAAGGCGCTCCTGGAGGCCCTGGGCGCCAAGGCCAAGGACGGCCAGATCGTCATGATGAACGGCTCCGTCACCGACCCGAACGCCGCGCTGTTCAAGAAGGGCGCGCACTCCGTCCTCGACGGCAACGTGAACGTCGGCAAGGAGTACGACACCGTCGAGTGGAAGCCGGAGAACGCCAACACCAACATGGCGGCCGCCCTCTCGGCGCTCGGCAAGGACAAGGTCATCGGCGTCTACTCCGCCAACGACGGCATGGCCGGCGGCATCATCACCGCCCTCAAGGCGGCCGGCGTGTCCCCCCTGCCCCCCGTCACGGGCCAGGACGCCGAACTCGCCGGTGTGCAGCGGATCGTCGCGGGCGAGCAGTTCATGAGCGTCTACAAGCCGTACGCCCCCGAGGCCGAGGCCGCCGCGAAGATGGCCGTCGCCCTCGCCAAGGGCGAGCCGATCGCGACCACCGCCACCGCCAAGGTCGACAGCCCCACCACCAAGGGCGTTCCGTCCCTGCTGATCCCGGTCGTCTCGCTGACCAAGGCGAACGTGAAGGACACCGTCATCCGCGACAACGTCTACACGGTCGACGAGATCTGCACCGACAAGTACGCGGCCGCCTGCGCCGCCGCCGGCCTGAAGTAAGGCCCCCGCCGCTCGGTCACCCGAGCCGGCCCCCCGTGCCTGTCCGGCGCTCCCGCCTCCATCCCGCCACCGGCGGGGCGCCGGACAGAACAGAAACGTTTCTCTCGCTTTCCCCCGTGGTCCTGCTCTTTTTGTACGACATCCCCGCCGGTCAGGCGGCAAGGAGATGGTTCATGTGTCCGCTGCGCCCGTACTGGCGTTGCGAGGGGTCTCGAAGCGGTTCGGTGCCGTTCAGGCCCTCACCGACGTAGAACTCGAGATCCACTCCGGCGAGGTGGTCGCCCTCGTCGGCGACAACGGCGCCGGTAAGTCCACGCTGGTCAAGACGATCGCCGGCGTGCACCCCATCGATGACGGAGTCATCGAGTGGGAGGGCCGTCCGGTCTCGATCACCAAGCCCCACGACGCTCAGAACCTGGGCATCGCGACGGTCTACCAGGACCTCGCGCTGTGCGACAACATCGACGTCGTCGGCAACCTCTTCCTGGGACGCGAGCTCAAGCGCCGCGGCATCCTCGACGAGGTGGAGATGGAGCGGCGCGCGCGCGAGCTCCTGACCACCCTGTCGATCCGGATCCCCAGTGTCCGCATCCCCATCGCCTCGCTCTCCGGCGGTCAGCGCCAGACCGTGGCGATCGCCCGCTCCATGCTGGGCGAGCCCCAGCTCGTGATCCTCGACGAGCCCACCGCCGCCCTCGGCGTCGAGCAGACCGCACAGGTGCTCGACCTGGTCGAGCGGCTGCGCGAGCGCGGTCACGCCGTCATCCTCATCAGCCACAACATGGCCGACGTGAAGGCCGTGGCCGACAAGGTGGCCGTCCTGCGGCTGGGCCGCAACAACGGCGTCTTCTCCGTGAAGGACACGTCGCAGGAAGAGATCATCTCCGCCATCACCGGGGCCACGGACAACGCCGTGACCCGCCGGGCGGCCCGCACCGGGGAGGCCCGCAAGTGAGCACCCAGCACATAGACCCCGTCAATCCGGCGGCCGCCCACGACGCCATTCCGGCCGTGGACCCCCGCCTGCTCGTACGCGAGCAGGGCTTCGCCGGGTACGTGAACGAGTTCGGCCGCAAGCTGAAGGCCGGCGATCTGGGCTCCGTGCCCGTCGTCCTCGGCCTGATCATCATCTGGAGCATCTTCCAGGGGCTGAACTCCAACTTCCTCGGCGCCGAGAACCTCACCAACATCGCGATCACGATGACGGCCACCGGCATGATGGCGGTCGGCATCATCTTCGTCCTGCTGCTCGGCGAGATCGACCTCTCGGTCGGCTCGGTCAGCGGCGTCTCGGGCGCGATCGTGGCCGTCCTCTCGGTCACCAACGGCGTCAACGAATGGCTGGCCATCCTCGCGGCGATCGCCGGAGGTGCCCTGATCGGCTCCCTCCACGGCTTCTTCTTCGCCAAGATCGGCGCCCCGGCCTTCGCCGTCACCCTTTCGGGCCTGCTCTTCTGGTCCGGCGCCATGCTGCAGATCCTGGGCAGCAACGGCACGATCAACCTCGACTCCGAGGGTGTGGTCGGGCAGCTGACCACGTACTTCTTCTCGGACGTGGCCGTCGGCTACGGGCTCGCCGCCGTCGCCGTGGTGGGGTACTTCCTCGCCACCTTCTTCGACGCACGGCGCCGCGAGGCCGCCGGGGTGCCCTCCCGCCCGCTCGGCGAGATCCTGCTGCGCACCGGCCTCCTCGCGGTGTTCACCTTCGGTCCGGCCATGGTGTTCAACCAGTACAAGGGCCTGCCGCTGGCGATCGTGCTCTTCGTGCTGGCCCTGGTCGCCACGGACTTCGTCCTGCGGCGCACCACCTTCGGCCGCCAGGTCTTCGCCCTCGGCGGCAGCGTCGAGGCCTCCCGGCGCGCCGGCATCAACGTCAACCGGGTCCGGATCACGGTCTTCGCGATCGCCGGCACCTTCGCGGCGATCGGCGGCCTCTTCTGGGCCTCCAAGATTGCGGCGGCGAACCAGAGCGCCGGCGCCGGCGACCTGCTGATGAACGTGATCGCGGCGGCCGTCATCGGCGGCACCAGCCTCTTCGGCGGCCGCGGCCGGACCTGGAACGCCCTCCTCGGCGTCATGGTCATCACCTCCATCCAGTACGGTCTGGCCCTGGAGGGAATCGCGACGCCGATCCAGTACATGATCACCGGCGCGGTCCTCCTCGCCACCGTGGTGATCGACTCGGTCACCCGCAAGACGCAGAAGACGGCCGGGCGCGCCTGACCGGCGTGCGCGGAGCGTGACGCGGCGGTAAGAACCGTCACAGTGCCCGGTGCCACTTCCTGTGGTGCCGGGCACCCGTGCGTAGGCGTGTACGTGCGAATGTACGGGTATTCCCCCTTTTGGGGGGTGTGACTCCGTACTGATGTGTACAGGTATGACAAAGGTGTGACCTGACCGGGACCGCGCTTTACCGACGCCCAAGCGGCGAAGATTAGACTCGGCAGACCAGCAAGCGACTGCAAGGAGGCACGGGTGCTGCTGACCCGCATCAAGGGACCGCGCGATCTGGACCGGCTCAGCCAGGAGGAGCTGGAGCAGCTCGCCGCAGAGATCAGGACCTTCCTCGTCGACGCCGTCTCCAAGACCGGCGGGCACCTCGGCCCCAACCTCGGTGTCGTCGAGCTGACGATCGCTCTGCACAGGGTCTTCGACTCGCCGAAGGACAAGGTCCTCTTCGACACCGGCCACCAGGCCTACGTGCACAAGCTCCTCACCGGCCGCCAGAACTTCGCGGGCCTGCGCACGAAGGGCGGCCTGTCGGGCTACCCCTCGCGCGCCGAGTCCGAGCACGACGTGATCGAGAACTCGCACGCGTCCACCGTGCTGGGCTGGGCCGACGGTTTCGCGAAGGCCAACGAGGTGCTCGGCAAGGAGGACCACCACGTCGCGGCGGTCATCGGCGACGGAGCCCTCACCGGCGGCATGGCCTGGGAGGCGCTGAACAACATCGCGGCCGCCAAGGACCGCCCGCTGGTGATCGTCGTCAACGACAACGAGCGCTCGTACGGCCCCACCATCGGCGGCCTCGCGAACCACCTGGCCACCCTGCGCACCACGGACGGCTACGAGCGCTTCCTGGCCCGCGGCAAGGACCTCCTGGAGCGCACCCCGGTCGTCGGGAAGCCCCTCTACGAGACCCTGCACGGCGCCAAGAAGGGCCTCAAGGACTTCATCGCCCCGCAGGGCATGTTCGAGGACCTGGGCCTGAAGTACATCGGGCCCATCGACGGCCACGACATCGAGGCCCTGGAATCGGCCCTCCAGCGCGCCAAGCGCTTCAGCGGCCCGGTCATCGTGCACTGCCTCACCCAGAAGGGCCGCGGCTACGAGCCGGCCGTCCAGGACGAGGCGGACCGCTTCCACGCGGTCGGCGTGATCCACCCGGACACCGGCCTGCCCGTCTCCACCGACGCCGCCAGCTGGACCTCCGTCTTCGCCGACGAGATGGTCAAGCTCGGCAGGGAGCGCAAGGACATCGTCGCCATCACGGCGGCCATGCTCCAGCCCGTCGGCCTGAAGAAGTTCGCCGACGCCTACCCGGACCGGATCTTCGACGTCGGCATCGCCGAGCAGCACGGCGCCACCTCGGCGGCGGGCCTGGCCTCCGGCGGCGCCCACCCGGTCTTCGCGGTGTACGCGACCTTCCTCAACCGCGCCTTCGACCAGGTCCTCATGGACGTGGCCCTGCACAAGTGCGGGGTCACCTTCGTCCTGGACCGCGCCGGTGTCACCGGTACCGACGGCGCCTCCCACAACGGCATGTGGGACATGTCCATCCTCCAGGTGGTCCCGGGCCTGCGCCTGGCCGCCCCGCGCGACGCCGAGCAGCTGCGCGCCCAGCTGAACGAGGCCGTCCTGGTGAAGGACGCGCCGACGGTCGTGCGCTTCTCCAAGGGCGTCGTCGGCCCGGCGGTCCCGGCCGTCGGCAGGATCGGCGGCATGGACGTGCTGCGCCGTCCGGCCGACGAGGTCACCCGGCCGGACGTACTGCTCGTCTCGGTCGGCGCACTCGCCCCGATGTGCCTGGAGATCGCCGACCTGCTCGACAAGCAGGGCATCTCCACGACCGTGGTCGACCCCCGTTGGGTCAAGCCGGTGGACGAGGCCCTGGCCCCGCTCGCCGACCGCCACCGCGTGGTCGTCACCGTCGAGGACAACAGCCGCGCCGGTGGCGTGGGCTCGGCCGTCGCGCAGGCACTGCGGGACGCGGGCGTCGACGTACCGCTGCGTGACTTCGGGATTCCGCAGCGCTTCCTGGACCACGCCACGCGCAAGGAGGTCATGGCCGAGATCGGTCTGACCGCTCCGGACATCGCGCGGCAGGTCACCGGCCTGGTGGCCAAGCTGGACGGACGCTACGACAGCGAGCCGGCCGCCGCCGTCGACTGATCATCTGCGGTTGCACGTCACGGGCCGGGAGGTTCACCCTTGGAGGGTGGGCCTTCCGGCCCGTTTCGTTTCGATGCGGTCTCTCCTGCGGAGGTGCGTCGGTGAGTAGGAACCTGAACGGTCCCTTCCGTACCAAATCAGTCGAACAATCGATCCTCGACACGGAAGAGCCGGAACACGCGCTCAAGAAGTCGCTCTCCTCCTGGGACCTGACCGTCTTCGGCGTCGGCGTGATCATCGGCACCGGCATCTTCGTCCTCACGGGCAAGGTCGCCAAGGAGACCGCCGGCCCCTCCACGGCCCTCGCGTTCGTCGCCGCCGGCATCGTGTGTGCGCTGGCCGCCCTGTGCTACGCGGAGTTCGCCTCGACCGTCCCGGTGGCCGGATCCGCGTACACCTTCTCGTACGCCTCGATCGGCGAGCTGCCCGCCTGGATCATCGGCTGGGACCTCGTGCTGGAGTTCGCGCTCGGCACCGCGGTCGTCGCCGTCGGCTGGTCGGGGTACGTCCGCTCGCTCATGGACAACGCCGGACTGCACCTGCCCGCCTCGCTCCAAGGACCCGACGTTCCGGGCGGTCACTTCGACCTGCTCGCCTTCGTCCTGGTCCTGGTCCTGACCGTGATCCTGGTCGTCGGGGTGAAGCTGTCCGCGCGGATCACCGCGGTGGTCGTCGCGATCAAGGTCACGGTCGTGCTCATCGTGATCATCGCGGGCCTGTTCTTCATCACGAAGTCCAACTACACGCCGTTCATCCCGCCGGCCGAACCGCAGACGGGCGGCTCCGGACTGGATGCCCCGCTCGTCCAGCTGCTCTTCGGCTACGAGCCCACCAACTTCGGCGTCATGGGCATCTTCACCGCCGCCTCCGTGGTCTTCTTCGCCTTCATCGGCTTCGACGTGGTGGCCACCGCCGCCGAGGAGACCAAGCTTCCGCAGCGGGACATGCCGCGCGGCATCCTCGGCTCGCTGATCATCTGCACCGTGCTCTACGTGGCGGTGTCGATCGTGGTGACCGGCATGCAGAACTACAAGGAGCTCTCCGTCAGCGCCCCGCTGGCCGACGCCTTCAAATCCGCCGGCCATCCGGTCTTCGGCGGCATCATCAGCTTCGGCGCCGCCGTGGGCCTGACCACCGTGTGCATGATCCTGCTCCTCGGCCAGACCCGGGTGTTCTTCGCGATGAGCCGCGACGGCCTGCTGCCGCGCTTCTTCTCGCGGACCCACCCGAAGTTCCGTACGCCCTACCGGCCGACGATCCTGCTCGGCGTGGTCATCGCCATCGTCGCCGGGTTCACCAGCATCAACGAGCTGGCGACCCTGGTGAACATCGGCACCCTCTTCGCCTTCGTCGTCGTCGCGCTCGGCGTGATGGTCCTGCGCCGCACCCGGCCCGACCTGCACCGGTCCTTCCGCACCCCGTGGGTGCCGTTCGTGCCCATCGTGTCGATCGCCGCATCGGTCTGGCTGATGCTGAACCTGCCGGCCGAGACCTGGCTGCGCTTCGGGATCTGGATGGTGCTCGGCTTCGTCGTCTACTTCCTCTACGGGAAGCAGCACAGCCGGCTGGGCCGTGGCGAGGGGATGACGCCCAACCCCGCGCGGGAAGGGCGCTGAGCCTCCTGCGTACGGTGAGGGCATGGAGATCACCGTGGGACTGGAACCCTGGGCGGAAGACGACTTCTGGCTGCTGCTGCGCAAGAACGAGCTGGCCATGACGGAACACCTGGGCGGGCCGGAGACCGAGGCCAAGCTCCGGGACCGGCACCGGCGCTACCTGGCGCTGAGCGCCCGGGAGCCGGGGGCCGGGCGGATGTTCCGGGTCGTGGCCGACGGGGACACCGTGGGCAGCATCGGCTTCTGGGAGCGGGTCTGGCAGGACGAGGAGGTCTATGAAACCGGCTGGGGCATCCTCCCCGAGTTCCAGGGCCGGGGGCTCGCGGCCCGCGCGGCCCGGGCGCTCGTCGCCCACGCGGGCGTCCACGGCACCCGCCGCCACCTGCACGCCTTCCCGTCCGTCGAGCACACGGCGTCCAACGCGGTGTGCCGTGCGGCCGGGTTCGTCCTCCTCGGCGAGGTGCGGTTCGAGTACCCGCCGGGCCAGTGGCACGCGAGCGGTGACTGGCGTGTGGTGCTGCGCGGCGACGGCTCGTGACGCCGACGAGCCCCGGCTCCCATGGGGGGCCGGGGCTGCGAGCCGGAAGCGGGGGCGGTCAGCCGCCGGTGGCGGGGGACTTCTTCGCCGAGGCCGGGATCGGCTGGTCCTTGCGCAGGGCCTCCCACAGCTGGCCGGCCTGCGGCTCCACGGCGACCACGCGGTTCTTGTCGATCTTGTCGTAGGCGACCGGAAGCATGATCGTCTCCATGGTCTCCGGATCCACGCCGTTCATGCTCTGGGCGAAGTCCGACAGGCCCTTGAGGGAGTCGAGTTCGGCGTCCGTGGTCAGCGCCTTGGTGCCGGCGTCGGCGAGCTTGTAGAGCTTGGCCGGGCTGGTGAGGATGTCCTGCTTCTTGATCTCGGACAGCATCGCGATCATGAACTTCTGCTGCAGGTCGATGCGACCGAGGTCGCTGCCGTCCCCGTAACCGTGGCGGGTGCGAACGAACTTGAGCGAGTCCGTGCCGTTCAGGCGGTGCGTGCCCGCGTCGAGGTTCAGGCCGCCCTTGATGGGCTTGTCGAGGGTGACGTCCACGCCGCCGAGCGCGTCCACCAGCTCCTTGAAGCCGGCGAACTCCACCTTCACCAGGTGGTCCACGCGGATGCCGGACATCTGCTCGATGGTCTTGACGACACAGGCCGGGCCACCGGTGCCGATGACGCTGTTGATCATGACGCGGTTCGCGCCGGCGATCGACTTGCCGTTCTTGTCCTTGCACTCCGGGCGGGTCACGAGGGTGTCGCGGGGGATGCTGATCGCGGTGGCCTTCTTGCGGCCCTCGGGTATGTGCACCAGCATGTTGGTGTCCGAGCGGGAGCCGCTGACGTCGCCGTGGTCGAGCTCGCCGTTGGCGCCGGCGCGCGAGTCGGAGCCGAGCACCAGGATGTTCTGCCCGCTGTCCGGGACCTTCGCCGGCCGGTTGTCGACACCGATCGCCTGGTCCAGGTCGACACTGTCGATGTTCCCGTTGAGGTGGTTGTATGCCCACCAGCCGGTCCCGGCCGCGCCGAGCAACAGCAGAACCAGTACGAGCAGGACGATCCTCAGGACGCGCCGTCTGCGCGGACGCACCCCGCGCCCCGTGGTTCGCCGACGACTGCGTACGGTGGTGTCTTGGGTCATACTGCTCGAATCCTCGGGGCCCTGGGTCGGAGGGCAGCGGGCAAGGGTGGCCGGATGCCGCTGCACTATAAGCAGATTTCCGAGTCGAATGGGAGTGCGCTTATCGTCCTCCTGGTCGGCCGTGATGCGGAAAATAGCGGAGTCCCCACAGCGCGGGGGAGGGGGAGTGGGAGCCATGGCCCGAAATACCGGACGTCGTGCGCGACGCGGTGACGCCTCGCGCGAGCAGCTTCAGCAGGGTTCCCCTTCGCCGGCCGGCCGGGCATCCGCGGTGGCCATCGTCGTCGCCGGCCCCGCCGACGCCGTGCCCCTGATCAACTCGGAACCGGCCGGTTCGGTGATCGAACTGGTCTGGCTCGACGGCGGCGCACCCGCCGAGCAGCGCGCGATGGAAGCGGCCGTGGCACAGGCGAAGCGGCGCGGGTGCAGGTTCCCCGGGGAACCGTTCCTCCTGTACGCGGCGGACGGCAATCTCACCGGCCAGATCCTCGACGTCCTCCACGAGATCGAACCCGTACGCGTACGCACCCTCGACCCGGACCCCGCGCACAGCGACTTCGACCGCGAGCGCAAGCTCCCGATCGTCAGCGAGCCGGCCGCGCGCGGACAGGTGGCGCGCAGCACGCTCAGGGCCGCACGCCGCTATCAGCTCGCCGTCGGCACCCCCGTGTTCGTGGACTGCCGCCGCGCCGGCGCGGACCCGGCGCTGCCGGCCGCGGCCTGCTCCCGCTACCCCCGGCCGACCCAGTGGCTGCTCACGGGCAAGGACGGGCGGCTGTCCGCCTACCTGCCGACGGCTGCCGGCGTGGTCCGCTGGACCGAGGGGCGCACCGAGGCCGAGGGCTGGAGCGGGCCGGAGCTGCTCCAGGGCCCGGAGCTGATGCCTGCGCTGACCGTGCTGCGGGGCCCCGAGGGCTACGCGTACCTGATCGGCCTGAGCCGGACCAAGCGCAAGGACAGCGGCTCCGACGTCGAGGTGGTGTACGCCGCCCAGTACCAGACGGGCCGGCCCATCGGCCCCTGGACCACGGTCGGCAATCCCAACGCGGCGAGCTGGCAGATGGCCCGGGAAACCGGATTCCCCGTGGCCACCTTCGACGCGAACGGCGTCCTGCACGTGTTCGTGCGCAACTTCGGACACAGCATCAGCGTGCGGCGGCAGACCCCGAAGGGCCGCATGGCCGGCTGGGAAGCGCTGGGCGGGCTGCGGGTGGCCGACGAACTGGTCGCCTTCCCGGCCGCGCAGGGCGGGGTGCACGTGGTGGCGAGGGCGCGCGACACCGCGTCCGCGGGGCACTTCTTCCAGCAGGACGTGAAGGCGGCCTGGGTGGAGAACCGGCGGATTCCGGTGAGCCCGTACCCGGGCAGCCTCTCGGTGGCCCCGGAGGGCGGAGTCGTGCGCTTCCGCTACGCGGGGAGCAACGAGGTCTGCGTCTGGTGGCCGGGCGCGCAGGTGCCGATAGGGCTGGGCGGGCCGGAGGGGATCGGGCCGGTCGCCGGGGTGTCGGGAGCCGACATCCAGGGCTGGGGCTGCACGGTGCTCGTGCGCGAGGGCACCGGGGGAGTGGCGGCGATCGGTGCTTACCCGGACGGGCGACCGGACACCGGGGTCTGGTGGGAGGAATCCGGGGAGCCCTCGGTGGTTCCGCCGGCCGCGGCCTTCGACAGCCGGGGCCGTGTGGTGATCGCCACAGTGGGAATGGACGGAACGCTCCGCGTGGCGCGCCAGCAACTGGGATCTCAAGGCTTGGAGTTCACTCCGTGGACTGTCCACTAAGGATCGTTTAAGTCCTGGATATGCAGGTTTAAGCACAGCAATGGCCGCCTTGCGTGCTGGATGGTGCCACGCGTGACTTGTTATGGTCATTCAGCGCCCATTTACCTGGACCATAGGTGAACGTTCGGCGTCACGGGGGCTGCTCGCCTTCGTGTCTCGTGGGGTGGGCGCAGGCGCTCTGTTGACCAGGTTCGCGCCGTTGACGACTGAGGGGTTATGTCCAAGCTGTCACTGAAGGCCGTCCAGAAGCTCACGTGCAAGAAACGGGACGCCTGGTGGACGGTCCTTCTGGTCGATCCGATCGCGACCCGCCTCGTCTGCGTGTTCGCGCGCTGGAACTTCGTGACGCCCAACCGCGTGACGTGGGCCGCGCTCTACGTCGGCCTCGGCTCGGCCTGGTTCTTCCTCCAGGGTGACTGGCTCTCCCTCTGCATCGGCGCGGGGCTGTACCACATCAGCTTCATCCTCGACTGCATCGACGGAAAGCTCGCCCGCCTCAAGGGCAACGGCACCATCTTCGGCGGCTGGCTCGACTACGTCTTCGACCGCATCCGTGTGCTCTTCTGCGCGCTGGCCCTGATGGGCGGGCAGTTCCTGCAGCACGACGAAGAGGTCTACCTCCTCGCGGCCCTCGTCGTGATCTTCCTCGACATGCTCCGCTACGTCGACGCCCTCCAGATCTACAAGATGCGCATGTCCATGCGTAACAAGATCGAGGCCGTCACCCTCGCCCGCCAGGCCGAGGAGGGCATCGAGGAGGAGGAGCGGAAGGTCGTCTTCATCGAGGACCTCCTGCGGGAGAACCCCCTCGGTCAGGCCGACGAGCTCAAGCGGGAGACCGCGCAGGTCGAGCAGGCCGAGGTCATCGACCTCCACCAGCAGTTCCGCGAGAGCTTCCCCTGGTACGCGCGGTTCCGCCACGCCCTGGTGCAGAGCCGCATCCGGCCGCACCTCATCAGCGGCATCGAGTTCCAGATGTTCATCTTCATCGTCGGACCCGTCATCGGCCACATCCTGTGGACCACGGCCGTGTCCGCCGTGCTGATGGGCGGCTTCGAGCTCGTGATCATGTTCAAGTTCTGGCTCTCCACCCGCGACTTCACGCGCACCATGGAACGCCTCGACCCGGGCAACATCCCGTCCAGGGCCGGCTCCATCGCCCCGCACCTGCACGCAGGACGCCACCGGCGCCGTGGCGAGGACGACCTGAACGCGATCGATCCCGCCCAGATGTTCCCCGCGCCCGAGCCCTACGAGGACCCCGGATTCGAGCCGTTCCCGCGGGCCTACACGGATCAGTTCACGGGCAGCGTGACCGACACGATGCAGCTGGCCCAGATCCCCTCGCAGAACTCGCAGCGACCTGACTACGCCGAACGAGAGCGCCACCCCAGATGAGTTTCCCGGTCGACATCTCTCCGTACGGCGTCACGATCGTCATCCCGGCCTACAACGCGAGCTCCACCCTCGCCCGCGCACTCCAGTCGGCCGTGGCCCAGACGCACCGGGGCATCGAGGTGCTCGTCGTCGACGACTGCTCCACCGACGGCACCCGGGGCGTCGCCCGCCAGTTCGCCGCCCAGGACCCCCGGGTCCGCGTCATCGAGCGGCCGCACAACAGCGGCGGCTGCGGCGCCCCCCGCAACAACGGCATCGAAGCGGCCTCCGGCCAGTTCGTGATGTTCCTCGACGCGGACGACGAGCTGCCGCTCAAGGCCGTGGAGACCCTGCTCTCCTCCGCCGTCGTCACCGGGTCCGAGGTCACCGCCGGCCGCGTCGTGCGCATCAACCTCGCCACCGACGAGATCACCGTCTGGCAGCCGCAGCTGTACCCCGCAGACCAGACGGTCGGGGGCCTGGGGGCCATGCCGGAGCTCTTCGAGGACCCGATCGCCGCCGGCAAGCTGTACCGGCGGGACTACCTCAACAACTTCGGCATCCGCTTCCCCGAGGGCGTCTTCTTCGAGGACACGTACTTCTCCACGGTCGCGAACTTCCACGCGCGCTCGTTCACCATCCTCGCCACCCCCGTCTACCGGTGGATGTTCGAGCGGGAGTCCGACCAGCCCTCGATCACCAACCGCCGTCACGAGCTGCGCAGCATCGGCGACCGCATCCGGGTGCACCAGTACACCGACAGCTTCCTGCACAGCGTCGGCCGGCCCGACCTGCTGGCCCGCAAGGCCGCCAAGTTCCTCTCGCACGACCTGCGCCTGTACACCCCCGAGCTCCGCAGCGGCGACCGCAACTACCGCAACGGGTTCCTCGCGGCCGTGGCACCGTACCTGCGCACCCTGGAGCCCACCACCTACGAGCTGTGCGGGCCCATGGAGCGGGTACGCGCCTTCGGCCTGATGCACGGCCGCGTCGACATCGCCGTGTCGGCCTCCGACTACATGCGGCGCCGCAGCGTCATCAGCTCCGACGTCGTGGAGCGCGACGGGCGGGTGTTCTGGTCCGGGTCGCTGCTCCGCCACCCCGACGCCGAGCGCTTCCTCGAGGTCACCGAGCTCGATCTGACCGGCCAGAAGCTCGCCGAATCCCGGCTCTACAACCAGGCGAGCTCCGTCGAGCTGGTCGACGGCGAACTGCACATAGCGGGCGCGATACGCAACCAGTTCGGCCGGGTCCGCCCCGACGACAAGGTCGAGCTCATCGCGGTGCTGCGGCGCCGCAGCTCCAAGACCGACTACCACTTCCCCGTCTCCAGCGTGGAGATCGACGCGGACTGGATCCGCTACCACGCCACCGTCGACCTCACCTCCACCCTGGACAAGGCCGACCGCGCGGGGCACTGGAACTTCTTCGTCCAGCTCCGGCACGACGGTGAGCGGGCCTCCACCGCCCTCAACGTCAGCGGACTCGACGCCACCAGCCTGCGCTACGCCTCCGCCAACGGCGTCCACGAGGTCTACGAGACCATCAGCGGGAACCTCGGCCTGCGCCCCGAGACCGAGGAACTGCAGGCCAAGACCTCCGACCGGGGAACCCCCTGGCTGTGGTGGCAGGGCGCCCAGCCGACCGGCCCCGTCCAGCCCCCCGAGCAGTACTCCGCGGGGCTCGTGGTCCTGTGCCACAACGACGAGTACCACCTGCGCGAGTTCCTCTCCTCCCTCGTGGCCCAGGGCAGCTTCGGTGCCACCCAGGTGGTGTTCGTCGACGATGGCTCGAACGACACCACCGCCCAGCAGCTGGCGGCCTTCGCCGCCTACTACCCGAACGCGATGGTCGTCACCCAGCACAGCCTCGGCGCGCGCATCGCCTTCGAGAACGGCCTGCAGTACGTCGCCGCCCCCTACGTGATGTTCGCGCGGGCCCGGGACATCCTCGGCGAGGACTCCGTGGGCCGGCTGCTCACGGCGGCCCGCAAGGCCAAGGGAGCCGACGCCGTCGTCGGCGTGGCGGACAACTTCCCGGGCCCGTGGCTCGGCAAGGACGAGCCGTGGGAGCGCTACTTCACCGCCAAGGGCGCCATCCGCAAGCTCTCCGACGCCCCCTACCTCGTCTTCTCGACCCGGCTCGGCGGCAAGCTCTTCAAGACTTCCTTCGTGCGCGAGCACGGCTTCCGGTGCGGCCCGGGCCACGGCCTCGAGGACGACTGGTTCACCGTCCCGGCCCTGCTGTTCACGAAGACGGTGACCGTCGCACCCGGTGCCCGCTTCTTCGAGCGCGAGGAAGAGAAGCAGAACTCGCTCTTCGACCGGCCCTGGAACGACCCCGCCAAGGCGGTGGACCGGGTCCGGCTGGCCGAGTACGTCCTGACGTCGGTCCAGGGCGCACCGCCCCGGGTCGTCCGCCTGGCCCACCGCTTCGTCGTCCGCTCGCTCCAGCCCTACGTGCGCAACATGCACCGCATCATGAGCAAGACGGAGCTCAACGGGGTCCTTCCCCTGCTCGCGTCGGTCTACGGCAAGATCCCCGACGAGATCATCCTGCAGTACGCCACGCACCCGCAGTCCAAGGTCCAGCACCACGCGATCGTGACGGGCAACCTCGAACTCTTCGCCGACCCGCTGAGCGCGCCGGAGTTCCTGCCCCGGCTCTACCTCGACGACGAAGGCATCTACCGGCGCCTCGCGAGCGACCCGGTGGAGACGAAGCTGCTGCGCGTGCCGCGGTCCAACGCCGTCATGGAGACCTTCCTCTGGAAGAACGACGAGATCCAGCTCGAGGGCCTCCTCGTGATCTCCGGCGTCGACATCGACACCCAGTACACCAACCGCATCCAGCTGGTGTTCTCCGACGGACGCCGCGAGGTGGCGCTCCCCGTCGAGCAGGTCTACCGCCGCGACCGCTGGCGTACCCGCAAGAACCAGGACTGGTTCGCCGGCTGGCGCGCCACGGCGCGCCCGTCCGCGCTCAACGCCCTGGCCAACACCGAGCTGACCATGGTGATCCGGGTCCTCGACGAGGACCGCCACCACGACATCAAGCTCGCCGCCCGCATGAACCTGCACCGCTTCAAGGGGGTGCACACCTCGGGCAAGCAGCGCTTCGTCCTGTCCATCGACGAGGAGGAGCAGGTCACCGCACGCTGGGTGAAGGGCTTCTCGGCCCGGCGCAAGGACAAGATGCACCGCTTCCGCGAGGAGCTGCGCAACTCCCTCCCGGGCCGTCCCGGCTGGCGCACCCGCTTCATGTACTGGCTGACGTACCCCTACCTGCACGGCCGGGGCATCTGGATCATCGGTGAACGCGAGGACACCGCCCAGGACAACAGCTACCACCTCTTCAAGTGGATCCGGCTGAACCAGCCCAAGCGCAAGATCTTCTACTCGATCAACCGGGACGCGCACGACTGGGACAAGGTCGCCCAGTACGGGCAGGTCATCGACAGGCTCTCGTGGAAGCACCGCGCGTACCTGCTGCACGCCGAGCGCCTGATCAACTCCTACGACCTGGAGGCCTACCTCGGCTTCCCGGGCCTCAACAAGCGCTCCTTCCTGCGCGGCTACGGCGACCTGCTGCGCTACAAGCGCGTGTTCCTCGGGCACGGCGTGGGCTACAACGACGTCGTCGCCTCGATCCACGGCCAGACCACCAACGTCGACATGGTCCTCAGCACGGGCCGCAGCGAGCGGTCCTACACCGCCGAGCACTGCGGCTACGGCTACGAGCGCGTCGCGGCCACGGGCATGCCCCGGTTCGACGCGCTGGAGCCGGTGCCCGGGCTCCGGCGGGTCCTGGTCATGCCCACGTGGCGCCGCGACATCGTGGCGCCCTCGTACAACAAGGCGGCCAAGCCCGAGATCCCGTTCGCGGCGTCCGAGTACTACCGCTTCTTCTCGTCCCTGCTGCGCAACGAGCGACTGCTCGCCGCGCTCCAGTACCACGGGGTCGAGCTGGAGTTCATGCCGCACTACGAGATCCGGCCCTACCTCCAGCACTTCAAGATCGAGCACCCCTCGATCATCGTGTCCTCGACGGGCCGCGACGTGCAGCTGGCCATGCGCGAGTGCTCGATGATGGTCACCGACTATTCCTCGGTGTTCTTCGACGTGGCGTACATGGGCAAGCCGGTCGTCTACACGAACTTCGACGACGAGTCCTTCTACAGCAAGCACTACAAGCGCGGGTACTTCGACATCGACAGGGACGGCTTCGGCCCGGCCTGCCGGACCGTCGACCACGCCGTGCAGGAGATCATCGGCGTCCTCGAGCGGAACTTCCAGCTGGAACCCCGGTACAAGCAGCGCGTGGATGACTTCTTCATCCTGCGCGACACCTCGAACTGTGAGCGCGCCTTCAAGGTCATCGACACGATGGACTCCAACTTCGTCGGTGACGAGCGGGCCCGGCTGCACTTCGGGGAACGCGGATTCGGGGAGTTCTGAGAGACGTGAAGGTCGCACGATGACGTCGATATACCTGGCGGGCGGATCCACCGTCTGCAGTCGCCAGCGCAGCATGGCACCGATGGCCGGGTGGGGGCAGACGCTCCCCCTGTTCCTGCAGGGCGTCGAGGTGGTCAACTGCGCCCGCGACGGCGCCGGCACCAAGAGCTTCATGGAACGCGGACACCTCGGCTGGATCCTGGAGAACATCAAGCCGGAAGACCTCCTGGTCGTCTCCTTCGGCCTCAGCGACACGGAGGAGCGGCCCGGCCCGCACGCCGAGCCGTTCGGCGCGTTCCAGACCAATCTGCGGCGCTACGTGAACGAGGCGCGGGACCGCGGCGCCCACCCGGTGCTCGTGACCAGCCACGAACGCCGGGTCTTCGACCGCTTCGGCAACATGCGCCGGCCCCTGGTGATGCACCCGGCCGCGATGCGCGAGGTGGCGGTCGAGCTCACCGTGCCGCTGATCGACCTCAACGAGTGGAGCACCGGCTGGTGGCGCCAGCTCGGCCCGGACGGCACGAAGAGCCTCTTCGTGCACCTCGCGCCGGGAGAGCACCCCAACTACCCGCGAGGGGCGGCCGACGACTCGCACCTGCGCAGCCACGGGGCGCTGGAGTGTTCCCGGTTCATCGCGAGCCAATTGCTGGTGCAGGGCATGCTGCCCGCGCAGTTCTTCCGGAACCTGGAGACGGGTTTCGACGCGGACCAGGTGGTGGAGTTCCTCGACGACGCCGTCTTCGATCAGATGACCAAGACACGTGTCGCGGGAGGCATGAAGTGAGCGGGAACTGGTTCCCCCTGGTCCGGGCCTGGGCCACCCAAGGGCCGTACACCGGGGTGCTCGACGTGCTCTCCACGGCGGACCCGGCCTACCCCCTGGTGCCGGGCGCGCAGTTCCAGATCGCCATGACGGTGACCCCGTCGGGCGGAGCGTTCCGCACGTACGGCTACGTCCTCGGCGAGAGCCTCGAGGACGGAGTGGTCGTCGAGGACCTCCAGGGCGGCCTGCGCAAGCTGCCCAATGGCCGCTACGCGCTCTTCGCGTCGGGCGACGAGCCGGCCACCGCGACCTTCACGGTACGCGTCCTGGACGAGGGCTCGGACGGCGCGGTCGTGGTGCCGCGCGCGGTCGTCGGCGTCATGCCCTTCCAGGGCGACAAGCTCTCCGCCTCCTCGGGCATCGAGGACAAGGGCTACTACGTGCGCCGCCACAGCATCCCGGCGCGACGCCTGGACCTGCGCCCCGGCGAAGTGGTGTCGCTGCCCGCGGGCGCCGAGGGACTGCGGGTGACCGGAGTGACCCTCGCCCGGTACGGCATGCTCGGCTGTTCCCCCGACGGCACGGTCACTTACCAGGCCCCCCACTCGTTCCACGGCTACGACCGCTTCGTGTGCACCTACGAGGATCAGGGCGGACACGTGGCCGAGGGCCACGTGGTCGTCCGCGTCGGCGACCTCGGTGCGTCTCCCGGCGCGCTGGGCGCCGTCCGTGGCTAGGCGCACGCGGTTCGCCGCCGCGCTTGCCGTGGCCCTGGCCGTCACCCTCGCGGGATGCACGGCGGACCCCCGGCCCCCGGACGAGCCGGTTCCCTCGGGCTCGCAGCCCGAGGACCTCAAGCTGCCCGAAGGGGTCACGTACAAGGAGTCCGTGCGCAAGCTCGACGGCCAGGAAAGCTCGCACGTGCGGGTCCTGACCATCCGTCCCGACGCCAAGGTCAGGGTGGCGGGCATGCACGGCCCCGCCGTGGCGCACGCCGAGACGGTGCGCAAGATGGCCGAGTCCTTCGGGGCGCTGGCCGCCGTCAACGCCTCCTTCTTCGACATCAGCACCGGCAAGAGCTACGCCGGCTACGACGGAGACCCCCTCGGCCTCTACACCGAGGGCGGCAAGGTCCTCAGCGAGGCGATCAAGGGCCGGCCCACCCTGCTCCTGGGCTACAACCGCGGCAAGCTCAGCGCCCGGGTCGACGAGGTCTCCACCGACGGGGTGGTGGTCTCGGACGACGGCGTGCCCCAGGAACTGGACGGGATCAACCGGGTGCCCGGCCGCGTCCTCGGCTGCGGGGGCGTCGGCGGTGACCTCCTGGCCGTCACGGAGGAGCCGATGCAGGAACCGTACGGCGGTCTCTGCACGGACACCGACGAGCTCGTGGCCTTCACCCCGGAGTGGGGAGAGCGCACGCCCCCCGGCCCGCCGGGCAGCATGGAGGTCCTGCTCGACGCCGACGGCCGGGTGACGAGCGTCCGCAAACCCGCCGGAGGGGCCGTTCCCAAGAACGGCAGCACCCTCTACGGGATCGGAACCGGCACCGAATGGCTGCGCACGAACGCCCAGCCGGGTGCCGCGCTCACCACCTCCTTCGTCATGAACGACGCGACCGGAGCGGTGGTCCCCGGTCCCGTCGAGACGGCGGTGGGCGGCCGCTACCGGCTGCTGCGCGACGGGGTCCCCGACATCGGCGAGCCGACGTCGCCCACGAAGACGGCCCCGCGCACCGCCGTCGGCGTCACCAAGAACGGAAGCCTCCTCCTGGTGACCATCGACGGCCGGGCACCGGGGGTGGACGCGGGCGCCACGGTCATGCAGACGGCCAAGCTCATGGCCTCGCTCGGGGCGCGGGACGCCCTGATGTTCGACGGCGGCGGCTCGACCACGATGATCGTGCGCGACGAGCTGCGCAACACCCCGCGCGGGGCCGAGGGTGCGGAGCCCTCGGAGCGGCCCGTGGCCAACGGGATCGGCATCTTCGAGCAGTGAGCCGGTAACCGGGTCCGAGCGGTGAGTGCAGATCGAGCAGTCCGAGCAGTGAGCAGGCGGACGTGAAAGAGCGGGCCGTACGGGATCTCCTCCCGTACGGCCCGCTCTTCGTCGTACCGGCTGCCGCTCGTTACGCGGGAACGCTCGCCACGCCCGGCGCCAGGAACTTCTTGCCGTTCACCCGCTCGGAGACGCCTTCGCGGTCCAGGTACGGGGTGACCCCGCCCAGGTGGAAGGGCCAGCCCGCGCCCGTGATGAGGCAGAGGTCGATGTCCTGGGCCTCGGCCACGACACCCTCCTCAAGCATCAGGCCGATCTCCTGCGCCACCGCGTCCAGGACGCGGTCGCGGACCTGCTCCTCGGTCAGGACGGTGTCGCCCTGGACCAGGAGCGCGGCGACCTCGGGGTCGAGCTCCGGCTTGAAGCCGTTCTCCGCGTTGTAGACGTAGAAGCCGCGCTTGCCGGCCTTGACCACGGCCGCCAGGTTCGGGGACACCGTGAAGCGCTCCGGGAAGGCGCGGTTCAGGGTCTCGGAGACGTGCAGACCGATCGCCGGGCCGACGAGCTCCAGGAGCACCAGCGGGGACATCGGCAGGCCGAGCGGCTCGATGGCCTTCTCCGCCGTGACGACCGGGGTGCCCTCGTCGATGACGTTCTGGATCTCGCCCATGAAGCGGGTCAGGATGCGGTTCACCACGAACGCCGGGGCGTCCTTGGTGAGGACCGCGGTCTTCTTCAGCTTCCGCGCGACACCGAAGGCCGTGGCCAGCGAGGCGTCGTCGGTCTGCTCGCCGCGGACGATCTCCAGCAGCGGGAGGATCGCGACCGGGTTGAAGAAGTGGAAGCCGACCACGCGCTCCGGGTGCTGGAGCTTGGAGGCCATCTCGGACACCGACAGCGAGGAGGTGTTGGTGGCGAGGATCGCGTGCGCCGGGGCGACCGCCTCGACCTCCGCGAACACCTTCTGCTTGACGGACATCTCCTCGAACACGGCCTCGATGATGAAGTCCGCGTCCGCGAAGCCCTCGGCCTTGTCCAGGACGCCCGTCACCAGGGCGGTCAGGCGGTTGGCCTTGTCCTGGTTGATGCGGCCCTTGCCGAGCAGCTTCTGGATCTCGGCGTGGACGTAGCCCACACCCTTGTCCACGCGCTCCTGGTCGATGTCGGTGAGGACCACCGGCACCTCCAGGCGGCGCAGGAACAGCAGCGCCAGCTGCGAGGCCATCAGGCCCGCGCCGACGACGCCGACCTTGGTGACCGGGCGGGCCAGGTTCTTGTCCGGGGCGCCGGCCGGGCGCTTGGCGCGCTTCTGGACCAGGTTGAAGGCGTAGATGCCGGAGCGCAGTTCACCGCCCATGATGAGGTCCGCGAGCGCGGTGTCCTCGGCGTCGAAGCCCTTCTGCAGGTCGCCGTCCTTGGCCGCCTCGATGATCTCCAGCGCGCGGTAGGCGGCCGGGGCCGCGCCGTGCACCTTGGAGTCGGCGATGAAGCGGCCGCGGGCGACCGCCGCGTCCCAGGCCTCGCCGCGGTCGATCTCGTCGCGGACGACCTCGGTGGTGCCGTTCAGCACGTTCGCGGTCCACAGGAGCGACTGCTCCAGGAAGTCCGCGCCCTCGAACAGCGCGTCCGCGATGCCCAGCTCGAAGACCTGCTTGCCCTTGAGCTGGCGGTTCTGGTTCAGCGAGTTCTCGATGATGACCGAGACCGCGCGGTCCGCGCCGATCAGGTTCGGGAGGAGGGCGCAGCCGCCCCAGCCCGGAACCAGGCCGAGGAAGACCTCGGGCAGCGAGAAGGCCGGGATGGCCTTGGAGACGGTGCGGTAGGTGCAGTGCAGACCGACCTCGACACCGCCGCCCATCGCCGCGCCGTTGTAGTAGGCGAAGGTGGGGACCGCCAGCGCCGCGAGGCGCTTGAAGACGTCGTGGCCGCCCTTGCCGATGGCGAGCGCCTCGTCGTGCTTCTTCAGCAGCTCGACGCCCTTGAGGTCGGCGCCGACCGCGAAGATGAACGGCTTGCCGGTCAGGCCCGCACCGACGATGGAGCCCGCGAGGGCCTCCTGCTCGACCTGGTCGATCGCCGCGTTCAGGTTGGCGAGGGACTGCGGGCCGAAGGTGGTCGGCTTGGTGTGGTCCAGGCCGTTGTCCAGCGTGATCAGCGCGAAGCGCCCGGCGCCGAAGGGCAGGTCCAGGTGGCGCACGAGCGCGCGCGTGACGACCTCGTCCGGGAACAGCTCGGCCGCGCCCTTCAGGAGCTCAGTGGTGGTGGTGCTCACTTGCTGTCTCCCTCGGCGGTGAAGTTCGGGTTCTCCCAGACGACCGTGGCGCCCATGCCGAAGCCGACGCACATGGTGGTCAGGCCGTAGCGGACCTCCGGCTGCTCCTCGAACTGGCGGGCCAGCTGGGTCATCAGGCGGACGCCGGAGGAGGCGAGCGGGTGACCGAAGGCGATGGCCCCGCCGTACTGGTTGACGCGGGCGTCGTCGTCGGCGATGCCGTAGTGCTCCAGGAACGCGAGGACCTGGACCGCGAACGCCTCGTTGACCTCGAAGAGGCCTATGTCGTCGATCGTCAGACCGGCCTGCGCGAGGGCCTTGTCGGTGGCCGGGATCGGGCCGTAGCCCATGACCTCCGGCTCGACACCCACGAAGGAGTACGAGACCAGGCGCATCTTGACCGGGAGGTTGTTCTCCCGGGCGAAGTCCTCGGACGCGATGATCGCGGCGGTGGCACCGTCGTTGAGACCGGCGGCGTTGCCCGCGGTGACCTTGCCGTGGGTACGGAAGGGGGTCTTGAGGTTCGCCAGGTTCTCCAGGGTGGTCCCCGGACGCATCGGCTCGTCGGCGGTGACCAGGCCCCAGCCCGTCTCACCGGCCGCCTCGTTGTTGTTGCGCACCGAGATCGGGACCAGGTCCGGCTGGATCTTGCCGTCGGCGTACGCCTTGGCGGCCTTCTCCTGCGAGCGCACGGCGTACTCGTCGACGCGGAGCTTGGTGATCGTCGGGTACCGGTCGTGCAGGTTCTCGGCGGTCATGCCCATGAACAGGGCGGACTCGTCGACCAGCTTCTCGGAGACGAAGCGCGGGTTCGGGTCCACGCCCTCGCCCATGGGGTGGCGGCCCATGTGCTCGACACCGCCGGCGAGGGCGACGTCGTACGCACCGAAGGCCACACCGCCCGCGACGGCGGTCACGGCGGTCATCGCGCCGGCGCACATGCGGTCGATGGAGTAACCCGGGACGGACTGCGGGAGGCCCGCGAGAATGCCGGCCGTGCGGCCCAGCGTCAGGCCCTGGTCGCCGATCTGCGTGGTCGCGGCGATGGCGACCTCGTCGATCTTGGCGGGGTCCAGGTCCGGGTTGCGGCGCAGCAGCTCCCGGATGGCCTTGACGACGAGGTCGTCGGCGCGGGTCTCGTTGTAGATGCCCTTCGGGCCCGCCTTGCCGAACGGGGTGCGGACGCCGTCGACGAAGACGACGTCCCTGACGGTACGAGGCACGTTGGCTCTCCTCCAGGTGCGGGTGTGCACTGCTGCGCGGGGGCGAGCTCATTGCTGAGCGCCCGCTCACCTCTCCATGCTACTTGCCGGTAACTGGCATGGACAGCCCCCTCGGAAGGAGCGGCGAAGGTCACACTCCGCCGCCCCGGCGCGCACGCGCTGCGAAGGTGCGGCCGGACCGGCCCGCCGGCGCCCGCAGGCGCCCCCTCGGGGCGCGTACGGGGCCTGCGGGGTCCGTGGTGTCAGGGTGGCCGGCGGCCGCGATGGCGGCGGCCATGGGGGCCGAGGCGCGGACGGTGTCCGCCATGAAGCTGCGGCGGCGGACGCCCAGGGTGCGCAGGGCCGGGCCGTGGTCGACGGCGACCACCGCGGCCGCGGCGGCGAGCGTGGCCCGCCAGGCCGTGACCGCCGCCCGGCGGGCGGGGGCGGGCAGGGGCGCCAGCGCGTCGCGCAGGCGCAGGCAGTGGAAGGGGACGTGGCGCTCCTCGTCGGCGAGGATCAGCCGGGCGACCTCGGAGGCCAGCGGGTCGGCGCCTCCGTCCCGCACGGCCCGGTAGTAGCGCAGGGCCACCACCTCCGCCACCATCAGCACCAGGAGTTCCACCCGCAGCCCGAGCAGCCTGCGCAGCCGGACGAACACGGTGTCGCTCCAGTGCCCGGCCAGGATTCCCGCGCCTCCGGCCTCCAGGAGCAGCGCCAGCATCCGGGCGTGGTTCTGCTCCTCCGCCACGAAGAGCCGTACGGCCCGCGCGTACACCGGGTCACCCGCGCGGTCGGCCTTGCCGATCAGCGCGGAGCCGTCCCCGTCCTCCCCGACCTGGAACCGCTGCAGGCTCCGGACCAGCTCCGGAGGGAGTGCGGCGGCCCGGTCCCAGTCCGGATCGCCGCGCTCGGCCCGGCGCTCCCGTTCGTTCTCGAAATCGGCCAGCCACGTGTCGTATCCCCACCCATGTTTGATCACGTTCAAAAACTAGTGGTCTTTGAGCGTGTTCAAAAGAAGCCGGGCCCGGCTGTAGCGGAACCGGAACATGGCGGAGCCCCCCGGCCCTTCGGCCGGGGGGCTCCGCCACGAACTGCGGGCGCGGGTGGGTCAGTCCTCCGGCGCGGGCGCCGGTGCTGCCACGGGCGCGGTCGCGGCCAGGGCCGTGACCAGGGCGTCCGTCACCTGTTCGATCTGCCACGGGCGGGCTCCGTAGCCCGCCAGGGCCTCGGCCACCGCGTCGGCCTCCAGCCGCAGCGGCGGCTCCCAGCACAGTCGGCGGACCGTGTCGGGAGTGATCAGGTTCTCCTGCGGCAGGTTCAGCCCCTCCGCCAGTGCCGACACGGCCGTACGGGCCGCAGCCAGCCGCGCCGCGGCCTCCGGGTCCTTGTCCGCCCAGGAGCGCGGCGGCGGCGGACCCGCCGGGGTCGCCCCCGGCAGCGGCAGCTCGGCCTCGGGCAGGGCCTTCGCCCGGTCCACGGCGGCCATCCACTGGTCCAGCTGGCGCCGGCCCATGCGCTGCCCGTAGCCGGGCAGGGCGGAGAGGGCCTGCACGTTCAGCGGCATGGAGAGCGCGGCCTCGACGATCGCGGCGTCACCCAGGACCTTGCCCGGTGACACGTCACGTCGCTGCGCGATCCGGTCCCGGGACTCCCACAGCTCCCGGACCACGGCCATCTGCCGGCGCCGGCGCACCTTGTGCATGCCGGACGTACGGCGCCACGGGTCCTTGCGCGGCGGCGCGGGCGGTGCGGCGCAGATGGCGTCGAACTCCTGGCGGGCCCATTCCAGCTTGCCCTGCCGGTCCAGCTCCTTCTCCAGCGCGTCCCTCAGGTCCACGAGCAGCTCCACGTCGAGCGCGGCGTAGCGCAGCCACGGCTCGGGGAGCGGGCGGGTCGACCAGTCGACGGCGGAGTGGCCCTTCTCCAGCACGTAGCCGAGGACCCCCTCGACCATCGCGCCGAGTCCGACCCGCGGGAAGCCTGCCAGTCGGCCGGCCAGCTCGGTGTCGAAGAGGGAGGTGGGCGCCATGCCTATTTCGCGCAGGCAGGGCAGGTCCTGGGTGGCGGCGTGCAGGATCCACTCGGTGCCGGACAGGGCCTCGCCGAGGGAGGAGAGGTCGGGGCAGCCCACCGGGTCGATCAGTGCGGAGCCCGCACCCTCGCGGCGCAGCTGTACGAGGTAGGCGCGCTGGCCGTAGCGGTAGCCGGAGGCGCGCTCGGCGTCCACGGCGACGGGTCCGGTGCCCGCGGCGAAGGCCGCGACCACCTCGGCGAGCGCGGCCGCGTCGGCGACCACCGGGGGGATGCCCTCACGGGGTTCTAGCAAGGGAATCGGCAGCCCGTCGGACGAAACCTCGTCGTCCGGGGGGCCGCCCCCGGTGGTGGTGCGCAGGCCTGCTGCGGTTTCTTGGGCGTCGGTCACCGGTCAAGGGTATCCGTGGATACGACGCGCCCGTCGCCGGAACGTTCCGGCGACGGGCGCGAGGGGGGAGGACGGACGTTTCCCCGGGTTCTCCGGGAGTTCTCCCGGGGGCCTTCGGGGGATATCGGCCGGGTCAGTGGATGATCCCGGTCCGCAGGGCGACGGCGACCATCCCGGCCCGGTCGCCGGTGCCCAGCTTGCGGGCGATCCGTGCGAGGTGGGACTTGACGGTCAGGGCGGACAGGCCCATCGAAACACCGATGGCCTTGTTGGACTGGCCCTCCGCGACGAGGCGCAGGACCTCGACCTCGCGGCCGGAGAGCTCTCGGTAGCCGCCCGGGTGGCTCGGGGCACCCGGGGGGCGGCGGTGCATACGGGCCGCGGCGGCGCCGATGGGGGCGGCGCCGGGCCGGGACGGGAGCCCGATGTTGGTCCGGGTGCCGGTGACGACGTAGCCCTTCACTCCGCCCGCGAGGGCGTTGCGCACGGCGCCGATGTCGTCGGCGGCGGACAGGGCCAGGCCGTTCGGCCAACCGGCGGCGCGGGTCTCGGAGAGCAGGGTGAGACCGGAACCGTCGGGCAGGTGTACGTCGGCCACGCAGATGTCGCGCGGGCTGCCGATGCGTGGACGGGCCTCCGCGATGGACGACGCCTCGATCACGTCGCGTACTCCGAGGGCCCACAAATGGCGGGTCACGGTGGAACGCACGCGCGGGTCGGCCACGACGACCATGGCCGTCGGCTTGTTCGGGCGGTAGGCGACCAGGCTTGCGGGCTGCTCGAGAAGAACGGACACCTAGGCCTCCTGGGGGGGAGTGGCGGGACGGCCGGCTCGGGGAAGGAAGCCGGTGCGAACCGTGCGGATGGTCTATGACTCCTTCGGCACGTCACCCGCCCGGCTTTAGGGAATGATCACGATTTGGTGAGTAACAATTCGGGCAATTCGGACGCACGATCGATCATAGGGTGATCAGAAGCCCGCAACGGGCGCCCTGTAACGACATCCGGCCCGGCAATCCGACCCGGCATCGGGTGCGGGTCGGCGCGCCGGGAGGGGCCCTGGCCTCGGACTGTTACCCCTGAGGGTGATGCGGACCGCGCCGCTGGGGCAGCGAGACCACGCCGGTCACCGTCTCGGTCGGTCCGACCGGCGGCAGCCCCGCGATCTGGCACAGCAGTTCGCACCAGGCCGACAGGTGTGCGGCGGTGTCCGGCACCCCGCCCACTCCCTCGCGCGGCGTCCAGGAGGCCCTGATCTCGATCTGTGTCGCCGGGCGCCGCTCTCCGAGCCCGCCGAAGTAGTGCGAGGCGGCCATGGTGACGGTCCCGCTCGCCTCCCCGTACGTCAGCCCGCGCGCGTCCAGCGCCCCCGTCAGCCAGGACCAGCACACCTCGGGGAGGAGCGGGTCCACGGCCATCTCCGGCTCCAGTTCCGCCCGTACGAGCGTCACCAGCCGGAAGGCGCCCTGCCAGGCGTCGTGCCCGGCCGGGTCGTGCAAGAGGATGAGCCGGCCGTCGGCCAGGTCCTCGTCACCGTCCACGACCGCCGCCTCCAGCGCGTACGCGTGGGGTGCCAGTCTCTGTGGCGGTTTGGTGGGATCGATCTCGATCCCCTGCCGCAGCCTCGCCTTCTTCAAGCCGTCGACCGCCCGCCGGAACGGGAGTGGGACGGAGCTGTCCTTCGCGCTGTCCGTACCGTCAGCGCCATCTGAAAATCGTCCCTGAGCCGCAGCCATGCGGGGAAGACTAGGCGGAACGAGCGCCCGTACGGCGCAGGGACACCCGCGCCGGGCCGGGCACTTCTTCATACGTGCGAAGATTTGAGTCGTGAGCGCCAACACCCGCCCCACGGGCACGCCGAGCCAGACGTACGATTCCGCCTTCCTGAAGGCGTGCCGGCGCGAGCCGGTACCGCACACCCCCGTGTGGTTCATGCGACAGGCGGGGCGCTCGCTCCCCGAGTACCGCAAGGTGCGCGAGGGCACGCAGATGCTGGAATCCTGCATGCGGCCCGACCTGGTCACCGAGATCACCCTGCAGCCGGTCCGGCGCCACAACGTGGACGCGGCCATCTTCTTCTCCGACATCGTGGTCCCGCTGAAGGCCATCGGCATCGACCTGGACATCAAGCCGGGCATCGGCCCGGTCGTCGCCCAGCCGATCCGCCGCCGCGAGGACCTCGCACAGCTGCGCGACCTCACCCCGGAGGACGTCTCGTACGTCACCGAGGCGATCGGCATGCTCACGGGTGAACTCGGCTCCACGCCGTTGATCGGCTTCGCCGGTGCGCCTTTCACCCTCGCGAGCTACCTGGTCGAGGGCGGCCCCTCCAAGAACCACGAGCACACCAAGGCCCTCATGTACGGGGACCCGGAGCTCTGGGCCGACCTGCTGGACCGCCTCGCCGAGATCACCTCCTCCTTCCTGAAGGTGCAGATCGAGGCCGGCGCCTCCGCGATCCAGCTCTTCGACTCCTGGGTCGGCGCGCTCGCCCCGGCGGACTACCGCCGCTCGGTGATGCCCGCCTCCGCGAAGGTCCTGGAGTCCGTGGCCTCGTACGGGGTCCCGCGCATCCACTTCGGCGTGGGCACGGGCGAGCTGCTCGGCCTCATGGGCGAGGCCGGCGCGGACGTCATGGGCGTCGACTACCGGGTCTCCCTGAACGAAGCCGTCAAGCGCGTCGGCCCCGGCAAGGCGCTCCAGGGCAACCTGGACCCGGCGGTCCTCTTCTCCACCCCCGAGGCGGTGGAGACCAAGACCCGCGAGGTCCTGGACGCCGCGGCGGACCTGGAGGGCCACATCTTCAACCTGGGCCACGGCGTCCTCCCGACGACGAACCCGGACGCCCTGACCCGCCTGGTGGACTACGTCCACACGCAGACGGCGGTCTAGACCCGAGACTGCGCCGACGTCGGTACCGTGCCGTGCATGACATGGCACGGGCCGACGTTTCGCATATCCGACGGAGAGACCATCAACGGGGCCTGGTGCCTCGTGTGGTGGAAGCACGACTTCGGAGACGACCACTTCCCCGAGGACCTGTTCGTCTACGCCGACGGCAGGATCAGCCGCGGGGGCTACGAGGCGACCGATCTCGCCGGGCTCGCGCGACTGCTGGCTTCGGGGAAGGTCGCGCTCACACGGCCGGACGGCAGTGAGCGGACCGTTCACCCTTCGAAGTGGCTCGCCCGCTACCCCGAGCCGCGGACCGACGCGAGCTTCCTCGCGGAAGTCGCCGACGAGATCTCCCGGCTGGCGGGCCGGCCCACCACCGACGAACGGCTCTGGGAGGCCGTCCGCGGCTACCAGCGGGACACCACGGAGCCCAACCGGTCCCTGCTCCGGGAGGCCTACCTGGCCGTACCGGCCCACCGGCGGGTCTTCGTCCTGGGGGACATGGACCTGCAGGACCGGCCGCTGCGGATCCTGGTGACCGACCTCGGCGAGCCGGTGGACGGGGACGGGCCGGTGGCCACGCCGGAACTGCACCAAGGTGCCCTTGACTACTTCGCCGACGTGGACACGAGCGTGGAGCGGGCCGAACGGGAGCGGGTTGTCCGGTACGCGGATGCGCCGGTCGGGGCCCCACAGCCACCGGTCGTCCTCAGCGAGACCGTGTATCCCCGGGGACGGCCCGCCGAACTCGGCGTGTTCGCGCTGCGCAACGACTACGACGCCCCCTTCACCTACGAAGGGGAGACCTACCCCACCGTGGTGCACGGCTACTGGGCCCTCTACGCCGCAGACCGGGCCGACCACGACCGGATCCGCGCCGCCGCGACCGCCCGCGAGGCGCAGGAGCTGGGCGGAGGGGCCGCGGGGCGCGCGGACTGGGCGGCCCGACGGCTCGCCGTCATGGCCGGGCTGCTGCGGGCCAAGTTCGACCAGCATCCGCGGCTCGCGGAGCTCCTGACCGCCACCGGGGAGGGGGCGATCCTCTACACCGGCTCCGACTCCCCCTTCTGGTGCGACCAGGGCTCCCGCGGCGGCGGCCGGAATTGGACCGGCCGTCTGCTGGAGCTGATCCGTTCCGAACTCCACACCCCCTAGACCCCCGCCGACCGCACCGCGGAGA
Source organism: Streptomyces stoeckheimensis (assembly GCF_045822005.1). Classification (NCBI taxonomy): domain Bacteria; kingdom Bacillati; phylum Actinomycetota; class Actinomycetes; order Kitasatosporales; family Streptomycetaceae; genus Streptomyces; species Streptomyces stoeckheimensis. Next base: position 2,158,967 of record NZ_CP169550.1, on the reverse strand, counting down.
CCGCCTTGCGGGCGGCCACCAGCACCGGGTCCCAGACGGGGGAGAACGGGGGCGCGTAGCCCAGGTCCAGGGACACCACCTGCTCCACCGTCATGCCGGCCGTCAGGGCCACCGCGGCGACGTCCACCCGCTTCGCGGAACCCGCGCCGCCGACGATCTGGACGCCCAGGAGGCGGCCCGTGCGGCGTTCCGCCAGCATTTTCACCGTCATCTCCGCCGCCTCCGGGTAGTAGCCCGCCGTGTTCGTCGAGCTGATCGTCGCCGTGACGAAGCGGAGGCCGACGGACAGGGCGTCCCGCTCGCGCAGGCCCGTACGGGCGATCTCCAGGTCGCAGACCTTGCTCACGGCCGTGCCGACCACGCCCGGGAAGGTCGCGTAGCCGCCGCCGACGCCCGAGCCGATGACCTGGCCGTGCTTGTTCGCGTGCGTGCCCAGCGGGATGTGCCGCATCCGGCCCGCCACCAGGTCCAGGACCTCCACGCAGTCGCCGCCCGACCAGATGTTCTCGTGGCCGCGGACCCGCATGGAGAGGTCGGTCAGCAGGCCGCCCGACTCGCCCAGCGGCCCCTTGAGCCGCCGGGCCTGTGACGCGGCGGACATTCCCGCCGCGTCACCGCCCACCACCACCAGCCGCTCCCTGCCGTTCGCCATGCGCCCGTACCGTCCTTCCCCGCCGCCGAAGTCTGCGGGGGCCACGGTACGGGCGTACGGGTGGTCAGTCCCGGACCTGTGGCGGCGTCGCGTTCGAATCGGCCGGTTCCGCCGGTTCCGCCGGTGCGGCGGCCGTGTGCGCCGGCCACTTCGGCCCGCCCTGCGCGGGCAGCCGCCGCGCCGCGCCGGGCTTCTCCTTCGCCGGCCGCCACTTGCGGTACTGCCGGAAGGCGAGCAGCAGGAACCCGCCGCTGAGCAGGAACGGCGAAGCCGCGGCGAGCGCCATCAGGATGTAGAGCAGCACCGAGGCGAAGGCCTTCCAGCCGCCCGCCAGGGCGTCGAGGAAGCCCGGATCCGGCTTCTCGGCCTCCTTGGCAGGCGGCTTGCCCGGCTCCGAGAACGTCAGCGTGATCGTGCCGAGCGAGGTCTGGTCCTTCAGCGCCGTCTGCTGGGCGAGCAGCGACTCCAGATCGGCCTGGCGCTTGCTGAGTTCCGACTCCAGGGTGACCACCTCGGACAGCCCCGAGGCCTTCTCCATCATCTCCCGCACCCGCGCCACGCTCGCCTGCTGGGACTTGACCCGGCTGTCGACGTCCGCGACCTTCTGCGTCACGTCCTGCGCCTCGACCTTGCGGTTGAGCAGCTTCCCTGCGCCCTCCATCGCGGCCAGGACCGCGTCGAAGCGCTCGCCCGGCACCCGCAGGGTCACCGTCGAGGTCATCGCCCCGTCGGGCGCGCGCGTGGTGCCCTCGTTGCCCACGTACCCGCCCGCGTTCTCCGCCGCCGCCCTGGCCCCGGCCGTCGCCTTCTGGACGTCGGCCGTCTCCACGCCCAGCGTCGCCGTCCGGATGATCTGCGTGCGGACGGCGGGAGCCTGCGGCTGGATCTTGTCGGCGCCCGGGGCCGGTGCCCCCGACGCGGCCGGGGCCGGAGCCGCCGCCCCGCCCTGCCCGACGGCCGCCTCCGGCGCCTTCGCATCCGCCGCGACCGCCGCCTTGTCCGAGGTGGCGCCGTCGGCGCCGCAGCCGGTGAGGACGAGGGCCCCGGTCAGGGAGAGCGCGGCGAGGGCCGTCGCCGAACGCCGTCCGTACCGCCCGTAACGTCTGTGCTGGGTGTGCATCGTTGGGTCCCCCTGGTAGTCGTCGGATGCGTTGGTGTCCGGGCTTCGAGGTTCTGACGTTCTGACGTACCCGGCCTCCCCCCGGGTTTCGTACGCACGGTTCCGAGCTGATGCCGAAGCGGTCACGGTCAGGCCTCGGCGATCGCCCGATGAGCGGTCTGAGACGATGTGTCCATGCACGAAGCGGACACCCGTACGGACCGGCCGGCCCCCGCCGGTCACGTCGTCGTCATCGGCGGCGGCATCGCGGGCCTCGCGGCGGCCCACCGGCTGCTCGCCGACGGCCTTCGCGTCACCCTCCTGGAGGCCGGCCCGCGCCTCGGCGGCAAGCTGCGCTCCGGCGAACTCGCCGGCCTGCGCGTGGACCTCGGCGCCGAATCCGTACTCGCCCGCCGCCCCGAAGCGCTCGAACTGGCCCGCGCCGTGGGCCTCGGCGAGGCCCTGCAGCCGCCCGCCACCGCCACCGCCCGCCTCTGGACCCGCGGCGTGCTGCGCCCCCTGCCGGGCGGTCACGTCATGGGCGTCCCCGGAGACCTGGCCCCGCTCGCAGCCTCCGGGGTGCTCTCGGCCGAGGGGCTGGCCCGGGCCGGAGCCGAGGACGCGCTGGAGCCGGAGGAGATCGGCGAGGACGTGGCCCTCGGCGAGTACGTCGCCGCCCGCCTGGGCCACGAGGTCGTCGACCGGCTCGTGGAACCGCTGCTCGGCGGGGTCTACGCCGGCAACGCCTACCGCATCTCGATGCGGGCCGCCGTCCCGCAGCTCTTCGACGTCGCCTGCACCCACGCCTCCCTGGGCGAGGGCGTACGGGAACTGCAGGCCCGGGCGGCCCGGGCGGGTCAGACCGGTCCCGTCTTCTCCGGCATCGACGGCGGCATCGGCAGGCTCCCGCTCGCCGTCGCCGAGGCCTGCCGGGCGGCCGGAGCCCGGATCCTCCTCGACAGCCCCGCGCGCGAGCTGACCCGTACCGCCACCGGCTGGCGCGTGGTCGCGGGCTCCGCCGACGGTGCGGGCGGCGCCGAGACCATCGAGGCCGACGCGGTGGTCCTGGCCGTCCAGGCCGGACCCGCCGCCCGTCTGCTCGACCGGATCGCGCCCTCCGCGGCCTCCGAGCTGCGCGCGGTCGAGTACGCCTCCATGGCCCTGGTCACGATGGCCCTGCGCCGCTCCGACCTGCCGGCCGGGATCGCCGACGGCGGCGCGAGCGGATTCCTCGTACCGCCCGTGGACGGCCGGACGATCAAGGCCTCGACCTTCTCCAGCAACAAGTGGGCCTGGGCCGGGACCGATCCCGACCTCTTCCTGCTGCGCACCTCCGTCGGCCGCCACGGCGACGAGGGCGACCTGAAGCGCTCCGACGAAGAACTGGTCGAGGTCTCCCTCGCCGACCTCGGCCTGGCCGTGGGCCTCGCGCCCACTGTCCGCCCGGTGGCCACCACCGTCACCCGCTGGGACGGCGGCCTGCCCCAGTACCCCGTCGGCCACCTCGGCCGGGTGGCCCGGATCCGCTCCGCCGTCGCGGCCCTGCCGGGCCTCGCGGTGTGCGGAGCGCTGTACGACGGGGTCGGCATCCCGGCCTGCATCGCGAGCGCCGGCAAGGCCGCCGACGTGGTGATCGCCACGTTGGGGGCCGCTGGGGCACCCCTGGCACCGACCACTGATCAGCACACGGGACAATAGACACATGACTGCACCAGAGAAGATTCCCAACGCGGGGAAGAAGGCGAAGGACCTCAACGAGGTCATCCGCTACACCCTGTGGTCCGTCTTCAAGCTGAAGGACGTGCTCCCCGAGAACCGCGCCGGCTTCGCCGACGAGGTCCAGGAGCTGTTCGACCAGCTGGCCGCCAAGGACATCACCGTCCGCGGCACCTATGACGTCTCCGGCCTGCGCGCCGACGCGGACATCATGATCTGGTGGCACGCGGAGACCTCCGACGAGCTGCAGACCGCCTACAACCTGTTCCGCCGCACCAAGCTGGGCCGCGCGCTGGAGCCGGTCTGGTCGAACATGGCCCTGCACCGCCCGGCCGAGTTCAACAAGTCCCACATCCCGGCCTTCCTGGCCGACGAGACGCCGCGCGACTACGTCAGCGTCTACCCCTTCGTGCGCAGCTACGACTGGTACCTGCTGCCCGACGAGGACCGCCGCCGCATGCTCAAGGACCACGGCATGATGGCCCGCGGCTACCCCGACGTGCGCGCCAACACCGTCGCCTCCTTCTCGCTCGGCGACTACGAATGGCTGCTGGCCTTCGAGGCCGACGAGCTGTACCGCATCGTCGACCTCATGCGCCACCTGCGCGCCTCCGAGGCCCGCATGCACGTCCGCGAAGAGGTGCCCTTCTACACCGGGCGCCGCAAGTCCGTCGCCGATCTGGTGGCCGGACTCGCCTAGAGACCTCCCCTGGGGGGAAGGACCGGAGGACCGCTGACCGGCGTCCTCCGGGGATCGGGAGGCCCTGCCCCCGAATCGACGCAGCCGGAGATCCCGCCCGGAAGTTCAGACGACTGGCGGCAGCAACGCCCTGGGGTGCCCCCGGGCGATCGCTGCCCGGTCGTCCAGCGACACCGGTGCGGGCTCCGGATGCGGCGCACACGTGACACGCCTCCCCGGGGTGTCACCCGTCAGCAAGTACCGCTCCACGTGAGCGTCCACGCAGTCATTGCGTCCGCCGACCACTCCGTGGGTGCCGGCCCCCTGCTCCGTCACCAGCCCCGCCCGCGGCCCGAGACGCCGCTGGAGCTCCAGCGCGCCCCCGTACGGGGTGGCGCCGTCCCGCTCGGCCGCGACGATCAGCGTGCCCGGGAGCGGCGCGTCCGGCCGTGGTCCCACGTCCACCGGCCGTTGCCGTTCGCGGACCGGCCAGAAGGCGCAGGGCAGGTTCAGGAAGGCGTTGGCCCAGGTCTCGAAGGGGGCCGTGCGGGCCAGTTCGGTGTTGTCGCGGTCCCAGGTCTCCCAGTCGGCGGGCCACGGGGCGTCGTTGCAGAGGGTCGCCGTGTAGACGGCCGTCGCGTTCTCGCCCTCGACGGCCGCTGCCGGGTCCGGAGCGGCGAGCGAGACCAGCGGGCGCGGATCACCGCGCAGGAACGCCGCCAGGGCAGCCGCGCGGCCCGGCCACACCTCGTCGTAGTACGCGGCCCGCAAGTACGCGGAGTGCAGCTGCCCGGTGCCGACCACCCCGCCCGCCGGTTCGCGGGCGAGCGCGGCCCGCACCCGGTCGTAACTCGCCTGCACCGCTTCGGGGGTGGAGCCGAGCCCGTACGCGGCGTGGTGCCGGGCCGTCCAGGCGCGGAAGTCGGCCCAGCGGCGCTCGAAGCCGGGGGCCTGGGCGAGGTTGTTGCGGTACCAGACCTTGTGCGGATCGGGGTCGACGGCCGAATCGAAGACCATCCGGCGGACGTGGCCGGGGTAGAGGGTGGCGTAGACCGAGCCGAGGTACGTGCCGTACGAGGCCCCCATGAAGGTCAGCCCGCTCTCGCCGAGCGCGGCGCGCAGCACGTGCAGGTCGCGGACGTTGTTCAGGGTCGTGTACGAGCCGAGGGAGGCCCCGGCCCGCTCCGCGCAGCCGCGGGCGTAGGCCCGCGCGGCGGCGATCCGCGCCTCCTTGGCGGCGGCGTCCGGCCGCGCCCCGGCGGCCTCGGCCGGGGCCTGGGCGTACTGCGCCGGGTCCTGGCAGGACAGCGGGTGCCCCGAGCGGCCCACGCTGCGCGGGGCGTAGCCGACGAGGTCGTAGGCGGCCCCGATGCGGCGCCACTCGGGCAGGCCGGCGACGAGCGGGAAGAACAGGCCGTTGCCGCCCGGTCCGCCGGGGTTGTACACGAGCGCCCCCTGCCGCCGGACCCCGCCCGCGCCGGAGGCGGCGACCCGGCTGACGAGGATCTCGGTCTGCTCCCCGAAGGGCCGGGCGTAGTCGACCGGGACCCGGAGCGTGCCGCACCGCGCGTCCGGCCCGAGTCCCTCGGCGACGGGGCACGGCCCGAACTCCAGTCCGTCGCGGGCTGCCTGACGGGCCGCGAGTCCGGCCCCGGCGGCCCTGGCGGCCTCGGTGGCCGCAGTGACCGCCGTCGCCCGGGGCGGGCCCGGGGGAGCGGTCCCGGCGGCGGAGGTCATCGGCAGGGAAGCGGCCAGCGCGAGGCCGGCCAGCGCGACCGTGGCGGGCACCCGGGGCATGCGCATGGCGGACCTCTCATTTCATCGGACCGTCCGATGAGATCCGGCGGGCGGCCTCCTGTACAGGACCATCGGCCGGTGTCGCGCTCAATGCCCCCGTTGCCCCGGAATCCGCCCCCGCCTGCCGTAGGCGAGCGCCGCCCGCAGCTCGGGATCCGTGACCGCGCGCAGCCCCCGCAGGGCCACCGCCGTGAGCGAGCCCCGGACGCCCCGCTCCCGCCCCAGCTCGACGAGGAGCCGCCGGCCGGCGGGGGAGGCCCACCCGGACTGCGCGTGCCCCTCGACACGGGCTATGGCCAGGCAGCCCAGCGCCAGGATCAGCGGCAGGGCGAACCAGCACAGGATCATCGTGGTCGTGGTCCCCGGATCGGGTACGCACAGCGCGGCCGCCGCCATGGCGAGGATCAGCACGGTGGCCTGCCGGACCGCCCGGATCCCCGCGTCGATCTCCTGCCGGCCCCCTTCGCGCAGCGCGAGACCGGCCTCCCCGAGCCGGTCCGCGAGGGCCCGTACGGCAGGATCCCGCGCCGCGACCGCCCGTACGGAGGTCACCGGCTCCTGTCCGTCCGGCCCGAACGCGCCGAGCACCGAGCACTCGTGCGGATCGCGCCCCACCGGGTCGACCACCGTCGCCCAACCCGTGTACGCGAGCAGCAGCCGCCGCTGGCGCTGCATGGACAGCAGCGTCAGCTCGGCCACCCGCTCCGGGCCGCCCGCGAGGTAGGCGGCCTCGTACAGGCTCAGCTCGTCGTGGTGGTGGCGCGCGGCGGCGCCGGGCGCGGGGACCGCCGGTTCGGCGGCGGCCTGCAGGAGGCGGGTGCACGCGAACAGCAGCCCTGCCCAGGCAAGGAGGAGGAACAGGACCCAGAACATGCCCGAGTTCTACACAATGTGGAACCTGCAGGTACAGGCTTCTGCCGAGGTGTGAGCAGCTCGTGACGGGTCCGTGATGGATGATCAGGAACTGCTGCTACAACTGGAACTGGACGAACTGCTACAACTCGAGCCGCTGGAGCCACTGGAACAACTCGAGCCGCCGGAGCTGCCGGAACAGCTCGACCCACTGGATCCGCCGCCCCCGCACCCGCTCCCGGAAGAGCCGCAGACCGAGCCCGAGGAGCCGCAGCCCGACCCGCCGGATCCGCCGCCGGACCCGCCGCCGTCGGAACCCGCGCACCAGACGACCGGGATCACCTCGGCCCCGGACTCCCAGGAGGACCCCGAGCCGCCGGCACGCGTACGGGCCTGGGCCGCCGCCAGCCGGGTCCCGCGGGCCGCCGGCACCAACTGCTCGCGCAGGTAGGGGTCCCGCAGGCCGCGCAGCCCGAACAGCGAGGTCTGGACGTACGGGCTCTGGTCGGCCCCGTAGTGGGCGCGGACGGCGCGCAGCGCCGCGGCCCCCGCCGGGGTGATCCGCTGCCGGGCGCGGGAGGCGCCCACGGTGCCCACGACGATGCCGCCGAGCAGAACGGGCAGCACCTCGGCGATGAACGGCACCCGGAACGACCCGGCCCCCTCCTGGAGCACGAAGGCGACGAAGGACAGCGGCAGCGAGAGGATCAGCACCACCCCGCACACCACGGCCTGGATCACCCCGTGGCGCAGCCAGCGGTGGCGGCCGCCGGGCGTGGCGATCAGCCCGCGGGCGGCCAGGGCGTCGCCGGTCTCCTGCACGGCCGGGTCCCGCATGGCGGCGTAGCGGATCTGGTAGAGCCACCCGGACGGGGCGCCCTGGCAGGCCTGGAGCACGGCCCGCTGGGCGGGATCGCCGCCCCGAACCCCAGGCCGTACCTGGACGATGCCGGGCCCGCCTACCAGCATCCGGCCGTCGCAGAGCAGCGAGACGAGCGCGGCGTCCACCACCGCGCCGGGCCCGCCGGCCATGAAGGCGGCCTCGGACAGGTCGTGCAGGCGCGGGGCGGGGCCGAGCGTGGGCGGCCGCGACTGCCGCAGGCCGCGCAGGAGCAGGACGCTGGAGGTGATGACGCCGATCCAGACGGCCACGGCGAGCAGGTCGAAGAGGTTCACGCGGCCCTCCCCACGAGGGCGCGGGCCCAGCGCACGGCCCGGCCCGGCGGCCGGGCCCCGGCCCGGTCCCGCCACCAGAGCGTGAGCCGGCGCCGGGCGGCGGGATCGGCGGGCAGGTCCCTGACCAGCAGGTGCTCGGCGAAGTCCAGTGCGTCGCGCCGGTATCCGGCGGTCATGGGCCGGTGCCGGGCATAGCCGAGGAAGGCCTCCCGGTACGCGTCCTCCCCGCCCAGGATCCCGGGCAGCTCGGGCGCCAGCTTGGACACGACCCCGGCCCGCTTGGCCGCGAGCGCCCGCGCCTGCACGCGCACCCGCTGCCGGTCGAACCCCTCGGGCACGGGAGTCCCGGCCACCAGCGCCGACAACAGAGCGGCCTGCCCGATCCCGACCCGCGTCCGCACGACGTCCGATCCAGCCTCGCCGGAGTCCGGGGCCGGGGCCGGGACCGGGGCCGACCCCAATCCAGCCCCGCCGGCGTTTGAGGCGCGGGTCCGGGCAGCGCCCGGGGAACGGTGGAAGGGCGGGTAGGGGACAGCCCCCGCAGGGCCGCCCAGCACGCCCCGGATCGCGGCCAGCTCGCCCGCGAGCTCGGCTTCGCCAGGAAAGTCGTCGTCCCGCTCCAGCAGCACCCCGGGCGGGTCCACCCGGGAGCGGAGCTCCGCAAGAACGTCCAGCACCTCGGGCGGCACGGGATGCGCGTGCGTGTCGTGCCACACCCCACCCCGCTCAACGCCCCCGGCCACGTGCACGTACGCCAGCGCCTCCAGCGGGATCCCGTCCAGCACGGAGACCGGGTCCTCCCCCCGGTTGACCCGGTTGGTGTGCAGGTTGGCCACGTCGATCAGCAGCCGCACCCCGGTCCGCTCCACCAGCTCGGTCAGGAACTGCGCCTCGGTGAGCTCCTCCCCGGGCCACGACACCAGCGCCGCGATGTTCTCCAGCGCGAGCGGCACCGGCAGCGCGTCCTGCGCGATCCGTACGTTCTCGCAGAGCACGTCCAGCGCGTCCCGGGTCCGCGCCACGGGCAGCAGGTGCCCGGCTTCGAGCACCGGTCCCGGCGCCACCGAGGAGGTCCGTACGAAGGCGATGTGCTCGGTGACCAGCGGAGCCCCCAGCGCCACCGCCCGCTCCCCGAGCGCGGCCAGCTTCGCCGGGTCCGGGCGGTCGGCGCCGCCGATGCCGAGCGAGACGCCGTGCGGCACCACGCGGACCCCGCGTTCGAGCAGCCTCAGCAGGGACTCCGGCAGGTGGCCGGGGCAGATGTTCTCCGCCACCACCTCGACCCAGTCCAGGCCCGGCAGGCCTTCCACCGCCCCCGCGATCTCCGGCCGCCAGCCGATGCCCACCCCCAGGTGTGCCATGGGCTTCATGTCCCCTCGCCCCCTCTCATCGGTCCGTGTGCCGATGTCATGGCCCCGACGGAGCCGGGCCAACCCGCCCAGGGGGACGTTCAGAGCAACATTTGAGGTTCCCGGCCCGGCCCGATCCGGAAGACGCCCCCTACAGCCGCGCCCGCAGCGCCGGATGGTCCGCGACGACCGTGCAGGAGCCGGGCGCGATCTCGGTGAACCCCGCGTCCCGCACCACCGGCAGCCCGCTCCCGGACAGCTCCGCCCACCGCTCGCGCGCGGCCGTCCGTACGGCCAGCCGGAAGCCGGACTCCCGCCACGCGACGCGCTCCGGGCCCGTCAGCTCCCACCACGCCAGCTGCGCCGCGTGTCCGGCCTGGGCCATGGCCTTGCCGGCGGACATGTCCAGGCCGGGGTTGAGCCAGAGGACCGGCAGTCCGGCCTCCGCCGGTGCCACGGGCTCCGGGTCGTCCAGATCGGTGCCCGACACCTGGAGCTTGGCCAGCTCCTTGGGCCAGCCGTCGAGCGGGACCGGCGGGAAGACCCGTACCTCCGAGTCCGCGCCGTGCACCGTGAGGCCCGGCAGGGTCCCCGCCTTGCGCCACTCCGCCCCGCGAGCCCGGCGCACCACCTTGCGGATCCGCGCGTCCTGCCAGTCCCGGACGGCCGCGGCCCACTCTCCCTCGCCGGCCGACCGCTCGTCGGTGAGCAGGACGAGCACGGCGCGGGCGGCCGTCTCCAGGGCGTCGGTCCGGGCCGGCGGCTCCGCCTTCTCGATCCGCACCACCAGCGGGAGGACGTACTGCGGTGCGTCGTCGCGGGCGATCCGCTCCTGCCGGAAGGGGCTGTCGGACCCGACTGCGGGTACCTGGGTGTCGTGGCGCGTGTCCTCGGTGCTCATCCGGCCAAGGATGCCAGTCTCCGCCTCCGGGCTGATGCCCGAGGGGCCCGGGACGGGTGAGGATCGACGGCATGAAGAGTGACCTGTTCGCGTCCGAGAACCTGGCCGAGGCGTCCGCCGCACCCGGGATGACCCTGCAGAACGCCAAGTCCGTGAAGTACACCGTCAACGGCGAGGTGCTCGCCCGCCAGGGCTCGATGGTGGCCTTCCGGGGGAACCTGCAGTTCGAGCGCAAGGGGGAGGGCGTCGGCCGCATGCTCAGGCGCGCCGTCACGGGTGAGGGGCTCCCGCTGATGTCCGTACGCGGGCAGGGCGAGGCCTGGTTCGCCCACCGGGCGGGCCACTGCTTCGTCATCGAGTTCGAGCCCGGCGACGCGCTCACCGTCAACGGCCGCAACGTCCTGTGCTTCGACCCGACCCTCGGCTACGAGATCAAGATGCTGAAGGGCGCCGGCATGGCCGGCGGCGGCCTCTTTAACAGCCTCTTCACCGGCACCGGAAAGCTCGCCGTCGGCTGCGACGGGAACCCGATCGTCATCCCGGTCACCCCGCAGGCCCCCGTCTCCGTGGACACCGACGCGGTGGTCGGCTGGAGCGCCCGTCTGGAGGCGGCGCTGCACCGGTCCCAGTCCGTCGGCTCGATGCTCCGCGGCGGCTCAGGCGAGGCCGTCCAGCTGAAGCTCAGCGGAGAGGGCTTCGTCATCGTCCGCCCGAGCGAGGCCACCGAGACGGCCGCCGCCCACTGACCGCGCGGGCCGCGCAGTAGGCTCGTACGCATGGACCAGACGGAGCAGCACGCACCCGACTCCAGCGACCTTTCGTACTGTCCCGCCCCCGCGGCCCCCGCCGGGCGGGTGGCCGGGCCGCCCTACGCCGACTGCGTGGAGTGCGGGAAGCCCACCGAATACGGGGTCGCGACACCGGGCGTGGTGCTGTGCCCGGTGTGCGAGTGGCAGGACGCGCAGCGCACGGCCTGCTCCGGCTGATTCCGCCTGGTTCCGGCTGACTCCGCCGGGGCCCGGCTACTTTCCGATGAGGTCGGAGACCTTGACGAAGCGGTAGCCGCGCTTGCGCAGCTCCGGGACGATCTTCCGGATGGCCTCCTCGGTGACCGGGGCGGCGCTGCGCGTGCAGTGCATGACCACGACCGAGCCGGGCTTCACTCCGGACAGGACCTGTTCGGCCACCGCGTCGGGATCCTTCGCGAACGCGTCCCCGCTGACCACGTCCCACTGGACGGCCGTGACCTTGGCCGTGGAGATGGCCCGCAGCGCCTGGTCGTCGTAGCAGCCGCCCGGGAAGCGGAAGTACGGGACGGTGTTGACCGCGCCCGCCTTGCGGAAGGCCTCGAAGGCCCGGTCCACGTCGGCGCGGGCGGCGGCCTCGTCGAGGGTGGGGAGCCCGTAGCAGGGCGACTTGAAGGCGTGGTGGCTGTACGAGTGGTTCGCGATCTCGAAGTTCGGGTCCGTGCCGATGGACTTCGCCTGGTCCGGGTACTCCTCGGCCCAGCGGCCCGTCATGAACACCGTCGAGGGCACCTTGAGGGTGCGCAGCGTGGAGATCAGCTGGGGGTTGTCGAAGCGCTCGCCGCCCGCCGCGCGCGGCCCCTGGTCGGAGGTCATGTCGGCGTCGAAGGTCAGCGCCACCGTCTTGTCGGTGTGCTGCTTCGCCCGGTCGAAGACGGGGGTCAGACCGCCCGGACCGGGAGCCATGGTCGGGGCCTTGCCCGGAGCCCCGGCCTGCGGCGTCGCCGGCGGGCTGCTCCCGGGGCCCGGCGGCGGGGTGGCGGACCCCGCGGCGGAAGGGGAGGCGGAGGCCGGAGCGGAGGGGGCCGCGGAGGCTCCCATCCGGGCCCGGCCGCCGGCGTCCGGCGTACCGGTGCCGCCCCCGCACGCGGCGAGGGCGGCACTGAGAGCTGCTACGGCCGCGAGGGCAGCCGTCCTGCGCACTGAGATGGTCACATGCGCAAAATATATGACTATGTGGCAAGCAGACGGGTGCGGCACTCCTCCACGTCGAAGTCACCCTTCGGGTACTGCGGCGCGATGCCCTCCAGATGCTCCAGCAGCAGTTTGCTGATGGCCCAGTTGCGGTACCACTTGCGGTCGGAGGGGACCACGTACCAGGGCGCGACGTCCGTGGAGCAGCGCTCCAGGGCCAGCTCGTACGCCTGCTGGTACGCGGGCCACGCGGAGCGCTCCTCGATGTCGCCCGCGTTGAACTTCCAGTGCTTGTCCGGGTTGTCGAGCCGCTCCAGGAGCCGCTTGCGCTGCTCCTCGTAGCCGATGTGGAGGAAGACCTTCACCACGGTGACGCCGTCGTCGGCGAGGGACTTCTCGAACCGGTTGATCTGCGCGTAGCGGCGGCCCAGCTGACTGCGCGGCACCAGGTCGCGGACGCGGGCGATGAGGACGTCCTCGTAGTGCGAACGGTCGAAGATGCCGATCTCGCCCGGTTGGGGGAGCGCCTTCATGATGCGCCACAGGAAGGGGTGGTTCTGCTCCTCCGGAGTGGGCGCCTTGAAGGCCTTGATCCGGCAGCCGGAGGGGTTGAACAGGCCGATCACGTGCTTGACGGTGCCGCCCTTGCCGCTGGTGTCCATGCCCTGGAGCACGAGCAGGACGCGGCGGCGGTCGCCGGCGGTGCTGGCGGCGTAGAGCCGCTCCTGGAGGGAGCCGAGCCGCTCACCCATCAGCGCGGTGGCCGCCACGCCGGCCGCCTTGTCGGTGGGACCGGCCGGGGTCGCTCCGGTGTGGAAGGCTCCGAGGTCGACGCGCTCGCCGGAGGGGACGCGGAGCAGGGGGCTCAGGGGGGCGTCGTACCCGTACGCGTAGGCGTGTCCGTGGCCGTGCCCGCCGGACTTGCGGGCGCCGCCCTTGGAGCCCTTGGAGTTCTCCGCCGAGATGCGGAGCAGCTCCCGGAGGGAGAGGGGCTTGGACTTCGGCTTCCCGCCGGCGGCGGTGGCGCCGCCGGTGTCGGGATCGGCCTTCTTCTCCGCCTTGGCGGGCTTCTCGGAGCCGGCGCCCTTGGCGGCCTCGGCCGCCGCCCCGGCCTTGGCCCTTGCCTTGGCCTCTGACTTGTCGGCCTTCTCTGCCTTCTCTGCCTTCTCCGCCTTGTCGGCCTTCGAGGCCTTCTCCGCCTTGGCCGCCGCCCCGGCCTTCACCTTCTCGCCCTTGGCGCCCTTGGCGGACTTGCTGTCCTTCTTGGCCACCGCTACCTACCTCGCTCCGTCGACTCCCTACGATCCTCCACCACAACGCAGTGGACCGCGACGTGACGAAAGGCCAGGCCGGGCGGGTCGGAAGGCGGTACGGACGGGCCGGAAGGCAGTACGGGTCACTGCCACGGGCCCGTCACCGCGAAGGTGGTCCCGGGCGTGTAGGCGTTCACGTACATCGTCCGTGCGTCCGGAGAGAAGGTGACCCCGGCGAACTCGCCCCACTCCGGTGCTCCCGGCTTCCCGATGTCGGCCGCGTTGCGGGCCATCGGGTAGACCTCGCCGCCCGGGGTCACGCCGAAGACGTACTGGGCGCCGCCGCCGTCCTCGCACACCATCAGGCCGCCGTCGGGGGCCAGGCAGATGTTGTCCGGGGAGTCGCCGGGCAGCTGGATGTCGGCGGCCGGGCCGAAGACCACGTCCAGCCGGAGCCGCGCGCGCAGCGGGTCGTAGAACCACACCTGGCCGTGGTGGTCGGCGGGGGAGCCCTCGAGGGTGCGGGAGTAGCTGGAGACGAAGTGGACGCCGCCGTCGCCCCAGTAGCAGCCCTCCAGCTTCTGGGCGTGGGTGATCCCGCCGGGGCCGAAGTCCTGGAGCCGGATCGGGGTCCCGGCCGCGGACGGGTCCGGCACGGGGACCCACTCCACCGGGAACTCGGACCCGGGCTCGTCCACCACCGCGAGGTTCGCCAGCCCGGGGACCCGCAGGGCCTCCAGCTCGCCGCCCGCGCGCAGGGAGCCGAGGCCGCCGAGGGGGCGGGCGGGCAGGAACCGGTAGAAGAGCCCGAAGGGTTCGACGAAGGCGTCCTCCGTCTCGTAGACCACACCGCTGTACGGGTCCACGGCGACGGCCTCGTGGGCGAAGCGGCCCATCGCGGTGAGCGGGACGGCGCCGGAGCGGCGGGGGTCGGCGGGGTCGACCTCGAAGACGTAGCCGTGGTCGCGGGTGTAGCCGGCGGTGCCCGCCCGGTCCTCGGTCTCCTCGCAGGACAGCCAGGTGTTCCAGGGAGTACGGCCGCCCGCGCAGTTGACGGCGGTGCCGGCGAGGGCGACGCGCTCGGCGGTGACCCGGCCCGCCGGGTCCAGGTCGAGGAGGGTGCAGCCGCCCCGGGCGTGGGGATCGTAGGTGAGCCCCTCGACGGGAGGGACCCGCAGGGCGGCGGTGGTGCGGTTCTCGTGGTTGCGCACCAGCCGGACGCGGCCCTGCCCGGCGTCGAAGGCGGCCATGCCGTCGAAGTTGCCCGGGACGGTGCCCTCGCCCGACGGCAGCGGGTCGCCGGCGCGGGAGAGGACGCGGTACGCGAAGCCGGCGGGCAGATCGAGCAGCCCGGCGGGGTCGGCCACGAGCGGGCCGTAGCCCTGGCGGGAGACCGGGGCGGCCGTACGCGTACGCGTACGCGCGCTCGTGCTCGCGGCAGCGCCCTTGCGCGCTTCCGCCCCCGCCCGCGACCCCGCTCCCGCCCCCGGGCCGGCTCCGGCGAAGAGGGCGCCGAGCGCTCCGGCGAAGGAGACGGAACCGGCGGCGATCAGGCTGCGCCGGCTGAGGGACATCGGCGGCTTGGGCGGCATGGGGAACTCCCGGCGGTGGATCAGGACAGAGAGGACCGAGCCGTGGTACCACGGGTGCCCATCGGAGCCGGCTCCGCCGCGCCGTCCCCTGCCGCCGGTGCCCGGCGCGGCCGGTCCTGGCCGCGCCGGACGGGCGGGTGTCAGGCCAGCTTCGCGCTGAGGGTGATGGTCGTACCCGTCAGGGCCTGGCTGACCGGGCAGTTCTGCTTGGCGTCCTCGGCCGCGGCGACGAACGCGTCGTTGTCCATGCCCGGCACCTCGCCCTCGACGGTGAGGTGGATCCCGGTGATGCCCTTGCCCGGGACGAAGGTGACGGCGGCCGAGGTGGTCAGCTTGGTCGGCGGGTGGTCGGCCTTCGCGAGACCGTTCGAGAAGGCCATGTTGAAGCAGCTCGAGTGCGCGGCGGCGATGAGCTCCTCCGGGCTGGTCCGCCCGTTCGCCTCCGCGTCGGTCCGTGCGGGCCAGGAGACGGGGTAGCTGCCGAGGCCGGACGAGTCGAGCGTGACGACGCCCTTGCCTTCGAACAGGTCGCCTTCCCAGACGGCGTGTGCATTGCGGGTGGCGCCAGCCATGGTGGATCCCTTCGCAGAAGTGGAA
This sequence comes from Streptomyces stoeckheimensis, assembly GCF_045822005.1. Taxonomy (NCBI): domain Bacteria; kingdom Bacillati; phylum Actinomycetota; class Actinomycetes; order Kitasatosporales; family Streptomycetaceae; genus Streptomyces; species Streptomyces stoeckheimensis. The sequence goes on along the minus strand of NZ_CP169550.1, from coordinate 2,143,364 downwards.
ACGGCCGGCCCGTGGAACGGGCCGACGTCCCCAAACCTACTGGGACACCAGGGGCTTCGCGTCGCGTGCCAGCGCGGTGAGCCGCGAGATGGCTCGGAAGTACTTCTTGCGGTAGCCGCCGTTCAGCATCTCGTCACTGAACAGCCGGTCGAAGGCGACGCCCGCCGCCAGCACCGGAACCTCCCGGTCGTACAGCCGGTCGGCCAGGACCACCAGCCGCAGGGCCGTCGACTGGTCCGGGACCGGGCCGACATCCGTGAGGCAGACGGCCGTTATGCCGTCGGTCAGGGCCCCGTACCGGCTGGGGTGGACCCGCGCCAGGTGCTCCAGCAGCCCCGGGAAATCGTCGAGGCTCGCGCCGTCGGTGGCGTACGCGGCCTTGGTCACCTGCTCGTCGGAGAACGGTGCGGGAGCCTCGGGCAGGCCGCGGTGGCGGTAGTCCTGGCCGTCGATGCGCAGCGGGCGGAAGTGCGCGGAGAGCCCCTGGATCTCCCGCAGGAAGTCGGCGGCGGCGAAGCGGCCCTCGCCGAGCTTGCCGGGCAGGGTGTTGGAGGTGGCGGCCAGCGCCACGCCCTGCTCGACCAGGCGGCTGAGCAGGGAGGAGACGAGGACGGTGTCGCCCGGGTCGTCGAGCTCGAACTCGTCGATGCACAGCAGGCGGTGCCCGCCGAGGGTCTGCACGGTCTGCTGGAAGCCGAGCGCGCCCACCAGGTTGGTCAGCTCCACGAAGGTGCCGAAGGCCTTGAGCGCGGGCTCGGCCGGGGTGGCGTGCCAGAGGGAGGCGAGCAGGTGGGTCTTGCCGACGCCGTAGCCGCCGTCGAGGTAGACCCCGCGCGGAGCGGTGGGGGCGGCCGGCTTCTTCGCGAACCAGCGCCGCTTGCCGGAGCCGCTCGCGTGCGCCCCGCCGAGGCCCGCGGCGAAGCCCGAGAGGACGGCGACGGCCTCGGGCTGGCTCGGCTGGGCCGGGTCCGGGATGTAGGTGTCGAAGCGCACCGAGTCGAAGCGCGGTGGCGGCACCATCTCGGCCACCAGCCGTTCGGCGGGCACCCGCGGCTCGCGGGCGCACAGGGACTGCGGTCCCGCGTCGGCTATCGGGGGCCGCCCGGAGGCTGACGCTGAGGGCGAGAGTGATGTTGACACAGCTCTTAACTCTACGGGGCGTGGCACACTGCACCGATGCGACGCCTGTTCCCTGTGACCGATCAGACATCAGCGGACCAGACCGACCGAGAGTGGTCGCTGGACGAACTCGCCGAGGCGTACGAGTACCCCGGGCTCGGCCCGGACGGCCACTGGCTGCGGGCCAACATGGTCTCCACGCTGGACGGCGCGGCCCAGCACGACGGGCGTTCGCAGCCCATCTCCGGCGAGACCGACATGCGGATCTTCGGCACCCTGCGGGCCCTGGCCGATGTGGTGGTCGTCGGCGCGGAAACGGTTCGCCAGGAGGGCTACCGCCCCGCGCGGGCCCGGGAGGCCTTCGCGGCCCGCCGCGCCGCCGCGGGGCAAGGGCCCGCCGCGGTCATCGCCGTGGTCTCCGCGAGCCTGGACCTGGACTTCGCAGCTCCGCTGTTCGCCTCCCCGCTGGTGCCCACCCTGGTGCTCACGGGCGCCGCCGCCCCCGCCGACCGGGTCGCCGAGGCCGCCAAGGCCGGGGCGCAGGTGGTGGTGGCCGGCGACGGGACGGGCGTGGATCCGGCCCGGGCCGTACGGGAACTCGCGGACCGGGGGCTGCGCCGCCAGCTCACCGAGGGTGGACCCCGGCTGCTGGGGCAGTTCGTGGCCGCGGACGCGCTGGACGAGCTGTGCCTGACGATCTCGCCGGTGCTCACGGCGGGTGACGCCCAGCGGATCTCCGGCGGCCCCTCCGTCACGGTTCCGCACCGGCTCGCACCGGCCTGCCTGCTGGAAGAGGCCGGGTTTCTCTTCACGCGTTACCGTCGGATCTGAAGAGGGGCGGAATTTGTCGTTCCGCTTAGCTTCCGCTGGGCACAGTAGTGGGCAGGTATAACCGCACAGGCCCCGTGCGACAGCGGGGCAGGATGGTTTCCGCAGGGGCCGGCCGGCCGGCCTCGGCCCACGAAGGAGAGGGCGTCCGTGTTCACGAGCGTATTGATGATCGAGCAGCCGCTGACCCCCGTCGACGTGGACTTCGTCACGACCCTCCACGGAGACGAGCCGGTCTCCTTCATCGTCCTCATGCAGCCCCGCGGCGACCGGGACCGGCTGCTGCGCGCCATCGACGACGTAGCGCTCGGTGAGCTTCCCGAGGCCATTCGCGAGGGCGACGAACCGGAGGGCGAGGCAGCCCGCGGCCCGGCCGAACTGGCGATCGAGCATTCCCTCGCGTCGCTGAGGGCCAAGGGCGCCAAGGCCGTCGGGCAGATCGTCGACGAGCATCCGCTCGACAAGCTGAAGGCGGTGGTGGACGAGACCAACGCCGACGAGGTGATCGTGCTGACCGCCCCGCACTACGTCGAGGAGTTCTTCCACCGGGACTGGGCCTCGCGGGCGCGCCACAAGGTCGGCGTTCCGGTGCTCAAGCTCTTCGCCCACAAGGAATAGGGTGGAGGCGGCCGGACCGCGCATCCGTACGCCCCCGTACCCGCGCACCGGCTGCCGTACGTACGCACTCGATCCTGGAGCTACCTGAATGAAGCCCGGCCTGCCGACCGCCATGGAACGGCCCCACTTCATCGGCATCGGCGGCGCCGGCATGTCCGGCATCGCGAAGATCCTGGCCCAGCGCGGCGCCAAGGTGGCCGGCAGCGACGCCCGTGACTCCGAGACCGCCCAGGCGCTGCGCGCCCACGGCGCCACGGTCCACATCGGGCACGCCGCCGGTCACCTCGCCGACGACGCCACCTGCGTGGTCGTCTCCAGCGCCATCCGCGCCGACAACCCGGAGCTGGCCCGCGCCGCCGAGCTCGGCATCCCCGTCGTGCACCGCTCCGACGCCCTGGCCGGGCTGATGGACGGCCTGCGGCCGATCGCCGTCGCCGGCACCCACGGCAAGACCACCACCACCTCGATGCTGGCCGTCTCCCTCTCGGCGCTGGGCCTGGACCCCTCGTACGCCATCGGCGGCGACCTGGACGCCCCCGGCTCCAACGCCCACCACGGCGAGGGCGACATCTTCGTGGCCGAGGCGGACGAGAGCGACCGCAGCTTCCACAAGTACACGCCCCAGGTCGCGATCATCCTCAACGCCGAACTCGACCACCACGCGAACTACGCGTCGATGGACGAGATCTACGAGTCCTTCGAGACCTTCGTCGGCAAGATCCCGGCCGGCGGCACCCTGGTCATCGCCCACGGCCAGGCGGGCGCGGCCGAGATCGCCGGACGGGTCTCCGGCAACCCCGACCTGACGATCGTCACGTACGGCGAGGAGCCCACCGCCGACGTCCGGATCACCAAGATCACCCCGCGCGGGCTGACCAGCGAGGTCACGGTCGTCATCGACGGCCGGATGCTCACCTTCACCGTGTCGGTGCCCGGCCGCCACTACGCGCACAACGCCGTCGCGGCCCTCGCCGCCGGCGTCGCGCTCGGCATCCCGGCGCACAACCTGGCCTCCGCCCTCGGCAAGTACACCGGGGTCAAGCGCCGCCTCCAGCTCAAGGGCGAGGCCGCCGGGGTCCAGGTCATCGACTCCTACGCGCACCACCCGACGGAGATGACCGCCGACCTGGAGGCCATCCGCGGAGCCGCCGGGGACTCCCGCATCCTGGTCGTCTTCCAGCCGCACCTCTTCTCCCGCACCCAGGAACTCGGCAAGGAGATGGGCCAGGCCCTCGCCCTCGCCGACGCCTCGGTCGTCCTCGACATCTACCCGGCCCGCGAGGACCCGGTCCCCGGGATCACCAGCGAGATCATCATCGACGCCGCCCGCGCCGCCGGGGCCGACGTCACCCCCGAGCACTCCAAGGAAGCCGTCGCCGACGTCATCGCGGGAATGGCCAAGCCCGGCGATCTCGTTCTCACCATGGGTGCGGGCGACGTCACGGACCTGGGGCCGGCCATCCTGGCCCGTCTGTCGAACTGACGGCTCTGGGAAGAGCGGGAAAACGGGAGATCAGTCATGTCGTACGAGGTAGAGAAGACGGACGAGCAGTGGCAGGCGGAGCTGACCCCGTCCGAGTACCAGGTACTGCGCCTCGCCGGGACCGAGCCCGCCTTCCGCGGTGAGTACACGGACACCAAGACGGAGGGCGTCTACAGCTGTCGCGGCTGCGGCTCCGAACTGTTCCGCTCCACGGAGAAGTTCGAGTCGCACTGCGGCTGGCCGTCCTTCTACGACCCGAAGGACTCCGACGCGGTCGAACTGAAGGCGGACGTCACGCACGGCATGGTCCGCACCGAGGTCCTGTGCGCGAAGTGCGGCTCCCACCTGGGCCACGTCTTCGAGGGCGAGGGCTACCCGACCCCCACGGACCAGCGCTACTGCATCAACTCCATCTCCCTGCGGCTCACCCCCGCCGAGGGCTGACAGGACCGGCTTCCGGACCGGGCAGGTCCGGAAGCCGGCGCACCCTTCCGTGGTGTCGAGGGTGTCGCGGCTGGGTTCCGATCAGGTCTCGCCTGCGAGGATCCGCCGCAAATAGCACGCTTTGACAGCGGAAGACACCTATCCGATTCCTCGGTGTGGCTGGTTATGATCGGCACCCTTATCTCCTGCCGCAGCCCCCTGCCCCCGAGGACCGATGTCTCTCATAGAACCCGAAGGCGTACGAGGGCAGTCGACGACGCGTCGGCGGCGGACCCTGCGCCTGCGCACCCTGCTCATCTGGCTGGCGGTGCTCCCCACCCTGGCGATGGGCACCCAGGTGGCGGTGACCGCCCAGCGGCTGCTGGCACAGTCGGAGCGCCTGCGGGCCGACGTCGCCGCCGCCGAGAAGGTCGGCGCACCGCTGTACACGCTCATGATCGACATGCAGGCCGAGCGGACGCTGACCGCCTCGCTGTGGGCGGGGGCCGCCGGGACCGAAGAGGCGCTGAGCATGCGGCGCGAGGCCACGGACCGGGCCGCGGCCGAGTTCCGCCGCCTGGCGGCCGGATCGGACGCGTTCTTCGAGGATGTGAACCGGCGCCTCGACAGCCTGGCCGTGTACCGCCAGCGCGCGGATGCCCGCAGCGGCGGCGCCGACGGCACGCTGACGTACTACACGGGGGTGATCGACGCGGTCATCCAGGCGTACCAGCTGGACTTCAGCCACGCGGACGACGCCGAACTCACCAAGGAGAGCCGGACCGTGGTGTCCATGCTCTCCGCCACCGAGATGGTGGCGCGCGAGGACACGCTCCTGGCCCTGGCCGGGCCGTCCAGGGAACTGAACTCCGCCGGCTTCGACCAGTTCGTCGGCGCCCTGGGAGCCCACCGGTACCTGTACGACACATGGGTCGCGCCGTATCTGCCCCCGGAGGACCGGCGGTTCTACGAGAGGATCGTCGCCTCCCCGGACTGGCAGACGAAGATCCGCATCGAGAAGGCGATCCTCTCGAAGCACACGGACGTCGCGTCCGGCATCAAGCTGCCCGCCGAGGTCGCGGGCTGGCGGTCCGCGCACGAGAACTTCTCGGTACAGCTGGCCACGTTCAACGTCGACCGGGCGCGGAAGATGCTCGCACGCGGCGAGGCCAAGGCCGCGGAGCTGGACACCGAGGTCGCCTGGTTGATCGGGGGAAGCGGTGGCGGGCTGCTGGTCGTCGTGGCCGTGGTCGTGTTCACCACGCGATCGGTGCTCCGCCGCCTGCACGACCTGCACGAACGCACGGTGACCGTCGCCGAGGAAACCCTCCCCGACGTCGTCGCCCGGCTCCAGCGCGGGCAGTCCGTCGACGTCGACGCACTGCCGGCGGTGCGCGGCGACCGGGACGAAGTCGGGCGCATCAACGATGCGTTCGCCCGGGCCGTCGCCGTGTCCGTCGACGGGCACCGGCAGCTCGCGGCAGAGCGCCACGGGTTCGGCCTGTTCGCCTCGGGCATCGCCTCGCGCACCGGAAACCTGGTCAGCCGCCAGCTGAGCCTCACGGAGGACCTCCAGGACACCTTCGGCCACGACGAAGCGCTGCTCGCCCAGTTGATGCGGGCCGACCAGCTGACGGTGGGCATGCGGCGGCAGATCGAGAACCTCCTGATCCTTTCGGGCGGCGAGGTCCCCGACCCGCACACCGAGCCCATGCGCGTCGCCGACCTGCTGCGCGAAGCCGCCGCGGAGGTCGAGGAGTTCCGGCGCATCGAGCGGCACGCCCTGGACGAGATCAGCGTGGAACCGCGCGTGATCAGCCAGATCAGCCACCTGCTCGCGGAGCTGCTGGACAACGCCACCCGGTTCTCCCCGCCGCGGTCGAAGGTGGTCATCCGCGCCGAAACGGTCGCGGGCGGGCTGTCGGTCGAGATCGAGGACCGTGGGCCGCGGGTGACCCCCGAGCGGTACGAGGAGATGAACGGGCGCCTCCACCAGGCCCCGCCGTACTCGGTCCTGGCGCAGAACGCGCACCGGCTCGGGCTCTTCGTGGTCGGTCACCTCGCCGACCAGCTCGGGGCGACGGTCACCCTGCGCCGTTCGGTGTACGGAGGGACCGCCGCCGTGGTGATCCTCCCCGGGGAACTGCTGGCGGCGACCGAGGCGGAGGCCCCGCACCGGCCCGTACCCGAGCCCGAGCCCGAGCTCGTACTCGCGCAGGCGTCCCCGGCGGCCTCCGCGGCCGCCCCGGCGCCGCGCCTTCCCGGGGCGCCGACGCCCGAGCCGGTCCCGCGCACGGCCGCCGGGCTGCCGAGCCGCCGTACGACGGTGCCCGCGCCCGCCTCCGGACCCCCGGTCCGGCCTGCCCTCCCCGAGCGCGTCCCCCAGACCCACATCGCCGAGCAGCTACGCGCCCCCAGCGCACCGGAACCGGCCGCCCGGCCGGACACGGAGACCCCCGAAGAGGTGGCCGACGCCTGGGCGGACTACGAACACGGGACCCAGACAGTGGAAGAAGAGCTCCGACGGGATCAGCCATGACTACTTCACCGAACACCGCGGCATCCAACACCGCGGCATCCAACACTGCGACATCCAACGACGTGATCTACAGCGTCCTGGACAACAACCTGAGCAGGATCGCCGGCATCCAGGGAGCGGTGCTCCTGTCCAACGACGGCATCAAGCTCAGCGCCTACCTGCTGGACCAGCCCCAGGCCGAGCGCATGGCGGCCGCCGCCTCCGGCATCGCGGCCACGATGAAGGCGATATCCCGGGAGGTCGACGGCGGCCGCGTCATCCGCCAGTTGGTCGAGATGGACGACCGGTACCTCTGCATCGTCGGGTGCGGTGAGGGCAGCACGCTCATCGTGGTGACCTCCCGCAAGGCGCGGCTCGGGGAGCTGGGCGGCGAGGCCGTACGGACCGCCCAGGCGCTCGGCGAGTGGCTGGGCACCCCCGAGCGCGCCCAGGTGCCGACCGCGTAATGCCGCAGGACGAGCCCCAGCCCGCGAGGCGCCGCCGGACGCGGCTGTACGCCCTGACCGACGGACGGACAGCCGTTCCGCACACCGTCCTCACCATGGACACCACCATCGCGGCGGCGGTGGCCGAGGACGCCCGCGCCGGTCTGCCCACCGAATGGCAGGAGATCCTTGCCATGTGCGCGGCGCCGGGTGGCCGGGCGGTCGCCGAGATAGCGGCGCGGATGCACATCCGCCTCACCCCGATGACGCTGCTCCTCGGCGAACTCGCCGACCGCGGGCTGATCCACCACCGGCCGCCCCTGGGGGGCGCCGAGACCACCGACGTCGACCTGCTCATGAGAATCAGGGACAACCTTGCCCGGATATAGCCTCCCCGATGACGACGTGCCCGCCCCTCAGGCCCCTGCCCCACAGGAAGCGGCCCCGGTCAAGATCCTCATCGCCGGCGGGTTCGGAGTCGGCAAGACCACCCTGGTGGAGACGATCTCCGAGATCGAGCCGCTGCGCACGGAGGAGCGGCTGACGGCCGCCGGTATCGGCGTCGACGACCTCGACGGCATCGAGTCCAAGACGGCCACCACCGTCGCGATGGACTTCGGCCGCATCACCCTCACCGACGCCGGCGTCGTCCTCTACCTCTTCGGCACACCGGGCCAGGAGCGTTTCTGGTTCATGTGGGACGACCTGCTGGCCGGGGCACTCGGGGCGATCGTGCTGGTCGACACGCGACGCCTCGACCGCAGCTTCCCGGCCGTCGACTTCTTCGAGAGCCGCGGACTGCCGTTCGTGGTCGGCGCGAACTGCTTCCACGGCGAGCAGCCCTACACCGCGGAGGAGATCGCGACGGCCCTGCACCTGCGCGATCCGAACACCCCCGTGCTCATGCTCGACGCCCGCTCCCGCCAGGACGTCCGCGCCTGCCTGCTCTCCCTCCTGGACCAGCTCATCGCCAACGCGGGAGCCCGGGCGACCGCCTGACGCGGACACCCCCTAGTGCCTCACCCCCGCAGGTCGCCGAGGTGGTCCGACAGGGTCCGGGACGGGGTCCAGCCCTGGGCGCGGGCCCGGGTCAGGTCCAGGACCACCGGGTGGGCGAGCTGGTCCACCGCGTAGCGGCTGAGGGCCGGTTCGGCGCAGGACAGGGATTCCGAGATGCGCGCCGCGCCCCGGGCCAGGGCCGCCGGGAGGTGGCGCACGCGGGCGCGGACCCCGTGGGCGCGCAGGACCTCGCGGACCGCGGCGTCGCGCCGGTAGGGGAGGGCGTCGGCGATGTTGTACGCGCCCTGCGGCCAGCCGGGAGCCGCCAGACAGGCCTCGGCCAGGTTCTCCACCGCCGTCAGGCTGAGCGGGACGTCCGGGCCCGGCAGGAACAGCGTCCCGGCGCGGACCCGGGAGAGCAGCCGGGGCAGGAGCTGGGTGTCGCCCGGGCCGTACACGGCGCGCGGGCGCAGCACCACGGAGCCCGCGGCCAGCGCCAGGGCCTCGCCTTCGGCCTTCGTGCGGCCGTAGGCGTTCAGCTGTCCCGTGCGCGGGTGGTCCTCGCGGACGAGCGTGCGGTCGCGGCGGGGGTCGTAGACGCTGGCGCTGCTGACCCAGACCACCGGGCGGCCGCCCGCCGCGCGCAGCAGCCGTTCGGTGCCCGTCACGTTGACCGCGTGCATGACGGTCTCGGCGGGGGAGCCCGGAGCCGGATCGCCGACCGCCGCCGCGCAGTGCACGACGAGGTCCGTGCCCGAGAGGTCGGGCTCCCCGAGGGACGCGTCCCAGAAGCGGTGTTCCCCGAGCGGGCCGGGCCTGCGGCCCAGGCACACCACCCGTGCCCCGGCCGCCGCCGCGGCGCGGGCGACGTGCCCGCCGCAGAAGCCGCTCGCGCCCGTGACGGCGATCCGGACCCCGGCCGCGCTGCGGGACGTCATGCCGCCGCCCGTACGACCAGCGAACGCCACCCGGGCAGAGCGGCACGGCGGTCCACCCGGGCCCGGGTCACGACCGGCCGGTGCGGAGCCAGCGCCGCCAGGACGCCGACCAGTTGCTCCCGGGCCAGGCGGGCTCCCGGGCAGGCGTGCGGCCCGGCGCCGAAGACCAGGCGGGCGACGCCCGGCTCGGCGGGGCGGCGCCCGTCGGGGTCCCGCAGGTGGGCCCCGGCCGCGTGCCGGGCCACCAGGAGCAGCCGGTCGCCGGTCCGGACCGGGCAGCCTCCTACGGAGCCTTCGGCCGCGGCCACCCGGGGGAGGAGGGGGGAGGCCGCCGTGACGCGCAGGAGTTCATCGGCCAGCGCGGGCCGCAGCGCCGGGTCCGCCGCCTGGTCCCACAGGCCCGCGTCGGCGCACCAGGCCACGGCCCGGGGCAGCGCCGCGACGGTGGTGTTGACGGCCGCCACCGCCAGCATCGCGGCCCGGGCGTCCGCCCCCGGCCCCAGGAGCGCGCGGAGCCGCTCGGCGGTGCTGATCGCCGCCGCCCCGGCGCCGGGGCGGGGCGGGCCGGGGAGGTGGCTGCGCACGGAGGCGGCCGCGGCCTCGGCGGCGGCCTCGGCGAGGGCGAGCGGGGAGGCGCAGGCGTCGGCCCCGGAGCCGGGGCGCAGGAGCGCGTACACCACCGAGCCGGCCAGTTCCCGGGCCAGAGGGACCAGGTCCACCGTGCCCCCGAGCGGCAGCGGCGCGAGCCGCCGCAGGAGCAACGGGTGCCACACCGCACGCAGTTCCCGGGTTCCGGACGCACCGAGCAGCTCGGCGAGCTCCCGCCGGCCGGCCCGGTGTCCGGAGCCCTCCTGGTCGAAGAGCACGCCCTCCACCCGGGCGGCCCGGGCCGCACCGCCGGTGGTGCCGGGCGCGGTGCGGTCCAGCGGCAGCCGGGTCAGCGCCTCCCGGTAGGCCGCCGTGCCGTGGACGAGCAGGGTGCCGCCCCCGAGCCGGCGCACGGGCCGCCCGCGGGTGGCGGCGAGCAGCGCGAACAGGAGCGGGTGGGAGCGCAGGTAGACCCGGCGGTCCCGGCGGCGTGCCTTCGTACCGGCCTTCGTGGCGGCCTTCGTGGCGGGGTTCGTGACCGCCTTCGTGCGGGTCTGGGTGCGGATCGTCGGGTCGGTGGTCATCGGACGTGTGCCTCCGCGGTGTCGGCGGGCCGGTAGCGCCGGTCCCAGTACCAGAGCAGGGTGCGGCGCGGGCCCCAACTCCGCAGCCTGCGCAAGCTGTTCTGCACCACCAGCTGCTCCGCGCGGACGATCCGGTCGCTGTGCTCCCGGGCCCGGTTCAGCAGGTCCACGTCCTCGGAGCGTTCGTGCAGCGGCCCCCGCAGGGCGCCGCCGCAGCGCAGGTAGAGGCCGGCGGTGATGCCGAGGTTGTGGCCGTGGCACAGGACGTACGGGGCGCGGTAGCGCGGGTGCCGGTGGGACGGGCGGTAGCGCCCGTAGAGGGAGGTGAGCCGGATCAGCGCCGGCAGCAGCCGGGCTTCCAGGAGGCCGGGCCCCTCGTCACGGCGCGGCACGCTGCGGCCGCACAGCATCTCGGCGCCCCGCCCGAACTCCGCCTTCGCGACGGCCGTCCAGTCCGGTTCGGGCAGGCAGTCGGCGTCGGTGCGCAGCAGGTGGGTGGCGCCGGCGGCGATGGCGTACCGGAAGCCCGTGTCGGCGGCGGTCCCGGCGCCGGGCAGCTCCTCCCGGGCCAGCTCGACGCGAAAGGGCGCCGCGCGCGCGAAGTCCCGTACGGCATCGGCCGTCCGGTCGGTGGAGGCGTTGTCCACGACCACGAGCGCGAATCCGGTGTCGTGCTGGGCGGCGAGCGCGGCCAGGGTCGTCCCGATGGCCGCCGCCTCGTTGTACGCGGGCACGATCACCCACAGGTTCGTCAACTCCTCGCTCCTTCGGGCGTGTTGGCGGTGGCGGCCCAGGAGGCCGCGCGGAGCAGCGCCCGGGCGCACAGGCTGCCCCAGACGAGAAGTCCGATCAGCGGCCCGGCCCGGTGGTAGAGGTCGCCGTGCAGTTCGGCGGTCGCGGCGAGATAGGGGTCGGCGGCGAGGGCGAGCAGCCGGCAGGCCAGCGCGGCGGCCAGCGCCGGACCCGCGATGGCCGCCGGCCGGGGCCTGCCCGGCGCCCGGTGCGGGGCGAGCCACAGGACGGCCGAGAACAGCGCCCACAGCGCGGGGACGGTCAGGGCCGGACCGCCCGCCGCCACCACGACGGCGACGGCGCCGCCCGCGAGGCACAGCACGGCCGCGCCCGCGAGGTCCCGGGCCGCGTCGCGCACGGGGTTCCCGCTGCCCGCGTTCTGCCCGCACACGGCCCGGATGCCCGTGCGCAGCGCCCGGGTCGTGCGCACCACCGACCAGCCGAGGGCGAGGACGAGCAGCGGACGCCAGTGCGGGGCCACGGTGGGCAGCCGCCCGGCCGCCGGCGCCGCGGCGGGCAGCAGGGCCGCGGCCAGCCCGTCCACGGTCCGCCGGACCCCGTCCGCACCCGCTCCGGCCCGGCCGGCGAGCGAACCGGCCAGCAGCACCGCCGGGGCCGTTCCGACGAGCAGGGCGTACGTGAGCGAACCCGCGAGCGCGTCGCCGTTCGCCCGGGTGTAGCGGCGGTGGGAGGCCATGACCCGCTCCCGGAGGGCCGAGGTGCGGGCCCGCCAGGGGGAGGTGGCGGGCAGGGGGACGTGCGGCCCGGTCCCGGGGCGGAGCCGGGCGGCCGCAGTGACCCGCTGCCCGACGGCGCGGGCGCGCGCCCGCCACGCGGGTGCAGCCGTCACGGGGCGCCCCGCCGCGCGCGGGAGGCCTTGGCCGAAGCGCCGTTCCGTGCGGAGCCGGAGCCGTCGCCGGAGCTCAGCCGGTGGGCCGCCAGGGCCGCCGTTGCCGCGCGGTCGGGTTTGCGGGAGCGGCCCGACAGCGGGATCCGCGCGAACAGCAGGGCGTCGGGTGCGGCCGTTCCCATGCGGCGCAGCGGGCCCGCCAGCGCGGACCGCAGCGCGGGCTCGGAGGCCCCGTGGCAGGGCTGGACCACGGCCACGAGCCGCTCGTCACCGTAGTCGCAGCAGTCACCGTCACCGCCGCCGTCGCCGTGGCCGTCGGCCGCGTCCGCCGGGACTCCGACGAGCAGCGCCAGCTCCACCCCCGGCACGTGCAGGGCCGGTTCGTACAGGCCCGGGTAGATGTTCTCGGCCCGGCGCAGCACCATGTCCTTGGCCCTGCCCTCCAGCACGATCCGGCCCGCGCCGTCCAGGCGCGCCCGGTCGCCCGTGCGCACCCACGGGTCGGGGTCCTCGCCGAGGTAGCGGTGCCGGGCCCCGGGGCCGGTCAGCAGCAGCTGCCCGTCCGCGTCGGAGGCGGCGCGCACACCGGGCAGCGGGGCGCCGACCAGGTCGCCGGGGCCCTCGTACGCGGCCTTCTCCCGGGACTCCACCGCGGCGGCCGGGAACAGCTCGGTGAGCGCGTACACCCCCCAGGCCTCATCGGCCCCCGACTCCCTTACCCGGCACAGCAGTTCCGCGCTCGCCGGAGCCGAGCCGGTCCACACCCGGCCCCGGAAGCGGGCCCCCTCCCGCAGTGCGTCCCGGAGCTGCGGCGGCGTGAGGTAGGTGTCCCGCGGCGCCAGCCGGGCCAGCTGGCGGGCCAGGATCCGGGGCGAACGGGCCGGGAGGGCCACCGGGGCGCCGCGCACGAGGGAGGGGACGAGCACGAAGAAGGTGTCGCCGAGCACGGGACCGGTGGTGACGGCCCCCGAAGCCCCCGCGGCCCCCGCATCCCCCGGACCGCCGGAGAACAGCGCCGACACCGTCTCCATCCCGGCGGCCAGACTCGCCCGCGTGTGCACCACCGCCCGGGGCCGCGCGGTGGTCCCGGAGGTGAACACGATGACCGCGTCGGCGTCCCCGTCGCCGGTGCACCGCGGCGGCACCCCGCTGCGCGCCGCATGCCGGTCCAGAGCGGGCGCGCACCCCGGCAGCCGCCGCCCGACCGTGGCCACCGGCGCGCCCAGCCCGGCCAGCTCCGGCAGTTCCAGCCCGGCCGCCCGCCGGGCCAGCGGCCGGGCCCACCCGGCCACCGCCTGCGCGGCTGCGTCGGCCAGCACCAGCGCGGGCCGCGCCGAAGCCAGCCGGGCGCGCAGCACGTCGGGCCCGGCCCCGGGGTCGAGGACGGCCCCGCGCAGACCGAGCCGCCACAGCGCGAGCAGGACGGCGAGCGCACGCGGCCCGGGGCGTACGGCGACCCCGACGGTGTCCCCGGCGCGCAGTCCGCGCGCGTACAGCGCGGCGGCGAACGCGTCGGCCAGCTCGATGAGTTCCCCGCGCGTGGCGGCGGTCCGGGTGGCTCCCGCACGGGTGGCGGTCAGGACGGCGGGCCGCTCGGGGCGGGTGCGCAGCGCGTGATCGAGGCGGTCCAGCATCAGCGGGGGTCGTCCGTTCCGTTCGGGCCGCTGCCGCGGCCGAGGTACCAGCGGGCCGTGCCGGCGATCCCGTACGCCCGCAGCCGTCGCGTGGAGTTCTCCACGACCATCGCCCGGCAGCGCGTGATCCGGTCGGTGTGGCGGCGCACCGCGTTGAGGAAGAGCCGGTCGGTGGGGGAGGGGCGCCGGGGCATCCCGCCGACGGCCAGGTACAGCTCGGCGGTGATGGCCATGTTGTTCCCGGCGTGCATCCGGTACGGGGCGCGGTAGCCGCGGCTCCGCGCGTGCTCGGGCCGCAGCCGGCCGAAGAGTCCGGCGAGCCGTACGAGGACCCCGAACCCGGCCCGCCCCAGCGGGCCGTGCTCGTCGCGCCGGGCCACGATCCGCCCGCACACCAGCCCGGGGTCGCGGATCAGGGCCGCCCGCGCCGCGCCCGTCCAGCCCGGGTGGGGCAGGCAGTCGGCGTCGGTGCGGGCGAGCAGGGTCGCGCCGCGCCCGATCGCGTACCGGAAGCCGGTGTCCACGGCGGAGCCGACGCCCTTCTCCGGTTCCTCGATGACCTCCACGGCGAAGGGGGCGCCCGCCGCGAACTCCCGCGCCACGGCCCCCGTCCGGTCGGCAGAGGCGTTGTCCACGACCAACAGGGTGAAATCCCGGTCCCGTTGACGGGCGAGCGCGGCGAGGGTCCCGGCGATCCGGGCCTCCTCCTCGTGTGCGGGTACCACCACCCACAGTCGTCCACCCGCGCTCACGACTTCTCCCAGACCATCGTCATGATGCTGATCCCGCCGCCGAGTCCGACGAACAACACCCGTTCTCCTGAAGCCAGTTGGTCGAATATTCGGTCCAGTTGCACCCCGATCGTCGCGCTCGCGATGTTGCCGAGCTCGGGCACGGTCACCACGAGCTTCCCGGCCGGCACCCCGGTCAGCTCGGCGAACCGCTCCAGATAGGGCACCGTCACCTGGTGCACCAGCACCTTCGAGAAGTCGTCCCAGCCCATGCCCGTGCGGTGCAGGGTCCGGTCGATGACGGCGGTGCCCACCTTCTCGAAGACCCCGCGCAGTTCGTGCCCGTCACCGCGGAAGTACGTGTACGCGTCCCCGCGCGGGTGGCGCGAGCCGCCGCCCGGGATGCCCCCGACCTCCCAGTGCTCGGAGTGGGTCTCGGTGTCCACGTCGAGGATCCCGCCGCGCTCCACCGGCTCCACGATCACGGCGGCCCCCGCGTCGCCGAAGGTGTAGCCGGCGAAACCGGCGCGGAACTCGGCGAAGTCGGCGGGCGCCGTCCGCACGGCCCGGCTCGGGGTCTCCCCGGTGACCACCAGGGCCCGCCGGGCCCGGCCGGCGAGGATCATGGCGCGGGCGAGGTCGATGCCGTTGACGAAGCTGTTGCACGCGTTGGTGACGTCCAAGGCGTGTGCCTTCGTGCCGAGTTCGGCCTGCACGATGTGCGCGGTGGCGGGTTCGGCGACGTCGCGGGAGGCGGAGGCGAAGAGCAGCAGGTCGATGTCGGCGGGCCCGAGCCCGGCGGTGTCCAGTACCCGGCGGGCCGCATCCACCGCGAGCGTGGAGGCGTACACCCCGTCACCCGCGATCCGGCGGGCACGGATCCCGGTGGCCTGGGTCAACAGCCGGGGCGGCAGGGTGAGTCCGGCCCGGCCGGCGATCTCGCGCTGGAGCCGGTCGGAGGTGAGGACGTCCCCGGGCAGCACACCGGCGACGGCGGTGATCCCGGCGCGGAGCCGCTGGCGCGGTACGGATGGCTGATTCGGCATGCCCTCACGATGACGCGCCATCGGGTCCCGGTCCTGAGTACGGATGCTCATCCCGCCCGCCGGCCGGGTGAGTACCCGGGCCACCGGTCCGCGGCCCGGGGCCGACGGCTGCGAAGAGATCGCGAAGGGATCGCGAAGAGATGTGGCGCGTGGGGCACGAACCGCCTGACGAGGTATTCCGTTCTCCAGGTGTACGGCCCACTGTCATTCAAGCAACGCCGACCGGTACCCCGGGGCCGCTGTTCTTGGGGCGCCCCTCGACACCCCCCGCACCCGTCTCACCCGCAGAGGTCGTTCTCCATGACTGAATTGAATCGGCGCAGGTTCCTGCAGATCGCCGGTGGCGCCGCCGCCGTCACGATGCTGAACGAGAGCATCGCGAGGGCCGCCGCCATCTCGGCCCAAGGCAGTACCGGCACGATCCAGGACATCGAGCACATCGTCGTCCTCATGCAGGAAAATCGTTCCTTCGACCACTACTTCGGTGCGATGAAGGGGGTCCGGGGCTTCGGAGACCCGAGGCCGGTCCTCCAGGACAACGGCAAGTCCGTCTTCCACCAGTCCAACGGAACGAAGGACATCCTGCCCTTCAACCCCCAGATCAACGACCTGGGCATGCAGTTCCTGACGGGGCTGAACCACGACTGGGCGGGCGGCCACCAGGCCTACAACAACGGCAAGTACGACAAGTGGGTCCCGGCCAAGACGGCCACGACCATGGCGTACATGACCCGGAACGACATCCCGTTCCACTACGCGCTCGCCGACGCCTTCACGGTGTGCGACGCCTACCACTGCTCCTTCATCGGCGCCACGGACCCCAACCGCTACTACATGTGGACGGGTTACACGGGCAACGACGGCGTGGGCGGCGGCCCGGTCCTCGGCAACCAGGAAGCCGGCTACGGCTGGAAGACCTACCCCGAGCGCCTGGAGACGGCCGGAGTCTCCTGGAAGGTCTACCAGGACATCGGCGACGGCCTGAACGCCGCCGGATCCTGGGGCTGGATCAACGACGCGTTCCGCGGCAACTACGGCGACAACTCGCTGCTGTACTTCAACAGCTACCGCAACGCCCAGCCCGGCAGCGCCCTGTACGAGAAGGCCCGTACGGGCACCGACGTCAAGGCGGGCGGCACCTACTTCGACAAGCTGCGCGCGGACGTCGTGGGCGGCACCCTCCCGCAGGTCTCCTGGATCGCCGCCCCCGAGGCGTTCAGCGAGCACGCCAACTGGCCGACGAACTTCGGCGCCTGGTACATCTCGCAGGTCCTGGACTCGCTGACCGCGAACCCCGACGTGTGGGCGAAGACGGCCCTCTTCATCACCTACGACGAGAACGACGGATTCTTCGACCACGTCGTCCCGCCGTACCCGCCCGCTTCCTCCGCCTGGGGCCTGTCCACGGCGAGCGTCACCGGCGACCTGTACACCGGGGGAGTCTCCGGCTACGCCGCCGGCCCGTACGGGCTCGGCCCCCGCGTCCCGATGATCGTGGTCTCCCCGTGGAGCAAGGGCGGCTACGTCTGCTCCGAGACCTTCGACCACACCTCGGTGATCCGCTTCATGGAGAAGCGCTTCGGCGTGCAGGAGCCCAACATCTCCCCGTGGCGCCGCGCGGTCTGCGGCGACCTGACCTCGGCGTTCGACTTCACCCGGGCGGACGCCGCGCCCGCCGCGCTGCCGTCCACGGCCGCGTACGTACCGCCGGACAAGAACCGCCACTCGTCCTACAACCCGACCCCGCCGGCGACCGGCACCCTGCCCAAGCAGGAAGCGGGCGCCAAGCCGACGCGCGCACTGGGCTACGCCCCGTACGTGGACGGCAAGGCCACGGTCTCCACGGGCAAGTTCACGCTGACCTTCTCCTCGGGTCCCACCCTCGGCGCCCACTTCCACAGCACCTCGGGCAACCGTACGGACGGCCCGTGGCCCTACACGGTCGAGGCGGGCAAGACCCTGTCGGACACCTGGAGCACGAGCAGCTCCACCGGCAACCAGGTCAACCTCACGGTCTGGGGCCCCAACGGCTTCCTGCGCACCTGGAAGGGCCCGGCGAAGAAGGCCGGCCCCGAGGCCACGGCCCGCGACGACAAGGCCACCGGCAACCTGGTGCTGTCCCTGACCAACGGGGGCACGGCGGCCGTCAACCTGACCGTCACCAACGCCTACGGCGGCACGGCCCAGGTCGTGCGCGTCGCGGCGGGCGGCACCGTCGCGCACACCGTGTCCCTGTCCGGCACGGCCCGCTGGTACGACGTCACGGTCGTCTCCGACGCGGACGCCACCTTCCTGCGCCGCTTCGCCGGCCACGTGGAAACGGGCGCCCCCGGAGTCTCGGACCCGGCGATCAAGACCGTCTGACGCGGTCCTCCGGCACGCGCAGCAGCCGCCGTTCCAGCACCGGGAGGTCGCGGGGACGGTGGCTGCGTGCGTGCCGGAGCAGCAGGTCCCGGGCGGTGTCCGGGACCCGGCGCCGCTTGGGGTGCCGGGTGGTGAACTCCTCGCTCGCGAAGAACCGCACGGCCGCGTCGAGCCCGCCGCGGTCGGTCTCCCGGACGGCCCAGGCCAGGTCCTCGGTGGAGGCTCCCTCGAGCAGGCGCGCAGGGGCCAGCTCCGCCAGGAGCGAGGCCGCGTCGGTGGGGTCCTCGCGTACGGCCCCCTGCCAGGAGAAGGCGGCCGCCAGCGCGATCCGCGCCGGGCGCGGCGGATCCTCGCCGCGGGCGATGGCCTCGGCGAAGCCGCGCAGCGCCGCGGGCGCGGCGGCCACCCACCGGGCCCGGTGCCGGGCCGGGATGCCGTCCGGGGCCCAGGGGTCGAGCAGCCGGGCGAGCGGCCCCGGCCGGGCGGGCGGTACGTGCCGGATCGCGGGGTCGTCCGTGGCGTCGAACGGGTCGCGGTCGTGGTCCCAGCACATGCACACGAACTCGACCCCGGAGGGAGGATCGCCGTGCCCTGCGGGGCCCGGCTCGGGCTCCCGTTCGGCGGGCCACGCGGCAAGGACCTCCGCGACCTCGGCCGGGTCGGTGATCTCGTACCGAGCCGGGTGGTACGGGTGGCCGTCCGCGCTCTTCCCGTCGCGGACCCGGATGCGTTCGACGGGGACGGAAGGTGGGGTCGTCACGGTGTGATGGTAGGCGCGGTGGGCAGAACGTACGGCGGCAATTCTTTCCGCCCCGTCACCGAGGGAGAACGCATGGCCATCGCCCACCGCAGGATCGGCACCGGCCCCGTCCGCGTCATCGTGCTGCACGACTGGTTCGGCACGTCCGCCAACTGGGGCTCCGTACTGGACTACCTGGACCCGCGGGAGTTCTCGTACGCCTTCCTCGACTACCGCGGCTACGGTGACCGCCGGGACGTCCCCGGCCGCTACGCGCTCCCGGAGATCGCCGACGACGTCCTCGCGCTCGCCGACGAGCTCGGCTGGGACACCTTCTCCCTCCTCGGCCACTCCATGGGCGGCAAGGCCATGCAGCAGGTCCTCGTGCGCGCCCCCGAGCGCGTCGAGAAGCTGATCGGGATCAACCCGGTCCCCGCCGCCCCCTACGAGATGGACGACGCCACCCACGACCTCTTCTACGGGGCCGCCGGCAGCGCGGAGAACCGCCGCGCCATCCTCGACATCGTCACCGGCCGCCGCGCGAGCCCGTACTGGCTGGAGCGGATGGTCGAGCACTCGCTCGCCGTGTCCCGGCCGGAGGCCTTCGCCGGGTACCTCGCGAGCTGGCAGCCGCTCGACCTGTCCACCGCCGTGAAGGGCAGCACCGTCCCGGTGCTGGTCCTCGTCGGCGAGTACGACCTCGCGCTCACCGCCGACTTCATGCGGACCACCTGGCAGGTCTGGTACCCGAACTGCCGCATCCAGCCGCTGCCCGGCACCGGCCACTACCCGCCGCACGAGACCCCGGTGGCACTGGCCACCGAGGTCGAGGCCTTCCTGCGCGGGTAGGGCCGGCAGGTCAGCGGCGCACTTCCGCGACCCGCTCCTTGGTCTGCTGGTCGAAGACGTCGTCGGGGAGGAACTCGACGGCCTGCTCCGGATCGAACTGGGCCTGGAGGTTGCGGAAGTGCGAGGGCGGCAGCAGCGCACGGTTCTGCATCTCCGCCGCGATGAACCGGGAGCACTCCACGCCGCCGTGGGCGCGCAGGTGGGTGTTGTCCGCCACGCCCTTGGGGTAGTTGGGGTGCTCGCCCGGCTCCAGGTAGAGGAACAGCGCCTTGGTCCCGTCGGGGCCGGCGTGCCGCCACCAGGCGACGCTCCACTCGTTCAGGTCGATGAGCGGCACCGAGAGCTGCGTCGCGACCTCGCGCATGGCGGCCGGGTACTGCCCCAGGGGGCGGCGCATGTTGCCGTACTTGTCGAAGACGCGGCGCTCGTGGCTGGTGATGAGGACCGGGTGCATGCCCCGGTCCCGCGCCGCGTTGACGTACTGGCGCAGGAAGCCCTGGTACTCCTTGAACGGCTCGGTGAAGCGGCCGTCACCGGGCTTCATGTCGATGAGGCCGAAGGAGATGAGCATGAGGTCGCCGGGAACGCCGTTCTCCAGGATCCAGGCGAGCCGCCCGCGCTCCAGGAAACTGCGGGTGCTCGCTCCTGCGCGCGCGCAGTTGATCACCTCGGCGCCCTGCACGAACAGCTGCAGGGTCTGGCCCCATCCCACCATCGGGGCCATGCTGGCCTGCCGGCTCGTCACGCTGGAGTCGCCCGCGAGGAAGATTCTCGTCATGCTTTCGTGTACTTCCCATCAGAACGTGCCGGGGCTCCGTGCCCCGACGATGACCCGGCAGGCGGGGCCTGTCTCCCCCACCCGGACGATCTCATCCGGCACCCGATTCCTGAACCCGTTCATCGGAATCCGTCTCAGGCTACATGTCCGCAGGCCGGGGCCTCGGCGGGGCCCGATCGGAATCCCTTGTGTGCCTTTAGGGTGGGCTTAGCCGTCCCACCAGCCACTCCAGGGCCGGCGGCACCTCGCGCGCCCAGGTCTCGTAGTTGTGGCCGCCGCTCGCGAGCACGATCGAGGAGACCCGTGCGGGTGACCGTACCGCGTCGATGAATTCCAGTGTCGCCGGGTACTGGTGCTCGCCCTTGCGGCTGCTCGCCACCAGCAGGGACACCGGCGGCTGGGGCAGGTTCCGCAGCCGCCACAGCAGGTCGTCCTGCCGCCGGCGGCCCGGGTCGCCGCCGAAGAGGTCACCGGTGTCCGCGTCCCGCGCCGCCGCGTACGGGGCCGACAGCGCGGCCGCCGCCCGGTAGGCGTCCGGTGTGCGCAGGGCCAGCTTCAGGGCGCAGTAGCCGCCCACCGAATTGCCCATCGCGCCCCACCCCCGGGCGTCGGGCGTGAGGCCGTAGTGCGAGGACACCACCGCCCTCAGGTCCCGCGCGAAGAAGGTCTCCGCCTGCGGGCCGCCCGGCACGTCCACGCACTGCGTGTCCCGGGGCGGCGCCACGGTCGGGGTCATCAGGACCAGTACCGCCGGCCGCATCCGCCCCGCCCGCACCGCCTCCAGCGCGAGCTGCGGATACCGCAGCCGGTCGACCAGCACCCCCGGCGTGCTCGGGAACCCGGTCAGCGCCAGCACCACCGGGAACTCCGCCCGCCGCCCGGCGGACGCGTGCGCGTACTGCGGCGGCAGGTACACGTACCCCTGCCCCGACAGCCCGCTGCGGGCCCCGCGCACGGTCACCGCCTCGATCCGGCCGATCACCGCGGGGTCGTCGGTGCCGGCGTGCCGCCAGGAGTGGGTTCCCCGCACCAGCAGCGCCGCCCGCGCCGAGGCGTCCGCGCCCGCCGGCACCGGGTCCTCCCGGCGCAGGGAGAGCAGGTCGCGCCAGGAGCCGTAGAAGCCGTACGAGGAGTTCACCGCGAGCAGCAGCGCCGACCCGGTCGTCAGGGTGATCGCGAGCTGGAGCCCCACCCGCCCCAGCACCGGCCGGATCCCGGACCCCGCGAGCCGGGGCCACAGCCACACCGCGGCCCCGAACACCGCGGCCGCCACGAGGGCGGCGAGGAGCAGCGCCGGGAGGCCCCCGATGTCGCCTTTCATGCGTGTGATCCTGCCAGGACTCCGGCAAGCGGGCCCGGCCGGCCGCGACGTGCCGCTCCCCTCGGAGGAACGAAAAAACCCGTGGGGGTTACGAGGAAAACTCGTAACCCCCACGGGATCAACAGGGTGAGTGACGGGACTTGAACCCGCGGCCACCTGGACCACAACCAGGTGCTCTACCAACTGAGCTACACCCACCACGAAGGGCGGCGGACCACCCGTTCGATGTGCAAGCACAGCATAGCTGATCAGCGGGGTGGTCCCGCGACGCCTTTTCCGGCGGCCCGGCCGGCCGGTCCCGCAGGCAACCCCGCGCCCCGGATCGCCATCCCTACCCGTATGGGAACAAACCGACTGACCGGCCTGGACGCCGCCCGCGGCATCGCCGTCCTCGGCATGTTCGCCGTACACGTCGGCCCGCCGCCCGCGCCCGAGGGCACCGGCTGGCTGCTCGTCGCCGCCGACGGCCGGGCGCCCGCCGTCTTCACACTCATCGCCGGGTTCTCCCTCGCGCTCGCCCGTTCCCGCGCTGCCGGCCCGCCGCCCCTGCGGGCCACCCTGACCCGCTGCGCGCTCCTCGGCGCGCTCGGCCTGTGCCTGGCCGCGCTCTCGCCCGGCATCCTCGTCATCCTGGCCTTCTACGCCGTCTACTTCCTGGCCGCCGAACCCTTCACCCGGCTGCGCACCCGCACCCTGGCGGCCGTCGCGGGCGCCTCGGTGGTGCTGGGCCCGGTCCTCTCGTACCTCCTGGGCCCGCCCCTCGGGCTGCGCACCGGAGGGCGCGGCGCCACACCCGTCCCCGCCGACCTGACGAGCTGGGCGGGGGCCGGGGGGATGCTGCGGGAGCTGCTGCTCTCGGGTGCGTACCCGCTGCTCACCTACTTCCCGTACATCCTGGCCGGCATGGCCCTGGGCCGCCTCGCCGACCTGCGCGGCGAGCGGTCGCTGCGGCTGCTGACCGGCTTCGGGGCGGCGGTCGCCGTGGCCGGCTACGGCGCCTCCTGGCTCGCGCTGGGGCCCGGCGGCCGGCGCGGGCCGCTGCTGGAGGCGGTCGCGCGGGAACACCCATGGGCGGCGGCGGAGCCCGATCCGGTCGCGGCCGTGCTGGGGGAGCAGTTCGGTGCCGTCCCCAGCACCTCCTGGGACTGGCTGCTGGTGGCCGGCCCCTACAGCCAGACCCCGCTGGAGACCCTCGGCAACTCCGGGGTCGGGGCGGCCCTCATAGGCCTCCTCGCGCTGGCCGCGCGCGCCCGCCGGGCGGCGGGGGTGCTCCGGCCGCTCGCCGCCGTCGGGGCGATGGCCCTGACGGTGTACGTGGTGCACGCGCTCGCGCTGGCGGTGTTCCTGCGGGGCTGGAGCGGGTGGGAGGCGCTGGCCGGGTTCTCGGCGGTCGCGATGGCCGGCTGCCTGGCGTGGGCCCACTTCCTGCGCGGTACGGAGCTGCGGCGAGGGCCGCTGGAGTGGGCGCTGCGGGCACTGACCCCGGCGTGACGCGCAGCCGTGCGCGCTGCCCTGCGGGGCCGCCCCGCGCAGCGGGGCGTGTCGGGGGTAGCCCCCGGCTGATCGGCGCGGCCCCCTGCCGGGCGGGGGCGGGGCGCGGGAGGATCGCGGCATGGACCATGACTTCGATCCCTTCACGGCCGCCGACTACGCCGCCCGGATGGCCGCCGCCGCGCAGGCCGCCGCCGATGCGGGGCTGGCCGGCCTGCTGGTCGCCCCCGGGCCCGACCTGGCCCACCTCACCGGGTACCGGCCCGTCGACACCGAGCGGATGACCCTGCTCGTCCTCGCCGCCGGGCAGGACCCCGTCCTCGTCGTCCCCGCCCTGGAAGCCCCCGACGCGGCGAAGTCCCCCGGGGCGGGAGCGCTGACCCTGCGGGACTGGGCCGACGGGAAGAACCCCTACGCCGTGACCTCGCCGCTGCTGGACGTGACCGGCCGCTTCGGGGTCAGCGACAACGCCTGGGCGCTGCACCTGCTGGGTCTGCAGCGGGAGTTGCCGGCCACCTCGTACGCCTCTCTGAGCGACGCGCTGCCGATGCTGCGCGCGGTCAAGGACGAGCGCGAGCTGGCCCGGCTCGCGGCGGCCGGCGAGGCGGCGGACGCCGCGTACGAGCAGATCCTCCACGTCCCCTTCGCGGGGCGCCGGGAGAGCGACGTCGCCGCGGACCTGGACGCGCTGCTGCGCGTGCACGGCCATTCCCAGGTGGACTTCACCGTCGTCGGCTCCGGCCCGAACGGCGCCAACCCGCACCACGAAGCAGGCGACCGGGTCATCCGGCACGGGGACATGGTGGTCCTCGACTTCGGCGGCCTCAAGCACGGTTACGGCTCCGACATCTCCCGCACCGTCCACGTCGGAGAGCCCACGGAGGAGGAGCAGCGCGTCCACGACATCGTCCGCGAGGCCCAGTTGGCGGGCGTGGCGGCGGCCCGGCCGGGGGCCGCCTGCCAGGACGTGGACCGGGCGGCCCGCGCGGTGATCACCGAGTTCGGTTACGGCGAGCAGTTCATCCACCGCACGGGCCACGGCATCGGAGTCACCACGCACGAGCCGCCGTACATGGTGGAGGGGGAGGAGCAGCCCCTCGTCCCCGGCATGTGCTTCTCCGTGGAGCCGGGGATCTACCTCCCCGGGCGGTTCGGGGTCCGGATCGAGGACATCATCACGGTCACCGAGAACGGCTGCCGCAGCTTCAACAACGCCTCGCGGGAGCTCGCCCTCGTGGAGTAGCCGCAGCGGCCGCCGCCGCCTCGCCGGGGCTCAGTCCCCGGCGAGGACCAGGCGGTAGCCGTAGTCGACGCTCTCCCGCTCCAGCAGGTCGGCGTGGCGGCGCTGCCACGCCCCCGAGCGGAGGTCTTCGCGGAGCCGGGCGACCGCCGGCTCCAGGAGTGAGGGCGGCAGGGTCGCCAAGGTGGACATGGAGGCCCGTACGACGGGATCGAGGTAGGCCTCGGGCCGGCGCCAGTAGGCGGCCCGGAAGCCGTCGGTGAAATCGTGCGGGATGGGGAAGGGCAGCACGGTGTGCGCGTCCAGCGCTTCGGTCACCTCGGACAGCGGGGTGAATCGGGTGAGGTCGAACTCCCGTACTTCCGGCAGGTATTCCTCGACGAGCCACAGCTCCGGCCGGTGGTCCGGGTCCCAGGTGAAGACGGCCTGGCGGCGCGAGACCCGGCGCAGCTCCGCGAGCCCGCGGGCGGGGTCCGGCCAGTGGTGGACGGTCAGTACGGCCATCGCCGCATCGAACTCTCCGTCCTCGAAGGGGAGTTCCTCCGCAACCCCCTTGATCTTCCGGGTGCCCGGATGCTGGTCGAGCATGACCTGAGAGGGATCCACCGCCGTCACCTCGCGGTCGTCGGGCTCGTACGACCCGGCGCCCGCACCGACGTTGACCACGGTACGGGCGTCGCCGAGGGCGCGGCCGATCGCCGCGGCCAGCCGGGGATCGGGCCGGCGGGCCCGCCGGTAGCCCGCCCCGATGCTGTCGTACTTCGCCGAGGTCGCGTCGTCGCCAGGTGATTCGATCGTCATGGAGCGGATCCCACCAGACGCCCCCGCACCTCTGCCACCGGGTTTACGGGCCCAGCACCACCGCCGACTCGGCCGGTACGTGGACCCGCCCGTCGGCGTCGGGGTGCTCGACGGGCAGCCAGGCGGCCAGCACCCGGACCCCGTTGCGGCCGAGCGCGACGGTGACCGGCTCCCCGGAGAGGTTCACGACCACGCGGACGTCGCCCCGGCGGAACGTCAGCCAGCGGCGCTCCTCGTCATGGGCGATCCGCAGCGCCGCCAGATCGGGATCGCGCAGGTCGGAGTGGGTGCGGCGGAGCCTGATCAGGGAGCGGTGCCAGTCCAGCAGGCGGGCGTGGGACTCCCGGCCCGGCTCGGCCCAGTCCAGGCGGGAGCGGTCCCGGGTCGCCGGATCCTGGGGGTCGGGGATCTCCTCCGCCTTCCAGCCGTGCTCCGCGAACTCCTTCCGTCGGCCCGCCCGTACGGCCTCGGCGAGCTCCTCGTCGGGATGGTCGGTGAAGTACTGCCAGGGCGTGCCGGCGCCCCACTCCTCGCCCATGAACAGCATCGGCACGAACGGCCCGGTCAGCACCACCGTCGCCGCGCACGCCAGCAGCCCGGGGGACAGGGAGGCCGCGAGCCGGTCGCCCAGCGCGCGGTTGCCGATCTGGTCGTGGGTCTGGGCGTAGCCGAGGAAGCGGTGCGCCGGGGTGCGGCCGCGGTCCACCGCGCGGCCGTGGTGGCGGCCCCGGAAGGAGGACCAGGTTCCGTCGTGGAAGAAGGCCCGGGTCATGGTCTTGGCGAGGGCCCCGAGCGGGGCCTCGGCGAAGTCCGCGTAGTAGGCCTGGGACTCACCGGTCAGCGTGCAGTGCAGGGCGTGGTGGAAATCGTCGTTCCACTGCGCGTGCAGGCCCAGGCCCCCGGCGGCGCGCGGATTCGTGGTGCGCGGATCGCAGCGGTCGGATTCCGCGATCAGGAACAGCGGCCGACCGGTCTCGGCGGCCAGCCCGTCCACCGCCGCGGACAGCTCCTCCAGGAAGGTCAGCGCCCGCCCGTCGGCGAGCGCGTGCACCGCGTCCAGCCGCAGCCCGTCGATCCGGTAGTCGCGCAGCCAGGCCAGCGCGCTGCCCAGGAAGTACGCGCGCACCTCGTCGGAGCCGGGCGCGTCCAGGTTCACCGCCGCGCCCCAGGGGGTGTGGTGGCTCTCGGTGAAGTACGGGCCGAAGACGGGGAGGTGGTTGCCGGAGGGGCCCAGGTGGTTGTGGACCACGTCGAGCACCACGCCGAGCCCGGCGGCGTGCGCGGCCTCCACGAACCGGACCAGCCCGGCCGGGCCCCCGTACGGCTCGTGCACCGCCCAGGGCGCGACGCCGTCGTACCCCCAGCCGTGCCGCCCGGGGAACGGGCAGACCGGCATCAGCTCGACGTGGGTGATGCCGAGGGCGGTGAGGTGACCGAGGCGGGCCGCCGCCGAGTCGAAGGTGCCCTCGGGGGTGAAGGTGCCGATGTGCAGCTCGTACAGGACGGCGTCCTGGAGCGGCACCCGGGGAGAGGGGGCCGGCTCGGCCGGAGCGAGGGAGGCGAAGTCGACCACGGCCGAGAGCCCGTCCGGGCCGTCCGGCAGGCGCCGCCCGCGCGGATCCGGCCGTACGGGGTGTACGGGGACGGCCGACCGGCCGGCGGCCGCGAGCTCCGGGAGGTCCGCGTGCTGCCCGAGGTGCCCGGGGTGGACCGGGTCGCGCGGATCGTCCTCGGGGTGGACCCGGTCACCCGGATCGTCCCCGGGCCCGGGAGGCGCGGGAGCCTCCGGGGCGCCGCCCAGCTGGAACCCGTACCGGGAACCGTCGGCGGCCGGAGCCTCCACGACCCACCAGCCGGCGCGCTCCGGATCGGGTGCCATCGCGTACGCGGCCCCGTCGAGCCGCAGTGCGACCCGGTCTGTCAGCGGTGCCCACACCTCGAACTGCACGGACGGTCCCCTCGTCTGGCGGCGGTACCCCAACCTGCGTGTCCGGGCCATCATCCCCGGCTCGTCGCGGGAGTTCTGGACACTCTGCCCCCGACAGGCCGACAATCACCTGGTGACGTCGAGTTTCGAGTTCCCCGCCTTCCCCGCCCCGCGGCTTTCCGATGCCGAGCGCGACCGCGCCCTGGGCCAGCTCAGGGAGGGCGCCGCCGTCGGCAAGCTGTCGCACGACACCTTCCTGCGCCGCATGGAACTCGCCCTCGTCGCCCGCCGTTCCGAGGACCTCGCCGTGCTCACCGCGGACCTGGAGGGCCGGGAGGCCGGGGAGAGCCCGTGGACCCGTCGGCTGTTCGGCTGGGTGGGGCGGGTCTCGGCCGTGTCCGTGGGAGTGCGGCGGGCCTGGGCCGCGGAGAAGCTGCCCGCGCTGCTCCTCCCGCACCCGAGCGCCGGACCGCTGCGCATCGGCCGCGACCCGGGCAACGGACTGCGCCTGAGCCACGAGACGGTCTCGCGGGCCCACGCGGAACTGAGCGTCCGGGACGGGGTCTGGGTGGTGCGGGACCTCGGATCGACGAACGGGACCACGGTGAACGGGCGCCGGGTGACGGGCTCGGCGGTGGTGCGGGACGGGGACCAGATCGGCTTCGGACGGATGACCTTCAGGCTCACGGGCGGCTGAGTCCCCGGGTCGCGGGTCCCGGGACCCGGTTGCGGGGCGGGCGGCGTCCGTGCGGAGGATGGCACCCATGGAACACACGTCTGCCGCCCCCGTCGTACGGCCCGCGCGCCCCGAGGACCTGCCCCGGCTGGTCGAGCTCATGCGCGAGCACATGGTGTACGAGAGGTCCGCGCCCCGCCCGGCCGGTCTCGCCGACCGGCTCGGCGCGCAGCTGTTCGCCGACGGGGCCCGGCTGTGGGTGCTGCTGGCCGAGACCCCGCGGGGCGAGGTCGCCGGGTACGCCGCCTGCTCGGCCGAGTTCTCCTTCTGGGAGGCCCGCCACTACCTCCACATGGACTGCCTCTACCTGGCCGAGGAGGCCCGGGGGCACGGCCTCGGGGCCGCCCTGATGGACGGGGTGGCCGCGCTGGCCCGCACGCTGGGCCTCGGCCACGTCGAGTGGCAGACGCCCGACTGGAACGAGGGCGCGATCCGCTTCTACGACCGGCTCGGAGCCACCGGCAAGCCGAAGGTCCGGTACGCCCTGCCCGTGGAGTAGGCCGCGGCCGGGTCTCCCCCTCGCCTACCGGCCCGCCGCCACGAGCCGGTCGTAGGCGGCCAGGACGACCCGGGACTGGTGCTCCACCTGGGTGGCCACCGGGACCCAGCGCGCCTGGAAGCGGTCCGCGAACTCCTCGCACCACCCCGTGACGAGCCGGTCCAGGGCCGGGGCCGACGGCTGGCCCTGGGCGCGCAGCACCCGGAGCAGCATCGCCGCGGCGCGCAGCGAGAGCCGTCGGCCGAAGGCGTCGATGCTCCCGATGTACGCGGCGGTCGCCTCGGCGGGAGCTCCGGCTCCCGTCCACTCGGCGGTGATCCGGGGGATCAGCGCGAGCGTCCAGTCCACCGCGCGCAGCAGGGCCGCGGCGCCCGGATCCGTACCGCCGCCCGCGCCCTCCCGCAGGGCCGCCACCCGCGCGGCGTCGGCGGTGAGCCGGCCGGCCAGGACGCGCAGGGCGGCTCGGGGGTCGGGGTGCGGGGCCGGGTCGTCCACGAGGTCCGAGGCCCACATGGGGACTTCGACGATCGCGGTGGTGCCGGCGTGGCGGTGGGCGTGGTACCAGGTGCTGAGCCGGGTGTCCTCGGGGTGGAACGGCCCGTCGTCCGTGGTCCCGGGCTCGGGCATCACGAAGATCCCCGCCCCCGGCGAGGGCCAGCCCGAGGCGTCGGACGCGCTGGTCTCGACGGGAATGTGCAGCTCGGCGGCCGATTTGCCGAAGGGTTCGGCGAGCCCGGGTATGTCCCGGGTCAGCTGCACCCAGGAGCCGCCGAGATCGGTGCCGTGCAAGGAGACCTGGAGGGCGGGCCGGAGCTCGTCGATGAGCCGGGTCAGGGCGAGGGTCTCGGGCGGCAGGCGGTCCGGGGGCAGTAAAGACGGCGCCCACTCCGGTTGTTCGGGTCCGGGCGGCCGGAAGAAGTTCCGGTGGTAGTCGAGCAGGGAGTACGGGCGCGGCGTGCGGTGCAGGGCCGCGCCGTCGGGATCGGCGCAGAGCAGGAAGTGCCAGGTGGTTCCGGCGGCGGGTACGCGGATCAGGTGCCGGGCGAGCGCGAGCGCGGTGGCCCCGCCGACGGGCTCGTTGGCGTGGGCGCCGGCGACGACGAGCACGGTGTGGGGGGAGTCGGCCCCGACGGAGAGCAGCCACAGGGGTTCCCCGGCCCGGGACGCGCCGATCTGGCGGAGCCGGACCAGAGCGGGGTGCTCATCGGCCAGGGCGCGGGCGGCCAGGGCCAGTTCGTGGGGGGTGGGGTAGCACATGTCACGGATGAGGGTCACAGGTGATCCCATTCCCGCCGGGAGCCTGCCCTAGCCGTGTTCGCCTGGCCCGCGCGCGGTGCCGGCGGGCTGCCGCCTGCCGTGCCGCTGCGCGGGGCTGCTCCCCGCCCCGCCCTTTCTCCGTTTCCTGGGGCTCCGCCCCAGACCCCCGTCCTCAAACGCCGGACGGGCTGGATTCTCCAGCCCGTCCCGCGACATCCAGCCTCGCCGGCGTTTGAGGCGCGGGTCCGGGCGGAGCCCGGGGAACGGTGGAAGGGCGGGTAGGGGACGGCCCCGCACAGCGGCCCGGCCGGCCGCCACCCGCCGGGTGGCAGTCCGGGCGGTGCCGGTCCGACTCGGGGAGTCACGCCCGGGCCGGGGCCTCCCGGAGCAGGACGGCGACCGGGGAGGCGTCGCCGAGGAGTTCCGTGAGCGGCAGTTCGCCCGCGTACGAGGCTTCGGCCGCGGCCCCGGCCCCGAGGAGGGGCAGGGGCCGCCAGCGCCCCGGCGGCAGGGGCAGGGCCGTGTCGCGCCAGCCGCCGGACCCGGC
This sequence comes from Streptomyces stoeckheimensis, assembly GCF_045822005.1. NCBI lineage: Bacteria > Bacillati > Actinomycetota > Actinomycetes > Kitasatosporales > Streptomycetaceae > Streptomyces > Streptomyces stoeckheimensis. Next base: position 2,113,218 of record NZ_CP169550.1, on the reverse strand, counting down.
CAGCCGGTGCGACAGCCGGGTGGCCACCGCCACCAGCCCGGCCGAGCGGGCGAAGGCCACGCAGTGCTCCGCCGCCGGGCCTCGGGCGAGCAGCGGGGCGTAGCCCGTGAAGAGCCCGGGGCGGCTGCGCCGCAGCCGCAGCAGGGCGGCGGTGAGGGCGAGCTTCTCCTCGGCCGTGCCGGACGGCGCGGCGCCCGCGTCCAGGCGGGCCAGGGCCTCCCGGGGGAAGGCGGCGGGCCGCCGGTTGTCCGGGTCGACCAGGGCCCGGTACTCCGTCTCCGCGCCCTGGTAGACCTCCGGGACCCCGGGCATGGCCAGGTGCAGCAGCGCCGCGCCGAGCAGGTTGGCGCGGGCGGCCGCCGCCAGGGGGCCGGAGGGCTCCGGTGCGGCCGCCGGGAGGTACCCCGGGACCGTGGCCTCGTACGCGGGGTCCTGCTCGGTCCAGGTGGTGTGCAGCGCGGCTTCGCGGACGGCCTTCAGCAGGGCCTCGGCGAGCCGGTCGCGGCGCACCGGTGCGGAGCCGTCGCTCCCGAGTCCGAACGCCGTCTGCCAGGCCACCCAGGCGAGTTGGGGATCCGCCCCGGTCGGCGCCGGTACGGACTCCGGGTCCTGCGAGAGCACCGAGATCCGCGCCCGGACGTCCGCGCTGCGCTTCGTGTCGTGCGTGGTCAGCACGGTCCCGGAGCGGGGCCACAGCCTCGCCTGCTCGGCGCAGTACGCGTGGAACTCCGCCACCGTGACCGCCGGAGCCCCGGGATCCCCACCCACCTCCGTGGCCGACAGCAGCGGGGCGTGCCGGTAGAAGGCCCTGTCCTCGAGGGACTTGGCGCGCAGCGCGGCCGAGGTCTGGGCGAAGCGGGCCGCGAAGGCCGGGTCCCGCAGCAGGAGTTCGCGTACGCCCGCCACCGGGGCCGCGCCTGCCTCGGCTGCGGCCCGCTCCAAGGCCTCGGGCGCGAGGTCCGGATCGCAGGGGTAGGGCCGGTAGACGGGGTAGGCGATGAGCAACTCGCGTACGGCCGAGGCCAGTTCCTTGCCGGCCAGCCGTTCCAGCGCGGCCAGCTCGGCGGCCAGGTCCCCGGTCAGGACCTCCCGGGCGCCCGCCGCGGCGGTCCGCTCCCACCGGGGCTGCCCGGTCGCCTCGCGGAACCGGGTGTCGAGCCGCGCGGCCCCGGCCGGGTCGGTCAGCACCCCGTCCACCCGGTACAGCGCGTCGTACCCGGTGGTCCCGGCCACCGGCCAGCCGGGAGCCAGCCGTTCCTCGCGGGCCAGGATCTTCTCGACCACCACCCAGCAGCGCCCGCCGACGGCGTCCCGCAGTCGCCGCAGGTATCCCTCGGGGTCGGCCAGGCCGTCCACGTGGTCGATCCGCAGCCCCTCGGCGACCCCGTCGCGGACCAGCTCCAGCACCTTGGCGTGCGTGATGGCGAAGACCTCCGGGTCCTCGACGCGCACGCCGATCAGCTCCGAAATGGTGAAGAAGCGCCGGTAGTTGAGCCCCGTGCGGGCCTCCCGCCAGTGCGCGGGCCGGTACCACTGGGCGGCGAGCAGCTCCGCCGGCTCCAGCCCGGCGGTGCCCTCGCGGAGCGGGAACTCCAGCCCCCCGACGCGCAGTACGGCCCGGCCCTCCCGGCGGCCGGTGCCGGCCCCGACCTCCCCGATCTCGATGGAGCCCGGATCCAGCGGCTCCGCGAGCACCGGCAGCAGCAGCTGCCCCCCGCCCGCCTCCCAGTCGATGTCGAACCAGCGTGCGTACGGCGAGCCGGGACCCTCCCTGGCCACCTCCCACAAGGGCCGGTTGAGGCGGAGCGGCGCCGGCAGCGCCATGTGGTTCGGCACGATGTCGAGCACCAGTGCGAGCCCGTGCGCGCGGGCCTCGGCGGCCAGGGCCCGCAGTCCGTCCTCCCCGCCCAGCTCCACCCGGACGCGGGTGTGGTCGGTGACGTCGTACCCGTGCGAGGAACCGGGCACGGCCTCCAGTACGGGGGACAGGTGCAGGTGCGACACCCCGAGCGAGGCGAGGTACGGTACGACGGCCCGCGCGTGCCCGAAGGTGAACTCGGGGCGCAGCTGGAGGCGGTAGGTCGACGCCGGGGTGACGGCCGGTGGTCCATCGGGTTCGGGCCGGTTGAACTCGGGACTCGGGCGACCGGTGCGCGGGGGCAGGCTCATGAGAACGTACGTACCCAGGATGCGGGATTCCGTGCCATTACCCAATGCATCCGGGTGACTGCACCGGGTTAACGTTGCTCAAGTGTTTGGAACCGTCAACACCTATCGAAGAGTCATCGCCCTGACCGGGCCCCTACTCCCGCTCATTTCCTTCCTCGCCCGACTGCCCGTCGCGATGTCGCAGTTCGGCAGCGTCCTGCTGGTCGCCGAGACCAGCGGATCCCTCGCCACCGCGGGCATAGTCGGCGGCACCCTCTCCGCCGGCCAGGTGGTCTTCGGACCGGTCCTGGGCCGGCTCGCCGACCGTCACGGGCAGCGTTCCGTCGTCCTGGCCGCCGCCGCGGTCAACGCGGTGGCGACCGCCGCCCTGGTGACCGGGGCGCTCGCCGACCTCGCCACCGTCCCGCTCGCCGCGATCGGCTTCGTCACAGGGGCCTCCGTCCCGCTGATCGGGCCGCTCGCCCGTACCCGCTCCGTGGCCCTGGCCCACCGCGCCAAGTCCGACGAGAGCGTCGTGGGCGCCATCCACTCCCTCGAAGGCACCCTGGACGAGGTCTCCTTCGTCTTCGGACCCGCCCTCGTCGGCCTGGCGACCCTCGCCCTGCACCCGGCCGTGGCCCTCGGCGGCGCGGCCGCCCTCGTCGCCGTCTTCGGCACCCTCTACGCACTGCACCCGACCGCCGCCGTCACGGCCGGAGTGCCCGCGGGAGAACGCCGGAAGAAGGACCGCACCCGGGTCCGCCCGCCCCGCGTGGTCTTCGCTGTGCGCGGCTCCCTCGCCCTCCAGGGCGCCATGTTCGGCGCCTGCCAGGCCGGAATCGCCGCCCTCACCGCACAGTTGGGCGTCCCCGGCCAGGCCGGCATCGTGTACGCGGCCATGGGCGTCGTCAGCGCCGCCGTCGGGCTCTCGCTCGGCGCGCTGCCCGCCCGCTTCGGACTGCGGCTGCGCTGGCGGTGGGCCACCGGCGCCGCACTCGTGCTCTCCGTACCGCTGCTCTTCACGGAGACCCTGTGGCCGCTGTACGCGGTCGTCACCGTGCTCGGAGCCGCCTACGCCCCGCACCTGATCACCGCCTTCGCCATCACCGAGCGGGCGGTGAGCCCGTGCCGGCTCGCCGAGTCGATGGCCTTCGCCGCCAGCTCCCTCGTCGCCGGCCAGGCCGCCTCGCTCGCCGTCTCCGGGCGGCTCGCCGAGGCGTACGGACCCCCCGCCGCCTTCGCGGTGGCCGTCGGGGCGGCGGCCCTGTGCCTGGTCCTGGCCCTGGTCACCCGGGTGCCGTCGGCCCGGGCCCACACCCCGGTGGTGGCCGGCGGGGGCGCCCGCCCGGACGCCCTCCTGGAAGGCGCCGCCTACGCCGGTCACTGAGGCGGCGCCTACGCCGGGCGCTGAAGCACCACCAGACACCGTCCTGTCAGTGTCACCCGGTCCCCGGCCGCGTACTGCGGCCCGGTACCGGGTGCCAGCACCTCCGGCCGCGCCGTGTCCACGACCAGGCGCCACTGCGCCCCGTGCCCGGCCGGGACCGTGAAGTCCTGTGCTTCGGCGCCCGCGTTGAACATCAGCAGGAACGAGTCGTCGGTGATCCGCTCCCCGCGGGTGCCGGGCTCCGAGATGGCCTCCCCGTTCAGGAACACCGCCAGCGCCCGCGCGTGCTGCGCCTGCCAGTCGCGGGCCCGCATCTCCTCGCCGTGCGGGGTGAACCAGGCGATGTCCGAGAGCTCGTCGTGCGTCCCCTCCACCGGCCGGCCGTGGAAGAAGCGGCGCCGCCGGAACACCGGATGCTCCCGCCGCAGCCACACCATCCGCCGGGTGAACTCCAGCAGGGCGGGAGCCGGTTTGCCGGGCTCCGGCCAGTTCACCCACGCCAGCTCGTTGTCCTGGCAGTAGGCGTTGTTGTTGCCGCCCTGGGTGCGGGCGAACTCGTCCCCGTGACTGATCATCGGCACGCCCTGCGACAGCATCAGCGTGGCGATGAAGTTGCGCATCTGGCGCTCGCGCAGCTCCCCGATCTCCGGATCCTCCGTCGGCCCCTCCACCCCGCAGTTCAGGAGCGGTTGTGGGTCTCACCGTCCCGATTGCCCTCGCGGTTGGCCTCGTTGTGCTTCTCGTTGTACGAGACCAGGTCGTTCAGGGTGAAACCGTCGTGGCAGGTGGTGAAGTTGATCGAGGCCAGCGGCCGTCGGCCGTCGTCCTGGTAGAGGTCGGAGGAGCCCGTCAGCCGGCCCGCGAACTCCGCGAGCGTACGCGGCTGCCCGCGCCACAGGTCCCGTACGGTGTCCCGGTACTTGCCGTTCCACTCGGTCCACAGCGGCGGGAAGTTGCCCACCTGGTAGCCGCCTTCGCCCAGGTCCCACGGCTCCGCGATCAGCTTGACCTGGCTGACCACCGGATCCTGCTGGACCAGGTCGAAGAACGAGGACAGCCGGTCCACCTCGTGGAACTGGCGGGCCAGCGTGGCCGCCAGGTCGAAGCGGAAGCCGTCCACGTGCATCTCGGTGACCCAGTAGCGCAGTGAGTCCATGATCAGCTGGAGCACGTGCGGGGAGCGCATCAGCAGCGAGTTCCCGGTGCCCGTGGTGTCCATGTAGTGCCGGGGATCGTCCGCGAGGCGGTAGTACGAGGCGTTGTCCAGCCCCCGGAAGGACAGCGTCGGGCCCAGGTGGTTGCCCTCGGCGGTGTGGTTGTAGACCACGTCGAGGATCACCTCGATGCCGGCCTCGTGCAGGGCCCGCACGGCCGACTTGAACTCCAGCACCTGCTGGCCGCGGTCGCCCGAGGCGTAGCCGTTGTGCGGGGCGAAGAAGCCGATGGTGTTGTAGCCCCAGTAGTTGCTGAGCCCGTCGTCGACGAGGCGGTGGTCGTTGACGAACTGATGGACCGGCATCAACTCCAGTGCCGTCACCCCGAGCTTGGTCAGGTGCCCGATGACGGCGGGGTGTGCGAGGGCGCCGTAGGTGCCGCGCAACTCCTCGGGGAGGTCGGGGTGACGCATGGTCAGGCCCTTGACGTGGGCCTCGTAGAGCACGGTGTGGTGGTACTCGTGGCGCGGCGGCCGGTCGTTGGCCCAGTCGAAGTACGGGTTGACCACGACCGAACTCATGCTCTTGGGCGCGGAGTCCAGATCGTTGCGGGAGTCGGGACGGCCGAAGTGGTAGCCGTACACCTCCTCGCCCCAGTCGACGCTCCCCGCGACGGCCCGCGCGTACGGGTCCAGGAGCAGCTTCGCCGCGTTGCAGCGCCGGCCGCGCTCGGGCTCGTACGGCCCGTGCACCCGGAAGCCGTAGCGCTGACCGGGCATGATGCCCGGCAGGTAGGCGTGCCGGACGAACGCGTCGGTCTCGCGCAGTTCGATCGCGGTCTCCGAACCGTCGTCGTGCAGCAGGCACAGTTCGATGCGTCGGGCGGCCTCCGAATAGACCGCGAAATTGGTGCCGGCGCCGTCATACGTGGCACCGAGCGGATACGCCTGTCCCGGCCAGACCTGCATAGAAAACGACTCTTCCCCTCTGTGTCGGGCTGATCCGGCGTGGACCACGTCACTGCCAGATCTTCCCCGAAAGAGGGCTTCCACGCGGGGACTTGGGAGGGTCCTACCGGGTGACCCGGAGAGCTGATAAGAGGTTCGCCGGACCTTGGGAAGATCTGATCGTCGGCAGAGCGGATAATGGGCCAACGGACGGACCGGGTGCGGACCGTGAGCCCGCGTCGGGCCGCAGGGGCACGCATCGGGCTGCAGGGGGCCGCACGCGCGGAGTACCCTTCCGTGATCACTGGAGACGGGCGTCCAGACGCAGGAGGCGGTGCACGGGTGAGCTCGGGAGGTCTGGAGCTGCCCCCTGGTGACGGTGGTCACGAGGGCGGCCCGGCGGACGCCGCGGGCGGTGCGGCCGGCGGGATCCCCGCCGGGGCCGTGTCGCTGGCCCCGCCGGAAGCCGGCGGGACCGGGAAGGCGCAGGCGGGAGCCGGTGCCGAGCTGGACTGGGGCGCGGACGCCTGGAGCGAGGTCCGGACCCGGGCCCAGCGCGCCGGCCGTGCGTACATCTGGCTGAACCTGATCGAACAGCGGCTGCGCTCCGTGGTCGGAGCGGTGCTCCGGCCCGTCTACGAGCCCGTGCACGGCGGGGACGACTGGGTGGTGGCGGCCGCGGGTCCCGCCGGCCAGGAGTGGGTGCAGCGCGCGGTCGCCGTACGCGAGGTCAGCCGCCGCAAGGGCTACCTGCTGGACTCCGCCGACGACAACGTGCTGAGCTTCCTCACCCTGCCGCAGCTGCGCGAACTGATGGTCCAGCACTGGCCCTGCTTCGAGCCCTACTTCGACGACCGGCGCGAGATCGAGCAGGCGCTGGACGAGCTGGAGGTCACGCGCAACGTCGTCTCGCGCAACCGGGCCCTGTCCCGGGCGGTCCTGGAACAGGCCGAGCGGGCCTCGGCGCGGCTGCTGGAGGTACTGGGCGGCGGCGCGGGCTCGCCAGCGGCGGACCGGCTGCCCATCGACGCCGTCGAGGACCTGGTCGGCGACCGGTACGCGGACGTCATCTCCGTCCACCCGGACCGGGTGCGGCTGCAGCGCCAGCTCCCGGCGGAGGACCTCTTCGGCGGTGCGCGGCGGCTCGACGCCATCGGCATCGGGCTCAACCTGCTGGTTCAGAACTTCTCGGGTCGAAGACTCGTACGCCTCGCGGAGGCCGGCTGCCGGGTGCGGCTGCTGTTCCTGAACCCGGCGAGCAGTGCGGTCAAGCGGCGCGAGCGGGAGCTCGGCCTGCGCAAGGGCGAGCTGAGCCGCTCGGTGGAGATGAACATCCTGCACGTGCGGCGGGTGAGGGCGGGCCTGCGCGACCCCTCCCGCTTCGAGATCCACGTCTTCGACGAGACCCCGCGCTTCACCGCGTACCTGGTGGAGGGCGAGTCCTCGGGCATCGCGGTGGTCCAGTCGTACCTGCGCCGGGCCCGCGGCATGGAGGCACCCGTCCTGGTCCTGCGCGGCGGCGGGCGGGCCTCGCAGGTGCGGCCCGATCAGGAGCACGGGCTGTTCCCGACCTACCGGGAAGAATTCGAGTCGATCTGGCAGGACTCCCGGCCGGTGTCGTGAGCGACGGCGGCCCCGGCTCCGGGGTTGTCAGTGGCCCGTGTCAGGCTGAAAGCCGTTGACGTAGCGGTACGGGTACGGGGGGCACGTGATGGGGGACCGGGCGGGGGACTGGATGGGGGACTGGCACGGCGGGCCGATGGTGGCCTTCGATCTGGAGACCACGGGCACCGACACGGAGTCCGACCGGATCGTGACGGCGGCCGTCGTGACGGTCGGGCCGGACGGGCAGGTGGCGCGGGAGCGGACGTGGCTGGTCGACCCGGGCGTGCCCATCCCGGAGCAGGCCTCGGCCATCCACGGCATCTCCACGGACCACGCCCGCTCGCGCGGGATGGCCGCGGCCCCGGCGATCGAGGAGATCACCCGGACGCTGGTGGAGGCCCTGAGTTCGGGGACCCCGCTGGTGGTGATGAACGCGCGGTACGACCTGACCCTGCTGGACCGCGAGTGTCGCCGCCACGGGATCCGTCCGCTGGGCGAGCGCTGGCCCGGGACGACCGCGCCGCCCGTCATCGACCCCCTGGTCCTCGACAAGCACGCGGACCGGTACCGCAAGGGCAGGCGGACCCTCCAGGCCCTCTGCGAGCACTACGGGGTGAGCCTGGAAGCGGCGCACGACGCGGGCGCGGACGCGCTGGCGGCGGCCCGCGCCGCGCGGCGGATGGGGGCCGTGCACGCGGCGATAGGGACGGTCGCCCTGGCGGACCTGCACGAGCTCCAGATCCGCGCGGCGGCCGAGCAGGCGGCCTCGCTGCAGAGCTACCTGCGGCGGACCTCGGACCCCGAGGCGATAGTCGAGCGGGCCTGGCCCGTCGTGCCGTACCGGGTGTGAGGCCCGGCGTCGCTCACCGCAGCAGCCAGTCCCGGGTCAGTTCCATGACCTCGGCCCGGCTGCGGGGGCCGTGGTCGGCCGCGAGGAAGTAGTTGCCGATCCGCATGGAGTAGAACACCGTGCAGCGCACCTCGACGTCGTCCTCGTCGGTGCAGAACGCGCCGAACAGCGAACGCAGGTAGTCCATGCGGCGGTTGTCGACGCGCCGCAGCCGCTCCGCGACGGATGCGTCGCGCCGGGCCCAGTCGCGGATCGCGAGTTCGGCCGTCACGCCCTTCGCCGGGCCGTCGGCGGCCGCGGCGATCGCGAACAGCCGCCTCAGCTTGGTCCTGGGGTCCCCGCCGGTGCTCTCGACCTGCTCGATGACCGCCTCGGCGCCCTCGCGTTCCCAGGTGTCGAGCATCTCGCCGAGCAGCGCGTCCCGGTTGCCGAAGTACCCGTAGAACCCGCCCTTGCTGACACCGAGCGTCTGCGCGAGGGACTCGATCCGGACGGCGTCCGGGCCTCCGGTGGCGAGGGCGCGCAGCCCCTCCTCGATCCAACTGCCGCGTGGCGTGCGGGTCGCGCCCATGCCGTGTCTCCCCTCACCCGGATCACCCGGACTCGATCTATACGGTGCCGTATAGATCGGTGTAGCCTTCTTCTATACGGCATCGTATAGATAGGGGCTTGGCTCATGAGACTCCCCAGAACCGCGCACACCGACCGTCCCTGGCGGATCCACGCGATCGCCGGCGACTTCCGGGTCGAGGACGTGTGGGACCTTCCGACGCCGGGCGGACCGGACGACCTCGCACTGCTCGTGGAGCAGTTCGAGAAGGGCTGGGGGCAGCAGGGCGCTTCCCCGGTGGTGCGCGCGCTCTTCGCGGTCCGCTGGAAGCTGGGGGCGCTGCTCGGCTGGGACAAGCCCGCCGACGGCCTCGGCGGCCGGGTGCCGAGCCTGCGGGACCGGCTGCCCGAGGACCTCCGGGGCAGCGCCCGGGGGCCGGCATCAGGCGCGTCCTCGTTCAGCACCGTCTACCAGACGCGCGACGAATGGGTCCTGGAGACCGCCAACCGGACCGTGCACGGCATCCTGCACATCGGCTGGGTCCCGGACGAGGACGGATCGGGCGGCCACCACGGCCGGATGGCCATTCTGGTCAAGCCGAACGGGCTCCTCGGCGCCGTCTACATGGTGGGCATCAAGCCCTTCCGGCACCTCGGGGTGTACCCGGCGATGCTGCGCGGCATCGGCCGCGCATGGGAGGCCCGTACGGACTCCGGCGCGGCGGCCTGACGCTCACGCGGACCAGGTCCAGTCCCGCCTCCCCGATGTCGGGGTCGGTACGCCGCAGCGGTACGTGGACCAGTGAGCGGGGTGAGGTGGCGGCGAGCGACCAGAGCCCGGCGACGAGCTGCGCGGCCCGCTGGTCGACCTGGACGTCCATGTACCAGTAACCGGCCCACAGCGCCGCGCGCGCGGGCGGGCGGGCCGGGCGGAAGCCCGCGTACTGGACGTACTTGGCTTCCGTCCGGTGCGGCGAGAGCGCGTGCCAGGCGTCGCGCGGCAGACGGGAGTTTGACGACAGGACCTAGAAGGGGTGCCAGCGGATTTCCTGGTCGCCCTCGCGCAGGGAAGCCACCCGGCGGCGGAACTCCGCCAGGGCCTTGGGGTTGGCCGGGGCGTGCTGGGAGACCCAGGCGCAGCTGGCCGTTTCGCGGGCGCCGCGCAGGACCGCGCAGCCCTCCCAGTCGCGCACGTCCCAGCCGTACGCCGCCGTGAACTCCTCGTACGCCGCGCCGGGCAGGCCGTAGCGGTCGCGGGAGAGGGCCATCACCACCAGGTCGTGTTCGCGCAGGTCGGCGGAGACCGTCTCCAGGTCGACGAGGACCGGCCCGGCCGGGCCCACGTGGACGTTGCGGGGCAGTGCGTCGCCGTGGATCGGGCCCGGCGCGAGGTGCGGGGTGAGGGCGGCGACCTGGGCGGCGTACCCGTCGCGGCGGGCCCGCAGGTACGCCGCGTCCGCCGGGTCGATCGCCCCGCCCGCCAGCCGGAGCCAGCGCTCCACCCCGCCCAGCAGGTCGCGCGGGGGCAGAGCGAAGGGGGGCGCCGGCAGGGCGTGGATCTGCCGCAGCAGTGCCGCGAGGTCCTCCGGGCCGGCCGGGCGGACCGCGTCGGGGAGCCGGTGCCACAGGGTCACCGGGTGCCCGTCCACCAGCCGGGGCTCCGGTTCGGCCGCGCGGACCGCGGGGACCCCGGACTCCGCGAGCCAGCCCGCCACCTTGAGCTCCAGCTCGGCGCGCGGCAGCAGCGCCGCCTCCCGGCCGACCTTGGCGACCAGGCCGCTGCCGTCGAGCGCGAAGACGGCGTTCTCGCCGAGGGCCAGCAGCCGGGGAGCGGGCGAACCCGCCCGTGCCAGGCCCGCCGCCGTCAGGGCTTCCCGGGCGCGTGCCTCGTCCATGCAGTCGTCTCCGCAGTCCGTCCGTTTCCCGGGTGCCCGGGATGGCGCACCGGGCGTACCCGGGTGCTCATGACCGGACAAGTTTCGCATCCGGCCCGGCTTTCCGAATGTCACCCAGAGGTTGCACGAGACGTCTCGTCTCGTTATCTTCTCCTCATGACCACGACCGCGAAGCCCGCCCACATCGCCATGTTCTCCATCGCCGCCGCCGGCCACGTGAACCCGAGCATCGAAGTGATCCGCGAACTGGTCGCCCGAGGCCACCGCGTCAGCTACGCCATCCCCGCCGCGTACGCCGACAAGATCGCCGAGACCGGTGCCACCCCGGTGATCTGGAACTCCACCCTCCCCACCGACGAGGACCCCGACGCGTGGGGCACCGAGCTCATCGACAACATCGAGCCCTTCCTCGCCGACGCCGTCCAGGCCCTCCCGCAGCTCGCGGCCGCCTTCGAAGGCGACGAGCCGGACCTCGTCCTCCACGACATCACCGCCTACCCCGCGAGCGTCCTCGCCCACCGCTGGGGCGTCCCCGCGGTCTCCCTCTCCCCGACCCTGGTCGCCTGGACCGGCTACGAGGAGGAGGTGGCCGAGCCGATGTTCGCCGAACTGCGCGCCTCCGAGCGCGGGAAGGCGTACTACGCCCGGTTCCGGGCCTGGCTCGACGAGAACGGCATCGACGAGGACAGCGACCGGTTCGTCGGCCGCCCCCGCCGCAGCGTCGTCCTCATGCCGCGCGCCCTCCAGCCCCACGCCGACCGGGTCGACGAGGCCGTGTACACCTTCGTCGGCGCCTGCCAGGGCGACCGCAGCGCCACCCAGGGCACCTGGACGCGCCCCGCGGGCGCCGAGGGGAAGAAGGTCCTCCTGGTCTCCTTCGGGTCCACCTTCACCAAGCAGCCGGCCTTCTACCGGGCCTGCGTGGAGGCCTTCGGGGACCTGCCCGACTGGCACGTGGTGCTCCAGATCGGCAAGTTCACCGACGAGGCCGAGATCGGCGAGATCCCCGCCAACGTCGAAGTCCACCGCTGGGTTCCCCAACTGGACATCCTGCGCCGGGCCGACGCCTTCATCACCCACGCGGGCACGGGCGGCTGCCAGGAGGGCCTGGCCACCGGCACCCCGATGGTCGCGGTCCCGCAAGCCGTCGACCAGTTCGGCAACGCCGACATGCTGGCCGGCCTGGGTGTCGCCCGGCACGTCCCGATGGCCGAGGCCGACGCCGCGACCCTGCGCGAGGCCGTCCTCGCCCTGGTCGCCGACCCGGAGGTGGCCGCCCGCGCGGACCGGATCCGCCGGGAGATGGCGACGGAGGGCGGCACCCGACAGGCGGCGGACCTGATCGAGGCCGAACTGCCCGACCAGCGGTGACGGGGCTTCGCCGGGGCTTGAGTCTCCAGCGGGGGGAGACCCGAAGGTGGGGGACATGAACGGCCACACGCTCTACTCGATCGGCGAGCTGGCCCGGCGAACCGGTACCACGGTCAAGACCGTCCGGTTCTACTCCGACTGCGGGCTCGTACCGCCCACCCGTCGGAGCCCGGCCGGCTACCGCCTCTACGACGACGGCGCCGTCGCACGCATGGACCTCGTCCGGACCCTGCGCGACCTGGGACTGGACCTCGCCGACATCCGGAAGGTCATGGACCGGGAACGCACGCTGCCGGAAGTCGCCGCGGCCCAGGCGGAGGCGCTGGACGTGCAGATACGGATCCTGCGGCTGCGGCGCGCGGTGCTGACCGCTGTGGCGACCCGTGGAGCCGACCCGGAGGAGACGCACCTGATGCACAAGCTCGCGAAGCTTTCCGAAGCGGAACGCCAACGGCTGGTCGGGGACTTCCTCGACACCGCCTTCGGCGGCGTGGGAGCCGACTCCGCGTTCGCGGGGGTCAGGCACTCCATGACTCCGCACCTGCCGGACGACCCCACCGCGGAACAGATCCACGCATGGGTGGAACTGGCCGCACTGGCCGAGGACCCGGAATTCCGCGCCCATCTGCGACAGCTGGTCGAGGACCAGGCCGCCGGGCGCCTCCCGGACGCTCCACCCCGCTCGCGCGACGACCTGGCCGCGATCGTCCGCGACCAGGTCGCCCCGGCCGTGGCGGCCGGCATCGACCCGGCCTCACCCCAGGCCGATCCGATCGTTTCGGCCCTGATGACCCGCTCCGCGCATCTCCTCGACGGCCGGGACCCCGCCGCATCCCCGGAACAGCTCCTGGCCCGGCTGGAACGCATCAACGACCCCCGCAGAGAGCGGTACTCCTCCCTGCTCGCGGTGATCAACGACTGGCCCCGCCCGGAGACCCTCCAGCCGGTCCTCGACTGGTCCGTCCACGCCCTCCGCGCACGAACCGGCCCGCACCCCTCCGGGCCCGAGCCGCCGCTGCGTACGATCCGGTCATGAACGCCCCCGTCACCCTCCGCGCAGCCGCGACGCCGACCGCTCCCGCTCTCACCCTCCGCCCCTGGCGGGCACAAGACGTTGCCGCACTGGTCGAGGCGTACCGGGACCCCGAACTGCGGCGCTGGGCGAGCCCACCCGTGGAGAGCGAGGACGAAGGGCTGCGGTGGGTGCGGGAGCGAGAGCGGGACTGGGCATCGGGCACCCGGTTCGGTTTCGCCGTCCTGGAGGAGGCCCCCGAGGCTCTCGATGCGGCGCCGGCGCGGCTGGTGGGCCACGTGGTGCTGAAGGGAGTCGGACCGGGTCCGGGCAAGGCGTCCGCCGAGGTCGGCTACTGGACGGCAGCGCGGGCCCGTGGGCGGGGCGTGGCCCCACGGGCCCTGGAAACCCTCACCGCCTGGGCCTTCCGTTCCTTCCGGGCCGATGGTCTGGAATGCCTCGAACTCCTCCATCAGGTGGACAACGCGGCATCCTGCCGGGTCGCCGAGAAGAGTGGCTACACGCTGGGCAGGATCCTGCCGTCGGCGCCGCCCTCCTACCCGCTCGACGGCCATCTGCACCTGCGCCGCGCAGCCGTCTGACCTCTGGCGGGGCCCTTCCCACCGCCCCCGCCGATGTCGCATGCACTGTCAGGGGTGAGGCCTATCGTGCAGACATGACCAAGACGACCAAGACGACCAAGGCCGCCAGGACCACCTACGCGGCACTGCTCCGGGGCATCAACGTCGGCGGGAACAAGAAGGTCCCGATGGCCGAGCTGCGCCAGGTTCTGGGCGGGCTGGGCCACGAGAACGTGCAGACGTACCTCCAGAGCGGCAACGCCGTCTTCGCCACCGCGAGCGGGAAGGCCCCGGATGCCCTCGCCCGCGAGCTGGAGGCCGCCATCGAAGCCCACTTCGGCTTCCGCGTCCCCTGCCTGGTCGTCGACGGTGCCTACCTGCGCGCCGTGGCCGACGCCTGTCCCTTCCCGGCCGCCGACCTCGAAGGCAAACAGCTCCACGCCACCTTCTGCTCCGAGCAGCCCGCCGAGTCCCGCTTCGCCTCGATCGACGTCCCCGCGCACCTCCCGGAGGAGTACCGCGTGGGCGACCGCGTCATCTACCTCTACGCCCCGAACGGCCTGGGCCGCTCCACACTCGCCGAGGCCCTCGCGAAGCCGGCCGTGGTCAAGGGCCTCGACGTGACCACCCGCAACTGGAACACGGTCGTGAAACTGGTCGAACTCACGCAGGACTGACCACACGGCCGTCGAGCCCGCGTACTGACCTTTGCCACCACCTCACGACGGAGACACCTCGTCCGGCCCGTCGCACCCTGCGCAACAGGCCCTACTCCGCCAGCCCGTTCAGCAGGGAGACCTCCTGCGGGGTCAGCTGGACCGTTGCCGCGTCCAGGTTCTCCGCCAGGTGGTCCGGGGAACCCGTGCCCGGGGTGGGGCAGAGGACCGGAGAGTGCCGGAGGAGCCAGGCCAAGGCGATCTGGCCGGTGGACGCGCCGTGTTCGGCGGCGACCGCCGTCAGTGCGGCGGCGCTCTCCCGGGTCAGGGCTCCGCTGCCCAGCGGGTAGTACGGGAGGAAGGCGATGCCGCGTTCCTCGCACAGGGCGAGGAGCTCCGCCGAGGAGCGGTCCAGGAGGTTGTACGGGTTCTGGACCGAGGCCACCGGAACCACGGACAGGGCCTCCCGGAGCTGGTCCGCCGTCACCGTGTTCAGCCCGATGTGGCGGATCTTGCCCTCCGCCCGGAGCTCGGCCAGCGTGCCCAGCTGCTCCGCCGGCGGGACGGCCGGGTCGAAGCGGTGCAGCTGGTACAGGTCGATCCGGTCCAGGCGGAGCCTGCGCAGGCTCGCCTCGCACATGGCCCGGAGCTCCTCCGGGCGGCCCGCCGCGTGCCACTCGTCGGGGCCCGTGCGCACCACCCCGCCCTTGGTGGAGACCACCAGGTCCTCCCCGTACGGGTGGAGGGCTTCGGCGACCAGTTCCTCGGCCAGGTGGGGGCCGTAGTTGTCGGCGGTGTCGATCAGGGTGACTCCGCGGGCGACGGCGGTGCGCAGCAGTGCGACCGATGCGGGGCGTTCCGCGCGCGGGCCCCAGTAGCCGGCGCCGACCAGGCCGCCGGTGCCGAGCCCGAGGCGGCGTACGGGCAGGTCCCCGCCGAGGGCGAACGTCTCATCCACGTCAACAGACATGGCCCGACCGTAGCTCAGGCCCGCGGATGTGCCAGGCTCGAGGGCATGCGTTACATCATCATCGGCGCCGGAGCGATCGGCGCGACCATCGGCGGACGGCTGGCGGAGTCCGGCAGCGAGGTCGTCCTCGTCGCGCGCGGCCCCCACGCGGATGCCCTGCGGACGAACGGGCTGCGGCTCACCACGGCGGACGGGGAGCGGGTGCACCGGCTGCCCGTCGTCACGGGACCGGCAGAGCTGGGTGAACTGCGCCCCGGAGACGTGCTGTTGCTGACCGTGAAGACGCAGGACGCGCTGGCCGCGCTCGACGCGTGGGGTGACGCGGAGGTCGCCGGCGGCGGTACGGCGGCCCAGCGGCTGCCGGTGCTGTGCGCGCAGAACGGCGTGGAGAGCGAACGCCTCGCCCTACGGCGCTTCGCGCGCGTGTACGGGGTCTGCGTGTGGCTGCCGGCGACCTTCCTGGAGCCGGGCGTGGTCTCCGCTCTGTGCGCTCCGCTGACCGGGATCCTGCACCTCGGCAAGGCCGCCGGGGGCGCCGACGGCACGGCCCGGCGGATCGCGGCGGACCTGGAGAAGGCGGGGTTCGGGGCGCCGGTCGTCGAGGACGTGATGCGGTGGAAGTACGCGAAGCTGCTGGGCAACCTGGGCAACGCGGTCCAGGCGACGACCGGCCCCGAGCCGGAGCCCGCGAAGGCGGCGCTGCTGCTGCGGGCCGTGCGTGAGGCGAAGGCGGCCTTCGCCGCCGCGGGCATCGCCTGCGCCTCGGACGCCGAGCAGGCGGAGGCCCGCGACGGCAAGGTGGAGGCGCCGGCCGGAGTGGTGCGGGGCGGGTCGTCCTGGCAGAGCCTGGCGCGGGGGACGGGGTCCGTGGAGGCGGACTATCTCAACGGGGAGATCGTGCTGCTGGGGCGGCTGCACGGGGTGGCCACGCCGGTCAACGACACGCTGCGCGTCGCGGCGAACATCTTTGCCCGGGAGGGGCTGCCGCCGGGCGCGATGTCCATCGAGGACCTGACGGCCCTGGCCGACGAGGCCGCGGCGCGGGCGTAGGCACACGCCGGGTGTGGGTGGGTGGGCGGGCCCTGCGGGGGAAGTCCCCTACCCGCCCTTCGCCCGTTCCCTGGGGCTCCGCCCCAGACCCCGCGCCTCAAACGCCGGCGAGGCTGAAATGTGCCCGGCACCCGCCGCAGGCGGGTCAGGCCGCCAGGGCCGGGATGCGGGCCTGGGTCGGGGCGGCCGCGTCGTAGCGGCGCAGCAGCAGTCGGGCCAGTTCCGGGGAGGGGCCCAGGACGGCCGCGATCACGTCGGCCCCCGCGGCTTCGGCGCCCGCCGTGATGCGGTCGGGGAGCCGGCCGGGGGCGATGACGTAGGGGGCCACCGCGATCCGGCGGACGCCCTCCGCGCGCAGCGCCCGTACGGCGTCCTCGGTCCGGGGGAGAACAGCGGAGGCGAACGCAGGCCGCACGGCGCACCAACCGGTGTGCCGCCACTCCCGCGCGATTTCAGCGATCACTGCGATCGCCTCCGGGTCGGAGGAGCCGGCGGACGCGAGCACCACACCGGTGGTGGCACGGTCCGCCGGGGTGAGGCCGGCTTCCCACAGCCGGCGCTCCAGGGTCGCCAGCAGCAGCGGCGACGGTCCGAGCACATCGGCGATCCGGACCGAGAGGTCCGGCAGGTGGGACGTGGCTCCGGCGAGCACCGCCGGGATGTCGGACTTCGCGTGGAACGCCCGCGTCAGGAGGAGCGGGAGCGCCACGACGTCGCGTACGCCCGACAGGTAGAGCGAGGCCACCGCCTGGTCGACGGTCGGGGTGTCGAAGTCCAGGAAGGCGGTTTCCACGCGCAGCCCCGGCCGCAGCGCCCGTACCCGCCGGGTGAGGGCGTGCACGGTCGCCGCGTGCCGCGGGTCGCGGCTGCCGTGGGCGATGATCAGCAGGGCGGGGGCCTGCGTGGAGTGCGTGACGTGCGCGGACACGTGATCAGCTCTTGACCAGCAGGCCGCGGGTGCGCAGCACCCACCGCTCGACCGGGCTGAAGATGAGCAGGTCGATCGCGATGCCGACGACCAGGATCAGGATGATCGCGAGGAACACGCCGGGCAGGTCGATGTTGTTGCGGCCGTTTTCGAGGAGCTGGCCCAGGCCCAGGCCCAGGTCGGGGGAGCTGGCGATGATCTCGGCGGCCATCAGGGAGCGCCAGGAGAAGGCCCAGCCCTGCTTGAGACCGGCCAGGTAGCCGGGCAGCGCGGCCGGCATGACCACGTGCCAGGCTCCGCGCAGTCCGGTGGCGCCGAGGGTGCGACCGGCCCGCAGGAACAGCGGCGGGATCTGGTCGATGCCGGAGACGAGGCCGTTGGCGATCGACGGGACGGCGCCGAGCAGGATGACGGTGTACATCATCGCGTCGTTGAGTCCGAACCAGAGCACCGCCGGGGGCACCCAGGCGACCGAGGGCAGCGACTGCAGGCCCTGCAGGATCGGGCCGATCGCGGCGCGGACGAACTTCACCCGGGCGACGAGCAGGCCGAGCGGGGTGCCGATGGCCAGGGCCAGCAGGAAGCCGAGCAGACCGCGCGAGACGCTGGTCCAGATGACCTCGAGCAGGGTGCCCTTCATCCACATGTCGGACAGGCTGTCCCAGACGGAGGACAGGGCGGGGAGCTTCGTCTCGTCGGTGATCTTCGCCGCGACGAGGATCTGCCAGACGAGGAGGACCAGGCCGACGGCGATGACCGGCGGCAGGACCTTCTTGACCAGCACCTCGCGGATCGGGGTGCGGTGGGTCTGGACGGCGTCGAGCGCGTCGAGGCCCGCCTCCAGTCCGGCGAGGTCTTCGGCCTTGGCCTTGGACGGGGCCTCGGGGGTGGTGTCAGTGCTGGCCATGGCGGCGGATCTCCCCACGCAGGTGTTCAGTGATCTCAAGGGACAGCTCCGCGACGTCCGCGTCCTCGATGCGGCGCGGCTGCGGGATGCCCACGGTCCACTCCTTCGCGACCCGGCCGGGGCGCGAGGACAGCAGGACCACACGCTGCGCGAGCCGTACGGCCTCGCGGACGTTGTGCGTGACGAACAGGACGGAGAGGTTCGTCTCTTCCCAGATGCGGGTGAGCTCGCCGTGCAGCACGTCACGGGTGATGGCGTCGAGCGCCGCGAACGGCTCGTCCATCAGCAGCAGCTGGCTGTCCTGGGCGAGCGCCCGGGCCAGGGCCACGCGCTGGCGCATGCCGCCGGACAGCTCGTGGACCCGCTTGCCGTACGAGCCGCCGAGCCGGACCAGCTCCAGCAGCCGCTCGGCCTCCGGCTTGCGGTCGGCCTTGGCCACCCCGCGCAGGCGCAGGGCGAGTTCGATGTTCTTGCCCGCGGTGAGCCACGGGAAGAGGGCGTGCTCCTGGAACATCAGGGCCGGACGGCCGCCGGGGGTCTCGATCGACCCGGCGGACGGCTTGTCCAGTCCGGCGACCAGGTTGAGCAGGGTGGACTTTCCACACCCCGAGGCGCCCAGGATGGTGACGAACTCTCCGGGAGCGACATCGAGGCTGATGTCGTCCAGGACGAGCTGCGATCCGGCCGGGCCGGAGAAGGACTTCGAGACGTGCTCGATGCGGGCAGCGTGCGTCAGCTCCGCTACGGAGCCCTCGGCAGCCTTGGCAAGCATGGTGGCCATGGTCGTCACCTCCTGGGGTTGCTGGTCTACGGGGTTACTTGGTGGCGCCGAGGCCGGCGTCGGAGACTTCGGGCTTGCCCGCGGCCTTGAGGACCTTGTTCAGGAGCGTCAGGTCGTAGATGCCGTTGAGGTCGGGCTGCTCGATGAGCTTGGCCTTGACCGCCTGGTCGGCCTGCTTCTTCAGCGTTGCGGCGAGCGGGTCGTCGGTGATGAGGATGCTGGGCCACGCCGGGTCGATGACCTTGGCGTCGAGGGGCTTGCCGCCTTCGGCTGCGAGCTTGGCGTTGGCGGAGGCCTTGGCCTTGTCGGGGTTGGCGTTGATCCACTCGTTGGTCTTGACGGTGCCCTTGAGCACGGCCTCGACGACGTCCGCGTGCTCCTTGAGGAACTTCTGCGAGACGATGACGTTCGTGATGACGAACTTCTTGTCGGGCCACAGGGCGGTCTCGTCGAGGAGGACGGCGCCGCCGTCGGAAACGAGCTTGGAGGCGGTGGGCTCGGGGACCCAGGCGCCGTCGATCGAGCCCGACTTGAAGGCGTCCGGGGTGACCTTGTTGTCGGTGCGGACGACGGAGACGTCACCCTTGCCGGACTCCGGGTCGACCTTCCAGCCCTTTTCGGCGATCCAGTTGAGGAACGCGACGTCCTGGGTGTTGCCCTTCTGCGGGGTCGCGATGTTCTTGCCCTTGAGGTCGTCGAGGGTCTTGATCTTCGCCGGGTTCACGACCAGCTTCACGCCGCCGGAGGCGGAGCCGGAGATGATCCGCAGGTTGGAGCCCTTGGACTTCACGTAGGCGTTGATCGACGGCGAGGGGCCGATGAAGCCGATGTCGAGAGAGCCGCCGTTGAGGGCTTCGATCTCGGAGGGGCCGGCGTTGAAGGACTGCGGCTTGATGGTGGTGGCGCCGAGTTCTTTGGCGATCAGGCCTTCCTGAAGGCCGACCAGCGCGGTGGCGTGGGTCAGGTTCGGGAAGTAGCCGATGCGGACCTCGGAGGCCGAGAGTTTCTTCGCGGAGCCGTCGGCGGCGACGTTCGCCTTCGGAGCGTCGTCCTTCACGGCCTCGGAACCGTAGCCGCACGAGGCGAGGGCGCCGATCAGGAGCGGCAGGGCGGCAGCGGCGGCGAGGCCGCGGTGCAGGGTCTTAGCAGAGGTACCGATGGCAGGCACGGGAGGACTTCCTCTCGTAGCGTCGTGTCACGACGCACGTCTTCGTTTGCTGAGCAAGGGCAGGTACGGCTCGCGGGGGGTGTGGGCGCGCATGCGGTGCGCGTACGTCATTACGCACATCGCCCCACACCTCCCTGGCCGCTGCCGAGGGAGCCGCTGCCAACGCGGCCGCCCTCTTTCGCGAAGGTGGAGTAGATATCGGCAAGCATGATCAGAAGTCCCAGCCTTCTTCGTCCGCCTGCACGGTGGTCTCGGCGGTGGAGGCGAAGGATTCGCCGACCATTCCGGCCGCCAGGGTCGTGCCGTCCGCGGGGTCGATCAGCAGGAAGGACCCGGTGCGGCGCGAGTCGGCGTACGAGTCGAGCGCGAGCGGCTCGGCGGTACGGACGACGACGCGGCCGATGTCGTTGGCCACCAGCTGCCCGGGGTTCGGGTGCTGGGACAGGTCGTCCAGGGTCAGCCGCGAGGGGATCTCCTTGACGATCGCCTTCACCGTGCGGGTGGTGTGCTTGATCAGCACCCGGGCGCCCACGGCGAGGGGCTGGTCCGCCACGTGGCAGACCGTCGCCACGACGTCCTGCGTGGTGGCGGGGGAGCTCGACGACGGCGCGATCAGGTCGCCGCGCGAGATGTCGATGTCGTCCTTCAGACGCAGGGTCACCGACTGCGGGGCCCACGCGATGTCGACGCTCTCGCCGAGCGCGTCGATGCCCTCGATGACCGAGGCGCGGCCCGACGGCAGGACGGTGACGGCCTCGCCGACGCGCAGCACGCCGGAGGCGATCTGACCCGCGTAGCCCCGGTAGTCCGGGTTCTCGGCGGTCTGCGGACGGATCACGTACTGCACCGGGAAACGCGCCGGGCAGGCGGTGAGGTCGTGGCTGACCGGGACCGTCTCCAGGTGCTCCAGCACCGTGGGGCCGCCGTACCAGTCCATGTTCGCGGAGGGTTCCACTACGTTGTCGCCGGCCAGGGCGGAGATCGGGATCGCGGTGATCTCCGGGACTCCGAGGCCCGTGGCGTACGCGGTGAACTCCTCGGCGATCGATGCGAAGACGGTCTCCTCGTAGCCCACGAGGTCCATCTTGTTGACGGCGAGGACCACGTGGGGGACCCGGAGGAGGGCCGCGACGGCGGCGTGCCTGCGGGTCTGCTCGATCACGCCGTTGCGGGCGTCGACGAGCACCACGGCGAGGTCGGCGGTGGAGGCGCCGGTGACCATGTTCCGGGTGTACTGCACGTGCCCGGGGGTGTCGGCCAGGATGAACCGGCGCCGGGCGGTCGCGAAGTAGCGGTAGGCCACGTCGATGGTGATGCCCTGCTCCCGCTCGGCCCGCAGGCCGTCGGTGAGCAGCGCCAGGTCGGGGGTGTCCTGACCACGGCTGGCCGAGACCCGCTCCACGGCTTCCAGCTGGTCGGTGAGGACCGACTTGGAGTCGTGCAGGAGGCGGCCGACCAGGGTGGACTTGCCGTCGTCGACGGAGCCCGCGGTCGCGAAGCGCAGCAGCGTGGTCGCCGAGAGATCGGCGAACTGCTCGGTGGTGGAGGTCATTTCTAGAAGTACCCTTCGCGCTTGCGGTCTTCCATCGCGGCTTCGGACAGCTTGTCGTCGGCGCGGGTCGCGCCCCGCTCGGTGAGGCGGGAAGCGGCGATTTCGGTGATCACGGCGTCCAGCGTGGTGGCGTCGGAGTCGACGGCACCGGTGCAGGACATGTCACCGACGGTGCGGTAGCGGATCAGGCGGGTCTCGGTGGCTTCGCCGTCCTTGGCGCCGCCCCACTCGCCGGCCGTCAGCCACATGCCGTTGCGCTGGAAGACCTCGCGCTCGTGGGCGAAGTAGATCTCCGGCAGTTCGATCTTCTCGCGGGCGATGTACTGCCACACGTCCAGCTCGGTCCAGTTGGACAGCGGGAAGATGCGCACGTGCTCACCCGGCGCGTGGCGTCCGTTGTACAGGTTCCACAGCTCGGGCCGCTGGCGGCGCGGGTCCCACTGGGAGAACTCGTCGCGCAGGGAGAAGACGCGCTCCTTGGCGCGGGCCTTCTCCTCGTCGCGGCGGCCGCCGCCGAAGACGGCGTCGAACTTGCGGCTCTGGATCGCCTCCGTGAGGGGGACGGTCTGCAGCGGGTTGCGGACGCCGTCGGGACGCTCGCGGAGCTTGCCGGCGTCGATGTACTCCTGGACGGAGGCCACGTGCAGGCGCAGACCGTGCTTGGCGACCGCGCGGTCGCGGTAGTCCAGGACCTCGGGGAAGTTGTGGCCGGTGTCCACGTGGAGCAGGGTGAACGGCACCGGCGCCGGCGCGAACGCCTTCAGCGCCAGGTGCAGCATGACGATGGAGTCCTTGCCGCCCGAGAACAGGATCACCGGCTTCTCGAACTCACCCGCCACCTCGCGGAAGATGTGCACGGCCTCCGACTCGAGGGCATCGAGGTGCGACAGCGCGTAGGGCGCGTCCGTCCCTTCGTGGACGTGTGCGACGGTGGCGGTCATGCCAGACCCCTCTCGGTGAGCAGTGCGTGCAGGGCCGAAGCCGATTCCTGTACGGACTGCGTGTGCGACTCGATGCGGAGGTCCGGGGACTCCGGTGCCTCGTACGGGTCGTCGACCCCGGTCAGACCGGAGATCTCGCCCGCCGCCTGCTTGGCGTACAGGCCCTTCACATCACGCTCGGAGCACACCTCCACCGGAGTGGCCACGTGCACTTCGAGGTAGCTGGTGCCCTCGGCGGCGTGCCGCTTGCGGACGGCCTCACGGCTGTCCGCGAACGGCGCGATCACCGGGACGAGCGCCTTGACGCCGTTGGACGCGAGGAGTTCGGCGACGAAGCCGATCCGCTGCACGTTGGTGTGCCGGTCCTCGCGGCTGAAGCCGAGGCCGGCGGAGAGGAACTCGCGGATCTCGTCGCCGTCGAGGACCTCCACGCGGTGGCCCTCGGCGCGCAGCCGCTCGGCCAGCGCGTAGGCGATGGTGGTCTTGCCCGCGCTCGGCAGCCCGGTCAGCCACACGGTGGCGCCCTGGTCGCTCACGCTCATCTGGTTCGTCTCCGTCGGTTCAGTACGTTCGTTGGTCGCGCTGGTGGCCGTCATCAGCCGTGCAGTCCGCACTCGGTCTTGCCGCGCCCGGCCCAGCGGCCGGCGCGGGCGTCCTCGCCCTCCGCCACCCGGCGGGTGCAGGGGGCGCAGCCGACGGAGGCGTAACCGTCCATCAGCAGCGGGTTGGTGAGGACGCCGTGCTCCAGGACGTACGCGTCCACGTCGTCCTGGGTCCAGCGGGCGATCGGCGAGACCTTGACCTTCTGCCGCTTCTCGTCCCAGCCGACCACCGGGGTGTTCGCCCGGGTCGGGGACTCGTCGCGGCGCAGGCCCGTGGCCCAGGCGTCGTACGCGGTCAGGCCCTCTTCGAGGGGCTTGACCTTGCGCAGCGCGCAGCACAGGTCGGGGTCGCGGTCGTGCAGCTTGGGGCCGTACTCGGCGTCCTGCTCGGCGACGCTCTGGCGCGGGGTGAGCGTGATGACGTTGACGTCCATCACGGCCTCGACCGCGTCACGGGTGCCGATGGTCTCCTCGAAGTGGTAGCCCGTGTCGAGGAAGACCACGTCCACGCCGGGGAAGGCGCGGGAGGCGAGGTGGGCGACGACCGCGTCCTCCATGGAGGAGGTCACGGCGAACTTCTTGCCGAAGGTCTCGGCCGCCCAGGTGAGGATCTCCAGCGCGGTGGCGTCCTCGAGGTCCCGGCCCGCCTGCTCGGCCAGCGCCTGCAGGTTTTTGAGACTCGCGTCCTGAATCGTGGTCATATCTCGCCCCCTCCAGCGTCATTGGACTGAACACCCCGGGCCAGCAGCCCGAGGTACTTCAGCTGGAAGGCTCGATTGCAGGCCCTGCATTCCCAGGCGCCGTGGCCTGTTTCGTTCGGGAACAGGTCCTCGTCGCCGCAGTACGGGCAGTAGAACGGTGCGGCGCGCTCGCTCACGACAGATCCTCGTCCTTGGCACGGGTGACCCAGGCGGCGAAGCGCTCGCCGTCCTCGCGCTGGTCCTCGAAGCGCGAGACGACCCGCTCGACGTAGTCCGGCAGACCGGCCGAGGTGACCTTGAGCCCGCGGACCTTGCGGCCGAAACCGGCCTCCAGCCCGAGTGCGCCGCCCAGGTGGACCTGGTAGCCCTCGACCTGGTTGCCCTCGTCGTCCAGGACCAGCTGGCCCTTGAGACCGATGTCCGCCACCTGGATACGGGCGCAGGCGTTCGGGCAGCCGTTGATGTTGATGGTGAGCGGCTCGGCGAACTCCGGCAGTCGGCGCTCCAGTTCGTCGATCAGCGAGGCGCCGCGCGCCTTCGTCTCGACGATGGCCAGCTTGCAGAACTCGATGCCGGTGCAGGCCATCGTGCCGCGGCGGAACGGGGACGGGTTGACCCGCAGGTCGAGCGCCTCCAGGGCCGCGACGACCGAGTCGACCTGGCCCGCCTCGATGTCGAGCACGATCATCTTCTGCTCGGCGGTGGTGCGCAGCCGGCCGGAACCGTGCTGCTCGGCGACGGCGGCGATCTTCGTCAGGGTGGCGCCGTCGACACGGCCCACGCGGGGCGCGAAGCCGACGTAGAACTTGCCGTCCTGCTGCTGGTGCACGCCGACGTGGTCGCGCCACTGGCCGGTGGGCTGCTCGGGCGCGGGGCCGTCGGTCAGCTTGCGCTTGAGGTACTCGTCCTCCAGGACCTGGCGGAACTTGGCCGGGCCCCAGTCGGCGACGAGGAACTTCAGGCGGGCGCGGGTGCGCAGCCGGCGGTAGCCGTAGTCGCGGAAGATCGAGATGACGCCCTCGTAGATGTCCGGGACCTCGTCGAGCGAGACCCAGGTGCCCAGGCGCACACCCAGCTTCGGGTTGGTGGAGAGACCGCCGCCGACCCAGACGTCGAAGCCGGGGCCGTGCTCGGGGTGGTTCACGCCCACGAAGGCGATGTCGTTGATCTCGTGCGCCACGTCGAGCAGCGGCGAGCCGGAGATCGCGGACTTGAACTTGCGGGGCAGGTTCGAGAAGGCGGGGTTGCCCACGATGCGGGCGTAGATCTCGTCGATCGCGGGGGTGCCGTCGATGATCTCGTCCAGCGCGATGCCGGCGACGGGCGAGCCGAGGATCACGCGGGGGGTGTCACCGCAGGCCTCGGTGGTCGAGAGGCCGACGGCCTCCAGACGGCGCCAGATCTCCGGGACGTCCTCGATGCGGATCCAGTGGTACTGCACGTTCTGCCGGTCCGTGAGGTCGGCGGTGCCGCGGGCGAACTCCTCGGAGATCTCGCCGATGACGCGCAGCTGCTCGGTGGTGAGCCGGCCGCCGTCGATGCGGACGCGCAGCATGAAGTACTTGTCGTCCAGCTCCTCCGGCTCCAGGATCGCGGTCTTGCCGCCGTCGATCCCGGGCTTGCGCTGGGTGTAGAGGCCCCACCAGCGCATACGGCCGCGCAGGTCGTTGGGGTCGATCGAGTCGAAGCCCGCCTTGGAGTAGATGTTCTCGATGCGCGCACGCACATTGAGGCCGTCGTCGTCCTTCTTGAACTGCTCGTTGCCGTTGAGGGGCGTGTGGTGGCCGACGGCCCACTGGCCCTCACCGCGGTGACGGCCGGGCTTGCGGCGCGCGGCGGCGGCGGGTGCGGCGGCTGCGGTCGTATCGGGGGTGGCGGCCATGGCGGTACGTCCTTCTTCGGCGGCTCGAGGCAGGGGCAGGGGGAGCGGCGGCGTGACCCCTGGCGCACGCGTGAGCGGATGTGGCTGTTTCGCGGCCTTTTTGGGGCGACGAACGGCCTACAGGGGACTGCTGTGGTGGCTGACGACGGGCGGTGTGTTCGCTTCCGCGGCGACGTCGGTGCGGGGCGCTGTCGCGGCGGTGCTGTGCGTCAGCGCGCCGGACAGATGGCGCTGGACATGCGGCCGAGGTCGACGTGCCGCCGACTCACCAAGGCAATTCCAGCTCCGTTCATGGGGGGAAGCGTGGCATGGGGCGATTGGAGGAGTCCACTACTGTCCACAATCCGGACGAACTCGTCTCGCATCGCAAGATCCCGGTGACGGGGGTCACCTCAGGAGCCCCTTGAGGGGCCAGCAGCCACATGCCCGTCTGGTGTTTGAGGGCCGGGTCCGGGCAGCGCCCGGGGAACGGGGGAAGGGCAGGCAGGGGACGGCCCCGCAGGGCCGCCCTGCCGCCCCGCAGGGTTACGCGCCCGGCCAGGGGCCGGGGGTGGGGGTGACGGCCTTCTCCTCCGTCTCCTCCTTGAATACCTTGAAGCCGCGCCGGAGGTAGTTCGCCATGGCGGTCGGGCCGTCGTCGCTGCACGTGTGCAGCCAGACGCGCCGCGTCGGGGCCAGCTCCGGCCAGCGCTCGGCCAGGGACCAGGCCCGCTCGATGCCCACGGTCAGCAGGTGGCCGCCGATGCGCCGCCCCCGGAAATCGGGGAGGAGCCCGAAGTACATGATCTCCACCACACCGTCGGGCTGCGGGTCGAGTTCCACGTACCCCGCCGGGGTGCCCCGGTCGTACGCCACCCACGTCTCCACGCCCGGACGGTCCAGCTGCTCCACCCACTGCGCACGGGTCAGCGACAGCCGGTCCGTCCAGTGGATGTCGCCGCCCACCGAGGCGTAGAGGAACCGGCTGAACTCGGGGGAGGGGACCTCCGACCGGACGATCCGGATCTCCGGGCCCGGGACGGCCGCCGCGACGAGGTCGGACGGTGCGGTCATTTCCAGGGACCAGGTGGTCAGTGTGCTCGTGCTCATGGACGTCAGGGAATCACGCCGGTTCCCGTATGGCCCAGCCGGGCGCTGATCACCGCCGGCGCCGTGGAGTGCGGCAGCAGGGCGGCCGGGTTCCCCGGCCGGATCAGCTCCACCTCCACGTCGTGGGCGAAGCGGTACGGGCGGTGGGCCAGCACGCCGCCGAGGTTGCGGCGGATCCGGGAGATCTCCGCGCGGACCGTCACCGTGCGGGTCGGATCCCCGAACAGCTCCTGCGCGAGCTCCGCCGCCGACCGTCCACGGGGGGACTCCGCCAGCAGGAACAGCAGCTCCGCGTGGCGCGGACTGAGCTCCTGCGACCAGCTCCCCGCAGCCCCGTAGACGGTGGCCCGCCACGCCCCCGGCCGGCTGAGGTCGAGGACGACGCGGGCCGCCGCCCCGGCGCCGGTACGGGCCTCCGTGACGGTCACCAGCCAGCCGCCCGGCAGCGGCTCCACCAGGCAGTCGCCGAGCTGCGGCACCCACACCCGGCCCGGTCCGAAGGTCTTGGGCAGCGGGATCCGCTCCGTCGGAGCGAGCCCCGTGACGGCGGCGGTCCACCCGTTGGCGTCCAGGGCCAGCGCCCGCCCCGGCATCCGGGCCAGCAGCGGGGCCGCCACCGCCCGCAGCCGTTCCAGCGACTCCAGGTGCCGTACCCGCAGCTCCCGCTCCGCGAGCCGGGCCACCGAGCTCACCCACGTCAGGGTCGCCGGGTGCATGGTGGCCAGCGGCCCGCTGACGTCGAGGACCCCCAGCAGCTGCCCGTCGCGGGGGTCCCGCACGGGGGCTCCGGCGCAGGTCCAGTCGTGGTGGCTGGAGACGAAGTGCTCGGCCGAGAACACCTGGACCGGTCTGCGGGTCACCAGGGCGGTGCCGACCCCGTTGGTGCCGACCACCGCCTCGTCCCAGTGGGCGCCCACGCCGAAGCCGAGCCGGTCCGCGTTGCGCAGGATCGAGGAGTGGCCCTCCCGCCACAGGAGCCGCCCGTCGGCGTCGGCGACGACCATGATGTGCAGGGCCTCGTCCAGCGCGGGGAGCAGTCCTTCGCGCAGGACGGGCAGCAGGTCCCGTAGCGGAGAGGTCTGGCGCCGCTCCTCGGTCTCGGCGGCCGAGAGCATCCGCGAGCGGCTGTCGCGGTCCGGGTGGACCCCGCCCGCCATCATCCGGCGCCAGGACTCGGCGATCTCCGGGCGCGGCGCGGCCGGCGGCCGGTCCCCGGCGAGCGCGGCCGCCCGTACCCCCTTGAGCAGACGCGCGGCCTCGCGCGCGTCCATGGCCGAGATGCGTGCCGCATCGACCGCGCTGCCTGTGGTGTGGACCACCGGAACCTCCCCGTGCCGAACATGCGTACGACGGTTCCCGCCCGGCGGGGCCGTCCGGTGCGCGCTGCTTCCAGCGGGCGGACCGGTACGCCCCCAAGGGCGGTTCCAAGTCAAAGGTTGCAACGTCTTGCAACTCTCGCCAAGTCCCGGTCGCCCGATCGAAACTGTGCGCACGTCGCCGAGCGACGTGACAGCTCCTTCCTCGGGGCGTCTCGGATCAGGGGTGGTGCCGAGTCGGCGCGGCGCCATCCCTGTTCCTGGTCAACGGGCCCGGATCCCGCACCACAGTGCTTTTCGGAGGGTTGGGGCCCTCTGCATGAGCCCGCTTCCGGAGGGTTGGGGCCCTCCGCTAGCCCGCGATCCGGGCCCGTTCCACCACGGATCCCAGATCCAGACTGTGCGGCAGCGTGCCGAAGGCCGCGCCCCAGTCACCGCCCAGGCGCGAGGCGCAGAAGGCGTCGGCCACCTCCGGCGGGGCCCAGCGCACCAGCAGGGATCCCTGCAGCACCAAGGCCATCCGCTCCACGACCCGCCGGGCCCGCGCCTCGATGCCCTCCAGGTCCGCGAGCTCGGTCAGCAGGTTCTTGATGGCCGAATCCAGCCGGTGATCGGCGCCGCGCGCCAGGCCGACCTCCTGGAGGAAGGCGTTCAGCGCCTGCGGCTCGCGCTGGAGGGCGCGCAGCACGTCGAGGGCCTGGACGTTGCCCGATCCTTCCCAGATGGAGTTCAGCGGGGACTCGCGCAGCAGCCGGGGCATCCCGGACTCCTCGACGTAGCCGTTTCCGCCCAGGCATTCCAGGGCCTCCGCCACCATCGGCGTACAACGCTTGGTCACCCAGTACTTCGCGGCGGGCACCGCGATGCGCAGGAAGGCCCGCTCCTGCTCGTTGCCCGAGCTCTGGACGGCGTCGTACGCGGCCGCGAGGCGGAGCGTGAGGGTGGTGGCCGCCTCCGACTCCAGGGCGAGATCCGCGAGCACGTTGCGCATCAGCGGCTGGTCGATGAGCGGTGCTCCGAAAGCGGAGCGGTGCTCCGTGTGGTGAGCGGCCTGCGTCAGCGCCTGCCGCATCAGCGAGGCCGAACCGATCACGCAGTCCAGCCGGGTCGCCGCGACCATCTCGATGATGGTCCGCACCCCCCGGCCCTCCTCGC
Source organism: Streptomyces stoeckheimensis (assembly GCF_045822005.1). Classification (NCBI taxonomy): domain Bacteria; kingdom Bacillati; phylum Actinomycetota; class Actinomycetes; order Kitasatosporales; family Streptomycetaceae; genus Streptomyces; species Streptomyces stoeckheimensis. The sequence goes on along the minus strand of NZ_CP169550.1, from coordinate 2,084,021 downwards.
CCACCCGCCGCGCCCACGTCCCGTCGAACTCCACCTCGCTCGACGCGTTCGACCGGTTGCCCAGCTTGTCCTTAAGCCGCTGGATCGCGAAGACGTTCCGCGTCCCGTCCGGCAGCACCCGCGGCACCAGGAAGCAGGTCAGCCCGCCCGGCGCCTGCGCCAGTACCAGGAACCCGTCGCACATCGGCGCCGAGCAGAACCACTTGTGCCCCGTCAGCAGGTATTCGCCCGAGGCGTCCAGCGGCACCGCCGCCGTCGTGTTCGCCCGGACGTCGCTGCCGCCCTGCTTCTCCGTCATGCCCATCCCGAAGAGCACCCCGGCCTTCTGCCCGGCCGGCCGCAGCCCCTCCTCGTACACGTGCGAGGTCAGCCGCGGCTCCCATTCGGCCGCCAGCTCCGGATCGGTCCGCAGCGCCGGTACCGCCGCGTGCGTCATCGAGACCGGGCACCCGTGCCCCGCCTCCGCCTGCGACCACACGAAGAACCCGGCCGCCCGCCGCAGATGACCCGCCGGCCGCCCCCACGCGTCGGTGAGCCCGGCGCCCACGGCGTGCCCGAGCAGCCGGTGCCACGACGGATGGAACTCCACCTCGTCGATCCGGTTTCCGTACCGGTCGTGCGTCCGCAGCTTCGGCGGGTTCTCGTTCGCCTGCGCCCCCCAGTCCTGCGCCTGCCGGGATCCGGCCGCACGCCCCAGATCCGTGAGCTCTTCCCTTACCTCCGAGGCGAGTTCGGGTGCGGCGTCCGCGAGATGCCGCTCCACCCCCTCGCTCAGGACCAGGTCGCTGCCGTATACGTCGTGGCCCACGAGGGGCGGGGCCTGATTGCTGACTGTGTGGGTGGTGGCTGCCATGCCGATACCGTAAGGACGTGCAGCACGCGAAAGAAACACCCGAGCGGATTCCGGGACGCCTCCACCGGGCCCGCGCCCTCTACCGCAACGTCTCCAAGCGCAAGATGGCGTGGCTGCTGCTCAAAGACACCGTGAACTCGTGCATCGAGTACCGGATCCTCGGACTCGCCGCCGAAGCGGCCTTCTTCACCCTGCTCTCGCTGCCCCCGCTCTTCCTGGGCCTGCTGGGCCTCCTCGGGTACGTGGACGGCTGGTCGGGCGGTACGACCGTCGCCAGCATCGAGGAGAACATCCTGCGCGCGGTCGGCACGGTCCTCTCCGACCGGGGCGTCAACGACATCGCCAAACCGATGCTCGACGACGTCACCGGCCGGGGCCGTCCCGACCTCATCTCCCTCGGATTCGCCTTCGCCCTCTGGTCGGGCTCGCGCGCCGTGAACGTCTTCATCGACACCATCACCGTCATGTACGGCCTCGACGGACACCGCGGCATCGTCAAGACCCGGCTGCTCGCCTTCGTCCTCTACATCGCCGCCCTGCTGATCGGGGCCATCGTGCTGCCCCTGATGGTGGTCGGCCCGGACGCGGTGGTGCGGCTGGTGCCCTGGAGCACCGAGGTGATCGCGGTCCTGTACTGGCCCGTCGTCACGCTGCTCTCCATCGCCTTCCTGACCACGCTCTACCACGTCTCCGTCCCGGTCCGCTCGCCCTGGATCGAGGACGTGCCCGGCGCGCTGGTCGCCCTCGCCATGTGGGTGCTCGGCTCGTTCCTGCTGCGGATCTACCTCACCAACACGGTGGAGGGCCCGACCATCTACGGATCGTTGGCCGCCCCCGTGGCGATCCTGCTGTGGATCGGCATCTCGGCCTTCGCCGTCCTCGTCGGGGCCGCCGTCAACGCCGCGATCGACCGGGTCTGGCCCTCCGTGGCCACCGCGGCGGCGCGCGAGGCGAACGAGCGGGTCCGCGAGGCGGAGGCCGCCCAGCTCGTGGCCCGGGCGGCCGCCTGGCGGGCCCTGGCCGAGGGGGAGTCGGAGGACGACGACGAGGACGGGGGCATGCCCTCGGAGTTCCCGGAGCGCTGGTCGAAGTTCCTGCCGCCCGAGGACTACCACTCCCGCCTGCGCAAGCACTGACGGCCGCCGACGGCGACTGCGCCTGCCCGCCGCCGACCGCCGCCGTAGCCTGGTGTCCGTGGTGGATCACGCGGACTCCGTGCCCGGTTCGGGGTACGAGGAACGGCCGTCCGGGACGGTCGCCGGAGCGGTGCTCTGGCGGGCCGGCGGGGCCGGCTCCGGCATCGTGCTGCCCGACGGGTGCATGGACCTGCTGTGGGTGGACGGCCGGCTCCTGGTGGCCGGACCCGACACCGCCCCGCACCCCGCCGGAGAAGTCCCGGGCTCCGGCTTCGCCGGGATCCGGCTCGCCCCCGGCACGGCGCCCGCGCTGCTCGGCGTACCGGCCCGCCTGCTGCGCGACCGGCGGGTCGAGCTGTCCGACCTGTGGCCCGCCGCCGAGGTACGGCGCCTCACCGCGCGCGTGGCCTCGTACGGGGATCCCCGCGCGGGACTGGAGGAGCTGGCCCGGCTCCGCACGGCCGACGGCGGGCTCCCGGACCCGCTCGTCCGGGAGGTCGCGGCCCGGCTGCGGGCCGGGCAGGGCGTGGCCGCCGTCGCGGGGGCGGTCGGCCTGGGGGAGCGGCAGCTGCACCGCCGCTCGCTCGACGCCTTCGGCTACGGCCCCCGGACCCTGGGCCGGATCCTGCGCCTCCAGCGGGCCCTCGCGCTGACCCGGCGCGGGCTGCCGCAGGCGGCGGTGGCGGCGGCCGCCGGATACGCCGACCAGGCCCACTACACCCGCGAGGTGCGGGCCCTGGCCGGGACCACGCCGGGGGCCTACGCGGCGGCCGGTGCGAAGAGGGAGATCCCGGAGCCGTCCGGGTCCAGGACGACGGCGTAGCGCTGCCCCCAGAAGGCGTCCCAGGGCTTCAGGTGGCCCGTGTGCCCGGCCTCCGTCAGCTCCGCGTACAGCGAGTCCACCTCGGCGGGGGAATCGCACAGGAACGCCAGCCCCACCCTGCCGTCGCTCGTGGGGCGGGTCCAGGACGGGTCGAAGGAGCGGATGACCTCCTCCGTGTCCCAGCCGATCCGCTGCCCGCCCGGCAGGACGGCTTCGACGTGCGGCTGGGAGTCGGCCCCGGCGGGCACGTCGATGCCGAGGCGGCGGTAGAAGGCGAGCGATGCGGCCATGTCGGAGACGACGATGCCGATCATGTCGAGTCGGGGAGTCATGAGCTCACCCTAGGCACGCCCGGCCGGGCCGGTCTTGAACGAATCGGACACCGGTGGGCGGGGCGCCGGAGCCGGTCACAGGATCACCGTAGGGTGCCCCGGCTTTGAGGTCGGGGAGGAATCCGGCTTCCCGCGTAGCGGGGCGGGTTGAGCCGAATCGCTGTCGGGGATTCGGCGTTCACCACCGGGGTGGTTGATGGGGCCTTCCACAAGTACAGGGTCTCGGAGTTGATGGATCGTTGGTCGATGTGTGCGTGATCGCTCACTCGTTCGTGGGGTCGTCAGGGAATCCGGCCTGAGGGTGAGGACAAGCAGACCTGCGGCCCGGCTCAGCTCGACAAGATGCTGACCGAGGCCCGCGCCAAGACCTCGTGGTTGCGGGAAGGGGCCAGTGTTCCGCAGCAGCAACTGATCCGTGATTTTGGGAAGTCGCGCGCCAAGGCCCAGAAGGGCATCGAGGACCGGCTGCCCATGGCACGCCGGGCGGGGATGCCCAAGTACAGGAAGAAGCGGGAAGCGCTGCCGACGTTGAACTACACCCGGCGCGGCTTCCGTCTCAAGGACGGGAAACTGCACCTGGCGGGAGGGATCGTCCTGACTGTGGTGTGGTCGCGGGAACTTCCCTCCGCCCCGTCCAGCGTGCGGGTCTACCGAGACAGCCTCGACCACTGGTACGCCTCCTTCGTCGTCCCAGCCGAGGTCCAGCCGCTTCCCGAAACGGGCCGGGTGATCGGCATCGACTGGGGCGTCAAAGAGACGGCGACCACCACCAGCGACGCCCACGACCTGCCGCATGCCGGGTACGGGCGGAAGGCCGCCGTGAAGCTCGCGCACTATCAGCGGATGGTGGCCCGCCGGAAGCCCAAGCGCGGGCAGGCTGGATCCAAGGGCTACCGCAAGGCGAAGCGGCATGCCGCGAAGCTGAACAAGAAGGTGGCACGGCAGCGTCAGGACGCAGCCCGTAAGTGGGCCAAGCGTGTGGTCCGCGACCACGATGCCCTCGCGGTGGAGGACTTCCGGCCGAAGTTCCTCGCCAGGACCGCCATGGCCCGTAAGGCCGCTGACGCCGCCATCGGCGCTACGAAGACGGCCTTGGTCGAGATGGGCCGCAAGCACGGGCGGGACATCCGCCTGGTACACCCCGCGCACACCACGATGGACTGCGCGCAGTGCGGAGCGAGAGCCAAGCACGCACTGCCGTTGGGAGAGCGCACCTACACCTGCACCGCGTGCGGAGCCGTGTCCCCTCGGGACAAGAACTCCGCACGCGTGATGCTCATCCGGGCAGGTCTGAACCCGGCTGGCGCTGATCGCGGAAGACCCGACGGGACGCAGTCCCGCCAGGCAGCGTGAGCTAGAAATCCCCGCACAACCCCGAAGGTGACTCCCGTCCCTTCAGGGAGGGGAGCATTCAATCGGTGTCCTCCTCCTGGGGGAGGTGCCGGTAGACCGTGGCCCGGGAGACGCCGAGGGCGGCGGCGATCGCGGTGGCCCCGCTGCCCGCCGCGTGCATCCGGCGGGCGGCTTCGATCATGGCCGGGCTCATGGCGGCGGGCCGCCCGCGCCGGCCGCGCCGGCCCCCCGGCGCGGGCCGGGCCGGGTCGTCGGGCCCGCGCGGAGCGTGCGGCCCCCGCGGTCCGTGCGGGCCGTCGAGCAGGCGGCGTACGCCGTCCAGGACGGCTTCGCGCAGGGCCGGGACGGGGGCGTCGGCGAAGAGCACCACCGGGTCGGAGAGCATGGCGACGGCCTGGGACGCCCGGACCCGTTCCGCGAACCCGGGATTCGGCCCCGCGACCAGGAAGTTGGCCCGGAGCATGGCGTCGCGCAGCTGGGCGAAGACCGGGCCGGTGGTGGCCAGGGCCATGTCCTGGAAGTTGAGGCGCAGCAAGTGGCGGTGCTCCAGCCAGACGTCGAGCACTCCTTCGATGGCGGCCCACCGGGCCCGCTCCGAGGGGCCGGATGACGTGCCGGCCCCGTCGGACGCGCCGGATGACGCGCCGGATCCGTCGGGCGCACCCGACGCCGCGGCCGCACGTGCCAGGGCCTCCGCCAGCTCGCGGAGCATCGGCTCCACGAGGGCGCCGAGGATGTCGGCCTTGCCGGGGAAGTGGTACAGCACCGCCGGCTTGGAGACGCCCACCCGTTCGGCGATCTCCCGCAGCGAGGTCTCGTGGAAGCCGTGGACTCCGAACAGCTCCGTGGAGACCCGCAGGATCCGCTGCCGGGTATCGGGGGCCGTCTCGTAAATCGTCTCAGAATCTGCGGTTCCGCTGCGCTCCATGAGAACACCTTAGTGTCGGTAGCCGACTTGACTGCCGATTTCCTCGGTCCGCCCTGACCGGCGGTAAGTTCGAAACGCGGTGTGCGGCCGCCCGTAAAAGAAGTGGCGCGGGCCCGAGGAGGCTTGTTACGGTGGGGGCGTTCCCGCCGCTCACCGGTCAAGCCGGTCGCTGCGGGACGCTCGTCAGTACGTATGCAGACCCGGAGGTGAGTTCATTGATGACTGTCATGGCGCAGGGCGTTGCCCGCACTCAGAAGATCATCGATGTCACTTCTGTGGTCTCCGGCTGACCTCTCACCTCTTTCGCGCCCGGTAGCGGCGCGCACCGCCGGGGCCACCCTGTGAAGGGTTTCCCTTGTCTCTCTCCGCTTTCTCCGCTTCTCCTTCTTCTTCCTCCCTTTCCTCCGCCCTGGCCCCCTACGGCTGGGACGAAGCGTGGGCAACCGAGTTCGCCCCGTACGCGGACCAGGGCCTCCTGCCCGGTCGGGTCGTACGGGTCGACCGCGGGCAGTGCGACGTCATGACGGCGGACGGCATCGTCCGCGCCGACACCGCCTTCGTCACCCCGCACGACCCGCTCCGGGTCATCTGCACCGGCGACTGGGCGGTGCTGGAGGCGCACGGCAAGCCGCGCTACGTGAAGACGTACCTGCCGCGCCGGACCGCCTTCGTACGCTCCACCTCCTCCCAGCGGTCCGAGGGCCAGATCCTCGCCGCGAACGTCGACCACGCGATCATCGCGGTGTCGCTGGCGGTCGAACTGGACCTCGGCCGCATCGAGCGGTTCCTCGCGCTCGCCTGGGAATCGGGGGCGCAGCCGCTCGTGGTCCTGACCAAGGCGGACCTCGTCCCGGACCCGGTCACCCTCGGCCACCTCGTCGAGGACGTGGAGACCACGGCCCCCGGCGTCCAGGTCCTCACCGTGTCCTCGATGACCGGGGAGGGCACGGACGTGCTCGCCGCGGTGGTCGGGGGCGGTACGAGCGTGCTCCTCGGGATCTCCGGCGCGGGCAAGTCCACGCTGGCCAACGCGCTGTTGGGGGAGGACGTGATGGAGGTCCAGTCGACGCGTGACGTCGACGGCAAGGGCCGCCACACCACCACGACGCGGAACCTGCTCGCGCTGCCGGGCGGTGGCGTGCTGATCGACACCCCCGGGCTGCGGGGCGTCGGGCTCTTCGACGCGGAGGCGGGCGTCGGGCAGGTCTTCTCGGAGATCGAGGAGTACGCGGAGCGCTGCCGCTTCCACGACTGCGCGCACGAGGCGGAGCCGGGGTGCGGGGTGCGGGCCGCGGTGGACTCCGGGGAGTTGGCCGAGCGGCGGCTGGAGAGCTACCGCAAGCTGCTGCGGGAGAACCAGCGGATCGTCGCGAAGACCGATGCGCGGCTCCGGGCGGAGATCAGGCGTGACTGGAGGCTCCGCTCGGCGGAGGGCCGCGCGAACTATTCCGCGAAGCGGACGGGCCGAGCCTGACGGGTACCGCCCCGGGCCGGTTCCGTCCCGCCCGGGGTGGGGTCCCACCCGGACCCGCCCCGGATGCGGGCGGGGGTGCGGGTGCGTGGCGGCGCTGCGCGGGGCGAAGTCCCCTACCCGCCCTTCCACCGTTCCCCGGGCGCTGCCCGGACCCGCCCTGGGGCTCCGCCCCAGACCCCGGTCCTCAAACGCCGGACGGCTGAAAAGACCCGACGCCGGCCAAATCCGGCCTCGCCGGCGTTTGAGGCGCGGGGGTCCGGGGCGGAGCTCCGGGGAACGGGCGAAGGGCGGGTCGGGGACTTCGCCCGTGGCGTCAGGTGACGAACACCGCGTTGCGGCGCAGCTGTTGCGCGCACCAGCGGAAGTGCCCGTCGCGCTCGTCCGAGCCGAAGAGCCCGGTGAGTTCCGCGGCGTGCTCCTCGGCGTGCGGCCCGTACATGTCCCAGACGGCAGCGGTCGCGGCGGCCTCGAAGGCCGGGTCTCCCGCGGTCGTGTAGAAGCCGAAGTCGAGCACCGCGACGGGCCGGCCGGCCTCGTCCACGTGGATGTTGGGCGGTACGAGGTCACCGTGGATCGCCGTCACCGGGGCGTCGGGGAGCGCGCGCAGTGCCTTTCGCGTGCGTTCCACTCCCGCCTCGAAGTCCGGGACGTGAGCCGCGAGGGCGGCGCCGTGCCGGGCCGCGGCCCGGTCGACCAGGGACGCGAGCGCGTCGCGGAAACAGTCGTGATCCCGCCACAGCGGACGGTCGTCCCCCTGGACGGTCAACCGGAGCATGGCATCGGTGCCGGGAACGGAAGCCAGGCCGCGCAGAACGGAAAGCAGCGTGTCGGTGTGCCGGGCGGACAGCTCGCGCTCGTACGCCGCGTGCGCGGAGTCGACCCGCATCGGGCCGCCGGGCAGCTCGCGCTCGTACGTCACCAGGACGCCCTCGTGGTCCTCGACCTCGAAGATCTCCGAGGTGGCGAACGGCAGGCGCCTCCACACCGGCGCCGACCCGGCGGACACCCGGGTGGCCGCGGTCGGCGAAGTGGGCGAGCCACGGGTCGGAGGGTGCGGCTTCCGCAGTCGGTTGGTTCTCCGTGCGGGCATGAGACCAGCGGCCGCACCGGATGCGCTCGGCATTTTCGTGCGTCGTGCGGTGCCTCGTCGCCCCCGCTCTCCCTTCGTGAGGGCGCGCCTCAGTCCGTCAGGCCCCACGTCAGGACGCGGTCCGGGTGGATGCGGATGACCTCCGGGCTGAAGTGCGGTCCCAGGGAGTGCGGGCCCACCTCCAGCGTGGCGTGGCCGCGGATCTCGATGCCGCGCACCGTCCACGGGCGGGTGCTGACCAGGTCGTCCACGACCAGTGACAGCCGGGGGTTCTTGGTGAGGTTGCGCCACTTCTTCGTCGTGCCCATCGCCAGCCCGCCCACCAGGATCGTGCCGTCGTCCTGCGGGAAGAACCCCACCGGGTTCGCCTGGGGCTGTCCGGCCGCGTCCACCGTCGCGAGCCGGCCCAGGTGCTGCGCACGCAGGTAGGTCAGTTCGGCCTCGCTGAAACCCCTGAAACCCTTGAAACTCGACTCCGTCATGGGACAGACGATCCCAGCCGCGCCCGCGCGGCGCATCGGGCCGAGGGCCTAGTCGGGCCTACGCCGTAAGCCCCAGTTGGCGGACTAGGGCCAGAACCAGAGCCAGAGCCAGGCCCTGGGCCAAGCCCAAGGCCGCCGGGTCTACGCCCACAGCACCGTGCCCACCCAGGCCCCCACCACCAGCAGGCACGCGAACAGCTCCACCAGCACGCTCGTCCCCACCGCCCGCATCACCGCCCGTACCGACGCCCAGGCCTCCCCGTGGGTGCCCAGGCGGCGCCGCTCGCAGAGGTAGACGCCGCCCACGAAGCCGGGGACCGCGCCGACGACCGGGAGCAGCACGAAGCCCAGTACCGCCCCCGCACCCGCGTACACGACCATCCGGCGGGTGACGCCGACCCCCCGGAGCCGTCGCGGGGGCAGCTGCCACTTCACCACCTGCACGACCAGCAGCAGTGCCGTCGCGCCCGCCAGCAGGCCCCAGGCCGTCGACGTCCGCTCGTGCAGCGCCCACCACAGGAGTCCGGCCCAGACGAGGAGGGTGCCGGGGGCGCCGGGGACCAGTACCGCGAGCAATCCGAGCACCAGCACCAGCCCCACCAGCAGCAACTGGGGCAGCTGAGGCAGATCCATCTGCTCAGCCTGCCTGACCTGGGGCTACCGGGCCACCCAGCCCCGTTCGTACGCGTGCCAGCCGAGCTGGAGCCGGGTCGTGACCCCCGCCAGTTCCATCAGGCCCTTGACCCGCCGCTGGACCGTCCGCAGGCCCAGCTCCAGGTGCTTCGCCACGCTCGCGTCCGTCATCCCCGCCAGCAGGAGGGTGAGGATCTCCAGGTCCGTGGCGTCGGGTCCGCCATCGGATTCCTCCGGCGCCCCGGTGGAGCCCAGCCGCAGGGGGAGCGACTCCCGCCAGACCGCCTCGAAGAGCCCCATCAGGGACTCCAGCAGCCCCGACGCGTGCACGACCAGCGCCGCAGGCTCCGCGCCGCGCGCCGTCAGCGGGACCATCGCGAGCGACCGGTCCGCGATGACGAGTTTGGTCGGCACCGTGGCCGACACCCGGATGTGCTCGCCGCGGGCCAGAGCGGTGGACGCCTCGCGGATCCCGCTCGGCAGGGTCAGCACCTCCCGCTCGATGACCACGCGGTACGCGACGCCCCGTACGGCCGCCCGGTCCTCCGCGTCGTTGTCCGTCCCCGTCACCACCTGCGGCCGGCCGCTGACCAGCGCGCACACCTCCTCCACCGCGCCGAGCTGGAGCTGGTGGAAGCGGTGGGCCACCGCGCTGGCGCCCGTCACCACCTCCACCAGGTCGTGCACGGCCGGCTCGGCGGCCTCCGCCCGGTACTCCTCCGCCAGCAGGGCCGCCGCCAGCTCCGCCTGCTCCAGTTCGTGCCGCTGCTGGGTGAGCAGGGCCCCCAGGGCGACCCCGGGCGGGGCCGCCACCCACCGGCCGGGGCGGGCCGAGGACTGGGCGGCGAGCCCGTGGCGCTCCAGGTGGCGCAGGGTCCGTTCGGTCTGCTGCACCGGCAGCGTCAGCCGGTGCGCGAGGTCCGGTATTTCCGCCGCCCCCAGCGCGACCAGCGCGCGGTAAGCGGACTCCTGTCCTTCGTCGAGGCCTATCGCACCCAGCAACTCGTCCACCCAACCCTCTCGGAGCCGTTCCTGGCGGGAAGCGGCCACGGCGCAAACCCGCCGCCGACATCATCGCCGTACCCCCCGCCCCTCTGCCAAGGTGGCGCCACCGCAGCACCAACATCCGCTGGCCAGAAGCCATTTACGCGGCATTTTCGCCGTGCAATGCAGTAGTTGGCCGGAATTCATCTGGGGAGAGCGATGCGCCCGATATCGCGTACGGCACTGGGAGCGGCCATCGCGGCCGTCCTGGCCGTCACGGCCGTGGGCCCGTCCACGGCGCAGCCGAGCGATGGAGCGTCCGGAGCAGGATCCGGAACGGCAAAGAAGGCCCTCACCGGGAGCCAGGAGGCCGCGAAGCAGCCCACCGGTCCCGTGACGGTGACCCTGGTCACCGGTGACCGGATCCTGGTGTCCACCGACGCGCAGGGCCGTACGGCCGCCACCGCGATGCCCCGCGCGGACGGCTCGCAGCCGATCGTGCAGACCCGCCAGGCGGGCAAGGACCTCTACGTCTACCCCGAGAGCGCGGTCAAGGCGCTCGCCGCGGGCAAGGTCGACGAGGAGCTCTTCAACGTCACCGGCCTGATCCGGCAGGGCTACGACGACACGCACGCCAAGAAGCTCCCGCTGATCGCCGTGTACGAGCGCTCCGCCGGCCTCGCCCGCAGCGCCCCGCCCGCCCCGCGCGGTGCCGAGCAGTCGCTGGTCCTCGGCTCCATCGGCGGAGTCGCGCTCGCCGCCGACAAGGAGAAGGCCGCCGACTTCTGGGCCGACGTCACCGGCGCGAACGTCAACCCGCGCGCCCGCTCGGCCGCCTCCGCCCCGCTGAAGAAGCTGTGGCTGGACGGCAAGGTCCAGGCGAACCTGGAGCGCTCCACCAAGCAGGTGGGCGCCACCGCCGCCTGGGCCGCCGGATTCGACGGCACGGGCACCAAGGTCGCCGTCCTCGACACCGGCACCGACCTCGAACACCCCGACCTCAAGGGCCGGGTCGCCGAAGCCAAGAACTTCACCGACTCGGACACCGCCGAGGACCGCCAGGGCCACGGCACCCACACCATCTCCACCGTGGGCGGTTCCGGCGCCGCGAGCGCCGGAGCGAAGAAGGGCGTCGCCCCCGGCGCCCAGCTGCTCAGCGGCAAGGTCCTCAACGACTCCGGCTACGGCCTGGACTCCTGGATCATCGCGGGCATGCAGTGGGCCGTGGACAGCAAGGCCGACGTGGTCTCCATGAGCCTGGGCGACCCCTCCCAGCTCTCCTGTGACGACCCGATGGCCGCGGCCACCGAGGCGCTCGCGCAGAGCAGCAACACCCTCTTCGTCATCGCCGCCGGCAACTCCGGGCCCGGCAACAACACCGTCTCCTCGCCCGGTTGCGCGCCCAGCGTGCTGACCGTCGGCGCCGTCGACCGCGACGACAAGACGGCTTCCTTCTCCAGCCGGGGCCCGGCCGGTCTGAACCACACCCTCAAGCCCGAGATCGCCGCCCCCGGCGTCCAGATCTCCGCCGCGGCCATGGGCGGCCGCGGGGTGTACGCGTACACCTCCATGTCCGGCACCTCGATGGCCACCCCGCACGTCGCGGGCGCCGCCGCCATCGTCAAGCAGCGCCACCCCGACTGGACCCCGCAGCAGATCAAGGCCGCGCTCGTCGGCTCCGCCGACACCGCGGTCCCGGGCGACGTACGGGAGACCGGCGGTGGCCGGCTCGACGTCAAGGCCGCCATCGACACCACCGTCACCAGCGCCCCCGCGCTCCAGGGCGGCACCTTCAACTGGCCGCAGGACCGCAGCGACCGCACCGCGGTCGAGGTCCCGTACACCAACACGGGCAAGAAGCCCATCACGCTGAACCTCTCCGTGGAGAAGGTCACCGGCAACGACGGCTCCGCCGTCCGCAGCCAGGTCGCCCGGCTGGACCGGCGCACCGTGACCGTCCCGGCCGGCGCCACCGTCAAGGTGCCGCTCGCCCTGGACCCCGCCGCGAAGCTGGAGCGCTCCCAGTACGGGGACGTCACCGGCCGCGTCGTCGCCACGGCGAACGGCGTGCACGTCTCCACCCCCTTCTCCCTCTACGTGGAGCCGGAGACGGTGACGGTGCGCGTCAAGCTCCTCGACCGCGCGGGCAAGCCCGCCGCGGGCCCGTCCTCCCTGGACCTGATCGGCACCGACGACGCCACCGGCGAGCGCCGCTTCAACGAGGGGGCCGCCGACCAGGTCTACCGGGTCCGCCCGGGCTCGTACTTCCTCTCCGCCTTCGTCGGCACCCCCGACGCCGGGGAGGGCGAGCGGATGTACGACTCGCTCACCTACCTCGGCCGTCCGCAGACGGAGATCAAGAAGGACACGGTGATCGTGCTGGACGCCCGCAAGGCGGCCAAGCTGAACATCGCCACCGACAAGCCCGCCGAGGCGCGCGCCACCACCCTCGCCTTCTCCCGCTCCTGGGGCGACGCCTGGCTGCACGCGGGTACCGCGGCGGGCGGCCGTACCATCCGCGGCTACTACGCCTCGGTCGACGGAACGGCCAAGGAGGGCGACTTCGAGTTCGGCAGCTACTGGCGGGCGGCCGCGCCGCTGCTCTCCGAGCTGAAGGCCTCCGGCGGCCCGGTGCTGCACCCGATCACCGCCTCCACCGGCAGCGACAACCTCGACGGCACGGGCAGCGCCCCGCTCGTCAACGCGGGCACGGGCACCCCGGAGGAGCTCGCCGCCGTCGCCGCCAAGGGCGCGATCGTCCTGGTCAAGGTGGCCGACGGCGCGCTGTACGGGATCGCGAACGACGCGAAGGCGGCCGGCGCCAAGGCCGTCCTCGCCTACCGCGACGCTCCCGGCCGCTGGCAGGGCTTCACCGGCTACGCGGGCGGCGCGCTCCCGGCCCTGTCCGTCGAGGCGGGCGAGGGCCAGGCCCTGCTGGCCAAGCTCGGCAAGGGCCCGGTCACGCTGAGCTGGAAGGGCAGCGCGAAGAGCCCGTACGTCTACAACCTCGCCCAGATCGAGAAGGGCCAGGTCCACGGGGACCGCACCTACCGGGTGCGCGACCGCGAGCTGGGCACCGTCGAATCGGCCTACCAGTCGATGGGCGTCGCCGCCGACTACGTCGACGTGACCGGGGCCTACCGCCCGCTCGGCAACGCCGTGTACTTCGGCTCCATCGACACCGTCGCGGTACCGGGCAAGCGCACCGAGTACTACTCCGCCGGGGACACCGCCTGGGACCACCTGGTCTCCAGCAGCTTCCCCTGGGGCGAGTTCATGACCGACCAGCACCGTACGTACAAGGCGGGCTCCCGGCGCACGGAGAACTGGTACGACGGGGTCATCGGCCCGGTCGCGCCGCGCGACACCGCGGGCAAGGAGCAGCTGGCCGCCGAGCGGCAGGGCAACCTGATCGGCTTCGCCTCCGCCATGTGGGGCGACACCGGGCACTACGCGCAGCAGGGCGGCTTCGGCGACCTCGGCAACGTCTCGCTCAAGGTCGACGGCGAGTCGCTGGGCGACACCGGTTACCCGTTCGGGGCCTTCGAGGTCCCGGCCCGCGAGGCCACGTACGAACTGACCCAGTACCTGGAGAAGTTCGGCCAGCCGGCCCGCACCTGGCAGCGCTCCTCCGGGATCCAGACCACCTGGACCTTCCGCTCGAAGCTGGACGAGACGCAGTACTCGCAGGCGCTGCCGGTCATCTTCCCGCGGATCTCGGCCCCGCTGGACGGCATGAAGACTCTGGCCGCGGCCAACGGCCAGAAGATCGGCCTCTCGGTCAGCGGGCACGCGGGCTACGCGCCCGGCGCGCTCGCCTCGGCCAAGCTGTCGTACTCGTACGACGAGGGCGGCACCTGGAGCGAGGCGAAGGTCGGCGAGCGCGGCGGGCAGTGGACCGCGACCGTGGACCACGCCGGAGCCGCGGGCAAGCAGGTCATGCTCAAGGTCGAGCTGACCGACAAGAACGGCGCCACCGTCACCCAGATGGTCGCGCGGGCGTACGACATTCGCTAAGTCGTACGACATAGAGCAGGGGGGTCCATCGGACGGCGGTCCGATGGGCCCCCCTTTTTCCCGCGTTCGCCGGATTTCGGCTGCGCCGGAGCCCGACAATGAGGGCCATGAGTCAGCGGGACGCGGGCGCGGATGACTGGTGGCAGAAGCTCTACGAGGACCCCGACGGGGGGCCGGAACCCGATCCCCGGGACACCCTGGAACACCGCTTCCGCTCGGCGGCGGTACTGGTGGCCCCGACGCCGTCCGCGGTACCCAACCCCCGGAGAGAGCCGGTTCCCCTGACGGGGGACGAGGCGGAGCCGGTGCCGGGTCCGGAGCTGGGCGTGGCTGTTTCCGGGCCGGTGGCGGAGCCGATGCCGGAGCCCGTCGCGGTAGTGGAGCCGCCCGTGGTTGCTCCCGGGCCGGTGCCGGAGCCCGTCGCGGTAGTGGAGCCGCCCGTGCCCGGCCCCCGGCCGGAGGCCGTGGCGGAGGACGCGTTCGGCGGCTCGGTGCTGCCGCCGCCGCGGGACCCGCGGGAGGGCGGCCAGACCTGGTACGCGCTCGGGAGCGTCGCCGTCCCGCCCGCGCTGCCCGCCGAGGAGCCGGTCTACCCGACCGACTGGAGCTGGGGCCCACGGGACGAGGCGACGCCGGCGGCTGCGCCCCCGGGTCCGGACCCGGCAGGGGCCGGGAGCGGCCCCGACGGCACGTACCGCGGGGCCGGGCACCAGGCCCCGGCCGGCCCGGCGGGATCCGCCCCGGCACCCGGTGCGGGCGGCGACGCCGATCCGTGGACGAGCCCGGGGACCGGCTCGCCGCCGGGTGCCGTTACCGGGTCCGGCCCGGGCTTCGGCCCGGTTTCAGGGGCCGGTGTCGATTCTGCTCCGGTTCAAGGGGCCGTGTCCGGGTCCGGGTCCGGTTCTGGCCCCGCCTCGGATCCCAGGTCCGGCCCTGCAGCCGGTCCAGGGTCCGGCCTTGGCCCCGGGTCCGGTGTGATCCCCGGCCCCGGGTCCGGTCCCGGCCCTGACGCCGGCCTTGTTCCCGGTTCCGGCCTTGGCCCCGGGTCCGGTGCGATTCCCGGCCCCGGGTCCGGTCCCGGGCCTGACGCCGGCCTTGTTCCCGGTTCCGCTTCTGGGTTCGGTCCCGGACCTGAGGCCGGGCCGGCTCCCGATCCTGCTTCCGGGAGTTATCCCGCCTCCAGCTCCGATCCGGCCTCAGGTCCCGGCTCCGGGCCCGGGTCCGGCTCTGGGCCCGGATCCGGTCCCGTTCCCGTGTCCGGTTCCGGTGTCGGCCCTGGCCTCGATGCTGATCCCCGCACGGGCACCCGCACCGGCTTCGCCCTTGGATCGCATCCCGGTTCCGGGTCGGAACGGGGTGCCGCTCCCGCGTCCGGGGGCGGTTCCGACGTCGGCCTCGGGGGCGCGGGGGTGCCGCGGCCCGTGGTGGCGCATTTGGGGGACCGGCCGCCCACCTACGCCGCCGAGCCCGTCGCGCTGCCCGCCGCCGACCCGGCCGGGCTCGTCGCGCTGACCCCCGACACGGTGCTGGAGGGGGCCCAGTACGGCGGCTACACGCTGCGCGCGGCCTCCGTGCGCGGGGACTCCGCCCGGTTCCGGGGCGAGGCCCGGCGGGACTTCCTGCTCACCGCCCGCTTCGGCACCGGCCCCGACGCGCTGGTCCTGGTCGTGCTCGCCGGCGGGGACCGGGCCGCGCCCGGGGCCGCCGAAGCCGCCGCCGAGGTGTGCCGCTCCGTCGCCGCAGCCGTCGGGCGGAGCCAGGAGCGGCTGTCGCAGGACATCCGCGACGGCCGGCGCGAAGCCCTGCGCTCAGGGCTCCAGCGGCTCACCGACCGCGGCTACGGGCAGCTGCGCGCCCGCGCCGCCGAGCTCGGGCTCCCGGAGGACGGCTACACGGCCGGGCTGCGCGGGGTACTGCTTCCGGTCGACCCCGGCTGCCGGACCCGGGTCTGCTTCGGCGCGGGCGCGGGCGGGCTGTTCCGGCTCCGGGACGGACAGTGGCAGGACCTGGATGAGCCCGCCCCGGCCCCGGCGGCCCCACCCGCCCCGCCCGCCGGGCCCGCCGGATTCCGGTTCCGCTTCCGGGCCTCCGTGGCCCGCCCCGGCGACACCCTGCTCCTGTGCTCCGGCGGCCTCGCCGACCCGATGCGCGAGGAGGAGCCGCTCTCCGCTGAGCTCGCCGCCCGCTGGGCCGACGCACCCCCGCCGGGCCTCGCCGCCTTCCTCGCGGACACCCAGCTGCGCCTCAAGGGGTACGCCGACGACCGGACGGCCGCCGCGGTCTGGGAGGCGTAACCCGGCGGATCATGCGTGGATGGGAGGCGCACCCGGCAGAGCCGAACCGGAAAAGGGAAGGGCGCCCCCTCCATGGCCAAGCAGAACGTGGCGGAGCAGTTCATCGACATCCTCGTGCGCGCCGGCGTGCGCCGGATGTACGGAGTCGTCGGGGACAGCCTCAACCCCGTCGTCGACGCCATCCGCCGCACCGGCGGCATCGAGTGGATCCAGGTGCGCCACGAGGAGACCGCCGCCTTCGCGGCCGGTGCCGAGGCCCAGATCACCGGCTCCCTCGCCGCCTGCGCAGGCTCCTGCGGCCCCGGCAACCTCCACCTGATCAACGGGCTCTACGACGCCCACCGCTCCATGGCCCCGGTCCTCGCGCTGGCCTCCCACATCCCCTCCTCCGAGATCGGCCTCGGCTACTTCCAGGAGACCCACCCCGACCGGCTGTTCACCGAGTGCAGCCACTACAGCGAGCTGATCTCCAACCCCCGGCAGATGCCCCGCGTGCTGCAGAGCGCCATCCAGCACGCCATCGGACGCGGCGGTGTCGGCGTGGTGTCGCTGCCCGGGGACATCGCGTCCCTGCCCGCCCCGGAGCAGAGCATCGAGCAGGCCCTCGTGACCGCGCGGCCGACCGTACGGCCCGGCGACGGCGAGATCGACAAGCTGGTCCGGCTCGTCGACGAGGCCGACCGGGTCACCCTGTTCTGCGGCAGCGGCACCGCCGGCGCACACGCGGAGGTCATGGAGTTCGCCGGCCGGGTCAAGGCCCCCGTCGGGCACGCCCTGCGCGGCAAGGAATGGATCCAGTACGACAATCCGTACGACGTCGGCATGAGCGGGCTGCTCGGCTACGGCGCGGCCTACGAGGCCACCCACGAGTGCGATCTGCTGATCCTGCTCGGCACGGACTTCCCGTACAGCGCCTTCCTCCCCGACGACGTCAAGATCGTCCAGGTGGACATCCGGCCCGAGCACCTCGGCCGCCGTTCCAAGCTGGACCTCGCGGTCTGGGGCGACGTACGGGAGACCCTGCGCGCGCTGAACACCCGGGTGAAGGCCAAGACGGACCGCCGGTTCCTCGACCGGATGCTGAAGAAGCACGCGGACGCCCTGGAGGGAGTGGTGAAGGCGTACACGCGCAAGGTCGAGAAGCGCACCCCCATCCATCCCGAGTACGTGGCCGCGGTGCTCGACGAACTCGCCGACGAAGACGCTGTGTTCACCGTGGATACAGGCATGTGCAACGTATGGGCCGCGCGCTATCTTTCCCCGAACGGAAGGCGCCGCATCATCGGCTCCTTCAGCCACGGC
This sequence comes from Streptomyces stoeckheimensis, assembly GCF_045822005.1. Classification (NCBI taxonomy): domain Bacteria; kingdom Bacillati; phylum Actinomycetota; class Actinomycetes; order Kitasatosporales; family Streptomycetaceae; genus Streptomyces; species Streptomyces stoeckheimensis. The sequence continues at coordinate 2,066,320 of NZ_CP169550.1, read as the reverse complement.
TCCATGGCCAACGCCCTTCCTCAGGCCATCGGCGCACAGTTCACCGATCGCGGACGTCAAGTGGTGTCGATGTCGGGCGACGGCGGTTTCTCCATGCTGATGGGAGATTTCCTCACCCTGGTGCAGTACGACCTCCCCGTCAAAGTGGTCCTCTTCAACAACTCATCCCTCGGTATGGTCGAGTTGGAGATGCTGGTTTCCGGCCTTCCTTCGTACGGAACGACGAACAAGAACCCCGACTTCGCCGCGATCGCCCGCGCGGCGGGCGCGTACGGGGTCCGGGTGGAGAAGCCCAAGCAGCTCACAGCCGCTTTGAGGGACGCTTTCAAGCACAAGGGACCCGCTCTGGTGGACGTGGTCACGGACCCCAACGCGCTGTCCATTCCGCCGAAGATCAGCGCTGAAATGGTGACCGGATTCGCACTTTCGGCCAGCAAGATCGTGCTGGACGGAGGGGTGGGCCGGATGATCCAGATGGCGCGATCCAACCTCCGTAACGTGCCGCGCCCTTGAGTCCGAATGCGTGCGGATTCCCCCGGGGGGCATGCATCCCGTAGGCCTGTTCGATAGGCGGGCCGTCGGGCAGCGGGCATACGGGAGGTACATCGCCGTGCGGGTGGGGGCGAAGGCCGGGAAGCTGTGGCGGAGAGGGCGGCCGGTGCCGCGCGAACCGTCGGCCGAGGAGGGGACGGCCGTGCACGCGTCGGGGATCACCCGGAGCGTGCGGCGGGCCGATCTGAAAGCGGTGGGAGAAGTCCGCAGGGATTTACGGGAGTTGATGCGCCACCGGTGCAAGACGGAGGCCGCCGAGGTGGCCGAGCTGTTGATCACCGAGCTCGTCACCAACGCCCTCGTCCACACCGATCAGGGCGCCGAGGTCTCCGCGACGCTCGCCGCCGACCGGCTGCGGGTGGAGGTCCGCGACTACGCCGCCCGCCGGCCCCGGCCGCACGTACCGTCCGCCGACGACGGTACGCACGGCAGGGGACTGGTGCTGGTGCAGTCGCTCGCCGACGCCTGGGGCGTGGACGCGCTCGGGCTCGCGCTGGGCGGCGGCAAGGTGGTGTGGTTCGAGCTCGACGGAGCGAAGGAGGCGGGGCCCGCCTGAGTGACCGGGCGGACCCCGCGACGCCGATCCCGGACGGCCGGGACCCCGTCACATCGACGGCATCGGACGCATCAGCCGAACTGCTGCTCCAGGTCCTTCAGTTTGCGTTCCAGGGAGTCGAGACGGGGGAGCGTCTGCGTATCGTCCTCGGCGGTGAGGTCCACCGTCCGGGGGCCGGTGGCCAGGTCGGCGATGTCAGCCGTGTGGACGGGCTCGGTTCCGCTCACGGCCTGCAGGGAGGGCCGGCGCCGTAGGGGCAGCTGTCCGGTTTCCGCTATGGCCGGCTCCGCGCCGACCGGCGCGGAGCCCGCTCCGGGGGCCAGCCCCGGCACCTCGACCTGACGGGCGCGGGCCACGCGCCCGAACGCCCGGTTCTGCCGGCCGAGCGCCTTGATGTGCGCCCGGTCCAGGCGGTGTTGCTCCCGCCGGCGGTGTCGGTCGTTCTCCTTCTCCTTCTTGTCCTCGCGCACCTCGTCCACGGCCTCGTCGAGCGTACGGACCCCCTCCAGCAGCATCAGCGACCACGCGCCGAAGGTCTCCCGGGGCGCCCGCAGCCAGCGGACCATCCGGATCTGTGGCAACGGCCTGGGGATCAGGCCCTGTTCGCGCAGTGCGGCCCGGCGGGTCTGCTTCAGGGCGCGGTCGAAGAGCACGGCCGCCGAGAGCGACATGCCGGAGAAGAACTGCGGGGCCCCGTCGTGGCCGAGGCCGCGCGGGGCGTGCACCCAGTTGAACCAGGCGGCGGCTCCGGCGAACAGCCAGACCAGCATGCGCGAACCGAGGGCCGCGTCGCCGTGGCTGGCCTCGCGGACGGCGAGCACCGAACAGAACATGGCGGCGCCGTCGAGACCGAAGGGGACCAGGTACTCCCAGCCCCCGGAGAGGTTGAGGTTCTGCCGGCCGAAGCCGACCAGTCCGTGGAAGGAGAGCGCCGCGGCGACCGCCGCGCAGCAGAAGAGCAGGACGTAGGAGGCGGTTCCGTAGACGGCTTCCTTGCGCCGCCGCCGCTCCTCGCTGCGCTCCCAGCTGTCCTCGGCCACCCCCGCCTTCTCGCCTTCGCGCTTGCCCCGGGCCAGTACCGCCACTGCCGCAAGTACGCCCAGGATCAGCAGGCTGCCGGGCAGCAGCCAGTCCAGCGATATGTCGGTCAGTCTCATGCGGTTGTCCCTTGCCTCGCGTATGCGGCTGTTCGGCTTGTGGCCGGTGCGGCTTTCCGGGCGCCATAGTGGCGCAGCCGGTGAGCCGTACACGCGGGTTTCGGGGCAAGTGGACGCCAACGGGGGGCGGAGCCCGCCGGATAGGGTGTTGCGGATCGAACTCCAGCTCGTACCGGGTGGGTTGAGTTCGATTTCCGTCAGTCGGACGGGTGGGTTGACGCGGCGGAGGCCGCGGCGCGGAAACCCGGTGGCGGTCGTACGGCCGGGCGGGTGACACTTCCGCCCGGCGGCGCCGCTGGAGCTGCTGCCGGTCCGCACTCGACGTCAGCCCGATCGACGCCAGTACCGAGGACGAGGTGACCGGACTGCTCGGCCTCGGTAGCCGTAGCCGTGGGGGCCGGCTCCTTCAGTCGTCGGCCGTCAGGCGCGCGATGCGGTCCGCGTCGCAGGTGCGGGGGCAGGTGACGCAGGTGTCGTCGGGGCGGATCGTGTAGAAGAAGCAGCAGCTCGCCCGGTCGCGGGTGGGGAGTTCCCGGCCGTCCGGGGCCTCGAGCGTGCGGAAGCCCGCGCCGCCGGTGTACGGGGCGGTCGAGCCGGGGAAGAGCCGGTCGAGCTCGCGCACGGCCCGCTGCTCCTGGGCCTCGCCGAGCAGGTTGGCCACGTACCAGAGGCTCTCGACCACGTCGTCGGTGACCATGCCCCACAGGGCGCGCCGCCCGCGCCGGGTCCGCGGGCCGAAGCCCTCCATGACCGGTTCGAGGTGCTGGGCCACCGCAGCCCGCACCTCTGCGCGCAGCGCGTCCTCGTCGGGCACGACCCGGGCCCCCGGGAGCGCTGCCGCCGGGTCGCCCGGCAGGCAGGCGAAGGAGCGGACGCGGACGGCCATCCGGCCCTGAGTCCGGTGGAAGGACACGGCCTCCGGAGGCAGGAGGGGTACGCGCCGGTCCAGGAACCACGGGATCGTGATCAGCAGGCAGGCCGTCCACGCGTACCGGTGCAGTCCGAACCCCGCCACCACGTCGGGCCGACCCGGGCGCCCGTAGTCGCGGAGTATCTGTGCTTCGTCCCACGCGAGGAACGCCTCCAGGGCGTCGCCGCCCGCCGCGAGCTCGTCCGCACCGACCCACCCCACACCGCGAGGGGAGGGTTCGTGCGGGGCGAGCTCGGTGACGCGCAGTCCGGCGTACGCCTCGGTCAGCCGCGCGTAGGCGTCCGCCGCCGGGGAGCCGGCCGGGGCGGTGCGTACGGGGCGGACGAAGCTGACGCCGCCCTGGGCGGGTGCGACGGCCGTGACGGTCATGGCGTACCACCGAATCGCGTGATCGTTGACAGGTAAGCCTTACCTTACCTGATCTCTGATGGGTGTGGGAAGCCGGGCTATTCTTCGGGCAGGTCGAAACCCGTGGGAGGACCGAGTGCGCGATACGGCCCGAGCCCGGGTACCGGCACAGCAGGACCGCAAGGTGGTGCGCCACTCCGTGCGCGGGCAGATCCTCGACGCCCTGCGCGCGGCGCTGCTCGCGGGCGAGCTGGCACCGGGGGAGATCTACTCGGGCCCGGCGCTGGGGGAGCGGTTCGGGGTCTCCGCGACGCCCGTGCGCGAGGCGATGCAGCAGCTGGCGCTGGAGGGGGTCGTCGAATGCCTCCCCAACCGGGGCTTCCGGGTCCTGACCCGGACCCCGGGGGAGCTGGCGGAGCTGGCCGAGGTCAGGGCGCTGCTCGAAGTTCCGGTGATGCTGAGGCTGGCCCGTACGGTGCCGGCCGGGGCGTGGGCCGCGGTGGGGCCTGCGGCGGCGGAGGGGGAGGCGGCGGCGGCCGCGGGTGATCCGGCGCGGTACGCCGATGCGGACCGGGCGTTTCACCGGGCGGTGCTCGCGCTGGCCGGCAACGCGCAGCTCCTCTTGGTGGCGGAGGATCTCCACCGCCGCTCCCAGTGGCCCCTGCCGGGCCCCCGGCGCATCCGGCGGGCGGACCTCGTCGCGGACGCGGCGGAGCACGTGGCCGTCCTGGCGGCCCTCTCCACGGGCAACCTCCCGGAGGCGGAGTCCCTGATCCGAACCCACTTCACGTCCCCCTGACGCCCCTGTGGGGCTTCGCGGGACGGGGCGCGGCGTGGCTGCGGGTGGTGGGTCGGTGCCGGGGCCGGGGTGGGGTGTCGGCCTGGACTGCATGATTTAGGCGCCCCCTGCTCTACTCCGACAGGGCGAAGCGTGTTCTCGCGCCACAAATCACGCTCTACGTCCAGGCCAACACCCCACCCCGTCCCCGTCCCCGCCCCGGGCCGCCGCCCTCCGACCCCGGCCGGGCGACGATCCGACCCCGCCAAGCGACGATCCGACCCCGCCAAGCGGCGAGCCTTCCCGCCGCCCGACGGTCGGCCCTTCCCGCCGCCCGGGGTCATCTCAGCCGTCTGCTGCCATCTCGGCCGTCCGGGGGTATCTCAGCCGTCCGCGGTCATCTCGGCCGTCTGGGGTCATCTCAGCCGTCCGGCGTTTGAGGACCGGGGTCTGGGGCGGAGCCCCAGGGGGTCCGGGCGCAGCCCGGGGCCCCCTCCCGGCCCCGGCCGGGGGCATCCCCAGCCTCGCCGGCGTTTGAGGCGCGGGTCCGGGCAGCGCCCGGGGAACGGTGGAAGGGCGGGTAGGGGACTTCGCCCCGCAGGGCCGACCCGGCCGCACCCGCCCACCGGGCCCCGCGCCGGGAGGGCGGAGGCGGCAGCCCCGCCGGACGGAGTCCCGCGCAGCGGTGCGAGCGGGGCCTCAAGAAGGGGTAGGGGCCGGAACGGGGTGGAGTTGGTCGGCCAGCCAGGTGGGGATGCCGCCCAGGAGGTGGAAGAGGCGGCGGGCCTCCGCGCGGAGGCGGGTGGCCTCCGGTTCCGGTTCGGCTTCGGCGAGGGCCGCGAGCGCGGGGGCCGTGCCGATCAGGAAGCCCAGGTCCTCCCGGATGCGGAGGGATTCCGCGAAGCCCTTGCGGGCCTCGGCGACCTCCCCGTCCCGCAGGGCCAGCGCCGCCAGGTGCCGCCAGGTGAAGGAGAGCAGCAGGACGTCGCCGTGGGCGAGGGCGCCCGCGTGGGCCCGCCGGTACGCCGGGAGGGCGGAGGAGGGGGCGTCCGCGAGGTGTTCCGCGACCAGGCCCCGGCGGAAGTCCAGGAGGGGCCGGGTGCGGGAGCCGGGGGACAGCAGCGCCGCCGCCCGCCCGAGCGCGGAGCGGGCCTCGTCGGCCCGGTCGCGCACGCCCAGTACGGTCGCCGCGTACGCCAGGTGACCGCGCTCGCACGCGGCCGCGCCCCGGTCGTCGTCGTCCTGGGAGACCGCTTCGGCCACCCGCAGCGCGTCCTCCGCCTCGGCCCAGCCCTGCCCCGTGAACAGGCAGCGCTCGACCAGGAGCCCGGTCCGCTGCACGGCGGCTCCGGCATCGTGCAGGTGCGGCGTCAGCAGGGCCGCCGCGTCGGTCCAACAGCCGCGCGAGCGCAGCCGCCATATCGCCCGCTGGAGGGGGTCGTCTCCCCCGGTAGTTCCGGCACTGGACATGGCGGTATCCGCCACATTGCCCTCCCCAAAGCAACCAAGCAGCACGTCGTTGAGCCCTGGGGCGAAATGAGAGCACGGATCGGCGGCTTCGGCCAAGGGGTCGGGTGAACTCTTTCACAAAGTCCGGACGGATCATCAGCCGCCCCCGCCCGGCCTCCACTCGGCCTCCACTGGGTCCCGACCGGCCCCCCGGCCGGTCAGGCGGTGGATCTTCTCAGCTCATCCGCAGTGCCAGGAAGAAGTCGAGCTTGTCCTCCAGGCGGGAAAGGTCCCGCGCCGTCAACTGCTCGATTCGCCCGACCCGGTACCTCAGCGTGTTGACGTGGAGGTGCAGCCGCGTCGCGCAGCGGGTCCACGAGCCGTCGCAGTCCAGGAAGGCTTCGAGGGTGGGGATGAGCTCCGCCCGGTGGCGGCGGTCGTAGTCCCGCAGCGGGTCGAGCAGGCGGGCGGTGAAGGCGCGGCGGACGTCGTCCGGGACGAACGGGAGCAGCAGGACGTGCGAGGCCAGCTCGTGGTGACCGGCCGCGCAGACCCGGCCCGGGCGGGCCGCGGCGACCCGGCGGGCGTGCCGGGCCTCTTCCAGGGCTCCGCGGAGCCCCTCGGCGGAGGACACGGCCGCGCTGACGCCCAGGGTGAGCCGGCCGTCGTCGGCGAGACCGGCCGCCAGCGGGTCCCGTACGGCCGCCAGCAGCGTTTCCGCGTGCAGGGCGGTGTCGGGGCCCTTCTCCTCGCCGGGCTCCCCGGCGGGCGCGGGCAGGGGTACGAGGGCGATCGCCTCGTCCCCGGCGTGCGCGACGGCGATCCGGTCGGACGGCTCCGGTCCGGAGACCGAGGGGTCGACCAGGATTTCTTCGAGGAGCGACTGGGCTACGGGGCCGCCGGCGATGTCGCCGCCGTCCCAGTCGACCCGGGCCACGACGACCTGCCAGTGCGGGGCGGAGCCCAGGCCGGGCAGGAGCACCGGCGCGGCCACCCGCAGGCGGGCGGCGATCTCGGCGGGCGGAGCGCCCGTCTGGACCAGCTCCAGGACCTCCTGGGCCAGCCGGCGGCGCACCGTACGGGCCGCGTCGCGGCGGTCCCGCTCGACCGCGATGAGCTGGGTGACGCCCTGGAGCAGGTCGAGCCGCTCGGCCGGCCAGTCGCCGGCGTCGGCCTCGACGGCCAGCAGCCAGTCGGAGAGCACGCTCTCGCGCACGTCCCGGGCCACCGGACCTGCGGCGCCGCGGCCGTGTCCCCTGATCGGGAAGAGGGAGTAGGTAATACCCTGGAGGGAGATCCGGTGCGGCCCCCTGCGGCCCGTCCGGACCGCCGCGAGGTGCTCGCTCGCCAGTGCCGCGCAGATGCCCGGCGCCAGCGGCTCGCCCGCCCCGGCGATCTGCCGACCGGTGGGCGAGAGCACCCAGGCCCGGAGATCGAGGTCCGTGGTGAGCAGATCGAGCACCACATCGGGTCCGCCACCGGCCGGACCTGAGGTCATGAGCCGGCGATGGCGGTCCACGACGGCCGCGAGGTCCCCGGCGCGCTCTCCCGACACCTGCCGCACCACGTACTCGGTGATGGTGGCGAATGCAACGTCTTCGTTTACAGCGAACAACGGAAGACGGTTGCGCAGACACGCCGTGACGAGGTCGTCGGGAATGTCACCCAGCTCGGCCTCGCCGGCCGCGAGCCCGGCCACGCCGGCGCTCGCGAGGATTCGTACGAACGGCTCGGAGTCGGCTGAATTTCGTCTCCATGCCAGGCCAGTGAGGACCAGTTCCCCTCCGGATAGGTATCGGCTGGGATCCCTCAGGTCGGTCGTCATGACCCCGCGGACCGTCCGGTCGAGTTCTTCCTCGCCGCCCAGCAGCCGCAGCCCCAGCGCCTCGGTTTCCAGCAGTGCGCGCAGCCGCATGATGTCGCCGCCGATCTGTCTCGAATGTTGCCGTTGGAAATCGGGCAGGTCGTCGCATCCTGCCTTTCATACGAATCTACAAGACGAGGGAGGTCCCCAGCCAACTCCTTCATGGTTTCGGTGACTGCACCCGAGGGACGGAGGGCCGGTGTACTGAGTCCACACCGCGTTAACAGCACGTGAACGACCAGTCGAGGGCCCAACGGCCTCCTGGCTTGAAGTGAACGACCCGATTAAGAAGAAGAGAGCCGCACATGGACTTCCTTCGCCCCGCCAGCTGGGAGGAGGCGCTCGCCGCTAAGGCCGAGTTCCCCACAGCTGTGCCGATTGCGGGTGGCACCGATGTGATGGTCGAGATCAACTTCGACCACCGTCGGCCGGAGTACCTCCTGGACCTGAACCGCATCGGTCTCCTGCGGGAGTGGGAGGTCGGCGAGGACGTGGTACGTCTGGGCGCCTCCGTCCCGTACACGCAGATCATGGAGAACCTCCGCACGGAGCTTCCGGGACTCGCGCTCGCCTCGCACACGGTCGCGTCCCCGCAGATCCGTAACCGCGGCGGTGTCGGCGGCAACCTCGGTTGCGCCTCGCCGGCCGGCGACTCCCACCCCGCGCTCCTCGCGGCGGGTGCCGAGGTCGAGGTGGAGTCCGTACGCGGATCCCGCCTGATCCCGATCGACGAGTTCTACACCGGCGTCAAGCGCAACGCGCTGGCCGCCGACGAGCTCATCAAGACCGTCCACGTCAAGAAGGCGGACGGCCCCCAGCAGTACTCCAAGGTCGGCTCCCGCAACGCGATGGTCATCGCCGTCTGCGCGTTCGGCCTGGCGCTGCACCCCGAGACCCGCACGGTCCGTACCGGTATCGGTTCGGCCGCGCCGACCCCGATCCGGGCGAAGGCCGCCGAGGAGTTCCTCAACGCCGCGCTCGAAGAGGGTGGCTTCTGGGAGTCCGGCAAGGTCATCACCCCGTCGATCGCCAAGCAGTTCGGTGACCTCGCCTCCGGCGCGGCCAACCCGATCGACGACGTCCGCGGCACGGCGAAGTACCGCCGCCACGCGGTCGGCATCATGGCTCGCCGCCAGCTCGTCTGGACGTGGGAGCAGTACCGCGGTTCGAACAACGGCCGCTCGCTTGAAGGGGCTGCGTAATCATGCGCGTCAATTTCACTGTCAACGGCCGTCAGCAGGAAGCCGACGACGTCTGGGAGGGCGAGTCCCTTCTCTACGTCCTGCGCGAGCGCCTGGGCCTTCCCGGTTCGAAGAACGCCTGTGAGCAGGGCGAGTGCGGTTCCTGCACCGTCCGTCTCGACGGCGTGCCGGTCTGTTCCTGCCTGGTCGCGGCCGGTCAGGTCGAGGGCCGCGACGTCGTGACCGTCGAGGGCCTGGCGGAGTTCGCCAAGCAGCGCGACGAGCACGGCCACGGCGGTGCCTGCGGCACCGGCGGCGGCTGCGGCGGCAAGGGCGGCGTCACCCTGGACGCGGCCAAGCAGTGGCAGGCCAAGCCGGGCGACTCGCAGACCGGCGAGGGCGTCGAGCTCTCCAACATCCAGCAGGCGTTCATCGACGCCGGCGCCGTCCAGTGCGGTTTCTGCACCCCGGGCCTCCTGGTCCAGGCCGACGCGCTGCTGGAGGAGAACCCCTCCCCGTCCGACCAGGACATCCGTGAGTCCCTGTCCGGCAACCTCTGCCGCTGCACGGGCTACGAGAAGATCCTCGACGCGGTCCGCCTCGCGGCCGCCCGTCAGTCTGAGGCGGTCTGACCATGGCCCAGAACACGCGCACGGTCCCGGCGGGTACGCCGACCAACGTCACGCAGAACCACACCAAGGGCGGCATCGGCGAGTCCACGCTGCGCCCGGACGGCACCCTCAAGGTGACCGGTGAGTTCGCGTACTCCTCGGACATGTGGCACGAGGACATGCTGTGGGGCCAGACGCTCCGCAGCACCGTCGCCCACGCCGAGATCGTCTCGATCGACATCTCCGAGGCCCTGGCGATGCCGGGTGTCTACTCGGTGCTGACGTACGACGACCTGCCGGCCGAGATGAAGAACTACGGCCTCGAGATCCAGGACACCCCGGTTCTCGCCAACGGCCGGGTCCGTCACCATGGTGAGCCGGTCGCCCTCGTGGCCGCCGACCACCCGGAGACCGCCCGCCGCGCGGCCGCCAAGATCAAGATCGACTACCGTGAGCTGCCGCTCGTCACGGACGAGGCCTCCGCCCTCGCCGAGGACGCGCCGCTGATCCACGAGGGCCGCGACGACCACCACATCGGTCACGTCCCGCACCCGAACATCGTGCACCGCCAGCCGATCATCCGCGGCAACGTGGAAGAGGCCCGCAAGCGCGCCGACGTCATCGTCGAGGGCGAGTACACCTTCGGCATGCAGGACCAGGCCTTCCTCGGCCCGGAGTCCGGTCTGGCCGTACCGTCCGAGGACGGCGGTGTCGAGCTGTACGTGGCCACCCAGTGGCTGCACTCGGACCTCCAGCAGATCGCCCCGGTCCTGGGCCTGCCCCCGGAGAAGGTCCGCATGACGCTCTCGGGCGTCGGCGGCGCGTTCGGTGGCCGCGAAGACATCTCGATGCAGATCCACGCCTGCCTGCTGGCCCTGGCCACGCAGAAGCCGGTCAAGATCGTCTACAACCGCTTCGAGTCCTTCTTCGGCCACGTGCACCGTCACCCGGCGAAGCTGTACTACGAGCACGGCGCCACCAAGGACGGCAAGCTCACGCACATGAAGTGCAAGATCGTCCTGGACGGCGGCGCGTACGCGTCCGCTTCCCCGGCGGTCGTGGGCAACGCCTCCTCCCTCTCGGTCGGTCCGTACGTCCTGGAGGACGTGGACATCGAGGCGATCGCGCTCTACACGAACAACCCGCCCTGTGGCGCGATGCGCGGCTTCGGCGCCGTCCAGGCCTGCTTCGCCTACGAGGCCCAGATGGACAAGCTCGCGGCGAAGCTGGGCATGGACCCGGTGGAGTTCCGCCAGCTCAACGCCATGGAGCAGGGCACGATCATGCCCACCGGCCAGGTCGTGGACGCTCCGGCGCCCGTCGCCGAGCTGCTGCGCCGGGTCAAGGCCCGCCCGCTGCCGCCGGAGCGCCAGTGGGAGTCCGCCGGCGAGAACGCGGACGTCCGCGCGCTGCCCGGTGGTCTGTCGAACACCACCCACGGTGAAGGCGTCGTCCGCGGCGTCGGCTACGCGGTCGGCATCAAGAACGTCGGCTTCTCCGAGGGCTTCGACGACTACTCCACCGCCCGCGTGACCCTCGAGGTCATCAACGGCGAAGCGGTCGCGATGGTCCACACGGCCATGGCGGAGGTCGGCCAGGGCGGCATCACCGTCCACGCGCAGATCGCCCGTACCGAGCTGGGTGTCACGCAGGTGACCATCCACCCGGCCGACACGCAGGTCGGCTCCGCCGGTTCCACGTCCGCCTCGCGGCAGACGTACATGACCGGTGGCGCCGTGAAGAACACCTGTGAGGCCGTCCGCGAGGCGGTCCTGGAGATCGGCCGGCGCAAGAACGGCTCGTACCACCCCGCGTGGGCGACCGCCGAGCTGCTCCTCGAAGGCGGCAAGGTCGTCACCGATGGCGGAGAGGTCCTCGCGGACATCGCCGACATCCTCGAGGGCGAGGACGCGATCGACATCGAGCTCGAGTTCCGCCACGCCGCGACCGAGCCCTTCGACCTGGTCACCGGCCAGGGCAACGGCCACGTCCAGTACACCTTCGCCGCGCACCGCGCGGTCGTCGAGGTGGACACCGAGCTCGGCCTCGTCAAGGTCGTCGAGCTGGCGACCGCCCAGGACGTCGGCAAGGCGCTGAACATGCTCTCCGTGGTCGGCCAGATCCAGGGTGGTACCACCCAGGGCCTGGGCGTCGCGATCATGGAAGAGATCATCGTGGACCCGAAGACCGCGAAGGTGCGCAACCCCTCCTTCACGGACTACCTGATCCCGACCATCCTCGACACCCCGACCATCCCGGTCGACGTCCTGGAGCTCGCCGACCCGAAGGCCCCGTACGGCCTGCGCGGTATGGGCGAGGCCCCGACCCTCTCGTCCACCCCGGCCGTCATCGCGGCGATCCGGGCGGCGACCGGTCTGGAGATCAACAAGACGCCGATCCGTCCGGAACTGCTCACCGGCACCCTCTAGGACGGCACGGTCCGGGGGCCGCGAGGCCCCCGGACCCCCCAGATTTCCGGGCGGTGTGACACGGGAACGTCACACTTCCAGTCGCACCGCCCGGAGCACAGAAGTCCGGAGTCATCAGCACCGCACCGCTCGCGGTCAAGTTTCACCGGCAGTCCCCCCGTAGTACCCCCCGGTGCACCGCCTACCCCAGGTGACACCAGGAGTACCAGCCGTACCGCAGAACCCTCGCAGTACCCGCAGTACACGCAGTGCACAATTTGCGTCGCCTCGGGCCGTCACCCCGGGTCGTGCAGCCAAACGCGTTTTCCCAAATCCCGTGTCTCCAATCTTTATGCGGGTGCCCCTTTGAACCTTGGGAGTTAGGCACCATGACCCAGTCCTCTGTGGAGTCCAAGCCCAGTGCGGAGGGAGCCGGAGACGGCTCTCCGACCCCTGCTGGCCAGTCTTGGCTCGACCGGTACTTTCACATCAGCAAGCGCGGATCCAACGTCGGCAACGAGGTTCGTGGCGGTATCACGACCTTCATGGCCATGGCGTACATCCTCCTGCTGAACCCCCTGCTCCTTTCGGGCAAGGACGTCGCGGGCACCACGATGGCCCCCGCGGCCCTGATCACCGCGACGGCCTTCGCCGCCTGCATCACCACGCTCCTCATGGGCTTCGTCGGCAAGGTGCCGCTGGCGCTCGCCGCCGGTCTCTCCGTGTCGGGCGTGCTCGCCTCGCAGGTCGCACCCGCGATGACCTGGCCCCAGGCCATGGGCATGTGTGTGATCTACGGTGTCGTGATCTGTCTCCTGGTCGTCACCGGCCTCCGCGAGATGATCATGAACGCGATACCCCTCGCGCTCAAGCACGCGATCACCATGGGCATCGGCCTGTTCGTGGCCCTCATCGGCCTCGTGAACGCGGGCTTCGTCGGCAAGGGCTCGGAATTCGGTCCCCCCGTCACCCTCGGTCACGGCGGTGAGCTCGCCGGCTGGCCCGTCCTTCTCTTCTGCGTGACCCTGCTCGTCATCTTCGCCCTGCAGGCCCGCAAGGTCCCCGGCGCGATCCTGATCGGCATCGTCGGCGGCACCGTCCTCGCGGCCATCCTGAACGCCGTCGCCGACATCGACCCGAAGGCCTGGAAGAGCGGCCCGCCGGTGCTCTCGGGCTCCGCGGTCTCGATGCCGGACTTCTCGCTCTTCGGTGACGTCGAGTTCGGCGGCTGGGGCGATGTCGGTGTCATGACGGTCGGCATGATCGTCTTCACCCTCGTGCTCGCCGGCTTCTTCGACGCGATGGCCACCATCATCGGTGTCGGCACCGAGGCCAAGCTCGCCGACGACCAGGGCCGCATGCCGGGCCTGTCCAAGGCGCTGTTCATCGACGGTGCCGGTGGCGCCATCGGTGGCATCGCGGGTGGCTCCGGCCAGACCGTGTTCGTCGAGTCGGCCACCGGCGTCGGTGAGGGTGCCCGCACAGGCCTCGCCTCCGTCGTCACCGGCCTCTTCTTCGCCCTCTGCCTCTTCTTCACCCCGATCACGCAGATCGTCCCCGGTGAGGTCGCCTCCGCGGCCCTCGTGGTCATCGGCGCGATGATGATGCAGAACGCCCGCCACGTGGACTGGGCCGACAGCGCCACCTCGATCCCGGTCTTCCTGACCGTCGTGATCATGCCCTTCACGTACTCGATCACGGCCGGCGTCGCCGCTGGTGTCATCTCCTACGTGGTCATCAAGCTGGCGCAGGGCAAGGCGCGCGAGATCGGTGCCTTCATGTGGGCGCTGACCGGAATCTTCCTGGTCTTCTTCGCGCTCCACCCGATCGAGGGCTGGCTCGGGGTCAGCTGACCCCGCTGATCTGCCCGGGCCGATCCGGTCCGGGCTGATCTGATCCGTACCAAGAGCCGCACCCTCCACGTATCCGATACTGGAATCTGAACCCCTCCGAGGAGGCCCCCATGCTGGATATCGCCGAAGAACTGAACCGGTGGGTCGAGCAGGGACGTGACTTCGCCGTCGCCACGGTCGTGGCGGTCGGCGGGAGCGCGCCCAGGCAGCCCGGAGCGGCCCTCGCCGTCGACAGTGACGGCACGGCCATCGGTTCGGTCTCCGGTGGATGCGTGGAGGGTGCGGTGTACGAGCTGTGCCAGCAGGCGCTGGAGGACGGCGAGACCGTCCAGGAGCGCTTCGGCTACAGCGATGACGATGCCTTCGCCGTCGGTCTGACCTGCGGCGGAATCATCGACATCCTCGTGACCCCGGTCCCCGTGGGCTCTCCCGCACGGGAGGTGTTCGCGGCCTCGCTGGCCGCCGCCGCCGGTGGGGAGGCGGCGGCGGTCGCCCGGATCGCCGAAGGGCCGGCCGAGCTCATGGGCCGCGCCGTACTCGTCCGGGGCGAAGGCCCCCACGAGGGCGGTTTCGGCGGTCACCCCGAGCTGGACCGCGCCATCGCCGACGAGGCCCGGGCCATGCTCGAGGCCGGCAAGACCGGTGTGCTGGAGATCGGCGCCGACGGCCGCCTCTGCGGAGAGCCGCTCAAGGTGCTGGTCGAGTCCAGCGTCCCGCCGCCCCGGATGGTCGTCTTCGGGGCCATCGACTTCGCCTCCGCCCTGGTGCGGATCGGCAAGTTCCTCGGCTACCGGGTGACGCTGTGTGACGCCCGGCCCGTGTTCGCCACGAAGAAGCGTTTCCCCGAAGCGGACGAGATCGTGGTCGACTGGCCGCACCGCTACCTGGAGGAGCAGTCCTCCGCCGGTGAGATAGACGGCCGGACGGTCCTGTGCGTCCTCACGCACGACGCCAAGTTCGATGTCCCGCTCCTCGAACTGGCCCTCAAACTTCCCGTCGCCTACGTCGGCGCCATGGGCTCCCGCCGCACCCACGAGGACCGCAACAAGCGGCTCCGCGAGGTCGGCGTGACCGAGCTCGAACTGGCCCGGCTGCGCTCCCCGATCGGCCTGGACCTCGGGGCCCGCTCCCCGGAGGAGACCGCGCTGTCCATCGCCGCCGAGATCGTCGCCAACCGGCGCGGCGGCACCGGCGCGGCCCTGACCGGCGCCCACATCCCGATCCACCCGGACGTCGCGAACACGGTGATCAGCAGGATCGGGTCCGTCGCTTGAAGAGGTGACGAGCTGTAGCACGGTGTGAAAAGGGCGCAACCCCGTGGGGGTTGCGCCCTTTCGCTGTTCCCCCTATCTTACCGGCCGGTAACAGAGTCTCCCCGTAACGGAGTTGACCGGATGTCTGTCAGCCGATCGAGTAACCGCGGTGTCTTGACGGGCTTGCCGGCCCTCGCGGCCGTGGCCGCGCTGGTGCTGGCCGCCCTCGCGGCGGGTCCCGCGCCCGCGGCGGGCGCCGGGCTGTCCACGGCCGCGGGGGCGGCCGCCGCGGGCCCGCGCGAGGTCCTGTTCGTGGGCAACAACTGGGAGGGCACCGCCGACGTCCTCGCCTCCACCGGGAACCTGGCCAAGGTGGGCCGGATCAACATGGTCCCGGACAAGGAGGAGCGGCTCCGGGAGATCTACCTCAACCCGGTGAAGCTCGCCTATTTCCTGGGCGTCCGGGCCACCGCGGGCGAGGGGCACGACCAGTTCGTCGACGACATGTACACCACCCCGGACGGCTCCGCCGTCGTCGCCTCCCGCCCCAGCTTCGCCGACGTCGTCTCCATCGACGTCCGCACCGGCCGGATCAACTGGCGCTTCCCCGTGGCCGGTTACCGGGCCGACCACATGGCCGTCTCCCCGGACGGCACCCGCGTGGCGGTCTCGGCCTCCACCGCCAACACCGTGCACGTCCTCGACATCGCGAGCGGCCGCCAGGCCGGCTCCTTCGCCACCGGCGACAAACCGCACGAGAACACCTTCACCCGGGACGGCCGCTTCCTGTGGAACAGCTCCATCGGTGACGTGACCTCCGCCCTCGACGCGCCCTGGCTGGACTGGACGAAGGGCGACCGCAGGATCACGGTCGCCGACGCGCAGACCCTGCGCCCGGTACGGGTGATCGACATGCGGGCCCGCCTCGACGCCTTCGGGCGCTCCGACCTGTCCGATGCCGTGCGGCCCATGTCCTTCGCCCCGGACGAGTCGAAGCTCTACTTCCAGGTGTCCTTCTTCAACGGCTTCGTCGAGTACGACGTGGCCGCCGACCGGATCACCCGGATCAAGACCCTCCCCGTGAACCCCGCCACCAGCACCGACCGCACGACGTGGGTCAACGACTCCCGGCACCACGGCATGTCCATGAGCCCGGACGGGTCCAAGCTGTGCGTCGCGGGGACCATGGAGGACTACGCGACCGTCGTGGACCGGGCCACCCTGGAGCAAGGGCCCCTCGTCCCCGCCGCCAAGCCCTACTGGGCCACGGTCGACGGCGACGGCACCGGCTGCGTGATCTCCGAGAGCGGCGCCGACCAGGTCACCGCCATCGACTTCGCCACCGGCGCCAAGCGGGTGTCCGTACCCGTCGGAGACCACCCCCAGCGGGTCCGCCTCGGGCACGTTCCGGCGGACTGGACGGGGCCCGCGGCGCACTGACCCACGGCGGCCGGAACGAGAATCCGCCCTTATGAAGTGACTGGTCCACCATGACCGATTAGTCTCCGGATCATGGTGGAGATCCGCGAAGTGCCCGAGGCCGACATCGACCGCGCTCTGGAGCTCGCGTACCTGGTCTTCCACGACCGCCCGGAGAAGGAGGGGCGCGAGCGGCACCACGAGCTGCTCCGCGCCTGTCTGCGGATCGGGGCCTACGAAGGCGACGCGATCGTCGGGTTCATGGCCGCGCACGCGTTCCGGCTCTCGGTGCCCGGCGCGGACCTGCCCTGCCCCGGGCTCACCTTCGTCTCCGTCGCCCCCACCCACCGCCGGCGCGGCGTACTGACCGCCCTGATGGGGGAGATGCTGCGGCGGGCGGGGGCGGAGGGAAGTCCCGTCGCCGCCCTGTGGGCCTCCGAGGCCGCCATCTACGGGCGCTTCGGCTACGGCAGCGCCACCCAGGGCGCCACCATCGAGATCGACTCCACCCGGCCGCTGGCCCTGCGCATCGAGGCGGACCGGCGGCCGCTCCGGCTGGTCGCCACCGCGGACCCCAAGGAGGCCGTCGCCGTCGTGGGCCCGTACCACGAGGCGGCCCGCGCGGTCCGGGCCGGACGGCCCACGCGCAGCGAGCGGCGCTGGACCGAGGAGTGGCTCATCGAGCAGGACGAGGAGGACGAGGAGCTCAGCCCGCCCCGGATCATCGTCCTGGGGGAGCCCGGCGCACCGATCGCGGGCTACGTCCTCTACCGCACGAAGCCCGAGGGGGACACCGGGGGCGTGCGGACCCCGGGGCTGGTCCGGGTCGACGAGCTGGAGGCCGACACCCCGCAGGCCGCCGCCGCACTGTGGGAGTGCGTGGCCTCCCTCGACCTCACGGGCCGGGTCACCGCATGGGGCCGGCCGGCCGACGACCCGCTGCTGCACTTCGCCGCCGACCGGGACCAGGTCCGGGTCACCGCCGCGTTCCCGGCGCTCTGGCTGCGGCTGGTCGACGTGGCGGCGGCGCTGACCCGCCGCTCGTGGGCCGCGCCCGTGGAACTCGTACTGGAACTGACCGACGTACGGCTGCCCGCGAACGCGGGGCGGTTCCTCCTGAAGGCCGGGCCGGACGGGGCGACGTACGAGCCCGCCGCCGCGGGCCGGGCCCCGGACCTGACCCTGGACGTACGGGAGCTCGCGGCCTGCTACCTCGGCGGGACCCGGGCCGTCGAACTGGCCGCGGCCGCCCTGGTGGTGGAGCACACCCCCGGCGCGGCGGCGGCCCTGGACGCGGGACTGCGCACCGCGCTGCTGCCGCACACGGCGGACGAGTTCTAGCGATCTGCTAGAGGACTCCGCCGTACTGGGATTCCGCGAGCGCGGCGGCGCGCTGCTCGCGGAAGTTCGCCACGTAGGCTTCGTGCACCGTCGGGCTGTTGTACTTCAGCAGCGCTTCGTCGTTGCTGGTCAGGGCCATGCCGGTGTAGGTGTGGCTGCCGGTGAAGACGAGCTTCTGGTCCTTCGCGCCCTTGTACGAGCCCTCGATGAGCAGGTACTTGGTGTGGCTGAAGGTTCCGGAGACCGCGGGGTCGGCCGGGTTCTTCAGGTCGTCGTTGGCCAGGCGGTGGAGGGAGATCTTGCCCTTCGCGGTCGACCTCGTGAGCCAGTAGGCGGTCTCGCGGTGCACGCCCTCGGCTTCGTAGTCGGAGAGCTTGCCGTGGACGACGTCGACGAAGCAGCCGGCGTCGGCCAGCTTCCAGAGCTTCTCCGCCACGACCGGCCGGGAGATGTGGCCGTTGGCGATGCGGATCACGGTGCGGCCGTCGGCCGTGCCGTGACCGGCGGTGTTCCCGTGGCAGACCGGGGCGGTGGTCCCGTCGGGGTTCGTGACGGGGGTTTCGACCATGCTGAGGATGTTCTCGACGACGTCCGTCGAGCTCCGCGGGAAGAAGTAGCCCTTGGCCGGGCCCGCCTCCACGTCGATCGCCAGGTTGTCGACCCGCCCCGATCCGTCCGGCAGCGCCTGCGAAGCGGCCATCAGGTCGAAGTAGCGGGTGTAGCCGGCGTGCAGGTCCGCGTTGTCGGCGACGGTCATGGCGTCGTTCCAGGCGGATTCGCGGTCCCAGGTGGTGAGGTTGCCCGAGGACTGCACCACGACGTTGTCGACCGGCTTGCCCTTGTCGGGAAGGCCGCTGCCGGTGGTCCGGGAGAACAGGAAGAACTTGTTGTGGTTGACGCCGCCCGTGCCCTTGGCCAGGCACGGCCGGTTCGCGGCGCACACCTTGAACCAGGAGGTGCCGTACGTCGTGCCCGCGGGCGGGGTCGCCGCGAAGGCCGTGGTCAGCTTGTCCCTCACCGTGGCACCGGAGCCGGACATCCAGCCGTCGGTGATGCTGTCGTCGTCGACGAGGACCTGCACGTTCACGTTCCTGCGGTGCGCCGCCCCGAGTTGGTCCGCGAGCCAGCTCGATCCGAACAGGTACAGCGATATCCGGATGGTCGACCCGCTCTGGGCGCCGTTGACGAGACGGCCGAGCTGGCTGAGGATCGCGCCCTGCTCGGCCGTCGTGCCCCTGGGCTTGTTGAAGACCGGGCCGGTGGTCACGTACGTCGTCGTGTCCTCGGCAGAGGCGGACGGAGCGCCCACCGTCAGGAGGGCCCCGATGAGCAGGGCCGTGAGGATTCTTTTCTTGATCACGCGGGTACTTTACGGCGGTCCTACGCAGGGTGAGCCTCAGGGCTCGGCCGAGCTCGACCGCGCTCGGCCGGGCTCAGTCGAGCTCAGCCTGGCAGGCCGATCCGGGCCGCCGCCATGCCGAAGGAGGCGCCCAGGACGCCGGTGGAGATCCCGTCACCCAGCCGGTGCAGATCCTCCTCGCGGTAACGCTTCGCCTTCTGGTGCCAGTTGAGGATTCCGGCGAGCCAGTCCTGCAACTCGCCCACGTAGCCGTCGAGTCCGGCCCGGGCTTGCGCGTCCAGTTTCCAGTCCTCGTAGAGCAGCGGCAGCTGGGTGGCGACGATGTGCTCGAACTCCTCGGTGCGCTGCGTCATCAGGGAGTGGCAGATGTGCAGGGCCTCCGGGTAGCCGATGTCGAAGAAGTTGCGGGTGACGAGCACGTAGTTGTGCACCTCGCCCTCGACCTCCACCTCCTTCTGGTACGAGAAGATGTCGTTGATCAGGCAGGCGGCGTCGGCGGCGGCGTTCTCCAGGGAGCGGATGGTGCCGGAGGAGTAGATCTCCTCGGGGATGCCCCGGCCCGCCCGGCCGAGCCGGCACAGGTACATGGTGAGGTAGGTGCCGAAGGTGCGGCGGCGCATCTCGGCGTAGTCCACCGGATCCGGAATGCGGTTCAGGATCTGGTTGTCCACCTCCCACAGCCAGCTCTCCAGCATGTCCACGAGGGTGGCCCGGAACTCCGCGCGCACCGACGGGCCCATGTCCCGGCTCGTGCGCACCCACAGGTCGCCGAGGGCGCGCTCCATCGCGGTGGCCGGTACGGCCTGTTCGGCGTGGTCGACCGGGATCATGGCGAGGAGCCGGGCGTGCGTGGCCCTGGCGGCCGCCGCGTTCTTGGGCTGGGCGAAGACCACCGGGTAGTAGTCGTCCCCGTACGTGCCCCAGGTCAGCCAGCAGGCGTTGAGGGTCAGGGCCTCGGGGGTGGCGTCCGGGTCGAGGCCCGCGGAGCAGAGCGCGAAGTCGTAGCCGCGCAGCTTCTCCTCGTTCCAGATCGCGGAGCCGGGGTCGCCGATCTGCGGGTCGAGCAGGCCCATCTCCCGGGCCCAGGCCACGGATTCCTCGCGCGCGCGGGTGTGGTGCGGGCTGAGCGTGAGCGGGAACGGCATGTAGACGTCCGGGATGACGGACGGGCCGGTGTGCTCGAAGGGGACGTGGGTGAAGGAGCGCCGGCGCAGCTCCAGGGCGCGGGGGGCGAGGAGGGAGCGGAGGTCGAGGGCGGTGGTGCCGAGGCCCGTCGGCATGAACGGCAGGGTGAGCGGGGCGGTGGCCCGGGCCTCCTTGTTCATGTAGCGGCTGGAGACCATGTGCCACTCGTGGCCGCCGGACTGCCAGTCCTGCAGGCCCTTGGCGTAGGCGAGGACGGCGGCGATCTCGGCCGGGTCCATGGCGTGTTCGGCGAAGAGCTGGGGGAGTTCGGCGAGGGCGGTCTGCTCGAACTGCTGGAGCCGGGAGGTGAGGAGGTCGTTGGAGGCCTCGGCGGCCTCCTGGGTGGTGCAGCCGAGGAAGGTCTCCAACACCAGGATGGCGTTGGACAGTTCGCCCTCTTCGGAGACCTCGCGCTGGTAGGAGAAGATGTCGTTCCTGATGTGCACGGCGTCCGAGAAGGAATCGCGCAGCACGCCGAGGGGGCGGGAGTGCGCGACGCGGGCCGGAACCTCCGCGGAGACGTACTCGATGAGGCCGGCCGACCAGGGGGCGCCACCGACCTTGCGGCGCATCTCGATGTATTCGAGGGGGTTGGAGACCCGGCCGATGTTGATGTTGGCGAGTTCCCACATCGACTCGTCGAGCAGGTTCTTGGTGGACAGGGAGAACCGTTCCCGCCAGTCCATCGACATGGCCGGGACGGTACGGGCCCACAGGTCGGCGAGTCCGGCCTCGACGGGGTTGGTGGCCTCGGGGAACCCGTCCGCCAGGTCCATCGGCATGAAGGCGCCGAGCCGGTCGAGATAGGCCTTGGCGCCCTCGCGGTCCTGGGAGCGTTTGAACATCTCCAGGAAGTGGTCGTCGAAGAAGAACACCCACACGTACCAGTCGGTGACCAGGGACAGCGCCTCGCCGTCGCAGTCGGGGTGGGTGTACGAGCAGAGCAGGGCGTAGTCGTGCGAGTCGAGGTCGCGCTCCTCCCAGACGCCGGAACCTTCCAGCATCCCGAAGTCGCGGGCCCACTTCTTGGTGTGGACCCTGGCGTCCTCCAGGTGGGGGTTCAGTCGCGCCGGATAAGGCACATAGAAATCCGGCAGTTGAAACGGCTGCGTCACGGCAGGGTGGGCCTTTCGTCTGACTGTCTCGTCGGTTTCCTCACGAGATCAGCAGGGCCCTACCCCGGGTGCCGGTGGGATAAGGGGGAGTTCACTTCATCAGGTGACGTGTGCGCCGTTCTGCGACGGATGGGGCCGGTGACCGGTAGAGCGACGGGGGAGACGCAGCCGGGGGAGGGGCCGGGGAGGCGGCCGGGGAGGTGGTGCCCCTCCCCGGCGCGGGGGCTCAGGCCCCGGCGGACTTCCGCTCGTCGAACGCCGGGTAGAACTTGCGCAGCAGGCCGAAGGTCTCGGGGAAGTCGAGCTGGCCCGGGGCGGAGCTGGCACCGAAGAAGGAGTACGTGATCCGGGACCCGAGGGCGGGGAAGAAGACGCGGGACACCGCCCCGGCCTCGCCCATGGCGATGACGACCAGCCGGGTGTCCTCGGCTCCGGCGCGCAGCAGGAGCGAGGCCAGCCGCCGTACGTCGTCCTCGGAGCGCACCATCGTGGACACCTTGACCACATCGGCGCCGGCG
The DNA here is from genome assembly GCF_045822005.1 of Streptomyces stoeckheimensis. Lineage (NCBI taxonomy): Bacteria > Bacillati > Actinomycetota > Actinomycetes > Kitasatosporales > Streptomycetaceae > Streptomyces > Streptomyces stoeckheimensis. The sequence goes on along the minus strand of NZ_CP169550.1, from coordinate 2,044,441 downwards.
CTCTTCGCGTCGTCGATGACGGCCTGGAGTTCCTCGGTGGCCGGAGTGAATTCGAAATTGTGATAGGAGACGAGCGCCACCGTGTCGTGCCGGTGGGCGGCCTCGATCACCTCGGACAGGATTTCCCCGGAGGAAAGCTCGATGTCCACGGCGTCGACCCGAGGGGCGAGCGCGCGGAACAGTTCGAGCCGCTGCGCCTCGGTGCCCTTCCACTCGCCGCCTTCGCGGGCGGACCGGATCGTGGCCAGGACCGGCAGCGTCTTGAACTCGTCGACCTGGGCCAGGACATGGTCCGTTCCGGTCGCCGCGTACCGGTCGACGCGCAGTTCGGCCACGTCGACGCCGGCGCTCTTCGCGGCGTGGGCGCGCGGCTCGGTGTCGCTGTCGTCGAAGCTGACGGCCACCAGCGGAATCCCGCCGTCGAGAAGCGCCCGCAGTGAATTCATTTCTTGGTCACAGCCTTTTCGATTCCGATATCCGACGCGAAGTGCAGGGGGAACGGGGCGGATTATACGTGGAATCCGCCGGAGTGAGGGGGGTGCGCCCGCCCCTTGGTCGGGCGGGTGCACGGCGCGCCGGAAGGCGCTGGTGTCGCATCCCCGGATGCTTGTCCGATTGTTCTAGGTTTGTGACATCAGTTCATACTTTGTGATTCCGGAGGGACACTCATGGCGATCGACCTCGACAAGGTGCTGGACAAGGCGTGGGCCGACAAGCCGCTCGCGGAGGTGCTCGCGGCGCCGGTGGCCGCGCTCAAGGGCGTCACCGACAAGGACGGCGAGCTGCTGCAGGAGGCCTTCGGCGTCAAGACCGTCGCCGACTTCGGCCAGCTGAAGTACGCGCGCTGGGCGCAGGCGCTGGTCGCGCTGAACCAGACCACCAAGTAGCGCGAGTACCAAGTAGCGCGAGCACCAAGTAGCACGAGCACCAAGTAGCGCGACCACCCGGGCGCACCGGCTACCCGGCGGGCCTCAGGTCCCCGTCGGGATGGGCCGCGCGCCAGGCCTCGATGGACCGGTCCCAGTCGTCGCCCGTCAGGGCGGTGAGGGAAGCGGGAAAGAGGCCGTCCTCCTCTTTCGCGATGTGGTGGTGGAGCTCCTCCACCGCCCGGCGCAGGGCCTCGGCGTCCGCCGGGTCCGCCACGTCGGCGCCGGCGAGGAACGCCGCCAGCTCGCGGTGTTCCCCGACCAGCGCCGCGATGTACGGGGCGTACTCCGGGTCCTGCTCCATGACCGCGAAAAGGCCGTCCTCCTCGCCCTTCCAGTGGGCGAGGAGGACGGCCGTCATCTCCGCGACGAGGGCGCGCGCCCTCGTGAGGTCCCCCGCGTCCAGGGCGCGCAGCGCGTCGCCCGCGGCGTTCGTCACCGCCTCGTGCTCGGCGATGAACTCCTTGATCAGGGGGATCTCGCGGCAGCCGCAGTAATGGCACATGCGGCTCAGTCTGATCCAGCCGGTGCCCGGTTAGTCGCTTTCGCCTTCGAGGTTGCCCTCCGTGTCCAGGTACACCTGGCGCAGCGCCTCCAGGACCTGCGGATCCGGCTTCTCCCACATGCCGCGGGACTCGGCCTCCAGCAGCCGCTCCGCGATCCCGTGCAGGGCCCAGGGGTTGGCCTCCTCCAGGAAGGCGCGGTTCTCCGGGTCCAGGACGTACGTCTCGGTCAGCTTGTCGTACATCCAGTCGGCGACCACGCCGGTCGTGGCGTCGTAGCCGAAGAGGTAGTCGACCGTGGCCGCCAGCTCGAAGGCTCCCTTGTAACCGTGGCGGCGCATCGCCTCGATCCACTTCGGGTTCACGACGCGGGCACGGAAGACGCGGGAGGTCTCCTCGACCAGCGTGCGCGTCTTGACCGTCTCGGGCCGGGTCGAGTCACCGATGTACGCCTCGGGGGCCGTGCCGCGCAGGGCGCGGACGGTGGCCACCATGCCGCCGTGGTACTGGAAGTAGTCGTCGGAGTCGGCGATGTCGTGCTCACGGGTGTCGGTGTTCTTCGCCGCGACCGTGATCCGCTTGTAGGCGGTCTCCATCTCCTCGCGCGCCGCGCGCCCCTCCAGGCCCCGGCCGTACGCGTACCCGCCCCACACCGTGTAGACCTCCGCGAGGTCGGCGTCGGTGCGCCAGTCGCGGGAGTCGATCAGCTGCAGGATGCCCGCGCCGTACGTGCCCGGGCGCGAGCCGAAGATGCGGGTGGTGGCCCGCCGCTCGTCCCCGTGCACGGCCAGGTCGGCCTGCGCGTGGGCCCGTACGAAGTTGTCCTCGGCCGGCTCGTCCAGCGAGGCCGCCAGCCGTACGGCATCGTCCAGCAGGCCGATGACGTGCGGGAACGCGTCACGGAAGAAGCCCGAGATGCGCAGGGTCACGTCGATGCGCGGACGGCCGAGCTCGGCGAGCGGGATCGGCTCCAGGCCGGTGACGCGGCGCGAGGCCTCGTCCCAGACCGGGCGGACGCCGAGCAGCGCCATGGCCTCGGCCACGTCGTCGCCCGAGGTGCGCATCGCACTCGTGCCCCACAGGGACAGGCCGACGGACGCGGGCCATTCGCCGTTGTCCGTGCGGTAGCGGGTCAGCAGGGAATCGGCCAGGGCCTGGCCGGTCTCCCACGCGAGGCGCGAGGGAACGGCCTTCGGGTCCACCGAGTAGAAGTTGCGGCCGGTCGGCAGCACGTTCACCAGACCGCGCAGCGGGGAGCCGGACGGGCCCGCCGGGACGAACGCGCCGTCCAGGGCGCTGACCACGTGGGCGATCTCGTCGGTGGTGCCGGCCAGGCGCGGGACGACCTCGCGGGCCGCGAAGTCCAGTACGGCCGCCACCTCCGCCGAGTGCCCGGCGGCGACCGAAGCCACCGCCTCCGGAGCCCAGTTCGCGTCCTCCATCGCCTGGACCAGCGCGCGGGCCGTCTCCTCCGCCTCGTCGGCGGTGGTGCGGGTGGCCGCGGACTCGTCGAGTCCGAGCGCCTCGCGCAGACCGGGCAGGGCCGTCGTACCGCCCCAGATCTGGCGGGCGCGCAGGATGGCGAGGACCAGGTTGACCCGGGCGTCGCCGGTCGGGGCGCCGCCCAGGACGTGCAGACCGTCGCGGATCTGGGCGTCCTTGATCTCGCACAGCCAGCCGTCGACGTGCAGGAGGAAGTCGTCGAAGCCGTCGTCGTCCGGGCGCTGCTCCAGACCCAGGTCGTGGTCCAGCTTCGCGGCCTGGATCAGGGTCCAGATCTGCGCGCGGATGGCCGGCAGCTTCGCCGGGTCCATCGCGGAGATCTGGGCGTACTCGTCGAGGTGCTGCTCCAGGCGCGCGATGTCGCCGTACGACTCCGCGCGCGCCATCGGCGGCACCAGGTGGTCGACCAGGGTGGCGTGCACCCGGCGCTTGGCCTGGGTGCCCTCGCCCGGGTCGTTGACCAGGAACGGGTAGATGAGGGGCAGGTCGCCGAGCGCGGCGTCGGGGGCGCAGGACGCCGACAGGCCGGCGTTCTTGCCCGGCAGCCACTCCAGGTTGCCGTGCTTGCCCAGGTGGATCATCGCGTCGGCGCCGAAACCGCCGTCCTCGGCGCGGGCCTGGATCCAGCGGTACGCGGCCAGGTAGTGGTGCGAGGGCGGCAGGTCCGGGTCGTGGTAGATCGCGATCGGGTTCTCACCGAAGCCGCGCGGCGGCTGGATGAGGATGAGGAGGTTGCCGCGGCGCAGGGCGGCCAGCACGATGTCGCCCTCGGGATTCGCGGAGCGGTCCACGAACATGCTGCCGGGCGCCTCACCCCAGTGCTCGTTGACGCTGTCGCGCAGCTCGGCCGGGAGCTCGGCGAACCAGCGCTTGTAGTCGGCCGCCGGGATCCGGACCGGGTTGCGGGCCAGCTGCTCCTCGGTGAGCCAGTCCTGGTCGTGGCCGCCGGCCTCGATCAGGGCGCGGATCAGCTCGTCGCCGTCGCCGGAGACCAGGCCCGGGACGTCCTCGACGGGACCGAAGTCGTACCCGCCCGCGATGAGCGTGCGCAGCAGCTCCACGGCGCTGGCCGGGGTGTCCAGGCCGACCGCGTTGCCGATGCGGGAGTGCTTGGTGGGGTACGCGGAGAGGACCAGGGCGATCTTCTTGTCGCGGCGCTCGATGTGGCGCAGGCGCGCGTGGCGCACGGCGATGCCGGCCACGCGGGCGGCCCGCTCGGCATCGGCGACGTAGGCGGGCAGCCCGTCCTCGTCCAGCTCCTTGAAGGAGAACGGGACGGTGATCAGGCGGCCGTCGAACTCCGGCACGGCGACCTGGGTGGCGGCGTCGAGCGGGGACAGGCCCTCGTCGTTCTCCTCCCAGGCGGACCGGGAGCCGGTCAGGCACAGGGCCTGCAGGATCGGCACGCCGAGGGCGGCCAGGGCGCCGGCGTCCCAGGACTCGTCGTCACCGCCGGCCGAGGCGGTGGCGGGCTTGGTGCCGCCGGCGGCGAGGACCGTGGTGACGATCGCGTCGGCGGACGCGAGCTGCTCGATCAGCTCCGGCTCCGGGGAGCGGAGGGAGGAGACGTAGAGGGGGAGCGCCTGGGCGCCGTGGGCCTCGATCGCCTCGGAGAGCGTGTGCACGAAGGCGGTGTTGCCGCTCATCTGGTGCGCGCGGTAGTAGAGCACCGCGATCCGGGGGCCCTCGGTGCGCTGCGGGGTGCGCTCCAGCGGGCCCCACGTGGGGGAGGCCGCCGGGGGCTCGAAACCGTGGCCGGTGAGCAGCACGGTGTCGGAGAGGAAGCGGGCGAGCTGCTCCAGGTTGGCCGGGCCGCCGTGGGCGAGGTAGCCGTGCGCCTCGGCGGCGATGCCGATCGGGACGGTCGAGGCTTCCATCAGCTGGGCGTCGGGGGCCTGTTCACCGGTCAGCACGACCACCGGGCGGGTCTGGCCGGGGGCCAGGAGCACGTCGAGGCCGTCCTGCCAGGCGCGGAGGCCGCCGAGGAGGCGTACGACGACCAGGGTGACGCCGTCGAGGAGACCCGGGAGGTCGTCGAGGGGAAGGCGGGAGGGGTTGGCGAACCGGTACGGGACGGGAGCGTCCCCGGCGTTCGCTGCGCGGGCGCTGAGCAGATCGGTGTCGGACGTCGACAGCAGCAGGATCATGCGGCGGCAGGCCTTCCTCGGGGTTTCCGCGCCCCGGGCAGTGAGGACGACGGGAGTTCCTGACTCATCCGGGGCCGGGGCCGCGGATTCACAGTGGCGGGACCGCGCCGGATTCGCACCGGGCTTCCTCCCATGTCGCCGTCCTCGGCGATGGCGGGCCTGTTGGCCGCCTTGGACTCATCTTAGGGGGGTGGGTCACCTGCGGTGACGCTGGGTCGTGGTCGGGGTCATCGGCTGCGGGCCCGTGGGGTGCCGGGTGGGCCGGGGTGCGGTGGTCGGGTGCGGCGCCGTTGCCGGGGCTCTGCCCCGGGCCCCGCGCCTCAAACGCCGGCGGGGCTGGGTTGGGCGGGGGCCGGTGGCTGCGTTCGGCAGGGACCGGCGGGGCTGGGCTGGGCGGGCTTCAGGCGTTGAAGGGCGGCAGGGCTGGATTCGGCGCGGGCCGGTGGTTGGTTCGGGGTGGCCGGTTCGGGGTGGTGATCGACACAGGGGGTGGGCGCAGAATCGTGGGTATGCTCGCCGCCATGCCCACGCCCCCCTCCGCCGCAGCGCGGGACGAACCCGTCATACGGGATCGCGGCGACGCCTGCCCCGGCGCGCTGCGCCTGCATGCCGCCGACGACGGGTACCTGGCGCGGGTCCGGATCCCGGGAGGTCTGCTCACCGCCCGGCAGGCCTCGGTGCTGGCGCTGGCCGCCGACCGGTTCGGGGACGGGCACCTGGAGCTCACCTCGCGCGGGAACGTGCAGCTGCGCGGGCTCGCCGAAGGGTGCGGTGCGGGGCTGGCGGAGCTGCTGGACGGGGCCGGACTGCTGCCCGCCCCCGGCCACGAGCGGGTACGGAACGTCGTGGCGACCCCGCTGTCCGGGATCCTGGGCTCCGAGCGGCCCCATGTGACCCCCTGGGTCGGGGAATTGGACCGGCTGCTGTGCGCGAGCACCCGCGCGACGGCCCTGTCCGGACGGTTCCTGTTCGCCATCGACGACGGGCGCGGGGACGTCGCCGCGCTCGACCCCGATGTCACCCTGCTCGGCACACCGCGGGGCCGGGCCCTGGTCCGGCTCGGCGCGGCCCCGGGCGCCGTGGAGGTGGACGCCGCCGACGCACCCCGGGCGGCGCTGCTCGCGGCCGAGTACTTCCTCGACTCCGCGGACGCCGCCGGCACCCGCGCCTGGCGGGTGGCCGAACTGCCCTCTGTACACGCCCTGGAGGACGCGGAGCTCGCGGCGCGGCTCGGGGCGGCCGGCATCGCCGCGGACCTCGTTCCCGAGGTGGCCTGGCCGTACGCCCCGCCGCCCAAGCCGTGGGGCCCCGGCACCGGTGACCGCACGCCGCTGTGCGTCCTGCCCCCGCTCGGCCGGCTCACCGCGGACCAGTGGCGGCTCCTGGTGCGCGTCGCAGGCGACGGCGGGCTGCGGATCACCCCCTGGCGGAGCATCGTGCTGCCCCGCGCTAGCACCCGGCGCCCGGTCGACGGCTACGCCCAACTCGAGGCGGCCGGCCTGTCCGTCGCGCCCGACGGCCCCTGGGAGTCCGTCACCGCCTGTACCGGGCGGCCGGGTTGCGCCAAGGCGCTGTCCGACGTACGCGCCGACGCGCGGGCCGTCGTGGCCGCGGACGGCGGAGCACCGGCCGGGCCCGCCGGAGCGCCCGTGCACTGGTCCGGATGCGAGCGCCGGTGCGGGCATCCGCGCGGCACCGCGTGGGTCGACCTCGTCGCCACCTCCGACGGGTACCGCCTCGACGGCCGACCGGTGCCCTCCCACGAACTTGCCCAGGCCGTCGCCGACGCGCGCAGCCAACCCCGAGTGTCCGAAGACGCAGTGAAGAAATGAGCGAGTACACCGTGTTCGAGTACGAGAAGGACGGCGCCGAGATCTACCGCCAGTCCTTTGCCACGATCCGCGCCGAGGCGGACCTTTCCGGGCTGCCCGCCTCGGTCGCCCAGGTCGCGGTGCGCATGATTCACGCCTGCGGGATGACCGACCTGACCCGGGACCTGGGCTACTCGCCCGAGGTCGTCCTGCGGGCGCGCGCCGCCCTGGAGGCGGGTGCGCCGATCCTGTGCGACGTGCAGATGGTCGCCAGCGGGGTCACCCGCAAGCGGCTGCCCGCCGACAATCAGGTGATCTGCACCCTCTCCGACCCGGCCGTGCCGGAGCTCGCCGCGAAGATGGGCACGACGCGCAGCGCCGCCGCCCTCGAAGTCTGGCGGGACCGGGGCCTGTTGGAGGGTTCGGTGATCGCCGTCGGAAACGCGCCGACCGCCCTCTTCCGGCTGCTGGAGATGATCGAGGAGGGCGCCCCGCGCCCCGCCGCGGTCATCGGGGTCCCCGTCGGGTTCATCGGCGCCGCCGAGTCCAAGGACGCCCTCGCCGAACACCCCTCCGCACTCGACCACTTGATCGTCCGTGGCCGGCGCGGCGGCAGCGCCATGGCCGCGGCCGCCGTCAACGCCATCGCGAGCGTGGCCGAATGAGCACCGACCGCACCCCCGCTCCGGGACGGCTCTACGGAGTGGGACTCGGGCCCGGCGACCCCTCGCTGATGACGCTGCGCGCCGTCGAGGTGATCGCGGAGGCCGACGTGGTCGCGTACCACTCCGCCCGCCACGGCCGCTCGATCGCCCGCTCCATCGCCGCGAAGCACCTGCGCTCCGACCACATCGAGGAGCCGCTGGTCTACCCGGTCACCACCGAGACCACCGACCACCCCGGCGGCTACCAGGGCGCGATGGAGGAGTTCTACGAGGCCTCCGCCGCCCGGCTCGCCGTCCACCTGGACGCCGGCCGGACCGTCGCCGTGCTCGCGGAGGGCGACCCGCTCTTCTACAGCTCGTACATGCACATGCACAAGCGGCTCTCCGACCGGTACGAGACCGAGGTGATCCCCGGGGTGACCTCGGTGAGCGCCGCCGCCGCCCGGCTCGGCACCCCGCTCGTCGAGGGTGAGGAGGTGCTGACGATCCTGCCCGGCACCCTCTCCGAGGAGGAGCTCACGGCCCGCCTCGCCGCCACCGACTCGGCGGTCGTGATGAAGCTCGGCCGCACCTTCCCCGCCATACGGCGGGCCATGGAGAACAGTGGCCGGCTCGCCGAGGCGCGCTACGTGGAGCGCGCCACGATGGAGGGGGAGCGGACCGGCGTCCTGGCGGACACCGACCCCGACTCCGTCCCCTACTTCGCCGTCGCCGTGCTGCCCAGCCGGATCGGGAACCCGGGCAGCGTGCCCTCCGGACCCGGAGAGGTCGCCGTGGTCGGCACCGGCCCGGCCGGACCGCTGTGGCTGACCGCCGAGACGCGGCGGGTGCTGGCCGACGCCGAGGTGCTGGTCGGGTACACGACCTACCTGGACCGGGTCCCGGTCAAGCCGGGCCAGATCCGGCACGGCTCGGACAACAAGGTCGAGTCGGAGCGCGCCGAGTTCGCGCTCGACCTCGCCCGGCGCGGCAAGCGGGTGGCCGTGGTCTCCGGCGGCGACCCCGGCGTCTTCGCCATGGCCACCGCCGTCCTGGAGGTCGCGGGGCAGCCCGAGTACGAGGACGTGCCCGTACGGGTACTGCCCGGCGTGACCGCCGCCAACGCGGCGGCCGCCGCGGCCGGAGCCCCGCTCGGCCACGACTACGCCACCATCTCCCTCTCCGACCGGCTCAAGCCCTGGGAGGTCATCGCGGAGCGGCTGCGCGCGGCCGCCGCGGCCGATCTCGTCCTGGCCCTGTACAACCCGGGCTCCCGCAGCCGGACCTGGCAGGTGGCGCAGGCCCGCGAGCTGCTCCTGGAGCTGCGCGCACCGCAGACCCCGGTGGTCGTCGCGCGCGACGTGGGCGGGCCGGAGCAGTCGGTCCGGATCGTCACGCTGGCCGAACTGGAGCCGTCCGAGGTGGACATGCGGACGATCCTGCTGATCGGCTCCTCCCAGACCCAGGTGACCGAGCGGCCCGACGGGTCCCGCGTCACGTGGACGCCGCGGCGGTACGGGTGATCCGGGACAACTGAGGCCGTCTACGACCACTTCCCGTCGACGGGCGGAGAGGCTTCGTCGACGTCCGGTTGCCCGACCGGCCCCGCCGGGCAGAAGCCCGGCGGGGCCGGTCGGTCGCAGGGGGTTCCGGCCGCTAGCCGGGGGTGACCGCGAAGCGAACGGACCGGACCAGGAGGTCGTCGCGCGCCGGGTTGCCGTGCGCGCGCAGCTTCCACTCGGGGCCCTGGCAGTTGGCCCCGGTGTAGACGACCACGGCGGAGTCCGTGTCGTTGTGCGGGCCGTAGCCGGGCTGCACCTCGTCGTCGCCGACGGCGTAGAGGTTGACGCACTTGCCGCTGTGCGGGTCGTGCAGGGTCACGTGCTGCTCCTGCGCGTATCCGTCGACGTACTTGTAGTGGAAGTAGCCTTCGGCGGCGGAGGCCGAACCGGGCAGCGACAGGACCAGGGCGAAGGCCGCCATGGTGGCTGCAGCGGTGGTGCGGAGCTTCATGAGGGAGTGGATCCCTTTCCGTGGGGGCGGGTCGGGCAGTGCGGGCACGACCCTAGGAGGGCTCCGAGCGGCGAATCGATCCTCCGTGATCCCTCGGCGTGGCGGGATGCCGGTCCGCGCCACGGACCCTCTCGGCCCTCACCCCTCACCCCTCAGCCGGACAGCCAGGTCCGCACCTCGTCCACGGAGCCGGTCTGCGGGACGCCCTGCGGCACCGGCGGGCGGCGGACGACGAGGACCGGGATGCCCGCCTCGCGGGCGGCCGTGAGTTTGGGGGCGGTGGCCGAGCCGCCGCTGTCCTTGGTGACCAGGAGGTCGATGCGGTGGCGGGCCAGGAGCTCGCGCTCGTCGGCCAGGGTGAACGGGCCGCGGGCGAGCAGCACTTCGAGGCGCGGTGGCGCGGGCGCGGCCGGCGGATCCACCGAACGCACCAGGAACCAGGGCTCCGTGAGGTGCGCGAAGCTGTGCAGGCCCATCCGGCCGGTGGTCAGGAAGGCCCGGGTGCCGAGGTCCGGCAGCAGGGCGGCCGCCTCGGTGAGGGAGTCCGCGAAGTGCCAGTCGTCCCCCGGGCCCGGGGTCCAGCCGGGGCGGCGCAGCGCGAGCAGCGGCACGCCCGAAAGGGCGGCCGCCGCAGCCGCGTTGAAGCTCATCCGCTCCGCGAAGGGGTGCGTGGCGTCGACCAGGTGCGTGACCCCGTGGGCGCCGATCCAGGCCGCCAGCCCGTCCGGACCGCCGAAGCCGCCGATCCGGGTCTCGCCGGGCGGGAGCACCGGAGCGGCGACCCGGCCGGCCAGGGAGGTGGTCACCCGGGGGGAGTCCGGGGCGGCGGCCAGCGCCTCCGCGAGGCGGCGGGCCTCGGTGGTGCCGCCGAGGATCAGGACGTGTGGAAGCAGGCCGGTCGGGTCAGCAGACATGCCGGTCGCGCTCGGCGGAGTACAGGTGGCTGTCGCGGAACTGCTCGGCGCCCAGGGTGCGGCCCACCAGGATGACGGCCGTGCGGACCAGCCCGGCCTCCTTCACCTGGGCGGCGATGTCGGCCAGCGTGCCGCGCAGGATCAGTTCGTCGGGGCGGCTGGCCATCGCGACCACCGCCGCCGGGCACTCGGGCCCGTAGTGCGGCAGGAGTTCGTCCACGACCCGGTCCACGTAGCGGGTGGCCAGGTGGAGGACGAGGAGTGCTCCGCTGCGGCCCAGTGTGGCGAGGTCCTCGCCGGGCGGCATCGGCGTGGCCTGCTGGGAGATCCGGGTCAGGATCACGGTCTGGCCGACGGTGGGGACGGTCAGCTCCCGCTTCAGCGCGGCGGCCGCCGCGGCGAAGGCGGGGACGCCGGGGACGACCTCGTACGGGATGCCGGCCGCGTCGAGCCGCCGCATCTGCTCCGCGACGGCGCTGAAGACGGACGGGTCGCCGGAGTGGAGCCGGGCCACGTCCTGGCCGGCCGCGTGCGCGCGTACGCACTCGGCGATGATCTCGTCCAGGTTCAGCTGGGCGGTGTCGATGAGACGGGCGTCCGGCGGGCATTCGGCGAGCAGCTCGCGCGGGACCAGGCTGCCCGCGTACAGGCAGACGGGGGCGGCGGCCAGCGTCCGGGCGCCGCGCACCGTGATCAGGTCGGCGGCCCCGGGGCCCGCACCGATGAAGTACACGGTCATATCGTCTGATCCACCATTTCGGGGTCGGGCTGGTCGGACTGGTCGGGCTGGGACTGCGGGTGGGACGGGTGCGGCTTGGTGACCGTCCACTGGGTGACGGGCATCGCCTGGCGCCAGCCCGTGAAACCGCCGACCGGTACGGCATGCGCGACGGCCAGTTTGACCAGCTCGCCGCCGTGGCGGCGGTAGCGGTCGGCGAGGACCGCCTCCGACTCCAGGGTGACGGTGTTGACCACGAGCCGGCCGCCGGGGGCCAGCGCCTCCCAGGCCGCGTCGAGCAGGCCCGGCGCGGTCAGGCCGCCGCCGATGAACACGGCGTCGGGGGCGGGCAGTCCGGCGAGCGCGTCGGGTGCGGAGCCGGTGACCACGCGCAGGCCGGGGACGCCGAGCGCGGCCGCGTTGCGGGTGATCCGCGCGGCCCGCTCCGTCACCCGCTCCACGGTCACCGCGCGGCAGGACGGGTGCGTGCGCATCCACTCGATGCCGATGGAGCCGGAGCCGCCGCCGATGTCCCACAGGAGTTCGCCGGGGGCGGGGGCGAGGGCGCACAGCGTGGCGGCGCGGACGTGGCGCTTGGTGAGCTGGCCGTCGTGCTCGTAGGCGGTGTCGGGCAGGCCGGGGGTCGCGCCGAGCCGGGGGGCCTCGGTGCGGGGGTCGCGGCGGCAGTCCACGGCGACGACGTTGAGGGGGTCGCCGGGCGGGTGCTCCCAGTTCTGGGCGAGGCCCTCGTACGTGTCCTCGTGCTCGGAGCCGAGCTGTTCCAGGACGCGCATCCGGCTGGGGCCGAAGCCCCGCTCTCGAAGCAGAGCAGCGATCTCGTTCGGGGTCACCGCTCCGGCGCTCAGCACCAGCACCCGGCGGCCCTCGTACAGCGCGGCGGCGAGCCGGGCCACCGGACGGCCGACCACCGTGACCACCTCGGTGTCCTCCACGGGCCAGCCGAGGCGGGCACAGGCGTAGGACACGGAGGAGGGGTGCGGGACGACGTGCAGGGTGTCGGGTCCGAGCTCCTCGGACAGGGCACGGCCGATCCCGTAGAACATCGGGTCGCCGCTGGCCAGCACCGCGATGCGGCGGCCGGCGTGCTCGGCCATCAACTTCGGCACGGCCGGGCGCAGCGGGCTGGGCCATGCCACGCGGGTGCCGCCGCACTCCCCGGGCGGGAGCAGGTCCAGCTGCCGGGGCCCGCCGATCAGTACCTCGGCCCCGGCCAGCGCGGCCCGGGCGGGGGCTGTGAGCCCGCCCCAGCCGTCGGCGCCGAGGCCGACGACCGACACGGGGGTGGGGGGCGGTGCGGAGCTCACTGGGTGGACCTCGGGGTACGGAAGCGGGTGGACCCGCAGCCTACTGGTCCCGCCCCGGGGCCCTGGCGGGCGGGCCCCGGCCCAGGTCGGGCCTGCCCTGCGGGGCTGGGTCCCCTACCCGCCCTTCGCCCGTTCCCCGGGCTGCGCCCGGACCCGTTGCCGCGTGCGGCGCCGTTGCCGGGGGCCAGCCCCCGGACCCCCGCTCCTCAAACGCCGGAGGGGCTGGATAAACCCAGCCTCGCCGGCGTTTGAGCCCCGGGGAACGGGCGAAGGGCGGGTAGGGGACCTTGCCCCGCGCAGCGGCGAAGGGTGCTGCGGGGACTCCGTCCCGCGCAGCGGTGCGGCCCCGGCTGCGGGAGTAGGGTGCGGGGGCCGGTGGGCCGAGGGGTCCCCGGGAGGGGAGGGGCTGCCATGGCGGGCTGGAAGGCCACCCGGATGCCGGACCAGAGCGGTCGTACGGCCGTCGTCACCGGAGGCAACAGCGGGATCGGCTACGCCGCCGCCAGGGAACTCGCGCGCCGCGGGGCCTCGGTGGTGCTGGGCTGCAGGAGTGCGGCCCGGGGGCGTGCCGCCGAGGTCGCGCTGCGCGGCGAAGTGCCCGGTGGGGATGTGGAGTTCATGCCGCTCGACCTCGCCGACCTGGCATCCGTCCGGGAGTTCGCGGACGCGTACGGGCGGCGCCGCGGCGCCACCCTCGACCTTCTCGTCAACAACGCCGGTGTGATGGCCCTGCCGTACGGCCGCACCGCCGACGGGTTCGAGACGCAGTTCGGGGTCAACCACCTCGGGCACTTCGCCCTCACCGGACTGCTCCTGCCCCACCTCCTCGCCGCCCCGCCCGGAGCCCGGATCGTCAATCTCTCCAGCGGCTTCCACGTCTTCGGGGACGTGGACCACGAGGACCTCAACGGCGAGCGGAACTACCGGCGTTGGATCGCCTACGGCCGTTCCAAGACCGCGAACCTGCTCTTCACCCACGAGCTCGCCCGGCGCCTCGCCGCCGCCGGGTCCGGGATCGTCGCGGCCGCCGCCCACCCCGGCTACGCCTCCACCAACCTGCACGTCGCCGCGGCCCCGCAGGCGGGCACCGGCCTCGGATCGCGGCTCGCCGTCGCCGCCAACGGCCTCGGCGTCGCCATCGGCAACGGGGTCCTCGCCCAGTCCGCGGCCGCCGGCGCGCTGCCCACCCTGTACGCGGCCACCGCACCCGGGGTCCGGCCGGACGAGTTCATCGGGCCGCGGTTCAGCGTGCGCGGCGCGCCGCACCGCTCCTGGCGGGCGAAATGGACCCTGGACGACAAGTCCGGCGAACGGCTCTGGGCCGCCTCCGAAAAGCTCACCGGAGTCTCGTACGCGTCTCTATCGCGCTGAATCCCCGGCGGCTAACTTGCTACTCGCCAGTCACTTCAGGCTGTCGGGCCGCATCCCGCCGCATCCCCTGGGAGAGCCATGCGCAGATCCGTCCTGCCCGTTCCCGTGCCGGTTCCTCTGTTGTTCTCCGTGCTCGTCGCCGCCGTCGCGGCGCTCGTCGCGGCCCTGCTCACGGCCCCGACGGCGCGGGCCGCGGACTCCGCGGAGGCCGCCGCCCGCGCGCAGCAGCGTACGCCGGTGGTCCTCGTCCACGGTTTCGGGGACACCGCGGCCTCCCTCGACGGGCTGGAGGACCACCTGCTCACCCAGGGGTGGCTCGCCAGTGACCTCGCCGAGTTCGGTTACGACTGGGCCGCCACCAACGACTCCAACGCCGCCCGCTTCGGAGCCTTCCTCACCGAACGGTTCGGCAGCCGCCCCGTCGACGTGGTCGCTCACAGCATGGGATCGCTGCTGACGCGCAAGTATCTGAAGGACGGAGGGAGTTCTCGGGTCCGCGCCTGGATTTCGCTCGGCGGGCCCAATCACGGGGCGGGGGACGCGGCCCCGTGCGGGCCCTTCGCGACCTTCTGCGACATCCACGCGGCATCGCTCGCGGACATGACCCCCGGCAGCCCCTTCCTGAACTCCCTCAACGCGGGCGACGAAACCCCCGGCACCACCCGCTACACCACCATCAGCTCCACCTGCGACCAGCAGATCCCGCCCGGCGACAGCCGCGCCCCGCGCTCCACCGAGCTGGCGGGAGCCGTCAACCACGTCCTGCCGGTGGGCGACAGCGGCTGCCCCTCGCACTACGGTCTGCTCGGCAACGACTGGGTGCGCCGGCAGATCGTCGCCGAGTTCTCCAAGGACCCGGTGCGCGAAGTGGAGCTGAAGACGGGGCCGTTCCGGATCACCGTCGACTCGGCCCGGTTCACTTCCAGCGGCGAGAGCGGGCCCGAGCTCTACGACGGCCTCACCCTGACCACCGACGGGACGGCCCGCTCCCTCTGGCACCGCGACCGGTCCGGCGCCACCGCCTTTCCCGACCACGATCCTTGGTTCGGGCTCGATGACGCAGCCCGGAGCCAGGTCTTCGGCGGCCGGGCGACCGTCACCGCCTACCTCACCGACGCCGACTACAGCGCCGGGAACAACGACGACGTGATGGCCGCCGGCCGCGTCCACTGGGACCCGGCGCTCGGCTTCGGCCGGTTCACCGCCCGGATGTCCGGTGTGGACGGCGGCGAGGTCTCCGTCACCTACACCGTCACCCCGGTGCAGGGCGTCCCCGCCTGCCGGGTCCGCGTGGACCAGGCGGAGCTGACCTACTTCGACGACGGTACGACCCGCCCCGCGCTCTACGGGGACATCGCGGTCCGGACCGGCGACGGTGCGCGCACCGCCGTGTGGTCGCGCTCCGGCTCCGACCCGTCGACCTTCCCCAACCAGGGCAACCGCACCAACCCGGACCCGTACTTCCACCAGCGCGTCGGCTCGGGGACTACGTACGGCCCCGGCCCGTTCGAGATCGCCGTCTTCCTCTGGGACTACGACGCCTCCTCGGCCGACGACCTGGTCGCCCGGGGCACGGTGGCCTGGGATCCGTACACCGACCGGCCGGGCACCCGTACGAGCGAGTTCCGAGGGGACGACGGAGGGCACGTGAAGGTCACCTGGACCGCCCTCTGCCCCTGACCCCGATAGAGGTCCGTACGGAGCTCCGGCGGGGGCGCGCCCCGGTATGAGCCCGTCCGCCCCCGTCGAGCCTCCGGGCGCCCCGTCCGGGCCCTGACCAGGGAGCCCCGTCCCCCGTCACACTCGGCGGCATGGACGACGACGCAACGGACAACCACCTACGTACCACCGGCCCGCAGGCCGGACCGCACGCCGGACCGCACGCCGAGGATCAAGCCAAGGATCAAGCCGAGGACCGCGCCGGGGACCATGCCGTGGTCCTCGGCGCGGGCATGGCCGGACTGCTGGCCGCGCGGGTGCTCGCGATGCGGTTCTCCCGGGTCACCGTGCTCGAGCGGGACGAACTGCCGCAGGGCGAGCCGGTGTTCAGGCCCGGCATACCCCAGTCCCGGCACACGCACGTGCTGTGGGCGCGGGGCGTGGAGCTGATCGAGCGGATGCTGCCGGGCACCACCGGCAAGCTGCTGGCCGCGGGGGCGGCCCTGGTCGAATCGCCGCGCGACTTCCTCTGGCTGAGCCCGGCCGACTGGTTCGGACCGGTGCCGGGAGCCAGGGTCCTCCTCGCGAGCCGGGAGCTGCTCGACCGGACGGTGCGTGCGGAAGTCCTGCGCAACCCCCGTGTGCGGATCCGGGGCGGTGCGACGGCCGCCGGACTCGTGGCCGGGGCGGACGGCCGCACGGTGAGCGGCGTGCGCCTGCGCGACGGCGAGCAGCTGGCCGCACGGCTCGTCGTCGACGCGACCGGCCGCACCTCGAAGGCTCCCGCCTGGCTCACGGAGATCGGCCACCAGGCGCCGGCGGTCACCCGCTACGACTCCCATCTCGGGTATTCCAGCCGCTACTTCGAGATGCCGGACGATCCGGCCCGGAGCTGGCAGGGCGTGTACGTGCAGGGCCGGCCGGACCTCCCGCGCGGCGGCGTGCTGATGCCGCTGGACGGGAACCGCTGGCTGGTGACCCTCGTCGGCAACGGCGAACACGCCCCGCCCGTGCGGGAGGAGGAGTTCCTCCCGTTCGCGCGGAGCCTGCGCAGTCCGGCCCTGTACGACGCCATCCGGGACGCGGTCCCGCTGTCCGCTCCCACCGCCTTCCGGAACACGGCGAACGAGTGGCGCCACTACGAGCGCCTGGAGCGCTGGCCGGCCGGCTTCGTGGTCCTCGGCGACGCCGCCTGCCGGTTCAACCCCGTGTACGGGCACGGGATGACGGTCGCCGCGCTCGCCGCGGAGGCGCTGGCCAAGGAGATCCGCACGCTGAGTCCGGAGCAGATCGCCGCGGCCTCCCGCCGGATCCAGCGGCGGACCACCGCCGTGGTGGCCGTGCCCTGGCAGATCGCCACCAGCGAGGACATGCGGTACGCGGTCACGGAAGGTCCCCCGCCGGACCGGGCCACGCGGATCCTGCAGCGCTACATGGCTCGGGTGATGGCGGGCGCCAACACCGACCCGGCGATCGCCGCCCGCTTCTTCGGGGTGCTCTCGCTGACCCGCCCGCCGGGCATCCTCATGGACCCCGTCACGATGGTCCGCGTCCTGTCCAAGCCGCGCCTCCCGGACACCCCGGAAGCCACCGCCTACCCGCCGCACCACGGTCCGCCCGCGGAGCGGGGGGTGCGCCGCAAGGCCTAGGATCACGGCGTGATCGCCGAGATGCAGTGCGTGGTGCTGGACTGTCCCGACCCGGCGGCGCTGGCCGCGTTCTACCAGTGCCTGACCGGGGGCGAGGTCGACCGTCCCGACCGGCGCTGGGCGACCGGCGCGACCTGGGCGACCCTGCACCTCCCGGCCGGTCCGGTCCTCGCCTTCCAGTACGCCGAGGACCACCGGCCGCCCCGCTGGCCGGACCCGGCCCGACCCCAGCAGCTCCACCTGGACTTCGCCGTCGCGGACCTGGACCTGGCCCACGCCGAGGTCCTGGCCTGCGGCGCCACCCTGCTGGACGGGGGCCGGGCGGGCGAGGGCTGGCGGGTCTACGCCGATCCGGCCGGGCACCCGTTCTGTCTGGTGCGCCACTGACCGACGGCCTCCGCCAACCCCGCCCCGTTCAGCTCCGGCAGGTCACTTCGACGGGGTGAGCTGGACCGTCGTCAGGGCCCCGCCCGCGGCCTCCTTCACCACCGTGAGCCGGGTCCCGGTGTCCGGCACCTTGACCCCGAGCTGCGGGAGCTCCGCGTTCCAGTACGTCCCGTGACGGTCGTCGAAGACCGGTACGCCGCTTCGGGCCGGGATCACGGTCGGGACGCCCGCCTTGTGCAGGACGATCCGGTCGCTCCTGCCGAGGGAGAAGGGCGCGTCGAAGGTCTGCGCACGCGCGTTGAGCAGCGTGCCGTCCGCGTGGGTCAGCGGCGCCGGGCGGGAGTCGACGGGCAGCAGCATGCCGCCGCCGGGGTGCGCCTTGGTGGTGTTGTCGCTGTACGCCGTGTCCCAGAGCCAGATCAGCACGCCCTGCTGGTACGGGTAGAACTCCACCTTGTCGCCCGTGAAGCCGAAGTTGTACGGCCCCGTCCGCAGCAGGCTGCCGTAGCCGGTGTAGCGGCGGTTCTCCACGAAGTACGCCCGCGGGTGCTGCTCGCTGCCCGTACGGCCCTCGGTACGGGACCACTTGACCGCCGTCCAGCCGTTCGCGCCCTGCTCCGCCCCGTCGCGCAGCAGCACCCGGCCGTCGTCGCCCGCCGTGACGCGGATGTCGTCGAAGGTGACGCCCTTGCCGTGGGTGTTGCTGTCGGACGTGACGCGCAACCGCAACTGCACCGACTTTCCTGCGAATTGGCCGAGCGGGACCGAGAGCTGCGTCCAGCCCGCCGAGGTGCCGGAGACGCCCTTCGCCCCGATCGGGGTGGCGTCCACCGTGCCCGGCAGCGCCGTCCAGCCGGCTCCGCCGTCCGTGGAGGCCTCCACCGTCAGGTAGTCGAAGTCCTGCTCGATGTCGTACCAGAGGCGGGCGTCCAGGCGGGCCGGTGTCCCGGCTGCGACCCCCGTGAGGTCGACGGTGCGCGTCAGGGTGTTGTCCATGAAGTCGCCCGTACCGCTCCACCACTGGCTGGCGCCCTCGTACGGGTCGACCAGCTCGGTGGTGGTCGACGACGGCGGCAGGTGCACCAGCAGGGCCTGCGGCTCCTCGGTGTTGTAGCCGGACACCCCGAGCGTCGCCCGCGTCGTGCGGCCCGCGTCGGCCTCCGTGTACCGGAGCCAGCCCAACTGCAGCTTGCTCCACGGGTCGAGGTCGCCCGGGAACTCGCCCGTGGAGTTGCGGCCCCTGCCGAGGTAGGACGCCGAGGACATCAGCGACCAGAAGTTGACGCTGTTGTCCCCGTCCGAGCTGTACAGGTCCGGCAGGCCCAGATCGTGCCCGAACTCGTGCGCGAAGAGGCCCGCGCCGCTGTTCTCGCCGCCGGTCAGGTAGTCCCCGGCCCAGATGCCGGTGTCGCCGACCGGGGTGCCGCCCGCCTTGTTGCCCTCCGGGCCCGCGCTGCCGGCCTGGTTCCAGTAGGCGAACCAGCGGTGCGCCCACACGGCGTCCTTGCCCTGCGCGCCGCCGCCCCAGGTGCCGTCCTTGCCCGCGTGGACGACGACGAGGTGGTCGAGGTAGCCGTCCGGCTCGTCGAAGTTCCCGTCGTGGTCGGCGTCGTAGCGGTCCCACACGTCGTACTCGGCGAGCTGCGCCTTGATCTGTTCGGCCGTACGGCCCTTCGCGCGCTCGGACTTGTACCAGGAGTCCGTGGCGTCCCGGATCATGTCCCAGTTGGTCCGGCACTGGCCGGACTCGGAGCAGTTGTCGGTGCCGTAACGGGCTTCGTTCCAGGGGAGTTTGACCCAGTCGGTGACCGTGCCGTCCATGTCGTACCGGCCGGAGGACTGGAGTCGGTAGTAGGCGCGCAGGGACGCCGACTGCGGGTCGGTGGAGAAGAACTGCTTCTCGTAGAAGGACCGGTCGAAGTCCTTGCGCCACAGGGTGTGGTTGTCGTCCGCGGCGGGCTTGCCGATCGTGTTGTGGGCCGGGCCGGGGGTGCCGCCGAAGCGCGGCTTGCCCTCGAACTCCGTGGTGTTGTCCACCTGGTCGCCGAACTCGGCGAGGATCACGAAGACCTTGTCCTTGCGCTCCTGGGCCAGTTCGACGTACCGCTTGCCGATCTTGGCCTGGCGCGGCAGCCTGCCGTCGGTCCCGGCGCGCAGGCCGCCGGGACGGCCCGCGGCCACCTCTTCGAGGGCCTGGCGGCGCAGGGCCTGCCGCTGGAGCTCCAGGGGTGCGGGCGGCGGGGCGGCCCGATCGGTCTGCTGCTGCCCGGCGGGCGTCGGCGTCGGCGCCGGGGTCGGGGGTGCGGTGGCGGCGAGCGCGGGGGCGGCGAGGAGGGCGAGTGATATCGCCGCTCCCACCGCAGCGAGTCTGCGCAACGTAGCGGGCCTTTCTGGAGGTTCCGGCCGGTCGGGTTGATCGGAGCGGGAGTAATATTTCACATGTGACAGGTGATTGATAGGTGTGGGGGAGGGGAACGGGGAGCGCGCCCGAGCGGGGCGGGACGTGTGCCCGAGTGGGGCGGGACCTGCGCACCGGCCCGCTCGAACTCGACGTTCCGAGGGCCCCGTTCACCGCGCGGCGCTATCGTGCCGAGCGGGGACGACGGTGCGAGGGGGCGGAACCGCGATGCGATTTCTGTTTGTGCACGGCACGGGGGTGCGGCGCGAGCGGCACGACACGCTCTTCGCCCTGGTCCGGGACCGGCTGACCGCCCGGTTCCCCGGGGCGACCGTCGACTCCTGCTTCTGGGGGGAGCGGTACGGGGCCACCCTCAGCGCCGACGGGCGTTCGGTGCCCGGCCTGGGCGCCCCCGGTACGGCCCCCGGGCCCGACGAGGAGGAGATAGCCGAGTGGGGGCTGCTGATCGCCGACCCGCTCTGCGAGCTGCGGGTCCTGGCGGAAGCCGGCTGGGACACCGCGGCCGGCGGCCACCCCGATGACGACCCCGACGGGGACGCGTTCGCCATGCCCGGCGTGCAGTCCGCGGGCGACCGCGTGCTGGAGCTGCTCGCCGCGGTCCGCGGGGTCCCCGACGGCGGCGAACAGGCCGCCCTGCTGCTCGGCACCGGCCTCGCCGCCGGATTCCCGGCCGCCCTGGAGGGCGTCTCCCGCTCCGCCGAGGCCGCCCGGGCCGGGGACCGGGCCGTCGGGGAGACGCAGGCCCGGGAGCTGGCCAAGGCCCTGGCCCGTGCGGTGACCGCCGCCGCACTCGCCTCGGCCGGAGCCGAGGCCGACTGCACCGGAGCCGAACGCGACCGCCTGGTCGAGCTGATCACCGCCCGTCTCGGTGGCGACGCCCGGTTCCCCGGCGCCCGCGCCGCCGCCGTCCTCGGCCGGCTCGCACTGCGCGTCACCACCCAGCCCCTGCTCAACGCCTGGCGCGGCTCCCTCACCGTCGGGGCCACCCCCGCCCTCGGCGACATCCTGCGCTACCAGGCCCGGGGCGCCGACCTCCGTGCGTTCCTGCACGAGCGGATCACCGCCGAGCCCGGGCCGACCGTCCTCATCGGCCACAGCCTCGGCGGCATCGCCCTGGTGGACCTCCTCGCCCTCGCGGCCGCCCGCGGCGAACCGGTGCCCGGGGTCGAACTGCTCGTCACCGTCGGCTCGCAGGCCCCCTTCCTCTACGAACTCGGCGCCCTGGCCGGGGTCGTTCCGGGCACCAAGCTCCCGTACGCCTTCCCGCGCTGGCTCAACGTCTACGACCGCCAGGACGTGCTCTCGTACCTCGCCGAGCCCGTCTTCCCCGGAGACCCGCGCGTCAGCGACCAGGAGATCGGCAGCCGCCAGCCCTTCCCGGCCTGCCACAGCGCCTACTGGAAACAGGACTCCCTCTACGCACGCATCGAACGGGCGGTGGCCGAAGCGGAGATCGGGTGAACCCCCTCGACCTGCTGCCCTCCGAGCTGGGGCCGCGCACCTTCGCGCTCGTCGCCGGGGTCGAGAAGTACAAGATCAGCCACCACTGGAACCTGCGCGGCCCGGCCCGCGACGCCCTGCGGTTCGCCCGCTGGCTCACCGGGCCCGGAGGGGTGCCGCCGGGCCACGTACGGCTGTTGCTGTCCCCGCTCGACGACCCGGACACACTCGACTGGTCGGCCTCCGCCGGTCTGGAAGCCCTGCGCGGTACGCACCGCCCGGCGACCGAGGCGAACACGAAATCGGTGCTGTTCGACGAACTCCCCGCATGTGACGGCGATCTGCTCGTCATCTTCTGGGCGGGACACGGCTACACCGAACCGCGCCGCGGCGACCTGATGCTGCCCTCCGCGGACGCCGGGCCCGGCCAGATCCTCCACCTCAACCTCGACTCCGCACTGCGCTGGTGGCGCTCCAGCCTCGTCAAGCGCGAGGTCTTCCGCTACCAGGCCGCCCTGGTGGACGCCTGCCGGGTCGACGCACCCCGCGAGGCCCGGTGGAACTTCGGGGCCAACGACTACGGCGGCGGCGCCACCGTCCCGGGGCGCCGCCAGTTCCGGCTGTACGCCTCCCGCGAGGGCGAGGCCGCGAGGAACGACGCCGAACGCGGCGCCGGCCGCTTCACCGAGGAGCTCCTCGCCGAACTCGGCGAACGCCAGGTGCACGAGGCCGTCTCCGGTCTCGCCGAGACCGCCCGCTCCATCCACCGGACCTTCCTGGGCCTGCGCGCACGCGGAGAGGGCTGGCAGCTCCCGCAGTTCGTCGTGGACCGCAACTGGGACGCCTCCTCCTTCCTCGACGACGACGTCCCCGGGTTGGCGCCGCCGCGCGCCGGCCGCCTCGACCAGAGCGCCTGGGACGGGCTCGGCGCGCTCTTCGAGGGCCGCGACCTGCCGCGCTGCGCCTACGAGGCGTACCTGTGGGCCTTCAAGGCCGCCGGCTGCGCCGCCCCCGCCCGGGGCGGGCTGCCGGGCGACAGCCTGCTGGAGGTGGCCCAGGACCTGGACGAACGCCACGGCGGGCCGGGCGGGATGCCGCTCGCGGTGCCCTTCGTACGGTTCCTCGCGGAGCAGGGCGCGGCGGGCGACGAGCGGTGGGCGGCCCGGGTGCGCGACTGGGTGCGCGCCACCCGCGAACGCCTCGGCCTGCCCGCGCTGCCGCCCCCGCCCCCGCCCGCGCGCAAGACGGCCCTGCACGTACGGCTGGAGGCGCCGCCGGGCGGGGAGGACGGCTTCCTCGCCCGGATGTGGCTGCGCCGGGAGGCGACCGAGCTCATCTGGGAATCGGAGGGGGAGCCGGTCCGGCTGGACGCGGTACGGGACGCACTCGTACGGCACCTCGGGGCGGTGGCGAAGGCGTGGGGCGCCGATGCGGAGGCCGGGCGGCTGTCCGGTGCGGTGGAGCGGATCGAGTTCCACGTGCCGTACGAGCTCCTGGACCTGGACTTCGACCAGTGGCAGGTCCCGCGCGGCCCGGGCGGGCGGACCCGGCCCCTGGGCGTGGTCTACCAGGTGGTGGTGCGCTGCCCGCAGGAACGCGAGGACACCGGCGCCGAATGGCGCGGCAAATGGCGCTGGCTGTGGGCCCAGGGCGGCCGGCACCCGGACGCGGTCCGGGTGGTGGCCGACGCGGACGCGGACGACGGGCTCGGCATGGAACTGGGCGCGGGAGCGGCACCCGCGTGCGTACTGGCCCACACCCGGACCGGGGCCCGGACCTCGACGGTGGTGGAGGCCGTCCTCGAGGGCGGCGTCCCGGTGGCCCTCTGGCACCGAGCTCCGGCCCCGACGCGGCCGGGCCGGTCCGGGGGCGCGGGGGGTGCCGGTACGGACGGGTTCGCGGGTGACCTGCTCGCCCTGCTGGCGCCGGCCGGTGAGGACGGGCGGGCGACCGACCCCGGCGCGCTCGACGTGCTCGCGCTGCCCGCCCGCGTACGCGCGGTGCGCCTGGCGGCGGCCGTCGCGGGCGCGGGCGCCCCCGTCGGCGATCGCCGACAGCCGCCGGGGGGAGACCGGTTGGTCCTCCTGTGGGACGATCCCGACGACACCCTCATCCTCCGGTCCCTGGCGTGAACCCGATGCCGACGCCGACGCCGATGCCCGCGCCGATCCCGCACCCGGCTCCGGGGCGGGTCCCGTGCCCGGTCCCGGCTTCCGTACCGATTCCGATGACCGCTCGCAGCGACGGACCGTGATACCGACGATGGAGGCAGAGGCCGTGGTGAAGGACTGGTGGCTGTACCAAGGGACCGGCGAGGCCGCCGAGCGCCGGGCCAGGCTGGAGGCCGGACCGCCACCGCCCTGGCGGGACTTCGAAGGCGTCCCCGACCCGGGATACGCGCCCCCCGGCTGCGAGGGGCCGGCCTGGGAGCGGACCTGGCGGCGCGGCGAGGGCTACGTGCCCGACGAGTTGGAGAAGGACGTGGTCAACACGGCCCTGCACCTGCGGCGGCCGCTCCTGATCACCGGCAAGCCGGGAGTCGGCAAGTCCACGCTCGCCTCCAGCATCGCCGCAGACCTCGGCCTCGGCCCCGTACTGCACTGGCCGGTCACCAGCCGGACCGTCCTGCGCGACGGCCTCTACCTGTACGACGCCATCGGCCGGCTCCAGGAGGCGGGGCTGGAACAGCTGCGCACGCCCGGCGCCGAGCCGCCCGCGGCCCGGGCCCTTGCGGCCTCCGCCCCCGGCCCCGCCGTGGAGGGCGGTCCCTCCATCGCCCGCTACCTGCGCCTCGGCCCCCTCGGCACCGCCCTGCTGCCCCAGGACCGACCCCGCGTGCTGCTCGTGGACGAGATCGACAAGAGCGACATCGACCTCCCCGGGGACCTCCTCACCGTCTTCGAGGACGGCGGCTTCGTCATCCCCGAGCTCGCCCGGCTCGCCAAGGAGGCCCCCACCGTCGCCATCGGCACCGACGACGACACGGAGGAGGCCGTCCGGATCTCCCAAGGCCGCGTCCAGTGCCGGTACTTCCCCATCGTCGTGCTCACCAGCAACGGCGAACGCGACTTCCCGCCCGCCTTCCTGCGCCGCTGCGTCCGACTCCACCTGGACCCGCCGGACCCCGACAAGCTCGCCCGCATCGTGCGCGGCCGGCTCGGCGTCGACATCGAGAACAGCGACGAGTACCGCGATCTGGTCCAGAGCTTCCTGGAGCGCGCCGAGGACGGCGACCTCGCCACCGACCAGCTCCTCAACGCCATCCAACTGCGCCTGGCCGGCGCCTGGTCCGCCCCCGGCGACCGCGAGCGCTTCCTCGACACCGTCATGCACCACCTCACCGGGCCCTCCGCGTGATCGAGAAGCTCCTCGCCGCCCTGGCCGAAGGCGCCGAGGACAACGGCCCGCGCCCCGGGGTCGGGGCGGAGGAGATCGCCGACATCCTGTGGCTCGCGACCCGGGTGGACGCGGCCGCCCGCGGTGAGCCTCCGGCACGGTCCCCGGCGCCCGTACCCGAACCGGCCGCGGACGGGCCGGAGTTACCCGTCACGCCACGCGCCGGCGGCAGCGGCGCCGGCGCACCCGGCGTCCAGTACTTCCCCGCGGCCGGGGCCGCCCCTGTTCCCGCCGCCTGCCGGGCCGCGGGAGGCGGCGCACCGGCCGGCGCACCCATCGGCGCACCCGGCGGCGGGGTCGGCGCCGCAGCCGCGCCGGCCGTGCGCCGGGGCACCGCGGTGCGGCTGCCGCGCGCCGCCACCCTCGACGACCCGCTGGCCCTGATGCGCGCCCTGCGCCCGATCGGCCGCCGCAGCATCGGCGGCCCGGGGGAGGAGCTGGACGAACAGCTCACCGTCGAGCGCAGCATCGAACGGATGGTGCTCACACCGGTCCTGCGGCCCGCCGAAAGCCGCTGGCTGGACGTGGCCCTGGTCGTCGACTCCCACCACTCGATGCTGCTCTGGTCCGACCTGGTGGAGGAGGTCCGCGGGCTCCTCACCCGCAGCGGGGTCTTCCGCGACGTACGGACCTGGCGGCTCACGGGTACCGGCCCCGGCGGCGTGCCCATGGTCGCGCACCATCGCGACAGCCCGCCCCGCAACCCCTTGGAGCTGGTCGACCCGGCGGGCCGACGGCTGATCCTGGTGCTCTCCGACACGGTCGCCGGCGGCTGGCGCGAAGCCCCCCTGCGCGGTGTCCTGCGGCAGTGGTCGGCGCACAACGCCGTGGCCGTACTCAACGTCCTGCCCGAGCGGCTCTGGACGCGCGGGGCGGTCCGGCCGGTCCCCTTCGCCGTCCGCGCCGACCGGCCCGCGGCGGCCACCCGCTCCTGGCAGCGGGTCCCGATGACCCGGCGGGCCCGCGGCGGCGGCGCGGTGATCCCGGTCGTCGGCATCGCCTCCGGGAGCCTGGCCCGGCTGGTGCGGGTGGTGTCCGGCGACGGCCGTTGGCGGCGCCTCGCCTGCCTGCGCCTCGACGCGGAACCCGCGCGCGAAGCCCCGTACGGGACGGGGACGGGGACGGCGCCAGAGGCCCCGAAGGTCCTCCAGGACCCGCTGGAGGCGGTGGAGCGCTTCCGCGCGAGCGCCTCCCCGACCGCCCAGCGCCTCGCCGACCACCTGGCCGCCGTACCGCTCACCCTGCCCGTGATGACCCTCGTGCGCCGCTCCCTGCTGCGGAACTCCGAGCACGGGCACCTCGCGGAAGTGGCCCTGGGTGGACTGCTCGCCCCGTGGGACGGCGAACAGCCCGCCGATGCGGTCGAGTTCGAGTTCCTGCCGGGCGTACGGGAAGCCCTGCTCGGGTCGCAGCTGCGCGGTGACGTGGCCGCGGTACGGGAGCTGGTCCGGCGGCGCGTCGGGGAGTACATGTCCCGCAACCGCGGCACCGGCCGCGACTTCACGGCGATCCGCCGCGGGCCCGGAGGCGGGGGGCGCCGCGAACTGGCGCCTGACGCCATGCCGTTCGCCCAGGCCGCGGGACCGGTGTCGGGGCTGGCCGACCGGGTGGTGCGGGTCCGCTTCGAGCCGCAGCGGGAGCCGCTGGCGGTGGGTGTGCTGCTGTCGCCCCGACTGGTGCTGACGGTCGACGGCGCGTCCCCCACCCCGCGGACGGACGCCTTCGCCTGGGTCAGGGCCGGAGGCCGGGAGGTCCTGTGCCACCAGGCCTGGGGAGACGGGGCGGTGCCCCAAGCGCTCCTGCTCGTCTCCGACGTGGACCTCGTGCACCCGGCGGATTGGACGGAGCCGGCCTGGGCGAGCCCGAGGAGGCACCTCGTCGTGGACGGCACGACCGACCAGGGCGAGGCGGTGGCACTGACCGGCGAGGTCCTCTCGTACCAGGGGGAACGCAACGGGGAACTCGTCCGGCTGTCCGCCGAGCCGGAGGCCTGGACCCTCTACGTCGGCTCTCCGGTCTCCCAGGACGGCCTGCTGGCGGGCATCGTGCACACGGTGCTGCCGGACCGGATGGTGTTCCTGACCGGCCGGGCACTGCTCGATCAGCCCGGATTCAGCGAGGCCGTGGCGGCGTACGCGCGCGCCGGGACCGAGATCTCCGGCGTCTGCATGGCGGTTCGGCCCGCAGGGGCCGTGGGGCCGGAGATCTTCGAGCTCCTCGATCTGGCGAGAAGGGACGGCGAGGTACTCGGGTACCTGTCCGCGCTGGAGGACGGGGTCGTGCTCCTCCCGATGGCGGATCCCGGATCCCTCGGAAAGGCGGGGACGGTGCTGTCCGAACTGCCCGTGGCCATGTCCCGGCTGCGCGGGGGCTCCGCGCGGGAGGTCTCGCTGGGAGTGGCGCTGGCGAGAGGGGAGTTCACGTTCGACGAGGAAGGAGTGCACGGACCGGCGGTGGAGGAGGCCCTGCGGCTGGTGCGCACCGCCGCGCTCGGGGAGCGGCTGAACGCGACCGGTGTGCGGGGGACGATCATCCCCGTGACGGGCCCGTCGCTGCTCGATGTCGGCGGGCTGGGAGCCCTCGCGGTCGCACGGTCGGAGCCGGGACCGGTGACCGGCCCCCCGGGGCTCGGATGGATCCTGCTCGACGACGCAGCCGAGGTGGGGCGGTTGCTGCGCGATGTCGAACTGATCATGGGCGACCCGGCCATCGGCTGGTCGCGGTGCCGGTACGGGAGCCCGGGAGATCCGGCCGGGTGCACCGGCATCCGCCTGCCGGGCCGCCCGCTCTGCCTGGCCCACGTGACGGAGCCGGACCGGATGAGGTACCTCGCGATGATGGCTCCCGGCTCGCGGGTGGACATGCGGGGCACCACCTTCGCCAACGGCCTGCTCGAACGGCTGATGTCTGTGCTGCGCGACCCGGAGACGGGGCACGTGCGGATGGGTTTCGCGCGGTTCGACCGGGCGCGCTTCGTCGACGACTGGGCACTGCCGGGGGGCGAGTTCGAGGAGCGCGCTTGCTTCGACCGGGCCGTCTTCGAAGGCCGGGCGGCGTTCGACGCGGTGCATTTCAAGGGGAGCGCGTCCTTCGGCCGGACCGACTTCCGGCGCGGAGCGACCTTCGACGCGGCCGTGTTCGACCACGAAGCGAGGTTCGTCAGGGCGGACTTCGGGGGCGATGCGGGATTCGCGGAGGCCGTGTTCGCCCAAGGTCTCGACATGACCCGGGCCGAGGTCTGGCGCAGGGCGCGGATGGGCCGGATGCGGGTGCGGGGAGCCGCCGAGCTCGGGCGCGCGGTCTTCCGCGGCCACAGCGACTGGAGGGGGAGCGCCTTCCAGGGGCCCGCCACCTTCGCGTCCACCGTGTGGGGCTCGGGCGCGGTGTTCGACCAGGTCCGCTTCGCGGGCCCGGTCTCCTTCGACCACACCACCTTCGCCGGACTGACGTTCTTCAAGGGCACGTTCTTCGCGGACCGGGTGACCTTCGCCGAGACCGACTTCGCGGACCAGGGGGAGTTCGTGAACGCGACCTTCGCCGATCCCGCGGGGCTGCCCGACACGTGGCGGCCCCTCCTGCCGCCGTCGGGCGCCGCGACGTTCACCCTGGGCGGCGCGCCAGCGGAGGGGCAGAGCTGACTGAGCCCTGAGCTACCCGTTCCGCCGGAGCAGGAAGAAGAGGCTGGGACCGAAGTTGAGGGCGGCCAGCGGGCCCTGGATGCGCTGTTCGACGGCCAGCAGGCGGTCCTCGCCGACGCTGCGCTTCAGTCGGCCGCTGCGCATGTTGGACACCGACAGCTTGTCCTCGACGCGCAGCCCGGCCTCCGCGAACTGCCGTACGACGGTGTCCGGATGGTGGTTGACGAAGGGAATGCCGCCCTCGGCGGCCTTCTCGGCGGAGCGGATGTCCACGGGAGCGCGCGGGATGCCGCGCAGCCGCTTCGCGTAGCGCAGCTTGTTCAGCATGTGCGCGGAGTTGGCCACCTCGATCAGGGCGCGGCCGCCGGGCTTCAGGACGCGCGCTATCTCGCGCAGCGTGGGGCCGGGGTCGGGGAGGTGGTGCATGACGCGGATCATGGAGACGAGATCGGCCGATCCGTCGTCCAGCGGAAGGTGTCCGGGGCGCATGTGGTGCGCCGTGATCCCGGGCCGGTCGGCCAGCAGCCGTCCGGCGATGGCCACGTGCTTGGCGCTCGGGTCGAACATCATGACCCGGTCCGCGTACTCCTTGAGGACCGGGCTCAACCGCCCGAACCCGCCGCCCACTTCGCAGACGAGTCCGTAACGGCTGTCGCCGATCAGGCGTGTGACCGCGGCCAGCTCCGCCGCGTGCTCGTAGTCGCGCCCCTGCCAGTAGGCGACGTAGTCCTCCGACTCGTCGTCGTACTGGTCGCCCCGTGCTCCACCGTCGTCCATGTGCCGCCCCCCGATGCGCATGTGTGGCGCATCATCTCGGCGGATCCCGGGGGAGGCAACGGCTCCGGCGCGTGGATGCCGGGCGGATTCCCGGGTGCGGGGCCTGTCGGCCCCGCACCCGGGTCGCCACGGGCCGGGGTCAGGCGGTGGGCGGTACCCGTGCCGGGCGGCCGGCGCCGCGGGTCAGGCGGTAGCCGCCGATGCCCGCGAGGGCGGCGAGCAGGCCGCCGGCCGCCGTCCAGAGCCAGCGGTCCGACCACCAGGTGCCCGACCAGCCGTCGGCCGGTGCGATGCCGGACGCCGTACCGGCGCCGGGGACGAGCGGAGCGGCCAGGGTGTTGTCGGCCGCGTAGGCGCCGCCGACGTCCTGGGACTCGGCCCGCACGCTGGCCCGTACCGGCTGGCCGAGGTCCTCCGGCGCGAGGTCGGTGACCGTGAGCCGGAGGTAATAGGCGCCCGGCAGCGGGTCGTTGGCCCACTGATCGGCGCCCGAGCGGACCGGCCGCAGGGTGCAGGACAGGTCGACGGTCGCCGCGTCCTTGGCGGCCGTGCCGGTCTGCGTGCCGTACATGCAGGGCTGGCGGCGGCGCAGACCGTCGTACACGTCGAGCTGCCACGTGGAGGCGGAGTGCCGGCCGGCCGCGGCGGGCAGGGTGACCGAGGCGCGCACGGTGGCGCGCTGTCCCGAGTCCAGGGGGAGCACCCAGTAGAGGTAGTCGCCGGTGGAGGCGTCGGCCGTGGCCCTCTCGCCCAACTGGAGCGGGGTGGCGGTACGGAAGGCCGTGCCGGCCTCGGTCGGACCCTCCGCGCCGCCGCTCGGGCTCGGCGACGGCGAGGCCGCCACCCCGAACATGCCGCCGCCCACGAGCAGGGCGGCGGTCAGCGCGCGGCGCACGCGTCGTACGCGAGGGCCGGCCGGGCCGGTCGGGGGCGCGTCGTTGCGTTCACGTCTCAGGGCACTCATCAGTTGGTCCTCCAGACCGCGATACGCCAGCGGGAGACCCAGCCCCACACCAGTCCGGCGAGCAGGCCGGTGAGCGCCAGTACGCCGAGCAGCCACCAGCCGCGTCCGAGGCCGAAGGAGGCCACGTCGGAGGCCGCGTCCGGGCCGTCCACCACGTCGATGGTCAGCTCGACCGGCATGCCCGGGGTGGTCTTGACCGTGGCGGGCGCCGAGAAGGAGTTGCTGACCTGGAGGCACACCGTCTCGGCCGGCTCCTCGTCGTCGGAGCTTCCCGCCTTGGGATAGCGCAGCCCGGACGAGATCAGGTCGGTCCGCCCGTCACCGGCTTCCTGGCCGCGTACGATCTCCCGGCCGCTCAGCGTCGTGGCGCGCAGCAGCACGCCGTAGTCGTTGTTCACCGCGCGGTCGGCGCCGATGCTGACCGAGGCCCGCAGTTCCTTGCCCGGCGCCACGGAGACCCGGTACCAGCGGTGCTCGCCGAAGCTTTCGCGGTCACTGTAGAGACCGGGCTTCAACTCCGGCGCTCCCGTGCACTGCTTGGCGCCCTCGGTGGCCACCGGATTGACCACCGGAGTGGCCGCACGGCCGACCAGCTGCCGGACCCTGCCCGAGAGTTCGGCCGTGTGCTGTACGGAGGTGTACGTACCGCCGGTGGCCTCGGCGATGCAGATCAGCTGGTCGCGGGTCTTGGCGTCGGGGACGAGCCCGAGCGTGTCGATGACCAGGTGGATCCCCTGGGCCGCGATGTCCCGGGCCACTTCGCAGGGGTCGAGCGGGGCGCAGGTGTCCTCGCCGTCGGTGATGAGCACGATCCGCCGGGTGGCGTCGCCGCCCTTCAGGTCCTCGGCGGCTCCGAGCAGCGCCGGCCCGATGGGCGTCCACCCGGTGGGGGCCAGCGTGGCGACCGCCGTCTTGGCCTCGGTCCGGTCCAACGGGCCGACCGGGTAGAGCTGCTTGGTGTCCTTGCAGCCGAGTGCCTTGTCGGGGCCGGGGTAGTTGGCGCCCAAGGTGCGTATGCCGAGCTGCACTTCGTCGGGTACCGCGTCCAGCACCTCGTTGAACGCCTGTTTCGCGGCGGACATCCGGGTCTGCCCGTCGATGTCCTGTGCGCGCATCGAGCCGCTGACGTCGAGCACCAACTCGACCTTGGGCGCTTCCTTGGCCACCGGTTCCCCGGCGGCGGCACCTGCCGGGAACAACCCGGCAGCGAGGGTGACGAACAGGCCGCACGCACTGGCCCTCACCCATCTTCTAGTGATCATCGCCGGATCGTATTGAGATTCCCCGCACCCACCAAACCGAGCACCCGTTCCGGAGCCGGCGCACCGCGGTGGCGGCACCGGATCGATGCCTCCGCATCCATAGGATGAATCTATGCCCATCTCCCCGCGCGTCCCCGACCTCCCCGCCCTCGACCTGCTGCTCAGCGTCATCGAGCTCGGCAGTCTGGGGCGGGCCGCCGAGGCGCACGGCATCAGCCAGCCCTCGGCCAGCTCCCGCATCCGCTACCTGGAGAAGCTCGTCGGCCTTCCCGTACTGGAACGCTCCTCGCTCGGCTCGAAGCCCACCCCGGCCGGGGCGCTGATCGCGGAGTGGGCCCGGACCGTGATCGACGCGGCGCACGAACTGGACGCCGGCATCGCCGCCCTGCGCGAACGGCGCAGCTCCCACCTGAAGGTCGCGGCCAGCCAGACGGTCGCCGAGTACCTGGTCCCCAAGTGGCTCATCGGACTGAGGGCGCAGCATCCCGCCACGAGCGTCGCCCTCGAATCGGGCAACTCCGCCGAGGTGGCCAGGACGGTCCTGGACGGCCGCGCCGAGCTGGGCTTCATCGAGAGCCCCCGCGCGCCCAAGGGGCTCGAAAGCCATGCCGTGGCGAGGGACCGGCTCCTCGTCGTGGTGGCGCCGACGCACCCCTGGGCACGGCGCACCGCCATCACCCTCGACGAACTCGCCGCCGCCTCGCTGATCCAGCGGGAGGCGGGATCGGGGACGCGCACCGCCTTCGAGCGCGCGATCACGGCCCACCTGCCCGACTGGAAGCCCTCCGCCCTGCTGGAACTGGCCTCCACCACCGCCATCAAGACCGCCGTGGCCGGCGGTGGCGGCCCGGCCGTCCTCAGCTCGCTCGCCGTCGCCGACGAACTCGCCGCCGGCACCCTGCGGTCCCCGACGGTCACCGGCCTCGAACTCGGCCGCTCGCTGCGCGCCGTCTGGCCCACCGGCCGGCGTCCGGCCGGCCCGGCCCGGGACCTGTACGCCCTCGCCCGGAGGCAGCTCGCCGCGGGCTCGTAGGTTCCCGCAGGTCATAGATTCCGAAGGTCATAGATTCGGTCTATGGATCCATCGATCCGCCGCCGCTACCGGGCCGGAACTCCCCGCCGGAGGATGAACGCGTAAGCCTCCGATGAAGCAGGGACACCATGTACACCATCCTCTTCCTCCTGATCTCCGTATGCGTCCTGGCGGTCCTCCGTGACTGGCCGGGCAGGAACCGGCTCCTGCTGTGGGCGGGAACCCTGAGCGTGACGCTCCTCGCGTTCCTCCCCCACCTCGACCACGCATTCAACCTGAGCTTCTGAGGAGGAGCAGGAATGTCCACCAACGCCACCACCAGCGCATCCCCCGCCGCCCCCGCCGCAGGGACCCGCCCCGCCGGGCTCTCGCACCGCCTCGGCCTCTGGTTCGCCCATGCCTACGTCCTCGGCATGTGCGCCACCATCGGCGGCGCCTACGTCTTCCAGTTCGGGCTGTGGGAGTACCCCTGCCCCATGTGCCTCCTGCAGCGGATGTTCATGCTGCTCAGCGCCCTCGGGCCCGCCATGATCATCGCCCGCTCCCGCAAGGGGGCCGTGACCACCGGGGAGTTCGCCTCCGGCTGGGGCATCGCCATCGTCTCGGCCCTCGTCGGCGGGACCGTCTCCGGCGCCCAGGTGCTGATGCACATCGCCCCCGGGGACCCCGGCTACGCCGGCGCTCTCTTCGGCCTGCACTTGTACACCTGGGCCGCCATCACCTTCTTCCTGGCCGCCCTCGCCGCCGGGGTCACCCTCGTCCTGGCCGATCGGGCCGCACCCCTGGACGCCGCGGCCGGCTCGCCCGCCCTCCGCCGCGCCGCCGCCCTCACCCTGGCCGTCCTGGCCCTCTTCGCCGTCAGCAACTTCGTGGCCTGCTTCTTCCTGCAGGGCTTCCACTGGCAGATGCCCGGAGACCCCACCGGCTACCGGTTCTTCACCGACCTCTTCTGATCCCCCCCGCCCATGCCGATTCCCCGGCCGGCCACCTGGCCCGGCACGGGGAATCGGCATGGGCGGAGCCCGCGGGCCCGGATCCGCTACGAGGCCGGGGCGAGGGTTCCCGCGAGGAGTCCGCGCAGCGTCTGGATCCCGGCCGTGAGCCAGGCCAGCACGAGGAACACGTACAGCCCGCCCGCGAGCCAGGCGCACGCGGTCAGCCCGGTGTGCCGGGCGAGCCCCTCCGCGCCGGTCACGCAGGTGCCGACGGGGAAGGTGAGGGCCCACCAGGTCATCGAGAACCCCATGCCCCGGCGCCGGGCCCGCAGGACCACCGCGCCCGCCAGCGCGAACCACAGCAGGGCGAACCCCATCGTCGGCACCCCGTAGAGCACCGCGAGCATCCGGAAGCCCTCGGCGTAGGGGGCCTGGAGCACCTGCGGTGCGACATCGGCGAAATTGTTCGCCGCCGTCGTGGACTGCCCCAGCGGGCCGAGCACCAGGAAGAGCGTGGGCGTCAGGGCGAGCGGCAGCCGAGGGCCCGCCAGCAGGCGCGCGAAGACGATGGGCAGCAGGCACAGCGTCGCCAGCAGGCTCATGCCGAACATCGCGTAGCAGCCGAGCAGGAGGGCCTGCTGCCACTGGCCGGCCGGCAGGTGCGGGACCAGCAGGGGGCCGAGCGCGGCGGCGACCATGGGCGCGACCACGGGCAGGATCCAGACGGGTGAGGCGCTGCCGGGCTTCAGCTCGTGCCGCAGCGCCATCAGATAGGGGATGGCGGCGGCCACCAGCAGCCCGACGGCCGTGCCGGCCGTGTACAGCACCGCGTCCACGGCGACGGCCGCGCCCGGGCCGATCCAGTCCTTCCCGACCAGCAGCGTGCCCGCTCCCACGGCCAGGAGGGCCATGGAGAGGCAGCCGTAGAACGGCGCCACGGTCGGATCGAGCAGATGGGCGCGCGCCTGGTCGCCGTGGCGGGCCCAATGGACCGTCCGGGTGATGAGCAGCACCGCCAGCATCACCGCGGACAGGGCCCAGACCACCGTGCAGGCCGTACGCAGGCCCGGGAACTGCCAGGGGAGGGCCACGCCGGCATTGGCCACGATGGCCGTGCCCATCACGCTCGCGTACCAGTTCGGGCCGAGCTGCCGCACGCGCGAGCCCGGGGGGCCGGTCACGGTGGGGAGCGCGGAGCTGGTCCGGGAGGGTGCGGTCATGTGTCAACGGTGACCCGCCGTGGTCACCGCGACCAGTCGGCGTCCTGGCGGCCGGGGCTGTGGGGTGCCGGAGGGGCGACGGGGGTCTGGTGACCTACGGGGGCCTGGTGACCGGCGGGGACCTGGAGGCTTCCGTAGCGTTCCATGCGCTGCCAGCGCAGGCGCGATCCCGCGATGGCGGTGAACACGGACTGGATGACGACCAGGTACATCAACTGGCGGTAGACGAACTGTTGGAGCGGCAGGCTCCAGAGCGGGCCGGGGTGCTCCTTGTCGAGGCGGAAGGCGTAGAGGCCCATCAGCAGCTGGAGCAGCAGGAAGGCGCTCCACAGGCCCAGGATCCGCAGGGGGTCGAGGAAGATCAGACCGAAGACCGCGGTGACGTCGACCACGGGGGCGAGCAGGGGCAGCAACACCTGGAACATCAGGAGGTACAGCAGCCCCCGGCGGCCGAGCTTTCCGGCCTGGCCCCGCTGGGTGAGGGCGCCGCGGTGCTTCCACATGGCCTGGAGGGTCCCGTAACACCAGCGGTAGCGCTGCTTCCAGAGGGCGCCGAGGGTGGCCGGGGCCTCGGTCCAGGCCTTGGCCCGCTCCTCGTAAACCACGCGCCAGCCGTCCCGGCACAGGGCCATGGTGAGGTCGGTGTCCTCGGCGAGGGTGGTGTCGCTGACACCGCCCACGCGCAGGAGGGCCTCGCGGCGGAAGGCCCCCACCGCACCCGGCACGGTGGGCATGCATTCGGCGAGGTCGAAGAGGCGGCGGTCGAGGTTGAAGCCGACGACGTACTCGATGTGCTGCCAGCGGCCCAGCAGGCCGCCGCGGTTGACGACCTTGGCATTGCCCGAGACGGCGCCGACGCGGCGGTGGGCGAACGGCTGGACGATCATGCGGACGGCGTCCGGTTCGAAGACGGTGTCGCCGTCGACCATGACGAGCAGGTTGCAGGAGGCCGCGGCGATACCGGTGTTGAGGGCGGCGGGCTTCCCCGCGTTGCGCTGGCGGATGACGCGTACGCCCGGCAGCCGGAGGGACTCGACGATGTCGGCGGTGCCGTCGGTGGACCCGTCGTCGACCACGATGATCTCCACCGGATGGTCCGAGGCCAGCAGGGACCGGACGGCCGCTTCGATGCCCGCGCTCTCGTTGTAGGCGGGGACGATGATGCTGACCGGTTCGGTGACGGGGGCTCCCCACGGCACCCGGCGCTTGCGCACGTGGCGGCGGGCCGCGGTGAAGACGGCCACGGCGCGCAGCACGCTGATGGCGCCCGCCGCCCAGAGCAGCCAGGACAGTGCGCTCAGGACCCAGTCGCTGGCCCGCAGGGCGTAGATGAGGGAGGTCCCCTGCCAGACGTCCACGGTCGCGGCCCCGTGCGTGGCCGCGGGAAGACCGGTCGCCTCGGTGACGGTGGTGAGCTCGAAACCCGAGGCCTTCAGCCGGGGAACGAGGCGCTCCAGGGCCGCGACGGTCTGCGAGCGGTCGCCGCCCGCGTCGTGCAGGAGCAGGATCTGCCCCTCGTTGTCCGCGGGCAGGGAGTGGGCCACGATCTGATCGACCCCGGGGCGCCGCCAGTCCTGACTGTCCTGGGTGCTGAGGACGGTGAGGTACCCCTCGGTGCCGGCCTGGACGACGGAGTCCCAGGCGCTGTCGTCGAGCGCCCCGCCGGTCGAGGAATAGGGCGGGCGCAGCAGGGGGGTGGTGACTCCGGTGGCACCGGCGATGACCAGCTGGCTCTCGCGCAGCTCCAGGGAACGGCGCCAGGGCGAGGCCGCCCCGAGGTCGGTGTGGGTGAAGGTGTGGACGCCGATCTGGTGGCCTTCCTCGACGATCCGGCGCGCCAGTTCGGGGTGGGCGGCGACCTGCGCGCCCACGGTGAAGAAGGTGGCGCGGACCCCGTTGCGCCGCAGGACGTCCAGGATCTGCGGGGTCCACCGGGGATCCGGACCGTCGTCGAAGGTCAGGGCGATGGTGCGCGGCTTGACGGTCGCGGTCCGCCCCACGGACCCCTCGATCACCGGGCCGCCCGTCCGGATCTGCTCCGGGACGGTGTCCGCCGGACCCGGATCGCGGTGGGCTCCGTCGGCGGTGGTGTCGAACATGTGCGTGGCGTAGCCCTGGAGCAGCAGGGCCGCCGAGAGGGTCAGGACCAGGGTGGTCAGCAGCAGCCAGTGGGTGCGCAGGGGGACGTTGCGCACGGTGCTGTGCCGGCCGCGGGGGAGGCGGCGGTTCTTCGACAAGGGGAGGTGCTTCCTGCCTGTGCTGGTGCCTGTGTTGGTGCTTGAGCGGGTGGGCGGGGAGAACGGGTCACGGGTGCGTGGTGGGTTTGCCGCTCTGGCCGGGCGCGGACGTGGACTTGCCGCGGTTGGTCTGGCCGGGGGCCGGTGTGGTCCCGGGCCCCGTGGTGGGGGCCGGCTGTACGGGGGGCGCGACGGTGGCGCCGGGCGTGGTCCTCGGAGTGGCGCCGCGGTCGGGGCCCGCGGCGGACGGGGCCGCCGGCGGCTGGGCGGTACCGCTCACGGCGGCGACGCCGGTGCGCTTCGGGGCGGCGGTGGACCCGGGGGCCGGGGAGGCGGCCGGCGCCTTGCTCGGCGCGGCGTCCGGGGCCGCCTGCGAGGGGTGGGGGAGCGGCAGGAGCGGGGAGGAGAGCGTGGGCCCGCCGAAGAGGGAGCTCAGCAGGAGCACGATGTAGCCGGCGGCCGGAACGACGAGCAGCCACCCCAGACGCCGAACGCGGCGCTGACGCCTGCCGGAGGAGTCGACGAAGACGGGACTCGGGTCGGGGGCGGGGGCGGAGGCGGGGGTGGGGGTGGGAGGGGTGGCGGAGGCGGGTGGGCGGGCGCGCCCGGAAGCGGGCGTGCGTGCCGGCGCGGCTGGGGGGTCGGAGAGGGGTGCGGGGGCGGGCCAGGGTGTGGCGGGGGTTTCGGCGGAGGGCGCGTGCCACGGTGTGGCGGGGGCTTCGGAGAACGGTGCGTGCCAGGGCGTGCCGGGGGTTTCGGCGGAGGGTGCGTGCCACGGTGTGGCGGGGGTTTCGGCGGAGGGTGCGTGCCAGGGCGTGGCCGGGGTTTCGGGGAAGGGGGCGTCCGTGGGCCAGGGCGTGGCAGGGGGCACGGGCGCGTATGCGGCGTGGGGATACGGTTCCGGTTCTGCCGTGGAACCCGGTGGTCGGTGCATCGGTGGACAGCCTCTACTGGTGGTGGACGGGACCCGGACGGGGGTACGGGCACGGGGGGACGGCCCGTACTCCGCCGGACCGGGTCCCGTCCGGGGTCAGGGGTTGGCCCCCGGCGGATGCCCGGGGGGAGCGCTCCGGCCGGGCGAGGACGGGCCGGGGCTCGGGTGTCCCGGCGGACGGGTGCCGGGCCCGTGCTGTCCGGCGCTCGGACCCGGGGTGACTGGACGCCGGCTCGGTTCGTGTTTGCCGGGATGCGAGGGGGTGGCCGCGTGCGGGTTCCGCGTCGGGGAAGCGGTCGGTGCGGCGGCGGCCGGCGGGGAGTCGGTCGGTTCCTGCCCGCCGTCCCCGACGGGGCGGCAGTAACCCGGAACGGCGGAGCGGCCTCCCGCCGCGGCGACCAGCGGGGCGAACCGCTGCTCGGCCAGGACCTCCTCGGGACGCGGACCCGGGGCGCGGGCGAAGGCCCGGCACAGGTCGGCCAGGTCGGCGGGTACCGCTGCGGACGAGCGGCCGGATGCTCCGGGGGACGGCGCGTCCGCGGCCCGGGTACCGGGTGTGGGGGAGGCGGCCGGGCGCTCGCGCTCGGGGGCGCCGCCCAGGACGGTGGGGAGGTTGCCCGTGCCGGCCGCGACGGCCACGCCACCGAGGGCGGCCGCCAGCGCGGCGGCCGCGACCTTCGCGCCGAGGAGCGTCGCCGGGGTGAGCAGCGACCGCTTCCGCGGCGTCGGGGCGGGGGCGGCGGCCGCGGATGCGGTTGCGGGGGCGAGGCGAGCGGCCCGGAACACGGCCAGGGCCTCCTGCTCGCCCGACAGTTCGTTCTTCCCCGCCGGAGCGGCAGCGGCTGCGAGCAGCCCCGCGAGGGCCTCGTGGCCGCCCGGGGTGCCGGACAACTCCGCCAACTCGGGAATAACGGACGCGTCGTGCGTGCCCGACGCCCGCGACCGGGCGCCGGCGAGCAACTGCTCGGCCGTGGCGTGGTC
Source organism: Streptomyces stoeckheimensis (assembly GCF_045822005.1). Taxonomy (NCBI): domain Bacteria; kingdom Bacillati; phylum Actinomycetota; class Actinomycetes; order Kitasatosporales; family Streptomycetaceae; genus Streptomyces; species Streptomyces stoeckheimensis. The sequence continues at coordinate 2,005,635 of NZ_CP169550.1, read as the reverse complement.
GATCCGGCGGGATCGGTGGGTGCTCATGTCGTGCCCTTCAGCGTCGGAGCCGTCGTCGGTGTCACTCCTGGGGCAGAAGTTTTTTCGGGCCATCCCGAACCACCCGTCGCGCCGGGTACGCCCCCACCTCCCCCGGCCCCTGCGGTCCCTGCCAGGCCCGCGCCTCCCGCGCCTCCCGCGATGCCCGCGATGCCCGCGATGCCCGCGGTGCCCGCGGTGCCCGAGGCCCCGGCGGTTCCCGCCGCACCCGCCGAGCCCGCGTCCGGCGCGGGCCCCGCACCCGCCGAGCCCGCGTCCGGCGCGGGCCCCGCACCCGCCGAGCCCGCGTCCCGCGCGGGCCCCGCGCCCTGCTGGTCGAGGAGTTTGGCGAGCTTGCGCAGCCCGCGGTGTGATGCCATCCGTACCGCCCCGGCCCGTTTGCCCAGCACCCGTGCGGCGCTGTCCGCGTCCAGGTCCATGACCACCCGCAGGAGCACGGCCTCCGCCTGGTCGCGGGGCAGGAGGGAGATCAGTGCGAGCGCCGCACCCGTCCCCATCGTGGCCAGCGCGGCCCCCTCGGTGTCCTCCTGCGCCGCCCGGTCGTGCAGGTACTCGACCGGTACGCTCACGGCCGGCCGACGGCGGCGGCGCCGCAGCAGGTCCATGGCCCGGTTCCGGCCGATCGTCGACGCCCAGCCCCGGAAACCGTCGAAGTCGCCTCTGAACGAGCCCAGATCCCGGGATATCTGGAGCCAGGTCTCGGAGGCCACGTCCTCCGCGTCCTCGCCGACCAGGACGGTCAGGTAGCGCAGGAGTACGGGCTGCACCGCGCGGAACAGTGCCTGGAAGGCCGCCTCGTCCCCCTGCTGCGCCGCCCGGACGGCGTCCGTCATGTCTCCCGAGGGGCCCTGGGTTCCCGCGGCTCCCCGGATGTCCGGGGCCTCCCGGGTTCCGGGTATACCCGCTTCGCTGTCGGCTCCGCCGAACTCCTCCGCACTGTGCACGCGGGACATCATGCGCCACCCGGGCCCGACCGCTCACCCCGGCCGGAGGGGCGGCGGATCGGTTGCTTCGCTCCGGGGCTGGTCAAACGCGGCGACGTTGAGCAAGGATCGCGTCCGCACCTCGCCACGCACGATCTTCCGGCGCCACACGTCCACCACAGGAGGATGTCCATGCCCCGCCGTACCTCCCGCGGCCGCACCGCTGCAGTGATCGCGTCCCTGACCCTGCTCGGCCTCGCCGTGCCGGCCTCGGCCGACGCCTCGCAGTCCGCGTCCGGGCTGCCCCAGGGCCGCGTCTTCATGGTCAATCCCGTCCAGTCCACCGGTGATCAGACGCTCGTCGACGCCAAGGATTCGGCCGGCGCCGTGCCCGACTCCGCCTACGCCTCGGTCGCGCTGCGCAACCTCGACGGCAGCGGGGGCCTTTCCGGCCGGTGGGCGTACATCCGGTCGGAGACCGGCGCGCCCGCGGCCGTCGCGGACGCCGGCCGGTACGACCGCGCCGACGACCGGTTCGAGCAGGTCATGGCCTACTTCTGGGTCAACGAGGCGCAGGAGTACCTGCAAGGACTCGGCTTCGGCAGCGAACTGCCCGGAGCCAACGACCGCGCCCAGCCGGTCCGCATCAACCAGTGGGGCGCCGACAACTCCTTCTTCACCGACAAGAAGGCCGAGATCCGCTTCGGCAAGGGCGGCGTCGACGACGCCGAGGACGCGGAGGTCATCGTCCACGAGTACGGGCACGCGGTGCACAACGCGCAGGTCCCCGGCTTCGGCAGCTCCCCGGAGTCCGGGGCGATAGGCGAGGCCTTCGGCGACTACCTTGCCGTCTCGGTCGGCGAGCACGCCGCCGCCGTCCGCGGCTGGCCGCGCGGGACGGACCCGGCGTGCGTGGCCGACTGGGACTCGGTCGGCTACAGCGCGGCCCCGCACTGCCTGCGCCGCATCGACGGCACCAAGGTCTACGCGGACCGCACCGGCGAGGTGCACGCGGACGGCGAGATCTGGTCCCGTGCCCTCCTCGACATCCGCAGGGCCCTGGGCGCGAGGACGGCCGACCGCATCATCGTCAACGCGCAGTTCGGCTTCGCCCCCGACACCAGCTTCCGCGACGCGGCGCTCACCACGATCGCCACCGCTCGGAGCATGTACGGGACGGGCGCCGCGGACGCCGTCCGGACGGCCTTCAGGGACCGGCAGATCCCCGGTATCGCCTAGCCGGCAGCCCCCGGCCCCGGCCAGGCCCCGGCCGGGCCGGGGCCTGGCCGGGCTATTCCTCCCCGGTGAGTCCGGCGCGTTCGGCGAGGGCGCCGCCCTGGAAGCGGCTCTCGGCGCCGAGTTCCTCCAGCAGTTCGGCGATGTGGCGGCGGCAGGTGCGCAGGGACATGCCCATCCGCCGGGCGATCACCTCGTCCTTGGCCCCCTCGGCCAACAGCCCGACCAGGGCCCGGCGCAGGCTCGCTCCGACCTCCTTGTACGCGGCCCCGCTGCCACCGCGGAACGGGGTCGCACCGGACCAGTGCTGGTCGAAGACCCGGCACAGGTACGCCACCACGTCCGGGTTGCGCACCAGTACGGCGCCTTCGCCCGGGCCGCCGTCGGTCCGCCGGGGCAGGAAGGCCACGGAGCGGTCGAACACCACGGCCCGGTCCGGCAGTTCGGCGGCCGTGCGGTACTCGGCGCCGGCCTCCGTGAGGGTCTCCACGTACCCCTGGGTGGAGAGGCTGGCCCGCGCCGAATGCTGGTAGAGGGTGCGCATCCGCACCCCGCGGCGCAGCATCGCGAGGTCCCGCTCGATGGCGTCCCCGAGCCGGTGCGCGGCCCGTCCGCCGCCCGGCTGGATGCTGAACACCTCCTCGCGGCAGCGCGCCGACTCCTCGGTGAGCAGCGCCGATGCGGCCGCGAGGTCCGGCAGTACGTCCACGCCCTGCCGGCGGTCGCGTTCGCGCCGGGCGGCGCGGTAGTGCGGCATGAGGGAGCGCAGGTCCTCGCGCACGGAGTGGGCGTGTGCCGCGGCCTGTGCGACCTGGGCCTCCAGTGGGCCGACCGCCTCCGCCGCGGCCGCGTCCGGGCTGACCGGGATCAGTTCCCCGGGGCTGCCGGGCGCGGGGCGCAGCAGCCGGAGCAGCAGCAGCGTGCGGCAGGCCTCCTCGGCCTCCTCGGGGGTCAGGCCGAGGGCTGCGGGTACCTCGGGCGCCCCGGGCGTCCGCCTCTTGATGCTCCCCTGCGACAGCGCGTGCTCGAACACGGCGACAGCCCGGGCGTCCAGCCTCGGCAGCTCGATGGATTTGGTCTGGATGGTCATGATTTCCCCCGCAATGCGGCCCTGCTACTTCCGTGCCATGCAGGCTATTGCCAGCGCTCGGGCCTGGACCAAGCGGGCATGCCGGTATGAACTTCTGTCATCGGCCGGGCCGCATCCCGGCGGGCCGATATGCCGGCATACGGCGCGAACCGCCCGACGCGGGCGCTCGCCGCCCGGTCCACGACCTCCCCATCCAGGAGCCACGCCATGTCCCGAACCCTGCCCCGTCTCCTCCTCGTCGCGGCCCTGCTAGCCGGCGGCCCGCTCGCCGTGCAGCAGGAGGCGGGCCCGGGAGCGGCCGACGGGCACCACCGGGGAACGGGGGGCGCGGCGAGCGCGGTCCTCGCCGCGGAACCCCTCGACACGAGCTGGGGCGACGACTACGTCCGGCCCGTCCTCTAGGGCCTGTCGTCAAACTCCCGTCTGCCCTGTGAAGGGCCAACAGCGAAGTGCGAGGTCGTCGAGCGTGTCACCACTGCCCCAGACTCCGGCCCCGACCCTCACCGGGCCGCGGCGCACCCGCGCGGAGGGCCCAGCGGACCTGGCGCTGCTGCCCGACCTGGTACGTGCCGTCCTCATGAGGCATGCGGCCGGGGCGGTGGGGGACGGATCGGTGGGGGACTGGGCCGTGGAGCCGGGTGAGTTCTGGTGCCACGTACGGCCCCCGGGCGTCGCCCGCCGCACTCAGGGGTGGAAGCTCCACGTCTCGGCCACCCCGCTCTCGGCCCCCCTGGTCCTCGCCCGCGCCGCCGAGGTGCTGACCGGCCACCGCGCGCCGTTCAAGTTCGCCGGGAGCCCCGCGCGGGTCGCCGCCCTCGTCTCGGGGCGCTTCGCCCGCGGCGGAGCCGGCAAGTTCCTCACGGTCTACCCGGCCGACGACGAGCAATTCAGACTGCTCGCAGCGGAGTTGCACAAGGTCACCGTGGGGCTGCCCGGTCCCGCGGTGCTCTCCGATCGCCGCTATCTGCCGGACAGTCAGGTCTACTACCGCTACGGGGTGTTCGCCGCGACTCCGGAGCTCACCCCCGACGGGGCCTACGCCGCCCGGCTGACCGACCCCGCGGGCCGGCCGGTTCCGGACGAGCGCAACGCCTGGTACAGCCCGCCGTCCTGGGCGGGGGATCCGTTCCCGGACCGCCCGGCCGCCCCGGCCCGCAGCACGGCCACCGCGAAGCCCGTGCTGCTGCACGAGCGCTACCTCGTGCGCGGCGCGATCCAGCACTCCAACAAAGGCGGCGTCTTCCGGGCGGAGGACACCGTCACCGGAGCCCGGGTGGTCGTCAAGCAGGCCCGCCCCCATGTCGGCGCCGGCCTCGAAGGTCTGGACGTACGGGACTTGCTGCGCCGGGAGGCGGCCCTGCTGGAACGCTTCCGGCTGCGGTTCCCCGACCGGGTCCCGCGCCTCGTCGAGGTGTTCGAGCAACAGGGCAGCGCCTTCCTGGTCGCCGAGTCGGTGCCCGGCGCCACCCTGCGCCGGACCGTCGCCGAACGGCTGATCAGGGAGGGCGCCGCCTGCCCCGACGAGCAGGCCGCGGGCTCCCTGGTCCGGCAGCTGCTCGACCTGGTCGCCGCCGCCCACGAACTCGGCCTCACCCTGCACGACTTCAACCCCAACAACGTCATGGTCACCCCCGACGGGCAACTCCGCCTGATCGACCTGGAGATGGCAGCCGCGGAGGGTGAACGCTGGGTGCTCGGCGCCACCCCCGGCTACACCGCGCCCGAACTGCACGCCGCCGATCCGGTGGCCCCCGCGTTCGGTCCCGCCGTGGACCTCTACGCCCTCGGCGCCACCGTCCTGCATGCCCTGACCGGCGCCGATCCGCTCTTCGCGGCGGACCGGCCCGCGGCGGAGGCCCGCCCGGACGAGGAGCGACTGTCCGGGCTCCTGGAGCTGCTGGGCCGGGACCAGCCGCTCGTACGACGGTTCGGGCCGCTGGTCCGCGGCCTGATGCGCGACGCACCCGAGGACCGCTGGACGCTGGAGCGGGCCCGGGAGGATCTCGCGGGCAGCCCGACACCGGAGACGGACGCGGAGACGGAGACGACACTCGGGGCGCCTGCCGTACGGAGCGCGCCCGCAGCGCCCGCAGCACCCGCGGACCTCCGGGCACGGCTACTGCACGACGGGATCGCCCACCTGCTGGCCACCATGCGCCCGGCCGACCCCGACCGGCTCTGGGCCGCGGACTCCGTCGGCGCGACCTGCGATCCGGTGGCCCTCCAGCACGGCTCCGCGGGCCCCTTGGGCGTGCTCGCCCGGGCCCTGCGGCACGCGGACGACCTCGCGGCCGGCTCGGGCTCCGGCTCCGGCGCCCCCCGCGGGAGCTCCCAGGGCTCCCCGTACGAACCCCCGGTCACCCGGGAATCCCTGCGCGCGGGGCTGCGTACGGCCGCGCTCTGGACGGCGGACCGGCAGGAGGCGCTCCCCGGCCACCTGCCCGGACTCCACTTCGGCCGGTCGGGCACCGCCTGGGCCCTGCTCGACGCGGCCCGGGCGCTGGAGGACGCGGCGCTCACCGAACGCGCCGTGGCCCTGGCCCTGGCGCTGCCCGTCGAGTGGCCCAACCCCGATGTCTGCCACGGCGCGGCCGGAGCCGGCCTGACCCAGCTGCACTTCTGGCGCACCACGGGCGACCCGCGGTTCCTCGACCGGGCCGCGCGGGCCGCCGAAGGCCTGCTGGCAGCGGCCCGGCGTACGCCCGAAGGCGTCTTCTGGCCGGTGCCCGAGGACTTCGACTCCGGTCTGGCCGGCGCCTGGCACTACGGGTTCGCGCACGGGGTCGCCGGCGTCGGCACCTTCCTGCTCCTCGCCTGGGAGGCGACGGGCGACGAACGGCTGCGCGCCGCGGCAGTGGAGGCGGGCGCCACCCTCGCCGGGGCCGCCCGCCGCGGACCGGCGGGCACCCTGTGGCCGGTGGACCGGGCCCGGCACCTGTCGGACTCCCCGGAACTGGCCCGGCACTGGTGCAGCGGCTCCTCCGGCGCGGGCACCTTCCTGGTCCGCCTCCGGGCGGCCGGCGGAGCCCGGGACACGGGCTGGGCCGACCTGCCGGACGTGCCCGGCCCCGACGTGCCCGGACCACCCGGCCTGCCCGACCTCGCCGAGCTGGTGGAGGGCGCGGCCGCCGCGGTCCGGGCGGGCCGGGTCACCGACACGGCCGCCACCTGCCACGGGCTCGCGGGCAACGCCGAGTTCCTGCTCGACGCCGCCGAGCTGACCGGCGACGTACGCCACCGGGCGGGAGCCGAGCTGCTGGTCGAGCACATGGCGGCCCAGGCGGTACTGCGTGACGGCCGGCTGCTGGTGCCCGACGAGAACCGCAAGACGGTGCTGGCGGAGTACGCCACCGGCCTGGCCGGGAGCCTCTCGCTGCTGCTGCGCCTGCGGTACGGCGGCCCGCGCGCCTGGCTGCCGGAGGGCGGATCCGCCCACCCCTGAGTGTCCGGTGGCCGACGGCCACCGGCTGCCGGGCCCGCACGGGTCCGGCGTTCCACCCGCAGTTCCCGCTGCAGTTCTCTCTGCAGTTCCATCCGCACAGAAGGAGACCGCCATGGCGGAGTTCGACATCGACGCCCTCCAGGTCCTGCCCGAGGACCTCCGTACCGAGGACGCCCGCGGCGAGGAGCACGCCGCCGCGCTGATCACGGCCTGCCGCTGGCACACGAGCGGCTGCTGATCGCCCGCTGAACCGGCGGCGGCGACCCCCTTCGCCGCCCTGGGAGGGGACCGGACCTCTGCACCGGCCCCTCCCTCGCCGGTCGGCACCTGCCGGGGCAGGCTCTCGCGAACAGGCCCTAGACCGGCGAGGGTTCGACGGAGGACCACCCCTTGGCGGTCGGGGTGAAGACGATCCCGCCCACCACCAGGAAGCCGAACGCGTCGTCGGCCCCGGGGCGGACGCCGCCGGGGACGGTGAACCGGCCGGTCTGCTTGCGGGTGACCAGGTCGATGACCACGCCCGAGGTCCGGCAGCGTACGTACGCGAGTCCGTCGGTCACCACCACCGCGTTCGAGGCTTCCGGGCGCTCCGGGTCGGTGCACTCCTGCGCCAGTGGAATCCGCCACACGGCGCCGCCGGACTCCTGGTTGAGCTCCATGAACCCCGGCTCGCCGCCCGCCGCGGTCGCCATCAGGTACACCTTGTCCCCGGCCACGGCCGGTCCGGACAGCGTGGTGCCGGCGTAGGGGAGGTCCGCGCTCCGCCGGCGCGCCGGCTCACCGCGCAGCACACCCGCCCCGTTCTCCTTGTTGCACAGGAAGACGGTCGCCTCGCTCTCGTCCCGGCCCAGTGTCAGTCCGCGCGTCTCGCAGATCCCGGGCATCGTGAAGCGGGTGCCGTCCTGGGGGGTCCCGAACGGCAGCTTCTTCCCCGTGGCCCCGTCGAGGGCGGTCACGAAGCTCTCGAACCTCATGTCGGCGTTCTGGACCCGCCCCTCCACGTACACGCGGTCCCCGTCGACGCGCAGCGCCGGATAGCCGTCGGCCGACCCGGACGGCCCGAACGCCGCCTGCGTCCACAGGACCTTCCCGTACCGGGTCTCCAGCGCGGTGACCGTGCCGGACATGGAGACGGCGAACACCCGGCTGCCGTCCGCGTCCAGCACCGGGCGCCGCAGCATCTCCTTGGTGGGGAACTTCCACCGGGGGGTGCCGTCGCCGAGGTCCAGCGCGGTGAACCCGTTTCTGTCCAGCGCGATCACCGTGTGGGTTCCGGCGGTCGCTCCCGGGGCCACCATCGGGGCCTTCCCGTCCACGATGCCTTCCAGCAGTTGCCCCCACAGCAGTTCGCCGGTCGCCGCGTCGAACCGGCTGAGAGCCGAGGCCTTGCCGGGGCGGGGCGCGGTGCACAACAGAGAGGATTCCGCGTACGCGCAGGACCCCATGTCGTCGCCGCCGTTCCAGGCGCGCCACCCGGCGGGGCGCCGGGCGGGCGAGTCCGCGTAGGCACGGCTGCCGCCGGGGCTGCCGCCCTCGGTGGCCACGTACGGGGCGAGGGTTCCGTGGGGCGTCGGCGTGGAGGGGGCCCGCGTGGTGGGGGTGCCGGAGGGCCCCGCGGAGGTCTCGGGGGCCTTGGCGTTGTTCCGCGAACCGTCGGCCGGCGGGGAGAACCGCAGGTAGAGCCCGCCGCCGGTCAGCAGCGAAGCCACGAGCGCCGCCGCGAGGAGAGCGCGCCTGCGGGGCCTGCGCGGCCGCCGGGGCCGCCCGGCCGCCACGTCTCCGGCGGGGCCGGTGGGCGGCCCGGACTGCCGGGTGAGCGGCCCGTCGGTGTCCTCGGATCCGTCCCCGGACACGGCGGGCGATTCGGGGCCGCCGGTGCCGGTGCCGGTGCCGGTGCCGGTGCCGGAGTCGGAGCCGTGGGAGTCGCCGGAGTCGTCGGCACCGGCCCCGGGCTCCGCTCCGTCGCCCCGGTCGCCTTCGTCGTCGGCCCGCGAGCCGGTCCAGGTTCCGGCCCCGAGCGGCTTACGGGCCTCCGCGCCGGGGCTGCCGTCCTCGCGGAGCGGGCTCTCCCAGTCGGCCGCCGGGATCTGCGCGAGCACGGCCAGCAGCTCGTCCGGTCCCGGCCGGGCGGCCGCCTCCTTGGCCAGGCACGCCCCGACCACGGCCCGTAGCGAATCGGCCAGACCCTCGATGTCCGGCGCGTCCGACACCACGCGGTAGGCCGTCATGTAGTGCGACTCGGAGTGGAAGGGCCCCCGCCCGGTCGCGGCGAACACCAGCACCGATCCCAGCGAGAACACGTCCGAGGAGGGCCGCACCCGCGCCGGGGCCGACAGCTGCTCCGGCGACATGTACGGCGGAGTCCCCAGGATCTGCCCGGTCGAGGTCAGCGTCTGCTGCCCCGCCGCCCGCGAGATCCCGAAGTCGATCACCCGCGGCCCGTCGTCCGTCAGCATGACGTTGTCCGGTTTCAGATCGCGGTGGATCACCCCGGTGGTGTGCAGTTCGCGCAGCGCCTCCACCAGTCCGAGCGCGAGCACGCGCAGCGCGCTCCCGCGCAGCGGCCCGTCCGCCTTCACCCGGGCGCCCAAGGTCCGGCCAGGCACCAGTTGCGTGGCCATCCAGGGCCGCTCGGCGTCCGGGTCGGCGTCCACCACCGCGGCGGTGAAGGCCCCGCTCACCCGCCGGGCGGCCGCCACCTCCTGCCGGAACCGGGTCCGGAACTCCGGGTCGTCGGCGAACTGCTGGTGCACCAGTTTCACCGCGACGAGCCGCCCCGAAGCGGCCCGCCCCGAATACACCGTCCCCATCCCGCCGGAACCCAGCCGGGCGATCAGGACATACCCGCCGATCGCCCGCGGATCCCCGTCCCGCAGTGTCATGTCCCGCCCCACCCCACCGAGTACAACCGTCGGCGGCACCCTATCCCGGACCTGCGCACTTGTACCGCGAAGGCACTCCCGGCCCGCCCGGATCCGCAGGCGTCACGCCGAACGCAGGGCGTCCGTGGGGGAGGCGCGGGCGGCCCGCAGCGCGGGGTAGAGCCCGGCGAGCGCGGCCACCACCACCGAGACCGTGGGGCCGGCGACCAGGGTGTAGAGCGGGATGACCGCCGGCCAGCCCTGGACCAGCGCGTAGCCGTACACGGTCAGGCTGCCCAGGAGCGGTCCGCCCGCGCCGCCGATGAACCCCATCAGCACGGCCTCCAGCAGGAACTGCGCCGAGATCTGGCCGCCCCGGGCACCCAGCGCGCGGCGCAGCCCGATCTCGCCGCGGCGTTCCCTCACGCCGACGACCACGGTGTTGGCGATCCCGACGCCGCCCACCAGCAACGCCACGCCGGCCAGGACGAGTACGAGCGCGGTGAGGCTGTTCTCCGTCTCGGTGCGGGCCAGCAGGAGATCGGAGGGCCGGCTCACCGCGACCATGGTCGGGCTGCCGGGGTTCGCGCTGGCCGCGGCCACCGCCTGGACCTGCGGCACGCGTTCGGAGTACGACCGCAGGTAGACGGTCGCGGCGCTGCCGTCGGCCCCCAGGTGGGCGACCGCCTGGGGCCAGCCGACCAGGGCCGCCGTGCCCAGCTCGGGCGCGAGCTCGTTCGGGGCGAGGATGCCGAGCACCTGGTACCACTGTCCGCCCAGCCACACCCGCTCGCCCGGTCCGGTGACGGCGAGGCGCTGGGCGGCCTGGCCGCCGAGCACGGTCACCGGGAGGTTCTCGCTCGCGGCGTCCAGCCACTGCCCGCTGTGCAGTTCGGCCCGCAGCACCTCCAGCAGGTTGAGGCGCGCGGCCAGCACGGTGAGGCTCCCCGTCTGCTGCGCCGGTACCAGGTCGTTGCGGTACACCTGGGCCCCGGTGGCCCCGGTGGCCGTGGTCAGCTGGACGGGCGCGATGGCGGAGAGCATCTTCTCCGCGGTGAGCGGGAGCGGTACCGGCTGCTGGTCGGGCCCCTTGCCGGGGGCCACGGTGATCAGGTTGGAGCCGAGCTGGTCCAGCCGTGCCAGCAGGTGCTGCTGGTTGGAGTTCGAGATGCCGGTGACCGCGACCACGGCGGCGATGCCCAGCGAGATGCCCAGCGCGGACAGGGCGGTACGCAGCTTGCGCGTCCGCGGCCCGATCATGCCCAGGCGCAGCAGGTCCATGGGGCGCAGCCGACTGCGCGGCGGCCGCGTACGGGTATGCGTACGGGTTCGGGTACGGGTCCTCATGGGTGGGCTCCAGCGGGCTCCGGGAGACGTTCGTCGAACTCGATCCGGCCGTCCTGGATGCCGACCCGCCGGGGGAACGAAGCGGCCAGCGCACGGTCGTGGGTGATGACCACCACCGTGGTGCCGTTCGCGTTCAGGGTGCTCAGCAGCTCGACCACGGCGGCGCCGGACACGCTGTCCAGTGCTCCGGTGGGCTCGTCGGCGAGCAGCAGCGCCGGTCGTCCGATCAGTGCGCGGGCGATCGCCACGCGCTGCTTCTCGCCGCCCGAGAGCTGGTCGGGCCGGTGGTCCAGCCGGTGCCCGAGGCCCACGGCGCGCAGCGCCTCGACGGCCCGCGCGCGCCAGGTCACGCTCGACGCGGCGGACGCGCCGGTGGACGGGGACCCCGCGCTGCTCCGGCAGGTCGCACTCAACCTGCTGGCCAACGCGGTGCGCCACAACCATCCCGGCGGGACCGCCGTGATCGCGACCGGCACGGTGGGCGACCGGATGTTCCTGGAGGTCTCCAACACCGGCGACGTCGTGCCGCCCGAGGAGGTGCCCGCCCTGTTCGCGCCGTTTCACCAGGGCCGGGAGCGGGGCAGCGGCTTCGGGCTCGGGCTCGCCGTGGTCCGGGCGATCAGCGAGACGCACCACGGCGAGATCGTGGCCACGCCCCGTGCGGGCGGCGGGCTCACGGTCCGCGTCCTGCTGCCCGGCCGCGACGGGGCCGCGGCCGGGGCGGGTTGACCTCGGCCGGTACGGGTCGACCTCAGTCCTCGTCCGCCCAGCGGTGTCTGATGTTGATGAGCGAGGCCTTGGCCAGGATCACGGGATTCAGGAAGCGCACCGGGCCGATCAGCCGGGACGCGAACAGGTGCATGTGCCGCGCCATGGCCGCGTCGCGCGCCGCCGCCGCGAACACCAGCTCCTCCCCGCCGTTGAACGGACGGGACTTGGCGAAGTCGATCGCCAGCGTCTGGTGACCGCTCAGTTTGCGCTGGTGCTTGCGCGCGTACCGCTTGAGCGATCTGCCGAGGTCCCCCCGGCCGGCCGCGGCCGGGGCGACCGCCTCCGCCAGCCATCGCGCGGACTCCAGGGCCCACCCGCATCCCACTCCCCACAGGGGGTCGCCGGTCAGGGCGGCGTCGCCGATCAGCGCGAGGCCCGGTGCGGTGGGCTTGCGCATGTGGAGCGGGTAGTCGACCGTCCCGATGATCTTCGAGACGCGCTCGGCGGAGTCGATCGCCGGCGCCTCGGGCAGGGCGCGGACGAAGGCGGCGAAGCTGCCCTCCAGGTCCTCGCGGAACTCCGGCAGCCGCTTCTTGTCCGGGAGCACCGCGAGGACGGTCACCCCGTCGTCGTTCGGGAACGCGTAGGCCATGTCGGGCTCGAGGAACCAGGTGTGACCGATGCCGTCGCGGAGCGGCAGGTTGCGGAAGTGGGCAAGGTAGCCGAAGCGGTTGTTCTGATGCGTCCAGGTGCGCATCCCGGCGTGCTTGGCCACGGCCGAGTCCTTGCCGTCGGCGCCGACCACCAGCCGGGCCCGGATCTCGCGCTCGCCCTGCGGCGTCGACGCGCGCACCCCAACGGTCCGTCCGCCTTCCCGGACCACTCCGCTGACCTGGTGGCCGAGGAGCAGATCGACGCCCGGGGTCTGCGCGGCACGGGACCTGATCAACGGGTCGAGGGTGCTGCGCCGGACGTTGTACGCGTACGGCAACTCGGGTCCGCCCGGAGCCGGTTTCGGCTCGATCCAGCCCCAACGGGTGTACCAGCGCGCCGTGTTGTGCACGGCTCCGGCCTTCTCCAGGGCGGGTACGAGGCCGAGCTCGTCCAGGACCGGATAGGCGTTGGCCGTGATGGAGTGGGTGCACAGCACCTTGTACGCCTCGGGGTCCGAGCGGCGTTCCAGCAGGGCGACGCGGACACCGCGCCGGGCGAGCAGGATCGCCGCGGCACTGCCGGCGAGGCCGGCTCCGCTGATGACGACGTCGTAGTCGTGTTCCGCGCTCTCAGGCCTGGGCATGCGCTGATCGCCCCCTTCGGGGTGTGGTGCCGCTGACGGGAGTGGGAGTGGTGCAAGCCCCACTGGTGTCATGCCCATGAAGACTTGTCAAGATCGCGCCGACCCCGGAAGCGGGCCGGTGCGGTCGCCTCGTCGTACGGCGGCCGCACCGGCCCGGAGCGTCAGGGCCCGGATCGTCGCCCGGACCGCGAGGGCCCCGGCCTCAGTCGTCCAACTCCAGGCGGTGGACGCCACCCTGGTCGACGCCGGCGAAGAGGTACCGGCCGTCGGGCGAGGCCGCCAGGGACAGGACGTCCTTGTTCGGCATCGAGCGGGAGATGTTCTGCCAGGTCAGCCCGCCGTCGGTGGAGCGCAGTACGCCGCGCCCGCCGGTGGGGGTGAAGTCCGTCCAGCGGGTGTTGGTGCCCGCGTAGAGGGTGTTGCCGACCCGGAGGAGGCTGGAGACGCTGATCCGCAGGGCGCCGGTGTCGGCCTTGGTGAAGGTCGTGCCGCCGTCCTTGCTGACCCGGATCGCCTGACCGCCCGTGACCATGGCGCCCGCCGTGAACTGGACGGCGTGCACCTCGGCTTCGGACACCTGGTGCATCGTGGCCCCGAAGTCGTCCGAGTAGGACAGGCCCCACGAGCCGCCGGCCCAGATCCGCCCGGGCTTGCCGGGGTCGGCCACGAGGGTGTCGTAGTACCGGCCCTGGTCGTAGGTCTTCCAGTGGGCGCCGCCGTCGGTGGTGGTGTAAAGGCCCGCCGAGCTGGAGCTCTTGTACGAGATCACCATCCGGTCCGGGTTCGCGGGGTCGACCAGGAACGCGGTTCCGTTCGCCTCGCGGGTGGCGACGTCCGACCAGGTCCGGCCGGCGTCCGTGGTCTTCTGCAGCACCACGTCGTAGAGGTGATTGACCAGCTGCCAGCCGGACTTCGGGTCTGCCGCGGACGGCTGGAACCCGACGACATGGGTACCGGTCGTGCCCTCGCGCTCCGCCGCACCCCACTCGGGGCTCGCCGCGGGCACCGTGGTGCGGTAGGTGCCGACCGAGGTGCCGGCGAGGAGCTGGTCGCCGAAGGCCGCCAGCGCCGGAACGGACTCGCCCTGGACGCCGATCCGGCGGTAGCCGCCGTCCCGGGTGGAGCGGAAGAGACCGGCCGCGCCGGAGCCGATCGTGTGGGAACCGTCGGCCCAGCGGTCGTAGTCGTAGACCACCGAACCCGGCACGGGCTGCGCGGACGTGGCCCACGTACGGCCGCCGTCGCGGCTCAGCGCGCCGGTGCCGCTCAGGTCGTCCTGGTAGATGTCGCCGCCGGAGACGTCGACCAGGCCGCTGAAGGTGCGGCTGGTCTTCTCGACGCTGCGGCCGCCGTCACGGCTCACGTACAGGCCCGAGTTCTGGCCCTGCACCTTGATGGCGAGCAGCGCGCCGTCGGCGTCGAAGCCGCCGACGAGCTGCACGCGCGGTGTGGCCTGGAAGACCTTCCGCGCGGGTTCGGGGGAGCCGGTGACGAAGTCGCGGATCACCCAGATCGCCTGGCCGGCCCAGAGGTACAGGTCGTCGCCGCCGATCACGCTCTTGGCGACGTAGCCGGTGATCCCCGTGAGGTCCACCGGCGTCCAGGTGGCGCCCCGGTCCCGGCTGACGAACCGCTCGCCGGTGTAGTCGGACGCGGCGAGCAGGACGCGGGTGCGGGCATCGGCGCTCAGCTGGGTGATCGGGGCCGGCGGACCGGCCGTCCGCTCCCAGCTGCGGCCGCTGTCCTCGGTGCGCATCAGCACGCCGCCCTCCGGGAACGCCGACGGGTGGGCGCTGACCACGGCCTCCCACCAGCGCTTCGGATCCCGGGAATCGATGACCAGGGAGGGCTCGGTCAGCGCGTTGCTGACCGGGGTGTGGCCGCGCTGCTGCCAGCTCTTGCCGCCGTCGGTGGTGAGCCAGGCGCCCGGGCGGGTGCCCAGGGTCATCACGGCCTGGTCCGGGGCGCCCGGCGCCAGTTGGGTGGTGCCCACGGCGCTGTTCGGGCCGACGGCCTTCCAGTTCTTCGCCTTGGGCGCCGTGAGGGTCACCTCGACGGCGCCCGTGCCGTACTGGCGCACCGCGGTGGAGGTGGTCGCGCGGGCGGTCATCGTGTGGACGCCCGATCCGAGACCGGTGAAATCGGCCCGGTAGTAGAACGGGTCCGAGGTGGGCGCCGTCGCCTTGGTGTAGGCCTTGCCCTTGGGCGGGGTGACCGTCAGCACCGGCGGTGCGGCGAGCGGCGTCGGGCTGTACACGTACACGGTGGTGGAGCCGTCGTTGGACGGGTCCTCGGCCGGGTCGACGTACAGCGGGATCGCCGCCATCAGGTACGGAACGGTGAGCGCCCGGCCCTTCTCGGGGGTGACGGTGACGCGGCCGCTCAGGTAGTTGGTGGCGTAGTCCGTGACGTCGGGCCGGTCGCGCGCGACGGTCAGCGTGACCTTCGCGGTGCCGCCCGCCGGAATGACGACGTGGTCCGGGGTGACGGTCGCGGGGCCGGTGACGGTCACCTTGCCGCCGACCG
The DNA here is from genome assembly GCF_045822005.1 of Streptomyces stoeckheimensis. Taxonomy (NCBI): domain Bacteria; kingdom Bacillati; phylum Actinomycetota; class Actinomycetes; order Kitasatosporales; family Streptomycetaceae; genus Streptomyces; species Streptomyces stoeckheimensis. The sequence continues at coordinate 1,990,163 of NZ_CP169550.1, read as the reverse complement.
GCGCGCTGCCGGTGTTGTGGAGGGTGACCTCCCGGCTGCCGGTGACCTTCGGCTGGTCCATGTGCGCCAGGCCGAAGGAGACGGTCGCGGGGGAGGCGTACAGCCCGGCCCGCGCCGCGGCGGCGGTGTCGAGCCGGCCGCTGCCCTGCGCCTGCGGTTCGGGCCCGTCGAGCGGCTTCGCGGAACCGATCACCTCGGCGCGCAGCCGGTCCGCGGGGCGGTCCGGGTGCAGCTGGCGCAGCAGCGCCGCCGAGCCCGCGGCGAGCGGCGAGGCCATCGAGGTGCCGGACATCCGCCGGTAGCCCGTGGGCTCCACGGCCTTGGGCACGGTGGAGAGGATCTCGACGCCGGGGGCGACGATCTCGGGCTTGAGGCCGAGCCGTTCGGAGTCCGGGCCGCGGGAGGAGAACGAGGCCATCTCGTCGGTGGAGTCGCGGCCGCCGAGCACCAGCTCGCCGCCGGACTCGGCCAGCGCGGCGAGCCGCTGCCCCGTCTCGTGGTCCACGCCGGTCACGACGAGCCGGTCCAGGCGCAGGGAGTCGCCGGACTCCGCGGGCGTGGCACCGAACAGGACCTCGCTCCGGGCGGCGGCCCCGCTGCGGGCGGGCGCCTGCTCGCGCTGCGGCCGGAGCGGGTTCGTACGGCTCTTGCCGCCGAACACGACCGGGCCGCCGCCTCCGCCGCCGACACCGCCCACCAGGGCGGCGGCGCCGCGCCGTTCGGCCTCGCGCCAGGTTTCGAGCTCCTCGGGCCACACGTCGTACGGGTTCACGGCCGGCGGGATCGCGTACAGCACGACCTTGCCGCTCACGTCGCCCGCCTTCGCCCAGTCCTCCGCGGTGCCCATGCCGATGCCGACCACCCCGGCGGTCACCTCCCCGGCCGGCGGGTTGGCGGAGCCGGCGGGTTGGCGGAGCGTCCGCCGCGGTAGCTCTGCAGGGTCTCGCCCGACGCCTTGAGCACGGGCAGCCGTATCCCGCTGGTGGAGGCGCCGACGGCGATGACACCGGGAGCGGCGGCCGGGGAGCCGACGGTCCAGTAGCCGGGACCGGAGTTGCCGGCCGCGGCGAAGACCAGGACGCCGGCGTCGACGGCCGCGGACGCGGCCCGGGACAGCGGGTCGCTCGCGGTGCCCGCGCCGTTGCCGAGGCTCATGTTGATGATGTCGGCGCGGTGCGGATTGGCCGGGTCGACCGCCGCCTCGATGGCCGCGATGATGCCGGAGTCGTCGCCGCTGCCGTTCGCGCCGAGCACCCTGTACGCCAGCAGTTCGGCGTCCGGCGCGGCGCCGGTGACGCCCCCGGCCGCGGCCGGCTTGCCCGCGACGATGCCCGCGACATGGGTGCCGTGGCCGTTGTCGTCCATCGGGTCGGCATCGTTGTCAACGAAGTCCCAGCCGCCGACGACCTTGTGGCCCTCACCGAAGCCGCCGCCCAGATCGGGGTGGCCGTAGTCGACCCCGGTGTCGATCACGGCGACGGTGACGCCCTTGCCGGTGACCTTGACGCCGCCGGGGTCCTCCTGGGCCCACAGGGCCGGGTTGCCCACGACCCCGTTCGCGTCGGCGTCCAGGGCGCGCGAGGTGCCGGCGGCGCTGACGGCCTTCACCCCCGGCAGCTTGCGCAGCTTCGCCGGGTCGCCGGCGCCGACGGTCATGGCCACGGCGTTGAGCAGCAGGGTGTGCCGGCGTACGGACGTGGCGGTGACGCCGGCGCCCTTCGCCTCCGCCAGGAACGCGTCGTGCCTGCCGGTCAGGTTCTTGCGCGCCGCCGTCACCTCGGCCGCCCTCGCGTCCTTCGCGGCCTCGGATTCCTTGGCGCTCCGCTCGCCCGTGGCGTGCCGCGCGGAGCCGGACGCGGCCTCCAGCGCCGCGGCGCCCTCGAACTCGACGATGACCCGTTGCGTGCCGTGGCCCGCGGACTCGGGGGCGGCGACGGCGGGCGGGACCGAGACGAGCAGTCCGCCGAGCACCGCGGCCACCAGGCCCGTATGCACAGTTCTTCGGTGTGAGTGACCCATAGGCGGTACCTAATGCGGCCCGGTCCGGATAGGGCAACGATTCCCCGTGGCCCATTGCTGCCGCTGGCACAGGTGGGCCAGGATGGCCCGCATGTCCCAGGAGCTGGAGGCCGTCGGCATCGACGCCTTCGACGAACAGGTCTACCGCGCGCTGCTCGCCCGGCAGGCGGCCGCGCCCGGCGAGCTGGCGGGCGAACTCGCCGTGGGCTCCGAGCGGGTGGCGCGCGCCCTCGACCGGATGCACGACCGCGGGCTGGTCGGGCGGCTCTCCGGCCCCCGGCGGCGCTACGCGGCCATCGACCCGCAGCACGCGGTGGAGGCGCTGATCCAGGAGCGCACGGTGGCACTGGGCCGCGTACGGTCGGCCGCCGGCGAGCTCGCCGGACTCTTCGAGGCGGCCCGGCGAGGCGACGCCAAGGAGGTCGAGATCGTCTCCGGCCGGGAGGCGCTGGGCCGTTGGTTCGTACGTCTCCAACAGGAGGCGAAGCAGCAGGTCCGTACCCTGGACCGGCCGCCCTACGCACTGACCACCGCCAACCCGGTGGAGGAGACGGCGATGCGCGGCGGGCTGACGTACCGCGCGGTGTACGCCCCGGAGGCGCTGGAGTGGCCGGGGGTGCTGGACGACATCCGGCGGCTGGTGGCCCAGGGGGAGCAGGCGCGGGTCCTGCCGGGCCTGCGGATCAAACCGGCCATCGCGGACGACGCACTCGCGCTGATGCCCCTGTCGCTGGACCTGACGGACGTGCGCGCGGCGGTGATCCGCCCGTCCTCACTGCTGGACGCGCTGACGGACTACTGGAGACTGTGCTGGACCCTGGCGACCCCGCTGCTCGCGCCACCGGAACCGACGGGACCCGGCGAGGACTCCGCGGAACCCGGTGAAGAGGACCGGCTGCTCCTCGCCCTGCTGGTCAGCGGGTTGAAGGACGAGGCGATAGCGCGCCAGCTGGGCTGGTCGGTGCGGACCATGCGACGCCGGATGAGCCGCCTGCACGACCAACTGGGCGCGGCGAACCGCTTCCAGGCGGGAGTCATCGCGGCCAGGCGGGGCTGGATCTGACCGCATCAGGGCGGTGGTCGCGGAGGAGGCCCGGGCGGGCGGAAACACGGTGGTGGCGCCGGGAACGTCCCGGTTAGCATCCGAAGATGACGATGCCGGCAGACAAGCCCCTCCACGACGCCGTGCGTCGAGCCGACCTCGACTGGCTGGCCCGCCACCTCGACCCGCAGGTCTGCCCGCCGGCCGCCTTCGAACTCCTCGTCCGGCACGAGGATTCCCGACTGCGGTACCTGGGGCTGGCCCTGCTCGCCGAGCGCGTCACCTCGGGCCGGACGGGCGACGAGCGCGAGATGGCCGAGCTCGCGGAGCTGCTGCCGGTGTCGGTGGAGGGCGCGCCGGTGGAGGGCGCGCCGGAGGAGGCGCTCCTCCTGGCCCGGCTCTACGAACGGCTCGGCCCGTATCTCCCGGGGAACCGCCGGCCGTCGTGGCGTACGGCCTCGCTGCCGGTGCGGGTACGGATCGCCTGGCTGCGCGCCGAGATCCTGAACGAGCCCGCGGTGATCCGGAAGGAGCCCCCCGGCGAACTGCTCTACCAGGCCCTGCGGGAGACGACCGCCACCGGCGCACACCGGCCCGAGCAGCTCGTGGACGAGCTGGTGGGCAGCGGCGACCCGGTGGTGCAGGGGGAGGGACTGCGGCTGGCCCGGCAGGCACTGCACGCCGGCCTGCTGGCCCCCGTACGGGTACGCGCCCACGTGATGGGGCTCCTCGGCAGCGGCAGCCCGGCCGTCGTCGCCGCCGCGCTGGAGGAACTCGCCGAGCCCTGGGCGACGTTGGAGCCCCTGCCGGCGGGGCGGCTGCCGCCCTTCCTCGCCACTGCATCGGCGAGCACCCGGCCCGGGACCGCCGATGCCGCACTCACGGCCGCGGCCCACCACGGACACCGCGGCCTGCTCCGGCAGGTCATCGACGATCCGGATCTTCCACCGCGCCTTCGCCGACCGGCGATGGAACGGCTCGGCGATCTGGCGGACCGCGGCGACATCGGCGCACTGACGGAGATCGCCGCACAGGACCCGCTGCTGTTCGGAGCACCCGCCGTGACCTGCCTGCGCGGGCTCCACCGGCGCGGGCACTTCCCCGAGGCTCCGCACGTCCCGTCCGTCATCGGCCTGGCGCTGGCCGATCACTCGATTCCGCCCCACGAGGTCGCGACGATCCTGTTCACCTGCCGCCACGAGACGCTCCGCGTCCTGGTCGACGCAGCCGCGGGCGACCCGAGCTGGCCGCGCCGGCTCGCCCTGCTTGTCGCCCTGGCCGAACAAGGGGCGCAGGACCTGGAGATCGGGGACGCCGTCACCCGGATCCTCCCCTCGGCTCCCGCGCCGGGACCGTTCCTCGACGCCATCCGTGCGCTGCGCCACGCGGATGCCGAGGACGCCGTGATCGCCCTCCTGCCCTCGGCGCCCGCAGCGGCCCTGGAGGCCCTGGAAGCCATCGGCGGGCACCGGACGACGGCGGCGCTGAGGGAAGGGCTCGGGCTCCTCGCGGGAGGGACGGACGGAGGCGCGGGAGGGACGGAGGACGGCGCGGGAGGGACACAGGACGGCGCGGGAGGGATCGCACCGCATCTCCGCGCCGTACGCCACCGTGCGCTCGAGGTGCTGTGGCACCTGACGGACGATCCGACAGGGCGGCGTGCCCTTCTCGTCCGCCTCGATCCCACCGATCTGCCGACGCGCATCGCGTCGGACCTCGGCGGGCCGGACGAGCGGGAACTCGCCCTCCTGAGCTCCCATCTGGACCCGGACCAGCCGGTGGCCGCACTGTGCCGACTGGCCGCACACGGCGGCGCGGGCACGCTGCCGGTCATCGCGGACCTGCTGCTGCGCGTCGTGGCCGAGCTGGCGGCGTCCCGGGAACCGGGCGCGGCCGCCCCGCGCCTCGACGGCGTACAGCAGGCCGAACCGCAGACATGGGAGCCGGCCCGACAGCATCCCGGGGAGCCTGCGGTCCCCCAGGAGATCCTGGACGCCGTACACGGCCTGGGCCGCCGGCTCCACGAGCGGGGACGCATCAGGCCGGCCTGCCTGCTCGACGCGCAGACCCCACAGGAGGCGGGGCACGCTCTCGTCGCGACCCTGGCGCTCGATCTGCTGGACCGGCCCGGACTGTCGAGCGGCGAACAGGCGGTCCTGCTCGAACTCCTGCTCCGAGCCCCCTACGCGGGCACCCGTGCGCGAGTGCACCGCCTGCTCCGGCACCGCGACCGGCACGTGCGCAAGCACGTGATCGCGCTCCTCGCCCGCGAGGCCACCGGGGACGATGCGCAGGCCCTGTCGGCGACGCTGATCACGCTGACCGCCGCCCAGGACATCCAGACCGTCCGGCAGGCGCTCCTCGCCCTCGGCCACGCGCGGGCCCGCTGGGCCGCCACCGCGATCGCCGCATGTCTCGGCCACCCGAACATGAACGTCAAGAAGACCGCCGCGCAGGTCCTGGTCGGCGCGGGCACGCCCGTGGCGGTACCGGCGCTGCTCTTCTGGCTCGGACACCATGACAATCCGGGCCTGCGCGGCACCCTCATCGAGGCGTTGCGCGCCGTCCTCGGCGAGGCGTACCCGGCGACCGTCCTCGCGGCAGCCGAGCACAGCGACCACGGCCGTACCCGCGAACTGCTGCTGGCAGGCCTCGACGGCGCTCTGCCGGTGCGCTCGGTCCTCGCCCTGGACGAGCAGGCGTCACGGGTCGCCCCGACCCTGCTCGCGCTGGTGGCGAGCGGTCGCGTCGGCCTCGCCTCCGGGACGGTCGAGGACCTGTCCACGGCCCTGGCCCGGCACGGGATCACCACGGCCGCCGCACCCCGGTCGGCGGCGGACACCGGAGCGCAGCGCGACGTCGACGCCCTGGCGGCGGCGGGCTGGCACGCCCCGACCGCGCTGCGCCTCACCGCGCGACACGAGCCGCTGCGTTCCTTCCGACTGCGGGAGCTACGGCACCTGCTGCCGGACTGGCTGCGCCTGGCCGCCTCCGAACCCGCCGAGCGAGCTGCCGTCCTGCGGCTCACGCTCCGGCTCTGCCCCGCGCCGTGGACGGCCGGGGAACTGGCGGCCTTCGCCCGGTCCACCGCGGTCCTGCTCGACGGGCTCGCCGAGGCCCCGGTGGAAGACCGGCACGGCCTCATGGCGGTACTCGAAGCGATCGCACCGACCCTGCCCGCGGTCGAGAAGAGGGCCGTCGCGGTGGCGGTACGCGCACTGCCCCGCGCCCCCGCGGACGGCCCGTCCACACTGACGCTGCTGCGGAGCCTCGGCGCCGTACTGGTCCGCGCGGACCTCGAACAGGCCTTGGATTCGGCCCGGTTGGGAGCCGGCCCGCGACAGGCCGAGACGGCTGTACTGAGGGACGCGTTCGCCGCCTCGCGGTCTCCCGCGACCACCGAGGCCACCGTGCAGGCCGAGGCCGAAGCCCGGGCCGAAGCCTGGCGCGCCGAGCTGGAGGCCGCCGTGCGCACACCGGGCGCCCTGGAGGAGTTCCGCCGACGCTGCCGCCAGTACGACGGAGACCAAGACCAAGGCGAAGGCTCCCGGGACCGTCTCGCCGCGCTGATCGACGTCCACGCCTCGGCCGGACCCGAGGTCCGCGTCGCCCTCGTCGACTGGATGACGGAGATCCAGCCCCTCGACGCACCCCCGTGGACCATCGCCGAAACCGCTCGCGCCAAGGCACCGCACCCCCGGACCGTGCGCATCGACGACCTCGACCAGCCCCGTTCGGCGGCACTGCGGGACCGCCTGCTGGCCATGCTGCAGGCGCCTGCGCCGGACCGCCGGCACACCGCGGCCCTCGCGCTCCTCGCATGGCCCGAGCTCGAGTGCGGGCTCCCCGTGCTCCGCGCGTTCCTCCGGGGCGGCGTCGACGTACCCGTCGGCGACGGCCTGGCTCGCGCCCTGAGCGCGATCGACGAGGAAGAACTCCGCGGGGACGGCATCCTGCACGACAGGGTCGCCCTCGTGGCGAGCGAGCTCGACCCGTCGGATCTGGAGCCGCTGGTCCCGCTGCTGCTCGCATGGTGGGAGCACGACCCGGCGTCGGGCAGCTCCGCGGCCGGGCAGGCGCTGCGCCGGGTCCCCGCCGACGTGCTGGCGGAGCGGCTCGCGGACCGGCTCGACGCCGGTGCCTGGGGGTTCCTCGACCTGCTCGGCGGGCGTCCCCTGCTGCGCACGCCCGCGCTGACGCGGACCTGCCGGCGGCTGCGCGCCGAAGGACGCGACGACCTCGCCGACACCCTGAACCTCGTGGACGGTCCGCTGCGCCGCCCGGACACCGTGCAGCAGGACGCCGACGCGCTGGCGGCGCTCCGCGGCCGCGGCCCGGCCGCGTCCACGGCGGCGTACCGATCCCCCTCCCGGCAGCAGCTGTTGGAGCTGGCCCGTACGGGCGACCCCGTACAGGTACGCCAAGCACTCACGCGGCTCGCCGAGGGGCACAGCGGCCCGGACGCGGACCCGGACCCCGGCCTGCGGGACCTGATCGGCACCTTGCTGCACCACCCCAAGCCCAAGGTCCGCCTGCACGCCCACCGGACCTCACGGGCCGTGCTGGACCGCCAGACCCACCTCCACCACACCTCGATCCTGCTGCACGACCCCCAGCCGGACCTGGTGCGCACGGCGATCCGTATCCTCTGCCACGCGACCTGGGCACCCGCGATCCCCGCGGTGACCGGCCTCCTGGAGCACTCCCACCCCGTCGTCCGCAGGGCCGCGGCCGAGGGACTCGTCGTCATGGGCGCCCCGGCGGTCCCGGCGCTCAGGCGCGCCGCCGTGCACGCCCGCCCCGACAAACGCTCCGTCTACGCGGAGATCCTCGAACGGATCACGGCCCTCGGCCGGTGATCAGGCAGGGCAGTCCGCGAGGGTGCCCGAGGACATGAACTCCCGGGCCGTGCCGTCCTCGGCGGTGATGACGGCGGCCCACCGGGTGTAGGGCCAGTTCGCGGAGCCGGCGGCTTGCGCGCGCAGGCTCCGGCACACGGCGGAAGCGGCGATACGGGCCCAGCTCTCGCGCGTGGCACCGTCCCAGTCGGGCCTCTTCACCCACACGTACAGGGCGCCGCCCTCAGGGTCGTATCCGGCGCTCGTGTTGTGGTGGCCGAGGGAGCCGTCGGACCACCGAGCGAAGATGCCGGCGACGGCGTCGGTGGCGACGCGGATCTCCTCGCGGTTGCTGCTGGGGACCTGGGCCCGCGCCAGGCCGGGCTGCCCGGGACGCCAGTCACCGGTGCTCTGGGTCACGGAGGTGGTGCAGGTGGGGTTGGTGCGGAAGTCGCCCTCCCACACGATCCCGGGTCCGCCCGCGCGCGCGGTGTCCACGATCACGTAGTCGGTGTAGGGGTAGTCGGGATAGCTGCGGACGAGGTCCCGCAGTCCCAGGCAGGCCAGTTGGGCGATCTCCTGGACCGCTACGGGAGGAAGGCCGCTGCCGCCCATGGCGACGTACACCTCCTTCCGCTCCTGGTGAAAGGTGAGGGTGCCGTTCTCGGCGTCGGGATAGGACACGGGGTCCAGCCAGGATCCCGTGCCCATCGCTCCGTAGGTGTCGGTCTCGGCCGCCGTCCGGCCGGGGCGGGACTCCCTCCACGTGGCGATGGAGGCCTCCGCCGAACCGGTCCCGGTCTCCTTCGCGGGCCCGCCCTGGCGCGCGGCGCTCCCGGCCGGGCTCGCGCTGCTGCCCGGCGCCGGATGCGTCCCCGTCGCGGCTGCCGTCGCCGTCGCCGATGCCGCCCGGGTCGCGCCGCGCGGTCCGCCGCCGTCCTCGTTCGTGACGAACGCCGCGATGCCGCCGCCCAGTCCGCCCACCAGGGCCGCGGCCACGGCCACGGCAGCCAGGGTCCGGGTCCGGGACGCGGCGGCCGGGGCGCACCACGACGGGTCGTCCGGCGCGGGCATGTGCCACTCGGCGGCGATGAGGTCGCCGACCAGGGTGGGCGCGCCACCGGGTGCGAGAACCTGGGTGCCCTGCGCGGACAGCAGGGCTGCGCACGCGCTGGCCGCCTCGGCTGCCGTCGGCCGGTCGCCGGGCTCTTTGGAAAGGGCCCGCTCCACGATCTCCCGGAGCCCTTCGGGTACGCCGGTGAGGTCGGCCTCGCCCGCCATGACGCGGAAGGCGACCACGTCGGGGGCTCCCGTGCCGAACGGGAGCCGCCCCGTCGAGGCGTAGGCGACGAGCGCGCCCCAGGCGAACACGTCCCCGGCCGGCCCCGCCGTCCCGGTGCGGTACTGCTCGGGGCTGATCCAGCCGGGAGTGCCGGTCATGACGCCGGTACGGGTCACCGACGTGCCGTCGACCGCGTGGGCGATGCCGAAGTCCAGGACCCGGGGCCCGGACGGGCTGAGGATGACGTTCTGCGGCTTCACGTCCCGGTGCACCACCCCCGCCCGGTGGATCGCGTCCAGCGCCTGCGCGGTACCGGTGGCGAAGGCGTGCCGGGAGCCGCCCGTGAGCGGGCCGAGAGCGGCCAGGTGCTCGCTCAGCGTCGGACCGGGCGCGAACTCCGAAGCAAGCCACGGGGCGGCGGCTTCCGGGTCGGCGGCGAGCAGCGGCAGGAGGCAGGGGCCCTGGACCCGGGACGACAGGGCGACCTCGCGGCGGAACCTGGCCCGGAACTCCGGGTCCTCGGCCTGCGCCGGGTGGATGACCTTCACCGCCACCTTCACCCCGTCCGGGGTGAGAGCGGCATGGACGGTTCCCATGCCGCCCGCACCGAGCCGGCCGATGACCCGGTACGGGCCGATCCTCCCCGGATCGCCGGGCCGGGACGGCTGGACCCGCCCGGCGGAACCGCTGCTGCTCACGAAAGACTTCCTTCTTCTGCCGAGTGCAGGATGGTACCGAGGCGACGTGCCCGGGTGCCCTGCCGTCTCAGCCCCGTGTGCTGGTGCAGCGAGGCGGCCAGGAGGCGGGAGTCGAGAAGGGAGACGTCCGTCGTCCTGTTCGGGCTCCAACCACACGTGTCTTCGCAGGACTTGGTCGCAGGCGGCGAAGTCCGCCGCGGCGAAGCGGCCCCGGGGAGCGGGCACGACCTCGCCGCGCGCGGAGTTCGGCGTACATCGGGAAGGGGGCTGGCCTGCCCTCCGGCCGTCCGCGGACGGGAGAAGAGGGAAGCGGACGCCCGGCGGTCATGGGTCAGGCCCTCATGGTCGTCAGGGCGTCCGCTACCGCTGAGTGCTCAGGGTGCTACCTGAATCACAGATTCCTCATTCGCCCCTGGTCCAGGCCAGGAAGCGGCTGAACAGGCCGCCCTTGGGCTGCGGCGCGGCAGGGGCGTGCGTACCCGAGGGGTCGGCGTGGGAGGGCGCGGGGGCGGATGCCTGCTGCTGGGGCGTTTGGCCCCCGGTCGACCCCGCCGACCAGGCGGAAGCGCCGGATCCGGCCGACGCGGCCGACCCGGCACCCTGCGCGACGGCCTTGGGGGTGAAACGGATCGGGAGGGTGACCAGCGAGCGGCTCCACGGAATCGGCGCCCAGGTGAGCGACTTGAACGGGACGCGCAGCTCCACGTCGTGAAGCTGGTTGAGCAGCGTCTCGACGGCCGTCACGGCGATCATGAAGGCCGGGTCCTTGGCGGGGCAGGCGTGCGGGCCAGCCCCGAAGGCCAAGTGCGCCTTCGCGCTGAGCTGTTCCCGGTGCTCGGTCAGCTTCGGGTCGGTATTGGCCGCGGCGAACGAGACGAGGATCGGGTCGTTCGCCCGGATCACCCTGCCGCCGAGCTCGACGTCGTGCGTCGGGTAGTGGGCCGCGTAGTTGGAGATCGGTGCGTAGTTCCAGAGGGTCTGGGAGATCGCGTCCTCGACCGGGAGCCCGAGCTGCCAGTCCTCTCCGAGGTACAGGGCGGTGCTGGTGCCGATGGCCGCGGCCAGCGGTGCGGTGCCGCCGGAGAGCAGGGTGACCAGCTGGTGCATCACCTCCTCGTCGCTCAGCTCGGCCGAGTGTTCCATCAGGCGCGTCGTCAGGTCGTCCGTCGGGCGCCGTCGCTTGAGGGCGATGAGCTCCATGAGCGCCCCGCCGAGCACCTCGTCGGACCCGGGGGTTCCCTCGAAGAGGCCACTGATCCCGGCGATCACGCGGTCGCCGATCTCGGGCGGGCAGCCGAAGAGCTCGCTGAAGACCAGCAGGGGCAGCGGCTGGGCGTACTCGGCCATCAGCTCGGCATGGCCGCGGATGTCGGTACTGAACTGGCTGATCAGGTAGTTGGCGGACTGCTGGGTCTGCCGGATGAGCTGGTGCTCGTTGACCGTGGCGAGACTGTCCGTGACGGCCCGCCGCAGTCGGGCGTGCGCGGCGCCGTCGCTGAGAAGGGCGTTGGGGCGGTAGCTCATCATCGGCAGGGCCGGGCTGTCGGCCGGTACGCGGCCTTCGTTCAGCGCGTTCCAGCGGCGGGAGTCGCGTACGAAGGAGGCGGGGTTCTGCAGGATGTACAGGGCGGCGTCGTAGCTCGTGACGAGCTCGACCTCGACGTCGGGGGCGATGTCCACGGGCGCGCTGGGGCCGTACGCACGCAGCTGTGCGTAGTGGCTGTCGGGGTCGGCTCCGAACGAAGGGCCGTACATCTGGACGTTCCCGTGCGCGGGGCAGCCGGGGGGTATCTCGTGCGGGTCACGTGGCTGTTGCATTCCTGCGCTCCTAGCCGAGTTGGGACATGAGGTGTTTCACGAGGGTGATGAGGGCCCGCGCGGAGGAGTTCTGGTCCCGTACGTCGCACTCCACGACAGGGGTCTCGGCGCTGAGGTTCAGGGCCTCGTGCACCTCGTCGAGCGGGTAGTGCGTGGTGCCCTCGAAGTGGTTCACGGCGATGGCGTACGTCAGGCCGAAACGTTCGACGAGGTCCAGGACGGGGAAGGACTCGTGCAGGCGCTCCGGGTCGACGAGGACCAGCGCGCCCAGAGCACCCCGGGAGAGTTCCTCCCACATCTCCTTGAAGCGCTCCTGGCCGGGCGTTCCGAAGAGGTAGAGCACCAGGGTGTCGCTCAGGGTCAGCCGGCCGAAGTCCATGGCGACGGTGGTGGTCGTCTTGTCGGGCACACCCGACAGATCATCGAAACCCACGCTGGCTTCGGTGATCTCCTCCTCGGTCCGCAGGGGCTCGATCTCCGAGAGACTGCCGATGCAGGTGGTCTTGCCGACCCCGAAATGCCCCACGATGAGGATCTTCACCGCATGGGAGACATCTGGATCCAGGTACACGCGTTACGCTCCGAATCGATTCTTCAGGCCCTCGAGCACGGCGCTGACCAGTTCTCTGTCGACACGTTCGGCGCGCGGTATCGGTGTCCTCGCGAGGATGAGTTCGTCCTCCTCCAACTGCGCCAACAGGATGCGGACGACGCCCAGGGGCAGGTGCGTGTGCCCCGCCACCTCGGCCACGGACAGGAAGCCGTTCGCGACCAGGTCCATGACCCGGCCCGCCTCCGGGGACAGCGTGCGGGCTGCCACCTGTCCGATGTCCGCCGCCGCCGTCACGAGCGTCGTGTGCTCGTACTCGTGGTCCGGGGGCAGCGCCCGCCCGTTCGTGATCACGAAGAGGGGGACTAACGGAGAGGTCAGTTCCAGCTCTTCGTCCGGTTCGTGTCCGTCAGACATGTGCCGTTCCCTTCCCCGGTGCCGCGGTCGCCCTCGCTGGTGCCGGTGCGGTCAGTCTGGGAACCACCTCGTGCAGACGCGTGGTGAACTGCTCGATGTCGCAATCGTGCTCGGCGGCGGCGGCCAGGAGGGTGTCGGGGCCGGCCGCCATCAGGAAGATCCAGCCGTGCTGGAACTCGATGACCGTCTGACGCCATTCCGGGTCCTCTACGGCCCCCGCGAACTGGGAGGTGACCCGGCTGTAGGCGTGGATGCCCGTCATGGCCGCGGAGATCGTGTCCGCGAGGTCCCGGCTCATCCCCTTGGTGGCCCCGCGGGGAAGCCCGTCCGATCCCAGCAGCACGGCGTGCCGGGCACCCTTGACCTCCGAGATCACCCGGTCGAGCTCGCCCAGGACGAATCCGGCGTCACCGGGGCCCTGCTGCCGGGGCACGCTCCCGCGCGGATCCCCGGCGTCCTCGGTGTTCACCCGTGGCGGCGAGGTGAGGTTGTTGCCCAGCCGGGCGACGAGACGGTGCATGCGGAAGGAGATCTGCTGCATGTCGACATCGGGCGCGGCCGCGGCGGCGAGGTAGGAGCCCTGCCCCGCCCCGATCAGGAAGCTCCAGCCGTGCGAGAACTCGACGATGGTCTGGTTCCACTGCCGGTCTTCCTCCGGTCCGGCGAAGTGGGCCGTCGCCCGGCTGAGCGACTGCATCCCGGCCATGGCCGCCGAGATGGTCCGCACGTCCTTCTCCGCCAGGCCTTCGGTCGCTCCGCGGGGAAGGCCGTCGGCAGACAGCAGGACGGCGTGCCGTGCACGGGGCACGTTGTGCACGATGTCCTCGAGCATCCACGAGAGGTCAGCGGTCATGCCTCTTCGGGCCCTTCGAACGAGGTGGCGTCAAGGTTGCGGCCGGAGAGCGTGCCGCGCTGGAGGGCCCCCAGGCTGCGCCCGGAGGCGCGGCCCGTCTCCCCGGAGGTCTGGGGCGCCGGCACGGTGGCGTCGGGGTCGGGAACGCTCGCGATGGGCGCCTGGCGCGCCCCGCGCTTGGGCAGACCGTGCATCGTGCGCGACGTCGCGCCCGGAGCGGGCCGGCTCTCGGCGGCCCGCCGGATCTCGCTGACCGGAGCCTCCTGCACGGACGAGGCGGACGAGGCGGACGAGGCGGACGCGACGGACGAGGCGGTCGGGACGGGCTGGACGGGCGGGATCTCCTCCATGGTCCACAGCTCCTCGGGCAGGAGGACGACGGCCCTGACGCCGCCGTACCGGGAGACTCCGGTGACGTCGACCTTGAAGCCGTGCTGACGCGCGATCAGGCCGATGACCGGGAAGCCGAATCTGGGCTGGGTTCCGAGCTGCGACAGGCGAGGGGCGATTTCTCCGGAGAGCAGCGCGGTCGCCCGCTGCCGCTCCTCGTCGTTCATGCTGACGCCGGCGTCGTCGATGACGATGCACAGGTTGTTCTGGACGCGCTGGAACGTGACCTCGATCGGTGCGTCGTGCTGCGAGAAACTGGCGGCGTTGTCGAGCAGCTCCGCCACGGCGAGGGCGACGGGCGCGACCGCGGACGCCTTCAGGGCGAGACTGGTCTGCTGCATGATGGCGACCCGGTGGAAGTTGCGGATCTGTCCCTGGGCGCTGCGGACCACGTCGTAGACGCTGGCGGGCCGGTTGCGGCGGCCGAGCGGCGCACCGCACATGACGGCGATGCCCTGAGCCTTGCGCGCCATCTGGGCGTTGGCGTGGTTGACGTCCAACAGGTCGCTGAGGACGGTGTGTCCGCCGTACTTGCGCTGGATGCCGTCCAGGAGCGTCGTCTGCTCGGCGGCGAGGCTCTGCAGGAGGCTGGCGGCACCCTTGAGGACCGCCTTGGTGTTCTCCTCCGCGGCTTCCTTGGCTTCGCGGAGCGTGGCGTCCTGCTCGCCCCGGAACCTGTGCAGCTCGGCGCGCGATGCGTGCAGGTGGCTCTCAGCCGCGAGCAGTTGGTGCCTGAGTTCGGCCTCGGTGTGTTCCTTCTTCGCCCCCAGCGCTCTGTTGCGGGCGACGAGTGCCACGACCGCGACCACGGCTATCGCCGCCACCGCAACCAGGCACCACACAAGTGCGTCTCGATTCATGGAAACCTTTCCCGGCGCGTGCCATGCGGACGGCTGCAGATACACCTCGCGAGGCCCCGCAACACAGCTGATCGGCACGGTTCGCCCGCTGTTACGCGGAGAGCATGCCGCCGATCCAAATCAGCATCTGCGTCTAAATGAATCAAGATCACAGATGCCGGGATGCTATCACCGGATCTTCGGCCGCCGGGACGCCGACTATGGCTCCGCATCCGCCCAACCGGACTGCTACGGCTGCGGGTTGACATGGCCTTTCCGACCCCGGCGCCGGCCGTCGGCAGCCCCCTCCCGACACCGATTCGTTAAGCAGTTCTTCACGGGAGGGCCGGTGATCTCTCACATCTCCCCAGCTCCCGGATGTTTCGGGCCTCGGGCCGCGGGAGTCGGGACGGAGGCGCTCTCGCGGACATTGCCCGGAATTGTGATGAGTCCAAGCGGAACGAGGAGGGGCCGCCGCGGATCCGCGGTCCCCGGCCGGTCGGCCGCGCCCCGGCTCGGGCCCCGGAGTCCGGGGGCCGGCCATCGCCACCTGCGATGACGCGGTCGCCGCCGCCGGTCGCCGCTCCGGCCGCGGTGGGCAATACACCCCTACGGCCTTCACCGCGGCTTGCCGCGAGTACGCGAACGCCGGTGCATAAAACATCCCGGATCTCCTCCCGGATCGAGCCGCGGCAATGCAATCCCGGAATCGTTCCATGTCGGAATCGCATGCGAGTTGTTGCATGGTGAACGATGTCCGAAAGCACCGATATCCGCGGGCCGCTTCTCCCTGTCGCATCGACAGGCGCCTGTTCGCCGACGGCCGCCGCCGTTCCACTCGCCCCGGTCGGCTTCGCGGGCCAAGTGGAACGGCGAGCAGGCCGGTTGGCCGGTTCCGCACCCGGCGCCGACCGGGTGCGCGGGCCCGTTCTCGCAGGCCGGGTCCGCTCCCGGCAGCTGAGTCGACTCGTGATCGACTCTCGGCCCAACGGCGTGATTTCGCTCTTTCGCCGGCCGTGGCCGTGCCGCTTCCCTTGGCTCGGGCGCCGACGCGGCGACCGCATCTCCGTGAACCCGCCCCCTGGAGGACCCATGGCATCGTCGGACCAGGAGTGGAAGCTCGACGCCGGAACCGCGCGACTCCTTCCCGCGGGCGACGAGGGCATCGTCAAGCCGCTCCTCCTGTTCAGCAAGGCCGGCCCCGGGGCGACGGACCTGGACGCGCTCCAGGCCCGCCTCTACGCCACCACCGACTCGTTCGGCGACGCGGTGCGCGCCCGTGGCTACGACCTGATCCTGGTCGGCTTCGACGACGGCGCCGCCCCCCTGTCCGACCTGGCGGACACGGTCGTGGACGCCCTCCGGCGCACGACGGCCGAGCAGACCGGCACCGCCCCCCTCGCCGTCGGCGGCATCGGCAGGGGAGCGCTGGCGGTCCGCTACGCCCTCGCCACGGCGGAGTACCGCCAGGAGAACCACCGCGCCGGAACGTACTTCTCCTTCAACGGGACGGCGCCTGCGCCGGAGGAGGACACCGAGCTCGCGGTGCTGGGCGGTTGGCCGCGGTTGCCGCAGAAGCTCAAGCTGGTCGCCGGTGACGTCGCCGGCGACCAGCGCGACGAGGACTTCGACGACACCACCGCCCCCGCGGACCCGGGAGGCCTGCTGATCCCCGCCGCGCAGACCTCCTGGCTGCTGGACCACCTGGCCTAGGGCCTGTCGTCAAACTCCCGTCTGCCGCGCGACGCCTGGCACGCGCTCTCGCCGCACCGGACGGAAGCCAAGTACGTCCAGTACGCGGGCTTCCGCCCGGCACGACGAGAGCACGCACCAGACGCCGCGCGGCCGCCCTTCGGGCGACGACAGGAGTTTGACGACAGGCCCTAGGGGTGAGGAGACCGCCCGGGTCAGGTGAGTACGGGGGGCGATGGCGATGATGTTCGGTTACTCGGACGAGTGGTGGGTGCTGCTGCTGTTCCCGGCGTTGCTGTGGGTGCCGTTCGGGCCGTTCGTCATGCTCGGCCTGGGATCGTGGTGCGCCTCCGCGCCCGGCCGGCGGGCCCGGCTGTGGTCGGTGCTCGTCCCCTTGGTGCCGGTGCTGACTTCGGCGTCCGTCATGACGTTCCCACTGAGCCGGTGGGACCGCCCGAGACGGGTCGACGGCGCGCTGGAGGCCCCGGAGCAGCTGTACGACTTCCTCGGCTACCTGGCCGTGTACGTAGGAGGCATCACGCTGCTGCCCTGGCTGCTCGGCTACGGGATCACTCGCCTGCTGCGCTTCGTACGGAGCCGCCGCGGCGGCCGGGCGAGCCCGCCCCCGGCCACCTGATCCCCCGCACGCTCACGCCTCGGGGTCGGACGCGACCGGATGCTCGCCGTCGGGCCGCTGGTATCCACCGGG
The DNA here is from genome assembly GCF_045822005.1 of Streptomyces stoeckheimensis. Lineage (NCBI taxonomy): Bacteria > Bacillati > Actinomycetota > Actinomycetes > Kitasatosporales > Streptomycetaceae > Streptomyces > Streptomyces stoeckheimensis. Next base: position 1,973,016 of record NZ_CP169550.1, on the reverse strand, counting down.
GACCTCGTCCCCGTTCCGGAAGGAGACGGTCGCGAACCAGGACGTGGCCCAGACGGTGATGAGGTTCGGCTCGTGGATCGTCTCGAACGGGTAGTCGGACCACTCCCCGTAGGAGGTGACCATGAAGGACTCGCCCGGCCGCAGCCAGTAGTCCTGCCCGAACGGCTCGAGCATCAGCTCGAGGAGCTCGGTCCCGTCGTTGATCACGAGCATCGGCACCGGATTTCCCAGCCTCTGGATGGCCTCGTGACTGAAGTCTCCGGCCATCGGCATGTTCGTGATGAGCGGCGCCGTGAACCGCTCGGCGTCCGTCGGGCTCTCGGACCGGGCGTTCTCAGGGGCGTTGGACATGGATCCGATTCTGCTAGACACCCCGACCGGCCGGACACCGGGGTCCGCCTGTGGCCCCCGTCCGGGACCCTCTGCCGTGAGGGGGGGCGAAGCGCATCCGCATCCGCGTACTGCCGATGTCGATGCCGATCGCGGACAGCCCCTCACTTCCTCCTCGCCCGGTTGCCGAGAATCCGGGCTCCCGACGATCAGTCGCTCGCAGGCGGGCGTTGCACCCGCCTGGAGTCACCGCCGATGCAACGCCCGCCTGGCGACGGCAGCCGTCAGCAACTCGTCGTCGAAGTGAGAGGCGACGGCAAGCTGAGTTGCGCCCGCGCGCGCGTTCAGCATGCTCTTCGTGATCCGCACGGTAGTCGGGTCACGACGAATGATCGGCTTCGCCCAGCGCGCGACTGCAGCGTCGAGATCAGCTGCAGGCACCACCTCATGCAGGATGGACAGTTGCTCCGCCCTGGCGGCGTCGAACGGCTCGGCCGTGAGCAGGAGCCGGCGAACCCAGGCCTGTCCCGCCTCTTCCGCGAGACGGGGAAGGACACCGCCCCAGGCGGGCGGGACTCCGAGGCCGACCTCCGGCATCCGGAATCGGCAGGTGTCCGCTCCGACGCGCAGATCGCAGAAGACCGCGAGGCCGAGGCCGGCGCCTATGACATCGCCGTGGAGGCGGGCGATGGTGACGAGTCTCAGTTGCGAGAGCGTCGAGCACACCCGCTGGGCCTTGTCGGCGAGGGACCTCAGCTCGGAGCCGGACGGGTCCCTCTCCAGCAGTGTGGGGAACTCCGCGCGGTCACCTCCCTGGCAGAAGTGGTCTCCCGCACCGGACAGCACCATCACGCGGACGGTGCTGTCGTCCTCCAGGGCGCGCAGGACCTGCAGCAGTTCGCTGAGCATCTGGCCGTCGACGCTGTTGCCCGTCTCGGGGCGGTTGAGCTCCACCCTGAGGATGGGGCCTTCGTCGGTCACCTGGAGGGTTTTGAAGTCCGTGAGCATGTGGGGCTTTGTCTCGCTTCTCGAGTGGGTGGTCAGGTGAGGGTGAGTTGCAGGGACGTGATCCGTCGGAAGGCTACGCGGGGCGCCCAGCGTGGGGGTCCGCTCAGGCGCGGCCTTATCGAGCGACCGAGGAGTGCGGTGAGCAGGGTGACGGCTTCCAACCGGGCCAGGGCGTTGCCTGCGCAGTAGTGGATTCCTGCTCCGAAGGCCAGGTGGGACGCCCCGCGACGGGGGCTGAAACGATGGGGGTCTGGGTAGCGTGCGGGATCGTGATGGGCGGCCCCCACCATGAGCTGCACCATTTGGCCGGCCGGCACCAGGGTGTCTCCGAGCCGGGTCTCCGTCGAGGCCACACGGCTGATCATGTGGATGGGGGCGTCGTAGCGCAGTACTTCATCGACGGCGTCCGGGATGAGTTCAGGATCGCGGCGTAGTGCTTCCAGATGCTCGGGGTGTTCGAGGAGCAGGCGCACCGACGTGGACAGGACGTGGGAGGTCGTCTCCAGCGCCGCGAGAATCATGAAGAGCGCGATGGCGTGAACGGCTTGGTCTGCGCGGTGCCGGTCAGGTTCGAGCGCATCCCAGGTCCGAATCCACGCCGAAACCGGGTCGCTCCCCGGTTCCTTACGGCGGGCTCGGATCAAATCGGCGAAGTAGGCTCGAAGTTGCGTCGTGGCGCTATCGGAGAGGGCCAGCTGGCTCGGCGTGGGGAAGAGCTCCTGCGCGAAAACCTGGTCGTGCGTCAGGGTGCGCAGGAGTCCGTAGTCGGTGGCAGGTATCCCCATCCACTCGCCGATGGCGATGATGGGCAGTTCTTCGCTGACGAGTGTGTGGAAATCGGCCGGCCCATGGCGCAGTTGGTCCGTGAAGTCGGCGAGCAGCCGGTCGACGGCCCGCTCCACGGACGGACGAAGGACTGCGAGTGAGCTGTGTGGGAAGAGGCTCCCCAGAGACCGCCGTTCCCTCGTGTGGTGGGGCGGGTTGAGCATCGGCAGAGACGCGGCCATCTGCTGCGAGGCGGGCGAATTCCATCGTGCCGAATGGTTTCTCCGCCAGTCGGCATCGGGAACGCTCCAAGTCTTGTCTCGAAGGATCTGGTCACAGAGAGCGTAGGACGTGACAATGTATCCGCCCCATGGCGCAGGGATGACCTCTCCCATTTTCGCGAGTTGCCGATAGGATGGTAGTGGATCCGACTGTCCAGCCTCTGTTCGCAGCCGAGAAAAAGTGGCCGTCAACGCCCGCCGGTCGACGCCGACAGTAGCCGTGGAAATGTTCAAAGCAACTCTTTCTTGCAAGATCGAACAGTGATGGCCAGCGCTGCCTACCCTCACCGTTGAACTTCCACGCAGAAGGAGAGCTTCCCCACACCGATCTGCGCCACACCGCACATTTGAGAGTTCGAATAATAGTCGCTTTTATGAACAGACGGCGCAAAACGCCCTTGGTTCACACGCGCTTCACGGAAGGGGCGCGGGCCCTCAGGGCCGCTGGTCGAGGAAGGCCTGATAGAGATCCCGGCCCCGAGTGGGCGAGTAGTCGATTTGCTTGAGTATCCGTGGATGTGCGATGACGATCATGAGATTCTCGTACATCGTCGCAATCCGTTCTTCGAGGCCATCGAGGTTCCCGTAGATGGAGTGACCTGTCAGAACGAGGCCTGACCAAGTACCGGAGATCTGGTGCGCCTGGTCGGCAGTTTTCACATCGAAGCCGATCTCGCCTCGTCGTTGGGCTTCGTCCAGCTGTGCGGTGTTGAATTTGATCCATTCAGGCCACGGGGTTCCGTAGACATCTCGAGCCTCATGGGTCAGCGACAGGCGCAATGCAGCCATGATTTTCGGGTCCCGAGAGATCCTGTGACTCAGGATCAATCCGGCGTCGACCACCTCTTGAAGCTTGATTTCCTGCGGGACGAGCCCGTCGACTTGAAGAGTCGATTCCAGGATCGCTACCGCGAGGTCCTTCTTCGACCGAAAGTGAAAATAGAAGGCACCCTTGGTTACGGCTGCAACTCGGATGATCTCATTGACCGACGCTCCCTCGTATCCGTTCCGCTCGAATACAAGGCCGGCCGCATCAAGGATCTTTCCGTACGTCCACTTGGCGCGGTCTGACTGCGCCCTGGACAGCTTGTGTGCCTCGGGCACGTTTCTGAACTCCTTCTGTCGTCACGTGGGTGCTCGGATTCAGTCTCCGGTGATTTCCTGCCCACGTGATACTCGCGCCGGCGCCCGTCAGGACACGGTTCCGCCCTGGCGAGCTCACTCGTGATCTCCAAGCCGAAAGTGAGACTCTCACAGCCTGAGAGATCGCGTAAGCCTCGATCCGCTCACCGATGACAGCTTGTGTCACGTTTGCCGGGATTGTACGGATTGTGGCTCGTCGAGCTTTCCTCGTGACGATGCCGCGTGAGCAACTGGCCCCCGGCCGCGCATCCGTGGTCGATTCCGCTTGACGCGTGCGCAACTGGCGTCCCAAACTGAGCTCCAGCTGAACAGACCGACTGGTCTCCTCTAAGCCTGATAGGCATCCAGGCAAATAAGACATTTCTCCCGCAAGGGGTTGAGTCTCCTGGGTGGCATCGAGTGTCCAGGCTGGCACTTGAGTCGGGTCAAGGTGGGTAGGGAGCGGGATCTGAGCTCTATCGCAAGCCTTAAGCGGGGTGTTCGCATCAACTGGAGGCAGAAGGTGCAAACAGACCAAGTGGTCTCCCAGCGAACCGGGTTGTCTGTCGAAAGGCGAGCAGGACCTACGGTGTCGACGCCGGCGCCAGGGGCGATGCTCGCTCAGCTCTCACGCGGCCTCGAGCGGTACGGCCGGGACGCCGGCTCCAGGCCATCCGCCGCGAGTCCAACTGCATCCCGCGCCGCGCGATGCCTACCTCAAAGACATGCCCAACCGGGGCTGGGCTACGGTCCCGACCCGGTTCACCACAAAGGAGCGATGCGTGCACTGCGCCACCCCGATCAGCATCTTGGCCTCCGGGGATTCAGGCTGGTCGCGGAGACTTCGCGGCTGCTGAAGGCCTTCGGCCCACACGCCTGCTGCCGATCGACGCTGTCCGCTAGAGGATGGTCGCCCAGGAGGAGATCTTCTTGACGTCGTCTCCCTCACGCCGCTGACCTGCGAAAATCGACTGCGCAGGTGGTCTGACCTGCACGCGCGCGGACCCGGCACCCCCTCCTCCGCACCGGCCAGGCATGGCAGCGTTCACCACCAGGCGCCGGCGGACAGCGGTCCGACCGGCAGCCTGGCGAGGGAGCCGATGTCGGATGCGCGCGCCCCGCCTTCGCTCTCCCAGGCGTCTTCGCGGTTCCGGAGGTCGGGAATTCGGCCGATGACGGCTTCGGCGGCGATCAGAGCGCGGGAGGTCAGAACGCTGCCGGGGACGGCGGCGGCAGCCATCAGGCGGGCCGCGGAGGCGGGTGCTGTCTGGGGCGGGACGACGAGGAGGTCCCAGCGGCCGACGGTGTAGGAGAACAGGATCAGCTTGTCGGGGGCCTGTTCGGTGAACCAGCCCACGTGCAGGGTGTGCCCGGCGACGAGGACCTTGTGTGGGATGACGGGCCAGCGGGTGGGGTTCACGGTGACGCGGGTGATGCGCCCCCAGGGCTCTGCCAAAGCGGCGACGAGAGCGGGGAGTTCGGCTGCGAGGTCACGGGAGCGGGGCCACCAGGCGCCGTCCAGCTGCCCGGCGAGGGTGGTCTTCGGCGTGAGCACGAGGCGAGCGGGGCGAGGAGGCGCGGCAGCGGGAGGCGCGGGTCGTGTGGCAGGTGCGGTGCGTTCCAGGATGACGGTCATGATGAAGACCTGTCCCCGGGCCGCTCGCAGTTCGACGGCCCGGCGTATTGATCGCCGGAAATGACACCTGAGTTGCATCCGATGCACGAAATACTCCCGGTAACTCCATTCTACTCCGGTACGGAGATCGGAAGGGGTTCTGATCAGATACTTCCGCTGAGGCGGAGTGTTTGTGCCCCGGCCGTCTGCGCGACCGAGGTGGTCAGCGCGCAGTTGACGTCGACCACGCCTTCCACGGCGCGTGCGAGACGTGCCGCCACCGGAATGAGTGAGGCGTCGAGGATGCCGCCGGAGAGGGTGGCCACGCCGTTGTGGACGTCGACCCGTACCCGGTGCTGTGCAAGGGGGAACAGTCGGCCGACCACCTCGCGCCGTATCTCGTCCGCGAGTTCACTGTCCGGGCGCAGGAACACCTTGAGCAGATCGGTGCGGCTGACGATGCCTTGGAGGGTGCCGGCCGGGTCGACGACCAGGAGCCGTTTGATGTGCCGTTCCGCCATGAGCCGGGCCGCCTGGGCCAGGGTGGTGTCGGGCCGAACGGTGACGGCGGGATCCGTCATCAGGTCCTTGGCCAGGGTTGAGCCGGCCTTCAGCGTGTCACCGAGCCGCCGCATCTGCTCGATGAGACCGGGGTCGTGATCGCGAAACTCCTCTTTCGGAAGCAGGTCGGCTTCCGAGACCACACCGATGACCCTGGCCGTGCGATTGCCCTCGCCCCCGCCTTCGATGACCGGTACTGCCGTCACTCGCCACTGCTTCATGACGGCGACGATCTCCTTGAACTCGGCGAGGGGCGTGACGCTGACGACGGTTCTCGTCATCACGTCGCGGACGAGACGTGGGCTGGAGGTCATGGCGTGGTGGTCCTCTGAGAAGGCGAAGGGTTTCCGGGGCTGTCCCGGAGATCGGCGGCCGTCCCCCGGTGAAGGAGACCCTCCATCCACCATCACACCTCCACGGCACGGGCCGGAGGGGCCTGTCGGGCCCCGGTGCGGGACCGTCCGGCCCTGTCCGGGAACCGGGCTGCGGGGACAGCCTGAGGTGACCTTTGCCGGAGCACGGGAGACATGGAGAGGTGGCGTCATGAAGGCACTCGTCTTCCAGGGACCGGGAAGCACCGCGTGGCAGGAGGTGCCGGATCCGGCGATCAAGGATCCCGCCGACGTGATCGTGCGCGTCGACGCCGTGACGATCTGCGGTACGGACCTGCACATCGTCAAGGGTGACCTGCCGGAGGTGACTCCAGGCCGTGTGCTCGGTCACGAGGCCGTGGGCACGGTGGTGGAGAGTGGCGGTGACGTCCGTTCGGTCCGTCCCGGCGACCGGGTCCTGGTCTCTTGCATCTCCTCGTGCGGTCGGTTGTGAGCGTTCACGTTTTTCCCCATCTCGGGTGGTTTGAGCGTCATGTAATTCCTCATCCCGACTTCTCCTAATTGGCCATGGGTACGACGGAGTTCGGGATCGAGGGACCTGGTCATCGCGGAGGTGCGTGGGCGGCCCTGGGCCTGTGGTTCGGAAGGCCGATGGTCAGCCCGGATGGCAAGGAGAACGTTCGTCGTGGTCGACATCTCCGAGATCTACGTCCACTGGTACGCGGGCCGCTCGAAGAGCGAGCTGGCCGCGTCGCTGGGGGTGGACCGCAAGACGATCAGGAAGTACCTGGAGCCGGCGGAGGCGTCCGGGATCACGCCTGGCGGGCCGCCGATGCGGGAGGCCGACTGGGCCAAGCTGATCAAGAGCTGGTTCCCCGAACTCGTGGACCGGCGGCTGAGGCAGATCACCTGGCCCGACATCGACCAGCACCGCGACTACATCAAGAACCTGCTGGGGACGGTGACCGTCTCCACGATCCACCAGCGGCTGCGAGACGAGCACAAGCTGGACGTGTCGATCTCCTCGTTCCGCCGCTGGGTGCATGCCACGCTGCCCGACGAGACTACAAGGTCGCAGGTCACGGTCTTGCGCGATGACGTCGAGCCGGGCTCGGAGGCCCAGATCGACTACGGCCACCTAGGCCAGTGGACCAATCCGAAGACCGGCAAGAGGCACCGGATCTGGGCCTTTGTGATGGTGCTGCCGTGCTCGCGGCACATGTTCGTCCGCCCGGTCCTCTATCTGCACCAGCACGCCTGGACCGAGGCCCACGTCGCCGCCTTCCGCTACTTCGGGGGCGCCCCGCGCCGGCTGGTGCCGGACAACCTGCGGACTGGGGTCGACAAGCCTGATCTCTACGATCCGAAGATCAACAAGGCGTATGCCGAGCTCGCCACCCACTACGGGGCACTGGTCGATCCGGCCCGTGCTGCCCGGCCCAAGGACAAGCCGCGGGTCGAGAGGCCCATGCCCTATATCCGGGACTCGTTCTGGCGCGGGCGGGAGTTCACCTCGATCGAGCACATGCAGGCCGAGGCTGTGACCTGGAGCCAGAAGGTGGCCGGCCGACGCCAGTGCCGGCCCTTGCAGGGAGCCGCCCCGATGGCGGTGTTCGAGGCGATCGAAGCCGAGACCCTGTTGCCGCTGCCGCCCACTCCGTTCGTGCTGGCCCGCTGGTCGACGGCGGTGGTCGGTCCGGACATCCACGTCAAGGTCGGCCGCACCCTCTACTCGGTTCCCTGGAAACTGATCGGCCGCCGGGTCGATGTCCGCTCGACTGCCACGATGGTGCAGGTCTTCCTCGACGGCGACCTCGTCAAGACCCACGTGGCACTTGAGCAGGGAAAACGAACCGACAGGACCGACTACCCGCCGGAGAAGATCGCCTTCCAGATGCGCACGCCGATCTGGTGCCGGACCCAGGCATCCGAGGTCGGTGACGCCTGCCGGACCGTGGTCGACCAGCTGCTGGAAGTCAACGCGCTTTACCGGCTCCGCGCCGCCCAGGGGATCCTCGGGCTGAAGAAGAAGTACGGCGACGCGAGGCTGGAGGCCGCCTGCGCGAGGGCCATCACGGTCGGAGATCCGTCCTACCGAACCATCAAGGGCATCCTGATCGCCGGCACCGAGACCGATCCGGAGCCCGAATCGAGCGGGGACGCGGGAGCCGCGGCCTTCCTCCACGGGCCCAAGCGACTGTTCGCCTCCGTCGCCCCGTCCGAGACGGCGGATGAACTCCACGACGACCAGGTCCACGGCGAAGCTGAGGAAAGCATCTGATGAGCGTGATGGATTCTGCCCTGCGTGAGTCGCTGAAGTCGCTGCGGCTCTCGGGGATGCTGGAAACCCTCGATGCCCGCCTGGCCCAGGCCCACGGCGGCGAACTCGGGCACCTGGACTTCCTGCAGGTCCTCTGCCAGGACGAGATCACCCGCCGCGAGACCGTCGCCTTCCAACGGCGCCTGACCCGCGCGAAGTTCGAGCAACAGGTCACCCTGGAGGAGTTCGACTTCACCGCCTCCTCGAAGCTGCCCGCTGCCCAGATCCGCGACCTCGGAGCCCTGCGCTGGCTCCATTCGGGCGAGTCGGTCATCCTCTTTGGTCCGGTCGGGGTCGGAAAGACACACGTCGCCCAGGCCCTCGGCCACCTCGCCGTCCGCCAGGGCGCCCACGTCCGCTTCGCCAAGACCAGTCGGATCCTCGCGGACCTCGCGGGCGGCCACGCGGACCGCACCTGGGACAAGCGGATCCGTGAGCTGGTACGGCCCGACGTGCTCATCCTCGACGACTTCGCCATGCGCCAGCTCGGAGCGGCCCAGGCCGATGACCTCTACGAGCTGGTCAGTGAACGGCAGGGCAGGTCCCTGATCATCACCAGCAACCGGGCACCCAGCGACTGGTATCCGCTCTTCCCCAACCCCGTCGTCGCCGAGTCGCTCCTGGACCGGCTGATCAACACCAGCCACCAGGTCATCATGAACGGCCCCAGCTACCGACCGAACAAGCGGCCCAAGAACCCCACCGACACGCCCTCCAAACCCCCGGTCCGCTAGGTCGAGCCTGATGGGTGGTGGCCTACGCTTCTTCGGGACCAAGCGCCCCGAGCTCGACTTCCTCAAAGACGCGTGACCACCAGGAGTCTTCGTCCTCGAACACGTCCGGATCACTCTGACGGGCCTGCTCGATCACGTTTTCAACGAAGTCCTCGTAGTCGTCTTCGGCTTCGCTCTTGCCCGAGTAGACGAAGGCCTCCCAGATCTTCAGCATGCGTTGGAGACCCGCGACCGAGGAGTTGACCAACCCGTACTGCTCGTCCACGTCGCCTTCATAACCGCGGACCATCCAGACTTCACAGCTGTCGATCAGCAGCCAGTAAGTGTTGGCGCCGTCCTCGAACGCGCCGAGGAACGCGGCCCGGCCCTGGGGAAGATCCCGGACCGACAACTCTCGATCCAAGTCCCTCACAAACATGCGATTACAGTCAGCCGGCAGCCCCCGCTCGCCCAGGTCAGACACCGCTCCCGCTCCCACACCAAGGCTTGCGAGAGCACTCGAGTCATACGGGAGCCACGCCACGCTCGCCAACCTGCAACCTCCACTATTCGACCCCTCCACCCAGCCTGATCCTCTCAGACCCGATCGAAGATCCATCGAACAGGACCAACCGCGAGCCCCGTCCGCGCTCCAGAGCCTGGGGAATTACGTGAACTTACCCCTGGGGAATAACGCGAACGTTCACATCGGTGCCTGTTCTGCCGCGAGAGCCGCTACGGGCAGTGCCGCGGGGGCGGCGGTTGGGTGCTCGGGCACACCATCGACGGCACGCAGGCCGAGTACGTCCGCGTGCCGTTCGCCGACCTTTCCGCGCACCCGCTGCCGAGCACGGTCGACAGCGCCGACGCCGTCCTGCTCGCGGACATCTTCCCCACCGCCTACGAGGTGGGAGTGCTGAACGGCAACGTGCGGCCCGGGGACACCGTCGTCGTGGTCGGTGCCGGCCCCGTAGGACTCGCGGCCATCGCCACGGCACGGCTCTACTCGCCGGCCCGCGTCATCGCCGTGGACCTCGAGCCGTCTCGGCTGGCGAAGGCCCGCGAGCTGGGGGCGGACGCGGTCGTGAACGCCGCTGAGGAACCGGAAATGCTCGTGGGCGACCTGACCGACGGACTCGGCGCGGACGTGGTCATGGAGGCCGTCGGCGTGTCCGAGACCTTCGAGATGTGCACCCGCATGGTCCGCCCCGGCGGCCGGGTCGCGAACGTCGGCGTCCACGGCAAGCCGGCGACCCTGCACCTCGAAGACCTGTGGATCAAAGACGTCACCATCACCACCGGGCTCGTGGACACCAGCTCCACACCGATGCTGCTGCGCATGCTGGCGGCGGGCCGCCTGCCGACCTCGTCGCTGATCACCCATCGTTTCGAGCTGGGACAGATGGAAGAGGCGTACGAGGTGTTCTCCCGTGCCGGTGAGACGGGCGCGCTGAAGGTCGTGCTGGGCGGGCCGCGCCACGACGACCTGGCCGCATCGAACCCGTCGCGCGTACAGAAGGCGTGAAGGCCCCGGTGCGCCACGTCGCCGGTGCTGAGGTGGGGGCCGGTCGGCCCCCACCTCTGTCCCCGTCGGCCCTGCCAAGCGAATGTCCCACCGGGTGATTCTGGAGTGCGGGCCTGTTCCGGTCTCGCTCCCGAAGAGGTGATCCACCATGCCTCGGATCCAGATCTCGGTACCCCGGCCACGGCCGCACCGCCCGCCGCCCCTCGACCTGCGCACGCCGTCGGGGCGCGTCCTGCCGTACTGAGAAGACAGGAAGGAGGCGGGCCCATGAGCGCACAACGGGTACTGGTCGCCTACGGCAGCAAGCACGGCGCGACCGCCGGCATCGCGGAAGAGATCGGCAGGTCACTGCGCGACGACGGCTTCGAGGTGGTCGTCGCGCCAGCCCAGGACGTGGACGACGTCCGTGGCTACGACGGCGTGGTCCTGGGCGGTTCGCTGTACGCCGGCCGCTGGAACAACAGGGCCCGTCGGATCGGCGCCGAACTCGCGGCGACTCACTGAACGCGCCCCACAGCACAGCAGTCGGCGCCGCCGTACGGAGAGCGTCCTCCGCACGGCGGCGCCGCCGACTTTCGGTTACGTGGTCTTGACCGCTCGCGCTCCGTTCGGCGGGGACGGGCTGGGGAGCGGCGTGGTGATCTCCGCCGTGCGCGGTGTCTGGAGGGTCGCGGCCGCGGATTCGCGGGCGAGGAAGGCGCCGAGTTCGCCGATGGTGCTCATGAGCGGTGCGGGGAAGACCACGGTGGTGTTCTTGTCGACGCCGATCTCCACGAGGCTCTGCAGGTTGCGCAGTTGCAGGGCGAGGGGGTGGGCCATCATGGTGTCGGAGGCGTCGCCGAGTGCGGCGGCGGCCAGCGACTCGCCCTCCGCGTTGATGATCTTGGCCCTCTTCTCCCGCTCGGCCTCGGCCTGGCGGGCCATCGCGCGCTTCATGCTGTCGGGCAGCTGGATGTCCTTCAGTTCGACCAGGGTGACCTCAACGCCCCATTCGGCGGTGGTGACATCGAGGATCTCCCGGATGCCCAGGTTGATGCGGTCGGTCTCCGACAGGGTTTCGTCGAGGGTGTGCTGCCCGACGACCTTGCGCAGTGTGGTCTGCGCGATCTGGTTGATGGCCGCGCCCACGTTCTCGATGGCGATGACCGACTTCACGGCGTCGACGACGCGGAAGTAGGCGACCGCGGAGACGTCGACGCTGACGTTGTCCCGGGTGATGATGCCCTGGGACTGGATGGGCATGGTGACGATCCGCAGGGACACCCGGTGCAGGACGTCCGCGAACGGCACGATGACCCGCAGGCCCGGCGCGCGGGTCCCGGTGAGCCGGCCGAAGCGGAACAGCACGCCCTGCTCGTACTGCTTGACGATCTTCAGCGCCATGGTCAGCCCTATCAGGGCGACCACGGCCAGGGCGATCAGGGCGAAGATCAGGACTTCCATGAAGGTGCTCCTCACGAAGTGCGGTGGCGGAGCAAGGGGATGGCCCGGGTCCGTCTGCAGGGCGCCGCACGGGTGTGACCGGGTGCGGCGAGCCCGCCTCTCCTCCATGCTCGCGCGGTGCGGATGGGGCGGGCAGGGGCCGAACGGTCCACATCCCGCATCAGCGGCGAACGTCTTCGGCGCCGCGGTCCGGCGGAGCGGTCCGGGTGAGGGTGCGGGTGTCGTTGGAATGGGCCGTGAGCCGGTCGATGACCGCGACCACACCGTCCGACTGCCCGGCGAGCCGGAGCGCGACGGGAATCTGGCTGCTCCTGGGCAGTCGGCCGTCCAAGGTGACGACCCCGTCCACGACACCCACGCTCGCGGCATCGCTACCGACACCCATCGTGTCCGCCAGCACCTCCTCGACGAGCACCCGGTGTATCTCGTGGTCCGGGCGCAGAAACACGCGGAGCAGGTCCCGTCGCGTCACGATGCCGACCAGACGGTCCTCCTCGTCGACGACCGGCAGTCGCGTCACCCCGCGTCGGGTGATGAGGCGGGCGGCCTCGGTGACGGTCTGTTCGGCGTGGACCGTGACGGCCGGCGCGGTCATCAAGTCTTGAGCGGTGAGGTGGTCTTGGGCGAGCAGATCGGTCCGAGAGATGACCCCGAGGACGCGCTCGTCCGCGTCCAGGACCGGCATGCCGCTGATGTCGTGTTCGACGAGCAGCGCGGCCGCGTCCGCGGACGGAGTCCTCCCGAGGACCGAGACGACCTCGTCGGTCATCAGGAAGCCGACCTTGGCGTGCTTCATCTCTGGCCCTCCTGTCGGCTTCGGCCAGTGAGCGCATCGTGCGGAGCGCCCTCACCAGCCACCATCCGCCGCGTCCGCCCGCGGTGCGAGGGCCGAACGGGTCCTGTGCCAGGACTGACCGGTCCCCAGCGGTGAGGGGGTCGATGAGGCGGTGCGTAGAGGGCAAGGGACCTTCGGTGCCTGGACTGACCACTGCGGCCCATTCCTCGCGCGGTCAGGGTGGCAGTGTGACGACACCCCCGCCGCTGTTCGACAGAGGAGGAAGCCACGGAAGGCTCCACTCAGCACCGTCCGGACCTCGGCTCGGTCGTCGTCGGCGTCGACGGATCAGACACCGCGCTGACAGCGCCGCTCTGGGCCGCCGCCGAGGCAGCCCGACGCGACGGTCGTGGTGCTGGCCGCGGTTCGCGACGGGTACGACCTCGAATGCGCGCGCCGCGCCGCCCGCGAAGCAGAGCTGTGCGAAGCAACGTTGCGCCTGCTGACCGTGTGGAACGTACTCCAGTACGCCGGAACCGTGGTCACCATGCTCGACGACGTCGACGAGTTCGCCCGGCCGCCATGTCCGCGGTCTGAAGTCCGTCGCCGACCGCGTAGGCGAGGAGTTTCCCGCGTTGACGGTGAACACCGACGTGGAAAGGAGCGTGTCGGCGGCCTCGGTCCTGATCGCCCAGGTCGAGAAGGCTGCTGTGGAGGCCCGGCGCCGCATGCTGATCGAGACGGCCGCAGGCCGGGCGCAGGAGGACTAGGCTGAAGGCCGGGCGGGTAAGCGGAGCCCTTCGACGCCGCCGGAGGTGTCCATGGCCGGGGACGATCGAGACCCGTCGGCGAGCCGGATTCCGCAGCCGAGGCTGGACGTGCTCCAGGCGCAGGTCACTGACGCGCGGGACACCCGTGACCGGCTGACGGGCCTGCTGGAGGCGGTCATGTCGCTGGGTCAGGGGCAGGGGCTGGACCTGGCCCAGGTGCTGCGCGGCATCGTGGAGGCCGCAGTGGTCCTCGTGGACGCGGAGTACGGTGCGCTGGGCGTGGTGGGGGACGACGAGAAACTCGCCGAGTTCCTCCCGGTGGGCATCAGCGACCAGCTCCGGGCGCGGATCGGAGCCCTGCCCACCGGACACGGACTGCTGGGCGAGCTGATCAGGCACCCCCGGCCACTGCGCCTGGGAGACCTCTCGGAGCACGCGGCCTCCGCCGGCCTTCCCGAGCACCACCCGCCGATGCGCTCCTTCCTCGGCGTACCGATCCGGGTCCGGGACGAGGTGTTCGGCAACCTCTACCTGACGGAGAAGCGGGGCGGGAAAGGCTTCGACGCGGAAGACGAGGGGGTCTTGTCCACCCTCGCGGTTGCCGCCGGCGTCGCCGTGGACAACGCCCGTCTGTACGAGGAGGTCCGGCTCCGGGAGCGCTGGCTGGCGGCCAGTTCCGATTTCACGAGCGCGCTGCTGTCCGGCTCCTCCGAGATCGAGGTGCTGGAAGGCATGCTGGAGCGGGCCCGGGACATCATCTCGGCCGAGATGTGCGTCTTCTACCAGGTGGGGACCGGCGGCGAGCTGCGCGGCTCGCTGGCCCTGGGGGAGGGCGCCGAAGCGCACCGCGGGATCGTGCTGCCCGGCAGCGAGGGGATCCTGGCCGCCGTCATCCTGGCCCGGGACGGACTGATCACCTTGGCCGATGTGGCCACCGATGCCCGGGCCGCGGCGCAGCCGGACACGTGGACGGGCTTCGGGCCGGCCGTGGCGGTCACGGTGGGCACGAGGGCGAAGCTGCGGGGAGTGCTGATGCTGGCACGGCGTACGGGGCGGCCGGCGTTCGCCGCGGCCGAGGTCGCACCCCTGCCCGGCTTCGCGGGGCAGGCGGCCCTCGCGCTGGAGCTGGCCGACCGGCGCCGGGACAGTGAGCAGGTGAGCCTGTTGGCGGACCGCGACCGGATCGCCCGGGATCTGCACGATTTCGCGATCCAGCGGCTCTTCGCCACGGGAATGACCTTGCAGAGCGCACAGCGCTTCGTGGAGCACCCAGAGGCTTCCGAGAGGCTGAACCGGTCGATCGACGACCTGACGAGACGATCAAGATCATCCGGTCGACGATCTTCGGACTCCGCGACCACGAAGAGGCGGGCAGTACCCCGAGGCTCCGGGTCCGTGCGGTTCGTGCCGTGGGTGACGCGGCGGCGCTGCTCGGTTTCGCGCCCGCCCTGCGCATGGAGGGGCTGATCGACACCGATGTTCCGGTGCCGGTCGCCGACGACGTGATAGCCGTGCTCGGAGAGGCCCTGACCAACGTGGCCCGCCATGCGGGAGCGGCGCGGGCGGAGGTCGGGATCGTCCTGGCGGACGGGGTGCTCGCCGTGACGGTGAGTGACGACGGTGTGGGCGTCACGGACGGTGGCCGTCGGAGCGGTCTGCGCAACCTCGCGGAGCGCGCCGAGGCCCGCGGGGGAGGGCTGTCCGTCTCGCCGGGCCCGGATGGTGGCGGAACCCGTCTGGACTGGCGGATCCCGATCGAGCCTGCCCGGTGAGCCCGGGCCTCAGCGGCCAGCGTCGTCGTGCTCACGCACCTCGGCGGCGATGACGGCGGCCTGCACGCGGCGTTCGACACCCAGCTTGGCGAGCAGCCGCGAGATGTGGTTCTTGACCGTCTTCTCGGACAGGAAGAGCCGTTTGCCGATCTGACGATTGGTGAGGCCCTCGCCGATCAGTTCGAGTACGGCTCGCTCGCGCTCGGAGAGCACCGTCAGCCGCTTGTCTCCGGACGGCTTCCCGGCGGTCGGGTCCCGGAGCGAACTCATCAGACGGGCTGTCGTCGCGGGGTCGAGCATCGACTGGCCCGTCGCCACCGTCCGAATGGCGGCGACCAGGTCCGAACCCTTGATCTGCTTCAGGACGTACCCGGCCGCGCCCGCCATGATGGCGTCGAGCAGGGCCTCCTCGTCGTCGAAGGACGTCAGCATGAGGCAGGCGAGGCCCGGCATGCGCGAGCGCAGCTCACGGCAGACGGTAATGCCGTCGCTGTCGGGCAGCCGGACATCGAGCACGGCTACGTCGGGCCGCAGGGCGGGCCCCCGGGCGAGGGCCTGGGCGGCCGTCGCCGCCTCGCCCACCACCTCGATGTCCGGCTCGGAGTCCAGCAGGTCGTGCAGTCCGCGCCGGACGACCTCGTGATCGTCGAGGAGGAACACCCGGATGGGTGCCGGGGCGGCATCTGGTGCATCGGACATCCACGCCACACCCTCGGGTCGGATACGTCTGGGGACAATTGTCTCAGATGCGGCTTCCGCTGCCGTGGGGTGCGTACAGGTCGAGGAGTCGGATCCGGGCGGAGACGAGCCGGTGGGCGAGCACCTGCCCCACCCACTGCCACATGGCCGAGGTGAGCGCGGGGTCGGCGTCCATCAGCTCGCGCACGGCGGCGGCGTCGAACTCGTCGGTACGCACCGGCGTCATGGCCTCGGCGCCGAAGTGCCAGGTGTAGGGAGGGAACAGCCAGGACCAGCCGACGAGCTCGCCAGGGCCGGCTGTCTCGACCACCGCGGCCTGCCTGCCGGGTACGTGCACGTCCATGCCGACGCTGCCCGACCGGACGACCCAGAACCGGCCGGCGTGCCCGCCCTGGTTGAACAGGCGCGCGCCGGCGTCGAAGTTCGCCTCGTGGGCCAGGGCCAGCAGACTGCCGCAGTGCTCAGGGGAGAGTGCGTGGTCGAAGCGGATGGGGGAGGAGGTGAGCCGGTGGGGGGAAGAGGTGCTCATGGCGGTTCTCCGTTCGGGTCCTCCTCCACCCTCCGCCCATGGGGCCCGGCCCGGTAAGGGCCGTTCGGTACCTTCCCCGACCCACACGGCCCACCCGTACCGCCCCGGGCGGGCGATCAGTAGGGCCAGGACCAGTCGGCGACCTCCGGCAGGTCGGTTCCATGGGCGCGGATCCAGTCGTGGTGGCGGATCCGCTCGTCGCACATGCTCTGGCGCAGGGCCGCCGCGCGGTCTGCGAGTCCGGGGACGCGGTCGATGACGTCCATCACGAGCCGATACCGGTCGAGGTCGTTGCGCACGACCATGTCGAAGGGGGTGGTGGTCGTGCCGGACTCCTTGTAGCCGCGGACGTGTAGCTGGGCGTGGCCGGTCCGGCGGTAGGCGAGACGGTGGATCAGCCACGGATAGCCGTGGTACGCGAAGACCACCGGCTTGTCGGTGGTGAAGAGGGCGTTGTACTCGGTGTCGGTCATTCCGTGCGGGTGCTCCTCGTGGGGCATCAGCCGGGCGATGTCGACGACGTTGACGACCCGGACGGCCAGCCAGGGGAGGTGCTCGCGGAGCAGGGCCGAGGCAGCCAGGACCTCCATGGTGGGCACGTCGCCGGCGCAGGCGAGCACGACGTCCGGCTCGCGGGAGCCGTGGTCGGTCCCCGCCCACTCCCAGACTCCGGCGCCGCGCGCCACGTGCGCGCGGGCCTCTCCGATGGGCAGCCAGTCGAAGCAGGGCTGCTTGCCCGCGACGATCACGTTGACCTGGTCACGGCTGCGCAGCGCGTGATCGGCCACCGCGAGGAGGGTGTTGGCGTCCGGCGGCAGGTAGACCCGTACGACCTCGGGGCTCTTGTTGAGGACGTGGTCGACGAATCCGGGGTCCTGGTGGGAGAAGCCGTTGCTGTCCTGGCGCCAGACGTGCGAGGTGAGCAGGTAGTTGAGGGAGGCGACGGGGGCGCGCCAGCTCAGCTCGCGGGCGCTCTTGAGCCATTTGATGTGCTGGCCGACCATGGAGTCGACGATGTGGGCGAAGGCCTCGTACGTGGAGAACAGACCGTGGCGGCCGGTGAGGAGATACCCCTCCAACCAGCCCTGGCACACGTGCTCGGAGAGGATCTCCATGACCCGGCCGTCCCGGGACAGGTTCTGGTCGGTGAGTTGGGTCGTACCCTGCCAGGCCTTGCCCGTCACGTCGTACAGGTCGTCGAGATGGTTGCTCGCCGTCTCGTCCGGCCCCACGACCCTGAAGTCCCGCCGTCCGGCGGTGGCCCGCATGACCTGGGCGAGGTAGCGGCCCAGGACGCGGGTCGGCTCGTGCAGGGTGCTTCCGGGCTTCTCCACGGGGACGGCCCACGCGTCGAGGGCGGGGAGCGGGAGCGAGCGCAGCAGCCGGCCGCCGTTGGCGTACGGGCTCGCGCCCAGGCGGCGCTCTCCCTCCGGTACGCAGGCCCGTACGGAGGAGACGGGGCGGCCCTCGGCGTCGAAGAGCTCCTCCGGCCGGTACGACCGCATCCAGTTCTCCAGCCGCCCCAGATGCTCAGGGTTCTCGCGGACACCTGCGAGCGGCACCTGGTGCGCGCGCCAGGTGCCCTCGACGGGTTGCCCGTCGACGGTCGCGGGACCCGTCCAGCCCTTGGGAGTCCGCAGGACGATCATCGGCCAGAGCGCACGTTCAGCGCCCGGAACCGTGCCTGCCGCCCGGGCTTCCCGCTGGATGGCCTGGATCCGGTCGAGGGCCCGGTCCATGGCTCCGGCCATGGCCGGGTGGACGAGGGCGGGGTCGCTGCCGGAGACGTAGAGGGGCTCGTGCCCGTAACCGCGCAGCAGCGCGTCGAGCTCCGCCTCGGGGATCCGCGACAGCACGGTCGGATTGGCGATCTTGTATCCGTTGAGGTGCAGGATCGGCAGGACGGCGCCGTCGTGGACCGGGTCCAGGAACTTGTTCGAGTGCCAGGAGGCGGCCAGCGGCCCCGTCTCCGCCTCGCCGTCGCCGATGACGCAGGCCACCAGCAGGCCGGGATGGTCGAAGGCGGCCCCGTACGCGTGGGCCAGCGAGTAGCCGAGCTCACCGCCCTCGTGGACGGAGCCCGGCGTTTCCGGCGCGACGTGACTCGGCACGCCGCCGGGGAAGGAGAACTGGCGGAACAGCCCGCGCATCCCGTCCGCGTCCCGGCCGATGTCCGGATAGGTCTCGCTGTACGTGCCCTCCAGCCAGGAGTTGGCGAGTACCGCCGCCCCGCCGTGGCCGGGTCCCCACACGCAAAGGGCCTCCAGCGAACGCTCCTTGATCACCCGGTTCAGGTGGGTGTGGACGAGATTCAGGCCGGGGGCGGTGCCCCAGTGGCCGAGCAGCCGCGGCTTGATGTGCTCAGGCCGCAGCGGCTCGGCGAGCAGCGGGTTGTCCAAGAGGTAGATCTGGCCGACGGCCAGATAGTTCGCGGCACGCCAGTGCGCGTCCAGCTCCGCGATCCGGTACGTGGTGGTCATGAGCGCTCCTTCGAACCGCAGGCCGGCGCATGCGCCGGTTGAGTCGATGCGTGAACCGTGCTCCTACGGGGCCGGAGGCGGGAAGGGTGGGACCGGCCCCCATATGGGGCCGGTCGGCCCCTTCTGTGCCGCCGGCGGGGGGTGGAGTGTGGGCGGGCTGGGTCTCTGCCGGGTCACGTCGCCCCGGCCGACGGCGGGCCCTGGCGGTACGCCGAGAAGGGCCGATGGTTTTGAGACGATGCGGGACGCAGAGCCGCGTCACGGGTGCCCGTCCCGAGGCGGGCAGGTGAACGCAACCGAGGACGAGGCGCGGCACCATCCGGTTGTCGTCGCACACCGCACGAGTCAGGCCGCCGATGTCCAGTTGCGCGTCGCTGACGCGATCACGAAGTTCGCCGGCTCCATGCCGTTCGTCTATCTCCACGCGATCGGCTTCGCCCTCTGGATGCTGTTCGTAGAGGCGAATCCCTGGCCGATGCTGACGCTCGTCGTCTCCCTGGAAGCGATCTTCCTGTCGACGTTCGTCATGATCGGACAGAACCGGCAGGCCGCGTTCCAGCAGGCCAAGGCCGACCACGATTTCGTCGAGCAGGAGCTGGAACTCAAGACCAATACGGAACTGACCCGTGCCGTCCACGCGATGACCACGGAACTTCACCGCCGACTGGTTCCGGAATCGGACAGCGGTATGCGGGGCGGAATCGACGCTGCCTCGGATATGACGGGCCTGCCTCCGGCAGGGGAAACCGGCCTCCACCGTCACACCCCGAGGAGAGGGTCGCATGGGCCCGACGGGCCGCGGTAGGGGACCGTCCGGCCCTGTCCGTGCACCCGTAGCGGGTACAGCCTGAGGTTGGCGCCCAAGGCGTCGCCAAGTTCCCGTACCGGCTTCGAACGACATTCGAACAACAAGGGTGTGACGATCATGGGAGAGACCACAGCAGATGCGTCCCCGATCAAGGTTCCGGCTGCCCGTGGTGACCTCGGACGACGCGTGAGCGCCCGCCGCGAAGAGCTGGGACTCACGCGTGAAGAACTCGGGGAGCGCTGCGGGGCCGCCGCGTCGTACATCGCCTATGTGGAGGAGAGGGCGGCAGCGCCCAGCATGGGCATGCTCGTGGGTCTCGCGGACGGGCTGGGGACCACCGTTGACGAGCTGACCGGGAGAACGACCGACATTCCCCCCAGCATGGGGACAGCGATGCGCGGTTCCGAGTCGAGGGTGCTGAGCGAGGCCGAGTGCCTGCGCCTGCTCTCCACCCACGGCATCGGCCGGATCGGGTTCTCCGGCATGGAAGGACTCGCCGTCTTCCCCGTCAACTACGTCGTTGTGGGAAACGAGATCGCGTTCCGCACGGCGGCCGACTCGCGGCTCGCCGAGGCATCCGGGACTGAGGTCGCCTTCGAGGTGGACCACATCGACGACGCGATGCGAGAGGGCTGGAGCGTCATGGGCGTCGGCGAGGTGTCCGGTGTCACGGACGGGGAGCGGGTCAGCCACCTGTATTCGGTCGCCCGCTCGCTCCCCTGGGCCGGCGGACCCCGCACGCACTGGATGTCCATTACCCCCACCCGGATGACCGGCCGTCGTGTGGGATCCGGGTGAGCGCCCCGCATGCCGTCGTGTTCGACACGGACGGGGTACTGCTCGACTCGGCGCGGCTGCACGCCGCGGCCTGGAAGGCTGCCTTCGACAGCTGTCTGGACGCCTGGGCCGCGTCCGGGAACGGGCGGCAGCCTCCCTTCGACGCGGACCGTGAGTACCGTCAGTGGGTCGACGGCAAGCCCCGGCTGGACGGGGCGAGTTCCTTTCTGAACTCCCGTGGCATCGACCTGCCGACCGGCAGCCCCGACAACGCACCGGGCGACGACACGGTCTGGGCGGTGGCCGCGCGCAAGGAGGCGGCGTTCGTACGCACGCTGCGGTCCGGGGCCGTTCATGCCTTCGCCGACGTCGCTCCGGCGCTCGCCCGGCTGCGGGCGCACGGCGTGTGCTGTGCCGCCGTATCGGCCTCCCGGCATGCCCGGCCGCTTCTCGGATCGGCCTCCCTTCTGGGCTGCTTCGACGCTGTGGTGGACGGTACGGACGCCGCCGACCTGGGGCTCGCGGGCAAGCCGGACCCCGCTCTGTTCCTCGAAGCGGCCGTACGGCTCGGGACGGACCCCGCCCGCTGTGCGGTGGTGGAAGACGCCCTCGCAGGTGTCGAAGCAGGCCGACGCGGCAATTTCGGCCTCGTCGTCGGCCTCGACCGGACGAAGAACCCCGACACGGCACGGGCACTACGGGAACGCGGGGCGGACCTGGTCGGCGCCGAACTCCTCACGGTTGCCGACCTCGTATGCGGGGCACGACCGTGACCGCCCCGTGGACCTGGGAGTACGACCGCTACGACCCCCAAACGGAGCGCCTGGTCGAAGCCCTGTGCACACTGGGCAACGGAAGGTTCGCCACGCGCGGCGCGGCCCCCGAGACCCCGGCGGGCCCCGTGCACTATCCCGCCACCTACGCCGCCGGCTGCTCCAACCGGCTCACCTCGCACGTGGCCGGACAGCAGGTCGACAACGAGGACATGGTCAACCTGCCCAACTGGACGGCCCTGCGGTACCGCTGCGTCGCCGACGGCGGACTCCCGGGAGACTGGCTGACTCCCGACGATCCCGGGATGCTGCACTACGAGGTGGTGCTCGACCTGCGCCGAGGGACGCTCACCCGGCACATGCTCTTCCAGGGCGGCCGCGGCCGCCGCCTCGGCGTCACCCACGTCCGCGTCGTACACATGGGAGATCCCTACCTCGCGGCCCAGCGGACCACCTTCCACGCGTACGGATGGAGCGGCCTGATAGAAGTGGAATCAGGGCTGGACGGAGACGTGGCCAATGCGGGAGTGGAGCGCTACAGCGGGCTCGACGGTCACCACCTCACGGAGCATCGGACGGGCTTCGCGCCGCACGGCGTCGCGTGGATCGCCTGCCGGACCACCTCCTCCCGCACCGAAATCGCCCTTGCCGTCAGGACGGTCACGCGACCTCGCGCACCCGTCATGACGAGCCGCACCGCGGCCGGGACGGTGCGGACGTATCGACTGCCCGTGGCTCCCAGACGGTCCGCGACGGTGGTGAAGACCGCGGCCCTGTACACCTCCCTCGACAGGCCGGCCGGAGACCTCCTGCCGCGCGCGATCGCACACGCTTCGCGGGCACCCGGATTCCCGGCCCTGCTCACGGCACAGCGCTCGGCCTGGGAACGGCTGTGGGAGCAAGGCGAGTTGACGGTGTCGGGGGAGGCGGGCCGGATCCTGCGCCTCCACCTCTTCCATGTGCTGCAGACGCTCTCCCCGCACACCGCCGAGCTGGACGTGGGTGTCCCCGCGCGGGGCCTGCACGGTGAGGCCTACCGGGGCCACGTCTTCTGGGACGAACTCTTCGTCCTGCCCTACATCACGCTGCACTTCCCCGAAGTGGCGCGGGCCCTGCTCATGTACCGCCACCGACGGCTGCCGGCCGCCCGTGATGCTGCCCGGCTGGCAGGACAGAGCGGAGCCATGTTCCCCTGGCAGAGCGGAAGTTCGGGACAGGAGGAGAGCCAGGCCCTGCACCTCAATCCCCGCTCGGGCCGCTGGCTGCCCGACCACTCGCACCTGCAGCGCCATGTCGGCTCCGCCATAGCCCTGAACGTCTGCCGTTATGGGCGGGCCACCGGGGACACCGGCTTCCTGTACGGCCCCGGCGCGGAAATCCTGCTGGAGATCGCCCGCTTCTGGGCCGGCGCCGCCGTCTACGACGCGCAACGGGGGCGCTACCGCATCCGCGGTGTGCTGGGCCCCGACGAGTACCACGACGCCTATCCCGCGGCCGCGGAACCCGGAATCGACGACAACGCCTACACCAACGTGATGGCCGCCTGGGTGATCAACCAGGGGCTCGAACTGCTCGACGAACTGCCCCCCGCTCGACGGACGGAACTGACCGAGCGGCTCGCCCTGGACCGCGGCGCTCTGGAGCACTGGGAAGAGGTGTCCCGCCGTCTGTACGTCCCGTTCCACCGGGGCGTCATCAGCCAGTTCGAGGGATACGGAGACCTGGCCGAGCTGGACTGGGCGGCCTACCGCGCCCGGTACGGCGACGTGCGCCGGCTCGACCGGATCCTGGAAGCCGAAGGGGATACGGTCAACCGCTACCAGGCGTCGAAACAGGCCGACGTGATGATGCTCGGCTACCTCTTCCGGCCTGCCGAGCTGTACGGCCTGTTCGCCCGGCTCGGCTACCGGCTCGACGATGCGGTGTGGCGCGCGACCGTCGCGTACTACCTGCCGCGCACCAGCCACGGATCGACGCTCAGCAGCCTCGTCCACGGGTGGGTGCTGGCCCGCCAGAGGGATCCGGATGCCTGGAAGTACTGCGAGGAGGCACTCCTCGGCGACGTCACGGACATTCAGGGCGGGACCACCGGGGAGGGGATCCACCTCGGCGCCATGGCCGGCACCCTCGACCTGGCGGAGCGCGGCGTCACGGGCTTGGAGACCGGCCCCGAAGGCCTGTACATCGATCCCGTCCCCCTCCGGGACATGGAGCCCGTCGCGTTCACGCTCTGCCACCGCGGACACCGCGGTGTCCGCGTGCGACTGCTCCACGGCAGGTTCGGCATCACCGTGCCGGAATCCCGCCACGGTCCTCTGGCCCTCATGCTGCCGGGCGAACAGGCCGTCGCGGTGGCGGCCGGGGACGAGCAGTGGTTCCGGCTTCCCGTGGACTAGACCCGCCGCCGGGCCACCGACGAACTGTGCTGCCTGGGGCGGCGTACCCGTAAGCCCGCGCGCACCCGACCGTCCAGGGGAACGCGGGTGCGTTCACTCGTGGGCGATGACGGCGACGGGCGAGGTGGCGTGGTGCAGGACCGCGTGCGCGATCGCGCCGATGTGGGTGCCGTAGGCGGACCGTCGGATGCGTCTGCCGACGACGACGAGCGCGGCACCTTTGGAGGCGTCCACGAGCTGGATCGCGGACTGGCCCATGCGCACCTCGGGAGTGACTGCCACCGAGGGGTACTTTTCGCACCAGGGGCGGATCATCTCGTCCACGGCCGTCGCGATCCCCTGCCCGATCTCCTCCTGGGCACCGGGGTCGAGAGGGGGGCCGTAGCCGATGATCGGCGGTGGTGCCCAGGCATGGAGCACCCGCAGGGCGCACCCGCGGCGTGCTGCCTCGTCGAAGGCGAAGGAGAGGAGCGCGTCACACGGGCGCCCGATGTCCACTCCCGCAACGATCGGGCCGTCGATACCGGATCCCTCGGCAGGCGTCGCCTCACCGTGCGGCGCTCTGACGAGGACGACCGGCTGATCGGCCGCGGCGATGGTGCCGGCGCCGATGGACCCGAGGATGAATCCGGCGATGCCGCCGAGCCCTCGGGAACCCAGCACCAGGATGTCCGAAGAGGCGGCCGCGTGGGCCAGGGCCGTGGCCGGGATCCCCGACAGCCGGCGGGAGGTGATCTCCAGATCCGGATACAGCCGCTTGATCTCCTCGGAGGCTTCGCGCAACAGTCCCTCGGCCCACTGGCGCCGGACCTCGGTGGTCGCGACGGGGAGAGGGGGCCGTTCCAGCCATTCCTCCACGTGGACCAGGGCCAGAGGCACCCCTCGGAGGTCGGCTTCGTGCGCGGCCCATCGGGCCGCCGCGACGCTTTCGCGCGAGCCGTCGAGGCCGGCGGTCACAAGGTTGGCCATGGTTCCGTCTCCTTCAGCTGACGTGTGAGTTCCAGACTCCGCGGGGGTGCCATCGACGCCGACGGTTACGTGGTGGTTCATGACGGTGGCCTCCTCGGACTGCGTGGGGTGTTTCGCGGTCACCAGGTGATGGGTTGCGCTCCGCGCTCCGGCGGGATCAGACGGGAGTCGTCCGTGCGGGCGGTGAGCTCGTCCACCACGGCGACGACACCGTCCAGTCGTGCGGTGAGCCGTAGAGCGAGGGGCACCTGGCTCTGCCGTTCCAGCCGGCCCGCGAGGGTCACGACACCGTCCAGGACGTGGATGTCCACCGCCCCGGTGGGCGCCCCGATGTTGCCGGACAGCACGTCCTCGCTCACCTGCCGCCGTATGTCGGCATCGGGGCGAAGGAAGACGCGCAGGAGGTCACGCCGGGTGACGATGCCGATGAGGCGTTCTTGCTCGTCGGTGACCGGAAGGCGTTGCAGGCCCAGGCGCGTCATGAGCTGCCCGGCCTCCGAGGCGCTCTCCTGAGCGTGGACCGTGACAGCGGGAGCCGACATGATGTCCGCGGCCGTCAGGGCCTTGCGGGCGAGCAGATCGCTCTCGGAGACGATGCCGACCACCCGGTCGTCCTCGTCCACGACGGGCAGTCCGGTGATGTCGTAGTCGGCGAGGAGCTTGGCGATCTCCCTGAACGTCGCCGACCGGTCCACCGAGACGACATCTGCCGTCATCGCCTCGCCGACCTGGGTGTGCTTCACGAGCGGACCTCCTATACGTCGTCATGCAGGGGCGCAGAGGGTTGGTGTGCACCACCCGTACAGGGCCACCATCCGCCCGGCCGATGCCCGTATCGAGGGCCGAACGGTCCTGTACGAGGGCCGACCGGGTCCGTCCGCGGAGGCTTGTGCAGGTTCCCGGAGTCGGGGAGGGACCAGTCGGCCCTTGCCCTGGCCCCTATGGCCCTCGCCGGCCACGGGCCCGCGATGCCAGCGTGGGAGCGCAAGCACGATGGCCCTCGATCAGGAGAAACCATGGAAGGCATCACTGCCGGTCCGGAACTCGGGACGGTCATCGTCGGCGTCGACGGGTCGGACCCCGCACGCGGGGCAGTCCTGTGGGCCGCGGCCGAAGCGGCACGGCGGGGGAGCACCCTGCACATCCTCCACGCCGCCGACACGGACAGCAGAGCCGTATACGCATCGGTGGAAACCCTTGAACGGGTCCGTGCAGCGGGCCGCGAACTACTCGATGACACCGCCGCGGCCGTAGCGGAACTCCATCCCGATCTGCACGTCACCACGGAGTTCAGTCGCAGCTCACCCGTACCCAGCCTCCACAGGGCCGCGGGCGTCCACGGCACGATCGTCGTCGGCAACCGCGGTCTCGGCGGGTTCACCTCGCTGATGCTCGGCTCCGTCGGACTCAAGGCCGCCGCGAGTGCCACCACCCCCTTGGCCGTGGTGCGGGGGACGGACCCGCGGGTCGAGACGGGCAGCGTGCTGGCCGGTGTCCGCGACGAACACGACCTCGACTGCGTCCGGTACGCGGCGTGCGAAGCCGGGCTGCGCAAGTCGTCGCTGAGGCTGCTGCACGTATGGAACGTGCTGGGAACCGTCGGCAACGTCGTGAGCATGCTCGACGACGTCGAGGAGATCAGCGGCCGGCACGCGGAGCGCTTGACGGCAATGGCAGGCCTGATCCGCGAGGAGTTCCCGGATCTGACCGTGCACGCGGACCTGGAGAAGGGCTTCTCGGCGGCCGGTGTACTGGCCGAGGCCTCGCAGGACGCGGACCTGCTGGTCGTCGGCGGGAGGCGCTCGCCGGGCTACATCGGCCGGACGCTGGGGCACGTGACCCACAGCCTCCTGCACCACGCGCGCTGTCCCGTGCTGCTCATCCCGCGGCACGGCAACGATCAGGGGAGCGAGTCGTGATGGAGAACATGACAGGCCGTGAGATCGTCGTCGGCATCGACCCGGTCAGGGACTGGCACATGGCCCTGGCCTGGGCGGCCGACGAGGCGCACCGCCGGGCGCTCGGACTGGGTCTCGCACTGGTGGTGCCACCGCAACACGACACCCAGCACGCCGACGGGAGCACGTACCGCATCGACTTGCGCCGGACCGGAGCGGAAACCCTCGAAGCGGCCGCCGGGTGGACGCGCTCGCGGCACCCGGATCTCGAACCGTCCACCCACCTGCTCGACGGGCTTCCTGCTCCCGTCCTCGGCAGGCTTTCCCTGAAGGCCCCCATGCTGGTGCTCGGGTCGCGACACCTCAGCCGCACCGAGGAGTTCCTCAGCGCCGGTTCCCTGGTGGTGCCCGTCGTCGCGCAGGCGCACTGTCCGGTCGCGGTCGTCGGCGATGCGGAGCACGTCAGTCAACTGTCGCCGTACATGGTCGTCGCGGTCGACGGCAGCGAGTCGTCGAAGGCGGCGCTGGCAGTGGCCTTCGAAGAAGCGAGCACACGCGGATGCATGCTGCGGGCCATCTCGGTGTGGCACCAGCCCCTGCTCTCGTTCGAGAACAAGAACGACGGTCTCCAGGCGCAGCGCCGCACGCTGTCCGAGACCGTCGCCGGCTGGTCGGAGAAGTACCCGGACGTCGCGCTCACCCACGAAGTGCCGGCAGGCCACCCGGTCGAGGAGCTGGCGAAGGCGGCCGAACACGCCCTGGCCCTGGTGCTGGGCCGCCGCGGAAACGGGGGCTACACCGGCATGCGGCTCGGCTCCGTCGTCCACGGACTGCTGCACCGGGCCCACTGCCCCGTCATCACGGTCCCCGTCGCGCAAGGGGCCTGATGTCTGCGCCCGCGGCCAGCCAAGCACCCCCCGCCCCACGGAAGCCCCGCGGACTCACCGAACGGGAGGCCGAGCGCCGCCTCGTCGAACACGGCCGCAACGAAATCGCCGCCCAGTCGCCGACACCCCTGTACGCGCGGGTCCTGGCACAGCTCCGAGACCCCCTGGTCATGGTCCTGATCGGCGCGGTCCTGCTCACGATCGCCATCGGAGACCACGCCGACTCCATCGTCATCGGCCTGGTGATCCTCTTCAACACCGCCGTCGGCGTGACCCAGGAGATCCGCGCCGACAACGCGGTGGCCGCCCTCTCGGCCATGTCGGCGCCGGGAGCACGTGTACTGAGGGAGGGCGTGCCGCGCGAAGTCCCGGCCACCGACGTCGTACCCGGTGACGTCCTCCTCCTCGGCGAGGGCGACATCGTCGCCGCCGACGCCGAACTCACCGAAGCATCGGCCCTCCTCGTCGACGAGTCCATGCTCACCGGCGAGTCCGTCGCGGTGGACAAGGATCCGGGTACGGCCCTGAGCGCCGGAACGGTCGTCGTACGGGGGAGGGGCGTGGCCACCGTGGCGGCGACCGGCGCAGCGAGCGCACTCGGCCGTATCGCCGCCCTCCTCGAAGGCGGACGGGAGCCGACCCCGCTGCAACACCGCCTCGCCTCCCTCGGCCGGATCCTTGCCGTCGCCACCCTCGGACTCTGCCTGGTCGTCTTCGTCCTGGGCCTCATGCAAGACCTGCCCGTCGGGATCATGGCAGTGACCGCCATCAGCCTGGCGGTCGCCGCGGTACCGGAATCCCTGCCCGCCGTCGTCACCCTCGCCCTCGCCCTCGGCGCCCGCCGCATGGCCACCCGGCACGCGCTCGTACGCCGCCTTCCCGCCGTCGAGACGCTCGGCTCCGTATCGGTCCTCGCCACGGACAAGACCGGCACCCTCACCGAAGGCCGCATGGTGGTCCAGCACGTCTGGATGCCCCGTGCCACGGCCGACCTCTCCGGCGTCGGCTACGAGCCGGAAGGCGACGTCCTGATCGCCGGCCGACGCCCGACACAGGCGGAATGGGATCCGCTACGCGAACTGCTGACCACGGCGGCGCTCTGCAACGACGCCTCGATCCGCCCGCCGACCGGACCCGCCGCGCCCGACGACCGCTGGACCCCCATGGGTGATCCCACCGAGGCGGCCCTCCTGACGGCCGCGGCCAAGGCGGGCTGCGCCGATCAGGCCACGCTCCACGCAAGCCACCCGCGCGCGGACGAAGCCCCCTTCGACAGCCTGCGCAAACGCATGACCACCCTGCACACCACCCCCGAGGACCGGGTGCTCGTGTGCCTGAAGGGCGCGCCCGAAGCGATCCTCGACCCCGCCGTCCTCGCCGACCCCACGGACCTGCTCCACACGGCGGAGCAGCAGGCCGCGCTGCTGGCCGCCCGCGGCTTCCGTGTCCTCGCCATCGCCTCGGGGACACGGGACGAGGTCCCCCACCACCCCTCCGACGCCGAGTCCGGCCTCCGCCTGCTCGGCCTGGTCGCCATCAGCGACCCGCCCAAAACGGAGGCCGCGGCCACGATCGCCGCCTGCCGGGCCGCTGGTATCACCCCCATCCTCATCACCGGCGACCACCCCGCCACTGCGCGCGCCGTGGCAACCGAGGTCGGCCTGCTGCCCGCCGACAGCTCGCACGAGGAGGTGGTCACGGGTGCGGACCTCGCCGCCGGCCGGATCGCGGACCTCACCACCGTCCGCGTATTCGCGCGTACGACTCCGCAGCAGAAGCTGGACATCGTGGAAGCCTGGCGCTCCCGCGGCGCCGTCACCGCGATGACCGGCGACGGCGTGAACGACGGACCAGCCCTGCGCCAGGCCGACATCGGCGTCGCGATGGGCGCACGCGGCACGGAAGTCGCACGGCAGGCCGCCGACCTCGTGCTCACCAACGACGAACTGTCGACGGTCGTCTCGGCGGTGGAGGAAGGCCGTCGCGTCTACGACAACATCCGGCGCTTCCTCGTCTACGGCCTGGCCGGCGGAGCGGCCGAGATCCTCGTCATGCTCACCGGCCCCCTCATCGGCCTCCTGCCCCTGCGGGCCGGACAGATCCTCTGGATCAACCTCCTCACCCACGGCCTCACCGGTGTCGCCATGGGCGCCGAACCCGTCTCACCAGGCGCCATGAACAGGCCGCCCCGCCCGCCCGGACAGCACATCCTCGGCGCCGGTGCCTGGCAGCGGCTGCTCCTGCTCGCCACGGTCGTCACCGCCTCCTGCCTCGCGGCGGCCCTCACCGCACGCGCCTGGGACCTGCCCTGGCAGAGCGTGCTCTTCCTCGCCCTGCTCGCCGGCCAGCTCGGAGTGGTACTGGGCCTGCGATCCCGCCTGCTGACGAAGGAGAACCTCTTCCTCCCCCTGGCCGTCCTCGCCTCCGCACTCCTCGCGGCAGCCGCGCTCTACCTCCCCGCGCTCCGGTCGATCCTGGAGACCGAACCGCTCGACGCGACCGGCATCGGCCTGGCGGCAGCAACAGCGCTGATCGGATTCATCGCAGCCCGCGTCGTACGGACGGCGTTCCACGCGCAACCACCGACAACGGCGATCTCCCACACCTGAGACGAAACGGCCTCGGCCGGGGATGCCGGGCCTGGACGGCGTATCCGCCCGGGAGTCGCTGGCCGAAGCGCTGGGGCCGGGGGTGTCTGCCCTATTGCTGACGCCGTGGGCACGGTGCGGTGTACGACGAGTTGCTGGAGCCCCGCGACTGGCGTTGCTCGCACGGACGACACCGTCGGGGACGGCGAGTGCATGGAGGTCACTGTCTGTGATGCGCCGCAGGTTCGGTGCGCTCTACAGGGAGCCCTGAGCGGGAAGCCGGGCGGGCTCGTTATGGCGGGCGCACGGCGCCGACTGCCATTCGTTTCTCCCCAGATTCTCCCCGGAGCTTGCCGACGCCCCAAAAGGCCTGGTCAGGGGCTTATCAAGGGCAAGGCGAGGAGATCACCCGCATCTATCCCCCCAGGGCCCCCCACGGCCTCTTCTGGGCCGATCTGTGAGTGATGCGAAAGTGAAGTGCGAAGGAGGGGCGAGTGGGATGTTCAGAGCCAGTCCCGCCGCTTGAAAATCACGTACAAACTAACGCATACCACCGCCATCAGCAGGATCGCGAAGGGGTAGCCGCCTGCCCACTTGAGTTCCGGCATGTCTTCGAAGTTCATGCCGTAGATGGTTCCCACGAGTGTGGGTGCAAACAAGATGGCGGCCCAGGAGGAGATCTTCTTGAAGTCGTCGCTCTCACGCCGCTGACCTGCGGAAATAGCCCGAACAGGCGGTCCGACCTGCAACGATCAGCCTTTCCGCCTCTTTCACCGTGCTGCCAGTTTGTACGGTCGATCCTCCCCAGCCGCTCCCCAACGAGGCTTCGTTCTCCCCGGATTCTCCCCAGCCGCGGCTGCCTCTGAAGACGGATCGCCGCTGGTCGGGACCGCGAAGCGCCTGGCGTGACCGGCTACGCGACGTAGTGGCAGCGAGGCGGGAGCCGGTGGCCGTCGCCCACGGGCCCGCCTCTGGCCGGAAAGGGAACCGGCCCACCGCGTCCGGACGAGACTGGGGGAAGACGATCACCAGGATGAACAGGAGGCAAGGGTCCCGATGAATCCGTACGCGTACGAGCCCGCCGACGATCCGCTCTTCGGCGCGGTCCGGATCGAACTCGACCATGAGGGCGGGACGCTGGGCGTGAGCGGGGACGGTCTGCCGCCGGTCGAGATCCGGCGGGCCCCGCACACCGTGCCGGAGAGCCATGTGCCGATCGGGACGCGCGACCCCGAGCACCTGACTCTGCTCGTCGACGGTGCAGAGGAGACCCTGCGGCCGTCCAAGGGATTCCTGACCCGGCGCTCGTACCGGGTCGAGGTCGTCTCAGGGGCGCGGGAGTGCAGCTATCTGCTGGTTCCGGACTCCCTCGGCACCAGCCGGCTGCTGCGGGACGAGCGGCTGCTCGGCGTCTTCACATCGAGCGGCGACGGGCGCGTGTCGGCCGACTGGGAGGCGGCGGGCGAGTCCGAGCGTGCCAGGGACCCGTACGACGCGTCCGTGGGGTACGGGCTCGCCGCGGCATTCGGCACCGGTGCCGAACCGATGTGGCAGCTCACTCTGAACGCCGCGCTCGACCTGTGGCCGTGAGAGAACCTCAGTCCTCCGCCGGGGGCAGCAGGTGGGAGCAGGTCGAGCGTGCTACGAACGCGATGCCGTCGTAGTCCTCGGCCGGGACGAGCGGGGCGGTGTTCAAGCGGTAGAGGAACCGTTGGACGTTGGCGCCGAAGCTGCGCTGCGCGTGCGGGGCGTGCAGCCAGGGCGCGGTGCCGGTGGGGGAACTCGCGGCGCGGAGGTCCGCGTAGTAGTCGCCGGGCAGGGCGTGCGTGAGTCTGGCCTCCAGGGAGCGGAGGCCGGTGCCGATGCGGTGGCGGGCAGGCGGGCGCTGAAGGTCGTTGCCGCGGCGGGCCAGGAAGGAGCCCTTGCCGAAGAGGAGGGCCAGCGCGTAGTAGGCGTCGCCGTACCGTTCGCGGAGTCTGCTGCCGAGGGCCGGCACCTGGTCCCCGTACGTGCCCTTCGCGATGTGCCCGTTGTGTGCCCAGACCATGACGCGAGCCTCGGGGTTGTCGTCCACGAGCCGTGCGACGGCCTCGGCCATGTAGCGGTCACGCGCGGCGAGCACGCCGTCCTCGCCGGCCGAGGCTGCGAAGGGCCGCGTCACCAGGTCGGCGGCGCGGACGAGGATCCGCGCGTGTTCCAGAGCCTCGCCGGCGTCGTCGCCGGGACCCGGCCGCTCGGCGTGGTCCGCGACGAGGCGGGCGATCTCCTCGGCGCGTCGCATCAGGGCCTTGTCCGGGTCCGGAAGCGAGCCCGGGCGCGCCCGGGCCAGGACGTCCAGGGCGCTGACGCGCCCGGCCTGATCGGGCGCAGCCCGGAGCAGAAAGGCGGCGACGGCCTCGACCGAGTCGGCGCAGAGCTGGGGGTCGGTTCCCACGAAGCGGACCCGGCGCTCTTCGGGCAGGTCGCGGTTGTGGGCGCGCAGCCACTCGACGAGGTCGACCATCTCGCGGGTGCGCCAGGTCCAGAAGCCCAGCCGGGCGACGAGCCGTTCGGGGGAGCCCGTGCCGTACCGGACGTACCCGTCGAGCGCGCGGGCGGCGGACTGGCTGGCCTCCATGGCGAGGGCGGTGAACCCCTCCTCACGGACCAGGAACTCCACGATGCGGTGCTTCAGCCGGAAGAACTCGCCCGTGCCGTGGGTCGATTCCCCCAGACCGACGATCCGTGTCTCCCGCAGGGCCTCGCCCAGGGGCCTCAGGTCCTCCACCGGCGCGCCGGGGGTCAGGGTGCTCAAGGGGTTGGCGTGCTCGTTCAGCCACCGGGCGATGTCGTCGGGCACCGTCTTGCCTCTCCTCACCGCGTGCGGGAGGGCGGCACGCGGGCGTGCCCCGGCCTTCCGCACCCGTTCCTGGGTCAGTTCGTCGCCTCCCGGCAGGCCGCGAGGATCTCCTGGAGGTCCCGTACGGCGTCCGGTCGGCCATGCTCGGAATACACTCCCGCGACGTTGACGACAACTTCGTCCACCCCCGCCCGATCGAATTCGGCCAGCTGTGCGGCGATGTGCCCGGGCGTGCCGTAGAGGAAGACTCCGGAATCGACCAGGGCGCGGGCGCCGAGCCCCGGGCGGCTGTGGTGGACGCGCAGGCCGGCGCGGCGCAGCATGTCGCAGTAGTGCGGCCCGGCGAGGTGGACGTGGGCGGCCGCGAAGGCGAGCCGGTAGGCGTGGCGCCCGGGGCGGTCGACGGCGGCGTGCACGACGGTGACCATGCGGGGCACCGGGCGGCCCGACTCGGCCGCGCCCTTCGCCATGGCGGGCAGCAGGGTGTCGCGGACGTAGCCGGGCGGGGTCATCCAGCTGATCGCCGCGTCCGCCACCCGGCCCGCGGCCCGCGCGAGCGTCGGCCGGAGCACACCGAGTCCGGTCTCCACCCCCGGATGTGACAGGCCCGGCAGGCCGATGGCGGCGCCGATGCCGGGTCCGGCGACTCCGTCCTCGGTCCCGATCAGGCGCCGAACCTCGGTCAGGTATTCCACACAGGCGTCGCGTGGGCTGTCGTACGGCTTTCCGTGCAGTCCGGCGACGACGTCGGGGGTCGCGGGACCGAGTCCGAGGGTCGTGCGGTGTCCGGTGAGGACGGACATGGACCGGGCCTGAATGGCCGTGTCCAGCGGATGCCGCAGCGGCATGAGGGCGACACTGGTCCCGACCGGGACGCGGTAGCCCATTCCGGCCAGGTAGGCGAAGACCTGCTGGGTGTCGGCGCAGAGGGACTGGCCCTGCCAGAGGCGGGCCGCTCCTTCGTCGCGGACGAGCGCGGCGAAGGGGGCGACGTGCCGGGGGTCCGTCGGCATGGCGGGATACAGGACGGATACGCGCATCGCTCGGCCTTCAGGGGGACGCGGCTTCGGTCAGGTAGCCCGAAGCCTGGATACGGAAGAGCCGGGCGTACACGCCGTCGGCCCTCAGGAGGTCTTGGTGCACTCCGTGCTCGATGACCTTGCCGTTTTCCAGGACGACGATCCGGTCGGCCATCCGGACGGTGGCGAAGCGGTGGGCGATGACCAGGGCAGTGGCGCCGTGGGCGACGTCCTTGAGCCGGCCGAAGATTTCCGCTTCGGCCTCCGCGTCGATGGAGGCCGTCGGCTCGTCGAGGACGACGACGGGAGCGCGGCGCATGAAGGCCCGGCTCAGGGCGATCTTCTGCCACTGGCCGCCGGACAGCTGGTGGCCGTCCTCGAAGTGGCGGCCGAGTGTCGTGTCGTAGCCACGGGGCAGCGCCTCGACGAACCCGTCGGCGCCGGCGGCCCGTGCCGCCTCGGCGACGCGCCCGGTGTCCTCGCGGGCTTCGACGCTGCCGAGGCCGATGTTGTCGCGGACGGGCAGCTCGTAGCGGATGAAGTCCTGGAAGATGACGCCGATGTGGCGTTGCAGGTCGTCGAGGTCGTACTCCTCGATCGGGACGTCGTCGACGAGGATCTGGCCGCTCGTCGGCTCGTAGAGCCGGGTGAGCAGCTTGACCAGCGTGGTCTTGCCGGAGCCGTTCTGTCCCACCAGCGCGACGCATTCGCCCGCGGGCAGGGTGAAGCTGACGCCGTCCAGGACGACGTGGCCGGTGCCGGGGTAGACGAAGCGGACGTCGCGGAACTCGATGCCTTTGCGCAGCGTGTCCGGGAACGGGCGTGTCCCGCCCTTGATCTGACGCTCGGGCAGGGCGAGGAAGTCGAAGAGATTGCCGAGGAACAGGCTGTCCTTGTAGAGAGCGGCGATGCCGAGCAGCATGCCGTGAGCGGAGACCTGGACCGAACCGACGGCCTGGAGGTAGCCGGCGAGCTGCCCGACCTGCCCGGCGTGGGTGGTGGTGTGGATCGCCCAGAGCACGGCGCCGGAGGAGGCGGCGACGCTGAGAAGACCGAGGACGCCGCCGAGCACGGACTGCTTGCGGGCGAGGCGGCGGTCGACGTCGAAGAAGGTGCGGATGAGCCGGGTGTAGAGGTCCACCAGGTGCGGGCCGAGCTGGAAGAGACGGACCTCCTTGTAGGAGTGGTCGGTGGTGGTGAGGTGCTGGTAGTAGTACGCGCGCCGCCGGTCAGCGGTCCGGTCGTACTCGATCTCGTATGCCCTGTGGCTGAAGAGCACGTACGAGACGACCGACGGCATGGGCGAGAGCAGGATCACCAGGGCGATCCAGGGGCTCCAGGAGAACAGCACCACGCTGACGGTCACCAGGGTGACCAACTCCCTCGCGACCTCAAGGAGCTGGGTGAAGACCTGGTAGACGCGGCCTCCGCTGCTCTCCTGGAAGGCGCGCTGCATCTTGTCGTAGACCTCGGCGTCCTCGTACTGCTGGAGGTCGAGCATGGTGCCCTTGCGCATCACCCATTCGCCGACGCGAGCGGTGAGTTCGAGCCGCAGGAGGGTGTCGAGGTACTGCAGGAAGGTGCCCAGGACATGGCTGGCGAGGCCCACCCCGAGAAGGGCGGCGCCCGCCGTGAGCGCGGCCCGTCCGGCGTCCCGGTCGCCGGTGACGGCGTCGGCCACACCCTGCACGGCGGCGGCGACCAGCCCGATCTGCGCGGCCGGTATGAGGGCGAGGAGGAGGGAGACGCCGGTGAAGGCGGATACCCGCAGCGGGCTGAGCCGCCAGAACAGCGTGCCGACGCGCAGCCAGATCATCGGCCCTCCCTGGCCTTCGCGGCCGCGCGGCCCCGGACGGCGCGCAGGACGTGGGCCCACAGGGCGTGGCTGCGGGCCTCCCGTTGGAGGTCGATGGGGAGGAGCCGGTTGATCTGCATGTGCGCGAGGCTGGCGAGGATGGAGTCCTCGGAGCCGACCAGGAGGCCGCGGCGGGCCGCCTCGCGGACGGCTCCGGCCGTCTCGGCGACGGCGGGTGCCTGCGCGGCGAACGTCTCCCGGAGGAGCAGCCGGTGGGCCCGCCCTTCCTCGTGCGGGTCGCGCTCCCACGGGCTGAGGAGTTCGCACAGGTAGGCGCGGTGTTCGCGGAACAGCGTTCGGGTGTCCCGGACGTGGGCCTCGTCGTGGCCGCCGGTGTGGTGAACGCGCCCGCCGCCCGGCGGCATGCCCCACTGGGCGTGGAGGGTGTCCAGCGCGGCGACGGCGAGGAATTCGGGCCTGATGTCGGGCTGTCGCGACAGCAGCAGGGCGGTGGCTTCGCTGTTGGCGCTGAAGAGCCGCTCGGCCGTGTCGAAGACCTCCGGGCCGCCGTAGCGGGCCGTCTCCGGTGCGTAGCCGGCGAGTTCGATGTCCAGGGCCAGTCCGCGGGCGACGAGATCGCGTCCCCACGCGGTGACCTCGGTCAGGGTACGGTCGGCGTCGGTGCCGCGGACCCGCAGGCGCAGGTGCGGGAAGGGGTCGGCGTAGCGGATGTAGAACCAGCGGTCCAGGAGCCCTTCGCGGCCCAGTCCCGCAACGAGGTCGAGCAGCGGGCCGGCGATGATCTCGTCCTGCCGCTCGGGGGCCGCGTAGACCTTGAGGAACGTCCAGGCACCGCCGGGCAGATGGCGCTCCACGGGGACCGCGCGGCCTTGCCGCGGCACGGGAGCGCGGGTGGCGCGGACCGCGTCGCGGGCGAGGACGGGGACGACGACCTCGGCGGCGTAGTGCTCGCCGTCGGCATCCTGGAGCCACATGCCGTCGAAGGACGGCAGCATCTCGTGGAAGACGAGGGTACCGCGCTCGTCCAGCTCCGCACGGAGTTCGGCGCGGCAGGCGGGGTGGTCGAGGTCCAGCAGCAGCCGCTGGTCGGACTCGACGAGATAGACGTGGCGGGGCACGTTCCAGCGCCGGCGCCAGCCGTCGAGGTCGTCGAGCGGGTGCGTGGACGGTGTGCCGGCTGCGGGTGCCGCGAGACCGGTCCTGCCGTGCGCGCCCGCGGGGTCCGTGGCGGCCGCGGGACTTCTGGTGAGCCGCCACTGCGCGGGGCGCAGGACGATCTGCCCGCGGGTGACGCGCGGCAGGAAGGGGGCCGCTTCGGCGGGGCCCCAGTGGAAACCGGAGGGCATGACACAGCCGTCCTGGGAGGCCTCGAGTAGGAACCGGGCCACGTTCGGCGCCATCGCCGGGCTGAGCATGTGGTGCTGGGCGACCACGACCTCCCGGTCGAGTTTCCGGGACCACAGGTGGAACCGGTTCCCGCTGACGCCGACGAGGATGTCTGCGAGGGGGAGGACCTGGTCCGGGCCGACGGACGGCGTGGTGTTGACGGGAATCTCGTACGGCCGGACGGCGGGGCGCAGGGTGATGTTGGCCGCACGGCCGTACGGGGGCAGGAACGCGAGCTCCGCGTAGGCGACGTCGGGGAAGAGCGCCTCCTCCGCGCGGGCGTACCCGCGCAGCCGCTCGGCGGCGGACTCGCCCAGCAGCTCGCTGAAGCGTCCGAAGGTGCGGCCCCCGTAGGTGAGGCTGTCGTAGCGCAGGACGGCCTGCCACTCCCCCCGGTCGAGGGCGGCGCGGTCGGCGGCGTGCAGCTGGAGGTAGACCTCCATGGCGGGCGGCGGGTCGGGCACCGGCCCGCGCGGGAGAGGCGCTCCAGCCAGGCGTCGGTCAGCTCGACCTCGAAGGACTTGTCCCACCAGGCCTGCTGGGCGAACTCGACGAGCAGGGCGTCCAGCCGGGCGGTGTGCTCGGGCGTCGCCCCCGGCAGTTCGATGCTGCGCGGCGGGTTGGTGTAGGTCGGCGGGGCGTCGAGCCCGGTGTCGGGGCTGAGCAGACCGAGTACCGGGACGCGGGTGCCCTCGCCGTAGCGTTCGGTGAATTCCTCGCGGTAGCGCGTCAGGTGGTTGCGCGTACCGTGGGCGGCGCTCAGGCGGACCAGGACACCGACGGCCTCGGCCGCCGCCTCGCCGATCGACGCGTTCAGTACGGGACCGTCCAGGTGCAGCGCCATGTCGGCCTGGTAGGGGCGGCCGTCGTGCCCGGGTACGAGGTCCTGCTGGGCGGCGGCGAGTCGGCGCAGGGAGGCGGCGTCGTCCGCCCGGTCGGCGAGGTCGGCGACGGCGCTGAGCCGGTCGGCCGTCTCCTGCGCGGCGGGGATGCCGGTGAGCCTCTTCAGGACATGGTGTTC
Organism: Streptomyces stoeckheimensis; assembly: GCF_045822005.1. Taxonomy (NCBI): domain Bacteria; kingdom Bacillati; phylum Actinomycetota; class Actinomycetes; order Kitasatosporales; family Streptomycetaceae; genus Streptomyces; species Streptomyces stoeckheimensis. Next base: position 1,934,799 of record NZ_CP169550.1, on the reverse strand, counting down.
GGGCCGTTCCGCGGTCTGCGGGGGCCTCAGGTCGCTGATGAGGAAACCGAGGTCCCACATCTGCCGGACCAGGCCCTCGACGGTCTCGGCCGTGACCTCGGTGAAGGCGGCGGCGAGTTCGGCGGTGATCCGCTCGTACGGGACCGGGGTGGCGGCGGTCCGCATGACGAGCCCGACGGCGGGCGTGGCCCGGATGCGCACGCTGCGGGCGTCGTGCCGGCCGTACTTGTCGGCCTGCGGCAGGACCACGCGGTCGCCGGCCGTGTCCGCCATCGGGTTGAGGACGAGCCGGAGCCTGCGGAGCAGGTCGTCGGACTCGTCGAGGCGCTTGATCAGCCCGAGCAGCCAGCCCATGTCGGCCCGCACGCGCAGCCGGTGCTCCTCGGGCCGGCCGAGCCGGGCGGTGGTGGCGGGGCCGAACTCGCCCATCGCCACACCGGAGAAGGCCCCGAAGGGCGTGGGCCGGGTCGCCATGCGCGTGACGTAGCGCAGCAGCCCGGAGTGCAGCCGGCGCAGGCGCTTCTCGCTCAGGTCGCCGATGCGGTCGAGACTGTCGGCCAGGTCCCCACTGGCGACGAGGAGGGCGCGCGTGACGTCCGGACGACGGGCGAGGTCGACGAGGGCCCGCGGGGTGTCGTCGGGGTCCGCGGTCACGTCGAGCCAGGTGCGGGCGGGCAGGGCCGGGGAGCGCAGGAGGAAGAAGCCGGCGGGCTCGTACGGGGTCATGGGCGTCACCGGCCGAGGAAGGCGCGGAACCAGTCGGGCCGCCGATCGCCGGTGGCGGCGAGCAGCGTGAGCGCGACGCCGGTGGCCCCGGTGAGCAGTCCCGGGTCGTCGACGGGTTTGCCGGGCTCCTCCAGGTCGGCGAACCCGAGCGGGCGGTCCGGCTCGTGGCGGTCGAGGAGGTCCCCGACCAGTTCCGGCAGCCGCTCGCGGGCGGCGGCGCTCCAGGGGGCGAACTCCAGTGCCAGCATGACCAGTCCGGCGAGGCCGTGGCAGAGGGTCGGCGACAGTGGCCGGAGGTCCCCGAGGCGGGCGAGCGCGCCCTCGAAGGCGCCGACGGCTTCGGCGCGCAGTTCGTCGTCGAGGGTGGCCTCGGCGACCGTGAGGAGGGCGCCGGCGACGCCGAAGGTGCCGTAGCACCAGGCGATCCGGTCGTGCACGCATCCGGCCGAGACCTCGTGGCCGTGTTCGTCGACGGGCGTGCCGTCGCTCCACAGGGAGCCGTGCGCGTCGGTGTCCGCCTGCGCGCGGATCCAGCCGCTGAGGGCGGTGACGGCCTCCAGGTGGCCCGGGCGGCGGTTGCCCGAGGCCCAGGCGGCGGCGAGGGCTGCGGCGATGCCGGGGACGCCGTGCGAGAGCCCGAGGTTGAGGTACCCGTGCGGGTACCTCGCGAGGTAGTCGCCGACGGGTGGGTAGTACGCGGGCGTGATGAGCCAGCGGTGCGGGGTGCCCGCGGTCCCGGCGGGTCCGGCGAGCCAGATGAGGTAGTCGGCGAGTACGGCGGCGGCCTCGGTGACCCGCTCGGAGGGCTCGGGGACGGAGCTCAGCTGGGCGAGGGTGCCGGCCGCGCCGGTGACGAGGTCGTAGTCGAGGTCGCTGACGGCCCGTTCGGTGCGGTGCGGTGGCGCGGCGAGGACCTGCTCGGCCAGCTGGTCCGTCAGCCGGTCGAGGCTGGGGCGGAAGCGGGGTTCGTCGCGGGTGACGTCCGCGAGGGCGAGGAGGAGGCCGCTGGTGCCGGCGAACAGACCGTGGTGCTGCAGAGGTTCGGTCTGGGTCGAGAGGACCGCCTCGCGTATGTGGCCGGAGGCCGTGTCCAGGTCGCCGAGCCCGGCCCGGGCGGCGTACAGGTGGAGCAGCGCGGTACCTGCCTGGCCGTGGGTGAGACTGGGCGGGTACCAGGCGCCGGTGGTGTCGCTCTGCTCGGCGGCGCGGAGCGCGAGGTCCTCGACCTGAGCGGTGGTCGCGGTCTCCCTCAGAACCTGCCGGACGGCTGTCCGCGCCAGGCTCACGAGGTCGTCGTCTGCCACGCGGGCCCAGGCTTCGGTACCGTGGTGGGTGAGGTGCATGGTGGTCGGCCCCTGTCTGATCGGCGTGCTTCTCTCGCTCTGCGACGACGGGTGCTGCCGTGTCTCGACCACGGCAGCACCCGTCGGGAACTAGCCCGTGGCTACTTGCCGCCCACGCAGAAGGTCGTGCAGAGCGAGGTGCAGACACAGGTCTTGCTGGCCTGGCAGGTCACCCGGGTGCAGACGGTGCGGGTGGCGATCCCGGAGATGGACGGCGGGGGCGCCTGCTCGCCGGTGGGGCCGGCGGGGGCGGAGATCCGGGCGTCCAGGTCGAATGCGTCAGACATGACTTTCCTTTCGTCATTCTTCCCGGCGAATCGCTTCGTCGGGGGCTCCGGAGGGATTTTCTGAAGCCAGGGAAATCGTGTCGAACACCGTGCGTCCGTTCCATTGGCCGTGGCGACAGTATTCGCCGTAGGACCGGATCTCGAACGGGCAGCATTTTCAGGACTCTTTACGGACCAATCCGGTTCCCGGCGTCCGCGTGTTCCGTGGAGAACACGTACGAAGCCAGGCAGACGGTCAGGCGTGAGGAGAGTTCGAGTTTTTCCATGACCGCAGCGACGTGTGCGCGCACGGTCCGTTCGGTCACGTGCAGCCGCTGGGCCATCGTCTCGTTGGAGAGCCCTTCGGCGAGCAGGAGGAAGGTCTCCTGCTCGCGCGGGGTGAGTCGGCCGACCCGTTCGAGGGCCGGTGTCCAGTGCGGTGCGCCCGGCGCGCGTGCGCCGGCGGTCGCGTGGGGTGCGGTGGGGGTGCGGGCAGGGGTGGGGCTCACGGTGCTGCGACGCTCCTGTCTGGGGCGGGCCGGCCGAGGGGCGGCGTGAGGTGGTCGGTGGTCAGCCTGCGATAGAACGGGTCCTCGGCGAGCAGCTGTTCGTGCGTGCCCTCGGCGCCGACACGGCCCTCGTCGAGGACGACGATCCGGTCGGCCGCCCGGACGGTGGACATGCGGTGGGCGACGACGAGCAGGGCGCGTTCTCGGGAGATGTCCCGCAGGACGTCGGTGAGTTCCCGTTCGTTGATGGGGTCGAGTTGAGACGTGGGTTCGTCGAGGAGTACGAGTTCGGGCCGGGCGAGCAGGGCGCGGGCGATGGCGACCCGCTGGCGTTCTCCGCCGGATAGATTGAATCCCCGGTCGCCGACTTCTGTCTCCAGTCCGTTCGCCAGGCGTTCCACGAGTTCTTCGAGATTCACCATCCGGAGCACTTCCCGGATTTCTCTCTCACTCGCCTCGGGTTTCGCGTAGACGAGATTGTCCCGCAGGGTTCCGTACAGCAGGGGCGCGTGCTGCTCGACCAGGCCGATACGGGCCCGTAGGTCGCGCGGATCGACGCCCCTGACGTCGACGCCGTCGAAGAGGACGTGTCCGGCGTCCGGTTCGTGGAACTTCTCGGCAAGGGAGACGATCGTCGTCTTGCCGGCGCCGGACCGGCCGACCAGGGCGATGAGCCCGGTGCGCGGCACGGAGAACGAGACGTCGCGCAGTACCGGGCGGTCGTCGTACGCGAAGGAGACCCGGCGCAGTTCGAGGAGCGGGGGCGGGGTCGCGGGCGATGCGGCGGGGGCAGGGAGCGGTACGGGCGCACCGTCCTCCGGGTCCTGCTCGACGGGCAGGCGCAGGACGTCCTCGATCCGGCGGAGCGAGCCGAGACCGCGCTGGATCAGGCTGAGCGCGTTGAAGAGGCCTGCGAGCGGCATCACCAGGTAGGTGGCGAACAGCAGGAACGCGACGAGTTCGCTGACGGACATGGAGCCGTCGGAAACCCGGACCGCGCCGACGAGCAGGACGAGGAGGAACGAGCCGTTGACCGCGATCTCCATGGCGGGCCCCACGACGGAGCCGAGCTTCGCGGAGCGGACGCCGGCGGTGTAGGCGGCGTCGACGTCCGCGCCGATGCGCTCGGCCTCCCGGTGTTCGGCGCGGGCGGCCCGCACGGTCCTGATGCCGCCGAGGGCGCGTTCGAGGTCGGCGGTCATCGCACCGACACCGGCGAGGGCCTGCTCGGTGCTGGTCCGGATGCCGGCCATCACGCCCGCGACGAGGACGGCGGCGATCACCAGCGTCCCGGCGACCACGAGGAACATGACGGGGTCGATCCACAGCATCAGTCCGGCGGCTCCGACTCCGGTGATGGTGACCGTCACGAGCTGGACGAAGCTGCCCGCGACCATGTCCCGCAGCATGGTCGTGTCGGTGCCGACCCGGGAGAGCAGGTCGCCGGCGCGCCGGCCGTCGAGGTCCCGGAGGCGGACGAACAACAGCCGTTCGACGAGTCCGCGGCGCAGGCGCCGGACCACGCTCTCGCCGGTCACGTCCAACAGGTACTGACCGGCCGCCTCGAGGGCGGCCTGGACGAGGAAGAGAGCAGCCAGCGTCACGATGAGCGCGGTGACGGCCCGGTCGGCGGAGACCCGGTCGATCAGACGCATGGTCAGCAGCGGCTGGAGCAGCCCGAGGGCGGTGCCGACGACGGTCAGTGCGAGCGAGGCCCCCACGGTCCGGCCGCTGCCGCGCAGCAGGCGCAACAGGTCACGGGTGCCCGGGCGGGCACCGTCGGCGGGGTTCTCCCCCGGGCGCGCCACGGCCGCGGGCACGCCCTCGGTTCCCCGGCCGGTTCCGGTCGTCGCGCCGGACGGATCCGCGTGGTCGGTCATGAAGGGCTCCTCTCCTCGCTCCCGGAGCCCACGGTGATCAGCCTCCGGAAGTAGCTCTCGGGTAGTTCCTCGCCCACCAGTCGGCCCTCCGCCTCGACCCAGGCGTGGGCGCCGAAGGGAGGCGCGGCGCGGACGCCGACGCACCACGTGGGCCACTCGCCGCGGGCGCGGCAGAGCAGGGCCGTGGCGACCGAGCGCGGCAGGCAGCCCTCACGGCCGGCGCAGACGGCGCTGACCGTGGTGACGGCCTGCCGGGCCCGGTAGGTCCGGTCATGGCCGGCCGGGCGGGCCCCGCGGGACACCACGCCGAGCACCCGCGCCAGTCGGGCCGGCGGCAGGAGCAGCAGGGGCCGGCCCACCGCAACGGCGAGGCGGGCTCCGGCGCGCTGGGCGAAGGACGTCCCGGTATGGGTCTCAGGGACCGGATGGAAGCTCATGGGCTGACCAGCCGGGCGTCGCGCAGGGCGGAGAGCAGGGTGCTCACGTCGGACTGCGCCCGGTCCGCGTCGACGTCGAACTCGGCGCACAGGGCATCGGCGATGTCCTTCGCCGGGGTGCCGTCGAGCAGGCCGGCCAGGACCGAGCTGCCGGTCGGATTGAGCTCCCAGTACTCACCCGTACTGCCGTCGAGCAGGATCTTGCCGTAGTCGGTGTCCACCACGGACACGTCCTCGCGCAGTTGCATGGGTTCCCCTTCAGATGGTGCGGAGCCAGATCTCGCAGGCGAGCGTGGCGTCGAGGCCGCCGTGCCGGAGTTCGGGCGACGAGGGCCGCAGGGTGATGTCCAGGAGCTTGTCGGCGTCGACCAGTCCGGCCTTGGCGAGCAGCGAGTCCCGCCACAGCTCTGCGAGGCGTTCGCGGTTCTCCCGCAGCCCGTTGGCGGCGTCGGCCGAGGCCTCGCCCTTGGTGGTGCGGCGCAGCAGTGCGTCGGGCATCCGGCCGCGCATGGCGCGCTTGAGCAGCGGTTTGAACTCCCATGGCGTGGCGCGTTCCTCGGAGCGGACCGACCAGCACGCCTCGACGACGCGGTCGTCGAGGAAGGGGCTCGCCAGGGGCAGCCCGCTGTGCTCCGCGACCTGGTGCAGGATTCGGGTGGCCCGCGTGCCGTGGTGCAGGGTGTGGATCTCGTTGTGGAGGGCGCGGGTGGTACCGCGGGGCTGTGCCGTGCCGGCGGCCTCCCGCAGGCTCCGGCGTACGGAGGCGGCGGCGTCGGCGGTGGCCCAGACCGGCAGACGGGGCGGGATGTCCCAGCCGAAGACGTCCGGGCTGTGCGGGGCGGGTCGCGGGGCGGTGACGTCGTCGGCGACGTCCGCGAGCCACCTGCCGTAGGGGCGGCTGTCGGCGAGGACGGCCAGGGTCTCGCGCAGCGACCAGCGGTTCTGGGCGCGGTAGCCGCGGATGCTGCGCAGTGCCGTGAGGGGACGGGTGGCCAGCAGGTCACGGTGGTGGGCGGGATGCCCCCACAGGACGTGGTCGCCGCCCATGCCGGTGAGGTGGAGGCGCGACCCGCCGGCGAGGAGCCGGTCGTGGCCGACCAGCTGGCGCGGCTGGTCGAGGATGGTGGGCAGGGGTTCGTCGACGGGTCCGCGCACGTCCAGCAGACCGCTGTAGAAGAGTGGGATCTCGTCGATGTCGAGCAGGATGTGCTCCAGGCCGTCGATCTCGGCGGCGGCGAGTTGGGCCCAGTGCACGTCGTCGTCGCCCGGGTCCCTGCTGGGCATGGTGAGCGCGGGTAACGGTGCGGTGCTCACGCCTGCAGCGAGGGCACAGATGGTGGTGGAGTCGAGGCCGCCGGAGAGGTCGGCACTGACGCTTCCGGCTGCGTCCACCCGCAGGCGTACGGCTTCGTCCAGCGCCGCGCGGAGCGCCTCCGCCCCCTCGGCGAGAGGGACTTGTGTCTGCGGGGGCTGCCACCAGCGGACCGTCCGAGGGGCGGAGCGGCCGAAGCGCAGGAGTTCGCCGGGGACGACGGAGTGCACACCGCGCCACAGGGGGACGTCGCCCAGCGGGTGCGGGACGGAGTCCAGCAGTCGCAGGGCGAGGACGTCCTCGTCGAGGGGCGCGTCGAACAGCCGGGCCAGGACGTCGGAGCGGTTGGCGGCGACGGTGACGCCGTCCTCGGCGGCGTGGAAGAGCCGGCGCATCCCCGAGGCGGTGCCGTGCGCGTGGATCTCGCCGTGTGCCTCGGCGATGACGTGGAAGTCACCGGGGAGGCGCGCGGTGACCCGGTGGACCTCGCCGGGATCGCGCACCCCGGCGATGTGCGCGCTGAGTTCGGGTGCGCCGACGGGGGTGTGCCCGACGAGCGTCACGGAGATTCCCCGGTCGTTGCGGGCCTGGACGGACGTGGCCCAGTTGCCCAGCACGAACGGTCGTCCTGACGGGTGTGTGAGGGTGCGTTCGGCTCGTGTCCCGAGCCGGGAGGCCACGGCGAGGGCGGCCTCACAGTCCGGAAACAGCGCGAACCATCCCTCGCCGTGGCGTGTCATCGGACTACCAGCCCAGGGGCAGACGGACCTTGGGCTCGTGCGGTCCGCGCTTCAGGAATCCGGTGTCCTTGCGGAAGTCGCCGGCCTTGGACAGAGCCGGAACCTCGTAGATCTTCTTGGCCATGGTTCTCATCCCTTCTCGAGTGGCTTTCCAACGGGACGACCCCGTTTCCCGGGAATTCGGTGGCCGCCTGGAAAGATCCTCGATCGGTGGCCACCCGCCGCTCAAGGAGCAACCGGTGGTCGACACGGTCCGCGATCGGGGCGGCCGGTCCTCCCGGCACCTCTTGTCAGGGGCCGCCACCTGGCAGAAGAGGGACCGGCCCGAGAAGGATCCGCCGGTCCGGGCGTGCGGGATCGGCCTGGTCTTCTTGGCCTGTTGGTCACTCTCCGCTTGAGCTTCCTTGGCTCCATCCCGGCCTGCGGCCGCGCGCCGTCGGCAGCCCGCGCCGCGTCGCCCTCCCGTGGCGGGCGGCCATCCTGGGCATCCGTTCGATGGCGGAGATGATGGCGGCGCGCGGGATACCCGAGACGTCTGCGAGGTTGACGACCCGTTGGAGTTGGTCGGAGATGTCATCGAGGCCCACCGGGCCGGAAGCCGGCAGGACGACGGCACCGCGTCCGCGCCCGAAGTCCACGACGCCTTCGCTGCGCAGCATCCGCAGCGCGCGGAGGATCGTGTTCTTGTTGGCGCCGTACTCCTTGCCGAGCTGGTCGGCGGGCGGAAGGTACTCACCCTGGGGGTAGAGGCCCGACGCGATGTCCATCCTGAGTTTCGCCCGGATCTGGGCGTAGAGCGGTATCTCGGCGGCACTGCTGTGGAGGTTGATGTTCCCCGTTCCGGACGCAGTTGACATGTGCTGCTCCCCCTTCTGGTTCACGTTGTGCTCAAGCACTCGTGCCACGCCGTCGACTCGCCGGGGCAGGGGGCAGCCTCAGGGACGGCTTCCGCGTGGTCGGTGCGGAGCCGATGGCTGCCTTCGTCGTTCCCCGGGTCCGGCATAGACCCATGTCGATTCTTGGGTGGACCGTTCTTTCACATCGGTTGATGGCTGGTGCAGCCGTACCGTAGTCCGCACCTTGACGCTCTTCAACCAGTATGGAGATAGTGGACGTTGCATCGATTCATCCGAGTGGAAGAACAGGGCTGGCCGGACCAGGGGGGTGGGCGTCATGCCAGAGGAACCGGAACGTGGGTTCGCCGACAAGCTGAACAGGCTCTTCGAGACCGTCAGACCGGATCCCGGCCACGAGTACAGCAACGAGCAGGTGGCCTCTGCCATCCGGGATACCGGAGTGTCGATCTCTCAGAGCTACATCTGGCAGCTGCGGAAGAGCAAGAAGACCAATCCGACGCTGCGTCATCTGCAGGCGCTGGCAGCCTTCTTCGGAGTCCCCGCGGCCTATTTCGTGGACGACTCGGCCACCGCGCGCATCGAGGAGCAGCTCTCGGCCCTCGCCGCCGCGCAGGCACGACTGCACGAGGCGTCGCAGGGCAGTGATGTGAAGCTGATGGCCATGAGGGCGGGTCAGTTGTCCCAGAAGCACCGCGAACAGGTGATGGATCTGCTGGACGTGGTCTACCGCCTGGAGCAGGCCGAGGGCGGTCCCGGCCAGGACGATGGCCTGAATCGTCCTGGATCATGATGGTCTGACGCCATTGGATGGAGTCTCCAGGCCCCAGGAGATCCACCAGCGGAGTTGGCCCGTGAGCGAACGTACGTTACGCAAACGATGTCGGAGCATCCTCAGGGAACTCGGCGTCACCGCCCCCTTGCGGGTCCCCGAGCTGTGCCGGCTCCTCGGCGAGCACCGCGGACGGCCGATCCGGCTGGTCCCGTACTCGCTGCCCGTCCCCGGCCCGTACGGTCTGTGGATCGCCGGCGCGCAGGCGGACTTCATCTTCTACCAGAAGGAGACCAGCCGGGCGCACCAGGACCACATCGTGCTCCACGAGGTCGGGCACATCCTGGCGGACCACGGGAGCGACGAGTCCGAGGACGCCGTCTGGCAGGAGGTGCTGCCGGACCTCTCGATCGAGGTGATCAACCGCGCGCTCCGGCGCACCTCCTACGCCGAGGAGAGGGAGCGGGAGGCGGAACTCGTCGCCACGATCATCCTCGAGTGGGCGTCGGTGCTGGACCGGGTCACGCCCCGCGCGCCGGGTGACGTCTCGGCCCGACGGGTGCACACGGCGCTCGCGGACCGGCAGGGGTGGTTGTGAGCGTGCTGTCCCTGGTGCTCGCTGTTGTTCTGTACGGCTCGCTGCTTTGGACGGGGCGGCAGGTCGTACGCGATCCTTCCGACCGGCTACTGCGCGCGGTCTTCCTTTGCATGTTCAGTGCGGGTCTCTCCTTCCCGTTGGGCCTGCCCGTAGTCATCCGCCTCGTCGACGGGCTCGCCGGGGACGGTGTCGCGAAGCTGCTGCAGAACCTCTGCCTGCTCGGAGCCGTGTACTTCCTGGGGTGCTTCTTCATCCACTCGGCGTCCGACCCGACCTCGGCCCGGACACGGGTGCGGTGGCATGCGGTGCCGTTCGCCGCGACTGCGGTGATCGCCTCGGCAGCCATGGCTGTGACGCCGCACACCGAGCGGGGCCACACGTACGCGACGGCCGACATGAGGGTCCCCGGTGTCGCGGTCTTCTACCTCTCGGCCGGCGCCTACCTTACGTATGCCGTGGCGGCGGCGCTGTTCTGGACGGTGCGGTACGCGCGGCTGGCGAGCCGGCCGTTGGCGACCGGGCTGCGGATGGTGGCCACCGCATTGGCTGGCATGGTGCTGGCCTCGGCGGCACGGGAGTGCCTGACGCTCGTGCGCCTGCTCGGCGGTGGTGTGCCCCACCCGGTGATCACCGGCGCGAAGCTCCTGCTCGACCTCGCGATCCCCCTCTTCGTAGCGGGCGTGGTCTACCCGGGGCTGGTGACGCGCTGGGCCAGCATCCGTCTGTGGTGGCACCACGGCCGCGTCTACCACCAGCTGGCACGCCTCTGGGAGGCTCTGCACCTGGCGTTCCCGGAGGACGCGCTCGAGCGCACCGGGGGCGGTCGCCGCTGGGACGTGCTGAGTCCGCGGGGCGTGCACCGGCGCTACTACCGGCGTGTGATCGAGTGCCGGGACGGGCTCGTCCGGATCAGTCCCTATCTGGCGCTGGAGGCGGCCACGGCCGACGCCGAGGCGCCACTCACGCCCGACGTCGCGGCGCGCCATCTGAGGTCCGCGCTGCGGGCGTACGCCTCCGGAGAGGACGCGCCCTCCCAGGCCGTTCCGGTCGCGCTGCCCGGCGAGGGCGACGGCGGACTGGAGAGCGATGTACGGCAGTTGATCCGGCTTTCCGAAGCCCTGACAGCACAATCCTGAACGAGGAGTGACGATGGACACCCTGATATCTGCCGGGCGCGTGGTGACGGGACCGCACGGCCAGGTCCTGGCGGACGGCGCCGTGCTGGTGCGAAACGGCGTCATCGTGGACACCGGACCGCGCCGCGAGGTGGAGTCCCGCGCCCCCGCGGGCATTCTCCGTCACGACTTCCCCGACGGCACGCTGCTGCCGGGGCTCGTCGACGCGCACGTCCACCTCGTTCTGGACGCGGGGCCCGATCCGGTCGCGGCGCTGCGGGAAGCGGACGATGCGACGGTGGCCGAAGGCATTGCGGAGCGGGCGCTCGGTCTGTTGAACGCGGGCGTCACCACCGTGCGCGACCTCGGCGACCGGAACGGACTGGTGACGCAGTTCCGCGACGCCGTCAGGGCGGGGCGGCTGCCCGGACCGCGTGTCCTGGCGGCCGGCACTCCTGTGACGGGACCCGGCGGACACTGCTGGTTCCTGGGCGGAGAGGTGAACGGCGAGGACGCCGCCAGGGCGCTGGTCCGCCGCAACGCGGAGCGGGGCACGGACCTCATCAAGGTGATGGCCACGGGCGGGGGCATCACCAAGGGCGGGCCGCCGATCTGGGCGCCCCAGTTCACGGCCGAGGAGCTCCGGACCATCGTGCGGGAGGCGGCGAGTGCCGGCCTCCCGGTGGCGGCGCACGCGCACGGCACCGCAGGTATCGTCGCGGCGGTGGAGGCCGGGGTGAGCACGATCGAGCACTGCACGTGGATCGACCAGGATGGCTTCCGGCTCCTCGACGACGTCGTCGACGAGATCGCCGCCCGGGGCATCAGGGTCTGTCCGGCGGCCAGCCCCGACTGGCGCGGCTTCGCCGAGCGCTTTGGACATGAGCGCGCGGAGGAGATGTTCGGCGGGATCCGCCGAATGCGCGAGCGCGGGGTGCAGCTGCTCACCGGCACGGACGCGGGCGTGAGCCGGGCGGTCTTCGATGACTTCGTGTCCAGTCTCGAGTTCTTCGCCCATCTGGGCTGCACCTCGCAGGAGATCGTCGACCTGGCCACCTGCGAGGCGGCGGACGCACTCGGGCTGGGCAAGGTCACGGGGCGCCTGCTCCCCGGCCTCCGCGCGGACCTCCTGGTCGTCGATGGTGATCCCCTGAGCGATCTCCAGGCGCTGCGTCGCGTTCGGCTGGTGATGGCGGATGGCCGTGTGCATGCCTGACGGGGGGACGGGCGGGAAACGGAACGGCGTTGGGGCGAAGGCGGGACATGACCGGTCGTCCTGGCTGGCCTTGGGCCCCGCTGAGCGCAGCGTCTGCTCTCACTGTCCGTGATGAGGCCCGACGCCGTCAGGTTTGGTAGACGCCGCAGATCGATAACCCGCGTTGCTCCGGCGTGCGGCCGACAGCTCGTGAGGCCAGTCGATTCTCCCCGGATTCTCCCCACCGGTCGTTGGATGCCAAAAAGCCCTGGTCAGGGGATCGTCAAGGACAGCACGAGGAGATCGTCCGCATCACTTCTCCCCAGGGACTCCCCAGAGTCCCAAATGGGAGGCTTGCGCGGGAAGTGCAGGCGCAAATCGCGCGTGCTGCGTGAAGGGGTGAGCCTCCGCTTATAGCCAGTCCCGACGCTTGAAGATCACGTACAAACTGACGCAAACCATCCCCATCAAACCGATTGCGAAGGGGTACCCGAGGCTCCAGCCCAGTTCCGGCATGGAGTCGAAGTTCATGCCGTAGATGGTGCCAACGAGTGTAGGTGCAAAGAGGATGGCGGCCCAGGCCGAGATCTTCTTGATTTCCTCGTTCTGCTCGAAGCCCGCCTCGGCCAAGGCGCGCATTTCGGCGTTTTGTTGTTGGGAGACCAGGGTGGCGTTGACCGTCAGGATTTCTGTGAGGGCCTGGCGGAAGCCGTCCACGCGTTCGCTGGTGTGGGTGACGTGGTCGGCCACGTCGCGGAGGTAGCGCTGGAGTTCCTCGTCCGTGCCGTACTTCGCGAAGCCGGCCATCAGGCTGTGGAGCATGCCGACCAGGGGGCGGGTGGCGCGTTGGAACTCGACCATTTCCCGGGAGAGTTCGTAGATGCGGCGGGAGACTTCCGGGTCGCCGCTGAAGACCTCGGTCTCGATCTCGTCCATGTCGATCTGGACCCCCTCGACGACGGGGGCGTAGCCGTCGACCACCGCGTCGAGGATGGCGTACAGGGCGGCTTCCGGGCCGAGGGAGAGGAGTTCGGGGGACTCCTCCATGCGGCGGCGGACCGCCGAGAGGTCCGGGGCCGCTCCGTGGCGGACCGTGATCAGGAAGTCGGGGCCGACGAAGACGTGGAGCTCGCCGAAGTCGACCTCCTCCAGAGCGTCCAGGTAGCGGGCGGCTCGCAGGACGACGAAGAGGGTGTCTCCGTAGCGCTCCAGCTTGGGGCGCTGGTGGGCCTCCAAGGCGTCCTCGATGGAGAGCGGGTGGAGGTTGAACTCGTCGGCCAGGGAGTGGAGTTCGGATTCCGTCGGGCGGTGCAAGCCGATCCAGGCCATGCCGTCGGGTTGTTCGCGCAGCCGGCGGAAGGTGTCGGCCAGGGTGGTGGGTGAGGCGACCCGGACTCCGTCGCGGTAGACCGCGGAGTCGATCACGCTGCGGTGGTCCGCGGGCGTGGGGGCCGGCGGGGGCGGCTTCGGAGCCCGTGGCGGTGTGGCCGGGGGAGAGGAGGGGAGAGCGGCCGGGCGTCGCCAGCCCACCCGCTTCGCGGGCCCGGCCCCGGGCGCGGCGGCGGACGGGGGTGCGGGGCGGCGGCGGTCTGGTCGCTCCGACATCGCAGGTCAGCTCCCGGTCGAACGGGTGTTTACGGGCAAGGTGCAGGATATCCGGGTGAATGGTCCCCCGGGTTCCCCGGGGTCCATTCGAGTCCGGGTGGGCGGATGCGGCCGTAACGGAGTTGCGGACAGAAGGTGTCCGCATGGGCCGCTACGTTGCTGTCATGGCCTCCAAGACGACGCGTCCCGTACTCGACACCCGTGCGCTGAACCGTGCCACGCTCGCCCGCCAGCTGCTCCTGACCCGCGCCGAGATGTCCGCGCAGGACGCCACGGAGCACCTGCTGGGGCTGCAGGCGCAGAACGTGAAGCCGCCCTACTTCCAGCTCCACGCCCGCCTCGCCGGCTTCGGGCCGGCCGAGCTCGCCGGGCTGATGGAGTCCCGGCAGGTGGTCCGGATGGTCACCATGAGGTCCACCATCCACACCCACACCGTCCACGACGCGCTCACCCTGCGTCCCCTGGTCCAGCCCGCCCGCGACCGGGAGATCAACTACTTCCGCAAGGGCCTGGTCGGAGTGGACCTGGACAGGCTGGCCGAGCGGGCGCGGGAGTTCGTGGAGGCCGAGCCGCGGACCATGGCGGAGATACGGGAGGAACTGCTCAAGGAGTGGCCCGGAGCCGACCCGCAGTCGCTGTCCGTCGCCGCGCGCTGCCGGCTGCCGCTCGTCCAGGTCACCCCGCGCGGGGTCTGGGGGAAGAGCGGGCAGGTCCGCCTCACCACCTTGAGCGAGTGGGTGGGAGGAAGGGACGCGGGCGGAGTGGAGGGCGGGGGGCCCGGTGGGGAGGCCTCGGGGATCGATGACGCTGTTCTGCGGTATCTCGGGGCCTTCGGGCCCGCCTCCGTCAAGGACATGCAGACGTGGGCCGGGCTCACCCGGCTGCGCGAGGCCTTCGAGCGGCTGAGGCCCGTTCTGGAGGTGTTCCAGGACGAGAACGGCGTCGAACTCTTCGATCTGCCCGACGGGCCCCGCCCCGATGCCGAGCAGCCCGCCCCGCCCCGTTTCCTTCCCGAGTTCGACAACCTGCTCCTCTCCCACGCCGACCGCTCCCGGGTGATCCCGCCCGAGCTGAAGGGGAGTAGCTGGACCGGGAACCAAGCCCACTGCACGCTGCTCCTCGACGGCTTCCTCGCCGGGCTCTGGAAGCTGGACGGCCCCAAGGGCGGTGGGAAGGAAAGCGCCAAGGGCGGCGGGACGCTCACCGTCGAGTTGTTCTCCGCCGTCTCCAAGGCGGGCAAGGCGGAGATCGCGGCCGAGGGCGAGGTGCTCCTCGCGGAGATGGGCGACGGGGCGGGTGAGGTCCGCTTCGGGCCCATCCGCACGTGAGTCCGGACCACCCGTGAGCCCGGACCGTGCGTGAGTCCGGACCGCCCGTGAGCCCGGACCCCGAATGAGCCCCGTCGCGCTCTGGTGGCCCGTACGCCGGACACGGCACGATGCCTGGCACGACCGAGATCACCCGCGATCGTTCTCGTTCGTGGGGCGGGCCGCTCGACCACCGACGGACGGCGGCGCGCCTCCTTCATGCAGCTGTTCGGGATCAGGGACCCAAGGAGAGAGCACATGCGGATTCCCATGACCGTCACGGACTTCCTCGACCGGGCGGAGCTGGGGTTCTCGTCGAGCCCGGGCGTGGTGGACGAGCCGGATCAGCCCGCTCCACCGGTCCCCGATTCGACCTACGGGAGGCTGGGCGAGCGCGTACGGGCCTGGCAGGCGGGATTCGACGCGCTGGGGGTGGGCGAGGGCGAGCGCGTGGCCGTGGTCAGCCACAACTCCGCCCGGCTCCTGGAGCTGCTCTTCGCGGTGCCGATGAGCGGGCGCGTCTGCGTACCGGTCAACTTCCGGCTGAAGCCGGAGGAGGTCGACTACGTGGTCCGGCAGAGCGGGGCCTCAGTGCTGCTCGTCGACCCGGAACTGGACGAGGAGCTGTCGGGCGTCAAGGCCCGCCACCGCTTCGTCCTCGGCCCGCAGACCGACGCCGAGCTGATGCGCTTCGGGGTGGAGCCGCGCCCCTGGTCGCACCCGGACGAGGACGCGACGGCGACGATCAACTACACCTCGGGGACCACCGCCCGCCCCAAGGGGGTGCAGCTCACCCACCGCAACATCTGGGTGAACGGGCTCACCTTCGGACTGCACACCCGGGTCTGGGAGCGTGACGTCTACATGCACACGCTGCCGATGTTCCACTGCAACGGCTGGGGCATGCCCTTCGTGATGGCCGGGCTCGGCGTCAAGCAGGTCGTGCTGCGCAAGGTCGACGGCGCCGAGATCCTGCGCCGGGTCGAGGAACACGGGGTCACGCTGATGTGCGGTGCGCCGGCCGTGTGGAACACCGTGCTGGACGCGGCGGCGAGCTGGGAGGGCGAGATCCCGGGCCGCGACCGGGTGCGGGTCGTCTGCGCGGGAGCCCCGCCGCCGAGCCGGACGATCCAGCGCATGGGCGAGGAGCTGGGCTGGGAGTTCACGCAGATCTACGGCCTGACCGAGACCGCGCCGCTGCTCACCTTCAACCGGACCCTGCCCGCCGACGCCGCGCTGCCGGCCGAGGAACGGGCGCGCAGGCTCTCGCGTGCGGGGCTGCCCGCTCTGGGGGTCAAGCTGCGGGTCTCCGAGGACGGCGAGGTCCTGGCCAGGTCGAACGTCGTACTGGAGGGGTACTGGGACAAGCCGGAGGAGACCGCGGCCGCACTGCGGGACGGCTGGTTCCACACGGGTGACGGCGGCACGGTCGACGAGGCCGACGGCCATCTGACGATCTCCGACCGGAAGAAGGACGTGATCATCACCGGCGGCGAGAACGTGTCGTCGATCGAGGTGGAGGACGCGATCTTCAGCCATCCGGCGGTCGCGGAGGTCGCCGTCATCGGTGTGCCGCACGAGAAATGGGGCGAGACGATCAAGGCCCTCGTGGTCCTCGCCGAGGGAGTCGACGGAGAGGCCGTCCAGGAGGCGGAGATCATCGCCCACTGCAAGCAGCGACTGGCCGGGTACAAGGCTCCGACGACGGTCGAATTCCGCGCCACCATCCCGCGTACGGCCACCGGCAAGATCCAGAAGTTCAAGCTCCGCGAGCCGTACTGGTCGGGCCTGGAGCGGCAGGTGAACTGACCCCGTCGGGGCGACCCCGGGGCCAGGTGAACGACCGAGGGCCGGTACGGGGCTGCGCGCGCAGCCCCGTACCGGCCCTCGGGTGTTGCTCTAGGCAGGCAGCAGGGCCTCGATCGCCGCGATGACCTCGGCGGACTCGGGCTCCGTACGCGGGCGGAAG
Organism: Streptomyces stoeckheimensis; assembly: GCF_045822005.1. Classification (NCBI taxonomy): domain Bacteria; kingdom Bacillati; phylum Actinomycetota; class Actinomycetes; order Kitasatosporales; family Streptomycetaceae; genus Streptomyces; species Streptomyces stoeckheimensis. Next base: position 1,918,171 of record NZ_CP169550.1, on the reverse strand, counting down.
CGGGCCACGACCTCGCCGGCGGGGGAGATCAGGAACTTCTCGAAGTTCCAGGTGATGTCGCCGGCCTCGCCCTCGGTGTCCGGAACCTTCACGAGCTCCTTGTAGAGCGGGTGGCGGTTCTCGCCGTTGACCTCGGTCTTCTCCAGCATCGGGAAGGTGACGCCGAAGCCGGCCGCGCAGAACGTCTGGATGTCGTCGGCGTTGCCCGGCTCCTGGCCGCCGAACTGGTTGCAGGGCACGCCGATGACGGTGAAGCCCTTCTCCTCGTACTTGAACTGCAGGCGGGCCAGACCCGAGTACTGAGGGGTGAGACCGCACTGCGAGGCGGTGTTCACGAGCAGGATCGCCTTGCCCTTGTGCGCGGCGAGGCTGGTGGGCTCGTCGGACAGGGTGGTCAGCGGGATGTCGTACAGGCTCATCAAGCTCTCCTCGGCAGGCGACACACGTAATACCCCCCGAGCCTAGGCCCCCATGCCGACGAGGTCCTCCGCCGGGTCGTTGACCGGCTGGGGCGTGCCCGTGAAGTCCATGACGAAGAGCGGTATCCCGAGGTCGTCCGCGCGGGCGCGGGCGTCTTCCGTGTATCCGGCGAGGGAGAAGTAGACGCTCGTCGCGCAGGCGGTGAGCCCGTTCAGCCAGACGCACTCCACCGCCCGCAGCCCCGCCGGGGCCGTGGTCGGGTCCACCTGGGCGACCAGGCCGGGGGCCCGCAGGTCCACCGCCGCCGACGGGATCGGCCGCCCGTCGGGCTGGCGCACGTCCTGGAAGCCGAGCCAGCGCAGGTACAGCGCGGCGGTGACCACCGCGTCCCGGGCGGTCCGGATGGTCACGGGCCGGAACGCCGGGCGGGGCACCGCGGGGTCGGCCGGGGCCGGACCGACGGGCGGTCCCGGCCGCCCCGGCGACTTCGGCGGCTCCACTCCGCGAGAGGAAGGAGAGGGAGGCGGAGGGAGAGGCGGAGAAAGAACGGAAGGAGGGGGAGCGAGAGGAGTGTGCGCAACCCCGCCCGCCGGCTCCAGCGGATGCACCGGAACCAGTACGACCGTCCCGCAGGAGGTGCACCCCACCTCCGGATGCGGCCACTCGCCTTCCCGCCCGCAGGCCTCGCACCGCACCGCGACCCAGCTCTGCGTCCAGGTGCGGTGGGTCAGCTCCCGGGGCGGCGAGGTCAGGTCCAGGGGAGGGGTGACCGGGTTCCCGCAGGCGCAGGGGAAGACCGGGGCGGCGTAGCCGTTCTCGCGCAGGCACGCCGGGCAGCGCACCGGTACCGCATCCGCCATGAGACCTGGACCCCCTTCGTCGCTGTGCGTAGCCCCATGGTCCACCACCTGCCACCGGAGGGGTGGGCAGACCCCCGATTTTCCGCCGGGTCCTGGTTTTTCGTACAACTCACTGCCCAAGACGCGGCTTTTGGTGGGTTCCGGGGTGCCGTACCGCCTTGACGTTGTGGGGAGTCGCCGCTTAGCTTGTTCCGTATAGCAGAACAAAACTTCCGGATTACGGAAAAGCCTGACCGCCAGACCCGCAGGAGAACTCGATGCCTCGTATGACAGCCGCCGCCGCTGCAGTGGAGATCCTCAAGCTCGAGGGTGTCGAACAAGCGTTCGGCGTCCCCGGTGCTGCGATCAACCCGTTCTACCGCGAGCTCAAGAACGTGGGCGGAATCGCTCACACGCTGGCCCGCCACGTCGAGGGTGCCTCGCACATGGCCGAGGGTTACACCCGCGCCAAGGCCGGCAACATCGGCGTCTGCATCGGTACCTCGGGCCCGGCCGGCACCGACATGATCACCGGCCTGTACTCCGCGATCGCGGACTCCATCCCGATCCTGTGCATCACCGGTCAGGCTCCGGTCTCGAAGCTCCACAAGGAGGACTTCCAGGCCGTCGACATCGCCTCGATCGCCAAGCCGGTCACCAAGAAGGCGACGACCGTCCTGGAGGCCGCCCAGGTTCCGGGCGTGTTCCAGGAGGCCTTCCACCTGATGCGCTCCGGCCGTCCGGGCCCGGTCCTGATCGACCTCCCGATCGACGTCCAGCTGACCGAGATCGAGTTCGACCCCGAGACCTACACCCCGCTGCCGGTCTACAAGCCGAGCGCCAGCCGCGCCCAGGCCCGCAAGGCCCTGCAGTTCCTGCTCGAGTCCGAGCGTCCGCTGATCGTCGCCGGTGGCGGCATCATCAACGCCGACGCCTCCGACCTGCTGGTCGAGTTCGCCGAGCTGACGAACGTCCCGGTCATCTCCACCCTCATGGGCTGGGGCGTCATCCCGGACGACCACGAGCTGGCCGCCGGCATGGTCGGTGTCCAGACCTCGCACCGCTACGGCAACGCGACGTTCCTCGAGTCGGACTTCGTCTTCGGCATCGGCAACCGTTGGGCCAACCGTCACACCGGTTACAACCTCGACGCCTACACCAAGGGCCGCAAGTTCGTCCACGTCGACATCGAGCCGACCCAGATCGGCAAGATCTTCGCCCCGGACTTCGGCATCGCCTCGGACGCCAAGGCGGCCCTGGAGCTCTTCGTCGAGATCGCCAAGGAGCTCAAGGCCGAGGGCAAGCTGCCCGACTTCAGCGCCTGGGCCGCTTCCGCCCAGGAGCGCAAGGCGACGCTGCTGCGCCGCACGCACTTCGACAACATCCCCATGAAGCCGCAGCGCGTCTACGAGGAGATGAACAAGGCGTTCGGCCCCGAGACCCGCTACGTCACCACCATCGGTCTGTCCCAGATCGCCGGTGCGCAGATGCTGCACGTCTACAAGCCGCGCAACTGGATCAACTGTGGCCAGGCCGGCCCCCTCGGCTGGACCATCCCGGCCGCCATCGGTGCCGCCACCGCGGACCCGGAGACCCCGATCGTCGCGCTGTCCGGCGACTACGACTTCCAGTTCATGATCGAGGAGCTGGCGGTCGCCGCCCAGCACAAGGTCCCCTACGTCCACGTCCTCGTGAACAACGCCTACCTGGGTCTGATCCGTCAGGCGCAGGGCGGCCTGGGCATCAACTTCGAGGTCAACCTCGAGTTCGAGAACATCAACACCCCCGAGCTGGGTGTCTACGGTGTCGACCACGTCAAGGTCGCCGAGGGCCTGGGCGTCAAGGCGATCCGCGTCACCGACCCGGACAAGCTGGGCGAGGCCTTCGAGACGGCCAAGAAGTGGGCCCAGGAGCACCAGGTCCCGGTCGTCGTCGAGGCCATCCTCGAGCGCATCACCAACATCTCGATGAGCAAGACGGTCGACATGAGCGACGTCACCGAGTTCGAAGAGGTCGCGACCGAGCTGGGTCACGCCCCCACCGCGCTCCGCAACACCCTGCCCGCCTAGTCCCATCAGGCTGGTCTAGCACCACCGAACGGCCCCCGTCCCTCCTCCAGGAGGAACGGGGGCCGTTCCGCGTCCCCTACGAGCCCCAGGTCCCACCCCCGTTCCGCCAGGCGGCCCGCCGGCGTGCCCATGCGCCTGGCGGTGGTGGAGGACGTCCGCGGGGGCACGCTGGAGGCGCTCTTCGATACCGATCCTGCCGCCGCGCGGAAGGCCTTGGCCGACCTGGCCCGGACCCTCGGCCGGATGCACGCCCACCACGCCCCCCGCTACGGCAGGGCGGACCTGCTGGAGCGGGGAGGCGTTGCCCTCGGCAGCTCCTGCGAGCAGCTGGTCCTCGACCGCGCCCTGGGCGACCTCGGGGAAGCGGCGGGGCGCGACGGCAGGATCGGGGCGGCCCGCGGCCGGCTCGACGACCGGCTCCGGAGCCTCCGGGCGCTGGTGGCGCCGCGCACGGAACACGGACTGGTCCACGGGGAGCTGGGCCCCGACCACGTCCTCGTGACCTCCGAAGGGGAAGCGGTCCTCATCGACATCGAGGGCCTCATGTACTTCGACGTCGAGTGGGAGCACGTCTTCCTCCGGCTGCGCTTCCACGAGCGCTACGGGGCCCTGGCCCGTCCGGGCCTCGACCCGCGGCGACTCGCCCTCTACGAGCTGGCCATGCGCCTCTCCCTCGTGGCCGGCCCGCTGCGGCTCCTCGACGGGGACTTCCCCGACCGGGAGCTCATGGAGGGCATCGCCGAGCACAACCTCGAGGAGGCGCTGGCCCTGCTCCCGTAGAGCACGCACGCCGGGCAGTCCCGGGGCATGACAAAGAGCCGAGTCACGGGACCGTCCGTGACTCGGCTCTTTGAGTGTGTGTTGCTTGTTACCGCCCGACGGTACGAGGCTGGCGCGACAGGACGTTCGCACCGCCGGGCGGAGTTGTGGTGGGAGGTTCTCCTCATATACAGGGGACTCTGTGCGTGGCCCCTGTATATAGAGGAGTGATTTTGGCTGGGACCGTGGCGAACGGCGACGAGAACTCCGGCTTCGTCTCCCTCAGGTCAAGAGACGGGCCTCGGAACCCATTACCACCGCACTGGCTCGCACGCTCGCCACGGTCCTCGTCCTGCCCTCACCGCGTACCACCCCTCATCCGGGTCCGCGGTGCGGGCTCAGCACCCGGATCCTGACCTCCCGTCAGGATCCCGGCGCAGCTTGTGTGGCTCAGGCGTCGCGCAGGGCGCGGACGGCCTCCTCGACGCGCTTGCCGTAGTCGGCGTCCGCGGCGTGGAAGTGAGCCAGGTTCTTCTCGATGACGTCCTCGAGGGTGACCTGAGACAGGCCGCCGGCGATGGTCGCCACCAGACGCTGCTTCTCGGCCTCCGACATCAGGCGGTAGAGCTCACCGGCCTGGAAGAAGTCGTCGTCCTTGGTGTGGGCCGGAGCCTCGTGGGTGCCCGTGTAGCCGGAGACGGCCTTCGGGGCGCCCAGCGCCAGACCGGTCTCGGCCGGACCCTGGTGCGAGTTGGGCTCGTAGTTCTTGTCGTAGCGCGAGCCGTTGCGCAGCGCCATGACGCCGTCGCGGCCGTAGTTGTCGGCCTTCGTCGCCTTCGGGGCGTTGACCGGGATCAGGGTGTGGTTCACACCGAGGCGGTAACGCTGGGCGTCGGCGTACGCGAAGAGACGGCCCTGGAGCATCTTGTCCGGCGAGGCGGTGATGCCCGGGACGAAGTTGTTCGGGGAGAAGGCGGACTGCTCGACCTCGGCGAAGACGTTGTCCGGGTTGCGGTCGAGGACCAGACGGCCCACGCGCTGCAGCGGGTAGTCGCTGTGCGGCCACACCTTGGTGAGGTCGAACGGGTTGAAGCGGTAGTCCGCGGCCTCGGAGGCCGGCATGACCTGGACGTAGAGGGTCCAGCTCGGGTTCACACCGCGCTCGATCGCCTGCAGCAGGTCGGTCTGGTGCGAGTTGGCGTCGGAGCCGACGAGCTCGGCGGCCTGCTCGCCCGACAGGCAGCGGATGCCCTGGTTCGTCTTGAAGTGGTACTTGACGAAGAAGGCCTCGCCCTGGGCGTTGGTCCACTGGTACGTGTGGGAGCCGTAGCCGTTCATGTGACGGTACGACGCCGGGATACCGCGGTCACCCATCAGCCAGGTGATCTGGTGCGTCGCCTCGGGGGCGTGCGCCCAGAAGTCCCAGACGTTGTCCGCTTCCTGCTTGCCCGTGAAGGGGTCGCGCTTCTGGGAGTGGATGAAGTCGGGGAACTTGATCGGGTCCTTGATGAAGAACACCGGGGTGTTGTTGCCGACGAGGTCGTAGTTGCCCTCTTCGGTGTAGAACTTCAGCGCGAAGCCGCGCGGGTCGCGGACCGCGTCCGCGCCACCCAGCGAGTCGGCCACGGTGGAGAACCGCAGGAAGGTCTCGGTCTTCTTGCCGACCGTGTTCAGGAACGCGGCGCTGGTGTACGCGGTGACGTCGTCGGTCACCTCGAAGTAGCCGTACGCGGCGGAGCCGCGGGCGTGCACCACGCGCTCCGGGATGCGCTCGCGGTTGAACCGGGCGAGCTTCTCGAGGAGCTGCTGGTCCTGGATCAGCAGGGGGCCACCGACGCCGGCGGTAGCGGAGTTCTGGTTGTCGGCGACCGGGGCGCCAGACTCGGTCGTCAGCGTGCGCTTCGACATGGTGACCTTCCGTACGGGGAACTGCTGACGGAAATCGTCTTCCGTCATGCGGAACAGACTAATTTCGGCATGAACGCGACGTCAACAGTTTGTTGAAATGAAAGTTGAGGGAGAGGTAATCCGGACGGTGCCGGCACTTGGGCGCGACAGGACAGGTGTCAGCACCGGCACCATCCGGAAACTCAGGGCCCCGTGAGCGGGGCGGGTGGCGGCCCTGTGATCGGGGAGATCGGGCCGCCTATCGGAGCGGAGCTCAGATCTGGGCGCCGGAGAGGCGCTCGACCGCGCGGAGCAGCGCGGAGTGGTCCAGGCCACCGTCACCCTGGGCGCGCAGCGAGGCGACCAGCTGGGCGACGACCGCGCCGACCGGGAGGGCCGCACCGACGTTGCGGGCGGCGTCGGTGACGATGCCCATGTCCTTGTGGTGCAGGTCGATCCGGAAACCGGGCTTGAAGTCGCGGTTCAGGAAGTTGGCCTTCTTGCGGGTCAGGACCGTGGAGCCGGCCAGACCGCCGTTGAGCACGTCCAGAGCGGCTTCGAGGTTCACGCCCGACTTCTCGAGGAAGACGACGGCCTCGGCGCACGCCTGGATGTTCACCGCGACGATGAGCTGGTTGGCAGCCTTCACCGTCTGGCCGGAGCCGTGCGGGCCGCACAGGACGATGACCTTGCCGAGGGCCTCGAGGACCGGCAGGGCCTCGTCGAAGTCGGCCTGCTCGCCACCCACCATGATCGACAGGACGGCCTCGATGGCACCGGCCTCGCCACCGGACACCGGGGCGTCGATGACGCGGATGCCCTTGGCGGCGGCGTTCTTCGCCAGGTCGATCGAGGTCTGCGGGGTGATCGACGACATGTCGATGATCAGCGCGCCGGACTTGGCGTTCTCGAGGATGCCGTTCTCACCGTAGGAGATGGCCTCGACCTGCGGGGAGGCGGGCACCATCGTGATGATCACGTCGGCGTCCTTGACCGCGTCGGCGATCGAACCGGCGGCGGCGCCACCGGCCGCGGCCAGGCGGTCCAGCTTGTCCTGCTCCAGCGTGAAGCCGGTGACCGAGTAGCCGGCCTTCAGCAGGTTCTCGGCCATGGGGGAGCCCATGATTCCGAGGCCGATCCAGGCAATCTTCGGGAGCGCAGCGGGGTTGCTCATGATGAGGGTCCTTCTTCTTAATGCTTCGTACGAAAAGTTCGTCAGGTGCCTGGCTGTTCGCCCGGACTTTTCCGCTTACTTCGCGGCGCGGGCCTCTTCGGGCAGCCACGCGAAGGAGGCGGCGGCGTCGGCGGCCTTGTACTCCAGGCCGACAAAGCCCTGGTAGCCGGCCTTCTGGAGCTGGTCGAGCAGCTCTTCGAGGGGCAGCTCGCCGGTGCCGGGGGCACCTCGTCCCGGCTTGTCCGCGATCTGGACGTGTCCGGTCTTGGCGGCGTACTTTTCGATGACCTCGGAGAGGTCCTCATCGTTCATCGCCAGGTGGTACAGGTCGAGCAGGAACTTGGCGTTCCCGAGGCCGGTGGCCTCGTTCACCTTGTCCACTACCTCGATGCCGGCCGGGGCGCTCACCAGGGGGTAGAGCGGCGACTCGGGCTTGTTCAGGGTCTCGATCAGGAGGATCGCGCCGACGCGGTCCGCGGCCTGAGCCGCCACGACCAGGTTCTTCAGCGCGAGCTCGTCCTGAACGGCCGGGTCCACGCCTTCGACGCGGTTGCCGTAGAGGGCGTTCAGCGCCTTGCAGCCGACCGAGGCGGCGAAGTCCGCAGCCACGTTGATGTTGGCGTTGAAGCGCTCCGACTCCTCACCGGGAACCGATACCGCACCGCGGTCGGGGCCCGGCAGCTGGCCGGCGTAGAAGTTCAGGCCCACCAGCTGGGTGCCGGCGTCCTCAAGAGCGGTCTTGAGGGCGTCGAGCTCCTCCTGAGCGGGGGTGGGGGTCTCGATCCAGGGCCACCACAGCTCGACCGCCGTGAAGCCCGCTGCGGCGGCTGCCGCGGGACGCTCCAGGAGCGGGAGTTCCGTGAAGAGGATCGAAAGATTTACATCGAAGCGCTGGTCCGTGTATCCCATGAGGGGTGTGCGCTCCTTCCGTATTGCGGAAGTTAGTTTCTGCCTGATGGAAGACTGCAAGCAGGGCGGCCCGGTTGTCAAGTGCCGCCTCCCGAAAAGTCCGGACTGCCAGGTAGCTTGAGCGGCGTGCGATTGAGAGTGGAGTTCACGACCGAGCCCTTCGATCTAGAAGAGGCCCCTGCCCATGCCGTAGCCGCTCGCGAGGTCATCCAGACGGCCCAGCTGGACGCGGTGGACGTCGGCCCGTTCGGCAACACCGCCGAGGGGGAGTCCGAAGCGGTGCTGACCGCGGTCACCGCGCTGCTGCGGAACTCCCTGGAGGCCGGGGCCACGCGCGTCTCGCTCCAGGTCAATGTGATCGGGGAGGACACGCCATGACCGAGCCTCGGGATCACCCGTTCGTCGCCGCGGTCAAGCCGCTGGTCGACGCGATGGGCGGCGAGCTGATGGATCCGTCCCTGGCCCAGCCCGACGACGTCGTGCTCGCCTGGGAGGGCCAGGACCTGCTGGCCGTACGGCTTCCGCAGCTCTCCGACTCGCTGGACCACATCCTGGCGGCGCTGGAGCGCCGGCACGGCGTACCGTTGTCCCAGCTCGACCGGAAGTCCAAGCAGGACGTCGTGCGGATACTGGAGGCGCGCGGCGCCTTCTCGGTCCGGCACGGTGTGGAGACGGTCGCGGGGGCCCTGGGCGTGAGTCGCTTCACGGTCTACAACTACTTGAACCGGGACTCAAACACTCCCAAAGGGTCCACCGGGACCAACCAAGAGTGAATCCTGATTGACTCACCGTGACGAGCCGCCGCCCAATTCACCCGGGCGGCGGCTTTTGTGTACGGGAAGTTTCAACAAAGTGTTGACGCCGTGTTGTCGAGGGCGTTAGCTATGCGCAGCCCGTCAAAGCAACAACAGGCCACGGAGGCCTACCGTGACTTCGAGTCCGACCCCGGGTCTCACCCGGTTCAACGCCTTGGACGACAGCGCGGCCACGGCCGAGCTGCACGAGGTGTGTGCCAGCTCGGCATGGGGCAGCAAGCTGCTCGCCCAGCGCCCCTTCACCAGCGTCGAAACCCTGTTCTCCGCGAACGAGGCCGCCATGGCCGAGCTCACCGCGGAGGACCTGGGCGAGGCGATGGGTGGACACGCGCCGATCGGCCGGCCGAAGCCGGGAGACCCGACCTCCGCCCGCGAGCAGCGCGGCATGGCCGGTGCCTCGGAGGAGCTCAAGTCCGAGCTCCTCGAACTGAACCTGGCCTACCAGGACAAGTTCGGCCACGTCTTCCTCATCTGCGCCACCGGTGCGACCGGTGAGTTCATGCGGGACGCGGTCAAGGTCCGGATCGAGAACTCGCCGGAACAGGAGCGGGAAATCGCTCGTGGCGAGCTCGTCAAGATCAACCGGATTCGGCTGACCCGTCTCGTGGAATCCGTAGAAGGAGAGTAAGACCGAGCATGAGCACTGAGACCACCGCGTCGGTGTCCACGCACATCCTGGACACCAGCATCGGAAAGCCCGCCGAAGGCGTCGCGATCTCCCTGTCGGCCCGTACGGGTCTCGACGGCGAGTGGGCGGCCCTGGGCGGATCCGCCACCGATGCCGACGGGCGCTGCAAGGACCTGCCGGCGCTGCCGGAGGGCACCACCCACGTGCGCCTCGACTTCGAGACCGAGACGTACTTCTCCAAGAAGCAAGCCGCCGAGGCACAGCAGGACGCCCCCCGCGTAAGGGACAGCGGTGCGTTCTTCCCCGAGGTCACCATCACTTTCGCGGTGAACCCGGGCGAGCACTATCACGTACCGCTGCTGCTCAACCCGTTCGGCTACTCCGTTTACCGAGGGAGCTAGCATGGCCACCATTCTGGGCCAGAACCAGTACGGCAAAGCAGAGAACCGCGTAGTCAAGATCACGCGGGACGGCGACACCCACCACATCAAGGACCTGAACGTCTCGGTCGCCCTCTCGGGTGACATGGACGACGTCCACTACTCCGGCTCGAACGCCAACGTCCTGCCGACGGACACCACCAAGAACACGGTGTACGCGTTCGCCAAGGAGTACGGCATCGAGTCCGCCGAGCAGTTCGGCATCCACCTGGCGCGTTGGTTCGTCAACAGCCAGGAGCCGATCCAGAAGGCCCGCATCCGGATCGAGGAGTACTCCTGGTCCCGGATCGCGACCTCGGACGCGAACTCCAAGTTCATCGGCTCCGACGAGGTGAACCACTCCTTCGTCCGCGAGGGCATGGAGACCCGGGTCACCCAGATCACGTACGACGGCAAGAACTGGGAGGTCATCTCCGGCCTCAAGGACCTGACCGTCATGAACTCCACGAACTCCGAGTTCTGGGGTTACGTGAAGGACAAGTACACGACCCTGAAGGAGGCCTACGACCGCATCCTGGCGACCCAGGTTTCGGCTCGCTGGCGCTTCGCCTGGTCGGATGACGAGCAGCGGATGCCCAACTGGGAGAAGTCCTACGCCGAGACCCGGAAGCACATGCTCCAGGCCTTCGCGGAGACCTACTCCCTGTCGCTGCAGCAGACCCTGTACCAGATGGGTTCGCGCATCATCAACCACCGTTCGGAGATCGACGAGGTTCGCTTCTCGCTCCCGAACAAGCACCACTTCCTCGTCGACCTTGAGCCCTTCGGTCTCAAGAACGACAACGAGGTCTACTTCGCCGCGGACCGTCCGTACGGTCTGATCGAGGCGACGGTCCTCCGCGACGGCGTAGACGCCCGTATCCCCGTGGACATGACCAACCTCTGATGTGGCACGCGCGTCCCGGGGCTCCGCAGTGGCCCCGGGGCGGCGCGACACCCGTCAGCACCCGCACCACCCGCACCACTCTCAACACTTTCAACTTCCTGAATCGGCACCCGGACGCACCACACGGGGCGGCAGTACTGTCAGCTGTCAAGGCCCCCGGCTCCGGCACTCAAATCCCCTGGGTTTTGCCGTGCCCGCACCGCCACTGAAAGCACGAGGAAGTCCCATGGCAGCATCGGCAGCCAATGACAGCGCCGTAGAGCGCATCGTCATCGAAAACTGTGCGATTGCGACCGTTGACGCCAACGACACCGAGTACGCCTCGGGCCACGTGGTCGTCGCCGGTAACAAGATCGAGTTCGTCGGTGCGGGCAAGGCCCCCGAGAACCTCGAGAACGTCGTCCGCCGCATCGACGGCACCGGGCACCTCGTGACCCCCGGTCTGGTCAACACGCACCACCACTTCTACCAGTGGATCACGCGTGGTCTGGCCACCGACCACAACCTCTTCAACTGGCTGGTCGCGCTGTACCCGACGTGGGCGCGCATCGACGAGCAGATGACGTACACGGCCGCGCAGGGCTCCCTCGCCGCGATGGCCAAGGGTGGCGTCACCACCGCGATGGACCACCACTACGTCTTCCCCAAGGGTTCGGGCGACCTCTCCGGGTCGATCATCCGCGCCGCGTCCGAGATGGGCGTCCGCTTCACCCTCGCCCGTGGCTCCATGGACCGCAGCGAGAAGGACGGCGGCCTGCCGCCGGACCACGCGGTCGAGACCCTCGAAGGTGCCCTCGCGGACACCGAGGCGACCGTGAAGAAGTACCACGACTCCTCCTTCGACGCGATGACCCAGGTCGCCGTCGCCCCGTGCTCCCCCTTCTCGGTCTCCACCGAGCTGCTCAAGCAGGGTGCCGAGATGGCCCGCCGCCTGGGTGTGCGCATGCACACGCACGGCTCGGAGACCGTCGAGGAAGAGCAGTTCTGCAAGGAACTGTTCGGCATGGGCCCGACCGACTACTTCGAGTCGACCGGCTGGCTCGGCGAGGACGTGTGGATGGCGCACAGCGTCCACATGAACGACTCCGACATCGCCGCGTTCGCCCGTACCAAGACCGGTGTCGCGCACTGCCCGTCCTCCAACGCCCGTCTGGCCGCCGGCATCGCCCGCGTCCCGGACATGCTCGCCGCCGGTGTCCCGGTCGGCCTCGGCGTGGACGGCACCGCCTCGAACGAGTCCGGTGAGCTGCACACCGAGCTGCGCAACGCGCTGCTCATCAACCGCCTGAACCCGGTCCACCGCGAGCGCGCGCTCAACGCCCGCCAGGCCCTGCGCCTCGGTACCTTCGGTGGCGCCCAGGTCCTCGGCCGCGCCTCGAACATCGGTTCGCTCGAGGTCGGCAAGTGCGCCGACCTGGTGCTCTGGAACCTGAACACCCTCCTGCACTCCTCGATCGCCGACCCGGTCACGGCGCTGGTCTTCGGTGCGGCGGCCCCGGTCACCGCGTCGTTCGTCAACGGCAAGCAGATCGTCGAGAACAACCGTCTGCTCTTCGCCGACGAGGACGCCATCGCCGTGTCCACTCGGGAAGAGGCCCAGCGCCTCGCGCGGATCTCCGCGCAGGCCTGATCCCACGGAGTCCGGCCGGGGGGGACGGCCCCCGGCCGGCGGCCGCGGACCCGAGCGGGGTCCACGGCAGCTGTTCCCGGGTAGCGCCCGAGGTTCTTCCGAGGGCGCTACCCGGGAGCGGTGACTCGTGCCAGTTGCTCCGCAGCCCGTGCCACCAGCGCGCAGTCCGTGCGACGAGCCCCGCAGCTCGCGTACCGCGTCCCGCAGCTCGTGCCATGAGCCCCGCAGACCGCGTACCGCGCCACTGCTACGGCACCTCCAGCTCACTTTTGACTTCCTTACCGGCGGCTCCCGGGCCGCAAGGCGTGGAAACGACTCGGGCGAATCGTTTCCGCACCCCTTGGGACAAGCATTCGCAACACCCGTACCCGCAACACCGGTACCCGCAGCACCCCCACAACTCCATACAGGCTCGACTCGTACAGCTTTCGCATCACCTCCCAGACACATCACGTCCCTGCCGGCGTGTTAAACAGTTCGGAGGAAGCCGTGGCTCAGGCGCCCAGGTTTCGCAAAGACGCAGACGCAGTCGCAGTACCGCAGGGCTCGGACGACTCAGGGGGGAAGCACCCGGTCGACGAGACGTTGCCCCCGCTGAAGATGTTCACCAGCGGCCTCCAGCACGTAGCCGCCATGTACGCGGGTGTAGTTGCCCCGCCCATGATCGTCGGACCGGCCGTCGGCCTCTCCGCCACCGAGACCGCCTTTCTGATGGGCGCCTCGCTCTTCACCGCAGGACTCGCCACCCTCCTCCAGACCCTCGGTTTCTGGAAGATCGGCGCCAAGCTCCCCTTCGTCAACGGTGTTTCCTTCGCCGGTGTGACCCCGATGATCGCCATCGGAAAGGGTGAGGGCGACAACGCCATCCCGATCATCTTCGGCGCGATCATCGTCGCCGGAATCCTCGGCTTCTTCGCCGCCCCGTACTTCGGCAAACTGGTCCGGTTCTTCCCACCGGTCGTCACCGGTACGGTCATCACCCTGATCGGCGTCTCGCTGCTCCCCGTGGCCTTCAACTGGTCGCAGGGCGGGAACAGTCACGCCGCCGGCTACGGCTCGATGAAGAACATCGCCATGGCCGCGGTCACCCTCGCCATCGTCCTGCTGATGCGCAAGTTCCTGCGCGGCTTCCTCCAGCAGATCTCCATCCTCCTCGGCCTGGTCGCCGGCACGCTCATCGCGCTGCCGCTGGGCATGACGAACTTCGACGCCGTCAAGAACGCCGACTTCATCGGCTTCCCGACGCCGTTCCACTTCGGGGCGCCGCAGTTCCAGGTCGCCGCGATCGTCTCCATGTGCATCGTGATGCTCGTGTGCATGACCGAGTCCACCGCCGACATCCTCGCGCTGGGCAAGATCGTCGGCCGTCCGGCGGACGCGAAAACCATCGAGGGCGGCCTGCGCGCCGACACCCTGGGCAGTGCGCTCAGCCCGCTGTTCAACGGGTTCATGTGCAGCGCCTTCGCGCAGAACATCGGTCTGGTCGCCATGACCAAGGTCCGCAGCCGGTTCGTCGTCGCGGCCGGCGGCGGCATCCTGATCCTGCTGGGCCTGTGTCCCATCGCCGCCTCCTTCATCGGAGTCGTACCGCTGCCGGTCCTCGGCGGCGCGGGCATAGTCCTCTTCGGCTCGGTGGCCGCCAGCGGCATCCAGACCCTGGCCGGCGCGGCCATGGAGACGGGCGAGAACGCCCTGATCGTCGCCGCCTCGCTCGGCATAGGCCTGATCCCGATCGCGGCCCCCGGCTTCTACCACGCCTTCCCCGAGGACCTGCTGGTCGTCCTCGACTCCGGCATCAGCACCGGCTGCGTCGTGGCCATCCTGCTGAACCTGGCCTTCAACCACCTCGGTGCCAAGAAGGGATCGGCCTCGGCCGCCCCGGATCCGGTACTGGTGCACTGACCGGGCTCTTCCCGGCCGGTGCGCGCCGACCGGGCCGTTCCCGGTCCGTGCGCGACGGCCGGGCCGGCCCCGGTCCGGGCGCGGGACACGGCGGTGCGTACGTCACCCACTGCGGGGTTGGCGTCCGCACCGCCGTACGCGTTTCGGTGCGGGCGGGGCTGAGGGCTACCCGGGCCTGCGGGCTACCTGGGCCCACGGACACCCCCTAGAGGCCCACCGGGCACACGGGATCGGACCTGCCCGGGACCGGGTGCGACCAGATGTCCGGGGTGACGGTACGCACGCGGTGGCCGCGGCGGTCCAGTTCCTGGGCCTCCGTCTTGCGGACCTGCAGGGCCACCGCCGAATCCGTGATGCGCAGGCCCGGCAGCCGCCGGGTGAGCTCCGCCGTATAGCGGGAGAGGTCCTCCACCGTGCGCAGCCTGGCGCTGATCATGAAGTTCCAGGGGCCGCTGACGGACATGCAGACACGGGTCTCGCGCAGCCCCGCGGCGACCGCCGCGCAGTCGGCGAGCTCGAACTCGGAGGCCTCCGCCCACAGCGTCGCCGACACCGGCCAGCCCGACAGCGCCGAGGCCAGCGCGCAGCTGTAGCGCAGGCTCTGCCCGCCCTCCAGCCGCGCCAGCCTGCGCCGTACGGTCGACTCGCTCATCCGGAACTCCCGGGCCAGCGAGGCCACCGTGCGCCGCGCGTCCGCGGCCAGGGCCAGGACCAGCGGCCGGTCCTCCTCCTGGAGCGGCGCCACCGCAGGCCGGTCCGGGGCGGCGGAAGCCGCGGGCCGCCGGGTCCGCCGGGTCAGCAGGCCGATCTGGGCCGGGGTCAGCTGGTCCAGGCGCCAGCGGTCGGGGGCGTAGTGCACCGCCGTCACCATCGAGGTGCGGGTGCCGACCACGCCGGGGATCCTCTGCACCCGGCAGGACAGGTAGGCGTACAGGGTCGGCAGGTCGGGTACCGCCACGAAAACGAGCAGGTCCCGGCTCCCGGTGGTGTGCTCGATCCCCAGGGCGTGCGGATCCGCCACGAGCACGTCCCCCACCGAAGGCGAGGTGCCCGCGGTGCACGTGACCTCCACCCACGCCATGCAGGGCTTCGTGACGCCGGTGCGCAGCCCGAGTCCGCTCAGCCACGCCTCGCCGGACCCGGTGAGCCGCTCCCAGCGGCGGGCCAGGGTGTCCGGGCGGGCGCCGAGGACCGGACCCAGCAGTTCCCAGCTCGCGCGGGGTGCGAGCTGGAGTGCGTGGACGAGTGCCCGATCCGTGTCGTCGATGGCGGAAATGGCCGAGTTCATACCCTCCCCTTGGTGGTTCTCCCGGTCGGTGACGGGACAACGGGATTATGAGCAGATCATCTCTCTTTGTGCGTTCAACTGTTGACCACATGACGGTGCGCACGTGTCGGACAGAGCAGGAGGATGTGTGGGGGAGGCCGGCTCGGGCGTGCGGCAGGCGGTGCCCGCCGAACTGTCGAGCTTCATCGGGCGGGAGCGGGAGCTCGGCGCCCTCGCCACCCTGCTCGCCACGGAACGCCTGGTCACGCTGACCGGACCGGCCGGCATCGGCAAGACCCGGCTCGCGGTGCGCACCGTCCGCACCCTGCGCGACCGGGACGGCCTCGATGTCGTCTGGGTGGAGCTCGCGGGCCTGCCCGAGCGGTGCTGGGGCGGTCTCCTGGGGGAGCTCGCAGACCGCCTGGCGGGGCGTGAGACGCTGCTCGTGCTCGACGGCTGCGAACAGCTGGGGGAGGCCGGCGCGGGGCTCGCGGCCGAGCTGCTGCGGCTTCCGGGGCTACGGATTCTGGCCACGTCGCAGCGGCGGCTGCGGATCGCCGGGGAAGCCGTGCTCGCCGTACCACCGCTGTCGGTACCGACCGCGCCCTCCGTGCAGCCGCTGCCCCCGTCCCCGTCGGTCGTGCCGGGGCACGGTGCGCCCGACCCCGCCCGGCGGTTCCCGGTGGCGGACGTCGCCGGGTACGCGGCCGTACGGCTCTTTGCGGAGCGGGCGCGCGGCGCGGACCCCTTCTTCGAGCTGACCGACCGCAACGCGGGCGCCGTGGCCGCGCTGGTCCGGGCGCTCGACGGGATCCCCGGGGCGCTGGAGCTCGCGGCGGGGCGCTCGCACCAGTACGCGCCCGCGCAGGCGCTCCGCCGACTCGACTCCGACCCGCTGGGCTTCCTCGCCGGGGGCGCGGGCCGCAGCACCCGCGTGGATGCCGAACGCTCGCTCCGGCTGGCCTCGCCCGCCGAACGCCTGCTCTGGGAGCGGCTCTCCGTCTTCGCGGGCTCCTTCGACAGGGCGGCCGTCGCAGAGGTGTGCGGCTTCGGGGCGCTCACCCCGGACACGGCCGTCGAGGCACTGCTCCGGCTGGCCCCGGGCCTGCTCGCGGACGCCGGGCCCGGCCGCTACCGGCTGCCGCTGTCCGTACGGGCGTACGCGGCCCGGCGGCTCGCGCACGGACCCGCCGGGGACGGCGCGACGACGGCCCGGCGCCACCGCGAACGCTGCCGGGTGATGGCGGAGCGGGCCGCGCAGCTGTGGCGCGCCGGTGCGCAGGGCGAGGCGCGCGCCCTCGCCCTGCGGGAACTCCCCGAGCTGCGCGCGGCGATGAACCCGCTCGCCGCGGGAGGACCGGGCGCAGCGCTGGAGATCGCGGTGTCCCTGTGGTTCCTGTGGTCCGCGTGCGGGATGGCGGCGGAGGGGCGCAGGCACGTGGAACGCGCCCTGGCCGTGCACCCGGCGCCCCGGCCCGCCCGGGCGCTGTGGCTCGCGGCGTGGCTGGTCGCGGTCTTCGGGGAGGCGGACGGCGCCGACCCCCTGCTGGTGGAGGCGTGGGCGGAGGCCGTCCACGAGGGGGAGGACGCCTGCCTGGCGTACCTCGCGTACCTGCGCGGAACGATCGCGCTGTGGGAGGACCGGTACGAGGACGCCGCGGAGGAATACCGGGAAGGACTGGAACTCCTCCCGGCCGACCAGGAGTTCGGCCCCGGCCGGGAAGCCCTGCTCGCCGCGCACACCCTCGCGGTCGCCCGTACGGACCCGGCCTCGGTCCCGGTCGAGGACGGCCCGCCGGGCAGCGCGCCGGACGGCTCGGTCGACCTGTGGGCCCGGTCCTGGGTGAGCTACGCTCACGCCCTGGTCCAGCGCCACGAGGGCCACCCGGCGCAGGCCCGTAGAGAACTGCTGAGCGCGCTGCGGACCCAGTTCGCGCTGGACGACACCCTCGGGCAGGCCTTCACGGTGGAACTCCTCGCCGAACTGGAGGCGGACCAGGGCCGCTACGCCGAAGCGGCCCGGCTCCTCGGCGCGGTCTCCCGCACCCGCCCGCACGCGGCCTCGGCCCCCCGCGTCCAGCACACGGTCCGATCCCGCCTCACCCCCCAGGCCTTCCGCGCGGCCTACACCTCGGGCACCCGCACCCCCCTGCGCGACCTCCTGCCGGAGCTGGCCTAGCCGGGCCGGTCGGCCTGACCGGGCGGCACCCACGCCATCAGGTTGCTCATCAACTCGGCCTGCTCGATGGCGTCGTCGAGGGCGTGGTGGGTGTGCGGCCGCCGGGAGAGCAGTTCGCGCGGCATGCGCCCCTTGACGGCTGCGCGGAGCGGGACCCCGGCCTTGGCCGCGTAGAGGGTCTTCATGTCCAGACAGCCCGAGTGGCCGAAGGGGCTGTCGCCGCCGAAGCTCATCAAGTACCAGTACAGGAAGGTCCAGTCGAAGGAGGCAGGATAGGCGCACATCACCGGCTGCGCCCCCACCGAGACCTCCCGCACCCAGGCGCGGAACTCCGCCATGGCGACGGCCGGTTCGGCGCCCTCGCGGACCAGCCGGTCCCGGTCCAGCTCGCTGACCGCGAGCGCCTCCGGTACGTACGCCTCGCTGATGGGGCGCAACTCCCGGTAGAATGTGTCCTGTTCCGGATCGGCGGCCGTATACGAAGCGCCGACCTGCCGCCCGGCCACGGCGGCCCCGAAGCTGATCATCGAGTACGGCCCGGGGATGGGCCCGTCGGCTTCGATGTCGACGGAGATGTAGAGACTGGGCCGCGCCGGACGGGCGGAGCGGGCGGCGGTGCGGACTGAGGTCATGGCGAGAGCATCCCAGCCGGGACCTCACCCGATCACCCCAATATCCTGAAAGCTCCGCCGACTCCGCGACCCCGGCCCCGCCACGAAGGAACACGATGCCCGAGATCGGCGCCCCGTTCACGATGGGCAGCGCCACCTATCCGATCACCCGCGCAGGCGTCGAGGCGGCCGTCGAGGCGGCCGTCGGCGGGCTCGAGCCCGCCGACGGCGCCCGGGGCAAGGGGCACCCCTCCCACGCCGGCGGACCCGGCACGGCTACGGCGTCGGCGTGAGGTACATCCCGCTCTGGTCGGCCCCGGCGGTGTTCTTGCAGCCGAAGCCGCTGCCCGCCGGCTGCGCCACGACCAGGGCCAGGCAGCGCCCGGCCGCGAGCTGCCCGAAGTAGTTCGGGTGCATGGACTCCTGGACCAGCCCCTGCGTCTCGCTGCTGTCGATCCAGCGCGCCCACTCGCTGGTCTTCGCCGAGGCCGGCACCGCGGTGGTCACCTGCTTGCTGGCCTTCGCGCACACCTCGCGCCCCTGCATCATGTCCTTCAGGTCCAGGAACTGCGCGCCCTTGGCCGCGGCGACCGCCTTGAGCCGCCCGGCGATCTGCGGCACGAGGGAGTCCCGCGCCCAGTCGGAGTCCCTGTTCCAGAAGGGACACCCGCCGGTGTTGAGCCGGCTCCAGTCGCTCTGGGTGTACCGGTTCTCCGCGCCGCGCGGGATCGGCGACGGGTAGGACTGCAGCACGATCCGGTACGAGGAGTCGGCGTACCCGGCGCCGCGCATGACGGCCCGCACCTCGTCCACGGACTTGCCGACGTCGGCCATGACCCCGTCGATCTTCGCGTCCACACCCTCCTGCTGGTCGTCGTAGCAGTAGGAGTTCCAGAGCACGAAGTCGTACGCGCACTCCTTGATGATGTCGGCGAAGCCGAGGTCGTTGCCGCCGATGGACAGCGCGATGACCTTGACGTTGTTGCTCGCGGCCACGGCGGCGAGCTGATCGGCCTGCGGGGCCTCGCCCTTGAAGGCGACGCCCCCGTTGGAGGCGCGGAACACGTTCTGCGAGACCGCCCCGGAGCAGGCCAGGTTGATCGCGACATCGGCGAGCGGCCCGGCGCTCTTCACCTCGGCGGAGTCCGACCGGTGGCATCCGCCGGCGGTGGCCCCGTAGACCTTGCCGGGGTCGTAGCTGCTGCCGCTCACCCAGGCCCGGTCCGTACCGGTCCGGTTCCCGCTGTTGGTCAGGCTGTTGCCCTTCCAGCGTCCGGCTTCCCCGGAGATGTAGCTGTCGCCGAGGGACACCACTGCCGTGGGTCCGTTCCCCGGTCCGGCCACGGCCGTCCCGGCCCCTCCGGCGACCAGGGCCCCGGCGACGAGCGGCACTGCCATCCCGATCCCGGCCAGTCGTCGCACCCGACGGGCCCGGTCCATGCTGTCGCTGCGCATTCCGATCACTGCGGAACTCCTGCGGTCGGCCATGCGGAAGCCGGGAACAACTCCGGCGCATGGCGGGGTAAGTGGGGGTTACCTCCGGCCGGTGGCAATCGGAAAGGTGTCACCCCGCGCGTTGTTACCGCTAGGTACAGGCAAGTTACGAACAAGTAACAACCGATCGGTCGTTCGGCGTAGACCGTACGGACGCGCCGGACGCGCACGCACGACAACGCCCCCGGAGCCGGAAGGCTTCGGGGGCGTTGTCGTGGTTTCGGCTGCTGTGCGATTCAGCCGAAGGCGGGGTGTCAGCCGATGAGCTGGTCGTACGCGGGGAGGGTGAGGAAGTCCGCGTAGTCGGCGTCGAGCGAGACCTGGAGGAGGAGGTCGTGGGCCTGCTGCCACTTGCCGGAGGTGAAGGCCTCCTCGCCGACCTCTTCGCGGATCGCGGCGAGTTCGGCGGCCGCGACCTCGCGGGCGAGGTCGGCGGTGGCGAGCTTGCCGTTCTCGAAGACCACGCCGGCGTTGATCCACTGCCAGATCTGCGAGCGCGAGATCTCGGCGGTGGCGGCGTCCTCCATCAGGCCGAAGATGCCGACGGCACCGAGGCCGCGCAGCCACGCCTCGATGTAGCGGATGCCGACCTGGACGGCGTTGCGCAGGCCGTCGTACGTGGGCTTCGCGTCGAGGGAGTCGATCGCGATGAGCTCGCCGGGGGCGACGGAGACGTCCTCGCGGAGGCGGTCCTTCTGGTTGGGCTTCTCGCCCAGGACGGCGTCGAAGGAGGCCATCGCGATCGGGACCAGGTCGGGGTGGGCGACCCAGGAGCCGTCGAAGCCGTCGCCGGCCTCGCGGTCCTTGTCGGCCTTGACCTTCTCGAAGGCGACCTTGTTGATCTCCGCGTCCTTGCGGGACGGGATGAAGGCCGCCATGCCGCCGATGGCGTGCGCGCCGCGCTTGTGGCAGGTCTTCACGAGGAGCTCGGTGTACGCCCGCATGAAGGGGGCGGTCATCGTCACCGCGTTGCGGTCCGGCAGGACGAACTTCTCGCCGCCGTCACGGAAGTTCTTGACGATGGAGAAGAGGTAGTCCCAGCGGCCGGCGTTCAGGCCCGCCGCGTGGTCGCGCAGCTCGAAGAGGATCTCGTCCATCTCGTACGCGGCCGTGATCGTCTCGATCAGGACGGTCGCGCGGACGGTGCCCTGCGGGATGCCGACGTAGTCCTGGGCGAAGACGAAGATCTCGTTCCAGAGGCGCGCCTCCAGGTGGGACTCGGTCTTCGGCAGGTAGAAGTACGGGCCCTTGCCGAGCGCGATGAGGCGCTTGGCGTTGTGGAAGAAGTACAGGCCGAAGTCGACCAGGGAGCCGGAGGCCGGGCCGCCCTCGAACTGCAGGTGGCGCTCCTCCAGGTGCCAGCCGCGGGGGCGCATCACGACGGTGGCGAGCTCCTCGGCGGGCTTGAGGGCGTACGCCTTGCCCGTGCGGGCGTCGGTGAAGTCGATGCGGCGCTCGTAGGCGTCGATCAGGTTGAGCTGGCCGATGACCACGTTCTCCCAGGTGGGAGCCGAGGCGTCCTCGAAGTCGGCGAGCCAGACCTTGGCACCCGAGTTCAGGGCGTTGATGGTCATCTTGCGGTCCGTCGGGCCGGTGATCTCCACGCGGCGGTCGTTCAGCGCGGCCGGGGCCGGCGCCACCTTCCAGTCGCCCTCGCGGACCTGTGCGGTGTCCGGGAGGAAGTCGAGCGTGGAAGTGCGGGCGATCTCGGCGCGGCGCACGGAGCGGCGGGCGAGGAGCTCGGCGCGGCGGGGGGCGAACCGCCGGTGGAGCTCCGCGACGAAGGCGAGAGCCGCGTCGGTGAGGACCTCGTCCTGCCGGGGCAGGGGCTCGGCGTCGACGATGGCCAGCGACGGCGCTGGTGCGGACATATCTGTCACTCCTTCAGCGGCGGTGCCTGGCGGCCGCGGGGGAATGCTCGCGCGAGACGGCACGCAGTGCCGTCGGGTGTGGAGAGTTCCGGGATACGGTCGCGGGCGCCGTCTGGGGTTCAGGGCGCTTCTGACCAGTGGATAGTAATTTCCTCATGGTGGAAGTTCAATGGTTTGTTGATGTCGAGATTCTCTGAGTCGACAGATTCCGGTTCCCGGACGGCTCCAAGTGGCCCTCAGTGCCATCGTGGTCACAGCCCGCTCAGGCGAGTCGTGCCAGGTCCGGCGGGGTGTCGATGTCGAAGGCCTCCGCGATGTCACCGCATTCGACCAGCGTGAGTTCGTCCGCGTGCGCCGAGAGGTGCACCCGCGCGCCCTTGTCGCCCGTGGCCGTCGCCACGATGTCCGGCCACCGGTCCGCCCCGAACAGCACCGGGTGCCCGCGCTCGCCGTCGTAGGCCGCCGCCACCAGGCTCGCGGGGGACCGGTAGGCGGCCCGGACCCGGGCCACCGCCTCAGGGCCGATGCCCGGCTGGTCCACCAGGGAGACCAGGGCCGCGCCGGCCCCCGTACCGGCCAGCGAGGCGAGGCCGATCCGCAGGGAGGAGCCCATGCCCTCGGCCCAGTCCGGGTTGTCCGTCACCACGCAGCCGCTCAGGTCGGCGCGCTCGCGCACCTCGGCCGCGGAGGCGCCGAGCACCACGTGCAGCGGGCCGCAGCCCGCCTCGCGCAGGACCCGTACGGCGTTCTCCACCAGCGGGCGGCCCCGGTAGGTCAGCAGGGCCTTCGGGCGGCCGCCCAGGCGCCGGCCGCCGCCGGCGGCGAGGAGCAGGCCGGCGATCACCGGGGGAGCGGAGCCGTCGGCTGCCGCCGCGGGTCGCCGGGGCTGCCGTTGCTGGTCTGAGGTGGTGCTGTGGTGCGACATGTCACCGATTCTCGCTCCCGCCGCAGGAGGCGTCGTACGGCGGCCAGCGCGGCCCCCACGCGCAGGGGCTCGGCGATCCGGTTCTCGGCGGCGGTGAGCAGGTTCCGTTCGTCACGGTCGGTCAGCATCGGCGGCATCTCCTTGCCAATCGGCGGCCAATGCAGCGAGTCTGGACCTGGATTGGCCTGGCAGGCAGAGCCAATCGGGGGAGGTTGGCATGGCAAACGGGCGAGTGGTCCAGACGGCGGACAGAACGATCGGCAGCCGCCAGCTCGCGGCCCTGCTCCCGGCGGAGGTACTGGCCCGCCCCGGCTACCGGGCCCTGGCCGACGCCGTCCGCACCCTGATCCTCGACGGCCGGATCGCCCTGCACGTGCGCCTGCCCGCCGAACGCGAGCTCGCCGAGGCGATCGGCGCCAGCCGGGCCACCGTCACCGGCGCCTACGACCTCCTGCGCGAGAGCGGCTACGTCCGCAGCCGCCGCGGTTCCGGAACCTGGACCGAGCTCCCCGAAGGCCACCGCCCGGTCGGCGCGCACGCCATCGTCGGCGCCGGCGGCTACCACGCCGACGGCGACCCCGGCATCGACCTCGCCATCGCCGCCATGGGCGCCCCCGAGGACAGCCTCACCGAGGCCGTGGCCTGGGCCGCGCCCAGGCTCCCGGCCTTCGCCCGGCACCCCGGCTACCACCCCTTCGGGCTGCCCGACCTGCGGACCGCCATCGCGGAGCGGTTCACCCGGCGGGGACTGGCGACCCGCCCGGAGCAGATCCTCGTCACGGCGGGCGCGCAGCAGGCGTTCGCCCTGGTGACGAGCATGCTGTGCCGCCCCGGGGACCGGGTGATGACCGAGAACCCGACCTACGCCAACGCCCTGGACGCCCTGCGCCACGCACGGCTGCGCACCGGGTCGATCGCCGTCTCCGACGCGGGCTGGGACCTGGAGATCGCCGAGTCCGCGCTGCGCCAGACCGTGCCGAGGCTCGCCTACGTGATCCCCGACTTCCACAACCCGACGGGCGCGCTGATGCCGGAGGAGCAGCGGCTGCGGCTGCTGGCGGCGACCCGGCGGACCGGGACCTGGCTGGTGGTCGACGAGACCATCGCCGACATCGCGCTCGACGTGCCGGCGCCCGCCCCGCTGGCCTCGCTCGCGCCGAAGGGCGGGGCCGATCACGTGGTGACCATCGGCTCGCTGAGCAAGACGCACTGGGGCGGGCTGCGGGTCGGGTGGATCCGGGCCACCGCCAAGATGATCACGGAGCTGACGGCGGTGCGGGTGGCGGCCGACATGACCGGCTCGGTCCTGGACCAGCTGGTGGCGCTCCCGCTGCTGGAGGGGCTGGAGCGGACGCTGCCCGCCCGGCTGGACCGGCTGCGCGGACAGCGGGCGGCGCTGATCGCTTCGCTGGAGCGGCACACGCCGGAGTGGTCCTGGCAGGTGCCGCCGGGCGGGCTCTCGCTCTGGGTGGACCTGGGGGAGCCGGTCAGCTCGGCGCTGGCGGACCGGGCGGCGGCGGCCGGGGTCAACATCGGGCGCGGCGCGCGGTTCGGGGTGGACCCCGGGACCTTCGAGCACCGGCTGCGGATCCCGTACACGCTGGCGGCGGAGCGGCTGGACGAGGGCGTACGGAGACTCGCGGAGGCCTTCCACGGGGGCGTGCCCCTGCCTTCGGCGGTGGAGCGGCCGTACTGGGTGGCGTAGGCCGCCGGACCGGGTGGGGGACAGCCCCGCGGGGAGCGGTCAGGGCGTCCGGATCAGGCGCCGGGTGGCCGCCGTGGCCACTGCCGAGGTGCGGGAGTCGACGCCGAGTTTTGCGTAGATGTGGACCAGGTGGGACTTGACCGTGGCCTGGCTGAGGAAGAGCTGCTTGGAGATCTGCTGGTTCGACAGGCCGTCCGCGACCAGTTGGAGGACCTCCAGTTCGCGCTTGGTCAGGGCTTCGGCAGGGGTGCGCATGCGGTCCATCAGGCGTAGCGCCACCGCCGGGGCCAGTGCCGACTGGCCGGCCGCCGCGGTGCGGACCGCCGCCGCCAGTTCCTCCGGCGGGGCGTCCTTGAGGAGGTAGCCCGAGGCGCCCGCCTCCACCGCCGCCAGGATGTCCGCGTCCGTGTCGTACGTGGTCAGGACCAGCACCCGGGGGGACGGGGACCCGGCCGTGATCAGGGCCGTGGCCGCCGAGCCGTGCATGCCGCCGCCGGGGCCGAACTGGAGGTCCATCAGGACCACGTCGACCCCGGCGGAGCGGGCCAGCTCCACCGCCCGCTCCGCCGTGGCCGCCTCCGCGACCACCTCGAAGTCCGGCTCCGTGTCCAGCACCGCGCGCAGCCCGGCCCGGACCACGGGGTGGTCGTCGGCGAGGAGCAGGCGGATCGTCATGACAGGGCCTCCGCGGGCAGGGGAAGGGTGACGGCCACGGCGGTGCCCTGGCCGGGGGCGGACTCGACCGTGAACAGGCCGCTGAGGGTCTCGGCGCGCGAGCGCATCGCGGGCAGCCCGAAGCCGCCGTCACCGGAGGGTGCGGACGTGGGGTCGAAGCCCTTGCCGTCGTCGACGATGTCCAGGGTCACGGAGGAGTCCATGAAGGTCAGGGTGATCTCGGCGCGCCCGGCCTCCGCGTGCCGCACCACATTGGCCAGCGCCGACTGCGCGATCCGCAGCAGCGCCACCTCGTAGGGGGTGGGCAGAGGGCGCGGGGTGCCGCTCAGGGAGAAGCGGACCCGGGGGCCCGGAGCCCCGGTGCACAGGCGTTCCAGCGCGGCCGGCAGCGACCCGTGCTCCAGGTCCGGAGGCGTGAGGGCCCGTACGAAGCGACGCGCCTCGGCGAGGTTCTCCTGGGCGGCCTCCCGGGCCCGGCCGATGTGCGGAAGGGCCGCCGAGCCCTCGGGCAGGCTGCGTTCCGCGGCCCGCAGGAGGAGTTGGATGGACGACAGGCCCTGCGCCAGGGTGTCGTGGATCTCCCGGGCGAGCCGCTCCCGCTCCGCCAGGATCCCGGCGCTCCGCTCGGCCGCCGCGAGTTCGGCCCGGGTCGTGATGAGCTCCTCGATCAGCTCGCGGCGCCGCTCGCTCTCCCGGTACAGCGCCTGGTAGCCCAGTACGGTCGCCACCGCCACGGCGCCGCCCAGCAGCGGCCCGAGGAAGGCCCCGGGGGTCACCGCGCTGCTGTGCGCGAGGCTGTGATGTCCCACGAACCCGCCGATCGCCGCGGCCGCCGTCCCCGCGACGGCGGCCACGCCCCAGCGCAGCCGCAGCAGGTGCAGCTCCAGGAAGTACAGCGGGAAGGCGATCCACAGCCCGTCGGGGGAGACCACCAGCAGCGCGGCCCAGGCCGTGCACAATCCGGCCAGCCACACCGCCCCGGCGCGCGCCGAGCGGTGCACCGCGGGCGTCCGTACGCCCGCGAGGTACACGGCGGCCAGCACCGCGCAGGCCCCGACCACCCAGCCGGCCTGCGGCGCGGAGTCGGCGACGGCCCGCCCGGCGGCGAGGGCGAGCAGGCCGAAGAGCAGCGCGTGCAGGCACAGCCGCAGGACGCGGGAGACGGGGGTGAGGGTGCGGACGCCGGGGGCGCCGGGTGAGGGGGGCGCGAGGGCGGCCGCGGCGGGCGGGAGGGGAGGAGTCATGGCCTGACCAGCGTAAGTCCGGGTCCGGGGGCCCCGGTCAACCAAAGGATTGATGTCTTGGTGCGCCCTTCGATACGAGGATCTCTACTGTGGCGCGATGCCTTGTGTCCACGCGGAAGACCAAGGTGGGGAACATGTTCGTCGCATGGAGAGATCTACGGTTCGCCAAGGGCCGCTTCGCCCTGATGGGCTCGGTCGTACTGCTGATCACGCTGCTGGTCGGCCTGTTGTCCGGGCTCACCGCGGGCCTGGCCCGGGAGAACATCTCGGCCGTCACCGGCCTGCCCGCCACCACCCGCCTCGCGTTCGCCGCGCCCGCCGGGGACCAGAAGGTCTCCTTCACCAACTCCCAGGTGCCCGAGAAGGCCTGGCTGGCCTGGCGGGAGCAGCCCGGGGTGACCTCGGCGCAGCCGCTGGGCATCCGCACCACCAACGTCGTCTCGGGTGAGCGCACGGCGGCCGTGTCCGTCTTCGGCGTGGATCCGGCGGGCCCCCTCGCACCCCGGGGGAGCGGGCTCGCCCAGGGCGGGGTGGTCCTCACGGAGAAGGCCGCCAAGGAGCTCGGCGGGCTGACCGCCGGAGCCAAGCTCAGGATCGGCCAGGTCGAGACAACCGTGGCCGCCGTATCCGGCACCGCCGCCTACAGCCACACCCCGGTCGTCTGGATGGACCTCAACGACTGGCAGCGCGTCGGGAACCCCGGCACTTCCATCGACACCCTCGCCACCGTCGTGGCCCTGGACGGCAAGGGCGTCGACTGGGCGGCCGGCGACCGGGCCACCGGCACCACGGCGCAGACCGTCGACGAGGCCCTGAGCGCGATCGGCTCCTACACCTCCGAGAACGGCTCGCTCCAGCTGATGCGCGGGTTCCTCTTCGCCATCTCGGCCCTGGTCATAGGAGCCTTCTTCACCGTGTGGACCATCCAGCGCAGCGGGGACATCGCCGTGCTGAAGGCACTGGGTGCCTCCACCCCGTACCTCCTCAAGGACGCCCTCGGGCAGGCCGTGGTGATGCTGGCGCTCGGCACCGGTACGGGCACCGCGCTCGCGGCCGCCTTCGGAGCGCTGATCAGCGGCGGTGACGTGCCCTTCGTGCTCGACGCCGCCACCGTGCTGGTCCCGGCCGCCGTCATGATCGCGCTCGGCGCGCTGGGCGCCGCCCTGTCCATCCGGCGGATCACCGCCGTCGACCCCCTGACCGCCCTCGGGAGCGCCCGATGACCCTGCTCGTGCACGACGTCACGCTCACCTACCCGGACGGCGACGGCCGCCTCACGGCGCTGGACGCGGTCGGCCTGGAGGTGCCCGCCGGCACCCTGACGGCGGTGGTCGGCCCCTCCGGTTCCGGGAAGTCCAGCCTGCTGGCGGTCGCCGCCACCCTCGTCACGCCCGACGCGGGCCGGGTGGTCGTGGCGGGGCAGGACACCTCGCAGCTCGGCGCGGGCGAGAAGTCGGCGCTGCGCCGGGAGAAGATCGGCATCGTCTTCCAGCAGCCGAACCTGCTGGCCTCGCTCACAGCCGCCGAACAGCTCCAGGTGATGGCCCACCTCTCCGGCCGCCCCCCGCGCGCCCTGCGCCGGCGGGCCCTGGAGCTGCTGGACGCGGTGGGACTGGCCGACAAGGCCGACAAGCGGCCGCACCAGCTCTCCGGAGGGCAGCGCCAGCGGATCAACATCGCCCGCGCCCTGATGAACGAGCCCGCCGTGCTGCTGGTCGACGAGCCCACCAGCGCCCTCGACCACGAGCGCGGCGCCGCGATACTCGACCTGCTGGTCACCCTCACCCGCGAGCGCTCCACCGCCACCGTGCTGGTCACCCACGACCACGCGCACCTGGAGCGGATGGACGCCACGGCGTTGATGACCGATGGCCGTCTGACCCAGGGCGCGGACTCCGTCCCGGCGGCCTGACCGGCGCGGTCACCCGTGCGGCCCGGGCCGCACGGCGCAGCCCCCTCCGGCCGGGCCGCCGGAGGTCGGCCCCCGCGCGCCGGGGGAGTACGCGAGAGCCCGGCGCCCCACTGGAGGGGCGCCGGGCTCTCTCGGGTCTACCGCCCGGCCAGGGCCTACGCCGGGTTCTGGCTCTGCAGGGCCACCGACAGCTCGGCCGCGACGCCCTGGAGGATCGGCACGAAGGACTCGGCCACCGCCTCGGTCACCCGGCCGGCCGGGCCGGAGATGGAGATCGCGGCGGCGGTCGGCGAGTTCGGCACGGAGACCGCCAGGCAGCGGACTCCTATTTCCTGCTCGTTGTCGTCGACGGCGTAGCCCACCCGTCGGACCACCTCCAGGGCGTCCAGGAAGCCCTCGGGGGTGGTGATGGTCTTCTCGGTCGCGGCGGGCATCCCGG
The DNA here is from genome assembly GCF_045822005.1 of Streptomyces stoeckheimensis. Taxonomy (NCBI): domain Bacteria; kingdom Bacillati; phylum Actinomycetota; class Actinomycetes; order Kitasatosporales; family Streptomycetaceae; genus Streptomyces; species Streptomyces stoeckheimensis. The sequence goes on along the minus strand of NZ_CP169550.1, from coordinate 1,889,491 downwards.
TGCGCGAGAGGAGCGCCCGCACCTCGTCCGCGGGGGTGTAGGCGAGCAGCGCCTTGCCCACGCCGGTGGAGTGCGGCAGCACCCGGCGCCCGACCTCGGTGAACATGCGCATCGAGTGCTTGGACGGCACCTGGGCGACGTAGACGATCTCGTCCCCGTCGAGCAGGGCCATGTTCGCGGTCTCGCCGGTTTCCTCCACCAGACGCGCCAGGTAGGGGCGGGCCCAGGTGCCCAGCAGCCGCGACGCGGACTCGCCGAGGCGGATCAACCGGGGTCCGAGGGAGTACCGTCGATTGGGCTGCTGCCGGACATAGCCGCACGCCACGAGGGTGCGCATGAGGCGATGGATGGTGGGCAGCGGCAGACCGCTGGCGGCGGAGAGCTCGCTGAGGCCGACTTCGCCCCCGGCATCGGCCATGCGTTCGAGCAGATCGAAGGCGCGCTCAAGGGACTGGACGCCACCGCTGGCGGCGGTGGGCTTGGTGGAGGCGTCGGTGGTGCTGGCGCTGGACGTCGGCACGGGCGCGGTCCTTTCGGTGCTGGCAGGCAAGCAAGCAGCCTACCGGTCGGTCTGCGTCGGCCCTAGAGCCGGGGCAATGCCGTCCCCGCCGGTCAGAGGCGGTTTGTCCTGGTGGCGGACGTCCTCGGGAAGTTACCCGTCCGGTTCCTGGTGGTGGTAGCTACATTCTGCATAGCGAAATCTTAATTCCATCCTGTGGAAACATCCAATTGCGATACGCGGTCGTCAGTGGTCCGTCCGGGCGCTCTTGACTGGTTCCGGATCGACGTGAAGACTCCGTCAACAGAACGTTGAATTTCGCTCTGTGGAAGTAGATGGGGAGGTTCCGGTGTCCGACCTGGCTGTGGAACTGGTACTGCGCTCGACGCGCGTCATCACCCCCGAGGGGACGCGTGCCGCTTCGGTGGCCGTCGCCGGCGGGAAGATCGCGGCCGTGCTGCCGTACGAGGCCGACGTACCGGCCGGTGCCCGGCTGGAGGACTTCGGCGACGACGTGCTCCTCCCCGGCCTGGTCGACACCCACGTCCACGTGAACGACCCCGGTCGTACCGAGTGGGAAGGCTTCTGGACGGCCACCCGCGCCGCCGCGGCCGGTGGCATCACCACCATCCTCGACATGCCGCTGAACTCGCTGCCGCCGACCACGACCACCGCCAACCTGGTGGTCAAGCAGGACGTGGCCCGGACCAAGGCGCACGTGGACGTCGGCTTCTGGGGCGGTGCGCTCCCGGACAACGTCAAGGACCTGCGCCCGCTGCACGACGCCGGCGTCTTCGGCTTCAAGTGCTTCCTGTCGCCCTCCGGCGTCGACGAGTTCCCCCTCCTCGACCAGGAGCAGCTGGCCGCCTCGCTCGCCGAGATCACCGGCTTCGGCGGCCTGCTGATCGTGCACGCCGAGGACCCGCACCACCTGGAGTCCGCGCCGCAGAACGCGGGCCCCAAGTACGCCGACTTCCTGGCCTCCCGCCCCCAGGACGCCGAGAACACCGCGATCCAGAACCTGATCGACCAGGCGAAGCGACTGAACGCGCGCGTCCACGTCCTGCACCTGTCCTCCGCCTCCGCGCTGCCGCTGATCGCCGCGGCCAAGGCCGAGGGCGTGCAGATCACCGTCGAGTCCTGCCCGCACTTCCTCACCCTCACGGCCGAGGAAGTCCCGGACGGCGCCACCGAGTTCAAGTGCTGCCCGCCCATCCGCGAGTCCGCCAACCAGGACGTCCTGTGGGACGCGCTCGCCGACGGCACGATCGACTGCATCGTCTCCGACCACTCCCCCTCCACGGCGGACCTCAAGACCGGCGACTTCGCCACCGCGTGGGGCGGCATCTCCTCCCTCCAGCTGGGCCTTCCGGCCATCTGGACCGAGGCGAAGAAGCGCGGCCGCACCCTCGAGGACGTCGTCCGCTGGATGTCCGCCGCCCCGGCCGCCCTCGCCGGTCTGGCGAGCAAGGGCGCCATCGAGGCCGGCCGCGACGCCGACTTCGCCGTCCTGGCCCCCGAAGAGACCTTCACCGTGGACCCGGCCCACCTGCACCACCGCAACCAGGTCACGGCGTACGCGGGCAAGACCCTGCACGGCGTCGTGAAGTCCACCTGGCTCCGCGGAGCGCAGATCGCCGACCACGGCACCCCGTCCGAGCCCACCGGCCGACTCCTTGAAAGGCAGAACTGACAGTGGCGATTGAATCCTTCACCGGCAACGCGAACCCGTACGGAGGCGGCGACCCGTACGCGGACTACCGCAGCGCGGACTTCCCGTTCACCCAGTACGCGAACCTCGCCGCCCGTGAGCTCGGCGCCGGTGTCATCGAGGCCAACGACGAGTTCTTCGCCCAGCGCGAGAACCTGCTGATCTCCGAGGCCGCGCACTTCGACCCCGAGGACTTCGGTCACAAGGGCAAGGTCATGGACGGCTGGGAGACCCGCCGCCGCCGCGGCATCTCCGCCACCCAGCCCTGGCCGACCCCCGAGGACCACGACTGGGCGCTGGTGCGCCTGGGCGCCCCCGGCGTCATCCGCGGCATCGTCGTCGACACCGCCCACTTCCGCGGCAACATGCCGCAGGCCGTCTCCGTCGAGGCCACCAACTGGGAAGGCGCCCTCGCGCCGACCCCGGCGGAGCTCCAGGGCGACGGCATCAAGTGGACGACCATCGTCGCCCGCACCCCGGTCGGCGGCCACGCGGCCAACGGCTTCGAGATCGACGTCGAGCAGCGCTTCACGCACCTGCGCGTGAACCAGCACCCCGACGGCGGCATCGCCCGCCTGCGCGTCTACGGCGAGGTCGTGCCCGACCCGAAGTGGCTCGAGGCGCTCGGCTCCTTCGACGTGGTGGCCCTGGAGAACGGCGGCTCCGTCCAGGACGCCTCCAACCGCTTCTACTCCCCGCCGACCAACACCATCAACCCGGGCCGGTCCCGCAAGATGGACGACGGCTGGGAGACCGCCCGTCGCCGCGACAACGGCAACGACTGGATCCGCTACCAGCTCGTCGCCGAGTCCGAGATCCGCGCCGTCGAGATCGACACCGCGTACCTCAAGGGCAACTCGGCCGGCTGGGCCTCGCTGTCGATCAAGACGGGCGAGGAGGGCGAGTGGACCGAGTTCCTGCCGCGCACCCGCCTGCAGCCCGACACCAACCACCGCTTCGTGCTCGACGCCCCGGCGGTCGGCACGCACGTGCGCATCGACATCTTCCCGGACGGCGGCTTCTCCCGCCTGCGCCTCTTCGGCGCGCTGACGGAGGCCGGCACCGCCGCGCACACCGCCCGTCACCAGGAGCTGGGCGGCTGACGCCACCCTCGTGACCGCCCCGGGGGCCGACACCCCCGGGGCATGCGCGAACACCCCGCAGGGGCGCACCGTTTCGACGGTGCGCCCCTGCGGGCGTTGCTAGCCTGCCGCTACGGCGGACACGGCGGACACCAGGGGGCCACGATGGAGCAGAGCACGCCACGCACGACGGAGCAGCGGCGCAAGGACGCGCTGGCCCGGTTCGAGAGCGACATCGACGTCTGGGTCGCCACGGCGGACGCCGAAGGCGTCGCCACCCTCGTGCCGCTCTCCTTCCGGTGGGACGGGGAGACCTTCCTGCTGTCGACGGGACGCACGCTGCCCACCGGACGCAACCTCGCGGCGAGCGGCCGTGCCAGGCTGGCCTTCGGCGCGACCCGCGACGTGGTCCTCGTCGAGGGAGCAGTGACCCGGCTGGAGGCGGCGGAGCTCGCACCCGGCGAGATCGAGGCCTTCGCGGCGCACTCCGGCTTCGACCCGAGCGGCCTCAAGACGCCCTATCCGTACTTCCGCGTCACGCCCGTGTGGATCCAGGCCTGGCGCGAAGTCGACGAGATCGCCGGCCGCGACCTGATGAAGGCAGGCCGCTGGCTGCCCTGACGGGCCCGAGAGCCCTGACGGCCCGACAGTCCTGATGGCCCGAGAGCCCTGACGGCCTACGCCGCATAACCCCCGTCCACCGAGAACTCGGCACCCGTGACGTACGCGGAGTCCGGGCCGGCGAGGAAGGAGACCATGGCGGCCACCTCCTCCGGGGTGCCGAAGCGGCCCAGCGCCGTCACGGCCGACTGCGAAGCGGCGTAGGGGCCGTCCGCCGGGTTCATGTCCGTGTCCACCGGGCCCGGGTGGACCAGGTTCGCGGTGATCCCGCGCTCGCCGAGCTCCCGCGAGAGGGCCTTGGTCAGGCCGGTCAGCGCCGCCTTGCTCATCGCGTACAGGGTGCCGCCCGGGGCCGCCACCCGCTGGGTCATGCAGCTGCCGATGGTGATGATCCGTCCGCCCCGGCCCATCCGGCCGGCCGCGGCCCGGGAGGCCAGGAACACGCCCCGGACGTTGACCGAGAGGACCCGGTCCACCTCCGCGAGGGTGAGTCCCTCCAGGGGGCCGAGCACGCCGACCCCGGCGTTGTTGACCAGGACGTCGAGCCGGCCGAGGCTCCGTACCGTCTCCTCCACCGCACCGGCGGCCCGCTCCGCGTCGCCCGCGTCGGCGCGCAGGACCAGGCCGCGGCGGCCGAGCGCCTCGATCTTCCCGACGACCGCCCGGGCCGCCTCCGCGTCCTCGGCGTAGGTGAGGGCCACGTCGGCCCCGTCCCGGGCCAGCCGCAGCGCGGTCGCCGCGCCGATTCCCCTGCTGCCACCCGTCACCAGGGCCACTGCGTTGCCGTTCATGGTGTTCCTCCCGCGTCAGTTGGTTGCGGGTTCAATGAAATCGCCCGGGGGGCAACGCCGCTGGCGGGAAACGGACATCGCGTTCGCGCGCGCCGGAGCGGTGAGTTCCCGGCGGCCCGGGAGTCTGAACCCGTGACAGTGGACGTACCGGAGCCAAGGAGCGCAGTGCCATGGGAAAGCTGACCCTCACCACCTTCCTGACCCTCGACGGCGTGATGCAGGCCCCGGGGGGCCCGGAGGAGGACCCCAGCGGCGGGTTCGCGTACGGCGGGTGGCTCGTGCCCTTCGCCGACGAAGGCATGGGGGAGTTCGTCACCGAGGTCTTCGACCGGGCCGGGGCCTTCCTGCTCGGCCGCCGGACCTACGAGATCTTCGCCTCGTACTGGCCGCAGCACGACGACCCCGCCGACCCGGTCGCGAGCAAGCTGAACCGGCTGCCCAAGTACGTGGCCTCGACCACGCTCAAGGAGCCCGCCTGGGGCCCCGCCACCGCGATCGACGGGGAGCAGCTGCAGAGCGAGGTCGTACGGGTCAAGGACGCGACCGAGGGGGAGCTGCAAGTGCACGGCAGCGGCGCGCTGGCGCAGTGGCTGCTGGCGCGGGACCTGGTGGAGGAGCTGAACCTGCTGGTCTTCCCCGTCTTCCTGGGCGGCGGACGTCGGCTGTTCCCGACGGGCGGCCTGCCGACGGCCTTCGAGCTGACGGGCTCCCGCACCACCTCGGCCGGCACGGCCATCCACACCTACCGGCCGACGGGGCGCGCCGCGTTCGGCACCTTCGCCTGACGCCGGGCCCCGCTCCGCCCGCAAGCGGGCCGGGCGGGGCGGGGCCCGGCGTCAGGGGGAGCAAAAGGCTCGACCGGCCGATCATGCTCGGGTAGCTTGGGCCCAATCCCCCGTGCGAGCCGCCGAAGTCTCCACCTGCCTTCTGCCGTTGGAGAACCGGTGTCCACCATCGCCGCCCCCGCTTCCGTCGCCGCCCCCCGCAGGGCCTGGCTCGCGGATCTGCCGGTCCTGCTCGTCGCCGTCGTCTGGGGCGGCAGCTACCTCGCCGCCAAGGGCGTCACCACCACGCACACCGTGATCGCGGTGCTCGTCCTGCGCTTCGCGCTGGTCCTGCCCGTCCTGGCCGTCGCCGGCCGGCGAAAGCTGCGCACGCTCACCCCCGCCCAGCTGCGCGGCGCCGGGGTCCTGGGACTCGTACTCGGCGGAATCTTCCTGCTGGAGACCTACGGGGTCGTCCACACCTCCGCCACCAACGCCGGGCTCATCATCAGCCTGACCATGATCTTCACCCCGCTCGCCGAATCGGCCGTCCGGCGCGCGGCCCCCTCGCCCGCCTTCCTCGGCGCAGCGGCCGTCTCCGTCTGCGGAGTCGTGCTGCTCACCCAGGGGGCGGGCTTCACCACCCCGAGCCTCGGCGACTTCCTCATCCTCGGCGCCGCGCTCGCCCGGACGGCGCACGTCCTGCTCATGGCCCGGATCAAGGCCGTGCAGGAAGCCGACTCGCTCTCCCTGACCACCGTCCAGCTCGGGACCGCCGTCGCCGTGTTCGCCGTACTGGCCCTGCTGCCCGGCACCGGCGCGAGCCCCTGGGCGGCCGCCGCCGACTTCGGCCCGGCCGAGTGGGCCGGGCTCGCCTTCCTCTCCGTCTTCTGCACCCTGTTCGCCTTCTTCGTGCAGATGTGGGCCGTCCGCCGCACCTCCCCCTCGCGCGTCAGCCTGCTGCTCGGCACCGAACCCCTGTGGGCCGCGGCCGCGGGCATCGCCATCGGCGGCGAGCGGCTCGGCGCGGCCGGATTCGCGGGGGTCGCGCTGGTGCTCGCGGGGACCGCCTGGGGGCGGCGCGCGGCTGGCTGAACGAATGGCCGAAAGGCGCTCCGGAGCGATCAACTCCCCGTCTAGGGTGGCTACATGCCCGTTCTGGACCTCAGCACGATCGCCGAAGACTTCAACGAAAACCCGTACCCCCACTACGCGCGCCTGCGTGCCGAGGGGCCCGTCCACCGGGTGAAGGCGGCGGACGGCCAGGAGGTCTGGTTGATCGTCGGTTACCAGGAGGCCCGCCAGGCCCTCACCCACCCCGCGGTGTCCAAGAACTGGCTGACCTCCGGGCTCTACACGGACCGGGAACGGACCGAGGCCAGCGCCAACATGATGCGCGCCGACCCGCCCGACCACACCCGGCTGCGCCGGCACGTCTCCCGCTCCTTCGCCTCCGGCCGGATCGAAGGGCTGCGCCCGCGCATCCAGGAGATCGTCGACGGACTGCTCGACGGCATGGAGGCCCTCCCCGAGCGCCGCGCCGACCTGATCGAGGCTTTCGCCCGGCCGCTGCCCATGACCGTGATCTGCGAGCTCCTGGGGGTTCCGGAGGCCGACCGCGGCGCCTTCCACGGCTGGATCACCGAGATGGTCTCACCCACCGGGGTCGAGGCCGAGAACGCGGCCGTGCGCGCCATGACCGCCTACACGGCCGGGCTCGTCGACGCCAGGATGGCCCGTCCCGGTGAGGACCTGCTCAGCGACTGGGTGACCAGCCGGCTGGACGGGGGAGACCGGCTCTCCCGGCAGGAGCTGGTCGCCATGGCCGTCCTGATGATGGTCGGCGGGCACGAGACCACGGTGCACCTGATCTCCAACGGGATGCGGGCGCTGCTCACCCACCCCGACCAGCTCGCCGCGCTGCGCGCCGACCCCGGCGGACTGATCGACGGCGCCGTCGAGGAGATCCTGCGCTACGACGGCCCGGTGGAGACGGCCACGTTCCGCTTCGCCGGCGCGGACCTGGAGATCGGCGACACCTTCATCGAGGCGGGCTCCGCCATCCTCGTCTGCCTCGCCGCGGCGGATCGGGACCCCGCCCGCTTCGAGCGCCCCGACACCTTCGACATCCGCCGCCCCGTCCGCGGCGGGCACATCGCCTTCGGACACGGCATCCACCACTGCGTCGCCGCCCCGCTCGGCCGGCTGGAGGGCCGGATCGCGATCCGCTCCCTCCTGGAGCGATTCCCGGACCTCCGGGAGGAGCCGGCCGCCCTGGAATGGGCGCCGGGGACCCTGGTCCGGGGGACCACCCGCCACCCGGTGCGCTGGTAGCGGGCGTGCGCGGGACGGGCGTGACGCCGGCCGGCTTACGGACCCCGGGCACCCGGCTGCCGGCCTCAGAGATCCGGGAGCTCCTCCATGGCCACCGGGCGCCGCTCGCGCCGCGAGAGCTCACAGGCCTCCGCCACCCGGAACGCGGCGAGTGCCTCGACGCCGTCGCACGGATTGGGGCCCTCGCCCCGCACCAGCCGGACGAAGGCCTCCAGCTCCGCCTCGTAGGCGGGAGCGAAGCGTTCCAGGAACCCCGGCCACGGTTTGGTCGCCGGGGGCGGGCCCTGCGGTTCGGTGGAGGCGATCGGCGTACGGTCGTCCAGCCCCGTGGACACCTGGTCCAGCTCCCCGGCCAGCTCCATCCGTACGTCGTACCCGGCGCCGTTGCACCGCGTACCCGTACTGGAGACCAGCGTCCCGTCGTCGAGGGTGAGGACGGCGGTGGCGGTGTCGATGTCACCCGCCTCCCGGAACCGCGCCGGCCCCGCGTCCGACCCGGTCGCGTACACCTCGCTCACCTCGTGCCCCGTCACCCAGCGGACCATGTCGAAGTCGTGCACCAGGCAGTCCCGGTACAGCCCGCCCGAGGTCCGCAGGTACTCGGCGGTCGGCGGCGAGGGATCCGCGGTCGTGGTCCGTACGGTGTGCAGCCGGCCCAGGGCCCCGGAGCGGACCAGCTCGCGCGCCGTCGTGTAGCCCGCGTCGAAGCGGCGCATGAACCCGAGCTGGAGCACCCCGCCGACCGCCGCCACCTCGCGCAGCACCGCCAGGGTGCGGTCCAGGTCCGGGGCCACCGGCTTCTCGCAGAACACCGGCAGCCCGCCGCGGACCGCCCGTACGACGAGGTCCGCGTGCCCCTCGGTGGCACAGGACACCACCAGTGCGTCCACGCCCCAGGTGAAGATCTGCTCGACGGTGGGTGCGGCGGTGGCCCCGAGCCGGTCGGCGAGGCGCACCGCCCGCGCGGGGTCGGCGTCGGCGAGCAGGAGCGATCCCGCGTCCGCCTGGCGTGCCAGTGCCGCCGCGTGGAAGGAACCGATCCGGCCCGTTCCGATGAGCCCGATGCGCATGCACTCAACGTGGCCCCGTCCGGGGGAGCTGTCAATCTGTCCCGCTGTGTCCGGCACGGTCCGCAATGGCCCCGATGACCTTGCATGGTGCACTGTGACGGATACTGGGCGGCTGCGGCTTGAAACATATGACCGTTTTGACGAAAGGCACGGGCAGACGTGGCTAGGGTTCGGACAGGGGTACGCCTCGTGGGCGCGGTGCTCGCGGCGGTACTGGGTGCCTCCCTCGTGGGCTGCAGCAGTACGGGCGGCAAGCGCGCCGAGGACCGCGCGAAGGCCGAGGCGGCGGGCCGGCCCGCCGTCTCCACTCCGCGCTGGACCTTCGCGATGGTCACCCACGCGGGAGACGGCGACACCTTCTGGGACATCGTGCAGAAGGGCGCCAAGGAGGCCGCGGCGAAGGACAACATCAACTTCGTCTACGCCCACGACGACCAGGCACAGCAGCAGGCCCAGTTCGTCCAGAACGCCATCGACCAGAAGGTCGACGGGCTGATCGTCTCCCTCGCCAAGCCCGAGGCGCTCAAGGACGTCCTCGCCAAGGCCGTCAAGGCCGGCATCCCGGTGATCACGGTCAACTCCGGATCCGCCCAGTCCGCCGCGTACGGGGCGCTCACCCACATCGGCCAGGACGAGGAGATCGCCGGCGAGGCGGTCGGCACCGAGCTGGGCAAGCGCGGCCGCAAGAAGGCCGTCTGCGTCCTGCACGAGCAGGGCAACGTCGGCCACGAGCAGCGCTGCGCCGGAGCGAAGAAGACCTTCGGCGAGTCCGGCGGGACCATGGAGAACCTGTACGTCGAGGGCACCAACATGCCGTCCGTCCAGTCCGCCCTCCAGGCCAAGCTCCAGGCCGACCCCTCCATCGACGCGATCCTCACCCTCGGCGCGCCCTTCGCCCCCACGGCCGTCAAGGCCAAGGACGCGGCGGGCAGCAAGGCCGAGGTCGACACCTTCGACCTGAACGCCTCCGTGGCCCGCGACCTGAAGTCCGGCGCCCTCGGATTCGCCGTCGACCAGCAGCCCTACCTCCAGGGCTACGAGGCCGTGGACCTGCTCTGGCTCTACCGCTACAACGCCGACGTGCTCGGCGGCGGCCGCCCGGTACTCACCGGCCCGCAGATCGTCACGGGGGCCGAGGCGGCCACGCTGGAGAAGTTCATCAACCGGGGCAGCCGATGAGCACCGCCACCGGCACCCGGGCCCCCGCCCCGCGCGACGAGCGGCTCGCACCCACCTCGCTGCTGCGCCGCCTGCTCGGCCGGCCCGAGCTCGGTGCGGTGGTCGGCGCGGCCGCCGTCTTCGTCTTCTTCTCCTTCGCCGCAGACAGCTTCCTGCGGGCCTCCAGCCTGAGCACGATCCTGTACTCGGCCTCCACGATCGGCATCATGGCCGTCCCGGTGGCCCTGCTCATGATCGGCGGCGAGTTCGACCTGTCCGCCGGGGTCATGGTCACCTCGTCGGCGCTGCTCAGCTCGATGTTCAGCTACCAGATGACCGCCAACGTCTGGGTGGGCGTTCTCGTATCGCTGCTGGTCACCCTGGGGATCGGGTTCTTCAACGGGTTCATGCTGACCCGCACGAAACTGCCCAGCTTCATCATCACGCTCGGCACCTTCCTGATGCTGACCGGACTGAACCTCGGCTTCACCAAGCTGATCAGCGGCTCGGTCTCCACCAAGACCATCGCCGACATGGAGGGCTTCTCCTCCGCCCGCGCGCTCTTCGCCTCGCAGTGGACCTTCGGCTCGGTCACCCTCAAGGTCACCATCCTGTGGTGGCTGCTCCTGGTCGCCGTGGCCACCTGGATCCTGCTGCGCACCCGCGCCGGGAACTGGATCTTCGCCGTCGGCGGCGGCGCGGACGCCGCCCGGGCCACCGGCGTACCGGTCGTGAAGACCCGTATCGGCCTGTACATGGGCGTCGCCCTGTGCGCCTGGATCTCCGGCCAGCACATCCTCTTCTCGTTCGACGTGGTCCAGTCGGGCGAGGGAGTCGGCAACGAGTTCCTCTACATCATCGCGGCCGTCATCGGCGGCTGTCTGATGACCGGCGGCTACGGTTCGGCCATCGGCTCCGCCGTGGGCGCCTTCATCTTCGGCATGACCAGCAACGGCATCGTGTACGCCCAGTGGAACCCGGACTGGTTCAAGTTCTTCCTCGGCGCGATGCTGCTGCTGGCCACGCTGCTCAACGCATGGGTCCGCAAGCGGGCGGAGGCGAAGTGATGTCCGAGACCGCACCGGCTCTGGTGAAGCTGACCGAGGTCAGCAAGTACTACGGCAACATCCGCGCCCTCCAGGACGTCTCCCTGGAGGTCTCGGCCGGCGAGATCACCTGTGTCCTCGGCGACAACGGCGCGGGCAAGTCCACCCTCATCAAGATCATCGCGGGGCTGCACCGGCACGACGCCGGCACCTTCGAGATCGAGGGCGAGGAGACCGTCCTCGCCAACCCGCGCGCCGCCCTCGACCGAGGCATCGCCACCGTCTACCAGGACCTCGCCGTGGTCCCGCTCATGCCCGTCTGGCGCAACTTCTTCCTCGGCTCCGAGCCCACCAAGGGCCGCGGCCCCTTCCGCCGCCTCGACGTGGAGCTCATGCGCCGGACCACCCGCGCCGAGCTGCTGCGCATGGGCATCGACCTGCGCGACGTGGACCAGCCCATCGGCACCCTGTCCGGCGGCGAGCGGCAGTGCGTGGCCATCGCCCGCGCCGTCCACTTCGGCGCGAAGGTCCTCGTGCTCGACGAGCCCACCGCCGCCCTCGGCGTCAAACAGTCCGGGGTGGTCCTCAAGTACGTCGCCGCGGCCCGTGACGCGGGCCTCGGCGTGGTCCTGATCACGCACAATCCGCACCACGCCCACCTGGTCGGGGACCGGTTCGTGCTGCTCAAGCGAGGCACCATGGCGGGCAGTCACACCCGTGACTCGATCACCCTGGACGAGCTCACGCGGCAGATGGCGGGCGGCTCCGAGCTCGACGAACTGAGCCACGAACTGGAGCGAGTGGCAGAATCAGGACCTGACAGCGCATCCGCCTCCCCATCGGCCACTCCATCCGACCAGGCATCCGGCCCCACTGCGGGCCCTGCCGCATCCTGAGGGACGACACGACTCGATGAGCACGTACCGGGACTTCACGCTCGCCCACCGGGGGGCGGCGCGAGGCACCGTCCTGCGGACCATCGGGACCCGTGAGCGCCGGTCGCACCTGACCGCCCCGCGCGTTCCGACCGTCGGCATCGACATCGGCGGCACCAAGGTGATGGCCGGGGTCGTCGACGCCGACGGGGTCATCCTGGAGAAGATCCGGACCGAGACCCCGGACAAGTCCAAGAGCCCCAAGGTGGTCGAGGACACCATCGTCGAGCTGGTCCTCGACCTCTCCGACCGGCACGACGTGCACGCCGTGGGCATCGGCGCCGCCGGCTGGGTCGACGCCGACCGCTCCCGCGTGCTGTTCGCCCCGCACCTGGCCTGGCGCGACGAACCGCTGCGCGACGCCCTCCAGTCACGGCTCGCGGTCCCGGTCATGGTCGACAACGATGCCAACACCGCCGCCTGGGCCGAGTGGCGCTTCGGCGCCGGCCGGGGCGAGGACCACCTGGTCATGATCACCCTGGGCACCGGGATCGGCGGGGCCATCCTCGAAGGCGGCCAGGTCAAGCGCGGCCGCTACGGGGTCGCCGGCGAGTTCGGCCACATGCAGGTGGTCCCCGGGGGCCACCGGTGCCCCTGCGGCAACCGCGGCTGCTGGGAGCAGTACAGCTCCGGCAACGCCCTGGTCCGCGAGGCCCGCGAGCTGGCCGCCGCCGACTCCCCGGTCGCGCACAACCTCATCGCCCGGGTCGGCGGCAACGTCCACGAGATCACCGGGCCGCTCATCACCGAGCTGGCCCGCGAGGGCGACGCCATGTGCGTCGAGCTCCTCCAGGACATCGGCCAGTGGCTCGGCGTCGGCATCGCCAACCTCGCGGCGGCCCTCGACCCCTCCTGCTTCGTCATCGGGGGCGGCGTCAGCGCCGCCGACGACCTGCTGATCGGCCCCGCCCGCGACGCCTTCCGCCGGCACCTCACCGGCCGCGGCTACCGCCCCGAGGCCCGCATCGCCAAGGCCCAGCTCGGCCCCGAGGCCGGCATGGTCGGCGCCGCCGACCTCTCCCGACTGGTCGCCCGCCGCTTCCGCCGTGCCACGCGCCGGCGCGTCGAGCGGTACGAGCGCTATGCGCAGTTCGGCCGGCGCGACACCACCACCGGCCCCGAGGACCAGGACCAGCAGTGACACCGCCCTCCTTGCCCCGCCAGGCCCCGTCTCCCGACGCGGGGTCCGGCGCGCCCATCCCCGCCGAGGACCGCAAGCACGTGGTGCGGCGCCGCTGGATCACGGCGATCATCATCCTGCTGCTGGTCGGCGTCCCGGCGGGCTACCTCGCCGTCTCCGCCCAGCAGAGCCGCCAGAGCGGCCGCGACAAGGCCGCCAAGGTCGGCGCCGCCAAGGTCCGCACCGGCTGGCCCTCCAAGGTGCAGCGCAGCATCTACGAGGTCCCGATCCCGGTGAAGGCCTCGCGGGTCGGGTACCTGGAGACCAACAACTGGCACACCAGCCGCCTGTACGTGCAGTTCGGGGTCACCCCGGAGGAGCTCGACACCTTCCTCGCCGAGATCGGCACCAGCCGGGAGGACCTGACCCGCGGGGTGTCGATCTCCCCGAGCGACACCGCGTCCGCGGGCTGGCGCTGGGGCTCGAAGGGCAGCTGGTACGGGATCACCCTGGACGCGCCGGACCCCCGGCCCACCCGCGACATCACCGTGGACCTGAGCCACCCCGGATACCCCAAGGTCTACGTGGTCTCCACGGCAGTGCCCTAAACCCCGGGACGGGCCGGCCGCGCCACACCCGCCGCCCCGCGGGTACAGTGCGCCCGGGGGCGGGGCCGTAGCGCAGAGGTCGTCGCGCGCGGTCTCCAAAACTGCGAGGACACCGGTTCGAATCCGGTCGGCTCCGTCTTCCCACCGCGCGGCGGTGCCCGCGCCGCTAGCCTTGGATCATGAAGCTCACCAAGCGGCTGCACTCCTGCGTCCAGCTGGAGAAGGACGGGCGCGTGCTCGTCATCGACCCGGGCGCCTTCAGCGAACCGGACGCCGGCCTCGGCGCCGACGCCCTGCTCGTCACCCACGAGCACTTCGACCACTTCGACGAGGGCCGGGTCCGCGCCGCCCTCGACGCGAACCCGGCGGCGCAGCTCTGGACCCTGCGCAGCGTCGCGGAGAAGCTGGCTCCCGCCTATCCCGGGCGTGTCCACACCGTGGGCCACGGGGACGCCTTCAGCGCGGCGGGCTTCGAGGTCCAGGTGTACGGCGAACTGCACGCCGTGATCCACCCGGACATCCCGCGGATCACGAACGTCGGCTACCTGGTGGACGCGTCCGTCTTCCACCCCGGGGACGCGCTGACCGTGCCCGCGACCCCCGTCGAGACCCTCATGCTCCCGGTGCACGCGCCCTGGAACAAGATCGCCGAGGTGATCGACTACGTCCGCGAGGTCAAGCCGCGCCAGACCCTCGCCATCCACGACGCCGGTCTGACCGACCTCATCCTGCCGGTCTACGCCAACCAGATCGGCAACCTCGGCGGCGCCGCGTACGAACGACTCACCGCCGGGAACGCCACCGAACTGTGACTGTCGGTGCCGGGCGGTAGGTTGGACGGCATGCGTATCGCCACGTTCAACGTCAACTCGATCACCGCCCGGCTGCCGCGCCTGCTGGCCTGGCTGGAGAGCTCCGGCACCGATGTCGTGTGCATCCAGGAGACCAAGTGCTCCGCGGAGCAGTTCCCGTACGAGGAGCTCCGCGCGCTGGGTTACGAGTCGGCGGTCAACGCCACCGGACGCTGGAACGGCGTGGCCCTGATCTCCAAGGTCGGCCTGGAGGACGTGGTCACCGGCCTGCCCGGCGGGCCCGACTACGAAGGCGTCCAGGAGCCCCGCGCCATCTCCGCCACCTGCGGCGGCGTGCGCGTCTGGTCGGTGTACGTGCCCAACGGGCGCGAGGTCGAGCACGACCACTACGGCTACAAGCTGGACTGGTTCCGGGCCCTGTCCGCCGCCGTCGCCGAGGACGCGGCGGGGGAGCGCCCCTTCGCGGTGCTCGGCGACTTCAACGTGGCCCCGACCGACGAGGACGTCTACGACCCGGCCGTCTTCGAGGGCCTCACCCACGTCACCCCCGCCGAGCGCGCCGCCCTGGAGGCCCTGCGCGCGGCCGGGCTCTCCGACGTCTTCCCGCGCGCGCTCAAGTACGACCGGCCGTACACCTTCTGGGACTACCGGATGCTGGCCTTCCCGAAGAACCGCGGCATGCGCATCGACCTGGTCTACGGGAACGAGGCCTTCACCAAGGCCGTCACCGACTCCTACGTGGACCGCGAGGAGCGCAAGGGCAAGGGCGCCTCCGACCACGCGCCGGTCGTCGTCGACCTGGAGGTCTAGGCCGTCGATTGTCCCCGCGGCCCGTGATCCTCAGGCGCGTCCTATGGCCGGTCGCGGATCCTGGTGTCAGGCTGGCCCCATGAACATCCCTTTCCTGGCCAACTGGATCAACCGACATGAAACGGACCGGGGCGCGGGACTCGCCGCGGCCCTCGCGGACGATCCGGAGGGCATCAACGAGCTGTTCGCGGAATGCGAGATGCTGCGCGCCCAGGCGCGCTCGGCCGGGCTCGAACTCGACGAGAGCCCGCGCTCGTTGGAGGAGATCGACCAGCTGATGCCGCGTTGGCGCCGGGATCCGGAGATCACCCCGTGGCTCGGCAACGACGCGGGCTTCTACCTCGGGACCGTGATCATCCGCTCCGTTCCGGGCGCCGCCTGGCAGGTGTGGCCCAACGGGCAGCCGATGATCCGGCTGGCCTCGGGGCGCGAGCTGAACGTGGTCGAGTCGGGGGTGTCCTGGGCGATGACGGGATCCCCCGAGCTCAGCCAGGCCTACGCGGAGGCCTCGGAGGGCTGAGCCGGCGCGGAGCGCCGCGCCGTCGCGGAAGCCCGAGCCGCCACGGAAGGCTGACCTCGCGGGCCTTTATGCGGCTTTTAGGCGTGTCGCGGTGAAGTGCCCTTCCGCGGCTGGATAGTTTGCGCTGACCTCGACACACCGACAAGTGGGCAGGGCAGCGTATGGCCGTCGATCCGTTGATCGAGCTGCGGGACGTCAACAAGCACTTCGGACAACTGCACGTCCTCCAGGACATCAACCTCACCGTCGGCCGCGGGGAGGTGGTGGTGGTCATCGGCCCCTCCGGCTCCGGGAAGTCGACCCTGTGCCGGGCGATCAACCGGCTGGAGACGATCGAGTCGGGCACGATCACGCTCGACGGCAAGCCGCTCCCGGCCGAGGGCAAGGAGCTCGCCGCGCTCCGCGCGGACGTGGGGATGGTCTTCCAGTCCTTCAACCTCTTCGCGCACAAGACGGTCCTCGCCAACGTCTCCCTCGCCCAGATCAAGGTGAGGAAGCGCAAGAAGGAGGAGGCGGACAAGCGCTCCCGCGAGCTGCTGGAACGGGTCGGCCTCGCCAACCAGGCCGAGAAGTTCCCGGCCCAGCTCTCCGGCGGCCAGCAGCAGCGCGTGGCCATCGCCCGCGCGCTCGCCATGAACCCCAAGGCCCTCCTCTTCGACGAGCCCACCTCCGCGCTCGACCCGGAGATGATCAACGAGGTGCTGGAGGTCATGCAGCAGCTCGCCGCGGAGGGGATGACCATGGTCGTGGTCACCCACGAGATGGGATTCGCCCGCTCCGCCGCCAACCGCGTCGTGTTCATGGCCGACGGAAAGATCGTCGAGGACCGGACCCCGGAGGCCTTCTTCACCGCCCCCGAGAGCGACCGGGCCAAGGACTTCCTCTCCAAGATCCTCAAGCACTGAGGGGCGGTCCGATGAAGCACACCCTGCGCGTACTGGCCCTGGCCGCGTTGCTGCTGGCAGCCACCGCCTGCGGAAAGTCCGGCAGCCCGCCGGTCAAGGGCCCGCAGCCCGAGGACCTGCCCGTCTACCAGGTCCAGGCCGGCTTTCAGCTGCCGTCCTCCCCGACCTGGGAGAAGGCCAAGCGGCGCGGCCACCTCGTGGTCGGCGCCAAGGAGGACCAGCCGTACATGGGGGAGAAGGACCCCGCGAGCGGCCGCTACTCCGGCTTCGACATCGAGATCGCCAAGATGATGTCCGCCTCGCTCGGCTTCGACCCCAAGACGATCGAGTTCAAGACGATCGCCTCCGCCAACCGCGAGACGGCCCTGCAGAACGGCCAGATCGACTACTACGTCGGCACCTACACCATCAACGCCAACCGCAAGAAGCAGGTCGGATTCGCCGGCCCCTACTTCATGGCCGGCCAGTCCCTGCTGGTGCGCAAGGGAGAGACGGACATCAAGGGCCCCGAGGACCTCGACGGCAAGAAGGTCTGCTCGGCCGCGGGCTCCACCCCCTACCAGCGGCTCCAGAAGGAGTTCCCGCGGGCCGTCCTCGTCGCCTACGACACGTACTCGGTCTGCGTGGACAACCTGCTGACCTACCAGGTCGACGCCGTCTCCACCGACGACTCCATCCTCCTCGGCTACGCGGCCAAGGTCCCCGAGGAGCTCAAGGTGGTCGGCAAGCCCTTCTCCGAGGAGCCCTACGGCATCGGCGTCCCGCGCTCCGACAACGCCCTGCGGTTCGCCCTCGACGACGCGCTCGCCGCGAACGAGAAGAACGGCAACTGGAAGAAGGCCTACGAGGCCACGCTCGGCCTCTCCGGCCAGCCCGCGCCGACACCGCCCGCCATCGACCGCTACCCGGCGAGCTGAGGGGAGACCGCACCGCCATGGACGTACTCACCGAAAACTTCTCGCTCTACGGGAAGGGCTTCCTCGGCACCGTGGAACTCACGGTCTACGCCTCCCTCCTGGCCCTGGTCCTCGGATTCCTGATGGCCTCCTTCCGCGTCGCCCCCGTCGGCTCCTTCCGGGTCTTCGGCACCGTCTGGGTGACCATCCTGCGCAACACCCCGCTCACCCTGCTCTTCTTCGCCGTGCTGCTCGGCCTGCCCCGCTTCGGACTGGTCCTGCCCTTCCAGCTCTTCGCCGTGCTGGCCCTGGGCTGCTACACCTCGGCCTTCATCTGCGAGGTCCTGCGCTCCGGCATCAACACCGTGCCCAAGGGCCAGGGCGAGGCGGCCCGCACCCTCGGCATGTCCTTCGGCCAGACCCTGGGCACCGTCGTCCTGCCCCAGGCCTTCCGGTCCGTCATCCCGCCCATCGGCTCCACGCTGATCGCGCTCGCCAAGAACTCCGCGATCGCCGGCGCCTTCAGCGTCACCGAGCTGCTGGGCACGTACAAGACCCTCAACGAGCTGGGCTACAGCATCATCTGGACCTTCGTCTGGATCGCGGTCGGCTACCTGATCATCACCCTGTCCATCAGCGCGCTGTTCAACGTGCTCGAAAAGCGCTACGGAGTCGCCCGATGACCGCGCACGCGCTCCACGGTGACCTGGAGTCCACCGCCCTCTACGACCTGCCGGGCCCGCGCGCCCAGCGCCGCCACTTCCTCTACGGGATCGCCTCGACGGCCGTCATCCTCGGGCTCATCGGCTGGCTGCTCTACCTGCTCTTCGACACGAACCAGTTCACCGCCGCCAAGTGGAGCCCCTTCACCTACAAGGGCATCCAGGAGCTGCTGCTCAAGGGCCTGTGGAACACCCTCAAGGCCTTCGCCTACGCCTCGGTGCTCTCGCTCGTGTTCGGCGCGGTGCTCGCGACGGGCCGGCTCTCGGTCCACCGGCCGGTGCGCTGGCTGTGCACGCTGTGCGTGGAGTTCTTCCGGGCCATGCCCGTGCTGGTGATGATCTTCTTCATCTTCGTCGCGCTCAAGGTCCAGCCGCTGCCCGCGCTGGTCGCCGGACTGACCCTGTACAACGGCTCGGTGCTGGCCGAGGTCTTCCGGACCGGCATCAACTCGGTGGAGAAGGGCCAGCGCGAAGCCGCGTACGCCCTGGGCATGCGCAAGACCCAGGTGATGACCTACGTCCTGGCCCCGCAGGGGGTCCGGGCGATGCTGCCCACGATCATCAGCCAGTTGGTGGTCGCCCTGAAGGACACCTCGCTCGGCTACCTGATCACCTACGAGGAGTTCCTGCACGCGGGCAAGCTGATCGCCTCCAACCTCGACTACGACCTCCCCTTCATCCCCGTCGTGATGATCATCTCGCCGATCTACATCGGGATGTGCATGCTCCTGTCCTGGTTCGCCACCTGGGTGGCCCGGCGCGAGCGCCGCAACCCCAAGACCAAGGCGGTCGGCATCGACATCGACGTGGCCGACCCCGGAACGGCGCTGCCGGGCCGGATCTGACCCGAGGGGCGCACCCCAGAGCCACACCCGGCACGGCAGCAGCCGCGGATCACTGCTCGCGCAGCGGCACCGAGACGTACGAGGGATCGGTGCGCGGCGAGGAGAAGGTCAGCTGCCCGCCGGTCGGGTTGTGCTCGATGTACAGCGGGTCGACGGTGTCGACGACGACCGCGAGGCGGTGCCCGGCCGGGACGTCGTAGGCGGTGGAGAAGAGCTCCAGGTCCACGCCGAAGGGGTGGCCGGCCTGCTTGCCGTGGAAGGTGTACGGGGCGTTGCTGATCAGCTTCCCGATGCCGAGCGGGCCCACGTCGTAGAGGTAGGCGACGAAGGTGCCGTCGGACTTCGAGGGCGTGACGGTGGTGTGCAGGGCGACCGTGCCCCGGATGCGGCGCTCCTCCTCGTAGCGCGGCGACTGCCAGACGGCGGCGAAGGCGCGGGGGAGCAGCGGGATGGAGGCGACGGGGGGTGCCTGGGCGATCTGGTCGAGCAGGTTGGAGAGCATGACGACTCCGCCGTTGGCGCCGGAGTCGATGCCGGTGAAGAGGTGCTCGCTGTCGGAGAGCATCACCTTCTCGGCGCCGCCGCCGCCGACCGACTTCCAGTCGGCGTAGCCCTCGTATCCGCCGTCGCTGCGGGGTTTGATCTGTACCGGGGCCTCGGCGTCGATGCCGTTGGCCGCGCCCTTGAGGTAGCGGTCGAACCAGCGGTGGGCGTTGGTCCAGGTGTCGTTGGGCAGTCCGAGGAGCCCGGTGGCCTCGGCGGTGGCGTGGTCGCCGGGGCGGAACTCCAGGCGCTTGGGGCCGGTCAGCTTCTCGAAGAACTTCGCGTACTGGTTGGGCGGGAAGATGGTGTCGCCCCAGGCGTTGCCGAGCATGATCGCGGCGCCGTTGGCGTTGATGGCGTCCACCTTCTCCGCGGCCGAGCGCTTCTTGCCCCACTCGATCATCTGCGGTTCCCGGTCCAGCTTCGAGCCGAGGAAGTCGCCGAGGATCTGCCGGAGTTCGGGGCCGGGGCGTCCGGTGAGGAAGCCGGCGCCGCCGAGCAGGGCGGCGGCCTGGAGGTGCTGGGTGCGGCCGGAGTAGATGGACTCGATGAGATCGGCCCAGCCGCTGAGCGCGACCACGGCCTTGATGCGCGGATCGCTCGCGGAGGCCAGCAGGCTGATGCCCGCGCCGTACGAGACCCCGCCCAGGCCGATGTGCGCGGCGTCGGCCGGGGTGTTGGCGAGCGCCCAGTCGATGACGGCCGAGACGTCGGCGGTGTCCGCCGGGCCGGCGGTCTCGATCTCTCCGCCGGAGAGCCAGAAGCCGCGGGACGTGTAACTGACCACCACGTAGCCGGAGTCGGCGAGCTTCTTGGCCTGGGCGATGTATTCGATCTGCGGCATGCCCCAGCTGGTCGGCAGCACGATCAGCGGATACGTCGTGCCGGTTCCGGCGCCCGCCGGGGTGAAGACGTTGCCCTTGAGGGTGATGCCGCCGGAGCCGGGGATGTCGTGGAACCGGAGCTCGGAAGAAGCCTCCGAGGCGGTGGCGGTCGTGGTGGCGGGAGCCGCCTGGGCCTGATGGGGGGCCAGGCCCAGGGCGGCTGCTGCCAGTACGGCTGCCAGGGCAGTCGCGGTGCTGGTGGTGCGGACCGTGCGGACCATCGATCGCTCCTCGCGTGTGCCGGGGTGTCAAAGTGACCCGACGGTAACGGGAGGGGCTTACCGGAAGTAACCCATGAGTAAGTTACGTGGCGGTAACGATTGAACGATGGTCAACTCGCGTGGATCAGCCGACCTGCGGGGTCCCGGCGAGGGCGCTCTTGCCCTGCCACTGCTCCCAGGTCAGGTTCCACTCGCCGTAGCCGTTGCCGACGTCCGGATTGCCCTTGGAGCCCTGCCCCACGACCTCGAACGGATCGCCGGCCTGGGCCGCCGCGAAGAACGCCTTCGCGTTCTCGTCGCTCATGCCCACGCAGCCGGAACTGGTGTTGGCGCGGCCGAAGTTGGCGGTGTTCCACGGCGCGGCGTGCACGTACATGCCCGACCAGGTCAACCGGATCGAGTAGTCGACCATCTTGTCGTAGGAGTCGCCCAGGCCCACCGTCTGGGAGTCCATCCGGATGGTGCCCTCCTTCGCCATCAGCACCATCTTCCCGTCCCAGGAGGCCTTCTTGCCGCCGGGAGTGCCCGCCGAGATCGGGATGGTGCTGACGACCTGGCCGCCTTCGGTGACCGTCGCCTTCTTCGTGTCGAGGTCCACCTTCACCTCGCGGTCCTTGCCGATCTTGAACTCGGTGTTGTAGTCCTTGACGAACATCCCGCCGCCGGGGCCGGAGTCGACGCCGTTCAGGTTCATCTGGACCTTCACGTCGGTGCCGGACTTCCAGTACTCCTTGGGCCGCCAGTCCACCCGGTCCTTGCCCGAGTAGTCCGTGATCCAGCCCCAGGAACCCTCGGTGTTGTTCGAGGTGGTGACCTTCAACTGCTTCTCGACCGCGGCCTTGTCCTTCACCGGGTTGTCGAAGACGATCGAGACCGGCATGGCCACGCCCACGGTGCTGCCCTTGGGGATGTTGATCGAGACCTTGTTGACCTTGTCGGGGGCCGAGGTCTTGAACGTCGTCGTGGCGCTCTGACTGTCCGTGTTCTGGGCCTCGACCTTGTAGTCGGCCGAGGGCAGGGCGTTGCCCTGCGAGGTCCAGGTCTTCCCGTCGGCGGATATCTGCCCGGCCAGTTCGCCGCCCTTGGCGTCCGTGACCTTCACCGCCGCGAGCTTGCCCTCGGCGATCGTCACGGTCACCGGCGCGCCCGCCTTGACCTGGTCACCGGTGAGGTTCACCGAGACCGCCATGTCCGGCTTCGGCTTCATTTCCGCCTTGGCCGCGCCCCCCGAAGCGGCGCCGCCCCCGCAGGCGGCCAGTGATGCGGCCAGCAATGCGGTGCCGGCCGCCACGGCGGTGCGGCTGCGTACAGAGAAGACCCGGCGTGTGCGGCTCAACGAAAACCCCTCCGAAGTAATGATCGTCCGCAAAAGAAGATGCGAACGGGGCAACTCTAGGTTGCGGAAGATGAAGAAAAGTTCAGTATTTCCCGTGTGACATGGACCGCAGCGATACGGTCATCGTCCGGTCACAATCGCCGCGCACGGCGGTCATGGACACCTGTGAGAGTCCTGTGCATCCACCGATTTGGACGTACAGGAAGGCCGGTCAGCCGTGTGTGCACTGCTCGTGACCCCCACCCAGCAGGACCAGACCCGAAGCCGGGACAGGGAGCTCACCGTGCGCCCGCTGTCCGAAGCGGAATACCGGGGTTTCCTTTCGCGGCACGGGCGGGCCAGCTTTCTCCAGTACCCGTCCTGGGGTGCGGTAAAGGACCTTTGGCGGTCGGAAAGGGTCGGATGGCACTGTCCCGGCGGTGAAATAGAAGGTGCCGGGCTCGTTCTCTACCGTCAATTCCCGGGCACCCGCAAATACTTCGCCTACCTCCCCGAAGGGCCCGTCGCCGACTGGGCGGACCCCGACATCGACCGCTGGCTGACCCCCCTCAAGAACCACCTCAAGGCCTCCGGCGCCTTCGCCGTCCGCATCGGGCCCACCCCCGCCTACCGCCGCTGGGACGCGGCCACCGCCAAGGCGGGCACCGGCCCGGGCCGGCAGATCTCCGACGTGCTCGCCACCGAGGTGGACCCGGTCGGCGCCGCGCTCGCCGACCGGCTGCGCACCCGAGGCTGGAAGCGCTGCGGAGGCGAGGACGACGGCGATGCCCAGCCCCGCCACGTCTTCCGCGTCCCGCTCGCCGGGCGCACCCGCGACGACCTGTGGTCGGGCCTGAACCAGGAGTGGCGGCGCAATGTGCGCAAGGCCACGAAGGCGGGGGTCGAGACGGTCGTCGGCACGGCCGCCGAGCTGCCCGAGTTCTACCGGCTGTTGCGCATCACCGAGGAGCGCGACGGCTTCCGGCTCGGCCGCTCGCTCGCGTACTACCAGCAGCAGTACGAGGCCCTGAACGCCGAGGAACCCGGCCGCATGCGCCTCTACCTGGGCGTTCACCAGGGCGAGATCCTCGCCGCGCACACCATGATCGTGGCCGGCAGCCGGGTCTGGTACCAGACCGGCGCCTCCGCCGACCATCGGCGCGAGGTCCGCCCCAGCAACGCCCTGCAGTGGCGCATGATGTGTGACGCACATGCACTCGGAGCGGACGAATACGACATGCGCGGGGTACCCTCCACCCTCGACCCCGACGAACGTTCCTTCGGGCTGCTGCGCTGGAAGCTCGGCACCGGCGGACAGGTCGTCGAAACCCTCGGCGAGTGGGAGACCTCCATGGACGGATACGCCAACACGGCCCTCTACAAGGCGTTCCAGGCGTACATGGCCCGCCGGTGACCCTCGCAGACCCCAGAGCGGCCGAGGCCGCCGAGGCCGCAGATGCCGCGGCAGAGCCCCGCACCGACCGCGCGGCACCGAAGAAGACCTCGGTGCTGCGCAGCGGCGCGCTCATGGCCGCCGGCTCGGTCGTCTCCCGCGCCACCGGCTTCGTCCGCTCCGCCGTGATCGTCGCCGCCCTCGGCACCACCCTGCTCGGCGACGGCTACGCGGTCGCCAACACCGTCCCGAACATCCTGTACATCCTGCTCATCGGCGGCGCCCTCAACGCCGTCTTCGTCCCCGAGCTGGTCCGCGCCGCCAAGGAGCACGAGGACGGCGGCGCCGCCTACACCGACCGGCTGCTCACCGTCTGCACGGCCGCGCTCCTGGTCCTCACCGCCGCCGCCGTCCTGGCCGCCCCGCTCATCGTCTCGGTGTACACCGGCTACAGCGGCGCCCAGGAGTCCGTCACCGTGGCCCTGGCCCGGTACTGCCTCCCGCAGATCCTGTTCTACGGGCTGTTCACGCTGCTCGGGCAGGTGCTCAACGCCCGCGGCCGGTTCGGCGCCATGATGTGGACCCCGGTCCTCAACAACCTCGTCGTCATCGCCGTCTTCGGACTCTTCCTCACCGTCTCCCACGGCGCCGGCGACGGCCTGAGCGCCGCCGACACCCGGCTGCTGGGCATCGGCACCACCGCCGGCATCGTCATCCAGGCCCTCGGCCTGGTCCCCTCGCTGCGCGCCGCCCGCTTCCGCTGGCGCCCCCGCTTCGACTGGCGCGGCAGCGGACTGGCCCGCCCGCTGCGCAACGCGGGCTGGCTCGTCCTGCTCGTCCTGACCAACCAGCTCGCGTACTGGGTCGTGACCCGGCTCTCCACCGCCACCGGCGCGCACGCCGTCGCCGAGGGCCTCGCCGGCGGCGCCGGATACACCGCCTACAGCAACGCCTACCTGCTGTGGATGGTCCCGCAGGGCGTCATCACCGTCTCCCTCGTCACCGCCCTCATGCCCCGGATGAGCTCCGCGGCCACCGACGGCGACCTCGGGGCCGTGCGCAAGGACGTCTCCTACGCGCTGCGCTCCAGCGCGGCCCTGATCGTCCCGGCCGCCGCGCTGTTCGCCGCCCTCGCCCCCTGGGTGACCGGCAGCGTCTTCGAGTACGGGCGCACCGGCCCCGCCGACGTCGCCGTCATGGCCGGCATGCTCGCGGCCTTCGCGCCCGGCCTGATCGCCTACTCCGCGCAGTACGTGCTCTCCCGCGGCTTCTACGCCCTCTCCGACACCCGGACCCCCTTCTTCCTCAACCTCACCATCGCCGCCCTCAACGCCGGGCTCTCGGCCGCCGCGTACCTCCTGCTGCCGCCGCGCTGGGCCGTCACCGGCATGGCCGCGGCCTGCTCGATCGCCTTCACCGTGGGCGCTGCCGTCACCGCGTACGTCCTGTCCCGGCGGCTCGGCCCGCGCACGGGGACCCGGACGGAGCGCCGGAGCACCGCCCTCCGCACCCACCTGCGGCTCCTCGCCGCCTGCGCCCCGGCCGGCGCCGCCGGGTACGCGGCCGCGCGCTCCGTCGACCGGTTCGGGAACCTGGCCGGGCCCCTCGGGAACTTCGCCGGGGTCGCGGCGGGAACCGTGGTGATCGTCCTCGGCGTCGTACTCCTCGCCCGCCCCCTGCGGCTCACGGAGATCACCGACCTGCTGGACTCCGTACGACGCAAGACCGGCCGCTAGCCGGGACCCGCCCAAGCCGCGAGACATCGGCCGAAAGCGGGAGGGGACCGATCGACGACCCTGGAATACTGACCCGATGCCACGCGTACTGCTGATCGAGGACGACCCTTCCATCCGGGAGGGCGTGGGTCTCGGCCTGCGCCGCAGGGGCCACGACGTGAGCGCCGCCGAGACCGGCGAAGCCGGACTCGGCCTCATGTCGAGCTTCCACCCCGAGCTCGTCCTGCTCGACCTCATGCTGCCCGGCATCAACGGCGTCCAGGTGTGCCGCCGGATCCGCGAGACCAGCCAGGTCCCGATCATCATGCTCACCGCACGCGGGGACGACTTCGACATAGTCGTCGGCCTGGAAGCCGGCGCCGACGACTACATCGTCAAACCCGCCCGCACCGAGGTCATCGAAGCCCGCATCAAGGCCGTGCTGCGCCGCCTCAGCGAGCCCGCGGGCGGCCGCCCCGACGTGGAGTTCCACGGCGAGCTGGCCGTCGACCGCGCCGGGCTCACCGTCGCCAAGAACGGCGAGCGCGTTCCCCTGGCCCCCAGCGAGATCAAGCTCCTGCTGCACCTGTCGGCCTCGCCCGAGCAGGTCTTCTCCCGCCAGCAGCTCCTCGAATACGTGTGGGAGCACAGCTACCACGCCGACGCCCGGCTGGTGGACGCCTGCGTACGCCGCCTGCGCCACAAGATCGAGGACCCGGACGGCGCCCCCCGCTACATCCAGACCGTGCGCGGCTTCGGCTACCGCTTCGGCCCGCTGTAAGCGCCCCGCATGACACGTTTCGCACCGCTGGGCCTGCGCACCCGGCTGATCGCCGCCTTCCTGCTGGTCGCCGCCATCTGCGCGGTGAGCACGGCCGCGCTCACCTACCAGCAGGCCCGCAACGCGATCCTCAAGCAGAGCCAGGACACCGCCGTCAGCACCCTGCGCGACCTGGTCGACTCCCAGTACAGCCAACTGCCCATGGGGCAGGCGGAGCTCCAGCGGCTCGTCGGGGAACTGGGCAAGCGCGGCCAGCCGCACCCCTGGATCGTCTACGGGGAGTACGGAAAGCTCCGCGCCACGTCCAACCCGGGCGGCGCGACCACCTCGCCCTCCATCAGCGAACAGCTCCGCAGCCAGGTGACCGCCCATCCGCACGGGGCCTTCCAGCGCACGCAGGACCGCAACGGCAACCTCTCCCTCGTCGTCGGCATGCCCGCCGTCTTCAAGCACCACGAGGTCTACGAGACCACCGGTGCGGTCTTCTACGCGGTCCTGCCCCTGGACAGCGAGCAGACCACCGTGGAGGCCCTGGTCACCGCCGCCCGCACGGGCGCCGTACCGGGTCTCGCGATCGCCCTGATCCCGGCCCTGCTCGCGGCGCGCAGCGTCCTGAGGCCCGTACGGGACATGCGCAAGGCCGCCCAGCGGCTCGGACGCGGCCGGCTCGACACCCGGATCGAGGTGCGCGGCTCCGACGAACTCGCCGGACTCGCCCGCACCTTCAACGAGACGGCCCGCGCACTCGAACAGTCGGTCAGCGAACTCCGGGAGGCCGAAGCCCGGGCCCGCCGCTTCGCCGCCGACGTCTCCCACGAACTGCGCACCCCGCTCGCCGGGATGCTCGCCGTCACCGAGGTCCTCGACGAGGGAGCCGAGGAGCTCGACGCCGACACCGCCAAGGCGCTGCGCCTGATCAGTGCCGAGACGGAGAAACTCGCCGTGCTCGTCGAGGACCTCATGGAGATCTCCCGCTTCGACGCCCGCGCCGCCGAGCTCAACCTCGACGAGGTCGACCTGGCCGAGACCGTCACCAAGACCCTGGAACGCCGCCACTGGACCGACGGGCGGGTCAGCACCGACCTGCCCCCCGACGTCCGTGCCCGGCTCGACCCGCGCCGCTTCGACGTGGTCCTCGCCAACCTCGTGGGCAACGCCCTCAAACACGGCGGGGCCCCGGTCCGCGTGGGCGTCCGCACCGAGACCCGGCCCGAGGGGGAGCGGCTGCTCGTCGAGGTCGCCGACAGCGGGCCCGGCATCGCCCCCGAGGTGCTGCCGCACATCTTCGACCGCTTCTTCAAGGCCGACGCCGCCCGCACCCGCTCCACGGGCAGCGGCCTGGGCCTGGCCATCACGCTGGAGAACGTCCGCCTGCACGGCGGCACCCTGCACGCGGCCAACGGCCCCGGCGGCGGCGCGCTCTTCATCCTCGACATGCCGCTGGAGGCCCGCGTATGAGCCGCCTGCGCAGGGCCGTGACCGCGGCCGCGCTGACCGTCCCGCTGCTGTTCGCCACCGGCTGCGGCATCGCCACCACCGGGGTCGTCGAGAGCGGCCGCGCCGGGACCGTGAAACTGGCCACCGCCCCGGACCCGGGCCTGCTGTACTTCATCGCGCCCGACGGTGCGCTGGTCCCGGTCCCGGCCACCGACCGCGTGCCGCGGCCGGACGTCGGTTTCACGATCGGGATGCTGCTGGAGGGGCCGGGCGAGGTCGCGCGGGAGGCCGGTCTGACCACCGAGATCCCGGTTCCGGACGTCAACTCTCCCGACCCCAAGGCCAAGGGCACGGCCCGCGGGCCGGTCAAGGTCGCCGCCGACGACAAGACCCTCCGCGTGGTCCTGCCCCTCCCGGTCGAGCCGCTGTCCGGACCGGCCCGCCGTCAACTGGCGTGCACGGCCCTCCAGGCGGTGAGCGTCAGCCCGGCCCCCGAGATCCTCCTCATCGGCTCCGACGGCAAGGAGGGGAGCGCCGTGTGCCAGGTCAGGCCGGAGGGCTGAGCCCCGGCCGACCCCCGCGGGGCCCCTTGCGGGCCGGGCCGCTCCCCGCCACCGTGTGCGCATGGACCAAGGACCGGCCCCCGACGTCTTCGACCCGCGCCTCTACGGCGAAGGCGTCCCGTACGACCGCTACCGCCTGCTGCGCGACCGGCACCCGGTGGCCTGGCAGGGCGAGCCCGAGGTGCTCGGCTGGCCCGCCGGCCCCGGTTTCTGGGCCGTCACCCGGCACGCCGACGTGGTCCGGGTCCTGCGCGACCACCGCACGTACTCCTCGCACCTGGGCGCCACCCAGATCCGCGACCCCGACCCGGCGGACCTGCCGTTCCTGCGGCGCACCATGCTCAACCAGGATCCCCCCGAGCACGGGACCCTGCGCCGGACCGTGGCCCGCGCCTTCACCCCGGCCCGCGTCGACGCCTTCGCCGCCCGGGTCCGGGGCCGGGCCCGTACGCTGCTGCGCGCCGCCCGCGAAGCCGCCGAGGACGGGGCCGCCGATCTGGTGCACACCGTCACCGACACGTACGCGCTGCTGAACCTCACCGACCTGCTGGGCGTTCCCGCCGCCGACCGGGGGCTGCTGCTGGAGTGGACCGTACGGATCATCGGATACCAGGATCCCGAAGACGCCCCGGCTCCGCTGCTCGGCCCGGACGGCAAGCCGCTGAACCCGCGCTCGCCGGCGCTGCTGGGGGAGATGTTCGGGTACGCCCGCGAACTGGCCGCGCACAAACGGGCCCACCCCGGCGACGACGTGATGACCACCCTCGCGCTCGCCGGGCTGGAGGACGCGGAGCTGGAGATGTTCTTCTTCCTACTCACCGTCGCGGGCAACGACACCGTGCGCAGCGCCGCGCCCGGCGGCCTGCTCGCCCTGGCCCGTGACCCGGACGCCTACGCCGGACTCGCCGACGGCCGGTCCCCGTTGGACCGGGCCGTCGAGGAACTCCTGCGCGTCCACCCGCCGGTGCTGAGCTTTCGCCGCACCGCCGCCGCCGACACCGAGCTCGCCGGGCAGCGGATCCGGGCCGGCGACAAGGTGGTGGTCTTCCACGCCTCGGCCAACCACGACGAGCGCGTGTTCACCGACCCGGGCCGTCTCGACCTCGGCCGCGCACCGAACCCGCACGTCTCCTTCGGCGACGGCCCGCACGTGTGCCTGGGCGCACATTTCGCCCGGCTCCAGCTCCGCGTCCTCTACGAGGAGTGGATCGCCGCCATGCCGGCACCGGAACTGGCGGGCCCGCCCCGTCGGTTGGTGTCGAACTTCATCAACGGGATCACACGGCTGCCGCTGCGGGTGTCCGGGCCGCGGTGGTGACGTCGGCGACCAGCTCGGTCACATCGGGGCCGTAGGCATCGGAGTTGACCACCTTGAGCAGGATGCAGAAGGAGCGGTCTCCGTAGGAGTCGGCCAGCTTCCGGTGGTGCCGGGCCAGGTAGCGGGCCGCGGCCTGATTGCTGATGGCCGTCTGCCCGCTCAGCAGGAACACCGGCCGGGACCCCCGCCCGGTCGTCAGCCGCGCCAGCAGCACGTGCTCGACGAGGCCCTTCTCCCAGCGGTAGGTCTCCCCGCCGACGGTGATGGCCCCGCGGTCCGGTGCGGGATCGCTCGAGACGATGATCCGCACCCCGGGGAGCATGGAGGCCAGATGGGCCGTCGTCCGGGCGTTGGAGGAGGGGCCGCCCACGCAGAACTCGGCCCGTTCGCCGAAGCCCTGACGGGCTCCGTCGTGGGTGACGATCTGCACGTTCGCCCCGCAGTCCTTGATCAGGGCGGATATCTCCAGCAGCGCGAAGGCGTCGTTGCGGTGCAGGGAGGAATCGGTGCCGCCCATCTGCCGGTTGACCACGAACAGGCAGTCCGAGCCGGTGGGCAGCCCGAAGAAGGCCTGCTTGCGGCGCAGCGCACGGCGCCACAGGTAGGTCCGGGTGAACCAGCCGAACCCGCCGCTGCACGCGGTGGCGATCACCCCGAGCACGATGTTGCGGACGTCCTCATTCATGCGGCGGATGGTAGTCGTCACACGGCCTTCATGACGCGGCGGGTGCACGGAAGTTAGGCTGCCGCACGAAGGTCTGACAGGCAGTCGACTGGAGGAACCGTATGCGTGGTCCCGCGGCACGTCACTTAGCGCTCGTCGCGCTCGCCGGGGCGCTCGTCTCGACCGGGGCGAACGCCCCGTCGTCGAAGAGCCCCACCCCGCCCAAGGTCCCGGTGGCCACGGGCTACGGCGGGGCCGTCGCCAGCGTCGACGCCGACGCCAGTGCGGCCGGCATCGCCGTCCTGCGCTCAGGCGGCAACGCCGTGGACGCCGCCGTCGCGACGGCCGCCGCGCTCGGGGTCACCGAGCCGTACTCCGCGGGCATCGGCGGGGGCGGCTACTTCGTGTACTACGACGCCCGCTCCGGCCGGGTGCGCACCATCGACGGCCGCGAGACCGCCCCGGCGACGGCCACCGCCGGGCTGTTCCAGGAGAACGGCCTGCCCATCCCCTTCGCCGAGGGCCAGACCAGCGGCCGCGGCGTCGGAGTCCCCGGCACCCCGGCGACCTGGCAGAGCGCGCTGGAGTCCTGGGGCACCCGTTCGCTGGGCCAACTCCTCAAGCCCGCCGAGAAGCTGGCCCGCGAGGGCTTCACCGTGGACTCCACCTTCCGGGCCCAGACCGAGCTGAACGAGGCCCGCTTCCGGGACTTCCCCGACACGAGCAAGCTCTTCCTGCCCGGCGGAGCCCTCCCGGTGGTCGGCTCCACCTTCAAGAACCCCGACCTGGCGGCCACGTACGCGGAGCTGAGGCGCAAGGGTGCGGGCGCGCTCTACCGGGGCCCGCTGGCCGAGGACATCGTCCGGGCCGTGCGCACGCCCCCGGTGGACCCGGCCGCCACCCGCGTGGTCCGCCCCGGCGATCTGACCACCGCGGACCTGCGCGCGTACGCGACCAAGCGCCAGGACCCGACGCGGGTCGGCTACCGCGGCCTGGACGTGTACAGCATGGCCCCGTCCTCCTCCGGCGGCACCACCGTCGGCGAGGCGCTGAACATCCTGGAGCGCACCGACCTCGGCGCGCTCACCGAAGCCCAGTACCTGCACCGCTTCATCGAGTCCTCCCGGATCTCCTTCGCCGACCGCGGCCGCTGGGTCGGCGACCCGGCCGCCGAGGACGTGCCCACGAAGGAGCTGCTCTCGCAGCGCTACGCGGACACGCGCGGCTGCCTCATCGACCCGGCCAAGGCGCTGACCAGCCCGCTCGCTCCGGGGGATCCCCGCAACCCGGTCGCCTGCGGCGGCTCCGGGCAGGCCGCCCCGACCACGTACGAGGGCGAGAACACCACGCACCTGACCGTCGCGGACCGCTGGGGCAACGTGGTCTCCTACACACTGACCATCGAGTCGACCGGCGGCAGCGCCATCACCGTCCCGGGGCGCGGCTTCCTGCTCAACAACGAGCTGACCGACTTCTCCTTCGCCCCGGCGGCGCCCGGCGTCCCCGACCCCAACCTGCCGGGTCCCGGCAAGCGGCCGCGCTCGTCGATGTCCCCGACCATCGTGCTGGAGCACGGACGCCCGGTGCTGGCGCTGGGCTCCCCGGGCGGGGCGACCATCATCACCACGGTGCTCCAGACCCTGACCGGGCACCTGGACCGCGGGCTGCCGCTGGTCGAGGCGATCGCCGCGCCGCGGGCCAGTCAGCGCAACCAGACCACCACCGAGCTGGAGCCGGGCCTGTGGAACAGCCCGGTGCGGGCCGAGCTGGAGGCGCTCGGACAGGGCTTCCGGCAGAACCCGGAGATCGGCGCTGCCACCGGGGTCCAGCGGCTGCCCGACGGGAGGTGGCTGGCCGCGGCCGAGACGACCCGGCGGGGCGGAGGCTCGGCGATGGTGGTCCACCCGCAGGGGACGCCGTAGGGGATGCCGTAGGGCCTAGAGGGCGGTGAGGATCCTCGGGCCGGCGGCCGTGATCGCGACCGTGTGCTCGGCGTGCGCGGCGCGGCTGCCGTCGACGGTCCGCAGGGTCCAGCCGTCCGCGTCGCAGGCGTAGTCGTCCGTGCCGCCCGCGATGAGCATCGGCTCGATGGCGATCACCATGCCGGCGCGCAGCTTCGTACCCTGCCCCGCCGGGCCCTCGTTGGGCACGCCCGGCTCCTCGTGCATGGAGCGTCCGATGCCGTGGCCGCCGAAGCCGTCGGGGATGCCGTACCCGGCGGCGCGGCCGACCGTGCCGATGGCGTGGGCGATGTCGCCAATGCGGTTGCCGGGGCGGGCGGCCGCGATGCCCGCCGCGAGGGCCGCCTCGGTGGCCGAGATGAGCCGCAGGTCCTCGGGGCGGGCCCGGCCCACGGTGAAGCTGACGGCCGCGTCGCCGACCCAGCCGCCCAGCTTCGCGCCGCAGTCGATGCTCACCAGGTCGCCGTCGCGCAGCCGGTAGCCGTCGGGGATGCCGTGCACGATCGCGTCGTTGACGGAGGCGCAGATGACGGCGGGGAAGGGGACCGGGGCGAAGCGCGGCCGGTAGCCGAGGAAGGGCGAGCTCGCGCCGGCCTCGCGGAGCACCTCGCGCGCGGCCAGGTCGAGCTCCAGCAGGGACACCCCGACGGCGGCCCGTTCCCGGACGGCGGCGAGGGCGTGCGCGACGACGCGGCCCGCGGCGCGCATCCGGTCGATCGATTGGTCTGTCTTCAGTTCCACCATTCCAATAACTATACCGGTATAACTGTAACGGGATACTTATTGGGCTCCGGGGTAGGATGTGGGCATGGTCCGTACCCCCCTCACCCCCGAAGAGCGCGAGCGCGGCGAGCGGCTCGGTGCCCTGTTGCGCACGGCCCGCGGTGGCCGCAGCATGGTCGAGGTCGCGGCCAGTGCCGGACTCTCCGCCGAAACCCTCCGCAAGATCGAGACCGGCCGGGCCCCGACCCCGGCCTTCTTCACCGTCGCCGCCCTGGCGGGGGCGCTCGGGCTCTCCCTGGACGAAGTGATGCGGCGCTGCGCCCTCGTGCCCGTGTGAGGTCCGGCGGAGCGGGCGGGCCGCGGCCGTGCGGCCGTTCGGCCGCCGGGCCCGCCCTTCGGCGTGCCGTTAGGGCGGGCCCACGGGCCGAACGGCCCAATCGGCGGTGGGAGGGCCGGGGCGCGGGGCAAGCGTGAAGGCGTGTCAGACATGAACGCATCCACATCCAAGCGACTCGGCCTCGGACTCGTGGGCGCCCTCCTCGCGGGCGGCCTGCTCCTCGCGGCATGCGCCGCGCCCGAGGGCCGGGCCCACGCCAAGGACCCGGGCGACGTGGTCTTCCGCCACCCGGGCGTCGTCGTCAGCCACACCCGGCTCCAGCACGCGCAGCAGATGGTCGCGGCCGGCAAGGAGCCGTGGAACTCGGCGTACCAGGCGCTCCTGAAGAGCCGCTACGCCTCCCTCGACTACCGGGCGCACCCGGCCGACGTGGTGCCCTGCCCCTTCAACGCGGGGCCGCAGCCCTGTCTGGACGAACGCCAGGACGCGATCGCCGCCTACACCCACGCCCTGCTGTGGTCGGTGAACGGCAAGACCTCCCACGCCCGCAAGGCCGTGCAGATCATGGACGGCTGGTCGGCCGTGATGAAGCGCCACGCCGAGGACAACGCCGGCCTCCAGGCCGCCTGGTCCGGCTCCACCTGGGCGCGCGCCGCCGAGATCATCCACGCCGACTACCCGGCGTGGGGGGAGGAACGGGTCGCCCGCTTCAAGGAGATGCTGCGCACCGCCTACCTTCCGGCCGTCCGCGCGCAGGTGCCGGCGTACAACGGCAACTGGGAGCTGGCCATGACCGACGCCGCCCTGGGCATCTCCGTCTTCCTGGAGGACCGGGCCGTCTTCGAGGAGTCGCTGGAGCGGTTCCGGGAGCGCGTTCCGGCGTACTTCTACCTCAAGCGGGACGGCGTGCACCCGCTGGCCCCGCCGCGCACCGCCATCGACTCGCCGGACAAGGTCACGGCGTACTGGTTCGGCCAGGGGACGTACGTCGACGGCGTCGCCCAGGAGACCTGCCGCAACCTCATGCACGTCGGCTACGCGCTCGCGGCGTCCGCGCACATCGCGGAGACGGCCTGGCACCAGGGCGTCGACCTGTACGGGGAGCAGGGCGAGCGACTCCGAGCGGCACTGGAGTTCCACTCCAAGTACCAGCTGGGCGAAGAAGCCCCCGAGTGGCTGTGCGGCGGCAAGCTCGATCGCACGATGGGGCCCGACCTGGAAGTCGCGCTCCAGCACTACGCGGTGCGGACGGGGGCGAAACTCCCGTACACCCGCGAGCTGGTCGAGAAGACGCGGCCGGCCGGGACGGACGACCTGTTCGTGGCGTGGGAGACCCTCACCCACGGGGAGGCGGCGCCGGTCGCCTGAGGCGCGGCCGGGGGGCTCCGGTCAGGCGTCCACGGGGTGCCAGGCCGGGCCGTCGCCGCCCTGGCGGACGTGTCCGAACACCACGTCGGCGAAGTGGATGCCGAAGCCGATGGTGTCCGGCTCCGCCAGCTCGGCCACGAGCCGGCGGCGGTGGACAGCGGTCCGGGCGAGGTCGTGGTCGAAGGCCGAGGACCAGTCCGGGTGATCGATCTGGATCGGCGAGTGCACGGCGTCGCCGAAGGCGATCAGGCGCCGGCCGCCCCCGGTGATGACGTACTCGGCGTGCCCGACGGTGTGGCCGGGGGTGATCCGCAGGTGCACGCCTGGGAAGACCTCCTGGCCGTCCCTGACCGTGCGCACGCGCGGCGCGAGGGCGGCGACCCGCTCGGTCGTGCCCTCGGCCGCCAGCAGGTCGAGCCGGTCCCACTCGGGCTCGGCGATCAGGAACTCGGCGCGGGGGAAGAGGGGGAGCCCGTCGTCGGGGGAAGGGTGGACGGCCCAGCCGATGTGGTCGGAGTGGAGGTGGGTGAAGGCCACCGCCTCGATGTCCTCGGGGGCGCGGCCGAGTGCGGCCAGGCTGCCGGGGAGCGCGCCACCGTGGATCACGCCGAGGGGGCCGTCCGGGGCGCGGAACGTCTGCGGGCCGAAGCCCGCGTCGATCAGCAGCGCCCGGCCGCCGTGCTCCACCAGCAGGCCGCCGACGCCCGCCACGAGGTGGCCCGCGGCATCCAGGTATTCCGGGTGGGTGGCCCAGACCTCGTCGGTGGTGTCCGGGAGCAGCGGCAGCGGCCGGAGCCGTACGTCGCCGTCCGGCACGTAGGAGACCTTCGTGTCGCCCAGCCACAGCGAGCGGATTCCCGCGGGCCGGTGCAGTCGTTCGTCGCGCTTCGTCGTCAAATCGGGCATGAGAGCTCCTGCGTGAGTGGTCGTCAGGCCGCCCCGGGCCGGTCTGCCGGGGTGGTGGGGCCAACCATAAACATCAAGTTTGAATCATTCAAGCTGTAAATATTCTGGCTTGAGGGACTTGTTAAACTGGCCCCATGACGACACCTCCCGAGCGCCAGGCCATCGCCGAGCGGCAGCTGTGCGGGCTGGTGGACGGGCTGGCCCACCGGATCGCCGAGCACGTGCGGGAGCGCGCCGCCACGCTGGGCCTCACCGCGTCCCAGGCCACCGCGCTGCGCGAGATGAGCGGGCCGATGACCATGCGGGACCTCGCCGAGCGCATGAGCTGCGAGCCCTCCAACGCCACCTTCGTCGTCGACAAGCTGGAGAAGCAGCACCTGATCGAGCGGCACCCGCACCCCACCGACCGCCGCGCCAAGCAACTCGTCCTCACGCCCGAGGGCGCCGCCCTGCGCGCCCGGCTCCTCGACCTCCTCTCCGTGGATTCGCCGGTGTCCGGGCTCGCCCCGGAGGAGCAGGGCATGCTGCGGAGCCTGCTGGAGCGGGCCGTCACCTCCCGTTGACCGGCCGCGTAGGGTCGGGCGCATGACGATCGTGGAGCTGGGCAGGGCGAAGTACGTCAGTCTCACCACCTTCCGCAAGAACGGCACGGCGGTGGCCACGCCGGTGTGGGCGGTGGCGGACGGCGACGAGCTGTACGTGTGGACGCGCGACGACGCGTGGAAGGTGAAGCGGATCCGCAACGACGGGCGGGTCACCGTCGTGGCCTGCGACGTACGCGGGCGGGTGGCCGACGGGGCCGCGGTGTTCGAGGGCGAGGCGCGGCTGCTGGACGAAGCGGGGCTGAAGCGGGTGCGGAAGCTCATGCTGCGCAAGTACACGTGGCAGTTCTGGATGCTCGACGTGCCGGCCGCCATCGTCCGGCGCGGGCGGCCTCACACCGCGATCGCGGTCAGGCTTGCCCCGCCCGCCGTCAAGCTTTGAGACTCCTGTAGCCCGCCCGTAACACCCGTGGGGTCCAATGCGGGGATGGAGACCGCGATTTCGCAGGTGATCGGCCAACTCTCCGGATACATGCGGGGATTGACGCAGCGACTGGATCCCGGGACGGGCTGGTACGGGGAGTTCCTGCGGCGGGACCCGGAGGGGATGCGGGCCTGTCTGGACGGGGCCGCGATGCCTCCGTGGGACGTGCTGGAGTCGCTGCTCGGCGACTTGGCCGCCACGACGGGCGCGGTGGCGATCGCCCGGGAGACGCAGTACGCGGCCGGTCTGCGGGCCGTCGGGGTCTGGGACCGGCTGCCGGGCGGGGTGGAGGAGCTGCGCACGCTGCTCGCATCGGCCGCCGAGCAGCAGGCCCGGGCCCGGGCGGCCCTGCGCGTGCTGTCGGCGCGGCTCGCGGAATCGGCGGACCCGGCGGAGGCGGAGGCCCTGTCCCGGGAACTCTCCTGGACCCGCGACGACGCCGCCCGCGCGGCGGCCCGCCACGAGGACCTGACGGCCCGCCTGCGAGCGGTGACCCCGGGACCCGACCGCCCCGGCCACCAGCCGCCGCCGGACCCCCTGAACGCCGTACCCGCACAGCGCGCGGCAACGTCCCCGGGCGCAACGCCCGCCACGGCGTGGCCGGGCCCACGGGAAGGCGCGCAGGGCGGCAGCACGCAGACGGGGCCCCGGGACGCGGCGTGGGCCGGTGGGCCCGGGGATGCGCGGGGAGGGACGCCGGGCGCGGCTTCGGGCGTTGCATCGGGCCGGGTGTCGGGTGCGGCGTCGGGCTGGGCGTCGGACGGGAGATCGGACTGGGTGCCGGACGGGACGCCGGGCGCGGCGTCGGGCCGGATGTCGGGTGCGGCGTCGGACGGGACATCGGACGGGACGCCGGGCGCGACGTCGGACGCGGCTTCGGGCCGGGCGTCAGCCCCGGCATCGGGCCCGGCGCCGGAAGCGGCCTCGGCGCCTGAAGCGGCGGGGGAGCCGGTCGGGCGGGCCGAGGGGCGGTGGCTGCGCGGTGCGCGGCGGAGCGGCGGGGCCCGGTACGCGGGCGCGGCGGCACCGGAAGCCCGGGCCGTGTCCGTGCCCCCGGGGCACCCGGCGTCCGCCACGCCGCTGCGCGGCGCCCGCTTCGGGCGGCCCGCCCGGGTGGCGGCCGACCCGGCCCCGGCGGGCAACCCGGGGCCGGAGCAGGACGCTTCGGCAAACGGGTCCGGACACGCCGGCCGGGCTCACGGAGCCCCGCACGAGCCCGCCCGTACGGCCTCCGAAGTGCCGGACCAAGGGCAGCCCTCCGCCGCCACCGGCCAGGGCGGACGCGGGCCCGGTGCCCCGGCCTGGAGCACGGGACACGCCCCCTCGCCCGGCAGGGCCTCCGACCCCGGGCTCCGGCCCCACCCGCAGGGCGAGCCCACCCCGTGGCCGGACCGGGCCCGCGCCGACGGCCAGCACAACGACACCGCCCAGCGGGCCGGTTCCGCCTCCGGCGGTGGCAGGCAGGCCGATGCCGGGCAGTGGGCCGGCTCCGCCTCCGGCGGTGGCCCGCAGGCCGACTCCGGGCAGTGGGCGGGATCCGCCCGCGCGGACGGCCCGCAGGCCGACTCCGCCCCGTGGGCCGGTTCCGCCTTCGGTGGTGATCCGCAGGCCGACTCCGGGCAGTGGGCGGGATCCACCCGCGCGGACGGCCCGCAGGCCGACTCCGCCCCGTGGGCCGGTTCCGCCTCCGGTGGTGATCCGCAGGCCCATGCCGGGCGCTGGGCGGGATCCGCCCTCGCCGACGGCCCGCACGCCGACTCCGCCCCGTCGGCCGGCTCCGCTCCCGGCGGTGGTCCGCAGGGCGGCTCCGCCCAGTGGGTCCGTTCAGCCCCCGGCGGGGACCCGCACGGGGTGCCCGCTCAGGTGGTCGCGGGGTTCGTGGAGGGGCTCGTGGCTCTGCGGGGGCAAGGGCGGAGTGGGGAGGCGCATGCGTTGCTCTGTGAGGCCGCCGCCGGGCCCGCCGAGCGGCTGGTGCTGCTGGGGGAGGAGCTGGCGCGGGCCGGGCTGGCCGCGGACTGGGCCACCCTGCTCTGGGAGGCGGCCTCGCTGCCGCCCGCCCGGTTCGCTGCGGTCGCCGCCGTGCTCGGGCCGGCCGACCGCGACGCCCTGCTGCGCCAGGGCGCGGCCCGCCCGGCCGCCGAGATCGCCGAGATCGCCCTCGTCCTCGGGGAGGCCGGTCACACCCCGGAGGCCGACGCCCTGCTCACCGCCTTCGTCCGGGTCCGCACCGCCGAGGAGTCGGCCCGGCTCGCCCGCCGGGATCCCCGGTGGTTCGCGCCCCGGCTGCTCCGAGCCGCCGAAGCCCTCTCGGGGGCTCATCATCGTGACCTGTTGCACGCCCTTCGAGTCGCGAATCTGCCCGTCGGATGATCGGAATCGACCGTGTGCCGACGTAACTCCTGCGTTTGCTGATCGACTACTCCAACCGTGCAAGGCGGTCTTGCCCCGGGCCTGGCCGAGGCCTACCTTCAACTCCCTACGCGCAGCCGTCGTACACCCTCTACGTGCGTAGAAGCCGGCGTACCCGTCGCGAGGAGCAGCTCATGGCCCAAGTCGTCCGCGCCGCACTCGTCCAGGCCACCTGGACCGGAGACACCGAGTCGATGATCGCCAAACACGAGGAGCACGCCCGCCGGGCCGCCGCCCAGGGTGCGCAGATCATCGGCTTCCAGGAAGTCTTCAACGCCCCTTACTTCTGCCAGGTCCAGGAGCCCGAGCACTACCGCTGGGCCGAGGCCGTCCCCGACGGCCCCACCGTCCAGCGGATGCAGGCCCTCGCCCGCGAGACCCGCATGGTGATCGTCGTACCGGTCTTCGAGCTGGAGTCCGAGGGCTTCTACTACAACACCGCCGCGGTCATCGACGCCGACGGCAGCTACCTGGGCAAGTACCGCAAGCACCACATCCCGCAGGTCAGGGGCTTCTGGGAGAAGTACTACTTCCGCCCGGGCAACCTCGGATTCCCCGTCTTCGACACCGCCGTCGGCCGGGTCGGCGTCTACATCTGCTACGACCGGCACTTCCCCGAGGGCTGGCGCGAACTCGGCCTCGCCGGAGCCCAGTTGGTCTACAACCCCTCCGCCACCTCCCGGGGGCTCTCCGGGTACCTGTGGCAGCTGGAGCAGCCCGCGTCCGCCGTGGCCAACGAGTACTTCGTCGCCGCCATCAACCGCGTCGGCCAAGAGGAGTACGGCGACAACGACTTCTACGGCACCAGCTACTTCGTCGACCCGCGCGGCCAGTTCGTCGGGGAGGTCGCCAGCGACAAGGAGGAGGAACTCCTCGTCCGCGACCTCGACTTCGACCTCATCAAGGAGGTCCGCGACCAGTGGGCCTTCTACCGCGACCGCCGCCCCGACGCCTACGGAGGACTCGTACAGCCGTGACCAACCCGATCCCCCTGCACAGCCGGCACCGCTCCGTCCTGCCCGACTGGCTCGCGCTCTACTACGACCGCCCCGTCGAACTCACCCACGGCGAGGGCCGCCACGTCTGGGACGCGGACGGCAACCGCTACCTCGACTTCTTCGGCGGCATCCTCACCACGATGACCGCCCACGCCCTGCCCGAGGTCACCAAGGCCGTCGCCGAACAGGCCGGGCGGATCATCCACTCCTCCACCCTGTACCTCAACCGCCCGATGATCGAACTGGCCGAGCGCGTCTCGGCGTTGTCCGGCATCCCCGACGCCCGGGTCTTCTTCACCACCTCCGGCACCGAGGCCAACGACACCGCCCTGCTGCTCGCGACGACGTACCGCCGCTCCAACCAGATCCTGGCGATGCGCAACAGCTATCACGGCCGGTCCTTCTCCACCGTCTCGATCACCGGCAACCGCGGCTGGTCCCCGACCAGCCTCTCGCCGCTCCAGACGTACTACGTCCACGGCGCGGTCCGCACCCGCGGACCCTTCGCCCACCTCGACGACACCGCCTTCACCGCCGCGGCCGTCGCCGACCTGGAGGACGTCCTCGGCCAGGCGCGCGGCGGGGTCGCCGCGCTCATCGCCGAACCGGTGCAGGGAGTCGGCGGGTTCACCTCGCCGCCCGACGGGCTGTACGGCTCCTTCCGCAAGGTCCTCGACCGGCACGGCATCCTCTGGATCAGCGACGAGGTGCAGACCGGCTGGGGCCGTACCGGCGAGCACTTCTGGGGCTGGCAGGCCCACGCCCAGAACGGCCCGCCGGACATCATCACCTTCGCCAAGGGCATCGGCAACGGCATGTCCATCGGCGGAGTCGTGGCCCGCGCCGAGGTGATGAACTGCCTCGACTCCAACTCCATCTCCACCTTCGGCGGTTCCCCGGTCACCATGGCGGCGGGCGTGGCCAATCTCGCCTACCTCCTCGAGCACGACCTCCAGGGCAACGCCCGCCGCGTCGGCGGCCTGCTGCTGGAGCGGTTGCGGGCCATCTCCGCGACCGTGCCCGCCGTACGAGAGGTGCGCGGCCGGGGCCTGATGGCCGGCCTGGAGCTGACGAAGCCCGGCACCGACCAGGCCGACCCGGACGCGGCCGCCGCCGTACTGGAGGCCGCCCGGGCCGGCGGCCTGCTGCTCGGCAAGGGCGGCGGCCACAACACGAGCGTGCTGCGCATCGCGCCGCCGCTCTCCCTCACCGTCGCCGAGGCGGAAGAGGGCGCAGAAATCCTTGCCGAGGCCCTCCGCACCCTCAACTAGTACCGGGGGAGACGTACATGAGCAGCATCCGCACCCTCATCCGCGGCGGGCTCGTCATCACCGCATCCGACGAGCTCCACGCCGACGTGCTGATCGAGGACGGCCGGGTCGCCGCCCTCGCGGCACACGGCACGGCGGCCGCCGACACCTGGACGGCCGACCGGACGATCGACGCGAGCGGGAAGTACGTCATCCCCGGCGGGGTCGACGCGCACACCCACATGGAGCTGCCCTTCGGCGGTACGGCGGCCTCCGACACCTTCGAAACCGGCACCCGGGCCGCCGCCTGGGGCGGCACCACCACCATTGTGGACTTCGCCGTCCAGACACCGGGGCACGCCCTGCGCGAGGGCCTCGACACCTGGTACGAGAAGGCCGACGGCAAGTGCGCCGTCGACTACGCCTTCCACATGATCCTCTCGGACGTCAACGAGCGGACCCTGAAGGAGATGGACCACCTGGTGGGGGAGGGGGTCACCTCCTTCAAGCTCTTCATGGCGTACCCCGGGGTCTTCTACAGCGACGACGGCCAGATCCTGCGCGCGATGCAGCGGGCCTCGGGCAACGGCGGGCTGATCATGATGCACGCCGAGAACGGCATCGCGATCGACGTGCTCGTCGAACAGGCCCTGGCGCGCGGGGAGACGGACCCCCGCCACCACGGCGAGGTCCGCAAGGTCCTCCTCGAAGCCGAGGCCACCCACCGGGCGATCCAGCTGGCCAGGGTCGCGGGCGCCCCCCTCTACGTCGTCCACGTCTCGGCGGAGGAGGCCGTGGCCGAGCTGGCGGCGGCCCGGGACAAGGGCCTCCCCGTCTTCGGCGAGACCTGCCCGCAGTACCTCTTCCTGTCCACCGACAACCTCGA
Source organism: Streptomyces stoeckheimensis (assembly GCF_045822005.1). Lineage (NCBI taxonomy): Bacteria > Bacillati > Actinomycetota > Actinomycetes > Kitasatosporales > Streptomycetaceae > Streptomyces > Streptomyces stoeckheimensis. Next base: position 1,847,544 of record NZ_CP169550.1, on the reverse strand, counting down.
AGAGCCCGACTTCCAGGGCGCGAAGTACGTCTGCTCCACACCGCTGCGCCCCCGCGAGCACCAGGCGGCGCTGTGGCGGGGGCTCCGTACGAACGACCTCCAGGTGGTCTCGACCGACCACTGTCCGTTCTGCTTCCGGGGCCAGAAGGAGCTGGGCCGGGGCGACTTCTCGAAGATCCCGAACGGGCTGCCGGGGGTGGAGAACCGCATGGACCTCCTCCACCAGGCCGTCCTGGACGGGCACATCAGCCGCCGCCGCTGGATCGAGATCGCGTGCGCGACCCCGGCCCGGATGTTCGGCCTCTACCCGCAGAAGGGCACGATCGCGCCGGGCTCCGACGCCGACATCGTCCTCTACGATCCGCACGCCGAGCAGGTCATCTCCGCCGAGACGCACCACATGAACGTGGACTACTCGGCGTACGAGGGCAAGCGGATCACCGGACGCGTCGACACGGTCCTGTCCCGGGGCGAACTCGTCATCGACCGGCGGGAGTTCACCGGCCGGGCCGGCCACGGGGCCTTCATCCCCCGCTCCACCTGCCAGTACCTGTAAGCCGCACCCGCACACAGCAGCAGCAAGGAGCCATGCATGGACTTCGGCCTCGTCCTGCAAACCGACCCGCCGGCCTCCCAGGTCGTCAGCCTCATGAAGCGCGCCGAGCGCAACGGCTTCCGCTACGGCTGGACCTTCGACTCCGCCGTGCTGTGGCAGGAGCCGTTCGTCATCTACAGCCAGATCCTGGCCAACACGCAGAAGCTGCACGTCGGGCCGATGGTCACCAACCCCGGCACCCGCACCTGGGAGGTCACCGCCTCCACCTTCGCGACGCTGAACGACATGTTCGGCAACCGCACGGTCTGCGGGATCGGGCGCGGCGACTCGGCGATGCGGGTCGCCGGGCGCGCGCCCAACACCCTGGCCCGGCTGGGGGAGGCCATCGAGGTCATCCGGGACCTGGCGGAGGGCCGGGAGGCGCTGGTCGACGGCAACCCGATCAAGATCCCCTGGATCAAGGACGGGAAGCTGCCCGTCTGGATGGCGGCGTACGGGCCCAAGGCGCTGGCCCTGGCCGGACAGAAGGCCGACGGGTTCATCCTCCAGCTCGCCGACCTCTACCTCACCGAGTGGATGATCAAGGCGGTCCGCCGGGCCGCCGTCGAGGCTGGAAGAGACCCGGACTCGATCACGATCTGCGTGGCCGCCCCCGCGTATGTGAGTGAGGACGTGGCCCATGCACGTGACCAGTGCCGCTGGTTCGGCGGGATGGTCGGCAACCACGTGGCGGACCTGGTGTCCCGTTACGGGGAGCACTCCTCGATGGTTCCGGAGGAGCTGACGGAGTACGTCAAGGCCCGGCACGGCTACGACTACAGCCACCACGGCCGCGCCGGGAACCCGTCCACGGACTTCGTCCCGGACGAGATCGTCGACCGCTTCTGCCTGCTGGGCCCCGCCGAGGCCCACATCGAGAAGCTCCGCGCCCTGCGCGACCTGGGCGTCGACCAGTTCGCCCTCTACAACATGCACGACGCCCGGGAAGCCGCGATCGACGCGTACGGCCAGTACGTCATCCCCGCACTCGCCGGGTAGCCGTACGGCACGGTACGCACGGCCCGTCACCGCGGCGGAACCGAGCATGGCACCCCTGCCGTGCCCGTGCCTCTCGGCATGTTGCACGAACTCGGGTGTCCGCGCTTGCCGCGCTTGCCCAGAGACGGGCTTCGCAGCGTGCTCCAGGATGTGCGGTCATACAAGGCGTGAGCCGGACGGGACGTCCGGTTCACCGTGACGGCATCGGGAGTCCGCTGTGCTCTGGAGAAAACTGCTCGTCCCCCTGACCGCGTTCCTGCTCCTGCTGACGGCCCCGGCCGGCGCGGGCGCGGCAGAGGCCTCCACCGGCGCCGGGGCGGCCCCGGCCGACTACGGCGCTCCCGGTCCCTACGCCACCGAGGTGGAGGTCGGGGCCGTGACCACCCTGTACTACCCGCGCGACATCGCGACCAGCGACCGCCGCCACCCCGTGATCGTGTGGGGCAACGGGACCTTCGCCTTCCCCGTCGTCTACCGCGATCTGCTGCTGCACTGGGCCGGTCAGGGCTTCATCGTCGCCGCCGCCAACACCCCGCAGTCCAACCTCGGCATCTCCATGCGGGCCGGCATCGACCTGCTCACCCGTCGCAACGCCGATCCCGGCAGCCCCTTCCACGACCGCGTCGACCTGGAGCACATCGGCGCCTCCGGCCACTCGCAGGGCGGAGCCGCCGCCATCGTCGTCGGCGCGGACCCGCGCATCGACACCGTCCTGCCCATCCAGCCCGGGCCCCTGGCGGACATCGACGACGTGCGCGTACCCGCGCTCCTCCTGGCCGGGCAGAAGGACAGCATCGTCTTCCCCTTCCTGGTCAAGGCCTTCTACGACGACGCCGACCACATCCCGGCCGTCTACGGGGAACTGCGCGGCGCCGACCACTTCACGGTCGTGGGTGACCCCGGCCCGTTCGCCGCACCCACCACCGCCTGGTTCAAGGCCCACCTGATGGGGGACCAGACGGCGCGCGCCCAGTTCCTCGGGGCGGTCTGCGGGATCTGCACCGACAGCGGGACCTGGTCCGACGTCCGCCGCAACGCCCTCGCCACCCGGTGACCGGTTCAGCCGGGGAAATCCTCGCGACCACCGCTCAGGGCAAGGTCCGGGGCCGGTTCCACCACGGGATCGCCGCCTTCCTCGGCATCCCGTACGCCGCCCCGCCCTTCGGAGCCCACCGCTTCCGGGCTCCCGCCCGCGTCGAGCCCTGGGAAGGGGTGCGGGACGCCCTGGAGTACGGGCCCACCGCACCCAAGCGCCCGTACCGCCCGCCCCTGGACCGGCTGATCCCCGATCCGGACATCGCCGGGGACGACTGCCTCAACCTCAACGTCTGGACGCCGTCCGTCGGTGAGGGACGGCTGCCCGTCATGGTCTGGATCCACGGGGGGTCGCTGCGCAACGGCTCGTCGAGCCTGCCGCTCTACGACGGGCGCGCCTTCGCACGCGACGGGGTGGTCCTCGTCTCCGTCAACTACCGGCTGGGCGTGGAAGGGTTCGGGGTCTTCCCCGACGCCCCGGACAACCGGGGCCTCCTCGACCAGATCGCGGCCCTGGCCTGGGTCCGCGACAACATCGCCGCCTTCGGCGGAGATCCGGCGAACGTGACCGTGTGCGGGGAGTCCGCCGGCGCGATCAGCATCGCGGCCCTCGTGACGAGCCCCCGCGCGGCCGGACTCTTCTGCAGGGCGGTCCTGCAGAGCGGCCCGCCGCACACGGTGTCGCGCCGCGAGGGCGCGAAGACCGTACGGGCGATGGCCAAACGACTGCGGATCCCTGCCACCGCCGAGGCGTTCGCGGCGGTGGACCGGGACCGGCTGCTGGACGCGCAGGCCGCCGTGGTCGACCGGTCGGACCCCATCGGAGGCGGCCCGGGATTCCACATCGTGACCGACGGCGACGCGGTGCCCGCCGACCCGCCCCTGCCCGCGGCCGACCTCCTGCTGGGCTGCAACCGGGAGGAGTACCGGCTGTGGTTCGTGCCCGGCGGAACCGTCGACCGGATCGGCCGGCTCACCCTGCGGCTGGCCCTGCTGAAGTTCCGTGTCCCGTACCGGGTGGCACGGCTGTACCGGGCCACCCGGCCACACGCCACACCCGGTGAGATCCTCGGAGAGATGGCCACCGACCTGCTGGTGCGGGGGCCGCTCAACCGGCTCGCCGACTCCCGGCCCGAGCGCACCTTCGTCTACGAATTCGCCTGGCGCTCACCCGTGATGGGGCTCGGCGCGTGCCATGCGCTGGAACTCGGCTTCGTCTTCGACAACCTGGGCGCCGCCGAGGACCTGACCGGGCCCGGCGCCCCCCAGCCCCTGGCCGACGCCATGCACCGGGCCTGGGTCGCCTACGCCACGACCGGGGACCCCGGCTGGCCCGGCTGGAACGCGGACCGGCCGGTCATGGTCTTCGACCACCCCGGCGCAGGCCCGGTCCTGGCACCGCGGCACGAGGAACTCCGGGCCTGGCTCTGACCCGGATCCACGTCACCCCCGCAATCCACGTCACCCGCGTGAGAGCGTCACCCGGTGGCCTCGCGGTGATCCGCGGTCCCGGCCAGGTCCCTGGCGACGAGCGCCGCCTGGATCAGCCGCGCCTGCGCGGGGACCGCGAGGTCGAGACCGGTCAGCGTGCCCACCCGCTGCAACCGGTAGTCCAGGGTGTTGCGGTGGACGCACAGCTCCAACGCCGTCCGGCGGCGGTTGAGCCCCTGTTCCACGAACACGCGCAGCGTCCGGAGCAGGAAGGGGTGCTCGTCCAAGGGGTCGAGTTTGGCCGCCAGCCGCACGAGCCCGTCCCCGGGGCGCGCGATCTGGTGCTCCAGCAGGACGTCGTCGAGGCGGTAGCACCCGGGTGGGCGGCCCAGGCGCCGTACGAGATCCAGTACGCGACCGGCCTCCTGCGCCGCCGTCGGGACGGCCGCCGGGACGGAGGCGCGGGCCGCGGCGGCGAGCACGGACTGCCCCACGTCCTTCTCCAGCCGGGCCACCAGGCCCGGTACGTCGAGCCGGCCCGGCAGGAGGGCCATGCCGGCGACGTGGTCCATCAGCACGGGGGTCCCGGTGAAGGCGTCGAGCGAGGACTGCACCAGCCTCGTCGGCGGGTCGGACGCGAACGCGAAGGCGACCACCTCGTGCTCACCCGCCACGGACACCCGTGCCGCGTCCGCCAGTTCCTCGTGGGGACGTCCCGCCAGCAGGGCGCCGAGCAGGGCTCGCCGTACCCGCTTGTCCTCGCTGTGGAGGTCGTCCCGGGCGTTCTGGTGGGCGAGGACGACCGCGGGCAGCGCGGAGTGCAGGCAGGCGAGCAGCTTGCCACCCGCTCCGGCCAGCTCGTCCGGCTCCGCGACCTCCGTCAGCGTCTGCCACCACACCTCCGCGCCGATCAGGTAGGCGGCGATCACCGCTTCGAGGGGGACGCGCTCCTCGGCCCGCCGCGCCGACCACTCGATGAGCCGGGTCACGTCGCCCGGACCCATCGCACCCGCGCCGCCGTCGCGCAGCGCCCTGAGCAGCAGTGCGTTCACCGCCGCGATGGACCGCGCCACCTCGCCCTGGAGGGTGGCGCGGGGCAGCGCCCCGTAGAACGGCGCCTCCGCCGCGCAGCGCGCGACCACGACGGCGGTGAGGTCACCGACCCGGGCGGCCATCCGGGCGTGCAGGTCCGACATCGGCGCATCGTCACACCGCCCCGCCCGCGCCGTCAATCGGAGCCGCATGGTTCACCGGGTCCCCCTGACCTCCACCGTCCCGCTCCACACCAGGTCGCCGGCTGAGCGGCCCACCATGACCCGGTACGTCCCGGGCTCCGTGCGCCAGGCCTCCTCGGCTTCGGACCAGTGCCGCAGCGCGCGGGCCGGCACCTCCACGACGGCGCTCGCCGAAGCGCCGGCTTCCGCGTGGACCGCGGCGTAGCCGGCGAACCAGCGGACCGGACGCTCGACGGTGGATTCCGGGCGGGCGAGGTACACCTGCACGACCTCGCGGCCGGGCCGGTCGCCCGTGTTGCGCACCTGGACGAGGACCGCGAACGAGGAGCCTTCCGTGACCTCCGCCGGGGCGTGGACCGTGCCGTACTCCCAGGTGGTGTAACCCAGACCGTGGCCGAACCAGTAGGCGGGCCGCCCGCCGGTGCGGAGCCAGGCCCGGTGCCCGATGTGCACGCCGTCGTCGTAGGCGAGGCGGCCGTCGACCGGGTGCGCGTGGGTGACGGGCGCGTCGGTCAGGGCGGCCGCCCAGGTGGTGGGGAGGCGGCCGCCCGGCTCGGAGTCCCCGAACAGGACGTCGGCGAGCCCGGCACCGGCCTCCTGCCCGGGGAACCAGGTGAGCAGCACCGCGCCCACCTCGTCGCGCCACGGCAGTTCGACGGGGCCGCCGCTGTTGACCACGGCGATGGTGCGCCGGTTGGCGGCCGCCACGGCGCGGACCAGCTCGTCCTGGTGGCCGCCCAGGGAGAGGCCGCCGCGGTCGTGGCCCTCGGTCTCGGTGTGTTCGGTCGTGCCGACGACCACGATCACGGCGTCCGCGTCGCGGGCCGCCCGCACCGCTTCGGCGAGCGCGGCCGCCGCCTCGGGCTCCGGCGCCGCCGCCGCGACGACCGTGGCGCGCCCGGCCCCGGGGACCAGCTCGCGCCGGGCCGTCAGGAGAACGGGTTCCGTCGTGTCCAGGGTCGCCCGCACCGTGTGGAGGGGCGGGTTCACATGGACGACGGCCGGATCGTCGGTGGTGCACGGGAACGTGCCGTCCAGTACGGTCCGTCCACCGAGGGTCAGGCTCATGCGGCCGAAGCCGGCGATGCCGAAGGTCCATTCCCCGGCCGCCTGCGGCCGTAGGAGCGCGCTGATCTCCACCGTCCGTGCGGCGGGCGTCACGGGGGGCTCCAACTGGCGCCCGGACAGCCGGTGTTCGGCGTAGATCTCGTGGCCCGCCTCGTCCAGGAGGCGCAGCAGCACGCCGGGCCGCCCTGAGCGCGGGTCGCCGCACCAGTCGGTGCCGAGGGGCGCCGGGGGGACGCCCAGTCCCGGACCCGGTACGTGCACGACCCGGGCCAGGCCCTCCAGCCGGGCCCGGATCCCGTCGAGCGGAGTGACCACGTGCGCGGGGAAGACCCCCGCGCTGCCTCCGCCCTGGAGGCGCGGGCAGTCGGCGTGCACGCCGATGACGGCGACCTCCGCCAGCGCGGACGGGTCGAGCGGGAGCGCCGCGCGGTTGCTCAGCAGCACGGATCCGGCCGCCACGGTGCGGCGCAGCAGCGTCCGCGTGTCGTCGGGTCCGAACGCCGGGGTGCGCGGGGGCCGGTGCGGTTCGAGTGCCCCCACGCGTCCGGCCAGCCGCAGCAGGCGCCGCACCTTCTCGTCGACGGCCCGCTCGGGGACGTGGCCGTCCCGCACGGCCCGGACGAGGGACGCCCCCCACGGGCCCTGCGGTCCCGGCATCGCCAGGTCGAGTGCGGCGAGGGCCGGTTCCAGGGTCGACCGCAGGGCGCCCCAGTCGGAGACCACCACCCCGTCGAAGCCCCACTCGCCCTTGAGGGGTTCGGCGAGCAGTGGACTGGCGGTCATGGTCGCGCCGTTCACGCTGTTGTAGCCGGCCATCACCAGCCACACGCCCGCCCCGACGACAGCCTCGAACGGAGCCAGGTACACCTCCCGCAGCACCCGCTCGGAAGCGCGTACGTCCACGTGCATCCGCCCGGTCTCGGAGTCGTTGGCCACGTAGTGCTTGGCCGTGGCCGCCACGCCCGCGGCCTGGATGCCCCGGACGAGCGCCGCGCCCGTGCGGCCCGTCAGTACGGGATCCTCCGAGAAGCACTCGAAGTGCCGGCCGCCCAGGGGCGTGCGGTGCAGGTTGAGCGTCGGCGCCAGGACGACGTCCACGCCCTTGCGGACCGCCTCCGAAGCGAGCAGGCCCCCCAGTTCCTCGACCAGGTCCTCGTCCCACAGTGCGCCGATCGCGGACGCCGAGGGCAGCAGCGCGGAGGTGAGCCGCTCGTCCCAGGCCTCTCCCCGCACCCCTGCAGGGCCGTCGGAGGTCACCATCTCCCGGAGGCCGACGGCCTGTTCGCCCGCCGTCCGCCACGTCGTGGCCCCGGACAGCAGCCGCACCTTCTGTGCCAGATCGAGCTTCTCCAGCAGTCGATCGAGCATGTCCTCGCTCATCCCCACCCCATTCACGTCATCCGCTCCCCGCCTGCGGTTCGAGAAGACCCGGCCCTCCCCGCGGTTCAGGCGGGGAGAGCCGGGCCCGTACGGAGGACCGACCGGGTCAGGGCGGCCGGTGCTCCGCGTTCAGTGCCGCGCCGTCACGGGGTCAGCTGTAGACGCCGAACTCGTAGAGGGAGTAGCCCCAGGCGGTGCCGCGGGCGGTCAGGTTCAGGCGTACGTGGCGGGCGTTCGCCGACACGTTGATCGTGTCGATGTCGCCGTTGCCGGTCGTCGTCGTGTGGACGGTGCGCCAGTTGGTGCCGTCGTCGGAGAGCTGCACCTCGTAGGACTTGGCGTACGCGGGGTCCCAGACCAGCTGCAGGGTGCGGATCGCGGTGGAGGCACCGAGGTCCACCGAGATCCACTGCGGGTCGCTCCAGTCGCTGGCCCAGCGGGTGCCGGCCTTGCCGTCGGTCGCGTTGCCCGGCGCGCAGGGGCAGTCCCCGTACCCGGCCTGGAAGGAGGAGGCGGTCGTCGGCTTGTTCAGCGCCACGTTCGTGCCGCTCACGGGCGGGGCGACCACCTTGACGGACTTGGTCTCGATGCCCGCGTTGCCGCGGCCGTCCTCGGCCTGGATGTACACCTTCCAGACGCCGAGCTTCTCGGGAGCGGTGACCGCGAAGGTCCCGTTGCCCGTCGACCGCCACTGCGCCTCGACCAGGCGCTTGTCGCCGTTCGCGTAGTTGCCGCTGAGGAAGACCTTGTACGTCAGCGGGTCGTTCTGCGGGTCACTGATGTTGGCGCGGACGGTGAACTCCCCGCCGGCCGGGGCGTTGGAGGCCTTGTCGACGACCATGTTGCTGATGACCGGCGGCGTGTTGTCGCCCGTGGTCGACCCGGTGTACGCCTTCTTCACCGCGTAGTACGACAGCCGCTTGAGCCCGTCGGGCAGCAGGTTGAACCAGATGCCGCCGAAGTCGTGCTCGATGCCGTAGTGGAACATCGTGGCACCCAGGGCCACGCCCTGGTGACCGGTGATGCAGTTCCAGGCGGTGGTGTACCCCTCGGCCGTCTGGACGTCGGTCTTCTGGTCGGGGATGCCGTTGGCGTCGTTCGGCACCTCCCACTCGCCGGCCGGGCCCGTCTCGGTGATGATGTAGGGCTTGTTGTAGCCGCCGTCCACCCAGTCCTGCTTCACCCCGCAGATGTCGCCGTAGGAGTTCATCGAGTACAGGTCGAGGTCCGGGGCGTTGCGCTTGTAGTACGGCCACGCGCCCGTCCAGGCGTCGGTCGAGGTGACCGGGTGGTCCGGGTCGATGGTGTGGATCTTCTTGGCCACGTCGTTCACGAACGTGGTGTAGGCGTTGCGCTGCGCCTCCAACTCGGCGCCGCTGTAGCAGTTCTGCAGGCCGAGGACGGATTCGTTGCCGACGTTCCACATGAGCGTGGCCGGGTGCGACTTGTAGGTGTCCACCCACTTCGCGAACTCGGTCAGCATGCTGCTCTTGTACGCGGCGTCGGTCACGTAGTTGACGCAGCCGCCCGAGCCGGGGCCGCCTCCGGGCTGCAGCCAGAAGCCGTTGATCACCCGGATCCCGTTCGCCGCGGCGGTGTCGAGCAGGGGCTTGCTCGACGCGTCCGTGCCCCAGGTGCGGATGGTGTTGACGCCCATGGACTTCACATCGGGCATGTACTTCGGTGCGTCCGCGAAGGACGGACCCCAGGTGAGGCCCTTGACCGTGTACGGCTGCCCGCCGACGGTCAGCTGCCAGTTGCCCTGGGAGCCGGCCACGCGGACGGCGCCCTGGGCCGGGGGTTCCGCCGTGGTGGTGCCGTAGACCTGGAACTCCCAGAGGGAGTAGCCGTAACCGCCGGAACGGATCAGGCCGTTCATCCGCACGTAGCGGCCGCTGCCGGAGACGGCGATCTCGTCGGTGCCGCCGTCGCTGCCGGTGACGGTCTTGGCGGTGCGCCAGTTCGTTCCGTCGTCCGAGACCTGGATCTCGTAGTTCTTGCCGAAGGCGCCCTCCCACGTGAGGACGACCCGGCTGAGGCTGCGGCTCGCGCCCAGGTCGACCTGGATCCATTCGGCGTCGCGCCACTGGCTGGCCCAGCGCGTGCCGGTGAGGTTGCCGTCGAAGGCGGCGGCCGCGGAGTAGCCCTCGCCCTCCTGGGAGGAGGCGGTGGCCGGCTTGCCCTGGGAGAGCAGGGAGTCGGCGGCCACCGCGGTGGGGGCGGCGGCCAGGGTGAGCGAGGACGCGAGGAGTGCGCCCAGGGTGGCGAGGGCGGCCGCGCCGCGCGTGCGGCGGAGCGTGCTTCTCGTGGCGGGAGGGGGGAACATTGCGGCTCCTGGTGTGAGGGGGCCCCTGGGCCGGGGCGCGGAGATCGGTTCACCCGGCCCAGGGGAGTGGGTGCGGCTCCGGCGGGTCGGCGGAGGCCGGTCGTGCGGTGGTGCCCCCGGTCCGCGGCGGCAGGGCGGAAACCGGGCCCGGGGTGTTGGGGGCGGTTGCGCCGCGTGGGCGGAACCGGTGGGGGAGGCCGGACGGCTCAGGGGTACGAGACCACCGTGGAGGGAACCGTCGAGGTGCCGGCGGGGACCGTGGACGCCCCGGTGTCGTTGATGACGTGCTCGTAGTGGCCGTTGCCGCCGAGCGACACCGTCAGGAGGCTGTGGAACTTGACGCCGGGCTTGACCGGGGCCTTGAAGCCGTGGTCCTGGCGGATGGCCGGGTCCACGTCGTAGTTGCAGTAGCTGCCCAGGCCCCACGCTTCGTGGGTGGTCACCGAGTCGTCGACCCGGTAGGCGGCGTAGCCCTTGGTGGTGCCGTTCTGGATGGCGGCCTGGTTCGGGGCGTCGTAGGCCTTCTCGTTCTGGTAGAAGACCGTCTTTCCGCGCTCGCCGTACCACTCCACGTCGTACTTGTTGAAGTGCTCGACGAACAGGCCCGTGGCCAGGACGTCGTCACCGTTCACCCGCACCCCGTAGTCGGCGCGGTTGGTCTCCCAGCCCACGCCCTCGCCGTGGTCGGCGCGCCACACCCAGGTGTGGTCGACGATCGTGTCGTCGCTGTTGACGACCATGCCGGTCGTCGCCTTGCCGGCGCCCGCCCCGCCGACGCGGATGTAGACGTCCTGAACGGTCGTCGGGTTCGCGGAGTGGCCGGCCGGAGCGCCGGCCGGGCCGACCTCCAGCAGGGTCGGGGAGTTGACCGGTCCGGCGTCGATGAGGAAGCCGGCGAGCCTGACCCCGTCCACGTCGGCGACCTTCATCGCGGTCACCCCGTTGTCCGGGATGATCGTCGCCAGGCCCAGGCCCAGCACGATCGTGCCGGGGCGATCGACGTTGATGGTCCGGTCGACGTGGTAGATGCCGGGCGTGAACAGCAGGTTGAGGCCCTGGGCGAGCGCGCTGTTGATGGTGGCGGCCGTGGCTCCGGGCTTCACCACGTAGAACTTGCTCAGCGGGACCGACTCGCCCTGCGCTGCGCCGTTGGCCCAGCTGGTGCCGCGGGAGTTGGTGCGCTTGGCCGGTGCGAAGACCTTGTACTCGTTGCCGTCCAGGTAGAGGAAGGGCTTCTCGCGCGAGACGGGAGTGGTGTCGAGGGTGGTGTAGCGGGGCTCCGGGAAGGAGGTGGCCGGGGCGCCCTCGACTCCGGAGAAGGTCATGTTCCACACGCCGTTGGTCCAGCCGCCGATGGTGCTGTCGCGGGTGTACCACTGCTGCTGCGAGTACGGGCCGACCGTGCCGTCGACCTTGCTGTCGGCGATGTAGCCGCCACTGGCCCAGCCGTACCCGGCGGGGGCGAGGTTGAGGTCGCCCTTGACGTGCATCCGGCGGAAGGACGCCGCCTGGGACACCGCCCAGCGGTTCGTGCCGCTGACCGGCTTGACGGCGAGGTTCTCCGCGGAGCGCCAGAAGTTCTGGGTGGCGTTGCCGCCGAACCAGCCCGCGTCCACGGTCACGTCGCCGTTGAAGGTCGTGTCGTCCGGGTTCAGGCCGAGGCCGGCGATCTGGGTGTAGAAGCCGATCTGGGCGTTGATGTTGTCGTAGGTGCCCGGCTTGAACAGGAAGGCGTGCCGTCCGCTGCCGAACTGCGCCGACTCCTGCTGGGCGAACACCTCGTCCAGCTTGGCCTGGATGCCGGGCGTGGCGGGATCGATGACGTGCACGTTGGGGCCCAGGTCGCCGCCGCCCGGCAGGGTCGGCCCGCCCCCGTCGCCCCCGGTGGCCCCGAACACCTTGAACTCCCAGAGCGAGTAGCCGTAGCCGGTGGCCCTGGAGACGCCCTGCATGCGGACGTAGCGGGCGGTCCCGGTCATGTTCACGGTCTCGGTGCCGCCGGCGCCGGTGGTCGTGGAGTGGGCCGTGGACCAGTCGGTGCCGTTGGCCGACAGTTCGATCCGGTACGCCTTGGCGTAGGCGGCCTCCCACTGCAGGACGACCTTGCTCAGCTCGGTCGCGGCGCCGAGGTCCACCTGCAGCCACTGGGCGTCGGAGGCGGCGCTGGACCAGCGCGAGCCGTTGTCGCCGTCGACGGCGTCGGCCGCCGGGGTGCCGTAGTGCTCCTGGCTGGAGGCAGTCACGGCCTTGCCCTGGGACACCAGCGGCGCCTCCGCGGAGACGGCGGGGGAGGACGGTGCCAGCGCGAGCAGGCTGCCGACGAGGGCGGTCGTGACCGCCCCGGCGATCCCCCTCCGGGTGGAGACGGGACGTCGTCCGCGTGGCAACACATCGACAGGTATGCCAGTGGGCATGGGTGCTCCTTTAACGAACCTGAACGGGAGAGCGCTCTCCAGACCTTGCCCGTAACGCGATCGGCCGGTCAAGGACCGTGACGCCTTTTCTTTTGGCTTTCATTAAGTGCCGAGTGGCGGGCGGGATCGACCGCCCGGGCAGCCGTGAGCAGCCCATGGGTGGCCATGGGCTGCTGTGGGGTCGTCACGACCCGGCTGCTGGTCGGGGATCCCGGCGCGGCCGGGGTGTTCGCCGCGAACGCCCTGACGGCCGGGGGCTCGTCGGGTTCCGCGTGGACGCGGGGGCCGGGACGAACCCGGACGCACGGCAACCCTCCCGTGGGGAGCCGGGAGGGTGCTGGGCCCGGGATGGTCCGGAGCCACACCATAGGCACCGGTACGCGCAGGCCGGTAGGCATATGGCAGGGGAAGTTCCGGATGCTTCGTCCGGCTGCCCGGGAGCACCGCCGCAAGCTCGGCCGGGTGTTCCGGCCGAGCGTTCCGCGGGGGCGAAGGGGAAGGGGTGGGGAAGGGGGGTGGGGGCGCCCTACCGTGCCGGCGTGGGACGGAATCCGGCCGGGACCGTGGGCGAGCCGCCGGACCTACGCGTGGAGCTCGCGGTGGCTGCGGACGATGTCCGCGTAGCGGCGGCCGCTGGTCTTCACGGTGCGCTGCTGGGTCGCGTAGTCGACGTGGACCAGGCCGAAGCGCTTGTCGTAGCCGTAGGCCCACTCGAAGTTGTCCAGCAGGGACCAGGCGTAGTAGCCGGCCAGCGGGGCGCCCTGGCGGACGGCGCGGGCGCAGGCTGCCAGGTGCTGCTCGAGGTAGGCGGTGCGCTCGGGGTCGTCGACCGCGCCGTCGGGGCCGACGGTGTCGGGGAACGCGGAGCCGTTCTCGGTGACGTAGAGCTTCTGCACGCCGTAGTCGTGGGTGAGGCGCAGCAGCAGGGATTCGATGCCGTTGGCGTCGATCTGCCAGTCCAGGCCGGTGCGCGGTACGTCCGGGAGGCGGACCTCGCGGGCGAAGGGGACGGGGCCCTGGGCGTCGTTGGTGACGGTGGCTGGGAAGTAGTAGTTGAGGCCGTGCCAGTCGAGGGGCGCGGCGATGGTGTCCAGGTCGCCGGGGCGCTCGGGCAGCTCCACGCCGTACAGCTCCCGCATGTCGGTGGGGAAGCCGCGTCCGTAGACGGGGTCGAGCCACCAGCGGTTGGTGTGTCCGTCCATGCGGACGGCGGCGGCGATGTCCTCGGGGCCGTCGGAGGCGGGGACCACCGTGGAGTGGTTGGTGACGAGGCCGATCTGCGCGCCGGGTGCTGCGGCACGGATGGCCTGCGCGGCCAGGCCGTGGCCCAGCAGGAGGTGGTAGGAGGCGCGGACGGCGGCGGTCAGGTCGGTCAGGCCGGGGGCCATGCGGCCTTCCAGGTGGCCGATCCAGCCCGAGCAGAGCGGTTCGTTGAGGGTGGCCCACTGGGTGACGCGGTCGCCGAGCCGTTCCGCGACGGCGGAGGTGTAGGCGGCCAGGTGCTCGGCGGTCTCGCGGACGGTCCAGCCGCCGCGGTCCTGCAGGGCCTGGGGGAGGTCCCAGTGGTAGAGGGTCACCGAGGGGGTGATGCCGGCCTCCAGGAGCCCGTCGATCACCTTGTCATAGAAGTCGAGGCCCCGGGCGTTGACCGGTCCGGAGCCGTCGGGGACGATGCGCGGCCAGGCGATCGACATGCGGTAGGCGTTGGTGCCCAGCTGCTTCATGAGGGAGATGTCCTCGGGCCAGCGGTGGTAGTGGTCGCAGGCCTCGTCGCCGGTGTCACCGTTGTCGATCTTGCCGGGGGTATGGGAGAACGTGTCCCAGATGGACGGCCCGCGGCCGTCCTCCTTGACGGCTCCCTCTATCTGGTACGCGGAAGTGGCCGTGCCCCAGGCGAAGTCCTGGGGGAAGGCGCCGAGGTCAATGGAATCCGACACAGCGAACCTTTCGAAAGTCATGGGAGAAGGGGCTACTTGACCGCGCCGGCGGTCAGCCCGGTGACGAGGTAGCGCTGGAGGAGGAGGAAGCCGCCGACGACGGGCAGGCTCACGACGAGCGAGGCGGCCATGACCTGGTTCCAGTACACGTCGTTCTGTGTCGAGTAGCCCTGCAGGCCCACCGCGAGGGTGCGGGTCGCGTCGTTGGTCATCACCGAGGCGAACAGCACCTCGCCCCAGGCCGTCATGAAGGCGTAGACGGCGACGGCGACGATGCCGGGGATCGCGGCGGGCACGATGACGCGGAAGAGGGCGCCGAGGGGACCGCAGCCGTCGACCTTGGCGGCCTCGTCGAGGTCCCTGGGGACCGAGTCGAAGTACCCGATCAGCATCCAGATCGAGAACGGCAGCGAGAACGTCAGGTAGGTGAGGATCAGCCCGGCGCGCGAGCCGAACAGCGCGATCCCGGTGGCGTTGCCGATGTTGACGTAGATGAGGAACAGCGGCAGCAGGAAGAGGATGCCGGGGAACATCTGCGTCGACAGCACCGTGACGGTGAAGACCCGCTTGCCGCGGAAGGAGTAGCGGCTGACGCCGTAGGCCGCGAAGATCGCGATGATGACGGAGAAGGCGGTCGCCGAACCGGCCACGATCAGCGAGTTCATGAAGTAGTCGCCGAGGGGGACGGTCTTCCAGATGTCGAAGTACGGCTGGACGGTCAGGCCGGAGGGGATCCACTGGAACTTCCCCGACACGTCCTGCAGCGGCTTCAGCGAACTGGAGATCATGACGTACACCGGCAGCAGGACGAAGCCGGTGAGGAGCGTCAGGAAGACCAGCCGGCTCACGAGGAACGACTTGGGGGGCGCCATGGGCGACCGGGACTGCACCGCCTGAGTGTGCTTAGGCATCGGTGGCGCTCCTTCCTCGGGAGGTGAACAGGAGGTAGAGGCCGGTCACGACGAGCAGGAACAGCAGCAGCAGGACGGACATCGCGGATCCGGTGCCGAAGTTCCAGGTCTGGAACGAGGACTGGTAGATGTGGATGGAGATCAGGTCGGCCGACGCCGGTGCCGATTTCCCGAACAGGACGAACGGCGTGTTGAAGTCGTTGAACGTCCACAGGAACAGCACCAGGATCAGGACCTGGTTGACCGGGCGCAGCGAGGGGAGCGTGATGCGGCGGATCTGCTGCCAGACGCCGGCCCCGTCCAGGGCCGCGGCCTCGTAGATCTCGCGGGGGATGTTCTGCAGGCCGGCCATCATGATGAGGAAGGCGAAGGGCCAGCCCTTCCAGACCGAGACGACCAGCAGGGTGACGAAGGCGTTGTCGCCGATGAGCCAGAACGGCGGGCTGTCGGTGAGCCCGAGCTGGTCGTGGATGACGTGGTTCACCAGGCCGTTGTCGCGCTGGAACATGAAGGCCCAGGTGATGACGGCGGCGTAGACGGGCAGTGCGTACGGCACCAGGAAGATGGTGCGCAGGATGCCCCGGCCCTTGAACGTCTCCTGCATGAAGATCGCGGCCGCCGTGCCGATCAACCAGCACAGGCCCACGGAGAAGAAGGTGAACAGGCACGTGGTGAAGAAGGAGCTCAGCAGTGCCTCGCCGACCGGTGCGTCGAAGTCGACGGTCAGGGCGTAGTTGTCCAGGCCGGACCAGGGCGCGTTGCCCCAGTCGCGGAGGTAGAACTGGGTGAGCTCCTTGAAGCTGACCACGATGCCGATGACCATCGGGATCAGGTGGACCAGGAGCTCGAGGACGAGTGCGGGGAGCAGTAGCAGGTACGGCAGGGAGATCCGGCGGAGCCGCCCGGAGCGGCGGGTGCGAGGCGCCGCTCCGGGGTGGTTCTTCCGTACCGTCCGCTTGCCCGTACGAGGGGGTGCGGTGGTGGTCATGAGGTGTCCGTGCCTACTTCTTGGGCATCTGCTGCTGGGCCTTCTCGAGCTTCGCCTTCACCGACTCCGTGGTGACCGGACGGCCGGCCGCCGCGTCGGCGAAGAGCTCCTTGACCGCGGTGCCCACCACCGTCTCGAACTGCGACTCCTCGGGGACCTGCGGGAGGGCGGAGGCGCTCTTGGCGAGGGTGTCGCGCAGGACGGCGAGGCCGGGGGTGTTGAAGGCGGGGTCGGTCTGCGCGGACTTCACCGGCGGGATGGAGCCGTAGGCCTTGTTGAGGATCTTCTGCTCCTCGTCACCGGTCATGAAGTTCACGAACTTCGTGGCGCCGTCGATGTTCTTGGTGTTCTTGAAGACGGCCATGTTGATGCCGGCGACCATGGAGTTGGTGGACGTTCCCGTGCCCGGCGCGCCGGACTGCACGGGCGCGGGGACCACGCCCCACTCGTCCTCCTTCATGCCCTGCGCGGCGAAGGTGGCCGAAGCGGTCTGCCACAGCACCATGGCGGTCTTGCCCTTGGCGAAGTCGCTCAGTGACTGGTTCTGGGAGTACTCGGCGTTGCCCTTGGCGACGATCTGCGCATCGGCCATCAGGTCGACGTACTGCTTCACGGCCTTGACCGCGCCGTCGGAGGTGAAGTCGGCCTTGCCGTCCGCGGTGAAGAAGTCCGCACCGTGCTGCTTGCCCAGGACGAAGACCTGGTGGATGTTGTTGGACAGGTTGGAGCCCTCGACGCCGAGTCCGGCCTTGCCGTCCTTGGTCAGTTGCTTGCCGGTGGCGATCACCTCGTCCCAGGTGGTCGGCGGCTTGGTGACGCCGGCGTCGGCGAACGCCTTCTTGTTGTAGTAGAGCGCGTAGGCCATCGAGTACAGCGGGACGGCCGCCGGGTCCTGGCCCTGGACGCCGGTGGAGCCGAGCGCGGACTCCACGAACCGGTCCTTGCCGCCGATCTTCTCGAAGTTCTTGGCGTCCCACGGGAGCAGCGCGCCGCTGGCCTGGAGCGAGGCGCTCCAGGTGTTTCCGATGTTGAGGACGTCGGGGCCCTGACCGGAGGTGGTCGCGGTCAGGATGCGGTTGAGCAGGTCGCCCCACGGCACGACCTCGAGCTTGACCTTGATGCCCGTCTGCTTCTCGAACTTGTCGAGCTCCGGCTGGAGGACCTGCTTGTCGACTTCCAGGCTCGATCCCTGGTTGGAGGCCCAGTAGGTCAGCGTCTTCGGCTGCTCGTTGGACCCGCTCCCGTCGGTGGAGCCGCCACCACCACAGGCGGCCGCCCCGAGGACGAGGGAGAGGGTGACGGCGCCGACCGCTGCGACTCTGATTCTGCGCATGGCTCCATGGGCCTTTCAGGAAGGAACGGGATGCCGACTGCGGGGTGGGGGGCGGACGTTCCGTGGTTCGCCCCCAAAACCACATGGCTTAATTTAGGATGTGAGTTAAACCTCAAGTGAAGGACTCGTCAAGAGCGTTCACGCAGGTATCTTGCAGGTACGGGCATCGATGACAGGGGACAGAGTGCGAGTACGTAGCGGCAGAACAGTGCGTGACCTGCGGCGCGAGAACCGGACCGCTGTTTTGCAACGGTTGTATTTCGACGGCCCCCTGAGCCGCTTCTCGCTGGGCCCCGCCACGGGGCTGAGCTCCGGGTCGATCAGCAACGTGGTCGCGGAGCTCGTCACCGACGGCCTGGTGGAGGAAGCCGGGAGCGTGGAGTCGGCCGGCGGGCGCCCCAGGACCCTGCTCCGCGTCAGCCCGACCAGCGGTTACATGATCGGCGTGGACGTCGGCGAGACGCGCATCCGCATCGAGCTCTTCGACCTGACCCTGACCGAGCTCGCCCGCGTGGAACGCCCCTTGGAGGCGGCGGGGCCCCGCCGCATCGACCGCTACGAGGTCACCGTCGTCGTGCAACACCTCCGCGAGGGCATCACCGAGGTCCTGCGCAGGGCCGGCATCGCACCCGAGCGGCTCCTGGGCGTCGGCATCGGCGTTCCCGGCATCGTCGCGCGGACCGCGGACGGCGCCGTCGTCCACGGTCAGACCATCGGCTGGGACGCGGTCCCCCTGGAGCGGATGCTGCGCGACTCCCACCTGCTGCCCGAAACCGTCCCGTACTACATCGACAACGGGGCCAAGACCCTCGGCCAGGCGGAGATGTGGTTCGGTGCGGGGCGCGGGGCGCGGGGCGCCGTCGTCGTGCTCTTCGGCTCCGGCGTCGGCGCGTGCGTGGTCAGCGACGACACCCGGACCGGCCGCGCCATCGAGTGGGGCCACCTGACCGTGCGCGTCCGCGGGCGCCGCTGCCGCTGCGGAGCCCAGGGCTGCCTGGAGGCGTACGCGGGGGCCGAGGCCCTCCTGGAACGCTGGGCCGAGGCCGGCGGACGCCCCCCGGCCGACGCCGACGAGGAGACCGCCCTGACCGCGATGCTCGCCGCCGCCTACCCCGAGCCGGGCCCCGACGGCGCCGCCCCCCGGGCCGACGCGACCGCCCTGGCCGTCCTGGAAGAGACCGCCGAATACCTCGGCGCGGGATTCTCCGACCTGATCAACCTCTTCCAGCCCGAACGCATCCTCGTCGGCGGCTGGGCCGGCCTGCAGCTCGGCACCCGCTTCCTGGACTCCGTACGGTCCTACGCCACCTCCTACGCCCTGTCGTACCCGGCCGCCAACGTCCGCATCGACCTGGGCACCTTCGGCCCCGACGCCGTCACCGTCGGCGCGGGAATCCTGCCCCTCGCCGATTTCTTCGCCCGCGGCGGACACCGCACGGAACCCGAACGCGAGGAGCCGCTGCCGGCCTGGCGGACCACGCTGCAGGAGCGGGCGGCGCACTGACCGCCCGGCCCACCCCGCAGCCCGCGCGGTGGGCCGGCCTGCATCCGGGCCCTGCTCATCCGGGCCCTGCCCATCCGGCCCCGGGCGGTGCCCCGCAGGCCCGGGCGCTACCGCTCCAGAGGTGCGAGCCCGTCCCCGGCCGGAGACACCCGTTGCCCGGCATGGTCGAAGACGTACAGCTGCGCGAGATCGACCAGGAGCGGGATCTGCGCCCCCACCCGCACCCGGACGTGCGGTCCCGTGCGCACGACGAGGTCGCTGCGCACCGCCCCCAGCCGTTCCGATGCGACGCCCGCGTCGGGCCCCTGGGGGGATTCCGGCGGCGCGTCCAGGACCGCCACCGACCCGGACAGCCGTTCCACGGCCCGGGCCTTGAGCCGTCCCAACCCGCTCTGCTGCCGCCTGAGGCTGCGCCCGGGACGGGCGGCCGGTTGCCGCGCCGACTCCAGATCCGCCACCACCGCGGGGCGCGAGCCCGTGTCCACGTGGACCAGCGCCTCGTGCCCCTGGTACTCGACGTGCTCGACGATGCCCGTCATCGCCACCTCGCCCGGCCGTGCCTGGCTCGGCGGTGCGATCCGGACCGCCTCCGACCGCAGGCCGACGATGACCGGGCGCCCCTGCTGGATCCGGAGCAACTGGTGGTCGGGGCTGAGGGGTTGGGGAAGGGCGAGCCGGTGGCGTCCCAGGTCGATCCACATGCCCGCGCCCAGCGGCGCGTGGACGACGGCCTGGAGCAGGCTGATGCGGGGTGTTCCGATGAACGCCGCGACGAACACGTTCGCCGGCAGGGCGTAGGTGTCCCGTGGTGAGCTGACCTGCTGGAGGACGCCTCCCCGCATGACCGCCACGCGGTGCCCGAGGGACATGGCCTCGGACTGGTCGTGCGTCACGTAGACCGTGGTGACACCGAGTTCGGCGGTCAGCCGGGCGATCTCGGCCCGCAGGTGGGTGCGGAGCTTCGAGTCCAGACTGGAGAGCGGCTCGTCCATCAGGAACACCGACGGCTGCCGGGAGATGGCCCGGCCCATCGCCACCCGCTGGCGCTCGCCGCCGGAGAGCTGTCCGGGGAAGCGGTCGAGGAGGTCTTCGATGCCCAGCATCCGGGCCGTGGCCTCCACCTGGGGCTCGTGATCCCCGCGGGGGTCGCGCAGCTTCAGCGGGAATCCGATGTTGGCGCGGCCCGTCATGTTCGGGTACAGCGCGAAGCTCTGGAACACCATCGCGATGTCCCGCTCGCTCGGCGGCACGTGATTGGCGTACTCGCCGTCGAGGTACAGCGCGCCCTCGGTGATCTCCTCCAGCCCCGCGATCATCCGCAGGACGGTGGACTTGCCGCAGCCCGAAGGCCCCAGCAGAACCAGGAACTCGCCCGGCTCGACGGTGAGGGAGACGCGCTCGACGGCGAGGGAGCCCCGCCCGTATCTCTTGCTGACATCGCGCAACGCGATGGAACGACTCATAACGATCCGCCCGGAGCTGGGAATGGGGTGTGGGAGGGGGGTGGGGGAGTTGAGGTCAGAAGCTAGCGGAGGCCACCCCCGCGAGGGAACGCCTTGGCACAACATCCGGAAATCGAGACCCGGTCGACCCCGGCGGCCGGCCCCGCCCCGTGGCACCGGTACGGCGAGCCTTGGGGCCCGCCGGGGAAACTCGCCTCTCCCGGAGGTGAGTTGATCGCCCGGCTTCCTTGACCGCGGCCGAGAACGCGCATTAGGTTCCCGCAGAGGGAGAGCGCTCTCCCGCACCGGATCGGGCGCCTCGAGGACCGCTCGCCGACCGGAGGGCACGCGCGATGAAGCGGACACCGACCGACGAGCAGATCGCCCGCGCGATCGCGCACGCCCGGGGGCCGGACACCCGGGTGCTCGGCAGCCGGGAGCTGGCGGGCGGCACCTTCAACTCCGTCCACCTGCTCACCCTGGACCGGGGCGCGGGACGGGAGTCGGCCGTGCTCAAGGTCGCGCCACCCGCGGGCACGCCCCTCATGACCTACGAGCGCGCGCTGATGCGCACGGAAGCGGAGTTCTACCGGCGAGCCTCGGCGGTACCCGGACTTCCGGTGCCCGGAGTCGTGGCGACCGGCTTCGACCGCAGCGCGATCGCCGGCGACGGCCCGATCGACGGCGACTACCTCCTGATGACCCACCACCTGGAGGGCGAACCGAGAGCACGCACCAGACGCCGCGCGGCCGCCCTTCGGGCGACGACGGGATTGACGACAGGCCCTAGGGCGCCCCGTCCGCGGACTCCACCGGGTGCGGGGTTCCTCGTTCGGCTATCCGTACGCGCATCCGCCGGCCGGCGCCGCCGCGAGTCGGCGGACGGCCTTCGAGGGCATGCTGGCCCACGTCTGCGCGGACGCCCGCCGCTTCCGCGCCCCGCTGCCCGTCGACCCCGACGAGGTCCTCGCCCTCGTCCGCGCCCGGGGCCGGCTCCTCGACCGGGTGACGACCCCCTCACTGGTCCACTTCGACCTGTGGGAGGGCAACATCCTGCTCGCGACGCGGGCCTGACCGGCAAGATCCGAAAGAGACCGCCTAGTCTCCGGTACCCACCGCCACGGCGGCCGTGAAGCCCGCGGGGACGGCCACGTCCGTCAGGGACCAGTCGGGCAGGCCGTTCGCCGGGGTGTCGCCGGCGCCCACGTAGTCGAGGGCGAGGCCCCGGGCCAGACCTATGCCCAGGCCCTTGAGGTACGCCTCCTTGCGGACCCAGACGCGGCCGAAGGCCGCGGGCCGCTCCTCCGGGGCCAGGGCCTTTAGCTCCGCGGTCTCCCGCGGGTGCAGCTGCCCGGCCAGTTCGGCCACGGCCGATGCCGCGGGCAGCGTCTCCACGTCGGCGCCCACCGGCAACGGGCCCACCGCGAGCAGGGCGAGCCGGTCGCTGTGCGACAGGGAGAAGTGGACGGGTCCGTCCGCGGACATCGGACGTCCGTGGGGACCGTCGCACCCGGGGCACGGGGCGCGGCCGATCCGTACCCGGCCCGGGGCGAGGTCGAGCCAGGCGCCGAGCAGCACCCGCAGCGCCACGTGGGAGGTGACGTAGCGGCGCCGGTCCTCCTTGCGCTTGAAGGAGGCCGCGCGCTGTTGCTCGGCCGGGTCCAGGGTCTCCGGAGCCAGCCGGGCGGCCGCGCCCTCCCGGTCGTCGGTGTCGACCAGCCACACGGCTGTCGACGCGTCGGACGGTGCCTGCGCGGCGGGCGGGAGCTCCGCACCGATCGTGAGGACGTGGGGCGTGAGCACGATCGGTGTTCTCCTAGGTCCGGCGCCGGCCGTCGGCAGGCTTCCTCTCAGTGTGCCTCTCAGTGTGCCGCGTTCTTCACCAGGGTGGCGATCATCTCCTCGTTCGCGGCCGTCAGCTGCGTCAGGGCGTAGGAGGTCGGCCACATGGTGCCCTCGTCGAGGTGGGCCTGGTCGCTGAAGCCGAGCGTCGCGAAGCGGGCCTTGAACTTCTCCGCGCTCTGGAAGAAGCAGACCACCTTGCCGTCCCGGGCGTACGCCGGCATCCCGTACCAGAGCTTCGGCGCGAGGCCGGGCGCGCTCGCCTTGACGATCGCGTGGATCCGCTCCGCCATGACCCGGTCGGAGTCCTGCATCTCGGCGATCTTCGCGACCACGGCGGCCTCCTCCTCCGCCGCCTTGTCGGCGCGGGACCCGCGGCGCGCGGACGCCTTCAGCTCCTTGGCGTGGTCCTTCATCGCGGCGCGTTCCTCGTCGGTGAACCCTTCGAACGTGCTCTTCGCGGGTCGGTCGGTGTTCGTCATGGCGGTTTTCCTCACAGGAGTCGGGTCGAGGGGCTGGACGGTCGGGCTAGGAGGCGGGGCGGTCCGCTCCCGTCGTCACCACGAGCCGGCGATCTGGCGGGTCGTGGCGTTGAGCCGGTTGAACAGGTTCGTGACGCCGATCATCAGGACGAGCGCGGCGAGCTGCTTCTCGTCGAAGTAGGTGGCGGCCGTGTCCCAGACCTCGTCGCTCACCGCGTCGGGACGGTCGGCCAGCCGGGTCGCGGCCTCGGCCAGCAGCAGGGCCGCCCGCTCCTCCTCGGTGAAGTACGGGGTCTCGCGCCAGACGGAGACCGTGGCCAGCCGCTCCTCGCTCACCCCGGCCTTGCGGGCCGCCTTGGCGCCGCTGTCGACACAGGAGCTGCACCCGTTGATCTGGCTCACCCGCAGGTGGACCAGCTCCAGCGTCTGCCCGTCCACTCCACCGGAGTGGACGGCCTTGAAGATCTCCTGGATGGGCTGCATCGCACCGGACAGGACGACGGCGGGGTTCTGCATGCGGGACTGCATCTCGGTGTGCTCCTCTGCTGGTCTTCCGGTCCTCCGGGGTCGTTCCGGGTTTCCGGTGCCCCCCTCGGGGTGTGACTCCATGACAGCCGCAGCGGCCCGTCGCGACGAGGGCGGTGGGACACCCTGGGACAGGCGGAACATCCTTGACCAGCGGATCCGAGGGCCAAGATAATCCGGGCGCGGCGGGACAGGGATACGGGGGGAACCGTGGACATGGAACGGCGGACGGCCGGAGCCGACCCGCAGGGCGAGCTGGCCGCACGGCTGCGGCTGCTCCAGGAGCTTTCCGGCCTCGGTGTACGGGCCCTCGCGAAGGATGCGGGACTGAGCTCCTCCTCGCTCTCGCGCTACCTCAGCGGCCAGACCGCGCCGCCCTGGCCCGCGGTGGTCGCCCTCTGCCGCCTGGTCAAACGCGATCCCCGACCGCTGCGCCCCCTCTGGGAGCTCGCTTGCGCCAACCCGCTGCCGGCACCCCCGAAGACCAGCCGCCAGGTCCAGCCGCGGCCCCGCAACGGTCTGCCGCGCGACGTCCCCGACTTCACCGGACGCGAGAGCCAGCTCGCCGCCGTGTTCGCCGCGGTGGACAGCCACCGGGGTGTCGCCGTCGACGGCATGGCGGGCGTGGGCAAGACCTGCCTGACGGTGCACGCCGCACACCGGCTCGCCGCCGACTACCCGGACGCCCAGCTCTACGTGGACCTGCACGGATTCACCGAGGGCCGGGACCCCCTCGATCCCGAGTCGGCGCTGCGGATGCTGCTCGGGGCGCTCGACGTGCCGTCCGAGAGGGTCCCGCAGGAGGGCCTCGAACCGCTGGCGGCCTGCTGGCGCGCGGAGCTGGCGGGCCGGCGCGCCCTCGTGGTCGTCGACAACGCGGCCGACGCGGAGCAGGTCCGCCCGCTGCTGCCCGGTGCCGGCGACTCCGTCGTCCTGATCACCAGCCGCAACCGGCTGGTCGGCCTGGACGAGGTGCCGCCGGTCTCGCTCGACGTGCTCAGCCCGCGGGAGAGCGCGGAGCTGCTCGCCCGGGCCAGCGGAGACCCGGGCGGCCCCGAAGGCCGCCTCGCCCGCGAACCGGAGTCCGCCGCCGAAGTGCTGCGGCTCTGCGGCCACCTGCCGCTGGCCCTGCGGCTGGCCGCGGCCCGGCTGCGCCACCGGCCCGGCTGGACGGTGGGCATCCTCGTGGAGCGGCTGACGGAGGGCACGAGCGAGTTCGACACCGCCTTCGCCATGTCCGTACGGCAACTGGACCGGTCCCAGGCCCGGTTGTTCCGGATGCTGGGCCTGCTGCCCGGCGGCTCGTTCGACGCCTACGCGGCCGCGGCCCTGGCGGACGTACCGGTGCGCGGCGCCCGGGAGATGCTGGAGGACATGGTCGACGCGCATCTGGTCCAGCAGCCGACGGCGGGCCGCTACCGGCTGCACGACCTGGTGCACCAGCACGCGCGCGGCGCCTGTGCGCAGCAGGACTCCCCGGCCGAGCGGGAGCGGGCGCTGGGCCGCTTCCTCGACTACTTCGTGCACGCGGCGGCGGCGGCCGACGCCGCGATGCCGGTCCTCTCGCCGGGACGGCTGCCCTCCGCCGGCCGGCCCCCGGCCGAGCTGCCGAGGTTCGCCGACAAGCACGCGGCCTGCGCCTGGCTCACCTCGGAATACGAGACGATGATCGCCGCCTTCGAGACGGCGGTCGCCGTCGGGGCGGACACGCACGTGTGCGAGCTGCCGCGCTTCCTGCGGGCCTACTTCGCACGGCGCTGCGGCACGACCCACCTCAACCACCTCTTCGAGCGCTCGCTGGACGCCGCCGAACGCCTCGGAGACCCGCTGCGCCTGGCCGAGGCCTACAGCGACCTGGGCTTCGCACGCTACAACGCGGGCCGGATGGTCGAGGCCGCAGCGGCGTACGAGGCCGCCGGAGTACGGGGGGTACAGGCGGGGGACACCCACACGGAAGCCGAACTGGCCCTGCGCCGCGGCTATCTGAGCTGGGACCGGGGGAGCGCCGAGGAGCCGCTCGCACTGTTCCGGCTGGCCGGGAAGCTGTACGGGGAAGCCGGCCTCCCGGCGGGCGCGGCCCACGCGGCCGCCGCGGAGGCCTGGGCGCTGCTCCAGCTGGGCGACCGCGAGGAGGCGGCGCGACGGGCCCGGGAGGTGCTGGAGGTGTCCCACCCGGACCCCGCCTGGCCGCCCACCCTGACGGCCCGCATCACCCTCGGCGTGGCCATCGCCGCGGAGTCGCCCGAGGAGGCGTCGCAGCACCTGCACCGGGCGCTGGCCCTGGCCCGCGAGGACGGGCACGTGAACAACGAGGCGTGGGCCCTCAACTGCCTGGGCGTCGGGCTGCGCCGGATGGGCCGGTACGAGGAGGCCCTGGCCAGCCACCGGGAGGCGTTCGCCCTGCTGGACGAGCTCTTCGAGGACCACTGGAAGGTCCGTTTCCTCGGCGCCTACGCCGAGACCTGCCGGCTCGCGGGACTGCCCGAGGAGGCCCTGATCCTGCACCGGCAGACGCTGGAGCTGGCCCCCGGGCTCGGGTACCGGCACGAGGAGGCACTGGCCCACGAGGGGATCGCGGTCCTGCTGGACGACACGGATCCGGCCGCGGCCGCCGAGCACCGCGCGGCGGGACTGTCTCTCCTGGAGGACCTCGGCGCCGGGGTGCGCTGAGCGGATCGCCCCGATGTCGTTGCACGACTCCGACCGGTCCTGACAGCCTGGTCCCGAGCCGGCCCGACCAGGGGCCGGCCGGACCCGGGGGGACCCTCATGAACATCAGAGCCGCCGCCATGGCCGCCACCGCCGCCTTCGCCCTCGCCGCGCTGGGCGCCGGCCCGGCCTTCGCGGACAACCACAGCAGCGTCGCGCCGCAGGGCCGGTCCGGTCCGTCCGGGGAGCAGGGCGCGCAGTACGTCTGGGGCGAGCAGGGCCCGCAGTTCCTCCAGGACGGCGCGTTCGAGCACTGATCCCGGGGCGCGGCTACGGCGTCTCCGGCCCCCAGCCGTTGGGGCAGGGGGCCGCGGACCCCGTGGCCGGGCCGTAGGCGTAGGCCACGAAGTCCTTGAGCTCCGGGCCCCAGTAGGGCCACGCGTGGTCGCCCGCGCCCCGGCAGTAGCGGTGGGCGACCGCGCGGTCCTTCAGGTCCTGGTGGAGCGCCGCGGTCATCGCGCCGATCTCCTTCTCGCCCGTACCGCCCGTGCCGCCCGCGTACAGGGCCATCTTCCCGCCGTACGAGGCGTACTTGCCGTCGAGCGCCAGGTTGACCGGGTTCTGCCCCGGCCAGGTGCTCGGCGGGCCGAAGACCGTGGCCATCCGGTACGGGGTGTCGCCGGTCACCCGGAACTTCCCGTCGAACAGGCCCGTCCACAGGATCGAAGCCCCCACCTGCCAGGTGGAGTTGGTGATGATGGTCTGCGCGCCCGGGTCGTAGATGTCCGTGCCGGGCGAGAAGGCGCCGACGGCGGAGAACAGCTCCGGGTGGCGGCCGGCGTAGCGCAGGGCCCCGTAACCGCCCATCGAGACACCCGCGACCGCGCGCCCGGAGGCCGCTCGCACGGTGTTGAAGTTGGCGTCGATCCACGGGACCAGCTGCTGGACGTGGAAGGTCTCCCACTGCGGGGCGAAGAAGCCGTCCGTGTGCCCGGGCCAGTCGCTGTACCAGCCGGCCTTGCCGCCCTCCGGCATCACGACGATGCCCTTGAAGGCGGAGTCCTTCAGGTTCGCCGTGACGTTGCCCTCGTCGGTCTTCGACCACTGCTCCACGTCGCCGGTGCCGCCGTGCAGCAGGTACAGCACGGGGTAGGGGTGCGCCGGGTCCCGCTGGTAGTCCTCCGGCAGCAGGACGCGTACCCGCACGGGCACCTGGACCGGATCGATCGAGGGGGTGCCGCCGTGCGCGGCGAAGACGGCGGCGGAGGTCACGGAGGCGTCGCCCATGCGTTCGCTCTGTCCCGCGGCCACCGACCAGGTCCGCAGGGTCAGCCCGGCCGCGTTCGGCGCGGGCAGCGAGGGCAGGACGGACGCGGCGCCCACGGGGGCGGCGGGCGCGGCGACCACGAGCGCGGCCGCGGCGGTGGCGGCGGCCGCGAGCAGGGCCGCGGCGCGGCGGAGGGGGAGGAAGAGGCGAGAGGGTCGGGAGGAGCGGGCGGGGCGGCGCATGAAGGGCTCCCAGGCGGTGGTGTGGGGGAGGGAGAGGGCCGGGCCCGGCCGGTGTAGCACGGGCGGCCGGAGCCCACCAGGAGGCGGACCGGGTTCCGGTCCTCACCGCCCGGTCCTCATCTGCTCCGCTCCCCACCCACCCCGGTCCCCGCCGCCCGTCCGGCGGCGCGTTCATCCGCGGTCCACCCTGGGTCCGGCCGTCCGCCGGGTCCGGCGGTGGGGTTTGTCAGCCGGGCGTGCTTTGCTGGAGGCATGATCGATGAATTCCTCGCCCGGAAGCTGTCCGACGTCGACGAAGCCGTTCGCAAAGCGGCGGCGATCGAGATCATGCCGAGGTTCCGTCGGCTCGCGGACCACGAGGTGGACGAGAAGAGCGGCCCGCACGACCTGGTGACCGACGCCGACCGCAAGGCGGAGGAGTACCTCACGCAGGCCCTGACCCGGCTGCTGCCCGGCTCGGCCGTGGTCGGCGAGGAAGCGGTGCACGCCGATCCCGGGGTCTACGGCGCGCTGCGCGCCGACGCCCCGGTGTGGATCGTGGACCCCGTCGACGGGACCCGGCAGTTCGTGCACGGCGAGCCGGAGTTCTGCACCCTGGTCGCCCTCGCGCACCGCGGGGAGCTCCTCGCCTCCTGGACCTTCGCCCCGGCGCTGGAGGAGATGTCCACCGCCGTGCGCGGACAGGGCGCGTACGTCAACGGCGAGCGGATCCTGAGCGGTTCGCCGGATCCCGGCGCCGAACTGCGGGTCGCGACCGCCCACCCGCTGTACACCACCGAGGCCGAGCGGCGCGTCCTGGCGCGCCTCGACGTGCCCGGGGTGGCCTCCCGAGCCTGCGGTTCGGCGGGCCTGGAGTACCTGAAGGTGGCCCGGGGAGAGATGGACGGCCTGGCCTTCAACTGGCCCTCGGCCTGGGACCACGCGGCCGGGCTGCTGCTGGTCGCCGAGGCGGGCGGCTCCCAGAGCACCGTTGACGGGGTCCCCTTCCGGGTGGACCGGGACAACGCGCTGCCGTTCGCGGTCGGCCGGGACGAGGCCACGGCCGTACGGATCCGGGAACTGCTGCGCGGCTGAGCCCAGAGCGAACGGAGTCGGCGCGGATCTCGGAGCCGCCTCTGGACAGGCGCAATACCCTGGGGGCGGTGGCGCCGCCGGACGAAGGAGTCGCAAGTGCCGTCGATCCTCGATGCGGTCGTGGTGGGGGCCGGGCCCAACGGGCTGACGGCCGCCGTTGAACTGGCCCGGCGCGGCTTCTCCGTGGCCGTCTTCGAAGCCGCGGACACCGTCGGCGGCGGGGCCCGGACCGAGGAGCTCACCCTCCCCGGCTTCCGGCACGACCCCTGCTCGGCGGTGCACCCGCTCGGCGCCGGGTCGCCGGTCTTCGCCACGATGCCCCTCAAGCAGTACGGGCTGGAGTGGCTGCACGCCCCGCTGCCCATGGCGCACCCCTTCGACGACGGCACGGCGGCCGTGCTCTCCCGCTCCGTCGCGGAGACGGCCGCGTCCTTCGGGCCCCGAGACGCGGGCACGTACCGGCGTCTGGTGGATCCGTTCCTCGGCAAGTGGGACACCCTGGCCCGGGACTTCATGTCGCTGCCGGACACCGCGCTGCCCCGTGACCCGCTCACCCTCGCCCGCTTCGGGCTGGCCGGGCTGCCGCCCTCCACCTGGCTGCTGAGCCGCTTCCGCGACGACCGTGCCCGCGCCCTGTTCGCGGGGCTCGTCGCGCACGTCATCGCCCCGCTCGGCGGGATCGGGACCAGCGCCGTCGGCCTGGTCTTCGCCCTCGCGGCGCACGCGAACGGCTGGCCGATGCCGCGCGGCGGCTCGCAGTCGATCTCCGACGCCCTCGCCGGGTACCTGCGCGACCTCGGCGGGACCGTGCACACCGGGTTCGAGGTCAAGCGGCTCGACGACCTGCCGCCGGCCCGGGCCTACGTCTTCGACACCTCCCCGACCGCACTGGCCCGCATCGCACGCCTGGGCCGGGTCTACGACGGCTACCGCTACGGCGCCTCCGTGTTCAAGCTGGACTACGCCCTGGACGGCCCCGTCCCCTGGACCGCCGAGGAGGCGCGCCGGGCCGGCACCGTACAGATCGGTCCGCGCACCCGCGACATCGACGCGGCCCTGCAACTGGCCTCCGGCGGGCGGGTCCCGCGCACCCCGTTCCTCATCGCCGCACAGCCCAGCCTGGTCGACCCCGGCCGGGCGCCCGAGGGCAAGCACACCTTCTGGGTGTACGGGCACGTCCCGGCGGGCTGGGACGGCGACCTCACCGAAGCCGTCGAGCGCCAACTGGAGCGCTTCGCACCCGGGTTCCGCGACCTGGTGCTCGCCCGCGCCACGGCGGGCCCGCCGCAGCTCGCCGCCCGCAACCCGAACTACGTCGGCGGCGACATCGCCTGCGGAGCGGCCTCCGGGCTCCAGCTCCTGCTGCGTCCCAAGCTCACCCTGTCCCCGTACAACACGGCCCACCCGGCCGTGTTCCTGTGCTCCTCGGCCACCCCGCCCGGCCCCGGAGTGCACGGCATGTCGGGCCACAACGCGGCCAAGGCCGTCTGGCGCCACCTGCGGGGGAAGGCGGCCTGAGGGCGGCTTCCGCACGGGCCCTAACCGAAAGCGGCCTTGTGGGGGCCGATCGAGGGGTCCAGTTCGTGGAGCATCTTCCGGGCGTCCTCCAGGATCCCGGCGGTGCACAGGACCCGCCAGTCCGCGTAGGCGGGGGACTGCGCCAGCGCGGTCCGCAGGAAGCCGGTCTCGGCCTCGCCGAGCAGCCCCGCCAGGCGGGCCCGGACCTCGGGCGAAGGCGCGTCCTCCCGCACGTGTACGTCGGCCAGGTCGCCCAGCATCGCGGCGAGCGCGGCCAGCACCCCGTCCAGCCCGGCCGGGGCGTCGGCCCGCCGGGGCGCCAGGGGTTCCTCCTGCTGCGCCCAGTGCAGGGCGGGCGGGCGGCCTTCGCGGAAGGTCAGGTTGTACAGGCCGCGGGTGATCCCCCGGACCTGGTGACCGACGTGGTCGAGGCACTGGGTGGCTTCGGCGAGCCGGTCCAGGCGGGGCCGCGCGAACCGGCCGCGCGGACTCCAGCGGATCGCGTCCTCGGCCTCGCGGACGGCCCGGCGCACCGCGTCGAGCTCCTTGGACAGGGAGCGGGCCCGCCGGACCCAGTCCCCGGTGCGCGCGGCCCACTCGTCCTCGGCCAGGCCGCGGGCGATCTCGGTCAGCAGGGCGGCCATCTGCCGGTTCAGGCGGGCCAGTTCCTCACCCGCACGGCGGGTGAAGCCGGGAGCGGGCAGCGCGAGGCCGACGCACGTGCCGACGAGCACGCCGACGACGTTGTCCTCCAGCCGGGCGGATCCGTACCCGAAGGTGGTGGCGGCGCCCATCACGAGCACGGCGGTGAGCGCGATCTGGTGCATCTGCGATCCGAGCTTCATCGCGCGTCCCGCGAACATGCCGACCAGCACCACGAGGGCGACGCTCACCGTGTTCGTGCCGATCGATGCGGTGGCCGCCACACCGAGCAGGAAGCCGAAGAGGATGCCGGCCGCCCGCTGCAGGCTCTTGCGCGCGGTGGCGAAGGGCGTGGTCTGCGTGGCGAGGACGGCGCCGGCGGGGGCGAGCGAGGCCGCGTCGGAGTGCAGCAGCACGGAGGCGATCCACCAGGCGAGTCCCGCCGAGATCGCCGCGCGCACGACCATGCTTGCGTCGCCGAAGCCGGCGGTCATCCGGGACCGCAGGCCCTCTGCTGTCGCCGTTCTGCCCGATGCCTCCACTTTTGTGACCTTACGTGACGAGATGCGTACCGGGGCTCAGGCGGTCGCGGTCGCGGCGGCCGTGGAACCGGCGGCGGAGGTGGCGGCTGCGGTGTCCGCGGCGGTGGCCGCCGCCGGGGCGACGCTCCGCGCGGTGACGGCCGTACGGCGGGACCGGGCCCAGAAGGCGAGGGTCGCGCACAACAGCAGGGCGGCCGTGGCGTCCTGGCCCCAGGCGCCCTGCTCCGTGAGCAGGACGGCCAGGGCGGCGACGAGCCCCGCCGCGGGGAGCGTGAGGACCCAGGAGACGAGCATGGCCCGCACGGTCGTCCGGCTCAGGTCCCCGCCGGGGGTGGCGAGCCCGGCCCCGGCGACGCTGCCGGTGACGGCGTGCGTGGTCGACACCGCGAAGCCCAGGTGGGAGGTGGTCAGCAGCACGGCCGCCGCGCTCGTCTGGGCCACGCAGCCCTGCCGCGGGCCGAGCCGGGTCAGACCCGTGCCGAGCGTGCGGATGATGCGCCGGCCGCCCGTGTAGGTGCCCAGGGCCATCGTGAGCCCCGCGGTCACGATGACCCACAGCGGGGGCGCGGACCCGGCGGGCAGGGAGCCCGCGGTGACCAGCGTCAGCGTGATCACGCCCATGGTCTTCTGTCCGTCGCCGGTGCCGTGCGCCAGGGACACGAGGGCGGCGGCGAGCACCTGCCCGGCGCGGGCCCTGCTGCCCCCTGCCCGCTCCGTCCCGCGCCCCGCTCGCCCATCTCGCCCCGCGCCGCGTTCCGGGCCGCTCAGCCGGCCCGCCGCCCGCGTCGCCGCGTACGCCACCACTCCGCCGATCAGCGGAGACAGGACGGCGGGGACGAGGATCTTGCCGACCACGGCCATCCCGTTGACCCCCTGGAGCCCCACGGAGGCGACCGTGGCGCCGATCAGTCCGCCCACGAGGGCGTGCGAGGAGCTACTGGGAATTCCGAGCAGCCACGTCGCCAGATTCCACAGGACGGCCCCCGCCAGGGCCGCGAGGATGACCGGCGGACGTATTCCGGCGCGCTCGTCGATGATGCCTCCGGAGATCGTCTTGGCGACCGCCACCGAGACGAACGCACCCGCGAGATTGCACACCGCGGACATGGCCACGGCGACCTTGGGGCGCAGCGCGCCGGTGGCGATGGCGGTGGCCACGGCGTTCGCCGTGTCGTGGAACCCGTTGGTGAAGTCGAAGAGCAGGGCCACCGCGATGGTGATCGCGATGAGCGTCGTGGAGGAGTCCATGAGTGCGCGTCTCTGCGAGTGGAGTGGGAACGTCTGAACCATAGGCTCGCCGGACCGGCCGAATCGGCTTCCCGGGTAAACGGAAAACGAATAAGGCGGCGCTAAGTATGGGGAGCCAAAAAATGCCGGGAAAGTCCGTAAAGAATTATGTCCAGGATTCTTCGACCGGCCTTGGCGGGGTGGGGCTCCCGGCCTTTCGGCCCGCGCGGACCGGGTCTTTGCGCCTTTTCTTCCGGGGGAGAAGAAGGGGAATGGAGCGGTGTCCGATGTAATCTCGGAACACGGGGGCCGGGCACGGAAACTCTTCCTGCCGCCCGCACCCGTACCGCTCGTCTGCGCGCTCGGCGTACTCGGCCTCGGCCTGGGGCTGTTCGCCCCCGCCAACAACGCCCTCCTGATGCGGGCGGTGCCGAAGGACCCTCCGGGCACCGGCGGCCGCGCCCCCTCCGCGGCGGAGCGCGCGTAACGTGGTCGGTATGCCACGCATGCCTGGCCCGCCCGGCGCACCGGACGCCCAGCCCGGCGCGGGCTCGCCCGAAGCCCGGGAGCTGACCGCAGCCGTCACCCGCCTGCGCCGCGCCCTGCGCGCCTCGATCCGTACGGAGTACCCGTGGGAGCAGCTCCCCATGGCCCAGGTGGAACTCCTCCAGGTCTGCGTCGAACACTCCCCGGTCCGCGTCAGCGAACTCGCCGCCCGCCAGCGCCTCGCACAGTCCACGGTGAGCGGACTCGTCGCCACGATGGTGCTGAACGGGCTGGTGACCCGCGAGGTGGACAGCGAGGACCGGCGCGCCGCCGCCGTCAGCGCCACCGATGCCGGCCGGCTGCGGCTGGCCGCCTGGACCCGCGCCCACGAACGCCGCCTGGAGCACGCACTGACGGCCCTGCCCGACGCCGACCGCGCGGCGCTCCGCACGGCCCTGCCGGCCCTCGCCCGGCTCGCCGCCCGCCTGGAGGACGCGGACGGCGAGGGCAGGTAGGGGCGGAGGCGAAGAGGGTCGGGCAGGAAGCCGCTACGGCTTCACGGTCGCCGTGGCGGTGAAGCCGCAGCACTCGAAGGTCTGTACCGGCGCGCCCGAGGTCTGCGTGATCTTCACGCCGTCGAGCACCGCGTCCGTGTCGACCGCCGACGCGATGACCGCGACACCGTGCACCCCGCCCGAGATCCGGTCCTTCCGGAGCGTGAACGAACCGTCCTGGAGGGCCATTCCGACGTACGAGTTCTTCCGGAGGTCGTTGCCGCCGATGGTGAGGCCCGTACCGGCGACGTAGATGCCCACCTGGTTGCCGACGATCCGGTTGTGTTCCACGACGGTGCCCGGCGCGTCGCCGACGATCCCCGCGTGCTGGAACTCGTTGAAGAAGTCGGTGCCGCAGCCCGGGTCGGGTTCCCGGCACTCGTTGCCGCTGATGGTGCTCTTGACGACGCGGCCGACCGCGCCCGCCACGAACTCGATGCCGTCGGTCGACAGGGTCGGGTGCCCGGTGACGGTGCTGCGCTCGATGGTGGCGGTGGACCCCTCGTTGAGGACGACCACCCCCGCGCCCTGGTAGCCCGTGATCTTGGTGTCGTGAATGGTCGCCGACCCGGTACCGGTCGGCAGGTCGCCGATGAGGAGGCCGTGCGCGCTGCGGAAGCAGGGCGCGGCCGGGGTGTCGGTGATGTGGGTGACGGCGGCGTGGCCGAGGTCGAGACTCGCGCCCCCGAGCACGCGGATGCCGGTGCCGAGCGCGCCGCTGTCGCACGTGCCGGAGCCCGGTCCGCTGACGGCGAGCTTGGACAGCGAGACCTTCGCGCCGTTGTGGATCTCGACGATCGAGTTGGCGCCGTCTTCGCCGGGGGTCAGCGTCTGCGGAGCCTGGATCGTCGTCTTCCCGTCGCCCGACCCGGTGATCGACAGGCTCTTGCCGATCACCACCTGCTCGCGGTAGACACCCGGCCGGACGGAGATCCGGTCACCGGGGGCGGCGGCGTCGACCGCTGCCTGGATCGTCGGATGGTCCCGGGGGACCACGAGGTCCGCCGACCCGCCGGCCGCCGCCGACGCAGGTACCAGTGGACAGACGGCGATGGCCGTGACGACGCAGAGCCCTAGCCGCGCGGCCGTCCTGATCAAGGGGATTGCCATGGGGTTTCGCTCCCGCGGGGGTGTGCGCACCGTGGATCCGGGGGGTCCCCGGGACCCGTCGGCCGGATGCCCAGGCCGCGCTGCCAACCTAGGGACGGCTGTGATCACAGCCCCCTCCCCGCCGTCCGACACGGTCCGGGTTCCCCCTGCCGGCCCATCGCCGGGACGATCGGGCGGGGCCGGGACGGCGAGCGCACCGAAGCCGTGGAGAGCGGTACGGCTCGATAACGGCGGCGTGAGCCCCGGATTCCTCCCCGCCGGATGAATCCCTCGAGTCGGTCCCTCTCTTTGTGCGCAGCGTGCAGGGAATCAAAGCGCCATCAATTCCCGATGGAAGTTCCGCCTGATGGAATGTGGACGGGTACTTCGGGGAGGCGTCACTACCACCTTCGATGAAGAAGCTTGCGCTGTCGACTGCTCCATGGATTGACTGTCGAGCGACGCCGCGTTTCGAGCCAAATCGAGGAGGAATATGAGGCGGATTTCCTCTTCCTGTTCGCTCGGCTCGCTCGGCCTCGTTCCGTCACACCGTTCGAAGAGGGGTTGGGAATGACCGTAGACTTTGATGTGATCATCGTGGGGGGCGGCCCGGGCGGCTCCACCACCGCTTCGTACCTCGCCAAGGCGGGTCTTTCGGTCGCGGTGTTCGAGAGCGAGATCTTCCCCCGGCCGCACGTCGGTGAGTCGCTGGTCCCGGCCACCACGCGCGTTCTGCTGGAGACCGGCGCGATGGCGGAGATCGAGGCGGCCGGATTCCCCAAGAAGTACGGCGCCTCGTGGACGACTCCGGACACGTACCGGAAGGTCCATGCGGCCCCCCTGGCGCTGGATTTCGACGGCCATGCCGAGGTCGCCTTCGGCGAACGTGCGCAGGAGGGGGTCGACCGGATCTTCACCTACCACGTCGACCGCGGGAAGTTCGACCTGATCCTGCTCAAGAACGCCGAGTCCCTGGGCGCGCAGGTGTTCCAGAACGTCCGCGTGCAGAAGGTCGATTTCGACGACCCGGACAAGGTGACCGTGACCGTCGGCATGGGCCCTCGCACGCTGGACTTCACTTCGCGCGTCGTGGTCGACGCATCGGGTCGCAGCACGTTCCTCGGCCGGCAGCAGAAGCTCAAGGTGGCGGACCCGCACTTCAACCAGTACGCCATCCACACCTGGTTCGAGGGCCTCGACCGGAAGGCGCTCGCCAAATCGCCCAAGGAAATCGACAACATCCACGTCCATTTCCTTCCGATCAGCGACACCTGGGTCTGGCAGATTCCGATCACGGACACCATCACGAGCATCGGGGTGGTGACGCAGAAGAAGAACTTCGGGAAGCTCAACGCGGATCGCGAGGAGTTCTTCTGGGAGTTCGTCGGCTCGCGGCCGGACCTCGCGGACGAGCTGAAGAAGTGTGGGCGGGTGCGGCCCTTCAAGGCGGAGGGCGACTACAGCTATTCGATGAACCAGGTCAGCGGAGACCGGTTCGTCATGGTCGGAGACGCCGCCCGGTTCGTCGATCCCATCTTCTCCAGCGGCGTCGGCATCGCCATGAACACGGCCCGGCTGGCGTGCGAGGACATCGTTGCGGCCTTCAAGGCCGACCGCTACGACGCCGCCCAGTTCGCCGAGTACGCGCGCCTCCAGAAGATCGGAACGCGGAACTGGTACGAGTTCATCTCGATCTACTACCGGCTGAACCTCCTCTTCGGCGTCTTCGTGCAGCACCCGAAGTTCCGCTTGGACGTACTGCAGCTCCTCCAGGGAGACATGTACGAGGAGCACCCCAGGGCCCTGACCGCCATGCGTGCGGTCATCAATGAGGTGGAGAGCGACCCGAAGCACGTCTGGCACCCCTTCCTGGGAACCATCCGGGCT
Source organism: Streptomyces stoeckheimensis (assembly GCF_045822005.1). Classification (NCBI taxonomy): domain Bacteria; kingdom Bacillati; phylum Actinomycetota; class Actinomycetes; order Kitasatosporales; family Streptomycetaceae; genus Streptomyces; species Streptomyces stoeckheimensis. The sequence continues at coordinate 1,810,920 of NZ_CP169550.1, read as the reverse complement.
TCGGAGCCGGGCGTCGCGACCGGCTGAGGCCGAACCGGCCGGGCGATGACCCCGGACTCCGCCGAAGCTCCGGTCGAACGGGGTGGGCTTTCCCAGTCACCCCGAACCACCGGAGCTTCGGCGTGTCGTACCCATGTCGAGTTTCGAGGAGTCTTCTTTCATGACGAGTTGCTCTGCCTCCGCCTCCGCCATGGCGAGGCGTGACGAGCCGAACGCGCCCGGAGGCCGGCGGTGACCGAGTCCCAGGCCGTCCACCTCTTCCTGGGTCTGGCCGTGATCCTGGGTCTGGCGCGGGCCATGGGGGCACTGGCGCGCAGATTCGGTCAGCCCGCGGTGATCGGCGAGATCCTCACCGGTGTGCTGCTGGGCCCCACCCTGTTCGGCAGCCAGCTCTCGGGCGCCGTCTTCCCCGCCGAGGTGCGGCCCCTGCTCAACGCGCTCGCCGGCGTGGGCGTCGCGCTCTTCATGTTTGTCGTCGGCAGTGAACTCGACCTCGGCATCCTGCGCGGCGGGGGTCGGGCCACCCTGTGGACTTCCCTCTTGTCGACCCTGCTGCCGCTGGTGCTCGGCGCCGCACTGGCGTTGACCCTGGTGTCCTCGCACCACGAGGGCTCGTCCGTCGGCTTCGTGCTGTTCTTCTCGGTGGCGATGTCCGTGACGGCGTTTCCCGTACTGGCGCGGATCATCGCCGACCGCAAACTGGCCAACACCCGGATCGGCGCGACCGCCTTGGCCTGCGCCGCCATCACCGACCTGCTCGCCTGGACGCTGCTCGCCGTGGTGGTGGCCATCGCCACGGGCGAGCGCTTCGACTGGTGGCTGACGCTGCTGGTGCCGTACGTGGCGCTGATGGTCACGGTCGTCCGCCCGCTGCTCCGCCGGGCGGCCCGCACGGTCTCGGAGGACGAGCAGGGCGGCCGGGCGGGAAACAGGAACTTCCTCGCCCTCGTACTCGGTGGGCTCCTGGTTTCGGCCGCCTTCACCGAATGGCTGGGGCTGCACTACATCTTCGGCGCGTTCCTCTTCGGTGCCGTACTGCCACGGGGAACGGACGGCACGCTCCGGGACGGAGTGCTGCAGCGGGTCGAACCGCTGTGCGGTCTGCTCCTGCTGCCCGTGTACTTCGTCCTGTCCGGCCTGAAGGTCGACCTCTCCCGCCTCAACGCATCGGACCTCGGCCAGCTGGCCGCCATCCTGGTCGTGGCCGTGACCGGGAAGTTCGTCGGCGCGTACGTCGGCGCACGCATCGGAGGGCTGGACGGCCGCCACGCGGCCGCGCTCGGCGCCCTGCTGAACACGCGCGGACTCACCGAACTGGTCGTTCTCGGCGTGGGTCTGGAGCTCGGCCTCCTGGACGCGAAGCTGTACTCGTTGATGGTGGTGATGGCGGTGACGACCACCGCGCTCACCGGTCCGCTGCTGAGCCGCATCCTTCCCGCCCCGACGGCAGGGGCCGCTTCCGCCGGCACCTCGACCCCACCGGAGCCGCGCACCGTCCCCGCGCGGAAGGCCGACGCCACCGAAACGGCATCGCGCTGATCCCACGGCGGACGCAATTCCCCTCGAAGCGGCCGTCGAGATGCCGATACCCTGCACCACCTGCGAAGGAAGGGAATCCGATGCCCCGCATCACGCTCGTTCTGGGTGACATCACGGCCGAGGAGGCCGACGCGGTGGTCAACGCCGCGAACTCCTCGCTCCTCGGCGGCGGCGGGGTCGACGGAGCCATCCACCGGCGCGGCGGCCCGGAGATCCTGGCCGCCTGCGAGGACCTGCGCCGCTCCCACTACGGCAAGGGCCTCGCGACGGGCCGGGCCGTCGCCACCACGGCCGGCCGGCTCCCGGCGGAGCACGTGATCCACACGGTCGGCCCGGTCTGGTCGCGCGACGAGGACCGCTCCGAGCTGCTGGCCTCCTGCTATCGGGAGTCGCTGCGGATCGCCGACGAGCTGGGAGCCCGTAGCGTCGCCTTCCCGGCGATCTCCACCGGCATCTACGGATGGCCGATGGACGACGGGGCGCGGATCGCGGTGGAGACCGTACGGTCCGTGCGGACCGAGGTGGAGGAAGTGCGGTTCGTGCTGTTCGACGAGCGTGCCTACGCGGCCTTCGCGGCGGCGGTGGATGCCTGATCGGCTCGGCCGGACCGCGAGAGCGATTGAAAGAATATGTAGATCGGTCTAGTCTGCGGTCATGGGACAGAAGGGTGCCGAGACGCGCGACCGGCTGCTGGACGCGACACAGGAGCTGATCGAGGCCGGGGGATACTTCGGCGCCGGGCTCAATCAAGTGATCGCGGCCAGCGGTGCGCCCCGCGGCTCGCTCTACTTCCACTTTCCCGGCGGCAAGGACCAGCTCGTCGGCGAGTCCGTCCGGCGGGCCGGCGGGATGATCGGTGACGCCCTGGGGGGACTGGCCGGCTCCAGTCCGTCCGTGGCGGAGTTCGTCGACGGGGTGCTGCGACACCTGGGCGACCGGCTGGAGGAGTCGGGTTGGCGCAAGGGATGTCCGGTGGCCACGGTGGCGCTGGAGATGGCCGCCACCAGCGACCCGCTGCACGAGGCGTGCTCGGAGGTCTATGCCTCGTGGCAGGAGGCCCTGCGCGCACGGCTGGCGGGCCGTCCGGACGCGGACGACCTCGCCGTCACGATCCTGGCCCTCGTGGAGGGGGCGCTCCTGCTGGCCCGGGCGCACCGCAGCAGGGGGCCGCTGGACAGCGTTTCGCGTCGGATCGGCGCCCTGCTGACCTGACACGGCCCGCCCGGCACGACAGGGCCCGCCGCGACCGGCGGGCTTCTTTTTGGCCTCAAAATATGTAGACCGATCTATTCAAGGGGTTCTCATGGACGCGATCGTCTTCGGCGCGACCGGATTCATCGGCCGCTCGCTCGTCGCCGAACTGCTCACCCGGGGGCAGCGGGTGGCGGCAGCCGTGCGCAACGACACCCTCACCCCCTGGCTGACCTCCCAGGGCGTCGACACCGGCGGGCTGGACGTCGTCGTCGCCGACATCACGCGACCGCTCTCGGGGCTGCCCGAGGTGCGCGACGTCTACAACGCCGCCGGCCGCTTCGCCTTCGGCCTCGGCGTGCGGGAGGCGCGGGCGACCAACGTCACCGGGGCGCTCAACGTGCTCGAATGGGCCGCCGAACTGCCCGGACTGCGGCGGCTGGTGCACATCAGCGGGTACCGGGTGAGCGCGTCCGAGGGCCGCCCCGACTACGCCGGGCTGGGCGCGTACGAGGCGTCGAAGTTCGAAGGCGATCTCGCCGTGCGCGCCCGGGCCCGCGCCCTGGGGGTCCCGCTGACCATCGCGAACCCCAGCACCGTGATCGGGCCGGGCCAGTACATCGGCCTGGCCGCCCTCGTCGAGGACCTGTGGAACGGCCGGCTTCCCGCCCTGCCCGGCGGCCCGGACACCTTCCTGCCGATCGCCACGATCGACTACTTCGTACGGTTCCTCGCGGAGGTCCCCGCGGCGCCCGCGGGCGAGCACTACTGGGTGCTCGACGACAGCACCCCGCTCCTGCCCGAGCTGATCGGCACGATCGCCGACCACACCGGCGTACGGGCACCTCGGCGGACCGTTCCCGCCGGTCTGCTGCGGCGCCTGCCGCGCAAGCTGACCGGCGCCGATCCCGAGACGCTGGCGTTCCTGTCCGCCGACCGGTACCCGACGGCCTCGGCCCGCGCCTTCGCGGCGGGCGCCGGCCTGGAGATGCCCCCGGCCGCCGAGGCCCTGCGCGGGTGGGCCGACGAGCTGGTGGCCGCCCGGTTCGGCGCCGCATCGCCCTGGCTGAAGCCGTACGGCTTCTCCGAGGTGGCGGGCGGCCGTACCTGGGTGAGCGGAGAGCGGCACCGCCCCGACCACGTCCTGCTGCACGGACTGCCGATGAACGCGGACCTCTGGGCGCCCCTCGCCGCCTTCCTCCCCGGCCCGGTCCTGGCCCCCGACCTGCCGGGCCTGGGCCGCTCGGCCGCCACGGACCGGCCGGTGGACGTATGGCTGGCCGATCTGCTGGGCCCGGTGCGGAGCCGCCCCACGCTGGTCGCGCACTCCCTGGCCTGCGGACCCGCGCTGCAATTCGCCGTCGACCACCCGGACCGCATCAGCGGCCTCGTCCTCGTTTCCCCGGCGTTCCTGCAGGCACCCGCCTCCCGGCTCGCCCGTTCGGGCCTGGCCGCGCCGATGATGCGCCGCATCTCCGCCGCGCGGCTGGCCCGGACGCTCGGTGTCCCCGAGGGGGCGGAGGTGGAGAGTGCCGCGGCGGACCTGCGCCGCCGCGGCGTGGCGCGCCGCGTGGTCGCGGCCCTGCGTACCGACCTCGCCGGACGTCGGCGGTCGCGGGCGCTGCTGGACCGGGTGACCGTCCCGGTCCGGATCGTCGTGGGATCGGCCGATCCGCTGGTCGAGGCCGTCGGCCACCCGGTGGTGGAGATCGAGGGGGCCGGGCACTATCCCCAGCTCACCCATCCCGCGCAGGTCGCCCGCCACCTCGCGGCCGCCTCCGCTCCGATCGGCGGATGACGGGCCGGGCGCCGTCGGCGGCAGGGAGGCTGGAGCCGGCGGCCGGGAGCCGGCCGCCGCGATCGGCTCAGGAGGACGGTGGCCGCCTCGATGCCCCCGGATGGGGCCGCGGGTACGTCCTGGACTGTTTGACGCTGCCGTACGCGAAGCTCGACTCGATCGAGGCGATGCCGGGGATGGCGTGGATCCGGTGGCGGACCAGGGCTTCGTAGGCTTCGAGGTCCTCGATGACGACCCGGAGCAGGTAGTCGCTGCTCCCCGCCATCAGGTAGCAGTCCTGGATGTGCTCGATGACCGCGACGTGCTCTTCGAACAGCCTCACCGCTTCCGCCGTGTGGCGTTCGAGGCGGATCCGGACGAACACGGTGACCGGGAGCCCGAAGGCGACCTGGTCGACCATGGCGGTGTAGCCGCGGATGAGGCCCGCTTCCTCCAGGCGCCGAACCCGGCGCAGACAGGGCGACGGGGAGAGCCGGACGCGGTCCGCCAGATCCTGGTTGGACAGGCGCCCGTCGGCCTGCAATTCCCTGATGATCTGCAGATCGACTGCGTCCACGGCCCCTCCTCGGCGGATCCTTGGCAGATCCTGCCCCAAACGTATGCCTGAGGGGCAGAACTGGCAATCGACTGCCCCGCGCAAAGCCCTAGCGTTGCCCTGGAACGGGCCGGACCGGTCCGCTCTCAGAGGCTGGAGCAATTTCCTTGGTCGCGACGAACACCACCCCGGCGACCGCGCCTCCCGACGCGGCGGGCCCGAAGGCCGGACACCCCGGCCGGTTCGGGCTCTCCCCGCAGGCCCAGGGCATGCTGGCCCTCCTGCTGACCGTGGCGATCTGGGCGGCCTTCGCCCTGAGCGCCCGCGCCCTGAGCGCCTCCTCCCTCCTGCCGGCCGACGCGGCCCTGCTGCGGTTCGGCGTCCCCCTCCTCGTCCTGCTCCCGGCCTTGTGGCGGCGCCGCCACCGCATCGCCGCGGTGCGGCCGGGCGTAGCGCTCAAGATCATTTGTGGTGCGGGGGTGCCCTTCTTCCTGGCGGCGATGCACGGCGGCGCGCTGACGTCCGCCGCCTTCGTCGGCTCGATCGTCCCCGGGATGGTCCCGCTGTTCGTCTCCGCGATCATGGTCCGCCGCGGCCACGGAATGCCCCGAGGGACGCAGTCCGTCGGACTCGCGCTGATCGCGGCCGGTGTGGTCGCCCTGGTCTGGCGCTACGTCGTACCGGTGGACACCGACGTGCTCGCCGGCTCCGGCATCCTCCTGGTCGCCAGCGGGCTGTGGGCCCTGTACACGGTGGGCCTGCGCGAGGTGGACCTCGACCCCGTCGGATCGATCGGGCTGCTGTGCCTGCCCTCCTTCGCGGTGATCGGAGTCCTGGTCCTGACCGGGGTGCTCCCGACGGGCATCGCGCACGCCGCGGGCAGCGACATCGCGCTGTTCCTGGTGGTGCAAGGGCTCGGAGTCGGGCTGTGCGCGGGCCTGCTGTACGCCTTCGCCATCCGCAGGCTGGGCGCCGAGCGCAGCTCCGTCGTCGGCAGCCTCAGCCCCGTCGCCGTCGTCCTGCTCGCCGTCCCGCTGCTCGGCGAGTCGCCGACCGCCGCCGTGCTCATCGGCGTCCCCCTCATCACCGCCGGCGTAGTCCTCGCCAACCGCCGCCCACGACCCAAGGTGCCCGCAGATGCTTGAGCTCCTCCCGCCGCCGCCCACCGACCCGCTGTGGGACCTGACCTACGAGTTCGGCACCGACGACCGGCCCGAACGCCTGAACCTCGTCCTCGGGGTCTACCGGGACCAGACGGGAACCACGCCCGTCATGGCCGCCGTGCGCGAGGCCGAGATACGCCTGGCGGAGCGCTCGGAGTCCAAGGAGTACCGCGGGCTCTCCGGCAACGCCGCCTTCAACCGCTCCCTTCTGGACCTGGTCCTGGGCCCCGGTCCGGGCGGACCGGCCGACCGGGCCGCGGCCGTCCAGACCGTCGCGGGCTCCGGCGCACTGCGGCTGCTGGCCGATCTGATCTGGCGCACCCGCCCGGGCACCACGGTGTGGGTCAGCGATCCGGCGTACGTCAACCACCGGCCCATCCTGGAGGCCGCCGGGCTGAAGGTCCGTCCGTACGGCTGGCGCGACGCCGAGGGCGGCTTCGACACGGCAGGCGTGCTGCGGGAACTGCGCGAGGCCCGCCGGGACGACGTCGTCCTGCTCCAGGGGTGCTGCCACAACCCCACGGGCGTGGACCCCCTCCTCGACGACTGGGAAGCGCTGGCCGAGTCGGCCGTCCGCGGCGGCTGGGTGCCCTTCGTCGACCTCGCCTATCACGGGCTCGGCGACGGCCTGGACGCCGACCTGCTGGCCACCCGGATGCTGGCGGAGCGCGTGCCGGAAATGCTGATCGCGGTCAGCTGCTCCAAGAACTTCGGCCTCTACAGCGACCGCGTCGGCTGCGCCATCGTTCTCGGTGCCTCGGCCCGGTCCGTGCGGCACGCCGAGACGGCCCTGCAGAACGCGGCCCGGACCCTCTACTCGATGCCGCCCGAGCACGGCGCGGCCGTCGTGACCACGATCCTGGAGGACGAGGGGCTACGGGCCGCCTGGCGGGCGGAACTCGACGTCATGCGGGGCCGGATCATGGCCAACCGGGCCGATCTGGTCGCCCACTTGAGTGCGCTGGGCCGTACGGAACAGGCGCGGTCGCTGGCGCGGCAGAAGGGGATGTTCTCCATGCTGCCGCTCACGCCGCAGCAGATGCTCCGGCTTCGCCGGCAGTACGCCGTCTACGGCACCACCTCGGGGCGGATCAACATCGCGGGAATCCCGGCGAACCGCATTCCCCGCCTCGCGCAGGGGATCGCTGCGGTGCTCGACACGGCCGACGCGCCGCGGGTGATCCTGCCGGCCTAGGGTCCGCGGACAAGGCGGACAAGACAGTCCCCGGCAGTTCGTCGATTCCACGAGCCATCCGCCGTCGCCGATGGCTCCCATGGTCGACATCTGCTGCCGGGGGCCTGGCCAGAGCCTGGAAAAGGGTCACGCGTGCTTCTGGACGTCTCCAGAAGGAGGTGCGGCTCTATCCGGTATTCCGGTGTATTGATGAGTTTCCTCCCTATTTCGCCTTAGTCAAGGGTTTGTTCCGCCTTCTGTCATTCCTTCGGCGGGGCCAGGCGGGCCACCACCTCGGCCAGGTCCTCGCAGACCTCCTCGATCTTCAGGCGGATGTTGTCCTGCTCGGTGACGAGGGCGGCCAGCAGCAGCGCGGTCAGGGCGGCCGCCCCGTTGAGCGCCTGGAGGTTGACCATGATCTCCAGGAGGGTGTGGCCGGCGAAGGGCCCGGCACGGTCGGTCGCCGCTGTGATCGCCAGGACGGACACGAGCAGGGCACACGGTGCGGCGCCGGGGAGCCGGAAGCGCACCGCGGCCCAGATGAGCAGCGGGAAGACGAGGAAGAGCAGGGACAGTGAGCTGCGGGTGGCCGCGAGGGTGACGCCGCTGACCGTGACCGCCAGGGCCGCCGCCTCGGCCACCCGGTACGGGTCCCGGGGCAGCCTGGCCCGGCGCAGGACCAGCAGCAGCGGGGTCAGCAGGAGGACGCCCATCGTGTCGCCGGCCCACCAGGCCGACCACACCGGCCAGAAGCTCTGGATCGGCAGGTCGCCGGTGAACACCAGGGTCCAGGTCCCGGTGGTGGCGCTGATCAGCATCGGCAGCAGGCCGCCGAGGAAGACCAGCGCCAGCCCGTCCCGCAGCCGGTCCAGTTCGGGGCGGAAGCCCACCCGGCGCAGCAGCGCGTAGGCGCAGAGCGGACCCAGGGTGTTGCCCGCGATGATTCCGAGGTCGACGAGGTCGAACTCGCTGATCCGCTCGATGGCGAGGTAGGTCCCGAGCGCGAGGCCCGGCCAGATCCGGGGCCCGAACCACAGCAGACTTGCGAGGGCGATGCCGGTGGGCAGCCACAGGGGTGTCACGACCGCCCCCTCGACGCTCACGTGCAGCAGCAGGCCGAGCCGGCCGGTCGCGTAGTAGGCGACGGCGACCCCGAGGATCCGAAGGAGGGTTCCGGCCGGACGTCGCCATTCCACGGTGCGCACCCCTGCATCAGACAACGGCCCGGGCGCCTTGGCAGGGCGTGACACGCGCGGACGGGTGGCCGGTCGCCGGGGAGGGTCAGCGCGGCCCGGCCGCGTCGTGGCTGAGGACGAGCACCGCGGCGTCGTCGGCGTGGCCGGTGAAATCGGTCACCTTCATCACCTCGGCGGCCAGCTCGTCGGGATCGCTCCCCGCAGCCTCCCGGACGATCCGGGCCACGCGCTCCAGCCCCGCCTCGATCGGGAACGACGGCCCTTCGACCACCCCGTCGGTGACCAGGACGATGGAGCCCGCCTCCGTCAGCCTCCTGCGGGTCACCGGGTACCGGGCCCCGGGGACCGTGCCCAGCGGCGGACCACCGGAGTCCTCGGCGATCCCGTACCGGCCGTCGACGGTGGCCCAGACGGTGGGGACGTGGCCGGCCCGGGCCGTCTGGAGCTCCCACGTCCGCGGATCGAAGCGGAGCAGACTGCAGGTCGCGAACAGCTCGCTGTCCATCGAGAGCAGCACGTCATTGGCCTGGCTCAGCACCTCGCCGGGATCGAGGACGACGGAGGCCACGGCGCGCAGACACACCCTGACCTGCCCCATGAAGGCGGTGGCCGCCACATCGTGCCCCTGTACGTCGCCGATGGAGAAGGCGAGGGCCCCGCCCGCCACCCGGAAGCCGTCGTACCAGTCGCCGCCGATGTCCAGGCCGCGCCGGGCGGGCGCGTACCGGGCCGCGGTCCTCAGCCCCGGCGCCACGGGCAGCGAGGCGGGCAGCAACTCGCGCTGCAGGGCCTCGGCCAGCTCCACCCGGGCCCGCTGCAGCTCGGCGCCCTCCCGCGCCTGGGCGGTGAGCCGGCCCAGCATGCTCAGCAGATCCGCGCTGGCGGGCCGGGGAGGCCGGCGCGGGGTCACGGACCGCTCCGGGTTTCGTCCACGTCCATGTGCCTCTGCTTCCGCTGCGCGAAAGACCCGGGCTCATCATATTTCGGCTCGGCGCTCGGCGCGCAGGCGGCCGGGGCGGGGCCTGAGCCTCAGGGGCGGGTCCCGAGCCCTCAGGGCGCCGAGAACAGCCGGCCGTAGGCCGTGACGGGGGTGGTCGGGGTGGCCGCCGCGCGCAGGGCCGCCCAGAGGAGCGTCTGGTTCGCGGTCAGGACCGGGCGGCCCAAGGTGGCCTCCAGGGCCGCGATCGCCCCGACCGCGCGGAAGCCGTTGCCGCCGATCACGACCGCGTCCGCGGTGTCGGGGACGTGCGAGGCCACCCAGTCGTGCAGCGCCCGCGGCCCGATGAGGGTCTGCCCGCTGGGGAGGCCGCAGGGGGCGGCGTACGGGACCTCGAACCCGGCGTCCTCGTAGTAGCCCCGGCCCAGGTCGCTCAGCGTCTCGTCGAACCACGGCGGGTCCACGAGGGCGATCCGGCCGGCGTCCAGCGCCCGCAGCGCCTCGGCGGTGGCGGCGCAGGTTGCCACCACCGGAAGCCCGTGGGTGCGCTCGTGCAGCCGGTCCAGCATGTACCCCTCCCCGCGCGGCCCGATGACGTAGGCGGAGCTGGTGAAGGCGTAGGCGATCACCGACACCGGGGCGGCCGCCAGCAGCTCGGCGGCATCGTCCACGTGCGGGGGCTCGGCGAAGGCCCGTACGGGGGCGAGCGGAATGGTGGGGTCCATCGTGCCGCCGCGCCCCATCGCGCGGAACGGCACCCGCGCGGCGTGCACGCCCACGTCGGCCGGAGCCATGGCGCGCAACTCCGACTCGGGGCCGACATCGGCGTGCGGGGTGAGGACGCCGAGGCGGACGCGCACGTCCCACCCGTCGGGCTGCCACATCGCGTGTTCCTCTCGGAGGCCGGGAGATACGGGAGATCCTCCACTCTGTCACCGGTCGGGCCGCCGAGGCGCCCGGCCGCGCCGCGCCGCGGCGTGCGGGGCGTCCGGCGTCCTCCCGGGATATCCACAGGGCCGACGGATCCGGGCGGATGTGTCCGAGGAGGTCGCTAGGCTTCTGGGATGACCACTTCCGAGGCAGCCGTCGAGATCCCCGACGCCCAGCAGGTGCTCCACCGCGTCTTCGGGTACGACTCGTTCCGCGGTGAGCAGCAGCAGATCATCGAGCACGTGGCCGGTGGCGGCGACGCGCTGGTGCTGATGCCCACGGGCGGCGGCAAATCGCTCTGCTACCAGATCCCGGCCCTGGTCAGAGCGGGCACCGGAGTGGTGATCTCCCCGTTGATCGCCCTGATGCAGGACCAGGTGGACGCCCTCAACGCGCTCGGAGTGCGGGCCGGGTTCCTCAATTCGACGCAGCTGTCCGACGACCGGCGCGCGGTCGAGCAGGCCTTCCTCGACGGCGAGCTCGACCTGCTCTACCTGGCACCCGAGCGGCTGCGCACCGAAGGGACGCAGCGGCTGCTCGACCGGGGCACGGTCTCGCTCTTCGCCATCGACGAAGCGCACTGCGTCGCCCAGTGGGGCCACGACTTCCGGCCCGACTACCTCGCGCTGTCCATGCTGCACGAGCGCTGGCCGAAGGTGCCCCGGATCGCGCTGACCGCGACGGCCACCGAGGCCACGCACGCCGAGATCGCGGCGCGCCTCGGCCTGGAGGAGGCCCGCCACTTCGTGGCCGGCTTCGACCGGCCGAACATCCAGTACCGGATCGTGGCGAAGAACAACCCGCTCAAGCAGCTGCTGGAGCTGATCCGCACCGAGCACCCCGGGGACGCCGGGGTCGTCTACTGCCTCTCGCGGGCCTCGGTGGAGAAGACGGCCGCCGCCCTGGTCGAGCAGGGCATCGACGCCGTGCCCTACCACGCGGGCATGGACTCCCGGACGCGCGCGGCCAACCAGTCGAAGTTCCTGCGCGAGGACGGGGTCGTGGTGGTGGCCACGATCGCGTTCGGCATGGGCATCGACAAGCCGGACGTGCGCTTCGTGGCCCACCTGGACCTGCCCAAATCGGTCGAGGGCTATTACCAGGAGACCGGCCGTGCCGGCCGCGACGGGGAACCGGCCACGGCCTGGCTGGCGTACGGGCTCCAGGACGTGGTGCAGCAGCGCAAGATGATCGAGGGCTCCGAGGGCGACGAGGCGCACCGCCGCGCGCTGGCCGGACACCTGGAAGCGATGCTCGCGCTGTGCGAGACGGTCGGCTGCCGGCGGGTGCGGCTGCTGGCGTACTTCGGGCAGACCGGCGCGCCGGACTGCGGGAACTGCGACACCTGCCTGACGCCCGCCGAGTCCTGGGACGGGACGGTCCCGGCGCAGAAACTGCTGTCCACGGTGTGGCGGCTGGCCAAGGAGCGGCGCCAGAAGTTCGGCGCCGGCCAGATCATCGACATCCTGCAGGGCAAGAAGACCGCCAAGGTCATCCAGTTCGACCACGACGGGCTCTCGGTGTTCGGCATCGGGGCGGACCTGGGCACCACCGAATGGCGCGGGGTCGTGCGGCAGCTGCTGGCGCTCGGACTGCTGGCCGTCGAAGGCGACTACGGCACGCTGGTGCTGACCGAGGCCAGCGGCGAGGTGCTGGGCGGGCGCCGGAGCGTTCCGATGCGCAAGGAGACGGCGCCGCCGGCCGGTTCCTCCCGCAGGGAGTCCGGCGGATCGCGCTCCGGGAAGGGCGGCCGCGTTCCGGTCGACCTGCCGGCGGCCGCCGTACCGGCGTTCGAGTCCCTCCGTGCGTGGCGTGCCGAGACCGCGAAGGAGCAGGGCGTGCCGGCGTACGTCGTCTTCCACGACGCGACGCTGCGGGAGATCGCGACCCAGCTGCCCGGGACGGTCGCGGAACTGGGCACGATCAGCGGTGTCGGCGAGGCGAAGCTCGCCAAGTACGCCGAGGGCATCCTGCGGACCCTGGGCGGCGCGCAGCCCGAGCCGGGCGCGGGGGACCCGGAGGCGGCGACCGCAGTCGCCCCGGCGACCGCCCCGCCGACCGCCCGAGCGGCGGCAGCTCCGGCCGCCCGGGCCGTGGCGGCCGCCTCCGTCGCTGTGCCCGCGCAGTCCCCGCCAGCCCCCCGGGCGGAGGAGTCGCTCTTCGGCCCGGAGGACGAGGACATCGACCCGCCCTGGGACGACTGGGAGTAGCAGCCCGGCCGCGGGGCGGCCCGGTCCGTGATCCTGCCCCGGCTCCGCCCGAAGCCGCAGTCCGTGCCGTCCGGCCCGACACTGCGCCGGGCGGCGAAGGCTCGGATAGGGTGAATCGGTAGGAACAGGCCCCCTGGGGTGAGGTCGGTGCATTGGACACGTACCAGGAGACGAGCGAGGTACCGGACCAGCCGGTGGCTGCTGTCGGGTACGCGGGCGTACTGAGCGAGCTGCTGCCGATCGCCCTGTGGCGGGAAGACGCCGACGGGCTCGTCGTCGAATGGTCGCTGGCCGCCCAGGACCTGCTGGGCCACCGGCCCGAGGACATCCTCGGCCGACCGGGCTCCGACGTGCTCGTCCCCGACGCCAACCACGAGCTCGCCGACCAGCTGACCCGCCGGGTCCAGGCCGGGGAGACGGTCGTCGGCACCCTGCCCGTGCGCCACCGCGACGGGCACCAGGTCCCGATGGAGATGTGGATCCTGCCCTCCCCCGATCCGCAGGGGCGCACCGGTTCCATGCTGATCGCCGTGGAGACCTCCGAGGTCCTGCGGATGCGCGATTCGCTCGCCGCGCTGGAGAGCCTGTTCACCCAGTCGCCGATCGGCCTCGGCACCCTCGGCCCGGACCTGCGCTTCCTGCGCGTCAACGACGCCCTCGCCCGGATGAACGGGGTGTCCGCCGCCGAGCACGTCGGCAAACGGCTCACCGAGGTCGTGCCCGGGGTCAATGCCGCCGCACTCGAACGGCTCATGCGCAAGGTGCTGGAGTGCGGCTCCGCCGTCGTGGACGTCCGGCGCACCGGCCGCACCCCCGCCGACCCCGACCACGACCGGACCTGGTCCTGCTCCTACGCCCCGCTGCTGGACGGGTCCGGGCGGCCGCTCGGCCTGATCGCCTCCCTCATCGACATCACCGACGGACAGCGCGCCCAGGCGGAGGCGGAGCGGGCGCGCAGCCGGTTCGCCCTGCTCTCCGAGGCCGGTACCCGCATCGGCACCACGCTGGACCTCGGGCAGACGGCCCAGGAGATCGTGGAGGTGCTGGTACCGCAGCTCGCGGACTCGGCCGACGTACAGCTCCTGGAAGCCGTACTGGACCCGGACGAGGCCGGCGCGTCCACCCGGGGCCTGCTGCGCCGCCTCGCCGCGCTCTTCCCGGACCCGGCCGCCCCGACCGCCAAACTGGTCGCCGGGCAGACCTTCCAGATCCCGGCGCACACCGCCTACGAGCAGGTCATCACCGACGGCCAGCCCATGAACCTCTTCACGGCCGACATCCCGGCCCTGATCAAGGATCCGCGCGCGGCCGCGCTGCGCGCCTACCTGGCCACCCTGGGCTGCGCCCGGATGGTCCCGCTGGTGGCCCGCGGCCGGGTGCTCGGCGTGGTGGTGGTGACCCGGGTGCGCGGGCGCGACCCCTTCGACCACGAGGACTGCGTGCTCATCGACGAGGTGGTGGCCCGGGCGGCGCTGAACATCGACAACGCCCGGATGTACACCACCCAGCGCGCGGCGGCCCTGACGCTCCAGCGCAGCCTCACCAACAACGCGCTGCCCGAGGTCGCCGGCCTGCAGCTGACCGGCCGCTACCTGCCGGCCAGCGACCACGACGTCGGCGGGGACTGGTACGACGTGATCGAACTGCCGGACGGCCGGACCGGCCTGGTGATCGGCGACGTGATGGGCCACGGCATCCACGCGGCCGCGGTCATGGGCCAGCTGCGCACCGCGGTACGGACCCTGGCGCGGCATCAGGTGACCCCGGAGCAGATGCTCCGGTCGCTGGACGCCGTGGTGGCCGACCTCGGCGAGGACGAGATGGCCACGTGCGTCTACGCCGTCCACGACCCGGTGACGGGCGCGTGCGTCATCGCCCGCGCCGGCCACCTGCCGCCGGCCGTGGTCACGGCCGCCGGGGCCGTGACCTTCCTGGAGGGCCCGCCGGGAACCCCGCTCGGCACGGGCGGACGGGAGTTCCGCACGGAGGAGGTCCGGCTCGAGCCGGGCAGCCTGCTCGTGCTCTACACGGACGGCCTCATCGAGTCCCGGGACCGGGACCTGGACGAGGGCATGGCGGGGCTGGCGGACGCCCTGAGGGGCGGGGGAGAGCCCCTGGAGACCCTGTGCGACACGATCCTGGCGCACCTCCTCCCGGAGGCCCCGCAGGACGACGTGGCGGTGCTCCTGGCCCGGACAAGGTAACTGTACTAGTGCAATAATTGTTTGTATCTAGCGCAATGAGCGGCTACGGTTTCTCCCATGCCTGCCAAGTCGCCGTCCCCCATCACGCTCACCGGCCGCCACGTCCGCCTGGAGCCGCTGACCAGGAGCCACCTCCCCGACCTCTACGCGGCCGGAGGCGGTGACGAGGAAGTCTGGCGCTGGGTCGGCGGCGCGCCGCGGACCGAGCAGGAGCTGGGCGCCACCCTCGACGCACTGCTGGAGGACGCGGAACGCGGCGAGTACGTTCCCTTCGCCGTGATCCACCTGGAAAGCGGCCGGGCCGCCGGCTGGACCACGTACATGGACATCAGCGCGGCCGACGAACGCCTGGAGATCGGCTGGACCTGGTACGGGCGCGCGTACTGGCGCAGCGCCGTCAACACCGAGTCCAAGCTGCTCCTGCTCACCCACGCCTTCGAGGACCTCGGCATGGGCCGGGTCCAGCTCAAGACGGACCACCTCAACACCCGCTCCCAGGCCGCCATCGCCCGCCTCGGAGCGCAGCGCGAAGGCGTCCTGCGCCGCCACCGCCGGCGCCCGGACGGCACCTGGCGCGACAGCGTGTACTTCTCCCTGCTGGCCGACGAATGGCCGGAGGCGAAGGCCCGGCTGGCCGCCCGGCTCTAGGGCCTGTCGTCAAAATCCCGTCGTCGCCCGAAGGGCGGCCGCGCGGCGTCTGGTGCGTGCTCTCGGCGTGCCGGGCGGAAGCCCGCGTACTGGACGTACTTGGCTTCCGTCCGGTGCGGCGAGAGCGCGTGCCAGGCGTCGCGCGGCAGACGGGAGTTTGACGACAGGCCCTAGGGCCCGTCACCGCCGTCCGGCTACCAGGCCAGGTCCTCCAGGGCGTCCAGGTCCAGTACGGCCGGGGCCTCCGGCTCGGCCGCGCCCGTCAGGGGGAGCTCAGCCCAGATCACCTTGCCGCGGTCCGTGTAGCGGGTGCCCCAGCGCTCCGCGTACTGGGCGACGAGGAACAGGCCGCGCCCGCCCTCGTCGGTCGTGGCCGCGTAGCGCAGGTGCGGCGAGGTGCTGCTGCCGTCGGAGATCTCGCAGATCAGGGTGCGGTCGCGGAGCAGCCGGACCCGGATCGGCGGGGTCCCGTAGCGGATGGCGTTCGTGATCAGTTCGCTGAGGATGAGCTCGGCGGTGAAGGTGACGTCCCCCAGGCCCCACGCGGTGAGCTGCGCCGAGCCCGCGCGGCGGACCCGGGACACGTCCGAGGGGTCCGGGAGCACCTCCCACTCCGCGATCCGCTCGGCCGGCAGCCGCCGGGTGTCGGCGATGAGCAGGGCGATGTCATCGCTCGGCGCCGGGAACAGCAGCGCGGACAGTACGTCGGAACAGGCCTGGTCGGGGCTGCGGTCCGGCCGGGACAGGGCCTCGGTCAGCAGGTCGAGGCCGGTGTCGAAGTCCCGGTCGCGGTCCTCCAGCAGCCCGTCGGTGAACAGCACGAGCCGGCTCGCCTCGGGCAGCTGCAGCTCCACGGCCTCGAAGGGCATCCCGCCGACGCCCAAGGGCAGCCCGATCGGCAGCTCCGGGTACTCGACCCGCCCGTCAGGCCGGACCAGGGCCGGGCCGGGGTGCCCGGCGCTGGCCACGGCGCAGTGGCCGGACACCGGGTCGTACACCGCGTACAGGCAGGTGGCGCCGGTGACGCTCGAGGACTCGCCCTCCCCGGAACCCTCGTCGGCCGAGGACTCGTCCTGGTCGATCCGGTCGATCAGCTCGTCGAGGTGGCCCAGCAGCTCGTCGGGCGGCATGTCGAGCGTGGAGAAGTTGTGCACGGCGGTCCGCAGCCGGCCCATGGTGGCGGCGGCGTGCACGCCGTGCCCCACCACGTCGCCGACGACCAGCGCGACCCGGGCCCCGGCGAGCGGGATCACGTCGAACCAGTCCCCGCCCACCCCCGCCTTCGCGGGCAGGTACCGGAACGCGACGTCCACGGCGCTCAGATCGGGCAGCACCCGCGGCAGCAGGCTGCGCTGGAGGGTCACCGCCACCGCGTGCTCGCGCGTGAACCGGCGGGCGTTGTCGATGGAGACCGCGGCCCGCGCCGCCAGCTCCTCGGCGAAGGACAGGTCCTCCTCGTCGAAGGGCTCGGGGGTGTCGGCCCGCCAGAAGTTGGCCATGCCGAGGACCACCCCGCGGGCCTGGAGCGGTACGGAGATCAGCGAGTGCAGTCCGTAGTCCAGGGCCACCCGGGTGCCGTCGTGGTCCTGGGCCCGCCAGCCGAAGGCGGCGTTCAGATCGGCGGCGAGCACCGCCCGCCCGGCGTCCAGGGCCGTCGCCATCGGCGCGGTCGGCACCACGAAGCGGATGACGTCGCCCACCGGCTGGAGCGGTGAATCCACGCGGATCCCGCTGATGGCGGCCCGGCGCATCTCGGTGTGCGTGCCGCCGCCGGGCTCCTCGCCGCGCAGCACCGGCTCCAGCAGCTCGACGGTGACGAAGTCCGCGAACCGCGGGACCGCGACCTCGGAGAGCTCCTCGGCGGTGCGGACCACGTCCAGGGTGGTCCCGATGCGCACGCCGGCGTCGTAGAGCAGCTGGAGGCGGTCGCGGGCGACCGCGGCCCGGCCCGAGAGCGCGGCGAGCTCGGTGGAGTCGCGCAGGGTGGTCACGGTGCCGGACGGGCGGCCCCCGTAGGGCTTGGTCGGGCGGACGTTCACGGCGAGGAGCCGGTCGCCCGCACGGTGGACCTCGTCGGTGGCGGCCCGCCCGGAGGCCAGCAGCGCGGCCGTGGTCGGATCGAGGCCGAGGTCGCCCACGTGCCGCAGTTCGGCGTCGGCGGGCAGGTCGAGGAGGCGGCGGGCCTCGTCGTTGGCGAGCTGCAGCCGGCCTTCGGCGTCGATGATCAGGACACCCTCGCGGACGGCGTGCAGAACTGCTTCGTGGTGTTCGTTCATCCGGGTCATCTCGGCCTCGCCGAGGCCCCGGGTCTGGCGCCGCAGCCGGCGGCTGACGAGGGCGGCGCCGCCGGTGCCGAGGATCAGGGCACCGGTGGCCGCGCCGAGGAGCAGGGGCAGCTGGCCCTCGACCACGTCGCCGACGTTCTCGACCTCGATGCCGGTGGCGACCAGGCCGACCACGGCGCCCGCGGAGTCCCGGACGGGGACCACGGCGCGGACCACGTCGCTCGGCTTCCCCTGGAACGTCTCGGTGAAGGCCTGTCCGGCCGCGGCGCGGGAGAGGTCGCCGGTGGCGCGTTGGCCGATGAGCTCGGGGCGGGAGTCGGTGTACCGGATCCCGTCGGTGGTCATGACGGCGATGAAATCGACGCCCGAGGCCCGGCGGGCGCCCTCGGCCAGCGGTTGGAGCACGGCGGCGGGGTCGGGGGACTCCAGGGCCGCGGGGAGGCCGGGGGCGTGTGCGAAGGCCTCGGCGGCGGCGAGGGAGCGGTTGCGGGCGTCGCGCTGGCTGTCGTACCGGGCCTGGAAGAACAGGGCCGAGGCGGCGGCCGTGATCAGCACCAGGACGAGGATGGCCTGGAGGGCGAAGACCTGGCCGGCGACACTGCGGGCGCCGAGCGAGAGGTGGGCGAACAGCCGGGAGAACGGGCGGGCGAGGCGGTGTGCGAGACGGCGCAGGCGACTGCGGCCGGGCCCGGGTGCGGGGCCGGTTCCGGGTTCGTGTCCGGGTGCGTGTCCGGGCCCGGTGACGGGTGGCGACCCGTCCTCGGGCGGGGGCCTGTCCTCGGGCGCTCCTTCGGAGCCCCTGGGTAGGCCAAAACGTCCGGTCATGAGCCATTTCTAACACTGTCGGCGTGGTTTGGGGGAGGCTCCGGAGACCCTAGTGCGGTGGCGGCCGCACGGTACGCGCGGGGGCTCGTGCCGACGTACGAGGTGAAGTGCTGGCGGAAGGTGACCTCGCTGGCGAATCCGGCCCGCCGGGCCACCTCGGTGACCGGATGATCGGTGCGCTCCAGCAGTTTGCGCGCTTCGTCCAGACGGTGGCCCAGGAGCCATTTGTGCGGGGTGGTGCCGGTCGACGCGGCGAAGTGCCGGGCGAAGGACCGCGGGGACATCCCGGCCCACCGGGCCAGGGTGGCCACGTCCAGCGCCTCGTGCAGCCGCCCGAGCGCCCGCTCCCGTACGAGGGCCAGCGCCTCGGCGGTCCGGTCGGCGACCGGGGTCGGGCGGTCCAGGTACTGGGCGTGTTCGCCGGTGCGGAAGGGGCCGGTCACCATCGAGCGGGCGATGGCGGCGGCCGCCTCGGAGCCGTGGGCCTCGCGGACCAGGTGCAGGCAGAGGTCGATCCCGGAGGCGACCCCTGCGGAGGTCCACAGCCCGTCATCCCCGACGTACAGCGGAGCCTCCTCGACGCGCACGGCGGGGTACCGCCCGGCCAGCGCCGGGGCCAGCGACCAGTGGGTCACGGCCCGGCGGCCGGCCAGCAGCCCGGCTTCGGCGAGGATGAAGGCGCCGGCGCACAGGGCGGCCACCGGGATGCCCCGGGCGTGGGTGTCCCGCAGGACGGCGAGGACCGGCTCGGGCGTCGGGTCGGAGGGCCGGTCCAGCGCGGGGACCACGACGAGGTCGGCGTCGGCGAGCCAGTCGAGCCCGCGGTCCGGGGTCAGGGTCAGCCCTCCGGGGAGCGGGATCGGGCCGGTGTCGAGGGCACACCGGCGGAGCTCGAAGGGCGGTACCCCGCTGTGGCCGCGGTCGTGCCCCCAGACCTCGGTGATGACGGCCAGGTCGAAAGCGCGGATGCCGGGCTGAACGACGATCGCAACGCGGTGCATGGCCGTGAGTCTGCCACGGAGGCCCCGCCGAAGGGGAGGGCCGAGCCTTCGGTAGATCCCGCCGCGCGGCCCTGACCTGGGGCGGAGCCGGACCGTGGGCCGCTCCGGGCCCGGATCTGCCACCTTGGCAGGATCCCATCGGTTCGGGGGCCGGGTGGTACTGGTTCGAGGGGGAGGGGCCGCCCAGGATGAGGGCATGACGAACGAGAGCACGACCCCGAAGACGCAGACGGCCCAGACGACCGCGGCCCCGACCGCGGCCCCGACCGCGACCCCGGCCGCGACCGGCATCGAGATCGCCGCGAACAGCGCCCTGCTGGTCATCGACGTCCAACAGGGCTTCGACGAAGCCGACTTCTGGGGGCCGCGCAACAACCCGGCCGCCGAGGAGAACATCGCCGCGCTGATGGACGCCTGGCAGGAGACCGGCCGTCCCCTCGTTCTCGTCCAGCACGCTTCCCGCATGGCCGGCTCCGTCCTCGCGCCGGACCGGCCCGGGTACGCCTTCAAGGACTTCGTCGCCGAGCGGGCCGGCCGGGCCGCGCTGCACGTCACCAAGTCCGTGAACTCCTCCTTCTACGGCACGCCGGACCTCGCCGACTGGCTCACCGCCCAGGGCGTCGGACAGCTCGTCATCACCGGGATCCAGACGAACATGTGCGTCGAGACCACGGCCCGGATGGCCGGGAACCTGGGCTACGAGGTCCTCGTGCCGCTCGATGCCACGCACACCTTCGACCTGGCCGCCGAACCCGGCCCGGACGCACCCCGGCTGACGGCCGACCAGCTCGCCACCGCCACCGCGGTCAACCTCCAGGGCGGCGGCTTCGCCCGGATCGTCACCACGGCGCAGCTCGTGACCGCGGCCCGCACCGCCGCGCCGGCCCCCGCCCGGGCCTGACCCGGCCGCGGGTGGGCCCTGCGGGGCTGGATCCTTCCAGCCCGCCCGGCGTTTGAGGGCGCGAGCGCGCAGCGCTCGTACGAGGTCCGGGGCAGAGCCCCGGGGAACGGGCGAAGGCGGGTAGGGGACCCCCCACGGGGCCGCCCCGCCCCGCCCGGCCCGCCCGGCCCGCCCGGCCCGGGAAACGCCGACGGCCCGGACCCCCGTCAGGGGATCCGGGCCGTCGCCGGTGAGGGCGGGACGACGTCAGAGGACGTCGGCCGCGATGCTCTCCGCCACACGCTCCAGCAGCGGCCCCGCGTTCGGGATGCTCACCGCCGGGTCCGGCTCGAGGTCCGTGAGCGGGTAGGCCCGCTGGATGCCGGCGGCCTGGAGGGCCTCCTGCGTCAGCAGCAGGCGGCCGCAGACCGCGACGACCGGCTTGCCCGCCGCGCGAGCCGCCGCCGCGACACCGGCCGGGGCCTTGCCGTGGAGGGTCTGCTCGTCCAGCGAACCCTCACCGGTGATGACCAGCGTGGCCCGCTCCAGCGCCGGCGCGAAGCCGAGCACCTCGAGCATCAGCTCGATGCCGGGACGGAACGAGGCGCCGAGCAGCAGTGCCCCGTAGCCGATGCCGCCCGCTCCGCCCGCGCCCGGCGAAACCGCCGCCTCGGCGGCCAGGGAGCCGATCGACTTCTCCAGGACCACCGCGAAGTGCGCCAGCGCCGCGTCCAGCGTCGCCACGTCCTCGGGCGACGCCCCCTTCTGCGGGCCGTAGACCGCCGGAGCGCCCTTCGGACCCGTCAGAGGGTTGTCCACGTCGCTCGCCAGGACGAAGTCGACCTCCTTGATGCGGGGGTCGATGCCCGACAGGTCGGCCGAGGCCAGCCCGGCCAGCGCGCCGCCGCCCGGACCGACCGGTTCACCGTTCGCATCCAGGAACACCGCGCCCAGCGCCGCCAGCATGCCCGCGCCGCCGTCGGTGGTGGCGCTGCCGCCCACACCGAAGACGATCGAGCGCGCTCCCGCGTCGAGTGCGGCCTTCAGCAGTTCGCCGGAGCCGTAGGTGGTCGCCGTCAGCGGGGCGAAGACACCCGCCGGCAGCAGCTGGAGCCCGGAGGCCTCCGCCATCTCGACCACCGCGGTGCTCCCGCGCAGGGCGAAAGCGGCCGTGACCTGGTCACCGAGCGGTCCGGTGACCCGTACCTCCCGGCGTTCGAACCCGGCCGCCACGGCGGCCGCGACCGTACCGTCGCCGCCGTCCGCGACGGGGAGGGTCTCGATCTCCACGCCCGGTACGGCCTTGCGAAGGCCGGCCGTCACCCGCTCCGCGACCTGAACGGCCGTGAGCGAGCCCTTGAATTTGTCCGCGGCGATGAGCACGCGCGCGGTCTCAGTTACTGCTCCGTCCGTCACCTTGCTAATCCCTTGCTATCGAACAGTGCAGTCGCGCCACCCCTGAGCCTATCCGGAGGATCCTCCTATGCCCATGCGTGGCCTGGGCCACACACGGCGCGGCATGCCCCCAAAGAGGGACATACGCCCGCATAGTGTGGCCGCATGAGCACGGATTCACTGGAACAGCCACGTCCGGATTCCCCAGGTGGAGGGTCCGAAGGCCCCGGCGACGGTGCCGGCGGGAACGGCGGCGCCGACGCCACCGACGGCACTCCCGACCGCACCGTCGTCACCATCGGAGTGATCTCCGTCCTGGCGGTGGTCGCCTGGGCGGCCCTCGGGAAGAGTTCCTTCGACTCGGCGTCGAGCAGCGCGCTGGCCTGGGTGCTCGGCAACTTCGCGTGGCTCTTCGTGATCGCCGCCGATGTGTTCCTCGTCATGTGCGTCGTGCTCGCGATCAGCCGCTTCGGCCGGATCCGCCTCGGCAAGGACGACTCGGAGCCGGAGTTCACGAACCTCGCGTGGATCGCGATGATGTTCAGCGCGGGCATGGGGATCGGGCTCATGTTCTACGGGGTGGGCGAGCCGCTCACCCACTACCTGAACCCGCCCCCGGCCTCCGGCGCGGCCCCCGGCACCGGCGACGCCGCCCGCGCCGCGCTCGACTACTCCTTCTTCCACTGGACCCTCACCCCCTGGGCGATCTACGGCATCGCCGGCCTCGCCCTCGCCTACGCGACCTTCCGCAAGGGCCGCGGCAACCGCCTCAGCTCCGCCTTCGTCCCCCTCATGGGCGAGGAGCGGGCCAACGGCTGGCCCGGCAAGGCCATCGACCTGCTCGCCGTGTTCGCGACCGTCTTCGGCACCGCCACCAGCCTCGGCCTCGGCGCCCTCCAGGTGTCCAAGGGCCTCAACATCACCACCGGGATCGAGGACTCGACCACCGTCGAGCTGATCATCATCGTCTCCCTCTCCGCCGCCTTCGTGCTCTCCGCCTTCTCCGGGCTGCACAAGGGCGTCAAATGGCTCAGCACGATCAACATCGTGCTCGCCGCGGCCCTGATGACCTTCGTCTTCGTCCTCGGCCCGACCGTCTACATCCTCGACGTGATCCCGGCGAGCATCGGCAGCTACCTGCACGAACTGCTCCCCATGGCCACCCGCACCGGCGCCTTCACCGACAGCGAGTGGCTCGGCGCGTGGACGATCTTCTACTGGGCGTGGTGGCTCTCCTGGGCGCCCTTCGTCGGCACCTTCATCGCCCGCATCTCGCGCGGCCGCACCATCCGCGAGTTCCTCGTCGGCGTGCTCCTGGTGCCCAGCGGCGCCACCGTCGTCTGGTTCTGCGTCATGGGCGGCACCGCGATCCGCCTCGACTCCACCGGCGTCGCCGACATGGCCGCCAAGGCCAAGGAGGGCACCGAGGCCTCGCTCTTCGCGATGCTCGACGCGCTCCCGCTCGGCACGGTCACCTCGTGGATCGCGATGCTCCTGGTGATGACGTACTTCGTCACCAGCGCCGACTCCGCCTCCCTCGTCATGGGCTCCCTCACCAGCCGCGGCTCCCTGAACCCGCCGACCTGGCTCGTGGTCACCTGGGGCGTGCTGATGGCCGCCGTGGCCGCCGTACTCCTCGTCGCGGGCGGCCTGAAGTCCCTGCAGACGGCCACCATCCTGGTCGCGCTGCCGTTCGTGGTCGTGATGCTGCTCCTGTGCTGGGCCCTGGTGAAGGAACTGCGCGAGGACCCGGGCGCGGGCCCCGTCCGCCAGCACGCCCTCCACGGACTCCGGGACGCGGTCAAGGCCATGGTCGGCGACGCCATCACCGAACGGGGCCCGGCCCGCCACCCCCGCCTGCGCCGCGTGGCGGAGTCGAGGAACCGCGACCGGGAGGACGGGCCGCCGGGCGGCGGCACCGGGGAAGAGTGATCGCCGGCCACCCGGGGCGGCTGGGTAGGGTGGCGGCGTGACGACCACGGATGACTTTGCCACCTACATCGCGAGCCTGCCCCGGGTGCTGGCCGGAGCGGCCGCCCTCTTCCGGGACGCCGAGGGCCGGGTGCTCCTCGTCGAGCCCAACTACCGGGAGGGCTGGACGCTGCCGGGCGGCACCATCGAGTCGGACACGGGGGAGTCCCCGCGCACGGCCGCCCGCCGGGAGAGCGCCGAGGAGATCGGCATCGACGTGCCGCTCGGCCGGCTGCTCGCCGTCGACTGGTCGCTCGGCGAGGGCCGGCCCCCGCTCGTCGCGTACCTGTACGACGGCGGCGTGCTCGACGCCGCGCAGCTCGCCTCCATCAAGCTCCAGGAAGAGGAGCTGATCTCGTGGCGGCTGGTGGAGCAGGCCGAGCTGACGGACCATCTGCTCGGGTCCCTGGGCCGGCGCACCGTGGAGGCGTGCCGGGTCCTCCAGACCGGCGAGGGCACCGTGGAGCTGGAGAACGGCCGCAGGCCGCAGGCCTCGTAGCCCCGTCCGCTCGTTATTCCGTGCCTACACCGAGCAGGACAGAATTCAGCAAATGATCACGATGTACGCCTGGCCCAGCACCGCCGACGGGCCCGACGCCCTGCCCATGGTCCACTTCACCACCGACCAGCAGGAGAGCGGCGAGGTCACCCCCGACGGGGTGCAGGTCTGGATGTTCGACACCGCGATCCGCGACGGCGGTTGGGCCCAGTTCACCGACTTCGAGGCCTGGTCCGCGCCGGCCGAGGGCTGGCAGGCCTTCTACCGCCGCGAGGACGACGTCCTCGCCGTCACCGGCCCCGGCTCCTGCGAGGGCTGGTACCAGGGCGGCCTCGGCGCCGACTCCGACTGGGTGGGAGCGGCCGCCGCCCAGCAGAGCGTGGTCCTGCTCGCGGCCCCCGTCCAGCACCCGTCCCTGTACGCCTACGCGGTCGAGGCGGGCGCCGCCTTCGCGCTGCTGGTCCCGCTGGTGGTCATCTAGCCGTGGATTCCCTCCCCGCGGACCCCGCGGTCCTCCACCCGCTCCCGGACCAGCCCCGCGTGGTCCTGCTGAAGCCGCTGGTCACCTCGCCGCTGATCGAGGTGGGGGAGTACTCGTACAACGACGACCCGGACGATGCGACCGCGTTCGAGACCCGCAACGTGCTCTACCACTACGGGCCCGAGAAGCTGGTCATCGGGAAGTTCTGCGCGCTGGGCACCGGGGTCCGCTTCCTCATGAACGGTGCCAACCACCGCATGGACGGCCCCTCCACCTTCCCGTTCCCCATCATGGGCGGGTCCTGGGCCGAACACTTCGACCTGCTCTCCGGCCTGCCCGGCCGGGGGGACACCGTCGTCGGCAACGACGTCTGGATCGGCTACGGCGCCATGGTCATGCCCGGGGTGCGCATCGGGCACGGCGCGATCATCGCCGCCGGCGCCGTGGTCGTGGACGACGTCCCCGACTACGGGATCGTCGGCGGCAACCCGGCCACCCTCATCCGCACCCGTTACACCGACGGGGAGATCACCCGCCTGCTCGCCCTCGCCTGGTGGGACTGGCCGGTGGAGCACCTCACCCGGCACATCCGCACCGTCATGTCCGGCACCGTCGCCGACCTCGAAGCGGTGGCACCCCCGCCGCCTGACAGACTCCGCGCCGTGACGACCGACCACGTCTCCGGCCCGACGCTGACCACCGGTGAGGGCGACCGCGAGCTCGACGGCCGGCTGACCGAAGAACTCATCGCCTTCAACACGGCCGCCACCGGCGTGTCCGACCGCGGCACGTTCTCGGTCAAGGTCACCGATGAAGCGGGCGAACTGGTCGGCGGACTGTCCGCGTGGACCTGGGGCGCGATGTGCGGCATCGACCTGCTCTGGGTGCGCGACGACAGCCGCGAGGACGGCTGGGGCGGCAGGATCCTGCGGGCGGCGGAGACGGAGGCCCGGCGACGCGGCTGCGATCGCGTGGCCGTCTCCTCGTTCACCTTCCAGGCCCCGGGCTTCTACCAGCGCCACGGCTATGTCGAGACCGCCCGGATCCCGGGCATCCACGGAGAGCACGAGGACGTGCACCTGCTGAAGCGGCTGACCGGGGCGCCGTAGGCCCTAGAGCTGCTCGGCCCCGGACTCGAAGGCCAGGAGGCGGACCTTGCGGTCGATGCCGCCGCCGTAGCCGGTCATGGAGCCGGACGCCCCGATCACGCGGTGGCACGGCACGATGATGCCGACCGGGTTCTTCCCGTTGGCCAGCCCCACCGCGCGCGAGGCGTTCGGCTTGCCGAGCTTGGCGGCCAGCTCCCCGTAGGACCAGGTCTGCCCGTAGGGGATCCGTACGAGCTGTTCCCACACGCTGCGCTGGAACTCGGTGCCTTCCAGCCGGACCGGCAGGTCGAACTCGGTGAGCTCCCCGGCGAAGTACGCGGTCAGCTGCCGCACCACCTCCGGAAAGGGCTCCTCGCCCGCCGCGACGCGCTCCCCGAAGGACTCCTCGGCCGGGCGGTGGCGCTGAGCGGTCATGTAGAGGCCGCAGAGGAAGCCGTCGGCGGCGACGAGGGTGAGCGGCCCGTAGGGGCTGTCCACGACGGTGTGCTGCCGGGTGCGGGTTGCGCGGCTCGTGCTGCTGCTCATGATGCTCGTACTCCTCGGAAATCGGTGGAAGTCGGTGGGGGGTCAGACGGGCAGGACGTTGATCGCGTGGTCCTCGGTGGCCCACAGGTACTGCACGGCGTACGCGCGCCAGGGCCGCCAGTGCGCCGCGCGCCCCGTCAGCGCCGCGGGCGTGGAGGGCAGACCGAGCGATTTCGCGGCCCGCCGGATCCCCAGGTCGGCCGGAATGAAGGCGTCCGGGTCGCCCAGCGCCCGCATCGCGATGATCTCGGTGGTCCACGGCCCGAAACCGGGCAGCGCGCCCAGCCGGGCGCGGGCCGCCTCCCAGTCGCTGTCGATGCCGAGCGGGAGCGAGCCGTCGGCGAGGGCCGAGACGAGCGTGGTGAAGGTGGTCCGCCGGCTGCGCGGCAGGGCCAGGGACTCCGGGTCCAGCCCGGCCAGCGCCTGCGACGTGGGGAACAGGTGGGTCAGCCCGCCCTCGGGGTCGGGATCGGTCACCGGCTCGCCGAGGGCGCGGACCAGGCGGGCCGCGTGCGTACGGGCCGCCGCGGTGGACACCTGCTGGCCGAGCACCGCCCGTACGGCGAACTCCTCCGCGTCGACGGTACGCGGCACCCGGCGGCCGGGAGCCTTGGCCACGAGCGGGGCCAGCAGCGGGTCGGCGCTCAGCTGCTCGTCCACGGCCTCGGGGTCCGCGTCGAGGTCCAGGAGCCGACGGCAGCGGCTGATCGCGATGGTGAGGTCGCGCAGGTCGGTGAGGGCGAGCCGGCAGCCGATGTGGTCGGGCTGCGGGGTGAGGGCGACGACGCCGGTGCCGTACGGCAGCCGGAGCGTGCGGCGGTAGGCGCCCGCCCGCCACTCCTCGACCCCGGGGACGGCGGTCGCGGCGAGGTGGCCGAAGAGGTTGTCGGGGGTGAGCGGGGCCCGGAAGGGCAGCCGCAGGCTGATGGTGCCCGGCACCTGGCCGGGTCCGGCACCCGGGACGGCCCCCCGGCCGGCCGCCCGCGCCCGGAGCTCGCTCGGGGCCAGGGCGAAGACCTCTCGGACGGTGTCGTTGAAGGTCCGGATCGAGGAGAACCCGGCGGCGAAGGCGATGTCGCCCATCGGGAGCGCGGAGGTTTCGATCAGCAGCCGGGCGGTCTGCGCGCGCTGGGCCCTGGCCAGGGCGAGCGGCCCCGCGCCGAGCTCGGCGCCCAGCTGGCGCTCCACCTGACGGGCGGAGTACCCCAGGCGGGTGGCCAGCCCCGGGACGCCCTCACGGTCGACCACGCCGTCCTGGATGAGGCGCATGGCGCGGGCGACGGCGTCGGCGCGGGCGTTCCACTCGGGCGAGCCGGGGGAGGTGTCGGGCCGGCACCGCTTGCAGGCCCGGTAGCCGTTCTGCTGGCAGGCGGCGGCGCTGGGCAGGAAGGTCATGTTCTCGACCTTGGGCGGTACGGCGGGGCAGCTGGGGCGGCAGTAGATGCCGGTGGTCCTCACGGCGGTGAAGAACCAGCCGTCGAACCGTGCGTCCTTCGACTGGACGGCCCGTACGCAACGCTCCGTGTCGGTGTACATGGCTCCCATCCTCCCGGCCGGCCGGGCCCCGGGCTGGCGGTTTTCCGACACCAAGCCTATGCGCGCCGTGCCTCCGGTAGGGGTGCCCGGGGATGCGGAAGGACCCCCGGCTGCCTGGTGGCGGACGGGGGCCCTTGCGTGCGCGTACAGCGGGGCTACGGGGCCTGGGTGGCCCTTGCCTCGCGGCGGTTGTGGCGGAACGTGTTCGCGCGACGGGTCGTCGCGAACAGCGGGATGGTCGCCGCCAGAGCGATCTGCAGCGCGCAGCCGGTCTGGAGCAGCAGCCCGCCGCCCGGCGCGTCGAACGCCCACGCGGCCAGCAGGCCCATCGCCGCGACGATCCAGCTGAGCATCGCCACCGCGAGGACACCCCGCGGCTTGGGGTACTCGACCCGGCTCACCATCAGCCAGGCCACGCCGACGATCGCCAGCAGGGTCGGGATGAACGGCAGCTCCAGCAGCACGATCGAGACGACCGTCAGCGCACCGAAGGGGCTCGGCATGCCCTGGAACATGCCGTCCTTCATCGCCACGCAGCTGAATCTCGCGAGGCGCAGGACCACGGCCAGCAGGACGACGATCGCCGCCAGCGCCGACATCTTCTGCACCGCGTCGTCGGCGACCATGCCGTAGACGAGGACGAAGTACGCCGGAGCCAGCCCGAAGCTGATCAGGTCGGACAGGTTGTCCAGCTCCGCACCCATCGGCGAGCTGCGCAGCTTGCGGGCCACGATGCCGTCGAAGAGGTCGAAGACCGCCGCGAGCAGCATCAGTATCACGGCCGTGGCCGCGCTGCTGCGGGCCATGCCCGACTCGCCGCTGCCGGTGAGGTGCGGGATGAGGATCCCGGTGGTGGTGAAGTACACCGCCATGAATCCGCACGTCGCGTTGCCGAGGGTGAGGGTGTCCGCTATCGACAGCCGCAGTGACAGCGGCATGTCGTCCTCGGTGGACTCCTCCTCGGACGACGCCTCGGGCACCCAGCCCGCAGCCGGGGTTTCAGGTTCAGTCACGGTCAATTCGGGTCACCCCCGCGGTGGTGGCCTGTCCGACCTCGACCGCGACCTCGACGCCCTCGGGGAGGTAGATGTCGACGCGGGAGCCGAAGCGGATCAGACCGATGCGTTCGCCCTGCTCCACCTTGGTGCCGGCCGGCAGGTACGGGACGATGCGACGGGCGACGGCGCCGGCGATCTGCACCATCTCGATGTCGCCGAGTTCGGTGTCGAAGTGCCAGACGACGCGCTCGTTGTTCTCGCTCTCCTTGTTGAACGCCGGAACGAATCCACCGGGGATGTGCTCCACGGACGTCACCGTGCCCGCGAGGGGCGCGCGGTTGACGTGGACGTTCAGGGGGCTCATGAAGATCGCGACGCGGGTGCGCCCGTCCTTCCACGGCATGATGCTCTGCACCACACCGTCGGCGGGGGAGATGACCCGGCCCTGCGTGATCTCGCGCTCGGGGTCGCGGAAGAACCACAGCATGCCCGCCGCGAGCGCGGTGGTGGGCACGGCCACTGCCGCCCAGCGCCCGGACTTGCGGGCCCGGGTGAGGCTGAGGGCGGCGGTGGCGACGGTCGGCAGAAGCCACGGCGATGCTCCGCGCGCGAGGCGTCCACCGAGGAGGCCGACGCGAGGTGCAGAGGTTTGGCTGTGGGGCATGGATGACCTTCGTAGCGGGTGATGCCGCGCCGCAAACGGGGGGACGGGACGGCGGCTTTACTGGAATGCTATCGGTTGCGCGCAACAACTGGGCAAGCCAGAAGCCGAGTCGATGGCCGTGAGCCAGTGACTGCTAGTGACTCTTTTGCGGAAAACCACTGGATGATTTACCGCAAAAGGGACTTTCAGCCCTGGAGCCGGTACTCCTCGAGCAGGCGTCGCCCGATGATCATTTTCTGGATCTCGGCGGTACCTTCACCGATGAGCAGCATGGGTGCCTCTCGGTAGAGACGCTCGATCTCGTACTCCTTCGAGAAGCCGTAGCCACCGTGGATGCGGAACGCGTCCTCCACCACCTCCTTGCAGTACTCGGAGGCGAGGTACTTCGCCATCCCTGCTTCGAGGTCGTTTCGTTCCCCGGAGTCCTTTTTGCGTGCTGCATTGACCATCATCGCATGGGCGGCTTCGACCTTGGTAGCCATCTCGGCCAGCTTGAACTGGATCGCCTGGTGCTCGGCGATGGCCTTGCCGAAAGTGTGACGTTGCTGGGCATACGAGACACCCAGCTCGAACGCACGCTGCGCGACGCCGCAACCACGGGCCGCCACGTTGACGCGGCCGACCTCGACCCCGTCCATCATTTGGTAAAACCCTCGGCCGGTCTCCCCGCCCAGGACCCGATTGGCCGGAATGCGCAGTCCGTCCATGATGAGCTCGGTGGTGTCGACCCCCTTGTAGCCCATCTTGTCGATCTTGCCCGGGATGGTCAGGCCGGGACGGACCTCGCCGAAGCCGGCTTCCTTCTCGATCAAGAAGGTCGTCATCGACTTGTGGGGCGCGGTGCCCTCCGGGTGTCCTTCGTCACTGCGGACGAGGACGGCCACGAGCGTGGACGTGCCGCCGTTCGTCAGCCACATCTTCTGGCCGTTCAGGACGTACTCGTCGCCGTCCTGCACCGCCTTGGAGGTGATGGCCGACACATCCGAGCCGAGCCCCGGCTCGGACATCGAGAACGCGCCGCGCACCTCGCCCAGCGCCATCCGCGGAAGGAAGTACTCCTTCTGCTCCTGGGTGCCGTGCTGCTTGAGCATGTACGCCACGATGAAGTGCGTGTTGATGATGCCCGAGACGGACATCCAGCCGCGCGCGATCTCCTCGACGCACAGCGCGTAGGTGAGCAGGGACTCACCCAGGCCGCCGTACTCCTCCGGGATCATCAGGCCGAAGAGGCCGAGTTCCTTGAGGCCGTCGACGATCTGCTGCGGGTACTCGTCCCGGTGCTCCAGCTCGGTCGCGACCGGGATGATCTCCTTGTCGACGAACTCCCGGACGGTCTTGAGGATGTCCCTCTGGTCGTCCGTCAGGCCGGCGGTCTGGGCAAGTCGGCTCATGGTTCTACTTCCCCTGTTCCTTCAGCGTGGGGCGGCCGGGCTGCTCGCCGCCGCGCTCCTTGATGTACGTCTCGGTCGGGACCATCACCTTGCGCCGGAAGACGCAGACGAGGGTGCCGTCCTGCTTGTAGCCCTTGGTCTCCACGTAGACGATGCCGCGGTCGTTCTTCGACTTGGACGGGGTCTTGTCGAGGACCGTGGTCTCGCCGTAGATCGTGTCGCCGTGGAAGGTCGGCGCCACGTGGCGCAGCGACTCGATCTCCAGGTTGGCGATGGCCTTGCCGGAGACGTCCGGCACCGACATGCCCAGCAGCAGCGAGTAGATGTAGTTGCCCACGACGACGTTCTTGCCGAAGTCGGTCGTGTTCTCGGCGTAGTTGCTGTCCATGTGGAGCGGGTGGTGGTTCATGGTCAGCAGGCAGAAGAGGTGGTCGTCGTACTCGGTGACCGTCTTTCCGGGCCAGTGCTTGTAGACCGCGCCGATCTCGAACTCTTCGTAGGTGCGTCCGAACTGCATCGGGATCAGGCCTCCGGGATCTCGAACTTGGTGGTGCGCTGCATGCCGGCGGCGCGGCCCTTGCCCGAGATGACCAGTGCCATCTTGCGGCTGGCCTCGTCGATCATCTCGTCGCCGAGCATCGCGGAGCCCTTCTTGCCGCCCGCCTCGGAGGTGCACCAGTCGTACGCGTCGAGGATCAGCTCGGCGTGGTCGTAGTCCTCCTGGGACGGGGAGAAGACCTCGTTGGCCGCGTCGACCTGGCCGGGGTGCAGTACCCACTTGCCGTCGAAGCCCAGGGCCGCCGCACGGCCCGCGACCTCGCGGTAGCCGTCGACGTTCTTGATCTGGAGGAAGGGACCGTCGATCGCCTGGAGGTCGTGCATGCGGGCCGCCATCAGGATCCGCATCAGGATGTAGTGGTAGGCGTCCGCGCCGTAGCCGGGCGGCTGCATGCCCACGACCAGGGACTTCATGTTGATGGAGGCCATGAAGTCGGCCGGTCCGAAGATGATGGTCTCCAGCCGCGGCGAGGCGCCGGCGATCGCGTCGACGTTCACCAGGCCCTTGGCGTTCTCGATCTGCGCCTCGATGCCGATCTTGCCGACCTCGAAGCCCATCGTCTTCTCGATCTGCGTCAGCAGGAGGTCGAGGGCCACGACCTGCTGGGCGTCCTGGACCTTCGGCAGCATGATGCAGTCGAGGTTCTGACCGGCGCCCTCGACGACCGTGATCACATCGCGGTACGTCCAGTGCGTGGTCCAGTCGTTGACGCGCACCACGCGGGTCTTGCCGGTCCAGTCGCCGTTGTTCAGCGCGTCCACGATCGTGTGGCGGGCGCCCTCCTTGGCGAGCGGGGCGCAGGCGTCCTCCAGGTCCAGGAAGACCTGGTCGGCCGGCAGGCCCTGGGCCTTCTCCAGGAACCGGGGGTTGGAACCCGGCACCGCGAGGCAGGAGCGGCGCGGCCGCAGCCGGTTGACCGGGGAAGAGGGCGTGGTCATGCGGGGACCTCCGTGCTTGCGGTGATGTCTGTGATTGAGGTGTCGTCGGCGTCGCCGAGCGGGTGGAGCTTGTTCGCCTTGCGGATCTCGTCGACGATACGGCCGATGATCTCCGTGATGCCGAAGTCCTTCGGGGTGAAGACCGCCGCCACCCCGGCCTCCTTGAGCGCCACGGCGTCGGCATTCGGAATGATGCCGCCGAGCACGACGGGGATGTCACCCGCCCCCGCCGCGCGCAGGCGTTCCAGCACGTCCGGGACGAGCGCGCTGTGCGAGCCGGACAGGATGGACAGTCCCACGCAGTGCACGTCCTCGGCCAGGGCCGCCGAGGAGATCTCCTCGGGGGTCAGCCGGATGCCCTGGTAGACCACCTCGAAGCCGGCGTCGCGGGCCCGTACGGCGATCTGCTCGGCGCCGTTGGAGTGCCCGTCCAGGCCGGGCTTGCCGACCAGCAGGCGCAGCCGGCCGGAGCCGAGGTCCTCGGCCGTACGGGAGACCTTCGCGCGGACGAGGGCCATGGGGGTCCCCTCCTCGGCGGTCACGGCCACCGGGGCCGAGGAGACCCCGGTCGGAGCCCGGAATTCGCCGAACACCTCGCGCAGCGCGCTCGACCACTCGCCGGTGGTGACACCGGCGCGGGCGCACTCCAGGGTGGCCTCCATCAGGTTCTCGTCCCCGGCGGCGGCCTCCTTGAGCCGGTCCAGGGCCTGCATGACCGTGGGGAAGACGAACGGGTCGCCGCCGCCCTGCCGCTCCGAGGACTCCTGGCGCTCGGCCTTCCAGCGGCCGATGCGCTCGACGGTCTGCGCCTCCAGGGCCCCGTCCACCGTCATGATGGCGCCGTCCAGGTCGGAGGTGAGCGGGTTCTCCTCGGTCTGCTGGAAGCAGTTGACGCCGACGATCTTGTCCTGGCCGTCCTCGATCCGGGCCCGCCGCGCGGCGTGCGAGGAGACCAGCTCGCCCTTGAGGTACCCGGACTCGACGGCCGCCATCGCGCCGCCCATCTCCTGGATCCGGTCGATCTCGGCCAGGCACTCGGCCACCAGGGACTCGACCTTGGCTTCGATCACGTGCGAGCCGGCGAAGATGTCCTCGTACTCCAGCAGGTCGCTCTCGTGGGCCAGGACCTGCTGGATGCGCAGCGACCACTGCTGGTCCCAGGGCCGTGGCAGGCCCAGCGCCTCGTTCCAGGCCGGCAGCTGCACGGCGCGGGCGCGGGCGTCCTTGGAGAGGGTGACCGCGAGCATCTCCAGCACGATGCGCTGGACGTTGTTCTCCGGCTGCGCCTCGGTCAGGCCCAGGGAGTTGACCTGGACGCCGTAGCGGAAGCGCCGCTGCTTGTCGTTCTCGATGCCGTAGCGCTCGCGGGTGACCTTGTCCCAGATGCGGCCGAAGGCGCGCATCTTGCACATCTCCTCGATGAAGCGGACGCCCGCGTTCACGAAGAAGGAGATCCGGGCGACGACCTCGCCGAACCGCTCCGGCGGGACCTGGCCCGAGTCGCGCACCGAGTCCAGGACTGCGATGGCCGTGGACATCGCGTACGAGATCTCCTGGACCGGAGTGGCCCCGGCCTCCTGCAGGTGGTAGCTGCAGATGTTGATCGGGTTCCACTTCGGGATGTGGTTGACCGTGTACGCGATCATGTCCGTCGTCAGGCGGAGCGAGGGCCCGGGCGGGAAGACGTGCGTCCCGCGCGAGAGGTACTCCTTGACGATGTCGTTCTGGGTGGTGCCCTGGAGCTGGGCGATGTCCGCGCCCTGCTCCTCGGCGGCCACCTGGTAGAGCGCCAGCAGCCACATGGCGGTGGCGTTGATCGTCATCGAGGTGTTCATCTGTTCCAGGGGGATGTCCTGGAACAGCCGCCGCATGTCGCCCAGGTGGGAGACCGGGACCCCGACCCGGCCGACCTCGCCGCGGGCGAGGATGTGGTCGGGGTCGTAGCCGGTCTGCGTCGGCAGGTCGAACGCGACCGACAGGCCGGTCTGGCCCTTGGCGAGGTTGCGGCGGTACAGCTCGTTGGACGCCTCGGCCGTGGAGTGGCCGGCGTACGTCCGCATGAGCCACGGACGGTCCTTCTGGCGCTCTGTCATCTCAGGCTGTCCCTTTGGCCTTTGAGGGGTCTCAGATGTTGCGGAAGCGGTTGATCGCGTCCAGGTGCGTGGCGCGCATCTCGTGGTCCTTGACGCCGAGGCCTTCCTCGGGGGCCAGGCAGAGCACGCCGACCTTGCCCTGGTGGAGGTTGCGGTGGACGTCGTAGGCGGCCTGGCCGGTCTCCTCCAGGGAGTAGACCTTCGACAGGGTGGGGTGGATCTTGCCCTTCGAGACCAGGCGGTTGGCCTCCCAGGCCTCGCGGTAGTTCGCGAAGTGCGAGCCGATGATCTTCTTCAGGGACATCCACAGGTAGCGGTTGTCGTACTCGTGCATGTAGCCCGAGGTCGACGCGCAGGTGGTGATGGTGCCGCCCTTGCGGGTGACGTAGACCGAGGCGCCGAAGGTCTCGCGGCCCGGGTGCTCGAAGACGATGTCGATGTCCTCGCCGCCGGTGAGCTCGCGGATGCGCTTGCCGAAGCGCTTCCACTCCTTCGGGTCCTGGGTGTGCTCGTCCTTCCAGAACTTGTAGCCCTCGGCGTTGCGGTCGATGACCGCCGTCGCGCCCATCGCCCGGCAGATGTCGGCCTTCTCCGGGGAGGAGACCACGCAGATCGGGTTGGCGCCGCCGGCCAGCGCGAACTGGGTGGCGTACGAGCCGAGCCCGCCGCTGGCGCCCCAGATCAGGACGTTGTCGCCCTGCTTCATGCCGGCGCCGTTGCGGGAGACCAGCTGGCGGTAGGCGGTGGAGTTGACCAGGCCGGGGGAGGCGGCCTCCTCCCAGCTGAGGTGGTCGGGCTTGGGCATCAGCTGGTTCGACTTGACCAGCGCGATCTCCGCCAGGCCGCCGAAGTTGGTCTCGAAGCCCCAGATCCGCTGCTCGGGGTCGAGCATCGTGTCGTTGTGGCCGTCGGAGGACTCCAGCTCGACCGAGAGGCAGTGCGCGACGACCTCGTCGCCCGGCTTCCAGGCGTTCACGCCGGGGCCGGTGCGCAGGACGACGCCCGCGAGGTCCGAGCCGATGATGTGGTACGGCAGGTCGTGGCGCTTGGTGAGCTCCGAGAGGCGCCCGTAGCGCTCCAGGAAGCTGAAGGTGGAGACCGGCTCGAAGATCGAGGTCCACACCGAGTTGTAGTTGACCGAGGAGGCCATCACGGCGACCAGGGCCTCGCCCGGGCCCAGCTCGGGGAGCGGGACCTCGTCGAGGTGCAGGGACTTGCGGGGGTCCTTCTCGCGGGTGGTGAGCCCGGCGAACATCTCCGCCTCGTCCTTGTGCACGGTGATCGCGCGGTACGAGTCGGGGAGCGGCAGGGCAGCGAAGTCGGCGGCCGTCGCGGCCTGCGACTGGATCGCGTCCAGGATGTCCTTCACGGTGTTGCCTCCGGCCGTGCGCTGATGAGGGTGCGCTGAGGGAAACGGGGTGCGTTGAGCTGCTGTGCGGCGAAGCGATGGGGGTGGAGCGATGAGCGTGGAGCGATGTGTTGGGGCGCCGTCGATTCGGCTGGGGTGGAGCTGCGCGTTGCCTGTGGTGGGGCGGTGCGGGAGGCCTGGTGACGCAGGCATCCGGGGCGCGTTCCGTGCCGAGTGGGCTGGACCGCGGGGACATCCGGACGAGATTCAACGTATGGCACCCCGTGTCACTCAGCAAGGCACCGCGTGCCAAAACTTTCTCTCATTTGCCGATTGACCTGCACCGATGAGCGATGATCGATCAAAGTTACCCGCGAGTAGGGGCAACTCGGACAAACGAAAGCGGCCGCCCCCGGAACGGGAGCGGCCGCTGTGACGTGTGTCGCCTTGGCGTTCGTCTACTTGTTTCTGAGTGCCTCTTCGATGGTCCGCATGACCTCGTCCAGCGGGGCGTCCGTACGGGCCACCGCGACCAGTACCTCGCCCTGCGTCCGCACCGAGGCCGGCGGAGCGGCGGCGGGCTCAGGCACCGGCGCCGTGCTCAGCGTGCGCCCCGCGCCGATCCCGGAACCGAAGGTCTTGCGCACGATCGAGAAGGCGTGGTCGAGCTGCGCCTCCACGTCGCCCTGCCCGCCCGCCCGCAGCCAGCGCCGCAGCACGTGGTTGTGGGCCGTGACCACCGCCGAGGCGGCGACCTCCGCCAGCAGCGGGTCGTCGTTGCCGTCGTGGTGGTCGGTCTCGTCGAAATGGGCCAGCAGGTAGCGGGTGAACAGCCGCTCGTAGCGGGCGACCGAGGCGATCTCCCGCTCCCGCAGCGCCGGCACCTCGCGGGTGAGCCGGTAGCGCTCGACCGACACCGCGGGCGAGGCGGCGTACATCTTCATGACTTCCTTGATCCCGCGGCACACCGTGTCGAGCGGGTGCTCGTGCGCCGGGGCCACGTCGAGGACGGCCTCGGCGCGGGTCAGGGTGTCGTCGTGGTCCGGGAAGATCGCCTCTTCCTTGGACCGGAAGTGCCGGAAGAAGGTCCTGCGCGCGACCCCGGCCACCGAGGCGATCTCGTCGACCGTCGTGGCCTCGTACCCCTTGTTCGCGAAGAGCTCCATGGCCGCCGCCGCGAGCTCGCGGCGCATCTTGAGCCGCTGCGCGGCCGCCTTGGTGCCGGCCGGGGTCTCCGGGGCGTCGGAGACCGCGGAGGCGCGGGGTGAGGTCTTGGCGGGCTGGGACATAGAGCGAAAGTACTTCATTCGTGCGGGAGAGCGCTCCCGAGGGGGGTGGGACGGGATGGGATGCGGGGGAGGACTCGCACTGGGCACACAGTGCTCCTCGGGAGGGTTCGTCCGCCGTGAGGGTCCGGCGGACCCGAGCAGCCCTCCCCACGCATCCGGCTCTTGCGCCTGCCGCGGGTTACCGGCGGGGGGCGTACTCACGGAATCCGCGGCCGGTCTTCCGGCCCAGGCAGCCCGCGGCGACGAGGTGCTCCAGCAGCGGGGACGGGGCCAGGCCCGGGTCGCGGAACTCCTTGTGCAGGACCTGCTCGATGGCCAGCGACACGTCCAGGCCGACCACGTCGAGGAGCTCGAAGGGCCCCATCGGGTAGCCGCCGCCCAGCTTCATCGCCGCGTCGATGTCGTCGATGCCGGCGTAGTGCTGCTCGACCATCTTGATCGCGTTGTTGAGGTACGGGAACAGCAGCGCGTTCACGATGAAGCCGGCCCGGTCCCCGCAGTCCACCGCGTGCTTGCGCACCTGGCCGCAGATCCCGCGGACCGTCGCGTGCACGTCGTCGGCGGTCAGGACGGTCCGGACCACCTCGACCAGCTTCATCGCCGGAGCCGGATTGAAGAAGTGCATGCCGATCACGTCCTCGGGACGCGAGGTCGCGCGGGCGATCGCGATCACCGGGAGCGAGGAGGTCGTGGTGGCGAGCACCGCACCGGGCTTGCACGCCTTGTCCAGCGCCCGGAACAGCTCCTGCTTCACCTCCAGGTCCTCGGCGACGGCCTCCACGGCCAGGTCCACGTCGGCGAAGGCGTCCAGCGAGCCCGCCGCCGTGATCCGGCCCACGGTGGCGGCGGCGGCCTCCGCCGTCAGCCGGCCACGGTCCACCGCACGGGCCAGCGACTTGCCGATCGCGGCCTTCGCCGCGTCCGCCTTCTCCTGGCTGCGGGCCGCCAGCACCACGGGGAAGCCGGCCTGCGCGAAGACCTGGGCGATCCCGCTCGCCATGGTGCCCGAACCGGCCACGCCGACCGAGTTCACCGGACGGCTCGCCCGGACCAGCTCCCCGTCCGGCGGGGTCTGCAGGTCACGGACGACGACCTGGCTGCCCGGGGCCTCGTACGTGTAGAACCCGCGCCCGGACTTCTGCCCGGTCAGACCCGCCTCGGCGAGGTGGCCGAGGATCGGGGCCGGGGCGTGCAGCCGGTCGCCCGAGGCCGTGTACATGGCCTCCAGGACGGTGCGGGCGGTGTCCACGCCGATCAGGTCGAGCAGCGCGAGCGGGCCCATCGGCAGGCCGCAGCCCAGCTTCATCGCCGCGTCGATGTCCTCGCGGGAGGCGTACTTCGCCTCGAACATGGCGGCGGCCTGGTTCAGGTAGCCGAACAGCAGGCCGTCGGCGACGAAGCCCGGGCGGTCGCCGACCGCGACGGGCTCCTTGCCGAGCTCGCGGGCCAGCGTGGTGACCGCCTCGACCGCCGGCGGGGCCGTCAGCACGCTGGAGACGACCTCGACCAGCTTCATCGCGCTGACCGGGTTGAAGAAGTGCAGGCCGACCACGCGCTCCGGGCGCTGGGACTCGGCGGCCATCCGCGTCACCGACAGGGCGTTGGTGCCGGTGGCCAGGATCGCGGTGGGCCGGACGATCGCGTCGAGCTCGCGGAAGATCCGCTGCTTGAGCTCGTAGGACTCGGGGACCACCTCGATGACGAGGTCGGCGTCGGCGGCGGCGCCGAGCTCGGAGAAGGTGCGGAAGCGGGCGAGCACCGCCTCGCGCTCCTGCTCGGTGAGCTGCTCCTTGGCGACGGAGCGGGCCGTGGCCGCCGCGAGGGCCGCGGTGGCCCGGCGGGCGGCGGCCTCGCTGACGTCGATGCCGATGACCTCGCGGCCGGCCCGGGCGAGGACCTCGGCGATGCCGGAGCCCATCGTGCCGAGGCCGACGACGGCGATCGTCTGCAGGGCGGGGCGGGAGGGGGACGACTGACTGGACGTGGACGGAAGGTCCATCGCGGGACTCCAGTGGAAGAGGGTGACGACTGAGGGGGCGCGCGGAGCGCACGGCGCGCGCGGATGCCGTACGGAGAAGCCGTGCGGAGAAGGCCGTGCGGAGAAGCCCGGGGGGTGTCCCGGGGATTCCGGAGACTCCCGGAGGGAAGCAGCCCTGAGGAAAGCAGCCCTGAGGGCGGAAACGGCGGAGCCCTGTCCCGGGGTCACGCCGTGGAGAAGTGTGGTCGTGCAGAACCGACTGGTACGAGGTGGCTGCGTCACCAGGCCGCCCTCGTACGTGTTGTAGGGACAGTAACCCGTTGGTAACTGGTCCGCCAGAGCGCGGAGATGTGACCTGTACCGCCCAAATGTACCGATCATCGATCATCGATCAACCGGCTCTCGAGAACCCGGCGCGGCGGCCGTCGCGGCCCCCTAGGGTGGCCGGGTGAACGACGTGTTGGAGCGCCTGCGGGCCGAAGCCGGGCAGGCTCCCGGAGGCGAGGAGCAGTACGCGGCGCTGCTCGCGGCGGACGCGGACGGCCTGGCGGCCTCCCTGACCTCCGCCGGGCAGCACCTGTGGGCCCGCGAACTGGCCGCGTACCGGCTGGGGCTGGCCGGCGACCGGCGCGCCTTCGAATCCCTGGTCCTGCTGCTCAACCACCGGGACCCGCCGCGCTGCGAGGCCGCCGCCCAGGCCCTGGCCGTCCTCGGGGACCCGCGCACCGCCCGCGCGGCGGCGGCACTGGCCACGAACGAACTGCGCACGGCCTACGCCCTGCACCCGGTCCGGCTGCTGGCGGCGCTGCGCGCCCCGGAGTCCGCCCCGGCGCTGATCCGCACCCTGTCGCGGCTGCTCGCACCGCACGACCCGTACTGGCGGGTGGCCCTGGCCTGCGTGGAGGGGCTGGGCGCGCTGGCCGACCAGCGGGCCCGGGAGGTCCTGACCCGGGCCCAGTCGCACCCCCGGCTGGCCGTGGCGGCGACGGCGGCCCTGCGGGGGCTGGGCGTCAGCTAGCGAGCCGGGCGTCAGCTGGCGACGCCGGGCCTCAGCCGGCGAAGCCGGTCTTGAACCCGGTGCCGAAGCCGGCCCCGGGACCGGTCCGGAACCCGGTCTCCGTCTCGGGCCCGGAGTGCGACCCGGTCCCGGCCGGCTCCGGGA
Source organism: Streptomyces stoeckheimensis (assembly GCF_045822005.1). NCBI lineage: Bacteria > Bacillati > Actinomycetota > Actinomycetes > Kitasatosporales > Streptomycetaceae > Streptomyces > Streptomyces stoeckheimensis. The sequence goes on along the minus strand of NZ_CP169550.1, from coordinate 1,770,468 downwards.
GGACCGCGAAGGCCTCGATCTCCATCAGCAGTTCGGGCCGGAACAGCGCCGCCACCTGGACCGCCGAGGAGGCCGGGAGGCGGTCCGGGGCGATCACCTCGTCACGGGCCTCCCGTACGGCCGGGAGGTGGGCGACGTCCGTGACGAAGTACGTCAGCTTCACCACGTCCTCGAAGCCGGCCCCGGCAGCCGCCAGGCAGCGGCGCAGGTTCTCGAAGACCTGCCGGGCCTGGGCGGCGGCGTCGCCCTCTCCGACCAGCTCCCCCTTCTCGTCGAAGGCGCACTGTCCGGACACGGCGACGAACCGGCCCGTGCCCCAGACGACGTGGCTGTAGCCGGTGCCCGGGGCCACGCCCTCGGGCGCGGCGATGCGGGTGAGGTGGTTGTCCTGTGAGGTGCTCATGGGCACGATCTTGCCCGCTGTACGGCTAGGGCACCCCTAGCTCCGGAAACCCAGCAGGCCGTGGAGGGCCGCGCCGCCCGCCGACGGCGGGACCGCGCGGGTCGCCGGGATCGGGGTGGGGGCCGCCTGGGCGGGGCAGACGGCGTCCGCGGCCTTGCCCGTCAGCAGGTACGAGGCCAGCTTCTCGTCGAGGCACTTGTTGCCGCTCAGGGCGATGCCGTGGTTGCCGCCGCCCTCCTCGACCACCAGCGCCGAGCCCGCGAGCTTGCGCCGCATGCTCACCGCACCCTCGTACGGGGTCGCCGCGTCCTCGGTCGCCTGGAAGAGGAGAGCCTGCGGGAGCGCCGAGTTGGTGACGTCCGGGGCCTGGAGCGGCTCGCCCGGCCAGAACGCGCAAGGGGCGTTGTACCAGGCGTTGTTCCAGGTCATGAAGGGGGCCTTGGCGTGCGTGCGCCACATGTCGGCCCGCCACTGGTTCCAGTTCCTGGGCCAGGCCGAGTCCCGGCACTGCACGGCGGTGTACACGCTGTAGCTGTTGCCCGCAGAGGGCTCCACCGCGCCGAACTTCTCGTACGCGGAGACCAGCGGCTTCGGGTCGCCCTCCACCGCGTACGCCGCGAAGGCCGTCGCCAGGTGGGGCCAGTAGCCGTTGAAGTAGCCGCCCGGCATGAAGGTGTCCTCCAGCTCCGCCGGGCCCACCTTGGCGCCCGCCGGGGCCGTGCGCAGCGCGGTCCGCATCTCGTACCAGCGGGCCTCGACCTCGGCGGGGTCGGTGCCGAGGTGGTACGTGGCGTCGTACCGGGCGACCCAGGCCATGAAGGCCTTGTGGCGGGAGTCGAAGGCCTGGTCCTGGGCGAGGTTGTCCTCGTACCAGACCCCGGCCGGGTCGACGACGGAGTCCAGGACCAGGCGGTGCACGCGGTCGGGGTGGAGCTTGGCGTACACCGCGCCCAGGTAGGTGCCGTAGGAGTAGCCGAAGTAGCTCAGCTTGTCCGCGCGCAGGGCGGTACGGAGCACTTCGAGGTCGCGGGCCGCCGACACGGTGCCGATGTGCGGGAGGACGTCGGCGTGCTTGGTCTGGCAGGACTCGGCGAAGGACTTCACCCGCTCCAGGTTGGCCCGCTCGGTCTCCTCGTCCAGCGGTACGGAGTCGGGCCGTACGGGTGTGAAGTGGCCCGCTCCGCAGTCCAGGGCGGGCTCGCTCTTGCCGACTCCCCGGGGGTCGAAGCCGATCACGTCGTACTGGGCGGCCACGTCCTTGGGCAGTGCGGAGGCGATGAACCCGGCCAGAGTGCGGCCGCTGCCGCCGGGCCCGCCGGGGTTGACCAGCAGCGGGCCCTGGGAGCGGGCGGCCGTGTGGGGGACCCGGGTCAGGGCGAGGGAGATCTGCCGGCCGGCCGGGCTGTCGTGGTCGAGGGGAACCTTGAGGGAGGCGCACTGGAGCGTCGGGTAGCGGGAGGTCGCGCAGTTGGACCACTTCAGGGCCTCGGCGGCCGGGGCCGTCGCTGCCGCTGCCGGTGCCGCGGCCGTGATCGGGCTCGCCAGGGCGGCGGCGAGGGTGGACACGGCCAACAGGACGGCGGCGCGCCTCAGGGCGGGACCGGGCTTGCTCTCCTTCATCGGGCGCAGCGTCGGGTGCAGCGTCGGGTACAGCATGGGGCCTCCCAGCCGAGGGTTCTGGGCGGAATCGTCCCGGAACCTGTGCTCGGAAGGGGGGATTGGGGCTCCGATTGGCCCGATGTGATGACCCTTCAGTCGGTCGTACGGTCGTACGGGTGCTCAGAGCAGGCTGAGCTGGGTCGGCCCGGGCGCGGGCGTCGGCCCGTCCGGCCGCTCCGGTACGACGATCCGCCGGGCCGGTCCGCGGCCGCCGGGGCCGATGCCGAATTCGGCGGCGAGCTCGTGGACTTGGCGGGTGATCATCCGCTGGTACCAGGTGGGCGCGTACGAGCCGCCCGCGTACATCCGCGCGTACCGCTCGACCAGGTGGGGGTGGTGCTCGCCCAGCCAGGCCGTGAACCACTCGCGCGCCCCGGGGCGCAGATGGAGTACCAGGGGTGTCACGGAGGTCGCACCCGATTCGGCGACGGCCCGGACGGTGGCCCGCAGCTGCTCGGGGGAGTCGCCGAGGAAGGGGATCACCGGGGCCATGAGCACCCCGCACTCGATGCCGGCGTCGGTGAGGGTGCGGACGGCCTGCAGCCGGGCGGCGGGGGAGGGGGTGCCGGGCTCGACCGTGCGCCACAGGGCGGTGTCGGTGAAGCCGACGGACACGGAGATCCCGACGTCGGCGACGGCCGCGGCCTCCTGGATGAGGGGGAGGTCGCGCAGGATCAAGGTGCCCTTGGTGAGGATCGAGAAGGGATTGGCCCGCTCCCGCAGCGCCTCGATGATCCCGGGCATCAGGCGGTACCGGCCCTCGGCGCGCTGGTAGCAGTCCACGTTGGTGCCCATCGCGATGTGCGCGCCGGTCCAGCGGGGCGAGGCGAGCTCGCGGCGCACGAGCTCGGGGGCGTTGGTCTTGACGACGATCTGGGAGTCGAAGCCGATCCCGGTGTCGAGGTCGAGATATCCGTGCGTCTTGCGGGCGAAGCAGTACACGCAGGCGTGACTGCACCCCCGGTACGGGTTCACGGTCCACTCGAACGGCATCCGCGAGGCGCCGGGGACCCGGTTGACGATCGACCGGGCCCGGACCTCGTGGAACGTGATCCCGCGGAACTCTGGGGTGTCGAAGGTGCGGGTCACGACGGAGTCGGCGCCGAAGAGCGCGGCCGGGCCCGTGGGGCCCTCGGTCAGATTGTCCCAGCGCATGGTGCGCCTCCCTCGGTAGCTCGCCCCGAGAATAGAACATGTGTTCCCATGATCGTGCGGGGTGATGATCTGCTCGATCGCGCCGATGTCCGTGTGGGAGGTTCGCCGGATGGCAGGGATGAGCATCGTGGTGCGCCTCCCGGGCGAGGCCGGGGCCCAGCCGCCCGGGCTGGTGCGCCGGTGGCCCCCGGGAGGCGCTGGCCCTCGCCGAGGTCCGCGCCGAGGGGGCCGCCCTGGCCGGTGCGGCCTGGGGCCTGTGGCGGGAGCTCTCCGCCTGCCGTCCGCCGGCCGAACCGCAGTACGAGGTCTCGGACGAACCCTGGGCGAACCCCGACGAGTATCGGGCCCGGCTCCGCGAGTGGTCGCAGGCCCGGGCCGCCTTCGACGCCCAGCCGCTGGTCCTCGCCTACCGCGAGGGCGTGGCCGCCCTGAAGGCCGCACACCGGGGCTACGACCTGGGCGGCGGCATCCTCTACGAGGGCGCCGCCCACACGGTCGGCGCCCTCGGGCGGGAGGAGTTCGCGTCCGAGGAGACCGAGGCCCTGCCCTGGCACCCCTACGTGCTCACCCCCGGCGGCTGGTGGTACGGCGAGGACGAGCCCGTCCACGGCGCCTGCGAGGGCCCGGAGTCCTGCCCGCATCCCCCGCCCCTCCCGGAGCCGTCCCCGCGGGCCGTGTCGCGCTACCTGGAGGCGCTGCCCGGGGACACCCTCCCCGTCTCCGTGCGCTGCCATCTCTGACCCGGATTTGGGCGGCCGCCCCGGAGGTGGTTGGCTTCGCCGTGACGAGCGATCACAACTGCTGGAGGAAAGCCATGGCGCAGGTCGAGGCCACCACGGAACGCATCATCGGGGCGGACGCGGAGACCGTGTTCGACGCGCTGGCCGACTACACCGGGACCCGGGGCAAGCTGCTGCCCGAGCACTTCAGCGAGTACGAGGTGCGCGAGGGCGGCGACGGCGAGGGCACCCTCGTCCACTGGAAGCTCCAGGCCACGAGCAAGCGGGTCCGCGACTGCCTGCTGGAGGTCACCGAGCCCACCGACGGCCAGCTCGTGGAGAAGGACCGCAACTCCTCCATGGTCACCACCTGGACGGTCACCCCGGCGGGCGAGGGCAAGTCCAAGGCCGTCGTCACCACGGTGTGGAACGGCGCGGGCGGCATCGGCGGCTTCTTCGAGCGCACCTTCGCGCCCAAGGGTCTCGGTCGCATCTACGACGCTGTTCTGGCCAATCTGGCCACCGAAGTCGAGGGCTGAGCAAGGTCGTTGCCGGTGAGGCCGCAGGTCGGGCCTCACCGGATCGGGTGAACTGAGCTGCCCGCGCCTCGCGCCCCGTTGCCGGGGCCCGGGTCGCGGGCTTTCGTGCGGTCAGGCCAGGGAGAGGAACAGCTTCTCCAGCTCCGCCTCCGTGAGGGGCGCTTCCTGGCCGCCCTCGCCGTCCTCCCGGCACTGGCGCATGCCCGAGGCGATGATCTTGAACCCCGCCCGGTCCAGGGCCCTGGAGACCGCTGCCAGCTGGGTGATCACGTCCTTGCAGTCCCGGCCGCTCTCGATCATCGCGATCACTCCGGAGAGCTGACCCTGCGCCCGGCGCAGCCGGTTCAGCACCGCGGCCGACGCTTCCTCTTCCACCTTCACGGCGCCCGCCTTCTGTCGTTCCGATCCGCGAGTCCGTGCTCGCGTAGGCCCTCCACGATACCCGGACGGGTATGCGTCGAGAGGTGGCGGTCGGTTCGCTTTTGCAATTTCAATACCCCCCTGGGTATCGTCTACTCATCACCCGGATACCCCCGGGGGTGTCGAGGTCGAGTGAGGGGCAAGGGTGATCCCATGAAGGTCGTCGTCATCGGAGGAGTCGCGGCGGGCATGTCGGCCGCGGCGAGGCTCCGCCGCCTGGACGAGAAGGCGGAGATCGTCGTCCTGGAGCGCGGCGGGTACGTGAGCTTCGCCAACTGCGGTCTGCCCTATCACCTCGGCGGGGTCATCGAGGAGCGCGCGGACCTGCTGCTGCACACCCCCGACAGTCTCGCCCGCCGCTTCGCCCTCGATGTCCGGGTGCGCAACGAGGTCCTCTCCGTCGACCGCGAAGGACAGCTGGTGCGGGTACGCGACCTCGCCGACGGGCGGGTCTACGAGGAGAGCTGGGACCGGCTGGTCCTGGCCCCCGGCGCCCGCCCGGTGGTGCCCCCGGTGCCGGGCATCGAGCGGGCCCACACCCTGCGCGACATCGAGGATCTCGACGGCATCCTGGCCGCCCTGGCGGGCGGGGCCCGGACCGCCGTGGTGATCGGGGGCGGGTTCATAGGCGTCGAGGCCGCCGAGAACCTGCGCCACCGGGGCCTGGCCACCACCCTGGTCGAGGCCACCCCGCAGGTCCTGCCCCCGCTCGACCCGGAGATGGCCCAGCCGGTCGCCGCCGAGTTGCGGGCCCACCACGTGGACCTGCGGCTGGGCACCCGGGCCGTGCGGGTGCTGCCGCGGGAAGTGGAGCTCGCCGACGGCGACCGGGTTCCGGCCGATCTGGTGCTGCTCGCCGTCGGCGTCCGCCCCGAGACGGAACTCGCCGTGACGGCCGGGCTGGAGCTGGGCCCGCACGGCGGGATACGGGTGGACGGGGCGCTGCGCACCAGCGATCCCCGCATCCTCGCCGTGGGCGACGCGGCCGAGAAGACGCACGCGCACGGCGGCGGGACCCGGCTGATCCCGCTCGCGAACCTCGCCAACCGGCACGGCCGGATCGCCGCCGACACCCTCGCCGGGCGGACCGTCACGGCCGTGCCCGCGCAGGGCACCGCCATCGTGCAGGTCTTCGGTCTGACGGCGGCCGCGACCGGCCGGGCCGAGAAGGAGCTCCGGCGCGAGGACCGTCCGTACCGCACCCTGCACTTGCACGGCGGATCGCACGCCGGGTACTACCCCGGCGCCGCGCCGCTGTCGCTGAAACTCCTCTTCGATCCGCAGAGCCTGCGGATCCTCGGCGCCCAGGCCGTCGGCTCCGACGGAGTCGACAAGCGGATCGACGTACTGGCCACGGCGATGGCCGCCGGGCTCCCCGTGACCGCGCTCGCGGACCTCGAACTGGCCTACGCGCCCCCGTACGGCTCCGCCAAGGATCCCGTCAACCTGCTGGGCTACCTCGCCGACAACCTGCTGACCGGCACCACCCCGACGGTCCAGTGGGACGCGGGCGACGGCGGCCACGGCGGCCACGGCCTCCCGGTCGACGTACGGACCAAGGCCGAGCACGAGCGCGGGCACCTGCCCGGCTCGGTGCACATCCCGCTGGACGAGCTGCGCGACCGCATCGGCGAGCTGCCCGCGGACCGGCCGCTCACCGTCTACTGCCAGGGCGGGCAGCGTGCGCACACCGCGGTCCGGCTGCTGCGCAACCTCGGCCTGGATGCCGTGAACCTCGACGGCGGGTGGCTCACCTGGTCGGCCGGTACCGCCGCGGCGGCCGCCTGACGCACCCGGCCCGCCGGACGTCCGCCCCGCCGCCCGTCGCCCGCCGCCTCGCCCGCCGCCCCGCCGGCCGCTCCGCCGTCTCCCGACCCGCTTCCCCACCGAAGGAACCCCCATGGCATCCGTACCCGCCGTTGAGATCGCCCCCGCCGAAGCCCGCGCCCGGCTCTCCGAGTTCACCGTCATCGACGTGCGCACCCCGGCGGAGTTCGCGGGCGGGCACCTGCCCGGCGCCCGCAACGTTCCGCTGGACCGGATGCCCTCGGCCCTGAAGGAACTGCGGACCGGGCAGGCCGCGCTGCTCGTCGTCTGCGCCTCCGGCGCCCGGTCGGCCCAGGCGTGCCGGACACTGGCCGGGCACGGCCTGACCGCGCGTTCGCTGTCCGGGGGCACCTCGGCCTGGCAGCGGGCGGGCGGCGCACTGGAAAGGCCCGAGGGGGTCGGCCGGGGCGCCGCGCCCTGGGCGATGGACCGTCAGGTCCGGCTGGCCGCGGGCACCCTGGTCCTGGCGGGACTGGCCGGCGGGCTCCTCCACCCGGCCGCCCTGCTGCTGTCCGCCGGGGTGGCGGCCGGCCTGGTGTTCTCCGCGCTCTCGGACACCTGCACCATGGGCTCACTGCTGGCCCGGCTGCCGTACAACAGGCGCTGATCCGGGTCCGGATGCGGGGCGCGCGGCGCGCCCGGAGTGACGGCCCCGAGGTCCGGCAGGGGTCGGAGGGCTAGGGTGGGGCCCCAGCGCAACCGACCGCCCGGGGGCCCGATGAAGATCCTCATCTCCGCCGACATGGAAGGCGCCACCGGCGTCACCTGGCCCGCCGACGTGCTGCCCGGGACCCCGCAGTGGGAACGCTGCCGGACCCTGTTCACCTCCGACGTGAACGCCGCCGTCCTCGGGTTCTACGACGCCGGGGCGGATCAGGTCCTCGTCAACGAGGCCCACTGGACCATGCGCAACCTGCTGCTGGAGCGGCTCGACGCCCGCGTCGAGATGCTGACCGGCCGCCACAAGTCCCTCTCCATGGTCGAGGGCGTCCAGTACGGGGACGTCGACGGCATCGCCTTCGTCGGCTATCACACGGGCGCCGGCGCCGAGGGCGTGCTCGCCCACACCTACCTCGCCAACTCCATCACCGGGGTCTGGGTCAACGGGACCCGCGCCAGCGAGGGACTGCTCAACGCACACGTGGTCGCCGAGTACGGGGTCCCGGTCGTCCTGGTCACCGGAGACGACCTGACCTGCGCCGACGCCGCCGGCTACGCCCCGGACGCGCTGACGGTCGCCGTCAAGGACCACGTTTCGCGCTACGCCGCCGTCTGCCGCACCCCGGCCCGTACGGCCGCCGACATCCGGGCCGCCGCCAAGGAGGCCGCCGCCCTCGCCGTCCGGTACGAACCGGTACGGGGCGGGCCGTTCGCGGTGGAGGTCGAGTTCGACGCCGAGCACCTGGCGATGGCCGCCACGGTGGTGCCCGGAGTCGAGCGCTCGGGCGAGCGTAGGGTCGGGTACACCAGCGGGACGATGTACGAGGGGATCCGGACCTTCAAGGCGGTCACGACGATCGTCTCGGCAGCGGTGGAGGAGCAGTATGGCTGACATGTCCGAGCAGGGCGCCGGTGTCGGTGTCACCGGTACGCCCGTCGACTGCGTTGATGGCGTGGCGCTCGACGAGGCCGTCGAGTTCACCTCCGGCCTGATCCGCATCGACACCACGAACCGCGGCGGCGGCGACTGCCGGGAACGCCCGGCCGCCGAGTACGTCGCCGAGCGGCTGGCCGCCATCGGCCTGGAGCCCGCGCTGCTGGAGCGCACCCCGGGCCGCACCAACGTGGTGGCCCGGATCGCGGGCACCGACCCCACCGCCCCCGCCCTCCTGGTCCACGGCCACCTCGACGTGGTCCCGGCCGAGGCCGCCGACTGGAGCGTGGACCCCTTCTCGGGCGAGGTCCGCGACGGGGTGGTCTGGGGCCGCGGCGCCGTCGACATGAAGAACATGGACGCGATGGTGCTGGCCGTCGTACGGGCCTGGGCGCGGGCCGGCGTCAGACCCCGGCGGGACATCGTGATCGCCTACACCGCCGACGAGGAGGACAGCGCGATCGACGGCTCGGGCTTCCTCGCCGACCACCACCCCGAGCTCTTCGAAGGCTGTACCGAGGGCATCAGCGAATCCGGGGCCTTCACCGTGCACGCCGCCCCCGGACAGGCCCTCTACCCGATCGCCGCCGGCGAGCGCGGCACCGCATGGCTGAAGCTCACCGCGACCGGCACCGCCGGACACGGCTCCAAGCCCAACCGGGCCAACGCGGTCAGCCGGCTCGCCGCCGCGGTCGCCCGCATCGGCGAGCACGACTGGCCGGTCCGCCTCACCGACACCGTCACCGCCTGCATCACCGAACTCGCCGCCCTCCAGGGGATGTCGGTGAACCCGAGGGCCCCCGAATTCCAGCTCGACCAGATCCTCAACAAGCTCGGTCCGGCCGGCGCCCTCGTCGAGGCGACCGTCCGCAACAGCGCCAACCCGACCATGCTCAGCGCCGGTTACAAGCTCAACGTCATCCCGGGCACCGCCACCGCGTACGTGGACGGGCGGATGCTGCCCGGCGGCGAGGCCGAGTTCATCGCCACCCTCGACGAACTCACCGGCCCCGACGTGCACTGGGAGTTCCACCACCGCGAAGTGGCCCTCGAAGCCCCCGTGGACGGGCGGACGTACGGGATCCTGCGCGAGTCCGTCGAGGCCTTCGACCCCGAGGGACACGTGGTGCCCTTCTGCATGGCGGGCGGCACCGACGCCAAGCAGTTCTCCCGGCTCGGCATCACCGGCTACGGCTTCTCCCCGCTCAAGCTGCCCCCCGGCTTCGACTACTGGTCCCTCTTCCACGGAGTGGACGAGCGGGTGCCCGTCGACGCCCTGCACTTCGGGGTCCGCGTCCTCGACCGAGCCCTGCGCGCACTGTGAAGACCCCGCGCGGCGACGGAACCGCCCCCTACGGCAGCTGGCCCTCGCCGATCGGCGCCGGGCTCGCCGCCTCCCTCGACGGAAGGCCGGAGTACGTCGGCGCGATCGGCGCCGAGGTGTGGTGGACGGTGCCCCGGCCGGCCGAAGGCGGCCGTCGCGCCCTGGTCCGCCGGCCCGCGGACGGCGGGCCCGCGGCCTGTGCGCTGCCCGCGCCGTGGAACGTGCGCAGCCGGGTCACCGAGTACGGCGGCCTGCCCTGGGCGGGCGCCGAACGGCCCCTGGGCGGCCCGCTGGTGGTCTTCGTCCACTTCGCCGACCAGCGGCTGTACGCGTACGAGCCGGACGCACCCGGCGGCCCGGCGCCGCGGCCCCTGACTCCCGTCTCGGTGGTCGGCGGCGGGCTGCGCTGGGCCGACCCGGTGCTGCGGGACGGCGAAGTCTGGTGCGTGCTGGAGGAGTTCACCGGAACTGCGCCGACCGATGTGCGCCGCGTACTGGCCGCCGTACCGCTGGACGGGTCTGCCGCGGAAGACCGCTCCCTCGTCAGGGAGTTGACCGACGACCGGTACCGGTTCAGCACCGGGCCCCGGATCTCCCCGGACGGGCGGCAGGCGGCCTGGCTGGTGTGGGACCACCCCCGGATGCCGTGGGACGGCACCGAGCTCAGGCTCGCCGAGGTCACCCCGGACGGCCGGCTCGCGAAGCCCCGTACCGTGCTCGGCGGACCGGAGGAGGCCGTCGCCCAGGTCGAGTGGACCACCGGCGGAAGCCTCCTCGCGGTGAGCGACCGGGGCGGCTGGTGGAACCCGTACCGGGTGGACCGGGAGACGGGCGAGGCCGTCAACCTCTGCCCCAGGGAAGAGGAGTTCGGCGGCCCGCTGTGGAAGTCCGGGCTGCGCTGGATCGCGGCGCTCCCCGACGGGCTCGTCGCCGTGCTGCACGGCCGGGGCTCCTCGGTGCTCGGCGTGCTCGACCCGGAGAGCGGGGACCTGGTCGACGCGGCCGGGCCGTGGACGGCCTGGCAGCCCACGCTCGCCGTCAGCGGCAGCCGGGTCTACGGGGTCGCGGCCAGCCCGCGCAGCGCGTACGAGGTGGTGGAGCTGGACACGGCCACCGGGCACGCCCGGGTGGTGGGCGGCCGCGGCTCACCGGAGGCGGGCGACCGGGCGGACCCCGCGTACTACCCGGAGCCGCAGAGCAGGACCTTCTTCGGCCGGGGAGGCCGGGAGATCCACGCCCACGTCTACCCGCCGCACCACCCTGTGCTGCGCGCCCGGGCCGACGAGCTGCCCCCGTACGTGGTGTGGGCGCACGGTGGCCCCACCGACCACGTGCCGCCCGTACTCGACCTGCACATCGCCTACTTCACCTCGCGCGGCATCGGCGTCGTCGAAGTCAACTACGGGGGCTCCACGGGCTACGGCCGCGCCTACCGGGAACGGCTGCGCGAACAGTGGGGCGTCGTCGACGTCGAGGACTGCGCCGCCGTGGCGCGGGCCCTCGCCGCCGAGGGCACCGCCGATCCGGACCGGCTCGCGATCCGGGGCGGCAGCGCGGGCGGCTGGACGGCCGCGGCCTCGCTGGCGTCCACCGACCTGTACGCCTGCGCGGCGATCATCTACCCGGTCCTGGACCTGACCGGCTTCGCCGCCGAGACCCACGACCTGGAGTCCCGCTACATCGACGGCCTCGCCGGACCGCCGCAGACCCTGGCCCTGCGCAGCCGCGAGCGCTCCCCGGTGGCCCGCGCCGACCGGATCACCGCGCCGTTCGTCCTGCTCCAGGGCCTGGACGACCCGGTCTGCCCGCCCGCGCAGGCGGAGCGGCTGCTGGCCGCGATGCGCGGGCGCTCGGTGCCCCACGCGTACGTGGCCTTCGAGGGCGAGGGGCACGGCTTCCGGCGTGCGGACACGATGGTCCGGGCGCTGGAGGCGGAGCTGTCGCTGTACGCGCAGGTGTTCGGGTTCGAGCGGGCGGACATCCCCCGTTTGGCCCTGTCCGACTGAGCCCCCGGGACGCCGCGGCCGGACGATGGGACCATGAGCTCCCACACGTCCAAGGGCAGCGGCAAGGGCCGCGCGCAGATCACCCCGGGGCGCGCGGGCATCGCGGCGCTCGCGGTGCTCACCCTGGTGTTCATCTTCGAGAACACCCGCCCCACCAAGATCCGGCTGCTGATCCCGCAGGTGACGATGCCGCTGTACGTCGCCCTGCTGATCGCGGCGGTGCTGGGCGGACTGTGCGGGGTCTACTTCGCCCGGCGGCGCAAGCAGCGGGCCCCGTAGGCCCCGTACGCCCCGCAGCCCCGTAGGGCCGCAGCCCCGTACGCCCCGCCGAGCCCGTAGCCGGTCCGTGGCGGGGGGCCGGGACGGCGGTCAGCCCGAGTGGACCCAGACCCGCAGCGGGCCGATGGCCGTGAAGCCGTGGCGCAGCGCCGTGTCGAGGTCGTCCCCCGACTCGTAGCCCACGAGCGCCAGGCCGGGCCAGAGCGAGGCCGTCAGGGTCAGCGCGCCCGCCCAGGCCTCGTCGTCCGGGGTGCCTTCGGCGGTGAACACGTTGGAGATGCCGACCACCTCGCCGGTGCGGTTGGCAGCGGCCCCGGCGAGGATCCGGCCCTCGGCGTCCCGCCCCGCGAGGAAGGCGATCTCCTCGGTCTTCTCCGTAGCCCCTGCACCCCGTGCGTCCCGCGCATCCCCCGTGAGCAGCCCCGGGTGGAACAGGCCGGTGCTCTCCTCGCCGTCCCAGGCCGTCTCCCACGCCTCCAGCTCCGCGGGACCGGAGATCCGGCTCCACGTCAGGGCGGGGGCCGGGGCGGCGGCGGGAGCGGAGGCCGGGCGGTGGATCCACTCGGCGCCGAAGAGGACCTCGAAGCCGTCCGGAGCCAGGTCGAGCACGGCGAAGCTGTCCTTGACCGAGGCGTGCGGCGCGCCGGTGTCGATCCCGCCGAGCAGGGCGGCCGTGTCGGTGTCCCGGGTGAGGGTCACGGCGTCCGGGTAGTAGAGCGGGGTCGGGCGGGGGCTGCTCCAGGCCTGGGCGGTGAAGCCGCCGTCGCGGCAGACTGCGGCGCACCACGCGGCGTTGTTGTACGCGGCCGCGAGGAGGAGCTCTTCGGTGTTCGGGGTGATGATCACATCGGGATCCTGCCACAGGCCCTAGCCTGGGGCGATGGCGTATTTTCCGTACCTCGCCGAGGGTGATCGGATCGGGCTGCGGCCCTACCGGCACACTGACGGCGCCGAGTTCACCGCCCGGGTGCGCGAGAGCCGGGAGCTCCACCACCCGTGGCTGTCGCCGCCCGAGACGGTGGAGGCCTACGAGGCGTACGCCGCCCCGCTGATCACCGGCGCGACCGGGGGCGCGGCCGCGGCCGCCGCGACGGGCAGGACCGGATTCCTCGTGTGCGAGCGGGAGTCGGGCGCGATCGCCGGCTTCGTCAACGTCAACAACATCGTCCTCGGCGCCTTCCGCTGCGGCGCGCTCGGCTACGGGGCCTTCGCCCACGCGGCGGGCCGGGGGCTGATGCGGGAGGCGCTCGGCCTGGCCGTCGGCCACGCCTTCGCCGCGGACGGTCTCGCACTGCACCGGCTGGAGGCCAACATCCAGCCGGGAAACGCCGCCTCGATCGCCCTCGTCCGAGGGCTCGGCTTCCGGCTGGAGGGGCTGTCGCCGGACTTCCTCCACGTCAAGGGCGCCTGGCGGGACCACGAACGGTGGGCGATCACGGCCGAAATGCCATGTCCCGGGGTCCCGCATCGCACAGGATGAGTGCATGCGAACCCTCGTGCTCCTCGACGCACCGTCCAACCTCGGGCTCCGCCCCCCGGCCCCGGGCGCCGTTCCCGGCGTGTACAAGCTGGCCGGGGCCCTGCGGGAACAGGGCCTGCTGGCCCGCCTCGGCGCGCGCGAGGGCGGGGTGGTCGTCCCGCCGCGCTACGACCGGGGCGACTGGAAGGAGGGGGACGGGGTGTTCCACGCCGGGCCCCTCGCCGCGTACACCGTCGCCCTCGCCGACCGGATCGAGGACCACCTGCGCTCCGGGGAGTTCCCCGTCGTGCTCGGCGGCGACTGCTCCATCCAGCTCGGCGCGTCCCTGGCCATGCGGCGCCTCGGCCGGTACGGCATCGCCGCGATCGACGGGTCCGCCGACTTCCGGCACCCCGGCAACGAGGCCGTCAACGGGCCCGTGGGCGCGGCCGGCGGCGAGGAACTGGCGCTCGCCACCGGCCGCGGCCAGGCGGACCTCGCCGACCTGGAGGGTCTCGGGCCCTACGTGCGCGACGAGGACGTCCGGCTCTTCGGGCTGCGCGACGGGGACCCGGACCTCCCCGAGCTCCGCGCCGCCGGCATCTTCGCCGCCACGGTCGGGGCGATCCGCGACCGCGGCGCCGGGCCGGTGGCCCGTACCGCGCTGACCGGGCTGCAGCCCCCGGCCACCGCCGGGTTCTGGGTCCACCTGGACGCCGACGTACTGGACCCGTCCGTGATGCCGGCCGTCGACAGCCCCGACCCCGGTGGCCTGATCCCCGACGAACTCGCCGAACTGCTCGGGGTGTTGATCAGTTCCCCGCGCTGCGTCGGGCTCAACGTCACCATCTACGACCCGGACCTGGACCCGGACGGGCGGGCCGGAGCCCTGCTCGCTGACCTGGTGGCGGGGGCCTTCGGCTAGGCGGTGTCTTTCGGATCGAGCCCGGCCCGATCCGAAGGACACCCCCTCGCCCTGCCCGGCGGTCGTGATCGGGGTTAGACCCCGATCGCGCCGTCGATGCGCTCGCGCAGCAAGTCCGCGTGGCCGTTGTGGCGCGCGTACTCTTCGATCATGTGGACCAGGACCCAGCGCAGCGGGACCTCGCCCAGCCACCCGTCCTTCCCGGACACCTCCAGGTCGGGCGCCGACTCCGTGAACCGCTCTGCGAAGGCCACCTCCGCCCGCCACGCCTCCCACGCCCGCTCGACCACCGCGGGATCGGACACCGCCCCGTCGAAGTCACCGTCGGGATCGTCCGGCGAGGAGAACAGGGCCGGGGCGTCCTGCGCGGCCAGCACCCGCCGGAACCAGCGGCGCTCCACGTCCGCGAGGTGACGTACCAGCCCGAGCAGCGACAGTGTGGACGGCTCCACCGACCGCTCGGCCAACTCCGCCCCCAGGCCCGAGCACTTGAGCTCCAGCGTCGCGCGCTGCGCCGCCAACATCCCGGCGAGCATGTCCCGTTCGCCGGCGTTCACATGCGCGGTGATCCGGCTCTCCGTCGCCTCCCCGCCGAACAATTGTCCCCGTCTGCTCCGTACGCTCATGGACCTCATTGTCGATCACCGGCCCACGCCCCACCAGGCTTTGCGTAATCCTGACCGGTGGTGATCCGCCGAATCCCTGTGCACCGGCGGCCTTGGCGTGTTCCATTTCCTCATGGCCACCACCGTCCGCCGCTCCGTACTGACCCTCCCCGCAGCCCCGCTGGGCCCCGAGAACCCACTGCCCGCCCTCCGCGAGTCCGACGGCGTGCACACGCTGGACGAGCGCTCGCGCGAGGGCCTGCCGCGCGACATGGCACGCCAGATCGGGTACGAACCACTGCGCTCGCTGCTCCCCGTCCGGATCCGGGACGGCTACCAACGGCAGCGCACCGAGCGGGACTTCGAGACGATCGTCATCGAGAACGCGCACCTGCGCGTCACCGTCCTGCCCGGCCTCGGCGGCCGGATCCATTCGCTCGTCCACCTCCCGACCGGACGCGAACTGCTCTACCGCAACCCGGTGTTCCAGCCCGCGAACTTCGCCCTGAACGGCGCCTGGTTCTCCGGCGGCATCGAGTGGAACCTCGGCGCCACCGGCCACACCACCCTCTCCTGTGCACCGCTGCACGCGGCGCTCGTCCCGGCGCCCGACGGGGGAGTGATGGTGCGGCTCTGGGAATGGGAGCGGCTGCGCGACCTGCCCTTCCAGGTCGACCTGTGGCTGCCCGAGGACTCGGAGTTCCTCTACGTCGGCGTCCGCGTGCGCAACCCGCACGAGCGGCCCGCCCCCGTCTACTGGTGGTCCAACATCGCCGTGCCCGAGGAGGCCGGCACCCGTGTCCTGGCCCCGGCCGACGAGGCCTGGCACTTCGGGTACGAACGCTCCCTGCGCCGCATCCCCGTACCGGGATGGGAGGGCGCGGACCGTACGTACCCGCTGCGCAGCACGTACCCCGCCGACTTCTTCTACGAGGTCGAGGCCGGGACCCGGCCCTGGATCGCCTCCCTCGACGCCGACGGCCGGGGACTCGTCCAGACCTCGACGGCCCGGCTGCGCGGCCGCAAGCTCTTCGTCTGGGGCGCGGGCGAGGGCGGCCGGCGCTGGCAGGAGTGGCTGACCGAGCCCGGCACGGGCGGGTACGCGGAGATCCAGGCCGGGCTCGCCCGGACGCAGCTGGAGCACGTACGTCTTGAGGCGGGCGCGGAGTTCAGCTGGCTGGAGGCCTACGGGGCCCTGTCCGCGGACCCCGTCGCCGTGCACGGGGACGACTGGGCGGCGGCCCGCACCGCGGCGGGCACGGCGCTGGAGTCCGCGCTGCCCGGTCCGGCCGTGGACGCGGCGTACGAGGCGTGGCGCGGGTGCGCCGACACCGAACCGGGGGAGCGGCTGGCGGCAGGCTCCGGCTGGGGCGCTCTCGAGGTGCTGTGCGGGGGCCACAAACTGCCCGGCACCCCCTTCGCCGAGGACACCCTCGGCGAGGACCAGGCCCCCTGGCTGGAGCTGTGGCGCAGCGGGGTCTTCCCCACCCCGCGCCGGGTGACTCCGCCCGGCCCGAGCCTGGTCGCCCCGCACTGGCGGGACATGCTGGAGACGGCCCAGGCGGACCCGCTGACCGAGTACCACCTCGGGGTCGCCCAGTGGCACGCCGGGGACATCGCCCAGGCGGTACGCAGCTGGGAGCGCGGGCTGGCGCTGGCCCCCTCGCGCTGGCCGCTGCTGCGGTGCCTGGCGGTCGCCGACGACCTGGCCGGCGACCCGGCCCGGGCGGCCCGCTGGTACGCCGAGGCCTTCGAGGACCTGACCCAGGAGAGCCGGGGCGGCGCGAGCTGGCTGGCCGCAGAATCGGCGCTGGGCCGGGAGGCGCTGGCCTCCCTGCTGGCGGCGGGGCTGCTGCCGGAGGCCCGCGCGGTGTGGGACCGGCTGCGCCCCGCACTGCGGGAGGAGGGCCGCTTCGGCTGTCGGCGGCCCGGCTGCTCGCGGCGGAAGGCCATGTGGGCGCGGCCCGCCGGGTCTTCGAGGAGGGCTTCGAACTGCCCGACCTCCGCGAGGGCGAGGAGATCCTCTCGGAGGTCTGGTCCACCCTCACGGACCGCCCGCTCCCGGCCGCGTACAACTTCCGGATGCGCCCGCCGGGGGACTAAAGGTTGTTGCAGAACATCCGTGATGGGGCATTCCTCTTGTATGGGTGGGGTGTTGCGGGCTGAGCAGGTATGGGTGGAGACGTTCACGGGCTTGCGGATCGACCGGTTCGTGAAGCTGGTGAAGGTGGTGCGGGAGCGGGGCGGAAACGGGCCCGGCGGGGCCGTCCTGGTGCCTGCCGCTGCCCGACCGGGTGCTTGCTGGTGGCCGTGTACTACCGCACGAACCTGACCATGAGGCAGCTCGCTCCGCTCTTCGGGATCTCCCCGGCCACCGTCTGCCGGGTGATCAACAAGCTCGGCCCGCTCCTCGCGCTGGAGCCGGCACCGCGGCCCGTCGCCGACGTCGAACGGTTGTGGATCGTGGACGGAACCTTGATCCCCGTTCGCGACCGCACGGTTGGTGCCTCGTCGAGGAACTACCGGTTTTCGGCGAACGTGCAGGTCATCATCGACGCGGACAGCCGTCTGGTCGTCGCGAGCGCCCGCCCGGCACCGGGCAACAAGGCCGACGCCCACGTCTGGCGGGAGTCTGACCTGCCCGTCGCAGCGGCCGGGACGACGGTCATCGCGGACGGCGCCTACCTGGGCACCGGGCTGATCGTCCCGCACCGAGACGAGCAGGACGCCCTCTCCTGCGCGGCCAGGAGGAGGACAACACCGAACACCGACGGGTCCGAGCCCGCGTCGAGCACACCTTTCGCCCGGGAACCTGTCCTGGACGAGGGCGGATACGAGATCGTCCGCCGTGACACCACCCGCCGCGAACACGACGTGACCGTCGAGACCGGCACGGACCGCATCGCGGGCGACCTCACCAAGTGACTAGCCGCCCGCGCTTCCTTCATGGTCTCGACGAACCGCACGGGTGGCGAGCGGCGTGGGCGGACGTGGTTAGGGCATGCCGGGGGCGAGCAGCGTGGCGAAGGGGATCACGTTGGCCCCGGTGATGAGGCTGGAGATGCCCGCCCT
This sequence comes from Streptomyces stoeckheimensis, assembly GCF_045822005.1. NCBI lineage: Bacteria > Bacillati > Actinomycetota > Actinomycetes > Kitasatosporales > Streptomycetaceae > Streptomyces > Streptomyces stoeckheimensis. The sequence goes on along the minus strand of NZ_CP169550.1, from coordinate 1,752,482 downwards.
TTCCACGGATTCCTCTTCATCCGACAATTTTCCCTTGGAATTGAAGGAGCTGATCACGACGGAGGACGAGGGGCCGCGTTCGCTGAGCTCTTTGAAGGCGCTGACATAGCGCGGCCTTCGTGTCACGTTGATGAGGTTGTTGTTGAAGCGGAGGCGTCCGTGATGCATTACGTAGTCGTTGCACCCCCCGGCCGGACAGTCGAAGAACCGGTCGGTTCCCTCTTTCCAGGAATAGATCGTCTCTTGGAACGTGCTGTCGACTCTTCCTCGGTCGGCCCTGAGGAGGATGACGCCGACGGCGGACGCGATCGCGTCATAATTCGCGTCCTTGGGGATCTGGACCATCGTCCTCTGTCCCCGGGTGTCGCCGGGGTTGATGCGGAGGCCAGGGCTGATGAACGGGCCCATTAGCAGTGTCCTGTGCGTCATCGTCTTGACGTGCATCTCGGTGTCGATGTCCTGCTCGGCGTCCGTCCTCCATTCCCCTTGTTCGAGTACGGATTTTTCCTTGTCGTACTCCGACGTGCGGCCGGCGATACGGAAGCCCGCCATCATCACGTAGGCCGGGACCGCTCCTGTGTTCTTGATGTGCATCTCGACGGGCAGATAGATGATGGGATTCCGGGGATCGAGGGTGGCCTTTCCGTAGGTGAATTTGATGTCAAAGGTGAGGTTGGTCGATGCGGGCTGGTAGATGGCCGAGTACGCAAAATTCGCCGACGCGAGAAGGGCGGTGGTGCTCAGCCCCACGGTGAAACCCTTGGGGTGGGGGATTCCCTCCCAGGGGCGCTGACGCCAGAGCACCCACAAGGCCCACAGTGCCCAGAGGGAGATCGGCACGAAGGCCCTCAGGTAGGGCGTGTACTCGCGCTCTTGGGCCCACATGAGGAGGAAGACGCTCTCGGTGGCGACCGCGATCAGCACACCGACCAGTACCAGGGCGCCGGAGTACCTCAGCTTCCGCTTGCCCCAGTAGTCGAAAGCGGCCGCTGCCGCGACTCCCTGGACGGCGCCCGCGAACATGAACAGGAAACCGGTGATCCGCCCGGCGAAGGTGAGCCCTCCGAAGGCGTCCACCCGGCCGACGTCGACGAGCAGGACCATGGAGGCGAGCAGACCGGCGGTCATGACGGCGATGACCGTGCGGCGGCGCCGCGGGCGGTCGGGCCACATGTCGCTGCCGCCCTCGCGCCAGATGACGCGGGAGCGGTCGGTCAGGTCCGTGTCCCCAGGGAGGCCCGCCCGGCGGAGCTGGTTGCGGAGGTCCTGCAGCGACCACGCACTTCCGGCCGGGGAACCATCGACGGTCACCGCGCGCAAGCCCCGGATGTCCGGTGGGTGGACGATCACGGTGGGCTGCTTGGCCATGCAGCCAGGATCGTGTCCGCGGCGCGCCCGCGCATGCCGGGTTACTCCGTAGGTCGGCTCCGGGCGGCGGCTGCTAGCGGGCGTAGGTGCGGATGCGGTAGCGCAGGCCGGTCACCGAGGACTGCCAGCCGCCGTCCTCGGCGACGGTCCACGCCGGGTCCAGCTCCGGGGCGTGGGTATCGCCGACCACCTGCGTGTCGACCTCGGTCACCGAGAGCATGACGGCGTGGGCCAGCGCGGCACGGTAGACCTCTCCGCCGCCGATCACCCAGCACGCGGCGGCGGGGGCTGCCGCGTCGGGCCGCGCCGCGGCGGCCAGCTCCAGGGCCTCGTCGATGGACCCGGCGCGCTCCGCGCCCTCCGCGGCCCATGCGGGATCACGCGTCACGACGATGTTGCGCCGTCCCGCGAGCGGACGGAACCGCGCCGGGAGCGAATCCCAGGTCTTGCGGCCCATGACCACCGGATGCCCGAGGGTGGTGGCCTTGAAGTGGGCCATGTCCTCGGGCAGCCGCCAGGGAATCCCGTTGTCCGCGCCGATGACGCCGTCGGAGCTCTGCGCCCAGATCAGCCCGACGCTCATGCCGGTGTCCGCCGTGGTGTCGGTGACGACGGCCGTACGGGTGTCCGTACCGGCGGTGGTGTCGAGGTTCATACCGCGACCGGAGCCTTGATGGCCGGGTGGTGCTGGTAGCCGGCCACCTTCACGTCGCCGTAGGCGTAGTCGAAGAGCGAGTCGGCCTGGTGCAGCTTCAGCTCGGGGAACTCGAACGGGGTCCGCGAGATCTGCTCGGTGACCTGCTCGACGTGGTTGTCGTAGATGTGGCAGTCGCCGCCGGTCCAGATGAAGTCGCCCGGCTCCAGTCCGGCCTGCTGGGCCACCATGTGGGTGAGCAGGGCGTAGCTGGCGATGTTGAACGGCACGCCGAGGAACAGGTCCGCGCTGCGCTGGTACAGCTGGCAGGAGAGCTTGCCGTCGGCCACGTAGAACTGGAAGAAGGCGTGGCACGGCGCGAGTGCCATCTTGGACAGCTCGGAGACGTTCCAGGCGGAGACGATCATCCGGCGGGAGTCCGGGTCGCGGCGCAGCGTGTCCAGGACCTCGGTGATCTGGTCGATGTGCTGCCCGTCCGGGGTGGGCCAGGAGCGCCACTGGGCGCCGTAGACCGGTCCGAGGTCGCCGTTCTCGTCGGCCCACTCGTCCCAGATCGTCACGCCGTGCTCCCGCAGCCAGCCGACGTTGGACTCGCCGCGCAGGAACCACAGCAGCTCGTACACGATCGACTTGAGGTGCACCTTCTTGGTGGTGACCAGGGGGAACCCCTGCGAGAGGTCGTAACGCAGTTGGTGCCCGAAGACACTCCGGGTGCCGGTGCCCGTCCGGTCGGCCTTGGCCGTTCCGGAGGTGAGCACCAGCTTCAACAGGTCTTCGTACTGGGTATCCGCCACGGGCACCGAGTCTACTGGGCTGCCGCCCGGGGTCCGGTCAGCCGGGGTGGGCCGGCCGGCCGGTCAGCCGGTCACCACGCCGTCGGTGAGCAGGCCGGCCAGGACCGCCTCGCCGACCGCCACGACGGCCGTCTGGGGGCGGAGCATCACGGTGATCTCGTCGATCAGGCCCTCGGGCGTGAGGTGCAGCATGTCGATGCCGTGCACCTGCCGCTCGCCCACGGTGGTCCGGAACGGCAGCACGGTCGCCGGCCCCTCCGTTCCCTCCGCCCCGAACGGGACGCCGGCGGACTGGACGCTGCCGTCGAAGTGGCCGACGTAGTGGAAGCCCTCGAACGTGCGCAGCAGCACGCGGAAGAGGGCCAGTACCGCCGGCTTGCCCTCGAACGGCTTCGACTTCACCGGGCTGTTGAGCCGGACGTCGTCGGTGAACAGCGCGTCCAGCGCGGCGAGGTCATGGCCGGCGACGGCGGCGCGGAAACGGTCGGCCGTGCTGGTGGCGCTGCTCATGAGGGCTCCTTGATAGTCACCGATGTGATTAGTCAGTTTCTTGACTATCATGGCCGGGCGTTCCTGAGAAGACGCTGCCGCGCACGATCCCGAGGAGACCGACCGATGGCTTTGCGCCACGCCGTACTGGCGGCGCTGCTCGACGAGGAGCTGAGCGGCTACCAGCTGGCCAAGGCGTTCGGCACGGGCGTGGCCAACTTCTGGCACGCCCTGCCCCAGCAGCTCTACACCGAGCTGGCCAGGCTGGAGCGGGAAGGCTTCATCGCGGGCCGCGAGGTGGTCCAGGACACCCGGCCGAACAAGCGGCTGTTCCAGGTCACCGACGCCGGACTGGCCGAGCTGGAGCGCTTCACCGCCGCCGAGACGAAGCCCTGCGTCATCCGCGACGACCTGCTCGTGAAGGTCCAGGCGGCCGAGCACGTCGACACGCAGGCGCTCATCGCGCAGCTCGCGGAGCGGACCGCCTTCGCGACGGCCAAGGCGGAGCTGTTCGAGGAGCTGCTGCGCTCGATGCGCGGCGAGCGCACGGAGGAGGAGTTCCTGCGCCACGGCGCACGGATCGGCCCCTACCTCACCTGCATGCGCGGCTTGGAGTTCGAGCGGGCCAACCGGGCCTGGTACGAGCGCACCACGATCATTCTGAGCGAGAGGCGGGCATCCCGTGGAGAGCAGTGAGCAGCGACGGCCGACCCGGTACGTGGCTCTCGGCGACAGTCAGAGCGAGGGCGTGGGCGACGGGGACGACCGCACCGGGCTGCGCGGGTGCGCCGACCGGCTCGCCGAGCTGATCGCGGTGCACGAGCCCGATGTCCTCTACGCCAACCTGGCCGTCCGGGGCCGCCTGGCGGCAGGGGTCCGCGAGGGGCAGCTCGGGCCGGCCCTGGCGCTCCGCCCCGACCTGGCCACCGTGGTCGCCGGGGTCAACGACGTGCTGCGGCCCAAGTTCGACGCCGACGAGGTCGCCGGGCACCTGGAGGCGATGTTCGCCGCGCTCACCGCGCAGGGCGCCCGCGTCGCCACCGTCACCTTCCCCGACATCGCCAAGCTCGTCCCGCTCGCCAAGGGGGCGGCCCCGCGCGTCACCGCGCTGAACGACCGGATACGGCGGGCGGCGGAGCGGCACGGGGTGGCCGTCGCGGACTTCGCCCGCCACGAGGCCTCCACCGACCCGCGGATGTGGAGCGCGGACCGGCTGCACGCGGCGCCGTCCGGCCACGCGATGATCGCCGCCGGTGTCGCGCACGCCCTGGGGCTGCCCGGCAGCGACGACGGCTGGACCCGCCCGCTGCCCGGCCCGCCGCCCCTCGCCCCGGCGGGCCTGCGGGGCGTCGCCGGGGAGTTGCGGTGGGCCGTGGGCTTCGCCGGGCCCTGGATCGGGCGGCGGCTGCGCGGACGCTCCTCCGGAGACGGCCGCACGGCCAAGCGGCCCGAGCTGCTCCCCGTACGCCTGGCGGCCTGACGGGCGCGTCCGCCGGGGTCAGGCGCGGCAGATGATCTCGCCGTGCAGCACCGAGAACCAGGCGTCCGGTTCCGCGCCCCAGGTGTGCCAGGCCTCGGCGGCGGCCGACAGCTGCGCCCGCGTCGCGTGTCCGCCTTCGGTCGCGATCCCGGCGTAGGCCGAGGCCGTCGTACGGTCCGCCCACAGCGAGGACCACCAGGCGGCCTCCTCCTCGGTCGCGTAGCACCACGAGGTCGCCGTGCAGGTCACGTCCGTGAAGCCCGCCGCCCGCGCCCACGCGCGCAGGCGGCGTCCGGCGTCCGGCTCGCCGCCGTTGGCGCGCGCCACCCGCCGGTACAGGTCCAGCCACTCCTCCAGCCCCGGAGTCGCGGGGTACCAGGTCATCGCCGCGTAGTCCGCGTCCCGCGCCGCGACGATCCCGCCCGGCCGGCACACCCGGCGCATCTCGCGCAGCGCCTGGACCGGATCGCCCACGTGCTGCAGCACCTGGTGGGCGTGGACCACGTCGAAGGAGTCGTCGGGGAAGTCCAGCGCGTGGACGTCGGCCGTGGCGAACTCGATGGTGGTCAGGCCGCGTTCCTTCGCGTACGCGGCGGCCTGGTCGACCACGTCCGGCGCCGCGTCCACCGCGGTGACCCGGCCCTGCGGACCCACCAGCTCCGCCAGGTCCGCCGTGATCGTGCCCGGGCCGCAGCCCACGTCCAGGACGGCCATCCCCGGGCGCAGTGCGCCGATCAGGTAGGCGGCGGAGTTCTCGGCGGTGCGCCAGCGGTGCGAGCGCAGTACCGACTCGTGGTGTCCGTGGGTGTAGACCGCGGTCTCGTGCGCGGCTTCCGTGGCGGCGGTGGCATCCGTGGCGTCCGTGGCGTTCATGAACTGGGCTCCTTCGTCGTCGAAGTGCTGTCGAGGCGTTGGATTCACCGTAAGGGATCAGTTCGTCATTTGAGATATGCGTATTGACATGTGGACACCATCCTTGTGCGTCAAGGGCGTTGGGTGAACGGGTGGCAGGTGGGGGCGGGTGCGAGGACAGTGAATCCGGGGGAACGAAGGACGGTGAGATCCATGCCGGACCCGCTGCTCGAACGGCACGCCGAGGCGCTGCGACTCTTCGGCCGGTACGTCCACGCGGTCTCGGACGCCCAGTGGGACGCGCCGACGCCCTGTAGCGAATGGAGCGTGCGCGACCTGGTCAACCACGTCACCGCCGAACAGCTGTGGATACCGCCCCTGGTCACCGACGGCCGCACCGTCGAGGACATCGGGAGCACCTTCAACGGCGACGTCCTCGGCACCGATCCGGCCGCCGCCTGGGACGAGGCATCGGCCGCCGCGCACACCGCCTTCGAGGTCCCGGGGGCCCTGGAGCGCACCGTCCGGCTCTCGTACGGGCCCGCTCTCGGGTCGGCGTACTGCTCGGAGCTGACGGCCGACTGCGTGGTCCACGCCTGGGACCTCGCGCGGGGCATCGGCGCCGACGACCGGCTGCCGGACGGCCTCGTCGAGTTCTCCATCAAGGAGGTCATGCCCTACGCCGACGGGCTGGCCGCGAGCGGCATGTACGACGCTCCGCTGGAGGTGCCGGCCGGGGCGAACGCCCAGACCCGGCTGCTCGCCCTGGTGGGGAGGAGCGGCTGAGGCGGTGCACAGCGCCCGGCCTCCAGTCCTCCACGGCCTCCAAGGTCTCCACGGCCTCCACAACGGGCGATCCCGGACGAATAACCGTATAAAGGCAGGGTCGGGAGCGCGGGGACGGCAGGGAGAGGTGGCGCGCGGTGTCGGGGATCCAGCGCACGACGGCCGAGGGCCGGGGCCAGGTCCGCTACGGTCCGCCCGCCCCCCAGCCCGGCCTGCCCGTGCTGCCCGAGCTCACGGCCGTCCTCGCGGCGGCCGCCTGGCGCTCGGCCCCCGAGCCGCCCGGCGCAGGAGTGCCCGTACGGGCCGCCGCGGCCCGGCACTGGGGGCGGCGCGGGCTCCCCACCGACCCCGACCACGTGGCCGCCGGACCCGGCGCGCCCGCCCTGCTGCTCGCGCTGCTCGGCGCGTACGGGGGCGACGTCATGCTGCCCCGACCCTGTCCCGCCTGGTGGACGCCACAGGTCCGGCTGCTGGGACGGCGGGCCTACCACGTCCCGACCCCGGCCGAGTGCGGCGGCGTACCCGACCCGTACGCCCTGCTGGAGACCGTGCGCCGGGTGCGCGCCGAGGGCGGCGACCCGCGGGTGCTGCTGCTGTCCGTCGCCGACGACCCGACCGCGACCGTCCCGCCGCCCGAGCTGCTCCTCGAGGCCTGCGAGGCCGCCGCGTCCGCCGGGCTGTTCGTCGTCAGCGACGAGACCTGGCGCGACACCGTCCACCGGCCCGCCCACGGACGCCTCGGCGGGCCGGACGACGCGGACGGCACCGGCGGACGACCGGGCTCCCACGACAGGCTCGTCGTGCTCAGCCCCGCCGAGATGCTGCCGGACGACACCGCGGTGCTCATGGACCTCTCCGGCGCCCTGCTGCCCGCGGGCTGGCCCGCCGCCGTCCTCCGGTTCCCCGGCACCCCGCGCGGCACCTGGCTGCGGGCCCGGACCCTGGACGTGCTCACCGCCACCGGCGGGTTCGTCGCGGGCCCCGTCGCAGGGGCGGCCGCGCACGCCCTCGACGAGCCCGCCGCCGTCGTGGGCCGTGCCGCCGCGGCCGCCGCCCTGCACGGCGCGGTGGCCCGTGCCGCGCATCGGGAACTGCTCGCCGCCGGGGCGCTGGCCCGGCCCCCGCAGGCCGGCCGCCACCTCTACGCCGATCTGACGCCGCTGCGCTCGGGGCTCGCCCGCCAGGGGGTCGGCGACGCGATGGAACTGGAGGACTGGCTGGGCGGACGGCTCGGCGCGCCCACGCCCGGCGGGCAGCGCTTCGCGGACGAGCCCGTCGCCCCGCGGGTCCGGCTGTCGACCGGACCGCTGCTCGGAGCCACCCCGGAGGAGCGGCTCGCGGCGCTCACCGCGACCGACCCCCTCGCCCTGCCCCACGTACGGGACTCCCTGGCCCGGCTCCGGTCGGTCCTGGCCGGGCTGTCCGACTGACCCCCCGCTCTGGAACCCGCGCCCTGGCCCCCCCCGCCCTGGCCCCCCCGCCCTGGAACCCCCGACTGCCGCCGGTGAACGGAGACTTCTCGATGAGGGATCAGACGGAGGCCCCCGCGGCTTCTCCGGCCGAGGCGGGCCCGGACGCCCCTCCGGGGGTGACGCGGGCCGGTGTGGGTGGCCCTGCCGGTGCCGGTGCCGGGGTCCGGCACGCGCGGCCGCGGCCGCCGGGTGAACACCGGCTGTGGCCGCGCTCGTTCGCGGACCGGCTGACCACTCCGCTGCCGGGGCTGCGCGCGTTCGCCCGGCTCGCCCGCGAGGGCGCCTTCCGGCCCGGCCCCGAGGGGCTGCGCGGCATCCCGGACCTGCCGTACGCTCCCGCCCCGCTGCCCGCCGTGGCCGCCGGGGCGGTGTCCGCCACCTGGGCGGGGCACGCCAGCTGGGTCCTGCGGATCGGCGGACTGACCGTACTGACCGACCCCGTCTGGTCCCGGCGGATCCTCGGCACCCCGGCCCGGATGACCCCCGTCGGAGTGCGCTGGGAGGAACTGCCTCCGGTCGACGCCGTGGTGATCAGCCACAACCACTACGACCACCTCGACGCCCCCACCCTCAAACGGCTCCCGCGCACGACGCCGCTCTTCGTCCCGGCGGGGCTCGCGCGCTGGTGCCGGCGGCGGGGGTTCACCCGGGTCACCGAACTCGACTGGTGGGAGTCGGTCGAACTGGGCGGCGTACGGTTCGAGTTCGTGCCGGCGCACCACTGGTCGAAGCGGTCGTTGATGGATGCGTGCCGGACGTTGTGGGGCGGCTGGATGCTCAGCGCCGCCGGGGCGACCGGGGTGGTGAAGAAGGTCTACTTCGCGGGTGACACGGGCTACGGGCACTGGTTCGGCGAGATCGGGCGGCGGCACCCCGGCATCGACCTCGCGCTGCTCCCGATCGGGGCGTACGCCCCGCGGTGGTGGCTGCGGGACGTCCACGCGGACCCGGAGGAGGCCGTGCAGGCCTGTCTGGACCTGGGGGCGCGGAGGATGGCTCCCATGCACTGGGGGACCTTCGTGCTGTCGTCGGAGCCGGTGATGGAGCCGTTGCAGCGGGTGCGGGCCGCGTGGGCCCGGACCGGGCTGCCCCGGGAGCACCTCTGGGACCTCCCGGTCGGGGCGTCCCGAGCGCTGTAGCCGCCCGACGGCTACGGGGGAGGCGGCTCTGCGGGGCTGTCCCCTACCCGCCCTTCGCCCGTTCCCCGGGGCTGTGCCCCGGACCCCCTGGGGCTCCGCCCCGGACCCCGCTCCTCAAACGCCTGAGGGGCTGAATTTCCCAGACCACCGGCGTTCACGTGCAGGCCGACGCCGGCCACATCCAGCCTCGCCGGCGTTTGAGGCGCGGGGTCTGGGGCGGAGCCCCAGGACACCCGGCTCCGCCGGGTTCAGCTGCCTAGCCGCCCGGGCGGATACGCCGCCACAGTGCCGGGGCTGCGCTGATGAGGACCGTGAGGGCCACCGCCAGGGCCACGCCCTTCCAGGGTTCCGCGAAGAGGGAGCCGCCCACGATGCCGATCAGGCCGTAGGTCGCCGCCCAGGCCAGGCAGGCGGGGCCGTCGCCGCGGGCGAAGCGGCGCAGGGGGAGCTCCGCGAGGAGGCAGGCCAGCATCACCGGGATGCGGCCGCCCGGGAGGAGGCGCGAGACCACGAGGACCAGTACGCCGTTCTCGTCGAGCTTGCGCTGCGCCTGGGCGAGGCGTTCGGGGGTCGCCCGCCGGCGCAGGGCCTCCAGCCAGCGCGACCCGTTCCGCGACCGCACCCCGCGCCGGCCCAGCCAGTACAGCGCCATGTCCCCGGCGAACGCGGCCAGCGAGGACACCCCGAACACCAGCAACAGCCCGAAGGGGAGGGAGTCCTGGTGGAACGCCACCACCGCCGCCGAGCTGACCAGCGCGCCCGTCGGAATCACCGGTACGAGCGCGCCCAGTGCCACCAGGACGAAGAGGGTCGGAAGGCCGATCGCCTGCTGGGTGGACTCCGGGGGGACCTGCGCGGCCGACTCCGCGAGCTGCCACAGCCCCCTCACGGCAGCCGCACCCGTTCACCGTGCGCTGGCAGCCGGACCGTCACCTTCGGCGCCTCCCGCCGCGCACACCGCACGAACTCCTCGCCCGGCGCGTGGAACTCGTGAGGCCGCACCGCGTCCATCCCGATCGGCCAGTACGTACCCCAGTGCACCGGGACCGCCGCCGCGGGCGCGAGCAGGGCCAGCGCCCGCGCCGCACCCGCCGCGTCCAGGTGCCCGGGGCCCAGGTTGGGCCCCCAGCCGCCGACCGGCAGCAGGGCCACGTCCACCGGTCCGACCTCGTCGGCCATCGAGTCGAACAGGCCGGTGTCCCCGGCGAAGTAGGTCCGCGAGGAGCCCTCGATCACGTACCCGAGCGCGGGAGCGAGCCGCGGTCCGAACGGCAGCCGCCGCCCGTCGTGCAACGCGCTGACCGCCCGGACCCGTACGCCGCCGCCCCGTACGCCGTCCCCCAGGGCCACCGTGTCGCCCGGCGCCAGCTCCGTGACCGCCAGCCCCCGCGCCCCGGCCATCCGCGCCAGCCCCGGCACCGCGCCGGGCGCCCCGCGCGGCACCAGCAGCCGGGTCCCGCGCGCGAGCCGCGCCAGGGAGGGGAGGTGCAGGTGGTCGGAGTGCAGGTGCGAGACGAGCACCGCGTCGGCGACCGCCGCCTCCGGCGGGGGCACCGCCCCGCGACGGCGGCGCAGGTGCGCCAGACGGCGTGCGAAGAGCGGGTCCGTGAGCAGCCGGACACCGGAGTCCTCGACCGTGCACGTGGCGTGGCCCCACCAAGTGATCTCCACCGGCCCCTGATCCCTCCCCTCGTCCCGCTTGCCACCGGGTCCCGTCCGAGCCTAAAGGCTGCCCGCCGCAACCGCCCGGAACCGGGGCACCGGAACCGTGGAACCGGGCCTTCACGCCCCCTCCTCCCCGGCGGTGGATCGGAGTAGGGTCGGGCGGCATGGATGAGCTGCGCGTGGCCGCGATCGCCAGCCTGGCCCCGCTGGAGGATCTGGACACGGATCCCTTCGCCGTCGACACCCGGAGCCAGCACGCCGTGTGCGCCCGGTGGGCGGCCGACCGGGGCTTCGTCGTGACCCGCCAACTGTTCGTCTACGGGCTGCGCGCCGACCACTGCGGCCTGTGGAACGACATCGACGCCGGCCGCGTCGACCTGTTCGTCGCCGCCAACCACCGGGTGCTGACGCGCGCGCTGCACTCCGTGGGGGAGTTCACCGCGGAGTGCGCACGGCGCGGCGTACGGCTGGAAACCGCCGGTCTCGACGAACCGCTCTACACCTCCGCGATGAAGGCCGAGGTGCACCGCCGGCTCTCCATGCCGACCGCCGGATACGACGGCACGTAGGCGCGGCGAGCGGCCGCCCCCTCCGTACGCACATCCGCCGCCCGTGTCACCCGGCCGGGCGGGCGCCGTTGTGCGAGCCTGGACATCGTGGGACGGGGGCTCGTCGGCGCGGTGCGGGCCACGGTGGTGAGGCGGGTTCGGCGTGGTGCGAGGCCGGTGGCGGAGTGCGGGCGGCGCCCTGGTGCGGGTGGTCATCGTGTGGGCGGTGTCCACCCTCACCATGCTCGCCCTGGCCGGAATCCTCCCCGACTTCCGGCTCCAGGCGGGCGCGGGCGGCGACCGCGACAGCATCACGCAGATAGGTCTGACGGCCGCCATCGGCGCCGGCGCGTTCGGTCTGCTGAGCGCCCTGGTGTGGCCGGTTCTCGTCCGCGCCCTGCTGCTCGTGCCGGCCCTGGTGCTCGGCCTGCTCGTCTTCTTCCTCAACGGCTCGCTGCTGCTCCTGGCCCTCAGCCTGATCCCGGCCGGCCGCGGCGAGGCGGACCCCGAGACGGCCGTGGTGGTCGCCGCCGTGATGTCCGCCGTCGCCTCCGCGACCTCCACCGCCCTCGCCGTCCGGGACGACGAGGCCTACCGGCGCCGGCTGTACCGGCTCGCCGACCGCCGCCGGCGCCGCCAGCACCGCGAGGGCATGCCCGGGGCCGACGAACGCACCCCCGCCCTGGTGTTCCTGCAGCTCGACGGGGTCGGGTACGAGGTGCTGCGCCGCGCGGCCGGCAGCGGGCTGATGCCGACGGTGGCCGACTGGCTCGACCGCAGCCACCGCATCGGCTCCTGGCACACCGACTGGTCGAGCCAGACCGGTGCGAGCCAGCTCGGCATCCTGCACGGCTCCAACTTCGACGTCCCGGCCTTCCGCTGGTACGAGAAGGACACCGGCGAGGTGATGGTCTGCAACCGGCCCACCAGCGCCGCCGAGCTCCAGCGGCGGGCGGTCGAACGCACCGGGGACGGCGGCCTGCTCACCCTCGACGGGGCCAGCCGCGGCAACCTCTTCAGCGGCGGCGCCGGCCAACTGGCGCTCGTCCTGTCCGTCTCCGCCCGCCGGGGCCCGCACAACCGGTCCCGCGCGGGCTACTTCGCGTACTTCTCCGACCCGGCCAACGCCGTCCGCACGGCGCTCTCCTTCGTCGCCGAGGTGGCCCGCGAGATCACCCAGTCGGTACGCGGCCGCCTGCGCGGGGAGCGCCCACGGGTCGCGCGCGGCGGTCTGTACCCGCTGATCCGCGCCTTCGCGACGGTGGTGGAGCGCGACGTGGTGGTCGCCGCGGTGATCGGCGACATGCTCGCCGGGCGCGCCGCGGTCTACGCCGACCTGGTCGCCTACGACGAGGTCGCCCACCACTCCGGCCCGCGCTCCCGGGACACCGAGCAGGTGCTCGCCCGGCTCGACCGCAGCCTCGCGCTCATCGCCCGGGTCGCCGAGCACGCACCCCGGGAGTACCGGATCGTGCTGCTCTCGGACCACGGCCAGAGCCCGGGGGAGACCTTCCTGGCCCGGTACGGGCTCACCCTGAAGGACCTGGTCCGCGCGGGCTGCGGGCTCCCGGTGTCCCGGAAGGCCGGCCGTACGCACAGCGGCGCCGAGGCACGGGCCGCCGTACGGGCCGCCCTGCACCGGCCCGTGGAGGAGACGGACGACGAGGCGCGTCCCGGGACGGGCCCGGACCCGGTGGTCCTGGCCTCCGGCAACCTCGGGCTGATCTCCTTCCCGGACCTGCCCGGACGGGCGTCCAGGGAACGCATCGACCGCGCCCACCCGGCCCTGCTCTCCACCCTGGCGAACCACCCCGGCGTCGGGTTCCTGCTCGTCGACGGGACCGTCATGGCGGCCGGCGGGGCCGAAGCCCGGCTGGACGAGCCGGGCGCGGCGGAGGCGCTGCTCGCCCCCTTCGGCCCGGGCGCGGCGCGGGCGGTCCGGCGGACCGACACCTTCCCGCACGTGGCCGACGTGATGGTGAACTCGGCCTACGACCCGGAGACGGGCGCGGTGCACGCCTTCGAGGAGCAGATCGGCTCGCACGGCGGCCTGGGCGGGGAGCAGGGCCATCCGTTCCTGATGTGGCCGATGGAGCTGTCCGAGCCGGTGCACCGGCCGGACGGCGAGCTGGTGGGCGCGGAGGCGGTCCACCAGGTCCTGCGCCGCTGGCTCACCGAGTCGGACGGGCCCCAGGTCCCGGTCCCCCCGGAGCTCTCCGTCGCCCCGGGCCCGGACCCGGCGCCCGCGCCCTAGGGGGTGTGACACCCCTTGGGTGCCAAGACGCCCCCAAGGCCTCGCGCGGCCGTCCACCCCGGGCGTACTTTGGAACCAGAGTCCATCAGGGGGGCTCCAAGGGGTCGCCATGTCCGCGATCAGCAAGAGCATCGACATAGACCGCAGTCCCGAGGACGTCTACTCGTACATCACGGACCCCACGCACCTGCCGGAGTGGCAGGACAGCGCCGTCTCGGCGGTGCCGATGGGCGATCTTCCCGTCCACGTCGGTTCGAAGGTCCTCGTCACCCGGCAGATCGGCAAGCGCCGGATGCCCACCACCATGCAGGTCATGGAACTCGACCCGCCGAGGAGCTGGCACTTCCACGGTGTCGACGGGCCGGTCCGGCCGGACGTGCGGGGCCACATCGAACCCCTCGACGGCGGGACCCGTTCCCGTGTCACCATCGCGGTCGACTTCGAGGGCCACGGCTTGGGCAGGGCGTTCATCCCCCTCGCGGTCAAGCCCATGGTCCGCAAGGAGATGCCCCGGAGCGAAGAGAAGCTCAAGCACCTGCTGGAGCACTCCGCGGCCTGAGAAGCAAGGACCGCAAGGCCTGGAAGAGCGGGGAAAACCGGGTGCTCCGGGACACGCGGTGTGCTCACACTGGGCGCACCCGTACCCGGACCACCCAAGGACGACCCCACCCGTGCAGGCTGCCGTCACCGTCACCCCCGCCCAGATTCCCGAACTGCTCCTCGGCCTCGCCACCGTGCGGCCCGTGTTCCTGTGGGGTGCGCCCGGAATCGGGAAGTCCTCGCTCGTGCGGAAGTTCGCAGAATCCCTGGGCCTGGAGTGCGTGAGCCTGCTCGGTACGCAGCTGGCGCCCGAGGACCTGATCGGCGTACCGCAGATCCAGGGCGGCCGTTCCGTCTTCTGCCCGCCCGAGGCGATCGCCCGCGACGAGCCGTACTGCCTGTTCCTCGACGAGCTCAACGCCGCGAGCCCGGACGTCCAGAAGGCCTTCTACTCGCTCATCCTCGACCGCCGGATCGGCTCGTACGAGCTTCCCGCGGGCTCGATCGTCATCGGCGCGGGCAACCGGGCCACCGACAACGCGCTGGCCCGCCCCATCGCCTCGGCGCTGGTCAACCGGCTCACCCACGTGCACCTGACGGCCTCCGCGCAGGACTGGCTGGTCTGGGCGGGCGAAAACGGCATCCACCCGTGGGTCACCGACTACCTCACCGACCGTCCCGACCACCTCTGGTCGCAGCCGCCCAAGACGGAGGAGCCCTTCTCCACGCCGCGCTCCTGGCACATGCTCTCCGACGCCCTGCACTCCTTCGGGCCGGGCCTGGACGAGCAGACCCTGAAGGTCGTCGCCCACGGCACGCTCACCCCCGCGCACGCCGTCTCCTTCTGCGGATACGCGAAGATCGTCCGCCACAGCTTCGGCATCGAGGCGATCATCAAGGGCGACGCCTCCTGGCCCACCCGCCTCGCCGACCGCGACCTGCTGTACTACCTCGCCGAGGCCTTCCGCGGCCGCCTGATCAAGGAACTCCCCGCACAGCGCGACCACGTGTCGCCCGCCGTCCGGCAGACCGCCTACCGCGCCAAGTCGCTGCTCGTGCAGCTCGCCGAGATCTCCGTCGAGGTCGCCCAGACCGTCATCGCCGACGACGCCGACGGGCTGCCCGTGCTGCCCGGCTGGTTCCTGATCGAGGCCGCCCGTGACATGCCCCGCCTGGTCGAGGCCCGCCGATGAGCCGCGGCGGGCGGGGCAAGGAGCCCAAGCCCGACCCCGCGACGCAGGCCTTCTCCGAAGGCCTCGCCCTGGTCAAGAGGAACCCCGCCCTCGCCTCCGTCGAAGCCGACGTCTGCCGCCAGGCCAAGTGCTCGTCGACCCCGGCCGGCGGGCTGGCCGCCGTGACCTCCAACGGCACGATCCACGTCCACCCCACCAAGCGCGCCGATCCGAAGGAATGGGCATGGACGATCGCCCACGCCCTGCTTCACCTCGGCTTCGGCCACGTCCCCGCGGCCAAGGACGAGGACCGGGCCCAGCCCGACCGCTTCGACCTCGCCGCCCGCTGCACCGTCGTCAACCGCTTCCTGCTGACCTTCCCCGTCGGCCGGGCCCCGGACCACCTCCCCGCCGAATACCCCGGCGGCGACGAGGAACTGCTCGCCGCCCGTTGGCGCCGCGACGGCATCCCGGCGGCCCACGAGAACTGCGGCACGGCCGGGGACCACCCCGACCAGGTCCTGCTGCCCTGGAGGGGCTGGGGAAACGCGCAGGTCCCCGACTGGGAGACCGCCTTCGCGCACGCGCTGACCCGCAGCGTCTCCGCCGCCATGGACGTCGCGGGCGGCCGCCGGGACCGGGTCACCGGAGAGCGGGTGCGCCAGCACCCCTGGGACCGGGCACTGAACTGGTTCGTCTCCTCGTACCCGCTGCTCGGCGGCCTCGCGAGCGGCCTGCGGATCGTTGCCGACGCCGAACTCGCCCGCGCCGAGGGCATCTCCGTCGCCGCCGTCAGCGCGAGCGCCGGCGAGATCTACGTCAACCCGCTGCGCACCTTCACCGACGGGGAATGGCGGTTCGTCCTGGCCCACGAGATGCTGCACGCCGCCCTGCGCCACGGCGAGCGCTGCGGCGCCCGCGACCCGTACCTGCACAACGTGGCCGCCGACTACGTGGTCAACGGCTGGCTCGTCGAGATGGGCGTCGGCGAGATGCCCGAAGGGCTGCTGTACGACCCCGAGCTGCGGGACCTGTCCGTCGAGGAGGTCTACGACAGGATCGCGACCGACCTGCGCCGGATGCGCCGGCTCGCGACCCTGCGCGGCAAGGGCCGCGGGGACATCCTGGGCGAGCCGCTGCCCCACCCGGGGAGCGGCCCGTACTCCGATCTGGACGACTTCTACCGGCGCGGCCTGGTCCAGGGCTTCGACCTGCACGAGTACGGGGAGCGCGGGCTGCTGCCCGCCGGGCTGATCCAGGAGATCCGGGCCCTGGCCCACCCGCCGGTGCCGTGGGACGCCAAGCTGGCCCGCTGGTTCGACGAGTACGTGCCGCGTCCCGTGCCCGTACGGTCCTACGCGCGCCCGGCGCGCCGCCAGGCGTCCACCCCGGACATCCCCCGCGCGGGCCGGTACTTCCCGCAGGAGGAGATCGCCCGCTGCACCTTCGGGGTGGTGCTCGACACCTCGGGCTCCATGAACGCGGCCCTGCTCGGCAAGGCGCTCGGCGCCATCGCCTCGTACGCCGAAGCCCGCGACGTGCCGGCCGCCCGCGTCGTGTTCTGCGACGCGGCGCCGTACGACGCGGGCTATCTGCCCCCGGCTGTACTTTCCGGGCGAGCCCAGGGCCGGGTAAAGGTGCGCGGCCGGGGCGGCACGGTCCTGCAACCGGGCATCGACCTGCTGCACCGGGCGGAGGACTTCCCGCCCGGAGCCCCCCTGCTGGTGATCACGGACGGGGAGTGCGACACCCTGCGGATCCGGCGCGAGCACGCCTTCCTGGTTCCGCAGGGTGCCTCCCTGCCGTTCACACCCAAGGGGCCGGTCTTCCGACTGACCTGACGGTTTAGTCGAGGTAGTCGCGCAGCACCTGCGAGCGCGACGGGTGGCGGAGCTTCGACATGGTCTTCGACTCGATCTGGCGGATGCGCTCACGGGTGACCCCGTACACGCGGCCGATCTCGTCGAGGGTCTTCGGCTGACCGTCGTTGAGGCCGTAGCGCATGGAGACCACGCCCGCCTCGCGCTCCGAGAGCGTGCCCAGGATGGACTGGAGCTGCTCCTGGAGGAAGGTGAAGGAGACCGCGTCGGCCGGCACGACCGCCTCGGAGTCCTCGATGAGGTCACCGAACTCGCTGTCGCCCTCCTCACCCAGCGGGGTGTGCAGGGAGATCGGCTCGCGGCCGTACTTCTGGACCTCGATGACCTTCTCGGGGGTCATGTCGAGTTCCTTGCCCAGCTCCTCCGGAGTGGGCTCCCGGCCGAGGTCCTGGAGCATCTGGCGCTGGACACGGGCCAGCTTGTTGATGATCTCGACCATGTGGACGGGGATGCGGATGGTGCGCGACTGGTCGGCCATGGCACGCGTGATCGCCTGCCGGATCCACCAGGTCGCGTACGTGGAGAACTTGAAGCCCTTGGTGTAGTCGAACTTCTCCACGGCGCGGATCAGACCGACGTTGCCCTCCTGGATCAGGTCCAGGAAGAGCATGCCGCGGCCGGTGTAGCGCTTGGCGAGGGAGACCACGAGACGGAGGTTGGCCTCCAGCAGGTGGTTCTTGGCCCGGCGGCCGTCCTCGACGAGGATCTCCAGCTCGCGCTTGAACGCGGGCTTGTGGTCCTCCTCCTCTTCGAGCTTGTACTCGGAGAAGAGACCGGCCTCGATGCGCTTTGCGAGCTCCACCTCCTGCTCGGCGTTGAGCAGCGGCACCTTGCCGATGAGCTTGAGGTAGTCCTTGACGGGGTCGGCGGTGGCGCCGGCGACCATGACGGTCTGGGCCGGGGCGTCGTCCTCGTCGTCGTCGGACAGGACGAAGCCGGCGCTGCCGCCCGTCTTGGGCGTCTCCTTCTCGTCACCCTCGTCCAGGTCCTCGGCTGCCCAGTCCTCGCCCTCGGAAACGGCGGCCTCGGCCTCGTCGCCGTCCTTGGCGGTCTTCTTCGTGGCGGCCGTCTTCTTCACGGCGGTCTTCTTGACGGCGGTCTTCTTGACCGTCCGCTTCTTCGGCGCGGCGGCGGCCTCTGCCGCCACCTCCTCCTCGGTCCCGGAGGCCGACGGGTCGGATATCGCCGCAGCGGGGGTGGGAGCGGCCGTCTTGCGCGCACCGATGAGGCGCGGCGGGGCGGCAGCCTTCTTGGCGACGGCGCGCGCCGGGGCGGCGGCCGCCTTGCGCGCCTTCTTGGCGGGAGCCTTCGTGGCGGGGGCGGCACTGACGTGCAGCGCGACGCCCTCCTCGTCCAGGACCTGGTTCAGGCTGCGCAGGACCCGCTTCCACTGGTCCACCGGGATGCGGCCGGCCTCGAAGGCCTGGCGCACGTCATCACCGTTGATGTGACCCTGCTCGCGGCCACGCTCGACAAGCGCGACCAGGGCCTCGGATTCGGCGATCTCCGTGGGGAACGTACGGGACGGGCTGAGCGACACAAGGAGCCTCTCGTTGCGAACAGATAAGGGGTGGCGGGACATCATCGCGCGGACTCGGGAAACAGACCCGAGGGGGGTCTGTATTCCGGGCCGCACGAGGACACCTGTCGGTTCATCGCATGCCCGAGTAGATTCGTTACGCGCTGAATTGAGTGACCTGCGCCACGCCGTGACCGGGGAGCCGGTCGCGGGTGGTCGCGCCCGCCCGATTTGTCAGCCCGTTTTGCGGGCCTCGATGAGAAATCGGGCGGTGTGTGCGACGAACGGGCCTTCGTGCTCGATCTGTTCGTGCAGCTCGCGCAACCGGTCCCGATACTGCCCGACCGTGAAGCCCGGCACCATCCAGATCACCTTCCTCAGAAAGTAGATCACGGCTCCGATGTCGTGGAACTCCGTCCGCAGCCGCTCGGACCGCAGATCGACCACCTCCAGTCCCGCCTTCGTGGCCGCGGCGACCGCGTCGTCGGGGTGCCGGCCCCGCCGCACCTCCTCCGGTTGCGGTCCCAGGAAGTACTCCACGAGCTCGAAGACGCTCGCCGGGCCGACCTGCTGGGAGAGGTACGTGCCACCGGGCTTCAGCACCCGCGCGATCTCCTCCCACCAGATCGTCACCGGATGCCGGCTGGAGACGAAGTCGAAGGCCCCGTCGCCGAACGGCAGCGGCGGCTCGTCGGAGTCCGCGACCACCACGGCGCCCAGCGGGTGCAGCAGTCTTGTCGCTTTGTCGATGTTCGGCGGCCACGACTCGGTGGCCACCGTCAGCCGGGGCAGGGGCCCGGCTCCGGCGAGCACTTCTCCGCCGCCGGTCTGGATGTCCAGGGCGGAGTCGACCTGCGCCAGGTGCCGCGCCAGGAGGCGCTGGTAGCCCCAGGAGGGGCGCTGTTCGGTGGCGCGTCCGTCGAGCCAGGAGAAGTCCCAGCCGTCCACGGAGACGGATTCCGCTTCGGCGACGAGATGGTCGAAAGTGCGCGTCATGTCTCGATCGTCCCAGGTCCGGGCCCGGTCATCCACCGGATTGCCGGGGGCGGGGCCCGCGCCGGGCTTCACGGGGGTTCGCTTACACTTGCGGCGGGCCGTGACTGGCGTTCGGGTGGATCACCACCGGGGAGCGGCCCGGCGTACTCGTGTGTCCCGTACGTCGACTGCCGCGCGCCTGGGCGAACCGCGATCCCGCAGCGACGCTCAGGAGCCCCCGATGACAACTCAGACGACCGCCCAGCAGGCACGGACCGCCACGCTGATGGACGGCACCGCCCTCGCCCGCCGCATCTCGGAGCGGACCGCCGAGTACGCCGCGAAGATCACCGAGCGCACCGGAACGGCCCCCTGTCTGGCGACCGTGCTGGTCGGCGAGGACCCCGCGTCCGTCACCTACGTCCGCATGAAGCAGAACCGTTGCGCCAAGGCCGGGATCACCTCCCGCCACGTGGAGCTGCCGGCCGCGACGACCACCGAGGAGCTCGTCGCCACCCTGACCGCGCTCTCCGAGGACCCGGAGATCAGCGGCATCCTGCTCCAGCACCCCGTCCCGCACCACATCGACGAGCGCGCCGCCTTCGAGGCGATCGCCCCGGGCAAGGACGTCGACGGGGTCACCATGCACTCCTTCGCCGCCATGGGCTTCGGGCTGCCGGGCTTCGTCTCCTGCACCCCCGGCGGCATCATGCGGCTGCTGGAGGCCTACGACGTGGACCTGACCGGGAAGCACGCCGTGGTCGTCGGCCGCAGCGCGATCCTGGGCAAGCCGGCCGGCATGCTGCTCCTGGAGCAGAACGCCACCGTCACCTACTGCCACTCCCGCACCGTGGACCTGCCGTCCATCGTCCGCCAGGCGGACGTGCTGGTCGCCGCCGTCGGCAAGGCCGAGTTCATCCGCGGCGAGGACATCAAGCCGGGCGCCGTGGTCCTGGACGCCGGCTACAACGAGGGCAACGTCGGCGACGTCCACTTCGAGTCGGCCGCCGCCCGCGCCTCGCTGATCACCCCGGTCCCGGGCGGCGTCGGCCCGATGACCATCGCGGTGCTGCTGGAGCAGACCGTCCAGGCCGCGGCCGCCCAGGCCGGCCTGGCCCTCGCGGACCTCTGACCCGCGCCGCGCTCCCCTCGGTACGACGAACGCCCCGGGCCCTTCGGTCCGGGGCGTTCCGTTTCCCGCGGTAAGGGGCCGAAAGACCGATCCCGCCTCGCCGGGACGGGGCTCCAATGAATATGTGAAGCCTTCGATGGACATGCAGAAGCCCCCGGCGTCGGACGCAGCACCGGACGCGGCGGCGGTGGGCGGGAAGCGCCACCCGCGCGGGCTCGCCACCCTCGTCCTCGCCGAGCTGTGGGAGCGTTTCAGCCTCTACGGCATGGTCGCCATCCTCGTGCACTTCCTCGCCGCCTCCCGCGGCCACGGCGGCATGGGCCTCCACGAGGGCACCGCGGAGGCCGTGGAAGGCGTCTACATGGCCATGATCTCGCTGCTGGCGCTGCCGGGCGGCTGGATCGCCGACCGGTTCCTCGGCGCCCGGCGGGCCGTCCTGTGGGGCGGCGTGGTCATCATGGCCGGCCACGCCCTGATGGCCGTCCCGAACCCGGTCTTCGTCTGGCCCGGCCTGGTCCTCATCGTCATCGGCACCGGCCTGCTCAAGCCGAACATCTCCGCGCTGGTCGGCCGGCTGTACGCCGCAGACGACGACCAGCGGCGCGACGCCGGCTACTCGATCTTCTACATGGGCATCAACCTCGGCGCCGTCATCGCCCCGCTCGTCGTCGGCTACCTCGGCGAGGAGATCAACTGGCACCTCGGCTTCGGCGCCGCCGCCGTCGGCATGGCCCTCGGCCTGGTCCAGTACGTCCTGGGCGGCCGGCGCCTGTCGGAGCAGCTGCGCGCGGAGCCCGTGGTCCGGCTCACCCCGGCCGAGCGGGCCAAGGTGGGCAAGTCCTCCGCGTACGGCCTGGTCTTCACCGCCGTCCTGGTCACCCTGCTGGCCGCCTCGCACGCGCTGAGCATCGACACCATCACCTTCGTGCTGACGGTCGTCGCCGTGGTGGTCCCGGCGGGCGTGCTGCTCTCGATGTACCGCAGCCCCAAGATCGACCGGGTCGAGAAGACCCGGCTGCGGGCGTACGTCTGGCTCTTCCTGGCCGCCACGCTGTTCTGGCTGGTCTACGACCAGATGGGCAACGAGCTGAACATGTTCGCCGCCCAGAAGACCGACCTGTCCCTGCTCGGCTGGCACATCCCGGCGAGCTGGACCCAGTCGCTGCCCTCGCTGTTCGTGATCATCCTGGCCCCCGTCTTCGCCGCCTTCTGGGTGCGCCGGGGCAAGCACATGAGCACCCCGTTCAAGTTCGGCCTGGCCCTGCTGCTGACCGGCGCCTCGTTCGTGGTCATGTCGAGCGCCGCGGCCATCGCCTCCAGCGGGGTCAAGGTCTCGCTGATGTGGCTGGTGGGCGTGTACGTGATCCAGGTGATGGGCGAGATGTGCCTGAGCCCGGTGGGCCTCTCGGTCACCACCAAGCTGGCCCCGCGGGCCTTCACCAACCAGATGATGGGTGTGTGGTTCCTCGCCGCCGCGACCGGCGACGCGATCGGCGCCCAGCTGCCCCGGCTCGACGCGGTCATCGGCCAGAGCTGGAACTTCCTGTGGCAGGGCGCCATGGTCATCGCGGCCGGCGCGGTGATGGTCCTCTTCACCAAGCGGCTCAAGGTCCTGACGGGCGAGGCGGCCGCGGCCCGCGAAGCGGTGGCGGTCGCGGCCTGACCGGGCCTGCGGCCCTTCCGGCCCGGTTTCAGACGAGGGCGGCGGCTCGCCGGCGGGCCGCCGCCACGACGGGTGAGGTGTGGAACTCCCGGGCCAGCTCCGTCAGGGGCTGGGTGCCGAGGCGGTAGGGCTCGGCGGGACCGGACCCGGGGTGCGGTTCCCCCCGGCCTGCGGCGGCCCGGCGGAGGCAGGCGACGGCGAGTACGGCCGCGTCCGCCACGAGAGCGGCGCCCCGCTCGCACCGGCCCTGGGCGCGTGCGGCTTCGTAGGCCTCGCTCCGGACGGCGGGGTCGAACCAGGAGGCGAGGGCCAGCAGCCCGTCGTCGATCACCGATTCGCGGTGGATCAGCCGGATCCCCACCGGGGACCACCAGGTCAGCGGCACCGTCGTCACACTGGACGCGGCGAACCCGTGCAGGACCTTCCACAGCGGACGCAGCCGGCGGTACTGGCTGAACTCCTGCCAGGCGGCCGATTCGCCGACCAGGGGCACGATGAACCCGATCCCCACCAGCAGGGCCGCCGCGGAGGCGAGCGGCGGCGCGAGGTAGGTGGACAGCCCGTCCCAGTCGCGGCCGGACCAGCGGGCGCCGACCGCCGCCCACTTCGCGACGCCGTAGCCCACGTCCAACACCATGCCGAGCATCAGCAGCGCCAGCCCGGTCCGCAGCGCCCGCATCGCCGGGTCCACGCGCCGCAGCCACTTCCAGCACAGCAGGCTCAAGGCCGTGCTGCCCACGACGTGGGCGGCCAGGTAGAGCGCGATCATCTCGCGGATCCACGGGGTGTTGGCGTAGTACGTGTCCAGGTCCCGCAGCCGCTCCACGGGCGCGTCCCCCATGACGAACAGGAAGATGATCGTCACTACGACGGCGCTGTACGCCACCACGGTGATCCGGGTGGCCCGCAGGACGCCGGGGGTCGGTCCGCCGCCCCAGTGCAGGATCAGCACGATGCACGACGCGGAGAACGCGGTGAGCACGCTGTAGACCAGGGGCGCGGAGAAGTTGACGACGCCTGTGAGCCGGTTGACCGCGGCGATCGTCGGCGGACCGGACAGGAACATGGCGAGGGAACCGACGACCAGCAGCGTGCACACCGCACGCATCAACGGCTGGTCCCAGCCGTTGCGCAGTGTCGGAGCCTTGATGACCAGTGCCAGGACGATCACGAACCCCGGCACGTAGAGGATGAGCCCGTCCGCCATCGCGCGTCTACCGGGCTTCGACGGGGTCGGCCTCTTGGTCGAGCCCCGCGACGGTCCGCTCGGCGGCGGTCAGCGGCGGGGCCTTGAGCTCACCCCGGTCCGAGGCGCGCAGGACCTGCCAGACCACCGACGGTCTGACCCAGTAGGTGGGCGGGCTGGTCATGGTGATGACTTCCAGGAAGGCGGCGGTCAGCTCCTCCCGGGTGGTGGCTCCGGTCATGAGCCGGGAGACGTAGGAGTTGAGCAGGCCGGCGCCGGCACGCGGCTTCATGCCCGTGGCGCCCGGGTACAGGATGTCCTGCGAGGTGGCGAGCTCCCAGGCGGTGGCCACCTGCGGGGCGAGGGCGCGCTGCGCCTCCATGCCGACGGAGGGGTGGGCCAGGCCGCCCTTGGAGCGCAGGAGGGCGCGGACGGCGAGCAGGCCCTGGGCCGCGACCGTCATGCCCTGGCCGTAGAGCGGGTTGAAGGTGGCGACCGAGTCGCCGACGGCGAAGAAGCCGTCGGGGAGGTCGGCCTTCTCGAAGAAGATCCGGCGGTTGGCGGTGCCCTGGGTGACGGCGACGTCGGTCAGGGGCTTCTTGCCCTCCAGGAGCTCTCCGACGATCGGGTCGCGGATGCCCTTGGCGAACGGGATGAACTCGTCGGGGTCGGCGGTGGGCTGGCCGCCCCGGGTCCCGGAGAGGGTGGCCTGCCACTGGCCGTTCTCGATGGGGACGATCGTCGCGGTCTGACCGGGGACCGGGACCCGGGGGTCGGACTGCACGTTGACGATGGGGAAACCCATCTCGTGGGCTCCCGCGGGGGCCTCGAAGATCCTGGTCGCGTAGACCAGGCCGGAGTCGACCTCCGCCTGCCGGATGCCGTGCACACCGAGTGCCTGGAGCCAGGAACGGGCCCGGGAGCCGCGGCCGCTCGCGTCGACCACGAGGTCGGCGGTGACCAGCCGGCCCTCCTCCTCCGGGGTGTCGACGCGGACGCCGGTGATCCGCGCGGCCGAGCCCTCCAGGGAGCGGACCCGGCTGCGCTGGAGGGTGGTGACCCCTTCCAAGGCGATCACCCGGGCGCGGACCACCGAGTCGAGGAGGTCGCGGCTGCAGGAGATGTTGAACTGCTTCTCCCCGTACCGCGGGATCCAGCCCTGGGCGGTCTTCGTGACCAGGTCGGTGGGCAGGCTGCGGCGGATCGCGCCGGCTTCCGTCCAGTCCTCCATGATGCCCGGCAGGATGTCCTCGATGGCGCGGGCGCCACCCGACCACATGACGTGGACGTGGCGGGCCTGCGGCAGTCCGCGCCGGGGCTCCGGGAGCTCGGGCAGGGTGTCGGCGTCGATGATGGTGACCGCCGCGTGCTCGGCGAGGACCGCGGCCGCCAGGAGGCCGGCCATGCTGCCTCCGATGACGACGGCGTGGCGGGGCGGGGAGGACCGGGCCGGGTTGGGCGGGAAGGGCGGGGCCGGGTTGGGCGGGAAGGACTCGGTCATCGTGTGGTGCTCTCTGTCAGGGCCGTGCGCGTGCGCATCGGCGAAGTAGGTGCGTCGGCGGGAAGGCGGTGGTCAGCCGCCGGGGGCGTGGGCCGGGGCCCGCTCAACGTCCACAGCCGAACGAGGTCTTGATGCGCTCGATCGCCTCGGGTACCTGCTCTTCCCGGGGCGACGGCAGGAAGGTCTTGAGGATCTTTCCGAGGTGCAGGCCGAAGGTCTCCGCCCGGATCTCCGCGGGATCGCTGCGATCGGCCCGGGCGGCCGCCTGCCGCAGCACGGTGCTCAGCCCGTCTTCGGAGTGCAGAAGCTCCGTCAGACCGCCGCCCCGGCCCGTCAGCCGGGCGGCCACCGCCATGCCCTGGCCGTGCCGGTCGCAGGTGCCCTCGTCCAGGTGCCACAGCTCGTGGCAGGCGATGACGAGCTGGTGTTCGGGCCGGGTGCGCTCCTCGATGACGAGGAGGTCGCGGTCCTCCATCTCCAGACACAGCCCGCTGGCCGTATCGGGCGGGAACGAGGCGAACCGGAACAGCACCGGCCGGTCGCGGCCGCGTCCGTAGGCGGCGCACAGGCTGCCGATGATGCCGGGGGCGTCCGTTCTCGGAGTCAGGCGCGCCGCCGCCAGCAGGTCGTCGCCGAGCTTCCGCATGGCCCGTGTGGTCCTCATCGTGCTCCCCCTTCGGAACTGCGGTCGATGTCATCGGCGCCGCCCGGCGGACGCGGGACGGCCGGGCGGCCCAACTGCCCTTCCCGTGCGAGCAGATCGTCCAGGTGGTCCGCCAGCGACTTCCAGCCGTCCGGCGAGAGCCGGCCCGCCCGGGTCACGATGCTGCGCACGTCGTGCGCCCGCATCACGGCGAGCATCGGGTTCTCGGCGGGCCGTTGCGCGGATTCCAGTTCGCGCTCGATCCCGGCGAGGCAGGTGGCCAGCGCCTCGGCGTCCCCGGCCATCAGGAAGCCGCTCTCGACCCCGTAGAAGCGCTGGATTCCGGCGGCCGCCGCGAGATTCGGGAGCCCCTCGCCCTGGGTGAGGCGGGTCAGCGACTGGCCCGAGGCGCAGAAGGATCCGGCTATGGCGGAGAGGGAGTGGGCCTGACCGTCCTCGCGGGGGCGGGTGCGGCGCAGGTGCTCGAAGCGGCGGCGCACCTGTTCCTTGAGCGGGAGCCGGGGCGGTGTGCCGTCGAGAGTGAGCCGGATGTCCTCCGGGGTGATGCCGGTGAGGTACGAGAGGTGTTCGAGGTCGTCCGCGGCGCCCTCCGCACGGCCCTCGGGCGCGGTGGTGGCCAGGGCGCGCTCCACCGCGCTCTTGCTGTCGGCGAGCAGGAATCCGGGGTAGACCCCGAAGAACCGCTGTACGCCGGCCGCATGGCCGAGCCGGGGCAGTCCGGTGCCCGCGTTGAGCGGGCCGAGGGAGGCGCCGGGGGCGTCGAAGTCCTCGGCGATCGCGGCGAGCGACCACTCCCTGCCGTGCTTGTCGCGCCGGGTGGCGCGCAGCCGCAGGAAGCGCTGGTGCACCCGGTCGCAGAGCGGCAGCTCGGCGGCGGTACCCGCCAGCACCGCAGGGACGCGGTCCGGGGCGACCCCGGACAGGTGGCTGAGCCGCTCCACGGCGAGCACCCGTGCCGGGTCCTGGCCGTGTCGCTCCGCCGACGCCACGACACGGGCCCAGGCCGCGGTGAGGTCAGGCCGGTCGGCGGCGCGCACCAGGCGTTTCTCCGTCAGCAGAGAGAGGGGTGGTTGTGGTTGCTCTGCGTGAAGCCTATCCCCCCGGTTCGTGGCCGAACAGGAGTACCCCCCACCTTTCTTTCCGTCCATCTCAAAAAAGGTGGGGCTTCCACCCGGTGGAGGCCGCCCATTACTCGGGAGGTAATCGACCCGGCGGGGGCTCCGGCGCCACAGTGGGGGCATCGGGTTCCGGGGCCGCGCACTCGGCTCCGGGGCCCGGGTCATCCGTACTCCACCAGCGCAATCGACCCTCGACGGAGGCTGATCCGCCATGTCCGCAACCCTGTTCACCGCCGTAGCCCGCACTGCCGTCCCGCAGGCCGCGCTGCGTCGGTTCCTCGCTCTCGACTCCGTCGTCACCACCGGCAACGGGCTCGCCTACGCCGCCTTCTCCGCGCCCCTCGGCAGGCTGCTCGGCCTCGGCCAGGGGCTGGTGCTGGGGCTCGGCGTGTTCCTGGTGCTCTACGGGGCGGGCGTCGGCCTGCTGGCATCGCGCCGGCAGCCCCCGGTCTTCCCCGTCAGGCTCGTCATCGAAGGCAACTACGCCTGGGCCGCCCTCAGCCTCGTCGCCCTCGTCGTCTGGTTCGAGCCCACCACCGCCGGGGCGGTGTGGATCCCGGCGCAGGCGCTCACCGTCGCCTCCTTCGCCCTCCTCCAGCAGCTCGCACTGCGCGCGGGCTCGGGGCGCCGGTGACCTCGGGGAGCCGGTGACCTCAGGGAGCCAGTGACCTCAAATACTTCACCGTCGCCGGGTCGGCCGGCAGGAGGGTCTCGATGGCCAGCTCGGCGACCGTCACGTCCATGGGGGTGTTGAAGGTGGAGATGGAGGAGACGAAGGAGAGCAGGTGCCCGTCGTGCTCGATCCGCAGGGGGAGCGCGAGGTAGGCGACGGCCTCCACCGGCCCGTCCTGGTACGGCCACTCCGCGCCGGGCCCCTGAGCCGACGCGGGCAGCGGATAGGCCGACACCTCCTCGTACAGCGCGCGCAGCGGCGCCGAACGGGCCAGTGCGATCTGCCGCTCCATCTGGGCCAGCAGGTGCCCGCGCCACTCGCGCAGGTTGCGGATCCGGGGGGCGAGGCCCTCCGGGTGCAGGGTCAGCCGCATCGCGTTGAGGGGGCCGGCCAGCAGGTGCTCCGGCAGCCCCTCCATCAGCATCAGGATGCCCCGGTTGGCGGCCACCACGTCGTACGTGGCGTTCACTACCAGCGCCGGATACGGCTCGTAGCCGGTCAGCAGCCGCTCCAGCCCCTCGCGCAGCACCTCCATCGAGGGGGCGTCCAGCGGGGTGTGCGCGTACCGGGGCGCGTAACCCGCCGCCACCAGAAGGGCGTTGCGGTCCCGCATCGGAACGTCCAGGTGGTCCGCGAGCCGCAGCACCATCTCCTCGCTCGGCCGGGACCGGCCCGTCTCCACGAAGCTGATGTGCCGGGAGGAGGAGTCGGCGCGGCCCGCCAGCTCGAGCTGGCTGAGTCCGCGCCGTTCCCGCCAGGTGCGCAGCAGGGCGCCTACCGTCAAGGGCGCAGCAGTCGTCATACGGCGACGTTAGCCCAGCCGGGCGGCCGCAGCCCGGTCACCCCACGTCGAAGACGTTCCGCAGACCGAGGCGGTAGCGCCACAGGTCGTGCCGCTTGGCGGACTCCACCTCCGGGGCCCGGTACAGCCGCCGCACCGTGCACCGGGGAGCAGACGAACCATCCTTGTCCAGAAGAAAGTTGACTGCCGCCCGGGCCGAGGCGTTGGCCCCCTCCATCGTCGCGAGGTCGATGTCGACGGACACGTAGTCCCCGCTGAGGAAGAAGTTCGGGATCCGGGTGCCGGCGCTCGGCCGGTTGTGGAAGGTCCCGGTCGGGTGGATCAACAGCTGGTCCTGGTTGGTCGGATGGGGGGTGCCGATCCCGTCCACACCCGGGTCCAGGAACCACGAGTGCAGCTTTCCGTCCGACAGGACGGTCTTGCCGGTGTCGTTGAGTGAGGCCTTCAGCTGCGCCCACACCTCGCGGGCGACCTCCTCGCGGGTGCACTGCTTGGCCGTCTTCCCGTAGAGGATCCCCGGCTTGTCCCACTCGGAGATGTCCACCGACAGGCAGTCCACGGCCGCGCCGTCACCGTAGTCGGCGGGGAAGTTCCGCGAAGGCCAGTGCTCGGCCTGCTGGATCGCCGTCAACGACCAAGGCGAGTCGATGCAGTTGAGGTGGCCGTGTACGAGGGGTGCGCGCTCGGTGAGGTAGAACTGGATGCCGGTCATCCAGTCCGTCTGCAGCAGGTCGCACCGCCCGAGCATCGGGTCGGCCGCGCGCAGCGCCGGGCTCCAGGTGCGGCGGGCGTGCTCGACGGGCAGTGCGCTGACGTAGTGGTCGGCGGTGACGGTCCGGACCGCTCCGGCCGGATCCTCGACGAGGACCCCGCTCACGCGACCGTCCCCGTACCGGACCTCGCGCACCGTCCACCCGATCGCGAACTCCACGCCCAGCGAACGCAGATGGGTTACCCACGGGTCGATCCACGCCTCGTTGGTGGGCAGGTTCAGGATCCGGTCCGGCGGGCCGTCGGCGCCGCGGCCCAGCAGGTTGAAGACGAAGGCCTCGCCGAGCGTGCCGACCGTACGGGTCGAGGCCTCCTCGGCCTTGGTGGCCACGATGTTGCGGGTGACGCCGATGGCGAGGATCCGCTGGTACTCGCTCGACATCCGTGCGGCCCGGGTGAACTCCCACCACGGGGTGCGCTCCCACTGCTCGTTGCGCCGCTCGTCGCAGCTGGTGAGGAAGACCAGGGCGCGGTCGACGAAGTACGCCGTCTCGTGCAGCGGGAGGCGGACCAGCGACTGGAGGATGCCGGTGAGGGCCCGGCGCAGCTCGTCGGGGGTCAGCTCGGCGGGGGAGTGGTCCGGCCAGGGGATCGGCGCGCGCAGGTCCTCGCGGCCGGCCGCCCGGGCGAACATCATCTCGCGCGGTGCGACCAGGTTGTCCCAGACCCCGTTGGCGTTGCCGGGGAAGGGGATGCGCCGCATCGTGTCCGGCAGGTTGTGGTAGATCCCCGGGATGAAGCGGAAGCCGTGCTCGGCGGGGAGCGGGCGGCGCCCGCCCCGGGCGCTGCCGGGGACGTCCATGCTGCGTGCCTTGCCGCCGAGCGCCCGGCGCTCGTACACGGTGACGGCGTAGCCGCGTTCGGCCAGTTCGTGCGCGGCGGTGAGCCCGGCGACCCCGCCGCCGAGGACGGCCACGCGGCGCGCGCCCGCCGCCGCGGCGCGTGGGGTGGCCGCGGCGGATCCGGTGGCGGCCTCGGCCGGGGCCGCGAGGCTCCCGGCGGCCGATAACCCGCCCGCGGTGGCCGCGGCCCCCGCGATGAACGTGCGCCTGGAGTTTCCTGTGCGCGTCACGGTGATGCTCCCTCGATGTCGTCGGCACCCGGTGGTATTACCGGCGGTAACAGTCACGTCCGGCGCAGGAGCATAGGGGTGGCGCGACGGCCACGGAAGGCACGGAAGTACCCGCACGCACTATGGCGCGAAACCTTCCCTCAAGCCCGAGCTGTGGGAACCTTGACTCCACGTCAGGTCAATCGGGCAGTCACGTACGGGGAAGGAGCCTGCGGATGTCGAGAGAGCCGCTTTCGCAGAAGGAGATCGAGGACCGGCTGCGGGAACTCCCCGGCTGGGCCTTCGAGGACGACCGGATCACCCGCACCTACCGGCTGGGCAGCCATTTCGCGGCGAGCGCGCTGGTCAGCCATATCGCCAGTGTGCAGCAGGAGTTGAACCACCACTCCGACCTCACCCTCGGCTACAACACCGTCCGCCTCTCGGTGAACACGCACGACGCCGGAGACGCCGTCACCGACGCCGACTTCACCCTCGCCGAGCGCGTCGAGTCCCTGGCCCCCGCCCACGGCGCCGCCTGATGCCGGAAGCTCCGCCGATGCACGTGCCCACGCCGAGACCGCTCCTCGACTACGACGCCGAAGCCGAGGCCTACGACGCCACCCGCGGCGGGGTCCCGCGCGCCGAGGCCGCCGCCACGGCGGTCCTCGGCCTGCTCCCGCCCGACACCGTCACCCTGCTCGACCTCGGCTGCGGCACGGGCATCGTCACCACCCGCATCGCCGCCGCCCGCCCGGGGCTGCGGGTCCTCGGCGCGGACACCTCGTACGGGATGGCCGCCATGGCGCGCTCCCGGGGGATCCCGGTGCTCCTGGCCTCCGGGACCCGGCTCCCCTTCCGCACGGGCTCGCTCGACGCGGTCAGCGCGGTCTGGCTGCTGCACCTGCTGCGCTCACCGGGCCTGGTGGCCGCCGTGATCGCCGAGGCCGGGCGGGTGCTGCGGCCCGGCGGGGTGTTCGTCACCACCGTCGACAAGGACGCCGCCCACGACGTGGGGAGCGACATCGACGTGGTGCTCGCCGAGCACCTCACCGCCACCCCCGCCGACTCCGTCCAGGCCGTCACCGGCCATGCCGCCGCGGTGGGCCTGCGCCCCGCGGGCGAAGCCCTCTTCACCGGTCACGGCCAGGGCCGCACCCCGCGCGGGGCCGCGGAAGCGCTGCTCGCCGGGCGGTACGCCTCCCGGGTCCACCCGCGCGGGATCACCCCGCGCGAACTCGCGGACCGGCTGGAACTCCTGCCCGGACCGGACACCCCGCGCGCGGAGCCGACGTACCGGCTGCACGCCTTCGTACGGGCCTGACGGGCGGGGGCGGGGCGGGGGGTAGAGGCGACGGGGCCAATGACCCCCGCCCCGCCCCCGCCCCGTCCTCAGGCGGGCTCCAGGCGCCACCACTGCGCCGGGGAGTCGGTGTCCTCGCACTGCCGGGCCCGGCCCTCCGCGTCCGCCTCCAGCGGCAGACCGCTGATCGCGGCGATCAGCGAGACCACGCCGGGGTCGTCGAGGTGCTCCTCCACGACCCACTCCTGCGCCCCGAAGGCGTTCGCCTTCCACACCTGGACCCGGGTGCCGCTCTCGGTCGAGGCGTTCGCGACGTCGAGCCGCTTGCCGTTGTGGACGCTGACCAGGTGGAAGATCCCGCCGCCGCTGTGCACCGGGGTGATCTCCCACTGCCGGGCCGCGGCCGGCTCGCCGTCCGGCCCGACCCAGACCCGGTTGCCGCTCTCCACCTGGAGCAGCAGCCCGCTCTCGGCATTGCGGATCCGGTAGACGCCCTCAAGCGCCTTCGTCCCTCTCGTCGGCTCGCTCACCGGCGGCTCAGTAGTCGAACTCGGCCGGGTCGGGACCGATCCGGCGGCCCGACCCGCCCGCGCCGAGCGCGTCCAGCGCGGCCACGTCCCCGGCGTCCAGCTCGAAGCCGAAGACGTCGAGGTTCTCCCGGATCCGCGCCGGGGTCACGGACTTCGGGATCACGACGTTGCCCAGCTGGAGGTGCCAGCGCAGGACCACCTGCGCGGCCGAGCGGCCGTGCTTGGCGGCGATCTCGGTGACGGCGGGCAGGGTCAGCAGGTCCTTGCCCTGGCCGAGCGGGGACCAGGCCTCGGTGGCGATGCCCAGGCGCGCGTGCAGGGCGCGCAGCTCGCTCTGGGGGAGCAGCGGGTGCAGCTCGATCTGGTTCACGGCCGGGACCAGGGAGCTCTCGGCGCCGAGCCGTTCCAGGTCGGCGGGGCGGAAGTTGGACACGCCGACGGCCTTGGCGCGGCCGCTCTGCGCGATCTCCTCGAAGGTCTTCCAGATGGCGAGGAAGTCGTCGCGCATCGGGCGCGGCCAGTGGATCAGGTACAGGTCGATCTCGTCGAGGCCCAGCTTGGCGAGCGAGGCGTCGAACTCGCGCAGGACGTTGTCCCGGCCCCAGGTCTCGGACTTGCCGTTCCACAGCTTGGTGGTGACGAAGAGCTCCTCGCGCGGCACTCCGGCGGAGGCGATGGCCTTGCCGGTGCCCTCCTCGTTGCCGTAGACGGAGGCCGTGTCGATGCTGCGGTAGCCCGCCTCCAGCGCGGTCCGGACGGCCTGCTCCGCCTCGGCGTCCGGAACCTGCCAGACGCCGTAGCCGAGCTGGGGCATGAGCGTGCCGTTGTTGAGCTTGATGCCGGGGACCTGGTTCACGTCGGTCGTTCTCTCTGGTCGTCGCTGGTGCGGGTGCTGACTGCCGGTCGTACGGGCGCTGGCGCGCAGGCCCGTACGACCGGCGACAACCGGGCCCCGGCGTGGCCTATTCCCGCCGTACGGGTGAATCCGTACGGCGGGAACGGGAGCGTGGCGGTCCTACGCCCCGAGGTACGCCTCCCGGACCAGCGCGTTGGCCCGTACCTCGGCGGCCGTGCCCTCGGCGAGGACGGTGCCCAGGTCCAGGACCACCACGCGGGTGCAGAGGTCCATCACGAAGGCGACGTTGTGCTCGACCAGCAGCACCGCACAGCCCTCCTCCTCGGCGAGCCGGCGCACGACCGCCGCCAGCTGCTCGCGTTCGGGCGCGGACATGCCCGACGCGGGCTCGTCCAGGAGCAGCACCCGGGGCGGATCGGCCACGGCGCGGGCCAGCTCGACCATCCGGGCCCGCCCCACCGGCAGACCGCCGGCGTACGCGTCCCCGAGCGCGCCGATGCCGCAGTCGGCCAGCACCCGGGCGGCCCGCTCCCGACGCTCCCGCTCGCGGCGGCGCCGGGTGGGCGAGGCGACCAGGTCGGCGGCGAGGCCGCCGCCCCCGCCCCGCCACTCCTGCGCGACGAGGACGTTGTCGGCCACGCTGAGCTGCCCGAACAACTGCTGGCGCTGGAAGGTCCGGCGCATGCCGTGCCGGGCCCGCCAGACGGGGGAGCGCCGGGTGACGTCCACCCCGTCGAGCAGCATCCGGCCCTGGTCGGGCCGCCGGATCCCGGACAGCACGTCGAACAGGGTGGTCTTCCCCGCCCCGTTCGGCCCGATCAGCCCGCACACCTCGCCGGCCCGGATCCCGAGGTCCACGCCCGTCAGCGCCTTGACCCCGCCGAACCGGACGCTGACGCCGCGGGCCTCCAGGACGTACGTCCCTTCGTGCGTCCCCTCGTACGGGGCTTCGCCCGCGCTCATGTCGCCATCCCCAGGTAGGCCTCGGTCAGCCGGTCCGCCTCCACCTCGGAGCGCGGGCCGCACCAGGAGACGCGGCCCTGCGAGAGGTAGGCGACGGTGTCGGCGATCCCGAGGATCTCGGCCGCCTTCTCCTCCACCAGCAGCAGTGCGGTGCCGGCGGCGCGGAGCTCCATGAGCAGCCCGTACACCTCGTCCACCACGCGCGGTGCGAGCCCGAGGGAGGGCTCGTCCGCGATCAGCACCCCGGGCGGCCGCTGCAACAGCGGTGCGAGCGCCAGCATCTGCTGCTCGCCACCGGACAACGACCCGGCGGGGACCGTGCGTCGCTCGCGCAGCCGGGGGAACCGGTCGTAGACGGCGTCGCGTTCGCCCGGGTCCCTCAGGTAGAGGGCGAGGTTCTCCTCGATGCTGAGCGAGGGGAAGATCCCCCGGCCCTCGGGTGCGAGCAGCACCCCCGCCCGGGAGCGGCCCACGGCGCCGTCGCGGGTGGCGTCCCGCCCGGCCACGTGGACGGTCCCGCCGACGACGGGCAGCGCCCCGGCCGCCACCCGGCAGGCGGTGCTCTTCCCGGCCCCGTTGGGCCCGAGCACGGCGAGGATCTCGCCGCACCGCACGACGAGGTCCACCCCGTGCAGCACGAGCCCCCCGTCGTACCCGGCGGTGACACCGCGCAGCTCCAGGGCGGGCGGCTCCGGAGTGGCCTGCCCGCGGGCGGGCCGGCTCGGTGGGGGCGTCTCCCCGGTGGCGTGGGCCCGGGCGGGCCGGTCCGGAGCCGTCCCGGCTGCGGCCGGTTGCCCTGCGGGGCTTTCCCCCACCCCGCCCCTTCCCGAAACCGGGGCTCCGCCCCGGGCCCCGGCACATCCAGCCTCGCCGGCGTTTGAGGCGCGGGGGTCCGGGGGCGGAGCCCCCGACGGGTCCGGGCGGAGCCCGGTTTCGGGAAGGGGCGGGGTGGGGGAAAGCCCCGCAGGGCCCACCCCGCCGCCACCGACCCGAGCCGCGGGAACGGCAGCGGCCTCGGCCTTACCAACGTCCCGGGCCCCGGGCACTGCCCCGGACGAGGCCCCGGCTGCGGCCGAAGCGCCCGTCCCGGCCGCGGAACCCGCCCGCCGCCGAGCCCGCCGCACCGGCACCGCCGCGCAGTACCCGTCGGGATCGTTGGCCAAGGCCAACCCCGCCAGCCCGAACAGGATCACCGGCAGGTGCGCGGACTCCGTCACGTAGTCCGCCATGACCCGCGGAGCGACGGCGAAGACCAGCCCCGCCACCACCGCGTACTGCGGCCTGCGCACACCCGCCGCGACGACCACCGCCAGCCACACCAGCCCGGTCATCGCCGTGAAGTCCGTAGCGGTGATGCGGGTGTTGTACGAGGCGTACATCACGCCCCCGAACCCGGCCAGCCCCGCCGACAGCGTGAACAGCAGCAGCTTCGTCCGCAGCACGGACACCCCGGAGGCCATCGCGGCCGCGGGAGCCGACCGTACGGCGAGCATCGCCCGGCCCGAGGGAGAGCCCCGCAGCGCGCTCAGCCCGGCGGCGACCGCCGCGACCAGCAGGACCAGCGCCACCCCCAGCGCCCGGTCGTCGGAGAGGTCCACCGGTCCGATGACGGGCCGCGGGATCGACCACCCGGAGTCCCCGTTGCGCAGCCACCGCATCTGGAAGAGCACCTGGTCCGCCAGGAAGGCCAGGGCCAGCGTCGCCAGTGCCAGGGAGCGCCCCCCGAGCCGTAGCGCGGGCAGGGCGACCAGGGCCCCCAGCAGCGCGGCCACGCAGGTGCCGACCGCCAGTGCCGCGAAGAACGGCCACCCGCGGCTCATCAGCAGTCCGGCCACCAGCGCGGCCCCGGTCACGAAGGTGCCCTGGGCCAGGGACACCATCGCCCCGAGCCCGGTGACCACGGTGAAGGACATGAACACCAGGGCCAGCGCGAGCCCTTGGGCGAGGAGCCCGCTCCAGAACGGGGTGGTCACGGTGTAGAAGGCCGTGCACAGCAGTACCGCGCCGGCGGTCCACACCCCCCACCGCCGCCCCCACGGAGCCCCGGCCAGATGGTCGGGCGAGGCCACGTCCACGGCGGCGGTCCCGGCCGCCCGGGCCCGCCGGGTGAGCACCAGCAGCCCGCCGAACAGGATCAGGAAGGGCACGGCCGTCCTGAAGCCGGTGATGGAGTCTGCGAAGGACGCGTAGCCGACGACCAGGTTCTGCAGTACTCCGAGCCCCAGCCCGCCCGCGAAGGCGAGCGGGACGGAGGCGAACCGTCCGATGACGGCCGCCGTGGCCGACACGAACAGGAACAGCGTGAAATCGTGCGCGGACAGCCCCAGCAGCGGAGTCGCCAGGACCCCCGCCAGCCCGGCCAGCCCCGAGGCGATCATCCACGCCACGGAGGACAGCCGGTCGGCGTCGATCCCGCGCAGCTCGGTGAGCGAGCGGTTGTCGACGGCGGCCCGCAGCCGCAGCCCCAGCCGGGTGTGCCGCATCAGCACCCACAGGGCGACCGCCACGAGGGCCGTGGCCACCCAGGTGATCAGCTGGTCGGAGTCGATGCCCACGTCGGCGGTGAGCTGCCAGGACTTCGCGGGGCTCGGCCCCACCCCCGGCAGCCCGAACTGGTTCTCCGCGGGCTTGAGCGGAGCTCCCGCGTCGGTCAGGAGCTCCACCGTCCACAGCCCGGCCGCCGGCAGGGCGACCAGCAGGCCGATGGTGGCCACGATCTGGGCCGTCTCGCCGACCTGCGCGAGCCGCCGGAACATCAGCCGGTCCAGCGCCCACCCGAGCCCGGGCGCCAGGACCAGGACCACGAGCAGCGCCGCCGGGACGGCCGGCCAGCCGAGCCCGGAGTGCAGTTCGTAGAAGGTGAGCGCGCACAGGTAGGCGGTGGCCC
Source organism: Streptomyces stoeckheimensis (assembly GCF_045822005.1). NCBI lineage: Bacteria > Bacillati > Actinomycetota > Actinomycetes > Kitasatosporales > Streptomycetaceae > Streptomyces > Streptomyces stoeckheimensis. Next base: position 1,715,794 of record NZ_CP169550.1, on the reverse strand, counting down.
CGTGCGCGAAGTTGAACAGCCCGGACGCCGAGTACGACAGCACCAGGCCGGTGGCCAGCAGTGCGTACAGGGCGCCGGACACCAGACCGCTCAGTACGAAGGCGAGCAGATCTCCCATTCGGTTTCCCCGGCCCCTACTTGAAGGGGATGGGCTCGTAGCACTTGAACGGTACGGAGACCTCGTACGCGCCGTTCTTCAGCTGGACGAGCGCGCCGCAGCCGAAGCTGTCCTTCTGGCCCTTGGGCTCCGCGCGGTCGCCGACGAGGGTGCCGGTGTCGGAGAAGCCCTGTGCGGCTGCCTGGAAGGACTCGACGGTCAGGTCCTTGCCGGCCTTCTGCGCGATGGACACGAACAGGTCGGCCGACATGTAGCCCGTCATCATGTGCATGTTGAGGGGGATGTCCTGCCCGCCGTTGGCGGCCTTGATGTCGGCCTTGAACTGGGCCATCTTCGGGTTCGTCGACTCGAACGGCTCGAACTGCAGCAGGACGTGCACGCCGTCCAGGGCCTGCTTGGTGGCGTCCTTGGCGAGCAGACCCGGGTCGTAGTCGGTCGGGTCGGAGAGCAGCCCCTTGTACCCGCTGCGCTTGAGCGAGGTGAACAGCCCGATGTTGTTGGGGGTCTGCATGACGGAGACGACCGCGTCGGGGGCCTTGCCGTCGTTGCTCTCGAGGATCTCCTTGACGTACGCCGACCAGTCGCTCGGCACGGCGGTGCCGGGCACCGAGGCCTTGGCGTAGGAGACCTTGAACCCGGCGCTGGTGAAGCCCTGCTGGAAGGTGCGCACGCCGAACTTCCCGGCGTCGCTGTCGTTGGCGATGATCGCGACCGACTTGCCCGCGGCGCCGCCGAGCACCTTGCCGATGCCCTCGGGCCAGGTCTGGTTGATGGTGCCGCCGGGGGTGGGGACGAGGCAGCCGTTGAACCCGTAGATGAACTTCGGTCCGCAGAAGGAGGGCAGCGTGCCCCAGCCGAAGGTGGGCACCTTCTCCTGTTCCAGGAAGTCGGCGCCGGTGAAGGTGACCGAGCTCATGGGGGAGACCGCGAACACCTTGTCCTGCTGGACGAGTTTGCGGGCCGCCGCGAGGTTCTTGGCGGGGTCCTGCCCGTCGTCCTCGGCGCCGATGTAGTCGATCTTGCGGCCGTTGATCCCGCCCTCGGCGTTGGCTCTCGCGTAGCGGGCCTTCGCCCCGAGGTCGGTGTCCTTCTTGCTGTAGCCGCTGGCGCTGGTCATCGACACGATGCCGCCGACCTTGATCGAGTCGGCGCTCACCCCGCGGGAGGTGCCGGCGGCTCCCGGCTTGTCGGGGGAGGCGCTGTTGGAGGCGGAGTTGCAGGCGGAGACGAGCGCGAGCGCCGCTGCAGCGGCGGCCAGGGTGCGGATCGGTCGCAACATGTGTGGATCCCCTCCGGTCGGAATCCCCGCATTCTGTGTGCGACCTGACGCATCGTCAATATCAACGACAAGTAAAGTGACGGGCCGTCAGGTAACGGTTCGGGTCGTTGGCGTGGCCGTCGGTGTGATCGCTCCGCGTGCCCGTCAGGACTGGTAGAGGGCCGCCACCTCCTGGGCGTAGACCTTCTCTATGGCCCGCCGCTTCAGCTTCAGCGAGGGGGTCAGCAGCCCCCGTTCCTCGGTGAACTGCTCGGCCAGCACGCGGAACGCGCGGATCGACTCGGCCTGGGAGACCAGGGTGTTGGCCGCCACCACCGACCGGCGGACCTCCGCCGTCAGATCGGGGTCGAGCACCAGCTCCGCCGCCGGCAGCCGGGGGCGGCCGCGCATCGCCATCCAGTGCGCGACCCCCTCCATGTCCAGGGTGAGCAGGGCCGCGATGTACGGACGGTCGTTGCCCACCAGGACGCACTGGGAGACGAGCGGATGCGAGCGGACCCGCTCCTCCAGGGCGGCCGGCGCGACGCTCTTGCCGTTGGAGGTCACCAGGATCTCCTTCTTGCGCCCCGTGATCGTGAGGTAGCCGTCCGCGTCGAGACGCCCCAGGTCCCCCGTCGCCAGCCAGCCGTCCCGCAGGACGGCCTCCGTGGCCTGCGGGTCGTTGAGGTACCCGGAGAAGACGTGGGCCCCGTGCAGCCAGATCTCCCCGTCGGCGGCGATGTGCACCGTACCGCCGGGGATCGGCCGCCCGACGGTGCCGTACTTGATGGCCCCGGGCGGGTTCGCCGTGGCGGCCGCGCAGGACTCCGTCAGCCCGTAGCCCTCGAAGACCGTGACCCCGGCGCCGTCGAAGAACAGTCCCAGCCGGCGCGACATCGCGGAGCCGCCGGACATGGCGTACCGGACCCTGCCGCCCAGCGCCTCGCGGACCTTCCCGTACACCAGCTTCTCGAAGAGCTGGTGCTCCACGCGCAGCTTCGCCGAAGGCCCGGGCCCGGTGCCGAACGCCTTCTGCTCCCGCGCCTCCGCGTACCGTACGGCCGTGTCCACCGCCCGGTCGAAGGGCCCCGTCCGGCCCTCGGTCTCGGCCTTGCGGCGGGCGGCGGCGAAGACCTTCTCGAAGACGTACGGCACCCCGAGCACGAACGTGGGCCGGAACGCGGCCAGGTCCGGCAGCAGTTCGGCCGCCGCCAGCACCGGCTGGTGCCCGAGCTTCACCCGGGCGCGGACGGCCGCCACCTCCACCATCCGCCCGAAGACGTGGGCGAGCGGCAGGAACAGCAGGGTGGACGGCTGCTCTCCGGGCCGGGCCTGGAAGACGGACTCCCAGCGGGCCACCATCGTGTCGGCCTCGAACATGAAATTGGCGTGCGTCAGCACGCAGCCCTTGGGGCGGCCGGTGGTCCCCGAGGTGTAGATGACGGTGGCCGTCGCATCGGGCGTCACCGCGCTCCGGTGCCGGTGCACGACGTCCTCGGAGACCTGGAGCCCGTCCCGGACGAGCCCGTCGACGGCGCCCGCGTCCAGCTGCCACAGCCGGAGCAGCCGCGGCAGCCGGTCGATCACCGATCCGACGGTCATGGCCTGGTCCTCGTCCTCCACCACGCAGGCCGTGCACTCGGAGTCGTAGAGGATCCAGTGCACCTGTTCGGCGGAGGACGAGGGATAGACGGGCACCGGCTGGGCGCCGATCGCCCACAGGGCGAAGTCGAAGAGCGTCCACTCGTACCGGGTGCGGGACATGATCGCGACCCGGTCCCCGAAGCGGATGCCCTGCGCCAGCAGCCCCTTGGCGAGCCCGAGCACCTCGGAGGCCAGCTCGCCGGAGGTTACGTCGCCCCAGACCCCGTCCGACTTGCGGCCGAGCACGACCCGGCCGGGGGCCTCGCGGGCGTGCAGGAAGACGGCATCGGCCAGGCCGCCGACGGGTGAGCCCGTGACGACGGGTGGGACGGTGATCTCCTGCAAGGCCCGCTCCTCTCCGTACGGCGCGGCGACGCTATCCCACGCCTACCTGCCAGTGATCACGGAAGGAAGACCTCCACAAGACCTCCTCAGCGGTGCGTTCAGGACAGGTCCCGGGCCGTGACCACGGAGAGGTTGAAGTCCACCGGGCCGAGCGCCCCGTAGAGGCGCAGCCACAACGCCATCAGGGCTTCGGTGGCGCGGGCGCTCGGCAGGTCGCCGAGATCGGTGATCTGCTCGGGCGCCCAGCCGAAGGAGCGCAGGAGCGCGGTGGTTTCGGCCTTGGCGTCGGCGTCGTCGCCGCTCAGGAACACGGTGTGGTGGCCCGGCACCCGGCCGGGCTCGACCATCACCGCGTTGTTCATGGTGTTCAGCGTCTTGACGATCCGCGCCTCGGGGAACGCCTTCTGGAGCTGCTCGGCGACGCTGTGGCCGTCCGGGGTGACCACCCTGGGCGGGAACCCCTCCGAGAAGTCCAGCGCGTTGGAGACGTCCACGATGGTCTTGCCCCGAAGACTGCCGGCCCCGGCGGCCTCCAGCACGGCGAGCGAGACCAGCCCGCCGGTCGCGTTGACGACGAGCTCGGCGGAGGCGGCGGCATCGGCGAAGGTCCCGTGGCCACCCCCCGTCTCGGCGGCCCACCGCGCGGCATCGGCGTTGTCCGCCGTACGGGACCCCATCGTGACCTCGTGCCCGACCGAGACCAGCTTCCCCGCCAGCCGCTGCCCGACCTCACCGGTCCCCAGTACCGCGATCTTCACGTGCGTCGTCCCCCAGTCCTTCCGTACGAATCCCCGCCCGGCCGCGACCGGTTGCGGGCGTACGGCGACCCTAGGCGTCCAACGCGGCGAACGGCGGCACATATCCCGCGCAGGTCCGGGGGCCCGGGCCGAGCCGATCCAGCCGTCCGGGTTCGAGGTGGCCCGGGGCATTTCAGCCTTCCGGCGTGTGAGGACCGGGGTCTGGGGCGGAGCCCCAGGGGGGTCCGGGCGCAGCCCGGGATCCCCCTCTTCAGCCCGTCCGGCGTTTGAGGACCGGGTCCGGGCCGGCCCGGGGAACGGTGGAAGGGCGGGTAGGGGACCAGCCCCGCGCAGCGGCACACCCGCAGCCCCGGCCTCGGACTACGCGGCCCGCGTGAGGCGGTCCGCGCCCGACAGGATTGCTGCGGCCAGGGCCTCCGCGGCGGCGGAGCTTCGGGGGCCCCGGAGCAGGGCGAACTCCACCGTTCCGAGGTCCGGCAGGCCGCTCACCCGGACCAGGCCCGGCGGGATCAGTCCCCGGGTGTGGGCCATCACGCCCAGCCCCGCACGGGCCGCCGCGATCAGACCGCTCAGGCTGCCGCTCGTACAGGCGATCCGCCACGGCCGTCCGTCCGCCTGCAACACGTCCAGCGCCCGCGCCCGCGTGATCCCCGGCGGCGGGAAGACGATCAGCGGAACGGGCCGGTCCGGGTCCACCCGCAGCCCCTCCGCGCCGATCCACACCATCCGGTCCCGCCACACCAGCCGGCCCCGCTCGTCGCCGTCCCCGCGCCGCTTGGCGAGTACGAGGTCCAGCCGCCCCGCGTCCAGCCGCTCGTGCAGGGTCCCCGAAAGCTCCACGGACAGCTCCAGCTCCACCTCGGGGTGCTCGTGCCGGAAGGACTCCAGGATCTCCGGCAGCCGGGTCAGCACGAAGTCCTCGGAGGCGCCGAAGCGCAGCCGGCCCCGGATCCGGGTCCCCGCGAAGAAGGCCGTCGCGCGCTCGTGCGCCTCCAGGATCGAGCGGGCGAAACCGAGCAGCGCCTCGCCGTCCTCGGTGAGTTCCACGCTGTGCGTGTCGCGCAGGAAGAGGGGCCGGCCCGTGGCTTCCTCCAGCCGGCGCACGTGCTGGCTGACCGTGGACTGGCGGACGCCGAGCCGGGCGGCGGCCTGCGTGAAGCTCAGGGTCTGGGCGACGGTCAGGAAGGTGCGCAGCTGAACGGGGTCGTACACACCGTCCACCTTACGCCCGCTCATCATGTTCCGTGATGACAGTGAGAGCGGTGTACGGGTTTCCCGATCACCGCCCGCCCCCGAGAATGAAGAGGAATCCGTCGAGTCCCCCTCAGCAAGTGAGCCTCCCCATGCGCCGCCCGCACCTCCCCGTGGACCCGTTCATCCTGGGTCTGCTCGCCACCGTCGGCCTCGCCGCCCTGCTGCCCGCCCGCGGCGCGGCCGCCTCCGTGGCGGAGGCCGCCTCCACCGCGGCGGTGGCCCTGCTCTTCTTCCTCTACGGCGCCCGGCTCTCCACCCGCGAGGCCCTCGACGGCATGCGCCACTGGCGGCTCCACCTCACCGTGCTCGCCTCCACCTTCCTCCTCTTCCCCCTCCTGGGCCTCGCCGCGCACGCCCTGGTCCCCACCGTGCTCACGCCGCCCCTCTACAGCGGCCTGCTCTTCCTCTGCCTGGTTCCCTCGACCATCCAGTCCTCCATCGCCTTCACCTCGATCGCCCGCGGCAACGTTCCCGCCGCGATCTGCGCGGGCTCCTTCTCCAGCCTCGTCGGCATCTTCCTGACCCCCCTCCTCGCCGCCGGCCTGCTCGGCAACAGCGCGGGCGGCTTCTCCCTCGACTCGCTGGTGAAGATCGTCCTCCAGCTGCTCCTGCCCTTCCTCCTCGGCCAGGCGTTGCGCCCCTGGGTCGGCGGCTTCCTGGTCCGCAACAAGAAGGTCCTCGGCTACGTCGACCGCGGCTCGATCCTGCTCGTCGTCTACACCGCTTTCAGCGCGGGCATGGTCGCGGGGATCTGGCGCCAGGTCAGCCTCCCGCGCCTGGGCGGGCTGATGGCGGTGGAGGCGGTCATCCTCGCCGTGATGCTGGCGGCCACCTGGTACGGGGCCAAGCGCCTCGGCTTCACCCGCGAGGACCGGATCGCCATCCAGTTCGCGGGGTCGAAGAAGAGCCTGGCCGCCGGACTCCCCATGGCCAGCGTGCTGTTCGGAGCCCAGGCGAGCCTCGCCGTGCTGCCGCTGATGCTCTTCCACCAGATGCAGCTGATGGTCTGCGCGGTACTGGCCCGCCGCCGCGCACGGGACCCGCACGCCCCGCAGGCCCTGCACGCCCCGCAGGACCGTCACGCCCCGCAGGCCGCGGAGGACCCGCAGGCCACGGACCAGCCCGAACGCGCCACCGGGCATGTGGCGGAGGTCTCGCACACCCCTCAACACCCGGTCCCGCAGGCCCGGTAACGTGCGGCGGTGACCTGGATACGCCCGCTCTCCGCCCACGCCCCGCGCCCCTGCACCCTGGTGGTCTGCCGGGGCTGCTGTTGCGGCGACCCCCGCAAGAACCCCGGCACCGACCACGAGGGCCAGCTGGACCGGCTGCGCGAGGCCGCGGCGGCCTCCGAAGGGCGCCTGGCCGTCCGTACGACCGACTGCCTCGGACCCTGCGCGCAGGCCAACGTCATCGTGGTCCAGCCCACCACCGAGGCCCGCCGCCGGGGCGCCCGTGCGGTCTGGTTCGGCTGGGCCCTGGACGACACCGCCACCGACGAGATCATCGCCTGGGCGGAAGCGGGCGGCCCCGGGGTCACCCCGCTCCCGGCGACCCTCGACCTGCACCGCATCGACCCCCCGGAACCGAAGCCGGCCGAGCCCGCTTCCCGCCGCGGCCGCCGCAAGCGGTGATCGGGGCGCCGTAAGGACGGAGGGGGTGCGGGGGCGGAAAGCGTTAGAGCGAGGAAATGTCCGGTTCTTCTAGGTTCTGGGTGTCAGCCGAACAACCCCGAACACCAGGGAGCCCCTCATGAAGCTCAACAAGCGCATCGCCGCCGTCTCCGCCGCCGCCCTGCTCGCCACGCTCGCCCTCGGCGGAGCCGCCAACGCCGCGGACAACGGCAACGGCACCGCCAAGGACGGCTCCGCCCACAGCCGCACCGTCGAGGCCCCGGCCGGCACCCCGCACGTGGCCGCGAAGAAGATCGAGCCCGCGTCCAAGGACAACCCGTACAGCCAGACCATCGAGGCTCCGGCGGGCACCCCGCACACCGGCGCGGGGCACCTGGCTGACAAGTAGCCCGCGCGGGCAGGGGCGGGGGCCGCGTGACGGCCCCCGCCGCCCCGTCGACGCCCAGCCGCCCCGCGGCTCACGCCGTCAGGTCGATCCGCTCCTCACCCGCGTAGATGTTCATGTCCCCGCCCCGCAGGAACCCGACCAGCGTCAGCCCCGACTCCAAGGCCAGGTCCACCGCGAGCGAGGACGGAGCCGAGACCGCCGCCAGCACGGGGATGCCCGCCATCACGGCCTTCTGCGCCAGCTCGAAGGAGGCCCGCCCCGACACCAGCAGGACCGAGCCCGCCAGCGGCAGCCGCCCGGCTTGCAGCGCCCGCCCGACGATCTTGTCCACCGCGTTGTGCCGGCCCACGTCCTCCCGTACGTCGATCAGCTCGCCCCCCGCCGAGAACAGCCCGGCGCCGTGCAGGGCGCCGGTGCGATCGAAGACCTTCTGCTCCGCGCGCAGCCGGTCCGGCAGCTCCCCGAGGAGCCGCGCGCTCACCCGTACGGGATCGTCCCCGAGCCCCGGGAAGCGGGTCGCGGTGCGCACCGCGTCCAGGCTGGCCTTCCCGCACAGGCCGCAGGAGGAGGTGGTGTAGACGTTCCGCTCCAGCGTGATGTCGGGCACCGGAACTCCGGCGGCGAGCTGTACGTTCACCACGTTGTAGGTGTTCGTTCCGTCCTCGGCGGCGCCCTCGCAGTAGGTCACGGCCCGGACGTCGGACGCCGAGGCGAGCACGCCCTCGCTGGCGAGGAAGCCGACGGCCAGGGCGAAATCGTCACCCGGGGTGCGCATCGTGATGGCCAGCGGCTTGCCGTTCAGCCGTATCTCCAGGGGCTCTTCGGCCACCAGGGTGTCCGCCCGGGCCCCTGCCACGCCGTTCCGGATCCGGATGACGCGACGGCGTTCGGTGACCCGTCCCATGTGATCAGTCCATCTGTTTCTAGCGGCGACAGACTTGTCCTGCGCCTGGAGCATTCATTCTCCCGGATCCGCTTCGGGCACCTTGCCCCGCTGGAGGACCCTCGGGAAGCTCCAAATTCCGGGCACTGAATCCTGTCGGGTCACGCGCCCTTGTACCCGTCGGTAGCAGGCAAAGCTGGTACATCCTGACTGCCTTACAAGGGGGGACCCCGCCCATGACCGGTTCACGCGTGGTGGCGCTAGGGCACTACCAACCCTCGAAGGTGATCACCAACGAGGACCTCGCCGCCATGGTGGACACCAACGACGAGTGGATCCGGTCCCGCGTCGGGATCAAGACCCGGCACATGGCCGGACCCGACGAACCGGTGGACGAGCTGGCCTACCAGGCCGCGGGCAAGGCGCTCGCGAGCGCCGGTCTGACACCGGACGACATCGACCTCGTCCTCGTCGCCACCTCCACCGCGATCGACCGTTCCCCGAACATGGCCGCCCGCGTCGCGGCCAAGCTCGGGATGGGCTCCAGCCCCGCCGTGATGGACATCAACGTCGTCTGCTCGGGCTTCACCCATGCCCTGGCCACCGCCGACCACGCGATCCGGGCCGGCGCCGCCACCCGGGCGCTGGTCATCGGGGCGGACAAGATGACCGAGATCACCGACTGGAGCGACCGCACCACCTGCGTCCTGACCGGCGACGGCGCCGGCGCGGCCGTCGTCGAGGCCTGCGAGGAGCCCGGCATCGGCCCGGTCCTGTGGGGCTCGGTGCCCTCGATGGGCAACGCGGTCCGCATCGAGGGCACGCCGCCGGTCTTCGCGCAGGAGGGCCAGTCCGTGTACCGCTGGACCACCAGCCAGCTCCCCCCGCTCGCCCGCAAGGTCTGCGAGAAGGCCGGGATCACCCCGGAGGACCTGGCCGCGGTCGTCCTCCACCAGGCGAACCTGCGGATCATCGAGCCGCTCGCCGCGAAGATCGGCGCCGTCAACGCCGTCGTCGCCCGCGATGTCGTCGACTCCGGCAACACCTCGGCGGCCTCGATCCCGATGGCCCTGTCCAAGCTGGTCGAGCGCGGCGAGATCCCCTCCGGGGCGCCCGTCCTCCTCTTCGGCTTCGGCGGCAACCTCTCCTACGCCGGCCAGGTCATCAGCTGCCCGTAACACCCGGGGCGACACCCGGCCCGGAGCCCGCGACGCCGCCCGTCGCGGGCTCGGCCCCGGGCTCGGCCGTGAGGTCGGCCCCGGGCTCGGCCCCGGTCGGATCCGCGCCGGGGCCCGCGCTGCGGGACTCCGCCGCCAGCGCGGCCACGAGCACCAGGACCAGCGCGGTCAGCTGCCAGACCGCACCGATCCGCATGCCCGCCGCGGCGGTGGCCAGTACGGGCACCACCGCGAGCGCCCGGAACCGTACCGGCCGGATCCCCAGCACCAGCCGGAAGGCGACGTCCCCGGCCAGATAGCAGGCGACCCCGCCCGCGAGGGCGAGTGCGGGCCCGGCCGGAAGCTGCTCGCCCAGGTGCCCGATGCTCTTCTTGACGCCCGCCGAGAAGGCGGCGATGCCCAGCAGCATCGGGATGAAGCAGTAGTAGTACGCGCGCAGCGCCAGCTTGAAACGCCGGTCCGGCGGGCAGCCCGCGAAGACGTGCTCGGCACGCCCCTCGTCGCGCACGAAGTACATCCACCACAGCGCGGCCCCGACGGCCAGCGTCAGGAACGCGCCGACGATGATCCCGAAGGTCAGCGGCAGCGAACCCACACCGATGCCGACCGCGATGATCGACTCGCCGAACACGATGATCAGCAGCAGCCCGTGCCGCTCCACGAAGTGCGCGGCTCCGATCCCGCCGAGCTGATCCTCGATGGTCTTCCCCTCGACTGCGTCGGCCCCGGTGGCCGCAGCCCGCCGCGAGATGGCCGGCGTGACGAACTGGAACAGCAGCGCCAGGGCCCACAGGCCCAGGGCCGCCGCGCCGTCGAACAGCCCGGCGGCCGTCACCGACAGCGCGGACAGCGCGTTCGGCAGCGCGAACCACAGCACCCCGCGCCCGTGGGCCTGGCTGTACAGCGCGCTGTGCATGATCACGACGACCAGGTAGCCGAGACCGAAGGCGACCCCGCCGTCACCGAAGGCCGTGGGCACGGCCAGGGCGCACACCAGGAACGCCCCCATGGCGAGCAGGATCAGCAAGCGGCGCACGGGCCGGTCGGGCGGTACCTGATTGGTCAGGTACGCGTAGCCGCCGTACATCCAGAACAGCACCGTGAAGATCAGCAGCACCCGCCCGGCACCGCGAAGGGTGAGGTCGTCCGCGAGCAGCACCGTCAGCTGGGTGATGGTGAAGACGAAGACGAGGTCGAAGAAGAGCTCCAGCGTGCTGACGCGATGCTCGGATTCCATGCGCGATTCCCCCCAGGAGTCGAACGTGCGGCGCCCATCCGATCGCCTCGGCCCGCCCCTGTCCAACGGGTATCAGCATCCGGGAGGCCGCACCGCTCCGACGGGGACACCCGCTACGCCCGGCAGCGCCGGGCGGACCTGGTGGGGGGAGTGCGTGCACCAGGAGTCCCGGCGCGGCGAGACTCCGCGTCTCGCCCGGCCCCGCGCGCCGGGCCCCGGGCATGCCCGCAGGTCAGCGCGGCGCGTCGGACCCGGCCCGGGCGAAATACCTGGTCGGAACCCCGCTGAACCTTTGCTATTGTTGTCCATGTCGCCGCGGGAAACCGGGGCCGACCACCTAGTCCGGGTGGCGGAATGGCAGACGCGCTAGCTTGAGGTGCTAGTGCCCTTTATCGGGCGTGGGGGTTCAAGTCCCCCCTCGGACACAACGGTCAATCGACCAAACAGAGCCGGTCAAAGCGACATCACGTCGCTTTGACCGGCTCTGTTGTTGTACCCGAACAGGAGCGGGGTCGCCGATGAGCGAGAAGACCGTGCCGACCCTTGCCGGGCGGATGCTGGCGCCGACCGAGGTCGCCCATGTGGAGCCCATGGAGACCGTGGCGTACGCCGTCACGGTCACGGGCCCGTTGAACGCGTCCGCGTTGTCGGAGGCCTTCGCGGCGACCTGCCGGGCCCACCCCGTGTTCACCGGATGCCTGCGGTCGGGACCGGCGGGGACCGAGCTCTTCCTCGACGGGAACCGCACCGTTCCCCCGATCCGGTTCCGTACCGGCGACGGGAATCCGGAACCCGCGACCCGCACGCTGGACCACGCGGACGAACTCATCGGCCTGGAGGTCTCCCACGGGGATCGCCGCTCGACGGTCACCCTGCTCACGGACCACAGCATCGCCGACGCGAGCGCATCGGTGGCGCTGCTCGCCGAGCTGTGGGGGCACTACACCGACATCGTCGAAACCGGGCTCCCCACACCGCTCGGGGCCTTCCCCGTGCCGGAGTCCCTGGAAGCGCTCCTGGCCCACCGCGGGGTCACCCGGCTGGAACGCAACGGACTGGAAGCCCTCTTCGAACCGTTCGCGGTGCCGGACCGGCCGGAGGATCCGGCAGCGGACGCGGCGGCCCCCACCGGTGAGCGGGCGCGGTCGGCCCGTGGCCGGATCCGCTTCACCGCCGAGACGACCTCGGCGCTGGCCCGGGTCGGGCGCGCCAACGGGGTCTCGGTCCACGGTCTGGTCTCGGCGGCCGTGATGATCGCCCACGCCGGGGTCAAAGCCGCCGCCGACCACGTGCACGAGGTGGCCGTTCCCTTCATCTACCCGGTGGACGTGCGCACCCGCATCAGCCCGCCGGTGGACGCGTTCGGCGGGACGAACGTCTTCGGCACGGTCGGCTTCACACGGTCTCTCGGCGTGCACACCGACCCGGTGGTGCTGGCCAAGGACCTGCTCGACGAACTGAAGGCGAGCATCGAGGACGGCGTCGTACAGCAGTCGCAGCTCCACCTGACGGGACCGGACCAGGAGCAGGAGCAGGCGCAGGAGCAGGACGTTTCGACACCTGCCGAGGCGGCCGCCGGGACGGCGTACGTGCTGGCGGACGACACGGTCATGCTGACGAACTGGGGAAGGATCCCGGAGCTGCGCACACCGGCCGGTTGCGGGATCGAGGATTTCCGCGGTGCCATCATCGACCAGAGGTTCCGCCCGGCCGGCCGGGCGACCCCATGGGAACCGCCCGCTCCCACGTCCACGTACGTCGTCACGCACTTCGCCGGACGGCTCAGTGTCGAGCTGGCCACCGCGCACACCTCTGCACGCGCCGCCGAGATCCTCTCGGCCCTCGAGCGGACCGTGCGGGAACTGACCGCCTGACCGCCTGACCGGACCCGGGTCCGCCGGTCAGCTCTTCGGGCTCTGGGCGGCGAGGGCGTGCGGGAGGGCGGCGCGGATGGCCGTGATCAGGGTGTGGCTCGTCCTGAAGGCGGCGTCCATGCCCGCAGCGGGGTTGGTTCCGGCCTGCTGGTGGAGGACGACGCCCAGGATGAGACGGGGGACGCCCGCGACCTCCTGGGTGGCGGCCCACATGAGGTTGCCGCCCGCCGGAGTGGAGGAGCCCGTCTTCAGGCCGATGACTCCGTCCTGGCCGAGCAGTTTGTTGCTGTTGCGGATCTGCCCATCCGCACCGGGGGCGGTCACGGTGGGCGTGGCCACGATCCGGCGGAAAGCCTCGTTCTTCATGACGGCACGGGCCAGCTTCAGTTGGTCGGCCGCCGTGCTCTGCGAGCCGGTTTCGAGGCCGGAGGCTCCGGCGTAGGCGGTGCGGTCCATTCCGAGCGCGGCGGCGGCCTTGTTCATCTTCGCCGTGAACCGCTCCTGATCGCCGGAGTCCCAACGCGCCAGCAGCCTGGCGACGTTGTTCCCGGAGGGCAGCATCATGAGCTCCAGGAGCTGGCGCTGGGTGTACCGGTGGCCGGCCACCACGGGTGCGGTCGATTCCGAGGTGGAGAACGACTCGTCGGCGGCCTGCTGGTCGGCGTCCACCTCCTCGCCCTGGCCGTCGCCGGACATCGGGTGGTCGGTCAGGATCACGTGGGCGGTCATGACTTTGGTGATGCTGGCGATCGGCACCGGTACCTGCTCGCCCTTGGTGCCGAGGCTGCCGATGCCCTCGACCTCCGCGCTCGCCTGGCCCTGCGCCGGCCACGGGAGGTCCAGCGACCCGGCGAGGGAAGCGACCGCGGTGCCGTCCGGGGAGACGGCCGGACCGGGCGGCCCGTCGCCGCCGAAGGCGTACCAGGCGCCCGTACCGGCCGTCATGACGAGGGCGGCGGACAGCGCGACGGACCTGCTCGGGCCGGACCTGCTCGGGCCGGACCTGCGCAGGCCGGACCCGCGGAGGTCGCGGGAGGAACGGCGGTGGTCGGTGGACATCGGGGAACCTCCGGGAAGACGGGGTGCGGATCCCGCACCCGGATCACCTTCGAGGAGCCGTACTTCCGGACCTGCGCGAGCTTGCTTCCGCCGCCGGGAGGTCGTGTTGCGGTTCCGTTTCAGCCCGCGGGCCGGACCGGACCGTCGGACGGACCGGGGCCGCCGTCCAGGTCGAGGGTGGCCACCGCGCCCCCCTCCGGGGCGTTCGCGAAGGCCAGCCGGGCCCCGAGGACCTCCGCCTGCCCGAGCGCGATGGTCAGCCCGAGACCGTGCCCGCGCCCCCGCTCCGCGGTTCCCGTGCGGAAGCGCTGCGGGCCTTCCTCGAGCAGCTCCGCGGGGAAGCCGCGCCCGTGGTCCCGTACGACGATCCGCGCGCCCGCGACGGTGCCCTCGACCGTGACCTCGACGGGGGCCGCCCCGTGCCGGTGGGCGTTGGTCACGAGGTTGACCACGATCCGTTCCACCCGGCGCGGGTCGGTCCCCACCACGCCGGCGTCACGGACCACCACTCCGGTCGGCGTCCCCGTGCGGCGGACGAGGTCGGTGACGAGCTCGCCCAGCGGTACCGCGTCGGTCCGGGCCCGCTCGGCTCCGGCGTCGAGCCGGGAGATTTCCAGGAGGTCCTCGACCAGCCCGTTCAGGGCCCGGGCCCGGTCGCGGACGAGCTCGGCCACCTCGTCGCCCTCCGGGAGGAGCCCGGCGGCGGTGGACAACCCCATCAGCGGGGTGCGCAGTTCGTGCGCGACGTCCGCGGTGAAGCGGCGCTCGCCCTCCAGCTTGCGCTGCAGGGCCGCGGCCATCTCGTCCACGGCGGCCGACATCTCGGTGATCTCGTCGCGGGCCCGGCCGGCCGGACCGATGCGGGCGTCGAGGTCGCCGTCGGCGATGGCCCGGGCCGTACGGGACCCCCGGCGCAGCCTGCGGTTCATCGGCTCGGTGGCCAGGGCGGCGAGCGGAACGACGACCAAGAGGGCGGCGAGCACCGCTGTGACGATGCTGCGGTCCAGGAGCTGGAGGCCGCGCACCTCGGAGCTCATGTCCGTCCGGGCGACGAGCACCCGGCCGCCCTCGACGGGCATGGCCCCCCACAGCCAGTACCAGTTGGGGGGTTTGCGGTCGTACCAGGTCGCATAGAGGCCGGCCGGATCCCCGGCGGCCAGTGCCCGCGCGAGCGGTGCGTCGAGCTGCTCCCGTTCGAGGACCTCGACGTCGAGCGGTGCGCTGCCCGTGCGGGTGTACTCGCGTTCCGCGGCGTTCAGCCGTACGGAGAGGCGTTCGTGCCCGGTCCGGTCGCCGCGTTCGGCCATCGCCCGGTGAACGAGTACGCCGATCACGGCGGCCACCGCGCAGCAGGCGGCCGCGGTCAGGGCGGCGACCTTCCAACGCAGGGCGCGCGGGTTGAGCAGTGCCATGGCTCGGGCCGGGCCCCTCAGTCGCGGACGAGTTTGTAGCCGAAGCCCCGGACGGTTTCGATCCGGCCGGCGCCGATCTTCTTGCGCAGCCGCAGCACGCACAGGTCCACGACCCGGGTGTCGCCCTCCCAGCCGTAGTCCCAGACGTCGCGCAGCAGCCGGCGGCGGTCCAGCACGGCGCCGGGAGCCGCCGCGAACTCCAGCAGCAGCCGCAGCTCGGTGGGGGTCAGCGGGACGGGCCGTCCGCCCCGGTGGACCTCCAGGCCGAGGGTGTTCACGGTCAGGTCCCCGAAGACCAGGTCCCCGGGGGCCGTCCCGGTGTCCGGGGAGGTGCCCGCGGACTCCGAGGGCCCGGCCGACCCGGCCGACCCGGCGGGACCCGGACCCGAACCCGACCCCGGCTCGGCCGGCCGGAACGTCGCACGGCGCAGCAGCGTACGGATGCGGGCGACGAGGACGGCGGTGTCGACGGGTTTGACGACGTAGTCGTCGGCGCCCGCCTCCAGTCCGGCGACCACGTCCAGGGCGTCCCCGCGCGCGGACATCATCAGGACCGGGACCAGGCTCTCCTCGCGGACCCGGCGGCACAGCCCGATGCCGTCGAGCTCGGGCAGCATCACGTCAAGGATCAGCAGGTCGTGCGCACCGGCCCGGAACGACTCCAGGCCGCCGAGTCCGTCCGCGGCCACCGCGACCTGGTAGCCGTACCGCTCCAGGGACAGCTGCACGGCGCGCCGGATGGTGGCGTCGTCCTCGACGACGAGGATGCTGACGGGGTCGGGGACCCGGGGTGCCGACACGCCACCTACCTGCTCATAAACGGACATAGGGAGAGCCCATCGTAGTCAGTCGGGCCTGCGGTCCGGTCACAGCCGGAGGGAGGCCGCGACGGGGAGGTGGTCGCTGCCGGTGGTCGGCAGGGTCCACGAGGAGGTCGGGCTCATCCCCTTCACCAGGATCTGGTCGATGCGCACCACGGGGAACGAGGCGGGCCAGGTGAAGCCGAAGCCGGCGCCCGCGTCGTGCTGCGCGGAGCGCAGCCCGGAGGTCACGGGTTCCAGGGCCGGGTCCTCGACCGTCCCGTTGAAGTCGCCCATCACGACGACCCGGGCCAGCGGCTCCGCCCGTACGGCAGCTGCCAGCTTCCGGGCCGCCTCGTTGCGGCGCGCCGTGGTGAAACCGGCGGCCGGGGTCACCCGTACCGAAGCGAGGTGGGCGGCGTAGACCGCGACGGGCCCGCCCGGGGTGTCGACGGTGGCCCGTACGGCACGCGTCCAGGGCATGATCGGCACCGCTTCCACGCCGCTCAGCGGGTGCTTGCTCCACAGCCTGACGCCGAGGCTCTCGGAGTGGTACGGATAGCCGGCGGCCAGCTCGCGCTCGTAGACGGGCGTGGCCTTCGGGGACATCTCCTCCAGGGCCAGTACGTCCGCGCCCGATGCGGCGAGCGCCCGCGCGGTCCGCGCCGGATCGGGGTTCTCCTCGTCCACGTTGTGGCTGACCACGGTGAAGTCCCCGCCGCCGGAACGCTTGTCGGTGAGCGTCCCGCCGAAGAGGGAGACCCAGACGACCGCGGGGGCCAGGACGGCGACGGCCGCGAGCCGCGAGCGGCGTACCGCCGCCGCCACGAGCAGGACGGGGACGCTCAGCCCGACCCAGGGCAGGAAGGTCCGGAACAGGCTGCCGAGGTTGCCGACCCCGTTCGGGATCCAGGTGTGCAGGGCCATCGACAGGGCGCCGCACACTGCGGCGGCGGCGATCAGCCGGCCACGGACACGACCACGGCCGGTGCTGATGCGGGAAGGGCGTGCCGTAGGGAGCGGGCCGGGCGGCCCTTCTTCCCCGGTGGTCTCAGAACGGTACGAGGTGCTCAGCACGGCAGTCGCCTTCCGACGTCGCGTACACCGCGGATCGGGTACCGGCACAGCCTCGGAGAGGCGCACTTCCAGTGCGTCAGAGGATCCCTTCGGGCGCCCGACGGTTGCGTTTCAGCTGGGTATCGGCCCCGGACCGCTCAGCCGCCGGCGGGGCTCCGGTGGTGTGCGTGCGAGGGCCATTGCCCTGCTGTCGGGGGTAGGCGAAGATCGGCCGGGAATCTTCGCCCTCGGGAGGGTATGCGTGTCCGAAGTCAAGGCTGAGCTGGACCGGTTGATGAGCGTCTTCCTCGGAGCGTTCAGCAACGTCGACGGCGGGCGGCCGGATCTGGGCGCCGTCCGCGAGGTGTTCATTCCCCAGGGGATGATCATCAAGAACATCGGGGGCGACCCCGTGATCTACGACCTCGACGGCTTCATCGAGCCGCGGGAGAAGATCCTCACCGACGGGACGCTGACGGAGTTCCGCGAATGGGAGGTCGCCGAGCGGACCGAGGTCTTCGGCTCGATCGCGCACCGGTTCAGCGAGTACCGCAAGTCCGGATACCTCGACGGAACCTGGTTCGAGGGCTCCGGGCACAAGACCACCCAGTACGTGCGGACGCCCGACGGGTGGCGAATGAGCGCGATGGCCTGGGACGACGTCGCCCCGTAGGGCCGCGGTCCCGCGGGAGGGCCGTGGGGCCGCGGTCCCGCGGGAACGGAACCGGCCCCCCCCCGCGGACAGCGGGGGGCCGGACGGGTGGGGGAGCGGTTACGCGATCGGCTGCTGCTGGGTCACGCAGTGGATGCCGCCGCCGCCCCCGCCGAGGCTGTCGGTGTTGAGCTGCACGACGACCCGGCCCGGGAAGAGCTGCTGGAGGGTGGCCTTGGCCGCCGCGTCGGCCCGGGTGTCACCGAACTGCGAGGAGATCACCGCGCCGTTGCACACGTAGTAGTTGGCGTACGAGGCCACGAAGTCGGGGTTCGTGGAGCGGATCTTGTTGTAGTCGGGGCCCTGGAGCTTGGTGACCGCGATCGGGCTGCCCTGGGCGCTGGTGGAGGTGGACAGGATCTGGTACTGCTCGCGCGCGTCCTTGGCCCAGATGTCGTTGTCGCTCGCCAGCGGCATCTGGACCAGGGCCCTGCCCGCTTCGAGGAACCGGGACGTGGCGTCGACGTGGTCGTCGGTGATGTCCTGGCCGGAGATGCCCTTGAACCAGATCACCTTGGACGCGCCGTAGGCGGCGCACATGCCCGCCTCCAGCTGCGCCTGGCTCATGTTGGGGTTGCGGTTGGAGTTGATGAGGGAACTGCGCGTGGCCATGAGCGTGCCGGCGCCGTCCGTCTCCACCGAGCCGCCCTCGCCGACGAACGAGGTGGTGCTGAACGCCACCCCGGCGTAGGCGGCGACACGGCCCGCCACCAGGGCGTCCTTGGCGTGGCTCTGCTTGTTGCCCCAGCCGTTGAAGTTGGTGCCGAACGCGTCCAGGCCGCCCGCCCCGTTGGTACGGAACACCGGGCCGGTGTCGCGGATCCAGCAGTCGTCGACGGGGATCGAGCTGATGACGGTGACCGAGGTCCCGCAGGCGCTCTTCGCCTTGGAAACGCTCGCCGGGTTGGCGAGCATCACGACCGGCTCGTACTTCGCGATGGTCTTCGCGATGAGCGCGATGTTCGCCTGCACCCCCGAGAGCTTGTTGCCCCAGATGGAGGTCCGGTCGGGCCACGCCATCCAGGTCCGGGTGTGCCGGACGGTCTCGCACGGGACGGAGAAGCCCCCGGCGGCCGCGGCCGACGGCCGGCCGGCCGCGAAGGCCTGCCCGCCCACCGATGCCAGTGCCGCTCCCGCGGCCGTGAGGCCGGCCGCGGCCAGGAACCCTCGTCTGTCCAGCTTCCCTACGACGTGCTCGTTCATCTCTGATCTCCGATCAGTCAAGCGTGGATGCGCGAATTGCGTGGAACGGGTGAACGGGTGAACCGATGGGCCGCGGGCGCCGACGCACCCGCGGCCCCCCTCACAGGGCGCGGCGCGCGGCGGCGATGCTCCGCGGGTCCCACCCCGGTCGGGGCACGGACTCCAGGAGCAGGCGCGTGTAAGGGTGTTGGGGGTCGGCGAGCACCTGTTGGGTCGGACCCGACTCGACGATCCGGCCGCTCCGCATGACGATCACGTCATCGGTGACGCAGCGCACGACGCCGAGGTCATGGGTGATGAACAGGTAGCCGATGCCGGTCTGTTCGCGGATGTCGAAGAGCAGGTTCAGGATCTGCGCCTGCACCGAGACGTCCAGGGCGGCCACCGCTTCGTCGAGGACGAGGACGGCCGGCTCGACCGCCAGCGCGCGGGCGATCGCCACGCGCTGGCGCTGCCCTCCCGACAGCTGCCGGGGCAGCGCGTCCGCCTCGCGGGAGCCGAGGCCGACCTGGTCGAGCAGTTCGGTGATCCGGCGCGCGTGGTCGGCGCCGGGGAAGTGCAGGGCGAGGGTCTCCCGCAGGGCCGCGCCCACCGTGGTGCGCGGGTCCAGGGACAAGAAGGGGTCCTGGAAGACCATTTGGACCTCGCGGGCCCGCGCGAGCCGGCGCGCCTTGTCGCGCGCGTGGTCGCCGCGGTCGCGGCCCTGGATCAACACCTGCCCCTCGTCCGCGTGTTCCAGCCCCACCACGATGCGGACCGTGGTCGTCTTGCCCGAACCGGACTCGCCGACGATGCCCAGGGAGCCGCCCTCGGCCAGCCGGAACGACACGTCGTCCACGGCCCGGACGCTCCCGTAGGTCCGGTGCAGGCCCAGGACCTCCAGGACGGTCTTCGTCGTGCCCGCCGTGGCGGCGGCGCTCGTGCCGGTGGCGGTCGTCATGGGTGGAGTTCCTTCCGCTGTGCCCCTGTTTGCGGGGTCCCCGCCCGGTCCTGGTCCCGTTCCCGTTCGCGTTCCCGTTCGCGTTCCTGCTCGGCGATCAGCTCGCCGTGGTGGCAGGAGGCGAGCCGGCCGGGATTCCCGGCGACCGGGAGCAGGGCCGGTGCCTCCCTCGTGCACACGTCGGTCGCGAGCACGCAGCGCGCGGCGAACGGGCATCCGCTCAGCTCCTCGCGCAGGCTCGGCGGCCGGCCCTCGATCGCGGCGAGCCGCCCGCGGGGCGCGTCCAGGCGGGGGGTGGAGTTCAGCAGCGCCGCCGTGTACGGGTGGCGGGGGCGGGCGAACAGCTCGGCCGCCGGGCCCGTTTCCACGATCCGGCCCGCGTACATCACGTACACCCGGTCGCTGATCGCGGCGGCGAGGCCGAGGTCGTGCGTGACGAACAACAGCCCCGTTCCGAAGCGGTCGCGCAGCTCCCCGAGGAGGCCGATCACCTCGGCCTGGGTGGTGACGTCCAGTGCCGTGGTGGGTTCGTCGGCGAGGATCAGGGCCGGATCGCCCATCAGCGCGGCCGCGATCACGACCCGCTGCAGCATGCCGCCGGACAGCTGTCCGGGGTACTTGCGCAGTGCGCCCGCCGTGAGGCCGACGGCCTCCAGCATGGCCACGGCCCGGTCCTCGGCGACCGCCTTGGTCGCCTTGGCGTTCAGCCGCAGGCTCTCGGTGAGGAAGTCCCCGACGCGGCGCATCGGATTCACCGCGGCCCGGGGGTCCTGGAAGATCATCGCCGCCGTGCTGGTGCGCAGCACCCGCAGCCGGCCCGGTGACATGGTGAGCACGTCGTCCCCGGCCACCCGCACCTCGCCCTCCGTGCGGGCTCCTTCGGGCAGCAGCCGCAGCACGCTGCGCGAGGTCAGGCTCTTGCCCGAGCCGGACTCGCCGACCAGGGCCACGGTCTCCCGGGGGCCGACGGTGAGCCCGACGCCGTCCAGGACGGGCCGGACGGCCCCCGGCAGGTGCAGCCGCAGGCCCTCGATCTCAAGGGTGTTCATCAGAGTCATCGCGCCCTCCGGGCTACCTTGTCGGCCCAGGCCTCGCCGACGACGTTGAAGGCGACCACGGTCAGCACGATCGCCACGCACGGCACGATCGCGGAGAGCGGATAGCCGGCCTGGATGGCGGCGTTGCCGTCGAAGACCATGCGGCCCCAGTCGGGGGTCAGGGCCGGTACGCCCAGCCCGAGGAAGGCGAGGCCGGCCAGGTCGATCAGGGCGTAGCCGAAGTTGATCGCGGACTGCGCGAGGACGACGGGCATGACGGAGGGGACCACGTGGCGCAGGCAGATCTGCGCCCCCGAGTGTCCTTGCACGCGGTACGCCTCCACGTACGGGCGGGCGCGCTCGGCGAGCACGAGGGAGCGGGTCAGCCGGCTGACGTACGGCAGGTAGGCGATGGCCAGTGCGATGACGGGGGCGAGCAGGCCCTCGCCGTAGACCGAGACGATCAGGATGGCCAGCAGCATGCCGGGGAAGGCGAAGACCAGCTCGGTGCTGCGGGAGAGCAGCGAATCCAGCCAGCCGCCCCGCCAGGCGGCGGCGGTGCCGATCGCCACGCCGGCCACGGTGGAGAAGGCGACGACGCCGAGCGGGCCGAGGAGCGAGGTACGGGCGCCCAGGACCAGCCGGGAGAAGGTGTCGCGCCCGGAGGCGTCGACGCCCAGGAGGTGCTCGGCCGAGGGGCCCGCGAGGGCGTTGGCCAGGTCGACGGAGTTGGGATCGTAGGGCGCGATCCAGGGGGCGAGCACCGCGACGAGGACGACGACGGCGACGAAGCCCGTACAGAACAGGGAGAGGGGGGCGCGGGAGGTCCGGAGCCGGGCGAGGCCCGGCCGGCGCACCAGGACGGAGCTCACGGGGCCTTCTTCGCGGGGCCGAGGGTGACCCGGGGATCGATCAGCGGATGGAGCAGGTCGACGACGAGGTTCACCGTCATGAACAGCGCGACCATGATGAGGGAGATGGCCTGCACGGTGGGGAAGTCCTTGGTGGTGGTGGAGAGTTCGAGGAGCTGGCCGATGCCGCCCACGCTGAAGGCGGACTCCACCAGGACGGTGCAGACCAGCAGGGTGGAGACGATGAGCCCGCCGGTGGTGAGCACGGTGCCCAGCGCGTTGCGGAAGACGTGCCGACGGATGACCTGGCTCGCGGACACGCCGCGGCTCCGGGCGGCGGTGACGTGCTCCTGGCCGAGGACTTGGAGCATCGCGGCCCGGGTGACCCGGGCGAGCATGCCGATCAGGTAGAGCGCCAGGGCGATGGCGGGCAGGGTCAGGTGCCATAGCATCTGCCCGAAACCGTCGCCGGCCCCGCCGGTGGGGAACCAGCCCAGCTTCACGGCGAACAGGCCCTGCAGCAGCACCGCCGCCACGAACGACGGGGTGCCGATGGCGACGGTGGTCGTCACCAGGATCGCGGAGTCGGCCTTCCCGCCGCGGACGGCGCCGATCCAGCCCAGGAGCAGCCCGAACACGAGGACCAGTACGAGCGCCATCGAGATCAGCATCAGGGTGTTGGGCAGCCGGTCCGCGAGCAGCCGCGACACGTCCGTGCGGTACGTGATCGAGCGGCCGAAGTCGCCCTGCACCACCTGGCCGAGCCAGTTCAGGTACCGGACGGCGAAGGGGTCGTCCAGGTGGTAGTGCTCGTTGATCGCCTGCAGTGCCTCCGGGGAGGCCGAGCGGCCGCCCAGGAGGAAGCTCGCCGGATTGCCCGGAGCCAGGTACAGCGCGCCGAAGATCACGAAGGAGGCGCCGAGCAGGGTGGCGGCCATTTCGGCCAGCCGCCGTACGGCGAAGCGCAGGAAACTCATCGCGCGGCCGCCCCGATGTCCGCGGCCCACGGGGAGTACAGGTAGGAGATGGTGGTGGGGGCGCCGGTGATGCGCTTGTTCAGGAAGACGGCGGTGGGCCATTCGGCGACCGGGATCCACAGGACCTGGTCGGAGGCCTTCTTCTGGAGTTCGGCGGCCGCCGAGAAGCGCTTGGCCGGATCGGACTCGGCCCGGGCCTTGTCGGCCAGCGCGTCGTAGGACTCGTCGCTGTAGCCGGCGTAGTTCTGGTAGGCCCCGGTCTGGAAGTTGCTCAGCAGGTCCATCGGGTCGGTGATGGAGTCGTAGTACGTCTCCGGGAACATGTCGATGCCCTCGCGCGCCGCCGGGTCGGTGAACAGCGCGGTGAAGGCGTTCGGGGCGATGGTCTTCAGCTCGATCTTCAGACCGATCTTGGTGCCGGCGTCCTGGATCGCGGTGGCCAGCACCGAGACGTCCTGGCCGATGGAACTGGTCGCCACGGTCAGCGTCTTGCCGGTGGCGCCGGCCTCCTCGATCATCCGCTTGGCCGCCTCGACGTTCTGGTCGGGGGACGGCAGGGTGTCGAAGGCGGACGCGCGGACGGCATCGGGGGCGCCGGCCCAGATCGCCTTGGTGGTGAGCGAGCTGGTGACGGTGCCGGCGCCGCCCAGGCCGGCCTTGACGAAGCCGCGGCGGTCCAGGGCCAGGGACAGGGCCCGGCGGACGCGGACGTCGCCGAGCGCGCCCTTCATGCTCGTGACGTTGACGTTGACGGTGCTGAGGCCCTCGCCGAAGTAGAGGGTGCCGGCGCCGCTCGCGCGCAGCCGGTCGTAGCTCTCGGTGGGGATCAGGTAGCCGCCGTCGGCTCCGCCGGTCAGCAGGGCGTTCGTCCGGGCGTTGGGGTCGGTGAGGAAGGTGAAGACGGCCTTGCCGGACTTGGCCTTGGTGCCCCAGTAGCCGTCGAAGCGCTGGAGCTCGATCGACTGGCCCTTGTTCCAGGCGCCGAGCTTGAACGGGCCGGTGCAGTCCAGGCTGCCGGTGGTGCCGTAGTCCTCGCCCGCCTTCTCCACCCCGGCCTTGGAGGCCACGACGCCGGCGGCGGTCGCCATGTACTGGGGGAACTGCGAGTCGGGCTGCTTCAGCTTGACGGTCACCTGGAGCGGGCCGGTCTTGGTGACGGTCTCGACGTTGGAGAAGTTGCTGTTCCAGGCGGCCCCGTTCTCCGGGTCCATCTGGCGTCCCAGGCTGTAGACCACGTCGTCGGCGCTCATCGTGCCGCCGTCGTGGAACCGCACGCCCGGGCGCAGGTCGTAGACCCACGTCAGGTCATTGGGGTTGGTGGCCTTCTCGGCCAGTCCCGGAGCCATGGTGAGCTGCGGGGTCCACCGCATCAGGCTCTCGCAGACGTTCGACAGGATCGTGTTCGCCGGGTAGTCGAAGGCCGATATGTAGTCCAGCGTCGGCGGCTCCGCGTACACGGCCCAGGTGAAGGAGTCGATCTCGCCCGCGGCGGCGGGGGTGCCGGCGGACAGCTTGAAGGCCGCGTCCTTCGTGCTCCCGTCGCCCTTCGGCGGGCCGGAACAGGCGGCGACCAGGCCGAGGACGGTCAGCGCGGCGACGGGCAGCGCGTACCGGCGGGCGGTGGAGCGTCGGGCGGCGGAGCCACGGGCGGTGGCACCGCCACCGGTGGCGGCGGGGCTGGTGGCGGCGGGGCCGGCGGACCTGGCGGCTCTGGACCAGGGAAGGGATCTGGGCATCGGTGCTCTCTCTTCCATGCGGGGCGGGGAGGTACGGGCAGGCGGCGAGCGGAGCGGGGAGGGGCTCGGAGCCCGGGTGCGGGCCGCCGGCCCGGGCACGGCGAAGGGGGCGAGCCGGTCAGACGGCGCGGCCGGCCGAGGGGATCTGCTGGGTGATGCAGTGCACGCCGCCGCCGCCGTACGCGATCACGCGCGAGCGGACTCCGACGACCTTGCGGCCGGGCAGCGCGGACGCGATGACGGCGAGCGCGCCCTCGTCTTCGGAGGTGCCGGCGATCGGGACCACGACCCCGCCGTTGGCGACGTAGAAGTTCAGGTAGCCGACCTCGGTCTCCCGGCCGTCGACCTCGACGAGGTTGCTCTGCGGCAGGTCGATGATCGTGAAGGGGCGGCCGGCGGCGTCGGTGGCCCCCTCCAGCACGGCGCGGTTGACGCGCATGCGCTCGTAGTCGGGGTGCGCCGGGTCGCTCGGGAGCTGGACGACGACCGTGGCGGGGGCGACGAAGGCGCAGACGCCGTCCACGTGCCCGTCGGTCTCGGTGTCCAGCAGACCGCCGTACGGCAGCCAGATCACCTTGGTGACACCGAGGCGGGCGATCAGCTCGGCCTCGATCTGCTCCTTGGTCATGTCCGGGTTGCGGTTCGGGTGCAGCAGGCACTGCTCGGTGGTGATCAGGGTGCCCTCGCCGTCGACCGTGATCGCGCCGCCTTCGAGGATCATCCGCGAGTCCACGCGGTCCACGCCCAGGTGCGCCAGTAGGGCCCCGGCGATCTTGTCGTCGGTGTCGTAAGGGAAGTGCTTGCCGCCCCAGGCGTTGAAGCGGAAGTCCACGCCCGCCCGCCGGCCGTCCTCTCCGAGCACGAAGATCGGACCGGAATCCCGGAACCAGGAGTCGTCGATCGGGAGCTCGATCACCTCGACGCCCTCACCGCACAGCGCGCGGGCCTCGTCGCCCTTGCCGGGCAGAGCAACCATCGTGACGGGCTCGAACTCGGCGATCGCGGCGGCGACCTGGGCGTACTCGACCTTGACCTCGTCGAAGACGTCGCCCCACAGCTCCTGCCGGGTCGGCCACGCCATCAGACAGCCCTCGTGGTCCGTCCACTCGGCCGGCATGCGGAAACTCGTCATGATCCACTCCTGTTTGAAAATTCAGTCAGTGTTTGTAAGGGGTGCCCGCATCCTCCACCGAACTGAAAATTCAGTCAATGGTTCTGGCCAAGCTGATGCGGAATCGGTCACACCGCGTGTCGGACACGGCGTGAAAGGCTGTGGAGGGGCCCCTGAAACGGCATGATCACGGCGTTACCGCCGGAAACGGGTGCCTGATGTTACGGTCAGGAAAAGCCCCAGGTGACGGACTCGACGGGTAGAGTGACCCTTCGTGTCAGACCGTCGAACGGAAATACTCAGAGCCGCCACGCGAGTGATCGCGCGACGCGGCGTGCGCGGGCTCCGGGTGGGGGAGCTCGCCGCCGAAGCGGGCGTGTCCACCTCGCTGATCTACTACCACTTCACCGACCGCGCCGGGATCCTGCGCCGCACGCTGGAGTTCATCAGCGACCGCGCCGACCGCTACACGGCCGAGCGCGAGGACGGCTCGGACGATCCGGAGAGCCCTCGCGACGAGCTCAAGCGGACCCTGCTCCTTGAACTCCAGGAAACCCCCGAGGTGCGGGAGAACAGCACCGCCTGGGGCGAGCTGAGGGCCAGCGCGGTATTCGACGCCGACCTGCGCGAAGACGTGGCCAAGGCCACGCACAGCTGGGTCCACGAGATCTCCTACCTCCTCGCCCAGGCCCGCCCCACCGGCACGGCCCCCGAGCACGCGGCCGCCGCCGAGCGCCTCACGGCCCTCCTCGAAGGACTCAGCGTCCGGTGGCTGAGCGGCTCGCTGCCCCTGGAGCACGCCCGCCGGCTCCTCGCCGACGCGATCGACGGGGAACTGGGCGCATAGCGGTCATGGATCGGGAGACGGGCGGCGCGGCCGCCGAAGCGGTGATCGTGGGCGCCCTGGAGCTGGGGTCCGACCCGGAACGGGCTGCCCGGTTCGCCGGTGCGGCGCACCGGATCCTGGCCGAGCTCGTCGCCGGGGGCGCAGCGCTGGGCTGGGTCGACCCGCCCGGGCAGGACGAGGTGGCGCAGCTCCTCGACGGGGTCGTGGCCGCCGTACGGACCGGGGACGCGGCCCTGCGCGGGGCCTATCTGGGAGACCGGCTCGTCGGGCTCGGGTACTGGCAGCGCTACGCCCGCCCCACCCACCGGCCGCACGCGGACCTGGAGAAGCTCGCCGTCGCGCCAGGGGCCCACGGACTCGGGCTCGGCCGGGCGCTGACCGCCGCGCTCCTCGAGGACGCCCGCAGGGCCGGGATCGAAGTCCTCACGCTGGATGCGCGGGGCGACAACACCCGGGCCCTGCGGCTCTACGCCTCCCTGGGCTTCACCGAGTACGGGCGGCTGCCCCGTTTCGTCGCCGTCGGCGAACGCCGCTACGACAAGGTGTTCTGCATGCTGGACCTCCGCCCGCACGCCCCGGGGGACGCGCCCTAGCCCGGGGAGACCCCCTAGAGGAAGTAGAGCCTGCCGAGCGAGATGGAGTCGGCCGGCTCGGAGACCAGCGGCTCCCCGTCGGGCGACACCAGGCCCGTGCCGGGATGGACGTCGACGGTGCCGGTACGGCTGTTGCGGAGCATGTGCTTCGGCCCGATGCCCCGGGTCCCGCGGACCGCCACGCGGCGGCGCCGGGTGGGCATCACGTCCCCGTTCCGGACGGCCGCTTCCGCGGCGAACGCCACGGATATGTCGGCCGCGGTGGCCCCGTAGGCGCCGAACTGCGGTCCCAGGACCAGCGGTTCGCAGCGATCGGTCGACGCGTTCGGGTCGCCGGTGACCCCGTACGCCGGGAAGCCGCCCTTCAGACGATGTCGCAGGTGTCGCGGACGGCGGCGGCCTTAGCCTGGGCCCGGTGCTGCGCCCCGTCGGGCGCCGCGTCCTCGTATGCGGTGAGGTACCCCGTGGCCCGGGCCTTGGTCAGGGCGGCCTCGCGCGCGGCGGGCGGGGGCCAGTTCCGCCGCCATGAACATCAGCAGCCGGTCCCGCTCGGTCGGCGTCAGTCGCATGCGGCCTCATCTGTGAAGGGAAGGGCTGGCGCCGTCCCCGCTGTGCTGCCGGTCCCGCCGGCACGTGCCGGCGCCGCCGGTGCGGCGGGCACGTGCCGGTGCCGCGGGCACGGACGGCACCGGCAGCGGCGGCCCTACGGGCGCGGTTCGGCCATCGTGGAGCAGTGGATGCCGCCGCCCCCGGCCATCAGCCGGTCGACGTCGAGCTGCACCACGGTCCGGCCCGGGAAGGCGGCCGCCAGGGCCCGCTTCGCCGCCGCGTCCTTCGCGGCGTCCCCGAACTGGGCGGTGATGACGGCCCCGTTGACCACGTGGAAGTTCATGTACGAGTCGACGAACTCGGGGTTCTTCGAGCGCGTGGTGTCGGGGCCGTCGACCTCGATGACGGTCAGCCGCCGGCCCCGGGCGTCCGTGGCCGCGGAGAGGATCGAGAACTGCTCCCGGGCATCGCGCGCCCAGATGTCGTCGCGGCCCGCAGGCGGCACCTGGACCATGACCACTCCGGGTCGGATGAACCGCGAGGTCACGTCGATGTGGTCGTCGGTGATGTCCTTGCCCTTGATGCCCGGCACCCAGATCATCTTGTCGGCGCCGTACGCGTGCAGAACGGCCTCCTCGACCTCGGCCCGGCTCCAGCCCGGGTTGCGGTTCTTGTTGACGAGGCTGCTCTCCGTGGCCATCACGGTCCCGTCGCCATCGGTCTCGATCGACCCGCCCTCGCCGACGAAGTCCGTCTTGCTGAAGGGGAGATGGGCCTCGTACGCGACGCTCTCCGCGACGTGGCGGTCGTAGGAGTGGGCCTGCTTGTTGCCCCAGCCGTTGAAGTTCAGGCCGATCGCGTCGAGCCCGCCGCGGCCGTCCCGGCGGAAGACCGGTGCGATGTCGCGCATCCAGAGGTCGTCGGTGCCGACGGCGGTGGTCACGGTCACGCCCGGGCCGCACCAGGAGCGGGCGGTGGAGGCGGTGTACGAGTCCGGCGCGCACATCGTGACGGGCTCGTAGCGCGCGATCGTCTTCGCGATCAACGCGATGTCCTCCTGGACCCCGGCCAGCGCGCGGCCGCCCCAGATGGAGGAGCGCGAAGGCCAGGACATCCAGGTGCGGGCGTGGGGAACGTCGTCGAGGTCCACCCGCCAGCGCTGCACCGCCGCGCTCGGCGCCCGGAGCGCCCCCGGCGCCGCGGCGGCCGCGGTACCGAGCGCGACCCCCGCCGCTCCGAGTCCGGCGGCCCCGAGCACGCGCCTGCGGGAGGGGGCGGAGCCGAGGAGCCGGCCGAGGAGCGAGCGGCTGTCGTCGGGGGATTCGTGCATGGGTGAGCCTCCGGAGCAGGTGGGGGTGCCGAGAGCGGCCATGGCCGGACTCTGTCACTGACTGAAAATTCAGTCAAGGCGCGAGGTGTGCGCGACCCCCGCCGATGGGGGGAGCGTCGTACGAAGCCTGCGGCTCAGGCGGTGCGGGCGAGGCGGTCCAGCTCGGCGGCGATGGACGACACCATCAGCTCGCGGGCGTGCGCGAGGGGCAGGCTGCCGCTGAGCCAGCGCGAGCTCAGCCCCTCCACCAGGGCGGTCAGCCGCTCGGCGGCACCGGACAGAGCGGCGGCCGGGGCCATGGGGCGGGCCTGCCCGAGCAGCTCGCCCACTTCCTGGATCCACACGCGGGTGGCGCCGGCGAGGTCTTCCCGCAGGTCGGGGTCGAACACCGCGCTGGCGCGCAGCTCTCCCCAGGCCGTGCTGTTCTCCCGTACCGCGGGATCGTCCTGGAACTCCAGCAGGAGCGTCTGCTCCAGCTCGCCCAGGGCGTCGAGCGGCGGATCGGCGGGGTCCCGCTCCGTGGTGTACCGGCCGGCGCGGTCGTTGATGAACTCCAGGGTGGCGCGGAGGATCCCCGCGCGGTCCTTGAAGTGGTAGTAGATCAAGGCCGTGGACACGCCCGCCTCGGCGGCGAGCTCCTCCACGCGCAGGCCGCGGACGCCGCGCCGGGCGATGACCCGCGCGGCGCCTTCCATGATTGCCGTTCGACGATCAGCCACGGTCCGACACCTTACCGGGCGGCTCCGGGCGCTCGCGCGGACAGGGTGACCGAATGTCCGGTCAGAAGTCGCTGTGGACCAAGATCCGGGAGGGCAGCGTGGCGAGACCGTCCAGCTGGGCCGAAGACACGCTGATGCGGAACTCCTCCAAGGCGTGGGCACCTGCCAGTGGGGAGACGTCGACGGTGCCTGCCAGAGCCACCTTTCCCCAGAACGCGCACTCGGTGAGGCGGGGGAAGGTGCGGGGCAATACGTCGATGATCTTCTGTGCGGTGAGTGCGTCGTCGATGCCGCTCACGTCGAGATGGGTGAGCTCCGCCAGGACGGTGCCGGACGGAAGGACGTCGAACGAATCCGCCTCCAGGCTGAGCCGGGAGAGTTCCCGCAGGGAGGAGAACTCCTGCCAGTCCTCGGCCGTGGCCGAGCCGGAGAATCCGAGGGATCTGAGCAGGGGGAAGCGGCTGATTCCCTTGAGCGAGAACTCGTGAGGGAAGTGGCTGAACATCTGGAGGTGCTCGAGGGGAGCGTGCGGAGGGAAATCGGCCGGCGTCCAGCTCTCGAGCTCCACGGCGGACACCGCGAGGCTGCAGAGGTGGGGCAGCTGCCACAACGGACTGAGGTCCACGCCCGTGGTGAGGTCGATGAACAGGTTCCGGAGGGGGAGCCCGGCGAGCGGGGAGAGATCGGAGACCGGGCTGCACTGGAGGGCGGTGAACGTTTCGAGCCGCGTCTGGCCGGCCAGGAACGACAGGTGAGGCAGGTCGCGATCTTGGAGCTGCAAGCTCGTCAGTGCGTGCCGGGAGAGGTATGAGGCGAGCACCTCCCACGAGGGGTCGCTCCTGAGGTCCAGGGATTCCACGGACACCCCCAGCCGCTCCAGGAGGTGCACCTGCTCATCGGAAGTGACGGTGAAATCCAGGCCCTCCGGGTTCAGCCGCGAGATGATCTCCTCCGCGTACCGCGCGGTATCGAAGCGCGACCAGGCCCACACGAGCTGACTCCGGATCGCCAGTGGCGAACCCCGTTCGGCGGCGTACCGTGCCAGGAACGGAATCGCGGCGTCGGACGCGACGTGGGAGGCCGCGATGACCACCTGGCGCGCCGCGTCCGCCGAACCGACGGCCTCCGGGCCGGGGAGCAGGTCCAGGATCAGGGGACCCACTTGCCCCAGTGCGCGGGCTTCTTCCTCGTCGTTCGGCGGGATCAGTCTGGCGGTGCGTTCCTCCACCGCCGCGCGGACGGCCGGCTCCAGCGTCGTGGCGTGCTCCAGGCAGGCCGCGGCGAGGAGGTAGACGCGGAAGCGGATGCGTTCCTCCTCGGTGCCGTCGCCGAGGGTCAGCATGTCCTGGAAGAGGGTCACCCGCTCGCGCGGCCGGGCCAGGGCGACCGCCATGCGGATGACGTCCTCCCACTGGTCGTCCGCGGCGTGCGCCGCGAGCAGCCCGAAATCGCCCTCCTCCACCGCCGCCCGCGCGCCCAGGAAGTCCTGGAAGGTGCGGTGGACGAAGTCCACCGTTCCCGGGGTCGGTTCGCGGAGCAGGCCGCTGCGCTGGAGGAAGTGGTCGAAGACGGCCGGTGCGTCACCCAGCGCCGCCGCCTCCGGAACGGCCGGCAGGGCCCGGCCGATGATGGCCTCGGCCTGGGAACGGTCCATCTCCGTACGGCCGTTCTTGATCAGCCAGTACGCGAGCCGCTGGAGGAGTTCGAGCTGCGGCTCTTCCCGGAGGTCGGGGACGTTCATGTCCCGCTCGCGGTCGCGACGGCTGATCAGCATGGACAGCGCGGCTTCGTACAAGTCCTTCCGCCCGTGCGGGAGATAGCCCCGCCGGTCGCGGTGGAGCGCGCAGATCAGGCCGCACATCAGGGGGTTGGTGGCCAGCCTGCCGAGGTCGGCCTTGGCTCCGACTGCGGTGAGGAGCTGTGCCTCGTACGCGTCGAGTTCGGCTGCTTCGGCTGCGGATTCGGAGCCGTCGCGGGCGGCCGCGTGCCAGCGCTCGATGAAGGTGGCGGTGTCGGAGCGCCCCATGGCGGACAACGCCAGTTCGCCGAAGCCTTCCGCGGTGAGCCAGTTCTGGCCGACGGCCGACGGGCGCGAGGTGACCAGCCAGCGGTTGCCGGTGGCGTCGTACGTGTCGATGAGGTCCCGCAACCAGTGGCGGGTCCGCTCCCGCTCCGCTTCCGGCACCTCGTCGATGCCGTCCACCAGGACCAGCCCCCGACCGGCAGTGAGCACCCGGTGCTCCCATCCGGCGGGCTGGGAGCCGGCGAGGGGGCAGCCGATGGCGGCGAGGAAGTCCTTGGGGGCCGGCAGGCGCTCCCCGTGGCGGGTGAGGGTGCGGAGCGGGAGCACGAAGGGGATCCGGCCGTGGAGGTACGCGGGCCGGTCCGGGCGGTCCTGCTGCGCTGCGGTGACGGCCAGCCACTGGACGAGCGTCGTCTTGCCCGAACCGGCCTCGCCCCGCAGGAAGACGCGGTGGGCGCGGGCCAGTGCCTGGTCCGCGGGCTGGGGTTCCCGGGCCCGCTGCACCGCGAGGAAATCCTCCGCGGTCTCGTAGGCGTCCCAGGAGATCTCCGATCGCCCCAGCGGCGCCGCCTCCAGGCTGAGGTACGCCACGTCCAGCGGCCAGCGCGTCGGTGAGTTGCTCAGGTCGATGCCGTAGATGGTGAGCTTGGAGTGCTTCTTCGCCACGTAGGGGAGGTACGTCGCCTCGAACGCCGCGTCCGCCGCGTCGGGGAGCGGGGTGCGGCGGATCAACTCGTCCGCCTTCGCCGCCAGTTCGTGGACCGCCCGGGTCTGGCCGACCAGCGCGTGCGCCGTGAAGGTCTTGCGCTGGGTGAAGAACTCCAGGATGTGCAGGGAGGCGACGCCGAGCAGGGCCTCGTAGAAGTGCGTGGCATCGGCGGAGAGGTGGCGCTCCGGGCGGTCGGCCGCGCGGCGCAGTTCGCGGGCGAAGGCCTCCGGGCCGAGGCGGACGGCGTCGACGTCCGTGATCGTGAGGTCGCCGAGGGCGTGCAGGGTCGCGGCGAGGGCGTCGGTGACGGCGTTCTCCTCGTCCGCCGGGATCCGGCGTTCGCCCGTGCTCAGGGCCTGCCGGACGAGGGTGGCGGCCAGGGTGCGTACGTCGGACTCGGTGAGGGTGCGCTTCTCGCCCTTGAACGAGACGTACCCGGAGAGCCGGACCGGCTTGTCGACCAGCCCCGCCCCGGGGGCGTCGGCGACGAAGAACTTCCTGACGAGCGGGCCGATCACGGCCGTCGCCAACTTGAGCCCGATGGCTGTGGGTTCCACGTGTGCCCCCCGTAGAGCTGTGCCGGTGCCGCGCGACGCGATTCTAGAGTGCGCCGGGCTCGGACCGCCGGGAGAGCGGGCTACGGCATCATGGCCCGGGGAACGGCAGAGGGGGATCGCGGTGGCACAGGACGAGGCGCGCGGCAGCGTCGTGGTGGCCGGACGGTACCGCCTGGAAGACCGGCTGGGCCGGGGCGGGATGGGCACCGTGTGGCGGGCCACCGACGAACTGCTCGGGCGTCCGGTCGCCGTCAAGGAACTGCACGTGGGCGAAGGCGACGGGGACGGTGTGGCCGCGGGGGCGCTGCGCGAGGCGCGGGCCGTGGCGCACGTGCGCCACCCCCATGTCGTCGTGGTCCACGACGTCGTCGAACACGACGGCCGTCCCTGCATCGTCATGGAACTGGTCGACGGTGGTTCGCTCGCCGACCTGATCTCCGCCGGGAAGACCCTCACTCCGGTCGAGACCGCGAGGACCGCACTCGCCCTGCTCGGCGCCCTGACCGCGGCGCACGGCCGGGGGGTGCTCCACCGGGACGTGAAGCCGGCCAACGTCCTCATGGAGGCGGGGACCGGCCGGGTGGTGCTCACCGACTTCGGCATCGCCCGGTTCTCCGGGGCCACCACCATCAGCGAGACGGGCGCCTTCGTCGGCTCGCCCGAGTACACCGCTCCCGAGCGGATGCAGGGAGCCGAGGCCGGGCCGGCCGCCGACCTGTGGTCGCTCGGCACGCTCATGTGCACCGCGCTGACCGGGGAATCCCCCTTCCGCCGCGATTCGCTGGGCGGCGTCCTGCACGCCGTCGTGTCCGGGGAGATCCGGCCGCCCGTCCAGGCCGGGCCGCTCCTGCCGGTCATCCGGGGTCTGCTGGAACGCGACCCGGAGCGGAGGATGGCGGCGGCCGAGGCGGACCGGCTGTTGTCGGCGTACCTGGCGGGCGGCAGCCCGGTCGGCCGGGCCGAACGGATGACCGTGCCAGTCGGCGGACCCGAGGCCGCGGGCCGTGGGCCTCTTCCCGCCGACCGTGTACCCGTACCCGCGGACCGGGTGCCCGTACCCGCCGGCGGGACGCCCTCGTCCGTGGCCGCGGACGGCTCCGCCCCCGCCGCCGGATCCACGCCCACGCCGGAGCCCGAGGGGTCGACGGCCCCGGCCGTGGCTCCGCGCCCGACGGCCGGGCAGCGGCTCGCCACCCGGCGGGGCCTCGGCCTCGGGGTGGTCGCGGTCGTCGTCGCTCTGGTGGCGGGCGGGGTGGTGGTGGGCGCCGACCCGCTGCGCTCGCTGTTCGCAGTGGCGGAGGAGGGGCGGGGGACATCGAGCGCGCCGCCGGCGCCCGGCGGCTCCGTGAGCCCGTCCGTGACTCCGAGCGGGGGTGGTTCCACCCCGACTCCGGTGAGTGTGGCCCCCGGCGGGCCGCCCTCCGGGTACCGGACCTTCGCCGACCCGCAGGGCTTCGCCATCGCCGTGCCCGAGGGCTACCAGCGGGCCACCGACGACCAGCGGGTCTTCTACGTCTCCCCGGACGGGGCCTTCCGCGTCGGGATCCGGGTGAAGATGCCGGTGCCCGGCGGTCCGCTCGGCGTGATGCGGCAGGCCCACGCCAAGGGCCCGGACACCAACCCCGGTTACCGCGGCGGCACGGTCGTCCCCACGACCCACCACGAACTTCCGGCGGCGCTGTGGGAGTTCACCTGGAACGGCTTCGACCCGGCCGAGGGGCCCCGGCACACCTACGACCTCTGCTGGGACCAGAACGGCCGGATGTACGACATCTGGGTCTCCGCCCCGGTGGACGAACTCGCCGCGGCCAAGCGGCACTTCGACACCGCCGTGGCCACCTTCGTCCCCGGCGCACCCGGTTCCGTCACCCCCTGACCCCTCCCCGCCGATCCCGCCACCCCGGGGCCCTCCCCGGTCAGGTGCGCAGCACCACCAGCCCGTCCTGCCCGCCGGCCGTCCGCAGGCTGCCCGGGACCAGCGGGGCGTAGGTGCGCGGGAGCGCCAGGCCCGGGGCTCCGTCGCCCTGCGGGGCGTCGAAGAGGTACGCCGCCTCCGAGGCGCTGTCGCTGACCAGGTGCGGCCCCTCCGCCCCGCCGGTGGCCCGTGTGAGCGGGGTCCGGAAGACCCTGCGCAGCTGGCGCAGGGTCTCCGCCGTGACCGGCACGGGCATCGGCTGCGGTTCCGGCTCCGGCCGGAGCTCCGGACCGTCGGACCCGGTGTCCTCCGCCTCCTCCTCCGCGCCGCCCGCACCCTCCGTGCCGTCCGGCGGGATCGCCCCCGCCAGCAGCAGCGCCAGGAGCACCGGAACCGCCTTCAGCCGGAGCGCCTCGGTGGCCCGGCCCAGCCGGTGCGCGTGCCCGCCGGGCAGCGACAGGGCGAGGCTGCCCGCCGCGTCGCCGAGCGCCAGGGGGACCGCCGCGCACACCACGCCGGGGGCGTACTCGCGCAGGTCGAAGACGGGGCCCCCCGGGGCCACCGCGTCGAGCGCGCTGAACAGGGCCCGGCTGTCGGTGATGGTCCGCTCGGTGAGCCGGGCGGGCCGGTGCCGGGCCACGTGGTCGGCGCGGCCGTCGTGGTCGAGCTGGCTCAGCAGGCACTTGCCCACCGCACTGGCGTGCGCGGCGTCCCGGAAGTCCACCCACTCCCGTACCGGCGGGGCGCCGGGCCCGTCCGCCATCTGGGTGATCCGGACCTCCCCCTCCGCGTACCGGCTCAGGTACACGGCCGCGCCAGCGCTGTCCCGCGCCAGGGCCAGCGTGCGCTGCAACTGGCCCGCCAGGCCCCGGCCGCCCGGGGCCGCGAGCCGGTCGAGGGCCGGCCCCGGGGCGTAGACCCCGACGCCGGAGCGGTACGCGTACTGCTCCTCGCAGAGCATCGACAGCAGCGGCCCGAGCTCCGCCTCGGCCAGGCCGGCCTCCCGCCCGAGCCGCCCGGCCCGTACGCCGAGCGGCCGCCGCTGCAGGACCCGTACGACGGCCAGGGCGCGCCGGGCGGCCGCCAGGGCCTCGCCCCCGCCGGGCTGGACCACGGTCCCGCGGGCCGCGGCCGTCAGCGCGGGGTGGCGCAGCGGGCCCGAACCCAGCCGGCCCGCCCCCGGCCGGGGCGGCCGCGCCGGGGCGCCCGGAGCGGCCGGCGGCCGGAACGCGTCCAGCGCCCGGGACACCCCGGGCCTCGGCAGCGGCACCGGGCCCAGGTCGGGGTCGTCGAGCTGGTCGACGTAGCGCAGGACGTGCGCCTGCGCGCACAGCCGTACCTCGCGCAGCTCCCGGCGCCCGCTCGGCCGGAAGCGCCGCTGGCCCAGCTCCCGGGCCCAGACCCGGGCGTCGTGGTGCTCGCCGCGCCGGGAGTGGTCGAGGAAGAGGCAGTACGCGGCGTGCGCGGTCCGGCTGCGCCCGGACCCGGCGGCGAACTGCCACCAGAACCGGGCCCCTTCGCGCAGTCCGGCCAGGTGCAGCAGACAGCCGAAGATCACGGCGCCGGGCAGGTCGGCGTGGCCGCCGCTCTCGAAGGCGTCGAGCCGCTCCCGGGCCCCCGTGGCGCACACGGAGGCCAGACAGGCGGCCTTGAGGTCGCGTCCGGCCCGCTCGGAGTCCAGCGGCAGGTCGCGCAGGGGGTCGCTCCAGCCCAGCGTGCGGCGCCGGGCGTGGGTTCCGCCGCGCTTGGGGGCCGGAGCGGGGAGCGGCTTCGACCCGGCGGCGGTGGAGTCGGCGCCGCGCCGCAGCAGCCGGGCCTCCGCCGCGCCCAGGTCGTAGTGCGGATAGCGGTCGCGCACGCTCGCCCGGGCCAGGAACTGCTCCAGGGAGCGCGGGAGTCCGCCGTCCTCGCGACGGATTCCGCGGCTCGTGTTGCGGTTCATGACTCGGCCGAGGTGTCGAGCAGGCGGGCGAGCCGCCGCTGGGCCTGGCCGAGCTGCGAGCGGACCGTGGCCTCGTCCACACCCATGATCGCGGCGGCTTCGCCGGGGGTGCACTGGAGCCCGTACCGCAGGAGCACGGCGTCGCGCTGCCGTTCGGCGAGCCGGGAGACGGCGGAGTAGAAGCGGATGGTGTCGGTGAGCACCTCGTACTGGTCGGCCCCCGCGCGGGCCTCCTTGAGCGCTGCCTCGAAGGCACTGGTGTCCATCGGCTCCGGCCAGGGGCTGCGGCGGAACTGGCGGTCGATCAGCCGCTGTTTGAGGACGGTCCACGCGTAGGCGTCGAGCCGGTCCATGTGCAGCATCCGCAGCCATTCGCACATGATCGAGTCGAAGGCGGCGTCGACCGCTTCCTCGGCCGCCGCGTCCGAGCCCAGTTGCAGGTACGCGAACCGCATGTAGGCCGGGCGCCGGTCGGCGTGGAAGGCCCAGTACGACAGGCGCGCCGTCGCGTTCCACTGGCTCATGGGCGCCGGCCGCCGTCGCCGGCTCGGCAGACCCACGGCCCCGCCACCGGACTCCTCCGGAAGACCGCTGCCATCGCTCACCGCTCCACCCCATCCCGTGTGCGGGGCAAGGAAATCAGCGCGGGCGCACTCGGAGGGCGCAGAGACGAAAGCTGGAAGAATTACGTTCGGTGATGATCACGTGTTGATCGATGTCGATCGCACGCGCGCCCAACCAGTGCAAACGCATATGCCGTTCTCCTGTGCGTCCGTTTCGCGCCCGGCCGGAGAGCACGGCGTGTGACCATCCCAAGATTCACTCGTTTGTCGGAGAGTGGGCACAACACAGCGATTCGGCTCCACCGCCGTGGAGCAGGCCGAGGCCGTCCTCGTCGAGCACTACCCCCAACTGGTACGGCTCGCCTACGTGACGCTCCCGGTCACGCTCGGCCGCCATACCCGGGTCCTCCTCGCGCACAAGGCGGTCCAACGGGCCCTCCCGCGCGGCGGGCTCGGCAGTGCACAGGCGGCCCCGGCCGGTCCCGACGGGCCGGGCGGGCCCCTGGCCCAGGTGCGCGTACGGGTCCTGCGCGCGAGCCTCGCTCCGTCCGGCCGGGCCCGGCTCGCCGCGGCCGGGCTCGGGTGGCCGCCCGTGCTGCCCTTCGTCTGGGGGCTGCGGCTGTGGCCCCCGGCGGGCGGGATCGACGAGCCGGCCCGGGTGCTGGGTGCGGCGCCGGGGCCGGTCCGGGCGGCGTTCGTCCTGCACGGCATGGACGGACTGCCCGAGGAGGCGGTGGCCCGGCTCCTCGGTGCGGCGGGGGTCGCCGACCCGGCGGACGCCGTGCGGGAGGCGCTGGCCGCTTGGAGGGAGTGGGTGGGCGGAGCCTCCGGACCCCTGGGGGCGGGCACCGGGCCGTGGACGGGGGTGTCGGCCGTTGCCGGCCCGGGCCGTGGCTCCGGCCCCGGCCCCGGTTTCGGCCTGGGCTCCGGCTCCGGTGCCGGATCCGGAGCCCGAGCGGGGGAGGCCGGTGGGGAAACGCTCCTGCGGGGGGCGGGCGACGTCGCGTTCGATGCCGCCGTGGTCAGTGCCCGCCCCACCGACCTGCTGCGCCGGCGGCGCCGTACCCGGGCGGGCTGGACCGCCGCGGTCGCGCTGGCCCTGGCAGCCGGGATCCTCGCGGCCGACGGGTCGGCGCCCCGCCCCGACGCGTCGCCGCTCGCCGGACCGGCCGCCGCCGGGGCGCTGGACCCCGACCGGCTGGTCCGTGTGCCCGCCGAGGCCTGGGCGGACACCGCCCGCGTCGACTTCACCGCCTGGCCCGCGCGCGGCGCCCGCACCGCAGACCGGGGCCTGCTCGCCCGCGCCCTGGCGGCCTGGTCCGCCCGGCCCCGGGAGGTGGCGGTGACGGCCGCGCCGGGGACGGCCACCGACGCTCCGCTGCGCGCGCCGCAGCTGCTGTACGCGGGGGACGTCGCCGGGCGGGCCGTCGTGCTGCTGCTCGACGGGGACCGGGTGGTCCGCTACGGCGAATCGGCGGACGCCACCGCCGGGCCGCGCGGCCGGGAGCTCGACTTCGCCCGTACCGACGAGGCGAACGTGACCACCGCCGCCGCACTGACCCTGAGCCGCTCCCCGGAGAAGGGGAGCGGGAACGGGAACGGGAACGGGAACGGGAACGACAGTACGGACGGGGGCCGGGCCCGGTACCTGCTCGCGCCGTGGATCGCCCGGGCCGGCACCCGCGACCTGCTCCGGACGGGGGAGGGGACCAAACCCCTGGCCGTCTCCGCCGACGGGGTCACCGAGGAGACCGCGGTGCCCCGTACGGGCGACGCCGGCGGAGCCTGCGCGGCGTGGCCCGTGCTGGAGCTGACCTCCTCCGCCCGCATCGTGGAGAAGCACGCCTTCGTCCTCGCCGACCTGGGCGCGCTGACCCCCGTACACCTGACCTACACGCCGCTGCCCGACGGTCCGGGCGCGGTGGCGGCACGCCAGCCGCGCGAGGCCACCGGCCCGGCCGCGCGGGCGGCGTGGGCGCCGGTCGCCTGCCGGCTGCGGGAGTACCGCGCCGGCGGGGTACGGGCCGTCAACATCTGGGACTTCGCCGGCTCCGAACTCCCCGACGGCGCGGGCCGGGCCGTCTGGACCTGCACCCGGGCCTCCGGCTGGGCCGGCCCGGGTGACGTCCTGGTCCAGCTGCGCCTGCCCGCCGGGGCTCCGCAGGACGTGGCGCGGTCCCGCGGGACCGCGGCGTGCGGACGGTTCGGACAGCACCTGCTCGCGGGCGCCAGGTGGAGGTCGCCGGCCGGCCGCTGGTACCTGCTGGCGGCCGGCAGCCGCGAGGTCGCGGGCATCACGGCGGACGGCGCCGTCCGAGCGGAGGCCGCCGGCCGGACCCTGGCCGTCCCCGTCGCCGGTCCGCAGGGCCGCGCGGCCACCCTGACGGGCAGACTCGCGAGCGGGGTCCGGATCACCGCGATCGACGGCGCCCGGGGCGGCCGCGACTGACCGTCCGCCGGAGCATCGTCCGCGGCTGTCGCGGGCGGTGTCCCAAGGGCGGGGACGGCGGTTCGGGGGCTGCCCGGCCCGCTGTACCATGGCCGCAGCGCGAGGGCCGTGACGGAGTGGTCACAGTCCTCGCTTTTGCTTTGCACCTCCGCGGTGCTTTGCACCCCAGTCCACCCCGAAGAAATGCGGGGCGTGGCGTTTCGGCGGTTCGATACGATGAACCGCACGTCACGTCGTACCGGCATATATGAAATGGAGCATCCGAGGATGGCTCGACACCTGATCACCAGCGCGCTTCCCTATATCAACGGGATCAAGCACCTGGGCAACATGGTCGGGTCGATGCTTCCGGCGGATGTGTACTCCCGGTACCTCCGCCAGCGCGGCCACGACGTCCTCTACATCTGCGCCACCGACGAGCACGGCACCCCCGCCGAGCTCGCCGCGAAGGCGGCCGGTCTCTCGGTCGCCGAGTTCTGCGCGCAGGCCCACGACGCCCAGAAGGCGGTCTACGACGGCTTCGAGCTGTCCTTCGACTACTTCGGCCGCAGCTCCTCGGCGGAGAACCGCGAGATCACCCAGCACTTCGCGCGCCAGCTGGAGAAGAACGGCTTCATCGAGGAGCGCGCGATCCGGCAGGTCTACTCGCCGGTCGACGGCCGCTTCCTGCCGGACCGCTACGTAGAGGGCACCTGCCCGCACTGCGGCTACGACAAGGCCCGCGGCGACCAGTGCGAGAACTGCACCCGCGTCCTGGACCCCACGGACCTGATCGAGCCCCGCTCGGCCATCTCCGGCTCCACCGAGCTGGAGGTCCGCGAGACCAAGCACCTCTTCCTCCTCCAGTCCAAGCTCCAGCACGAGGTCGAGGCCTGGGTCGCGGAGCACGAGGAGGAGTGGCCGCAGCTCGCGTCCTCCATCGCCCGCAAGTGGCTGACCGAGGGCCTCCACGACCGCGCCATCACGCGCGACCTCGACTGGGGCGTCCCGGTCCCGGCCGACACGTGGCCCGAGCTGGCCGCCGACGGCAAGGTGTTCTACGTCTGGTTCGACGCCCCGATCGAGTACATCGCCTCCACCAAGGAGTGGTCGGACGCCGACCCGGCGAACCGCGACTACAAGTCCTGGTGGTACGAGGCCGAGGACGTCCGCTACACCCAGTTCATGGCCAAGGACAACGTCCCGTTCCACACGGTGATGTTCCCCGCCACCGAGCTCGGCACCCGCGAGCCCTGGAAGAAGGTCGACTACGTCAAGGCCTTCAACTGGCTGACGTACTACGGCGGCAAGTTCTCCACCTCGCAGAAGCGCGGCGTCTTCACCGACCAGGCGCTGGAGATCCTCCCGGCCGACTTCTGGCGGTACTTCCTCATCGCCAACGCCCCCGAGTCCGACGACTCCTCGTTCACGTGGGAGCACTTCGCCGCCACGGTGAACAAGGACCTCGGCGGCACGCTGGGCAACTTCGTCAACCGCGTCCTGACCTTCTCCCGCAAGAAGTTCGGCGACGAGGTCCCGGCCGGAAGCCCCGCGGGCGAGGCCGAGGCCAAGCTGGGCGCGCAGATCGCCGAACTGCTGGCCGAGTACGAGGGCCACATGGACGCACTCCAGTACCGCAAGGCCGCGGCCGCGCTGCGCGCCCTGTGGTCCGCCGGCAACGCCTACCTCGACGAGAAGGCCCCCTGGACGGAGGTCAAGACCGACCTGGAGGGCGCTGCGCTCACCCTGCGCACCGCGATGAACCTCATCCACCTCTACGCGGTGGTCTCCGAGCCGTTCATCCCGGCCTCCGCGCGCGCCATGCGCTCCGCGTTCGACCTCGCCGACGACACGGCCACCTGGGTCACCCCGGAGCAGGCCGCGTCCCTCGACGCGGTGCCGGCGGGCACCCCGTTCACGGTTCCGGCGGTGCTCTTCCCGAGGGTCACCGAGGACGACCTGGAGTCCTACCGCGAGCGCTTCGGCGGCAACCCCGAGGCCTGAGCCGGAGGGGCCCTCCGGGCGCCAGGGCACCAGGGCCCTTGGGCGCCTGGGCACCAACCTACGCAGGGGTGCGATCCATTGGGATCGCGCCCCTGCGCGCGTTCCTCACGGCCGTACGCCGCCGAACGCCCGCGGGTTGAAGCGGGTCAGCGCGTGCTCCGCGCGCAGGGATTCCAGCCGCCGCAGCGCGTCCGCACCGTAGAACCCCTCCAGCAGCTCGGCGTCGAGCTCGTGGGAGCCGTACAGGTACGGGCGCCCCTTGGCCTCCGCGCAGGCCGCCAGCAGCTCGCGCAGCACCCGGCGGGTCTCGGCCACGGCGTGGTAGTCGGACTTCTCGATGGTGGTGAACACGCCGATCCCGTACTGGACGGGTGTGTCGAGCGACGGGGCGAAGACGAAGGGCGTCGCCGCTTCGGGGCGCACGATGACCAGGAAGTACAGACTGATCAGGTGGTCCGCGAACGGGGACTCGCGGGTCAGTTCCTCCAGGGTCTTCGCGATCCCCTCGAAGCCCGCCTCGTCGAAGACGTAGTCGGCCCAGAGGTTCACGTGGGACGCGTCCTGGAGGACGGGCAGCAGGTGCTGGTCGACCTCCTGGTGCAGCAGCAGGGAGTAGTCGGGGGCGGGCAGCACGGTGCCCGGCTCGCCGGCCTCCACGGCTTCCGCGACCTCCGCCGCGAGGGCGATCTGCGAATACCAGGAGTCTCGGTCGTACATGCCGAAATAGCCGGAAACCGCGGGATCGGCGGCGACGCCCTTCATGAATTCCGCGAGATCGGACATTCCCGTGTGCGGAATCCTGGAGACGGGAGTGACCGCCCGGTACGGGACGGTGTGGAGCACGGCGTTCCTGATGAAACCGACTTGTCCCAGGCCGCCCAGGGCGAATCGGAACAGCTCGGAATTCTCCTCGCGGGAGCACGTGCGTGAGCGTCCCGTTCCGTCGACGAGTTCGATCTCCGCCACCTGGTCGATCTGAAGTCCCGACCGCAGGGAACCGTGCCCGAAACCTCCGATGGACAGCGTTCCGCCCACCGTGAGATTCAGGTAGCTGGGCAGGACGGGGTTGGCCCGGCCGTGCCCGTTCAGCCATTTCTCCAGCGCCAGCCAGGTGATTCCGCTCGGTACTTCCACGAGGTGCCCCTCGCCCGTGAAGCGGGGCTCCGCGTCGTCGCGGGAATTGTCCAGCACGGTCCCGGTCGTGAGCGTCTGGGTATTGCACGAGCGGCCGGCTCCCCGTACGGCCGTGTCCTTCCCGGACGCGGCCGCCTCGGCCATGAGGTCGCCGATCTCTCCGTCCGCGCCCTCCCGGACCACCCTTTCGGGGGTGAGGGAGAGGGACCGCCCGAAATCCGTGCCGAATGTGCTCATCGTGTGCCACCTTTCCCGGAAATCGTTCCGGGTCGCGCCGCATGGGTGCCTGTCGAATGGGCAGGCAGGTTGCCGGAGTTGAAGAAGTCAGGGGAGGTTAACCGGCTCCGGCCCCGCTCCGGAAGGCCGCAGGACGCGCGCGGGCCGTCCGCCCTAGGGATGCTCCATGCGGGCTCTATCCGCCCCTGTCAGGCTTCGGGGAAAGGCTGACCGCAGTGCGACTGACGGGCGGAGGTAAACTGCTTTGCTTACACGCAGTGGAGAAAAGGACAGGTCGGAAATCCGGCAGGACTTCATCTCGGATTACGACGGGCTCGCCGACGAGTGGTGGGATCCCAGGGGGGCGCTCGCACCACTGAGCTGGATCGCCCGGGCCCGCGCGGAATTCGTTCCCTTCGCGCGGAACGAGCGGGCCGCCCTGCTCGACATCGCCTGTGGCGGGGGGCTGTTCGGCCCGCACGCGGCGGCCAAGGGCTACCGGGTCGTCGGCGTCGACCTGTCGGAGATGTCGCTCCGCGAGGCGCTGCGGCACGGGTTCGACGAGGTCGTCCGGGCCGATGTCGCCCGACTCCCCTTCGAGGACGAGTCGTTCGACGTGGTCACCGCCGGGCAGTGCCTGGAGCACGTACCCGATCCCTACGCCGTGGTGGCCGAGGCGTGCCGGGTGCTGCGTCCCGGAGGCACGCTGATCGTCGACACCATCGCCGATACCCGGATGGCCCGGCTCGTCTCCATCACCCTCGCCGAGAACCTCCCCCTCCCCGGCCGGCCGCCCCGCGGCACCCACGACCACCGGCTCTTCGTCAACCGGGAGCGACTGACCCGGGCCGCCCGGGAGAACGGAGTCGAGCTCGAACTGCTCGGCCTGCGCCCCCGGATGCGCGAGATGGCCCGCTTCGCGGCCGGCCGGATCGACGAAGTGACCATGGTGCGCACGAAGTCCACGTCC
Source organism: Streptomyces stoeckheimensis (assembly GCF_045822005.1). NCBI lineage: Bacteria > Bacillati > Actinomycetota > Actinomycetes > Kitasatosporales > Streptomycetaceae > Streptomyces > Streptomyces stoeckheimensis. Next base: position 1,671,830 of record NZ_CP169550.1, on the reverse strand, counting down.
GTCCTCTACCTGGGCGTGGGATCCAAGAAATGACCCTTCAGCAACAGCCCGTGCGGCACGGTGCCGTGCGGAGCTGGGTGGCCGGCGCACGGCTCAAGACCCTGCCCGTCACCCTCGCCCCGCTCGCGGTGGGCCTGGCCGTCGCCACCGAGGCCGGGACCGTCGACCGCTGGCACGCCGCCCTGACGGCCGTGCTCGTCCTGGGCTTCGTCCTGGGGACCAACTTCTTCAACGACTACAGCGACGGGATCCGGGGCGTCGACGACCACCGGGCGGGCCCGGCCCGGCTGGTGGGCTCGGGACGGGCCACGCCCCGGCAGGTCTTCCGGCACGGACTGGTGCTGTACGCCGTGGGCGCCCTGGCCGGGCTGGTCCTGGCCGTGCTGGTCTCGTGGTGGGTGCTGGCGCTGACCGCGTCCCTCGCGCTCGGCGGCTGGTTCTACACCGGCGGGGCCCGGCCCTACGGCTACCGCGGGCTCGGCGAGGCCAGCATCTTCCTCTACCACGGCGTCGTCTTCGTGTGCGCCCCGGCCGCCGTCCAGCTCGGGCACGTGCCCCCGATCGCCCTCGGCGCGTCCGTACCCCTCGGCTTCCTCGCGGTCGCGCTGCTGACCACGAACAACCTCCGCGACATCCCGACCGACGCGGCCGCGGGGAAGATCACCCTCGCGGTACGGATGGGCGCCGGACCGACCCGGCGGTTCTACTCCCTCTGCGTCGCCGCGGCCTTCGTGTCCGCGCTGCTCCTCGCCTCGGCCCGTCCCGGTGCGTTCCTCGTCCTCGGCGCGGTCCCGTTCGCCGTCCTCCCGATGCGCCGGGTGCTGGGCGGAGCGGCCGGCCGCGAGCTGATTCCGGCGCTGGAGCACACCTGTCTGCTGCTGCTCGCGTTCGGGTCCCTGCAGGCGATCGGTCTGGCCCTGTGACGTCCACGAGGGGAACGATGACTCCCGACCACGAAGTCCTCGTCATCGGCGCGGGGTTCTCCGGCATCGGAGCCGCGCTCGGCCTGCGCCGGGCGGGCATCGACGACTTCGTCATCCTGGAGGAGCGGGACGACGTGGGCGGCAGCTGGTACGCCAACACGTACCCGGGCGTCGCCGTGGACATCTCCGCCTTCTCCTACTCCTTCGCCGCCGAACCCTTCGCGTCCTGGTCCCGGGTCTTCCCCCCGGGGGAGGAGCTCAAGGCGTACGCCGACCACTGCATCGACGCGTACGCCCTGCGGCCCCACCTGCGCTTCAACTCCCGGGTCAAGCGCGCCTCCTACAGCGAATCGGCGCACGTGTGGACGGTGGTCCTCGGGGACGGCACCGCGCTGACGGCCCGCTTCGTCATCTGCGCCACCGGGTGGCTCACCAAGCCCAAGACGCCCGCCATCGCCGGCCTCGACACGTTCAAGGGCGACCTCGTGCACACGGCGCAGTGGGACCGGTCCCTGGACCTGGACGGCAAGCGGGTGGGAGTCATCGGCACCGGGGCCTCCGCGGTCCAGATCGTCCCGGAGATCGCCGAGCGGACGGAGCGGCTGCACGTCTACCAGCGGACCCCCACCTGGCTGCTCCCGAAGCCGGACTTCGCGGTACCGGAGTCCGTCCGCCGGCTCTTCCGCAGGGTTCCCGCGACGCAGCGGACGATCCGGCTGCTCACCGACGTCGTGACCGAGCTCAGCTTCGTGATCGCCATGGTCCACTACCGGCGCTTCCCCTTCCTGGCGAAGGCCGGGGAGGCGGCGTCCAAGCTCTACCTGCGGCGTCAGGTCAAGGGCGACCGCACGCTGATGCGCAAGCTGACGCCCTCCTACCGGGTGGGCTGCAAGCGGCCGTCGCTGAGCAAGGGCTACTGGCGCACCTTCACCCGCGACCACGTCGAGCTCGTCACCGAGCCCATCGAGGAGATCACCCCGTCCGGCATCCGCACCGCGGACGGCGAGGAACAGGACCTCGACGTGCTGATCCTGGCCACCGGATTCCACGTGCTCGACAACCTGCCCCCGTTCCCGATGCGCGGCCAAGGGGGCCGCGACCTCAAGGAGTTCTGGAAGACCGAGCGGTTCCAGACGTACGAGGGCACGTCGATCAAGGGCTACCCGAACCTGTGGTTCATCGTCGGCCCCTATTCCTTCACCGGCGGGTCCTGGTTCGGAATGATCGATTACCAGGTGACCCACGCCCTGCGGGTGATCGGCGAAGCCCGGCGACGCCGGGCCACGGAAGCGGTCGTCCGCCCGGAGAAGCACGACCGGTCCTTCCGCAGGAACCTGCGCCGCATGCGCAACACGGTCTTCCTCGACCCGAGTTGCCGGGGCACCCACAGCTACTACCTCGACGAGCACGGGGACGCACCGGCCGTCCGCCCCGCCTCCACCTACGAAGCGGCCTGGCGGGCCCGCCACTTCGACCTGGACGACTACAGCTACGAACGATGATCCCGCGGCCGCCCGGCCGCAGGAGGAACCCATGCCTGGGAGGCAGTTGTGACGCGTTTGAGCGAGGTGCGCGGGAGGGACCGCGCACTGTGCGTCCTGTACGGGACGTCCGCCCTGATCGGTCTGATCATCATGGGGTGGATGGCCGTCGCGTTCGTCGTGCAGAACGCCGACGCCGGTGCGCTGGGGGTCGTGGAGAACTTCCTCCGTGACTCGACGACCAACCTCGCGACCCAGTTCGTGTACATGGACCTGGTGCTCACCTGGGCGGCCGTCGGCGCGTACATGATCGTGGAGAGCCGGCGGTTCGGCATCCGGCACGTGTGGGCGTACATCGTCGGGGCCCCGGCCATCGCCCTGATCGTGACCTACGGACTCTTCATGCTCGTCCGCCAGTTGAAGATCGCGGCCCTGCGCGAAGCCGAGGAGGCGCACGCCGGAGGCGAACGGGCCCTCGCGGTCGAAGAGTTCGCCGAGCCGTCCGCCCTGCGGCCGCTGTCGGCGACGGCCTCGCAATGAGCGACGGAATGGCCCGCAAAGTCGCCCTGGTGACCGGAGCGGCCGGCGGCATCGGTTCGGCCGTGGTCCGGCTGCTCGCCGAGCAGGGCACGGTGGTGGCCGCCGTGGACCTGGACAACGGGCAGCTCTGGGAAACGGTCGAGAAGCTCGCCGCCGAAGGCCTGCCCGTACGGGGCCACCCGGCCGACGTGACCTCGAGCGCCGACGTCGAAGCCGTGATCGACGCGGTGGAGGAGCAACTGGGGCCCATCGACTACCTGGTGAACGCCGCCGGCGTGCTCCGCCTCGGCGAGGTCACGGACCTCAGCGACCAGGAGTGGTACCTCACCTTCGCGGTCAACGCGAACGGGGTCTTCTTCGTGTCCCGCGCGGTGGTCAGCCGCATGGTGGCGCGCCGCAGGGGCTCGATCGTCACCGTCGCGTCGAACGCCGCGGGCACCGCCCGCTCGCACATGGCCGCCTACGCCGCGTCGAAGGCGGCGGCGATCGCCTTCACCAAGTGCATGGGCCTGGAGGTCGCCCGGTACGGCGTCCGCTGCAACGTGGTCACCCCCGGTTCGACGGACACCCACATGCTGCACGGCATGCACGCCGACGGCAGCGCGGTCACCGCCTCCGTGGCGGGAAACCCGGACGCCTACCGGACCGGCATACCGCTGGGGAAGGTGGCGAGCCCGGAGGACGTCGCCCACGCCATCCGCTTTCTGCTGTCGGACGAGGCCGGGCACATCACCCTGCAGGGCCTGACCGTCGACGGCGGGGCCACCCTCGGGGTGTAGCCGGGCGGCCCGCGCCCCTCCCCCCCCCCGCCCCGCCGTACACCCGCTCCGCCCCGGGCGCGGCCCCACGTCCACGCGCGCGCCCGGGTCCGCTCCGTCCACCGACCGCATCCCGAAAGGACCGACCACCGCATGGCAGGCCTCCCTTCCATCGATCCCTACCCGATGCCCCTGCCCGGTGAGTTCCCTCCCGCGGCGGTCGGCTGGCGGGTGGACCCGCGGCGCGCCGTGCTGCTCGTCCACGACATGCAGGAGTACTTCCTCCGGCCGTTCCCGCGCGGAACCTCCCCCCGGGACCCCCTGGTGAGCAACGCGACCCTGCTGCGCCGGCGCTGCGCCGAACTCGGCATCCCCGTCGCCTACACGGCGCAGCCCGGCGGGATGACCCCCGCCGAGCGCGGTCTGCTCGCGGACTTCTGGGGCCCCGGGATGCGCACCTCCCCGGAACACCGCCTCGTCGTCGCGGGCCTCGAACCGGCCCCGGACGACTGGGTGTTCACCAAATGGCGCTACAGCGCCTTCTTCAACTCCGGGCTGCTGGAACGGATGCGGACCGAAGGCCGCGACCAGCTCGTCATCTGCGGGGTCTACGCGCACGTGGGGGTTCTGATGACGGCGGTGGACGCCTTCACCCGCGACATCCAGCCGTTCCTCGTGGGCGACGCCGTCGCCGACTTCTCCGCCTCCTACCACCGGCTCGCGCTGGAGTACGCGGCCGAGCGGTGCGCGGCCGTCGTCACCACGGCCTCCGTGTGCGAGGCGCTGGCCGGCGCCGTACCGGCGGGGGACCGGCGGTGACCGGGACGGGCAGGCCCGCGGCCGGTACGGATGCCGCCATGGCCGGGCCGACCGCCGCCGCGGCCCCGGACCTCCTCGCCCGGGTCCTGGACGGCTCCGCGGGAGCCTTCGCCCTGTTGTACCGCCCGGAAACCACGGCCCCGGGCACCCTGGAAGTGCTGCTGGGCGACACGGCCGCCTGCGCCACCCTGGCGGACCTCCCGCTCACGGACCCCGGGACTCCCGCGGGGGATTCCGCGGCCCCGGCCGGCGGGGGCGAGGTGCTCGCCCTGGTGCCGTACCGGCAGATCACCGAGCGCGGGTTCGCCGCCCTCGACGACGGCGAGCCGCTCATCGCGCTGACCGTCACCGAACGGCAGGACCTCCCGCTCGCCGCGGCCCTGCGCCGGCTGCCCGACGACCCCGTCAAGGTCGAATCCGAGGAGTTCGACCTCTCGGACGAGGCGTACGCGGACATGGTGCGCCGGGTGGTCGCCGACGAGATCGGCACCGGCGAAGGCGCGAACTTCGTCATCAAGCGGACGTTCACGGCCCGGCTGCCGGACTGCTCGGTCGTCGGCGCCCTGTCCTTCTTCCGCCGCCTCCTCGAACGGGAGGAAGGAGCCTACTGGACCTTCCTCGTGCACACCGGCGACCGGATGCTCATCGGCGCCACCCCCGAGCGCCACATCAGCGTCCGGGGCGGCACCGCGGTCATGAACCCCATCAGCGGCACCTACTGCTACCCCCCGGGCGGCCCCACGCTCGACGGCGTCCTGTCCTTCCTGACGGACCGGAAGGAAGCCGACGAGCTGTACATGGTGGTCGACGAGGAGCTGAAGATGATGTCCCGGCTCTGCCGGTCCGGCGGGCGGCTCATCGGCCCGTACCTCAAGGAGATGACCCGGCTCGCGCACACCGAGTACCTCATCGAGGGCAGCACCGACCTGGACGTCCGCGACGTCCTCCGGGAGACCCTGTTCGCGCCCACGGTGACCGGTGCCCCACTGGAGAACGCCGCCCGGGTCATAAGCCGCCACGAGAGCACCGGACGCGGCTACTACAGCGGCGTCGCCGCGCTCATCGGGAGGGACCCCTCCGGCGCCCGGAGCCTCGACTCCGCCATCCTCATCCGGACGGCCGACATCGCCGTGGACGGCCGGCTGCGCATCGGCGTCGGCGCCACGCTGGTGCGCCACTCCGATCCCGAAGCCGAGGCGCGCGAGACCCGGGCCAAGGCCGCCGGGCTGCTCGCGGCCCTGGCGGGACCCGCCCCCAGCCGCTTCGCCGCCCATCCGGAGGTCCGTGCCGCGCTCGCCCTGCGCAACGAGAGCGTCGCCGGGTTCTGGCTGGACGACCCGGGCGGCAGGAACGGGGCCACTGCCGAACTGGCGGGGCGCCGGGTCCTGGTGGTGGACGCCGAGGACACCTTCACGGCGATGCTCGCCCAGCTGATCCGCTCCCTCGGCGCGGAGGTCACCGTACGGCGGTTCGACGAGCCGTACGACACCGCGGCGCACGACCTGGTGGTCCTGGGCCCCGGTCCGGGCGACCCCGGCGACCTCGCGCATCCGAAGATCGCCCACCTCAGGGCCGAGGTCTCCCGGCTGCTCGCGCGGGAGCAGCCCTTCCTCGGGGTGTGCCTGAGCCACCAGGTGCTGAGCGGGTTCCTCGGTCTCGGCCTGGTCCGCCGCGAGGCCCCGAACCAGGGGGTGCAGCGCGAGATCGACCTGCTGGGAGGGCGCGAACGGGTGGGCTTCTACAACACCTTCGCCGCCCGGGCCGAGGCCGACGTCCTCGATCATCCCGACCACGGCCGGGTGACGGTGAGCCGGGACCGCGACACCGGAGAGGTGCACGCCCTGGAGGGCCGCCACTTCGCCTCCGTACAGTTCCACGCGGAGTCCGTCCTGACCCGGGAAGGCCGGCGGATCCTCGGTGCGCTGCTCACCGGGGTGCTGCGCCCGTGAACGCGCATCCGAACCCGAACCCGACGGCCACGAGCGGGACCGCGACGCACGCACTCGTCGCCGGCGGGGGCATAGGCGGACTCGCCGCCGCCCTCTCCCTCGCACGGAGGGGACACCGGGTCACGGTCCTGGAGCGCGCGGACGCCTTCGCCGAGATCGGCGCGGGCATCCAGCTCGCCCCCAACGCCTTCCACGCCCTGGACCGGCTGGGCGTGGGCCGGGCGGTGCGCGAGCGGGCGGTGTTCGTCGCCGAACTCCGCTTCATGGACGGGGTCACCGGCGAGACCGTGGTCACGGCGCCCCTCACCGAGCGCTACCGCCGCAGGTTCGCGGGCCCCTACGCGGTGGTGCACCGCGCCGACCTCTACGAGCCGCTGCTCTCCGCGTGCCGCGCGGCCGACGGCATCGAGCTGGTGACCGGCGCCGCCGTGCGCTCGTACGCCCAGCAGCCGTCCGGAGTCGCCGTGTCCACGGCCGACGGCCGGACCTTCACCGGCGATCTGCTGGTCGGAGCCGACGGCATCCGCTCGGCCGTCCGCGCCCAGCTCGTCGGCGACGGAGCCCCCCGGGTCTGCGGGCACACCATCTACCGCTCGGTGATACCGATCGGGAAGGTTCCCGAGGAACTGCGGTGGAACGCCGTGACGCTGTGGGCCGGCCCCCGATGGCACTTCGTCCACTACGTCATCGGGGGCGGGAAGTACCTCAACCTCGCCGCGACCCTGGACGACGGCGCCCGCGAGCCCGTGGCGGGACGGCCCGCCCCCCGGGACCTCGTCCACGAGCGCTTCCGGGAACTGCGCGGTCCGGCCCGCCGGCTCCTCCACCTGGGCGAGGAATGGCGCGAGTGGGTGCTCTGCGACCGCGATCCCGTGGACGTCTGGACCGACGGGCGGGTGACCCTGCTGGGCGACGCGGCCCACCCGATGCTCCAGTACGCCGCCCAGGGCGCGTGCCAGAGCCTGGAGGACGCCGTGGTGCTGGGAGAGCTCCTCGGCGACGCCACCGCCGGCGACGTGCCCGCGCGCCTGGAGAAGTACAACGCCGAACGCCGCGAACGCACCGCACGTACCCAGCTCCTGGCCAGGGAGATGGGAGAACGGCTCTACCACCCCGCCGGCGAGGCCGCCCGCGCGCGCAACGCGATGCTGCGGTCCCAGAGCGAGGACGACCTGTACGCGCACATGGCCTGGCTGCACGGCGCCCGGCCCTTCTGGGAGGAGACAGCATGAACCGTCTGGACGTGAAGCCGAGGATCCGCGGCGCCGTCGACGTGCTCGGCCTGCTGGAGCGGGGGCGCACCCTGTCCGCGCCCGTGCTGCGCAAGGCCGTCGAACGGCTGGCAGCGCCCATGGACACCATCGCCGCCTACCACTTCGGCTGGATCGACGCCGCGGGCAACCCGTCGGACGGAGACGGCGGCAAAGCCCTCCGGTCCGCCCTCGCCCTGATCTCCGCCGAAGCCGCCGGCGCCCCGCCCGAAGCGGGAGTGACCGGGGCGGTCGCGGTCGAGCTCGTGCACAACTTCTCGCTGCTGCACGACGACTTCATGGACGGCGACGAGCAGCGCCGCCACCGCGACACGGTCTGGAAGGTGCACGGCCCGGCCCAGGCGATCCTGGTCGGGGACGCGCTGTTGGCGCTGGCCGGTGAGGTGCTGCTGGAGCTGGGCACCGTCGACGCGACCCGCGCCACCCGCCGGCTGAACACCGCGACCCGCAAGCTGATCGACGGGCAGGCCCAGGACATGTCCTTCGAGCAGCGCGACCGGGCGACCGTGGCCGAATGCCTGGAGATGGAGGGCAACAAGACGGGCGCGCTGCTCGCCTGCGCCATCTCCATAGGCGCCGTGCTCGGCGGCGCCGACGACGCGACCGCCGACGCCCTGGAGCGCTACGGGTACCACCTCGGCCTCGCCTTCCAGGCCGTCGACGACCTGCTCGGCATCTGGGGCACCCCGGAGCAGACCGGCAAGCAGGCGTGGAGCGATCTCAAGCAGCGCAAGAAGTCGCTGCCGGTGTGCGCGGCGCTCGAAGCCGGCGGACCGGCCGCGGAGCGCCTCGCCGCGCTGCTCGCCGCCGACGCCGCGTACGCCGGGGCCGCCGGAGGCGCGCCGGACGAGGTCTTCGGCGAGGCGGAGTTCGCGCTCCGGGCCGCCCTGATCGAGGAGGCCGGGGGCCGCGCTTGGACCGCCGCCGAGGCGAGGCGGCAGTACGACGCCGCCCTCGCCGCCCTCGACGAGATCCACCTGCCCGAAGAGGTCCGCGAACAGCTCACCGCTCTGGCCGACTTCGTCGTCGTCCGGCGGCGCTGAGCCGTCACCGGCCCCGTCACATCGCGGCACCCAGGGCCAGGAACCCGCAGATCAGCACGAAGAGGATGCCGAGCAACGGCCAGACGAACCGCAGGTACTTGTCGTAGCCGACCTTGGCCAGCGCGACACCGCCGATGGTGACGGCGGTGGTGGGAACCCAGAGGTTCATCCAGCCGCTCGCCGACTGCCAGGCCGTCACCATCAGCGCGCGGGAGACGCCCGCGAAGTCGGCGAGCGGGGCCAGGATCGGCATGGTGAGCGTGGCGTGCCCGGAGGTGGAGGGGATCAGGAAGGCGAGCGGGAGGTTCACGAGGAAGACGATGATCGCGAAGATCCCGGACGAAGTCCCCTTCACCACGCCCTCGATGGAGTGCAGCACGGTGTCGGTGATCTGCGAGTTGTTCATGATGACCGTGACCCCGCGCGCCAGCATGATGACCAGGGCGGGCGAGATGAAGTCGGCGGCGCCCTGGATGATCGTGGAGCTGAGCTTGGCCTCGCCCATCCGGGCGACCAGGCCGATCAGCACGGCCGCACAGATGAACAGCGCCGCCAACTGGGCGAAGGACCAGTCCAGTTCCCAGGCGTACGGGGCCGCGTCCGCCTTACCGGTGAGCGCGCTCGACCAGGGCACCACCGAGAAGATCATGAAGGCGAAGACGAGGACCAGCAGGACCAGCACCGTCTTGTGCAGCCGGGTCAGCTCCGGTTCTGCGCCCTCGGGGTATTCGGCGCCGGTGGCCTTCTGCTCCCGGTCCCCGGGCAGGAACCCGCAGATCGACTTGGAGGGGTCCTTCTGGACCCGCCGCGCGTACCGGATCACGTAGAGCACGGTCACGGTGGTCAGCACGATCCACATGAGGAAGCGCAGCCCGATCCCGTCGCCGAGCGAGATGTCGGCCGCCGAGGAGGCCACGCCGGTCGCGAACGGGTTCACCGTCGAGCAGAGCACGCCGACGCCCGCGCCGAGGATGCTCGCGCCGACCGCGACCAGCCGGTCGTAGCCGAGGGCCAGCATCATCGGCACCAGCAGACCGTAGAAACCGAGGGTCTCCTCGGCGAAGCCCTCCACGGTGCCCAGGATCGAGAAGACCACCATCACGGCGGCGATCAGCAGCGCCCCGCGGTCGCGCAGCCGGTGGGCGAGGCGGGCGATGCCGCGGTCGAGGGCTCCGGTGGCGAACACGACGGTGATGAAGGCGCCGATCGCGAGCACGAAGAGGAACACGCCCGCGCTGCCGTACAGATCACCGCTGAAAGTGGGCCCGACCTCGCCGGTCTTGGGGTCCTGGAGGCCGTAGAGCCCGTTGACGGGGGAGAGGAACAGGTCGTTCAGGCGATCGGTGAAGCTCTGGGTGCCGTCGACCCGGTGGTAGGTGCCGGAGACGGGCGCGCCGCTGTCGTTGCGGTCGTACTGGCCGGCCGGGACGAGGAAGGCCAGCAGCCAGATCGCGACGGTGACGATGGCCAGGATGGTCAGGGCGCTGGGGAAGGAGAACTTCCGCCCGGGCGCCGGCTCCTCCGGCGGAGTCTGCACGGTCGGGATCTGGGGCGGGGCCGGGGGCGGAGGTGTCGTGGTCACTGCCGGCCTCCCGGGGACGACGGGGCTTGTCGCGCACGGAAGTCCGCCGCGTACTCCCGGACGAAGGCGGCCATCGCCACCACCGTGTTGCGCACCTCCGACAGCAGCACCCGCTCGTTCGGCGCGTGCAGGTTGCACATGCTGTCCTGCGCGCCGAACAGCAGCACCTCCGCGCCCGGAGCCGCCCTCGCGAGGCCGTTCACCAGCGGGATGGAGCCGCCCGTGGCCACGTACGAGGCCTCCGTGCCCCAGGCCTCCTTCAGCGCGGTCAGCGCCGCCCGGTACGCCGGCCCGCCCGTCCGCGCCTCGAAGCCGGGGCCGGTGTCGCCCGGGGTGACGGTGAGCGGGATGCCGAAGGGGCGCTGCGCGCGCAGGTGCTTCACGAGCGCGCCCCGGGCCTCCTTCGCGTCCTGGAGCGGATGGAAGCGCAGGTTCAGCTTGGCCCGCGCGTACGGGACCACGGCGGAGGCGGCGCCCGCCACGTCCGGGGCGTCCAGCCCGATGACGGTGACGGCGGGCCCGCTCCAGAGCCGCTCGCCGAGCGATCCGGTGCCGATCAGCGGCAGCCCGTCCCGTACGGAGGCCAGCCGGCGGAACTCCTCCTCGGTGTACGTCGCTCCCTCCCAGGGATCGCGGCGCAGCCCGGGCACCGCCACGTCGCCGTGCTCGTCGTGCAGGGTGGCCAGCGCCCGGAGCAGGACCAGCAGGGCGTCGGGAGCGGCTCCGCCGAACTCCCCGCTGTGCCGAGCCTCCGCGAGGGTGCGCACCTCCACCATGACCTCGCAGGCCCCGCGCAGACCGGTGGTCAGGGTCGGGGTGCCGGGCCGCAGGTTGCCGAGGTCGGCGATGACCATCGCGTCGCAGGCGAACCGCTCCGGATCGGTGGGCGGATAGTCGTCGAAGGGGCTGCCGTACTCCTCCTGTCCCTCGATCACCAGCTTGATCCCGACGGGCGGCCGGCCGCCGTAGACCCGGAGCATGCCCAGGTGCGCGATCACGTTCGACTTGTCGTCGGCGATGCCGCGCGCCCGCAGGGCGCCGGGGACGCCGGGGACGGGGGTGGGTTCGAAGGGCGGGGAGAGCCAGAGGGTCGGATTGCCGGCGGGCTGGACGTCGTAGTGCCCGTACAGCAGGACGGTCGGGGCGTCCGGGTGCGGGGGCGGGATCTCCCCGTAGACGACCGGGGCGGTGTCCGCGAGGTCGATCCGCTCGATGGTGGGGACGCCTGCCTCGCGCAGCAGGGAGACGAGCAGGTCGTGCGCCTCCTCGACGGGCTCCGGAGGGTAGCCGGGGAAGGCGACCGAGGGGATCGACGCGAGCCGTTCCAAGTCGGCCCGCAGGCCGTCCATCAGGGCGTCGACCTGTGCTTCGAGGGTCTGCGAGCCGTCCGCGTCCACCTGCCACCGTCCCTGTGCTCTCCGGGGCCACCCCGCTGAGCTGCGGGATCGGGTTCTCCGATCATCGGCGGGGAGAGCGGGCCGCGCCGTGACGGAGTGGTCCGGACGGGTGAAGCCCGGCCGCGGGCGCGGGGGCGCGCGAGGGCGCGCCGGGGTGGTGAGCGGGGGCATGCCTGCCGGTGCGGGAACGGTGCGGGAACGGTGCGGGAACGGTGCGGGACCGGGACGGGCCGGGGGCCGGCCGGACCCGCCGTGGCCCGAAGTGGGCTGCCGAGGGCCGATCTTGACCTGTCTGCCGCGTATCGAAGCACCGCCGTGATCGTTTCTTCAGGCGTAGTCCTCATCCCTGCTGCGGAATCGGGAGAACGCGCGGTGACCGCTTGGCAGTACTTCGCCGGGGCCGGCCTGGTGGCGGCGCTCTGCCCGCTGCACGGTCACGTGGCGGTCGCCGGAGACGGCCACGGGCGCGGCGCCCGGGTCGACCTGTGTGTTCCCGCCGGGTCGCGGCCGAGGCCGTCCGTGCCGCCGCTGCTCCTGCCGCCCTCGGCTCCGGCCGTCCGGCCGACCGCCCGTGTGCTGCTGCCCGGCCCGGCCGCGCCGACGGTGCGCCACCCGGGGCGGGGGCCGCTCGCCCCCGCGCCGGCCGGCGTGGCGGCGGAGCCCGGCCCGGGGCCCGGGCCGACGGCGCAGGCAAGGCCTTCGGCGGCGCAGCCGCGGGCGGCCGCGGTGGAGGAGGCCGGGGTCGCGCAGGCCGCTCCGGGCGGAGCGGTGGCCCCGCACCGGGGCGCAGCGGGGGCCGGGGCGGCGGGGCGCTTCCACGTGCGCCCGTACCACTCCGCGGCCCTGGCGCGGCGCGGCCCGGACGGCATGTCCACCCTGATGCTCATGGTCGTCGTCACGACCCCGGCGGTCCTCGCCGCCGTCGCGCTGCGGCCCCGTTCCAGGAGCCGCGGCTAGCCGCGCCGCGCCCCACGTTCAGTCCGCTCATCTCGACCTACGGAGAACCCTCGTGTCCGAATGGCTGGTCCTGGCCATCGCCATGGCGCTCGTCTGCGCCCTCGTCCTCGCCTTCACCGCGATCCGGCACCGCCGGGTCGCCGACGACGAGGACACCAGCGAAACCCCCGACGTCCTCGAGTACATGGTGATGATGGTCGGCGTGGTCTACGCGATCGTGCTCGGCCTGGCCATCGCGGGCGTCTGGGAGGCGCGCGGCGCCGCCGAGGACAGCGTGCGCCGCGAGGCCCAGTCCCTGTACGAGGTCACCCAGCGGGCCGACGTCTACCCGGCCGCCGTGCGCGACCGGATCCGCGGCGAGGTCGACGCGTACGTGTCCCACACCGTCAGTGTGGACTGGCCGCGGCTGACCTCCGGGGCCCCGGTGTCCGCGGAGGGCGGCGAACTGCTCGGCAAGCTGCGCAGCGACGTCACCCACCAGAGCCCGGGCAACGAGCTGCAGGCCCAGGCCTACCAGCCGCTGCTGGACCACATCGCGGCCGCCGACGACGCCCGCCACGAGCGGACGCAGAGCGACGAGTCCACCCTGCCGGGGGTGGTCTGGCTGGGGCTGGTCGCGGGCGGACTGGTCACCGTCGGGCTGATCTTCACCCTGCAGATCCGGCGTTCGGGGCGGGAGCTGCTGCTGGCGGGGCTGTTCAGCGCGCTGATCGTGTTCCTGCTGTTCATGGTGTGGAGCTTCGACGCGCCCTTCGGCCGGGACGGGATCGACTCGGCGGCGCCGTTCCAGGACCTGTTCCCGTCGCTGGCCCTGGCCGCCGGGAGCTGATCGGCAGCCCGGCCGACCCGGACTCGGCTCAGCGCCCCGACAGGGACGACTGCCGTCGGCATTCGGCCACCACGCGGGAGTTGCGCAGCGCGTGCGAGATCCGCACGAGGTCGCGGGGACCGTCGGCGGGCGGCGGGGCCCCCTCGTCGCTGGCCCCGATGACCCGCCCCTCGGGGTCGGCCGCCCGGGCGCGCACGGCGGCCGCGACCATGGCCGCGTCGGCGACGGCCCGCGCGGTGTCCTCGTCGGCGCCGGCGGCGTAGGCCCGCGCGAGGGCGTCGTCCCGGTGGGACCGGTCGAAGTACGGGCCGAGGTGCAGGAAGCCGTCGTGGATGTCCGACTCGCGCTGGATCACGCGGATGTCGGCGGCCGACCACCAGGACATCTGGACCCCGACGGGGGTATCGGGCGCGGAGATGCGCACCTCGTGCCACAGCGGGCCGAGCCGGCGGTACGTGGACCAGTGCTGCCAGCTGTCCGAGAGACGCTGGCAGAGCAACGGCAGGACGAAGCCGATGGCACTGATGAGCGCACCCGCGGCGGCGAGCGGCGGGGCGACGAAGGTGCTCAGGTCGTCGAGCCGGGGGCCGAGCCCGACCCAGCGCCCGACGACGGCGCTCATCTTGGCGGCGTCGTAGCTGAGGTTCAGGATGTAGCCGACGACGATGATCATCAGGCCGGTCCGGAGCCAGCCGCGCACCTGGAGGGACCAGCGCCAGCACATCGCGACCATGACGAAGGCGGCCACGTTGTGCGCGAGCAGGTAGAGGCCGATCATCTGCCCCATGTACGGGGTGTTGGCGTAGAAGGTGTCGAAGTCGCGCAGTCGCTCGACCGGTGCGTCGCCGAGGAGGAAGAGCGTCATCAGGATCACGATGACCGTGGCGTAGCCCAGGATCCACCGGCGGGAGATGCGCCGGGTCTGCTCCGGCGGGCCGCCACGCCAGTTGACGATGAGGACCAGGCACGACGCGCTGAAAGCGCTGATCAGGCAGTAGACGAGCGGGGCCGAGAAGTTGGTGATGCCGGTCCAGCGGTTGACCGCCTCGATGGTGGGCGGGGCGGCGAAGGTGAAGACCGCGCCGGCCAGGGTGAGCAGGGCGCAGACCGATCGCAGCAGCGGCTCACGCCAGTTGTGCCGTAGCGCCGGCAGCTTGAAGGCGAGTGCGATCGCCAGGGCCGCGGCCGGTATGTAGTAGTCCTTGCCGTTCAACGGTCGTTCCTGTGCCCCCGGTATCCGAGCGATGCCTCGATGCGGCCCGCCAGTTGGTCTCGTTGTGCCGGTGCGCGGTGGCTCGCCGATCCGGCGAGCCAGTTCCTGCACCGGCTGCCCAGCAGTAAACCGAAGGTTTCCGCTTCGGTCTCCTCCTGGACGTCGGCGCGGGTGCGCGCGGCGACGCGCCGCACGGTCTCGCCGATGTCGGCCTCGTCCGTCAGCAGCCGGGCGGCGACGGCGGCGCCGTCGACGTGGTGGCTGCAGTGGCCGGCCTTCATGTGCCACAGCTCGTGCCCGAGGATCACCAGTTGGTGGTCGGGTGCGGTGCGTTCCTCGATGACCACCAGATCGCGGTCCGCCATGTCGAGCCACAGGCCGCTGGCCGTTCCCGGCGGGAACGAGGCCATCCGGAAGTCCACCCGGCGGCCGCGGTGCTTGCTCATGCCCTCGCAGAGGGCGGCGTAGAGGTCCACGGGCTCCACGGGCGCGGTCAGGTTGATGCCTGCCACCAGCTCCCCGCACAACCGCCGCTGCTCTCTGCCTATGCTCACCGTTCTCCCCGTCGGCGCGGATCCGGATCAGGACTCAAGGATCAGACCCAGACTTTCGACTGGGTCAGGATTCGTTCGGTTTGACGCTTTCGAGGAGCATGTCCAGCCATTCGGTCACCTTGTCCCGGTGCTTGTCGCTGGGCAGTTGGGCGGCTCTCCAGGCGATGCCCCGTACGCCGTGGTTCTGGAGAAGTCTTGCCAGCGGATCGCCCGCCGAAGCGGCCGGAGCGGGTGCGGTTTCTCTGGCGCGCCCGGCGAAGTCCTGGAGCAGCTGTTGCTCGGTGCGCTGGAGGGCGTCCGTCAGCGCGTCCGCGTCATGGGCGGTGAGGAATCCGGCGTGCACCCCGAAGAAGCGCTGGATCGCGTCACAGTGTTCCATGGTCGGCCGCCGGTCGCCGTTGATCAGGGCCCCGGCCTGCTGGCGCGACATGGCGGCGCCGTCGGCGATCTCCTGCTGCGTGTAGCGGCGGCCGTTGGGCTTGACGCGGGTGCGCCGCAGGAGGTCGAGGCGCTGGAGGAACCGGGTCTGGAGATCGGGCTCGCCGGCGGGCCGGCCGTCCAGCAGGCTCCGCACCACGTCGGCCGGGACGCCCGAGGCCTCGGAGAGGCGGCGCAGGTCGAAGACCTGGTTCCGGTCGCGGCCCAGCTTGCCCGCGAGTTCGGCGACACGCGTGACGGTGGCTGCCAGGAGCGTGTTGGCCACCGCGACGGGAGCCGGGAAGCCGTCTGTCACCAGTGGTTCTCCTAGATCGCGCGAGGTCGGGGTACGGGCACGTGGTCGGCCTCTGGAATCTATCCGGTCTCGGTCCGTACGGCTAGAACGTGCCACATCTGTGGCGGGAACGAGCTGCCAGGAGGCTGGAATTGCCACAATAGTTGACACTCGAATGAAGTCGGTAGCAGGATCGCCACACGGAAATGAAGATCCAGACCGTAAGGAAGAGGGGGGAGCTCTCGGTGCCACATCTCGCAGCGGTGGGCCCGTCCGATGGCCTCGCCCACATCGGTGGGGAGCGCCTCGCGGGCGAGGAGTCCGCACGCGGCGCCGTGCGGTCGGAGCGACGCAAGGAGATTTTGCGCCAGCGCCGGGAGGAACTCGGGCTGAGCCAGGAAGACCTGGCGGCGCGGTTGCGCATCAGCGTGCGCGCCTACGGGAACTGGGAGCGCGGCCTGGTCAAGGAGTGGACGGACCGCAAGCTGCTCGCCTTGGCCGAAGCCCTGGAAATGAGCGAGCGGCAGTGCTTCTGGCTCTTCCGGATCATGGTCGATCGTGACCCGCCGCCCACCTGGCGCGCGGCCGAGGACAGCCGGCTGCCGGACGATCCGGCGCAGCGCGACTACCTGTGCGACTACGCGGCCCTCATGGAGGCCGTGCCCTACCCGAGTTTCCTCGTGGACCACCGCTGGGACGTGGCCCTGACCAACTCGGCCTTCGACCGGCTCTTCCAGTCGGTGCGCCCGCATCCGACCGCCCTGCCGGACGACAACTTCCTGCGCTTCGTGCTGTTCCACCCGGACGCCGCCGCTGTGCTGGAGGACCACGAACCGGCCTGGTGCGTACCGCTGCTGGCCCGGTTCGCGACCGCGCTGGCCGCCGCCCCCGAGGACGAGGGGCTGCGCAGCATCCGTCAGGAGGTGGCCCGTGACCCGTTCATGGAGGCCGCCTACCGGTACGGAGTGCCGCACTGGCTGACGACCCACGGGGCGGAGGCCGCCGAACAGGACGGCGCCGTGCGCAGCGTGCGCCACCCGGACCCGGGCTGGGGCCTGGTGCGCTGCCGGATGGTGGCGGAATCCGGCCCGATGCTCGACGGCATGGGACTGACCCGGATGACGCTGGTCCTCTCCATTCCGCGGGGCCTGGCGACGGGCCCGCTCCCGGGCGGTCCGGGCGCGCAGCAGCACCAGCCGCCGCGGCTGAGGGCCGTGCCGTCGCCGGTGGACTGATCCGGCGGGGGAGACTGGTGCCACGACACCTGGCACCGGAGCACTGCGAAAGGCGGTAAGGGCGTGCGGCTGACGATCCTCGGCGGAGGCGGATTCCGGGTACCGCTCGTCTACGGAGCCCTGCTCGGCGATCGCGCCGAGGGCAGGGTGTCGCACGTCACCCTGTACGACGAGGACTCCGGCCGGCTCCGCGCCATGGCACGGGTCCTCGCGGACCAGGCCGCCGGGATCGCGGACGCCCCGGCCGTCACGGCCACCACCGATCTCGACGAGGCCCTGCGCGGCGCCGACTTCGTGTTTTCGGCCATTCGCGTAGGAGGGCTGGAGGGGCGGGCCGCCGACGAGCGGATCGCCCTGGCCGAGGGAGTGCTGGGCCAGGAGACGGTGGGCGCGGGCGGCATCGCCTACGGCCTGCGGACGGTTCCGGTGGCCCGCGAGATCGCGCGCAGGGTGGCCCGTACCGCCCCCGACGCGTGGGTCATCAACTTCACCAACCCGGCCGGGGTGGTCACCGAGGCCATGGCCGAGGAGCTCGGGGACCGGGTCATCGGCATCTGCGATTCGCCCGTCGGGCTCGGGCGGCGGATCGCCCGGCTGCTCGGCGCCCGGCCCGAGGACGCCTGGATCGACTACGTCGGCCTCAACCACCTGGGCTGGGTGCGCGGACTGCGGATCGGCGGCCGGGACGAACTCCCGCGGCTGCTGGCCGACGCGCGGGCGCTGGAATCCTTCGAGGAGGGCCGGCTGTTCGGGGCCGAGTGGCTGCGCTCGCTCGGTGCGATCCCGAACGAGTACCTGCACTACTACTACTTCAACCGTGACACCGTACGGGCCTACCAGGAGGCCAAGCAGACCCGCGGGGCGTTCCTGCGCGACCAGCAGCGGGGCTTCTACGCCGAGGCCGGGCGGCCGGATCCGGCGCCCGGGGCCGCGCTGGCCGCCTGGGACCGGACCAGGGCCGAGCGCGAAGCCACGTACATGTCCGAGAACCGCGAGGTCGCGGGCGTCGGCGCGCGCGAGGAGAGCGACCTGGAGTCGGGCGGGTACGAGAAGGTGGCCCTCGCCCTGATGCGCGCCATCGCCCGGGACGAGCGCGCCACCCTGATCCTGAACGTCCGCAACCGCGGGACCCTGTCGGTGCTCGACGCCGAGGCCGTCATCGAGGTGCCCTGCCTGGTCGACGCCAACGGGGCCCACCCGGTCGCCGTCGATCCGCTGCCGCTGCACGCGGTGGGCCTGGTGACCTCGGTCAAGGCCGCCGAGCGGGAGGTCCTCGCCGCGGCGGCGAGCGGATCGCGGGCGGACGCGGTCAAGGCCTTCGCACTGCATCCGCTGGTGGACTCCGTCGGGGTGGCCCGGCGGCTGGTGACCGGCTACGCGGCGGAGCATCCGGGGCTGGGCTACCTGCGCTGACACCCCGCTCACCTGCACCGACGGCCCTCGCGCCCCGCCCCGGATGGGCTAGCGCCGCATGCGGCCGGGCGGGGGCGCTGTGAGAGTGCGAGGTGTGACCACAGCCGAAGGTGCAGCCCCCGCCCCATCCGCCGCGGCACCGCCCGTCCTCGACCGGCGCTCGCGCAACATCGTGTTCGGCACGATCATGCTCGGCGTGCTGCTGGCGGCCCTGGACCAGACGATCGTGGGCACGGCGCTGCCCACGATCGTGGCGGACCTCGGCGGTGGCGACCACATGTCCTGGGTCGTGACCTCGTACCTGCTCACCGAGACGGTCGCGACCGTGCTCGTCGGCAAGTTCGGCGACCTCTTCGGCCGGAAACTGGTCTTCCAGGTCTCCGCCATCGTCTTCATCACCGGGTCGTTCCTGTGCGGCCTCGCGAGCAACATGACCCTGCTCATCGTGTGGCGCGGCATCCAGGGCATCGGCGCCGGCGGGCTGATGGTCACCGCGATGGCCCTCATCGCCGACGTGGTCCCCCTGCGCGAACGCGGAAAGTACCAGGGCGCGATCGGCGCCGTCTTCGGCGTCGCGACGGTCATCGGACCCCTGCTCGGCGGACTCTTCACCGACCACCTGACCTGGCGCTGGGCGTTCTACGTCAACGTGCCGATCGCGATCCTGGTCGTGGTGGCCGCCGCGAAGACGATCCCCTCCGTGCGCGCCGTCGGCAAGCCGGTCATCGACTACCTGGGCATCGCCATGGTCGCGATCGGCGCGAGCGCGCTGATCCTGGCCACGAGCCTGGGCGGGAACGAGTACGCCTGGAGCTCGCCGCTCATCGTCGGACTCTTCGCCGGCGGAGTCGTGGCACTGGCGCTGTTCTGCGTGGTCGAGGTGCGCGCCGCGCAGCCGATGCTGCCGATGCGGCTGTTCCGCAACCCCGTCTTCTCGGTCTGCTCCGTCCTCAGCTTCGTCGTCGGCTTCGCGATGCTCGGCGCGATGACCTTCCTGCCCACCTACCTGCAGTACGTGGACGGGGACTCGGCCACCGTCTCGGGCGTACGGACGCTGCCGCTGGTCATCGGCCTTCTGATCGCGTCGGTCTTCAGCGGCAACGTCACGAGCAAGACCGGGCACTACCGGATCTTCCCGATCGTCGGCTGCGCCGTGATGGGCCTCGGGCTCTACCTGCTGTCGCGGATGGGACCGGAGTCCGGAGCCTGGCTGGAATCCCTGTACATGTTCGTCCTCGGCACCGGCATCGGCCTGTGCATGCAGGTGCTGACCATCGCCGTACAGAACACCGTGGACTACGCCGACCTCGGCACGGCGACCTCGGGCGTCACCTTCTTCCGTACGCTCGGCAGCGCCTTCGGGACCGCCGTCTTCGGCACGATCTACGCCAACACCCTCAAACCCGCGCTGGCGAAGGGCGTGGCGGAGGCCGCGCGCGCCACCGGCGAGGACCCGCGGCAGCTGGGCGTCGCGGCGCAGAGCCCGCAGGGCGTGCACGGCCTGGATCCGGCGGCGGCCGGGCCGGTCATCAACGCGTACGCGGACACCCTGCACACGGTGTTCCTGTGGACCGTGCCGGTGGCGGTGGTCGGATTCGTCGTCGCGCTGTTCCTCAAGCAGGTCAAGCTGCGCGACAGCGCACGGGCCGGTTCCACGGACATGGGAGACGGCTTCGGCTCACCCGCCACGGCCTCCGGCGACTCGGCGAAACTGCTGGAACTGGCGGTCGGCAAGCTGGTGCGGAGCATGGGGCCGGAGACGGCGCGCGGGATCGTGAACTCCTCGGACACCCGGCTGGACATGGCGGGTGCGTGGGCGGTGATGCAGGTGGACCTGATGACCCGCACCGTCGGCTACGCGAGCCTGGGCCTCATCGCCTCGCGCCGGCACCTGCCCCCGGAGGTACTGCTGCCGGTCTTCGAACGGATGGTGGACGAGGGCTACATGACGCGGCAGAACGGCTTCTACACGCAGACCCCGGCGGGGGAGCGGGAAGCGGGCGTCATCTCGGCCGCGTGGGCCAAGTGGCTCGGCGACCAGCTGGAGAAGGACCGGGGCCGCCCGCGCAGCGCGGAGCTTCGGGCCGCGGCGGATGCGATCGCCAAGCGCCTGCTGGCGGAGGACCTCGGGGACGGGAACTTCGCCCCGCGCGCGATGGCGGGGCGGCCGTAGATCAGGAGGGAGATCGCGGAACCGGTGGAACCTCCGGGCGCGTTCGGACGTCTGATCACGTGAACGCGGACGATCGACGGGGGAGCTGGGCATGACGATCACGCTGGCGGAGGAGATCACGCTGCTGTCCCTGGACGACGAGTCCGGGTCGGTCAAGCAGCGGCAGGCGGTGGGCTGGGCCGTGGCCGGAGCCCTCCTGCTCGAACTGGTCCTCGCGGAGCGGGTGCGGGTCTCGGGCAAGTACCTGGAGGTGGTCGACAAGTCGCCCACCGGGGAGGAACTGCTCGACGGCCGGGCCGAGTCGATCCGGACCTGGATGCGCGGTCGGCCCCAGCGCCGGGTCAGCGAATGGCTGATGAAGGACCAGGCCAAGGCCATCGGCGCGGCGGTGGAGCGGCTGACCGCGCGCGGCGTGGTCGTCGAGGAGCAGCGCAAGGCGCTCGGAGTGTTCCCGGTCCGCCGCTACCCGGAGGCCGACGGCGCGGTCGAGCGCGCACTGCGCGAGCGGCTCGCCGCCGCGGTCCAGAAGGGCGCGGAGCCGGACGAGCGCACCGCGAGCCTCATCACTGTGATCCACGCCGCCGACCTGCACGGCCTGGCCTTCCCGGGGGCCACGCGCAAGGAGATCAAGGCACGCACGGCGGAGATCGCCGAGGGGCAGTGGGCGGCCGAGAGCATCCGGACCGCGATCCGCGACATGCGGCTGGCGATGGCCGCCATCACCGTGGCCACGACGGCGACGGTGTTCGGCTAGGGCCTGTCCGGGGCGGCATGGCCGTCGGATAGTCGTACGAGGGCACGTGCGGGAGGCTCGGAGCGAGCTCGGGCCGCCACGCGCGCAGGGCCGCCGCGGACGGGGCGTAGAGGGCCGCCGGGATCTCCGCCGGGGCGAACCAGGACCAGCGGGCGATCTTGTGGGGCTCGGTGACCGTGGCGGCGCCCTCGGCGGCCGAGGTGACGGCCGCCGCCGTCAGCCGGGTCGGGCCGGAGTCGTTTCCGGAGCCCGTGTCACCGGCGAGCATGATCGACACGATCCGGATCTCCTCGGGCGCGGCCCGCAGCGAGGTCTCCTCGGCCAGTTCGCGGGCGGCGGCCTGCTCGAAGGCCTCCCCGGGGTCGACCTTGCCGCCGGGCAGTTCCCAGCGCCCGTCGTGCGCCTGGCCGAGCAGCACCCGGCCGTCGTGGCCCACCACGATCACGCCGACTCCGATGACGGCGTGGGCGCGCGGGACGGCGCGGCCGGTGGCTTCGCCGGATTCTGTGCTCATGACTGTCCTTCGGTCGTTCGGTGGATCGGTGGATCGGTGGATCAGTGGGCCGGGGCGGCGTGCGGAGCGGTCCGGCTGTGACCTTACGTCCCGGCCGGCCGTGCGGGGTTTCGGCCGGGCACCGCCCGCGCAGGCTTCCCGCGGTCCGATCGTCGTACGGCGCATCGGTTCGTCGACTCGCCGGTCGGCCGGTTCGCCGGTTCGACCGGCTCAAGGGGGCTCCATGGCGCACGTGCTGGTTGTCGGCGGGGGCATAGGAGGGCTGGCCACCGCGCTGCTCGCGGCGCGCCGCGGACACACGGCCGAGCTCTTCGAACGCGATCCGCGCGCCCCCGGCACCGCGCTCGACCGGGACTTCTTCGGCTGGCACCGGTCGACGGTGCCCCAGGCGAACCAGCCGCACGTGCTGCTCGGGGCCGCGCGCGGGGTGCTGCGCGAGGAACTGCCCGACGTCCACGCCGAGATGCTCCGGCTCGGAGCCCGGGAACGGCACGAGCTGGACTGGTTCGACGTACGCCCTCCCGCGCGGCCCGGCGACGAGGACCTGGTGATGCTCCAGGCCCGGCGGATCGTGCTGGAGAGCGCGCTCGCCACGGCCGTACGGGCCGAACCGGGGGTGGTCGCGCGGTACGGGGAGCCGGTGACCGGGCTGATCGCGGAGGGGGCTGCTCCTTCCGGGGTCAGGGTGACGGGAGTGACCACGGGGGCGGGGGTCTACGCGGGCGACCTCGTCGTGGACGCGGGCGGCCGGCGCGGCGGCTCCGAACGGTGGCTGGCGGCGATCGGCTGCCGGCCGGGCGTCGTGGAGCGGCACCGCACGGGCCTCGCCTACTTCTGCCGCTGGTACCGGCTGCCCGAGGGGCGTGAGGAGGGGCCGCGGCGCCCCTGGGCGGTGACGGGCGGCAGTTTCGCCGGGTGCGCGGTCTTCCCGGCCGACAACCGGCTGTTCGCCGTGACGCTGTTCGTGCACACCGGGGACGACACGCGGTCCGCGCTGCGCGATCCGGCCGTGTTCGAGGCCGCCGCGCGGGCCTTCCCGCCCGGCGCGGCCTGGCTGGGACTGGGCGCCGAGCCGCTGTCCGAGGTACTGGCCACGGGCGGGCTGGACAACCGCTGGAGCGCCCTGGTCGACGAGCGGGGGCCGGTGGTGAGCGGGTTCGTGCCGGTCGGAGACTCCGTCACCCATACCAATCCGACGCTCGGGCAGGGGACTTCGCTCACTTTGTGGGCCGCGCGCAGGGTGGCCCGTACGGCCGACCAGGACCCGGGATCGGTGCGGTTCGCCGCCGCGTACCACGCGTGGGCGGTGCGCACCCTCAAGCCGTGGTTCGACTTCCAGGTGGTCGCGGACGGGGCCATCGGGGAGCGGTTCGCAACCCGCGCCGGGCGCGCGGGGACGGCCCGCGAGGTGGCCGCGCTGTTCGACTGCGCGCTGGAGGACCCGGAGGTGATGCGGGCGCGCGCGAGGGTCAGGCACCTGGCCGATCCCCCGGAGCGGACGTACGCCGACCCGGAGATCCGGGCCCGGGTGGCGCGCTGGCTGGCGGCCCGGCCCGACTACGCACCGAACACCGCCGGCCCGAGCCGGGCGGAGTGGGAGGAGCTGACGACGCGCTGACGGCCGCTGCCCGGAGCCTCCGGTGAGCGCGCCGGTCGGTGGATTCCTCAGCTCGCCGGGCTCGCCAAGCTCGCCGGATCCAGCGGGCCGAGCGGAAGGAGCACCTCGTGGTCGCGCACGGGCGGCAGGCAGCCGCCGGTCTCGCTGCACGCCCCGTACGTGAGGAACACCCGCGCGCTGTCGGCACCTTCGACCCGCCGGACCGGAAGCTCGAGGGTGACGGTCCCGTCCTCGTAGACCGGCAGCCCGACGTCCAGACCGGCGGGACGCAGCACCCGCGGCTTCGCGTCGGTGGTCGCCGGCCCGGTGGCCCCCAGGCCGCCTTCGGCACGGATGCGGGTCGGTATGCCGATCCCGTCGACTCCGTCGTTCGGGAGACCGAGGCCGTAGAGGTGGAAACCCGGCTGTTCCGGCCGCAGTTCCGCGAGGATCCGTACGCTGCCGTCACGGGACTCGGCCCGCACCTTCACGGCCACTCCACCGAAGGTGAAGGGGGCGGCGTTCGCGGTCCTGCCGCTCTCACCGGGGCCTGCGCACCCGGTGAGTACGGCCGCGAAGGCGGCGACGAACGCGCAGCCGGCCCGCGCGCGGCGGGCCCGGAGCCGGAGGGCTACAGCCATCGGGTCAGGAACTCCTCGACCTGTGCGGCCGACATGCTGCGGGCACCGGAGAACTCGCCCTGGTTCGTGGCCACCTTGATGTCTCCGGAGGCGGGATCCAGCACGGCCAGCGCGGGTATGCCGCTCGTGCCCAGGTCGACGTAGCGCTCGGCCACGTCCAGGTTGCGGTCGAACTCGCCGACGTCCACCTTCACCACGTGGTACTTGGCCAGCTGCGCGGCGGGTCCGGCCTGCTTGAACCGGGCGCTCAGGACGCGGCAGTCCAGGCACCAGTCGGCGCCGAAGTCGATGAGCACCGGACGGCCGTCCTGCTTCGCCGCCGCGAGCGCGGCCGCTATGTCGGCCCGTGCATCCGCCTTGGGGTCGTAGTCGGCTGCGCCCCGTCCCGCGGGCGGCGCCTGCGCACTCCGCTGCGGTGAGCCCGGCTTCGAGGACGGCGCGGCTGACCCGGCGGCAGGAGCGGCCGGGGCACCGTCGCCGGCTCCGCCTCCGCGGGAGGTGAAGACCTCGCTGCCACACCCGCTGAGCGCCGCCACGGCGAGTGCGGTCAGCGCCAGTGCCACGGGAAGGAGGGGACGTCGCACGTGAATCCTCGTCGTTCTCACCGCGGAACCCGTGGGACGACCGGGTGCTGTGGTGCGGAAATCAGCAGATGGGCCCGTAGTTTCGCACGCGGGTTCGGCTGCCTTCGAGGAATTATTCACCCGCTGCGCGGCTCCCGCTCCGCTCGGCCGCGCAGTGTGCCTCAGGCCGTCTTCGTTCTCAGGACCTCGGCGAGGTCGTAGCCGACGACCTCTTCCAGCTGGGCGTACGTACAACTCCGCGGCTCCCGGTCCGGCCGCATGCGGCGGAACTGTGCGGTGTGCCGGAACCGGTCGCCCTCCATGTGGTCGTAGGCCACCTCGCAGACCCACTCGGGGCGCAGCGGTACCCAGGAGAGGTCCTTCTTTCCGGTCCAGCGGCTCTGCGCCCCCGGCAGGCGGGCGCTCTCGTGGGCGGACTCCTCGGCCCATGCGGCCCACGGGTGGCCCGCGGGGTCGGGCATCCGGAGCGGTTCGAGCTCGTCGATCAGCTCGGCGCGGCGCTTCATCGGGAAGGCGGCGCAGACGCCCACGTGCTGGAGCGTGCCGTGGGCGTCGTACAGGCCCAGGAGCAGTGATCCGACAATCGGACCGCTCTTGTGGAAACGGAAACCCGCGATGACGACGTCGGCCGTACGCTCGTGCTTGATCTTGAACATGAGGCGGGCGTCGGGCCGGTAGGGGAGATCGAGGGGTTTGGCGACGACCCCGTCGAGTCCGGCGCCCTCGAACCGCTCGAACCACTCCCGTGCGAGCGCGGGGTCGGTGGTCGCGGGCGCGAGGTGAACGGGGGGCCGGGCGGTGGAGAGGATGCGGGTCAGGGCGGCGCGGCGGTCGGCCAGCGGGGTGTCGAGGAGGGCCTCGTCGCCGAGCGCGAGCAGATCGAAGGCCACGAACGAGGCCGGGGTCGTCTCGGCGAGCAGTTTCACCCGGGAGGCGGCGGGATGGATCCGCTCGCTGAGCCGGTCGAAATCGAGGCGCGCGCCCTGGATGACGACGATCTCGCCGTCGACGACGCAGCGATCGGGCAGATTCGCCTTCAGCGCCGCCACCAGTTCGGGAAAGTACCTGGTCAGACTCTTGCCGGTGCGGCTGCCGAGCTCGATCTCGTCCCCGTCCCGGTGGACGATCGCGCGGAAGCCGTCCCACTTGGCCTCGTACTGCATGCCCGGGGGGATCGTGGACACGGATTTGGCGAGCATCGGCTTCACGGGTGGCATGACCGGCAGATCCATGTCTCCGATTCTGGGGCGGTACGCCCGGACCCGCTCGGTGTGCGGGGCCGCGCGGGTCCGCCTACCGTGGCGCACATGGGTGCAGCGGGCAAAGCGATCGAGCTGGAGGCGGGCGGCCGGGCCGTCCGGCTGTCCAGCCCGGACAAGGTGTACTTTCCCGAGCGCGGCCTCACCAAGGGGGACGTGGCCGCCTACTACCTCGCGGTCGCGGACGGGATCACGCGCGCCCTGCGCAACCGGCCCACGACCCTGGAGCGGTTCCCGGACGGGGTGGAGGGCGAGTCCTTCTTCCAGAAGCGGGCACCGAAGAACCTGCCCGACTGGATCCCCACCGCCCACATCGCCTTCCCGAGCGGACGCACCGCCGACGAGATCTGCCCGACCGAGCCGGCCGCCGTCCTGTGGGCCGCCAACCTGGGCTGTCTCACCTTCCACCCCTGGCCGGTCCGGCGGGACGACACCGACCGTCCCGACGAGCTGCGCATCGACCTGGACCCGCAGCCGGGCACCGACTACCACCACGCGGTCGCGGTCGCCCACGAACTGCGCGTACTCCTGGAGGAGTTGGGTTTGCGCGGCTGGCCCAAGACCTCGGGCGGCCGCGGGCTGCACGTGTTCGTGCCTATCGCGCCGCGCTGGACCTTCACAGAGGTCCGCAGGTGCGCCATCGCGATCGGCCGGGACCTGGAGCGCCGGATGCCGGGGAAGGTCACCACCGCCTGGTGGAAGGAGGAGCGCGGCGAGCGGATCTTCGTCGACTACAACCAGACGGCGCGCGACCGCACCATCGCCTCCGCGTACTCCATCCGTCCGCGCCCGCACGCCCCCGTCTCCGCGCCGCTGCGCTGGGAGGAGCTGGACGAGGCGGAGCCGCGCGATTTCGACATCGTCACGATGCCGGCCCGTTTCGCGGAACTGGGCGACCTGCACGCCGACATGGACGAGCACGCCTTCGCCCTGGACGCCGCGCTGGAACTGGCCGACCGCCATGAACGCGACCACGGCCTCGGCGACATGCCGTACCCCCCGGACTACCCGAAGATGCCGGGTGAGCCCAAGCGCGTCCAGCCGAGCCGCGCGAAGCACGAGGACTGACGGGGGTTCCCGGCCTCCTAGGTCCGGGGAAGACGGCGCAGGGCGGCGGTGAAGGCGGAGTCGCGGTGCGCGTCGAACTCCTCCTGCGTGAATACCGGGGTGGTGACGTCGACCGGGATGCCCGGACCGTCGAAGGTCTTCCCTGTGCGAGTGAGGAACTGTTCGTTGGGCAGGCCGAGTTCCCAGCCGTTGGGGAGGGCGCGGCCGAGTACGTCGGAGAAGACCCCCTGGGTAGGCTCGCCGATGCGCACCGTCCGGCCGGGGCGCTCCAGGAGGGCCTGGATGAAGGTCTCGCCCGCGCTCATGGTGGAGCCCCCGGTGAGCACGGCGACCGGTCCGGTGTAGCGGGTGCCCCGCGCGGGCTGGACGTACAGGGGCTGCGGGCGGGTGAACCGGGTCGCGTCGTCGGGGTCGTTGCGCACGCGCTTGGCGTAGGCGAAGTACGGGTGGTCCGTGAGCCGGGCGGCCAGGCGCAGGCCGAGCTCGTCGGAGCCGCCGCCGTTGATGCGCAGGTCGATGACGAGGCCGCGCAGGCGGGCGGTGCGCTCGGCGGTGAAGACGCTCTCCAGGGCACGGTCGAGCTCGGCGCTCTCGGAGGCGAAGTCACCGTTCTCGGTGTAGCCGCCGAAGCCGGAGAGGCGCAGGTAGCCGCGGCCGTCGGGCAGGTCGGCGTAGGAGATGCGTCCCCGGGCGAACTCTTGCGGGGCTCGTCCGCCGAGGTCCACCTCCTGGATGTACGCCTTGACGCGGGTCTCCAGTTCGAGGGTCGGCATCGCGGTGCCCGGGCGCACCTCGCCGAAGAACCGGTCGCCGCCGTCGGAGAGGTGGACGTGTGCGTCGTACAGCGGGGCGAGCATCTCCTCGAAGACGGAGAAGAGTTCGTCCTCGGTGGTGCCGGCGTGTACGCGGGGGCGGTGACTCGCGCGCACCGCGTTCCAGTCGACGCCCTTGGCGGCGAAGAAGGGGTAGTTCTCCGCGAACGTCTGCCAGAACACGTCGAAGGTGGCGACCGGATCCGCGGCGGGGCCGGGCTCCTGGGCCTCGCGGCACCGCTCGGGCAAGGAGGCGAGGCGGTGGGTCGCCCGGTCGCCGACCGATCCTTCGACGTGCACCGATCCGCGGCGCACGGTGAGGACCTCGCCGTCCTCGGTGGCGTAGCGGAAGGCCGCGGGGCTCCCGTTGTCCGTCACCCGCAGCGCGCTCGGGCCGGGCAGGCAGCTGATCCCGGTGACCTGGTACTCCTGGAGCCGTCCGGACTCCACGCGGAGCACGGTGCCGTAGCCGTCGAGCCGCCAGATCCCGACCGGCCCGACCGGCCCGACCGGCCCGACCGGCCCGGCGGGTGAGCGGCCGACGGTGGTGGCGGCCGCGGCGGGGCCGGCGGTGGCGACCGTGAGGGCGAGGAGCAGCGCCGCCGCGGCCGCGCGCCGGTGAGTGCCCGTACGTGTGCCCGTGCGGGCGCCCGTGTCTGTGCGTGTGCGTGTCATCGTGCCGTCCCCGTTCGCTGCCGAAGCCCCTTGGCTCGTCACAGGATCCGCGGAGGCCGGGGGCCGGGGACATCCGGCGGCCCACCCGACCCGGGGTGGGGCTACCCCCCCGCATCCGGTCGGCCACCCGGCGAGGTCGGGTCATCAAAGTCCTTGATGGCGAGGGGAGTTCGCCCGGTCCGTGGATCAACGTCGACTACCGTCGTCGGCGAGGGCGACCGCACAGGAAGAGGGCCGACGTGACCCATCCATAACAACACGAACGATCGTGCTAATATCTCTTCACCACCCTGACCCGCCAGCGCCGTCTGGCCACTCTGAGGAGATCCGGAGAACCGGGCATGCACCCCATGGCTTCACTCCTGAGCACCACCCTCAACATCACCGCCCGGGTCGCCCCGGGCCCGGTCGGGCGGGTGGCCTTCGCGCTGTTCGTGCGGCCGCTCGGCCGGCCGAAGGTGAAGCCGGGCGAGGTCGAGGTCATGGCCCGGGCCGTGACCGGGCGGCTCGTCGTGGACGGGATACCCGTGACCACGTACCGCTGGGGCGACGGCGACCGGCCCGTTCTCGTCGTGCACGGCTGGACCTCGCGCGCCTCGCGCTTCGCCGGGTTCGTCGAGGCGCTGCTGGCCGAGGGCCGGACCGTGGTCTCCTTCGACGCACCCGGTCACGGCGCGTCCGGCGGCCGGGCCACCACCATCCTCCGGCAGCGCGAGATCATCCGCCGACTGCGGGCGCAGCACGGGGAGTTCTCGGCCGTCCTGGCCCACTCCTTCGGGGTGGTGTCCACCTTCTTCGCGCTGCGGGACGGGATCCGGGCCGACCGGATCGTCGGGATCGGATCCATCGCCGACTTCGACTTCCTCGCCGAGCGGTTCCGCGCGCTGCTGGGCGTGAACCAGGCCGTCGAGGACGCCATGCGGCGCCACGTCCAGCGCCGGCTCTTCCCGGGCGAGCCCGACATCTGGCCCCGCTTCGACGCGTGCCACCACCCCGAGGAGATCCCCTCGGAGATCCTGCTCGTGCACGACGCGGACGACGACACCGCGGCCCCCGCCCAGTCCCGCGCCATCGCGGCGGCCTACGGGGAGCGGGCCCGCCTGATCGAGACGAGCGGACTCGGCCACCGCCGCATCCTCCTCGACCCGGAAGTCATCGCGTCCGCCGTCGAGTTCCTGAACGCATCCCCGTCGCAGACCCCTGCGGCGAGCCCGGCCGCCGAGACCGCAGGAGCCACCCGATGACCTCCACCCGTCCCGAACCCGGCGCGCCGGCGCCCGTCGCCGCCTCGGGCTCCGCGCCGGCGTCCGCCGCCGCGCCCGGCTCCACTTCTGTGCCTGGCCCCGCCCCCGCCCCCGCCTCCGGCCCCGGCGGCGGGCAGGTGCTCGCGCTGGCCAGCGCCGTCACCTTTCTCGCCTTCCTCGACGCCACCGTCGTCAACATCGCCTTCCCCGACCTGCGCCGGGCCTTCCCCGAGGTGTCGCTGGCCCGCCTGACCTGGGTCGTCAGTGCCTACGCCGTCCTGTTCGCGGCCTTGCTCGCCGCGGCCGGCCGGCTCGCGGACACCCTGGGCCGCCGGGCCCTGTTCCTCGGCTCGATCCTCGCCTTCACCCTGACCTCGCTCGCCGCCAGCGCGGCCCCCACCGCCGAGCTGCTCATCCTGGCCCGCGCCCTCCAGGGAGCGGCCGCCGCCGGGATGATCCCCGCCGCGCTGGGCCTCGTACTCGCCCACACGCCGCCCGCCCGCCGGGCCGCCGCCCTCGGGGCCTGGTCCGCGGCGGGCGGACTGGCCGCCGCCGTCGGCCCGAGCATCGGCGGACTGCTCGTCGAGTGGTGGGACTGGCGCGCGATCTTCCTCATCAACGTCCCGCTCGGCCTCGCCGTCGGCTGGGCCGCGGCCCGCATCCTCCCCAAGGAGCCGCGCACCGGCCGCCGGCTGCCCGACCCCGTCGGTACGACGGCCCTCGCCTTCGGCATCGGGGGAGTGGTGGCCGGGCTCTCCCAGGGCACCGAGTGGGGCTGGACCGACCCCACGGTGCTCGTCCTGGTCATCGGCGGGACCCTGGCGGGCACCCTCGCACTGCGCCGCTCGCGCAGTCATCCCGCCCCCGCCGTCGACCGGGACCTGTGGCGCGATCCGCTGTTCGCCCGCGCCAACATCGGCGCCCTGCTCTTCGGCGTCGCCATGTACGCGTGGCTGCTGATGGGCCCGTCCTACCTCGTCGAGCGCTGGGACTACTCGGTCCTGCAAGCCGGCGTCGGCGTCACACCGGGCGCCGTCCTCGCCATGGCCGGCTCGCTCTTCGTGGGCCGCCGGGTCCCCAACCGCCTCCACTGGGCCGCCGTCACCGTCGGATCGCTGCTCTTCGCCGCCAACGCCCTGCTGCTGTGGGGGTGGGTCGGGGAGTCCACCTCGTACGCCCGGATCTTCCTGCCCGCCGCACTCCTCGGAGGTCTCGGCATCGGAGCCGTGCTGACCGCGCTCTCGACCACGGCCTCGGCCGGACTCCCGCCGCAGCGCTTCGCGGCCGGTACCGGCCTGCTGATGACGGCCCGCCAGCTCGGCGGGGCGCTCGGAGTCGCCGGTACGGCGGCCCTGCTGACCGGGGGCGACCCCGGCGAGCACTGGCACGGGATCTTCTTGCTGATCGCGCTCTCCGCGCTCGCCGCGGCGGTCGCCGGAGCCTCGATGCGGATCAGCGGTCCGAGGAAGCCGACGCGGCCGGGAGGCTGACGGCCGGTGCGTCGCCGGCGGAGAAACCGGCGACCGGGAACGCGAGTACGGGCGGCCGCTCCGGGAGTTCCTCCGGGGCGGCCGTCGCCGCGCGCAGCCGGGCGAGGATCCCCCGCGCGGCACGGTCGTAGGCCGTGGTGTCCTCGTGCAGCACGGAGTGCGCGTTGGCCAGCTCCATCATCGCCATGATCTCGAAGGCGAGCTGTTCCACCGCATCGGCGTCGGCAGCGGCCGCATCACGGAACCCGCCCGCCAGCCGGGCCTCGTCGAGCAGCCGCTCGACGTACCGCGTCCAGGCGGCGCGGGTCTTGGCGATCTCGTCGTGGACGGGCCCGGGGCGCGAATCGAACTCGGCGGCGGCGGAGTAGAAGAAGCAGCCGCCGGGGAAGACCCGGCGGCCGGAGTAGTCGAGCCAGCTCTCGCACAGCCGCCACACCTTGGCGATCCCGGCGGGCTCGTCCCGTACGGGACGCACGACCTCCTCGACGAAGACGTCACGGGCCGCCTGCACGGTGGCGAGCTGCAGCTCCTCCTTGGACCCGAAGAGGGCGAACACGCCGCTCTTGCTCAGTCCCAGTTCCGTGGCGATCTTCCCCAGGGACAGCCCTTCCAGGCCGTCCATCGAGGCGGTGCTCATCGTCCGTTCCAGGACGGTCCGCCGGGTCTGGTTCCCGCGCTCCACGCGTCCGTCTGCCATACCGCCATGGTACCGAAGTCATCGCACGCACGGTCGTTCACTCTGAGCTGTTGATCAGGCGTTGATCGGACGTCCATCACCGGCGGACAGGCTCTGCGGCATGTCGATGAACACCACCGCTACCGATACCGCCACTGCCGCCCCGGCCTGGTACGAGCTCGCCCTGTGCGCCCAGACGGGCCCGGGCTTCTTCTTCCCGGAACCGGGCTCCTCGCTGCGCGACGCGAAGCGGCTGTGCGGGGCCTGCGAGGGCCGCAAGGCCTGCCTGGACTACGCACTGACCAACGACGAACGCTTCGGCGTCTGGGGCGGCCTGTCCGAATCCGAGCGCCAGGCCCTGCGCCGCCGGCCCTGACCCGAAGAACGGGCCCCGGCCGCGCGGCCCCCGACAGACGGCGTCACCCCAGCAGTTCCAGGATCCGCGAGGTCCCGGCGCCGCCCGGCGGCCCGGGCGTCCGGGGACTGGGATCGGCGAAGGAGATCGTGTGCGCGACCGCCTCCAGGATGGCGGTGTACGCACCGGCGTGCTCGGTGGCCGTGCTGATGAGGTCGAGCAGGAACAGGTGGCGTCCCTCCGGATGGGCCGTGACGGCCCTGGCCCGGAACAGCCCCCGGTCGGTGCCGGAGGCGGGGACGACCCCGCAGACCAGGGCGCACGGGAGGCCCGATGCCAGCTCGACGAAGCCGCGCGTCGAGCCGCTCCCGGGTGCCGCCCGGGCGAGGGCCAGTGCCGTACGCGCCACACCCGCCGCGGCGCCGGTTGCGGACCCGGGCTCTCCGGCGGGCCGGACGGAGAGGGAGAACAGCGAGGTGGAGACGGCCTCGCGCCCCTCGGGGTGGAGGCCGACCGCGGTGTGGACCAGGTGCAGGCCGGGCTGACCGGCGAGCTCGTCGAGGCGGTCCATCAGCAGGGCGAGCTGCGACCCCGCACCGGTTCCGGCAGCCGTACCGGCAGCCGCATGCGTGCAGTCGCCGAAGCCGACCAGATCCTCCAGGGCTCCGGCGACCTCCTGCAGGGCGCCCCGGTCCTCGGGGCCGATGTCGTGGAACCCGGGAGGCAGCCGGAACCAGACGGGCGGGACGGCGTGGTGCGTCACGGCTGCACCAGCGTCCAGAGGCGGGCCGACTTCGCGACCGTGGACGGACCGTCCTCCACGACGAGGCGGGTGCCGTCCACCGCCGTGGAGCCGCGGTCCACGGCGGCGTCGTCACCGGTGTAGTCGGCGGCGGCCGTGGCCGCTCCGGTGGTGGCCACGGCCACCCCCACCCGCTCCCTGACCTCGGGCGTCGACGACCGCAGCGCCCACGCCGCGAGCGGGCTCTCCACCTTCCGCAGCTCGTCCGCCGTGTTCCACGTCGTACGGGCGAAGGCACCCGCGCCCGGGGACACGCCCGCCAGGGCGCCGGCCTCCGGGACCGCCATGGCCGCGCGGGCCGCGACCGTACCGGCCCGCGCGCCCGAGGCGACCGCGGCCACGCCCGGAACGGCGCCGAGGCCGTCGCCGAGCAGGGTCACGCCGTTCTTCCAGAACGCGGCGTCGAACTTGCCCCGGGTGAAACCCTCGGTCAGCGGCTTGCGGAAGCCGGGGTCCGCGAGGTGCGCGGTCAGGGCGGCCAGCGAGAGCCCGCCCGCGACCAGCATGACCGCCATCCCGGCCGGCGGGAAGAAGAGGGCGATGCCCGCACCGGCGGCTCCCAGAATGGCCGCGGCGTTCGAGAGGGCGTCGGCCGGATCCTCGACGATCTTGTTCCAGACCGACTCCAGCATCCCGGGCTCCTTCGGCGCCAGCCGCTCCGCCGTCGCGGTCAGCGTGCGGGCCACCCTGCGGGCCGCCGCCGAGTGCTCCGAGGCCAGTTCACGGGCCAGGAGGCGGGCGTCGGTGAGCGCCTCCTCGGTGGTGGCCGCAGCGGCCAGGGAGGCGTAGCGGGAGGCCAGGGTGCGGTGCGCGGCCAGGGTGTCGTGCCAGCCGGTCAGCCCGCGCGCCGCCTCCGCCAGGGATGTGTGGGCCGCGTGGAGGTGACGGGGGAGCTCCCGCGACAGCGAGGCGCGGAAGGCGGTGGCGGCCTCGCCCTGCCAGGCCGAGCTGTGGGAGACCAGGGCGTCGACGACGCGGGAGGTCTCCGCGAGGCGGTCCGCCGAGGAGCGGAGCTTCTTCGCCAGGGCCCGTACCGCGTCCGGGCTCCCCGGGGCCGGGTCGAAGCCGAGCGCGGAGAAATCGGCCGGAGAGTCAGTCACGGGCGGTCGCCGCCTGCCGGAAGGCCGCGCGGATGGCCTCGTCGAGCTCCGCGTACTCGGCGGCGCTGCGGCGCACGCCCTCGCGCACGGCCTTGATCCGGCCGGCGAGCTCCTTGGTGCCGTGGCCCCATCTCTCCTGGAAGCCGTCGCACGCCGCGTCGAGGTCCGCCGTGCCCAGTTGGTCGGCCCGTACGTGGTCCAGCTCCCGCCGGGCCTCGCGCAGCGCGGCCAGCGAGGTGTCCAGGGCGTTGGTGAGGCGGGCCAGCTGGTCGATCTCGACCTGGAGCGGCGTCATGGCGGTCATGACGCGAAACCCTGGCAGAGCGGGGCTCTGCCAGGGCAATCGTCGTCACCCGCCCGAGCGAGCGGAAACCGGTCAGGTCGGTGGGGGTGCTGCGATCAGACGGTGCGAACGGACCGTACGGCCGCGCGGTGGGATCAGGGCTCGCGACCGCGCGGTGGGATCAGGCCTTGCGGGCCGCGATGCGTGCCGCGCGGGCGGCCAGCCGCTCGTCGAACTTGCGGGCCTCGGAGTCCAGGCCCTCCATGAAGAGACCCAGCTCCTCCTGGGCCTTCTGCCCGTCGGGGCCGAGGCCGTCGATCTCCATGATCTTCAGGAAGCGGATCACGGGGCTCAGCACGTCGTCGTGGTGGATCCGCAGGTTGTAGACCCCGCCGATCGCCATCTGCGCGGCCATCCGCTCGAAGCCGGGCATCCCGTGTCCGGGCATCCGGAAGTCGACCACGACGTCCCGTACGGCCTGCATCGTCAGGTCCGGGGCGATCTCGAAGGCCGCGCCCAGCAGGTTGCGGTAGAAGACCATGTGCAGGTTCTCGTCCTGCGCGATGCGGGCCAGCATGCGGTCGCAGACCGGGTCACCGGACTGGTGGCCGGTGTTGCGGTGCGAGATGCGGGTCGCGAGCTCCTGGAAGGCCACGTACGCCACGGAGTGGAGCATCGAGTGGCGGTTGTCGGACTCGAACCCCTCCGACATGTGCTGCATCCGGAATGCTTCGAGCTTGTCCGGGTCCACGGCGCGCGAGGCCAGCAGGTAGTCGCGCATGACGATGCCGTGACGGCCCTCCTCGGCGGTCCAGCGGTGCACCCAGGTGCCCCAGGCGCCGTTGCGGCCGAAAAGCGAGGCGATCTCGTGGTGGTAGCTGGGGAGGTTGTCCTCGGTCAGCAGGTTCACGACGAGCGCGATCTTGCCGATCTCGGTGACCTTCGACTGCTGCGGGTCCCAGGCTTCGCCGTCCTCGAAGAAGCCGGGGAAGTTGCGGCCGTCGCTCCACGGGACGTACTCGTGGGGCATCCAGTCCTTGGTGACCTTCAGATGGCGGTTGAGCTCCTTCTCGACCACCTCTTCCAGCGCGAACAGCAGCTTGGCGTCCGTCCACGCCTCCGAGCTGCCGAGGTGGGGAGAGGTGATCGTCACGGGTACTCCTGGGTGCAAAGAGGCTTACCTACGGTTCCGTAGCCTACGGAGTCGTAGGTTAAGCGCGGCATCAAGACCAGCCAAGCCCCAGGGGGGCCTCTGTCTGGTTACATCCCGTTATCTGTGCAGTTTGAGAGGGGTGCGGAGTGGCCTGAAGGGACTAAAGTCACGCCAGGAGGTGATCCGCTGCTCCTGCCTTGACGGCCGAGATCAGCGCACGGAGCGCATCGATCGAGTCGGTGACGTAGGCGGCGGAGTCGGTGGTTCCGATGTACGCCTTCCCCTCGGCGTCCCGGCCGAAGCGGAAACAGTTCGCCCCTTCGCTGCAGAATGCCTCGTCCCACGCGATGCCGGCCGTCGCCGACGGGGTCGCCGGAGCGGGCGGGGTGGTCGGGGTCGTGCTCGTCGTGCCCATGTCGTTCTCTCGTCTCCTCGTCGGATCCGGTCAGGTGGTCAGTCAGCCGGTCGGCCGGTCGGCCCGGTCAGAGGGTCTGTGCGATGGCGCGGATGAAATCGCGGGACGCGCGGGCCGGCAGCGCCAGGGAGCGCAGCCGCTCCAGCAGGCCCCGGTAGCGGAGCAGCTTCATCTGCGAATCCAGCAACATCGAGCCGTGCGAACTGTCGAGCTGCACGGTGTCCAGCTCGCTGATCGTGGCGGCCGCGTACGTGAAGGACTGGCCGGCTCCGGGGAACCCGCCGGCGGTGAACGGAATGACGCGCACGGTCGTACGCGCCCGCTCCGACTGCTCCAGTATGTGTTCGAGCTGCGCCCGGGCCACCTTCGGACCGCCGAACTGCATCCGCAGCGCGGCCTCGTGCACCACCGCCTCGTACAACGGCGGTGCCTCGCGGGAGAACACCTGCTGGCGATGCATCCGCAGGGCGAGCCGCGCCTGCAGGTCGGGCTCGGGCAGCGGCGGGTCGGCGGTGTCGAAAACGGCCCGCGCGTGCGCCTCGGTCTGCAGCAGCCCGGGTATGTGCGTGGTCACGGCGGTGTGCAACGCGACGGAGTGGTGCTCCAGTTCGCAGATGTCCAGGAGCGCGGGCGGCAGCATCCCCCGGTGCTGCTCCCACCACCCCTTCTCGCGCTCCTGGGCCATGGAGGCGAGTAGGTCGACCAGCCCCGTGTCGGGGCAGTCGTAGTTGAAGGCGAGGGTGCGGACACGCTCGGCGCCGATGGCGATCCGGCCGGATTCGATGTTGGGGATCCTGGTGCGGTCCACCCCCATGAGCGCCGCGGCCTGCTGCACCGTCATGCCCGACTGCTCGCGGAGTTTGCGCAGCTCGGAGCCCAGGCGCTGCTGGCGTGCGGTCGGTGTACTCCTCGGTGGCACAGGTCCCCTCTCCTCCGGTCGAGGCAGGCGGGAGCGTGCGCACGAGTCCGGAAATGACATGAGAAAACATCAAGTGGTCGTACAAGTAGTAGCACTGTGCACCACGTTGCGCTACGGTCGGTAGCGCAAGTCTCACACGGGGCGACCTCCAGCTCTTGTATGACCACACGGCCATCAGCGCATTCAGCACCTCAGAACCTTGGAGCAGCACGATGACGGGCACTCTCCGTGGCCTGCGGTCGGTCCACGAGTTCCGGCAGGCCCCGCCAGGGGCGGAGAAACTGAGCTACTCCATAGGCCTGCCGGGCGGTGCCCACTGCGCGGGCAGCGCCCGGAGCGCCCTGCGGTCCCTGCTCGACCGGCACGGACTGCCCGACCTGTGCGACAACGCGGCCTTGGCCGCCTCCGAACTCGTGGCCTGCGCCCACCGGTTCACGCCCGACAAGGAGATGGTGCTCAAGGTCCGCTGGCAGTTCGACGCGCTGCGGATCGTCGTCTTCGACCAGCACCCCGCGCACTCCTCGCCCGAGGCGAGCGAGGAGTGCCGGCGCCGGCGCAGCCGCGGGATGTGGCTGTTGTCGGCGGTGGTCGAGGCCTGCGGCGGGGACTGGGGACTCACCCCGGTGCTCACCCCGATGGGCGGCACCAAGTCCTGGGCCTTACTGCCCTTGCCGCGTTAGCGCAGGTCCCGGTGGACCTCCTCGGCCGTCGTCGGCCGCAGCCCGTCGTCGAGCAGCAGCCACCGCGTGATGCCGATCGACTCCAGGAACGGCACGTCATGGCTCGCGACCACGAGCGCCCCTTCGTAGGAATCCAGGGCATCGGTCAACTGCCGCACGCTCGCCAGGTCCAGGTTGTTCGTCGGCTCGTCCAGCATGAGCAGCTGCGGGGCCGGCTCCGCGAGCAGCAGCGCCGCCAGCGTCGCCCGGAACCGCTCGCCGCCCGACAGGGTGCGGGCCGGCCGGTCCGCCCGCGCACCCCGGAACAGGAAGTGCGCGAGCCGCGCCCGGATCAGGTTGTTCGTCGCGTGCGGGGCGAACCGCGCCACGTTCTCCACGACCGAGCGCTCGTCGTCCAGCACGTCGAGCCGCTGCGGCAGGAACCGGGCCGGGACGTGGGTCACCGACTCGCCCGACAGCGGGGCCAGTTCCCCCGCGATCGTGCGCAGCAGCGTGGTCTTGCCCGAGCCGTTGGCTCCCACCAGTGCGATCCGCTCCGGACCGCGCAGCTCCCACTCGCCCGCGACCGGGGCGCCGTGGACCGGGTGCAGTGCGCTCAGGGTGAGCACGCGGCGGCCCGGAGGGACCTGGGTGGCGGGCAGTTTGATCCGGATCTCGGCGTCGTCGCGCACCGCCAGCTCCGCCTGGTCGAGGCGTTCCTCCGCCTCGGCCAGCTTCTCGGTGTGCATGATGCGGTGCTTGCCCGCCGACTCCTGCGCCGCGCGCTTGCGGGCACCCATGACGATCTTCGGCTCGCGCTTGTTCTCGAACATCTTCTGGCCGTACCGCTTGCGCCGGGCCAGTTTGGCGTGTGCCTGCGCCAGTTCGCGCTTCTGTCGCTGTACGTCGCCCTCCGCGACCCGGACCATCCGCTCGGCCGCCTCCTGCTCGGCCGCGAGCATCTCCTCGTAGTCCGTGAAGTTTCCGCCGTACCAGCGGAGTTCGCCGTCGCGCAGGTCGGCGATCTGGTCGACCCGGTCCAGCAGTTCCCGATCGTGGCTGACCAGGAGCAGCACCCCGGACCAGGATTCGACGGCCGCGTACAGCCGGCGCCGGGCCCGCAGGTCGAGGTTGTTGGTGGGCTCGTCCAGCAGCAGGACGTCCGGACGGCTCAGCAGCAGGGCGGCCAG
The DNA here is from genome assembly GCF_045822005.1 of Streptomyces stoeckheimensis. Taxonomy (NCBI): domain Bacteria; kingdom Bacillati; phylum Actinomycetota; class Actinomycetes; order Kitasatosporales; family Streptomycetaceae; genus Streptomyces; species Streptomyces stoeckheimensis. Next base: position 1,632,791 of record NZ_CP169550.1, on the reverse strand, counting down.
CCGGAGCAGCACGCACTCCCCGCCCGACAGTTCGCCGGTGGTGCGGTCCAGCCCGATCCGGCCGAGACCGAGCTGGTCGAGCGTGGCGAGGGCCCGTTCCTCCACGTCCCAGTCGTCGCCGACGGCCGCGAAGTTGGCCTCGGTCGCCTCGCCCGCCTCGATGGCGTGCAGGGCGGCCCGGGTGGTGCGGACGCCGAGCGCCTCGTCCACCCGCAGGGAGGTGTCGAAGGTGACGGTCTGCGGAAGCTGGCCGACGGTGCCGGCGACGGCCAACTGGCCTTCGCTCGGGGTCAGTTCCCCGGCGATGAGCTTGAGCAGCGTGGACTTGCCGCAGCCGTTGCGTCCGATCAGGCCGGTACGGCCGGGGCCGACGGCCAGCTGGAACCCCTCGAAGACGGGGGTTCCGTCGGGCCAGTCGAAGGACAGGTCGGAGCAGGTGATGAACGTGGGAGCAGGACTCATGGAGGCCTCCAGGTTGCGTGAGTGGTGAGTGCAACGCGGGGGAGACACAGGGGACCGCGGGTGTGGGCGGTGGTCGGTGTCTCGGACCTCAGAGGAACAACGTCCTGCTCCGTTTCGACGGCGATGGGGCGTCTACGAAGCTACGGCGCGGCCGGAGCCGCGGGCAAACGAATTAAGACGAATCCGAGCAAGGGGTCAGCAGGAGTCGCGCATCAGCTCGGCGAGGCTCTGGTCCATGTCGAGGTACAGGTGCTCCAGGCCGGGCGGCACGATCGTCGAGGCCCGCTCCAGGAAGCGGTGCAGCTCGGCCGTCACCATCAGCACGATCGCGACCCCCTCGGGGGCGTGGAACTCCACGGTGGTCCGGTCGGCGTCGTACGGGCGCACGCGCACGTCCCCGCAGCCGGACGGGCGGTCCAGCCCGTACTCCAGCAGTTCCCGAGAGAACGTCCACGAGACCTCGACGCCCTCCAGGGTCGCGGGCGCGGGAAAGGCCATCCGGACGGCGAAGGGATCCGACCGGTCGTAGCAGAGCGTGACGGGTACGGTGTCGACCTTCGGCGCGGTGGCGACCAGTCGGGCCTGCACGGCCTGCTCGATGACAGTGATCAAGGCTCGCTCCCTTGCGGCGGATCTCGTGCCGGACCGCGGGATGGGGGCCCGGCAACGGGATAGACGCGTGAAGCGGCGAATCCGTGCACGCGACCTGGAGTGAGCTGTGTCACCGAATGGCCTGAACACGCCTGTGTGATCGCACAGGGTGACGGGTGGCACGGGCCTCCGGGGTCTGTCCGCAGGCCCCGGAGCGGCCGCAGTACGGCTGGTTCCCGCTCACTCCACAGGCCCAAGGCAGCCTTCGGACCGCCCGCGGACCATCCGAAAGGGACGGCCTAGACCACCGGGCTCTCCCGCACCGTCGCCAGGTCCGCCGAGGTCTTCGTCGCGAGGAACTCGGTGATGCGGTACGAGCAGACCCCCGCCACCGTGAAGGGATCCCCGGCCGCGATCTTCTCGATCTCCGCGCGGGACACCCCGCCGGCCAGGATCACGCCCCCGTCGCGCGGGACCTTGCGACCCGAGGCGAGGAAGATGCCGGCGGCGTAGTAGCCGTCCAGCCAGGCGATGTGCGCGTCCATCTCTTCTTCGACGGCTTCGACGGGCGCGGTGTAGGTGAGCTCCATGACGAACATGATCGCCAGGCTACTCTCGCACCACTATGACGAGTGCGAAGATGCCCGCCGACGAGGCCGGGGCCAAGGCGATACAGGACGAACTGCGCGGGCGGGTCGTCCTGACCGAAACCGGACCCCCGCCCGGCGAAGGGCTCATCGCGGGGGTGGACGTGGCCTACGACGACGAACGCGACCTGGTGGCCGCCGCGGCCGTCGTCCTCGACGCCGCCACCCTGAGGGTCGTCGAGGAGGCCACCTCCGTCGGCCGCGTCAGCTTCCCCTACGTACCCGGACTGCTCGCCTTCCGCGAGCTGCCGACCGTGCTCGCCGCGCTGGAGGCGCTGACCGTCACGCCCGGTCTGGTCGTCTGCGACGGCTACGGGCTGGCCCACCCGCGCCGCTTCGGGCTCGCCTGCCACCTCGGCGTGGTCACCGGGCTGCCCGCCATCGGCGTCGCGAAGAACCCGTTCACCTTCACGTACGAGGAACCGGGCGACCGGCGCGGGGACCTCTCCCCGCTCCGCGCATCCGACGGCGAGGTCGTCGGGCGGGCGCTGCGCACGCAGGACGGGATCAAGCCCGTGTACGTCTCGGTGGGCCACCGGGTCTCCCTGGACAACGCCTGCGCGCACGCCCTGGCGCTGAGCCCCCGCTTCCGGATCCCGGAGACCACCCGGCACGCCGACTCCCTGTGCCGGCGGGCCCTGCGCGAAGCCACCGCGTAGGGCGGGAGCCTCAGTCGGAGGCCGCCACCCGGAAGCGGATGCCCGCGTGTCGGAGCCGGTCCAGCAGGGCGTCGCCCATCGCCACGGCGGTGGTCAGCTGGCCGGACAGCTCGGGCAGGGCGTCGTAGGCGAGGCAGAGCGCGGACTCCGCGAACATCTTCGCGGTCTCCCCGTACCCCGGGTCGCCGCCCGAGACCTCGGTGAACACCCGGCGGCCGCCGCCCTCGCCCACGAACCGCACGCTGAACCAGCTGCGCGCCCGCCGCTCCGCGTCCGGGCCCTGGCCGGGCTCCCAGCGGTTCGCCAGCCACTGCCGCACCGGCGGGATCTGCGCGAGGGCGGCCACCCCGCCGACCGCCGCCGTACCGCCCACGGCGACGGGCAGGTGGCGTACGGAGGCGTAGTGCCGGTAGCGGAAGTCCGGGCCGTACCGCTCCAGCGCGGCCGCGGACCGGGCCACGACCTGGACGTCCAGGACGGGCAGCGGCAGGGCCCAGGTGCCGGTCTCCCGGCTGAAGCGCGGTGCGCCCACGGGCACGCGCACCCGCCGGCCCAGCAGCCGGGGCTCGTGCATCCGGCGCGCGCGGGCGGCGGCCAGGTTCTGCGGTCCGCGGCCCAGCGCGGTGAGCACCGTGGTGAAGGTGCCGCCCGAGAACAGGGCGTTGGAGCGCAGGAACGCGTCCACGGTCAGCGGGACCCCGGCCGGCAGCTGTCCGACCGTGAAGTACGCCCCGAGGTCGGCCGGGATGGAGTCGAAGCCGCAGGCGTGCACGATCCGGGCGCCGGTCTCGCGCGCCCGCGCGTCGTGCTCGACGTACATCCGGTCCACGAACTCCGGCTCGCCGGTCAGGTCGAGGTAGTCGGTTCCCGCCGCGGCGCAGGCGGCCACCAGCGGAGCCCCGTACCAGACGTACGGCCCCACGGTCGTGGCCAGCACCCGGGTGGAGGCGGCCAGTTCGCGGGTCGCCGCGGCGTCCTGGGCGTCCGCGCGCAGCAGCGGCAGGTCCGCGCAGCGCGGGTCGAGGGCGGTCAGCCGCTCGCGCAGCCGCTCCAGCTTCGCGAGGTCGCGCCCCGCGAGGGCCCAGCGGCAGTCCGCGGGGGCGTGCGCCGCGAGGTACTCGGCGGTCAGCGCCCCCACGAACCCGGTCGCGCCGAAGAGCACGAGGTCGTACTCCCGTTCCGCGGTGCGCGGTTCGTGCCGGACAGCTGCGTTCATCGGGAGCCTCCCAGACGGTGTCGCTTTCGGTGGTGGCTGAGGCTAGCGCGTGGCCGCCGTGCGACGGACAGCGCCCCGGGGGCGGCCTGCGACGGCCGTTCCCGGGGCGCTGTACGGGCGGCCGGGCGGGTGCTCGGCCTCGTGGGTCAGTCCTCCTGGTACATGCCGAAGACGTCGAGGATGAGGTCGATGTCTCCGTCGCTCTGGTTCCAGAAGTTGACGATGCCCGTCTCGCCGGTGCTCGTCTGGACCAGGTTCGGGACGGTCTTGCCGGGCGTCCAGTTCAGGGTCGAGGAGGTGGGCGCCACGGGCTCGCCCGTGCTCGGCTCGGGGCTGACCGCGAGGAAGCCGCTGTCCTTGGGGTTGGTCACCGTGGCGTTCAGCACGAAGCCCGTGACGCCGTAACCCGGTGCGGACAGCGGCGCGTGGATGTAGTCGCGGCCGGCCAGGGGTCCGTACACGTCGTCATCGGGGTCACGGGTGTCGACGAAACGCGCAGGCTGTTCGAAGGGCAGGTAGGAGCCCTTGCTCTGCGGGCTGTAGTAGCCGACGACGTCGACGATGACGTCGGCCGGGTTCCAGCCGCCGTTGCGGATGCTGATCTTGCCGTCGGGGCCGACCGGGACGATCACCGAGTTGGCTATGGTCTGGCCCGTCGTGAAGTTCACGTTGGACGCGGTCGGCACCTGCTGCCCGCTCGGGAAGACGGTCAGGTGGCCGTCGCTCCTCGGGTTGGTGACCGTGACGTTGAGGGCCACGGCGGTGACCCCGGAGGCGGGCACCTGGCGGAGGCCGGTGATCTGGGTGCTGAAGATCCCGTAGCCGGGGACCTGGCCCTTGGGGGCGCCGAGGGCCATGCGGGTGTCGACGAAGCGGGCCGGGGCCAGCGCGGTGTAGCCGCTGGAGGCGGACTGGGTGAAGTAGCCGGTGACGTCGGCGATCAGGTCGACCGATTCCCAGCCGCCGTTGTAGAGGTTGACGTAGCCGTCGGCGCCGACGGGCACGATGACCAGGTTCGGGACGGTCTGGCCGGGTGCGAAGTTGACGTTCGACGTGGTCGGACGCGTGGTGCCGCCGGCGAAGGCGGTGACGTGGCCGCCGCTCGTGGTGTTCGTGACGGTGACGTTGAGGACCACGGCGGTCACGCCGGTGGGGATGGTGCCGTTGCCGCCGATCTTCACCTGTGCGGAGGTGTACCGGGCGACCTTGCCCGCGACCGCACCGGTGCCGTTACGGGTGTCCAGCAGGCGCTTCGGGCCGTACGGGGTGTAGTCCGAGCCATGGGTCGTGACGGACAACTGGTTGGAGGCCACCACGTTGTTGGTGCTGTCCGTCACGGTCACCTTGACCGTGTACGTGCCGAGCTCGGTGTAGGTGTGCTGCTCGGTCAGGGTCTGGCTGCCGGAGGCCTGGACGACCGTCGACTGCTGGTCGCCGTAGTCGATGACCACGGTGAGCGGCGTGGTCTCACTGGTGATCTCGCTCTTCAGCTCGATCGCGTGCGCGCTGAGGGGGGTCGCGGTCAGTCCCACCGTGAGGTCCGGGTTGCCCTCGGCGGTCGCGGACAGCGTCGTGGCCGTCGGCGCGCTCTTGGTGGCCGGGGCGGTCCGCAGGGTCGACTGCCCGGCGGGGCTCGTGGACTTGGGCGCGTCCTCCAGGACGTCCTGGACCAGGTCCGGAGTGCTGATGCCCTGGACGCCGCCGTTGGCCGGCCCGGCTGCCTGAGCCATGCCCGGTACGAGGGAAATGCCCGCTGCGAAAACGGCTGCGGATGCAGCGAGTCGGCGATATGACACCGAGCCTCCGAAATGTCAGTGAGCCCTGATCAGGGCTGAAAGAGCGCTCAGGCTACAGAGCCCGCCGACCGGCCTGAGACGGGGGTCTTTCCGTTGCCGTTCCGTTGCCTTCACCTGGCCGTCCGTTGCCGGGAGGGCGCCAGGAAGCCCCCCGGGAGCGGCTGGGCGGCCGTTCCCGGGGGGCTGTCGTGCGGCCAGTGTCGGCCGCGTTCACCGCTCGGCGGGGATCAGAAGTCGTCGTAGACGCCGAAGACGTCGACGATGACGTCGATGTTGCGGTCGCTCTCGTTGAAGACGTCGACGATGCCGTTGTTGCCGGTGCTCGCCTGGACCAGGTTCGGGACGGTCTTGCCCGGCGTGAAGTTCAGCGTCGACGAGCTGGGAGATCCGGGCGCGACCGCCCAGCCCCCGTCGTAGGCCTCCTTCGAGTTCGGGTCCGGCGCGACCGCGAGGAAGCCGGTGTCCTTGGGGTTGGTCACCGTGGTGTTCATGACGAAGGCCTTGACGCTCGGGTACGCCGTGCTGAGCTTCATGTAGATGTACCAGCGGCCCTGCAGGGGGCCGTACTTCCAGAGGTTGGGATCGCGGGTGTCGATCCGGCGGTACGGCTGGAACGGCACGTACGCGGCCTGGCTGGTGGGGCTGTAGTAGCCGACGACGTCGATGATGACGTCGGTGCCCTTCCAGCTGCCGTTGCGGATCTTGATCTTGCCGTCGGCGCCGATGGGGACGATCACCGAGTTGGCGATGGTCTGGCCGCCGCTGAAGTTCAGGTTGGAAGAGGTGGGCGCGGCCTTGCCGCTCGGATAGACGGTCAGGTGGCCGGCGTCCTTCGGGTTGGTCACCGTCACGTTGAGCGCGACCGCGGTGGCCCCGAAGGGGACGTAACCGGCGCCCGAGATCGTGGCGCTGAAGGTGCCGTAGCCGGCGATCTGGCCCTTGCGGACGCCGAGACCCGTGCGGGTGTCCACGTGGCGCGAGGGATCGATCGCCGTGTAGCCGCTGGCGGCGGACCGGGTGAAGTAGCCGGTGACGTCGGCGATCAGGTCGACCGATTCCCAGCCGCCGTTGTAGAGCTCGACGTAGCCGTCGGCGCCGACCGGCACGATGACCAGGTTGGGGACCGTCTGGCCGGGCTCGTAGTTGAGGTTCGAGGTCGTCGGGCGGGTGGTGCCCGCGGCGAAGGCGGTGACGTGGCCACCGCTGTTGGTGTTGGTGACGGTGACGTTGAGGGCCACCGCGGTCACACCGGCGGGGATGGTGCCGTAGCCGCCGACCTTCACGCGGGCGGAGCCGTACGGGGCCACCTTGGCGGCCTCGGGCGCGCCCGTGCCGTCACGGGTGTCCAGGAGGCGGGTCGGGTTGTACGGGGTGAACTCGGACCCGTCCGTCGTGACCGTGACCGAGTTCTTGACGGAGGTACCGGTGGCGGCGTCCGCGACGTTGACGGTGATGACGTACGTGCCCACCTCGGCGTAGGTGTGCTGGTTCGTCGCCACACCGGAGCCGGGGGCGTTGTAGCCGTCCGTGCTGCCCTGGTCGCCCCAGTCGATGGTGACGTAGAGGGACTGGCCGCTCTCGGCCGTGACCTCTGACGTCAGGGCGATCCCGTGGGCACTGGTGGTCTCGGCCTTCAGCCCGACCTTGTAGCCCGGATCGGCGGCCTGCGCCTGCGCGGAGCCGGCGGCCTTGGCCGTACGGGCCGACTTGGTGCGGTCGGCGGGGCTGGAGAAGGTCTTGGAGCCCCTCGCCTCGGCCAGGTCCTGCTCCACGTCGGGCGCTTCGAGCCCGTGGCCCTTGGCCGGTGCCGGGTCGGCCGCGTGGGCCAGCCCCGGAATGAGAGAAATGCCTGCCGCGAGGATGGTCGCGGATGCTACGAGTCGGCGATGAGACACCGAGCCCCCCCAATGTCGTGTGTCTGCCGGCCCCCGAGCGGGGCCGGAGAACCCGCCGGGCCTCCATGGCCCGCGGGTGGCCGCATGTACGGGCCCTCCCTGGCCCGGTGTGCGGCGGGGGTGCCCCGGGAGGGCCTGGACGGCCGTGCTCCCGGGGCACCGTGATCCGGGGTGGGCACCGGCGGCGGCCCTGTCGGGCCGCCTCCGGTGCCCACCGGCGGATCAGTTGTCCATGTAGATGCCGAAGATGTCGACGATGAGGTCGATGTCGGCGTCGCTCCAGTTGAAGAAGTCGAGGACGCCGGTGTTGCCGCGGCCGGCCTGAACCAGGTTCGGGACGGTCTTGTTCGCGGTGAAGTTCAGGTTCGACGAGGTCGGGATCGGCACCTCGATGTTGGTCCCGTTCTTGTAGTCCGCGATGGTGTTCGGGTCCGGAGCGACCGCGAGGAAACCGGCACCCCTGGTGTTGGTCACCGTGGTGTTCAGGACGAAGCCCGTGGTGTTCGGGTAGCCGTCGCCGAGTCCGAGCACGCTGTAGTAGCGGCCGGGCAGCGGCTTCTTGTTCTCGCGGGTGTCCTTCACGCGCTCCGGCGCGAAGGGGAGGTACGCGCTGACGCTGTCGGGGCTGTAATAGCCGACGACGTCGACGATCACGTCGGCCGGGTTCCAGCCGCCGTTGCGGATGCTGATCTTTCCGTCGGTGCCGACCGGGACGATCACCGAGTTGGCGATGGTCTGGCCCGTGGTGAAGTTCAGGTTGGACGCGTTCGGCGCGGCCTTCCCGGCGGGGAAGACGGTCAGGTGGCCGTCGCTCCGCGGGTTGGTGACCGTCACGTTGAGCGCCACGGCCTTGGCCCCTGCGGGGACGCCGCGGTTGCCCGCGATCTTGGTGGTGATGGTTCCGTAGCCCGGGATCTGGCCCTTGCGGGTGCCGAGACCCTCACGGGTGTCGACGTGGCGCTCCGGGGAGATCCCGGTGTAGCCGCTGGCGGCGGACTGGGTGAAGTAGCCGGTGATGTCGGCGATCAGGTCGACTCCCAGCCAGGTGCCGTTGTAGAGCTCGACGTAGCCGTCGGCGCCGACCGGCACGATGACCTGGTTGGGGACCGTCTGGCCGGGCTCGAAGTTGAGGTTCGAGGTGGTCGGACGCTCGGTGCCCGAGGCGAAGGCGGTGATGTGGCCGGGGCTGAAGGTGTTCGTGACGGTGACGTTGAGGGCCACCGCGGTCACACCGGCCGGGATGGTGCCGAAGCCGCCGACCTTGACGCGCGCGGACTTGTACCCGAGGACCGGGTTCCCGGCCGTACGGGTGTCCAGCAGGCGGGTCGGGGTGTACGGGGTGAAGTCCGAGCCCTCGGTGGTGACGGTGACGGAGTTCTCGGCGGAGACGCCGTTGACGGCGTCGGTCACCTTGACCTTGACCCTGTACGTGCCGACCTCGCGGTACACGTGCTCCACCTGCGCCGATTCGGTGCCGTGGGCGCTCGCCGTGCCGGAGGTGCCGTCGCCCCAGTCGATGGTGAGCTCGACGTCGACGTCCGCGCTCGTGACGCCCATGCTCAGTTCGAGCGAGTGCGCGTTGAACGTGGTGCCGTGCAGGGCCACCGCGAGGTCCGGGTTGCCCTCGGAGGCCGCCAGCGTGCCGGCCGCCTTGCTCTTGCCGGCTGAGGGGACCTTGACCGAGCGGTCGGCCGGGCTGTCGAACTTGGTGGTCTTGGCCTCGATGGCCGAGTCCAGATCGGGCGTGGATACCCCCTGCACCTTGCCCGGCTCGGAGTCGGCGGCGTTGGCCAGCCCCGGTATGAGAGAAATTCCTGCCGCGAGGATGGTCGCGGATGCTACGAGTCGGCGATGAGACACCGAGCCCCCCCAAATGTCTGTGCGCCCTGGAACAGGGCCGAAAGCCCGCTCAGACTACAGAACGACCAGCTCGTGGATCACCTGGGTTTATCTGTTTGCGTTTGCACTGATTGGGGCCTGTGGCCCGATTCCTCCGGCCTCGTCGAGGCAGGCCGGTCTAGCGTGAGGAGAGGACGGTCCGTGCGAGCGGGTGAGGCCCGCGGTGAGTGGAGGTGCGCGTGAAGGCTGGGGTGCGCAAGTGGGAAGTGGTCCGGGAGTTCGCCCGGGGACTGCCGCAGGCGCGGGAGGAGTTCCCGTGGGGCCCCGAGGACTGCGTGGTGAAGGTCAACAAGAAGATCTTCGTCTTCCTCGGGAACACCGACGGCCCGTCGCCCGGGATCTCCGTGAAGCTCAAGGACGAGGCGCTGCACGGTCACGCCATGACCGCCCCCGGCGCGGAGCCGACCGGGTACGGGCTGGGGAAGGCCGGCTGGGTCTCCGTACCGCTGGGGGAGAAGGGGGCGCCGTCCGCCGAGGTGCTGTGCGAGTGGGTGGAGGAGAGCTACCGGACCGTCGCGCTCAAACGGGACCTCAAGGAGCTCGACGCGCGGACCGCCGGACCCGGTGCCGGACCCGATGCAGGGGGAAACGCCGCAACCGGCTAAGCGCTTGCTCTTGTGCTCAGTGGAACAGGTTCCTAGCATCACTGGTGTTACATCAGTTGTGTCACACAGTGGCGGCAGTGGTGCCACCGGATGCTGGGGGCTCGATGGCAGTGACAGGGAACGCGGCGGGGAACGTGCCCGGGAGCGGCGGGGGCCCGCTCGCGGGCGTGCGCGTCGTCGAGCTGGCGGGCATCGGGCCGGGCCCGTTCGCCGCCATGCTCCTCGCCGACCTGGGCGCCGACGTGGTGCGGGTGGACCGGCCCGGCGGGGGCGGGCTGGCCGTGAACCCGGCCTACGACATCACCAACCGCAACAAGCGTTCCGTCCTCGTCGACCTGAAGTCCGCCGACGGCCCGGCCCGCGTGCTGGACCTGGTCGAGCGCGCCGACGTGCTCATCGAGGGCTTCCGCCCCGGGGTCGCCGAACGGCTCGGCGTGGGCCCGGCCGACTGCCACGCCCGCAATCCCCGGCTCGTCTACGGCCGGATGACCGGCTGGGGCCAGGACGGCCCGCTCGCCCACACCGCCGGGCACGACATCGCGTACATCGCCGTCACCGGTGCCCTCGGCATGATCGGCAACCCGGGCGAACCCCCGGCCGTCCCCGCCAACCTGGTCGGCGACTACGCGGGCGGCTCGCTCTACCTCGTCATCGGCGTCCTCGCCGCCCTCCAGCACGCCCGCACCCCCGGTGGCACCGGACAGGTCGTCGACGCGGCCATCGTCGACGGGACCGCGCACCTCACCGCCATGATCCACGGGATGATGGCGGCCGGCGGCTGGCAGGACCGGCGCGGGGCCAACCTCCTCGACGGCGGCTGCCCCTTCTACGGCAGCTACGAGACCTCCGACGGCGGCTACATGGCCGTCGGCGCGCTGGAGCAGCAGTTCTACGACACCTTCGTGGAGCTCCTCGGCATCAAGGACCAGGCGCCCGCCCGCAAGGACCTGGCCCGCTGGGGCGAGCTCCGCGAGGCCGTCGCCGCGCGCTTCAAGTCCCGTACCCGCGAGGAGTGGACGGCCGTCTTCGCGGGCACCGACGCCTGCGTGGCGCCCGTGCTCTCGCTGCGCGAGGCCCCGCACCACCCGCACCTGGCCGCCCGCGGCACCTTCGTCGAGGCCGCCGGGATCACCCAGCCCGCCCCCGCGCCCCGCTTCTCCGCGACCCCGGCCGCCGTCGTGGGCGGCCCCGCGCTGCCGGGCGCGCACACGGAGTCCGTGGCGGCCGACTGGGGCGTGCCGGGGCTGCTGGGGAAGGAGTCGTCGGAGAGGGGGGACGGCGCCTGATGGAACTCTCGATGATGCTCGACTACTCCGCGGACCCGCGCCGCGCCGCCGACGCCGCGGCGGAGCTGGAGTCGGCCGGGCTCGACGCCGTGTGGGTGGCCGAGGCCTGGGGCTTCGACGCCCCGACGATCATGGGGTACCTGGCCGCCCGCACCGAGCGGATGAAGATCGGCTCGGCCATCCTCAACGTCTACTCGCGCACCCCCGCCCTCATCGCACAGACCGCGGCGGGCCTGGACGCGATGTCCGGCGGCCGGGCGATGCTCGGCCTCGGGGCGTCGGGCCCGCAGGTGGTCGAGGGCTGGCACGGGAAGCCGTACGACAAGCCGATCGGCCGGACCCGAGAGACCGTCGAGCTGTGTCGGCGCATCTGGCGCCGCGAGACCATCGACCACCACGGCATCACCGACATGCCGCTGCCCGCGGAGAAGGGCGGGCGGCACGGCAAACCGCTGAAGATGCTGACCCGGCCGGTCCGCGCGGACATCCCCGTCTACGTGGCCTCGCTCGGGCCCGCCAACGTGCGGATGACGGCGGAGATCGCCGACGGCTGGCTGCCCACCCTCTTCGTGCCGGAGAAGGCCGGCGCCGTGTGGGGGAGCGCGCTCGCCGCGGGCGCGGCCCTGCGCGCGCCGGAACTCGGCCCGCTGCGGACGGTGGCGGGCGGCCTGCTCGCGATCGGCGAGGACGCGGCGGCGCTGCGGGACCTCGCCCGCCCGCAGATCGCCCTGTACATCGGCGGCATGGGCGCGGTCGGCAAGAACTTCTACAACGACCTGGCCGTGGCCTACGGGTACGAGGAGGAGGCCCGGAAGATCCAGGAGCTCTACCTCTCCGGCCACAAGCGCGACGCCGCGGCCGCCGTCCCGGACGAACTGTGCGAGCTCACCACGCTGTGCGGGCCCGAGGGGTACGTGCGCGAGCGCGTCGAGGCCTTCCGGGCCGCCGGGGTGACCATGCTCAACGTCACGCCCGTCGGGCCCGAACCGGCCCGGCTCGTCGAGACCGTCAAGAACTGGCTCTAGGAGGCCCCCGAAATGAAACGCCAGATCTTCGACGCCGACCACGAGGCGTTCCGCGAGACCGTCCGAACCTTCCTCACCAAGGAGGTGCTGCCGCACTACGAACAGTGGGAGAAGGACGGGATCGTCAGCCGCGAGGCCTGGCGGGCCGCAGGCCGGCAGGGGCTGCTCGGCCTCGCCGTCCCCGAGGAGTACGGGGGCGGCGGGAACGCCGACTTCCGGTACGCGGCGGTGATCGCCGAGGAGTTCACCCGGGCGGGCGCCGCCGGGCTCGCCATCGGCCTGCACAACGACATCATCGGGCCGTACCTGACCTCGCTGGCCACCGAGGAGCAGAAGCGCCGCTGGCTGCCGGGCTTCTGCTCCGGCGAGATCATCACCGCCATCGCGATGACCGAGCCGGGCGCGGGCTCCGACCTCCAGGGCATCCGGACCACCGCCGAGGATGCCGGCGACCACTGGGTGCTCAACGGCTCCAAGACCTTCATCTCCAACGGCATCCTCGCCGACCTGGTGATCGTGGTCGCGAAGACCACCCCCGAGGGCGGGGCGCACGGCATGTCGCTGCTGGTCGTGGAGCGGGGCACGGAGGGCTTCGAGCGCGGCCGCAACCTCGACAAGATCGGCCAGAAGGCGCAGGACACCGCCGAGCTGTTCTTCAACGACGTGCGCGTCCCGAAGGAGAATCTGCTCGGCGAACTCAACGGCGCCTTCGTCCACTTGATGACCAACCTCGCGCAGGAGCGGATGGGCATCGCGATGGCCGGCATCGCCGCCGCCGAGTACCTGCTGGAGATCACCACGCAGTACGTGAAGGAGCGCGAGGCCTTCGGGCGGCCGCTCTCCAAGCTCCAGCACATCCGCTTCGAGATCGCGGAGATGGCCACCGAGTGCGCGGTCACCCGCACCTTCCTCGACCGCTGCATCACCGACCACTCCAACGGGGAACTGGACCACGTCCACGCCTCGATGGCGAAGTGGTGGGCCACCGAACTCCAGAAGCGGGTCGCCGACCGCTGTCTGCAACTGCACGGCGGATACGGATACATGACCGAGTATCGGGTCGCGCGGGCCTTCACCGACGGCCGCATCCAGACCATCTACGGCGGCACGACCGAGATCATGAAGGAGATCATCGGCCGTTCCCTGCTGGCCTGACCTCCCCGGACCTCCTCCTGGTTCCCTTGACCCTCCCCCTCCCCCTCCCCCTCCCCCCGCCTCTGACCCTCGCCCCACGCCTCCCCTGACCCTCCCCACGCCTCCGCACCCCCGAAAGGCTTGACCAGTGAGCACCGAAGCGTACGTATACGACGCGATCCGCACGCCGCGCGGCCGAGGCAAGGCCAATGGCTCCCTGCACGGAACCAAGCCGATCGACCTGGTCGTCGGCCTCATCCACGCCCTGCGCGAGCGCAACCCCGGCCTGGACCCCGGCACCATCGACGACATCGTGCTCGGCGTCGTCAGTCCGGTCGGCGACCAGGGCTCCGACATCGCCCGGATCGCGGCGATCGCCGCCGGGCTGCCGGACACCGTCGCCGGCGTCCAGGAGAACCGCTTCTGCGCCTCGGGCCTCGAAGCCGTCAACATGGCGGCCGCGAAGGTCCGTTCCGGCTGGGAGGACCTGGTCCTCGCGGGCGGCGTGGAGTCGATGTCCCGCGTCCCGATGGCCTCGGACGGCGGAGCCTGGTTCAACGACCCGATGACCGGCTGGGACACCGACTTCGTCCCGCAGGGCATCGGCGCCGACCTGATCGCCACGATCGAGGGATTCTCCCGGCGCGACGTGGACGAGTACGCCTCCCTGTCCCAGGAGCGGGCCGCCGCCGCCATCAAGGACGGCCGCTTCGCCAAGTCGGTCGTCCCGGTCACCGACCGCAACGGCCTGGTGGTCCTGGACCACGACGAGTTCGTCCGCCCCGGCACCACCGCCGACACCCTCGCCCGGCTGAAGCCCTCCTTCGCGGACATCGGCGAACTCGGCGGCTTCGACGCCGTCGCCCTGCAGAAGTACCACTGGGTCGAGAAGATCGACCACGTCCACCACGCGGGCAACTCCTCAGGCATCGTCGACGGCGCCTCCCTCGTCGCGATCGGCTCCCGCGAGGCGGGCGAGCGCAACGGCCTCACCCCGCGTGCGCGGATCGTCTCGGCCGCCGTCTCCGGCTCCGAGCCCACCATCATGCTCACCGGCCCCGCCCCGGCCACCCGCAAGGCCCTCGCCAAGGCCGGCCTGACCATCGACGACATCGACCTGATCGAGATCAACGAGGCCTTCGCCGGCGTCGTGCTGCGCTTCGTCAAGGACATGGGCGTCTCCCTGGACAAGGTCAACGTCAACGGCGGCGCCATCGCGCTCGGCCACCCGCTCGGCGCCACCGGCGCGATGATCCTCGGCACCGTCGTCGACGAACTGGAGCGCCAGGACAAGCGCTACGGCCTCGTCACCCTCTGCGTCGGCGGCGGCATGGGCGTCGCCACCATCGTCGAACGCCTCTGACTCGTCCTGATCCCCCCGATCCCTGATCCCACCCCTGACACGGAAGTTGCGAACATGAGCGAGTCCACCACGATCCGCTGGGAACAGGACGAGACCGGCGTCGTCACCCTGGTCCTCGACGACCCCAACCAGTCCGCCAACACGATGAACCAGGCCTTCAAGGACTCCATCGCCGCGATCGCCGACCGCGCCGAGGCCGAGAAGGACTCCATCCGCGGCATCATCTTCACCTCCGCCAAGAAGACCTTCTTCGCGGGCGGCGACCTCAAGGACATGATCCGGCTCCGTCCCGAGCACGCGCAGCTGGCCTTCGACACCGGCACCGCCATCAAGGCCTCGCTGCGCCGCATCGAGACCCTCGGCAAGCCCGTCGTCGCCGCCATCAACGGCACGGCCCTCGGCGGCGGTTACGAGATCTGTCTGGCCTCCCACCACCGGGTGGCCCTCGACGCGCCCGGCTCCAAGATCGGCCTGCCCGAGGTCACCCTCGGCCTGCTCCCGGCCGGTGGCGGCGTCACCCGCACCGTGCGCCTGATGGGCATCGCCGACGCGCTCCTCAAGGTGCTGCTGCAGGGGACCCAGTACAACCCCCAGCGCGCCCTGGACAACGGTCTGGTCCACGAACTGGCCGCCACGCCCGAGGAGATGCTCGCCAAGGCGCACGCCTTCATCGACGCGAACCCGGAGTCGAAGCAGCCGTGGGACGTCCCGGGCTACCGGATCCCCGGCGGCACGCCGTCGAACCCGAAGTTCGCCGCCAACCTCCCGGCCTTCCCGGCCAACTTGAAGAAGCAGCTGAACGGAGTCCCGTACCCGGCTCCGCGCAACATCCTGGCCTGCGCCGTCGAAGGTGCCCAGGTGGACTTCGAGACCGCGCTGACCATCGAGGCCCGCTACTTCACAGAGCTGGTCACCGGGCAGACCGCCAAGAACATGATCCAGGCGTTCTTCTTCGACCTCGGGGCCGTCAACGCGGGCCGCAGCCGCCCGCAGGGCGTGGCGCCCCGCAAGGTCGCCAAGGTGGCCGTGCTCGGCGCCGGCATGATGGGCGCCGGCATCGCCTACTCCTGTGCCCGCGCGGGCATCGAGGTGGTGCTGAAGGACGTCACTCCCGAAGCCGCGGCCAAGGGCAAGGCGTACTCCGAGAAGCTGCTCGACAAGGCCCTGTCCCGGGGCCGTACCACCGAGGCCAAGCGCGCCGAGCTGCTCGCCCGGATCACCCCGACCGCCGAGGCCGCCGACGTGGCGGGCTGCGACGCCGTCATCGAGGCCGTCTTCGAGGACACCGCCCTCAAGCACAAGGTGTTCCAGGAGATCCAGGAGTTCCTGACCCCCGACGCGCTGCTCTGCTCCAACACCTCCACGCTGCCCATCACGGGCCTCGCGGAAGGGGTTTCGCGGCCCGCGGACTTCATCGGCCTGCACTTCTTCTCGCCCGTGGACAAGATGCCGCTGGTCGAGATCATCAAGGGCGAGCGCACCGGTGACGAGGCCATCGCCCGCGCCTTCGACCTCGTACGGCAGATCAACAAGACGCCGATCGTGGTCAACGACTCGCGCGGGTTCTTCACCTCGCGGGTCATCGGCCAGTTCATCAACGAGGGCGTCGCCATGGTCGGCGAGGGCATCGAGCCCGCGTCCATCGAGCAGGCCGCGGCCCAGGCCGGGTACCCGGCCAAGGTGCTCTCCCTGATGGACGAGCTGACCCTCACGCTGCCCCGCAAGATCCGCAACGAGACCCGCAAGGCCTTCGAGGCCGAGGGCCGGGCGTGGGCCGAGCACCCCGCCGACACCGTCATCGACCGGATGGTCGACGAGTTCGGGCGCCCCGGGCGCAGCGGCGGCGGCGGCTTCTACGCGTACGACGAGGCGGGCAAGCGCGCCGGGATCTGGCCGGGGCTGCGCGAGCACTTCACCAAGGAGGGGTACCAGATCCCCTTCGAGGACATGAAGGAGCGGATGCTCTTCTCCGAGGCGCTGGACACCGTCCGCTGCTTCGACGAGGGGGTCCTGACCTCGTACGCCGACGCCAACATCGGCTCCATCATGGGCATCGGCTTCCCGGCCTGGACCGGCGGGGTGATCCAGTACATCAACGGCTACGAGGGCGGACCGGCCGGGTTCGTCGCCCGCGCCCGCGAGCTGGCCGAGAAGTACGGCGAGCGCTTCGCCCCGCCCGCCTCCCTGGTGGAGAAGGCCGAGCGGGGAGAGACGTACGCCGACTGAGCGGGTCAGGGGGTGACGTGCGCGCGGAGCTCCGCGAAGAGGCCCCGGTGGGCCGCCCCGTCGGGGGTGGTCCAGCCGGCGGTGAGCCGGCCGGCCGCCCCCCGGGGCTCCGCCCGCACGTCGTCCCCGGGGCGCAGGACCCGCGTCAGGGCGATCGCGGGGCCGCCCGGTACGCGTACCTCCGTGCCCTGCGCGGTGTCGGTGACTTCCGGCCACCCCAGGAGGGCGGCCGGGAGCCCGGATTCGTCGCACCACGCGGTGACCGAGGGGTCGCTCACCCCGCTGTCGCACTGGTCCTGCGCCACGGCGCGGCCCTGGACCAGGGCGAGCAACTGGCCCACGAGCACCGGGTCGTGGGCGCCGTCGTAGATCCAGCGGGTGCCGAGCACCCCGTGCTCGGAGGTGCCCACCAGAGCGGCTCCGGCGCCGTCGAGCGGGGCGCCGCGGTAGGTCAGCGGCACGAGGTACGAGGTTTCCCGGCCGCCCGAGCGGTCGGTGAGCACCATGAACTCGATGCCGACCTCACCCTCCGGGTCGTCGAGGCGGAACCCGCCCGAGCGGTCGAGCTCGGGGGCGTGTCCCGTGGACGCGTACCACGGCCGGGTCGGAAGCCAGGCAGTAAGAAGCTCCGTCTTACCGGGCTTCATGGTGGTCTTGTAGATCATCGCCATGGCGTGAACCTACCGGCTCCGAAACGAAGGCCGCCCGCAATTCCTCCTTCAACGAGCGCTGGAACGCGGTCACCAGGGCCTGCACCACCATCGGCTGCATGTGCGCCGAGAGCGCCTTCATCGACTCCACCCGCTCCGGATCGCTCTCGCCCTCCGTGAACGGCCCCCACACCTCGTCCCGGAACAGCGCGGTCAGCTGGTGCGCCGCCGTCCGCGCGTGCCCGAGCAGCACCTCGCGCGCGGCCAGGATCGTCTCGTGGGCGATCGGTACGTCGAGCAGCGCCACCCCGAGCCGCAGCAGCCCCACGTCCACCCGGAAGCCCTCCGGGGTCGGCGTCAGCACGTTCATGGCCGTCAGCCGCCGGATGTCGGTCTCCGTCAGCGTGCGCCCCGCCCGCTTCTCCAGCTCCGCGCGGGAGGAGTCCAGCGCCGCGTCCGGGGCCCAGGTCGCCACCAGCGCGCGGTGGATGGCCAGGTCGTGCGCGCTCAGGTCGTCGGGCAGGGCGTCGAGGTAGCGCTCGATGGCGGACAGGGTCATGCCCTGATGCTGCAACTCCTCGATGAGCGCGAGGCGGGACAGGTGCTCCGGGCCGTACCGGCCCACCCGACGGGGTCCGATCACGGGAGGGGGCAAAAGCCCGCGGGTGCTGTAGAACCGTACGGTGCGGACGGTCACACCCGCCCTGGCCGCCAGCTCGTCGACGGTCAGCGACGCCGGCTCCGGTGCCTGGGTGGTCATGGGCTTTCCGCCTTGCTCTCTGATCAGCGCGTCGACTCGGTTCGTGTTCAACAGTATTGCTGTCGCACCAACGATGTGAAACGGCAAGGAGCTGCCCATGCCCACGAAACTGCGCCTGCCCGCACCTCCCGACGAGCTCACCCTGCCCGCCCTGCTGGCGCGCAACGCCGCCGAGCACGGAGACCTGCCCGCCCTGTCGTGGCGCGAAGGGCCCGACGGCACGGCCTGGACCACCCTCAGCTGGTCGGACGTCCGCCGCAAGGTGGCCGTCCTCGCCGCCGGCTACGCCTCCCTGGGCGTCGAACGCGGCGAGCACGTCCTGCTGATGATGGGCAACCGCCCCGAGCACTGGCTCACCGACCTCGCCCTGGTCCACCTCGGCGCCGTCCCCGTCACCGTGTACGGGACCTCCGCGCCCGAGCAGATCGCCCACATAGCCCGCCACAGCCGGGCCCGGCTCGCCGTGGTCGAGGGCGCCCGGGAGCTGGCCCGGTGGGAGCCGCTGCTGAGCGACCCCGGCACCCCGCTGGAACGGCTCGTCGTGGCCGAGGCCCCCGAGGCCGGCCCGCACTCGACCTACGCGTCGGTGTACGCGGGCGGGGTCCACCTGCACCGGTCCGAGGCCTTCGAGAAGGCCTGGCGGGAGTCCCGCTCCGAGGACCCGCTGACCGTCGTCTACACCTCGGGCACCACCGGCGACCCCAAGGGGGTGCGCCTGACCCACCGCAACATCGTGCTCCAGGCGGTCCGGCTCGACCGGCACGTGGACCTGCCCGAGCACGCCGAGCACGTCTGCTACCTGCCCTTCGCGCACATCGCCGAGCGGGTCCTCGGCATCTACCTCCCGCTGCTGCGGGCCGCCCACGTCCGGCTGTGCGCGGACCCGACCGCCGTGGCGGCCGCGGTGCGCGAGCTGCACCCCGTGCAGTTCTTCGGGGTGCCCCGGGTGTGGGAGAAGCTGGCCGCCTCCGTACGGGCGGTGCTCGGGCGGCTGCCCGAGGAGCAGCGCCGCGCCATCGAAGCCGCCAACGACCTGGCGCGGGAGCGGGCCGGCCACCGGGAGCGCGGCGAGGAGGTCCCGGCCGGGCTCGAAGCCTCGTACGCCGCGGCCAAGGAACGGGTGCTGGACCCGCTGCTGACGCTGGCCGGGCTGGACCGCCTGGTCTGGACGGCCAGCGCCACCGCGCCGATGCCGATCGACGTGGTCCGCTTCTGGGCGGGCTGGGGGATCACCATCATGGACGCGTGGGGGCTGACCGAGACCTCCGGCGTGTGCACGGTCAACAGCCCGGACGGCTTCCGGCTGGGCTCCGTGGGGCGCCCGATCCAGGGGCTGGAGCTGCGGATCGCCGAGGACGGGGAGATCTTCACGCGCGGGGAGACCGTCTTCGGCGGGTACCTCCTCCCGGACGGTTCGGTGGAGAGCGCCTCCGACGCGGAGGGCTGGTTCCCGACGGGGGACATCGGGCGGCTCGACGAGGCGGGGTTCCTCTGGCTGACCGACCGCAAGAAGGAACTGATCATCACCTCGAACGGGAAGAACGTCTCGCCCGCCCTCGTGGAGAACACCGTCAAGGAACACCCGCTGATCGGGCAGGCCCTGGTGCACGGCGACGGCCGCTCCTACCTCGTCGCCCTCCTCGTCCTGGACCCCGAGCTCGGCCCGGCCTGGGCGCAGGCCCGCGGCATCGAGGCCGCCACGCCCGCGGAACTGGCCGCGCACCCGGCCGTGCGGGAGGAGATCGCCCGGGCCGTCGAAGCCGCCAACGCCCGGCTCAACCGCACCGAGCAGATCAAGCGCTACCGGGTGCTGACCGGGGAGTGGGGTCCGGAGTCGGGGGAGCTGACCCCGTCCCTGAAACTGCGCCGCCGGGTGGTCCGGGAGAAGTACGCGGAGCTGATCGAGGGGCTCTACGCGGAGCCGCACGAAGCCTCGTAGAAAGGTCCGTCACACGAATGGCCCTGCCCGGTGAGCGGATGGAGACTCACCGGGCAAGGGTGGGGAAATGTGTATATGCCCTGAATTCGCCACGCCGCCCGGCAAGGGCGGCTGATCGCCCATGGGTGTGCTGCAAGACCATCCCGAACTCGCCCTGTTCCTCTGCCTCGCGGCCGGCTACCTCCTCGGCAAGGTGCGCGTCGGCCCGATCACCCTCGGCGGCATCTGCGGCACGCTGATCGTGTCGCTGCTGCTCGGCGCCTGGGCCAAGATCGAGATCGACGCCGACGTGAAGACGATCTTCTTCGCGCTCTTCATCTTCGCCCTCGGCTACATGGCCGGACCGCAGTTCTTCGCCAACCTCAACCGCAAGAGCCTGCGCTTCTTCGCGCTCTGCTTCATCGAGCTCGTCAGCGTGCTCGGCCTCGCCTACCTGCTGGCCAAGGCCTTCGACCTCGACGTCGGCACCGCCTCCGGCATCCTCGCCGGCGCGGCCACCGAATCCGCCGTGGTCGGCACGGCCACCGAGGCGATCGGCAAGCTGCCCGACCTGACCCCGGACCAGATCTCCACGTACCAGGGCCACGTGGCCACCGCGTACACGGTCTGCTACCTCTTCGGCCTGGTCACCATCGTCATCTACACCAGCCAGATCATGCCGATGCTGCTCCGCATCAACCTCGCGGACGCCTCGCGCGCACTGTGGGAGAAGCTGCGCGGCTCCGGCGGCGGGCTGGAGAGCGACGAGCGCGAGGCGCTGCCCGGCCTGGTCGGGCGCACCCACCTGGTCACCCTCGCCGACGGCCGCACCGTCGGGAACCTGGAAGCGGCCTTCGGCGGCGGGGTCACCGTGGAGGCCGTCCGGCGCGGCTCCAAGGACCTGACCCCCGCCCCGGACCTCGAACTCACCCTCTCCGACCTCGTCCTCGTCGTCGGCCGGCGCTCCGAGGCCATCGCGGCCGGCCGGGCCATCGGCCCGGAGACCCCGGGTATCCCCGGGGTGGACACCCCGCTGGCCACCCGGCAGGTCGCGATGACCGACAAGTCGGTCGCCGGCAAGTCCCTGGACGAGATCCGCGCCACCCACGCGGAGTTCGGGCGCAGCGGCGTGTACGTGACCGACGTGCTCCGCGGCGAGCAGCACCTGCCCGCCAACCCGGACACCGTCGTCGAGCGTGGTGACGTCATCACCCTCGTGGGCGCCCGCTCGGGCCTGAACCGGATCGTGGAGAAGATCGGCACGGTGGCCAAGAACGACGCCACCGACTTCATCTACCTCGGTCTCGGCATCGCGCTCGGCTCGCTCATCGGCCAGCTCGTGGTCCGCCTCGGCGGGGTCCCGCTCTCGCTCGGCACCGGCGGCGGCTGCCTGATCTCGGGTCTGCTCTTCGGCTGGTTCCGCTCCCGCCGGCAGACCTTCGGCGCCTTCCCGCCGCAAGCCGCCACCACCATCAAGGACATGGGGCTCGCGGTCTTCATCGCCTGCACCGGTCTGACCTCGGGCCCGCAGGCCTGGCCGCTGCTCAAGGAGTACGGGGCCCTGCTGCCGTTCGCCGGGATCGCCATGGTCCTCGTACCGGCCACGATCTCCCTGCTCGTCGGGCGCAAGCTCCTGAAGATCGAGAAGCCGCTGCTGATCGGCGCCATCGCCGGACAGCAGTGCTCCACACCGGCCATCACCTCGGTCACGCAGGTGGCGCAGAGCTCCGTACCGATGCTCGGCTACACGATCACCTACGCGCTCTCCAACTTCCTGCTCCCACTCACCGGACCGATCCTCGTCGGGATCCTCGGCGCCTGACCCCCCACCAGGACGGGTACCAGCATGATCGACTTCCTTGTACGGAACATCTTCAAGCCCCATCCCGAACTCCTGGTCTTCGTCACCGTCGCCTTCGGCTTCCTCGTCGGCAAGCTGCGGTGGAAGGCCATCGGGCTGGGCGCCGTCACGGGCTGCCTCGTCGTGGGCCTGGTCTTCGGCGCCCAGTTCAAGATCACCATCGACGGGACCGTGAAGAACCTCTTCTTCACGATGTTCCTCTTCGCCCTCGGCTACAAGGTCGGCCCGCAGTTCTTCCGGGGCCTGAAGAAGGACGGCCTGCCGCAGGTCCTCAACGCGGTGATCGTCTGCGTCACCGGCCTGCTCGTCTCCTGGGGCTTCGCCGTGATGCTCGGCTACGGCCCCGGGCTCAGCGCGGGCCTGCTCGGCGGCGCACTCACCCAGTCCGCCGTCATCGGCGTCGCCCAGGACGCGATCGGCAACCTTCCGGGACTCAGCCCGTCCGAGATCACCGAGCAGCAGAACCTCGTCGCGGTCGGCTACGCCGTCACCTACCCGCTCGGCACCATCCTCTGCGCGATGCTCCTGGCCAACGTGCTGCCCCGGCTCTACCGCCGGAACCTGGCCGCCGAGAGCGCCCAGCTCGCCAAGGAGCTCGACGCGCCCAGCGACGACCCCGACCTGCACGAGGGCTACTACGAGATCGTCCTGCGGGCCTACACGATCCAGCGGCCCGACCTCGTGGGCCGGACCATCGACGACTTCGAGAACCAGCAGAAGTCGCTGGGCCACCGGATCTACCTCACCCGGATCCGCCGGGACGGCGCGATCGTCGACCACACCCAGCAGACCGTTCTGGCCGCGGGCGACGTCGTCGCCGTCAGCGCCCTGCGCGGATCCCTCGTCGAGTTCGACGCCCGCACGCACATCGGCCCCGAGGCCGACGACGTCGAACTCCTCGGCTACCAGACGGAGAACCTGCACGTGGTCGCCTCCGAGAAGGCGCAGCTGGGCAAGACCATCGCGGAGCTGCGGGCCGAGCCCTTCATGGTCGGCGTCTACGTCGACAAGCTCTACCGTTCCGGCGCGGAGTTCCCCTACCGGCTCTCCACCCAGCTGGAGCGCGGCGACACCCTGATCCTCTCGGGCCCGAAGCGGCTGGTCGGCCCGGCCGGCAAGGCCATCGGCAAGCCGGTCCCGACCAGCTTCGCCACCGACATGATCTGGGTGGGCCTCGGCATCTTCCTCGGCGGCTGCCTCGGCATCCCGGCCCTCACCGCCGGCGGGGTCCCGATCTCGCTGTCCACCTCGGGCGGCGCGCTGATCATGGGCCTGGTCTTCGGCTGGATCCGCGGCAGGTACCCGACCTACGGCAACGTCCCGCCCGGGGCGCAGTGGTTCATGGACACCCTCGGCCTGTGCCTCTTCGTCGCGGTCGTCGGCCTCAACGCCGGACCCAGCTTCACCAGCGGGCTCGCCTCCGCCGGGTGGGGGCTGCTGCTCTGGGGTGCGGTCATCACGCTGATCCCGCTGCTGGTGGGCTTCCTCGTCGGCCATCACATCCAGAAGATCCGCTTCCCGATCCTGATGGGTGTACTGGCCGGCGGCCAGACCACCACGGCGGCGATCGGAGCCGTCAACGAAGAGTCCAAATCCCAGGTGCCGACGCTCGGTTACACGATCCCCTACGCGGTCAGCAACGTACTGCTGACGATCTGGGGCGCGGTGATCGTCCTCCTCAACCACTGAACTCGCCCCTTCACCCCGGCCGCGAGGCCGACCGAACGCCCCCGACGCAAAGGAACGAACCACCGTGCCGGAGACCACTTTCAGCCGCGAGGAGATCCAGTCCTTCGCACAGCTCAGCCCGTTCGAGCTGAAGGACAAGTTCATCCAGCTCGCCACGGCCGCCCAGGCCGACAAGCCGGGCCAGAAGGACACCACCGCCCGCGCCATGCTCAACGCGGGCCGCGGCAACCCGAACTGGATCGCCACCGGGCCGCGCGAGGCCTTCTACGCACTGGGCTACTTCGCGCTGGACGAGTCCCGCCGGGTGTGGACCGCCGACAACCTCGGCGGGATGCCGGAGAAGAAGGGCATCGGGGAGCGGTTCGACTCCTGGACCCGGCGCCACCCGGACCTGCCGGGCGTGGAGATGCTGTCCGCGTGCGTCCAGTACGCCCTGTCGCGCTGGGCGTTCGACAAGGACGCCTTCGTGCACGAGCTGACCGACTCCATCACGGGCGACAACTATCCGGTCCCGGACCGGATGCTGACCCACGCGGAGCACATCGTGCGCGGCTACGTCGCCGACGAGATGTTCGGCAAGAAGCCGCCGGAGGGCACCAACCTGTCGCTGTTCGCGACCGAGGGCGGCACCGCCGCCATGTGCTACATCTTCGACTCGCTGATGAAGAACGGGGTCCTGAAGAAGGGCGACAAGATCGCCCTGATGACCCCGGTCTTCACCCCGTACATCGAGATCCCCGAGCTCGACACCTTCGAGTTCGAGGTGGTCAACATCTCCGCGAGCCTCTTCGCCGAGACCGGCGTGCGCCAGTGGCGCTACCCGGAGGAGGAGGTCGCCAAGCTGGCCGACCCCTCCGTGAAGCTCGTCTGCCTGGTCAACCCGTCCAACCCGCCCTCGCTCGCGCTGAGCGAGCGGGTGGCGAACCAGATCAAGGACATCGTCGCCACCAGCAACCCGAACCTGCTGATCGTGACGGACGACGTGTACGGCACCTTCGTGCCGGGCTTCCGCTCGATCGCCGCCGACCTGCCCCGCAACACCCTGCTCGTGTACTCGTACTCCAAGCACTACGGGTGCACCGGCTGGCGGCTCGGCGTCATCGGCCTGCACGACGACAACGTCGTCGACGAGATGGTCGCGGGCTTCCCCCAGGACCAGAAGGACCGGCTGGCCAAGCGGTACGGCACCCTCAGCCTGGAGCCGGAGAAGATCCGCTTCATCGACCGGCTCGTCGCGGACTCCCGGTCGGTGGCCCTCAACCACACGGCCGGCCTCTCGCTGCCGCAGCAGACGATGATGGTGCTCTTCTCGCTCTTCGACATGCTGGACGAGGGCCAGGCGTACAAGGAGCGCATCCGGCAGATCGTCCACCGCAGGCTCGACCTGCTGCTGGAGGGCGCCCAGATGAAGATCTCCGAGGACGACAAGCGGGCCGGGTACTACATCGAGCTCGACCTGCTGGCCGAGGCGGAACGGGTCCACGGCAAGGACTTCGCGGACTTCCTGGAGAAGAACTACGAGCCCGTCGACCCGCTGTTCCGCCTCGCCGAGCAGACCTCGGTGGTCCTCCTCAACGGCGGCGGCTTCGACGGCCCCCAGTGGTCGGTGCGCGTCTCGCTGGCGAACCTCGACGACCTGGACTACCTGAAGATCGGCCACCACCTGCGGGAGATCTTCAACGACTACGCGAGCGAGTGGGAGCGGTCGAAGGCCAACGGCTGACGGCCGGGGCCGCAGGAAAAGGGGGGTGCCCCGCCGGATCACGGCGGGGCACCCCCCTTTCGGTGTGGCGGATCAGCTGCGGATCAGCGGCCGATCACCGGGTAGTGGTCGCTGAGGTTGTTGTAGGTGTAGGAGGTGCCCCAGCTGGAGACCGTCCAGGGCGCCGACTGCTCCAGGACGACGTTGTTCTCCCAGTTCGCCGGGCGGGCGTTGCCCTTGCGGTAGAGCACGTAGTCCAGGTCCTCGCGCGGGTCCGTCGGGTAGCGGTACTTCGCTATCGAGTTCAGCGCGGTGTCGAAGGAGTACGTGTGCCCCGTGCGGGTGTCGGAGCCGGCCAGGTCGGCGTTGGCCAGCATGCCGGCGAGCTCCGGGGTGCGCGAGTCGACGTTCATGTCGCCCGCCACGATGACCTGCTCGCTCGCCGGGATGTTCTTGCCGTCCAGGAACGCGTCGATGTTCCGGAACTGGCGGGCGCGCATCTCCGCCGCCTCGCCCGCGCCGCAGCCGGGGTCGGTGGACTGGGCGTGCGTGCCGACCACGTGGACCTTGGTGCCGTTCACGTTCAGCACGACGTAGGCGAAGCCCTTGTTGGACCACCAGTCGGCGCCGCAGGCGTCCTTGTAGACCACCTGCTCCTTGCGCACGATCGGCCACTTGCTGAGGATCGTGACGCCGCCGTCCTCCGGGGTGGTGGAGGAGTAGGCGCCGCCCGTGGCGTCCCAGCCGCTCTTGCTGCGGCCCACGACGGGGGTCTGGTACGGGTACTGCGCGGCCGAGTTGGCCTTCAGCGCGTCGGAGGCGCCGTTGTCGAAGGCCTCCTGGACCACGACGACGTCGTGGCCCTGGTACCAGGAGGCCTTGGGGATCTCCGCCGCCCGGTGGTCCTGGCCCCAGTTGGGGTACAGGTTCTTGCTCATCAGGAACGCGTTGTACGACAGGACGCTGAGCCGCGGCGTGGCGCTCTCCGCGGCGGTGGCGGCCGGAGCCGCGGTTGCGACGAGCGATCCGACGGCGATGGCGGCGACGGCCGCGGCGGCGGCGCGGGCCCTGCGGGGCTGGATCTGGGGCATGGAGGTCTCCCTCGTTCCTGTGGGGGAAGATCGGCTCCGCCATCCAAGCAGCCAGGGTTACTTCGCGGTAACACCTGTGACACGGGTTTCTGGACGCAGTGCTACTTCTTCGGTGTTTCCGCGGTCCCGCCCCGGCCGGCCCGGTCCCGGAACCGCAGGAGGAAGTACGGCACCGAGAACAGCGCGACGAGCACCGCGAGGATCAGGGCCAGCGCGACGGCCGCGCCGGTCAGCACCCAGGGGGCCAGGGCCTGCACCACGGCCGAGGGGGACAGGTTCATGGCCGCAGGATGCACCGTCCACAGGGTCCGGCGGAAGCCTCCGGACCCCCTGCATACTGGGAGAACGGCTGGTCGACACCCTGGGGGCACAAGGATGGGCACGAAGCGAAGCGACCCCGAGCCCCCGCCGCCCGGTGGAGTGCTCTGGACCATCGCGGGAGACGTCCGCGCGCTGCTCATGCTGCCCGCCGCCTTCACCCTGCAGGTCGCCCACCCCGCCATCGGCGCCGGGGTCGACGAGCACTCCGTCTTCCGCACCGACCCCTGGGGCCGAGGCGAGCGCTCCCTGCGCTCCGTCCAGCTGTGGGTGTACGGCGGGGCCGACGCCGCCGCCGAAGGACGCCGGGTGCGCCGCCTGCACAAGGAGATCCAGGGCACCGACACCCGGGGGCGCCGCTACCACTCCCTCGACCCCGCCTGCTACGCCTGGGTGCACGCCACCGGCTTCCCCATCTACCTCTACGCCGGGCGCTACCTGCTGCGCCCCTTCACCCCGGCCCAGGAACGGCAGCTCTACCGCGAGTGGCTCCAGGTCGGCCGCATCCTCGGTCTGCACGACCGGGACATGCCGCAGAGCATCGAGGAGTACTGGCCGTACTACCACCGGATGCTGGCCGAGGAGATCGAGCCCACCAAGGTCGCCCGCGAACTCCTCGCCACCGACGCGCCCCTGCCCCGCCCCACCGGAGGCCCGCTGCCGGTCCGGCTCCTGCTGCGC
Organism: Streptomyces stoeckheimensis; assembly: GCF_045822005.1. Classification (NCBI taxonomy): domain Bacteria; kingdom Bacillati; phylum Actinomycetota; class Actinomycetes; order Kitasatosporales; family Streptomycetaceae; genus Streptomyces; species Streptomyces stoeckheimensis. Next base: position 1,605,317 of record NZ_CP169550.1, on the reverse strand, counting down.
CTGACCTGGCCCGTCCTGCGGGCCGCCTTCCTGCACTTCCGGGCCTTCGTCACCGCCGGCTACATGCCGCCCGAGGCGCGCGCCGCCATCGGTCTGGAGTGGACCCCGGCCCAGGAACGCCGCCTGCGCCGCTTCAGCACCGCCCTGCGCCTGCTCGTACCCCTCCTGCCGGAGCGCCTGCGCTACCTCCCGATCGCCCGCGCGGCCCGGGCGCGCGAACGCGCCGCCGCCCGCTGAGGGGCGACGGCGCGCAGCTCCGTACCGGTGCGGATCAGTGGTGGTCGTGCACCTCGTTCGTCGCGGCGATCTTCTTCCAGGACTTCGGCTCCGCCGCCGGCTTCGCGGCCGGGGAGCGCAGGGTGCCGGTGCCGGTGCCGGTGCCGGTGCCGGTGCCCGTGGTCGCGGCCGGCAGCGTCCTCGGCGCGTTCAGCGCGGAGGCGTCGGGCTTGCCCGGGGTGTACAGCCAGGTCTCGAAGAGCTGCGCGAGCGGCTGGTTGGAGACCTTCTCCGCGTAGCGGACGAAGTCCCCGACCTTGGCGTTGCCGTAGGCGCGCTCGGTCGGCCACCCCTTCAGGATCCGGAAGAACTTCTCGTCACCGATCGTGTTGCGCAGCGCCTGGAGGGCGATCGCGCCGCGGTCGTAGACGGCTCCGTGGAACTGGTTCTCCGGACCCGGGTCACCCGGCTTGACCTGCCAGAACGGGTCCTCGGCCGGCCGCAGCCCGTACGCCCAGTCGGCGAGCTCCTGCGCGGAGCCCTCGCCCTCCTTCTCCGACCACAGCCACTGGCTGTAGCGGGCGAAGCCCTCGTTGACCCAGATGTCCTTCCAGCCGTCGACGGACACGCTGTCCCCGTACCACTGGTGGGCCAGCTCGTGCACGACCACGGACACGTTCGCGCCGTTCGCGAACTGCCGGGGGCTGTAGAACGGCCGGGTCTGCGTCTCCAGCGCGAACCCGCTGGGCACGTTCGGCACGTACCCGCCGAGCGCGTTGAAGGGGTACGGCCCGAAGACCCCCTCCAGCCACTCCGCGACCTCACCGGTCCGCTCGATGCTGGCGCGCGCCGCGCCCGCGTTGTCACCGAGGTCCTGGCTGTAGGCGTTCAGGATCGGCAGACCGCTCGCCGTCTTGTCCGTGGTGATGTCGAACTTGCCGACGGCCAGGGTGGCGAGGTACGTGGCCTGCGGCTTGTTCGAGCGCCAGTTGTACCGGGTCCAGCCCAGGCGGGAACTCTGCGACTGCAGCACGCCGTTGCTGATGGCCTGGGTGCCGTCGGGCACGTTCACCGACACGTCGAAGGTGGCCTTGTCGAGCGGGTGGTCGTTGCTCGGGAACCACCAGGCGGCCGAATCGGGCTCCTGCGCCGCGACGCCGCCGTCCGGGGTGCGCTGCCAGGCCGACCAGCCGTCGACCTTGAACTCCGAGGGCTTGCCCGCGTACTTGACGACCACGCTCGACTGCCTGCCCCGCTGGAGCGGGGAGGCCGGGGTGACCTCGAGCTCCGAGACGCCGGACTTGGCGAACTTCGCCTTGACCCCGTTCACCCGGATCTCGCTGACGTCCAGACCGAAGTCGAGGTTGAAGCGGGACAGGTCCTGCTTGGCGGTGGTGAGCAGGGTGGCGGTGCCCTCGAGCAGGTCGGTCTTCGGCTGGTACTGGAGGCGCAGATCGTAATGGGAGACCTCGTACCCGCCGTTGCCGCTGGCCGGGTAGTAGGGGTCGCCGATACCCGGTGCGCCCGGAACGGAACTCGCCGCCGACGCCGGGATCACCAGCAGAAGGGAGGCGGCGAGCACGCTCGGGGCGATGACTTTGCGGTGCACCTTGAACTCCAAGTGGTAGGGGAGTGGCTTCCGTTCGACCGTATTCACGCCCGGGACCCCACGTCATGTCCATGGCCCCTCCTGTCACACGATCGCCATGCGTCTGAAAAACGCCCGTGCGGAACGCGTCCGTCCGGGCGGCGACGGCCCGCGCACCGCCCCCGGCCTGCGCGGATCGATGTCCGGATCTGCGGCTCGGCCGTCATTGCCCGGGCGTGCGCAGCCTCCTAGCGTTGACGTCGTGGCCCCGCGTCGGGCCACCACCCCACCCCACCTCGCGAGAACGGCACCTCTATGACCACCACCACGACCCTGCGTCAGCTCAATGGCTTCGACGAGACCCCCGCGACCTTCGAGGACGCGGTCCTGGTCCTGGTCGACTACCAGAACACCTACACCGGCGGTGTCATGGAACTCGACGGCTGGGAACCGGCGCTCGCCTCCGCCTCCCGGCTCCTCGCCCGGGCCCGCGAGCTCGGCACTCCCGTCGTCCACATCCGCGACGGCGGCTACGGCATCGACACCGAGCCGGGCACCCTCCACGCCTCCGTGGCCCCCCGGGAGGGCGAGGCCGTCGTCACCAAGTCCGTCCCGAACGGCTTCCACGGGACCGACCTCCACGAGATCATCGAAGCCACCGGCCGGAAGAACCTGATCATCGCCGGGTTCATGACCAACATGTGCACCCTGTTCACCACCGAGGGCGCCTTCCTGCACGGCTACGCTGCCACGGTCGTCGCCGACGCCTCGGCGACGCGCGCGCTGGAAAGCCCGGCGGGCGCCCTGACGGCGCAACAGATCCACCAGGCGGCCCTCGCCACGATCACCGAGCTCTACGGCGTGGTCGTAGCCACGGGAGCCGAACTGAAGTGACCCAGCTGCGGACATAGCCGATGCTTTGGTCGGACACTCAACCGCTTCGGAGTCCGGGTGGTCGCCCTGCCGTACGCGCGGCTGGATCTGCCCGCCGCGCGTTGCGGTGGGCGCTGCTCAGGACGGTGTGGGTGCGGCGTCGGAGGTGGTCGCGTGCTTGTGGATCGCGCCGAGGTAGGGGCGTTCGCGGTGGGGCACGTGGTCGTCGCGGCCTCGTGTGAAGAACACCGCGCAGACGTTCGCGGGGTGGGTGAGGATGCTGGATTGCTTGCCGAACGTGAGGCGGTCGTTGACGTCGTGGCGGCAGTCGGCCGCGTCGAGGGCGGCGATCAGGTCTTCTCGGAGCACTGTGGACGGGTAGGACTCCGAGTCCGGCAAGACCAGGGGCGGCAGCTTGGTCGTCGAGCCCGGCCTGAGACCGATCGAGATTCCGCTCACGAGGCGTCGGGTGACGGACAGCTCCAGGTCGTTCCAAGCGTGGGGGTAGCCGTCGATGTCCGGTATCAGCCGGATGGCGGGGTGCGGGCGCCCCGGACCCAGGAGATCCTCGGCCTCCGTCAGCGGCATGCCGCAGTGAAGCGGGCCGATGCGGCCGGTCCGGGCGAAGTCGACGAGCACGTTCATCAAGGTCACGACGGCGACTCTGGCATCCTCTCGTGCCGGCCCACACCTGGATAACGCGCGCACCACCGCCATGCCCCCCGAGCGCGCCGCCCGGCCGGGACCCGGGGGCGAGCCGGGCGGCGGGGAGCGTGCAGGAAGCGGACCCTTGGGTACCGTACTTCTCTCCATACCAAGCAGTCGTTAGCCTGCCCGCATGACTCTTCCGGAGCGCGCCGCCCGAAGCTGCTGGCACGGGGCGATCAACCCGCTGCACTCGACCGTCTACTTCTCGCCCGACCTCGGCAAGGAGTTCGCCGCCCTCGGGATCACCGACCGCAACGCCGTCAACCTCGCCTCCCGCTCCGCGGCCATGGGTGCGGTCGGCGCGGGCACGGTGACGGCCACCTTCTACAACTACCGCCACGACCTCGTCGCCCGGCACCTGCCCGCCGTCTGGGAGACCGCCACCCCCGCGCAGGTCCTCGCCGCCCGGCTGCGGGCCGTGGACAGCACGCTGCGCCGGCTCCTCGGCGACGAGACGATCGCGTCCCCCGAGGTCGCCGAGGCCGCCGGGCTGGCGATGCGCGCGGCCGAAGCCTGCACCCGGCACGCCCGTACGCTCTACTCGGCCCACGCGGACCTCCCCGTACCCGAGGAACCGCACCTCAAGCTGTGGCACGCCACCACCCTGCTGCGCGAACACCGCGGCGACGGACACCTGGTCGCCCTGCTCACGGTCGGCCTGGACCCGGTCGAGGCCCTGGTCAGCCACACGGCCAGCGGCCACGGCATGACGCCGAAGTACCTCAAGTACATCCGCGGCTGGGAGCAGGCCGACCTGGACGCGGCCGCGGGCCGGCTGCGCGAGCGCGGACTGCTCGACTCCGAGGGCGAGCTCACACCCGAGGGCGCTGCGCTGCGCGAAGCGCTGGAGACGGAGACCGACCGCCTGGACGAGGCTCCGTACGAGCACCTCGGCGCGGCCGGAGTCGCCCGGCTCGCGGAGATCGGCGGTGGTTTCACCGTGCAGGCCTTCGTCGCCGGAGCCTTCCCCGCGGACCTCATGGGCAAGGCCTGAGACCGGACGGGCCCGGCTCCCGACGTCCGCCGCCGCCACCTGCCACAATTGGCAGCCTTCCGACGCAGCACGCTGCAGGCTGCACGCAGTACGCAGCACGGACCAGCAGCACGAACACGTACGAAGGCAGGCGGGACCGCACAGTGACGATGTCCATCGAAGGCAGGATCGCCGAGGAGCTCGGCGTACGGGAGCGGCAGGTCAAGTCCGCCGTCGAGCTGCTCGACGGCGGCTCGACCGTGCCGTTCATCGCGCGCTACCGCAAGGAAGCGACCGAGATGCTCGACGACGCCCAGCTGCGCACCCTGGAGGAACGGCTGCGCTACCTGCGCGAGCTGGAGGACCGGCGCGCGGCGATCCTCGACTCCGTACGGGAGCAGGGCAAGCTCGACGCCGAGCTGGAGGCCCGGATCAACGCGGCCGACACCAAGGCCCGGCTGGAGGACATCTACCTCCCCTTCAAGACCAAGCGCCGCACCAAGGCACAGATCGCCCGCGAGGCCGGCCTCGCGCCGCTCGCCGAGGGGCTGCTGGCCGACCCGTCGGCGGAACCGGCCGTGGCGGCCGCCGCGTTCGTGGACGCCGACAAGGGCGTGGCCGACGCGGCCGCCGCCCTGGAAGGCGCCCGCGCCATCCTCACCGAGAAGTTCGGCGAGGACGCCGACCTCATCGGCGAACTGCGCGAGCGCATGTGGGGCCGCGGCCGGCTCGCCGCGAAGGTCCGCGAGGGCAAGGAGGAGGCGGGCGCCAAGTTCGCCGACTACTTCGACTTCACCGAGCCGTTCACCGCCCTCCCCTCGCACCGCGTGCTCGCCATGCTCCGCGGGGAGAAGGAGGACGTGCTCGACCTCACCCTGGAGCCGGAGGACCGCGAAGACGCAGCCACGCCCGGCCCCTCCACGTACGAGGGCATGGTGGCCCGCCGCTTCGGGATCAACGACCGCGGCCGCCCCGGCGACAAGTGGCTCGCCGACACCGTCCGCTGGGCCTGGCGCACGAAGATCCAGGTGCACCTCGGGATCGACCTGCGCTCCCGGCTGCGCGCCGCCGCCGAGGACGAGGCGGTACGGGTCTTCGCGTCCAACCTGCGCGACCTGCTGCTCGCCGCACCCGCCGGCACCCGCGCCACGCTCGGGCTGGACCCGGGCTTCCGCACCGGTGTGAAGGTGGCCGTGGTGGACGCCACCGGCAAGGTGGTCGCCACCGAGGTGATCTACCCGCACGTGCCCGCCAACAAGTGGGACGACTCGCTCGCCAAGCTGGCCCGGCTGGCCAAGGAGCACGCGGTCGAGCTCGTCGCCATCGGCAACGGCACCGCCTCCCGGGAGACCGACAAGCTCGCCGCGGACCTCATCGCCCGCCACCCCGAGCTGAACCTCACCAAGGTGATGGTCTCGGAGGCCGGCGCCTCCGTGTACTCGGCTTCCGCCTTCGCCTCGCAGGAACTCCCCGACATGGACGTGTCGTTGCGCGGCGCGGTCTCCATCGCCCGGCGCCTGCAGGACCCGCTCGCCGAACTGGTGAAGATCGACCCGAAGTCGATCGGCGTCGGCCAGTACCAGCACGACCTGTCCGAGGTGAAGCTCTCGCGTTCGCTCGACGCCGTGGTCGAGGACTGTGTGAACGGTGTCGGCGTCGACGTCAACACCGCCTCCGCGCCGCTGCTTTCGCGCGTGTCGGGGATCAGCGGCGGACTCGCCGAGAACATCGTGGCGCACCGCGACGCCAACGGCCCGTTCCGCAACCGCAAGGGGCTCAAGGACGTGGCCCGGCTGGGCCCGAAGGCGTACGAGCAGTGCGCGGGCTTCCTGCGGATCCGCGACGGGGACGACCCGCTGGACTCCTCCAGCGTGCACCCCGAGGCCTACCCGGTGGTCCGTACGATGGGCAAGACGGCGGGCAGCGAGGTGGCGGCCCTGATCGGCAACACCGGTGTGCTGCGCTCGCTGCGGCCGGAGCAGTTCGTCACCGAGGCCTTCGGCCTGCCGACGGTCACGGACATCCTGCGCGAGCTGGAGAAGCCCGGCCGGGACCCGCGGCCCGCCTTCAAGACGGCGACCTTCAAGGAGGGCGTCGAGAAGATCGGCGACCTGGCCCCCGGGATGATCCTGGAGGGCGTGGTCACCAATGTGGCCGCCTTCGGCGCCTTCATCGACATCGGCGTCCACCAGGACGGGCTGGCGCACGTCTCGGCGCTGTCGAAGAACTTCGTCAAGGACCCGCGCGACGTGGTGAAGCCGGGCGACATCGTCCGGGTCAAGGTCATGGACGTGGACATCCCGCGCAAGCGGATCTCGCTGACGCTGCGGCTGGAGGACGAGGCGGAGCGCGGCGGCGGCGCCGACGGCGGTGCGCCGAGGCAGCGCGAGGAGCGGGGCGAGCGGCGCGGCGGCGGCCGGCCCCCGCAGCAGCGCGGCCCGGGCGGCCAGAGCGGTCAAGGCGGCGGCCAGGGCGGCCAGGGCGGCTCCCGCGACGGCGGCAAGGGCCGCCGCCAAGGCGGCCAGGGCGGTCAGGGCGGCCAAGGGGGCGGCGGCGGCCAGCGACAGGGCGGCGGCGCTCCGGCACCCGCCAACAGCGCGATGGCCGACGCCCTGCGTCGCGCGGGGCTCAGCGGCCCCGACGAGCGGGGTGGCCGCAAGCGCTAGCCGTTCGTGGCAGTGCGTGCCGGATTGGCTGAATAGGCACCCGACATGGGGACATACCTTGCCAACCCATCCGGATGATCTGTAGGGATGACGGAACGCCCGTTCGTCTTTCGGCGAACGGGCTTCCGCTTTTCCTCCTCAGGACCGCACTCCCGAGGTCGCCTTGAAGGCAAAGGACGTCATGCCCCTGCCCACGCACGCCTACCATCGTTGCCCGAGAAAGGGTCCGAAGAGGGAACACATGCGCCACCCTCAACCCAGTCTGCGCAAACGGTGCGAGGCGATTCTCGGCCGTCTTGACCTGAGACACCCCTTCTCGCTCGACGGACTGTGCGAGCGGATAGCCGAACAGCGGGGCCGTCCCATCCGGCTCCACCCGCTGCCCAAGGAGGCGGCGGAGTCCGGAGTGTGCGGACTGTGGGTCGGGACCGCCGACGTGGACTACGTCTTCTACGAGGCCCAGACCACCCGGCTGCACCGCGAGCACATCGTGCTCCACGAGATCGGTCACATCCTCTTCGGGCACCACTCGCTGGAAGCCCCCGTCGAGGACTCCCCGGGCGCCGGAGGGGCGGACGGACCCGTCCCCACCGTGCTCGGCCGCACCAACTACACCACCCGCCAGGAGCGGGAGGCGGAGATGCTCGCCAGCATGATCCGCATCCGCACCGGGACCCGCGGCCCGCACCTCGGCCACGGCGCCGCGGGCCGTGACACGCTCGCCCGGCTGGAGTCGGCGATGGGCTACGAGCGGCGCGGACGGGGGCCCGTCCACCGTGGCTTCTGATCTGATCGCCTTCGGCGACGCGCTCGCCGTTCCCGGCGTCGTGTGCCTCTGGATCGCCGTCCTGCTCCGCGCGCCCGGCGCCCTGCGCGCCCCGCACCAGCGCGGCCTGTGGCTCGCCGTCGCCACCGCCGCGGCCGCGATGACCCTGAACCTCCCCGACGTCGTCGCCTACGCCATGGGCCGCGACCCGGACTACGCGCACACCATCGGACTCGTGCGCAACCTCATCGGGGTCCTCTCGGCCGGCGCGGTGCTGTACTTCGTGGCCGCCGCCACCCGGGGCCGCCGGCTCCAGATCGCCTCCGGCGTCGGCACGGTCCTGTGGCTGACCGTCCTCGTCGTCCTGGACGCGGCCGCGCCCGACCACGGCACGCACACCATCCCGCCCGTCGGCGAACCGGTGCCCTCCCTCGCGTACTGGCTCGTGCTGATCTCCGCGCACCTGATCGCCAACACCGTCTGCGTCTCCGTCTGCTGGCGCTACAGCCGCCGCGCCGAGAGCCGGGGCCTCGCCGCCGGACTGCTGCTGTTCGGCCTCGGCACCGCGCTCGCCGGGGTGTTCTGGTTCGTGTACCTGCTCAAGGCGCTGTTCGGCTTCACCTGGGCGGTGCCCGCCAACCCGTTGCTGATGAACGTGCACGGACTGCTCCGCGCCGCCGCGATCCTCGTCCCGACGCTGTTCACCTTCCGCCGCACGGCCGCCGACACCGCCACCGCCTGGCGGCTGTGGCCGCTCTGGCGCGATCTGGTCCACGCCGTCCCGCACGTCGCCCTCAACGAGCCGCGCGCCGGCCGGGTGCTGGAACTGCTGTGGCCGCCGGTCCCGCGCAACCTGCTCGTCTACCGCAAGGTCATCGAGACCCGCGACGCCATTCTGATCCTGGGGGAGTACGTCGCCCCCGGCGTGCCCGAGCTCGCGCGCAGCCACGTGGCCGGCAGCGGAGTGCCCGCACAGCGGGCCAGTGCGGCCGCGCTGGCCTGCGTACTGAAGGAAGCGCGGCAGGCGAAGCTGGCCGGGATCCCGCAACAGCGGTCCGACGAGAACGCCTTGGAGCTGCCCGCAGCCCTCCAGACCTCGGCCGAGGGAGGCGACCTGGACGGCGAGGCCCGCTTCCTGGTGGACGTGGCCCAGGCCTACGCCTCACCGGCCACGGCCGGTTTCACCGCGTGAGACGCACGAGCACGCGCCACCAAACACGCAACACGTCCGACAGCCAGGAAGTGAACGTCTCTTGACCACCACCGTACTGATCACAGGGGCCAGCGCCGGACTGGGCGCAGCCTTCGCCCGCGGCTTCGCCGCCAAGGGCTGCGACCTCGTCCTCGTCGCCCGCGACAAGGGCCGCCTCGAAGGCGTCGCCGCGGACCTCGCCCGGGAGTTCGGCTCGGTCTGCGAGGTGCTCCCCGCCGACCTGCTCGACGCGGACGGTCTCGCAGCCGTCGCCGAGCGGCTCGCCGACCGGGCCCGGCCCGTCGACATCCTGGTCAACAACGCCGGCTTCGGGCTCCCCGCGCCGTTCCCGTACAACCCGGTCGAGGACGAGGAGCGGATGCTCGACCTGCTGGTCAAGGTGCCGCTCCGGCTCACCCACGCGGTGCTCCCGGGCCTGCGCGAGCGCCGCCGCGGCGCGGTGCTCAACGTCTCCTCGGTGGCCGGCCTGCTGCCGACCGGGACCTACGGCGCCGCGAAGGCCTGGATCACGGCCTTCAGCGAGTCGCTGCGCGTGGACATGGAGCCCTACGGGGTCCGCGTGCTGGCGGTGGTCCCGGGATTCACCCGCACCGAGTTCCAGGAGCGCGCCGGGATGGACGTCACCGCCCTGCGCGACGCGGTGTGGCTGGAGCCGCGCGACGTGGTGGCCAAGGCCCTGAAGGACTTGGCCCTGCGCCGCCCGGTGAGCATCACGGGCCGGCACTACCGGGCGTACGCGGTGGCGGTCCGCCATCTTCCGCGGGCCTTCGTGGCCCGGAAGATGGCCCGCAAGCGGCGGGCCCCGGCGGACCGGCCGGACGGGAGCTGACGGCCGGTCGGGAGCTGACGGCCGGACGGGAGATGACGCCGTCGTCAGCGCAGCCCGGTGCGCGGCCCTGTGGCAGGGTCGCGCACGTCTGGGTTGGAGGGCGGGTCAGCAGTCGCCGTGGTTGTAACCTCCGTAGCCGTAGTCGTCATCGTCGTCCCACCAGCCGCCGTGGTGCCAGCCGTTGTCGTCGTGGTCCCAGCCTCCGGCGACGTAGCTCACGTGCTGGGCCGGGGCCGCCGCCGAAGCGGTGCCCGCCGTGCCGAGCGCGGCCCCGCCGGCCATCAGGAGACCGGCTGCGGAGACCACGAAGAGGCGCTTCGCTCTCAGTGCAAACATGAGAAATTTCCCTTTCCTCCCACCCTCCTCGAACCTCTCCGAGGCACGGAGGATGGAACCGCGGGCCGCGTACGCGACGGGCCGCGCGGAATCGGATACAGGGCCGCCGAACATGCGGAAGCACAGGTCCGCCTACCCTGGCGACGTGGAACGGCCGGCCATGGGGGCGTGCTCCGCGGTTGCGGCTCTCACCCACAAAGGCTAATCGCGCTCGAGCCGGTCGGCATCTCGGGCGGAGCTCCGGTCTACAGCTCGGTGACCTTGCCGTCCGCGACGTGCATGCGGCGGGTCACCTGGACCGCGTCGAGCATCCGGCGGTCGTGGGTGACCAGCAGCAGGGTGCCCTCGTAGGACTCGAGAGCGGACTCCAGCTGCTCGATCGCCGGCAGGTCGAGGTGGTTCGTCGGCTCGTCCAGCACCAGCAGGTTCACCCCGCGCCCCTGGAGCAGCGCCAGGGCCGCCCGGGTGCGCTCGCCGGGCGAGAGGGTTGCCGCCGGGCGGGTCACGTGCGCCGCCTTCAGGCCGAACTTGGCCAGCAGGGTGCGGACTTCGGCGGGCTCGGTATCGGGCACGGCGGCGCAGAAGGCGTCGATGAGCGGCTCCTCGCCGAGGAACAGGCCGCGGGCCTGGTCGACTTCGCCGACCCGGACGCCCGAGCCGAGGGTGGCGGAGCCGGAGTCCGGGGCGAGGCGGCCCAGGAGGACGGCCAACAGGGTCGACTTTCCGGCCCCGTTGGCGCCGGTGATGGCGACCCGGTCCGCCCAGTCGATCTGCAGGCTCGCCGGTCCGAAGCCGAAGTCCCCCCGCTGGACGACCGCTTCGCGCAGGGTGGCCACCACGGAGCCGGAGCGCGGGGCCGCCGCGATCTCCATGCGCAGCTCCCACTCCTTGCGCGGCTCGTCGACCACTTCGAGCCGCTCGATCGCGCGCTGCGTCTGACGGGCCTTGGAGGCCTGCTTCTCGCTCGCGTCGGCGCTGAACTTCCTGGCGGACTTGTCGTTGTCGGTGGACTTGCGCTTGGCGTTCTTGACGCCCTTGTCCATCCAGCCGCGCTGCATCGCGGCCCGGTCCTCCAGGGCCGAGCGCTTGTCGGAGTACTCGTCGTACTCCTCGCGGGCGTGGTTGCGGGCCCGCTCGCGTTCCGCCAGGTAGGCGTCGTAGCCGCCGCCGTAGAGGTTGATCTGCTGCTGCGCCAGGTCCAGTTCGAGGACCTTGGTGACGGTGCGCGTGAGGAACTCGCGGTCGTGGCTGATGACGACCGTGCCGGCGCGCAGTCCCTTCACGAACTGCTCCAGGCGCTCCAGACCGTCGAGGTCCAGGTCGTTGGTGGGCTCGTCGAGCAGGAAGACGTCGTAGCGGGACAGCAGCAGCGAGGCGAGGCCGGCGCGGGCGGCCTGGCCGCCGGACAGCGCGGTCATCGGCAGGTCGAGGCCGACGGACAGCCCCAGGTCTTCGGCCACCTGCAGGGCCCGCTCGTCGAGGTCGGCCCCGCCGAGGTTCAGCCACCGGTCGAGGGCGTCCGCGTACGCGTCGTCCGCGCCGGGGGTGCCGTCCACGAGACCCTGCGTCGCCGCGTCGAGCTCCGCCTGGGCCGCTGCCACACCGGTACGGCGGGCGAGGAACTCGCGGATCGACTCGCCGGGGCGCCGCTCCGGCTCCTGGGGGAGGTGCCCGACGGCGGCGCTGGGCGGCGAGAGGCGCAGCTCACCGGTCTCGGGGGCGTCCAGCCCGGCGAGCATCCGCAGCAGGGTGGACTTCCCGGCGCCGTTGACGCCGACGAGGCCGATGACGTCGCCGGGGGCGACGACGAGGTCGAGATCGGCGAAGAGCGTGCGCTCACCGTGCGCGGCGGTGAGCTTCTTGGCGACGAGGGTTGCAGTCATGATGCCCCGATCCTATCCGCGCCCCGCGCGCTCCGGTCCCGGGGCCGGGGACGGAGCGGGGGCCGGCCGGCGGGTCACGCGCCGATGAGCCGGAGGCCCGCCCACAGGGCCGTCACCGAGGCGGCGAGGGCGGGCACGGTGGTCAGCACGCCGAGCCGGGTGAAGTCCCCGAGCCTGACGCCGTCGTACCCGTCCGTGTGCAGGATCCGCCGCCACAGCAGCGTGGCCAGGGAGCCCGCGTAGGTCAGGTTCGGCCCGATGTTCACCCCGATCAGCACGGCCAGCACCGGCCCCGCGCCGCCGGCCGAGGCCACCGGGAGCAGGGCCAGTACCGCGGGCAGGTTGTTGATCAGGTTGGCCAGTACGGCGGCCACCGCCGCCACCGCGAGCAGCGCCGGCAGCGAATCCCCGGCCGGGGTCACCCACTCCAGCCCGTCCCCGAGCCCGTGGTCCACGACCGCGCGCACCACCACCCCCAGTGCCAGCACGAACAGGCAGAAGGCAGGAGCCGTGGAGCCCAGGATCGCCGCCGGGGTGGTCTCCCGGCGCCGCAGTGCCCGTACGGCCAAGGCGAGCGTGCCCGCCAGCGCCGCCCAGGCGGGGCTGGCCCCCGCGAAGGAGGCGAGCGCGAAGCCGGCCAGGGTCAGCGCGAGCACCCCGGCCGCGAACCGGGGCAGCGGCGCCTGCTCCACGGCCTCGGGCACGTGCTCCGGGGCCGCCGCCAGGTCGCCGCGGAAGAAGCGCCGGAACACCGCGTACTCCACGCCGATCGCAGCCAGCCAGGGCAGGGTCATGAGCGCGGCGAACCGGGTGAAGGAGAGCCCGCTCGCGGCGAAGGCGAGCAGATTGGTGAGGTTGGAGACCGGCAGGAGGAGCGAGGCGGAGTTCGCCAGGTGCGCGGTCGCGTAGACGTGCGGGCGTGGCCGGGCCCCCAGCCGGGAGGCGGTCGCGAGCACCACCGGGGTCAGCAGCACGACGGTCGCGTCCAGGCTCAGCGCGGCGGTGACGACCGAGGCGACGGCGAACACCCCGCCGAGCAGCGCCACCGGCCCCCGCCCGGCCGCCCGCCGGGCCACCGCGGCGCCGGCGGCCTTGAACAGTCCCTCGTCGGCGCAGAGCCGGGCCAGCGCCAGGATCACCGCGAGGAAGCCGACCACCGGCAGCAGCTCGCGGGTCTGCTCCCAGGCGTCGGCCGGTGGTACGACGCCCAGCACGACGAGCAGACCGGCGGCGGGCACGGCGGCCGCGGCCTCCGGCAGCCCGCGCGGCCGCAGGACGGCGAAGGCCAGCACCCCGAGGAGGAGAGCGGCGGACAGGCATGCGGCGGCGACGGGGTACAGGACGGGCTCCGGAGCGAGGGAGAAGAGAAGGGGAGAGCGTACGGGGACGCGCCGACAGGCCGCCGGGCCGGGGGCAGGGCACGCGGCGGGGCCGGTGGCGGGGCCAGGACAGGATCGCACCCGGACCCGTATGGCCGGATAGGTGGGGTGCGCGTCATTGCGGCCATCACGCTGGGTGTCACACGATGGGGCCATGTCGTCGCGAAACGTGCTCGTCGTCCTCTACGACGGCGTGCAGAGCCTGGATGTCACGGGGCCGACGGAGGTCTTCTCCGGCGCCGACCGCCACCCCGGACCGGCGCGGTACGCCCTCCGCACCGTCTCGCCGGGCGGGGCCCCGGTCCGCACGAGCAGCGGACTGCGGCTGGTCCCGGACGGGGAGCTGGAGAGCGAGCGCCCGGGCGCCGGGACCACCCTGCTGGTGCCGGGAGGCCGGTACACGGGGGACTTCGCGCCGCAGATCACGGACTGGCTCCGTGCGTACGGCGGCTCCGCGCAGCGGCTGGTGTCGGTGTGCACCGGCGGCCTGCTGCTGGCCGAGGCCGGGCTGCTCGACGGACGGCGCGCGACGACCCACTGGTACGTGTGCGAGCAGATGGCCCGGGACTACCCGGCCGTCACCGTGGAACCCGACCCGATCTACGTCCGCGACGGGCCGGTGTCCACCTCGGCCGGGGTCACGGCGGGCATCGACCTCGCGCTGGCGCTGGTGGAGGAGGACCATGGGCGGGAACTGGCGCTGTCCGTCGCGCGGCACCTGGTGGTCTTCCTGCGGAGGCCCGGCAACCAGGCGCAGTTCAGCGCGCAGCTCGCGGCGCAGACGGCGTCGCGGGAGCCGCTGCGGGAGGTGCAGCACTGGATCACGGAGCACCCGGGGGAGGACCTGAGCGTGGAGGCCCTCGCCGCGCGGGCCGCGCTGTCGCCCCGGCACTTCGCGCGGTCCTTCCGGGCGGAGACGGGGGTGACACCGGGGCGGTACGTGGAGCGGGTGCGGGTCGAGCACGCGCGGCGGCTGCTGGAGGAGGGCGGCGAGGGCGTCGCCCAGATCTCCCGGGCCTGCGGCTACGGCAACCCGGAAGCCCTGCGCCGCGCCAACGCGTAAGACCCTGGGCCAGCCCCCGGCCGAATACCGCCGCCGCTTCGGCACCCCGCCACCGCCGGCCCTCGACGCCTGACCCCCCAGAAACCGAGCCCGACCACCGCTCCGGAGGAGCCATGCAGATCGCCGTACTGCTCTACGACCGGTTCACCGCCCTCGACGCCATCGGGCCCTTCGACACCCTCGGCCGGCTCGACGGCGCCGAGACCGTCTTCGTCTCCGAGCGGCCCGGGCCCGTACGGACCGACAACGGATCGCTCGCACTCGTCGCCGACAGGGGGCTCGGCGAGGTGACGCGGCCGGACATCGTCATCGTGCCCGGCGGGCCCGCCCCCGACGTGGAGATGAAGAATCCCGTGGTCCTCGACTGGCTGCGGGCCGTCGACGCCACCACGACCTGGACCACCTCCGTCTGCACCGGCTCGATCCTGCTCGCCGCCGCAGGCCTGCTCGAAGGGCGGCGGGCCACCAGCCACTGGCTGTACGTCGACGAGCTGACCCGCTTCGGGGCGGAGCCCACCGGGGAGCGCGTGGTCTTCGACGGGAAGTACGTGACGGCCGCCGGGGTGTCCTCGGGCATCGACATGGGGCTCACGCTCCTCGGCCGCATCGCGGGGGACGAGTACGCGCAGACGGTCCAGCTGATGACCGAGTACGACCCGCAGCCGCCCTACGACGCTGGTTCCCCCGAGAAGGCACCCGCCGACATCGTCGCGCGGCTGCGTGCGTTCAAGCCTTCGGCGGAGTCCAGGTAAAGGCGGGCGCGCGCCGTTCCAGGAACGCGGCGACCCCCTCGGCGGTGTCGCCGCTTCCGGCGGCCTGGGCCGCCCAGTACCCGTCCCGGTCCCTGCGGCCGTCCACGAACTCCTTCGCCGAACTCTGCGTGAGCCGCGAACGCGTGGCCAGGATCCGGGTGAACTCCGCGACGCGCTTGGCCAGGTGACCCACCGGCAGCAGTTCGTCGAGCAGGCCGGTGCGCAGTGCCCGCTCCGCGTCGATCAACTCGGCGGAGAAGAGGAGGTACTTGGCGGCCGACGGGCCCACCAGGGACGCGAGGCGCCGGGTGGACGAGGCCGGGTACACGATGCCCAGTCGCGCCGGCGTCACCCCGAAGGAGGCCCCCTCCTCGGCGAAGCGCAGATCGCAGGCGGCGGCCAGCTGGCTGCCGCCGCCCACGCAGAACCCGCGGATCGCGGCCAGCGTGGGCTTGGGGAAGGCGGCGAGCGCCTCCTCCGCCGCCACGGCCAGGGCCTGCGGGTCCTCGTCCCCGGTCAGCGAGGAGATGTCGGCTCCCGCGCAGAAGGTCTCGCCGGCCCCCGTCAGGACCAGCACCCGTACGGCGGGATCCGCCGCGAGCCCGGTCAGCAGCTCGGGCAGCCCGCGCCACATCGCGGCGGTCATGGCGTTGCGCTTGGCGGGGTGCGAGATCACGACGGTGGCGACCCCGTCGGCGACGGAGGAGAGCAGGGCGGCGTCCATGCGCCGGATGCTATCCCGGACGGTCAAACCTATGATCAAGAGACCGGTCACCGGCAGCTCGGTGTACCGGCAGGCAGTAGCGGGGTCCGAGGGTCCGTCGGGGGCAGCTGAAAGGTGGCGCGTCCATGGCCGCAGACCGTGCGGGCCGTACGGGTCCACAGGCCGTCAAGGCCGACAAGGAGAAGGTCAGCCGCAGTTTCGCGTGGATGGCCCTGCTCGGGGCGCTCCTGGTGGTGGCCGGGCTGGTGGGCCTCGTCTACACCGGCGTCGCCACCCTGACCACGATGTTCCTCTTCGGCTGGCTGCTGCTGGCCGGCGGTGTGGTGGGCCTGCTCCAGGCGATCCAGTCCCGCAAGAGCAACTACTTCTGGCTCGCCGTCATCGTCGCCGCGATCAACATCGCGGCGGGTTTCGTGATCCTGCGCCGCCCGGAGGCGAGCGCGGAGGCGCTCACCATGTTCGCGGCGCTGCTGTTCCTCACCGGCGGGGTGTTCCGGCTGGCCGGGGCCGTCGTGGTGCGCGGCGCGCACCTGGGGCTGACGCTGGTCCAGGGCGCCTTCGGCATCCTGCTGGGGCTCCTGATCCTCGCCAACTGGCCCGGCAGCAGCCTGTACGTGATCGGAGCGTTCTTCTCCCTCGCGCTGCTGTTCGACGGCCTGAGTCTGATCGCCGTGGGCATGGGAGCCCGCCGGATCCTGGGCTTGGTCAGGGACGACGAGGTTCCGGTGACCCCTGCGGGGGCGGGAGTGGCGGCACCCGAGACGCCCGAGGCGGCCGAGAAGCTGCCCCCAGAAGATCAGGAACGGTCGAACAACTGACTCTGTCATACGCCAGCGGTCAGAAAGTGTCCGATTGATGCTGACTTCTGGTCAGTGGTCCGGCGCGGAGCGGTCCGGTCCCCACTCTTGACGTGTGCAGACGATCGAGCGTGAAGACGGGGGCCGGGAGATGGATGTGAGCGGGAGCGTCCCGCCAGTCAAGGGGGAGGAGCCGGAGGTCGCGGCGGCCCCCCTCGCGTACGAGGGAGTGTGGCGATTCACGGCACCCGCAGTAGAAGAATCCGTTCCGCAGGCCCGCCGTGCGGTCCGTGACCTGCTCGGCCGGCAGGAGGTGCCGGCCGACGGGGACCTGGTCTACTCCCTGCTGCTGATCGTCTCCGAGCTGGTGACGAACTCGGTCCGGCACGCGGCCCTGCTCTCGCCGGAGGTCGCGGTGGAGGTCGCCATCGGCCGGGAGTGGGTACGGGTGGCCGTCGAGGACAACCACCCGTACCGCCCCAAGGCGCTGGAGGCCGATTTCGGCCAGACCGGCGGCCGTGGCCTCCTCCTGGTCCGGGAGATCACGCTGGAGGCCGGCGGGGTCTGCGACGTGGAGCACACCTCCACGGGCGGAAAGGTGATCTGGGCGGCGCTGCCGCTCACCACGGCCCTCGCCACACCGGCGGCGACTCCGACCTCGGCGGTCTGAAGCGGCTACCAGCCCGCCGCGTCGCCCGTCAGCTCGCGGATGGCGGGCCGTGCCGCGTCCAGCACGGTCATGAACCAGGCCGAGAACGGCACCTCGGCGTGCCGCTTCGCGAGTTCCTCCGCGGTCACGAAGGCGGTGTCCGCGATCTCCTCCGGATCCGGCCGCACCGACCGCTGCGCGAGTCCCACGAACAGGTGGTTGTACTCCTGCTCCACCAGCCCCGACGCCGGGTCCGGATGGTTGTAGCGGACCGTCCCCGCCTCCGCGAGCAGCGAGGGCGACAGCCCCAGCTCCTCGTGGGTCCGCCGGGCCGCGGCCGCGAACGGCGACTCCCCGGGGTAGGGGTGACCGCAGCACGTGTTCGACCAGACACCGGGGGAGTGGTACTTCCCGAGGGCGCGCTGCTGGAGCAGCATCCGGCCCTGCTCGTCGAAGAGGAACACCGAGAACGCCCGGTGCAGCTGGCCGGGCGCCTGGTGAGCGGAGAGCTTTTCCGCCGTACCGATGGTGTTGCCGGACTCGTCGACCAGTTCGAGCATGATCGGTTCTTGAGCGCCGGTGCCGGTGGTCGCGCTGTTCGCGGCGGTGGCTGGTGTGGTCGGCATACCCATCCTTCGCTTCGGACTTCGGCTTTCAGTCTGCCGTACAAATGGGGATTCCCCCCACTTCGGTGATCCGCGCATGTCCGCCCCCCGCCGCGTGATATGCGGCGAGGGGCGGAACACGGGGATCGGTCAGTTCATCCGGCCACGGGCCGGATCCGGCATCAAACCCCGAAGGGGGCCGGGTACTTGATCGTGCCCGTGGGAACCGGCACCGAATCGTCGAGCACCAGCGCCATCATGGCCTCGTCGGGCACCTCGAAGGGCGCCTCGATCCCGAAGCGCGAAGCCGGCACGAACCCGAAGCGCCCGTAGTACTCGGGATGTCCGAGGACGAGGACGAGGTTCTCCCCGCGCTCCGCGGCCGCCGCGAGCAGGGCCCGTACGACCGCGCTGCCGGCGCCCGAGCGCTGGAGCGCGGGAGCCGCGGCCACCGGGGCGAGGGCGAGCGCGGCCACCCCGTCGACCGTGCAGCGGGTCAGCAGGGCGTGCGCCGCGACCGACCCGTCCGGGGCCTCGGCCACGTAGGAGAGGCCGGGCAGCCAGGAGCCGTCGGCGCGCAGCGCGTCCACGAGGTCGGCCTCGGCCGGGGTCTCGAAGGCGGCGGAGTTCACCGCGTGCACGGCGGCCGCGTCCCCGTCCGCCTCGGGGCGGACGGGCCAGCCGCCGCCGTCCCCGGCCGTCACCGGCCGCAGGACGTAGGCGGTGTACCCGTACTCGTGCCCGTACCGCTCCCGTACGTCGATCTCCTCGCGTACGAAGCCCAGCGCGGCCGCGGCTTCGGGACCCGAGGGTTCCGTGGCCGCGGCGACCCGCTCGCCGAGCGGGCCGTAGTAGGCGGCCCAGTCGGAGTCGGGCTGCCGGTGGATTCCGAGCACCCGGTAGCCGGCGGCCTGGATCGCGGCCAGGTTGCGGGCGGTGGAGCGCAGCGCGTAGTGCGGGTCCCAGAAGGCGCGGACCCCGGCGGACGGTTCGTCGACGGTCCATTCGCACTCGCTCAGCACCAGGGTGCCGCCGGGGGCGAGCAGTCGCTTCCACCGGGCGAGGGCGGTGGCGAAGCCGATGTTGTAGGCGGAGCCCTCGGCCCAGACGAGATCGAAGGAACCGTCCGGATGTGCAAGTTCGCTGCGCGAGAGGGCACCGATGTCCGCCTTGACGGCGCGGACGCGGTCGGTGAGCCCGCGGGCCGCGGCGGCGGCGCGGAGCTCGTCGAGGAAGCCGTCGTGGAGGTCGACGGCGGTGACGTCGGCCCCGAGCCCGCCCGCCTCGGCGGCGAGCAGCAGGGCGCTGGGGCCGGGACCGCAGCCCAGGTCCAGGGCGCGCGGCCGCTCGGGCAGCGGTCCGCACAGGGACAGCAGGTGGCGGGTGGTGGCCTCGGAACCGGGGGACTGCCGGGGCAGGCCGCGATGCAGCTCGAAGAACGCCTCGAAGAACAGGTCGCTCTGGGTGCTGAAATCGGTGGTGTGGGAGTTGCTGGTGTTACCGGTGTTGTCGGTCAACGTGAACCCTTGAAAGGGGGCTCCGGCCGACGGGGGTGATCGGTGTGATCAGACCCGGCCGGATGCCCGGAAGGAGAGGGGGATGTACCGGAGTGCGCTGCGCTGGGCGGCGACGCCTGCGACGGTCATCAACCCCACCTCTTTCTTTCTTCGTCACGTCTTGTACGTCACGTTGTGTGTGACATCCGGGCGATCTGGACGCTTTTGCGGAACTCGTACGCGTCTGCGGCCAGCTTAACAGCCGCGGTGCCGACGGCGGTTTGTGATCGCTGCATCCGATCGTCAATGATGATCGCCACAGGGTCGACAGGCCCGTGATTTTCGGCTTATCGGAGCCTAAACAGGCGGTGAACCCCCGCTTCCGTTCATCCGATAGCCTCTGCCGACGTGCCGCCGGGCCACCCGGTGCCCGTTGTCCCGTGTGCGTGCAAGGAGTGAGTTCGTCTGCCGACCGTCATCCTTACCGGCCTGCCGGTGCCCGGATCAGCGCTCGCCGGCGAGCTGCGCTCCCTCGGCTTCGAGGTCCACCCCGCGGCCACCCCGTCGGAGGCCGCCGCCGCCCTGGCGCTCGTACCCGCCGACCAGCGGGTGGCCGTCGTGGACGGGGAGTTCGTCGGGCACGTGCACGCGCTGCGGCTCGCGCTGACCGACCCGCGCTTCGACGCCTGCTCCGTCACCGGGGCCCTCGCCGTCCTGCCCGCCGCCCGCGCGGCCCTGGACCGGGCCGCCGAGAACGACGTGTACGCCCCGGTGGGCGACGGCCCGTACCCCGACCGGCTCGCCGCCGCCGTCGAGGCGGCCGGCACCCCGGTGCACCGGCCCGAGCTGGGCACCCTCGTCGCCGCCGTGCCCGCCACCACCGACGAGCGCCGGGCGGCCACCGCCGCCGTCGCGGCCGTCGACGACGAGGCCGTCCGGCTGCGCACCGCCGTGAAGTCCCGCGACGGGTTCTTCACCACCTTCTTCATCAGTCCGTACTCGCGCTACATCGCCCGCTGGTGCGCGCGCCGCGGACTGACCCCCAACCAGGTCACCACCGCCTCGCTGATCACCGCGCTGATCGCGGCCGGCTGCGCCGCCACCGGCGACCGCTGGGGCTACGTGGCCTCCGGCGTGCTGCTGCTCGTCTCCTTCGTCCTGGACTGCACGGACGGGCAGCTCGCCCGCTACTCGCTCCAGTACTCGACGATGGGCGCCTGGCTCGACGCCACCTTCGACCGCGCGAAGGAGTACTCCTTCTACGCGGGCCTCGCGCTCGGCGCGGCCCGCAACGGCGACGACGTCTGGGCCCTGGCCCTCGGCGCCATGATCCTCATGACTTGCCGGCACGTCGTGGACTTCGCCTTCAACGAGGCCAACCACGACGCCACGGCCAATACGAGCCCGACCGCGGCGCTCTCCGACAAGCTCGACAGCGTGGGCTGGACCGTCTGGGTCCGGCGCATGATCATCCTGCCGATCGGCGAGCGCTGGGCCATGATCGCAGTCCTGATCGCCTTCACCACCCCGCGGATCGTCTTCTACGCCCTGCTCGTCGGCTGCGCCTTCGGCGCGCTCTACACCACCGCCGGCCGGGTCCTGCGCTCGCTGACCCGCAAGGCGGAGCGGACCGACCGCGCCGCCCGGGCGCTCGCGGACCTGACCGACACCGGCCCGCTGGGCGAGCTGATCGCCCGCGGCCTGCGCAGGCTGCCCCACTACACCGCGCCCGCGTTCATGGTGAGCGGGGTGGGCTCGGCGGCCATGCTGCTCTTCGCCGCACAGGAGTGGTCCTTCGGCAGCTCCGTGCCGATCTTCTTCGCCGGGCTGTACGTGCTGACCGCCGGAGCCGCCGTCGCGCAGCCGCTCAAGGCACCGCTGGACTGGCTGCTGCCGCCCGTCTTCCGGGCCGCCGAGTACACCACCGTCCTGATCCTCGCCGCCAAGGCGGACGTCCCCGGGGCCCTTCCGGCGGCATTCGGACTGGTCGCGGCGGTCGCCTACCATCACTACGACACGGTCTACCGCATCCGCGGTGGCACCGGCGCGCCCCCGCACTGGCTGGTGCGGACGATCGGCGGGCACGAAGGCCGGGTTCTGTTGATCACGGTCCTGGCCTCCGTCCTGGCGTCGCGCGCCGTGGACTTCCCCGTCGCGCTCACGGCCCTCGCCGTGTTCGTGGCACTCGTGGTGCTCGTGGAGAGCATCCGCTTCTGGGTTTCCTCCGGGGCACCCGCCGTACATGACGAAGGAGAACCAGCATGATCGGCCTCGTCCTCGCTGCCGGAGCCGGACGCCGCCTGCGTCCCTACACCGACACCCTGCCCAAGGCCCTCGTGCCCGTCGGACCCGAAGGCGCAGAGGAGAGCATCACGGTCCTCGACCTGACGCTCGGCAACTTCGCCGAGGTCGGCCTGACCGAGGTCGCCATCGTCGTCGGCTACCGCAAGGAAGCCGTGTACGAGCGCCGGGAGGCCCTGGAGGCCAAGTACGGCGTCAAGATCACGCTGATCGACAACGACAAGGCCGAGGAGTGGAACAACGCCTACTCCCTGTGGTGCGCCCGTGACGTCCTCAAGCAGGGCGTGATCCTCGCCAACGGCGACACCGTCCACCCGGTCTCCGTCGAGAAGACCCTGCTCGCCGCCCGCGGCCAGGGCCAGAAGATCATCCTCGCCCTCGACACGGTCAAGAACCTGGCCGACGAGGAGATGAAGGTCATCACCGACGGTGAGAAGGGTGTCCAGCGGATCACGAAGCTGATGGACCCGGCCACCGCGACCGGCGAGTACATCGGCGTCACCCTCATCGAGCCGGAGGCCGCCGAGGCGCTGGCCGAGGCCCTGAAGACCACGTTCGAGCGCGACCCCGACCTCTACTACGAGGACGGCTACCAGCAGCTCGTCAACGACGGCTTCACCATCGACGTGGCCCCCATCGGTGACGTCAAGTGGGTCGAGATCGACAACCACGACGACCTCGCCAAGGGCCGGACGATCGCATGCCAGTACTGACGAGGCTCATCCCCTCGCCCGTCGTCGTCGACATCAGCCGCGGCGCGATGGACGACCTGGCCGGCCTCCTGGCCGACCAGCGCGTCTCCGCGTCCGGCAAGCTCGCGATCGCCATCAGCGGCGGCTCCGGCGCGGTGCTGCGCGCCAAGCTGGAGCCCGTGCTGCCGCACGCCGACTGGTACTCCGTCGTCGACGGGACCATCGACTCCGCGGTCAAGCTGGCCGACGAAATAAAGGGACGCCGCTACGACGCCGTCGTGGGCCTGGGCGGCGGCAAGATCATCGACGTGGCGAAGTACGCCGCGGCGCGGGTCGGGCTGGCCATGGTGGCCGTCGCCACCAACCTCTCGCACGACGGCATCTGCTCGCCGGTGTCCATCCTGGACAACGACAACGGCCGGGGCTCCTACGGGGTGCCCATGCCGATCGCGATGGTCGTCGACCTCGACGTGATCCGCGAGGCCCCGGCGCGGTTCGTCCGCGCGGGCATCGGCGACGCGATCTCCAACATCTCGGCCATCGCCGACTGGGAGCTCTCGCACCGCCTCAACGGCGAGCCCGTCGACGGCCTGGCCGCCGCCATGGCCCGTACCGCGGGCGAGTCCGTACTGCGCCACCCCGGCGGGGTCGGCGACGACGAGTTCCTCACCGTGCTGTCCGAGGCGCTGGTCCTCTCCGGCATCGCCATGGCGATCAGCGGGGACACCCGCCCCTCGTCCGGCGCCTGCCACGAGATCAGCCACGCCTTCGACCTGCTCTACCCGGGACGCTCCGCGCTCCACGGGGAGCAGGTCGGCATCGGCGCGGCCTTCGCGATGCACCTGCGGGGGGACACGGACAAGTCCGAGCTCTTCGTCCGGGTGCTGCGCGGTCACGGCCTGCCCGTGCTGCCCGAGGAGATCGGGTTCAGCGTGGACGAGTTCGTCGCGGCCGTCGAGTACGCCCCCCAGACCCGTCCGGGACGCTTCACGATCCTGGAACACCTCAACCTGTCCGCAGCCGAGATCAGGGACGCTTACGCCGACTATGCCAAGACCATCCGTAGCTGAACTCCGGCCCGTCGTTCACCCGGCGGGCGTCAAGGACCGGGTCAGCGGCGAGCACTGGGGCGGCCGCCTCTACATGCGCGAGATCTCCCTGCGCATCACCCGCCTCCTGGTCACCACCAAGGTCACGCCGAACCAGCTGACCTACGTGATGACCCTCGCCGGAGTCCTCGCCGCCCCGGCCCTGCTCGTGCCGGGCGTCTGGGGCGCCGTCCTCGGCGTGGTGGCGGTCCAGATGTACCTGCTGCTCGACTGCGTCGACGGCGAGGTAGCCCGCTGGAAGAAGCAGTTCTCGCTGTCCGGGGTCTACCTGGACCGGGTCGGCGCCTACCTGTGCGACGCGGCGGTGCTCGTCGGCTTCGGCCTGCGCGCCTCCGACCTGTGGGGCACCGGGCGCATCGACTGGCTGTGGGCCTTCCTGGGCACCCTCGCGGCGCTCGGCGCGATCCTGATCAAGGCCGAGACCGACCTGGTCGGCGTCGCCCGCCACCAGGCCGGCAAGCCCGTGGTCCAGGACGCAGCGGCCACGCCGCGCTCCTCCGGCATGGCGCTCGCCCGCCGGGCCGCGGCCGCGCTCAAGTTCCACCGCCTGGTCCTCGGCATCGAGGCCTCGCTGCTCATCCTGGTGCTGGCCGTACTGGACCAGATGCGCGGCGACCTGTACTTCTCCCGCCTCGGCGTCGCGGTGCTCGCCGGCATCGCCATGCTCCAGACGGTTCTGCACCTGGTGTCGGTCCTGGCCTCCAGCAGGCTCAAGTGACGGCCCCGCTGCGGCTGGGCGCCGTCATCATCACCATGGGCAACCGCCCGGACGAGCTCAAGGCGCTCATCGACTCGGTGGCCCGGCAGGACGGGGCCCCGGTCGAGGTGGTCGTCGTGGGCCAGGGCGTCCGCCTCACCGGCCTCGCCGACCCGGCGGCGGGCGTGCGCACCGTCGAGCTGCCCGAGAACCTGGGCATTCCGGGCGGCCGCAACGTCGGCATCGAGGCCTTCCGCACCGCGGGCGGCCACGGATTCGACGTGGACGTCCTGCTCTTCCTGGACGACGACGGACTGCTGGAGCGCACCGACACCGCCGAACTGTGCCGGCAGGCCTTCGCCGAGGACCCCGAGCTCGGCATCGTCAGTTTCCGGATCGCCGATCCGGAGACCGGCGAGACCCAGCGGCGGCACGTCCCCCGGCTGCGGGCCTCCGACCCGATGCGCTCCTCGCGCGTCACCACCTTCCTGGGCGGCGCCAACGCCGTCCGCACGAAGGTGTTCGAGCAGGTCGGAGACCTCCCCGGGCAGTTCTTCTACGCGCACGAGGAGACCGATCTGGCCTGGCGGGCGCTCGACGCCGGGTGGCTGATCGACTACCGGGCGGACATGGTGCTCCTGCACCCCGCCACGGCCCCCTCCCGGCACGCGGTCTACCACCGTATGGTGGCTCGCAACCGGGTGTGGCTCGCCCGCCGCAACCTGCCCGCCCCGCTGGTCCCGGTCTACGTGGGCGTCTGGCTCCTGCTGACGCTCCTGCGCAAGCCCTCGGGGCCGGCGCTCAAGGCCTGGTTCGGCGGGTTCAAGGAGGGCTGGACCACCTCCTGTGGTCCACGGCGCCCCATGAAATGGCGTACGGTCTGGCGGCTGACCCGGCTGGGCCGACCGCCTGTCATCTGACACGTCCGGGTCTGAGACCATGGCGCGATCACGAACCGATCGACTCAGGCCCGATGCCACCTTCTGCCGCATCATGAAGACGGAAAGTTTCATCTTGTGAGTGACACAACCCAGGACGGAGCCCTTGCCACGAGCAAGCGGCCGTCCGATGACGCCGGGCTGAGCCCCTCGGAGCTCGCCAGGAAGTACGGCCTGTCCGTCAGCGGAGCCCGGCCGGGCCTGCCCGCGTACGTGCGCCAGCTCTGGGACCGCCGCCACTTCATCATCGCCTTCTCCCGGGCCAAGCTGATGGCCCAGTACAGCCAGGCCAAGCTCGGTCAGATCTGGCAGGTGGCGACCCCGCTGCTGAACGCGCTGGTCTACTACCTGATCTTCGGGCTGATCCTCGACGCCGGTCGGGGCATCGACAAGAACGACTACATTCCGTTCCTGGTGATCGGCGTCTTCGTCTTCACCTTCACGCAGAGCTCGCTGATGGCGGGTGTCAGAGCCATCCCGTCCAACATCGGGCTGGTCCGCGCCCTGCACTTCCCGCGCGCCTCGCTGCCGATCTCGTTCTCGCTGCAGCAGCTCCAGCAGCTGATGTTCTCGATGATCGTCGTGTTCGTGGTCACGGTCGGGTTCGGCAACTATCCGAGCCTGTCCTGGCTGCTGGTGCTCCCGGCGCTGGTCCTCCAGTTCGCCTTCAACACCGGCCTCGCCCTGATCTTCGCCCGGATGGGGTCCAAGACCCCCGACCTGGCGCAGCTCATGCCGTTCGTCACGCGTACGTGGATGTACGCCTCGGGCGTCATGTTCTCGATCAACGAGATGCTCAAGGACAAGCCCGCGTGGATCGCGGACGCGCTGCAGTGGAATCCGGCCGCCATCTACATGGACCTGATCCGCTTCGCGCTCATCGACGGATACGGCCGGGAGAACCTGCCGCCGCACGTCTGGGCCTTCGCGGTCGGCTGGGCCGTCCTGATCGGCGCCGGCGGATTCGTGTACTTCTGGAAGGCTGAGGAGCGTTACGGCCGTGGCTGAGAACAACCAGGGGCACGTCCCCACCGTCATCGCCGACGACGTGCACATCGTCTACCGGGTCAACACCGGCAGCTCCGGCAAGGGCAGCGCCACGGCGGCGCTCAGCAAGATAGTCCGCCGGGGCGGCGACGCACCGGGTGTCCGCCGGGTCCACGCCGTGCGCGGGGTCACCTTCACGGCGTACCGGGGCGAGGCCATCGGCGTCATCGGCTCCAACGGCTCCGGCAAGTCCACCCTGCTGCGCGCCATCGCGGGGCTGCTGCCCTGCGAGTCCGGCAAGGTCTACACCGACGGCCAGCCCTCGCTGCTGGGTGTCAACGCGGCGCTGATGAACGACCTCACCGGCGAGCGCAACGTGGTCCTCGGCGGTCTCGCGATGGGCATGTCCCGCGAGCAGATCCGGGAGCGCTACCAGGACATCGTCGACTTCTCGGGGATCAACGAGAAGGGCGACTTCATCTCCCTTCCGATGCGCACGTACTCCTCGGGCATGGCGGCGCGCCTGCGCTTCTCCATCGCCGCGGCGAAGGACCACGACGTCCTGATGATCGACGAGGCGCTGGCCACCGGTGACCGGAAGTTCCAGGTGCGTTCCGAGGCGCGCATCCGCGAACTGCGCAAGAAGGCCGGCACCGTTTTCCTGGTGAGCCACAACAACAACTCCATCCGCGACACCTGTGACCGGGTGCTGTGGCTGGAGCGGGGCGAACTCCTGATGGACGGTCCCACCGAGGAAGTCGTCTCGGCATACGAGAAGGCGACCGGCTGACGGATTTCCACCGACGGCCCCCACCGCGTCCGGCGGCGGGGGCCGTCGCATGCCGTACGGGCGCCAGGCGCACGGGGCGGGCCGATTTTCCCGCGGGTGGCGTGCGGGCGACATTGCGGGCGGAGCGAATACCCGTCGAGGCCTGGCGGCGTTGTACAGCGTAAGCTGGGCCAGGCCCAATCGCGGGCAAGAGGGGGCGATTCACCCCATAGGCGAATAGCCCAGAACGCCCCGGGGAAAACGCGGCGGCGTGTCCGAAATAGGATGTTTTGGGTTTGCAGTGTAGAACGGGAGATGTGACGGCAATGGCTACGGGAATTCTCCGGCCCCCAGGCACGACGGCCGTCCCCGCCGCGGGCGGCGGGCGGTGACCCCGGGGCACGGCACCAGCCCCCGGCCGCACGAGCGGTCCGACGCCTCCGGCTCCCTCCCCGCCAGCCCCGGCGCCGCCACCCTCGGCAAGGCGCGCTCCGAGAACTTCCCCGTCGCCCCCGCCTTCCTGCCCCGCGCCTGGCGCGAGGGCCTGATGGCGGTCTACGGGTACGCCCGCCTGGTCGACGACATCGGTGACGGCGACCTCGCCCCAGGCGGCCACGACGCCGTGCTGCTGGGCCTCGACCCCGCCGCCGCGGACGACCGGCCCGCCATGCTCGACGCCCTCGAAGCCGACCTGGGCCGCGTCTTCGGCGGCACCGACGGGCCCCCGCGCCACCCCCTGATGCTGGCCCTGCAGCCCGTCGTGCGCGCCCACGGGCTCACCCCCGCATCGTTTCTCGCGCTCATCGAGGCCAACCGCCAGGACCAGCGGGTCGCGCGCTACGCGACGTACGGCGACCTCGTCGGCTACTGCGAGCTCTCCGCCAACCCGGTGGGCCGGCTCGTGCTGGACCTCACCGGCACCAGCACCCCCGAGCGGATCCGCCGCTCCGACGCCGTCTGCACCGCCCTGCAGATCGCCGAACACCTCCAGGACGTCGCCGAGGACCTCGCCCGGGACCGGATCTACCTCCCGGGCGAGGACATGCGCCGCTTCCACGTGACCGAGACCGAACTGAAGGCACCGACCGCGGGTGCGTCCGTACGCGCCCTCGTCGCCTTCGAAACCGAACGGGCGCGGGAGCTCCTCGACGAAGGCACGCCGCTCGTGGGCAGCGTCCACGGAAGGCTCCGGCTGCTGCTCGCGGGCTTCGTGGGAGGAGGACGCGCCGCCCTGCGAGCCGTCACCGCAGCCGGGTTCGACGTCCTTCCCGGCCCGCCCAAGGCCACCAAGAGCGTCCTGCTCCGCGAGGTGGCCGCCGTCCTGCGCACAGCGCCGAGAAAGGGGTGAGCCCGATCGTGGAGGGCCCCACACACGCGTCCGCACCGGGCGCGCCGTCCGTGCCGACAGCGATGTCCGCACCGATTTCGGCTGCCTACAGCTACTGCGAGGCCGTCACCGGCTCGCAGGCGCGCAACTTCGCCTACGGCATCCGGCTGCTGCCCGCAGACAAGCGGCAGGCCATGTCCGCGCTGTACGCCTTCTCCCGCCGGGTCGACGACATCGGCGACGGCACGCTGCCGCACGAGGTCAAGCTGACCCGGCTGGAGGAGACCCGCACCCTGCTCGGCCGGATCCGCGCCGAGGAGATCGACGAGGACGACACCGACCCGGTCGCGGTCGCCCTCGCGCACGCCTCGCGCCGCTTCCCGATCCCGCTCGAAGGGCTCGACGAGCTCATCGACGGCGTCCTCATGGACGTCCGCGGCGAGACGTACGAGACCTGGGACGACCTCAAGGTCTACTGCCGCTGCGTGGCCGGAGCCATCGGCCGGCTCTCGCTCGGAGTGTTCGGCACCGCCTCCACCAACGGCTCCGGCGCGCACGACGCGGCACGGGCCGGCGAGTACGCCGACACCCTCGGCCTCGCCCTGCAACTCACCAACATCCTGCGGGACGTTCGCGAGGACGCCGGCAACGGGCGCACCTACCTGCCCGCCGAGGACCTCGCCAAGTTCGGCTGCTCCGACGGCTTCCGCAGCGAGCGGATGCCCCGCGGCGCCGACTTCGCCGGCCTCGTCCACCACGAAGTCCGGCGCGCCCGAGCCCTGTTCGTGGAGGGCTACCGGCTGCTGCCGCTGCTCGACCGGCGCAGCGGCGCCTGCGTCGCGGCCATGGCCGGCATCTACCGGCGGCTGCTCGACCGCATCGAGCGCGAGCCGGAGGCCGTGCTCCGCGGCCGGGTCTCGCTGCCGCCGCACGAGAAGGCGTACGTGGCCGTCCGCGGCCTCTCCGGCCTCGACGCGCGGACCATCGCGCGCCAGAGCACCAGGAGGCGGCTCTGATGACGGCGGGCCGGCGAGCGGTGCCGGCGGGGCGGACGGGAGCAACCCCGCGGCGCCCGGCGGCGTCTGTGGGAGCGACGGAGGAGGACGCATGAGCGCGCAGCACGCCGTGGTCGTCGGTGGCGGGCTCGCCGGCGTCACCACTGCGCTGGAACTCGCCGACGCGGGCCTGCAGGTGACCCTGCTGGAGGGCCGGCCCCGCCTCGGCGGCCTGGCGTTCTCCTTCAAGCGCGGGGAACTGACCGTGGACAACGGCCAGCACGTCTACCTGCGCTGCTGCACCGCCTACCGGTGGTTCCTCGACCGCATCGACGGCGCGGACCTGGCGCCCCTGCAGGACCGGCTCGACGTACCCGTCCTGGACGTCGCCCACCCCGGCGGCCCCCGGCTCGGACGGCTGCGCCGCAGCGCCCTGCCCGTACCGCTGCACCTGGCCGGCTCCCTCGCCCGCTACCCGCACCTCTCGCTCGCGGAGCGGGCCTCCGTCGGGCGCGCCGCCCTCGCCCTGCGCCGCCTCGACCCCGCCGACCCGGCGCTCGACGGCGTGGACTTCGCGACCTGGCTCGGCCGGTACGGCCAGTCCCCGCGCACCATCGAAGCGCTGTGGGACCTCGTCGGCATCGCCACCCTCAACGCCACCGCCGGGCAGTCCTCGCTGGGCCTGGCCGCCATGGTCTTCAAGACCGGCCTGCTCTCCGAGAACGGCGCCGCCGACATCGGCTGGGCCCGGGTACCGCTCGGCGACCTGCACGACACCCTCGCCCGCAAGGCATTGGACGCCGCCGGGGTGAGCACCGAACTGCGCACCCGGGTCACCGACATCTCCCGTACCGCGGAGGACGGTTGGCGGGTGGCCACCGAGGGCGGCTCGTTCGACGCCGGCACCGTCGTCCTCGCCGTCCCGCAGCGCGAGGCGCACGGACTGCTGCCCGCCGGGGCGCTCGAGGACCCCGACAAGCTGCTCGACATCGGGACCGCGCCGATCCTCAACGTGCACGTCGTGTACGACCGAAAGGTCCTCAAGGCACCGTTCTTCGCGGCCCTGGGCTCCCCGGTCCAGTGGGTCTTCGACCGCACCGACTCCTCCGGACTCCCCGACGGCGGCCAGTACCTGGCGCTGTCCCAGTCCGTCGCCCACGAGGACATCGACGAGCCCGTCTCGGTCCTGCGCGCGAAGTACCTGCCCGAGCTGGAACGGCTGCTGCCCGCCGCGCGCGGAGCCAAGGTGCGCGACTTCTTCGTCACCCGGGAGCGCACCGCGACCTTCGCCCCGACCCCCGGTGTCGGACGGCTGCGTCCCGGGACCCGGACCGACACGCCGGGGCTTTACCTCGCCGGTGCGTGGACCGCGACGGGTTGGCCCGCGACCATGGAGAGCGCCGTCCGCAGCGGACTGACCGCGGCCCATGCCGCGCTGGTCCCGCTGGGCCGCCACCGCGAACACCCCTTGCAGGAGGCGGTATGACCACCACCGGCACCGTCAGCGCCATCGGTACCCCTGGTACCGGCACGACCGGCACCGCAGCACCACGCACCGCAGTACGTACAGGAACCAGAGGAGAGCCAGTGAACCCGGGGAATCCGGCCGTCGAGAACACGGACGCCAGTGCGGGCCCGGCCGGCGGGGAGAAGGCGGACACGCTCGCCCTCCTCGAACGAGGCCGTACGCTCTCGACGCCCGTGCTCCGCGCCGCCGTGGACCGGCTCGCCGCGCCCATGGACACCGTCGCCGCCTACCACTTCGGCTGGATCGACGCCCACGGCAACCCGGCGGACGGCGACGGCGGCAAAGCCGTCCGTCCGGCCCTCGCCCTGCTCTCGGCGGAGGCCGCCGGCGCCGCCGCCGAGGTCGGCATCCCCGGCGCCGTCGCGGTCGAACTCGTCCACAACTTCTCGCTGCTGCACGACGACCTGATGGACGGCGACGAGCAGCGCCGCCACCGCGACACGGTCTGGAAGGTCCACGGACCCGCCCTCGCGATCCTGGTCGGCGACGCCCTGTTCGCCCTGGCCAACGAGGTGCTGCTGGAGCTCGGCACGGTCGAGGCCGGCCGCGCGGCACGCCGCCTGACCACCGCGAGCCGCAAGCTCATCGACGGCCAGGCCCAGGACATCTCCTACGAGCACCGCGAGAGCGTCACCGTCGAAGAGTGCCTGGAGATGGAGGGCAACAAGACCGGCGCCCTGCTCGCCTGCGCGGTCTCCATCGGCGCCGTGCTCGGCGGCGCGGACGACCGTACGGCCGACAAGCTGGAGGAGTACGGCTACCACCTCGGCCTCGCCTTCCAGGCCGTCGACGACCTCCTCGGCATCTGGGGCGACCCGGAGTCCACCGGCAAGCAGACCTGGAGCGACCTGCGCCAGCGCAAGAAGTCGCTGCCCGTCGTCGCCGCCCTCGCCGCCGGCGGACCGGCCAGCGAGGAACTCACCGAGCTGCTCGCCGCCGACGCCAAGAGCAACGACTTCGAGAACTTCTCGGAGGAGGAGTTCGCGGCCCGCGCCGCGCTCATCGAGGCCGCCGGCGGCCGCCGGTGGACCGCCGACGAGGCGCGCCGCCAGTACGAGATCGCCATCAAGGCCCTCGACGACGTGGACATGGACCAGCGCGTGCGCGACCAGCTCGTGGCGCTCGCCGACTTCGTCGTCGTGCGCAAGAGGTGATCGCCACCCGTACGCGCATATGAATCGCAAGTCGCCGGACGGTACCGCCTGCCGGTAGTACCGTCCGACGGCGAACCCCAGGACAGCAGAGCAGAGGACACTGCACGCAAAGGGGAAGCCATGACTGCGACGACCAACGGCGGCGCCCATGCCTGCGGCGCCGACCCGAACGAACCCGGCCCCGGGCCCTTCGCCGGGCCACCGGGCCCGGTCCCGGACCCCGGCCCCGAAGGGCTGCGCGGGGTCCGCGAGACCATCGAGCGGGCCGTCCGCGACCTGCTCGACCGGCAGGACGAGGCCGGCTGGTGGAAGGGCGACCTGGAGACCAACGTCACCATGGACGCCGAGGACCTGCTGCTGCGCCAGTTCCTGGGCATCAGGGACGAGGACACCACCCGGTCCGCGGCCCTGTTCATCCGCGGCGAGCAGCAGGAGGACGGGACCTGGGCCACGTTCCACGGCGGCCCCTCCGACCTGTCCGCCACCATCGAGGCCTACGTGGCCCTGCGCCTCGCCGGAGACGACCCGGGCGCCCCGCACATGGCCCGCGCCTCGGCGTGGATCCGGGCCCACGGCGGAGTCGCGGGAGCGCGCGTCTTCACCCGCATCTGGCTGGCGCTGTTCGGCTGGTGGAGCTGGGACCACCTGCCCGAACTCCCGCCCGAACTGCTCTTCCTGCCACCCTGGGTGCCGCTGAACATCTATGACTTCGGCTGCTGGGCCCGGCAGACGATCGTGCCCCTCACCGTGGTCTCCGCCCTGCGCCCCGTCCGCCCGGCCCCCTTCGCCCTGGACGAGCTGCACACCGACGCGCGGACCCCGTACCCGGACAAGAAGCTGGCGCCGATCGCCAGTTGGGACGGCGCGTTCCAGCGGATGGACAAGGCCCTGCACGTCTACCGCCGGTTCGCCCCGCGCCGGCTGCGCGCGGCGGCCATGGCGAGCGCCGGCCGCTGGATCGTGGAACGCCAGGAGAACGACGGCTGCTGGGGCGGCATCCAGCCGCCCGCCGTGTACTCCGTCATCGCCCTGCACCTGCTCGGATACGACCTCGGGCACCCGGTGATGCGGGCCGGACTGGAGTCCCTCGACCGGTTCACGGTGTGGCGGGCGGACGGCGCCCGCATGATCGAGGCCTGCCAGTCCCCGGTGTGGGACACCTGCCTGGCGGCCATCGCGCTGGCCGACGCGGGCCTGCGCCCCGACCACCCCGCCCTGGTCAAGGCCGCCGACTGGATGCTCGGCGAGGAGATCGTCCGCAGCGGGGACTGGGCCGTGCGCCGGCCCGGACTGGCCCCGGGCGGCTGGGCGTTCGAGTTCCACAACGACAACTACCCCGACATCGACGACACCGCCGAGGTCGTCCTCGCCCTGCGCCGCGTCAAGCACCCCGACCCGGCACGGGTGGAAGGCGCCATCGCCCGGGGCGTGTCCTGGAACCTCGGCATGCAGTCGAAGAACGGTGCCTGGGGCGCCTTCGACGCCGACAACACCAGCCCCTACCCCAACAGGCTGCCCTTCTGTGACTTCGGCGAGGTCATCGACCCGCCCTCGGCCGACGTCACCGCGCACGTCGTCGAAATGCTCGCGGTCGAGGGCCGGGCGGGCGATGCGCGCACCCGGCGCGGCATCGCCTGGCTCCTCGCCGAACAGGACCCGAACGGCGGCTGGTTCGGCCGCTGGGGCACCAACTACGTCTACGGCACCGGCTCGGTGGTCCCGGCGCTGACCGCCGCGGGCTTCGCCCCCTCGCACCCCGCGATCCGGCGGGCCGTGGACTGGCTGGAATCCGTACAGAACGAGGACGGGGGATGGGGTGAGGACCAGCGCTCCTACCGGGACCCGTCCTGGGCGGGGAGGGGTGCCTCGACCGCCTCGCAGACGGCGTGGGCGCTGATGGCCCTGCTGTCGGCGGGGGAGCGCGACGCGCCGTCCGTGCGGCGGGGGATCGGCTACCTCGTCTCCACCCAGCGCCCCGACGGCACCTGGGACGAGCCGTACTTCACCGGTACCGGATTCCCCTGGGACTTCTCCATCAACTACCACCTGTACCGCCAGGTCTTCCCGCTCACCGCCCTCGGCCGCTACCTCTACGGAGAACCGTTCGGCCCCGGCGGGCGGTACGCGGATCCGGCCGCCCTCCCGCACACCGCCCCGCTGCCCGGGGAGGCCTGATGACCGGCGGCCCCGCCGCGGCCGCCCCGCAGCCGCTGCTGATCGCCTGCGCCCTGCGCATCGAGCGGACCGCCCTGCGCAGCACCTCGTACCGCGGCGGCCGCGAGCGGGGCGCGCCCGAGCGGTACGAGGTCCTGCGCACCGGCATGGGCCCGCGCGCGGCCGAACGCGCCGTCGGCCGGAAGCTGGCCGAGCCGGAGCTGCACGGCGCCGCCGTGCTCGCCACCGGATTCTGCGCCGGGCTGCTGCCCGGCATGAGCCCCGGCGACCTGGTCGTCGCCGAGGAGACCCGGGACCCGCGCGGCACGGTCGCCTGCGCCGGTACCGCCCTGCTCGCCGAGGCGCTGGCCCGGGCCGTACCCGGCCGGACCGTACACCTCGGTGCACTGACCGGATCCGACCACGTCGTCCGGGGCCAGGAGCGCGCCCAGCTGCGCGCCGGCGGCGCCATCGGGGTCGACATGGAATCGGCCGCCACCCTCTGGGCCGCGACCCGGGGCGGGAGCGCCCCGGGGGGCTCGGACCGTCCGGTTGCGGCCGTCCGGGTGATCGTGGACGCTCCGGAGCATGAGCTCGTCCGCATCGGCACCGTTCGCGGGGGAATATCGGCCTTTCGCGTACTGCGTGCCGTACTGCCCGCGTTTTATGAATGGCACCGTTCTTTGCTGCTCCCCAGGAGGTGAGCCAGATGGCCATGCCACTGCGACAGACCATCAGGGTCGGGACGTACCTGCTCGAACAGAAGCTCCGCAAGCGTGAGAAGTTCCCGCTGATCGTCGAGCTGGAACCGCTCTACGCCTGCAACCTGGCCTGCGAGGGGTGCGGGAAGATCCAGCACCCGGCCGGGGTGCTCAAGCAGCGCATGCCCGTGGCCCAGGCGGTGGGCGCCGTGCTGGAATCGGGCGCGCCCATGGTGTCCATCGCGGGCGGCGAGCCCTTGATGCACCCGCAGATCGACGAGATCGTGCGCCAATTGGTGGCCAAGCGGAAGTATGTATTCCTCTGCACCAACGCCATGCTGCTCCGCAAGAAGATCGAGAAGTTCACGCCCTCCCCGTACTTCGCCTTCGCCGTCCACATCGACGGACTGCGCGAGCGCCACGACGAGTCGGTGGCGAAGGAAGGGGTCTTCGACGAGGCGGTCGCGGCCATCAAGGAGGCGAAGCGCCGCGGATTCCGGGTGACGACCAACTCCACGTTCTTCAACACCGACACCCCGCAGACCATCATCGAGGTCCTCAACTACCTCAATGACGATCTCCAGGTGGACGAGATGATGATCTCGCCGGCCTACGCCTACGAAAAGGCCCCCGACCAGGAGCACTTCCTCGGCGTCGAACAGACCCGCGAACTCTTCAAGAAGGCTTTCGCCGGAGGCAACCGGCGGCGCTGGCGGCTCAACCACTCCCCGCTCTTCCTGGACTTCCTGGAAGGCAAAGCCGATTTCCCCTGCACCGCCTGGGCCATTCCGAATTACTCGCTCTTCGGATGGCAGCGCCCCTGCTACCTGATGAGCGACGGGTACGTGCCCACGTACCGGGAACTGATCGAGGAGACCGACTGGAGCAAGTACGGCCGCGGGAAGGACCCGCGCTGCGCGAACTGCATGGCGCACTGCGGGTACGAGCCCACGGCCGTCCTGGCCACCATGGGTTCGCTGAAGGAGTCGCTGCGGGCGGTCCGCGAGACCGTGGGGGGCGGGAACCGGGACAAGTCGGCATGACCGGCTTCGATCTCGGCGCCCTGCTGGCCGAGCGGGGTGGCGAGCGGTACGAACTGCACGCCCGCCACCTCAACCACCAGCTGCCGCGGATGCTGCACACCATCGGGTTCGACAAGGTCTACGTGCGGGCCGAGGGAGCCCACTTCTGGGATGCCGAGGGCAACGACTACCTCGACATGCTGGCCGGCTTCGGGGTGATGGGCCTGGGCCGCCACCACCCGGTGGTCAGGCAGGCCCTGCACGACGTGCTGGACGCCCAGCTCGCCGACCTCACCCGCTTCGACTGCCAGCCGCTGCCCGGGCTGCTGGCCGAGAAGCTGCTCTCCCACAGTCCGCACCTGGACCGGGTCTTCTTCGGCAACAGCGGCACCGAGGCGGTGGAGACCGCCCTGAAGTTCGCCCGGTACGCCACCGGGCGGCCCAGGATCCTCTACTGCCACCACGCCTTCCACGGGCTCACGACGGGCTCGCTGTCGGTCAACGGCGAGGCCGGCTTCCGCGACGGCTTCGCGCCGCTGCTGCCGGACACCGGGATCGCGCTCGGGGACCTGGCCGCGCTGGAGCGGGAGCTGAAGAAGGGGGACGTCGCGGCCCTCGTCGTGGAGCCGATCCAGGGCAAGGGGGTGCTCGCCGCCCCGCCCGGATTCCTGCTCGCCGCGCAGGAGGCGCTGCACCGGCGGGGAGCGCTGCTGATCGCGGACGAGGTGCAGACCGGCCTCGGACGGACCGGCGACTTCTACGCCTACCAGCACGAGGCCGGGGTCGAACCGGACCTCGTCTGCGTGGCCAAGGCCCTCTCCGGCGGCTACGTGCCCGTCGGCGCGACCCTGGGCAAGGACTGATCTTCAAGAAGGTCTACTCCTCCATGGACCGGGTGCTCGTCCACTCCGCCAGCTTCGGCTCCAACGCGCAGGCGATGGCGGCCGGGCTCGCCGTCCTGTCCGTCATGGAGGACGAGCAGGTGGTGGCGGGCGCCCGTGCGATGGGCGACCTGCTGCGCGGCCGGCTCGCCGCGCTCGTGGACGCGTACGAACTGCTCCACGAGGTACGGGGACGCGGGCTGATGATCGGCATCGAGTTCGGCCGGCCGTCCTCGCTGGGGCTGCGGAGCCGCTGGAGCATGCTGCAGGCGGCGCGCAAGGGACTGTTCGCGCAGATGGTCGTGGTGCCACTGCTGCAGAAGCACCGGATCCTCACGCAGGTCTCCGGCGACCACCTGGAAGTGATCAAGCTGATCCCGCCGCTGATCGTGGACGAGGCGGACGTCGACCGGTTCGTCGGCGCCTTCCGCGCGGTCATGGACGAGGCCCACGGCGGCGGCGCGCTGATGTGGGACTTCGGCCGGACGCTCGTGAGGCAGGCCGTCGCCAACCGCTGAACCGGCGGCTCGGCGGGCGACGGCCCACCTCGTGGGGCGTCAGTCCAGCAGCCGGTCGCGGAGCCTGTCGAGGGTCTCGGGCGAGAGCCCGAGGCCCTCGGCGAGGTAACGCTCCACGCCGCCCCACTCCTCGTCGATGGCGTCGAAGGCCGTGGTCAGGTACGGGGCGCGGGCGTCGAAGAGCGGGGCGAGCAGCTCCATCACCTCGGGGGCGCGGGCCTCGGGCGCATCGCTGCCCCGGCGGACCCGGTAGCGGTTGTGCGGGGCGTTCGACTCCAGGTAGTCCGCGACGATCGCCTCCCGCTCGACGCCCAGCGCGAGCAGGGTGACGGCGATCGACAGGCCGGCCCGGTCCTTCCCGGCGGCGCAGTGCATGAGGGCCGGGACGCTGTCCTCGGCGAGCGCGTGCACCACCCGGCTGTGCTCGGCGGTACGGGTCCGGATCATCGTCCGGTACGAACGGGACATCCGCGCGGCGGCCTTGCCCTCGCCCAGGAGCTCGCGCAGCTGCGCCAGCCCCCCGCCCCGGACCATCTTCCAGAACTCGCTGCCGTCGGCCGGATCCGACAGCGGAATGTTGACGTTGCGCACCCCCGGCAGCTCCACGTCCGGACCCTCCAGCGCGTGGTCGGCGCCGTTGCGGAAGTCGAAGACGGTGTGCAGTCCGAGCGACCCGAGGAACTCCGCGTCGCTTTCGGTGGCATGCGCGAGATGTCCGCTTCGAAACAGTCGTCCCGACTTGACCCGTCGACCGTCCGTGGTCGGCAACCCGCCCACGTCGCGGAAGTTGCGCACTCCGATCAACGTCGGCTCCTGCGGTGCCGGATCGGCGTGGGGGCTCTGGGGTATCGGCTGGGTCACCGGGCTCCTCCGTGTCGTCGTCTCGTCGTCGTTGACGGTGTCCGAATTACGCTACTTGTGGGCAACTTGCCATAGCGAGAGGCGAGATCGGACACGCCCCCGTGAGGCAGATCATACGGTGACGGTGAGTGGCTGATCGCGAATGGCGAATTGCCTTGCTGGGGCGGTTGTTGAAGGTGCGGAATGGACGGAGGGTGACCGGAATTCCGGCGGCCCGTCATCTTCAAGATTCCGTTGGGGAATTCATGACTTGTTCCGTGCGGCCGTACTCGATTACGTTCGCGATCGATCCGGACGGACCGCCTAATCCTGCCACCGACCGGAAACCGCACCCGACTATTCACGCGCGTGGCAGGAGCGGGGGAACCAGGTAAGCCGCTGTTCCGGATCTCCGGTCGAGATCTTTACAACGGGACAGCTCGGGGTGAAGCCGTACATGTGCTGTTCACCGGCACGAGGGCGGCCGGACATCTCCAGTCCGAACCCGACAGCTCACCTCGCAGGCGTCGGAGAGGAATTCGACATGTCCGGAACGGGTAAGCACCGCCGTCCCAAGTCCCGCTCGATATCCCGCGGGTTCGCCGCCGCGGGCACCGGTGGCGCGGCCCTCGCGCTTCCGCTGCTCGGCGCCACCGGCGCCCACGCCGCGGGTGCCCCGGCCGCGGCGCCCGCCGCCGCTCAGGTCCAGGCCCCGCAGGTGGTGGCCGCGCAGGTGCCGGCAGCGCTCCAGGCCGCGCCGGCCGCCGCACAGGGCGCCCCGACCGTCTACACCGTGGTGCCGGGCGACTACCTCTCCAAGATCGCCGAGCGCCAGCACCTCACGGGTGGCTGGGAGCAGCTCTACGCGGACAACCGCGAGGCCGTCGGCACCGACCCCTCGCTGATCCACCCGGGCCTCAAGCTCACGCTCGGCGCGAAGGGCGCGGCTCCGGCCGCGGCGGCCGAAACGCCGAAGCCGGCCAAGAAGTCCGTTTCCTCCCCTTCCTCTAATTCCTCCGGTTCTTCCACTTCTGGCGATTCGTCGGATTCCTCCGATGAGGCCGCCGCGCCCGCGGCGCCCGCCCCCAAGGCGCCCGCCAAGCGGCAGACCGGCTCCACCTCGACCGGCTTCGTCGCCCCGGTCGGCGGCGGCACCTCCACCGCGTACAAGACCGCCGGCTCCATGTGGTCCAGCGGCTACCACACCGGGGTCGACTTCGCCGCGAGCAGCGGCACCACCGTCAAGGCGGTCGGCGCCGGCACCGTGGTCTCCGCCGGGTGGAGCGGGTCGTACGGCAACGAGGTCGTCATCCGGCACGCCGACGGCAAGTACAGCCAGTACGCGCACCTCTCCCAGCTGTCCGTCTCGTCCGGCCAGAGCGTCACCGGCGGCCAGACCATCGGCCTCTCCGGCTCCACGGGCAACTCGACCGGCCCGCACCTGCACTTCGAGATCCGCACGGGGCCCTCGTACGGCTCGGACATCGACCCGCTGGCCTACCTCCGGTCGAAGGGCGTCAGCATCTGAATCCGAGGCGCTGTCGGAGGTGCCGGTTAGGCTGCGCGTTCCGACAGGGGACGGGACGGTCGTGGCATGAAGGTCAGCGCAAGGGAGCTCAACCGCTCCACCCTCGCACGGCAGTTGCTGCTGCGGCGCGAGGCGATGGGGGTCGGCGACGCGGTCCGCCGGGTGGTCGCCCTGCAGGCGCAGCACGCCGCTTCGCCCTACCTCGCGCTGTGGAACCGGCTCGCCGGTTTCGACCCGGCCGACCTCGACGCCGCCTTCACGGGGCGCGAGGTCGTCAAGTCGACGCTGATGCGGCTGACCCTGCACGCCGTGCACGCGGAGGACTACCCGCCCTTCCGGGAGGCCGTGCAGCCGTCCGTACGGGCCGCCCGGCTCGGGACCCGCTTCACGGACTCGGGGCTGACGGCTGAGGACGCCGACGTCCTCGTGCCGGAGCTGCTGGACTTCGCCGACCGGCCCCGTACGACGGCCGAGTGCGAGGCCTGGCTCGGACGGCGGCTGGGGGCGGCGCCGCAGCCCGGAGCGTGGTGGGGACTGCGGCAGTACGCGCCGCTGCTGCACGCGCCCACCGCCGCGCCGTGGTCGTTCGGGGAGCGCCCGTCGTACGTCGCGCCCCCGAGCCGGCCGCGCACGGTACCGGCGGCCCCGGAGGCGTCCGAGGAGTCCCTGAAGGCGCTGGTCCTACGCTATCTGGAGGGGTTCGGGCCGGCGTCGGTGGCGGACGTCGCGCAGTTCTCCCTGGTCCAGCGGGCCAGGATCCGCCAGGCACTGCGCGCTCTGGACCTCTCCGGAAGCCTCGACCGGCTGACGGGCCCGGACGGCGAGGAGCTGTTCGACGTCCCGGGCGCACCGCGCCCGGCGGAGGACACGCCCGCGCCGCCCCGGCTGATGGCCATGTGGGACAGCGTGCTGCTGGCCTACGCCGACCGGAGCCGCGTCGTCCCGCCGGAGTACCGCAAGCTCGTCGCACGGATGAACGGCGACACCCTGGCGACCCTGCTGGTCGACGGCCGGGTCGCCGGGGTGTGGCGCCCGGCCGGCGCCGGGATCGAGGCGACCGCCTTCCACCCCCTGCCGGAGGAGGTCTGGGAGGACCTCGCCGGCGAGGCCCGGGCGCTGACGGCCTTCCTGGCCGACCGCGAACCGGAGGTCTACCGCCGGTACGGCCACTGGTGGACCAAACTGCCGAGCGCCGAGACCCGGCTGCTCGTCTGAGCCGTGGGGCCGGGACCGGAGGGGGGTCCCGGCCCCCGACGGTACGCCGCTCGCACTCCTGTGGACGAGGCGCAACGTCATCCAGTCTCCGCGGCGGGACCGGGCTGGTCCGCAGCAGGTCCGGATCTTGGTCCGTCCCGGGGCGCGTTGCTTTGCAGCCGTCGTGGGCGCTGAGCGCCTGGGCCAGGACCGCTGGTTGGATCCGGCCACTTCCCGGATCCGGGCGTTACCTGCTGCCTGACCTGTGAACATTCATCACGGACACATCAAGTCGAGCCGGTGCTCCTCGTATGCTGCGCACCGGCGCGCTGCCATTACACGGTGGAGGATTCATGACCCGTACGGCGCCGTCACACCCAGCCCTCCCCGCACTCAGGGATCTCTGCCCCGTAGGGGGATCTCAGAAGGCGACTGAGCAGTGACCGGACTCCGCGTGCTCCAGATACCCGAGACCT
This sequence comes from Streptomyces stoeckheimensis, assembly GCF_045822005.1. Taxonomy (NCBI): domain Bacteria; kingdom Bacillati; phylum Actinomycetota; class Actinomycetes; order Kitasatosporales; family Streptomycetaceae; genus Streptomyces; species Streptomyces stoeckheimensis. The sequence continues at coordinate 1,563,990 of NZ_CP169550.1, read as the reverse complement.
GCGGCTGGAACGACTACGTGGCACTTCAGGAGAGCCACCTCGCGGCCCAAGGGGCCGAGGTGCTGCGCCCGGGTCTGTGTCGCGACGAACCGGGGTTCGCCCCGGGAGACTTCTCCCACCTGGTCGGTTCGGTGCCGGACATCGTGCACCTGCACTGGCCCGAAATGCTCGCCAGGTTGCTCGGCGACGCCGAGGCGATCGCCCTCCTGCGGGAGTTAGCCGCCCGGGGTGCGCGTCTGGTCCAGACGGTGCACGACCTCGCCCCTCACGAAGAGGGGACGCACGGCAACGTGTCCTTCATCGACGAGGTCGACTCGCTTACGCACGGCGCCCACTTCTTCACCAAAGAGCACGAGTTGGCCGCACGCCAGGTCCGCAGCCGACTGCCCGGCCCGGCACTGCACCTGCCCCACCCCCGATACCCCCAACTCGGGCCCGGCCGAGGGGGATCCCTGTACGGCGCGACGATCGGCTGCTTCGGCCGACTGCGCCCCTACAAGCGGACCGCCGCTTTCGCGCAGGCGTTCGTCCGACACGCCGTCGGCGAACAGCGGCTGCTGATCGCGGGCTATCCGGACGATCCGGCCACCCACCACACCCTGACCGAGATCGCGGCCGCCCACGACCGGGTCCGCTACCTTCCGGGCTTTCACCCCGGGCCGGAGTTTGGGCGGCTGCTGGAGCAGGTGGACTGGGTGGCGCTGCCCTACCAGCGGGTGTGGTCCAGCGGCGTGTTGGTGGCCGCGGCGCAACAAGGCCGCCGCATCCTGTCACCGCCGCCGGTGGGAGCGGACGCCTACGGGCCGGCGGTCGACGATTGGCAGATCGTTGAGCCGTGGGACGACGATGTGGCCGTGCTGCGCTGGCAGGAGGCCCTGACCGTTCCGGCGGAAGGACAATGGAGGGTGGGAGGGCCGGGAGCGCCGGCCCTGCCGCAGTGGGACGAGGCGGCGGACGCCCTGGGGGAGTTCTACCAGCGGATCCTGGAGGCCTAGGTGGTCCACCGCATCGTCGTAGGAGCGGCCGGCTTCATCGGCCGCCCGCTCGCCGCACACCTCGCCGCCCAGCAGGGACGCCTTCTTCTCATCGACTCCGAACCGGCCGATCCCACCACCGGCACGGTGCCGGGATGGCACGCCGTCGACTGCCGCACGGAACGCTTCACGCACCTGGTCGACGAGTTCCTCGACGGAGCCGAACGCGTGGAGCTCTTCCACGCCGCCGGACGGGTACCCCACCTCGCCAGGATCGCCACCAACGACATGGACGCCTTCCGCGCGGCGATCGAGGACAACCTGGTGACCACCTACGCGGTCCTGCGTACGGTCGCGGAAGCCGCAGCAGCCCACCGTGTCCCGGGCGCCATGCTCGTCCTCGGCTCGGTCGGCGGCACCAGGGCACACCGCTACAAGGCCGGCTACGACGCGGCCAAAGCCGCCGCAGAGAGCCTCACCCGCAGCTTCGCCCTGGAGTACGGCCCGCTCCACATCTCGACGAGGGCTATCGCGATCGGCCCCATCGACGACTCCTCGACCACCTCTGCCGACGGGGTACACCTCGACGCCCTCGTCCGGGACGTCCCGCTACAGCGCTACGCGGACCTTGCCGAGGTGGTTCACGCCGTCGCAGTGCTGGCGACACCGGTCTTCGACTTCGCCAACGGCGCGACCTACCTCTTCGACGGGGGTCTCACCCAGCAACTGCGCTCCCAGGCCATCGAACGACCCCCTGAGGACCTGGGAGTCCGCTGAGTGACAGGGGGAGTCAGCGCCTCACGCGGCGGTCCTGTTCATGCCTGGTCAGCGGGCGAGTACTCCGATGCGAACAGGGCCTCGCGGCCGGCCGGGGTGAGGAGCGGCCGCGCTTGGCGGATGCCGGCGACGCGCATGCCGGCGATCCGGTCGTGGTCGGCACGTAGGCATAGGAAGATCACATGGTCGGGTGGGTGGGGGTGGAAGCCGTTCTCGGTGTGGAAGGACAGGGGCACCGATCCGGCGTAGCCGTGGAAGGTCTCCTGCCCGGGGACGGGCACGACGTCCTGCACGAGGGCGCCGGATTTCTCCGCCAGGTAGGCGAGGGGCTCGCCGAGCCCACAGGCCACCATGGCGAGCACCGCCGCCGGGATGGTGGCCTGGCGCTGGACCGAGCCGGGTACGGTCGATGTCGCGGGCAGGCCCGCCTGATCGACGGGCAGACCGCCGATCACCAAGGTCCCGTGCGGGCCGGAATGCCGTCGGAACCGGCGCACTTCGCGGCGCAGCAGCAGCGGAAGGTCCTCCCAGGCGTCCCGGGCACGTGACACCCACTCGGGGCCGTCGACCCGGTCGTCCCCGCGGGTGCACAGGGTGCGGGCCAGTCGCTCGCACGCGCCGGCATCGGCCGGATCCAGCTCCCGATCCGCGGCGACGACGCTGCTCCGGGTGGTGTCGGGCGTGGTCTCGGGCATCAGGTTCTCCTGCCGAGGCGTTGACTGCGGACGCGCGGACTCACGAGTGGCGCAGGCCGGCCACGGCGTCGGCGACGCATCGGCCAGCCGCGTCAGCGCGCTCCACGTCGACGGATGGGCACGTGTGGCCATCCGGCCAATTTGTTGGCATGCTCCTGACATTTCAAGGTCCTTGTGACACGTTCCGTGCGTGCCCTGATCCGGGCGCGCAGCCCTCCCCGGTCATCCCCCGCGGATTCCGCCCCCGCCGACCGGGCGCACGCCGGCGTGGCCCACCCAGGCCTCGCTTTACCCCACAAGGACGTGGCAATGAGGAGCGACATGATGAAGTTCTCGACATGGTCGGGTGTCACCGCCCTGGCCGCCGCGCTGGTCGTCGGCGGATCGACGGCGGCGTTGGCCCTGGGCCCCACGGCGGACCAGCGAGTGGACGGCGTCATCGTGGTCTCGGGCAATACCTGCAGCTGGACCAACGCCCGTACGAGCGCCAACCCGCCGAGCGCCCTGACCGTCGACCGCACCAGCATCAACCCGCCCGGGGGCAACTTGACCTGCAGCGGGGGCATCACCGCCACCCTCAACAACAACCCCGCCTTCACCTTCGACGACGCCAACGGCACCGCGAAGACGGACGCCATCGACATCTCCGGCAAGCAGAGCTTCGTGTCCTGTCGCTTCAAGGCCACGAACATTGCGTGGAAGCGCGACGGATCGACCCGCAAGTACCTCAACCAGGCCTTTACAGCGACCAAGGTGTCGGGGAGCTTCCTGTGCCCCGGCTCCGTGACCACCGGCGCAGGCGAGGCCTCGATGCTGTTCCACTGATCCGCGCGCGCCGCAGCCCCGCACCGGGCTGCGGCGCACCCCGCACGCCGGCCCGGACCCGCCGAAAGGCGGCACCACAGCGACAGGTGGCGGACGCATGTCCACCCGTTCGACTGGCATCCGCCCACGTCCGGACGCACGCCGCTTGGTCGGGCCGTTCCTCGGTGAAGCTCGTGGGCGCCTGGCAGCCGCCGCCCCGAGACGAAAGGCCGGCAACTCCATGTTCGAAGACGTCTCAGTCGGGTGGTGACCGCTCATCGTGGTCGACGATGTCCCCGACGCAGTGGGCTTCCACATGGACGACAACGGACAGCCGTTCTCCCTGATCGAGTTCGGCGACAGCTGGTCGCTGACGGCGAGCCACGAAATGCTGGAGATGTGCGCCGACCCGTTCGGGAACCGTGTGGTGTCCGGCAAGTCTCCTCACCCGGACCAGGGCATGGCCGAGTTCCTCGTCGAGGTCTCGGATCCCTCGGATGCGGCCGAGTTCGGATACACCGTCAACGGCCCGTTTCGCTGTCGGTGGTGAACCGGGGCGCGGCCTTGATCTCTTCCTGCGTGGCCGAGACCCTTACCGCCTGCGCTTCGGTATCGATGCGGGTGAGGGCGCCGGCCGGGATCAGGACGCTCTTGCCGAACACCCACACGCCGGTATCGACCACCAGGTGCTGCATGCCGGACTGGTCCTCCTCGGCGACCGGACGTGGTGGCTCGGTGCACCGCCGGTTCGCATCTGCCCGACCGCATGCCCCCGTGCTTGCCGCGCAACCGAGTCCGCAGGGCGCTCCGGGCGTGCGCGCTACGTGGCACTCTGCGCCGATGCCGACGCGCACGATCACCTCAGGCCGAGGCCGGTGGAGTGGGGGACTCGCTGGCGCGGCGGTATTCGGCGTTGATGCGTTGGGCTTCCTCGAGTTGGTCTTCGAGGATGATGATGCGGCAGGCGGCGTCGATCGGGGTGCCTTGGTCGACGAGCTCGCGGGCGCGGGCGGCGATGCGCAGCTGGTAGCGGGAGTAGCGCCGGTGTCCGCCGTCCGAGCGGAGCGGGGTGATGAGGCGGGCCTCGCCCAGGGCGCGGAGGAAACCTTGGGTGGTGCCGACCATCGCTGCGGCCCGGCCCATGGTGTAGGCGGGGTAGTCGTCGTCGTCGAGACGGCCGAACGAGTCACCTGCTGTCATTGAACCTCTTTCTGGAACGCGTGGAGGGGCCCTGGTGCCTATGGCACCAGGGCCCCGAAGGAACTACTACACCATCTGCCGGCCCTCGTACTGCGCCGGCCTTCTGTGTCCGCAGACCCGACTCATGCGTGATCGGGGTGCGGGGATCGCGGTTGCTTGACCGGAGACCACCTCACTATCGATGTCCTGCGGTACCCGGGCTTCAACCTGCCGGCCCGGGCGATCCTGATGGCGCTAAGCTCCTCCGTCTCTTCCCTCGGTGATCAACTACTTGCCGAACGGTACTGCGTAATGCTGGTGATGCTTACTGCTGTACTGCCAACTGCTTGTACTGCTCGTGGCCTGACCTGGCGCCACGTTTCGGCAGCCAGCCCCGTCGCCCATCGTGCGTCTGCTCTGGCTTGGAACCCCACTGCCGAACTTCCCGGTGCGCGCGTCCGCAGTCGACGCCTTCACCGAGGTGCTGCTCACTGACTTCACTGCTGGGTACTGCTCGTGGTGGCCCCTGATCACTGCGGGCCACCCGGTCCGGTCGTCAGCCCCGTCGCCGTCCTGCACCAGCCCTGGCTTCGGAACTCCACCACCGCACCGTCCTGCGCACTGCACCTACGGGTACTGCCTGTACTGCTGCCCGGCAGTTCGTCTCTGCCCGGCCCTGCGGTCTCTCTGTGTTACGAGAGAAACCATAACCACGCCACCGCCCAATGTCTAGTCTGGCCGGGATAGATTTGCTCTTGGCTGGTCAGGAGGTAATCGGGATCGAACGCGGCCGCTCGATGAGGCTGCCGAGTCGATCTGGGCACCGCACGCGCCGCCGGGATCGCCACGCCGCTGCGGCGAGCGGTTGCTCCACCGAGGTGGACAGCCGCCGGTCCGCCTCCCCGTCGGTCGGTCCCGCTCCGGACGTGAATCAGGGCCGCGCAGCAGACGCTGCGCGGCCCTGATTCGGTACTCCTCGTATCCCGTCGGCATCGCGGACGTCCGCTGTTCGGGAGCTTGCGAACTGTTTGGACAGTCGTGAGCGCCGATCGCGGTGGCCGCGCGGGCGGGGTGGGGAGGGTTAGGCCGGGTTGATGTTCTCGGCCTGGGGGCCCTTCTGGCCCTGGGTGATGTCGAACGTGACGACCTGGCCCTCCTGGAGCTCGCGGAAGCCCGAGGAGTTGATCGCCGAGTAGTGGGCGAAGACGTCCGGGCCGCCGCCCTCCTGGGCGATGCTGACGCAGACGCTACACGCCCGCAACGGCCCGTCACCAGGAGGGAGAAAGGTGCGTCATGCCTCCGATACGCGCGGGCGGCACTGCGCAACAGGTGGAGGAAGGGGGCGGAGCGCAGGGAGGGGCCCTGGCGCGTACGACGCCAGGGCCCCGAAGGAACTGTTACACCATCTGCCGGCCCTGTTACTGCGCCGGCCTTCTGTTTCCGCCGACCCGGCCGAGATGCTGCCGGGAGTACGGGGATCGCGGTTGCTTGACCGGAGACCACCTCGCTATCGATGTCCTGCGGTACCCGGACTCAGGCTTATGTCCGGGCGATCCTGATGGCGCTTCAACTCCTCCGTTCATCCCTCGGTGCCAACTACTTGCAAAGCGGGGGACTGCGTACTGCTGGTACTGCTTACTGCTTGTGCTGCTTGTACAACTCGTGGCCTGGCCTAGCGCCACGTTTCGGCAGCCAGCCCCGTCGCCCATCGTGCGTCTGCTCTGGCTTGGAACCCCACTGCCGAACTTCCCGGTGCGCGCGTCCGCAGTCGACGCCTTCACCGAGGTGCTGCTCACTGACTTCACTGCTGGGTACTGCACCTGCAAGTACTGCTGCCCGGCAGTTCGTCTCTGCCAGGCCCTGCTGTCTCTCTGGGCTACGAGAGAAACCATAACCACGCGATCGCCCAATGTCTACTTCCGCCAGGGTAGATTTTTGAGTGCGTGTTGCCGAGGTAATCGGGTGCCGTCAGGTTGAACAGTCATGTGGAAGGGCACAACGACCGGGCAGGCAAGGCCGGACACCGACAACTGACCCGGAGCGCGCGATGACGCACCCCGACATCATCGAGGTCGCCGTCGAGGACTCCAGCCCCCATCCGCCGCGCATGCGTCAGGACTCGGTACGCGAAGAGGGCCCGATCGGCGTGTGCCGGTCGGGCCCTGTTCGCTGTTCGGGTGGCGGCATGCGCCGGGCCCATCGGTCAGGCGGCCGCGGGGGTGCCGAGCATCGCGGAGGCCTGCTGGAGCGGGCTGAGTACGCGCGCGGGCACGGCCGTCCGGGGGAGGCCGGCGCGGCAGGTGAAGCCGAGCTGGGTCATGGCCCGGAGGACCTCGCCGACGCTGAAGTCGCGGCGGTCCTGGCGGGTGATGACCTGGCCGACCTGCTTGACGGGGTAGGTACGACGGCCGATGATCACGGACTCGCCGAGGACCTGCTCGGGCTTGATGCCCTTCATGGACTCCAGGACGCCGCTCTTGGTCAGGTCGAACGGGAAGCGGGCGATGACACAGCGCATGTTGCCTCACAGGGTGAAGAGGGGAACGGTCCGACCGCGGTGAGCTGGTTCAGCGGGCCAGGGCGAGGACGCCCAGAGCGCTGCCTTGTTCATCGACGACGGGCAGAGCGGTGAGCTCGCGGTAGCGCATTGCGTGCTCGGCCTCGGTGATCGTGGTCATGGGCGAGGTGAACGGCCCGCGGTCGCCGAGGACATCGCGCAGACGGAGCTGGTCGGTGTACGCGGCGCTGTCGCGGATGGCGCTGAGCCGCTCCCGCGTGATCAGCCCGGTGCAGAGGCCGTCCTCGTCGCAGACGAGCAGACGGTCGGCGCGGGAACTGGCCGTGACGGCCAGGGCCACCTCGACGGTCATGTCGTCACAGACCTGAGGGCCGGCCGCCTCCATGGCGTCGTCCACCGTCCGGAGGACGAGGTCGGCGTGCGGGGAGCGGGGCTGCATCTGGACAAGCGTCAAAATCTGCCTCCTGCAGAGATGGGTCAGTTTCCGGATCACGTGGTGCTCAGGCCGCCGCATCGAAGGCGGACTGGCGCGCGCTGGCGCGCCGGGCGGCCGAGGCGGGTCCGCGCCGGCCGCGGGAGGCCGTGCTGCGCTTGGGCCGCTCGGACACCGGTGCGGTGATGGTGACCGGAATTCCGGAGGGTGCCTGGGCGCCGGTGATCCGGTTCAGGGCCTCGTCGCCCGAGTGGACCTGGGCGGTCTGCGGGGTGATGCCCGCGGCCTGCATGAGACGGACCATGTCGCGGCGCTGGTTGGGCAGGACCAGGGTGACGACGCTGCCGGACTCGCCGGCGCGGGCGGTGCGGCCGCCGCGGTGCAGGTAGTCCTTGGGGTCGGTCGGCGGGTCCACGTTGACGACGAGGTCGAGGTTGTCGACGTGGATGCCGCGGGCCGCGACGTTCGTCGCCACGAGCACGCTGACGTGCCCGGACTTGAACTGGGTGAGCGTACGGGTGCGCTGGGGCTGCGACTTTCCGCCGTGCAGGGCCGCGGCGCGCACCCCGTTGCTCAGCAGGTGCTCGGTGAGCCTGTCCACGGCGTGCTTGGTGTCCAGGAACATGATCACGCGGCCCTCGCGGGCGGCGATCTCGGTCGTGGCGGCCTGCTTGTCGAAGTTCTGGACGTGCAGGACGTGGTGTTCCATCGTGGTGACGGCGCCCTGCGAGGGGTCGACGGAGTGCACGACGGGGTCGGTCAGGTAGCGGCGGACCAGCAGGTCGACGTTGCGGTCGAGGGTGGCGGAGAACAGCATCCGCTGGCCCTCGGGGCGCACCTGGTCGAGCAGCGCGGTGACCTGGGGCATGAAGCCCATGTCCGCCATCTGGTCGGCCTCGTCCAGGACGGTGATCCCGACCTGGTTCAGCCGGCAGTCGCCGCGGTCGATGAGGTCCTTCAGACGTCCGGGGGTGGCGACGACCACTTCGGCCCCGGCGCGCAGCGCCTGTGCCTGCCGGTAGATGGGCATGCCGCCGACGACGGTGGCCATGCGCAGCTTCACCGCACGGGCGTAGGGCGTGAGGGCCGCCGTGACCTGCTGGGCGAGTTCACGGGTGGGTACGAGGACCAGCGCGAGCGGCTGCCCCGACTCGGCGCTCTGACCGGCCGTACGGGCCAGCAGTGCGAGGCCGAAGGCCAGGGTCTTTCCGGAGCCGGTGCGGCCGCGCCCCAGGACGTCCCGGCCCGCGAGGGTGTTGGGCAGCGTGGCGGCCTGGATCGGGAACGGGGTGGTCATGCCCTCACGGCCGAGCGTGGCGAGCAGCTGGGCCGGCATGGCGAGGTCGGCGAACGCCTCGACAGGGGGCAGTGCGGGGGTGATCGTCTTCGGCGGTGCGAACTCGCCCTGGATCGCGGCGGGCCGGCGGCCGTATCCGCCCGAGCGGCTCGGACCTCCGGAACGACTCGGACCTCCGGAACGGCTCGGGGTCGAAGAGCCGAAGCGGCTGCCCCGGCCCGAACCCGCGGCGAAAGCGGGGCCGCCGGTGCGGCTGCGGGGGGAGCGGTCGTTCGTACGTGTGGGGTTCATGCGGAACCTTCCTTGATGCGGCACGTATCAAGGAATTCCCGCAGCGTAGGAGCGGCGCAGGGAATTGCGAGAACGGGCCGAATAGAATGCGAAAGCGGATCCGGGCCGCGAGAAATGTGTGCGGGTACGCGTGCTTGCCATGGGGGTGGCGTCATACGGACGCGAAAACCGGAGAAATGAGCTCGGGTGCGGCTCCGAGGAGGCGCCATCCCGTGCTTGGACCCGCGGGTGGAAGCACCGCGGGAGATGTGTGCAGCTGGGGCCCGCACCCCGAGGGATGCGGGCCCCAGCTGCAAAACGCGCGTCAGCGTCAGGCGGGAACGATGTTCTCCGCCGTCGGGCCCTTCTGGCCCGGCGCGATGTCGAAGGTGACCTTCTGGCCTTCGAGCAGCTCGCGGAAGCCCCGGGCGGCGATGTTCGAGAAGTGGGCGAACACGTCAGGGCCGCCACCGTCCTGCTCGATGAAGCCGAAACCCTTTGCCGCGTTGAACCACTTCACGGTGCCAGCAGCCATGTCATATCTCCTTGGGGGCAGTACACCGGAGTCCGCACTGTGCAGAGACCGTGTCGCCGCGATGATGCCCCGCCCGGAATTGACCGGAAATATGAAGCACCACCGTGCGGCGCGAAGGCCGGCTGGAGACGCTCTAAGTTTTTGGGTACCAAAACTGCAACCGAGATCGACAGTAGCACGCCGCAGTGGATTGCATGGGGCGAATATTTATACCCCCTGCACTGCAGTAAAAACTCTCCTCGCGTTGCCCGCCAAACCCTCTGCCCGCGGGGACAGGTATTGATTCACGCCCAGTGCAGTGTTTCGAAGGTTGGCGTATTCGCCAGCTACGACGTAGGTGGCCCGTCGGAGCGTCATGCTCCTCCCCGAGCGCAGTGGGCGGGCAAGATGGCACGGATGATGGTTGAGCTGAAGTTCGAGACCGTGGTGTGCCCGCACTGTGCTGCCGGGCCGGCTCCCAGGCAGGCCCGGACCGTCGCTGCAGACGGCCAGCGCCGGGTGACGGTGACGTGGCATGTTGCTTCCTGCCCGCACTACGTCGCCGATCGTCTGCTGGCAGGGCAGGACGACTGAGTGTTGCCGTCGCGGTCTCCACCGCACCCCGGCGGCGTGCGGTGGAGAATATAATTGACTTCCATGTCGAAGCCTGACGAGCTGCTCGTGAACGTCGCCGCCCTGGTGGAGTCCGGGCAGAGCAACCAGATGTCCCTGACCGTGGTCACCGGTGGTGCTGTCATCACCGGCCGACTCGCCCCCGAAGCCGTGTGGAGAGAACGGGTGTCGGAGGTGCTGACGGATTCCGCCCGCCTGAGCGAGTTCTCCGCCATCTTCACTGCCACGACACCCAAGGAGGGGCCACCCACGCATCTGCACTTCCATGTGGCGCGGATCCTGCAGGGAACCGTGGGTATCCCGGAGACGGGCGGGATGTACCGCATCTCGATCAAGGACGTCAGCGCCTGGACCGTGGGCGACTTCAGCTACTCCGACGGCTGACCCGCGACTACGGCGAGAATCCACCGCAGGACTGAGGGCCCGACCGGTGCATCCGGTCGGGCCCTCACCGCTGTGACGGAGCGCCGGATCAGGCTGCGTGCTGGTGCTGGCGCAGTTCCGCCTGGCCGAAGAGGAGGGCGTAGCCGCCGGGGAGCTGGTGGAGGATGCGGGCGAGGAGGTCGGGCCCCGCGAGGCGTGTGACCACGGCGAGCACGGCGCCGGTGTCCCAGCGCGCGGTGGCGGGGGTGGCGCCGGTGCGGGTGGCCAGGTCCTTGACGAAGCCCCAGCCGGTGAGCTGTTCGGTGTCGGGGATCCGGGCGGTGAGGGTGAGCGCGGCCTCGACGGGCAGGCGCTGTGCGAGGTCGACGCGTTCGTCTCCGGTGATTTGCCGGCCGAGGGCGGCCAAGACGGTGCGGACGGCTTCCTCGGCGCGTTCGCGGGTGGGGTACGCCCCCTCGTAGCGCACACGTTCCAGCACCTGCTCGAACGTCATGGCGGGCGGGGCCGGGTTCGGTCGAGGCTGGTCGTACATGGTGCTGCGGTTGCCTTTCTCTTCGAGGGTCCGGAGCTGCGGACGGGGGCGGCGGGTGGTCAGGCGGGTTGGGGGTGACCGAAGAGGAGGTCGTAGCCGGGCGGGAGCTGGAGCAGGACCTCGCGGGTGAGGACGTCGCCCGCAGCGGCGGCCACGGTGGACAGGACGGCGCCGATGTCCCAGAGGGCCGTCTTCTCGGTGGCGCCTTCGATCCAGGCCGCCGTCGCGCGTACGAACCGTTCGGGCGAGAGCGGCTCGGTGGCCTGCAGGGGGTTGAGGAGGATCAGGGCGTAGGTCTCGGGCAGTCGGGCCGCAAGCTCGGCGCGGACGGTGCCGACGAGGTGGGCGCCCAGCAGGGCCAGGACGACGCGGGCAACGCGATCGGCTTCTTCCGTGGTTTCGTACTCGCCGCGTTCCTGGACATGGGCCAGGAACGACTCCCTGCGCATCGACATCACGCCACCTCCGAGAAGGGGTGAAGGGTGAGAGGGGATGCGGAGGGCGGGGGTGCCGGAGGGGGATCGGCTCTTCCCCGCCCTCCGCTGCCGGCTGGCGGGGGCGGTCAGTCGGAGATCTGCTTGCGGCCGGACTCGCCGCCGATGCTGATCTTGCGGGGCTTGGCGCGCTCGGCGATCGGGATGCGCAGGGTCAGGACACCCGCGTCGTAGTCGGCTTCGATGCGCTCGGTGTCGAGGGTGTCGGCCAGCATGATCTGTCGGGAGAAGACCCCGAGGGGCCGTTCGGAGAGCTCCATCTGCACGCCGTCGGACGTGCGCGTGGGCCGGCGTTCGGCCTTCACGGTCAGCATGTTCCGCTCGACGTCGATGTCGATCGCCTCGGTGCTCACGCCGGGGAGGTCGAAGGCGATCACGTACTCGTCGCCCTGCCGATAGGCGTCCATCGGCATGACCGACGGCTTCGACCATGTGCCCGAGCTACCGGACAGCTGCTGGACGATCCGGTCCATCTCGCGGAACGGGTCAGTGCGCATCAACATCGCGAAACACCTCCAGTTGGTTCAGGCAGAAACTGCCAATGCGCTTCAACGTGCTCCCGTTGTAACATGTCATCGAAACGATGACAACCGGGATGTCACCTGGAGGGTGACAGGGTCGCGGGGAGTGCCATGAACGAGTCTGCCGAGTCGACCGCATCCATCCCCTTCGTTGCCGCCGCCGCGGCGCTGGAGGTCATCAATCAAGCCGTCAAAGACGCGCAACAACCCTCTGTCGGAAGGCCAATGGCCGAAGCGACGCTCCCACCGGGTTCGGGCCCCCACTCGCCTCTGGCTGCACTGCAGATGCTGCGCGAGGTCCGTGAGCAGCTCGCCGGCTGGGAGAGCGGACTGATCGAAACCGCCCGCGGGCACGGAGCGAGCTGGGCCGATCTCGCTGGACCCCTGGGGGTCGCCAGCCGTCAGGCCGCCGAACGCCGCTACCTGCGACTGCGCCCCGGCATCGCCGGAAGCACCGGCGACCAACGCGTCCAGGCCACCCGTGACACCCGCGCCGCCGACCGCACCGTGACCGCCTGGGCCCGCGACAACGCGGCCGACCTGCGACGGCTCGCCGGCCAGGTCACCTCCCTCACCGGTCTCCCCGCAAGCGCCGAGAGCGCCGTCGGCGACCTGAACCTGGCCCTCGCCGAGAACGACGCCGCGCGTCTCGTCCGCCCCCTGACCGACACCCGGCCCCACCTGCGACCCGAAGACGCCGACCTCGTCGAACGCATCGATGCCCTGACCCGGCACACCGACCAGCTCCGCCAGGACACCCACGACCAGCGCAGCACGTGACCCGTTACCCCGAACCGTCGGCTGACCACCACGCTTCGGAGCCACGCCTGTAGATCGAAGGAGTGATCCACCATGGTCGGACGCTCTCCCCGGGAAGCCGGTGCCGACGACATCGCCGTGGAGGTCCTGGACCATGCAGTGGCGGTCCGGCCCACCGGCGAGATCGACATCGAGGCCGCCGGTCGGCCGCCGTCCGAGCGGATACCCGGACGGACTCCCTCGGTGGGCGGCTGCTCAGAACCGGTGTGACGGGCGGGGCGTTGCCGGGGTGTGCCGAACTGGTTTGCCCCGTCAGGCGGGGGCAGGCTAGGAAGTGCACCGGGCGGGCCGTGATCGTGCGAAGGGACCTGAGGATGATCCAGGCAGCGGACATTCGCGAGTGGCGTACCCACGACGTGGTCGACTTGGACGGGCACAGGATCGGCGCGCTGGAGGCCGTCTACGTGGACACCAGCACGGACGAGCCGGCCATGGCCACCGTGCTGGTGGGGCTGCCCACCCGGCACCGGCTGGTCTTCGTTCCGCTGGGCGGCGCGATGGTCGGGCCCGGGTACGTCAAGGTCGACTACGAGAAGGCGCTGGTGAAGAAGAGCCCTTCGATCGGTACGGACGACGTCTTGCCCGCCGAGGAAGAGGCGGGCATCTTCCAGCACTACGGCCTCACCTACCGGCCCGGTGCGGGCGGCGAGCGGCAGCTCGCGCGCCGCTGAGCTCCCATTCGCGCGAGGAGGTGTCCACGTCGTGAAGGTCTTCTTGATCCTGCTCTTCGTGGCGGCCCTGGTCTACCTGGGCATGCGCGGGCGTCGTGCCGGACGCCGACACATCCGCTGAGAAGGCCGGGTGACCTCCTGCGAACGTGCACCACGCGGCACGGCCGGTCTTGCCGGACTGTCACGGAGTGGCAATGCTGCCTCGGTCGAGATCCTTGAGGAACTGTCGTTGGCCGTCCAGGAATCCGTCCGCGAAGAGCGAGCGGGGCGAGAAGAGCGCAGTGAGCGTGATCTTGAGGTCCGACTGCTCGATGGACCGCTTGAGCAATGAGTGGGTCGCGTCCGGGTAGCGCTTGGCCGTCAATGCACCGCCTGCGTCCAGCACCTCGCGGTAGACGCGCTCCGTGTCGGCGACGTCTACGTTGATGTCGTGACCCGCGAGGGCCAGCAGCACCGGTACGCCGCGTAGGGCGCGAAGGTCCTGCGTGGCGTCCGCGGTGTGGTTCTTGGAGATGAAGCCCCAGCGATCGGCGGTCATACCGTCCGCGTCGCCGCCCATGACCTTGACGTACTCCTCGAAGGTCGCGTGGCGTTCCAGCAGCCGTCGGGTGGTGTCACTCTTGGCGATCGCCGCGTTGGTACGGGCTGCTGACGCGCCCTCGGCGCGCAGCTCGGCGAGGAGGTTGTAGCGGCCCTGCTGGAGCCAGTTGATCGCGGGTGAGACGGCGATGACGAAGCTCAGGGGGGTCTTGGCGGCGACCTTCGGCAGGACCCAGCCCGCCTGGCTGACGCCCCAGAGGCCGATCCGGTCGCCGTCGATGTCCGGGCGGGCGCGCGCCCAGGCGATGGCGGCGGCTGCCTCGTCGGCCCGGTCGTCCATGGACTGGCCGAGCCAGTTCCCGGGCGCGCCCGCGACGCCGGGCTTGTCCCAGGACAGGGAGGCGTAGCCGGCCTTGGCGTTCGCTTCCCACATGGGCTTGTACCCGTCGTCGTGGGTGGCGTCGACGGGGCCGTCGCCGTGGAGGTACACGACCAGGCCGTGGCGTTTGCGGCTGTCCTTGGGGGTGGCCAGTACTCCGTTGAGGGTGTGGCCGCCGTGGCGGATCGAAACCCGCTGCTCGTCCATGGCGTAGGAGTGCTGCCACAGCACCACACCGACGAGACCGGCGGCCACGACCAAGGCCGTGACGAGTGACCACACGGCTATGCGGAGCCTCCGCGGTCGGGGCTGGATCTTTGGATGCATGGGATCTGACCGCCTCTGTTCGGGTGAGCCAACCTAAAACTAACAGACTGAACACGGTCGTCGTGAGAATGATAGTTTTGAGATTCAGGTCGTAGTGAGAGAAGGGGGCACGGCATGGGACTGGACGCGATGGACACCGGCACGGGACCGGTGACGGTCCGGCGGGGCCTGCCGGCCGGCGCCGAGCGGCGGGCGGCCGAGCTGTACTGGGAGGCTTTCGGCCGTAAACTCGGCCCCGCGCTGAACCCGCCGGACAAGGCGGTGCCCTTCATCGCCGCTCACCTGAACGCCGATCGCGCGGTGTGCGCACTCGTCGACGGGCAGCTCGTCGGCCTCGCCGGCTACCAGCTCGGCGGCCGTGCCCTCACCGGGGGATCGGCCTCCGCCGTACTGCGCGCGTACGGACACCTGCGGGGGCTGCACAGGCTCCTGCTCCTCGCCCTGTTCGAACGCCACCCGGCCCCCGGACAGCTCGTCATGGACGGCATCGCCGTGGACCCGGGCATGCGCGGCCGTGGCGTTGGGAGCCTGCTCATCGAGGAAGTGGCCGCCGTCGCGGCGGAGCGGCACTGCCGGGAGATCAGACTGGATGTGATCGACATCAATCCGCGCGCCAGGGCCCTGTACGAGCGGCGAGGGTTCACGGCCGTGCGGACCGAGAGCACGCCCTACCTGCGTAGGCTTCTGGGATTCGGCGCGGTGACCACCATGCGTCGCGCCATCGGAACGAGGGGGGCGGGAGAACCGTGAGCGTCGAGGCCGACAACGTCGAGGTCCCCACCCGCATGCTCGTCCACGCGCTGATCCGCGAGGACGGCACCGTCGGCGCGGACGAGCTCTACACCGTCGCCAACACCCTGGGCATGAGCGACCAGCAGGTGCGGCTGTGCATCAAACGCCTGGTGGCCGAGGGCCGGTTCACCCACGAGGGCCGTGGCCGCAAGGCGGAGCTGCACGCGACCGAGGACACCACGCATGCCCTGGCTCCCAACGCGGACTTCCTCCGGCACGCGTTCCAGCAGGACGCCGGGCTCGCTCCCTGGGACGGTGTCTGGCACCTGGCCGCCTTCGCGGTGCCCGAATCGGCGCGCACGGCCCGGGACGCCTTGCGCGAGACGCTCGTCCACCTCGGCGGCGCCCCGCTCCAGGGCGGACTGTACGTCTGCGCCAACGCCTGGGAACCGTACGTCGAAGAAGCTGCCCACCGCCTCGGCGCCCAGAGCGCGCTCACCCTTCTCACCACGACCGACCTGCGCAAGGGCGACGCCCAAGAGCCTGTCGAACTCGCCCGCAGCCTGTGGTCCCTGCAGGAGATCGCCGACCGCTACCACCGCCTCAGCCGCATCGCCCGGCCACGCCTCGCCCGGCTCACCGGCCCTGCCGAACTCTCCCCACCCGCACTCCTCACCATCGCGGTCGAACTTGCCGCCGAACTCACCCGCGCCCTGGAGCCCGACCCGCTGTTGCCGCCTCAGCTCCTGCCCCAGCCCTGGCCCGGCACCCAGGCCCGGCAGCTCGTCGCCCGGTGCTGGGCGGCCCTGCACGAACGAGACGGCGGCGAAGCCCAACCAGCCCTCTTCCGCCTCTACGCCGACATCACCCGAGAAGCTGCAGCCCGGGCCGCGCGCTGAAGACGGGCCAGAGGGCGTGCACTGCTCTTGGGACAGCGAGGCGCAGGAGCATCGTCGCCCCGGAGAACCCGCGCAGCCCCAGCCGGGCAAGTCGGTGGGCGAGTTCAGCGGCAGCTGGACTGTTCGGCTCTGGCCGTGCCGCGATCGTTGCACCGCCCCACGTTGAGGAGTCCGCCCGCGTTATTCCCCGGCCGGGGGGTGGTGAAGATCACGGTCCGTAAGGCCCTGGCTACGGTCGCGTAGGTCATGATCCGCGGTGAAGTATGGGCTCCCGTGGCAGCGACGACGACATCCAAGACCAAGACCATTGGCTCGTACGCGGCGCTCGGGGACAGCTTCACCGAGGGCGTGGGGGACCCGGGACCGGGGGACACCTTCCTCGGCTGGGCGGACCGGCTGGCCGTCCTCCTGGCCGACCGGCGCGAGGAGCAGCACGAGCACGCGGGTGACTCCGGCGAGTCCGCCGGTTCCGGAGGTTCGGGAGGGTTCCGCTACGCGAACCTGGCCGTACGGGGCCGACTGCTCGACCAGATCGTGGCCGAGCAGGTCCCCCGGGCCAAGGAGCTCGCGCCGGACCTCGTGACCTTCTGCGCGGGTGGCAACGACATCATCCGGCCCGGCAGCGACCCGGACGACGTGGCCGCACGGTACGAGGCGGCCGTGCGCGACCTCACCGGATCCGTCGGCCTCGTCGTGATCACCACCGGCTTCGACACGCGCGACGTGCCCGTCCTCAAGCACATGCGGGGCAAGATCGCGACGTTCAGCGCGCACGTCCGGTCGATCGCCGACCGGTACGAGTGCCCCGTGCTCGACCTCTGGTCGCTGAAATCCGTACAGGACCGGCGGGCCTGGGACGACGACCGGCTCCACCTCTCGCCCGAAGGGCACACCAGGGTCGCCCTGCGCGCCGCCCAGGTGCTCGGCCTCGACACGCCGGCCGATCCGGACCAGCCCTGGCCGCCGATGCGGCCGCGCGGGTCGGTGGACACCACCCGCGACAACATCCACTGGGCGCGCGAGCACCTCGTGCCGTGGATCGGCCGTCGGCTGCGCGGCGAGTCCTCCGGGGACCACGTGGAGGCGAAGCGGCCGGACCTGCTGCCGCTGTAGAGGCCGTGCGGGGGCGGGTGGGAGCGAGGTCGGGGCGCGTTCGCAGGCGCGTAACGGAATCCTTGGGGGGTATCACGCGTTGGGATGGTGGTAACCATGAGAACGCCCTGCCCGCACCCCCCCACACTGGAGGCGCCTTGACCGGCTCCCGACCCTTGCGTCCACGGCTGCGCGCGCTGCGGCCCGAAGCCTTCGGCGCGGACCCGTCCGGTGCCCGGCTGGAGCGGATCCGGCGTTCGCCGAACTTCGCCGACGGAGTGTTCCAGAACCCGGCCGGAACCCGGACCAGACCCTCCGGGTCCATGGCGGAGTTCGCCAAGATCTACTTCCACAAGGAGCAGCGGCTCCGGCGTAGCCCCGGCGCCCCCATCCCGGTCTACCCGACGACCCTCGCGGAGCTGTCGAAGCCCCCGGTCAGCGGCCTGAGGCTGACCTGGATGGGGCACTCCAGCGTGCTCGCCGAGATCGACGGGCGCCGGGTCCTCTTCGACCCGGTCTGGGGCGAGCGGTGCTCCCCCTTCCCCTTCGCCGGACCCAAGCGCCTGCACCCGGTACCCGTACCGCTGGCCTCGCTGGGCGAGGTGGACGTGGTGGTGATCTCGCACGACCACTACGACCACCTCGACCTCCCGACGATCAAGGCCCTGGCCGGCACGGACACGGTCTTCGCCGTCCCGCTGGGCGTCGGCGCGCACCTGGAGCGCTGGGGAGTCCCGGCAGACCGGCTTCGCGAGCTCGACTGGAACGAGACCACCAAGGTCGCCGGACTCTCGCTCACCGCCACCCCGGCCCAGCACTTCTGCGGTCGCGGCCTGCGCAACCAGCAGTTCACCCTGTGGGCCTCCTGGGTCGTCACGGGCGATGAGCACCGGATCTACCACAGCGGGGACACCGGCTACTTCCCCGGCTTCAAGGAGATCGGCGCGGCGCACGGGCCCTTCGACGCGACGATGATCCAGATCGGCGCGTACTCGGAGTTCTGGACCGACATCCACATGACGCCCGAGGAGGGCATCCGCGCCCACCTCGACCTCCAGGGCGGCGCCGTGCGCGGCACGATGCTGCCGATCCACTGGGGCACCTTCAACCTGGCCCCCCACCCGTGGGACGAGCCGGGCGAGGGTACGGTGACCGCCGCCGAGAGGGTCGGCGCGGCGATCGCCCTGCCGGTGCCGGGGCAGCCGTTCGAACCGGGTGCGGCCGATGCGCCGAGCGCGCCGTGGTGGCGGCCCTTCGTGGCCGCGGGCTCGCCCCCGCCGGTCGCGGCGGTCCGGCCCGCCGTGACGGGGAGGCCGGCAGCCGTGACGCACGAGGAGCCGGAGGCGGTGGGGTCCTAGGCCCGCAGGCCGTAGGCCTGTAGGCGCTCAAGCCTGGAACGTGGAGCGGAGCGGGACCTCCCGGGTCGGGAGGTCCCGCTCCGCGGTGTTGTCGGGGGCGCCGCCGGAGGCCGGGGGAGTTACTGCCGGTGGCCGCGGTTCATGGTCAGGCAGAGTGCCCAGACGTCGGTGTACGTGTCCGGCGAGGGCGATCCCCCGGCATGGATGTTGGCCGTCCAGGAGGCGGCCGTGGTGGATCCGTTGCCGACCGGGTTGCCGTCGGAGCCGCTGGGGAAGCTCCCGTTGAGGTGGGTGCCGCCCGAGCCGGCCTTGGTGAAGCCCTTCGTCGTCACGTCGCCTCCGCTGGCGGCGGCACCGCCGCTGATCAGGAGGCTCTTGTCGCCCTGCCCTCCGTGACGGCCGCGCCCGTGCCGGTCCTGTCCGTCGTCGTCGGCGCAGCCGATGGTCGCCGTCCGGCCGGTACCGGGTCCCGTCGGGCCGGTCACCTCGCGGAAGTGGACCTCGGTGGTCATGCCGCTGACGTTGACGCGGTCGCCGGTGCAGATCGCGTAGGCGAACGTCGTGTTGCCGTTGTTGCCGTGTCCGCCGCCGATCCCCCCGACCGCGGTCCAGGAGTCGGGATTGACCTCGCCTTCGGCAGCGGGCTTGCGGCCGAAGTCGTGAGCGGCGTCGTTGAAGGTCGGGAAGCTGCCGATCGGCTTGAGGCTGCCGACGCTGGCGGGAGTGTTGCGCACACCGCCGCCGAGCAGCATCGTGCCGACGGGGCAGGTCGCCACGACCACCTCGGACGACTGCGGGGCGGTGGGCCCGGCCTTCTGGTACATGACGACCTGGGTGTGCCTGATCCGCGGGGTGGAGAGGCAGACCGCGTACGCGGTGGTGGAGAAGGCGGGGCCGGCGTTGCCCCCGCTGCCGCCGAACGCGAGCCAGTGCCGGACGTCGGTGCCGACCACGCCGGGCGACTCGGTGTACTCGGTGAGGCCGTCGGGGCTGGGAGCCATGCCCAGCACGTGGTTGCCGTTGCGGGTGCTCTCGGTGCCGATCGTCTGGTTGACCCCGCCGCCGGAGACGAGTCCGTCGGCGCAGTCGGCGCGGGACGAGACGCCGGTGAAGGTGGTCGCGGGGCCCATGGTGGCTTCGGGGACCGTCACGGTGACGCCCGCGACGTCGGCGTAGGCGATGTCAGGGACCGCCAGGGCGATCAGGGCGCCTGGGACCAGCGCCTTCGCCAGGATGGAACGGCGCAGGGACTTCTTGTTCATCGGTCGTCCGTCTTTCTGGTGGAGGTGGCGCCGGGGACTCAGACGCCGTCGTCGGCGCAGAGCGCCCAGACGTCGGTCTTGCTGTTCGGTGAGGACGCGCCACCGGTGTGGGTGAAGGCCGTCCAGGACGCCGCCGTGGTGGCCCCGTCACTCACGGGATCGGCGCTCGAGTCGCTGGGGTAGCTGCCGTTGAGGTGGTCGCCGCCCGAGGCCGGTCCCGTGAAATTGGTGGTGGCGACGTTGCCCCCGCTCATGGCGGCGCCCCCGCTGACCAGCTTCCCGTCCCCGCCACCGCAGGTGACCGTGGCCTTCAGGCCCGTGCTGCCGGCGGTCGGGCCGCTCACCTCGCTGAAGCGGACCTTCACGTTGACACCGCTGACGTTGATGCCGTTCCCGCTGCAGATCGCGTAGGCGAAGGTCTGGTTGGCGGCGTTGTTGTTGTTGTCCCACCCGACGGCGGACCAGGAGTCGGGGTTGGTCTCCCCGTCGGCCGCGGCCTTCGCGCCGTAGCCGTGCGCGGAGTCGTTGAAGGTGGGGAAGCTCGCGATCGGCTTGAAGGAGCCGGTGTCGCCGGGGGTCGTGCGGGCCCCGCCGCCGAGCAGGCGGGTGCTGGCCGGGCAGGTCGCCGTGACCAGGCCCACCGTCGAGCCGGTGGTGGGCGCGCTCACCTTGTTCATGACGACCTGGGTGTGGTTGATCAGGTTGCTGGTGAAGCACATCGCGTAGGGGGTGCTGGAGAAGCCGGCGTTCACCTGGCCCCCGCTTCCGCCGATGCCGAGCCAGTGCGTCACGTCGGTTGCGACGCCCCCGGTGGAGCCGAGGTACTCGGCGCTGCCGTTGGAGCTGGGCGAGGTGTCGTTGACGTGGTTGCCGTTCACCGCCCCGGTGCCGAGGGCCTGGTTGATCCCGCCACCGGAGATCAGGCCGCTCGAACAGTCGGCGCGGGTGGATATCTCGGAGCTGGAGGAGGAGGGGCCGCTGGTGGCCCCGGGGGTCTTCACGGTTACGCCCACGGTGTTGGCGTAGGCGGATCCCGGTACGGCCAGGGCCAGTACGGCGCCCAGGAGCAGCGCCCTGCCCGCGGCGAAGCGGCGCGGAAGTCCTGCGGTCATGTGGATCTCTCCATGGGATAGGCGATGGGCTGGGCCGGTGCGCACGGGCGTCGTCGATGCGGAGCTGTCACGGCATCACCACGGCTGCCTGCCTCGCGGATGTACGCCGCTCAGGGGCAGACCAGGGGTACGGACCGGCCATTTGGCCGCTCTTGCGTGAGCGGCGCATGCGGACTCTAGCAGCCCTTTAGGGCTGCATCTACATAGGAGAATTGCGGATTCAGGCAGCAGGTGCCGAGGTCGAGTGTGTGACCGCCGGGTAGTCGGGCGTCCGGGGCGCGGTCGGTGGGGCGCGGTCGGTGGGGCGGGAGAGGCGCGAGGTGCGGGCGGGGGCTCCGGGGGGACGGCGCGTGCCCGTCGGGAGCCGGGGAGTGCGCGCTCCCGGCGCATTCGGGCTGTCGTGCGAGCGCTCCATCGGGAGCGGGAAGCACCCGGGCGAAGTTCCCCAACTGGCCGTCCTGGGGCCGAGCGTGCGGTCTAGCGTGGGTATCCGGTGATCAACACCGGACCCCGGGAAGCCCGGGGGCCGGGCCCCACCTACCGAGGACGCCGATGTCCGGACTCCGCGCCGCCCGCCACGCCCCGTCGAGACATGCCGTCACCGGTCCCGGTCGGCAGATACGGCCCCAGTTGATCCGCGCCGCCCTGCTGCCCACGCTCGCCGCCGGGCTCAGCGGCGCCGCCGCGGTGATCTTCGCGCTCCAGCTCGGCGGCGGCGCGGGCGCCCGCGACCCCCGGCTGTGGCCGGTGCTCAGCGGCTGCGCCCTGCTCTTCGCGGGCGCGCTCGCGGCCGCCCTGCTCGGGGCCCAGCGCGCGGCCAAGACCGTGCGCGACCGCTGCGAGGCGCTGCGCCGCTCCAGCGTCCGCGGGCGCCAGGAGCTGCACACCGCCGCCGACCGGCTGGAGCGCGGGGAGCTGCCCGCACGCCCGGTGCGTACCGGGCCGGCCGCGCCGTCCTTCGGCCCCGAGACGGCGGGAGTCGACGAGTTCTGGCTGCTCGCCCAGGAACTGCGCGGCGCCCGCGAACAGGCCCACGCGACCCTGGTCCGGCTCGGCGGCCCCGTCACGCCCTCCGACAGCGACCGCAAGGTCGAGGTCTTCGTCAACCTCGCGCGCCGCCTCCAGTCCCTCGTACACCGCGAGATCTCGCTGCTGGACGACCTGGAGGACACGGTCGAGGACCCGGACCTGCTCAAGGAGCTCTTCCACGTCGACCACCTCGCCACCCGGATCCGGCGCCACGCGGAGAACCTCGCGGTGCTCGGCGGAGCGGCCTCGCGCCGCCAGTGGACCCGGCCCGTCGACCTGAGCGAGGTGCTGCGCTCCTCGGTCGCGGAGGTCGAGCAGTACACCCGGGTCAAGGTGGTGCCCCCCGCGGGTGGTTCCGTACGCGGCCACGCCGTCGCCGACGTCGTGCACCTGCTGGCCGAACTCGTCGAGAACGCCACCGTGTTCTCGGCTCCCGACACCGATGTCGTGGTGCGCGCGGAGCGGGTCACGGCCGGGATCGCGGTCGAGGTGGAGGACCGGGGCCTCGGCATGCCGCCCGAGGAGGCGCACCGGATGAACGCCCTGCTCGGCGACCCCGACCAGATCAGCGTCCGGCATCTGCTGGCCGACGGGCGGATCGGCCTGTTCGTCGTCTCGGCGCTGGCCCGCAGGCACGGGATCGCCGTCGAGCTCAAGTCGAACATCTACGGCGGCGTGCTCGCCGTACTGGTCCTGCCCCAGGAGCTGTTGGGGGCCGAGGCGCCGAGCGCGGCCGACGCCCTGGGCGGCTCCCGGGCCACCTCCTGGGGGACCGGTGAGGGAGCGGGGGCGAGCGCGGGGGCGAGCGCGCCGCGGCTGGAGCCGGTACGG
This sequence comes from Streptomyces stoeckheimensis, assembly GCF_045822005.1. Lineage (NCBI taxonomy): Bacteria > Bacillati > Actinomycetota > Actinomycetes > Kitasatosporales > Streptomycetaceae > Streptomyces > Streptomyces stoeckheimensis. Next base: position 1,540,914 of record NZ_CP169550.1, on the reverse strand, counting down.
GTGCCCCTGCCCGGTCCGGAGCCCTCCGGAGCCCCGCCGGTGGTGGCGTCCGCGGTCACGGTCGCGGCCCCTGCGGTCGCGGCACCGGCCGTCGCGGCACCGGCCGTCGCCGCACCGGCCGTCGCGGCGCCGGTGAGGACCGTGGCGGCGCCGGTCGCGACGCCGCTCTCCGCCGTACCGGCCGCCCGGGACGGCGGAGAGCGGCCGCCGCTGCCCCGCCGTCGGGCCCAGGAGCACCTCGCGCCCCAGTTGCGCGAGGCCCCCGTGCCCAGCCCGGCCGGTGCCGCGGGCGCGGAGCGGCCCGTGCACGACCCCGGCCTGATGGCCGCCTTCCAACGAGGCTTCGGCCTCGCACAGTCGGAGCACCAGACGTGACCCCGGCCTCTCACCCGACAGCTAAGGAGCGCACCCCCATGGGCGGCGAAGTGGCGACCACGACCAGTCGGCTCTCGGACCTCGACTGGCTGCTCAGCGGCCTGGTCCAGCGCGTGCCGTACACGCGCAGCGCGGTCCTGTTGACCGCCGACGGGCTCGTCACCTGCGTGCACGGGCTCGACGCCGACAGCGCCGACCACCTGGCGGCCCTCGCCTCCGGGCTGTACGCGCTGGGCCGCAGCGCCGGGTCCCGGTTCGCGGAGGGCGCCGAGGTCCGGCAGGTGGTGGTCGAGCTCGACAGCGCCCTGGTCTTCGTCTCGGCGGCCGGATCCGGCACCTGCCTGGCCGTACTGGCCGACCGGGAGGCCGACGCGGGCGTACTCGGCTACGAGATGGCCATGCTGGTCAAGAGCGTCCGCCCGTACCTGGCAGCCCCGCCGCGGCGGCCCGCCGCCGACGTGGAGCGATGAGGGCCCGTGCGAGGGGGGCAACGGCACCGGGGGGACCGCGCGATGCGCCGTGGCTGGACGATTCGGCGGGCCGGGTCATCCGCCCGTACACCGCGAGCGGCGGGCGGACCCGGCCGTCCGTCGCCCTCGACCTGCTGTCGCTGGTGACGGCCACCGGAGTGCGTCCGCGCGCGCCGCTCGGCGCCGAGCACGCCCTCGCGCTCCGGCTGTGCGCCGGCTCGGCCGGGGTCACCGTCGCCGAGGTGGCGGGACACCTGAGGCTGCCGGCGGTGGTGGTCAAGGTCGTCCTCGGCGACCTGATGGAACACGGGGCCGTGACGGTCCGGGCGCCGTGCTTCCCCACCGGCGGATCCTTCGCCGACGACGACCAGTCCCTGCTCCGGGCGGTGCTCGATGGCCTGCGCAAACGGCTCTGAGCCGGCCGCCCGCGGATCCTCCGCGACCTTGAAGGTCCTGGTCGCGGGTGGGTTCGGGGCGGGCAAGACCACCTTCGTGGGCGCGGTCAGCGAGATCGAGCCGCTGAGCACGGAGGAGCTGCTGAGCGGGCTGAGCGAGGCCGCCGACCCGCTCGACGGGGTCGAGGCGAAGACGACCACGACCGTGGCGCTGGACTTCGGCCGGATCACCCTGGACGAGCGGCACGTGCTCTACCTCTTCGGCACCCCCGGCCAGCAGCGCTTCTGGTTCCTCTGGGAGGAGCTGTGCGCGGGCGCGCTGGGGGCCGTGGTGCTCGCCGACACGCGCCGCCTCGCCGACTGCTTCCCCGCCGTGGACTTCTTCGAGCGGCGGGGGATCGGCTTCGTCGTCGCCGTCAACGAGTTCGCCGGCGGGCACCGCTACGCCCCCGACGAGGTCCGGGACGCCATGGGGCTCGGCCCCGAGGTGCCCGTCGTGCGCTGCGACGCACGCCTGCCGAGCTCCGGAACGGGGGTGCTGGCATCCCTGGTCCACCACTTGCTCCATCCGAATGACTCCATCCGAAGTTCATGCCGTCCATGAGGTCCGCGCGGCGCGCGGAGTGACGTGATGTGGGGGAGAGACCATGACGTACTACGAATCGACCGGACACCTGCTGCTCACACCGGTGGACCGGGAGGCGCCCGCACGCGTGCTGAGACTGCGTGAACTGGGCCTGGGGGAGCGGGTGGACGGGGAGCTGGACGCGTTCGCGCGGCGGGTCGCGGACGAGCTCGGGGCGCCGTACGCCGGTGTCAACTTCATCAGCGAGGAACGGCAGTTCTTCGCCGGCCTGCACCACGCGCCCGACGCACCGGCGAGCGGCTATCCGGCGCGGGCGCTCCCCCGGGACCACGGGTACTGCCCCCACGTGGTGGTCCGGCGGCGCGCGCTGGTGCTGGAGGACGTACGGGACTTCGCGCGCTTCGCGGGCAACGCCGTCGTGGACGAGAGCGGGGTGCGGTCCTACGCGGGCGCGCCGCTGACCGACCGGCGCGGGATCGTCCTGGGGACGGTGTGCGCGGTGGACGTGGTGCCGCGGCGGTGGGGACTGGCGGGGCTCGCGACGGTGAAGGCGCTGGCGGCGGAGCTGGTGGAGCTGGTGCACGCCCGGGAGGACCTCGCGGCCCGGGGGTGAATGTCAGTGCCCGGGTCTACGGTCGGAGACGGAGGACGGCACCGGAACGGACCGGAGAGGAGTCGGGGGATGGCCATGACGGCGGAGGACGTCCGGAAGATCGCGCTGTCGCTCCCGGGCAGCAGCGAGAAGCTCGCCTGGGGCATGCCCACCTTCAGGGTGGGCGGGGCCGACGGGAAGGACGGGGAGGCGGGGAAGGGCGGCAAGGGCGGGAAGATCTTCGCAGCGCTCGCCGACGACGACACCTCGATCGGGGTGAAGTGTCCCCGGGAGGACCGCGAGGAGCTGATCGCGGCGGAGCCGGAGAAGTTCTTCATACGGCCCGGCCACGACGACAACTACGCGTGGCTGCGGGTCCGGCTGGCGGCGGTGGAGGACGCGGCGGAGCTGCGCTCGATCCTGACCGACTCCTGGCGCCAGGCCGCCCCCAAGCGCCTGGCGGCGGCCCATCCGGAGCTGGACCGCCCCGGGTCGAAGGGGCCCGTCACCGCCGGGTGAAGGCTGCGATCCGGGCGCGCAGCGCGGCCGGATCGAGTCCGTGGGCCGCCGTGTGCTCGTCGATCGTGCCGTAGCGGCGCAGCTCGGCCCGGCCGACCCCGAGGCCGAGCACCCGGTGCGGGACCGCTTCGAGCGCCTGGTTCGCGGCAGCCGTGGAGGTCCCGGCGAGATAGGGCTCGACCAGCACCACGTCGGCCGGCCCGTGCCCGACGGCGGCCCGCAGCGCCGCGTCGTCGAAGGGCCGTACGGTCGGCGCGTACAGCACGCTCACGTCCGTGCCCTCGGTCGCGGCGAGGACGTTGTCGAGCAGGGGCCCGACGGCGACGACGACGCCTGCCCGGCCCTCCCGTACGGTCTGGAAGCCCGGGCCCGTCACGGGGCGGGCCGCCGTGTTCGACTGCTCGGAGAGCCGGACGTAGACCTTGTCGTCCCCGGCGGCGTAGGCGTGGCGCAGCAGCGCCTCGGCCTCGTCCGGGTGGCCCGGGACGTGTACGGTCCAGCCGTCCAGGGTGTCCAGCAGGGCCACGTCGCCCGGCGCCATGTGGGTGAACCCGCCGGCCGGCCAGTCGTAGCTCGCGCTCGCGCTGACGAGTACCCCGCCCGTGCCCTGGTGCCCGAAGTCGAGCTTGACCTGCTCGAAGGGCCGCTCCACGAGGAAGCTGGCGAAGGTGTGCACCACCGGACGCAGCCCCGTGAGGGCCAGGCCGCCGCCCACGCCGACCAGCAACTGTTCGCGGATGCCCACGTTGATCACCCGGTCGGGATGGCGGTCCTGGGCGGGCCGGAAGCCGTCCATGGTGATCTCGGCCAGCACGACGGCCAGCCGGGGATCCTCGTCGAGTGCACGCGATGTGACCGAGATGAACCGTTCGCGCATGGTGTCCATGTCTCCCCCTCGGAGGCGGCTAGTGCTTCGGTGGTGCTTCTTCAGTGCTTCTTCTCGACCCGGGCGACCACGGCGTGCGGTCGGCCCGGGTGAGGTGCGGTGTACGCCCTGTGCAGCGCCGCGTGGTCCCGGCCGTCCACGGTGACCGCCGACCAGCCGGCGGCCTCGAAACGGGAGGCGATGCCGCCCCGCCAGCCGTGGGTCGCGGAGTCGTTGTCGATCACAATCGTGTGCAGTCGTTCCAGACCGGCCGAGCCGGCGTACGCGATCGCCTCGTGGTTGCTTCCCTCGTCCAGCTCGGCGTCCCCGATCAGCACCCACACGGCCGGTTCGGTGAGCCCTTGGGCCCGCAGCCCGAGGGCGCTCCCGACGGCGAGCGGCAGCCCGTGCCCGAGCGAGCCGCTGCCGATCTCCACTCCGGGGATCAAGGTGCGGTCCGGGTGGTGCCCGAGGGGCGAGTCGTACGCGCCGAACCCGCTGAGCCAGCCGACCGGGAAGAACCCCTTGGCGGCGAGGACGGCGTAGTACGCCATCGGCCCGTGCCCCTTCGACAGCAGGAACCGGTCCCGCCCCGGATCCCCGGCGCCGGCGGGCCCGACCCGCAGGACCCGGTCGTAGAGCACCCATAGCGCGTCGAGCGTGGAGGTGGCGGCGGGGCCGTGCTTCTCGGCTCCGGTCATGAGGGCCATGAGCTCGCCCAGGTCTTCGTGGCGGAACCTGGCATCCGCGGCTGCTGTCCGTGTCATGCACCGATCGTGCAACCTCAAGCCCGCTTGAGGTCAACCACCACCCGCCCGTCCCCTGCCACGTCCTCGCACCGGCCTCATCCGGCCCTCGTTCCGCCCTCGTGCCGCCACGGAGGAGAAAGGTGCGCGCGAGCACCTCCGGAAGTGCGGTATCGTTCTCCTGCGCGTTCAACCAGGGGAAACTCCAGGTCAACGGGCATCGGGACGTGGCGCAGCTTGGTAGCGCACTTGACTGGGGGTCAAGGGGTCGCAGGTTCAAATCCTGTCGTCCCGACTTTGCTTCATGCAGGTCGGAGGTCGTCTTCTCAGAAATGAGAAGGCGACTTTTCGTGCGTCCGGGGCCGTGGAGCTCTTACGGTGCGGGAGTCGCGGGGGCGCCGTCTTCCTCCGTGCGCGGCCAGTGGCGTCCTTCGAGGGCCTCGGCGCTGCGATTGAGGCGGACCAGGGCGTCCTCGAGCTGCCGTACTTCCTCGGGGGACCAATTGGCGACCACCCGGGCCAGGCAGGACTGGTTGACCCCTCGGTCCTCGGCGAGCCGGCGCCCGCCTTCCTCCGTGATGCGCAGCTTGCGGGCCATGCCGCCGTCCGGGTCCGGGACGCGCTCGGCCAGTCCGCAGCGCAGCAGTGCGGCGGTTTGGCGGTTCACGGTCGAGGTGTCGAGTCCGAATGCCTCCGACAACTGCCCGATGGACATGGGGCCTTGCGTGTCGATCCGGCTGAGCAGCACGTACGCCGACCGTTCCAGCCGCTCGGGGTCGCGCTCGCGCCGGGCCAGCACCTGGTGTCGCGAGAGGAGCATCAGCTCCCGCTCCAGTTTTTCCAGCACTGCGCCTCCCCGCTCCTTCGGACGCCCCATTGTCGCGGACCGGTGGACCCGGGGGCCGGTGACCCCCGCGGCTCGGCCCGAGTGGGCCGCGGCCGCCCTCGGGCCGGACGCCGCAACCCTGCAATATGCATGATACATAGCCTGTGTACTATGCACTTCTCGTCGTCCCGACGAGCCACAGCTCAACCCGGAGGACCCGCATGACCGTGACCACGTCCACCGCCTCCCGCGCGGCCGAGATCCTTTCCCGGCCCGTCCAGCTGAACGGCCTGACCGTCCCCAACCGCATCGCCATGGCGCCGATGACGCGGCAGTTCTCCCCCGGCGGCGTGCCCGGCGAGGACGTGCTGGCCTACTACGCCAGCCGGGCCGCCGCGGGCGTGGGCCTGATCGTCACCGAGGGCACCTACGTCGGTCACGACTCCGCCGGGCAGAGCGACCGAGTGCCGCGGTTCCACGGCGAGGAGCAGCTGGCCGGGTGGGCGAAGGTCGCCGCGGCCGTGCACGAGTCGGGCGGCACGATCGTCCCTCAGCTGTGGCACATAGGCATGGTGCGCAAGCAGGGCGAGGCGCCGTACCCCGACGCCCCCGCCGTGGGGCCCTCCGGCATCCGCGTCGACGGCACCGAGGGGACCGGCAAGGCGATGACCCGCGCCGACCTCGACGACGTCATCGGCGCGTTCGCCGACGCCGCGGCGGAGGCCGAGCGGATCGGCTTCGACGGTGTCGAACTGCACGGCGCCCACGGCTACCTGATCGACCAGTTCCTGTGGGAGCGGACCAACCGCCGCACCGACGCCTACGGCGGCGACGCGGTGGCCCGTACGAAGTTCGCCGAGGAGGTCGTGGCCGCGGTCCGCGAGCGCGTCGCGGCCGACTTCCCGGTGATCTTCCGCTACTCCCAGTGGAAGCAGGAGGCCTACGACGGGCGGCTCGCGCACACCCCGGAGGAGCTGGAGGCCATCCTGGCCCCGCTGGCGGCGGCCGGTGTCGACGCGTTCCACGCCTCCACCCGGCGCTACTGGCTCCCGGAGTTCGAGGGCTCGGACCTGAACCTCGCGGGCTGGACCAAGAAGCTCACCGGCCGGCCGACCATCACCGTGGGCTCGGTCGGCCTCGACGGCGACTTCCTCCGCGCTTTCGCCGGCGAAGGCGCGGCGCTCGGCGACATCGACAACCTCCTGGACCGCATGGAACGGGACGAGTTCGACATGGTCGCCGTCGGCCGGGCGCTGCTCCAGGACCCGCAGTGGGCGGCGAAGGTCCTCGGCAACCGCTTCGACGAGCTGAAGCCGTACGACGCGGCGGCGCTCAAGTCGCTCAGCCGGTAGCCGGCGGCCGGGTCGCTCGGATGATCCAGGTCGCCGAGGCGTAGCGGACGCCGTCGGAGGTTTCGTGGGCCGTGAGCGTGGCTCGCAGGTCGTCGACGGCGCGCCGCCGGCCCTCGCCGTCGAGTCCCTCGAGCATCCAGCCGAGCATGCCGAGGAGGAACCGCTCCGCGTCGGCGGAGTCCTCGCCGAACCACATCGTCTCGCTGTGGGGTTCCAGCCGGATGCCGGTGAAGCCGGCGGCCTCGAGGACGCTCCGGACCCGCTCCGGGTCCGCGAGCGCGAACGGCCCGGGAGCGTCGGGTGGGGGCGTGGGCAGCGGGCGTCCGGCGGCCAGGGCCCGGGTGAACGAGAGGAACCACTCGTTGTCCGCCGCGGCCTGCCAGACCAGTTGGACCAGGCGCCCGCCGGGTCGCAGCGCGCCCGCGATGTTGCGGAAGGCGGCGACCGGGTCGGCGAAGAACATCGTCCCGCTGCGGCTGACGGCCACGTCGAACGCCGCGGAGGGGAAGGGGTGGACCTGGGCGTCGGCCTGGACGAAGTCGGCGTTGCGCAGTCCTTCGGCCGCCGCACGCTCCCGTGCCACCCGCAGCATCTCCGCGGACAGGTCCACGCCCATGGCCCGGCCGCCGCTTGCCCGTCGAGCGGCCTCGCGCGTGGTCTCGCCGGTGCCGCAGCCGATGTCCAGCACCCGGTCGGCGGCGGAAATGCCGGCGGCCGCGAGGAGGTGCGGGTGGTGGGCGCGTATCGCCCGGTCGTACCGATCGGCGTGCTCCGCCCAGTACGCGCCCTCATGGCCGTCCCAGGCGCGGGCCTGTTCGGCGTTGGCGGGATCGACCCGAAGCGTGCTGATCATGACCATCACCGCCTATGCTGGCAAAATAGTCCCAAAGGGACTATTTCCGGAATACGCCTCGAGGCTGGCGATGTCAATGGGCCCGGCGCTCACCACCACGTCGTACGCGATCCTCGGCCTGCTCTCGGTCCGGCCCTGGAGCACCTACGAGCTCGCACAGCAGATGGACCGGAGCCTGGGCCGCATCTGGCCCCGGGCCCAGAGCAAGCTGTACGAGGAGCCGAAGAAGCTCGTCCGCCACGGCCTGGCCGAGGCGACGCGAGAAGCGGTCGGACGGCGGCCGCGCACCGTCTACAGCATCACCGCCGAGGGGCGGCGCGCGCTGGCCGACTGGCTGCCCGAGCCGAGCGCCGGGCCGGTCCTGGAGTCCGAACAGCTCCTGAAGGTGTTCTTCGCGGACTCCGGTACCAGGGCCGACACCTTGGCCACCCTCCGCGGTGCCCGGGCCTGGGCCGAAGAGCGCAACCAGGACAACGCCGCGACCGCGCGCGCCCATCTCGCCGGCGAGGCCCCGTTCCCGGAACGGGCCGCCCAGACACTGCTCGTCGGCCGCTTCCTCACCGACTACTACCGACTCGTCGGCACCTGGGCCGAGTGGGCGACCGCCATCGTCGAGCAGTGGCCCGAGGATCCCGCGGACGCCGCCCCCGACCCCGAGGAGCTGGCCGAGGTCCTCCGGCGAGCGAGCTGGAGCGCCACGGACAGGGCCTGAGCGGTGCCATGGACAGGGCCTGAGCGGTTCGGATTGCCGCTCCACCCATTCGGCGTAGCGTGAATTGAGGGCCTATCCACTGGCGGACAGCCCCGGGCTCGCCGGAGGTCACTCCGTCCCGGGCCGGGGAAAGAGGAGCGATGGCCATGGGCAACCTCACGGTGGACCAGCTGAGTCAACGGGTGCGCGGCACCGTCGTCACTCCGGGGGACGAGGACTACGACGAAGCCCGCAAGGTCTACAACGCCATGATCGACAGACGGCCGGCCGTCGTCGTGCGCTGCGCCAACGCGGGCGACGTCATGGCGGCCGTCGACTACGCCCGGGAGAACGGGCTCGACCTGGCGGTCAGGGGCGGCGGGCACAGTGTGCCCGGCTTCGGCACCTGCGACGACGGCGTGGTCGCCGACCTGTCCGCGATGCGCGGCGTCCGCGTCGACCCCGTACGGCGGACGGCGCGCGCCGAGGGCGGCGCGACCTGGGGCGACTTCAACGCGGCCACCCACGCCTTCGGCCTGGCGACGACCGGTGGGATCATCTCCACCACCGGCGTCGGCGGCCTCACCCTGGGCGGCGGCATCGGCTACCTCGACCGCGGACTCGGCCTGAGCTGCGACAACCTGATCTCGGCCGACGTGGTCACGGCGGACGGACAGCTCGTCGTGGCGAGCGAGCAGGAACACGAGGACCTCTTCTGGGCGCTGCGCGGCGGTGGCGGCAATTTCGGCGCCGTGACCTCCCTCGAATTCCGGCTCAGCCCCGTCAAGGACATCTACGGCGGGCCGATCCTCTACGAACTGGACAGCGCCGGCACCGTGCTGCGCGCCTTCCGGGACTTCATCGCCGACGCGCCGGAGCAGCTCGGCGGGTTCCCGGCCTTCCAGATCGCCCCGCCGCTGCCGTTCATCCCGGAGGACCGGCACGGCGACACCTTCGTCCTGATCGTGTCGTGCTGGGCAGGCCCGACGGAGGAGGGCGAGCGAGCCCTCCAGCCCTTCCACGACTTCGCCCCGGTGGTCGCGGAGCACGTCGGCGTCATGCCGTATCCCGCGCTGAACAGTGCCTTCGACGCACTGGTGCCGCCCGGCCTCCAGCACTACTGGAAGGCCAACTTCGTGACGGAGCTGACTGACGAGGCGATCGAGGCGCACCTGGTGCACGGCGCCCGCGTGCCCGCCGTCAACTCGACGGTCCACATCTACCCGATCAACGGCGCCTGCCACCGCGTCGCCCCGGACGCCACGGCCTTCGCCTACCGGGACGCCTCCTTCGCCACCGTCATCGCGGGCATGTGGCCGGACCCCGCCGACAACGAGGCCAACACCGCCTGGGTCCGCGACTACTACGAGGCCACGGCCCCACACTCGGAAGAGGGCGGCTACGTCAACTTCATGGCGGACGACGACCAGGAGCGCATCCGCGCCAACTACAAGGGCAATTACGACCGCTTGGTCCAGGTCAAGGGCACGTACGACCCGGGCAACCTCTTCCACCTGAACCAGAACATCAAGCCCTAGCGGACCGGTGGCGGTGGCGGTGGGCGCCACGGTGTGGGGCGAAGGGGAAGCCTACGAGCCGTACGTCGGGCGGTGGAGCCGGCAGGTGGCAGCGGAGTGCGTCCGGCGGCTGGACGTCGCGCCGGGCGGCGACTGGCGGGACATCGGCTGCGGCACGGGCGCCGTCACGCAGGCCGTCCTGGACGTGGCGGACCCCGAGCGGGTGGTGGGAGCCGACCCGTCGGACGCCTACGTCCGGTACGCCCGGCGGCACGTCACGGATGCCCGCGCCCGGTTCGTACGCGCCGACGCGATGGGGCTGCCGTTCCCGGACGGCCGGGCGTCGGCGGCGGTCAGCGGCCTGGTCCTCAACTTCGTCCCCGTCCCCGAGCGGGCCGTCGCCGAGATGGCCCGCATCGTGCGCCCCGGCGGCACGGTCGCCGCGTACCTCTGGGACTACACCCAGGGAGGCATGGAGCTCATCCGTCACTTCTGGGAGGCCGCCGTCTCCCTGGATGCGGGCAGCCGGGAGCTCGACGAGGCCGTCCGCTTCCCGTGGTGCGCGCCCGGGCCGCTGGAGGAGCTGCTGCGGTCGGCCGGAATGGCGGACGTGGAGGTCGACGAGATCAGGATCCGCACAGGCTTCAGGGACTTCGACGACTACTGGGCCCCGTTCCTGGGCGGCCAAGGGCCCGCGCCGTCGTACCTCGCCTCACTGCCGCCGAAGCGGCACGATGCCCTGCGCGAGCTGCTGCGCGCTCGGCTGCCCGTCGAGGCCGACGGGTCGATCGCGCTGACCGCCCGCGCCTGGAACGGCCGGGGGAGACGTCCGGCCCGCTGACGGGGTGAGGGTGCAGACGCCGTCCGTGCACCGGCGCTCCAGGCGGCCGCGCGAGATGGTCTGCGCCAGGCCGACCATCCAGCACGTCGGGCAGCCCCGGAAGGCGACGAGGGCCAAGGGGGCGGCCAGCAGGGCGACCGGGCCCACGACGGGCACCAGGGCGATCGAGCCGACGATCAGCCCGAAACCGAGGGCGCCGCGCGCCAGATGGCGCGGGACGGACGCGCTGGCGAAGTTCGGCCCGGGCGCCGCGGACGGTACGGGCTTCACGGTGTGCGTGGCGTGCATGGTGTTCCTGGTCTTCACGGTGTTCACCGTCGTGAGTCTCCTTCGGCTACTGGGGGGTCGATCGCCGTCAAGGTGTGGCGCAGGGCTGCGCGCGCCCGGTGCAGCCGCGATTTCATCGCGGCGGTGCTCAGACCGAGCGCATCGGCGACGGCCTTGCCCGGCAGGCCCTGGACGTCCCGCAGGATCAGGACCTGGCGCTGGTCACGGGGAAGGGCGCCGACCGCGGCCGCGATCCGCTCCGCCTCCAGCCTGCGCAGCACGGCGTCCTCTGCGGACGGGTCCGCCGACTCCGGGCCGGCCGGTGTTTCGTCGCTCCGCGCGAGGAGCAGCCGTACCTGCCGCAGGCACTCGTTGCGCACGATCCGGAACATCCACGAGGCGAGGGCGCCGGTGGCCCGCAGGGTGCCGATCTTCCGGTAGAGGATGATCAGTGCTTCCTGCGCCGCGTCCTCCGCGTCCTGGGGCGAGGCGCAGAGCGAGAGGGCGAACCTGCGCACATGAGGCTGCGATTCCATGACGACGGTGGTGAGCGAGGCGACGTCGCCGTCCTGAGCGGCCTTGATCAGCCGATCGTCCGGCCAGGGGAAACGTTGGTTCATGTGCTGCTCATTCCGGAAGGTTTCCTACGGCAGGGTCTGCGGGGTCTGGTCAGGCTCGGCTCTTGTACCGCCGCACCAGGTGCCAGCTGCACGCGCCCACGAGCAGGGCTCCGATCACTACGAGACCGGTGATCATCATGGTTTCTCCTCCTGGTTCCGCCGGCCCGTTCGGCCGGTACACGGACAAGAGGCGGGGAGGTCCGAAAAGGATTCAGTCGAAGGTTCCGAGTCGCGTCATCTCGCTGCACGATCCGGACGCGAGCCTGCACAATAGCCTCCGGCAAGGTCAACAGGGCTCGGATGGGCCTCAGTTGTCCGGCGGCTGGGGGAGAGGCTATGGAACGGCAGATCCAGGAGATCGAACTGCCCAACGGGGAGACCGTACTGGCACGCGTCAGTGTGATGCGCCCCGAGGACGCCCCCCGGGGATCCGACGAGTTCGCCTACGACGACGTGGGCGCGCTCGACCACCTGACCGCCCGGGTGGATCAGCTGAACGAGCTGGTCAGCGGCATCGGTTCCGCCGTACTCGAATCCGCACGGGCCGCCCGCCCCGATGAGGTCAGCGCCACCTTCGGGATCGAGCTGGCGGTGAAGCCGGGCAAGGCAGTCGCCATGCTGGCGGACGGCGAGGCCAAGGCCGCGATCTCGATCACCCTCACCTGGAGCCGCCGAGAAGCCGAAGGCAGGGTGGGCCCGGGCCCGGACGACGCAAGCGGATGACGGCGGCGAAACTCGAGGAGCTCACACGCCGCGCCACGGTGCGGATCGGGCCCCAGGGGGACCCGGACAGGCTCTGGGGCACCGGGTTCTTCGTCGCCCCCGGCTGGGTGCTCAGCTGCGCCCACGTGATTCCCGGAGTGGAGCAGCCGGAGGCGGTGGGCACCTTCCTGGTGCACGGACGGCACGGCAGTACTCCGGCCCGGCTCGGGTACTGGCTGGGCGGGGGGTTCGACCCCGAACAGGACCTCGTGCTGATCCGGCTGGCGGACGACTCGGTCCGGCACGCCTGCGTACGGCTCGGCGACCGGAGCGACGCACCCTCGCGGGTGACGGTCTACGGGTGGCGCGCGGCCGAGGGCTGCAAGCCCCAGACGTGGAGCGGGCACTGCGTCATCAACGGCAGCGACGGATCGAGCGGACTCACCCTCGGTCCCGAGACCGAGATCCCCCACGGGGCCTCGGGCGGCCCGGTGTTGGACCGGGACCGCGGCGTCGTCCTCGGTGTGGTCAAGGCGCGCAGACGCGGTAAGGACGGCGGGCTGGCCATCGCCGCCACGGCGCTGCGCGGGTTCGCGAGGGCGGTGCCCGTCGGCGGTGAGCAGGGGCTGGGGCGCGAACCGTACCGGGAGCTCATCCGCGCCCACGACCAGTGGCACCACCGCATGCGGGAGGAGCCCGCCTCGGCCGCGAAGTCCTGGGTGGCCGCGCAGGAAGGGCTCGTCCCCACGGGCGAGCGGGTCTGGACCCCGAGGGACAGCGCCGCGGCGTCCGCCCTGCTGGCCGAGCTGCCTCCGCCCGTCTCCACGCGGGAACTCGAATCGCTCATCGAAGTGGCGGTGGGCGAGGAGCCCCTGTGGCCGGGGGCGGTCGCGGCGCGCGACTGGCGCGACGGACACGGCTGGCTCTACGAGACGGCCGACGGCGACGACATCGCCTTCCTGCACTACCTCCTTCTCGTGGCCAGGACCTGCGCCGCGGAACGGCCCGGGCCGGCCGCCGAACTGGAGCGCTGGGTGCAGCAGCGCGCCGGACAACTGCCCGTCTACTACCGGGCGCTGCTGAAGACGCCCAGGATCGCCGCCTGGGTCGCCGCGCGGGCCGCCGGGGCGGAGGCGGGCGGCCCGGTGGTCGCGGTCGAGCTCCGCCCGGACGCCTACCGGCCGCAGGACCGGTTCCACTGGCGGATCTGGACCTGGGCCGAGGAGGCGGGCTGCTTCCGCCCCTGGGACGAGGGGGACGAGGCGGAGGGTGCCTCGCTCGCCGAACTGCCGAACCTCCTGGGCGAGCCGCTGCACGATCTCCTCGGCCGGACCGACACCAAGGACAGGCCCGCACGGCTCGAATTCGTGCTGCCCGTCGAGTGCTTCGACGAGGGCGTGCACCTGTGGCGCTTCCGGCTCGTCGCGCGGAGCATGCGGCCGGACCCCGCCGACCAGCCCTTCGGTGTCCACCGGCAAGTGGTCCTGCGCCCGCTGGAGAGGGCCGCGACCCCCCGGGAGCTCCACCGGGAGCGCTGGCTGGGCGTGGCCGAGGGGGCCCTGGAAACGCTGCCCCTCAGATGGCCCGAAGCGGGGAGCGAGGTGCTGGAGGCAGCGCCGGCCGGCGCCGTACCGCTGGTGTGCAGAACGGCGGGGGACGGGGCCGAGCCGCTGCGCGAGGTGATCAGAGCGGGATACGCCGTCGCCCTGTGGCATCGGGGCGACCCGCACCAGTCGGGCTGCGGCACGCCCTGCGGGGACCTGGAGGACCGGGTGGCACGGCTGCTGCGCCGGGCCCGTCGGGCCGGCGCGCTGCCCGAGGAACTGCGGATGCTGCGCGAGCGCATCAGCAGGGCCGACGCCGATGCGGACTGGGCCGAGCCGCTGGCCCTGCTCTACGACGACCCGGACCGTCCGCTCCCCGAGCCGGCAGGCCTGCTGAACTCGCCCTGACCCCGCCGGCCCCGCCGCGATCGCTACCCGAGGAGTACGTCATGACCACCCCCGACTGGTTCGTCTTCCGGGGCACCGGCGAACCGCACGACGGTGTAGACCGCCTGCCGGAACCGCCCCCCTGGCGCGACTTCGACGGTTCCCCGGTGGTCTCCGGGCCCCCGGACCTGGGCGCGGAGTCGACCCGGCGGCTGGGCTCCGACGCGGCCATGGGATCCGCGGGCCTCGCCTGGCGCCCGGCCGAACTGGAGATGATCAACGCCGCCCTGTACCTGCGGCGCCCCCTGCTCGTGACGGGGGAGCCGGGCTCGGGGAAGTCGACGCTCGCGCACGCCCTCGCCCACGAACTGGGGCTGGGCCGCGTCCTGCACTGGCCGGTCGTCAGCCGTACGACGCTGCGCGAGGGGCTGTACTCGTACGACGCCATCGCCCGGCTCCAGGACATGCAGCTGGCCCGCGAGGGAGGCGAGGACCACACGCGGGACATCGGCCGCTACCTCCGCCTCGGCCCGCTCGGCACCGCGCTGCTGCCGTACGAGAAACCCCGCGTGCTCCTCGTCGACGAACTCGACAAGAGCGACATCGACCTGCCCAACGACCTGCTGAACGCGCTGGAGGAAGGGGAGTTCACCATCCCCGAACTCCAGCGCCTCCAGGCGGTCCAGGAGACCGTGGAGGTCGACACCGACGACGACACCCGGGCCGAGGTCACGAAGGGCAAGATCCGCTGCCGGGCCTTCCCCGTGGTCGTGATGACCAGCAACGGCGAACGGGACTTCCCCGTCCCGCTGCTGCGCCGCTGCCTCCGTCTGGAACTGTCGTCGCCCAAGGACGACGAATGGGGCACCGGCCGCCTCCGGTCCATGGTCCGCGCCCACTTCGGCGAAGACGACGCCGAGGCCAACGACGCCCTGATCCGGCAGTTCCTCCAGAGCAGGCCCGGCGCCCTGCGCACGGCGGACCAGCTCCTCAACGCCATCTACCTGACGCAGGAGACGGTGCGCGGCAACGAGTCCGACCGGCAGCGGCTGGCCGAGCTGCTGATGCGCCCCCTCGACCACGGTGAACCCGGGCCGAGCTGATGGCCCCCGCGTCCCCCGGGTCCCCCGAGTCCCCCGGGTCCCCCGAGTCCCCCGGGTCCCCCGAGTCCCCCGAGTCCCCCGAGTCCCCCGAGCCTCGCGAGTCCCGGCCCGATCCGCTCCCGGAGCTGGTGCGCAGACTGCTGTCCGCGGGCGCGGAACCGACGGCCCGCGAGCTCGCCGAGGCGCTCTGGCTGGCCCGGCACGTGGATCCGGCCGCGCCCTCGCTCCGGGCACCGGCCGAGCAGCCCGTCGCCGGTGCACCGGACGGGGACGCGCGGGACGCCGCCGGGGACGCGCCCGACCCGGGCGGCGCCGCCGGGAGGGGCCCCGGAGTCACCGGCGGTACGGCCGGACCACCGGAGCGGACCCGGCTGTACGCGGACCACCCCCGCCACCGCGGCCGGGGCGCAGGCGCCGCCGATGGCCTCGAACGGGTCCGGGTCCCCATGGCCACCGCCCTGCCGCAGCCCCTGGCGCTGGTGCGCGCCCTGCGCCCGCTCCAGCGGTACCGGGCACCCGTGCGCCCGGTGGAGGACCAGCTCGACGAACAGGCCACCGCGGAACGGGCGGCGCTGACGGGCCTGTTGCTGCCCGTCAGCCGTTCCTCCACCCGGCGCGAGGCCCGGATCCGCCTCGTCATGGACGTGTCGACCTCGACCCCGGTGTGGCAGCGGACCCTGGGGGAACTGAGCGAGATCCTCGCCGGGACCGGAGCGTTCCGCGAGATCCTGGTCCACCACGTGCGCGAGGCCGCGGACGGACGGCTGCTGATCGGTCCCGCCCGGGACGGGAGCCGCCCGTTCTGGGGAGCGGAGCAGCTGAGGGACCCCTCCGGCCGGCAGCTGACGCTGGTGCTCAGCGACTGTGCGGGACCGCTGTGGCGCGCGGGACGGATGCAGCGGCTGCTCCACCGCTGGAGCGCGGTGGCGCCCGTCGCCCTGGTCCAGCCGCTGCCCCAGCGCATGTGGCGGCGCACCCATCTGCCGGCGCTGCCGGGAACACTGAGGCGCCCCGAAGGGCTGGCGAGCCGGCTCGCGTTCATCCCGCTCGAAGGCGGTGCCGCGGCAGGGCCGGTCCCCGTGCCCGTGCTCGCGCCGACCGGCGCCGGGCTGGGAGCGTGGGCGCGCCTCCTGTCGACGTCGACCGGCCTCGCGCTGCCCGCGGCGGCGGGCTGGGTGGGCCCCGACCACGCGCCGGCCCTCCCCGTCGGCACGGACCGTACGCCGCCCCCCGCCGAGCTGATCGGGTCGTTCCGCCGGACCGCCTCGCGCCCCGCCCTGCAACTGGCCGTGGCACTCTCGGCCGTCCCCCTCAGCCTCCCCGTGATGCAGCTGGTGCAGCGCAGCACGGCCCCCGGTACGGGACCGTCCGTCCTCGCGGAGGTCCTGCTCAGCGGGCTCCTGCGGCGGGCCGAGCCCGAGGGGTGGTACGAGTTCGTGCCCGGCGTGCGCGAGGCGCTGCTGCGGGCGCTGCCCCTGGGCGAAGCCCTCCTCGTGCTCAAGTACTGCGGGGAGTACGTGGAACGCCACTTCGGGCGGCGCGCCCACAACTTCCCGGCCCTCGCCCGTGCCTACCTCACCGGCGAGGAGCGGCCCGACGGGAACGGCGAGCTGCTCACCCCGCAGGCCTTCGCCGACGTCTCCGCGCTGGTGGCCCGGCGCTACGCACGGACCGCGGCGAGCCGGGCAGCTGTGCAGGAGAGGGAAGCGGAAGAGCGGGCCCGGGCCGAGGAGCAGACGCGGGCGGTGGAGGAGGCGCGCGCCGAGGAACGGGCGGAGGCCGATGCACGGGTGCGGGCCGAGCAGCGGACCCGGGCCGAGGAGCGCGTACGGATCGAACAGCGGGTACGCGCCGAGGAACGCCTGCGGGCCGATGAGCGGTCGCGCGCCGAGGAGGAGGTACGAGCCGATGAGCGGGCCCGGGCCGAGGAGCGCCTGCGGGCCGACGAGCGGGCTCGGGCCGAGGAGGAGGTGCGGATCGCCGAGGAGCGGGTACGGGCCGAGGAGCGCGAGCGGGCCGAGCAGCGGGCGTGGGCAGCGGCGCGGGAGCAGGCGCGGGCACGCGCCGAGGCGCCGACGCACCCAGAGGAGAGCGGTCGCGCCGGGAACGTCGTCCTGGTCTACAGCGGATTCAACAGGCCGTGGGCGGTCTGGCTCGCCCACCGGCTGGAGGCCCATGGACTGGGCGCCGTACTGAGCCGCTGGGACCCGGCCCCCGGGCAGCGGTTGGAGGAGGAGCTGCGCCGGCTGTTGCCGCGCCGGGGCTCGGTGCTGATGGTGCTCAGCGAACACTTCTTCGCCACGGGCGACCGGACCGACCGGGAGTGGAACACCGCGTGGAGCTCCCTCGACCCGTCGGAGCTGGACCGGTTCGCCGCGGTCGCCCTGACCGAGGCGAGGCTGCCCGCGACGCCGCTGGAGCCCGTGACCCTGTGGGGTGTGGACGCGTACGAGGCGGAGTACCGGGTGCTGCGCCGCCTGCGGATGCCCACCGAACGGATCAGCGCCGAAACCGGCCGGCGCGGCCCCCGCTTCCCGAACGACCCGCCCGAGATCTGGGGCCGGGTCCCGCGCCGCAACACCCGCTTCACCGGTCGCGACGACCTCATGGCCCGCCTTCACACGACCCTGTCCGAAGCCCCGCGCAGTGGCTCCGCCGTCACCCTCCTCGGGCTCTCCGGCATCGGCAAGACCCAGATCGCCGTCGAGTACGCCCACCGCTTCGCCGCCGAGTACGACGCGGTGTGGTGGGTCCCCGCCGAGGACCGGGCCACCGCGCGCGAGCGTCTCGTCGAACTGGCCCCCGCCCTTGGCCTGCCGCGCGGCGCGGGCAGCCACGGCGAGCAGATCCGGGCCGTGCTCGAAGCGCTGAGGCGAGGAACTCCCCACGACCGGTGGCTGATCGTCTTCGACGGCTGCGACGACCCGGACGACCTCACCGACCTGCTGCCCTCCGGCCCCGGCGACGTCATCATCACCTCGCGCAACCGCGAGTGGGCCTCCCGGCACACCAGCATCGTGGAAGTCCCGCTCTACGACCGCTCCGAGTCCGTTGCCTTCGTCCGCCGCCGGGCGGTGCGCCTCACCGCTGCCGAGGCCGACCGGCTCGCCGAGGCCCTGGGGGACTACCCGCTCGCGCTCGACCAGGCCGCCGGCTGGCTCGCCGACTCCCCGCTCGGCGTGCGGGAGTACGTCGCCCTGCTGGAGGGCGGGGACTCCCGCGAGCCCCTCACCCTCTCGGAGGACTACCCGCTGCCCTTCCAGACCGCGCTGGCCATCCTCCTCAACAACATCCGGGTCAACTTCCCCGACGCCCTCACCCTGCTGCGGCTGTTCGTCTTCTTCGCCCCCGGCCCGGTCCCGCTGTGGCTGCTGCGTGATTTCCCCGCAAGGGAGGTACCGGAACGGGTAGCCGGGATGCTCGGCGACCCCGTCCGGTGGAACGAGGCCCTCAACAAGCTGGTCCAGTTCTCCGTCGTACACCTGGAGCACTCGGACGGGCCCGTGGGAGAAGGCAGCGGCGGGA
Organism: Streptomyces stoeckheimensis; assembly: GCF_045822005.1. Taxonomy (NCBI): domain Bacteria; kingdom Bacillati; phylum Actinomycetota; class Actinomycetes; order Kitasatosporales; family Streptomycetaceae; genus Streptomyces; species Streptomyces stoeckheimensis. Next base: position 1,522,138 of record NZ_CP169550.1, on the reverse strand, counting down.
CGGGCACCGCACAGATCCAGCGCACGGTGCACCGTGTCGTCCGCGAGAACCTCTCCGAGGACGAGGCCGAACCGCTGGCCCGCGCCGTTCAGCAGGTGCTCGTCGAGGCCGCCCCCGGCCGGCCCGCCGACTCGCGGCTCTGGCCCCGGTACGCCGAACTCGTCCCGCACCTGGGACCCTCCGGTGCCCTCACGAGCAGCGACCCGAGAACCTGGACCTTCCTCCTGGACTGCGTGCGCTACCTGGTACTCGCCGGCGAGTACCCCACCTGCCTGCGCCTGTGCGAGGACATCGACCGCTCCTGGCGGGCCGTACTCCGCGCGGACCACCCCTCCCTGCGCGAGCTCGCCTCCCTGCACATCACGGCGCTGCGCCTCCTCGGCCGGCTGGGCCAGGCCGAGGAGGCGTCCCGCCAGCTCCTCGCCGGCGCCGGGCCGGGACACGGCCGCAGCCGACAGGACCTGCGGGAGGAGCGCGCCCAAGGTCTGCTCCTGCTCGCCCTCGGCCGGTACGAGGAGGCCCGTGAGTGGATCGAGCCGGTGGTGCACGCCACGCGGGAGCTGTTCGGCCGGGACGACTCCACCACCTTGCAGGCCCGGCACGATCTGGCCACCGCCTACCGGCTGCTGGGCCGCTACCAAGAGGCCCACGACCTCGACCAGGAGACCCTGCACCGCCGCGAGCGCATGCTGGGGGCCCGGCACCCCTCCGCCCTCTCCTCCGTCCTCGCCCACGCCGTGGACCTGCGGTTGCTGGGGCACTACCGGGAGGCGCGCGCCCGGCAGGAACAGGGCGTCAGACTCGTCAGGCAGATGCTGGGCCCCTCCCACCCGCTGGCCCTGAGCGCCGAGCACAACCTCGCGATGTGCCTGACCGGTGACGGAGACCTCCCCGGCGCGGGCCAGCTGCTGCGGACCGTGTGGGAGCGGGCTGCGCGCCTCTTCGGAGCCGACTCCCCGGGGGCGTTGGCCGTGGCCTGCGACCACGCCGCGTACCTCCGTGAGCACGGGGACATCGACGAGGCGCGCGGGCTGTCCGAGGACGTGCTCCACGCGTACGAGAGGCACCTGGGCCGGGCCCATCCGTACGCCATCGGCGCGATGGGCAACCTCGCCCTGGTCCTGCGGGCACAGGGCGAGCGCGAGGAAGCGCTGTCGCTGGCGGAGCAGGGGCTGGCCGGAATGCGGGGCGCGCTCGGCACGCGGCACCCGTGGACGCTGGGCTGCGCCCTGAACGTCGCCGGGCACCGCCAGGTCAGGGGGCACGTGGAGGAGGCGCTCTCCCTGAGCCGGGAGACCGTGCGGGGCGCGGAACAGGCGTTCGGTCCGACGCACCCCATGACGTTCGCCGCGCAGATCGCCCTCGCCGCGGACCTCCGCGGCGTACGCGCGCGCGAGGAGGCGGACAAGTACGAGGACGCGGGGATCAGGGGCCTTGCGAGCACCTTGGGCGTCCAGCACGTCCAGACCGTCGCGGCGAGACAGCGGAGCCGTCCGTACTGGGACTTCGCGCCCATTCCGGGCTGACGGCGGCTTCTCCAGTTGATAGGCAAGTGGGTACTTGCCTATCCTGTGGGTGTGGCCGACGAACTCTTCAGAGCTTTGGCCGACCCGACCCGCCGCACCATCCTCGACGAGCTCGCGGAGAAGTCCGGGCAGACGCTGTTCGAGATCTGCTCGCGGCTGACGATGAAGCACCGGCTGGGCATCTCGCGCCAGGGCGTCTCCCAGCACCTCGCCGTGCTGGAGGCCGCCGGACTCGTCGAGACCAGGCGGGAGGGCCGGTACAAGTTCCACGACCTGAACACGGCCCCGCTGCGGCAGATCGCCGAGCGGTGGCGCATGCCCGACCCGCCCGGACCGGAAGAGAGCACCCCATGAAGATCCACCTGACCAGCGTCTTCGTCGACGACCAGGCCAAGGCCCTGCACTTCTACACCGAGATCCTCGGCTTCGTGAAGAAGCACGACGTCCCGCTGGGCGGGGAGCACCGGTGGCTGACCGTGGTCTCGCCCGCCGAGCCCGGCGGCACCGAACTGCTCCTGGAGCCCGCCGCCCACCCGGCGGCCAAGACCTACCGGGACGCCCTCGTCGAGGACGGCATCCCACTCGCCCAGTTCGCCGTCGACGACGTCACGGCGGAGTACGAGCGCCTGCGCGGCCTCGGCGTCCGCTTCACGCAGGAACCGCTGGAGATGGGCCCCGTCACCACCGCCGTCTTCGACGACACCTGCGGCAACCTGATCCAGCTCGCCACGGAGCCGAAGTAACCGGCCACTCGGTGGAAGGACTCCTGGCGCCGAGTTCTAGGTCCCGTCCACCAGCCGGCCGTGGTGCAGTTCCAGGGGGCCGCCCGGTGTGGTGCGGGCCCTGAGGCAGGACTCGATTTGGCGGCGGAGGGCCGGTTTGGTGAACCGGCGGAGTTCTGCCGGGGGGACCGTGCGCCATTCGAGGAGTTCCGTCCGGGGCAGGCGGATCCGGGCCAGGGCGGGGGCGTCGAGGGTGCCGCCGTCGTAGAGGAAGCGGACGCGGGCCGGATAGCCGGAGCGGTGGGACCAGTTGACGGCGAGCAGCGGGCCCGGCGCCAGGTCGAGGCCGAGCTCTTCGAGGACCTCCCGGCGGGCCGCGGCGCGCGGGATCTCGCCGAGGTCGCTGTCGATGCCGCCGCCGGGCAGGTTCCAGTGGTCCGGATCGCCGTAGGCGGGCCGCACGAGCAGGACCCCGCCCGCGGAGTCGGTGAACAGCACGCTCGCCGCGGTGAGGGCCTTGGGGCGGGCGGCGCGGTGGCCGGCCGTGTCGTAGGCGCCCGCGTGTTCCAGCTCCGCCCGGCGCGCGGGGTCGAAGCCGGCCGGGGAGCCGGGCTGCGGCACCCCGTCGATCAGGTGCGCGAGGGAGCCGGAGTGCAGGGCGGCCAGGGCGGCGCGCAGGCGGGATCCCTTCCGGGTGTCCAGGGCCCCGTAGGCCTCCTCAGGGGTGAGCCAGCGGGCCTCGGTGACCTCCCCGTCCGGGAAGGAGATGGCGGAGGTCTCCTCGGGCGTGAGCGGTCCGACGAGGTGGACGTGGACGACGAGGGAGCGGCCGAGGGGCCCCGAGGGGCGGGAGTCCACGGCGAGCAGCCGCCCGACCGGCGCGCTCAGGTCCAGCTCCTCCTTGAGCTCGCGGGCCAGCCCCTCTTCCGGGGTCTCGGTGTCCTCCACGCCCCCGCCCGGGAGCTCCGGCTCCGCCTTGTACGAGGTGGTGAGGACGAGGACCCGCCCGCGCGGTTCCAGCACGATCCCGGTGGCGGCGACGAGGGGCGAGGGCTGGGCGGCGCAGTAGGCGCGCACCGAGTCGGTGTACGGGGACGCGGAGGGCGGCGGGGTCGCGGGCGGGGGCTGGTCCGGCACGGGGGCTCCTGGTGGTGCGGGGAAAGGCCGTACGAGGTGGCGGGTACGGGGCTGCGGACACGGTGATCCGTACCCACTCGGGGCCTGTCCATGGGGTGGACCTCGGAGGGCGGTGGCAGACCGGATGCACGGACTGTTCAGGCCCGGGCGAGGAGCAGGCCGCCCATCGTGACCATGGTCGCCGCGACGACCCCGTCCAGGGCGCGCCATGCCGCGGGCTTGCCGAGCGGGCCGCTGAGCAGCCGGGCGCCGTAGCCGAGCGCGCCGAACCAGACGAGGCTCGCCAGGACGGCCCCGGCGCCGAAGGCCCAGCGCAGGTCGCCGCGGCCGGCGGCAACGGATCCGAGCAGCAGCACGGTGTCGAGGTACACGTGCGGGTTGAGCCAGGTCATGGCCAGGCAGGTCAGCACGGCGCGGCGGGTGGCGGCCGAGCCGCCGGCCCTGCCGGAGACGTCCGCGGTGAGGGCGGCGCCCGGGCCGGGACGCAGCACCCGGCGGGCGGCCAGGGCTCCGTAGCCGATCAGGAAGGCGCCGCCGACGAGTCCGACGAGGGTGAGGGCGGGCGGCCAGGCGGTGACGAACGCGCCGACGCCGGCCACGCCGAGGGCGATCAGGGCCGCGTCCGAGAGGGCGCAGATGGCGACCACGGCGAGGACCGATTGGCGGCGTACGCCCTGGCGCAGTACGAAGGCGTTCTGGGCGCCGATGGCGACGATGAGCGAAAGGCCGGTGCCGAAGCCCGCGAGGCCCGCCGGGATGATGCCGTGTGTCATGTCTTCGACCGTAGGCAGCGGCGCGGCGAGGAGTACAGCTAAAGATTCTTACCTACCATTAGCCGCTGTGATGGATGAGCTGCCTGTGGACCAGGTGCGGACCCTGCTCGCGGTGATCGACGAGGGCACCTTCGACGCGGCGGCCGCCGCCCTGCACGTGACCCCCTCCGCCGTCAGTCAACGCGTCAAGGCGTTGGAACAGCGGACCGGGCGGGTGCTGCTGATGCGGACCAAGCCCGTGCAGGCGACCGAATCGGGGGAGGTCCTCGTCCGCTTCGCGCGCCAGCTCGTCCGGCTGGAGCGCGACGCGCGGGCCGAGCTGGGCATGGCCGAGGGCCTGGGACCGGTGCGGCTGCCGATCGCGGTCAACGCGGACTCGCTGGCCACGTGGTTCCTGCCCGCGCTGACGGGTGTGCCGCAGGACCCGCCGGTCTGCTTCGAACTGCACCGGGAGGACGAGGCGCACGCGACCGAACTGCTGCGGGACGGGCGCGTGATGGCCGCGGTCACCTCGCAGCCGGTGCCCGTGGCGGGGTGCACGGTGCGCAGGCTGGGGCTCGTGCGGTACCTGCCGGTGGCGAGCCCGGAGTTCGCGGCGCGGCATCTGCGGGACGCGGTGGAGCGGGACCTGCGGAAGGCGCCGGTCGTCGTGTTCGACCGGCTGGACCTGCTCCAGGACGAGTTCGTGCGGGTCCTGACGGGGGACGCGGCGGCCAGGGCGTCCGCCGTGCGTCATTACGTGCCGACGTCGGAGGGGTTCTGCGACGCGGCGACCGCCGGGCTGGGCTGGGCGATGCTGCCGATGGTGCAGGCCGACCCGTTGCTGGAGGCGGGGGAACTGGTGGTGATCGCGCCCGGGCGGAACCTGGAGATCCCGCTGTACTGGCAGCAGTGGAAGCTGGACTCGCCCGCGCTGTCCATGGTGGCGGATGCGGTCGTGCGGGCCGCCGCGCGGGCGCTCGGCCAGGACGGGTCCTTCTGAACGGACCCGCGGGAATCGTGCGCGGGCCGGGGCCGGGCCCCTGGCCTGCGAGGACCGGCCGGGGGAGGGCTTAGGCTGCGGGCATGGAGTCCTACACCATCGGCCAGGCGGCGCGGCTGCTCGGCGTCAGCGTAGACACGGCCCGACGGTGGGCCGACGCGGAAAGGTTCCCGACGCGTCGGGACGGTACCCGGCGGATGGTCGACGGGCCGGACCTCGCCGCGTTCTGCGTGGAGGTCGCGCAGGAGGGCGGCGACGGCGAGGGGGCCCCGTACACCTCCGCGCGCAACGCCTTCCCCGGCATCGTGACGGGTGTGAAGCTGGGCACGGTCGACGCGCAGGTGGAGATCCAGGCCGGACCGCACCGCGTCGTGTCGCTGCTGACCCGGGAGGCCGTGGAGGAACTCGGCCTGGAGGTCGGAGCGAGGGCGACGGCACGGGTGAAGTCCACGAGCGTCTTCATCGACCGGGCCTGAGGCGGGGGGCCCGCGGGCGCGGGCCCTGAAGCCGGGGGTCTGAGGTCGGGACCGCGAGGCCGGGGCTCTGCAGCCGGGGGCCCGCAGCCGGGACACCGAGGCTGGGCCCCGAGGACGGGAGTCCGCGGCCGGGGCCCCGGGGACGGGAGCCCGAGGACGGGCCCCGGGAGCGAAGGCCCGAGCGTCGGGCGTTCGTGGGGTCCGCGTGCCGGTGGCACACTGGCCGCTGATCCGCCGAAGGGGAGTACGTCCGTTGTCCATGTTCAGCAACCTGCGCCGGGCCGTGCGCCGTACGTACCGGCGGACCGTCGACCTCAGCCACCCGGCCCGCTCCCCGCTCGGCAGCGCCGTCGTCAACTGCATCGTCTACCGGGAGGGCGTGCGCCAGGACGGCCACGGCCACGCCGATGTGGGCGAGGCGCTGCGCCGGGTCCGCAAGACGGGCGAGGGCTTCGTCTGGATCGGACTGCACGAGCCCTCGCAGGAGGAGTTCGCCGGGCTCGCCGAGCTGCTCGGTCTGCACCCGCTCGCCGTCGGGGACGCGGTCCAGGCCCACCAGCGGCCCAAGATCGAGCGCTACGACGACACCCTCTTCGCCGTGTTCAAGACCGTGCGGTACGTGGAGCACGAGGAACTGACCGCGACCAGCGAGGTGGTGGAGACCGGCGAACTCATGGCCTTCGCCGGCGCCGACTTCGTCATCACCATCCGGCACGGCGGCCGCGGCACCCTGGGGTCGGTCCGCGAGGAGCTGGAGGCGCTCCCCGAGCAGGTGGCCAAGGGGCCGGTCGCCGTCCTGCACGCGCTGGCCGACCACGTGGTCGACGAGTACGTGGCCGTCACGGACGCGGTGCAGAACGACATAGACGCAGTCGAGACCATGGTCTTCAGCGAGCACGGCGGCCGCGGGGACGCCGGCCGGATCTACCAGCTCAAGCGCGAACTGCTGGAACTGCGCAGGGCGGTGGCCCCGCTGAGCCGCCCGCTCCAGCAGTTGAGCACGCAGCCGATCCCGGTCATCCCGCCGGAGATGCGCACGTACTTCCGGGACGTCGCCGACCATCTGACCCGCGCCACCGACCAGATCGCCGCGTACGACGCCCTCCTGGACTCGATACTGCAGGCCCATCTCGCCCAGGTGACCGTCGCCCAGAACGAGGACATGCGCAAGATCACCGCGTGGGCGGCCATCGTCGCCGTTCCGACGATGGTCTGCGGGGTCTACGGCATGAACTTCGAGCACATGCCCGAACTGCACTGGACGTACGGATATCCCCTCGTGCTCGGAGTGATGGCCGTCGCGTGCTTCGTCATCCACCGGGGCTTCCGGCGCAACGGTTGGCTCTGACGGGCCGGCAGAAAACCCCTTCGAGTAAGACCTGTTGTGCCCGTAGGGTCCTCGTGGCGGCGCGCAACACGAGAAACGGCAGGTCGGGCATGCAGCAGGCGGCGGTGGACGGTGCGGTGGCGACGGCGGTACTGGCCGGAGAGCGGGTGCGGCTGGAGCCGCTCGAGCTGCGGCACCACGACGGGCTGTGCGAGGCGGTCCGCGACGGCAGCCTCTGGGAGCTCGCGGTGACGATCGTCCCGCACCCGGACGACGTCCGGGGCTTCATCGAGGACGCGGTCGCGGCGCGGGCGGCGGGCACGCAGATCCCGTACGCGACGGTGGACGCGGAGACGGGGCGGGTCATCGGGTCCACCCGGCTGATGGTGATCAACACCGCGAACCGGCGGCTGGAGATCGGCTGGACCTTCCTGGCCGCGTCCCGGCAGGGCAGCGGAGCGAACGCGGAGGCGAAGCTGCTGATGCTGACGCACGCCTTCGAGGTCATGGGGATGAACCGGGTCGAGCTGCTGACGGACGTGCGGAACGCGAAGTCGCGGGCCGCGATCACCCGGCTCGGCGCGCAGCACGAGGGCGTACTGCGGCACCACATGGTCATGCCGGACGGCTGGATCCGCGATACGGCGGTGTACTCCCTCACGCGCCCCGAGTGGCCGGAAGCGAAGCAGGGCCTGCGGGCCCGCCTGGCGGCCCGCCCCGTCGGTCGCCTCGAGGCCTGACCGAACGGCCGCCCCGAGGCCCGCCCCACCGGCCGCCCCGAAGCCCCGCCCGTCAGCGGGTGGCGCGGGTCAGGAAGTGCCTGGGGGTGTCCTCGTACGTGGCCACGCGCCAGCCCGCCGCTTCGAGGGCCGGTCGGAGGTTCGGCTCGGCCAGCGCGTCGTCGGGGCTGACGGCGCGCCCGTGGCGGGCCGCCCGCTCCGCCCGCCCGGAGGGGTGGAAGAGCAGCAGCTCCCCGCCGGGGGCGGTGACGCGGGCCCACTCGCGCAGGGCGGCGGCCGGATGCGGCAGGTGGTCCAGGAGCCCGGCGGCGAAGATGCCGTGGACGGCGCCGGCCGGCAGCGGGAGCCGCCCGCAGTCGGCGAGCAGCAGCCGCGCCGGTCCGCCGTGGCCCGCGCGGGCGGCGGCGTCGAGCATGGCGTGCGTGACGTCCACGCCGATCACCGTGCCGGTGGCTCCGACCAGGCCCCGCAGCGCGGGCAGGGCGCGGCCGCTGCCGCAGCCCAGGTCGAGCGCGCGCTGCCCGGGGCGCAGCCGCATCCGGGCGACGGCGGCCTCGTACGCCGGTGTCTGGTAGGCGAACCGCTCCTCCCAGGCGGCGGCCCGGGGCGTGAAGAAGGTCCGGGTGGCGGTGGTTTCGGCCCGCCGGGCGACCAACTCTGCGAAGCGGCGCATTAGTTCGCAGTCGGCCTCGTCGGGGACGGGCAGCCCCCAGGCGCTGGCGCCCACCCGGAACCCGTGCGGCGCGGAGCCGTCGCCCAGCAGCGGATCGGCGCTGCCGCCGCCGGTGCCGTCCGTACCCGCCGCCTCCGTGAGCAGCCGGGCTCCCTCGCCCAGGGCGAGGACGGGCACTTCGGCTGCCAGCGCCGGCCCGACGAGGGGGAGGGCGGCAGGGGTGGCGCCGGGAGAGAGGATCAGCGCGTCGATCCCGGTGAGGGTGGCCGGCAGGGGGTCGTCGGTGCCGGGCTCTTGAGGTGGCGAGACTTCTGGTAGTAAAGTTTCCTAACGAAGTCGCCCGCGCATCAACTCCCTCATGGAGGCACTGTGTTCACCCCCCACCGCAAGCGACTGGCCGTAAGTACCTTGCTCGGCGCCGCCCTTCTCGCCGTGCCCGTCACCGCCCACGCGACGGCCGCCGCCCCCACCGCGGCACCGGCCTCCGCGCAGGTGTCGGCCGCCGCCGTCGGACTCGACGACCCGGTGAAGAAGGACATCGCCATGCAGATCGTCTCCAGCGCCGAGAACTCCTCGCTGAACTGGAAGGCGCAGTACAAGTACATCGAGGACATAGACGACGGCCGCGGCTACACGGCCGGCATCATCGGCTTCTGTTCCGGCACCCACGACATGCTCGAACTCGTCGAGTACTACACGCAGATCAAGCCGGGCAACGTCCTCGCCAAGTACCTCCCCGCGCTGCGGAAGGTCGACGGCAGCGATTCGCACGCCGGCCTTGACCCCAACTTCACCAAGGACTGGGTGAAGGCGGCCTCCGACTCCGCCTTCAAGAAGGCCCAGGACCACGAGCGCGACCGGGTCTACTTCAACCCGGCCGTGAAGCAGGGCAAGGCCGACGGGGTCGGCGTGCTCGGGCAGTTCACCTACTACGACGCCATCGTCATGCACGGCGACGGCGACGACTCCACCAGCTTCCGCAACATCCGCAAGCGCGCCCTCACCAAGGCCAAGCCCCCGGCCCAGGGCGGCAACGAGACCACCTGGCTCAACGCCTTCCTCGACGCCCGCGTCTGGGCGATGAAGCAGGAGGAGGCGCACAGCGACACCAGCCGCGTCGACACGGCCCAGCGGGTGTGGCTCAAGAAGGGCAACCTCAACCTCAACACCCCCCTGGACTGGAAGGTCTACGGGGACCCCTTCCACATCGGCTGACCGCTCCGAGGAGCGTGAGACGGCGGCCCGGGGGCAACTCCCCTCCCTCCCCGGGCCGCCGCCCGCCGCCGCACCGCCCACCCCACGAGCACGGCCGCGCCCGCCAGCCCGTACGCCACCGGGATCGTCGCCCCGCCCAGCGCGCGCACCGAGACGTACGCCGCCGCCCCCGCGACCGCCACCCCCAGCCACTCGGCGCGGCCGTCCAGCGCCACCAGCGCGATCAGCAGCAGCGCGTACCAGGAGTACCCCGGGGTCATCAGCAGGAACGCCGTGCCCGTCACCGTCAGCGCCGCGCTCCAGGGCTGCCGCGGATCCCCGCGCCGCCAGACGTACGCCGTCACCGCCAGCATCCCCACCGCGACCGCGGGCACCGACCAGGAGTCCGGGAGCACGAGGCGCAGCAGCGCGTAGCGGCCGCCCGCGCCCGGGTCCTCGTACCCCTCCTCCTCGGCGTAGCCGCCCAGGTAGCCGAAGACCGACGCGCGGGAGACCAGCACGTACGGCAGGTACGCCAGGCCCACCACCGCGGCCGCGGGCAGCAGCAGCGCCGCCGCGTCCCGCCACCGCCGTACGCCGGCCAGTGCACCCGGCAGCAGCACGGCGGGCAGCAGCTTCGCCGCGATCGCCAGCCCGAACAGGGCGCCGCCGAGGGTGCGTCGGCGCACCATCACCCCCAGCGCCGCCACCGACAGCAGGACGGCGAGCACGTCGACGTGCGCGTTGTTCACCGCCTCCACCGCCACCGCCGGACACCAGGCCCAGTACGCGGCGGTACGCGGTCGCGCGCCCCGGCGGCGCTGGACCAGCAGCAGCGTCCCGGTGACGGCGAGCGCCAGCAGAGCCCCTCCGGTCTGCAGGGCCTTGTGCCGCACGCCCGCCGGTGACAGGGCGTGGACCAGCCCGAAGTACCCCTCCGCGACGGGCGGGTAGACGGTGTGGACGGCGGGCCGGTTGATGCGGGTGCACACCCCCGGCTCGATGCCCACCCGGTCGGGCCCGGCGCAGGCGGCCGCGCCGCGCGGGAACAGCCAGTCGTCGCGCAGGGCGCGCAGCGCCGGGTCGGCGGGGGCGTGGTCGTACGGGGAGATCCCGGCGGCCTGCACCCGACCGTCCCAGGCGTAGCGGAAGGAATCGGTGCTGGTCAGCGGCGGCCCGGCGAGCCCCGCCGCGCAGACGGCCAGCGCACCCGCCAGCACGAGGGGGACCACGTGCCGCTCCGGCACCCGCCGCAGCGACCAGGCGGCCGCGCCGAACAGCGTCCAGGCGGCCGCGTACCACCACGTGAGCCGCGCCGGGTCGGCGAAGTAGCCCTCCTCGCGCACGGCGGGCACGAGAACGGCCGTCAGCGCGGCGAGCAGCAGCACGGTGCGGAGGGTCCGGGCGCGGGGGTGGTCCATACGGGCCAGCCTGGCAGCGCGGGGCGCCGCCGGGCGGGCGACCCGGCCCGGCGTCCGCGTTTCGTAAGGTGTCGGGCCGCCCGCGCGGGGCCCGGCGGCGCTCTCATGGAGGGCATGACTCCGCCGCCGCCCCCGCCCCCACCTCCGGCCACGCCGCCACCGCCTCCGGCCACGCCGCCACCGCCGCCGCCCCTGCCGCCTGCTCCGCCCGAACCCGCCTCCCGCTTCCCCTTCCGGCCGCCTTCCTTCGGCGGCCGCCTGCACGACGCCCGGACCGCCGCCTCCCTCGGCCGCTGGCTCGGCGCGGCCTTCGCCGTCTGCTTCCTGACCGGCCTGATCAGCCACTACCTCCAGCACCCGCCCGGCTGGGCCGCGGACTCGCTGCCCAGCCGCCCGGTCTGGGGCTACCGGCTGAGCCAGGGCCTGCACATCGCCACCGGGCTCGCGGCGATCGTGCTGCTCCTGGCGAAACTGTGGACGGTGTACCCGAGGCTGTTCGTGTGGCCCCCGGTGCGTGGTGTCCGGCACGGGCTGGAACGCCTGTCGGTGGCGGTGCTCGTGGCCTCCGCCGTCCTCCAGGTCTTCACCGGACTCCTCAACATCGCCGAGTGGTACCCCTGGCCGTTCGGCTTCATCCAGACGCACTTCGCCCTCGCCTGGGTGGTGACCGGCTCGCTGCTCCTCCACATCGCCGTCAAAGCACCCGAGATCAGGGCCCATTGGAGCCGCCGTTCCCCCGGAACGCTCCAACTGCCCTCCCGGGACGGCCCGGACCGGCGCTCCCTGATGCTCGGCGTCGGCGCGGCCGTCGGAGCCGTCACCCTCGTCACCGTCGGACAGTCCTTCACCCCGCTGAAGCGGCTCGACCTGCTCGCACCCCGGCACCCCGACCACGGACCGCAAGGGCTCCCGGTCAATCGCACGGCCGCGGCGGCCGGCGTCACCGAACGGGCGGTACGGGCCTGGCGGCTGGAGGTGCGGGGCCCCACCCCCTACACCCTGACGCTCGATCAACTCCGCGCCCTGCCACGGGCGCACGCGCGGCTGCCGATCGCGTGCGTGGAGGGCTGGAGCGTGGAAGCGCGCTGGAGCGGAGTACGGATCCGCGACCTGATGGCGCGGGCCGGTGCCCCGGCCGGGGCCGGGCTGAGGGTCACCTCGCTGGAGACGGGCGGCGCGTACCGGGTGATGGACATGGGCCGGGACTACGCCGAGGACCCGCTGACCCTGCTCGCACTGGAACTGAACGGCCAGGTCCTGACCGCCGACCACGGCTACCCGGCACGTGTCATCGCGCCGAACCGGCCCGGAGTCCTGCAAACCAAATGGGTCACCCTGATGGAGGTGCTGTGAAGGGCGTGCGGCTGCTCCTGGGCGGCGCCGGGCTGCTGCTGATCGCGATCGGCGGACGGCTGCTGGCGGACCTGCCCGACCCGTTCGACGTGCTGGTGTGGATGGGCGGGGCGCTCGTCCTGCACGACGGGATCATCGCGCCCCTCGTCCTGGCGGCCGGCCTCGCGGTCGCCGCCGTGCCCGCGCGGGGTCTCGTACGGGGAGCCCTGCTGACGGCGGGCGCGCTCGTCCTGGTCACCCTGCCCCTGCTGCTGCGACCGGGGACGCCGCCGAACCCGTCGGCCCTGCCGCTGCCGTACGGGCGGAACCTGCTCCTGGTGCTCGTCGCGGTGGCGGTGGCCGCCGGGGTGACGGCGGTCGCCGGCCGGTGGCGGCGTTCACGGTCCCGGACCTCCGGCGCCGCCGCGCGGGCCGACGGGCCGGCCGAGTGACGGGCCGGCCGAGTGACGGGCCGGCGGAGTGACGGGCGGCTCGGCGTGGCGTCAGGCGCTGCCCCGCTCGACCGGGATCCACAGCTGGGAGTCGGTCGCCGCGCCGATCTCCACCGGCCGCGTCCGCAGGAGCTCCGGACCCGGCCGGCTCGTGTACGGGTTCGAGGGGAACCACTGGGTGAACACGTCGCGCCACAGATCCTGGAGGGCGCTCGGGTAGGGCCCGTGGTCGTCGAAGACCGCCCAGGTCCCGGCCGGTACGTCGAGGGCGTCGAGCTCCTCGGCGCTCGTCCCGGGGTCGGTCACCACGCCGACCCAGTAGTCCACCTCGGCGCCCTCCCCCCGGCTGTCGGTCAGGTGCACCACCGCCGACAGGACCCCCTCCGGCTCCAGGCCGGCCAGCTCCTTCATCCGTACGACCGTCCGCTCGTCCAGGCTCTCCACATGGGCCGTGGCGGCCGCGTTGGTCCCGTCGTGCACGAGGGGCACCCGGGCCTTCCTGCCGAGGACCCGGAACGGCTCCTTCTCCACGATCCGGTACCGCATGGTCGTGCTTCCTTCGACGACGACGCGGAAGGACATGCGCGGCTGCGCCGTGAGCACCGCGCCCGTGCGCCGGGCCTCGCCCGGCCCGATGCCGTGCACCGACCGGAACGCCCGGGCGAACGCCTCGCCCGAGCCGTACCCGTACCGCACCGCGACGTCGAGCAGCGTCAGCTCCCCGGCCAGCACCTCGGCCCCGGCGAGCGTCATCCGCCGGCGCCGTACGTAGACCGGGAGCGGCATCCCGGCGAGCGCGGAGAACAGCCGGCGGAAGTGGTACTCCGACACGGCGGCGATCCGGGCCACCTCGGCCATGTCGATGTCCTGGTCGAGGCGGGACTCCAGGTGTTCCAACGCCTGGTTCAGCCGCTCCAGCACGCTGTCCGTCCTTCCGTTGCCACCCGACACATCCCGTGCGGGAATTGTCGGGCGGCACGACGCGGCGCTGCCCGAGGCTTACCCCCATGAACGACATTAAGGGATATTGCGAGCCGCGGTTCGGCGCGGTCCACGAGGCACTTGCAGGGTTGCTCGCCAAGGAGGACGTGGGCGCCTCGGCGGCCGTCTACCTCGACGGCGAGCCGGTGGTCGACCTCTGGGGCGGGTACGCCGATGCGGACCGTTCCGTCGGCTGGGAGCGCTCCACCCTCGCCTGCGTGAACTCGACGACCAAGAACATGACGGCCCTGTGCGCGCTGATCCTGGCCGACCGGGGCCTGCTCGATCCGTCCGCGCCGGTCGCCGCCTACTGGCCCGAGTTCGCCGCGGCGGGCAAGGAGGGCGTGCTGGTACGGCACGTCCTGTCGCACACCGCGGGACTGCCGGACCTGCCCGGGCTGCGGTCGGTCGCGGAGCTGTACGACTGGGAGGCCGTGACGGCGGGGCTGGCCGCGCAGGCGCCCGCATGGGAACCGGGAACGGCCGCCGGCTATCACGCGCTCACCTTCGGGTTCCTCGTGGGCGAGATCGTCCGCCGCATCACCGGCCGCGGTGTCGGTGCGTTCTTCGCGGAGGAAGTGGCCGGGCCGTTGGGCGCGGACTTCCACATCGGGCTCCCCGCGGAGCACGACCACCGCGTCGCACCGCTGATCCCGCCGCCGTCCCTGACCGACGATTACGCGGCCAGCGCGCCGCCCGGACCGGACGGCGCACCCCGGGAGAACACCGGTGTCGCCGTCCGGGTCCGGGACGTCAACGCGCCGGCCTGGCGCCGTGCGCAGATCCCCGCGGTGAACGGCTACGGCAACGCCCGCTCCGTCGCCCTGGTCCAGTCGGTCCTGGCGAACCGGGGAACGGCCGGTGGGGTGAGGCTGCTGTCTCCCCGGGGGTGCGAGCCCGCCTGGCAGGAGGTGTTCAGCGGTGCGGACCGGGTGCTGGGGACGCCGATGTCCTGGACGGCGGGCTTCGGGAAGTTCGGCAACACCTTCGGCTGGGGCGGCTGGGGAGGTTCGCTCGTCGTGAGCGATCCCGACGCACGGATGACGGTGGCCTACGTCATGAACCGGATGATCGACCGGGAGCGGCAGCGGGACGACCGCGGCATGGAGATCGTCATGGCCGCGTACGGCGGACTGCACTGACGGCGGACCGCACTGACGGCGGACCGCACTGACGGCGGACCGCACTGACGGCGGACCGCACCGACGACGGACCGCACCGCCGGCGGCCTACGGGGCTGCGGTCTACGGGGCTGCGGCCCCGCGCGTCAGCAGGGTGAAGGCCCGGCCCGCCGCCTTCCACCGGCCGGCCGGCACCCAGTCCGCGGCCGCCGCCTGCCGGGCCAGGGCCGCCGGGCCGACGCGAGCCCAGGCGAACGGCGCCCCGAGGCCGCCGCGGCCGTCGGCCACCCGGACCTCGCAGCGTTCGTCCACGTCGGCCCCGCCCTCCGCCTGCGCGCACTCCACGATCAGCGAGCCGGTCACCGCGAGCACCTCCGCCGTCCGGCGCAGCAGCGCGGCGGGGTCGCCGCCGATGCCGATGTTCCCGTCGATGAGCAGTGCCGTGTCCCAACGGCCTTCGCCGGGAAGGGGGTCGAAGACCGACCGGTGCAGGGCGGCGGCGCCCGAGCGGGCGGTCCGGGCCACCGCCTCCGGGCTGACGTCGATGCCCAGGGCCCGGTGTCCACGGGAGGCGAGCGCGGAGACCAGCCGGCCGGGGCCGCAGCCGATGTCGAGGACGGCGCCCCGGCAGTGGTCCAGCACCGTCCGGTCGGCGCCGTCCGGAGCCTCGCACCAGCGCTCCACGTCCAGCGGGAGCAGCCACCCGTCGCCCCGTCGCAGGTAGAGCGGCCCCCGGCCGCGGCGCAGGGCCACCGTGTACGGATCGGCCGACCAGGCGGTGGCCGGACCGCCGGCCCGGGCCACGCCCGAGGTGAGCGTGGTCATCGCAGGACCGGCCGGGTGAGGTCCGCCAGCCGCGCGGCGAAGGCGCCCGCCGGGGCCTCGGCGGCGACCAGGCGGGCATCCCCGGCGGTGTCGACGTCCCGCAGGACGGGCAGCCGGCCGGTGCGCAGCCCGGCCGCGCGCAGCCGTTCGTACTGGACCGCGCCCGTCTCGGGGACCGACATCGGTACGCCGCGCAGCAGCGCGGGGTCCGGGACGGCCAGTCCGAGCGCCCAGAACCCGCCGTCGACGGCGGGCCCGAACCAGGCCCCGTACGCCGACCAGTCGACGTCCAGCAGCTCCGGCGTGACCTGCGGGGTGTCCATGCCGATCAGCAGGGCGGGCCCGCTGCAGGCCCCGAACGCGGCGGCGAGCCGCAGGTCCAGGCTCCCGGCGCACTGCGGGAGCACCTCGAAGCCGGGCGGCAGCCAGGGGCCGGGCCGGCCCTCCAGGACCAGGACCCGGCGCCGAGCGGGGGCCGCGGCCACGGCGGCGAGGGTGTCGGCGAGCGCGGCCTCGGCCAGCGCGGCCGCTTCGGCCGGGGTGAACGGCGGGGTGAGCCGGGTCTTGACCCGGCCCGGGACCGGCTCCTTCGCGATCACCAGCAGGGTGGTCGTGCTCATCGCCCACCGCCGGAGGGTGCGCCCGCACCGCCGGAGGAGGCGCCCGCACCGGCCCGGCCGGCGGGGGCATCGGGCGGCTGTGCCAGGACCCGGCTCATGTCGCGCACCGCCTGCCAGGTGCCCCGCCAGGTGCCCGTCACCTTCGACTTCCCCGAGCGCGGCAGGTACGGCACGTCCACCTCCCGGATCCGCCAGCCCGCGTCCGCGGCCCGGACCACCATCTGCAGCGGGTAGCCGGAGCGCCGGTCCGACAGGTCCAGCCCGAGCAGGGCCTCCCGGCGCGCGGCCCGCATGGGGCCCAGATCGCGCAGCCGCAGTCCGGTCCGCCTGCGTAGCAGCCGGGCCAGCGCCAGGTTCCCGGCCCGGGCGTGCGCGGGCCAGGCGCCGCGGCCCTGCGGACGGCGACGGCCGAGCACCAGATCGGCCTCGCCCGCGGTGACGGCCGCCACGAAACCGGTCAGCAGCCCGGGGTCCAGCGAGGCGTCGCAGTCGCAGAAGCAGACGAGGTCCGCCTCGGCGGCGAGCAGCCCGGCGTGGCAGGCGGCGCCGAAACCGCGCCGGGACTCGGTGACCACGGTCGCGCCGAGGGCCCGCGCGAGCTCGGCGGAGCCGTCGGTGGAACCGTTGTCCACGACCAGGGCCCGCCAGCCGTCCGGGATGCGTGCGAGGACCCAGGGCAGGGCCTCGGCCTCGTTCAGACAGGGGAGTACGACGTCTACCGTCACGGTTTCGCTCACGGTGTCACCGTAGGAACCGCGGCCCGGCAAAAGGGCCGTGGACTCCTTACGAAACGCGGACGTCGCCCCCGTGGACGCGCTCCGGGGGCCGGGCCCGCGCCCGTGAGTGGGAGGCTGGACGGTATGAGCGGTGACGGCGTGAGCGGCGGCAGCAGCAGTAAGAGTGGCGGTGGCGGTGGCATGGCGGAGCCGGTGCCCGCGCGGATCCTGGTCGTCGACGACGACCCGACGGTGGCGGAGGTCGTCACCGGCTACCTGAGGCGCGCCGGCTACGCGGTGGAGAGCGTCGCGGACGGCCCGGCGGCGCTCGCCCGCGCCGCTGCGTTCCGGCCGGACCTGGTCGTACTGGACCTCATGCTGCCGGGTCTGGACGGGCTGGAGGTGTGCCGCAGGCTCCGCGCGGCGGGCCCGGTGCCCGTGATCATGCTGACCGCGCGGGGCGACGAGGACGACCGGATCGCGGGACTGGAACGGGGCGCCGACGACTACGTCACGAAACCGTTCAGTCCGCGCGAGCTGGTCCTGCGGGTCTCCTCCGTGCTGCGGCGCGCCGCGGCGGCCGGAGCCGCGACGGCCTCGGTCTCCGGCGGGGGAGGGGCCCGGCTCACGGCCGCCGGGATCACACTCGATCCGACCACCCACCGGGCCGCCAAGGACGGGCGCGAACTCTCGCTCACGGTCCGGGAGTTCGACCTGCTCGCGCACTTCCTCCGGCACCCCGGGCAGGCGCACGGACGGGAGGAGCTGATGCGCGAGGTGTGGGGCTGGGACTTCGGCGACCTGTCGACGGTGACGGTGCACGTACGCCGCCTGCGCGCCAAGGTCGAGGAGGACCCGGGGCGGCCGAAGCTGATCCAGACGGTCTGGGGCGTCGGCTACCGCTTCGAACCGGAAGGGCCGCACGAGGGGGCCGCGGCATGAAGGACATCCTGCTCATCGCGCTGTTCGCGTTCGGCGGGGCCGTGTGCGCGGGGGCGCTCGGCGCGCTCGTGCTGCGGCTGGTGCGGCACCGGTCGGTCGCGGTGTCCCTGACGGTGATCGCCGCCGTGACGGTGACCGCGATGCTGGCCGGGACGCTCGCCGTGGCCCAGGCGATGTTCCTCTCCCGGCACGACCTCGGGGTGGTCACCCTGGTAGTGGCGATGGCGGCGGTGGTCTCCCTGGCCGTGGCCCTGCTGCTGGGGCGGTGGGTGGTGGCCCGCAGCCGGGAACTGTCGCTGGCCGCACGGGACTTCGGTGACGGCGGCAGCTTCGCGGCGCCGCCGGGACTGGCGACGGCGGAACTGGCCTCGCTGTCACGGGAGTTGGCGGCGACCAGCGAGAAGCTGGCGGTCTCCCGGGAGCGGGAGCGTGCGCTCGAGACCTCGCGGCGGGAGCTGGTGGCCTGGATCTCGCACGATCTGCGGACCCCGCTGGCGGGTCTGCGGGCGATGTCCGAGGCGCTGGAGGACGGCATGGCGGAGGATCCGGCGCGCTACCACCGGCAGATCCGCACCGAGGTGGACCGGCTGAACTCCATGGTCGGGGACCTCTTCGAACTGTCCCGCATCCACGCGGGGGCGCTGGCGCTGAGCCCGAGCCGGATGTCCGTGTACGACCTGGTCGGCGATGCGCTGTCCGGGGTGCACCCGCTGGCGCGGGAGCGCGGGGTGCGGCTCGACGGCGGAGCGGTGGACCGGGTGCCGGTGGAGGTGGACGGCAAGGAGATGACGCGGGTCCTGGCCAACCTGCTGATCAACGCGATCCGGCACACGCCCGCGGACGGCACGGTGGCGATCGCGGCGTCGGTTCGGGCGGCCGGGGACGCGGTGGTGGTGTCCGTGACGGACGGCTGTGGGGGGATTCCGGCGGAGGACCTGCCGAGGGTCTTCGACACGGGCTGGCGGGGCTCCCAGGCGCGGACGCCTCCGTCCGGGGTGGCGCCGGCGGGCGTGGCCTCGGTGCCGGCGCCTCCGGCCGGGGCGGGGCTGGGGCTGGCGATCGTACGGGGGATCGTGGAGGCGCACGCGGGGCGGGCGGCGGTGCGGAACGTTCCCGGAGGGTGCCGGTTCGAGGTGACCTTGCCGCTGCCGGCCTGAGGCCGGCCGGGGCCGGTGGCGCTCCGCGTCGTGGGCGGGTGCGGCGCCGTTGCCGGGGGCCCGGTCCCCGGACCCCCGCTCCTCAAACGCCGGAGGGGCTGATTTTGCCTGCGGACGCCCGGTCAGGTGGAGGGGCGTTGGGCGGCCCGCGCGAAGTCCGTCATGCCTGCCGCGAAGTCGACGCCCGGGCGCCAGCCCAGCTCCGTGCGCAGGCGCCGGGAGTCGGCCGTGATGTGGCGGACGTCGCCGAGCCGGAACGCGCCGGTGACCACGGGGTCGGGGCCGCCGTGGGCCGCGGCCAGCTCGGTGGCCATGTCGCCGACCGTGTGCGGGGTTCCGCTGCCGGTGTTGTAGGCGGTGCACACGCCCTGCGGCGTCGGGGCCTCCAGGGCCAGGGCGTTGGCCTGCGCGACGTCCGTCACGTGCACGAAGTCCCGCCGCTGGCCGCCGTCCTCGTACACCTGCGGGGCCTCGCCCCGCGCCAGCGAGGAGCGGAAGAAGGAGGCCACGCCCGCGTACGGGGTGTCGCGCGGCATCCCCGGCCCGTACACGTTGTGGTAGCGCAGCGACACCGCCCGGCCGTCCACACAGCGCGCCCAGGAGGCCGCCAGGTGTTCCTGGGCCAGCTTCGTGGTCGCGTACACGTTGCGCGGATCCGTCGGGGCGTCCTCGGCCACCAGCCCGGGCGTCAGCTCCGAGTCGCAGACGGGGCAGTGCGGTTCGAAGCGGCCGGCGGCCAGGTCCGCCACGCGGCGCGGGCCCGGGCGCACGACGCCGTGGCGCGGGCACTCGTACCGGCCCTCGCCGTAGACCACCATCGACCCGGCGAGGACCAGGCTCCGGACCCCGCCCTCCGCCATCGCGGCGAGCAGCACCGCCGTGCCGAGGTCGTTGTGGGAGACGTACGCCGGGGCGTCCGCGAAGTCCTTGCCGAGGCCGACCATCGCGGCCTGGTGGCAGACGGAGTCCACCCCGCGCAGGGCCCGGCGTACGGCCTCGGGGTCGCGGACGTCCGCCCGCACGAACTCGGCGCCGTCCGCCGGGGGGACGAGGTCCAGGACGAGGGGATCGTGGCCGCGAAGACGCAGAGTGGTAACGATGTGGGAGCCGATGAACCCGGATCCGCCGGTGACGAGTACGCGCATGACCGGGACGTTACGGACTACCGGGACGCGGAGGAGGCTCCCACGCCCCTCCGTAAGACTTCCGTCACCCCATTTCGTCACGGGCGGTGAGCGGATGGGGGCAGGGGGTCTCAAGTTGCGCCCGGTACCAGGGTGTTTAAGCAGCCGAGCGGCGAAAAGTAACGCTTTTGGTGCCTTGCCAACTGGCTTGACCGCGACGTAAGCGGGGCATAAGTTCTGCCCCGGCTCGCTCCATCAGGACCGGCCCACGACCCGTCTCTTGGGGGGACTCATGCACTACTACATCGACGTTCTGAAGAAGTACGCCGTCTTCTCCGGCCGCGCCCGCCGCCAGGAATACTGGATGTTCCTCCTCTTCGACATCGCGGCCCTGATCATCGTGTCCATCATCGACGCGCTCGCCGGCACCACGCCGCTGCTCTACGCGCTCTACGCGCTGGCCACGTTCCTCCCGAGCCTGGGCGTCAGCATCCGCCGCCTGCACGACCAGGGCAAGTCCGGCTGGTGGATCCTCGTCGGCTTCATCCCGCTCGTCGGCTGGATCTGGGTGATCGTCCTGATGGCCACCGAGGGCCAGCCGAACCCGAACCAGTACGGCCCGAGCCCGAAGGCCGTCCACGCCTGAGCAGGCCCGTAACCGGTAGTGCCCGAGCGTCGTCACTGGCTGAAAGCAGCCGGTGGCGGCGCTCTCGGCGTTTCCGGGCGGCCGGGGCGGCCCGGGGGCGGGTCCCGGACACCGGGAGTGACGCGCGTCTCGCACGGGCTTGCGCCGGGGGGCTGTCCAGACAGGCCCGATCACGAGATATCTTGATGTCGAGCAATGTTGCAGACGAGAGACGCAGACTGTGGAGCGGAGCATCCGGTGACTGACTCGACCATCATCTACACGCACACTGACGAGGCCCCGGCCCTCGCGACGTATTCCTTCCTGCCTGTGATCCAGGCGTACGCGTCGACGGCCGGTGTGAATGTCGAGACCCGTGACATCTCCCTGGCAGGTCGGATCATCGCCAGCTTCCCCGAGTACCTGGAAGAGGGCCAGCGGATCGCGGACGCCCTCGCCGAGCTCGGCGAACTGGCGAAGACGCCCGAGGCCAACATCATCAAGCTGCCCAACGTCTCGGCGTCGATCCCGCAGCTCAAGGCCGCGGTAGCCGAGCTCCAGGGCCAGGGCTACGCGCTTCCGGACTACCCGGACGACCCGAAGAGCGACGAGGAGCGCGAGAACCGCGCCCGTTACGACAAGATCAAGGGCAGCGCCGTCAACCCGGTCCTGCGCGAGGGCAACTCCGACCGCCGCGCCCCCGCCTCGGTCAAGAACTACGCCAAGGCGCACCCGCACCGCATGGGCGCCTGGACCACCGAGTCGAAGACGAACGTCGCCACCATGGGCGAGAACGACTTCCGCTCCACCGAGAAGTCCGCCGTGATCGCCGAGGCCGGCACGCTGCGCATCGAGCACGTCGACGCCGACGGCGCCGTCACGGTGCTGCGCGACTCCGTACCGGTGCTCGCCGGCGAGGTCGTGGACGCGTCCGTGCTGCACGTCGACGCGCTGCGCACCTTCCTCAACGACCAGATCGAGCGTGCCAAGGCCGAGGGCGTCCTGTTCTCCGTGCACCTCAAGGCCACGATGATGAAGGTCTCCGACCCGATCATCTTCGGCCACGTGGTCCGCGCCTTCTTCCCGAAGACCTTCGCCCGCTACGGCGAGACCCTGGCGGCCGCCGGCCTGTCCCCGAACGACGGCCTCGGCACCATCCTGAAGGGCCTGGGCGCGCTGCCCGACGCCGACGCGATCAAGGCCTCCTTCGACGCCGAGATCGCCGAGGGCCCGGCCCTCGCGATGGTGGACTCCGACAAGGGCATCACCAACCTGCACGTCCCGTCCGACGTCATCGTCGACGCCTCGATGCCGGCCATGATCCGCACCTCCGGCCACATGTGGGGCCCGGACGGCGCCGAGGCCGACACGCTCGCCGTCCTCCCGGACAGCAGCTACGCCGGTGTCTACCAGGTCGTCATCGACGACTGCCGCGCGCACGGCGCGTACGACCCGTCCACGATGGGCTCGGTGCCGAACGTCGGCCTCATGGCCCAGAAGGCCGAGGAGTACGGCAGCCACGACAAGACCTTCGAGCTGGCCGCCGCCGGCACCGTCCGCGTCGTCGACGCCGCCTCGGGCGCCACGGTCATCGAGCAGGAGGTCGCCGCCGGCGACATCTTCCGCGCCTGCCAGACCAAGGACGCGCCGATCCAGGACTGGGTCAAGCTCGCCGTCACCCGTGCCCGCGCCACCGGCGTCCCGGCCGTCTTCTGGCTCGACGAGGGCCGCGCGCACGACGCGCAGCTGATCGCCAAGGTGAAGACGTACCTCGCCGACCACGACACCGACGGTCTGACCATCAAGATCCTGTCCCCGGTCGAGGCCACCGCGTACTCCCTGGAGCGCATCCGCCGCGGCGAGGACACCATCTCGGTGACCGGCAACGTGCTGCGCGACTACCTGACCGACCTGTTCCCGATCCTGGAGCTGGGCACCAGCGCCAAGATGCTGTCGGTCGTCCCGCTGATGAACGGCGGCGGCCTCTTCGAGACCGGCGCCGGCGGCTCCGCCCCGAAGCACGTCCAGCAGCTCGTCAAGGAGAACTACCTCCGCTGGGACTCCCTCGGCGAGTTCCTCGCGCTGGCCGTCTCCTTCGAGCACCTCGCCACCACCACCGGCAACGCCCGCGCCCAGGTGCTGGCCGACACCCTGGACCGGGCGACCGGCACCTTCCTCAACGAGGACAAGTCGCCGAGCCGCAAGCTGGGCGGCATCGACAACCGCGGCAGCCACTTCTACCTCGCCCTGTACTGGGCGCAGGAGCTGTCGCGCCAGACCGAGGACCCGAAGCTGGCCGCCGCCTTCGACCCGCTGGCCAAGACGCTGGCCGAGTCCGAGGAGAAGATCGTCGGCGAGCTCATCGCCGTCCAGGGCGCCCCAGCGGAGATCGGCGGCTACTACCAGCCCGACGCCGCCAAGGCCTCGGCGATCATGCGGCCGTCCGCGACGCTGAACGCGGCGCTCGCGCTCCTCGGCTGAGGTCCCTCGGGACTGAGGTCAGCCAGGGCTGAGGTCCCTCAGGACTGAGGTCCACCGCATCCACGGGTCCGCCCCGGTCGGCAATCGCCGGCCGGGGCGGACCCGTTCGTGCGTCCGGTCAGAGCCGGTGCACCTGATCCGGAGCGAAGGCCAGCGGGTCGGGCCCGGCGGCCAGCACCCGCAGCCCGGGAGCCGCGGCGAGCAGCTCGCGCAGCCACTCCAGGGCCTCGGACGCGAGGTGCTCGCAGCCGTCGAGGACGAGCAGCATGTCGCGCTCCGCCAGCCACGACGCCGCGTTCGTCGTCCCGCACGGCAGGAACGGCATGCCCGGTACGCAACCCAGCGAGGCCGTCAGGTCGCGGACCCCGAATACGCGGTCCATGGACACCACGGCCACGCCGTCGTAGAAATTGGACGAGAGCCGTTGCCCTATCTCCCGCACCAATTGGCTCCGGGGCTCGCGGGACCGTCCGGTGACGGTCAGCACTTTGCCCCGCCGCACGGCGGTGAAAAGACGGGACAGCTCCGCGGAGGCCACCGGGAACGTACCGGCTCCTCTGGAATCCCTCATCGGCACGATGCCCCCCTGCATGCGTGACCAGCTGCGGCAAGAGTGTTGTTTCAAGCCGCATGCAGATGATTATGCGCCAGTTCTATCGGATGGCCAGGGGAATTCCCTATTCCGGCGAAAAGCCCGTGGCGCCCGATGATCGCAGGAGATGTACACCCGACGCGGCTTTGTCCATTCCCGCGGCCCAGCCCCCCGGGGAACGGTTGTCCGGGGGCCCGGAATCCGCTGTACTGCTGCTGTGCCGCCCGATGTACGGGCATGGCGCGGCACATACGGGGGAGGGGTCAGGATGAGTGCGGACCGGCATCGGGCAGGGCGGGGCGCGAGACCCGCGTCGCACCGGCGCCGTGCGGGCTTCCGTCGCCGAAGACCGCTGCTGAGCCTCTTCCTTTCCGCCTTCTTCCTCGTCGGCGTCTGCGCCGCGACGGGCATCGCCTGGGAGCCGCGCACCGTCGCCGACGCGCGGGCCCGCTCCGGACCCGGCCCGGCGGACACCCTGCCCGGGACCCCCGGCATCGGCCCCGTGCCGACCGCCACCGGCCCCGTCGCCACCGGCCCGGTCGCGAGCGCCCCGCAGAGTCCCGGCGGGCAGGCCCCGGACCCGAAGGCCCAGGGGGCCGGCTCGGGCGACGCAGTGCGCCCCACGGGGGCCCTGCCCTTCGACATGCCGCAGCCGGCCGTCCTGCGCTCCGGTGCCGCCGGCAAGAAGCTGGTCTTCGCCCACTACTTCACCCCGTACCCGCTCTCCCTGGACAACGTCGGCGCCGACGCCGACTACTACACCCGCAACTACCTGAAGCCGGACGGCGAGAACGGCAAGCACGAGCGCTACGGCGGCCTGCTCCGCGACCGCCCGCTGCCCGTCCCGCCCCAGGCCGGGGACTGGGAGCTCGTCAACCTCCGGCAGGAGGTCCGCACGGCCCGCGCCGCCGGCATCGACGGATTCACCCTCGACCTGCTCTCCCTGACCGGGAAGAACCGGGAACGCTCCAACCTCCTGATGGAAGCCGCCCGTTCGGTGGATCCGGCCTTCAAGGTCATGCTGATGCCGGACATGACCTCCCTGGGCACCGACGACCCGGTCGTGCTCGCCGACCTCCTCGCGGAACTCGGCAAGGCCCCGTCCGCCCACCGGCTCCCCGACGGCCGGCTGGTCGTCTCGCCGTTCAAGGCGGAGGAGAAGAGCGTCGCCTGGTGGACCGGGGTCATGGACGCCTTGAAGTCCCGGCACGGCATCCGCACCGCCTTCGTCCCGCTCTTCCTCGACTTCGGCGCGCACAGCGGTGAGTTCGAGCCCATCAGCTACGGATTCTCCGAGTGGGGCAGTCGCAGCTACGTCGGCCAGGAGAGCTCCACGCGCGACGTCCGGCGCGCCCACGCCGCGGGCAAGATCTGGATGCAGCCCGTATCGGTCCAGGACGCCCGCCCCAACCAGGGCATCTACGACGAGGCGGGCAACACCGCGACCCTGCGCGCCACATGGAACCGCGCCATCGAGGACGGGGCCGACTGGGTGCAACTCACCACGTGGAACGACTACAGCGAGGGCAGCCAGTTCGCGCCCTCCCTGCACAACGGCCATGCCTACCTGGACCTTTCCTCCTACTACCTCACCCGGTTCAAGACGGGCGGCTGGCCGAAAATCGTCCGAGACACGCTGTACCTGAGCTCGCGCACCCAGTTCGCCGCCGCGGACCCGAGCGGCGGCCAGTCCCTCGTGATGTCCCTGCGGGGCGGCAGCGCCGCGGCCCGGGACACGGTGGAGGTGCTGAGCTTCCTGACCGCGCCCGCGAGCATCCGTACGACCGTGGGGGCGGCCGAGGACGCGCACGCGGCCCCGGCCGGGGTCCACTCCGAGCTGCTGCCCCTGGGTCCGGGCGTCGGCGCGGCGTCCGTGGTGCGGGGCGGCAAGGCCGGGGCCCGGGTGGAGCTGCGCTACCGGGTGGACCGGACGGTGGAGGTCCAGGACCTCCAGTACTACGCCGCCACCAGCGGCCGGAGCTGAGTCCGCAGGGCTCCGGG
The DNA here is from genome assembly GCF_045822005.1 of Streptomyces stoeckheimensis. Taxonomy (NCBI): domain Bacteria; kingdom Bacillati; phylum Actinomycetota; class Actinomycetes; order Kitasatosporales; family Streptomycetaceae; genus Streptomyces; species Streptomyces stoeckheimensis. Next base: position 1,496,198 of record NZ_CP169550.1, on the reverse strand, counting down.
GCCGGTCCGTAGGGGCTGAAGTCCCTTGCCCCGGGACCTTCGTCACCCCATATGTAGTGGTGGCGCTCTGCTGTCACATCTATATGTAGTGTTGGCTCTGCCGGTTCGGCGGGGCCTCTCCCCGACCGAGGCAACAGGGAACCCGGTGGGAATCCGGGACTGCCCCGCAACGGTTACGTCCGCCACGGCGGACGAGTCCGACACCTGCCGGCACGGGCTTTCGGTAAAGCCCGCCATTCTTCCGTGCCGAGCCTCGTGGGAGGGCTGCCGTGACTGCTGTCGTCGATGCCGTAGAGACCGTGACCGAATACCTGGACCGCCGGGACTGGCGGGTGAACGCCAACGCCAACCAGGGCTATTCGCTCGGCGGACTCATTCTCAACGCCGCGGGCAAGGTCACCGCGAACTACTGGCTGGAGCAGGTCTATCCCGCCGCCGTGGCCCGCGCCCACCGCGAGGGCGACCTCCACCTCCACGACCTGGACATGCTCTCCGGCTACTGCGCCGGCTGGTCCCTGCGCACCCTGCTCACCGAGGGCTTCAACGGGGTCCCCGGCCAGATCGACTCCGCCCCGCCCAAGCACCTGTCCTCGGCCGTCGGCCAGATCGTGAACTTCCTCGGCACCCTGCAGAACGAATGGGCGGGCGCCCAGGCCTTCTCCTCCTTCGACACCTGCCTCGCCCCGTACGTCCGCCTCGACGCGATGACGTACGACCAGGTCAGGCAGTGCATCCAGGAGCTCGTGCACAACCTCAAGGTGCCCTCGCGCTGGGGCACCCAGACCCCCTTCACCAACCTCACCTTCGACTGGACCTGCCCCGAGGACCTGCGCGCGCAGATCCCGGTGGTCGCGGGGGAGGAGACCGGCTTCACCTACGGCGAGCTCCAGGCCGAGATGGACATGATCAACCGGGCGTACATCGAGGTGATGACGCAAGGCGACGCCGCCGGGCGGGTGTTCACCTTCCCCATCCCGACCTACAACATCACCCGCGACTTCCCCTGGGAGAGCGAGAACGCCGAGCGGCTCTTCGCGATGACCGCCAAGTACGGGCTCCCGTACTTCCAGAACTTCATCAACTCCGAGCTCGAACCCCACATGATCCGCTCCATGTGCTGCCGGCTCCAGCTCGACCTGACCGAGCTGGTCAAGCGCGGCAACGGCCTCTTCGGCAGCGCCGAGCAGACCGGCTCGCTCGGCGTGGTCACCCTCAACTGCGCCCGGCTCGGGCATCTTTGCGCGGGCGACGAGACGCGGCTGCTGGCCGAGGTGGACCGGCTGTGCGAGCTCGCCAAGGACAGCCTCGAACTCAAGCGGATCACCGTCCAGAACCTGATCGACGGCGGTCTCTTCCCCTACACCAAGCGGTACTTGGGCACCCTGCGTAACCACTTCTCCACCATCGGGGTCAACGGCGTCAACGAGATGGTCCGCAACTTCAGCGGGGACGCGTACGACATCACCGATCCCGAGGGGCACGCCCTCGCCGTCCGCCTCCTGGACCGGGTCCGGGCCCGGATGGTCGACTTCCAGGAGAGCACCGGCCACCTGTACAACCTGGAGGCCACACCCGCCGAGGGCACGACGTACCGCTTCGCGAAGGAGGACCGGGCCCGCTTCCCCGGCATCCTCCAGGCCGGCACCGACGCCAACCCGTACTACACCAACTCCTCGCAGCTGCCCGTCGGCTGGACCGACGACCCCTTCGAGGCGCTGGAACGCCAGGACGAACTGCAGGGCAAGTACACGGGCGGCACCGTCCTGCACCTGTACACCCCCGAGCGGATCCCGACGGCGGAGGCCTGCCGCACGCTGGTCCGCCGCTCGCTGGAGACCTTCCGGCTCCCGTACCTGACGGTGACCCCGACCTTCTCCATCTGCGCGGACCACGGCTACCTGGCGGGGGAGCAGCCCCATTGCCCCACGTGCGGGGCGGCGTGCGAGGTCTGGACCCGGGTCATGGGCTACCACCGCCCGGTGTCCTCCTTCAACACCGGCAAGAAGGGCGAACACGCCGAGCGCGTCCACTTCAAGGCGGCGGTGTGACCGGCGAAGGGGCCGGCGACGTCATCCGCATCGGCGGCTGGTCCCGGCTGTCCACCTGCGACTGGCCCGGCCGGCTGGTCACCACCGTCTTCTGTCAGGGCTGCCCCTGGCGGTGCGGCTACTGCCACAACCCCGGCCTGCTGCCCGCCCGGGCCCCCGCCGCCGTCTCCTGGAACGAGGTGCTCGGCCACCTCGCCCGGCGGACGGGGCTGCTCGACGGGATCGTCTTCTCGGGCGGGGAACCGCTGCTCCAGCGCGGCCTGCCCCAGGCCGTACGGGAGGCCCGCGCGCTGGGCCTGGAGGTCGGCCTCCACACCGGGGGAGCCTTCCCCCGGCGCCTGGCCCGGCTGCTGGACGCGGACCTGCTGGACTGGGTCGGCTTCGACGTCAAGGCTCCGCCCGGCCGCTACGAACGGGTCACCGGCGTCGGCCACGCGGCCGCCTCGGCGGAGCGCAGTCTGCGCCTCCTGCTCGCCTCGGGGGTTCCCCACCAGCTCCGCACCACGGTGGACCCGGCCCTCCTGGACGCTCCGGACATGGCCGACCTGGACGACTGGCTCGCGGACCTGGGCGGGACCCCGACGCACCGGCAGACCGTGCGCCCCCCGGCGGCCTAGGTGTATTGCCTCGTCAGGCCCTCTCCTGCGGATCCCGCCCGGCCCGCGCGGGGGCGAACTCGGGCTGGTCCAGGAGGCGGAGCCAGCTTCCGTCGCTCTGGCGGCGGACCACCTGGGCGCGGGCGCCCGTGCCGTCGCTCGGCGGCGTGGAGGTCAGCGCGATCCCGTCGCTGACCAGCGTGGGCAGCGGCGGCTCGGGCTCGAACCGGGGCCGCCGTTCCAGGACCTGCTGCCACAGGACCCGGATGGCCTCCCGGCCCACCGTCAGCTCCCCGGGCGGGAACCCCTCTTCGACGCCCTCGCGGCCTTTCACCGGGCCCACCCCGGCGTGGAGCTCGCGCTGCTGGAGGACAACTCCGACCGGCTGGTGCAGGCCGTGCGCGCCGGCTCCGTCGACCTCGCCCTCGTGGGAACCGCCGCCACCACCCCCGACGGACTGGAGGCCCTCACCCTCGTCAGCGAGCGCCTGGTCGTCGCGGTCCCGGCAGGGCACCCCCTGGCCGTGGCGGACCGGTCACCCTCCGCGACCTCGGCGGGTACCCGGTCATCTGCGTGCCCCGGGCACCGGGCTGCGTCCGGTGCTCGACCAGGCCTGCGCAGGACAGGGGCTGCGGCCCGCGATCGCCCTGGAGGCCGGCGCCGCCGATGCCGTGGCGGACCTCGCGGCGCGCGGCCTCGGGGTCGCCGTTCTGAGCGCCTCGATGGCCGATTCCTACCGCGACCGGCTCACCGCCCGGACCATCGAGGACGGGGAGATCCCGGCCCTGCTCTCGCTGGTCTGGCGCGACACCCGCGGTCCCGCGGTACGGGAGCTGCTCCTGCGGTGCCGTCGGGCCTTCGCTCCCGTGATGGCCGGAGGAGGGGCTGTCGCTCCGACGGGGGGCGGGGCATGATCGTCCCGACAGCCGCGCCGCACACACGGAGGTCCCACGTGACCCAGCCCGCCGAGCCGACCGACCGCACCGACCGCGTCGACCCCGACGACGCCACCGGGCAGGCCGGGGCCGCCTCACGCAGCGGGTCGATACGCCGCCCCGCCGAATTCCCGGGCGGGCGGGAGCTGTTCCGGCTCTCCCCCGACGTCGGCCACCTGAACCACGGGTCGTTCGGCGCGGTGCCCGTCCCCGTCCAGGAGGCGCAGGCCGCCCTCCGGGCGCAGGCGCACGCCGACCCGGACGCCTTCTTCATCGGCGCCCCCGACCGGCTCGTCGAGGCCCGGTCCCGGATCGCCGCCCGGCTCGGCGCCGACCGGGACGGGATCGCCTTCGTGTCCAACGCCACCGAGGCCGCCAACGTGGCCCTCGACGCCGTGGAGTTCGCCGCAGGGGACGAGATCCTGGTCACCGACCACGGCTACGGCACGGTCGTCGCGGCCGCGGCCCGGCGCGCCCCGCTCACCACCGTGGCCCTGGGCACCGACCTGCCCGACGAGGACGCCGTACGGGAAGCCGTGCTGGCCGGGGTCACCCCGCGGACCCGGGTCGCCGTACTCGACCACATCAGCTCGCCCACCGCCCGGCTCATCGCCTCCCCCCGGCTGCTGGCCGAACTCGCCGAGCGGGGCGTCACCACCATCGTGGACGGCGCCCACGCCCCCGGGATGATTCCCGACCCGCTGGGCGGGGGCGCCGACTTCTGGTTCGGCAACCTCCACAAATGGGCCTACGCCCCGTCCGGTACCGCGCTGCTGGCCGTCGCCCCGCGCCATCGCGAGCGGGTCCGGCCGCCGGTGCCCTCCTGGGAAGCGCACTACGGCTTCCCGCGTTCCGTGGAGAACCGCGCCACCTACGACTACACCGGCTGGCTCGCCGCCCCGGACGGGCTCGACCTGCTGGAGGAACTCGACGCCGCCAAGGTGCGGGCGCACAACAGCGCCCTCGCCGCCTACGGTGCGGCCCTGCTCGCGGAGATCCCCGGAATCACCCCGCTCCCGTACACCGAGGGCCTCGCCCTGCGCACGCTGCGGCTGCCGCCCGGGGTGGCCGAGACCCCGGACGCCTCCCGCGAACTGCGCGAGCGGATCGCGGCCGAGCAGCGGATCCGGGTACTGATCTGGCCCTGGCCGGGCGGCGGCGGGATCCGGGTGAGCGGGCAGATCTACAACCGGGCCGAGGAGTACGAGCGGCTCGCCGAGGTACTGCCCGCCTACCTCCGCCCGTAGCCGTACGGGACGGGCCCGGGCGTCCGGGCGGCACGCGCGTCCGGGAGGCACGGCTTAGGCCGTGCCTCCCGGTGCGCCCTCCAGGCTCCTGCGCAGCAGGGCGACGGTGGACGCCAGCTGCTCCAGCGCGCCGGGCGTCAGGGGCTCGGCGAGCAGGGAGCGCAGGCCGTCCTCGAAGGTGGGCGTGGCCGCGGCCAGCAGCCCGGCTCCCTCGGGGGTCAGCTCCAGCAGGGACGAGCGGCGGTTCTCGGGATTGGGCCGCCGGACCACCCAGCCGGCGGCCTCCAGGCGATCCACGCCCTTGCTGGTCGCGCCGACGGTGATCGCGGCCTCCTCGGCCAGGTCGTTGACCCGGCAGTCGTCCCGGCCGTCGATGATGCGCAGGAACTCGAACTGCCCCATCGTCAGACCGTGCTCGGCGCGCAGTCGTTCGCCCAGCGCGTTGTAGAGCCTGATCTCGCAGCGGACGAGGTCCATGAACACCTGCGCCAGGTCGGTCACACTCTGCTCCAGATTCTCGGGAATGATATTCCTAGGAATATAGTTCCTGGTGAAGAACAACGCGTCACCGGGAGGGTCTCATGAGCAAGGTGCAGCGCGCGACGATCGACGCCCTGATGCGGCAGGCCCCGTTCGACGGCAGCCTCCCGCCGGAGCGGATGCGCAAGGACTTCGAGGCCCAGATGACCTCGGGCCCGGCTCCGGCCGGGGTGACCGTCATCCCCTCCGTCCTCGGAGGGCGTCCCGCCCTGACCGTCGAACCCGAGGGTGGCGCCGCCACCGGGACGATCCTCTACTTCCACGGCGGAGCATGGGTCTTCGGCTCACCCGCCACGGCCCTGAACCTCACCGCCGCACTGGTGCGCCGTACCGGAGCCCGCGCCGTTTCGGTCGACTACCGTCTCGCCCCCGAGCACCCCTTCCCCGCCGCGGTCGAGGACGGCCTCGCCGCCTACCGCGAGCTGCTGGACCAGGGCGTTCCGGCCGAGCGGATCGTCCTGGCCGGGGAGTCGGCCGGCGGCGCCCTCGGCATCATCACCCTGCTCGCCGCCCGCGAGGCCGGACTGCCGATGCCGGCCGCCGCGGTCGCCTTCTCCCCGGGCCTGGACGCCACCCTCTCGGGCGAGAGCATGACCACGAAGCACGACGCCGACCCGTTGTTCTCCCGGGCCGAGCTGGCCACCGTCTTCGCCCACCACCTGGCCGGACAGGACCCCGCCCAGCCGCTGCTGAGCCCGGCCCTCCACGCCGACCCGGCCGGACTGCCCCCGCTGCTGCTCCAGGCCGGTTCCAACGAGGTCCTGCTGGACGACTCCACCCGGTTCGCCGCCCGTGCGGCCGAGGCCGGGGTCGATGTCCGGCTCGACGTCACCGAGGACGTCCCCCACGTCTTCCAGGCCTTCGAGGGCCTGCTGGACGAGGCCGACGCGGCCCTGGACCGCGCCGGACGCTTCCTCACCGACGCACTGGCCGACGCCGACGCCGACTCGCGCCGCTAGCGCCTGCCTCCTCGACGAGTCGGCCGCAGACGGTGGCCGAACCGGGAATCAGGCCGCGACGAGCTCCCGCTCGCGGTCCGGCGTCTTGACCCTGGGCTTCTTGTTCGGCAGCGAGAGCCGGAAGACCTTGTGCCACGCGGAGAACACCTGCTTGGGCAGCGGCCCGGTGACGTACTCCAGCTCGTACTTGTCGAACAGCGCGCGCACCTTCACCGCGACCTCGGCGTACCGGTTGCTCGGCAGGTCCGGGAACAGGTGGTGCTCGATCTGGTGCGACAGGTTGCCGGTCATGAAGTGCATGGCCTTGCTGCCGCTGATGTTCGCCGAGCCCATCATCTGCCGCAGGTACCACTGGCCGCGGGTCTCGCCCTTGATCGACCGGCGCTCGAAGACCTGCACGCCCTCGGGGAAGTGCCCGCACATGATCACCGAGTGGGTCCAGATGTTGCGGACCAGGTTCGCGGTGAACGTGGCGGCGAGCGTGGGGAGGAACGACGGGCCCGACAGCAGCGGGTGGATCACGTAGTCCTTGAGCACCTGCTTGCGGATCTTGCGGCCCACGGCCTTGGCCCGCGCGCGGAACTCCGGGTTCTTGCGGCGGCGCTTGTGGAGGTTCTTGCCGAGCTCCAGGTCGTACGCCGCGATGCCGTACTCGAAGAAGCAGGCGTTGAGGAAGTTCCACAGCGGCTGGCCGAGGTGGAACGGGTGCCACCTCTGGTCCTCGTCGACGCGCATGATGCCGTAGCCGAGGTCGTTGTCCTTGCCGATCACGTTGGTGTACGTGTGGTGCAGCTCGTTGTGCGAGTGCTTCCACTGGTCGGACGGCGAGACGTGGTCCCACTCCCAGGTGGTGGAGTGGATCTTCGGGTCCCGCATCCAGTCCCACTGGCCGTGCAGGATGTTGTGGCCGATCTCCATGTTGTCCATGATCTTCGCCACGGACAGGCCGGCGGTGCCGATCAGCCACGCGGGCGGGAAGATCGAGAACAGCAGTACGCCCCTGCTGACCAGCTCGAGCTTGCGCTGCGCCGAGATGACCTTGCGGATGTAGGCGGCGTCCTTCTCACCGCGGTCGGCGATCACCTCGTCACGGATCGCGTCCAGCTCGCGGCCGAGCTCCTCGATCTGCTCCGCGGTCAGGTGTGCGGTGGGGTCGATGGCGGTCAAGGTGCTCCTACCGTTCGATGGTGCAAGGGCCCGCCGCGGCGGACACGCAGGTCTGGATGAGGACGCCCGGCTCGGCCTCGGTGATATCGCCGGTGCGCAGGTCGCGGACGGCGCCCGACGTGAGCGGCGTGACGCAGCCGAAGCAGATGCCCATGCGGCACCCGGAGGGCATGAGCACGCCGGCCTCCTCGCCGACGTCCAGCAACGGCGTGGAGCCGTCCGCGTCGACGGACTTGCCGCTGGCGCCGAACGTGACCTCGCCGCCCTCGCTGCCCTCGCCGGCGACGACGATGCCGGGGCGGAAGCGCTCGGTGTGCAGGCGCTCTCGTACGCCGTGCTCGGTCCAGTGCTCTTCGGCGGCGTCGAGCAGGCCCGCGGGTCCGCAGGCCCAGGTCTCGCGCTCGGCCCAGTCGGGCACGAGTTCGTCGAGACGGGCGATGTCGAGCATTCCGTCCGTGTCGGTGTGCACCTCGGTGAGCCGCAGCTTCTCGTCCGCGACCAGGCCGTGCAGCTCGCTGCGGAAGATCACGTCTTGCGGCTGTGGCGCGCTGTGGACCATGACCGTGTCGTCGGAGTAGTCGAACTCGGTGTCGCGCAGCATGCCCATCACGGGCGTGATGCCGCTGCCGGCCGTCAGGTAGAGCACCTTGGCGGGCTTGGCCTGCGGCAGTACGAAGTCACCGGTCGGCTGGTCGAGCTGGATCAGCGTGCCCGGTTTCGCCCGGCGGACCAGGTGGTTGCTGACCTTGCCGTCCGGGATCGCCTTCACGGTGATCGTGACGCGGCCGTCCCGGCGGTTCGTCGGCGAGGTGAGGGAGTAGGCGCGCCACAGGCGCACCCCGTCGACGTCGACCCCGATCCGCACGTACTGACCGGCCGTGTGGCCGCGCCAGCCCCGCCCCGGCCTGATCACGATGGTCGCGGCGTCACCCGTCTCCGGGTGCACGGCCTCGATGCGCCCACGCAGGTCGGCGCCCGCACGCAGCGGGCTGACCAGGTCGAGGTAGTCGGACGGCAGCAGCGGCGTCGTGACCATCTCCAGCAGTTTCCACGCCCTGCTGCGGAGGGCTGTACTCGTCATGACCCCAGCTTGGTATGCGCCAAGGCGTAAAGTCCTAACCGCAGGACGTAAATCTGGTCGGCTGAATTGTTCGCAGGGAACAAAACGTGAGTCATGCAAGCAGGAGGGCCAGCGAGCTGGCCCTGGATGAGACGACGGTCGCCGCACTTCGGGGCGCGCTGAAGAACACCGCCGACGAGGTCGTCCAGGCGATCATCGACGAGGTCCATCCCTACGCCAACGCCCTTTCGGGCCGCATGGGCGCCACCATCCGCCGATCCGTACGCACCGCCCTGGGGCACTATCTGGACCTCGCCACCGGGAACGCCACGGGCGGCGACGCCGGTGACGCGGCCTACGAACTGGGCCGCGGCGAGGTGCGCGACGGCCGTTCGATGGACGCCCTGCTCAGCGCCTACCGCGTCGGCGCCCGCGTGGCCTGGCGATGCCTGGCAGCGGGTGCCGTACCCGCAGGTCTGCCCGCCGCCGAGGTCGCCAAGTTCGCCGAGCTGACCTTCGCCTACATCGACGAGCTCTCCGCCGCGAGCGCCGCGGGCCACGCCGACGAGCTGGCCGCCCGGGGCAGGGCCCACGAGCGCCACCTGGAACACCTGGCCCGAGATCTCCTCGCCGGCGCGAGCACGGACGTCCTGCTCGCCTCCGTTCAACGGGCCGGGTGGCAGCCACCGGTTTCGCTGACCGCGGTCCTGCTGCCCGCCGCCCAGGCCCGGCCCGCCTACCGCACGCTCGACCCGAACACCCTCGTCCTCGACGATCTGCCGGACGCCACCGGTGTGCTGCTCGTCCCCGATGCCGACCGAGCACACCTCTTGCGGCAGCTGACCGACCGCACCGCCGTGGTCGGCCCGGCCCGGCCATGGACTCGCGCGTCCGCCTCGTACGCACGAGCCGTACGCGCCCGCTCCCTCTCCTCCGACATCCGCGACACCGAGGACCACCTGCCCGAGCTGGTGCTGAGCGCCGATGCGGACGCGTTCGCGGACCTGCGCGCCCGAGCCCTCGAACCGCTGCGGACCTTGCCCGTCACGACCGCCCGGCGACTGGAGGAGACGCTGCGGGCCTGGCTGCTGCACCAGGGCAGGCGGGACGAGGTGGCGGCGGCCCTGTTCGTCCATCCCCAGACGGTCCGCTACCGCATGGCACAGCTGCGGGAGCTCTTCCCGGACCTCGCATCGCCACAGCGGGTCCTCGAACTGACACTGGCGGTCGGCCCTCGGGCCTGCTGACGCGCCCTGGATACGGCGGCCCTCAACGCCGGGGCCCACAAGCAGCGCAACGCTGCATGCGTCACGAAGGCCGGCGATCGGCGCAGGGCGAGGACGCGGTCCCTAGTCGCGCCGGAGCAGGTACGTGTCCATGATCCAGCCCTTGCGGGCGCGGGCCTCGGTGCGCAGTTCCTCGATCCGGCCGGCGACCTCCGCCAGCTTTCCCGAGACCAGGATCTCGTCGGGGGTACCGACGTACGCACCCCAGTAGATGTACAGGTCCTGGTCGAGGTGGGCGGTGAAGGCGTGCCGGGCGTCCAGCATCACCACCACGTCGTCCACGTCGGCCGGCCAGCCCTCCGCGAGCCGGCGCCCGGTGGTGATCTGGACCGGGCGGCCCACCCGGTTGAGGGTGGTGCGGTGGCGGGCCAGCAGCGAGGAGATGCTGCTGATGCCCGGCACCACCTCGTGCTCGAAGGCGACCCGGCCCTTCTCCAGCACCTCGTCGAGGATCGCGAGCGTGGAGTCGTAGAGCGAGGGATCGCCCCACACCAGGAACGCGCCCGTCTCGCCCTCCGCGAGGTCCTCGGCGATGAACCGCTCGAAGAGCTCGGCCCGCGCACTGCGCCAGCCGTCCACCGTGGGGGTGTAGTCGGAGGGCGTCCGGTCGCGATCGGGATCGCGGCCCTCCACCAGCCGGTGTCCGGGGCGGGCGTGCGCGTCGAGCATCGCGCGCCGCAGCCCGGTCAGATCCGCCTTCTCCTCGCCCTTCTCCAGGATGAGGAATGCGTCCGCCGCGCCGATCGCCCTGACCGCCTGGAGGGTCAGGTGGTCCGGGTCGCCCGCGCCTATGCCGATCACTGAGAACTTCTTCACCGGGCTATTCTGCCCGTCATGCGCGTCGCCCTGTTCGTCACCTGCGTCAACGACGCGCTGTACCCGCGCACGGGCATCGCCGTCGTCCGCCTCCTGGAGCGGCTCGGGGTCACCGTGGACTTCCCCGCCGCGCAGAGCTGCTGCGGTCAGCCGCAGTACAACACCGGCTACCGGCGCGAGGCCGAACCGCTGGTCCGGCGTACCGCCGAGGCCTTCGCCGGGTACGAGTACGTGGTCACCCCGTCCGGTTCCTGCGCGGCCATGGTCCGCTCCCACTACCCCCGGATCGGGCGCGCCGCCGAGGCCGAGGGCCGGGGCCCGGCCCTGGCCGCGCTGGCCGAGGACCTCGTACCGCGCGTGTACGAGCTCACCGAGTTCCTGGTCGACGTCCTCGGGGTCACGGACGTCGGCGCGTACTTCCCGCACACCGTCACCTACCACCCCTCCTGCCACGGCCTGCGGGGCCTCGGGCTCGGAGACCGGCCCCGGCGGCTGCTGGCCGCCGTACGCGGTCTGGAGCTGCGCGAACTGCCCGGAGCCGAGGAGTGCTGCGGCTTCGGCGGGACCTTCGCCGTCAAGAACCCGGACGTATCGGCCGCGATGGGCACCGACAAGACCGACCACGCGCTGTCCACGGGCGCCGAGGTGCTCTGCGGGGCCGACAACTCCTGCCTCGCCCACCTGGACGGCATCCTGCGCCGCAGGGGCGCCCCGCTGCGGGCCCTGCACCTCGCCGAGATCCTGGCCTCGACGGAAGAGGAGCCACTCGTATGACGGGCACCTTCGTGGGCATGCCGGCCTTCCCCGACGCGGCCCGCGAGGCCGTACGGGACGAGGTGCTGCGGGCCAACCTCCGCCACGCCACGCACACGATCCGCGACAAGCGGGCGCGGGCCGTCGCCGAACTGGAGGACTGGGACCGGCTGCGCGCCGCCGGCAAGGCGGTCAAGGACCACACGCTGGCGCACCTCGACCGGTACCTGCTCCAACTGGAGGCCGCCGTCACCGCCGCGGGCGGCACCGTCCACTGGGCGGCCGACGCCGACGAGGCCAACCGCATCGTGACGGAACTGGTCCGGGCCACCGGGGAACGGGAAGTCGTCAAGGTCAAGTCCATGGCCACCCAGGAGATCGGCCTGAACGAGGCGTTGGAGGCGGCCGGGATCGCCGCGTACGAGACCGACCTCGCCGAGCTCATCGTCCAGCTCGGCCACGACCGGCCCTCCCACATCCTGGTCCCGGCCATCCACCGCAACCGCGGCGAGATCCGCGACGTCTTCGCCGCGGAGATGGGCGGCTGGGGCCGTCCGGCCCCCGAGGGGCTGGGCGACGACCCGCGCGAGCTCGCCGAAGCCGCCCGGCTGCACCTGCGCGAGAAGTTCCTGCGGGCCAAAGTCGCCGTGTCCGGCGCCAACTTCATGGTCGCCGAGACCGGCACCCTGGTCGTCTTCGAGTCCGAGGGGAACGGCCGGATGTGCCTGACCCTGCCCGAGACCCTGATCTCGGTGGTCGGCATCGAGAAGGTGATCCCGACCTTCCGCGACCTGGAGATCTTCCTCCAGACGCTGCCCCGCTCGTCGACCGCCGAGCGGATGAACCCGTACACGACCATGTGGACCGGCACCGTGGACGGCGACGGCCCCTCCGTGTTCCACCTCGTCCTCCTCGACAACGGCCGCACCGACACCCTCGCCGACGAGGTGGGCCGCCAGGCCCTGCGCTGCATCCGCTGCTCGGCCTGCCTCAACGTCTGCCCGGTGTACGAGCGCGCGGGCGGCCACGCCTACGGCTCGGTCTACCCCGGCCCGATCGGCGCCATCCTCAGCCCCCAGCTCCGCGGCACCGGGAGCGAGATCGACGCCACCCTGCCCTACGCCTCCACCCTGTGCGGGGCCTGCTACGAGGTCTGCCCGGTCGCCATCGACATCCCGGAGGTCCTGGTCCACCTGCGCGAACGCGTGGTCCAGGGCGGCCCGGTGACCCGCGAGGGCATCCGTGTCCGCATCCGCCCGGCCGACGGCCACACCGCCGAACGGGCCGCCATGCGGGCCGCCAGACTCCTCCTCGACCGCCCGGGCGCGCTGCGCGCGGGGGAGCGGCTGCTGGCCCGGGCCCGGCGGCTGCGCCCGCGCCGGCTGCCGGGCCCGGGGCGGGCCTGGACGGACAGCAGGGAGCTGCCGGAGCTCCCGGAGGGCTCGTTCCGCGACTGGTGGGCGGAGCGCGAGAAGGCGGAGCGCGAGAAGGCGGCACGAGAGCAGGCGGCACGAGAGCAGGCGGCACGCGAGAAGGGGGCACGCCCATGAGCGCCAAGGAGCAGATCCTGGCCCGCATCCGGCGGGCCCTGCCGGAGCCGCGCCCGGACACCGCCGTTCCCCGGGACTACCTCCAGGTCCACGGTGCCCGCACTCCGGCCGAGACCGTCGACCTGCTCGCCGAGAACCTCGCGGAGTACCGGGCCAAGGTCCACCGGGTCGACGAGGACGGCATCGCCGTGCTGCTGGCCCGTCTCCTCGCCGAACGGGGCGCGTCGTCGGTGCTCGTACCGCCCGGGCTGCCGCCGCACTGGCTCGCGGCGGCCGACCCGACCCGGATCCACGACCGCGCGGCCTCCACCCCGCACCAACTGGACGCGGTGGACAGCGTGGTGACGGGCTGCGCCCTGGCGATCGCCGAGACCGGCACGATCGTCCTCGACGGCGGCCCCGAGCAGGGGCGGCGCCGGATCACGCTCGTCCCGGACCACCACATCTGCGTGGTCCGGGTCCCCGCCCAGGTGGTGGACTCGGTCCCGCGGGCACTGCCTCTGCTGGACCCCACCAAGCCCCTGACCTGGATCTCCGGACCCTCCGCCACCAGCGACATCGAACTGGACCGGGTGGAGGGCGTGCACGGCCCCCGGACCCTGGAGGTGGTCCTCCTCGGCGCACAATGAGGACATGTCCTCCCACCTCGCCCTCACCGCCCTCGTGGTCCACGACTACGACGAGGCCATCGACTTCTACACCCGCGCGCTCGGCTTCGACCTCGCCGAGGACACCCCGCGCCCGGACGGCTCGCGCTGGGTCGTGGTGCGCCCGCCCGGCGCCACGGAATCCGCCCTCCTGCTGGCCCGCGCCAAGGACGACGCCCAGCGTTCCCGCGTCGGCGACCAGACGGGCGGCCGGGTCGGCTTCTTCCTCTACACCGACGACTTCGCCGCCGACCACGCCCGGATGACCGCCGAGGGCGTCCGCTTCCTGGAGGAGCCGCGCCACGAGGCGTACGGCTCGGTCGCGGTCTTCCAGGACCTCTACGGCAACCGCTGGGACCTCCTCCAGCCGGCGTAGCCCCGGCCGGGGCGTCGGACCGGGACCACCCGCAGGGGCCGCCGTGCCGCCGGGGCCGGGTCCGCCGCCCCGCGCTCAGGCGGGGCCGGGTCCGCCCGTGAGGCGCGGGGCCTCGGCCGCCGCATCGACGACTGCGCCGGCCTCCACCCGCTCCGCCAGCTCCCGGGCCCACCGCACCAGCCCGACCAGGTCCATCCCGTACGGGGTCCCGGGCGCGGCCCCGGCCCCGGGAGCGCCCGCATCGCCGGCTCCGTCCAGCCCGGCCAGGGCCTCGGCTCCGCGGCGCAGCAGCCGGGCCCCGCCCACCGCGTTCCCGCGCGCCGAGTGCGTCAGCCCCACCGCCAGCTGCGCCAGCGCCCGCCACAGCGGCGCCTCGGCCGCGGGCCCCGACTTCCAGGCGTCCTCGAACACCTCGTGGGCGTGGAAGGGCATCCCGGCGTCCAGCAGCCGCTGCGCCTGCTCCACCGTCTCCCCGGGCGACCGCACCACTCCCTCGGGCTGCCGCTCCACCCCTTGGGCCCCGTAGGGCAGCGGCCGTCCCAGCCCGTCCCGGGGCCGAGCGTTCCGCGCCCGCCCCTCATCGTCCCGATCCCGTGCGTTCACCCCTTCATCCTCCCTTCATCCCCCTCCTGCCGATAACCGGTGCATGGACACCCCTCGGTGTGGGGTAATGTTCTGCATGTGCCGCCGAGACGGGGGAAACCCCAGATCAGAAGCACATCGGGACGTGGCGCAGCTTGGTAGCGCACTTGACTGGGGGTCAAGGGGTCGCAGGTTCAAATCCTGTCGTCCCGACTTGAGGTTCGCCTCGTAGTCGCAGGTCAGGGGCCGTTTCAGAGCAATCTGAAACGGCCCCTTGATCGTTTTTGGGGACCAGTTGGGGACCAAGGCGCTCAGTTCGGGTCAGACGGCGGTAACGGCCGTGACTGGCAGCGAACGAGGTGCACGGAGCACCATGAGGTGCGCAGACAGCGCGGCACCAGCTGCCGTGATCTGGCCGGCGTCGGGGTGCAGGTAGCGCTGAGTGGTGGTCAGCGAGCCGTGTCCGGCGATCTTGCGCAGGACATGGAGTGGGACGCCTGCGTCGGCGAACCAGGTCAGCCCGGTGTGGCGCAGGTCGTGTCGTCGAAGGTGCTCGAAACCGAGCTCTGTGACGACGTTGTCCCAGTGGGTGGCGTCGCGCAGGACGGCGGTGGAGATGCGTCCGCCGCGGGGGCCGAAGAAGATCCGGGCGTCTGGGCTGTTGCCGGCGGCGAGCAGGCGTTGGGCCACCATCGGCCGTACCTCTTCGATGAGGGGTACCTTGCGGGCGCGCTTTCCCTTGGTGGCCTTGTCGACGAGCCCGCCTCGGGCGGGGGTGGTCTGCCGTCGTACGGTCCAGATCCAGTTATCGGTGTCGATGTCCTTGACGCGGACTCCGGAGACCTCACCGATGCGGGCTGCCGTGGACGCGGCGAAAGTGACCACGTCGCCCCAGCCCTGGTACTGGCCGTATGAGCGAGCGACCAGGGCCTTGGCGAGGGCCTGGAGGGTCTCCCAGTCGGGCAAGGCGAGCGCACGCGGGTCGTTCAGTTCGTCCTCGACCTGCTGGTACTGGCGCTGCCAGCCGCTGACTCGCGCGGGGTTGACCTTGATGAGCCCGTCTCGAACGGCCTGCTCCATGACGCGAACGAGGACGGCGATGGTGTTCTTCACGGTGGAGCGGCTGTACTCGTCAGCGATCCACCGGTAGACGGTGCGGTCCACTGCACCGTTGGTGATCATCCGAACCGGTAGATGCCCGAGGGAGGGCACTACGCGCAGACGCCAACCGGCCATATAGGGGTCGAGCGTCTTGAGCTCCAGCCCTCGAAGCGCGAGGTTCATGTTCGCGGTGCCGTAGTCGGCCAACGGCATGGTGGCAAGCGACGGGTTGATGCCGGCCTGGGCGGCCTCGACCAGGGCCGAGATCCACTCCTGGGCCTCGTCCTCGGTCTCCTTGGCCTCGGAGATGGACTTGCGGGACTTTGTCGCGGGGTCCCACCAGCGCACCCGAGCTCGGTAGGGCGAAGGCCGGTTGGGCCGGTATTCGACATCAGCGGTGAGGCGGACGCCAACCGGCACGGCCTCGATGGCGGAAGCAGGTGTCGCTATCGCCATGTCAGGCCGCCTGTGAGGGATCGACGCGGCGACTGCGCAGCCAGTGTTCGACGTCAATCGCGCTGTACAGCGTGACGCGATCGGACACATGGACGAACGGCGGCCCTTGCAGAGGTCGGGCAGTGCGCCAGCGACGGAGCGTGGAGGGATCGACGTTCAAGAGGCCCGCGAGTTCATCGGTCGTTAGCCACTTTCCGGTGACCAGGTCGGGGGAAACGTTTCGTCCGCTCTTCGCGGATTCCTGGGATGACATGAGGTCCTTGCGATGGCGCAGAACGCCGATCGGGCGAGTCGGTGCAAGAAGCAGGTTGGTCACGCTCCCCTGGGCGGAGGAATGGTGGGACGACGACCATAGAGGGAACGTTTGAAAAGTCCAGCGAAAAGCCACCGGATTCGCACACGGAGAACAACTCCCGCGGCGGTGCGGCTGGCTTAGGGTCCATCCGAGGTGCCGGTTGCTCTCGAGGGGCTGTGGCTCACTGAGTGATCACTGCGCCCGACCGGACCTTTCCGCCCTGAGGTGGAAGGCATCCCGTTCGGGCTGTGGCGTGGTGTTGGCTTGCTGGAAACGGTCTTGGGCACTGTGGCGCTCCGGCAACAGAGCGGGGTTAGGGATTTCGAGATCGAAGCTGTGCCATCGGACGGCAAATACCTTTCCACTAGGGGGGAGTGGTGCGGTGGAGCTTCGATAATCCATGCGATCCCCGGTTTCCGAAACCGGGGATTCCCAGCTATATTCCACCGTGGCTCGGCAGCAAAGTCGGGCAAATTGACCAACCGTCAGTATTGGGTGTTGGCCGCAGGCTGATGGGTGGCGCGGATCAGTTCGTGCTCCGGCTGAATTGCCGCCCGGCAGGTTCTTCGCCTCCTGGGGGTACACCTGCACCCACGCTGACGTGGAAAAACGACAGTTGGCGCGGCCCTCTGGCGGGGCCTAGTCCGGAAATGGTCCGGATCTTGGTGCGGCGGCGCCCACCCGGGTCGCGTCTCGGCTGCATTGGGAGTGATCGGGGGCGAACGGGACCGGACGAGTCAGGTGGGAGGGCTGCCCTGGCACCGGCCATGCAGGATCGACGCGCGGTCGCGAGCCTGTGGGCTGCTCCAGGGGCAGGGGGAGTCCCAGTCCTGTGCGCCGCCGTCGACCGAGGCGAAGCGGACCTCACGTCTTCCGCGGCATCGAATGTGATCGACCGGTTACGGAGTGCATGGGTGCTGTGGTAATTGTGGTGATCTTCCGCTGTCGGCCCTGGGGGCGTAGCTCCAGCGGCGGGGGTGGGGGGTGCGTGCGCAGTGGCAGTCGAGGCTGAGGCGGCAGAGGACGCAGAGTCCGATGAAGGGTTCGTGCACCCGGTCTTCCGCGTGGCACCTCAGGAGGACAGCGGGTCGGACACCCTGGGCAACTACCGGTATCAGGCAGAGGTCGCCGCCCAAATATGCGTGGCGCTGCTGACACAGGAGTCTGTCGAATCGGTGGTCTGCGAGTGGCACGAGGATTTCGTGGTCTCGTACGCCGGCGGTTCGGTCGAACTCGTATCAGTGAAGCACCGCGGCAAGCGACGGAACCCCTGGAACGTGGCGGATCTGTGCAAGGACGGAGGGCTAGCGCACCTCTTCGACCGATGGCGCGCGTGCGACGGCCTGAGCAACGTCCGGCTTCGTCTTGCCACGAACGCCGGCCTCACGACAGGCAAGGGGGGCGCTACCACCCTGAAAGCGATGTGTGGGCCCGACCCGCGTATCACTTCTGGGGTAGACGACATGGCCAGCGCCGTCGCCCAGTACCTCTTGAAAGTTCGATGGAAGCAGCCCTACGCCACCATCCCCGAAGTCCCCCAGGTCTCGCGGCTCGCCGACATCGCCATCCCGGACGGTTTCACCGACTTGGTGAAGGTCTTCTTCGCCGCGCTGCACATCGACGATGAACTGCCGTCCCGCCGGCACATCACTGACGTCAATCTCCAGAGTCTCCTCATTCCTGCGATCGCGACCCTGCAGCGGGAACACGTGGATGTCGAGGCCACCTATCGCGCGCTGATCGAGCGAATCGAGCAGTCGAACCGCGACGAGAGCGATCGCGGACAGCTCGCCGTCTATATCGCCGACCCCACGAGGGTCCTGCACAGCGTGCAGATCCAGCAGCGCATCGCGAGGCGCCGGCTGACCAAGGCCACGGTCCTCGACACGTTCGTCTCCAGCCGTTCCATAGTGCCCACCTTCGCCCGCGGCCAGCTGCCGATCGTCGCTCCGGGTGGGGGCAACCTGCGCAAGAAGATGGCCCGCGGGCGAATTCCGGCGGATGAGGCTGCCCACGCCGAGCGCCTTCGATCAGCCTGGTATGTCGCCTGGTCCCAAAACCGGTCGGGATTGGCGGGGGACACCACGGAGCTGGCCAATGTGAGCTACGAGGTCTTGGACACCGTCTTCGCCTGCCGCGAGCAGGCCGAAGAGGAAACTTCCGACGGCTCAGCCTACGGGCGCCGCATGAACCAGCTGATGACGAGGCTCCTGACACCAGACCTACCTGGTGCCGGGCTTCCGTTTCCCGTCAACGGGCGTCATCTGCGGGGCTTGGCCTACCAGCTCTGTGACGACTGCGACTTCTACTTCTCCGACGTGTTCGACCCCTCTGAGGAGGAGGCGTCGTGACAAGCGCAGGCGATCGTCTGGTGGCGACCACGCGCCTGAGGGACCGGGCCCGTCGACAGGAGCAGCATGAGGCGCATTATCACGAGGCCCGCGTGCTGCTGCTGATCGACCGCTTCACCGGAGCGAAAAAGGGTCTGGACGGTCTGACCAAACTTGCCAAGCTCGACTTCCTACTGCGCTACCCGGCCATGCTGGAGCGCCTCCTGGCCGAGGACGGGATTCCGTGGCCCGACGGAGCACAACCCACCTCCGCTGAACGCCTATCCGTTGAGAGCCGCATGACCCGCTACAAGTACGGGCCCTGGGACCACCGCTACTACACCGTCCTGGGATCCCTGGCTGCCCGCGACCTGATCACCTACAGCGGGACTGACCGGGCCGAGTTTCGCATCACAGCGTCCGGCGCGGTCGCCGCGGCAATGCTGGCAGAGACGGATGAGTGGGCCGTGGTGGCGAAACGCGTCACTCTCCTCAAGAAGCATTTCAACAAGTCAGGTACGACGTTGAAGACCCTCATCTACGACCGTCTGCCGGACGCGGTCGACAGGCCCTGGCGGATGGAGATCTGAAATGGCAGTCCACCTTCGCTTCCGTTCCCTCACCGTCACCACCGCCGACGCCGAGAAGACCTACCGCTTCGACGGGCCGGCCACCGTCGTTAGCGGTCCCAGCGGCACCGGCAAGTCCAGTCTCCTGATGCTGCTCAAGCATGTGGTGGGTGGCAAAGCCGTACTGACCCCGGCCGTCCGCGACCACGTTATCTCTGCCCGTGCCGAGGTCTTCATCGGCGAGCAGCACGTGATTCTCAAGAGGACCGTGAACGACGCCCGCTCCGGCCAGGTCGATGTCCTGGATCCAGGGAGCCTGGCCACTCGCAATACCTACGCCGTACAAGCGGACGGCGACCTGCCACTCTTGTCGGACTACCTTCTGGCGGCCCTCGACTTCCCCCGCGAGACGATCCCCGCCAGCCGCGACGGCAAAGCAACCACGCGGGACCTCACGTTCACCGACCTCTTCGCCTACGTGTACCGGGAAGCCCGCAACATCGACCGCGAAGTCGTGGGACACCTCGACACCTGGTTCAGGACCAAACGCACCGCCCTCTTCAAGCTGATGTTCTCGCTCACCGATAGCACCGTGCTGGAACTCAGCCGGAAGCTGGGCGAACTCAAGGAGGAGCTCCGCAAGAAGACGGACGAGTATGAGAACGTCAAGAACTTCCTCGGCGCGACTGATCCCCGAACCGAGGACCAACTGCGGGCCGAGCTGACCAGTCTGCGGGACATGCTGCAACGAGCCGATGCAGCGCTGGCATCCCTGCGCCACGAACTGGAGGAGAGCACCGCAGCCGACGCCGTCCTTCGCCGAGACCTGCGTGCGGCATTGGACAGCGCCCGCGACGCCGAGCAGGACGTCCTTGCGGCACAAGAGCTCGTGGAGGCCCGTGCCGCGGTCGTCGCCCAGGTCGAGCTCGACATCTCCCGACTCGACCGCTCCAGCACCGCCATTGAGAAGCTGTCACCGTTCGACTTCGTTGTCTGCCCACGTTGCATGCAGCGCCTCAGCACCCGGCCCGTTCCCGAGGACCACTGCGTGGTCTGTCTGCAGGACGACCTGCACGACCAAGACGTCGATCCCGCCGCTATCGCGCAGACCCGAAGGAACCTTGACCTTCAGCTCCAGGACGCTCGAGCCGTACTCGAAGCCGATAGCGGTGTCCTGGAAGCCGCACAACAACGAGCCCAGCAAACGGACTTCCTCGCCCACAGTCTGCGACGTCAACTCGACGCACAGACCCGCGACCTCGTGGCACCCCGCTTCGACGCCATCGCAGACGCCAGTGCCCGCGCGGCCTCCCTCAGGGCAGCCATCGACTCCGTGACCCAGCTACGAGACTCCTGGACACGGGCACACGCGATCGCACGAGATGTCCGTGCCATCAAGGAGCAGAGAACCCGCGCAACCGCTGAAAAGAAGGCCCGCACAGCCGAACTCGCCGCGCGGCAAACCCTCGTGAGCGACCTTGGCCGAGACTTCAACATGATGATCTCGCAGCTGCGCCCGGCGCCGTGGATCCAGTCCGCGACCATCGACCCGTCGTCCTATCTGCCTGTAGTGGACAACGTCTCGTTCGAGAGTCTTCAGGCCGACGGCGGGGGAATCGTGACCTGCATCAACGTCGCGTACAGCCTCTCACTGCTGGAGTTCGGCATCACACACCCCGACGTCCGAGTGCCGTCGCTGCTGATCATCGACTCGCCTCGAAAGGCATCCGGGAGCAACCTGGACGACCAGGCCCGCGGGCACCGGACCTACCAGCGCTTTCAAACACTCGCCGAGGCCCACGCCTCTCAAGTCCAGCTGATCATCGCCGACAATGACTCGGCGCCCACCCCAGGCGCAGCTTTCGGCAAGATCGAACTTGACTACGACAATCCTCTCGTCCCAGGCGTAGCCCACCCCGGACCCGAGCACGCCCACCGTGCTGAGGACGAGTCTTGACCAGGCTGTTCGGACTGGGTGCGGTTCCGCGCTGGCCCCCACCTGGGATGGGGGCCCGTCAGTCAGGCGTCGGCCTGCGCCATGTCGACGTCCGCGCCGCTGTCGCTCAGGTCGGTGAAGCAGGGCTCGTCGCTGAGGGCCGCGGTGCAGCCCGAACCGGCTGCGGTGATGGCTTGGCGGTAGGTGTGGTCGACGACGTCGCCGGTGGCGAAGACGCCGGGGATGTTCGTGCGGGTCGAGGGTGAGGCGCCCTTGATGTAGCGCTCGTCGTCGAGGTCGACCTGTCCGGTGAAGAGTTCAGTGCGGGGGGGTGTCTCTATGTCCTTCGTCAAGGACGTGGTGCCGGGTATGAGGCTGTTTGGGATGGTCATGCGGCGAGGGTGATGGTGGGGACTCTGGACTCGTAGAAGGTGCCGTCGCGGAGCATGGCGAACAGGACGCTGATGCGTTGGCGGGCGAGTCGGAGGAGGGCCTGGGTGTGGGTTTTGCCGCGGGCTCTTTGCCGGTCGTAGTAGGCGCGTGAGGCCGGGTCAGCGTTCATGCAGGCGAAGGCGGAGAGGAACATGGCGCGTTTGAGCTGCCGGTTTCCGCCTCGTGGTGCGTGTTCGCCGTGGATCGAGGTCCCCGAGGATCTGGTCGTGGGGGCGAGACCGGCGTAGGAGGCGAGGTGGGCGGCGCTGGGAAAACTGGTGCCGTCGCCGACGGTGACCAGCAGGACGGCAGCGGTCCTGACTCCGACTCCCGGCATCGAGGTCAGGACCGGGTGAAGAGGGTGGGCCTCCAGCAGGGTGCTGATCTGGGCTTCGAGCGCCCGGCGCTGGTCGTGAACCGCTGCGAGCGAGGCGGCCAGGGACGGGATCACGATGTCGAGGGTGCCGGTTCCCGGGACCACGACGGTCTGCTCGTCCAGGGCGTCGAAGACCTCGTCGATCAGCCGGGCGGCCATGCGCGGGGCTTTCGGGCGGATGAGTTCGACGAGCCTGCGGCGGCCCGCTTTGCGCAGAGCGGCCGGAGATCCGTGGCGCTCGAGGAGCCAGGTGACGGCCGGGTGGTCCAGCCGGGGCCCAAGCACGCGCTCGAGGCTGGGGTGGAACTGCGTGAGCAGACCGCGTATTCGGTTGCTGGTGCGGGTGGCTTCGGCGGCGAGGTCTTGGTCGAAGCCGGTCAGCACCGTGAGCTCGGCGGTGATCTCGTCGGTCAGCTCCAGCGAACGCAGGACGTGCGGCATGGTGCGGGCGGCGTCCGCGATGACCGCCGCGTCCTTCGCGTCGGTTTTCGCCTCGCCCGGATACAGGTCGGCGATCCGCCGCATCGCGAGTCCGGGAAGGTAGGCGACCTCGCAGCCCGCGTCGCGGGCCACGGTCAGCGGCAGAGCGCCGATCGAGGCCGGTTGGTCCACGATCACCAGTACCGTGCCGAGCTTCGCGATCAGCTTGTCGAAGACGGCCCGCAGTTTCGGTTCGCTGTTGGGCATCGGCTTGTCGAAGACTTTCTTGCCCGCCGGCGTCAGCCCGTGGCCGTGGTGGGCGCTCTTGCCGACGTCCATACCCAGGAAGACGGCCACATCGCCGGTGTCTAACATCGCACCCCTCCAGGGTGGTTGGATCCTGCCGGCCTCGGCGGCGGCACCGTGCTCGCGCATCCACGTTATGCAGACCTGCCGCCCGCGAACTGTCCGGCATTGCGCCAGGCCGGGCGGTGGCCGGGTCTCTCATCAGCGTCTGTGACGGCACCCCACGGACCCGGCGACACCACCCCCCAGGTCATGCCTTCGACAGAGGGGACACAGTCATACCGGGCCCGGAGGCCAGCGGCCCCATTGCAGGACCGCGAAAAAGATAACGGGGGTGTCCGATGCCGATGAACAGGCCGGTGATGTCGAGGTCGCGGCGTTTGCCGGTGAAGGTGCCGCGTAGGACGACGCCGGAGAGTATGCCGTTCGTCTACTTGCTTTCGGTGATCTCGCTGTCGAAGGCGAAGGAGATCTTGTCGTCGGTGAACGCCCGGTTCTGCCTGACCTTGGAGGCGCGCAGGGTGGAGCGGCGGTGGACGGTGACCGATCGGGCGAAGCGAGTGAGGAAGGTGGCCTCTTCCATGGCGGTGTCGCCGCTGCCAACCACGACGATGTCGCGGTCGCGGAAGAAGAACCCGTCGCCAGATGGGACGGCCCGTGACCTCGCAGTCATACAGGGAAAGCGACCCGAGTTGCGCCCTGTGCGCTGTCTTTAGCCGAAGTTGCTAGAACAGCTCGGTCTCTTCGTCAGCAGCACTATCGTCCACAACTCTCCATCACCGAACGGATATCCGGGCGGTGGTGCCGCCGTTGACGACTGCCGCTCCGGAGGCCGTGCCTTCATGCCCAGTGGATCATCTCCTGCCAGGAGGCCATTGATCATCCTGGCGCTGGTTGCCGCCACGTTCGCACTGCTCCTCAACGGGGCCGGCTCGGCATCCGCACATGCCAGCCTGAGCAGCTCCGACCCTGGCGACGGCACCGTCCTCAGGACGGATCCCAAGCACGTCACGCTCACGTTCACCGAGTCGGTCAGCTTCGTCGAAGACTCACTCAGAGTGCTGTCGCCGGAGAACGAGCGGGTGAACCCCCGCCCCGCGCTGCATGTGGACGGCAAGGAGAGCACCGCTCGTGTGGAGCTGTCCGGCAGGCTGCCCCGAGGCACCTACACCGTGGCATGGCGCGTCGTCTCCGCCGACGGGCACCCGATCTCCGGCGCCTTCGTCTTCTCCATCGGCAAGCCGTCCGAGACCGCCGCCGTGGTAGCGGCCGGCTCACCGGACGACACGGCGGTCGGCCGCCTGTACGGCGTCTTCCGCTACATCGCCTACAGCGGTCTGGCTCTCCTCGTCGGGGCTGCCGCGTTCGTCCTGCTGTGCTGGACTACCGCGGGCACCGCGCGTCCGGTACGTATCCTGCTGGCAGCGGGGTGGGTGGCGCTGACGGCTTCCACAGTGGCCCTGTTCCTGTTGCGCGGCCCCTACGAGACTGTCGGCGCGGTGACTTCGGCGTTCGATCCGGCTCAGCTGGGCCGGACCGCCAGGGGGAAGTCCGGCGGCGCCCTCATCGCACGGCTCGTGCTCCTGGCGGCCACCGCGGTGTACCTCCAGCGGCTGGCCCCGCAGCGCGCCGCTGTCGATGACGGATCGTCGCGGGAGCTGGGGGCCTGCGTGCGCGTGGCCGGCGTGCTGTTCGCCGTGGCCCTGGCGGTCACGTGGGCCGCGGCCGAACACGCCTCCGCGGGTCCCCAGGTGGCACTGGCCATGCCGGTCGCCGTGCTGCACTTGTTGGCCATGGGGGTCTGGCTGGGCGGTCTGCTCACGCTGATGCTCCTCCTGCGGCACCGAGGACCCGGCAGCCGGGACATCCCGGCGTCCGCGATCGGCCGCTTCTCGGCGCTGGCCTTCCGCGCCGTCGTAGTTCTGGTCGGTACGGGGATGTACCAGTCCTGGCGGCAAGTCGGCTCCTGGGAAGCGCTGTTCGCTACGGCGTACGGCAAGATCCTCGTCGTGAAGGTCGCCGCCGTGATCCTGGTGCTGTGGATGGCCTCCTTCTCCCGCCGCTGGACCGCCCGACTCGTCCACGAGGCGTCACTGCCGGCCACGGAGACGCTGATGGCGTCCGCCCCCGATCTGGTGCCGGTCGCCCAAACGGTCGGCGCACCCGTTTCCTCAGTGGGACGCCACCTCGACCGCGTGTCCGCTGTGCCAGCCGGGGAAGGGGCGAGCAACGAAACCGAGCCATCAGTTCTTGAGGCCGACAGGTACCGGCGGAGCCTGCGTCGCATGGTCGCCGCCGAAGCCGTACTCGGTGTCCTGGTCCTGGCGATCACCACCCTGCTCACTGGTACGCAGCCCAGCCGCGCCGCCGACGAGAGGGTCTCGAAGGCGTCCGTCGAGGAACCTCGGGTGAAGGTGGTCACGGTCCCCTTCGACATGGGCAAGACCAATCACCGCGGCACAGTGCAGATCACGTTGGCGCCGGGGCAGGTCGGCGAGAACACGGTCGAAGCCGTCGTCTTCACCGCGGACGGCGGCCTCGCCGCAGTCCCGGAACTCCGCCTCACCCTCACCCAGGAGGACCTCAGGATCGGCCCGCTCGACGCCAAGCTCAAGAACCAGAAGGGGTACTGGGCCACCTATGACCTCCGGCTGCCCATGCCCGGTGAGTGGACCCTGAACATCACGGTGCGTACCACCGACATCGACCAGGTGACCGTGCGCGAGACCGTCCGCATCACGCCGGCATCGAGGTAGTGCCCCTCTGCCGGAAACATTCAAGGGAGGAAACGTTGACTGCTGCCAGACCGTCCCATCCAGCACCCACCCGCAGCGCAGGTACGTGGTGCCGTCGTGCATCGATGCGGCTGGCGTTGGCCGGCGCCTGCGCGCTGCTGATAGCCGGCTGCGCCGGGAGCGCCGAGCCCGACACCGAGGCAGCCGCCGAGAACGCGGCGATTGGCCCGAGCCCGAGCGCTGCGACCGCCCCGTCCATGACCGTGCAGCAACTGGCCTCCGCCGTTGGCTGCACAGCGGAGATCACAACGAAAGCCGCCGACTACCGTCAGGCCACTTGCAAAAGCGAGCAGGCGGACTATGTCCTCGTCGACTTCGACACGGTCGAAGGACAGCGGGCCTGGCTGGACTACGCAGAGATGTACGGCGGGATCTACCTTGTCGGCGACCGCTGGGCGCTCTCTGCGAAGTCCAAGGAGTACATGGAGTCCCTGCGGGCCACGCTGGGCGGGACTGTCGAGGAGCGCGGCGCCTTCAGCTCTTCCCCGAGCCCGACCAGCGCGCAGGCAGAGACCGCAGCACCGTGACGGCCCGGTGCAACGGCACGAACGGAGACGCGGGGAAAGCCCGGGTCGGGCTCTTGGGTAGCATCGCTCCCATGCCCTCGCGCTCCGCCCACCAGCCCTCGCTGACCGTCGCCACCCTGGTGGCCGGCCTGCTGCTGGCGTGCGGATTCCTGATGTGGGGACCAGAGCACGCCGACATGATGGGCATGGCCCCGACTTCAGCGGCCTCCACCATGACGGCGGCCTCTGGTACGGAGCACGTCCAGGGCGAGGAGACGGCCACCGGCGGCATGGGCAGCGGATGCCCGTCCATGGCGCCCATGGACTGCCCACTCGCGTCTGCTCAGTTCTCGGCGCCTCCGGCGCTCGCCGCTCCCGTGCCCGCGCCCCTTCCGGCAGAGCTCACCGGCCCGGTGCCCGCTTCCTGGGCGGCTGGTGTGGAGTGCGCACAGCCGAGGGCGCCTGATCCCGTCTCCCTCCTCTGCGTCAGCCGGACCTAGACATCCCTCGCCACCCCGCCCTGGCCTATTCAGCGCCGGGTGGCTCAGGCATGTTCACGTTCCTGCTCGCGACGCAGATGAGAGAGCTTCCCCCATGGCTTCATCCACCACCCTGCTCGTCACCGGTGTCACCACCGGCCTGTTCGCAGGCGGCGCCTCCTGCGCCGCCGTCCAAGGCGGTCTCCTGGCCGGCGCGGTCGGCCGCCGGGCCACTGAATGGTCCGCGGAGGCATGGGAGCGCAGCGGGCTCTTCGTACCCGTCGGCGCGTTCCTCGGCGCCAAACTGGTCTCCCACACGCTGCTCGGCGCGGCACTCGGGCTGGTCGGCGCTGCCGTTCAGCCTGGTCCCCGCACCCAGGCTGGACTGCTGATCGCGGCCGGTGTCCTGATGGTCCTCTTCGCCCTCGACATGTTCGAGGTGAGGGCCGTACGACGCTTCGTGCCGCGCCCGCCCGCCGCCTGGGGGCGGCGAGTACGACGTTCGGCGAAGTCCACCGCCGTCTCGACCCCCGCTGTCCTCGGGTTCCTCACCGTCCTCATCCCTTGCGGGGTCACGCTCAGCGTCGAACTGATCGCCGTGACGTCCGGTTCCGCCCTCGCCGGTGCTGCGGTCATGGCCGGCTTCGTCCTCGGCACCGGCCCGCTCTTCGCCGTACTCGGGTTCTTCCTGCGCTCTGCGGCCCGGTTGTGGCAGGGACGCCTCACCCTCGTCACCGCGGTCGTCGTCCTGGTGGTCGCCGTCTGGACCCTCGGCTCCGGCCTGCGGCTCGGCGGCTGGTGGCCCACGGCCGCGCCGCCCGCCGCCGCAGCGGCAGCCGTACCCTCCGAGACCGTGGTGACCAACCCCGACGGCGGCCAGACCATCACCGTCCATGCCCGCACCAACTCGTACTCCCCGGCGGTGATCACCGCGAAGGCCGGAGTGCCGACAACTCTGGTTGTCGCCACGAACGGCACGAACGGCTGCGTCCGTTCCTTCGTGGTTCCCGACCTCGGAGTCCAGAAGATCCTTCCCGTGACCGGCAAGACCACCGTCGACCTGGGCACCCGGAAGCCCGGGGCCCTCGAGTACACCTGCGGCATGGGCATGTACGGGGGCCGGATCACCTTCCAGGAACCCGCCGCGCCGAGCCCCCGCACCAGCCCGAACCAGGAGACCGCCTCGTGACCACACGTATGGAGTTCGCCGTCACCGGCATGCACTGCAACAGCTGCGGCCTGCTCATCGATGACGAGGTCGAAGAGCTGCCCGGCGTCACCTCCAGCTCCACCGACGTCCGCAAGGAACGCACGATCGTGGATCTGACCGCCTCCATCGACCCCGACGCGATCGTCGCGGCGATTGCGGAGGCCGGGTACGGGGCAGTTCTCGTCCCCTGAATGCCTGCGCCAGTTCCCATGGAGCGTCTGGCCTCACGAACTGCTCATGATCATGAGGCCAGGTACTTCGCGCCACGCGCCGAAGTGGCGCAGGGGGCGGCTGTGACGGTTATCTCAGCAGGTGAGAGCACTTGGCGGGGTGGCATGTGCACGGTACGTTTCGCTGCGACAACAACGACGGCATGACGGAAGTCCGGTGAGAATCCGGCACGGTCGCGCCACTGTATAGCCGAACCCGACGCCCTCTGGAGCGATCGGTGCCGGTCAGTCAGACCCGAGGGCCGTCGTCCGAGCTCCACCGTATTGGGACGCGCTGTTCCCAGGGAGGTCTTGCCGCCATGGCTCAGTCCACCGTTTCCGCTCCTGTTGCCCCTGCCCTGGGTTCCGACGCCCCG
This sequence comes from Streptomyces stoeckheimensis, assembly GCF_045822005.1. NCBI lineage: Bacteria > Bacillati > Actinomycetota > Actinomycetes > Kitasatosporales > Streptomycetaceae > Streptomyces > Streptomyces stoeckheimensis. Next base: position 1,467,839 of record NZ_CP169550.1, on the reverse strand, counting down.
CTGCCGGTTCGCGCCGTGCTGCCCTGGGCGGTCTTCGTCGGTCTGCTGATGGTCGTCGCCCTCTACTTCGTCGGCGCCGAGCAGGGTGCCACCGCCGTCTTCGCCGGCGAGGGCGTGCACGAATGGGTGCACGATGGTCGTCACCTGCTCGGTTTCCCCTGCCACTGACCTCGTAGGGAACCGATCTCATGCATGCAGCAACCGTAAGAAAGCTCCTGGTCCGCGGAATGATCGCGGGCCTGCTGGCCGGCCTGATGGCATTCGCAGTCGCCTATGTCATCGGTGAGCCGTCCGTCCGCTCGTCCATCGCATTGGAGGAGGCCGAGGCCGCGCCGGCCGCCGGGCACGGTCAACACGGTGGTGGCGACGCCGCCGCGGCCCCTGCCCCGGCGGAAGAGGAAGAAGAGCTCGTCAGCCGACCGGTTCAGTCGACGTTCGGCCTGGCCACCGGGACTCTCGTCTACGGCGTCGCGCTCGGCGGCATCGCCTCGCTGGCGTTCAGCTTCGCCCTCAACAGGATCGGCAGGTTCAGCCCTCGGGCGACGGCAGCGCTCACCGCGGCTGGGGTCTTCACCACCGTCTACCTGGTGCCGTTCCTCAAGTACCCGGCGACACCGCCGGCCGTCGGCAATCCCGACACCATCGGCAAGCGCACCACCCTGTTCTTCCTGATGATCCTCCTGAGCGTCCTGCTCGGACTCGGAGCCGTGATCGCGGGCCGGCGCCTGGCGCCGCGCCTCGGCAACTGGAACGCCACGGTCGCGGCGGGCCTCGGCTTCGCCGCAGCCGTCACGCTCGCGTTCGTGTTCCTCCCGCCGAACGGCGACGCGGTCCGCGAGAGCTTCCCGGCCGCACTGCTGTGGGAGTTCCGGATGGCCTCCCTGACCGTCCAGGCAGTGTTGTGGGTCGCCTTCGGCCTCATTTTCGGAGCGCTGGCGGCGCGGATCCTGGAGGCCCGAGCCGCTGAGGCTGACGTCAGCCCGGCGGCGGAAGCCGTGGCCGCATCCGCGGCCTGAGCGAAGCAGGGGAGGGGGTCCACCGGCTGAAGCCGGTGGACCCCCTCCTTCGTGCCCGGGACCTTCGCGCGCCGGGCTTGCGGGGTGGAGCCTGATCCGGGTGCGAGGACGGCGGGGGCACCGGGATACCCTGCGGGTGGTCCTAAGGCTCCCCGCGAGTCACAGGTCCGCCCTGGAAGGTCTCCCCGAAAGTGCAGCAGCCCATGTCCGTCACCCTCGTATCGCGGCCGCCTTCGCCGGCCCGCGGAGTGGTGCGCGGTCTGCGGGCCGGCGCCCTGGCGGCCTTGTGCGTGTTGCTGCCGCTGGCGGGCCACCTCCTCGCGCAGGGGCACATGCCGCGGTGGGCGCTGCTGCTGGGCATGGCCGCGATCGCCGTACCCAGCGCGGTGCTCCTTACCCGGCACAAGCTCTCCGACACCCAGCTCATGGCGGCGCTGGCCGGTGCCCAGCTGGCATACCACGCGGCGTACTCGCTGCCGGGAGCCTGCGCGGCCGTGGCCGGTTCGCGGGAACCCATGACTTTGGTCGAACATGCCTCGTCCGTCGGTGTCCCGCCGGAGGTCTTCTTCGCCGGGCACCTTGTCATGCTGGTGCTTGCGGCGCGCCTGTTCGGGCTCACCGAACGGCTGCTGTGGCGCGGCAAGCCCGTCCTTGAGGCGCTGCGCGCTCTGCTGATGTTCGTCTGGCCGCTCCTGCCCGCGGGCAACGGGCCGAAGGCGGCCTTGAGGGATCTGGAGCCGGGCGCGACGCCGCCGTCCGCGATCGTGGTCCGGCTGCACGCCGGACGCGCACCGCCGTGGTCCGGGCACGCCGTGCTGTGGCGTGCCCCTCTCCCGACGACCGGGCTGTCGTCCGGCGGAGGTTTCTGCCTGGCCTAGCGGCCGAGTGGAGAGGCCGTCCGCGGGCGGCGGCGTGTCCTGCTCCGGCTGGTCCGGAGAGCACAGAGAGACCTCTCCCTTTTCATGCATTCCTTTTCCCGGCGTGCCGCCCGTGCGGCGGCCCGCACCCTCGTCGTACCTCTGAGCGCAGCACTCCTGTGGGCCGGGGCTCCGGCTGCGTCCGCACATACCGACCTGACTGCCAGCACGCCGGCCGACGGTGCGACCCTAGACGCCCTGCCACCGAGCATTCGGCTGACCTTCAGCGACGACATGTCGCAGGAGTACGCCAAGGTCGCCCTGACCGCACCGGATGGAACCCCGGCGGGCACCGGGGAGCCGCAGGTCGACGGCAAGAGCGCGTCCCTCGCCGTGAAGCCGGGCCTGCCTTCGGGTAGATACACCGTCGGCTACCGGGTGGTCTCGGCCGACGGCCATCCCGTGTCCGGGTCCTACAGCTTCGCCGTCCGGGCGGCGGCCCCGGCCTCGCCGAGTCCCACTCCGTCTTCGCCGACGCCGTCGGCCGAGGCCGATGCCGCGGCGGCGAGTCCGGCGCCGACGCCGAGGGCCCGGTCCTCGTCGGACGGCGTCAGCAGCGGCCTGGTCATCGGCGTACTGCTCGCGGCAGGTACCTGTGCCGGTGCCGCGGTGCTCGTGGCACGCCGCCGGAAGGCACACCGTGTCGGCTGACCTTGCTCTGCACAGAGCGAGCCGCCTGCCGCTGATCCTCATCACCTCGGCCGTTTCGGCCGTCGGCATCACGGTCGTCGGGATGTGGGCGGCCGGGTCCACGGCGCAGCAGGTGCCGGGCATCGAGGACGCCGGCCCACTGACCTCCTGGGGTCTGCCCCTATCGCGCATCGTCGTGGACATTGCGTCGGTGGCGACAGTGGGTGCCCTGCTGCTGGCGGGTGTCCTGCTGCCCGGCGGTCGCGACCTCGGCCGGTCGCGGATGCCTTACCTGATGTGGGCGGCTGTTGCCGCCGGGCTGTGGGCGCTGTCGTCCGCAGCCCTGATGGTCTTCACACTGTCCGACCTGTTCGCCCGGCCGGTCGCCGAGGTGCTGGACCCGGCGATGGTCGCCGACTTCGCCCTTACCTCCGCGCAGGGCCGCGCCTACGCGGCGATGGCCGCGGCCGGGCTCGTTCTGGCGACGCTCTGCGTGGGCGTGACCACCGTCCGATGGGCGCGGGCCGCGCTAGCCCTTGCCGTCGCGGCGGTGCTGCCGCCCGCGTTCACGGGCCACTCGGCCGCCTCCGCCAACCACGACGCGGCCGTCACCAGCCTCGCCCTGCACGTGGCGGGGGTCGCCGTATGGGTCGGTGGGCTGCTGTTCATCCTGATCGCCGCCCTGCGACGGACCGACGGAGCGGCTGAGGCGGCGCACCGGTTCAGTCCGCTGGCCGGCGGGGCGTTCCTGGCCGTCGCCGCGAGCGGCCTGGTCAACGCCCTGGTGCGGATGCCGCTGTCGGGCGCCTGGTTCACCACCGCGTACGGGCGGATGGTGCTGCTGAAGGCTGTGGCGCTCCTGCTTCTCGGGGCGATCGGCTGGTGGCACCGGCGCCGGACCCTTACGGCGCTCACCGACGGCGCCCGTCGGCCCTTCGCCAGGCTGGCTGTGGGCGAGCTGCTGCTGATGGCTGCGGCGATGGGCCTGGCCGTCGCGTTGTCCCGGACGCCTCCGCCGAGCACCGGCAGGGGCTCGCCCACCCCGGCGGAGGAGCTCCTCGGATTCCCGATGCCGCCCCCGCTGGGCGACTTCCCCTGGACACCGCTGTTCACCCAGTGGCACTTCGACCCCGTCTTCGCCTTCGGCACGGGCGCGGCGGCCGCGTTCTACCTCGTGGGCGTACTCCGGCTTCGCTCACGCGGTGACCGGTGGCCCGTCGGCCGTACCGTCGCCTGGATGCTCGGCCTGGCCGTCACCGTCCTCGCGACGATGAGCGGCCTCGCCGTGTACGGGAAGGTCATGTTCAGCGTTCACATGGGCCAGCACATGATCCTTGCGATGACCGTGCCGATTCTCTTGGTCCTTGGGGCCCCGGCCACCCTGGCCCTGCGCACCCTGCCCACCGCCGGGAAGGGCACGACGGCCGGTCCGCGCGAGGCGCTGATGCGGCTGCTGCACAGCCGCTACGTGAAGGTCATCTCGCATCCCGCCGTGGCCGGCATCCTCTTCATCGGCAGTGCCTTCGCCGTGTACTACACCTCGTGGTTCGAGAGGCTGATGGGCAGCCATCTGGGCCACATGGCGATGCTGATCCACTTCATGGCGGTTGGCCTGCTGTTCTTCTGGGTGATCATCGGCATCGACCCCGGTCCGCGGCGACCACCCCACCTGGGCCGGCTGTTCGTCCTCATGCTGACGATGCCGTTCCACTCGTGGTTCAGCATCTCCGTGATGAGTTCCACCGGCATCATCGGTGCTGGCTGGTGGGAGGCGGTGGGCCGCTCCTGGGGGCCGGACCTGGCCCAGGATCAGTACAACGGCGGTGCGATCGCGTGGGCGACCGGCGACATTCCCGTCCTGATCACCACGATCATCCTGGCCGTGCAGTGGGTCCGCTCCGACCGCCGTGAGGCCCGTCGGGTCGACCGGCAGATCGACCGCGGGGATGCCGGTGACCCGCTGGCTGCCTACAACGCGTACCTGGCGAGTCTCCACGCCCGCGACCGCCGCCCGCAGCGGCAGGCAGACCAGCCCGCTGCCCTGGCCCAAGACCGGACCACGTAGAGGAATCATGACGAAACTCAAGAAGAACCTGCTGGCCCTCGCTGCCGTTGTGGCCGTCCTTGCAGCCGCATTCGGTACGTTCCTTCTGGTCAAGCCAGACGATTCGACTACAACGACTCCGCCCCTGCCCGCCGCAGGCGAGGCGCGGGCTGTACGGGAGGACAGCCACCGGCTGACCGAGCCACAGCGTAGCGAGATGACCCTCGTCGAGTTCCTCGACTTCGAGTGCGAGGCCTGCGGAGCCGTTCACCCGACGGTCGAGCGGCTCCGCGAGGAGTACCGAGACCGGGTCACCTTCGTGGCCCGCTACTTCCCGATGCCCGGCCACCGCAATAGCCGGACCGCGGCCGTCGCCGTCGAGGCCGCAGCCCAACAGGGCAAGTTCGAGGACATGTACAAGAAGATGTTCGCGACCCAGAAGGAATGGGGCGAGCTGCAGAACTCCCAGGCGGACCTCTTCCGTACCTACGCCGAGCAACTCGCCCTCGACATGACCAAGTACGACACGGCGGTGAAGGACCCGGCGACCGAGGAACGTGTCAAGGCCGATCAGCGGGACGGCATGGGCCTGAACGTGCAGGGCACCCCCACTTTCTTCCTCGACGGCCAGCGCATCCAGACGCCCCGCACCTACGAGGCGTTCAAGGCGCTGATCGACGAACGGCTCGCCAAATGACAGGGGCCAAAGAGGGGCCGGAACTGGCCCGCATGGCAGGCGAGGCCCGAGGCTACTCGGACCGCGCGGCCGCACTGGGGATCGAGCTCGCCGATCTACCGGACGGCCAGCACCCCCGGGTGATGGTGGCTGCATGCTCCGACGCCCGGCTGGTGCCCGGGCTGATCACAGGAAGCCGACCGGGCGAGATACTGGAGTTGCGTACGCAGGGCGGTCTCGTCCCGCGCTTCGACCCCGAACTGCCCACGGGCGAGGCCCTGACGATCGAATACGCAGTCGCCAGCCTGCCGATCACCGACATCGTGGTCTTGGGGCACTCCCACTGCGAGGTCGTCGATATCGACGTCGCCGACACCCTCGACGCTGACACCGGGCAAGACATCTGGACCACGGGCGACTTCACCGGCGCCGGCCACAGCCATGTACTGCGGCAACTGGACGTGCTGAGCGACTACGCCTGCATCGCGCCCCGCGTGGCGGACGGCTCCCTGCGCCTGCACGCCTGGTACCACGAGCTGGCGACCGGCGCCACGCTCCGCTTCCGGCCCGACGTCAGCGCCTTCCTGCCCCTGTGACCACTGCCCCGCCACCGACACCACCCCGCACGAGCGAGGACCTGCCCCCATGACCTCACCCGCACCACTCACCTACGACGAACGGCTCACCGCACCGCGAACCTGGTGGCTGATCGCCGTCGCCGTCGGCTTCGCCATGGCGCTCATCGTCATGCCGTACGGAGGCCTCGCCGCCCTGGGCGGATTCGCCGTCGGCACCCTCATCGCCTGCATGTGGGTCAGCGCACAGGGCTCTTCCCGCATTCGTGTCACGAACGGGCTGCTGGTCGCCGACGACGCACGGATCCCGCTCAGCGCGCTGGGCGATGTCCACATCTTGGAAGCCGAAGAGGCGCGGGCCTGGCGGACGTACAAGGCGGACATGCGGGCCCACATGATGATGCGCAGCTACATCACCAGCGCGGTCCGCATCGAGAACACCGACCCCGCCGACCCGACACCGTACGTCTACCTGTCCACCCGCACCCCGCAGGCACTGGCCGATGCCCTGGAAACGGCCAGGACCCTGTGAATTCCTGCTAGCCGCGCCGCTGTTGCTTCCACTCTCACTAGGATCTGCCCACCATGACGATCACGCCGATGCTCCCGCTGCCCATCCGGGCGTCGCGGTGGCGTGCGCTGCTGAGCTGGTTGTGCTGCGTTGCCGCACTCCTGCTCGCCGTCACGGTGTGCCACCGGCCCGCTCCCGCCGCGGCCGCCGTAGCGTCATCAGTTTCGACGGCGACCACCGCTGTCGGTGCCGAAGACGGTGGTGCGATGGGAGACGAGGGGTGGTGCGTGCACCACCAGCCAGGCGATCCCTGTCTCACCGGTCTGCAGCACCTGCCGCAGACCATCGTCCAGCTTCCTGATGAAGCCGTGGTGCCTGCCGGTGGACACCTGGTGACACCGGCTCAGCCACGCGCGGGGCCGGGGATTGTTTCCTCGGCCGGCCCCGGCGGTATTGACCTTCACGCCCTTCAGGTCCTGCGGATCTAGACAGCTCCTGCCGCACTGCACCATGCCGTGCGGCTGCTGACCTGCCCTGCAACCACCGCCCCGTCCGGGGAGTGAAGGAACCGACATGGCCCTGCCCAAGAACTCCGCTGCCGCCGCCCGACGCGCAAAGCTCGACGAGATGCGCCGCGCGGAGGTCGCACGCGAACGCCGTAACAAGATCATTACCATCGTCGTCTGCGCCCTCATCTTCGTCGTACTGGCGGGCGCCACCACGTTCTTCCTCTTCACGGTCAAGGGTGAGGAGAAGAAGCAGGAGGCAGCCAAGAAGGCGCCCATCTCCGGCGAGAAGTCGTGGGACAAGCTCACCCAGAACCACGTCGCCCAGCCGGTGAACTACCCCATGACGCCGGCCGTTGGCGGTGACCACGCCCAGGCATGGATGAACTGCAACGGCGACGTGTACGAGAAGGAGGTCCGGCAGGAGAACGCCGTCCACGCCCTCGAACACGGCGCCGTCTGGATCACGTACACCGACAAGGCGACCCCGGACGACGTCAAGTCGCTGGGCGAGCAGGTGAAGAAGACCCCCTACACGCTGATGAGCCCGCACGCGAAGCAGGACTCGCCGATCACCCTCTCGGCCTGGGGCAAGCAGCTCACCGTGGACAGTGCGTCCGACCCGCGGGTGAATGCATTCCTCACCAAGTACGTCCAGGGCCCGCAGACACCCGAGCCCGGTGCGGCGTGCACGAACGGCCTGTCGGCGTGAGCGGTTCCAAGCACCGGTCCCGCTGGCTGGCCTGGGGCGCCGGGTGGCTGCTGCTGTGTACGACGGCCGTGGCCCTGGTGCTCGCCTACCCCACCAACCGACAAGCGAGTGCGACACCGGCTGCCGCCACGGCGGCGGACACCGGATTCTCCCGCGACATGGCTGTCCACCACCAGCAGGCGGTGGAGATGTCCTTCCTCGTCCGCGACAACACCGACAACGAGGAAGTCCGCACCCTGGCCTTCGACGTCATCAACACCCAGGCCAACCAGCGCGGCATGATGCTGGGCTGGCTGGACATGTGGCAGGCCCCCAAGGTCTCCGCCGACGGGGCGATGGCGTGGATGGAGGGCCACGGCAGCGGCATGGCCGCCACGGAGATGCCCGGCATGGCGACCCGCGAACAGGTCGACCAGTTGAGAAGCGCCAAGGGGCGCGACGGCGAAGTCCTCTATCTCCAGCTGATGATCCCCCACCACCAGGGTGGCGTCGCCATGGCGCAGGCCGCGGTCAAGCAGGCTAAGGATCCCCAGGTGAAGGCGCTGGCCGAAGGCATCGTCAGGGCACAGCAGTCGGAGGTCGAGCTGATGACCCAGATGCTCACCCGGCGCGGCGCGATGCCTGCGCCCACCTCGCCGGCACCGTCGGCTCCTGCTCCGTCTGCGCATCACTGACCTGCGCGGGCGGGCCGCCCCAGGTGGCCCGCCCGCGCAGGTGACGCACAACGCCGTTCCACTCCCATCCCTGCTCAAAAGGGCTGACCTGTGCTTCTCTCCGCCGGAATCGACACCACCGTGCTCAGCGGCTCGCTGCTGCTGGCCCTGCCGCTCGCCGCGGTCGCCGGAGCCGTGTCCTTCTTCTCCCCCTGCGTCCTTCCGCTGGTGCCCGGCTACCTCTCGTACGTGACGGGCATGAGCGGCGCCGACCTGGCCGAAGTCCGCCGCGGCCGGATCCTGGCCGGGACGCTGCTCTTCCTCGCGGGCTTCACCGCGGTCTTCGTCTCCTTCGGCGCGGCCTTCGGATACGCGGGCAACGTACTGCTCGAGTACCAGGACACGTTGATCCGCGTCATGGGAGGGCTGACCATCCTGATGGGTCTGTCATTCATGGGTGCCCTACCCGGCATGAGCCGCGAATGGCGCTTCCACCGGCGCCCCGCAGCCGGCCTGGCCGGAGCTCCCATGCTCGGCGTCCTCTTCGGCCTCGGCTGGACACCCTGCATCGGCCCGACCCTGGGCGCCGTCCAGGCACTCGCCTTCAGCGAAGCGAGCGCCGGCCGCGGCGCCATGCTGACCGTCGCCTACTGCGCCGGCCTCGGCCTGCCCTTCCTCGCGGCGGCCCTGGCGTTCCGCAAGGCGCTGGGCCTCTTCGACTGGGTCAAAGCCCGCTACAAGTGGGTCATGCGGATCGGCGGCGGCATGATGATCGCCACCGGACTGCTGATGGTCACCGGCGTATGGAGCGACCTGATCCGGCAGATGCAGTCCTGGAGCGCGGGGTTCACCGTCGGCATCTAGCCCTGCCCACCACCCCACAACAATCCAGCCTTCAAGTGCCGCCGGCCTCGGCGGCCCGCCAACGATCGGACCCGTCCCCAGTGCACTCCCGCAACACTCGCCTTCGCCTCACCGGCGTCGCGGCCCTCGCCACCGCGCTTCTCCTCGCAGGCTGCGGTACGACGTCAGCCCCGGCCACCGATGCGATCACGCAGCAGAAACCCAAGTCCGCTTACCAGGGCACCGAACTGGACCGGCCCTTCGAGAAGCCGGATCTGCGACTGACCGGCACGGACGGGCAGCCCTACGACCTGAGGCAGCGGACTGCCGGCCGCGCCACGCTCCTGTTCTTCGGGTACACGAACTGCCCCGACGTCTGCCCCACCACGCTCGGAGACGTTTCCGTCGCGCTTCAGAAGCAGCCCCAGGAGGTCCGAGACAAGATCGACGTCGTGTTCGTCACCACCGACCCCGCCCGAGACACCCCCGAACAACTGAACAAGTGGCTGAAGGCCTTCGGCGATCGCTTCACCGGCATGAGCGGCGACCTCGCCCAGGTCAAGCAGGCAGCGAAATCCCTCGGCGTCAGCGTGGAGGATCCCAACGTCCACCACGACGGCACGGTCACCTCGTCCCACGGCACGCAGGTCCTTGCCTTCCTGCCGACCGACGATAAGGCACACGTCCTCTACACCAGCGGAACGCCGATCGACTCGTTCGTGAAGGATCTGCCCCTGCTGGCCAAGGGCGTCAGCACCGCCTCCTGACCGCCGAGCGCCCGACGGCCCGGTCAGAACCCGACAGGCTCCTCCGTGTGGTCAGCCGGCTCTACCTGGATCGTCGGGTGCGTGACGCCGTACCGCTCGGCAAGGATCAGGCGGCTCTGGTCCAGGACGGCGTGCCAGTCGGCGCCGTCCTTGATCACCACATGGGCAGATGCCGCTTCCATGCCGCTGGTGATGGTCCAGATGTGCAGGTCGTGCACCTGCTGGACGCCCGGGATGGCGGCGAGGTCCCGTTCCGCCGCCTCTACGTCGACCTCGGGTGGCGCCACTTCCATGATGATCCGCAGGGCCTGGCGCATCAGTTTCCAGGTGCGCGGCAGGATGAACAGGCCGATGGCAGCGCCGATGATCGGGTCGGCGTACTCGAAGCCGGTGGTCCAGATGACGATGGCTCCGATGATCACGCCGACGGAGCCGAGCATGTCGGCGAGGACTTCGAAGTAGGCGCCCTTGACGTTGAGGCTCTCCTTGGCGCCGGCGGTGAGCAGGCGGAAGGAGATGAGGTTGATGACGAGACCGATGACGGCGACGACCAGCACCGGGAGGCCGGGGACTTCGGACGGGTCGCGGAAGCGTTGCACGGCTTCGTAGAGGACGTAGAAGGCGACACCGAACAGCAGGAGGCCGTTGATGATCGCGGCCAGGACTTCGAGCCGGTAGGTGCCGTACGTGCGCTGCCCCGAAGCCGGCCGCTTCGCGAGGCGGATCGCGGCGAGGGCCAGACCGAGGCCCAGGACGTCGGTGCCCATGTGGGCGGCGTCGCTGATCAGAGCCAGGGAGCCGGTGATGACGCCGGCCACGACCTCCACCAGGGCATACGCCGCGGTGATGGAGAAGGCGATGGCCAGCGGCTTTTGGTGGCGCTCGCCGGCGCTGCCGATCCGCGGGCCGTGGGCGTGCCCGTCACCGCCGTCGCCCTTGGGTGGGGAGCCGTGGCTGTGGCCGTGTCCCATGGTGCTGGTCCTCCTGGTCTGTCGCGTCGGCTGAGCCCTTGGTCAGCCTGGCAGTGGTGGGACCCGAAGGCGCGGACGCCACGGGCATGTTCCGGCGAAGGCCTTCCGACTTCGGTGTTCGTGCCGATGATGGGAAGGTCGGTCACCGCATCGGGAGGGCGTGGGTATGGAGTCGGTCGTGCTGGACAGTGGGGTCCGGATCGCCTACGAGCGCCGGGGGGCCGGGCAGCCGGTGGTCCTGGTGGGCGGGACCGGTATGCCGCCGGTCGCCTGGGAACTGTGCGGGCTCCGGGATGCGCTGGTGGACGCGGGCTGCGAAGTGGTGACGTACGCGGCGCGCGGTGTGGCCCCCTCCGATGCCCCGTCCGCTCCTTATTCGATGGCCGACATGGCCGGTGATCTCGCCGGTCTGCTGGACGTGCTCGGCATCCGGAGTGCTGTGGTGATCGGGTATTCGCTGGGGAGCTTCACGGCCGAACTGCTGGTCCGTAAGCGCCCCGACCTCGTGCGTTCGATGGTGTTGATGGCCGGTGCGGGGCCCGTGACGGGTGTGCTGGAGGCGGTGTTGGACGCCGAAGCCGAGCTGATCGGGGCGACCGGACGGCTCCCCGCGGCGTTCCTGCGGCTGCAGACACTCCTCACCACGCTGCCCGGGCAGGTGCTGCTGGAAGACGAGAAGCAGGTACGCGCATGGCTGGAACTGCTGGGCGCCCAGGACGACATATGGGCATCGCCGGACGGCGCGGTCGGGCAGTCGACCGCGGCGGACGGCTGGTTGCGCGATCCGGGCCGGATCGCTGCCCTGGCCGACGTGCTCGTGCCCGTACTGGTGCTGGCCTTCGAGGCCGACCTGTACTTTCCCCCACGCGCTGCCAAGGTTGCTGCCGAGGCACTGCCGCAGGGCACCTTCGTGACGCTGCCCGGAGCGCACGGCGGGCTGCTCACCCACCCCGCTGAGACCACGGCCGCCATCCTCGGTTTCCTCACGCCTTCCTGAGCCGGCCCCGATCAGGCTCCGGCTGCGCTGACGTGCCGGCCGAGGCCGGGCAGGAACCGGCCTGCCTGCGCGGTGTAGTTGACGTAGGCGCGGCCGTGGATCCCGGCCAGGTACGGCTCCTCGACCACGCGGACCTGGAGTTCGATGGCGAGGAGGAGCACGAGCCACGCGAGGACGGCGAGGACGTTCGGCACCATCAGCGCGAGCCCGGCGGCGGTCACGGTCATGGCGGTGAAGACCGGATTGCGCACGTACGTGAAGAGACCGGAGGTGACGAGTTCTGTGCGCTCGGTGGCGTCCACGCCGACGCGCCAGGAGGTACCCATCCCGCTCTGTGCGACCAGCGTGGCGGCCATTCCCGCCAGGGCCACGGCGAGCCCGGTGAAACGAAGAGCCGTACTGCCGCCCGCGCCCGGCAGCGCGGGCATGCCGGCCAGTGCGGCGGCGGGAGCTGCAGTGCCGCCGAGGAGTGCGAGGACGAACAGGACGCCGGCCCACCACGCGGCGGACCCGGGCCGGCCCGAGATCCCCCGGAATCCGGCGTCACCGGTACGGCGCCACTGCACGACGGCGCGAACGCCGAACGCGGTTACCGCCCAAGCGGCGAACAACGCCAGTGCGGTCCATGCCCAGTTGTTCACTGCTTCTCCTCCATCTTCAACTTGGCATCGGTGATGCAGCACGTGCTGGCCGGCCCGGCAGCGCAGCCTCCGCCCTCCGCGGCGGAGGGCATGGACAGTGCTCCCGGCGGGGTGGGTGCGCAGCAGCCCTTGCCCTGCCACGCGTCGCGGCCTTCCTTGGCGGCGATGACGGCGATGACGAGGGCGGCGATCGGGTCCGCCCAGGTCCAGCCGAGGGTGGCGTTGAGGACGAGGCCCGCGAGGACGACGGCGGACAGGTAGGTGCAGAGCAGGGTCTGCTTGGAGTCGGCCACGGCCGACGCGGAGCCCAGCTCTCGCCCCGCCTTGCGCTGGGCGGCGGAGAGGAACGGCATCACCGCGAGCGACAGGGCGGCCAGGACGATGCCCGGCACGGAGGAGGACGCCTCGCCCGCGCCGGTCAGCGCCCGCACGGCGTCGACTGCGACGTAGGCGGCGAGCGCGAAGAAGGAAACGGCGATGATCCTCAGCGCCCGGTGCTCACGTGCCTCCCGGACCGCGTGGTCCTTGGCGGAGAACTGCCAGGCGACCGCTGCGGCGGAGGAGACCTCGATGATCGAGTCGAGACCGAAGCCGATCAACGCGGTGGAGGAGGCCATGGTGCCCGCGGTGAGGGCGACGACCGCCTCGATGACGTTGTACGTGATGGTGGCCGCCACGAGCAGACGTATTCGGCGGGCCAGCACATCGCGCCGGGCGGGTGACGGGCTGAGCGACAGAGTGGTCATCAGCAGCACCCCTTGTCGTCGGCATCCACGCAGGTCCGGTCGGCGGCCACCGTGACCACCGCGGAGCGCAGGTCGTCGAGGGCGTGACCGAGGCGGGAGTCGGCCAGCTCGTAGCGGGTGCGTCGGCCTTCGGGGACGGCGACGACGAGGCCGCAGTCGCGCAGGCAGGCGAGGTGGTTGGACAGCCGGGTACGGGAGATGCCCAGCTTGTCGGCGAGGTCGGAAGGGTGCGCCGGGGCCTCGCGGATCTCGAGGAGCAGACGGCAGCGGATGGGATCGGCCAGCGCGCGCCCGAAGCGCGCCAGGACCTCAATGTCTTCGGCGATGTTCAGCACACCTCGACGGTACATCGTTTCGTGGATTCATGAAATCCTGAACTATTGGGTGGGGCGGGCGAGCGGTCCGCCCCACCCGGTGGGCTCACATGGACGGTGTGAGCTGAACGAGGGTCACGCCGTGGCTGCGCCGGCGTTCGGCCCAGGAGAGCAGGGCCATGGTGCAGGCGTGATCGCGATGGCGCAGTCCCGTCATGTCCAGACGGATCGGCCGGTTGTCCGGCAGGGCCTCCAAGCTGTCCAGGAGTTTGGGAAGCCGCAGGAAGGTCGCGCTGCCGGTGATCTTCACCGTCAGCTCTTCAGGGCTGCTGGCGACCGTCTCGACCCGAACGTTGGAGGTGTCCCAGGCCGTCTTGATCACGGACAGCCCGAGCCCGACCAGCACTCCCTCGAACATGCCGATCCCGAGAATCGAGAGGGCCGTCGCGGCGAGCACGAAGGCCTCACCCCGGTGCTTGGACCACAGCGGCTTCACCTGCTTGAGAGGCAGCAGCTTGAAGCCGGCGTGGACGAGGACTCCGGCCAGTGCCGCCACGGGAATCCTTGCGAGCACGCCCGGCAGGAGCAGGGCGAACAGCAGCAGCCAGACCCCGTGAAGCACGCGTGAGGCCTTGGTGCGGGCTCCGGCTTGGACGTTCGCGGCGGAGCGCACGATGACCGCGGTCAGCGGGAGCGCGCCCAGCAGTCCGGAGAGGGTGTTGCCCGCGCCCTGGGCGATGAGTTCCTTGTCGAAGTCCGTGCGAGGGCCGGTGTGGAGGCGATCCACGGCCGCCGCGCTGAACAGGCTCTCGGCCGAGGCGATGAGGGTGAAGGCGAGTACCGTGCCCGCGAGGGAGACCAGGGGCAGAGTGCCCACCCCTGCGAAATCGGGCAAGCTGACGACATCCAGCAACCCGTTGACCTGGACCGTGGCGATCGGCAGTCCGAGCACCGCCTTCGCGGCGACCGCGAGACCGACGGCGACGAGGGCACCGGGCAGCAGACGCACCGCCTTGGGCAGGAACTGCCACGCCATGATGACTACGATCACCCCCGCCCCGACAGCGAACGCCGAGCGTGCGGACGGGGAGGAGAGCAGACTGGCGGCCAGCCCTGGCAGGCCGCCGAGCTTGGCCAGGCCGGACGACGGGGCGCGGGTGTCAGCCATGGCGTAGAGCTGGCCCGCGACGATGACCAGCCCGATGCCGGCCAGCATGCCTTCCACGACGGACAGGGAGATGGCCCGGAACCAGCCTCCCAGGCGCAGGACGCCCAGCAGCAGCTGGAGCAAGCCGGTGCCCACGACGATGAGCCCCAGGGCGGGCAGGCCATAGGCGCGTACTGCTTCGGCGACCAGGACGGTCAGTCCGGCGGCCGGGCCGCTGACCTGCAGACTGCTGCCCGGAAGCAGGCCCGTGACCAGCCCGCCGACGATGCCGGTGATCAGGCCGAGTTCGGCCGGTACGCCCGAGGCGACCGCCACTCCCACGCACAGGGGCAGCGCCACGAGGAAGACGACGAGGGAGGCAGGCAAGTCCGCCGCGAGGAACCCGAACGCGGAAGGCCGCTTGCTGCGTCGGCTGGCCGGGCCACGGCGGCGTGCACCTCGACCGCCGCTCCGTCCATCGGTCGGGGAGACGCGTGTGCGAGCGCCCATCACAGCCTCCGGAACTCGCGCGAGCCGGGCTGGCATGCCAGGACTTCGCCCGTGTCGACGGTGTAGTACCAGCCGTGCAGCCGCAGTCGGCCGGCGCTGAGCCGCTGCGCGATCCACGGGTAACTGCGGAGGTGGTCGAGCTGGGTGAGTAGATGGCGCTGCGTCACCTCCACCGGGTCGTCCCCCAGGGACTTGGCGCGTGCGGCGACCAGGCGCTCCCTGATGTGACCGGCGCCGGCCAGCCACCGCTGCATCAGTGGGAGGCTCTCCAGGCTCTGCCGGTGCATCAGCCCCTGCACGGCGCCACAGTGCGAGTGCCCGCACACGATGATGTCCGGGACCTGGAGCGCCTTGACGGCGAACTCTAGGCTGGCGGCCACACCGCAGGACGCCGATGCCCGGTATCGGGGGACGATGTTGCCTGCGGTGCGAAGCTCGAAGATCTCTCCCGGGCGGGCTCCGGTGATCAGCGAGGGGATGACGCGGGAGTCGGAGCAGGAGACGAAGACGGCCATCGGGCGCTGTCCTCGGGCGAGATTCGCGAAGTCCTGCTGGTGGTCGGCGATCTTCGCCGGGAAGGAACGGGCGTGGTCGATCAGAGATTGCATGAGGTCGGCCTCGGATGCTCGTTGCGGCAGGTCAGAGCGAGCACGCGCACAACCGTGTCCGGCGGCTCCCAACCGGCACACAACGGTGTGCCCGACCGGGCGTCGGTTAGCGGTCTGCGTGCGTGGGGCCGGTCAGCAGCGGAAGATCTGCAGAGATGTGATGGTCGGCGCGGAGGCGGAGGCAGGGCTCCAACGGTCTCTCGCCGTACGGGTGAGCGGGAGGAGGGCTTCGTGCCGGAGTGCGGTGGCGGCCTCGTCGTCGCCCTGCTCGAGGCCGGCGTCGTCGATCGTGCCACCCTGACTGCGCGTGGGGGCGGCCAGAGGGTCGGCGGCGCTCTCGTGATGCGAGGCAGGTTCGTTGGAGTGGACGGCGGGCATGCCGTTCGAAGTCCGCCTGTCCTCCGCGATCACGGCTGACTTCGCCGTCACAACCACACCCGGTGCCACATGATGCGGTGTGGCGGCATGGAAGAGCACGGCGCCGACGAGCAGCAGGAGGAAGGTTGCTGCGCGACGCATCACCTTGCCCCCTCCCGGTTCCCGTACGTGCCGTTGCCAAGACGTTACCAAGCCTCTCCGAGACCCGGTGTTGCGCCCTCTGCCACCCCCGGCGCGAGCGGCCGGGATGTGCCCGGAGTTCATCGGGGAGTTCTGCTGCGGGTGCACGGTCGGCCGATCAGTCGAACAGGCCGAGTGCTTGGCGCAGGGCGCGCCGGAGGCGAAGCATGCCTTCGGTGACCTCGGGTCGGACCACGCGGCGGTGGCTGCCGTGGGAGCGGCGGGAGCCGGCCGTGCCGTGGTCACGGCTGCGTGGCTACTGCGGGCGAACTCGGCGCCGGCGAGCGACGCGATCAGGGTCTGGGGGTCGACAGGCATGGCAGTGCTCTCTTCGTACGGTGATGACTGCGGAGCGGACGTCAGCCGCCGCATCCCGCGCGGGTGGCGCAGGGCTGCGGCCGGCTCGATCAGCAGCGCAGAACCGAGCTCGGAGAGGACGCGGTAGAGCCGGCCGCCGTGAGTGCCGGAGGCGGCTCAATGGGGTGGAGGGCGTATGCCGCCGTCGCGGTCCCGGCCAGAACAGCCTGACGGGAAGTGGGCGCCGCCGACTTGCCCTGGAGGCCGATTGAGGCCTCGCAGCTGGTTGCGCCGGAGCCCGGCTGGTGCCCCCAGCCCATCGGAACAGCCACCGAGGCCGCGGCAGAGCCGCAGCAGATATCGCGAGCAGCCTCCACGGTCGCAGAAGCGCGAGAGCCGCATCCGTCCGAATCAAGGGCGGTGATGTGCCCGGGCCCTGCTACGAACAGCGCGTGAAGCAGAGCGACCGCGGCAACCAAGGCCAGCAGGGCGGCCCGCGTCACCGCGAGTTCCTTCTGCCGACTGCCGGGCATATCGCCTCCTGAACGCTTTCTGGAAACGAGGAAACCCCCTCCACCGGCTGGCGGCACGCCGAACGGCAGCCCTGAGCCCTACATTCACTCCTTCTGGCGATCCAGCCGGGTGCCGATGACGATGCATCCCGGCCACAGGCCGTCGATCTGTAGCGGCTCTCCGGCCTCCGACAGGCACCACCTGGCCGGATCCCACCCCTCCCGATCGGCCCACCTGCCACGCACCGATCGGACACGCAAGGTAACGTCAACGTCACTGTGTGGAATCTCGCGTGGTCCCGTGACCGTCGCCATGGCGGTGCCTGGGTCGTCGCCCTGGTGGCGTCGGCCCTGGTCGTGTTGCTGTTCAGCGTGTGCGACAGCGGCGGGCACCACCGCGTGGCCGTCCCTGACCGCGTGAGCAGCGCGAGCACTGTGATGACCGGCGGCTGTCCTGACCGGGACCTGCCGTGTGCCCACGCCCACGACGAGCATGTCGCCGCCCCCGTGCCGGAACTCCGCGCCCCGGGCGCCCCTGCCGAAGTCGGCTCCGGCGTACTGGTGGTTCCGCCCGCAGCCGGTATCGGCACAGCGGCCGCGGACACGTCCGCCGCCCCACCCGCAGTCGACTCCGGCAGAGCCCTGCTCTGCAAGGTGTGCGTCACCCGGACCTGACCGGCCCCGGCCTCCCCGCCCAAGCGGCACATACCGCCGTGGCCCGGGACGCCTCCGTGCTCACTTCCACTCCCGCACGGCCTGACGCTGTCCCATGCCGCCCCCTGGCGATGCCCCGGCACGCCGTGCCGCACGAAGGACACCCGCACCATGACCGAACTGTCCCTGCCCGCCGCCCCGCACACCGTGCTCAAGGCGGTCGGTAACACCCCCGTCCTGTTCATCGACGCACCCTTCACCACCGCCCCGCGCGGCTTCTGGGCCAAACTCGAAGGCTTCAACCCCGGCGGGATCAAGGACCGGGCCGCCCTCTACATGGTCGACCGGGCCCGCGAACGAGGCGACCTCCTCCCCGGCGCCCCGATCATCGAGTCCACCTCCGGAACACTCGGCCTGGGCCTCGCCCTCGCCGGCGTCCTCCACGGGCACCCGGTCCACCTGGTCACCGACCCCGGCATGGAACCGATCATGGAACGGATGCTGGCCGCCCACGGCGCGGAACTCCACATCGTCGACGAGCCGCATCCCGAAGGTGGCTGGCAGGAGGCTCGCCGGCGGAAAGTCGCGGAACTTCTCGATCGGCACCCCGGCTCGTGGTGCCCTGACCAGTACCACAACCCCGACAACGTCGCCGCCTACCGCCCCCTCGCCAACGAACTGGTCGACCAGCTCGGGGACATCGACATCCTCGTGTGCGCGGTTGGAACCGGCGGCCACTCCGCCGGCATCGCCCGAGGACTGCGCGAGCGCACCCCCGGGCTACGCCTCGTTGGCGTGGACACCATCGGATCCACGATCTTCGGCCAACCGGCCCGTCCCCGGCTGATGCGCGGCCTCGGCTCCTCGATCTACCCCCGAAACGTCGACTACGGCGCCTTCACCGAAGTCCACTGGGTGGCTCCCGCCGAAGCGGTCTGGTCCGCACGCCGACTGGCGGAACGCCAGTTCGCCACCGGCGGCTGGAGCGTGGGGGCGGTAGCCCTCGTCGCCGGCTGGCTCGCCCGCACCCACCCCGAGGGCACGCGGATCGCGGCAATCTTCCCCGACGGCCCGCACCGGTACTTCGACACCGTCTTCAACGACGACTACTGCCGGGCCAACCAGCTCCTCGGTACCACCCCGCCCGCGGAACCTGACACCGTCGTCTCCCCCTCCGGCTGCGAAGTGACCCGCTGGACTCGGTGCACCACCATCACCGACCCCATGCCGGCCACCGGCGTCCCCGCCGTCGGAGCCGCCCGGTGAAGCGCACCTGGAGCCAGTACCGCTCCTTCGACACCACGGTGCAGCTGCTGCTGATCAACCAGCTCACCATCAACCTCGGCTTCTACATGCTCATGCCCTACCTGGCCGCCCACCTCTCCAGCAGTCTCGCGCTCGCCACTTGGGCGGTCGGCCTCGTCCTCGGCGTACGCAACCTCTCCCAGCAGGGCATGTTCCTCATCGGCGGCATGCTCGCCGACCGCCTCGGCTACAAACCCCTCATCGTCGCCGGCTGCACCTTGCGCACCGTCGGCTTCGCCGCCCTCGCCTTCGCCGAATCCCTCCCCGCCCTGATCGCCGCATCGGCGGCCACGGGCCTGGCCGGGGCACTGTTCAATCCCGCGGTACGGGCCTACCTGGCCGCCGAAGCCGGACAGGAGCGCCGGGTCGACGCCTTCGCCCTCTTCAACGTCTTCTACCAGACCGGCATCCTGCTCGGCCCCCTCGTGGGCCTGGCCCTGACCTCCGTCTCCTTCCCCACCACCTGCGCGGTCGCCTCGGCACTCTTTGCAGCCCTCACCCTGCTGCAACTGCGCCGCCTTCCGGAGAACACGGCGACGCCGCGCGAGGACCGGCCCGCCCTGCGGGAGCAGGCCGGCAGCGTGCTCCGCAACAAGCCGTTCTGGCTCTTCTCCCTCGCCATGACCGGCTCCTACGTCCTGTCCTTCCAGGTGTACCTGGCCCTGCCCCTGGAGACCGAACGCCTCACCGGCGACGGAGCCCTGGCCACCGCAGCCACGAGCGCCCTCTTCGTCGTTTCCGGACTCGTCGCTCTCATCGGCCAGCTCCGCATCACCGCCTGGTGCAAACGCATGTGGACACCGGCGCGGTGTCTGACCGCCGGCATGGCCATCATGGGAGCCGCTTTCCTCCCGCCCCTGCTCACGGCCGGATCCCCTCAGGCTGGACGCGGCTGGTCCACGGCCCTCGCCGTCGCTCCGCTCTTGCTCTGTGCGGGGCTCCTGGCTGTGGCAACCGCCGTTCTCTACCCGTTCGAGATGGACACCATCGTCTCCCTCGCCGGCGGCCGCTGGGTGGCCACCCATTACGGCCTCTACAACACCGTCTGTGGGATCGGCATCACGGTCGGGAACCTCGCCACCGGCGCCCTCCTCGACACCGCACGAGACGCGGGCTTCCCCGCCCTGCCCTGGCTGATCCTCACCTTGGTCGGCGGCGGTTGCGCCGCAGCACTCGCCGTGCTCAGCCGCACCGGCCGGCTGACCGCACCCGAGCCCGTACCCGCACCGGTCTAACCGTGCGCCGGGGCAGGTACATGCGAGTGCCTGCCCCGGCGCCACGGCCCCAGCCTCTTGTTGGCTGCCCTGCCCGTGACTTGCCTGATGTCCCTCCCCGAGGAGAAGGCCACCAGGCTCGGCTCTTCACGTCTCGCCAACACCAAGGACCCCTATGTCTCTCAACGAGGTTCAGGACGTCCGCACCCCGGACCCCGCCACCGACCTGCCCAGATCTCCAGGCGAGAGCGGCTGGACGGCCCTGCGCCCGCTGCTTCTGCGCCTGCACTTCTACGCGGGCCTGCTCGTCGCCCCGCTGCTGTTCCTCGCCGCCACCACCGGCCTGCTCTACGCCGGCTCCTGGCAGGCCGAGAAGATCGTCTACGCCGATCAGTTGACCGTCGACCACGTCGGCACGAGTGCCCTTCCGCTCAGCGTTCAGGTAGCTGCCGCCAAGGCCGTCGCGCCGCGGGGCAAGATCACGGCCATCTGGCCCGCCCCCGAGGCCGATGCCACCACCCGGGTGATCATGCAGAGCTCTGGGCTCGCCCAGCGTGAGACCCTCACCGTGTTCGTCGACCCGTACACCGCCGATGTGCGCGGCCAGCTGACCACAGCCGGCGACGCCCTGCCGCTAAGGGCCTGGCTCACCGAATTCCACTCCAGCCTCCAGCTCGGTGAGTTCGGCCGGAACTACAGCGAACTCGGCGCGAGTTGGCTGTGGGTGGTGGCCCTCGGCGGCCTCGCCCTGTGGATCGGCCGCCGCCGCAAGCGGGCGTCGGACCTGGTCCTCCCCGACCGCTCGGCCACCGGCCGGCGCCGCACCCTGTCCTGGCACGGCACCGTCGGCCTCTGGTCCGTCGCTGGCCTCGTCGTCCTCTCCGTCACCGGCCTGACCTGGTCGAAGCACGCGGGCGAGAACATCGGGCAGCTCCAGGACCGCCTCGGCGGTACCACCCCCACCGTCTCCGCCAAGCTGACACCCGGCACCGGTTCCGACGCGGGCGGCGGCGATCACGCCGCCCACGTCATGCCCGACGGCACGCAGATGAAGACGCAGATGCCGCCCACCGCGGACATCGGCATCGACCGCGCCGTCGAGGCCGCCCGGGCCGCCGGCGTCACCGAGTACCTCCAGGTGATGCTCCCTGCCCAGGGCAAGGGATACGTCGTCCAGGAGCAGGACAAGCAGGTGCCCGTGCACTTGAACGCCGTCGCCATCGACCCCGCCGACGGCCGGGTGGTCGACGAGCTGCGCTTCGCCGACTACCCGCTCCTCGCCAAGATGACCCGCTACGGCACCGACCTGCACATGGGCCGGACCTTCGGGCTCGCCAACCAGATCGCGCTGGCCGCGCTCGCGATTGCCGTGATGTCGCTGGTGTTCTGGGGCTACCGGATGTGGTGGCTGCGTCGGCCGACGAATGACCGCACGCTCTCCGTCGGCCGCGCCCTCCCGCGCGGTGTCTGGCGGAGGGTGCCGGCGAGCTTGCTGCTGCCGCTGCTGGCGGTGACCGCGGTCGTAGGCTGGTTCGTCCCGCTGCTCGGTATCAGCCTGGCCGCGTTCCTCGCGGTCGACGTCCTGTTGGGGGTTGCCGCAGGCCGCCGCGGCGCCAAGACGGCACCCACCACATAGGAAACCGGGCCGCGAGTCGGGGCCCGGTCCGGCAGCAAGTCAGTGAACGTGCGGCGTGAGCCGGTGTATGGGCCCGTGCGGATCCTGGCAGTGTTCGCCTCCGGCTGCGGACTTGGTCGCGTCCTCGGCGGCGTGATCGACCTGGAGAGTGCTGTGGTTCAGGCCGTACTCGCTGCTCAGGAGGTTCTCAAGGTTGCGGCGAATCGTGTGACAGTCGGCATCGTCATCGACGAGGACGTGGGCGGAGACGGCGTTCTGGCCGGAGGTGATCTGCCAGATGTGCAGGTCGTGGACCTCGACTACGGCAGGCTGGGCGACGAGCTTGTCGCCGAGGGCGTCGGGGTCGATGTGGGTAGGCGCGGCTTCGAGGAAGATCTTGCCCGACTCGCGGAGAAGGCCGTAGCCCGCTTTGAACATCAGGGCGACGACGGCCAATGTCGCGATGGCATCGGCCTGGACGAAGCCGGTGGTCAGCACGACCAGACCGGCGACTGCGGTGCCGATGAAGGCGAACAGGTCGTTGAGGATGTGCTGGTAGGCGCCCTCGACATTGAGCGAAGCGCGGTTGGCCTTCGAGATACACCATGCGGCCGCGACGTTCACAACGATGCCGGCCAGCGCCGTGATCAGTACGAGACCGCCGTCGACCTCGGGCGGTGAGATCAGCCGATGTACGGCCTCGTACGCCAGCCACGCCCCCAAGAGCATCAGCGTGAGCCCGTTGACCTGGGCGGAGAGGATCTCCGCCCGCTTGAGGCCGTACGTGAACGCGCCCTTTGCCGGCCGGGCGGCGAGTCGCATGGCCACCAAGGCCAGGACGATCGAGATCGCGTCGGTCAGCATGTGGGCCGCGTCCGAGATCAGTGCCAGCGACTGGGCGGCGATGCCTATGCTCACCTCGACCACCATGAAGGCGCCGATCAAGACCAAGGCGGCAGTTAGCCACCGGCGATCGGCATCAGCGGACACGCCATGGGAATGACCGTGTCCACCGTGACCTTCGTCGTGATCGTGATCATGTCCGTGCTGGTGCTCGCTCATCGGCGGGCCCCCCTTCTGCCGTGGGCGTCGGCACGAAGTGAAGCGCACACCACCCCACATCGCCAAAGGCTGCATCGGTGACCGTTGTCATCTTCGTTAAGTCGGCTCTGACCTGCGGTTATGTGCAGCAACATGAAAGTCCGAGGGGCGGGCGGTCCTCGGTGTCGGACGGGTCCGGGCGAGCAATGGACCATGGCCTGTTGCTCGGACTGCGCCATACGAACCCTCTACAGGGCCGGGCGGGGTCGGTGCACGGCTTCCGCCGTGCACCGACCCCGCCCGGGCAGGTCAGGTCTGGCTGCGGTTTCGGCGCACCCACCACATGGTGCCGGCGGCACCAAGAAGGAGGGCGGCAGCGATCACGCCGACGACGACCCCGGTGCTGTCGGCATCCTTGTCGCTCGTCGCCTCCGCGCTCGCGGACGCGACGGGAGACGAGGGAGCCGCCGGGGCCTGGACAGAGGGTGCAGAGGAGCTCGGCGTCGGAGACGGGCTGGGGGCAATCAGCTTGGCGCCGGGAGCGGCGGCCTTCAGCTCGAGTACGGGGGCGGGGTTGTCGACCTTCTGTCCGTCGGTAGGCACCTCGATCCAGCGTGAGATCTTTCCGTCGCTATAGGTCTCCAAGGTCTTGAAGGCCAAGGACTTCTCATCCGGCAGCTGGCGCACGATGACGCTGTACTCAGCGTCCGTTCCGGCCGCCAGCGCCGGGCCGCCGACCGCGTACCCGTCCGGGGTGGCCGTCAGCTTCCACTCCTTGGGCGCTTCCTTCAACACCACGGCGTCCGGAGCGATGCCCTTCGGAAGTACCACCCGCAACTCCGAGATGCCCGCGCTCTCCGATTCGGCCTCAGAGGCAAAGGACAGGGTGACGTTCTCAGCGAGTGCACGAGGATCGGAGGCTGTCACCTCGGCGTGCGCGGCGGCCGGGCCGGCGGTCACGCCCACAACCACCAGGGCGCCGACAGCTGTGATGCCCAGCTTGCGCAGGTGCAGCCCAGTGTGTGATCTGTTCATGTTGGAGGAACCTCTCGGTACGAGGGACGGGCATCAGCCTGGAGCCGAAGAGCCCGTCAGCATCAGGGGAACGTCTCCTGCACACCGACCAGGAGGTCCCCGACGCACTACTGCGTGACAGAGCATCGTCGTCGCCATCGGCCGCGCAGGCAGACCGTCGGGTTCGACGAGCACGGAACGCAAGCCGGGCCGATTTCCCGGCTCGTAGCAGCCACCGAGAGCCGCAACGGCGGCAGCAACCGCTGCTTCGACCCACCGGCCCACCGTTTCCGGGAGGTGGCTCAGCGCGTGGTCCGCACGGTGCATGAGCAGAGCCATCGCGCACGCGGCCACGCAATGAGCAGCGGTCATCGTCCAGGCGCTGTGGTGTGTGGTGGTGCTGAGCTCCAGCATGTTGCCGTGCGCCTCGGTGTGCCCGGCACCTGTCACGTGTTGCACCGAGAGAGCTCGGTGCAGAAGCATCTGGGTAAGGCCAGTGGCCATGACCACGTACCACCCAGGCCGACCCGGACGGGCTGCGAACCACGAAAGCGCGAAGACAACCACCGCGCCAATGGCCGCCGGCCGCCAGGACACGGGATCTTCCGAGGCCAAGTGATGGCCGACGATCGCCAACACGGAGCTGAGCAGCGTGAAGACGGCAGCCCGCAGCCACCGTCCGCTCCGCCTCGATGGCTGCGGACATGAGCGCGTAGCTGCAAAGGCTTCGGCCATGGCGCGCCCATCATCACTCGCGCCCAGCTGCCGCCAGGCAACAACTGTCAATTAGGGAGTAGATTTTCGGTAGACCCCGCAGTTGCGAGTGGCGCAGGGGCGGGAGTGCTCGGACGCGCTCAAGGTAGGCCGGTCACGTCTGGCGTCCTGTAGGTCCACGGCCACGTCGCCATGATCGGGTCGGAGCCAGCTGCGCTGGTTGGCAGCGGAGTGCCGAGGCCCCTGCGCCCGCGATCTGGCCCGAGTTACTGGTTCGGGACATTGACTAGGAATCTGGCCCGCGGCTGATCCGGGAGAACTGGATGACCGGACTCTTTGGGCATGATCTGGGACGCCCACGGAAATAGTCCTGGACCTGCAGGCGTTACTCCTCGACACGTGCGAGAAGGGGGTGTCGAGCCTGAAGCTGTTCTACACGAAAAACGGCGTGACCGAGGTCAGGCCACGATTGGCTGAGTCTGAGGCTGATCTGCAGGTCTTGGTCGAGAGGGCGATGGAGGCGATGCTCGGGGTCCGATTCCTTGCCTCCGAGTACAGCACCGGCCCCGTTCACGGCGGGCGCATCGACTCGATGGGCCTCGATGAGAACGGTGCTCCGGTGATCGTCGAGTACAAGCGATCCACCGACCCTGGCGTGCTGTCGCAAGGGCTCTTCTACATGGCTTGGCTGATGGACCACCGCACCGAGTTCCAGGCGCTGGTCCGCGAGCGCCTTGGCATGGCGGAGGCGTCGCAGGTTCTGTGGAACGCACCGCGGCTCATCTGCGTCGCCGGCGACTTCACCCGCTACGACCTACATGCAGTGCGTGAGCACCGCCGCTCGATCGACCTGGTGCGGTACAGGCTGTACGGCGACGACCACATCGCACTCGAGACTGTCGCTTCGGTCGCAGGGCAGGCCAAAGCAACCCCGCGTTCCTGTCGGATCCGTCATGGCGCGGCGGAGCCCGCCCGGAGGGCGGCCGGGGCGATGGCACAGCTGACGGCGGTGGTGGACGAGGTGTTGCTGGGGCTGGGCGAAGACGTGTCGAAGGTCGAGCGCAAGCAGTACGACGCGTACCAACGGCTGCGGAACTTCGCCTGCGTCACCCGGCGCCAGGACAGGCTGCTTGCCTACCTCAAGGCCCCGCCAGCGGCGGTAGAGCTCGTGCCGGGCTTCACCAGGGACGTGACGGGGCTCGGGCATCACGGCACGGGTGATCTGGAAGTGCAGCTTCGGTCGGAACGGGACGTCGAGCGAGCGATCGACCTGTTCCGGCTCTCCTACGCCGTGGCGTAGGGCTGACTGGCCCGGAGAGGCTCGGACCCGGGAGGGCAGGCTTGAGAGCCGCGTTGCAGCCCTTCTCACCGTAGCTCTGGCGATCGGCGGCGGCCTGGCGACGGTGCTCGAGTTTCTGGTCAACCGGAAGTTCACCTTTCTGGCGCCGCTCGTAGCTGACGAGCGCTGGAATGCCTCTGAGGACCAGGCGCTGAAGCAGATCGCCTGAGCTCAGCTTCGATCCTTCGTCGGGACCCAGGCCATTGTCGACCGGGAGGGGAAGTGGCTGCGGGGCGCGTTCGCTTTCGCGGTGGCGGGCTTGTTCGCTCGAGGCGCGGACGTTGTCATGCCAATCCTGGCTCGGTGGGCACCAACTGACCCGTCTCGTGGTTGGCGAGCTCAGCGGTGGCGGGCGCGCAGTTGAGCGGGGGGCGTGGGGAGCTGGGACACGGGAGGTGACCGCCGTGAAACGGAAGGCGAAGCGACCTCGGCCACTGCGGCGCTGAGCTGGATAAGGAGGTCGTGGGGCACGTTGGCGCAGAGGCGGATGGACCAGGCGGGCCGGTTCGCGTCGTCTCCGCCGAAAGACGGTCCACCGGTCGTCGGTCGCGTGCGGCAGGTACTCGAAGGTGGCACTGCGGTTTGGGGCTTGCCACGTCGTGCGGGCTGGGTGGCTGGCAACGGACCAGCCGGCCTCCTTCAGAGGAGCGTGGGGCTCTCCGGCGTCCAACGGGAGCGGGACGTCGAGGTGGTCGATGATCGCGTGGACGAGGGGGACGGGGGTGCCGGCGGTGATGGTCGCCCGCCAGAGTCTCTCGCCCACCGGCCCGTTGTACTCGACGATCGTCCAGGCGATGTCGGTGCGATGGCGGGCCTCGTGATCGAACTCGGCCCGGACGGTGAGGCTCTCGTGCACGGCGATGGTCGTCTCGTCACTCCAGGTGCGGTGCTTGGTCCACTGCTGCCTCGATTCGAAAGGGCGTTGAGGAACTGCTCGTGTTGGCCGGGACCGGCAACCGTAGCCGGGGCTGGCTGCGCTTCGGTGGGCCGGAGCGTGGTCGGCGGTGCGGTCTCGCCGCAGAGGGCTCGGCGGATGCTTTGTTCGAGGTCTGTGAGCGGGGCGGGGCCCGGGCGGACGGCGACGGTGTAGAGCCTGTGAAACTCCGCCACGGCTTCAGCCTCGTCCTCGTAGCCCATGGCGACTTGGCGGACGTGGTTCTCCCCGTGGAGGTGCACGTGACGGCGGACGCCGCTGGCGTACGTACCCACGGCGACGGTGGTGTGCCCGTC
Organism: Streptomyces stoeckheimensis; assembly: GCF_045822005.1. Lineage (NCBI taxonomy): Bacteria > Bacillati > Actinomycetota > Actinomycetes > Kitasatosporales > Streptomycetaceae > Streptomyces > Streptomyces stoeckheimensis. Next base: position 1,440,562 of record NZ_CP169550.1, on the reverse strand, counting down.
GTCGGCGTGAAGATGGATGACGAGACGGCCTTCGGCGATGTCGTCGTGGATGCGCTGGGCTTCGGCGCTGACCTCACGTACTTGGTCGTGGGTGCACCAGGGGAAGGGATAGTTGCCCCAGGTCCATTCCATGTCGATCTCTTCCTGGAGGGCCGTCTCGATCTCGACGGTGAAGCCGTATCGACTCAGCTGCTTGGCTGAGATGTTCGCGTAGTACGGCTCCTCGTGGTCGATGCGGGCGAGGACCATGGTGTCCGGTCCGATGCTGCGGAAGCCGCGGTCGTACAGGTGAGAGAGGGCGGCGTCGCTCGTGGAGCCGGAGGTCGTGGCGACGACGGCCGGGTGGTGGTCTGGGTGGAGGGCGAAGCGGATGTGAGCGTCGGCGGAGGCGTGAGGCATGAGGGGCTTTCGGTCGGGGCGGGATTGGTCATCGGCTTGGCCGGGCTGGGGTTCGTGCGGCGGGGCCGGCTCGTACGGCCGGAGTTCGAAGGCTGGCTGACGGGCGGGAGGAGGGCTTCGCGCCTGGCTCGTTGGTGGCGTGGTGCCAGCGGGTCCGGACGGAGGACAGTGCGGAGAGTGCCCGGCGGCTGCCGGTGGCCAGTTGGTGGACGGAGGTTGCCTCGTCCGACGTCAGGGTTGCGATTCGGGCGGCGACCGTGACGGCCTGACTGAGGAGGGCGCGCTGGAGGATCTTCTGGCCCCAGTGCTCAGGTGCCCCGGCGGGATGGGAGACCAGGTCGAGGACCTCGTCAGGGCCGAACCCCGCGTGAAGCAGGCCGCGTTGCTGGGCTTCCCACAGCAGGGTGATGGGGTCCACGGGCGCCCCTCTGCGGGCGAGGGCCGTCAGGCAGGCGAAGAGGGCGGCGTGCACGGGGACGGTGAAGTCGCTTTCGTGTAGCCAGCGCATCCGCGGCAGGTCGTCGGGGCGGGCGGTCGCTGCGGCCAGCAGCATCCGTTCCTCGTCTTCCGCCTCCGCCGGCACCTTGGCTGCCGGGTCGGGTGCCGCCGGGGTACGGGGCATCGACCCGGGGTGAGAGGGGAAGGCAGTGGCCAGTTCGTCGAGGTAGACGGCGAGCTGGTCGGCGCGGGCCAGTACCGTTCCGGCCGGGTCGGGCCCCGGGGTGCGGGCGGCCTGGGAGAGGAGCCCGGCGTGCCGGCGCAGGAGACGGCGGGCATGTCCGGAGCGGACCATCTGGGCATAGGCTGGGGCATGGGCGTCTGTGGGGCAGTTGCTGATGAGGATGTGCAGGTAGGCGGCTGTCAGGGCGCGGGTCTGGGCGGCGGCGAGGAGCTGGTTGGGCCATACCGGGCTGGTGCGGTGGACCTCGGGCGTGGGTGGGGAGACCGTGCGCATCGCCGCGAACAGGCTGCTGTGGGCGGCGCTGGCGAAGTGCTGGGGCTCGAGCGGGCCGATGGTCTTCAGGCGGTCGGGTACCAGGAGTAGGGCGCCGAGCAGGGCCTGCTCGGCGTAGTGGACCACCGGCAGCGGTGCGGGATCGCCGAGGAGATCCTCCTCGGATGCGGCGCGGGCGTGGTTGGTCATCACGCCGCCAGGACGAAGTCGTCGCGGTTGAGCGTGCGTTCCACGTGTGGCGCGATCAAGTGCCCTGCGAGCAGTGGGGGGACGGCGTTGCCGATCTGGGAGAAGCGCTGGCCCTTGGTGCCCTGCCAGGGGTAGGACGCCGGGAAGGTTTGCAAAATCCCTGCTTCCTCGGCGGTGATCCGGATGGCCGGCGCCGCTGCGGAGCACAGGGCCGTGGTGGAGCGGGTGGTCCAGATGTATTCGTTGGCGCGGTTGCCGAAGAACAAGGTGGCGGCCGGCTCGGTCACGGGGCGGACGGCCGCGTTCGCTTGGCTGTTGCTGCGCAGCACCCAGTCCGGTCCGGCTGTGCAGCGCGGCGACGGCCGGGCCTCTTCCCGGCACCTGCACGGCGAGCCTGTCTTGGAGCTCCGGGAAGGGGCCGTGCGGGGCGGGGGGCTTTGCCAGGCGCCGCGGTCGCGGGCGTCGGACAGCGTCTTTCGGGAGCCGGACGGGAAGGGTTCGGGTCCGCCCCCGGGTCCGCCGCCGGCGCACACAGTGGGCACGGGCCCGTCCGTGCGTCCCCAGCCTAGGGCTTCGGCCATGGACACCCATCGCTGGCGGCCGGGCCCGAAGAGGGATTCCTGCTCGCCGAGCTTGGCGTGCGTGGGTTCGGGCGGGGCGGCCCGACGGGTGCGGGAGGCGATCAGGATCGCCCGCCTCCTGGTCTGCGGTACGCCGTAGTCGGCCGCGTTCAGGATGCCGCTCCAGGTGGAGAACCCCCAGGTGCGTAGCACGGCGGCGTACTGCTTCCACAGCGGTGCGACGTCGGGCACCTCCTCCATCAGCACCCACTCCGGCTCGCCCACGGTGTGGAGGGCATGGAGGTATCGCATTGGCTCGGCGGCCAGTAGCGACCGCGGGTCCTGGCAGGCGGCAAGCAGCTGGGGCCGGGTGTCGCGGCCGACCGCGAGGTCGGCGACCGCCTGGTGGACGAGAGGTTGGTCGACAAGCCCGAGACGTTTGCCTGCCATGCTCCATGCCTGGCAGGGCGGGCTCGCTATCAGCCCGCGGGTCCGCCCCACGAAGGGCCGGACCGGGTAGAGCGCGACGTCGGCGCGGATCGTGGTCTGCCCGGCTGCGGCGCGTGTCTTGCAGGCCCATTCGTCCCACTCCAGGCCGACGTCGCGCACACCCAGCACGTTCAGGGCGTGCCCCCAGCCGCCCGGACCGGCGAAGAGGTCCACGATGAGGTCTTTCATGCGGCCAGTCCGAAGTGGTCCCGGACCGGTTCGGGCTGCTCACCCCGGCAGGCCCACGGTGAGCAGCCGTCCACGACACCGGCTTCGAGAGCCTCCGCGTCCGGAGCGTCGAACTCCTGCTGGAGGGCGGCCCATTCTGCTGCGGTGACATGGTCGATCGGCGCCTCGGAAAGGGGTACCCGGGACCGGTGTAGAAATGCCTGGCCGAGGAGCGGGTTGCCGCTCGCGTTCGCGCGGGCATTGCCCTGACGGATGGCCGCGTCGAATTCGACAACGTCAGTCCATTCACTGGGAGAGGAGTCCCTGATGCTGCGCCATTGAGCATTTCCGTGAAATGGGCAACCGAGACAGCTTGATTTGGGTGTGTCGGCCAGTCCGAGCCGCTCCAAGTAGCGGAGACAGTCAGCCCTTGACCATTCGATGTCCAGGAGCGGGTGTGCGTTGTGCATGTACTGGACGCCGGAGTCCTTTGCCCGGTGGAACTCATCCGTACTGATGCCGACCCACTGCTCGACAAACACTCCCTTGGGCACCCTGGCGGGATAGGGATATCCAAGGATTTCTCGGACCTTCTTTTTTATGGGTTTTATTTTGTATTCCCCGGTGCATTGGCGCCGGGTCATTCCTTGCTTTCCATCCTTGTTCAGAATGTAGAGGGGCATGGAAGCGAATCTGCGGCTCGGGTTGAGGGCGTCATTGCGGATGTTTCCCGAAGACACACGAAGGATCGGGATTCCGGCCGGGGCGGCGATCTCGCGCTCAAGGCGGTCGAGGTGCTCGTACACCTTCTTCGGCTCCCAGCCGGTGTCCGCGAAGATCGCGACGTCGATCTTGGGGAGGGTGCCGTCCGCGGACAGGCACAACAGGACCGAGCTCTGTACCCCGGCACCTAGCGAAAGGGCGCGCAAGGCCGGGCGTTGGGTGGTGGCCGCGGTGTTGGTGGCCGGCTGGTGCGGTGCGGTGGAGGTCTTGGTGGTCGTGGGGATGGCGGTTCCTTGCGGGTGGTGACGATCGCGGCGTGGGCGCCGTCGTCGTTCATGGGCGGGTCGGACAGAGGGGAGACGGTTCCGTCAGCGGCCTCGTGTCGGCGCCGTCGTTGCGGGCGCTGGGGGTGCGGCAGACGTGGCGGGCGCTGGGATGCTGGAGGGAACCGCGAGGAGGACGGCGACGGCGGTCGCTCCGCCGGCGGTGAGGCGAATGCGGTCCTGGGCCGGGCCGTTGTCGTACCCCGGTGGCGCGGTGGCAGGCTCTCGCGTGATCAAGCCCTTGCATTCCAGGGAGCGCAGGGTGCTGATCCGGACGCGGCCATCGCGGCTGTGGACGTACTGCCGCCCCAGGCTCTGGGGCATCACGACGTGACCGCGGGCGGCTGCGCGGCGAGTTCGGCTGCGGCCAGGCCGTCGGATGCCACTGCGGCGGAAGGCCGGCGCCGCTGCGTTTCACGGGCGATGTCGGTGGCGGACTCGACGGCTGCCTCCGGAGCGAGTGCGGTCAGCTCCTGCGCCAGCTGCACCTGGCGGTCGACGCCGTCGGGCAGGCCGGTGCGTTCGGGGTCCGCTAGGGATGCGGCGCTGACCAAGGCCTGAGCTTCGGCCAGGTGGCGGGCCGCTTCGCTGCTGAGGTAGGCGATCTGCTTGACCCGTATCGTGGCGATCGGCCGCAGCAGCCCGGTCTCGTCGGCGGCGCTGACGCCAAAGGCGATCCAGGCCGACGACGGGCGGCGGCGTCAGGCGTGGGTGAAGGCAATTGTGTGGCGGAACCGCACGGGTGTGGGGTGCGGTATCACGCGGCCTTCTTGAAGTTGGCCTGCGCAGGGGCGGCTTTGGCGACGGCCCGCGCGGTGATCGCGTCCGAGGCGGCCTTTGATGCGGCGGTCAGGTCGCCCGCGCCCGGTTCGAGGTACCAGGGGCGCAGGTCGAGCGCGGCCGGGCGGAGCCCGGTGGCGAAGAGCAGGGCGGTGCCCTTGGGTAGCGCGCGGATCCGGTCCGCGGGCAGGATCCGCTCCTGCCGCATGCTGATCGAGGTGGACTTGCCCGAGTCGGAGATGGAGGTGGACTTCGTCTCGACGTCGTGGTCGCCGATCAGCCGGCTGAGCTTGTCCGCGAAATCGGGATCGTCGATGCCGGCGCCGATGACCTTGATTGTTGCCGCCGACCACATGGCGTCCATGCCTGCGTCCGACCACACCTTCTGACCCTGCCGGTAGCTCTGCAGGATCGTGATCGGGATGATGCCGCGGGAACCAAGGTGCGAGTACAGATCCGGCAAGTCGGAGATTTTGCATACGTTTGCGGCCTCGTCGAGGATCGCGAGCATGGGCGGGTCGAGGCGTCCGCCGCTGCGTTCGGCGCGGGAAGTCGCCGCCCGCATCACCGAGTCCGCGCACGCCGCGATCAGCGCGGAGGCTCCGCCGCCACCGTCCTTGGAGAGCAGGAACAGTGTGTCGGTGGAGGCCACGAAATCGGCCGGGCGGAACTCCGGGACGTCCTTCTGCGGGGTCACCCAGGTGGCGATGTCGGCGCTGAGCAGGGCGGACGCGTACTGTCTCGCGGTCTCATACACACCGTCTCTGGTTTCCGGCGGGCCCTCGACCGTTCCCTTCAACTGGGCCGCGACAGCGGTGAATCCGTGGTCGCGCAGGATGTCGAGGGGGCGCCGGTCGGCGGGGAAGGCCAGCCACTGCATCACGTCTGTGATCGGACGGTTGTCGAGGGCCGCGGCCAGGAACAGCTGGCTCAGGACGTTGCTGCCAGCCTTGGACCAGAAGTCCCCCTGCTGGCTCGCTTCCACGGACGCGGCGAGGAAGTGTCCCGCCAACCGCCCCGCGCCCTCCAAGGACTTCGCGTCCGCCAACGGGTTCCACCACATGGTGCGCGGTGCGTGGGCGATCTGCTGGGGGTCCATCGACCACACCCGCCCTACCTTGCTGCGGGCGTCGAAGCAGGTCGTATAGGCGTCACCGGCCGCTTTGTTGCTGGTGAGGAGTACGGCGCCGGGCGCGGCCAGGATGGAGGGAATCGCCAGCGAGGTGGTCTTGCCGGAGCGGGGGGCCATGATCGCGACCGCTACGTCCTCCCACCCCATCCGGACTTCGGTCTTGCTGCCCTGGAGGTTGCCGAGGAGGATCCCGGTGTCGGACGGGGCGATGCGTTGGGCGTCCTTCAGACTCGGGCGCAGGCTGCGGGCTTTGTCGGTGATGGCGGCGGCCAGGACCGGTGCGATGTCCTTGGCCTTCGCGGTGCCCTCGATGCGGCGCTTCCTGTTGCCGCCGAGCGTGCCCTTGTGGCGGCTCCACCACAGGCCGCTGGCGGCGAGCAGGGCCAGGACGGGCAGGATCCGCGCACCGATCAGCAGGGACGTTTCTCCCAGGCCGGGCCAGAGCTGGTCGGGGCGTATGAGGGCGTCGGCGGGCCGGTAGGCGGCCCAGGTGTTGCCAGTGGCCAGAGCAGTGAGGTTTCCGCCGAGCCAGGCGAGGTGGGCGAGGGGGATGGCGACGGCGAAGGCCCCGAGGAGGACCTTGAAGGCTATGTCGTAGCCGTCGGAGGAGGAGCTGGGCTGGGACAAGGGCGCGCGATTCCATGGAGGGGTCGGGGACGAAGGGGGTCAGCGGGTGCGGCGCGGCAGAGATCGGCCGGGTGGCTGCGGCGGCAACGGTGTGCCGGTGCGGTGGGCGGCGAGGCGGTCGACCCGGTCCCACAGGGCGTACTCGGCCTGATGGGCGGGAACGCGGTCTCGGGCGATGCGGACGCTGTAGCGCAGGAAGGGGGCCATCTCCTTCTCGTCACGCAGCAGCGGCTCCGTAGAGACCATGCTGGCGAGGACCGCGGCGGCCAGCTGGGGCGGGGTGTGGTCGGAGATGTGCGCCCGCCAGGCCGTACGGGCAGTGGGCTCGGAGGTCCAGGGGCCGTCGTGGGCGGTGACCTCGATGTGCAGCGCGCCGAGAGGGTGCCGGGAGACGGTGACGAATCCGTCGGGCGAGGAGATCTGGTGCTCCAGGACAGAGCGCTTCCAACCGGCCTGCTCCAGGACCTGCATCGGATCGGCCGCGCGGTCGGCCGGGCCGGTGGTGAGGGCGTCGGTGGCGGCGGCGATGATCTCGGCCGGGGTCCGGGCGCCGAAGCGCATGGTCCACGCCTTCTCGCCGGCTGTGGTTCCGGTGTGGTGCAGGGTCCACCAGTGTTCGTCCGGGTCCGGTGACAGCAGCAGTTCTGCTTGGCGGTCGCGGCGGGTGAGCCGTACGACCGGGCTGAGGGGGATGTGGGCGGGCTGCCAGCGGAATGCCTTCTGCAGCGGGGCTGTCACCCAGCGCGGGTCACCGCCGCCGGCCAGGTACCGGGGGGTGACCTGGGCGAGTACCGGCGGCTTCTCGGGCTCGTTCACTGGGGCCCGCTGTCCTTGACGGTGACCGCGATGTGGTTGGCGGTGACCGTACGGCGCGCGACGGCGAGGTCCAGGGTGTCGGCGTGGGTGGCGAACAGGCCGATGCGGGCGGAGTCGAGGTCGCCTGCGGGCGGCAGCAGGACCTCGTCGCCTTCCTCCAGCAGCCAGGCCGGGCCGTGCACCCACCCGGCGGCCTCGGTGAACCCGCCGGCGATGGCCCGCTCGGCGAGGGTGCCGGAGGCGGGGGCGTAGAGGACCTTGATGGCGACGGCCTGCTGCCGGGTCTGGGTGAGGTCGGGGGCCCAGCCGACGGCCAGGTCGGCGGCGATCCGCGGCAGGGACAGTCCCGTTGCCCGCCAGACCGCCCAGCCGATCCAGTCCCCGCCGATCCTCGCGTTGACCTCGATCACGCGCGGTCCGGAGGGGGTGAGCCGCAGTTCCACGTGCTGGATGCCGTTCATGGTGCCGGTGGCCTTCACCGCGGCCGAGGCGATGGGCGCGACGGTGTCCAGCAGCGGGTCGTCGGCGGTGAGGGTGTGGCCGATTTCCTCGAACAGCGGCTCGGCCCCGAGTTCCTTGCGGGTCACCGCGACCGCGGTGGTCACACCCTGGTACGTCACGCACTCGACGCTGACTTCCTCGCCGGACAGGTACTCCTCGACCAGGACGACGGTGTTGTCTCCACCGTGGAGCTGGACCCCGCGGGTCGCGAAGGCATACGCGTCGGCCAGGTCCTCCTGCGTCTCGGCCTTGATCACGCCGATGCTGCCGCCGACCGAGGCGGGCTTGACGACGACCGGATAGCCGATGGCAGATGCTGCCGAGAGGGCCTCGTCCAGGGAGTTCACCGCGGTGGAGCGGGCCGATGGAGCACCGTGGGCAGCGAACGCGGCGCGGCTGGCGGCCTTGTCCCGGCAGGTGCGGACCGACTCCACGCTGGTAGTGGCGAGACCGAGGTGCTCGGCCAGCCGGGCCACCGCAGTCAGGTGTCCTTCGGCCCAGGTCACCACGCCCGCAATCGGGAGGCGCTCGGTAAGCGCCTCACCAGCAGCGAAGAGGCCGGCCTCATCCTCGATGTCGCTGACGATCTCGTGGTCGACCACGTGGGGTCCTTCCCAGGTGATCGGACCGGTCGTGATGACGGCGACGTCGTAGGCATCGGCAACCTGGCGCAGGCAGTAGCCGCGATAGATGTCGTCACCCGGGGCGACGACGAGGACGAACGGACGCAGGGACAAGCGGACTCCAAGGCAGAAGGGAAGAGAGGTTGGTTCAGCGGCGGGTCGTGTGACCGGTGGTGGCTGGCGGAGCAGGAGGCGGCGGGGTGGCGGCGATCCGAGGGCCGGCGGCGGTGCGTACGGCGGTGGTGTGGATCTCCAGGACGGCGCGGCCGTGGACGAACCAGCCGTACAGGGCGTTCCACGCCTCCGAGTTACGGGCGTCGACTGCAGCGTGGCGGGCCTCCGCGCTCGCATGAGGATGGGCAGCGAGGAGGGTTCGGCACTCCGTCCTGGTGGCCGCTATCTGGTCGAGCGCATCGCGCAGTTGAGTCAGTTGCCAGGCCCAACGGTTCTGGACGGAAGAGGCGGGGACCCGTTCGAGGTCGGCCTCGGCGGCGTCGAGCAGGACGCCGGCCTCCTCGCTGACCGGTTCGAACGCCTTCCACACCACGTGGTCCCGGTCGGCCTTGCGGTCGTCGTAGCTCTCCGGGTCGTACGGCCAGCCATCGAGATCGGTGTGCTCGTCGGCGTACAGGTCCCAGGCGTCGACCGCCGCATCCGCCGCGCGCAGGAAGGTCGCAAGACGGCTGACCATCGCTTGAAGGCCGGGGACGGCAGTGCTGCCGGAGGGGGCGGATTGGGGCAAGGGCGGGCCTTCTCGGGTTTCAGGGGCGGGATGTACGGGAGTGCGCCGGACTTGCCGGGGCGGCGGCCGGGGCCGGTAGGCGGGTGGTGAGGTGGGTGCGGCGCTGGGAGCGGGCCTGTGCCCGGGCGGCGTCGATGCGGGTGAAGTGGGCTTCGACTGCCTGCTGGGGAGTGAGCGGGCTGGGGTTCTGCCGGGCGCTGTAGTGATCGAGGTCGTACATGCCGCGCAGGACGGGGGCGGCCGAGATGAGCTGTTCGGCCAGGCCGGCCATGAGGTGCTCCGGGACCGGGCCGCTGATCCACATCTTCCAGATCGGCGCACCGATGTGGTCGGGCTGGACGATGCGCCAAGCCAGGTGGTCGGAGGAGTCGTTGAAGATCGGACGCAGTTCGGCGCGGATCGGCAGCTCCGGTGCAGGCGAGCCGGCCTGGCCGGTGCCGTCCGGCTGGCGTTCCACGGCCCAGCCGGCCTTCTGCATGTGCTCCCACGGACTGCTGTCGCCCCGGCGCGGTCCGTGGAGAAGGCCGTCGGTGAATCCGGCGATGATCTCCGCCGGCACCATCCGGTCGAAGGAGGCGTTCCACGTCCAGTCGACGGACTGGATCCGCCACGGCGAGCCGGAGGCGAACGGATCGATCACCAGCTGGTGCCGGGCCTCGTCGGGGCCAGCCAGGGCGATCCGGAGGTCGCCGGGGGCGGAGGTGAGGGTCCAGCCGGCGGCGAGCAGGGCGTGGGTGACGTGGCGTGGGTCGCCGGGCCCGGCGAGGGGGCGGGGCGTGGTCTCGAAGGGGATCTTCGTGGCGTGGTCCTCGGCGTACGAGGCCCGCTGGGCGGGGCTTACCGCCACGGGACCGCCTGGGCGGGTGCCCTGCGGACGGAGGCAGTCCGCAGGGGTTCCAGGGTGAGGTCGAGCAGCCGCAGGTCCTGCAGGACGGATGCGGCCTCGATGTATTCGCCCAGGGTCGTCTCGACGGTTTCGGTGCGGGGAACGGTGGTTTCCTGGGCGAGGTAGCGGGCGATGCCGCGCAGGGCTTCGCCGAGGCGGGCTGCGGTACCTGTATCGGCGTCGACGAGCGCGGCGATCAAGGGAAGGACATCGGCCAGCTGGGACCGGTCCGCAGGTGGGCGGCGAGGCGGTGCAGGGTCTGGGCGGACGCGCGGATCTCTTCCGCGGTCAGCTGGGTGGTGGGTTCGTCGGTCATCGAAAGCTCCGGGGAGGGGAAAGGCGGTTCAGGAGCGCGGGGGTGTCAGGCCGTGACTGGGCGGTGGAGGCGCCGGGTGCCGGGCCGGGCCTGGTGGTCGGGGTGAGATGTTGCCCAAGGGCGCGGCCGAGGAGGGGCGACGATGGACCGGGCCTGTCATCGGGTTCTTGCATAGCCGGGTGCCTTGCTGGTCCGGGCACGGGATGAGACCCAGTTGCGGCCCCAGGTGGCGGCGCGGGCGGCGGAGAGGCGGGCCTGCTGCCAGGCGCCGAGCTGGTCGGGGCGCACGGACACGGAGGTCACGCGGATCCGGTTGCTGAGCGGGACGTGTCCGCGCGGGCGCATCACCGGCTCCGGGTCGGCCAGGGCCGTGGTCAGGGACTGCATCAGGTTCAGCGGGGTGCTCGCGGTGGCCTGCACGTTCCACACGGGCCCGTGCTCGTTGCGGGCGCCGACCCACCAGTGGTCCTGGCTGCCGTCACCGCCGGCTTTGACGTACTGCACGACGGCGTGTCGGTCGGGGCTCTGGGCTACGAAGTAGTCGTCCTGTTGCATGCTCCACGACTTCTCGGTGAGCGGCGCCCACACGTTCGGGGCGTGTGCCGAGCGCGGCTTGGTGAGTGCGTCGGTCAGGCCCGCGACGATCTCCACCGGGGTCTGCGGGGTGAGGGTGACCTGCCAGGCCGGCTGATGTCCCTGGGCGGCGCCGTGGATCTGCCAGCCGCCAGGCGGCTGGTAGGCGACGCGCACCATCTGGTCGGGCGAGTCGAAGGCGAGTGTCGTGCCGGACTTGCGGGTGATGTCCTTCCAGCCCGAAGCGCGCAGGAACTCGCTGACATGCCGCAGGTCGCCGCCGCCGGCCAGGTAGCGCGGTTCGATCAGGTAGTGCTGCTCAGCTTGTTGGGCCTGACCCCAGCCGGTCCACTGCTGCTGTCGGCTCACCGGTGCCTCCCGCGCGCCACCAGGGCGGTGGCCTGCGTGGCTGTCGGAGGCGACGTGGTCAGGGGGTGGCGCGTGGCGATCTCCTCGAAGACTTCCTGGTGTTCGTCCAGGTCGAGGGCGAGGTCGTACAACGTGTTGGCGGTGCGCCCGAGAGCCAGCCACATCTCCGCCGGGAAGACGCCGCTCTGGGCATGGTGCTTGGTCACGTAGGTACCGGTGGCGACCAGGGCCGACAGCCTGCCGAGGACGCCGCTGTCGGCATCCAGGACCTGCCGGAGGATCTGGGCGGCCTGCTGCGGCCCGGCCTGGGACAGCCGCTCGGATAGCTGGTCGAGCTGCAGGGTGATGCCGGCGGTGAGGGCATCGGCGGTGGCGGGTGGGGTCATGGGTGGTCCAGGGTGCTGTGCGTTACCCACGACGGCGGTCAGCGGGTGTGGCGGTGGATGGAGGCGGCCGCCGCGCCAACGTGGCGCGGCGGTGACATCGGGGGCCGGGGCCGGTCGGTGCCTGCGGCTTTGACGACGGCGGCGCGCAGGTAGCGGCGCAGCAGGAAGCGGGCGAGCGCCGGTCGGCGGGCCGCGGTGAGCAGCGGGACACGGGGCCGACCGTCAGGAGTGTCAGCCGATGGCTGGGGGCGGTTGGTCTGGCGCGGGTCGGGCACGGTCACCGGGTTCGGGCGGTGGCCCGGGCACCGGGCTGGGGCGTGGGCAGCGTGGTCTCTGCGGCCCGGCGGGCGGCGGCGCGCAGCACGGTGGCGATGCCGAGGCGGGCGAGGCGGGCGCCGGCGGCCCGGACGGCGTGGGCCTGGGCCCGGGTGTCGTCCCCGCCGAGCACGTACGCCTTCGCTGCGCTCTCCCAGACGAACCCTTCAGCGAGAAGGACCTCGGCTGAGGGACGGGTGGTGGTGACTGCGGCGAGCGAACCGTCCTCAAGCCAGGTCATCACCACCTGCTCCTGCTGTGCACCGGGCCCGGGCTGCGGGGGGTTCATCGCGTTGTGCCGGACCTGGGCCAGGGCGATGTCGTAGCGCGGCAGTAGATCTGCCGTGACGGCGCGGGCGGCGCGCTCGGCGTCGGCGGGCACGGCGATCCCGTCAGGCTCGCGTACCCCGGCGTACGCCTCGGGGGCGACGCCGGCCGGAGCGATGGCGGCGACGAGGAACTCCTCCTCATGCCGGGGGTGGACGGTGATGTACAGGCTCATGCCGTCGTCGCGGACGAGGTGGGCGTCGGCGCCCAGGGCGTACTCGGCGAGCGCGGCTGCTACCTCGTTGAGGTCCCATACGTTCTCGGCGTGAGTGAACTGCTCCTCGTGCCGGGCGTGCTGGTGGCACTGGATGGTCCAGTGGCCGGGGAGTTCCTCGGAGAGGACGGTGGCGAACGATTCGACGTCGCGGCTGTCGTCGGCAGGCAGGGTATGGGGGGCGGGCATGGGCTCCTCGAACTTGGGGCGGGGGTCATCGGGTCCGTCCGGAGGCGGTAGAGGCGGGTATGGCTGGCGGGGCGGCAGCGGGGAGGGCTGAGCCAGGCCGGGCCGGGGCCGTGGTGCGGTCGGCGAGTTCGGCGCGGGTGTGCAGCAGGTCGGCGGCGATGGGACCGAGCCGGTGCTCGGCCAGGTAGCGCATCCGGGCCGCGACGTGCCGGTCCGCAGGTCCGCCGAGGCCGTCGTAGACGGAGGCAAGGGAGTGGAGAAGCTGCCCCAGAGAGGCGAGGATGCCGTCGTGCGCGGCGGTCACCTCCTCCAGCCGGTCGGACACCTCGGCCGGGCCGGCCGCCTCGCGGATGGACTCTGCGAGGTTCGCGATCGACCGGCCCGTCGTCACGTAGCGGGGGTCGGTCGTCGAGGTCGCGAACTGCGGGTCGGCCTGTACCCGGTATCCGGCGGCCTGGAGCCGGGCGACGGCGAGCTTGGCCACGGCCGCCTGATCCGCCGGCTCGACGGTCGGCGACATCCGGTGCCAGGTGACCCTGCGGACCTCACGCAGGAAGAACGTGCGTTCCAGGATGCCGTGGGCCAGCCCGTCACCGCCGTGGGCGGTGATCCGTCCGGTGTCCGCGTCCCTGGTGACTGTGATGGGCGGCGCCTTGCGCGGGGCGGCAGGCTCGTTCACCGGGCCATCGCACGGGCCGAGGTGGCTGCCTGCACGGGCAGTGTCGGCGCAACGGGGGCCGGAGGCGCGGGAGGCTGGAGGCGCGAGGTGATCTCGCCCAGCTGCTCCTGCAGCCCGTACAGGCGGCGGGCTGCCCAGAACAAGTCCCGTGCGGCGGCGTCCGTTTGGTTGTCGGGCAGCGCGGCGGCCTGCCGACCGACCTCCTCCACGAGCTGGCGCACGGCGGCGATCGGGCCGGACTGCTCGGCGGCGAGCTGTCGCAGGATTCCCGCGAGCGGGCCGGTCGCGGTTGGCACCCGCGGGGAGACGGTGACCGCCGGACCGGCCGACGGGTCCTGGGGGCCGGAACGCTGCTGGGGGATGGAGTGCAGAAGGAGGTCGGCCGCGATGTTCCGCGCCTCGGCGACCAGGGCCTGCAGGAGCCGGTGGGGAGGGGCACTCCAAGTGCCGTCGGCACGGATCAGGTTGGCGATCACGTCCAGGCGGCAGGGCTGGCCCTGGACGGCGATCCACCGGCATGCCGCGTCGTCGCCGGGTGGCGCGATTCCGGCGACACGAGCGATCCGATAGCCGATCTCGGACCACTCGGCGTGGTTCAACTCCCGGTCCAGCGGATGCAGGTGTGCGGTGATGTGGAGCATCGCGCGCCGGTCGCCGTCGGGCCCGGAGGCGAGTGGGTGCTCCAGCGACGGGTCGGCGAGATGGTCGGCCCACGTCGCCGACTCCCATATCCGGTCGTCGTCGGTGTAGTGGTCCAGCCGGTTCCAGTGGGCCACCACCGTGCCGCCGGGCTCGGTGGTCAGGCCCTCGGCCATGCTGATCTCGCGGCCGAGCGCCTCGGCAAGGGCTTCGTCGGCGGTTACGTCACGGGAGTGGACTGCAATGATCATGGTCTCGCTCACGGTCGGGCTTTCGAGGGGTGGCTGCGGGCCGGCGGCTTCGCGCAGTGGCAGGACGGCGGTGTTTACCGGCCGGGGCGGGCGTCGGCGACGTGGACGAGCTGATTGACGGCGGTCAGGGAGTACCAGTTGCAGTCCACGGCCTCCTCGGCATTCCCGAGGCGCTTGACGAGGTACTCCCGCAGCGCCTTCTGGTGCATCAGGCACTCCGGGCATCGCTTGGACAGGTGCACCAGGTAGCGCGGGTGGGCGGTGACGTAGGACCGGTCGCCGCCATTGGGGTCGAGCAGCCGCCATCCGTTCTCGTCGGTCGGGGTATGCCAGGAGGGGGCCACGACCTTCATCGCGTCGCCCCACAGCTCTCCGCCGGCGGCGCCCTTGAGGACCACGACGTGCTCGCCGGGGCGGAAGTGCTGGTGGGTGATGTCCCGGTCGGGGGTGAGCGGGTCGGGCGGGAGGTACACGGGGCGGGTCTCGGGCACGGAGGTCCTTCCACGAAGACGCTGGGCGGCGGTGGAAGACAAAGGGTCCGGAGAATCCCCGGTTTCCGAAACCGGGGATCGGCGGCTATATTGCGCGCCGCCCGGCCTACCGGAACGGGTTCTCCGTGGGCCGGTCGCGGTCGTCGGCGGCCTCCAGCAGCTCAGGCAGATCGGTCCCCTCGGCCTCGCGCTGGTCGACCCACCACCCGGCTCTCGTCAGCAGCCGGACCTGCTCCTCCAACTGGGCCCAGTCGGCTTCGTCCCAGGTCCCTTCGGTGACCAGCGCGGTGTAGGCGCGGGTCACCAGCTGGTGGCGGGTGCGCTCGCCCCAGCCCAGGATCTTTTCGGGTCCCTCCAGGGGCGGCATGTCGAACTGGGTTGCCCAGTCCGCAGCGGCGGTCTGTTCTTCGGCGCGCTTGGCGGCCAGCCACTCGGCCGTGCTGGCGGCATCTGCCTGGTGATCGGCCCGCCAGCAGTCGGTGCACTGCCGGGCGGCGAGCCAGCGGGCGTATCCAGCGCGCTGGTCCGCCGAACGGCTCGACAGGTCATGGGTGTTGGTGTGTCCACAGCTGTGGACGATCTCAAAGGACGTGGGGACTCCCAAAGGGGTGCTCCTTCTATTAGGGGTGTTGCGGGATGAGGTGTACGGCGAAGCCGTGGGGCTTCGTGGGGGGTAAGGATTTGCATGGACGTAAGGGAGCTCGGCGCGTCAGCTCTGTAGCGTCTGGATCCACGAGCTTCACGGACTATCGGTTGGCGAACGGCTACTACATCGGCACTGACGGTGACTTTCGCGCCACCGGGTCGATTACCGGTCGTTCCGCTGAGACTCGATTTCCGGTGACGTTCCGTCCTGCGACGCTCTGACCAGGGCGGCAAGGTGTCGGCCAGGAAGGAACTAGAGACATGGCAGACGCACAGGAGTCACCCACCGTCGCCGTAGCGCGTGAACGGCTCGTGGAGGCCATCGGTAGGGAAGCTGCGTTCCTTGCCGACCAGCGGGCCGGACAAGCGTCCCAGGGGCTCGAAGCCCTCGCCCGTGCCTTTGCGCTGGTGTCCGGCGGCACGACGGCCGCCGCGGGTCCTGCCCCGGCGCAAGAGGGCCTGGTCGTCCAGACCCGAGGGCTTCGTCCGGTGGATCAAGACGAGATTGGGCAGCGCGAAACGGTCGACATCACCCAGCGCTAGCACTTAGCAGCCGCCGCCCCGGTACGTGCGCCGACGCTGTGCCGGGGCGAAGCTGCGTCCGACGGCTGGCGCCCTCACCTCGTGGTGGGGGCTTTCGCAAGGCCCATACGGGGCAGCGCCTTCAGGCCGCCTTATCGAGATCCAGCCGTTCCGCCGAGAGTCGTTGATCGGTGACGCTCTGTCCTGCGACGCTCTGACCAGGGCGGCAAGGGGTCGGCCAGGGAAGGGCACTGAGACATGTCTGACGAGCAAGCAACCCCCGAAGTAACTGACTTGGGTGCGATTCAGGGAAGCGGAGACGGCCCTGCGCTGCCGGAGCTGGGCTCGATCCCGGTGACTGAGATCCGGCCGGAGAGCGAGAGCGGCCTGACTGAGGTCGCGGTGGCTGACGTCAAGGCAGAAGACAGGGGCATGTTCAGCGTGCGGTACAAGGGGGCACGACCCACCCTCGTACTCACCGGCGGAACCGTCGTCCCCTCCGTCATCACGGTCGTCGACGGTGACGGAAACACTATCGCCGAGTACGAAGCCCGCCCCGCGGTCAAGCGAATCACCAGCCGCCTGCTCCCCGACGACCAGAACGACCTTGCGTGCGCCACCCCCGACTGCAAGCCCATCAGCCTGACCAGGTAGCCCCACAGGCGGAGCGCGCTCTCGCCCCTTCGCGCCCTGGTCGCGGAGGGCCTTCGTTGTGACCGGGCCACCCGAAGATCGTTGGTAGGCCATGAACAACATGAAGCGTGTACTTGTAGCGGCCACCCTCGCGGGGGCGGCCCTGTCCATGACTGGCGCTGCCCAGGTGGCAGACGACGGGAGCCGTTGGGCCCCCGGGCTCGACCAGCGAACGACCGAACTCCTCGTTGGCGATGGGCACGCCGCGTGGGGCGCCCCGGTCGTGGACGAGGAGGGGGCAGCGATCCACTCTCATTCCCCCTCTGCCTAGCCGCTAGAACGGCGGACCAGCGGCCCCGAAGTCCTCGCGTGTCTTGAGCCGATGGCACGGGCGGAAGAGCGGTTGAACGTTTCCGTCTGTGTCTGTCTCGCAGAGCTCCCCTCGGCGGTCGCTCGGGCTGGCATTCCGCAAGTTCTGATAGCCGGGATTACCAGCAATGGCCACGGAGAACTCCTTGCAACAGAAGGGGTGGAGGGCTGGACCGGTCGCGTGAGCCGGTCGCACAGCGGTATGGCGAGGCGCCCGGGAAGCCGGGGGGCACTCGGCGCCCGCGACGGCCAGCGGGTCGGACTCACGCCCGGAGGGCGGGCAGCCTGGTCAGCGGGAGCGTGCTGCGCTCAGTACGGGCGCCGGTCCCGGCACGCGGCGGGTGGCCGGTGGCGGTGCGAGCCGGGGCCGGTCGGGGTTCCGGGCGAGATCGATTAGCTGGTCCCCCTCGGTGAGCCAGAGCGACATCGCGACCGTCCCGTCCTGCCCGTCAGACTCCAGAGTTGCCTCGAAGGAGTCGAGGAACGCCGTCTCGTGTGGAGACAGCTGCAGAGCCTGGGGCCGGCGCACGTGAGCGATGAGACGAGGGACCTGGTTGAGGAACCTGGCGAGCGCCCCGGCCAGAGCGGGATCGAATGGTTCAAGGATCTCGCCGGGTTCATAGGATTCCTGGGCCCAGCGCAGGTCTTCTTCGGCCTCGGCGAGCTGACCGCGCAGGAGTGCGGCGGAGTAGTCCGGCAGCAACCGGTCCCGTACGGCAGCGGCAATCGCTTCGATGGTGGGCGCGGTGACGCAGGCGGGCCCCTCGGAGGCGACCGTGTCGAGTTCGTCCGGGCCGGGGAGCATGGCGCCGACCACGTAGTGGGCGTGCCACGCGTCGTGGACGAGGACGAGCCAGTCGCCGTCGCGGTCGTGCCGCAGATGGGCGGAGACCGACGGATGGCTGGTCTCCAGGGCCTTGTGAAGCGCTCCCCCCGAAGGGCCAGAGGCCCATACCGACTCCAGCAGGCCCTGCTGTGCGTGGCGTTCCGGATGCGCGGTCACCATCACCGTCCACCGCCCGGGCAGGGCGTGGGCGATGCGGTCAGCGACATCGCCGAGGAAGGGCCGCTCGCTGAGGATGACGGCGACGTCGAGGTCTTGCGCGCTCTGACGCAGCTGGTGCAGTGCCTCGCGGGCCTGGCTGTGATCGTCCAGGGGCAGTTGGTGGATTCCGTACTGGTCCGCGGTGAATCCGGCGAGGGTCAGGCAGGTCTCGGCCCACTGGTGACGCGCTCCGGATGCGTGGCCGGTCAGGGTGCCGGCAGTGGTGCGGTGGAGGGTGATGGTGGCGGTCGGCGGCAGGGCAGGTGTCCTTGGGTCGGGGTAGGGGTTGTGTCGGTGCGGTGTGGCTGTCAGGCCGGGGAGGGGCCCGTCGTGGTCACCGGGTTCGTCTGGCAGTCGAGGAGTGGGCGCCGAGGGTGGGTACGGGCACGGAGGCAACCTGGGGGGTGCTTACGCGGTGCTGCGGAGGTCGGGCGGCGGCGGCCCGGGCGATGCGAGCCAGCCGTTCGGCCGCGGAGTTCGCTCGGACCGGGGCGTTCGCTGGGGCCGTTTCGGCTGGATCGAGGGAGAGGTCCGCATGCACGGTGAACCCATGTCGGCGGAGGTCATGGACGGTCTGCCGGGCGCGGCGCCGCAGGTCGTGATCGGGCTGGGTCAGCCGGAACAGATCCGCTCGGCCCGGTACTGGTTCGAACTGCTCGCGCTCCAGGTACCAGGCCGCGAGGTGGGAATTGATGGCTGTGGTGGGACGGGCGACCACACCGTGCTCGGCGTGCAGCCCGAAATGGAAGTGCGGTTGCATGGGGGGCGTCCTGATGGTCGGGGGAGGTCATCGGCTGCGGGGCGCTCGTCCAGGGACGGAGGGCGCGGCCTTGGCTGCAGCGGGAAGTGCAGGCCGGACCGTGGTCGCAGGGCCGCCGGGTCGGGTGGCGCGGGCCTGCCGCAGCAGGGCCGGCGCGTCGGTGCGCCACCGGCGGAGGGTCTCGGCTGTGCCTGGCGGCAGGGCGGCAGGCGAGGACGGTGCCGCCGGCCACGAGGGTTCCGCCGCGTCCGGTTGAAGGAGCTGGTGGAGGCGGTCCAGGGAGGCGGAGTCCTCGGAGCCCGACACGGGGCGCACACGGGAGAGGAGTTCAGCGGCGTGGGGGCGCACGCGGCGCCACTCCACGGAGCTCTCTTCGAGGTACTGCTGCTCGGTGTGTCCGAGCGCGGCCGGGTCCAGGCGGGTGCCGTCGCTGTAGAGGCTGGACTGCTGGATTGAAGTCCACTCCACATGGAGTTCCTCGAGCCTGCCGTGCGCCGCTTCGACGGCAACCAGCAGCCGTTCGTGGACGGCCTGCTCGTACTCGGGCAGGAATGTGCCGGTGACCAGGCCGGCGGCGTGGGCCGCTTCGGAGGGCAGCACGACTGAGCGGGGGGCGTGCGGGTCGGCGTAGTTGTCGTCGAAGGAGGCGCTCGCGAAGGCGCCGAGCAGGTACTCGTGGGCGCTGCCGAGCCGTTCGACCAGGAGGAGTTCGATGCCTGCGCCGTTTGCAAGTTGGGCGGCGTACGGGATGCGGCCGTGTTCCACCGAATCGATGAGTTCGCCCGCGTCCCACAGGAGCGGGACGAGGTCTTCCTGCCACACCGGGTGGGCGTAGACCTCGACCTTCACCGTCCACGTCCCGGGCAGGCCGTCGGCCAGCGCGGTGGCGTAGTCGCCCAGGTACGGGCGGGCGCCGCCGAAGAGGAGCACGCGGTGTCGGCGCGCGTTCTCCGCGAGAGCAAGCAGGTTGGGCTTTGCGCTGTCCACGTCGCGCAGGGCGTACGTGCCGTCGGGGCGCCGCTCGAATCCGGGCGTGAGCTGAAGAGCGGTGTTGGCCCACCGGTACTGCTCGCCCACGGGGACGGCGACCAAGCCGTCGGCCGGGCTGAGGGCGAGGATGATCTGTGCCAGGCCCCTGGGGCGGGGCGTCGTGCGGTCGTCCATGCTCACGCCCGGCTGGCGAGGGCGTTGCGCAGGCCGTGCCCGAACGCGTGGGCATGGCGGCGGGCGGCCAGCTCCAGCTCCTCGTACTGCTCACCGCGGGTCATCTGACCGTCGTGCTTGCGGTACCGGTAGACGGGCAGCGGGAGCAGCACGCCGGGGCCCAGCGCGGTGACGCCGACGGCTGCCATGTAGTCCTCGCCCTGGACGAGTCCGCCCATGCCGCCCGCCGCGCGCACGAGGCGGGTGCGGGCCAGGATAGTCGTCGGCCCGACGGGGATGGTGTCCTGCGGCCGGGGCCAGTACGTCACCACGTCGCCGGCGGCGTGATAGCCGGGCGGGGCCGGGCATTCCCACAGGCGCTGGGAGCCGTCCGGCAGCCAGTCCTCGCTGTATCCGGCGACCCACCCGAGCTCGTCGGTGAAGGTCTCCAGACGTATGCCCAGGCTCCAGTCGGGGAAGACGTCATCGTCGTCGGCCCAGTTCACGAACTCGGTGCGCACCTCGTTCAGGCCGAGGTTGCGGGCGCAGGCGGCGCCGACCGGGCGGGGCAGGGCGAGGGTCCGGATCCGGGGGTCGGCGGTGATCGGGGCAGGCACGAGGGCGGGGTCGGCGCCGTCGAGGACGAGGACTGCCTCCCAGGGCACTGTCTGCCGGGTGAGGCTGGCGTGCATCTCCTGCAGGTAGGGCAGGCGTTCGGGGCGGAGCTGGGTGGCGATGACGACGGTGACCTGCGGGGCGGACAGGGACATCTCCGGGGTGCGGTCCATGGGCGGGGCGTTCAGCGGGTGATCCGCGGTCGGGCGGGTGCGGGTGCCGGGGCGACCGGCTTGGTGATCTTCAGTGGGGTGGCGGGGGCCTGGATGGGCGCGGGCCGGTTCGAGTCCCACAGGGAGGGGGTGCCGGAGATCCGGGAGAGGGGGTCGGTGTCCCAGGACACGATGGGGCCGCTGTCGTACCAGGTCAGGGCGATGACCTCGATGCCGTGGTCGTGCAGGACGTAGCCCCATTCCAGGCCCATGGCATCGGCGTTGGCGTCGGTGACCGGGATCGGCTTCGCGGGGGTGCCGTCAACGTTGAACACGTTGTCGAAGGGTGCGCTCGGGCCGCGGTCGCCGTGGGGGTCGAGGCGCTCCCGGACGTTGTCGGGGGCCCTGTCCAGGAGGTCCATGCCGAGGTCCTTCCAGTCGTTGGGGCCATCGATGAGGTGCCGGCGCAGAGCGTCGAGGTCACCGCCGAAGCGGTAGCGGGCGGCGCCGAGCAGGAGCGGTAGCTGGTTGTCGGGGTAGCCGTCGTAATGGCAGTAGATGCCCTCGTAGCCGGTACCGGTGGGGCGGGCGATGAAGCTGCGGGTGCTGATAGCGGTTCCTTCGTGCAGGTGGTCAGCGGGTGCGGGCGGCCGGGGCTGCGGGCAGAGCGGGTACAGGCAGGGCCACGGCCGGTGGGCGAGGCGGGAGCGTGGCGGTAGGCGTGGCGTGGCGCAGGTTCACGCCGATCCCGTGCGCGGCGAGCCGGAGTGCGACGGCCTGGATCCGTACGGCGCGGCCGGCCTCGCCGTAGGAGGCGGGGAGGAGGAACGCGGCCTGGTGGGGCACGTACTGGAATCCGTGGACGTACAGCGCTTCCCTGGCTTCCTCCGGGACGTCCTTGTACGGCGTCCCGAGCGCCCCGTCCTCGTACCAGGTCAGGGTGAGGGTCTGGTCGACCTGCGGCGGGGCCTTGCGGTGCGGGGGTTCGGGCCGGTCGATGAGGCTGCGGCGTACCGCGTGACGAGCGATCTCGTAGCGGGGCAGCAGCCGTCGGGCGATGTGGGCGGCGGCCCGGACGGGATCGTTGGGGACCGCGATCCCGTTGGGTTCCTCGACCCCAACGAAGTGGTGTTCTTTGACGTCGGGGCAAAGGGGGGGCGACGACGAACTGGCCGGGCCGCAGCGGCCTGTCGTTGACGTAGAGGTGCTGGCCGTCCGGACCGTGGAGTACGGCCTCGTGGCCCAGGACGTACTGGCTGACGATGTACTCGACGTGACCGCGGTCCCAGAGCCGTTCGACGGTGCCGAACTGGTCCGGGTAGGTGGGATGCTGCTGGTACTCGCTCGTCCACTGCCCGGGGAGACGGGCGGCGAGCGCGGAGGCGAACAGGGACAGGTCGGCGCGTGCTGAGGGCATTGGTTCCCGGGTTGGTTGAACGTTTCTGCGGTCAATGCATGCGGGCGTCTGTGTCGAAAAGCTGCAGTTCAGCGGGGTGCAACTGGTGTTGAACCACGAAACTTCGACCCGCGACCTTCCACAGGCCACGGCCACGGGTGAGGTGGGAGAGCGCTCCGGATTCGACGCTGGTCAGACCGAGGAGTCCGGCGGCGGCTGCGAGCTGGTCGGTCTCCTGGCGGTAGATCACGCGGGTGGAGCAGTCGGCCAGCAGGCCCTCGGCCAGGGCCCGGCTCTGGCTGCCGGCGTCGCCTGCGGTGAGCAGGTCGGACAGCCGGTGGATCACCATCAAGTTCGCGATGCCCAGGCCGCGGCTCAACTTCCACTGGGCCTGCATGCGCATCAGGAGTGCCGGATGCCTCATCAATCGCCACGCCTCGTCGTAAACCACCCATCTCCGGCCGCCGTACGGGTCGGTGAGGGCTGCCTCCATCCAGGCGGAGGCGCAGGTCATGGCGAGCACGAGGGCGGAGTCGTCGGTGCCGCCCAGGCGTGAGAGGTCGATGGACAGCATGGGTCGGTACGGGTCGAACGCCGTGGTGGAGGGAGCGTCGAACATCCCGGCTAGGTCACCGAAGACCAGTCGGCGCATGGCGTGGGCGAGGTCGCGGGCTGCGTCTCCGAGGCGCCCGGCGAGCAGACCGCCGGCCAGGTCGAGACCCGGCCCGTCGGCGAGGGCGTGGGCGACGTCGCCGAGCAGAGGGGGTCTGCCGGATGCGGCAGCCCGGGCGACGGCGGTGCCGAGCGCGACGTCCAGGACGGTGTGCTCCATCGGCAGCAGGTCGCGGCCGAGGACCGTACGTGCCAGGGAGCCGAGCAGCAGCAGGCGGCGCTTGCGTACCTCCCCCTGCCACTCCGCCTCCGGTACCGAGGGGGGCCGGGGCGGCGCGTCCAGCGGGTTCAGCCTGCCGGGGAGCCCGGGCCCGAGGGCGATGGACGCACCGCCCAGGGCGTGGGCGACGGCCGTCCATTCCCCCTTCGGGTCGCACGGGACGTACACCCGGTACCCGAAGGCGACGGAGCGCAGGGCCAGGCTCTTGGCGAGCGCGGACTTCCCCTGCCCGATCACACCGGCCAGCAGCACGTTGGGATTGGTGAAGCCCTCGACCTTTCCGTACAGCTCGAAGGGGTCGAACGTGAAACTGCCCTCCGCGTGGAGGTCTTTGCCGATGTAGATGCCGTCGGCGCCGAGTCCGCCTTCGGCGAGGAAGGGGTAGGCGGCGCTCGCGACGGCGGTGGTCATGCGGTGGGCGGGGAGCTTGAGGCGGCTGCCGCGGGCGGAGAAGGGGCCCGGCCGCCCGGCGGGTGGGTAGGCCGCCTCGGGGTAGTCGGCCTCGGCGGGCTGCTGCTCGGAGCTGGGGCCGGCGGCGGCGCGGGCACGGGCCTCGGCGCGGGCGGTCTGCTTGCGCAGGGCGCGGCGCTGGGCCCTGCCGATGCCTTGTGGCGTGAACAGGTGGGTCGCGCTGGCTTCGCGGCGGTGGGACAAGAGGACGCTTCCGGGGTGGTGGCGGTCAGGACGCGAGGTCGGCGGGGGTGGTCTTGCGCCGCACTACGTGGGAGGCGGCGAGGTGCCGCTGGCAGATGGTCAGCACGGGCGGGCCTTCCGGGAGCCGCTCTGGGTGGCAGCCGGTGCCGTCAGACGCGGCGGGGAGCAGGTGGAAGGCGGCGTGGACGGCGTCGGCTGCCTGCCACAGGCGGGTGTGGGCCGTGGCCAGGTGACGTCCCGAGGCGGGTCGTTCGGGCCGGGTGTGCTCGGCGAGCTGGTCCAGGAGGCGGTGCAGGTCGGTGAGGTGGGCGTGGAGGGTGTCGAGGTGGTGTCGGTCGCTTGGCTGACTGGCACGGGTGGCGAGGAGGCGGGTGTGGTGGCGAAGGCCGGCGGTGGCCGCCCGGAGGTACGGGTGGGCGTCGCCGACGGGGTGTTCGTCAGGGGACAAGGGGCTCCTCGTGGAGGGGGACGCCGGGGGCGGCGGGCGGATGGGGCTAGAGGGTGTTGCGGGCGAGGGGGAGGGCGCAGGTGGTGAAGGCGTCGGTCTGCTGGAAGAGCAGGCGCCGCAGGTCGACCTGGGCACTGGCAGCGGCGGTCTCCAGCTGGGCGCAGGCGGCGTCCAGGGCCTGGTCGGTGTCCGCGGAGACGGTGAGCAGTCCGGTCAGGGCGACGTCGGCGTGTCCGGAGATCAGTTGCTTCTCGCGGGTCTTGACGTCGGCGTACTCGACGTTGTCGGCTTCGGACTCGACCTGGCCGCGGCGCCGGCGCTCGGAGGCGTCCGAGATGATCGCGGACTTGCGCCGCTGGACGTCCCGCAGGGCGGACTCGATGCCCTGCGGCGCGTATATCAGGGAGAAGCTGCGGCGGACGCCGGTGCTGAACATGATGCTGTGCAGGAAGCCCGAACTCGTCTCGGTTCGCGGCCAGTTCTCGATCCAGTACGTCGCGTGCCGGGCGCTGTCGGTGATGACCCGGTCGTTCTCCTCGACCTGGGCGACAGGGCCGGCGGCGGCCGGGTCTGCTTCGGCGCGGCCGGTGGAGGACCACTGCTGCAGCCGGGCTGTGGCGGCGGGGTCGTACGCGGTGCGCAGCACGGCGGCGATCTCGCGGGAGCCGAGCCAGCCGGTGACGGTGAGTCCGGCGCCGCGGGCGGCCTGGGCGACGGACGCGGTGGTCTGCCCCATGACGGTGAACGCGCCGTGGAGTCCTCCGCCTGCCTGGCCGATCAGGCGCTTGGCGGCCTTGAGGTCCAGGGCGATGGCCAGGTATGCCTCGTGGGGTGCGGCGGCGGGGCCGGCGGAGTCGACGAGCGCGGAGTAGATGTGTCCGGCCACGGGGGCCTGAGGGTTGCCGTGCTCGGTCCAGTGCCGGGCCAGGCTGTCGCCGGAGTCGGGCACGGTGCGTTCCAGGACCTGGACGGTGGCGACGTGCCCGGTGCGGGCGATGCCGGCGAGCGCCCTGCCCCAGGCGCTCACGTTGGCGTTCTGGGTGGCCGGATCGAGAAGTGCGAAGGCGCGGGAGCTGACCCGGGCGACGGCCGTGAGGGTCTGGCGGTGGGGGTCATGGATCGCGGAGGCGCCGGAGGCGGCGGTGGCCACGCGCAGGGAAGCGGTGGTGCCGGGCAGGTGCAGCAGTCCCTCGACCTGGGGGCGGGAGACGGGCCGGGCCCGCCACATGGTCTGGCCGGTACGGCGGCGGTGGGCGTAGCGGGCCACCAGCGGCGCCCAGTCGATCAGGGACCGGCCTTCCCGGCGCACCCCGACCAGGACGGCGGTGGTGATCCAGACGGGGGCCAGTGCGACGGCGCCCATCAGGCCGACGGTCAGTACGGCCACCAGCAGCAATGCCAGGGTCGAGGAGACGAGGACGAGCTGCGGGAGGGAGAGGCCCAGCAGGATCCCGCGCCGTGACCGGGTGGGGAATTTGACGGTGAGGGGGAGGACTTCGGACAAGGACGGTTCCCGGGGCGGGTCGGCCCGGGGCAGGGAGTGTGGTGGCCCTGCCCCGGGGTGGGCTGGCGGAGGGACTACAGGCCGGTCGGCGAGCCGGTCTGGGAGGCGCTGTCACCGTTGGCCGGAGCGCCGTGGGCCGGAGGCATCGGATCGGCGGGCGCACTGGTGCTCCACCCGCTCTGCTGGGATCCGGGGCCGCTCCAGCTCGGCGGACCGTCTGCCTGGCCGGTGTCCTGGCCGCTTCCGGTCCGGGCCTGCGGGGGCGCGGCCTGCTCCATCAGGTCGTGGAAGCCCCCGTCGGAGCTGCCGCCGGAGTCGCCCTTGCCCATGTCCATGCCGCCGGTCGGGTTGGAGGCGATGTCGCCGGGGAAGCCCCCGCCGCTGCCCGCAGCCTCGGCGCCACCACCGGCAGCGCCGGCTCCGGCCGCCGCGCCGCCGGTGGCCGCCGCAGCAGCCTTGCGCGCCGCGTTCTCGGCGTGCTGACGGGCAACCGTCGCGCCGGCGCCGCCGGCGCGGTGGAGGGACTCGCCGTCGGTTCCCTCAGCGGCCCAGTGCACGAACTTGAACGTCATGTACGGGCACAACAGGATCATGAGCATGATCACCATGCCTGCGGCGACGTCCGCGAGGGCGGCGACGCCGTCCTTGGCTTCGGTCTTGCCCATGGCTGCGATGCCGAGCACGAAGATGATCGTCATCAGCAGCTTGGAGACGACGAGGGTGGCGGTGGCCTCGATCCAGCCGCGGCGCCACCGTCGGGCGACTTCCCAGCCGCCGCCGGCTCCGGCGAAAATGGCCAAGGTGACGAGGATCAGGATGCCGACCTTGCGGACCATCATCACGCCCCAGAACAGGAACGCTCCGATCGCGCTGCCGAGGGCTGCGACGACTGCGACGAGCCAGCCCATTCCGGCGATGGAGCTGATCTGCTGGACCTTGACGATCCTGCGCACGGCGGAGGAGATGTCCGTCCCGGAAGCCGCGAACAGACCGTTGGACAGGGCGTCGACCACTTCGATGGCGACGGTGGTGAAGGCGATGGCGCAGAAGGCGAACAAGACACCGGAGGCCGTTCCGGTCACCGCTTGGGCGAGGGCTTGGCCGTCGCGTTTGATCGCGGCTCTCACCAGCTGCGCACAGAACGTCGCGACGAGCATCAGCAGGCCAATTGGCAGAATTGTCTCGTAGTTGTCGCGGAACCATCCCGCGCCGAGGTCGATGTTGGTGGTGCGGTCGATGGCCTTGGACGCGAGGTCCGCTGCTGCGGCGGCGACGTCACCGGCGCTTTCCGCCATCCACTTCCCGATCGCGCCGACGGGATCGGAGGCGAAGTCGATCACATCGCCGGCCTTGCAGAGGTAGCCGGCGACAGGCAGGTCACAAAAGCTCACGTCGGGCGTCCTTTCGGGAGGTACAGGCGGTGGCTACGGGGTGACGCGCGGGGCTATGGCGACCAGACGGCAGTCCTTGCCGGGTCGGCACTGGACAGCGAGGGTGATCTGCCGGTCTTCGGCACCGCCTCCGCCGCCGTTCCAGGCGAGCTGGGTTTTGCCGCGCACCGTGACGGCGTAGATGTACGCCTCGGTGATGGCTTGCGGGTTGTCGGCCAGGGCCTGCTTGAACGCGGACGGAAAGTGCGCCTCCGACGTGGTGGCGCTGGCGTGCTGGCCGTTGTCCTTCAGCCGTGACCACAGCACCGGGTCGGGGATCTGGGCCTGGATGGAGTCCCAGTCCGCGTACGCGGTTTCGCCGGTCAGCCAGCTGTGCATGCCGGCGAGCTGGGCGTCGCGGCTGGTAGTGCGGGCATCGAAGGTCCACAGCATCACCGCGCTCGCCCGGGCGAACGCGAGCGGATCAGAGATCGGCGGCGGCCCGGCGACCGTGGACCCTCCTGCGGGCGCTGTCGGTACGGGAGCGGAGGGGGCCTTCGGCGCCCCGGTCGGGCCGGTCTGCTTGCCCGATGCCTCGGGGCTCTGATTGCTCCCGGTCCACCAGGCGGCGGCGCCGGCGAAGACCAGCAGCGCGGCCAGTACACCGGCGAAAAGCAGAACGCGCCGGGGTGGCTGCCAGCCCAGGCCGAGCACGTCGAGGGAACGTTTCTTCATCGGACCTGCTGGCCGAGCGCGCTGAAGAACGCCACGATGCCGTTGGCCGCGCCCAGGCCGAGGGCCGCGGCCGCGGCTACGACCGCGCCCTTCTTGCCGTTGGCTTCGGCCTGGTGGCCGCCGGAGTGGTGGCCCCAGGCCCAGACGCCGAGGCTGACGGCCAGGGCGCCGACCACGGCCACGATCCCGAACAGGTTGATCGAGTTCACGACGGTGCGCAGGACGTCGAGGCCGGGCAGGCCGCCGCCCTTGGGTGAGACGCCCGGATCGTAGGCAAGCAGGGTGAGGCGTTCGGACAGGGGTGGGGTGAGATTGGCGGGGGAGATGGTGGTGCGCTCCTTGCATGCGCAGGACACGACGGGCCCTGCCGGGAACAGGAAGAAAAAGGGGGGAGGGGAAAGGGGCCTTCTGCGGCGCGAAGGTGGTCCGGTCCGCCCGGTGCCTCAAGGGCTGGCCGGGCGGACCGGTGTCACGGGAGACGGCGTGCGCTGTGGGCGGCGTAGTCGGCGAGGGTGCTGAAGCGGACCGGCTTTGTGGTGCGCGGGGCCTCGATGACGTAGCCGTGGCCGGCGTAGATGCCGACGTGCTCGGGGACCGCCGGGGTGCCGCGGCTGAACACCAGGTCGCCGGGGCGAAGTTGGTTCAGCGGGACGGCGTTGCCTTCCTTGACCTGGGTGTACGTGGTCCGGGTCAGGGTGATCCCGGCCTTCTTGTACGCCTGCTGGGTCAGCGAGCTGCAGTCGCAACGGCCCATCGGGTCCGGACCGTGCGGATCCAGGCACGAGCCGCCCCACTGGTAGAGGGTGCCGAGCTGGTTCATGGCCCAGGTGATGGCCGTCTTGGCGCGGGGGTCGGCGTCGGCGGGGATCGAGTACCCCTTGGGGACCGCCCCTTCGGGGATCGGTCCGGAGCCGCTGCCGTCTTCGCCCGGGGTGCACGGGTCTGTCGCAGGGAGGCGCGGGGTCTGGCCGTCGGCGGGCGGCGCTGAGCCCTTCAGCGTCGGGGCGATGGCCTGCTGCAGAGCGCGGGCGAGAGGCTCCCACTGGGCGTAGGCGTTGGGGAATCCGCTCAGCTGGACGGCCTGCGCGGCCTGGGTGACCGTCATCTGCTGCCAGCCGGGGACCTTCAGCAGGCCCTGGTAGAACTTCGTGCTGGCGTAGACGGGGTCGCGCACCTGGGCGGGAGTGCCCCACCCCTGGCTGGGCCGCTGCTGGAACAAGCCCAGCGAGTCGCGGTCGCCGTAACTGAGGTTGCGAAGCCGGGACTCCTGGATCGCGGTGGCCAGGGCCACGATCTGGCCGCGCTCGGGCACTTCGAGCGTGATGCCGGTGGCGACGATGGTCCGGGCGTAGGGAATCTGCTCGGCGGGCAGGTCCAGGCCCTCGACGTGGACGTTCTGAGCGCCTGACCCGCCGAGGACGGCAGCGACCTGGCGCCGTACGGCGTCGGTGTCGACCGAGTCGGTGACGCAGGAGGTGCCCGGGCTCGAGGAGTGGCTCGCGGCTGCGGCGAGGACGGCGGTGCCAGCCAGCAGCGCGGGGGAGAGGCAGAGCACGCCGATCGCGGCGGCGATGCCTTTCACTCCCGGGCGGCCTCCGGCCGGCGGGCTGCGGGGATGTCACGTGGCGATGGAGAGGAAGGGGTCACAGGGAGGTCCTCGGGGTGGGCCCCGGCCGCACGGTGTGAGAGGGGAAGGGCCGTGCGGCCGGAGCGGTGGAGGTGGGCGAAGAGCCCCGGCTCGGGTGCGTGTTGCCTCACACGCCCGGTGGGACGGGGGAGGTTACGGGCGGAACATGGGTGTGCCTCCTGGGACGTTCAAGGAGTGGCCCGCAGCGGCGGGCTGGTGAAGAGCGGGACGGCGGGGCGTCTTACGGGCGGTACATGGGCGGCCTCCCTGTCAGGGTCTGCGGCGGGCGGGCAGGGAACGGCGAGGCAGCAGCGATGGCTGCGTGCGGGGTCACGGACGGAACACAGGGGCCTCCTGCGGGAGAGGGGAAACGGGGAAGGGTCGCCATCAGCGGTGTCCGCCGGGCAGTGACAAGACAGTAAGCCCGAATCCCCGGTCACCGAAATCACGGACGGAATCCGCTTGATTTCCGGGGTTCTTGGTCGGCGATGCGTCTCAACCGGGAATCGTCACCTACAGTTTGGGACCTCCCCGCGCCGCCTGCCCGCATGTCTTGCGATGGCCGCCGCACGGTCTGGAGCCTTCCCGTCTGCATCCCTCACCGAATTGGGGTTCCCCTTTGTCGTTTTCCCTTCACCAGGGCGACGCGCTCAGCGTGCTCGCGACTCTGCCCGACGGCTGCGCCGATTCCGTCATCACCGACCCGCCGTACAACAGCGGCGGCCGAACCGCCAAGGAGCGCACGAGCCGCTCTGCCCGCCAGAAGTACGTCTCCGCGGACGCCCAGCACGCGCTGCCGGACTTTGTCGGCGAGAACATGGACCAGCGCTCGTACACGCTCTGGCTGACCCAGATCATGACCGAGGCCCACCGGGCCACCAAGGTCGGGGGCACGGCGCTGCTGTTCACCGACTGGCGGCAGCTGCCGGCGACCACGGACGCGCTCCAGGCCGCTGGCTGGCTGTGGCTGGGCGTCCTGACCTGGCACAAGCCGCAGGCCAGGCCGCAGAAGGGTAAGTTCCGGCAGGACTGCGAGTTCATCGTCTGGGGCGCGAAGGGCAAGATCGAAGCCGCCGCGAACCCGGTCTACCTGCCCGGCTTGTACAGCGCCTCGCAGCCCTCGGGCAAGGCTCGCCGGCACATCACGCAGAAGCCGGTCGAGGTGATGCGGGAGCTGGTGAAGATCGCCCCGCCCGGCGGTACCGTGCTCGACTTCTGCGCCGGATCCGGCAGCACCGGGGTCGCCGCGCTGCTGGAGGGACGCGACTTCATCGGCATCGAGAAGACGAAGGAGTACGCGGCTGTTGCCTCCGAGCGCCTCACCGATACCGCCCATCAGGTGCATTCCCAGGACGATTTCGCCCTGACCTCCTGACCGAGCTGCACCACAGCCCGATCCCGTGGCAGGCGGAATATAGCGGCAGATCCCCGGTTTCCGAAACCGGGGATTCTCCGGACCATCAGGGCCATCGAATTCACGGCCCTGGCTGCAAGGAGAACCCCTTTCGTGTCCGAATCTGCCGAGCCCCGCCATGGCGGGGAAATGGAGCCGGTCCGTCTGCCGGACGCTGACCTCGAATCGATCGAGGCGTCCGTCCGCAAGCTGCTCGACCAGTCGGCCGAGCAGGCCCGCATGATCGACACACTGGCCTCCGCGCCGCCTGCGGACCCGATGGCCGCGAGCATGCCCTTCGCCGGGTTCCCCGGCATGCCGTCGTTCACCGCCCCCACCCCGCCGCCGGACCCCAAGCCGATCTTGGAGCTGGAAGGCGAGGAGTACGAGGACGAAATCGCTGCGCTGACGGACTGGGTGGACGACCACCTCATGGACGTCTACGGCGCCGAGATCACCACCGCGGCGCCATGGTGCGAGCAGTGGCAGGAGCACCTCGACGTCGTCGCGTGGCTGCACGCGCTGTGGATGGCCTACCACCAGCACAAGGACCCCGAGGCCGGTCCCAGTGGCATGTTCGTGTGGCACCGGGACTTCCTCACCCACTGCATGGCTTACGTCCGCGCCCCCGGCGGCCCCCTGAGCGCCTGCCAGACCGACCCGGACCGTGCCGAGCACCGCCTGCTGCGCGGGCCGGGCCCCTCCGCGCGGTCCGCCGCCCGCGAGTCGGAGGCCCAGACGACCGGCGGCACCCTGGCCCCGGACGGGGCCGCGTTGTGACGCACCCACCGCAGCCTCCGCCGGCGTTCGGCCTCTCCTTCCACCCCGAAGCCCTCAACGACCTGCTCGCCGCTCCGGGCGACATGCGCGACCTCGGGCTTGCCCTCATCCAGGACGTCGTGCGCGCCCAGGTGAGAGGGCCCGAACTCACCGCCGAGCTGACCGGCTACCGCAAGCTCTACCTCGGCTCCCGGGTGCAGTACCGCATCGTCTACGACTACCGCCCGGCCCCGCCCGGCTCCAGCCCCCGCACCAACGTCCACATCGTCGCCGTACGCCCCCGCGCCAAGCACGACATCTACGACACCGTCCGGGCCCGCGTCGGCTGCCCCCGCCCCGCAGCCGGGCCCCGCGCGTACGCGGCTCGCTCCCTCTCGCCACAAGTCCGGCCGCGCCCTGCCTTCACGCCGGCGCCTCCAGCCGCGGCGTTCCCGGTCCCCGGCCTCCCCGCACCCGCCCGCATCGCCACCACGAATTCCCCGAAGGGTCCTTCGCGATGACCAACCTCACCGCCCAGTCCTCCTCCCTGCTCCAGGCCCTGATGACGGCCCTCCTCGAGCCCCGCCCGGCTCCGCACCCGCGCCACCAGGCCCTGCTGGATGCTCGCGAGCGTCAGCTGGAGGTGGAGGCGGAACTGAGCGCCTGGTCCAGCCGACCGCAGCCCGCCACCGAAGCCGCCCAGGACAAGGAACTCGACGACCTGAGCAATCTGCTGGTCGAGCATGCCAAGGCGGGCCGGCAGGTCTCGCACCTCCTGGGCGCCGACAGCTGCTGCCCGCCGTGCGCCGACTCCGAGCAGCCGCCGACCGTCCTGAGCCGCCCCGCAGAGAACGCGGTCTCCGCCTTCGCGGCCCCGTGCATCCTGGCCGCCTGCCTGGACGTCTTCGCCTTCCGCGGCAGTCCGGACGCGCTGTCCTCCGCCGACCTCGTCGCGGAGCTGCGCACCCTGCCCGGCATCGCCGAGGGCCGCTGGCCCTACGCCGAACTCACCCAGACCCGCCTGGCCACCCTGCTGCGCCCCTACGAAGTGGCCAGCCGCGACATCACCATCGGCGACGGCCGGCGCCGCAAGTCCTACCGCCGCTCGGCCCTTCTGGCCGCCATCCCGGCCGACTGCGACTGCCGCCCGTTGTGACCGCCCGCGAATCCCCGGCAACCGCCCTGGACGCCGCCATTGAGCAAGTCGTCGGCGACCTGACCGTCCTGCATCACGACCATCTCCGCGGGCTGCTCCTGGCGGAGCGGGCCGCGCTCGCTGCCGTACACCGGGAACTGATGAATGCCGAGGGCGCGGTCGCCTACCACCGCAACGTACTGAAGCGCCTGTCCTCCGGCAGCTACCCCGTGGATGCCCCGCTCCTGGACCGCCTGCGCCGGACTGTGCACGACCTGGCCCAGGCCACGGCCGCCCGCGACCGGCTGCAGGAGGGTGTCGCTGCCGCCTTGGAGGCGGTCAAGGCCGCCGCCCCGGCCCTCGCCCCCGCTGACGACGAGCTGACGGTGCACGACTTCGCGGCGCTCCTCTCGCTCGCCGGCGGCGGCACGATGCGCGAACACCTCCTCACCCACCGGGTCTCGGTCCGAACAGTCCAGGGCCGTCTCATCGACCTTCCGGCATTCCAGCGCCTGGAATCCCACGGACTCGTCACCCGGGACACGTCCCGGGCGCTAACCGTCGGCCAGCCGGTCGCCTTGACCGACACCGGCCGGACCGCGCTGCTTGGCACCCGCCGTCCACCGGCCATGGCCACGCCTTTGCCTGCCCGCCCGGCCGGGGCCTGGCCGGCACAAGCCCGACAGCACTGACCCAAGGTGCCCCGGGGTTCGTCCCCTTCCGCCCCTAAAGAAAGAAGCCCGCCACACGTGCCTCTTCACCAACCCGACTACGAACTGGACGGCTTCGAGCCCGCCGATGACGGCCATCAGCAGCACTACGAAGATCTCGACATCTCTTCCTTCAAGGTGCTCGGCGAGTACCGCACGTACACCGACGCCTACTTCGTCCTTCTCGACGAGGGAGCCACCTACGGCATTCCGGGAAGCCCGCAGCTCCGAGCCGTTCACGTTTCCCGTGACCTGCGCGCCCGCACCTTCGAGGTCGACTCCAAGGAACTCCCGCTGTACGCGATGGCCCAGTCGTACCTGATAGCCCGAGGCTGTCCCTCCGATGCGCTCGACGCACCGGAGGGTGTGCACGACCCCGCAGACGACCGCACCAGGGCCCTGGAGGCGCGCGTCCGCGGAGATGGTGACCACTTCGCCCTGCTGGCCAGCTACACCGACGACATGCGCGACCCCGTACAGACGGTCGTGATGCTGCGCTCCCTTGACCCCCAGGCGGCGCCGGAATTCCGGATCCTGCTGGAGCAGTTCGACTGGGACTCCAACAGCCACACCCTGCGGGAAGGCGGGTTCGAGACCTACGCCGCAGCGGTCGATTGGTGGGAGGCATGGTCGGACGAGGAGGCCCCGGCGCTACCGCCGCCGGCTCCGACCGCACGCCGCAGCCCGGCCCAGACCGCCCCGGCGACACCCGTGCCGCCGGTCTCCCGTCGGCCTCAAGGACGCTGAACACGGCTTTCGCCGACCCCGCTTCGGCGGACCGGCGGCGCGCAATATAGCCGCCGATCCCCGGTTTCGGAAACCGGGGATTCTCCGGACCCTTTGCAACACCACCGCCCCACTGAGGGCGGTCACTTCCTGTTGTTCTGCCTGGTCTGGAGCCATCCGCTGTGTGCCACACACCCGCGTCCATCACCGCCACCGTCCTGAGCGGCACCCCAACCCGTTCCGCCGCCACCGCGGTACTCAGCCCCGTCACACCCCTTACGGCTCGCCGGGCCGAGCCGGTGCTCGCCGTCGCCGTCCATGCCCGCGCCGACGGTGACTCCACGGCCGTGGGTGTGCTGCGGCGCGGAGAGCCGTTCACGGCTTCGGTCACCGACGGCGCCTGGCTGCACGTCACCACCGCCTCGGGCATCACCGGCTGGGTTGACGACGGTGACCTCCGTCGCGACGGCAGCCTCCGCCCGAACTGACCCGCCCGTACGTTGCCCTCTTCCAGGAGCCACCTTTCGTGTCCGACATCCCCGACGTTTTCGACGGCGACGTGCTCGGCTTGTTCGCCGAGCGGATCGAGGCCCAGTTCAGCCTGGGTCTGCCCGAACTGGCCCAGGCCGTCCAGGCCGCTCCGCACGCCTACCCCAGTGCCACCCAGGTGGTCCGCTGGTACGCGCTGCTCACCGAGGCGCAGCAGGTAGTGGAGACGGCCGAGGACGCTCTGGTCTCCGCGCTGGAGACGGTGGCGGGGGACGTGCTGGACGACCCGGTGATGGAGTTGGCCCACCGTGTGAACTACGCGGTTGCCGCCCGTGACGGTCGGGCGCAGGTCCTCCGGTTCCTCTTGGAGTCCCCCGTCGAGCAGGCCCGCATCCAGCGGCGCTTCGGACCCCGGGTGACAACGACCCTGCCCACTGCCGTCCCGGCACAGCCCGCACGGATCAGGGGTGGTGCCCGATGAGCGACGCTCGCAAGCCCAGTACCCAAGACGCCCGCCTGGAGCAGATGTTCGGCGGGCCCTTGGACCAGCTGCACCAGCGCGCGGTCCGCCCCGGCAGCTCGCCCGCCCTGGTCCGGGCCCTGGAACTGCGCGCCTTCCTCGCCTTGGCCGAGGCCCAGGTCGTACGCGTCCGCGACCGTGTCCACGCTGCCATGGCCCCCGACGCCGAACTGGACTCGCTGTCCTCGGACACGCTCCGGTTCGACGCCGAGTGGCTGGAGGCCGCACTGGCCGGCCGCACCGGCTACCGCATCGCGCTGGAGAAGCTGCTCTCCGCGATGCCGCCGCCAGCCGCCCGTCCGCCGGCCGCCCCCCTCCAGGTCCGGTCCGCCGTCGTGGGCAGCGGCCTACGGCCCGCGCCCACCGGCGTCGAGGGCGTGGCGGCGGCCCGGGGGCGCTGAGTGCCCGATCCGTACGCCGCCTCCCGGGCGGCGGGCGCGCAGATCGAAGCGCTCTACGGCCGCCCGGTCACCGGCCTCGCCACGGACGCCGTGCCCGGCAGCATGCGCTACGCCCTGCTCAACAGCTTCGACGCCCTGCAGTACGCCGACCGCGCCGTTGCCTTCCACACCGAGCAGCTCCACCGGCTGACTCACCCCGACCGCACGATCGAATCCGTGGATGTCGGCCACATCTCCGATGCCACCCGCCGCCTGGCACACGCAGTCACCGTCCGCGACTCCCACGCCCAGGTTCTCGGCGACGTTCTGAACAGCCTGGCTCGTGTCCCCGACACCGAGTCCCCGGCGCCCGCCTCCCAGGCCGCGGCCGTCACACCGGCCATGCCGCCGGTCGCGTCTGACGGGCCCGCCCGCTCGCGCTGACCCCCTCCTTTCTCCTTTTTCTCGTCCACCCCGCGCCGTCTGGAGTTACCGCCTTGGCTGCTGCCCGCCTGCCTTCCAACGACCTGCCCCGCGTTGCCGAAGCGCTGGAGATGATCACGCCGCGGTGGAGCGTGTGGGTGCTGATGACGCTGGCCTCCCAGCCCGGCCCGCTGCGCTACACCAAGCTCAAGGAGCACCTGCCGTGGCTCGGCGACGGCCAGCTCCACCCGCGGCTGCGGGCGCTCTCGGATGCCGGGCTCGTCGAGCGCACCGCCCAGACCCGACTGCACGTCACCTACGGCCTGACCGCCCGCGGACGGGAGCTTATGCCGTCGCTGACCGCCCTGGCGGGCTGGGGCGACGGACACCTGGAGAAGAACCTCGTCCTCAACCCCGTCACCGGCAAGACGGAGCCGGAGCGGATACCGGCTGCGCAGAACGCCGAGGACACCCTCGCCGTGATCGGTCACCGCCACGCCACCGTGCTGCTGTGGACCCTCAAGGCCCGCGGGACCTCGACCATGGCCGCACTCTCGGCCGAGGCGATGCCCGACCACAGCCCCAGCGCGATCTACCCGCCGATCCGTCGGCTCATCGACGACGGCCTGGTGGCCGTCACCCGCGATGACGCCGCCTCGCTGCAGCTGACCGCCCCGGGCCAGGCCCTCGCCCCGATCTACCTGGCTCTTTCGACCTGGGCCACCGCCCGCGCGCTTCCCGTGGCCCAGGCACACCCCGTCTGGGGCGCACCCCGCATCCCGGCCGCCAACCGCTCTGGGCAGTGGGCCGCCCACCAGGCCCGCAAGACCAGCCCGGCCGTGGCCGTAGCCCAGCCGCCGGCCCCCGCCCCGGCCACCGGGTGGCGGCCCATGGACCTGTTCTCCGCACCGACCAGCGGACCGAGCCGGTGAACCCCAACCGACCACTGCCATGTTCCGGCCGCCCGCCGCCGGTATCCCCTCGCTCCCGGCGCCCTGGCGCTGAGCCCTGACGGAAAGCCCCCCGTTGACCGCTCGTTCGACCGCCACCGCCCCGTCGGCCACGTACGGATCCGTCCTCGGCAGCCGCTACGTTGCCCGCCTGCTCGGTGGCACCCTGATCGGGCGCCTGCCCAACGGCATGGTCCCCGTCTCGCTGGTCTT
This sequence comes from Streptomyces stoeckheimensis, assembly GCF_045822005.1. Classification (NCBI taxonomy): domain Bacteria; kingdom Bacillati; phylum Actinomycetota; class Actinomycetes; order Kitasatosporales; family Streptomycetaceae; genus Streptomyces; species Streptomyces stoeckheimensis. The sequence goes on along the minus strand of NZ_CP169550.1, from coordinate 1,403,692 downwards.
GTGGGTCACTGCGGGCGGCGGGACGCTGGCGTTCGGCGGACTCCTCGCCGCGCTCTACGGCCTGGCCTCGGGGCTCTCCCAGCCGGTCAAGGGCCGGCTGATGGACAGGTACGGGCAGACCCGGATCTCCATCCCGGCCGCCGTGCTCAACTCCTCCTGCTTGCTGGCGCTCCCGTGGGTCGGTGCCAACGGACAGCAGGTGGTGGTGACCGCAGTCGTGGGGTTCGCCGGGCTGATCACCCCGCCCCTGGAGGCCGGACTGCGGGCTTTGTGGCCGACGGTCCTGCCGGATGCGGGGCGGCGGCGCGTCGTGCAGGCCCTCGATACCGGCTCGCAGGGACTGCTCTACGTGGTGGGCCCACTGCTCGCCTCGTGGCTGGCGACCACTCATGGCCCCGATACCGCTCTGCTGGCGACCGCGGCACTCGGCCTGACGGGCTCGGCGATCGTGCTGACCGCCGGTCCGTCGAGGACATGGCGGCCGACCTCAGAGGGCGGCGCGGGTACCGGACGGCTGATGAGTAGCGGGCTGGTCATGCTGTTCGCCGGCCTGGCGGGGACCGGGTTCACGCTCGGCGCGATGAACGTCTGGGCTGCGGACATGGCCGCCGTACAGGAGCAGCCGATGTTGTCCGGGCTCCTTCCCGCCGTGTTCTCCACCGGCAGTTTCCTGGGCGGCCTGGTCTACGCCCGCAGGACCTGGCCCGGCACCACGACCACGCAACTTCTCTGCACCAGCGTCCTGTTCCTCCTCGGCTGGCTTCCCCTGCTGGCTGACCCGGGCCCCCGAGCGGCCGTCGGTCTTGTGGGGATACCGGGCCTCTTCCTCACCTTGATCATCACCAATGGGTTCCACACGGTGGATGCCCTCGCCCCGGCCTCCCGCACGACCGAGGCGTACGCCTGGCTGATCCTCGCGGTCGGCACCGGGCAGGCCGCCGGTACCGCGCTCGCTGGAGCCCTCTCCACCAGCCCGCAGATCCTCGCTGCCCTGCCCGCGGCTGGCGCCGCAACTGCGCTGACCGTCCTGACCGCCGCCCGTCCCAAGCTCGGCCCCGGCCGACGCCTGGGCCGCCACCGCCGCCCGCGCAACAGCCACCCGCGCCACTCGGTCTCGACGCCCCGCTAGCCGCTGTTGCCGCTCGCTCGGACTGTCGTCACTGTCCCGCCGGTCTGCTCCCCGAACGTATCCGCCCCACCCCGGAAAGACGATGTCCCCCAAGCACGCTGCCGTCCTGCGGCCACCCACCGGCCGACATGTCCGCACCCCCGACTTCGGACCCGTGCGCGGCGTCTACGTCCCGCGCACCGCCGATGCCGGCGCCTTCGCGATGAGCACGTACGGCATCCCGCTGCTCGTCCTGGCCGTCACCGACTCGGCCACCCTGACCGGCTTGGCCTTCATGCTCGAATGGGTTCCCCGCCTCGGGGCGTTCGCCCTCGCGGGCGCCGCCGTTGACCGGTTCGGCAGCACCCGGGTCCTGCGCATCGCCTCGGTCCTGCGTGCGGTGGTCGTCCTTGCCGCAGCCGCCGTTCTGCCTTCCGTGGGCGAGGGAACGAGCGCCGTGATCACCGTCATGACGCTGGCCGCCACGACAGGCGTCCTCACGGAGTTCTCCTACATCGCGGCCGAGACCGCGGGCGGCGCCGCGAGCCGGGACGCCGGAGGCCATGCCCACCGCGTCCAGGCCGTCCTGCTGGGCATCGACCAGGGCGCCACCCTGGCTGGCCCGGCCCTGGCCGGTGTGCTGCTCCAGTTCAGCGGCGCCACTGGCATGCTACTGATCATCGCCGCCTGCTCCCTGCTCGGCGCGGCCCTGGCCCCCCGTCAGCGTCCCGTCTGGCCCCAAGAGGCCCCGGTCCCCGTCGCCCAGGGCCTCAAGATCGGATGGCGGACCCTGCGGTCGCTCCCCGCCCTGGGGTGGTTGTGCGTCGGGCTGGTGCTGTCCAACTGCGCGATCGGCCTCGTGCAGGCCGCCGGCCCCGTCCTGGTCATCAAGCAACTCGGTGGCACGAGCAGCCAGGTCGGCCTCGTCTGGTCGGCCGCCGCCATCGCCTCCCTGGCCATGGTCACCCTCGCCCGCTTCGCGATCGACCGCGCCGGCCTGTGGCCGGTCGGAGCTGCCGCAGCCGCCATCGCCTCCCTGGCCTGCCTGGCTCTGGCAGCCGCCGACACCTACACCGTCTTCCTGGTCCTGGTGGCGCTGCTGATGGCCGGCGAAGCGGGCATGACCGTGGTGCTGCGCACCCTGCGCGCCCACCTCGTCCCGGCCGAGGTGTTCGGCAGCACCCTCTCGCTGATCATCCTGCTGCTCCTCGCGCCGTTCCCCCTCGCCGGAGCCCTGGTCGCGCTCACACCACCGGACCTGCTCGGCCACGCCATCACCGCCTGCGCCGTCCTGCAGGCCGTCGGCCTGGCCGTGGCCTTCGCGAAACTCCGCACCCATCCGGCCACCCGCCTCCCGGCCTCCGCCTGACCTCCCCTGCCCCGCCATTCCGAACAGGATCACCATGCCCGAGCCCACCGACTCTCCCCAGCCGCAGCACCTTCGCCTCCGCCTGCGCGAAGTGGCTGCCCTCGACGACGAGGCGTTCGCCCACTACCTGCAGGAGCGCTTCGAGCACCTGGTGACGGCCGCGATAGCCGATGCCGGCGGCCACCTCCGCCCCGCCCAGCACGACCTGCTCCACGCTCCCACTCGCCTGCACGAACTGCGTGACGCCCTCACCTTCGCCGAGGGCGACCTCCAGGTCGCCGTCGAGCGGATGACCTACCACCAGGACCCGCGCACCACCCGCACCGTCCGCCAGCTGAGGCAGGTCCGTACCGCCCGCCACCAAGTCCACCGGGAAACCGCCGCGCTGCGCCGGTCCGAAGACCGCACGCGCGAATCCGAGGAGACTCCTTCGACGGACACGGTCACAACGACCCGGGGCTGGCTCTCGCAGGCGTATCCCGTCCTCTTCGCCCAGCTCCTCGCCCAGGCGCACGCCGCCGCAGGGCTGCCCGCGCGCCCGCTGGCCAAGGACATCTTCGACACCGTCGAGGAAGGCTGGGCCGATGGCTACCTCCCCGCGCCCCGCACAGCGGAGGTCGACCGGCTGCTGTCCATGGGAGCCGTGGCCTTCCGCAGCGCTGTCGCCGATGACGCCCGCAATCAGAACGACCGCGACCCGGCGCTGCGCCACCCGCTGCTGCAGCGGCGCTGGAACACGGCACTGGAGGAACTGACCAGCCTGACCGTGCCGGTGGCCCGCGCCTCCAGCTCCTCGGCCCTGGGCTCCCTGCCCAACGGGTTCGCCGGCATCCCCGAACCCGACGCCTTCAAGGTCCTCAACGCGCGCCGGTTCCTGGTCGCGGCCTGGCAGCGCCGAGCCGAACACAACCGCCTGATCCACCAGTACGCGATCACGGTGACCGACCGGCGCCGCGCCGCCCCCGACCACGATCTACGGCGCCAGGCCATCGACGCGGCCCTCGACCGCCTCGTCGCCGCGCAGCCTGCCGCCGCCGCCCGCATCCTGGCCCGGCTTCGCCCGTACGCCACCGCGGACGGCACGCTCGAGCCGGACACCTTCACCCCGGCCTTGCGCGCCCGTGCCAAGCGCGAGGTCCTCGCCGACCTCGCCGCCATCCGGAGGCTGGACACCGTGTTGCCCTCCGCGCTCCCTCCCCGGCCGGCCCTCGCCGCCCCGGCTGCCCTGACCGCCGCGCTCTGACCGCACCCCCTTCGTTCGTGGAGACGCCCTTGCCTTCATCCGCCCCCCAGTCCGCCGCCACCGTGGACGGCGACGTCTACGTCACCCCCCGCTACCTCGCCGGATCGCCCGGCTACGGCGATGCCGGCTTCGCCCCCGTCAAGCATTGGCCCCACCACCACCTCGACGAGGGCCCGCACCAGCTCGTCGTAACCAGCCCGGACCACCGCATCCGGATCGGCTGGGCCGGAGACGACTACGACCTGTGGACGATCAGCGCCGCGCCCGACGCGGTCTCCGGACCCCAGTGGACCGCCATCGTCAACCAGAACACCCCACCCGAGCTCGTCGCCGCCCTCACCACCGCCCTCGCCCGGGACTGGGCCGACGGCCAGGACCGCTTCCTCGCGGCCCCGTCGGCGTACTGGGCCGACAGCGTGGCACCGCTGGTCGCCGCCGGCTGGCAGCGCACGGGCGCCGAGGTCGGCACCGTGGAGCTGGCTGCCCCCGACGGCAACGCGGGTGTCTACATCAACCGCTCCCGCCGCGACCTGCCGGACGGGACGGAACTGTGGGCGGGCCCTCCCAGCTGGGGCACCCGCGCGGAGATCACGTTCAGCCCCCGTACGCCCTCCCACATCATCGCGGCCACCGCGGAGGCGTTCACCGACACAACTCCCGTGGCCCGCTGGCAGCAGGGCCTCGACCGTCAGCTCGGCGCCCTCGCGCAGCTCACGCCCGTCGTACCGCCCCGCCCTCCGGTGCCGACTCCCCGCGATCTCCGCCCCCGCATCGGGGTCCGCCCGCCCGTCGCGGTCGGCAGCGTGCCGCGCTGGAGCACCGCCACCGCCCCCTCCGCTGCCCTTCCCGCCCGCGGCGCTGTACGCCGCTGACCGACAACGAGGAACCCCTTTGGCCCTGTTCACCGAACAGTTCTTCGCCGACCACCTCACGCTGCCCTACCCCGAGGCCGCCGTCGTCGGCCATGCCTACTACGCCGCCCCCGCCCCAGACCTCCCGCTGCGGCTCCGCATCGACTTCGCCCCCACGATCTACGCCGACCGCTACGACGGGCTGCGACTGCAGATCGTGCACCTCGACAAAGGACCGATCGACACCGCCGTGCTGCGCTTCGCCGACCACGGCGCCTTCGACACCCGAGACCGGCGCCTCGGACACAAGCCCGGCCAGGGCGAGTACGGCACCTTCAACGACTGGAACCACAGCGAGCACCCCCCGTGGGTCGGCATCGGCGTTACCCGGCTGCGGGCCGCGATCGACCAGTACGTACGCCTGTGGATCCCCGGCGCTCCACCGGTACGGATCAGCCAGCCCCCCGCCGCCGCGTCCCGGCAAGTTCGGACCTCTGCCGCCCGGGCGCGGTGACCACCCTCCTGCCGTAAAGCCCCGCCCCTCGGCCGTCATTGGCCCATCGCGCCTACTGACTCACCGCCGCCCGCACCCGACTTTCCCTCTCCACCGACAGGACCCTCTCCTCCTTATGCGCCTTCGCCCCGCCCACCCCGCCCACCTGGCCGTCGCCGTCGCCGCCCTCGCGGCAGGCACCCTGCTGCCCGCGACGGCCATGGCCGCCCCGGAAGCCTCCGTGGTGCTGGGCCCCGGCTACACCATCCCCGACTCCGAGGGACACGCCGCCTCCAGCCACATCGGTGCCTACGGCCCGCCCGGACCGGCCGTCCACGGCGACACCGAGACCTACTGCGCCGACCCTGAACGCAAGGGCCCGGCCGACGCCGGAGGTTACGGCGACCCGCAGCCGGTCCCGTCCTGGACGTCGTCGGTGACCGGGAAGCCCGTCACCAAGGAGAACCTGGCCCAGGCCGCCTATGTGATCGGCAAGTACGGGCAGACTCGCGACAACGCCCAGGCCGCCGCGGTCGACGCCGTGGTGTACGAGTACCTGGCCGGCGGCACCTACGCCCTCGACGGCGACCGCGGCAAGCAGCGCCTGGCGTACCCGGTCGTCTCCCCGACCGCCCGCACCCTCGCCCAGGGCTACGTCGCCGAGGCCAAGAAGCTCGCGGGCCCCTACACCCTCCAGATCACGCCGTCGGTGAAGACCACCACCGCCGGGACGAAGGTCACCGTCGCGGTGAAGGTCACCACCACCGCCGGAACGCCGGTACCGAAGGTCGCCGTCACGCTCGCCGAGTCAGGCTCCGGCACCGCCTCCGGCAAGGTCACAACCAACGACAACGGCACGGGCGCCTGGGAGTTCACCGCCGAGAAGCCCGGGACCGCCAGCGTCACCGCGACAGCCGAGGGACTGCCCGCCATCGGACTGCAGGTCCTCACGCCCAAGAACCCGGCCGCCCAGCGGATGCTGCTCGCCGGGGGCACCACCAGCGTCAAGGACTCCGCCGCCATCACCGTCGGCGAGGCCACCGGCGGCGTGACGATCCGCAAGAAGGACCCCGAAGGCACCCGCCTGGTCGGCGCAGCGTTCCAGCTCCTCGACTCCGACGGCAAGCAGGTCGCCGCAGGCAAGACGGACGAACAGGGCAACCTCGTCTTCGACAAGCTCCCCGCCGGCACCTACCGGCTGCGCGAGACCTCCTCCGGCAGCCCCGTCCACGACCTTATCGCCGAGCAGACGATCACGATCACCGCCGGACGCACAGCTCAGGCCAACGCCCTCGACATCGTCGACCCGCTCAAGAAGGCCCGCCTGTCGGTGAAGAAGACCGACAAGAACACCGGCAAGACCCTGCCGGGCGCGGTCATCGCCATCCGCGCCGATGAGACGGACAAGACCGGCAAGCACACCCCCGGCAAGGTGATCACCAGCGTCACCACCGGGACCGACGGCACCGCGACCGTCCCCCTCGACGTCACGCTCAAGGCGGGCACCCGCTACTGGGCCGGCGAGACCAAAGCCCCCGAGGGCTACCAACTCGACGCCTCACCGGTCGCGTTCACCGCCCGACCCGGAGCCGACGTCACCGTCACCCTCGCCGACAAGCCCACCGCGACCACGCCGCCGAGCCCGAGCACCCCGCCCGCGACACCCCCGGCCACCACCCCGCCGACGACGCCGCCCGGATCCCTCGCTCACACCGGCGCCGACGCCACCACCTGGCTGGCCGGCGGAGCCACCGCCCTGCTCGCCGCAGGCGGCGGCCTCTACCTGATCAACCGCCGCCGCCGTACGGGCGACGCCCCCAGCTGACCCCCCGCGCTGCCGGGCCCCGCTTTCGGAGCCCGTGCCACACCGTCCCGCACCGCACAATCCCGCCCGGAGCACCCCTGATGAAGCACCGCCCCTTCCTTTTCACCGCGCTCGCCGTGACCGCCGCCGTCGCCCTGACCGGCCCGGCCACCACCGCCACCGCAGCCCCCTCCCCGTCCACCGAAGCCCCCAAGGATCAAGGCACCCCCGCGGCGGCGGACAAGGCCGGGCTGCGCATCGTCAAGACGGACCCCGAAGGCCAGCCCGCCCCTGGAGCCGCCTTCCAGCTGCTCGACTCCGCGGGCAAGACGCTCGCCGAGGGCAAGACCGGCGCCGACGGCACCCTGACCTTCTCCGACCTCGCCCCCGGCGTCGTACGCCTCAAGGAGACCGCCTCCGGCAGCCCGCTGCTGGGCACCGTCCCCGACCAGGACGTCGTCGTCGCCCCCGGCGAGCCCAAGGTCCTGGCAATCACCGACCCGTACAAGTCCGCCGGCCTCACCCTCAAGGTCACCGACAAGGCCACCGGCAAGGGCCTGGCCGGAGCCATCGTCAACATCGCCCCGAAGGACGCCAAGGACGACAAGGGCGCCTTCACCCTCACCACCGGCCCGGACGGCACCGCCAAGGCCCCCCTCCCCGTCGGAAAGAAGACCGGCAGCGCCTACACCGCCACCGAGACCAAGGCCCCCGACGGCTACCGGCTGGAGACCACCCCGGTCGAGATCACGGCCAAGCCCGGAGCCGAGACCACCGCGGCCTTCACGAACGCGGCCACGACCAAGCCCACCGAGGAACCGACCAGGAAGCCGACGGCCAAGCCCACCGGCGATCCCACCTCCCAGCCCACGCCGACCAGCTCGTCCTCGACCGGCACCGGGGAGCCGACCGATGCAGCATCCCCCTCCAGCAGCCCGGAGATCGGCACCGCTACCGCGACCCCCACCGCACCTGACCCCAAGCCCGAAGGCTCCCTCGCCCACACCGGCGCCGACAGCACCAACGGATGGCTCCTGGCAGCTGGCGGCCTTCTCCTCGCCGCCGGAGGCGGCGCCGTCTACGCCGCCCGCCGCCGTAAGAACGACGAGAGCGACACCGGCACCGGCCAGCACCGGCGCACCGACGACAACTGACCTCACCCCCACCGGCCCCGGGAACCAGACAGGTTCCCGGGGCCAGCTGCGTTTCGGGGGGTTCCGGTACCCGGTGGGTGGGAGGCGATCGAGGCGACTCCGTCCACAGATCAGGCGCTCTTGCTCTGCGGGTGGTGTTCACCCTCCTCGGTGCGCGAACCCGCCTGCTTCGGCAGCGGGACGACCTTCTTCAGGCACGGCTCCTTGCCGAAAAAGGCCCGATATTTCTCGGGTGTACCGACCTCTCTGACGATCTTCTCGACCCAGGCTGGCGTATATAGGTAGCAGTCGAACGCCTCGCTGTAGATGCAATAGCGGGCGTCGGTTTCGTACGGCTTCGCGGAGCCCTTCGCAGGCCGCACCCCGAGCCGCTGCCACATTTCGAGGTGCTCCCTGTACACACTGAACTCGAAGGGAAGCCGCTCCTCTACGGCGGCGCAGATCTCCTTCGGGCGCAGCTTCGCCTTGTCAGCGACCTCTACTTGACGATCCCTGACGATGACGGTGCCCTTACGGCCGGTCTCGATCATGACCTTGCGCTCCTCCTCGGTCAGCTCGTCGAGCTTCACGAAGTCGATCGCCAGGTCGGCGTCGGTCTTTGAACCGACGATGGGCACGAGCCGTACCCGGTAGTCGTACTTCAGATCGTCCAGTACGTCCGGATCTATGGCTGCCTCAAACTTGGCAACCAGATCGCGGGTCTGCTTCGGGAGCTTCCTGGCGGCTGCCTTGAGCTGCTCGCGTCCCTCGGCTGTGAGCGCCTGGAGGGAGATCGGGAAGCGAAGCCTTTCGGCGAGGCTGTACTTGGATCCGAACTGGTCCACCATCTCCTGCTCGTAGTTCATCACGAGCGCCTGAGCCTTGCCGCCCGTGGCGATCTTTAGGTTGTGCTCGTACCGGTGCTCCACTTTGTTGCGGAGCGCCACGAAAAGCTCGGCGTTCAGGCGGACGGGGTCGCCGCTGTTGGGGTAGCGCTCCCGCAAGCACCGTTCCAGGTCCCATGCCTTCGGCTCGCCGTCGATCGCAACGTGTTGGCCGGTCTTAGGGTCCCTGTAGTGGTAGTCGACCTTGGCCTTGTGGAATTCTGCGTGAATCAGGTAGTGCCAGGCCTTGTGTATATGCGTCAGGAAGTCGGAGTAGTCGCCCGTTGAGCAGTTCCACTCGTCAACTGCCTTCAGGGCGTGGCGCTGCGACTCCGTGAGGATGTGGTGCCAGCGAGCGTGTGCCATAGCGTGCGTCCTTCTCGTTCCAGTGAAGGATCACATTCACGGCCGCCCCGTAACAAGCATTATTTCTCACAGGTCACCACCGGAATCAGGGCGATCACGAGGCATGGCCGCCGCGGGTGTGATACGGCCGTGAACCACGTGACTCGTCCGCGCGGGATCACCGGGCACCTCTGTCGACAGCCCGGGATTCGCGGGTCACCGATTCAGGTCTGTGGCCAGCGGTTTGTTCGATGTCGGTGTCGAGTAGGTCGAGGATGTGGAGTTGGACGCCGCGGGTGATCCGGACGGTGGGCGGGCAGGCCGGTGACGTTGCCGATCCGCAGGGTGAGTTCCCCGAGGTGGTCGAAGCTCATGCCCGCCGGTGGGGCGGACGCGGCGGTTGTCGGGGTAGAGGCCGCTCATGGTCTGCTCCGGGCTGAGCTGCCGCTCGATCAGCGAGAAGACCAGCGGGTCCAGGCAAATGGCCTGGATCAGGGCGGCAACGCGTCCGTTGTGCTCCACGAAGATCGGAGCGACTGCGGGTGGGCCCTTGGAGTCGTGGCATCTGCGCTCGACCGTGCCCAGACCCTTGTAGTGGATCAGAACCTGTCCGGCCTTTGCCTGGTCAGCGCGAGCTGGTCGACTTGCTTCGCTTGTAGCGTCTCGGCGCTCGTCGCACAGGCTGCGGTCGTTGACCAGCCGTTCTTTCGTTGCCTCGGGCGGATGGCACAGCTGGTCAGTCTCACGAGCGTGGCATTTCCTCATGTTGTCCCGCACCGGCACCAGCGCGAGGAGCCGAGGCGGGCTTGTTCGCCCGGACGCTGCCGGTCTGGACGGTGGGGAGGACTGACCGCGTTCAGGGACCGACCGGGGCCGCCGCGGCCGTGTCCGCGGGGAGGAGGCGGGGGACGAGGCGGACGTAGGCGACCATGCCGAGGACTTCGACGAGGGTCTGGGTGACGACCACGACCGTGGCCACGGACAGGGTGTCGGGCAGGGCGAGTGCGAGGGGCAGGACGACGAGGGAGTTGCGGGTCGCGCCGGTGAAGACGACGGCCCGGGAGGCGGGGGCGTCGAGGCGGAAGAGGCGGGCGACGGCTTTCCCGGCGAACGCCATGACGATCAGGAAGGCCGCGTAGAAGGGGATGACGGTGGCGACGTCGGTGAGGCTGTCGCCGAGCTTGGGGACCTGGGAGGCGACCACGACCAACAGGGTGGCGGCCATCAGCGGGACCATCGTGGTGGTCGCCGCGTCCGAGATTTTCTGGCCGGCCGGGCGGCGGGCCGCCCACCCCTGGAGGGCCCAGGCCAGGGCCAGCGGGATGACGATCAGGATCAGGAACGCCTCGACGAACGGGCCGACCTTGACGATGTCGGCCAGCTCCGAGCCCATGAATAGATACAGGAACCCGGGCAGCAGGAGCATCTGCGCGACGAGCAGCAGCGGGGTGGCGGCGAGCAGGCGGCGGCTGGAGCCGCCGGCCAGCCCGGAGAAGACGATCACGTAGTCGACGCACGGGCACAGCAGCACCAGCAGGACACCGATCCGCACGGCCTGGTCGGCGGGCAGGAAGGTGAACATCGCGGCGACCACCAGCGGCACCACCACGAAGTTCACCACCAGCGCGGCGAACAGGAACCGGCCGTCGCGCAGGGAGCGGACCAGCTCGGCGGCCGGGACCTGGAGGAAGGTGACGAACAGCAGCGCGCCGAGCACCGGGTTGATGGCGTGCTCCAGGCCGGGCCCGGCGGACGGGGCCGCCCCGCCCACCAGGGCGCCCGCAGCCATGGCGCCGAGGTACACCGCGATCTGGTGGTGATCCATCCGCTCGACCAGACCTGACGGTTCCTGCGACACCCGGCTGCTCCCTTGCTCCGTACCGGCCCGCCCCTGGTGGCAGGCCGCTTCCGCCATCCTCACAGGCCCGACTTTCGGGCCTCGACCGAGGTCAATGCGTGTGCTTGGTGTCCTGGGCCGGGCCGACGGCGGGCAGGCCCAGGTCTACCGGGCCGGTCGTCGTGTCACAGGCGGATGCCTGGCGCCGGCGGAGCAGCACGTACGCGCCCACGGCGGCGGTCACCGCCACCACCGCCAGAGCGGGAACCCAGAACGAGGCGAGCGCGGAGACCGCGCCGAGGCCGCCAAGCAGGGCCAGCAGAGGGCCCGCGCAGCACACCGCACACGCGGCCACCGCGGCGATGCCTGCGCCGACCGTTCCCCAAGGACGCGGGCGGCGAGAAGAGGGAGAGGCGGGGTGGCTCATGCGGTCACTCCGAACAGGTCGGCCAGCAGCGGGGCTCCGGCTTCAGGCGCGCACACGGTCAGCTCCAGCGCGGCGGGGCTCAGGTGCAGGGTGAAGTCGAAGAACGCACAGCAGCTCTGCTCGGCCGCTGCCAGGGCCGCGACCCGCCCGGCCAGCTCCGCGGTAGCGGGGAAGGTGAGCCGCAGGCCGTCGGGGATTTCCTCGCGGGTCTCGGCCTGCTCCACCAGCTGCCGCCACTCCTGGGTCCGGCCTTCCAGCTCGGGTCCGCCCAGGGTGCAGGCCACCGGAGCCTCCCGCCATGGGTCGGCCACCGGCACCGGACGGGTACGCGACAGCGTCACCGGTACCGGGCCGACGGCGGCCGCGGTGGTGGTGCAGCCACAGTCCGGCCCGCACCCGCCCGCCGGCGCCGGGCCCGACAGATCTGCGTGCACGGCCGCAAGGTGCGCGGAGAACGCCGACAGCTCGGCGATCCGGCCCTCGGTCTCCTCGATCCGGCCCGCCACCAGCGGCACCATCCGCGTACGGACGGCCGCGCACACCCCCTCCTCCCGGACCTCCAGGAGCTCGCGGATCTCCTCCAGGGCCAGACCCAGGAGCTTCGCCGAGGAGATGAAACCCAGACGCTCGACGGCGTCCTCCCCGTACACGCGGTAGCCCGACGGGGTCCGCTCGGCCGGGAGGAGCCCGGCGTCCTCGTAAAAGCGCAGCGTCGTGGCGGGTACACCGCAGCGTTCCGCCAGCTGCGAGATCCGGTAGGTGCTCATGCCTCCGACGGTAAACCTTCGACCCGACTCGAAGGTCAAGCCCGGATGCGGGCCCGGTGGTCGCGGGGCTCTGCGTCACGCCATAAAAGCTGCGCGTGCGGAGAATACGGCACCCTCACTGAGATCCCACAACACCGACCCAAGGCCGAGTTCGCCGGTGGCAGACAGGAAAGATCCTGCAAGGACTGGTGCAACGTTGCAGTGCATGTCAACCTAGACGACCTTCCCCCGACTCGGGGTTTTCCCAGGTCAGAGAGGTGCTGCTTGTGACCGTGGAGCTGTCTAACGTCGGATTTCGCACCACAATCGAGAAGTTGCGCTTGCATAGCTGGCTTCTGGGGCCCGGTCAGCCGACCGAGGTCATCGACTGCTTCCCCGAGGCGAACGGCGACTTCACCCTCATCGTCGACGACCGGGCCGACACCCATATCTCCTCGGCCGACGGCAGGCTCTATCTCGGCTGGTTTCCCGACGGCCGCCCCGGGGCCGAGGACGAGGGCTGGGTCCTGGCCGTCACCGGCACCGCGAAGGTTCCCGGCTACCGTGTCGTCTTCGACCCGCAAACCCCGGCACGGCTCGTGGCCGCTACCGTTTCCGAGGTGCTCGCCACCGCTCGACGGCAGTAGTGCCCACGCCGCCTGGAGGCCGGTGCGCTCGCCTCCCGTCCTCCATTGGCTCGCGCGTCCTTCCGTGGTCTGGTCCCGCAGGCCGCACGGCGAACATTCGCACCCACCACAACGCTTTCCACCCGTGAGGAGAACCGTGGCCCCCCAGCCCGAGCCCGGCGCCGAGATGACCGTCGCTGACCTGATGGAACACCTGTCTGCGGCGGACCCTGCCGCCCGCGTTCGGCTCGCGATCAACCCCTTCTTTCCCATGGCTCACAAGATGGGCACCGTGACAGTGGGCACGGACCAGGACGGGACTTCAATCGTCTATCTCGCCGAGGACGCGGAGGCGGTGCAATACGGGTACCTCCCCAGGCCAGTCGCCGAGGCCCTTACCTGGATGCCTCCGGTCGAGTCGCCTGTCCGTGGACGGCGACTGCGCGCCATCTCCGACGACGATACGAGCCGCGACACTCCCTGACGACAAGGAGCACTTCTGCCCCCGCCCCCTGATTTCCCTTCCCTTCCCGCGTACTGGGTCACCCCGCGCCATCTCGCCGGTGACGACGGCCTCCTTGCCGACCAAGTCGGCTCCCACCTCACCGCGGTGGGCTGGACCAGCCTCACCCTCGTCCGGGGCCGGCGTGAGCCCGACGAATCGGACGACGCCCGGCAGGTTCTCCGCAGCACCGTCCTCTACATCGCTCCGGACGCACTGAGCTGGGCGCAGTGGGTGCTGGCCGACGAGCCCATCCTTCTAGGTGATCAGCCGGTGGCATGGACGGTTTCTGCCCGCGCCACCCCCACCAGCCTTCCCCAGTGGAATGCGTACTTTTCTGTCGGCACCCCGTCCGAGGCTGTCACCGACTTCCTGCTCGCCCTGGAGGACCGCCCGGATCCGGCCCACGGCTACGCCGGACCGCAGATGGTTCTCGACGCGCTGGCCGGCAGCGGCTGGATCGGCGACATCGATACCCCCACCGCCATGTCCGACCCGCGGCTGGCCGCCACCATGGCCTTGACCGCTTTGCCGGATGAGGGCATTCAGGACGGCGATCCGCTCGTCCTCGATCCTGAGGCCGAAGCGGCGGGATGGCAGGCCTGGTGTGAACCGCGGATGGGCACCGGTCTCCTGTGGGCTGCCATGTTCTCCGCCAGTACGCCGCATGATCTCGTTGCGGCCTTCGCCGCCTCTCTGGCCTCACCCGCACCGGTGCTGCGCCACTCCTTGCCGGAGTGCAGCGAGGGCCAGCTCACTGTGCAACCGACTGCCTGATACGCCGACGGCCGGACCCCCCATGGGTCCGGCCGTCGGCCGTTGCGTAGCAGTACGGTCATCGATCGGTTTGCGGCTCCAGGAGACGGTCGCGATGCTGCCGACGACCGACACCCCGCCCGGCCTCAGCGCTTGTGCGCGAGTCCGGAGGGGCGCCAGGCCCAGGCGGTCGACTCTGGCCACCGGTCAGCGGCCGTGGCCCGTGGTACCTCCGGGCGGTGGTCGCTGGGCTTGTGCCAGTGCGCAGCTGGGAGACCCCCGTCTGCGGCCAGGTCTTCCGTTTGATGGACAGCAGGGCTCAGCGGGCTGTTGCCTTGGCCAGGGCGGTCTGCCCGTGGACTGCGACTTCCGCCGGGCTGCCGGAGACGACCAGCAGCACGGCCTCGTCGCGAATCACGGTCTGCTGGACGACGGTGCGTCGCCCGCCGGCGTTGACGGTGAGGACCTGCCCCCACTGCTCGTCACCGAGACGGGGCACCGGCACCGTCTGGGTGCGCACCTCCGCCACGGTGGTGTCGGTGACCAGCTGGTACGACGGGCAGGCGCCCATCGCGGTCATGATCCGTCCGACCCACGCAGCAAGGTCCTTGGGCGGCGCGGAGTACAGCTCCTCGGTCAGCTGGGTGCCGTCGGGGCCGGCGACGGCCCGCTTCGCCTGGTTCGGGAACATCGCGTACGGGTTGTCCGCGGCGCTGCCCAGCTGCTCCAGCTGAGGGCAGCCCTCGACGGACGCCTCGGGCGAACCCGTGGATGCGGCGGGGCGGGCAGCGTAGCCGGGGCCGAGATCGTCGGCGGTGAGCAGCCGGTCCGCCAGCCGCTCCGACGGCAGCACTTCGTGGTCGCTGGCGGTGGGTATGGAGGCTTCCGCCCGAGGTGCTGCAGGCGCCGTGGCGGAGGGCGGGGCGGAACAACTGGTCAGCGCCCAGAGGGCGAGGCAGGTGCTGGTGAGGACGGTGGAATGGCGCAGGCGCATACGGGTTCCCTGGGTCGGATGCGGGTGTGCTGACCGTGGCCGCCTCCTCAGAGCGGCAGGGAAGGAACACAAGGGTCCAGGGGCGCGGTACCCGCTCAGTGGCCGATGGAGCGCAGGCCCTCCTCGAGCGTGCCGAACTTGCCATTGCTTGGGCCGCTGTTGCGGTTGTACCAGGCCACGTCCAGCCGCGGCTCCAGGGTCTCGTGGCCGTCGCGGCAGCGCAGCCAGATCCGCCCCTCAGTGCACAGGACGACCCAGTCCCGGTACGCCTCGCACTGCGGGCAGGCACGGACATCGCCTTCGACGACCAGGAGGCGGGGCCACGGCATGAGCCGGCCCGCCAGGTCGTCATCGGTGTCCATGCGGAAGTCCGGCGGCAGGAAGTCGTCCACAACCGGGGCGGCCGGAGCGGGGGCGGGCGTCTGCTGCACCGGGTCGGGCCACTGCGGCTCCGGGTGCGCCAGCCACGGGACACCTGCCGGCCCCAGCTCCGAACGCTCCTGCTTGGCCTTCCTGCGACCGAACACTTGGGCTCCCCTCCCAGTCGGCTCCCCGCACACGGCGGTGGGTCAAGAAGCGTGCCCCATGGGCCCCACCAGCGGCAACTCACAAACTCCTGAAAGCCAGGTCACCTCCGGCGGCGCTGCGTGCCCTTCGCTGCCGGGCTCTCGGCCTTCGGTCCGGCGGGGCCAGACGAGGCGGTGGCGCCGTCGGGCAAGGGCACCGCCTGGGCGTCGGCCGGCAGGTCCGCAGCGCGGCGCAGCCGCCACACCAGCACGTCGGACACCGACTCGGCGCTCCCCAGCTCCCGTCGGGCGGCTGCGTCGGCCAGCAGGGCGGTGGCGTCGTACCCGGCTGCCTCGGTATCGGCCAGGGTCGCCGCCAGCGCCGACCATCCGGCTTCGGCCAAGACCTGCTCCGCAAGGTCCGCCGGCAGCGCTTCCCGGACCCGGAGGACCTGGCGGCGCAGCACCGGAAGGGTCAGCGACCGGCCCCGTACGGCTAGCACGCCCATCGGCTGCGCGGCGGCGGCCCGGTAGGCCGTGCGCAGGTGCTCGGCGGCCTGCTGGGCGACGGCGGCTTGCTGTGCGTGGGCCTTCTTCCCGTGCCAGTGCGCGGCTACGGTCACCAGGAAGAACACGGCGTCGATCACCATCGCGGTCGTCGCCCCGTCCTCGCCCCGCCCGAGCGCAGGACCGCTGTAGACGAGGTCGCGGGCAGCCTGGCGAAGGGCCCGGTCGTGACCGCGTTCGGCCCGCACGTGGGAGCGGGAAGCCCGCTCGAACGCGAAGGCGGCGTTGCGCAGTTCGCGCCGGGTGTGGGCGGCCGACGTCTTCGCAAGCGCGTCCAGGACCTCACCGGCAGCCGCGATGTACGCCGCGGCCACCCCGTCGTCCGCACCGTCCATGACCAGCACCGCCTGCCACAGCGCCGTGCTCGCCCGGCGCCGTGCCGATGCGGGCCCCGACGGCACCGACTGCTCGGCGACCCGGCTGGTCCGGCGGCCGGACCAGCGCTCCCGGATCCGCGGCAGGGACAGGTCCGGGCCCAACTTCGAGCCCGGGTAGAGGACTGGTTCCCCTTGGGCGTTGACGTCTCCAGGCAGCGCGACTGTGTACCCCAGGAGGTCACCGGACGGTGCGACGCGTGTGCGCACCAGAACGCCGGCGGCGCCCAGGCGGTCGAAGAACTCCTTCTCGCTCTCGGCGCCGGCCACGGCCCGCCGGACGGTCTCGCGTAGTTCCTCGCGGGCGGTGCGTTCGCGGCCCTGGCGGGCGGCCTTGTGGTGTTCGGCGCTGGTGGGCCGCTTGGCGGCGGTGCCGTCACCAGGGTTGAGGCGGCGCAGCCACAGTTCCTCTTCCAGACGGCGGGCCTCGGCTTGGACGCGGACCGCGTCGAAGTCGAGTTCCGGCCGGTTGCCGTCTTCACGGACCAGGGTGGCCAGGATGTGGATGTGGTCGTCCGCGTGCCGTACGGCGACCCAGCGGCAGCCGGAGCCTTGGTCGGGGTCGTCGATGCCGGCGGCGGCGACCATGCGGCGGGCGACGTCGCCCCATTCCTCGTCGGACAGGGTCCGGTCGGTGGGGCCGTTGCGAACCGACAGGTGCCACACGTGCTTCGCCGGCTGCTCGTCTTCGGCGAGCAGCGCCAGGGGCTGGTCGAGGAGTTGCTGGAGCTGTTTGTACGTGACCTCGGGATCGCGGCCGGGGTCGGGGGCGCCGTGGTCCCAGGAGGCCACCAGGTGCGGGTCGACGTGCTCCTCGGCCTTGCCGGGCCCGTACAAGTAGTACAGGAGGCCGATGGTGCGCTGCCCGCGCTTGTGGATCTTGGGGACCATGGTGGTGTGGAGTCCTAGTTGTGTTCGAGGAGCTGGGCGGTGGCGCCCTGGACGCGGGCGGAGGCGCGGTGGACCGAGTCGAGCACGGCGTCGAGTTGGGCGTCAGGCGGCTGGGCACCGGAGTTGATCGCGCGGGCCAGCTGGTTCAGGTTGTTGCCGATCTGTCCGAGGTGCCGGCGAGCGGCGAACAGCTCGGCGACCATCTCGCGGCGCCCTGCGATGGCGGCGGCGCTGGTCTGCGGATCGCGGGAGGCGCTGAGGGCGGCGCGGGCGAAGAAGCCGGCGAGGGTGACGCCGGCTGTCCTGGCGGCGGTCGCGACGAGGGCGAGCTCGTCGTCGCTCATGCGGACGCTGCACACGTTGGGGCGCTGACGGCGTTTGTACGTACGGCGTCGCGTACGGGCGGCTGCGGGTGCAGCTGAGGCTGACGCGGCTTCGTGCGTGGGTTGTTGGTCCCCTCCTGGCCGCGACCCGCCCTCGGCCGCAGCCTCCTCGTCAGGCGTCCCCCGGCGCCGGACGAGGCCCTGCCCCCCAGGGGCAGGGAACCCTTTGGACACTCCGCCGATGGTGGAGTGTCCAAAGGGATAACTTGCTCCTTCTGGGAGCGAGTTGACGTCGGGAGAACGGTCGTCGCGGGCGCAGGATTCGGCCGACCTGAAGGTCCCGTTCTGCACCGGTTCGTGCTGGTTTTCAGCAGGCTGCATGGGCGTTTTGGCTCCTTCCGGGAGGCCAGGTGGTGGGGGAACGGGACGGCGGCCTGGGTACTGGTCCAGGCCGCCGTAGGGACAGGGTTCGGTCACCGGCACAGGGGGCAGCGCTCAAAGTGCTTGGCCAGGGCCCTGGCCATGTTCTGTTTCACGCCCCAGGCGTGCCGGGTGCTCGCCTTCGCTGCGGTGCTGCCCTCGTGACGGGCGGCATGGCCGCGCAGGAAGGCGATGTCGCGCTCGTAACCGGCCTTCATGTCGGCGAATCGGGTGCAGGTCTTCATCGGTGGGTGGCTCCTTCGTGGGATTTGGGGGAGGCGGTCGCAGAGCGAAGCGCGGTTAGAACGGGGCCGATGTGCTCGTTGCCGAGGGGGATGCCGCGGGCGCGCATGATGCTCCGCAGCTGGGTTCGGGTGATCTGCTCGTTCCCGTCCGCAGCCAGGGCTGCGGGGACGTCCGGGAGGACCAGCTCGACAACCTCTTCCTCGGACAGGCGGCGCGGTCCGGTCCGGCGTTCGGACCGTCCGGCGTGGACCTTCGCCCGGACGGTCCGGGGACGTACCGGTCCCGTCCGAGTCCGCCGCGGTCCGGGTTTGGGGCTGGGTCGGTCCGGTCCGGCGGGGGCGTCGGTCCGGGTTTCTTCGTGGTCCGGGTTCGGTCCGGTCCGGGTTTCCGTCGTGTCCGGCGGTGCGGTGGTCCGGCTTGGGTCCGGGTCCGGTCCGGGTTTGGGGCTGGGTCGGTCCGGTCCGGCGGGGGCGTCGGTCCGGGTTTCTTCCTGGTCCGGGTTCGGTCCGGTCCGGGGCTCCGTCGTGTCCGGCGGTGCGGCGGTCCGGCTCGGGCCGGAGCCGGTCCGGGTTTCGGTCGCGCTGTTCCGGAGGGGCCGGGCGATGCGCTGGTGGATCTGCCGCATCAGGACTCCGAAGGCGAGCATGGCGCCCGTCGGCGGGACGGCGGCGACCACGTAGTCCAGGACCGGGACCGGACTGCCGGTGGTGCCGCTGACGCCGGCGACGTTGAGCGCGATTGATCCGGCCGACCCTGCGGCCGTCAGCCCGATTGCCCACCAGTCCGTCACCCGGCGCAGACCCGCTCGCAGCATCAGCAGTTCGCCGGCGACGATGAACATGTCCAGCGTGGCGGGCCAAGCCCACTGCCGGATGGGCGAGCGGTCCAGGCCGTGCCGCCCAGCGACTTCGGCGAGGTGGGCGTAGGAGAGCCAGAATCCGGCGCCAGTCAGGACGATGATCACCGTCCCGGCAGCGATCAGCGCGTATCGGTCGGCGGTCTCCTCGGTCAAGGGCTCCCTTTCTCCGGGCTTGCTGTGGGGCGTGGTGTGTGGCCGCCGGCGGCGCGCATGGTCGACCGGTCGGGAGGCGGCGCCGGGCAGGTCATGCCGCCTTCCGCAGCGCGTCGTTGAGCTCGCGCGTCTGGGCCTGGCGCGGCACCTGGCAGAACGTTTCCTCGGGTGCGCTTCCGTCGTCGCCGCCCTCGTCGTTGCTGTGGGCGGGGCTGACCTGGCTGTCCGCGGCGGGGACCTTCCAGTACCGGTCGCGGTCTGCCACTGCGTGCGCCGCCCGACGCAGGAGGTCGCGGGCGTGGTCGAAATCGACCCTGAGGACGTAGGCCAGCCGTGAGGTGCTCCAGCCGCGTACGTGGGCGGCGCGGGTGACGGCGTCGCGTTCGGCGGCGGAAAGGTGGACGTCCCGGCCCATGAGGGCGGCGCGGACCCGCTGGTAGTCGAGTCGCTTGGCGACCTTGGCGCGCCAGGGCTTGCGTTCCGCCTCGGTCAGTCCACCCCACAGGCCCCACCGGATGTCGTTGTCCATGGCGTGGCTGAAGCAGTCCTGCCGCACGGGGCAGGCGCCGCACAGGGTCTTGGCCTCGGCGATGTCGGCGTGGGCCCGCGGCGCGGGGAAGAACATTCGGTCGGCTTCGGCAGTGTCCAGGTCGTGGCAGTTCCCTCGGTCGTGCCACGAGATGTCGGCGATGCCACGTAGGTCGGGCACGGGCTGGGTGTTGGTGGTGATTTCGCGCATGGGATGGGTCTCCAGTGCATGCCGGATAGCGGCGAGCGGGTGCGGCAGCACTCGGCGGTGGGTGCCAGCTGACCGGCGGTGGAAGGTGGTGAGCGCAGGTGGTCAGGCGGCGCGGAAGCGGCGGTCGGGGCCGTCGAGGTGGACCGGGGTACACATGCCGGACAGGCGGGAGATCACTCGGTCGCCGACCTTGTCCCGAAGCACTGGCTGCCCGGTCGCCATCCCAGGGGTACGCACCGGCGGCAGGTTCGAGGTGACGATCGTCGGCAGCTGGTTCTGCGCACGCCAGTTCAGCAGCCGGAACGTGATCTCCTCGTTCCATTCGGACGCCTTCGCAGCCCCGAGGTCGTCCAGGAGCAGCAGTGGTATCCGCACGATCCGCCGCAGCAGGTACTCCGGATCGCCACCGCCCCGGGCCCGCATCTCGCCGTACAGGTCGGCGGCGGTCGTGGCGTGCCAGCGCACCCCGCACCCGGAGGCGGTCAAGGCGCGGATCGCGGCGTACGCCTGGTGCGTCTTGCCGGCGCCGGTGGAGCCCCACAGCAGCAGGCTGCGGCCGTGGGTGATCTCTCGCTGCCCGGCAGTCCCGAAGTGCGGGTTCAGCGAGCTCGCCGCGTGGCCGACGGCGCTGCCGGCGATGGTGCGGACCCACTCGGCTACGGCCGGGTGCTCGACGCGAGCCTCGCGGTAATCGCGCGGGATTCGCAGCTGAGCGGCCTCAAGCGCGGGGATCGCTTCCGGGGTGTCCGCAATGGGGGTGGTGGGGTCGATGCCGCGCTCGGCGAGCTTGCGCCGCATCCAGGCCATCGCAGCGTTGTCCACAGTGGTCTGGGGGTCGGCGAGGCTGGTGCGGTTCACAGGGCGACTCCGAAGATTCCGGCGGGCTCGGTGGGGTTGCGATACGGCGTGTAGGCGGGGGAGGCGCTGGCCCAGGGCCCCGCGCCGGAGGCGGAGGACGGGCTCGAGCTCGACGACGGCGCTGGCCCGGAGTTGAGGAACTCGTTGACCAGGCTCGGCAGGACGCTGGGGTTCAGCCCCTTGGCGCGCAGCCGTTCCAGTGCCGGCCTCAGGACGTCGGGGCGATAGCCCTCGTCCAGCAGCGCGCGGATCTCTTTGCCCAGGTGCCCGAGGACCTTCTTCGGCGGGCGCCCTCCGGGGCAGTCCCGCAGGTACTCGGCCATCAGGACCTTCGCCGACCACTCGCTTGCGTCGGCCGCCTCGAGCACCGTTTCCGGGGAGGAGCTGAGTGCGGGCGCCTCGCGCCCCCTACGGGAAGATCCAGGATCCAAGATCCTAGATCCAGACCGTGACTCCTCAGTGAATGTGGTGCCAATCACATCATCTGCTCGGCCTGCACCGCCCTGACCTGCAGATTCCTTCGCGGGTGCTGCGCGAGGCGGGCAAGGGGGTGATGTGGCCTCGCTCTCACCCTCCTGGGCGAGAGTGGCGCACGTCACGGTGAGGGTGGAAGCGGGTGAATCGGGCGGAACACGTCGCGTGAGGGCTCCGTGAGCGTTCGCGGAGCCGCCCCCGCCGACGGTGTCGGCGGACGCCCTGTAGGCCTCGGTGGGCGCCTGTCGGGGGCTGGCTGCCGCATGGATCTGGGTGTGGCACTGGGGGCGGTCGCACTCGCCGCACGCCTTCGCCGCCTCGTGGGTCGGGCAGCGGGGCAGCCGAGAGTCTGAAGCACGATTGATCTTCTGATGTCGGTCCCAAGTCACGATGTGCAGCCAGGACTTGCCGTCGCAGCCGGTGTACCGGCATACCAGGCCAGCTGTGGCCAGCTGCTCCAGGTCGCCGGCGACGTGGGCGGGGGTGTGCTCCGGGCGCAGCGCCCACAGCCGTCCCGCGATGACGGCCGGATGGTCACGGAATCGGCCGGAGTCGTCCGCCTGGGTCAGCAGGCCGAAAAACGTGACCATCGCCGTGACATCGACGGCGGCGAGGTCCTCGGATTCGAACGCCTCGGGCTTGATGGTACGAATGCGTGCCATCAGGCACCGCCCCTGCGGCAGAGGCCCGAAATGGGCGGGTGAGCGGTATCCGCTCCACAGTCCGCAGCGGCGGCCCGAGGGTCCGGCCTTTCGCGCAGGGGCGTGCCCATGCAAAACTCTCCCTGAGTGATGCCGCAGCCGGTGTGTCCCGTTGGAAGGGCCGGCGCGGTGATGACGGGTCTCTCCGGCCGTTGCCTCGGCTGGAGATAAGGCTCTTCGCGTACGGCGCCCGGGAGTTGCCTTCTCCCGGGCGCCGATTGCTTTTGCGGACTAGCCGCTTGGTGTGTCCTGCATGCGTTCCTTTCGTCGCCACCGGGTTGCCTCCCGGTGGGGGACGACGAACATACGCAGGCGCCCGCACAAGATCCAGACCTGGCTCTACAGACCCTGAAAAGTTGTAGAGGCCAAGCATTTCATCGATGCGCCAGGGTGTGCAGATTTGAGCCGTTGTTGGGCGGCGCTGCCCAGGCGCACTCCGGGTACGCCGAAAAGGATCTTCATGAGAGCCCCCATGTTCATGAACCGGCAGGCTGTCGCTCTGTACCGGCTGGTCAGGTCTGGATTTAAGCCCGCAGGCAAAGCCTTCGTCAACGGCACCTCAAGAGCGAATCCACGCGCGTAGATGAATGCGTTCCATATGCGGAGTTCGCGTGGAAGGTCTGGGTAACGTCCTTTATTTGTAAGGGGTTTGGGTTGCTGGAGTCGACATGTCAGGGGTGACCGTTGGTGGCGTGAATGATCATTCGCCACCTTGCAACAAAAACCGGCAAGGATTTGCCGCTTTCCCGATCATGAAAAACCGTGAGTGACGGAATGTTCAGATTCGTCACGGAAGGCGGCCGGGTGCCGGTGGGCATGGTTGCACGTTTAACCAACTGCCCTGTGGTCGACGCCACAAATTGTGGAAAGGGTTCAACGTCGTCGTATCGTCTTTGTGGGAGGCATCCGGCCGGGGGGCCTGCATTCGTGCTGCCCCTCTTTTTTCATGCCCTCGACCGGATGCTGCGCCTGCAGACTGCGGAGATAAAGGAAGAGCCTCATGGTTGCTCAGGGGATAGTCCCCTTCGGCGATGACCGCGCCGAGAACAAGGGCGCACACGGTGGAAAAATCGCCGGTCAGTTCATGGGGTTCGGCGGCTGGCTGAAGAGATGGCGCCAGGCGGCGGGGATCACCCAGACCCCGGTGGCCAAGGCCCTCGGCATGGGGGTCCGGACCTACCGCAACGTGGAGAAGGGGGCCGTCCCGCCCCGGTTCACCAAGCCCCAGTGTGAGGCGCTCGCGGACCTGCTCGGCCTCGACAAGAGTGAGCGCCACGCCCTGCTGCTCTACAACATCGGCACCACGCTCGACGGCGACCCGCAGATCGACGCCAGTCCGGAGTTGCGCCGCGCACTTCGCTTGCTGATCGACAGGCAGATGCCCTCGCCTACTTACCTCACCGACCGCAACTGGAACATCCTCGCGTACAACGCGGCGATGGCCGAGTGGTGGCCCTGGGTCATGGAGCCGCGCGCCAACCTCATGCGCTGGGCCCTGACAAACCCCGAGGCCCGCACCCAGTACCACGACTGGGAAATGCACGCCGCCGCCTACGTCCGTCTGCTGAAGTTCGCCCAGGCCACCCACAAGGACAACACCGAGCTCGTTGACCTGATCGCCGAGGTTCGCCAGAACGCGGACGTCGAACGCATATGGCGTACGGAGGCCGATCTGGAAGCCGACAGGGACGGGCACGTTTTTCGGATGATCATTCCCGCCCTGGGCTGGGAAACTGTCGAAGTCGTCTCCCACGTCCTGTACCCGGCATCGATGCCCCACTGCCGGTTCGTAGTGATCACCTGGGTCGAGGCCGAGTCCTCCGACGACGAGACCGACGCTCTGGGGGGCAAGCGCAACGCCTGGGCACATGCTGAGCCCAGCACGTCCACTCCGCAGCCCCCCGCCCAGGCCGAAGCCGATGCCGCCCGCCGCCGCGCGGCCCGCGCGCTAACCGCCCGCCTCGTCGTCGACAGCGCCGACGAAGCCGCAGCGCTCGCCGGCCCCGACGGCGTCCCGCTCCCAGCACTCAGCGCGCTGGCCGGGCCGGAGTGCCGACTCACCCTGTCGCCCGAAAATCACTCCGTGGTGTGGGCCATCCAGGAAGTCCCTGGGGAGTGGGGCATCACGCAGCTGGGGGCCGGAGCCGTGATCGACCGCATCCACCAGCCGATCGTGGACCCCCAGGCCAGAGCGGAGTTGAAGCTACTCCTGCGCGCCTCGCTGCCGGACTCCGACCAGGCGGCCATCAGCCGGCTCCACGGGCAACTGCCCCAGGTCGACCTCCGGGCCGCCCTCCTTCGCGAGATCTTCAATGACCTCCAAGGGGGCGAAAGCCTGCCCTGCTAGCTGGTGTGGTTGGCCCGCTGACCAAGGAGAGCCACTTACTGTCACGACTGATGCGGTCTCCGTCTGGGGTCTGGGGTCGGGGCGCGGCCGTCCGGACGACAGAAAACGTTGGACGGTTGTCCCCGCAGCCTCTGGGCCATCGACGACGGAGGGTGCGCCAGTCCGCCCTCGGAAGGGCCGAGCGCCTCGAGGTACGGCAGATCCCCCAACCCTCAGGAGTCACTGTGTCCCGACACATCTACGACTGCCCCGTTCGCTGGTCGGACCTCGACGCGAACGGACACCTCAACAGCTCCCGCTACGGCGTTCTTCTGGAGGAGACCCGCATGCGCATGTTCAGCATGCTGGTCCCCAAGGACCCCGCCGAGCGCCTGGCCCGCAACTTCCTGCTGCGTGAGCAGACCATCCGCTATCAGCACCCGCTTGACACCTGGGAGACGCCGGTCCGCATCGAAGCCTGGGTTGCTGACGTCAAGCGCGTCTCCCTCACCTTCCACTTCGAGGTCAAGGACGACGAGCACGTCTACGCCACCGCGACCTCCGTCGTGGCCGGCTACGACTCCATCCGGGGAGGTATCCGCCGCTTCGAGCAGGACGAGCTCGACGTGTTCAACAGCTTCGCTGACACCACCCAGGCCGCGGACAACTGAACCGCCGATCGTCGGCCCGGGTGAGCGTGTCTGAAAGATCGTGTAAGTCCGTGATGTGGCAGCCTGGCCCGGGGCTCGGCCTCGGGCCAGTGGGCCAGGCGGATCGGACGAGTCATGGCAGACAAAGACGAATCGGCCACGTCCGTGGCCGACGACAAGACAGTCGACGAGGTCATCGAGCGGCTGCTCGACAAAGCTGACGCCTCGGGAGCGGCCCTGCTCGGTGAGTGCGGGCTCCTGGCGGAGATCACCAAGGCCGTCCTCGAGCGGGTCCTGGAAGCCGAGATGAGCGAACACCTCGGCTACGAACGCGGAGATTCAGCGGGTCACGGCTCGGGGAACTCCCGCAACGGGACCTCGCCCAAGACGGTCCTGACCGACGCCGGCGCGGTCACGTTGGCGGTGCCGCGGGACGGCAACGGCGAGTTCGAACCGCGCCTCGTCCCGAAGAACGCCCGCCGCCTCGCCGGCTTCAACGACCGGATCCTCTCGCTCTACGCCCGCAGGATGAGCGTGCACGACATTCGCTCCCACCTCGCCCAGATCTACGGCGTCGAGGTCAGCCCCGACCTGATCAGCAAGGTCACCGACGCCGTGATCGACGAGCTCGTGACCTGGCAGAACCGGCCCCTCTACCCGGTCTGGCCGATCATCCACATCGACGCATTGTGGGTGAAGATCCGCTCGGGCTCGGTGTTCTCGAAGCCGGTCTACCTGGCCGTCGGGGTCGACATGGACGGCCGCAAAGACGTCCTCGGTCTGTGGGTCGGATCCGAGGGCGAGGGCGCCACCACCTGGATGGTGGTCCTGTCGGAGCTGCGGAATCGAAGCATCGAGGACGTCTGCATCGTGGTCGGCGATGGCCTGAAGGGCCTGCCCGACGCAGTCACCGCGACCTGGCCCAAGGCCACTGTCCAGACGTGCGTGATCCACCTGGCCAGGGCCTCGCTCAGGCTGTCGTCGTTGCGGGATCACCCGAAGCTGGTTCCGGCCCTCAAGGCCATCTACACGGCCCCGACGGAGCAGGCTGCGAACAGGCCCTCGACCTGTTCGCAGCCTCTGACCTGGGCGAACGCTACCCCGCGATCGTCCGGACCTGGCGGTCAGCCTGGCCGGAGTTCACTCCCTACCTGGCGTTCCCGCCGGCCATAAGGACGGTGGTCTACTCCACGAACATGGTCGAATCGATGAATGCCCGCCTCCGCAAGGCCACCCGCAACCGCGGCCACTTCCCCTCAGAACAGGCCGCGTTGAAGGTCCTCTACCTCGCGGTCCGCGAGAAGATCAACCCCAAAGCGCGCGACACCAACCACGTCGCCGCACACTGGAAAGAGGCACTGAACCAGTTCTCACTCTTCTTCGAGGACCGGCTCAGCATCCAATGACACCAGGAGACTTTCACAAGATCGCTGGCACGCCCCACCGGCAACGTCGTCCCCGTGTCCCCTCGGGGATGACACCCCGCTCTGGGCGGACCGTCCCAGCTGCTCGGCGGGACAGCAGCTCGGGGCTCGGTTCGCGTCGTTGACGGTGTCTCCGGTCAGCCCGAGTGCCGGCCGATGCCGGGGAGGAAGCGGCCAGCGCGTGCGGCGTACTGCGCGTAGGTGGCGCCGTGGACGCGGCGCAGGTAGGGCTCTTCGGCCAGGCGGACGGTGAGTTCGATGCCGATCACGGTGGCGGCGAGTCCGGCCAGGGCCAGCGGGTTGGGGACCATGAGGGCCAGCCCGGCCACCGTGAGGATCGCGGCGGTGTAGATGGGGTTGCGGACCAGCTTGAACGGGCCGGTGGTGACCAGGGCGGTGGTCTCACCCGGGTCACCACCGATGCGCCAGGAGGCGCCCATCGCCAGCTGGGCGGTGAAAGTCGCCGCGATCCCCAGTGCGGCCAGTGCCACCCCTGTGATGCGCACCGGCAGTGTGTCCAGGCCGGGCAGAGGGTGCATGAGGCCGGTGATGTCGGCGGCCGGAGCGAGGATGCCGGTGAGGAGGCTGCCCAGGCAGGGGGCGATGCTGCCCCACCACTGGGCGGTGCCGGTGCGGCCGTGGCGGGCGCCGAGGTCGCCGGTGCGGCGGTACTGGATGAGGGCCCGCATCCCTCCGGCGATGAGCAGGAACGCCGCGTACAGGGCGAGCGCGAGGACGGCCATCGCGCTCACCTCCCCTCGTGGTTGCGGTCAGCCGACGGGTGTGTTGTCGCGTTCGTGGTCAGTGCGGCGCCAGGAGAGGGCGACCATGGCCAGGCCGCCGCAGACGATGAAGACGTCGGCGAGGTTGAACGTGGGCCACCAGCCGGTGTGCAGGTAGTCGGTGACGACCCCGTCGCCCGCACGGTCGACCAGGTTCGCGGCGGCGCCCGCCAGGATCACAGCGAGTGCCGCGGCCGCGGCCTTCGACTGTGGGGCGGTGCGCCAGGCGAACACGCCGACCCCGATGGTGATCAGGGCGGTGAAGGCGACCACGACCCAGGAGGGCAGGGTGTCGCCCATGGAGAAGGCGACGCCGGGGTTGAAGGCCAGGCGCAGCTGGGCAAGGTCGGGGCCGATCGGCGCGTCGGCCAGGGCGTCCTGGGCCCAGGTCTTCAGGGCCAGGTCGGCTGCGGCCAGGGCGGCGGCGCCGGCCGCAAGGGCCGTGCGCCGCCGGGCCGCCGAGGACACGCGGGTGGTGTGCTCGGACATGGTTCAGACTCCTGCCGACGCGGGGACGGGCTGGTCGGCCGCCTTGGCCACAGGGGCCGGTGCCAGAGGGCGGGTGCGTCCGGCGCGGACGCCGTTGCCGATGACGACGATCTCGAAGAGTTCGTGGACGGCGACGACGGCGGCCAGGCCCATGACGCCGAACGCGGCGAGCGGGATCAGCAGGGTGATCAGACCCAGGGACATGCCGACGTTCTGCAGCATGATCGCGCGGGAGCGGCGGGCGTGGTCGAGGGCCTGGGGCAGGTGCCGCAGGTCCTCGCCCATGAGGGCGACGTCGGCGGTTTCGATGGCGACGTCGGTGCCCATGGCGCCCATGGCGATGCCAGTGTCGGCGCTGGCCAGGGCGGGGGCGTCGTTGATGCCGTCGCCGACCATCGCGGTCGGCGACTTCTCGCGCATGGACCGGATGAGGGTGGCCTTGTCCTCCGGGCGCAGGTCGGCGTGGACCTCGGTGATGCCGGCCTGGGCGGCCAGGGCGGCGGCGGTGCGCTGGTTGTCGCCAGTGAGCATGGCCACCGTGTAGCCGGAGGCGTGCAGGCGGGAGACGACCTCGGCGGCCTCGGGGCGCAGTTCATCGCGTACGCCGATGGCGCCGATCAGGTGTCCGTTGTATTCGACGAGGACGGCGGTGGCGCCGGCGTTCTGCAGGGCGGTGACGTCCTCGGCGAGGGCGCCGGGCTCGATCCAGCCGGGGCGGCCCAGGCGTGCGGGGCGTCCGTCGACGGTGCCGGTCAGTCCGGCGCCGGTGACCGCCTCTACCCCCTCGGCGTCGGGGTGCCGGGGGGCGGCGGCCAGGATCGCGCGGGCCAGGGGGTGCTCGCTGCGGGACTCCAGCGCCGCTGCGATCTCCAGGACGCGCTTCTCGCTGCGGCCGTCGACGGAGACGGTCCGGATGACGGTGGGTTCGTTGCGGGTCAGGGTGCCGGTCTTGTCGAGCGCGACGGCGCGGATGCGGCCGAGGGCTTCGAGGGCGGCTCCGCCCTTGACCAGGACGCCGAGCTTGCTGGCGGCGCCGATGGAGGCCACCACGGTGACCGGCACGGAGATCGCGAGCGCGCACGGGGACGCCGCGACCAGGACGACCAGGGCCCGTTCGATCCAGGTGGTCGGGTCGCCGAGGATGCTGCCGGTGACGGCGATGATCGCGGCGAGGACCATGATGCCGGGGACCAGCGGCTTCGCGATCTTGTCGGCGAGGCGCTGGGCGGTGCCCTTGCGGGACTGCTCGGCCTCGACGATCTTCACGATCCGGGCCAGGGAGTTGTCCGCGGCGGTGGCGGTGACCTCGACTTCCAGCACACCGGTGCCGTTGATCGACCCCGCGTACACCGCTTCGCCCACGCCGGCTTCGACAGGGACGGACTCGCCGGTCAGGGCGGAGACGTCGAGCGCGCTGCGGCCGGAGCGGATCGTGCCGTCGGTGGCCAGGCGCTCACCGGGCTTGACCAGCAGCAGATCGCCGATCTGCAGGGTGGCCGGGTCGACGGTGACCTGCGTGCCGACGCGCAGCACGGTGGCCTCGCTGGGCACCAGGTCCAGCAGCGCGCGCAAACCGCGGCGGGTGCGGGCCAGGGAGTACTCCTCCAGGCCCTCGCTGATCGAGTAGAGGAAGGCCAGCATCGCCGCTTCCTCGACCTGACCCAGGACGACCGCGCCGACGGCGGCGATCGTCATCAGCGTGCCGACACCGATCTTGCCCTTGGCCAGGCGGCGCAGCGTGCCCGGCACGAACGTCCACGCGCCGGCCGCCAGGGCTACCGCGTTCAGGACCAGCTGGACCGTCTCCGACCCGCCGGCCAGGCCGGTGAGGAAGCCGGCCAGCAGGAACACTCCGCCGACGGCGGCCCACTGCAACTCGCTGACCTGCCAGATCTTCTCCGGTACTGCCTCTTCGGCCTCGTCACCGGTACGCGGCTCGTCGCCGCTGCATCCGCACGCGTCACCCATTACGCCATTCCTTCGTTCTCGGTGCCGGCCGCCGTACGGCCGTAGTTCGGGCAAAGCTCCACGGCCTCGCCGGTCGCGGCCAGCAGACCCTCGGCCGCGGCCAGCACGTC
Source organism: Streptomyces stoeckheimensis (assembly GCF_045822005.1). Taxonomy (NCBI): domain Bacteria; kingdom Bacillati; phylum Actinomycetota; class Actinomycetes; order Kitasatosporales; family Streptomycetaceae; genus Streptomyces; species Streptomyces stoeckheimensis. The sequence continues at coordinate 1,373,714 of NZ_CP169550.1, read as the reverse complement.
CAGCAGCTCTGGGCGGGCCAGGGAGTACCACGATGAGCGGCCCTCGGCCCGGGAGTCGACCAGGTTGCAATCACGCAGACACGACAGGTGTGCCGAGACCGTTGACTGGGCCAGGCCCAGAGCGGTCACCAGGTCCGTCACCCGAGCCTCACCCTGCGCCAGGCGCATCAGGATGGCCAGCCGGGCTGGTTCACCAAGGGAGCGGAAGAGGGCTACGGCCGCCGGGGGGGCGTCGCACCTGGGAGCGGCATCCACCGCTTCATTCATCGTCATGTAGCGATGATATCCATCATGGGCAATGGTTGAACAGTGGAGCGGCTCACGCCCGGAGCTTCGGGTGCGCGCGCCCCGGCGGGCGCCGCGGCTTCCGGCCTTGCCGCGAGGGCTGTGATGGATGCCAGGTGGCGGAGAGGGGTCCGAAAGTTACCCTCTGGTTTCATCGCTATAGGCCGATGATATCGCTAGGATTCGATATCGACATGGTTGGTCGGGGGGCCAGCCGCATCGATGTGGGGGTTGCGATGCATGTTCTGATTGTTGAGGACGACGAGCGGATCGCGGATGCGCTCACTGAGGCGATGCAACGGTTCGGCCATGAGGTTGCCTGGGTCGCCACGGGCCACGAGGCCCTGGCCGCGGCGGCGAAGACCGAGTTCGTGCTCCTGGACCTGGGGCTTCCGGATCTGGACGGGCAGGAAGTCTGCCGCCGTCTTCGGGAGCGGTCGTGGGTGCCGATCATCGCGGTCACTGCCCGGGCGGAAGAGCTGGACCGCATTCTGCTGCTGCAGGCCGGGGCGGACGACTACGTGACCAAGCCGTACAGCATGCGCGAGCTTCTGGCCCGGATGGACGCCATCGCGCGCCGGGTCACCGGCCCCGCGGCAGCCGGCGCAGCGGGAGAGTCCCGTGAGGAGCAGTGGTCGGCCGGGCCTTTGGTGCTGGATCTGCGGACCCGGCAGGTCGAGGTGCACGGGGAGCCGGTAAGCCTGACGAGGCGCGAGTTCGACCTGCTGGCGGCGCTGGCGGCCGATGCCGGAGCCGTCCGGGCCAGGGAAGACCTGATCAACGAGGTGTGGGACGCCAACTGGCACGGCTCGACCAGGACCTTGGATGTTCACGTCGGCTCCCTCCGCACCAAGCTGGGTGCCCGGGACTGGATCGAGGCGGTGCGGGGAGTGGGGTTCCGCCTTGCCGTGCCCGATGTGGCCTGACCGCAGCGATTCGTCAACGGCGGGGCGAGCCGTCGGCCCCGCCGACAGCCCAGAGGTACGGAGGAAGTGTGCGGCGTCACCTTGTCGCGGCTTTGTTGGTCTTACCCACCATCGTGCTGGTGCTGCTGGGGCTGCCGCTGGCAGCGGCACGCGACGATCAGGCGGTCCGCGAGCTCACGCATGTGCGCACCCAGCAGGCGCGGGAGATGAAGGATCTGGCGTCCGAGGTGGTACGCAGCGGTGACTCGGCCGGTGCTCGGGCGCGCATCGCGGACTTCCAGGACCGTACCGGCGGCCGAATGCAGGTGTACGACCCGGCGGGTGAGGCGCTGGTGGGTGCGTTATGCGTCCTGACGCCGCAGGAGATCCGAAGCAAGGAGCCCGTGGAGGCGGCGCTGCGCGGCGACTTCCTGGACTCGGCTGAGCAGCGCGTCTCCTGGCGGGCGAAGGAGCTGGTGGTCGCTGTCCCGGTCATCGAAGCCGGTCAGCTGGTCGCGGTGGTGGTGATCTGCTCGTTCCTGGACGACCTGCAGGTCGATGTGATGACGGCATGGACCATCATCGCCGTCATCGCTCTCCTCGCGTTGGCCGTGGGCGCCTTCCTGGCGGAGCCGCTGGCTCGATGGATGTTGAAGCCCATCCGGTACCTGGAGCGCGCGGCTCTGGACTTTGCGGCCGGCGACCATCATGCGCGGGTGCCGGTTGATCAGGGGCCGCCGGAGCTGCGCGTGCTTGCGGAGACGTTCAATCACCTGGCGGAGCAGGTCCAGCATCAGGTCCGGGTGCAGCAGTCCTTCGTTGCGGATGCCTCGCACCAGCTGCGCTCGCCGCTGGTGGCCCTGTCCTTGCGGCTGGAAAACCTGGAGCCGTACGTCGACGAGAACGGCGCCCCGCGCCTGGCACAGGCGCTGGCGGAAGCGGAGCGGATGAGCCGCATTCTCAACGCCCTTCTCCTGCTCGCGCGTTCGGAGAGCCAGGAACAGCCGGCGCACCCGGTCGACGCGCTCGCCGTTCTGGAGGAACGAGTCGCGTCCTGGCGGCTGGTGGCCACCCCGAGATCGGTCGGCATCGACATCGTGGAGGGGAGTGACGGACTGATCGCAGCGATCCCCGGAACCCTCGACCAGATCCTCGACGTCTTCCTCGACAACGCCGTACGCCTCTCACCGGGCGGTGGCTCCATCCGGCTACGGGTGGTGGCCGACGGAGGCGTGGTGGCCGTCCAGTGCCAGGACCAGGGGCCGGGCATGACCGCCCTGGAACGGACCCGGGCCTGCGACCGCTTCTGGCGGGGACCAGGGGCTGTACCGGGTGAGGGCTCCGGCCTGGGGCTCGCGATCGCCGCGAGCCTTTCCCGGGCCAACGGCGGCGAGGTGCTCCTGGAGCGTTCTCCCACCGGCGGCCTGCACGCCGAGGTGCGTCTTCCCGCCTGGCAGCAGCCGGCCGCCCGCGTTCCGGCGGGGCCCGCGGCCATCGAGGCGAGGAGGAGGTGATCTCGCCATGTCTCCTGCATACGCCCTGCACGTGCGCTGCCGATTCCCTGACCTGTGGCTCTCTACGCTGACGCCGGTCGCCCGCAGCGTCCCGCACACGGTCTGTACGCGCGGACGGCCTACATAGGCGTCTGCCCCTCCGGTGGCGATAGCTCCGGCCGCCGGCCCCTGGTCCCTTTCATCTGGACGGCCCCGTCGTGGGCCGTTCTCACCCCCTAGGAGGAGCCGTGGGAACCCGACCCACTGCCCGCACGACCGTCACCGCCGATTCACCCACTCCAGCCCCGCCGCCGCCAGCGCCCGCCAGAGGGCTGGCGCGCTTGGGCATGTGGCTGGCGCGGCGCCGGGTGCTGGTGCTCCTGGTCACCCTCGCCGCGCTCGTGGTGGCCGTCCCCTTCGGCGCTGATGTCGAAAGCCGCCTGTCCGAGGGCGGGATCACCGCCCCCGGATCGGAAGCGGCACGCGCGGACGAACTGCTCAACACCCGCTTCGAAGGCGGCTCCCCGCACCTGGTGTTCATCGCCAAGACCGACGGATCCGTCGACGCGGACGATGCCGCCCGCGAAGGCCAGGCGCTGACCGACCGCCTGGCCAAGGAACCGGGCGTGGTGCAGGCCGCCTCGTACTGGTCCCTGGGCAACGCCGATGCGCTGAAGGCCAAGGACGGTCACTCGGCCCTGATCCTGGTGCGCCTGGCCGGTGACGAGGACCAGGTCCGCAAGCACGCCAAGCGCGTCCTACCCACCGTCATCGGCGACCGGGGGCCATTGAAGCTCACCGCCACCGGGGCGACCGCGGTGCGCATGGAGATCGAGAAGCAGAGCGAGGAGGACCTGGCCAAAGCCGAGATGCTGTCGGCGCCGCTGATCCTGATCATCCTGCTGCTCGTGTTCGGCAGCGTGGTGGCCGCCAGCACGCCACTCGCGGTCGGCGTGCTGGCCGTGATCGGATCGTTCGTCGTCCTGCGGCTCCTGGACATGGTGACCCAGGTGTCGGTGTTCTCCGTGAACATCACCACCGCACTGGGACTCGGCCTCGCCATCGACTACAGCCTGTTCATCGTCACCCGCTACCGCGAAGAGCTGGCCGCGGGACGCGATGTGCATCCGGCGATCGCCGAGACCCTGCGCACCGCCGGCCGCACCGTGCTGTTCTCCGCGCTGACGGTGGCACTGTCGCTTTCCGCGATGCTCGTCTTCCCCATGTACCACCTGCGCTCCTTCGCCTACTCCGGCATCGCCGTCGTGGCTCTGGCCGCGCTGGGTTCGGTCATCGTCCTGCCCGCCCTCCTGGCGGTACTCGGCCGCCGGGTGGACGCCTGGAACGTGTGGTGGTGGCGCCGCAAGGCCAAGAACAGCGGTGCGCGCAGCGACCGCGAGGGCTTCTGGCACCGGCTCGCCACGGCCGTCATGCGCCGGCCTGTGCCCTTCGCCCTCACCGTGGTCGCCGTATTGATCGCGCTCGGAATCCCCTTCCTGCGCGTGGAGTTCGCCGACAGCGACGACCGGGTCCTGCCCGCCAGTTCGGCCGCCCACCAGGGTGCGCAGGTCCTGCGCGAGCAGTTCGACAGCCAGGAAGGCTCGCCCATCTCCGTCGTTGCGCCCGGACTGGACCCGAGGGCTGAGACGAAGGAGGTGGCTGCCTATGCCACCGCCCTGTCGAAGCTGCCCGACGTGACCCGGGTCGATGCCGCCACCGGCTCATACAGCGCCGGCCGTGAGGTCGCGCCGCCCAGCGAGGTGTCCCAGAGGTTCGTCGCCAAGGGCGCCGAGACCGGCACCTGGCTGGCGGTGATCTCCGACACCGAGCCGTACTCCGAGCGCGGCATGGACCTGGTCTCCACCGTTCGGGCCGTGCCCGCACCCTCGGACAGCCTGGTGGGCGGGCAGGCGGCCCTGCTGGTGGACTCGAAGGCCACCCTCGGCGACAAACTGCCCTGGGCGCTGGGCATCATCGCCGCCTCCACCCTGCTCCTGTTGTTCCTGTTCACCGGCAGCCTCCTCATCCCGCTCAAGGCCATCGTGCTGAACCTCCTCAGCCTCACCGCCACCTTCGGCGCGATGGTCTACGTCTTCCAGGAAGGACATCTGCGCTGGCTGGTGGGCGACTTCACGGTCACCGGCGCCATCGACATCGACACCCCCGTGCTGATGTTCTGCGTCGCCTTCGGCCTCTCCATGGATTACGAGGTCTTCCTGCTCTCCAGAATCAAGGAGGAGTACCACCGCACCGGCGACAACGTCTCCGCGGTCGCATGGGGCCTGGAGCGCACCGGCCGCCTCGTCACCGCCGCAGCCGTCCTGGTCGCCACCGTCCTGCTGGCCTTCGCCACCTCCGGACTCACCCCGCTCAAGCTCCTCGGGGTGGGTCTCGCGCTGGCCGTCATCGTGGACGCCACCTTGGTACGAGGCATCCTCGTACCCGCCTTCATGCGCCTGGCCGGCCGCGCGAACTGGTGGGCGCCGAAGCCGCTTGCCCGCCTGCACAAGCGGATCGGCCTCGACGACTGACCACACCCCGAAGCCTGCTGTTCACCCCGCCGCCCCGGCGCCGTTCACGGTGCCGGGGCGGCGTGCTGCCCAGGCCGCCCACGCGTCCACAAGTTCAAGGAACGACACATTCCCATCCATGAGAAACCCTGTTCGAGAGCTGCACGGGCGTTGGACGAGTGCTGCATCCCCAGTTCGTAGCGTCATGGGTGTCGCCTCAAGCAGGGCCCAACCAACCTCTGCTAGGCGGCAGTTCAACGTTCGGGACACGACATCGTGGGGGAATCCGGGAATGAAGTTCTTGCAACGCGAACGCGCCGCTTTGGACAAGGCGCTGCCCGGACTTGACGCGGAGCTGGCCGCTCACCCGTTCGCAGACCTGGAGAGCGCCGGCGGGCCGGGCCTGGCCGCCTTCACCGAGACGGGCGGTTCCGCACTTCTGGTGCCCGCCGAGCACGGAGGATACGGCGCCGACCTGCTGACCGCCGTACGGGTGCAGCGCGCCATCGGGTCCCGCTCCCCGTCGCTGGCCGTGGCCACCACCATGCACCACTTCTCCGTAGCGTCTCTGGTCGAGGCCGCTGCCCACACCAGCGGCCTGGAATGGATGCTGCTGGCCGCCATCGCCAAGGACCGGCTGCTGCTCGCCTCCGGATTCGCCGAAGGCCGCACCGGCCAGGGCATCCTCGCCCCGAATCTCACCGCGCGGGTGGAGGGCGAGAAGGTGTGGCTGAGCGGGTCGAAGAAGCCGTGCAGCCTGGCCCACTCGATGAACCTGCTCACCGCCTCCGTCGCACTGCCCGGACCTGACGGCACACCGCAGCTGGCCATCGCCCTGATCCCGGCGGAGGCGCCCGGGCTGAGCGTGCGGCCGTTCTGGGGCAGCCCCATCCTGGCCGGCGCCGAGAGCGACGAGGTCGTCCTGGAGGACGTGGAGGTGCCCGCCGAACTCCTGGTGCGCACCGACGTCACCGACGACGGCCGGCTCGACCATCTGCAGACCGTCGGCTTCGTCTGGTTCGAACTGCTGATGACCGCCAGCTACCTGGGCGCGGCCTCCGCACTGGTCGAACGCACCCTCGCCAACACCCGCGTGGACGCCGCGGTACGCGCCGAGGCCGCCACCACCCTCGAAGCGGCCGCGCTCGCCGTCGAAGGGCTCGCCGCCTCCACCGAGCCGATCGGGCAGGACACCCTCGCGTCCGCCCTGATCTGCCGCTACGCCGCCCAGGACGCGATCAACCGCGTGCTCGCGCTGAGCGTCGAAGCCCTGGGAGGCATGGCCTTCATCTCCTCGGGCGACATCGCCTACCTGCACTCCGCCTGCCGGGCCCTGGCCTTCCACCCGCCCTCCCGGGCGCGGATGGCCGCCCCCCTCGTGGACGCTCTGGCCGGCGAGCCGCTGCGCATCCCCTGACCCAGGCTCCTTCCTCTTCCTTCACCGCCCGCCCCGGCTCACACCCAGGGGCCTGGGACGGATCTCGTGCCGCGCCCTTGGCCGTACGTGCCGTGGCGCCGCACCCCTGCGCGCCCGCCTGTTCCGTCTCGGCGGCGCCCTGTCCTCTCGTACGCGCAATCCTGCCCATCCGTGAGGTGCTCGCTCGTGTCTTCTGCTCCCACCGTCCTGCTCACCGGCGCGTCCGGCGTGATCGGTACGGCGCTCCTGCCCGAACTGTCCGACTGCCATGTGATCGCCCTGATCCACCGCACCCCGGTGCACGGCGCCGACGAACTGCTCGCCGGGGACCTCACAGCCCCTCGCCTGGGCCTGGACGCCACTGTCTACAACGACTTGGTGCGGCGGGTGGACACCGTCGTCCACTGCGCTGCGGTCACCGACTTCTCCAGCGGCGCCGAGGCCACCCACGCCCTCAACGAGGCGGGAACCCGGCAGATCGTTCGGCTGGTCGCCGACGCGGACGCCGTTTTGTACCACGTGTCGACCGCGTTCGTCGCACGCACCGAACTCACCCGCTCCTCCCTCGGCCACGAATCCGGGGATGCCAGTGCCAGGCCCGAGGACTATCTGGACTCCAAGCGGGCCGGCGAACAGGTCGTTCGCTCCTCCGGCGTCCCGGCCGTGATCATCCGGCCCTCGGTCGTCATCGGGGACTCCCGCACCGGGGAGATCTCCGCCTTCCAGGGCATGCACGGCATGCTCACGGGCCTGCTGCGCGGCATGCTGCCCCTGGTGCCGCTGCCGCCCGCCTCTCCCGTCGACTTCGTATCGCAGGACGTGGTCGCCGCCACCATCGGCGCCCTGGTGCGAGCGCGTCGGCGCGACGGCGAGGTGTGGGTGACCGCCGGAGCGCACGCACCCAGCACCGGCCGGGTCCTGCAGCTGGTCAGCGAGGCCGCGAGCGAAGTCGGCCTGGAGGTGGCCGTGCCGCGTACGGTCGGCCCGGAGATGGTGGACCGGCTCATCCGCCCCGTGTTCATCGCCAATCTGCACCCGCGGGCCCGGCGCCGCTTCGACGACATGCTCGCCATGACCGCCCTGTTCGCCGGGGCGCGCCCGTTCCCGAGCAGCCTCGGCGAGCCCGGCCTGCCGCCCCATCCCGGATCGTTGGGTACGGAGTCCGCCCTGCGTGCCACCGTGCTGCACCTGGCGCAGGCCCGCCGCCTGGGCCGCCGGTTCGCCGAGCAGGTGCCGGCATGAGCAGCCTCACCCTGAACGCCACCGTCGCCGACGAGGCGACCGTGGGTGATGTCCTGAACATCTACCGCCGCCACCTCAGCCGCGGCCGGGCCCGTCTGGCCTCGCTGACCGGCGGGGCGATGGAGGTCGCCTCCGACGGCGCGTACGTGTGGGACTCCGAGGGCAAGGAGTACCTCGACTGCGGCGGCTACGGCGTGTTCCTGCTGGGCCACCGCCATCCCAAGGTTGTCGAAGCGGTCATCGAGCAGATCCAGCGGCACCCCATGGCCACCCGGATCCTGCTGGAGCCGGTGGCCGCCACCGCCGCCGAAGCCCTGGCGGCCATCACCCCGCCGGGCCTGGACTACGTCCACTTCGTCAACTCCGGCGCCGAGGCCACCGAAACCGCCATCAAACTCGCCCGCGCACACGGCAAGCACCGCCTGATCTCCGCTGTCGGCGGCTACCACGGCAAGACCACCGGCGCGCTGGCCGTCACCGCGAAACCGCTCTACCAGGACCCGTTCAGGCCCCTCCTGGCCGCCGAGCACGTCCCGTACGGCGACGCCGACACGCTGGCCGCCGCCCTGGCCGACGGCGGCCCGGCCTGCGTCATCCTCGAACCCGTCCAGGGAGAGGGCGGCGTCGTCATCCCCCCGCCCGGCTACCTCACCCGGGTCCAGCAGCTGGCCGCCGAGCACGACGCGTTCTTCGTCCTCGACGAGATCCAGACCGGCCTGGGGCGCCTCGGCTCCTGGTGGGGGGCCGATAAGGAGGACATCCGCCCCGATGTGCTGCTGGTCGGCAAGAACCTCAGCGGCGGCGTCATCCCCGTAGCAGCGGCGGTCGCCACCGAAGCGGCGTACGCCCCGTTCAACAAGGACCCGTTCCTGCACACCTCCACCTTCGCGGCCGCCCCCGTCGCCATGGCCGCAGCCGCGGCTGCGGTCACAGCCATCGGTTCCGAGGGTCTGGTCGAACGCGCCGCAGTCCTGGGCGCCAACATCCTCGAACGGATCGAGAAGGCCCTCGCCCCCCTGCGCGGCGGCCCGGTGGTCGACATCCGGGGCCAGGGCCTGTTGCTGGGCATCGAACTCGCCGATGCACACGCCGCCGGGGAGCTCGTCCTGCACCTGATGGAAGCCGGCCTGCTGGTCAACCACTCGCTCAACGCCCACACGGTCGTGCGTCTCACCCCGCCCGCCCTGCTCGGCGATACCGACCTGGACCGCATCAGCGACGCCTTCACCGGCGCCGCCACCGCCCTGTCCCGCACCGCCTTCTCCCGGAAGGGAAGTCTCTGACATGCCGCAGGTCACTCTCGACGCGCTCGTCCCCGCCGTCACCGCAGGATCCGTATTCGACCTCCTGCGCGACTTCGCCGCCTACCCGAAGTACACCGACGCGGTCCGCGAGGTGATTGTCACCGAAGCCGGAGCGGACACCGTCGACTCCCAGTGGTCGGTCAACTTCCGTAACGGCGTGCTGTGCTGGAGCGAGCGCGACACCATCGACGCCGACTCGCTCACGATCGACTTCACCCAGACCGAGGGCGACTTCGACACCTTCTCCGGCAGCTGGCAGGTCGCCCAGGACACCGAGTCGGTCACCGTACGGTTCACCGCCGTCTTCGACCTCGGCATGCCCAGCCTGGCCGCCCTGATCGACCCGATCGCCTGCGACGCGCTGATCGAGGCCATCACGCTGATCCTGCGCGGCCTGCTCGGCGAGCACATCACCCTCACCGTGCCCGAACCGGCCGAGGCCGGCGCCTCCGTCACCGGCGGCCGCCCGTGACCGGGTCCGTAGCCCTGCACACCCCGACCCGCGACACCCCGGCGACGCAGCCCGTGACCAGCCAGGCGTTCCGGGACGTCTTCGCCCAGCTGCCCGCCGGGGTCACCGTGGTGACCACCAGCGGTCCCGGCGCCGCGGAGCCCAGCGGCATGACGGCCAGCGCCGTGTGCTCGCTGTCCCTGGACCCGCTCCTGGTGCTGCTCTGCCTGAACAACCACAGCAACACGCTGGCCAGGCTGAAGGCCACCGGCTCCTTCGCCATCAACATCCTGCGTCACGACCAGGCCCACTGGGCGGAGCAGTTCGCCGACAGCCGGATCAGCCAGGCCGCCCGCTTCGCCCGCACCCCGCACCACCACACCGACGGGGTGCCCGTACTCACCGAGGCGCTCGCCTGGCTGACCTGCCAGGTCGCCCAGACGCACCCCGGGGGCGACCACACCATCGTCACCGGACACGTCCGCACCCTCGGAAGCGGGCACGGAGCCGGCGCCGAGCCCCTGGTCTGGCATTCCCGCACCTTCCGCACCCTCGCCTAGATCCACCACCTCGCCCGCCCCCAGTAGCCCCATCACGCAGCAGGAGGACCAGTGCCCAGGGACATCAAGAACAAGGTCGTGGCCATCACCGGCGGCAGCCGCGGCATCGGCCGCGCCACCGCGGAACAGTTCATCGCCGCCGGCGCGAAGGTCGCCATCGGCGCCCGCAACTACGACTTCGCCGCCAAGGTCGCCGCCGACATCAACGCGCACGCCTACGAGCTCGACGTCACCGACCCGGCCAGCATGCGGGCGTTCTGGCAGCAGGTGGAGAGCGACCTCGGCGAGATCGACATCCTCGTCAACAACGCCGGCGAGATGATCGTCAGCCGGTTCGAGAACGAGAGCGACGAGGACACCGCCCACCAGGTCGGCGTCAACCTCATGGGCACCCTCAACGGGATGAAGACCGCGATCGGCCCCATGCGGGCCCGCGGACGCGGCCACATCATCAACATGGTCTCCGCCGTCGGCATGATCGGCCTGCCCGGCTGCGCCACCTACTCCGCCGCCAAGCACGGCGTCGTCGGCCTCTCCGAAGGCGTACGCGCCGAACTGCGCGGCAGCGGCGTCGACCTGTCCATCATCCTGCCCATCCCCGCCCAGACCGAGCTGACCTCCGGCGTCGGCAAGGGCCGCTTCGTCCCCCTCCTCACCCCGGACGACATCGCCGGCTCGGTGCTGCGCACCGCGCGCCGCCCCGTCTACAACCGGTACGTGCCCGGCTGGACCAACCCCGTCACCCGCTCCCTGTTCCTGCTGCCGCAGCCGTGGCGCGACGCGATGGGCCGCTTCCTCAAGGCCGACCAGCTGCTGCGCACCACCGACTTCCAGGCCCGTACCGGCTACGAGACGCGGGTGAAGGTCCCCACCGCGGAAGGAGCCGGTGCATGACCTCCGCACCTCCCACCCGCAGCACGGGCAGCAGCAAGGGAGCGGTACGCCGCGGTAACGCACCCGCCGTCGTCGGCCGGCGCTGGCTGGACAATCTGCTCCACGTCCATCCCGCCACCACGGTCGCGATGTTCACCCCGGTCGTCGCCGTCTGCGTCTGGCTCTCCGTCGCCCGCGAGCAGGCCGGTGGCTGGGCGCTGCTCGGATGGTCCGGGGCCGGCTATCTGACGTGGACGCTGTCGGAGTACTGGGGCCACCGCATCGTGCTGCACTACGAGCCCGAGAAGGGCTTCGGCGCGCGCCTGCACTACATCCTGCACGGCGTCCACCACGACTACCCGCAGGACGCGCGGCGCTCCATCCTCAGCCCGATCCTGAGCATTCCCATGGTCGGTGGCACGATCTATTTGGCCTCCGGGCTGGGCTCGCTGCCGCTGACGTTCGGGGCCGGCTACACCCTCGGCTACCTCACGTACGACCTGTTCCACCTCTACCTGCACCACGCGACCCCGAAGAACCGGCTCATGCGCCATCTGCGTTCCCTGCACATGCGCCACCACTTCCGCGATGACACCCGCGGATTCGGGATCTCCGCCCCCTACTGGGACGAGCTGTTCGGCACCTCCATCGCCCGCGAGTCCCGTACTCCGGCGGGTTCAGGCGGCCAGGCGACCTGAACCCGCACGCCCCGGCCGGCACGGCCGGGGCCCTCAAGACGGCGTGGGCGCCCACGCGGCGAGACGGTTCACCCCCCTGAAGTCGTCGATGCCCCCCGCGTGGACGCCCACGCCCACCCCCGCGCCACAGCACATCCGGCCGTACCGCCTCATGGAGGTGGGTGTCCGGAGCCGAACGCCACCCGCGAGGAAACCCATGAACTCCGAAACTCTTCTGGCGCGCACCACCCTCCACCCGCCACACACCCACAACGCACCGTCGGCCGACGGACCCAGGCCACTCGCCCCCGCGGACGCGAACCTCGCGGCCACCGCCGACCGGGACGAAGCCGAGGAGTTCGTGCGCCTCTTCCACGCCGAACACCCCGACCAGCCCACGCCGCTGGCCGCACGCCTGCACCAGGTCCGCACCCAGATCGACCAGACCGGCACCTACACCCACACCGAGGACGAGCTCACCTTCGGAGCCCAGGTCGCCTGGCGCAACTCCAGCCGCTGCATCGGCCGCCTGTACTGGAAGAGCCTGCGCGTCCTGGACCGCCGACAGGCCACCACACCCGAGCAGATCCACCAGCAGCTGTGCGAGCACCTGCGCCAGGCCACCAACGGCGGACGCATCCGCCCCACCATCTCCATCTTCGCCCCCGAGACCCCCGGCCGGCGCGCCCCTCGGGTGTGGAACGACCAGCTCATCCGCTACGCCGGCTACCGGCAAGAGGGCGGAGGCATCCTCGGCGATCCGACCTACGTCGCCTTCACCGACACCGTCCGCCGCCTGGGCTGGCAAGCCCCCGTCGGCCCCTGGGACGTCCTGCCGCTCGTCATCGACACCGACGACGACAAGCCCCAGCTCTTCGACGTACCCCGCGACCTCGTCCTCGAAGTCCACCTCACCCACCCCGACCACCCGCACTTCGCCGACCTGGGCCTGCGCTGGCACGCCGTACCCGCCATCTCCAACATGCGCCTGCGCATCGGCGGCATCGACTACCCCCTCGCCCCGTTCAACGGCTGGTACATGGGCACCGAGATCGGCGCCCGCAACCTCGTCGACACCGACCGCTACAACCTGCTGCCCGCCATCGCCGAACACCTCGGCCTCGACACCAGCAACGAGGCCACCCTGTGGCGCGACCGAGCCCTCGTCGAACTCAACAGGGCGGTCCTGCACTCCTTCAACGCGGCCGACGTCAAGATCAGCGACCACCACACCGAGTCCCGGCACTTCCTGACCCACCTGGAGAAGGAAGAACGCCAGGGCCGCAGCGTGCCGGCCGACTGGAGCTGGATCGTGCCCCCGGTCTCCGGCGGCATCACCCCGGTCTTCCACCGCTACTACGACCAGGCCGACCAACGCCCCAACTTCTACCTCGACGACGACGCCAAAACCCGCGGCCGGGGCGGCTGCCCGTACGGCCACTGACCCAAGGCCACCCCGATCACGCCTCGGCTTGCTCCGCCCTGTTCCCCGCGGCCGGATCGGCCGCACATGCGCCGCGCGCCCGGAACGGCTCGACGAGCTGGGCGAGATAGCCGTCCGGGTAGTGCGGCTTGTCCGCCATTCCGATGTCCTCACTGGTGAACCGCCGCCCCGGATCGAAGGCGTAGGTACCCAGCAACCGGTCCCAGAACAGCGTGAAAAGACCGAAGTTGACGTCACCGGCCCCGGCCCACTTCAGGTGGTGAAACCGGTGCCCTTCGTTCAGAGCCAGTACGGCTCGCAGCGGCCCGACGCGATAGTCGGCGTTGGAGTGCTGCAGGAGCAACTGGACGGCGACCGCGAGCGCGAGCGCGGCGGCGACATCGACGGGGAGCCCGATGGCCAGGAGCGGGGCAACCCCGGCGGTCAGCTCCACACTCTGGTGCAGGGGATGCTTCATCAACCCGTTGAACCCGTAGAACCGGCGCACCGAATGGTGGACCGCGTGGAACCGCCACAGAACACCCACCTTGTGGCTGGCGAAATGCACCAGCGTGATACCCGCATCCGCCACCAGGATCGCGAAGAGCACCTGAACGACGATCGGCCAACCGAGCGGCCACACATCGGCCACGGTGACGACGGCGGCCAGCAGCGGGATGGCCGTCACGCTGCCGAGGATCAAGGTCTCGTTGACCACCGCGTGCGCGGCATCACGACCACCGTCCCCGGCAGCTTCGTTCCATTCCGGGCGATACGGCAGAAGGCGCTCGGCCGTGAAGGACGCGACGACTGCGGCCGCCAGGAGCCCGAGGAGCCACAGCCTGGAGGCGCCCGCGGCCACAAGAGCGATGCCCGCCCCGTTGATCCCCACCAGCAGGAGCGGAGCGTAGAAGAAGCGTACGAAGTCGTTGCCCATGCTCGTCAGCGTGCGCGGCACCGGCTCGACCCGCTTGGACGGATCCGCTGCGATCGCGCACATGACAAGCTGGGCCTCTTCAGGTACTCCAGCGAACGAATCGGAGAACCTCCGAGGGGGCAAGGCCGAACATCTCGTGGAACACCCGGGTCAGGTGCGAACTGTCGGCGAAGCCGGCCCGGTGCGCCGCCTGCGTCAACGTGGCCCCTCCCCTCACCAGCTCCATCGCACGACGCAAGCGCGCCCAGCGCACATACACGGGAAACGACAGCCCCAACTCCTCTGCGAACAGATGGCCGAGCCTGCTGGGGGAAAGGTCTACGGCCTCGGCCATATCCTGCAGCCGCAACGGGCCGCCCAGCAGACACTGCATACGGTCGATGGCACGGCGTACCGCTGGGTGACCCACGCCCACCAGGCATGTCTCGACGCCCACTGCCCGAAGCGCCGCCTTGGCCACTTGGTGTTGTGAGGACGCCCGAGCCGCCTCACGAGCCGGCCGGGCTGCCGCGATCCATGCGGCGAGGCGATCCTGCCGTTCGCCTTCGAAACAGTCCTGGAGCGCGCGCCCAAAAAGAGCGTCCGGGTCGCAGTAGATGAACACGGCGGTGGCTCCCGAACCGCAAACGGCATGAACGGCCCGTGTAGGAATCAGAGCGGCCCGCACGGCCAGACGCTCTCCGTGCCCGTCCTGCAGTTCGACCCGTCCGTCGGTGACCACCATCAGCTGCGCCGCAGCGTGCGAGTGGAGACCTGTCGTGCCGACTCGGCCGGTAAATGTCAGCCATCCTGGCTCGAGCGTCACAGCGCCGGACCAGACAGGGCCCTTTGCTTCCCGAGCGGTCACGGCCGTGCCGATGGGATGGGCAGCGGCTGGGCCAGGGTCCCGCTGATTAAGCGCAGGGACATGCCAGGAGCGGACTCGAGGTGCTTCCGGGAACGACTCATCGCGATCACCTCCATGTGTCGGCAACAGCTCAGCAACCAGGCTCCGCCCGGCAATGCTGTTCTTCCCCGCCTCCCCACCGCGCACAGCCGACTATCCGTCAAGTTTTCCGGGCCCCCGTCCGAGCGAACATCTCGCCCGACCACTTTCGGGTACCGCCTGTCTCAACCGCCGCCGGAACGACCCGCCGCGACATACAGACCGCGAAGAGCTCGATGTGAGAAGGAGCACCGCGGCCGACGCAGGTGCTGCCGGTCACCTGTCCTCGATGGCAGGCCGCCCGGATCTGGCGTGCGGGAACCCGTCCTGTCACGGTTCCTGGTCGGCGGAAGCCGGGTTCATGATGACGGCTCGGGTGGCGTGGGCAAGGGTGGCCTGTGCACGTGCGGTGAGGCCGTGACGGTTCCAGTGGAAGATCACGTGGTGGGCGAGGATCTCGCGGGGTCCGCGTTGCAGGATGCCGCTCTGGGCAGCGTTGCTGATGGCCTGCCCGGCAGCCGTGAACGCGGCGAGCCACGGGGCGGCGGCTTCCATCGTGCCGCCGGGGCCGGACAGCGTGCGGGTGTCGAGGGACACAAGCCTCCGCAGTCCGTCGCCCATGCCGTTCAGGTGGTCGGGGGTGACGTCCTCGGGCAGGGGCCGCATCCGGGCCACCCGGTCCCACACGTCACCCTGTTCGTACCAGTCCAGCCCGGCCGACCGGAACAGGGCGGTGCACAGCAGCATCGACATCTCGCGCCGCCCCAACCCCTGGGGCTGGTGGGTGCGGGAGAGGAAGTGGCGGCTGTCGGCGTGGAAGAGAGCGTGGGCGGTGTCGATGCCCTCCAGGCCGCCGAAGGCGAGGACTTCCGGCTCGTAGACGGTCGGCCACCAGCGGATGATCTCTGCGGACTGCACGAGTGCCCCGAGCAGTTCGGAGGTGGCGAGGTGGAGGCGGGCGGGGTCGGCGCCCGGTGCGGGCAACAGCCGCAGCCGCCAGCACGGCGCCTTGCGGATGTACCACCACGCGGCCAGGAGCCCGCTGTCCTCCAGCATTCGCAGGCGCTGGGCCAGGTGGGTTGCGGCGGCGTCTTCGGCACGGTCGAAGTCGGCGAACTCGATGCGGACCTGGTGCCAGTCGCGGCGGGTGGCCTGCTCGGCGAGGACGGCTTGCCCGGCTGCCCGGTACAGGGTGACGGCGTCGCCGAGTTCTTCGGCGTCGATGCCCGCACGGGCGGCAGTGGCGGCGAGGGACTGCCCGGACAGGACGGCGAGGACGGCGTGTTCAGTCGTTTGGGGGGCGTGCGGGGCGTTCATCAGGAGTGGTTCCTCTCCGCAGAAGGTAATGGGGAATACGCGGCCGACGCATGTGCTCTGAAGCGCCTGGGCTGGTGCGAGGGTCAGGTGATGAGGAGGCAGGCGTCCCAGCCGGAGGCAGGCGGCCGGTCGTAGAAGGCGGTGGCCTGGGCGAGTGCCTGTCCGGCGGCGCCTTCGAGGAACCCGGTGGCCTCGGGCGCGTGCTGGACGGTGAACGTGTCCGCGAGACTGCGAGCGGCGGAACCAAGGCCCGGAGCGCGGGCGTCGCGGGCTGCCCGCCACACGGTCTGGAACACTCCCGCCGCGCCGTGGCACAAGCCCGGGTCGGCGACCTTGGCGAGCTGGCGGGGGTCGGCGAGGCAGGCGAGCAGCGCGTGTTCGGCGGCCTCCTGGCGGCGGGTGTCGGCGGTGGCGATGGCGGCGAGCTGGAGCGCGCGGGCGATGCCGGGGGTGCCGTAGCACCACGACGGCCGCCACGGCCCGGTTGCATTGGGGCGTCCCGCCGCCGCCTCTTCGCGGGTGATCGTCTCCGGCCACCACGGGCCGCTCTCGCCGTCCTGGCGCCACTGGCCGAACCAGGCGGTGATGGTTGCGATGGCCTCGCGCTGCCCGTCCACGGCGACGCCCCGCCGCTGGGCCTGGGCGAGGAGGGCGAGGGGGCCGGCGATGCCGTGGGCCATGCCGAAGTTGCCGTGTCCGCCAGGGGTGTAGAAGCGGTGCGGGTCGTGGGCGCACCACCAGCCCGGCAGCGTCTGCCCGTGGAAGGTCAGGGGCCGGGTGAGGGCGACGAGGTAGGTGAGGACGGCGGCGAGGGCGTCGCTGCCGGGGGCGTGGTGCAGCAGGTGCATGCCGATGCCGGTCAGGCCGTGCAGCAGGTCGTACTCGGCGAACGTGGGCAGCTCGCCACGCCGGATTCGGGCGTGGGCGGTTTCGGCGCGGCGGTGCGCGAGGGCGGCGGTGGCCGCATCGAGCCGGCCCCGGGCGTTGCGATAGCGGTCGCGGCCGTCGGCTCCGGCCGCGTGCAGGACGAACGCCAGGCCCGGGGCACCGTAGCTGAGGCAGGCGGTGTCGGCGGCGGTCACATCCGCGCGGGTCGCGGCCGTCAGCCATGCTTCGACCGGCTCCCACGTACCGGCCCTGGTCAGGGCACGTTCGATGTGCCACAGAACGACCCCGGCCGCGCCGGTCACGAGGGACTGCCCAAGCGCGGTGTCCCCTGCCGGGTCGGGGGCGGCCAGACGCGGGCCGAAGCGGGTCTCGAGGACCGCGGCGGCGTTCACCGGCAGGCCTTGCGGCGGTGGGTGTGCGGGAGGGCGGCGGTGCGGGCGAGGCGATGGGTGACCCGCTCGGCGTCCGGACCGCCTCCGAGGGCGCGAACGTGGTGGAGGTGGAGGAGGGAGCGGAGCACCGTCATCGGCTCACGCTGCTCGGCGAGGGTGTGCCGGTAGGCGGCGAGGACGTCGGCGCGGACCGCCCACGCCTCGGCCAGGTCGGACGCGTCCGGGTCGTGGCGCCACACGGCGCCGGCGGTGAGGATGCGTGTGTGCCGGGTCAGGGTGGCGTCTTGGGGTCCGCTCTCGCGCGGCAGGTTCGCGGCGAGCCACGCCCAGCCGTCGGCCGGACGGGGGGCGAAGCAGGTTGCGAGGTCGGCGAGCGAAGCGGCGGTGACCGCTTGGGCCGGAAGGCCGGTACGGGCCGCGTACGCGATCTGGGCGAGCGCGGCGACACTATCGGCGGCGAACACCCGCTCGGCGGCCTCGCGGGCCTCCCCGTGCCCGTAACGGCCGTCCTGCGGCCGGTAGGCGATCAGGTCCAGCCGGGAGGCGAGATGGAGGCTTCGCAGCTCGTCGGCCCAGGTACCGAGCCGTTCGGCGGCCTGCCCCCAAGCGTCGGCGCCGTCCAGGTGGAGGTTGAGGACCAGGGGGCGGTCGCGGTCGGGGTGGGAGGTGTCGCAGTGACGGGTGAACCACCAGCCCGGGGCCGGGCTCCATCCGTCGAGCAGGCGGGGCAGGTGCTCGGTCAGGACTTCGTCCTGCCGGGCAGGGTGCCCGTGCAGGTGCGCACACACCATGCGGGAGACCCCAGGCATCTGCGGTATGGCCGCCGCGACGGCGGGCCCGACGGAGGCGGGGGTGGGGGTGGTGGCGTGCAGGACGGTCAGGAACTCGTGGGCGCGCCCCATGAACCCGCCCGCGGAAGGTGACGTGGAACTTGTGGCCGGCGAAGGTGCTTCACGCACTTCCACCTCCCCGGCCCGATCCAGGCGGGCCCGGAGGAGGTCGCGGTGGAGCGGCACGTCCAGATCGAGGGGCAGCCGCATCTCGGTCTCGGCCAGGACCACGTGCGCCGGGACGCGCTGCCGGTCCCGCCACGAGGCGAACGCCTCCTCCCACATGGTGCGGTCGGCGGCCGGGCCGGGTAACAGGCTTGCGGCCAGCAGCCAGCGAGCCGGGGCCAGGACGGTCCGGCCGTGCCGGAGCCGGGGCAGGAACGGGAGGCGGGAGGCGGCGCCCCAGTCGGGCAGCCGCCAGACGGTACGGCGGGCGCCTGCGACTTCGGCGAGGAACCGGGCCAGCGGCGACGTCTGCACGCGCGGCTCCAACGCGTGCAGTACGCGGGGCTCAAGGACTTGTCCGTTGGAGGAGCGGATCAGGTACAGGCGGCGGGCATCGCAGGTGACGGCGAGATCATCGAGCGGGATGCTGCCGGGCCCGTGTTCGGGCCAGCCGAGGGAGATCGTGTGCTCCAGCAGGCGCGGGGTCCGGATGACGTTGGAGCTGCGCCGTCTGCGGGCCGGGAAGACGAGCTGGGCGGGCAGCGGCCCGGCCGGGCCTGCCACGGCGGCGGCCAGTGCGGCGGCATCCGGCTCGGGCAGGAGGTCGGCGAACCGTCCGGCCATGGACGACGAGGGCCGGGCCGCTGCCGTCAGCCACAGCTCGAACCGGCCCCGCCGCACAGCGTCCGCATCGTCGGCGTACAGCTGGAAGGCGAGCTCCACCGAGGGCGGCAGCGCCAGGTCGTCGGCGTCGACCACGGCCAGCGAGGCGAGGAGAGGTTCGGTGAGGGCCACCTCGCGGGCCCCGTCGAGGGCGGCCTGCTGGGCGAGCGCGAGGAACGCTTCGTCACGGGCGGACAGCACGCGGGCCGGGGCCGGGCGGTCGGCCCCCAGGAACCCGGGCGGGAAGCCGAGCCCCCCATCGCCCACCAACTCCATGACGGACACGGCAGCACCGGCCCCGTACGTCTGACGGAATCGCTGGTGGAAGTCACGCCAGGCCGGATTCCCGAATGGGTGCGGCGAGAGCCGGGCCAGCACGGACGCCGCCGACTCCGCCTCGGACAGCACGGCGGAGGGAATGGTGACCTGGGCGTCGAGGACCGTGTCCGGCCAGGACGGCGAGGTGCTGCCGGTCACCTCCGAGGTGAGGGTTAGGAGAGGGCCGGGCGTGACGGTGGGGTCGGTGAGGGTACGGAGCTGGGCGAGCGGGTCGGCGGCGGTGGCCGTGCCCTCCAGTGCGGACAGCAGCACGCCGTGCTCCAGGAGCTGGACGAGGAGCCGGTAGACGCTCTCGTTGTCGGCGTGCGGGTAGTCGGCGGCGACGGCCTTGGCGACGTCCGGGAACAAGGCGGGGGCGGTGGCGGCGGCGAGGGCGGTACGGACGGGCCCGGTGGCCGCCACGGACACCTCCAGCGGGGCGAGGCCGTCGGCGGGCGTACGGCCCGGCCCCACGATCCGGCCTCCCCGGGCACACGCGGCCGGATTCGCCGCGATGAGCAGGCGTTCGCGGATGCCAGCGTGTGCGGCGAGGCGGTCGGTCACGGTGCCCAGCCAGGCGGCGTCCGGCCGCAGCACGGCCCGCTGCCCGCTGCCCCACAGGGCCTGCGGGGTGGGCCCGGTGAGGGCGGGCGCGACTCCGGCGAAGTGCCCGAACGGGGTGGCCCGTCCCTGCCAGCGCAGCAGGTAGGCGGCGGTGGAATGCACCAGCCGCCGGACCTCCTTCCCGGACGGCACGGGAACGGTGAGCAGGGCCGTGGTCTGCGTGGCCAGGACGGGGCTTGCCGTCTCCAGCGCCTCCCGTGCCTGGGGATGCTCCCAGACGGCCGCCAGCCAGGCCCGGCCGCGTTCGGGCCCGCCGGGCCCGGACAGGTCCACGTCGGGCGCGGGAACCCCCGTGCCGGGATGCGTGGTGGCCCGTACCATCAGGGCCTGCGTGTGCCGGTACAGCCGTGCTCCGCGCCCCATGACTCTTCGCCCCCTGGCAGCTGTCGTTGTGTGGTCGTGGTGCCGCCGGGCACACGCGTAGGTGCCCGGCGGCGGGGATGGTGCAGGTGACGGGGAGTGCGGCGGCCGGCCACCGTGCTCCGCCTCACCTTTCACGCGGTCCAGTCAGGAGGGGTCGTTGACGGAGGACGCGCACGCGGTGGAGCCGTTGGAGCAGGTCGAGCCGCAGCCGTCGTCGGTGCTGCGCAGGAGGCTCGCGACGGGCGCCCCGGCCTCGACCACGCGTACGTCCAGGTTGAATTCGCCGCTCAGGCTGGTGGTGGCCGTGGCGATCTGCTTGGTCATGATCACTTCTCCTTCGTGTCGGTGGTGCTCTGGTTGGCCTGGTCCTCGGGGGGCCAGGAGATGACGACGCGGCGGTGCCGCTTGGTGATGACCCGACCGGCGGGCAGCTCGGCCTCGGGGGTCGTGGCGGGGTAGGCGTAGATCACCGGCTCGCTGCGGCGGTGGTCGCGGTCCCAGACGCGGATCTCCTCCACCAGGGCCTGGGCCACCTTTTCGGCGTCGGGGCCGTAGCCGTGCGCCCCGAACTCGGCCCGGTCGCCGTCGCGTCGGATGGTCATGTAGGCGAGGGAGGACCCGTAGAGGAGGGACAGACAGGCCGACTTGTTCTGCGGGGCGACGAGACCGGTGTCCAGGTCCCCGTCCACGGACATGAGGCAGAAGCCGTCCAGGGTGGTCGCCAGCCACATCTGCAGGCCGGTGAACGGTTCGCTCATGGCCACGGTGACCCCGGACCACCCTTCGGCCCGCTCGGTGTCGAACACCCCGTTCAGGGCGTCCGGGTCCTCGGGCCAGCCCTCGTCGAAGCGCAGGGCGATCTCCTTCCCCCGCAGCAGGAGCAGGCGCTCCTGGTGTGCTCCGGCGCCCTGCATGGTGACGAAGCCGCACATCTGGGCGGACTGGGAGACGAGTCGGTCGCCGTCGCGGTCGAAGGCCACCGACCGGCTCAGGCCTCGCATCCGCAGCGGGACGACGAGGCGCCCGCCGTCGCTCAGCTGGGCGGTCCAGGCGGGCGGGATGTCCCAGGCCCCGGCGGTGACGATCAGCCGGTCGAGGGCTCCGGTGCCCGGGATGCCGCCCTCGGCATCGACGGTGTGGACCTTGACCCGCCCGTAGCCGTTCTCGTCCAGGAGCTTGCGGGCTCGCACGGTGACGTCGGCGTCGATGTCGATGGTGGTGACCACCCCGCTGTCGCCGACGAGTTCGGCCATGAGCGCGGCGTTGAAGCCGCCCGATCCGACTTCGGCCACGTTCTGGCCAGGCTTCAGGTCGGCCTGTTCCAGCATCATGGCCTGAATGCGCGGCGCCGATACCGAGCTGACGGTGATTCCGTGCTGGTCCTTCTTGGTGGGGACCGCCGACTCCACCTCGTATGCGTTCTCGGGCGTAGCTTCGGGCGCGAACCGGTGACGGGCGACCGTCAGGAACGCGGCCTCGACCCGCTCGCTCGTGATCATTCCGGCCTTGACCATGTTGCTGGTCATCGCCTGGCGCAGCGCAGTCGTGTTGTCATCCGTCGTGTCGGTCAACGTCTCTCTTCCTTCTTGTCGGTCTCCGTGGCGGTCCCGCCACGTCACGCTCCGGGAGCCCGCGGCGGGGGTTCAGCTCACACCACAGGTCGTACCTGGGTGTGGTGTTGGTGGGGACGCGCCCGGCGGAGGTGACCGGAGCACGCGCGCCGGCGAGGTGCTGTTGAGCCCTTGCCGCGGGTTCAGGTGGTGGCGAGCTCGGCGAGGAATTCGGCGTTCGCCTTGACGTCGTGGCCGAGGACGACGTTGTGACGGGGCAGGTCGGCGAGGCGGGTGGCGAGAAGTTCGCGGGTGACCCGGCTGGCTTCGCCGGTGGGGGCGAGGCCGAAGACGTCGGGGTAGCGGTCCTCGGTGGCCCCGGTGAAGAAGTCGCCCTCGCCCAGGGCCCGCCCCTCGCCGAGGACGGCCGGGTTGGCGTCGGGGTCGATACGCGGGAAGACGATCTTGGCGGCGGTCCCCTCGGTGGCCAGGGTCAGCCCGAGCCAGGTGGTCAGCTGGTCGGGGAAGAACTGCGGCTTGAGCTCCTTGCCGGAGGAGGAGCGGATGGGCAGGCGGCGGCCGTCCAGAAGGGCGCGGGTCACGGACTCGTGCTGGGTGGGGTGGAGCTGTTCCCCGGACAGGACGCGGGCGCGTACGTCGTCGTACAGACCGATCGCGTCGAGGAAGCCGAGGCCGATCGCGGCGGCCGACGGCCACGGCAGCACAGTGACCCCGCCGTCTTCGTCGGGGCGGACGAACACGCGGTCGTTGGCCAGCAGCTGCCAGCCGGCGCGGGCCAGGAGGAACCCGACGGTGGACTTCCCCGCGCCCTTCTCTCCGAGGGCCAGCACGGTACGGCCGTCGCGGACGGCGGCGGAGGCGTGAAGGATGCGCCAGCCGTCCGCGAGGAGTCGGGAGCGCAGGACCTCGCGGGCCAGGCGGGCTGCGGCGAGCGCGACGGGCACCTCGTCGCAGCCGACGATCCGCAGCAGGCCGGGCTCGTACCGGTAGGCCAGGCGCTCGCCCGGCTGGACGGCAGCTACGACACCGTCCTTGCCTCGGGCGTAGAGCATGGGCTCGTTCGCGTACAGGCACTCCTGGTGCGGGCCCTCGCCGATCTGCTGGGCGAGGGCGGCGACCTCGATCGCCTCGACGTCGGCGGCCACGACCGGACCGGTGTGCGGGGCGACGGCGTCCACGGCGTTCCACCACGGGCCGAAGTAGCGCATGGACCAGTCGGTG
This sequence comes from Streptomyces stoeckheimensis, assembly GCF_045822005.1. Classification (NCBI taxonomy): domain Bacteria; kingdom Bacillati; phylum Actinomycetota; class Actinomycetes; order Kitasatosporales; family Streptomycetaceae; genus Streptomyces; species Streptomyces stoeckheimensis. The sequence continues at coordinate 1,350,360 of NZ_CP169550.1, read as the reverse complement.
ATCACCGCCGTACTGCTGGTCACGGTGACGTGGTTTTCGGCGGCGCTGATGCGGGTCGCGAGGGTCATCGGGCTCCTTCGAGGTGGTGGGAGATCGTCTTGCACGCGAGGTGGATCTTGTGGTCGGCGGCTGCGAGGAGACGCCGTTCGGCCGGGTCCAGGCGGGGCAGGCGGACGGCCGGGTGCCCGGCGGTGAAGTGGACGGGCAGGCCGAGCTGGGCTCCCTGGTGGTCGATGGACAGCTCGACCGGCCCGTCCACCAGGCCCAGGGAGTGGGTGAGGGCATGGAGCACAGCGCCGGCCGGACCGCAGCGGCCCCGGCCGATCCCGGCGTTGATGCGGCGCGGGCGGGCGCTCAGCTCGGCCCGTACGGCCCGGACAGGGACACGAACGTGGTGGCCGTCGATCCGGGTGGTGGAGGTGCACAGCACGGCGGCGTCGCCGTGCTCGCCGATCACGTGCCCGGCCACGCTCTCCACGGGGACGGCGAGTTCGGCGGCCAGAGCGAGGCGGTAGCGGGCGGTGTCGGTGGCGGAGCCGACCCCGTACACGCGAGCCGCGCCGGAGGCGCGGGCGAACAGCCACGTCAAAGGGTCGACGGGGTTGGTGACGACCACGGCTGTCCCCTCGTACCCGGTCAGGGACCGGGCCAGGGCGGCGATCAGCGGGGCGTTGGCCTCCAGACCTGCCATCCGGACGTCGGCAGTCGCGGTGTTGGTGAACTTCGCCCGGGGGGCGACGACCACGGCCGCGCAGTCGCGCATGTCGGCGGGGTGGGCGGTCTGGGCCCGGACGCGCGAACCGACGATCTGGGCCATTTCCTGGAGGTCGGTGACCAGAGCGGCGGCCGAGCGGTCGCTGCCGGAGGCGATCAGGACTTCCTCGCACCATCCGGCGGCCACGAGGAGGGCTGCGACGGTCTGGCCGACGGCTCCGGCTCCGATGACCCCGACGGGGCCGGTGCGCGCGCTCATCGTCCGGCCGCCGTTGCCGCGTGGTCCAGGGCCAGGCGCCATACGGTGCGGCCGTCCATCGACACGGCCGCAAGGAGGGCGGAGACCCGGTCGAGGAGCGTGCACACGGCGGGGGCTTGGGCGATCAGCGTGCGGGCAGACTCCGGCAGGGGCAGGCCGGTGGGAGCGGTCAGGTAGGTGGTGAAGATGTTGACGGTGTCCATGAGCCACAGGACGACCAGCTGCCTCAGCCACGCCGCCCGCTCCGCCGGGGTCAGCCGGTAGGTGGCCAGGTCGGTGAACTCGCCGATCCCTCGCAGGACGGCGGTGGCGCCGGGCCCGGCCGGGGGCTGGACGATGAGCCCGAGGACCATGCGCGAGACCAGCTTGGCGACGTCGGATGCCGGATGGCCCAAGGCCAGGCCCGGGTCGATGAACGCCGGCCGCCGCTCCGGCCCGTCCGGGAAGACGACGTGCTCGGGCTTCAAGTCGCCATAGACGATCCTGCTGCCGTACGTGCCGTACGTGCCGTACGTGCCGGACAGCCGCATCTTCCGCAGCCGTGGCACGACGGCCCCCAGCACCGGCGCCGACGGCCCGGTCAGGGACACGTAGGTTTCCCCGGAGATCCCGTTGAACTTGCGGGCGAACGTGCCGTGGACGGACCGCTCCCGGATCGCGGCGCCCTCAACCAGTGCGGCCACCGCGTGCTTCTGGAGTGCGCCCAACTCCTCGGTCACACCCGCCAAAAGATCGAACGTGCGGTGTGGGTCCTTCGCCAGGACCTCGCCGAGAGTCACACCGCTCACGGGCTCGGTGAACAGGACCCCGCCGGCCAGTCCGGCCACCGTCGCCGTCCCGAGTCCGGCTCCGGCCAGTGCCCCGTACTGGGCGGCCTCCCGCTCCAAAAGAGCGCCGGGCGACGATAAGTACGCGGCCTGTTTGGCCCTCACCTCCGCCCAGTCCCCGTGCGTGCCGCGGAGCACCGACGCCAGCGACACCCCCAGCAGGGACACCTTCGCGAACAGCGGGCGTCCGGCGGCCTCCACCCGGCGGACGTACCCGGTCACCGACGGGATGTGCGGCCCCACCACCACCGGGCCGTCCGGCCACAGGGCGGCGGCGGCCTGGGCGATCCGCTCGTCCGCGTAGGCGAAGACGGTGTCCGGGCTGACGGTGGTGTTCACGGTGGGCTCCTCGATGACGGTCGAAGGTGGTGTGGAGCACGTGCGCCGGCGAAGGTGCTATGGAGTACCTGCCGCGGGTGGAGGGCTCCGGCCGTGGCCGCCAAGGCCAGGCCACGGCCGGAGCCGGTCAGGCGGCCCGCCGTCTGGCGGGCGAGTGGTTGTCGGCCGCGTACCGGGCCAGGTGCTGGGCGAGCTTGGCCAGCAGCCTCAGCGAGGCGACCGGGTCCCCGCCCCGCGTGGCGGCCACGTTGCGGGCGTGGTGGACCGTGGCGAGGGCTATGTCGCGGCCCCGGCCGTCCGGCATCCAGTCGGCGAACTCCTGCGCGGGCCCGGCCAGGTTGGTGATGTGCTGCCGCAGCCGCTCACGGATCTGCGCGGCGGCCGTGCCGTGGGGGGCGTGGTCGGCGAGCGCGAGTGCGGTGTCGATGTCGCAGGCGACGTCCACGGAAGAGGTGACCGGCGGTACCTGGGCCGGCGGTGCGATGCCGGCCCTGGGCCGGGCAGGGAGGATCGGTGCGCTCGTGCGGGACATCTCGATAGCTCCTGTTCACGGCTGATCCGGATGAGAGCAGCACCGAGAAGGCCGCCGGGCGGCCGGTTCCTCGGGCATGACGACTATTCAACTCACGGTGACCGGGCAGGGGTACCGTGTCGGCGAGGGCAAGCGGTATATCGGGTATACGGGCAGGTGCTTCATGGCCACACGCACACCGAACGACCGTCTCCGCGATGTGATCGCGGAGTCCGGCTTAACGTACGAGGCCGTCGCGAAAGCGGTCCGGTCCGTCGCGGCCGAGTGCGGGACGGCCCTGCGGACGAACAAGTCGGCCGTGGACCACTGGGTGCAGGGCGCCCGACCACAGCCCGACACGGCCCGCTATCTGGCCGTCGCGCTCTCCCGCCGCCTGGGCCTCCTCCTGACCCCCGTGGAGTTGGGCCTCGCCGACGGCGACCCGGACGGCCATGACAGCATCGGTCTTACGCTGGGGGGCGACCCGATCGACTCCCTGATCCCGATGTGGAGGGCCGAGTTGGACCGCAGACGCTTCCTGTCGGCCTCCGCCTACTCGGTGGCCGCCGCAGCCCTGCCCCTGGCGTACGTACGCGACATCGCGGAGAGGTCCGCAGCCGCCCGCACCGGTCAGGTCATCGGGATGGCCGAGGTCAACGCCGTGCGCGACATGATCGGCATGTTCTCCGACATGGACGAACGCCATGGCGGCCAGCACGGCCGCTCCGCCCTGGTGACCTACCTCCGCGACGACGTCGCGCCGCTGTGCCGGGGCCGGTTCCGCACGGACGAGATCCGCGCCCAGATGCTGTCCGCCGCGAGCCGGGGCGTCCATTTGCTGGGCTGGAAGTCCTACGACGCCGGACAGCAGGGCCTCGCCCAGCGCTACTACCTCCAGTCCTACGGGCTCGCCGTAGAGTCCGGACTGCCCGGCCATGACGGGTTCGTGATGCGGACCATGGCCATGCAGGGGCTCAAGCTGCACCGTCCCGAGCACTGCCAAGGCCTCGCCGAGACCGGCCTCACCCGGGCCAAGGGCCGCGTGGACTCCCAGACCGAAGCCCTCTTCCGCGTCGTCCACGCACACACCCTGGCCAAGACGGGACTGTCGGCCGCTGCCCTCGCCGAAGTCGGCCGGGCCCGCGCCCTGCTGGAACAGGGCAGCCAGCGGGGCGACGAGGTGCCGTTCTGGGGCCTGGCGTGGGGGCCTGTGGCGCCGTCGGTGTTCTCCCGGACGGCGAAGGTCTTCGAAACCCTCGGGGACCACCGGGCTGCTGCCGCCGAGTACCTGCATGCCGCCGCCACAAGGCCCGCCGGAACCTACGCCCGGATCGTGGCCCTGGATCTGGTCGCGGGGGCGGAGCTCCACCTCAAGCGCGGCCGGATCGAGCAGGCGTGCGCCACGTTCGGGCAGGCCATGGACCACATGGAAGGCGTCCGCTCCGTGCGGACCCGCAAGGCCGTCAAGACCATGAGGGCCGACCTCGCACCCTTCCGGGCCCGGGGGCTTCGCTGCGCGGCCGAGCTGGACGAGCGGGCCGTGTCGTTCCTCGCCACCGCTTAGGGGGTGACCGGGAGCACGCGGGCCGGCGGAGGTGACGCCGGTCCTGGGGTGGAGCGGTGCTGTCGTACGAGACATCTCCCTGGCTCCTGTTCGCGGTAGTCCGTGCAGGGCGAAGCGTCGGCGTGGGGCCGGGTCCGGACAGGTTCCGGGCCGATCACGTTTGGCGTTACGGCTATTCAACTCACGGTGATTGGGCGGGGGTACCGTGTGCGGCGGAGCACCTTGTTCAATCTGTTCAAGATCGCTGCGGGGAGTGCGAGTTGGCGGAGAGCCGTAGCCCGAACACTGCGCTGGCGGACGTCATCGCCGAGGCCGGATGTACCTACGAGGTCCTGGCCAGGGACGTCCGTGCGGTGGCCGCCGAGTCCGGAGTGACGCTGCATACCTCCCGCTCGGCCGTTCACTCCTGGGTCATGGGCGGTACACCAAGCGGTCAGACACGCTCGTACATCGCCGAAGCCCTCACCAGAAGGATGAAGCGGAAGGTCACGCCCACAGAGATCGGTCTAGGCTGCGCAGGCACCGGCGAGGCCCTGGGGGCCGATCCACTGGCCAACGCCACAGACCTCGGGAGATTTGTGATGCTCCGTCGCAGGAACTTCCTCAACGCCGCGTTCGCGACGGCCGCCGTCGCCCTGCCGCTCGGCTACGACCACCGGGCAGTTGCCGCGACCCTGCGGGCAGCCGAACGCGGCGGCGTCGTCGGCACCGAGGAAGTCGCCACCGTGCGGGAGCTCACGGAGACGTTCCGAAGCATGGATGAACGCCTGGGCGGCGGCCACGGCCTGACCATGGTGACCGCCTACCTCACCGACACCGTGGTCCCCATGCTGGAGAGCCGCTTCCCCTCGGAGCCGGTACGGCGCAGCGCGTTCGGGGCGGCGGCGACTCTGGCGTGCCTGGTGGGCTGGAAGCACCACGACTTGGGCCGCGAGGGCGCCGCTCAGCGCTACTACCTCCTCGGCTTCCAGTTGGCCTGCGAGTCAGACCCGTACGGGCACGCCGCGTGGATGATGCGGGCTCTGACCCACCAGGCACTCGACCTCGGTCACCCGCAGGCGTGCATCGGCCTGGCGGAGGAAGCGTTGCGGCGGGCGACGGGCAAGGTCGACCGGCAGACCGAGGCCCTACTGCTGGTCACCTGCGCCAGGGCGTACGGGGCCGGTGGACAGAGCGGGAAGGCGGCGGCGGCCCTGCTGTCGGCCGAAGACGCGATGCTCACCGCAGGCGACCCGGTGCCTGGCTACGCCGCGGCGTCGGGTCCGGTCGCGGCCACCGTCGCCTCCCACACCGGCAAGACCCTGACCGAAATGCGCGACCATCAGGCTGCTGAGAAGCACTACCGGGCGGCGCTCAAGGGACGGACGCCGGGGACCTATCAGCGGGTTCACGGCCTGACCATGGTGAACATCGGGCGGTCGGTCGCCGCGCAGCAGCGGCACGAGGAGGCCGTGGCCGTGTGGGGTCGGTCGCTGGACTTCATGGATGGCCTGGTCTCGGACCGGACCGTGAAGGAGATCAGGGCGATCCAGGAAACGGCCGCCAGCTACCGCAAGCGCCGTATCCCCGGAGCCGGGGCCTTGCATGAACGCGCCGTCGACCTTCTGCGAGGCCCGGCATGAACCGCGCCCGGACCGGTCCGCCGACGGTCGGCGTCGTGATCATCACCATGGGGGACCGGGAGGCTGAACTCGGTGCTCTCCTGGAGTCGGTGGAGGCCCAGGAAGGCGAGCCCGCCAAGGTCATCGTGCTCGGGCAGGGAGTGAAGCTCCCCGCTTTGCCGGACCCGGTGGCGGCCGTCGAACTGCCGGAGAACCTGGGAATCCCCGGCGGCCGGAACGCCGGGGTGCGGTGGCTGCGTGAACACGGCGGCGCCGACATCGTCCTCGTCCTCGACGACGACGGCCTCCTCCCTCGAACCGACACCCTCCACCTCGTCCGGGAAGCGTTCACGGCGAATCCGAAGCTTGGGATCGTGGGCTTTCGCATCGCCGACGAGAACGGCGTCTCCCAGCGCAGACACGTCCCCCGTCTCGGGGGCGCTGACCCGCTCATCTCCGGGCCGGTCACGACGTTCCTGGGCGGCGCCCACGCCATCCGCATGGACGTCATCGACCAGGTCGGCGACTTCCCTGACAAGTTCTTCTACGCACATGAGGAGACCGACTTTGCCTGGCGGGCCCTGGATGCTGGGTGGGAGATCGACTACCGGGCCGACCTGGTCCTGACCCACCCCCGGACCCCGGCCTCCCGGCATGCGGTCTACTACCGCAACACCGGCCGCAACCGGGTCTGGCTCGCGAAGCGGCACCTGCCTGCCATCCTCGTCCCGGTCTACCTCGCCACCTGGGCGGCGTACACGCTGGCCCAACGGCCCCCACTGGCCGGGCTGAGGTCGTGGTGGGCCGGGTTCTTCGAGGGGGTGCGGGTGCCGTGCCCACCACGGCGTCCGATGCGGTGGCGGACCGTGTGGCGCATGACCCGACTCGGCCGACCGCCGGTGATCTGACCTTCCCCGGTTTCTGATCTGTGAGGTGACGGGGAGCATGGCGCTGGCCGCGTGCACCCCGTCACCTCACCGCGAAGGTCATCTGCCGCCAAGGGCGTTGGTGTCGTTGGGGCGGCCCGCGTCGTGTTCGCCCTCGCCCGTGTCAAGCAGGAGCTTTGCGAATCCCTCGACGCCTACGGCCTCACGGCGGCGGTCGTGGCGGTCCGGATTTACCCGACCCTGATGACAGCGATCGCTGCTTTCCACGCCTGGCAACGGGCCGGCAACCATGATCCCGGCCCATGACGAGAAAACGGAGCCGTGCCTGCTTCCCGCGAGAGCTTGGCTGCGGCGCCTGTGTGCGGGTGAAGCCAGGACGATGTCCGGCGGCCCCGGATCTGGGGACCAGATCTGGGGACCAGTGTCGAGTACACGCATCTGGGGAAGGGAGCAAGGAGATCTGAACGCCGTGGCGGACGGCTGGTCAGCCGGTATGCCCCGCGGCCGCTGGGCTGCCTACTGGCTGGGCATCGGCTTCCAACGCGACGTTCCGGCCGCCCTCTGTGCATCGATGGGCAGGGTGTGCTGGACCGGCCCGACAGGGACGCTCTGGCCGGACATCTCGATCTGGCAGGTCGGATGGTCCTGCTGGAGTCGGCCGGGTGTTTGGCCGCGAGCAACATGCGGACGCAGTCGGTGCCATCAGGAGCATTCATTCAGCGTCCGGCTGTGCGTGTCACTGCTCGGCCCTAAGCTCGCAAGGCAGGAGAAGGGGGAGTTCGTGCGCGATCGCATGCTGACAGCCGACGTACCACTCGGGCCGTTCGAAGGCACCAAGATCACCGTCCACTCCGCGAAGGGCAAGAACGCCAGACTGCATGTGCGCAGAGAGTGTGGTCAGCTCCGGACGCCCCATGTGGCCACGATCGAGGTCCCGTTGAACGCGGACGTGGTGGACAGGTTCTGTTCGGGCTGTGCGGACTGGGGCCCGACGTCACGGCCGACATCGGGGCTGGGCATCTTCGTGAGGGCGCTCGGCGGATCGGGACTGCTCCATCAGCTGCAGGCCTATGCGGAGCCGGACGAGGACGTGCACTGGACCCAGGGCGAGGTGCAGGCTGCGGCCGAGCTTCTGCAGTCGGAACGGGGCGCCGCGGACGAGGGCGAAGATGAGGAGGAGGACGACGGGCCGTGGGAAGCACGCAGGGAGGCCCGAGAGCTGCAGGAACAGGTCTTGTCCCGCTGGCGGCATGCAGCCCAGAGCCTTCACCGAACGCAGGTCGCCATCGCTCACTTCCCATGGCTGACCGGCTGGGCGGAGCCGAAGGTGTCGGCGAAGGAGCGCTACCTCGAGACCCTGCGGGCGCAGGCGACCCTCTTCGTGGACCCGGCTGGTCTCGTCGTGGCCGCTGCGGCAGCGAGACTGGAGACGCCCCCGCTGCCGACCGACGATCCTGCCTTCGCGGTGCTCGGCAAAAGCAGCCAGATCTCCACAGGCCTTAGCGCGTTGTGGCGCAGGTGGCAGTACTCAGCTGAGCGGGGCTGGGAAGGACCGGCATCGCGGTCGATCAACCGCTACGACCTCGTACACGGCATCCGGCCGAACAAGAAGGGGCACGCGGAAGCTCTGGAAGGCGCCGCCCGCCTGATTCAGTCCTGGGAGGACGAAGCCCTCGCCGCCGCTGCGGCGACGGATTCGACACCGATGGTGTGGGTCACGGCGCGCTTGCCGGAGGGAACGGAGGAGCCTTCGCGCGGAGGCCTTCCGGACGTCCTGGACGGCCTGGATCGGTGGACTCTCGGCGTGCTGGTGACGTGGACCGTGACCGCGGACTGGGGTCGGCGCACGCTGACGCTGCGAGTCCCCGCTCTTGTCGCCGCCAGACTCATGGAACCCTCGGGCGACCTTTTGTGCGATCCGGGCGGTTCCGATGCCGTGGCCACTGAGGCAGGCCCCCAAGGGCAGCCGGACTCCGTCCGGCCCGGGGTCTTCGATGACACGCCTGTCTTCGACCGCCTGCCCGTCACACCCGCGCACCTCCGGGCGCTGCGCAACTTCTCGTACGCAGGCGATCAGCTCTACATCGTCTTCTCGACGAGCGGGGGCGCGGAGGTTCTGCCCCTCGAAGTCATTGAGAGTCGACTTGCCGAAGGCTGGCTCGGTGTCATCGTCGCCGGCGCGTCGGACCTCCCCGAGAGCGTGATCAGTCCGTGGATCAAGGACGTCGTCCCCGCGTCAGAGGCTGACGATGCCCCATCCTCGGGCCAGAGCCATGCACGGCAGGATGGCCACTTTGGTGCTGACCTTGGCCTCGCAGCCGGGGCTCAGGACGTGGTCCGGCGGACGTACCGGGACCGTGACAAGGAACATAGTCTGCGCCTGCTCGCCATGGCACGTGGCGTTTCCGACTTGCGGAGCCTCGACGCCGGCCGCTCCGGCATGTTGCCCCTCGCAGTGTGGGAGGGCCTGCTCGCGCCTGCTTCCTTGGACCTCTCGCCGTTCCGGCGACCCGGCACCGACCGCTGGCGCAGCGGCAGCGGACTTCCGCTGGGTGTCCTGGGCCAGGCGCAGATCTACGCCACGAACTCGGATCCCAAGTTCGAGGGCAAGGGGCACTCACCCTTGTGCCGGCATACACGGGATCGAGGCCTCGCGGCGAGCGATGACCTCCTGACCGTGGCGGACCTGCTAGCCCGTGACGACTGGGACTGGTGCAGCAAGTGCGGTGGCTATGCCGTACGCCGGCTGACCGACACCCAGCTGTCCTACTACCGCGCTGCTCACCGGCTGCACGACATCGCAGGGCAGCTCGACGATGAGCGTGCACACCGTGTGCCTGTCGATCCGGATGTCCTGATCAAGCAGCTGGACGAGCTTGCGGACTGGGAGCCGGGCGGACACGAGGGCTGCGACTGGGACGGTTCCTGGCGCTGGCATGAGGTTATCCGCGACCTGCGACGCCGAGCCGAACGGAAGCGGGGCCAGACCGCTTCCTGAGCCGTCTTCTCCCTGGTGGCCATCTGTGGCGGTTGGCGGCCCCCATGACCATCTGGAGCACCTTGGGGACCAGTTGGGGACCAACGCCCACGTCGATGGGCGCACAGCATGTACGGATGTGCACGCTGTGCGCCCTGGGGGTCAAGGGGTCGCAGGTTCAAATCCTGTCGTCCCGACTTTGCTTCATGCAGGTCGGAGGCCGTTCTCTCGTATTTGAGAGGACGGCCTTTTCCATGCCCTGAGTCCTGGTGGTCGCAGTGTGGTCGCACGCCCGGTTCGGGGCTGGTCCGCCGTGGTGCTGAACACGGGTGGGGCGGGGGAGCGGAGCCGGTTGAGGGCTTCGCGGAGGTGCTGGACGTGGTCGCGTGGTGGTCGCAGCCGTTCCAGCCAGGCCCGTCGGTCGTTTCGTTTCTGGGCCCGGGTGAGGGTGTGGTCGATGGTGTCGACGGCTTCGCGGGCGGCCTGTTGGGTGAGGTGGCTGTAGATGTTCGCGGTGGTCGAGAGGGTGGAGTGCCGCAGCGTCTTGGAGACCACCGTGAGCGGGACTCCGGCGGTGATGGTGATGGTGGCGGCCAGGTGCCGCAGGTCGTGAACGGTCACCTGCGGTACACCGGCCTCTTGGGAGAGTTGCCGGAGACGGTCGAGGACGGTGTGGGGTCGCAGCGGCCGGCCGTCGGGTCTGCAGAAGACGAGTCCGGTGAACGGATCGCCGGGGTCACTGTGGCGGCGGGCCCTTGATCGGGCCTGGTGCTCGAGTGCGGTCGCGACGCGGGGTGAGACAGCGACCCAGTTCCGACTGGTATGTGTCTTGGGCGTGGTGATGACGAGGTGATTGTTGTCGATCGCCGAGAGCGTGCACCGTACATAGAGGACACGCTCGGCCAGGTGGACGTCGTCCCAGTGCAGACCGAGGGCCTCTCCTTTGCGCATGCCGGTGCCGATGAGGAACTCGAACAGGTCGGCCATCTCCGGGTCTGCCCGGTGGCAGTGCTGGAGGAAGCGGACGGCCTCGTCAGCGGTCCAGATCCGCCGCTCGGGCGACGGCGGGCGGTGAAGAGCCGGGGGACTGGCTGGGTTGTGGGCGAGGCGATGCTGGCGGACCGCGTCACCGAGGGCGCTGGAGAGGGTGGCCAGGCACCGGTAGAGGGTGGTCTTGCCGCGGTCGGCAGCGAGCTCGCCGGTGACGAAGGCGGCGATGTGCCGGTGTCCGAGCTCGTCCAGCTTGAGGGTGCCGAAGGCGGGGACGAGGTCGTTGTGGACGTAGTCCCGGTATCGCGCCATGGTGGTCGGCTTGAGCACGAGCGCCTTCGCGTCCAGCCAGGCGGTCAGGTAGTCGGCGACGCTCTGGTTCGGGTCCGCGTTGAACCCACCGGCCTCGCCCTCCAGGAACCTCCGCAGCGCCCCTTCGGCCGCGTCGTGGCTGCCGAATCCGCCACGGCGGACGGTCGTCCGGTGGTGGCGCGGTGCCGGGACGTCGATGGCGAAGGTCCACGTCCCGTGGTCACCGTCAGCGAGCAGGTGCGGGCAGTGTGCTCCGAGCTGGTGACGCAATGTGTCGCGGCAGCCACACCTCCGGTAGATGCGGCCGCGGTCGCCGGTGGTACGCATGAGGATCGCCTCCAGGGGCGGAGGAAGGGCCGGCACCTCCAGTCTCGTGCGACCACATGCGACCACCACGCTCCTCACACCGGCCGTGACCAGTGCGTTTCCCTTGTTCGCGCGCCAAGGGCAGCGCCTTGACCTAGCTCCGCAGACGCCCAGGAGATTCTTCGTCTGCTGGCGGTACAGACGCCGCACCACGGCTGACCAGCCAAAATGGCGGACGCTGGGCCAAGTTCCCGCCTCCTGGCCCGCGAATGGTCCGGATCTTGGGGGCGCGATACGAGCAGCGCCGGCGTGGTCAGCAGCACGCCGTATTCGCGTATTGCCCTGTGAGGTTGGTTGGGGGGGCCGGGCCATAGTCGAGGGTGGCCGACTGCCACAACGCCTGACACGAGCGGCGTACAACGGGAGGTGGTCGGTTGCCCAGGGCGGTCTACTGGGCAGGGCACCAAAACTGAGCGATCCCGGAAGACGCGGCGCCGGGCGAGATAAGGAGCAGTGCATGGTTCTCCAAGTTGTCAGAGCATCGATCAAGCCGGAGCAGCGTGAGCACTGGCTCGAGGTGATTCGCGGCAACGCGGCTCGGACCCGTGCTGAGGAAGGCTGCGAGGGCTACCAGGTCGCCGAAGATCTCGAGGCGCCGAATACCTTCGTGATCATCGAGCAGTGGGCCAACCTCGACGCCGTATACAGGCACTTCCGGAATGAATTCGAGGCCCTCATGGCCGCTTTGGGCGACGTCTTCGCAGCACCACCTGAGGCCTGGATCCATGACCTGGCCTCGACGCTGACTCTCGATGAAGTCCTTGCGAAAGCCGGACTGACCCGGTAGCCGAGCCGCCTTGTCGGCAGCCACGCTGGCGGGCTTCTTGCGCGGCCTGCCCAGCCCGATCCTCGGCACACGGATCTTCTCCAGCACGGCCATGAACTGGGTGCAGTCCGCCCACTGACCTGCGGTGACGACCAGGGACAGCGGGCGGCAGCGACCGTCAGCACTCAGGTGGATCTTGCTGGTGAACCCGCCCCGCGAACGGCCCAGGCCCTCACCTCCCTCACCACCTCCACCAGCCGGCCTTGTAGGATCTGCCACTCCGTTTCGACCTGGTGTTCCATCATCTCGGCCCCCTTTGACACGGGAGCCGGCGGCGGATCGATGCGAGCACCCGCCGCGTGCTGGTGAGCCCACACGATGGTGGAGTCCACCGAGATGCCCCAGTCGATCTCACCGGCCGCGTCGGCTGCGGCCTGGACCTGCTGGAGCAGACGCTCCCACGTGCCGTCAGCCGACCACGGCCGGTGGCGTTCATAGACCGTCTTCCACGGACCGAACCGTTCGGGCAGGTCACGCCACTGCACCCAGTCCGCACCCGGTGCAGAATCCCATCGATCACCTGCCGGTGATCCCGCCAGCGGCCACAACGCCCGTTGCTGACCGGCAGTGGGTGGACGTCCGTGCCGCTGCTCCAGCGCCGGTAGAGGACACGTTGCTCGGCCAGGGTGAGGGTGGCGCCCCGAAAGCCGCGTGGTTGTGGGGCGTCGAGGAGCGCGGCGGCGTTGTGGAGGACCACGCCGGTGCGGTGAGCGTGGGAGAAGAACTGGCGCAGTCCCGCGAGCCAGCCGGCCCCGGATCCAGGACCGATCCTGTCCGCGATGCGGCTCCCTGGGCCGCCCTATGCTGGTGAGCGTGGGCAGTCAGCCACGGGCGACGGCGCCGCCGAAAGCGGCCGCGCACACCGCCCGGCAGGCACAGGACGCGATCGCCCGGGAAGCGTGGGGCGAGGCGTATGCGCTGCTCGACGGCTTGGCCCCCGGGCTGCTGACCCCCGACGACCTCGCCGCGCTCGCCGACGCCGCCTGGTGGACCGGCCGGGTCGAGCAGTCGATCACGGCGCGGGCCGGCGCGTACGCCGGCTACACGGCCGCGGGCGCAGCCAGGCGAGCTGGATACTGCGCCTGGATGCTCTACTACGAGCACCGGCTCGCCGGACGGAACGGGTCGGCCGCAGGCTGGCTGCGCCGGGCACGCGAACAGCTCGGCAGCGCACCCGAATGCGCCGAGCAGTGCTTCCTGGCCTGGGTCGAGGCGCAGGAGGCCCAGGAGCGCGGCGCCTTCGAGGAGGCGACGGCCTCCGCCCGGCGGATGGCCGCCGTCGCCCGCCGGTGCGGCAGCACCGACCTGTACGCCATGAGCATCCACGCGCAGGCCGCCGTCCTGCTCGCCCAGGGCCGGGTCGCCGACGGCCTCGCGCTGCTCGACGAGGCCATGTGCGCCGCCGCGGCCGGCGAGCTCAGCTCCTTCTACACCGGCTGGATCTACTGCCTGGGCCTCCAGCAGTGCATGGCCTGCGCCGACTTCGCGCGGGCGGCCGAGTGGACCGACGCGGCCATTGCCTGGTGCGCCTCCATGCCCCGTGAGAACAACTTCCGCGGCCTGTGCCGGGTCCACCGGGTGGAGGTGCTGGAGCTGCGCGGCGCATGGCCGCAGGCGCTCAACGAGGCCGAGCTGACCTGCACGGAGCTGCTGCCGAACGAGCCCCGGATCGCCGCCGAGACCTGCTACCTGACCGGCGAGATCCACCGGCGGCGCGGCGCGTACACCGAGGCGGAGGCGGCCTACGGCCGGGCGCACGCACTCGGCCGCGACCCGCAGCCCGGCCTGGCCCTGCTCCGGTTGGCCCAGGGCAGGGCGGAAGCCGCGGCCTCCGCCCTGTGGCTGCCCACGGCCGCAGCTAGCGCGACCGGTGCCGCCGGCACCACCGGTGCAGGAGCGGCGGCCGAGGACGCCGAGGACGGCCGCCCGCTCGAACGGTGCCGGCTGCTCGCCGCCCGCACCGAGACGGCCCTCGCCCTCAGCCGGCTCGACGAGGCCCGCACGGCGGCGCAGGAGCTGGCCCGCCTTGCCGACTCCTGGCAGCGGCGGCGCGGGTCCGCCACCACTCCCCTGCACGCGAGCGCCGCGGCCGCGGAAGGCACGGTGGCCTTCGCCGAAGGCGACCTCCCGACAGCGCTGGCCCTGCTGCGGCGGGCGCTGGCGCTCTGGCTGGAGCTGGCGGTCCCGTACGAGGCCGGCCAGGTCAGGATGACCCTGGCCGCTGCCGACCGGGCGGCGGGCGACCTGGACGGTGCCCGGATGGAGCTGCGGGCCGCACGGGCGGCCTTCGTAGGGCTGGGCGCCGTACCGGACGCACGGCGGGCGGCCGCCCTCCTCGACGCGATGGCGGAACGGGAGTCCGGGGAGCTGACCTTGCGGGAGATGGAGGTGTTGCGCCTGGTCGCGCGTGGCGGGACCAACCGGTCCATCGCCGCCGAGCTGGTGATCAGCGAGCACACGGTGGCCCGCCACCTGAACAACATCTACGCCAAGCTGAACGTCTCCTCCCGGGCCGCCGCCACCGCGTACGCGTACACGCACGGCCTGGTCTGAGCGCCCGCCGCGGACCCCGGCCAGCGGAACATGGGCCGTTCCACCCATGCCCCACCTGCCGGAATGGGCAGTTCCGGCGATGCGCGGCCACCGGCGCCGCGCCTACAACGGAAGCAGGACTCCCGGAACGACCTAAGGCAGGTGGCGGCCATGACCACCACTGGCACCGGTGCCCCACCGGTGGAGCGACTGCGCGAGACCGTCCACGGGGACGTCGCGGCACCCGGGGACCCCGGCTACGACGAGGCCCGCAAGGTCTACAACGCCGTGCACGACAAGCACCCGGCGGTCGTCGTCAGCGCCGCCGACGCTGGAGACGCGACCGAAACGGTCGGCTACGCCCGCGAGGAGGGCCTGACCCTCGCCGTGCGCGGCGGCGGCCACGGGGTCGCGGGCCCCGGCACCTGCGACGACGGCGTCGTCCTGGACCTCGGGCGGATGCGCGGGATCTGGGTCGACCCGTACACCCGTACCGCCCGCGCCCAGGGCGGCTGCACCTGGGCCGACGTCAACCACGCCACCCACGCCTTCGGGCTGGCCACCACCGGCGGGATGGTTTCCACCACCGGCATCGGCGGCCTCACCACCGGCGGCGGCATGGGCTACCTGGCCCGGCGCTGTGGCCTGGCCTGCGACAACCTGCTCTCGGCCGACGTCGTCACCGCCGACGGCAGCTTCCATGCCTGCACCGAGGACCGCGACCCGGACCTGTTGTGGGCGCTGCGCGGCGGCGGCGGCAACTTCGGCGTGGTCACCTCCTTCGAGTACCGGCTGCACCCCGCAGGGGACATCCTCGGCGGGCCGACCTTCTACCCCCTCGACGGCGACGTGATCCGCCGCTACCGACAGCTGATCGCCGACTCGGCGGAGGAGCTCGGCGCGGTCCTCGTGGTGGGGCTCGGCCCGCCCGTCCCGTTCCTGCCCGAGCGCTGGCACGGGCGGCCGGTGTGCGGGGTGATCCTGTGCTGGACCGGCCCCGAGGACCAGGACGACCGGGTGCGGGCCATGCTCGCGGAGCTCGGCCCGGTGCTGGGGCAGCACGTGGGCCGGATCCCGTACCCCCTGATCAACACGCTCTTCGACGAGTTGGTGCCGCCGGGCCTGTTCCACTACTGGAAGGGAACGTTCAGCGAGGACCTGCCGGACGGCCTGATCGACGCCCACGTCGAGTTCGGGGCCGCAACCCCATCCATCCAGAGCGTCACCATCGTCTTCCCCATCGACGGCGCGTGCGGGCGGGTCGGCCGTACAGACACGGCGTTCTCCTACCGGGACGCCCGGTTCTCGACCGCGCTCAGCCTCACCATGACCAACCGGGCGGACATGGAGGCCCAGAAGGACTGGGTCCGCGGCTACTACGCGGCGCTGGAGCCGTATTCAGCCGACGGCGGCGGCTACGTGAACTTCATGGACGGCGACGACCAGGCCAAGGTATACGCAAACTACCGTGAGAATTCCGGCCGGTTGCGCGAGCTCAAGCGCCGTTACGACCCGGGCAACCTGTTCCGGCTCAACCACAACATCGTGCCGTGAGGGGTCCGCAGGACCGCGGGCGGGTGGGGACGCGGGCGGGTGGCGGCGTTGCGCCAGGCCGCCAAGCTTGTCATCCAGGACGGTGCGTGAACTCATACGTGGTGTCTCTTTTGGCTTTCCTAACTCGTATGAGTGATTGATCCGGCATCAGGTTTACCCGGTGCGGACGGAGCTGGGCATGGTGATGTCCGCGGCATTCGAGCTGCCCTCGATCCGGGAAGAGTCGCCCCGGACATCACGGGATCGTTTAGCTCGAGCCCCGCCAAAGCAACAGCCGGACAACACCACCGGCAAGGACCGAGCTCCGATCCTCACCCATCTACCCCGACGGCCAGTCGCGGCGTGACGGCAACGAACACGCCCCACGCCCCCGGAACGCACACCAGGGTGGTCGGCGGCGACCTGGTCCAGGAGCCGGGTGCCAGCGATAGAGTCCTGCACGCTCGCCGCGGTAACCAGAACCGCGAGCAAGTGACAATGCTCCGCTTTCTGCCGACGATCTTCTTGCCCGCGTCGATGCCCTGGCTGGAGGCGTGGACGCTGGTGGAGGTCTTGACGCTCTGGGCGTCGATCACGCAGGCCGACGGCTCGCCGCTCCGTCCCTCCTTCTCCCGCAGGAGTTGGCGGAGCAGGCCGTTGAGCTGGGCGAACACGCCCTCGTCTGCCCATTTGGCGAAGTATCCGTAGACCGTGTTCCAGTGCGGGAAGTCGTGCGGGAGGTAGCGCCACTGGACTCCGGTGCGGTCGACGTACAAGATTGCGTCCACGATGTCGCCCAGGTCGTGCTCGGGTGGCCGGCCGAAGTCCAGGGCCCTGCCGCGGCGGTCGAAGCGCCAGGCGGCAAGGACCGGCTCGATCAACTCCCAGCGGGCATCGGACAGATCGCTCGGGTAAGGGCGTCGCTTCGGCATGGTTCCGGCGTACCGCCGAGGACCGAGTGCGCCCAGGCGTACGGCAACGACGGTGGAAGCACGCGATCCCGAAAGCCGGGCATCCTGGGATGAGGCAGGAATACGTCACCTTCTGCCCCATCCGCAACCCCACATGCCCCTCAGGGATCGACCGCGTCCACAACCTCACCCGCACCGCAATGCCGCACCCTGAGAATCGGCTGATACTGAGGCAGCTCAGGCGAAAACGACCTCTCACCCTTCTACAGGCAAGCGCCGTCACCGACCGGTGGGGCATAACCCGCTACGGTCGCCTCTCTGGACTCCTCGGCGCCCCGCCGACATCGCCGCCACCCTCGCCCCCTGGGTAGGCGCCGCCTTGGTCGGCCCTCTCGGCGGCTACCCCCAGCTCTTCGGGCTGCTCGCGGTGCTCTCCGGTGTGGCCGCCTGCCTCGCAGTGGGGGGACGGAGTGACGCGACATCAGCTCCGTGAGTCAAGAGGGCATGATGTGGGCATCGATTCCCACGTCGTCCAGCCGGGTCTCGCCCTCAATCGGGGTCTGGCGGGCCCGAGGGTCGTGTGGTGCCCCTTGGGGACCAGTTGGGGACCAGCGCCCACGTCGATGGGCGCACAGCATGTGCGGGTGTGCACGCTGTGCGCCCTCAGATTATGCTGTATGTCATGATTTTTCCTCCGACCCATCGATCTGGGGGTCAAGGGGTCGCAGGTTCAAATCCTGTCGTCCCGACTCGAAAGAGTCGTAGACCGAGGGGCCGTTTCGGAGAAATCCGAAACGGCCCCTCGGTCGTTTTCGTGTACCTCGGGCGCAATGCCCCGGACCTGCGATGCCCGCCTTCCCCGCGGTTCCGCGGAATTCACGTGAGCAGCAAGCGGTGTTGCGCCGTGCGCCACGTGCCGCCCCTGGACTGAGAAGACGCACCATCTCACCTCCAGGGAGAGCCGTATGCGTCTGACACCGCGGGTCGCAGCGTCGTCCGCCGCCGTCCTCGTCCTCTGTGCGGTCACCGCGGTCGGTGCGGCACCGGCAACCGGAGCACCGGAACGGCCGGCCGCGTCACCGCGCGCGCCGGAGGCCGCCGACTTCTCACCCCTCACGATCCCGCCCGTCGCGTCGGCGCAGTCCGTCGTGCTCGCTCCCGGGGTCACCCGGACCTCCTTCGTCCTCGGCCGGGCCGGCGCCGACGACGTCTGGACCGTCCACGTGAACCAGCCCCTGGCCGCCGACGGCCCGTACGACCGGGCCACCGCGGCCCTCGGCGCCAAGGAGCGGGCCGATCAGGTGGCCGGGGCCCTGCGGGCCAAGGGCTTCGACCCCCGCGTGGAAAGGGTCCTCATCCCCGCCTTCGCCGACCGCCCGGCCGGCACGCTGGGCTGGATCGTGAGGATCGGGCGGTACGCCGACCAGAGCGCGGCGACGGCCGCGCTCGCCCAGGTCCGGGCGGCCGGGTTCGCCGGGGACACCCGGTACACGGCGCAGGACGGCACGGACGCCGACGCCCTCCAGCGGGTGTTCGTCCTGCGGGTGGACTTCAAGCAGTTCACCGGCCGCCTGGCCAGCGACTTCGGGCCGACCATCGACGTCCACGAGAAGCTGCCCGACCTGGCGACCGCCGCCGGGGCGCTGGCGGGCATCAACGCCCAGTGGTTCGCGGACAAGGGCTCGCTCGGCCTGTACGTGAAGGACGGCCGGCTGCTGAGCGCCGCCACCCAGGGCCGCAGCGGGGTCAGGATCACGGACGGCGGGCGGCAGTTGGACGTCGACACGTACACCACGCGGATCACCGTCGGCGCGGGCGGCTCCATCAGGGAGGTCGACGGCATCAACCGGATACCCGGCGAGATCTGGAACTGCGGGGGCGTCGGCGGCGACCTGCCCACCCAGCACCCGCAGCACGACCTCAAGTGCACCGACGAGAGCGAGATCGTGCGCTTCACCCCCGAGTGGAGCGCCCCGCCGACCGGAGCGGGCGCCGAGGTGGTCCTGGACCGCAACGACCGGGTGACGGCGGTGCACCGCACGCGCGGGGCCAAGCCGCCCGCGGGCGGTTCCACCCTCCAGGCGATCGGCGAGAGCGCCGACTGGCTGCTCGCGCACGCGCGCACCGGCGCCAGGCTGCGCATCATCCAGCGCGTGCTGGACGGCTCCGGATACGCCGTCCCGCTCACCTCGGACACCACGATCGTCCAGGTCGGCCCGACCCTGATCCGGGACGGCCGGATCGCGGTGAACGCCGTGGCCGACGGCATCATCCGCCAGGGAGACGACCAGACCTTCACCTACAACTGGGTGGTCCGCGGCAACCCGCGCACCATGCTCGGGGTCGACGCCCAGGGCAGGCTGCTGATGGTCGTCGTGGACGGGCGCAGGGCCGGGTGGAGCGCGGGCCTGGGCGTGGCCGGAGCCGCGAAGCTGATGAAGTCCCTGGGCGCCCAGGAGGCGCTGAACCTGGACGGCGGCGGATCGAGCGTGATGGTCACCGCGGGCTCGGGCATCATCAACCGCCCGTCGGACGCCACGGGCACGCGCTACCTGGGGAATGTCCTGCTGCTGCACGCCGGCGCTGCCGCGCGCTGATTGTTTGGTGTCGCAAACGCCGCGGGGGAATGAAGGGAACGTGCAGGCCCGAACCCAACCGCCCCGGACCAGATCATCATGAACTGGATCATTTGGGCTCGGGCTTGCCGTTGTCGTAGTGATACCCGTTCAGATTTTGCTGTGCCAATGCGAATTGTGTGCCCTACTCTTCGGTGATCCACGTGCTTGACGTTCTCAGAAAGACGCAGAGATCCCATGACTCGCCGAAGAGCCGGTGCAGGAGCGCCCCGCGCGCTCATAGCCCTTCTCACGCTCATCCTCCCGCTCACGGCGGCAGACCTGCTCTCCGCACCGGGCGCGGCCGCAGCGACCCAGACCAAGCCCGAGGTCATCAGCGCCGGAGCCTTCGCAGGGAACTGGGAGCCTTCGGCCGAAGGCAACAGGCCGGTCCCTTGTAACGGTGTCGTCGGCAACAGTGGCCTGGCCCTGACTGCAGTCCTGCGCGACGACGACGGCGGCACCGTCACCCCGCAGTTCGTCGTCACCACTGCCGCGGGCGCGGCCGTACCGGTCACCTACGTCACCTCCGTGTCCAGCGGTGGCACGGCGACCGGAATGGTCCTCGCCCAGAACCTTCCCACCGGCAGCTACAAGTGGAAGGTCCGCGCAAAGGACGAAGAGGGTGCCTACAGCGCCTTCACCGGCGAATGCGCCTTCAGCGTGGACGCGGACGCGCCGATGGACTCCGTCACCGTCACCAAGGAGGACGGCAGCGCCCTCACCATCCAGCAGGCGCGCACCAAGATGCGCCTCAAGCTGAAGAACCCGGCCACCGATCTCGCCGGGTTCTGCTGGTCCCTGGACCGCTCCCTCTCCGTATCCAGCACGCCGTGTGGCGGAAACAACTGGATTCCTCTCGCCCAGGGCGTCACGGAAGCCGTCATCGAGGTCAACCTGACGGACCGGTTCGGGCACAACTTGTCCACCGTCGTCTATGACAAGGCCGGCAACAGCTCGCCCACCACGCAGACAACGCTGAACACCTTCTCGGCGTCCTTCGTCTACCCGGCCGGGCAGACTCCGCTGAACCGGTCGGTCACGGACCTCGTCGGCGACCTCAACGGCGACGGCTTCGTCGACCTGCTCGGCCCCGAAGCGGACGGCGGCCTGCGCTTGTACGCGAGCAACGGCGCCGGCCGTGTGCAGATGCGCGTGGTCGGAGACTCCGGCTGGAAGGACGCGCTGATCGCGCACGGAGGGGACTTCATGGGCTTCAGGGGCTCCACGGACGCACCCGACGGATTCGAAGACGTCATTGCCCGCTTGAGCGACAACAAGCTCTACATCTATCCCGGCAACGGGCAGGGCGACCCCTCGTACGCCAACCGCCGCGAGCTGCTCCCGCCTGTCGGCCTCGGATCCATGGGCTGGGGCCGAATCCAGCAGATCATCGCCCCCGGCGACTTGGATCAGCGCACCGATGTCGGGTTCAAGAAGGGCAATGACCTGGTCGTCGTCGAATGCGTGGACGATGCCTGCTCCGGCGCCCGTCTGCGCATCTACTCCGGCCGGACCAAACCGGGCGATGCAAGCCCGAACCAGAACCAGCCCTTCGACTTCCAGAACCCCGGCTACACCGGCGGCACCACCTGGAAGAACTACACGATCCTCGGCATCGGGGACCAGAACGGCGACGGCGTCAAGGACATCCTCGCCCGCAACAAGATCGACGGGAACCTGTACTTCTACGCAGGCAAGATCGGCGCGGACGGCAAGTTCGGCCTGGCTCCCCGCACCACCTACGCCACCGGGGGCTGGCGGACCGCCGACCGGCCGGTGGTCGTCAGTCGCGGAAATGCCCAGGGTGCCGTCGTCAGCAAGACGATGACCGATGAGGGCCAGGTCATCCCGTACAAGCAGTTCCAGCCCAAGGCGGGTGACGAGCAGGGCGACCTGTGGGCCACCACTCCGGCCGACGCCAAGCGCGTGGTGAACTACGTCGACAGCGCGGGCAAGGCGGCCACCACCACGTGCCCCACCGGCTGCCTGCTCTTCTATCCGGGTGGTCCCGCCGGTCTCAAGCAGCCCCAGCTGGTCGGCGCGAGCGGTTGGGCGACCAGCGTCACCAACCTCTTCTGAGCTCACCTGCACCGAGCAATACAGGCGGCGCCGCCGGTCGATCCGGTGGCGCCGCCTGTCGTCAGGAGGACTGCTCCGTCAGGATCGCCGGGTCCGACAGGCCCGCCGCGCCGGTTTCCACCTTGCCGGCGAAGCGGCGGAGGAAGGCCGGGGAGGCGGATGCGGTGACCGTGACGTCGTACCAGCGGCGGGTGTTCTTCAGGGAGACGGTGTGCTTGACGGTGGCGCCCTTGGGGACCGTGAGGCGCTTCGGGCCGCCGCCGTAGGCGTTGGTGAGCGTCACCGTGGCGGTGGTGCTGCCCGCATTGGTGAGGGTGAGGTCCAGGTTTCCGGTGGCGGCGTTGTGGCGGGCGGTGACCTCGGGGCCGGGGGTGGTGCCGGGGTTGCGGAAGCCGCGCAGGAAGCCGTTGGGGCCGTGCACGGTCAGGTCGGTGGCACCGGCCGAGTAGGCGGTGTTCCAGGTGTCCGCGATCGACTTGCCGGCCTCGGTGGTGTAGGTCCAGGGGGCGTCGCTGCGGTTGCCGGAGGTGACGTAGAACTGCGCGCCCAGCTCCGGGCCGCCGCTGAACGTCAGCCGGAACCTGCCCTCGGAGACGAGCGCGGCGCCGTCCACGTACGGGGCGTACTTGAGCGCGCGCGTGCGGCGCAGCCCCTTCTCCTGGCGGGGCATGGCCCCCTGGGCCGGCGGGGTCGCCCGGAAGTCGGGGTGGCGCTCGCGGTCCGGCGGGAACCAGCCGTCGGTGTCCGGCAGCGGGGCCGGGGCGGTGTCCTTGCGGGCGAAGTCGAAGGCGGAGGTCAGGTCGCCGCAGACGGCTCGCCGCCAGGGCGAGATGTTGGGCTCGTGGACGCCGAAGCGCTGCTCCATGAAGCGGATGACCGAGGTGTGGTCGAAGGTCTCGGAGCAGGCGTAGCCGCCCGTGCTCCACGGGGAGACGACGAGCATCGGCACGCGCGGGCCCAGGCCGTAGGGTCCGGCCACGTACCCGGCCTTGCCGGGGAACACGTCCAGGGCGGTGGGCGTCGTCGACAGGCCCTGCGCGGCACTGGCGGGGGCGTACGGCGGGACGACGTGGTCGAAGAAGCCGTCGTTCTCGTCGTAGGTGATGAACAGGGCCGTCTTCGCCCACACGTCGGGGTCGGCGGTGAGCGCGTCCAGGACCTGGGAGATGTACCAGGCGCCGTAGTTCGAGGGCCAGTTGGAGTGCTCGCTGAAGGCTTCGGGGGCGGCTATCCAGGAGATCTGGGGGAGGGTGCCTCCCACCACGTCCGCGCGCAGCTTCTCGAAGTAGCCTTCGCCCGCGGCCGCGTTGGTGCCCGTACGGGCCTTCTCGTAGAGGGCGCTGCCCGGTTGGGCGTTGCGGTAGTTGTTGAAGTACAGCAGCGAGTTGTCGCCGTAGTTGCCGCGGTAGGCGTCGTTGATCCAGCCCCAGGATCCGGCCGCGTCGAGGCCGTCGCCGATGTCCTGGTAGACCTTCCAGGAGACCCCGGCGGCCTCCAGGCGCTCCGGGTAGGTGGTCCAGCCGTAGCCGGCCTCGGCGTTGTTGAGGACCGGGCCGCCGCCCTGGCCGTCGTTGCCGGTGTGGCCCGACCAGAGGTAGTAGCGGTTGGGGTCGGTGGAGCCGATGAACGAGCAGTGGTAGGCGTCGCAGATGGTGAACGCGTCCGCCAGGGCGTAGTGGAAGGGGATGTCCTGGCGGGTCAGGTGGGCCATCGTGGTGGCCGTCTTGGCGGGTACCCAGTTGTCGTACTTGCCCTTGTTGAAGGCGCTCTGGCCGCCCGCCCAGTCGTGGTTGAGTCCCTGGAGGAACTCCATCCCCAGGTCCTCGGACGGCGGCCGGAAGGGCAGTGTCTCCTTCGTGCCGTCGGACTGGTGCCAGACGGACTTGCCGCTGGGCAGGGTCACCGGGCGCGGGTCGCCGAAGCCGCGGACTCCGCGCAGCGCGCCGAAGTAGTGGTCGAAGGAACGGTTCTCCTGCATGAGCACCACGATGTGCTCGACGTCCGCGATGGAGCCGGTGGTCCCCTGTGCGGGGATGGCGGCGGCGCGGGCGATGCTCTCGCCCAGCATCGTCAGGGCGGTGGTGCCGCCTGCGAGCTGCAGGAAACGCCGACGATTGAGTTCTGCCATGGCGGGGACGACCTCCGCGGTTGAGGGGTGGCTGAACACCCCAGCACAGCGCGTCCGGGGTTCAGGTAAGGGAGCCTGGCGTGACGCAGGCGCGTACACCAGGCGAACGCCGGTCGGGCTTCGTGCGCAGGTCGGCCGGTTTTCGGCTATCGGGAGAAAAGCCTTGGACCCTGCGGGCGCCCGTGCGGGACACTCCGCTTTCTGGCCAGACGGTCCGAGAAGGCAGGGTTGGGATGGGATCGCCCGAATCGCACGGAAGTTCACCGAACACACACCCACCGCGCAGGAGTCCCGTGCTCCTCGCGCTTCGTTACTACGGGCGGGAGTTGGTCCGCCTGCGCCGGCTGACGGCGCCCGCGATGCTGCTCCCGGCGCTGGGCAACATCGGCATCCACTACATCGCACCACTGGTCGTCGCGAAGCTCGTCGGCCGGATCGCGGGCGGGGAAGAGGGCACGGGAGCCACCGAGGGAGCCCTCGGCTGGGCGATGCCCTACGTCCTCGGCTTCGCCGGGGTCCTGCTGCTCTCGGAAGCGTTCTGGCGCATCGGGCTGCACTGCCTGAACCGCCTCGACGCCCGCGGGATCGAGCAGCTCTACGTCACCGGCATGGACGAACTGTTCGCCAAGGACGCGGCGTTCTTCCACGACAACTTCGCCGGATCCCTCACGAAGCGGGTTCTGAGCTTCGCCTCCCGCTTCGAGGAGTTCGTCGACACGCTGACGTTCTCGGTCATGGGCAGCTTCGTGCCCCTGCTGTTCGCCTCGGTGGTGCTGTGGCAGTACGACCCGCTGCTCGTCGTCGGGCTCCTGGTGATGATCACGATCACGGGGCTGTGCGTGGCGCCCCTGATCCGTCGCCGCCAAGTGCTCGTCGCCCGGCGGGAGGAGGCGATCGCCCGGGTGTCCGGCCACGTGGCGGACAGCCTGATGAACATGGACACGGTCCGGGCCTTCGCCGCCGAATCGCGTGAGGCCGCCGAACACCGCACCCGGGTCGCGGAGTCGAGGAAGCTCACCCTGCGCTCGTGGGACTACGGCAACCTGCGCATCGACACCCTGGTCGCGCCCCTGTCCGTGGCGACCAACGTGCTGGGACTGATGCTCGCCATCGTGCTCGGCGGAGGAGCGCACGGGGTGGAAGCGGTCATCGTCGCCTTCACCTACTACGCCAGCGCGACGCGGATCATGTTCGAGTTCAACCAGATCTACCGCCGCCTGGAGAGCTCCATGACGGAGGCCGCGCAGTTCACCGAGCTGCTGCTGACACCGCCGACCGTGCTCGACCCGGTGGAGCCCGAACCGCTGCGGCGTCCGCCGACCGCCGATGTCCGCTTCGATCGGGTGAGCTTCGGCCACGAGGGCGGGAAGCCGCTCTTCGAGGGTCTGGAGCTGGTCGTGCCCGCGGGGTCCAAGCTCGGCCTCGTCGGCCGGTCCGGCGGGGGCAAGACCACGCTCACCCGGCTGCTGCTGCGGATGACGGACATCGACGCGGGCCGGATCCTGATCGGCGGGCAGGACATCAGCCGGCTGAGCCAGGCCGACCTGCGGAGCCTGATCGCCTACGTCCCCCAGGACCCGGCGATGTTCCACCGCACGCTGCGCGACAACATCGCCTTCGCCCGCCCGGACGCCACCGAGGCGGAGATCCGCCGCGCGGCCGAGGCGGCGCACGTCACGGAGTTCGCCGACGGGCTCGCGGACGGCTTCGACACCATGGTGGGCGAGCGCGGGGTGAAGCTGTCCGGCGGGCAGCGCCAGCGGGTCGCCCTCGCCCGGGCGATCCTGCGCGACGCGCCGATCCTGCTCCTCGACGAGGCGACCAGCGCCCTGGACTCCGAGAGCGAGATCCTGGTCCAGGACGCACTGTGGCGGCTGATGGCCGGGCGGACGGCGCTCGTGGTCGCGCACCGGCTGAGCACGGTCGCCACCATGGACCAGCTCGTCGTCCTGGACCGCGGGCGGATCGTCGAGCAGGGCACGCACCACCAACTGCTCGACGCGGACGGCGCCTACGCGAAGCTGTGGCAGCACCAGTCGGGCGGCTTCATCGACGACACCGCCGAACGGGCCGACCTGCACTGAGGGAGGGACGGGAGGGGGCCGTCGTACCGGCGGTGGTACGACGGCCCCCGGGGTCAGAACTCCGCCGCCAGGGCGAGCTGTCGCTCGCGGTCCTGTCTGAGCAGCTGCGGGATGGCGCCGCTCGGCGCCACGCCCAGTTCCGCGGAGAGCAGCTCCTGATAGCCGCGGTAGCGGCGGTGCGCGTCGGCCACCTCGCCGACGAACAGGCACGACTGCACGGCGATCCGCCGGGGTGCCTCCCGCAGCGGGTCGGCCTGGGTCGCGGCGTCGGCCAGTTCGAGCACCGCGGCGTGCTGTCGACGCTGGAGGAACCGCTCGGCGAGGCGCTCCAGGGTCTGGACGCGCTGGACCTTCCACTTCTCCTGGAACGGTACGAGCCAGTCGTCGTCCCAGTCGTTCAGCAGTGGGTGGCGCAGTACGCTCCACGCCTGCGGCAGCCGGTCCTCGCCCGCCATCGCCGGCGCCGTCGCCGCCCCGACCGCACCGGTCTCCGCCGCGATCAGCCGCGCCGCCGCCCGGTAGTCCACCTCGACGTGATCGGCGAGGGCGACGGTGGTGTGCGAGACCCTCAACAGTCCCCCGTCCGTGGCTTGATTCAGCCGCCACAAGGTCTGGCGCAACCGGGCACCCGCCCGGTCGGGCGGGGCATCGGGCCACAGTCGGGCCGCCAGTTCACCGCGCCGGAGCGGGCGGTCGCCGAGCACCAGGGCGGCGACGAGCCGTTGCTGGATGTCGCTGAGATCGGTGACCCGCTGGTCGATGCGGCAGACGAAGCCTGGCAACAGCGATATGTGCACGATGCCTAAGCCGGTGGGGTTCATCGCACCTCTCGGGTCGTCCGACGGGCCGCCGGCCGCCGGGTGGGCGCTCCATTGATCCCGATTTCCACGTTCGCTTCACATGAGCTTCACAACGGCTGTGGTATGAGCGTGGGGCAAGGTCTGGAGATCGTCAACACCCGTGCGCGGCGCGTTCCAGCCGTCCCGATGCGCTGTCGGAAGACGCTCGCCCGCGTTGCGTATGTCCCCTTCGTCGCTCCCGCACAACCCACATTCGTGGGGTTGTTTCAGGGGTCCGCCGCGCGCAGTCTCGGTTGCGTCCCCGATCGAACGCGACAGCGAAAGGTGGAAGCATGACCTTCAACGCCCTGGAGTCCCTGCGTGCGGCCGGCGTCATCGGAGGCACGATGGCGCCCGCCCTCGAAGAGTTCTACGCCAGCCTGACTCCCGAGGAGACCAAGGTCCTCATCTCGACGAAGACCCGCCTCGCGGCGATCCTGCCCGACGTGGTGGCGCACTCCCAGGACTGGACCTCCCCGGAGGCCACGAAGGAGGGCTTCGACGCCGCGATGCTCTGTGCCTGCGGCCTCTGGTCGGGATCGGGCCAGGCCGAGAACTGACCGTTCCACAGGCGGGGTCCGGCGGCCGTTTCGCGTCGGGCCGCGCCTGTGTCAGCCCAGAGAGGAGGCGGGATGCGCGGAAACCTGGTTCGGAACCTGTCGTTGTTCGAGGTGCCCAACGACCTGACGTACTTCGTGCACGGTGAGGACCACCTCGTGGTCAACCCGGAGGTGGCCGCCCGGTGCGTCCTCTCCGGACGTGAGTTTCACATTCTCGAAACCCTGGCGGCCGCCCGGGCCCGGGGCGAGCAGCCGGGGCTGGAGCAGAACGACGCGACGGAACGCGTCCTCGCCAAGCTCATCCTGAACTGGATCGTGTACTTCAACGGCAACAAGCCCAAGGTCAGGCTGGGCGAACCGCCCCTGGGCGTCGCGTACTACGCCATCACCGACGGCTGCAACCTCCGCTGTCCCTACTGTTACGCCTCCTCCGAGAAGTGCCTTCCTGGCGAGCTCGACACCGCCGAATCCCTGGACCTGGTCTCGCAGATCGCCGACTTCGGCGCCGGGACCATCATCTTCACCGGCGGCGAGCCGATGCTCCGCAAGGACCTGTTCCAGATCGTCGAGCACGCGAAGAACAGCGGCCTGAAGGTCAACATCATCACCAACGCGACGATGATCCGGACCGAGGCGAAGGCCAAGCGGTTCGCCGAGCTCTTCGACGCGGTCACCGTGAGCCTCGACGGAGGGACGGCCGAGACCCACGACCGCACCCGCGGCAAGGGCGCGTTCGCCAAGACCCACCGGGCGATCCAGCTCCTCAACGAGGCCGGGGTGGCGCCGGCCATCAACCACATCGTCACCTCGGACAACGTCCACGAGCTGGAGGACTTCGCCTCCTTCCTCGACGGGATCGAGATCCACAGCGTCCGCCTGATGAACCACAACGACCTCGGCCGCGGCGTGGGCGACGACTACGACTTCGGCTGGCAGGACCACCTGAAGGTGCAGCAGCTCGTCTGGACCTCGCCGGTCGCCGGCAAGCTCAAGCCGGACGGGCCGAGGCCCGTCACCGCGTGCTCGGTCAAGGGCAACTGCGGCATGGGCGGCAACGAGATCTACGTCAACTCCCTCGGTGACGTCTACCCGTGCAAACTCATCACGGGCAAGGGGGAGTTCGCCGGAAACATCAGGAAGCAGCGGCTGTCGGAGATCTTCGCCGGCCCGATCCTGACCTCGATGCGCAAGAGCACCGTGTACGGCGGGGAGTTCCACGCCGACTGCGAGAAGTGCTACATCAAGGCGAACTGCGGCGGCGGCTGCCGGGCCGCGCACATGTCGGAGTCCGGGGACCTGCGGCGCAACAGCCGCCACCTGTGCCGGATCCTGCGGCACGGCGTCACCACGCAGCTGTGGCAGGAGACCGGCGTGACGCGCGCCGAACTCGCCCTGGGCGGCGAGGAGATGACCGTCCCGCGGCTGGTCGCCACCGGAGAGGTGCACGAGGCCCACGAGCAGTGGAAGACCTACGTCCGTCCGCCGGCGCCCGTGCCCGCGATCAAGGTGGGCGAACTGATTCCGATCATGCCGGTGAACAGGAGGCTGGGAGATGTCCCTGCACATCAGTGACGCGGTGATCTGGCAGGAGAGCGGGGACGGCATCTCGCTCTACCACAGCGAGTCCGGCGACTTCCGCACCCTGAACGCGACGGCCGCCCAGATCTGGGCGCTCGTGGACAGCGACGGGGACCGGGAGACGGTCATCAGGAACCTGTCCCTGCTCTTCGCCGGGCACAATCCCGTGATGACGGCCCGCATCCGCGCCGAAGTGGACGCCTTCATCAGCTCCATGATCGAAGCCGACCTCATCGAGGAGTCGGACCCCGGAACGCGGGCCACACGGAGCGAGCCGGCCGCGCGGTCATGACCAAGGCCGTCGTCCTCGGCGGGGGCTTCGCGGGCGTGCTGGTGGCCCAGGTGCTCTCCCGGCACGTCGACGAGGTCACCGTCGTCGAGGGCGGCCGGTACCCGGCCGGCCCGGGCGTCCGCCCGGGGCTCCCGCAGGCCTTCCACAGCCACGTGCTGGTGACCGCCGGCGCCCAGGCGCTGGACACGCTGCTCCCGGGAACGCTGGAGGCGCTCCTCGCCCGTGGAGCGCACCGCCGGGGCCTGCCGGACGGCGCGCTGATCCTGAGCGCGGACGGCTGGTTCCGCCGCCACGAGACCGGGGCCTTCATGGTCTCGTGCAGCCGCTGGCTGATGGACCACGTCATCCGGCAGCGGGCCCTGGCCGACGGGGCGGTCACCGTACGGGAGCGCACCCGGGTCCTGGGGCTCGTGGGGGACGCATCGCGCGTGACCGGTGTCCGGGTCGCGGGCGAGGGCGACTCCGGCGAGTGCGGCTCCGCCGAGACCCTCCGCGCCGACCTCGTGGTGGACGCGACGGGCCGGCGCTCGCGGGCCGGGCGATGGCTGACCGCGATCGGCGGACCCGCTGTGGAGGAGGAGGTGGTCGACCCGGGGCTGGCGTACTCCACCAGGATCTACCGGGCGCCCCCCGGCCTCGCCGCCGACCTCCCGGCGATCATGGTGCACCCGCGGCCTTCGAGCGGCCGTCCGGGGTACGGAGCCACGCTGTTCCCCATCGAGGGCGGACGGTGGATCTTCACCCTGACCGGGACGCGCGCCGCCAGACCGCCGGTGGACGAGCCGGGATTCACGGACGGCGCGCGCTCGCTGCGCTCGCCGATCGCGGCCGAGCTGCTGGCAGCGGCCGAACCCCTGGGCGGCGTGCGGCCGTTCCGCGCCACCGCGAACCGCCGGAGGTACTTCGAGCGGCTGCCCCTGCCCGACGGGTTCCTGGTCATCGGCGACGCGCTGACGGCGGTGAACCCCGTGTACTCGCACGGGATGTCCGTCGCGCTGCTCGGCGCCGTGCGACTGGACCGGGAGCTGGCGGAGCGCGGCGCCCGGCCCTCGGTGCTGCCCGCGGTCCAGGCGGCGGTGGCGGACGTGGCGGCCGAGTCCTGGAGGATGGCGACCGAACAGGACCGGGTACGGGCCCGCGCGGAGGACTCCGCATCCGCCGAGGACTCCGGATCCACCGAGGGCTCCGGCTCAAGCCCCGGATCCGCCGAGGGCTCCGGCTCCGCAGCCGGGCAGCGGATGCGGGCCCGGGTGTCCCAAGCCGTGCTCAGCAGCCCGGTGTTGATGACCCGGCTGTTCCGCGCCCAGACGCTGGTCCCTTCCGGGGCGGCTCTCCCGGGGCCCTCCGCCGGCCGCTCCGCGGCCCCTCCGCTCGACACCGACGAGGCGGTCGCGCAGTTCCCCGGGCTCCGCGACTGGTGGTTCTCGGAGCGCGGCCCCCACCAGCCCACCCCGGGAAGGGAATCGTGACCACCGAAGCCGTACCGCTGATCCCGCACTCCGTCCTGTTCGGCAACCCGTCCTACCTCGTGCCCGAGATCTCGCCGGACGGGACCCGTCTCGTCTACCTGGCCCCGGACGACGGCGTGCTGAACGTCTGGACGGCGCCCGTGGACCGGCCCGAGGAGGCGAGGCCCGTCACGCACGACCGGGGCCGCGGCATCCGGACGTACGGCCTGTGCCACGACGACCGGACCCTCTTCTACCTCCGCGACCGGGACGGCGACGAGAGCTGGCGGGTCCACCTCGTCGACCTGGTCACCGGCCGGGAGCGCTGCGCCACGCCCTTCGACGGCGTCCAGGCGCGGGTGCTGGCGCACAACCGGTGGCATCCGACGACCCTGCTGATCGGGCTGAACAAGGACCGGCCGGGGCTGCACGACGTCTACGCCCTCGATCTGGAGACGGACCGGCTCACCAAGGTCGCGGACAATCCCGGGTACGTGAGCTGGATCGTCGACACCGACCTGCGGGTGCGCGGCGGCACGGTGATGAAGCCCGACGGCGGCCTGTCCGTGTTCCTCGACCCGGAGGAGGGGCCGGGTGCTCCGGGCGGCCCGGACGGCGCCCCGCCCTGGCTCGACGTGCCCTACGAGGACGCCGTCGGGACGCGCGTCGTCGGCTTCTCGCGCGACGGCGCCACCTGCCACCTCCTGTCCTCCATCGGGGCCAACGCCGGCCGCCTGTTCGCCGTCGACCTCGCGACCGGGCGGCGGACGCTGCTCGCCGAGGATCCGGTGTACGACGTCAAGCAGGTCGAGTTCGACCCGGTGACCCGCCGGCCCCAAGCCGTGCTGTTCGCGAAGGACCGCGACGAATGGGTCTTCCTCGACGAGGAGTTCGGCAAGGACCTCGGGCGGATCCGCGGGGAGCTCACGCTCCTGTCGGTCGACGGCGAGGTGTACGTGGACCGCACCGACCGCGGCGACCGGCTGTGGACGGTCTCCGTGGTGACCGGAGCCGGTCCCGTCCTCTACTACGTCTACGACCGGCCGGCCGGCGCGCTCCGCTACCTCTTCAGCCACCAGCGGGAGCTGGAGGCGTACACGCTGGCCAGGATGGAACCCTTCGCCTTCGCCGCGCGCGACGGGGTCACCGTCCACGGCTACGTCACCTGGCCGCCCGGCGCCGAACGGGCGGGCCTGCCCGCGGTGGTGAACGTCCACGGCGGGCCCTGGGCCCGTCACACCTTCGCGTTCGACGAAGAGGCGCAGCTCCTGGCCAATCGCGGCTACGCCTGCATCCAGGTCAACTTCCGCGGTTCGACGGGATACGGCAAGCGGTTCCGCAACCTGGGTGCCAAGCAATGGGGCGCCGCGATGCAGACCGACCTGCTCGACGCGGTCGACCACCTCGTCGAGGGCGGCGGGATCGACCCCGCGCGCGTCGCGATCATGGGCTGCTCGTACGGGGGGTACGCGGCGCTGGTCGGCGCGGCGTTCACCCCGGAGGCGTTCACGTGCGCGATAGACCTCTGCGGTCCGTCGAACCTGCTGACGCTGCTGGCGGCCGGGGCGCCCTACCGCACCGCGCTGCGCTCGTTCATGCACGCCCAGGTGGGGGACCCGGAGACGGACCGCGCCATGCTGTGGGAACGCTCTCCGCTGTCGCGGGTCGACGCGATCCGCATCCCCGTCCTGGTCGTCCAGGGCGCCAACGACGTCCGCGTGCCGCAGGCGGAGGCCGAGCAGATCGTCGCGGCACTGGCGGCCAAGGAACTTCCGCACGAGTACCTGCTGTTCCCGGACGAGGGCCACGGCCTGTCCCGGCCCGCGAACCGGCAGGCCTACTACGCCGCGGTCGAGCGGTTCCTCGCGGAGCACATGGGCTGATTTCGCCTCAGGACAGGGCCGCCCGCACCAGGTTGGGCAGGTGCAGGCGGGTCTCCGCCTCCTCGTGCGCGGCGCGGACGAACCCGCCGCCCGTCAGCGCACCCAGTCCGTCCACCACCCGGGGCAACGGCCGGTCCAGGACTTCGGCGGCCTCGCAGACGGTCAACGCCTTGTCGAAACCGGCCAGTTCCCCGAGGAGCGTGCGGGGGCCGGGGTCCAGCCGCTCGACCCCGGTCCGGATGGGGCAGCCGATCGTCCCGGGAACACCGGCGGGCCGGGTGGCCGCCGGGAGTTCGAGCAGCTGGGCCGGGGGCATGTCCGCGAGCCGGTGCAGGCTCAGTACCCCGCACCCCGCGGCGGCCGCTTCCAGCGCGGCCGGCAGGCCGTCCAGGGTCCGGCACAGCCGGACCGCGGCCCCCGCGTCCGCCCGGCCGAGTACGAATCCCGGCCGGATCTCCGAGAGCCGGTCCACGAGCAGCCGCACCGACGGGACGGCGGCCAGGACGTCCAGTGACCCCGCTGCCTCCCAGTCCGGCCCCGGGACGGTCAGCGGCGCGAGCACCGTCCCCTGGATGCCGGCCACGTTCCACGGCGCGCGTGACGTACTGATCACCCGGATGCCCGGACAGTACGCCAACAGCTCCTCCACGCCGACCGGCTCCCGGGCGTCGGCGACCCCGTCGAGCACGACCAGCACCTCGTGCCGGCCGATGAGCCGGCAGACCGCGGACACGTCCTGCGCACCCGACTCGACGAGCAGGCGCAAGGACCGCAGCAAGGGCCCGAAGGCCGTGCCGAGACCGTCGGGGGCCGCCGTCCCGGACCCGATCCACAGCACGGGCCAGCCGCGCCGGGAACTCAGCCGTGCCGCCGTCTCCGCGGCCACCCGCGACTTCCCCACGCCCGCCAGCCCCGAGAGGGAGATCATCCGGCGGTGGTCCGACTCCAGGGCGCCCACCATCGCCCGGACCTCGACGTCCCGCCCGATGAGGGCGTTGACGGACCTGGGCACCGCGAGGCAGGGACCGGCTCCGGCCGGAGCCGGCCCCCCGCTGCCCAGGCCCGCGCTGACGAAGAGCTCCCGCGCCAGGCCCTCCAGCCCCAACGCGTCGGCGAGCAGCCGGACGGTCTGCATCCGCGCGTTCACCCGGCCCGACTCCAGGGCCCGGATCGTCCGCGGGCTGATCGTCGACAGGTCGGCCAGCGTCCGCTGGGTGAGCCCGGCCTGCACGCGCTTGAAGCGGAGCAGTTCGGGAAACGACGGAGCCTGGGCCTCGGCACGGTGGACCATAGGCCAGGAGGGTAGGAGGGGCCCGTTCCGTACGCGTCTCCGCGGCGTCCCCGGCACGTCTGCGCTCCGTCTCCGTCGGCCGTCAGACCACCTTCGAACCGGGGTGCGAACCCCGGTCCAGCAGATCCAGCGAGAGGGTCAGCAGCGAGACGGCCAAGGGGTCGGACGCGTCCATGACCGCGTGCTGGGACAGCCGGGCCAGCAGCTCTCCCATGCGCGGCGCCGCGTCCGCGGCCTGCTCGCTGCGGCGCAGCAGCGCGAGGCTCAGGGCGGCCTGCGTGGCGAGCAGCCCCAGCAGCTCGATGTCGTCGAGTTCCCGGCCCGGGGCGTTCGCGTCGTGGGCGTGGCGGTCCAGCACCTCGATCACGCCGATGCACTCCCCGTCCGCGATGAGCGGGGCGGCCATGATGCTCGCCGGTACGTACCCGGTGGAGGCCGCGGCGTCGCGGGCGAACCGGTCGGTCGCGCCCACGTCGTCCGTGATCAGCGGCTGCCCGCTGGCCGCCACCCAGCCGGCGATGCCGGTGCCGGGCTCGAACCGCCTGCCGACCAGGCCCTGTTCGCCCTCGCCGGCCACCGCCGCGAAGATCAGCTCACCGGTGTCGGGGCTCACCATGAAGACCGAGGACGCGGCGGCCCCGTAGATGTAGCGGGCCACCGTGACGACAGACTGCAGGAGCTGACGTTCGGTGGCCATCAGATCGTGTGGCCAGGGTTTCATTCTTCTCCGCCTCCTTCTCCTCGGACCGAAACGTCGGGGATCGATACGTTCGCCGCGCAGTGGTACAGGACGCTCTTGAGCTGGAACGGCGTGAGCCACGGGTGCTTGCTCAGGACGAGGGCGGCGATCCCTGCCATGTGCGGCGCCGCGAAGCTGTTGCCGGTGTTGCGGACCGTGCCGCCGCCCAGGCTCGCCACCGGTACGCGCACCCCCCGGGCCCGGAACTCGACCGGGGGAGCGGCGTTGTAGTAGAAGCGCATGCCGTCCGGCTCGGCATGGCTGGCGACGGAGATCACCGAGGCGAAGTTCCAAGGGAAGCTCTCGATGGGCAGATTGTGCGCGGCCGCCACGACCGCGGTGCGGCGGAAGTAGGCCCGATCGCACAACTCGCCCAGCCGGTCGCGGAATTCGACCCTGGTCGTCGACAGGCTCATGCTGATGACGTCGAACCCCTCCTCGATCGCGAAGGCGAGCCCGGCGATCAGCGCGGAGGCGCTCCCGGCCCGTCCGTCGCCGAGCACCTTGAGCGAACTGAGCGACACCCGGGGCGCGATGGAGCGGATGATCCCCGCGCAGGCGGTCCCGTGCCCGGCGCTGTCGAGCGGCTCGCACTCCTCCACGCGCGGAGCCCGGCCCTCGGCGCTCACCACCTGCCAGGCCCGCTCGACCGTGCCGACCAGCGGGTGCCCGGCCTGGACACCGCTGTCGAGCACGCAGACCCGTACGCCCTCGCCGTCGGCGCCCTCCCACGCCCAGCGGGGGCCGATCCCCTCGAACAGGGCCGTCGGCAGGGGCTCGCCGGGGTCCCCGCCGGCCGGCATGCTCCACGCGGGCATCCCCGACGCGTGCGGCCGCCGCTCGCGCCGCCAGGGCGCGCCGCTCAGATCCATGCCCGTACCGCCTCCAGCGGTTTCACCGCGCCGACGGCCGCATAGCTGTCGGCGGCCAGCCCGGCCATCGTGCGGGCCTCGGCCCCCTCGCCCAGGCACCGGTGGGCCCGGGCCAGGTCGAAGCAGACCTCGCCCCGCAGGCACGGGTCGTCGAGGTTCCGGAGCAGCCTCAGCACCTCGGCGCGCATCGGCTCGGCGCGTCCCTGCGCAGCGGCGCCCAGCACGGCGGCCGACAGGCACAGGATCCGCCCCCGGACGTCCATCTCCTCGCGCCGCGCGAGCAGCTCCGCGATCCGGCGGGCCGCCTCGTCCGCCCGGTCCCGGCGTGCGCACTCGCGGGCCGCCTGCACCCGCATGGTCAGCGCGACCGGCACGTAGCCGGCCTGTTCGAGAGCGTCCGCCGCGCGGCCGAAGCGCCGCTCCGCCTCCGCGTGCTCACCGTCCAGCGACGCGGCCAGCGCGGCCACCTGGTCCACCAGGACCCGCCCCAGGGTCAGCCGGAGCTGTACGACGACGGACTCGGCCTCGGTCAGCGCCGAACGCGCACCGCTCCGGTCGCCGGTCAGCGCCAGGCAGCGCGCGCGGGCGGCCAGCGCGGGCAGGGCCAGGAACCGGTCGGCGGCGAACCTCTCCAGCAGCTCCGCGCATCCCGCGAGCTTCTGCGCCATCGGACTCGGCGACCACTGCCGGATCTCGCACAGCGCCACCAGCAGCCGGTCCTCCTCGTACGCGTCGCCGACTCCGCGGGCATGGTCGAGCGCGGCGCAGGCCGCCTCCTCGGCCGCCCCGAACCGGCCGCGGTCCAAGTGGATCAGCATCAGCAGCTGCTCGAACCGGCACCGGGCGGACCGGTCGGGCTCCTCGCCGTCGAGTCCGTCGAGTCCCTCGAGCGCGGCCCGCAGCCCCTCCACGTCGGCCGCCGTGACCTTGCCGAGCCGGGCGGCCAGCAGGTGCCGCTGCACCCGTACCAGGGCGGGAGGCGACGTGGCGCGCCACGGGCCCTCCTCCACCACCTCCAGCGCACCCGGGGTGTCCCCGGACAGCATGAGGGCGTCGCTCAGCCGGACGGCCGCGACCGACCGGCACCGGTCCGGCCCGCCCCGCGCCAGGACGAGCGCCCGTCCGAGCAGTCCGATCGCCGTCGGCACGTCACGTTGCCGCAACGCCACGGTGCCCTCGCCGAGCAGGGCCCCGGCCGCCTGCCGCGCCAACTCCGGCAGCTCCGCATCGTCCGGGCGCAGCCCTCCGAGGAGCCGGGTGGCGGCTTCGAGGTGGAAGCCGGGACTGAAACCGTGCTCGGCCAGCCGCCGGTGCCAGGAGACGCGCTGCTCCTTCTCCAGCCTCCCGTACGCCACTTCGTGCACCGGCTGCTGGACGAAGCGGTAGCCCCCCTCTTCCTCCGTGGCCCGGAACAGGCGCCGTCCGGCGAGCTCCGCGACCGCCGCCTCCGGAGCGGGCTCGCCCAGCAGCGCGAGCTGCTCCACGGTGAACGAGGGCCCGATCACCGAAGCCGCGCCCAGCAGCCGCCGGGCCGGCGCGGGCAGCCGGTCGATCATCGCCCCCACCATGGCCGTGATGCTCGGCGGCACCTCGTCGACGGTCCGGCCGTTCCTCAGCCAGTCCATCATCAGCCGGATGTACAGCGGGTTGCCCGCGCTGTAGAGGGCGACCCGGTCGACCTGTTCGGCCAGGTCGAGCCCGTGCATTTCCACCTCGTCGCCGCTCCCGCGCCCGGCCAGTGAGAACGCCAGCCGCGCGCTGTCAGCCGGGACCAGCGCCCCGACCTCGATCACGTCCGCCTCCTGCGACGCGTCCCGTCCCGCCAGTTCCGGTCTGGACACGCACACCATCAGGAGCGGGAGGTCCCGCAGGCCGTCCATCAGCTCGCCGATGAGCCGCAGGAGCGACTGCCCGGCCCACGCGAGGTTGTCCCACACCACGACGAGCGGGTCGCCGGCCGCGGCGGTGAGGAGCTCCCGGGTCGCCCAGGACACCTCCTCCACGCCCGGGCCCGGGACGGCACCGGCCCGCCGGGGGAGCGAGGCGTCGCGCAGCGCCGCGAGCACTCCGGCGATCCGCTCGTCCGCCCGCAGCAACTCCGCGCAGGACGGCGCCCGCCGGGTCAGCGCGTCCAGCATTTCGACGAGCGCCCCGTAGTTCCCGGCCGTTCCGTAGGACTGGCAGCTGCCGAACACCGCGACGGGCCTCGCCCCGGCCGCGACGAGGTCGTCCACGGCCTCCCGGACCAGCCGGGTCTTGCCGATGCCGGGTGGTCCGAGCACCGTCACCAGTTCCGCGCGCCGCTCCCGGGCCACCCGGTGGTAGACCCGGCGCAGCCGGTGGCGTTCGGCGCCGCGGTCCACCATGAGGGAGTCCTCGCCGGCCCCGCCGTCGACCGCCTCACCGGTGACCAGCAGCACGGGCACCGGTTCGGCCTTGCCCTTCAGGACCACCGGGGGCATCGGGACCATCGCGTAGTGCGGACGGGCCAGGTGCGCCACGGTCTCGTTCACGATGATCTCCCCGGCGACCGCCAGCGACTGGAGCCGTGCGGCGAGGTTGACCACGTCGCCGACGACCCGGATGCCGGCCCGGGCCGAACGCGTCACCAGCGCCTCACCGGCCGCGATCCCGCAATGGACCTCGACCGGGGCGGCGTCGGTGGCGGGCGTGCGCAGGTCACGGACCTCGGCGCGGATCCGCATCGCCGTGCGCAGCGCCCGCGGAGCGTCGTCCTCCTGGGAGGTGTCGGCTCCGAAGACCGCCATGACTGCGTCGCCGATGAACTTCTCGACGACCCCGCCGTGTTCCTCCACCGCCGCCGAGCAGATCTCGTAGTACTCGTCGAGCAGCCGTTGCAGCGGCTCCGGGTCCACGCGCTCGGCGAGCCGGGTCCACCCGACCAGATCGAGGAAGAGAACGACCACCAGTCTCCGGCTCATGCGCGCTCAGAGCAGCTTCAGGTCGTGCGCCCACACCTCGGCATCCGCACCGGAATCCGCCTCGACCAGCCGCAGCTGCACCGATACGACGACCGACGTCTCCTCCTCGGTCAGGCCCGCCAGCACCTCGCGCTGCGCGGTGCTCAACTGGTCGACCGGAAGCCCGGCCTCGCGCAGAGCGGTCAGAGGGTCGAACACGTCACCCACCCCTTTCACGGGGCCGCACGGCGGCGGCCAGACATCGATCGGCAGGAGCCGGTGGACATAGCAGTAGGCCACCAGCTCAGCCCTGTTCCTGCAGTTGAACCGGTCGAGCAGGACGCTGATCTCCTCGCCCACCGTGTGCCTGCTCAGGCGCAGCGCACGGGCCACGCGGTCGGTCGTATGACCCCGCGCCACCAGGGCCACCAGCACCAGGCCCCGGCTGGAGATCTCGGCACCCCGTATCGCCGTACCCCGTATCGCCGTCACCGGCGAGAGCTCCACGACGCTCTCCTCACGACGCTCTCCTCACGACGCTCTCCCTCAGGACGTACTGCGTACGAACAACTCGCGGACCATGACGGCGGCCATGAACGAGACGCCGTGCCAGCGCGCCTTGCGTTCGAACCAGAGCCAGTCCCCGTCCGGGTTGGCCTCCAGGAACACCGCCTCCCCGGTGTCGGACACGAGCAGGTCGAACGCCCCGTAGCGCAGGTTCCAGGCGGTGCACAGGGTGCGCACCGCCTCGGCCGCGGGGGGCGGGCAGTCGACGCGTGTCACGGTGACGCTGTCGGGATCCGTCATGGGGCTCGACGGATCGGGCTTGCGGACCTCGAAGGCGCAGATCCCGCCGTCGAGGTGGTAGACGCGCAGCTCGCGTGCGTGCGGCACGTACTCCTGGACCACGACCGGGCGCTCTCCCGCGACGCCCGGGGCCGGTCCGGGGCCCTGTTCCACCGCCTCCAGGCCCACGACCGAGGGCAGGGCGGCCTTCCAGTTGCGCCGGTCCGGCTCGAACAGCCGGAAGTCCGGAGTCTTGACCACGAGGGTCGGCGCCCCGACCTCCCGCGCCCCCGCCGGCACGTCATTGGTGACGACCGTACGGGGCGTGCGCACGCCCAGCCGGCGCGCCTGCGCCAGCTGGCCCGGCCCGACGACCGTGCCGCCGGGCAGTGCGGCGTCCGCCGTGGCCGCCACCTGACGGAGGAACCCGGACCAGGACTCGGCCCGCAGCGGATTCATCGAACCGGCGGGCCTCGCCTGCGCCATCAGCGCACAGGCCGAACCGTGCCGTACCCACACCACGGCCGGTCTGACCCGGCGCCCGGACACGTCCAGCAGACCGGAGTCCACGTCCAGAGCCAGGGGCGTGGACATGAGTTCGTCCTGCCGGATCAATATCGCCGGAGTTTCCAGAGGGCCCGTCAAAGCATCGCGAACGACCTCCAATTCACGACCGCCCGCGCAATTCACCAGAACCACAACGGATTGGCCGTCACGGTCTTCCGCCTGTCCTGAACGGCTCATCTGCGCATGCTAGCCAACGGGGACGGCGCGGGAGGCGGCAGAACGGAGGCAGCTTCAAGGCAACTTGGGCAGCGGCCGCTTCCGTGCCGTCCCGCGGGCGTAACGTCCAGCCGCAGCAACTCGACCGGCCAAGCCGGAGAACACCGT
Source organism: Streptomyces stoeckheimensis (assembly GCF_045822005.1). Lineage (NCBI taxonomy): Bacteria > Bacillati > Actinomycetota > Actinomycetes > Kitasatosporales > Streptomycetaceae > Streptomyces > Streptomyces stoeckheimensis. The sequence goes on along the minus strand of NZ_CP169550.1, from coordinate 1,310,202 downwards.
CCGGAGAGCACCGTCCGGAGAAACACCAAGAGGAACATCGATCACATTCTGGAGGGCGGACCGTGGCGAATGGTGTGGTGAACGCCGAGGAACTGACCAAGCGTTATCGCGGGAAAGAGACGCCGGCAGTCGACCGAATTTCATTCGACATCGCCAAAGGCGAGACCATCGGGCTGCTGGGACCCAACGGTGCCGGAAAGACCACCCTGATGAAGATGATCTGCGGCGTCACCCCGCCCACCACCGGGCGGATCCGGGTGTTCGGCGTGGACCCGGCCCGCGACCCGGTCGCCGCCAAGACCGGCATCGGCGCGATGCACCAGTCCGCCCCCTATGACGAGATGCTCTCGGCCCTGGACAACCTGCTGATCGCCACCCGCTTCAAGGGACTGTCCTGGCGCACCACCCGCCCCTGGGCGATGGAGGTGGCCGAGTACCTCGGCCTGGCCGACCACCTGTCCCGGCTCGTCTTCCAGCTCTCCGGCGGGCAGCGTCAGCGGCTGCAGCTCGTACGGGCCCTGCTGACCATCCCCGAACTCCTCATCCTCGACGAGCCCTCGGCCGGGCTGGACGTGGCCGGCCGGCACCAGATCGAGCGCTTCGTCCGGTGGCTGCGCGAGGAGTACGGCATGACCGTGATCTGGACCAGCCACATCATCCAGGAACTGGAGCGCAACGCCCAGCGGGTCCTGGTCATCAACCAGGGCAAGGTGGTCCGGTTCGCCCAACCGAGCGAGCTCGTCAAGGAGTTCGGGGGAGCGCACCTGCTGGTCAGCGTCGACGACGCGGTCGGCGCCAAGGTCGTCAAGGAATGGGCGGCCGCGGCCGGACTGGCCGCGACGGTCCAGGACGCCGAGGTGCGCATCGAGAACGCGCAGGTCCGGGACGTGCTGCCGCAACTGTCCCGGCACTGCCACGACTCCGGAGTCGCGATCTCCGGAATCTCCACCGTCACCGACTCGCTGGAGCAGGTCTTCCTGCGCATGACCGGGAACGAGGGCTGACACCGTGGCCGACCTGGGATTCAAGACCACCGCACCGGTCGCGTCGGGCAAGCCGGCGGACTTCACCGCCGTGTTCTACCGCGAGTACGCGCTCCTCGCCCGCAACAGGGTCAACCTCATCCTCGGTCTGACCCCCATGCTCGTGTACCTGCTCCTGGTGAACACCTCGCTGGGCAACGTCGTCGGGAACATCACCTACCGCGGCGAAACCCTCCCCTTCGCCGTCTTCCTCCTCCCCATGGTGCTGGCCATGTCGGTGGTCAGCGCCTCCGGGACGACGGGCATGGCGATGTTCCAGGAGGAGATGAGCGGGGTGTCGACCCAGCTCTGGAGCTGGCCGCTGCGCCGGTCGCGCTTCCTGGCCGGCAAGCTGCTGGCCGGGGTCTCGCTCGTGCTGGCCCAGAGCCTGCTGGCCCTGGCCGTCGCCGCGATCATCTTCGACTACCCGTTCCACGCGTCCCACTGGATCTGGCTGCTGCTGGCCCTGGTGCTCTCGTCGGTGGCCTTCAACGGGCTGTACCTCGCGGCGGCCGTCCTCATCAGCGACTACCGCACCTTCATGGTGCTCACCAGCGTGTCGGTGCCCGTCCTCGTCTTCGCCGCGCCGTCGCTGTCCACCTCCCAGCAGCTCCCCACGGTGCTGCGGTGGATCTCGACCGTGAACCCGGTGTCGTACGCCGTCACGGGGATGCGCGACGCCGCGATCTTCGGCCTGGGCAAGGCCTGGCCCTCCCTGGTGGTGCTCGCCGTCGTCGCGATCGTCGCCAACTTCGTCGCCGGCCGGGCGCTGTTGCGGCGCACCCGGAACCTCTGACCCGCAGGAGCTCCCCACCGTGCAGACCGATGACGCACCCCTGGCCTGGCTCGCCACACCGGCGGACCGCTCCGTACACCGCCTGCCGGGCACGCACCGGGCCCAACCACCCAAGGCCACTTGGGACATGGCGACCCGCGCGGCCGCGAAGGTCGGCGTCACCCGGGTCGCCGACATCACCCGGCTCGACTCCATCGGCATCCCGACCTACCAGGCGATCCGGCCTCTCTCCAGAACGCTCGCCGTCTCCCAGGGCAAGGGGATGACACCCGAACTGGCCAGGCTCTCGGCGGTGATGGAATCGGTCGAGACCTGGCACGTGGAACAGCCGGCCCTGCCCGCGCTGACCGCCACGCCCCGCAAGCTCCGTACACAACTGGGCTACGAGGTGGGCGCATTGGCGCCCTCCGCGCCGAGCCTGCTGCACGACGGGCTGCCGCTGGACTGGGTGGCGGCCCGATCCCTGGTCGACGGAGCGCGCACCCTCGTTCCCGTGAACGTGGTCCGGCTGACGCTGGAGGAGCACACCGACTGGAACCCGCCGGTGTTCTTCGAGTCGACGAACGGCCTGGCCAGCGGGAACACCCGCATCGAAGCCGCTCTGCACGCCCTCTGCGAGGTCATCGAGCGCGACGCGATGACGGCCGCGGTCACCGGGGGCGGGGAGATGGGCGTACGCGTCGACCCGCGCTCCCTCGGGTCGCCGGTGGCCGACGAGCTGTGCACGCTGATCGAACGGGCCGACGTCACCCTGGAGGTCCGCCTCGTTCCGTCGCCCACCGGCCTGCCGTGCTTCCTGTCCTGGGTGGCGAGCGAGGAGTACCCGGCGCCGATGTTCGGCTTCGGCTGCCACCTCAGCCCGGAGATCGCCCTCACCCGTGCCGTCTCCGAAGCGGCACAGGCCAGGCTCGCGTACATCTCGGGGGCCCGGGACGACCTCCGGGACGACTTCGGTCAGGTGGACGCCGGCCGGCTGCGGAGCGCGCGGTCCGGCCCGGCGGCCGCCGACATCAAGGGCCTCGTGGAGGAGCCCGTCCCGCACGACAGTCTGGCCGGCGCCCTCGCGCACGTGGTGCGCCGGGCGGCCGCCGCCTTCTCCCATCCGCCCCTCCTCGTCGACCTGACGCGCGAGGAGATCGGGGTCCCGGTCGTCAAGGTCGTGGCTCCGGGGAGCCGCGTATGCCCGGAGGTGCTGTAGTGAATGGGCACAGTGTGAGTGGGCGCAGTGTGAATGGGCACAGCGTGAACGCGCACAGCCTGAACGGGTCCAGGGTGATCGTCTACGCGGGGCCGACCCTCTCGGCCGCCGACGTCCACGCGGTGCTCCCGGAGGCGGAGGTGCGCCCGCCCGCAGGGCGGGGCGACCTCCTCGCCGACCAGTGGCACCCGGGAGACGTGGTCGTGGTCGTCGACGGCTACTTCCGGGAACGGCGCTCCGTCGGCCACAAGGAGATCCTCCAGGTGCTCACCGAGGGCGCGGAGGTGATCGGCGCCGCGAGCATGGGCGCGCTGCGGGCCGCGGAGCTCGCCCCGTGCGGCATGCGGGGCCTCGGCACCGTCTTCACCATGTACGCCTCCGGCGAGATCGACGGGGACGACGAGGTGGGGGTCCTGCACGGCCCGGCCGAGATGGGGTACCCGGCGCAGACCGTGGCCCTGGTGAACCTCCGCTACGGCTGTAAGGAGGGCGCCGAGACCGAGCTGATCGCGCCCGACGCCGGACGGCGGATCGTGGCGGCGGCCGCGGCGCTTCCCTTCACCCACCGCGGCTGGAAGGACGTCGAGCGGGCGCTGGACGAGGAGGACCACGAATCCCTGGGGACGCTGGAGGAGATGATCGCCTCGGGCGTGTGGGACCTCAAACGGCTCGACGCGATGGCGGCGCTGCGCGCGATCGCGAGCCGGGGCGCGGTGACCCCCGGTCCGGTCGCGCCCGAAGTGCCCTTCACCGGCATCAGCCGGACCCAGGCCCTGGTCCGCCGGACCCGCCGGGAGCACGCTCCCGGCCGGTGGATGTCGGACCTCGACGTACTGGACGCCGCCCGGCTGTTCGACGAGGGCTACCCCGCGCTGCACGAGGAGGTGCTGACCGGTCTGCTGGAGGAGCTCGCCGGGGCCCGGGGCATGACGCTCGAAGCGTACGCACGGGCCAAGCTCGGGCTCGACGGCCGTTCGCAGCTACCGGACTCCCTCGCCCGCTGGTTCACGGAGGAGGAGCGGGACGGGCTCCCCGCCGCCGACCGGATCCGGCTCCTCATGGTGCGGGTGTGGCCCGTATGGCAGTCGGTGGACTGGCGGCCGGCGGTCCTGGCGCGCCTGCGGGAATCCGAGCGCTGGGAGGAGTGGTGCGCTCTCGTCGTCCGGGCCGACGAGGCTGCCGAGGAGACCAGGCCCAGGCTGGTGGTCCCGCCGCCGCCGATGTGCGCGAAGCTCTTCCTGCGCCACTGGCAGGGGCGCGGCACCTCACCGGACGTCGAAATGGCCCGCCGCGGGTTCTCCGGCCCCGACGGGCTGGGCGGGGCGGTCACGAGGTTCTTCGCCCTCGACGTCCTGCGCGGCCGTGAGCGTCGCAACGCCGGGGTCCGTTGACCGTGGGCGGGCCGGGGCGGTGAGGCGTCTAGGATGGGAACGTGAGTACGAATGAAGGTGAAGTGCGGCCCGCTCCGAGTCCCGAGCTGACCGGGGCGGAGCTGGCCCGCTGGTACTGGACGCTGGCCGAACTCACCGCGCTGGCGCGCCGGATGGGCCTTCCCGTCGGAGGCGGGAAGGCGGCGGTCACGGCGCGGATCGCCGCCGCGCTGGACGGGCTTCCGGCCCCGGTACAGGCTCCGGCCGGCTCCCGGCCCGCCCGCGGTGCGGGCCGGCAGCTGGCCGCGCCCGTGGACGGGACCAGCGTGATCCCGCCGGGGCAGCGGTGCAGCCAGGTACTGCGGGAGTACTTCGTCCGGGAGATCGGGCCCGGCTTCCACTTCGACGCCTTCATGCGGGATTACGTCGCCCAGGGCGCGGGACGCACCCTCGCCGAGGCGGTCGCCCACTGGCACGCCACCCGGGCTCAGGCGGCTCAACCCCGGGAGATCGGTGCCCAGTTCGAGCTGAACCGGTTCCTCCGGGACTGGCACGCCCGCCACCCCGAGGGCACCCGCCCGCAGGCCCTGGCCGCCTGGCGGGCCCACCGCTCCAGCCCCCGGGAGGGCGCCGTCAGCCCCGGGCCGCAGTGAGCGCCGGCTCCGCGGGGTCGGGCTCCGCGGGCTCCGGCAGCCGCCGGGCCAGGGCCCAGGCCAGCAGCGGGAGCACGGCCAGCGGGAGCAGGGCCGTCCGCAGGGAGGCCGCGTCGGCCGCCGCGCCGATCAGGGGGCTCGCGAGACCGCCCACGCTGACGGTCAGGCCCAGGGTGACCCCGCTCGCCGTGCCCATGCGGGTCGGCAGGTAGTCCTGGCCAAGGGTGACCTGGAGGGAGAACGGCACGTACAGTGCGGTGGCGGCCAGCGCCGAGCAGACGTACACCAGCGGCAGCGGCAGGAAGAGGATGCCCGCGACGGCCGGCACCACGGCCGCGTAGGCACGGTGGACGGTGGTGACACGGCCCCAGCGGGCGGCCAGCCGGCCGCCGAGGAGGGTGCCGCCGGCGCTCCCGGCGAAGAGGGCGAACAGGGCGACGGCGCCGGCGGTTTCGCCGCCGCCGCGCTCGCGGACGTACAGCGCGATGAAGGTGCTCAGGCCGGTGAAGACGACCGAGCGCACGACGACCACCAGAGAGAGCCGCAGGAAGGCCCGCCAGTCGTCGCGGGGGCGCCGGGACGCGGCCGGAGCCGGACCTGAGGCCGCCCCGTCCGCAGCCGAACGCTTCGCGGACGGCGGCCTGTTCAGGAACACGCCCAGCGCCGCCGGGGCGGCCAGCAGCCACCACCCCGCCGGCCCCGGCAGCGCCAGCGCGCCGACCACCAGCAGCGGGGCGCACGCGAAGCCGATGTTGCCGCCGAGCGCGAACCAGCTCATCGCGCCGTGCCCGGGGCCTCCCACCGTACGGACCAGCCGGGCCGCCGCCGGGTGGTACGCGGCGACGCCCAGCCCGGACAGGGCGACGGCGGCGAGGGTGGCCGCGTACCCCGCGTCGAGTCCGACCAGGGCCACGCCCAGCCCCGCGGCGGCCGTGGCCAGCGGGATCAGCCAGGGCATCGGCCACCGGTCGGTGAGCGCACCGAACAGCGGCTGGACCACGGAGGAGAGCAGCGAGGCGGCCAGCACGATGCCGGACGCGGCGGCGTAGCCGTACGAGCGCTCGGAGACAAGGAAGGGCACGAGCGCGGCGACGGCGCCCTGGTAGACGTCCACGCAGGAGTGGCCCGCGGAGAAGGCGGCCGTACGGAGCCGGGAGGGCAGGGGCAGGGGCGGTCTCATGGAGGTCACCGGTCGAGAATCGCTCTCGCCGGGGGCGTCCCGCTTCCGATAAATTGCCGGGTGATGCAGAAAATCCGCCACACCCCGCGCGCAGCGACGAGCATCCGCGAGCTCGACACCCACCACGGCATCGATCCGCACCGCCACGACGACCACCAGATCTGTTACGCCGGTTCCGGCGTGCTGTCCGTCACCACCGACGCCGGCACCTGGGTGGCGCCCACCACCCGCGCCCTGTGGATCCCCGCCGGGACCGTGCACGAGCATCGGGCCTTCGGCCGTGTCGACCTGCACTGCGTGGGCCTGCCCACGCACCTCAACCCGCTCTCGCTCTCCGCCCCGGCCGTGCTCGCCGTCGGCCCCCTGCTGCGCGAGCTGATCCTGGCCTATACCCGGGCCCCGCAGGACGGCAGTGCCGAGCGGCGCCGGATGCTGGCGGTGCTGCTCGACCAGCTGCGGGCCTCGCCGCTCCAGCCGCTGCACCTGCCCGCTCCCTCCGATCCCCGGCTGGCCGCGGTGTGCGCGCTGCTGTACGCCGATCCCGCCGATGCGCGCGGACTGGCGGAACTCTCCGCGCAGGCCGGGGCCGGGGCGGGGGAGCGGACCCTGAGCCGGCTGTTCCGCGCCGAGCTGGGCATGACCTTCCCCCAGTGGCGGACCCAGCTGCGGCTGCACCACGCGCTGCGGCTGCTGGCGGTGGACACCCCCGTGACCGCGGTCGCGCACCGCTGCGGCTGGTCCTCGGCGAGCGCGTTCATCGACGTGTTCCGGCGTGCCTTCGGGCACACCCCGGGCGCGCACGCCAAGGAGGGCTGACCGGCTCGTCTGGCCGTCCGCGCCACACCGGGTCAGCATGGAGGCAGGGAACCGGTTCGGGGTAGGGCGATCGGGAGGAACCCATGGCGCACACCCCGATGACCGACGTACTGATCGTGGGCGCCGGTCCGGTCGGCCTCAGCGCGGCGGCGGAACTGCGCCGGCACGGCGCGAGCTGCCGCCTCGTCGACCGGTTGCCGGCCCGGCTGCCGTACGCGAAGGCGGTGGGCATCCAGCCGCGCACGCTGGAGATCTGGGACCGGATGGGCCTGGCCCGCACCGTCATCGAGACCGCCGTGCCCCTGCGCGGTCAGCTGATCTACGTCAACGGCACCGAACAGGCCCGGATCGAGCTCATGCTTCCTCCTGAAGTGCCCTACCGGTTCGCCGCGTTGCCGCAGTACGAGACCGAGCGGATCCTCGAGGAGCACCTCGCGGCGCTGGGCACCGTCATCGAACGCGGCACCGAACTGCTGTCGTTCACCCAGGACGGGGACGGGGCCGCAAGGGGCGGCGGGTCCGCCGGGGGCGTCACCAGCCTCCTGCGCACCCCGTCCGGCGGCGAGGAGGAGCTGCGCACCCGCTACCTCATCGGCTGCGACGGAGCGCACAGCACCGTGCGCAAGGGGCTGGGACTCTCCTACGAGGGCGGGGCCTTCGCCGAGGAGTACATGCTGGCCGACGTCGTGAGCGACTGGGACCTGCCCGAGGGGTACGGCCTGCGGTCCATGCACCAGGGCGTCGACGGGTCCACGGACGACGTGCTGGTGTGCATCCCGCTCCCCGGCCGGGGCCGCTACCGCATGTCGATGCTGGTCCCGCCCGAACTCTCCGCACAGCCGGCCGGCGGACCGGCAGGGGGCTCGGCCGGGGGCCCCGGAGCGGGCGACGGCGTGCTGCACGGGCTGGAAGGGGGCCGGGTTCCCGAGCTCTCCCACATCCAGGCCGTCGTCGACCGGCTCGCCCCGGCCCCGGCCACGGTCTCCGGGATGCGCTGGTCCTCCGTGTTCCGCATCAGCCACCGCATCGTCGACCGGTACGGCGACGGGCGCGTCTTCGTCGCGGGCGACGCCGCCCACATCCACCCGCCCACCGGCGCCCAGGGCATGAACACCGGGATCCAGGACGCCTGCAACCTGGCCTGGAAGCTCGCACTCGCGCTCCGGGGAGCGGGCGGCCCCCACCTGCTCGCGAGCTACGACGCCGAGCGCCGCCCCGTCGGCGAGGAGGTCGTCGGCCGGACCGTGCGGCACGCGACCCAGGGCATCGACAAGGAGCCGGACGATCTGCGGACCGTGCTGCTCCGCGAGGCCCAACTGCTCGTCGGCTACCGCGACGGACCGCTCGCCGGCACGCCGTTCGGCCCGGAGGACGCACCGCAGCCCGGTGAACGGGCCCCGGACTGCAGCGGGTTGACCCTGCCCCTCGCCGCTTACCCCGCACGGCTGCTCGACGTCCTGCGCGGCCGGGCCGGCCACGTGGTGCTCCTGTACGGGGATGACGGCGCTGCCCTGGCCGAGGCCGCCGAGCAGGCCCGGGCCGCGGGCCCGGCGCTTGCGGAGGTCGCGGAGGAGGGGCGTGCGGAGGGCGGTGCGGAGGGTGGTTCCGCGGACGGCGCCACCGGCCCGCGCACCGTGGTCGTCCTCGCCCGTGAGGCCGCACTCGACGCGTCCGCCGGCCTCCCCGCCCCCGTCCCCGGATACCGGGACGCCGCCGGCGAGTTCGCCCGGCTGTACGGCGCCGACGGCCCGACCGGATTCCTCGTACGCCCGGACGGGTACCTCGGCGCCCGTTTCCCGCTGTCCGGCACGGCCGCAGCCCTGTCCGGTTACGTCGCCTTGCTGTCCACCCCGTAGGACACCCGCGCCCTCCATACTGGACGGCGTGAAGATCGAAGCCGACACCGCAGCCGCCGACACCGCCGACACCGTCCTGTGCGCCGTCGAAGGCCGCACCGGGGTGATCACCCTCAACCGGCCCAGGGCCCTCAACGCCCTCACCCACCCCATGGTGCTCCGCATCGCCGAGGCCCTGACCGGCTGGGAGCGGGATCCGGGCGTGGAGCAGGTGCTCATCCGCGGCGCGGGTGACCGGGGGCTGTGCGCGGGCGGGGACATCCGGGCCATCCACGACGACGCGAAGGCCGGGACGCGCGCTTCGGCAGCCTTCTGGCGCGACGAGTACCGGCTCAACGCGCACATCGCCCGCTATCCCAAGCCCTACGTCGCCCTCATGGACGGCATCGTGATGGGCGGCGGAGTCGGCGTGTCCGCCCACGGCAGCGTCCGCGTGGTCACCGAGCGCTCCCGCGTCGCCATGCCCGAAACCGGCATCGGCTTCGTCCCGGACGTCGGCGGCACCCACCTGCTGGCCCGCGCCCCCGGCCTGCTCGGCACGCATCTCGCCCTCACCGGCTCCGCGGTGGGCGCCGCCGACGCGCTGCTGTGCGGGCTCGCCGACCACTTCGTACCCGCCGACCGGCTGCCGGCGCTGACCGCCGAGCTCGCCGGGGCGCCGGTCCGGGAGGTGCTGGGCCGGTACGCCGCCGACGCCGGGCCGGCGGCCCTGGCCGAAGGGCGGGGCTGGATCGACCACTGCTACGCCGCCGGCACCGTCGAGGAGATCGTGGACCGGCTGCTCGGATACGGGGACCCGGAGGCGAAGGAGGCCGCCGAGACGATCCTCGCCAAGTCCCCGACCGCCCTCAAGGTGACCCTGGAGGCCGTGCACCGGGCCGCCGCGCTCGGGGCGCTGGAGCCGGTGCTGGAACAGGAGTTCCGGGTCTCCTGCAATGCGCTGACCTCCCCCGACCTGGTGGAGGGCATCCGGGCGCAGGTCGTCGACAAGGACCGCAGCCCGCGCTGGTCCCCGGCCACCCTCGGCGAGGTCACCGAGCAGGACGTGGCCCGCTTCTTCGCCCCGCTCACCGGGGGCGGCCCCGGGATCGCCGCGGGGTGAACCCGCCCCGGGGCGTGGGCGCCGGGGGCGGGGTTGCCGGGGCGGGTTGCCGTGCCCGGTACGGATCAGGGAGCCGGGTCGGTCGGGGTCTCCACCCAGTCGACCAGCTCGATGACGACTCCGTTGGGGTCGGCCACCAGGAACACCCGCTCGCCCCAGGGCTCCACGCGCGGCTCCATGACGATCGGGACGCCCTCGGCGCGCAGCCGCTCGTACTCGGCGGGCAGGTCGGCCACGGTGAACGCGAGGAGCACTCCGGCGGCGTGCTGCTCGCGGAGCTCCTCGGGAAGCACCTCCAGGCCGCGCCGTACGAAGATCACGTTCGGGCCGTCGGGGTGGGAGAGGGAAGCGAAGCCGTCGGCGGCCATCGTTTCCTTGAATCCGAAATGCCTGGTCAGGAAGGCGGATGAGGTGGTGGTGTCCTCGACGGTGAGGCAGATGGCGGTGTCGGTGATCCGCATGGGTCCTCCTGGTGTCGTGGCTCGGAATTTCATTATACACAGTATTCTATACAGCGTAGAAAGTTAAATGAGCGGGCTGCCGGAAGGCGGCGGGAAGGGGTCGGGAGTGACCACGGACCGGAGCGGCGCGGGCGACCCCGTCCGCACGTTGGAGCTGCTGTGGCGCGAGCCGGGGCAGGGAGCGCCCAGCGGGCGGCGCGGGCCCCGTCAGGGGCTGACCGTCGACGCCGTCGTCGACGGTGCGATCGCACTCGCCGACGAGGCGGGGCGGGACGGCGGGTCCGGGCTGGCCGCCCTGACGATGCGGGCGCTGGCCCAGCGGCTGGGGGTGACCCCCATGACCCTCTACACCTACGTCCCCGGCAAGGCCGAGCTGCTCGACCTGATGCTGGACGCCGCGTACCTGGCCATGGAGCGCGGCGCGCCGGGCCCGGAGGACTCCTGGCGGGAGAAGGTCGCACGCGTCGCCGAGGACAACCGCACGCTGTACCTGCGGCACCCGTGGATGGGCGAGGTGTCCGTCACCCGGCCCCCGCTGGGCCCCGGAGTGATCGGCAAGTACGAGTGCGAGCTCGCGGCCTTCGAGGGCATCGGCCTCACCGACGTGGAGATGGACGCCGCCCTGACCCATCTCCTCGGCTTCGTCCACGCGCAGGCCCTGGCCGCCGCCGACACCGCCGCGCACAACGCCCGCCAGAGCGACCAGGAGTGGTGGGAGCTCAGCGCCCCGCTGCTGGAACGGGCCATGGACCCCGAGCGCTACCCCCTCGCCGGGCGGGTCGGCAGCGCGGTCGGCGGGTACAGCCCCGAGACCGTATGGGACTTCGGCCTGCGCTGCGTCCTGGACGGGATCGCGCGGCTGCTGGAGCGGGGCTGACCGGGGCCTGGAGCGGGGCCGAGGTGCGCCCTACCGGTAACCGGTGGGGTCGGCCGGGAGGTCGGGGTCCTGCACCTCGACCATGTACCGCCAGGCGTCCGGCCGGCTGCCGTCCACGTCCGTGAAGCCGTAGACCCGGGCGAGCTGCCCGCTGGAGAGCGACTGCCCGTTCCAGCGGGACAGATCCGGGTCGGCGGCGAGGGCGGCGACCGCGCGGCCGACGTAGAGCGGGGTCTCCGAGATGCCGAAGTGCGGGACCGTCTTCAGCGCGTCCCGCCAATTCGCCTCGGTGACACCGAAGGCGTCGAGCATCATCTCCGACCGGAGCCAGCCCGGGGTCAGGGCCACCGCCGTCGCTCCGCGCGGTCCCACCTCGTGTCCGAGGGCGAACGCCATGCGCAGCACCGCCGACTTGGCGATGTCGTAGAAGAAGGAGACCCGGTAGCGGCTCGCGTTGTACTCCGCCGTGCCGTCCGTCATCTCCACCACCAGCCCACCCGGCCGGCGCAGCAGCAGCGGGAGCGCGTAGTGGCTGGTCACCGCGTGGGTCTCCACGGCCAGCCGCAGCAGCCGCAGTCCCTTGTCCAGGTCGTGCTCCCAGACCGTGCTCTCCCACTCGAAGAGCCGCTCGCCGCCCCAGATGTCGTTCACCAGCACGTCGAGCCGGCCCTGCTCGGAGTCGATCCGCGCGACCAGCGCCTCGACCTGCTCGGGCACCAAGTGGTCCGCGACCACCGCGATTCCTCGCCCGCCCGCCGCCGTGACCAGCTCGGCCGTCTCCTCGATCGTCTCGGGCCGGTCGTACTCCGAGCGCCTGCCGCGCGTACTGCGCCCGCTCACGTACACCGTCGCGCCCTGGGCCCCCAAGGCGACCGCGATGCCCCGGCCCGCGCCGCGGGTCGCCCCGGCCACCAGGGCCACCTTGCCTTCGAGAGTCCGCCGTACCTGCGCCATGGCCCTGACCCTACGACGCCAGGGCGCGGCGGGGCCCGTGCGGCGCGCCTGCGGATTCGTGAGACGGGCGGGTGCGGCCTTGAACAACCGGCCCCCGAGGCCGCACTGTTGGCCGAGATCCGTTCGTATTGTCAGGAGACAGGCTTGTCCACCGACCCCGCGCAGGCATCCGAGCCGACGCCCCCGTCCACGCTCCCGTCCGCGGCCGCGCTCCCGCACGTCATCGACCCCGCGGGCGGCTGCCCGCACGCCCTCAACGCCCGGCTGCGCGCCCGGGGCGCCGTGGCCGAGGTGGTGCTTCCCGGCGGGGTCCCCGGCGCGGTCGTCCTCGGTCACGAGGCGCTGAAGGAGTTCCTCGCCCACCCCGATGTGGCCAAGTCCGCCCGGCACTTCCCGGCCCTGCACGACGGCACCATCGCCGCGGACTGGCCGCTGCGCGTCTTCGCCAACGCCCAGGGCATGCACACCGCCGACGACGCCGACCACCGCCGGCTGCGCTCCCTGGTGGGCAACGCCTTCACCGTCCGGCAGGTGGAGCGGCTGCGTCCCCGCATCGCGGAACTGACGGCCGCGCTGCTGGCCGACCTGGAGCGGGCGGCGGAGGCCTCCCCGGACGGAGTGGCGGACCTGCGCACGCACGTCGCGCTCCCGCTCCCGATGAGCGTGATCTGCGAACTCCTCGGCGTGGACCCCGAACACCGGGGGCGGCTGCACGAGCTGACCAACACCGCCGTCATCGCCACCGACACCACCCCGGCCGAGGTCATGGCGGCCGTGCGCGAGCTCATCGAGCTGATCGGCACCATCGCCGCCACCCGCCGGGCCGATCCGGGCGAGGACCTGACGAGCGCGCTGATCGCCGCCCGGGACGACGACGGCGACCGGCTCAGCGAAGCCGAACTCACCGGCACCATGCGGCTGATGCTGGTCGCGGGCCACGAGACCACGCTCAACCTGATCAGCAACGCCGTACGCGCCCTGTGCACCCACCGAGACCAGCTCGCGCTGGTCCTGGAGGGGAAGGCCACGTGGTCGGACGTGGTCGACGAGACCCTGCGCTTCGACGGCCCGGTCAGCTGGTTCCCGTTCCGCTACCCGACCCGCGATCTGACCATCGACGGGACCGTGATCCCGCAGGGCACCCCGGTCCTCGCCGGCTACACGGCGGCCGGCCGCGACGAGGCCTTCCACGGCCCGGACGCCGACCGCTTCGACCTGACCTGCCCCACCGCCGCCCGCAACCTCTCCTTCGGACACGGCGCCCACTACTGCGTCGGAGCCCCGCTGGCCCGGCTGGAGGCCACCATCGCGCTGGAAGCCCTCTTCGCCCGCTTCCCGGACCTGGACCTGGCCGTCCCCGAGGCGGAACTCCCGCACCAGCGCAGCTTCATAGGCAACAGCGTCGAGTCGCTGCCGGTCCGCCTACGGGGCTTCGGACGGCGGTGAGATCTCCGTACTGAGCCACCCCAGTGCGTCCGGGTACATGGCGATCCAGGTTTGGAAGTTGTGCCCGCCCTGAGGGCGGACCAGGGTCTTGACCCGTACCCCGGAGTTCCGGGCCGCCTCGGTGAACTCGGTCAGCTGCTGCGGCGGGCTGTCCTTGTCCTGCGCCGAGGTGGCCAGGAACAGCCCGACGTCCGTGTTCTTGTCGCGCTTCGCCTGCTGCACCAGCCACATCGGGCTGTTGCGCTCGCGCAGCACCGGATCGGACAGCACGTCCGGGTCGCCCGTCAGCGGATCCGGGTCCAGGGCCGCGCCCGCCCGGAACGCCTTCGGGTACTGGAGCGGGAGCTTGGCCGCGCAGAAGGCCCCGGTGGAGATGCCCATCAGCCCCCAGCCCTTGGGCTCGGGGAGCGTGCGGAAGTTCTTGGCGACCAGGTCCGGCACGTCCTCCGCGAGCCAGCTGGCCACCTTGCGCTGCGGGGTGTTCGTGCAGTCGGTGTTCACGCCTCCGGGGTACAGGTCGGGGATCACCAGGATGAAGGGGTGCGCCGCGCCGAGCTGGACGAGCTGCTCCAGCGCGCCGGGCATGTCGCCGATGTCGAGCCAGGACCGGGGCGAGCCCGGATAGCCGTGCAGCAGCATCAGCACGGGGAACCGGGTCTTCTCCGCGCCCGGTGCGTCGTACTCCGGGGGAGTCCACACGATCACCTGGCCGGCGAGCTTGGAGTGGGAGCCGCGGAAGTACGTGGTGCGGGTGCCGTCGCCGCCGAGGGTGAACTTGGCCCGCCCGAGCGGCGGCCCGGTCATGGCGGAGTCGTTCTGTCCGGCGTCGGTGCCCAGCAGGTCGTCCCACGAGGAGTAGAGGCCGTAGCTCCCGTTGATCCAGGTCGCCACCACGCAGATGGCGGTGAGCTGGCACAGGCCGATCATCAGCAGCCGGGCCGGCCAGCGCACCCAGCCTGGGCCGGGGATCCGGTTCCACAGGAGCAGCGCGGCGAGCATCGCGAGCCCGGTGACGACGATCAGCGTGACGAGGAACGACGTACTGGTCAGCTCCACTGCGCCGGCTCCTGACGTGCGACGGAATCGGAGAATTCCGGACATTACGCCAAATCTACGATGTGCACCGCCCGGGGGAGCGGGCGGCGCGCATCGTGTCGAACCCGGGGGTGGCATCGCGTCAAGCCGGCCGGCGCCGGCTACCGAGTCGAAGGTGTGCGCGAAGGGGTCCTTCGTCCCGTGCCGCAGGAGTGGTCATGACGTGCGCCTTCGCCCGTTGCCGAATTTTGTGAATGCGTTCACGAAGTCCCGGGTGGACGTGCGGTGCGGATGCCGGGCCTGCGGGCCGTGAGACCTCACGGGTCGTGGCCTTGGTCCTGGGGTAGATTCACCGCCTGTTCACCTGCGCGTTCCGGGGTTTTCGGGCGAGTTGGGGCCGTATGAGGCATGATCGACGGGGATATGCGCAAAACGCAGAAAGTACAGAACACGCAGAACGCGAAGAAGATCAAGAAATCGGCGAGCCGCCGGATTCGTTCCGGGGTGCACACCAGGATGTCGCCGGTGGCTCCGGTGCGCGCGGGCTACCAGGTCAAGCTGCTGGTCGACCCGGACCGGGTGCTCGACGCCGACGGCCTGCCCACGGCCGCCGCGGCCGCCGCGCTGTCCCTCGGCGCGCCCGGCCGCTTCGAGGTCGCCCAGTACATGGACGACGCCGGGCGCAGCCTGAACGGGCAGGGCTGGATCGTCCGCATCCGGCGCCACGACGACGAGAACCGGATCCGCCTCGCCTACAAGGCCCGCTTCGACATCGAGGGCGACGGCACGGACCCGGCCGCGGTGCGGCGTGTGATGGACCGGGCCTCCGGTTACAACTTCTGTGCGGATGACGGCAATTACTCCGTCCAGGTCAACCTCAGCCACACCCGCGCCACCCTCGACTTCACCAACAAGAAGTGTCGGCCGGTCCCGGGCCTGGCGCCCGGTGAACTCCCGGGGCTCGACGCCTCCCGCGAGCTGGTCCTGGAGCGCCTCCCCGGAAAGCTCGCCAAGTGGGCTGCGAAACCTCCCGGTTGGGCGGAGTCGGTCACCGCGTCATCCCGACTCCACGGTCCCGTAAGACAGGCCAACTATCCTGGCCGGATGCTCGATCACGCGATGGAGACGCAAGTCAGCCGGCTGCGGACCGCCTCCGGAGAGCTGGCCTGGTTCGCCGAGATCACCGCCAAGGGGCGCACCCTGCGGGACGCGGTCGAGCTGCGCTCCGACCTGATGGGCAAGCTCCGCGCCGAGGGCTGGCTGCTGGAGCGGGACGCCTTCAAGACCGAACTCGTCCTCGGCCCGTGAACCCCTCCGCGACCGCGCCGATACGCGTGGCCCACCTGGCCGACCTGCACATAGGCTCCGCCCTGCGCGGGCTGGCGGACTACCCCGGCGCGCCCGCGATAGACCGGCGCGAAGCCCCGTACGAGGCCCTGCGCGCGGCCGTGCGCCGCATCGTCGAGGGCGGCTACGCCGCGGTGCTCATCGCCGGGGACGTCTTCGACCGCCGCCACTGCGACGCCCGGGCGCTGGCCGCCTGCCAGGACGCCCTCGGCGCCTTCCACGAGGCGGGCCTGCACACGGTGGTGGTGTCGGGCAACCACGACGCCGAGACCCCGCTGCCGCACAAACTGCACCTCCCGCCCTCGGTGCGCTGGCTCGGCGCCGACGCCCCCGAGTCGGTGACCTGGCCCGAGCTCGGCATCACCGTCCACGGCCAGTCGGTCGCGGAGCCCGACGAGCACCGCGACCTCGCGGCCGGCTTCCCGTCCGCGACCCCCGGCGCCGTCAACATAGGGCTGCTGCACACCAGCCTGCACGGGGCCTGGAGCCGCCGGATCTGCGCACCGGCCGACCCGCGGACGCTGGCCCGCGCAGGGTACGACTACTGGGCGCTGGGCCACGTCCATCACCGGCTGGTCCCCGGCGCCGGCGCCTTCGCCGCGTACCCGGGCAACACGCACGCCCGCGGCCCCGGAGAGACGGGCGGCCGCGGTTTCACGGAGCTGCTGATCGACCCGTGCCCCGTCGGCGACCGCCGCCGGATCGGGATCCTCCCGGTGGACACGGCCCCGGTGCGCTACGAGACGCTCCACCTCCCGTACCCGGAGACCGCCGAGGCCGACCTGCGGGACCGGTTCGCGGCCGTCCCGGCGCCGTCGGGCGGCGGCGCCGTCGTCTGGACCCTCAGCGCCGCCACCCCGCCCGGCCTCCTCCACGAGGCCCGCACCCTGGCCGGCCCGGCCGCCATGGTCTGCCCGGCCGAGGGTACGGCCGTCTCCTGCTGAGGGGGACCCGGCCCCCTAGGGCCTGTCGTCAAACTCCCGTCTGCCGCGCGACGCCTGGCACGCGCTCTCACCGCACCGGACGGAAGCCAAGTACGTCCAGTACTCGGGCTTCCGCCCGGCACGCCGAGAGCACGCACCAGACGCCGCGCGGCCGCCCTTCGGGCGACGACGGGAGTTTGACGACAGGCCCTAGGAGCGGAGCATCTCCGTCATGGGCGACTGCGACGGGATCAGGCCCGGCAGGAGCCAGGGCTGGAAGAGGCTCAGTACCGCGAGTACGAGGAAGGCGGCCCCGACGACCTGCGAGAAGACGGGGCCCAGCCGCCACAGCTTCTCGACGAAGATCACCACGGCCACCGCGGCCATCGCCAGGACGTTCATGACGCCCAGCGGGACGAGCACGACCATCAGCCCCCAGCAGCAGCCCACGCAGTACGCCCCGTGGTGCGCCCCGACCCGCAGGTCGCGGGCCCGGGGCCGGAAGCCCGCGTAGCGCACGAGCTGGCCCATCGGGCTCCGGCAGTGCCGCAGGCAGAGGTCCTTCCACGGGCCGAACTGGTACAGCCCGGCGACCAGGAACGCCCCGGCACCGATCCAGCGCCCGGCGCCGGGGTGCTCGTCCACCAGGGCCCCGGTCCCGGCGAGGAGCCCGTAGGCGATCAGGCCGAAGGCCGTCCAGGCCAGCAGGTACCCGGCGAGGAACTGGGCGGTACGAGCCGTCCGCACGACTCCCGTGGGCGACCGGCGCCCGATGGCCCGCACCCAGGTGAGGGCCACCGGGGCCACCGACGGGAACATCATGCCGATCATCATGACCAGCCACAGCAGCAGGAACGGCGGGACGCCCATGCCCATGGTTCCCGGCTCGACCCCCATGTCACGGGCCTGGTCGACCACCAGCACCCAGGCCAGGAGGGCGATCGACGCCATCACGGACCAGGCGAACGCGAGCCGACGGGCCGACAGCAGATTCGCCGGACGGAGAGGGGGTGACAGGGCCTTCCGGTCGAGGCGCACACCTCCAGCACATCACGGCGGACCCGCGCGTGCGCGCGGGAGCGCGGGTACGTGTGTACGCGTGTATGAGGAAAGTACCTCCTCCGCGTGACCCCTGCGGTGGGACAATCGGGGTGGATACCCGTACGTCTTGTACGCCCCGTACGACCCGGGCGTGGGCCGGTGACGGTTCCCGGGGGCGCTGCCGTCCGCCCGAGACCGACGTCCCGGCACGGTCACGAGGAGGCAGGGAGATGTCCGAAACGACGGCGGCCGTTCCCCGGTGGCACGCGGCGGGCGACTGGTTCGACACCTGCAAGTGCAACGTGCCCTGCCCCTGCTC
The DNA here is from genome assembly GCF_045822005.1 of Streptomyces stoeckheimensis. NCBI lineage: Bacteria > Bacillati > Actinomycetota > Actinomycetes > Kitasatosporales > Streptomycetaceae > Streptomyces > Streptomyces stoeckheimensis. The sequence goes on along the minus strand of NZ_CP169550.1, from coordinate 1,291,806 downwards.
CTTCGCACAACTGCCCACCCACGGCGACTGCGACGGCATCCTGGCCTGGCACATCCGCGAGGGCCGTTACGGTGACGTACCGCTGGACGGCCTGAACGTGCTGATGCTGGGCTCCTTCGTCGGCAACGTCTGGGCCGAGCACACGGACACGTACGCCGCGGTCTTCGTCGACGAACGAGCCGACGACCCCCAGCGCACGGCCCTTCAGATGATCTTCGGTGGGCAGGCGGGCAGTTGGCCCGCCGAGATGGTGAGCATGATGGGCGCCGAGATGCGCGGCATGGAGTTCGCCCCCATCGAGATCGAGGTCGCCGACGACCTCGCGAGCTGGCGGGCCGTGGTGCCGGGCCGGGTCGAGGCGAGCGCGGTCGCGCTCACGGGACCCACGACCCCGGCGGGTGCGCGCGTCCAGTCCACCAACCTGCCTGGTTCGGAGACCGGACCCGGCCAGGTCGCGACCTGGGGCCGCTCGACGGTGGACCGCGCCGATGCCCACGGCTTCCTCTGGAGCCGCGAGGGCCGGTCCAGCAAGCACATCACCTTCGACTGGACCGGGCCCGACTAGGTGGGGACGCTCGGACCGCGTGAGGGGCGCTCGGGGGTGTCTAGCCCCGCACCCGGACCGTCACCGTGTGCCAGCCGGTGGCACCGTCGGGGAGGGTTCCGGCGCGTTCCCCCGTCTGTACGGCGCCGGTGCGGTCCGTGGCGCGGACCTGGAGGGTGTGCCCGCCGGGAGCCGCCTCCCAGAGCCACACCCACTGGCGCCAGGTGTCGTCCCCGTCCGCAGCGCCGAGCCGGGCCTCCCGCCACGGGCCCGCGTCCACCCGTACCTCCACCCGCGCGATGCCCCGGTGCTGCGCCCACGCCACCCCGGCGACCGCCACCCGGCCCGCCGCGACCTCGGCGAAGGGGCGCGGGGTGTCGATGCGCGACTGGGTCTTGACCGGGGCCTGCTGCGCCCAGGAGCGGCGCACCCAGTACGCGTCGTACGCGGCGAAGGTGGTGAGCCGCAGCTCGCGCAGCCACTTGCACGCGGAGACGTACCCGTACAGGCCCGGCACGATCATCCGGACGGGGAAGCCGTGCCGGAAGGGGAGCGGCTCGCCGTTCATGCCCACCGCCAGCAGCGCTTCCCGGCCGTCCATCACGGCCTCGACGGGGGTGCCGAGGGTCATCCCGTCCACCGAGCGCGCCACGAGCTGGTCTGCGGGACCACCCTGCGAAGGCGGTCGCACCCCCGCCTCGCGGAGCAGGTCGGCGAGGCGCACGCCCAGCCAGCGGGCATTGCCCGCGTACGGGCCGCCGACCTCGTTCGACACGCAGGTGAGGGTGGCGTCGTGCTCGACCAGGGGCCGGTCGAGCAGCTCCCGCAGTCCGAGGGTGAGGGGCCTGGAGACCCCGTCCCCGTGCACGCGCAGCCGCCAGGTGTCCGCGTCCACGCGCGGGACGACCAGGGCGGTGTCCACCCGGTAGAACGCCCGGTTGGGGGTGATGAAGGGGGTGGTTCCGGGGATCCGCAGCTCCGCCCCGGCCGGTACGGGCGGGGCGGGCACGGTCGGCGGGGGAAGGACGAACCCGGCCCGCGAGGCCGTGGCTCCCGCGTCCCCGAAGGCGCCGAGCCGCCGCCCGGCGTACCCGGCTCCGGCCGAGAGGGCCAGGGTGGCGAGGGCGAGGCGGCCGAAACCGCGCCGGTCCATGGCGCCGGGCGGGCCGGCGCCGGAGGGTCGCGGACGGGGCCGCGGGATGGCTCTGACCAGGAGGTACAGCACTCCGGCGGCCGCGAACCCGCCCGTCAGCGAGGGCAGCACGTCCTGCCAGGCCGCCTCCGGCCGGCTGAGCGCGGCCGCCGCGCCGAGCACGCCGAAGGCGGCCGCGAGGGCGGTGCCCGCGGCGGGGCGGCGTACGGCGAGCAGGCCGGCCGCGATCGCCGCAATGGCCAGCAGGGCGCCGATGCCCAGGGTCAGGACCAGCTTGTCGTCGGTGCCGAACCGGCGGATCGCCCACTCCTTGACGGCGGCCGGGGTCGCGTCGACCACGGCCCCGCCGACGGCGGTGACGGGGGCGGCCTCGGGCCGGACGGCCGCCGCGGCGAGCTGGGCCAGGGCGAGCCCGGCGAAGGCGGCGAGCAGTCCGCTGACGGCGCCGAGCGCGTCACGGCCGGGCCTGCGGGGCGTGCCGGGGTCGGCCCGCCGCGGTTTCGTACGGATCATGCGGAGTCACCGCCGCCCCGCTCGGTGGGATGTGTCCCCCCCCAGGTACCAGGGTGCCTCCGCCGCCCGGTGGGCGGCGATCTGCCGGCGCTTGCGGAGTTCCACGATCCCGTCGGTGAGGCGTTCCCGCAGGTCCGAAGGGTGCCGCAGCTGCTGGTCCTGGTCCGCGGGCGGCCGTAACCGGGCGGTGGCGGGCGCCGTGGCCCCGCCGGTGAGGAGCGTCAGCAGCTCCAGCGGCGTGGAGGTGCGGTGCGGGTCGGTCTCGGACATGGCGGGCGTCCTTCCGGCGAGGGAGGCGTCGGAAAGGGCGGTCGCCGGATGGCTCCGGCGACCGCCCCTGATCCGTTTCCGGCAGTGTCCTTCAGTGAACCCGGTGCCGCGCTGGAGCGCGGCGCAGTCGGCCCGGTTGTCCCCCGACCGGGGGACTCCCATCTCCCTTGTCGTGTAAGTCAGTTGACCTCGGGAAGGGTGGCTGCGATGCCGGACGCCAAGGTGTACGGGTCACCGCTCGGCCGCGTCGGGTGGCGGGTGGTGAGCTTGGCCCAGTCGTCCTCGAAGGCGTGCCAGTCGATCGCCCTCGGTGCGGCGCGCCGCACCAGCGCCTCCTCCAGCGAGGCGAAGTAGGAGGACCAGCGCCGGGCGTACAACTCGCTGATCAGTCCGCTCCATTCGCGGTTCGCGTAGTCGTGCAGGAAGCCGCCCTCGCTGGTGCTCTGCCGCCCCCACACGCTGAGGATCGAGCGGGCGTCGTACTCGTACCGGTCCTGCTCGGCCGCGTCCGCGCCGTGCGCGCGGGCCGCCGACAGCCAGGAGCCGAGCAGGAAGTTCGGATCGGAGCCGACGAGCGCGTCCAACTGCTTCTCCCGATGGGCCCAGTCGGCGGTCAGCTGACGGAACAGGGCCAGGTCCCGGGTGTCGTAGGCCGCCTTGATCCGTGGCAGCAGCACCCGCGAGTGGTTGGCGAGGGCCTGCCGGGCGGTGTCCACCAGGTCGAAGCGGTAGGCGCTGGAGCCGCGCAGCCGGGGGTCCACCTCGAGCAGGTGGTCCAGGGCCCGGCGCACCGAACCGGCCTGATACCGCATCGCCTTGGGGCTCCAGTAGGCCGACCCCACCGCGGTCAGGCTCGGCCGGGCGCTGAACAGGCTGTCCTGGGACTCCGACCACAGCCCCGAGGAGGTGCTGTACGGACCCTTGCGCAGCTCCTCCCAGGCCGCGGCGGCCGCGGCGTCCGGGGCCCCGTACCGCCGGCTCGCGAAGTCCGCGAACCACTTCTGCTGGTCGACGGGGCCGGGCTCCCAGGCCAGGTCGGTGAAGAGGTCGAAGGCCGCCGGATTGGTCCCGGTCGCCTCGGGCAGGTAGGCGATGCCGGTCAGCGCGCTGTCGGGCTTCGCCCGCCAGGACTGGTACCGGTCGATCCACACCGAGGTGTTGGCGCCGATCGTCGTGTGCCCGCCGAAGTTGTAGATCGAGCCGATGGCGTACGAGGTCCCGCCCCAACGGGTCTCGCGGTCCAGCCGGTTGTAGCGGTCGGAGAGCCCGTCCAGGATCAGCAGCTTCGAGGTGTCCACCCCGGCCAGCAGCTCCTTGGTCGGATCGTCCTGCCAGCCCAGCACCGCCCACAGTGCGCCCGGATGGGCCGCCCACAGGGCCTGCTGCACCGCCCCGGCGGCCGTCTTCACGTCCACCGAGCCGGTCTGCCCGCCCTCGTGCAGCGGGCTCATCCGGTACATCGTGCTGTCCCCGAACACCGCGCGCTGCTCCGCGTAGTACGCGGCGGCCAGCCGGGCGAAGGGCGGCGATACCGGGTCCAGCCAGTCGGGCCGTTCGAAGCCCGCCCAGTCGCCCTGCGGAACCGTCACCGCGCCCGGGTTGCGTCCGGCGAAGGCCGGCGGCACCGTCCCGAAGTAGCCCGGCAGCACCGGGGTCATGCCGAGGCCGCGCAGTTGCTCGGCGATCTTGCCGCCCAACTCGGCCCGGCCGCGCATCAGTTCCTCGGACACCGGACCACCGAAGCCGCTCAGGTTCTGCAGCAGCCACCAGCTCTGGTGACCCGGACCGGGGATCCACTCCCGCAGCTCCTCGGCGGAGTAGCCGAACTGCTGGAGCGCCCGGTAGTACGGGTACTCGGCACCGACCTGCACGAACACCTCGTTGACGCCGTGCAGGGCGAGCAGGTCGATCTGCCGCTGGTGCTCCTCGAAGGTGCGGTACGGGCCGGAGTACCCGTCGTCGGTGTCGTTCAGCGCGTACCGGTGCGCCACCTGCGCGCTGCGGGTGACCGGGGAGGGCACCGCCGGCAGCTCGGCGGGCAGCAGGCCGATGCTGTCGCCGGGCCAGCCGATGTCGGCTCCGGCGACGTGCTGGAGGTACCAGCCGACCCCGGTGAGCAGGGTGGCGCCGGTGGAGCCCCGGACGGTGATCGCGCCGGCCGTCCCGGACACGGTGAAGGTGTCGGGCCCGGCTCCCGCGTCGGGCACCAGCGTGAACTGCCCCGCGTGGCGCGGCAGCAGCCGCTGCAGCGAGGCCCGCGCCGGGGCGGAGTCGAAGACCCGCGGCCGCGCCGGGGCCCCCGCCGCGCCGTGTCCCGCCCCGGCCCGCGCGGGCGACGGGGCGGGGGCCGGGGCCGGGGACGTGGGGGACTGGGTCGCGGGAGCCGTCGCCCCCGCGGCGGGAGCGGTCGCTCCCGGGGCCGCCCCGGCGACGGCCAGGGTGAGCAGGGCCGCGGGCAGTGCGGCCAGGGTGACCCGGCGGCGCACCCGCCGGGCGGCCCGGCCGCGGTGGGGGAGGGGGACCGGCATGCGCGTCGTCCTCGTTTTCGTCGGCTCGGTTGGCCCCGGCGCTGCGGCCGGCTCGCTCGGCCCGATGGGTGGGTGCTTCCTCTTCTGGTGCCTCGTCTGCTTCCCCATGGGGCGGGCCGTCAGACCGGCAGGGCCCACGCCTGGTCGACCTGGTGGTCGCCGCAGGGCGTCAGCCGCAGCCGCTCGGCGGGGGTGCCCGGTTCGACGGGGGCCGCCGCGGGGGCGGGCGCCGTCAGGCAGAGCCCGCTCGCGTCCTCGACCAGGGCCCCGTCCCGGCGGGGCGTCCAGCTCTGGCCCGCCGCGCGGCGCTGCCGCCCGTCCGAGCAGTCGGCCAGCTCCACGAGGCCCTCCTCGCCCGCCGACAGGCACGCACCGGCCAGGCGCAGGCTGCTGTCCCGGCCCAGGGTCCAGCGCTGGTCGGGTGCGCCCGTACAGGCGGCCATCACGACGGCGCCGACGCCGGTGGTGTTCGCCCCGTCGGCGCAGGCGGCGCTCGTGCCGGAGCCGCGGCCGGCGATCTGCCCGGTGGGCACGGCCTCGGCGCAGCCGGTGTGCGGGGTGAGCCGCCAGACGCCCGTGTCGTGCGCGGCCAGCGTCCCGGTCAACGTGTCGGACAGCTCCCGGGATTCACCGTTCCACAGGTTCTTCGCCTCGACGGTGCAGGAGTCCAGCCCGAGCTCGTCGAGCGGTACGCGGATGTCGCGGACGGCGCCGGACCGGTTGAGCACGGCGACCGCGCGGTCCCCGTTGGCCAGCGGCCGCACGAGGATGTCGAAGGTGGCGTTCGAGGAGACCACCGTGCCCTGACGGCCCATCGGGTCCTGGTCCAGGGCGATCAGGTCGGTGTTGCCCAGGGCGGCGAGGCCGTCCGGGGTGAGCTCGGAGACCTGCGAGGACAGGATGAACGGCGCGGCCATCATGGCCCACAGGCCGACCTGGCTGCGGCTCTCGGCCGCGGTGAGTCCGGGGGCGCCCGCGATCAGGAAGTCGGGGTCGTTCCAGTTGCCGGGGCCGGCGTACCTGCCCAGCCAGCGGTTGTAGCCGTAGTTGCCCATGACCGAGCTCCAGCGCGAGGTGGCCGGGGCGGCCGGGTTGTAGACCTTGATGTCCCGGCCCTCGCGCCACAGCTGGCCGGTCTCGCCGACCCAGTCGATCACCTTGTGCCAGTCCGACCCGCCCCACTCGCCCTGCTGGAAGTAGGCGGGCGCCGAGGCGGACAGCACCATGTCCCGGCCGCTGTCGCGCAGCGCCCGGGCGACGGAGTTGTAGGCGTCCCGGTAGGCCTGTTCCTTGGTCTTGCCCTCGGGCACCCAGAGGTTGCAGCCGTCCATCTTGACGTAGTCCACCTCCCAGGAGGCGAACTGCCGGGCGTCGCGGGCGTAGTGGTCGGGGCCGCCGCCCTCGGGGGAGCCGCTGCCGGGGTAGCGCTCGCAGGTGAGGGAGCCGGCGTCCTGGTAGATGCCGAACTTCAGCTTCCTGGCGTGCAGGTAGGCGCCGAGCCAGGCCATGCCGTGCGGGAACTTGTCCGTGTCGACGACCAGATTGCCGTCCGCGTCGCGGCTCTTGGTCATCCAGCAGTCGTCGATGGTGACGGTGTCGTACCCCTTGGCGGCCAGGCCGGTGGCGACGAGCGCGTCCGCGTTCGCCACGACCTTGGCCTCGTCGATATCGCACATGTAGTGCGCCCAGTTGTTCCAGCCCATGGGCGGGGTGAGCGCGAGCGGGGTGTCCGACGTCGCGGTGGGCTCGGCCGCCGCCGGGGCGGGGCAGAGCGCGAGGGCGAGCAGGGCGGCCGCGGTCAGACAGGGGAGCGACGCACGCAGGCGAGGCGGCACGGAGTCTCCTTGACGTGGGGGCTGTCGAGGGCTCAGTGCAGCGGTGTGACTACCCGCTGTCAACATAAGTCGGGGGTTATTGATCAATGACCAGCAATATGGGTGTAGTCGAGTACGTGCGAAGGGGCTGATACGCCGTTCCGTACGCCGTACGTTACGGCGTCTGTAACGGTGGATGATACGATGTATCTCATGCCGAGAAGATCAGCCGCCCTGGACCGCGCCACACCCGCGGCCATCGCCGCCGCCGCCCTGCGGATCCTCGACGAGCAGGGGCCCGCCGCGCTCAGCTTCCGCGCGCTCGCCGAGCAGCTCGACGTCTCGCACGCCACCGTCCAGCGCCGGTGCACCGACCTCGCCGGGCTGCTCGACCTCTGCACCGAACACCTCGCCGCCCAGTTGCCCGACATCCCGGCCGAGGTGGGCTGGGCCGAAGCCGCCGAGCAGCGGTTCACCGCCCTCTACCGGCTCCTCGCGGCGCACCCCGGGCTGATGATCCTGCGCGGCGGCCGCCCCTGGCTCGGCCGGCAGCTGCTCGCCCGGCTCGTGGAACCGGCGCTCGCCGACAGCGTGGCCGCCGGGATGACCCCCGCCGAGGCGATGACCGCGTACCGGCGGATGTACCTGCTGACCCTGGGCAGCGCGGCCTTCGTCGACCACCGGGACCCGGCCGCCGCCACCGCCGCCTCGCGCGCGGCGCTGGCCGCCCTGGATCCCGCCGAGTTCCCCGTGCTCTCGGCCGGGCTGGCCGACGTACTGCCCGCCCTGACCGACCACGAGGTGTACTACGGCGCCCTGCGCCAGCTGATCGAGGCGAACCGGCCCGCCGGAGCCTGACGAGAGTGTCGAACGACAGGAGTACGGGTTCATGGAACAGCAACTAGACGCGGTACAGCTCGACGCGGTGCCGCTCGACTACGCCGCCGTGCGCGCCGCCGCCGGCCGGATCGCCGGGGCCGTGCGCCCCGTCGCGGTGATACCGGCGGGCGGAGGGATCTCGTACGCCCTGGAGTACCTCCAGCACACCGGCTCCTTCAAGGCGCGCGGCGCCCGCAACTTCCTCGTCGCCCACCGCGACGCCGGCACCCTCCCCGATGCCGGGGTCACCATCGCCTCCGGCGGAAACGCCGGGCTCGCCTGCGCCTGGGCGGCCCGCGCCGAGGGCGTACCCGCCACCGTGTTCCTGCCGGCCACGGCCCCGCGCGTGAAGGTGGAGCGACTGCGGGGCTACGGGGCCGACGTACGGCTCGTCGGCGACCGGTACGCCCAAGCGCTAGCCGCCTGCCGGGAGTTCGCCGCCGGGAGCGGGGCGCTGAGCAGCCACGCGTACGACCACCCGCTCATCGCCGCGGGCGCCGGGACGCTGCTCGACGAGATCCGCACCGCCCTGCCCGGTCTGGACACGGTCGTCGTCGCGGTCGGCGGAGGCGGGCTGTTCGCCGGCATCGCGACCGCCGCGCGGGAACACGGCGTACGGGTCGTCGCGGCCGAGCCGGAGAACTGCAGGGCCCTGAACGCGGCCCTCGAAGCCGGCCGGTTGGTGGACGTCCCCGTGGACTCCGTGGCCTCCGACTCGCTCGGAGCCACCCGGGTCTCCGCGGACGCGCTGGCCGCCGTACGAGAGCCGAACGCCGTATCGGTCCTGGTTCCGGACGCGGCGATCACCGCCGCCCGGCGCGCGCTCTGGGACGAGCACCGCATCGTGGTCGAAGCGGGCGCGGCCACCGCCCTGGCGGCCGTACGCACCGCGCCCGGGCCCCTCGGCGAGCGGGTCGCCGTGGTGCTCTGCGGGGCCAACACCGACCCGGCGGACCTCGGCGCGGCGCCGTCCTGAGGAGCGGGGCCGCGGCCCCCCGGCCCTCAGCCCGTCAGGCGGAGCCGTCCTCGCGGACCACGACGACCGTACTGGCCGCGTACTGCACCACCTGCTGGCTCACCGAACCCAGCAGCGCGCCCTTGATGCCGCCGTAGCCGCGGGTGCCGACGACCGTCAGCGCCGCTTCCTTCGAAGCCTCCACCAGCACCTGCGCGGGCGAGCCCTGCTCCACCCGGCGGAAGACCGGCACGCCCGGCGAGGTGCCGACCGCCTCCGCCACGGTGTCCGCGAGCTTCTGCCGGGCCGCGTCCTCGGCGTGGACCAGCTCGGTCTGCTCGGCCGGGCTGACGCCGAAGGGGTTGGTGTTCCACTCCCAGCTCATCACGGCGTGCACGCGGCCGCCGATGGCCTTCGCCTGGGCCACGGCCCAGCGCAGGGCCTGCTTCGAGTGGTTCGAACCGTCCACGCCGACGACGATCAGAGGCTCGGTGTTCTGGCTCACGATGGTTCCTCACGTTTCGTCCGAATGATCGTTCTCATCCCTGTATACACGCCGCACCGGGTCCGACCTCGAACGACGATCGTTGCGCGGATCCAAGACTTTGGAGAACAGCAGCGGCCGCCCGCGCTTGCGAGAGTCGAGAAGACGGACGGAAGCCGTCCGAAGAGGAACGAGGAGCTCGACGTGGCGCGACGCAATGGATGTCTGATCGGCTGTGCGGTGGCCGGAGTACTGGGGATCGGACTGCTGGTGGCGCTGCTGTTCGGGGTGGGCAAGGTCATCGACGTGGCCGACAAGACCCTCGTCGACCACAAGGTGTACGAGGCCGTCAGCGTCGGCGACTCCGAGGCCGAGGTCCGCGCCAAGCTCCCGACCGGCGAAAGCTTCGTCACCTCGGCCCTGAAGGACGGCGGCCCCGCCGTGCCCGCCGGCAGCCAGTGCTCCTGGTACCTGTCCGACTCCGGGAGCGGCGATACGGTGCTGCGCTTCTGCTACAAGGACGGCAAGCTCGCCGAGAAGGCCGACTACCGCATGAAGTAGGGCCTTCGGTCCCTGCCCGCAGGGTCCGCTCCGCCGGAAGGTGGAGGCATGCAGACCAACTCGGCAGGTACCCTCCCCGCCAGGCCCGTCCTGGCCGCGGTGGACGGCTCGGAACACAGCCTGAGGACCCTGGACTGGGCCCTCGACACCGCCCGCACGCGTGGAGCGGAGCTCCACGTGGCACACGTACGGCCGGACTCCCCGCGGGTCCACGCCCCCGGGGAGTCGCTCGTACCGCCGCCCGACTGGGACATCGATCCGGTGCTGGGGGCGGTACGGGACCGGCTGGCCGGCCGGGAGGACCTGCCGCCCGTCACCTACGTCTCCCGTGACGGAACCCCTTCCGCCACCCTGACCGAACTCGCGGCGGGAGCGCAGCTCCTGGTCATGGGATCGCGCGGACTCGGCGGCTTCGCCAGCCTGCTGCTCGGCTCCAACAGCCGGGTGTGCGCGGCCCAGTCGCCCTGCCCGGTCGTGGTCGTCCCGCACAGCGCGCGGCTCGTCACGCAGGAGCCCGGGGCGCGGGCCCCGGGCGGCGAACGCAGGGTCGTCCTGGGCCTGGCACCCGACGAAACCTCCGAGGACGTCGTCGACTTCGCCTTCGCGGAGGCCCGCCGCCGGGGCGCGGTGCTCCAGGTCGTCTCCACGCACCTGGTCCCGCTGTCCTCGCTCACCCTGGTCGGCTCCCTCGTCGCGGAGCGCGGCGGCGGCTACCCGCCGGGCACGGTCGGCGGCGAGGCCGCCGACGCTGCCCGGGAACTCGCCGAGGACCAGCGCACCCGGCTCCATCCGTACCTGACCAGGCACTACCCCGACGTCACCGTCGAAGCGGTGGTCACCCCGGGCGACCCGGCCGGCCGTCTGGTCACCGCCTCCCAGCAAGCCGACCTCATCGTGGTGGGCCGCCACCGCCGCCGCCTGCGCGCCAACTCCCTCCTGATGGGCTCGGTGTCCAACGCGGTGCTCCTGCACGCCCTGTGCCCGGTGGCGGTGGTTCCCGTACGCGGCTAGGCGGCGAGCCGTCGCGGCCCAGGGTGACGGTGTCGGGCGAAGTCCATGGTCCGGGCGACCGTCATGCGGGGGGCTTTACTGCGGGTATGCGGGTATGAGATGTGCTGGGTAAACCGCATTAGTGCGAGCTTTGGTTCACCGGTGATAAGAAGTCAAACCCCGGCGGACGGGTGAGGCCGGGTAGGGTCGCTACTGAATCGATATCCCGCCAATGGCGATGAGGACTAAAGCGCATCAGTGCAGCTCAAGGTGGTGGTTGTGGGGTGACTTTCGGACTGTGTGTCCCTGCTCTGTCGTAATTCGGGACGTACGGATGCCTGCCCTTCGGGACACTGGTCATATTGACGGAATCTTGATCTCGGGTGACTTTGGGCCCAGTGATCCGGCGACGAGGCCGGAACTCCCCTGAAGGCGGCGACGATGACCCGTGAGAACGTGACCCGTATAGCCATCACCACGCTCGTGGCCGGCACCTTCTTCGCGACCTCCGCGTGCGGAATGAGCGGTGGCGCCGGAGAGGTGGAGGAGGGGGAGAAGACCGGGAAGGTGGCAGGCCGGATCACGTTCCGCACGCTCCAGCTGAAACCCATGTTCACGTCGTACGTCCAGGGGGTCATCGACGCGTTCGAGAAGCAGTACCCGGACGCGAAGGTCGCATGGGAGGACGTGCCGGGCGACGGCTACAACGAGAAGATCGTCGCCGACGCCCAGGCCGGCGCCCTCCCCGACGTCGTCAACCTCTCGACCGACTCCTTCCAACTCCTCGGCGACCGCGGCATGCTGGCCGACGTGGCCAAACTCGACCCCGAGGTGGCCAAGGACTACGTCCCCGGTGCCTGGGAGCAGTTCAAGCTGCCCGGCAAGGGGGACAGCGTGTTCGCGTACCCCTGGTACGTGACCCCGGAGATCCTCACCTACAACAAGGACCTCTTCGAGAAGGCCGGTCTCGACCCGGCCAAGCCGCCGACCAGCGTCGAGCAGTTCTTCGACTACGCCGAGCAGATCGCCGCCACGTCCGGGGGCAAGTACTCCGCCTTCATGGCCGATCCCAAGGGCCGGCTGCCCGGGGACTGGCAGAAGATGGGCGTCCCGATCCTGAACGAGAAGCAGGACCGGTTCACCTTCGACACCGACAAGGCCGTCGCGTGGGTCGAGCGGATGAAGGACCTGTACGCCAAGGGCGCCATGCCCAAGGAGTCCCTGCTCAAGCAGGACGACATCAACCAGCTCTACGGCGGCGGCAAGATCGTGTTCGGCCCCGGCTCCCCGGGCTTCGTCAAGGACATCAAACGGAACGCCCCGCAGATCTACGCGAACACGCAGGTGGCCAATGCCGTCACCGGGCAGCTCGGCCACATCGGCATCTACGCCCAGTCGCTCGGCATCAAGAAGGACACCCGGCACATGGACGCGGCGACCGAGTTCGCCAAGTGGCTCACCAACGGCCCCAACCAGGTGCAGTTCTCGAGGCACGCCACCATCTACCCCTCCAACGCGGCCGGCCTCGCCGACCCCTTCTTCGCCGACAGGGGCGACGGCAAGGACGCGGAGACGGTGGCCCGCGCCGTCGGCGCCGAACAGCTCAAGACCGCGGGACTCGACGCCAACACCCCCGTCCAGTGGACCAATCAGGTCGGCGACGTGGTCGTGCGCGAGATGCAGAAGGCCATCAAGGGCGAGCAGGACCCCAAGACGGCGGTGAGGCGGGCGCAGGAGGAGGCGAACAAGCTGCTCGCCAAGACGGCCCTGCAGTGACGGCGGCAGTGGAGAGAGAACAGGCGAAGCTGGCCAAGAAGGCCAAGAAGGCCATGGAGGCCATGGAGGCCGAGACCGGGCTGCGCCACCGCGCGTGGTGGACCCCGTACCTCTTCCTCGCCCCGGGCCTGATCATGGTGACGATGTTCAGCCTCTGGCCGTTCGTCAACACCGTGATCCTCTCCTTCACCGACGCGCAGATCCTGCGCGGCGGCGGGTTCGTCGGCTTCGACAACTACACCCGTGCCTTCGCCGATTCCGACTTCTGGGTCGCCACCGGCAACAGCGTGCTGTACCTCGTGGTCGTCGTCCCGTGTCTGGTGTTCCTGCCGCTGGCCCTCGCGGTCCTCGTGCAGAGAGAGGTCCCCGGCATCGGCTTCTTCCGCTCGGCCTTCTACACCCCGGTGATCGCCTCGGCCGTGGTCGTCGGCCTCATCTGGCAGTGGGTGCTGCGCAGCGACGGCCTGGTCAACACGCTGTTCCAGAAGCTGAGCATCATCTCCGAGCCGATCCCGTTCCTGACCGACAGCACCATGCTGCTGGTCTCCGCGATGATCGTGACCGTGTGGAAGGGCCTCGGCTACTACATGGTCTTCTACCTCGCGGCCCTCGGAAACGTCTCCACCTCGCTCTACGAGGCCGCCGCGCTCGACGGCGCGGGCCCCGTCCGCCGCTTCTTCAGCATCACCGTCCCCCAGGTGAAGCCGATGATGCTGCTGGTCGGCACCCTCTCCGCGATCTCCGCGCTCCGCGTCTTCACCGAGATCTACATCCTCGGCGGCGAGAGCGGCGGGCCCGGCGGCGGCGCCCGTACCCTGCCCTTCCTCATCCGGCAGGTCGGCCTCGGCTTCTCCGGCGAGACCGGCTACGCGGCCGCCATCTCCATCCTGTTGTTCCTCCTGACGCTGGTCTTCAGCCTGCTGGGCCGCCGTCTCTCGAAGGGAGACGAAAGTTGAGCACCCTCGCTTCCCTCGGATCCCGGGGAGACAAGGCGGGCAAGCGTGTCGGAGCCGACGCGCGGCGCCACCGGCTCGGCCTCGCCGGCCGGTACGCCACGCTCCTCCTGATGCTCGTCATCATGCTCGGGCCGATCGTCTGGCAGTTCCTGACCTCCATCCGCGGCCGCACCGAGAACGTGTACGACGGGATGCTGCCCTCGCAGCCCACCCTCGACAACTACGTCCGGGTCGCCGAGTCGTTCCCGCTGTTCCAGTACGTCGGCAACACCCTGACGGTGGCGGTCCTCGCCATCACCTCGAACATGCTCTTCGCGGCCATGGGCGGCTACGCCCTCTCCCGGGCCGCCTGGAAGGGCCGCAAGATCGTCTTCACCGTGCTGGTGGCGACGCTGATGTTCCCCTTCGAGTCCGTGATGATCTCGATGTTCCTCACGGTCCGCGGGATGGGCCTGGTCGACACCCTCATCGGCGTCTGGCTGCCCGGCGCGGTCTCCGTCCTCAACATCATGATCATGCGATCGGCCTTCCTCGCCGTCCCCAAGGAGGTCGAGGAGGCCGCGGTCCTGGACGGCGCGAACGAGTGGACCCGCTTCACCCGGGTCTTCCTCCCCGCCGCCAAGGGAGCCCTGGCCGTCGTCTGCATCACCGGCTTCATGGGCGCCTGGGACGACTTCCTCTGGCCCCTGCTGGTGCTGACCAACAGCGACAACTACACCCTCCAGCTCGGCCTGAAGACCCTGGCCGGCGCCACCACCGTCAGTGACCAGCGCATCATCGCCGCCGGTGCGATGGCCGCGCTGATCCCGATGATGCTGCTCTTCTTCGCCCTCCAGCGCTTCTTCTTCAAGGGCGTCGGCGAGGGAGCCATCAAGACCTGACCGCCCCGACCGACCGCTGGATCGCAGTCCACCCCACCCTGGAGCAGCCGTCATGCACGACGACCGCAGCATCACCGAACACCGCCTCCGCCGCGTCCTCAAGGAGCGCATCAAGCCCGCCGTCCACTCCCGCTCGGTCCCGCTGACGGTGGAGCGCTGGGAGGCCCCCGGCGAGCCCGTCCCCGTCGCCGAGGGCCTGGCGGCCTCCTACGCACCCTGCGCCATCGGCGACATGTGGGGCCCGGCCTGGGGCACCACCTGGTTCAAGGTCACCGGCACCGTCCCCGCCGACTGGGCCGGCCGCACGGTGGAAGCCGTACTCGACCTCGGTTTCGACCGGATGATGCCCGGCTTCCAGTGCGAGGGCCTGGTCCACCGCGCAGACGGCGGGGAGGTCAAGGCGCTCAACCCGTACAACGACTGGGTGCGCGTCGCCGACCGCGCGGACGGCGGCGAGCGCATCGAGTGGTACGTCGAAGGCGCCTCCAACCCGATCCTCGTCGACCACTCGGTCACCTACGAGGGCGACAAGCGGACCAGCGGCGACCAGCCCCTCTACCGGCTCGCCCGGATGGACCTCGCCGTCTTCGAGACCGAGGTCTGGGAACTCGTACAGGACCTCGAAGTCCTCTACGACCTCATGACGCAGCTCGACGAGCGCGACGCCCGGCGGTACGAGATCCTGCGCGCCATCGATTCCGCCCTCGACGCGGTGGACCTCTGCGACGTCCCGGGCACCGCGGCCGACGCCCGCGCCCGGCTCGTCGTCGTCCTGGCCGCCCCCGCCAGTGCCTCCGCGCACCGGATCAGCGCTATCGGCCACTCCCACATCGACTCCGCGTGGCTGTGGCCGCTGCGCGAGACCGTGCGCAAGGTCGCGCGGACCACGTCCAACATGCTGGGCCTGATGGAGGAGCACCCCGACTTCGTCTTCGCCATGTCCCAGGCGCAGCAGCTCGACTGGATCAAGACCCATCGGCCCGAGCTCTTCGAGCGGGTCAAGAAGAAGATCGCCGACGGGCAGTTCGTGCCGGTCGGCGGGATGTGGGTCGAGTCCGACACCAACATGGTCGGCGGCGAGGCCATGGCCCGCCAGTTCCTGTACGGCAAGAAGTTCTTCATGGACGAGTTCGGCATCGAGACGAAGAACGTCTGGCTGCCCGATTCCTTCGGCTACACCGCCGCCATGCCGCAGATCGTCAAGCTCTCCGGCTCCCGGTGGTTCCTGACGCAGAAGATCTCCTGGTCCCAGGTCAACAAGTTCCCCCACCACACCTTCTGGTGGGAGGGCATCGACGGCACCCGCGTCTTCACGCACTTCCCGCCCGTCGACACCTACAACTCCGACCTCGGCGGCGCCCAGCTGGCGCACGCCGCCCGCAACTACCAGGAGAAGGGCCGGGGTTCGCGCTCGCTGGCCCCCTTCGGCTGGGGGGACGGCGGCGGCGGCCCGACCCGGGAACAGATCGGCCGAGCCCAGCGGCAGCGGGACCTCGAAGGCTCCCCGCGCGTGGAGATCGAGCGCCCCGACGCGTTCTTCGAGAAGGCGCACGCCGAGTACGAGGACGCCCCCGTCTGGGCCGGCGAGCTCTACCTGGAGCTGCACCGCGGCACCTACACCTCGCAGGCCAAGACCAAGCAGGGCAACCGGCACAGCGAATCACTGCTGCGCGAGGCCGAGTTGTGGGCCTCCGCGGCCGCGGTGAAGGTGCCCGGGTACGCGTACCCGTACGAGGACCTGGAGCGGATCTGGAAGACCGTGCTGCTCCACCAGTTCCACGACATCCTCCCCGGATCCTCCATCGCCTGGGTGCACCGCGAGGCCCGCGCCACGTACGCCGCGGTGCGGGAGGAGCTGACGGCCATCACCGTGGCCGCACAGACGGCCCTCGCCGGAGAGGGCGAGGAGGAGCTGGTCTTCAACTGCGCCCCGCACGACCGGAACGGCGTCCCGGCGGGCGGCGCGGGCCGGCCGGTGGCCGCCGGGCAGCCCGTCACGGTGGAGGACCGTCACGGCGGCGGCCACGTCCTCGCCAACGGGAGGCTCCTCGTGGAGATCGACGGCCGCGGGCTGATCGTGTCCGCGTACGACCTGGAGGCCGGGCGGGAAGCGGTCGCACCGGGGGCCGCCGCGAACCTGCTCCAGATCCACCCCGACTTCCCCAACATGTGGGACGCGTGGGACATCGACGCGTTCTACCGCAACAAGGTCACCGACCTGGTGGACGTGGACGCGCTGGAGGTCGCGCAGGCCGGGCCGTCCTCGGTCACCGTACGGGTGACCCGGTCCTTCGGCCTGTCCTCCGTCGCCCAGTCGGTGACCCTCCGGGCCGGGGCCAAGACGGTGGACATCGTCACGGACGTGGACTGGCACGAGACGGAGAAGTTCCTCAAGGCGGCCTTCCCCCTGGACGTCAAGGCCGAACGCTCCGCCTCCGAAACGCAGTTCGGGCACGTCTACCGGGCCACTCACACCAACACCTCGTGGGAGGCCGCCAAGTTCGAGATCTGCGCGCACCGCTGGATCCACGCGGAGGAGCCGGGCTGGGGGGTCGCGGTCCTCAACGACTCCACGTACGGCCACGACGTGACCCGCGACATGCGGCCCGACGGCGGCCAGACCACCACCGTCCGCCTCTCCCTCCTGCGGGCCCCGCGCTACCCCGACCCGGAGACCGACCAGGGCGCGCACACCCTGCGCTTCTCGCTCGCTCCGGGCGCGGCCGTCGGCGACGCGGTCCGCGAGGGCCACGCCCTGAACCTGCCGGAGCGCGTGCTCCGCGGCGCGGGGCCGGTCGCCCCGCTCGTCGCGGTCGACTCGGACGCGGTGGTGGTCGAGTCGGTGAAGCTCGCCGAGGACCGCGGCGGCGACGTGATCGTCCGCCTCTACGAATCCCGGGGCGGCCGCGCGAAGGCCACCCTGGCGGCGGACTTCCCGCTGTCGGCGGCGATCGAGAGCGACCTCCTGGAACGCCCCCTGGAGGGCGCGGCCGTCTCCGCCCCCGCCCCGGACGGCACCATCCCCCTCACCCTGCGCCCGTTCCAGATCGTCACGGTCCGCCTCCGCCGGGCCTGACCGTCATCCCGTGGTGCGGGCCGGGATCATTCCGCGAGGAACGCCGAAACCGCCGCCGTGAACTCTTCCGGCGCCGCCGCGTGGATCAAGTGGCCGTACGGGAGGGTGATCAGGCGCGCGTCCGGGATGCGGCGGGTCAGCTCGTCGACGGAGGCGGGCGCCAGGTGGCTGGTGGGGCCGCCGTGGAGGACCAGGGTCGGGGCCGTGATGCGGGCCAGGCCCGCCAGCCAGGCCGGGTCCGGGCGGTCGAGCTGGGGGCGGACCGCGAGCACCATCGCCCAGTCGAAGGCGAGCTCGCCCTCGGGGCGTACGGGTGCCACGGCCTCGCGGGGGAGCGGCGCGGGCGCGTCCTCCAGGACGAGGCGGCCGATGCGGTGCGGCTGCGCGGAGGCGGCCAGGTAGGCGACGACACCGCCCATCGAGTGGCCCACGAGGTCCACCCGGTCGAGGCCGAGGGCGTCCAGGAAGCCCAGTACGTCGTCCCGCATCAGCGGGAGCGAGTACGCGGACGGCCGCGCACTGGCTCCGTGGCCGCGCAGGTCCAGGGCGAACACCCGCCGCTCCCGCGCGAGTTCGTCGCGTACGGGCGCCCAGTCCGCGGCGGTCTCGCCCAGCGCGGGGAGAAGGACCACCGGCGGTCCGGCCGGCGGGCCGGTGACCTCGTAGGCGAGGCGCACTCCGCCGTTCACCGTGACGGTGTGCTGCTCGGTCGGCCGGGTGGTCCCGGGCTCGCGCGTCATCCGCCAGAGGGTACAGGGCCGTGTCGGGCTCGGGCCTCGAAGGTGTCGGGTGCGCCGCCCCGCCGTCCCGCTGCCCCGCCGCCGCTCGACCCGGCTCGGGTTCCCGTGGTCCCTTGTGGCCGATCCGCCCCAGGCGGGCGTCCCCCGTCGTTGGCGATCACCCGGGCCGTGAACTGCGCCACAGGCCCCCTCGGCGCGGGTCCCAGGCCCCGGGAATCCCCGGAGCTCCGGGCCGTGGAGTTCCGCACTCGATTGTGCACCTAGTTGCATAATAAGCGGCCGCTCAGCTAGAACAGGAGCATCACCCCCGCGCGAGGAGGCGCCTCCATGAGTTCCCAGAGCCGGTACCCGCACCTGCTGAGCCCCCTGGACCTCGGCTTCACCACCCTGCCGAACCGCGTGATCATGGGTTCCATGCACACCGGCCTCGAAGAGCACGAGCGGGGCTTCGAGCGCCTCGCCGCCTTCTACGCCGAGCGCGCCCGCGGCGGCGCCGGCCTGATCGTCACCGGCGGCATAGCCCCGAACGACGCCGGCCGCCCCTTCGAGGGAGGCGCCCGCCTCACCACCGAGGAGGAGGCCGCCGAGCACCGGGTGATCACCGACGCGGTGCACGCCGAGGGCGGGAAGATCGCGATGCAGATCCTCCACTTCGGCCGCTACGCCTACCACAAGGACCTGGTCGCCCCCAGCGCCCTCCAGGCCCCCATCAGCCCCTTCGTCCCGAACGCGCTCACCGACGCCGAAGTCGAGCGCACCATCGAGGACTTCGTCCGCGCCGCCCGCCTCGCCAAGCTGGCCGGGTACGACGGCGTCGAGATCATGGGCTCCGAGGGCTACCTGGTCAACGAGTTCATCGCCGCCGCCACCAACAAGCGCACCGACCGCTGGGGCGGCGCCTACGAGAACCGCGTGCGCTTCCCGCTGGAGATCGTCCGGCGCACCCGCGCGGCCGTCGGCGAGGAGTTCATCCTCGTCTACCGCCTCTCGATGCTCGACCTGATTCCCGGGGGCTCCACCCTCGATGAGGTCGTCCACCTCGCCAAGGAGGTCGAGGCGGCCGGCGCCACCATCATCAACACCGGCATCGGCTGGCACGAGGCCCGCATCCCCACCATCGCGACCTCCGTCCCGCGCGGCGCCTACACCTGGGTCACCAAGCGGCTGATGGGCGCGGTCTCCGTCCCGCTCGTCACCAGCAACCGCATCAACACCCCGGAAATCGCCGAGGAGTTGCTCGCAGACGGTCGCGCCGACCTGGTGTCCCTGGCCCGCCCCTTCCTCGCCGACGCCGACTTCGTCGCCAAGGCCGCCGCCGGCCGCTCCGAGACCATCAACACCTGCATCGGCTGCAACCAGGCCTGCCTGGACCACACCTTCAGCGGCAAGCTCACCACCTGCCTGGTCAACCCGCGCGCCTGCAACGAGACGGAACTCATCCTGTCTCCCACTCAGTTGAAGAAGCGCGTCGCCGTCGTCGGAGCCGGCCCGGCCGGCCTGGCCTGCGCCGTCTCCGCGGCCGGCCGCGGCCACGCCGTCACCCTGTACGAGGCCTCCGGCCACATCGGCGGCCAGCTCGACATCGCCCGCCGCATCCCCGGCAAGGAGGAGTTCGAGGAGACCATCCGCTACTACGGCACCCAACTCGCCGAGCACGCGGTCGAGGTCAAGCTGAACACCCGCGCCGACGTCGAGACCCTGCGCGGCTACGACGAGGTCGTCGTCGCCACCGGCGTCACCCCCCGCACCCCCGACATCGAGGGCGTCGACGGCCCCAACGTCGTCAGCTACCTCGACGTCCTGCGCGACGGCGCCCCCGTCGGGCAGCGCGTCGCCGTCCTCGGCGCCGGCGGAATCGGCTTCGACGTCGCCGAGTTCCTCACCGACAGCGGCGAAGGCGCCTCCCAGGACCCCGAGGTCTACTTCCGCCACTGGGGCGTGGACACCGCCTACACCGGCCCCGGCGGCCTCGCCGCCCCCGAGCGCCCCGCCCCGCCGCGCCAGGTCCACCTGCTCCAGCGCAAGACCACCAAGGTCGGCTCCGGGCTCGGCACCACCACCGGCTGGATCCACCGGGCGGAGCTCAAGCACCGCGGTGTCGTCTCCGTCGCGGGGGCCGCGTACGACCGGATCGACGGCGAGGGCCTGCACATCACGGTGGAGGGCGAGCAGCGCCTCGTACCCGCCGACACGGTGGTCCTGTGCACCGGCCAGGAACCGCGCCGCGACCTGTACGAGGCCCTGCGCGCGGCCGGCATCGAGGCGCACCTGATCGGCGGTGCCGACGTGGCCGCCGAACTCGACGCCAAGCGGGCCATCCGCCAGGGCACGGAACTGGCCGCCACCCTCTGAGGACCGGCTGACGCAGGGGGAGTTGTGGCGGCCCGGCCGGGGCCGCCACAATCACCCGGTGACGATGCTGACACCGGCCGACGCGAGCAAGATCCTCCACGACAACTTCGCCCCCTGGGTGCTCGCCCTCGGGCTCACGGTCCAGGAGACCGGCGACCGGCACGCCGTGCTGCGGCTGCCCTGGTCCGACGCCCTCGCCCGGGACGGCGGGGGCCTCAGCGGCCAGGCCCTGATGGCCGCCGCGGACACCGCCACCGTGATCGCGATCTCCGCCGCGCGCGGGGCCTACGGTCCGATGACCACGGTCCAGCAGTCCACCAGCTTCCAGCGGCCGGTGGTCGGCGCCGATGTGCTGATCGACGTACGGATCACCAAACTCGGCAAGCGGATGGCCTTCGCCGACATCACCATGACCCCCGACGGTGCCGAAGAACCGGCCGCGAAGGCCTCGACGGTCTACGCCCTGCTGGGATGACGGGCCGGCCGTAGGGTCCGGAATCCTGGCTATCCGCCGTTACCTGCTCTCTGCGCCTTCATCGGGCACATGACCGTGAGAATCGTCGAGATGAACGACAGGGCGGCAAGGGCTGCGAAGAGGTGCCCGTATCCACCGAGCGGCCCGGCGAGTGCGGCACCTGCCCAGGGGGCGAGGGCTGCGGCGATGTGCGCGGGGGCGCCCAGGAGGCCGGAGAGGCGGCCGTAGTGGGTGGTGCCCCAGCGGTCGGTTACCGCGGTGGCCTGGAGGAGGGTGAGGTTGCCGCGGACGATTCCCGCCAGGACCGCGAGGACGACGAGCAGGGGCATCGGGCCCGGGACGAGGGCGAGGGCGGCTGTGGTGGCGCCGCCGAGGGCGATGAGGGTGGCCGTGCGGGTCGTGACGGACGTGCGGGCCGACAGGCTTGCGTACAGAGTGCGGCCGAGGGTCTGTCCTGCCCCGCCGAGTCCCAGTGCCCAGGCGGCTGTTGACGCGTCGGCGCCGCGCTCGGTGAGGAGCGGGATGAGACCCATGACCACGGCGTACATCGCGAAGCTGGAGAGGGTGAAGGCGGAGGCCAGGAGGAGGAAGGGGCGGCTTCGGGGGATCGGGGTGCGGTCCGTTGTGGGCGGCTGGGGTGGGGCGGCGGGCCACGGGGCGCGCAGGGCCA
The DNA here is from genome assembly GCF_045822005.1 of Streptomyces stoeckheimensis. Taxonomy (NCBI): domain Bacteria; kingdom Bacillati; phylum Actinomycetota; class Actinomycetes; order Kitasatosporales; family Streptomycetaceae; genus Streptomyces; species Streptomyces stoeckheimensis. The sequence goes on along the minus strand of NZ_CP169550.1, from coordinate 1,270,189 downwards.
GGGCATGTGCGGGGATGGTGATGGCGGCGAGGATCACGGCGAGGACCGTGTACGTCTGCCGCCAGTCGAGGTGTTCGGCCAGGACGGCGGTCAGTGGGGCGAAGACGGTGGAGGCCAGTCCGCCGGCGAGGGTGACGATGGTCAGGGCACGGATGCGGTCGGGCCCCCACCAGCGGGTGAGGGCGGCGAAGGCGGGCGGGTAGAAGGTGGCCGCCATCGCGATGCCGGCCAGGATCCAGCCCAGGAAGAAGACGGGGAGGCTGGGGGCCGCCGCGATCAGCAGGAGTGCGAGCACGCCGATGACCGACCCGGCGGTCATGACCGCGCGGGGTCCGCGTCGGTCGAGGATGCGGCCGACCGGGATTCCCGCCACACCGGAGACGAGAAGGGCCAAGGAGAACGCGCCCGTTGCCGCGTTGGCGGACCAGCCGGTGTCGGCGGTCACGCGTGACAGGAGGACGGGGAACGCGTAGTAGACGACCCCCCAGCTGGTGATCTGGGTGACGCAGAGGGCGGGCAGGGCGGCGCGCGGCCGCGCCCGGACCCCCGTCCCGGTCGCGGCCGCGCCGCTGTGAAGGTTCGTCACTTCGCTGGTCAGCAGCCGCCGGTAGAGGCAGGGGCGCCGATGGTGAGGGTGGCGGGCGCCGCGCAGCAGCCACCACCGGTCTCCTCGGCTGCTACGGGCTGGTCGAAGAGGCCGGCTCCGCCGCAGACTCCGGTTTCGGGGAGGGTGAGTTCGACCCGCTCGGCGGCCTCGTGGTCGCCGGCGAGGGCGGCGGCGATGGAGCGGACCTGCTCGTAGCCGGTCATGGCCAGGAAGGTGGGGGCGCGTCCGTAGGACTTCATGCCGGCGAGGTAGACGTCCTTCTCCGGGTGGGCGAGCTCGGCGGCGCCGTGGGGGTAGACGGTGCCGCAGGAGTGCTGGTTGGGGTCGATCAGGGGCGCCAGCTCGACGGGGGCCTGGAGGCGCTCGTCGAGGGCGAGGCGCAGTTCGTCGAGGAAGGTGAGGTCGGGGCGGAAGCCGGTGAGGACGATGACCTCGTCGACCGGGTCCAGGCGGCGGCCGTCCTCTGCGACCAGCACCAGACGCCCGTCGCCGGTCTTCTCGAAGACATCGGTGCGGAACCCGGTCACGGCGTCGGCATATCCGTCGTCGACCGCGGCCTTCGCGGCGAGGCCGAGCGCTCCGCGGGCGGGCAGCTGGTCGGCTGCGCCGCCGCCGAAGGTGGAGCCGCTGATGCCGCGCCGCAGGATCCAGGTCGCGTGCGTCCCGGCGCCGTCCTCCGCCTTGGCGAGGCCGGCGAGGTAGGCCAGAGCCGTGAAGGCGGAAGCGCCGGAGCCGATCACGGCGGTGCGCTTACCCGCGTACCGTGCCCGGACCGCCGGGTCCTTCAGGTCGGGGACGCGGTAGGAGATGCGACCGGCCGCACCCTTCTCGCCGAGCGCGTAGAGGCCGCTGCCGCCGGCCGGACTCGGGGCGGACCAGGTACCCGACGCGTCGATCACGGCCCGGGCGAAGATCCTCTCCTCGCGGCCGTCGGCACCGGTGAGGTGGACGACGAAGGGCTGGCTCTCGCGGTCGGCATCGACGATGCGGTCGCGGCCCGAGCGCGAGACACCGGTGACGGTGGCGCCGTAGCGCACGCGGTCGCCGAGGGCGTCGGCCAGCGGCTGGAGGTAGCGCTCGGCCCAGTCGCCGCCCGAGGGGTAGGTGGCACCGTCCGGCTTGATCCAGCCGGTGGGGGCGAGGAGCTTCTCTGCGGCGGGGTCGGTGACCTCGGACCAGGTGGAGAAGAGGCGTACGTGCGACCAGTCGCGCACGGCGGAGGCGGCGGCCGGTCCGGCCTCCAGGACCAGCGGCTCGATGTTCCGCTCGATGAGGCGGGCAGCCGCGGCGAGTCCGATCGGGCCGGCGCCGATCACGATGACAGGCAGGGCTTCGGTGGATGCGTTCACGGCAGGCTCCCTGGTTGTTTTGACGTTTGTCGATGTCCTGACGCCTCTAGAGTGACCCGTGTATCGACGTTCGTCAACATAGACATCTGTCGAATTTCCGCCGATGATGGGGGCATGACTACGAAGGTGTTGCCGTTGCTGGAGCCGGAGGCCGTCGCGGCCTGCTGTCCGCCCCTGTCGGAGCGCCCGCTGACGGCCGAGGAGGCCGAGCGGACCGCGGTGATGTTCAAGGCCCTCGGTGATCCGGTGCGCCTGCGGCTCTTCTCGGCCGTCGCCTCGCACGAGGGCGGCGAGGCGTGCGTGTGCGACATCTCGGACGTTGGCGTCTCCCAGCCGACGGTCTCCCACCACCTGAAGAAACTGAAGGACGCCGGCCTGCTCTCCTCCGAGCGGCGCGGCACCTGGGTCTACTACCGCGTGGAGCCCGCCGTCCTCGCCGCCATGGGCGCCCTGCTCACCCGGGCGGGCTCGGCATGAGCCTCCGTATCGAGCCGCTGACCCGGGCGCACGCGGACGAGGTCCTGGCGATCTACCGGGCCGGGATCGCCGAGGGCAATGCCACCTTCGAGACCGAGGCCCCCACCTGGGAGGCCTTCGACGCGGCGAGGCTGCCCGAGCACCGCTTCGCCGCGGTCGACCCGGACGGGAAGCTGCTCGGCTGGGTCGCCGCGTCCAAGGTCTCGGACCGGTGCGCGTACGCCGGCGTGGTCGAACACTCCGTCTACGTCCACCCCGGCGCCCGGGGGCGCGGAGTCGCCCGAGCCCTGCTGGACGCCTTGATCGCCTCGACCGAGGCGGCGGGCATCTGGACGATCCAGTCCGGGATCTTCCCCGAGAACACCGCGAGTCTGGCCCTGCACCAGCGGGCCGGCTTCCGGGTCATCGGCACCCGCGTGCGCATCGGCCGCCACCACGGCACGTGGCGCGACGTCGTCCTGCTGGAGCGCCGCAGCCCGGCGATCAGTTGAGCGTGTCCGCGGGTGCCGCGGGCGCCGAGGGCGCTCCGGCGGTCTCCGTCGTGCCGCGCATGAAGATGACCGCCACCAGGGCCAGGCCCACCACCGCGCCGACCAGCTGCACGCCGACGAAGGCCGGGACCGAGGCGGGGGCGATGCCCGCGAAGGTGTCGGTGAAGGCGCGGCCGACGGTGACGGCCGGGTTGGCGAAGGAGGTGGAGGAGGTGAACCAGTAGGCGGCGCCGATGTACGAAGCGACGGCCACGGGTGCGAAGCGCAGGCGGTCGGTGCGGGCCAGGCCGAAGATCAGCAGGATCAGGCCGGCGGTGGCGACGACCTCGCCGAGGAGGAGATTCCCCGCGGAGCGGTCGTGGGTGGACCACTTCACCAGGGGCTCGCCGAACATCGCGTCGGCCAGGATCGCGCCCGCGATGGCGCCGGCGATCTGGGCGGGCACGTATGCGGCCAGCTCGCGGGGGGTGACGCCGCCGCCGGTGCGGCGGGTGGTCCACCACTCGGCGAGGCTGACCACCGGGTTGAAATGGGCCCCGGAGACCGGGCCGAGTAGGGCGATCAGGACACCGAGGCCGAAGACCGTGGCGGTGGAGTTGGCCAGCAGCTGCAGGGCGACGTCCTGGGTCAGCTTCGTCGCCTGGATCCCGGACCCGACGACCACCGCGACGAGCGCGGCCGTTCCGACGAGTTCGGCCGCGGCGCGGGACACCAGCGGATTGGCAGACGGGGCCGCGTCGGCGGGTATCGCGGCATCCACTGCGGGTGCAATGCCGACGGGCTTGGTGACGGACAACGGTTCTCCTCGGGCAGGTGAGGGGGAATCCAAGCGGGCTAGGGCCTGTCGTCAAACTCCCGTCGTCGCCCGAAGGGCGGCCGCGCGGCAGACGGGAGTTTGACGACAGGCCCTAGGGACAGGACCGCTTGACGCTCGCTTCGGCGGTGGCGCGCGCGGTCTGAGCGAGGTCGGCGAACTGGCCGGCGACGGCCTCGATGACTTCCGGGCGGAGCCTGTAGTAGGTGAAGCGGCCGCACGGTTCGGTCTCCACGACCCCGGCCTCTCTGAGCACCTTCAGGTGGTTGGAGAGGTTGGTCTGCTTGGCGCCGGTCTCCTCCACGAGGTGTGTGGTGCACAGCGTCTCGCGGGAGAGCAGGGTCACGATCTGGAGCCTGAGGGGGTCGGCCAGGACTCGGATCAGATCAGTATCGACTGACGTCATCATGCGCTGATACTGTCACATCAGTAGGGACTGAGACCAGCCCGAGCTGACCTCGCCGACTCCGCAGCACATGCCACCCCAAGGAAGAACAGATGTCCTCCGCTCCTGCCGCCTCCGTCCTGTTCGTCTGCATCCACAACGCGGGCCGCTCCCAGATGGCGGCCGGGTTCCTGCGCCACCTCGCCGGCGACCGGGTCGAGGTGCGTTCCGCCGGCTCGGTCCCCGGAGACCGGATCAACCCCTCCGCCGTCGCCGCCATGGCCGAGCTGGGCATCGACATCTCCGACCAGAAGCCGAAGGTCCTCACCCCCGAGGCCGCTCAGGCGTCCGACTACATCATCACCATGGGCTGCGGCGACGCCTGCCCGTACTTCCCCGGCAAGACCTACCTCGACTGGCAGCTCGAAGACCCGGCCGGGCAGGGCGTCGAGGCCGTCCGCCCCATCCGCGACGAGATCAAGGGCCTCATCGAGGGCCTGATCGCCGAGATCGACGCCAAGCGCTGACCGCACACGAGAGGAGGCCGCACCATGGCCCTCAAGAACGTCACCGACAAGTCCTTCCTCGCGGACGTCCTGCAGAGCGACAAGCCGGTGCTCGTCGACTTCTGGGCGGCCTGGTGCGGCCCCTGCCGCCAGCTCGCCCCGTCGCTGGAAGCCATCGCCGCCGAGCACGGCAACAAAATCAAGATCGTCAAGCTGAACATCGACGAGAACCCGGAGACGGCCGCCGCCTACGGGGTCATGTCCATCCCGACGATGAGCGTCTTCGTCGGCGGCCGGGTCGCCAAGACCATCGTCGGGGCCAAGCCCAAGGCCGCCCTCCAGCGCGAGCTGCGCGAGTTCATCTCCCGCTGACGCGGCTCGCGACTGAGGGGCGAGGAACCGACGGCGCCGTGTTCCCGGCGCGTCGGCGGGCGTCCGGGGGCGGGGTCAGCCCGTCTGGACGGTGATGGTCCGGCCCGGGGTGACGGTCGGGGTGGCGTAGGTGTACGTCACTCCGTCCACGACCTTGGTGCGTGCCGGCTGGGGCACTCCGTCGACCGTGAGGGTGGCGTAGGTGCCGGGGAAGCGGGCCTCCCAGGTGTAGGGCGAGGTACCCGAAGTGTGCGTGAGGGTGGACTTCGTCGCCCCGTCGTGGCGGAGGGAGAACGTCGAGTCGCCGATCCGGAGGTCGTCGATCCGCAGCCAGTCCATGCCCGAGGGCAGCCGGGACCGAGTGCTCAGGGCGTGTGAGGGTGCGTCGGGGGTGACGCCCAGCAGGCCTTCGACGGTCTGGCCGAGCAGGGTGAAGGAGACCTCGGGGTAGTCCCCGTTGGTGCCCTGCTTGGCGTTCACGTGCTGGACGTCCTTGTGGTCGTAGACGTCCTTCATCCACTTCCAGCCGGTGTCGTTCCGGTTGTTCCGGAAGAAGGTGTCCGGCAGGTAGGTGAGGGCCTCGATGTTGGAGGGCCGGCCCGGACCCGAGGCCTGCTGGTCGATGTAGTCGAGGTAGGCCTCTCGGCGGGGGCCGGGGTCGATGATCTGCTTCATCGGCATGAACCAGCTGTTCTCCTTGCCCCAGCCGGTCAGGGCGCGCCCGTCCGTGGTGTAGCCGCGCACCATGGCCGAGCCCGAACCAGTGCCGATCCAGGTGGAGTTGAAGTAGGCCTTCAGGTCCCGGGCCTTGGTCTCGTACTGGTCGGCGAGGGCGCCGTCGCCCTTGGAACGGGCGAGCGAGGCCATCGCCAGGTAGGCCTGGTACTGGGAGCCGATCGCGTCGCCGGCCTCGGCGAGGGGCTCGCCGCTCTGCTCGTTGTAGCTGGCGGTGCCCTGGAAGATGCCCTGGCCCGTGCCTTCCGCCACCCGGACCGCGCCGTTGTCCTTGAGCCCGTCGTGCAGGGTGACGAACTCGTCGGTGGCGTGGCGGTAGAAGTTCCACAGGGCCGGATCGTCGAGGTAGGAGCGGTCCCCGCTCCAGCGGTACGCCTCCTCGGACTTCTGTACCAGCTCGAAGGTGGCGGGTACCTCGCGGACGAAGTTCGTCGGGCTCTTGTAGTCGATCGAGAGGTAGGTCGAGGTGTCGAAGTTGAAGGCCCACGCCGGGTAGTACTTGTGCTCGGCGGTGGCGGACGCGGCGAACGAGCGGAGCATCGACTTGTTCTCGGCGTGCAGGGCGAGGACTCCCGCGCCGGACAGCTGGTGGGCCATGTCGCGCGAGTAGTAGCCGCTGCGGTTGGCGTACCCGGCCCAGTAGGAGGCGGCGTAGGTGCCCGTGCCGCTGCCGCCGGTGTGGTTCTCGTCCACGTTGAGCGGGCCCTTCGTGCCAGGCAGGTGGACCCAGCTGTTGGCCTTGCGCTTGGACCAGTCGAACATCTCGACGATCTTCGGGTCGGACGAGCTGACCCGCGGGTCGGCGGGGGAGGCCGGGGAGAGCATCACGTCGTCGGCGTTGACCCAGCCGTCCCCCGACTCGAAGGCGATCTCCAGCCTGTCCCCGGGGGCGAGGGCGATCCGACTGAGCGTGTAGCGGCGGTAGTTCGTCGCGCTCGGCAGGGTGAGCGTGGCGGCGACCGCGCCGTTGACGCGGGCGGTGTAGCGGCCGTTCGGCCCGCCCGTCGCGATCCAGGCGGATATGTCGTACGTCCCCCGGCCCGTGGCCGTCACGGTCTGGGACACCTTCATCCCGGACCCGGCGTCGAGGTACGCGAGCCGGGCCGCGCCGTGCGGGTAGTTCGTCGCGACTCCGGTCCCGGAGGTGAACTGCCATCCGGTACGGCCCTGTTCGAAGCCCGGGTTGGTGACGGTGAGCGGCGCGGGCGCGGCCTGCGCGACCGCCGCGGCCTGGCCGCCGAGGGCGAGCGGGGTCAACGGGAGGAGCAGGGCGAGGGCGGACAGGAGCGACACACGGGAACGCGTCATCGGGTTCTCCCTGATGGGGGTGGGGTGGGCTGGCCGTGCGGTGGGGCGGCCGTGCGGTGGGGCGGAGGGCCCGTACGGAGCGGGGCGGGCGGCACGCTAGCAACCCCGTCGGAAGATTTGCAATGACCGTGTCAAAATTCTCTGCGTGATCGGACTGAAAGATTTCATCGAACTCTTGCAAGTCGAGAGTCGGCCTGGTTACAGTCCTGGCCAGTCGGCTTCCGCAACGGTGCGAGCAGGGGTGGGTCAGGTATGGAACTGGAACGTCGGAGAGTGCTGCAGATGGGTGGCGCGATCGCCGCGGGGGCCGGACTCACCGGCCTGACCGCCTGTTCCGGAACGGGTGACACGGGCCAGGGCGGGACCACGGGAGCCGCGGGGGAGAAGGACAAGGGCAAGATCACGGTCTGGTCCTGGCAGGGTCCCGCCGCCGAAATGAAGGCCCTCGTACCGGAGTTCAACAAGAAGTACCCCGGGATCGAGGTGACGGTCGAAGACATCGGCAACCCGGCGATCTGGGACAAGATCACCACCGGGCTCGCCGCCGGCGGCCAGGGCCTCGCCGACGTCCTGCACATCGGCGTCGACTACCTGCCGGGCTACGTGGAGAAGTTCCCCGGAGGCCTCGCCGACCTCGGCCCGCTCGGCGCGAACGCCTACCGCGACGCCTTCGCGCAAGGCATGTGGCAGACCGTGTCCCCCGACGGCAAGCGCGTCAACGCCCTCCCCTGGGAGGCGAATTCGGCGGGCTTCTACTACCGGGCGGACCTCTTCGAGAAGGCCGGGGTCGACGCCGGCGCCCTCCAGACCTGGGAGGAGACCATCGAAGCAGGAAAGGAGATCAAGGCGAAGACCGGCGCCCACCTGCTGGGCATCGACAAGCCCGCCTCACAGGCCGACGCCGCCAACTTCTTCCAGATGCTGCTCCAGCTCCAGGGCTCCTTCTACTTCAGCCTCGCCGGGGACATCACGCTCGACTCCCCGGAAGCCGTGAAGGCCATGACCCTCATCAAGACCATGAACGACGCCGGCCTGGTCAGCGATCTCGCCGGCGGCTGGAACGCGCTGATGAGTTCCCTGAAGCAGGGGACCGCGGCCGTCCTGCCCATGCCCACCTGGTTCGGCGGCATCATCCAGGAGCAGGTGCCCGAGGAGGCCGGGAAGTGGAAGGTCCGGCTTCCCCCGGCCGTCCGCCGGGGCGGCTCGACGGCGGCCACGGTCAACTCCACCCACCTCGCCGTGGCGGGCGCGAGCAAGCACCAGGCCGCGGCCTGGTCCTTCGTCGAGTTCGTCCTCACCCGCCCGGCCTCCCAGGTGCAGATCTACAAGGGCAAGGGCATCGCCCCCGCCCTGATGAAGGCGTACGACGACGCGGTCTTCCACGAGCCGTCCCCCTTCTTCGGCGGCCAGAAGAAGGGTGAGGTCTTCCTGGAGGCCCTGAAGGCACCCTCGTCCGCCTTCAACTACACCGCCGACTACGCCCGCGCCCTCAAGCTCGTCACCGACGCCCAGTCCAAGGTGCTGCTGGGCGGCGCCGACCCGGCGAAGGTGCTCAAGGAGGCCGCCGACCAGCTCGCCCAGCAGACCGGACGCAAGGTCTCCCGATGACCGTCACGCTCACTGGCGGCGAGACCCGGGCCGTCCCCTCCCGGGGGACGGCCCCGCGCACCCGGCCCCGCCGGCGCGTGGCCCCGTACCTCTTCGTCCTGCCCGCGCTGCTCCTCTTCGCCGCCTTCAAGCTCTACCCCATCGGCCGGTCCTTCGTGATCAGCCTGCACAAGACCGTCGGCGGGACCGAGCGGTTCGTCGGAGCCGACAACTACACGCGGCTGATGGGTGATCCGCTGTTCTGGACCGCCCTGAAGAACACCGCGGTGATCCTCGCCGTCCAGGTGCCGGTCATGCTGGCCCTCGCCACCGGACTCGCCGTGGCACTCGACTCCACGCTGCTGCGCGGCCGCACGGTCTTCCGGCTGGGCTTCTTCCTGCCCATGGTCACCGGGCTGGTCGCCTACGGGATCGTCTTCTCCGTCCTCCTCAACAAGGACTACGGGCTGGTCAACTGGCTGACGGGCCTGGCCGGCCTGGACCCGGTGCCGTGGCTGACCGACCCCCTGTGGGCGAAGGTCTCCCTCGGCCTGGCGCTGACCTGGCACTACACCGGCTACAACGCGGTGATCCTGCTCGCCCGCCTGCAGTCCGTACCCGCCGAGCTGTACGACGCGGCGTCCGTCGACGGGGCCGGCGCCTGGGCCTCCTTCCGCCACGTCACCCTGCCGGGCCTGCGCCCCGCCCTGCTGCTCACCACGGTGCTGTCCACCATCGGCACCCTGCAGATCTTCGACGAGCCGTACGTGCTCACCGGCGGCGGCCCGGACAACGCCACCCTGACCATCGGCGTGTACCTCTACCAGAACGCCTTCAAGTACTTCGACTTCGGCTACGCCTCCGCCATCGCCTACGCCCTCGCCGTCCTCATCGGCATCCTCGGCGTGATCCAGTTCCGATTCCTGGGGGAGAAGTCATGACCGCCGCCCGTCACCGCGGCAGGAGCATCCTGCTCACCTCCGGACTCGCCATCGCGCTGGCCGCCGTCCTGATCCCCTTCTACTGGCTCGTGGTCGCCGCCACGCACAGCTCCGGGGAGATCTTCGACAGTCCGCCGCCGCTGCTGCCCGGCGGGCATCTGGCGGAGAACCTCCAAACGCTCCAGGACACCGCGCAGTTCGGCCGGGTGCTGCTCAACTCCGTTCTCATCGCGGCGATCTACACCCTGTGCGCGGGCGCCGTCTGCACCCTGGCCGGCTACGGCTTCGCCAAGTACCGCTTCCGCGGCCGCGAACCGCTGTTCGGACTGCTCATGCTCGGACTCGTGGTCCCCGCCCAGGTCACCCTCGTGCCGCTGTTCCAGCTGATGGCCGAACTGCGCTGGCTGGGCACGTACCAGGCCGTGATCGTGCCCAACCTGGCTCTGCCCTTCGGCATCTTCCTGATGCGCCAGTCGATGGCCGCGCTCCCCGACGAACTCCTCGACTCGGGGCGCATGGACGGCTGCGGCGAACTGCGGCTGTTCTGGAAGGTGGTGCTCCCGCCCATGAAACCGGCACTGGCCGCCCTGGCGATCTTCCTCTTCCTGTACCAGTGGAACGACTTCGTCTGGCCGCTCATCGTCCTGCGCGACAGTGCCACGTTCACCGTCCCCGTGGCCCTCGCCTCCCTCCAGGGCCTCGACGAGACCGACTACGGAGCGATCCTCGCCGGAACCGCGGCCGCCGCGATTCCGATGGCCCTCGTATTCCTCGCGCTCCAGCGCCAGTTCGTGTCCGGCCTGCTCGCCGGCGCCGTGAAGGAGTGACCGTGACCACCGCCGAGACCACCGTCGATCCCGTCACCACCGCGGGGCTCGCACCCGCCACCGAGGAGCCGCTGCTCGACGGGGTCTCGCTCGCCGTCCTCGCCCACGCCCCCGGCGTCCACCCCGTCTGGACCCTGGCCGAACTCCCGGGCGGACTGCGGATGCTGGAGGTACGGGCCGACGGTGCCCCCGTCGAGATCCGCTTCTCCGTGCCCCTCGGCGACGCCGCCGGATACTGGCACCCGCAGGGCAGCTGGCGGCGCACCCTGCTCGCCGACTGGGAGGGCCGCTCCCGGGTCTCGCTGGTCGACGGACACGCCGCCGGCTGCCTGTACGACCACGGCGGCGCCACCCTGCTCACCTTCGCCGCCACCGACCCGGTACCCGAGGCGGAGCTCCGCTTCGGGGTCTCCGAGGAGAACGACACCCACGTCGTCCACCTCCGCCTGCCGGCCGCACGGCAGGCCCACCGGATCCTGCTCGTCCCCCGCGCACCCTCCGTGGCACGGGCCATGCGGGCCCTGCGCTCCTGGTTCGACGCCGAGCTCGCCCCGGCGCCGGTGCCCGACGCGGCCCGCACCCCCGTCTACTCCACCTGGTACGCCTTCAACCAGGACGTCAGTGCCACCGCCGTCGAAACCCAGGCCGAACTGGCCGCCGGACTCGGCTGCGGAGCACTGATCCTCGACGACGGCTGGCAGGAAGGCGGCCACGGGCGCGGCTACGCCGGCTGCGGGGACTGGGAGCCCGACCGGTCCAAGTTCCCCGACTTCGCCGGGCACGTGGCCCGGGTCCGGTCCCACGGGCTGAGCTACCTCGCCTGGGTCGCACCCCTGCTCCTGGGCTCCGGAGCCGCCTGCCACGACCGCTGGGCCGCCTGCGCGCCCGCCCCGTCCGGCGTGCCCGGCGCGCACGTGCTCGACCCCCGCCGCCCCGAGGTGCGCGCGCACGTCGTCGGGCTCTGCGTCCGGCTGGTCCGGGCGTACGGGCTCGACGGACTCAAGCTCGACTTCCTCGAGCAGGCCATGGTTTACGCGGGCGACGGAGCCGGCGACGTCGGACAGGCCATGGTGGCCCTGCTGACGGAACTCCGCGCGGCGCTGGAGACCGTACGTCCCGGCGTGCTGCTGGAGCTGCGCCAGCCCTACACGGGACCCGGCATGGCCCCCTTCGGCAACATGCTGCGCTCCTTCGACTGCCCCGCGGACGCCACCGCGAACCGGGTCCGCACCCTCGACACCTCGCTGCTCGCCCTCGGCGGGGCCGTCCACTCCGACATGCTCCTGTGGTCACCCGACGCGCCCGTGACGACGGTGGCCCGGCAGCTGATCGGGGCACTCCACTCGGTGCCGCAGGTCTCGGTACGGCTGGACCGGGTCCCCGCGGCGCACCGGGAGGCGATCGGGTTCTGGCTGGCGCAGTGGTGGGCCCACCGGGAACTGCTGCTGGACGGGGAGGTGGAACCGGGCCGGCCCGACGAGCTGTACCCGCTGGTGCGGGTGAGTGCCGGGGACCACTGCCTGCTGAGCGTGCACGGGGACCGGGTCGTCCCGCTGGACTTCTCCGCGTACCGCCGCTTCGACCTGGTCAACGGCTCGGACCGGGACCGGGTGATGGTCGAGGTGCTGGGCGGCGGGGGCGAGGTCCGGGGAGTGGTCCACGGGCCGGACGGCCGTATCATGGACGGTCCGCCGTCGTACCTGCCGGAGGGAGCACGCTCGCTGGCGGTGCCGCGCGGGGGGCTGGTATCGCTCACGATCACGGAAGGACCGCGATGAAGGTCGGGATCACCGAGGTCGCCGCTCGCGCCCAGGTCAGCGAGGCGACCGTGAGCCGGGTGATCAACCGACGCCAGGGCGTGTCGAAGAAGACCCGGGACGCGGTCGAACAGGCCATGGCGGACGTCGGCTACGAACGGCAGACCCAGGGCCAACTGGTCGCGGTGATCACCGAGTTCGTGTCCAATCCGTTCTTCGCCGATGTCGCCGAGCGCATCGAGTCGGCGCTCGCCCCGCACGGACTCAAGACCATTCTGTGCCCGGCCTTCCCGGGCGGGGTCCAGGAGCGGGACTTCATCTCCGCGCTCGTCGACAAGGGCGTCGCGGCCGTCGTCTTCCTCTCCGCCTCCAACACCGTCGAGGGCGCCGACACCGAGACGTACGAACTGCTGCGCCAGCGCAGGGTCCCGTACGTCGGCATCAACGGCGAGTTCGCGGACGGGGTGGCGACCCCGGTCTTCTCGACGGATGACGCGCTCGCCGCGGAGCTGGCCGTCGACCACCTCCACCGCCTCGGCCACCGCAGGATCGGGATGGCCTCCGGCCCGGCCGGGAACCAGCCCGCGGACCGTCGGGTGCGGGGCTTCCTCGAGGCCATGGCCAAGCGGGGCATCGAGGAGCCGGAGCGCTGGGTGATCCGGCAGTCGTACACGGTGGAGGGCGGCCAGGCCGCCGTCGGCCCGCTGCTCGCCCTGGGCGCCACCGCGATCGTGGCCGCCAGCGACTACATGGCCCTCGGGGCGATCCGGGGCATCCGCCGGCAGGGACGGACGGTGCCCGGGGACGTATCGGTCGTGGGGTACGACGGCTCGTCCATCACCGAGTTCACCGACCCGCCCCTGACCACGGTGCGCCAGCCCGCCGACCGGCTGGCCCTTGAGGTCGGGCGCAGCGTACTGGCGCTGGTCAGCAACCGGGACGTGCCCACGGGGGAGCTGCTCTTCGACCCCGAACTGGTCATCCGGGCGACCACCGGACCGGCCCCCGCGGACCCCGGGGCCTGATCCGGGGGCGGACTCAGTGCCGCTCCTCGCCCGCGACGAGGAGCTCGCCGACCTCTTCCGAGAGAGCGGCGCGCGCGGGGTCGGGCAGGCCGGCGTCGGTGACGAACCAGTCGGCCTGGTGGAGCGCCGCGAAGCCGCTGAGCCCCACCACCCCCCACTTGCTGTGGTCCGCCACGACGGCGACCCGGCGTGCCGAGGCGACCAGGGCGCGGTTGGTCTGGGCCTCCATGAGGTTGGGGGTGGTCAGGCCCGCGCCCTGCGCCACCCCGTGCGCGCCGAGGAAGAGCAGGTCCACGTGGAGCGAGCCGATCGCCAGGTCGGCGAGCGGTCCGACCAGGGCTGCCGAGGGGGTCGGGGAGCCGCCGGTGAGCAGCAGGATCGGGGCGCCGGCTCCGCGGTCGCGGCCGTCGGCCCACACCAGTTCCGCGACCGGGAGGGAGTTGGTGACGATGGTGAGCCGGGGGATCCCGAGGAGACGGGTGGCAACGGCGTGTGCGGTGGTGCCGCCGGAGACCGCGACCACGCTGCCCGGTTCCACCAGGGCCGCGGCCGTGTCCGCGATGGCGGCCTTGGCATCGCCCTCCAGGTCCGACTTGGCCTCGAACCCGGGCTCGTGGCCGCTCGCCCCGGCCGGGGCGACGGCCCCGCCGTGGACCTTCTCCACGACGCCGCGCCGGGCGAGGGCGTCCAGATCCCGGCGGACGGTCATGTCCGAGACGCCGAGCTGCCCGACCAGGTCGGCCACCCGTACCGCGCCCTCGCGCCGGACCGCGTCGAGGATGAGAGCGCGTCGCTGGTGGGCCAGTTGGGCAGCCTGCTCGGCCACGGGTCGCTCCCGGGAATCGGCGAAACCGGTCAGAAGGCAGCAAGATAACACGGCCATGTTGTTGAGGTCTGGGGGAAACCTCGGTTTGGGCTGGTGGAAAATGTTCGAGAGTGTTTATTCTCGGTGGGTGAAGAAGACCCTCGCGAAACTCGCGGACGGCCGCGAACTGATCTACTTCGACACCGACGAAGGTGCCGTGCGCGACGCGCCCGACCTGCGCCCACTGGATCCGGTGGACAGCCGGCCGGAACTGCGGCGCGACGAGGCCACCGGCGACTGGATCACCATCGCCTCCCATCGCCAGAACCGGACCTACCACCCGCCCGCCGGCGAGTGCCCGCTCTGTCCGTCACGAGACGGCCGGCTCAGCGAGATCCCCGCCGCCGACTACGAGGTGGCCGTCTTCGAGAACCGTTTCCCCTCCCTCGCGGGCGAGGCCGGACGCTGCGAAGTCGTCTGCTTCACCCCCGACCACGACGCGGGTTTCGCCGACCTGACCCCGGCCGCCGCCCGGCTGGTGCTCGACGCGTGGACCGACCGCACCGCCGAGCTCTCCGCGCTCCCCGGAGTCGAGCAGGTGTACTGCTTCGAGAACCGCGGAGCCGAGATCGGGGTGACCCTCGCCCACCCGCACGGCCAGATCTACGCCTTCCCGTTCGTCACGCCGCGCACCGCCAAGATGACGGCCGCCGCGCAGGCGCACCGCGCCGCCACCGGCCGCAACCTCTTCGAGGACCTGCTGAGCAGGGCCCGCGCCGCCACCGAGCGAGTGGTGACGGCCGGGGAGCACTGGATCGCCTTCGTGCCCCACGCCGCCCGCTGGCCGTACGAGGTCCACCTCTATCCGCACCGCCGGGTCCCCGACCTGACCTGCCTCACAGAAGCCGAGCGGGCCGAGTTCCCCTCCGTCTACCTCGACCTGCTGCGCCGCTTCGACCGGCTGTTCCCCGTACCGGAGGCGGAGGCGCGGACGGAGACGGAGGCCGAGCGGCCGCACAAGCCGGCCCCCACCCCCACCCCGTACATTTCCGCATGGCACCAGGCGCCCCGCACCCACGGCGAGGAACTGGCCCTGCACCTGGAGCTGTTCACCATCCGCAGGACCCCCGACAAGCTCAAGTTCCTCGCCGGGACCGAGTCCGGTACGGAAGCCTTCATCAACGACGTTGCTCCCGAGACGGCCGCGCGACGCCTGCGGGAGGCCCTGGCATGAGCCGCACCGAGCAGGCCGCGGCCGCCTTCACGAAGCTCTACGACGGCGCCCCCGACGGGATCTGGGCCGCGCCCGGCCGGGTCAACCTGATCGGTGAACACACCGACTACAACGACGGGTTCGCCCTCCCCATCGCCCTCCCGCAGACCACCCTGCTCGCCGCCCGCACCCGTACGGACGGCCGGCTGCTGCTGCACAGCGCGCAGGGCGACGGCCGGATCACCGAGCTCGCCGTGGCGGACCTGGCCCCCGGAGCGGTGCCGGGCTGGGCCGCGTACCCGGCCGGAGTGGTCTGGGCCCTCGCCGAGGCGGGACACCCGGTCGGTGGCGCGGACCTCCACTTCGACAGCAGGGTGCCCACCGGCGCGGGCCTCTCCTCCTCCGCAGCGCTGGAGTGCGCGGTCGCCGTCGCCTACGACGAGCTGTACGGACTGCGGCTGCCCGGGCCCGAACTGGCCCGGATCGCCCAGCGGGCGGAGAACGCCTTCGCCGGCGTCCCCTGCGGGATCATGGACCAGATGGCCTCCGTGTGCTGCACCACCGGGGCCGCGCTCCACCTCGACGCCCGCACCCCGGAGCTCCACCGGCAGGTCCCCCTCGACCTCCCGGGGCAGGGACTCGTCCTGCTCGTGATCGACACCCGGGTCTCCCACGACCTGGGCGACGGGGCGTACGCGGCCCTGCGCGCGGGCTGTGAACGGGCGGCCGGGCTGCTCGGCCTGCGCGCCCTGCGGGATCTGCCCGCCGGGAACCTCGCGGGGGCCCTGGACGAGCTCCCGGCGGAACTCGTACCGCTGGTCCGCCACGTGGTGACGGAGAACGGCCGGGTCGCCGAGGCGGTCGCCCGGCTCCGGGAGGGAGACGCGGCCGCCCTCGGCCCGATCCTGACGGCCGGTCACGCCTCGCTCCGCGACGACTACCGGGTCTCCTGCCCGGAGACCGACCTCGCCGTGACGGCCGCGCTGGAAGCCGGGGCCCTCGGTGCCCGGATGACGGGAGGCGGCTTCGGCGGCTCCGTCATCGCGCTGGTGGAGGCGGGCCGCGAGGACGCGGTGGGCGGGGCCGTCACGGCGGCCTTCGGGGCGGCCGGCCACCGGCTGCCGCGGCTCCTCACCGCGACCCCGGCGGCGGGCGCGCGCCGACTGGAGCTGTAGCCGGAGCGCGGGTACGAGCGCAAGCCGGGGCCGGGGCCCCGGGAGAAGTCCCGGCGCCCCGGCCCCGGCAGCCCGCCCGTTCAGGCCGTGAAGGGCGTGCCGTCCAGCGTCCAGTGGGCGTCCAGGCCGATGCCCAGCGCGGCGTAGACGTGGGCGGCGACATCGGTGTGCCGGACCGCCGGCGGCGTCACGCCGGCGGCCAGGCCCGGCCCGCAGGCCGCCACCCAGGCGGTCCGCTCCAGCTCGCTGCGTCCTCCGTGGCCCCCCTCGTCACGGTGTCCGTGGTCGGTCACCACGATGACCGTCCACTGTTCCCCGGGCTGGCCCGGGCGCTCGCGCACCGCCTTGAGGAGCCGGCCCAGGCGCTGGTCCGCCGTCTCGATCGACCGGCGGTACTCCTCGCCGCAGCCGAGGAAGTGGGCGGTCTCGTCGACGGCGCCGAGGTAGACGAAGGAGGCGTGGAGTTCCTCCCCGGAGCCCAGCACGTGCGCCGCTTCGGCGGTCACGGCCTCGTCCGCCTCCTCCCAGCCCTCCGGCGTGTCCGCGCGGGGGGCGATGAAGCTCAGCCGGCTGGGGGCGGTGAAGAGCGGGCCGCCCTGCTGGGCGAGGAACAAGGGGGCCCAGCCGCCGGCCGCGAAGGTGCGCCGCCCGCATTCGAGTGCCAGCCGCGTGGTGAAGTCGGGGAAGACGTCGAGCCGGTTGCCGTCGAGCCGGTTGCCCCACACCCCGTGCTTGGCGACGGTGACCCCGGTGGCGATGGTGGCCCAGCAGGGCCCGGACATGGTCGGTGTGGCCTCGTCGATCTCGACGGGGGCGAGGAACCCCGCGTCGGCTATCCCGTCGAGGTGGGGGGTGTCGAGCTGCGGCAGCAGGTCGAGCCGTACGCCGTCGATGCCGACGACCAGAACGTGGTGAGTGTGCATGGTCCGGTCCAGGGTGTCCGTGGGTGGGTGCGGATCTCTGCGTGGGGGCCGCGGTGGCCGGTCCGCAGGGTCAGGGGGTGATGCGGCGCAGCCGGATCAGCCGGCTCGCGTAGTCCCCGGCGGGCAGCGCGAGCTCGATGCCGCGGTGGACCAGGACGGCGCCGCTGTGCACCTGGTCCCGGTCCGGGTCCAGGTAGTGGGCGCCGGTGTCCAGTGAGGGCAGCTTGAGGGGGGCGGGCCGGTGGCCGAACCGGGTCGCGGGCCGCCAGGCGAGCACGGCGTGCTCGCCACCGTCCCCGGCGGCGTAGTGGACGGCCGTCACCCCGCCCGCGCCCTCGAGGCGGTGCTGGATCCCGTACTGGACCAGCGGGCGGATCTGCTTGTACTGGGCCACGAGCGCGGCGGCTTCGTCGAGTTCCTCGGCGGACCAGCCCGTCAGGTCCCCGCCGAGGCCGAGGGCACCGGACATGGCGACGTGGAAGCGGAAGCGCAGCGGGGTGCTCCGGCCGGTGGCCGTGTTGGGGCTGTCGGTGACCCACGCGGCCATGGTCCGGGCCGGGAAGAGCTGGCTGAAGCCGTCCTGGATCCCGATCCGGTCGACGGGGTCGGTGTTGTCGGAGGTCCACGCCTGGTCGGTGCGGGCCAGGATGCCGAGGTCGGAGCGCCCGCCACCGCCCGCGCACGCCTCGATGCGCAGGCCCGGGTGGTCCGCGCGCAGCCGGTCCATGACGCGGTAGACGGCCCGGGTGTGGTCGATCCACAGCCGGTCGGGATCGGGGTTCCCCTCCCAGCCGGCCTCGGTGAAGGCGCGGTTGGCGTCCCATTTGAGCCAGCCCACCCCGTGGTCGCGTACGAGGCCGTCCAGGGTGCGGTGGGCCCAGGCCTCGACCTCGGGCCGGGCGAAGTTCAGTACGAGCTGATGACGTAGTTCGGTCGCCTCCCGGGTGGGGGAGTGGAGGACCCAGTCCGGATGCGCGCGGTACAACTCGCTGTCGCGGTTGACCATTTCGGGCTCCACCCACAGACCGAAGGTCATGCCGAGGCGGTGGACCTCGTCGGCGAGGGGGCGCAGCCCCTCGGGAAAGGCCTCGGGGCGCGGGGTCCAGTCGCCCAGCCCGGCCCGGTCGTCGCGCCGTGCGCCGAACCAGCCGTCGTCCAGGACGAACAGTTCGGCGCCGAGTCCGGCGGCCAGGTGGGCCAGCTTGATCTGGCCGGCCTGGTCGACGTCGAAGCCGGTGGCCTCCCAGGAGTTGTAGAGGACGGGCCGCTCCCGTTCGGGCTCCGGCAGGACGTGGTCCGCGACGTAGCCGTGCCAGGCCCGGCTGGCCGCTCCGAAGCCGTGCGGGGTGTAGAGCCCGGCGAACACGGGGGTGCGCAGGCTCCCGCCCGGTTCCAGCGTCCAGCGCAGCCCCTCGTGGCCGAACCCTCCCGTCCAGGTGGTGCGGCCGACCGCGTCGCGGTGCAGCGTGATGCGCCAACTACCGCTCCAGGCGAGGGCTGTGCTCCACACCTCGCCCCGCTCCTCGGTCGCGGCGCCGTCGTCGAGGGCGAGCCAGGGGCTGGCGTGGTGGCCGGTGAGCCCGCGGCGGCTGGTCAGGACGGTCTCGGCGACGGGAAGCCGGTCGCGGCGCAGCTGGAACTCGCTGTTCCAGCCGCCCGTGAGGTGGCTGAGCCGGTAGTCGGCGAGCGTCGGGGCCGTCCAGGAAGCGGAGTCCAGCCGGTCGACGGTGATCGGACCGGCTTTGACCTCGGCCCCGGCCCCGGTCCCGGCCCCGGTCCCGGCCCCGGTCCCGGCCCCGGCCTCGGCCCCGGTGTGCGTGAGCTCCACCCAGCGTTCGACGACGTCACTGCCCGGCCGGACGCGGTAGCAGAGCTCCGTGCGCAGGGGATAGTGGCGGTCCGCGAGGAACAGCCGCAGTTCGCCGCCGTCGATGCGGTGCCCGGCGAACTCCCACTGGGCGCCGACGGTTCCGTCGGCGAAGCGGACCTGGAGGCCCGCCGGACCGAACCGCGCCCCGGTCTGCGGGGCCAGCTCGTCCGCCGCGGCCCCGGCCTCGAAGCTGCTCGCGGCGGGGGAGGCGCTCTCCGGCAGCAGGGCCAGGGCGGCGGTGCCGAGCGGTGCGCCCCAATGCAGGTGCCGCGGGCTGCCGTCGGGGCCGATGCGCAGGGCGTACGCGCTGTTCGGGGTGCGGAGCACGGCGATGCCGGAAGCGGGGTCGAAGGCGACGAGCGGGAGCGCGGCAGGCACGAAGAGGTCCCCTGAGGTCGAAGGCCCGTATGCGGGCAAGGAGTTGGCCAGAGGCTAGGGCTGACACCGGGGCGAAATCAATACTGGACGAAGTTATTTATTTGCTCTACGTTGCACCCGTGTTTCGAAACCACTCCCAGTCACCCCTGGTCACCGCACCGGCCGAAACGGCGGTCCTCGCCCTGCTCTTGGCCGAGGGCCCCCTCAGCCGGGTGGAGCTCGCGCGCCGGACCGGGCTCTCCTCGACGGCCATCACCAAGGCCGCGCGGCCGCTCATCGACGACGGGTACCTGTACGAACTCCCGCCCGAGCGCACCGCCCCCGGGGCCGGCCGTCCGGTCAACCCGCTGGCCGTCACCCCGGACCGGGAGTTCTTCGTCGGAGTGAAGATCAGCGACGACCGGCTGTTCGGCGTGGTGTGCGACCTGCGGGCCCGGGTCCGGGCCACGGCCGAGCGGACCCTCGACAGCCATGAACCGAGCTCCGTTGCAGCGCTGTTGACCGATTTGGTCGACGAACTGCTCGACACCGACACCGCGTTCCGGGACCGCACCCGGCACCTCGGCATCGCGGTCTCGGGCGACGTGGACCGCGGCGGCGGCCGGGTCCGTTTCTCCGGCCGCCTCGGCTGGCGCGACGTACCGCTCGCCGAGACGCTGGCCGGCACCACCGGTCTGACGGTCACCGTCGAGAACGACGTCAAAGCACTCACCATCGCCGAGCACTGGTTCGGTGAGGGGGTCGGCACCGGCTACTTCGCGCTGGTCACGATCGGCGCGGGGGTCGGCTCCGCGCTCGTCGTCAACGGAGAGCTGGTGACCGGCGCCTACGGAGTGGCCGGGGAGATGGGGCACATCCCCGTCGACCCGGCCGGTCCGCGCTGCCGCTGCGGCGCGGTCGGCTGCGTCGAGGCCATCGCCTCGACCGGCGCGATCCTCGAAGCGGTCCGCCGCGGGACCGGAGCAGCCGACCTCGGCTTCGACCGGGCCGTGGAGATGGCCCGCGACGGGGACCCCGTGGCCCGCGAGGCCTTCGCCCGGGCGGGCCGCGCGATCGGCGTCGGCATCGCCACCCTGGTCAACCTCGTGGGCCCGGAACGCGTCGTGGTCAGCGGCGAGGGCGCCGGTACCTACGACCTGTTCGGACAGCACATCAAGGACGCCTACGCGGCACACGCCTTCGGGGCCGCGGTCAAGTGCCCCCTGTCCCTGCGCCCGCTCCCCTGGGAGGAGTGGGCCCGCGGAGCCGCCGCGGTGGCGGTCCAGGCGCTGTTCCCACCGAGCACGGCCGCCGCGGCACTTCCGTAGCGGCGCACCACGCGTACCGCACCCGGCCCACCCGGCCGGTGCCCCTCACTGCCGGCAAGCACTGATGGAGGGCACCGAACGGGCCGGACACACCCACATCCCGCCTACCCTCACGGAAGGATGCGACATGAGCGCGCACAGAACCGAGCTTAGCCGACGGCGTTTTCTCGGCGGATCACTGATGATCGTCGCCGGAGCGGTGGTGACCACCGCCTGCTCCACCGACCCGAACGCCGGCGCCTCCGGCCAGGCGAAGACCACCCTGAACGTCTGGTTCCACGCGTACGGCGAGGCCGGCACGCAGCAGGCCGCACTGCGCTACGCGACCGCCTTCACCAAGGCCCACCCGGACATCGCCGTCAAGGTCACCTGGGTTCCGGGCGACTACTCCGGCAAGCTCAACGCGACCCTGCTCACCGACGCGGCCCCGGACGTCTTCGAGATCGGCGACTTCAGCGAGAGCCTGGCCCGCCGGGGTCAGATCGCCGCCCTCGACGAGCTCTACGGCAGCGACAGGTCGGACTTCAACGACAACGCCATCGCCGGTGTGGGCGTCGACGGCAAGCTCTACGGCGTCAAGATGATCGACGACGTCATGATGCTGTACTTCCGCAAGAGCGTGCTGTCCCAGGCCGGCATCACCCCGCCCACCACCTTCGACGAGCTGGTCGCGGCGGCCAAGGCCCTCACCACCAAGTCAGGCAAGGGCCTCTTCCTCGGCAACGACGGCCTCGGCGACAGCCCGATCCTCGCCGTCCGCTCGAACGGCGGCGACCTGGTCACCGACGGCACGGTGGCCTTCGGCTCCCCGCAAGCACTGGAGGCACTGAACGGCCTGCGGCGCCTGCACGAGGACAAGTCCCTGCTCCTCGGCTTCACCACCGACTGGTGGGACCCGTCCGCCCTCGTCCAGGGCGTCGTTCCGATGCAGTGGTGCGGCCTGTGGGCCATGCCCGCCGTCAAGACCGCGCTGGGCGAGGACTTCGGCGTCCTGCCGTGGCCCGCCTACAAGGCCGGGGGCACCCCCGTCGTGCGCGTCGGAGGCTGGACCAGCTGCGTCAACGCCAAGAGCAAGAACGTGGACGCCGCGAAGAAGTTCGTCCAGTGGCTGTGGATCCAGCAGGCGGACCTGCAGAAGGACTGGGCCGAGAGCTACGGGTTCCACGTCCCGCCCCGCAAGTCCGTGGCGGCGGGGGCCGCGAAGCTCACCGACGGAGCCGCCAAGGAGGCCGTGGAACTGGCCGCCAAGTACGGCAAGTCCAACCCGGGCACCTGGGACACCGCGGTCAGCTCCGCCTTCTCGGCGGCCGCCGCGAAGATCACCGGCGGGCAGGGGGTCCCCGCGGAGGTCCTGGCGGACGCGGTGAAGCAGGCCCAGGGCGCCATCGACAAGCAGCGCGGCTGATGCTCCCCGCACCGGAAACCACAGGGCCGTCCGGGCGGCCGGGACCGTCCCGGCGGTCCGTGGCCGGGGCGGCCCGCGCCGACGGCCCCCGCGCGGGCCGCCCCGGCGGCGGTCGCCTCCGCGCGGGCCGCCCCGGCGCGGGCCGCCCCCGCGCCGGCCGCTCCGCCTGGATCGCCTTCGCGCTGCTCACCGCTCCGATGCTGATCGGGCTCGGCGTCTTCAAGTACGTCGCCATCGGCTGGAGCTTCCTGCTCAGCCTGAGCGACGCGCGCGGCACCATCGCTCCCAGCCGGTGGGTGGGGCTGGACAACTACCGGGCCCTGCTCTCCGACGGGGCGTTCCGCGACTCCCTGACACAGATCCTGCTGTTCACCGCTTTCATCGTCCCGGTCACCTTCGCCGCCTCCCTCGGGCTCGCCCTGCTGGTCCACCGGATCCGGCGGGGGCGGGCGGTGCTGCGCACCGTCTTCCTCATCCCGGCGGCCGTCTCCTACGTCGCCGCCTCGCTCCTGTGGAAGATGTGCCTGTTCAACGGGCTCCCGTCCGGCATCGCCAACACCCTCGGCGGCTGGTTCGGCATGGACCCGGTCCCCTGGCTGCAGACCACCTCGCCACCGCTGTACTGGATCGTGCTGGTCACCCTCCGGCTCTGGCTCCAGGTCGGCTTCTACATGGTGCTCTTCCTGGCCGGACTCCAGGGCATCCCCAAAGATCTCTACGAGGCCGCCGCCCTCGACGGCGCGACCGGCCTGCGGCTGCTGCGCAGCATCACCCTGCCGATGCTGCGCAACACCTCCGTCGCCGTGCTCATGCTGCTCTTCATCGCCGCCTTCCAGGCCTTCGACGAGTTCTACAACCTCTTCAACAGCGGTCTCTCCGGGACCGGTTCGGCCCCCGTCCAGACCCCGCTGGGCTACCTGTACAACACCGCGATGGGCAGCCAGGACTACGGACTCGGATCGGCCGGAGCCTTCGTGCTCACCGCGCTCATCGTCGGGGTGACCCTGATCCAGGGGCGCTTCACCGGATTCGGCAGGAGCGAGGGATGAACCGCCCATGACGGCATCGAGACTGTCCGGAGCGCTGTGCCTCTGCGCGCGCGGACTGCTGGTGGGCCTGCTGACGACGGCGTTCCTGACGCCCTTCTACCTGATGCTGCGGGGCTCCCTGATGGACGCCCGGGGCATCACGTCGCCGCACTGGACCTGGTGGCCGTCGACGATGCACTTCGAGAACTTCTCCGCACTCTTCGACGACCCGACCCTGTCCATGGGCCGGGCGCTGGCGAACTCCACCGTGATCGCCCTCATCACGGCCCCCGTCTCCACGCTCCTGGCCTCCGCGGCCGGCTACGCCTTCGCCAGGATCCCCGTACGGGGACGCGGCGTCCTGCTCGGCCTGGTGGTCGCCACCCTGATGATCCCCGGATCGGTGACCTTCGTCCCGACCTTCGTCGTGGTCGGCTCCCTGGGCGGCGTGAACACGCTGTGGGGCATCATCGTGCCCGGCCTGTTCAACCCCTTCGCCGTCCTGCTGTTCCGCAACTTCTACCTCCAGTTCCCGGCCGAGATCGAGGAAGCCGGACGACTGGACGGGCTCGGCTGGTTCGGCCTCTACCGCCGGATCGCCCTGCCCAACTCGGGCGCGATGCTCGCCTCGCTCGGTGCGCTCTCGTTCATCGACAGCTGGAACTCCTTCCTGTGGCCCCTGGTCATCGGGCAGGACCCGTCGGCCTGGACGGCCCAGATCGCCCTGTCGACGTTCCTCACCTCGCAGACCATCAACCTGCCCGGCCTGTTCGCCGGGGCCGTCGTGACGATCGTCCCCCTGGTCGTCATGTTCCTGGTCGCCCAGCGCTACATCGTCGCGGGCATCGCCACCAGCGGCCTCAAGGGCTGAGCGCCAAGAGCACGACACGGAACCGCAACCGCACATGCACGGCACGGCACGGCACATCCTCCCTCTCCGAAGGATCCAACGTGACAGGCACACCACTGCTCCGACGCGCGGCATCGGCACTCGCCGTGCTGTCCGCGCTGCTCCTCGGCACCACGACCGCGGCCGGCGCGACGGCCCCCGCCCCCGCCCCCGCCGCGGTCGGCGCCCCGGCGGCGC
Source organism: Streptomyces stoeckheimensis (assembly GCF_045822005.1). Classification (NCBI taxonomy): domain Bacteria; kingdom Bacillati; phylum Actinomycetota; class Actinomycetes; order Kitasatosporales; family Streptomycetaceae; genus Streptomyces; species Streptomyces stoeckheimensis. Next base: position 1,245,817 of record NZ_CP169550.1, on the reverse strand, counting down.
CCACCGTCCTCACCGGCCCCGAACTGGCCGCCTCCTGGACCGCACCGCTCAGCACCCGGGGCCGCTGGATCGTCGACGCCGCGGGGAACCGCTTCAAGCTCAAGGCCGGCAACTGGGCCGGCGCCCAGGGGACATGGACCGGCAGCGGGGACATCAACGATCCCGCCAGCCACCACCAGGGCATATCCGCCCACAACATGCCCCTCGGCCTGGACCGCGCCCCCATGGCCGCCATCCTGGCCGACTTCCACCACCTGGGCCTCAACAGCATCCGGCTGCCCTTCTCCAACGCCCTCGTCCACGACACCGCTCCCGTCCCGGACACAGCGGTCGCCGCGAACCCGCAGCTGAAGGGCAAGACCCCGCTGCAGGTGCTCGACGCGGTCATCGCGGCGCTCACCGCCGACGGGTTCGCGGTCATCCTCAACAACCACACCACCACCGCCCGGTTCTGCTGCGGCCTGGACGGCAACGAACGCTGGAACAGCAGCCAGAGCACCCAGCAGTGGCTGGACGACTGGGTGTTCATGGCGAACCGCTACAAGGCGGACAAGCGGGTGGTGGGCGCCGACCTGCGCAACGAGGTGCGCCGTGACACCTGGGACGACCCCAACTGGGGCTGGTACGACGACCACGACGCCTACGCGGCCTTCGAGGAGGCCGGGAACCGGATCCTGAAGGCCGCCCCCGACCTGCTGATCGTCATGGAGGGCATCAACTGGTACGGCATCCCGCTCGCCGGACTCCCGCACGGGCGGCCGCAGCTGACACCGGTGGCCAACCTCTCCCACACGCTGATCGAATCGGGCAAGCTCGTCTACTCCGCGCACTTCTACGCCTACACCGGCCCGGCCAACACCGGCGCCGGCAGCGGACCCGGCTCCACCAACGACCCCCGCTACCAGGACTTCACCCCCCAGCAGCTCGCCCAAGTGGTCGACTCCGAAGCCCTGTTCGTCACCCGGGCCGGCCAGCACTTCACCGCTCCGGTGTGGATCAGCGAGTTCGGGGCCGGCGGCCTCGGCTCCGACAACGCCAAGGAAAAGGCCTGGCTGCACAACTTCACCGACATCCTCGTGGCCAACGACACGGACTTCGCGATCTGGCCCCTCGTCGGCTGGACCGACGCGGCCGGAGTCCCGATGGACAACTGGGCCCTGCTGTCCTACGGGGCGACCGGTGCCCGCCGGGGCATCGAGGACGGTGGCGACTGGCGGGCCGACGACTGGCACAGGCTGGTCGGGACGGCCGGACGGACCGGCCAGGTACCGCAGGTCAACCACTGGAACATGCTCGACCTCGACCACGCCGACTACAACGTCTCCGCCGTCATGTCCGCCAAGGCGGACTGGTCCCCGGGCAACCGGAAGGGTAACTGCCCGGACACCGAGCGGCTGACGGGCCTGGCCCGCAGCTCCGGCAGGAGCCTGTGCACCGACGCGGCCGAACCCGCCAAGGCGGGCGGCGCCTGGACCACGGTCACGGACGAGCGATTCGTCACCGGGGGTGACTGGGCGAGCGGCTACAACAAGCTGCAATGCCCCGCGAACTCCTTCGCGGTCGGCTACAGCATCCGCAACAACGCCATGTCGGCCCTGCTCTGCGCACCGGCCGCCACCACCCTGCCCGTCACGAACCGCCTGCTCTGGTTCGACAAGGGTGACAACCGCCCCGCCACCGGCGGTTCGAACGCCAGCGACTGGGCGCCGGGCCGCTACAAGGGCCAGTGCAACGACACCGAGTACATCGCCGGTGTCGCCTACACCTGGAAGTGGAACCACGGCGGGGTTCCCGACGCCCTGCTGTGCCGCCCCCTGAGCTGACCCCCCTCACCCCTCCCCTCCTCCCCTAGGAGCGCACGGCATGCCCCGACTGGAGATCGCCGCAGACGGCTTCCGTCTCGACGACCGGCCGTTCCGCATCGTCTCCGGTGCACTGCACTACTTCCGCGTCCATCCGGAGCAATGGGCCGACCGGCTCCACAAGGCACGCCTGCTGGGCCTCAACACGGTCGAGACCTACGTCCCGTGGAACCTCCACGCCCCGCGGCGCGGGGAGTTCCGGCTCGACGGGGGTCTCGACCTGCCCCGGTTCCTCGACCTCGCCGCCGCCGAAGGCCTGTACGTCCTGCTGCGCCCGGGCCCGTACATCTGCGCGGAATGGGAGGGGGGCGGCCTGCCCCCGTGGCTCCTCGCCGAGGAGGGCATCGCACTGCGCAGCCGCGATCCGCGCTTCCTGCGGGCCGTGGACGAGTACCTCGGCGTGCTCCTGCCGCCCCTGCTGTCCCGGCTGGGCAGCCGGGGCGGCCCGGTGCTCGCCGTCCAGCTCGAGAACGAGTACGGGGCCTACGGCCAGGACCCCGGCTACCTCGCCGAATTGGCCGGACTGCTGCGCCGGCACGGCGTGGACGTTCCCCTGTTCACCTGCGACCAGCCCGCGGACCTGGCGCGCGGCAGCCTCGAAGGAGTACTGAGCACCGTCAACCTCGGCAGCAAGGTCGAGGCCGGGCTCACGGAGCTGCGTGCGCACCTCCCCGAAGGGCCCCTGATGTGCTCGGAGTTCTGGATCGGCTGGTTCGACCGCTGGGGCGGACCCCATACCGTGCGCGGCCCCGAGGACGCCGCGGCCGACCTCGACCGGCTGCTCGCCGCCGGCGCCTCCGTGAACATCTACATGTTCCACGGCGGAACGAACTTCGGCTTCACCAACGGCGCGAACGACAAGGGAACGTACCGGCCCACGGTCACCTCGTACGACTACGACGCGCTCCTGGACGAGGCCGGCGACCCCACGGCCAAGTACGCGGCCTTCCGGGAGGTCCTCGCGAAGTACGGCCCCGTCCCCGACGGGCCGGTGCCCGCACCCGGCGCGAAGCTCGACCACGGACCGGTCGAACTCACCGACTCGGCGCCTTTGTTCGAGTACACAGACTTCCTCGGCGGGCCGGTGGAGGGTGATCGGCCGCTCACGATGGAGCAACTCGGCCAGGACTTCGGCTTCGTCCTGTACGAGACCCGGCTGGCGGCCCGCGGCCCGGCCGTGCTGTCCGTCGAGCACGTGCGCGACCGCGCGCAGGTCTTCGTGGACGGACAGCCCGTCGGCGTACTCGAGCGCGAGAGCCACGAACACGCCCTCTCCTTCACCGTGCCCCGCCCCGGAGCCCGGCTGTCCGTACTCGTCGAGAACCAGGGGCGGGTCAATTACGGGCCGGGCATCCACGACCGGAAGGGACTGCTCGGCCGCGTCCTCGTCAACGGCCTGGCCCCGGAACGGTGGACCAGCCGGGCCCTGCCCCTGGACGATCCCGCCGACCTCGCGGGTCTGCCCTTCGGCGCCTTCGATCCGATGGCGCCGCCGGTGGGCCCCGCCTTCCACCGCGGGTACGCCGACATCGACGAGCCGGCCGACGGCTTCCTCGCCCTGCCCGGCTGGACCAAGGGCAACGTCTGGATCAACGGCTTCGCCCTGGGCCGGTACTGGTCCCGCGGCGCGCAGGCCACCCTGTACGTCCCCGCCCCGGTGCTCCGGGCGGGCCGCAACGAGATCACCGTCCTCGAACTGCACGCCTCGGCCACCCGCACGGTGGAGCTGCGCGACCGCCCCGACCTGGGCCGCACCGAGGACTGACCCGCCGTCCGGCCCACCGGTGTGCCGGGGCGAGGGGCCCCGGCCGGAAGGTCCGGCCGTGACCCCTCGTCCCACCGCCCTGCTACCAGAGGACGGGGAGCCGCTCGGGGAGGCGCTTCATGAACCGGGTGCGCCAGACGAGCTGGTCGACCGGTACGGCGAGCTGGAGGCGGGGCATCTTCTCCAGGAGCACTTCGAGGGCGATCTCGGTGTGCCGCTTGCCGAGGGCGGTGGCGGGGCAGTAGTGCTGGCCGCCGCCGAAGGAGAGGTGGGTGGCCGCGTTCTGCCGGTCGATGTCGACGACGTGGGGATCGCTGAACACGGCCGGGTCCGTGTTGGCGGCCTCGACCAGGACGAGGAGGAGCTCCCCCTTCTTCACCTCGACGTCCCCGAGGGTGAGGTCTTCGAGGGCGAGGCGGGGCAGGCCGTCACCGATCGAGAGGTTGACCCGCAGGAGTTCGTCCACGGCGGCCGGGATCTTCTCCGGAGCCTTCCGCAACTGCTCCCACACGTCCGGGTTCTGGAGCAGGGAGAAGACGGCCATGGTCAGGAAGCCCATGGTGGAGATGACGCCGGCGCCGAACAGGGTGACCCCGACCGTGGCGAGCATCTCGTCGGTGAGATGGGCGTATTCGGGGTCCGGGCGCAGGGCCGCCAGCTCGGCGACGAGCCCGGTGGTGGTGGGGTCGTCGAGGCGCTCGATCATGTACGCGATGTCGCGGTCCCAGTTGAGCTTGGCACCGGTGACGGGGCAGGCCGAGTTCATGAACGCGATGTCGAGGCTGGACGCCAGGCGCGGGGCGTCGGCCTGCGGGATGCCGAGGATGCGGCAGTGCAGGTTCTCGGCGTACGGGTTGGTGAACTGGCCGCGCAGGTCGACCGGCGCCCCGTGGGCGAGGAGACCGTCGACGAGGGTGGAGGCGTGGCCGCGCATCCAGTCCGTGAGGCCGTCGGTCTTGGGGTTGATCGCCTTCAGGACGGCCTTGCGCAGCCCGGCGCCGGTGATGTTGCCCATGTTGTTGACGACCTCGGGCGGGATCGTCAGCGCGTACTGGCGGGGCACCCCGGGGGCGGAGGTCTCCTTCAGGCTGAATCTGGGATCCTCGAGGACCTGCTTGCACAGCTCGTAGGAGGAGACGAGCCAGGCTTCGTCCCCGGCGATCGTGCGGACCCGCTTGACCGGCTCGTCACGCAGCTCCTCCACCTCGTGGGGAAGCTGGTCGCCGCGCGCGGAGAACGGGAAGTCGAGGAGGGTCTCAGTGGACATCGGTGGCTCCTTCGGCGGGGGTGATGACGGCGTGGCCCTGGTTGCGGGAGGCGCGCAGGCCGGAGCCGCGCGAGTAGAGCAGTTCCGCCATCGGCAGGAGCTGGTGGTAGCAGTTCAGGGAGGACGGCACCCCGAGGATCGCGGGGGTGTCGAGGAAGAGCGGCGCTTCGGCGCAGACGTACTGCAGGCAGACTTCGCGCTGCCGGGTGGTGGCGGTCTTGCCGCCCAGCACCTTGGAGGAGAGGAAGGAGTCGACCAGGGAATTGCAGGTGCTGCGGAATTCCGGGTCGGTGTCGAGCAGGTCGTACAGGTGGGCGTGGAGCGCGCGGTACGCGGGAATGTCGGTGAGGGCGGACATGGGCCGGGCACGTAAACGCGTGCCGGTGGGATCGGCTTCGGCCGCCGCGTTGTTGACCTTGGCGCGGACGCCCCGCAGGTTCTTGACCGCCTTGCGCCGGGCTTCGTCGGGGTCGTAGCCCAGGGCCTCGTACATCTCGGCCACGTGCAGGTCGGTGTAGATGAGATCGACCTGCGCGAAGTTGCGCATGCCCCACTGGGCGAGGTCGAGGACGCGCTGGGCGGAGAAGTAGCTGTTGCCCGGCGAGATGCCGATCACGGCGTGATCGCCTTCGGTGTGGATCACCTGGCAGTGCGGGGTGTACGGCCGGACTGTGAAGACTTCGGTCAATGTCGTCAACAGGTGTCGGGTCCTTCGCGCCGCAAGTCCCATGGGGCCCTGTGCCCCGGGTGTGGCGGCGACGTGACGGAAAGGTACCGGAGGGGTGCGCACCGTTCCATGCCTTCCGGCCAGTAACTCACCTGCTGGACATCACAGTTGCCCGGGGCTACGAGCAGGGCGTTTGCCTTCTGGCGGCTGGAGGCGGTGCTCGCCGGCCGAGCCCGCGAGACCTGTGGGGGGTCGCCCGCCCCGTCGAGGCGACCCCCGGAGGATGACCGGTTACCGCCCTGCCGGATGGTGCAGGCGACGCCAGTACCCCGCGAGGTCGCCGACGGAGGTGGTGACCGAGTCGAGGGCCATCGTCGTGCGGGTGTCCTGGTCGTAGCGACCCCATTGCGGCATGGGGTGGTGGTTCGGGTCGCCGGTGCGGATGAAGGAGATCCACGCCGTGTGCATCGTGGAGGCGAGACCGTCACGGACCCTCGGGTTCAGCCCCGCGAGGAAGGGTGCCTGCGACCACTTGTCGAAGTTGTTGAACACGAACGGCAGTTCCAGGCAGTGCGCGGCCGCGAGCCGGCCGCCGTGCGCGGGCGTCGGAAGGTTGAACTGGTACGCCCAGACCGGACGTCCGCGGGCCGCGCGCCGTTCGGCCAGCGCCACGGCGGGCATGCGGAACAGGTCGTCGGTGATCAGGTCCATCAGTACGTCCACCGGGCGGGCGCCCGGACGGGCCTCTTCGTACGCGGTGTACGCCTGCTCCGCCCGGTTCCCGAAGGTGTCCCGCGCCCTGGCCACCACCTGCTCCTTGGTCGCGGCGACGTACGGATCGCTCAGCGCGAAGGCGAAGTTGGCCTCCTCCCTGGTCCAGCCGAGCAGGACGTCGATGTCCGCCCCGGCTCCGCCGAGCAGCAGGTCGGCGGGGTCGCGGTCCAGTGTGACCCCGTCGAGCACCGGCAGGAACGGGGTCGACCAGTAGCCCCAGCGTCCGGTGCGCCCGAACATCTCGAAGGTGGCGGCGATCAGGCGCTGCCAGGGCACGGCCCGCAGTTCCGTCACGTTCTTGGCCCCCAGGATGTCCAGGAAGGCGGCGGTGCGCTCAAGGGATTCGGAACGGGTGGGGATCTTCAGCCCGAGCGGCGGGCTCTGCAGGATGGCGCGCCGGAACAGCGGGCGACCCTTGGGGCGGGCACCGGCCAGTGCCGCGACCGACAGGGCGCCGCCCGACTGGCCGGCGACGGTGATGTCGTCGGGGTCGCCGCCGAACGCGGCGATGTTGTCGCGCACCCAGCGCAGCGCGGCGAGTTGGTCGGTGAGCCAGAAGTTGCCCCCGGCGCCGTCCTCGCCAAAGTAGAGGTAACCCAGCGGTCCCAGGCGGTAGTTGACGGTCACGACCACGAGGTCGCCGTCGCGCGCGAAGGTTTCGCCGGAGTAGTTGGGCATCGAGCCGGACCCGGAGATGAAGCCGCCGCCGTGGATCCACACCATGACCGGCCGCTTGGCGGCGTCGGTTCCGGGCGTCCATACGTTGAGCGTGAGGCAGTCCTCGTCGAAGGGGGGCGAGCCGTGGGTGCCGAGCACCTGGTCGCCTCCCTCCCGGTAGGGCTGCGGGGCGCTGGGGCCGAAGGCGGTCGCGTCGCGCGTGCCCTGCCAGCCCGGATGAGGCTGAGCCGGCCGCCAGCGCAGGGCGCCGACCGGCGGCGCCGCGTAGGGCACGCCCTTGAACACGGAGAGGCCCCCCTCCGTGGCCCCGCGCAGCCGGCCCGAGGGCAGTTCCACGACGGGCGAGGGCTCGGCCGCAGTGCGCGGGGAGGCCTGCGCCGCGCGCCCGCCCGCCCCGGAGAGCAGTGCGGCGCCTGCCAACACCCCGCTGTTCTTGAGGACTTTGCGCCGTGATGGATCGTCGGTCATGGTGCTTCACTCCCTGACGGATCTTGGGCCCGTAGCCGGAATTTCTATAGCGCCAATGTGACGAGGGTCAGTATTCCGCCATGCGCAGGGCGCGGGTCAAGAGGTCCGGGGCGGCTGTGGGCGTATGTCTTGCGTAGTCTTGACGAGCGTCGCAAAAGCGCGATAGACACGTGTCACCTCGACCGGAGGCCAGGCCTGGACCTGAGCGCCGGATCTTCCGCGCCTGGGACTCCCCATGGCGATCTCATCAGCAACATCCCGCCCTTCAGGGCCGGTTGACAACGTACGGAGTTCCCATGGCAGGTCGGTTTCGTCCCGTTGGTCTGGTCGCCGCATCGACGGCGCTCTTGCTGACCACCGCATGTGGTGGCGCGAGCCTCGGGGCCGGTGAGGACCAGCAGAGCGGGCCCGTGAAGATCGGGCTCCTCGTCCCGCAGTCGGGGACCTACAAGGCGCTGGGCGACGACATGAAGCAGGGCTTCGAGCTCTACGTCGCGCAGCACGGCGGCAAGCTCGGCGGCCGTGAGGTGGAGATCGTGGTCGCGGACGAGGGGGAGACGGCCGACTCGGGCAAGGCCGCGGCGGAGAAGCTGGTCAAGCAGGACCGGGTGCTCGCGGTGAGCGGGGTGGTCAGCTCGGCCACCATCAACGGTGTCAAGGACCTCTTCGAGACCGGCAAGGTCCCGCTCGTCGGCTCGAACGCCTCGCCCACGACACTCACCGGAACCGAGTACATCTGGCGCACCTCGTACGTCAACGACGAACCGGGCAAGGCACTCGGCAAGCACGTGGCCGAGCGGGCCGGCGGCCCGGTCTTCCTGATCGCCGCGGGATACCAGGCGGGCAAGGACGAGGTGGAGGGCTTCAAGTCCACCTTCCTCCCGGCGGGCGGCACGATCGCGGGGGAGGAGGTCTACACGCCGTTCCCGGGCACCAAGAACTTCCAGCCGTACCTCGCACAGATCGAGAAGTCCGGCGCGAAGGCCGTCTTCTGCTTCTACGCCGGCGGCGCGGCCGTGGACTTCGTCAAGCAGTACCGGGACTTCGGACTGGCCGGCAAGATCCCGCTCTACGCGCCCGGCTTCCTCACCGAAGGCGGCGTGCTCAAGGGACAGGGAGATGCGGCCAACGGCATCCTCACGGCGCTCAACTACAGCGCTGACCTGGACAATCCCGCCAACAAGCAGTTCGCACCGGCGTACACGGCCGCCCACGGCACGGCCCCGACCACGTACGCGATGGCGTCATGGGACGCGGCGCAGGTGCTCGACAAGGCGATCAAGGCGGCCGGTTCCACGGTGACCTCCGCATCGGTCAACGCGGCCATCGCCCGGGTGGGCGACATCGACAGCCCGCGCGGCACCTGGCGGTTCAACAGCGGCGGGACGCCCGTCCAGCCCTGGTACCTGCGCGAGGTCAAGCAGGGTGCCAACACCGTCAGTTCCGAGCTCGGCAGACTGGGCGGCTGACATGTCCGGATGGTTGGACGGCAACTTCGTCAGCGTCGTCGACGGGGTCGCCTTCGGTCTGCTGCTCTTCACGATCGCGGTCGGACTCTCCCTGGTCTTCGGCATGATGGACGTGCTCAACCTCGCGCACGGCACGCTCTACCTGGCCGGAGCCTACGTCGCCTACGCCCTGTCCGACGGCAGCCTGTCGGGGCTCCTCCTCGCGCTGCTGGCGGGCGTCCTGGTGGGCACCATGGGCGGTGCCGCGCTCACCTTCCTCACCCAGCCCCTGGCCCGCCGCGGACACCTGGACCAGGCCGTGCTGACGCTCGGCATCACCTTCATCGTCGCGGACCTCCTGGCAGCGTCCTTCGGCGGAGACGTACTGCCCACGGACCCGCCCACGGCCCTGCGGGGGACGGTCGGCCTCCTCGGCCACTCCTATCCCGTCTACCGGCTGGTGTTCATCGCCGTCGCGGCCGGCCTCGCGCTCCTCGTGTACCTCGTCTTCGAGCGCAGTTCGCTCGGCGCCCTCGTCCGGGCCACCGTCGCCGACCGGGACATGGTCCGCGCCCTCGGCGTCGACGTCCGCAAGGTGCTCTACGGAGTCTTCGCGTCCGGCGCCGCCCTGGCGACGGTCGGCGGAGTCCTCGGAGCGCCGATCCTCGGCCCCGGGCCGGGCGTCGACGAGACCGTGCTCGTCCTCTCCCTCGTCGTCGTGGTCGTGGGGGGCCTCGGATCGGTGCGCGGCGCACTCGCCGGAGCGCTCCTGATCGGCCAGGTGCAGACGCTCGGGGTGGCGCTGCTCCCGGAGTACGCGCCCTTCCTCCTCTTCGGCACCATGCTGCTCGTCCTCGTGGTCCGCCCGCACGGCCTCGTCGCCTCGGCGGTGCGCGCATGAGGCCGCCCGCATCCGACGGCTCCGCGTCCGCATCCCCCGCGCCCGCGCCCGCCGCGCCCGCATCCCCTGCTCCCGCATCGCCCGCGCCCACATCCCCTGCTCCCACATCCTCCCGCCCCGCGACACGGCGGCGGCTGTCGGCGACCGCGGTCGCCGGCGTGCTCGCCCTGGCCCCCTTCGTGCTGGGCCCGTACGCCGTCGGCACCCTGTCGCGGATCCTGGTGTTCGCCCTCCTCGTACTGAGCGTGAACCTGCTCACCGGTCTGACCGGGCTGCCGACCCTCGGCCAGTCCGCCTACTTCGGCGTCGGCGCCTATACGGCGGCGATCGTGGCGACGCGCATCACCGACCTCGGACCGCTCCAACTCCTCATCGCCGCGGCCGTCTCCGCGCTGGTGGCGGCGGGGACCGGATGGCTGGCCGTGCGAGCCCGGGGCGTGGTGTTCCTGATGCTCACGCTGGCCATCGGCGAGATCGTCTACAGCGCCGCCGTCAACTGGAAGTCCCTGACGAACGGCACCGACGGCATGTCGGGCATCCCGCCCGTCGTACCGCTGCCCGGCATGCCCGCCCTGGAGCTCGACGGACTGGTCTACTTCTACGTCCTGGCCGTGTTCCTGCTGCTCTACGCGGCGGTCGCCCGCCTGGGCTCGACCTCCTTCGCCCTGGCCCTGCGCGGCATCCGCGACAACGAGCCCCGCATGCGGGCGATCGGCTACCCCACCCAGCGGTACGCCCTGACCGTCTACTGCGGCGCCGGGGCGCTGGCCGGAGCCGCCGGGGCCCTGTGGGTCTCGGTCCAGCGGTTCGTCTCGCCCGGCGACGCCGGCTTCGAGATCGCCGCGCTCGCCCTGCTGGCCGTGGTCATCGGAGGCTCCGGCTCGATGAGGGGGGCCTGCGCCGGCGCCGCGCTGGTCTGGCTCACCCGCGACTACCTCGGAAACCTCGAAGCCGTCGCCGGCCGCGGCCCGTTGCTGCTCGGACTGCTCTTCGTCATCGCCGTCTACACGCTGCCCCGAGGGCTGGCCGGCGTACGCATCCCGCACAGGCTCACCCGGAAGAGGACGGCGTGACAGATCACGATCTACTGGAACTGCGCCGGGCATCCCGGCACTTCGGCTCCTTCCGGGCCCTGGACGAGGTCGACCTGACGGTTCGGGCGGGTGCCCGGCACGCGGTCATCGGCCCGAACGGTGCGGGCAAGTCCACGCTGTTCGGCCTGATCTCGGGAACCTTGCCGACCACTGCCGGAACCATCCATGTCGACGGACGGGACGTGACCCGGCTGCCGGTACACCGCCGGGTCGGGCTCGGTGTCGCGGCGACGTTCCAGCACTCCAGTCTCTTCCTGCGCGAGACCGTTCTGGAGAACGTGCTCCTCGCCGTGGTGCGCCGCACCGGTTCCCGGGCCGGTTCCCGGGACGCGGCGATCGCGAAGGCGCACGAACTGCTCGACCGGGTGGGCCTGCCCGCCCGGCACGGCCTCACGGCCGCCGAGCTCTCGCACGGCGAGCGCCGCCAACTGGAGGTCGCCGTGGCGCTGGGGACCGAACCCCGGCTGCTGCTCCTGGACGAACCGGCCGCCGGCATGTCGCCGGCGGAGACGGCGCGGCTCACCGAACTGATCGCCGCCCTGCCCCGGGAGGTCACCGTCCTGCTCATCGAGCACGACCTCGACATGGTCTTCGAGCTCGCCGACACGGTGACGGTCATGCACCTCGGCAGACACCTGAAGACCGGCTCCCCGGACGAGGTGCGCGCCTCCGCCGAAGTCCAGACCGCCTACCTGGGCACCATGGAGGTCGCCTCGTGAACCCGCTCCTGCGCATGCGCGGACTGCGCTCCGGCTATGCCGGGGGCGTCGTCCTCGGCGGTGTGGACCTGGACCTCGACGAGGGCGGCACCGTCGCCCTCCTCGGGCGGAACGGGGTCGGGAAGACCACCCTCATCTCGACCGTCATGGGCCTCGTCCGCCCCTACGGAGGCAGCGTCCTCCTCGACGGCCGGGAGCTGGCCGGAGCCCGCGTCGACGTGATCGCCAGGGCGGGGGTCGGCGTGGTCCCCCAGGGGCGCAGGGTGTTCGCCCCGCTGACCGTGGACGAACACCTGACGATCGCCTCGCGGAGCCCGGCGCGCGGCCCCTGGACCAGGACCCGCGTCCTCGACCTGCTGCCCCGCTTGGGGGAGCGGCTCGGTCACCGCGGCGACCAGCTCTCCGGAGGGGAGCAGCAGATGCTCGCGATCGCCCGGGCCCTGCTGGGCAATCCGCGCCTGCTGCTCCTCGACGAGCCGTCCGACGGGCTCGCGCCGGCGATCGTTTCCCAAGTGGGCGAGGTGATCCGCGAGGTGAGCGCGCAGGGCATGTCGGTCGTCCTCGTCGAGCAGAACCTGGGGCTGGCCCTGTCCGTCGCGGAGAGCGTGGCGGTGATGCGGAAGGGCGTCATCGTCCACCGGTCGGCCGCCGCGGAACTGGCTTCCCGTCCGGGGGACTTGCGCCGCCTGCTGGGGGTCGACTGATCGGGCGATCCGCGGAACCCACTAGGTGCGCGGGGTGTCGTCCGCCTGGAGGGCACTGTGGATGCCGGTGACGACCACGGTGATCAGGCAGAGGGCGATGACGGTCTCGGCCCACACCGCCGACGTGCGGGTGCCCACCGTCAGCTCCGTGCCGGTCCTCTTCATCAACGGGACGTTCGACATGAAGACCGGGGCCAGCCGGGCTCCCAAGACGGCCCGTACGTTGTCCCGCGCGACCACCGCGGCTCCGGTGAGCGCGCAGGAGGAGACGCCTTCGGCGACCGGTACGGTCGCCCGCACCGTGGGTGATGCCACGTTCGAGCCGGGCCCCTGCCCCAAGACGGCGGATCCGGTCGCCGAGCTCGAAGGAGCCCGCTGTGGAACGCTCACCGTGCCGGAGAACCGCACGAAGCCGGACAGCCGAAGAATCACCCTCGGTGTCGCGATCGTGGCGGCCGAGGCGGCCCAGCCGAAACCCGATCCGATCGTGTGGCTGTCCGGCGGACCCGGCGACGACGCGGTCGGCGAGGCGAAGATGGCGATCGGCGCCGGTCTGAACCGGCATCCTCGTCCTCCCCGACAAGAGCCTGGTCCATCCGTGCGGCGAACCAACTGCTGGACATCTGGAGCTGACCGCGGATGCGAATCGTTGTAGGCTCCGCAGACCGCCCTTGACCTGCGTGAAGCAGGCAGGGAGCAGACACATCGGGAGTTTTGCATGCTTCGCACCATGTTCAAGTCCAAGATCCACCGGGCCACCGTCACCCAGGCCGACCTGCACTACGTCGGGTCCGTGACCATCGACGCCGATCTCCTCGACGCGGCGGACCTGCTGCCCGGCGAGCTCGTGCACATCGTGGACATCACGAACGGGGCGCGGCTCGAGACGTACGTCATCAAGGGCGAGCGCGGCTCGGGGGTCATCGGGATCAACGGGGCCGCCGCGCACCTCGTGCACCCCGGTGACCTGGTCATCCTCATCAGCTACGGGCAGATGGAAGACGCCGAGGCGCGCGTGTTCGAGCCGCGTGTCGTCCATGTCGACGGCGACAACCGCATCATCGAGCTGGGTGTGGATCCCTCCGCCCCGGTTCCGGGAACGGACCAGGAGCGCAGCCCCCACGCGGTGGCTGTCTGAGGAGAGTGGGGACGATGTCGCAGACCGGGTCGAGTGAATCGATCAAGATCGTGGACGACCGCGCGGCCGGGCGGCTGCAGGCCGTCGAGGACGGGGCGGTGGTCGGACACATCGCCTACTTCGCGCTCGCCGGGGACCCCCACGCCCTCGTGGCGGTCCACACCATCGTCGAGCCGGGGCACGAGGGCCGGGGGATCGCCGGGAACCTGGTGAAGGCCTTCTACGGGATCGCGGCCGACGAGGGCGTACCCGTCGTCCCGCTCTGCCCGTATGCCGCCGCCTGGGCCGCCAAACACCCCGAGCAGGCGCCCGAGGCACCGGCCGGGGTGGTGGCCGCCGCCAAGGCGCAGCTCGCCTCGGACTCCGACCTGTGGTGACGCCGCCCACGTAGTCCGGTGGGCGCGGCGTCCGGTGGGCGCGGCGTCCGGTGGGCGCAGCGGCCGGGTTCGAGGGAGGCTGGAGGTATGACACAGCCTCCCGTCCCCGACCCGGCCCCGGTGCCGAACCCGTTCCCGGATCCGGCGCCGCTGCCCCGGCCCGAGCCGCCGACACCCGGTCCGGTCCCCGAACCCGACCCCGTACCGCCGCCGCCCGGCCCCGCGCCCCAGCCCCCGCCGGAGCCGCTGAGCTGACGCGGGGCCGCCGGGCCGTACGCGTCAGGCCGTACGGACCTCGGAGCGGTCTCCGCTCCACAGCGTGTGGTACGAGCCCTCGCGGTCGGTGCGCCGGTAGGTGTGCGCCCCGAAGAAGTCGCGCTGGCCCTGGGTCAGGGCCGCCGGGAGCCGCTCCGAGCGCAGGGCGTCGTAGTACGCCAGCGAGGCCGCGAAGGCCGGCACCGGAATGCCCTGGCGGACCGCCGCCACCAGCACCTCGCGCCAGTCGTCCTGCGCGGCGCCGATCTCGTCGGCGAAGCCGGCGTCCGCCAGCAGGCTCGGCAGCTCCGGCCGGGCGTCGTACGCGGCCCGGATCCGGTCCAGGAACGCGGCGCGGATGATGCAGCCGCCGCGCCACAGCGAGGCCACGGCGCCCGGGTCCACGCCCCAGCCGTACTCCTCGCTGCCGGCCTGGATCTGGTGGAAGCCCTGCGTGTAGGAGACGATCTTCGAGGCGTACAGGGCCTGCTCCACCCGGGCCGCGAAGGCGTCCGCCGCCGCGGCGGACAGCGGCGCGGCCTGCGGTCCCGCAAGACCCCGCGCGGCCGTGCGCAGCTCGCCGTGGCCCGACACCGCGCGGGCGAAGACCGCCTCGGCGATCCCGGAGACCGGCACGCCCAGGTCGAGGGCGATCTGCACGGTCCAGCGGCCGGTGCCCTTCTGCTCGGCGGCGTCGGCGACCACGTCCACGAACGGCAGACCGGTCGCGGCGTCCGTGTGCGCGAGCACCTCGGCGGTGATCTCGATCAGGTACGAGTCCAGCCGGCCCTTGTTCCAGGCGCGGAAGGTCTCGGCGATCTTCGCGGGGGAGTAGCCGGCCACCTCGCGCAGCAGGTGGTAGGCCTCCGCGATCAGCTGCATGTCGGCGTACTCGATGCCGTTGTGCACCATCTTCACGAAGTGCCCGGCACCGTCGGGGCCCACGTGGGAGGTGCAGGGCGTGCCGTCGGCGGCCTTGGCGGAGATCTTCTCCAGCAGCGGGCCGAGCGAGGCGTACGACTCCTCGGATCCGCCGGGCATGATGCTGGGGCCGAGCAGCGCGCCCTCCTCGCCGCCCGAGATGCCGACGCCCACGAAGTGCAGGCCCTGCTCGCGCAGCTCCTTCTCGCGGCGGCGGGTGTCCTCGAAGTGGGCGTTCCCGCCGTCGATGATCACGTCGCCCGGCTCCAGCAGCGGGGCGAACTCGCGGATCACCGCGTCGGTCGGCTCGCCGGCCTTCACCATGATGATCAGACGGCGCGGGCGCTCCAGCGCGTCCACGAACTCCTTCGCGCTCCCGGCGGCCACGAAGGAGCCCTCGTGTCCGAACTCCTCCACGAGCGCCGTGGTCTTGGCGGTGGTGCGGTTGTGGACGGCGACGGTGAACCCGTTGCGGGCGAAGTTGCGGGCGAGGTTGCTGCCCATCACCGCGAGTCCGGTGACTCCGATCTGGGCCGTGCTGCTGGTCATGTGCGTGCGCTCCTGAGTGCGTCGACAATGCATTCGATGTGCGGAGGAATGCAGGAACACCGACGCTACCCCGACGGAGATCCTTACCGGTGTCCTACATTCGGCGGGAAACCAACTTCCGCTCGAACGCGTTGTGTTGTGCGCCTTGTCATGCCCCGGTCGTGGCGTTAGGTTGCGAGGTTCCTGATGTCTTCGATGGGGGCTCCCATGGGTGTACGGGGCCGGCACCGCCGGTATCAGCCGAGCAGCATCAACCGTGCCTCGCTCGTCGTCACCGCGGGCGGAGCCGGGATCGCGCTGCCCCTGATCGGAGCGGGAGCGGCACACGCCGCCTCGGTGGACACCTGGAACAAGGTCGCCGCCTGCGAATCCACGAGCAACTGGCACATCAACACCGGAAACGGCTACTACGGCGGACTCCAGTTCAGTCAGAGCACCTGGCGCGCCTTCGGCGGAACCGCGTACGCAGCCCGCGCCGATCTGGCCACCAAGGAACAGCAGATCGCCGTGGCCGAGAAGGTGTTGAAGGGTCAGGGGCCGCAGGCCTGGCCGGTCTGCGGGAAGCAGGCCGGACTCAGCCGCAGCGGCCCCGCGCCCGCTCTCGGAGCTCAGGGCAAGGCGACGGGCCCCGCGAAGGCGGTCCCGAAAGCCGTGGCGCCGGCCGCTCCCAAGGCCATGGCGCCGGCTGCTCAGAAGGCGGCTCCCCAGGGCACGACGCCCCGCCCGACCGGGACGTCCGTCCTGCCCAACCCCTACGTCGTCGCCCCCGGGGACTCGCTGTCGGCGATCGCCACCGAGCAGCACGTCGAGGGCGGCTGGCAGTCCCTGTACGAGACCAACCGGGCCGTCGTGGGAGGCGATCCGGACCTGATCTTCCCCGGACAGCGGCTCACCCTGCGCGTGACCGCCGCACCGCCCGCGCCGAATCCTGAGAAGCCACCGCGCACGGCCGAACCCGTGAAGCCCGTGGCCCCGGCGAAGCCCGCCGAGCAGGCCGGTGGGAAACCGGCCGAAAAGCCGGCCGAGAAGCCCGCGGAAAAGCCGCAGGCACCCTCCGGAGCCTTCAGTGCCCCGGTCGACGCCCGCCTGGGCACCGCCTACCACGTCGCGGGCTCGTCCTGGTCGAGCGGCTACCACACGGGCATCGACTTCCCGGTGGCCACCGGCACCACCGTCAAGGCCGTCGGCAGCGGGGAGGTCGTCTCAGCGGGCTGGGCCGGAGCGTACGGGTACCAGGTCGTCATCCGGCACACCGACGGCCGGTACTCCCAGTACGCGCACCTCTCGGCGCTCTCGGTCAAAGCCGGCGCGGCGGTCACCGGCGGACAGCGGATCGGCCGTTCCGGCTCGACGGGGAACGTGACCGGACCGCACCTTCACTTCGAGATGCGCACGGGACCCGGCTACGGCACCGACATCGACCCGCTGAAGTACCTGCGGGCCCACGGAGTCGCCATCTGAAGCCGGGGCCGCGGCGGAGGCCGGGCTCCCGGCCGCAGTCGGCGCCGCGGTCGGCGCGACAGCCGGCGCCGGTACCGACGGGGCGGGCACGCGCCCGTCCCGGGGCGCGAGGGTGAGCAGGACGAGCCCGGTCGCTGCCGCCGCCGCGCTCACCAGCGCCGCGGCGACACCGGCCGCCCCGTAGCGGAAGCCCTCGTCGAACAGTGCGATGCCGACCGCCGCCGCGACCACCGGGTTGGCCACCGTCACGGTGGCCAGCGGGGCGGTCAGCCCGGCGCCGCGGTAGGCCGCCTGCGACAGCAGCAGCCCCGTGGCGGCCAGCGCGGCGATCGCGGTCAGCTCCGGCCACAGGGTGACCAGCGCGTCCGGGGCGAAGCTCTCCGCCACCGCCTTCGTGAACACCGAGGCCATCCCGAAGGCGGCCCCGGCCGCCGTGGCCAGCAGCACGCTGTGCACGGTGACCCGCCGCACCCGGCGCGCGGCCAGGAACAGCACGGACACCAGTGCCCCGGTCGCCGCCAGGAGCAGGCTCTGGTCCCCGCCCGACAGGGACTGTGCGGCCCGCCCGCTCCCGCCCGTCAGGGCCAGCAGCCCGGCCAGCCCGGCCGTGGCCAGGACGGCCCCGCGCCAGGCGGCGGCCGACTGCGCCCGTCGAGGCCGATGCCGTACGAACACGGCCGCCATCGGGAGCGCGAAGACGATGGTGAGGGCCCCGAGCGGCTGCACCAGGCTCAGCGGCCCGTACGCGAGCGCCACCACGTGCAGGAGGGCTCCGAGGCCGTTCAGCGCGATCGCGGCGTACCAGGCGGGCCGGCGCACCGGGGCGTAGGACCCGCCCGTCGCACCGGACGCGACCCGCTCCTGGACGATCGCTCCGGCCGCATACGCCACGGCGGACACCAGGCACAGCAGGACCGAAAACGCTAGGGCACTCATAAAAGTCACAATGCCCGAGTCGGGAGAGCTATTCCTCCCCCTAGAGGCGGGGACGGGTACGCCCTGGGGCGTACTCCGAACGCAGTAGCCGTGAGCGGAGGAGCGCGTTTGTCTTCCCGCCGGGGGGATCCGTACACTAGCCCTTTTGGGGACTTCCGCAGCCGGCGGACGCGGACGACTGATCAAGGAACGACAGCGGTATGACGGTGACCGAAGACAGCCAGGAGCAGGGCCACGCCTTCGGGCCCGGCATCGACCCCGACCGCCTGGCCCTCTGCCTCAGCGTGCTCGACGAGCTCGACAAGCTCGACGTCGACCACCCGGACGCGATCACCGTGCGCCGCGCCACCGCCGGTCTGTACCGCACGGTCAAGCAGCGCCGCCGCCAGGACCGCCGCGCCGCCAAGACCGCCAACGACAAGGCCGTCACCGAGGCGACCGCGACCGGCTCCGCCGAGCGCATCGACGACGAGACCGAGGGCCTGCTGCCCTCGTCGGTCACGGAGGCCGGACGGATCGCCGGAATACTCCAGCGCCCGCGCTCCTGCTACGTCTGCAAGACGCGCTACGTCGAGGTCGACTACTTCTACCACCAGCTCTGCCAGGCCTGCGCCACCGTGAACCGGACCAAGCGGGAGGCCCGCGCCGACCTCACCGGCAAGCGCGCGCTGCTCACCGGCGGCCGGGCCAAGATCGGCATGTACATCGCGCTGCGGCTGCTGCGCGACGGTGCGCACACCACGATCACCACCCGCTTCCCCAAGGACGCCATCCGCCGCTTCAAGGCGATGGACGACTCGGCGGAGTGGATGCACCGGCTGGAGGTCGTCGGCATCGACCTGCGCGACCCGGCCCAGTCCGTGGCCCTCGCCGACCAGGTGGCAGCGGCCGGCCCGCTCGACATCCTGATCAACAACGCGACGCAGACCGTGCGCCGCCTGCCCAGCGCCTACGCGGCGCTGGTCGAGGGGGAGAGCGCTCCGCTGCCGGCCGGCGAGCTCCCGTCCCACCACGTCATCGGGGCCTTCAACTCCGGCGCGGTCGACGGCCTGGCGGCGCTGCCCATCGGCGTGAGCGGGCTCGAGGCGCAGAAGGTCGCCGACCTCGCACTGGTCGCGGGCAACGCCAGCCTGGAGCGACACCTCGCCGGCACCGCCATCGACGCGGGCGGCCTGCTGCCCGACGTCGTCGACAGCAACACGTGGGTGCAGACCATCGACCAGATCTCCCCGGTGGAGCTGCTCGAGACCCAGCTGTGCAACTACACGTCGCCGTTCATCCTGATCAGTGCGCTCAGGCCGGCCATGGCCGAGGCCGCCCGCAAGGCCGCGGGCGGGCGGGCGTACGTCGTGAACGTCTCGGCGATGGAGGGCGTCTTCAGCCGCGGCTACAAGGGTGCGGGGCACCCGAACACCAACGCGGCCAAGGCCGCGATGAACATGGTGACCCGGACCAGCGGCCAGGAGATGTTCCAGACCGACCGGATCCTGATGACCTCGGTCGACACGGGCTGGATCACGGACGAGCGCCCGCACTTCGACAAGCTGCGCCTCGCCGAGGAGGGCTTCCACGCGCCCCTCGACCTGGTCGACGGTGCGGCCCGGGTCTACGACCCGATCGTCCGCGGCGAGCTCGGCGAGGACCTGTACGGGGTCTTCCTCAAGGACTACGCACCCGCCAACTGGTAGGCCGCACGCACCCGGCTCATCTGAGCGCCCCCGGTCCCTCCTTGGAGAGGGCCGGGGGCGCTTTGTTTTTGAGGCGGTTCAGACGGTTCAGGTGTTTCGTGCGGTTCAGGCGGTGCGGCCGTAGGACCCCGCCGCCACCAGTTCCAGCACCGGGCGCCAGTCCTCGAGCACGCCCGCGTCCAGGCCCGGGGAGCGGCCCGCTTCGGCCGCGTGGCCGAGGGACTCCGCGTCGGGGTCCGGTCCGGCGTCCGGTGCGCCGCGTCCGTGGAGCCGTAGGAGCCGGGCCACCCGCTCGCCCAGCAGGGGGCGGATCGTCTCCGCCGGGTGGTCGATCAGCAGCCCCGCGACCTGCAGTTCCTTGTCGAAGGGGTGCGAACGGCGCAGCAGCGCGGCGACCCGCAGGCCGTGGCCGTCGCCCTGCCCGCCCCGCAGCAGGTCCATCAGTTCCCCGACGCTTCCGACGACCACCGGCACCTCGGACTTCGCCACTGTCGTTCCTTCCGTCGCCCGACCGCGTATCACCCGTATGGCGCCGTCGAGCAGATCAGTCGTACGCGACGCGCCGACGTGCGAGGTGATGAACTCGTGGCGAAAACAAGCTGTCCGGAGTGGATTTTACTATTCCATCGAGCGGGGGTGCGCTCATATGTGTACTCTGATCGCCATGAGAGCCCCACACGGGCCCTCGCTCCACCAAGGCGCCACCGCGTCCGGAAACCTTCTCTTCCCGCACCGGCGCGCGGCTCGCCCGCCGGGTTACGCGACACAAAGGAGTGCGCGGTGACACCAGAACTGACGACGACAGACCAGGCGCCAAGGGAACGGACGGGGTCGCGGAGCAGCAAGCGCCCCGAGACGCTCGGCAACCTGGAGGTCTGGGCCCGGTCCGCTCCCATCCGCCTCGCCGGCTACGAGGACGACCTCGCCGAGCCGCACATCCTGCCCGGCATCGACTAGATCCGTACGGTCCGCCCGCCGTCCCGGTAACGAACCGGGACGGCGGGCGGCGGCGTGACACTTCGCTGAGGGCCTTCAGGGAGTAGTCCCCGAGGTCCTCGACCACGCCCGGCGGGGCCCGGAAGTTCCCGCGACCCGTACGCCGAGGGCGTCATCGCTGTGGGCGATCAAGGGTTCCGCGCGCCCCCGGTCCCGGGCAGGCTGACCTGCATGAAGCTGCTGATGCTGGGTGGAACCGAATTCGTCGGGCGCGCGATCACCGAAGACGCCCTGAGCCGCGGGTGGGACGTCACCGTCTTCCACCGAGGCCACCACGCACCCCCGCCGGGGACCTCTGCCCTGCACGGGGACCGCACCGCTCCCGGAGGCCTGGAAGCCCTCGCCGAAGGGGAGTGGGACCTCGTCGTCGACACCTGGGGCGGCGCCCCCACCGCCGTGCGCGACAGCGCCCGCCTGCTGGCCGGCCGGGTCGGACGGTACGTGTACATCTCCAGCCGCTCGGTGTACTCCTACCCGGCCCCGGCCGGGCTGGCCGAGGACGGCCCGCTCGTCGAGGGCTCGCCCGACGCCGAAGCCACCGCCTACGCCGAGGACAAGCGCGGCGGCGAGCTCGCCGCCCTCGACGCCTTCGGCGACCGTGCCCTCCTGCTGCGCGCCGGCCTCATCCTCGGCCCGTACGAGAACGTGGGCCGGCTGCCCTGGTGGCTGAACCGCATCGCCCGCGGCGGCCCCTTCCTCGCGCCCGGGCGCCCCGACCTGCCGCTCCAGTACATCGACGTGCGCGACCTCGCGCGCTTTTCCCTGGATGCGGCGGAGGCCGGTCTCGGAGGGGCCTACAACACGATCTCCCCGGTCGGCCACACCACGATGGGCGGCCTCTTGGCGGCCTGCGCCGCCGCCACCGGCTCCGACGCCGAACCGCGCTGGACCGACGCCGCGGTGCTCGAGAAGGCCGGGGTCGAGCCCTGGGTCGAGCTGCCCGTCTGGGTTCCCGAAGGCGAGATGCACGACTTCATGTTCGGCGGGGACGTCACCAAGGCCCTGACGGCGGGCCTCGTCTGCCGCCCCGTGGAAGAGACCGCCGCCGACACCTGGACCTGGCTCCAGACCCTCGGCGGAGTCGCCCCCCACCGGGCCGACCGGCCGATGAAGGGCATATCGGCCGAGCGCGAGGCGGAACTACTCGGGCTCTGACCGGGCCGCCTGCGCGAGCCGGGTCGGTGGCAGGTACTCGCGCACCAGCGTGCGGTGCCACCACGCCCCGGTCTCGCGCAGCTCCCGCCACGTGGTGAACCGGTAGCGGTACAGCCGCGCCCGGACGTAGCGCGGCGGCGCGTCCGGGAAGGGGTTGTGGCGGAGCAGCCTCAGGGTGTCCCGGTCGCCCGACAGCAGTCGCTCCACGAAGGGCCCGAACCAGTCGCGGGCGTAGCCGGGGGAGAGCGCCGCGAACCACATGAGCCAGTCGAGGCGCAGGTGGTACGGGGCGAACTGGCGCGGGATCCGGCGGACGTCACCCGGCTTGCCCCGGAAGCCGTACTCCCGCCACGCGCCGTCCTCCCGGGGCTGCCGGTCCGCGGTGCCCTCCACCACCACCTCCTCGCGGATCCGGCCCACCGTGCCGAACGCCCCGTAGGTGTTGACCAGGTGGAGGGGGTCGAAGGACCGGTTCATGACCTGGCGGCGCGAGACCATGTTGGCCACCGGATGCCGGCTCAGCACGAGCACCAGCGCGGTGAGCGCGCACACCAGGACCACGTACCAGAGCGGCCCCTGCCGGGAGGCGGCCGGCGGCGGGGCGCCCGCGAGGGCGGTGAAGTCGAAGGCCGGCAGGGCCGCCGTGATCGTGATCCAGTTCAGCCAGGCGAAGTTCCCCGACACCACCAGCCACAATTGGGTCGCCACGATGATCGCGGCGGCGTACGAGGCCACCGGCTGCGGAGTGAACAGCAGGACGGGCACGACCAGTTGGGTCACGTGGTTGGCGGCGCACTCCACCCGGTGCAGCGGCTTCGGCAGATGGTGGAAGAACCAGCTCAGCGGGCCGGGCATCGGCTGCGTCTCGTGATGGAAGTACAGGCAGGTGAGCCGGCGCCAGCAGGGGTCGCCCCGCATCTTGATGAGCCCCGCGCCGAACTCCACCCGGAAGACCACCCAGCGCAGCAGCCACAGCACCAGCACCGGCGGCCCGGCCCGGGCGTTGCCGAGGAAGACGGCCAGGAAGCCGACCTCCAGCAGCAGCGACTCCCAGCCGAAGGAGTACCAGGTCTGCCCCACGTTCACGATCGACAGGTACAGCAGCCACAGCAGCGCCCACATCGCCATCGCCGCGCCCAACGGCACCGCGTCCCCGGCCCCCGCGGCGAGCGCCGCCGCCAGGGCCGCCCCGGTCCAGGCGCAGGAGGCGAAGAACCGGTCCGAATAGTGCAGGTGGAACAGGCTCGGGGCGCGCCGGAAGGGCACGTACCGCAGGTGGCGCGGCACGGGCAGCATGCCGTGCGCCCCGATCAGTGCCCGGAACTGCAGGGCGGCCCCGGCGAAGGCGACGAGGTAGACACCGGCCAGGGCCCGCTGGAAGATCAGCCGCCCCAGCCAGTATCCGGGCGCCGTGAACCAGTCCATCCCCTCCAGTATCGGGTCGGCCGGGCACCCGTGGCGAGCCGTCGCACGTACCGCCCGAGCCGCCGGGCGTAGGCCTGCTGGAGCAGGGGGACGACCGGGCCCGCCAGGCGGGTGTACCAGCTTGCCGGGCGGCTGAAGGCGGTCACCTCGAACCACACCGAGCCGTCGGCCTCCATGTCCACCACGAAGGACTCCTCGCCGCACTCGGGATGCCCGCTCAGCGTCCCGTACGCGAAACCGGTCCGCCGGGGTTCGTACGCGGTCCAGATCACCTCGCACGGGGCGTCGACCCGCACGGGGCCGATCCCGATCCCGACCACGACCCGGTCGCCGGGCCGGACGGGGAACGCTCCGGCCGTGACGAGCATGCCCGAGGCGCGGTGCGCCCGGAAGGTGGTGACGGCGGCCCCGGCCGCGTCCAGC
This sequence comes from Streptomyces stoeckheimensis, assembly GCF_045822005.1. Taxonomy (NCBI): domain Bacteria; kingdom Bacillati; phylum Actinomycetota; class Actinomycetes; order Kitasatosporales; family Streptomycetaceae; genus Streptomyces; species Streptomyces stoeckheimensis. The sequence continues at coordinate 1,222,146 of NZ_CP169550.1, read as the reverse complement.
GCTGCCTGCCCGTGCCCGATCCGGGTGCGGTGGTGGGTGAAGTTGTACCCGGCGGGCAGCGGCCGCCGGGCCGTGGCGCCCTGGTCGGGGTAGTTGAAGGTGGTGCGGGCTTCGCTGAGGAGGCGGGTCATGCCGGGATCTCCGTTCGGTCGGGCAGGGCGGCGCATGCGGGTGCGGGTGCAGGCACAGGTGAGGGTGCGGGCCGAGCGGCCGATGCGGTCAGGCGGCGCCAGGCGAGCAGTGAGCAGAGGCCGAAGCCGAGGGCGTTGCCGAGGCCGTGGGTCGCGGCCATCCAGGTCAGGGTGGGGTGCACGATCCCGGTGGCCTCGCCGAGCGCCCACCACAGGGCGAGCAGCATGGTGGCCACCAGGACGACCGCCGAGCACGCGAGCAGCGCACCGGTGAACCGGTCCCGGCCGCGGGTCCCGGGGCGGACGTCCCGCCAGGTCAGCAGGGCCACCGCCCACATGCCGCCGGTCAGCGTCACCGCGCCCACCAGCTCGGCCCAGTCGTCGATGAAGTATCCGAGGAGCACCAGCGCGGTCCCGGCCGGGACGCTGTACGCCGCCCAGCGCGCGAGGGCTCCGGCGGCGGAGGCCCGGCACACCAGACCGGCGACCAGGGCCGCGGTGAAACCGGCGAAGTGGAAGTGCGGCACGGTCAGGGCCAGGATGTCGAGGTCGAAGCCGAAGAGCCGGTGTCCGGCACGTTCGGCGACCAGGGCGGTCCCGGCGACCGAGGGCGCCGCAAGCGCGGTGAGCACGGCCACCCCGGCGGGGCCGGGGCCCCGCCCGGACGCGCCGGTACGGGTCAGGCTCCGCGCCGACCGGGCCGGCGCCCGTACCGCCGGGACCACGGCGCGCACCGCCAGGGCTGCGGCCCGTACCGCCGGGACCACGGCCCGTACCGCCAGGGCCAGCGTGGCCGCCGCGTAGATCGAGGCGAGCACCGTGGCCGGGGCTCCCCGGGGCAGCCACAGGCAGACCGCTCCGGGGGCCGCGAACAGCGGCCAGAGCCGGGCCGTCCGCCCGAACCGGACCGGATCGATCAGGCGCAGGCCGGCCGGGACGACGTAGAGCATGCCCAAGGTGACGATCAGATTCACCAGTACGGTCACCGCGGATCCCCCTCCGGATACGAACGCATTGAACGCGTTCAATTCACGGTCGTGAGCTTAGACGTCGTCTTGAACATGTTCAAGACGACGTCGGGTGCGCGATCTCCGGTTGCGGGCACCCCGTACATACGGCAGACAAGAGGGAGCAACCGGGGCGAAAAGGGAGATGCAACGTGTACGCACCGACACCCCGTCAGGCGCCGCGTCGTCACGCACCGGCCCGGGCGGCCCTCTTCACCGTCCTCGGACTCCTCGCCGCGGCCTGCGGGGCCACCGGCGACGAGGGACGGACCAAGGGCCCCGCCGCCGAGAGCCAGGACGTCCACCTCCAGCCCGTGGCCTCGGCGGGCCCCGACCCCTTCACCTCCTCCTCCGCCACCGCCGAATCGGCCCCCGTCCAGCCCCCGCTGCCCAACGCGACCGGCCAGGGCATCCGCACCGTCAACGCGGCCACCCCCGGCCTGTACGGCGGAACCCAGCGGCTCGGCAGCTGCGACGTGGAGGCGCAGGTCCAGTCCCTGACCGCCGACGACGCCAAGGCGCGCGCCTTCGCCGAGGCCTCCCAGGTGGAGCAGGAGAAGATCCCCGACTTCCTGCGCGGCCTCACCCCGGTCGTGCTGCGCGCCGACACCCGGGTGACCAACCACGGCTTCGTCGGTGGCAGCCCCAACGCCTTCCAGTCCGTCCTCCAGGCCGGCACCGCCGTCCTCGTGGACGACCACGGAATGCCCCGCGTCCGCTGCGCCTGCGGGAACCCGCTGGCCGCTCCGCGCGCCGCCAAGGGCGCGCCGGTGCTCAAGGGGGACCCCTGGAGCGGCTACCAGCCCACCCAGGTCGTGGTCATCGAGCCGACCATGCAGGTGATCAACAACCTGGTCATCGTCAACATCGCCGACAACACCTGGATCGAGCGCACGGCCGGAGACGACGGAGCCCAGGACCGCACCCCGCGGACGCCGCCCCCGTACGACCCGGCCGACGGGATCCCCGCCGGGCCCGCGACCCCGCCCGGCACCTCGCCGGCCGAACCGTGCCGGACCCCGGAGAGCAACAGCCTCGCCCGCACCGAGCCGCCCACCGGCCCGCCCAGCCCGGGCCGCAGCCCCGCCCCCAACGCGACCGACTGCCCGCCGAGCTCCCCGCAGACGGCTCCGAACACCCCCAACACCCCGACGGCCCCCGACCAGCCCTCGAACGGCATCCCCTCCGGCCAGCCCAAGGCCCCGCCGCCGGCCCCCGACCAGCCCACCGACATCCCCTCCGACCTGCCCGGGCAGACCCCGAGCGACCCGGGGACCCTGGTGGGCCCCGACGGGGGGTCTCCGGAGCCGAGCGATCCGTACGGGGACCCGTACGCGAACCCCGACACGGACCCTTATGCCGACCCCTACTCCGTCCCCGAGCAGCAGCCCTCGGCCCCGTACGACGGCCAGTACCTGGAGAGCGCCTGACCGGCCCGTGTGTCATGGTGGACCGGTGCCGACCGCCGTATCGCTGCCGGAGGACTGGCCCGCACATCCGGACCGGTCGCTCTCGCTGAACCGCATGGGCAGTTTCGACTGGGACCTGGTCACCGGTCTCATGCACATGGACTCGGCGGCCCTCGAGGTCTTCGACACGACGGACGAGGAGTACGACGGCCGGCCGGAGTCGCTCTCGCCGCGGGTCCCGCCCGCCGAGGCCGTCCGGCTCGACGCACTGGTCTCCTCGGCCCTCAAGAGCGGGGTCGACAGCTACGGCGCCTACTTCCGCATCCGCTGCCACGACGGCACGCTGCGCTGGACGCACACCCAGGGGCGGGTCATGCGCGGCCCGGACGGCCGCCCGTACCGGATCATCGGCATCGTCCGCGACGCCACCGAGGAGCTCAGTCATTCGGCGGAGCGCCTCGGGCTGGACGAGGAGCGGCGCCGCCAGACCTCCGTGGTCGAGAGCACCACCGCCGCACTCGCGCACGCCCGGACCGTCCAGGACGTCATCGACGCGCTCGGCGACGCCCACGGCCTGGAACGGCTCGGATCCATGGGCATGGTGATGGGACTGGTCGAAGCAGGCCGGATCCACCTCGTCGCCGAGGGCCCCGCGGGCAGTTTCGTCCCCGGCACCCGCTACACCCGCATCGACGAGCAGTACCCGATGAGCGAGGTGGTGCGCTCGCTCCAGCCGCGGTTCCTGGACTCCGCGGCCGAGTTCGCCGCCGGGTACCCCGGGCTCTGGGCGAAGATCTCGTCCATGCACATCTCGGCGGCCGCCTACCTGCCGCTGATCGCCCAGGCCCGCCCGATCGGCGCGATCGGCCTGCTCTACCGGGACAAGGACGGCTTCACCCAGGAGGAGCGGAACCTGCTCGTCGCGCTCGGCAGCAGCATCGCCCAGAGCCTGCAGCGGGCGATGCTGCTGGAGCAGGAGCACGATCTCGCGGAAGGGCTCCAGCAGGCGATGCTGCCGCGCCGGATCCCCTCGGTGCCGGGCGCCGAGATCGCCGTACGGTACCGCTCGGCCAAGATGGGCCAGGACATCGGCGGCGACTGGTACGACGTCATCCCGCTGCCCGGCGGCCGGGTCGGCGCGGTCATCGGCGACGTCCAGGGCCACGACACCCACGCCGCGGCGGTCATGGGCCAGCTGCGGATCGTGCTGCGCGCCTACGCCGCCGAAGGACACTCGCCGGCCACCGTCATGGCCCGGGCCTCCGTCTTCCTGCACGAGCTCGACACCGACCGCTTCGCCACCTGCACGTACGCCGAGGCAGACCTTTCGACCGGGGTGCTGCAACTGGTCCGGGCCGGCCACATCGACCCCCTGCTGCGCACCCGGGACGGGGGCTGCGAGCGCCTCGCGCTGGAGGGCGGGATGCCGCTGGGGCTGTCCGCGGAGTTCGGGCTGCTGGAGTATCCGGTGACCACGGTCGAGCTCGGACCAGGAGAAACGCTTCTGCTGTGCACGGACGGTCTCGTGGAACAGCCCGGAGCCGACCTCGACGACGGCGTCCGGCTCCTCGCCTCCCTCGTCCGCACCGGACCGGCCGACCTGGCCCTGCTCGCCGACCGGCTGTGCGAGGTCGTGGACGACCGGGGCGGCGACGACGACATGGCGCTGCTGCTGCTCCGCCGCGAGGCCGAAGAGGTCCAGCAGGCCGGCGGCCGACTCCAGCAGCACGTGGCGCCCGGCGATCCGGAGGCCCTCGTATCGGCCCGCCACATGATCGGCGCGGCGGTGCGGACCTGGGGCGCCCGGGAGCGGGCGGACGAGATCGAGCTGGTCGCCGACGAGCTCATCGTCAACGCCCTCATGCACACCGACGGTCCCGCCATCGTGACGCTGCGGGTCCTGACCGGCCCCGAGCGCCGGCTCCGGGTGGAGGTCGAAGACCGCTCCAGCGCCCTGCCCCGCCGCAGGGAGGCGGGCGACGCCGGGGTCTCGGGACGCGGTCTGATGCTGGTGGACCGGCTGGCGGACGTCTGGGGCGTGGAATCGCGGGGGAGCGGCAAGTGCGTGTGGTGCGAGTTCACGATGCCGTGAGCCCGTACGGTCCGCCCACGGCTCGCGCTTCGTCCGGGGGCGCGGCAGGCTGGGGGCATGCCCGAGCTGCCCGAAGTCGAGGCCCTGAGGGGGTTCCTCGACGAACACCTCGCCGGGCGGTTGGTCGAGCGCGTCCTCCCGCTCGCCGTGAGCGTGCTCAAGACGTACGACCCGCCCCTGACCGCGCTCGAAGGGCAGCGGGCCGGGACCACGGCCCGGTACGGCAAGTTCCTCGCCCTGCGCATCGGCGAACTGCACCTCGTCACCCACCTCGCCCGGGCCGGCTGGCTGCGCTGGATGGACACCGTTCCCGACCGGCCGCCGCGCCCCGGCAAGGGACCGCTCGCGCTGCGCCTGGTCCTGGAGGGCGGCGGCGGGTTCGACCTCACCGAGGCCGGGACCCAGAAGCGGCTCGCCGTGTACGTGGTCCGCGATCCGCAGGAGGTCCCGGGCATCGCCCGGCTCGGCCCGGACCCGCTCGCCGAGGGCTTCGACCGCGAGGCCTTCGGTGCGCTGCTCGCCGGGGAACGGCGGCAGATCAAGGGGGTGTTGCGCGACCAGAGCGTCATCGCGGGGATCGGCAACGCCTACAGCGACGAGATCCTCCACCACGCCAAGGTCTCGCCCTTCAAACTGGCGGCCTCCTTCGACGAGGCGCAGGTGGACCAGCTGTACGCGGCCGTCGAGGAGACCCTGCGCACGGCCGTCGAGCGGGCGCACGGAGTGGCCGCCGGACGGCTCAAGGCCGAGAAGAAGAGCGGGATGCGGGTCCACGGCCGCGCGGGCGAGCCCTGCCCGGTGTGCGGGGACACCGTCCGTTCGGTCTCCTTCGCCGACTCCTCGCTCCAGTACTGCGCGACCTGCCAGACCGGAGGGAAGCCGCTCGCCGACCGCAGGCTGTCGAAGCTGCTGAAGTAGGCCCGGGGCCCTGCCGCGGGCCCTGCCGCGGGGCTTCCCTGGAGGGCCCGGCCGGCCCGACTGCGGTTAGACTCGGGCCCATGCCCGAGGAGCAGCAGTCGCAGCCGCCCCGGCGGGAGGTCGTCACCGGGGTCCCGCGCGGCGGTCGCACGAGGCCTCCCGCGCACACGCCGGCGCGGTCCGAGATCTCCGAGCAGACCACCCTGGGCGCCACGTACGTACGGGCCCTGATGCGCAGCCAACTGCGCGCCGGACTCGCCGCCCTGGCCGCGCTCGTCCTCCTGGTGGGCCTGCTGCCGCTGCTGTTCCTGCTCCCGCGGGTCGCGTCGGGCCCGCTGGTCTGGGTCGCGCTCGGGGTGCTGGTGTACCCGGTGCTGTGGTGCGTCGCCCGTGCGTACGTGATCCGGGCCGAGCGCAACGAGGCCGATTTCACCGGGCTGGTCACCGACCCGACGGAGTCGCCGGGCCCGCGCCGGCCGCTGTAGGCCGCCGTTCGCGCTCAGAACAGGTGCATCGCCAGATGCCCCAGCGGCAGGCCGAGTTGCCAAGCCGGGGTCCAGACCCGGGCGTTCTCGTCCAGGCCCGGCGGGGTGTCGGCGTGGCCGTGGCGTCCCGGGTCGAGGTTGGTGGCGAACAGCTCCGTGTGGTCCAGCCAGCGCCAGGCCGCCCGGGCCAGTTCCAGATCGGGGTCCTCGCCCCGGCCGCGCTCGCGGGCCTCCTCGCCCAGCGCGAGGAACCGGGTGTGGACCCAGTCGCGCCAGGGGTGACCGTACGCCGTCAGCGACATCCACTCGTCGAGCTGCGAGACGACCCGGATCCCGGAGAGTTCGCCGGCGGCGTCCGAGAGGTAGATGGTCAGCGCGAGCGTGTCGCGTCCGGCGCGGAACTCCAGGGTGCTGACCGGGATCAGCCGGCCCGTGCGCAGCAGTTCGTCGGCGATGTACTCCGCGTAGAGCCATGCCATGGGCACCGCCAGCCCACCGTCACTGGTGCCGTTCGTACCCTCGGGCTGCACCGTTCCACCTTCTCCCGCATGCGTCGCGTCTTCCCACCGTCAGCGCCGAGCCTTCCTTGCGCGGCTCGCGGAGCGGGGGATGTTTACTCAACTTGAACGGTCCGGTGCCGGTTTCGATGCGGTTCGTGTCCGCTTCGAGGGCGTTCAGGCCATTCTTTGACGCATTCGCCGTACCTCGGGCGAGGCGCCTCCCGGGCCGTCCCGGGCCGCCCCGGGCCGGTCAGACCGTGGCGATCACGGCGTAGCGTTCGTCGGTCACCGCGCGTCCCCACAGGGCGGCGTCGCCCCCGAGGGGCTCGACGCGCAGGGCGGTCACGAGCGGGCGTACGGCGGCGGCGAGTTCGTCGGCGCCGACGCCGCCCGCCCAGGGCAGGGTCTCCGCGCCGGGTACGTACGGTGCTGCGCTCGCACCGGACTCGCCCCAGCGGCCCTCGACGAGGACGAGGGTGCCGCCCGGGCGCAGCCGGCCGATCCACTCGCCGAGCTCGGCCCCGGGGGAAGGCAGGGTCCACACCAGGTGGCGGCAGAGCAGGACGTCGAACCGCTGGTCCCCGGTGGGCGGAGCTGCGGCGTCGCCGACCAGGAACCGGCCGGTCAGGCCGGCGGCGGCCAGTTTCGCCCGGGCGTGCCCGACCATCTGCGGGGAGAGGTCCACGCCGGTGACCCGGTGCCCGGCTTCGGCGGCCAGCAGGGACAGCGAGCCGGTGCCGCAGCCCACGTCGAGGACGTCGAGCGGTCCGGCCGGCAGCCAGGAGCCGAGGAGGTCCGCCCAGGCGGCACGGGTCTCCGGGGCCCGCAGGCCGTGGTCCGGCTCCTCGTCGAACCGGGCCGCGGCCGCGTCCCAGTAGGCGGTGATGGCAGCGGTGTTCGCGGAGTTCGGCATCCCGCGAGTCTGGCAGCCGGCACTGACAACGCAGCCCGGCGCCGACAACGCAGCCGCCCTGCACGACACGGCCGGCACTGACGACGCCCCCGGACGCCGGCCGCCCCGCCCTCAGGCGCCGAGTCCGTACCCGTAGCCCTGGAGGCCCTTCCGCAGGGCGCGCAGGGCGTAGTACGTACGGGATTTGACCGTCCCCGCCGGAATGCCGAGCTCGGCCGCGGCCTCGGCCACCGAGCGGTCCTGGAAGTAGACCTGCACCAGCACGTCCCGGTGCTCCGGCCCCAGGGATCCCACGGCCCGCCGTACGTCTATGGCCGTCACCGACCCCGCCACCGCGTCCCCCGGCGCGGGTGCCTGCTCCAGCCCCTCCGGGTCCACCTCCAGGGGCCTGGACAGGCGCGCCCGCCGGGCGTCGATGGCGAGCCGACGGGCCACCGTGAACAGCCAGGGCCGCAGGGACTCGTAGGAGCTGCCCAGGACCTCCGGGTGCTGCCAGAGCCGCAGGAGGGTCTCCTGCACGAGGTCCTCGGCGCGCTGGGCGTCCCCGGCCGTGAGGCCGAGCAGGAAACCGAACAGGGCCCGTCCGTGTTCGCGCTGGAGTTCGGCCAGCGCCTCGGGGTCGGTGCGTCGGAGGGTGGGGGCAAGGGGCACGGGAGGCTCCTTCCGGGGGTCGGTGCGGGGGTGGTCGGGGTCGACGGATCCACCCTGACCTGCACCGGGCCGCCCGGGAACCGTCCCGTCCGGACGGTGCGCCCAAGCACCCGGGTCATCCGGTGGGCGGCCGCGCGGGGCGGTGAACGGTCGAACGGCACGCCGAACGGCCATTGGAGTGAGTGCGCGGCCGGCCGACGGAGCCGCTCCTTGACTTCAGGCGTCTCTTTCTATGGATTGACTGAAGATCGGGTAGTCGTACAAATCAAGCTCATCAAGGAGAGCCGGGACAGATGACCGCGCGCACCCGCCACGCCCTCGCACTCCTGACCGCCGTCGTGCTGTCGGCCGTAGCCGGCTGCTCCGCCGGCGGGGACCCCGCGCCGGCCCGCCTCGCCGGCTCCCCGTCCGCCCCGGCGCACTCGGGTGCTCCCGGATCCACCACGGCTCCCGCCGCCGGCTCGATGAAGGGCTTCACCCTGGTCGCGAGCGGCGACGTGCTGCCCCACGAGTCGGTGATCCGGCGGGCGGCCTCCGACGCGGACGGCGACGGCTACGACTTCCGGCCGATGTTCTCCGGGGTCAAGCCGATCGTCTCGGCCGCCGACCTGGCCCTCTGTCACATGGAGACCATCTACGGCCCGGACGGCGGCCCGTTCACCGGCTACCCCGCCTTCCAGTCCCCGCCCGAGGTCGCCGACGGCCTCAAGGACGCCGGGTACGACGGTTGTTCCACGGCCTCGAACCACACCCTCGACGGCGGCGGCTCCGGTCTGAAGCGCACCCTCGACCGGTTCGACAAGGTCGGTCTGAAGCACGCGGGTTCGGCCCGTACGGAGGCCGAGGCGGGCACCGTGACGATGTACACCGCGGGCTCCGCGAAGGTCGCGCACCTCGCCTACACGTACGACACCAACGGCTACCCGATGCCCGAGGGCCAGCCCTGGGCGGTCAACCTGATGGAGCAGGAGAAGATCATCGCGGACTCCCGGGCGGCCCGTAAGGCGGGCGCCGACGTGGTCCTCGTCAGCCTCCACTGGGGCACGGAGTGGCAGACCGAACCGGACGAGAAGCAGCTCGCGCTCGGCAAGGCGCTGACCGCCTCGCAGACCGGCGGCCGCCCCGACGTGGACATGATCCTCGGCACCCACGCACACATCCCGCAGGCGTACGAGAAGGTCAACGGGACCTGGATCGTCTACGGCATGGGCGACCAGGTCGCCGGCGAGATGTTCAACTACACCGGCGCCCGGGACATGCGCGGCAACTACGGTTCCATCGGCCGCTTCACCTTCGCCCCACCGGCCGCCCCCGGGCAGCGCTGGCAGGTCACCAAGGCAGAGTTCGTCCCGCAGATGATGGACCTCGGAGCGGGCCGGGTCGTCAACCTCCCGGCCGCCCTCGCCCAGTCGCCGGGCCGCGAGGATTACGAGAACGCCCGCGACGAGATCACCGAGGCCGTCCTCGGCCGCGGCGCGGCCAAGGACGGGCTGACGATGGCGAAGTAGGCCGGGGTTCCGCTCCCGTCAGGCCGCGGCGTTCGGGCCCTGGGCGGCCTTGACGCCCTGGAGCGCGGTCAGCTTGCGCACGAAGAGGACGGCCAGCACGGCGGCCACGACGAGGAGCAGGTCCGCGACCGCGCCGAGGGAGGAGGCGTCGCGGGCCGCCGCGGTGCCGATCGCCTTCGCGCCCTTGTACGTGGCGAGCCCGTCGAGGAACCAGGCGGTCACGCACGCCAGCCACCATGCGACCACCGGCGCGCCCGAGATGGAGCGGAAGGAGCCGTCGGGCGCGTTCTGCGTGCTGGCGTCCCAGGTCTCCCGTGCCGTCCGATACGGGAAGAAGAGGTTCGCGATCGGGACGAACCACCCGCCGATGGCCCAGCCGGCGGACTGGCTGAAGCCGTCGGGGCGGAACACCTCGGCATTGCAGCGGACCCGGTGGAACCACACGATGAAGACCACGATCGTCGCCAGCATCGTCAGGCTCTGGACGAGTCCGACCAAGGCGCTGAGCATGTCGGTCGAGGCCATGCCGCTGCGGTCGGCCCCCACGGGATCGGCGAGCACCTCCTTCATGTTCTGCCACGTGGTCAGCTTTCCCCAGGCCGATAGCAGAGCGACGACCGCTCCCACGGACAGCAGGACGGTCGTGGCGGTCGCCAGAGGCTGCGGATCACGCAGGGCCGGGACAGGCTGGGACGGCGGAAACGGCGACGGCGAACCTGCCGGACCGGGCGCGATCGAGGACATGACGAAGTACCCCCCACGGGAACATGTGTGACGTATGGCAGGAAGCGGAACGGCCCACAGGCCTTCCGAGCTGCCCGAACATACGTCAGCGGCGGCCCCTCCGTCTACGGTGATCAGGTTGCGTGGGCAAACCGCCACCATGGGCGCAGCCGCTACGGAACCACGGTGACCGGCCAGCGCCCCGCCTTCACGAGGCGGACCGCCACCGAGCCCACGATCCGGTGCCCGGCCTGCTCCGAGGCCCCGACCACCACCGCGTCCGCCATCAGCTCGTCCGCCGCGCTCACCAGCCCGGCGTACGCGTCCCCGCGGAAGGTGTGGAACTGCCAGCGGACGTCGTAGACGCCCTTCAGCCGCTCCGCCGACTCCCGGATCTCGGCCACCAGCCCCTCCGCGATCTCCTCGGTGGCCTCCGCCACCGGAGCCCCCAGCGAGGCCCCGGCCGGCATCACCGGCTGGACGTACACCAGCGCCAGCAGCGCGTTCTGCCGCCGGGCCAGCCCCGCCGCGTAGGCGGCCGCGCGGAGCGAGGACTGCGACCCGTCCACCCCGGCGAGGATCACCTTCGGACCGTCCGTACCGCGCTCGAATCCCGTACTCACATGCTCCGTCACCCTTCCGAGGCTAAACCCGCTCACCGCGCGAAGGGGCGCGGCCCTCCCTACAGTGCGAACCATGAGTGCCACCGTGGAGGAGACGCGCGGGACGCGCGGCAGCCGCAGCCGCTTCCTGAACCGGGTGCCCGACGCCTTCGGAGCGTTCTTCGGCACGCTCGGACTGTTGTGCGCCCTGCTGGCGCTCTCCCCGACGCTGCGCCGCCTGCTGCGGCCCATCGTGCGCTTCCTCGACGCCATCGTCGTACCGGTCAGCGCCAACCTCGCCTACGCCGTCTTCCTCTTCCTCCTCGCCGCCGCACTCGGCATGCGCAAGAAGGTCGCCTGGTGGATCGTCGTCACCTATTTGGCCCTGCTGGTCCTGGTCGACGTGCTGACCGTGGCCGAAGAGGACTACTGGGTGGGCTTCTCCTCCATGGCCCTCGCGGTCGCCGCCCTCGTGATCCTGATCGCCGCGCGCAAGGAGTTCAACGCCGCCTCCCGGCCGGGGGCCCTGTGGCGGGCCCTGCTCGTGCTCGGGCTCGGCCTGCTCGCGGCCGTCTTCCTCGGCTGGGGCCTGGTCGCGCTGTTCCCGGGAAGCCTGCCCCGGGGGCAGTGGCTGGACTGGTCCGCCAAGCAGGTCTTCGGCGGGCTGTTCTCGGCCCGGCAGTTCGACGGCCACCCGCCCAGGCCCCTGTACTTCCTGCTCGGCCTCTTCGGCGCCCTCGCCCTGCTGAACGCCGCCGCCACCCTCTTCCGCTCCCAGCGGCTGACCGCCGCCCTGCACGGGGACGAGGAGCCCCGCATCCGGGCCCTGCTGGGCGCCTACGGGCGCAACGACTCCCTCGGCTACTTCGCCACCCGGCGGGACAAGGCCGTCGTGTTCGCACCGAACGGCAAGGCCGCCGTCACCTACCGGGTCGAGGCCGGCGTCTGCCTCGGCAGCGGCGACCCCGTCGGCGACCCGGCCGCCTGGACCCCCGCCATCGACGCCTGGCTCGCCGTCGCCCGGCGCTACGGCTGGCAGCCCGCCGTCATGGGCGCCTCCGAGGACGGCGCGACCGCGTACGCCCGCTCCGGACTCGGCGCCCTCCAGCTCGGCGACGAGGCCATCCTGCACGTCGCCCACTTCGACCTCGACGGCCGCGACATGCGCGTCACCCGCCAGGCCGTCAACCGCGTCAAGCGCACCGGAGCCACCACCCTCATCCGCCGCCACTCCGCCCTCTCCGAGGACGAGATGCAGACGATCGTGGACCGGGCCGACAAATGGCGCGACACCGAGACCGAACGCGGCTTCTCCATGGCCCTCGACCGGCTCGGGGACTCCGCCGACGGGGACTGCCTCCTCGTCGAGGCCTTCGACGACAAGGGCGAGCTGATCGCCCTGCTCTCCTTCGTGCCCTGGGGCAAGGACGGCATCTCCCTCGACCTGATGCGCCGGGACCGGGCCGCCCCCAACGGGGTCATGGAGTTCATGGTCGCCGAGCTCTGCGCGGCCGCCCCGGGCCTGGGCGTGCGCCGCATCTCCCTCAACTTCGCCGTCTTCCGCTCCGCCTTCGAAGAGGGCGGCCGGATCGGCGCCGGTCCCGTCCTCAAGGTGTGGCGCAAGCTGCTGCTCTTCTTCTCCCGCTGGTGGCAGCTGGAGGCGCTGTACCGCTCGAACGTCAAGTACGGCCCCGAGTGGTACCCGCGGTTCCTCTGCTTCCAGGACGCCGGCTCGCTCGCCCGGGTCAGCCTCGCCTCCGGCATCGCCGAGGGGTTCGTCTCCGTGCCGAGCATGCGCACCCTGTGGGGCAACGGCCACCCGCGCGGGCTCACCGCCCCCGCCACCACCGCGGGCCTGCCGCCCATCGAGTCCCTCGGGCTGGAATCCGTAGGGGAGGAGGACGCCGAGGCCGCACGGGCCGAGCGGCAGCCCGAACAGGTCCGGGTCCGGCACGACAAGCTGGAGCGGATCCGGGCCGCCGGCACCGACCCGTACCCCGTCGGCATCCCCCAGCGCACCCACACCGTCGCCGAGCTCAAGGCCGCCCACCCCGGCTACCCGCCCGGCACCCGCACCGGCTCGCCCGTCACCCTCGCCGGACGCGTGATGGTCGTCCGCGACCTCGGCGGCGTGGTGTTCGCGGTCCTGCGGGACTGGTCCGGGGACATCCAGCTGATGTTCACCCGGGACGAGGCGGGCGCCTCCGTGCTCGACGCCTTCACCTCCCAGGTGGACTTCGGCGACCACGTCGTCGCGAGCGGCGAGGTCGGTGCCAGCAAGGCCGGCGAACTGTCCGTGGTCGTCGACTCCTGGCAGCTCACCGGCAAGTGCCTGCGCCCGCTGCCCGACAAGCGCAAGGGCCTCGCCGACCCGGAGGCCAAGGTCCGCCAGCGCTACCTCGACCTGGTCGCCAGCCCCGAGGCGCGCGACGTCGTACGGGCCCGCTCCAGCGCCGTCCAGGCCCTGCGGCAGGGGCTGCTGGACCGGGGCTACCTGGAGGTCGAGACCCCGATGCTCCAGCAGATCCACGGCGGGGCCAACGCCCGCCCGTTCCGCACCCACATCAACGCCTACGACCTCGACCTGTACCTGCGCATCGCACCCGAGCTGTACCTGAAGCGGCTGTGCGTGGGCGGTATGGAGAAGGTCTTCGAGATGGGCCGCACCTTCCGCAACGAGGGCGTCTCCTACAAGCACAACCCCGAGTTCACGATGCTGGAGGCCTACCAGGCCTTCGCCGACTACGACGTGATGCTCGACCTGACCCGCGAGCTGATCCAGGGCGCCGCCACGGCCGCCTTCGGCTCGCCCATCGCGCACAAGGCGGGACCGGACGGAAAGCTCGTCGTCCACGACATCTCCGGACCCTGGCCGGTCAAGACGATGTACGGGGCGATCAGCGAGGCGCTGGGCGAGGAGGTCGACGCCGACACCGAGGAGCACGTCCTGCGGCGGCTGTGCGACCGCGCGGCCGTGCCGCACACGCCCGACAACACCCGGGGCGACGTGGTCCTGGAGATGTACGAGCGGCTCGTGGAGGAGCGGACCAAGCTCCCCACCTTCTACAAGGACTTCCCGACCGACGTCTCCCCGCTCACCCGGCAGCACCGCAAGGACCCCAGGCTCGCGGAGCGCTGGGACCTGGTGGCCTTCGGCACCGAACTGGGCACCGCCTACTCGGAACTGACCGACCCGGTCGAGCAGCGGCGCAGGCTGACCGCGCAGTCGCTGCTGGCGGCGGGCGGGGATCCGGAGGCCATGGAGCTCGACAACGACTTCCTGGACGCACTGGAGTACGCGATGCCGCCGACCGGCGGGCTGGGCATCGGGGTCGACCGCCTCGTCATGTTCCTCACGGGGCTCACGATCCGCGAGACGCTGCCGTTCCCGCTGGTGAGGCGGGGCTGACCGGCGGGACTGCTCCGAGCGGGTGAGCGCGCGGGGGCGCGTCCGCGCCTCTCGACATCTGCGGCGGTGTCGTTGATACGTAGTAGTAATGAAAAATGACGAGCCGACAGTAGGGCGACGCGTGCTCCTGCGCTCCGCCGTCTTCCTCGGAGTCGCCGCCGCCGCAGGGCTGCTGACGGGCGGTGAGACCGATCTGCCGCCATCGGGCGCACGGACCCCCGTCGCAGGCGCCGGCCCCGGGGCGGCACCCGGCGGGGCCGCAGGGCCCGGACCCCTCACCGGAGCTCCCGCCGGACTGCCGCAGTTCCCGCGGGGATCCCCGTACCGGCTCGAGCCGATGACCTCCGAAGGGGCCCCGGAGCGCGCACCCGCGGCGAAGCCCGCCGTACGGACCCGGCCGATCCTGGAACTGCCCGCCGGCGCGAGCACGGCGAGCGCCATGACCCTCACCTTCGACGACGGCCCCGACCCCCGCTACACCCCTGGCATCCTTGACACCCTCGCGCGCCACGGGGTCCGGGCCATGTTCTTCGTCTGCGGGGAGATGGCGGTGGAGAACCGGGACCTGCTGCGCAGGATGGTGGCCGAGGGACACGTCATCGGCAATCACACCTGGACCCATCCGCAGCTCACCAAGATCAGCCGGCCGGCGATGGCCTCTGAGATCGGCCGCACGAGCGAGGTCGTACAGCAGGCCGTCGGCACCGCTCCGCTGTGGTTCCGGGCGCCCTACGGGGCGTGGAACCGGGCCGCCTTCGAGATCGGCGCGGAGCTCGGCATGGAACCGCTCGCCTGGACCGTGGACACCCTGGACTGGAAGGAGCCGGGCACCGGCGCGATCGTCTCGCGGGTCCTCAAGCAGGCCGCGCCCGGCGTGATCGTGCTGAACCACGACGCGGGCGGCAACCGCTCGCAGAGCGTGCAGGCGCTGGCGAGCTACCTGCCGCAACTGCTCGGACGGGGATTCCGGATGACGCTGCCGGAGCTGCCGCCGCGCTGAGCGGCCGTACCCCGCGCGGCGGCGGCCTGGTCCGCCGCCGCGCGGGTGCGTCGGTGTCGGTCAGCGGGCCTCCACCATCCGCGCGAACACGACGACGTTGCCGTCGTAGCCGCGCCCCTTCGAGTAGCCGCCTCCACAGGTGATCACCCGGAGTTCCGGGTGTCCGGTGTCCCCGTACACCCGGGAACCGGGGAAGGTGTTCTTGGAGAAGACCTCCACGCCGTACACCTCGAACACCGCCGTGCGGCCGTCGTAGCGCGCCACCTCGATGCGGCTGCCCTTCTGGACCGAACCCAGCCCGTAGAAGACCGCGGGGCCCTGCGCGTTGTCCACGTGGCCCACGATCACCGACGAACCCCGCTGGCCCGGCGAGATGCCGTTGAGGTACCAGCCGGCCAGGTTCTTGTCCTGCGGCGGCGGCGCGTCGATCCAGCCCTGCGCGTCCAGCCCGACCGTCATCACCGGTGCGTCCACGCTGATCGACGGGATCCGGATGCGCTGCACCGACGAGTGCTCCAGCACTTCCATGTCCGGTGGCGGCACGGGCGGCTCGCCTGCTGCCTGATGGTCCTGTGGCCCGACCGCAGAACCGGCCGGCGCACTCACCGCCGCCGCTGCGGCCGGCTGCGGGGGCCCGTCGCCGGCCTCGGCTCCGTTGCGCATCATGGCGAGGCCGGTGAGCATGACCAGCGCGATCGCACCCCAGGGGGAGCGTCTCCTCGGTGGCCTCTCACTCTCGTCCTCGAGCATGGTTCTCCCTTCCCGACGCGGGGGTCCCGACCCGCGTTCTTGTCCCACCCCTTCACGCCCTACTTCACGCACGCTAAGGCGGTGCGTGCGGGACGGCGATCGGGGAAGGGCGAACGGGTGGTGGGGCCGGAAGGGGTGCGCCCATCCAGGTAATCGTCACATAAATGCCTGACGGGTCGTGACCTGCGGATCCGTCAGGATGCGCGTCCGCGCATCGGCGTGTCGCTCAACCTTGCGGCCCAAAGGCGAACATGCGCTGGTTGCGGACCGAGTCGAGGGTTCGTGATGGGAGGCGTTCTCGTCGATCTGCCCGGGCCACCGCTCCGGGGCGCTTTCCGCTGGAGGTTCCACCATGCGTGTTCTCCGCGCTCTTACCGTGACCGCGGCGGCCACTTGCGCCGCCATCGCCCTCAGTGCCCCCTTCGCCTCCGCGAACCCCGCGGGCGGTCCGCCCTCGGGAGGAAACGGCGGGCCCAGCAATGTCACGGTCAACCCGTACTCCGTGCACCAGGGCTCCACGATGCAGGTCAGCGCGGCCGGCTGCGGCCACGGCGGCATCGTCTTCTCGCACGGCAACTTTCCGCAGACGAACCTGTCCGCCGGCTCCATCGGCTTCGCGACCGTCCGGATCTTCAACCACGCCTCGCCCGGGCACCACACGCTGTCGGTCAAGTGCCACGACAACAGCCTCGTCGCCACGCACCGCTTCACGATCCTGGACGGCCGCGGCGCACAGGGAGGCCTCGGCGGCTCCCTCGGCCCGTCCACCGCCGAGACCGCCATCGGCGCGAGCCTCGTCGGTGCGGCGGCCCTCGGTGCCGGCGCCCACGTGATGCGCCGTCGGCGCCCGATCCGCGGCCGGGCCTGACCGGCCGACCTCCCCGGTCGGCCCGGACAACCGCCGGTCGCCCCGTGTCCTGGCCAGGACACGGGGCGACCGGCGTTTCCGGAGGGATCGAGCGGATGGGGGTACGGGTACGGGTGAGGGGTGCACCGGTGGTGGGGTGCGGTCAGTGGATGCGGCGGATGTCCCGGCGGCGCAGGGCGTAGCCGAGACCGACCAGCCCGCCGAGGACGAGCCCCGCGCCGGCGCCGAGTTCCAGGGGATCGAGCCGGGCCACACTGCCGCCGAGGCCTCCGCGGACGCCGAGGGTGGCACGGCGCGAAGCGCCCGTACCGGTACCGGCGCTGGTGCCCGTGCTCGTACCGGCGTCCGCGCTCGCGCTCCTGCGGGCGCCGACGGTGGAGCTGGTCGTGGGCTTGCCGGTGCCGCCGGCGATCGTCAGGTCGGCCGAGCCGGTCTCGCCGGCGCAGGTGAAGGAGACGGAGTACTGGGCTCCGCGCCGCGCGTCCCGGTCCACGGTGACCCGTGCGGTCTTGCCCCGGTCGATGCTCACGGTGTCGAAGACGCCGGAGGAGACGGTGGCGAAGGCGGCGTTGCAGCCGGTGACGGACAGCACCACCTGACCGCCGGGGGCGACCGTCGAGGGGGTGATGGCGAAACCGAAGGAGGTGATGGGCGCGGCCTCGGCCGCGCGCGCGGCGGGAGCGGCCGCCGCGCCGACTATCAGGAGGGCGCCCGCCGCGGCGGCGCCCAACAGGGCTGTGGGGGAGGTGGGTATCGCGCCCATGGTTGATTCTCCGGATCCCCGAGGAGCAGCCGCGGAACGGTTTCCGCACGTGGGGGGTCGTGCGCCTCGATGTCCGCCACGCTAGGTCCGGGCGCGGTGACCCGCGATCAGGAACGGGCGAATGGGGCATGGCGATAGGCCGAACCGGGGACGGGAGGCCCGTCCCCGGTTTGCCGGGCCGCCGGGCCCGGCAGGCGGGCGACGCGGTGTCAGTCGCCCAGGCCCAGATGCGGGAACTGGGAGAGGAACGGCTCGGCGGTGGCGGCGATGCCCCGGCCGAAGGGGGCGTCGAAGTCCCAGATGAGGAACAGCAGGAACGCGATCAGCGCACTGAACAGTCCGGCCAGCAGCAGTTCCCGGAAGGAGCGCCTGATCTGGAGGGTGAAGATCAGCCCCACCGTCACCAGGGCTCCGGCGATCAGGCCGAACCAGACCACCCCGGGCATGGTGGCCCCGGCGCTCTGGCCGCGCGCGTTGCGCGCGTCGTCGACCACGGCGACCTGGTCCACGAGCGGCTGGTAGGCCTGGCCCTCGTGGTCGGTCTGAGGTTCGTAGTCCGTCACGTCGCGGCGGATGCGTTCCAGCAGCTCCCCGCTGCGGTCCGTCAGCTCGCCGTTCTCGGCCATCTCCTTCCATTCGGTGTCGACGACGTAGGTCACGTAGGCGTCGACGTCGGACCTGATCTTCTTGCGCACGTCCGCCGGGTAGACCTCGGAGCGGACGCTGATCTCGTGCAGGGCCTGCGATTCCTGGCGCACGTATTCCTGGGCGGCCCCGCGGCCCTCCCAGACGCCGGCGATCGCCAGGCCCAGCACGATCGCGTAGATCACGCCGATCATCATCGTCATGTACTCGATGACGTCCGGGGTCTCGCTGGGATCGTCGTCCTCACCGATCCGGCGCTGATTGAAGAAGGCGATGGCCAGCACCACGGCACACGCCGCGGCCATCGCGAGGGACAGGACGAGCCATTCCGACAAGATGACTCCCAATCGATTACGGGGTGGAATGCGGCGGCTCTAGCGCGGGCGCAGCGCGACGATCGCGAGCACCGCGGGGGCCGCGGTCATCAAGGTGAAGGTCACCGGCGAGATGTGGCGCTCCACCGGCTTGCGCGCCGCAGCGTGGTAAGCGGGGCGCGCGACAGGCTTCTTGGGCGCGGCCGCCGGGATCGCCCGGGGCGGCGCCGGTGGCGCGGGGGGCTCGGCGGCGGGTTTCGGGGCCGGTTTCGGGGCCGGCTTGGGTGCCGGGGGAGCGGGGGCCGGGCGCGCGGGGGGCGGGGCCGGCTCGGGGGGTTTCGGTACCGGCTTCGGGGCGGGCGGTGGCGGGGGTGGCGGTGGCGGGGGAGGCGTCGGGATGGGCGTGGGCTTCGGGGGTGGCGGTGGCGGGGGCTTTGGGGTGGGCTTGGGCGGGCACGGCGGGGGAGGCGGCGGCGGGCAGGGCGGGTGGCCGTGGTGGCCGCCGGGGCCGTGACCGTGGCCGTGTCCGCCGTGGCCGTGGCCGTGGCCTTGACCGGGTCCGCCGTGGTTGCCCGGGCCGCCCTGGTTCCCGCGGTCACCCCGTCCGCCCCGGTTGCCGTGGTCGCCCTGGCGGCCCTGGTCGCCGTGACGTCCGCCACCTCGGGTGCCCCCGGTCGCGCCGCGCAGGGCGGACACGGCCGGCCTGACGGCGCTCGTCCCGTCGCCGGCGTCGATCGTCGCGTATGCGCTGCTATCGGCCATGGCCGGTGTCGCGGACAGGGCCGCCCACAGGAGGACCGGGACTGCCAGCAGGCGCCTGGAAGAGGCTCTTTTCACCCGGGGATCATGGGGTCGCGCGCGCTCGCGCGCGGGAAGGTTGACCTTGGTTCGCCTGAACGGGTGAGGCTTTGGCTATGGAGGTTTGAGCCAGATTCACGTCGTGACCGACCGTTCACCGACCTTTTCCCAAAAGGTATTTGTCGGTTTCGATCATTCTCCGGGTCGCGGCCGTTCGGCCTTTGACGTGTGACGAAGAACGGATCGCCAATTTCCGCTTTCGCTCGCTCCGTTGGGCAATGATCAGTACATT
Source organism: Streptomyces stoeckheimensis (assembly GCF_045822005.1). Lineage (NCBI taxonomy): Bacteria > Bacillati > Actinomycetota > Actinomycetes > Kitasatosporales > Streptomycetaceae > Streptomyces > Streptomyces stoeckheimensis. The sequence goes on along the minus strand of NZ_CP169550.1, from coordinate 1,202,368 downwards.
CGGCTCGGACAGGAGTCCGATCCGTCCGGACCACCGCACGACCAAGGCTTGGAGACCCCGATGGAGCGCCCCGCCTGGGCCCCGCCAGGCATCGACATATCGGTGCCGAGCGTGTCCCGCATCTACGATTACTACCTGGGCGGCTCCCACAATTTCGAGGTCGACAGGCAGGCGGCCCGTCGGGCCATGGAATTCATGCCGGGCCTGCCCAAGATCATGCAGGCGAACCGGGCATTCATGCGCCGTGCCGTCCGGTACGCCGTCGCCGAGGGCGTGACCCAGTTCCTCGACATCGGCTCCGGCATCCCCACCTTCGGCAATGTCCACGAGATCGCCCAGGCCGCCAGCCCCGAGGCACGCGTGGTCTACGTCGACCACGACCCGGTGGCGGTCGCTCACAGCCAGGCCGTCCTGGCCGGCACCGAGCGCACCGGGGTCGTCGCCGCCGACCTGCGCAAGCCACAGGACATCCTGACCGCCCCCGAGGTCACGCAGGGGCTCGACCTGAGCCGCCCGGTCGCCCTGATGCTGGTCGCCGTCCTGCACTTCCTGGAGGACGCGGACGAGCCCTACGACGCCGTCGCCCAGCTGTGCGACGCCCTGGCCCCCGGCAGCCTGCTGATCCTCACGCACGCCTCGTACGCGGGGATCCCGCTGTCGGAGGAGGTCGCGAGCGGAACGGTCGGCGTCTACCGCGAGATCCGCAACCCGCTCGTCATGCGCGACGCGGAGCAGATCCGGCGCTTCTTCGACGGCTTCGGCCTGATCGAGCCCGGACTGGTGTCCATGCCCGACTGGCGGCCCGACGCCACCGGCGGGCCCGAGGGTGACGCCGTGGACGAAGATCCCTATGCCTTCTCGGGCTTCGCAGGAGTGGGACGCAAGGCGTGAGACTGCCGACGCAGACGGCGGACGACCCGGCCGCGCCGCAGGGCGGCCTGGAGGACCGGATCGGGCGGTTCGCGACCATCTGGGGAAGGGCGATCTTCCCGGTCACCGCGACCTCGCTCACCCGCGGCGAGTTCGAACGCCACCTCGTACCCCTCACCCGCACCCTCGTCGAGGCCCTGCGCGCCCGCCCCTTCGACTCCTCCGTCGGCCAGCGGGTCGGGGAGGAGCTCGTCGCGGTCCACTGCACGGACCCGGAGGCCCTGGCCGGCACGCTCGGCGTCGTCGAGTCCTACCTGGTGCTGTACTGCGGCCCGGAGGGCCCCGACGCCGAGAGCGTCGAGGGGACCGAGGAGTACCGGTCCCGCTGCGCCCGGCTCCAGCACGGCATCGCGGCCGGATTCGCCCGTGCCCTGCGCGAGCGCACGCTCAAGGAGCAGGAGGCCATCGCGCGTTCCGCGCTGACCGCCCGCACCGACGCCCAGCAGGCGCTGCACGCCAGCGAGGAGCGCTTCCGGGCGGTCTTCGAGGGCGCGGCCGTCGGGATCGGCATCGCCGACCTCGAGGGCAACGTCCTGGAGATCAACGACGCGCTGCTCCAGATGTTCGGAGGCATGGACGGGCACGTCCGCGGCCGCAACGTCAGCGAATGGAGCCACCCCGACGACACCCCGCACGTCTGGCGGATGTACGGGGAGCTCGTGCGCGGCGAACGCGAAAGCTACCGCGTCGAGAAGCCGTACTACCGGCACGACGGCACCGTGCTGTGGACCAACCTGACGGTCTCCCTGCTGCGCGACGCCGAGGGCGTGCCGCAGTACCAGCTGGCCCTGATGGAGGACACCACCGAGCGCCGGCTGCTGAACCTGCGCCTGCGCTACGAGGCCACCCACGACGCCCTGACCGGCCTGCCCAACCGGACGCTCTTCTTCGAGCGTCTGGAGAAGGCCCTGAGCGGCTCCGGCGGTTCGCGCTTCGGCCTGTGCTACCTCGATCTCGACGGCTTCAAGGCGGTCAACGACAGCCTGGGCCACTCCGCCGGCGACCGGCTGCTGGTGGAGGTCGCCGACCGCCTGCAGAGCTGTGCCACGGGACCGGGCGAGGTGGTCGCACGGCTCGGCGGCGACGAGTTCGTGGCGCTGACCACCGGCCCCGACACCGAGGAGAAGGCCACCGAACTCGCCGTCCGGATCCTCTCCGCCCTCTCCGTCCCGATCCGGCTGGAGGGCCGCGAGCTGACGGTCCGGGGCAGCATCGGCATCGTCGAGGGCCCGGCCCGCGAGCGCACCCCCGCGGAGGTGCTGCGCAGCGCCGACATCACCATGTACCGGGCCAAGGCGGCGGGCGGCAACCGGTTCGAGTTCGCCGACGCCGCTGCCGACGCGCGGGCCATCACCCGGCACGGACTGACCAACGCCCTCCCGGCGGCGCTGGAACGCGGCGAGTTCTTCATCGAGTACCAGCCGCTGGTCCACATGCACGACGGCAGCGTGCACGGCGCCGAGGCGCTGGTGCGCTGGTCGCACCCGCAGCACGGGGTGCTCGGGCCGGACCGGTTCATTCCGCTCGCCGAACGCACCGGACTGATCGTGCCGCTCGGCCGCTGGGTCCTGGAGGAGTCCGTCCGCCAGGCCCGTGCCTGGCAGCACCAGAAGGGCGGCGCCACCCTGCGGATCAACGTCAACCTGTCGCCGACCCAGTTGCACCATCCCGGCCTGGTCGCCGACACGATCCGCGTCCTGGAGTCCTCGGGCCTGACTCCGGGAACGCTGTGCCTGGAGGTCACCGAGTCGGCCCTGATCGGCGCCGACGACGAACTCCTCGAACCGCTGCGCCGGCTCGCCGCCCTGGGCGTGGACATCGCCCTCGACGACTTCGGCACCGGCTACTCGAACCTGGCCAACCTGCGCCGCCTGCCCGTCAGCGTGCTGAAGCTGGACCGCTCCTTCACCAAGGGCATGCAGCAGCACCCGGCCAACCCGGTCGACGTCAAGATCGTGGAGGGCATAGTCGCCCTGGCCCACAGTCTCGAACTCGCCGTCACCGTCGAGGGCGTGGAGACCGGCGCGCAGGCCGCGCAGCTCCGAGCCCTCGGCTGCGACACGGCCCAGGGCTGGTACTACGCCCGCCCGGGCGCCGCCGACCGCATCCACACGCTGTCCCTGTCGGACGCGGTGCCCACCCTCTGAGCGCAGCCCGGGCCGCCGGGGCCCTTCGGGGCCTTCGGGCCGCCCGGGCTCACTCCAGGCCCGCTTCCGTGCCCCGGCCCGGCTCGCGGACGGCCGCCACCACCCGCTCGTAGCGCCGGGCCGTGTCCGCCAGGACGTGGGCGGCCACCGGCAGCCGCTCCGCCTGGTACCCGTCGAGCGCTTCCTCCCCGGCCGCCCCGGAGAGGACGGCGGCCAGCGTCCGGCCGAGGGCGGCGGCGTCCTGGATGCCGGTGTTCATGCCCAGCCCGCCGGCTATGGGGTGGACGTGCGCCGCGTCCCCGGCGAGGAATGCCCGGCCCTCGCGTATCCGGGTGGCCATGCGGACGTTGACCCGCCAGGAGGAGAGCCAGGTGGGCTCCGCGAGCCGTACCCCCGGCATCCGGGCGTGCCGGTCGAAGAGCCGCTGGAAGCTCTCCAGCGAAGGCGGCAGCGCCTCGCCCCGCTCGTCCGTCTCCGGAGCGGCCTGCAGCTGGAACGTGTCCGTCCCCGGCATCGGGCAGAGCAGGATCCCGCCCCCGTCCGACGTGAACCACTGGTGCCAGAACGCGCGGCTGAGCCCCGGCGCCTTCACGTCCCCCAGCACCATCGCCGGCTCCCTCTCCCCGATCCCCTCGAAGGGGATGCCGAGGAGTCCGCGGGTGGTGCTGTGTCCGCCGTCGCACCCCGCCAGGTAGCCGGCCCGGATCACGGTGCCGTCCTCCAGCTGCGCGCGGACGCCGTCCGCGTCCTGGGTGATTCCGGCGAGCCGGGACCCGTACGCGACGCGCACGCCCAGCTCGCCCAGTCGGTCGCGCAGGCTCTCCTCCACCTGCCACTGCCCGATGAGCAGGCCTCCCTCCACGGCGGTGTCCTTGACGGGCTCCCCGTCGAAGTACTTGCGCAGCACCACGCCTTCGCGCCCCTTGCGCCTCACGGAGTCGGCTGCGCCGAGCTCCTCGAAGAACGCGAGGCTGTCCGGCTGGAGGCCCTTGCCCCGGGACTCGCGGTGCGGTGCCGGGCGGCCTTCGACGACCCGCACCGCGATGCCGCGGCGGGCCAGGTCGCAGGCGAGCGTGAGGCCGGTCGGGCCGGAGCCCACGATCAGCACGTCGGCACGATCCGCACCACCTGCTGCGCCCACCGCATCCCTTAGGTCGATCGCGTCGGTCATGAGACGTCCCCTCGTCGTCGGTGTCTCAAGGAAAGCGCCTCTCGCGAAAAAATGCAACCCGGTTACAAAACTAACCGGGTCACTCATTCGTGTTAGGCTGGACGCATGGAGAACACGAAGGGTCTGCGCGAGAACAAGAAGCTCCGTACGCGCCGGCAGTTGGCTGCCACGGCGCTGGAACTCTTCCTGGAGCGGGGCTTCGACGCCGTCTCGGTGGCCGATGTCGCAGCCGCTGCCGAGGTCTCCAAACCGACGCTGTTCCGCTACTTCCCGAGCAAGGAGGACCTGGTCCTCGACCGCTTCGCCGACCATCAGGACGAGGCGGCGCGCATCGTGCGCGACCGGGCCGCGGGGCAGACCCCGTTGGCGGCCGTGCGCGCGCACTTCCTGGCGGCGCTCGCCGAGCGCGACCCGATCACAGGGCTCTGCGACCACCCGAACGTGCTCGCCTTCGAGGGGCTGCTCTACAGCACCGCCAGCCTGGAGTCCCGGCTGGCCCACTACACCGCCCGCGAGGTGGAGTTGCTCGCCGCCGTGCTCGAAGCCGAAGCGGTCGACCCGCTCACGGCCCGTCTGGCGGCCGGATACCTGGTGGCTGCCCGGCAGGAACTCGGCCGGGAGAACTGGCGTCGCATCGACGCCGGCCGGAGCGCCGACGAGGCCCACCCCGCGGCCGTGGCCGACGCGGAGCGTGCCTTCGTCCTCCTGGCCGGCGGCCTCGACCGGGCGCTGCCCGCCCGCCGGGCCTGACGCCATGGCCCGAACGAACCGCAAGGTGAAGAAGCGGCGGCCCTCCTTCGGCCTGCCCACCGGCGTGATCCTCATGGCCGGCCGGGGTGGCGTGGGGATCAACGGGTGGCGGACCGGGGTGATCACCGGAAACGGGACCTTGTGCGGCGGGCTTGGCGACGTCCCGTCCGACGTGGCCCTGGAGGAGGCGCAGCGGGCTGCCGCCGAGATGGTGCAGGGGCTCGCCCGGGACTATCACGGGAGAGAGGTCGTGGTGGTCTGGGACCCGCCGTCGGAGCCGGGTTCGTGGACGGCCACGGTCGTGCCCGCAGCGGCCGAACCCGAATCCGAACCCGAATCCGACCCCGGTCCCTAGCCCGAACCCGGAGGCGCCCTCAGCGCAGGCGGTGGCCGGTGTGGTCACCGCCGTCAGCGGCCACCGGCGCGGTGGTCAGATCGTGACCGGGCCGTGGGCGGTGGCGAACTCGACCGAGACCAGGCCCGGCTCCTCGTCCTCGACCCAGGTGACGTCGATCTGGTCGAGGGGGTGGTCGGCAGGTTCGCCGAGGAATTCGGCGATGGAGGCGGCGTCGCCGGCGATGGAGACCCCGTGGATGGTGGAGGAGGTGCGCGGGCCGGCGCTCGGACGCTCCTCGACGGGGGCCAGCCACTGGAGGAAGTAGGGCAGCTGCGGGTCCTCCATCAGTTCCCGCACACCGATCTGCTTCCACCTCAGGTCGAACCCGTCGGGGCGGACGCGGTGGCCCTCGTCCGAGGTGCGGCCGAGCCGGGCCTCGACCGGGGCGATGTCGTCGACGGCGACCACCCAACCGAGCCAGCCGCCGCCCTCGGCGGCGCGGCGCGCGACCGCCTGGCCGAAGGGTGCACGGTCGGCGGCGGGGTGGTCGAGCGTGGTGACGACCTCGACGTAGGTGCCGCCACTCAGCGGGAGAATGAAATTGCGGGTGCCGAATCGTGGGTGCACGCCCCCGTCGACGAACCCGGCGCCCAGGGCCGATCCGATCCACTGGACGGTGGAGACGAAGCTGTCGCGGGCCACCGCATAGGACACGTGATCAAGTCGCACGGCGCCATCATTGCCCGACATCCCGCACAAATCCCGACGCCACGCCCGACGCCACGCTCGCCGCCCCGGCCATGCTCGCCGCCCCGGCCGCGTCCGCCGTGGATTCGGCAGTGGAACGCATCGACCCGCTCGATCGGCCTGTGCGGGGCGAACGCGTCCCCGAGGGGTCTCAGCCCAGCAGGATGCGCTTCAGTTCGCGGGCCGCGCGCGGGGGTGCCACGTCCGTGCGGTGGGCCAGGGCGATCGTGCGGCGCAGGGGGGAGCCCGCCAGGGGGGTGGCGCGCAGGCCGGAGCCCGCGTGGTCGACGACCATCGCCGGGACCACCGCGATGCCGAGCCCTGCGCGGACGAAGCCCAGTACGGCGTCCATCTCGCCGCCCTCCACCGTGAACACCGGCTCGAAGCCCTCCGCGCGGCAGGCCGCCACCGTCAGGTCCCGCAGGTCGTAGCCGTGCCGGAACATGACCATCGGCTCGTCGCGCAGCGCGGACACCGTGAGCGAACCGCCGCCCGCCGGAGGCGGCAGGGCCGCGGAGGAGACCACCACCAGGTCCTCCGTCAGCAGCTCCACCGTCGTCAGCGCCGGCGCCGAGGGGGGCAGCGGCAGGGCGATCAGCGCGAGGTCCAGGGAGCCGCGCGCGAGCTCCCGTACGAGGTCCAGCGAACCGCTCTCCTCGATCAGCAGCTCGATCCCCGGATGGGCGGTGTGGAAGGCGCGGAGCACGCCCGGCAGCAGGCCGGTGCACAGGCTCGGTGTGGCCCCCAGCCGGATCCGGCCGCGCCGCAGCTGCGCCAGCTCCTGCACCTCCAGCCGCGCCGTGTCCGCGTCCGCGAGGATCCGCCGGGCCAGCGGCAGCAGGGTCTCGCCGGCGTCGGTGAGCGTGATGTTCCCGCGGGCCCGGCTGAAGAGCTCGGCGCCCAGCTCCCGTTCGAGCGCCTTGATCTGCTGCGACAGGGAGGGCTGGGCCACGTGTTCGCGCTCGGCCGCGCGCGTGAAGTGCCGGGTCTCGGCGACGGCGACGAAGTAGACCAGCTGCTGGAACTGCATGACTCCAGGCTAGCGCCTGCATAGGTTGATCCTATTGACTTGAGCTCTTTCATGTCTTGGACCTTTCGGGACCTTCGTCCCTACGGTCAATGTCATGGCTCTGGCAACGCGGACGGATCGACGGCCGTCCACCACGCGCACGCTCTGGGACTCCTCCGTCGGCAAGAAGTCCGTGATGGCCGTCTCCGGCTTGATCATGCTCGGCTACCTCGTCGTGCACATGCTCGGCAACCTCAAGATCTTCTTCGGGGCGGAGGAGTTCAACGGCTACGCCCACTGGCTCCGCACCCTCGGCTCGCCCTTCCTGCACCACGAGTGGGCCCTGTGGATCGTCCGCGTGGTCCTGCTCGCGGCCGTCGTCGCGCACGGAGTCTGCGCTTACCAGCTCAGCCGCCGCGACATCAAGGCGCGCCCGGTGAAGTACGCCCACAAGCGCCGCCGCGCGAGCTACGCCACCCGCACCATGCGCTGGGGCGGCATCATCCTCGCCCTCTTCATCGTCTGGCACCTGCTCGACCTCACCACGCTCACCGTGAACGAGCGGGCCTGGGCCGGGCATCCGTACGAGAACGTCCTCGCCACCTTCTCCACCTGGTACGGCAACACCATCTACCTCGTGGCGATGGCCGCCCTCGGACTGCACGTCCGCCACGGCTTCTGGAGCGCCGCCCAGACCCTGGGCGCGGGCAACGCCCGCCGGGACAGGACGCTGAAGTTCCTCGCCAACGCCCTCGCCCTCGTCCTCTTCGCGGGCTTCGTGTCCGTGCCCGTCGCCGTCATGACCCGAGTGGTGAGCTGACATGAGCAACGAATACGCGCAGTACACCACCGGGGATCCGATCGCCGACGCCAAGGCCCCCGAAGGCCCCATCGCCGAGCGCTGGGACCGCCGCCGCTTCGAGGCCAAGCTGGTCAACCCGGCCAACCGGCGCGGGCACACCGTCATCGTCGTCGGCACCGGCCTGGCCGGCGGCGCCGCTGGCGCCACCCTCGCCGAACAGGGCTACCACGTCGTCCAGTTCTGCTTCTCCGACTCCCCGCGCCGCGCCCACTCGATCGCCGCCCAGGGCGGCATCAACGCGGCCAAGAACTACCGGAACGACGGAGACTCCGTCCACCGGCTGTTCTACGACACCGTCAAGGGCGGCGACTTCCGCGCCCGCGAGTCCAACGTCCACCGCCTCGCCCAGATCTCCGTCGAGATCATCGACCAGTGCGTGGCCCAGGGCGTCCCCTTCGCCCGCGAGTACGGCGGCCTCCTCGACACCCGTTCCTTCGGCGGCGTCCAGGTCTCCCGCACCTTCTACGCCCGCGGCCAGACCGGACAGCAGCTCCTGCTCGGCGCCTACCAGGCGCTCTCGCGGCAGATCGCCGCCGGCAACGTGGAGATGCACGCCCGCACCGAGATGCTCGACCTGATCACCGTCGACGGCGTGGCCCGCGGCATCGTCGCCCGCGACCTGGTCACCGGAAAGATCGACACCCACTACGCGGACGCCGTCGTCCTCGCGAGCGGCGGCTACGGCAACGTCTTCTACCTCTCCACCAACGCCATGAACTCCAACGCGACGGCCGTCTGGCGGGCCCACCGGCGCGGCGCGTACTTCGCGAACCCCTGCTTCACCCAGATCCACCCCACCTGCATCCCGCGCACCGGCGACCACCAGTCCAAGCTCACCCTGATGAGCGAGTCCCTGCGCAACGACGGCCGCATCTGGGTCCCCAAGGCCAAGGGCGACACCCGCCCCGCCGCCGACATCCCGGAAGCCGAGCGCGACTACTACCTGGAGCGGATCTACCCCTCCTTCGGCAACCTCGTGCCCCGCGACATCGCCTCGCGCGCGGCCAAGAACGTCTGCGACGAGGGCCGCGGCGTCGGACCCGGCGGCCAGGGCGTCTACCTCGACTTCGCCGACGCCATCCGCCGCATGGGCAAGGAGAAGGTCGCCGAGAAGTACGGCAACCTCTTCGACATGTACGAGCGGATCACCGCGGAGAACCCGTACGAGGTCCCCATGCGGATCTATCCCGCCGTGCACTACACGATGGGCGGACTGTGGGTCGACTACGACCTCCAGACCACCGTCCCCGGCCTGTTCGCGATCGGCGAGGCCAACTTCTCCGACCACGGCGCCAACCGTCTCGGCGCCTCCGCCCTCATGCAGGGCCTCGGCGACGGCTACTTCGTGCTGCCCTCCACCATCAACGACTACCTGGCCCGCCATCCGCACCGGGACACCGTCGACGACACCCACCCCGAGGCCGCGGCCGCCGTCCGCGAGACCCGCGACTGCCTCGCCAAGCTGCTCGCCGTCGACGGGGACCGCACGCCCGACTCCTTCCACCGGGAGATCGGCGAACTGATGTGGGAGTACTGCGGGATGGCCCGGACCGAGGAGGGCCTGCGCAAGGCCCTCGCCCGGATCCCGGAGATCCGCGAGGAGTTCTGGCGGCGGATCAAGGTGCCCGGCAGCGGCGAGGAGTTCAACCAGTCGCTGGAGAAGGCCAACCGCATCGTCGACTACCTGGAGCTCGCCGAGCTGATGTGCCTCGACGCCCTCCACCGCGCCGAATCCTGCGGCGGCCACTTCCGCGAGGAGTCCCAGACCCCGGACGGCGAAGCCGCCCGCCGCGACGAGGAGTTCGGGTACGCGGCCGCCTGGCAGTACACCGGAACCGGCGCCGCGCCCGTCCTGCACAAGGAAGACCTCGTCTTCGAGTACGTCCACCCCACCCAGCGGAGCTACGCATGAAGCTCACCCTGCGCGTCTGGCGCCAGAAGAACGCCGACGCCCCCGGCGCGATGGCCTCGTACGAGGTCGACGGCATCTCGGAGGGCATGTCCTTCCTCGAAATGCTCGACACGCTCAACGAGGACCTCATCCTGAGCGGAGAGGACCCCGTCGCCTTCGACCACGACTGCCGCGAGGGCATCTGCGGTGCGTGCAGCCTCGTCATCAACGGCGACGCCCACGGGCCGGAGCGCACCACGACCTGCCAGCTCCACATGCGCTCCTTCGCCGACGGCGACACCATCGACGTCGAACCCTGGCGGGCCTCGGCCTTCCCCGTCGTGAAGGACCTCGTCGTCGACCGCGGGGCCCTCGACCGGGTCATCCAGGCCGGCGGCTACATCACCGCCCCGACCGGTTCCGCCCCCGAGGCGCACGCCACGGCCGTTCCCAAGCCCGACGCCGACTACGCCTTCGAGCACGCCGAGTGCATCGGCTGCGGGGCGTGCGTGGCGGCCTGCCCCAACGGCTCCGCGATGCTCTTCACCTCCGCCAAGGTCAACCACCTGAACGTGCTCCCGCAGGGCTCGCCGGAGCGCGAGACCCGGGTCCTGGACATGGTCGCCACGATGGACGCCGAGGGCTTCGGAGGATGCACCCTGACCGGTGAGTGCGCCACCGCCTGTCCCAAGGGGATCCCGCTGCCGTCGATCGCGGCCATGAACAAGGAGTGGCTGAAGGCGGTTCGCCGAGGCCCCCGCTGACCTGTGGATTTCATAAGAATGAGGTCTTGGGAGAAAGATCCTGTTCATCTTTCGGACACCGACACGTAAGGTGAGTTTCGGCCACCGGGGGCCGCCGGGAACGGTGGGGCCGATTTCTGTGTCCACGAGCCCTGAGGTGATCATGAGCGGCATCCGTCGGCATCTGAGCTGGATGCCGTTCCAGCCCCGGACCGCCTTGCCGTCGCAGCCGAGAGGGTCGCAGCGCGGCCGCGGGTCCCGGACCCCGGCGCAGGCGCGGGAGGCCCGGCGGGCCGTCCGCGAACGGGAGATCCGGGCGCAGGCGGCCGAAACCGGGAGCATCGTCGAACACGGGGGCCGGCTGGCCGTCGTACGGGACGACCTGCTCCCCGCCGACCTCGCCGAGATGAACCTCCGTGAGGTCGCCGAGGTGCTGGAAGCGGCCTCGATGTCCTACGGCCTGGTCCCCGACGGGGAACTGGTCCACCGGGTGGCGCTCGCCCCCGGCACCCGTGCCGACGCACTCGCCGCCTGTGCGAAGGGCTTCGCCGGCCGGCCCGTCTACGCCGACCTCCTCGGCCACCGCACCGCGCTCGGCACCGTCCTCGCCGAGGAGCTGCCCGAGGCGGTCGCCGCGGCGGAGGCCGAGACGCCCGGCGCCGTCGTCGCGGGGATCCGGCTCTACATTCCCGTGGTCACCTCGGGATACACCCTTCACATGGCTGCCGATCAGGGCTGTGACCTGGAGTTCTGGAAGCCGGCCAACGGCCCGGGCGGGGTCGCCTCGCTCCGGGAGACCCCCTTCGGCTGGTGGGTGCCCTCCATGGAGGCCACGGCCCGCCGGCGCATCGGCGACCGCGACTACCCGGTGGTGACGGCCCTCGACCGCCGCTTCCCCGAGGACATCGACTTCCCCATCGACGCCGTGATCACCTGGGTGGACGGCTCGGACCCCGAGTGGCGCCGCCGCCGGGACCGGGCCGAGGCGGCCGCCGCGGGCGTCGCGAACGGCGAGGCCGACAGCCCTGTCGGCGCCGACACCGCTGCCGGTCCCGATACAGCCGACGACGACGCCGCCGACAGCGGCGACCACCGCTTCCGGGACCGCGGCGAGCTGCGCTCCTGTCTGCGCTCCATCGCGGCCTACGCGCCCTGGATCCGCCGCGTCTTCCTCGTCACCGACGACCAGGTCCCCGACTGGCTGGCCCTGGAGCACCCCGGGCTCACCGTGGTCCACCACCGGGAGCTGTTCGCCGATCCCGGCGCGCTGCCCGTCTTCAACTCGCACGCCATCGAAACCCAGCTGCACCGCATCCCGGGCCTCGCCGAGCACTACCTCTACTTCAACGACGACATCTTCCTCGGCCGCCCCCAGCGCCCGCAGAACTACTTCCTGCCGTCCGGTCTGCCGAAGGTCTTCCACGACACCCGGGCCGTCCCGCCCAGCTCCCCGGACAGCCACGACGACGTCTACACCACCTCGCAGCGGGCGACCCGCCGCACGGTGGAAGCGCTCGCGGGGCGCACGTACCCGCGCATCCTCGCGCACGCCCCGTACGCGCAGAGCCGCTCCCTCTACGCCCGGCTGGAGGAGGCGCTGCCCGGCGGGCTCGACGCGACCAGCCGGTCCGTCTTCCGCAGTGCCACCGACCTCGCCCCCGTCACCCTCGCCCTGCACCTGGCACTCGCCCAGGGGCGCGCGGTGGAAGGAGACCTGGCCACCGCGTACGTGTCCACCGCCGGGACCAAGGAGCTCCAGCGGCTGGGCGGCCTCCTGCGCGATCGGGGCACCGACGCCTTCTGCCTCGCCGACGACTCGGGCACCGAGGTCTCCCCCGACGTGCAGCAGCGCGAGCTCAAGGCCTTCCTGGAGGCCTACTTCCCCGTCGCCTCGCCGTACGAGGCTCCGGGCCGGGCCGCCGCGAAGGGCCGTACCGCCGGGCACGGCGACGACCCGTCCGCGCACCGCCACGACGGGTCCGCCGATCGGATGATCGGAGCGGCTCCCGCCGCGCCGTGACCGGCCGCCCTCCCGGGCGTGGGCGACAGTGGGCGCATGCTTTCAGGCCGTCCAACCCCCGCCGGATCCGGCCCGCGCCGCCGTAGCGTGCTGGCCGCCGCCCTCGCCCCGCTGGCGGTGGCCGGATGTGCCGGGGAGGAACGGGCTCCGGCGCCGGGCCCCGGCCCCGAGGCCGTCAAGGACGTGCTGGTCATGGTCATCCGGCACGCCGAGAAGCCGTACGCCGGGGACACCGGCGAGGACGACGAGGGCAACGAGGACCCCGGCTTCCTCGCCATCCGGGGCCGGCGCCGCGCGCAGGAGCTGCCCGCGCTCTTCCCGCCGACCCGGGGCGCCCGCCTGCCCCGGCCGGGGGCCGTCTTCGCGGCCGGCGGCAAGGAGGGGGCGCCCGCGCGGTGCCGCCAGACCGTCGAGACGCTCGCCACCGCACTGGGTACGCCCGTCCGCGCGGAGTTCGCCGTCGGAGCCGAGCCCGCCCTGGCCAGGGCGGTGCTGGCGGCGCGGACACCCGTCCTGGTCTGCTGGGAGCACCAGGGGATGCCCCGCCTGATCCGGGGCCTCGGAGCGCAGGACGTGCTGGGGCTGCCGGCCGCCTGGCCCGACCGCTACGACCTGGTGTGGACCTTCACCCGCAGACAGGGCGTCTGGACCTTCCGCGAGCTTCCGCAGCACCTGCTCCAGGGCGACGCGTAGCCGCGCCGGGACACCGCGAGGACCGCGCGGTACGGGCGTACGCTGAGAAGTGGACTCGGGGCAGTGGTGCGCCGGGAGGTCGACGATCATGACTGGAATCGTGCGAAGGGGCTTCGATTCCGCGGACGAGACCCGTCGGTTCGAGGACGGCAAGGGCAGGCTCGACCTGCTCAACACCGACCACGGGCCGATCGGCCGGGCCGTGTTCGAGCCCGGATGGCAGTGGTCGCAGCACATCAAGCCCATTGCGGGCACCGACAGTTGTGAGGCCGCCCACGTGGCCTACATCATCAGCGGCCGGATGAAGATCGTCATGGACGGTGGCGACAGCGTCGAGGCGCAGCCCGGAGACTTCATCCAGATCGACCCCGGCCACGACGCCTGGGTGCTCGGCGACGAGCAGTGCGTCGTCCTCGACTGGCAGGGCTACGGAGACTTCGCCAAGCCCAAGGACGCGTGACCGCCTGGCTCACGCGTGACCGCCTGCCCGACTACCGGCCCTACCGGACCGCGGCGAGGGCCCGTGCCAGATAGGTCGCCGTACGGCTGCCCGTGGCGCGGGCCACCTCGGCTGGGGTGCCCGCGGCCACCACCCGGCCGCCGTCCGCGCCGCCGCCCGGCCCCAGATCGATGACCCAGTCGGCGCCCGCCACCACCGCCATGTCGTGCTCCACGACCACCACCGAATGCCCGGCGTCCACCAGGCCGTGCAACTGCCGCAGCAGCACCGTGACATCGGCCGGATGGAGCCCCGTCGTCGGCTCGTCCAGCAGGTACAGGGTGTGGTCGCGGCGCACGCGCTGGAGCTCCGTCGCCAGTTTGATGCGCTGCGCCTCGCCGCCCGACAGCTCCGTGGCGGGCTGGCCGAGCCGCAGGTACCCCAGACCGATGTCCGACAGCGCGCCGAGGCTGCGGGCCGCCGCCGGGACCCCGGCGAAGAAGGAGGCCGCCGACTCCACCGTCAGGGCGAGCACCTCCGCGATGTTCAACCCCGAGTAACGGACCTCCAGCGTCTCGGAGTTGTACCGGGCTCCCGCGCACTCCGGGCACGGGGCGTAGGTGCTGGGCAGGAACAGCAGCTCCACCGAGACGAAGCCCTCGCCCTGGCAGGACTCGCACCGACCGCCCGGCACGTTGAAGGAGAAGCGGCCCGCCTTCCAGCCCCGCGCCTTCGATTCCGGCGCCGCCGTGAAGAGCCGGCGCACCACGTCGAAGAGTCCCGTGTACGTGGCCAGGTTGGAGCGCGGGGTCCGGCCGATCGGCTTCTGGTCCACCTCCACCAGCCGCCGTACCGGGAACTCCGGCTCCGCCAGCCGCTCGTGGACCTCCCGTGCGAGGACCTGGCCCACCAGCGTGGACTTCCCGGACCCCGACACCCCGGTCACCGCCGTGAACACTCCGAGCGGGAACTCCGCCGCCACGTCCCGCAGGTTGTGCCGGTCGACACCGCTGAGCCGGACGGACCCGGTCGCCTTCCGTGCGGCCCCCGAGCGCCACTCGTCCGGCCGCCGGACCCCGAACAGGTACGGGGCCGTCGCCGAGTCCGCCACCGCCGCCAGAGCCTGCGGGGGTCCGCTGTGCAGCACCCTCCCGCCGTGCTCCCCGGCGAGCGGGCCGACGTCCACCAGCCAGTCCGCGTGCCGCACCACGGACAGGTCGTGCTCCACCACGAACACCGTGTTCCCGGCCTCCTTGAGCCGGTCCAGGACGCCGAGCAGCGCCTCCGTGTCGGCCGGGTGCAGCCCCGCCGACGGCTCGTCCAGTACGTACACCACCCCGAACAGCCCCGAACGCAACTGCGTGGCCAGCCGCAGCCGTTGCAGCTCTCCCGCCGACAGGGTCGGGGCGGCGCGGTCCAGGCTCAGGTAGCCCAGCCCCAGCTCGGTGACCGGGCCGATCCGGGAGCGCAGGTCCTCGGTGAGCACCCGGGACGCTTCGCCGCCGCCGCGCGCGGTGGCCAGTACCCCGTCCAGCTCCGTCAGCGCCAGCGCCGACGTCTCCGCGATGGTGCGGCCCGCGAAGGTCACGGCCAGGGCCTCCGGACGCAGCCGCCTGCCCTCGCACACGGAACACGGCGCATCGGTCAGGAACTTCTCGGCACGGGCCCGCAGGGTGAGGCTCTTGCTGTCGGAGAAGGTCCGCATCACGTACCGGTGGGCGCTCATGTACGTGCCTTGGTACGGGCGTTGGATCCGGTCGGCATCCCGCACCGGATGCACCGTCACCACCGGCTGCTCCTCGGTGAAAAGGATCCACTCGCGGTCCGCCGCCGCAAGCTCCCGCCAGGGCGCGTCCACGTCGTGGCCGAGGGCCTCCAGGATGTCGCGCAGGTTCTTGCCCTGCCAGGCGCCGGGCCAGGCGGCGATGGCACCCTGACGGATCGACAGGCCGGCGTCGGGAACCAGTAGTTCCTCGCTGGTTCGGTGCACGCGGCCGAGGCCGTGGCAGGAAGGGCAGGCCCCGGCCGCGGTGTTGGGGGAGAAGGAGTCGGAGTCCAGGCGCTCGGCGCCGGGCGGGTAGGAGCCCGCCCGCGAGTACAGCATCCGCAGGGAGTTGGACAGCGTGGTCACCGTTCCGACCGAGGACCGGGACCCGGGGGAGGAGCGCCGCTGTTCCAGCGAGACGGCCGGCGGGAGCCCGGTGACGGAGTCGACCTTCGGCGCGCCGATCTGGTGGATCAGCCGGCGCGCGTACGGGGCCACGGACTCGAAGTACCGGCGCTGGGCCTCGGCGAAGAGGGTGCCGAAGGCCAGCGAGCTCTTCCCGGAGCCGGAGACCCCGGTGAACACGGTCAGCGCGTCGCGCGGAATGTCCACGTCGACCCCGCGCAGATTGTGCTCCCGGGCGCCGCGGACGCGGACGTAGGGATCGTGGGCGTGCGGGGTGGCGGGCTGGTGCATTCGTCCTAGTTTAGTGTCCGGGGCCGGCGGACTGCCCGACGGGGTCCGCGGGACCGTTCGCGCGCTCGTCGGTGCGCCGGTCGGCGTGCCCGTCCGTGTGCCCGTCCGTGTGTCCGTCCGCGGTATCCGTGAGGCCGGTGAGGCGGGCGAGGCGCGTGAAGGAGTCCACCAGCGCCGTCCGGTCGTACGTGGACGTGGTGACCAGCAGTTCGTCCGCCCCGGTCAGCTCCGCGACCGCTGACAGCTCCGCAGCGACCTGCTCCTCCGTGCCGTGGATGTGTCCGGCGAGGGCGCCCTCGTACAGCTCCCGCTCCTTGGGGCTCATGGGGAGGGCCTCGACCTCCTCGGCCGGGCGCAGCGGCGGGAAACTGCCCCGGGTCCGCGAGTACGCGACGGCCCAGGCCTCCGGCACCAGGATCCGCCGGGCGGCCTCGGTGGTGGCGGCCACCGCGACCGTCCCGGAGACCACGACGTACGGCCGCGTGCCCCAGGGAGAGGGGCGGAACCCCTCGCGGTACGCCGTGATGATCTCCGCGACCCGGGCCCGGGTCCGCAGGTCTCCCACGACCAGGGGCAGCCCGGCGCGGGCCGCGATGCCCGCCCCCTCGCCGGTGGCCAGCACGTACGCCGGGATCCGCATCCCCTCCGCCGGGCGGGCGTGCACGTCGGGGTAGGCCCGCTGGGAGCCGTCGAGCCACCCCAGCAGCTCCGCGAGCTGCTCCTCGAACCGGTCGGCGTCGGCGGTGTCCCGCCCCAGCGCGCGGCGGATCCCGCCGGTGAAGCCGACCGAGCGGCCGAGGCCCATGTCGATCCGGCCGGGGAACAGCGACTCGAGGACCCCGAACTGCTCGGCGACCACCAGGGGCTGGTGGTTGGGCAGCATCACGCCGCCGGTGCCGACGCGGATCCGGGAGGTGGCCCCGGCCACGGCGGCGGCGAGCACCGTGGGCGCGGATCCGGCGACCCCGGGCACGCTGTGGTGCTCGGAGACCAGGAACCGGTGGTACCCGAGCCGCTCGGCGGTGCGGGCGAGCTCCACGGTGTCGCGCAGGGCCTGGGCGGCGGGGTGGCCCTCGCGGGTGCGGGACCGGTCGAGTATCGAGAGTGTGCGGATCACACTGGGGTCAACGCGCGGAGGGCGTCAGGATTCCCCGGGCGCCGTCGGGCACCGTCCGGCTGCGTCACAGCGGTCGTGCCGACCGTCCCCGCATCTCCACCAGCCGGCGGATCACCTCGGAATCCAATGCGGGGTTCGCCGCGGCCACGTGGGCCAGTTCCTCGTCGTCGAGGAGTTCTGTCAGTCGGTGCTGCGGAAGGTTCGGGTGGCGTGCCATCGCCGCGCGCACGACCGGGTCCGGGTCCCGGGTGAGTCGCTCGGCGGTGGCGGGCGCGGTCTGCGGGTCGAGGGCGGCCAAGGCCCGGACCTCGGGGTCCTCGTGGTCGGCGAAGGCGGCCAGACCGGTCGTGGGAAACTTCGGCCGGGTGGTGAGGTGCGCGCGCTCGTCGGTGTACTCGAGGAAGCTGCGGAGCAGGAGTGCGGCCGGGGCGTCCGGATGGCTCTGGGCCAGCAGGACGCGTACCCCGAGATCCTCGTCGGCGGCCAGGCGTTCCACGAGATCGGGCGGCAGCGTGGCGACCACGGCCGCCCTCCGGCGAAGCAGCGGGTGGCCCGAGGTCGCGTCCCGGCGGACCTCCTGGGGGTCCCGGGGCGCTCTGGGCCCGGGCCACGGATGGAATCGGTCGTCCGCGGGGACCTCGTAGTCGATCCCGGCCCGTTCCTCCTCGCTCAGCGCGGGGTGCACGGACAGGGCGAGCCGCACCGTCGGGTCGGGGTCCACGGCGAGTGCGCGCATCTCGGCGGGTCCGAGGTCCGTGCGGTGCGCGATCCGCTCGCGCACCTCCGGGTCCGGATCGCCGGCCAGGAGGACCACCACGTCGGCGGGCAGGCTGGGGTTCCCGGCGATCGCCGCCCGTTCGCCCTCTGCGACCGGAGAGGTCAGGACGCCTTCCACGACGGTTCTGCTGAGGGCCTGGTGCATCAGCATCCCCCAGCGTGCGTGGCACGTGCGGTCGGGCAGTTCGCGCTCCACCCATGCCGGATCCTCGCTTCGCGCGTGCCGCCGCGCGCCCTCCCGGACGTCCTCGTCGGGATCCGCCAGCAGCGCGGCCCGGATCTCGGCGGGCAGCACACCCCACCTGCCGACCCCCCAGCTGCGGACCTTCGCGACCGGATGGGTGGGCATGGACCGCTGCAGCTCCATGGAGATCTGTCGGTAGTCGGGCTGGATGTCGTTCTCGTACGTGCTGATCATGTGGACGACGGTCTCGTCGGGCAGTGGCCTGTACGCGCCGCCGACGGGCAGTCTGGGCGCCGCGGCGAGGTGGGCGCGGACGAACCACTCCGGGTCGTCGACCAGTTGTGCCCGCTGGGCCGGGTCGACGTGGGGGTTGCGGGCGAAGAAGCTGCGGGTACGGGTGTCGGGGTGCTCGAGCACGGCGTCGACAACGGCGTCGGGCAGGATCCGGTCCCGGCAGAGCACCATCCGTACGGCCGGCGGGCCGTCGGCGAGCAGCCGCAGCAGGACGTCCTCCGGAGAGGACGGATTGAGGGCCACCCCGGCGAGCCGACGCGCGGGCAGGTCGGCGGCCGCCCAGATGTCTTCAGGCGTAGGCATGTGTCGTAACCCCCGTGTGTCAGCTGGTCCCCCCGGACCACCGGGCCACGACCCTACCGGCCCCGCTGCTTAGGCTGGCGGGGTGACCGAGACTCAGAATCGCAGGCCCCTGGCCGTCTTCGACATCGACAACACCCTGGCCGACACCGCCCACCGCCAGCACTTCCTGGAGCGCCGGCCGCGCGACTGGAGCGGGTTCTTCGGCGCGGCCCCGGCCGATCCGCCCCTCGCCCGCGGGATCGCGCTCGCGGTGGAGAGCGCGGCCGACTGCGAGGTCACGTACCTCACCGGCCGCCCGGAGCGGTGCCGCGCGGACACGGAGGACTGGCTCGCACGGAACGGGCTGCCCGAGGGGCGGCTGTGGATGCGCGGGAACCAGGACCGGCGGCCCGCCCGGACGACCAAGCTCGAAGTGCTGCGGCGGATCTCGAGGGGCCGCGAGGTGCGGATGCTGGTGGACGACGACGAGCTGGTGTGCGGGGCGGCGCGCGCGGAGGGCTTCCGCGTGGTCCTGGCGGACTGGGCGGCGGACGCGCCGGAGCTCAAGGACGCACAGGAGGGCGAGGGCCGCACCTGAGGGCACTTCCGCACCCCCGTGCCCCGGTGCCCCCAGGGCTCCTCGGGCGGGCCCGAGGGGCCCCGGGGAGGCCGCACCCCGGGAGCACGTGTCCCGGGTGTCCCGGGAGCCCCGAGGGTGCCGGGCTGGCCTCAGGCCTCGCCGTCGAGACGGAAACCGACCTTGATCCCCACCTGGAAGTGCGCGATCTCGCCGTTCTCGATGTGCCCTCTGATCTGAACGACTTCAAGCCAATCAAGGTTGTGGAGCGTTTCGCCCGCGCGCGCGATGCCGTTGCGGATGGCCTGGTCGATGCCCTCGTGGGACGTGCCCACGATCTCGGTCACCCGGTACGTGTGATTGGACATGGGGGTCTCCCGACACTGGGGTGGCTGTTGCCTTGTTCTACGGTGCCCCAGTAAGTCCGGGTCCGCGAACTTTGCGTGAACAATCCATAGCGATCCCTAGCGATACCCCCTTGACCCACCCATTGGTCTATGCCAATTTCAAGCCATCTGCGATCCATCCCCCCAGAAGGTGACCTTCGTGAAGATGCGCTTCCTTGCCGTGTCCACCGCTCTCGCGGCCGCGACCGCTCTCACCGGCTGCAGCCTCGCCGGGGCGGGCGGAGGTACGCAGAAGGTGACGCTCTGGCTGATGAAGGGCAGCGCCTCCGAGGAGTTCATAGGCCGGTTCACGAGCAGCTTCGAGAAGGAACACCCGGGCGTGGACCTCGAAGTGAAGATCCAGGAGTGGAAGGGCATCGGCGACAAGGTCAACGCCGTGCTGGCCGGCCAGAGCCAGGAGAGCGCCGACGTCATCGAGGTCGGCAACACCCAGGTCGCCCAGTACGTCGAGGGCGGCGGCGTCTCGGAACTCACCCTGGAGGCCCTGCGCGAGTGGGACGGCAAGGACTGGCTGAAGGGTCTCTCCGAACCGGGAAAGGTCCGCGGAGCCCAGTTCGGCGTCCCGTGGTACGCCGCCAACCGCGTGGTGATCTACAACAAGGACCTCTTCGCGAACGCCGGGGTCAAAGCGCCGATCAAGACCCGGCAGGAATGGATCCAGGCCACGCAGAAGCTCGACAAGGGCCCCCAGCAGGGCATCTACCTCGCCGGGCAGAACTGGTACGTCCTCGCCGGGTTCGTCTGGGACGAGGGCGGCGAGCTCGCCGTCGAGAGCAGCGGCCAGTGGCTCGGCACCCTCGACGAGGAGAAGGCCATGGCGGGTATGGAGTTCTACAAGCAGCTCCAGGCCCTCGGTGACGGCCCCAAGGACGCCGACGAGGAGACGCCCCCGCAGTCCGACGTCTTCGCCCGCGGCGGGATCGCCCAGATCATCGCCCCGCCCGGCCAGGCCGCCGCCATCGAGGCCGCGAACCCGGAGCTCAAGGGCAAGCTCGGCTTCTTCCCGATCCCCGGCAAGACCGCCGACAAGGTGGGCTCGGTCTTCACCGGCGGCTCGGACCTGATCATCCCCGAGAAGACGAAGCAGCGTAAGCACGCGGTCGACGTGATCACGGCCCTGGTCAGCGAGAAGTGGCAGACCGAGCTCGCCCGCACGATGAGCTACGTACCCAACAAGACCACCCTCGCGCACGTGGTCGAGGGCAACGACGGCGCCACCGCGATGGCCCCCGGCGCAGCCCAGGGCCGCGCCACCCCGCAGTCCCCCCGCTGGGCCGAGGTGGAGGCCAAGAACCCGATCAAGCCGTTCATGACGGCCGTACTCACCGGCCAGAACCCCGAGACGGCGGCGAAGGCGGCCTCCGACACCATCAGCAAGGTCCTCAGCTCCGACCGCTGACGCCGGGAGGGCGCGCGAGGGCGCGGGAGGGTGCGGGAGGGTGCGCTAGAGGGCCCGGGAGGGGTCCGCCCGCCAAGTTCAGCGTCCGCACATCCAAGGGCCGCGAAGCGGCCATGTCGAATCCAGCCGGTCACGGAAGAAGTAAAGAAGCCAGGCCACACACCTGCCGGCCTGGCTCCCCGTGCCGGACCAGGAGCCGTCATGACCATCGCCCCCCTGTCCCCGTCCGCCGTGTCCCCCGCCCTCCTCCCCGCCCCGGCGCCCGCCCGGCGCGCGGCGGACGCCCCCGCACCCCACTACGCCGTCCGCCTCGCCCGCAACGAGGACGAGGTGCGCGCCGCACAGTGGCTGCGCCACCAGGTCTTCGCCGACGAGCTCGGCGCCCGCCTCGACGGCCCGGAGCCGGGCCTGGACTCCGACCCCTTCGACGCCTACTGCGACCACCTCCTCGTCGTGGACGAGGAGACCGAGCAGGTCGTCGGCACCTACCGGCTGCTGCCCCCCGAACGCGCCGCCGTGGCCGGACGCCTCTACTCCGAGGGCGAGTTCGACCTCTCCGCCCTCGCCCCCATCCGCCCCGACCTCGTCGAGGTGGGCCGCTCCTGCGTCCACCCCGACCACCGCAACGGCGCCGTCATCGCCCTCATCTGGGCCGGCCTCGCCCGCTACATGGACGGCTCCGGGCACAACTGGCTCGCCGGCTGCTGCTCCATACCGCTCTCCGACGGCGGGGTGCTGGCCGCCGCCACCCGGGAGAACGTCCTCACCCGCAGCCTCGCACCCGTCGAGTACCGGGTCACCCCGCACCTCCCCTGGAGCCCCGAAGGCATCCACGTCCCCGGCCGGATGGAACTGCCCCCGCTGCTGCGCGGCTACCTGCGCCTGGGCGCCTGGGTCTGCGGCGAGCCCGCCCTGGACGCCGAGTTCGGCTGCGCCGACCTGTACGTCCTGCTCTCCCTGCGGCGCACCAACCCCCGCTACCTCAAGCACTTCCTGTCGCTCGCCCCGTCCGCATGAGCGCCTGGCTCCCGACCTCGCCCTGTACCCCCGCGGACTGCGCCGGCCACGAGGGGCGCACCGCGAGCGTGCCGCGCGCGGTCCTGCGGCTGGCCGCCGCCATCGCCCTGGTCCTGCTCGGGATCCTGGGAGCCCCGCCGCTGCGGCTGCTGCCGGAGCGGGTGCGGCACGTGCTGGTACGGGCCTGGGCGACCGCCCTGCTGGGCGCCTTCGGCCTGCGGATCACCGTGCACGGGACACCCGGCCCCGGCCGTGGCCGGCTGATCGTCGCCAACCACATCTCCTGGCTGGACATCCCGCTCGTCGCCGCCGCCCTGCCGTCCCGGATGCTGGCCAAGAGCGACATCCGCAGCTGGCCCGTCCTCGGACCGCTCTCCCGGCAGGCCGGCACCCTCTACATCGAACGCGACCGGCTACGCACCCTCCCCGCCACCGTCGGCCTCCTCACACGGGCCCTGCTCGACGGTGACCGCGTCACCGTCTATCCCGAGGGCTCCACCTGGTGCGGGCGGGCCCAAGGCCCCTTTCGCCGGGCCGCGTTCCAGGCCGCGCTGGACGCGCGGGTGCCCGTACAGCCCGTACGGATCACCTACCTGCTCGACGACGGGGGGCCGGCCGGGGCGCCCGCCTTCGTCGGGGACGATCCGCTGACCGCCTCGCTGTGGCGGATCGCGCGGGCCCGCGGGGTGCGCGCCGAGGTCCGGCTGCTGCCGCGGATCCCGCCGGGCCGGTACGCGCACCGGCGGGACCTCGCGGCCGCGGCTCAGGCCGCCGTGCTCGCCGAACCGGTACCCGTGTCGCGATCCGCGGCGCCGCTGCTGCCCGGAGTACCCTCCCAGCCGTCGGTGCCGATGCCGTCCGCCACCGACAGCGACAGGGCGAAGCGGCCCGCGGCGTCCGTCCACCAATGGGTCAACTCAAGCCCCGCAGATGCGAGTTCCTTACGGACACCGTCCTGACGGAACTTCGCCGAGATCTCCGTCAGGATCTCCTCACCCGCCTCGAAGGGCACTTCCAGATCCAGCGCCCGGACCTTCACCACCACCTGCCTGCGGGCCCGCAGCCGCATCTCGATCCACTCGTGCTCCCGGTTCCACACCGCCACGTGCGCGAAGTCGGCGGTGTGGAAATCCGCGCCCAACTCCCGGTTCACCACGGACAGCACGTTTCCGTTGAACTCGGCCGTCACTCCCTGCGCGTCGTCGTACGCCGACACCAGGACGGCCGGGTCCTTCACCAGGTCCGTCCCCATCAGCAGCGCGTCCCCGGGCGACAGCATCGCCCGTACGTCCGCGAGGAACACCGCGCGTTCCGGCGGCAGTAGGTTCCCGATCGTGCCGCCCAGGAACACCACCAGCCGGGGTCCGGGGGAGTCCGGCAACCGCAGCGCGCGCGTGAAGTCGGCCAGCAACGCGTGGACGCGCAGCCCCGGATGCTCCTCCAGCAGGATCTTCGCCGCCCCGGTCAGCGCGCTCTCGCTCACGTCCACCGGTATGTACGTGTCCAGCGCGGGCAGCGCCTCGATCAGGTGCCGGGTCTTCTCCGAGGAGCCGGAACCGAGCTCCACCAAGGTGCGGGCCCCGCTCACCGAGGCGATCTCCCGGGCCCGTTCGAGCAGGATCTCCCGCTCGGCGCGCGTCGGGTAGTACTCGGGCAACCGGGTGATCTCCTCGAAGAGTTCGCTGCCCCGGGCATCGTAGAACCACTTGGGCGGCAGCGATTTGGGGGACCGGGTCAGCCCGTCGTGCACATCCGTACGCAGTGCCGTCTCGGCGGCGTGCTCGTCGAGGGTGCGGGTCAGCTGGAAGTCGTTCACTTGCCTTCGTCTCCTTGCTGCGGTGCGTGGTGTGCGTGCGGTGCGTCGAGTGAGTGGTGCGCGTGCCGTGCGTGCCGTGCGTGCCGTGCAGGTGATGGACCGGTGGGGGGCTCCTTCAGGGAGACGAGGTCGACCCGGGTGCGGGTGGCGGTCAGCAGGGTTCCGTCCGGGACCTCGCACCAGCGCGCATCGTCGTCGTAGGGCTCCGAGGCCACCACCGTGCGCTGCGCCGCCGCGTCGGCGAGGTACCACAGGGAATCCCCCCAGGCCGTCGCCGCGATGGCCCGGCCGTCGGTCAGCAGCAGGTTCAGCCGGGATCCGGGCGCGGCCTCGGCCAGCTCCCGTACCGTCCCGGCCAGCGCCGCACCGAGGTCCGGGTCCGCCCGCAGCCGGTGCAGGACCAGTGCCCAGATCAAAGCCGAATCCGTCCGGGCGGCGAGCGACAGCAGTTC
This sequence comes from Streptomyces stoeckheimensis, assembly GCF_045822005.1. Lineage (NCBI taxonomy): Bacteria > Bacillati > Actinomycetota > Actinomycetes > Kitasatosporales > Streptomycetaceae > Streptomyces > Streptomyces stoeckheimensis. Next base: position 1,177,846 of record NZ_CP169550.1, on the reverse strand, counting down.
CTGGGGCGGCAGGCACGCCGCGACGGGGGCCGCGGCGTCCGGCCAGTCCCGCAGCGAGCCGTTGTGGCTGAACAGCCAGTGCCCCTCCGCGAACGGCGCGGCCGCCGCCTCCCCGTCCGCCCCCGGACGCGTGGCGTCCCGTACGGCGGCCACTACGGCCCCGCTGCGGACCACCCGGGCGAGGTCGCTGAAGGTCAGGTCGCCCCAGATCGGCCCGGCCCGGCGGTAGCGGGCGGGCACCGGGTCCCCCTCCGCGTACCAGCCGACGCCGAAGCCGTCGGCGTTGACCGTGCCGGAACGCTGGCGGCGCGGCTCCCACGACTGGCGGACCAGCGAGTGCTCGGGATCGCTCAGCACCCGACCGAGGCTCACGGGCGCCCCGAGGTAGGCGAGGTGACGGCACATCAGGCCTGCCCGGCGATGGAGCCCGCGGGGGCGGCGCCGCGCGCGGTCCGGAACCCCGAGAAGATCTGCCGGCGCACCGGCAGGTCCCAGTTGCGGAAGGTGCCCCGGCAGGCCACGGCGTCCACGGCGAAGGAACCGCCGCGCAGCACCTTGTGCTCGGGGCCGAAGAACACCTCCGAGTACTCGCGGTAGGGGAACGCCCGGAAGCCGGGGTAGGGCAGGAAGTCCGAAGCCGTCCACTCCCACACGTCGCCGATGAGCTGGCGCACCCCGAGCGGGGAGGCCCCGGCCGGATAGGCGCCCGCTCGGGCCGGGCGCAGGTGGCGCTGGCCGAGATTGGCGTGCGCGGGCGTGGGGTCCGCGTCGCCCCACGGGTAGCGGGTGGAGCGCCCGGCCGCCGGATCGTGGCGGGCGGCCTTCTCCCACTCCGCCTCGGTGGGCAGCCGCCGCCCCGCCCAGCGGGCGTACGCGTCGGCCTCGTACCAGCTCACGTGCAGCACCGGCTCGTCCCCGGGCACCGGCTCGGTGACCCCGAAGCGGCGGCGCAGCCAGGTGTCGCCGTCGCGGTGCCAGAACAGCGGGGCCTCGATCCCGTGCCGGCGGATCTCCGACCAGCCGGGCGCCTCCCACCACCGCTCCTCGTGGTACCCGCCGTCCGCCATGAACTCCTGGTAGGCGGCATTGGTCACCGGAACGGTGTCGATCCAGAACGCCTCGACCTCGCGGCGGTGCGCGGGCCGCTCGTTGTCCAGCGACCAGGGCTCCGCGGAGGTGCCCATGGTGAACGGGCCGGCGGGTATGAGCACTTCGGTCGCCGTCGGCGGCGGTCCCTGCGGAGGATCCGGGTCGGGCGCCGTCAGCACCGGCGCACCCTGCCTCAGCTGATGGGTGATCAGCATCGTCTCGTCGTGCTGCTGTTCGTGCTGGGCGATCATCCCGAAGACGTAGCCGCCGTCCAGCAGGGCCGTGCCCTCCAGGGGGGTGCGGTCGAGCAGGTCGAAGACCCGGCCGCGCACCTCGGCGGCATACCGGCGGGCCGCGTCCGGGCTCAGCAGCGGCAACTTCGGGCGCTCCGCGCGGGGATGCTCGAACGCGTCGTAGAGCGGGTCTATCTCGGGGTGCATGGAATCGCGGCCCGCCACGTTGCGCAGCAGCCAGAGCTCCTCCATGTTCCCGATGTGCGCGAGGTCCCAGACCAGCGGGGACATCAAGGGGGAGTGCTGGGCGGTCAGTTCCGCCTCGCTGACGGCATCGGTGAGTCCGGCCGTGCGGACGCGCGCCGCGGTCAGGGCGGCGGCGGCCCGCTCGCGCAGGAGCTCCGGTTCGGTGGTCATGAGCGTGCCTCCTCGCCGGCCGGCTGCGGTCGGGTTCGCGGGCGCGGGCGGGCCGGGGCCTGCGCGTGCGGCTGCTGCGGTTCGGTCCGGTCGTCGGCCGGACAGCGGCCGCGGGACACGTAGCGCTCGGTGAACTCGCCGACCGTGTCGATGACGTGGCCGTCGGCTCCCAGCCCGGGCAGCGCCGAGAGCGCGGCCCGGAAGCAGGCGCGGGCCGCGGACCGCAGCTCCGGGTCGGACAGCGCGTCACGGGCGGCGGACCGCCACAGCGGATTGCGCGGCGCGGGCTGGGTGCCGTAGGAGTCGGCCAGCCCCTTCGCCACCCGGTACGCGGTCTCCGCGGCTTCCGGGTCGTCGAACAGCGCGTGCACGACGGCCACCGGGACCAGCCAGCCGTCCTCGCCGGGCTGGGCGTCGATCATCCGCAGCTCCAGATGGCCGCGGGGCCGTACCGGCGGGAAGAGGGTGGTCAGGTGGTAGTCCAGATCGGCGGCGGTCGGCGGGCGGTAACCGTCGTGACCGCCGGGGCCACGGTGGTCACCGTCGGAGCGGAGCCAGTCGCGGAAGGTCAGCCCGCGCGGTACCGCCCAGGGCGCGCCCTCCTCGTCCGTCCGTACGCACATCACCTCGGTGTCCAGTGCCTGCCGGGTCCACGCACCGCGCGGCTCCGCCTCCAGCGGCGGGGCGAGGGAGCGCCGGGTGTCGAGGTCGCTCCAGACCCCCTGGCGCGCACACCGCCAGCCGGCGTACGGGCCTTCGTGCGCGGGCGAGTTGGCGAAGGCGGCGACCAGCACCGCGCCGAGGAGGTGGGCGAGGCGCCAGCGCCTGCCGTGGCCCAGCGGGCCGGGCTCCTCGTGACCGGCGTCCACGCAGACCTGCACGGAGGCCGAGGCGCGCATCATCGCGCGCCCGGCCGGGCCGGTGCGGTCGAAGTAGGTCTCCATGGCGTCGTACCGCGGGCTGGCCAGCATCCGCCGCAGCGGCCGACGGGGGTCCTGGCCGAGTCCGCGCAGCGCCAGCCCTTGGGTGTGCAGGGCGCTCCGGACGGCGGCCAGATCGGCTTGGAGGCCGTCGACGCAGCCGGTCAGGGAGGCGGCGGGGGCCGAGCTGAGCTCCAGCTGGCCGCCGGGCTCGACGGTGACGCCGGAACCGAGGGGTAGGGCGCGGGCCGCGGCGTGCGCGGCGGCCAGGCGGTCGTGGGACACGGGCAGGCCGGGCTGCTCGACGTCGAACACCAGCCATTCGAGCTCCGCGCCCAGCTGGCGGGGCGGGCCGGTCTTGAAACAGATGCCGTGGATCAGCTCCTCGGCGGTGGCTTCGGTCAGTCGGGTGAGTGAGTCCTGGGGCATGACGGGGCCCTCGTCTCCTGTCGTCGGCTGTGACATCACCCGTGCCTACCCGTCCCTCGGGGCACAAATCCATTGCGGGCGCCGTGCCGGTGCGCCGAAGATCACATCATGAGCGGCAGATTGCGTGAGATCGCGCGGGAGAACGCGGAGATAGTGGCGGCCGGCGGGTACCGGACGCGGTCGGGACGGCAGGTCTCGCTTGCCGCCGCCGTGGCGGAGGCCAAGGCAGGAACCAGAATATATGGCCCAAACCGGGTCATTCCAGGCGAGCCGGACGGGCGGGACGTCCACCGGACCGCCGTCGAGGTCACCGGCGAGAGCAGCACGGTCGCCGCCCGCAGGCTCGTGGGCGAACACGGGGAACGCCCCGGGACCGTTTCGGTGGCCGTCCTGAACTTCGCTTCGGCCCGGAATCCCGGGGGCGGCTACGTCCGCGGCGCCAAGGCGCAGGAGGAGGCCCTCTGCCGCGCCTCGGCGTTGTACGAGACCCTCCTGGAGGCCCCGGAGTACTACGAGATCCACCGTGCCGAGGTCAGCACCTTCTACACCGACCGGGTGATTCACTCGCCCGGGGTGCCCGTCTTCCGCGACGACCGGGGCGACCTGCTGGACACCCCCTTCCGGGCCGGATTCCTCACCTCACCGGCCCCGAACGCGGGCACCATCCGCCGCCAGGAGCCGGACCGCGTGCCGGAGATCCCCGCCGCCCTCGCGCGCCGCGCGGAGCTGGTCCTGGAGGTGGCGGCGCTGCACGGGTACCGGGGGCTGGTGCTGGGGGCCTGGGGGTGCGGAGTCTTCCAGAACGACCCGGCCCAGGTGGCGGAGGCCTTCCGTGCGCTGCTGGCGGGACGGTTCGCCGGTGTGTTCGAACGGGTGGTGTTCGGCGTGCTCGACCGGAAGCCGGAGACGCGGGAGGCGTTCGAGCGGGTGCTGGCGGGGGCGGGGGAGGCTTAGGGGGAGACGGCCTAGAACTAGGCCGCGTCCGGGAGCAGGCGGGTCCGCAGGAGGTCGAGCACCTGGTCCAGCGCCGCGCGGGTGGGCTGCCCGGGCCGGTCGACGAGGTGCTCGGTGAGGACGGAGTGCGGCGGCAGCGCGGCTTCGGGGTTGGCGTCCTCGTCCTCCAACTCGACGGCGACGAAGGCGTCACCGAGCTCGCGGCGCAGGAAGGCGAAGCGGGCGCCGGGCGTGAGCCGGTCGCTCCTGAAGCGCAGCCCCAGCACCTGCAGGCCATCGCGCTCGCAGCGTCCCCGGACGGTGGCGAGGTCCTCGGGGGAGATGTCGATGCCGTCCCGCCGGCGGGCGGTGATGCCCAGGGGGAGGGACGGCTGCGACAGGACGGGCACGAGGAGGTGCTCGTCGACGGCCATGGCGAGGGCGAAGCCGCCGGTCAGGCACATGCCGACGGCGCCCACGCCCGGGCCGCCGCAGCGTTTGTGCTCGTCCGCGGACAGCGCGCGCAGCCAGTCCACGACGGGCGAACTCCGGCCGGTGGCCAGGACGGTGAACTCCCGGCTCACGCACACGTTCCACAGGCTGGACGCGGTGTACAGCGCGCCCCGCAGCAGGCCGTGGGCCTTGGGGTGGGGGTCGTGGCCGGGCGTGCCGAACAGCACCGGGAGCACGGCGGTGCAGCCCAGTGCGGCCACCCGCTCGGCGAACTCCAGCACTTTCGGGGTGATCCCGGGAATCTCCGCGAGCACGATCACCGCGGGCCCGCTGCCGCGGCGCAGGACGGGACGCGTGCTGCCCCCGTGGGTGAACGCCTCGCGCTCGAAACCCGACAGGTCGTGGTCCGCCATGGACGACCGCCTCGCTCATCGACTCGCTCATTGACCGTGACGGGAGGGACCGTACAGCACGGGGTGCGGCGGACGTCTACGAGGCTTCCGGTGCTTCCGGTGCATCCGGTGCTTGCGGTGCTCCGGGTTTCCAGCCCCAGGCCGTGAGCATGCCGGGCGACAGTCCGGCGTATCCGGGGGAGTCCAGCAGCCGCAGGGCCTCGGCCAGCCGGTCCTCGTCGAGAAGCCGCGTCGCCAGCATGTCCGCCCGGGCCCGGTCCCAGGTGTCCGCCCAGAACCGGCTGATCGCGCTGCCCGGCATCAGCGGCGGTACGTGGATCTCGGCGGCCACCGATTCCAGCCCCGCCGCCTCCAGCAGCTCCGGGTGGCGGGCCACCTGCGACACGTCCGTCCCGATGCTGTCGCGCAGCCCGCGCCACATGGCCCGCATCGCGGCGGTGTACGGGGTGAGGGGCGCGGAGTCCGTCGTCAGGTCCACGGCGTCGCTGATCACCAGGACCCCGCCGGGGGCGAGCAGCTCTACGAACCGGGCGACCAACCGCGGCCGGTCCGGCAGGGTGCATGAGGAGGAAGCGGGCGTGGACGAGGTGGAAGCGGCCCGGGGAGAGGTCCGGGGAGGGGGCAGGAGAGGGGCCAGGGGAGGGGGCAGGGAAGAGCTCGGGGAAGAGCTCGGGGGAGAATCCGTCCGCGGTGATGTCCGCCTGGAGTGGGGTCAGCCCCGGCACGGGGTGCGCGGCGAGGAAGCGTACGTCCCGGTCCACTGCGACGACCTCCGCGACCCCCGCCTCCTCCAGCAGCCGGCGCGCCACCGTCCCGGTGCCCGCTCCGAGGTCCAGGCAGGTCCAGCCCGGGCCCGCGCCCAGTCGGCGCAGCCGGGACATGGTCGTCGCGTCGTAGGTGAGGGAGCCGAGGTCGATCCGGTCCCCCTCGCCGCCGGCCTCGGGGCGGAAGACCCGCTCGCCGTAGCGCCCCGGGCCCTGGGGCCCTGTGCCGGTCATGGAGCCATTGTCCCAAGGGGGCGGGGAGGCCACATGTCGGAGCGGGGAAGCTGGGGCTGGGGCTGGGGCTGGGGCTGGGGATCGGGCTCGGGCTGGTGCCGGGGCTCGGGCCGGGAGCTGGGAGACCCCGCCCCCGGCCCCGGCTCCCGGCCGGATCAGGTGCCGAGCGCGCTGCCCCGCCACTGCTGGTTGGTGGCCGTGGGCATGCAGTCCCACAGCCCGACCCGGGCGCCGTTGGCGGTGGCCCAGCCCAGGGCGTCGAGGCACTTGCCCGAGTGGACGCTGCGCAGCAGACCGCCCGGGATCGCCTCCCACTTCTGGTTCAGGCCCTGGTGGCAGGAGTTGAGCCCGATCAGCGAGCCGTTCTCGGTCTTGGCGAACTGGACGTCCATGCACCGGCCGAGCGCGCGGACCGTGCCGTCGCTCTCCAGCTTCCAGGCCTGCGCGTCCGTGCCGTTGCACTGGTAGATCTGGATCGGCGTGCCGTCCTTGGTGCCCGCGGCCTTGACGTCCAGGCACTTGCCGGAGTGCACGCCGACGATCTGGCCGGATCCGGCGGGCGGTGCCGGGTTGCAGTAGATCTCCACAAGGACCTGGTAGTACCCGTCGCCGCCGATCGGCATCGCCCGCGGACCGTTGCTCTTGGAACAGCGGAACGTCTCGTAGCCCTCGCCCACGGCCTGGCCGTAGGCACTGCTCCAGGCCCCTTCGACGGCGATGTTGTACGGGCCGTAGCCCATGCCGGTGAAGTACTTCGGGGCGGTCGGGGCCAGGGCCCCCGAGACGGCGGCGGGGGCGGCGGCCGCGGCCGGGGTGGTGGCCGGGGTGGCGCCCGCCGGGGAGGCGAACAGCGCCGTGACGGCGAACAGAGCGGCGGCAGCGGCCGACAGGCATCGAGCCAGCTTCACGCGTGGCTCCTTTCGGGAGAGAAGGAGGAGAGAAAGGAGGAGAGGGAAGGAGAGGGAAGGTGCCGCCGGGCCCGCGGTCGGCTCGACAGTAGCCGCGCGGCGCGGCCGGACAGTCTCACCGTGGTGTCAACTCCGGCCAGAGAACGGCTGGTTGCCTGCTGACCAGGCGGGACGCCGGATCGGTATCGTCCCGGGAGCGTGGAGAGAACAGAGGAGCTCGCGGCGCTGCGGGCCGCCCTGGAAGCGGGACCGCCCGTCCACCTCGGCGGGGTGCTCGGCAGCGGCAAGTCCCGGCTGGCCCGGCGGCTGCCCGTTGCGGACGCCGTCGACCTGGCCGGGCTACGGGCCGGGGAGGCGGGCTCCCGGGTCCGCGCCGCGCTGGCGGCCGGGTCCGCCGGAGGACTGCTGCTCGTCGACAGCGTGGACGCGCCCGGGCAGGCCGAAGCCGTCGCCGCCGCCCTCGAAGAGCCCCCGGCCGGGACGGGTGGAGGTCCCCGCAGGCCGGTGCTGCTGGTCGGGCGGCTCCCCCTGCGGGCCGTGGCCGGCTGGGCGGACCGGCCCCTGACCACCCTGACCCTCGGGCCCGTACGGGCGGGGGCCGTCGAGACCCAGGTCCGTACGAGCGGCGTCGAGGACCCCGAGGAGGTGGCCCTGGCGGTCCGGCTGGCCGGCGGGAACCCGCTGCTGGCCCAGCTGGCTGCCCGGACGCTCCTCGCGGGCACCCCGGCCGACGCCCCCGGGGCCGTCGCCGACGCCATGACCGAGGAGGTGCTGCTCCGGCTCGACCGCGAACGCCCGGCGGCCGCCCCCGGGAGCGGGCGCCGACGGCACGCGCTGCGGCTGCTGGCGACCGTACGGGCCGGGGACGAGCGGCTGCTGAGCGGCGGCCCCGACCTGTTCTCGGCGCTGGCCGGGCTGAGCCTCGTCCGCAGGGAACGGCTCGGGCTGGCGGTCCGCGAACCCTTCCGCACCCTGTTCGAACTCGCCTACCAGTGGCGGCGCCCGCAGCACCACGAAGGGCTCCGCGCCCGCGCCGCCGACTACCGGCGGGCCCTGCTGACCGAACGCCGAGACCCGCAGGAGCGGGCCCGTCTGGTGGAACAGGGGCTGTTCCTGTCCGGCGACCCGACCCTGCGCGGCTCGCTGTTCCCGCCCGCCGAGGAATCCGCCGCGATCGGGCCCGCCGCGATCGGACCCGCCCGCGCCGGGGAGACCGAGGACATCGGCCGGCTGATGCGCGGGTGGGCGGTGCGCGGGGGGTTCGACGTACGGCGCTGCGAGCGGATCACCGGCCAGTGGCTGGACGCGGCCGGCCCCGCCGCCTTCCGGCTGGCCCGCGACCGGGACGGGCGGCCCGTGGGACTGGCCGCGCTGCTGCCCGTCGCGCAGGGCACGCAGGCCGGTATCGAACCCCTCCTCCAGCAGCACGCCACCGGCCTGCTGGACGGTGCCCGCGACCACTCCGGCGGGCTGTTCCTCGGAGCCGCCTACGCGGCGGACCCGGTCGCCCACGCGCAGATCCTGCGGGACATCCTGGGCCAGTCGGTGCTCGCCGGGCACCTGGTGGTGTCCACGGCCAGCCCCGACTACCAGACGCTGCTGCGCGCGTTGAGCTTCCGCCCGCACGGCGGCATCCGCGACGACGTCTACCGCTGCGGGCGTCGGCCCGAGGTCTACAGCCACGACTTCAACCCCGATGGGCTTCCCGCCTGGATGCGGACCCTCGGGCCCGGTGGGGGGCGGGTGGGGCGGGTGGAGGGGGAGGCACCGGGTGCGGTGGGCGTCCCGGGCGTGGTGGATGTCCCCGGCGCCGTCGCCTGGGCGCTGGCTCGCATCCGCGACCCGCGCGCCCTGGCCCGCAGCCCGCTGCTGGCCCGCCCGGGCCTGGGCGCTGCGCAGGCACTGCGCGACTGGCTGGACAACGCCGTGCTGGAACTGGCACTGGCCGACGCCCCCGCCGACGCCGAGGCGGGCGCCATCCTGCGCGCCTATTACCTGAGCGGGCGGCCCCGGACCCACCAGCAGGCCGCCCGAGAGGTGCACGTCAGCCGCGCTACGTACTTTCGCCGCCTGAGGAGGGGGCTGGGGCTGCTGGCGGAACGACTGCCGGGGGTGTTGTAGGGGTGGGGTGGGTGGGCCTGGTGGTGGGGTTGGGGCTGAGTTTGGGGCTGGGGCTTGGGTTGGGGCTGGGCTCAGGACCCGGTTAGCGCCAGTTGTACCGCTCGCGGAGTCGGTCCACGACGAGTTGGAAGCGGCCCAGGTCCAGCGCGCACGCCTCCCGCCGCATGCCGTCCTCGTGTACGCGCAGCACCCGGTCCACGTCCACCCAGGACTCCCGTCCCGCGTTGTCCCACGGACCGGTCCCGATGGGGACCCACTCCCGGTCGTGGTCGTGCCGCTTGCTGGACAACTGCACGGCCAGGAGCGTGCCGCTCGCTTCCCGGGCCACGACCAGGACCGGCCGGTCCTTGCCCCGCCCGTCGTTTTCCTCGTACGGGACCCAGGTCCACACGATCTCGCCCGGATCGGGATCCCCGTCGCGATCGGGGGCGTACGAGGTCTGCACCGGCCCGATGGCGTGCGGATCGGCCTCGGCGGTCGCGGTGACCCCGTCGCGACCCGGTTGCTCGACGTGACCATTGCTGTGGTGGGAAAGTGCCGTCATTCGGGCGAGGTTACCGGGTGAGGAGGTGCCTGGGGGTGCCTGCGCCGGTGGGTCGGCGGGGTGGGTGGGTGGGGTGGGGTGGGTGGGTGCGTCGGCCGGGCGGTGGCTGCGTGGGGTGCCGGGCGGCGTCCCGGCAGTCGAGCGTCCTTCCGTGGTGGGACGGTCCGTCAAGGGCGCTCCTGCGTCGCGTCGCTCCGCGATGGCCTTCGGCCACCCTTGACGGACCGTCCCACCACGGAAAAACACAAGACTTTCGGGATCCACCCGGGGAATGGCCGGGGGGAAGTGCGGGGAGGGGCGGGGGAGGAGAGGGACTTCAGGGTCGGGGGGCGCGATGGATCGCTACACGCTTTCGGTTGGTTTAGCGGCTGCCGGCCGTCTGTGATCGATACTTCCACCCCCCCCTCGACCGAAGACGGAGTGCGAAGTTCGGTGGAGGGGGAGGTGGAGGGGGACGGGGAGGGTGTGGTGCGGGCTGGGTCTTGTTAGATCCAGCCTTCCAGCGATGCCATGAAGCCGTCGAAGTCGTCGCGGTGGATGGTGTGGCCGGCGCCGGTGACCGAGCGGACCTCGAAGCCGCGTTCCTTGAGGATCGTCGCGCGCTCCGGTGAGATCAGGAAGCTCGGGTCCGCCAGCTGGACGAGGGACGGGACCACCGGGGCGGCCGGCAGCAGGTCCGTACCCGTCAGTGGGGCCAGGCTCAGGGCGGTCGCCTCGTCCCAGACGGCCAGGGTGGCCAGTTCGATGTCCACGTCGGCCTCTTCCCAGCGCGGGTTCATGGCCTGGATCTGTTCCTTGGGCGCTGACTTGAACTGGGCGAACATCTCGGGGCCGAAACCTTCGCCGAGCTCCGCCAGGTGCCAGGCCGGGTCGGAGAACACGGCGCGCTGCGGCTTGAGTCGGGTGACGGCCTTCGCGAGGGTCAGGCCGCCCAGGGAGTGGCCGATGGCGAGTTCGGCGCCGGCCGGGAGGGTTTCGACCACGTCGTCGGCGAAGGCTTCCGGGCTGTACTCGCCCCGGCCGCTGGCGCCGTGGCCGCGCAGGTCCACGGCGATGGCGCGGTAGCCGCGCTCGGCGAGGGCGGGGCCGACCCGGCGCCAGGTCCGGTGGTCGGCCATGATCCCGTGGATCAGGAGGGCGATGCGGTCGCCCTCGCCCCAAGTGTGGGTGTGGAGCTGCACTGTGGTGCCTTTCAGGGGGAGAGGTGGGTGGTGGGGCGCCGGTTGTGGTTAGCGGACGCTGCGGATGGGCTTGACGGCCAGGGCGCCGGCCACCGCCAAGGCGGCGGCCGCGATGAACAGGGCCGTGTAGCCACCGCTCACGGACACGATCACCGAGGCGATGAAGGGGGCGATGATCTGCGGGCCGGCGTTGGCGATGTTGAGTACGCCCATGTCGCGGGCGGCGTCCTCGGCCTTGGGGAGCACCATCGTCACCAGGGCGGTGTCCACGGCCATGTAGCAGCCGAACGCGAGGCCGTTGATCACGGCGAAGGCCAGCATGGCCGTCCAGCTGGTCGACAGGGCCGGGATCACCAGCGCGACGGCGGACAGCAGGGCGGAGGCGCCGACGAAGAGCTTGCGGCGGTCGTACTTGTCCGAGAGCCAGCCGCCGAGGACGGTGGAGACGACCATGGCCACGCTCGTCAGCGGCATCATGATCGCGACGGCCGCCTCCGGCTTCATGCCCTCGGGCAGCACGGTGTGGTCCTGGAGGATGTAGAGCTGGTAGCCGCTCACCGCGAAGTAGCCGAGGACCAGCAGGGCCCGGCCGATGAACGCCCAGCGGAAGTCGTGGTCCGCCAGGGCGCTCGCGAAGGCGGCGAGCTGGGCCTTGACCGGCATGGAGGGCTTGGCGGGGCGCCGTTCCTCGCGGGTGCAGGTGGTGAACAGGACGGCGGCGGCGGCGACGATCGCGCCGAAGACCAGGTATCCGGTGCGGTAGTCGTCCGAGAAGGCCGCGCCGATCAGGGCGCCGACGGTCGAGCCGAGCGGCAGGCCGAGGCCGACGGCCGCGGAGGCCTTGCCGCGGGCGCTCATGGGCACCCGGTCGGGGACCACGGAGGTGATGGCGGCCTGGTAGATGTTCATCACGGCCTGGCCGAGGCACCAGGCGATGGTGATGAGGAGGATCGTGTCCGCGGCGCCGAGCAGGAACATCGCCGGTATCGCGGCGAGTCCACCGCCCAGGATCCAGGGGTTGCGCCGTCCGCTGCGGTCGGACAGGGCGCCCGCGACCGGGTTGAAGACCGTCGCGAAGATCGCGGAGACCCCTGCGATCAGGCCGAAGTTGGCGACCTTGTTCGCGGCGTCGATGTCTTCGACCTGGAGGGCGAGGAGTACGCCGGCGACACCGATGTAGAGGGCGTACATGGCGCCGTTGCCGACGAGCAGCAAGGGGAGCAGGCCGCGCCGGTTGGCGGGGGCCTCGGTGGTGGCGGCGGCGGTGCCGGTGCCGGGGGAGGAAAGGGCCACGGTGCCCTCCTGGGCGGTTTGGGAAGGGGCGAGGGGGGAGCGAGGGGTGCACTGAGGGGTGTAGGGAGGAGTGCGCGCCGCCCTGTCGCGACGGCGGGGGTGCGACGGAACACGGCAGGGCGGCGGCACGACCGGACACGGCACGGGCACGTGTGGAGACACCCTTGGTGAAGCTGGGGTGACGTCGTGGTTACACGTGTCAGTGAATCGTGTAACCACTGTGTAGCATTGGTTTCCGGCCATCCGCTAGCCCCTGGGCACAAACGGTCTGGAAAGATGCCACGGCAATGTCTCAGTCATCGAAACCGCCGAAGCCCCCCACGCCGCCGTCCCCGTCGCCGGCGCCCGTCCCGACCAGCGCGGACGTCGCCCGTCTCGCCGGAGTGTCGCGCGCGACGGTCTCGTACGTCCTGAACAACGCGGAGGCCGTACGCATCAGCGAGCCGACCCGTCGCAAGGTGCGCGAGGCCGCCGAGGAGCTCGGCTACGTCCCCCACGCGGCCGCGCGCAGTCTGCGCGCCGGGCACACGCGCATCGTGCTGCTGCCCACCTCGCACGTGCCGATCGGCCCGCTGTACAGCACCTTCCTCAACGAGTTGCAGTGGGCGCTGCGCGGTCTGGACTACACCGTGGTCCAGTACGGCAGCCTCGGCCTCACCGGTGACGAGGCCGCGCGGGCTTGGGCCGAACTGCGGCCGGTCGCGGTGCTCTCCCTCGGGGAGATCGCCCTGTCCGCGCACAACGTGGCCACGCTCAAGCGGGCCGGGGCGCGCGCGGTGCTGACGATGGGGCCGCAAGCCGTTCCCGGGGCCCACGCGCTGCTCATGGACCAGGCGGAGGTCGGCGCGCGGGCGGCCGAGCACCTGGTGGAGCGGGGCCGGCGGCGGATCGGCGTGGTGGTTCCGGAGGAGGAGGGGCTGGGACTGTTCTCGACGCCCCGCCTGGAGGGTGCGCGGTCCGTGGCGGGGGCCGAGATCGTGGCCCTGCGGATGGCCTACTCGGAGGAGTCGGCGGCGGAGCTGGCGCAGCGGTGGGGGTCGCTGGGGCTGGACGCGGCGTTCGCGTACAACGACGAGTACGCGATGCTGCTGATGCGGGCCTTCCAGGACGTGGGCCTGCGGGTGCCGGAGGACGTGGCCGTCATGGGCGCGGACGATCTGCTGATCGGGCGGTTGCTGCGCCCGAGGCTCAGCACGGTGCAGATCGAGATGCCGACGGGCGAGCGGTTGGCGGCGCTGGTGGACGAGGCGGTGCGGGAGCCCGCGGCGGCGGTACGCAGGCACGACCTGATGGCGGCGGTGGCGGTGCCGCGGGACTCGACGTGAGCCGGTGGCTCCGCGGCGCCTCCGGCCCTGCCGGCGCGTGAGGCGCGGGCTCCGCGCGCAGGTCGGGGCCCCGTCGGGAGCCGGGGGGCGTTGACAGGGGGATCGGGGCGACGGAGACTTCGGGCGCGCCCCACCCGGGCGCGGGCGGAGCGTGCGCCGGGCCGGACAGCGGTGTCGGTGTGCCGCGCCGCTTCCCGTTCGCTCCGGAGGGACTCCATGAGCATCCGTACCGTCCGCGACGTCTACGTCGTCGACGCCGTCCGCACGCCGATCGGGAAGTTCGGCGGCGCCCTCGCCGGGGTCCGCCCGGACGACCTGGCCGCTCACGTGGTGCGCGCGCTCGTGGACCGTACGCCCGCACTGGACCCGGCCCGCATCGACGACGTGGTCTTCGGGGACGCCAACGGCGCGGGCGAGGACAACCGGGACGTGGCCCGCATGGCGGTGCTGCTCGCCGGGCTCCCCGTGACCGTGCCCGGGGTCACCGTCAACCGCCTCTGCGGCTCCGGGCTCGAAGCCGTCGTGCAGGCGGCCCGCGCCATCGCGCTCGGCGATGCGTCCGTGGCCATCGCCGGGGGTGTCGAGTCCATGAGCCGGGCCCCCTGGGTGGTGCAGAAGCCGGAGCGCGCCTTCCCCGCCGGGCACCAGCAGATGTGGTCCACCACGCTCGGCTGGCGGATGACCAACCCGCGGATGCCCGCGGAGTGGACCGGTTCCCTCGGTGAGGGCGCCGAACTCGTCGCCGACAAGCACGGCATCACCCGCGAGGCGCAGGACGCCTTCGCGCTGGAGAGCCACCGCAAGGCGGCCGCCGCCTGGGCGGCGGGAGAGTACGACGCCGAGGTCGTGCCGTACGCGGGTGTGGATCTGTTGCGCGACGAGTGCATCCGCGAGAATTCCGGCCCGGAGGCGCTCGCCCGTCTGAAGCCCGCCTTCCGGACCGACGGCACCGGCACGGTCACGGCGGGCAACGCCTCCCCGCTCAACGACGGGGCCGCCGCACTGCTGTTGACGGACGAGGAGGGCCTGGCCGCCACCGGGCGGGAGCCGTTGGCCCGGATCAGCGCATCGGCCGTCACCGGGATCGAGCCCCAGCTGTTCGGGCTGGGGCCGGTGGACGCCGTCGAGCGCGCGCTCGCCAAGGCGGGCCGCGGTTTCGCCGATCTCGCCGCCTTCGAACTCAACGAGGCTTTCGCGGCGCAGGCGTTGGGATGCCTGGCTTCCTGGCCCGAGCTGGATCCGGCCGTGGTCAACCCGCGCGGCGGGGCCATCGCGATCGGGCACCCTCTCGGCGCCTCGGGCGCCCGGCTGGCCGGTTCGGTGGCGCACCAGCTCGCGGCGGCCGGATCCGGTACCGGGATCGCGGCCCTCTGCATCGGTGTGGGGCAGGGGATCGCCCTCGTTCTGGAGCGCTGATCCGACGTCGGCCCGACTCCGGGGTGGCGATCGTTTCCGGACATGGTCGGGTGGCAACTGATCGCTAAGTAAAGAGAATTGATGCCTCCGGTGCGGTGGGGTGGCACGATGGCGCGTGCTGCCGCCCCCCCGCCACGCACACCGCATCCGGAGGCCTCGCGCCATGCCGCTCCTCGATCCGACGCTCTGGCAGGACGGGCCCACCCTCACCGGAGGTACCGCCCCGGTCCTCGAACCCGCCACCGGCCAGACCCTCGCGACCATCGACCTGGCCGCTCCGGCCGATGTGGCGGAGGTAGCCGTACGGGCCCACGCGGCCCAGCGGGACTGGGCGCGGGCCACCCATCTCGAGCGGGCGGCCGTGCTGCGCCGGGCCGGGGACCTGTTCACCGCCCACGCCGACGAGCTGCGGGACTGGCTGGTCCGGGAGTCCGGATCCATCCCCGGCAAGGCCGACTTCGAGCTGCACGTCGCCGCGCAGGAGTGCTACGAGGCCGCGGCCCTCGCCTCGCGTCCGGCCGGGCAGGTGCTGCCGAGCGAGGCGCCGCGACTGTCCTTCACCCGCCGTGAACCCGTCGGTGTGGTGGGGGTGGTGGCGCCCTTCAACGCGCCGCTGATCCTCTCGATCCGCTCGGTCGCGCCCGCGCTCGCCCTCGGCAACGCGGTGCTCCTCAAGCCGGACCGCCGTACCGCCGTCAGCGGCGGGCTCGCACTCGCCGCCGTCTTCGCGGCGGCCGGCGTGCCCGGCGGACTGCTGCACGTCCTGCCCGGCGGTGCGCAGACGGGCGCGGCGGTGGTCGGCGATCCGCTGGTCAGGGTCGTGTCGTTCACCGGGTCCACCGCGAGCGGCCGGGCCGTCGGCGAACTGGCGGGCCGTCACCTCAAGCGCGCCCACCTGGAGTTGGGCGGGAACTCGGCCCTCGTCGTGCTCCGTGACGCCGACGTGGCGGCGGCCGTCGCGCAGGCCTCCTGGGGCTCCTTCTTCCACCAGGGCCAGATCTGCATGACGGCCGGCCGGCACCTCGTGCACGCCTCGCTCTACGACGAGTACGTGGAGCGGCTCGCCGCGCGCGCCGAGGAGCTCGCGGTCGGGGACCCGTACCGCGAGCGGGTGCACCTGGGGCCGCTCATCGACCGGTCCCAACTGGAGCGGGTCCACGGCCTGGTGGAAGCCAGCACCGCACAGGGCGCCAAACTCGTCACCGGCGGCGCCCACCAGGACCTCTTCTACCGGCCGACGGTGCTGGCGGGGGCAGACGACGACAGCCCCGCCTACGCGGAGGAGGTCTTCGGTCCGGTGGCGCCCGTACGGTCCTTCGCGACGGAGGACGAGGCCGTGGAGCTGGCCTCCGCCGGCCCCTACGGGCTCTCCCTCGGGATCGTCACGGGCGACGCGGCGCGCGGGCTGGACCTGGCGGGGCGGATCCCGGTCGGGATCGCGCACGTCAACGACCAGACGGTGAACGATGAGGCGGTGGCCCCCTTCGGTGGTGTCGGCGCGTCCGGCACCGGCGCCCGCTTCGGCGGCGAGGCGAACCTCGACGCCTTCACCGAGCTGCGCTGGACCACGCTCCGGGCCGCCCCGGGCGGGCATCCCTTCTAGGGGGTCTCCCCGGAGCCGTACTCGGGGGAGCCGCAGCCGTCGAAGCCGTGGTGGTCGGATACGGAGAGGAACCCGCGCCCGGGGAGCCGGAGCGGATCCGCCAGGGCCTGTTCGTAGGCCGTGCGCGGGAACGCGTACGGCCCCAGGGCGAGGATTCCCCACTCGGGGCGGTAGGGCTGGTGGAAGCCGGACCAGGTGACCGTGCGGGCCGTCACGGTGACGGTGGCCATCATGGGCCAGCACTCGTCCGTACCGCAGATGCAGCCCAGCAGGGCCATGGCCCCGGTCCCCGGCGCGCGCCGTTCCGGGTCGGGGTCGCCGAGGAAGTGGCGGCGCGCGTGTGCGTCGTCTTCCATGACCAAGGGGGCGTGCTGGCTCATGAGGCGCTCCTCCCGCTCCTCCCGCCCGTCGGGGGGCTCCTCGGAGGTGTCCCACTCGTGGGACCAGCCGGCCCGGGTGGCCTCGGCGACGAGGGCGCGCAGGTCCGTACCGTCGATCCGGACGCCCCAGGCCGCACGGTCCGGGTCGTCGCCGGGGTACAGCCGGCGGAGGAACTCCACGGTGTTCGGGACGGTGGGGGTCATGGCCCCATTGTGCGCATTCCGGGCATCGTCCGCGGTCAGGAATGCTTCGAGCCGGTCGTTCGTTCAGGGAAAACAAGCAGCACAGCACTCTGGAGGTCTGGAAAACCGTGGCTACTGTCGAACTCACCAAGGAGAACTTCGACCGGACGGTGAGCGAGAACTCGTTCGTCCTGATCGACTTCTGGGCGGGCTGGTGCCGCCCCTGCCTGCAGTTCGCCCCGGTCTACGAGAAGGCAGCCGAGGCCAATCCCGACCTGCTCTTCGCCAAGGTGGACACCGAGGCGCAGCAGGAGCTCGCCGCCGCCTTCCAGATCAGCTCGATCCCGACCCTCATGATCGTCCGGGACCAGGTCGCGATCTTCTCGCAGCCCGGCGCGCTGCCCGAGGCGGCGCTGACGGACCTCATCGCCCAGGCCCGGGCTCTCGACATGGACGAGGTGCGCACGAAGATCGCCGCCGAGCAGGGCGGCGCAGCCGGTGCCGCGGCCGAGGAGCCCGGCACGCCGGACGCCTGATCCCGGCACGCCGGGCGCCTGATTACGTGACGGGCCCCCGCCCTGCGGTGAGACTGGCCCGATGAGCGAAGCGGTGGAGTACGACGTAGTGGTCCTCGGCGGGGGCCCGGCCGGCGAGAACGTCGTGGACCGGACCCGCGCCGCCGGGCTGAGCACGGCGCTGGTCGAGAGCGAGCTGGTGGGCGGCGAGTGCTCGTACTGGGCCTGCATCCCCAGCAAGGCGCTGCTGCGCCCGGTGCTGGCGCGGGCCGACGCGCGCCGGGTGCCCGGTCTCGCGGGGGCCGTGGCCGGTCCGCTGGACGCGGAAGCGGTGTTCGCGCACCGGGACTACTGGACGGGGAACTGGAAGGACGACGGCCAGATCGACTGGCTGGAGTCGGTCGGCGCCCACGTGTACCGGGGCCACGGGCGGCTGTACGGGGTCCGCAAGGTCGCCGTCACCAGCCCGGAGGGGGAGCACCACGTGCTCTCCGCCCGGCACGCGGTCGTCGTCGCGACCGGAACCCGGGCCGTGATCCCGGACCTGCCGGGCCTCGCGGACGCCCGGCCGTGGACCAGCCGCGAGGCCACGTCGGCGCAGGCGGCGCCGGGCCGGCTGCTGATCGTCGGCGGGTCGGTGGTGGCCGCGGAGATGGCCACGGCCTGGCAGGCCCTCGGCTCCCGGGTGACCCTGCTCGTACGGGGCTCCGGGCTGCTGCCGCGCATGGAGCCCTTCGCCGGGGAACTGGTCGCCGACGCGCTGCGCGAGGCGGGCGCGGTGGTCCGTACGGGTGTGGCCGTCGAGTCCGTCGCACGGGACGGCTCGACCGGGCCCGTCACGGTGGTGCTCGAAGGCGGCGAGACGCTGGAGGGCGACGAGCTGCTGATGGCGACGGGGCGTACCCCGCGCACCGAGGACATCGGGCTGGACACGGTCGGGCTCGCGCCGGGCGGGTGGATCGCGGTGGACGACAGCTGCCGGGTTCCCGGGATCGACTGGCTGTACGCGGTCGGCGACGTCAATCACCGGGCGCTGCTCACCCACCAGGGGAAGTACCAGGCCCGGATCGCGGGTTCCGTCATCGCCGACCGGGTGGCGGGCACCACACCGCTGGACAACGGCCGTTGGGGAGCGCACGCCGCGACCGCAGATACGGAGGCCCTCCCGCAGGCCGTGTTCACCGACCCGGAGGCCGCGTCGGTGGGCCTGACCCTCGCGGAGGCGGAGCGCGCCGGCCACCGGGTCCGGGCCGTGGACCACGACCTCGGCAAGGTCTCCGGAGCGGGCCTGTACGCCGACGGCTACCGCGGCCGGGCCCGCATGGTGGTGGACCTGGACCGCGAGATCCTGCTCGGCGTCACCTTCGTCGGCCCGGGCGCGGCCGAGCTCTTGCACGCGGCCACCATCGCGGTCGCGGGCGAGGTCCCCATCGACCGCCTGTGGCACGCGGTCCCGGCGTTCCCGACGATCAGCGAGATCTGGCTGCGACTGCTGGAGGAGTACAGGGGATAGCTACCGCCGCCAAGTACAAACGGCGGAGGTCTGCGGGCACGGTATGCGGCAATGCGTGACCGGAGTGTGCACATGAGTCAGAACCCCACGATCACTCACGTCGGACCCACAGCCACCCGACAGGCTCTGAGCCCGCCCGGCGCGCCCCGGCATGCCCGTACCCCGCCGGGCCACCCCGCGCTCACGCCTCGGGAGCGGGGGCTGGAGCACCCGCCACCAGCGCCTCCACCTGGGGCCGCAGCGCGGGCTCCGCACACAACGCGAGGAGTGCCGCCGTGGGACCCGTGACGCTCGTCCTGCTCGTCCTCGTCTTCGGCAGCGCCGTCGCGGCCCTGCTGCCCCTCGGCGCCGTATCCTGGCCACCGGCCTCGCGCTCTATGCCGGAGCGGCGTTTGCGGGAGGACTCGCGACCGGTCCCGGAGTACTCCTCGCTTCCCGCGCATTCCAAGGTCTCGGCGGAGCTCTTGTCTTTCCCACCACCCTGGCACTCATCAACACCACCTTTGCCGAAGGTCGTGCCCGTAACCGCGCATTGGGCATCTGGGGAGGGTCGGGCGCGGCAGGACTCGTCATCGGCGTGCTGCTCGGCGGCCTCCTGACGCAGGTGTTCGGCTGGGAAGCGGTCTTCTTCGTCAACGTCGTCCTGGCCGGCCCCGCGCTGCTGCTCGCCTTCGTAGTGATCCCCCGGGACGGTGAACGCGAGAAGGGCCGCACGTTCGATCTGCCCGGTGCGCTCAGCATCTCTCTCGGTGTCACCCTCATCGTGTTCGCCCTCGTGCAGGGCCCCGGATCGGGCTGGTCTTCGCCGGGCATCATGCTGAGTGCAGCAGCGGGCCTCCTGCTGATCGGGGCCTTCGCCGTCATCGAGCGGCGCAGCTCCGACCCGCTCATGCCGCCAGTGCTGCTCTCCAACTCCAACCTGATCACCGGCGTCGTCATCGCCTTCATGTTCATGGCGACCTTTGGCTCCGTGCTCTATTTCCTGTCCGTCTACTTCCAGGAGGTTCTGGGCTACGACCCTTTGCAGACCGGCGCCGGCTTCCTCATCCCCACGGCGGTGGTGGTGGCCGGTTCGACAACCGCGGGCCAGCTCGTGACGCGGTTCGGTCTCAGACGCACGTTGGCCGCCGCCCTCGCGGTCGGTGCGGTCGCTCTCGGCCTCGCGATCTCGCCGAACGGCAAGTACATCGACCTCGCCCCCGGCCTGGTGGCGCTCGGCATCGGCGACGGAGTGGTCTTCACCGCCATGTTCATCGCCGCCGCCACCGGGATCTCCGACCGACAACAAGGCATCGCCTCCGGCATTGCCTCGACCGGCTCGGGCGCGGGCGCAGCCGTCGGCCTCGCCGTCCTCGTCCTGGTAGCGACCGCCGGCCTCGACGGCCTCTCCGGTGAACAGCTTCGAACCGCTACCGCCGGCGGGATCCGCACCGCTCTCTTCGTTGTGGCAGGCGGAATCGGGCTGACCTTCCTCGTCGCCTTGACCCGGTGCCCGACACGGCCCGAACCGGTACGCGTCCCCGTGCCGTACCAGCCCCGTCGCTGCTGACGGCATGAAGACCTGGTTCCCGCTTGATCGACGACGAAGCGGGCATCCTCTACCCGGAGCTCGTGCCACTGGCCTACGAGAGTGGTCCGGCCCTGATGACAAGGATCGGCGCCTACCTCGCGGCCTGGTCCTATGACCTGAGCCCCGGCCTGATCACCGATCTCCGCCACTGGATGGATGGCGGGGTGCTCGCAGTGCCATGGGCGGGCGCTCAGCCGTGCTCGAACAGCTTGCGCCAGAAATTGTCGCGCACGTCGTTCAGCCAGTGGTTCCTGTTGCAGTGGAGCTTGGGCATCAGCAGGAAGCGCTGCGGTACGGGGCGCCGGCACCACTGGCACGGCCTCGTGCGCCGTGCCGACGAGGCCTGCGGCTGCGCGCTGTTCGTATCGACCATGGGTCCATTGAACCGCCCCGGGTGCTGTAAGTGCCCGGGTTCTCGTACTCAGTTGCCCGAGCGTTCGTACTCAGACAGGGAGGCCGGCTCGGCCGACGAACCGATACGGGGCGAAATCCCCGCGGCGCAGCGCACCCCGAAGGATCCGCGTCAACTCCTCGGGCGTGTCACGGGGCACCGGATGTCACACCGGTGCACACCTTGTTTGATCGCACATCCATCGCCTCACCACCCGCGAGGGAACGACCGTCACCGCACGCCTCCCCACCCCGCCGCAGGACCCGGAGGGCGCGTACGGCCGGGACCTGACCGTCCACTACGCGCCCGGCGATCCGAAGTCGTTCGCCCTGGACCCCGCCGCCGCCCGCCGCACCTCCGTTCGGGACCTCGTCTTCGTCGTTCAGGTCCTGGTCCTCGGCGCGGCGGCGACCGTCGCGGGCGTCGTCCTCCTCCTCCAGTGCTGGATCGAGGCCGGGCCCGCTACCTGAGCAGCTCCCACAGTTGCTGGACGCAGAGCACCACGAACAACAGGCCTGCGGCCCCCAGCATCGCGTTGCTCAGCAGGCCGTTGCGCCACTGGGCCGGTGTGCGCGAGGAGTTGAGCAGCCACAGCAGTGTCAAGGCGAGGAAGGGCATGAAGAGTGCGCCGATCACTCCGTACACGACGATGAGACCGAAGGGCTGGTCCAGGAAGAGCAGGCTGATG
Organism: Streptomyces stoeckheimensis; assembly: GCF_045822005.1. Taxonomy (NCBI): domain Bacteria; kingdom Bacillati; phylum Actinomycetota; class Actinomycetes; order Kitasatosporales; family Streptomycetaceae; genus Streptomyces; species Streptomyces stoeckheimensis. The sequence goes on along the minus strand of NZ_CP169550.1, from coordinate 1,156,330 downwards.
GGCGGGAAGGTGAGCCAGAGCAGATAGACCCGGAAGGGCAGGGACCTCGCCGGGTTCGTCCCGGCCGGGACGAGGGACGGGCGGAACTTCGCGGCGAAGTCGGCGAACATCAGGCTCACTCCGTGCCACACGCCGATCAGGGAGGTGAAGGACGTGGCGAAGAACCCGACCAGGAAGAGCTTGGCGGTCGCCCTTCCGTAGTGCTCCTCCAGGACGGCACTCAGATCGAGCAGCCCCTTGTCCCCCTTGGCCAGGGCCACGCCGGACGAGTGCAGCAGCTCGGCCCCGACGATGAGCATGGCCACCACGAAGATCCCGGTGGTGAAGTAGGCGACGCGGTTGTCGAGCCGCATCACCTTCATCCAACTCGTGTTCGTCCAGCCCTTCGCGTTCACCCAGTAGCCGTACGCGGCGAGGGTGATCGTGCCGCCCACGCCGCCGATCAGCCCGAGCGTGTAGACCAGCGAACCGTCCGGCAGTACGGGCGCGAGGCCGGCGAAGGCCGCGTCGAGCCGGGGCGTGACGCGGATCGCGAGATACACGGTGACCAGGAACATCACGCCGACCAGGACGGTCATGACCTTCTCGAAGACGGCGTACCGGTTGAACCAGACGAAGACCAGCCCGGCCAGACCGCACAGCACGGCCCAGAGCTTCAGGTCCATGGTGCCCGGGAAGAGCGCGGCCAGCGGGAGCGCACTGGAGGACATCGCGGCGGCGCCGTAGACGAAGCCCCAGACGACGACGTACCCCGCGAAGTAGACGGTGGTCCAGGAGCCGAGGCTGTGCCAGCCGTCGAAGAGGGTACGGCCGGTGGCGAGGTGCCAGCGGCCGGCCGCCTCGGCGAGCGAGATCTTGACGAGGCAGCCGATGACCGCGGCCCACAGCAGTGTGTAGCCGAACTTGCTGCCCGCGAGGAGCGTGGCAACGAGGTCGCCGGCCCCGACACCGGTCGCCGCCACGACGATTCCGGGGCCGATGGATCGCCAACTCGCTTTGCGCGGAGCGTGGTTTTCGCTCCCCACGGCGTCCGTCTGTGTGGTGTCCGCCATCTCCGGCTGCCTTCCCGTTCGCCCCCTGAGTGACGGGAGTTACCAAAACGGTTCGGTGGCGGTCGCGCAAGAGGCCCTCCGCCCCGGGATGGCGGCGTAGCGCCTGGCGCCCCGGAATGGAACCGGCTATGGGGGAGCGGCCTGCGGGGGTCGGCCGCCTGGGCGCCCGCAGAGAGGAGCTTTCGTGAGCCACTTCCCGGATGTGGAGCGCAGAAGTCGTCCCGTACACAGGCGTTCGCGTCGCGGTCCCACCACATCGGGAACGGGAGGGACGGGAACCTGCAGCCGGACCCAGCCGGGGAAGGCGCCCACGGCGGCTTCGAGGAACGGCGCGATCACGACGGGGGCCAGCTCCGGATCAGTGGATGGAATCGAACGTGCGAGTCGAAGGTGATGGCCACTCGTTCGGCCGATCATGGCCCTTTCGCACTGCCAGACTCCGGGGAGGGAATGCGCTGGTGGGGCTTGGGTGAGGCGGGGTGGGCGTGGAAGAGCAAGGTACGGCTGGTCGTACTGCTCCGGACGGGGCAGGGCCGGGCGGGACGGACCACGGAGTCCCGCGTGCACGTGTGGTGACGGAGGATCCGCCGGGCGGGCCACTGTCCACTGGCGGACCCGTTGGGCAGCGGCGGGAGGAGCGGGCGTTGCGTGCCGGACCGCGGCATGTGGCCTGCGTGATGGACGGCAACGGGCGCTGGGCGCAACGGCGTTCGCTTCCCCGCACGGCGGGTCACCGCGCGGCGGAGGCCGCCGTCATCGATGTCATCGAGGCGGCCCGGGCTGCCGGCGTGGAGTGGCTCAGCCTGTACGCGTTCTCCACCGAGAATTGGAACCGCCCCGGTGCCGAGGTCGAATTCCTGATGCGTCTGGTGCGGCGGGTCGTGCGCAAGCATGCGCCGCTGTTGCTCGCGCGCGGTATCCGCTGCCGCTTCCTCGGGGTCAGCGACCCGAGGATCCCCCGTGCACTTGCCCAGGACTTCGAGGACGCGGCACTACTGACCGCCGAGAACCGGGGGATGACGCTGACCGTCGCCTTCGACCACGGGGGGCGCCGGGACATCGTCGAGGCCGCGAGGTCGCTGATCCTCAGCGGGACGCCCGCCGACGAGGTGACCGAGCGCCTCTTCGCCGACCACCTGCCCTTCCCCGACACCCCTGATGTGGATCTGGTCGTCCGTACCTCCGGTGAGCAGCGCATCTCCAACTTCATGCTCTGGCAGGTCGCCTACGCCGAGTGGGTCTTCCCCGAGGTGCTCTGGCCGGACTTCCGGGCCCCCGACTTCCTGGCCTGCCTGCACACCTACCGGCGCCGCGATCGCCGCTTCGGCGGCGTGGCCGCCCGGACGAACGGAGACCCATCATGACCACCGAAACCACGGGAGCGGCCGACGGGGTACCCCTGTTCGGTCCGAATTCGCAGTTCGGCGCCTTCTTCGACGACCCGCGCTGGGCCTTAGCCATCATCCGCGCCACCGTCCTGGAGGCAGCTCACCCGCAGATCGGCGCCGCCCTCGCCGACAACTCCACCTTCGTCACCCACCCCTGGCGCCGACTGCGCAACACCTTCCTCAGCATGCGGCGCATGTTCGCCGCCGACCCGGCGGAACGCGAACGGGAGGCGGCCCGGCTCAACCGGCTGCACGCCCGCATGAGTGGATCCGACTCTCGCGGGCGCGCCTACGACGCGATGGACCGCGCGACCCGCGCCTGGGTGGTCGCCACCCTCTTCGAGAGCGCCGTCACCATGTGCCGGCTGAGCGGCCAGCCGCTCGACCAGGACACGATGGAGCGGATGTACGCCGAGTACCGCACGTTCCTCGCGGCGCTCGACGGCGACGCCGCGGAACTCCCCGAGGACCTGCACGACTTCTGGCGATACTTCGACCGGGTCGTCGAGAACGAGCTGGAGAACACCGAGGCGGCCCGCGTCATCCTCTACCGGCTCTTCGACCACCTTCCTGCTCCTGCGCTGCTCGACGGCGCGCCGACGCTGTGGGCGGCCGGCCGCGCCGTGGTCGGCCCGCTCCTGGGCGCGATCACCGTCGCCTCCCTCCCCGAGCCCTACCGGCGCCGGGCCGGCCTGCCCGAGATGCCGGGCGCCGCGACCCTCATGCAGGGCGCCTACCTCGCTGCCGGGCTCACCCGATTCCTGCCCGAGGGCTGGATCAACGCCGAGAGCATCATCGAAACCCTCTCGCTCTCGCCCGACAGCGACGACCCCCGCGCCCGCACCGTAACCGCCCTGCGCGCCCGCATGAAGCGGGCATCGGCCCTGCTCCGCCTCCTCACACCACTCAGCGGCGACGCCGACTTCGAACCGGATCCCCCGAGGGGAACGGACAAGAACCGACGCTCGGCGGAGGAGTTCTTCCACCGGGTGCTGGACCAGACGGGCGACGGCCACCTCGACTGGCCCGATCTCGCTGCCATGGCCCGCGAACTCTCGACCCGACTCGACCTGGACGAGCCGGAGGAGACCCGGCTCTACGATGCCTTCGCCGCCTGGTGGCGCGAACTCCAGGCCGCCCTCGACACGGACGGCGACGGCCGCGTCAGCGCCGAAGAGTACGCGACCGCCGTCCCTTCCCTCGCCGGACCCGCGCTCATCCGCGTTGCCGAGGTCCTCTTCGACGCCACCGACAAGGACGGCAACGGGAGCATCGACGCGGACGAGTACCGAACCCTCTTCCGTACCGCCTTCCACCGCGACCTCATCACCACCGACGGCGCCTACGGCAAAAGCGCCTTCGTCGGCGACTTCCTCTCCTTCATGGCCGGCCGCCGCACGGGCACGCCGTACGACCACCTCCTCGCCGACGCCTAACGAGCACGCTTGCACACCGCCCGTCAGGTACGTTCGTCCTTGACGGCGGCTGCTGGAAGCCCACGGGAGGTAGTTGCCGCCGCTCAGATGCCGTGGGTGGCGGTGATGGAGCCGTCGGAGACGGCTGCGGTGAGCAGGGCGTGGTCCTGGACGGTCTGGTCCGCATAGTGGAGTGCGAAGTCGGCGATGGCGCGGTCGAAGGCGTCGGAGTCGCCGAGGTACCCGGCGATGGCGATGCGGTCGCCGGAGCGGGCGTGGGCTCGGGCCAGTGTGGTGCCGCACAGTTCCGCGTACTGGCGGAGAAGGGCCGGGGTCATGGTCTCGACGACGGCAGATCCCTTCATGTCGCGTAGCTGCCGGACGTAGAAGTCGCGCCCGGCCGGTCCGGTCGTCCAGCCGAGGAAGATGTCTCCGCCTGCCTGGAGGAGCTTCTGTCCCGCGACCACGCGGTGACCGTGGTGGCCGTGGCCGTCGGCGGGGAGATGGTCTTCCAGGACCGAGCGTCCGGCCTCCTTGATCTGGAGGAAGAGCGGGTCCTCCTCGTCGCGGCCCGTCAGCAGGACGATGAAGCAGCGGGTGCCGACGCTCCCGATGCCGACCGCCTTCCGTGCCGCGTCGACGAACCGGTAGCGGTCGAGCAGGAGCCGCCGCTCCTCCGGGAGGGTGTCCCGGTATTCGCCGAAGATCTCGTCGACGGCCTGGCTGTCGGGTGCGGTGAGGGGCTCGAGCAGGGGCGGGTCGTGGACGATGTGCCGGCGGCCTTCCCGGGTCTCGGTGAGTTTGGCGAGTGCGTGCAGGCTGGTACGCCGTCGGGCACGCGCCAGACTCGCTTCGACCCGGCTCCGCAGCTTGGTCTCGCGGATCATCGGGAGGAGCTCGGCCGTGTCGAACCGCTGGTACCAGACGGCGAGTTCACCGAGTCCGGCGAGCCGTCGCATGGATGACCGGTAGGCCCGAGCGGTGGCTTGGGCCGATTGCCGCGCTCGGTCCTCGCCGTGCCCGCCTTCCCGGGCGGCCACGGCCACACTGGCGGCGAGCCGTTTGACGTCCCATTCGAAGGGTCCGGGCAGGGTTTCGTCGAAGTCGTTGAGGTCGAAGAGCAACGCCCGGTCGGGTGAGGCGAAGAGGCCGAAGTTCAGCAGGTGGGCGTCGCCGCAGAGCTGGACGATCAGGCCGGTGTCGGGCCGGTCCGCCAGGTCGGCGGCCATCACCGCGGCGGCGCCCCGCAGGAACGCGAACGGGGAAGCGGCCATCCGCCCGTAGCGGATCGGCAGCAGCTCGACGAGCCGGTCGGCAGCCTGCCGCTCCAACACATCGAGCGGGTCGGGCCGGTCCGCCGCCGCGGTCCACCTCCCGTGCGAGGTCCGGGTCACCTGCTTGCGGGCGGCCCGGCCACGTCGGGCCTTCTCGGTCGGACTGGTCATGCCCCATCTCCTTGTCCCCACCCAAGCCTGGGCGCACCGCTGCCCCGGCGCACGTCCACCGGCTCGGCGGCTCCGGGTCCGGCGGGCACCGGACCGGCGAGCCTCGTCCTGCCGGCCTAAAATGGGCCTGCTGGGAGAAGGAGCAGTCCCTCTACGGAGTCGCGCGCACGATGACGAGCGAGCCTTCGTACGTGGGCTGCGTGCGCAGGTGGCCGAAGCGTTCGTCCCAGGCTCCGGAGGCGAGGTCGCGGCGCAGGGTCCGGTCGAAGTGTTCGCGGACGTCGTCGTCGACGAAGCTCCAGGCGGAGCAGGCCTGGCGGGCCGCGGGGTCGAGGAGCAGCTCGGGGCGGCCGTAGTGGGCCTCGTTGAAGCCGTCCGTGCAGTCGAGGGGGATCGGGACGGTCCGGATGGTGCCGGTGCCGCCCAGGGCGGCGGCCATGTCTCCGATCGGCGGGTAGCGGCGGGCCTCGGTGTCGAGGACCTCGGGTGCGTACGCGTACAGCCAGAAGTCACGCACGAGCTCGGGCGTAGACGGCGCGGGCGAGGCGGTCAGGGCGCCGGGCGCGCATGGACTCGGACGGCTCGACCGCCGTCACGGCGCGGGCGGCGCTCTCGTAGGAACCGGTGCCCGCGCCGACGTTGAGGACGTCGCGGGCGCCGCCCAGGGCCTCGGCGATGAACCGGGCGATGCGGGTGTCGGGCCTCCGGTAGGTGGCGTAGCCCGAGCCGATGGCGCCGTAGCCGACGTCGCCGGCGCTGCCGTCCTGCGTGCGTGTGGTCATGGGTTCTTGCCTCGCCTCGTGAGCCGGAACAGGGGGAGTGGTGCTCCGCGGTTCGCCGGTGGTTCGGGCGTGTGCGGGAGCGGGTGTGTCGCTGCTACGACCAGAGCTGGAACCGCTCCCAGTCGTCGCCGGAGCGTTCGTAGCGCAGCCGGGTGTGCGTGCGGTTCTGTGCGGCCTGCCAGAACTCCACCTCGGAGGGGGCCAGGGTGTAGAGGGTCCAGGCGGAATCGACGAGCGAGGGCTCCCGCTCGATGAGGGCCCGGGACTTCTCCAGGGCCTGGTCGCGCTCCGCGATGTCCATCAGGTACTGGCTCTGGCGCGCCAGCAGGGCTTCCGCGCGGGCCGCCTCGGCCGAGCCTTCTGCACCCTGCACTCCGTATCTTGCATCCACGAGGGTGGATTCGTAAATCAGCTTGCAAATCCTTGTTTGATTGACCAGGTGGGCGGCAGATGCGTTTCCGGGCGATGTTCTCGTTCGGGCCGGTCCGCAGGGGCGAGAGGGGCACCCTCTGGCGGCGGGTCGCGGCCTTCTATCTCCAACCTGCGTTGTTCGTAGACTGACCAGGTGAACGACATCGATGCGATCGCGGTTCTGCAGGATCCGGTGCGGCGCCGTCTGTACGAGTACGTGGCGGCGCAGGGCCGTGAAGTCGGACGCAACGAGGCTGCCGAGGCGGTCGGGGTGGCGCGCACGCTCGCCGCGCACCATCTGGACAAGCTGACGGGGGCCGGGCTGCTGGAGAGCGGGAGTCGTCGACTGACGGGTCGTTCGGGGCCCGGGGCGGGGCGTCCCGCCAAGGTGTACACGCGGGCGCAGGCCGAGCGGTCGGTGTCGTTGCCCGCCCGCGACTACCGCACCGCCGCCGAGCTGCTGGCCGAGGCCGCCGAGGAGGCCGGGCTGGATGCCGGGCTCTGCGCGGCCGCGCGCCGGCGCGGTGAGGCCCTGCGCGGCCCGGCGGGGCCGTGCGGCAGCCTCGAAGAGGCCCTGGAGGTGCTGGCCGCCCGCGGCTACGAACCGCACCTGGAAGGTGTCGACGGTCCCCCGGACCCGGAAGGTTCCGAGGGGGCGGCCGCGCCCGTCGTCCGGATGCGCAACTGCCCCTTTCACGCCGTTGCCGAACGCTTCCCGCCGCTCGTGTGCGGCATGAATCTCGCTCTGCTGGAGGGGCTGCTCGGTGCGGACGGTCCCGTCCGCGCCCGCATGGACGCCCGTCCGGGGGAGTGTTGCGTCGTGGTCGAGCCTTCTAAAAACAATGATTGTTGACATAGAAATGGGCGCCATGCTGGGATGAGTCCATGACCGCATCCCTGCATGCCGCCCACCTGGCCCAACTCAACGTCGCCACGCTCCTCCACCCCCTCGACGACCCGCGCGTGGCGCCCTTCGTGGAGATGCTCGACCCGGTCAACGCGGCCGCCGACGGCGCGCCCGGCTTCGTGTGGCGGCTCGTGGAAGAGGGGGCGGCCGACGCCACCGGCCTGCGCCCGGCGGGCGAGGACCTCATCGTCAACCTTTCCGTGTGGGAAACCCAGGAGTCGCTGTGGGACTTCGCCTACCGCAGCGGGCACTTGGAGATGATGCGGCGGCGCCGCGAATGGTTCGCACGGCACGTCGAGGCTCACCTGGTGCTCTGGTGGGTCCCCGCCGGTCACCTCCCGACCGTCGGTGAGGCCCTGGAGCGGCTGGCGGAGCTGCAGGCGCACGGGCCGTCCCCGCGCGCGTTCACCTTCGCCTCCTCCTACACCGCCGCCGAGGCCGCCGAGCTTGAGGCCGGGGCCGCACCGGATCCTTCGGGCCGTCCCGTCGGCGCGGCCTGAGCGGACCGCCCTGAGTCCGCGGCCGTCGCGAGGATCTGCTCAGGCGCTCAAAAGATCATGCAGGTGGTGGTGGCGTGGGCGATCAGCTTGCCCTGTTCGTCGAGCACCTTGCCCTCGGCCGTGGCGGTGCGGCGGCCGGCGTGGATGACCTTGCCCTCGGCGGTGAGCACCTGACCGTCGGTGCGGGCGGCCCGGATGTAGTTGACCTTGAGTTCGAGGGTCGTGTAGCCGGTGCCGGCGGGGAGGGTGGTGTGGACGGCGCAGCCCATGGCGGAGTCGAGGAGGGTGGCGGCGATGCCTCCGTGGACGGTGCCGAGGGGGTTGGCGAAGTCGGGGCGGGTGTCGAGGGAGACGACGATGCGGCCGTGCTCGACCTCGTCGAAGCGCATGCCGAGCAGCCGGCCGATGGAGGGGATGTCGGCCGGGCGTTCGGTCTGGACCCAGCGCATCAGTTCCAGGCCGGACAGGCCCGCCAGGGCGGTGAGGTCGGTGGTGGTCACGGTCGTTCTCCTTGGGTGAGGTGCTTGAGTGGCCCCTGAGTGGGGGTGGCCGATGGGCGGTGCCGGTGCCGGTGCCGGTGCCGGTGTCGGCGCCGAGGCGTAGGAGAGCGCGGCATCCTCAGGGACCGCCTGGTCGACGACGCCGACGGACGCGGCGTCGGCGCCGCCGGATGCGGGTCGTGGCGGGCTGCGGGCCGGAGCGGGGTCAGGCCCAGGGCCTGTCGTCAAACTCCCGTCTGCCGCGCGGCCGCCCTTCGGGCGACGACGGGATATTGACGACAGGCCCTAGCGGCGGTCGCGCAGGGCGTGCACGAGGAGGTCGTGGATCTCGGCGGCCGCCGCATCGAGCGGAGCGGTGCTCCGTTCGGCCCGGCACATGATCACCGCGCCTTCGACCGCGGCGATGACGAAGGAACCGAGCCTCCGGCTGCGTTCCTCGCTCAGGCCGTGCCGGACGAACAGGGCCGCGAAGGCCTCCTGCCAGCGGGCGAAGACCGCGGCGGCGGAGCGGGTGAGCTGCGGGGCCTCGTCGTTGCTCTCCACGGCCACCGCCGCGATCGGGCAGCCGGCCCGGTAGCCGCTCTCCACGAGCCGGTCGCGCCACAGCACGAAGAAGGCGTCGATGGCGTCCACCGGATCGCCGGCTTGCATCTTGGTGTCGATCAGACCCGAGATGAAGTCCCCGGCCAGCGTCACCGCCTCGTCGATGAGCTGAGTCCGCCCGCCGGGGAAGTGGTGGTACACCGAGCCCCGAGGGGCTCCGCTGTGGGCGAGGACCCGGTCGATGCTGGTGCCGCTCGCGCCGTACTCGGGCAGCAGGGCAACCGTGCTGAGGACCATCCGGTCACGGCTGTCACTCTTGCGCGGACTCACCCGCTCCACCACCTTCGCGACGACGATGCGACCCACCGAGCGGGCTACCTCGCAGTAACTTATGGGGTATGGCATAGAACATGCAAGGGGTGTCGGGGTGGTTCTTCGCGGCCAGCCGAGGAGGTGCCGGCGGGGCGAAGGGAGCCCGTCGTGGAGCGCGGCACGGGTGTGTGCGTCCAGGGCGGGCTACCGGTCTGCCTACTTGGCGCCGAGGCCGGCGTCCGAGACCTCGGGCTTGCCCGCCGCCTTGAGCACCTTGTTCAGGAGCCGCAGGTCGTAGATGCCGTTGAGATCGGGCTGCTCGATGAGCTTGGCCTTGACCGCCTGGTCGGCCTGCTTCTTCAGCGTCGCGGCCAGCGGGTCGTCGGTGACCGTGAAGCTCGGCCACGCCGGGTGGATGACCTCCGGGTCGAGAGGTTCACCGGTGTCCGCCGCCAGCTTGGCGTTCGCGGAGGCCCTCGCCGCGTCCTGGTGGGAGTGGATCCACCTGTTCGTCTTCACCGTGCCGCGCAGAACCGCCTCGACCACGTCCGGGTGCTCCCTGAGGAACTTCTGCGACACGACGATGTTCGTGATCACGAACATGTTCTCCGGCCAGAGGAAGCCCTCGTCGAGAAGGACCTCGCCGCCGTCGGCGACGAGCTTGGAGGCGGTGGGCTCGGGGACCCAGGCGCCGTCGATGGAGCCCTGCTTGAAGGCGTCCGGGGTGACCTTGTTGTCGGTGCGGACGACGGAGACGTCCCCCTTCCCGGATTCCGGGTCGACCTTCCAGCCCTTCTCCGAGATCCAGTTGAGGAACGCGACGTCCTGGGTGTTCCCCTTCTGCGGAGTGGCGATCTTCTTCCCCTTGAGGTCGTCGAGGGTCTTGATCTTCGCCGGGTTCACGACCAGCTTCACGCCGCCGGAGGCGGAGCCGGAGATGATCCGCAGGTTGGAGCCCTTGGACTTCACGTAGCCGTTGATCGAGGGGGAGGGGCCGATGAACCCGATGTCGAGGGAGCCGCCGTTGAGGGCTTCGATCTCGGAAGGGCCGGCGTTGAAGGACTGCGCCTTGATCGTGGTGCCCTTCAACTCCTCGGCGATCAGGCCTTCCTGGAGGCCGACCAGCGCCGTGGCGTGCGTCAGGTTCGGGAAGTATCCGATGCGGACCTCGGAGGCCGACAGCTTCTTGTCGGCATCGGCGGCGAGGTTCGTCTTGCCGTCCTCCTTCTTCACCTCGACACGGTAGCCGCAGGCCGTGAGGACGAGAGGAAGCGCCGTTGTCAGGGCGATGGCGCGCAGGGTGATGAGGGGTCTTGCGGCAGACACGAAGGTGTCCCTTCACGGGGGTGGGTGGTAGGGAAGGCGGGGAGACGGGCGAGGCGACGTCGTCGACACGCACGGCACCCCCTCCCGGCCGCCGGTGAGGGAACGGCGGAGCAGGCCAGAGAGGGAAAGGTGCCGGGGATGTCGCGGAATGGACGTCGAGCTGCCGTACATCGCACGCCGCGCGCGAAGGCGGCGCGCGGCGGTGAGGTGCGCCGAAGGGCTGCCCGGCCTGCGAAGAGCGGGAAGGCGTGGTGCATGACGGTGCACTGCGCGTGGAGCCGGGCCCTACGGTGACGTCAGGCGGGCTGACAGATGGCGCTGGACGTCCGGAGCAGGTCGATGTACCGACGGGCCGTAAGAGGGGGCAGTGGAGGACGCGCAGGGTGCGGTGTTCGCACGGTCACGTCACAACTCCCCGGTTTTCCCATCTGGTTGATAGGAATCCTGGCAGAGGGGAGCCATCCGCCCAAGAGGCTGACCACATAGTGGGCCGGCCTCCGTGGTCCTTTTGGCCCAGTCCTGCGCGACCGGACGGCCCAGGGCGTCTTGACTGACGGGATGGACTCCACGTCGACGTCGCGGCCCTCGTCCGCCGGGTACCGCAATCTGGCCCTGGCGACGCTCGGCTTCACGCTCACCTTCTGGGCGTGGGACCTGATCGCGCCGCTGGCCGGCGACTACAAGGACCGCCTCCACCTCTCCTCGTTCCAGCAGTCGCTGCTCGTCGCGGTGCCGGTCCTCGTCGGGTCGCTGGGGCGGATCCCGGTGGGCGCGCTGACCGACCGCTACGGCGCGAGGCTGATGTTCCCGGTGGTGTCCGCGCTCACCATCGTGCCCGTGCTGCTGCTGATCCCGGCACGCGAGAGCTACGGTCTGACGCTCGTGGTCGGCTTCCTGCTGGGTCTGGGCGGCACGACGTTCGCGATCGGCATCCCGCTCGTCAACTCCTGGTTCCCGCCCGCCCGGCGGGGCTTCGCGCTGGGGGTCTTCGGGATGGGCATGGGTGGTGTCGCACTGTCCGGGTACGTCACACCGCGCATCGCCAAGCACGACCCCGACCTGCCCTTCCTCGTGGTGGCGCTGGCGCTCGCCGGGTACGCCGTCCTGGCCGCCCTGCTGCTCAGGGACCGGCCCGACCGGCCGGTGCCGACGGCCTCGCTGGCCTCGCGACTGCGCGACGCGGGGCGCCTGCGGGTGACGTGGGAGCTGGCCGCGCTCTACGCGATCGGCTTCGGGGGGATCGTCGCGTTCGGGGTGTACCTGCCGACGTACCTGAAGACCTGGTACGGGCTGTCCGCGACCGACGCCGGTACCAAGGCGGCCGGCTTCGCCCTGGTCACGGTGGTCTTCCGCCCGGTCGGCGGCTGGCTGTCGGACCGGATCCACCCGGCGCAGGTCACGGCGGGGGCCCTGGGCCTGGTGGCGCTCCTCGCGATCGTGCAGGCCTTCGACCCGGCGATGAACCCCGTCGGCACGTGCGCCCTGCTCCTGATGGCGGCCGGACTCGGGACGGCCAGCGGCAGTGTCTTCGCCCTGGTCTCGCAGGTGACGCCACAGCCTCAGGTGGGCAGCGTGACGGGCATCGTCGGAGCGATGGGCGGCCTCGGAGGTTTCGTGCCCCCGCTGGTGATGGGTGCGATCTACAGCGCGAAGGACTCGTACTCGATCGGCTTCATGCTGCTGTCGGACCTCGCGCTCGCGGGGTGCGTGTACGCCTACGGGCGGATGCGGACCGTGCGGCCCGCATCCTGAGCGACGGGGCAACCGCTTCGCCTCGTCACTCGAAGGCGGCGGCCGCCTCCCGCAGGGCGCGGGCCACGAGCGCCGGGTCGTAGGGCGCCGGCGGGCCGGGGGAGTAGGTCACCGAGCGCAGGCCGCCGGTGTAGCGGAAGCTGCGGTGGCGTTCGTAGACCGGCCAGGAGACCGGGGACCTGCGGTCCACGCCCACGCTGATGCCCTGCAGCGGGGCCATGCCGATGAGCTGGTGCACGCGGGGCGACCGGCCGGTCTCCACACCGTCGAGCAGGATGCGGAACTCCCAGCGCAGGCCCTCCACCGCCTCGGCCGAGAGGGCGATCGTCCGGCGGCCCGCGGGCAGCGGGCCGGCGTCGGTCTCGTGAAGTTCTCCGTACTCGTTGTAGGCGAACCGCAGCCGCCCGTCCTCCACGTACAGGCTGTAGCCGCCGCCCTGGTCGCCGTGCGAGACCAGTACGCCCTGGTCCGAGGCCGCGTGTGCGTCGAGTTCGACGGTGATGTCGAAGGAGCGGAAGGAGACGAGCCGGGAGGACCGGTAGCGCTCCAGCTCGGGCGTGCCCGCCAGCAGGGTGAGGGGGCGGTGGAAGCGCTCCTCGGCGGGGTTGCGCCGGGCGAGTGCGCCGCTGCCGTCGGCGAGGGGGAAGACGCCGTTGCGCCAGGCAGCCGACTCCCAGGCCGCCGCCAGCTCCTTCACCACCTCCGGGTGGTCCTGGGCTATGTCCAGGGTTTCGGTCGGGTCGGTGCGCAGGTCGTACAGCGCCCATTCACCGTCGTCGTACGGTGCCCCGGGACGGTGGAGGGTGACCAGCTTCCAGCCGTCGCGGTAGTAGCTGCGGTTGCCCGACATCTCGCAGTACTGCTCGGTGTGGGCGCTGGGGGCCCGCCCGTCGTGCAGCACGGGGGCGAAGCTGACGCCGTCCGGTTCCTGGGCCGGCCGCGAGCGCCACAGTTCAGGGCGCCGTACGCCCGCGAGCTCCAGGAGGGTGGGGGTGATGTCGGTGACGTACTGGTACTGCTGCCGTACCCCGGAATCGCCGTCGGTCCGGCGCAGGCCCGCGGGCCAGGAGATGACGAACGGCACGCGCACGCCGCCCGCGTAGGTCTGGCCCTTGTAGAGCCGGAAGGGGGTGTTGGAGGCCATGCCCCAGCCCCGCGGGTAGTGCACCAGGCTCTGCGGACCGCCTATGAGCTCGGTGTCCAGGTCCACGTCCGGGTTCCAGTCGTCCGGTACGGGCTGGTGGACGAAGCGGCTGAAGTAGCTGCGCGTGCCCTCGGCGCCGCCTTCTCCGGTTCCGCCGTTGTCGGAGGTGAAGACGATGACGGTGTTGTCGAGTTCGCCGAGCGCGCGCAGGGTTTCGGTGAGCCGGCCGAGGTTCTGGTCGATGTTGTCGACCATCGCCGCGTACACCTCCATGTAGCGGGCGTAGCGGCGTTGTTGATCGGGCGTCAGCTCGTCCCAGGGGCCCACGTCGAAGCCCGCCTCGGAGTTGCGGTCCGGCAGCTTGGTCCCCTCGGGTAAGAGGCCGTCGGCGATCTGGCGGGCGAAGCGGGTCCGGCGAAGGGCGTCCCAGCCGCCGTCGTAGCGCCCGCGCTGACGTGCGATGTCCGCGGGCTTCGCCTGGAGGGGGCCGTGGACGGCGTTGTGCGCCACGTAGAGGAAGAACGGCTTGTCGGGGTCGTGCGCGCGGAGCGACTTCACCATCGAGATCGCTTGGTCGGTGATGTCGTCGGTGTAGTAGTAGCCGTCGGGGAGCTCGTCGATGTCCAACGGGCTGTTGTCGCGCACCAGTTGGTGCGGATGGAAGAGGCTGGTCAGGCCCTCCAGCACGCCGTAGTACTGGTCGAAGCCCCTTTGCAGGGGCCAGTTGCGCCTGTCGTCGGCGGCGTTGGAGGCCGAGTCGCGGGTCAGGTGCCACTTGCCGACGGCGTACGTGGCGTAGCCCGCGTCGTGCAGGAGCTCGGCCAGGGTGGGGACGTCCTCGCCGACCTCCATGCCGTAGCCGGGGAAACCGGGGTCGAAGTTGGCGACCGTCGCGTACCCGACGCGGTGCGGGTTGAGGCCCGTGAGCAGCGCGGCGCGGGCGGGCGAACACAGCGGCATGGTGTGGTATTTGGCCAGGCGAAGGCCGCCCGCGGCCAGTTCGTCGAGTACGGGGGGCGGGACCTCCGAGCCGAAGGGGCCGATGTCGCTGTAGCCCATGTCGTCGACGAGGACCACGACCACGTTCGGGGCGCGGTCCGCGGGCCGGCGCGGCGGCTGCCAGGCCGGTGCGGACTCGGCGAAGGTACGGCCCACCCGCCCGGCGAAGCCGTCGTAGGGATCGTGGCGGTTCGGGGCGGCGGGGGCGGGGGTGGGGGCCGGGGCGGCGGGAGGCGTGGGGGCGGTCGGGCTGGTCACGGGTGCAGCTCCTTCGAGACGGAGGGCGGGCGAGCGCCTGCTCGGTGGGTCCGTCTTCGACGACCGTGCCGCCGTAGAGCCGTCCGGGGTCGGGAACGCCGACCGTGTCCAGCAGTTCCACCGAACGGTTTCGGCGCGAACGCCGGTGCGACGGCGGTCCGGTAGGACTGCCGTCGCACCGTAGAGCGTGTGCTACTTGGTGGCGCCGAGGCCGGCGTCGGAGACTTCGGGCTTGCCCGCGGCCTTGAGGACCTTGTTGAGGAGGGTCAGGTCGTAGATGCCGTTGAGGTTGGGCTGCTCGATGAGCTTGGCCTTGACCGCCCACTCCGACTGCGTCTTCAGCGTTGCGGCGAGCGGGTCGTCGGTGATGAGGATGCTGGGCCACGCCGGGTCGATGACCTTGGCGTCGAGGGGCTTGCCGCCTTCGGCTGCGAGCTTGGCGTTGGCGGAGGCCTTGGCCTTGTCGGGGTTGGCGTTGATCCACTCGTTGGTCTTGACGGTGCCCTTGAGCACGGCCTCGACGACGTCCGCGTGCTCCTTGAGGAACTTCTGCGAGACGATGACGTTCGTGATGACGAACTTCTTGTCGGGCCACAGGGCGGTCTCGTCGAGGAGGACGGCGCCGCCGTCGGAAACGAGCTTGGAGGCGGTGGGCTCGGGGACCCAGGCGCCGTCGATCGAGCCCGACTTGAAGGCGTCCGGGGTGACCTTGTTGTCGGTGCGGACGACGGAGACGTCACCCTTGCCGGACTCCGGGTCGACCTTCCAGCCCTTTTCGGCGATCCAGTTGAGGAACGCGACGTCCTGGGTGTTGCCCTTCTGCGGGGTCGCGATGTTCTTGCCCTTGAGGTCGTCGAGGGTCTTGATCTTCGCCGGGTTCACGACCAGCTTCACGCCGCCGGAGGCGGAGCCGGAGATGATCCGCAGGTTGGAGCCCTTGGACTTCACGTAGGCGTTGATCGACGGCGAGGGGCCGATGAAGCCGATGTCGAGAGAGCCGCCGTTGAGGGCTTCGATCTCGGAGGGGCCGGCGTTGAAGGACTGCGGCTTGATGGTGGTGGCGCCGAGTTCTTTGGCGATCAGGCCTTCCTGGAGGCCGACCAGCGCGGTGGCGTGGGTCAGGTTCGGGAAGTAGCCGATGCGGACCTCGGAGGCCGAGAGTTTCTTCGCGGAGCCGTCGGCGGCGACGTTCGCCTTCGGAGCGTCGTCCTTCACGGCCTCGGAACCGTAGCCGCAGGCGGTGAGCAGCAGGGGGAGTGCGGCGGTCAAGGCGACGACGCGCAGGGTGGTGAGCGGTCTTGCGGCAGACACGGAGGTGTCCTTTCACGGGTGACGGTCGGGGAGGCACCGATAGGGGAAGTACGGAGAAGAGGCGGTACGGAGACGGCGACGCGGAGCCGTCGGCACGCGCGGCAGACGCTCCCGGCCGTGGGCGGCGGGATCACTGGAGCGTGCGGGCGGTGATGTCGGCCGAGGGGCCGGGCCGGCCGACGGCGCGGGCTGCTCAGTGCCCCGGCAGGGCCCTGCGCGGGGTACCGGGCCCTGTGGCCGGTGTCAGGAAGGCTGACAGATGGCGCTGGACGTACGGGCCAGGTCGATGTGCCGGCGGGAGGTCAGGGGCAGGATCCGGCCGGCGTGCTGCTCTGTCTGCACGGTCGCCTCACCCCTGATTCCTAGTTTTCCCACCTGGTTGGTAGGCATATTGGCAGACAGGGAGACGCGCCCCAAGATGCTGACCACATCCTGGACGGTTGCATCTCGAGATGTGAGAAACCGCAGGTGGGAAAGGGGGTGGGGAGAGGGGTGGAGAGGAAGGGGAGGGCTAGGGGTTGGTCCAGGCGTCCGGGGTGCGGGACAGGGCGGACACGTCGGGGGGCAGGTCGGACGACGCGACGTCCGCCAGGGTCACGCCGTCGAGGATCTCGCGGACGTTGGCCCGAAGTGCGATCCACAGGGGGAGGAGGGCCTGTGCGGGGCCGGTGTACGTCAGGTCGGGAGGGCGAACCCCGCGCACCGAGACGAGCGGTCCGTCCACGACGCGGATGACGTCCGCGATGCTGATGGACTGGGCGGGCTTGGCCAGCCAGTAGCCGCCGTTGCCGCCGCGCTGGCTCAGTACGAGACCGCCGCGGCGCATGTCGTTCAGGATGCCCTCGAGGAACTTGTGCGGGATGTCCTGGGCGTCGGCGATGACCTCGGCCTTCAGTGGCCCGGCGTCCTGCGACGCGGCAAGCTGCAGTGCGGCACGTACCGCGTAGTCCGCCCTGGCTGAGATCCGCATGCTGCCATTATCCCGCATGCCGGCGTCCGGCGTCCGCCGCGGGTGCGCCGCCGGCCGCGGGGCGGGTACGAGCACGCGCCCCGCGGCCGGGGATCCGCACCCCGCGGGGTGTCCCGTGTCAGTGGAAGGCCGCCGCCACCGCGCGGTGGGAGCCGTTGAGGTAGTGCTCGCCGATGGAGCGCAGGCGGTGCGCGGCGGGGTGGTGGGCCGTCAGGACGCGGGCGTTGCGCCAGAAGCGGTCCAGGCCGGGAGCATCGGCGAGTTCCAGCACGCGCGCCGTGACGTGCAGGGCGGCCTTCGACGTCACCGTCTCGGCCGTGGCGACCAGGGCGGCGATGCCCGCGGGTTCCTCGGCGTCGAGCTGTGCATCCGTGTCGAGGGCCTGCGCCATCACCTCGGTGGCCCGGTCGACCACGGCGGTGGCCGTCTGGGCGGCGGAGGCGAGTTCCCCGTACGTCAGGAAGAGGTCCGGGTCCGCGCCAGGCAGTCGGTATGCGTGACCGCCCCTGCTGAGGTCGCGGGCTTCGGTGAGGGCGCCCTCGACGATCCCGAGGCCGACGTGGCACAGGGCCAGCCGGAGCGCCGGATCGGCGAGCGAGGTGAAGGGGGCGGCCGGCTCCTCGTCGTACGGGCGGCGGCCCAGCACCTGGCCCGGTGTGACGGTGACCCGGTCGAAGTCCACCTCGCCGGCGCCGACCACGCGCTGCCCGAGGCGGTCGTGGGCGGGGTCGATGGTCATGCGCGGAACGCCGGGTGGGATCCGTACGACCAGCACGTCACCGGTCACCGCGCAGACGGCGTCGACCACGATCTGGTCGGCGACGGCCACCGCCGTATCCACGAATCGGCTCCCGCTCAGCACGTAGCCGGTGTTGCGGGGCTGCAGCGTGAGGTCCGGCCCGCCGGTGTCGTCATCGGGTGCCGGAGTGCGGGTGGCGCCGGTCCACAGCCACTGCTCGCGCACCGATTCCTCTTCGAGGGCGGTCGCGTGGTCGTGGCTCGCGTAGAAGCGCGCGCTCCACGCGTGCACGTAGTGGCGGGCGAGCACGTCGCCGACGGAACTGTCCGCCGTGGAGAGCTTCCGTATGACGGTGCATCCGGTGCGCCAGTCCGCTCCCCGGCCCGGCCCCGGCGGGGTCAGGGCGGCCAGCAGGCCGGCCTCCCGCAGCCGGGCCACCTCGTCGGTCGGCGGCCTGCCCGCCCGGTCGCGGAAGATGGCGTCCGCGGCGAGATCGTCCGCCACGTCGTGCGCGGTGCGCAGGAGGGCCGCCCGGCGCTGCTCGTCGGCGGACCGGCGGCCGACGGTGCTCGGTGTGGTCGGCACGGGAGTCACCGACACACCCGGGCGTCGCTGCGTGGCGCTGGGGCTGGGCGGACAGCGGTGCCATGGGGGGCGGCGGTGGTCATGTCGGCTACTCCGGAACGTAGTTGGGGTTGCGGCCGGTTGCTCGCTGGGTGGCGCGGGAGGCGCTCGGACCGAGCTTCGCCGTATCCCCACTTTTCCCATCGGATTGATAGGAATACTTGCCCGAAGCAGCCTTCTCGGCAAGTGCGTGACCGCATGGCGGACAGTGCCGTCTCGCAATGGGAGATGGCGCAGGATCAAGGGGCTTCCGGGTGTTTCCTATGGAATCACTAGGGAAGCCTTGACGCGGGCCTGTCGGGCACTTCACGATGTGCGCATGTCCCCGTCGCAGCCGTTGCTCGTACGCCGCAGGCACGTTGACTTCCGTCTCGTCGCCAGCGCCGCCTGCCGACCCGTCTAGGGCTTCTTCGACAGGGCATTTCCCCGTAGTGCGCAGGCGATCCGGCCGCCGCTTCTCTCGCCGGGCCTTCCCCTGCTCTGCTCCTGGCAGCGGTTCTCGTGGTGCCGGGCCCCCTTTTGAGCCTCCGCCGCTGGATCCGCCTTGCCCTGTCGTCGTGCCCGAACACCCGGCATCCGCAGTTCACTCCGAGCAGCCGAAGGGGCTCACCATGACCACCGCACTTCCCGCGCCCGCCACCCCGCCGCGCCGTTCCCCGGGCTCCCGACTCCAGTTGGTCGGTGACCGCCCGACCGTCCTCCCCGCCCACGGAGCGGCCGGCGGCCGCGTCGGATACCTCGTGTTCCTGCCGGCGAACGTGGACCCCGTGGAGGTGATGGCATCGCACGGTGTGCGCCCGGAGGTTCATCCCCTCGACCCCGGGACGCCGTGGGCTCTCGATCGGGGACCGGCCTCCCCCCTCGACCCCGTCCACGCCGACGACGTCATCCGGATCGATCGGGAACGCCGTCTGGTCGAGCTCGCCGGGCGCGAACTGGAGCTCACCTACCTGGAGTTCGACCTCCTGTCCCACTTCGTGGCCCACCCGCACACGGTTCACACCCGGGACGCGCTCATCTCGGGCATCTGGGGTTACGGGCACGTGGGCGACGGCCGTACCGTCGACGTCCACGTGGCCCGGCTGCGCCGCAAGCTCGGCCCCGCCTACCGGGGCCGCATCTCCACGGTGCGGCGCGTGGGGTACAAGTACGTGCCCGACCACCAGTGAAGCGGTACATCCTCACCGGCACGCCCGGAGCCGGAAAGACGACGATCCTCCGCGAGCTCCAGGAGCAAGGGCTCGATGTCGTGGAGGAGGCGGCGACCGCGGTCATCGCGCGGGAGCAGGCCCGGGCGACGCCGAGCCCTGGACACAGGAGGCCTTCATCGACACCATCGACTTCTGCGAGCCCACCGCCGCCCGTCGCATCAGCTTCGAGGAGTCGCTGGTGTTCGAGCGGATCCACGAACAGAGCTACCGGCGGTTCGGCTACGAGCTCGTCGACGTACCGGCCGGCCCGGTGGCCGTCCGGGCGGCCTTGATCTCGGACACCATCGCGCAGACCGCTAAGTGACCGGTCCGGCTCGCCCGGACTTCGCTGTTCAGCTCGTGCGGGCCAATGGCTGCCCGGCGAAGCTCACCCCTGCCAGGCCGTGGGCCATCAGGTTGCGAATGTTCGCGTGATCGGTGCCGTTCGGCGTCGCCAGCACGCTGCGGTAGTGCTCACCGAAGGCCAGCAGTGCTTCTTCGTCGCTCAGGCCCTCCAGCAGGGCCAGTCCCAGGGTCTTGCAGGAGCCCTCGTTCTCGCCCGCGGCGTTCTCCAGGTCCCCGTTGCGGAACGCCTGCGGCTGGTACGCGTAGTGCGCGGCGACGAACGCCAAGGTGCCCGCGAACTCGTGCTCACCTGACGCGAGGCTTGCCCGCAGCGAGTTCAGATCAGTCGTCATGGTGGTTCCCCTGGGTTGAGCAGACGGCCCGAGTGCCGTCCGTGACCGGACGACATTACCCCCTTGCGGACGGCCGGAAGGAATCGCGCGACACGTCCGAACGATCGGTATCCCCGCAGGTCACGATGTGTGTCCCTGCGCCCTCGCCGTCCCGCGGGGTCGCCTTGTCCCCGCGCGACAGACGGGCGGATCAGCGCAGGCCGGCGAAGAGGTCGGTCTCGGGCACGGCCGCGCCGGTGGAGTCCTTGACGCGGACGAAGGTCTCCACACCCATCAACTCGCCGAACTTCTCCTTGCCCATCTTGAGGAAGAAGATGCTCTCGCCCTGGCTGGCGTGAGCGGCCAGCGAATCGTACTTCTGACCGCTGTACGCGGTGGTGTCCACCCAGGTGGTGATCTCCTCGTCCGGGAGGCCGATGTCGGCCAGCGCGGCGGCCTCGGCGGGATCCGGCTCCGGCATGTCGTCCCCGAACTCGCGCATGACCTCCCCGAACCGCTGCATCGCCGACCGGGGCATCGTCGTCCAGTACACCTTCGGTGTCAGCTCGGTCATCTCCAGGGCCGCCATCGTGATGCGGTGGGCCTGGATGTGGTCGGGATGGCCGTAGAAGCCGTTCTCGTCGTAGGTGACGACCACGTCGGGCCGGTAGTGCCGCATGAGTTCCGCGAGCCGGACGGCGCCTTCCTCGACGGGGGTCTGCCAGAAGGATCCCGGGGCGTCGTTGCTCGGCCAGCCCATCATCCCGGAGTCGGCGTAGTCGAGGGTCTCCAGATCGCTGATCTTCAGCACGTCACGGCTCACCTCGAGTTCTTCCCGGCGCATCGCGGCGACGGCTGCCGGGTCGTGCCCGGGAGCACCCGGCTTGGTACCCCCAGGTCCGTCACCACATCGGCCGTCGGTACAGGTCACGAGAACCGTGCGGATGCCTTCCGCCGCGTACTGCGCGAGGACCCCTCCGGTGCTGGTGGCCTCGTCGTCGGGGTGGGCGTGTACTGCCATGAGCGTCAAGGGCCGGTCGGTCATGAAAAGCAGTCCTCCTGCAGGAATACGTCGTGGCCTGAGCGTGCGGCGGGCGTAACGCGACCCCACGTTCGGTTCAACCGTGCCGGTGGCGCCGGTTGTTCCCGGTGTACGGGATCGGTCGCCCGGGCGGCTTCACCGAGTGGTGTCCTCGGGGGTCGGGCCCAGGGCCGCCTTGTCGCCGAGACCGGGAACGGCCCGGTCGACGATGATCTTCGCGTCGGTGGTGGTCGCCGGCGTCCTTGCTCGTCCAAGGCCCGTTCGACGTGGTCCCGTCATCGCCGTGCTTCGGCGCGGTGCAGGTGGCTCCCTTGAGGTGGCGCTCGACCGTCTCCGGGAGGGTGGGCGCAACGATTGCTGAGCCGCTTGCCGAGCTGGTTCAGTGCGGCCTTTGCCTCGGCGTAGCCGACCGGTGAACCGGCGGGCACGCGGGCGTTGATCGACGAGATGTCGACGATCGACCCCCTGCGCTCCCGGATGCTCGGCAGCGCCGCCCGGGTCGACCGGACGGCGCTGAACAGGTTGAGGTCGAAGACGGCCTGCCACTGCTCGTCGTCCACGTCGAGGAAGCCGCCCAGGGACAGACCGTCCGGGTCGCCCGCGCCGACGTTGTTGACCAGGAAGTCGATCCGGCCGACCGCGTCGATCGCCTCCCGGACCACGCTCGTCGCTCCTCCGCGCGTGCTCAGGTCGACGGACACGGTGGCGGCGGCGGCCTGCCCATGGCCCCGCGCTATCGATCCTTGACCTATGGGTCGAGAACTCGGGGCCTTCGTACCGCGGGCATACAATCCCAGCTTCCGGACCGAAGGAGTCAGCGCCCGTGATCGTGATAGCCCACCTCAGCGACGTCCACCTCGATGGCGGGGACCGGGCCGCCGAACGGACCCGTGCCGTCATGGAGTACCTGGAGGGGCTCCCGTACGAGCTCGACGCGGTGCTGGTGAGCGGGGACATCGCCGATCACGCGCGCCCGGAGGAGTACGAGGAGGCGCGCAAGGCCCTCGGCTCCCGCCATCCGCTGGTCGTCTGTCCCGGCAACCACGACGACCGCACCGCCTTCCGGCGCGGCCTGCTGGGGGAGGGGCGCCCGTCCGCGGCCCCGGTGGACCAGGTGCTGCGCGGCGACGGCTTCGTCCTCGCGGTGTGCGATTCCTCCGTACCCGGTGAACACCGCGGGTACCTGGAGGACTCGACGATCGCCTGGCTGGACGGGGTGCTCACCGACACCCCGCGCGAGGTGCCCGTCCTGGTCGCCTTCCACCACCCGCCCGTCCCGCTGCACATCCCGTACGTGGACGGCATCCGGCAGTTCGGCGAGGAGCGGCTGGCGGCGCTGGCCGAACGGCATCCGCACCTGACGGCGTTCCTGTGCGGGCACGCCCACACCGGCGCGGCGACCACCTTCGCCGGGCGGCCGCTGCTCGTTGCGCCGGGCGTGGTGTCCACGACGAGGCTCCCCTGGGAGGCGGCGTCCGGGGGGAACGAGTACATCCACACGGACGAACCGCCGGTCGTGGCCTTCCACGTGATCGGCGAGGACGGCCGGCTGACGACGCACTACAGGGTGGTCGTGGCCCGCCGGTAGCCGGCACCGTCGCGGGTGCGGGTGAGGTGCCCGGCGATGACCAGGTACCGCCGCAGCGCCGCGCAGTCCTCGTGGACGGTGAGCAGCAGCGCGTTCACCTCGGGTTCCGTGTACGCGCGGTCCGCCGCGAAGAGGGTCTCGGTGAGGTGGACGAGCAGCTGCTCGCGGCGCGCCGCCTTGCGCGGGATGGCCGCGAGGCGGCCGCCGGCGGTGAAGAGGTCGGTGACGCCGCGTCGGGTGCGCGTGCCGGTTTCCACGGTGCTTTGTGACATGCCATGGAGCTTCACCCGGCCGGGCGTCCCGCGGCAACGGATTTTCCCGCCGGGCAAAAGTGACGGTCGTTCATCTTACTGAGGGGTAGCACCTGCCAGTACCCTCCCCGTGACCGGTTCCTGCCCCCCACGGAGGAGCACGCATGCGACGCCCCGCCACGCGCACGAGCAAGCGCACGAGAACTGCCGTCGCCACCGCACTCATCGCCCTCGGAGCGGCCCTGCTGACCCCGGGCGCCTCTGCCGCCTCGGCGGCCGGCGCTCCGGCGCCGCGCCCGATCGCCGCCTACGCCGACCCCGCCGACTACTGCGGACGGCAGTGCGCGGACATCCTGCCGCCCGGCCAGAGCGGCAACGCCACCCTCGCCCAGATCCTCGCCCACAAGGCGTTCGGCACGTTGCCCGCCCACACCTCCGACCAACTGGCGCGCTACGACTCGCTGGTGGCCGGCTATCCCGGACTGACCGACGCCAAGGTCAACGATTTCTTCAACGACGCCTCCTTCGGCGTCCCGGCCGACCAGGTCGAGTCCACCACGAGCCCGCGCTCCGACGTCACCATCACCCGGGACAAGAAGAGCGGCGTCCCGCACATCAAGGGCACCACCCGCTACGGGACGTCCTTCGGCGCCGGCTACGCGGCTGCCCAGGACAGGCTCTGGCAGATGGACCTCTTCCGGCACGTCGGCCGGGGCGACCTCACCCCCTTCGCGGGCGGCGCCCTCGCCAACCAGGGCCTGGAGCAGCAGTTCTGGCCGCAGGCCCCGTACACCGAGGCGGACCTCCAGGCCCAGGTGGACCGGATCCGGACCGCGGAGGGCGAGCGCGGAAGGCTCGCGATGGAGGACGCCCAGGCGTACATCGACGGCATCAACGCCTACCGCGTGCAGTCCAAGAACGGCCGCTACTTCCCGGGCGAGTACGTACTGACCGGACACATCAACTCGATCACCAACGCCGGTGAGATCAAGCCCTTCAAACTCACCGACCTGATCGCCCTCGCCTCCGTCGTGGGCGGCCTGTTCGGCGGCGGCGGAGGCGGCGAAGTGCAGGCCGCGCTCTCGCTGTTGTCCGCGCAGCAGAAATACGGCCTGGAGGAGGGCACCCGCGTCTGGGAGTCCTTCCGCGAGCGCGAGGACCCGGAAGCCGTGCTCACCGTCCACGACGGCACGAGCTTCCCCTACGCGCAGAAGCCCGCCGACCCCCGGGGCGCCGCCCTGCCCGACGCCGGCTCGGTCACCGCCGAGCAGCTCGTGTACGACCGTACGGGCTCGGCCGCCACCGCCGCCGCAGCCGACCCGCCCCAGCCGATGAAGCAGAGCATGTCCAACGCCCTGCTCGTCTCCGGCGCGAAGACCGCGAGCGGCCACCCGGTCGCCGTCTTCGGCCCGCAGACCGGCTACCTCGCTCCCCAACTCCTCATGCTCCAGGAGCTCCAGGGCCCGGGCATCAGCGCGCGCGGCGCCTCTTTCGCGGGCGTCAGCATGTACGTACAGCTCGGCCGCGGCCAGGACTACGCCTGGAGCGCCACCTCGGCCGGCCAGGACATCACCGACACCTTCGCCGTCGAACTGTGCGAGCCCGGCGGCGGCGCCCCCACCAGGACGAGCGCCTCGTACCTCTACCGCGGCACCTGCACGCCCATGGAGAAGCTGGAGCACACCAACACCTGGAAGTCGTCCGTCGCCGACCCCACCCCGGGCGGCTCCTACCGGATGCAGGTGTGGCGCACGAACTACGGCATCGTGACGCACCGCGCGACCATCGCGGGCAAGCCCGTGGCCTACACCGCACTGCGCTCCACGTACCGCCACGAAGCCGACTCGATCATCGGCTTCCAGATGTTCAACGACCCCTCCTACGTGAAGGACGCCCGCACCTTCCAGGAGGCGGCCCAGCACATCGGCTACGCCTTCAACTGGTTCTACGTCGACTCGCGCGAAGCGGCCTACTACAACAGCGGGTCGAACCCGGTCCGTCCGGCCGGAGTCGACGCGGCGCTGCCCGTCCAGGGCAAGCAGCAGTACGAGTGGCAGGGCTTCGACCCGGCCGCCAACACGGCGGCCTACACCCCGCCCGCCGAACACCCGCAGTCCATCGGCCAGGACTACTACATCAGTTGGAACAACAAGCAGGCCAAGGGATACGGCGCCGCCGGATTCGGAATGGGCTCCGTCCACCGCGGCGACCTCCTCGACCAGCGCGTCAAACCGCTCGTCGCGGCGGGCGGCGTGACCCGGGCCGCACTCACCCGGGCCATGGCCGACGCGGCGGTCACCGACCTGCGCGCCGAGAACCTGCTGCCCGAACTGCTGGACGTCCTGCGCAGCGCACCCGTCACCGATCCGGCCGTCGCGGCCGCGATCGACAAGCTCGCCGCGTGGCAGGCCGCGGGCACCGAGCGCAAGGAGACCGCGCCCGGTTCGAAGACGTACGGGCACGCGGACGCCGTCCGGATCATGGACGCCTGGTGGCCGCTGCTCGTCGAGGCCGAGTTCAAGCCCGGTCTCGGGGCTCCGCTCTACGATGCCCTGCGCGCCTCGCTCACCATCGACGAGGCGCCCAACGCGGGCCACGGGCCCACCGGTTCGCACGCCGGCTCGGCCTTCCAGTACGGCTGGTGGAGCTACGTGGACAAGGATCTGCGCACGCTGCTCGGCCGCCCCGTGTCCGGACCCCTGGCCCGGGCCTACTGCGGGAGCGGTTCGCTCCCCGAGTGCCGGGACGCGATGACGGCAACGCTCAAACAGGCGGCGGCCGCCACACCCGCCGCCGTGTATCCGGCGGACGGGACCTGCGCCGCGGGCAACCAGTGGTGCGCGGACGCGATCGTCCAGCGTCCGGTGGGCGGCCTGTCCCATCCGCAGATCAACTGGCAGAACCGGCCCACCTATCAGCAGGTGGTCGAGTTCCCCGCCCACCGCTGAGGCCCCTGTGCACGAAGGCCCGCCGGCCCCGGAGCGTTCCGGGACCGGCGGGCCTCGTCGCGTACGGGATGTCAGGGGCCGACGGTGATCTGCTGCGCGGGGTTCGTGGTGTCGGTGACCTTGTACAGGGCGTTGAAGGTGGACGCGGTCGCGCTCGTCGGGCAGCCGAACCCGCCGGTGACGGTCACCGGTACCGAGGCGTTGGTGAAGGTCAGGCTCGGCGGGGCGCCGTTCGTCCAGGCGCCGGGGACGCTCGCCGGTCCGGAGGGGGCGGCCGTGACCGTGCAGACGGCGAGGCCGGTGGTGTGGACGACGAGCCCGCCCGTGGGCACGGTCAGGGTGGCGGTGACGGGGGAGCCGTTCTGCATCGACACCGACCAGGCGCCGCTCGTGGTGACCGTGGGGGTCACGCCCCACATGCTGGAGGTGCAGGAGCTGTACGTGGGCGGCGAGATCGGCGAGGAGACGGGGCCCGCCGGGTTGGTGTTGCCGGGGGCGGCCGGCACCGTTCCGGTGGACACGGAGACCGTACAAGTCACCGTGACGGAACCGGCTTTGAGGGTGGCCTTCCCGCTGAGGGTGGCCTTGAACGCGTGCCCGGCCGGGGTGACGGTGGTCGACCCGGCCAGGGGTAAGGGCGTTGCGGTGGCGGAGACCGGGGCGAGGGACATGGCTCCGGCCGCGGCGGCCGCGGCGAGCGCGAGCGTGGTGGTGCGCGTACGGCTCATGGCTGTGCTCCTTGGGGATCGTGGTGCTGTGGGGGAGCGGACGTGGGGGGCGCGCATGGGCGCGCAGCGGCGTACGGCTGCCAGGCGAACATCAAGCCGCCGCCGAGGATGCCGAGCAGGGTGCCGATCAGGAACCCGCCGAGGTTCGACAGGACCAGCGCGGCCGTGGCGATGAGGGTGGTGAGGACGCCGGCCAGGGCGCGCTGGGGCGGGGAGAACCAGGCGGTGAGGCCGAGCACGATCATGACGATGCCCATCAGGACGGACGGGATCCCCGCGACTCCCTGCTGGAGCATGATCTTCAAGGGCGCGAGCGGCAGGGCGCAGATCTCGGCCCCGGCGAGGATGGCGCACAGCCCGCCCCAGAAGGGCCGGCCGCGCCGCCAGCGCCGCCAGCGGCTCAGAAGCATTCCTTCTTGCCCTTGCTGATGTTCATGTTCAGCCCGGAGAGCTTGAAGGTGCCCGCATTGGTGGCCCAGGCCGTCTGGCGCAGATCGGTGATGCTGACGGTGTCGGCCTGCTGGGCGAACAGGTCCTGCATGCCCACCGCGTCCGCCGGCCCCTTGTCGAGGGTGGAGGCGTCGCGGCCGATCTCGATGTTGGTGAAGACCGCGTCGCCGGAGAGCTGGGTGGCGTCCACGAAGAGGTTGCTCGCCTCGACGGGGGCCTTCTGGCCGGCGGTGAGGTTGAGCGAGATGTCCCCGATGATCGGGAGGGTGGTCACCACGGACTGGCAGAGGCTGTGCAGCTTGGCCTCCTTGATGGCGGTGACGGCCACCGGGATGAGCTCCTCGCGGGCGTTGACGTCGACGCTGCCGTACTGGGCGAAGCCCTCGCCCTCCAGGCTCTTCGCCGACACCTTGAACTGCTGGCCCGAGACGGCGAAGGAGGCGGCGAGCGCACCCTGGGCGAGGGCGATGCCGAGGCCGGCGGTCACGGCTACGGCCGGGAGGGTCAGTACGGCGAACCGGCGCCAGCGGACCCGGCCCTCGGGTGAATCAGGTGACTCGGGTAACTGTGGGGAATCTGCCATGAGATCGTCCCTTATGTTCGGCTGTGCACCGTTGTTACCGACGAGTTGAATGTAAGAGTGCCAATGGGGGTTGGCAAGGTTGCTCGGGCGTACCTTTCAGGCCGAGTCCTACTCGTCGGTTACGTCCCGGGAGACTCCGTGCGCAGCAGCCCGGCGACCTCGGCGTCCACCCGCCGGGCCATCGCCCGGGCGAACTCGGTGGCCACGACCTCGCCCGCCAGCGGACGCAGCGCCGACACCGCCTCGGTGATGTGCTGCAGGCGCGTGGCCGAAAGCTGCTCCAGCCCGTCCGTGCCGATCACGTGCGTGCTGAACAGCGCGACGAACCGGTCCGCGACCGCGGCCGCCTGCGTCTGTACGAAGTCCCCCGCGTCCAGCACCTCCGCGAGCGGAACCCCCGCCCGCACCAGCGTCACCGTCGCCTCCAGCAGGCGCCGGCTGCGGTGCGTGACCAGGTCCCCGTCGATCGTCACGTACCCCAACTCGGCCGCCCGCCGGGTGTCCTCGGGGGAAGCCGTCGGGCCGAACAGCTCCCGCAGCTCCGCCCGGGACATGACGACCGAGTCCTCCTGCTCCCAGTCGCGGGTCATCTCCCGCTCGAGGCCCAGAAGTTGGGACAACCCGCCGCCCTGCTCCCAGGCCGCCAGCAGCTCGGCAATGCCGTTGACGGTGTAGCCGCGCCCCAACAGGTCGTTGATCAGGCGCAGTCGGGTGAGATGGTCCTCGGAGTACCAGGCGATCCGCCCCTCCCGGCGCGGCGGCGGGAGGAGCCCGCGCTCCTGGTAGTAGCGCAGGTTGCGCACCTTGACCCCGGCCGCGCGGGCCACCTCGTCCCGGCGGTAGTGCCCGCCGACGGCCGCGTCTTGATCCACCTGACTGCTCACGCGGCCGAGTGTAGGACGCGGCGACGGGCCTACCGGCGGGTTAGCGCAGGGCGGTTGGGAGATCGCCGGGCAGGACTACGGGCAGGAATGCCGGCGGGACCATGCGCAGGACGTACGGGCAGGTCACGCGCCGCGGGGCTGCTCACGCCGCTTGACCGCCCGCAGGACCACGAACTTCGGCTCGCTCGCGGCGACTTCGCTGTTGCCGAAGAGCCGCCGGAGGTGGGTGTGGTACCCCATGTGGCGGTTGGCCACCACCCACAGCTCGCCGCCCGGCCGCAGCGCCTTGCGCGACTGCGCGAACATCCGCAGCGCCGTCGCGTCGGTCGTCGCCTGGTGGGAGTGGAAGGGCGGGTTGCACAGGATCAGGTCCACGGAGCCGGGGTCCAGCATGGCCACCCCGTCGCCGACGAGGAAGTCCGCCCGCTCCCGCTCGTGGGTGACGTTGGCACGGAACGTCGCCTTGGCCGAGGCGATCGCCTGGTACGACTCGTCGGTGAAGATGACCTCCGCGCGCGGGTCGGCCACCGCGACCGCCGTGCCCACGACCCCGTTGCCGCAGCCCAGGTCGACGACCCGGGCCCCGTCCGTGTTGGTCGGGATGCTCTGGAGGAAGAAACGGGTGCCGATGTCGAGGCGGTCCGCGCAGAAGATGCCCGCGTGGTTGACGACGGTCAGTCCGGCGCCGGAGCCGCCGTCCTTGTCCACGACGTACGTCAGCGGCCAGGGTCCGGGGGTCGCCGGACGGGTCGCACCCGGGTTGCCCGGCGTGCAGAAGATGAGGCGGGCCTTCTTCTCGGCCAGAGAGGTCTTCGTCGGTCCCAGGATCTTCTCGAAGAGCCGCAGCGTGGAGGTGTGGATCTCCTTCACCATGCCGGTGCCGACGACGACGGTGCCGGCGTGCACGTGCGGGGCCACGCGGTACAGCTGGTCCTCCAGCAGCGCCAGGCTCTTCGGCACCCGCACCAGGAGCACGTCGATCCGCTCGGGCGGCGCGTCCTGGGTGGTCAGCAGGGTCACGGTGCCCTTGGCGGTGCCGATCCCGTTGCGGTCCAGGTTCGCCATGGTGGCGGAGCGGGTCAGGCTGGAGTCGGTGATCTGGGTGGGGTGGTGCGCGGCCAGCGCCGTCGTCAGTGCCCCCCAGCGGTCCCCGATCACGGTGATCTGCCCGGCGCCGGCCAGATCCACCGGGCCGCGTTCACCCGTACCGGATTCGAGGTGGCGGAGCAGGTACTCGTCGGCGGCGTCCCATGCGAAGAGCCGGTCGCGCGGGTCCTCGGGGAAGCGGGCGAGCTCGTAGGAGCCGAAGGGCGTGGTCAGACGGTTCATATTGCCCCCAGGCTAACCGAGGGACCGCCCCGGTCCCGCACGCGCGGGGCCGGGAGAGTGGGCGGCGCGGCACCCGGCCGCACCGTAGACCCGGCCCGGGCACCCGGATCCCGTACCGCCACGGCGCGGCGCCGGCACGGCTCGGTGTCGCCCGGCGCCGCTGCTCCGGACCGCTACTCCGGGAAATCCCCGGCCATCGCCGCGGCGATCCGCAGGTACGGAGCCGCCTCGGCGGCCCTGCCCTGGCGCTCCAGGGTCCGCCCGAGCATCAGCTGCGCGTAGTCCTCCACCGGCCAGCGGTCCAGGATGGCGCGGAGCTCGTGCTCGGCCTTGGAGAGCTGGGCGGAGTGGTAGTAGGCGCGGGCCAGCAGCAGCCGCGGAGCCAGCAGCTCGGGGGCCTCGGCCGCCACGCAGTGCAGGACGCGGGCGGCGTTCGCGTACTCCTTCGCCTCGAAGAAGAGCCGGCCGCGGTCCCAGCGCTCGGCGTCGGTCCCGTGCTCCAGGTAGCCCTGCTGTGCGTCGATCGCGCCCATCACGTCCATCGCGTCCTCTGCCCTCCGTCTTTCTTTCCTTCGCGTCGTTCCGTCCGGCTGCTGCAACACGGGGATCCGTACGCACATTCCCCTGACTGCGGCGGCTGCGCCGGGACTAAGTTGTGCGGTATGAGCAATCTCGATCGCCAGCCCGCTCTCTCCACCTGCGGCGGCCGCGGGTTCGTCGTCGCCGAGCCCGTGCGCGAACTCCTGAGCCCGCGCACCGTCACACTCGGCGAGTCCACCGAAGTCCGCCGGCTCCTCCCGAACCTGGGCCGCCGCATGGTCGGCGCCTGGTGCTTCGTCGACCACTACGGTCCCGACGACATCGCCGACGAGCCCGGCATGGCGGTGGCCCCGCACCCCCACTCAGGCCTCCAGACGGTCAGCTGGCTCCACGAGGGCGAAGTGCTGCACCGCGACAGCGTCGGCAGCCTGGCGACGATCCGCCCGCGCGAGCTCGGCCTGATGACCTCCGGCCGGGGCATCAGTCACTCGGAGGAGAGCCCGCGCCCGCACGCCCGCTTCCTGCACGGCGCGCAGCTGTGGGTGGCCCTCCCGGACGCGCACCGCGACGTGGACCCGCACTTCCAGCACCACGCGGACCTCCCGCAGGTCAGCGCCCCCGGCCTGACGGCGACGGTCATCCTGGGCACCCTGGACACGGCGACCTCGCCCGGAACCGCGTACAGCCCGATCGTCGGCGCGGACCTGGCCCTGGCGGCGGGCACGGAGACCCGGCTCCCGCTGAACCCGGACTTCGAGTACGCGGTCCTGTCGATGTCGGGCGAAGCCCACGTCGACGGCGTACCCCTCCTCCCGGGCGCCATGCTCTACCTCGGCTGCGGGCGCACGGACCTCCCCCTGCGCGCGATCTCGGACGCCGGCCTGATGCTGCTGGGCGGCGAGCCGTTCGAGGAGGAGATCGTGATGTTCTGGAACTGGATCGGACGCTCCCAAGAGGATATCGCACAGGCCCGCGAGGACTGGATGAACGGCAGTCGCTTCGGCGACGTGAAGGGCTACGACGGCCCTCCGATTCCTGCCCCGGAACTTCCCCCAACTCGCTTGAAGCCCAGGGGTAGAACGCGCTGAACAGCGCTGATGTCATCAAGGGCGCGGGCTGTACGTGGCGGCTCACATCGTTCCGCTTCCGAGGGCCCGGCGGGAGTCGACACGATCTCGGTAGTGGCTTTTTGATCTTGGCGTCGAGTCTCATGTGGATCAGGGTGTGGTCAGGTCTAGTCGAACGAATGCTGACACTTTGCTGACTCTACTGACGAGTAGTTAGATGTCTGGAGGGAGAGTCGGACGGTTCCTCGTGGCAGAGGCGCGTCACGCAGAGGTGCCGGTCACGAACCGTTCGACTGCCCCGGACAGGGCCGGTTCGACTCCCCCCTTCAGGGTCGAAGCCCGCAGTTCGCCCGCGGCGGAGGCCGGCCTACGAGGTTGTAGGCAGTCAACAAGGCGCCGTGCTGGAGCCGCCGCGGTCGCGCTGGCAGGGCCCCATGCCTGGCGGCGTGTTCAGCGGGTGCCCACGGGTGCGGTTTGGGGAGGTCCAGGTGTGGCCGTTGGCGGCAGCTCGGCCCACCGGCTGCCACGCCTATTCGTTGAACGGGCCAGGCCGTCCTTCAGGCGAGTGACTCGTCAGCAGGTTCTTCGTGTGCTGCTGGTACACGCGCCTCACCGCTCCTGATCAGGCAAAATAGAGGGATCCGTCGTCGATCGGGCGGGTGTCGGCCCGCAACTGGCCCGGATCTTGGTCGTGGGGGAGTGAGGGCGCGCTGTGGTTCCGCGCCAGGCCGCAGAGATTGTCGGAGGAGGGCCTTAGCGCCTGGGCTGTGCCGACGGAAGCAACGGCGTCTCCTTGAGCCCGGAGGCCTGAAGTTGCTCCGCGAGGAGGGGTGGGGGTGCGGCGACCACGGCCCTCCTGGTGGGTGGCGCGGCGGCCGGGTCCTGGCGCCGCTGCACCCGGTCACCGCGAGAGCCCGCCGGATTGCGGCCGCCTCCAAGAGGGGGCAAGGGTGGCGTGGCGATGAAGATTCGGACACGTACAGGCGTGGCTGCTTGTGGCGGGGTTACAGCGCCTCGGGCCAACACGGCGGGCTGAGCGCAGCGTGCCTCCCGGCATGGGTTGGGTCTACCCGATCGCGAGGCTGCGATGCTCGAGCAGGACGACGTCGCGCCAGCGGCCGTGGTGGTGGCCGATGCGTTCGCGGGTGCCGATGATGCGGAAGCCGGCGCGCTGGTGGAGGGCGAGGCTGGCGGTGTTCTCGGGGAAGATGCCGGACTGGATGGTCCAGATGCCGGCGGCTTCGGTGGAGGCAATCAGGGCGCCCAGGAGGGCGCGGGCGATTCCTTGGCCGCGGGCGTCCGGGTGGACGTACACCGAGTGCTCGACGACGCCGGCGTAGGCGCAGCGGTCAGAGACGGAGCTGACTGCGACCCAGCCGAGGGTCCTATTCCCGGCGTCGTCGGTGGCAACGTAGCGGTGCGAGGGGAGCTTGGCCGTGTTGAAGGAGTGCCAGTCCGGAGTCTCGGTCTCGAAGGTGGCGTTCCCCTCGTCGATGCCGGCCTGATAGATGGCCAGGACCTGTGCGCCATGTTCAGCGGCCATCGGGATGATCCTCATGACTGCCTCATGATCGCGTGTACGGCGGCGGGGAAGCGTTCCAGGCAGGCCGATTTGACCTCGTAGCGGGTGCTGGTGCCGTGCCGTTCGGCGAGGACGAAGCGGACCTCGGCCAGGGTCTTGAGGTGGTGGGAGACGGTCGACTGGCCGATAGGCAGGCGGTCGGTGATCTCGCCGACCGTCATGGAGTGCTGCTCGCCGGCGAGCAGGTGCAGCAGCCGTACGCGCATGGGGTCTGCCAGGGCCTTGAACCAGCTGGCGTAGGTGACCGCGTCTTCGTCGGTCAGAGGTGCTGTGGTCAACGGACTCCTTCCATCGATTATCGACGGTAGTCGATGGAAGGAGGGATGGGTAGGGCGCTGTTTCGATGAGCCTCTATGTTGACGTTTGTCGATGCTGGGTTCATTGTTGATCCCATAAGCCTCGAAGCAGTGGATAGGGAGCAGATCATGAGCAAGCAGTCCGATCTTCGCGAAGCAGTCCGTGTCGGCTATGCGGCGGCAGCGCTCCAGGTCGCTGGAGGTGGTACCGCCTGTTGCGGGTCCGGAAGCGTCGAGATCGACGAGAACTTCGGGTCGGGGCTGTACGCGGAGGCGGAACGCGAAGCCCTGCCGGCCGAGGCGGTGGCTGCATCGCTCGGCTGCGGGAACCCCCTCGCCGTCGCCGAGCTGCGGGAGGGCGAGCGAGTGCTCGACCTCGGGTCCGGCGGAGGTGTCGACGTACTGCTGTCGGCCCGGCGGGTCGGGGTGAGCGGCAAGGCGTACGGGCTGGACATGACCGAGGAGATGCTCGCGCTGGCCCTGGCGAACCAGAAGAAGGCGGGCGCCACCAACGTGGAGTTCCTCAAGGGCACCATCGAGGCGACCCCGCTGCCCGCCGGCACCATTGACGTGGTGATCTCCAACTGTGTGATCAATCTGTCCATCGACAAACCCGCCGTGTTCGCGGAGATGTACCGGGTCCTGACTCCCGGCGGCCGGATCGGCATCTCGGACGTCGTCGCCGACGATGAGCTGTCACCGTCCGAGCGGGCCGAGCGCGGGGACTACGTGGGCTGCATCGCCGGCGCGTTGACGTTCGCCGAGTACCGGCACGGTCTGGAGGAGGCGGGGTTCACCGACATCGAGATCACCCGAACCCACTCGGTTGCCGACGGCATGCACTCGGCGATCGTCCGCGCGGTGAAGCCGGCCCGTGCCGAGCTTGCAATCGTCACGACGGACGCCTCAGGCGGCGTGTCCTGCTGCGGCTGAGGCAAGGGCCCTCTGTCGCCACGGAGGCCTTCGCGAGGATGCCCGCCGCGACGCCGGGGGCGAGTCGGCGCGCTCGTCACGCTCCCGGGAGGGCAGCGGAGGGGCAGCCTGGCTACGCTTGGGGTGGGGCCGAGCTGAGGCGATCGGCGAGAGGGCGTACCGATGAGACGACGCCATCACTTCCACATCGAGCACGCCGGGCACCCCGTGAGCGCAACGGTCCAGACCGGTCACACCGTCGTGGTCGAGGTTCTCGTCGACGGTAAGGAGACCGGGCACGGCACGACCCGCGACGACCACCCTGTCGCCGTGCACGTGGAGCTGCCCACGGATCCGCCGGCCCAGGTGGCCGTACGCGCCACCCCGGGCCCCGGCATGCCGCGATGCATCCTGGAGGCCCCCGGGGCAGAAGACCAGGTCATGTCGCCGCGGTCGTACTGACAAAGCCCAGCCGGCTGGCCCAGGCCGCGAGCGGCGGCCTGGGCCCGTGCATATCAGGAGCGGGATTCCCTCCAGACCGAGACGACGGACGGGCGCGGGATGCTGCCCGGGCCGTCGGGCCAGTGGGAGGCGGGGTTCTCGGCGGTGGAGCCGTCGGCCTTGCCCGGGTGCTGGGCGGCGATGAGGATGCGGTCCTCGGTGATGATCGGGCCGCAGGTCTCCGCCGCCTTCGGGACGGTGAGGAACTGCTTGACGTGGCCGCGCTCGGGGCCCTTGACCGGGACGGCGAAGAGGCCGTCGTTGGAACCGAGGGCGCTGCCGTCGGTGGCGAGCCAGAGGTTGCCGTGCTCGTCGAAGGCGATGTTGTCCGGGCAGGAGATCGGGCTGACCTGCGACTTGTCGTAGCCCGCGAAGTAGGTGGACGGGTCGGCGGGGTCGCCGCAGACCAGCATGAGGCGCCACTGGAAGGTGCGGGCGGCGGCGTCGGAGCGGTGCTCGTCGAGCTCCAGGATGTGGCCGTGCTTGTTTCCCTTGCGGGGGTTGGCCTCGTCGACGCCGGGCTTGCCGGTGGCGCCGCGGTCCTTGTTGTTGGTCAGGGCGACGTACAGGCGGCCGGTCTGGGGATGGGGCTCGACGTCTTCGGGGCGGTCCATCTTGGTGGCGCCGCGTCGGTCACGCTCTTGAGGGCCATGATGTGGCCTCCTCTCGTGGTGGGGTGGAGTTACCGGGCGTCGGCGAGTGCTGCGAGGTAGCGCTCGGCGTCGAGGGCTGCCTGGCAGCCGCTGCCGGCCGCGGTGATCGCCTGGCGGTAGGTGTGGTCGACGACGTCGCCGGCGGCGAAGACCCCGGGGATGTTCGTCCGGGTGGAAGGGGACTGCACCTGCAGGTAGCCCTCGCCGTCCAGGTCGAGCTGGCCGGTGAAGAGCTCGCTGCGCGGGTCGTGGCCGATCGCGATGAACAGCCCGGTCACGTCGAGGTGGCGGAGCTCCTCGGTGAGGGTGTTGCGGACCGTGACCCCGGCGAGCTTGCCGTCCTTGTCATCCAGCTCGGTGATCTCGCTGTCGAAGAGGAAGGAGATCTTGTCGTCCGTGAACGCGCGGTTCTGCATGACCTGGGAGGCCCGCAGGGTGGAGCGCCGGTGGACGATGGTTACCGAGCGGGCGAAGCGGGTGAGGAAGGTGGCCTCCTCCATGGCGGTGTCGCCACCACCGACCACGACGATGTCGCGGTCGCGGAAGAAGAACCCGTCGCAGGTCGCGCACCAGGAGACGCCCCGGCCGGAGAGGTCCTCCTCCTTGGGCAGGCCCAGCTTGCGGTAGCCGGAGCCGGTCGCGATGATCACGGACTTGGCCCGGTGGACGGTGCCCTCGGAGTCGGTGACGGTCTTGATGGCGCCGGTCAGGTCGACGGAGACGATGTCGTCGTCGATCATCTCGGCGCCGAACCGCTCGGCCTGGGCCCGCATGTTCTCCATGAGGACCGGGCCGTCGACGCCCTCCCGGAAGCCGGGGAAGTTCTCGACCTCGGTCGTCGTCGTCAGCGAGCCGCCGACGAAGATCGCGCCGCCGAAGACGAGTGGCTGCAGGTTCGCGCGCGCAGTGTAGAGGGCGGCGGTGTATCCGGCGGGGCCGGAGCCGATGACGATGACGTTGCGTATCGCCGCGATGTCGGTGGGCTCGCTCAT
Source organism: Streptomyces stoeckheimensis (assembly GCF_045822005.1). NCBI lineage: Bacteria > Bacillati > Actinomycetota > Actinomycetes > Kitasatosporales > Streptomycetaceae > Streptomyces > Streptomyces stoeckheimensis. The sequence goes on along the minus strand of NZ_CP169550.1, from coordinate 1,119,739 downwards.
GCTGCAGGCTCCGGGGCGATCTCCGCGATCAGGCCCTCGATCAGCTTCTTGATCTCGTCACGGATCGGGCGGACGGACTCGACGCCCTGGCCGGCCGGGTCCTCGAGCTTCCAGTCCAGGTAGCGCTTGCCCGGGAAGACGGGGCAGGTGTCGCCGCAGCCCATGGTGATGCACACGTCGGAGGCCTTGACCGCGTCGATCGTGAGGATCTTGGGGGTCTCGGCGGACATGTCGATGCCGACCTCGCGCATGGCCTCGACCGCGGCGGGGTTGACCGAGTCGGCGGGGGCGGAACCGGCGGAGCGGACCTCGACGCGGTCCCCGGCCAGGTGGGTCAGCCAAGCGGCAGCCATCTGGGAGCGACCCGCGTTGTGAACGCACACGAACAGGACAGAAGGCTTGCCGGACTGCTCGGACATCAGAGATCTCTCTCGTCTCAAAGGGAAAAAGGGGCCACGAAAAGATCAGCACCCGGTGGTGTCAGCCACCACTGATGTGAGAGTATCAGTCCATGATGACGTCAGTCGACACTGAACTGATCCGAGTCCTGGCAGATCCCCTCAGGCTTCAGATCGTGACCCTGCTCTCCCGCGAGACGCTGTGTACCACGCACCTCGTGGAGGAGACCGGTGCCAAGCAGACCAACCTCTCGAACCACCTGAAGGTGCTGAGAGAGGCCGGGGTGGTGGAGACCGAGCCATGCGGGCGGTACATCTACTACCGTCTGCGCCCGGACGTCATCGCCCAGCTCGCCGGTCAGTTCGCCGACCTCGCTCAGACCGCGCGCGCAACCGTCGAAGCGAACGTCAAGCGGTCCTGCCCATAGTCCGCTTTGCCTCACCTGCCCGAGGAGAACCGTTGTCCGTCACCGAGCCCGTCGTCGCCCCCGCAGCGGCGTCCGGCATAGCCGCCGACGCGCCCCAGCCCGCCCCTGGTGCGACCCCGCCCCCCACTCCGCTGATCGCACGCGCCGCCGCCGAGCTCGTCGGCACCGCCGCGCTCGTGGCGGTGGTGGTCGGCTCCGGCATCCAGGCCACCGAGCTCAGCCAGGACGTCGGCCTGCAGCTGCTGGCGAACTCCCTGGCCACGGTGTTCGGCCTCGGCGTACTGATCGCCCTCCTCGGCCCGGTCTCCGGGGCGCACTTCAACCCGGCCGTGACGCTGGCCGAGTGGTGGACCGCCCGCCGCAGTGGCTCGGGCGTCACCGCCCGTGACTTGGCCGTGTATCTCCCGTCGCAGATCGTCGGCGCGATCGCGGGCGCGATCCTGGCCGATGCAATGTTCGGCGAGCCGTTGGTGAAGTGGTCCACCCACGACCGCTCCGCCGGGAACCTACTCCTCGGCGAGGTCGTCGCCACCGCCGGCCTGATCCTGCTGATCTTCGGCCTGGCCCGCACCGACCGCCTGCGCTTCGCCCCCGTCGCCGTCGCCTCGTACATCGGTGCCGCGTACTGGTTCACCTCCTCCACCTCGTTCGCCAACCCGGCCGTCACCATCGGCCGCGCCTTCACGGACACCTTCGCGGGCATCGCCCCCGCCTCGGTCCCGGCGTTCGTCGGCGTGCAGCTCGTGGGTGCGGTGGTGGGCCTGGCCCTGGTGGCGGTCATCTTCATGCGCGGCTCGAGTGACAGCGGACAGCCCTCCGCATGACGCAGTCCACGGATGTGGTGGTGATCGGCGGCGGCCAGTCCGGCCTCGCCGCCGGCTACCACCTGCGCCGCCTGGGCATCGAGCACGTCATCCTCGACGCCCAGGCGGCACCCGGCGGAGCCTGGCCGCACACCTGGGATTCCCTGCGCCTCTTCTCGCCGGCTGCTTACTCGTCGCTGCCCGGTCGCCTCATGCCGCCCCAGCCCGGCGAGGTCTACCCCGACGCGGAACACGTGGTCTCGTACCTCGCCGACTATGAGAAGCGGTACGAGCTTCCCGTCCAGCGCGGTGTGTGGGTCGATGCAGTCCACCGCGACGGCTCCTGCCTCGGCATCACGACCGACTGCGGCGACTGGCAAGCCCGCGCGGTCATCAGCGCCACCGGTACCTGGACCCGTCCTTTCCTACCCGCGATCCCGGGCCGCCGCGAATTCGCCGGCCGCCAGCTCCACACAGTGCAGTACCGGAGCCCCGTGGAGTTCGCGGGCCAGCGTGTGGTCGTGGTGGGCGGCGGGAACTCCGGTGCCCAGATCGCCGCCGACCTCGCCGCTACGGCCGACCTGACCTGGGTCACCCAGCGCCTGCCCCGCTTCCTTCCCGACGACATCGACGGTCGCGCCCTCTTCGACGCCGCCACCGCCCGCCGTCAGGCGCTCGATGCGGGCCGCACCGACACCGGTGGTGTCGCCTCGCTCGGCGACATCGTCGCCGTCCCGCCGGTACGGGCCGCCCGGGATGCCGGTCTTCTCGCCGCGAAGCCCATGTTCAGCCGCCTCACCGAGGATGGCGTCGCCTGGGCCGACGGGACGAGCACACAGGCCGACGCGATCATCTGGTGCACCGGCTTCCGCCCGGACCTGGCTCACTTCGCTTCCCTCCGCCTGCGCGGCACCCGCGGCCACATCGCCACGATCGGTACTCGAGCGGTGGACGAGCCGCGACTGCACCTGCTCGGTTACGGGGACTGGACCGGACCGGCCTCCGCGACCCTGATCGGTGTAGGCCGCCCGGCCCGCGAGGCCGCCCGCGACATCGCGGAACTGCTCCGGAGCTGACCTTCGCACGCGCCCGAAGGCCGTGCGGTCGGTATCGACCGCACGGCCTTCGGCCCCCACGCAGCCGACGCCGCGCGGACGGGCCGTGTCGGCTTGGTCAGCCTGTGTGTACTCCCGCGCACTGGAAGCAGTGCACGGTTCGGGCCGGCGTCTCGACAGGCGGCGCCAGGAGCGGCCGCCGTCGGACCTGGCGCTCGGTGACGCGGGCGTGGTTGGCACAGACGGCGGCACCGCAGTCACGGCAGACGCCGACGGCATGGCTCACCGTTCCTGCGGTGTGGCAGTCGAGGCAGTGCATCAGTGGGCCTTTCCAGGGGTGGCCAGTTCCCCAGTCGCGAACTTCTTCCGCCATGCCAGCGACACGTAGACCAGAGCGATCAGCACGGGGACCTCGATCAAGGGGCCGACGACTCCGGAGAGTGCCTGGCCGGAGGTGACGCCGAAGGTGGCGATGGCAACGGCGATGGCCAGCTCGAAGTTGTTCCCCGCAGCTGTGAAGGCGAGGGTCGTGGTGCGGTCGTACGGCAGGCCGATCACCTTGCCGAGGGCGAAGGTGCCGAACCACATCACGGCGAAGTACACGAGAAGTGGGAGCGCGATGTGGGCCACGTCCATGGGCTGCGAGGTGATGTTCTTGCCCTGGAGGGCGAAGAGGATGACGATCGTGAAGAGCAGGCCGTACAGGGCCCACGGGCCGATCCTCGGCAGGAACTTCGCCTCGTAGGTCTCACGGCCGAGCTTCTTCTCGCCGATGCGGCGGGTGAGGAAGCCGGCGACCAGCGGGACGCCGAGGAAGATCACGACGTTCAGCGCGATCTTCCACATGGAGATGTCGAGGTGCTCGCCTTCGCCCAGGCCGAGCCAGCCGGGCAGCAGGTCGAGGTAGAACCAGCCCAGGACGCCGAACGTGATCACCTGGAAGACCGAGTTCAAGGCCACGAGGACGGCTGCGGCTTCACGGTCGCCGCAGGCGAGGTCGTTCCAGATGATGACCATGGCGATGCAGCGGGCCAGGCCGACGATGATCAGGCCCGTGCGGTACTCGGGCAGGTCTGCCAGGAAGATCCAGGCCAGTGCGAACATGACGGCCGGTCCGACGATCCAGTTGATCACCAGCGAGGAGATCATCAGCTTGCGGTCGCCGGCGACGGAGTCGAGCTTGTCGTAACGGACCTTCGCGAGCGCCGGATACATCATGACCAGCAGCCCGACCGCGATGGGGAGCGAGACACCGCCGATCTCAACCCTCGCCAACACGTCGTTCAGGCCTGGGATCAGACGCCCCAGCCCGAGACCGAGTCCCATCGCGAGCAGGATCCACACCGCCAGGAAGCGGTCGAGGGTCGACAGCTTGCCGACGATCGAGGCGTCCTCGCCACTTGGTGGCCGGGAGGCGGTGCCGGGTTCTGTCGCGGTCATGAACAGGCTCTCTTTCGGTGCAATGCGTGGGAGTGAAGGGCGATGGCGCGGATGCGCCGGTGAGTGCGAGGCAGGGCCAGAGCAGCTTCCTGCGGCGTGGCCAACATTCGCGATCGCATCAGTGAACCCTGATGTCAGCTTATGCTGATGTTCTCGCATCATTTCACCCTGACTCCACTTATGGCTGACATCAGCCTCGAATGGCCCAACCTGGTCCGCGGCCCACGAGTGGCGGAGCCGTGCCTCTAGCGCGGTCGGCAGGGTGCGGGCTTGACTTTCAAGTCGACTTGAAGGTTTACGTTCGAGGTATGAACACCTTCCGGATATCCCAGCTGGCCGAACGCTCCGGCGTTCGCCCGTCGACACTGCGGTTCTACGAGACGGCCGGGCTTCTGCCGGCCGAGCGCACTGCGTCCGGCTATCGCCTCTACGACGAGGAGTCAGTGGAGCGTCTCGCCTTCATCTCCTCCGCCAAGCTGATGGGGCTGGCGCTCGAGGACATCCGCGATCTTCTTGATGTGCGGGACGACGGGGTATGCGCGTCGGTGCGGGCCCGGATGGTTCCGCTCGTCGCCGACCGGATCGCAGACGCGGACCGGCGTGCCGCCGAGATGGCGGCGTTCTCCACCTACCTGGCCTCAGTGCACGAACGGCTGGCCGGTCCGGCTCCAGCGGGTGCCTGCGGGCCGGAGTGCGGGTGCACCAGCGAGAGCGCGGCGCCGGGTCCTGTTCTGGTGGAGCTGTCGCCCAGCCGTCCGCACTCCACGGCACCTGCGGAGGCCGGCGAGTCGTGGCGGGAGGCACCGGTGGCCTGCACCTTGGGTGGCGACGAGCTGGGGGAGCGGACCGCAGAATGGCGCGCGTTGATCGACCAGGCCACCGGGCGCCAGGAGGTGCCGGACGGGGTACGCCTGACCTTCCCCGCTACTCCCGCGCTGGCCGCCGAGCTCGCTGCGCTGTCTGCAGCCGAGCAGGGCTGTTGCGCGTTCTTCGACTTCACCCTGCACTTCACCCCGACCACCCTCCAGCTGGATGTCCGCGCGCCCGAGAGCGCCGCCGGCATGCTGGCCGACCTGTTCGGAGCGACTGTATGAACGCCTCTACCTCTCCCCAGCCGTCCCGTCCGTGGGGCATGGTCGGCGCCGGCGCGGCCGCGGTGGCTGCCTGCGCGGTGTGCTGCGCGGGCCCGCTGCTGGCCCTGCTCGGCGGAATCGGAGCCGTATCCGCGCTGGGCGCCGTGTGGATTCCCGCCCTCGCGATCCTGGCAGTCGCCGCGCTGGTGGGCGTCGTGTGGGTGGTGCGCCGCCGCCGCACCGCGTCGTGCAAGACCGAGATCGGCGTGGTCGATCTGGGCATGCCCACACTCGCGCCGGCCGATGCCGAAACAGACCCGTTGCGGCACTGACCGGACCCAGCGGCCTCTTCCCTCTCCCCGTTCAACAGGACTCTCTGGGCTCGGTTGGCCGGTGCTTGTCCGCTCTACCTGGAGGTATCCGCACGTGCGCACTGCCCGTCCCCTGGCTCTCGCCGCTGTTGCTCTGTTCGCCCTGACTGCGTGCGGCACGAGCAGCACGACTGCGGACACGCCCGCCAAGTCCCTGTCCAGCCCTGCCGCGGACGCGCCGACTCCGGCCGAACCCGGACCGGCCGCGTCGGCCGTCACCAGCCCCTCGGCAGAGGTGCCCAAGAAGCTGCAGTTCGCCGCCGAGACCGTGGACGGCAAGCCGTTCGAGGGTTCCACGCTGGCGGGCAAGGACGCGGTGCTGTGGTTCTGGGCGCCCTGGTGCGGTGAGTGCCGCCGCGAGGCTCCGCACGTCGCTGCCGTCCAGGCCGCCACCAAGGACAAGGCCGTCTTCGTCGGCGTCGCGGGCTTGGGCGAGACTCCGGACATGCGCGCCTTCGTCAGGGACTACCAGGTGGGCGCCTTCACGCACATAGCCGACCTCGACGGCACGGTGTGGAAGCGGTTCGGCGTCGTCCAGCAGCCCGCCTACGCCTTCGTGGACGACTCCGGCAAGGTCGAGGTCGTGCGAGGTGAGCTGGGCGAGAAGGCCCTGGCCGCCAAGGTCGCCGAACTGACCGGCCCGTAAGAACCGGACGACCATGAACGAGACCCTTGCCTTCGCGCTCGCCGCGGGCGCCCTGGCTGCCGTGAACCCGTGCGGGTTCGCGATGCTGCCCGCCTACCTGACTCTGTTCATCGCCCAGTCCAGCACCGGCGGCACACCGTCGGCGCGCCTGGCCGCGCTCGGCCGGGCCCTGGCCGCCACCGCCGCCATGACCGCAGGCTTCCTCGCCGTCTTCGGGATCTTCGGCCTGGCCCTGGCCCCGATCGCCTCCACCGTGCAGCGATGGCTGCCCACCGTCACCATCGTCATCGGCGCCGCCCTGCTGCTCCTCGGAATCTTCATGCTCACCGGACGCAACGTCCTGCTGCGCACCCCCAAACTCCAGGCCACGAAGAACCCCGTGGCCGGACTCGGATCGATGGCCCTGTACGGCGTCTCCTACGCCATCGCCTCGCTGGGCTGCACCATCGGCCCGTTCCTGGTGGTCACCACCACCACCTTCAAAGCAGGCGACATCACCACCGGCATCGCCGCATACGCCGCCTACGCCGCCGGAATGGGCCTGGTCGTCGGCGTCCTCGCGGTCGCCGCCGCCCTCGCCCAGCAGTCCGCCGCCCGTCTGCTGCGCACCGTGCTGCCGCACATCACCCGCATCGGTGGCGGCCTCCTCGTCCTCGTCGGCGCCTACATCGCCTGGTACGGCGTCTACGAACTGCGCCTGTACGCGGGCGCAAGCCCCGACGACCCGATCGTCACCGCGGCCTCCGGCATCCAGAACACCCTCGCCGGATGGGTCGACCACCTCGGCCCCGCCCCCTTCGCCCTGACCCTGCTCGCCCTGGCCGCGCTCGCGGGCGGAGCCGCCCTGCTCGCCCGCCACCGCTCCCACAATCGCACCCGGTCCAGGCCGACCGAGGACACCGGGCCCGGCCCCCAGGCCGCCTCCTGAGGGCCACCGCCGCCAGGACCATCCCCCGCACAGCCCGGCGGGCCTGTGGCCTGCGACAATGAGCCCGAATTCAGGCTGCCAGCCTACGAACAGCAGCACAGCACCACGAGGAGTCGTCACATGTCGCAGCAGGGCCCGCAGGGTCTGGTGGAGCGGATGGAACACCACCAGATCGCGGTGTACCTCGGTGCGATGGCGGCGGGCGCCCTGGTGGGCTGGGCGGCCCCGTCCGCCGGGCCCGGCCTGGAGCACGCCATCAACCCGGTGCTCGGCGCGCTGCTGTTCGTCACCTTCCTCCAGGTCCCGGCGGCCGAACTGGTCCGCTCCCTGCGCGACGGCCGGTTCCTGTCCGCCGCCCTGGTGGTGGACTTCGTGGTGGTGCCTCTCGTGGTCGCCGCGATGTTCACCTTCCTGCCCGCCGACCAGGCCGTACGGATCGGTGTCCTGCTGGTCCTGCTGTGCCCGTGCGTGGACTACGTGATCGTCTTCTCCGGGCTGGCCGGAGGCTCCAGCCGCCGCCTGCTCGCCGCCACCCCGCTGCTGCTGGTCGCGCAGATGCTCCTGCTGCCCTTGTTCCTGTACCTGTTCATGGGCTCGGAGCTGGCCGACATCGTCGAGGTCGGCCCGTTCGTCGAGGCGTTCCTGATCCTGATCGTGATCCCGCTGGCACTGGCCTGGGCGCTCCAGGCGTGGGCGGCCCGCCGGCCCGCCGGGCAGAAGGTCTCCGACGCCGCGACCACCACGATGGTCCCGCTGATGGCCGCCACCCTGTTCGTCGTGGTCGCCTCCCAGGTCCCCAAGCTCGGCGACAGCCTCACCGACGTCGCCGCCGTGGTCCCCTTCTACGTCGCCTTCCTGATCGTCATGGCGTTCGCCGGCAAGGCAGTCGCCCGCCTCTTCCGGCTCGAAGCCCCGGCCGGCCGGGCGATCGTCTTCACCGGCGCGACCCGCAACTCCCTTGTCGTCCTGCCCCTTGCTCTCGCCCTGCCGGACGATCTGGCCGTCGCCGCGGTCATCGTGGTCACCCAGACCCTCGTCGAGGTCATCGGCATGGTCGCCTACGTACGCCTCGTTCCCCGCTTCGTTCCGGAGCCGGACCGGAGGCCCGCGGTCACGGCCGGCTGAGGATGGTGCAGATCTCGCCCTCGGAACACGAGTCGGGATCGGTCACCGCGGCCCGCCGGGCCAGTTCCCGTAGCTCTGTACGTGCCTCGCGCAGCTCGGCCATCCGCCGGTCGATCTCCGCCAAGTGCTCGTCGATGAGCGCGCCGACCCGGGCACAGGGTGCCTGCCCGCTGTCGCGAAGGGCCAGGACGGATCGGATCTCGGCGAGGGTCAGCCCGGCCGCCTGGGCGTCACGGATGAAGCCGAGGCGGGCGACGGCGGGCTGCGGATAGTCGCGGTAGCCGCCCGAGGTGCGCGGGGGCGCGGGTAGCAGCCCGGCCTGCTCGTAGAACCTGATGGTCTTGGTGGTCAGCCGGGCCGCCGCTGCCAGCTCGCCGATGCGCATACCTCCACGCTAACGCCTTGACCTTCCAGCGCACTGGAAGGTCTACCGTCGAGCCCACGACCATGGACTGGAGGACGGCGGAGATGCGGATCACGATCCTGACGGTGCCGGAATGCCCGAACGTGCCGGTGGTACGCGAGCGGATCACCACCGTGCTCGGCGGCCGGAGCGCCGAGGTGGAGCTCGTCGAGGTTCGAGAGGCGGCCGAAGCGGCCCGCTGGGGAATGACTGGCTCGCCGACGGTCCTCCTGGACGGCATCGATCCGTTCGCGATGGCCGGAGCTCCGGCGAGCGTGTCCTGCCGTCTCTACCGGGACGCGGACGGCCACGCGGAAGGCGCCCCGAGCATCCAGGCCCTGCGAGAGGTCCTGTCCGGCACAAGGCCCGCCCTCGCAGCAGCCGACGGTCAGGATTGCTGCGAGGCGGATCTGCTGGACCCGATCGGCCGGGCCGGACGCGGCCGGCGAGCCCCGGCCGAGCGAGGGCTGCGCGTCGTCCACCAGGCAGTACTGCGGCACTTCGCCACCCACGGCACGGCGCCGGAAGCAGGTGCACTCGAAGCCGTCGCCGCCCGCGCCGGCCGGACTGCCACCGACGTGCTCGCCGAGCTGGACCGGGAGGACTTCCTGATCCTGGATGCGGCGGGGCGGATCCGGGCTGCGTACCCGTTCTCGGCGGTCGAGACCCCGCATCGGGTGCGGCTGGCGAGCGGTACGCAGGTGTGGTCGATGTGTGCCGTCGATGCCCTGGGCATCTCCGCCATGCTCGGCGGCCAGGACGTACGGGTCTCTTCTTCGGACCCGGTGAGCGGCGAGCCGGTGACCGTCACCTTCACCGGCGGTGCGGCGGTGTGGGAGCCGGCGGACGCGGTCGTCTTCGTCGGCCGCCGCGAAGGCAGCGGCCCCGCCGTCGCTGTGTGCTGTGACGCGCTGAACTTCTTCACCAGCCGCACCTCCGCCGAACAGTGGCAGTGCGGGCACCCCGAGATCAGCGGCCAGGTCGTCAGCCAGGGTCGCGCCGTGCAGATCGGGGAGCAGACTTTCCGCACTCTCCTCCAGGAGGACTGAACTCGGCGGTTGCTGGTGAGAGGTCACTGTGGAGCGGGCATCATCGCAATGTCGGGGCAGCGTCCCGGACGGCGACCGAGAGCTGGCAGGCCATGGCGAACGCGGACCCGATGGACCGGCAGGGCGTGTACGAGGACTACGAGCGCGCCCGCCAGACCTTTCACCACCTTCTCGACACGGCGTCGCAGGATGACCTCGCCCGGCCCACTCGTGGCACGAAGTGGACCAACGAGCAGCTGCTGTGGCACATGCTCTTCGGCTACATGGTCGTCCGGGCGCTGCTCGTCCTGGTGCGCGTTTTCAGCCGGCTCCCGCGCAGGGTGAGCATGGTGTTCGCGCGCGTGCTGAACGCGGCCACGGTGCCCTTCGACCTAATCAACTACCTCGGTCCGTGCGGGGCGGTGAAGGTGTACGGGCCGCGCCGCATGGGCGCCGCATTCGACCGGGTAACCGGCTCCTTGCAGCGCCACCTGGCGGCGGAGTCCGAAGCCGGCCTTGCTCGCGGCATGCACTACCCCGTCCGCTGGGACCCCTTCTTCAAGGACTTCATGACCCTCGCGGACGTCTACCGCTACCCGACGCAGCACTTCGACTTCCACCGTCGGCAGCTCACCCTCGGTGGCAGCGGGGAGGACATCAGTTGATGGGCGAGCCACGGGGGCATCCGTACCGCGGTCAGGCTGCTTTCGCCGCGCCGGCCAGCAGAGCACCCATGGCCGCGAGAACCGCGGGCTCCACCCGGTAGTACACCCAGGTGCCGCGCCGCTCGGAGGAGAGCAGCCCTGCCTCCTTGAGCTTCTTCAGGTGGTGCGAGACGGTCGGCTGGGAGACCCCGACGTCCGAGATGTCGCAGACGCACGCCTCGCCGCCCTCATGGGAGGCGACGGCCGAGAAGAGCCGCAGCCGTACCGGGTCGCCCAGGGCCTTGAACATCATGGCCGTGCGCTCAGCCTCCTCCGCAGTCAGCGGGCGCTCGGTCAGTGGCGGGCAGCACGGTACGACGGCACCCGGCTCCAGCAGCGGCAGCACCTGCACATTCGACATACGTCTATGTTGACACATGTCGAACCAGTCGGGCCAGGGCGTGTTCAGTAGCGGAGGGCGCGGGCCAGCCGGCCGGCTATCCGCCGGGCGTCGCGGCCACCCCCCGGAGGGAGTTCGACGACAGGCTTCGCTGGCCTTCCAGCCCGACGAAGGCCAGCCGGTCGTGCGCGAGCGAAATGCCCTCCCGGTGCTGAGGCCGCCCGTGGTCGCCCATGACGCTCAGGCGCTCCAGGTACGGCAGGTTCGGTCGGTAGCCGGTCGCCGGCACGATCGCGTCCACCTCTTCCGTCACGCCGTCCGACCAGGTGACCTTCCGGCCGTCCAGGCGGTTGAACAAAGGGCGCCAGTCCGGTGCCCCGGACCGGATCGCGGTCCGGTAGCGGCCGAGGTCGAAGACCGGCTGGGTGGGCGGGGTGCGCAGGAAGCGCCCGATGGGGGCGGCGTCCACGCCGAAATGAACCAGCCAGAAGTGCATGTCGCGGCCGAGAATGCGCTGGGGGGCGAATCTCGCGGGCTGTCGACTGGTGAGCGACACCGTCGATACGCCGGCCAGCTCGACGGCGATCTGCACCGCGGAGTTGCCGGCCCCGACCACGACCACCCGGCGCCCGGTGAACTGCTCGGGGCTGCGATAGTCGGCCGCGTGCAGCGCCGTCCCCTCGAAGCGGTCCATGCCGGGCAGGGCGGGGAGATGGGGGTGTCCGAAGGTGCCGGAGGCGGCTACCACCGCCCGAGCCGAGAGCTGTTCGCCACCCGTGAGGCTCACGGTGAAGCCCTTCCCCCTGGCGTCGGCATTAGAGTCGACGGTGGCTGCATGCGTGCCGGTGCGGACCTCGGCATCCAGGCGCCCTGCGTAACGGGTCAGGTAGGCGACGACTTCATCCCGGTGCGGGTATCGCTCCGGGTCGCCTTCGAACGGCAGTCCGGGCAGTGAGCTGTACGGGGCGGGCGAGAACAGCGTGAGGCTGTCGTAGTACCGCGGCCAGGACCCGGCTGGCCGGTCCGAAGCCTCCAGTACCACCGGCCGCAGGCCCTGCTGAATCAGGGCGTGGGCCGTCGCCAGACCGGCCTGACCGCCCCCGATCACCGCCACTTCGATGCGTTCCACGAAAACCCCTCTGATTCGATGAATGTCTATGTTGACGCTCATCGAATCAGGTGGCATGCTGACAACGCAAGCCATCGACAGATGTCGAAACACCGAGGAGTCGACCGTGAACGCGCCTGCCACCACCGATCTGCCCGTCGTCGTCATCGGAGCCGGCCCCGCAGGCTTGGCCGCCGCCGCGCACCTCGTCGAGCGCGGCATCGAACCGCTGGTCCTGGAGGCCGGCCCGGCTGCCGGAGCCGCGGTGCGCGAGTGGTCGCACGTACGCCTCTTCTCCACCTGGGGCGAGGTCACCGACCCGGCCGCCGAGAAGCTCCTGGCCCCCACCGGCTGGATCAAGCCCGATGCCGCCACCTACCCGTCCGGCGGCGACTGGGTCGAGCAGTACCTCCAGCCGCTCGCGGACGCCCTCGGAGACCGCGTCCGCTACGGCGCCAAGGTCACCGGCGTCTCCCGCACCGGCCGCGACCGCATCGTCGACGCCGACCGCGACACCCAGCCCTTCGTCCTGCACCTGACCACCGCGGAGGGCGGCGAGGAGCGCCTCTTCGCCCGTGCCGTCATCGACGCCTCGGGCACCTGGACCACCCCCAGCCCGGCCGGAGCCAGCGGACTGCCGGCACTCGGCGAGAAGAGCGCGGCCGACCGCGTCACCTACCGCGTCCCCGACTTCAAGGACCCGGCCGTCCGCGCCCGCTACGCCGGCAAGCGCACCGCCGTCATCGGCTCCGGAGCATCCGCCTTCACCGCCCTCGCCTACCTGGCCGACCTCGCCAAGGCCGAGGACGGCAGCGGCACGCACGCCCTGTGGATCCTGCGCCGGGGCATCTCCGGCTCCACGTTCGGTGGCGGCAACGCCGACCAGCTCCCCGCCCGCGGTGCCCTCGGCCTCGCCGCCAAGGCCGCCGTCGACAGCGGCCACGCGGACGCCGTCACCGGCTTCCGTACCGAAGCCATCGAGCGCGACACCGACAGCCGCCTGGTCCTCGTAGGTGAGGACGGCCGGCGCCTCGACCCGGTGGACGAGGTCATCGTCCTCACCGGCTTCCGCCCCGACCTGGCGTTCCTGTCCGAGATCCGGCTCGGCCTCGACGAGCGCCTCCAGGCCCCGCTCGAGCTCGCACCGCTGATCGACCCCAACCAGCACTCCTGTGGCACCGTCTACCCCCACGGCCACCGTGAACTGTCCCACCCCGAACAGGGCGTGTACCTGGTCGGCATGAAGTCCTACGGCCGCGCGCCCACCTTCCTCGCCCTGACCGGCTACGAGCAGGTCCGCTCCATCGTCGCCGCCCTCGCCGGTGACATCGACTCCGCAGACCGTGTCGAGCTCACGCTTCCCGAGACCGGCGTCTGCGGCGGCGCCGGCCTCTTCGAGCAGCCCGAGGCCGCCGAGGAGACCGGTGGCGGCTGCTGCGCCGCCCCGGCCACCCTCACCATTGGCGCTCCCGCCTCCTCCGGTGGCTGCTAACCGAGGTGACCAACACCCAGGCCAGCGTGGCCGCGACCGGAACGGGGGCCCGGTCGCGGCCACGCGCCGTGCTGCCCGCACTCTGCGCCACGCAGATCACCAGCTGGGGCATCGTCTACTACGCCTTTCCGGTCCTGCTCCCGCGCCTGACGGCGGACACCGGCTGGTCCACGAACGCGGCCACGGCCGCCTTCTCCCTCGCCCTGCTCGTCTCCGCCGTCGTCGGGATCCCGGTCGGCCGCATACTCGACCGCCGAGGCCCCAGAGCCGTGATGACCGCAGGCTCCGTCCTCGGCGTACTCGCGATCCTGCTCATCGCCGCCGCACCCAACCTGCTGGTCTTCACCCTCGGCTGGCTGCTCGCCGGAGTCACGATGGCGGCCACCTTCTACCCGCCCGCCTTCGCCGCCATCACCCGCTGGTGGGGACCCGACCGCGTCCGCGCCCTGACGATCGTCACCCTCGCCGGCGGACTCGCATCCACCGTCTTCGCCCCGCTCACGGCCGCCCTCGCCGAACACCTCACCTGGCGCCAGACGTACGCCGTACTGGCCGTGATCCTCGCCGCCGTCACCATTCCCGCCCACGCGCTTGCCCTACGGGCCCCCTGGCCGACGGCCCCACCAGCCGCACCGACCAACGACCGCACCCCGATCGCCCGCAGCCGCCCCTTCCTCCTGCTGGCCGCCGCCTTCACCCTCTCCGGCTTCGTCATGTACGCCGTCGTCATGGGCCTCATCCCGCTCTTCACCGAACGCGGTGTGGACGCGACAACCGCCGCCTGGGCCCTCGGACTCGGCGGCGTCGGCCAGACCCTTGGCCGTACTTTGTACGCAGTTCTGTCCGCCCGTACCTCCGTTGCCGCTCGCACGGTCACCTTGATCGCCCTGGGCGCCGCAACCACAGGATCCCTGGCGTTTGTACCTGGCCCCATGCCCGCCTTGGTCTGCCTCGCAGTCCTTGCTGGTGTCGTGCGCGGAAACCTCACGCTTCTCCAAGCCACTGCGGTCACCGACCGCTGGGGCACGACCCACTATGGCCGTCTCTCCGCTCTCCTCGGCGCCCCCGCCCGCATCGCCGCAGCCCTCGCACCCTGGGTCGTCGCTGTTCTCGCTGGCCCCCTCGGTGGCTACCCCCACCTCTTCGCGGCCCTCGCAGCCATTGCCGCGGTGGCTGCCCTCCTTGCGGTCGGCGCACGGGTCAAGTCCTTCGACTCGACAATCCCCACATCATCGGCTGAAGCGTGACGCGTTTGTGGAGGCCTGCTGTGCCCGACGTGTTGTCGATGACAGAACCACCCCCGGCGCACGCCAAGGGATTTACCACGCCCCCGGTGCGCATCGAAGGTGCGCTGGATCGCTGACCTGCAGGTTTGGCGGTGCGCATTATGTGCGCTGTGGGCGCTGCGGGCGATATCCCGACGCTCATTTGACGCTCGACCAGCCTGTTTTCTGATGTAGCGTCAGCAATGTGGAGCCGTCTTCTGGACCACGTCGTGCGCCCGGTCGGGGCGCCCGCGCCGCCACCCAAGACGGCTTTCTGTATATGCGGTGGAGGTGCCGGACGCCAGCCTTGGTGGCGCGAAGTCGGAGCCGTTCGACGGTCACGTTCTGTAGTGAACTGCGGTGCGGCCGCAGGCGATCGCCTCGCCTCTCCCGGCCAGGAGGAGCCACTTGCGGGTTGGGGAGAGCACTGTCATGGCCGGCAGGTACGTGGTGCGTCTGCGCTACAGCCCCTCCTGCTCTTCGGTATGGGCCGAGGTTCACACGCGCACCGGTGGACCTGTGAGGGAGGTCTCGAACAAGGCCGGGCCTGACGCGCGTCTGACGTCGTATCCCGTGGGCAGCGCAGACGGGAGCAGCAGCCCCATGCTGCGTGCGTCCGAGCGCAGGACGGAAGAAGCCTGTGCCGTCGCGGGAAGCAAGCTCGCCTGCACCAGCAAGGACTGGTGCGAGATCGTCCCCGCGCCGCCCGCTGAATGAGCGTCACCGCCGCGACGCCCTGATGGAGGTGGACCGGTCTGCCAGGGCGGCCGACCGGGCGTCGTGTCGGCCGCGCTGTCGGGGCTTGATCGTGCTTGCATGGGCCAGTCGGGAGGTGGACGTGGTCCCGACCTGGATCAGCGGTCTCAACGCCCACGGTTCCGGACGATGAGGAAGTGGTGCCTCATGGGAAGCGGACACGGTGTTGACCCGGCAGGCCACGCGGCAGGGCGGCATCGTTGGCGCCTCGCGATCACTTTCGTCCTGATCGCCTCGTTCTTCGTTGTGGAGTTGGTTTACGGGCTGCTGTCCGACTCCCTGGCACTGTTGTCCGACGCGGGCCACATGGCGGCCGACGTGGTGACGTTGGCGGCGGCGCTCGTGGCTACGCGGATCGCTACCCGCGCGGATACAACCGGCAGGCGTACGTACGGCT
Organism: Streptomyces stoeckheimensis; assembly: GCF_045822005.1. NCBI lineage: Bacteria > Bacillati > Actinomycetota > Actinomycetes > Kitasatosporales > Streptomycetaceae > Streptomyces > Streptomyces stoeckheimensis. The sequence goes on along the minus strand of NZ_CP169550.1, from coordinate 1,103,979 downwards.
CGTACCGGGCCGAGGTGTTCGCCTCGGCGCTCGCGGTGCTCATGATGCTCGGTGTGGCCGCGTACATCGTCATCGGGGCGATCGGCCGCCTCGGCACCGAGCCCGAGGTCGAAGCCGGACCCATGCTCGTCGTCGGCGCCCTGGGCCTGCTTGTCAATGCCGTCGCTCTGCTGTTGCTTCGCTCGGGGGCGTCGGAAAGCCTCAATGTCAAGGGCGCCTACCTGGAAGTGGTCGCGGACACTGCAGGGTCGGTCGGTGTGATCGTGGCCGGCTGGCTCGTCGCGGCGACCGGGAAGCCGGTGTGGGACACGGTCGTCGCGCTGGCCATCGCCGTGTTCGTTGTGGTACGCGCCCTGATGCTGGGGCGGGAGGTCCTCGCCGTGCTCGGGCAGCATGTACCGGAAGGTATGGACGTGGACGCGGTCGCGGAGGACCTGACCCGGATCGAGGGTGTGGCCGATGTCCACGACCTGCACCTGTGGACCCTCACCTCCGGCATGAACGTGGCCACCGCCCACCTGGTCACCCCCGTCGAGGGCGATGCCCGTGCGGTCCTGATCGAGGCACGGCGGATCTTGAAGGACCGCTATGGCGTCGCCCACGCCACCCTCCAGGTGGAACCGGCCGACCAGGCCGGATGTGACGAACTCGGCTGGTGACGAGGCGGCGCTGCCATCGGTTCCGACACTGCCTGTGGATGTGGTCAGTGCGCGTGGGGTGCGTTGAGGTGGACGGGCCCGTGGGGGTCGGCGCAGTGTCCGCTCCCGATCTCGGCCAGCTCGAGCGCCGCTTCGGCGGCGTGGTCGACCTGCAAGGTGGTGTGGGTGATGCCGTAGTCGTGCTGGAGGAGGTGCTCCAGAGCGCGGCGGGCGGTGTGGCAGTCGGCTCCGTCCTCGACGAGGACATGCGCGGACAGGGCGTTCTGTCCGGAGGTGATCTGCCAGACGTGCAGGTCGTGAATCTCGACGACACCGTCCTGGGCGACGAGCTTGTCACCCACCTCGTCCGGGTTGATGTGGGCGGGAGCGGCTTCCAGGAAGATGCGTCCGGAATCGCGGATCAGGTCGTAGCCGGCCTTGAACATCAGGGCGACGACGACGAGCGTGGCGATGGCGTCGGCTTGGACGAAGCCGGTGGTGAGCACGATCAGGCCGGAGATGGCGGTACCGATGAAGGCGAACAGGTCGTTGAGGATGTGCTGGTAGGCGCCCTCGACGTTCAGCGACGAGCGGTTGGCCTTCGAGATGCACCAAGCGGCCGCCACGTTCACGGCGATGCCGACGAGAGCGGTCGCCAGCACCAGCCCGCCCTTGACCTCCGGCGGGTCGATCAGCCGCTCGATCGACTCGTATGCCAACCACGCGCCGAGCAGGAGCAGGGTGAGTCCGTTGACCTGAGCGGAGAGGATCTCGGCCCGCTTCAGTCCGAAGGTGAACGCGCCCTTGGCGGGGCGAGCCGCCAGTCGCATCGCGATGAGCGCGAAGACGATGGAGACGGCGTCGGTCAGCATGTGCGCCGCGTCGGAGATCAGGGCGAGTGACTGCGCTGCGAGGCCTATGACGACTTCGACGGCCATGAAGCCCGTGATCAGCAGGAGTGCGATGGTCAGCCAGCGACGGTCGGCGTCAGCCGTGACACCGTGGGCGTGCCCCGCGTGTCCCCCTGCGCCTTCATGACCGTGGTCGTGCTTGCTCATGTGGATCCCCCTCCGTGGCTGGTGTCTTCCGGCAGTGAAACCCACGCACCGGCAGATCACCAAAGGCTGCATCGGTGACCGTTGTCATCTCCACTTAGAGGGCCGCTGAACTGCGCAAACGCGTTCAGGGGCTGTTGACCGCCGGACGCGTTGCGGCGTCCCGGTCCGCCGCCCGGGGTGCTTCTGGAGCAATGGGTTGATGTAAGAGTCGGGGACCGAACGCCAGTCGGACGTAGGCCGTTCGCGCGAGCGCCTCGCGGGCCACGTCACTCGTTCGGGGCTCCCTAGTCGCACCATGTGGTCACTGAGGGTAGCGTTCAGATTACGATGCGGTATCGAGAGCGGTTGTGGCGGAGCGTGAGGCGCGAGCGGTGGCTCGTCGGCCTCCTGCTCGGCGCCACGTTGGTGCTGCTCCTCGGGGTGTGTGATTCGGCAGGACATCACCAGTTGACGTCCACCGCCGCAGCCGCTTCGCCCGTCCAGACGGCGGCCGCTGACACCGCTTCCGCCGGCCACCCGCGTGCCGTGGAGCCGATGGACGGCGGATGCCATGCCGGAAGCCGGGCTGTCGAAGAGCACACGGCGAACAGGCCCGATGGCGAGGCGGGCCGCGTCGCCGGCCTGGAACCCGCGGTGGACTCCCCGGAGCCGGGGCTCCGCGCTTCGTCTCCACGTGCCGTGACCCTGGCCCTCACCCGACCGGATCCGCGAAACCTGTCGTGCGTGGACCGCAGATGAACGGGCCTGCCCTGACTCCGTCCTGACAAAGGCCGGAGGACGGGCTGCCGCCATCTGCACGTTCCTCGGCGCTGTCCGGCACCCGCCTGCCCCTACGGGCGTGGGCCGGACACGTGCGCCTGCACACAGGAAGCCGCACCTCCATGAAGCACCTCAGCTCACCCGTGCCTGCCCAGGACCCCAGCCTGCTCTCCGCGGTCGGCTCGACGCCGATGCTGTACGTCGACGAACCCTTCGCCCGCGCCCCACAGGGCTTCTGGGCCAAGCTCGAAGGCTTCAACCCGGGCGGAATCAAGGACCGCGCGGCCCTGCACATGGTCGCCAGGGCCCGCGAACGCGGCGAACTGCGACCCGGCGCCCCGATCGTGGAGTCGACCTCCGGCACGCTCGGCCTCGGTCTCGCCCTCGCAGGCGTCCTCTACGGTCACCCCGTCCATGTGGTCACCGATCCGGGCATGGAACCGATTATGGACAGGCTGCTGGCTGCGCACGGCGCGCACGTCCACCTCGTACCCGAGCCTCACCCCACGGGCGGATGGCAGCAGGCCCGCCTCGACAAGGTTGCCGCACTCCTCGCGGAGAACCCGGCCGCGTGGTGCCCGGACCAGTACAACAACCCCGACAACATCGAGGCGTACGCCCCTCTCGCCGCCGAACTGGCAGAGCGACTCGACACCATCGACATCCTTGTCTGCGCGGTCGGCACGGGCGGTCATTCCGCGGGCATCGCGCGCGCCCTGCGTCCGCGCATGCCCGGGCTGCAGCTCGTCGGTGTCGACACGATCGGCTCCACCATCTTCGGCCAGCCCGCTCGCAGCAGGCTCATGCGGGGCCTGGGTTCCTCCATCCACCCCGGCAACGTCGACTACCCGGCGTTCAGTGAAGTCCACTGGGTCGCACCGGGCGAGGCCGTCTGGGCTGCCCGAGCCCTCGCCTCCCGCCACTACGCCACCGGCGGATGGAGCGTCGGCGCCGTCGCCCTGGTCGCGGGATGGCTCGCCCGCACGAGTCCCAAGGGGACCCGGATCGTCGCGGTGTTTCCCGACGGCCCGCACCGCTACTTCGACACCGTCTTCAACGACGACTACTGCGCCGCGAACAACCTCCTCGGCATCCAGCCCGCCGAAACCCCGGACTTTCTCGAGCACCCCGGCGAGCGGGAAGCCACCTCATGGACGCGCTGCCCCCGCGTCGTCGATCCGCTGGATCGTGCTGCCGCCTCGGCCGGCACGCCCCAGACGGGAGCCGGCCGGTGACCGGACTGTGGCGGCAGGCCCGCTCGTTCGACACCGCGGTGCAGTTGCTCCTGATCAACCAGCTCACCATCAACCTGGGCTTCTACATGCTGATGCCCTACCTCGCCGCCCACCTCTCCGGCTCGCTGGCGATGGCGGCCTGGGCGGTCGGCCTGGTCCTCGGAGTCCGCAACCTCTCCCAACAGGGCATGTTCCTCATCGGTGGCGCCCTCGCCGACCGGCTGGGCTACAAGCCGCTGATCGTCGCCGGTTGCGCGCTGCGCACGGTCGGGTTCGCCGCCCTGGCGTTCGCCGATTCCCTGGCGACGCTGATCGCCGCCTCCGCGGCCACGGGACTGGCCGGCGCGCTGTTCAACCCGGCGGTGCGGGCCTACCTCGCGGCCGAAGCGGGCGAGCGGCGGGTGGAGGCGTTCGCGCTGTTCAACGTCTTCTACCAGACCGGCATCCTGCTCGGGCCCCTGCTTGGGATGGCCCTACTCACCGTGTCGTTTCCCGTGACGTGCCTGGTGGCGGCTGCTCTGTTCGCCGGCCTGACGCTGCTCCAGACCCGCCACTTGCCCGAGCGGAGCGGCGGGCCTGCGGGTGAGCCCGTGTCCCTGCGTACGCAGGCGAGAACGATGCTCGGCAACAAGCCCTTCTGGCTGTTCTCGGCCGCGATGACCGGCTCCTACGTCCTGTCCTTCCAGATCTACCTCGCCCTCCCTCTGGAGACACAGCGGCTGACGGGAGAGGGCTCGGCCAGTACGGTCGCCACGAGCGCGCTGTTCGTCGTATCGGGATTGGTCGCACTGCTCGGACAGCTGCGCATCACGGCGTGGTGCAAACGCACCTGGTCGTCTCCACAATGCCTGGTGGCCGGTCTGCTCCTGATGGGGGCGGCGTTCCTGCCGCCGCTGCTGAGCTCCTTCCGGTCGCCCGCAACGGGTTGGCCGGCCACGGCACTCGCGGTGCTGCCCCTGCTCGCCTGCGCGGCAGGCTTGGCTCTGGCGACGGCGGTGCTGTACCCGTTCGAGATGGACACCATCGTCGTGCTGGCCCGCGATCGGTGGGTGGCCACGCACTACGGCCTCTACAACACCGTGTGCGGGATCGGCATCACCCTCGGCAATCTGGCGACCGGCGCGGTCCTCGACGCCTCACGGGCCGCGGGTATCGCCTTCGCCCCTTGGGTGCTGCTCGCCGCCGTCGGCGGGCTGTGCGCCGTGGCGGTCGCCGCCCTGGCCCGAGGCGGACACCTGCGCGTACCGGCGAAGGAGGCGGTGGCCGCATAGCGGGGAGAGGGACCGGGCGCGCTCGGCGGGGTGCCCGGCCCCTCTTGCTCTACCTGCTCAGCCGGAGTTGGTGCTGCGGCGCTTGAACCACACGGCGGCCCCGGCGCCGATGACGACCACGGCGATGATGCCGATGACCACACCCGTGCTGCCGCCCTCGTCCTTCTGCTTGGCGGAGCTCGGAGCCGAGGTGGCGACGCTGGGTTCGGGCGACGGCGTCGCCGCGGCGGTCGACGGGGCGGCGGTCGGCGTCGGACTGGGGCTCGGCGCCAGAGGCTTGGCTCCCGGCGCTGCGGGCTTCAGGTCGAGCACGGGGGCCGGGTTCTCCACCTTCTGGCCCCCGCTGGGCACCTCGATCCAGCGGGAGACCTTGCCGTCCTCGTACGTCTCCACCGTCTTGAATGCGAGCGACTTCGCGTCAGGAAGTTGCCTGATCACCACACTGTGCTTGGCGTCCTCACCGGCCTTCAGCGCGGTGCCCCCGACGGTGTACCCGTCGGCGGTGGTGGCGTACTTCCAGCCCTCGGGGGCCTCCTTCAGGACCACCGCGTCCGGAGTGATTCCCGCGGGCAGAACGACCCTGAGCTCCTTGATGCCTGACGATTCGGACTCGGCCTCCGAGGAGAACGAGAGCGTGACGTTCTCGGCCAGCGCCCGGTCGTCGGAGGCGGTGACCTCGGCGTGAGCGAAGGCGGTTGAGGCACCAGCCACAACCAGGGCAGCGGCCGCGGCGATGGCGGCAGATGCGCGTACAGCGCGCGTGGACATACGTGAGCGGGTCAAGGTCGCGTCTTCTCATTTCGGTGCGGGCGCGTTGCCGACGTGCGGGATGTCGCGCCACAGGCGGTCTGGGCCGAGAGCGAGTGCCTCAGGTGGTCCCCGCCGCACGACGACATGCACCAACCGCTCCGTAGCTGCTTGCGATCGGCGTATCCCCACCTGAGGGAGCCGCGCCTCGGAGGGCGGCCGGAGCGGGCGACACGGCAAGGACCCGATCGCCCGCGCGAGCGCGACGGCGGCTGCCCGCGCCCACCTCACCATCACGGTGGACAGGCCGCGCAGCCTCTGGTCGCCTCGGTGCAACAGGACTGCCGTAGCCACTGCTGCGGTAACGTGCGCCAAGGTCATGAGCCAGGGTGCGAGATGCGCCGCATACCCCGTCGACGCGTCCGCGGAGTGCGGGTGCGGCATCGCGAGCCCTTGGTGCAGCACCCCTTGCGCGAGGAGGGTCGAGGAGACCGTCCGTGCCAGCCCGCACGGGCGCCGGGCGCCCGGCACGGAGATCAGGAAGACCGCGGCTGCGACCGAGAGCAGCCTTGCCCACGGCACCGCTTCTTCCGATGCCAGGTGATGGCCGACCGCCGCGAGCGCCGCGTTGACCAGGGCGAACAGCGCTGCGCCCGGCCAGCCCCGGCCGGGCACCGAGGCAGGCCAGGCGCGGATACGTGATCGCTCCGTCGCAGCCATGGCGCGCCCATCATTGCGTCTGAACCACCCGTCACACCGGGAGCTCCCGAATGTTGTGCCGAAGGCGCAAAGGGCGCGCTCCGGCTGCGCCGGACAAACGAACCGTCACGGCTCTGGGCAGCCCTGTCGAAGGCCTTGATGATGGGTCTTCGGTAGAGCACGAGTGACGGGGGTGGCTCATGGAATCGGTTGCGGTGGGCGGCGTACGCATTGCCTACGAGCGGGTCGGCTCAGGACGGCCGGTGGTTCTTTCCGGAGGCACAGGGATGCCGCCGGTGGCCTGGGAACTGTGCGGGCTGCGGGATGCGCTGGTGGCCCGCGGGCACGAGGTGGTGACGTATGCGGCGCGCGGAGTCGCGCCGTCGGACGCGCCGCCCGCCCCGTACACGATGGCCGGTCTGGCGGGCGATCTGGCAGGGCTGATGGACCACTTGGGTATCCGGGGCGCGGCGGTGGTCGGCTATTCGCTCGGCAGCTTCACCGCGGAGCTTCTCGCGCGTACCCGTCCCGACCTGGTCGGTGCACTGGTGCTGATGGCGGGGGCCGGCCCCCTGACCGGCGTGGTGGACGCCGTGCTCGACGCGGAGGCGGAGCTGGTCGGCCTGTTGGGGCACCTGCCGCCTGCGTTCGCGGCGTTGCAGACGTTGCTGAGCACGCTGCCGCCGCTGGTGCTGCGCGACGACGCCGGGGAGGTCGCTGCCTGGCGGGAGTTGCTGGGCGGGCAAGAAGCGGTGTGGGCGTCGCAGGACGGAGAGGCCGGGCAGTCGGCGGCTTCCCGCGTCTGGCTCCGCGACCCGGACCGCATGGCTGCCCTCGCGGGGATCCGAGCCCGCACCCTGGCGGTGGCGTTCGAGCACGACCTGTACTTCCCGCCCTGGACGGGCGCCGAAGCCGTCCGGCTGCTGCCGCGCGGGGAACTGGCGGTCGTCGCGGGTGCGGCGCACGGCGGCGTACTTACTCACTCGGGGGCGACCGCCGAGGTCCTACTGCAGTTCCTGGACAGGGCCTGATACCTGGGGCCTACCGGCTGGGCGGCCCGGGCCCTGGGGCCGGGTGGTGCCACGAGCGCGGACGAGCATGACCGCGATGCTATCGACCGCCCCCGGCAGCCCGGTCGTCGCCCTCCCGGTACACGGTTCAAGCGGTCCGGCGGCCGATGCCGGGCAGGAAGCGCCCGGCCCGCGCGGTGTAGTCGGTGTACGCGGCGCCGTGTACGGACGTGAGGTAGGGCTCCTCGACGATCCTCACCTGCAACTGGAGTGCGGCCACCAGTGCCACCAGGGCGAGGACCGCGACCGCGTTGGGCACCATCAGCATCAGGCCGGCAGCGGTGACGGCCATCGCGGTGAACACGGGGTTGCGCATGTGCGCGAAGAGCCCGGAAGTGACCAGGTCCGTGCGCTCTGCGGCATCCACGCCGACCCGCCAGGAGGCGCCCATCGCTGACTGCGCCACGAGAGTCGTGACCACCCCGGCCCCCGCGGTCGCCAGTCCCAGCCAGCGAAGCGCCACCGCGTCCGTACCAGGCAGCGGGGGCATCCCGGCAAGCGCGGCGACGGGGGCGGCCGCACCGCCGAGCAGCGCGAGGACGAAGGCGACGCCGGCCCACCAGGAGGCCGTACCAGGGCGGCCGGAGATCCCGCGGAAGCCCGCGTCACCAGTCCGGCGCGCCTGGATCATGGCCCGGATCCCGAACGCGGTGACCGCCCAGACGGTGAAGAGGGCCAGCGCGGCCCATGACCAGCCGTTCACCGCGCGGTGTCCGACTTCTCGCCGGAGCAGCAGGCATCCCCGGTGGAGCCGCAGCTTCCCTCCGCCTGACCGTCAGCGGGCGCGGTCAACGCGGTGGGGGAGGGGCCGCAAGCGCATCCCTTGCCCTGCCAGGCGTCGACGCCCTCCTTGACTGCGACGGCCGCGATGACCAGGGCGGCGAACGGGTCGGCCCAGGACCAGCCGAGGGTGGCGTTGAGAATCAAGCCGACCAGGAGCACCGCTGACAGGTAGGTGCACAGCAAGGTCTGCTTGGAGTCCGCGACAGCAGAGGCCGAACCGAGCTCGCGGCCCGCCTTGCGCTGTGAGGCAGACAGGAAGGGCATGATCGCCAGCGACAGGGCGGCGATCACGATGCCCGGCACCGAGGTCTCGGCCTCGCCCGTGCCGGTGAGGGCGCGGACGGAGTCGACGGTGACGTAGGCCGCGAGTACGAAGAAGGACACGGCGATGATCCGCAGCGTCCTCTGCTCCCGGGCCTCTCGCACAGCGTGGTCGCGGGCGGAGAACTGCCAGGCCACCGCGGCCGCTGATGACACCTCGATCACCGAGTCCAGTCCGAAGCCCACCAGAGCGGTGGACGATGCGATCGTCCCGGCGGTGATCGCCACGATCGCCTCGATCACGTTGTAGGTGATCGTCGCCGCGACGAGGAAGCGTATGCGGCGGGTAAGCGCTTCGCGGCGGGCGGGCGAGGCGCCCAGGGATATGACGCTCATCAGCAGCAGCCCTCCGTCTCGGCGTCCACGCAAGTCTTGTCGGCCTCGACCGCCAGGACCGCCGATTGGAGGTCCCCCAACGCGTGGCCCAGGCGCGGGTCGGCGAGCTCGTAGCGGGTACGGCGGCCATCCGGGACTGCGACGACCAGGCCGCAGTCGCGCAAGCACGCCAGATGGTTCGACAACCGGGTACGGGAGATCTCCAGCGCGTCGGCGAACTCCGACGGGTAACCGGGCCCTTCTTGCAGGGCCAGCAGGATCCGGCAGCGGATCGGGTCGGCAAGTGCGCGGCCGAACCGGGCCAGCGCCTCGATGTCAGTGGCGATAGTCAACACACCACAACCATACAGAGAATCCTGAATCCAGGAAATCGTGAACTCAAGTCCGTGTTCCGTCTGGCGGTCGGCTCTCCCAGGAGGCTGCGCCGTCCGCTCCCCGTCAGCCGCCTTCGGGCTAGCCGGTCGTGGCGCCCTTGGCGAGCAGGGGCAGGTCCTTCACGAAGGATTCCATGGGGGTGCCGCTGGTGTAGATCACGTGTGCCTTGTTGTCGGTAGGCAGGAAGGCGAGGACCTGGGTGCCGTGCGAGGAGGTGACCTTGCCGTCGTGGTGGACGGTCGGATCCTCGACGCTGACGCCGAGGGACTTCGCCGCTTCCTTGACTTCTGCGAGGTCGCCGCTCATACCGGTGAAGCGGTCACCGAAAGCCTGCAGCCACTTGCCGAGCTGTGCGGGGGTGTCGCGCTCCGGATCGGTGGTGACGAACACGACGTCGATGTTCTCCCGGACCTCCTTGGGCTGGCGCTGAAGGGCCACCGACACGTCCCCCAGGGTGGTGGGGCACACGTCCGGGCAGTTCGTGTAGCCGAAGAAGAGCAGGGTGGCCCTGCCGGCTGTCTTCTGGCGCAGGTCGTAGGGCTGACCGTCGGTGCCGGTCAGGCGCAGGTCCGGCTTGTCGAACGGCCGGTCGAGTTCGGTGCCTTGGTAGGCCGATTCGGCTTCCTTCTGCAGGGCGCCGTCGGCCCCGGGCTTGGACGGCGTGCCGCAACCCGACAGGAGAAGGGCGGCCGAGAGGAAACCTGCGGCGGCAGCGAGACGCAGGCGACTGGAGGGGGAGTGCACGGGGTGTCCGATCGTAGATTGAGCCGCCGAGGCCGGCGGCGCGGGGGGAGGCGGCGGGTGTCGGGTGGTCAGATGCCGATGGTGAATCCGGCCGTCCAGGACTGCATGTGCCGGATGAGGACGCTCCACACTCCGGTGACCATCAGCAGTCCGGTGGCGATCATCATGCCTCCGCCGATGCGCATGACCCATCGGTAGCGGGCCTTGATCCAGTCGAAGAAGCCCAACGCCCTGCGGAACGCCAGCCCCGCGGCGAGGAACGGAAGCCCGAGTCCGGCGCAGTAGGCGACGGTCAGGACTGCGCCCCGCCCGGCGCTCGCTTCGCTGAATGCCAGTGCCTGAACCGCGCCGAGCGTCGGCCCGATGCAGGGGGTCCAGCCGAGCCCGAACAGCACGCCGAGCATCGGCGCCCCGGCCAGTCCGGCTGCGGGGCGTCGGTGCAGACGCCATTCGCGGCTCATGCCCGGCAGCACACCGAGGAAGGACAGACCCATCACGATGGTCAGCCCGCCCATGACGCGGATCAGCGGCTCCTGGTACTCGAGCAGGGTGTTGCCGGCGTACCCGAAGGCGGCGCCGAAGGAGACGAAGACGGCGGTGAAGCCCGACAGGAACAGCAGCGTCCCCGCCAAGATCCGGCCTCGGCGGGCTTCGGCGAGGTCGGCGCCGCTCATCCCCGTCACGTAGGAGAGGTATCCGGGGACCAGCGGCAGTACGCAGGGCGAGAAGAAGGACACCGATCCGGCGAGCGCGGCGATCGGCAAGGCCAACAGCAGTGACCCGCTGACCACGGTGGCTTCGATTCCGGCTGACAGCAGCATGGCTCAGGCCTCCTTGACGGGTACCTGGGCGGCTGGCGGCAGTGCTCGCCGGGACCCCGGAGATTCGGGCACGGGTGGGAGTGTGGTCGTCATCGTGGCTTTCGGGCATGGGGAAGCAGATCGGTCGTGCGGCGGCATGCCGGGCTTCCACGGGCGGGGGCGGGCCGCCCGCGGCGGCCCGCCCGGGGCGGTCAGTGGTGTGCGGACGGGGCGGGCGCCGAGGGGGCGGGCCCAGGTGATGCGGGCGTCGGCGTGGCTCCGCGCCGGCCCAGCATGCTGGTCATCAGGTCGACCTCGGACTGCTGTGCCCGGACGATGCCCTCGGCCAGGGCCTTGACCTGCGGGTTCTTGGCCTGCTTCACGGCGGCCTCGGCCATCGCGACACCGCCCTGGTGGTGAGGGATCATCAGCTGGAGGTAGAGGACTTCCGCATCCGCCCCCTTCGCGTTCTTCAGGCGGTCGACTTGTTCCCGGGTAGCCATGCCGGGCATGTCGGTGGGGGCCATCCCGCCGCCGTGGCCCTCCATCCAGGCCATCGCCCCTTCGACGGAGATCTTGGGGGCCTGCCACGTGTCCAGCCAGCCGAGCATCATGCCGCGCTGGTTGGCTTGCGTGTTGATGACGTCGAAGGCAAGGGTGCGTACCTCTTCGTCCGCGGTGTTGTCGCGGACGAGGAAGGACATCTCCACGGCCTGCTGGTGGTGCACGGCCATGTCGCGGGCGAAGCCCTCATCGGCTGCCGTCGCGGTCCCCGGCTCCGGGGTTGCCGCCCGGCCGGGCGACGAGGCGAACGTGACGGCGACCGCCAGCGCGCAGAGCAGGAGCCATCCGGTGCCCCAGGCCAGCCAACGGGGCCGGCCCGTGGCGCCGCTCACGCGGTCAGCCCGTTCGTGCAGGCCGCACCGGGCTCGGGCGTCTGCGGCCCCTGTACGTACTTGGTGAGGAAGGCGTTCACCCGCGGGTCGGAGGCGCTGTCGACGTCGACCTGCTTGCCCCACGCGGACAGGGTGATCGGCGAGGTCTGCTTCGAGTGGGGGCTCATCAGAGTGTAGGGAGTCTGCTTCACGCGGTCGGTGAGCTTCTTGACGTCCTCGGGTGCGGCCTTGTCGCTGTACGTGATCCACACCGCGCCGTGTTCGAGGGCGTGTACGGCGTTCTCCTGCCGGACCTCCTTCGCGTACACGTCACCGTTGCAGTTCATCCAGGCCTGGGCGTGGTCGCCGCCGGTGGCGGGGGTCATGGGGTAGGTGACGGGCTGGGCGACGTGATTCTGGGTGAGCTTGTCCCAGGTCTTCTCTCCGGAGACGGGTGCGGTCTTGGCGGCTTCCTTCTTCTTCTCCTCGCCCTTGATGGTGAAGAGCAGATAGGTGGTGCCGCCGGCGATGGCGGCGAAGATGGCAGCGCACACAACCATGGTGATGATCTTGTTGCGGCGGTCACGTACCGCTTGGGCGCGGCGGACGGCGTCGAGTTTGGCGCGCCGGGTGGCGGCAGCGGAGTTCTTGGGCAGGCCCATGATCGGTTCCTTCACTCCCCAGGACGGGGTGGCGGGTCGGGGAAGGGGCAGCGGCGCGCGCACGCAGCGGAAGACGTGCGCGGGAGGGCTGCCTAGATCCGCAGGACCCGCAGGGAGTGGAGATCGACGGCGTGACGGGGAGCAGGGGCGCGGACCATGGGGCCGGCCCGTGCGGGCGCTGGCGTCCTCGTGGCGGTACCGGTCGGCAGCGCGGGGGTGTCCGGGAGCGGTTGAACGCTTTGCGGCAGGTGCTGTAGCCCGGTCAGGCAGGCGTCGCCCGGCTGATGGTTCACGCAGCCCTGGCTGCTTCCGGCGGGCACCTGATCTTCACTCAGGGCGGCGGCTGTGGCCGGTCTCCCGGTGGACAGCGCGGTGGGCGTAGGGCCGCTCTGGTGGCACACCGTCACGGCGAGCAGGAGCGCGGCGACGCAGCACATCCAGCTCACGAACGCACGCCACCGCAACGCCCGGACGGGCTGCGGGAGCGGCGACGGCGTGATCGTCATGGTGGGCAGATCCTAGTGTGGGTGACCGAGGCGGGGAGCGCAGGAAGCGGAGATCAGGCCGTACGCGCGTGCCCCAGGGCGTCGGCGAGGGCCTGCGGGGTGCGGGTGGACAGGAAGATGTAAGGGGTGGGGTCGTCGGGGTCGGTGTTCTCGATGCGCACGGCGCCGGTGACGTAGCTGCGCATCAGGGTGTGGGCGCGCAGGTCGGCCTTGTAGGTGCGCCAGGCCCTTGCCTCCTCACCTTCGAGGACGAGGACATCGCCGAGTGCGGTCAGGGGGATCCGCGCCTGGTCGGCGATCAGCTGATCGTGCGTGATGCGGATCCGTGAGGAGCCCTGTGCGCTCACCCACATACAGGCGACCAGGGTGCCGACGCCGAACCCGCCGAGGGCGGCGAGGCCGCCGTACGGCAGGACGATCAGAGCCATGGAGAAGCCGACGGCGACTGCGATCAGCCACCAGGTCCGCGGGGCGGTGAGCCGCTCGTCGTAGGCGAGCGGCACGGGAGAGGTCATCGGTTCTGAGGTCCTTCGGGATGCGGGTGCGGGGCCGGGACTCGGGCGGTCACAGGGGGAGGAAGGCGCTCGCGTGAGGCCGGTAGGAGAGCGTGGAACCGGTCTCCAGCTCGTGGTACCAGCCGTGCAGGCGCAGGGTTTCGTCGGCGAGGCGGGGTGCGATGCAGGCGTAGTCGCTGAGGATGTCCAGCTGGCGCAGCACGTGGGCGTGCCCGGCGGCTGTGAAGTCACCGGTGGACCAGGTAGTCGGCTCCGTCCCGTCAGCGATGCGGTCGGCGACATCGACGTCGACGACCTCACAGTGGGAGTGGCCCAGGACCACGATGTCGGTGAACTCCAGGGTGGATACGGCGTACTCGATGGTCAGCGCCTCCCCCGCGTGCGGTTCCGGCTCGAAGCGCGGGATGACGCCCCCGTGCGTGCGCAGCTCCAGCACCTCACCCGGGCGGCTCGCGGTGATCAGCGACGGGACCAGGCGCGCGTCGGAGCAGGCGATGAGCATGACCCTCGGACGCTGGCCGCTGCCCAGGACGCCGAGCCGGATTCCGGCCGCGGCAGCGCGATCGCGGTACGTGCGGCTGCCCTCGACGAGGACGGCCAGTGCCGGCTGGTCGAACGGCCCGCTCATGGTGCGAGCCGTTCGTCGATGACGGCCTTGAACGCCTCATATGTCCGAGGCGTCTGGATTCGCCGGCCGTCGAGGAAGAAGGTGGGGGTGCCCTGGACGTTCAGGCCCATGCCGTCGCGCTGGTCGGCGCGGACCCGGTCCTCGGTCGCCGGGTTCTTCACCGCGGCGTCGAACTTGCCCATGTCGAGGCCGAGCTGCTGGGCGTAGCCGCGGAACACATCGGCCTGCGAGTTCTTCAGCTCGCCCCACTCCTTCTGAGTGGCGAACATCTTGCGGTACATGTCCTCGAACTTGCCCTGTTGGGCGGCGGCCTCGACGGCGACCGCCGCGGTGCGGCTGTTGCTGTGGCCGGGCATGGGGAAGTAGCGGGCGACGAAGGTGACCCGGTCGCCGTACTCCTGGCGCAGCCTCTCCACCGTCGGATGGACGGCTCCGCAGGCTTCACATTCGAAGTCCAGGAACTCCACGATCGTCAGCTCGCTGCGCTGGGGGCTGGTCAGCCGGTGGCTGTCCTCCCGCACGACCTGAGCCTCGCCCGGTGCGGGCAGTGCCTGCGCGGCCCCGGCCGAGTCGCCTTCCTTGACGAGCAGGAACGTGCCGAACGCGGCCCCGAAGACGGCGAGGAGGGCGGCGACGACCACTAGGTTCTTCTTCAGCTTGTTCATGATTCCTCTACGTGTGATCTTGAGCCGACGCTGGGCCGGCCTCACGAGCAGCAGGCTTGGCGGCCTGCTGCAGGCGCCGGTCCCGCGCGTGCAGGCCCGCCAGGTACGCGTTGTACGCGGCCAGTGGATCGCCCGCGTCGCCCCGGTCGATCTGCCGGTCGACGCGGCGTGCCTCCCGGTGATCGGAGCGGACCCACTGGGCAGCCAGGATGATCGTCGTGATCAGCACGGGGATGTCCCCGGTGGCCCAGGCGATCGCACCGCCGTTGTACTGGTCCTGGGCGAGATCAGGCCCCCAGGTGCGGCCGACCGCCTCCCACCACCCGGCGCCGATGATGCCGGTGGAGCTCATCACGGAGATGCTGAACCAGGAGTGGAACGGCATGGTCAGCATCAACACGAAGAGCCGCCCCAGGTGCGGCGGCCGCCGTGGCCCCGGGTCGACAC
This sequence comes from Streptomyces stoeckheimensis, assembly GCF_045822005.1. Lineage (NCBI taxonomy): Bacteria > Bacillati > Actinomycetota > Actinomycetes > Kitasatosporales > Streptomycetaceae > Streptomyces > Streptomyces stoeckheimensis. Next base: position 1,088,845 of record NZ_CP169550.1, on the reverse strand, counting down.
CGATGATCACCCAGAAGAACAGCAGTCCGACGGCCAGGAAGTGGATCAGCATGGCCATATGACCCAGATGACTTCCCATCAGGCGCTCGAACCACGAGGTGTAGTACACGGCGAACGCGCTGCCGATGAACAGCACACCGGCCACCGCCGGATGCGAGATGATCTTCACGTAGCGGCTGTGGAGCAACCACATCAACGCCTCGCGTGGACCGGCCGCCTCGTCCTTGCCAGCCTTGGGCAGGGTGCGCAGGGCGAGCGTCGCCGGGGCGCCGAGGACCAGAAGGATCGGCACGGTCATCGCGAGGATCATGTGCTGGCCCATGTGGACGCTGAACATGACCTTGCCGTAGACGGCCAGGCCGCTCATGGTCGCTGCCACGGTGACCGTAAGGCCCAGCATCCACGAGACCGTCCGGCCGATCGGCCAGTGGTCGCCGCGAGCCCGGAGCCGGAACACACCGACGAGGTAGAGGGCGGCGGCCGCGCCGGTACCGAAGGCGAAGACCGGGTCGAAATGCCACTGGGTGAACAGCGGCGTCCACGGGAAGTCGCCCAGCGGCGGCGGCATCGGGAAGCCGAGCAGTTCCTCCGCCGGGGAGGGCGAGCCGCTTCCCCGGCCGGGCGCCGGTGTCCGGGAGAGGGCGACGGCCAGACCCATCGCCGCGGCCATCACCAACAGCTCGCCCGCGGCCAGTCGTACGAAGGGCCGGCGGGCGCCGTCGGCGAGTGCCGGCAGGGTCCGGCGGCGGTGCCACCATCCCACCGCGCCCAGGAGCAACAGCGCCACCGACTTGATCAGCACCATTCGCCCGTACGAGGTGGTGAACCACGCACCCGACAGGGGTAGCCGGACCAACGCGTTGACCAGGCCGCTCGCGGCCACCGCGAGGAAGGCTCCACCGGCCAGCGTGCTGAACCGCCGTGCCGCCACCGCGGCCCCCTCGGTTCGGCCCAGGGCGGCGACCAGGACGAACAGCAGCCCGCCGACCCACGCCGCGACTCCCGCCACGTGCAGGGCGAGGCTGGTGACGGCCGCGTCGTGGTTCGCGGAGGCGGCCGAGTGCCCCGTGAACGCCGGTGGCAGAACGGCCGCGACGGCGAGGACGAGCGCGGCCCGCGCCCACCGGACGGTGGTCACTCCCGCGCACAGCGTCGCCAGGATCAGCCCGGCCGCCGCCATGGCCGCGTACGACCGGCCCTGCGCCGAGCTGAGGGCGAAGTCGGCCACCATCGCCGGATCCAGTACCTCGTCGACCGGCCGCGCGAAGAGGTCGGACAGCGTGAAGACCAGCAGCGCGGCGGACGCCAGCGCCCACAGCCCGGCGGCGACCGCCGCCCACGCCACGTAGCGCATCCGCGCCGCGCCCAGATCCCGACCGCCGGGCAGTAGAACCCCGGCCAGGAGAAGGGCTCCCACCGTCCCCACCGAGGCGGCGTCGACCAGGATCCGAGAAAGCGGCAGACCCCAGGAAGTGAGCGGGCCGGCGTCCTCGATGCCAGGCACCCGCTGCGCCGTGGACCCCGCAGCCCACATGGCCACCACCGTGACGCCGACGGCCAGGACAGTCGAGGCGACGATGATCAGCGGCAGGCGGCGGCCCGCTCCGCCGCGTGCAAGGTCAGTCACCACGGTGGACCCTCCGGCGACGTGCGACGAACACGGCGGCGCCGGCAGCCGCCACGATCAGCACGCCGAGGCCCACCGATGTTGCGACGCTGCTCGACGGGGACGATCCGTCCGCAATCGCGGTCGGCGCGGGGCTGTCACCTGAGTCATGCGGGGCGGCGCCCGATGGGGCAGGCGGAGGTGAGGACGGCGCCGGAACCGGCGCGGTTGTGCCTGTGGCCGCGGCCCGGACAGTGAAGCTGTACGAGCCGCTCACGGGATGGCCGTCGGCCGACACGACCCGGTATCCGACGGTGTAGGTGCCCGACGGCAGGCCGGGCTTCACAGCCAATGCGGCACCCTTGCCGTCAACCTGCGGATCGGCCACGCCGGCAGGGCTGCCGTCTGGCGCCGTCAGCGCGATCTTGGCGTACTCATCCGTCATCTCGTCGCTGAAGGTGAGCCGGATGTTCGAAGGCAGGGTGTCCAACGTCGCGCCGTCGGACGGCGAACTGGAAGTCAGGTCGGTATGGGCCGAGGCCGCTGGAGCTCCCGCCCACAAGAAGGCGGCGCTCAGGGGTAGGGCGAGGGTGCGGGCCGCCGTACGGGCGGCACGCCGGGTGAAGGAACGCATGGGAAGGGAGGAAGTCTCTCTGTGCTCCCCGGACCAGCCGGAGCAGGGAACGCCGATACCCGGGACGGCCCCTGCACCCAGTCCTCAGGGCAGGCAGAGACCGCCGCCGGGCATCAGCCCGGTCATCGAGAGAGGGGCACGCCGCAGTAGCGTGCGCCCGGACGACGGTGGTGCCCGGCCCGAGTGCAGCCGGGCCACAAGCGCGGACGGGGGCAGCGCTCCGGTCTCCCGATCGCGCAGGTCGCCTTCCGGCCCGCCGTCGGTGCGCAACTGCGGCCAGACGAACAGCAGCAGGGCACGCAGCGAGTCCAGGACGGGCCCGCCGCGCCACAGGAGGCGTTCGGTCAGCCCGAACAGCCGCGCGGCGAGTACCAGCATGACCAGGTGCCCGCCGAGGAAGACCTCGGGCGGGATACCGGACGTCGAGGCGTGCTCCAGCAGGGTCAGCGGCCCACGCGTCCCGGTCACCGCCGCGCAGGCGCCCGGCACGGCGTACGCCGCGTGGTATGCCAGCTGAGCGCCGGCCAGCGCCGCGAGGAGTTGGGTGTCGGAGAGCTTGTCCCGCGTCAGCAGCACGGCGCCGGGCACCGCGACCGCGGCCATACCCAGGAGCATCACCCAGCGCGGCATGTGTCCCTGCGAGAGGAGGTGCCCCGTCATCGGGAGCAGCACGCACAGCGCTGCCAGAACACCTGCCCGCAGGCCGCGCACCAGCCCGCGAGCCGGCGAGGCCGACCGCGAGGTGATGGTGGCGGACATGGGCTGCTGCACTTTCGGGGAGTGAGGTCGGCTGGGCCTCTGAGACTGGAAGGGAGCCCAGGGACAGTCAGCAGCGTATCCCGGCACCCCTGGGGCTTCGGCACCAGGACCCTCTCGGCTCTGCGTCCGCGCGGCAGGACCGATCCGTGACACAGGGAGGGCCGCCGGTCACACCGGTGGCCCTCCCTCGCGGTCCGATCAGACCGCGGGCGCACCTACGCGGTCCGCCGCCGGGCCGACGTCCGCCCTCACCGGTCGCCACGCTGGGGCGCCGAGGTCTGTTCGTGCAGGAGGCGCAATTCCTCCCGCATGCGGTGGATCTCCTCTTCGACGCCCTGCGGTGGCTGCGGAGGAGGGGGCGTGCAGCCGCCGCCCTGTTTGCGCATCGCGCGGATACAGCACACGTAGGTGAGGGCCGTGGCGAGCACGGTCGCGGCCAGGGGGAGCCAGAGGCCGGTCACGCGGAGGCGTCCTTGCGTAGACGGGGATCCGCGTCGAGCTCGCCGCGGAGGGCGTCGACCTCCTTGCGGAGACGGCCGAGCTCCTGCTCCTGCTCGGCGGTGGGGGCGGGAGGGCTCGGGTGGTCGGGGGTCGAGTGGCGCTTGGAGCGCATCATGATCCACATCATCAGCCCCATGCCCAGGGGGCACGCGAGTATCGGCAGTAGGTACAGCAGCTCACGCATCACAGACCCCTTCGGTTGTTCTTCGGTATCGGCAGGGAATCGGGCGAGAGGTCCGGGCACCGGTACACCGCGTCTTCGACGAGTGCCATGACGTGCCCTTTACTTCCATTCTGTGCCTGAAGCGACGCTAAAACCTTGCCCCCGGGGCAAGGTCAAGGCCGCTTGATCCGGCGTGCGAGGGGGCCTCCGCGATGGCCTAGCATGGCCGCCATGCTGCGACGCCTGCCTCTGTCGCTCCGGGCTTGGCCCGGAGTGCTGCTGGTGTGCGCGCTGTTCGTCTGCCTGTCGGGGCTGGCGCGTCCGGCGATGGCCGTGGGCACGACGATGCCAGGGTCGATGGACATGTCCCCGCAGGCGACGGCCGTCGGGCATGCCGGGGCTTCGGTTGTGGCAAGGTCTGTGGATCACAGCCCGGGCTGCCCGGTGGCGCAGGAGCAGTGTGTGGCGCCGAAGGGTGTCCTCGCGCAGGACGGCCCGTCGGGCCAGGTGCCCGCGGCCGAGTCGAGCCCGATCGACTGTTCTCCTTCGCTCCTGGTGGCGCAGCCCAATGCCCCGCCCCTGCCGGCGGAACCTCCTGATCTGCATCGGTTGTGCGTGTCACGGACGTGACGGGCGGTTGCTCGCGAGGTTGCTGTTCGCACCTCGCGGGACGCCGTGATCCCTCACGTCCTCTTCGGCACGCCCGGATTCCCGATTCCGTGCGCGCGTGCCGTCGTCGCAGAACAGGAGTTACGACGCATGCCGTCGTCCGTCGCTTTGCTGATCACCGGTGCGAGCACCGGTCTGCTGGCCGGTGGTGCCTCGTGCGCCGCCGTACAGGGTGGCCTCCTGGCCGGAGCCGTCACCCGCCGCCGCACCCCTGCCTCCGTCCCCACCCCCGCGAAATCCTCCCGCAAGGCTTCCCGTCGGCCGGCTGCGCCGCCCGCGCAGCCGGCCGGCACGCCGCTCGCTCCGGTCGGGGCGTTCCTGACCGGGAAGCTGGTCTCCCACACCCTGCTCGGCGCGCTGCTGGGCGTCTTCGGCAATGCGCTGCAGCCCAGCCCCCGTACGCAGGCGGTGCTCCTGCTGGTCGCCGGGCTGCTCATGGTGCTGTTCGCGCTGGACCTGTTCGGAGTGAAGTGGGTGGGACGGCTGCTGCCGCGCATGCCGGCTTCGTTTGGCCGACTGATGCGGCGCAGCGCGAAGACCGATTCGGTCGCGACTCCGGCGCTGATCGGCTTCGCCACCGTGTTGGTGCCCTGTGGGGTGACGCTTTCGATGGAGCTGCTGGCCATCGCCTCGGGGTCGCCGGTGGCTGGGGCCGCGGTGATGGCGGGGTTCGTGGTCGGCACTGCGCCGCTGTTCGCCGCGCTCGGATATGTCTTCCGGCGGAGCAGCCAGGCGCTCTCCGGGAAGTTGGCCGTGCTCACGGGCGTGGTGGTGCTGGCCGTTGCCGCCTGGACGATGGGTTCCGCGCTTCAGGCGGGCGGCTGGGTGTCGTTCAACACCCCCGAAAAGCAGTCGGTGGCGAGCGGGCCGTTCATCGTCGAGGGCGGCGACGGAAGCGGCAACGGCAACGGCGGGACGGCGACGGCCGAGGATGCCCCGGTCCGCATCGACGCCTCCGGAAAGCAGACCGTCATCCTGACCGTGACCGACTTCTACCTCCCCACGCAGTTCACCGTGAAGGCCGGCGTGCCGACCACACTGGTACTGAGGGGCAAGGACTCCGGTGGGTGCGCCCGGGCCTTCACCATCCCCGAGCTCGGCGTTCAGGAAATCGTCAAGCGGGACGGCGACACCGAGATCGACCTGGGCACCCGCAGGCCCGGCACCCTCCGCTTCTCCTGCGCCATGGGCATGCAGACCGGCGCCATCGAATTCAAGAAGGACGCGTAATGAACCTGTTCGGACGGAAGAACAAGGCCGCGGCCGAGGCAGAGACAGGCGCGAGGGTAGTGCTCCTCGTCGAGGGCATGCACTGTGGCAGCTGCGGCCTGCTCATCGACGACGAGCTGGAGGAACTCCCCGGGGTCCGCTCGGCCGCCACCGACGCGCGCACCGGACGCAGCGTCGTACTCCTTGAAGACGGAGCCGACGTCGACACCGCGGTTCTCATCGCTGCCGTCGAGGGGGCGGGCGACTACACAGCGCGCCTCGCCGACTGACGCGCGTACGCGCGCGGACATGGCCGAAGGCCCGGCCGGGAGCGATTCCCGGCCGGGCCTTCGGGCTGTGAGAGGGGCCGTCTAGAGGTCGATCACGAGGGTGGGGGAGTGGGAGCGGGAGACACAGGGGTAGATGAGGTCGCGGCGGCTGCGGTCGGGGCCCGTCAGAACGGCGTCGCGGTGGTCGGGGGTACCGGCGAGGACGCGTAGCGCGCAGGTGCCGCAGGCCCCGGCCTCGCAGGAGGCGGGGGTGCCGGGGACGGCTTGGCGGATGACGTCGAGGAGGGTCCGGTCGGCGGGGACGGGCAGGAGGCTTCCCGTGCGGCGCAGTTCGACCTGGAACGCCCGGGCCGCCGATGGCTTTGCCGTGGCGGCGAAGCGTTCGATGTGCAGGTGCCGGTGGGGGAAGCCGTCGGTTACGGCCTTCTCCACGGCGACGATGAGGGGTTCGGGACCGCAGCAGTAGACGGCGGTGCCCGCTGTGGTCTTGGAGAGCGCGGTGTGGAGGTCGGGCAGGCCGTCAGTGTCCTGGGGGACCAGGTGCACCCGGTCGGTGCCCAGCGCGAGGAGTTCGTCGGTGAAGGCCATCGACAGGCGGGTCCGGCCGCCGTAGAGCAGCCGCCAGTCATGGCCGACCGCCTCGGCCGCGTGGATCATCGGGAGGAGGGCTGTGATGCCGATGCCGCCCGCGATGAACAGGTAATGCGGGGCCAGGACCAGCGGGAATCTGTTGAGGGGGCGGGACACGGCGAGTTGCCGGCCCGTCCGCAGCGCGTGCACTTCGGCTGATCCGCCGAGCCCCTTCGGCGCGTTGAGGACGCCGATGCGGTACGTGGTCCGGTCGGCCGGGTCCCCGCACAGCGAGTACGGCCGGATCCGCCCCGAGGGGAGGGCGAGGTCGATGTGCGCGCCCGGTTCCCATGCGGGCAGGAGACCGCCGTCCGTGGCGGCGAGTTCGACCAGGACGACGCCGTCCGCGACCGGGCGCAGCCGCTTCACGATGACGGGCCGGGAGTCAGGCGGCTCGGGGCGTACGGGTGCGGAGGGCGCGACCGTGTCGTCCGTACGGCGTACCGCGAGGAGCCGGTAGACGGAGAGGAAGGAGATGGCCGCCACCAGCACGAGCGCGGTCCAGCGGACGGTACCGGCGTCGGTTCCGGCGGTGAGGGCGTGGACGGTCGTGAGGATGAAGACGGGGAAGGCGCTGGTGTGGACGTAGCGCCACCACCGGTGCGGGATACGGGTCTTGAGCAGGGACGTCACGCCGATCGCCGCCGCGAGTTCGAAGGCGATCACGCCCCAGGCCACGGCCGCGGGCCGGTAGCCGGAGGCGAAGGGGACCAGCAGCTCCAGCAGGCCGATATCGACCCAGGAGTCGGCGACCAGCGCGAGCATATGCACCGTCAGGAAGGCCAGCGCCAGCCCGGACAGGAAGCGGTGCAGGTCGTACAGGCGCGCGGCGGCAGCCCGTGGGCCCGTCACCCGGGTGGACAGCAGCAGCCCCCATACGACGGTGGCCGACAGGAGCCACCAGGACATCAGCCCGCCGACGCGGGCGAGGTACCACCAGAGTTGGGGGTCCATGTCACATACCTTTCCCAGGGCCCGGCGTGGTGCGCGGTCCCGTCTTCGGTCACGAGCAGCCCGGTGACCCCGTGGGCCTCCAGCAGGGAGCGCCCGGCGGGCAGTCCGGCGATCAGCGCGGCCTTGGCCAGTACCTCCGCCCAGTGGGCCTCGGCGGCGACGACCGTCACGGTGGCCACCTCGCCGCACGCCGGTGCTCCGCTGCCCGGGTCGATCAAGTGGTGGAGCTGCCGGCCTTGCCGCTGCCAGCGGCGGCGTAGCCGGGTGGAGGTGGCGACCGCACCCTCGGCGAGGGCCAGCCAGGCCAGGTCGGTTCCGGGGGCGGCCTCGTCCTCCACCGCGATCACCCAGGCGCCGGCTGCGCCTGGGGCGGAGCCGGACGTACGTACGTCCCCGCCGAGGTTGACGCAGGCGCCCAGCGCGCCCGCTGCCCGCAGTTCGCCCGCGACGAGGTCGGCGGCGTACCCCTTGCCGATACCGCCGAGGTCGAGCCGTACGCCGGGCGGCAGGCGCACCCGGTCGCCGTCGATCTCGATGCCCGCGCAGCCCGGGGTGGGCGCGGACGGGCCGCCGGGCTGCGGCTTGGGTGGCAGGTCGGGGAAGCCGCGCGTGTATCCGGCGGCCTCCAGGGCGGGCAGTACGGTGGGGTCGAACAGCCCGCCGGTCACCTCCCATGCCCGTACGGCCCGCCGTACGAGCGCGACCGTCGGAGCGGAGAGCGGCACCCAGCGGCCCGGCGAGGCGTTGAGTCGGCACAGTTCGCTGTCCGCGCGGAAGCGGGACCACAGCGACTCCAGCTCCTCCAGCCGCTCGCGGGCGCCGGCCAGGAGGTCAGGGCGGCCGGCCACCAGGAGGTGGCCGGCACTGCCCATCACCGGGAACCGGGCCTCGACTGCCTCAGCTGCCACTGCTGCGCGTCACGGGAGGCGAGGGCTGCGACGGCTGAGCCGGCGCTGCGGCAGCGGCCGAGCCCTGTGAGGCGCCGCAGCCGCTGCCACTGCTGCGCGTCACCGGGGCGGAGGGTGTGATCTGCGGTGCTGCCGGGGCCGCTGCCGCCGGGGCCGAGGTGTCCGGTGCGGCAGCCGCCGAGGGCTGGGCGCCGGACACCAGTGCGGCGGTGAGCAGGGCTGCACCGGCGAGGCCCGCCGTGGCGACGCCGATGCGTACCGCCATGCGCCGGTCCCGCTCGTCGTCTGCGGCGGCGTTCAGGTCGGACACCTACATCCCGTCCATTCCCATGCCGCCGCTCATGCCGTTGCCGCCGCCCATGGAGCCGCCTGTGTTGTTCTGGCCGTTGGCGCCCGTGGAGCCGGAGTTCTTGTCGGCACCCATACGCATGCCCTCCTCCATGCCGGCCTTCATGCCCATGCGCATGGCCTCCAGCTGCATCCGCATCTCCATGCTCATGTCGCCGCTGCCGTTCATGCCGTTGTTCTGAGCTCCGTTGGCGGGAGCACTCGGGGCCGGGCTGGGCGGAGTCGAGGGCGAGGGTGCCATCGGGCTGTTCATCGGGGCGGGCGAAGCCGGTGATGTGGGCGAGGCGGCCGGGGCGGTCGAGACGGCGGGCTTGTCGGGGCCACCGCCGGCGACGGCCGCGGTGGCGACGACGGAGGTGACGCTGACCGTGACGAGTGCTGCGGCTATCGCGAGGGCGGTGCGGTGCTTGACGGGTGTTGCCATGGGGTGGTTCTTCCTTGTCTGTCTGCTTAGTTGCGGACGGTGCGGTTGGTGGGCTGGAAGCGGCGCAGCCGCAGGCTGTTAGTGACGACGAACACCGAGGAACTCGCCATGGCGGCCCCGGCGATGAGGGGGTTGAGCAGGCCGAGGGCGGCCAGTGGCAGGGCGGCGACGTTGTAGGCGAAGGCCCAGAAGAGGTTGCCCTTGATGGTGGCGAGGGTCTTGCGGGCGAGGCGGATCGCGTCGGCGGCGCCGCGCAGGTCGCCCTTGACCAGGGTGAGGTCGGCGGCGGCGATGGCCGCGTCCGTGCCGGTGCCCATGGCGAGTCCGAGGTCGGCCTGGGCGAGGGCTGCGGCGTCGTTGACGCCGTCGCCGACCATCGCCACGACCTTGCCCTGGGCCTGCAGGCGCTTGATCTCGGCGACCTTGTCCTCGGGGTGGACCTCGGCGATGACGGTTTCAATGCCGACCTCCGCCGCCACGTGCCGAGCGGCGGCGGTGTTGTCGCCGGTGAGCAGCACGGGGGTAAGCCCGAGTGCCTTGAACTGGGCGACGGCTTCGGCACTGGTCACCTTCACGGTGTCGGAGACGACCAGTGCGGCACGCACTTCCTCGTCCCAGGCGGCGAAGACGACCGTACGGCCGGCCTGTTCGGCCTGCTCCTGGGCGAGGGCCAGCGCGGGCGGGATCTCCATGCCCCACTGGCCGGTGAGCCAGCTCGCCCGGCCTGCCAGCACCCGGCGTCCGTCTACGGTGCCGGTGACGCCACGCCCGGCGTGGTTGGCGAAGTCGGTGACGGGCGCGAGGTCGCCGTGCTGCTCCTCGGCCGCGTCCGCGATCGCGCGGGCGATCGGGTGCTCGCTGGCGTACTCCATCGCGCCCGCCAGGCGCAGGATCTCGCCCCGGTGCTCGCCCTCGGCCGCCACGACATCGGCCAGGCGCATCCGGCCCTCGGTGACGGTGCCGGTCTTGTCCAGCACGATCGTGTCGATCTTGCGGGTGGACTCTAGTACTTCGGGGCCCCGGATCAGCAGGCCGAGCTGGGCGCCCCGCCCCGTGCCGACCATCAGCGCCGTCGGCGTGGCCAGGCCCAGGGCGCACGGGCAGGCGATGATGAGCACCGCCACCGCTGCCGTCAGGGCGATGGCAGACGGATACCCGAGCACGAGCCACGCGAACAGGGTCTCGGCCGCGATCAGGATCACGATCGGCACGAAGATCGCCGAGATCGAGTCGGCGAGGCGCTGCACGGCCGCCTTGCCGGTCTGTGCCTCCTCCACCAGGCGGGCGATCTGCGCGAGTTTGGTGTCCGACCCGATACGGGAGGCCCGTACGACGAGCCGGCCCCCGGCGTTGACGGTCGCGCCGGTGACCGCGTCACCCGGGCCGACCTCCACCGGCAGCGATTCCCCGGTCAGCAGCGATTCGTCCACCGCCGAGGAACCCTCGACCACCACCCCGTCGGTGGCGATCTTCTCCCCGGGCCGTACGACGAACTCCGCGCCCACCGCGAGCTGATCGATCGGCACCCGTACTTCTCGCCCGTCCCGCAGCACGGTGACTTCCTTGGCGCCCAGGTCCATCAGGGCCCGGATCGCGTCCCCGGCACGCCTGCGGGCGCGGGCCTCGAAGTAGCGGCCGGCCAGGATGAACGCGGTCAGCGCCGCGGCCACCTCCAGATACACCTCGGCCGCCGCGCCGTGCTGGCCGGAGCGGGGCAACAGCGAGACCTCCATCCGCATCCCCGGCTCGCCCGCCCCACCGAGGAACAGCGCGTACACGCTCCACACCCAGGCCGCGAGCACACCCAGCGAAACCAGGGTGTCCATGGTCACTGCCCGGTGCCGCAGGTTGAGGGCGGCGGCGCGGTGGAACGGCCACGCGCCCCACAGCGCCACGGGCGAGGCGAGCGCGAAGGCCAGCCACTGCCAGAACCGGAACTGCGTGGCGGGCACCATCGACAGCACGACCACGGGCACGGTCAGCGCTGCCGAGACCAGCAGCCGATCCCGCAGCGCCCGCACATGACGGCCTTCCGCGTCCTCCACCGCGACCGCCTTCGTGCCCGCCGGGGCGGGCGCGGGTGGTGCGGGGAGCGAGGCGCCGTAGCCGGTGGCCTTCACCGCGTCGATCAGCTGCTGCGGTGTCACGTCAGCCGGGTGGGAGACGCGGGCGCCGGCGGTGGCGAAGTTCACCGACGCGCTCACGCCGGGCAGCCTGCTCAGCTTCCGCTCGATCCGCGCCGCGCAGGACGCGCAGGTCATACCCGTGATCGACAGGTCGACGGTGTTCACCGGCTCGCTCACGTCGGGAGCCTGACCCGGTATTTCGGTGGTGGTCATGCGACGGTCGTCCTTACTCATCGGCGTGGGTCAGTTCCATGGGGCGTTTGCGAATGGCGCCACGACGGCGAATCCCTGGCCCGGCGCGGGGTGCAGGCTCAGCTCGCGCCCGTACAAGCGGCGCAGTACGTCGGGCGGCTGGTGATAGCAGAAGACCGAGGCCCCGGCTCCGACGATGGCGGGGGTGTCGAGGAACAGGGGCAGCTCGGCCAGGAAGTAGCGCACCGCGGATTCGATCTGCCGCTCGTCCGGTGGCCCGCCGTCGGGCAGCCTGCCCGCGAGCACCCAGCCGGCGGCCTCCTGACAGGCCGCCCGGAAGCCCTCGTCGCGGCCGTACTGCTCGCACCCCTGTGCGTGCAGCCGCGCGAAAGCGGCATTGCCGTCCAGCTCGGCCCACCCCAGGACACGGTCCTCGGGGTCCGCCACACCCAGGCCGGTCAGAGCGGCACGGATCTTGTTCCGCGTGTACTGCCCCTGCCGGCGTGCCTTCCACGCGGCCCGCTCGGGCGTGTATCCGAGAGCCTCCAACGTGAAGGCGCTCGCCGCGTCAGGGACGAAGAAATCCACCCGAGCGAACCGTTCCAGCCCCCATTCGGCCAGCTCCCGGATCCGCTCGGCGGAGAAGTAGCCGTTGAACGGGCTGATCCCGATACACGCGTGCTCGGCGCGTGCCGCCACGGCGCCGCACTCCGCGCTCATGGGAGTGACCGCCATGGCCGGTGCGGTGCCGTCCTGTCGCTGGGTCGTCATGTTCCGGACGCTAAAACCTTGCCCCATGGGCAAGGTCAAGCGCACACTGGCAACATCCCCCCTACGCCGAGGAGAACCGCCCGTGCTGACCGTCGGCCGCGTCGCCAAACAGGCCGGAATGAGCCCCAAGGCCGTACGCCTCTACGAGGCCAACGGCCTCATCGACCCGCCCGAGCGCACCGCCGCCGGGTACCGCACGTACTCCGGCCAGGTCGTGCCCAACCTGCGGTTCATCCGCCAGGCCCAGGCCCTCGGCCTGAGCCTCAAACAGATCAAAGCCATCCTCGACCTGCAGCGCCAGGGCCAGCAGCCCTGCACCCTGGTCACCGGCCTCCTCGACGAACACCTCGCCGAAATAGACCAGCGCATCGCCGACCTCATGGCCCTGCGCACCACACTCAAGGCCGCCCGCGACCGCGCCGACCAGGCGGCGGGCCGCGGTGAGCCCGGTGTCATCTGCCACATCATCGAGGACACGCCGACACCATCCGGCAGCCGGACGGCCTGACCGTTTCTCTCTCAGCGGTGGTTGTGGCGCGGGTGGTGGTGCCCGTCCGTTGCGCCCTCGCCCTCGCCCTCGCCCTCGGGGGCGGTGCTGGCGGGGTGGCCCGGAGCGCGGAGGCCGGTGAGGGTGACGGCGACGAGCCTGCGCACGGCGGCCTGGGACGGCGCCCCGGAGGCCGCGCTGAGGGCGTGGAGGCAGTAGTCGGCCAGTTCGTCGGCTGAGACGTCATCGCGGAGTTCGCCGCTCCGCGCGCCTTCGATCAGCAGATCCCGCAGGAGGTCGTGCAGCTGCCGGTGGGCTTGGGCGATGTGCTCACCCTGGTGCAGGAGCGCGGCCACTTCGGTGCCGTGGTGCTCCTTGCGCTCGTGGGTCATGAGCGCGTAGGTGGACAGAACGGCTTCGAGCTGCCGACCCGGCTTGCCGCCCTGGTCCCGTACGGCGGTGAGGCGTTCGAGGTGTCCGGCGACCCGCCGCTCGTGCCAGGCGGCCAGGATCGACTCGACGTCCGGGAAGTACTTGTAGAGGGTCGCCCGCCCGATGCCGGTCTCCTGGGCGATGCGCGACATCGTCACCGACAACAGGCCGTGCTCGGCAACCAGGGCGGCGGTGGCGTCCAGGGCCGCCTCGCGCACCGCGTGCCGGTGCGACTCGATCGTCTCGTTCCACAGCTTCGGCATGCTCCGAATATACGCGACGCCGATTACGTGACACTATGACTTGACAGAGACAGTCTGTCTCGCAAAAGTGGTCGACGCAAGGACGGTAGCCACGCGCGACAGCGGAGGAGACACACTCATGACCGGCTCTCCCTCTTCCCCCGGATCGGACCCGGGCCGGCCTCGATGGGTGAAGGCGTTCCTCTACGTCGCCATCGCCCTGGTCCTGGTCTTCCTGATCGTCCACCTCGCGGGCGGCGGCATGGGGGGCCACGGCTGATGGCCGCCATGACGCCCCGGCAGCGCAAGCTCGCGCTCACCGCGCACGTGGCGGCCTCGGTGGGCTGGCTCGGCGCGGTCGCGGCCTTCCTGGCCCTCGCCGCGGTCGGCATGACCGGCCAGAACGCCCAGACAACGCGGGCCATGTACATGGCCATGGAGGTGACCGGCTGGTACGTGATCGTGCCGCTGGCCGCGGCCTCACTGCTGACCGGCGTGATCTCCGCACTCGGGACCACCTGGGGCCTGCTGCGGTACTACTGGGTCGTCGTGAAGCTCGTGATCACCGTCCTGGCGACCATCCTGCTGCTCGTCCACATGGGCCCGGTCAGCTATGTCGCCGGCCTTGCGGCGGGCCCGGACTGGTCCGCCGGTGACCACGCCGGCCTGTCCGGCCAGCTCGTGATCCAGTCCGGCGCCGCCGTGCTGGTGCTCCTCGTGGCCGCGGTCCTGTCGGTGTACAAGCCGCAGGGGCTGACCCGCTACGGGCGCCGGAAGCGGCAACAGCAGCGCACCGTGCCTCCCACTGATGGTGTGGGCGCGCGCTGATCCCGCCCCCTCCCGGCCGCCGAAAGGAGGCCCACCGTGAACGGACGCGGTACGGAACTGATGGCGAAGGCAAGCCGACAGCTGTCGGAGACGGCCCGGTTCTTCGCCACACTCACCGAAGGCGACCTGCGCAGACCCTGCCCGGGTGGGGAGGCCGGTGAAACGGTCGGCGCCCTGGCCGAGCACGTCGCCGAGGGGTACCACCGCCTGGGCGGTCTCGTGCGCGGCACCGCCCATGGCCCGGCATCCGGGCACGGGCACCCCCGGCCGGACGGCCAGGCGTCGACGCCGGCGACCGTGCCGAGGCTGGTCCGCCGCCTGGCCGACGGCGAGGTCCCGATCAGTGAGCTGGCCGGCCTGACGGCCGACCAGCTCGACGGTTCCCCCGCCGATCCCGCACCTCTCCGACGGCACCCGGACCCTCGAACAGGTCGTCGAGGACGTCATCGCCCACCAGGCCGGACACCTCGCCACGCTCCGGCGGGCCGTCGCGTGAGACCGTATTGGTCAGTGGCCGCCGCCGGCGACCGCGAGCTGCTTGGTGAACGTCTTGCCGCCGTCCCGCGACTCGTAGACCCCGTCCTGGGTGGCGGCCAGGAGGAGCTGGGCGTCCACCGCGGTGAGCGCTTGGGGGGCTCCGCCGGGCACCGGCGCGAGCGCCTGCCAGGTGGTACCGCCGTCGGCGCTGCGGTGGAGCCCGCCCGAGGCGTCGATCCCGTACAGCGCATCCGGTGCGGCCCACGAGATGAAGGCCATGACCGGTTGCCTGCCCGCCGCGAAGGTCCGGCCGCCGTCCGTGCTCTTCGCGATCCCGTCGGCGGTGGTGGCCAGTACCGTGTCGGGGTCGGCCGGCGAGACGGCGATGTCGAGCGCCTTCAGGCGGGCCCGGTCGTCCCAAGCGGTTCCGTCCTTGCTGACGCGCAGCAGGCCGTTGGTGCTGTCGTAGCCGTAGATCGTGTCGTGCGCGTAGTCGAGGGAGTGGAAGTCGACCTCGCCGGCCAGGGACCGGGTCTTCCAGGTCTTCCCGGAATCAGTGCTCTCGATCAGGCCCTTGTTGCCGGGCCCGCCGCTGCCCGGAGCCGGGTGCCCGCTGGCCAGGAACGTGCCCGCCTTGGCCACGGTGAAGCCCATGAAGTCGTCCTTGCTGTCACCGATGAGCAGGGCGGTGCCGTCCTGGGCCGGGGTGAAGATTCCGTCGTGGGTGGCGACGTAGAGCCGCTGGTCCGCGGGGTCGATGCCCAGCCCGTGGATGTGGCTGACCGCCGTCTTGGACGATTCGGCGGAGGGTGAGTCGGGGGTGGCCGAGCAGGCGGCCAGTGTGAGTGCGAGGAGCGTGGCGGCGCCCATGCGCCGCAGGAGTGATGGCTTCATTGTCCTTGTCCTGCCGGGGGAGTGGTGTGCGCCCCGTGTTCCGGGCCCTTACACGAAGGGCCCGGAACACGGCGATGGCGTGACGAGGCTCAGAGCCGGTTGAGGATGCTCTGCAGCTGCGTGATCTCGGCGGACTGGGCCTTGATGATGGCGTCGGCGAGCTTCTTGGCGTCGGCGTTGCTGCCGTCCTTCAGCTCGGTCTTGGCCATCTCGACGGCGCCGTTGTGGTGGGCGACCATCAGCTGGGCGAACTTGCGGTCGAAGTCCTTGCCCTTGGCGGCCGTGAGGTCCTTCATCTCCTGCTCGGACATCATCCCGGGCATGCCGCCGTGGCCACCGCCGTGACCTGCGGCAGGCGACTCCGGCTTGCCCCAGGCCGTGAGCCAGGACCGCAGCGTCGTGATCTCGGGGTCCTGGGCCTTCTCGATCTGCCCGGCCAGGGTCTTGATCTCCTGGTCCTCGGCGCGCCCGTCGGCCAGCCCGGCCATCTCCAGGGCCTGCTGGTGGTGAGGGATCATCCCCTGGGCGAACGTGACGTCGGCGTCGTTGAACGCGCCAGCCGAGACGGGCGCGATGGCCTGTGTCGAGGACGCGGGCGAGCTGGCGCTGTCGCCGTCGCCGCAGGCGGCGAGCAGCAGGGCCCCGGCTGCGACGGCTCCCGCCACGGCGAGACGGCGCCGGTTGAGGGGTCGGTGGAGGGAACGCTTGAAGGCGGTCATGTCGGTGTACCTCGTGTGATCGGTGCTGCGAGAGGTGGGCAGGCGTAGGCGCGCGGCAGCCCTGATGGGCGTGGACGTGCGCGGGACGACCGGCCTATATCCGCAGGACCGACAGCTGTGCGAGGTCGGGAGGCATGGGCGGCGGGTTGGGCCGTACGACTGCCAGCACGCGGGCGGAGAGCGCGGTGAGCCAGCCCCGCCGGCCCACGGCGATCGCGTAGAGCAGGGCGGACAGCGCCCAGGTACCGAGGACCGCCAGGCACAACGAGGCCATGTCCATCGCCATGCCGGGACCATCCACCGGAACCGCCGTGGCGCCGGTGGCCACCGGCGTGGTCCATGCGAGGGCAGCCGCAACCGACGAGTGCCCCGCTGGCACGGTGATCGTGTCATCCGGGTGATGCCCGGTGGTGGCGGTGCCGCTGCCGGGCGCCGAGCCCATCGCAGCCGCGTGGGAGGAGGAGCCGGCAGCCGTGCCGGAACCGTCCGAGGGGTGGCCGACGGTGTGCATGACGAGCACGCCGAGTGCGAGCACGGCGACGAACAGCAGCCGTGCCGCCAGGCCCACCACGCGTGCGTACGTCCGCACCATCACTCTTACCTCCGCATCCGACAATAACGACCCGCGGGAGCGCACGCCCCCGCAGGCCGCTCCGGGTCCGTCAGTGGCTATCGCCGTCGCTGTGGCCGGAGGTCGGCTTGGCAGCGCCGCTCTTAGACGAGGCGCTCGGGGCAGGGACGCTGGTGGCGGCGGGTGTGGCGGCCGGCGCGTGCTGCTCGGGCTCGGCTCCCTCCGCGGTGCCGTGGCCGTGTCCGCCGCTCTCGGCAGTTTCCTTGGATGCCGCCACCTGGCGCAGGCCGAAGAAGGTGATGGTCGCGGCCACGAGTACGGCCAGTCCCACTAGGCTGAAGAGGCGTCGCCAGGAGGTGTCAGCGTCCTTGATCACGAACGCGGTGAACGAGACCACCAGGCCCAGCGGGACGAGGACGGCCCCGCGCGCCGGGAAGTCGGCGAAGTGCTGGAGCCCGCCGCTCAACATGCCGATGCCGAAGGACAGCATCAGTGAGGCGCCGATCACGGTCAGCACGCGTGGC
Organism: Streptomyces stoeckheimensis; assembly: GCF_045822005.1. Classification (NCBI taxonomy): domain Bacteria; kingdom Bacillati; phylum Actinomycetota; class Actinomycetes; order Kitasatosporales; family Streptomycetaceae; genus Streptomyces; species Streptomyces stoeckheimensis. The sequence continues at coordinate 1,071,487 of NZ_CP169550.1, read as the reverse complement.
AGGCCGGGCCGCTCGCGGGTGAGCACGAATTCATTGAGGATCGTGGCAGCCAGGAAGACCAGCACGCCGTAGACGGCGATCCTGGTGTAGCGGTCGGGATCCAGCGGGTGGTGCACCACCGCGCCGCTGATCAAACCGGCGCCGACGAAGTAGCCGACGTATCCGAGGTAACGGGCGGGCAGGGACAGCCGCCGGGCCTGCCGACTACGGGCTCGGCGCAGCGCGGCCCGCGTGCCGGAAGCGGCGGCGGGGGTCGGGGCGGTGGGGGAGGGGCGGTCGATGAGCTGGTGCGAGGACAAGCGAGCGAACTCCTTGGCTGTGCACATGGCGTGGCTGATCGCTCCACGTCATGTCATGGCGTGAATAGGGTAAAGCGGGATGTATAGGCGTCAGGCGGCTGACGAGTGCCGTCACCAGGACGGCGAGCCCGGCCAGACTGAAGATGCGCCGCCACGAGGTGTCCTCGTCCTTGAGAACGAAGGCGACGAAGCACAGTGCGATGCCGACAGGTATGAGGACTGCGGCGCGGGCCGAAGGGCAGCAGCAGTGAGGCGCCCATGACGGCGAGGGCGCGGGGGAGGGTCGGCCGTCGGCTGGCCAGAACGAACTCGTTGAGAGCCGTGGCGGCCAGGAAGACCAGGACGCCGTATACCGCGATGCGGCTGTAGCGGGCGGGGTCCAACGGGTGGTGGACCACAGCTCCGCTGAGGAGTCCGGCGCCGACGAAGTAGCCACGTAGCGACCGAACAGCCGTGAGGGCCCGCGTTCGGTCCGGCGGCGCAGGACGCCGCTCGATACCGATCGTCGGATCGGATCCGATCCAGCCCTGGCGCTGCCACCAGCCGATCGCCTTGCGCGCGATGGACAGCTCCCGGTTGACGGTGTCGGCGTCCATCTCGTCCGCCCGCGCCGCCGCCAGCTCGGCCAGCACCTCCGGCAGCCCCGGATCGTCGATCGCGGCGACGGGGAAGAGGGCGGCTTCGCGCCCGGCGGTCGGCGCCGGTTCGCCGGTTCGCCGGTGAGGTACCGGTCGACCGCCGCGGTGTACGTGGCCGGAGGAGCGGACAGAGGTACGACGCGGGCGCGCGGCAACCGCGCCTCCGGTCCCTGGCAGGAGCTTGCTCCGGGCTCGGCCCGGCTGACCGACTTCGCCGTCCCCCGGGGGGCGCCGCCCGCTGACCTACGCCACAGGCCCGGCCGACGGCACCGGCATCCGTCTGCCCTAGCCTGCTCCGGCCGCCGGGCGGGTATCCGTATCCCGTGATCACGCTCGGGGTCGAGGAAGAGTTTCTGCTGCTCGACGCCGCCACGGGCCTCCCGGCGCCGCTCGCGGCGAAGGTCCGTACGGTGGCGGGGTTGCGGCCCGGGGTGAGGCAGGAGGAGGTGCAGGCGGAGCTGCTCCAGGCGCAGCTGGAGATCGCCACGCCAGTATGTACCTCGCTCCGCGAGGTGGGCGGCCATCTGCTGCGGATGCGCCACGCGCTCGGTGAGGCGGCCGAGGCTTTCGGCTGCCGGGTCGCCGCCTGCGGCGCCCCTCCGTTGAAGGAGTCGGCGCCGGTCCCCGTGACGGAGAGTCGGCGCTACCTGGAACTGCGGGAGCAGGCGCCGCAGCTGGTGGCGGAGCAGCTGATCAACGGCATGCACATCCATGTCGGTGTCCCGGACCGCGACCGGGGGGTGGCGGTCCTCAACCGCATCCGTGTGTGGCTGCCCGTACTGGTGGCCATGTCAGCCAACTCCCCCTTCTGGGGCGGCAGGGACACCGGCTTCGCCAGCTGGCGCACGGTGGTCTTCGGACGGTGGCCGGTCAGCGGCCCCCCACCCCAGTTCGGCGGCCTCGCCGACCACGAGCGGAGGGTACGGTCCCTCCTGGCCGGCGGGGTCATCCGCGACACCGGCCAGATCTACTGGCAGGCCCGACTGTCCGAGCGCTATCCGACGGTGGAGATCCGGTGCGCGGACGTACAGTTGCACGCCGACGACGCCGTCCTGTTCGCCGGACTGGTCCGTGCGCTGGTCTCCACAGCCCTCCGTGAGGCCGAGACGGACGCCCCCTTGCCCTCCTGGCCGCCCGAGATGCTCCAGGCGGCGAACTGGTACGCCGCGCGGCACGGACTCGGCGGAGCCCTGCTGACGGCCTGCGGTACCAGGCTGAGTGCCCGGGAGATGCTGGACCGGCTGATGCACCACATCTCCCCGGCCCTCGTGGAGGCCGGGGACACCCAGGACGTCACCACCCGGCTCACGCGTTTCCTCCGCCTGGGTACTCCCGCCGACCGCCAGCGCCACGCCTACGCCCACGGCGGCATCCGCGCGGTCGTCGACCTCATCACGGCAACCGTCGAACGGCCGGATGGCGGGAAGTCGGGCGTGTCATGACTCCGGGGAGGCGCAGCAGCCGCCGGGACGGCGCACCGGCGAGGTGGTTGCTCGGCGACATCGGTGCTGCACTGGGGCCGCAGCGGCGTCGGCTTGGCCCGGGGCCCGGGAAGGTTGAGTGCGCTGTCGGAGCCCTCGTCTATCCGGCCGGCACTGGTGCGTGGCGGATTCTGCGCAGGTCGAGCGTGGCACAGTGGAAAGAGCCTCCCAGTGCCTGGACATGGCGGAAAGGAAGGGGCAGCGGCGTCAGACCCAGTGAGACGAGGACCGCCTGGAGCTTTTCGTCGCCGGCTTCGACGACAACGTGCTCGTGGTCAATGACCAGCAGGTTCATGTTCACCCAGGGGCTGGTCATGTAAAGCGGTGGGCTGTGGCGTGGTTCGGGCGTGGGCGCGGGTAGGAGTTCCCAGCCTTCCAGCGGACTGCCGACGAGGTGGACGGGATCGATCCGCTCGGGGTTGTACAGGGCCAGTCCTTCGCGCAAAGGACACAGGGTGGCATCGATGTGCATGGCGTGCGGGTCATCGGGCTGCAGTAGATGGACACGGGTTTCGGAACCGAGCTGGTGGCGCAGGTGGTCAACGCCTGAGCGGTTGGTGACGTGACTGAGCTGACCCACGATCGTCCCAGGGCCCAAGCGCAGGAAGTCGGCGGCGTCCCACGCGGGGCGGCCTTCGCCGATCACCCGGCGCCTGGAGTACGAGGGCCCACTGGCGCGCCGCACCCTCCGTATGATCAAGGCCAACCTGTTCTGGGCGTTCGCCTGCAACGTGGCCGCCGTGCCGCTGGCCGCCCTGGGCATGCGCAACCCGATGATCGCCGGTGCCGCGATGGCCTCTTCGTCCGTCTCCGTCGTCACCAACAGCCTGCGACTGCGCCGCTTCCAGCCGCTGCATCGCTGACCCGCGGGTTCTGTGCTGAGCTGGAGGTGTCCTCAGGCAACGGCGCCCCTGGGAGGCCCGCCATGCCGCACGTCCATCTCGACGCACCCGCGCCGACCCGGCCCGGGGTCCTTCTGACGCGGCGCGATCTGGCGGTCGGCTGGACGCTGATGGTACTGATCGCCGTACTCGCGTGGGTGCTCACGATCGGGCAGGCTCGCCACATGGGGATGGAGCCCGGCACCATGGGCCTGGCGCTTCCCCTCTTCTTGCTGCTGTGGGTGGTCATGATGGCGGCGATGATGCTGCCGTCGGTGGCCCCGGTCGCCATCACCTGGGTAAGGGGGATCAGCCGCCGCTCGGCAGGGCCGGCCCGCGCACTGCACATCGCCGAATTCGTCGGCGGCTATCTCCTGGCCTGGACCGGCTTCGGGCTGCTCGCGTACGGCGCCCTGGCGGCGACCGGACGACTGGTCGAGGGCAATCCGGACGCCGGCCGCTGGATCGGAGCCGGGGCTTTCCTCCTCGCCGGGCTGCACCAGTTCGGGCCGCTGAAACGGGTCTGCCTGCGCCACTGCCGCAATCCCATGTTCCAGCTGCTGCGGTACTCACGGTTCCGGCCGTGGGCGAAGGATCTGCGGGTCGGCGCGCATCACGGCCTGTACTGCGTCGGCTGCTGCTGGGGGCTGATGCTCGTCTTGATCCCGCTCGGCTTCATGAACGTGGCGGCCATGGCGGCCGTGGCCGCGGTGATCTTCCTGGAGAAGCTGTGGCGGCAGGGGCCTTGGCTCACTTGGGCCGTGGGCCTCGTCTTCCTCGTTTTGGCGGCTCTCGCTCCGTTCCAGGACTGGCTGCTGCCGGGCCTGGAGAACGCTCCGCCGATGGAGGAGATGAACCAGATGACGGGCTCGCTCTGACCGGCGGTCTTGTATCCGCCCGCCATGCAGCCCGTCGGCAGCTGAAGTATCCGGCGCTGGAGACACAGAACGGCACGACGAAGTTGACCGCCACCCGCACGGCGGCGGCCGCGTCGGCGTCGCCCGAGGCGATGACGGATCCCTGGTTGACCAGGGACAGTACAGTGCCGACGAGAAGCGCGATCGGTACGCACCGGGACAGCGACGCGCGCGAGAACACGGTCGGCAGCAGGCGTGGCTTCACCTGCGCGGGAGGAGACATGTGACGTCCTCCTCCCGCGTTCGACGGACTGGCCGACTGCGCGCTACCGCCCTACGGGCGCGCCCTCAGGCTGCTCGCTGGAGAACGTGTAGTCGGACTGCTCCCCGTACGCCGGCTCGAAGGACAGGCCGAAGGCGCTCGAAGTGCCGGTCGTACGCCCCAGGGTGAACTCGGGGGAGAACCCGAACATCGCGTTCTTCATCGTCGTAGGACCGCCATCGGGACCGCGAAGAGGCTCGAACGCGAGCTCCGTCTTCCCGCCGACGCTGAGCCGTGGCTTCTCCCCGTCCGTCAGTGAGACGCTCGCCCGCTCCACGCCGAGGTACTCGCCGTAGAACTGGGACAGTTCACCGAACGCACCACCTTCGCGCCCGGACAGAATGCGCTCGAGTGCATCGACTTGCTCGTCGCTGGCACCCTCGTCGACGACGATCCCGACCTTCCAGTTGCCGGCCGTCAGGTTGGAGGGGAAGTGGTTGTAGAAGGCGAACGTCACCCCGGACAGGTCGACGTCGTCCAGGCGCCCGTCCGCCACATGGAAGGCGGCGCATCCGAGGCATTCCTCGCGACCCTGCGGGTCGTGCGGCTTCGCGTCGACGGCGCACCCGCAGACCATTGCGCATGAGCAACCAGCCAGGTAGTTGCCCGAGATACTCCACGTCATAACTGCTCCCGATCGCTGGATGGTTTCCGTCGTCCGACGGTACGGACGACGCCGGCGTCGAGAGCGGCGGGTGGGGAGCGCGCGGACCGCGAGGCGGGCACGCGGCAGGCTGAGGAGCCGAGGTTTACCACGACAGCGGCGGCACAGGTCACCCCGCTGCCCGGGCCAGGGACGTCCAGCGCGATGGCAGCATGCATCTCCGACTCGCCCCTGCGGACGGCGTTCCGGTCCGAGGAGCCAGCCTTTCCCTTCAAGGTTAGGCGCGCCCGCCACGGGTGTACAGATCGCCTCAGCTTCGGTCGCCCCCGCTTTTCCCATAGCGGCAGCGGTGGGAGAATCGACGTGATGGCCCGTGCCACCGAGCGCCTGTGGTGATGTCCGGCGGGGCATTGTCGACCACGTGTTCCCTGCCCGGCGCGGGACCGTGTGGAGGCGATGAAATGTCCGAGACGACAGCGTCCGAGACGACGGCGACCGTCCCGAGGTGGCACGCGGCCGGGGACTGGTTCGACACCTGCAAGTGCAATGTTCCCTGCCCCTGTTCCTTCGCCCAGAAGCCCACCTTCGGTGACTGCGATGGAGTCCTGGCCTGGCACATCCGCGAGGGCAACTACGGAGAGGTACCGCTGGACGGCCTCAACGTGCTCATGCTCGGCTCCTTCGTCGGCAACATATGGGCGGAACACACCGACTCGTACGCGGCGGTATTCCTCGACGAGCGGGCCGACGACGCGCAGCGCGGGGCCTTGCAAATGATCTTCGGCGGCCAGGCGGGCGGCTGGCCCGCCGAGATGGTGACCATGATGGCCGCCGAGATGCGGGGCATGGACTTCGCACCCATCCGGATCGAGGTCGACGAGGACCTCGGCGGCTGGAGGGCCACGATCCCTGGCCGGGTCGAGGCGAGCGCGGTGGCCCTCACGGGGCCGACGACACCGGAGGGCGCGCGCGTCCAGTCGACCAACCTGCCGGGCTCGGAAACGGGGCCGGGCCAGGTCGCCACCTGGGGCCGCGCCACCGCGGACCGCGCCGACGCCTTCGGCTTCCACTGGAGCCGCGAGGGCCAGTCCAGCAAGCACATCACCTTCGACTGGGCGGGACCGGACTAGCGTCTCGAATGAGCTTAGGTTTTCCTGGTTGAGGCTGGGTGTTCTGCCTGGTGCGGCGATGCCGCGCCGGGTGGCGGCGTGGTCTACGTCCGCCACGACCTGCCCTCGTACTGAGCTGGAGAGTCGGGTGTTGAGGGTGCGGCCCTTGCCACGGGCCTCCATGTCCCGCAGATCCTCCAGACAGATCACCATTGCCCGCGCGGCTTGGGCGTGTCCACTCTTACCCGTGAGTGCTCGGTGCGCAGGACGGCAAACTTGGCGGCGGTAGCCGGGTCGGGGCACCGGCCCAGGGCCCGCTGGCTGTCCAGGAGTGCGTGGATGTGTGCGGCTTTGGCCCACAGGCGTTCGGCGTGGATGCGGAGCCGGTCGGCCTTGGCCAGTGCCCCGTTCATACGGAGGAAGACCGGCTGCCCGTCGGTCAGGACGACCGGTTGGGTACCGCTGGATTGGGCGAGGGTGCCGCCGGTGAGGAGGGTGTTGAGTCCGTAGCCGAAGGCCACCGCCCGGCTGTGCCCGGAGCGCACAGCGTCTTGGGCGCAGAGGTGGTGTGGGCGACACCGAGGCCCAGCCGTCCGGCGCGTAGGCGCAGGGTGGGGGTGCGCAGGGCAGCGGTGGAGTCGATGGTGGGCGGCAGGCGGAAACGGATCCGTACCGGATGCCAGTCAGTCTGGGTACGCGGGTCAGGGCGTGCCGGGAGCCGTACGGTCAGCACCGCGTAGTGGGTGGGGTCGTCCTCGCGGCAGGCCAGGGTGGCGAGTTGCTTGTCGGCGGCTGCCAGCACCACCTGACGGCCCCCGCCCGGCGTCTCCTCCAGCTCAAACAGACCAGCGGACGCCGGTACGCGGCGAGGAACCGCGCCACCTGTCGGGTGCGCGAGCGGAAGACGGGACGCGGGCACCGCAGCCCCCTGCGGGCAGGCGTCCCGCAGCGCCGCACTCCTCCTCGGTGCGCTTCATCGGGTCAACACCGGCCAACCACGCCGCCAGGACCGCCGCGCGCCATTCGACCGAGCGCAACATCCGCCCGGCCTGCTCCTCAGCCACCCGACGGACCCGGTCGGGCACATACCCGCTCTCCGGAACGGTCGCGGTTCAGCCCAGAGTCCGCAACGCCGTCCACGCGTTCGACGACAACCACTCACCCGACGCCGCGGCACCCGAAGCGAGCTGCGCCAACTCGGCCCGGCTCCAATGAATGACAGCCGATCACCCCACCAGCTATCGGCTCCACCAGCGCGGCCAGCCAGCCCACCCGCTCACCCAGCGCGGCAGTGTTCAGCACCTCACCACTGATCGTGTCCAGGCCCCGGAACGCGGTCGCGGACGCACAGGCGACCAGCTCCGTTTCCCCCTCACCCAGGCAGGGTGTACGGCCGAAGCTGTGCGTACCTGCTGCTCATGCTCACCAGCATGCCCGCAACCGGGGCCCCGCGGTACGCACACCTGCAATGGCGGCGCTCCCGGGAGCCCCGCCGAGGCCAGGGCCCGGGGCCGGCTCGTCCCGTGTTCCAGGCATCTGCCCTGGTCGTGCCTGGGGATATTGCCTCCCGGAGGTGCCGACGGACAAGATCCCGGGCCGGCGAAGGCGATCCGAGGGCCTTTGGTGAAGTCGAGGGTTGGGCCCCGCTAATAGAGCAGGTGCTTAGAAGGCGCGTGCTCTATCCACTGAGCTACGGGGGCTGACCTGCGAAAACGTGCCCTCCTGACGGTTGATCAGGGGAAGCGTGGGACGCATGTGGGATCTGGGACGGGAACCGCCCCAGCCGCCGGACGTAGCTTCTCACACGACCTTCACAAGGCCGAAGACCCTCCCGGAAACAATCTTGACCCGCCCGCTGTTGCAGAGGACGGAGTCGAGAAGGGGGAGGTGTCGGGCCTGAAGCTGTTCAACACGAAAAGCGGCGTGACCGAGGTCGCGCCGCGTCTGGCCGAGGTCGAGGCCGACGTGCAGGACCTCGTCGAGGCGCACATGCAGACCATGCTCGGCGTCCGGTTCCTGGCGAGCGAATACAGCACCGGACCGGTTCACGGCGGGCGCATCGACTCGCTGGGCCTGGATGAGAACGGTGCGCCGACGGTCATTGAGTACAAACGTGCGACCGACCCGGGGGTCCTCTCGCAGGGCCTGTTCTACATGGCGTGGCTACTAGACCATCGAGCCGAGTTCGGGCACCTGGTCCGCGACCGGCTCGGGTCCCACGCCGCAGCCCAGGTGCTGTGGAGCGCACCGAGGTTGATTTGCGTGGCCGGTGACTTCACCCGCTACGACATTCACGCTGTCCGCGAGCACCGGCATGCCATCGACCTGGTCCGCTACCGGTACTTCGGCAGCGAGCACGTCGGCCTTGAGACGGTAGCCTCCTTCGCCGGCCGCGCGGCGACGCAGAAGGCGGGGAGTCGGAACCGGGGTACGGCGAAGGCGCAGCGGACCGCGACGGAGACCGGGGCCATGGCGGAGCTGGCCGCGGCGGTCGACGAGGTGCTGCTCGGGCTCGGTGATGACCTCACGAAGGTCTCGAACCAGACCTACACCGCGTACCGGCGTATGCAGAACTACGCGTGCCTGGTCCCGCCGAAGAAGGCCAAGCTGCTGGTCTACCTGAAGGCCGACCCGACGACGGTCGACCTCGTGCCCGGCTTCGCGCGTGACGTAACGGGGCTCGGCCACCACGGCACCGGTGACCTGGAGCTGACGCTCCAGTCCGAGCGGGACCTGGAGCGCGCGGCCGACTACTTCCGGCAGAGCTACGCGCTGGCGTGATGGCCCGGTGTCCGTGGCCGGACCACGGGTATTGGAGGAGCGCGAAGCGGGCTGGCGATCTGGGTTCGTGATGGTGCCTCTCGACGGCGCGGGCATGGATGGCGGTGGATTTCCAATGATCCGACGATTCCCCGGTTTGGCTGACCGGGGATCTGCTGCTATGTTCCGCCGCGCCCAGCGGCAGGTGTGCTCGCGGAGTGTGCCTGGACACGATTCGGGCGCACTATCTGCGGGACAGGGGCCCCGCTTCATCCGCCGTACGCGGGGCCTCCCGTACGACCGTTGGACGTGCAGCGTGGCGGTGTAGCGGCAGGATGTCGTCGGCGGTCATCGTTCGTGGTGGGGGAGGTCGTCTTCGTGGATGGCGAGGTAGGTCTCGGCTGTCGCGGCTTCGAGGAGGCCGGGGTCTTCGTCGAGGTCGAGCCATGGGTCGCTGTGGGTGTGGAGCAGTTCCCGCCACGGGCGGTCTCTGCCGTTCTCGAAGGCCGCACGGACGCGGGGCTCGATCCGGGCCCGCTCTTCCTCCTGCTGTTCCCGGAAGACCCTGCGCTGGGTGTGGCGCCGGCGCTCCTCGGCTTCCTCGCTGACGGGTTCGTCGGCCCGAACGTCTTCGGCCCGCATGCCCGGGGTCCGCTCGGCGATGAGCTGGTCCTCGCGATGGAGTTGAGCGCAGGCGGCGAAGAGCTGCCGGGACATGCCCAGGCGCAGTTCGGTGCCGGGTACGCGGTAGGTCAGGAAGTCGTCGAGGCCGAGGAACCGGGCGTACTCCCGGCGGCCGGGCTCGGCGTCGTCGGCGAATTCGGCGCGGGCATCGCTGCGCATGGCGTGGGCGTCCGTGTCGCGCTCCAGGGGCGTGGTGACGCCGCGGGTGCTTCTGCGGCGGTTCGTGCGGTCGGCGGGCAGGGCCACGGTCTTGAGTCGGGAGGGCTGGGCGCCGCTGAGCGCGAGGTACACCAGCATCTGGGCGCGTGCCGTGCCCATGAGGGCGTCGTCGCTGTCGCCGAGATGGTCCTCGGGGGACCCCGGTGGCTGGGGACCAGTGGTGCTGACGGTGGGAGGGAGCGGCGGTTTGCCGGGGTGGTGGTCGTGGTCGATGGTGAGGAACAGGTCGCCCTGGGGCTGGACGCTGGCTCCCACGAGGATCCGCCGGTGGGCGTATTCGTGGAGGACCTTGCTGCCGCCCTGGAGTTGTTTCCAGCCTTCCCAGAGGCGGGGGCTGCGGACGTTCCCGCCCTTGGCCTCGATCATCCAGTACAGGTTCTCCTGCGCGTGCAGGCCCCACAGGTCGGGCAGCTTCGCAGAGGTGCTGACGAACTTGTCGCGGAGGGCGGGGATGGGGCCGCCGTCCTCGATGTGCAGGGTTTGGCCCAGCCCCATCAGTGAGCGGGTTGCCCACTCGGCCATGGTCATGCCCAGGCGGTAGCCGAGGGCGTTCTTCGCGGAGCGTTCGGTTCCGTACTCGTAGACCGGGTTGACGGTCAGGCGGCGGCCCTTGCTGCCGGCCAAGGGGTGCTTGGTGTCGACGGCGTGGGTGCCGAGGTAGGCGTAGAGAGGAGCGACGCGGGCGACGAGCTCGCTGCTGGCCAGCTGGGGCAGTCGCAGGAGGTTCGGGGTGATGTCCCGGCCCACCTCGGTGGCGGCCTTGAGGATCTCCCGCCAGGTGGTGGTGGGCAGGTACCAGCCGTTCTTCGCGGGAAACCCGGAGGTTGCCGGCCATGGTGCCGGCTTCGCGGTCCTCCACTGCTTGAACGGTCGTGCCGCCGGACTGTCGCGGAACACCACGGGTATGTCCACGCTGTCGGTGTACAGGAGGGGCGGGACATCGGCGAAGGGGGAAGGGATCACCGGCCTACTGTGCCACTCACCAGGGATGCTCCCGCATCCTGGGTCTTACGGGCTCCGCCCGTATCCCCAGCTCGGGAGGCCGCCTGGCGGCGAGTTCAGCGTTTGGCCGCGGCCCGGGGCGCCGATGCTGAGGGGCGGGCAACCACGGGCTTCGTCGGCAGGCTGGGCGCGGTTGCTGCGGTGGACTGGGGCTGCCACCGCCCTGGGCCGTACGCGAGTTCGAAGGCGACGTCCTGGATGAGTGCTGCGGGGGCGTAGGTGGAGAGTCGGATGGCCCAGTCGGGGCTGTCGGCCGTGTTTCCGCCCCAGAGGGTCCAGGCCGGCAGGAGGCTTCCCTGCTTGGCGGAGGTGTCGAAACGCAGGCCCGCCTCATGGCCGGCGGTGGGGGGCGCCCAGTCGATCAAACGGGAGCCGACCTTCAGGAGCCAGCCGGCGTCATCCAGGGGGCGGGACGCTTCGGCGAGGTCTTCTTCCGTGACCGGGGTGGGGGTGCCCTGGCCCCAGCTGTCTTCCGAACCGAGGCTGTCCAGCAGGACGCGCATGATCTCGACAGGGGTGGTGGGGGTTGCGGTGGCATGCCACAGACGCTCCCCGACCGGTGACTCGTAGGCGGCGATCGTCCAGGCGTCGTCACCGTGTAGGGCTTCGTGGAGGAACTCGACCCGCAGGGTTAGTGACTCGTGACTGGCGATGGTTGTCTCGTCGTGAGGCCGCCACTTCTCCCACGCATCGTGCTTGGTGAAGAAGTCGGCCAAGAGTGCTTCGTGGTCGCCGGGGGCGTCGACGCTGGCCAGCACTGCTTCCGACGTCGCCTCGCTGGGCGCGATGCTCGGGTCCAGGGTGGGTACAGGCCGGTTGGCGGGCGGTCTGGCGAGGGCTTCCCTGGCGGCGCGCTCGATGTCGGTGAGGGGCGCGGGTCCGGGGCGGACGGCGACGGAGTGCTGGCGGTGGAAGTCCGCCACGGCCTCCGCCTCGGATTCGTAATCCATGGCCTCCTGGCGGAGGTAGTTCTCGCCGTGGAGGTGGACGCTCTTGCCACCTTGGTAGGTGCCGACGGCGACGGTGGTCCAGCCGTCATGGGCATGACAGTGGATGGTCAGGCGGCCGGCGGCGATATCGTCGTGGATCCGCTGGGCTTCGGCGCTGACCTCCCGGATCTCGTCGCGATCGAGGTAGGGCATCGGGTAGTTGCCGTACGTCCACTCGGTGTCGATCTCCTCCTGGAGCGACGGGGTGATCTCCACCGTCGCGCCCACCTCACGGAGCGCTTGTGCGGCCTGGTCGGCGTAGTGGGGCTCGTCGTGGTCGATGCGGGCCAGGACGAGCGTGCTGAGGTCGATGGGGTGGAAGCCGCGATAGGACAGCGCGGTGCGTGCGAGGTTCTGACTGGACTCGGGGCCGGCGAGGGTGGCGGTTACGGCGCTGCTGTGGTCGGGGTGGAGAGCAAGGGAAATGTGGGCGTCGCTGAGGCCGGGCTGGGGCATGGGGCTCGATTCCGGGGCCCGGCCGGCGTGCTGCTGGCCGGGCCCGCTGGGGGATGGTCTATCGGGAGGCCCGCGTGGGTACCGCGGGCGGGGTAATACGTGGGGTGGCAGGCCCGGCGCGCGCTGCTGGGACGGGCTTGGTAGCCGATGGGCTGACGGACGGCGGGCGGGTGGCGTGCTGCCATCGGGCTCGGACGGCGCCGAGGTCGGCGAGTGCGCGGCGACTGCCGGTGATCAGCTGGTGCGGGGTGTTCGCGGGGTCGTCGGTGAAGGCGTGGATGTGCAGGCCGGTGGTGTGGGCGTGGTGGAGGAGGGAGCGCTGCAGGATCTGCTCGCCCCAATGCTCCGGTGAGCCGGCCGGGGTGGCGAGGATGTCCAGCACCTCGGTGGCGGTTGTCCCGGAGGCGAGGAAGCCGTGGTGCTGTGCTTCCCAGAGCACCGTTACCGCGTCGACCGGATCTCCCCGGTAGGCGAGGGAGGTCATGCACCGGTACAGGAGGCCGTGAAGGGGGACGGTGAAGTCCTCGGGCCGCAGCCACCTCATCTCGGGCAGGTAGACGGCGCGCGCTGCTGCCGTCGACAGCAGCAGCTGTTCCTCCCCGACGGCATCGGGCCCGGTTCCCGCGTCTAGGGTCGGTGGGGGCGGCAGCACGGTGCGGGGGAGGGATCCGGGGTGTGAGGGGAAGAGCCCCGCGAGGTTGTCGAGGACGGCAGCGACCGCATCGGCACGGTCCAGGACGTGCGCGGCGGGGTTCGGCACGAGGTCGGTGGCTGCTTGGACGAGGCGCTCGGCGGCGGCGCGGATGGTGAGGCGTGCCCTGTTGGCCACGATCATCTGCGCGTAGGCGGGTGCGTGGCTGGGGTTGGGGCAGGCGCTGGTCAGGGTGTGGAGGTAGGAGGCGGTCAGTCCGCGGGCGTGGGGCCGGGCGTGGTCGAGGAGGGCGGTGATCCATACCGGTTCCCGGGCGTGGAGTTCCGGGGCCGGCGGGGTGAGCGCGCTCATTGCCGCGAACAGGGCGCCGTGCATCGCGACGCTGAAGTGCTCGGGGCCGAGGGGGCCGAGCGTCTTGATCCGGAGGGGCTCGAGGATGACCGCGCCGAGGAGGGCTTGTTCGGCGAACCGGACGGGCGGGTCCGGCGGTACGTCGTCCAGGGCCAGATCTTCTTGATTCGAGGCGGGGTTGGGCATTAGGCGGCCAGGGTGAAGTCGGAGCGGGTGAGGGTCTTGCCGAGGTGCGGGGCCAGCAGATGGGCCGCCAGTAGAGGCGGGACGGCGTTGCCGATCTGGGAGAAGGCCTGCCCCTTGTTGCCGGCCCAGGGGTAGTCGGCGGGGAAGGTCTGCAGGACGCCCGCTTCGGTGGCGGTGATCCGGATCGACTCCGGTGCCGGACTCTCCTCGTCGGCTTCGAGGGAGTGCGGTTCGGCGACCCACACGCATTCGTTCGCGCGGTGTCCGAAAAACAGTGTCCCCGCTGGCTCGTCCGCACCCCGGACGGTGGCGTTGGCCTGGTTGCTGCTGCGCAGCGACCAGGACCAGCGGTGCTGCCCGCAGGTACAGACGGGGGCATCGGTGCTCGGCAGGCGCAACCGGCCGGGACGTGCCCTGCGGCTGGTGCGCTGTCCGGGGGCGGGCGGCTTCCAGGTACCGCGGTCGCGGGCGTCTGTGAGGGTCTTGCGGGCCCCGGAGGGGAACGGTTCGGGCCCGCCGCCCGGTCCGCCGCCGGCGCAGACGGTCGGGGTGGGCCGGTCGGTGGCGCCCCAGCCGAGGGCCTCGGCCATGGACACCCATCGCTCGCGGCCCGGCCCGAACAGGCTCTCCGGTTCGGCGGCCTGGGCGTGGGTCGGTGGCGGAGGCTCGGCGGTACGGGTGCGGGAGGCGAGCAGGATCGCCCGCCGCCGGGTCTGCGGTACGCCGTAGTCGGCGGCGTTGAGGATCCCGGTCCAGACAGAGAAGCCCCAGCCCCGCAGGATCACGGCGTACTGCCGCCACAGCGGCAGGACGTCCGGGACCTCCTCCATGGCGATCCACTCCGGTTCACCCACCGAGTGCAGAGCGTGGAGGTAGCGCATCGGCTCTGCGGCCAGTAGCGAGCGCGGGTCCTTGCAGGCGGTCAGGAGCTTCTCCCGGGTGTCCCGACCGGCGGCGAGGTCGGCGACGGCCTGGTGGACGAGAGGCTGGTCGAGCAGCCCGAGCCGCTTGCCAGCCATCGACCAGGCCTGACAGGGCGGCGATGCGATGAACCCTCGGGTGCGGCCGACCAGCGGCCACACGGGATACATCGCCACGTCCGTCCGGACGGTCAACTGCCCAGCCGCCGCGCGGGTCTTGCACGCCCACTCGTCCCACTCCAAACCCACGTCGCGTACGCCGAGCACGTGCAGGGCGTGGCTCCACCCGCCCGGACCGGCGAACAGATCGACGACGAGGTCCTTCACGCGGTGAGTCCGAAGTCGTCGCGGGTCGGCTCGGGCTGCTCGCCCCGGCATGCCCAGGGCGAGCAACCGTCCACGACGCCGGCTTCGAGTTCCTCGGCGTCCGGTGCGCCGTCCTGAGCCTGGAGGGCTGCCCATTCCGCGGCGGTGACGTGGTCGATCGGAGCCTCGGAAAGCGGCACCCGGGACCGGTGCAGGAACGCCTGGCCAAGAAGCTGGTTGCCGGTCGCGTTCGCGCGGGCATTTCCCCGCCGTATCGCCGCGTCGAACTCGACTACATCCGACCACTCGTCCGGAGAGGAATCCCTGATAGTCCTCCACTGGGCATTTCCGTGGAATGGGCATCCGAGGCAGCTCGACTTCGGAGTGTCCGCCAGGCCGAGTGACGTCAGGTAGCGGACGCAGTCCGCCCGCGACCAGCCTATATCGAGGAGGGGGTGCACGTTGCGCATGTACTTGACGTCGGCGTCCTTCGCACGATGAAATTCATCCGTGCTGATGCCGACCCACTGCTCGACGAATACACCCTTGGGTACCCGAGTGGGATAAGGGTATCCGAGGATTTCCCGGACCTTCTTCTTTATCGGCTTAATTTTATATTCCCCGGTACATTGGCGCCGGGTCATCCCTGCCTTTCCGTCCCGATTCAGGATGTAGAGGGGCATGGAAGCGAATCGGTGATCCGGATCAAGGGCGTCCTCGCGAATATGGCCGGAGGAGACACGGTGGATATGGATTCCGGCAGGCGCGGCTATCTCCCTTTCGAGCCGGTCGAGGTGGTCGTACACCGCCTTCGGCTCCCACTGGGTATCAGCGAAGACGGCGGCGTCGATCCTGGGCAGGAGACCCTTTGCGGAAAGGCAGAGCAGGACGGAACTTTGGACGCCGGCCCCAAGCGACAAAATGCGCTTCACGGGGCGCTCGGTGGAGGAGGCGGACGCCAGATCGGTGGTGAGCGGTGTCCGGCGGGCGATGGTGTCGGCGGGGATGGTGGTTCCTTGCGGGTGTAGGCACGCACCTGAGCGGCGCGGACGTGCGGCGGGGAGGGGAGGGATTCAGCGGACCCGAGACGGGGTCGCGCGGGGAGGGAGAACGGCGGTGGTTGCCACATGGGGGGTGCGGGCAGGGCGGCCGAGATAGACGGCGGCGGCGGTGGCGCCAGTGGGGGTGAGCCGGATCCGGTCATGGGGAGGCCCGCCGTCGAAGGCAGGCGGCACGGAGGCGATCTCGCGAGCTACCAGCCCGCGCTGCTCCAGGGAGTGCACGACGCTGGCGCGCAGGGCGGGCTCGCGGCTCTCGACGTACTCGCGGCCTCCGCTGAAACCGATCACGAGGTCGCCCCGGGCGGCGGCATGCAGGGCGGTCTGCTCGACTGGGGACAGGCCGTCGGAGGCCCATGCCGCAACGGGGGCGAGGCGACCTGCTTCTGCCGCGATGGCGGCTGCTGCCTCCAGGGCCGTGGCCGGCGCCAGCACGAGCAGTTCCTGTGCCAGCGTGATCAGGCGGTCGAACTCTCGAGCCCTGGGTTCTGGGTTCGAGTCCTTGGCCGGGAGGGCGAGCAGTGCCTTGGCTGCGGCGAAGTGGCGGCCGGCTTCGGCGGTGAGGTAGCCGAGTTGCTTGATCCGGACCAGGGCCTCGCTTCCCGAGGCGGCCTTGAGTGCCGGCTGGTCTTGGATCGCCTGGACCGCTTGGGTGCAGGCGCTGACCAGGAACTGGGCGGAGGCGTGGCCTCGGGCCGCGACGTAGGCGGGCTGGAGCCGGGCGAGACCGTCGGTGTGCTGGGTGAACTGGTCGGCAAGGGCGAGCAGGCGGATCGCCACGGGCGAGGGCGCGCTCGGTTCAACTGGTGCGGGGAGGCCCTGTACGGGCAGCGCAGGGGCTGCGGGGGCTGTTCGGGGCGGAGGGTCAGG
This sequence comes from Streptomyces stoeckheimensis, assembly GCF_045822005.1. Classification (NCBI taxonomy): domain Bacteria; kingdom Bacillati; phylum Actinomycetota; class Actinomycetes; order Kitasatosporales; family Streptomycetaceae; genus Streptomyces; species Streptomyces stoeckheimensis. Next base: position 1,054,843 of record NZ_CP169550.1, on the reverse strand, counting down.
TGCGGTTGGGGTTGGCGCGTCGGACAGGGAGAACAGGGCGTCGTCGTCGGTCATGCGGAAGCACTTTCACGGGTGTACTGCGGTACGGGGCGGGCGTAGGCCCCTGACGGCGCTACCTCCTGCGTCCGGCGCCGGAAGCGGACACGGGCGAGGTGACCACAGGAGCAACGGACTTTTCAGTCGGCCCACTTGTTCCTGCGGGGAACTCCTTGTCGAGGTGGCCGGCGACGATCCGGCAGCCTTCCACGCAGATTTCCAGGCTGCTGGCGGCGTCGCCGAAGTGGAGGAGGATGGCCTTTCGGGCATCGAGGTGCCGGAGGCCACGGCCGATCTTGTCGGCGTCCGCGAAGGGATCCCAGGTGGCTCCGTCGTAGGCATTGGCCGCGATGGAATCGGTCAAGCCCTCCGATACCAGACCGGCTTGCTGGACAATTTGGGCTAGGCAGCTGAGGGCCGCGAGTGCGCCCTTCATCTGCGTGACCTGGCTGCCGTTGATCGCGGTGAGCTGGGCGAGAGCCTCGGCGGTCAGTTCGTGGGAGGTACGCAGGTACCCGCTGAGCTGGTGCAGCCCGTCGGTCCCGGTCAGCGGGGCAGTGCTCCCCAGTTCGCTGCGGAAGCGGTCGAACTGGTCAGCGAGGGCGTTCAGGCGGTCGACGTGTACCGGAACGGGAATGTTCCGCATAGGGCGGAAGCTCCTTCGGGCGAGAGGGTTAGCGGGTGGGCGTGGCAGACCTCGCCGGCGCCGCAGGGGCTGGTGCGCCGGGCAGTGGGGTGGCGGGTGCTGCAGTGATGGGGCGCGGTGAATCGGTGACAACTGCCGAGTTGCCGGTGTCTTCTCGTCGTGCCGTGGATTCGGTCGGCGAGGTGGCCGCACCCGGCGGGACGGCTGCACGGGCGATGAGCTGCTCGTCCTCGCGGCGCGCGGGGAACGAGGCCAGGCGGTAGGACAGTCGTTGCGCCAGCCGTCTGTACGTCGTCGCCGCTCGATCCAGCTCCTCGGTGGCCTGGGTCAGCCGGGTGCGGCTCGCCGCCGGGGTTTCGTCGGCGCCCTCGTACAAGAGGACTTCGGTTCGGTCATGGGTGGCGAGGGTGCACAGGGTCGCCGCGAGGGATATCTGGGTGGTGGCTTCGACGAGTTCGGCGAGGTTCTGGTGGCCGTCCTTCATCGCGGCGTACTGGCTGGTCGCAAGGAGCGCGACCTGCTGAGTGCAAGTCAGGGCGAGCATCTGCGCGCGGATGGCGACCGGTCCGATCTCGTGCATGGGTTTGGCGATCTCGCCGGCCTTCACGCTCTCCACTTCCTGGCGGAGGGATTTCAGCGTGGGGCCCACTTGGCCGAGGACTCGGGTCTGCTCTGCAAGGTCGATGATCTGCAAGGTGAACTCCTATGCAGAATCGGGGACAACTGGCTTCCTGGGCATGCACATGAAGTGGACGCCCTCGTCCAAGGTGGTCCGGGCGGGTATGGCGAAGGTTGTTAGCGGGTCCTGGCTGATGGCGGGCGTATTGGCCGTACAGGAGACGAAGCTGGTGGGGGTAGTGGGGCCCGCCCGAGGGAGTCGAGGAGCTGCTTGCCGGAGGGGGTCAGGTGCAGCCGTTGTCCCATAGCGAGAGTGGTGGCGAAACTCCGCGCAACCAGGTGTTTCGCTTCCAGTGCTTCCACCGTGCGCATGGTGAACCGGCGCGAATCGCTCTGTCCGGAGAGGGCCAGCTTGTGCTTGCGCAGGTACACCACGATCTCGTGCTCGCCGATGGTCTGAAGTGCGCGGTGCTGGGTGTCGTTCAGCTTGGGCAAGGCCTCGGGCGCGGGTGATTGTGGGCTGTGGTGGGTGATCGGTGCTGCCGGTGAGGAGACGGGGCGATCAGGCGAGTCCTCGATTGCGGCGGCCTTGGTTGGTGGATTGGGTGCCGCCGGCGGTGGTGGAGTGGGTGCGTCCGGCTTTACGTGATCATGTGCCTCGGTCAGAGCCCGGCCGATGGCCGGAAGGTGCTCCTCCATGGCTTCGTAGCAGTCGATCCGGTCCATCGCGTCGTCGACGGTGCCGTACGGGGTGGGCTCGCAGGCGATCGTCAGGGGGGCGAGGATCTTCGTGTAGCTGGACAGTGCTTCGGCCAACTGGATCGAAGCGAGTGAGAGAAGGTGGGTCGGCCGCCAGAGGCTGGGCTCGGGGTGCCGGCGGGCGTGGTCGCTGTGTGCATGAGCCTCGCCGGTTACCTGTGTGAGGAGCGCGCTGACCTGGCTGATGTGCCGGATCACGGTGGTGACGGTGGCGTGGTCAATGTTGAACGGACGGCTGCGCAGATCCTGGATGATCACGTCGATACCGTCGGCTAGGCCTGGATTCTCCAGCGGCGGCTGGTTCGAATCGGGCACGGGCTTCCTTCTCTTTGCGGGGGTTGAGGTGGTGGGCCGGGGCGAGAGGCCCCTCCGGTCTGTCCGGGGAGTCAGCGGACCCGGCAGGGTGCACGCGGGGCGGTGAGCGGTCTGGTTCGCTTACGCCGCCTTCCCGAAATCGGTCTTCTTCGGGATGGCTTTGGCGACGGCGCGGTCGGTGATGCCCTTGGAGGCGGCGGCGGAGGCGGCGGAGAGGGTGTCGGCGCCGGGCTCCAGGTACCAGGGGCGGAGGTCGAGCATGGCGGCCCGCATGCCGGTGGCGAAGCAGAGCGCGGTGCCCTTGGGGAGGGCGCGGATGGCGTCGGCGGGCAGGATCCGCTCCTGTCGCATGCTGATGCTGGTGGACTTCCCGGAGTCGGAGATCGAGGTGGACTTCGTCTCGACGTCGTGGTCGCCGATCAGCCTGCTGAGCTTGTCGGCGAAGTCCGGGTCGTCGATGCCGGAGCCGATCACCTTCACGGTGCTCGCGGACCACATGGCGTCCATCCCCGCGTCGCCCCAGACCTTCTGGCCCTGGCGGTAGGACTGCAGGATGGTGATCGGGATGATTCCGCGGGACCCGAGGTGGGAGTACAGGTCGGGCAAGTCGCTGATCTTGCACACGTTGGCGGCCTCGTCGAGGATCGCGAGCATGGGCGGGTCCAGCCGTCCGCCGGCCCTCTCGGCCTCGGCGGTGGCGGCCCGCATCACGGAGTCCGCGCACGCCGCGATCAACGCCGAGGCGCCGCCGCCTCCGTCCTTCGACAGGAGGTACAGGGTGTCCTTGCTGGTCACGAAGTCGGCGGGGATGAACTCGGGGACGCCCTTCTGCGGGGTGACCCAGGCTGCGATCTCCGCGTTCAGGAGGGCCGAGGCGTACTGGCGCGCGGTCTCGTAGATACCGTCACGGGTTTCCGGGGGGCCTTCGACGGTGCCCTTGAGCTGGGCGGCGACGGCCGAGAATCCGTGGTCCCGCAGGATGTCCAGGGGCCGGCGGTCGGCGGGGAAGGCGAGCCACTGCATGACGTCGGTGATGGGCCGCTCGTCGAGAGCTGCGGCCAGGAAGAGCTGGCTCAGGATGTTGGATCCTGCCTTGGACCAGAAGTCGCCCTGCTGGGAGGCGTCCACGCTCGCGGCGAGGAAGTGGCCGGCCAACCGGCCTGCGCCGTCGAGTGACTTGGCGGAGGCGAGGGGGTTCCACCACATCTCGCGGGCCGCGTGGGCGATCTGCTGGGGATCCATGCTCCAGGTCCGGCCGTCCACTCCGCGGGCGTCGAGCGTGGCGGTGTAGGCGTCTCCGGCGGCCTTGTTGGAGGTGAGGAGTACGGGCCCGGGGGCGGCGAGGATCGCGGGGATGGCCAGGCAGGTCGTCTTCCCGGAGCGGGGGGCCATGATCGCGACCGCGACGTCCTCGTATCCCATCCGGACTTCGTGACGGCTGCCTTGCAGGTTGCCGAGGAGGACACCGGTGTCCTTGGCCTCGATGGCCTTGGCGTCCTTCAGGCTCGGCCGAAGGGATCGGGCCTTGGCCGTGATGGCCTTGGCGAGCAGCGGCTCGATGTCCTTCTGCTTGGCCATCCCGGCGATGCGCTTCTTCTTGCCGAGCGTGCCCTTGTGCCGGGACCACCACAGGTAGCCGCACACGGTGAGGGCGAGGAGGGCCACGGCGGGCAGGATCCGGGTGCCGACGAGCAGGGACGTTTCTCCTGCTGCGGGCCAGAGGGCTTCGGGGTGGAGAAGGGCTTCGGCCGGCTGGTAGGGGACCCAGGCGCCACTGCCGGTGATCCAGGCGGTCGCGTTGCCTCCCAGCCAGGCCAGGGTGGACAGGGGCAGGGTGATGGCGAAGGCGCCGAGGAGCGCCTTGAAGGCTATGTCGTAGCCGTCGGAGTTGGAGTTCGGGGAAGGGCTGGACAAGAGGGCGGTTCCAGGGGGAAGGGGGTGGTGGACTCGGCGGGGGAGAACCGCTACCGGCGGGGCTTTGCCGGGTTGGAGTCCCGGTGGGGGAGCGCGGCTACCGGGGCAGTGGCCGGCCGGAACTGGGTGTGCCGCAGAGCGCTGTGGATGTCGAGGACGGCCTGGCCGTGGAGGGACCATTCGTCTAGGTAGTGCCAGGCCTCGGCATTCCGCCCGGCGAGCGGCCCGTCGTACTCCTCGACTCCGGGCCGTACGGACGGCGGCAGGGTGGCGCGCAGCTCGAGCCAATCGCTCTGCAGGGCGCCGATCCGTTCCTCGGCGGTGCGCAGGGCGCCGATCTGCCAGGCCCAGCGGTGGTTGAGGGTCCGCCCCGAGAGTCTTTGCAGCTGGACTTCGGCTGTGGCGACCAGGTCGCTGGCTCCGGAGCGGATCCGGTTGAAGGACCGCCAGGTGTCGGCGTCGCGCTGGGCCTGGCGAAACCCGTAGGCCTCCTCGTCGTGCGGCCAGCCCTCGGGGCCGGTGTGCTTGTCGGAGTAGGTGTCCCAGGCGGCGAGGATCTGCTCCGCCTCCTGGAGGTATAGGGCGAGCTGCTGCAGGAGGTGCTGGTGCCTGGAGTGGAGGTCGGGTTTGGTCACGGGTCCTTCGGGGGCGGGAAGTTCGTAGCTGGTGGCTACCGGATGGGCCTGGCCGGTGAGGCGGTGCGCGGAAGTGCGGGCGTGGCCACGGTGGTGGTGAGGTGCGGCTTGGGCCGGTGATGGCGAGCTTCGGCCAGGCGCTGTTTGTGTGCGCTGACCACCTCGGAGCCGATCGCGAACTCCGGTCCCTGCGTGAGGTGTGTACTGTCGTTGATCTTGAATCGGGCGCGCAGGACCGGCGTGGGGTTGGAGATCGCCTCGGCGACGGCGGCCAGCAAGTGGGCGGGGGTTGCGGCGTCGAGGTGGGCCCGCCAAATACGTTGCTCTGGGCCGTGTTCGCCGTGGTGGTGGGCGGCCTCGATCTCCCAGCCCATGACGCCCAGGGAAGGCGAGACGTACAGCTCCACCTGGACGATGCCGTCGGGGGAGGTCAGCCTCTGCGAGCCGGTCTCGGACGTGGTGTGCTCCCAGCCGCGGCCGGTGAGGACCTCGATCACCGAGGGGGAGGGTTCTTCGGGCTCGGGTCGGATGAGTGCGTCGGTGAGGCCGGCCACGATCTCGGCGGGGGTGTCGCCGTTGAACGTGGCGTACCAGAGGCCGGGGCCGAGGTTGTTGTCGATGCGCCACCAGCGGTGATAGCTGCTGGGCGTCGGCGTGAGGTCGAGGCGGAAGGCGTGGTCGGGGCTGGTCATCCGGATCGCCGGGTGCAGCGGGTCGGAGTCCAGACTCCATCCGCGGGCCCGTAGCGCGTGGGTGACGTGGCGGGGGTCGCCGGCGTCGGCGAGGTAGCGCGGGGTGATGGCCGAGCCGAGGGTGTTCTCGTGGTCGTAGGCGAAGGCGGCGAGCTGCCGGTCGGTGATGGACAGGCGGGAGGGCTCCTTGAAGACCGGTCGGGGTGCCCGTGTCAGCGCCGGGGCCCGGCGGCGAGGGGCGCCGCCGGGGCTGAGCTGGGGACGGGCTGGGTGGTGAGGGGGGTGCGCCGGTTGCGTACGGCGGTGGCCCGGGCTTGGGCCAGGCGCGCGGCGTGCTCCTTCGCGAGGTCGTTGCCCTGGCGGCCACCTGGCTTCTGGGTGACGAGGCTGCTGTGTGGGACGTCGAACTCGGCCCGTGCGACCGGCGCGGGGTCGACGAGCGCGGTGGCGAACGCGGCGGCAAGGTGCGGGGCGTTGCCGAGGTGGGCCTCCCACACCGATTCCTGCCCGCCGAGGCCGTCGGGGAGCAGGGCGCAGGCGATCCAGCCGGTGTTCCAGCTGGTCGTCCTGTTCCACCGCCGGAATTGCATGATCCCGTCGGGGTGTTCGGCGAGCTCGTGTCCGCGTTCGTCCTGGACGTAGCTCCACCCCGCTGCCGTGAGGACGGGCCACACGTCGGGGACGGTCTGGGGCGCGGGTGCGAGGAGGGCGTCGGTGAATCCGGCGAGGATCTCCACGGGGGTGTTCCCGCCGAACTCGGCGTACCAGTTCTCGGTGTCGCTGGTGCAGCTGATCCGCCACCACTTGGAGTACGACTCGTTCTCCGGCTCCAGGGCCAGGGCGTAGCGCTGGTCGGGGCTGGCCAGGATCACGTGCGGGTAGTCCGGGTCGGAGTGGTTGGACCATCCGGCTGCCCGCAGGGCTTGGGTGATGTGGCGGGGGTCGCCGCGGCCGGCGAGGTGGCGGGGGCTGGTCTCGAACCAGATCTGGTTGTGCGGTTCGTCGGCGCGGGTGTGGATGAAGGGCCGCTGGCTCAGGACGTCGCTCCCGGCGTGGTGGCGATGGCGCGGGCCAGGTGGCGGACCTCCCAGTGCAGGGAGTGCCACTGCATGATCTCGGTGGCTGCTTCGCGGAGGGTGGTGACCACCGAGCTGACGTCGCTGCTGTACGGCTCGGCGCGGGTGGCGATGGCTCGGGCGGATGCGCGCAGGACGTCGGACAGGAGCATGGGGATGCCGTCGTCCTCGTCGAGGAGTGGTTCCAGCAGCGTCAGAACATCGTCGGCGGGCGGCTCGGCTCGCAGGTAGTCCCTGAGCTCGAGGAGGATGTCGACGGCCTGCTCGATCTTCTTCGGGCTGGGGTCTGTGGAGAATGCGGTCATGGGGCTCCTCGAGGGTCGTGGTGCGCGGAACGGGCGTGTCAGCGGCGGGACTTGTTTGCGCCGGCTGCCGTGTAGGGGTTGGCGGGCTGGCGGGGGCGGGCGGCGCTCCAGGAGTTGCGGGCCCAGGTGGCGGCGCGGGCGGCGGTGATCCGGGCCTGCTGCCAGGCGCCGAGTTCGGAGGGGCGTACGGACACCGAAGTGGTGCTGATCCACTTCGTGGCGGGGATGTCGCCGCGCGGGCGCAGGACTGGGGTCGGGTCCGACAGCGCGGCCGAGAATCCCTGGATGAGGTGCATCGGTGTCGTGGGGGTGAAGACGGCGTCCCAGGTCGTCCCGTGCTCGGTGCGGGCCCCGGCCCACCAGTGCGCCTGACCGGGTTCGCTCTGGTGGTACTGCAGCCAGGCGTTGCGGTCCGGGGAGACGGCGGTGAAGTGCTGCCCGCGTTCGGTCTCCCACCCGTTCTCCTCCAGCGGCGCCCACACGTTCGGTGCGTGGGCCGAGCGGGGCTTGGTCAGGGTGTCGGTGAACCCGGCGACGATCTCGATCGGCACGGCCATGGTGAACGTGGCATGCCAGGCCGGCTGCTGACCCACAGCCTGTCCGGAGACGGTCCAGCCGCCGGGCATCGCCGTCGGGTCGAAGCCGACCCGTACGGAGCGGTCGGGGCTGTCGAAGACGATCGGGCCGCCTGTGCGGGAGATGTCCTTCCAGCCGGAGGCGCGCAGGTACTCGGCGACGAAGCGGAGGTCGCCTCCGCCGCCGAGGTGGCGGGGCTCGACCAGGTAGTGCTGCTGGGGCTGGTCGGCGGTCGGTCCCCAGCCTGTCCAGGTCTTCTTCACCGGTGCCTCCGGGCGACGAGCGCCGACGGAGCAGGCGGGAGCACACTGGTCGGCGGGCTCTGGGTGAGCCCGCGGATGTCCTCTGCGTGCTCGTCGAGGTCGAGGGCGATGTCGTGCAGTTCGTTCGAGGCACGGCCGAGGGCGAGCCACACTTCCGGCGGCAGAGCTCCGGTAAGCGCCCGGCCCTGCGCGAAGCGCGATCCGGTGCCCACCAGTGCGGTCAGCGATCCGAGGATGCCTTCTTCGGGTTCGAGGACCTGGCCCAGGATGCGGGCGGCTTGCCGGGGTGAGGCCACGATCAGGTACTCGTTGAGCTCCGCGATCTGATGTGCGATCTGGCGGGCCAGGGCTTCGGGGTCGTAGACGGTCATGCTCCTCCTGGGGTGGTCGGGGCCGGCTGCTCTGCTCGGGATGCGCCGGTGTGGCCGGACGGGCCGGGACGGGCGGGGGTGTGCCGGCCAGGGGTCCCCGCGGTCACGGCGCGCAGGTAGCGGCGTAGGAGGAAGACGGCCAGGCGCGGGCGCCGGGCGGGGGAGATCGGCGGCAGTCGGTTGGGGGTCTGCTGGATCGTGATGCTCCAGGCGGGTCGGGCTGGAGCCGTCCCCGGCCCGGGAAGGGCCGGGACGGCGTGGTCAGCGAGAACGAGGTGGGGATCCGGGCGCCCCCTGCGGCGGCACTGCGGTGGCCAGTCCGGTCTGGGCTTTGGCCTGTCGCGTGCGGTGCTCGGCCATCGCCTGGGCCCAGGCGGTCACGTCGTACACGTCCGGGTCGATGTTGACCTTGTAGTCGGCGATGAGCAGCGGGAGCACCGTGCGGGTGGCGAGCCGGTTCTGGGCCCGCTTGCTCAGGCCGTCAGGGGTTTCGTGCCAGACGTAGACGGGGCCGGAGGTCGCCTCGGTGTGGCGTTCAAGGCCGGCGCTGTCGAGGAGGGCCAGGAGTTCTTCGGGTGCGTTGCTGCGGCTGACGATGTGGACGTTGCCGGGGGTGTGGGCCCGTCGGTAGATCTCGACGTCGGTGCCGGCTTCATCGGCCAGATTTCCCACGGGGGATCTCCTCACGGTGGTGGGTGGATCAGCGGGTCGCAGATGCGACCGTCGGGGAGGGCGGGCGAGTGGGCAGTGCCGTGGGCGCGGGGGCCGGTCGGGCGGGGCGCATGGTGACGCCGACGCCGATGCGGGCCAGCTGCTGGGAGACGGCCTGGACGCGTGCGATCTGCTCGCGGTCGCCGTACGACGCCGGAAGCAGGAACTGCCGGTGGTAGGGGTGGTACTGGAATCCGGCGCCGTACAGGACCGCGGTTGCCTCGCGGACTCCGGTGACGGCGCCGACGGCCCCGTCCGGGTGCCAGGCCATGCTCACCGCACCGGTGATCAGCACCGGTTCGGGTCGGCGGGGCGCGGGGTGGGCGGTGTTGTGCCGGACCTGGCGCAGCGCCTTCTCGTAGCGGGGGAGCAGCCTGCGGGTGACTTGGGCGGCGGCGCGGGCCGGGTCGGCGGGGATGGTGATGCCGTTGGGTTCGTCTACCTGGTGGAAGGCGTCGTGATGGGCGTCTGGTTCCAGTGCGCCGATCATGAACTGGTGCCGGAATCGGGGGCGGTCGAAGAGCAGCAGGCGTGCTCCGTCGGTTCGGGTGAGCACGGCCTGGTGGCCGAGGACGAAGTTGGAGGTGGCGTAGCCGACGGCTCCCATGTCCCACACCGTCGACGTGGTGGCGATTTGGTCGTGGTAGGCGGCGTGGCGGGTGTAGGTGCTGGTCCAGGTATCGGGCAGGCGGGCGGCGAGGCCGTCTGCGAAGGCCGCGAGGTCGCTTCGATGGTGTCGTGGAGGCATGGTCGTTTCGGGGGTGGAGTGCGGCGGGTTCAGCGTCCCCGGGCGGGTGGCGACGCCGCTGGGCCTGGAGGTGCAGGTGGTTGCTGGGCGGCCGGTTTGGCGGCGGCGGCCTGATTGCGGATGTGCCGGATCTCGTCGCCGCCGCGCGAGAGCACGCTGGTGGTGTCCATCAGCCGCATCGCGAGGTCTTCCTTGGACAGTGCGCCCTCGGTGCGCTGGCTCCAGGTGGCCCAGGTCGTGATCAGGGTCTGCACCAGGTGGGACAGCAGGCCCTCGGTGGGCGCGGCCACTTCGGCGAGGACCTCGGCGACCTGCTTGTCGTCGGTGGCCTTGCTGGCCCGCTCGGCGAGCTGGTCCAGGTAGCGGTGGGCCGCTGCCCGGTCGCCGTCGGGGGTGGCGAGCGTGTTCAGGGAGGGATCCAGGAAGACGCTGAACCCGGCGAGCAGGAGGGCCTGGGCCGCGGCGGTCGCGTAGTGGCGCTGCTGTTCGACGGGCATGTCGTGCGGCTGACGGAGGTAGTGGACGCCGCCGTCGCGGAAACGTCCGACGGTCTCCAGGATGCCCGCGGCTTCTGGTGTGCACCTGCTGGTCACCACCAGCTGGGTGCGAGGGTCGCGGGTGATGGTGACGTAATCGAGGACGAGGAATTCGGGCTCTCCGCCGTCCTTCACCGGGAGCGCACCGTGTTCGCCCCGGCCGGGCGCGGGGCGGGCAGCGGCCGCGTTGCCGGCGTGCCCCGGTGTGGCGCGTTGCGCAGGGTCACACCGATGTTCAGGGCGCCGAGCGCGGCCCCGGCCGCCCGCACGCACCGTGCCTGGTGAGCGGTGTCGTCGCCGGAGGCGACGTACGTCTGCTGGCCGGGGTCGTGGACGAACCCGTGGGCGGTCAGGACCTCGGCCACCTCCGCCCGGTCGGTGGTGGCGGTGAGGTCGCCGGATTCCGTCCAGTTCAGCACCAGGGTGTCGGGCTGGGCGGAGGCGCGGTTCAGTCCCAGGGCGTTGTCCTGGACCTGGGCCAGAGCGGTCTCATAGCGGGGCAGGAGCTGGGTGGCGATGGCGGCGGCGGCCTGCTCGGGGTCGGCGGTGATCGTGATTCCGTCCGGCTCCGGCACCCCGCGAAACGCCTCCGCGTGGGTGTCGGCGGGGGCCATGGCGGCTACGAGGAACTCGTCCTCGTAGCGGGGGTGGTCCATGAGGAACAGGCGCCGGCCGTCCTCGCTGGTGAGGATGACGTCCTGCTTCAGGGCGTGCTGGGCGAGGGCGTCGGCGACACGGTTCATGTCCCAGACGTCGGCGGTGAGGAAGAACTGGTCGTCGTGGGCGGTGTGCTGGCGCAGTTCCCGGGTCCAGGTACCGGGCAGGAGCTGGGTGAGGATGGCGGCGAAGGAGTCGAGCTCTTCGGGATCGTGGTCGGGCATGGGTTCCTCGGGCGGGGTCGGGCGTCAGCGGCGGCGGCCGGCCGGGGCGGGCGGAGCGGCGGCCGGTGCGCTGGGCGTGGTGGGGATACGGGCGGGCGCGGGACAGGGGCAGGAAGCCGACTTCTCGCGCTCGTCACCGGCGACTTCCTGCGGGCAGGGCGCGCGGTGGGGGTGTACTGCCTGCCGGTCGGCGAGATCGTTTCGGACGTGCCGCAGGTCGGAGGCGAGGACGTGGAGCCGCTCGTCGGCCAGGTGGCGCAGCCGGGCGGCCGTGTGCGGGTCCGCAGGATGTCCGAGATCCTGCAGGAAGTCGGCCGCGGTGTGCAGGACCTTGGTGAGCGCCGCCAGGATCCCGTCGTGGGTGGCGGTCAGCTCCGTGAGGGCGTCGGCAACCTCTTCGGTGCTCTCGGCTTCCCGGATCCGGACCGCGAGGTGCCGGACCTGGTCGCCGAGGCTGAGGTAATGCGGCTCGCGTCGCTCGGTGGCGAAGACGGGGTCGGTGTCGAGGTCGTAGCCGACGGTTTGCAGACGGGCCACGGCCCGGGTGGCAAGGCGGATTTCCTCGTCCTGGTCGAGGCCGGTGGGCAGACGGTGGTAGGTCTCGTGGCGGCGGACCACGGGGACGAACCCGCTGCGCTCAAGGAGGCTGTGGGCTTCCGGATCGCCTCCACGGGCGAGGACTTCACCGGAGTGCGGATCGCGCCGGATGGTCAGAATTCGGTGGGCAAGGGCCAAGAAGAGAATGCTTTCTGCAAGGGAGAGGCCGGTCAGCGGCCCCGGGGGGAGCGGGGCGCCGGGAAGCCGGAGGGGAGAAGCGGGGAAGGGCTTGGGACGGGGGCGCCGAGATGCTGACCTGCCCTCTCCATGAGGCGGCGCGCGGCGGCCAGGTGCCGGTGCGCCTCGTCTGACAGGTGCGCCGCGATGCTGGGTTCGAGTCGCTCGGTGGTGGGCTGCGTGGAGGCCAGCATGTTCGCCTTGAAGGGGCTGACCTGGTGCTCTAGCGGGGAGAGAAGACCGAGGTCTGCTTCGATACGCCGGCATTCCGCGGCCAGGACGTGGTGAACCTGCCTGGGCAGGGCCGCGCGGTTGCCGTCCTCGCGGATCAGGTTGGCGAGCAGGTCGAGGCGGTGGGACTGGTCTCGAACAGCGATCCACCTGCCGGGATTCGGGTCGCCGGGCGGTGCGATCCCTGCGACGCGCGCGAGCCGGTAGCCGACCTCGGACCATTCGGCGGGAGTGAGTTCCCGGTCCTTGGGGTGCAGGCGGACGCTGGCGTGGAAGATGACGCGGGGGTCGCCCCGGTAAGTGGCGGGGAACGGGTGGAGCCTGCGCGGGTCGTCGATGTGCTGGGCCCACTCGGCCGAGGTCCAGGTCCGGTCCTCGTCGGTGAAGTAGTCGAGGTAGTGCCAGTGGGCGACGATCGTGCCCTCGGTGGTCAGCCCCTCCTGGTCGCTGACGGGCCGGCCCAGCGCCTCGGCGAGCCCGTCCACCGAGGACATGCTCGGCTTGTGCACCGTGGGGATCATCGGATGCCGGCCCGGCCGTCGGCGACGTGGACGAGCTGGTTCAGCTCGGTGATCGAGTACCAGCCCACATCCACGGCCTCGGCCCCGGGGAACTTCGGCACCAGGTAGTCCTGCAGGGCCCGCTGGTAGATCAGGCAGTCGGGGCAGTGCGCGGAGAGGTGGACGAGGTAGCGGGGGTGTCCGGTGATGAAGCTGCGTGCGCCTCCCTCCGGGTTGCGCAGGCGCCACCCGTCCTCGTTCGTCGGGGTGTGCCAGGACGGGGTGACCACCGTCATCGCGTCGCCCCACAGGGTGCCGTCGTCCACACCCTTGATGACCACGATCCGGTCGCCGGGGGCGAAGTGCTCGTGGGTGATGTCCCGCTCGGGGGTGATTGCATCGGCGGGTATGAACGCGGCGCGGTTGGCGTCGGGCACGGCAGAAGTCCTTCCACAAAGGTGCCGCGGGGAGCGGCTGGTGAAGTACTTCAATGGTCTGGAGAATCCCCGGTTTGGCTGACCGGGGATCGTCGGCTATATATGTCCGCTCCCGGATGCCGCCGTACGCCGGTGGGCCAACGGGCTACCTTCCCGGAGTGACCACGAATACCGCTGCCCCTGTGCCGGCCGACGCTCTACGCACCCTCCCGACACCCGAGCTGGGGATGCTGCTGCTGGCGGACCTGGTCAAGGAGCCGTTCTTCCTGCCGCAGAACATCTTCGCTCGGGCCAGAATGGCCTTCCGAGGTGTTCCGGATGCGGAGGAGCTCGTCGAGCGAATTGGTGAAGCTTGGGCCTGGCTGCAGTCCAAGGCGCTGGTCAGCGTTGCGACCTCACGACCCAGTGACAACCATCGGGTGACCAAGGAAGGTCGGGAGCTCATCGGCGATCCGGCCGCGCTCCGGAAGATGGAGGCGGCCGAGCGCCTAGCGGGGCCCCTGCACCCTGACCTGGACGGGCACGTACGAACCATCTTCAACCTCGGCGAGTATGAGACCGCCTGCTTCGCTGCAATGAAGGCCGTCGAGGTCGCTGTCCGTAATGCCGCTGGTCTGGAGAACTCCCTCGTAGGTGTCAACCTGATGAGGGCAGCGTTCCGCGTGGCGAATCCTCAGAAGACGTCGCCAGCCGGCCCTCTCACCGATCAAGGGGCAGAAGGCGGCGAGCAAGACGCGATGACGAACCTGTTCGCCGCGGCGATGGGGGCCTTCAAGAATCCTCCGAGCCACCGCACAGTTGTCTTTGACGACGCGATTGAGGCAGCCGAGATCGTCCAGTTCGCGGATCTACTCCTGCGACTTGTCGAGCGAGCCAAAGCGCGAGGCGCCGCGTAGTAGCGGATGTACGTCAGAGCTACCTGCGCTGCCTGATCGCGTGGCAGTGACGTCGATCGTGCTGCGGCTAACGAAACGGGTTCTCCGTTCCCCGATCCTCCGTTGTGGCCGCATCGAGCAGCTCGGGAAGGTCCGTTCCCTCGGCATCGCGCTGGTCGATCCACCAGCCGGCTCGGGTGACCGTACGGATCTTCTCCTCCAGAGCGGACCAGTCCGCCTCGTCCCAGGACCCTTCGGTGACGAGGGCGGTGTACGCGGTGGTCGCCAGCTGGTAGCGGGATCGCTCGCCCCAGGCCAAGGCCCGGTCCGGGCCCTCCAGCGGCGGCATGTCGAACTGCTCAGTCCAGGCGAGCGCGGCCTGCTGTTCCTCGGCGCGCTTGGCCGCGAGCCATTCTTCGCGGGCGACGGTGTCGGAGTCGCGGGCGGCCTTCCAGCAGTCGGTGCAGTCCCGCCCGCCGAGCCAGCGGGCGAACCCGGCCCGCTTGTCGGCGGGACGGTCCGACAGGTCCCGGGTGATCTCGTGTCCACAGCTGTGGACGATCTTCCATTCGGTTCGTACGGCCATGCGTGAATCTCCTTCGAGGGCTGCTGAGGTGGGGTTCTGGGTCTGGCGGGGGCGTCGGTGGCGGCCGAGGCGACGGCCGGGGCCGAGCTTTCGGCGGGCGAGGGTGAGGATGGTCAGCGAGGTGGCGGCTCCGGCGGCGGGGAGCCCGGCCAGTACGTAGGGGTGCTCGGCGAGCGCTCCGGCGAGAGCGGTCCCGGCGGCCTGGCCGGTGCCGACGGACAGGATCAGCCAGGCGTACGCCTCGGTGGTGCGGGAGGCGGGGGCAAGGGAGTCCACGGTGTGGAAGCCGTTGGTGATGATCAGGGTGAGGAACAGTCCCGGGATCACCGCGAGGGCGATGGCGGCCCGGGGTTCGGGTTGGGCCAGGAGTGGAACCCATCCGAAGAGGAACAGGGTGCTGGTGGTGATGAGTTGGGTGGTGGTCGTGCCGGGCCATGTCCTGCGGGCGTAGATCAGGCCGCCGAGGAAGCTGCCGGTGGAGAATGCGGCGGGCAGTACGCCGGAGAGCATGGCCAGTCCGTGGGCGGTGGCCATGCCGGCGGCCCAGACGGTCATCGCGCCGAGTGCGAAGCCCGTTCCCGCCAGGGCGGTGCACAGCAGGACTAGGCCGGCCCCGATCAAGCGGCCGCTTCCCGCCGCCCCGTCTGCGGTGGCGGGACGCCATGTCCGTGACGGGGCGGCGGTCAGGACGATCACCGTGCCCAGGAGCCCGAGTGCGGCGGTCGCGGTCAAGGCGGTGTCGGGACCGTGCGTGGTGGAAAGCCAGGAGGCGAGCAACGGGCCCGTGATATAGAGGAGTCCCTGCGATCCGGTGTCCAGGGCCTGGACGACTCGGCGCTGCCCGAGATCGGGCACGACGGTCGGCCACAGGGCCCTCAAGCCGGATTCCAGCGGCGCCGTGACCAGGCCCGCGAACCCCACCACCGCGGTCACCACCGCTGGATGCCCGCCTGCGCCGATCCAGGGGAGCGCGGCCAGGCAGCCGGAGTTCAGCAGCACCGCCGGGGCGGAGACGCGGGTCTGGCCGTAGCGGTCCATCAGCCTGCCTTTGACCGGCTGGGACAGCCCGGACGCCAGCCCGTACAGCGCGGCGAGCAGGCCGGCGAAGGCCAGCGACCCACCACCTCCGGTGATCCACAGGACGAGTCCGACGGGGACCATGCCGTTGGGCAGGCGTCCGGTCAGGGTGCCGCCGAGCAGGCGGACAACGTGCCGGCTGCTCAGGACGGCGCCGTACGTGGCGGGCGGTGAGGTGGTGGTCGGGTGATCGGCCAGGGTCAACAGGGCAGGGCTTTCCGTCAGAAGGCGGGCGAGGAGTGGGCGCCGGGCTGGCCGTTAACGGCGGTGCGCGGAGGTCGTGCTCACCGGAGGTGATGCCGCCACGGGCGTGGTGGTGATGGCTGGTGGGCGGGGTGTGGGCAGATGCCGGGGAGCGGGGGTGCGGTGCGGTGGCAGGACGGCCACGGCTTCCTCCAGCTGCTCTCCGACGTGTGTGAGGTCCTGGAGGAGGTGGCCGGTCTGTGCCGAGAGCATCCGCAGGCGGACGGCGATCTCGTGCCCGGCCCGGGTGTCCAGCGCGGCGGCCCAGGTGGCGCAGGTGTCCAGGAACTCCGTGAGCTGGGCTACATGCCCGGCGGGAGCGTGGGGCGGCCGGTCGGTGACGTAGGAGATTGCCTCGGCGACGTCTCCGGTGTGCTTCGCGTCGATGACGTCGCGCGTCAGCTGGGCGAGGGGGAGCCCGGGGAGCGCGGTCGGTGCCGGGGTGTGCCCGTCGGGGAAGAGCACCCCGGGCGGGACCGCCGGCGGAAGGTCCCGGATGGCCGCGTCGTCGGTGTCGTAGCAGCCCAGTACCTGCATGTGGGGGCTGTCGATGTCCCCGGCAAGGATCAGGACGGCCTCTTCGTCCTCGTCCGGGTACGGGAGCAGGGCGACGGTGAGCTGGCGGCCTGCGGCGTCGTACCGCGATTCCTGGGGCTGGAGAAGATCACGGCTGCGGGCCGCGCGGGCCCGGGCGGTCCACCACTCCTGCTCCTCTCCCGTGAGCCGCGGGCCGGGGCGCGGGGGATGGGCCGGCTGGAGGGCCAGGTCCCGCAGGAGTACGTCGTGCTCGCCCCAGGTCCGCAGGTAGGGCCACAGCCGTGCGTCGCGGGCTGCGGAGTCGTGGCCCGTGGGGTGGTCCTCCAAGATGCGTACGGCTACGTCCGCGGCGTGGGCGAGGTCGGAGACCAGAAGATGCCAGCCAGCGTGGTGGCGAGCGGGAGGCATGGCCTCGATACCGGCACTCACGTAGGCGAGCAACGCGGGCACGTGGGGCAGGAGATCGCCGAAGAGTTCGGCAAGTTCCCGGTTGCGGTCCGCCTCGACGGCCTGGGCAGCCTGCTCGTCGAGCATGTCGCCGTGGCGGTTGTGGAGGCGCTCCAGGGCAAGCTCGCAGCTGAGCGTGGTGACCGAAAACCGGGTGCCCCAGCCGGTCAGAGCGTCGATTGCTTCTTGCAGTGGTGGGGTTGGGGAGTGAGGGATGAAGGCTCCAGGGTGGCGGCTACCTGCGGTTGCGTGAGGCGGCGATCTGCAGGGGCGGGGAGGGGAGAGCGGCTGCTGTGCGGACCGGGGGGAGGGCTCTCCGGGGCCAAGAGGCCAGGCTGACGGAGCGGGCGAGGTCGACCAGGTCCTGGCCTTCGAGCAGCCACACCGCCAGCGGATCGGGATCCGAGGTCTTCTGCGCCTCCGTGGCGGCTTCCTGCGGCAGGGCTGGCTGGCCGAATACGGCATCCATGTCTTCCAGGAACGCCTGCTCATGTGGGTTGAGTTGGGCGTTGCTGGCGCGCACGGTGCTGATGATGTGCGGCGCGGCGTCGGCGAAGCGGGCGAAGGCGTCGGCCAGGTCATGCTGGGGCGGATCGGTGACCGTGCCGGGCTCGTACGCCTCGTGGGCCCAATCCAGATCGTCCCTGAGGGTGATCAACTGCAGCCGCCAGAGGGCATGGTGGTATTCGGCGAGGAGGGAGGCGCTGACCTGGTGGGCGGCGTGCGCCAGCGCGTCCCCCACGGTGATGCTGGAGGGCCCGGCAACCTCCGGGGTCAGGTTCATGTCCACCGGGATGAGCGCGCCGACGCGGTACTGATCGCGGCCGGGGACCGGTACGACGGCCAGCTCGACGCCGCTCTCGCCGCGAAGGATCGCCGCGGCCAGCAGACGGTCGGTCTTGACCGTGTGCGCGAGGGGGTCGGCGCGGGGTGTCCACAGGTCGTACAAGAGGTCCTCTTGCACTATCGGGACCGGGTAGTTCTCGACCCGCACGCTCCACTGGCCGGGCAGGTTCTCACCAAGCTTGCGGGCGAAGTCTCCGATGTAGCGGCTGCCGTTGGTGGCGACCAGGGCCTCGTGCGCCAGAGCGGTGCCGCCGAGGGCGGCCAGCGACTGCCGGGCGCGGGCGATGTCGGTCAGGGGCGTGACGTAGTTGCCGTCGCTGTCCTTCTCGAATCCTGCGAGCTGGAGCGCGGTCCGGGCCCAGCGCCAGTTCTCGCCGGACACGAGGCCGACGATGCCGTCGTGCCGGCTGGTGAACAGGGTGATCTCGGACGAGGTCAGCGGGGACCTCCCTCGGCGCCGGCGACGAGCGCCGGAGTGGGCCCGGACCGGTCGGACAGGGTGTCGTGCGCGGCGGCCAGCAGGTCGACGCCGAGCTGGAAGAGCGTGCGGTCGGCGATGTCGAGGAGGTCGCTCGTGCGGTCGTAACGGGCGGCGAGCTGGGCATGGCCCTGTTCCCGGCAGCGGCTGCCGGCGGCGCGAAGCAGGTTCCGCAGCGCGATCAGTCCGGCGTCCTCGCCACCGGCGGCCAGCTCGGTCAGAGCGTGGACCTCGGCGGGAGTCGTGGCCTGAGCCATGGCCTCGGTGCAGGCGCGCAGCGGGGCAGCGGGATCGCGCGAGACCGGCAGGCCGCGCAGGAAGGCGGCGGCCTCCCGGGCGGCCCGACGGCGCAGTTCGCTGCTGCCGAGCCCGTCGTAGGTGGTGGTGAGCATGGGCGGGTCGGATCCTTCTCGCGTTAGCGGGTGCGGCTCGGCTGTGTGGATGCTGCGGGTGTGGGGGTGACCGGCGTGGTCTGCGGCGGCCTGGAGCCCCAGGCCCGTGCGGTGGCGTACTGGGGCGAGGCAGTGGCGGCGGCCTGCGGTACTCCGATGCGGTACCACTCGCGCGGGTCCCGGACCGGCCCGGTCTGTGCCGTCCTGGTGTTCGCGGGATCGAGGGAGTAGTCGGCGTGGACCTGATATCCACTGCTGCGCAGGCTCTCGACGGCCTGGCGGGTGCGGCGGGGCCCGTCGTGGGTGGGGGCCGTCAGCAGGTACACGCCGTGCAGGCCGTGAAGGGGCTGGAAGCCGAGGCGGGTCAGGTACCACTGGCTGATGTGGTGGGGGATTCCTTGGGCGGAGGCGACGTACCCGTACTTGGGGTGCGTGCCGACGACGAACTGTTCGGGCAGAAAGACTCCTTGTGGATCAGCGGCGCGTGGTGCGCGATGGGGAGGCGGGGGCGGAGACGCTCGTGGCGACCGGGGTGGTGGACAGCTTCGGCGCGGTTCGGGGCACCCGGCCCGGGCCAGGACCTGTCGGCGCCCACATCGCCGCGTTGTCGCTGAAGGGGTAGAGGGGGTCGGTCGCCCACCCGACAACAGGACCGCGGTGCTGTTCGCTCAGGCTGATGACCTCGATGCCGTGCGGGTGCAGCACGTACCCCCACTCCAGATCGTCTGTGGCCTCGGGGTTGACGGTCATCCGCTGCGGGGGCGAGCCGTCCAGGGTCCAGAGGTTCTCGGGCTGAGTGCTCGGCCAGGTCTCGCCGCCGGTGAGCGCGAGGAACAGCTCCGGGGGAGCGTGGTCGAGGAGGTCGGTACCCAGCTCGTCCCAGCCGATGGCCACGCCGTCGACCAGGTGCCGGGACATGGCTTCCAGGTCACAGTTGAACCTGTACTGGTAGGCGGTGAGTAGGAGGGGGAGATGGTGGCTGGGCAGCCCGTCGAGATGGACGTAGATGCCCTCGTACCCGCCGGCCTCGGTGGGTCGGGCGATGAAGGAGCGGGTGGTCATGCGGAAGCCGCAGGGTGGTGGAGATGGGCCACGGGAAGTCCGAGCGGCTGCAGCGCATGCACGGCCTGGTGCACGAGGTGCTCCTGCTGTTCGACGGGCAGGGCGGCCGGCGCGGTGTACGCGTCCAGTCGGGAGCAATAGGTGAACCCCCTTGACCACAGGACGCGTTGCACCGGGTCGGTAAGCGGCAGGGACAGCGGTCCGGCGGCATGCAGTCCTATGTGGATGCTGACGGGGTGGTACACGGAGAACCTTCCTGAAAGACGGGGACGGGGGTGGTGATCAGCGGCCGAGGGTGCCGCGTCCGGCCGGCGGAGGGGCAGGCACCTCGGCCACGTGTACGCCGCCGGCTGCCGGTGTCGACGGGGCGCGGGTAAGCCGTGCGAGGAGCGCGTCGAGCGCCGAGAGCAGCGGGCCGACGTCGTCGAAGTCGCCGGGGCCGGAGGACGCTGTGGTGTCGTACAGGACCGTCATCGAAGTCCAGCTCTCGGCGGGAGCTTGGTGCGTGGCCAGCCATCCGCCCTGTCTTCCGATGAGGATGACGGAGTCGTGTCGGGGTGGCCAGGCATAGACGATCCAGTCATCCAGTCCGTACTGGACATCGCAGATCAGGCCGCGTTCGCGCAGCGGAGTGGTCACGTGGGCGAAGCGGGCCCATGCCCGCTGCCAGCTGGGGTCGTGGACGTTGCGATGATCAGGTAGAGGCGCCAGCGGACGCTCTGTTGGACGACCCGCCCCCGGCTCCTGACGCGAGATCACCGGATCCGGGCGGGTACGGGCGTGGCTGCCGGGGCCGCAGGTGTGTGCGTATGGCGGGCACGCGAGCGGTGATACCTACAGTTCGCCATGGTCTTCGTCCCAGTCGGTACCGTCGAGGGTGTCCTGCCGGTAATGGAAGACGGACAACTCCAGCGGGTGCAGGGTCGTGATTCCAGGGTTGGCCCGGAACGCGTCGGTCCGTTCGTAGACGTACTGCTGGTTGTCGGCACCCGCGGTCATGGTGCGGATGGTGTTCCGGGCGCAGATCACGCCCCACTGCGACATGTCTGTCTGGGTGGTGTGCTTCATCCACACCCAGATTCCGTTGCCGAGCTTCATGATGCTCTCGGGGTGGTACAGGCCGCCGGTCCGTCGGTTACGGCGGGGGCTCCGGCGCTCACCGAGGTCCCGCATCAGGGCCTGGGCGGCTTTCCGGAGGACGGCGCCATTGAGGTCCTCGCGTTCGCGGATCCGCGCGCACAGGTCGTCGAGCACGTCGTCCTTGTGCATGCGGCCGGCGTCGGTGGTGACGTGCTGCGCGGCTTCGAGGGCGAGCTGGCGCAGGTGGGGGTCGGCGGAGTACTTCACGGGAGGTTGCGTTCCTTCCATACAGCGGCTATTTCGGTGAGGGCGGTGGCTGCGTGCTCGATCACCTCGTGGGTGACGGCACGGCCGGGCGGGGCGAGTTCGGGGTCGTACTGGGCAAAGGTGCGGCTGCCACGTATCTGCGCGAGGGCGGGGAGGATCTCGCAGAGCAGGTTGGTGGCGACGCGGCGCTGCCGCAGGTCTTCCTCCTGCCGGGCCTTGCGTTCCGCCCATGCACCCTGGATGGTGAGTTCGCCTTCGGCGACGCGGTCAGCGAGCTGGGGGTCCTCTGAGCGAAGGCGGGCGAGCTGTGCCTCCGCAGACTCGGCCTGGGCCTTGTTCTTCTGGGCGACCGAGTACGCCTCGTTCAGGCCCATCGTTCCGTTGATGACGGCGTCGGCGAGGTCGGGCGCGTGCCGTAGGACCATGCTGGCCTGTCCGATGCGTCCCGTGGAGACGCCGGACTGTTCACTGAGTGAACGGACGGACTGTTCACCGAGTGGACGCTGCTCGTGTTCACTGAATGAACAAGCCTTGGCGGTGATCATGGCGAGCTGGCCCTTGGTCAGGTTTCGACGCTGCTTGTTCGCCGACAGCACGTACCGCCTGGTGTCGTCGCCGTCGTAGGTCGCGTAGTCGGGTTCGACGCCGGCGATCTCGCAGGCCCGCAGGCGGTTCTTGCCGTCCAGGACCCGGCCGGTGGAGTCGAGGACGACGGGATTGTCGAGGCCGTGTTCGCGGATGTCGTCCGCGAGGGCCTGGATTTCTTCCTCATCGAGCATGGGGAAGAGCGCGGTGGTGGGGTGTAGCTCGATGTTGTTCTCCATGGGGATACGAGGTGAAGGGAGAGGGAAGCGTCGATCGGGACTGCTTCTGACGTTGGTCGATACGGGGTAGCGCACCCGGCGCAGCGCGGTCGGAGGCCTAGCTCATCCGGGAATCCGTATCGAACAAGGTCTGCTCGGCGGGGTGGAGCAGGTGCTGGACGATGAAGGAGCGGCCTGCGACCTTCCAGAGGCCGCGTCCGCGGCTGAGGTGGGAGATGGCTTCGGTCTCGACTGAGGTCAGGCCGAGCAGGGTGGCGGCTGCGTGGACCTGGTCGGTTTCCTGCCGGTAGATGATGCGGGTGGAGCAGTCCGCGAGGAGGCCCTCGGCCAGGGCACGGCCCTGGGATCCGGCGTCACCCGCGGTCAGCAGGTCGGACAGCCGGTGGATGACCATCAAGTTGGCGATGCCGAGGCCGCGGGAGAGCTTCCACTGGGACTGCATGCGCTGCAGCAGGGCGGGGTGTCGCATCAGGCGCCACGCCTCGTCGTAGACGATCCACCTTCGGCCGCCGCGCGGGTCGGTGAGCGCCGACTCCATCCATGCGGAGGCGCAGGTCATGGCGAGGACGAGTGCGGTGTCGTCGCCGGATCCGCCGAGGCGGGACAGGTCGATGGACAGCATCGGGGTGGCCGGGTCGAAGGCGACGGTGGAGGGGGCGTCGAACATTCCGGCGAGGTCGCCGTGGACAAGGCGGCGCATGGCGTGGGCGAGGTCGCGGGCCGCGTCTCCGAGGTGGCCGGAGACGGTGCCGGCTGCTTGGTCGAGGAGGGCGGGCTGGGCCAGTGTGTGGGCGATGTCGCCCAGGAGCGGGGTCCGGCCCGCCGCGGCGGCGGCCTTGACGACGCCGTCGAGGGTGATGTCGAGGGCGGTGTGCTCCATCGGCATCAGGTCGCGGCCCAGGACGGTGCGAGCGAGGGAGCCGAGCAGGAGTAGGCGGCGCTTTCGGACTTCACCCGCCCAGTCGGCCTCCGTCACGGACGGGGGGCGCGGGGCGGCGTCCATGGGGTTGAGGCGGCCGGGCAAGCCGGGGCCGAGCGCGATCGAGGTGCCGCCGAGGGCCTGCGCGACAGGCGTCCACTCGCCCTTCGGGTCGCAGGGCACGTAGACGCGGTATCCGAAGGCGACCGACCGCAGCGCGAAGCTCTTCGCGAGGGCGCTCTTGCCCTGGCCGATCACGCCAGCGAGCAGGACGTTCGGGTTGGTGAACCCGTCGACCTTGCCGTACAGGGTGAACGGATCGAACGTGAAAGCGGCTTCGGCGTGGACGTCCCGCCCGATGTAGATGCCGTCGGCTCCGAGACCGCCTTCGGCGAGGAACGGGTAGGCGCCGGCGGCGACGGCGGTGGTCATGCGGTGGGCGGGCAGCCGGAGCTTGTTGCCCCGGGCGCTGGCGGCGCCGGGCCGTCCGGCGGCGGAGTAGAGGGGGAGGGGCATCTCCGCCTCGGCGGGCTCGTGTTCGCCGGAAGGGGAGGTGGATTCGGCGCGGGCTTTGGCCTGGGCTTCGGCGAGTTGGCGGCGGGCTGCCTTGCGGGCATGGCGGTCGGTGCCGTGGGGGGTGAACAGGGGGCTGGCGGAGGCGCGGCGGGCGCGGCGTCCGGGGCGGTGCTGGGACATGGGGGCGGATCGTTTCTGCGGGGGCTGCCCTCAGGCGGTGCGTGCCGGGCGGGGGCCGTGGTCGGCGGGGGTGGTCTTGCGGCGGATGGCGTGGCCGGAGGCGAGCTGGCGTTGGCAGATGGTGAGGACCGGTGGTCCCTCGGGCAGCCGGTCGGGGCGGCAGCCCGCATCGGTGCTGGACTCGGTGGCCGGGAGGGTGTGGAAGGCCTCGTGGAGGCTCGTCGCGGCCTGCCACAGCCGCAGGTGGGCGGCGGCTATGTGCCGTCCGGCTGCCGGATACAGGGGCCGGGTGGTCTCGGCGAGCTGGTCCATCAGGAGGTGGAGGCCGGTCAAGTGGCTGTGCAGGACGTCCAGGTGCACGCGGTCGGCGTGGCCAAGGGTTCCTGCTGACTGGCGGGTGTGGTGGCGGATGCCGGCGGTCGCGGCCCGCAGGTAGGGGTGGGCGTCGCCGGCCGGGATCGTGGTGTTGGTCAAGTGGTGGGTCCTTGCTGCCGCTGCGTGCGGCGGGTGGTCGGCTACAGGGCGGTGCGGGCCAGGGGGAGCGCGGCGAGGGTGAGGGCTTCGGGCTGCTGGTAGATCAGGCGGCGAAGGTCGACCTGGGCGGAGACTGCGGCGGTTTCGATCTGCGCGCACGCGGCGTCGAGTTGGGCGTCGGTCTCGGCGGAGACGGTCAGGAGTCCGGTGAGGGCGACGTCGGCGTGTCCGGCGATCAGCTGGCGCTCGCGTTCCTTGACGTCCCCGTACTCGACGGAGTCGGCCTCGGAGTCGACCTGTCCGCGGCGCTGGCGTTCGGCGGCGTCGGCGATGATCGTGGCCTTGGTGCGCTGGACGTCGCGCAGCGCGGACTCGAGTCCCTGGGGCACGTATATAAGGGAGAAGGAGCGGCGCACGCCGGCGGTGAACATCAGCCCGTGCAGGAAGCCCGACGTGGTCTCGGTGCGCGGCCAGTTCTCCACCCAGTAGGTGGCGTGTCGGGCGCTGTCAGTGATCACGCGGTCGTATTCCTCGACCTGGACGACGGGACCTGCGGCGGCCGGTTCGGCTTCGGCCCTGCCGTGCTCGGACCACTGCTGCAGGGCGGCCAGGGCCTTGGGGTCGTACGCGGTGCGGACCACGGCGGCGATCTCGCGGGCGGTGAGCCAGCCGGTGACCATCAGTCCGGCGCCGCGCGCGGCCTGGGCGACGGATGCGGTGGTCTGCCCCAGCACGGTGAAGGCACCGGGCAGTCCACCGCCAGCCTGGGAGATGAGCCGCTTCGCGGCCTTCAGGTCCAGGGAGATCGCCAGGTAGCTCTCGTGCGGGGCGGCGGCGGGCCCTGCGGAGGAGACGAGTTCGGAGTACACCTGCCCGGCGACCGGGGCCTGGGGATGGCCGTGGGTGGTCCAGTGCCGGGTCAGGGTGTCGCCGCTGTCGGGGACGGTGCGTTCCAGGACCTGCACGGTGGCGATGTGTCCGCTGCGGGCGATGCCGGCCAGGGCACGGCCCCACGAGGTGACGTTGCTGTTCTGGGTGGCGGGGTCGAGGAGGGCGAAGGCCCTGCTGGAGACGCGGGCGATGGCGGTCAGGGTCTGGGCGTGGGGGTCGTGGACGGCGGCGGCCTGCGAGCCGGAGGGGGTGACCACGCGCAGCGAGGCGGCGGTGCCGGGCAGGTGGAGCACACCGTCGGTGCGGGGCCTGGAGACCACGCGGGCCAGCCACAGGCTCTGGCCGGTGCGCCGTCGCTGGGCGTAGCGCAGGACGATCGGCGCCCAGTCGATCAGGGAGCGGCCGTGGCGCCGGATGACGACGAGGGCTGCGACCGCGGCCCACAGGGGGGTCAGGGCCAGGGCGCCGACGAGGCCGGTGGATACCACGGTGGCCAGGAGCAGGGCGAGTGCGGTGGAGGTGAGGACGAGCTGGGGCAGGGAGAGGCCGAGCAGGATGCCGCGCCGCGACCGGTGGGGGAATTTGATCGTGAGAGGGAGGACAAGGTCAGACAAGGCGGAGTCCGCTTTCGGGGCTCGGGGTTGGGACCCGGGCGGGACACGGCATCGTGGTGCGGCGTGTCCCGCCCGGGTGGCGGGGACGGGTCAGCTCAGGAGCCGGTGGGCGAGGGACCGCTCGCGAAGGGACTGTTCGCGGCGGCAGGGCCCTGCGCGGGCGCGCCTTGCGGCGGGCCTTCCTGGGTGCTGCGAGGAACGGGACCCGTACCGCCCGAACCAGAGGGACCGGACGGGGAGGATCCGGTGCTTCCGCCGAGCTGGCCGCTGGTGTCCTGGCTCACGCTGGTCGGCGGAGGCTGAACCGCCTTGGACAGCGCATCGGTTGCCGCACCCCCGCCGGAGGACGGCATCGGGGCGCTGTTCTGCTCGCCTCCGGAGCCACCGGTGGGGTTGGCGGCGATGTCGCCGGGGAACCCGGCGGGGCCCTGCGGTGCCGCGCCCGCTCCGGCAGCTGCGCCGGCTCCGCCGGTGGCGGCCATCGCGGCTGCCTTGCGGGCTGCCTGCTCGGTGTGCTGCTTGGCCATCTGCGCGCCGGTGCCACCGGCCCGGTGGAGCGACTCGCCGTCGGTGCCCTCGGCCGCCCAGTGGACAAATTTGAACGTGGCGTACGGGCAGAGCAGGACCATCATCATGATCACGACTCCGGCGAGGCAGTCGGCGAGGGCGCCCAGACCGTCCTTGGCCTGGGTCTGGCCCAGGGCGGAGATGCCCAGGAGGAACACGATCGTCATCAGCAGCTTAGAGACGACCAGGGTGGCGGTGGCTTCGATCCAGCCCCGGCGCCAGCGCCGCGCGGCCTCCCATCCGCCTCCGGCTCCGGCGAAGACAGCCAAGGTCACCAGGACGAGGATGCCGACCTTGCGGACCATCATCACGCACCAGTAGAGGATGGCCCCGATGCCGGCTCCGATACCGACGATGCCGGGGATCATCCAGCCCAGCGGCACCATGGAGGCGACGGAGCTGGCCTTGACCATGCGGCGCACCGACTCTTCGATCGAGGTGCCGGCTGCTGCGAACAGGCCGTCACTCAAGGCATCGACGACTTCGATGGCGACGGTGGTGCCGGCGATGGCGATGAAGCAGAAGATCACGCCGCCGGCGGTGCCGGTGAAGGCCTGGGTCAGGGCCTGGCCGTCGCGCCGGATCGCGGCCCGGATGAGCTGGGCGCAGAAGGTGGCGACCAGGATTGTCAGGCCGATGGGCAGCAGCAGCTCGTAGTTGGCGACGAACCAGCCGGCGCGCAGGTCGACCTTGGTGGTCGTGTTGACGGCTTCGGCGGCGAGGTCGGCGGATGCGGCGGCGAATTGGCCGGCCGACTTGGCGATCCAGTTGCCGATGCCCTCGGTGATGGCCTTGCCCGGGTCGTTGACGAAGTCGATGGCGTCGGCGGCGCTGCAGAGCTTGCTGGCGATGGGGATGGAACAGAA
The DNA here is from genome assembly GCF_045822005.1 of Streptomyces stoeckheimensis. Taxonomy (NCBI): domain Bacteria; kingdom Bacillati; phylum Actinomycetota; class Actinomycetes; order Kitasatosporales; family Streptomycetaceae; genus Streptomyces; species Streptomyces stoeckheimensis. Next base: position 1,028,078 of record NZ_CP169550.1, on the reverse strand, counting down.
GTCCACTGGAGGGGTACCTCCTTGTCTTCAGTGGCGTGTTACGGGGCGACGCTCGGGGCGAGGGAGACCAGGGCGCAGTCGGAGCTGGGGCGGCACTGGACGGCGAGGGTGACGGCGCGGTCCTCGGCGCCGCCCCCGCCGCCCTTCCAGGCGATGGTCTGCTTGCCGGTGACGGTGACCGCGTAGATGTACGCCTCGGTGATCGCGGAGGGGTTCTCGGCGAGGGCCTGTTTGAACGCCGAGGGGAAGTGGGCTTCGCCCACGGCGGCGGTGGCGTACTGGGCGTTGTCGGCCATGCGCGACCACAGCACCGGGTCCGGGACCTGCCCGGAGATCGCCGTCCAGTCGGTGTACTTCGTCTCGCTGGTCATCCACGCGTGCATGCCGGCGAGGTGCTGGTCACGGCTGGTGGTGCGGGTGTCGTACGACCAGAGCAGCACCGCCGCCGCCCTGGCGTAGGCGAGCGGGTCGGTGAGCTTGGGCGGCGCCGGGACCGAGCCCGTACCGGCGGAGGCCTTTGGTGCCGTGGTGGCGGGCGAGCTCGGCGCGGGGGCTGTGGGGGATGCGCCGGTCTTGCTCTGGCCGCCGCGGGAGGTGAACCAGGCGGTCAGTCCGGCGGCCCCGAGGAGCGCGGTGATGACCACGGCGGCGACGAGGATCCGTCGCCCGGTCGTCCAATGCGTGGTGGCCCGGTGCAGGGGAGAGAGGGAACGTTTCGGCACTACTTGACCTGCGTCCCGAGTGCGGAGAAGAACGCGACGATGCCGTTGGCGGCGCCGAGGCCCAGGGCGGCGCCCGCGGCTACGACGGCGCCCTTCTTACCGTTGGCCTCGGCCTGGTGGCCGCCGCTGTGGTGGCCCCAGGCCCACACGCCGAGGGAGACGGCGAGCGCGCCGACGACGGCGATGATGCCGAACATGTTGATCGAGTTGACGACCTTCTTCAGGACATCGAGCCCGGGGAGGCCGCCATCCGTTGGAGTGATTCCGGGGTCGTAGGCGAGATAGAGGACGCGGTCTGCGAGTGAAATGGGTATGGCGAAGCTCCTTGCGGGCGCAGGCCCAAGAGGCCCTGCGGCTGTGCGGGGAAGGGAGAGGGGCGCTCGGGGCGCGAAGGGGCCCGGCGCGGGCCCGCATCGGCGGTTGGGGGCCTAGCTGTTGAGCGCGGGGATGCGGCGGACGCCGAGGATCTGCCAGTCGCCGACTTTCTCGATCCGCACCGGTTTCGTTGTGCGCGGTGCGTTGATCACCAGGCCGGCGCCGATGTACATGCCGACGTGCTCGGGGACGGCGGCGGTGCCGCGGGTGAAGAGCAGGTCACCGGGCTTCAGGGTGTTCGCCGGTACGGCGTCACCCTCCTTGACCTGCGTGTACGTGGTGCGGGTGAGCTGGATTCCGGCCTTGTCGTAGGCCTGCTGCATGAGGCTGGAGCAGTCGCAGCGGCCCATGGGGTCGGGGCCGTGCGGCGCGGTGCAGGTGCCGCCCCACTGGTAGAGGGTGCCGAGTTGGTGCATCGCCCAGTCGATGGCGATGCGGGCCTTCGGCGAGGCGTCGGCGGGGATCTTGTACCCGGCGGGGACTGTCCCTTCGGGGATGGAGCCCCAGTCGGCTCCGTCCTCGCCCGGCTTACAGCCGCCGGCGCCACCCGGAGCGGTACCGGGTTCCTGGCCGGGCTGTCCCGCACCGTCGTTCGGCAGCGTCTTGACGATGGCCTGCTGCAGGGCCCGGGCCAGCGGCTCCCACTGCGCGTACGCGTTAGGGAAACCGGAGAGCTGCACGGCCTGGGCGGCCTGGGTGATGGTCATCTGCTGCCACCCCTTGACGGCCAGCAGCCCCTTGTAGAACTTCGTGGAGGCGTAGACGGGGTCGCGGATCTGCTCGGGGGTGCCCCAGCCCTGGCTGGGCCGCTGCTGGAACAGGCCCAGCGAGTCCCGGTCGCCGTAGGTGAGGTTGCGGAGCCGGGATTCCTGGATGGCGGTGGCGAGCGCGACGACCTGTCCGCGCTCGGGCACCTTCAGGGCGATGCCGGTGGCGACGATGGTCTTGGCATGGGGGATCTGCTCGGCGGGCAGTTCCAGGCCCTCGACGCGGATCGAGCCGTCGCTGCCCTGGCCGCCGAGTATCGCCCCGACCTGCTTGGCGACCGCGGCAGCATCGACACTGCTGCCGCCGGGCGCACAGGCGGCGCCCTTGGAGGCTGCGCCGCTTCCGGCTGCGGCCATGGCGGCGGTGGTGGCGAGGACGAGGGGGGAGAGGCAGAGGACGCCGATGGCGGCGGCTACGGCCTTCAACCCGGAGTGCCTCCGCGCTCGCCGGTCAGGGCCGGCGGCCGGGTTTCAGGCAGGGGAGGGCGCAGGAATGGCATAGCGGTGTCCTTGAAGTGTGTGAAGCCCCGGCCGCGCGGTGCCGTGGAGATGTGAGAAGGGCGCGGTAGGCCGGGTGATGGGTGAGCTGTGCCTCGGAACGTCGCTGCGAGTTGCCGCTCGCGACGACGTACGGGCCGATCAGGTGTGCCGGGACAAGGGGGTGCCTCCGTATGGGCATGACGGGGGAATACGACCACCGGCGCTGTGTGCGCCGGGCAGTTCCAAAACAGTAAGTGCGGATCCCCGGTTGACCAAGAAAAAGATGATCAAGGCTCTATTTCAAGGGTTTTGGCGGCGACCGTGGTCAACCGGGGATCGTGCCCTACAGTTTTGGAACTCCCCCGCACAACCGCCCCATGGCCCTATGGCACACCTGTGTCCACATCCGGGCGGGCGGATTCATTGCGGCGAGCCGGAGTTCACCCTCGACTTTCCCGAACCGATATTGGGGTACCTCTTTGCCTTTCTCCCTGCACCAGGGCGACGCCCTCAGCGTCCTGTCCACCCTCCCGGACAACTGCGTCGACTCCGTCATCACCGACCCGCCGTACAACAGCGGCGGGCGGACAGCGAAGGAGCGCACTAGCCGCACGGCCCGGCAGAAGTACACCTCCGCGGACGCCGGCCACGCCCTGCCCGACTTCACCGGCGAGAACATGGATCAGCGCAGCTACGGCTTCTGGCTGACGCAGATCATGACCGAAGCCAACCGACTCACCCGCCCCGGCGGCACGGCGCTGCTGTTCACCGACTGGCGCCAGCTGCCCATCACCACGGATGCGATCCAGGCCGCCGGCTGGGTGTGGCGCGGGGTGCTGGCCTGGCACAAGCCGGCCGCGCGCCCGCAGAAGGGCCGGTTCACCCAGAACTGCGAGTTCATCGTCTGGGGATCCAACGGCGACATGGACGGCTCCCGGAACGAGGTGTACCTCCCGGGTCTGTACTCCGGCTCGCAGCCGGCCGGCAAGAAGAGGCAGCACATCACGCAGAAGCCCGTCTCGGTGATGCGCGAGCTCGTCAAGATCAGCCCGCCGGGCGGCACCGTCCTCGACTTCTGCGCCGGATCCGGCTCCACCGGTGTCGCAGCCCTGCTGGAGGGCCGGGACTTCATCGGCGTCGAGAAGACCAAGCACTACGCCGAGATCGCCTCCGACCGCCTCACCGAAGCCCTCCAGCAGACGCATTCCCAGGACGACTTCGTCCTCACGGCCTGACCCTCACCCGCATGCGGCGGGGACAGGGAGATGACCTCTCGTATTCCTGCCCCCGCCGTGCGCCGGGCTTTGTAGCACGACATCCCCGGTCAGCCAAACCGGGGAATGTGCGGATCGTTGAACTCCAGCCCCTTTACCGAATTCCGACGTGCCGCATGCGGCCGCGAGGAGAGACATTTCGTGCTCGAACCCATAGACGGCCCCGAAGGCCAGCCGATGGATCCGATCCGCGTTCCCGAAGCCGACCTGGAGAGCATCGAGGCCAGCGTCCGCAAGCTCCTGGACCAGTCGGCCCAGCAGGCCAGGCAGCTCGACAGCCTGGCCGCCGCACCCGACCCGATGCCCTTCGCCAGCTTCTCCATGCCGGGCCTTCCCGGCATGCCCGCCCCCGTGCTGCCGCCCGACCCGAAGCCGATCCTGGAACTGGACGGCGAAGAGCGGGAGAACGAACTCGACTCGCTGACCGACTGGGTGGAGGACTTCCTCATGCCGGTCTACGGCGCGGAGATCACCACCGCCGCGCCGTGGTGCGAGCAGTGGCAGGAACACCTCGACGTTGTCGCGTGGCTCCACGCCCTGTGGATGGCCTACCAGCAGCACAAGGACCCCGAAGCCGGACCGTCCGGGATGTTCGTGTGGCACCGGGACTTCCTCACCCACGCGATGGCCGCCATCCGCTCGGCCGGCGGACCGCTGTCTGCCTGCCAGACCGACCCCGACCGCCCCGCCCACCGCCTGCTTCGAGGCCCCGGCCGCTCCACCCGCCCGGCGACCACCGCGGCAGTCGAAACGGGCCACGCCTTCGAGGCGGCCTCGTGAGCGGCAACGACCAACCCGCCTTCGGCCTGACCTTCGACCCGCGCGCCCTGACCGACCTCCTCCAAGCGCCCAGCGACATCCGCGACCTCGCGCTCGCCAAACTCCAGGACGTCGTCAGCGCCAACCTGTTCGGCGGGAAACTCACCCACGAGTTGGACGGGCTCCGCAAGGTCTACGTCGACTCCCGCTCGGCCTGGCGCATCGTCTACGCCACGCGCCGGGCCCCCGAAGGATCCGCGTTCCACAACGAGATCCACGTCGTCGCGGTCCGGCCCCGGGAACAGAGCGACGTCTACCGGACCGCCGCCGCCCGCCTGGGCATCAAGCGCCGCCCGGTCGACGCCCTCACCCACGCCGCCCGAGGCCGCTCCCCCCAGCTCGACACCATCCGCACCCTCCCCAAGCCCGGACCGCCCCCCTACGCAGTCCCCGGACTTCCCCAGCCCGCATTCCCGCTCACCCCGAAAGGCCCCACCCGTTGACGACCTTCCCCAACAACTTCCTCGACAACTTCGCCACCAGCCTCCTGGGCGGCAAGCCGGCGTATGAAAACCCCCGCCACCGCCACATCCTGAACGTGTTCGTCGGGGTCCAGGACCTCGAACAGCGCCTGGTATCCGCACTGACCGCCCCGCCGCAGCCCGACATGGGGGGCGCCGAGGAGTGGGAGCTGTGCACCGATCTCCTCATCGCACGACTCGCCGCCGGACGCGAGCTGTCCCTGCTCCTGTCGGCGCCCTGCCTCAGTGAGGCCGACTTTGCCGCTGCAGAGGCCGCCGCGGAGGCCGTCAGGGCGACCTTCCGCATCGACACGGACGAGCAGTGCTGCAAGGAACCGGACGAGCCCGCGACCTGCCTGCTCGACGCGTGCAGCAACGTCTTCGCTGAGCTCGGCCACCCCCACGCCGTGGCCTCCGCCGACCTCGTCGTCGCCCTTCGGCACCTGCCGGGCACCGCCGGAAACCACTGGCGCTACAGCGACCTCACCCAGGCCCGCCTCGCCCAGCTCTTGGCCCCGTACGGCATGCAGACCCGCGACATCACCTTGCCGGACGGCCGCCGCCGCAAGTCCTACAGCCGCGAAGCCCTCCTCATCGCCATGGGCGTGTGCACCAGCTGCTGAACTCCGCCGGCGCCGCCCACGTCCGGACCTCGACCCTGGCGGACTGGCCGCTCATCGAGACATTCCACCGCAGCTGCTCCGAGCAGGCACTGCACCGCCGCTGGGGCAGAACGCGGATCACTCGCCGCGACGTCGAGCGCCTGCTGGACCACTCCAGCTGCTGGATCGCCCTCCACGCCTACGACGAGGTTGTCGCCCTGGCTTCGGCCGGACCGGTCAGCCGAGAGCCGGGCGTCTTCGACCTCGGCCTGCAGGTCGCCGACGTCCACCAGCGCCGAGGCATCGGCCTGGCCCTCGCCCGGCACGCCGCCGCCCACGCCCGTTCCCGCGGCGCCCACACCTTCTCCGTGTGCGCCGAGGCGTCGAACCTGCCGATGCTCGGCCTGGCCCGACGCCTCGGCCGCCCCACCGAGTCCCGTCAACAGGGCACCCACCTCGACGTCCGCGTACCGCTCCCGGCAACACCTTCCCCGCCCCACTTCTAGGAGGTGCTCTCTCTGCCGTCCACCACGCAGCCGGCGAATGCCCCGACCGGCATCGACCACCGCGTCGCGACGGTAACTGGCCACGACATCGACAGCCTGTGGGCCTACCACGACCGCGGCCTGCTCGATGAACCTCTGCGTCGTCTCGCCGAAGCCCACCGCGCTCTCTCCGACGCCGAACGCGGCGTGACCTTCAACCTGACCCGTCTCCAGCGCCTCGCCTCCGGGGATCTGCCCTTCGACCAGGCTCTGTTCACTCGCATCGAGCGGACCGTCGGGCAACTCAAGGACGCCACGGCCACACGGGACATCCGCCAGGACCATGCCCTCGCCGTGCTGGAGGCGCTGGAAGCCGCAGCCCCGGCACCGGCCACCAGGCAGCGCGCGGACCTCCTGGCCCATGAGTTCGCCGCGCTCTTGGCCATCAGCCAGGGCGCGAAGCTCCACCAGCACCTACAGACCGGACGGATGTCCGTCGTCACGGCCTCCGGCGTACGCGTCGCCCACCCGCTCTACCAGCGGCTGGAGGACGCCCGCCTGGTGGTCCGCGACACCTCCCACCCCCTCCACGCCGGACAGCCCATCTCGCTCACCGACACCGGCCGCACCACGCTGACCGGCGCCACCCGCTCGCCTGCGGCAACGGTTACCCCGGCGCCCAGGGCGGGGTCCTGGCCGGCGACGCCCGCGCGGTCCCGCTGACCTGTCGGCCGCCGCCAACCCCCTATACGAAGGGAGCTCCATGCCGCCAAGCGATCGCCGTCCTGACTTCCGCCTCGACGGGTTCGAGCCCGCCAGCGAAGCCGTGGAAGAGGCGTTCTGGAATCACCTCGACGCGGAGAGCGAGTCGATGACCACGCTCGCCACCCACCACAGCCCCGATGGCCGCAACAGCTTCTACGTGATCCACAACGGTGCCGTCACGTGGGGAATCCCCGGCGAGCCCCAGCTCATCGCGGCGCACATCAAACGGGACAGCAGCGCGATGACGTACGCCTTCGAGCACGCTGAGCTGCCGCTTCCGGCGATGGCCCAGTCCTGGCTCATCAAGCGCGGCTGCCCCGCCGCAGGCATCGCCTTGCCGCCGGGCATGGGGACCACGGCCGCCGACACGGCAACCGTGGCTCTGCAGCGGCGGCTCATGCGTGACGGTGACCACTTCGCCCTGCTCGATAGCTACACCGACGACACCTCGTCCCAGACGGAGACCGTGGTGCTCCTGCAAGCGCTCGGCGAGCGGGTGCAGAAGCCGTTCCGGGTCCTGCTGGAGCAGGCCGACCTCGACAGCTTCACCCACACCCTGCGCGAGGGCGCCTTCGAGACCTTGGAGGCCGCCGTCGACTGGATGGAGGACCGCTCCACTCCGCTGCCGGCGCCCGCACCGTCCACGGTCCGTACGGCGGGCCCAAGCGTCCTCCCGAGCGCCCCGCCGAGGACGCCTGGCCGGACGCGTTGATTCCGGCGGGCCCGGAACATAGCAGCACATCCCCGGTCAGCCAAACCGGGGAATCTCCGGACCCTAGGAAATGGCCCACCACGCAGAAACGGGCGGCCCCTTCACCCTTCCCACCCCATGCCTTCATGGAGAGGAGTTCGCCATGTCCGAAGAACTCGACGACGTGCTCGGCGCCTTCGCCCAGCAGATCGAATCCCGCTTCCAGATGCCGCTGCACCAGCTGCGTCAGGCGGTGACCGCGGCGCCCCAGGCGAATGCCGAGGCGACGACCGTGGCCCGCTGGTACGGACTCCTCGAAGAAGCCCAAGAGGCCCTCTCCACGGCCGAGGACGACATCCTCGGCGCTCTGGACCACGCTCCTGCCGGCGAGCTTGACGACCCCGTGATGGCCCTCGCCGACCGCGTGAACACCCTCGTGGCCGTGCGCGACGGCCGAGCCATGGTCGTCCGCCACCTCCTCGACGACGACGCACCGGGCAACCGCACACCAGGGCCTTGGCGCGGCGCCGCCCATACCGGGCCCGCCATCGCGACCACCCCCGTACCCCGGCCGGCCGCAGTGCCCGCCGTACCTGTCCGGGGAGGCGCGCGATGAGCACCTGGACGAAGCCGTCCAGCCAGGACGCTCACCTCGAAGAGGTCTTCGGTGCCCCGGTCGCGCAGCTCTACGCCGCTGCCGCGGCAGGTGCCGCCACGCCCGCGACGCACCGCGCCCTGGAGCTGCGGTCATTCCTGGCCCTGGCCGAGGAACAGGTTGCCCGCGTCCGGGACCGCGTCCACCAGTACACCGCCCCGGACACCGACATAGGCACGCTGTCCACATCCGAGCTCCGCTTCGACTCGCAGTGGATGGACGCAGCCCTCTCCGCGCGTACCCAGTACGTCACGGCCCTGCGTGAACTCCTGCGGGCCATGCCGCCGCCGGGCACCGCACGCGAAGGACCGCCGAAGTTGGACCAGCCATGGGCCACCACCCGCCCCGCCGCCGGAGCCTCACCTGTCGGGGCGCGCCCGGCGGCACAGAGCGCGAGAGGCCGCTGATTGACCCACACCACCTCCCGGCAGATCGCCGAGCACATCGAGTCCCTATACGGCCGCCCGCGCGCCGAACTTGAAGCGCACGCCGACTCCACGACCCACCCGAACATGCTGTCCGCGCTCTTGGCCGCCAACAGCGCCATCGAGTTCGCCGAAACCGACATCAACTTCCAGCTCCAGCGACTGCGCAAGCTGGTCGACCCCGAGCGCGAGGTCGGACGCCACGACGCCGGCCACATCTTCGACTGCGCCCGCCGCATCGGTGAAGCCGTCGCTGTCCGAGACACCCAGGCCAGGCACATCTCCGCAGTGCTGCAGAGCCTGCACCGCACCCCCGTGCTGGAGACCACACCCGCCGCCCCGGTCCCGCCACCGATCCCGGCCGCCGCCCCGCCCTCCCGCGCCCGCTGAACCTCGCACCCACATTCCAGGAGCACCCGCTTTGGCTACCACCGGCCTGCCCGAATCCATATCGTCCGACCTGTCCCGTGTCACCCAGAGCCTGCAGATGCTGGCCCCGCGGTGGAACGTCTGGGTGCTGCTGACCCTGTCCCAGAAGCCGCTGCGCTACCGGGAGATCAAGAGCGCACTGCCCTGGCTCCCCGACGGCCAGCTCCACCCCAGGCTCGGCAAGCTCACCGAATCCGGACTCCTTGAACGAACCGAGTTCGAGCCCCAGGACGTGCTGTACGGCCTGTCCGTCCGAGGCCGCGAGCTGCTGCCGGTCCTCGGCGTGATCGCTGCCTGGGGTGGCAAGCACCTGGAGAAGGAGACGGTGCTGGATCCGGCGACCGGTCACCGTGTACCCAAGGCGGTGCCCCGCGCACAGGACATCGAGGACACCATCGCTCTGATCGCCCCGCGACAGGCCACCCCGATCCTGTGGGCACTGCGCGTCCGTGGAACATCCAGCGCCAAGGCCCTGGCCGCCACCGCCATGCCCGAGCGGCACCTGACCAACGTCTACCAGCCGCTGAACCGCCTGGCCGAGGACTTCCTCGTCACCAAGGACCGTGAGGGCCGCGTCGAACTGACGGCCGCCGGCCGGGATCTGGCCCCGGTCTACCAGTCACTGTCCGCCTGGGCCGCCGGCGCTCCCCTGAGCGAGGCCGCGAGCCACCCGGTGTGGGCACCAACACCCGTGCAGCCCCAGGACCGCCCGGCTGTGTGGGTCACCACCCAGCCGCGTATCCCGGCAGTGCCGACGCCCCAGGCCCGTCCGGCATGGAAGCCGGGCGATCTCTTCTTCTCCCACACCACCACCGTGGTCCGCCCTGCGGGTGCGCCGACGACTGGAGGCCGCACCCGATGAACACCGACACCCACGCGAAGTCGCTGGTACCGGCTACGGCCGCTCTGTCCCACCCGGGCCTCATCCGGATCGTCAGTGACATCGATGACAACGGGGCCCTGGAACGGCACCTCCTGAGCCGGACTCTCACCGGACTCTCCCGCTGGCAGCTGCGCCAGGCCTCCGCGGTCGGGCGCGCGCTGGGCCTGCTGAAGGCCTCCACCCATGGAGGAATCCCGAGTCTGGTCCTGACTCCCGCGGGAGAGGCGCTGGCCGAGGTCTACGACACGGCGGCCCGCTGGGCCAGAACCCACCATCACCCCAGCGACGTCTCCGACTTCGTCACTCGGGTCCAGGCCACGCTCACCCTGCTCGGCTCCGCCCCAGCCGGTTCGAACGGGCACGTCCTCGAGTTGGACTACGAATCCCTCGACGGGCCCCGGACCGTGCTCGCGTCATGGGTCCGCGACCACGGGGCGACCTTTGCCGCCCAGCTGACCGCCGCCTCGCAGGACGAGATGGAGCTTGCCGCATGAGCGACGGCCGGTACGAGGGAGCCGTGGCCGCGCTGGGGACCAGCGAGGTGGCCCGCGCGGTCGGCATGGACCCCAATGCCTGGGCCTTCACGGCGATGCAGGACGCCCCCGGCCATATTCAGGCGACGGTTATGGCCGTGATGAACACGGCATTTGAAGTTGATGCCGTGCAGCGGCAGCTTCTCGACGAGGCGGCTCGTGCGATCCAGGAGCTGTCCAAGATCCTGGCCGGCAAGGACACTGTCGGCCACCGCTGGACCGAGGCCCTCCTCGGTGACCGCATCGACGGCCTGACGATCAAGCGCGGATACCTGCTCCGCCAGCTCGACACGCACCTGGCTGTCTACCGCCAGGCCGCAGCCGAGCCGAGCCCCTCGGTCACACCGTCGATGGCCCTCAGCCCGACGCATCCGGCGCACGCCGCGCCCCAGCCGCGCACGCCGCGCCGCTGACTTCTTCTTCCTGTTCTGCTCGCCGCGGCGGGCGTCTTCTTGCGTGAAAGCGACGATGACCGATCTTGTGATCGCCGGCCCACGGCATGCCCTCCTCCCGCAGCTGTCCCTGCTACGCCGCATCTACCTCCCTCGGTCCGCGGACGCCGCGGCCTTCGCGATGACCACGTACGGCATCCCGCTGATCGTGCTCGCCACCACCCGCTCCGCCACCCTCACCGGGCTGGCGTTCGCGCTGGAGTGGATCCCCCGCCTCGCCGCGTTCTCCCTGGCCGGGACGATTGTCGACCGGCACGGCACCAAGCGGGTCTTCCGCATCGCCTCCGTGCTGCGCGCCCTGGTGGTCCTGGCCGCAGCCGTCATCCTGCCCACCCAGGCAGGTGGCCCCGGAGCGACGATCACGGTGATGGCGCTCGCCGCCATCACCGGCGTGGCCACCGAGTTCAGCTACATTGCGGCCGAGACAGCCGGGGCCACGGCCAGCAAGGACGCGGGGGAGCGAGCCCACCGGGTGCAGTCAGCCCTCCTGGGCATCGACCAGACCGCCACCCTCGCAGGTCCCGCAGCCGCCGGATTCCTCCTGCACTGGGCCGGCGTCAGCGGCACCCTGATCACCATCGCCGCCTGCTCCCTCCTGGGCGCCGCCCTCGCCCCCTGGCACCGAGAGACCCGACTAGTCCCCGCCGCCGCGTCCGCCCTCACCGGACTGCGCACCGGATGGACGACCCTCGCCTCCCTGCCGGCCCTCGCCTGGCTGATCGCCGGACTCACCGTCTCCAACCTCGCCACCGGCATGCTCCAGGCCGCCGCCCCGATCATCGTCGTGCAGCACCTGGGTCACTCCAGCGCCGCCGTCGGCGTGATCTGGTCGGCCGCCGCCGCAGCCTCCCTCGTCGCGGTCGCCTGCTGCCGCTACGCCATCGACCGCGTCGGCCTGTGGCCCACCGGGGCCGCCAGCGCCGTAGTCGCAGCGCTGGCCGGCCTCGCCGTCTCCCAGGCCGGCACGTACAACCAGCTCCTCGTCCTGACCGCCGTACTGATGGCCGGCGAAGGCGGCATGACCGTCGTCCTGCGGACCCTTCGCTCCCACCTCATCCCCGAGAAGGTCTTCGGCGCCACCCTCAGCATCACCATCCTGATCATGCTCGCCCCGTTCCCACTCGCCGGAATCCTTGTCGCCCTCACCCCCGCAGCGGCACTCGGACACGTCCTGACCGCCTGCGCAGCCCTCCAGGCCATCGGCCTCCTCAGCGCGTTCTGGCGCCTGCGCAACGAACCCGCCATGCGCCACCACCGCCCTCCCGCACCCCAGCGGACCTGACCTCCCCAGCCCCCGCTCACCCGCCCAGGGAGACCCATGCCCCCGAGCCCTTCGGCCATCTCCTCGCTCAACGCCGACCAAGCCGCAGCAGCGGGAAGCCTCGTACGGCTGCTCGCCGCCCGCTTCGACACCCTGCCCGTCGGCGAGACCAAGGCCCTGGCCCAGAACCTCCTCGCCGAAGACGGCCTCGTCGCCGATGTCCAGCACCTGCTCCGCGCCGTATCCCACTGGGCGGGAACCAGCGGTCCGTCCCTGTACGAGGGACCGCTCCCCTTTGAAGTCCAAGACGCCCTCGGCCAGGCAGCGGACCAACTGGCACCGCTCTCGCTTCTGGCCAAGGAGACGGTCTTCCCCCTGGCCCTGCCCCGCCAGCAACCACCACCCGCAGCGGCAGCAGCCGCGTCCCGCCTGGTGGCCAACACCCAAGGCCCCGGCCCGCGCAGATGAACTTCCCGCGCCCCGATAGCTCCCCGCTCCCTGTCTGTTTCGAAAGGCCCCCCGACTCTTGACCCCGTCCAAGAACCCTCGTACTGCCACGTCCCGCCCTGTTGTTCTGGTCGTCGCGCCCAACGACGATCTGTACCGCGGCTACTGCCTCGAATCCGTCGCCGCCGCCTACGACACCGTCGTCATCACCCCGGCCCCCCTCACCTGGGAGAAGACCCTCGTCGCCGACCACGAGGTCGCCGACCCGTACGACATCGAAGCGCTGCTGGCAGCGGGGGATGCGCTGGCCGCACGACAGCCCATCTCCGCCGTGCTCACCTGGAACGAGATGCTCCTGGTCAACACCGCGGTCCTCGCCCAGCACCTGCAGGTGGCCACCGATCGCCCGGACATCCTCCATGGATGCCGCGACAAGTCCCTCAGCCGCGAGCTCTTCGACCACCACCGCGTGCCGTCGGCCCGGTCGCTTAAGGCAGCCAACCTCCTGGAGGCAGCCCTCGCCGCCGAGTTCATCGGCTACCCCGTCGTCGTCAAACCGTCCGGGCAGGCCGGCAGTGTCGGCGTCATCCGCGTCGACCGAGCCGAAGAACTGCCCGCCGGCTTCGAGTTCGCGACCGAAGGCGCGAGCCTGTGGGGCGGCGAGTCCACCGACGTCCTGGTCGAGGAGTACCTCGACGGCGAAGAGATCTCCGTCGAGTGCGTCACCCACCACGGAGTCACCACCCCGGTTGCCGTCACCCGCAAGCAGCTCGCCTTCGCTCCTTACTTCGAAGAAGTCGGCCACACCGTGGACGGGGCCGACCCCCTGCTCCGCCGCGTCGGACCGGTCGCCCAGGCAGCCGTCGCCGCACTCGGGCTCACCACCGGAATCCAGCACGTCGAGATGCGCCTCACCAGCACGGGCCCGCGGATCATCGAAGTCAACGGCCGGATCGGCGGCGACCTGATCGGCAAGCTCGTCCTGCTCGCCACCGGCATCGACCTGCCGCGCGCCGCGGCCGACCTCGCCCTCGGGCGCCAGCCCGACCTCACCCCCACCCGACAGCAGGCCGCGGCCGTCGCCCTCCTCTACCCCGAGGTTTCCGGAACCGTCGTCGAGCGGAGCATCCACTCGGAGTTCGCCGAGGCCACCGACTGGCTGGAGCAGGCCAGCTGGATCCTCACCCCGGGCGAGAAGGTCACCCTGCCGCCCGAGGGCGACGTCGATGTCGCCCGCGTCGGCCTCCTCGTCGTGACCGCCCCCGACGCCGACCAGGCCGAAGCCCGACTCCAGACCGCCCGCGACCACATCACGATCACCGTCACGCCGACCGCGTAGCCGCCGCACACCCCTGCCCTCTGGACTGCTCTTTGACCTACACCGCACCTGAACAGACCGACGGTGACGTCTACGTCACCCCCCGATACCTGGCTGGCAGCGCCTGGATCGGGGATCCAGCCCTCCAGCCACTGTTCGAGCTCGGCTGGGACCGCCGCCACGACGACGTCGGCAACCTGTACGTCGCCTCCCCGGACCGCAAAATCCGCCTCGGCTTCCTCCCCGAAGGCGACGACGACGGCCTGTGGCGCATCACGGCCTACCGCGACCCCTTCGCCGCCCCCGCCTGGGGCGTGTGCTTCAACGACATGACCCCCACGGAACTGGTCACCGCCTTCACTACCGCCCTCGCCGCCGCGTACACCCGGGGCCCCGACGCCTACCTCGACAAGGAGCCGCGCGACCGGTTCGACGCTGTTGCCCCGCTCCTGAAGGCAGGTTGGGAGCTCCAGCACCCCCGCTGGGGCGTCCTGGAACTCCAGAGCGCCGACGGCCTGGCCGGCCTGGAGTACGTCACCGGCCGGCTCGACGAGACCAAGGAACTGACCACCCTGGAGGCACGCTGGTACATGTGGGGCGGCCCCAAGGGACCCCGCTGGTACGCCACCGCCTCCACTGGCACCCCGGTCCACCTGGTCACCGCGATCACCACCGCCTTGGCCGACCCGGAACCCGTTCCTCGCTGGCAGGAAGGGATCCTCTCCTCGCTCCTCCCGCACGTCCAGCTCACGCCGATCGTCCCGCCCCCGCCGCCGGCTCCCACCCCGCTGGATGTGCACCGCCGCACGGCAGCCCGCCCCCGGCCGGTGCTCACCACAACCAGCGTGCCGCGCTGGAGCACCAGCACCACTCCCGCTCCCGCTCGCCGCTGACCATGGCCCTGGAGGTTCACCTGTCCCTGCACGCAGCGGAGTTCTTCGCCGAGCTCCAGCCAGCCTTCCCCGGCGCGGTCGTCGGGAACACCTACTACGGCATTCCCGTCGCGGACTCCCCGGTGCGGATCCGTATCGACTTCCAGAGCACGATCCGGCACCGGGAATACGACGGCCTTCGCTTGGCGGTACTCCATCCAGACCGGGGAACCCTGGACACGGTCTTCCTCTCCTTCGCCGACCACCAGACCTTCGCCCGGCGTGACGCGGCAACGGGCATCGGCCCCGGACGGGACGGCTACGCCCGCTTCCGCGACTGGCACGAGACAGGGCCCCCGCCCTGGAAGGGCGCCGACTTGACCGGTCTTCGCCGCGGCATCACGCACTACACCCAGGTCTGGGCTCCCGCCCCGGCGCCCGATCACTCCCGCCCGAGCCTGCCCACTCTGCCTACCGCGCGCCCCGCCTCCGGCCGCTCCCGCTGACCTCCGGCCTCAGAGACCGCCGCCAGCACACCGCCATCAACGATCAAGGACATCGCTCCCTCCATGCACTCCAGCGCCACCGACCGTTTCCCGACCGTAGTCGCCGCAACTGTGGCGGCCCTCGTAGCAGGGACCCTGCTCAGCGCCTCGACCGCCTGGGCCGAAGCTCCCGAACCGCAGCCCGGCACCGTCGAGATCACCAAGAAGGACCCCGACGGAGCCCTCCTCGCGGGCGCCGAGTTCAACCTGCTCGACACCCTCAACGGGACCAAGGCCCTGAGCGGGACGACCGACGCGGACGGCGTCCTTCGCTTCGAAGGCGTCACCCCCGGCGTCTGGCGGCTCAAGGAGACGGCGACCGGCAGCCCGATCCACGAACTCGCACCGGACCAGGACGTCATCGTCACCCCCGGACAGACCGTGAAGCTCGCCGTCGTCGATCCGTTCAAGCCCTCCGATCTCACGGTCACCAAGACCGACAAGGCCAGCGGCAAGCCGCTCGCCGGCGCCGTCATCAACATCACTCCCGCCTCCGGTGACGGCAAGCCCGTCACCCTGACCACGGGCAAGGACGGCACCGCCACCGCCAAGCTCCCGGTCACCGCCCGCGCCGGGACCATCTACACCGCCACCGAGACCGAGGCCCCTGACGGCTACCAGCTGAACTCCACCCCGGTGAAGATCACTGCCAAGCCCGGCGCCCCGGTCACCGCCACCTTCACCAACACGAAGAAGGAGCAGCCGACCCAGCCGCCCACCACCCCGGCACCTACCCCGACCACCCCCACCACCCCGCCGGTCACACCGTCGACCAAGCCGACCCCGAGCACGCCGGCCACCTCCCAGCCCCCCACCAGCTTCGCGGCCCCGACCCCCGAGGAGACCACCTCCAGCACCTCCTCGCCCGCCCCCACAGGCTCCCTCGCCCGGACCGGCGCGGACGCCACCGGATGGCTGCTGGCGGGGGCAGGACTACTGGTCGCCGCAGGCGGAGGCGCACTGCTCGCCGTACGACGGCGCCGCGATGCGGTCGAGGATGACCAGACCACCGGCTGACCGGACAGCCACCCAGAACTGACCCCCAACGCCAAGGCCCCAGGAACCAAGATGACCCCGGTTCCTGGGGCCTTCGTGTGTCTCCGCTTCAGGCTGCTCCTCGCAGACACCCCTCTCAGCCCTGTCGGAGGAACGCGCGGGCTCCACGGAATCGGGTACTCAGCCGCTGCTGCGTGGCCCGGCAGTCGAGGCGCACGTCGAGGGCCCCCGGGAGCCGGGTATCCGCCCGGCGACCGGCGGGCAGCAGCGAGGGGTCGAGGCCGTCACGCCGCGCGATGAGCAAACCGAGCTCGTATCGGGTGAGGGCCTCGGAGCCCGCGACGTGGGCGATGCCGGCCACCCGGGACGTCGCGAGCTCCAAGAGCGCGGCAGCCAGATCGGCGACGTGCACCGGACAGCGCACATCGTCCGTGAAGAGGGCTCCCGACCTTGTGCCATCGGCCAGTTCGTGCACCACCCGTTCGTGGCCGGACCCACCATCCCCGATGATCAGCGAGGTCCGCACGATTGCTGCGGCAGGGTGGAGGAGGCGAACCGCAGTCTCGGCGGCCCCTTTCGCAGCGCCGTAGGGCGTGACCGGATCGGGGAGCGCCATCTCGTCGTAGCCGGAGCCGCGGCTCCCGGAGAACACGGCATCACTCGAGACGTGCACGAGGTGGATGCCCCGCCTCGCCGCGCACTGGGCTATACGGCCAGGGCCGTCGGCGGTGACCGCCCAGTTGCTGTTCCCGCTGGAGGAATTGATCACCACGCTGGGCTGCACCACGTCGAGGACTTCGTCGATACGCCGGTGGTCTTGAAGGTCCAGGTGGTGCCACGAGGTGTTAGCGGTGTTGCCGGGACGGGAGTTGAACGTCGCGGCCGTGGAGCGGCCGACGGACCTCGCCTGCCGCAGCAGCTCTGTACCCAGGAAGCCACTGCCACCGATGACCAGCACTGTCATGCCGCTACACGTTAGTTGAACCGCACGCAGACCGAGGCGGAACAGAGGATGCCCACCCCCACGGACCACCAGACGCCCTCCGATCGTCCAGGCCCTGCTCTGCAAGCCGAGCCCACAGTCGTACACATGACCGCCCCTTCCTTCCGCCCTGGGAGTGAGGGGGCGGCGCGCTGTCCGACTTCGGTAGGGTGCTGCCCCTCACGGAGGTAACCATGACCGACGAACCCCTCGAACGCTGGGCCGCCCGCCGTCAAGGCCGTCTGCGCAAGCCCGGCGAACGCACGGCCATCACCCTCGGCACGGGCCCGCAGCGAGCCGCGCACGTCGACCCCGACGCCCCGCGCCTGATCTTGGAGTGGGACGGCTTCGCCTGGCAGCCGCTCATGCCCGTGGAAAACTACGCAGCGGCCCGCCGCGCCCTCAACCCGCAGCCTGATAGCACGCCGGCCAACCAGGCCGAGGCGACCGGTCCCGTCATGGGGCGCAAACGCTGGCCCCAGGTACCGGACGCCACCGCAAGCCCAGTTCGTGAACTAGGCCGTGTTGCTAGAGAAGGCTGGTGAGCCAGGGATGCACCCCAGACTTAGCCGTCGAGCAGCGCCATTCCCGGTACGGGCCATGCCTCCTGCCTGCGACGGTGTAGCTGTGCGGCGTCCATCTCGCTACGTAAACCGTTGGCTCGTGTGCCTTTCTGTGACGTCAGCGTGCACACGGACGGTTTCCCGTTCGACCGAAGGACTGAGCCGTGCCCGTTCTGCCCGAGATTGTCCGCATCTGTGGCTCTACCCGGTTCGTGAATGAGATGCGTGCGGCGAACCGTGATCTGACCTTCGCAGGTGTCATCGTCGTCGCGCCAGGCGAAGCAGGCGAGTTGATCACCAGCGAGCAGAAGACCGCCCTGGACGCCCTCCACCTGCGCAAGATCGACCTGGCTGACCGGGTTCTGGTCGTCAACCCCGGCGGGTATATCGGCGAGTCCACGAAGAGGGAGATCGCATATGCCCAGGCCACCGGCAAGTCGATCTCGTTCACCGATCCCGTCTGACCGTACGCCCGGGTCGGCCTACCCGCTAGCCGCCTGGGCCCGCCCGGACCGAAGCCTCAGGTGACCGGGTAGGGCCTCGGATAGCCCATCCGCTCGTACTCCACGGCCTTCTCGTCGACTTCTTCCAGCGCACGGGCACGGCCAAGGGCCTGCAGCGCCATGACCGCCGTGCAGACGGAGACCGCGTGGACTTGGTCGGAGAGCGCCAGGTCCCCCACTGCGGCAGTAAGTCCCTTCTCCCGCGATGCGACTCGGCGTACAGCCGACGTCGTCGCGAACTCGTTCTCCATGGGGGACAGGGCTGCCACCGCGTCGATCTCCCGCACCGCCATCGACGGCTCGCCCAGCCGCTCGAAGAGCTCGTCGTGGTCGAGGACCAGCCAGGCCAGCACGCGCTCCATCCGGCCGGTGTCCAGGCCCGCGAGGCACGCTTCGACGTGGGCCCGGTTCTGGGAGAGGTAGGCACGCGTCAGGTCGGTCGCCCGCCACAACGCGTCGACCAGCCACGGATCATCGAATTTAGCCATGGCCCCCTTCTAGCGGAATCGGGGGCGCCTGCGGGGGTAATCTCACCTCTTTACTGCTATCGGTATCACGGCGGCATGTAGGACCGTTCGGCCCGGCAGCCGCTCCCTTCCGAGGAGACCGCCTCGGAGTCAATGCCATAAACGTGCAGAACGGGCTGGCCGACATCTTGTCGGACGGCCCTGAAGTGCCAGTTCGCCCGGGGCAGACAAGAAAGAACCCCAAAAGACTGGTGCAACGCCGCAACGAATGTCAACGTAGACACCTTCCCAAGGAACCCCAGGTCAGAGAGGTGTCTGCCGTTGACCGTGGACACAGCGAAACCCGGATTCTCTACGACGATCGAGGCTCTTCGGCTCCGCACTTGGCGACTCGGCCCTGGACAGCCGGCCATGGTGATCGACCAGTTCACCGACGAGGACTTCAAACTCGTCGTGGATGATCGGGCCGATATGCACATCAACTCCCGCGACGGCCGTTTCTATCTCGGGTGGTTCCCCACGGGTCGGCCCGGCACGGATGGCGATGGCTGGGTGATCGCCGTCACGGGAACGGCCACCGTCCCCGGCTATCGCGTCATCTTCGACACCGAGACCCCCGCCCAGGTCGTAGCTGCGGTGGTGGCAGAGGTCATCGCCACCTCCGCGCCCGTACGCTCGCACTGAACTTCTCCCCGCGTGCGCTGTGGCACGAACCCCGCGCACGCGTCCTGTTGACGATGAAGGAGAACACCTTGGACCCGGAGTACACCGTCGGCGAGATCATCGACCGGCTCTCCGCCTTCGACCGTGATGCCATCTGCCGGATGGCCATCAACCCGCTCTTCGCAATGGAGCACACGGCAGGCTCCATCGTCAGCGCCGTGGACCCGCAGGGCCGGACTATCGTCTACCTCGCCGACGGCGGCGAGCAGCTCGGCCCCCTGCCCAAGTCTGTAGCCGTTGAGCTGACCTGGCACGAGCCGGTCGAAGCCCCGTCCCGCCGGCGCCGAAGCGCCACCGGCAACCAGTAGCCCGTTCCCCCGCTCCGTACTGCCTTGGAGGCGCCCCTGAACTCCCGCTCTTCCCGCTACCCGTCCACCCCCGACCCCGGCCCGTCGTACTGGGTCACTCCCCGACACCTCGCCGGCGATGATGGTGTCCTCGCCGACCGGATCTGCGACACCCTCGCCGAGGCCGGCTGGACGAGCTGGACGACCGCCCGCAGCACCCTGGTCTTCGTGAGCCCGACCGGCCTGTGCGGCGCCGAGTGGATCCGTACCGACCACGCCTTCCTGCTGGGCGGACTACCGGTGGCCTGGCAGATCTCCGCCCGCACGCACCGGGGGAGTGCCTTGGCCGAGTGGAACGCGTACTTCACCCCTGACACCCCGCACGAGGCCGTCGCGGACTTCCTCCTTGCCGTCGAGGCCCGTACGGACCCCGTCGTCAACTACTGCGGCCCGGGGGCCGTCATGTCGGCGTTGACGGCCATGGGCTGGCCCCGGGACTTTGACCACCCGGAGACCACCGCCTGGGATGCAGGAATGTCGGCGGGCTTCACCTGGGGGGAGCTGCCGGCGGGGATCCAGGACGGGGACCCGCGCCCGGACCTTGTGGGCTGGCAGGCGTGGGCCGAGCCGGTCCTCGGCGCCGCTTATCTCTGGTGCGCGACGTTCAGTGCGAGCACCCCGCACGACCTGGTCGCGGCCTTCGCCGCCTCGATCGCCTCGCCTGCCCCGGTGCGGCGCCGAGTACTGCCGGAACTCGCCGCGGGACGTCTTACCTTCAGCCTCCCCGGCTGACACTGCCGTCCTGCACCGCAACGGGCTGCCGTCCGTCCTTCTCCAGGACGGCGGCAGCTTCCTTCGGCATGCCCACTTCTCTGACTACCAGGAGGCCCTTTGCCCCACCCGCTGATCCGACTCTCCATCGGCCGCGCCAACGGTGTTGCCCACTACGGCGTGATGTTCGGGAGCGCCGAGTCCTTGACGGCGTGTGCCACGCACTCGCCCGACCTTGCCCCGATCAGCGACCGTACAGCCCACCAGACCTGCCAGAGCTGTACGAGGGCTCTCCTGGTGCTCATGACCCCGCCCCACTCAGGCGAGCTTGACGCCAGGCCCGCAGCCGGTGCTGGGAGGAGCGCAGCCGCCCACCGCCCTATCCCCGGGCACCTCCTCGGCTACTGCGGCAAGACCCTAGACTCCCGTCGCGCCACCGGGAGGCGTGCTTGCGCCAACTGCGCTCACCTCACCAAGACCCTGGACGCGCTTCGCCGGCGAGCGGGTGAACTCGTCCTACCCGCGGCCGAGCCGTGCCACGGTGACGACAACCTGCTGTGGACCCTGCACGGCGCTGGACGCTCCGCCTTCGGCCACCGCCGCAACGGCGCCACCGGCCAGACGTACTGCGGTGAACGGCAGCCCACCGTTCCGGCCCCCGGGGCTCACGAGTGCCCTGGCTGCCTGCGGCTGTGGGCGGAGGAGGAGACCTTCCGCCAGATGTACACGCTGCCCGAGGTACGCGCATACGCGGCGAGATCGGACCCGGATGCGCACGGCGCCTTCGAGGACCGTGCATGGTCGCTGGAGCCGGGTGACCGGTACACGATCTCTGGCTGCGATGAAGCGCACCACGTCGTTGCCGCCTCCCGGCACCGCTACGACAGCCGCGTCGACCTTGTCGTCTATCTGCCCGGCGAAGACCGCATCGCCGATGCTCGTGTCCACGGCGGCCGGCTCCTCGGTATCCAGCGCCCGTTCGCCGCCGGCACTGCGACCGTGCTGCCCGCCCCGCAACGCGAGGGGTAACGAGCCGCGATGCGCCTGGGGAGATCCACAGAGCAGGTCCGGGGCACCCTGAGCACGGGGTGGCTCACTTCATGGAAGCGTCAGTAGCCCGTCAGGCCCGGTTCCCACTCCACCAGGAGAAGGGAACCGGGCCTGACGCGTACCCCCCCGCGCACTGCCCCTCCGAGCGCTGGCCGCCCACGGCCCGCCTGGCGCCCAGCAGGCCAGACGATGAGGGTCTGCGGCCATGATGTTCACCCGTCTGAGGGATCTCGTACGTTCCTCCCGTACCCGTAGGGTCGAGCAGGGGGCGGTATAGGGGACGGGAGTTTCGGGATGAAACGCGAGCGAGCTACCGAGCTGCTCCGGGAGATGCTCGCCCGGCTTGACGCTGGCGAGCGCCCGCTGGACCTCGTGGACGAGGTGTACGTCTTCGGCTCGCACGCCCGGGGTGCGCTCGAGCCGGGAGACCTGGATGTGGCGGTGGTGCACCGCACCGACAGGGAGTTCGCGGCCGGCCTCGTCGGCGCCATGATGTCCGGGCGGGACCCCATGGCCGGGATGAAGAGGGCACTCAAGGGCAACAAGCGCGGAATCCAATTCGAGTTCAACCAGAACAGCGACCTGCCGGCGGGGGCAGAACCGGTGTTGCTGTGGAAGCGCGGGGATGCGCTCTCCGACGCCCAGGCGCGTCTGGCGGCCATCGAGCCCGACCCCGGCGCGGGGCGGGCTCCCCGCGACGAGATGATCGAGCAGTTCGAAGGGCTGGACCGCTGGATCCCCCTCCCGGTGCGGGCCCGGTTGGTGGAGATGGTGACCGCGGGAGCGATCGACATCCACCGGGTCGAACTGCCTGACGCCCCGCCCATCCGCCCCGACGCCATCGCCCTGCTGGCTCGGCGGTGGAAGGCCGAAAGTCCGCTGCGCCGCGCCGCCGGCGCCGCCCTTCGCTACACCGAGGACCTGGCGGCGGTCACGGGAGCCGTGTGGGTACAGGGAGATCCGCTCCAGCGCGGGCAGAGCTTCGAGCTGCCCGGCACGGTGTGGATCAATCTCGGCTGGTACGACTTCAGCCAGCTTCTCTTCCGCCTGCACCGGGGTGCACAGACCTTCGAGGTCATCCGCCCCACGCGCACCCAGCCGCTGCACGCTCTGCACATCACCGTCCGGGACGCCGCGGCGCTGCCGGAGCTGTAAACCTGCGCGGCCGGGCCGGGCACGCGGTGCGGTCAGTTGGCGGGGTGGGCCTTGGCGAGGGCCTTCTCCACGTGGGAGTCGACCAGGGCCGGTGATCCGGAGACGATCAGCAGGACGGCTCCGGTGCGGATGGCGGTCTGCTTGACGATGCTGTCCTGCCCGCTGGCGGTGAAGGTCAGCAACTGGCTCCAGGCCTGGTCGCCTAGGGCTGGGGCGGCGAGCTTCTGGGTGGTGATCTTGATGGGCTTGCTGCCGATCACCACCTGGTAGACGGGGCAGCCGGTCATCGCGTCGAAGATCCGCTTCGTACCGTCGGTCAGCTTCGGCGCGGTATCGCTGTAGAGCTCCTCGGAGATTTCGGAGCCGGTGTCGCCGCTGTAGAGGAAGGTGGCCTTCGCCTTGTGCGGGAAGTCCAGGCTCCCGCCGGTGGCGGCGTCACCGCCGAGCTGTTCCAGCGCCGGGCAGCCGATCACCGTCACGTCGTCGTGACGGGCGGCCTTCTCGGGCTTGCGGGTGTAGTCCTGGCCGAGATCGGCCTCGACGAGGAGCCGTGCGGCGAGCACGGAAGAGGGCAGGGGAGTGTTGGACGCTGAGGCGTCGGCCTTGGGCTGCCCCGACAGCTCCCCGAAGGGGGAGGTGGAACCTGCGGCGGTGTTGCCGGAGCAGCCGGATATGGCGAAGGAGGCCGCGATGGTCAAGCTGGTGGCGATGGCGCGCATGCGCATGTGAACCCCTGGTGTGGTCGATCGGGTCTGACGGCCGGGCCCCCGTGGGGCTCTCCTCCGGCGTTGTGGGTGGCAGGGGTTGGGTCAGTGGCCGAGGAAGCGCAGGCATTCCTCGTACGAGGCGTGCTGCGCGGTGATGGGCCCGCTGATCGTGTTGAACCAGGCCGCATTGAGCCGGGGCTCGACCTGCTGGTGGCCGGCCGGGCAGCGCAGCCACACACCGTCGTTGGTGCTCGCGACGATCCACTTCCGGTACGCACCGCACTCGCTGCAGGCGCGGACTTCACCGTCGAGGACGAGGGGACTGTCATGGGCCGTCAGCATCCCGGCCAGCTCCTCGCGCGTCGGCAGGCGCAGGTCGGGCGGCAGGAAGTCGTCCACGACCGGCACGGCTCCTGGCTCCTGGTGGTGCGGTTCCAGCGGCGGCTCGACGTGCGCCGCACTCCACGCTTCCCACCGCTGCTGGGCTTCGAGTCGTTCTCGTTGTTCGCGATTGCGTCCGAACATGAGGTCCCCCCTCGTCCTTGTCCTGCCGGGCACCATAGATCGTGCACCACACCCCTGTCGTCGTTCTACTCTAAAATCTCTCAATGTCCACGGGGCCGGTTGCGGCTGTCCTGGCGGGTGCCTGCGGGGCCGTTCGTGTGCGAACGCGACGGCTGGGCAGTGGAGTTTCCGGGGAGCGGCATCGCGGACGCGTCGGCGGGGAGCCCGGCCAGACGGCGCAGTCGCCACACCAGGACGTCACTGACCGAGGACGCGGTGTCCAACTCCCTTCGCCCAGTGGCCTGCACGAGGAGTTCGGCGGGATCGTGGCCGGCCGCTTCGGCGTCGGCGAGGGTGGAGGCGAGCGCAGGCCACCCGGCCTCGGCGAGGACCTGCTCGGCGAGCTCCGGCACCGCTTCGCGCACGACGGCGGCATGCCGCCGCTGGAGCGCCTGGGGCAGGAGGCGGCCTCGCTGGTGGAGTACGGCCATGGGGTGGCCGGCTGCGGCCTGGTAGGCGGTGCGCAGGTGTTCGGCGGCCTGGAGGGCAGCAGCGGCCTGCTGGGCGTGTTCCTTCCTGCCGTGCCACGCGGCGGCGGCGGTGACGAGGAAGAACGCCATGTCGATCATCATCGCGGTGCTCGCCCCGTCCTCCCCGCGGCCGAGTGCCGGTCCGCCGTGGACGAGGTCGCGGGCGGCCTGGCGCAGGGCGCGGTCGTGCCCGCGTGCGGCCCGGACGTGGGAGCGCGACGCCCGCTCGAACGCGATGGCTGCCTCGCCCAGTTGCTTGCGGGTGTGCGCGGCGGAGGTCTTGGCGAGCGCGTCCAGGACCTCGCCCGCCGCCGCGATGTGCGCGGAGATCACGCCGTCGTCGCCGTCGTCGAAAACGAGCACGGCCTGCCACGTGGCGGTCGTCGCGGCCCGACGTGCGGAAGCAGGACCGGGCACCGAGCGCAGCGGAGCATCCGCGGTGACGCCTTCGCCGTCCGGCCCGGCCGCTACCGGGGCTGTCCAGCGCTCGCGGATGCGGGGCAGGGAAAGGTCCGGGGCGAGCCGCGCACCAGGGTAGAAGACCGGCTCACCCTTCTTGTTGCGGTCGTCGGGCAGCGCGACCTTGTACCCGAGGAGATCACCAGAAGGTGCGACCCGTTTGTGGACGAGCAGGCCCGCGGCCGCCAGGCGATCGAAGAACTCCCCCTCGCTCTGGGCGCCGGCGACCGCACGACGCACGGTCTCGCGCAGTTCTTCCCGGGCGGTGCGTTCGCGGCCCTGGCGCTCGGCCTTGTGGCGTTCGGCGCTGGTGGGGCGCTGGGCGGCGGTGCCGTCTCCGGGCGCGACCTGGTGCAAGCCGAGTTCCTTCTCGATGAGGCGGCACTCGGCCTGGGCGCGCTTGCCGGAGCGGAAGTCGTCGGGGCGGCTGCCGTCTTCGCACACCAGGGTGGCGATGATGTGGATGTGGTCGTCCGCGTGCCGTACGGCGGCCCAGCGGCAGGCCGGCTCGCCGTCGCCGGGGTCGATGCCGGTGGCGGCCACGACCCGGCGGGCGATCTCGCCCCACTCCTCGTCGGACAGGATCCGGTCGCCCGCGGTGGCGCGCACGGAGGTGTGCCACACGTGCTTGGCGGGTCGGGCGTGCTCCGGGAGGGCCTCGACGGGCTGGTCGAGGAGCTGCTGGAGGTCCTTCAAGGTGGCTTTCGGATCGCGGCCGGGGTCGGGGGACATGCCGTCGAAGGACGCGACGAGGTGCGGGTCGGTGTGCTCCTCGTGCTTGCCCGGCCCGTACAGGTACGCGAGGAGGCCGATGGTCCGCGATCCGGGGTCGTTGACGCTGGGGATCACGACGTGCGCTGCGCGATCAGCTGTGAGGCGGCTTCGTGCACGGTCTCGGCGGCCCGCTGGACGGCGGAGACCGCCGTGTCGAGCTGGGGGACGTCAGCACCGGAGTTCAAGGCCTTGGAGACCTGGTTCAGGTTGCTGCCGGCCCAGCCGAGCCTGCGCCGGCTCTCGAACAAGGCGGTGATCACTTCGCGCTCGTCGGCGATCTCGGCACTGGTGCGGTCGAGGTCACGGGCGGCGGCAAGAGCGGCGCGGGCGAGGAAACCGGCGACGGACAGGTGACACCTGGCGGCGGCGGACTTGATCAGAGCGAACTCTTCTTCGTTGAAGCGGGTATTGGGCTGATGCAGGCGCTTCTTCTCGCGCGGCTGGCGCGGGCGCTGTCGGGCGCGGTCGGCGCGGTCGCGGCGGCTACGACGATCGGACGGCTTCTCCTCCTGCTCTGGCTTCGATCCGCCCCCGGTCGGAGCCAGAAGGACCTGCGCCCCCTGGTGCAGGTCCTCGCCCGCCCCCTCGGGGGCGGGTGTGACGGAAGCTACGCTTCCGTCCCAACTTGCTCGCCGCGAGAGCGAGTTGGCGTCCGGCTGCTCAAGGTCGGTGGTCGCGCTAGTCGGCGGGTTCGCCATCGGGTTCGGGTCCTCGTGATGCTGGTTCGGTCGGGGGATCGGCGGCGGTGCGGAACGGCAGGGGGCCCGGCAATGAGTCCGGGCCACCCTGCGGAGCGCCTCAGGGGGCGCTCCGTCTGCCGTTATGGGTGGTTTAGCTGCATTCGAGGCAGTGCTCGTAGTGCCGTGTGAGGGCTTTGGCCATTCGCTGCTTGGTGCCGAGCGCGGTCCGGGCGCTGGCCTTCGCCGGGGCGGTGCCCTGGTGGCGGGTGGCGTGGTTGCCGAGGTAGTGGATGTCCCGCTCGAAGTCGGCGCGGATGCGGGTGAAGCGGGGGCAGGTCTTCATCGGGGGCTCCTCGTCTTGGTGTTGTCGTCGCGCAGTCGGGCGAGGACTGGGGTGAGGCGGTCGTTGCGGATGGGGATCTGCTGGGCGCGCATGATCGCTCGCAGTTGCACGCGGGTGACCGCTTCGTTGCCGTCCCGTTCAAGTGCGGTCCGCACGTGGGGACGCAGCCGGTCGACGATCTCGTCCTCGGTGAGGCGGGGACGGGACCTCGGTCCCCGTCCGGTGCGGGACCGGTCCGGTACGCGGTTCCCCGTCCCCCGCTTCGGTTTGGGGACCGGTCCCCGGCGCGGGTTCGCCGGCGGGTCCTCGGGGTCGGCGCTGCCCCGGTCCCCGTCACGGTCCCCGGCCTTGTCCTGGTCCCCGTCCGGTGCGGGGTGGGGACGGGGACCGTCCGTCTCGGTCCCGGGGGCCGTCCCCTGACGGTCCCCGGTCCCCGGGACCGAGGAGCTGCGGTCGTGGCGGGTACGGTCCCCGCTGACGCCGTTGTTCCGCACCGTTGCGGGCGCGTGCCCCGGTCGGTCCCCGCTGGTGGCCTTGATGTTGGGGACCGGGTTGGGGACCGTGCGGGGCTCGTTGCCGATCCCCGCAGGGGTGACGGTCCCGGGACGGTCCCCGACCTGAGTACCGGGGACCGTGTTGGGACCGGGGGTCGTTGTGGGGACCGTGCCTGGCCCGTCCCCGTTGTGGCGGTCCCCGGTACTCAGGTCGGGGACGGTCCCCGTTGCCTTCTCCGTATCGGCCCCTGTGGGGACCGCCGGGTCGGGGACCAGTCGGGGACCGTGGCTCTTCCCGGGGACCGTGCTCGTCCGGTCCCCACCCGGACGTGCTCCCGCGCGATGGTCCCCGCCGGCGGGGACCGCGGCCCCGTTGCGGTCCCCTGACTGTGCGGACGGCTGGTCCCCACTGGTTGTCCGGACGGCCATCTCGCCCTCGGGGACGTCCTCCGTGGGGAGCGGAGCTTCGTCTGCGGGTGCGGCGACGTGCTGGTGAATCTGTCGCATCAGCACGCCGAAGGCGAGCAGTGCGGCGGTGGGCGGGACAGCGGCGACCACGTAGTCCAGCACGGGGACCGGGTCGGTGCCGGTCCCGCTCACGCCTGCGACGTTGAGCACGATCGAGCCGACCGATCCGATGGCGGTGAGAGCCACAGCCCACCAGTCGGTGACCTTGCGCAGCCCCGCCCGCAGCATCAGCAGTTCACCAATGACGATGAAGGCATCCAAGGTGCCGGGCCAGGCCCACTGGCGCTCGGGCGATTTGGCCAGGCCGTGCTGCCCGGCCACTTCGGCCAGGTGTGCGTATGACAGCCAGAACGCGGCGGCGGTGAGGGCTGCGATGACAGCTCCGGCGGCGGCGAGGGTGAACCGCTCGGCGGCTTCGGTGCTCTTCGTGGCCCTGGGGCCCGTGCCGGGGGTGGTCATACTGCCTTTCGGAGGTTGTTGATCAGGGCCTGGGTCTGCACGTGACGAGCCACCGGCTTCGGTTTCTGCTTCACGGCCTTGCCCCGTCTGTCCTTGCGGGGAAGACTGCGGTCACGCTCGGGGCCGTCACCGTCGTGAGCTTGGCCGGAGCGAGGGGGCTGCTTCCCGTCGAGGGCGGCCTGCCGGGCGGTCTCCGCAGGATTGGGATCCGACGCGAGGTTGTGGTTGTCGCGGTTCTCGATGGCGCGGGCCTCCACCCGGAGCAGGTCACGGGCCCACTCGACGCCGACTTGGAGGGTGTGGGCGAGCCGACTCGGGCTCCAGCCCTGGGCACTCGCGTAGCGGGTGAGCGTCCTGCGCTCCAGCCGGCTCAGCTGGACGTCCCGGCCCTCGATCGCTGCCTTCACCCGGCTGTAGTCCAGCCGGTTCTCAACCTGGTCGTGCCAGGTCAGGCGTTCGCTCTCCGTCAGGCCGCCCCAGACGCCTTCCTTGACCTCGTTGTCCAAGGCGTAGTTGAAGCATTCGCGGCGGACCGGGCACCAGCTGCAGATCTCCTTCGCCTCCGCGATGGCGTAGTCGTCGTTGGGCGTGTGGAAGAACAGCTCGTCCGCTGTGGCGGGGTCGACTCCGTTGCAAGCGGCTCGGGCGTGCCAGCTGATATCGGCGACGCCGTGGAGGTCTGTGGAAGGGGTGTTGGTGGTGATGTAGCGCATGGGGATGTTCTCCGGGTACGCCTCATGGGCCGGCGGGCGGGCAGCGCGGCACACCAGCGGTGAAGCGGTGTGGGTGCGGCTCAGCGGCGAGGCAGGGCAGGGGGAGCGGCTACGGGGCCGCACCGAAAGGGAGAGGGAGGAGAAGGGGCCGGTCAGGCGCGCTGGAAGCGGCGGTCCGGGCCGTCGAATTCGACGGGGGTGCACATCCCGGACAGCCGGGAGAGGATCCGGTCTCCGACCTTGTCGCGCAGCACCGGCTGGCGAGGGTCCGTGCGCTCGGTGCGGATCGGCGCCAGGTTGGTGGTGACCAGCGTCGGGAGGTGGTTCTCGCCGCGCCAGGCCAGCAGCCGGAAGGTGATCTCCTCGTTCCATTCGCTGGACTTGCCGGCGCCGAGGTCGTCCAGGAGCAGCAGCGGCACCCGGGCGATATCGCGCAGCAGCCATTCGACGTCCACGCCGCTGCGCTGGCGCATCTGCCCGAAGAGGTCGACGGCCTTGACGGCGTGCCAGCGGACCGCGCACCCGGCGGCGGTGAGGGAGCGGATCGCCCCGTACGCCTGGCGGGTCTTGCCCGCTCCGGTGTTGCCCCACAGCAGCAGCGAAGGTCCGCGGGCGATCACCCGGCGCCCGCCGCTGCCCCAGTGGGGGTTGTGGTCATCTGTGTGCGGCGCGGTCGCCGCCTCGGCGATGGTCCGCACCCAGGCCGTGACCGCCGGGTGATCGGCGAACGCGTCCCGGTAGTCGTACGGGATGCGCCGCTGGGCTGCCTCCAGGGCGGGGATCGGCTCCGGGGTGTTCGCCAGGATCGGGGCGGCCGGGTCGATGCCGCGTTCGGTGAGGCGCGCTGCGAGGCGGGCTTGCAGGCGGTCGGAGACGGCGGGCTGCGGGTCGGCGAGACGGGCGCGGGTCACAGGCTTCCTCCGAACGTGGTGGGCGCGGGCGCCGGGTTGAAGTAGGGCGTGTAGGTGGATCCGGTGCTGGCCCATGGCCCCGCGCCGGAGGCGGAGGACGGCGTCGAGCCTGCGTGCTGCGGTGAGGCGTTGACGACCTGGTTCACCAGGCTGGGCAGGACGCTCGGATGCAGGCCCTTGTCCCGCAGCAGGTCCATGGCGGCGCGGATGTCGCTGGGCGCGAAGTCCTCGTCGAGGAGCATCTTGATCTTCCGGCCCAGCAGCCCGCGCGTGTCGCTCGGAGGCTTCTGCCTGCAGCCCTTTACGTACTCGGCCACCAGGTCCTTGGCGGACGCCTTCTCCGAGAAGCTGCCAGGCGCTGGCGCCTGGCGCCCCGTAGGTACTGATCCAGGATCCAAGATCCTAGATCCAGACGACGAGCCCTCGCGTATTTGTGTCGAGCCTTCGTCGAATGCCTTCTGACCTGCGGTTTCTTCAGGCAGGTCAGAAAGCGGTTCCTGGAGGGCTCTCGAGGCGGGTCCCGGGGCCGTACCGAAGCCGACGGGTGCGGGGTCCGGCTTCGCTGCAGGCACAGAATCGGTCGAAACCGGCTGATCGAGTATTCGACGAGTACTCGTCGAATCCTGCGAGGCGCTACCGGCAAGCCCGGCTGCCGTGGTCGGCGCCGACGCCATGGCGGGTGAGGAGGAGGCGGGGCAGGCCGCGTTACCGCACTCGCTGCACAGGCGCTGAGCCTGGTGCACGGGGCACCGCGGCATGCGCGACGCGGAGGGCCGGTCGATCTTCTGGTGCTTCTCCCACTTCACGACGTGCAAGTAGTCCTTGTCGTCGCACCCGGTGTAGCGGCAGATGATGCCGACGGCCGCCAGCTGGTCGAGGTCCCTGGCCACGTGGGCGGGAGTGTGCTCGATACGCAGCGGCCACACGAGTCCGGCGATGATCGCCGGGTGGGCAAGGAACCGTCCGCTGTCATCGGCCTGGGTGAGCAGTCCTTGGAAGGTCACCATCGCGGTGACGTCGCACGCAGCGAGGTCCTCCGACCAGAACATCTCGGGCTTGATCGTGCGGATGCGGGCCATTAGGCGACACCACCCTGATCGCGAGTTGCGGGGTCGGCCTTAGGCTCCGGTCTTTTGCGCGGGGCGGTCGCCATGCGACACTCTCCTCTGGTGTGACCCGCCGTACCGGTGTGCCCGTGAGAAGGTCCGGTTCGGCGATGTTGGGTGGCTGTCCGCTCATTCGTGGGCGGTTGTGCTGCCAGAAGCGTCCGGCGTCCGAGAGTTCCCGCTCTCGGGCGCCGTCGCTGTTTCCGGGCTCAGCCAGCCCTTAAGATCCATCCGCTGCGCATCCAGTCCCCCTCCGAGTCTTCCGCCGGACCTGGTGACCGGCGGGCGACGACGAACATACGTAGAACCTGCCGGAATACCTAGACTTCGCTCTAGAACTCCTCACAGGTCACGACATGCGTCCTGACCTGTGCCGATCCCTCGGGTGACAAGACAGTCACGAGGGCTAGGCGACCTGGCCGGCGGCCGGTACCGTTCGTCGAGTCGAAGTTATCTGCGTTCGGCGAACCGCACAAGTGGCTAAAACTAGGTTTCCTGAATACAGTGAACCCAGGACAGTACGGAAGGGATGGAGGGGCATGCCGGCACGTATCTTCGATGGACAGCGTGTACGCGCGCTCCGTCGCTCCGCCGAGCTGACGCAGGAGGCCGTGGCTACCGCCGTGGGAGTCCACGCGACCAGCGTGACCGCGTGGGAGAGAGGCACGAGCCACCCGGATCCGGAGAGACTTCCGGCTCTCGCCCGCGCGCTGGGACAGTCGCTCGGCGAGCTGTTCCCCCGCGACGGTCTGCCCACCCTGGCCGATCTGCGTGCCGATGCGGGTTACTTCCAGAACGAGGTCCCGGCACTCCTGGGCACCAAATCCGCCGGCCCGGTCGCGAACGCGGAGCGAGCCAAGCGGAGGCTTTCGGGCGTCTACGTGGAGCCGCTGGCCAAGGCGTACGGCGTGAGCGTCGAGCAGCTGATGGCGGCCCAGGAGCGCTCCTTCGGCGTGGATGTGCCCGAGCCTCATCCCGAGGTGCCCACGAGTCTTGCCGACAAGATGCGGTATCTGCTGGACAACCCGGGCGACGATCAAGTGCCGCCCTCGGATGCTGACATCGCTAGCGCGGTGAACGAGTACGTCGGTGCGCGGGTGATCTCCGCTGGCGGTGTGGCGGACCTGCGGACGGGCGAGGTGACCGAGGCGTCCCCGCCGGTGCTGGAGGGGCTGTCGGCCGCCTTCGGCGTCAGCGCCCTCTTCTTCCGTAGCCGAGACGTGGTCAAGCAGCAGGTGGCGGAGGGGCTAACGCTCCTCGCGCACGTGAAGTCCGGCAGTATTCGAGGCCTGAAAGGCCGACAGATGGGGCCCGAGGGGCTGCCCACCGAGGTCATGGCCATGATCAACGAAATGGTCGCGGAAATCGAAGAGCGGGGCCTGCCCAGCGCCTAGTGGCGCCGGGCGGAGCCCCGCTCGTTCGTGTGCCCGGTTACGCGGCTTGGTGCTGGCGGCCGTTGGCGAACACGGCGCGCACCGCGCTGAGGGCGGTCAGGTCTTCGAGCGGGTTGCCGTCGACCACGAGGAGGTCGGCGGTGTAGCCGGGTGCGACACGGCCGGTCTGCTCGCCCACTCCGAGGGCTGCCGCGGCGTCGGTGGTGGCCATGGCCAGGATCCGGTCGTGGGAGACCCCGAGGTGCTCGTAGAAGCCGAGGGCCCCGACGATCCCGTCGAACCCGGCGCGCTGGACTCCGGCGTCGGTGCCGGCGATCAGTCGGGCCCCGGCCTCGGCCATCTGCCGTACGAGCGCGAACATGGCCGCTGCCTTCTCCTCGCCGAAGAAGCGCGGGAGCATCCGCCAGTGCGGGCTGACGGCAGGGCATACGTAGATGCCCTTCTCGATGATCTGCGCCAGGACATCCTCGCGGAGGTCGAAGCCGTCCTCGGTCATCCAGGTGCAGTGCTCGATGGTGTCGACGCCGGCGGTCACCGCGTCGGCGATGGCGTCGGTGCCGTGCGCGTGGGCGGCCACCTTGAGGCCGGCCCGATGGGCCTCCTCGACGACGACCGCGAGTTCCTCCGCGCCGAACTGGCTCTTCCAGCTGGGCGCTCCGCCCTTGGTGAGTCCGCCGCCGCCGGCCATCACCTTGACGACCTTGGCGCCGGCGGCCACGTTGCGCTGGACCAGGGCGCGGGCTTCTTCGGCGTCGGAGACTTCGCCGCCGAGGAACCAGCAGTGGCCGCCCGGCGGGGTGATGGGTGCTCCGGCTCCGATGATGCGGGGGCCTGCCGAGTTGCCGGCGGCGATCTCCTGGGCGAGGCGCAGGGCGAGGCCGCTCCGGTCGCCGAGGTCGCGGGCCGTGGTGACGCCGGTGGCCAGCAGCTGGTCGGCGCGATTGCGCATGCCGTCCAGCAGGTCCTCGTCGCTGGCTTCCTGCATGGTGGCGACGGGATCGGCGCCGGCGTCGAAGACGAGGTGGACGTGTGCGCGATCAGGCCGGGCAGCAGGGTGGAGTCCGGGAAGTCGTGCCGCAGCTCGCCGCTGTCGGCCTGGGCTTCGATGTCTGCCCGCGGTCCGACGGCTGTGATGACGCCGTCCCGTACGAGCACGGCTCCGTCGGCTACTTCGGCGTCTCCGGTCAGGATGCGGCCGGCTGTGATCAGCATCGGGTGTCTCTTTCCATGAGGGGTGGTCAGGCGGCGCGGAGTGCGTCGGAGAGCGCGAAGAGGTGAGCGGCGTCAGCGCCGCGGCTGTCGGTCCGGGGCACGGCCAGTGGGATCACCGGCTGGGCTCCCTCGCGCGTGTGGACGTCGGCAGCGGCTGCCGCGCGGAGACGGTCGGCCAGGACGTTCGCGTCCATGGACATCAGCTCCTCCGGGGTCAGGTCGCCCATGAGCGGGCTGATGCGGACCAGCCCGTCCCGACACTCGACCACGCGGCGGTGGTAGAGGCGGTGCACGCCACGCACACCCCACCGTTCGAGCAGGGTTGACCGCGAGGCGAGGACGGTCTCGGGGAACCGGGTGGAGAGCAGAGTCCACAGCGCATCCAGCCGGTGGTACCCGCGCCGGTGCTGCCTCCACACCCGGAGTGCCGAGAGGCGGCTGCGGGCACCGGAGTAAGAGACCCCCACGACGAAGAGGAGGATGGAGACGACCAGCAGCATCGCCACCGAAGCCATCAGGCCCTTCGGCACGGTGCCGCCCTGCCAGCGGGTTGCGACGAAGACCGCCCGGACCGCGCAGGCCGCGGCCATGGCCAGCAGCCCGACCGCCGTGATCCACAGCCCTGTGGAATGCGGGCGCGGAGAGAGCCGGGCATAGCGAACGGTCCAGACGCCCGCCGCGCCCAGCGCGTACGTGAGATACAGCCCCGCAATGCCGTAGAAGGCGGCGAGCTGCGTGATCGTCATATCCGCTGACGAGAAGCTGCCGGCGAAGGTCTCATGCGGCACGGTCGTGGCCGCGACGACGAGCACCACCGCGACACCGAGCACGACGACGGCCTCCAGACGCGCCCGCCGCCTGCTGGTCGCCCGATCGGCCGACGAATACAGGTAGAAGCACATCAGGAAGTACACCGTGCCGAGCAGCAGCAAGTTCTGCACAAGCTTCGCCGCGCCGTGGCCGGCGACGGTGTCCACGCCACTCGCGCCTCCCGGCATGGCCACCGGGTAAGAGAGGGCGGCGCACACCAGGCAGAGCGTCACGGACCGAAGGGCCCCGTCGCGGGGCGCCTTCGTAAGCTGGTACACCTTCCACGCCACGGCAGCGGCGAGGACGAGAAGGAACAGGACAGTCATCACAGCCACCCCTGCCGGTCACCCAGCGCCAGATTGACGCGCCGTACGGAGGGATCAGCAGCGGGCGGTGGCCCTACCTGCTCCAGCACGGACGCCCACTCCATGATGATCGTGGCTGCCTTCTCCACCCGGCACTCCTCGGTGTTGTCGTAGGAGCACCGCTGGAAGAGCTGATGCCCGCCGTCCGTCTCGCTGCCCGATACAAGCGACTCCCAGGGCGTTGCCTCCGAGACATCGGCCTTCAGATGGCACAGCTCGTGCAGGACGATGTGGTCCTGGTGGAGCTTCGTGGTGCGCTCCTGAACGACGATGATGTCGGCGAGCTTGTGATCGATCCAGAAGCCCAGCGGTCCCGGCATTGGCAGCGCTTTCTGCTGCACCACGATGGGACGGCCGCGCTGAGCCGCGAGCGCCATCCGGAGCTCGTCCACGCTCAGCGGAGGCTGGATGCCGAGCTCCTGCAGCTCCCGCCGTACGCGCCTGCGCAGTTGGCGGTCTGTCAGTCGGTCAGCACGCCCTCGCGGACGCGAAGTATCCAGTCGGAGGAGAGGCCAGGCACGTGCCGGGCGATCAAGTCTGCTGTGGGGAAGCGTTGTTTC
Organism: Streptomyces stoeckheimensis; assembly: GCF_045822005.1. Classification (NCBI taxonomy): domain Bacteria; kingdom Bacillati; phylum Actinomycetota; class Actinomycetes; order Kitasatosporales; family Streptomycetaceae; genus Streptomyces; species Streptomyces stoeckheimensis. Next base: position 992,831 of record NZ_CP169550.1, on the reverse strand, counting down.
CCCGGTTCGCCACCACATAGGTCCCTCGTCAGTCGGCGTGCCGACCGCCGCGCCCTGCGAAGGCGGAGGCCGGTCACTACCAAAATCGTGCGTATGTTCGATACGCGGGCCGGATGCCACGGCAGTGGGGGCGCGGCTCGGTATCGTCGTGCTGTGCATAGGGGAGGGGTGCGGCTGGTCGACCGCGCGCCCTTGATGCCCTCCAAGCGGAGCCGTCCGTGGTGATCATTCAACGGCTCTGAGGGCGGGTTACTTCCGCGCCCTGTCAGGGGGAGGTGCGATGCACGCGCCCCATGGGGTTGCGGGTTGGTCGGGGGCGCCGGGCGCCCCTGAACCTGTGGTTCCGCTTGCTTGATCGAACCGTACGTCATGCGAGGGCCGTGGAAATCTTCGAGCCCGCTATCGCGGCGACGCTGCAAAATCAAAGCAAGATCAAGACGGCTCGTTGTGATCAAGCTTCAAGGTGGCATGAATTGCCATGCATGCCCTCTGACCTGCCCGAACGATACTGAGCACTTGTCAGGTACGCGAGGATGTCGTTCTGTTGTGGGCGTTATGAATCTGAAATGAAAGGGGTTAGTTGATAACGCTCAAAACGACCTTTTTCGGACGCCAGGGTGGGGTGTGGATTAGCGATCTTGGATCACGTGACATAGCTCGCAGTGATCCGAATGCAGAAGTGAATTAACCTGGCGACATGGCTACCGCGATCAACAAGACCGATGCCTTCGTGGACTTCTGGTCTGAGTACCACCTCGCCACGCTGACGACATTGCGTCCGGATGGAACCCCGCACGTTGTACCCGTCGGTGTGACATACGACCACGGAGCGGGTGTCGCGCGCGTCATTACACGAAAGAGCAGCGTGAAGGTCAGCAACATTCTGTCCGCGCTTCCAGGTGAGGCGCGCGTGGCTGTGTCGCAGGTCGCAGGCCCAAGGTGGCTGACAATCGAGGGCGTTGCGGAAGTTCGAACCGCTGAGGACGAAGTCTCCAGTGCGGTGAACAGTTACGCGGATCGCTATGGACGACGGCCCGCTCCGGACCCCGAGCGAGTTGTCCTGGAGATAACCCCGGTGCGTACCATGGGCAGGGTTGAGTTGCCCGCCCGCTCCTAAGCTGGTTGGGGCGTGAGCTTCTTATCGTTGGGTGGAATTGCTTTTTAAGTGCTGCGATAGTAGGCCGTCTGGATTGCCGGGTGGGTTCAATTCGTCGGCGGCTAAGGTCGCTTCCGTGCTGGCGTCATTCTGCGATGGCGGGTACCCGGGGAGGCGCACTTCCTCATACCCCCATCTCCTGACGGTACTTGCGCCCGGAATTGGTCCATGAGCGATGTGGTCCACGAAATGGCTAGCGTCTACCTCTTCACGCGGCATGGCTCGATCCGGCGGATGTGCGTGATCGAACATCCGCGCCTTGGCGGTGAACTCTCGCCCGTCGGACACGCTGAGGACGGCCAAGCCCGTGGCAGGCGCGGGACCGGGCTTGTTACCGCTCGTCAAGGTGAACGGGGCGGGAGGGCGGCCGTCCCGCGGACCTCCACCGCCAGAGGGACAGAATCTGCAACACTCCGAAGCAGGCCAGGAGCGCGGCACCCCGCCCTGTGAGAGCGCCGCGCTCGATGGCCGGCGCACCCAGCACCGTTGCCAGGATTCCCAGCGACCTGCAGCACGCGCGTCCTGGAACCGTCGCCGCCGCCCGCACGGCCCTCGCGTAGCTCAGTTTCTCGTACGCGGCCGGGTGCTGGTGGGGCATTGAGGCGGCGGGTGGGTGTTCGACCAGGCGGTCGATGGCGAGGCCCGCCGCTGAGACTCGGTCACCCACGCCTGGAGGGGCTGGCGCCAGTAGCGGTGCGTCATGCCGTTGGACCAGGTCTCCTCTGCGTGTCCGGTGTCGAAGTAGCTGCCGCCGTCGACGAGCCAGTCGGCGGTCGGATGGCTGGTGGAGACGATGATCCGGCCGGCAGGGCGCAGCACGCGGGAGAGTTCGGCCAGGGTGCGGACGCGGTCCTCGACGTAGTGGAGGACGAGCGCGAGCAGGACGGTGTCGAAGGGGGAGTCGGCGGCTCAGGCGAGGGGTTCGTTGAGGTCGTGCTGCCGGACTTCGACGTGCGGGCCGCGGCGGGTGCGGGCGTGGCGGACCATGTCGGCGCTCTGGTCGATGCCCACCGCGTTGGCGCCGCGGGCCGTGAGCTCGGCGAGGTAGAGGCCGGGGCCGCAGCCGGCGTCGAGGATGTGCTGCCCTCGTACGTCGCCGAGGAGTTCGAGGATGGCGGGCCGGTCGTGATGGGCGTTGTAGGGGGCTCGGCGGCCTCGCGGGCGAAGGTGTCGACTAACCCGTCGTACGGGGCGTCAGCTCGTGGCACGGGTGCCTCCGGACAGCGCCGGGGCAGTCGGCGCGGGAGAGCTCTCTCCGCTCCGCTGGCCCAGGGGCGGGAGCAGCCGGTCGAGGAGGGTACGGTCCGGTCCGCGTCCGGCGGTGAACGTGGCATGGAGGCCGCGGACGGCGTGCTCCTACAGGTGTGGGGCGACGGGCAGGTCGCCGACGACGCGCGCGTCGATCCGGTCGTCGAACTCCCGGAACCACTCCCGATACGCCTTCGCGCCGGTCCTGGGCGGGCCACCGCTGGTAGACGGTGGTCTGGGCACGGGAGAAGGGCGTGGGGCTGCGCTGGTGACGGCGCCGGGGCGGGGTAGCTGGTGGTAGATGCAGGTGATGGTGTTGAGGCGGTTGAAGCGGTAGCCGGCGGTGTGGTGGAGGGCGAGGAGGAAGTCCCAGTCCCCGCAGTGGGTCATGGTCTCGTCGAAGCGGACCGGGGTGGAGGCGGGGTTGCGGATCACGAGGGAGCCGGTGTGGATGGTGTTGGCCACGGCGAGGAAGACGGCGTCGAAGGGGCAGTCCTTGCGGGGCAGGCCGTGAGGGGTGCGAGGCAGGGCCTCGATCCAGGTGTGGCTGACGAGAGCCTGGCCGTAGACGGCGTCAGCCTGGCCGTCGCGGAGGGCGTCGGCGGCATCGGCGAGGTGGTGGGGCAGGAAGACGTCATCGTCGTCGAGGAGGGCCACGTGCTCGCCCCGGGCGTGCGAGAGGGCAAGGTTGCGGGCGTGGGAGACACGGAGCGGTTGGTCAGTGCCCAGGAGGGTGATGGGCAGCTCGTGCTGCCAGCCGGTGACCACCTGGTCGACGGGAGTTCCGCCGTCGCGGACGACGATGACCTCGAAGTGGCGGTAGGTCTGGCGGGCGAGGCTGCGCAGGGCGCGGTGGAGCGGTCAGGGCCGGTCGCGGGCCGGGATGATCTGATCACAGGGCACCCCGTACGGGGTGGGCGAGGCGGAAGGCGACCTCTTCGCACGGCATGGCTCGGCCTAGCGAACTAAGTGGAGTTCGTGCGGGTTCAGTTGGTGACCTCCTGCGGCGGAGGATTCTGCCGCCCTCGCGGTCGTCCCGTGCCGACGTGCCGGAGAGTCCGGCCCCGTCGATACAGGACTGGGCTCTCGGAGTACCAGTGGGCTCGAAATGCAGCCGGTTTGGCCGCCGACGACGCTGGACAAGATCGTCAAGCGAAGTATCCGTGAAGTACGTCCACGCCGCTCACCCCGAACGGACTGGTAAGCCCCCTCCGCTGACGACTCAACCCGGTCTGCTGGTGAGCTCACCTATTCAACGTCGCCAGTTCTTCGAGTGTCCACCCGGGTTGGTGGCCGTGTGTGGTCGCCGGGACTGATCTGGTCGAATTCCTCTGGCCTCGGCACTGCTGCAGATGTGAACGGGACACGGCACGACGTACTACCAGCGAAGAGCAAGGACGGAGTGCTCCCCAGGCAAGATGGCTGGTCTTTTCGGGTGGTCGGTGCTGTGCGGCATCTCGATAGAGGCTGTTTGGGTAATGGTGACGTCGGCACCCGCGGCCACTTTGGGTAATCTCGTCACCAGAAGGGCACCGGACAGCTATTCCGCCACCGCTTCGCCGGTCGCGGTGCAAAGGGGTGCGGGATGTCGATGACGAGTCGGCGCGGTCTGTTGGCAAGATCTGCGGGAGCGGTGGCGGTTACCCTCGTGCCCGGCTGCGGCGCGGCAGGGGTGGACACACCGCGGGAGCGGCCGGTCGCTACGGTCGACGGGCGCGTGGACTGGGACGCCTTGCGGGCGCAGTTTCGCCTGGAGCCCGGATGGGTGAACCTTGCGTTGTTCTATCTGGCCTCGCATCCGAAGGTGGTGCGGGATGCGGTGGATCATTTGAGCGCACAGGTCGACGCCAATCCTCTCTCGGTGCCCACCGGGCTGGCGCTGCCCGATGGTCCTACCGGATGGCCCCGGGTACGCCAGGCTCTCGCGGCCTATCTGGGAGGCCGACCCGAGGACATCGCGATGACGGCGAGCACGAGCATCGGGCTGGGTGTTTTCTACAACGGCGTCGTGACCCGTCGGGGACAGGAGTTCCTGCTGACCGAGCACGACCACATCGCCCATCGCACCGCCGCCCGACTGGCCGCCGTCAAGCATGGCAACACGCTACGGCTGGGCTCCTGGTTCGCCGATCCGGCCACCGCGACGGCGGACGGCATCGCAGCGGCGGTCGGTGAGGCGATTCGCCCGAACACCAGGGTCGTGGGGATCACCTGGGTGCAATCGAGCACGGGGCTCCGGATGCCGGTGCGTGCGGTGGCCGAGGTGGTGCGCCGAGCCAATGAAGGCCGGAGCCCTGCCGACCGGTGCCTGCTGGTCGTCGACGGCGTGCACGGGCTGGCGGCGATCGACGAGGATGCCGCCAGCCTGGGCGCGGACGTGGTGATCGCCGGTACGCACAAATGGTTGTTCGGTCCAAGGGGCACGGGGCTGGTCTGGGTGGCGCCGGACGTCCTCGACCAGCTGCGGCCCACATTCGTGAGCTTCATCAGCGGCGGGGGAGCAGCGCCCTTGTCGCCCGGCGGGTTCCTGGCGTTCGAGCATGCCTTCGCCCTGCCGGTGGCGGTAGCACTGCATGAGCAGCTGGGCCGGGCACGCGTTGCCGCCCGCATCACACAGCTGTCGACGCAGGTGAAGCAAGGACTGAACCGCATTCCCGGGGTCACCGTGCACACCCCTGCCGACGCGAAGCTGTCAGCGGGCGTCACCTGTTTCAGCGTGGCCGGACACACCCATCAGCAGGTCGTCGACCACGCCGCCACCCGCCGCGTGCGGCTGTCCACCTCGACCTACACCCGGATCGGTACCTCGGTTATCAACACCCCAGCCGAGATCGACACCGCACTGAACAGCCTGGCTGACCTCACCCGCTAGACAGCCGCTGCCCGCAGCCTCACATCCATCGGGATCACACCTTCGTCGGCGTGGTGGACAGGCCGTGGCCCAGGTGGGTCGCGATGAGCTCGGCCGGCTGAACCTCCCCCAGGACACGCAGGTACAGGGTCGGCCATGCTCGAAGCGATCGACCGAGCGGCCTCCCTGCAACCGCAGCCGAGCCCGGATGAGGACTTGCACGCAGAACTCCTCCGGCGTCAGGAGGAGGACCAGACTGTCAGGCTGGTCCCGACTGCGCAGCACACTCGGGAGCTGTACCAGCGACGGAGGACGGTGTACGAGGCGAATACCGACGCAACAGCCTTCGTCCATCCCGCCAGGATTCGGGTTGTCGGTGGACTTGGCCGAAAGGGTCCGCCGGCCGGAGGCGGCTCTGAGCCAGGTGATGAGGTCTCGACCGTGCACCGCTCTGGTGTCCCCGCCTGTCGTGCGCGTAATCTGCCTGTCTGTCCTATAAGGGTGGGGGGAATCGTGGCTCGGTGGGTGCAGCGTGAGTGGCTGAATGAGGATGGGCGCCGGATGTGCGCGATTGTGACGGCTGAAATGGCCTCGCTCACCGACGCGGAGCTGCGCCTCTGTTTCGAGCTGATGCATGGTGTTCCACGTCAGAGCGTGGGATATGAACGGTGTTCGATGCGGCCGCCGGGTGAGAGTCTCGGTTCAGGGCTCCAAGCGCCGGCCGACCATCGGATCGAGGAATTGCTGGCATGGCTTGCGGAGCAGGGTGCTCAAGAGCCAGGCGCCGGGGACGCTTCGGCTGAGTAGCAGGACCCGTCGGCTCGCTCTCCGGCACGTGGCTCGGCGTGGGTCTGCGTGAGGCGCGGCGCATCTGCTCAATCCGGGCCCGTCGTGCGGCGGATCCTTCTCTCGGACTCGGGGAACCCCATCACCATGGGGTGCACACCTCCCGGCTGGGCGATGGACCGGCCGCATCATCGACGCGGTAACGCCTTCCGGACAGGGCCTGGTGATCGTCGGCAATGCTTCTCTCTCCATCGTAGAAACGACGGCCGTGGGCCGCGACTCTCGCGGTCTGGCATTCGACCAGTGGCTTCAGGGTCCGATCACTTCGTCTTCCGAAACAACCCCGCGCTGCTGGAGGCGCTGGTCGATGTCGCGATGGCGGGCGACGACGAACTCGTGCCGACGATGGATCGTCCGTGGTTCGCGGAAATCGCGGCCGCACCTACCGCCCAATTCCGCACTGGTCGGCCGGCACCCCTCCAAGGTAGCGATCAGGCGGCCGTCCCGGTGCCCTGGCAGGCCTTCACCTCCGCGTTGCTCCGGCAGGGCGCTTTTCATGAGCGTACGAGGCGGGCGATGGCCCGGGAGGCTTCGGTGACCTTCTTCTGCGCTTTGTCTCCGCCCTGGGCGATGGCGTCGGAGACGCAGCAGCTGAGGTGATCGTCGAGAAGCGCCAGCGCGCAGGACTGCAGGGCGGCAGTGGTGGCGGAGACCTGGGTGAGGATGTCGATGCAGTAGGTGTCCTCGTCTACCATCCGCTCAAGTCCCCTTACCTGCCCCTGTATGCGGCGCAGACGACGCAGGATGTCGTCCTTGCCGTTCTCATAACCGGTCATGGTGAGCTCCTTGTCTCGGGGGATCGCGGGTCGGAACTGGCGTAGACAGGAAGGGGGCGGGCCTGGTCGGCCCGCCCCCGTTGGCCAAGCGGCGGCGTCAGCTCGCGGCCCGGAAGCCGCGCAGGCGGAGGCTGTTGCCGACGACGAAGACGGAGGAGAAGGCCATCGCCGCGCCCGCGATCATGGGGTTCAGCAGGCCGGAGGCCGCGAGCGGCAGGGCGGCGACGTTGTAGGCGAAGGCCCAGAACAGGTTCGACTTGATGGTGCCGAGGGTCTTGCGGGAGAGGCGGATGGCGTCCGCCGCGGCCCGCAGGTCACCGCGGACCAGGGTCAGGTCGCCCGCCTCGATGGCCGCGTCCGTTCCGGTGCCCATGGCCAGGCCCAGGTCGGCCTGCGCCAGGACGGCGGCGTCGTTGACGCCGTCGCCGACCATGGCGACCGACCGGCCCTCGGCCTGGAGGCGCTTGACGACATTCACCTTGTCCTCGGGCATGACCTCGGCGATCACCTGGTCGATGCCCACCTCACGGGCCACCGAGTCCGCGACGGCCTTGTTGTCGCCGGTGAGCAGGATCGGTGTCAGGCCCAAGGCGCGGAGCCGCCGGATGGCCTCGGCGCTGGTGTCCTTGACGGCGTCCGCGACTTCGAGGACCGCGCGGGCCTCGCCGTCCCAGGCGACCGCGATCGCCGTACGGCCGGCCGCCTCGGCCTCCGCCTTCGCGCGCTCCAGGCCGACGGGCAGTTCCATGGCCCACTCGGCCAGCAGCCGCTCGCGGCCCACGAGGACCGCGTGCCCGTCGACGATGCCCTGAACGCCGAGCCCGGCGATGTTCGCGAAGTCCTCCGGTACGGGCAGGGCTCCCACGCGTTCGGCCGCGCCGGCGGCAACGGCCTGGGCGATGGGGTGCTCGGAGGCGTGCTCCAACGCGCCTGCCAGCCGCAGGACTTCTGCCTCGTCCTGGCCGTCGGCGGTGTGGACGGCCAGAAGGGTCATCTTGCCGGTGGTGACGGTTCCGGTCTTGTCCAGGACGATGGTGTCGACCTTGCGGGTGGTTTCAAGTACCTCCGGGCTCTTGATCAGGATGCCGAGCTGGGCGCCGCGGCCGGTGCCCACCATAAGAGCGGTCGGGGTGGCCAGGCCCAGGGCGCAGGGGCAGGCGATGATCAGTACCGCCACTGCTGCCGTGAATGCGGCGGTGAGACCCGCACCGCTCCCGAGCCAGAATCCCAGCGTGGCCAGCGCGAGGGCGATGACGATGGGGACGAAGACGGCGGAGATCTTGTCGGCCAGGCGCTGGGCCGCGGCCTTTCCGTTCTGAGCGTCCTCGACCAGCTTTGCCATCCGGGCCAGCTGGGTGTCGGAGCCGATACGGGTGGCCTCGACCACGAGGCGGCCGCCCGCGTTGAGTGTGGCGCCGGTGACCGAATCGCCCACGCCGACCTCGACCGGTACCGACTCGCCGGTCAGCATGGAGGCATCCACCGCCGAGGCGCCCTCGACCACGGTGCCGTCGGTGGCGATCTTCTCGCCCGGACGGACCACGAAACGGTCACCCACTTGCAGGTCCCCAGTCGGGATCAGCTGCTCGCGGCCCCCGCGCAGGACGGTGACCTCCTTCGCGCCGAGCTCCAGCAGCGCCTTCAGGGCGGCGCCCGCCTTGCGCTTGGACCGGGCCTCGAAGTACCGCCCGGCCAGGATGAACGCGGTGACGCCGGCCGCGGCTTCCAGGTAGATGTTGCCCGCGCCGTCGCTGCGGGAGATGGTCAGCTCGAAGGCGTGCTTCATACCGGGTGTGCCGGCGGTACCGAAGAACAGAGCCCACAGCGACCACAGGAACGCGGCCGAGGTGCCGACCGAGATCAGCGTGTCCATGGTGGCCGCGCCGTGCCGGGCGTTGGTGAACGCGGCCCGGTGGAAAGGCCAGGCCGCGTACGTGACGACCGGCGCGGCCAGCGTGAGCGAGAGCCACTGCCAGTACTCGATCTGGAGGGCCGGGATCATCGCCATTGCGATCACCGGTACGGACAGCGCCACGGAGGTGATCAGCCGGTGCCGCAGCGGCCGCAACTCGTCGGTCTCGTCAGCCGCCGTTTCGCCGGATCCGGAACCCGTACGTATCGGGGTGGGCTCGGCGGCGGTGTACCCCGTCGCCTCGACCGTGGCGATCAGGTCCGCCACTGAGACGGCCCCGCCCTGGTAGCTGACCTTGGCCTTCTCGGTGGCGTAGTTGACGGTGGCCTCGACCCCGTCCATGCGGTTGAGCTTCTTCTCGATGCGTGCGGCGCACGAGGCGCAGGTCATCCCGCCAATGGCGAGTTCGACCTCGGCGGTACCTGGGACCGTGGTAGTCATCTCTGCTCCTCGGGCTGGTGGAAGGGAACGGGGCGCCGGGCCTGTCGTGTGCCAGGCCCGGCGTGAGGCGGCGGGTGCCTCAGGCGGCCCGTCCGGTGAGTTCGTAACCCGCCTCGTCTATGACCTGGGCCAGCAGCGCGTCGTCAGGTTCGTTCGACGTGGTCACGGAAACCTGGCCGGCGCTGAGGTCGACGTCCACCGACAGGACGCCGTCGAGGGCGCCGATCTCCTTGGTGAGCGTGGCCTTGCAGTGCCCGCACGTCATGCCGGAGACGTTGTAGACCGTTTTAGTGCCTTCGGCGACGGCGGTGGTGGCGCTGGTGGAGCAGGTGCCATCCGTGGAGCAGCAGGACATAGTTACCTCCCAGAAGATGGAGTGATACCCCCTGGGGGTATCACGCTTGCAGGGTCAGGTATACCCCCACCCCGTATTTTTTGCAAGCCTCCGAGCGCCCTTGCGTATACCCCGGGGGGGTATACGATCTGGGCACTCAGCGAGCCCGTCTTGTCGAAGGAGACCGTCATGAACACCGCTATGAAGATCACCGTGTCTACCGCCGTGCTCGCGGCGTCCTTCGGCGCCGCCTACGGCGTGGGCGGGGCGGTCGGGCCCGTCACCGCTGGCTCCGGGCCCGCGGCCCACGCCGGCCATGGCGCGGGCACCGCATCGGCTGGCGCAGACGTCGGCAGCGGCCTCGCGGACTCTCCCGCCGGGGGACTGCAGGTCTCTGAAGCCGGCTACACCCTCGACCTCGAGACCCCGCGCTTGGAGGCGGGGCAGCAGAGCGAGCTGCGCTTCGCCATACGGGACGAGGCCGGGCGACAGGTCACCGCATACCAGCGCGAGCACGATAAGGAACTCCACCTGATTCTCGCCTCACGCGACCTCGCCACCTACCGCCACCTGCACCCCACCAGGGCCGAAGACGGCAGCTGGAGCATCCCGCTCAGCCTTCCCGCCGCAGGCGACTACCGGGTCTTCGCCGACTTCACCCCCGCCGGCAAGGACAAGAAGAACCTCACTCTCGGGGCCGACCTTGCTGCCTCCGGGCCCTACAAGGCCGCCGAACCGCCCACGCCCTCCCGTACCGCCGCGGTCGACGGATATACGGTCACCGTGAACGGTGACCTGCGTCCCGGCTCGGCAGGCGAGCTCAAGCTGAACGTCACCAAGGAAGGCCAAGCGGTCACGGACCTCCAGCCCTACCTCGGCGCCTACGGTCACCTCGTCGCCCTGCGCTCGGGAGACCTCGCCTACCTGCACGTCCACCCCAACGGTGAACCGGGCGACGGCACCACCAAGGCCGGCCCGGAGATCTCGTTCACCGCGACCGCCCCCACCGCGGGGACCTACCGCCTCTTCCTCGACTTTCAGCACAACGGAACCGTTCGCACCGCGGCCTTCACCGTTCAGGCGGGCGCCGCCGCAGGTACCGGTGGCGGACAGCAGGAACCCGCCGCAGAGAACAGCACCGGCAGCCACCGGCACTAAAGGTTGCTGCGGAAGGGTGGGTGTGGGCAGGCGGTGGGCTGGTTGACCTGCTCGTTTCACTGGTCACCGGGTGCGAGGTTGTGCATGGTGGCGATGGGTTGGACGGCGAGGTGGAGGCTGTCTCCTTTTTCGGCGGCAGTCGCGGAGGACCTTCCAGTTCTTCATCCGGGCGAAGGTGTGCTCGATGCGGGCCCTCACCCGCCGGAGTTCGTCGTCCTCCTGGCCTCGCAGGAGGGGGCGTCCGGCCCTTCTGCGGTGCGGGACGATCAGCCAGTGCCCTGGTAGGCGCCATCCGCGATGGCTTTGGTGCCTGCCGCTTTCGCCGGCAGGTCCGACTCGCGCCAGGCGTGAGCGTCGCTCGATCAGTGGCTGGCCGTTCGGTGAGATCTACCCGCAGGACGGCTCGAGCCTCGATGCCCGCAGACGACGCGGCGATCTTCAGGAAGCACTGCACGTAACAGGGGAAGGTCTGCGGCCGGTCCCGCACTGAGACGGAGCGGTCGGCCCCGTGGGCGTCAGTCGGCCGGAGAGGGGCTGGGGGCCATAGCTGTCGAGGTCGCCCCGCCGGCACCCGGCCCCTTGTAGGGGGCGGACGGATACCCCGTGTCGAAGTGCATGTAGTCGGGCACGTCGATGTTCTGCCAGATCCACCCCTCGTCCGTGAACGCCTGCCACACCAGGCCCCCCTCAAGGATCTTGCCCTTGCCAGGGGTGCGTGAGCTGAATTCCCCGCTCGGTGACCAGCTCTTGGTTCGCAGGTCCTTCCAGGGGTTCTCAAGCGGGTTGATGTCGATCCCGCGGCCGTTCGCGTGGGGCGACTCCTTGAACGGGGCATTGATCTGCTCGGGCCGGCGGCAGTTGAAAGCTGAGGTGTTGTCGGCGCGAAGACTCGCGTTGAGGTCTCCACCGTAGTTCTCCACCGGCTTCATGCGGCGGATCGGGAAACTAGCGTCGAACAGCCGCGTGAAGATGCGGACGACGCTGTCTGCCACGTCGGCGTTGACGACGAGGGCGCCGCGGCGGACTTTGCCTTCGAAGTTCACGTAGTTGATCTCTACACGACGCAGTTGGTCACGGACGTCGGGGCATTCCTTGCGCCACATATTCGCGGCTACCATGCGGCTCCACTGTGTGTCCGTGAGTTCCTTGACAACGGCGTCGGCGGAGCGGCTGGGGGAAGGGCTCGGGCTGGGGGAAGGGCTCGGGCTCGGGCTCGGGTTCGAGGTCTTGAAGGACGGTACGGACCTCCCGTCGCGACGGTTGTCGTTCTCCGTGTCCGGGCTGGTCGAACATCCCGCTGTCAGGAGTGCGGCGGTCGCGAGCGCTGCGCAGGCGGCACGAGGGGCTGTCCGGGGGCGCCTGAGGGCGGCGGTCGGCTTGGAACTGTCCTGCGTTGTCAACCAAGGTCTCCTGAGGATCACCGACGTGGCGTGTCGGCATGCCAGACGTCAGCGGTACGGGACCGGACGCGGAAGGGCGCGACAATCCATTGGGCGTCGACGCCCGACGTAGGGTCGGATTGAGAAGGTTTCGGCGAAATCAAACGAGCGCGAAGATCACCGGGTCTCGGTCCCAAGGCCGAGAGGCAGAGGCAGATCGTACGTGGCCAATTGGCGCCCGTCGGGAGTACGGGTTTCCCCTCGGTACACCCATCCCCGTCGCTCGTAGTATGGCCCGGCGCCATCATCGCCCAAGGCGGTGACGAGGCTGACACGCGCACATCCGGCGTCGGCGGCGTCCTCGACGAACCGGTCGATAAGGGCGTCTCCTATGCCTCTGGAGCGGGCGTGCTCCACTACGGCGACATGCGCCAGGACCGCGGTGGTGCCGCGCGGACCGGCAGCAGCCTGATCGGCCGGGCGTCCGGGCAGCAGTTTGCGGCAATACCTCGGCAATCGCGTCCGCAAGAAGTGCGTGGTCAACCGTGGGCGCACAGCCAGACCGGCCGCGGCACAGACCAGGAGCTTGCGCCTATGTACTTCCAGCACGTGGCGGCGATGAGCCTCCGGTGCGACCACGCCGACCAGGAAACCGACCGGTTCCCCGTCCCGCTCGGCTATGTAGGCCGCCGCGTGCGGGCTGCTGAGGTAGGTACGGCAGTACGCGGTCAGGAACGACGGGCCGAGGCGGGCGAAGAACCCGTCGGGAAAGTACTTGAGGTGCTCCGCTACGACGAAGGGCAACTGCTCCGGACCCATCCGGCGGATCTGGAAGGGTATGCCCTGCCAGGAGCTGTCTTCTCCCAGGGCAGGTATCCGACGTCCTGCGGGCCAGGTGTGCGTGGATGCTGGCCGGCGGTTCGGTCGCTCGGCAGCGTACGGGTCGGCGTCCATGAATATGAAAGTACTACAGTGTTAAGTGGCTTAGTAGAACGGGGGCCCGCAGCAGCTTCCTCTTGCCTCCGTGGGGCCTGCTGTCCCGGCACCAAGCCGGAAATCACCGGCACAGTACCCACAAGGGACGAGACCTGAGGTTGCTGATCTTATTCAGCCTTCACGGGCTCTCTTATTACGATCGGTTGCTTTGTGGCGTGCGGCGCGAGGCCCTCTTGGCGACGTGATGGCGCCATGGACAAGGAGATTCAGTGCTTCACTCTTCTGGACCCGGCATGCCCGCTGCCACCACGGCGGTCGGCCGGCGCCGCGTACCACGCCCCGTCGCGCTCGTGGCGGGGGTGGCGGCCCTCGGTGTCGGTGGCTTGTACGTGGCGGGGCTGCTCGCCTCCGATGACGACGTCCCGGCGGGCACGCGGGTGCGGGGCGTGGATATCGGGGGACTGAGCGCCTCACAGGCGCAGCAGAAGTTGGAGAGGCAGCTGGGCCAGAGCTGGCCAGAACCGGTGAAAGTGCGCGTCGGCGACACCAATGGCATCATCGACGTGCGCGCGGCTGGCTTCTCTCTGGATGGTCGGGAAACCGCCGCACGCGCCGCGCGCGACGGCTTCGACCCGCTGACCGTGATCGGGCGCCTCTTCAGCAGCGGGGAGCGCGACGTCGAGCCGGTGATCCGTGTGGACGAGGCAAAGACCCCGGCGGCGCTGGACAAGGCAGCGAAGCAGTACGAGCGCACGGTGAAGAACGGCGCGATCTTCTTCGACCAGGGCAAGCCGGTGCCTGTGCAGCCGCAGACCGGGCAGGTGCTCGACGTGGAGGCCGCGGTCAAGGCCCTGGGCTCCGCGGTCCTCGAGCAGAAGCCCGAGCCCGTTTCACTGCCGGTCCGGCGCAGCGAACCCCCCGTCGATGCGGCAGAGGTGAACCGTGCCATGACCCAGTTCGCCACCCCCGCGATGTCGGGCCCGGTCACGATAACCACAGGCGGCCGGTCCATCGAGATCAGCCCGTTGACGATCGGCAAGCACCTCACGGTGAAGCCGGACAAGTCCAACCGGCTCACCCCTGCCCTCGACGGCGAGAGTCTCCTGAAGGATCCGGCGGTTGCCGACCCGCTGGCACAGGCCACCGACAAGGCGGTCGAGGCCAAGCTGCGACTGGACGGCGAACGGGTGACGGTGGCCTCGGACGGCAAACCCGGTCAGGAGGTCACCCCCCAGGCGATCGAGAAAGCAGTATTGCCACTGCTGACCAAGACGGGGGCGGCCCGCACAGCTGCGGTGGCCACCCAGACAGTGCAGCCGAAGCTCACCCGCGACACCGTCGGGCCCCTGGGCATCAAGGAGAAGATGTCCACGTTCACCGTCAACTTCGAGCCCGCCCCGTACCGCACCACGAACATCGGCCGCGCTGCCGAATTGATCAACGGCTCGGTCGTGCTGCCCGGCGAGACCTGGAGTTTCAACCGCACCGTCGGCGAGCGGACCAAGGCCAACGGATTCGTAGACGGCATCATCATTCAGGACGACCAGTTCACCAAGGCGTCCGGAGGTGGCGTCTCCGCTGTCGCCACCACGGTCTTCAACGCCCTCTTCTTCGCCGGGGTCAAACCGCTGGAGCATGGCGCCCACTCGTTCTACATTGAGCGCTACCCGGAAGGTCGCGAAGCAACGGTGGCCTGGGGCAGTCTCGATCTGAGGTTCCTCAACGACTCGGGCAACGCCATCTACATCGAGGCGAGCGCCACGGACACCTCCGTCACTGTCACCTTCCTCGGCACCAAGAAATACGGCGAAGTGGAAGCGGTCAAAAGCCCCCGCACCAACGTCAAGGAGCCCGAGAAGCGGCAGGGGCCCGCGGCGGACTGTCTGCCGCAGACACCGCTCGAAGGCTTCGACGTCAACGTCGACCGGGTCTTCCGGTCGGATGGCAAGGAAGTCAAGCGAGAAACGTTCAAGACCCGTTATGTGCCCCGTGACGAAGTCATCTGCGGCTGAGCAGTCGCACGACAGGCAACCACGGCTCGCTGACGCGGGAGTTGACGGCCCGTGTGGCGCGTGGGCCGCGCCCCATCGTCAGCGTGCGCGGCCGTGGCCCCAGAGGTCTCGATGGCCGACGCCTGGTCACCGGCGGTCGGCCAGCGCCCGCTCCACCCCCGGTTCCTTCGGCCCGAGGAATTGGGGGTCCGGCTCGAGGGCTGCGTCCAGAGCAGCCTTGTGCGCGGCGAACAGTTCGCGGGTGGCACTGTAGTACCACACTGCGTCCTGGTGATCGGCCGCCCTGACGCCGTACGACTCAATGCCGGCCTCCTGGCACAGGGCGACGGCCCGGCGGATGTGGAAGCCCTGGCTGACGAGGATGGCGCGGTCGACGCCGAAGATCTCCTTCGCCCGCACGCAGGAGTCCCAGGTGTCGAAGCCGGCGTAGTCACTGACGATACGGGCGTCCGGTACGCCGCGATGGGTGAGGTACTGGCGCATGGCGTGCGGCTCGTCGTAGTGATCGGTGCTGTTGTCGCCGGTGACCAGGAGCACCTTCACGCGGCCCTCGCGGTACAGCTTCGCCGCCGCGTCGAGGCGGCTGGCGAGGAAGATCGACGGCTCACCGTTCCCGAACAGACCCGCGCCGAAGACCACGGCCACACTTGTGCGCGGGACGTCGGCGGTCGTTCGCAGCCGGTAGTCCGCCGCCGTGAACATCCACGTCGCGGGCAGGAGCGCCAGCACGCACAGCAGCATCACCGCCTGCACGGCCCGCCGCTGCCCCGCGCGCGTACGAGGCAGAAGCGGCCTGTGGATGTCGCTCAGGCGCAGGCGGGGCAAGCGCATGACAGTAACTCCCGGGTTCATCGGCCGCCGTACTCAACGGCGGCGGCTTGTGTTTTTCGGCTGTCTCTGTCGTTTCGACAGCTTCCACCAGACGCCGCACTTGGTCCCCAGCTCACCCGCGCGGCGCGACAACTTCACTCAGTGCTGAAGCCCGTAGGCGAACTGGGAGCCGCACGGTGGCCGCGAACACGTGGAGCAAGACGTGCCCCGGTGTTCGTGCCCAGGACATGAGACCGTCACCTCGCCCGAGGCGACGGTCTCATGTCGTGACCCGCCGGCTAGTGCCCCCGCATCGTTAGTGGCCGGGCCCGTCGGCGTGCCCCGGCTTGGCGCTCTGGCTGCGAGTGGCCTTCGGGGTGGGGGCTCCGGCTGTGGGGTCGCCGGCCTTGGGCTGGTGCTCCTCTTCGGGCTCCTCCGCGCCGGAGCTGTGGCCGTGGCCGCCGCTTCCGGGCTGCTCGGTGAGGTTGGCGGCGACCTGTCGCAGGCCGGCGAAGCTGATGAGGGCGGTCACCAGGACAGCGAGTCCGGCCAGGCCGAAGATGCGCCGCCAGGAGGTGTCCTCGTCCTTGAGGACGTAGGCGATGAAGGAGAGCATCATGCCGGCCGGGATGAGGACGGCGGCGCGCGTGGGGAAGTCCTCGAAGTGCTGGAGGCCGCCGCTGAGCATGCCGATGCCGAAGGACAGCAGGAGCGAGGCGCCCATGATGGCGATGGCGCGGGGCAGGGTGGGGCGCTGGCGTGCGAGGACGAACTCGTTGAGGACGGTGGCAGCGAGGAAGACCAGGACGCCGTACATCGCGATGAGCGTGTAGCGGGCGGGGTCCAGGGGGTGGTGGACGACGGCGCCGCTGATCAGTCCGGCGCCGACGAAGTAGCCGACGTAGCCGAGGTAGCGGGCGAGCAGGCCCCTCTTGCGGGAGCGGGCCTGGCGCACGCCGGACCGGCTGGTCCCGGAGCCAGGTCCCTGGTCGCTGTACGCGGCGGGACGGTCGGTGAGTTGGGTGGACGTCATACGTGGTGCTCCTTGGCCTGTGGCCTTAGGGATGGCGGAATAGCTGGGTAGGGAGTAGAAGAAGTCCCGGGGGCGCACGCACGTTGCCGTACGGCTCTCCGCCACGGGGCACGAGCAGTCAGGCCATGTCGTTGACAGGCGTATGGGTGCGCGAGCGTTCCTGGGCCGAAGCGTCAGGGCACGGCTCGAGACCCACGCTCATGCAGGCGTTGCGCCAGGAAGCGAGTAGGCGCGGAAGCATGGCCGACTGTACGAACCATGGCTGGTTCGGCATCGGCGTGCGATCCCGGGGAGGTTCCGGTCGGGCAGGAGCCGCCGGAAGACTCTCAGTCGGCGGATCCTAGACCCGCACGACAATCGCCCTGGTGGATGTGTGGGGCGATGAAGCGGGCGACGTCGTGGTGCGGGTCCCGGAGAAGGCGAACGGCGCGGCCGGTGACAGTCGCTCCATCGGGAGGGCCCACAGGTGAGGGTCCTCCAGCGTGGGCGATTGCTGCGGGTACCCGGCCGTGCACTCCTCGGCGGGGTGCGAGGCGCCGTGACCGCCTTGGTGGTCGACCGGCGCCGCCTCGACGACCTCGTGGCCGTCCGGGACGGTCATGACCGCGGACGCGGTCTGCTGGAGATGCCCTCGTACGCCCTCGGTGCTCACGCCATGGGAGTACAGGAAGGTGAACACCAACAGGGCCACCCACAGCACGCGCAGCGGACCCGCCGAGGGGCGGACCCGCAGGTGGTGGCTGGATGACCAGGGCGTGAGCACGCCGTGATCTTAACGGCTCCCTTTCCACGCGGTGCATCCCCCCAGGCATAACCGCCACCCTGATAGGTGGTGTACGCCGCACGCGGGGGATCACACGGTCCTGGTGGATCGCTCCGAGGGGCGGGGGTCTCTCGGGATGCGGCGTACGGCGGGGCTGCCGGTGGCCGGTCCCCCGCCAGAGTTTGCTCATCCAGGTGGCTCGGCGCTATGCGAGGTGCTGATGACGTTGGCCATGCCCTTGTCGGCCCCATGGGCGCCGTCGGACTGGCCGACCGTCCGGCACACCTCACGACTGACTTAACGCGTTGCCCACCGGCGCAGCTTCGCCGTGTTGTTGTTCTTGCTGAGCCGCGGCCCCGCCGTCTCGCTCGGGCTGGTCATGAACGCCGTGACCGGTGTCCACCGGCTACGCCCCGTGCGAGCAGTCCATCTGATCGCTGGGAAGTCTGTGACCTCCGTAATGCGCTCTCGCATGATCACCCGCGTGTGCAAATAGCCACGGACGGTCACCCGAGTGCTGTCGCATGTGACACCGAGCCGATACCCACGGACGCTGAGGACGGCGCACACGGCCACCACGAAGCATGCGGCGAGCCGCGGGAACACTTCAGTGGCTTGGGCTCCGTAGGCAACGCTCGCACATGCCGGGACGGCTCCGAGGGAGCTGTTCGCGGCGCGATTAAGCGCTGTTGGCGACAGCTGCATAAGGCTCCTCGTCTGAAACCGGACTGTGGCCGGTGAGCCTACAGAGCGTCGGGCTGACCGAGGGCAAGCGCACGGTCCGGTTTACCTTGACCGGCCTCCGCCCAAGGTGGTGCGCGAAAGGAAGGCGCGTACTGCCGTGATGGTTTCGGTCGGGCTGGTGAGCAACCCGCCGTGCGCGGCGCCGGAGATCAGGGCGAACTCGCCCAGAGGCAGTGCGTCGGCAGCTGTCCGACCGGAGGAAGGAGGGAACAGCATGTCGTGTTCGAAGGCGACCACGAGCGCGGGCACTCGGATCCGGGTGAGGGCCGCCATCCGGCCGGGGTCGCGGGCCCAGCCGTCCGAGGCAGCGGACTGCCCGACCTCTCCCTCGGTCGAGGCCCATACGTCCTCCTGCGCGCCGAGGAGTTCGATCCAGGCCCGCACCTGGGCCTCGTCCGTGGTCAGCACATGCGGCGGCAATGTGCTCAGCAGTGTCTGCGCGGCGGCGTAGGCGGGCGGGATGCGTCCAGTGAGCGCGATCAGTTCCGCTTCGGTCCGCAGGACGGCGTCCAGCACACCGTTCAGCGGCCCGGTGCCGGCCATCAGTACCACCGATCGCACCAGATCCGGGCGGTTGCGGGCCAGCAGCTCGGCGGTGAAGCTCCCCAGCGAATAGCCGACCACCGCCGCCTGCGCGATGCCGAGCGCGTCGAGCAACCCGGCGAGGTCATCGGTAAGGTCCGCCATCGTGTACGGGGCCGGCGGTGCGTCCGAGGGCGCCACCCCGCGTGCCGCATACGTCACCACCTCGAACCCGGCAGCCACCAGGGCGTCTCGCAGCCCACACAACTCCCATGCCACCGGGGGCATTCCTGTCCCGCCCACCAACACGACCGGATCACCGGTCCCCAGCCGCTCGAAGGCGATTCGCACGCCACCGACTTCTACCGACTCCACCGCGCCCCCAGTGTCCCGATCCGTCCCCGGCTCGCGGGGCCAGCTCCCACCCTGCACGCGCCGCCTTGAGATGGGAACCCGGAGCCCGAGAACTACGAGCACGAGGGGGTACCCGCCCCACCGGAGCGTCGACGACCAGGTCGCAGTCCGCATGCACGCCGCATGGTTCGACAGGTTGGCCACATCGTGAACATCACCTATCAGATCGTTTCCGCCGTGGGGCGACGTCATATCTGCCTGCCGCTCGTTGCCACTGAGCCACTAAACTGATTAGTATCCGGCCGAACCCTTCGCACGGTCGATCACCCGCCCCGGGTGGCAGCGGAGGTGCCGCTGAATCCCCTGTGCTCCTCGAAGCGGGGGATTGGACTTGTTTCCCTGTCAGGCGGCTGAGGAAGAAGGAGCTTGCCTCAGTGGCATCCCACCGTCGTCCCAAACAGACGAACCCGGCCTACGCGACCGTGCTGACCGCGACTGCGGCAGCGGCAGTTGCCCTGTCGACGCAGTCGGCTTCGGCTGACCCTCTGCCCGACCCGGGCAAGAAGGGCGTCCAAGCCCAAGTCGACCGTTTGTATGAGGAAGCGACGCAGGCCACTGAGAAGTACAACGGGGCGGAAGAAAAATCCGAGGGGCTGCAGAAGGACGTGTCCAGCCTCCAGGAGGCGGCCGCCCGCAAGCAGGGCGAACTCAATGACCTGCGGAACACCCTGGGCTCACTAGCCGCGTCACAGTACCGAGGCGGGGGCATGGACCCGTCGGTCCAGCTGCTGCTCTCGAACGATCCAGACGCCTACCTCGACCAGGCCTCGCGGCTTGGGAGGGTGAGCGACAGGCAGGCCGGTCTGCTGCGACAGTTCCTGTCGCAGCAGCGGTCGCTGGACCAGCAGCGCGGCGAGGCCGCTGGAAAGCTCAAGGACCTTGAGGCAACGCGCAAGGAACTGGGAAGCCGAAAGGCCGAGATCCAGGGCAAGTTGGCAGAGGCGCGAAGGCTGCTGAGCACGCTTACGGCCGAAGAGCGAGCGAAGATCGACGCTGAGGAGGCACGGGCGAACCGCGCCAGTGAGCGGGTCGACCTCGGCAACGAGGCCAGTGGTTCCCAGCGGGCCGCTTCAGCGTTCAGTGCGGCCAAGAGCAGAGTCGGTATGCCCTACGTGTGGGGAGCCAGCGGGCCGAACTCCTTCGACTGCTCCGGGTTGACCTCCTGGGCTTTCCGCCAAGCAGGTGTGTCCATACCGCGCACGTCCCAGTCGCAGGCGAACGCCGGCACGCGGATCAACTCCCTGAGCGCGCTCAAGCCTGGTGACCTCATCATCATGCGTACTGACCTGAGCCATGTGGGCTTCTATGCCGGCAACGGACAGATCCTTCACTCGCCCAAGCCCGGCGCCCAGGTGCGGTACGAATCCATCGCCCGCAGCGGAATGCCGTTCATGTGGGGCGTACGCATCAGCTGATGCGTCGCGGGGCTCCACCCAGATCTGGGACCGGCCCAGCGTCACACCGAGACGCCCTGCTCTCGCAGGAATTTCAGCGGCTCGATCGCGTAGCCGTAGACGGGAGACGTGCGCGCCTCGAAATGCAGGTGGGGGCCCGTCGAGTTGCCGGTGCTGCCGACCTTGCCTATCTCCTGGCCCGTCGTCACGCTCTGCCCGACTCGCACACCGATCTTCGACAAGTGCCCGTACTGGGTGTACGTACGGTTTCCATGCTTGATCACGATGTTGTTCCCGTATGACCCACCCCATCCGGCCTCGACCACGGTCCCGCGGTTCGCGGCCTTCACGGAGGTGCCGGTGGGGGCCACAAAGTCCTGGCCGGAGTGCTTGTTGGACCACATGGTGCCGCCGAGGCCGAAGGTCGAGCCGATGGTGTACTTGTTCAGCGGCTTCACCCAAGCGGCCGGGCTCTTCTTGATTGCGGCCCCCTTCTTGAGGTCCACGGCGGCCTTGGCGTCCGCCGCTTGCTTCTGCCCCTCAACCTGGGCCGTCACGGTCGCCGCGAGACGTTCGCCCGCCACGTACGTGAAGGCGTCCGCCTGAGGCTCCGCAGCGAGCGCCACGCCCGCGCCGAGTACGACCGACACCCCCATGCCGACAGCCATCACGGCAGCGCGGCGGCGCAGGATTGCCTTGCTCGAGGCACTGGAATTGGCGTGCTGCGTCATACGCGTTTTCTCCAAGGAACGAATGAATCCCCGGCGGTATCCGAGGAGGTCCGTACCTTGATATCCCGCCCTTCGGAGAGCAACAAGGGGTCCGTCTACGCCCGCCTGTAGTAGCAGCGGCGACGGGGCTGGCGGCTCTTCCGCGGCGGCCAAGTGAGCGCTGTCCAGTGCCTGGGCCCAGCCCTCACTGGAGAGTCCTGCCCCAGGTTCGAAGAGTGGGAGTACGTCCCAAGGTATCCTAAGTAGCTTAGTATGTGATGCGGGTCATGTGCGAGACATCACCGATTACTCGGGTGGGTTTAAGTCTTGTAGGAGTCGGCAGGGCAATCGGTGTTGCCAGCAATCGACTGCCGTAGACTCGGCGAGTGCACATACCGCCGCCTGCTCGGCTCGCTCTCCTCGTTGCCCTACTGGCGGCCGCGGCGGGTTCCCTGCTGTTGTGGAGTCCGCAACGGCTCCTTTCGCAGGGCTTCACCTCTGCGGCCCCGGGGATCTGGGCGGCGCCCGCTTTCGTCGTTGTTTTCGCGCTCGCCACCCTCGCCTTCTTCCCGAAGCCGGTGCTCAACGCCGCCGCAGGGGTCCTGTTCGGGATCCCCGAAGGCCTGGTGCTGGCGGTCGCTGGGACCACTCTCGGCGCGGTGCTGGCCTTCGGTCTTGGACGAAGCCTGGGCCGGGACGCGCTTAGGCCGATGTTGAAGAGGAAGGCCCTCGCTGCCCTCGACCGGCGGCTTACCGATCAAGGCTTTCGCAGCGTGCTGCTCCTCCGCATCGTGCCCGGCGTTCCCTTCCAGGCGATCAACCTGGCTGCGGCCTTTTCGGGAGTCCGCCTCTGGCCCTTCGTCGCCGCGACGGCACTCGGTGTGCTGCCCGGGACGACCGCATACGTGATCGCCGGAGCGTCCGCCTCCTCGCCGACCTCTCCTGCCTTCCTTCTCTCGACGGCAGCGATGATCGCCATGACGTTGCTCACGCTCGTGTCGATGAGGCGAGCCCGGCGCACGATGGTCCCGTCGGGCGCCGGCGAGCCTGTTTGACCGCCCGGAGCAGGTCCACGTCCGCGAGGGCACTCATTGAATCCATACCCCCGCCCGGTATCATCACTACCTCAGCCGAGACGGTCGACGGAGTAGGCGATGGAGCGACAGCGGAGGACCGCCGCCTGGTGCGGTCGACTTCTACTGTCCGCTGCGCTGCTCGTCGGCCTGGTCACGATGCACGTGCTCGGTCATCCCGCCGAGCACGCTTCGTCCCGCACACCTGACCGGCTCGCTACGGTCGCCTTCACCGTGGTCACCGTCGATGGCGAGCATCGGACGACTGCCGACGCGGCTCCCGCCAAGGGCGGCCACACGCCCCTGCCGGGGCTGGACACCGCCCTCGTCTGCCTGGCCCTGCTCACCGCGTGCACGGTGGTCTTCCGTGTCTCCCCCTCCAGCAGATATCGGCTCTCGGGACTCCTGCTCGCCGGGCTCGCGCGGCTCCTGCGCGCACTTTGGCCGATGCCGCCGCCAGTCAGCCGTAGTACTTTCCTCGCCCGATTGTCGTTGTTGCGTATATAGGCCCGCAGGCCGCTCCGCCAGGAGCGGCATCGCGCTCCTCTTTCCCGCATCGACATCGTTACGAGGTTCCTCAGTCATGACCCAACCCACCCGTCGCACTGTCTTGGGCGCCGGACTCGCCGTTGCCGGCACCGGCCTGCTGACCGCTTGTTCCGGCTCCATGGGCGGTATGAACCACTCCTCGGCCGGCGACGCCGTGTCGTCCGCCGAAAACTATGTGACCCCGGACGGCAAGGAGGTCACCGCCACCGAAGCGCTTCGCAAGCCCGGCCCGGAACGGAAGGTGAAGCTCACCGCCGTGGAGACTCCACTCGACCTGGGTGGCCGTACGGTCAGGTCCTGGGCGTTCGGAGACCGGCTGCCGGGCCAGGAGGTCCGGATCACGGCCGGCGACACCCTCGCCCTCACCCTCGCCAACAACCTGCCCGAGGCCACCTCCATCCACTGGCACGGCCTGGCGATGCGCAACGACATGGACGGCGTGCCCGGTCTGACCCAGCGCCCGGTCAAGGCAGGGGCTTCCTTCGACTACCGGTTCGCGGTCCCGCACCCGGGCACGTACTGGTTCCACCCGCACTCCGGTGTCCAGCAGGACCGCGGCCTCTACGCCCCCCTGATCGTCGAGGACCCCAAGGAGCCGCTGAAGTACGACAAGGAATGGGTCATCGTCCTCGACGACTGGGTCGACGGCGTCGACGGCAGTACCCCGGACGCCGTCCTCGCCGAACTCAGCAACGGCATGGGCGGGATGGACATGGGTGACTCCGGCGGCATGGGGGGACACGACATGTCGAACATGTCGATGAGCACCACGGCAACCCCCGCCCCGAAGCCGTCCAGCCCGTCGCGCATGATGATGGGAGCGACGAGCGACCTTCTCGGCGGCGACGCGGGCGACGTCGCTTATCCGCACTACCTGATCAACGGCCGCACCCCGGAGGATCCCCAGACCTTCCAGGCCAAGCCGGGTGACCGCCTCAGGCTGCGCATCATCAACGCCGGTGGTGACACGGCGTTCCGGATCGCCCTTGGCGGTCACAAGCTGACGGTCACCCACACTGACGGTTTTCCCGTCGAGCAGACGGAAGCGGACGCCCTGCTGGTGGGTATGGGTGAACGCTACGACGTCCTCGTCACCGCCGGGGACGGCGTCTTCCCTCTCACCGCGCTGGCCGAGGGCAAGAACCGCACGGCGCTCGCCCTCCTTCGCACCGGTGGCGGAGCAGCGCCGCAGGCGTCCGTACGCCCGAAAGAACTGGACGCCAAAGTGCTCCAGGCCGGTCAGCTTCGGGCCGCAGAGTCAGTCCGACTGGACTCCCGCAGGCCGGACCGCACGATCGAGCTCAAGCTCACGGGGACGATGGAGAAGTACGACTGGGCCATCAACGGCAAGAAGTACGACCCGGCTCAGCGATATCCGGTCCGCTCGCGCGAGCGCGTGCGGCTGTCGTTCGTCAACGGCACCAAGATGTGGCACCCCATGCATCTGCACGGCCACACCTTTGCGCTGGGCAACGGCGGCGCACGCAAGGACACCGCCATCGTTCTGCCCGGCAAGACCCTCGACGTCGACTTCGACGCCGACAACCCGGGTTTGTGGATGATCCACTGCCACAACGTCTACCACGCGGAATCCGGGATGATGACGGCTCTCGGGTACCTGAGGTAGACGCACGAGACTGTGCGGCGCGTGGCGCTGCTCGGTCGCTACGCATGAGGTGAGCAAGTGAGGGGTGGGGTTGCCGCTACTGCGCGGCAACTCCACTTTGGCCTCATCGGCAGCTGCAACTCTCGTCGCCGGAGGTCTGCGGCCTCTGCCAACGTCAGCCGTGTCCCGGGTCAGCCGACGGTGAGTGTCGCCGTCATGCGCGGGTGGAGCGAGCAGAAGAAGGGGTAGCTGCCGGGCTTAGACGGGGCCGTGAAGGTGGCTGACTGGCCGCCTTCGATGTTGCCAGTGTCGAAGGCGCTGCCTTCCTTGGCGGTCACTGTGTGCGGGGCAGAGTCGAAGTTCGACACGGTGATCTTTTCACCAGGGCGCACCTTCAGGTCGGCCGGCATGAAGTTGAAGCCTTTGATGGTGATCCGTGCTTCCGTGCCTTGGGGCGTCGCGGATGACGTGCTGGTTGGACCCGGTGTTGTGTTGGCGCCGTTGCCGTTGCCGTTGCCCGTGCAGGCGACCAGCGCGAGCAATGCGCACATGGCGCTGAGTGCCGCTCCTCGGGCACGGCCCATGGTTCGGCGGGACGTAGCAGTCGGCATGGGGCTTACCCTCCGGAAGAAGCCTGATTATGGCGATCAGTGGCTGGGGTCACTGTCGGTACAGAGTTCCGACTCAGGATGGCCCTGGTATCCGCTATACCCAGATTTGCCTGCCCCGGGGGCGCCCGTTTCATCAAGTACCGCCATTCGCCTCGTCAGCTCACCTGAAGGCGTGGCGCCGCCTCGGCGGGCGGCAGATGTCCGTGCTGAGACTCTCTCGACAGGCGGTTCCGATGATGGGACGGCGCAGGCATCCCGCACCGCAGTCACCAACACCGCGCTGGCCGACTGGAGAATGGGGGCGTGCCCAGACGTGAGCGGCCCGAGCCGCAAACCGACACCCGACTTGATCCCTACCGCCGCGCTGCGGCTCGCGTCTTGGACGGTGACGAGGTGGTCGGTGTTCTGGTGATCCGCGTGACCACGTGGTGGTGGCAGGCGGGGCCGTTCTGGCGCAGGCGCTGGGTGGATGCGAGGGAGCTTCCCGAGTGGGCTCTGATGAGCGTCGGCCCGACGGAGGCAGTTCCCGATTTTGACGACGGCATCATTCCTGCTGAAGCTCTGGACCAGGAACTCCGGGACTGGTCCGTAGGCGTCTTCGAGCTACGGGGCCGGTATTTCAAGCTGGATTGGCTCGACGAGGCCGAGGCCGATGCACTGCATGGCAAGCATGGCTGGACCGACCTCTGACTGCCGGTGAGCCGTATAACGTCCTGTGGCCGTGGGCGAGGCCGCTCATCCGCCGCTGGTAGTCGGCCGTACCGATCTGGCCGTGCAGCAGCAGGCCGACGCACCAGCGCTCGGCGTTCGCCAGGGCTGCGCGCCGTCCCCGCAAACGTGCCAGAGGAGGGAGACGGCTCTCGTTCGGCGTGATCAGCCGAGCTATCTCGTACATCAATGCCAGGAAGATCAGCGCGCCGATCAACGCTGCTACCAGGGCCGCCATGATCATCACCCCAGTCGGCGTCCCGCGAGGGGGCGGGGCGCCGTGCGAGTACCGGAACCTCACTGCTCATTGTTCCAGGTGGTCTGGGCGCAGGCACGTCCCTAGCTAGGTGGCGATGGGACCGTCGAGAACAGCCAGGACCGGGCCCCCGGCCAGGCCGAGACCGATGGAGACGGCGGTGGCCGTATATGCGGCTCCGCGCGCCCCGCGGTCACCGCCGCGGAGCTTGTCCCCCGTGCCGCGTGACAGGGCGGGCATGATCCAACGCAGGTAGTAGAAGAGCGAGGCGACGGTGTTCACGGCGGCCAGCACGGCGAGCCAGGCGTAGTCGCCGTCGAAGGCGGCGCTGAACGCTTCGAGCTTGCCGACGAAGACCGCGGTGGGCGGGGTGCCGACGAGGCCCAGCAGACAGATGACGAGACTGACGGCCAGCAGCGGGCGCTGCCGGGCCAGGCCTCGGTAATCGTCGATGCTCAGGGCCCGGGGGAGGGCGCAGACCACGGCGAAGGCGCCGAGATTGGTGACGGCGTACGCGGCCGCGTAGAACAGCAGCGCTTCCTGGGCGAGGTCCGAGCGTCCCGCCATGGCCACCGGCATCAGCAGGTAGCCGACCTGGCTGATCGTCGAGTAGGCCAGCAGGCGTTTGACGTCCTGCTGGAAGAAGGCGGCCAGATTGCCGAGGCTCATGGATACGGCGGCGATCACAGAGATCAGCGCGGGCCACGGGAGCGTACTGCCCGACAGGACGACATCGCCGAGACGGAAGAGGGCCGCCAGGGCGCCGATTTTCGGCAGCGTGGTGAGCAGCGCGGCGACGGGAGGGCTGGTTCCCTGCACCGCGTCCGGCACCCAGAAGTGGGCCGGCGCGGCTCCGGCCTTGAACAGGATCCCGGCGAGGAGCCCGATGGTTCCGGTGGCGACGAGTACTTCGGGCGCGTCGCGAAGGGCGGTGCCGAGGGCCGGGTAGGCGGTGGCACGTCCGGTCGCATACAGGATGGTGATTCCGGTCAGCATGAGGACGCCGAGCAGGGCGCCGATCACGTAGTACTTGAGCGCCGCCTCCGTGCCGGGGCCGTCCTTGCGGAACCCGGCGAGGGTATAGGCGGGGATGCTTGCGAGGAGATACCCGGCGGCGAGCAGAAGCAGGTCCTGTGCCCCGGCCAGAACGAGGGAGCCGAGGGCCGTGAGCTGGATCAGGACGAAGAACTCGCTCTCCCGGGGGTGCGCGTGCAGCGGGCTCGCGCCGAGGGCGAGTACCAGCACGGTGCCGCCGATGATCACGATCCGGGACGTGCTGGTGACCGGGTCGACGGCGTACGCGTCGCCGAAGGCGGTCAGGGTCGGACCGCTCGCCGCCACAGCGGCGGCGGTGATCCCGCCGGCGCAGGCGACAACTGCCAGTGCGCCGACGATCCACTGCCGGTTCCGGGGCAGCCAGGCACCGAGCAGCAGTCCGAGGACGGCCGAGGCCGCGAGCAGGAGCTCGGGGAGGATGGCGAGAGGGTTCTCGTTCATGTCGGTCATCGGGCGAGCAGCTCCAGCACAGCCTGGGAGGCCGGCTCGATGACGTCGAGCAGGAAGCGCGGGGCCACGCCGAGGATCACGGCCAGGACCAGCAGCGGAACGATCGCGGCGCTCTCATGCAGGCGGATGTCGGGGAACGTGCGAGGAGTGCCCGGCGCGTCGGGCAGTCGCAGGGGACCCATGAAGATCCGTTGCAGCGCGCGGAGGAACAGCGCGGCCGTGATCACGATGCCCAGGACGCAGAGTGCGGTGGCCACAGGCCGTGGACCGAGGCTTCCCGTGAAGATCTGGAACTCCGCGATGAAGCCGGAGAACCCCGGCAGACCCAGCGAGGCGAACGCGGCCAAGCCGGTCATGGCGGCGAAGACGGGTGCGGCGACGGCGATCCCGGAGTAGGCGCCCATGTCGTGCGTGCGGCCGCGGTCGTACAGAACACCGGCGAGCAGGAACAGCGCGCCGGTGATCAGTCCGTGGCTGACCATCTGGGTGACCGATCCGGTGATCGCGAGTGACCGGGCTTGTGCGGGCCCCTGCGCGGTCGCGGCGGCAGCGCCGATCGCGAGGATGATGTACCCCATGTGGTTGACGGAGGTGTACGCGACCATGCGCTTGAAGTCCGTCTGGGCGAGGGCGACCAGTGCTCCGTGGAGGACCGAGACGACCCCGATGACGACGAGCACCAGGGCGTAACGCCGCCACGCGTCCGGGAGCATGGGCATGGCGATGCGCAGGAACCCGTACGTGCCCATCTTCAGGAGGACTCCGGCGAGGATCGCGGAGCCGGCGGCGGGCGCCTCGGTGTGCGCGGGCGGCAGCCAGGTGTGGAAGGGCACCGTCGGGGTTTTCACGGCCAGCCCGACGACGATGGCGAGGAGGACCAGGCCGCCGTATAGGGACCGGCCCGCGAGCGGGTTCTGCTTCGTCAGCTCGACCATGTCGAAGGTGTGCGGGGAGGCGGCCAGGTACAGGCCGATGAAGCCGAGTAGCAGAGCGAGTGAGCCGATGAAGGTGTAGAGGAAGAACTTCAGCGCCGCGCGGGCCGCGTCCCGGTGGCCCCATCCCACGATGACGAAGTACATCGCCACGATGGACAGGTCGAAGAAGACGAAGAACAGGATCAGGTCGAGGGCGACGAAGAGCCCGAGACAGGTGGTCTGCAGGAAGAGGAAGAGCGCGGCGAACTCGCGGATCCGGCGGGTCTCCCGCAGTGAGTAGAGGGCGCACGCGAGGAAGAGCACGCAGGTCATCGCGAGCAGCGGCAAGGACAGTCCGTCGACGCCTACGTGGTAGCCCACACCGGCGTTGGGAATCCACCGTGTGCGTACCTCGTACTGCATGCCGCCGCCCGAGCGGTAGCCGATCCACAGGGCGATGACCAGGGCGAGTTCCGCCGCGGTCGCGGCCACCCAGAGGGTACGGAACACCGTCTGCGGGGTGCGGGCCGGTAGACCGAGGAGCAGCAGCGCGGCAGCGGTCGGCGCGAAGACGAGGACGGTGAGCAAGCGGTCACCTCACGAGGACGAGCACGATGGCGAGGACGGTAAAGCCGGTGACGGCCTGGGCGAGGTACTGGTGCAGCTGACCGGTCTGCGGTCGTCGGGCCCAGCGGCCGAGTGCCCGAGCCGCGTCCGCGACAGCGCCGACGCCGCCGTCGACCGCCCGCTCCAGGACGCTGTTCGTCCAGCGAGCGAGGTGCAGGCCGCCCTTGGCGGTATCGCTGACGCTTCTGTCGACGGCCCGTTCCACGGTGCTGTCAGTCCAGCGTGCGAAGTGGAGGGCGCCTTTGGCCGTAGCGCTGACACCTCGGTCGAGAATCCGGTCGTCGAAGGTGGCCGCGGTACGGGCGGTCCACATGACGGGCGACACGACAAGGGCGTGGGCGGCACGCTCCAAGCCCAGCCAGTCCCGGCATGCTGCCTTAACCCGGGGCGGCAGCGGAAGTCGGCGGGACCCCCAGGCCCAGGCGGCCCCGGCCGCTGCTAGGGCAAGAGCGCCGGAAACCGCCAGCTCCCAGGCGTGCGGTGCTGGTCGAGCCGGGGCGCCGAGGACGCGTCCGATCGCGTCGATCACGGGAGGGAAGGCCAGGGGTGTCAGGGCAACGCAGGCGACGGCGAGCACGGCCAGCGGCGGCACCACGCCGCTGGGAACCGGACGAACGTCATCGCGGCGTGAGGTCGGATGCCATACGTACCACAGGAGCTTGGTGCTGTAGACGGCGGACAGCACGGCAGCGGCCAGCCCGGCGGCATACAGCCACGGATCACGGGCAAGGGCGGCGGCGAGCAGCACGTCCTTCGCGGCCCACAAGGACAGGGGAGGCAACCCGGCCAGCGATACGGCGCCCACCGTGCAGATCACTCCCACCGCCCGGTGATAGCGAGCGGCTCCGCGCAGCGAGGGGAGCCGTTGGGTTCCCCATGCCGCAAGCCAGACACCCGCCACGAGGAACAGCAGGCTCTTCGCGGCGGCGTGCGCGACGAGTTGCAGCGTTCCTCCGGCGGTGGCACCGACTCCGGCAGCGAGCACCATGAAGCCGATCTGGGCGCAGGTGGACGCGGCGAGCAACTGCTTGAGATCGATCTGGGCCACCGCGACGAGACCGAGGCCGATGGCCGTGGCCGCCCCTGTCCAGGCCACGACATCGCTGCCCCATCCCGAGACATCCAACAGTGTCCCGGTCCGCAGCAGCAGGTACGCGCCGGCCACGACCATGGCTGCGGAGTGCAGCAGCGCGGAGACCGGGCTGGGTCCCTGCATCGCCCGCGAAAGCCAGAAGCTGAAGGGGAGTTGAGCGGATTTGCCGAAGGCCGCAGCGATGACGCCCGCGGTGATGAGGGACAGCCAGGGGTCACCGACCCGAGCGAGGCCGTCGAGGGTGAGAGCGCCGCCCTGGCCGCTCGCGAAGGCCGCACCCGCGGCCAGATAGAGGCCGATGTCGGCGGTGCGCGTGGTCAGGAACGCGGTATTGGCGGCAGCGGTACGCTCCGGCTCCCGCCACCAGTAGCCGATCAGTGCCCAGGAGGTCGCCCCCATCACCTCCCAGCCCATGAGCAGAACCGGAAGGGTGACGGCGGTGACGGTGACCAGCATGCTCCCGGCGAAAAGGAGCATCAGCCCGAAGAAACGGGCGCGCGCCTCGTCGGCCCCGAACTCGGCCGCGCTGTAGAGCAGAACAGCCAGCGTGACCGCGGTGACGGTGACCACCAACACCCCGGACAGCCCGTCCACCGCCAGTCGTACCGGAAGCTGTTCAAGCAGGGGCGCCTCGACGGCCGGTTGCCGCAGCGCCGTTGCCACCGCCAGGCCGAGGGCGGCAACGCCGACGCCGACCGCTACGCCTGGCGCAGTCCGGTCCGCGGCCCGTCCGGTCAGTGCGAGCAGCGCACCCGCGGCCAACGGCAGGGCGATGAGCGCCCACAGCAGAACGCTCACTCCTTCAGCTCCGCCGCCATGTCCGTCATGTCGATCTCACGGGACCGGAAGAGGGCGGTGACCACGGCGAACCCCGTCGCCATCTCCAGGGCCATCGCCGTGATGGCGACGACCACGAGCACCTGCCCCTCGGCCGCGGCCGGAGCGATGTAACGCCAGGCGGAAGCGGCCGCGAGGATCACTCCGCCGAGCATCAGTTCCAGGCCCATCATCAGCATCACGATCGACTGCTGCGTCAGCGCGCCGAACAGGCCGACGCAGAACAACGCGGAGGCGAGGAGAAGGAACAGTTCGAGGTTCACCGGCCGACGCCGCCCCGTACCGGATCGGAGGCCTGCGGCGCCCGCAGATCGTCGCCGAAGCGGTCGTAGCGCCCGCGCCGGGTGGCCAGTACCACTGTGGCGACGATGGTGGCGAACAAGGCCATGCCCAGGACCATCATCGTGAGCATCTGGGGCCCCATCAGGGACATCCCGAGGTCCATGGTCGGGTCAGCCGGGGCCTTGCCCTGCCTGGCGGGCCAGGGTGCCAGCAGGACTCCGGCAGCCAGCAGAACAAACGCGATACCGCAGATGACGGCCGCGCCCTTCTTGTTGTGCATCATCGTCATCGGCATGAGCCCGGCCGGATTCATCATGAACATCACCATGAAGACGGCCATGATGGCCATCTCGATGGTCATCATCAGCACGGTGACGATGCCCAGGTAGTCGAGGCCGAGCAGAAGCATCTCCCCACCCACGCACAGCAGCGAGGTCAGCAGCGAGAACGTCGCGCGCGCCATGGAATCGAACCGGAAGACCATGACACCGCTGACCACCGCCAGGGCGGCCAGCAGTCCGAAAGCCACGTCATTCATGGTGCGGGGCACCTCCGTCCTGTCATCGGTTCAGCACGACCACGGCCACCACCAGGGCCTGGGCCACCGCCAGCGGCGTCAGCACGACCCACGCCAGCTCCACATAGCGCTCCATCCGTACGGTCGGAACTCTCCGCCGAGCCCACACCAGGAAGGCCAGCACAACGGCCGTCTTCACCAGCGTCCAGGCCCAGCCGGGCAGCAGCGGGCCGTGACCGCCGCCCAGGAAGAGCGGCACGCTGAACGCGGCCGCCACCACGAACAACAGCCAGCGCCCGCTCAGAAACACAATCCGGTCCACGCCCGACAGCTCGGCCGCCGCTCCTCCTGCCACATCGCGTCCGGCCGGCTGGTCGAACGGGCCCCAGAAGGACATCGCGAGCGCGCTCAGCAGGTAGATCCCGAACGCCGCCGGCATCCACACCGCGAACCACAACCCGGCCTGGGCGTCCACCACATCGCCTACCCGCAGAGACTCAGCGCCCAGCGCAGCGGTGGTGATCGCCAGCATGTGCGGCAGCTCGTACGCCAGCCCCTGAGCCAGAAACCGATAGCCGCCGATCAGCGAAAGCGTCGAGTTGGGGCCCCATCCGGTCAGCCATACCGCCGCCCAGGCAAGCGCCTCCATCGCGTTGAACCAGACGATCCCCTCCGGTAGATCGCTCACCGACCGGAAACCGAGCGGTAGGACGACCGCGGCCAGGACGGCCGCCACCGGAAGCAGCGTGCTCCCAAACCGAGTCAGCGGAACATCGGCCGCACGCGTGCGGCGGGGCTGCTGTACGAGCAGTCGTAGCGCTTCGCGGCCCGGCCCTGCCGCCCGAGTTCCCGCCCCGAGCACGGCGTCGAAGGAGGCGACAGCCCAGGCCGCACCGGCCAGGACCGCCGGCAGGGCGAGCACGGCCCACGGCGGAGCAGGATCAGTCATCGGCCGGCCCCTGCGCGTGCGGAGTCGCCCAGGTGAACTCATCGAGGTCGGGATCGAGGCTCGCGACGATGAGCCGCGCACAGGCGAACTCAGCACCCTCCAACAGGCCCGGGAGCACATCCAGCAGCCCCTGCGACGGGAGGTTCGCACCGTCGGTTCTTCCCCGAGGACCGGTCACGTCGGCTGCGCCGAGCGTGCCGGGGGCATCGCAGTCGCCCGCGCTGCGCTCGATCTCGTCGAGCCAGACGAGCATCCTGCAGTGCACGTCCCCGTCGGCCACCAGCGCAGGACCTGTCACGCCGAGGTGGTGTGCATGCTCGCTGGGCAGTACGCCGAGCCCTGACGTCAGCCACCGCAACGTTCGCGAACGCCGGATGCGGCGGATCAAGGGGACTACGGACGAAGCGAGTTCGGTGGCTGCCACACCGGCCAGCGCCCGATCGCGCACGTGCCGCGCTTGGGCTGCCGCGTCGTCCCAGCCGGCCACGGCGAGGAACCGGCCGAGGCTGTCCAGATGAGCCGCACACAGCCGCCGCGCCGCATCGCCGCGGGCTACGCGCTCGCCGGCGGATGCGCGCAGCCAGGGCTCGTTCCAGAAGGGCGGACGGGAAGTGGTGGGGGCGGCGATCCGTTCGACGGCGGCTTGCTGCACGACATCGCCTTGGAGCTCCAGCCGCAGGACGAGCCCTGCCGGCCAGTCGGCCAGCACCGGCCCGAGAGGTACATGCAGCCGGTCGAGCCGAAGGCCGTCGCGGTCATCCGCCCGTGCCGCCATGGGCAGCCCGGCGACAGCCCCCATGTCGTGGTCGCCGTGCATACCGTGCGCGGCGTGACCGTTGTGGCCTTCGTGTGACGCGTGTCCGTCGTGCCCGCCATGCTGATGTGCTCCCGCGGAGCTGCCGTTGGCGTGCTCACTGCCGTGCGAGTCGTGGTCGTCGTGTGCATGCCGGCCGGATTCCGGGGCGGGATCCGGGCTTTCCTGATGGTCATGATGTCCGCGGTGGCGGTCGCTGCCGTCGGTCTCCTCGTGATGGCCGAGGCGGTGCTGGTGCACTCCGTTGAACAGGTCGGCGACCCCCCGATCGAGGGCCTCGACGGCCCGGTCCACCGCCGAGGCGGTCACGCGAGCCTTGGGCGCCGGAATTCCGAGCCACAGTCGCTCGACCCAGTCATCCTCTGCGGCCGTGGGCTCGCCTACACAGACGAGTAGATTCGCGGAGGCAGGCCCTGCGGCACAGGGCCAGCCCCGGCGCACCAACTCCGCCTCGACGAACAACCGCTCCCGAGTGGCCCCCGGACGCACCGCCAACAGGACACCCGGCCGAGCCGTGGCCGCCCGGAGGAGCCGGCCTTTCAACTCCACCGGAACGCCCCCTCACGCCAGGCGTAACCCACACCGGCGAGGAGCACTCCGAGGAAGAGGAACATCTCGATGACCGCACTGGTGCCAACCGCGGAGACGACCTTCGTCCACGGATACATGAAGAGCATTTCCATGTCGAAGGCGAGAAAGACCATCGTCACGGGATACCAGCGCACGTGGAATCGCGAGAGCGGGTGCTCCCGCGGCTCGAGCCCTCCGCTGAACGGGCCGGTGAACAGGGGTTCACGGACGGCGCGCGCCGCGATGGCGGCAGCGTGGAGCAGGGCGATCGCGGCAAGGACCAGCACAAGCAGGAGGAAGACCGGCTGCCAGTCGGAGGTTTGCATGCGAGCCCCTTCCCGGCGGTCGGGTCTCAGCACGACCACCGGGACGCAGCATCTCAGCCGACTCCCTCGGACGGAGCGCGCAACACCATGGAGACCGGGACAATTCCCTCTGCCGTTACGGTGAGGCTCCCGGTCGCCAGGTCACCTTCCGACCGCTTGCTTCTGTGGGGGCTCGGTCTCGGCCCCGTCCTCCGACACGTCCTCCACCCCCGGGTGTCGACGCGCCGAGATCACGAGATACGCGACGGCACCCACCAAGACCACGACCGACGTCCAGTTGTTCAGCCGGAACCCGAGGAAGCTGTGGGCTTCATCGATCCGCAGGTACTCGATCCAGAAGCGCCCGACGCTGTACGCCGCCGCATAGAGGGCGAAGGTCCTGCCGTGTCCAAGGGCCCACCTGCGGCTCGCCCAGATCAGCAGTACCGCCACGCCCACGTTCCACAGCGATTCGTAGAGGAAAGTGGGGTGGTACGTCGCCAGATCGATGGTCTCGGACGGCCGCTTGTCCGGGTCGATCTCCAGGCCCCAGGGGAGTGTGGTGGGCCTGCCGTAAAGCTCTTGGTTGAACCAGTTGCCCCACCGGCCGATCGCCTGGGCCAGCGCGACTCCGGGCGCGACGGTGTCCGCGAAGGCAAGGAATGACACGCCCTGCCGTCGGCAGCCGATCCACGCACCGACGCCACCCAGCGCGATCGCCCCCCAGATGCCCAGACCGCCCTCCCAGATGTAGAGCGCGCGGATCGGATCGCCGCCCGCGCCGAAGTACGCCTCCGGGCTGGTGATTACGTGGTAGAGCCGTCCGCCGACCAGGCCGAAGGGCACGGCCCACATGGCGATGTCGCCGATCGTCTCCTTGTACCCGCCCCGCGCCGCCCAGCGTCGGCTGCTGAGCCATAGGGCGACGAAAATGCCGAGGATGATGCAGAAGGCGTAAGCCCTCAGTGGAATGGGTCCCAGGTTGACGACGCCGGTCGACGGGCTGGGCAAAAAGGCGAGGTCCATTTCTGCACTATACGAGATTCAGCTAAGTAGATTAGTAAGACGTTGGTCACGCTTGAGGTCCGCCGCCGGCGGATTCGCCCGCGCCCTTCGCCGTAGCCGCAGCAGGGTCGCGAGGCCCGCGAGGGCCGGTGCGCCCAGCAGAAGCTCCGGCCACGCGCCGAGCCGTGTGGCCAAGGTGTTCCCCTCGGCGAGCGGAAGCCTCTCGACCAGGTAACCACCGCGCCAGGTGCCCAGCCGGTCGCTGACCCTCCCGTCCGGTGTGACGAGGGCGCTGACACCGCTCGTGGATGCCAGCGCGACCGAACGTCCGTATTCGATCGCACGGATCCGGGCCATGGCGAGCTGCTGCTCGGATTGGCCGGCCTGCACGCCGCGCTCGTACGTGGCGTTGTTGGTCTGGACGACCAGAAGGTTGGCTCCCGCCAGGACGGTGTCGCGGACCCGCCCGTCGTAGGCGATCTCGTAGCAGATCACATCGCCGAGCCGCACCGGGCCCGCGATCAAAGGCGCCTGCGAGGACCCGGCGGCGAAGTCCCGGGGGATGAGCTGCAGCGCGCCGAACCCGCCGAGCAGCGACCGTGCCGGGATGTACTCGCCGAACGGGACGAGCTGGCGTTTGGCGTACGAAGCGACCGGTCCCTGCTCAGGCAGCCACAGCTGTCCCGCGTTGTACGACTGGCCGCCCGGCCCGTCCAGGATGGCGCCGATCAGCAGCGGACGGTCCAGCTGCCGCACGGAATCCGCCACCAGGGCGCCCAGCTCCAGGTCTCGCTGGGGATCGCTGTCCAGGGAGTTCTCGGGCCACAGCACCACGTCGGGACTGGGAACCTCACCTCGGCGGACGGCGTCGGCCAGCTCCTGGGTCTGCCGGGCATGGTTCTGTGCCACCCCTCGGACACGCGCTTGCTCGGCCAGCGAGCGCTCGCGTTCGACATTGCCCTGCACGACGGCCACCACCGCGCTCCGCCCCGACGGCTTCGCGGCAGGGATCAGCAGCGGTGCGACCACCAGTGCGACCACACCGCACGACGCGACCGCACTCGACCGTCGGTGACCGCCCCGCCAGGACGTCACGCCGTACACCAGCAGCGATCCCAGCAGCGCCGTGACGAAGGAGAGCGCGGCGGCGCCACCGACCGAGGCCCACTCGCCCCACGGCGCATCCGCCTGGCCGAAGGCGAGCCTGCCCCACGGGAAACCGCCGAGTGGGGCACGCCCCCGAAGCGCCTCGACCGCGACCCACCAAGCAGCGGCGAACAACGGCCACCCCCGCAGAGAGAGCAGCCGAGGCAGGAGCATCGCGGCGAGGGCCACGAGCAAGGTCTGGACCGCGGTCAGCGCGAGCCACGGCAGCACGCCGAGATTGGAGAGCCAGACGATCAGCGGACCGAAGAAGGCCGTTCCGAAGACTGCGCCGACCGCGAATGCCGACCGGCAGGACCTGCCCCGGATCGCGACGATCAGTAGCGCCGGCCCGAGCGGTGCGAGGAACCACAGGCCGACGGGCGGGAACGAGGCGTAGAGGAGGAGGCCGCCGAGCGCCGCCGCTGCCCAGGTGCTCAGGGTCATGCGAGGCGGTCGTGCATGGCGCTCGCTGCTGCTCACGAAGGAAAGGGGCAGCTGGCGGCCGTACGAAGTCGGCGGATCAGCGCGAAGAGTAGGAGGCCGACCGAGGCCACGGCGAGCAGCGGCTGAAGCGGCGCCCAGTACGAGAGCGCACCGGTCACTCCGACGGCAAGGACAACCAGCTTGTTGCAGATGGGGCAGCCGACCGCGAACGCCGACAGCAGGCCGGCGCCCAGGGCGCGGGCCGTCGCCGGACGCTCCTTCGTCTCCGCCTCGATGGATGACTGCTCGCCGGCGCGGACGTACGTGGCGACGAGCAGACCCTCGAGGAGGGAGCTGACCAGCCACACCGGATAGTTCCACCACAGCACCGGCGTCATGCGCGTGTAGAACGGCGAAGCCACCACACCGGTGGGGACTCCGATGACAAGGGCGGCGAGCACGGCGACCGCAGCCGCGACGGCCCATCTACGGGCGGGCCAGCTGCCCATGTGTGGCTCCTTCGAGGGGAGCCGCCGACCGGTTGAGCTGGACGGGGGAGCCTGCTCATCATTTCCGGCCGACGGCTGACCAGATAGTAAATTACGAAGTTGTTTAGTAGCAATGGTGTCGAATGTCACCGGGGCGACGTGGAGCGGGGGAGTGGCTGACGATGGCGCAGGTCGGGGCCGCATGCTGCTCGACCGGAGCGGGCAACGGCCAAGAGGATCGCCGCCGCCAGGCCGTACAGGGCGATGGAGGCGGCGTGTCCGCCTTTGAGGTCGGCTGCCGACGGATGCGCTACGAGAGAGCGCTGCCCTTCTGCCAGGTGGCCCAGTCGACGTTCCAGTCGCCGTAGCCGTTGTTGACGGCCACCGTGTCCACCGAGTTCACCACCGTCACAGGGTCACCGGGATTGACCTGGTCGAAGAACCACTTGGCGTCCTCGGTGCTCATGCCGATGCAGCCGTGGCTGGCGTTGACGCGGCCGAACTTGCCCTCGTTCCACGGGGCCGCGTGCGCGTACGTGCCCGACGGAGTGAGCTGAACGTCCCACTTCACGTCCTCCATGTCGTACGCCTCGGGCCCGAAGATGCCGACCGTGGCGGAGTTCATCCGGATGGACGGGACCTTGCTCAGGACGACCATGGTGCCGTTCCAGGTCTCGAAGTCCTTCTTGCCGGTGGAGACGTTCAGCGTCCTGAGCACCTTGCCGTTCTTGGCGACGGTCATGGTCTTCTTCTCGACATCGACCGTGCTGGTCACCGCGTCGCCGATGCGGAAGTTCACCTCACGCTGCTGCGTGCCGTACAAGCCGCCGCCGGCGTCGACTCCGGCAAGGTCCATGCGCAGGGTGACGTCGGTTCCGGGCTTCCAGTACTCCTTCGGCCGGTAGTCGACACGATCCTTCCCGTCGCGGTCCTTCATCCAGCTCCACGATCCGTCGACAGCCGGCGACGCGGTGACCGCCAGCTTGCGCTCGACGGCCGCCTTGTCCTGAATGGGCTTGTTGAAGGTGATCGAGACGGGCATCGCGACGCCCACGGTCGAGCCCTTGTCGACGTTGTACGTGCCGACGAAAGTGTTCGCAGCCGCTTGCGTGGTGAAGGAAGCGGTCTTGGTCAGCTTGGCCCCGCCGTTACCCGCGCCCTGTGCTGTCACTGTGTACTCGGCGCCGGGGGCGAGGGGGCTCGAGGAAGTCCAAATGGACTTGTCCGGGGACAAGCTGCCCGCGACCGTGCCGTGGCCGGGTGAGCTCACCTCCACGGACGTCAGGGAGCCCCCTTCGGCCTTGACGGTGATCTTCTGCGACACGGGCACCGGGGTTTCGCCGGAGCCGGTGTCCACGACTATCGCGGAAGGGCCACTGTTCTTGGCGTCCTCGACGGCAGTTGTGCTGGAGCCGCTCTTGTTCTGTCCGGCCGCGCTGCACCCGGCCAGGGCAAGGCCGACGGCCGCGGTGAGCGCGAGCGATCGTACGCCCCTACGGCCCCTTGGCGGACTCTGCTGCATGACGTCTTGTCTCCATTCCTAATAAGCTAAGTGTCTTAGTAGACGACTGCCGGCGCGACCTGGTTCCCGGTCTCCAGGAGTGGCCGGACAGGTGAACGCCGCGGTCGCTTCGGGGGCTGGCGCCCCCTCGGTCGGTCAGTGAGCGTGACCGTCGTCCGCCTCGGCTGTCCCACCCTGACTCGGGGCAGCGGGATCCTTCGGGGCCGTAGATCCTCCGGGGGATGCGGGGGATTCGTTTTCTGTGCCGTGCTCGTCAGGCTCTTCGGCGCCTCCGCCGTGGCTGTGGCCGCCTCCGGACGTCTCGGCGGCCATCCCGTCGGCAATCACGTTCAGGCCGAAGTAGGCACCTGCCGCGATGAGCAATACGGCAAGCCCCATGGGGCCGAAGATCCGACGCCAGGAGGCGTCCGCGTCCTTGAGCACGAAGGCCACGAAGGAAACCACTATGCCCAGTGGGACGAGTGCGGCACCTCGGGCAGGGAAGTCGTCGAAGTGCTGCAGGCCGCCGCTGAGCATGCCGATGCCGAACGACAGCAGGAGCGAGGCGCCGATCACCATGAGCGCCCGTGGCAGGGCGGGCCGGTCGCTGGCGAGCAGGAATTCGTTGACCAATGTGGCGAGCAAGAAGACGAAGACACCGATGACGCCCACGACCGTGTATCTGGCCGGGTCCAGCGGGTGGTGGACGACAGCCCCGCTGATGAGACCGGCGCCGACGAAGTACAGCACGTACCCGATGTAGCGGCCGGCCAGGGGAGGAGTGCGGCGGGCGCGATGCGACCGGGCCCGCTGCCTTGCGGCGGCACGGCCTCCGGACGCGGGCTGAGGCGCGAGGCGCGGAGTCGGCTGGTCGGTGAGGAGCGACAAGACGAGGCCTTTCATGATCTGAGGCATGGGCAAGTGACCCGCGAGCCCGGACGGGGGCGCGTAGGTGCGAGCCGGTACGAGAAGGAAGGGAATCCGCCGACGGAGCTGCCGCTGGAGCGTGCAGCGAGCGAACGTCTCAGGGGGCCTTGGCAGGCCGACCGGACGTGGCGGGGAAGGGGCGAAGGTGGGGGGAGGCTGTGAGCGGGCTAAACGCGCAGGATCGCTGGCGCGCCACTCGGGCCGCCGGGCTGCACGGCCATGGCGGAGCCTGCGAGAGAGCCCGCTGCCTGGTGATTCGGGAGAGTTACTCCGAGAGGCGACACGGCCGGCGCGGACACATTGAAGCCGCCGGTCGGCTGACCAGCCGCGCAGACCTCAATGGTGTGCGGAGACTCGTGGCTGCCGTCGTGGCATTCGTCGGTGGTCGGCCAGCCCGTAGCGCTGGTGGGGGCAGCGGCGACGACGCCTGAGGAGAGATGCGCGGCGGCACTTCCGCTGTCCATGCCGTGGGTGTACAGCAGCCCGAGGAGCAGCGCTCCGAGCCACAGCAGACGGGACAGCTGCGGCACCCGGGAGCGGGTGGCCGGCAGGGCTGCGACCGTCGGTTTCGTGACCACGCCGTGATGATAGCCAACCCGGAAGTGGCGCTGACACCGGGGCCCGGTTTTCTTGTCCCGTCGCGCGCCCGCGCAAGGCGGTGGCCTGGTGGAGGACGGCGCAACTGTGTGCCCTTGGGGTACACAGTTGCGTCGTCAAGACGTGGTGGAGGCCGCTCCTCGACGATCGAGGAGCGGCCTCAGGATCCTGCTGGCGGCGAGGGCGTCAGTGGTACGCGTGGACGACAGCGTGGCCCTTGCCGCGGCCGATCATCCACTTGTTCACGGGGGTGGTGATCAGGAAGGCGACGGCGAAGCCGCCCAGGAGCGCGGTCCAGAACAGTGCGTCGGACAGATGGGCGTCCATGGCGCCGGGAGTCAGGGCGATGATGCCGTTGTCGACGAGTTCCATCACCGCGATGGAGACGGTGTCGGCGGCGAGTGCGACCTTCAGGGCGGTCTTGAAGTCCAGCCCGGCCTTGCGCACCGCCAACAGGGTGAAGGAGTAGCCGAAGACGAACGCGAGCGTGATCGCCAGGACCATGGTCGCCACGTTGCTCCACATCAGAGCAGTGCCGATGACCATGCCGAGGATCTCGCCGATGGCACATCCGGTCAGGCAGTGCAGCGTCGCCTTGGCGGCAGCTCCCCAGGTCACTGTTCCCATGGAGTGCCCGCCATGACCCTCGTGAGCGTGATGTGCGGCGTGGTCGTGCGCGCCGGTGTGGGCCTGGTGTGCGGAGTGGTCGTGAGCGGCGTCGTGATGTGTGCTGTGATCCATGGCCTTCATCCCCCATCGGCGTCCACTGTGTGACCGGCTTCCCCGCGGCCCTCACTGTGGACAATATACCCCCAGGGGGTATATGTCGAGGCGATTGGCGTGAGACCTCCTGCGGAAAATGAGCCCGGGGGCTGGCAGTGCTGGCACATGTTCCTGAAGTTCACTGCCTCTCGCGCTCCTCGTCTCCGCCATCGCGTCGCACTGCTTGATCATCAGGGGGCGGACGTGGTCCCGCTCGGGCTTTGGGGCTTTTCGTCAAGTTGCCCGCTGCTGGCGTCATCGTCTGGCCCGCGTGGAGCGCGCCAGGCCCGGCAAGGTGTTCCCCTCATCCGCGCCGACGGCAACGATCCCGCCGCCACACGCTCTGGCGCCTGAACCGAACAGGGCGGGTCCCGCCGGATAGACCCGGCGGGACCCGCCCTGTTCGGTTCGCAGGCTGTGCGTGAAGTGACGGCGACGCCCTGACCGCGGTCAGTTGGCGGCCTTTTGGCGGGACTCGGTCTCGCCCTGGGTCGGTACGGATGCCGCCGGGGTGTCGGCCGGATGCGGCTTGCCCCGCATGAGGGCGAGGGTGGCCAGTGCGCCGGTGACGGCGATGCCGGCGGCGGCGAGGAAGGCTGCGCTGAACCCGTCGGTGAGGGCGGGCAAGTTCCCGAGGGCTCCCGCACCCTGGGAGGTGGCCAGTGCCGTGAGCGCGGCCAGGCCGAGGGCGGAGCCGACCTGGTAGGTGGTGTTGACGATGCCGGAGGCGAGGCCGGCCTGTTCCTGCGGGGCGGCGGACATGGCCGCCATCAGGGTGGGGATGTAGGCGAGCGCCATGCCGAGGGCTGCCACCAGTGAGGCGGGCAGGACGTCCACCACGAAGGATCCCGTCGGGCTAGCGGCCGACAGCCACACCAGGCCGGCGGCCAGGACCAGCAGGCCGCCCGTGATCAGCGGCTTGGGGCCGAAGCGGCCGAGCAGGCGGGCGCTGGCGGTGGTCATGAAGAGCATCAGCAGGCCGGTCATCGGCAGCAGGGCTGCACCGGAGGCGAAGGCGCCGTAGCCCAGGACCTGCTGGAGGTAGAGGTTGAGGAAGTACCACATGGGGATCCAGGCGGCGCCGAGCAGTGCCATCGCCAGGTTGGAGACGCCGAGGCCGGGGGTGCGCCAGATGGCGAGCGGCATCAGGGGCGACTTCGCGGACCGCTGGATGAGGAGGAACGCGACCAGCAGGGCGGCCCCTGCGATCAACTGAAGGACCGTCTGCGCTGTTCCCCAGCCGGTCTCGGGGGCGCGGACGACGGTGAAGACGGTGAGCGCGAGGCCCGCGGTAACTGCCGCCGCTCCCAGGACGTCCACGCCACCGCCGCGGCGGGCGGCGACGGCCGGCAGCAGCCCGGTGGCGAGCAGGGTGGCGATGCCGATGGGCACGTAGATGATGAACACCCACGGCCAGCTGGCCCATTCGGTGAACACCCCGCCGAGGAAGACACCCGCCGTGCCGCCGGCCGGAGCCGCGGCGCCGTACAGGGCCAGGGCCTTGCCCAGCTCCTTCGGGCTGTGACCGAAGAGCATCATCAGCAGGGTCATCGAGGCGGGTGCGATCAGCGCGCCGCCCACGCCCTGTACCGCGCGGCCGGCGACCTCCACCCACGCGCTCTGGGCGGCCGCGGCGACGACGGAGCCCGCGATCAGGATGCCCCAGCCAGTCACAAAGACCTTTCGGGCGCCGAGGAGGTCGGAGAGGCGGCCGCCGAGCAGGAGCAGTCCGCCGAAGGCGATGACGTAGGCGTTGAACACCCACTGCAGATCTCCCTGGGAGAACCCCAGGTCGCGCTGCATCTCTGGCAGGGCGACGCCGATGATCGACGTGTCCATGATGACCATGAACTGTGCGGCGGCGAGCACGGCGAGTGCCCACCAGCGGCGTGGATTGACGGTTGGCATGACCGCTCCCCAAAGCGAAGTCTTATACCCCCGGGGGGTATCTCGATGGCGGGAACGTTATACCCCCCTCCGGTATTTCCTTCAAGGGGGTCGAAGAAACTCGGCCCGGCCTCACGGCTGCCGAAGGGGCCGCTTACGATGTCCGCTGTGGCCAAGCAGACGAAGCAAGCGGGCGACGCCTTCGGGCTGCGCTCTCGCCTGCTTCTCGTCCTGGCCGTCCTCACCGGACTCATGGCCATGCACGGCCTGGGCCCGGACGCGGTCCCCATGGCCGCCCCTGCCTCGGCATCGCACCACGCCACCGCTTCGGAGCACGCGCGGGCTGCCCATGGCGGCCCGCTGGCCGCCTCTGAGGCCCATGGCGGATGCCTCCATGCCAGCGACCCCGCACCAGGCGGTGGACATGCCGAGCATGCAGACGCCACCTGCGCGGCCACGGGAACCAGCGGCGCTCCGCTGATCCCGGCACCTGCCCTCGCGGCCGGTGCGGTCCATGCCGCGGCACCCGTCCGTCACGGGGTTCCCGGCACGACAGCCTGTGAACGCGCGCCACCGTCACTGAGCGAACTGCAACTCCTGCGCATCTAGGGCAGCCCCGGCATGGCCCCGGCCCCGTAGGGGCGTGGTGGCCTGCCCCTGAGCAGCGCCCTTTCTTGCACGCTCTCTTGGGCGTGCCCTGAGTGCAGGAGAAGCACGACCATGACTGCCAAGCGCGCCCTGATTCGCCGCACCACCGCAGTGGCTGCGGCCGCGACCGCAGCCCTCGTCCTCGCCGCCTGTGGCGGCAACAACGACAACGGCTCCGCACACAACGGCCATGACGCTGGTGCCACGGCGACCGCCACAGGGTCTGGCCCCGCACAACAGGGCGAGAACAATGCCGCGGACACCGCCTTCGCGAAGGGGATGATCCCCCATCACCGGCAGGCCATCGAGATGGCCGACCTCGCGCCGACGCGCGCTGAGTCGCCCGAGATCAAGAGGCTCGCCGACGAAATCAAGAAGGCCCAGGACCCGGAGATCAAGACCCTGTCCGGCTG
Organism: Streptomyces stoeckheimensis; assembly: GCF_045822005.1. Classification (NCBI taxonomy): domain Bacteria; kingdom Bacillati; phylum Actinomycetota; class Actinomycetes; order Kitasatosporales; family Streptomycetaceae; genus Streptomyces; species Streptomyces stoeckheimensis. Next base: position 948,378 of record NZ_CP169550.1, on the reverse strand, counting down.
GCTGACCGCCTGGCGCGAGCAGGTTCCCGCCGAGGGAGCGATGGATCACTCAGCGCACGGCACGGGCGGCATGATGACGCCCGAGGAGATGGACAACCTGAAGAAGGCATCCGGCAAGGCGTTTGACACGGCATTCCTGCAGCTGATGGTCAAGCACCACGAAGGCGCCGTCGCCATGGCCAAGACAGAGCAGGCGGACGGAAAGTACCAGCCCGCCAAGGACATGGCCGGCGCCATCATCACCTCGCAGAGCGCCGAGATTGCCCAGATGAACAAGCTCCTCGGCAAGAGCTGACGCCGCCCGGGTCGATGGGGTGCGGGCGGCCAACCGGCCGCCCGCATCCCATCGGCCGTATGCGCCCAGGCGCCCTTTCCGGTGTTACCCGACCAACTTCTGGACCTCACTTCATGACGACTTGCGTCCCCGTCCTGCGCCTCGTCGCGGCCGCTCTGGCTGCCAGTGCCGTGCTGACCGCGTGCTCCACCGCCGACAACACGCCGGCCCCCGCCGCAGGCGACCCCGACCCGGGCACCGGCCACCTGCACGGACTCGGCGTGGACCCGGCTGATGGTTCCCTGTACGCCGCGGGCCACCTGGGCGTCTTCCGCCTCAGCGGCACCTCCGCCGTGCGTATCGCAGACCGCTACCAGGACACGATGGGCTTCACCGTCACCGGACCACGCACCTTCCTCGCCAGTGGCCACCCCTCACCGGCCGACCCAGCAGCGACTTCCCCGTACCTGGGGTTGATCCGCAGCACCGACGCGGGCATCACCTGGACCACCCTCTCGGCAGGCGGAGAAGCCGACTTCCACTCCCTTCAGCAAGCCGGCGCCACCCTCTACGGCTATGACAGCCGGACCTTCCAGGTGTGGGCCAGCACGGATGGCGGCCGCACCTGGGACCGGCGGGCGAAGCTCCCGGCCGATGACCTCGCAGCCCACGCTGACGCCCCCGACGACCTGTGGGCAGCCGGTCCTGAAGGTCTGATGCACAGCACCGACGGCGGGCGCACCTTCCAACCCGTCACCGGCGCGTCCCGCCTGGTCGCCGTCGAGCGCCCCGAATCCGGCCGACTGGTCGCCCTCGACACCGACGGCGCCCTACTGGCCAGCGGCGACGGCAACACCTGGACCGAACAAGGTCAGTTGCCGAATGCCGCGAAACCTTCCGTGCTGACTGCAGCCAGCCCTACCCACCTGCTGGCTGCTGATACGAACGACACCGTGTACGAGTCGAAGGACGGCGGCCGCAGCTGGACCGTCGTACACCGCCCCGCCCACGCGGTCGCCGGACACTGACCGGCCGCCCCGGCCCCGGGCCTGGCGCCGATCTCGACCTTGGCGCCTTTCACGGCCAGGGCGAGGAAGGTTCGCTGAAGGATGTGGAGGGAGGAGTGGCGACTCCCCCGGACTAGGAGGCGGTGTGGGCTCCGTGAGCGCGCGCACGCAGAAGGCGGAGCGTGGCGGTGCGGTGGTGGGCTGCTGCCTCACCGACCGTCATCCGGCCCGCCCCGACCTCGTCTCCCGCTGCGTGTCCCAGGGCGGTCACAGCGGCGACGAGCCAGGCGGCGGGCGGCTCCGGGTCGAACTCGCCCGCTGCCTGCCCCTTCTCGATCAACCGCGTCAGCCGGGCCATGACGGGCTCGTGCCGCGCGCCGTCCGCCTCCGCGTTCCCCGGGGCGGCGCCGAGCTGGAGCAGCACCGGATGTCCTTCGAACAGTCGCCAGCTGATGTCCTGCAGCCGTAGCAACGCCTCCAGGGCGGGTCCTTCGTCGACTTCCGCATCGTCCATTGCCGCCATGGCCTCTTCCGTGATCCGGTCGGCTACGGCCTCGAGCAGCTCGTCGCGCGTGCCGAAGTGCGCGTAGACGGTCTGGCGGGTGACGCCCGCAGCCGCGGCGATGGCCGCCATGCCGGCATCCGGGCGCTCGGCGAGGAGCCGGATCGCGGCGTCGAGCACTGCGGACCGGCTCCGTTCGGCATCGGCCCGGCGGCGACGCGGCGGGGTCGAAGGGCCGCCCTGGGAGGCCTGAGGGTCAGTCAATTCTTACATCCTTGTCAAAATTAACTCGCTCACATATCTTACAACTATGTAAGCGATCGTAGCGGGGTGTAACCCTGCCCACCCGACCGGAGCGCCGTGAAACCTCTGGAAACGATGACACCCGAGCAGTTCGTCGCAGACTTCTTCACCGCCTTCACCGAGGCTGTCGTCAGCGGCGAGGGGGACCCGGCTGAACTGATGGCGAGGTACTACACCAGGGACGTCGTGCAGATCGCCGACGGCGTACGGCTCGACTGGGACCGGCTCCTGGCCCACCTCCGCCCCGTACGCAGGAATGTGACCGAGTTCCGGTTCGAGATGCACGAGGCGCTGGCTGACGGCGACCGGATCGCGGCCAGGTTCACGATCCATGCTCGGATGCGCAAGAGCGGGCCGGTCTCCACAGAGGTCTTCATGTTCGGCTGGTTCACGCCCGAGGGCCTGCTGCGCCGGGCCGACCAGCTCACTCGGATACTCGACCGACCAGAACCACAGCAGCGGAGGTAGCGCGGATGCGCGTCCGACTCACCCAGGGAATCGCCCTGTTGTCCACCGGTGCCCTCGCGGGCGCGTTCGGTTACGGCGCGGCCAACCTGGTTCCCACGTTCAACGCCGTACCGCTCGACATGAGGCTTTCCTTCCATACCGAGCTGATGAAGATGAACGGCATCACCATGCAGGGCGCCATGGGCCTGTCGGTGCTCAGCGCCTTGGCGCTCGCCGTCATGACCCGGGGCACCGCACGGTGGCTCGCTAGTGGGGCAGGGCTTCTGGCGCTGGTGTCCTTCCTGATCACCCGGCTCGGCAACGTCCCGATCAACGGTCGCATCAAGGAGTGGGCCGCCACCTCCGCCCCTGCAGACCATGCGGAGATCCTGTCGCGCTGGGAGGCGTTCAACTACGCCCGCACCGGAGCCGCGTTCGCCGCCTTCGCCCTGCTGATCCTTCTTGCCCTGCGTCCTCGAGGTTCCGGGCTTGATTCGAAGCAGACGGCCCAGGCTGCTTCGAAGCGGGTCAGGAGGAGAGCGGCGAGAGTGGGGTGAACGTCTGGCCGCCGTCACTCGACTCGTACACCCCGCCCTGGGTCGCGACGAGGACATGCCGGGCGTCCAGCGCGGTGAGCGCTTGGGGCGCTCCGCCGGGCACGGTCGTGATCACGGTCCACGACTTGCCGCCGTCTTCGCTGCGGCTCAGCTTTCCGGCCGGATCGATCCCGAAGAGGGCCTTCTCCTCCGGCCAGGACACGAACGCCTGCACCGCACCCGCGGCCTTGCCGAACGTACGGCCTCCGTCGGCGCTGGCCACCACGCCCTCGGAGGTCGTGGCCAGCAGCCGCTCGCCCCCTCCCGGACCTGCTGCCAGATCGAGGGCTTTGAGGCTGGCCCGGTCGTCCCAGGTCTTGAGATCGCTCGTGACCCGGATTTGGCCGCCCTCGTACCCGTACACGGTGCCCCCGGCGGAGTCGAGGGAGTGGAAGTCGGCTTCGCCGGCGAGCGACCTGGACGCCCACGTACGACCCGCGTCCGTGCTTTCGATCAGGCCGAGATTGCCCGGCTGTCCACCTCCCGGCGCGCCGTGGCCGCTGGCGATGAAGGTGCCCTTGCCTGTCACGGTGAAGCCCATGAAGTCGTCCTTGCGGTCCCCGACGAGCTTCGGGTCCGTTCCTGCGCCGACGCTGTACAGACCGTCGTGCGTGGCGACGTACACGCGGCCGTCCGCAGGATCGACGCCGAGGCCGTGGACATGAGCGAGCGGCGCCGACGCATCGGCTGATTCGTCTCCACTGGACCCGGCACCGCAGGCGGCGAGTGTGACCGCGGCGAGTGTGGCGGCCGTGGCGGCGAACACGGTACGGAAACGGAGACGTGCGGTCACGGGGTCCTCGTGGTGATGGAGGGGTGGTGCTCACGGGCGGATTCGGCTTCGCATTGACCTTCGGCCAACGAGTAAAAACTTAGTAACTTCGTAGACCGAGAGGCAAGCGGAAAGCAACCAGGTGTACGACGGAAGTCGTCTCTCCTGTCAGAGACCGGGAGGGCAGGCGACCAACAGCGGCAGTAGGGGCACCACGGCTGCCACGGCTGCCACGGAACCCCAGAGCGCCGGGTGGGCGTCATCGCGCCGTCCCAGGATGCGCTGCATGCGGATCAGAGCGGTGTGCCCGCCCACGCCGAACGCGCCCTGTGGGGCACGCCCCGCAGCCATCTCGTACATCGCGGTCGCGAGCACGTCGTGCTCATGGCTCCGCAGTGCTCGGTCGTCCGCGATCATCTCCAGCAGGATCGCCGTCTGCTCCTTGGCGTGGCGGGCCAGTGGCACCCAACGGAACACGGTGGCGAAGGCCTCTGCCGCGGCGAGTACCAGGTGGTGGCGGCCCGCGACGTGGGCACGCTCGTGCTCGAGGACGGCGTTGAGCTGTTCGTCGGAGAGCAGCCGCACGGCCGCGTCGCTGACGACGATCCGGGAGCGGCGGCCCGGCAGACAGTATGCGGCCGGCGTTTTGTGGGCCAGGACAGTGGCACGCAGGCGGGCAGAGTGGGTCCCCACCTTGTCCAATACGTCGCGGTGCCGGGCTCGCGCACGCCCTGCGCGGGTCATGTGGAAGGCAAAGCTCGCGACCAAGGCCAGCACCACCGCGGTGGGCAAGGCCACGGCCAGCTTGTCGGCGGTGGTCGGATCGGGCGCGGCTGAGCCGGCCCCCAGCCCACAGGCGTGCAGCAGGCCTACGAGTCCCGCGTGGAGGTGCTCGGTCGGCGTAGCGAGGTGGTACGCCGCGAGCGCCACGGAGACGGAGAACGAGAAGGCCAGTGCGTGCCATGCGGCCACCGCGAGGGCAGGAGCCCGGTGCGGCCAGGCGCTGCGCAGCATGATCCGGGGGGCGAGGAAGCCGACAGCCGCCGTGTAGGCGACCAGAGCGGGCGCGGCGTTCATGGCTTCGGCCGTCGTCCCACGCTGCGCAGCGCCGTGCGCAGAGCTGCCACCTCGTCGGCGGACATGTTCTCGACGAACTGGACCAGCGCGGCCGGCCGGTCCTCGCTGGCTCCCAGAGCGTCCTCCATCAAAAGCGCCGAGTACGCCTCGCGGCTGCGCACCGGCGTATACCGCCAGGCCCGCCCCTCCATGCCACGCAGGAGCCAGCCCTTGTGGAACAGGATGTTGGTGACGGTCATCACAGTCGTGTAGGCGATGTTCCGCTGTTCGTTTATGTCGTCGACGATCTCACGCACCGTGGCGGGACGGTTCCATCTCCAGAGGCGGTCCATGATCTCCGCCTCAAGTTCCCCCAGCCGACGCATGGGCCGAATCCTTTCGCCATTGTTGTACGCAACTACATAGTAGACCGCGCGAATGGGCTCGGACTGGCCCTCCTACCTGTTCGGACGCGATCGGCATGCCATGTGGGTGTGCTGGTGCTTACGATGGCGCCGATGTCACGCAATGAGAAGCCCGCGAAGCCGCGACCAGTGTTGCGGCTCAGCGGGCTGCTCGTCCTCGGCCTCCTCATAGGGCTCCTCGGGATGCACGGCCTGGGGTTTGCCCCGGCCGCAGCACAGGAGAGCACGCACGGGCGCAATGCGGAGATCGGGCGCGCGGCAGCTGTCATGGCCGAGCCGGATGAGTGCGGCCATGACTGCTCCGGGCAACACCAGCCCGCCGACCATGCCGATCCGACGTGCGCCTCCGGCGCCGTGGCGGCGGCCCTCGTGTTTCCGCCCCTCGTTCCCACAGACATCGGTCTTCCCCTGTCTGCAGAGGGACCGATCACCGCCCGCGCCGGCGGTCCAGACGGGGGCCGGGCACCTCCCTCTCTCTCAGAGCTGCAACTCCTGCGGATATAGGACGGCCACGCGCCGCCGGAATGAGCCCGTACCGGGCGCGGCGTCGCGATTCGCTATGCCCTTCCACAGATCAAATCGAGGAGTTTCCGCATGAAAGCGCACCGCAAGATGATCCGTCGTACCGCACTCGTCGCCGGCACCGGAGTGGCTGCCCTCGTCCTGGCCGCCTGTGGCGGAAATGGCGGTAACAGCGCTCACGACATGGGAGCGATGGGCCAGCCCACCGCCTCGCCGTCCGCCACTGCTTCCGCCACGGCCGGAGACCACAACGCGGCAGACGTCTCCTTCGCCACGCAGATGATCCAGCACCACCGCCAAGCGGTGGAAATGGCCGAGCTGGCCGACACCCGCGCCTCGTCCGCCGAGACCAAGGACCTGGCTACGAAGATCAAGGGCGCCCAGGACCCGGAGATCAAGACCATGTCCGGATGGCTCACCTCGTGGGGCGAGGAAGTCCCCGCTGACATGTCGGGCCAGGGCCACGACATGTCCTCCGGCATGCCCGGCATGATGAGCATGGCCGACATGGACAAGCTGAAGAACTCGACGGGTGCCGAGTTCGACAAGATGTTCGCCGAGATGATGATCAAGCATCACGAGGGCGCCATCGAAATGGCCAAGACCGAGAAGGCGGGCGGCAAGTACGAGCCCGCCAAGAAGCTGGCCGACGACGTGATCAAGGCGCAGACGGCCGAGATCGAGCAGATGAAGAAGATGCTCGGCGAGAGCTGAGTCGTTGACGCGGCGCGGTCGGCGGAGCACTCCGCCGGCCGCGCCGCGGCGTTTCAGCCGGGCACTACCTGGACGCGAGGACTCGCATGGCCAGTCCCGCAGCCGGCTTCGGGCCGAACGAGGTTGATTTGCGGGGGAGGAGTACCCCCTTCGCCGCGAGTCTCCTCACCGTGTCCTCGGTGACAGCGGGGAGCAGGAGAGCGGTTCCTCCCCCGGGCGCGGTCACGGCGGCAGTCGCCTGGTCGGCGTCGTGTACATGGCGCACAGCGCCGGGGAGGTCGGGCACCGACCAGGCGCGATCGAGAAGCAGGTGGTCCGCGATGGCGGCGGGCAGTTGATGCCATTCGTGCGGCCGTGCTGCCAGTGCTTCAGCCAGTGCTTGCGGGTCAGGGGCCGAGATGCTCCAGGCCCGGCCGTTACCGGTGACCACCAGCTCATCAGGGCCGGGCAGTCGTGGACCGGAGGTCAACGGACGGACCCGTGCCACGTCTGCGGCCGCCGCAGCGGCCTTGTCGGGTTCCAGCCCGGGGATGACGCGGTGGATCGCCGTCAGCTGCAAGGGGGTTGCGGCGGAATCGACCAGGAGGGCCAGGCTGCGGTCCCAGGTGCTGCTGCCTCCCCGCTCCTGTCCGAGCCGCAGGCAGCCCGCGTGGCGGTGGTGGCCGTCGGCGATGAGGGCCTGGCAGCCCGCCAGCCCGGCATTGAGCACCGATTGCTCGACGGGATCGGTGCAGCTCCACAGGGTGTGCGTGATCGCTCCCAGCCGCGCGGATGCGGTGGGCCGGCGGCTGGTGATCTCCTCGGCAAGGCGGGTCGCCGCGTCATCCGTGGAGTGGTAGGTGAGGAGGAGGGGCTCCAGCTGGGCGCGCAGTCCGGCCATGTGAGCCGCGCGTTGCCCGACGACATGGGATTGGACGTCCTCGTGGGGAAGGATTGCTGCGGCGCTCTCATCTGACAGCAGCAGTTCACCGATCAGTCCACGCTGCAAGAGCCGGTGCCCGAGACGCTGTTGGTATACGTAGAGGGCCGGCCGAGGATCCCGGCGTAGTACGCCTCGGTTCAGCCATCGGTCCAATTGTCCGGCGGCGGCCGGTACGTCGTGGGCGTACAACAGCCGGGCGATGTGATGAGGCCGACCGCGCTGTGCCCGCGCATAGGTGATCGGCATGTCGTCGTACGGCGGGCTGATCACACTGGACAGGTCTCCGGCGTGTGCCGAGTCGTACCGCACAGCCCGGAAAGGGCTGAGCTGGAGTGCGGTGGGGGTCTGGCGAAGAGGGGTGGATATCAAAGTTCACTCCCGATGCGGGGGCGCGGCAGGCCAGAGGGGCGGGCGAGGGCAGATGCCCGCCCCTCTGGTGCTTGGCCGTTCGGTCAGACGGGTACGGCCTCGGCCCGCGCCTCAGGCACGGCTGGTGCGAGGCGACCGGTCCGGTGCAGGCCGTAGACGGCGGCGGTGCACGCAAGGCCGAGGGTGAAGAGCGCCAGCCACGGGAGCGCGGACATGCCCGCGTTTCGGGCCGCGTCCAGCGCCGCGCCGGTGAGCAGGTTGCCGAGCGCGATGCCCACACCGCAGATGGTGTTGTACAGCCCGTAGTGCGTGGCCACGAGGCGGTCGCCGGAGAGCCGGACGATCGTGTCCATCTCGAACGGATAGGCGATCATCGTGCCGAAGGCCAGCAGCAAGGCGGACACCGCCGGGGGCACTGCTGCCAGCAGCCACAGGCCTACTCCGCCGTCCGGGACGGGCACTGCTGTGGCAGCCAGCAAGGGCAGGAAGGCCACGCCCATTGCCAGCAGCCCACAAGCGAGCGCGTGGCCCGGCTCCATGCGGGCTTTGCACCAGGCGGTGACCTTCGTCTGGAAGAGGACCGTGCTCAGCCCCGATACGGCGAACAGCACCGCCACCGCAGCCGTGCCGAACTGTCCTTCACCACCGAGACGTCGGACCTCCAGTGGGAGCGCCAGATACACCTGGAAGGTCATGACGTAAGAGCCGATCATGGCCACGGAGAACAGAAGGAACGGGCGGTTGGCCAGGATGCCGCGCCACTGGCTGAGCACGCTCTCGCGCCGGCCATCCTTCTGGTCCTGCGCGTCGTTGCCTCGACGGGCGGGCAGGGCGCGGATCTGCACGATGCTCAGCACGGCGAATATTCCGGCCGCTGTCAGGCAGGTGACGCGGAAGTCGACGCCTGTCAGCACCATGCCCACCAGCGGACCCAGCAGGATGCCGGCCTGGTAGAACACGTTGAACAGCGCGAACGCCTCGACTCGGCGCTCGCCCGCGTCCGCGGCCAGATACGCGCGGCTGGCGGGGTTGAACAGGGCTCCGGCCAGCCCCGTAGCAGCGGAGGCGGCGATCAATGCGGGTACGGAGTCAACGAGCCCGAGGGTCGCGAAACCGGCAACACGGAGCACCATCCCCGCGATGATCAACGGCTTGTAGCCGAGACGGTCGGCCAATGTTCCGCCGATCAGGAACATGCCCTGCTGGCTGAAGTTGCGCACGCCGAGGATCAGCCCGACGAGCCAGCCCGCGAGCCCGAGCGGGCCGGCCAGGTGCGTGGCCAGATAGGGCATGAGCATGTAGAAGCCGAGATTGATGGTGAACTGATTCACCATCAAGAGCTGGACGCTGCGCTCGTAGGTTCGGAACTGTGTGATCGTGCCCTTCATCAGGCCGTGTCCTCCGAGTCGGCCTCGATGAGCGGCTCGGCCTCGCCGGCAGGTGCCTCAACCTCGGTGTCCCGCGTCTCATCGGCGAGGGTGAGCGGGTCGACCACGGTGGTGCAACGAGTCCAGCGGGTGACCTCCTTCTCGTCCAGGCGCCCGATCACTTCGGGTTCGAGGGCCGGCGGTGCCTCGAGCAGACCGTGGGCCGCGCAGTAGTCGTCGTCGTAGACGGTGCTGAGATAACGCTGCGGGCCGTCGGGGAAGATCGCCGCAATTCGGGTGTCCTTCGGCAGTGCACGGGACAACCAGCCCGCGACCAGGGCGACAGCGCCCACACTCCACCCGCCGGTGGCGTAGTGGGAGGAGGCGAGTTGGCGGCAGGTCCACACCGCCTCGGCCGGAGAGACCCAGTGCACTTCGGAGAAGTTCTCGTAGGCGACGTTGCGGGGATAGATGCTCGAGCCGAGGCCACGCATCAGCCGGGGACGGGCGGGCTGGCCGAAGATGGTGGAACCGATGGTGTCCACGCCCACCAGCGTCAGGTCGGGGTACAGCTGCCGCAGCACGCGGGAGACGCCCGCGGAGTGCCCACCCGTGCCCACGCTGCATACCAGGACATCGATGTGCCCCAGCTCGGTGGCCAGTTCGAGAGCCAGCGGCGTGTATGCGGTGGTGTTGTCGGGGTTGTTGTACTGGTCCGGGCACCACGAGTCCGGGTGCTGCTGCATGAGCTGGGCTACGCGGTCACGGCGGGCCTGCTGCCAACCGCCGGTGGGGTGCGGCTCGGAGACGACGTTGACCTGTGCTCCGTAGGCGGACAGCAGCCGCGTCATGGATGCCTCCAGGCCCGGGTCGGTGACCAGGGTGACCGGGTGTCCGTAGACCATGCCGGCCAGGGCCAGGCCCAGGCCGAGGGTGCCGCTGGTGGACTCGATGATGCGGGCGCCCGGCTTGAGGTCACCGCGGGCGCGGGCCCGTTCGACCATGTGCAGGCCGGGGCGGTCCTTGATGCCACCGGGGTTGAAGCCCTCCAGCTTGGCCCAGAAGCCGCGCCCCGACGGGGCGACAGGCTCTGTGATCCGAAGCAGCGGGGTGTTACCCACGAGCCCGGACAGGGCGGAGTGGGTGGGGGGTGTCGCGTCCGTGGTCGAGGAATGCATTGTTTCGCTCTCATTCGGTGATGCGCGTCAAGTACTCGCTCGGGTCGCATGCCGCCGGCGCAGGGCAGGGGGGTATCCCGGCCCTGAGATCGGCATGCGGCAGCCGGTCGTACGGCTGCATAGCGAGTGGTCTAGATGCGCCACCGACAGATGCATGTCAGCGTGGAGCGGCCGCTCTGGGCTATCGGCGTTCTGCTGGTGCCGGGCGGCGCGGCCGGAGGCTCGGCCATCGCCGCCTCACCGGCGATGGCGAGGGAGAGCACTGTTGCCGCGTCTGCCGCAGACTGGGATCCGCTCTGAGGCTGGGGAGCTAGTCCGGGAGAGACGCAAGCAGAACTGTGACCGTGCTCCTGGTGCCCGTCCACCGGCACGTCGACCGGATGCTGGTGCGTGAGTTCACTTGCTGATGCCGTCGCGGCGACGTGCCCGTGGTCGTCACTGGCGAGATAGGAAGAGCAGTGCACCGCTGCCAGCAGCAGGGCGCTCAGGATGCCTGCGAGGAGACGGCCCGGCCAGGGCGCGGCCCGGCGGCTGGGTCGTACAAGCGGGTGGCGTGGCACTTTTCCTCCGCGCGGCAGTCGCTTCAGCGGCCCATGGGGGCAGAGGAAGCGGCACGAGGTCGACGGTGTGGACAGCGATGGTTGGGCCCATCCGTCACCCGCTGTGCGTGGACGTCAGGGCGCCAAAATCTGGACAAGCCCGAACATAGCGCCGGTGAGGCGCAAATATGGTGATACGGGCGTCGCCAGTCGTTGCCGTTGTCTACATCTGGAGCACGGGCGTTGTTCTGGAGTGTGTCAGTGAAGAGCCGACCGGCCCCGGGTCGCCGCTCGCGGGCAAGCTGGGCGGGGTGCCGAACGCACACCGGGCTACGGTCAGCGGAGACAGGCGAGGTGCGTCAACAGTGGCTCCCTGTCGCGGCAGCCTCGGCGTGCACTCCTGAGTGGAGTGGTCAGCTCCATGGTGCTCCGTGTGGTCCACCCGGGCGGCTGTACTGCCGCCTGAGGGAGTTGCGGAGGAGACGGACGCGCCGGGGCCTCCGTGGCCCTCGGCCCTGCCCTCCATGTGCACGCCGTGCGCGTAAAAGAGGCCCAGCAGCAGCACGGCCAGCCCAAGCAGGCGCAGCAGACCCATCGACGAGCGGGTCGGCGGCACGCGATAGGGCGACCGGGCTGTAACCATGCCGTGATCTTAGCGGCTCTCCCGCGAAATAGTTGACGTGATTTTGGACAATGCGTGAACGGTTCGTGTGTAGCTTGGCCTGATTTGATTTTATCTACTATTCAACTAAGAAGTTGAATAGTAGACGTAGTGCACAGCCCTCCCCTCCCCTCCCCATCAGCAGTGCTTCGCCCCGAACGGGGAAGGCCCATGTGGCTGCGTGGATTTCACTGCTTCTTCGAGACAGTGCTCAGTCTTCGGGTCCGGATGGGCGTGATCGGCGACTTGCCGGGTCGCGAGTACGAGGACGGCCACCCGATGGTCGGACTGCACCAGCGTCACACGCAATGGGGCGCCCGGGCCGGTCGAAAGGACGTACTCGTACAGCAGGGGTGAGGCGGAGTCGGAGACAGTGCCTCCGGTGACCCGGGTCTGGTGCCAGCCGCACTTACGCAAGGCCTCGGCGAGCTGCCCGGCGACATGCCGGGCAGCGCTGTTGTCGGCGAATGCGACGATGCGGTGTTGCGCGCTCGCATCGTTGCTTCCCTGGTATGTGCGAGTGATCTCCGCTTCTGCGCCGGTACCGTCGAACCAGGGAAGAGTGCAGGCGTGTGTCCCTCCGGTGGGCGGGGGAGCAGCGGTTCCCCCGCCTGCGTCGATGGCGTGCCAGTGGTACGTGCTGTTCCAAGGCAGGGCGGCCGGCGACAGCAGATCAGTACGGGGGAGTCCACGTCCGGCGGCGGGGGACGGAAGGATCGCTGCGGCCGACACGAGTTCGGGCCTAGTCTGTCCGGCTTGGTCGGTGGGCGCGTCACTCACCAACCGCGGAAGTCCCCACAAGCCAGCGGAGAATAGGGCTGCCCCGGCGAGTGTGGCTGCCCCGGCTCGGCGGCGTGTCCGATGGCGCCGTACTCGGTCTTGCACATCGTCCACCCCTGTACTGAGTGCGATGAGGGGCTCGGCGCCATCGACGAATCCGCACAACTGGGCGCCCAGTTCGTCCTGCTGGAGCGGGCGAAAGCCGTCACTCATGCGGGTAGGCCTCCTGCCGTGGCTTGTACGACGCGATCGCCGGTGGGCCACTGCGGAGCGGCTCTGTCGTATATGTGGTCTCGGCGAGATGGGTGTTGAGGATGCGGCGGGCCCGCATGAGTCGCGAGCGTACCGCCGTGCTCGTCGACCCGGTCTGCCGGGCGACCTCCTCCACCGGGAGATCCAGCAAGTGGTGCAGCACGATGGCACGACGCTGCTCCGGACCGAGCCGCCGCAGCGCCGCGACGAGTGCGACGTGGTCGGGGGCGAGCCCGGGGAGGTCGGGTGGCGGCCCGTGCCGGAAGTGAGCGCGGAGCCGGTTGCGGGTCCTGCGCCAGGAACTGACCGCGAGCCGCAGGGCGACCGTACGTACCCATGGTGTGGGATCGCCGTGCGCCGCCAGGTGTTCCCACCGCGGCCATGCCCGGGCGTACGCCTCCTGGACCGCATCCTCCGCCTCGCCGACGTCGCCGGTCACCGCGTATACGACAGCCACCAGCCGCTGGGCGCTCTCGGCGTAGAAGCGCTCGAAGTCCTTTTGCCTGTTCTGCTCGGGCTGTTCGTTCATGGACCAGGGCTCCGCGGCTCGTCGCGGTGCCGGCCGTGCGGGCGCAAGCGCCGTGTCACGGGGGCGACCAGTGCATCGACCTCGGTGAGACGCAGGGGCCGGGCGAGCGCCAGAACGGACACGACGATGGTGCTCGTGCCCAGCAGCAGACCGGCGGCATAGCCTGTGAGTCCCTGCCCCATCCGTTCCGTGAGCCACCGGCCTCCGGCGTAGGCCATGATGGCTCCGGGCAGGCACGCGACGGCGATGCGCACATGAGTGCCGAGCACGCCGTTGAAGGGGTGCCCCAACCGACGTCTCAATGCACACACCGTGCAGTACAGGCCTGCCGTACAGGCAGCCGCATAGGCACCCGCGATTCCGACGACGGCCCACCGTGGTGGCAGCAGGAGGTATGCGGCGGACGAGAGGGCCGCGTTGGTCCCGGCTATGACCAGCGTCAATAGGAACGGGGTCCGGGTGTCGCCCAGTGCGTAGAAACCGCGAGAGAGCACGTACTGGGCGGAGAATGCCGCCAAGCCCGGAGCGAATGCCACCAGTACCCAGCCGATCGCCTGTGAATCGGCCTCACTGACCTGTCCGTACTGATACGCCACGCCGGTCAGCTGGGGCGCGAGCGTCAGGAAGACCGCAGCGGCGGGGACGATCGCGACCGCCGTCGTCCGCAGTCCTCGGGACAGATCCGAGCTCACCCGGGCCATGTCGCCGTCGGCGGCGGCCCGGCTCATCCGCGGCAACAGGGCGGTGACCAGGGAGACCGTGATGATGCCCTGTGGCACCACCCACAACTGGTACGCGCTGCTGTAGGCGGTGTAGCCCACGCCTTCGATGACCCCATCGGCAACGGCCCGCACTCCGGTGGACGTGGTCAGTCGCGTCACCACCCAGTACGCCAGCTGGTTCGCCAGGACGAGCAGCAGCGTCCACACGGCGGCCCGCAGTGGCCGGCCGAGGCCCGCCCCACGCCAGTCGAATCTCGGACGCCAGCGGAATCCGGCTGCGCGCAAGGAGGGCAGCAGGGCAATCGCCTGGACGGCGATACCTGCGGTGCTGCCGACGCCGAGCAGGAGCAGCTGGGCGTCACTCACGTCGCCCGCTGATCTCGCCTCGACCGCCACGGCCAGGTACAAGCCGAAGACGGCGATGACGACGACGTTGTTGAGCACCGGGGTCCACATCATCGCGCCGAACCGGTCGCGCGCGTTGAGCACCTGGCCGAGCACCGTGAACACGCCGTAGAAGAGGATCTGAGGCAGGCAGTAGCGGGCAAGGGTGATGGTCAGCTCTCGCTGCGCACCCGTGTAGTCCGTGTACGCGGCGACGATCCAGGGCGCGGCGAGCACGGCCGCCGCGGTGATCGCGGTCAGTGCCCCGAGGCACAGGGTGATCAGCCTGTCGGTGTAGGCGACGCCGGCGTCCGCATGCTCCTTCGCGGCACGAACCAGCTCCGGCACGAACACCGAGTTCAGCGCCCCGCCGATCAGCAGGATGTAGACGATGTTCGGCACGGTGTTGGCGACGTTGTAGGCATCTCCGAGCAGCGCCGTTCCCAGCGCGGCGACGATGACCGCGCTGCGCACGAAGCCGGTGATCCGCGACGCGAGCGACCCGAGCATCATCACGGTGCCACCGCGGAGCCGACCGGTCCGGGCCTGCGGTGGCGTCTTGTCTGCGGACTCCGTCCGCTCCGGCGTCGTCACGCCCCGCCCCTCCGCACGCCATCAGGAAGCGGCCGGAAAGTTCCTGCCACACGACAGGACGGCCAGGCGTGCAAGAGGTAAGCGGGCCCTTCCCGCCGCCCTCCCGCCGGAGGGGCGTGGACCGGATTGAGGAGGCCTCCGACATGGCCGTGGCCGAGGCGCAGATGACTGAACGCACCAGCGGTTTCGAGATAGCGCGCACGACCGTCGAGCAGCACCGTGGATACCTCAGTAGCCTCAGTGGGCGCACATCGGTGGACCAGGTGAGCTTTCTGCAGCTGCCGTCCTGGGCGGCTGTCAAGGAAGGCTGGACGGCGGAGCGGCTCGGCTGGTTCGACGGTTCGGGCCGCCAGCACGGCGCCGCCCAGGTGCTGTACCGGCCGCTGCCGGGAACCCGTCGCTACTTCGCGTATCTGCCGGAGGGGCCTCAGCTGGACTGGGCCGATCCCAGGCTGACGGACATGCTCCAGCTGCTGCTGGACCATTTGCGCTCCGCGGGGGCGTTCGCCGTACGCATGGGCCCGCCGCTGCCGTACCGGCGCTGGCATGCGTCGACGCTCAAAACGGCCGTGGGACCGGGACGCCGGGTCGAGGACGTGGTACCGGATCTCGTGGATCCGGTGGGTGCGGCAGTGGGCGACCGGCTCCGGACCGCCGGATGGCGACGCTGCGGAGAGGAGGGCGGTGCCGGCGACGCCCAACCCCGCTACCTCTTCGAGGTGCCACTGGCCGGCCGTAGCACCGACGACCTGTGGTCCGGCCTGAACCAGGAGTGGCGCCGCAACATCAAGAAGGCATCGAAAGCCGGGGTCGAGACCTTCCTCGGCACGGGCGACGACGTGGCGACCTTCTACGAGCTGCTGCAGGTCACCGAGCGGCGCGACGGCTTCCGACTGGGACGGTCGCTGGACTACTTCCAGCGGCAGTACAGGGAGCTGAATGCGGAGGAACCGGGACGTATGAGGCTGTATCTCGCACGGCATGCGGATGAGGTGCTCGCCGCCCACACCATGATCGTGGCGGGACGGCGCGTCTGGTACCAGACGGGAGCTTCCGCCGACCACCGTCGTGAAGTACGGCCGAGCAACGCCTTGCAGTGGCGGATGATCCGGGACGCGCACACGCTGGGCGCGTTGGTATACGACATGCGCGGTGTGCCCGCGACTTTGGATCCGCAGGAGCGCGCCTTCGGGCTGATGCGCTGGAAGCTCGGCACCGGAGGTGAGGTCGTCGAGACACTCGGCGAGTGGGAGCTGCCGCTGCAGGGTGCTGTCAATAGGACGCTGCACCGAGCCATGCAGGTGTATCTCTCCCGTCGCTGAGGTCAGCCGAGGGGCATGCGGATTGGTCATGGGGCAACCTTAATCCCACGTGCTAATCCATTTAGTAGACTAGTTGATGCTGTGGCGGGCCTGCCCGGTTTCGCCAAACAGACGATTAAGGGATGAATCGACACGCAAGAGGCGAGAACCCGTCGATGTGGCAGCGTCATGCCGACGGTCTGGTGGGCAGGCGGCAGGGACGTGCTCCGCATGCGCTTGTCGCAGTCCGGCAGGTCCGGCGGAAGAGCCCGGCCGGAGCGCGGGCCCGCGCATTTACGGTGTCGACCCCACGGCTGAGATCAACATCACCCGCTTGTCATGCACCTTCTCTTTTCGCGACAACTGCGCATCTGCGGGCGCTATTTGAGTCGTGAAGCCGAATCGCGCGATTCTCTCTGCTGCCTCGCACGCCCTTGGCGTGGTCGATGCTTCGCGGTACCTTCGCGACGAATCATTCGACGGCAGGCGGAAGCCGGTGGGAATCCGGCACGGTCGCGCCACTGTATGCCTGTACATCGCTCACGGACTGGGCGGTGCACGTTCGGCAAGTCAGACCCGCCGCCGTCACTTCGAGCTCCACCCGACCGGGACGCGTGTTCCCACAGGAGGTCCTGCTATGGCGCAGTCCGTTGCTCCGCCGATCGTTTCCGCCCCAGTCGCACCTGCCGCGCTGCCGATCCGTGCGGTCCTGCCCTGGGCGGCCTTCTTCGGAACCCTGATGCTCCTCCTGCTGTTCTTCGTCGGCGCGGAACAGGGCGCCACGGCGGTGTTCTCGGGCGACGGTGTGCACGAATGGGTGCACGACGGCCGTCACCTGCTCGGCTTCCCCTGCCACTGACACGAAGGCGAGCGAACACATGAACTCCGCAACCGTCAGAAACCTTCTGGTACGCGGCATGCTCGCCGGCCTGGCCGCCGGGCTACTCGCGCTGGCCGTGGCCTACTTCCTCGGCGAGCCGCAGATCGACGCGGGCATCGCATACGAGGACGCGCACAGCACGGAACATGGGATCGAAGTGGTCAGCCGCACCATGCAGGCCACTACCGGTCTTGCCACCGGCATCCTCATCTACGGCGTCGCGCTGGGCGGGATCGCTGCCCTGGCGTTCTGCTTCGCCCTCGGCCGGATCGGCCGCTTCAGCGCGCGAGCGACCGCTGTCCTGCTGTCGCTCGGCGCCCTGATCGCGGTCTACGTCGTGCCGTTCCTGAAGTACCCCGGAAATCCCCCGGCCGTCAGCGACGCCGACACCATCGGGCAGCGCACCACCCTCTACTTCCTCATGATGGTGCTCAGTGTCCTGCTGGCCGTAGCCACGGTAATCCTCGGCAAGCGCCTCGCGCCGCGTCTGGGCGATTGGAACGCCACGATCGCGGCCGGCTCCTTCTTCATCCTGGCCGTCGGCCTGGCCTACGCGTTCCTCCCGGCCGTCAACGAGATGCCGAAGGACTTTTCCGCCAACGTGGTGTGGGAGTTCCGTCTTGCGGCGCTCGCCATTCAGGCCACGTTGTGGGCTTCCTTCGGTCTCGTTTTCGGCTACCTCGCCGAACGGGTACTGGAGCCCAGGACTGCCGGGACAGGGCACCGGAGCGCGACCGTACCTTCGGCTCCGGCGTCTCTCTGAAGAGCGATGTGAAAGGGTCCGCCAGCCAGTCCTGGCGGACCCTCGCCACTATGCGGTCCCGTGGACCACGCAGGCGGCTGCCGCGATCCGACCGTTGTTGCGCCAGCAGATGTAGAACCCGCCCCATTCCGGTGGGGCCGCTGGAGCCTGGCGCGGACACCTGGTCTGCCGCCATCGTCGTAGGCGTGTTACCTCCCGTGGGTCCAGCCAGGCCCCCGCGCGGCATCCAGGACGTCGAGGCGGCTGCTGAGGCAGGCTGACCGCCAAGTAGCTGGCCCTTGGAGCACAGGTAGCTACCTTCATCGGCGTTCGCGTCTACGCGATGGCACGGGCGCGGGAGAAGGCGACGACAGGGCCGAACGCGCCGCGCTGGGCCCCACGCAGTCCGCGAGCGTCGGGGCCTTCCGTCACGCTCTGCGACGTACCGGACAGGCGGCTGGTAGCCGTGAGGCGCCCGCCGCCGGTTCGGAGGGACGATGAGACGGTGGGAGCGGGCGAGAGGAGATCGGAGCCCGGGGTCCGGCCGGTACGGGCTGCCGTACGAGTGAGCGGAAGGGTGCCGGGATGAGTGCGTCCGATGCGTTCCGGGTCGAGGTCGGCGGGACGGGTGCGGGCCCGGCGGCCCCCGGCGGGCTGCTGGACGTGCTGAGCCTGGCCGCGGTGGTGCTGGACGACAGCGGGCGGATCGCGCTGTGGAGCCCGCAGGCCGAGGAACTGTTCGGATATTCCGCCGACGAGGCGCTGGGGCGGTTCGCGGGCCCCCTGCTGGTCGACGAGCAGCACCTCGATTTCGTCATCGGGCTGTTCGCCCGCGTGATGGAGAGCGGGCGGCGCTGGGCGGGCGGCTTCCCGGTCCGGCACAAGGACGGCAGTACGCGGCTGGTGGAGTTCCGCAACATGCGGCTGCAGGACGACCAGGGAGGCCACTACGCGCTGGGGATCGCCACCGACCAGGTGACGCTGCGGCGTGTGGAGCGGGACCTGGCGCTGTCCTTGCGGCTGATCTCCCAGTCACCGATCGGGCTCGGGGTCATGGACACCGATCTGCGGTTCATGCTGGTCAATCCGGCGCTGGAAGGCATGAACGGCGGCTCGGCCCAGGACCGTGCCGGACCCGACGCGGGGCAGACGCCGCCGTTTCTGAGGGGGGACGCCATCGAGTCGGTGATGCGCGAGGTCCTCGCCACGGGGGTGCCGGCGCTGGACCGGTTCATGGTCGGGGACGCCCCGGACGATCCCGGCCAGGAGCATGCCTGGTCGGTCTCGTTCTACCGGCTGGAGGATCCCGCCGGGCGGGTGCTGGGCCTGGCCACCTCGGTGGTGGACGTCACCGCGCAGCACAGGGCGGCCGCCGACGCCGCCCGGGCACGGCGCCGCCTGGCACTCGTCGCCGATGCGTCGGCGCTGATCGGCACCACCCTCGACCTGGGACAGACGGCCCGGGAGCTGGCCGGGGTGTGCGTGCCCGAGGTGGCCGACCTGGTCACGGTGGATGTCCTCGACAGCGTCCTGCAGGGCGTGCGCACCGACGGGGCGCAGACCGGTCCGGCGCGCTTCCGCGCCTTGGCGGTGGTATCGGCGTACCCCACCGAGGCCGCACGGGCCCCGGACCCCGTCGGTGACCTCGTCGTGTACGCCGCGGACCGCCTGGTCATCCGCTGCGTCAACACCGGGCGCCCCGTCTTGAGGGCGAAGGTGACCGCTGAGGACCTGCGCCGCATCGCCCGGGACGACGACTCGGCCGCGGTTCTCGCCGCGGCCGGCATCCACTCGTACCTCGTGCTGCCGCTGGTCGCCCGCGGCGAGGTGATCGGCGCCGTCGGCCTGATGCGGGCCCGCAATCCGGCGCCGTTCGACGAGGACGACGTCACTCTGGCCGGCGAGCTCGCTGCCCGCGCGGCCGTGTGCATCGACAACGCCCGCTGGTTCCAGAGCCAGCGTCATGCCGCCCTCGCCCTCCAGCGGAACCTGCTGCCGAACCGGCCCTCGCATCGGCCCGGGCTCGGCATCGCCCACCGCTACGAGCCGGCGGGCGCCACCAGCGAGATCGGCGGCGACTGGTTCGACGTCATCCCCCTCCCGGGCGACAAGACCGCCTTGATCATCGGCGACGTCATGGGCAGTGGCATCGATGCCGCCGCGACCATGGGCCAGCTGCGCACCGCCACCCGGACCCTGGCCCAGCTCGACTTCGACCCCGCCCAGGTCCTGCACCACCTCGACCAGGCCACCGCCGGCATGGACGACACCTTCACCACCTGCGTCTACGCCGTCTACGACCCGCACGACCAGCGCTGCCGCATCTCGGTGGCGGGTCACCTGCCGCCGGTCCTCATGCGCTCCCGCCGCCCGCCGGAACTGCTCGACCTGCCCACCGGCGCGCCGCTCGGGGTAGGTGGTGTCCCCTTCCACACCACCCGCCTCGACCTGGGCCCCGGGGATCAGCTGGTCCTCTACACCGACGGCCTGGTGGAGACCCGCGACCAACCCCTCGACGAACGCTTCGATTTCCTCCTGTCCCTGCTCGCCGGCCCCTACCGTGACCTGGAGGACACCTGCGACCTCCTGCTCCGCGAGCTGCGGCACCCCGGCGATCACGACGACGTCGCCCTGCTGATCGCCCGGATGCAAGCCGAGCGGTCGGACTGACACGCCCCCATGAGGGGATATCCGGAATCATTCATGACACCTCCCATCGTCGTTGACGGAGGAGGCGCCAGCGGGCCAATGGCGTAGAGGTTCCCAGTGCCTGTGGCCTGGGCCCAGGTCAGCCCAGGGAGGCGATCAGCTCGTTGCAGGCTTGTTCGCAGCGGCGGCAGGCTTCGGCGCAGATGCGGCAGTGGTCGTGCATGCCAGCGTGGCGTTCACACTCGTCACCGCAGGCTTTGCAGACGGTGGCGCAGGCTTTGAGAATGGCCCGGGTGATGTTGGCGTCGTAGCCGGTGTGGCGGGAGAGGACTGCGGCGGTGGCGGTGCAGATGTCGGCGCAGTCGGCGTTGGTGCGGATGCACTTGGTGAGCTCGGCGACCATTTCCTCGGACAGGCAGGAATCCGAACAGGCGGTACATGCCTGGGCGCAGGCGATGCATTCCTCGATACAGCGGGTCAGTTTCTCCCGGTCCACACCGCCGAGGTCGGCGGGGTAGGTGTCGAGCATGTCCTTGACAGCGGTGGTCATTGTGCGCCTCCGTGAGTTCGCAGGGCTGGGTTCTGTCCCCTACGGGTAACACCGGGCGCGGGTGTTCAAACGGGGGAGCCTGCTGTTGTCATCGCATGGGTGCGGCCGCCTGCCGCTGGCGAGGAGGCGGTGCGGGGGTGGGTTCGATGGAGAGGCGATCGCGGTAACCGCTGTCTTCCTCGTACGGTCCGGTGTACGTGACCATCACCAGGCGGGGCGGCCCGGTCGTGGTGGCGGCCGTCCCCCACGCCGACAGGCACCACCGGGGCACCCAGCGCGACCGTGTGAAGGGCAGGCCAAAAGAATCGGCAGGAGAGCAGCCCGAGACGAGCGCAGCGGACGGGCCGAAACTCTGGTGATGTGGTGTGGCCGGGTTGGGGTCGCGTAATCCGCCGACGCGTCCATCCGTTCACTTATCCGGCCGCAAGATCACGGCTCGGTCACGACGCACGTTAAGGTGACGTACGTGTGACCTGCATCACTCCGTATTTGCGTCGCCGAAAGCGGGCTTGGCCATCTGCATGCAGGGGTGATAGGTCGGGGATCAATCGGACTTATTTCGGAAAGCCTTTGATCGCAGGCTCGTAAAGGCGTGTCCGTTTCGCCCGTTGTGGCGTCAGGGCGAGGCGTTCCGGGCTCATTTGGCTTCCTTGGTGCGCAACTGTGGCGCAGCCCACGTTTCTTGAAGGGAACCGCAAACCCCTGATAGCGGTTGTACTCATGTCCCACACCGCTCACATCCCAAGCCACCGGAAGCCCCGCCGCAGCGCTTCCACGCTCGCGGTCCGCGCCGGAATTGCCGGTGGTGTTCTCAGCACCCTGGCCATGGCCGGCACCGCGAGCGCGTCCCCGACCGCCGAGCCCGTGACCGAGACGACGCTCGAGATGCCGGTCCTCAACCTGGACCTGGGCGCCGAGGTCTCCGCAGCCGTCACCACGGCCGCCGAGAACACCCGCGCCGCCGCCGTCCAGGGTGAACTGATCGCCCTGGAGGAGAGCGCCCGTACCGGCGCTGCCGCCGAGGCGAAGAAGGCCAAGGAAGGCGCCCAGGCGAAAGCGGACGCTGAGAAGAAGGCCAAGACGGAGGCGGACCGCAAGTCCGCCTCCGAGCGCGCCAACCGCAGCTCCGTCCGCACCTCCATGACGAGCGCTTCCGGCGAGGGCTCCGGCTCCGCCAGCGTCAAGGGCTCCAGCGGCGTCGGCACCCCGGCCACCGGCTCCGCCGCCGCCATCATTGACTTCGCCCGCGCGCAGGTCGGCAAGCCTTACGTGCTGGGCAGCAACGGCCCCAACTCGTGGGACTGCTCCAGTCTCCTCCAGGCTGCCTTCCGCCAGGCCGGCATATCTCTGCCCCGCGTATCGCAGGACCAGTCAATGCTCGGCCGCTCGGTGTCGCTGAGCAGCCTTCAGCCCGGCGACATTCTGTACTGGGGCAGCAGGGGAAGCGGTGCCTATCACGTGGCCGTCTACGTCGGCGGCGGCAAGTACGTCGGTGCGCAGAACCCCAGCACGGGCATTGTTGAACGCTCTCTGAGCTACGACATGCCCGCGGGCGCCGTCCGCGTTCTCTGAGCTGTCCCCAGTGCCGCGAAAGGGTCGGTACCTCCGCGCCGTCGCCGCGGGCGGCGGTGGAGGTCGCACTGGTGTCGGACACCAGCCCTGCGGCCACTGCCACCGCTCCCGTCAGCGCGGCCCGGACGATCCGGCGCCGCCCCAGCGGTGCACCACGTTCATCATCACCTGTCATGCAAGGCCAAACTAGGCCCAATACCGCTGACCTTGTGGGCTTTCCGGGCAGGCCGATCGGAGCATCGCCGCAGGTCAGCGACTTGCGAGCCCCGTTAAGTCAGCGGCATTGCCGCTAGGGGGTGTCTTGCCGCGTGTAGGGGTCAGCTGGAGGAGTTCGCCTCCGATCCAGCCCGCGGATGGCGGATGGGGTGGCGTGGGCCGCTGAGTTGGAGTCGGTGTTCGCGCGGGCGGCGGGCCGGTTCGGGCGGGCAGATCTGCGGTGGCGGGGATTACCTGCGGGGGCTGCTGGCTCAGGTGGCCCGGAAGAATGGCTGGCAGCTGGCTGAGTATGCAGGTCACCGGACTCCGCACGGGGTGGCGGTGCGGCCGTACGGCAAGGCGGACGCGAAACACGTGCTGTCCGCAAGGGCATCGGTTCCGTCACCCCGGACGCCTTCAAGCAGCTGGTGGCCGACCGACTGAAGTCCTGAGCCGGAGCAGGCCCGGGATGCGGGCTACCCGGCCGGCCGCCAGCGCCAGGTGCCGCCCTGGAAGGAGAGGGTCGTACCGCCGTCCCGCACGTGCAGGACGTCGCCCTTCTCGTCCCAGGCCATCCGCAGGAGCTCATCCTGGGGATCTCCCCGGAGCACTCGCTTCCACAGCGGGTCGGCAGGGGCTCCGGGAGTGTCGAGGCCGAGAGAGAGCACGCCTTCCAACGACAGGACCATGGGTCCCAGCGGGCGGTAGGGTGCCGTCTCGGATTCCGCATACGCGCCGGAGAACGCCAGCTCAACCCGCAGGGTCCCGTCGGTGGGCAGCACCGACATCCGGTACCCCTCGGACTCGATGTCCATCTCCCCGATGCCCGGGATCTGCCAGGCGGTGATCTCCCGCCTGGGCGGATCGGGCTCCGCGCCCAGGACCGGTGTACAGCCATCCCACATGGCGCAACCTTTCGTGTCGGAGCAAGTCAGAGGTGCGGGACGGGCCGCAGCCCGGCCCGCACCCCCGAGTGTCACATCAGCTCATCGGAGAGAGCGCCAGGCGCCCCAGATGTGCCGGAGACCCGGCCGGTAGGCCCACTTGCTGTACTTCTTGCCGCCCCGGTAGTACTGCACGTGGGGGAAGCCCATGTGCTTGTTCTTGTAGCGGAGGCGGCGCCAGTGGGTGCCAAGACCCTTGCCCTTGGGCCGGGCACCCCACTTGTTGTAGTGGGGCTTCTTGCCGCGGACGTCGACCCGGTAGCCGCGCTTGGTCTGGATGCTGTTCTTGACCGAGCGCTTCGCCAGGAGCCGTGCACCGCCCTTGATCGCCATGCTGCGCAGGAACCCGCCGCCGGACACCATCGACACCACGCCGGCGATGCGGCGCGTGTTCTTGCCCGGGCACCACTTGGAGCAGGCCCAGGCCGCTGCGCCCACCGCGAGCCAGGCCCACTTGCCGTCGAGGTCGGAGCAGTTCGTGGGCTGCCCGTAGCAGTAGTCGTAGGCGTTGGCATTGCCTCCGTACACCGGGTCGGCGGACAGGAAGCGGCCGGAGGCGGGGTTGTAGAGCCGGACGCCCATCAGGGTCAGGCCCGTCAGGGTCTCCGCGGACCGCTGCTTGCCGCCCAGCCAGCCGTAGCGCGCCTCGGGCTGACCCGCCCGGGGCTTGCCGTACTCGTCCGACTCCAGGGCGACGGGCGCCTTGGAGAGGTCCAGCGGCAGCTGCAGGGCCACGTCGCTGTGCAGGTTGGTGACCTGCAGGACGACGTCACCAGTCTTGCTCGTGGTCGCGCCCAGGTCGCCGGAGGCCGAGTCCACGTTGCGGGTCAGCGTCCCGGTGGCGGTGTCCTCGGTGATCCAGCGCGGGTTGTCGCCGTCGCCGTCGTAGTGGTTGACCTTGGAGGCCGTCTGGGTCCAAGTGGAGCCGCTGCCGGTCTCGGTCTTGAACGAGCGGAAGCGCAGGGCGGAGTCGAGCTGCCAGGTCTGGCGCTCGGAGCCCGACGTCTGCTGGTGGACCAGGTCGTTGGCGTAGTAGCCGATGGTGCCGTTGCCGGGCGCCGTGGTGGTCCGGCCGAAGGCGTCGTAGACGTAGCCGGAGTCGACCAGGCGGCTGGCGCTGTCGTACGCGTGGGTGGTGGTGGTGCCTCCGCTGGCGGGGCATTCCGCACCCGGGGTGCCGGTCGCGGTGGTCAGCGACGTGCGGTTGGTCCGCGCGTCGAAGCCGTACGTACGGCGGGTGCAGACGGTGTCGGCGGTGTCCTCCACCGTCAGCAGACAGCCGGTCTTGTCGTACTGGTACGACTGGCCGGACCAGCCGGTGTGAGTGGTGCTCTGCGAGTGGATCGACTGGTTGATCGTGTCCGAGTAGACCAGCGAGCCGTCGCTGTCGCGCGTGTACTTGCGCTCGACCGCCGCACCGGAGGTGTCCTCCCGCTGGGTCAGGGTGAAGCCGCCGGGCAGCTTCTCGGAGGTGACCGAGCCGTCGGCGTTGTAGGTGACCGCGAAGGAACCGGCGACGGAGTCGGTGGTCTTCGTGGCGAGACCGCGCGGCTCGACCGCGTGGTCGTAGGTGTACGTCACGGTCGACGGAGCGTTGTCCGTGACCTTGACCGGACGGTTGAGCAGGTCGTACTCGGTGGTTGTGACACCGCCGTCGGCATCGAGCGGGGGCCGGGCCTTTTCGTGTTACCGGCCATCGGCTAGCGCCCGTGCCACCCCCGGTTCCTTCGGCCCGAGGAACTGCGGTTCCGGCTCGAACAGGGCGTCCACGGCTGCCTTGTCTGCGGCGAATAGTTCGCGTGTCGTGCCGTAATACCAGAGCGCGTCCTGGTGGTCGACCGCACTTACGCCGTACGAGTCGATGCCCGCTTCCTGGCATAGGGCGACCGCCCGCCGGATGTGGAAGCCCTGACTTACGAGGATCGCGCGGTCGACGCCGAAGATCTTCTTGGCGCGCACGCAGGAGTCCCAGGTGTCGAAGCCGGCGTAGTCGCTGACGATACGGGCGTCGGGCACGCCATTATGGGTGAGGTAGGTGCGCATGGCGCTTGGCTCGTCGTAGAGATGGCTGCTGTTGTCGCCGGTGACCAGAACCACTTCGACGCGTCCCTTGTGGTACAGGTCCGCCGCCGCGTTGAGTCGGTTGGCGAGGTACATCGAGGGCTCGCCGTTCCACATAAGGCCGGCGCCGAAGACTACGGCCACATCAGTACGCGGGACGTCGGCCGCCGTCCGCAGGCGGCCGTCCGCCACCGTGAACATCCACGTCGCGGGCAGCAGCGCGAGCACGCACAGCAACATCACCGCCTGCACGGCCCGCCGCTGCCCCGCGCGGGTGCGAGGCAGGAGCGGCCTTTGGATGTCGATCGGGCGCAGGCGCGGCAGGCGCATGACAGTGACCCCCCGGTTCATCGGCCGCCGTACTCAACGGCGGCGGTTTGTGTGTCTCGGCTGTCCCTGCCGTTTCGACAGCTTCCACCGCTCTGACAAACGAAGGACACCTCACTTGGTTCCCAGCTGGCCTCGGAGCATGACCAACATCACTCAGTGTGCTGAAATCCGCAGGTCGTCTCGTGCTGCTACCGGAGATGAATGCGTGAACCTGACTGCAGCCGGCCTGCCCGAGGAGACGGGCGACGACTGCTGCCCAGTGGACGCCTCGACCTGGTGGGCCGGGGCGGCCTGGGCCGTCTCGCGCCGGTGGAGATGGTGTGGGAGCTGGCCTCGGCGGTGGTGTTCGTCGGGCGCCGCGGGTGCTGCGCCTGGAGTTGGTGGTCCGGAGGCGTGCGGGAGTGCTGCTCATCGCAGGTCGCCACTTGCCGTTACCGTCCGTCCCAGATCCAGGAAGGCGCCGGCGCGTGCCAGGTCCTCAGGTGTGTCGACGGCGATTCCGTGATCGCTGACCGGGACCATCCGAACGTGGTGTCCGTGTTCGAGGAGCCTGAGCATCTCGACTCCCTCGGCCTGTTCAAGGGGCCCTTGTCCGAGGCTGCGGAAGGCGGCGAGTCCTGCCCTGGTGAACGCGTAGAGGCCGAGTTGGCGAAGGTACGTCGCCCGGCCGCTGCGGGGGTAGGGGATTGGCTGGCGCGAGAACATCAGGGCATTGCCGCGCTGATCGATGACGACCTTGACGGTGTTGTGGTCGAGCACGGCGGCCGTCGTCGCGCCATCGAGCGTGGCGAAGGCGTTGACGGCCAGGACGTCGGCTTCGAGTCCGGCCAGGGCTTCGGAGACGGCGTCGATGGCCGCCGGGTCGATAAATGGCTCGTCGCCCTGGACGTTGATGAAGGCGTCGCCCTGGAGGCGGTTGGCGCACTCGGCGACGCGGTCGGTCCCCGTGGGGTGATCGCCGGTCATCATGCACGGGATGCCGAGGCCCTGGCAGGCGGCTTGGATGCGCTGGTCGTCCGTCGCCACGAGGGCGTCGTCGAGTCGCTTCGCTTCGAGGCAGCGCTGGTAGACGTGCCAGAGCATGGGCTTGTCGCCGAGCATGGCCAGGGGTTTGCCGGGGAAGCGGGAGGCGCCCCATCGGCAGGGGATGACGGCTATGTGCCTACGCGCTCGGACTCGCGCGAGGGCTGTGGTGGCGGCCACAGGTGGCTCCTGTCAGATGGAGGGGCGGAGATGGTCGGGAGGGAGGAGCGTGAGCTTGCCGCGGAGAGAGGGGCTGCTGGTGAGGGAGAACGGACGCCATTCGTACCCGGTGACCTCGTCCTGCTGGAGGGTGACGGCGTGGGGGCCGACGGCCAAGAGGAAGGGGAAGCGCAGGTCGTAGTGCTGGTGTGCCGGCTCGTTCTTCGCGGGGTTGGCGTCGATGTCATGGATGTCGATGTCGATCGGGACGCCATCGAACCCGGGGAGCGGAGAAACCGCCGTGGGCAGGATGCCGGCCTCTTCGGTGAGTTCGCGCAGGGCTGCCTGAACGAGGGAGATGTCATCGGCTTCGTTGTGTCCGCCGGGCGCGAGCATCTTTGCCGTGACCTTGTGGCGGATGTGCAGGACCTCGCTTCGGTTGTTGATGACGATGGCGCCGCACGTGATGTGCCCCGGAGCGGTGCTGCGGCTCGTTGGGTCGGGGGCGCCGTCCAAGGCGTTGAAAAGAGGCGCGAGGGCTCCTCGCTCACCGGGGTTGTGAGCGAGATACGCCTCTACGGTGGTGCGGATGTGGGTGCGGGACAGTGCCATGTTGATCACCTCAGGAAGTGCTTGAGCCAGATCCTCGCGATGTCCTGGCGGTCGTCGGTGGACACTTCGTGGATCCCGGGTTCGATGCCGCCCTTCGTGATCGAGGCGGCGGCGGCGAGTAGCTCGCCCTGGACAAGGTGGATGAACGTGCCGACGACAGCGCGGTGTACGAAGTTCACGGCTCCGCCGTCAGCGAGGAGATGGAAGCTGTGTCCGTGCCTCTCGTAGCGCGTGAGGTGATTGGTGGTGCCTCTTCGGCGGTACAGCCCATTCAGCGCGCTGAGTTCGAGCTCGTCGTCGGACGAGGTTGCCGCGGCGAGGTACGCACCGTTTCGCAGGGCGGCGAAGTCCGCCTTGCGCAGGGCAAGGTTGCCTGTCGCGCAGATCACGAGGCCGGCGTCGCGAATTGCTTCCCGGCACGAATCAGCAGTCCGGAAGCCCTGGGAGTGGGCTTGGACTTGTTTCAGGGGACTGTTGTCGAAGACGGTGACGTGCAAGTCCTGGGCCTTGAGCGTCTGAGCGATCGAGCGGCCGATCTTGCCGAAGCCGATGACGGTTGCCTGTCGGCCGGTGAGGATGTCGCCGCGAGTCCGGAGCAGGGCCTCGGTGGAGAAGACGATCGACCTGCCGACGAGGTGGTCCTCGGGTTCCTTCAGCGGCGATCGGGCCACCGACACGACCGGGCAGGGCAGTCGGTCGAGAGCGGCGTACCGCTGGTGGCCGTTCTCGGTGTCCTCGACGACGCCGAGGATACGGCCCGAAAACTTCTCGGCCAGGGTGTGGAGACTGCCGGCGAAGTAGCCGCCGATGTCCAGCAGGACCACCTGCTGACCGGCGGCAACGTCCTCCAAGAAGTGCAGGGCGGTGACCGGGTCGGCGAACCGCATACGGCTGAGCTCGTGGACCGGGTGAACGGCCCGGACCACTTCGAGGGTCGCCTGGTCGATGGAGCGCGGCTTCGGAAGGACGGCCGCGATCCGAGTGACAGCCGATAAGGCACCCAGGAACGCCGGCCGCTCGGGGAGGAGATGGGTGATGACCAGGGAGGTGATGTCGCGCGGCATGGGGAAACGCTGGGTGATCTGCTGGAAGTAGGTGTCGAGTCGGGCCCTGTCGGTCCGGTCCACGGCAGCTCCTGTTCGGTGGGCGGTCTCAGGCAGCCGCGGGATACGCGGGCTGGGCGAGCGACTGCATCTGGGCACGCATCCCGGCATGGAGGTCGACTGCCGGCTGCCAGCCGAGTACCTGATGGATACGGCGCGGGTCGGCACGGGTGACGAGGACGTCGCCGTTACGGACGTGTCCCTGCTGGACCTGGATCTCGCGTCCGGTCAGGCTCTGCGCGATGTTGATGACGTCGATCAGGGAGGCTCCGCTGCCGCCGCCGACGTTGAGGATGCCAGCGTCGTCCGGGGCGCCAGCCGCGGCGATGGTTGCCGCGACGGCGTCGTTCACGTAGGTGAAGTCCCGGCGCTGGTGGCCGTCTCCGTAGAGGCGGAGGGGCTGCCCGGTGAGCGCGGCCGTGAGGGCGCGGTGGGTGAACATGTCCGGCCGCTGGCGGGGGCCGTAGACGGTGAAGTACCGGAGGGCGACGACGCTGGTGGGGCAGTCACCCCGGGCGGCGTGCGCGAGGCAGAGCTGCTCCTCGGCGAGCTTGGTGACCGCGTACGGGGAGGCTGGCCGCGGGTGGTCGCTCTCCAGGCTGGGTCCGCCATTGGTCGGGCCGTAGACGCTGGAGGAAGAGGCGACGACCATGCGGGGCACCCTCATGCGGGTGGCGGCGTCCATGATCCGCTGGGTGACGAGGATGTTGGACTGCACGTACTCGCTGAACTGCGGACCCCAGGAGGGCCGGACGCCGGGGATTCCGGCGAGGTGGAAGATGGCGTCGGCTTCGATGAGGAAGGGGTCGATCGCGCAGCCCAGCAGGTCGGCCTGGATGTGTATGTATCCGCGGAGGCCGCCCAGCGCGGAGAGGTTCGCTGCCGCGCCGGGGTCCTTGGCGGGGTCTCGGCGGTCGACGCCGATGACGGTGGTGCCCGTGCGGAGCAGGGCGGCGGCGAGGTGGGAGCCGATGAAGCCGGCGGCGCCGGTCACCACCACTCTGCGGAGTTTCGGGGCTGCGGCGGGTGCAGGGGCGGTCGCTTCAGACACGGGGGTCTCCATGAGGTGTGGGGTCAGACGAGACGGGACAGGACGGTGCGGCCGTGCGCGCTGAGGGCAAGGTCGCCCTGCTCGTGGCCGCGAACCAGCGCGGTGATGGCTTCGATGGCGCCGAAGCTCTCCAGGAGCCGTTGGTCGGTGCCGGTGAGACGGGCGCCGTACCCGGCGAAGAAGGCGTCGCGAAGGCGTGGTGCCGCCTGCCAGCGCCGGAACTCGAGTCGGGCGAAGTCGCGGACCCGCGCGTCGCGGCGCATGTGTTCCAGGTCGCAGATCCAGAATCCCTCGTCGCCGATGAGCCAGTTCCGGGGCTGGTAGTCGAGATGGCAGACGGCGCTGTCCATGCGGGTGCCGGACAGCTGGCCGGCGACACTGAGCAGTCGGTGGCGCTCTACGGCGGAGAACAGGTCGGCCCGGTCTCCTCGCTCCACCCAGGCTTCGAGGCGCCCGGCGAGTTCGGCGCCGATCGCCCCGCCTCCCGCTGTCGGCCCGGACGTGGCCCGGTGTAGCAGGCCCAGCGCACGCCCCGCTTCGTGGTGCGCCTGCTCCTCCACCGCAGTGTTGGGCTCGGCTGCTTCTGCGCTGTGGCCGGGCAGAGCGGTGAGGAGGAGGGTGCGCGAGCCGTCGTGGCGTCCGACCAGCTCGGGCAGCTGCCTGGGGAGGTGTCTGCTCCAGGTGAGATATGCGTGGGTCTCTTGGACGTACCTGGCCGGCTGGACGTGCTGTTTGGCGAGGTAGGCGGTGCCGCGGGTGTCGACCAGCCGCAGGAGGTGTCCGGGGAGACTCGGGTCCGGCACGACTCGGACAGTTCCAATCGTCTGCCGAGCGAGCTCTATCCGCGGATCCTCGAAGGCGGTGATCACGATGCCGCCTGCACCGGTAAGGAGGCCACGTGGGAGGTGTCGTTGTGCGTGCGGAGCAGCCACCGCCTCTGGTCGAGCCGGTTCAGGTGGCGCTCCCAGCGGGTGAGGGAGGCGTGTGAGACCGTGAAGCTGGCCCCGTTCCCCGGGAGCAGGCCGAGGAAAAGGGTGTGCGCGGCGATGATGGTCTCGCCGTGGGCTGCGAAGAGCACGCGGTCACCCTCGTGCCGCTCGGCGAGCTCCTGAAGGAAGGCGGTCGCCCGGCGCAGGTAGCCGTTCCAGGTGTCGGAGCCCTCCGCCCAGGGCGTGTCGGGGTGGGCCTGCGGTCCGCCGTCGGCAGCGGTCTTCACGTCGAACCACGGCCTGCCGTCGGCCGCACCGTGTACCGGGCCGTCGAGGCCGGGTTCTATTCGCATCTCCAGGCGAAGGGCCTGGGAGAGGATCTCGCCGGTCTGACGGAGCCGGAGCCGTGGGCCGGCGTACAGCGCCGTGAAGGGGCGGGCGTGGTGTTCGGCGGCCAGCTGGGCTGCGGCGCCTTCGACCTGCTGGTACCCGAGGTAGGTCAGGCCGGTGCAGGTCGCCGGTCCGCCGACGACGCCGTCGGCGTTGCACTGGGCCTGGCCGTGTCGGAGGAGGACGAATTCGGTGGTGATCACGGGGTGCCTTCGGGGTGGGTGACGAGGAGCAGGTGGCCGAAGCGGTAGCCGTTCCGACCCAGGTAGGGGGCGGTCAGCACGGTGTGCAGGGCGAGGAAGTCGTCGAGCCGCTCGCGGTTGGTCGTGCCGAGGAGCGGGTCGTGCGAGGCGCAGGCCCGGTTGTAGGCGGCGAGGGCTTCGTCGATCGCGCTGGGATTGACGGGGCCGTACGTCATGATCAGCGTCGCGATCAGCTTGGCCAGGTCGTAGCCGAACGGCGCGAGTCCGAGATCGTCGGTGTCGACCGTGAAGACCGTGCCGTCATCGGTGAGCAGGAAGTTCCGCGGGTTGCTGTCCTTGTAGAAGGCGGCGGGGCCCTCGGCAGCCCGCTCCAACCGGGAGAGCATCATCTGCAGGGCCGGCCGGCCGGGCAGGTGGCCCTGCTCCAGACGCCGGCGCAGCACGGCCTCCCGGACGGAGAGGAAGTCCGGGAACGGCGTACCGTCTCGGAACGCGTACGGCTCGTCGAGCACAGCCCGGTACAGGTCGGTGGACCAGGCCGCCCCGTGGGCATCGCCGAGCAGCGCGGCGAGCCTCACCAGGTCCTCGGGCCGGGCATGCCGACCGTCGATCCACTGGAAGGCGAGACTGTTCGGCCCCTGGGCGATCAGCTCTGGCTGCCGCAGCGACGGGGCGTGGACTGCCAGCCAGCGGTGATGCCGGGCCGCAGCATCGGCGGCCTCGGTGCTCTCGTACGGCTTGGTGAAACGGGTCAAGGTCATGCCTGCTCCTTCCGGCGCCGGGCGACCACGTAGGTGATCACGGACGTAGTGGTCACGGGCTGATCCGGGAGGAACTCGTGGAGCGAGGCCGCCAGCGCCGCCGGGTTGCCGTACAGGCCCGGTGCCAGGTCGTACTTCGGATTGGTCGCCAGGTACTCCGCCACGTGATCGTGGCCGCCGAAGCGGAAGACGTGCTCCTCGTGAGCCACCGCGACCACGTCGAGGCAGGATCTGGCCAGGACGGCGAGATTTCCGCTGTGCGCGGAGGCGTAGAGGCTCTCGTGTTCACCGGCGTAGGGGTCGAGGCCGGAGGAGGCCACCAAGCCGTCCATCTCGCTGTAGCTGTCGAGCGACTTGGTGACGAGGACGGCCAGACCCTGTGGGGCCAGTGCTCGGGTGAGCTCCTCGATGACGCGTTCCGGCTGCGGCGAGTGGTAGAGGCAGAACGCCGCCACGGCCACGTCGCATGTGCCGATACCCATCGGCAGTTGGTGGAAGTCACCTTGGGTGAAGCTCACGTCCACGCCGGCGATCTTCCCGACCCGCTCGCGGGCGGCGGCGAGCAGAGCGGCCGACGCGTCGATTCCCACGAGTCGTAGCGGCCGCAGTCGCTCGGCCAGCACCCGGCTGCTGGTGCCGCGACCGCATCCGATGTCGGCCACCGTGCCCAGTCGGCGGGCCGGGCCCTTGCCGTGGGCGGCCGCCAGGTCGGCGATCGTCTCGGGTACCGGTCGGCCGGCGGTCTTGGCGCGCATGAGCGCGCTGGTTCGGCCGGCCAGTCGGCTCGGGTGCCCGTAGAGGTCTGCCTGCCGGGAGGTGTCGAGGAACGGGTTGACGGTCATCGGCCGTCCCCCCGCCCAACAGAGCCTCGGGTCAGTTCTGCGCGGCCACCTGCTGCAGCCAGCGGCGGGCGTGCCGACGCCCGGTCAGCAGCACCACCTCGGCATGACCGCAGGCGAACTCGTCGATCTTCGCAATGACCCGTGGACGCATTTCGCGCCGGTAGGTCGCGACGTACTTGATCACGCCCCAGTGGATCCGGTTGTGCACCCCGTCGCCCTTGTGCCCGGCGCCGTGCCGGATCTGCCGGGAGAAGATGCCCCACAGCGCCGCGACGGTGGAGACGTCCATCAGCACCACGGTGTCGCAGGCTTCCAACCGGGTCTGGAGCGTGGAGTTGTAGTTGCCGTCGATCACCCACTTGGGCGCTGCCACCAGCTCCCGCTGGAGTGCCGTGAACTTCTCCTGATCCAGAGCGTTCCACGCGTCGTCGTAGAACACCGCGTCCAGATGTGTCACCGGCGCGTCGAGGATCGCGCCGAGCTGCCGCGCGACGTGGGATTTGCCGCTGCCGCCGCAGCCGACGATGGCCACCTTCTTCATGGTTCTCCACCCTAGGGGTGTCCTGGTGCGCCGGCTGCACGTGCGCCGGAACACGATCGGATGATCCGGGCCCGAGAGCCCCGATGGCGTTGTGCATCACGCAGCCCCCTGGTGCACTGCGGTGCTGCCGGTGATCGTGGCCATCACGGTCTCCAGCGCGTCCACCTGCCGGCTGAGCCGGAACAGCTCCAGCCGTTCCAGGCATTCCTGGATGAGGTGCACGTGCCGATCGGTCCCTGCGATCTTCTGGAGCTCCGTGATCTTCCGGATCACCTGGTTCCCGGCCCGCACCACCAAGTCGGTCGGCACGAAGCGGTCGGCTCCCTGGATGTCGGACGGAGCCAGCGGTAGGCAGCCGGCCAGGACGGCCTCGAAAATCCGCTGGGTCATCTGCCCAGCCTCGGCATAACGCTGGGGCACCAGCAGCAGTGTGGCCAGCGTGCCGCCATAGAGGCGGGTGACCTCCTCGAATGGAATCCGGCCCAGGAACTTCACGTGGGGCCAGCGGGTGGTGTTCGGCCACTTACCGCCCACGCGGTGCTCAAAGCACGCGGCCGCCGGCGCGAAGTACTTGCCGAACCACTCGTCGCGGTCGTACTGGTTGCCCACGTAGCCGAGCGCCACGTGGCGTGGGGCCGCGGCCAGCAGAGCCGGGTCCGCCTGATCGAGGAGTCGGTCAGCCACGGGGAAGAGAAGCCGGTGCGCGCCGGGGGTGGGGTCGAGGGCGGCCTCGCACACGGCGACGTGCGGCGTACGGCGCCAGATGCTGTCGGCGCGCAGCTGACGGTCCTTGTCCCAGATCACCGTGGGCACCTTGTGCTTCAGCGCGTACTGGCGCACCAGCTGGGCTTGGCGGTGGAAGTCGCAGGTGTGCCCGGGAGTGCCGCAGGGAGTCGTGTTCCGGCCGAAGATCGGCCAGCGCCACTCCAGGAACAGCAGGTCGATGTCCGGCAGGCCGGCGTCGAAGCCGTAGGTGTTGGCGAGATCGTCCCCGGCTTCGAGACGGTCGCGGTCTGCCTGGAGGAAAACGATCTCGTGACCGCGGGCAAGCAGCTCGTCAACCAGGGGCCGGCGGTGGCTACGGCCCCCGTCGGGCGTGTCGGTGATGCCGTTGCCGAGGAAGCCCCAGAAGCTGTATCCGATCTTCACTTGGTGATCCACCTCCCCTCCAGGAGCAGAGCGTCCAGGCCGGAGTTGGCCAGGCAGTCGAGCGCCATGTCGGGGGTGCCGCAGATCGGCTTGCCCTTCACGTTCAGGGAGGTGTTGATCAACACCGGAGTGCCGGTGATCCGGCCGAAGGCCGTCAGCACCTCGTGCATGAAGGGGTTCTGCCACTCGGTGACGGTCTGTAGCCGGGCTGTCCCGTTGGCATGAACGATGGCGGGGATCCGCTGGCGTGTGGCCTCGGTGACCGGGGAGGCCATGGACATGAACGGCGCCTCCTGCCCGAGTGTGAAGAACTCTTTGGCGCGCTCGGCCACGACCATGGGGGCGAAGGGGCGGAACGGCTCGCGGAACTTCACCGTCGCGTTCAGCCGCTCGACGACGCCGGGCTCCAGAGGTGAGGCGAGGATCGACCGGTTGCCCAGGGCGCGCGGCCCGGCCTCCACCGCGCCCTGGAACAGGCCGACGATCACACCGTGGGCGAGCTGGTCCGCCAGGAACTCCGCAGTCTCCGTGCCGAGGATCTTTTGCGTGAGGCCCGGCCAGGGGGACAAGTCGAGTGCCGGATCCGGGTACGTAGGACCGAGGTAGCAGCTGCGGGTCACTCCGGCGATGCCCTTGCTGTTACCGCTGTCGCAGTGCGCGGCAATAGCCGCCCCGATGGCGGTTCCGGCATCGCCTGGCGCTGGCGGCACGAACACCTCGTCGAAGACGTCCGCCTCGATGATCCGTCCCACGGAGACGCAGTTGGTGGCTACCCCGCCTCCCAGGCACAGCCGCCGGGATCCGGTGACCAGTTGTGCCCTGCGGGCGAGGTGCACCATGACCTCCTCCGTGCGTGCTTGCAGGGCGGCTGCGAGGTCGCGATGGACGTCCTGCAGCGGCTCGTCCGGCTGTCGGCGAGGGCAGGTGTCGTCCACGAACCTCCGGGTCATGCGGGCGAACCCGCCGTGCAGGACCCGGGGCGGGAAGTACGACGGGTCGACGAAGAAGCCGGTCTGCGTCGTGCGGACGGCGCGGGCGAAGAGGCTGTGGAAGCGGGCGGGGTCGCCAAGCGCGGCCAGCGCCATGACGGTGCCTTCCTCGTCCCCACGTCGCCAGCCCAGGTGCTCGGTCACCGCGCCGTACACATAGCCGAGCGAGGCCGGATCGTTGATCGCCTCCAGCGTGCGGGTGGTGGGCCGATTCGCGTCGAGGCCCCTGGCGATGGTGGTGGTCTGCCGTTCACCGAGGCTGTCCACGACCAGGACCGCGGACTCGCTCCAGCCAGACGAGGCGAACGCGGCCAGCTGGTGGGCGCGGTGGTGCTGGACAGGCCGCACCCGTGCATTCGGGAACCGCCGCCCCAAGTCCTGGAGCCGCTTCTGGGTCCGGTACGCCACCTTGGCGAACCCGGATGCCCGGTGCAGGGCACGGTCTCGGGTGCCGGTGGCGAGGGCCAGCCGCGCGGCGGCTGGAACTTCGGCCAGATACCGCAGAGGCTGGAAGTTGTACGCGACGGTGTCCACGTCGTGCGCGGTCAGCCCGGCTTCGCTCAGGAGCCAGTCGATGGCCTGGCGCGGGTAGTCCTTCGTGTGCTTGCGCTGCGAGAGGCGCTCCTCTTCGACGAACCCGACCAGCTCTCCGTCGGCCAGGAGGGCGGCGGCGGAGTCGTGGGTGAAGGAGCACAGGCCGAGGACGACCGCAGGCGAGCGCGTGTTCGCTCCCATCAGGCCGCTCCTCTTCCCGGGCGGGCGGCGCCGGCACTCCGCCGCTCCAGCTCGCGGTACCAGCAGGAGAGCAGGTGGCCGAGCGGGCCCTCGATGTCCTGGGCGCTCCGGCGGGCCTGTTCCCGGTCGCCGGCCTTCCACAGCTGGTAGCTGCGCATCGTCTCCGTCACGGCGTCCCATCCGGGGTGTCCGGTCGCGTCGCGGTCTTCGACCTGGCGGAGGAGCTTGTCGAACCCTTCCCACGGCGTGGTCAGCGCTTCCATCTCGTAGCTGGCCACACTGGTGAGGCCGGCGGCCTGGTCGAGGTCGCGCTCGTAGATGTGCAGGGAGTCGATGTGGTGGTGATACGTGCCGAGTTCGGCCCCCAGCCAGCCGGCTACCAGCTCGTGCAGGGTGGTCGTGAAGACGAGGTCGTACGGCAGGCCGACCCACACGTCCTGGCCTCGCATCGTGGTGGACATGTCCAGGCGGCCGGCGCGCAGGTGGAAGCGGAAGCCGAGCGTGCAGGGCACGTCGCTGTGACCGGCGGCGTCCTGCGCCGGATCGTAGAGCTGGATCACCGCCCGCCGCGAGCTCGGGTCTTCCCGGAGGATCTCCACGACCCGGCGGAGCTGGTCGACGGCTCCGCCCCAGTTGCGCATTCGCGGCCCGTAGGCGCCCCGCAGGACGCCGTCATCCGCGTACTGCCGCAGCCGTCCGTTGTAGTCGAAGACCCACGGGGCGTCGGAGCCGGACAGATGCCACACCATCTCGGCCACAGCGAAGGCAGGGTTGATGATCCGGGCCGGAGGCGCGTAGAAGAGCCGGGCACGGGGCCGGGTCAGCGTGAAGTTGACGTCGAGCACCTCGCGGGTGGCCATCCCGCGGGGACTTACGCGCTGGCCTGTCCTCGCCAGGGCCACGGCCCCGGTGAAGATCTCGGCCACGCTGTCGGCCGTCAGTTCCGTCATCGGACTACTTCCTCCTCTTTGCCCTGCGGGATCGCGGTGGCATGGCGCGGGTCGCTATCGGAGAGCGCTCGCCGGCCTCGGGCGACGATGAGCTGGGCCACATCGAGCGCGCTGTTGCCGCGCCAGCGGCACACGGCATCGACGGAGTCGCGGGTCACCGCGAGATGGGTGGTGCGGAGCTGGTCCAGCGCCTGGGTGACCTCGGCCGCCGCCGAACAGGGGCGGGCGAGGCCGTGTTCGGCCAGACCCAGGGTCCGCTGGCCGGGCAGCTTGAGCTCCAGTACCGGTACGTCGACCAGCAGGGCCTCGATCCCACAGGTCGAGTAGACGCTGACCAAGGCGTCAGCGGCGGCCAAACAGCCCCGCGCGCCGACCGCTCCATCGGCCACGGCCACCTGCGGATTCCTTCGCAGGATGGCGGCGAAGGCTTCGGGGCCCTGGGCGGGGTGGGGGGCGATGACCAATCCCCACTGGTCGGTGGCCTGCGCCATGCCGGTGACGAGAAGGTCCGCTTGGGCTTCGAGCTGTTCGGGCGAGAGCGGCTGGCAGGCCCACACCATGATCTGGCCGGGCGGCTCCTTGGTTCGGGCGAGCAGCTTCTCCAGGTACCGGCGTTGCGCCTTGAGGTCGACGCCGATCAAGGTGTCGAACCGGGGCTGGCCCAGCACGTGGATCTCGGCCTTCGGGTGACGCGCCCACGCGCGTGCCGGGGCCACGTCCCGTTCGCCCATGACCACGATGTGCCGACTGTGCAGCGCCGGCCAGGTCACCGATTCGGAGGTCCAAGCACCGTGCTGGACCTGCACCGTGTTGATCCCGCGCGCCTCGGCGGAGTGGACGGCGAGCACCCCGAGCGGGCTGGTGTCGTTGCTGACCAGAACCGTGTGCGGGCCGACTTGGCCGAGCAGGTCGTTCAGCCACAGCTCCGCGTGAACGGAGGCCCGCCACGACGGCTGTGTGCATCCGTTGCTCGACTCCATGACGGCAGCAGCCAGTCGCGCAAGCCGGTCGAGCCGCACCCGGTGCGGTCCTACCGCCACGGTGACGGTCTCACCCGCGTCTCCGCTCCCGGCATCGCCTTCGGCGCCGAGACCAAGGCTGGGGACGCTGCCGGTCTGCGCGAGCATCCCGGCTGGACCGGAGTGGAGGAGTACCGCCTCCGCTCCGGTCGACGGGCAGCGCTCGGCCGGATCCGAAGCCAGATCCACCAGAACGGACTTCCTGCCCTCGGCGGCCAGCTCCCGCAGCACCGGTAGCAGCGTCTGCCAATGCCGGGAGGACCAGGAGAGGGCCACCACCGATGCTTTGGGCAGGACGGCAGCCGGCGGCTCCGGGGCCTGCTCCTCCGAGATCAGCTCAGCGGTGATCCGACGGAGGCCGGCGGAGAACGGTGGACTGTGCGGCGTCGGGGCGCCCAACGCGTAGGCGACACCGGACCAGGTGACGGTGTAAGCGCGATACTCACGCGAGCTGGTCGGACGGACACTGACCAAACCCTCGTACGGCGCCGGAGCCAGAGGGCCGGGTGACTGTGCGAACGGCTCCCACGAGGCCAGCGCGAGGAGCTTGCGCACCAGCTGGGTCACCAGGCGGCGGACAGGCACGTGCTGGACGTGCAGCCATGAGGCGCCGGCGGCCGTCCGGGCGGCGTGGGCACTGAACTCCTCCAGCGCGGCCATCACCGACTCCACGTACGTTTCCGTCTCACGCCGATCGACGGGAAGTGTCTCCAACTGCTGCGTAGTGATCGACGCACTGCTCGCGTGCCTCACCGCGGCCTCGCCGATGAGCGACCACGCCGCCTGCCCTCCGCCGGCTGCCCGGGCCAGCACCAGCCTGCTGCGCATGGGCGCCCTCACCGCGGGCTTCCGATGGTTGCGGTCATGGGTTGAGAGCCGTCTTTGAGGAGGGACAGGAGACCGGCCGGGCTCTGGGCGACCTCATCGGCCGCGGTGCCGGGCCCGCCGTACCCCCAGGCAGCGTGAACGAACCGCAGGCCCGCCCGCTGTGCAGCCTCGCGATCAGCCGGCATGTCCCCGATGAAGATCGCGTCGGCCGGGTCGACTCCGAGGTCCACCAGCGTGAGCAGCAGATGGTCGGGGGACGGCTTCCCCCGACCGCGGCTGGACGGAGTGTGTATCGCCGCGAACGTACAACCAAGTCGGCCAACAAGAGGAGCAGCCCGCTCCAAGGGCTTGGAGGTGACGACCGCAAGCAGCCAGTCCGCGACGGCGAAGGCACGCAGCGCATCCTGGACGCCGTCGAATACCGACGCAGCCGGAGCCGCTGCCACCGAAGCCGAGGAGTACGTCGAGTGCACCGCCTCGACTTCGGCGATGCCCAGCAGGCCCATGATGTCGGCGAACGGACGACCCAGGTGCGCCGCGTAGTCCTCGAAGGGCGTGGCAATGCCATGGAAGTCCTGGACCACCTGCCACGCCAGCCGCATGACGGGCAGTGTGTCGACCAGGACACCATCCAGGTCGAAGATGAGCGCGCGCCGTGGTGGAGTCTCCGGCTCGGGCGGCTCGTACGGGTGCAGCAGCATGTGCGGCTCTCTCTGGGAAAGGGGCCGGGCCAATGGCCGGCCGTGAAAGTCACTGAATGGCGGAGGTCGTGCCGTCCGTGATGTCGACCGTGGGGCGCTTGACGATCGCCAGAACTCGTTTGCCGGACCCGTCCTCGTGGGGTCTGGCCATCCAGTAGTCGGCCTCGGCTTGCACGAGGAGCAGACCTCGTCCGCCGATCGCGTCCGGACTGCTCGGCTTGAGGACCGGAGGGGAGGGGGAGTTGTCCTCGACCTCGATTCCCACCACCCCTTCCCGTGCGGCGAGGGTCACGGTGATGCGCTCGCATTCCGGCTCAGGGACGTTGCCAGGGGTCCGGCCGTGCCGCTCGGCGTTCGTCGTGAGCTCGCTGACGATGAGCAGGCTGCGGTCCAGCAGGTCCTCGAGGCCCCACCCGGACAGGGTCTTGTGGGTGAAGGCGCGGGCAATGGCCGGCGCCCGATCGTCCGAGTCCAGAACCAGGCTCCGGCGGCGCCCGGAGGCTTCGACAGCGAAGTCCACCCCGGCCACCTCACAGTCCCCGTTGCAAGCCGTCGAGCACGCGGCGATGCGTCACGGCCCCGGTGTCGAACCGGCGGAAGTTCTCGACGAGAATCTCCTCGGACTGGATGGGCACCCTCCCGAGTTCAAGGACCGGCTCCGCGTTCGAACGGTCAGGGCTGTGCCTCTGCTGTCCTTCCACCGCTTCCTCCTGGGGTGCGCACGCCTGTGGTGCCGAAGGCCCGAGCTTCCGGCGGGCGGAGGACAGACTGACGGCTGGGAGAGGCAGGCCCAAGCAACGCGGGCGTAGCAAACAACGGACTCGTGGCGTCAGTTCACGAAACGCGCATCACTTTCAACGCCTTCGTTGGATACTCGCCAGGGTGATGGGCAGCGATCCCGGATGCTTGCCCAGCAAGAGGAGATCCGATGACCGCTCCGACCCAGCCCCACAAGCCATCCTGTGCGAAGCGGATCCGCGCCGAAATCGTGGCCGCGGGCGGTACGGCGAAGGAAGCCGCGAGGGCGATCGCCGACCATTGCGGAGTAAGTCCGCTACGGGCGCACCGGCTTGCGCGTGGCCAGACGCTCGACGAGGCCGCAGCGGGCATGAGGCTGCTGGCCGGGAGCGCGCCTTCGGCCCCGAAGGTCGAACGAAACCAACTAGGTTGGTGGGAAACCGGGACTCGCGCGCCGAGGCTGCCGACGCTGGAACTGCTGTGCAGGTACTACGAGGCGACGCCGCTCGAACTGGGCCTGGGCGAGCTCGATGTCACCGTAGCCGAGCCCTCGTCCGCGATCGTGGTACGGCCCGGTACTTCCGACGGCTTTCCGTCATTGCGGGCAGCCCCCGATTCGCTCGGTGAGCACCTTGACGGCGCTCGGCGGGCGACCGACCGGACACTGGCCCGTGGCAGCACGTCGCCGGGCCAGCTGGACCTGCTGGAGGAGCGACTCCTCTTAATGAGGGGCGAGTACCTATACACGCCGCCGGCCGAGATGCTGGCCCAGTTGCTCCTGGAACTCGGCGAGGTCGAAAGCTATTCGCAGGAGCGCCAGACGACCTCGGTGCACGTACGGCTGACCGAGATGACGGCAGTCCTATCCACCCTCATCGCCGACTCACTGATGAAACTGGGTGACATTCGCCGCTCGCGGGGCTGGTACGAAACAGCGCGAAACGCTGCCGAGGAATCGGGGAACGTGGATCTCCGCGCTCGCGTGAAGGCCCAGGCCGCGATGCTGCCCTTCTACTACGGGCCTCTCGACGCCGCGGTGGCGTGGGCCCGCGAGGCCCGCCTCCTGACCATGCACCGCCGACCGTCGCCCACCGCCGCCTTCGCAACGGCAGCCGAGGCTCGGGCACTCGCCCATCAAGGCAACGTTGCCGCGGCCAGAGCACGAGCACAGGAAGCCCAGGACCTGTTCGACCGGCTTCCCCCTTCTCCAGAGGACGACGCTTTCGGGTTCCCGGCCCGCCGCCTCATGCTCTACCTCAGCGGCACGTACACCGCGCTGGGGGAGAGCTCCCGGGCCCGGCGGTTCCAGGAACAAGCCCTGGCCCTGTACCCAACCCGCACGGGCATCGACCCAGCGCTGCTCCACCTGGAGCGCGCCATCTGCCTGGCACACGATCGCAGCGCGACGGAAGCGTGCGAGCTGGCCTCCGCGACCTACCTGACGCTGCCAGAACCCCACAGGACCCCGATCGTAGGAGCCAGGGCCCGCCGGGTGATCGAGGTACTCCCCGGAGCGAACGCGCGCACCCGCGCCGCCAGGGAGCTACGTGAACTCTTGGAACTGCCGACCGGGACGATGTGACAGGCGGGCCGAAAATCAGACAGCCTGTGGGCATGACAGCTTCGGACCGGATTGCCGGCGGATACAGCGAGAGCGAGTTGCAGTACCTCCTGGAGGGGGCCGGTGCGGCAGCCGGGCTGGACTGCCGGGATGCTGACCTCCTCCGCGGGCACACCAATGCAGTGGTCCGCTTGCGGCACGAGCCGGTGGTTGTGAAGATCGCCCGTCGCGGCACTCCACACCAGGAGGTCGAACGGACGGTGCGGTTCGTCCGCTGGCTCATGGAAAAGGGGTTCCCCACCGCGCCGCTTCACCCCGTAGCCGTGGAGCAGCCCCTCGTCGTGGACGGGGCCGCAGTCACCTTCTGGACTTACCTGCCCCAGCCGGCCGAGCCGGTAGCCGCTGTGCAGCTCGCGCGGCCCCTGGCGGCGTTGCACACGCTTCCTGTCCCCGACCTTGGGCTTCCGCAGCACGACAACGTCACCGCTATCCGCCGGTCCCTGACTTCGATCGCCACGCTGCCTCCGGAGGACCTCGTATTCCTCTCGGAGCAGGCTGACATCCTGGAAAAGGAACTGAAGGACGTTACTTTCGGGCGACCCATGGGACTGATTCAGGGCGACCCACAACATCGCAACGCCCTGCATGCGGGTGGTGATGCCGTGCTCTGTGATTGGGACACGATCGCAATTGGGCATCCCGAATGGGACTGTGTGACAGTCGAAGTGCATTGCCGCCGATTCGGCTACGGGGTGGACCACTACACCCGGTTCGCGGAAGCCTACGGATCGGACGTCAGAAGCCTGCGCGGGTACGACACCCTGGCCCGAATCCGCGAGCTGCGCATGGTGACGACCAACGCCCGGAAGGTGCGCCATGCGCCCTGGACGCTGGAGGAGGTGCAACGCCGAATCGAGGGGATGCGCCAGGGCGATGCCGAGCTCCCTTGGTCCATCCTCTGAGCCGGTCGGTGTCGAACCGTGGCGATGCGGGCGCCAGCGTCCGTCGGTGCGCCCGCCTTGCCGCTGGAAACTTCCGGCCTCACAATTCGTCGTGCCAGATGGGTGGCTTCGCAAGATGGAGACGGGCCAGATCGCGGTGTAGCTGCGCGAAGGCGTAGTCGGTGGCTGGTGTGTCCTTGAGAACCTTTGGCTCGGAACGGACCACCGCGGTCGGTGAGCGGTTCCAACTGCCGCGGTCCATGGGAATCGGCGCTGTGGCACCGGTGGGGAATTCCGGCACGTAGGTGTCGAAGTCGGCCGCTGTTTCCAGCCGGAGACGTACAGGGTCAGCCTGGTCCCGACGTACGAGCCTGACGTGAAGCTCGGGGTCTTGGTCGGAGGCGCGGGAGACGAGCAGGGTTCCGTCGATGCCGGCGGGGGACAAGCCGGCCAAGT
This sequence comes from Streptomyces stoeckheimensis, assembly GCF_045822005.1. Taxonomy (NCBI): domain Bacteria; kingdom Bacillati; phylum Actinomycetota; class Actinomycetes; order Kitasatosporales; family Streptomycetaceae; genus Streptomyces; species Streptomyces stoeckheimensis. The sequence goes on along the minus strand of NZ_CP169550.1, from coordinate 904,558 downwards.
TCAGAGTCGGCGCCAGTCGGGGGAGCCATTGATGCACCAGTGCTGAGTGGATCTCCAGCATTGCGGTGAGGACTTGAGTGGTGAGCAAGTGGAAGCGGCTGGGGCTGTACGAGCGCCATCCCCGCTCTTCCCGCTCCTGGTCCGGCGTGGGGTAGGGCCGGTGAATGTGGCCGTCCGCCCCTGACCATGCGCCCAGTTCCAGCTCGGAACCGAGGCGGGAGAGCTCTTCCGAATGACTGCGCAGTCGACTCGTGAATATGTGGTGGGCTGACGGACCGCTCTGGGCGAGTCGCCCCCGCAGTTCGCGAAGGACCAGCTCGACGGGCAGGGGCGCCTGGTCGCGCTCGGAGCGGTTGAGGAGTTGCTTCCCGATGGCCCAGATCCGCTCGGCGTCGTACGGGTGGCAGCCAGTGACCGCGAGGGAGTGATGGGTGCACACCCGGCCAAGCGCGTTCGAGATGGGACTCAGGGGCCAGCGCCATGGCCAGGCGCCGTAGTCGGTGGCAACCGGGCCGTGGAACCAACCCAGTGGCCGACGTGAGCTCGAGCGTGGTTCGGCGTAGCGCAGGGCGAACGGGATGTCGAGTGCCGGGACTGATCCGTCGTCGCGCCGCTTGAGGAGCATTGCGCTGAGGGTGCGGCCGTCGAGCCGGGCGTCGACGGTCAGGTCCAGGCTTTGGTCCGGCGAGAAGGTAAAGAGGTGACCGGAGGCTGGGGCCAGTGCCTCCATCCAGGAGTCCCATGCCTGATTCAGGCGCTGTGTGACGGTCGAGTCGTCTGCACGCGGCGACGGAGCTTCGGCGGTGCTGGTGGGGACGGCCTCCTGCAGTGCCCAAGCGGCCGCTCCCGGGAAAGAGGCGATCAAGGGTGACATCAGGGCTGTGGCTTGCTCCCAGCCGCTCGATGAGACAGCCAGCGCAAGCCCGTGGCGCAGCCTTCCCAGCGACTCGGGGTCCCTGAGCAATGCCTCGGGGACGGCGCCGCACAGAACGGCTTGTCCGGCGAAATACTGTTCAAGAACAGGCAGCGCAAAAGTGAGGCAGCGCCCTTCCCGGACGACGAGCCGGGTGTCGAGCAGCACCTGGACGGTGTCCCCTCCCACATCCGCAGCGGCTACGAGTCCACCCCCGGAGATGGTCCCGACGGCCAGCCGGGCCAGCAGCTGTCGGACTTCGGAGTTAGGCTGATCGGCCCCGCGGATCGCATGGGCGACGAGGGCGTCCAAGAATCCAGTCGGCTGAGTCGGGATCTCTTCGTCGTTCTGACTCAGACCGGCCGCGATGAGGGCGAACAGCGGCCTGCGGATCGCGTCGCGCACGTCTTCTGACGCAGTCCTGAGCACTCGGGTCTTCCCACCGGCGCGCTCGATGAGTGCTGTGACCTGGTCATCATCCAGCAGAGGGCAGGTGTGGCGCTCGTCGTCGAAGAGAGGGAGGCCGGGACGGGCGGTGGCCAGTACGCGCCAGCCAGGGGCCACGGCGGTGAGTGCGCGGGCCTGAAGGAGCAGATCCTCGCTGCGGGCGGGGCCGGATTCATCGAGACCGTCCAGGACGATGCGGGCCCCCCGGGCGTGGACGTCTCCGATACGGCGCGCTGCGGTTTCCGCTGCTGCGCTCAGATCGCCCTGGACGTCCTTGGCGCGGAGGTAGACGGGGATGGGCGCCGCCCTGTCCGCCAAGGCCGTGTCGATATCCGCGAGGTGCATGCGTTCGGCCAACAGGGACTTGCCGGATCCGAAGTCTCCTTCCAGGACCACTGTTCCATGCCCCGGGAGTGAGGCGAGGTTGCCAGTCGGCGTACCGACCGAAGCATCGTCGGCGAACTTCTTAGCGATCCGTGGTGGCATGCCTGAGGCGACCCAGCGATGGACCATTCGTTCCTGGCTGGCACGGACGAGCGCCTGGAGGTCGGGGGAGGCCATGCTGCGGTGGAAGGGGGCGAGATGAGTCTCGTCGATTCTCTTGCGCGGATTCAGCATGCCAGGTTCTTCGAGCCCGAGGAGCCGAGGCAGCCGGGGACCAAGCTCACCCAGTGCTGCCGTCCGGGCCAGGTCCAGAAGGTCTCTGTACAGGGCTCTGAGCGCCCCGCGGGTTACGTCGGGGCCGGCTATCTCGCCCAGTGCCTCCATGTTGCCCAGCGCGATGACCTCGCGAGTGGGAAGACACTGGATGCGGACCTTCCTGAGGAAGGCGGATACCGCCCCGCTGTCGGCCTGGAGATGCTTCGCAACGCGCGCGAGGCGCTTCGGTTCTTTGCCCCCTTCGCCGCGTGCCAGGGCCAGGATGTGAGGATCCGTTCTACTGAGAACGCCCTCAAGGCCGATGGTCAGGCGGTATCGGTCGACCGTCTCACGTATGTCTTGGTGGCTGCGCCAGAGGCTCTTCAAGGGCTCCGCGCGAAGCACGCCGCCGAGGGTCCAAGGCGTTGCGCCGTCACGGGACTTCACCTGGAGGAAGTCCCACACGGTGCCTTCGCCATCGGCCCGGGCCACCACGATGTCCTCGATGTGCTCGCAGGTCACATGCAGGACTGGTCCCCCGCTCAGCATTTCGAGCAGAGACCTGACGGCTACATGGGTCTGGTACTCGTACCGGCCCAGTGTCTGAGAACCCGTGTCGTCCGGAGCGTCGATTTCGATCGGATCCCTCATGAGCCCCCGCATCTCTACCTTTGGCGCGCGTAACGGCGATCGTAAGGGCCAGTGCTCGCCCTTGAGCCCCGCTCCCCGCAGCCGGCGATCTGCTCCCTGCTGTGGCCCGCGTCGGGTGAGGAGCTGCTGTTCGCTGTGAAAGCCCGGGGGCTCGGTGGGGACCACAACTTAGGGATCAGTGTGGGCTACACGGAACTTCCCCGAGAGAAGGCGACGGTGGTGCCGCTGCCCGGCCCGTTGTCCGTCGGCACCCGGACCGGCGGGTACGCGAGGGCTGGTGTTCTTTTTCCTTTCAAGGGGAAAAGAACACCGGCGCTCCGTGTCATGGGCACCGTGGTCCAGCTCGATCACCCAGGTGCCGCGCACACGGACGAGTTGCTCGCGGCCGTGGAACGGGCCGGCTGCCGAGCCGTCCCGGTCAACTGAAGAAGACTCCTGGCCATATATCCCCAAAGGGGTATATGGCGTGAGGTATCGGGCCAGGTGGGCTCGCTCTGGACGGGGCAGGAAGAGGCGAGAGAAATGGGCCACTCCGCACACCACACGGAAGCGTCTGCGCACACCACGCGGGCCACGTGCATCCTGAGCGGAATGCCGTCCGCGACCCGCCCCATCCCACCACCGGGGATCAGCCCCCGGTGGTGGGGCGGGAGAAGTCCTGGCGGTACTACGGGCACGGTGCCGGACAAGCACCACCGGGGCCTGGTCCGCAGGCGGGTCGGCGTGGCGTACGACCAGGCGGAGCCCGGCGGATCGCCGAGCGGGCGATCCGCAAGGAGGCGCGGCGAAGAAACGGCCGGCGGACCTGATCAACATCACCGCCGCGGCGAGCTTGGGAAGATCACCAGCGAGGAGAACCGGCTGGAGGAGCGCCTCGCCGAGCTGCGCGCCCGCGAGCACGCCGCATCCCGAGCCCGCTGACGGCAAGTGCAAGCAGAACGGCTACGAGGTGCCGGGCCGGGGTCAGTGGCTATGGGACGTGTGGCCATCCTTTGCCGGCTTGGCGGGTGCCTCGGCCGGGGGGCCCTGCTCAGCAGGAGCCTGGTCCGGCTCTGCGGGGGTCTGGGTCGTGGAGCCGTGGTCGTGGCTCTGGCCATCGGAGCTGATGGTGCCGGCGAGGGCGGTCATGCCCAGCCAGGCGAGGACCGCGAGGGCGACGACGCCGGCCGCGAACGGGGTGACGAGGTGCCGCCAGCGGCCCTTGGAGTCCTTGGCGACGAACGCGACGTACGACATGAGCAGGCCGAGGGGGGTCATCCAGGCGCTGCGCTCGGGGAACTGCTCGAAGTGCTGGATGCCGCCGCCGACCATGCCGACACCGAAGGACAGAAGCAGGGAGAACGCGACCAGCGAGACCGCCTGGCTCAGCACCGGACGCTCGTCGGCCAGCACGAACTCGTTGACGATGGTGCCGAGGAGGAACACGAAGGCGCCGACGACGCAGATGATCGCGTACAGCGGCGGATTGATCGGGTAGTGGACGACGGCGCCGGCGATGAGGGCGGCGCCCAAGAAGTAGAGCATCTGGCCGCTGTAGCGAGCCGGGAGTGACTTCTTGTCGAAGGCGGGGCGGCGATGTTTCGTGGCGGGAGTCTGGTGGCGCTCGGGCTCGAGAACGGTGGTCACTCGGGTAGGGCCTTTCGGATCTTGGTGGGTGAGAGCAGGCAGAAGCCGCGCCGGCGCCAGTGGTGCGGCGTCACGCTGGTGCGGCTCTCAGCAGCGCAGGATCGAAAGTCGGTGCAGGCATGGTGGGTCGCCGGTGCGGCTGATCCAGGGATGGGCGCGTGCTGCCCATCGACGGAGGACGCCGTTGGAGCCCCCGTGCCTGAGGACGAACGTGAACAGGGCAGCGACGATGTACAGCAGCGCCAGGCAGCTCTCTCCGATTCCGCCGTGGTCACAGGGGGGTTCGCCGTCCGGGCTGGCCGGTGTTTTGGTGGCGTCCCCGGGGGCGACGTCCGAGTGAGCGTGCTGAGCCTTGTCCCCTGCGTCGATGAGCGGGAACGCGGCGGCGTGCCCGCTGTGGTCTGGCTGATGTGAGGCCAGGACGTGCATCGCGAAGAGGGCAAGCACCACCGCGAGGAGCGTTGCCCGCAGCAACACTCCCGTGTGATGGCCGCGGCGGACCTTGCCTGAGATCACGCTTCCCAACCATAGGAGGGCTTGGTAGCGGGAATGCCAACAGGGGCGTCCCCACCCGGACTGGGAGGAAGATAACACCAGGTGTGGACGCGTCTGCGCGGCGTCCCACGGTGTGGGCTGTACCGTGCTGGCTGGTCCCGTGGCTCGGAGCCGGGTTGCGGTCGTCTTCGAGGGCGGGCGGTGGTCGAGACGACCAGCCCACCGAGGCGGGAAGCCGATACTGACTTCGGCTTGTCAGGGTGACGTCGGGGCGTCGAGGGCGAGGCCCGTTCCTGCTATGAAGCCGTCGAGGGTGTCGGGCCGGCACTGAAGGCGCTTGAGGCGATTCGCACCAGAGTTTCTAGCCGGTCGAGAGCCGTGACGGCGAGGTTGGCCAGGCTGCGCTTGACGTGGGCCCCCTCTCTCATCGTCCTCAGCCACTCTGCCAGCAACGCCTGGTCATCCTCGCTGGACTCCCGGAACCCGTACGCAGCCCGGATCTCCGACCGGTGCCGCGTGATCGCCCGCCCCGCCCAGTCGTACGACGCCCGCTCCTCAGCCGATTTTTGGGGATCAGTCATGGTGCACGAGGTGGCCGGGCGGAGTCGCTCGCAGGACCTATTGCTGTGTCCGGTCTCGATTGGCCCGAGGCAGGGCAAGACGATCGGCTGCGCGAGGTGTTGAGTTCAGGCGGCCAGACCCAGGTCCAGGACCCTGGCTGCCTGCCCGACCGTCCCGGGCATGAGGTGTCGGTAGATCTTGAAGGTGATGTCGATGCTTTTGTGTCCCATCCATTCGGCGACGTCGGTGATGGGGATGTTGTGCATGAGGCAGTTTGAGGCGAAGAAGTGGCGGAGGCTGTATATGACCACGCCTTCAGGGATGGTGAGTTCCTGCCCCTTCTTGAGCCGCTGCCATTGGTTTTGCAGGAGATATGGCGGGAACGGTCGGGTGGCGTCCTTGGGGTGCCGGAGGAGGTAGCCGTCGATAGTGCCGTACCTGTTGGCGTACAACTCGATGGCGTCCTTGACGCTCGCAGGTAGCGGGACGTCGCGGTACTCGCCAGGATTTCGGTGTTTGAGCGGGCCGTACGTCTTGGTGGTCTGGTTGACCTGCTCGGTTACCCGGTAGACATCGTCGGCCACGATGTTGCGGATGTTGACCGCGGCGGCTTCGCCGTTGCGCATCCCGCAGCCACTCATCAGACCGACGAGCAGTTGGAAGGAGTCGTCACCGCCGGATCGTATCGCTGCAAGCTGGCTCGGAGTCGGGATGACGCTACGGCTCGGCTTGTACTGGGGAGGCTTGACGCCACGTAGAGGGCTCTCGTCGAAAATGCCCAGGCGATGTGCATCAAGCAGGATGGAAGCAAGCTTATCGAAGGCGTTCGATTGTGTGGCCACGCCGACGCCGGCGGTCTCCATATTTCGTACGAAGTCCTCGACCACCTTGTGGTCGAAGCTGTTCATGCGCCTGCTTCTGAGGGCTGGCAGAAGGTGGTTTGCCAGCAAGGAGTCGAGCTGCTTGGCTGAAGACTCGGCCAGATGGCGCTGCCCGGTTCGCCACTGGGCGGCGTACTCGCTGAACGACATGCGTCCGTATTTTTCGATGCGCTCGGCTTTCGCCTGGCTGTGAGGTTTCTTTCTCTTGGTGTCGTAGACCTCGGTAAGTCTCCCGATGGCCTTCTCTTGAGTTCCGAATCCAGATTCCTGAATTTGGCGCCCCGATGGGCCTCGGAATCGAATCTTGTAGTCGTGTGGACACTTCGACCACCTGGCCTGTGGGTGATCGCATGACTTGAAGAACGTTCCCATCCCGCGAGCCAGGTTCCTCGTTGTCACCGTGTGAATTTCCTTCGTTCCGAGGGCGTGCTTCCAGCTGCAGTTGGGTTACGCGGCACTGGGCAGCTTCTGCTGCCCGATCCATGTCTGAACCTCGGACACATTGAATTGGATCTTGGCGTTGCGGCCCGTGCCGAACTTGTAGGGCGTCAGACCCGATCTCGAGGCCTCTCGGTAGACCCAGACCAGCGACATGTTGAGATGTTCTGCAAGTTCCTTCGCGGTCATGAACTGCGCCGGCATGGTGCCCCTCCGTTGGCTAGGACGTCGTGAAGTCCATGGTGTGGAGAATCCCCGGTTTGGCTGACCGGGGATCATCGGCTATGTACGAAGGGTCGGCCGTCGGACTGCCGCGGCCAGGGCTGGACAGTGCGCCCAGCGGTTGGCGGGAGGCGTTCTTCCCCTGGCTCGTTCCGCAGGCTGCTTCGAGAGAGCTCGACGGTGGATGTGCGCGTCACGCGGCCAGGCCGGAGTCGAGGAGTTTGGCGGCTGTGCCGATCGAGCCGGGCATGAGGTGTCGGTAGATCTTGAAGGTGATGTCGATGTTGTTGTGTCCCATCCACTCGGCGACGTCGGTGATGGGGATGTTGTGCCTGAGGCAGTTCGAGGCGAAGAAGTGACGGAGGCTGTAGATGACCATGCCTTCGGGTATGTCGAGTTCGCCTCGTCTCTTGAGCCGCTGCCACTGGTTCTGGAGGAGGTACGGCTGGAAGGGACGGCCGGAGTCCTGCGGATGGCGCAGTAGGTAGCCGTCGGTGGTGCCGTGTTTTTCGGCGTACCACTCGATGGCGTTCTTGGTCCGCTGGGGAAGCGGGACGTCGCGGTACTCGCCGAGCTTGCGGTGCTTGAGGCGGTCGTACTTCTTGGTTGTTTGGTTGACCTGCTCGGTGACGCGGTAGACGTCGTCGGCCACGATGTTGTTGACGTTGACCGCAGCAGCCTCGCCGTTGCGTAGGCCGCAGCCGCTCATGAGTTCCACTACGAGTCGGAACACATCGTCCCCGGCGCCGCGCAGGGCCTGGAGCTGCGCAGGGGAGGGGATGACGGCACGCTTGGGGTCGTACTGAGGCGGCTTGACGCCCAGGAGGGGGTTGTCGTCGAAGAGGCCCAGGCGATGCGCGTCGAGGAGTATCGACTTCAGCTTGTCGTACGCATTGGACTGTGCGGCCAGGCCAACGCCGTTGCGCTCCATGGTCCGGATGAAGCCGTCCACCACTTTGTGGTCGAACGTGCTCATCCGACGGGTCGCGAGGGCGGGGAAGATGTGGTGCTGGAGGAGCGAGTTGAGGTGGCTGAGCGACGCCGCGGCAAGGTGACGCTGGCCAGCCTTCCACTCGGTGGTGTACTCGCGGAACCGCATCTGACCGTACTTCTCGATGCGCTCGCTCTTCGCCTGGTTCGCCGGGGCGGCCTTCTTCGCGTTGTAGACACTGGTCAGTCGTGCGATGGCCTTGTCTTGGTCCAGGAAGCCCGACTCTTCGACCTGATTCCCGCCGGGGCCTCTGTAGCGGACCTTGTAGAAGTGCGGGCACTTCGCCCAGCGGGATGCGGGGTGCTCACAGTCCTTGTAAAAGGTGCCCATTCCGCGGGCGAGTGTCTTGGCTGCCATAAGCCTGGGACTCCTCGGATACCGATGCTGACGGTTTGCTGACCTTCAGCTATCCGAGGCCCAATTGACCTGCGAAAACGTTGTTGTGCCGCGCTTTGTTCTGGAACTGGATCGGGCGCTCCAACGACGAGATCGTGCAGGCGCGCAAGGACTGGATGGAAGGCACCCGCTACGGCGAAGTGAAGGGCTACGACGGCCCCCCGATCCCCGCGCCGCAACTCCCGCCGGTGCCCCTGAAAGCGCGGGGACGGGTGCGCTGACCTGCAGGTTTCCGGGCCGGCCAAGCTCGTCTAAGAGTGCCCTCCAGGGCCCTCGCCGGATCGTTCCGCCGGAGGGGTGCAGGCGGCTCGCGGACGCCGCCTGCACCCCTCCGGTGATTCCCAGGTGTGACCCAATGCTGACTTCGGTGTCGGTTCGTCAGGTGTTCGAGTGCTCAGGCATTCGCTCCGGGGTGCAGAGCGGAGCCCGTCGATGCCTGGCGCAACGTGTTGTACGGAGCGTCACGCCGCAGCCGGATCGTCGCGAGGAGCTCGGCGAGTGCGACGCCGTCCTCGACGCCGGGAGGATCCCTGGGCCGGGTGCGTTCGGCAGCCGTCTGCCTGTCGTCGTCGCGGCGACCGGACTTCCCGGCGCACCGACTTCGCCATATCCGCATGGAGCGTGTCAGGGCAGCGTCAAGGTGTTCCCGCCAGGCCGTGATCCGGCCGATTCTCACCTGATGATGATCGTCAGCAGCACTTGTGTGCCTCTGCCGGTCGGGGAAGCCCTCTGCGCGGATCGGGGCGTGTTCTTTGACGTGAGGAGGCGCGTGTCGTGGTGGAGGCGGTTGCCAGGCCCGGAAGACTGAAGGTCTTTCTCGGAGCGGCCCCCGGTGTGGGCAAGACCTACCGGATGCTCGATGAGGGCCGGCGCCGGGCGGACCGAGGGACGGATGTGGTCGTCGCCTTCGTCGAGTGCCACGGACGCCGCCTGACCGAGGAGAAGCTGGCCGGTCTGGAGATCGTTCCGCGCGCGGAACGCACCTACCGGGGCAGCCGGTTCGAGGAGATGGACCTGCATGCGGTCCTGGAGCGGCGGCCCGAGGTGGCGCTCGTCGACGAGCTCGCCCACTCCGTCGTCCCCGGCGGGAGTCCTGCCAAGCGCTGGCAGGAGGTGGAGGTGCTCCTGGCGGCCGGAATCGACGTGGTGACCGCCGTCAACGTCCAGCACTTGGAATCCCTCAACGACGTCGTCGAGAAGATCACCAAGGTGTCGCAGCACGAGACCGTGCCGGACGCGGTGGTACGCCGGGCCGACGAGATCGAGCTGGTGGACCTGCCGCCCGAGGCGCTGCGACGGCGCCTGGCGCACGGGAACATCTACACGCCGGAGAGGGTGGACGCGGCACTGTCCAACTACTTCCGGATCGGAAACCTCACCGCGCTGCGGGAACTCGCCCTGTTGTGGGTCGCGGGGCGGGTGGACGAGGCGCTGCAGAAGTACCGGGCCGACCACGGGATAGGGGGAGTGTGGGAGACCCGGGAACGGGTGGTCGTCGCGATCACCGGCGGACCCGAGGGCGACACGCTCATCCGTCGGGCGGCCAGGATCGCCGCCCGATCGGCGGGCGGAGACCTCCTCGCCGTGCACATAGCGCGCAGTGACGGCCTCGCCGTAGGGGCATCGGCCTCCGCACTGGTACGCCAGCGGGCGCTCGTCGAAAGCCTCGGCGGCAGCTACCACTCCCTCGTCGGCGACGACGTGCCCACGGCGCTCACCGAGTTCGCCCAGACCGAGAACGCCACGCAGCTGGTCCTCGGCACGAGCCGGCGCGGTCGCGTCGAGCGCTTCCTGACCGGGCGGGGCACGGGTGAGACGATCGTCGGCCTCTCCGAGGATATCGACGTGCACACGGTCACCCACGAACGGGCGGGCGGTGGAAGGCTGTTGCCGTCGAGGCGGCGGACGCTGCCGACGTCCCGGCTGATCGCCGGACCGGTCCTGGGTCTTGTGCTCCCGCTCGCCCTCACCTTCCTGCTCGACCAGAGCCGGGGCAGCCTCAACCTCACCAGTGAGGCCCTGCTGTTCCTGCTGGCGGTGGTCGGGGTGGCGTGCGTGGGCGGAGTGGTGTCGGCGCTGGTGGCGTCCCTGACCGCGTCACTCCTGCTGAACTACTGGTTCATCCCGCCGGTCGGCGAGTTCACGATCGCCGAGCCCAACAACATCCTCGCTCTGATGGTGTTCGCCGTGGTCGCGGGGACCGTCGCAGCAGCCGTCGACCGGTCGATGAGGCTGTCGCGCCGGGCCGCCCGGGCGACAGCGGAGGCGGAAACGCTGTCCTCGCTGGCCGGCTCCATCGTGCGGGGAGACCAGGCCGTTCCGGCACTCCTGGAACGGACGAGAGAGACCTTCGGCATGGACTCGGTGGAACTCGCCGATCGCCCGGTCGAGGGCGACGCCTCCGTCGTTCAGGTCCCGGTGGGAGGGGATGCGCGTCTCGTCCTACGGGGACGTCCGCTGCCCGCCTCCGACCGGAGAGTCCTGGCGGCCTTCGCCGCGCACGTCAACGTCGCGGTCGAGCGGGCCCGGCTCGCCGAGGCGGCCGCCGAGATCGAACCCGTCAAGGCCGCCGACCGGATGCGTACCGCCCTCCTCGCGGCGGTCAGCCACGACCTGCGCACCCCCCTTGCCGCAGGCTGGGCGGCCATCGAGTCACTGCGCGCCCGCGACGTGGAGTTCAGCGTGGAGGACCGGGACGAACTCCTCGCCACCGCCGACGAGTCGATGGCCCGGCTCAACCGGCTCGTCGAGAACCTCCTGGACATGAGCCGACTCCAGGCCGGGGCCTTGAAGCTGGACCTGCGGGCCACCCACCTGCTGGAGGTACTGCCGGCAGCACTGGACGGCTTGCCCACCGACGCGCCAACCGTCGATGCCCAGAACCTCGAGCATGTCCCGTCCGTGCTGGCCGATCCACCGCTTCTGGAGCGCGTGGTCGCCAACCTGTTGAGCAACGCCGCCCGGCACACCCCGCCCGGGCGCCATGTGCTGCTGACGGCGAGCGCGTTCGACGACCGCGTCGAGATCCGGGTCGTCGACCGTGGGCCCGGAATCCCCGAGGCGGACCGCAAGAACGCCTTCGTGCCCTTCCAACGCCTCGGTGACACCGACAACACCACGGGCGTCGGGCTCGGCCTCGCGCTCTCCCGAGGTCTCGCCGAGGCGATGGGTGGCACGCTCACCGCCGAGGACACCCCGGGAGGCGGCCTGACGATGACCCTGTCGCTGCCGGCTGCTCTTCCGGTTCCCGTCTAGGTGTGCGGCCGCCCCATCTACGTCAGGAGGGCGCGCCAGCGGTCGGCCGACTCCCTCATGTCCTCGACGACCCGATCCAGGAACGTACCCACCTTGGCCAGCCGCTGCCCCACGGGCGTGTCCAGCCCGAGCGTCTCGGCCGCCGCCATCGCGGCCTTCGCCGACGCGCGCGTCTGCCGCGAGCTGATCACGATCGCGTGGTACCAGGCTTCGTCGTCGACCACGTAGATGTCGCGACGCCGCTGCGGATCGCGCTCGCGCCGGACGTACCCCTGCTGGACCAGGAAGTTCACGGCCACGGAGATGGAGGCTGGGCTGACCTTCAGCCTGTGCGTCAGCTCGGTTGCGGTGCGCCTGCCGTCCTCGGACAGCAACAGGTCGACGTGCACGCGCGCCGTCATCCTCGGCATTCCTGCCCTGACCGCCAGCTCGATGATCTCCTCTGCCATCGCGCTCTCCGGCACTCCGGCGGGTGTTCCGGCTGCGCGCGGTGGTACGGGTGTGCCGCGCTGCGCCCGCTGGACCGTCGCGCGGTGCACCTGCTGGGGCTGGTAGCCGCCGGCGCCGGCGTTGCGTGCGACCTCCCGGCTGATCGTCGAGGTCGACCGGTCGAGCCGCCTGGCGATCTCGGCATAGGAGAGCCCGTCGGAGAGTCCAGCCGCGATGCGCTGGCGTTCCTGCTGCGTCAACCGTCCTCCAGGCATGTCGCCAGTATCGCTTTCGCCGCCGGTAGTGCAACGGTGCATTGCATTCGAGGTCAGCGTGGTTGCATCAATTCGACGCCATCCAGCTGCAGTTATGCCTTTCAAGGGATTGCAGTGACCCCGAAGGCGACGTAGCTTTCGGGAAACATCAAACGCGCACTATCGCGAGCTGAGGAATGGTCATGGATGAATCTCTCCACACTGTCACGACGCTGCCGACGGAGCGCCAGCCCGGTTGTCCCTTCGACCCGCCGGCAGAACTGATCGAAGCCCGCGGGCACGGTCCGATCAGCCGCTACACCCACCCCGGCGGGAAACCCGGCTGGATGATCACCGGATACGACCTGGTCAGGTCGGTCCTGGCCGACCCGCGGTTCAGCTCGCGCAAGGAGCTGCTGAACGTGGTCGACTTCGAGATCCCTCCGGCGCCGCCCGGGGAGTTCCTCCTCATGGACGAACCACAGCACGGGCGCTACCGCAAACCTCTGGTGGGCAAATTCACCGCGCGGCGGATGCGGCTGCTCACCGAGCGCATCGAGCAGATCACCAATGACTGCCTGGACGCCATGGAGGCGACCGGGCCGTCGGCGGACCTGGTGACCGCCTTCGCCAAGCCCATCCCCACCATCATCATCTGTGAGCTGCTGGGAGTGCCGTACGAGGACCGGGCCTCGTTCCAGGAACAGATCGACAAGTTCATGAACGGGGAGACCGGCGACGAGGAGCTGCTGGCGGCCTACACCGCGACCCAGGACTACCTCGCGAAGCTGGTGGCCGCGAAGCGCGCGAACCCCACCGACGACGTGCTCAGCGAACTCACCGACAGTGACCTGACCGATGAGGAGCTGCAGGGGATCAGCCTGATCCTGCTGGCCGCCGGATTCGACACCACCGCGAACATGCTGGCCCTCGGTGCCTTCGCACTGCTGCAGGACCCGGAGCAACTGGCAGCCCTGCACGCCGATCCGGCACTCGTGGACCAGGCGGTGGAGGAGCTCCTGCGGTACCTGAGCGTCGCCAAGTCGTTCATGAGGACGGCACTGGAGGACGTCGAGGTGGGCGGCCAGACCATCGAGGCCGGCACGACGGTCGTCCTGTCCTACAACACCGCCAACCGCGACCCCGAGCGCTACGCGGACCCCCACGAGCTCGACCTCCGCAGGGACTCCGGCGGGCACCTGGCCTTCGGCCACGGCATCCACCTGTGCCTGGGCGCGCAGCTGGCCCGTGTCGAGATGCGGGTCGCGTTCTCCGCGCTGCTGGGCCGATTCCCCACGCTGCGCCTGGCCGTACCGGCCGAAGACGTTGCCGTGCGCCCGGAGACCGCGGACATCCACGGGGTGAAGAGCCTCCCGGTCACCTGGGACGTGTGACCGCCGACGCGTTGAGGAGGTCCTCAACGCGTCGGCGCCGCCGGCCGGGAGGCGGCAGTTCAGGTCGTGGCTTCGTCCGGGAGGTCGGGGAGCGCCCGCGCTGCCCCGCTTTTGAGGGGCAGGGTGATCACCATGGTGAGTCCGCCGCCGGGGGTGTCCTCGGCGGTCAGGGTGCCGTCCATGGCTTCGAGGAAGCCCCGGGCGACCGCCAGGCCGAGCCCGACCCCGGCGCCCGCGGGGGTGTCTCCGTACCGCTGGAACGGTTCGAATATCCGGTTCTTCGCCTCGTCGGGGACCCCGGGCCCGCAGTCCACGACACGGACCTCGATGCGAGCGCCCAGAGCACTGGCTGACACCAGGACGGTTTCACCGGTGGGGTTGTACTTGACGGCGTTCTCGACGATGTTCGCGACGGCCCGTTCCAGCAGGCCCCGGTCCACGGCGACCATGGGCAGCGTCTCGGGGATGTCGAGGGCCACACTGTCGTCGGGGACCCCGGCCAGTGCCATCGGGACGACCTCGTCGAGGTCGGTCTCCCGGATGAGCGGGACGACGGTTCCGGTCTGGAGGCGGGACATGTCGAGGAGGTTGCCGATCAGGTGGTCGAGGCGGTCGGCGCCGTCCTCGATTCCCTCCAGGAGGTCGGCGCGGTCCTCCTCGGACCATTCCACGTCGTCGGCGCGCAGGGAGGTGACGGCCACCTTGATTCCGGCGAGCGGGGTGCGCAGATCGTGGCTGACCGCGGCGAGGAGGGCGGTGCGGATCTGGTTGCCCTCGATCAGGCGGCGGGCTTCCTCGGCCTCGTCGACCAGGCGCTGGCGATCGAGTACGACGGCTGCCTGGGCGGCGAATGCCCCGAGGACGCGCCGGTCCTCGGCCGGCAGGACCCGGCCGGTCAGGGCCAGGGCCATGTTCTCGCCGATGGGCATGTCGACGTCGGCGTCCTCGGGACGGGCGACCGGATTCCGCCCGGTGCTGCCCGCACAAGCCCACGGTTCGACATCCGTACCGCGCTCCAGCAGCGCCACGGATTCCATGGCGAAGGTCTCGCGGACCCGCTCCAGCAGTGCGTCGAGGGCCGTCTCACCGCGCAGGATGCTGCCGGCGAGGAAGGAGAGGATCTCGGACTCGGCACGCAGCCGGGCGGCCTGGTGGGTGCGGCGGGCGGCCAGGTCGACAACGGAGGCCACGGACACGGCCACGCCGACGAAGATCGCGATGGCGACGATGTTCTTGGGGTCGGAGACGGTGAACTCGTGCAGCGGCGGGGTGAAGTAGTAGTTGAGCAGCAGGGAGCCGAAGGCCGCCGAGGCGAGCGCGGGGAGCAGCCCGCCGAGGAGCGCCGCCGCCACCGTGAAGGTGAGGAAGAGCAGCATGTCGTTGGCGAGCCCGAGCTCGGGAACGACCTGGCTCAGCAGGACGGTGAGCAGGGCGGGGCCGACGACACCGGTCAGCCAGCCCCAGACGACTCGGAGTCTGCCGAGCCGCGCGCCGCGTGCGACGGGCAGTCCGCGGCCCTTGGCGGCTTCGTCGTGGGTGACGATGTGGACGTCGAGGTCGGGCCCTGATTCCCGGGCGACGGTGGCGCTCACGCCAGGGCTGAAGACGGACTGCCAGGATCGTCTGCGACTCACGCCGAGAACGATCTGTGTGGCGTTGCACCCGCGGGCGAACTCCAGGAGCGCGTCGGGGACGTTGTCGCCGATGACGTGGTGGAAGGTGCCGCCGAGGTCCTCGACCAGGGTGCGCTGGACGGCGAGTTCCTTGGGGGAGGCCGCCGTCAGCCCGTCGCTGCGGGCGATGTAGACGGCGAGGACCTCGCCGCCGGACCCCTTCTCGGCGAGGCGGGCGGCGCGGCGGATGAGCGTACGGCCTTCCGGTCCGCCGGTGAGGCCGACGACAATGCGTTCGCGGGCCTGCCAGGTGGAGCGGATGTTGTGCTCGCCGCGGTACTCCTGGAGGTACTCGTCCACGCGGTCGGCGACCCAGAGCAGGGCGAGCTCGCGCAGGGCGGTGAGGTTCCCGGGGCGGAAGTAGTTGGAGAGGGCCGCGTCGACCTTGTCGGCCTTGTAGATGTTGCCGTGGGCCATGCGGCGGCGCAGGGCCTGCGGGGACATGTCGACCAGCTCGATCTGGTCGGCGCGCCGTACGACCTCGTCGGGGACGGTCTCCCGTTGCCGCACGCCGGTGATCGTCTCGACGACGTCGCCCAGCGATTCGAGGTGCTGGATGTTGACGGTGGAGACGACGTCGATGCCGGCCCGGAGGAGTTCCTCCACGTCCTGCCAGCGCTTGGTGTTACGGGAGCCGGGGACGTTGGTGTGGGCGAGTTCGTCGACAAGCGCGACGGCAGGGCGCCGCGCGAGGATGGCGTCCACGTCCATCTCGGTGAAGGAGGATCCCCGGTACTCCAGCTCGCGCCGTGGGATCTGGTCCAGCCCGTGCAGCATCACCTCGGTGCGCGGGCGGTGGTGGTGCTCCACGAAGGCGACGACCACGTCGGTGCCGCGCTCCACCCGGCGGTGGCCCTCCGAGAGCATCGCGTACGTCTTGCCGACGCCGGGGGCCGAGCCCAGGTAGATACGAAACTTGCCGCGTCCCATGGTGGTTACGTCATTCCTCGAAGCGGTAGCCCATGCCGGGCTCGGTGATCAGGTACCTCGGGTGCGAGGGGTCCGCTTCCAGTTTGCGGCGCAGCTGGGCCATGTAGACCCGCAGGTAGTTGGTGTGCTCGGAGTACGTCGGTCCCCAGACGTCGAGCAACAGCTTGCGCTGGCTGATCAGGCGGCCCGGGTGGGTGATGAGGATCTCCAGGAGGTGCCACTCGGTCGGTGTCAGCCGCACGCTGCGATCGTTTCGGATCACCTTCTTCGCGACGAGGTCGACGGTGAAGTCATCGGTCGTGACCACGGCGATCTCGTGCTCAGGCGTGGCGACCTCTGGGCGGCGTACGGCGGCCCGCAGGCGGGCGAGGAGTTCGTCCATGCTGAACGGCTTGGTGACGTAGTCGTCGGCCCCCGCGTCCAGGGCGCGGATCTTCTCCTCGGAGGTGTGCCGGGCGGAGAGCACGAGAATCGGGACGCCGCTGCCCTCCCGTACGTCCTTGATCACGTCGATGCCGTCCATGTCCGGCAGACCGAGGTCCAGCAGGATGACGTCCGGCTTGCGGGCAGCTGCCAGTCTCAGGGCGGTGTTTCCGTCGGAAGCCGTCTGAACCTCGAACTTCCGGGCCTCCAGGTTGATCCTGAGCGCGCGGACGAGCTGGGCATCGTCTTCCACCACCAGCACCTTGATCATCGGTGTGGGGCCTTCCTCTTCCAGTGGTTACGGGTCGGAGCCGGCGGGAGGTCGGGGCACTCCCCGCGATGGCTGGGGGTCTCCGCGTCCCGCCGGCTCCGCACACTTGCCATGCGGAACGTCAGCTCTTGGTCAGTGCCCTGAGGGCGGTGTTGAGTTGGAGGACGTTGACGCGGGGTTCGCCCATGAAGCCGAGGGTGCGGCCGGTGGTGTGGTCGGCGACGAGCTTCTCGACCTGCTTGACGTCGAGCCCGTTCTGCTCGGCGACCCGGTGGACCTGGAGCTTCGCGTACTCGGGGGAGATGTCGGGGTCGAGGCCGGAGCCGGAGGAGGTGACGGCGTCGGCCGGGACGTCCTCGGGCTTGACGGCGTAGGACGCGGTCGTGTTGTCCGCGATGACGGCTTCCTTGGCGGCGATGACCTGGGCGCAGAGGGTGCCCTCTTCGGCCTGGTCGGTGCACTTGCCGTTGGCCGCGCCGTTGTCGGCGGAGCGGTTGGTGGCGCCGGAAAGGATCAGCGAGTACTGGGTGTTGACGCTGTTGGAGCCGAGGCCGTTGGAGGGGCGCGGCTGGAACCACTTGAGGTCCGGCTCGACCGCTTCCTCGGCGTCGTTCGGGTCCTTCTTCGGCAGGTTGTAGCTCTGCCCGATGAGGGAGGAGCCGACGACCTTGCCGTCCTTGTCCTTGATCTCGGAGCCGTTGGCCTTGTCGTTGAAGACGGCCTGGGCGATCCCGGTGACGGCGAGCGGGTAGATGACCCCGCAGACGATCGTGAGGACCAGCAGGGCCCGCAGGCCCGCCCCGATCAACCGCACTGTGTTTCCTACAGAGTTGTTCATTGGGGTCAGCCGATTCCGGGGATGAGGGTGATGAGCAGGTCGATGAGCTTGATGCCGATGAACGGGGCGATGAGACCGCCGAGTCCGTAGATCCCGATGTTGCGGCGGAGCATCTTGTCTGCGCTGGTCGGCTTGTACTGGACGCCCTTGAGGGCGAGCGGCACGAGCGCGATGATGATCAACGCGTTGAAGATGACGGCGGAGAGGATCGCCGACTCTGGGGATGCCAGGCCCATGATGTTGAGCTTGTCCAGGCCCGGGTAGACCGCCGCGAACATGGCCGGGATGATCGCGAAGTACTTGGCGACGTCGTTGGCGATGGAGAAGGTGGTCAGTGCGCCGCGGGTGATCAGCAACTGCTTGCCGATCTCGACGATTTCGATGAGTTTGGTGGGGTTGGAGTCGAGGTCCACCATGTTCCCGGCCTCCTTGGCGGCCGAGGTGCCGGTGTTCATCGCGACGCCGACGTCCGCCTGGGCGAGGGCCGGGGCGTCGTTCGTACCGTCGCCGGTCATGGCGACGAGCTTTCCGCCGGCCTGCTCCCGCTTGATGAGGGCCATCTTGTCCTCGGGGGTGGCTTCCGCGAGGAAGTCGTCGACCCCGGCTTCCTCCGCGATGGCCTTCGCGGTCAGCGGGTTGTCACCCGTGATCATGATGGTCTTGATGCCCATGCGGCGCAGCTCGTCGAAGCGTTCGCGCATGCCCTCCTTGACCACGTCCTTGAGGTGGATGACACCCAGGACACGTGCGCCCTTGTCGTCCTCGACCGCGACCAGCAGCGGCGTGCCGCCGGCCTCGGAGATGCGGTTGGCGAGGAGATCGGCGTCCTCGGAAACCCGGCCGCCCCGCTCCTTGACCCAGGTGATGACCGAACCGGCCGCCCCCTTGCGGGTCTTCTTGCCGTCGGCGTCCACACCCGACATACGGGTCTGCGCGGTGAAGGGGATCCATTCGGCGCCCACCAGTTCGCCCTGGTGGCGTTCGCGCAGGCCGTACTTCTCCTTCGCGAGGACCACGATGGAGCGGCCCTCGGGGGTCTCGTCCGCGAGGGAGGAGAGCTGGGCGGCGTCCGCCACCTCGGCTTCCGTCGTGCCCTTGACCGGGACGAACTCGGAGGCCTGGCGGTTGCCGAGGGTGATGGTGCCCGTCTTGTCGAGCAGCAGGGTCGAGACGTCGCCGGCGGCCTCTACGGCGCGGCCGGACATGGCGAGGACGTTGCGCTGGACCAGGCGGTCCATGCCTGCGATGCCGATGGCCGACAGGAGCGCACCGATGGTGGTCGGGATCAGACAGACCAGGAGCGCAGTGAGCACGATCATGGACTGCTTGGCGCCGGCGTAGATCGCGAACGGCTGGAGGGTGACGACGGCGAGCAGGAAGACGATGGTCAGCGAGGCGAGCAAAATGTTGAGCGCGATCTCGTTGGGCGTCTTCTGCCTCGCCGCACCTTCGACGAGCGCGATCATGCGATCGATGAAGGTTTCGCCGGGCTTGGTCGTGATCTTGATGACGATCCGGTCGGAGAGGACCTTGGTGCCGCCCGTCACGGCGGAGCGGTCGCCGCCCGACTCGCGGATGACGGGGGCGGATTCGCCGGTGATGGCGGATTCGTCGACCGAGGCGACGCCTTCGACGACGTCGCCGTCGCCGGGGATGACGTCCCCGGCTTCGCACACGACGAGGTCGCCGATACGGAGCTCCGTGCCCGGGACCTGTTCCTCGACGGCGCCGTTCAGGCGGCGGGCGACGGTGTCGGTCTTGGCCTTGCGCAGGGTGTCGGCCTGGGCCTTGCCGCGGCCCTCGGCGACGGCTTCGGCGAGGTTGGCGAAGATCGTGGTCAGCCACAGCCAGGCGGTGATCGCCCAGCCGAACCAGTCGGTCGGGTCCTTGATCGCGAGGACGGTGGTGACGACCGACCCGATCAGGACCACGAACATGACCGGGGACTTGATCATGCTGCGCGGGTCGAGCTTGCGGACGGCGTCCGGGAAGGACTTCAGCAGCTGCTTCGGGTCGAACAGGCCCCCACCGACGCGGCCGGCGGGCGGCTTGTGGCCGGTGGGCAGGTCGTCGTGCGGAGCACGGGTCGGAGTGGCGGTGCTCATGATGCGAGCCCTTCGGCGAGCGGACCCAGCGCCAGGGCCGGGAAGTAGGTCAGACCGGTGATGATGAGGATCGTGCCGACGAGGAGGCCCGCGTAGAGCGGCTTGTCGGTGCGGAGCGTGCCTGCCGTCTCGGGGACGGGCTTCTGCTCGGCCAGTGAGCCGGCCAGGGCCAGGACGAAGACCATCGGCAGGAAGCGGCCCAGCAGCATCGCGATGCCGATGGTGCTGTTGAACCACTGGGTGTCGGCGTTCAGGCCGGCGAAGGCGGAGCCGTTGTTGTTCGCGCCCGAGGTGTAGGCGTAGAGGATTTCGGAGAAGCCGTGCGCCCCGGAGTTCGTCATCGAGTTGCCCGGGGTGGGCAGCGCCATGGCCGCCGCGGTGAAGCCGAGCACCAGGGCCGGGGTGATGAGGATGTAGCAGGCGGCGAACTTGATCTGGCGGGTGCCGATCTTCTTGCCGAGGTACTCGGGGGTGCGGCCGACCATCAGGCCGGCGATGAACACCGCGATGATCGCCATGATCAGCATGCCGTAGAGGCCGGATCCGACGCCGCCGGGCGCGATCTCGCCGAGCTGCATGCCCAGCAGCTGGATCCCGCCGCCGAGGCCGGTGTAGGAGGAGTGGAAGGAGTTGACGGCACCTGTCGAGGTGAGGGTGGTCGCCACCGAGAAGATGGCGGAGGCGCCGATGCCGTACCGGGTCTCCTTGCCCTCCATCGCCCCGCCGGCCACGTCGAAGGCCGGTCCGTGGTGGGCGAACTCGGTCCACATCATCAGCGCGGTGAAACCGACCCAGATGATGCCCATGGTCGCGAGGATCGCGTAACCCTGACGCAGGTTTCCGACCATGCGCCCGAAGGTCCGCGTCATCGCGAAGGGGATGACCAGGATCAGGAAGATCTCGAAGAGGTTCGAGAACGGCGTCGGGTTCTCGAAGGGGTGAGCCGAGTTGGCGTTGAAGTAGCCGCCGCCGTTGGTGCCGAGCTCCTTGATGACCTCCTGCGAGGCCACCGCCCCGCCGTTCCACTGCTGTGTGCCGCCCAAGAACTGGCCGACCTCATGGACGCCGGCGAAGTTCTGGATCGCGCCGCAGGCGACCAGGACGAGGGCGCCGATCACGGAGATCGGCAGCAGGATACGGACGACACCGCGCACCAGGTCGGCCCAGAAGTTGCCGAGTTCACCGGTGCGGGAGCGTGCGAAGCCCCGTACGAGGGCGACCGCGACGGCCATGCCGACCGCCGCCGAGACGAAGTTCTGTACCGCGAGGCCGCCGGTCTGCACGACGTGGCCCATGGCCTGTTCGCCGTAGTACGACTGCCAGTTGGTGTTCGCGACGAAGGAGGCAGCGGTGTTGAAGGCCTGGTCCGGGTCGATCGCGGAGAATCCGAGCGAGCCGGGCAGGATGCCCTGGGCCCGCTGGAGGGCGTAGAGGAACAGGACGCTCACGGCCGAGAAGGCGAGGACGGCGCGCAGGTACGCGGGCCAGCGCATCTCGGCCGCCAGGTTGGCGCCGACCGCCTTGTAGATCCACTTCTCCGGCTTGTAGTGCTTCTCGGAGGAGTAGACCCGGGCCATGTGGTCGCCGAGGGGACGGTAGGCCAGCGCGAGCGCGCCGATCAGCGCGAGCAGCTGGAGCACACCAGCGGTTACGGGGCTCATATCAGTGCTCAGAACCTCTCCGGGTACACGAGGGCGAGGATGAGGTAGCCGAGCAGGGAGACGGCTACGACGAGGCCGACAACGTTTTCGACGGTCACAGCTTGGTCACCCCCCGGGCGATGAGAGCCACCAGCGCGAACACCGCGACCGTGGTGACGACGAAGGCCAGGTCGGCCATCGTGAGCTCCTGAGTGAAGAAGGGAAGAAATGAATCGGCCAGATGGCCGATGACGACGAGACAACCGTGTCTTCACCCGGGTGTTAAGACGCCTTGACGGGGTCCTTACGGCGGCAGGGGAACCCTTAACGCCGTCCTTACGCGCCATGCCGCCTATGGGCGGTCATCCCTGGTGGGGCAGGCCGGCCGAGTCCAGGGCGGCACCGGCCTGAGCGGCCAGCGCGACGGCTACGAGGCGGGCTTCCTCGGAGGGCAGGGGGCGGCCCGGGTGCGGTTCGAGGAGGAAGCGTCCGTAGTAGTGGCCGCCACCGACGGCACGGAGCTCGGTCTCGCCCTCGGGCCAGTCCGCGTACTCCGTGATCCGGTTCCCGTGACGCAGCCACAGGCCGCCGCCGTGTTCGACCCGGGGCAGGTTCCCCATCAGGGTCCCGTACTCGAAGCGGCAGCCGCGCAGACCCAGCAGGCCTACGAGCTCGCGGCGTACGTACTCGACCACCGCGTCGGGCGAGCCGCCGTCCTCGGCCAGCCGGGCGGTCCCCCGGAGGCTCGACATGTGTGCGGTATCGGTGACGACGACCGCCTGGAGGCGGCGGGCACGTACTGCCAGCTGCGAGACGATCAGGCCGACGATCAGCAGCAGGATCGCCGTCTCGACGTCGTTGCCGTCGGTGATGGCGAACCGTTGATAGGGCTCGGTGAGGAAGAAGTCGAACCAGGCGGCCGCCGAGAGCGCGGCCAGCGCCCCGGCTGCCCTGGTGCCCGTGGAGGCGACCGCGACGACGGCGACGACCAGGATCAGCGCGGCGTTCGTCGATGAGAGATCCGTACGGAAGGGCACGAGCGCGAGTGCCACCAGGAAGGGGGCCACGAGACCCGCTGCCAGGGCGACGGGGTCGCGGAGACGGAACCAGTACCCGGACATGTGAGGCCTCCCGTCCGGACGAGCCGATCTTGGATCAGGCCACCGTTCAGAACGTGTCGGGCTTGATCAGGGCGAACACGAGATAGCCGAGCAGCGCAAGGGCGATGACCAGGCCGACCACGTTCTCCGCGTCCATCGAGGTCTCCTCATGTGTTCTGGTCGGGCTGGTGTCGCCCAGACCAAGCCTGCCCCTCCGCAGCGCCGCGGCAACGCGTGACAGTGCCTCTTGACGGACCTCATACGCTTCCGCCACCCGTGCGTATGAATCACGTGAAGAGTGGCCGGTCCGGCGTATGGAAGGCGCCAAGGATGCTGGCGGCCGCCCGGTGCGCCTCCGACGCTGTCCTCACTTTGCTCATTCGGAGGGAACGGCGACATGGCCATACACACAGGGAAACCGACCGCGGCTGCTCAGGGGCCGGGCCAGGAGGAGCCCCCTGATACGGGCGCGGTTGGGGCGGGGGACCGGCACAAGCTGACCGCCCTCCAGGGCCTGGCCGCGCTGTCGCTCGACGCGATGGCGTCCGTCGCGTACGGGCCCGAGTCGATCGTGCTCGTGCTGGCCGCGGCCGGCGCGTACGGGCTCGGCTTCACCCTCCCCGTCACTCTGGCGATCGCCGCGCTCCTCGCCGTACTGGTGGCCTCGTACCGGCAGGTGATCGCCGCGTTCCCGGACGGCGGCGGCTCGTACGCCGTGGCGAAGAAGCACCTGGGCCGGCCTACGAGCCTGGTCGCCGCGGCCTCGCTGATCCTCGACTACGTCCTGAACGTCGCGGTGTCCGTCACCGCCGGCGTGGCTGCCCTGACCTCGGCCTTCCCGGGTCTCCACGGCGAGCGCGTCTGGATCTGCCTCGCCGTCCTGGTCCTGGTCACCGCCGTGAACCTGCGCGGGGTCGTCGACTCGGCCAAGGCCTTCCTCGTCCCCACGGCCCTCTTCGTCGGCTCGGTCCTCGCCATGATCGTCGTCGGGCTCTTCCGTGACGGCCCGGCCAGCACCGCCTCCGCCGCGGGGCATGCCTCCGCGCTCGGGGAGGGGGCCACGACCGTGGGTGCGCTGCTGCTGCTGAAGGCCTTTGCCGCCGGCTGCTCCGCCCTGACCGGTGTCGAGGCGGTCGCCAACGCGGTGCCGTCCTTCCGCGCCCCGGCCGCCCGCCGGGCGCAGCGCACCGAGGTCGCCCTCGGCGCCCTGCTCGGCATCATGCTGATCGGCCTGTCGGTCCTCATCGGCCGCTTCCACCTCCAGCCGGTGGAGGGTGTCACCGTCCTCGCCCAGCTCGCGGACGCTTCGTTCGGGCACAACGCGGCCTTCTACGTGGTCCAGTTCGCCACCATGGTGCTGCTCGCCCTGGCGGCCAACACGTCCTTCGGCGGGTTGCCGGTGCTCATGAGCCTGTTGGCGCGCGACAACCATCTGCCGCACTTCTTCGCTCTCAAGGCCGACCGGCAGGTGCACCGCCACGGTGTGGTCTGGCTGGCGCTCGTCTCGGCGGTCCTGCTCGTCTTCTCGGGCGGTGACACCAACACCCTCGTCCCGCTCTTCGCCATCGGCGTCTTCGTCGGCTTCACCATCTGCCAGGTGGGCATGGTCCGGCACTGGAACGCCGAACGCCCGAAGGGCTGGCAGACCAAGGCCGCGCTCAACGGCCTCGGCGCCCTGCTGACCGGTGTCTCGGCGGTCGTGGTCACCGGCACCAAGTTCACCGAGGGCGCTTGGATGATCGTGCTCGCCCTGCCGCTGATCGTCCTCGGCTTCGGATGCGTCCACCGCGCCTACGCGGAGATCGGGGAACGCCTCGAACTCGGCCGCGTCCCGCAGCCGCCGCACCGGGCCCGGTCGCTCGTCGTGGTTCCCGTCTCCGGGCTCTCGAAGCTGACCTGCCAGGCCCTCACCGCCGCCCGCTCCCTCGGCGACGAAGTCCTCGCCGTCACCGTCACCCACCCCGCTCCCGAGGACCGGCGGACGACCGAAGCGCTGCGCAGGGACTGGGAGTTGTGGAACCCGGGAGTCGAGCTCGTCGAGGTCGCCTCGGACACCCGCTCGCTCGGCCGCCCGGTGTCGGAGTACGTACGAAAGCTCGCGCAGGCCCACCCCGGCGCCCAGGTCACCGTGCTCATCCCGGAGACCGAACCCGCCCACCTGTGGCAGCGGATGCTCCAGAACCAGCGAGGCTCCGTCGTCGCCCACGCCGTACGCCGCGACACCGACGCCGTCATCTGCCGCCTGCGCTTCCGGATCACCGACGGCGCACGCTGACGTGCCCTTGACGGCGGCTTGACGCGTCTCGTGCGCCGCCGTCAAGACGGTGCCAATTCCCCGGCCCACGCGCCGAATTCCGGTGGAACGGGCAGTAGTTTTCTGCCCGTTCCACCGCCGGGGATCCCACGTCACGCGACGAGCCGGAGGGGGTCCCACAAGGGACGGATCCCCGGCGGTGCACACC
Source organism: Streptomyces stoeckheimensis (assembly GCF_045822005.1). Lineage (NCBI taxonomy): Bacteria > Bacillati > Actinomycetota > Actinomycetes > Kitasatosporales > Streptomycetaceae > Streptomyces > Streptomyces stoeckheimensis. The sequence goes on along the minus strand of NZ_CP169550.1, from coordinate 879,524 downwards.
TCTCTCCGGCTGAGCCGAACCCACCAGAAGGTCTCTCCATGCCTCCCGCCGCCACCCGGCAGGTACCTCCCGTCCCGTCCCCGTCGCAGGCGCCGGTCAACCGGCCGCCCAGAAGACGCCCGGCCGGACCGCTGCTGCCGGAGTCGATACGGCCGGCGGCCTCCTTCCGCGAGGCCGTACGCAAGCTCCACCCCCGTGAACTGGTCGGCAAACCTGTGCTGTTCGTGGTGGCCGTCGGATCCGTACTGACCACGCTGTCGGCGCTCATCCACCCGTCCGTCTTCACCTGGGTGATCAGTGTCTGGCTCTGGTTGACGGTGATCTTCGCCAACTTCGCCGAGGCCGTCGCCGAGGGCCGCGGCCGGGCCCAGGCCGAGTCGCTGCGCAAGGCGCGTACGGACACCGTCGCGCTGCGGCTGCGGCACTGGACCTACGGCATGAACCTGCGCCAGGCCGAGACCGAGGCCGTTGCCCCGAGCGAGCTGCAGCCCCTGGACGTCGTGCTGGTGGAGGCGGGGGAGCTGATCCCGGCCGACGGCGACGTCATCGACGGCGCCGCGGCCGTCGACGAATCCGCCGTCACCGGCGAATCGGCGGCGGTGATCCGGGAGTCCGGCGGCGACCGTTCGAGCGTCACGGGCGGCACCACCGTGCTCTCCGACTCGATCGTCGTGCGCGTCACCTCGCGCCCGGGACACAGCTTCATCGACCGCATGATCGCCCTGGTCGAGGGCGCCACCCGGCAGAAGACACCGAACGAGGTCGCGCTCAACATCCTGCTGGCCGCCCTCACGGTCGTCTTCATCCTGGTCGTCGTCTCGCTCCAGCCGATGGCCGCCTACGCGGGCGCCGCCCAGACCACCACCGTCCTCGTGGCCCTCCTCGTCACGCTCATCCCCACCACCATCGGCGCGCTGCTCTCCGCGATCGGCATCGCGGGCATGGACCGCCTCGTCCAGCGCAACGTCGTCGCGATGAGCGGGCGCGCGGTCGAGGCCGCCGGCGACGTCGACACCCTCCTCCTCGACAAGACCGGCACCATCACCCTCGGGAACCGCGAGGCCGCCTCCTTCATCCCGCTGCCGGGCATCGACCACATCAAGCTCGCGGACGCCGCCCAGCTGGCCTCACTGTCCGACGAGACTCCGGAGGGCCGGTCCGTGGTCGCCCTGGCCCAGCAGTACGGGCTGAAGGCGGTTGCCGAGGAAGACCTGAGCAGCCCGCGCTTCCAAGCGTTCAGCGCCCGTACGCGCATGAGCGGAATCAACCTGAGCTGGGAGAACGGAGCCGGCTGCGCCATCCGCAAGGGCGCGGCGGCCCAGGTGGCCGCATGGGTGACCTTGCGCGGCGGGACCGTACCGACGGAGGCCCTGGACTGGTCCAACGGGGTCTCGGCCTCCGGCGGAACACCGCTCCTGGTGGCCGTCCACGACTGGGACGGACCCCGGGTCCTCGGGATCATCCACCTCAAGGACGTGGTCAAGGAGGGGATCCGGGAGCGCTTCGCGGAGCTGCGCGCCATGGGGATCCGTACGGTCATGGTGACCGGCGACAACCCGCTGACCGCCAAGGCCATCGCGCAGGAAGCCGGGGTCGACGAGTACCTCGCCGAGGCGACCCCCGAGGACAAGCTCGCGCTCATCAAGCGGGAGCAGGCCGGCGGAAAGCTCGTCGCGATGACGGGTGACGGTACGAACGACGCCCCGGCCCTCGCGCAGGCGGACGTCGGCGTCGCGATGAACACCGGCACCTCGGCCGCCAAGGAGGCCGGGAACATGGTGGACCTGGACTCCAACCCGACCAAGCTCATCGAGATCGTCGAGATCGGCAAACAACTCCTCATCACCCGGGGGGCCCTGACCACCTTCTCGATCACGAACGACGTCGCGAAGTACTTCGCGATCATCCCGGCCATGTTCACCGCGGCCTACCCGGGACTCGAAGCCCTCAACATCATGGGTCTGAGCAGCCCGACGTCCGCGATCACCTCCGCGATCATCTTCAACGCCCTGATCATCGTCGCCCTCATCCCGCTGGCCCTGCGCGGCGTCCGCTACCGCCCGGCCTCCGCCCACGACTTGCTGCGCCGCAACCTCGCCGTCTACGGCCTCGGCGGCCTGGTCCTGCCCTTCGTCGGCATCAAGCTCATCGACCTGCTGGTGTCCACGATCCCCGGGCTCGGCTGAAGTCCGCCAAGACGGCATCAGGGGGTCATCAGGGAGCTTGAGCCTTGACTCCCAAGGCAGTTGGATGGATGGCGTGAACATCGGTCAGCGCCACGACGACCGGCCGCCGCATCCGGCGCCGCCGGGCAAGCGCCCTGTTCGCCTCTGCCGTCACAGCGCCTGTTGATTCTGGCGGCAAGCGCCTCGGCCGCGCAGGCGGCCAGCCGCGCACCCGCATGTGCGCGCACCCCCGTACGCAATACGGATACGGGATCACACTCCACCGCACGACTGCGCCACGGCCTCCTCGGCCGCCCGCCGCCGTGCCCGTCCCCTGGACCACTCATGCCTTCGTTCCTGTCCGGCCGGGCCGTCATGGTCACCGGTGCCACTTCCGGCATCGGCTATGAGACCGCCCGCCTGCTCGCCGAGTGCGGCGCCACCGTCCTTCTCCACGGCCGCACCCCGGACGAGGCCCGGGCTGCCGTGAAGCGACTCCTCGCCACCGCCGACATCGACGCGGAACTCCTGCGTCCGTGCGCGGCGGACTTCACGCGGCTCGACGAGGTCGAGCGGCTCGCCAACCGGGTCGTCACCGGGCACCAGTACCTCGACGTCCTGGTCAACAATGCCGCTGTCGCCGCCCCCGAACGGCACACGGTCACCCCCGACGGCAACGAGCTCGCCTTCCAGGTCAACTTCCTCGCCCACTACCTGCTGACGCACCTGCTGGAGCCGGTGCTCACCACCGACCCGGGCGGGCGCGTCGTGAACGTCTCCTCCTCCATGCACCGCACCGCGTCGATCATGTGGAACGACCCGAACCGCACGCGTCGGTACTCGCGGCTCGCGGCGTACGCCCAGTCACGGCTCGCGCTCACCGTGTTCGCCGCCGACCCCCGTGTCACCGCCGTGTCCGTCAACCCGGGCGTCTGCGACACCGCGCTGATGCCTCTGTACGGACACGAGGGCGCGACCCCCGCCGAGGGCGCCGCCCACGTGGTGCGGCTCTGCGATCCGGCCGTCGAGATCGTCAACGGCGCCTATTACGACCGCAGCGAGCGGATGGAGCCCGCCGCCGGCGCGACCGAGGAACGCACGGTCAAGCGGCTGAACAGGCTCGCCGACCAGCTCGTCGGCCACTCCGTCTGACGGGGTCCGCGCACAGTCCAAGCGCCCACCTCCGAGCGCGCAACTCCCATCCCGGCCGTAAGGCCGGCCGGCGCCGACGCTCACCGGCGCCGGTTCCCCGCGGGGGCGGCCCACTGCCCCGGGTCGCCCCCGCCCCGCTTCCCTCTTCGACCTAGGCGGCGTCCGTCGTGATCGAACTCCTTCCCTCCCGTCTGCCCGCTCTGGCCCGCTGGTTTCCCGGCGGGGCTCCCGGTGTCGCGGCTCTCCCCGAGCACGTCATGACCACCGGGAGCGGCCGCTGGTGGGCGGACCGTGCCGTGGACCCGAGGGTGATCGCGGTCTCCAGCGGGGACCACGTCCTGCTGCGCGGGGACCCGGGCGCACTCGCTCCCGGTGCCCTCGCGCGTTTCGCGGGCAGCTACGTCGAAGCCCCGGCCCGCTTCCTGCCCGTCCTCGGCAACGGCTTCCAGCGCGTCGATCCGTGGGAGCGCCTGGTCTACGTACACCAGGCGCCCGCCATGCCGGCCCGCCCGGCGCACGGCATCACGGTGCGCCGCCTGACCCCGAAGGACGCGCCGGCCCTCGCCGCTCTCGGACCGGAGGCGGCCTGGATCCACAAGACCTGGGGCGGCGCCGAGCAGCTCGCGTCCTCTGGCCTCGGCTGGGGTGCCTTCCACCGCGGCCGCGCCCTCTCGCTGGCTTGCACCTACTTCCTCGGCAGCCGGCACGAGGACGTGGCGGCCCTGGCCGACCCCGGCCACCGTCGTCAGCACCTCGCCCTCGCCTGTGTCACCGCCCTCTGCGGGGACATCGCCGCACGCGGCCGCACACCGAGCTGGACCTGCTCCCGCGACAACCGACCCAGCCGACTCCTGGCCTGGTCGGCCGGGTTCCGCCTGACCCGCGAGTACGTCCACTACGCGACCGGCCCCGCCCGCCGTCCGGGGTTCGGCAGCCGGGCGGAGGCGGCGTGAGTCTTTACGCCAACGCCTGACCGGCGAACCCGGGTCAGCCGTTGCGCCGGAAGGAACGGTGCTCCTGCGGTCCGGGCTCGTGGAGCCCGATCCACACGAAGCCGTCGCCCGACTTCCGGACCTTCCCGATCGCTTCGCCGGGCGGACGGTTCCCCGTCTGCCGTACGCCGTCGAAACACGGCGGCCTGCCTTCGGCAGAGCCCTATCGCCGGCCAGTGTGCCGCAGCCGGAGGCAGGCCGGACGTGCCGTATGGGGGTCGTCAAGGTCGCGCCACGCGCCGTATGGACGTTGTCAAGGAGTGCCGGGACGGCCGGGAATCCGCTGTTTCCTCGACGTGACCGTTCATGAGGTACGACAGGAAGGCGGCACGCCGATGACCCGGGTGCTGGTGGTGGATGACGAGCCGCAGCTCGCACGGTTGCTGGTCATCAATCTGAAGGCTCGCAAGTACGACGTGGAGTGCGCGCAGGACGGGGGCACGGCCCTGGACGCCGTGGCGTCCCGTCGCCCGGACGTGGTGCTGCTCGATCTCGGGCTGCCCGACATGGACGGCATTGACGTGATCAAGCGGCTGCGCGTGTGGTCGAAGGTGCCCGTCCTGGTGGTCTCTGCCCGCCACGGCTCCGAGGAGAAGATCCAGGCCTTGGATGCGGGCGCCGACGACTACATCACCAAACCCTTCAGCATGGACGAGCTGCTGGCCCGGCTGGGATCCGTCGCCCGCCGCACACTGGCACACGGCTCGGTTGGCTCGGTCGGCGCGGATGAAGCGGTCGTGGAGACCGAGGAGTTCACCGTCGACCTGCTGGCGAAGAAGGCCAGGCGCCGGGGGCAGAGCATCAGACTGACGCCGACGGAATGGCACCTGCTGGAGGTCCTGATCCGCAACCGCGGCCGGCTCGTCAGCCAGCGCCGTCTGCTCCAGGAGGTGTGGGGTACCTCGTACGGAACGCAGACCAACTACCTGCGGGTGTACATGGCCCACCTCAGGCGGAAGCTGGAAGCGGACCCGTCGCACCCGCGCCACCTGATCACCGCTCCCGGCATGGGGTACCGCTTCGACGCGTGAGGGCAGCGAAGACGACAGGGCGGCGCCGCCTCAAGGCCCGTCGATTCCCCGGCGCCCGCGATGGACGACCTGACGGAGATGCTGAGGGCACGCTCGAAGGGTGCGTGCTCGAGATCATCGACCGCGAGGAGACCTACGGGTACGCCATCACCAGGGAATGGAAGGCGTTCGAGGCCCGGGCCGAGGCCCTGCCACCTCTTTGCCCACGGTGACTTCACCGGCCGCAACCTGATGCCGATCCTCGACTCCGCCCTGGGCCTGCTCGAAGCAACCTCGGCGGACGGGCAGAGCGTCCACGAGGTGCTCGGCGACGACATCCGGGGCTTCTGCACGGTGCTGGCCGGTGGAGAAGGGGCTCGCACCTACCGCGACCGGTGGCGCGAGCAGTTGAACAGGAACGTCGCGAAGAAGCTGAGCCGGCTGGGAGGCTGACGTGGGCATCCAGGACATCATCGAAGGCAAGAAGCAGTGGCGGGCGCACACCGCCCGGGTCAAGGAGCTCCCGCCGGACTACCAGATCGTCTACAGGGAGATGCAGAAGTACCTGTTCAAGGTCGGGCCGGTCGACCTGCCCGACGGACCCCTGCTCCCCGGGATCGTCGACTTCTTCGAGGAGGGCGTCGCCGCGGGCAAGGGGGTCCTGCAACTCGTCGGCGACGACGTCGCCGCGTTCTGCGACGACCTGGTCAAGGACTCACGCACCTATGCGGACGTCTACCAGGAATCCCTCAGCGGGGCCCCCGGGACGGCCGGGCAGTAGCACCCGTCGCCCCGTGCCGCCTCAGGCCAGGGCAGGCCGAGGTGGCACGGGAACTCCGCGCCGTTCCTGACTGTAGGGAGATCTGCGTGCCCGGTGTCCCTCGCCACCAGACCGAGGTGCTCTTCGACCACGGGGTGGCCGGCGTCGGGGATGACGTGCAGTTCGGTGTCGAGGATTGAGTGGACCACCGGGTAGAGCCTTCACGCGGGCAGGAAGGTGTGCAGTCGAGCGCCAGGTATTGCAGGCGCGGGTCGGGGATGGTGACGCAGGCGATGTCCTCGTAGGCGCTGCCGAGAACGCGAGAGGGATTCCGGTCCGCCCAGGTGTGGTGGATCCGGCTCATCGCCGGCGGAAGCGCGGCGAGCGCGTGGATGTCCCGCGCATCCAGCCGCGTACGGTCACGCCCCGCGGCGGCCGAGCGGCCGATGCGGCGGAGCGTCTGACGTGCACCATGCGTTGCCGGGGCGAGACGTGGTCGAAGGCCGTCCTGATCAGCGGGAGGATCCGGCCGGTTGCCTCGATCTGGCGGTCGGTGAACCGCGCGAGGTCTCTCGCCGTCAGTGCCTGCGGGTCTCCGCACAGGAGTACATGGTCCCCGCATTCGGCGGCGATGGCGCGCGGCTGGATGACGCGGTCCGCTCGCCCGCGGCCGGTATCGGTGGTCAGGGCGTGCTCGGTGAGAGCGGACGGGCCGGGGGTGTCTGTGGGAAACCAGCCGGCGAGGGCCGGGAGCCGGGTTGATCATGATTCTTCCTCGGGACACGGATACGGGGCGGCCCCGGTCGCAGGGCCGCCCCGTGGAGTTGGTTGCCGGTCAGCAGCAGGGTTTGCTGCCGTGGTTGGAGCCCTTCCTGCGGCGGGACCTCTTCTTGCGGGCGCGCTTGGACATGTCCGGTGATCCCTTCAGGCCGTGTGGCCGACGAGGAGGTCGGCGAGTTTGTTGAGGCGCTTGATCGTGCGGTCGTCGGTGGCGGCCGCCGCCGGGGCGACGCGCTCGTCGCGGTCGTAGTAGGCGCCGTTGACGATCTCGGTGGCCGGATCGCAGAGCCGTACGACGTGCGCCGCGCCCTGGGAGGCGGAGTCGCCCTCGTTCCCGTACAGGGAGAGCAGGCCGGTCTCGCAGATCCCGGGGTGGATGGAGACGGCGGTGACGCGCGGGTCGGCGGCGAAGACGGTCAGTGCCAGCTGCGACTGCGCGTAGGTGGCGAGGCGCGAGTAGCGGCGGATGCGCTGCGGGTCGTTCCACTGGATGGCGGCGGTGCGGTGGAGCGAGGAGGAGACGTTGACGACCCGGCCGCCGCGGTCGGTGGTGAGGGCGGCTCCGAGGAGGTCCGTCAGGAGGTAGTGGGCGAGGAAGTTGACCTGGAAGGCGATCTCGTTGCCGTCGGCGGTGAGGGTGTGGCGCTCGGGCGCGGCGATGGCCGCGTTGTTGACCAGGACGTCGAGGCGCGGGTGTTCGCGTACGACGGCGTGGGCCAGGTCCTCGACCTCCTCCAGGCGGGCGAAGTCGGCGGCGAGCGGGCGCACGAGGGCGCCGTCGATTCCGGCGGTGGCGATGAGCCGGTCGGCGGCGGCCTGGGCCTCCTCGGCGGTGCGGCCGTGGAGGAGGACGACGGCGCCGCGTTCGGCGAGCTGACGGGCGGTCTCGTAGCCGATGCCGGAGGTCGCTCCGGTGACGAGGACGGTACGTCCGGACAGGGTTGAAGGCATGTCGGATTCCTGGATGCTGGAAGCGGGCATGGCTGACGAGCCCGGCGACCCGGCACGTGGCGGGTGTGGGCTCGGCTCATGCGGTGATGTGATGCGTACGGAGCCCGGCCCGGCTGTTTGCGCCAGGCCGGCGGCAGGTACGTGGATGACGCGCGGCCGGTGTCAGAAGGCCGGGCGGACAGCGTGCGCCGTCGGCTGCACCGGATTCGGTGGCCGATCGTCGTAGCGCGGACCGCTGTTCATGCCTTCATCCCAGCGGATCCGGGCCCGGCGGACAAGATCCTGAACGGGTCCTTGACGGCCTTCTGACGTGGGCCGGGTGACGGGATCACGGCCATGTCCGCACGTCGTCAGGGCCGCGTCAAAGATCGACGGCCATGCGGAAGGAACGCGTCAGGAAGTGTTGTCGCGGCCCTCGGCCTTGCACAGACTGATGGTGCGACGGAGCCGGTTGACGGACCGGCGGCACGCGGCTTGAGGGCGGTGACCTGAACACCGCCGACGAAGCGCATGGTCCCACCGTGGGGGTACGGGCCGATGCGACCGCGTGCCGGTCAGCCGTCGCACACCACATGAGCCGTCCGGCTCCCGGGCGGGGGATACCGGGGCCGGACGGTTCGCGTGGTTCCGAGGGCCGGGCTACGTGCTGCCCTGCACGTCCTGTCTTGCCGACGGCGGCGAAGGCGGGACGACGCAGTCGGCGTGGCCACCGCCTCGGGCGGATTTCGTCGGGTTGGTGTCAATTGCCCGTATGAACCCTTGAATGCTGCCCGGCACGGCAGTTGGATGGACGACATGGACCTGGGTCAGCGCCACGACGAACGGCCGCCGGCATGGCGGAGCCGTGCCGGGGTCACGCCGACGTCGCCGAGCGCGTGCCGCGCTGACTTCCCGGTGCTCCGGCGCCGTTGGAGACCCTGCGGGCGGCCGTGGCGACCACCGGCCGCCCGCAGGTTCCTCACCACCCCCTGACCACGGCCTTCCAGGCCGGCCGGCGTCGATCCACACCTCGCCGGCTCCCTCGCGGGGGCGGCCTCCGTCCGGGCCGCCCCGCCCTCCGTCTTCCGCTCTGCGAGGAGGCACACACGTGCTAGAGCTCGGTCCTTCCGGACTCTCCACCCTCGCCCGATGGGTTCCGGCCGGTGCGCCAGGAGTCGCCGCCCTGGCCGAGCACGTCCTGACCATCGGCATCGGGCGCTGGTGGGCCGACCGGCCCGTCGCACCCCGGGTCGTCGACGTCTCGTACGGCGACCGAGCCGTCCTGCGGGGCGACCCGCACGAGCTCCCGAGCACCTTCACCTCCCTCGCGGCGAGCTGCTTCGAGGTTCCGGAACACTTCGCACCGGTGATACGCGCGGCCTTCTCCCAGGTCGAGCTCCGGGAGTGGATGGTCTACGTCCAGGAGGCGCCCTCGCTGCCGGGGTGACGGATTCGCGGTGTGGACGTACGGAGGCTGACCGCCGACGATGCCCCGGTACTGGCCGGGCTCCCGCCCGAGGCGTCCTGGGCACACGCGACATGGGGCCGGCCCCACGGGATCGGGGGCAGCCTGGGGTGCCTTCCAACACGGACGCCTGCTCGCGGTGGCGTGTACGTACGGCCTGGGGAGCCGCTACGAGGACGTTGCCGTCCACACCGACCCCGGCCGCCGCAGCCAGCATCTGGTGCTGGCCTGCGTGAACGCCCTGTGCGAGGACACCGCGGCTCGCGGCCGGATGCCGAGCTGGTCCTGCTTCCGGCACAACCGGACCGGCCGGCTGCTGGCCTGGCAGGCGGGGTTCCGGCTGCAACGGGAGTACGTCCACTACTCCACCGGGAGGGTGTGCGTTAAGGACGCGTCAGGATTGGCTCAAGTGCGGGCATAAGTGATCAGGCTGCGTACGCTTGCTCAGCCGTCGACGTCGATGGCTGACTCTTTGCCGTACGACAGGAGCCCACCACGATGGCCACCCCTGCCCGCACGTCGCGCCTGCGGGCGTGGATGCTGGAAGGCTTGACCGCCGAGAACAGTTCGCCCGCCGCCAAGGAGGCGGCGGCCCAGCCGCACGGCCGTCCGTGGTGGCGGGTCATGTGCCTGACGGGTCTCGACTACTTCTCCACCCTCGGCTACCAGCCCGGCATCGCGGCGCTGGCGGCCGGACTGCTGTCGCCCCTGGCGACCATCGTGCTGGTCCTGCTCACCCTTTTCGGCGCGCTGCCCGTCTACCGGCGAGTCGCGGAGGAGAGCCCGCACGGCGAGGGCTCGATCGCCATGCTGGAGAAGCTGCTGTCGTTCTGGAAGGGGAAGCTGTTCGTCCTGACCCTGCTCGGGTTCGCGGCGACCGACTTCCTCATCACCATCACCCTCTCCGCGGCCGACGCCACCGCGCACCTGGTGGAGAACCCGCACCTCACCAGCACGCTCCACGGTCACGAAGTACTGATCACCCTGATCATGATCGCGCTGCTCGGAGCGGTCTTCCTCAAGGGGTTCAGCGAGGCCATCGGCGTCGCCGTGGTCCTGGTGGCCACCTACCTCGGCCTGAACGTGGTGGTCGTGGCCGTCGGGCTCTGGAACGTGATGTCGGAACCGCACGTCGTCACCGACTGGACGACCGCGCTGACCACCGAGCACGGCAACCCGTTCATGATGATCGCCATCGCCCTCATCGTGTTCCCGAAGCTCGCGCTCGGCCTCTCCGGGTTCGAGACCGGTGTGGCGGTCATGCCGCACGTCAAGGGCGACCCCGAGGACACCGAGGCGAAGCCTGCAGGCCGGATCCGTGGCGCGAAGAAGCTGCTGACGACCGCGGCCATCATCATGAGCGTCTTCCTGATCTGCTCCAGCTTCATCACCACGCTCCTGATCCCGGCCGACCAGTTCAAGCCGGGCGGCGAGGCCAACGGACGCGCCCTGGCCTACCTGGCGCACGAGTATCTGGGCTCCGCTTTCGGCACGGTCTACGACATCTCCACGATCATGATCCTGTGGTTTGCGGGCTCTTCGGCGATGGCCGGCCTGCTGAACCTGATGCCGCGCTACCTGCCCCGCTACGGCATGGCCCCGCACTGGGCCCGCGCCCTGCGCCCCATGGTCATCGTCTTCACGCTGGTCGCGTTCCTGGTGACCTGGATCTTCAACGCCGACGTCGACGCGCAGGGCGGCGCCTACGCAACCGGCGTCCTGGTCCTGATCACCTCGGCGGCCGTCGCCGTGACCATCGCCGCCCGCCGGGCCGGCGAGCGCGGCTGGACCATCGCCTTCGGCGTCATCTCCGCCGTTTTCATCTACACCACGGCCGTGAACGTCGTGGAGCGCCCCGACGGCGTGAAGATCGGTGCCTGCTTCATCGCCGGCATCATGGCCCTCTCCCTCCTCTCCCGCCTCGCGCGCGTCTTCGAGCTCCGCGTCACGGACGTGGAACTGGACGACATGGCGCAGCGCTTCATCCGCGACACGTCCAACCGCACGATCCGCTTCATCGCCAACGAGCCCGACAACCGGGACCTCGACGAGTACCGCCAGAAGAAGGAACAGATCCGCGCGGACAATGACATCCCGACCGGCGACGACGTCATGTTCGTCGAAGTCACCGTCCTGGACGCTTCCGAGTTCGAATCCGGGATGCGGGTCCGCGGCGAAGTGCTCCACGGCCGCTACCGCGTCCTGACCCTGGAGAGCTCCAGCATCCCCAACGCCCTGGCGGCCTTCCTGCTCCACGTCCGCGACGAGACCGGCCAGCGCCCCCACATCTACTTCGAGTGGACCGAGGGCAACCCGATGGCCAACTTCCTGCGCTTCTTCCTCTTCGGCCAGGGCGAAGTCGCCCCCGTCACCCGCGAGGTCATCCGCGAGGCCGAACCCGACCGGGCCCGCCGCCCCCACGTCCACGCCGGCTGACGTCAGGAATCCGACAGGAATCCCGCTGGGTCCTCGACTGGAGGAGGATCCAGCGGGATTCTCACTGGTGTGACCATCGACTGGCTTCCAGACCGCGGCATTCGCCGGACCGTACTCGCCCTCGGAGCGGCTGGCTTGACCGTCATCGCCACCGGCGCCGTCCTCGACGTCCTGTGGCTGCTCGGCATCGGCGTCTGGGCGGTCATCGTCGCGATGGCGGTCGAGCTCTTCTACCGGCCCTAGCCAGAGCCGCGTCAGGCAAGGTTCGCCCGGTCGGCGGCGGCGCATAGGCGTCGTTCGTGGGCGTGGCGGTTTCGACAGAGGCAGGCGCGGGCCGCCCCCGATGACCGCGGCTTGGAGCGCCGTTGCGGTGACCGGTCGGATCCTCAATCCCGATGGCGGTCGGTCGGTGCCTTCAGCAGCCGGTCCAGCTCATTCCCGGCCTCGTCGTAGCCGGCGTCGGAGATGCGTTGCAGCTCGCGAAGGTCGCCCGTCGCGACCGCATGCCGGGTGAGGAGGAGCCCGGCGTGCATGGAACCCTCGTCCAGCAGCTCGCTCAGCTCTCCGAGGTCACCGGCTGCGTCGGCGAGGTCGGCCAGTCGGTCCAAAGCGGTCTCGTTGCCCGCATCGGCAAGCTCGCGCAGGGTCTCCCGATCGATGTTCGTGTTCGGGTTCTTGTTCGTGTTCGTCATGACTCCATGCTGCAACCCTGCCCCAGGGGCAGGGTCAAGTGGGAGGATGGCAGTGTGATCACCATCGGGCAGCTGGCCGGCTACGTGGGAGTGTCGATCAAGACCATCCGCGTCTATCACGACAAGGGCCTGCTCCCCGAGCCCGACCGTGACGCGTCCGGTTACCGCCGCTACGGTGCGAACGACGTCATCGACCTGATCAAGATCCGGACGCTCGCCGAAGCCGGCGTCCCCCTGGCCCGTATCCGGGACCTGAGATCGGCAACCGACGAGGAGTTTCGAGCGGCGCTGCGCGAGATCGACGCCGAACTCACCGCCCGCATCCACGGCCTGCAGGCAACGCAAGGACGCCTGCGCCAGCTCGCCGCCGGGCAGCTGGCGCCGCTGCCCACCGAGGTCGGCGCCCACCTGGAGCAGCTGGCCCGCTGGGGATTCACGCCGCGATGGGTGAACCTGCAACGCGACCTGTGGATCCTCGTGTTCGCCACCCACCCAGACCGCGCGAACACCCTGTTCCACGAGCAAGCCGAGATCCTGGCCGACCCCGCGCTACGGCAGCTCTTCCTCGAGTACGACCACGCATATGACCTCGACGCCGACGATCCCCGCATCGATGACCTCGCCCGCCGGATCGCCGAAGCGCATCGGGGACGCTACGGCCCCGACGAACTGCCCGAGTTGGATACGGCCTCCGAGATCCCCGCGCTCATCCAGGGCACGGTCAACGCCTCGTCACTGGCCTGGCAGCGACTCGACACGCTCATTCGTGCACACCTGGACATCTGACTCGACGCGTACGACGCAGGACCCCGGTGCGTGACGAGACGTTAGCGACCGATGTCACGGCTGCGGAAGTCGTCCAGCGTCTCGCGCCGCACCAGCACCCGGGCCGCGCCCTCGTGGACCGCGATGACCGGGGGGCGGCCGACCATGTTGTACCCGGAGGCCATGGAGAGCTGGTACGCGCCCGCCACCGGGACGGCGAGCAGGTCGCCGGGGTGGATGTCGCCCGGCAGGTCGACGTCGGCGGCGAGGATGTCGCCCGCCTCGCAGTGGCGGCCGACTACCGTGGCCGTACGGCATTCGGCCGTGGAGTGGCGTCCCAGGAGCCGGGGCGCGTACCGCGCCCCGTACAGGGCGGGCCGGGGGTTGTCGCTCATGCCGCCGTCGACGGCGACGAAGACCCGCTCGCCGGTGTGCTTGACGGTGAGCACCCGGTACAGGGCGACTCCCGCAGGCCCGGCGATGGCCCGGCCGGGTTCGATGACGAGCCGGGGCACGGTCAGCCCGGCGGCGGCGCAGCTCTCGATCAGTTCGGTACGGAGCTGCCGGGCGAGCAGGGTGAGGTCGAGGGCGGGTTCGCCGGGCCGGTAGGCGATGCCGTGGCCGCCGCCCATGTCCAGCTCGGGCAGGGCGGTCCCGTGCGCATCGCGGATGTGGGCCATGAGCCCCACCATGCGGCGCAGGGCCGTCAGGTAGGGCTTCACCTCGGTGATCTGGGAGCCGATGTGGCAGTGCAGGCCGGTGAGTTCGAGCTGCGGCTGGGACAGGATCTTCGCGATGGCGTGCCGCGCACCCCCGTCGGCGAGGGACAGGCCGAACTTCTGGTCGTCCGTATCGGTGCGGATCTTGTCGTGGCCGCCGGCCGAGACGCCCGGCACCACACGCACCATGACGCTCTGGTGGCCGTGGGGGCCGACGGCGGCCGCGATCCGGGCGATCTCGGACGGACTGTCGATGACGATCCGCCCCACCCCGAGCCGTAGCGCGGTCGCGATGTCCCGGGGCGACTTGGCATTGCCGTGCAGCACGATGCGTTCGGGCGGGAATCCCGCGGTCACGGCGAGTTCCAGCTCCCCGGCGGAGCAGACGTCCAGGCCCAGGCCCTCCTCCTGCATCCAGCGCACCATGGCGCGGGAGAGGAACGCCTTGGCCGCGTACAGGACTTCGGCGTCGGGGAAGGCCTCCCGGTAGGTACGGCAGCGTCCGCGCACCTCGCCCTCGTCCAGGACGTAGGCCGGGGTGTCGAACCGCTCGGCGATCTCGGTCAGCGACACCCCGCCGACGGCCAGGCCGCCGTGCGGGAGCAGGGTGGTGGAGGCGGGCCACGGGGACAGGTCGTCGGCGCCGGTCAGGATCTCCGGGAGGGCGGAGATGGTCATGGTGCGATCCCCTTCAGGCGGTCCGGGCAGTGGTGTCGGGGGTCTGCGGAACGGGAGCGGTGTCCCGCGCCGTGACGGGGCCGGTGGCCGCCGTCGGAGTGACCGGGGGAGCGGTGAGGGTGGGATCGACGGTCAGCAGGGAGGCTCCGAGCGGTTCGGCCAGCGCGCGGAGCGCGGTCTCGGAGAGCCGGATCCAGGGCTGCCCGGCGCCCAGGGTGGCCACGAGCCGCTCCGCGGTGGTGAAGCCGACGGCGGTACGGGCGCCCAGCGGGGTGCGGAACAGGCGCACCACCACCTGCGCGGATCCCGGCCGGGCCGGTACGTACAGGGGCCCGGCCGGGACACGTTCTTCAGGCTCAGGGTCGTCCTCGTACTGGAACAAACACATGGGGCCCTCCAAGGGGGAACCACGAGCGGCAGTGGAGGCCCCGGATGCGGGGAGGCGGTCCGGGGCGCGACACCGAAGCTATCCCCGCATGCGTCCACCTGTGGTCACCCCCTGACAGGACCTTGACGGCGACCGGCCGAGTCCATACGGATCACTGACGGGCGCCGCCGGGCGCCGTCAGAAACCCGTCATGGTTTCCGGATCCCGCGTAGGAAGGGCATCAGAAACCACCGCGAACCCCGCGCTGTGGGCTTCTCATGTACTCCCTCGGACGGAGAAACGAGGGAAGACGCTGTGCGAAGAGTCGTGGTCGGCGTAAGTGGAACCCTGGGCAATCGGGCCGTGCTGCACCGGGGCGCCGCCGAAGCCCGGGTGCACGATGCGGAACTGTGGACGGTCATGGCCTGGCAGGCTCCCGGCGGCGAACTGGGAAGCCGCAGCGCCTGCAACGTTTCGTCACTGGCCGCCTGCCGTGCCGCCGCCGTCGAGCGGCTGCGCGAGGTCCTGGACGAGGCCTTCGGCAAGAAGGGGCCCGGTGTGACCCTCGCGGGCCTGACCGTACGGGCGACTCCTGGTGCCGCCCTCGTGGACACCGCCCGCGCCGGCGACGACCTCCTCGTGGTGGGCAGCGGATCACGTTCCCCGCTGCGCCGACTCGTCCGGCCCTCGGTGGCCCGCTACTGCCTGGCGCACGCCGCCTGCCCGGTGCTGATCGTCCCGCCGTCCCCACTGGAAGCCGAGCTGGACGCCGTGCACCGCCGCAACCTGTGGCACCTGCCTCTGGACACGAGGGAGCTGGCCTCGTGAAGCCTCCGCCGGGCGCCTGGAACGGCGAATGGGCCGCCGACGCCAGGGCGGCGGCCGGGATCGCGCTCGGATTTCCGCTCCTGCTTGTGGGCGTAGATACGGCGGCAGGATCAATCAGTGGCACGAGGGCCCTGCTGTGGACCGGTCTCGGTCTCGTACTCTTCGCGGTCCTGTGGCCCGCCAAGGTTTCAGCAGTCCCCGGTCTGCTGACCACCCGGGGACTGGTCCGCCGCCACCACGTCCACACCGACAGGCTCGCCTCGGTGAACTGGCACGACGGGATCGCTCAGCGGTTGCTCCTCGAAGACACCGACGGCAACCGGGCCGAGGTCGACCCCCGCGTCTTCGCTGCCAACCCACCCCTGTGGCACCTCCTGGACCGGGACATCCGCACCAGTCTGAGCCACGGCACCATGCGCGACGGCCAACAGGCCCTCCGCCGGCTCTCACGCACTATCGACCGCGAGGCATCCCGCACCGTCTTCAAGGTCTCCGGCCTGGGATAGCCGCCGGCGCGCAGTGCACGGCCTCGACTCGGTGGGCCTGTTCGACTTCGCACTGGAGAAGACCTCTGAGGGATCGACGCTGCACGAGGTAGCGGCGAGGGTGCCCCTCTATGAAACCGGCGAGGCCATCGGCCGATACCTGATCCTGCCCGGCCCCCTCGCTCTTGGGTGGCCACGTGCGCCGAGCGATCGGCTCGGCGCAGGCCTCTTCCGCGCCGGTTGTCAGCGCAGGTCGAGCCGCATCAAGACCCGGGGGTGACCGGCCAGCACCGAGGTGGTGTCGGCGGCGTGGGTGAAGCCGGCGCGTTCGAAGTTCTTCCGGATCCCGGCGTACGCCATGGTCAGGTCGACCTTGGCGTCCCCGTTGTCGAGGGGGTATGCCTCGATCGCCGGTGCGCCGTGGGATCGGGCGAATTCGACGGCGCCGGCGATGAGGGCGTGCGAGATGCCCCGCTTGCGATGGCCGGGGCGGACGCGGATGCACCACAGTGACCAGACCGGCAGGTCGTCGACGTACGGGATCTTCCGGCTGCTCGCGAAGGAGGTGTCCGAGCGCGGTGCCACGGCGGCCCAGCCGACCGGCTCGTCGCCGTCGTAGGCGAGCACTCCCGGAGGGGGATCGTTACGGCACAGTTCGGCGACGTACTCACCGCGGGCCGGTCCGCGGAGCTCGTTGTTGAGCTTGGACGGGATCCGGTAGCTCAGGCACCAGCAGACGTTGGCCCCGGGCGACTTCGGACCGACCAGGGTACGGACATCCGCGAAGACGGAGGCCGGGCGAACTGCGATGGTCATGGCGCCACGATGTCACGACGAACCTGGTGACACCGCTCAACCCCAGCGGCACAGCACTCCCACATCGGGACTACTTGATGGACCTTGGCCGGATCCCAGCCTTCTCCGATCCGCCAGACCGTCTACCGGACGAACTTTAGGCGGCCTTCGGGATGTCCGTGTGGCGGCTCGGCGTGCGATGGGCGCCGAGCAGGTCGACGATGCGGTTGCATTCCGCCCGGGCTGGACCATCGGTGAACCACCCCGGTAGGGCTGAGGCAGCAACATGGTCGAGGGCGGCGCCAGCGGTCGACTCCCGTAGGGACCAGTGAGAACCCTCCGCTTCTTGTGGCGACCAGGGCCGGGGAGCGGGCGCCCCGCTCGGCCTCGAACTCGGCGAACCTGGCCTCGGCCGCGTCCGCGGTCGCGGCGATGGAGTCGGGCAGGCCCTTCAGTCCGTCGCAGCAGGCGATCAGGACATCCTGGACCCCGCGATTCTTCAGTTCCGCGAGCCGGGCCATCCAGGTCTTGGCGCCCTTACCACTCGTGCCGACGCACATCCCGAGGATGTCGCGTTCGCCTTCGAGATTGATCCCGACCGCGATGTAGACGGGCCGGTTGGCGACCCGCCGCCGCGGATCTTCAGGACGGTGGTGTCGATCATGACGACGGCGTGGACGCGGTCCAGCGGCCTCTGGCGCCAGGCGTCCAGCTCGGCGCTGACCTTGTCGGTGGCCTTGGAGATCGTCTCGCGGGAGACGCCGACGTCGTAGATCTCCGCGAGGTGGGCCTGGATCTCGCCGGTGGTCAGGCCCTTGGCGTAGAGGGACAGGATCGCCTCGTCGAAGCCTTCCACGCGCCGCTGGTGCTTGGGCACGATCGGCGGGCTGAAGGTGCCGGCCCCGTCGCCCTTCTCGTAGCCGAGGTGGTCGGCCATCTCGCTCTCGAGGGCGCCTTCCAGGACCAGCTTCACCAGCCCCTTGAGCAGCCCGTTCTCCCCGACCGGGTTCACACCTTCCGCGCGGGCCCGCTCCACGAGTTGTGCGGCCGCCGGCCCGAGCTGGGCCAAGGGTTCCTCGACGTCGCGGATGCTGCGGCCACCCACCGGGGCGCCGCAGCCGACGTACCCCGGACCGGCCGCGGGGTGCTTGAAGCGTCTGAGGGCGAAAGTACGGGGTAGTCGCCGAAAGACGGCACCACCCAAGGAGGACGAGGTGACGGCCCACGAGAATTCCCGGCGTCACCCGCGCACCACCCCGTCCGAGGCCGAGGGGGAGAGCGGTGACCGCGAGGCCCGCCGGCAGGCCGACGAAGGCGTCGTCCGGCGTCCCGACGGGGGCGACGGGGGCGACGGAGGCGACGGCGAAGCGGATGCGGGCGGACACGAGGCCAAGCGGCAGCGCCCGGGCATCGGCCGCGAGGAGCAGGATCGCCCGCATGGCGCGAAGCCGTCAGCCGGCCGGACCCGATGAACCGGAACCAATGAAGCGGAGTGATCGAGGATGCGCACCACAGCGGCACGGGTGATGGGCGTGGCCACCCTCGGGTACGGCGTGGCGGTCGCCTGCCGACCCAAGGTGCTGGCCCGCCCCTGCGGCCTGGCAGAACAGGGCTCCTCCGCACTGCTGATCCGCGCCCTCGGCGTCCGCGACGCCGTCATCGGCGCGGCCATGGTCGCGGTCCCCGCAGGCAGCGCGCTGCGCACGGCCGTACTGTGCCGGGTCGCCGTCGATGCGGGGGACGCGCTGCTCTTCGGCACGTTCCTGCCCCACCGCACCGAGCGTGCCAAGGCGGCCTCGGCCGCGCTGGCCTGGGCGGCCCTGTGCGGCTGGACCCTGACCGGCGGCGGAGGTCCGGCGGCGCCGCTCGTACAGGACGCGGCCAACGTCGCCGTACGGGCCGCCCAGTCCGCCACGCGCGCCGAACTCTGACACGGGCGAATGAGGCACCGGCCGCGTCTGAACCTGTGAGGATGCGATCGTCATGGACCGCGCCGCTCTCTTCGATGTCGACGGCACCCTGACCGACACCAACCACCTCCACATCACCTCCTGGTGGGAAGCTCTGCGCCAGGCCGGGCACCACGTGCCCATGCACGCCGTCCACCGGGCGATCGGCCTGCCCGGTGAAGACCTCCTCGACCATCTCCTGGGCGAGGACCGGGACCACTCCGGCGACGCCCGGCTGAGCGCCGGCCACGACACCCTGTACGCCACGTACTTCGACCGGCTCCCCGCCTTCGAATCGGCCGCGGAGCTGCTCGGCGCCCTGTCGAAGGCAGGGTGGAAGGTCCTGCTCGTCACCTCGGCGACGGACCGGGAACTCAAGGCTCTGCGGCAGGCCATCGGTGCGGAGGACGCCATTACCGACACCGCGACATCCGATGACGTCGAGCAGGGCAAGCCCGCGCCGGACCCTGTGCGGCAGGCCCTCGAACTGGCGGAGGTGCCGTCCGGGCGTGCGGTGTACGTCGGTGACTCCGTCTGGGACATGAAGGCGGCCTGCCGGGCTGGGGTGGCCGCCGTCGGCCTGCTGTGCGGTGGAATTCCCGGTGCCGACCTCGAGGAGGCCGGTGCGGTTGCCGTCTACCGTGACCCGGCTGATCTCCTGGCCTGCCTCGGTGACAGCCCGTTCTCCTGGGTACCTGCCTGAAGCCTTTCCCCTGGACGTCCGGTCGGGCTGACGCTGGTGGACCTGAGCCCCCGCTGCTGGTCATGTAGCCCTCCCGCCGGGCAGCGTCGTACGGTCACCCTGGTCTACGGGTGGTCGGCAGGTTCCGAAGGCCCCAGGCTCAGAGCTCGGCGGTCAGCCGCACCCGCTGCTCGTGGCTGACCGGGAGTGCATGCGGGGCACAGACCGCGGAAGGTGACTTCGGCCTCGGACACGGTGAAGCCGAACCGCTCCTCCGCCGGAAGTCCGGCCAAGGGATCGCCGGTCGGGTGGACGTCGCGCATGATGCCGCAGCCGGAGCACACCAAGTGATGGTGCGGATGGTGTGCGTTGGGGTCGTAGCGCCTCGCGCGACCGTGGGCGGAGACCTCCACCACCTCGCCGAGCGAGACCAGTTCGGCCAGGGTGTTGTAGACGGTGGCCCGGGCGATCTCGGGCAGCCGCTGTGCCGCGCGGGCGTGCACCTCGTCGGCCGTGAGGTGTACATGCTCGCCGTCGAGGGCTTCGGCGACGACGCGCCGCTGGGAGGTCATGCGCCAGCCGCGCCCTCTCAGCCGTTCCAGCAGATCGCTCATTGCGGTTCGCCTCTCCAATGCGTGTCGGGACGGTCGTCAATTCCACTTCCGATTCTCATATCAGCGGGGGAGATCGTGATGATCGGAAGATGTCACCCTTGGATTTCGAGTACTTGTTACGTAGTGGTGTCCTGCGTGTTCTCGTAGCGGTGCGGTCTGCGGTGCGCGACCATACGGACGCCGATACGCGCTCGATTATCGACCTCGTCCGTGAGGATATGTTCTCGTCGGCGGTGTGGGTCGCCGTGTTCGACTCGCAAAGCGGACAGCGTCAAGAGCAGGCAGCGCGGCCGGCAGAGGAAAACACCAAGACAGGAAGAAGGGCTGACGTGTCCGGCAGCGAAAGCGAGAACCCGGTAATCCCCTCCCCGACCCCCGCGCCGACTCGCCCCAGGACGAACCGGGACTGGTGGCCGAATCAGCTGGACCTTCAGGTTCTCCACCAGCATTCGCCCGCGTCCAATCCGATGGGTGAGGACTTCGACTACTCGGCAGAGTTCGCGTCCTTGGACGTCGACGCGCTGAAGCAGGACGTCTTCGAGGTGATGACCGCCTCGCAGGAGTGGTGGCCCGCCGACTACGGCCACTACGGGCCGCTCTTCATCCGGATGAGCTGGCACGCCGCGGGCACGTACCGCATCGCCGACGGCCGCGGCGGCGGTGGCTCCGGCGCGCAGCGCTTCGCGCCCCTCAACAGCTGGCCGGACAACGCGAGCCTCGACAAGGCCCGCCGTTTGCTCTGGCCGGTGAAGCAGAAGTACGGCCGGCAGATCTCCTGGGCCGACCTGCTGGTATTTGCCGGCAACTGCGCCATCGAATCCATGGGGTTGAAGACGTTCGGGTTCGGGTTCGGTCGGGAGGACATCTGGGAGCCCGAGGAGATCTTCTGGGGACCGGAGGACACCTGGCTCGGAGATGAGCGCTACAGCGGCGAGAGGGAACTCGCCGGCCCCTTCGGCGCGGTGCAGATGGGACTGATCTACGTCAATCCCGAGGGCCCCAACGGCAATCCGGATCCGCTCGCCGCCGCCCGGGACATTCGCGAGACCTTCGCGCGCATGGCGATGAACGACGAGGAGACGGCCGCGCTGATCATCGGCGGCCACACCTTCGGCAAGTGCCACGGCGCGGTCGGCCCCGAGTACATCGGTCCGGAGCCCGAGGGCTGCCCCATCGAGCAGCAGGCCCTCGGGTGGAGGAATTCGTACGGCAGCGGGTCGGGCGTCGACTCGCTCACCAGCGGGCTCGAGGGCGCGTGGACCTCCGAGCCGACGAAGTGGGACAACGGATACCTGGACAACCTGTTCCGGTACGACTGGGAGCTGACGACCAGCCCCGCCGGCGCGCAGCAGTGGACCCCGACGGACCCGGCGGCCCAAGGCACCGTGCCCGACGCCCACGATTCGTCGAAGCGGCACGCGCCCATGATGCTGACGACGGACCTGTCGATGAAGTTGGATCCGGTCTACGGGCCGATCTCGAAAGGCTTCCACGAGAACCCGGACAGGCTCGCGGACGCGTTCGCCAAGGCCTGGTACAAGCTGCTGCACCGCGACATGGGGCCCCTCTCGCGCTACCTCGGGCCGTGGGTCCCCGCGCCGCAGCTGTGGCAGGACCCCGTTCCCGCGGTCGATCACGCACTGATCGGGGACGCGGAGATCGCCGACCTCAAGGTCCGGATCCTCGCGACGGGGCTCTCCGTCCCCCAACTCGTCACCACCGCCTGGGCGTCGGCGGCGAGCTTCCGCGGCACCGACATGCGCGGCGGGGCCAACGGGGCACGGATCCGGCTAGCGCCACAGAAGGACTGGGAGGTCAACGACCTGCCCGAGGTGGCCGAGGTGCTCCAGGCCCTCGAGCGGATCCAGCAGGACTTCAATGCTTCCCAGGCCGCAGGCGGGGCGAAGGTCTCGCTCGCCGACCTGATCGTGCTGGGCGGGTGCGCGGCCGTCGAACGGGCCGCGAAGAACGCCGGGCACGCCATTGCGGTCCCGTTCGCACCGGGGCGCACGGACGCTGCGCAGGAGCAGACCGATGTCGAGTCCTTCGCCGTGCTCGAACCCAGGGCGGACGGGTTCCGCAACTACCTCCGGTCCGGAGAGAAGCTCTCGCCGGAGACCCTCCTGCTGGACCGTGCCAGCCTGTTGACCCTGACCGCACCCGAGATGACGGTGCTGACCGGTGGCATGCGGGCCCTGAACACCGGCTTCGGTGGGTCCCCGCACGGGGTCTTCACCGACCGGCCGGAGACGCTGACCAACGACTTCTTCGTCAACCTGCTCGACATGGGTACCGAGTGGAAGGCCTCGGCCTCTGCCGAGAACGTCTTCGAAGGCCGGGACGTCGCGACGGGCGAAGTCAAGTGGACGGCCACAGCCGTCGACCTCGTCTTCGGTTCGCACTCCCAGCTCCGGGCCATCGCGGAGGTCTACGCCGCGAAGGACGCGGGAGAGAAGCTCGTGCGTGACTTCGTGGCGGCGTGGGACAAGGTGATGAACCTCGACCGGTTCGACCTCGCCTGACCCCGAAGTGCCGGCCGGCCGCTCACCGGCCGGCCAGGACGCCCCGGTATCGGTGGGCCGCCCCGATAGGAGTCCTCGCCGTGATCGGGGGCGAGGATCTCCTCGGTCGATCCGGGATGGTTCTGCTGCTGGTCGCCGAAACGGGAGGGCAGGGGTAGCGGGTAACAGGATCGGATGCGCGGGGTTCTGGGCGTGACGACACGCGGTTCCTCCGATCCCGGTGGTGCGCGGTGGATCAACTCGCCGGGTAAGCAGCTGCCTTGAGGCAGCGTGCGAGGTGGGCGGTGTTGGCGGCGAGGGTGGCCGTCGTGGCGGCGGTCTTTTCGGGGGTCTTGTCGAGGTCTTGGTAGTCGGTGCCCTGCATGGCTTCGCCGACCCAGTAGGTGACCGAGTTGGGGGCGAGGGAGAACCCGACGTCGTTCAGACCCTGGAAGAGGTCGGCACTGACCTTGTGGGCGCCGTCCTCGTTGCCGACCACGCAGACCGCGGCGGCTTTGCCGTAGGTGAGCATGCGGCCTTCGTCGTCCGTCTCGGAGATCTCCGCGTCAAGGCGTTCCAGCACGCGCTGGGCGATGCTCGAGGCATGGCCCAGCCAGATCGGCGTGGACAGGATCAGGATGTCGCAGCCCAGGATCGTGTCGCGGATCTCCGGCCAGGCGTCTCCGTCACCCATGTCGGTCTTCACGCCGGGCTTCACGTCGTGGTCGGCGATCCGGATGGTCTTGCCCGTGACTCCGTGATCGGCGAGGGCGGCCATGGTCTGCTCGGCCAGCAGCTGTGAGCTGGACGGGGCGGGAGAGGGAGAAAGGGTGCAGGCGAGGGCGACGGCACGCAGCGGGGTGGTTCCAGTGGTGTCCATGGTCCCCGGCTACCCGTGTATCTGACTTTGATGTGGCCGATCCCGGGCGTCCCCTTTTCGGCCTCTGCCGTGGTCAGTCGCTCGTCGCTCCAGCCGCTTGACAGCGACCGGTGGTATCGCTGGTACCGGATGGAATCGGATATTGGGGGATGGTCACCGCAGAGGTGTATGAGACGGAAAGCCGGGCAAGCGGGGGGTAGGCCGGAACGCGAGTTCCGCTGTCAATGCAGTAGGGGAAGGGGTGCGGTAAGGGATTCTCCTTCCTTTCGTCCCCATTAACCGGAGGAGTTGCTTTTCGCATGACTGAGAATTTTTGGGGTTACCGCGAGACCGCCGGCCGTCTGGGTGGGTCGGATCTGACGGGGTACAAGGTCGAGGCGAGCGACGGCTCTATCGGCAAGGTCGACAAGCACTCGGATGAAGTCGGATCCTCGTACATCGTGGTCGACACCGGTCCGTGGATCTTCGGCAAGGAAGTCCTGCTGCCCGCGGGCACGATCAGCCGGATCGACGCGAACGACGAGAAGGTCTATGTCGACCGGACGAAGGAGCAGATCAAGAATGCTCCCGAGTTCGACAAGGACAAGCACCTCGGTGATGCGGACTACCACCGCCAGGTCGGCGGCTACTACGACGGCCCGCACCGCCTCTGACACGCGCGGGCACCAAGCAGCCCTGGGCGGGGACGACAGCGACAAGCTGTCGTCCCCGCCCTGCTGCTGCAGCCTCTTTGGCGACCGGATGGAAGATGCTTTCCTCGATCTTCCGCTGCTCCACGTACGCGTGTCGTCGGCGGCGTGCTCGAACAGCTTGAACAGCTTGAACAGCTTCTCGACCGTCTCGTGGTCTTCCTTGGACAGCACGATCCCGTCCACCAGATTCTTCTCGGCCTCGGCCTCGGCCTCGGCCTCGGCCTCGGCCTCGGCCGACCGGGCAGCGGGAGAGTCACGGACGGCAACCGCTCAGCCGCAGGCCCCGCACGCCTGAGTGCGGGACGCTGAGAGGGTCACCGTGCTGCGGAAGGAGGGAAGTCCAGCTCGCTCTGTGCTTCTCGGGCGCGGTGCGCCAGCCGGCGGGCAGCGTGCACACTGCGTCGCGCCAGGCAGAGCTCGCCCGCGGAGACGTGGCAGGTCGGGCAAGGCTCGGAGAATGCGCCGTGCCGGAAACGGCGGTGCGTCTCGTAGGCGGCGTCCAGCATCGCGTCGAGCGCCGAATTCGGGAGACCGACGGCTATAGGGGCGGCTGCGCGCACCGACCGGCAGGGGGTGGCCAGGACTCGGGTGGTGGTCATCAAGGCATCTCCTCGTGCAATGGGGGCGTACGCAAGCCCTCCAACTCAAGTCGAAAGGAGGCGTAATTGTTGTCCTCGTATACCCGCGCTACCGCAGCTCAGACGTGAGGCCATGTCAGTTTGTGGTCCGCAACCTCGTAGGCGCGGGAAGTCCCGGGTGTCCCGAAGCCACGGCCGCGCCGGCCCTGGGGAGCCGTCTGTGCACTCCTCATCCGTGGAAACCCGGTTCTCGGCGTGTCCTTGCTGACATGAGTGGGGCGGCGCTGGACAGGCGGGTGACATGGCACGCACATCGAAGTCAGGCCCAGGTGAGGACGACAAGCGAACTCGCCGACCGGGCCGCAGCACTCACCTATTACGGGGTCCTGGCGCTCTTCCCTGCCCTGCTGGTGCTGGTGTCACTGCTGGGCCTCGCCGGGGAGTCGGCGACGAAACAGGTTCTGGACAACCTGCAGGAACTCGCTCCTAGCTCGGCGCGGGACGTGGTCAGCGACGCCGTGGAGCAGCTCCAGGGCCACTGCGCCTGGCCGCCTCGGCCGGCTTCGCGTTCTACGTCGCGGACTTCGCCTCGTACAACAGCCCGCACGGCCGACCCCTGTGCCCCTCGGCCGCCGGTCGAAGGTAGGCCTCCGCGAGCAGCAGGAGGACTCGGGGGTCGAACTCGATGGAACGCGTGGCGGCGAACGTCCGCTGAACCGTGACCGGGTTTGGGGTATGGCCATCGTGAGGCCGCCCCCTCGGCCTGTCCTTGACATGAGTACGTACGTGAGATGAGCCGGTCCCCGCAAGAGGGGTCGGGGGTGTCCTGTCGCCCCGGCCCTCGACGCACCGGAGCTGTGTCCCAACTCGCTGAATCTAAAAGGTCGATCAAGGAAACAGGAGATGTATGGAAAGTAGGGGAAATGTGAACGGGGTTTGAACGAACGAGAGTTGATGAAGGGTTTCCAGCCCGCATGCTGGCTGCTTAGACTCCGCTCAAATCAGAGGCAACCGCCGGGGGAAGGGATCCCGCATGTCCCGCACTGCCGCACCATCTCTGCGATCGAAGAACCTGATGGAGGGTGAGGTCCGGCCCGTGAGGGCTGTGGCCGGGCCTCGTCGCCTCGTCTACGCCGCCGCCGGAATGGCTCTGCTCGCCTCCCTCGCCACGGCCTGCGCCGATGCGGACGCTTCGGCCGGGGGCGGTTCGGGGAAGGCCTTGCAGGCCAGCGGTTCCACCACGGTAGCTCCCGTCGCCGCGGACGCCGCGGAGGCTCTCAAGGGGCAGGGGCTGAACATCACCGTGGCCACGCAGGGCGGCTCGGCCGGCGGCATCTCGCAGCTCGGGGCGGGGCAGATCGACATCGCGCTCAGCTCGAAGCCCATCGCGGACAAGGACCGCTCCGACAACCCGAAGGCCGACTTCGTCACGACGCAGATCGGCTCGGACGCGGTGGGCGTGATCATCAGCAAGCAGGTCGCCGACGCCGGGGTGAAGAACCTGACGGTGGACCAGGTCAAGGGTCTGTTCGAAGGGAAGATCACCAACTGGAACCAGGTGGGCGGTCCGAACCTGGAGGTCTTCATCTACGACAAGGAGCCGGGCCGCGGCACGCGGGAGGTGCTCGACAAGTACCTCTACCACGGCGAGAAGGCCCCTCCGGCGCCCAACTCCGACCATTTCGCCATCGTGGGCGGCAACCTGGAGACCCGCACCAAGCTCGAATCGACGCCGGGAGCGGTCGGGCCGCTGTCGACCGGCTTCATCGAGGGGAGCGACAAGCTCGTCGCCGTGTCCCTCGACGGCATCCCCGCGACTACGGAGAACATCGCCTCCGGCAAGTACCCGATGAGCAGGCCCCTGTTCCTCATCACCAACGGCCAACCCAAGGGCAACGCGAAGACGTTCATCGACTACCTGATATCCGACAAGGGCCAGGAACTCCTGCCGAAGCACGGCTACCTGACGCTCAAGCAAATCGGGAAGTAGCCCCATGGCCGTCAAGACGCTCGATCGGCCGCCGGCCGCACCCGAGCCCGAGGCGTTGCCGCGTCCGCACCGGTCCAGGTGGGTCTGGGCCTGGGTGTTCACCGGAGCCTTCTTCATGGCGGGCCTGCTGCTGGTACTGATCGGGTACCTCGGCGCGGGCGTCCTCGGCGGCGAGGTCGACTGGCCGGCCCTTCTGACGGAGTCGGCCTGGAACCCCGGCGATTCGGTCTTCGGCGGACTGGCCATGATCTACGGGTCGGCCGTCGTCTGCCTGATCGCCCTGGCGCTCGCCGTGCCCGTCGGCTGGGCGGCCGCCATCGCGCTGTCCGAGTACCTGCCACCTCGTCTCGCGCGGCCGCTCCGCATGAGCGTGGAGCTGCTCGCGGCCGTTCCGTCCATCGTGTACGGGCTCATCGGCATCCTCGTGGTGCGTCCGGTCATCGCCTCGATGGCGGACGTGCCGGGCGGGGACAGTCTCCTCGCGGCCGGGGTCGTGCTCGCAGTCATGATCACCCCGACCATCGTGGCCGTGAGCGTGGACGCCCTCTCGGCGGTCCCGGACCGGTACCGCGAGGCGGCGTTCTCTCTCGGGCTCACACGGCGCGAGGTGGTGCGCTCCGCCGTACTGCCGCTCGCCCGTTCGGGGATGCGGGCGGGGGTGCTGCTCGGCCTCGCCCGCGCACTGGGGGAGTCCATCGCCGTGTTCATGGTGGTGGGAAGGGCGGACGGGCGCCTGCCGGAGTCCCTCAAGGGCGTCTTCAACTCGCTGGTCCACCCGGGTCAGACCCTCACCACGAAGCTGGCGGGCCCGGAGCCGGTCCTCGCCGGCACGTCAGGCCCGTACTTCGCCTCGATCTGTGGTCTGGGGCTCGTGCTCCTCGGGCTGGTGGCGGTGACGACGGTCTGGGGGACGCGGGAGAGGGCCGGTTCGGAGACCGCGCGCAAGCGGCGAGGGCACCGCCAAGCCGCCAGGCTGCGGGGTGAACTCGACCGGGCCGTCGGCACCATGAGGGTGATCGCCCTGCTGCTCCCGGGCGTGCTGCTGATCGGCATGCTCGGCATCCTGGTGGCGCGGGGGAGCGACGCCTTCAACCCGGTGTTCTGGTTCTCTGCGGCTCAGGGCGCGGCGGGCGGCGGTGTGAGCGGGCAGATCACCGGCACGCTCCTGCTGGTCGTCACCACCGGACTGATCTCGCTGCCCCTGGGGTTCGGCGCCGGGGTCCTGCTCGGTGTCCACGGGTCGACGCGTACGGCGCGGGTGCTGCAGACGCTCACCGTCGTCGTGGGAGGCACGCCGACGATTCTGCTGGGCCTGGCGGGGTTCGTGATCATCTGTAGCGCGATGGGTTGGGGGAGGTCCTGGCTGGCCGGGGCGTTCGTCCTCGTACCGGTCGTGGTGCCGGTGGTCGCGCTGACCACTGCGGGCCGCGTCAGGAGCATGCCCGCGGAGATGACGGAGAGCGCGCTGTCGCTCGGGCTCACCCGCGCCCAGTACATCCGCTCTGTCGTCGTGCCGTACACCTGGCCCGCGACCATCACCGGCCTGCTGCTCGGTCTGGCCCGTGCCGCGGGGGAGACGGCGCCGCTGATCTTCACGGCCACGGTGTTCTTCGGTGCTCCGGCGCTGCCCAGCGGCATCGTCGCCTCCCCCGTGCAGTCCCTGCCCACCCACATCTTCACCCTGTCCCAGGACTCGGGCGATCCCCAGGCGGTTGCGCAAGCGTGGGGAAGCGCTATGGTCCTGGTGCTCATCACCGCGGTACTCCTGGGCGCGGCCGTCGCGCTGCGCAACCGCTTCGAAGGAGAGCGATGGACCACGTAATCACCGTGCGGGAACTCCGCGTACGCGACCGGGAGAAGCCCCTCGTCGGACCGGTTTCCTTCGGGCTGGAACACGGGTCGACCACGGGACTCTGCGGCCCTTCGGGCGCGGGCAAGTCGACCGTCCTGCGCGTCTTGGTGGACCTGCTTCCCGCCGGCCT
Organism: Streptomyces stoeckheimensis; assembly: GCF_045822005.1. Classification (NCBI taxonomy): domain Bacteria; kingdom Bacillati; phylum Actinomycetota; class Actinomycetes; order Kitasatosporales; family Streptomycetaceae; genus Streptomyces; species Streptomyces stoeckheimensis. The sequence continues at coordinate 850,637 of NZ_CP169550.1, read as the reverse complement.
CACGCGGGACGGGGAACTGGAAGTGCTGGGACGGCCGATCGCCGCCGGCAAGGGCGACGCGGACCTGCGGGCCAAGGTCGTACTGGTGCCGCAGACCCCGGTTGTCTTCGGGGGCAGCATCCTCGACAACGCCCTCTTCGGCGTCCGGCACGTGCTGCGGGCCTCGCGGGAGGACCTGCACGCGAGGGCCGAACAGGCGCTCAACGAAGCCGGGTTGTGGAAGGAGGTGTGCGACCGGCTCGACTCGCCGGCGCAGACCCTGTCCGCCGGTCAACGTCAGCGGCTGTGCCTGGCCCGGGCGCTCGCGCTGGAACCGGCGGCCCTCCTGCTCGACGAACCCACGAGTGCGCTGGACGAACGGAGCAGGGACACCGTGGAGGAGTCCGTGGCCGCTCTGCGCGGCCGACGGACGGTTCTGATCGTCTCCCACGATCCGGCGCAGGTGGACAGGCTCTGCGACCGGAAGGTCATGCTGGAGCCGCCGGTCGCGGTGGAGCGGGCGGTCGCCGTGGCGACCTGAGTGGTTCGAAGGGCCCGCTCGGGGGCTGTCCCGGGCGCGGACAGCGTTTGACGCGGCCGCGGACCGCGAGGGCGGTGAAGCCGAGGAGGACGGGCTCGGTGAGCCGGGAGGTCATCTCGACGTAGGTGCCGACGGTGGTCAGGTTCTGCCCGGAGGAGCGGAAGACCACCGAGTCGACCACCACGCGCGGGCTCTTCTCGAACCGCTTGGCCGACAGCCGCTTCAGGATCGGTCCGGAGGGGTTGACGTACGTGGTGCAGGCCCCGTTCGGCACGGTTGCGGGAGGAGCGGCGCTCCAGGCGGCGCATCTCCATCTCCGCGTAGTAGAAGTCGGCGGCACCGGGCTCGTCCTTGCCGTCTTCGAAGCCCTTGCGGAGCTGCCGGTAGAGCGCGGCCAGTGCGGCCGGACCCGGCACGTGGGCTGCGGGTGCGGTGCCGGGCGCGTCAGGCACCCATCCGGCGCGCAGTCTGCGCCGGTGGAGGGGAAGGGCCCGCCAGTGGTGCTCCTCGGCCAGGGCGAGCCGCTGGGTCCTGCGCAGCGGGATCACCCTGCGCAGGTCGGTCCCCGCCGGCGCCCGGGCGAAGACGGTGTCCCCGAGCTGGGGAAAGGCGCCGTGTGGGCGGTGACCGCGATCGGCTGGGTGATGACGGCGTCCGACAGATCCACGTCGCCGTATCGCAGTCGCAGGATGGCCGTCGATTCCGTCGCGTTGTCGAACCAGGCGTCGTCGCCGAACACCGTGCCCTTGAAGCCTGCCTCGGCCGCGAACACCGCGCCTTCGAAGCGGGCTTCGGAGGCGAAGGTCGCGTAGTCGAACGTGGCCCGGCCGAAGCGGGGCCGTTCGATGGCTGGGTCCCAGAGGGCGTCGAACAACACCCGGGCCAACCCCATGGAGAACGTGACGCCCTGGTGCTCGACGTTGTCGCCGGGTGACAGCGATCCCAGGTACGCGGTGAGCTCGGCGGAGGTGAAGTGGGCCAGGCAGCGGGACAGGCCTGCGGTCTGCCGGCCCCGACAACGCGCCCGGGTGTGCGGTCCAGGTGTCGCGGGCCCGGCAAGATCCGGAAGAGACGGCTCAGGGGTCCGCCCCGGTGGGTAGCAGGTGTGCGGGGTGTCGGCTGCCCATCGGTGTGTCCGGACCCGGAGTTGCAGTGCGAAGCCCGGCCGGACCCGTGGTCTCAGCAAGGGCGCTTGCGGCCGCTGTCGGCAGTTTCCTGGGCGCTCTTGGCCAGTCGGCCCAGTTCGGCTGCCAGGGCAGCCAGGCCGCTGGGCTTGAGGCGGTAGTACGTCCACCGACCGCACGGCTCGGTTTCGACGAGGCCGGCCTCGCGCAGGACCTTCAGATGGTTCGAGAGGTTGGTCTGCCGTGCACCCGTCTCTTCGACCAGGTGAGTCGTACAGAGAGCCTCGCTCGCCAGCAAGGTCACGATCCTGAGGCGCAGGGGGTCGGACAGTACGCGTAAGACGTCACTGTCAACTGATGTAACCATGCGCTGATCATGGCACGGGAGGGCCCGGTGCAGCCAGTGCTTCACCGGGCCACCCGCTCTTCCGTCATCGCAGCCTGACGGGACGACGCACTGTGGTCTGGTCGATATCGGACGTCCGTACGGTCAGGGCCAGTTCCCAGTCGCCGGGCATCGGCACCTGGAAGTCGGGGACCGTCCAATGACCCTCCGACACCCTGCGCAGCGGAATCGGCAGCGGTCCGATCCCGTGGGACGGGGAGGTCAGCGAAGCCTCCACCGCGGGGACGTCCAGGGGCATGTCGGCCGGATCCGTCAGGGTGACATGGACTCCGTTGGCTCCGGGCAGGCCGGGATCGATGATGACGAGAGCCGACCCCGAGCCCTTGGGTCCTCCCGTATCGAAGGCGACCTCGACGGAGACGGGGCCTGCTACGCGTGACATCGCAGCCGCGGCGGACGCTTCCGAACGCGCGGGCTCCGTCGATGTCAGGGCGGCGGTCAGTGCGATCACACACAGGCCGAGTACGGCCTCGGACGCCACCGACCGGCGAAGCCGTGGGAGGGGAGGGCCGGGGCTTCCGGGAGCGGTCCGGGTGAACCGCCTGGTCCAGCGGTGCGAGACGTACCCCAGGCACAGCAGGACCGCGACCGCACCCAGCTTGGCCAGGAGCAGGAGGCCGAACCGAGTCTCCAGCAGGGCGGAGGGCGAGCCCACCTGTCGCCAGGCCTGGTAGAGCCCGGTCACGACGAGCGCGCAGACGCTGACGAAGGCGACCCGCGAGAACCTGGCCAGGGCGTCGGCCGGAACCTCCGTCCGGCGCAGCAGTGCCACCGTCAGGACGAACAGCCCGCCGACCCACGTTCCCGCGGCCAGCAGGTGCACCGTGTCGACCGGTACGGCCACGAGGCGCTGCAGGCCGGCCGAGGCGTGTTCCGCCCCGGCCCAGGTACCCGCGAGGCTGGCGGCCGCGAGGGCGCTCCACCCGAGCAGCCAGCCCGACGGGCGACTGCCGACCGCCGATGACGTGGCCCTGCGTACCCACAGGACGGCACACGCGATCAGAAGGACCGCGCGCACGCCCAGCAGGACGCCCGTCTTGGTGCGCAGCACCTGGACCAGTCGCGACAAGTCGGCCACGTCCTCGACCCTGCCGGTGCCGGTGTAGGCGCCCCGGAGGGCCAGCAGGGCGAGTGTGGAGCAGAACGCCATCCCCCAGCCGACGGCCAGGGCGCGACGCAGGTGGGAGTGGGCCTGCCCTTCGGGCCAGCACCACAGGAGGAAGCAGGAAGCGCCGAAGAGGAGGATCACGCCTCCGTACGCGCCGAACCGTCCCGCTGCGTAGGCCCGGCCGACGACCCCCGCGTCCGGGTTCCGCGTACCCGCATCCGCGGACACGGAAGTTGCCGACGGCGCGCCCACGGAGAAGGTGAAGGCCCCCGCGATGGGATGGCTGTCCGCGGACACCCCCTGGTAGGCCACGGTGTACGTCCCGTTCGGTAGCTCGGCGCGCAGCCCCACGGCGTAGGCGTTGCCGTCTTCCGCCCGGGGGCGCGCGTCGTCGACCCTTCGTCCCTGCGGGTCGAGGACCCGGAGGGAGTCGGAGGTCAGGGTGATCCCTTCCGAGAAGACGAGCTGCACCCGGGAGGGCGGCTCGGCGATCACCGCTCCCCGCGCTGGAGTGCTGCTCGTGAGCACGGCGTGTGCCTCGGCCGGACTCGCGCCCGCGATCGACAGCCCGAGGCCGGCCAGACACGCCACCAGGGCAACGATCCACACACGGACACGGGAAGCGGTCACCGCCATCGAATGCCAGCCCCCGGATCAGGCGTTGCCGCGTCGGCGGCCGACGAGGACGGCCACGCCGAGACCCGCCACACCGACGGCAATCCCCACCCCACCGAGCCAGCGGGCGGTGCCGTCGCTCTGGTGGGAGGAAGCGGCGGTGTCCTCGGTCTTGTGCCCGCCGGCCTTGGAGGGCTCGCTGCCCTTGGCGGGCTCACCGGAGGGCGCCGGCGTGGCGGACGCCGCCCCGTGGTGGTCGTCGGCCGCGGCGGAGAGCTTCAGCACGGGGGCCGGGTGCTCGGGTGCCTCCTGCCCGGCGACCGGGGGCTCGATCCACCGCACGACCTCCGTGCTGCTGTAGGTCTGCAGCGCCTTGAGGACCAGTTCATCCGCGTCCTGCGGCAACTGCCCCAGCGACAGTGGGAACTTCTGGAAGTAGCCGGGCTCGATCCCCTTGCCCGTGGCGGTCCACGTCACCTTGCTGACGACTTCGGTGATGCTCTTCCCGTGGACGGTCAGGGGCTTGTCCAGCTTGGCCTTGGTGACCACGATGTCCCACCCCGCGACCGGCTGGGGCATGACCGAAGCCAGGGGGTGCTCGGTGGGGAAGGACACCTCGACCGAGACCGTGGAGGCGTCGGCACGCTCGTTGGGGACCTTGACGTTCACGGTGGCGTAGCCGCCCTTGGCGGCGGCGCCTTCGGCTTGTACGGACACATGGGCGAGGGCGGGCGTCGTCAGGAAGGCGAGGCCGGCGACTGCCGTGGCGGCGATGACGCCGAGGCGGGAGAAGGAACGCATGGCGAAGACTCCAGTGGGACGTGTCCCCGTGCCGGGCCGGGTGGGGCCGGGGCGAGAAGGGGGACGAGATAGGGGTGGCGTGAGAGTTCCCGGCTCGATGGACGCGCCGAAGCGGCGTCAGACGAGTACGGGCACCCCTGGGGGAGGGCCTCGTCGGATCACGTCGTACACCAGGAGCGATGCCAGTCCCGTAGCCGCAGGGTCGGGCCGATGTGTTGAGCACCGGACGAGCCTGGTGGTGTCAGGAGGCGAGCACCGCTCGGCCCGGAGGTGGATCCGGAGCGCGTGCACGACGTGGGCAATGCCCCGGGCCACGTGCAGGTGCGCGAGTCCGAGGATCCGCTCGGCCGCGGTGTCCCCGCCGTGGAGTACCCACGCGATGCTCGCCGACGCCACGATGTGACCGCATGCCATCGGAACCGTCGGCACGAGGGACACCCAGGTGGGGCCGGCCGCCATGCCCGTGTGTGCTTCGGCCGTCATGCCGTGGGGCATCGGGCTCGAAGCCCCGGCGCCCGCGAAGAAGACGTGCAGTCCGATCTGGAGGGCGCAGAGGCTTCCGGCGCTCATCGGGACGGGCAGCCGTCTCCGGGCAAGGGGAGCGAAGAAGAGGGATGCCGCTGCGGCCCCTGAGAGCAGGGTGCAGGCCGCGGGCGACGTCCCCGTCATCAGGCTGTGGCCGAACGCGGACAGCAGCACCGCGACGGAGGCGAACACGAAGGCGCGTACCGGCCAGGACCCGTGACCGGACCGTGAGCGCGTAGGGGAACTCATCTTCACCCCCTCTCGGGGTGCGCGGGAGAGTGTGTGACCGAAACAGGTCGGAAGCCGGGGATCGAACGATCAATGGGCATACGAAACGGGCCAGTTGAGGCGGCTCCCGGCGGGCCTCACTGTAGCGCCTTGATTAGATGAATATCTAGACACGGGATCCTGGTCCCCCTAGGCTCGCGGCGCCTCATACACAACAGGGGGAGTTGGACGTGTCACACAGCAGCAAGCCGGTCTCCAGGCGGAACGTGGTCCAGGGCGCCGTGCTGACCGGTGCGGCCCTGGCCGTGAACATCCCGTCGGTCGCGGCGGCCGATGGATCCGCCGCGAGCGCAAACCTCAACACCAGCGGCGAAGGTGGCTTGTTGAACTACACCGAGGGCTCGGCAGCCATGCAGCCCGACCGGACGGTCACCAGTGCCTGCCAGTTCTGCAATTCGAACTGCGCGCTGTCCGTAGGGGTGCGCGCCGAGCGCGTCATCAGCGTGCAGGGTGCCGCCGGTGATCCCGTTCAGCAGGGGAACATCTGCGTCAAGGCGCCCATGATGGCCGAGCTCGTGCACAATCCGCTGCGGCTCAAGAAACCGCTGATCCGTACGGGCGGCCGCAAAGGTTCCAAGGAGTCGGCGTTCCGCGAGGCCACCTGGGACGAGGCCCTCGACGTGATCGCCCGGCGGCTCCTCGCGCTCCGCGACGGCGGCGAGGCCGCGGCCGTCGCCAACCGGACCAACGGACGTCTGCCGCGCGGTACCGGTTCGCTCGTCGGCCGGCTCTTCGCCCTGCTCGGCAGCCCGAACAACACGGACGTCGGGCCGGTGTGCAACGACGCGGGCGGCAACGCGCTCAAGACCACCTTCGGCATGGGGAACTTCACCAACGGCTACGGGACGGACGGAGCCACCGGCAAGGACGACCTGGGCTCGGCCGGCTATTTCCTCTTCCTCGGGACCAACCAGGCGGAGACGCATCCCGTCACCTTCGACTACCTGCTGCGCGGCCGGGCCCGCACGAAGGCGAAGCTCGTCGTCGTCGATCCCCGGGAGACCCCGACCGGCGCCCTCGCCGACGAGTGGATCGCCCCCAAGCCGCACACCGACCTCGCCCTGGTCCTGGGGATGCTCCATCACATCCTCGACGAGAAGCTGTACGACGCGGAGTTCGTCGAGCGGTGGGTCCTCGGCTTCCCGGAACTCAAGGCCCATGTGGCCGCCTCGGGCTACACGCCCGAGTGGGCGGCCTCGGTCACCGGAGTGCCGGCCGAAAGCATCCGTCGCATCGCGCGGGACTACGCGGGCGCCGAGTCGGCCGCCATCTTCTGCAACGCCGGCATCTCGCACCAGCTGGGCGCCTTCGACACCTACCGGGTCATGACCTTCCTCGCGGCCGTCACCGGCAACATCGGCAAGCTAGGCGCGGGCTGCAATTTCATGCACAACACCTGGCCGGGCGACCTGCACCTGCCCGAACTGTCGGTCCGCACGCCGAAGGTGACCCATGCGCTGCCGGTCGGTCCCGACTATTTCGCCGAGTCGATCCTCACCGGGAAGCCGTACCGACTGAAGGCGATCATCACCCAGGGCAACCCCCTGATCTCCTCGGCCAATACCGAGCGGGTCAAGGAGGCCTTCAGGCAACTCGACTTCTACGTCTACACGGGCCTGTTCATGGAGGAGGCCGCCTACTACGCGGACGTGATCCTCCCTGTCAGTTCGCCCCTGGAGTACGAAGGCGTCTACATGCGGCGCGACGACAGGGCCATCCGCTGGCAGGAGGCCGCCGTAGCCCGCTGCGGTGACTCGAAGCCGGACTGGGAGATCTGGATCGACCTCGCCCACGCCCTGGGCCGCCGCGACCGCCGCAACGCGCCCTCGTACTGGACCGACGCCTTCCCCGTGGCGTGGAAGGACTACCCCACGCTGTGGGCGGAGTTCGTGAAGCACACACCGGGGATGGGAGGCATGACCAGGCAGCGCATGCAGAAGCGCACCGAACCCCTGCGCTGGCCGTGCCCCACCTCCGAGCACCCCGGCGTCAGCGCGCTCTACCAGGACCATCCCTCCTGGTACGAGGCCGCCGAGTCGCTGGGTGCGGCGAAGGGCCGTCGGTTCCTGACCCCGAGCGGAAAGATCGAGATCTACACGGGGGAGCTCGACAAGCAGCTCGCCGTCGCCGGCCATCACGCGCTCCCCAGCTTCTACACCCACCCCGAGGTGACCGGCGCCCACCCCACGATCGCCTACGAGGACCGCTTCGTCGTCAGCCCGGTCAACCCGCAGGCCCTCACCCACCCTGTGAAGCTCGGGGTCAAGGGGAACGGGGCCGTGCACCGCGACTACCCGCTCATGGGTATGAGCGGCCGGCCCAGCGTCGTGCACTTCGCCTCGGTCACGCACTGGACCCCCAGCGGCGCGCAGCTCAACGGCATCCGGCTCCTGCAGATCCACCCCGACACCGCACGACGGCTGGGAATCGCCGACCGCGACGACGTCGTCGTGGAGAGTCCCCGGGGGAAGGTTGCCGCGACCGCCCTGTACTGGCCGGGCATCCGGCAGGACACCGTGTTCCTCCCCAACACGTTCGGTCCGGCCCAGCGGCTGGCCCAACAACTGGGCGGAGAGCGGTACGAGGCGGCCAACACCCTTACGGACGACCGCTATTACGACAACCTCTCGGGGCAGCAGGCGTACAAGTGCTTCGCCTGCAGGGTCTCCAAGGCCTGATCCACCTTCGCGTCCGGCGATCCTCCTCTGTGCGAGTCCCCGCCGGACGCCCCGCCCCGCCCCCGCGCGACACACCCCGCGCGCGGGGGCGGGGCACTTCCCGTCCGACTCCGCAAGGGTGTAAATCAGCCTGCCTCAGGCCGGTTGCGGAAAGATTAGACAAATGTCAAACTAGCAAGATGTCACAGCTTGAGGTGATCGATTCTTCGTCCTGCTGCGCACCCGTCGTGGCCGCACCCCTGGATGCCGAGCGCGCCACGGACGTGGCCAAGATGTTCAAGGCCCTCGGCGACCCGATCCGCCTGCGCCTCCTGTCGATGATCGCGTCGACACCGGGCGACGGCGAGGTCTGTGTCTGTGACCTGACCAGCCCGTTCGAGCTGTCGGCCCCGACGATCTCCTACCACCTCAAGATCCTCCGCGAAGCCGGTCTCGTGACCTCGGACCGCCGTGGGACCTGGGTCTACTACAGCCTTCGCCGCGACAGCCTCGCCAGCCTCTCCGGAATCCTGGCCGTACCCGGTCCGCCCGTGCTGTAAGTGTCGCCCTGGGCCGGGCAGTACCTGTCGGCAGCGCTGCTACGGCGTCAGGCGAGTGCGGCGACGGCGGGGGACGGGGTCAGCTCGGGTGAGAGCAGGGCCGTCTGCGGCTCCTTCGCACGCTGCGGCCGTTCGTCATTGCACGAGCACGGGCGATACCAGCCGAACTCCACCGCCTTGGCCCCGGCTTCGAAGCGGCTCCGGGCGCCCAGCCGCTCCATCAGCTCGGCGATCATGCGCCGTACCGTACGCAGTCCCAACCCAAGCTTCTTGCACACCGCTTCGTCGGTGAGGCCCTGCCCCATGAGGCGCAGGATTTCCCTCTCCAGGGCGCTGGGTTCGTCCAGTTCCGACTGGTCGGGAGCGTCCAGCGGGGTCATGCTCTCGCAGAGCCGCTCGAAGAGCGCGACGAGACCGGCGAGATATCCGGCTCCTGTCACCTGGACCGCTCCCGCTCCCGGATCCTCCGGGTCGACGGATATGAGGGCGGTGGTGCGGTCGTAGACGACGAACCAGAGCGGGACGGTCGGGAGGGTTCCCACCTTGCCGCCGCTCTGGGACAGCCACCTCGCGTACGAGAGGTCGGCCCGGTGGTTGTAGACGCTCTCGCGGTAGATGTTCCACACGGAGACACCGCGATCGAGCATGTCCTGGTCGAGGAGGCGCCGGGCTTCCAGCGACTCGGGGCCGGTCATGTCCGAGGGCAGGAGGTACACACACTCGCCGGCGGTCTTCGCGGCGAGGAGCTCCATGCGCGTGTGGATCTCGGCGGGTGACGTCAGTCGTTCCCAGCCCTCGGGAGAACCGGGTGCCCGCGCCTCCTCGTACTCGTCGGAGAGACGGTCCATGGCGGCCTTGATGTACGCGAACTCCTGCTGACGGCGCAGGATTTCGGACTGCTCCCGCTGGAGCAGCGTCCGGAGTGCGAGCGGAGGGCGGGACGGGACCAGTGTTCCCGCCACGGAGCGGAGCAGGGACAGTTCGACCAGTCGGTCGACGCTCCGGCGCACCGCGTCCTCGGGGGCACGGATTCCGCTCAGCAGGGACTCCAGCCGGCAGCCCTGCCGGCTGAGTGTGAAGCGGTAGATCTCGTGCGCCAACTCGTCCAATCCCAGCGACTGCAACATCAGCGCCCCCAGGGTGTGTTGCTGAATTGAATTTCTTCAAGTTAGCACGGTGGCAGGCTAGTTCTGGTTCAGATTCGGCCGACTTCGATCACGTGAGGCAGCATGTTGCACGGCAGCTAGCTGCCCAGCGGGGGAGCTTCCCCGCCCCCCTGATCGCCCCGCAGGCTCAGCGGCGTCAACACCGGCGCCGAGACGCCACGATCATGGGGAGAAGGCATTGAGCTCGTTCGAGATCGATCCGCGGCTGAAGGCCGAAAGCGTCACGATCCGACCGCTGCAGACCTTCGACAAGCGGGTCAAGCTCCTCGGTTCCAAGAGCTACTCCAACCGCTACCTCGCGCTCGCCGCCCTGTCCGGGGAGCCGACCACCCTCGAAGGTGCCCTGGTGTGCGATGACACCCAGTACCTCGGAGAGGCGCTGAGGCAGTTCGGGCACGTGGAGGTGGAGATCGACCCGGCCGCCGAGCGGATCACCGTCACTCCGACCGGACGCACCATGCGGGCCCCGGAGGAAGAGGTCTACGTCGGCGCGGCCGGCACTCCGATCCGACTGCTCATCGCCATGGCGGGACACGCCGACGGCACGACGGTTCTGACCGGAACCAAGCGCATGCAGGAGCGCCCGATGGGCTCGCTCCTCGAAGCCCTGCCCGCCCTGGGCGTGACGGCGGAGGCCGTACGGGGCAACGGCAGCCCGCCCATCAAGGTCACGGGTCCGAGCTTCCGCGGCGGCTCGACGCGGATCAGCGGCGCGGTGAGCTCGCAGTTCACCTCGAGCCTGCTGATCAACGCCACGCGGGCCGAGGAGGACACCGAGGTCCACGTCATCGACGACCTGGTCTCCAAGCCGTACGTCGAGATGACCATCGCCGCCCTCGCGGAGATGGGGGTCGTGGTGGAGCGCGAGGGGTACACCCGCTTCACCGTGGCCGCCGGCCAGAAGCTGCGCGGGGGCACGGTCACCGTGGAACCCGACGCCTCGGGCATGTCCTACTTCCTCGCCGCGGCCGCCGTCCTCGGCGGCACGGTCACCATCCCCGGTATCGGCAAGGGTTCGAAGCAGGGCGATGTGGGCCTGGTGGCGGCCCTGACCCGCATGGGCTGTACGGCCGAGGTGGGGGACGACTCCATCACCCTGACGGGCGGCGAACTGCGTGGCATCGACATCGACATGGAGGCGATGCCCGACGTCGTCCCGACCCTCGCCGTCGTCGCCGCCTTCGCGCAGGGCACCACGCACATCAGCAACATCGCCAGCCTCCGGATCAAGGAGTGCGACCGCATCGCCGCGGTCACGGCCGAACTGCGCAAGATGGGCATCACCGTCGAGGAGCACGCCGACGCGATGACCATCACCGGCGGCACGCCGCACGGCGCCGTGATCGACACGTACGACGACCACCGCATCGCCATGTGCTTCGCCATCGCGGGCCTGCGCACCCCCGACGTCGTCATCACGGATCCGGGCTGCGTCGCGAAATCCTTCCCGACCTTCTGGAGGGTGCTCGACTCGCTGCACGACGGCACCGCGAGCACCCTGTGATCGCGGGTACGCCGGGCGTTCTGTTGGTGCTCGACGGCTGGGGCCACGCGGAGCCGGGCGAGGCCAACGCGATCGCGGCCGCCGCGACCCCGTGGCTCGACCACCTGCTGGAAACCTGCCCGACGGTTCTCGCGGACGCCTCCGGCACGGCCGTAGGGCTGCTGCCCGGCACGGTCGGCAACTCGGAGATCGGACACATGGTCATCGGCGCCGGCCGCCCGGTTCCGTACGACAGCGTGCTCGTCCAGGAGGAGATCTCCTCCGGGCGGCTCGGCTCCAACGAGGCCCTGACCCCGGTCCTGGCCCGTCTCGCGGCCACCGGCAGATCGCTGCACCTCATCGGGCTCTGTTCCGACGGGATGATCCACGCCGACGTGCACCACCTCCAGGAGCTGCTGCGGGTCGCGGCGCGGTTCTCGGTGCCCGCAGTACACATCCACGCCGTCACGGACGGCCGCGACGTGGCGAACGGCACGGCTGCCGCCTTCCTGGGCCTGGTCGAGTCCTACGCGGCGGAGGCCGGTCTCGGGGGTGTGGCGACGGTCGTCGGCCGCGGGTACGCGCTCGACAAGAGCGGTGACCTACGGCTGACCGAGCAGGCAGCCCTCGCCGTGATGTACGGCAAGGGGGAGGCTGTCACCGAGGTCCAGGAGGCCCTGGAGCTGAACCAGCGCGGTGACGAATGGATGCCGCCCAGCGTCGTCACCGATGCCGCCGGCCGCCCCGTCGGAGTGGTGGAAGAGGGCGACGCCGTCCTGTTCACGAACTTCCGCAGTGACCGGATCCAGCAGCTGGCCGACCATCTGCACGAGCACCTCGCTCCGCGCGGTGTGACCTTCCTGAGCCTCGCCCAGTACGACACCCGGGCGTCCATCCCGCCGCTGGTCCACCGGTCCGACGCGGGCGGCGGGCTCGCCGCCCGGCTGGCCGCGCACGGCGTGCGCTCGGTGCGCATCGCGGAGGCCGAGAAGTTCGAACACGTCACGTACTACCTCAACGGCCGGGATCCCAGTCCGGTCCCGGTGGAGGAGCACGTGAAGATCAGTGGTGAAGCGGCCCCCGACTACAAGGTCCGGCCCGAGATGAACATCGACAAGGTCGCCGAGGCGGTCAACGCGGCCGCCCGGCGGGACGACGTACCCCTCGTGGTCGCCAACCTCGCCAACATCGACGTCGTCGGCCACACCGGTCACTACGAGGCGACGCGACAGGCCACCGAGCACACCGACCGTGCGGTCGAGTCGATCTGCCGCGCCGCGCGGGCCGCGGGGCGTTGGGTGCTGCTGGTCGGAGACCACGGCAACGCGGAGAAGATGCTCATCGCCGCAGACGGAGGCACCCCGCGGCCGTACGGAGGGCACACCACCCATCCCGTGCCCGCGGTGCTCGTACCCGCCGACGGCCAGGAGGTACGCCGGCCCGCCGGGCCCGCCACCCTCGCCGACATCGCGCCGAGCGTGCTGTCCCTTCTGGGGATCGACCCCGCACCGCGCATGACCGGGCGGCCGCTGTGGTGACGGCGGGGAACCACGCGCGAGTCAGGTGCCATCCGATGAACGTCCGAGGACAGGAGATCTCCCGATGACATCCCGCCCGAGACTGGCTCTCGTCGGCGACCGCAGCGACCGCGTGCCCGCCCACGCCAAACTCGCCGAAGTCGCACCGCACTTCGGCGTGGAGGTCGACTGGCTCCCCAGCGCCGAGGTGACCGAGGCGATCGCCGATTACGACGGCATCTGGGTCGTGCCCGGCTCGCCCTACGAGAGCCAGGCCAACGTGCTGCTGGCAATCCGTACGGCACGTACGCTCGGCATCCCCTACCTGGGAACCTGCGGCGGATTCCAGCACGCGCTCATCGAGTACACCCGCAACGTCCTCGGTATCGAGGACGCGGAGGACGTCCAGTACGACGCGGACGCGTCGACACCGCTGATCGTGCCGCTCTGTTGCTCGCTCGTGGGGGAGACCGCTCCGCTGGAACTGGCCACCGGCAGCCGACTCGCCGCCGTGTACCCCGGCCGCGAGTCGACGGTGGAGACCTATCACTGCAAGTACGGACTCAACCCGGACTACGAGCAGACCATCCTCGACAGCGACCTCCGCATCAGCGGCTGGGACGCCGAGAAGGCGCCGCGGGCGATCGAGCTGCCCGACCACCCGTTCTTCATCGGCAGTCTGTTCCAGCCCGAGTTGTCGTCCACGGCCGATGAACTGCACCCGCTGATCAGGGCGTTTCTCGGTGCCGTTGCCGACCGGGCCGAGTCGGGGAAACAGTAACCCTCCTGTGAGAGAAGCGAGTTGGAGGCGGTGGCGGCCGGTCGATCCGTGTCGCGGCCATTGACACGGCGATCACTCTGATTCGATACTTGTGTAAGTAAAGAGAGTTCGAATCAGAAGCGTGGAAAGGACCAACAGCCATGACCACGAACGAGCAGGAGACCGTCGGCGGTTTCATCGCCGACCCGACGGCCACCGCCGGCGCCTCCCAGGGCGGTTGTTGCGGCGAGCCCGCGGACGAGACCGGATCGGTCCAGGGCGGCCAGGGCGGCCAGGGCGGCGGCTGCTGCGGCGAGCCCGCCGGCGAGAGCTGAGGAAGACACCTTCACCATGACCGACACGGCACAGGGCCAGGAGCCCGACACGGCGACGGAGCTGCTGGAAGCCTTCGACGCGGACCGCGCCCTGAACACACTCCAGGCCCTGTGCGTCCCGGACATGGCCGGTCGCGCACCGGGTAGTGCCGGGCACGCACTGGCCACCGAGTTCCTCGAATCGACCCTGGTTTCACTGGGCTTGTCGCCCGTTCTCGAAAGCTTCGCCATTCGCGAGGTGATGCGCCTCGCGGCGCAGCCGTCCTGCACCGTCGACGGCCCGGAACTGGCCCGTGAGCTGGTCCATCGCGCGGAGTTCGCCGAGAACCCCCGCTCGGGCCCCATGCCGCGGGCGCTCACGGGCACGGCATCCGAAACCGCCGAAGCGGGGCAGTGGGCCGTCCTGCTCAAGGTTCCGCAGGGCGACGCGTTCGCCGCACTGGCCGAGGCGCTGCTGGCGCGCGGCGCCATCGGCATCCTGACCGCGCAGAACGCCGATGCCTCCGGGTACCTCACCAAGCGCGTCCAGGGCCCGCCCCCCGTAGAACTGCCCGTGATCGCGCTCCGCCCCGACCTGCTGGCCGCCACCATCGGGAGTACGGTCACCGCTCACGTACCGCTGGTGCGCGAGGCCGCCACGGGGACCAACATCATCGCCACCCTGCCCGGAACCGATCCGGACGCCCGCCCCATCCTGCTCACCGCGCACTACGACGGCGTGGGGGCCGACCCGGGGCTGCACTTCCCCTGTGCCGGAGACAACGCCAGCGGCACGGCGGTGCTGTGCGAGGTGGCCCGAGTGCTGAGCTCGGCGCCGCCGTTCGCCCGGCCCATCGTCTTCGCGCTGGTCGACGCCGAGGAGATCGGCACCGTCGGCTCGGGCCATCACGCACGCGGTCTGAAGGAGCAGGGCATCGTGCCCGAGGTCCTGAACGTCGACATGGCCGGAAAGTTCAACGGGAAGGTCGCCGTCGAACTGGGCCCGGCCGACCCGAGCCCGACGGGCATCATCGCCGCGCTCGACAGTGCGGGACGGCGCCTGGGCATCCCGCTGTACGCGGGGAACGTCTCGTCGGACAACCGACGGTACGCCTCGGCGGGCTTCCCCGCCGCGGGCCTCGGCTTCGGCGCCGCGCACTACCACTCACCCCTGGACGCCCCGGACCGGATCGAACCGGAGGCGCTCCGCAAGGCCGGCCGCCTGGTGCTGGCGGCCGTACACCACCTCGCGACCCAGAACTGATCCGCCTTTCCCCCTTCGCCAACCCCCCTTCCTTCTTGAGGAGTTTCGCCATGGCCGCGGCCCCGCAGTCCGTCTCCACCCAGCTGGTCCAGCTCGCCCCCGCCGTCGGGGAGCTGCACGCCACCTTCTCCAAGGGCTACCAGGAGTTCTTCGGCGCCGTCTTCGACCACGACGCCCTCGACCCCAAGACCCGTGCGGCGGTCGCCCTGTGCGCCGCGCTCATGCAGGACCGGGAGGAGACGGTGCGCTCCTTCCTGGCCGCAGCCAAGAAGCTGGGGCTGAAGAACGAGGAGATCGGGCAGATCGCGGGCATCGTCGAGGCCATGAAGCTCGACTCCCTGCAGCGCCCGGCCGTCCAGGCGGTCGCCGCGGCCGCGAAGAAGGCCAACACCTGCTGCTAGCCGTTGCCTTGCTCCCATCCGACCTCATCTCGAAGGATCGCGGCAGTGACTGACCCATCCAAGACGGACGCCGGTTTCGTCGTCGTGCTCGGCGGCCGCAGCGAACGGGAACTCGGCGTCGTACGGAGCCTCGGGCATCGTGTGCTCCTCGTGGACGAGCAAGTACCCTGGCACTGCATGTCCTGGGCCGACGCCCACCTCGACGTCGACCTCGACGACTGGGACGCGGTGGCCGAGGCGGTACGCGGTGAGCTCGGTGACGAGCCCGTCGCCGCCGTGCTGACCCACACCGAGCCGCGCCTGCCGCTCATGGCGCACCTGAACGGCCGGCTCGTCGCGGGCGCCCCGGGCCTGGACGAGAGCGCCGTCGCGAACTGCCGCGACAAGTGGCGTACCCGTACCGTACTGAGCGAGGCGGGTGTGCCCGTACCCCGCTTCGCACGGGTCGACACCGCGGACGAGGCGGCCGCCGCGGCCGTCGCTCTGGGGTACCCCGTGGTCATCAAGCCCCGTGACGGAGCGGGTGCGTTCGGCGTCCGGTGCTGCCCGGACGAGACGGCAGTGCGCGAGGCCGTCACCGCGCTGCTCGGCTCACCTCCCGGTGCGCTGCCGGGAGTCCTGGTCGAGGAGTACGTCGACGGCGACGAGTACGCCGTCCAGACGATCACGCACGGGACCAAGACAACGGTGCTGAGCGTCTTCCGGCAGCGCATGACACCGCCGCCGGTCTTCGTGGAGCTGGGATACGACCACCCCAGCGGTGTGACGGACGCCGACCACGACGAGCTGGCGCGGCTGATGCAGGAGACCCTCGCCGCCATCGGTCTGAGGGACTGGATCACCCACACTCAGGTACGCCGCGGTCCCGAGGGCTTCCGCGTCATCGAGGTCAACGCGCGCCGCCCCGGCGGCCGCCTCGTGGAGATGACCACCGCCGTCAGCGGGGTCGACATGACGGAGGCCGTCACGCGCCAGGTCCTGGGTCTGCCCCAGGCCGTGGCCGGGCCCACCGTCCCCTTCGCCCGCTACACGAGCATCGTCTTCGACACGGCCGGCACCGTCATGTACGACGACTACACGCCCGCTCCGGGACGGACGGGACCGACGGCACCCATCGTCGAGGTGGAGGTGGCGGCCGGAGAGAGCGTGCATCCCAAGGAGCACCCGAACGGCGGCGTCTACGGACGCATCGTCGTCTACGGCGAGACGGCCGAGGAGCTCGACCGGGCGGAG
The DNA here is from genome assembly GCF_045822005.1 of Streptomyces stoeckheimensis. Classification (NCBI taxonomy): domain Bacteria; kingdom Bacillati; phylum Actinomycetota; class Actinomycetes; order Kitasatosporales; family Streptomycetaceae; genus Streptomyces; species Streptomyces stoeckheimensis. The sequence continues at coordinate 833,895 of NZ_CP169550.1, read as the reverse complement.
CGCGAAGTCCAGGACGGTCTGAGCCTCCAGGTCGTCTTCACGGACGGTCTCGGCCCGGCGGCGGCGGACAGCCGCGAGTTCAAGTCGTGCTGCTGAGGTGGCCCCGATGACCCTGACCCAGTCCGCCCCCGGAGTGTCCGGGCGGCACAGGATCGACGTCCTCTCCACGATCCACGAGGCCGATGCCGACGACTGGAACCGCGTCGTGGCCCTCGCCGGCGGGAGCGTCTTCCACACGTGGCAGTGGCTCGCGGCGTTCGAGGACGCGCCGCCCGGCAGCTTCGAGCCCCGCCACCTCCTGGCGTACGACGACAGCGGGCTGGTCGGCGTGTGTCCGGCCTTCCTGGTGCACTCGTGCCCCCGGCTCTCCTACCTCAAGGAACTGGCGCACCTTCCGTTGGACGGCCCGGTCCTCCTGGCCCACAGCCTGGCCGCGCTCGACGGCGGACCCCTGGCGGTCCCCGGTCATGAGGACGCGATCGGCTCCCTCCTGAACTCCTTGGGGACGACCGCCCGCGACAGCGGTGCACGGACCTGGGGCGTGGCCAACGCCGCGGCGGGTGAGCCGGTCGGGCTGCTGATGCGGCACGGCTACGCCACGGCGCACATCACGACCTCGTACCGCTGCGCCACGGACGTCCCCTCGGCGGCCGACTACTGGAACTTCACCGATGGCCGTCGGCGCCGGAAGTTCGCCAAGGAACGACGGGCTTCCGGACGCGGTTTCACCGTCGTGGAAGACCCGGCGGACGCGGACACGGTCGTCCGTCTGGTCCACTCCCTCTTGACGGATCGGGGTACGCCCACCGATGTGCTCCCCGAGGCGTTCCTGAAGGCGATGGCGGCCAGGCTGGCGCCCTTCGAGCACAGCCTCACGGCCTTCGACGCGGACCAGAGGGCCGTGGGGGTCTTCGCGGGCTGGCAGTTCGGGGAGAAGCTGTCGATGTGGCTGGCCGGGCTCGATACGCAGAGTCTGCCCTCGTTCGTGCCCTACCGGGCCATGGCGGCCCGCCTGGTCGAGGGGGCGGTCGCGGCGGACATCGCGTCGATCGATCTGGGACGCTCCAACGCGGCGGAGAAGCGCAAGCTCGGCGCCCACCCGGTACCCCTCTACCTCGCGCTGAACGCCTCGGACCGGGGTGATCGGGCCGCACTGCACGAGGCGTGCCTCCGGCTCGAACAGCGGTGCCAGGGACCGGACGAGCAACTCGACCTGAGCAAGAGGTGCTGCTGATGGACACCGATACGCGCCCCAGCGTGGCGTGCGTCTCCGGGCGACGGGTCGTCGACGTCCTCAATGAGCTCGGCGTACGGTCGGTCCTGCTCGGCGACCCCACTCCGCTGGACCTCGCCTGCCAGGTCGACGTTCCCCTGGACACCGACCTCGGCGACTGGCAGGCGGCGGAGGCGGCGCTGCGCTGGCTGCACGCCGCCCGCCCGCTCGAGGCGGTGTTCAGCGTCTACGACGCGCACCTTCCGCTGGCCAGCTACCTCGCCGCCCGGCTCGGCGTCCGGGGCCTCGACTTTCAGGCCGCCCTCACCTGCCACGACAAGATCCGCATGCGGATGGCGCTGGAGAGCGGGGGAGTGCGCGTACCCGATTACCTCCCGGCCGCCGATCCGGCGGACGCCCTCCCGGCGGCCCAGCGGCTCGGGCTGCCCGTCGTCGTCAAGAAGGCCACCGGATCCGGAGGCCGAGGCAGCATGCTGTGCCGCACCCTCCAGGAGGTGGCCCACGCCGTCGACGTACTCGGTCCCCTCGCCGTCATCGTCGAACGGGCCGTCGAGGGCCCCGAGTACGCGGTGCAGAGCGTCACCAGCCACGGGAAGACCGAAGTGGTCAGCATCCTGGCCCAGCACGTCGGGCCGGGTCCTCGCCAGGCGGAGACCGGCTACGACTTCCCCAGCGGGCTCTCCCCGGAGGGTGAGGACCAGCTGGCGGCCTTCGTCACCGAGGCCCTGGCGGTGCTCGGTTTCGACCACAGCGTCTCCCACACCCAGGTACGGCTCACCGGCGACGGCCCCGTCCTGATCAACGTCGCCGCCCGCCCGCCCGGCGGCCAGCTGTGGGCCGCCACCGAGCGCGTCAGGGGCATCGACCTGACCCGCGCCGCCGCGGAGATCGCACTCGGGCGCCCCGTCACGCGGAGCGCCCCCAGCGCGACGCGCGTGCTGTACCGGTGCGTGACCTTCGACCGGCCCGGCCGCGCCTGGTACGACCTCGACGGCATCGACTCCCCCGCCGTCACTCTCGACGTCGACCCCGGCGACAGCGTCCGGAGCGTCGACGACCCGGAAGGCGGCAGCTACGGCCGCATCGTGGTGTACGGCGACGACCCCGCGGAGCTGGAGAGCAGATACCGCGCCATCCTCACATCGCTCGGCCCCCGGGTCGAGCCAGACAACCAGTAGGTGATGGTTCCCGTGCCCCCTCGCGTCCTCGTCCTCAGCGGACAGCGCACAGTGCAGCAGTTGCAGGAACAGACCGACTACGACGTCGTGTTCGCCGAAGAGAGCATGACCATCGAGCAGGTCATGCTCGCCGACTACCCGCTGGAGGTCGACTTCGGCGACTGGGACCAGGTGGTGGCCCTGGTCGCCGGCGCGCACGCCGAGCAGCCCATCGACGCCGTCGTCACCGGAGTCGAACGCCTCGTACCCCTCGCGGGCCGTCTGCGCGCCGAGCTGGGGCTCGAGCACGGGATCACCGAGCAGGCCGCCCGTGCCTGTATCGACAAGGCCGAGACCCACCGGCTCCTCGAAGCCGCCGGCGTCCCGGTCCCCCGTAACCGGGTGGTCGGCGGGATCCTTGAGGGCGGCGAGGCCGCGCAGGAGCTCGGGCTGCCCGTCGTCGTGAAACCGCGCGACGCTTCGAGTGCGGCGGGCCTCAAGTACTGCGAGACCCGAGGTGAGGTGGAGGGCGCGGTGGGGGACATCCTCGCCGCCGGCCGCGACTCGGCCCTGATCGAGGAGTACGTGACCGGACCCGAGTTCGGCGTGTTCGCCGCCCGGATCGGGGGGCGGACCCAGGTGGTCTGGGTCGTCGAGGGGGAGGTGGGTCCGCCGCCCACCTTCGTCAAGGTCGGCGGGTACTTCCCCAGCCGGCTCGACGAGGCGCGACGGGCGGAGCTCGACGAGCTCGCGGACCGGGTGCTGACGGCTGCGGGGCTGGACGACTGGGTCGCGGCCCTCCAGTTCACCCTCACGTCCGACGGCTGGCGCGCCGGCGAGATCAACCCCAGGGTTCCCGGCGGACAGGCCGTCGAGATGATCCGGTCCACCACCGGGTACGAGCCCAGCCTCATCGCCACCGAGGCCGCTCTCGGCCGCTTCGCCGAACCGGGCTCCGCCAAAGCGGAGTTCGGGCTCTACCGGAGCATCGTCTTCGAGACGGGCGGACGCATCGACTACAACGCCAAGGCCGTCGGGTCGCTGACCGGCCTGGAGTCCGCGTCGCCGCCGTTCGTGGAGTTCGACGTGGCTCCCGGTGACGCCGTGCTGCCCGTGGAGCACCCGCGGGGCGGCGCGTTCGGGCGGATCGTGCTGGCCGGTGAGAGCCCGGAGCAGCTGGAGCGCGACTACGCCCGCGTCATGGAACAGCTCGCGGTCCGGCTCGTCGACGACACCGCGGCGGCCGCCTCCGTGGACCGCGCGCACACCAGCTGCTGCTGACAACAGGCCCTTGTGTAACACCTGTTGACGGTCAACCAGATCTCGTGATTCGATACTTTTGAAAGTATCGAATCAACAAGTACGGAGAGGAGGAACCCATGGCTGAGGACATGATCGGATCCGGCTGCTGCGAGAGCAGCGGTGTCGAGGACGTCGCCGAGGACGGCCAGGAGTGCGGCTGCGCCTGCGCTTGCTGCGACTAGCCCTCCGAGTAGCCCCTCAGGGGCACACGGCGGGCCGCGCTCCGTCGGAGTGCGGCCCGCTCCCACCATCAACCCACGAGACTCCAGAGGGGGGTCGACGTTGAACGAATCGCTTCGTGCCCTGCGCTTCATCTATGGCTACCCGCTGCGCTACCGCCGCGAGATCATCACCGCCACGGTGGTCATGTTCCTCGGCCTCCTCGGCAACATAGCCGTGCCGCTCCTGATGCGGTCCGCCATCGACATCGGAGTCCTGGGCGGCGAGTCCAGCAGCCTGCTCACCACGTCGCTGGGCGTACTCGCCGCCGGTGTGGTCACCACGGCTCTGCTGCACTTCGGCAAGCGCATGCGGTTCTCGGTAGCCAGCAAGGCAGTCAACGACCTGCGGGAAGACCTCTTCCGCAAGCTCGTGCACCTGGGCCCCGCGGACGTGGCGGAAGCCTCCGGCGGCCGGGCTCTCACCCGGCTCATCTCCGACGCCGTCGCCGTCCGCGGACTGACCAACGGCGGTCTGCTGGAACTGCTCAACCAGGTGCTGGTCACGCTCGCCATGCTGATCACGGCGCTGATCATCGACGCCCGGACGACCCTGCTGGCCCTCATCCCCCTGGTCTTCGTAGCCATCGGGAACTTCACGGTCCAGCTGCGCCTGCAGCGGGCCTTCATCGAACTCAAGGGTCAGTTCACCAAGCTCCTCGCAGGCGTCGGCGAGTCCCTGGCCAACATCAACGTGGTCAAGTCGTACGGCCGTGAGACGGACGCGTCGGACCGCCTGAACAAGGTCAACGAGGCGCACTCGGCCCGCGACGGCCAGATGAAGCGCACGTACAGCCGCTGGGAAGCCGCCCTCAACGTCATCGGCGGTCTTCCGACCCCGATCGCGCTGTGGGCCGGAGGCAACGCGGTCCTTGCCGGCACCAGCACCGTGGGTGACCTCGTCGCCGTCGTCGCGCTGGTCATGATGTTCCAGATGAGCATCCACATGCTCGCCATGCACACCAACGGGGCGTTCCGCAGCGTGGTGACCGCACAGCGTCTCCTGCGCATCATCGATGCCCCCTCCGTCCTCAGCACCCGTGAGGGCAGCGAGGAGGTCCCGACGCTGGGCGCGCTCCACGCCACCGGCATCGACGTGGACATCGCCGGCCGACGGATCCTGGACAAGGTCGACTTCCACGTGAAGGCGGGCGAGACCGTCGCCCTGACCGGTCCCACCGGCAGCGGCAAGTCCACCCTCCTGCACGTACTGGCCCGCCTGCGCGACCCGGACTCCGGCACCGTCACCTACGACGGCGCAGACGCCCGCTCGTACGCACCGAGCGCCCTGCGCCGGCGCATCGTCTGCCTGCCGCAGCGACAGTGGATCTTCGAGGGAACCCTTGAGGACAACGTCCGCTTCGCCCGCCCCGAGGCCACCCGCGCGGAGACGGCCGACGCCGTCGAGGCCGCCGGACTCTCCCACATACCGCTCGACCGCCGCTTCGGAGCGAGCACCCTCGACCTCTCGGCGGGGGAGCGCCAGCGCATCGGCCTCGCGCGCGTCCTGCTCGTGGACCCCGAGATCCTGCTGCTCGACAACCCCACGGCGAACCTGGACGCCGAGACCGAGGCCGAGCTCCTGGAGACCGTCCTCAGGGTCCGCCGGGGCCGCACCCTGATCATCGCCTCGCAGCAGGCCGCGGTCAGCAGCTACGTCGACCGCACCGTCAGCCTCGCCTCCCGGGAGTCATCGGTGGACGTCACGGCCACGCTCGCCGGCGCGACCACCCTCGAGGGAGGAAAGGAATCATGACCACCACCGCGACCGCGGAAGTCCTGGACGGCAAGGAGACGTGGCGGACGCTCCTGCGAGCCGTCCGGCGATTCCTTCCCTACCTGAAGCCCCACTGGTTCTGGCTCAGTGTCGCCACGGCGATGGCCGTCGTGAACACCATCGCCACCATCGCGGTCATGTACACGGTGATGGCCGGCATCGGGCACATCGTCATCGGCGACATGGAAGCCGTCCGGTCGACGGCACTCAACCTCGTCCTGCTGACGGTCGTCGAGAACGTCATCCGCATCACCTACAACTCGGCGATGATCCGGGTCAACGAGCGCCTGACGGTGACGATCCGCAACGACCTCGTGGCCCGCCTGCACAACGTGCAGCTCTCGCGGCACGTGTCCCAGGCCAGCGGCGAGTGGGTCACCAGGGTCCTCTTCGAGGCGAACCGGTTCAGGGGCTTCCTGACGAAGACCCTGATGGAAGTGACCAACAGCGTCATCTGGTTCATCGCCTTCGCCGTCTTCCTGCTGGCCCTCAGCCCCGCAGTGGCCCTGCCGACCCTCGTCATCATCCCCCTGATGACGTGGATCTCGGTCAAGTGGACCGTGCGTCTGCGACCCGACACCCACGCACAGCGCGAGGGCTGGGACCAGATGGTCGGCTACATGAACCAGCGGATCGACGGCCTGGAGGACATCCGCTCCTTCGGCCAGGAAGAGGCGGTCCTCGCCGATCTGCGCGGGCGCTCCGAGGAGTACAGCACGGTCCACAACCGGCTCTCCCGCAAGCGACTTTGGCTCACGTCCCACCTGGGCTTCAGCGTGTTCCTCGCCCTGGCCCTGCTGATCTTCTTCGGCGGCCTGCAGATCATCAACGGACACCAGCTGGGTTCCGGATTCTTCTTCGACATGGCCTCCGGCATGATGCCGATGACGTGGATGCTCCTGGGCACCGACACCATGATGGCGTCCATGGGCATGGCCTCGGGCACGGCCCTGGCCGCCGGTACCCTCGCGGCCTTCGCGCTCTTCGTCAAGCGCATGCTCAACCCCGTACGGGACCTCGCCGGCATGATCGGCCAGTCGTCCGACATGGCCGCCTCCGCGGCCCGCATCCTCGACGTGCTCGACCTGGAGGAGGAGCAGGGCGGCTCCGGCACCCTGCCGCCCGTCGAGGGAGCCGTCGCCATCGAGGACGTCACCTTCGCCTACGGCGCCGACGGACCCGAGGTCCTCCACGGGATCACCCTGCGCGCCGAGCCCGGCCAGCACATCGGGATCGTGGGCACGAGCGGCGCCGGCAAGAGCACCCTGATGCAGCTGCTGGTCCGGCTCTACACACCGACGAGCGGCACCGTCCGCATCGACGGACACGACCTCACCGACATGAGCAGCTCCTCCGTCCGTTCCCAGGTGCTCCTGGTCACGCAGGAGGCCCAGCTCTTCGACGGCACCGTCGCCGAGAACATCCTCTTCGGCCGGCCCGAGGCCACCGAGGAACAGGTCGTGGAAGCGGCCCGGGCGGTAGGGGCGTACGAGGTCATCTCCGACCTGCGCAACGGTTTCCAGACCCGGGTCGGCGAACGCGGCTCGCGCCTGTCGGTGGGCGAGCGGCAGATCATCGCCCTCGCCCGGGCCATGCTCGCGGACCCGCGCGTCATCGTCCTGGACGAGGCCATCTCCAGCGTCGACCCCGACCGGCAGCGCATCGTCTTCGCCGCGATCCGCCGACTCCTCGAAGGCCGCACGGCGATCGTCGTCGCCCACTGGCTGACCCTCGTCGAGGACCTCGACCAGGTCTTCGTCCTGGAAGACGGACGCATCGTCGAATCCGGACGCCCCGTCGAGCTGCTCACCGCCGGCGGCCGACTCACCGAACTGTGCCAGGCCCAGGAGGGCCGCACCCACAAGAACACCACTGGAAAGGACGTCAACCATGTCTGACACGAACCTCGGAAGCATGTTCTGGGACGCCGCCCAGCAGACGGCGGCCGCGCCCGTCGAGGCCCCGAAGGCATCCTCCTGCTGCGGCCCCAAGCCGGCCGCCGACAAGGCCGAGCAGGCGGAGAAGGCCGCACCGGCCGTGCACGTCCACGCGCCGAAGGCGTCGTCCTGCTGCGGCCCGAAGCCCGCGGCCGACGCGGCCGAGGCCCCGAAGAAGTCCTCTTGCTGCGGCCCCAAGCCCGAGGCCGCGGCGGCAGATGCGGCCGCGAAGACCGAGACGGCGGCGAAGACCGAGGCACCCGCCGCGGCGCAGCCGGCGAAGAAGTCCTGCTGCGGCTGACCCCCACCACCCGTCCTCCGAAGGAGAACCGATGACCTGGCGCACGGCCACCACCCAGCCTGCCGCGTGGCACGAGAAGGCGGCGCGACGAGCTGGACCCCGCACCCACAAGGGAGTGGTGCGCCTTGCAGCCGTGACCGGTGCAGCCCTGGCCGCCGTACTCGTGAGCGGCTGCGGCCCGTCGAAGCCCGCTGCCCCGGCCGCCACCGGCCCGCACGACCTCGATGCGAGCTGCCGCAGCACCAAGACCGACGCCGGTATCGAGGTCACTTTGACGGTCAGCCCCTGCCCGGCCAAGGGCGGCGGCTCGGCGGGCAAAGCCTCCGTCACCGTCAAGGACGCGGCGGGCAAGGCCGTCGAGGGGGCGAAGGTCGAGGTCAACTCGGAGATGCCCAACATGAAGATGAAGGGCGGCAAGCAGTCCGCGAGCGCGAAGGGCGACGGGTACGAGTCCAAGCTCGTCCTGGGCATGCCCGGCGACTGGCAGATCAGTCTCGTCGTCACCCCGGCGTCCGGACAGGCATCCACGACGGTGTTCAACGTGAAGGCGGAGTAGGGGCCGTGCTCAGTATCCGCGCGCGGACCCTGCCCGCCTCCAGCACCGCCGCCCTGGACGCACACATCAAGAGCCTGATGGCGGACGGCGCCGACGTCATCAACCTCACCGGCGGCGAACTCGACTTCCCCACACCGGACCAGGCGTCCGACGGGGGCCGGCAGGCGATTTCCCAGGGGCTGACCCGGTACACCCCGGTCGCCGGCATCGGCCCCCTGCGCGAGGCCATCGCCCGGCGGCTGGAGACCCACTGGGGATGCTCCTACACGGCGGCGCAGATCGTCACCACCAACGGTGCCAAGCAGGCCCTCGCCCAGCTCTTCACCGTCCTGTGCGACCCCGGCGACGAGGTGATCCTGCAAGCGCCGTACTGGGTGAGCTTTCCGCACATGATCCGGCTCGCCGGGGCCACGCCGGTCGTCGTGGACACCCTCGACACCGGCTTCAAGCTCACCCCCGAGCTGCTCCGGGCGCACATCACCCCGAGCACCCGGGTCCTGCTCCTGAACAATCCCTCGAATCCCACGGGCGTCGTGTACGACAGGCCGGAGCTCCTCGCCCTGGCGCGCGTCGCCGTAGAGCACGATCTCGTCATCGTCAGCGACGAGATCTACGGGGACCTCGTCCACGAGGGCGCCACCTTCACGAGCGTCGCTTCACTCGGGCCGGACATGGCCGAGCGCACGGTCACCGTCGGGGGCTTCTCGAAGACGTACGCGATGACGGGGTGGCGGATCGGCTTCGCAGCCGCCCCGTTGCCGGTGGCCGCGGCCCTGACCGCCGTACAGGGCCACACCAGCTCCGCCCCGTCCTCGATCTCGCAGTACGCGGCGCTCGCCGCACTGACCGGTGACACCGACATCGAGTTGGTCCGCCGAGCGGCTGAACTGAACACCCGCAGGACCCTCATGAGGGACGGCCTGGCAGCCCTGCCACCCCTTCGTCTGGCCGCGGAACCGCAGGGCGGCTTCTTCGCCCTGGTCGACGTACGGGGCCTCTACCGGCGCCCCGACGACGATGCCGGCACCGTCGCCAAGGACCTGCTGGAGCACGCCGGGGTGGCGGTCATGCCCGGCCGCGACTTCGGGGCCCCGGACCTGGTCCGCCTCTCGTACGCGGTCGGCGCCGAGGACATCTCCCAGGCACTGCACCGCATCGGTACCCACCTGAAGACCATCAACGATCGGAGAACTCCCATGAGCAGCAACGCCACCGCCTTCGAGGTCCACGGCATGACCTGCGGCGGCTGCGCCAAGCGCATCCGTACGGCCATCGTGACGGACCTCGGCGAGGGCACCGAGGTGACCGTCGACCACAAGGCCGGCCGGGTCACGGTCAGCTCCACCGGCGAGTTCGGATCGGATGCCGTCCAGGCGGCCGTCGAGCGCGCCGGCTACAAGTTCGTCGGAACCGCCGCGTGAACCCGCCCCTCAAGCTTGCTCTCTTCGCCGTCGGGCTCGCGGTCTGCTTCGGGGCCTCCTTCCTCCTCGGCAGCGCGCTCCAGCCCCTGTAGCCCCGTCCGCTCCGCCCACCTATTCCAAAGGAGAGTGCAGTCATGGCCGGCACTGCCACGACGGCACCAGCCGTAGTCACGCTCGACATCGGTGGCATGACCTGCGGTGCCTGCTCAGCCCGGATCGAGAAGAAGCTCAACCGGCTCGACGGGGTGACCGCCGAGGTCAACTTCGCCCTCGAACGCGCCCACGTCAGCTACGACGACCGCCACACGCTGCAGGAGCTCCTCGACACCGTCGAGAAGCTGGGTTACAGCGCGGCCCTGCCCCCGTCGCCCCAGGAGGCCCAGGCCGAAGGCGGAGCCGGTGAGACCGCCGAAGAGGCGGCCGACCGCGAACTGGCCACCATGCGGGAACGCCTCCTGGTGTGCCTCGCACTCACCGTTCCGGTCGTCGCCATGGCCATGATCACGCCGCTGCAGTTCGACAACTGGCAGTGGCTGTCGTTCGCCCTGGCCGCCCCTGTGGCGATCTGGGGCGCCTGGCCCTTCCACGCGGTCGCCTGGAAGAACTTCCGCCAGGCCGCCGGGACCATGGACACGCTCGTCTCCATCGGTGTCCTCGCCTCCTTCGGCTGGTCGGTGTACGCCCTCTTCTTCGGCTACGCCGGTGTGACCGGCATGCAGATGCCGTTCCTGATGACCCCGACCCCCGGCCAGGGCCTGCACCACATCTACCTCGAAGTCGCCACCTCCCTGACCCTCTTCGTCCTCGCCGGCCGCTATGCGGAACACCGGGCCAAGCGCCGGGCGGGCAGCGCCGTACGCGCACTGCTCGAACTGGGCGCCAAGGAGGTCACCGCCCTGCGCGCGGGCCAGGAAGTCGGCATCCCCATCGGCGAGCTCCGCGTCGGCGACCAGTTCGTGGTACGCCCGGGGGAGAAGATCGCCACCGACGGGGTCGTCGTGGACGGCGCGTCCGCCGTCGACGCGTCGATGCTGACGGGGGAGAGCGTTCCCGTGGAGGTCTCCGCGGGCGACGCCGTCGTCGGTGCCACGGTCAACCTCAGCGGTCGTCTGACCGTCCGCGCCGAACGGGTGGGCGCCGACACGCAGCTCGCCCACATCAGCAAGCTGGTCTCCGAGGCCCAGGCCGGCAAGGCCCCCGTCCAGCGACTGGCCGACCGGATCGCCGGTGTCTTCGTACCCGTGGTCATCGCCGTGGCCGTGGGCGTCGGCGGGTTCTGGGTCGGCAACGGCGGAGACGCGGTGATCGCGCTCACCGCGGCGGTGGCCGTCCTCGTCGTCGCCTGCCCGTGTTCCCTCGGCCTCGCCACCCCCACCGCGCTGCTCGTCGGCACGGGCCGCGGCGCGCAACTGGGCATCGTGATCCGCGGACCGCAGATCCTCGAATCCACCCGACGCATCGACACCGTGCTGCTCGACAAGACCGGCACGGTCACCACGGGCAAGATGAGGCTCGTCGAAACGGTGTGTGCCGAGGGCACGAGCCGCGAGGAGCTGCTGACTCTCGCCGGAGCACTGGAACACTCCTCCGAGCACCCCATCGCCACCGCCGTCACGACGGCTGCCCGAGAGGTGACCGCGGACCTCCCGCCGACGACGGACTTCAAGGCCAGCGCCGGATTCGGAGTCGTGGGCACCATCGCCGACCGCGAGATCATGGTCGGCCGCCCCGGCTGGGTCGGCGAACGGATGACCGTGCCCGAAGACCTCCGCCGCCGCCTCACCGAGATCGAAGGCAGCGGTCACACGCCGGTCGGCGTCGGCTGGGACGGAGAACTCCGCGGATTGCTCCTCGTCGCCGACGAGGCCAAGCCCACCAGCCGCCGCGCCATCGACGAGATGCGGAGCCTGGGGCTGAACCCCATCCTCCTCACCGGCGACAGCAAGGGCGCGGCTCGCCGCATCGCGGACGAGATGGGCATCACCGAGGTGGAGGCCGAGGTCCTGCCCCAGGACAAGGCCGCCGTGGTCCGCCGCCTGCAGGCCGCCGGCCGCAACGTAGCCATGGTCGGCGACGGCATCAACGACGCCGCGGCGCTCGCCCAGGCCGACCTCGGCATAGCCATCGGGGGCGGGACGGACGCCGCCATCGAGGCGAGCGACATCACCCTCGTTCGCGGGGACCTGCGCGACGCGGCCGACGCGGTCCGCCTCTCACGGCGCACCCTTGCGACGATCAAGGGCAACCTGTTCTGGGCGTTCATCTACAACCTCGCCGGCATCCCCCTGGCCGCCTCCGGCGTCCTGAACCCGATGATCGCGGGCGCGGCGATGGCGCTGTCCAGCATCTTCGTCCTGACCAACAGCCTGCGCCTGCGCGGGTTCAAGTCGGCGGCGGCCTCGTGATCGTGAGCTCCATGGGCCTGCCGATGGCGCTCGTCGACATCGAGCAGGCCCTGAACGGCCGGTGGCGGCAGTTCGAGGACGCGGTGGACATGGTCAGGGTGCAGGACCCGCCCGTCGAGTCCTGGCCCGACCTGAGGGAGGCCGGCTTCCTCCCCAAACCGCAAGTCGTCATGTGGCGCGCTGAGGCCCTGGACTCGGAGGAGAAGTACCTCGCCGCCCTCTCGGGGAAGGACAGGTACGACATCCGCGCTGCCTACCGCAAGGCGGCCGAGGCGGAGTTGCGGGTGAGTGCCGAGTCCCTGAGCGTCCCGCTGCTCGACGAGTTCTTGGAGCTGTACGAGCGGCAGGTCTCCGGCATGCGCAACGGCTGGGCGGTCGCCGTCCAGCAGCGTCCCCAGATCCTGGCGGAGGCGGAGACGTACCGCGTGGTCACCGTCCGCTCGGGCGGGGCCCTGGTGGGCGCCTGCCTGAACCAGGACCTGCCGGCGCACGACGAGATGCGGGCGCGCTTCTCCGCCGTGACGGCGGGCCTGCGCGCCGACAGCCTCACCCGCGTCCTGTACGCGGAGACGGTGCGCGAGGCGAGGGGCCGCGGCCGGCGCTGGGCCACCCTGGGCCGCGACATCAACCTCTACGGCCACGTGGTCAAGGCGGGCCTCTTCAGCTTCAAGGCGAGGCTCGGCTTCGTCCCCGTACCCGGACAGCTCGTCGAGCCCGGCAGCGGATCGCACCAGGCCGACCGGGTGGTCCGCTTCGAGGAACTCGACGACCCCACCCTGCTGTTGTCGTACGCACCGAGGCCGGCGGGAGAGGCCGAGTCCGTGGCCGCCCCGCTCCAGCTGAACGTGTACACGACGTCCGAGGCCTTGGACGTCCGCCCCTTCCGAGCCCCCGGCCTGTCCGCAACCACAGTGCGCTGCGTCAGCCGAAGCTGAAGTGATCAGGCCCGCCGTTCGCGGTCGACGACGCCCTAAGCGTGTGCGGGCGGACCCAAGAGCGTGCCGAGTGCCACGAGGACGCTGGGGTCGATCCGGTAGTACACCCACGTGCGCCGTCGCTGGGAGGTGAGCAGGCCCGCCTCGCGCAGCTTCTTCAGATGGTGGGAGACCGTGGGCTGGGAGACGCCGACGTCGGCGATGTCGCACACGCACGCTTCGCCGGCGGGGTGGGAGGCTACCCGCGAGAGCAGCCTCAGCCGGATCGGATCGGACAACGCCTTGAACAGGGCGGCCAAGCGCTCCGCGTCGAGGGCCGAGAGTTCGGCGGAGACGAGGGGCGAACAGCAGGGAACGACAGCCTGCTTGGGATCGACAGCCGGTGGAACCGTACTCAGGTTCGACATTCCTCTATTTTGGCATGCATCGAATCACCTCGGCAATGGTCCGGTCGCGGCCGGTTGGGCTCGGCGTTCCGAGGGTGGCTCCAGATCGGGATTTCGATGTATGTCTATGTTGACATCGATCGAAGCGGGGGGCAGGCTGGAGGTGGATTAGATGTCTGTCTAATCAGAGGGTCGACCCTAGTGAAGGACAGAGCTCCGATGGCCGTCATCGATGCCGCTGAACTCCCCGTCGTCATCATCGGCGCGGGCCCCGTGGGTCTCGCCGCCGCCGCGCACCTCGTCGACCGGGGCCTCGAACCGCTGGTTCTCGAAGCCGGGCCCGAGGCCGGCGCCGCAGTCCGCGCGTGGGCGCACGTGAAGCTGTTCTCCACGTGGGGAGAGGTCATCGACCCGGCCGCCGAGAAGCTGCTCGCGGCGACGGAGTGGACCCCGCCCGACCGCGCGGGCTACCCGACCGGCGGGGACTGGGCCGAGTCGTACCTGGCTCCGCTCGCCGTGGCGCTCGGCAGCCGTGTCCGCCTCGGTACCACCGTCACCGGCGTCTCCCGCCTCGGCCGCGACCGCGTCGTCGACGCCGACCGGGACGAACAACCCTTCACCGTCCACGCGGTGACCGGCGACGGATCCGAGATCCGGCTGCTCGCCCGCGCGGTCATCGACGCTTCTGGTACCTGGTCCCGTCCCGGACCCGTCGGCGGAAACGGACTGCCGGCCCTCGGCGAGCGCGCCAACGCCTCGCGCATCGTCTACCGGGTGCCCGACTTCCGCGATCCCGCGACGCGCAGCCGCTACGCGGGCAGGCGTACGGCCGTCATCGGCAGCGGCGCCTCCGCGTTCACGGCCCTCGTCGGCCTCGCGGACCTCAGCGGCAACGACTCCGGTACCCACGCTCTGTGGGTGCTGCGCCGCGCCGTCGGCTCCACGACGTTCGGGGGCGGCAGCGCCGACCAGCTCCCCGCCCGCGGAGCCCTCGGCGGCGCCGCCAGGGCGGCCGTCGAAGCCGGGCACGCCACCGCCGTCACGGGCTTCCGTACCGCCGAGGTCCGGGCGAACGCCGACGGCACCCTGACCCTGGTCTCCGAAGACGGCACCCGGACCGACCCCGTGGACGAGGTCATCGCGCTCACGGGTCTGCGTCCCGACCTCTCCTTCCTCGACGAGCTCCGGCTCGACCTCGACGAACGCCTCCAGGCGCCCGTGGGCCTCGCCCCGCTGATCGACCCGAACGCCCACTCCTGCGGCACGGTCTATCCGCACGGGGCCAAGGAGTTGAAGCACGGCGAGAAGGACGTCTACCTCGTCGGCATGAAGTCCTACGGCCGAGCCCCGACCTTCCTCGCGATGACCGGCTACGAGCAGGTGCGCTCCATCGCCGCCGCACTCGCGGGCGACCAGGAAGCGGCCGAGCGCGTCGAGCTCACGCTCCCCGAGACCGGGGTGTGCGGAGGCTCCGGCCTCTTCGACGAGCCCGTCGAGGAGGCCGGGAGCGGTTGCTGTGGCCCCACGCCCGTGACCCTTGAGATCGCCCCGCCGGGGCTGGTAGGCGGCCTTCCCGTCGGCAACTGACCGTGGGACCCGTAGCGGCCACGCCGCTCGTAGGCACGCGACGCGGACCGCGCCGGGCTCTCTGGGGTCTGTGCGTCACACAGATCACGAGCTGGGGCATCCTCTACTACGCCTTCCCCGTGCTGAACTCGGAGATCGCGGCGGAGACCGGCTGGTCCACGCGCGTGACCACCGGAGCGTTCTCCGCCGCCCTCATCGTCTCCGCGCTGGCCGGCATCGTTGTGGGGCGCGTCATCGACGGGCGGGGGCCCCGCGCCCTCATGACGGCCGGATCGGTCCTCGGCAGCGTCAGCCTGGTCGTCATCGCGAGTGCCGGGAACCCGGTCGTCTTCTTCGGCGGCTGGGTTCTGGCGGGGACGGCCATGGCGGCGACCTTCTACGCGCCCGCCTTCGCGGCCCTGACCCGGTGGTGGGCACCGGACCACGTACGCGCCCTGACCGCCGTGACCCTGGCGGGCGGCCTCGCCTCCACGGTCTTCGCACCGCTGACGGCCGCGCTCGCGGACCACCTGTCATGGCGGGGGACCTACCTGGTGCTCGCGCTGGTGTTCGCGGGCATCACCGTGCCGGCCCATGCGATCGCCCTCAAGGCCCCGTGGCCGGCGGCGACGCCCATGCCCGGGGCGCCTCCCGCCGACGCGTCCGGCATCGCCCGAAGCCGCCGGTTCCGGATGCTCGCGGTCGCGCTGACGCTGTCCTCCTTCACCGCCTACGCGGTGATCGTGGCCCTCGTGCCGCTCCTCGTGGGTCGTGGCTACTCGCTGACGGACGCGGCCTGGATCCTGGGACTCGGCGGCGCCGGGCAGACCTTCGGCCGCCTCCTCTACGTCGGGCTGGCACGCCGGACCGGGCCGACGGCCCGCCTCACCGCACTGACCGTACTGAGCGGGCTCGCCACCGCCTCCTTCGCGGTGTTCCCGGGGCCGTTCCTCCTCCTCGTCGTCCTGTCCGTGGCGGCGGGCATGATCCGGGGCAACCTCACCCTCGTCCAGGCGACCGCCGTCGCCGACCGGTGGGGAACGGAGCACTACGGGAGGCTCTCGGGACTCCTCGGGGTCCTGCCCTCCTGCGCGAGCGCGATCGCCCCCTTCGGCGGCGCGGCGCTCGCCACCGGGCTCGGCGGATATCCGCACCTGTTCGCCCTGCTGGCCGGCGTGGCCGCATGCGGGGCACTGGCGGCCGTCATGTCGAAGTAGGCTGCGCGGCGCCGTCCGAAGACCCCGCCCACCCGCGGGGAAACCGCCACGAGATGGGGAACCCTCCAGCATGAGCACGCAGTTCGACGTCGTCGTCATAGGCGGCGGCCAGTCCGGTCTGGCCGCCGGGTTCCATCTGCGCCGGGCCGGACTCAGCTTCGTCGTCCTCGACGCCGAGCCCGCGCCCGGCGGAGCCTGGCAGCACGCGTGGGACTCCCTGCGCCTGTTCTCTCCGGCGGCCTACTCCTCCCTGCCCGGGCGCCTCATGCCCCCGCAACCCGGCGAGACCTACCCCGAGGCCTCCCACGTCGTGGAGTACCTCACCGACTACGAGCAGCGGTACGAACTTCCCGTGCACCGGCCCGTACGCGTCACCGGAGTGCACCGCGACGGCGGACTCCTCCGCGTGGACTCGGATGCCGGCGAGTGGCGGGCCCGGGCGGTCATCAGCGCCACCGGCAGTTGGTCCCGCCCCTTCATGCCCGCGGTGCCCGGCCGCGAGCTCTTCTCCGGACGGCAGATCCACACGGTGGACTACCGCGGCCCGGGCGAGTTCGCGGGGCAGCGTGTCATCGTGGTCGGTGGCCGCAACTCGGCGGCCCAGATCGCCGCCGACCTCGTACAGGACACCCACCTGACCTGGGTCACCCTGCGCGAACCCCGCTACCTCCCGGACGACATCGACGGCCGCGTCCTCTTCGACGCCGCCACCGCCCGACGCCGCGCCCTGGAAGCCGGACTCCCCGACACCGGCGGCGTGTCGGGGCTCGGGGACATCGTGGCCGTACCGCCCGTACGCGCGGCCCGCGACGCGGGACTGCTCAAGGCCACGCCGATGTTCCAGCGCGTCACACCGACGGGAGTCGCCTGGGCCGACGGCATGACCGCCGAAGCCGACGCGATCATCTGGTGCACCGGCTTCCGGTCGGCCCTGTCCCACCTGGGCCCCCTCGGGCTGCGCGGCCCCGACGGTCGCATTCCGACCCGGGGCACCGAGGCCGAGGGTGAGCCCCGCCTCCACCTTCTCGGCTACGGCGACTGGACGGGCCTCGCCTCGGCGACCCTCATCGGAGTCGGCCGCCCGGCGCGGGAGGCCGTACGGGCGATCAGCGCGCTGCTGCGGTGATCCGCCCCAGATGGACGTGGCCGTGCGGGGCGAGGTGGGCGACGAGCCGGCCGTCACGCTCGCTGGTGGCGGAGGCCCCGCCGAGGAAGAGCAGCGGGTCGTCGCCGTCCGGTAGCAGTGCCCCGGGGAACAACTCCTGCTCCTGGTCGGTGGCGTTGCGTACGGTCAGTACGTGCACCCGGCCTTCGGCGTCGCTCGCGACGGACGCTTCGAGGGCGGGGTTACTGGGGTCGACGTCGCGCACGTGCGCGCCGTCGGCGAACGCGGCGGCGAACACGGCCCCGCCCGGCGTCGAGTAGGTGGTGTCGGCAGGGGTTGCGGTCACAGAAGACTCCGGCCGGTCATGGCCGGGCCGGTAGGGCGGCCCGGCAGAGGGAGGATGCGTAGTGCGTAACCGAGGACGTCCAACGTCCTGTGGGCGCTACCTTGCCGAGCGTTCCGAGAACGGCGAAAGCGATCAGGGCTGGCAGGAAGTGCGAGCGGCAGGGACCTGCCTGCCTCCAGGGGAGCGCAGGCAGGTCCACTGGCTGTCCAAAACCAACTGGCCCTGAACGGCCAGGCATTGGCCTACACCTCGAGGGCTTCCGCGCTGCTCACGTCGCCGAGCGCGCGGCGAGGAACCGCTCGGCGTCGAGGGCGGCCGCACAGCCGGAACCGGCTGCGGTGACGGCCTGGCGGTAGGTGTGGTCGACGACGTCGCCCGCGGCGAAGACCCCGGGGATGTTCGTGCGCGTGGAGGGCGAGACGACCTTGATGTAGCCCTCGTCGTCGAGGTCGCGGAGCCTCCCGGTGGAGGCCCGTCAGCGGCTGTCCGCCCCTGCACAGGGGAAGCAGCGCAGGCTCCGGGCCGGCGTCTCGACGGGCGGCGCGAGGAAGGGGCGTCTGTGGGTCTCGTGCGTGATGACGCGTGCGTGGTTGGCGCAGACGGCGGCGCCGCAGGCGCGGCAGATGCCGACGGCCGGGCTCGCGGCGCCTTGGGTGTGGCAGTCGAGGCAGTGCATCAGCGCACCCCTCCCGGCGTTGCCACCCGGCCCGCCGTGAACCTCTTGCGCCAGGCGAGCGAGACGTAGACCAGCCCGATCAGGACCGGCACCTCGATGAGGGGGCCGACGACGCCGGAGAGGGCTTGGCCGCTGGTGACGCCGAAGGTGGCGATGGCGACGGCGATGGCCAGCTCGAAGTTGTTGCCGGCGGCGGTGAAGGCGAGGGTGGCGGTGCGGTCGTAGGCGAGGCCGATGGCCTTGCCGAGGGCGAAGGTGCCGAACCACATCAGCGCGAAGTAGACGAGGAGCGGGAGCGCGATGCGGGCGACGTCCAGGGGCTGGGAGGTGATCGTCTTTCCTTGCAGGGCGAAGAGGATGACGATCGTGAACAGCAGCCCGTACAGGGCCCAGGGCCCGATCTTCGGCAGGAACTTCGTCTCGTAGGCGTCGCGGCCGAGCTTCTTCTCGCCGATGCGGCGGGTGAGGAAGCCCGCGAGGAGCGGGATGCCCAGGAATACGATCACGTTGAGCGCGATGTGCCAGACCGGGACGTCCAGGCCCTGGCCGTCGCCGAGTCCGAGCCATCGGGGCAGTAGGCCGAGGTAGAACCAGCCCAGCGCGCCGAAGGCGATGACCTGGAAGACGGAGTTCAGGGCCACCAGGACGGCGGCGGCCTCGCGGTCGCCGCAGGCGAGGTCGTTCCAGATGATGACCATGGCGATGCACCGGGCCAGCCCGACGATGATCAGGCCGGTGCGGTACTCGGGCAGGTCCGGCAGGAAGATCCAGGCCAGCGCGAACATCAGCGCCGGACCGACGACCCAGTTGATGACCAGCGAGGAGACCATCAGCTTCCGGTCGCCGGTGACCGCGTCGAGCTTGTCGTAGCGGACCTTGGCCAGCACCGGGTACATCATGACCAGCAGGCCGATCCCGATGGGCAGCGAGATCCCGCCGACCTCGACCTTCGCCAGCGCGTCGTTCAGGCCGGGGACGAGCCGGCCGAGGCCCAGGCCGACACCCATGGCCAGCAGGATCCACACGGCCAGGAAGCGATCCAGGGTGGACAGCTTGGCGACGATGGAGGCGTTCTCGGCGCCCGGCGGCTGCACAGCCGGGCCGGGTTCGGTCGTGGTCATGAGGGGACTCGCTTTCGGTTTTGCCCGGAGGGGTGGTGCGCGGCCGTCGGGCGCGTCGTCGAGGAGGGGCGCGGTCGACGAGGGCGCCCACGCGAGAGGTTCCGGCGGAGACTCGTCACATCAGCATCCGCTGAAGTCAGCCCACGCTGATGTTCTCACATCAGTGACACCTGATTCCATTCAAGGCTGACATCAGGGCCGAATGGCCTAACCCGATGAGAGCCGGCAGGTCGCGGCGATCGAGGGTGATCCGATGGGCAGACAGGCCGTGTACGAGGACTGCGAGCGCACCCGTCGCATTTTTCGTGAACTGCTGGGCGCCGCCTCCGAGGTGGACCTCGCGCGGCCCACCCGTGGCGCCCGGTGGGCTTCCAGGCGGCGCCGACAAGGCGGTCGCCCGGCTTCCGGACGCGGGGACCGTGCCGTTCGACTGGGTCAACCACGCAGGTCCACGAGGGGCGGTGAAGGTCTTCGGGCCGCGCCGGATGGGGGTCGCCTTCGACCGGGTCAGCGACTCCCTCCAGCGCTGGCCGGCCGCAGGGTCCGAGGCGGACCTGGCCCGCGGGGGAGGGCTGGGGTCAGCTGATCCGCGGGCTGCGGCGCTCCAGCAGGACGACGTCGCGCCACGTGCCGTGGTGGCGGCCGACGCGCTCGCGGGCGCCGATGACCCGGAAGCCGGCCCGCTGGTGCAGGGCCAGACTCGCGGTGTTCTCGGGGAAGATCCCGGACTGGATCGTCCAGATGCCCGCCGCCTCGGTCGAGGCGATCAGGGCGTCCAGCAGGGCTCGGGCGACTCCGCGGCCCCGGGCGCCGGGGTGGACGTAGACGGAGTGCTCGACCACACCCGCATAGGCGCAACGGTCGGAGACTTTCGACGCGGCCACCCAGCCGAGAACCTGCGCGTCAGGGCCGACCGCGACGAAGCGGTGCTCGGAGAGCTTCGCCGCGTCGAACTCCGCCCAGCCGGGGGCGGTGGTCTCGAAGGTGGCATTGCCCTCGTCGATGCCGGCTTGGTAGATCTCCAGGACCTCGTCGGCGTGGGCCCATGTCATGGGGGCGATGTTCACGCCTGCCGTCCGAGGATCGCCGATACCGCGGCCGGAAAGCATTCCAGGCAGGCGGCGTTGACCGCGTACCTGACGGAAGTGCCCTGGCGCTCGGACAGCACGAAGCGCACCTCGGCCAGCACTTTGAGGTGCTCGGAGACGGTCGGCTGGCCGATGGGCATGCGCTCCGTGATCTCCCCGACCGTCATGGGGCGCCGCGCCTCTGCCAGCAGGTTCAGCAGCCGCACGCGCATCGGGTTTGCGAGGGCCTTGAACCACCCGGCGTACATCTGAGCGTCGCCGGGGCTCAGCCCCTGATCGATGTTCATGGTCTCATTCATCGGGAATCGACGATATGCGATGAACGGGCCTCCTGGGAGGCCTGAACCCGAAGTGACATGCGGGTCAGGCCGGGCCGGGCTGCGCGGAGCGGCTCAGCATCCGGCCCATCACGTCGAGGACGGAGGGCTCGGCCCGGTAGAAGACCCAGGTGCCGCGCCGCTCGGAGGTGAGCAGGCCGACCTCCTTGAGCTTCTTCAAGTGGTGGGAGACGGTCGCCAGGGAGACGCCGGCATCGCAGGCGTCGGCGATGTCGCAGACGCACGCCTCTCCGTTCTTGTGCGAAGCGGCGGCGGAGAAGAGTCGAAGGCGTATCGGGTTGGCGAGCACGTGGAACATCAGCGCGACCCGCTCAGCCTCCTCCGGTGTCAGCGTGCGCTCGGTCAGCGACAGGGAGCAGGCTGCCGAGGCATCGACGTCCGGCCTCGACTGCGGCTTCTCATGGGACATGCGTCGATGCTCGCTTCAAATTCGACAGATGTCTATGTTGACATATCTCAATTCAGGCCAGGCCTCCACGGACCATCCCCCGACCTCGCCTCTTCGGCGCCGGCCGGCTGACCGGTATCGCCGGGGCTCCGGCTGTGTGAGTCCAGCTCGGAGGTGCGACGCGGAGGCTTACGCCCCGCCGGCCCGCGCCAGTAGGGCGCCCATGGCGGCGAGGACGGCGGGCTCCACGCGGTAGTAGACCCAGGTGCCGCGCCGCTCGGAGGAGAGCAGGCCGGCGTCCTTCAGCTTCTTCAGGTGGTGGGAGACCGTCGGCTGGGAGACGCCGACATCGGAGATGTCGCAGACGCAGGCCTCGCCGCTCTCGTGGGAGGCGACGGCGGAGAAGAGCCGCAGGCGCACCGGGTCGCCGAGGGCCTTGAACATGACGGCGGTCCGCTCGGCCTCCTCGGCCGTCAGCGGGCGCTCTGTCAGGGGTGGGCAGCACGCCGCCGCGATCTCCGGCTCCAGCAGTGGCAACGCCTTCGTAGTCATGCCTCCATCATCCGTGGAGTATCGACGGATGTCTATGTTGACGAACGTCGATCCAGGGTCCATTCTGGAGACGTCAAGACATCGACAGACGTCGAAGTAACTGGGGAGTACGCCGTGAACGCATCCACCGAAGCCCTGCCTGTCATCGTGATCGGCGCCGGCCCGATCGGACTCGCCGCGGCTGCCCGCCTCATCGAGCGGAACATCGAGCCGCTGGTCCTGGAGGCCGGACCGGCCGCCGCGTCCGCCGTGCGCGACTGGTCGCACGTACGCCTCTTCTCCACCTGGTCCGAGGTCACCGACCCCGCCGCAGAGAAGCTCCTCGCCCCCACCGGCTGGATCAAGCCGGACGGTGCCACCTACCCCTCGGGCGGCGACTGGGTCGAGCGCTACCTCCAGCCGCTGGCCGACGCCCTCGGCGACCGCGTGCGCTACGGCGCCACCGTCACCGGTGTCTCGCGCTCGGGCCGCGACCGCATCGTCGATGCCGACCGCGAGAGCCAGCCCTTCGTCGTCCACCTCACCGGTGCCGACGGCCGCGAGGAGAGGATCTTCGCCCGGGCCGTGATCGACGCGTCGGGTACCTGGTCCGCCCCGAGTCCGGCCGGCGGCAGCGGCCTCTACGCGCTCGGCGAGAAGGGTGCGGCCGGTCGCATCTCCTACCGCGTCCCCGACCTGAAGGACCCGGCGGTCCGGGCACGGTACGCGGGTAAGCGCACCGCCGTGATCGGCTCCGGCGCTTCCGCCTTCACGGCTCTGGCCTACCTCGCCGGCCTCGCCAAGGCGGAGGACGGCGCCGGGACGCACGCGACCTGGATCCTGCGGCGCGGCATCAGCGGCTCCACCTTCGGCGGCGGCGCAGCCGACCAGCTGCCCGCCCGCGGAGCGCTCGGCCTCGCCGCGAAGGCCGCGGTCGACGACGGATATGCCGACGCCGTGACCGGGTTCCGCACCGATGTCTTCGAGAAGACCGGCGACGGGCGTCTGGTGCTGGTCGCAGAGGACGGCCGCCGCCTGGACCCGGTCGACGAGGTCATCGTCCTCACCGGCTTCCGCCCCGACCTCACCTTCCTCGACGAACTGCGCCTCGCCCTCGACGAGCGCCTCCAGGCCCCCGTCGAGCTGGCGCCCCTGATCGACCCCAACCAGCACTCCTGCGGCACCGTCTACCCCCACGGCGCCGCCGAGCTCGCCCACCCGGAGAAGGACGTCTACCTCGCCGGCATGAAGTCCTACGGACGCGCCCCCACCTTCCTGGCCATGACCGGCTACGAGCAGGTCCGCTCCATCGCCGCCGCCCTCGCCGGCGACCACGAGGCCGCCGAGCGGGTCGAACTCACCCTCCCCGAAACCGGAGTCTGCGGCGGAGCCGGCCTCTTCGACCAGCCGGAACCTGCCGAAGAGGCGAGCGGTGGCTGCTGCGCGACCCCGGCCACGCTCACCATCGGCGCCCCGAGCGCTGTCGGTGGCGGCTGCTGACGGAGGGCGGCCAACCGTCAAGGCGGCGGGGCCGCGACCGGTAGGGACTGGTCGCGGCCCCGCTCGTCAGGCCGACCCTCTGCCGACCCTCTGCCGGCTCGCCCGCACGCGTTCCGTTCTCGTCGAGGCCGAGGGAGTCGATCCGGCCGCGGTGCCGGCCGGTCGGATACTCGGTGGCCGGGAAGTGGAAGCCCAGCATCGTCTCCATGTTCGCCTCGATCGGCGTCTGGAGTTGCCGCTTCAGGGCTACGGAGGATCCGGGCATCTCCGCGACCACGCCACCGCGCATCCGAAGCGCTGACTGCGCGCTCGGGGGCCGACGACCTTGTGGTCGAAGGTGCTCATCCGGCGGCTGCCGAGGGTGGGCGGGATGTGACGCTCGAGGAGACACTCCAGGGTGCGGAGGGGACGGCGCTTCGATTCCGGCTCCGGAACTGCCCCCGACTCGCCTGAAGCCCAGGGGGAGAGGGCGATGAGCTGCGCCGGTGTGCACGGTGCGCGAACGCGCCCAGGCCGTAGTCCTCGGCTACGAGACCGGCCCGGTCGCCACGGCCCCGCCGTCGAGGTGCCGCACTGACGGCACCCGCGCCGGTACAGCAGCGCCGCGCTCAGCCGGGCAGCGGCGCGGCCAGCGTCGAACGCCGCACCACCAACTCCGGCTCGAACACGACCTGTCGGTGCCGGTGGGCCGCGCCGCCCGGGCCGGTCTCCTCGGCGAGCATCTCGGCCGCCGTCCGCCCCATCGCCTCCGCGGGCTGGCGGACCGAGGTCAGCGGCACCGCGGCCGCTGCGGCGAACTCGATGTCGTCGTAGCCGACGATCGCCAGGTCC
Source organism: Streptomyces stoeckheimensis (assembly GCF_045822005.1). Classification (NCBI taxonomy): domain Bacteria; kingdom Bacillati; phylum Actinomycetota; class Actinomycetes; order Kitasatosporales; family Streptomycetaceae; genus Streptomyces; species Streptomyces stoeckheimensis. The sequence goes on along the minus strand of NZ_CP169550.1, from coordinate 809,559 downwards.
TCGGGTACCCGCAGGCCCGCGGCGAACGCGGCCTGCAGCATCCCGAGGGCCAGCAGATCGTTCGCGCAGAACACCGCGGTCGGTCTCGGCAGCATCCCCAGCAGGCGGGCGCCGGCGTCGCGGCCCGCCGCCACGTCCAGCCCGTCCACCTCCAGGTCCAGCAGCACGGCGTCGTGGCCGGCCAGCGCCCGCAGCGCGCCGCTGCGGCGGTCGGCGACCTGCTGCAGCCGGTGGCGGCCGCCCGCGAACGCGATCCGTCGGTGGCCGCTCGCCAGCAGGTGACCGGCCGCCAGGGCGCCGCCCCCGACGTCGTCCACCGACACCGAGCAGGCCTCCAGCCCCGGGACGAGCCGGTCCACCAGTACGAAGGGCACGCCGCCGCGACGGAGCGCCGCCGCTCCCGACCCCTCCGCGTCGGCCGGGGTCAGCAGCACCCCGCGCACCCGGTGCTCCGCGAAGAGGGCGAGGTAGTCCGCCTCGTCGGCGAGCCGCTGTGCGCTGTTGCAGACCATCACGCCCAGGCCCGCCGTGCGCGCCGCCTGTTCGGCCCCGCGCGCCACGGAGACGAAGAACGGGTTGCCCAGGTCGAGGACCAGCAGACCGATGATCCGGCTGCTGCCGGAGCGCAGCTGGCGCGCCGACTCGCTGCGCACGTAGCCGAGCCGGTCGATCGCGGACCGGACCCTGGCCCTGGTCTCCTCGCCGACCGTCTCCGGCCGGTTGATCACGTTGGAGACGGTGCCGACCGACACACCGGCCGCCCGTGCCACGTCCTTGATGCTCGCCGCGCCGCCCATGTCCCACCATTGAAAGGTTTCACCGGCTCCGACGGCCGACCCGGAGATCAGGTTACGACATCACTCCAACAGCACCCTGCCGGTGCCTTGACGCTTCCCCCGGACCCACCTACCGTCTGGCTGAAACGATTCAGATCGTGGGAGGTGCTCCGGTGGCCGACCGATCCGCCGTGAAGGAAGCCCTTCGGGCCCAGCGCATCGAGACGCCCTCGTGGGGCTACGGGAACTCGGGAACCCGCTTCAAGGTCTTCGCCCAACCCGGCGTGCCGCGCGACCCGTTCGAGAAGCTCGCCGACGCGGCCCAGGTGCACGCCGCCACCGGCGTCGCCCCGAAGGTCTCGCTGCACATCCCCTGGGACCGGGTCGAGGACTACGGCGCGCTGTCCGCCCACGCCCGCGAGCTCGGGCTGGAGATCGGCGCGATCAACGCGAACGTCTTCCAGGACGAGGACTACAAGCTCGGCTCCGTCACCCATCCGGACCCGCGGGTGCGCCGCAAGGCTCTCGACCACCTGCTGGAATGCGTCGACATCATGGACGCCACCGGCTCGCGCGACCTCAAGCTGTGGTTCTCCGACGGCACCAACTATCCAGGCCAAGACGATATTTCAGCCCGCCAGGAACGCCTCTCCGACGCCCTGTCGGAGGTGTACGGGCGGCTCGGCGACGACCAGCGGATGCTGCTGGAGTACAAGCTGTTCGAGCCCGCGTTCTACGCCACGGACGTCCCGGACTGGGGCACCGCGTACGCGCACTGCCTGCGGCTCGGGCCCAGGGCCGCGGTCGTCGTCGACACCGGCCACCACGCCCCCGGCACCAACATCGAGTTCATCGTCGCCTTCCTGCTGCGCGAGGGGAAGCTCGGCGGCTTCGACTTCAACTCCCGCTTCTACGCGGACGACGACCTGATGGTCGGCGCCGCCGATCCGTTCCAGCTGTTCCGGATCCTGCACGAGGTCGCCGGGAACGGCGGCTTCGCCCCCGAGGCCGGCGTCGCGTTCATGCTCGACCAGTGTCACAACATCGAGGCGAAGATCCCTGCGATCATCCGCTCGGTGATGAACGTCCAGGAGGCCACGGCCAAGGTCCTGTTGGTCGACCGGCCGGCCCTGACGGCCGCTCAGAACGCGGGGGACGTACTCGGCGCCAACGAGGTGCTGATGGACGCCTACGCCACCGACGTCCGTCCGCTGCTGGCCGAGGTCCGCGCCGAGGCCGGGCTGGACCCGAACCCGGTCGCGGCCTACCGGGCCGGCGGCTGGGCCGAGAAGATCGTCGCCGAGCGGGCCGGCGGCGCACAGGCCGGATGGGGGGCTTGACCCGTCCGCCACGCGAACCGGCCCCCACCACCTCGCACCCACGGGCCGGCCCGCACCCCCCTCGCGCACCCCACGAGAGCGCCACCGCCTCCAGACAAGGAAGCTGCTCCCGCCATGGTCCAGCACCCCGTCGTCGCCGCCCTCCTCGCCCGCTCCCACCGGCTCGGATCGGATCCGCGCAACACGAACTACGCCGGCGGCAACACCTCTGCCAAGGGCGCAGCCACCGACCCCGTCACCGGACAGCCCGTCGACCTGATGTGGGTGAAGGGCTCCGGCGGCGACCTCGGCACCCTCGCCGAGGCGGGCCTGGCCGTGCTGCGGCTGGACCGTCTGCGCGCCCTTGCCGACACCTACCCGGGCGCGGAACAGGAGGACGAGATGGTCGCCGCGTTCGAGTACTGCCTGCACGGCAAGGGCGGCGCGGCTCCGTCCATCGACACCGCCATGCACGGTCTGGTCGACGCCGCGCACGTCGACCACCTGCACCCCGACTCCGGCATCGCGCTCGCCACCGCCGCCGACGGCGAGAAGCTCACCGCCGCCTGCTTCGGCGAGGCCGTGGTGTGGGTGCCCTGGCGCCGTCCCGGCTTCCAACTCGGGCTGGACATCGCCGAGGTCAAGCGGACCCATCCGCAGGCCGTCGGCTGCGTCCTCGGTGGCCACGGCATCACCGCCTGGGGCGCCACCAGCGAGGAGTGCGAGGCCAACGCCCTGCACATCATCCGCACCGCCGAAGCCTTCCTGGCCCGCCACGGCAAGGCCGAGCCGTTCGGCCCGCAGCTCGACGGCTACCAAGCCCTGCCCGAGGCCGAACGCCGCCGGCGCGCCGCCTCGCTCGCCCCCGTCATCCGCGGTCTTGCCTCCACCGACCTCCCGCAGGTCGGCCACTTCACCGACGCCGCGCCCGTGTTGGACTTCCTCGCCCGCGCCGAGCATCCCCGCCTGGCCGCCCTCGGCACCTCCTGCCCCGACCACTTCCTGCGCACCAAGGTCGCCCCGCTGGTCCTCGACCTGCCCGCCACCTCGCCCCTGGACGAGGCGATCGCCCGCCTGCGGGAGCTGCACACCGACTATCGGGCCGGCTACCGGGCCTACTACGAGCGGTACGCCACCGCGGACTCGCCCCCCATGCGCGGTGCCGACCCGGCGATCGTCCTGGTCCCGGGCGTCGGCATGTTCTCCTTCGGCAGGGACAAGCAGACCGCCCGCGTGGCGGGAGAGTTCTACCTCAACGCGATCAACGTGATGCGCGGCGCGGAGGCGGTCTCCGGCTACGCCCCGATCGAGGAGCGCGAGAAGTTCGCCATCGAGTACTGGGCTCTGGAAGAGGCGAAGCTGCGGCGGAAGCCCGCGCCCAAACCGCTGGACACCCGCGTCGCCCTGGTCACCGGCGCAGGCTCCGGCATCGGCAAGGCCATCGCGCACCGCCTGGCCGCCGAGGGCGCCTGCGTCGTCGTCGCCGACGTCAACACCGCCACCGCCCGGGCCGTCGCCGACGAACTCGGCGGCCCGGACCGGGCCGTGGCCGTCACCGTCGACGTCACCTCCGAGGAACAGATCGCCGAGGCGTTCCGCACCGCGGTCCTCGCCTTCGGCGGTGTCGACCTGGTGGTCAACAACGCGGGCATCTCCATCTCCAAGCCGCTGCTGGAGACCACCGCCGACGACTGGGACCGGCAGCACGCCATCATGGCCCGCGGCTCCTTCCTCGTCTCCCGTGAGGCCGCCCGCACCATGATCCGGCAGGGCCTGGGCGGCGACCTCGTCTACATCGCCTCGAAGAACGCGGTCTTCGCCGGCCCCAACAACATCGCGTACTCCGCCACCAAGGCCGACCAGGCCCACCAAGTCCGGCTACTCGCAGCCGAGTTGGGCGAACGCGGAATCCGCGTCAACGGCGTCAACCCGGACGGCGTGGTCCGCGGCTCGGGCATCTTCGCCGGCGGCTGGGGCGCCCAGCGCGCCGCCACCTACGGCATCGCGGAGGAGCAGCTCGGCGCGTTCTACGCCCAGCGCACCCTCCTCAAGCGCGAGGTGCTGCCCGAGCACGTCGCCGCCGCCGTCTTCGCCCTCACCGGCGGCGACCTCACCCACACCACCGGCCTCCACATCCCCGTCGACGCCGGCGTCGCCGCGGCCTTCCTGCGCTGAGGCGGCCGTGACGCCCCGCACCCCGACCGCCTTCGCCGCGGCGGACCTCGGCGCCACCAGCGGACGGGTGCTCGTCGGCCGCGTCGGCCGAAACCGCCTCGACCTCACCGAGACCCACCGCTTCGACAACACTCCCGTCCAACTCCCGGACGGGCTCCACTGGAACGCCCTCGGCCTGTACCAAGGCGTCCTGGACGGCTTCCGCGAGGCCGCCGCGCGCTGGGACCTCGCCTCCGTCGGCATCGACAGCTGGGCCGTCGACTACGGGCTCCTCGACGCCGACGGCGCGCTCCTCGGCAACCCGTTCCACTACCGCGACCCGCGCGGCGCCGCCGCCGTCCAGGCCGTCTGGAGCCGCATCCCGGCCCGTGAGCTGTACCGGATCACCGGCCTTCAGCACCTGCCGTTCAACACGATCTTCCAGCTCGCCGCCGAGAAGCACCTCGACCGCGCCCGCACCCTGCTCCTGCTGCCCGACCTGATCACCCACTGGCTCGCCGGCACCGTAGGCGCAGAGGTCACCAACGCCTCCACCACGGGCCTGTACGACGCCCGCACCGGCGCCTGGTCCGCCCCGGTCCTCGCCGCGCTCGACCTGGACCCGGCCCTCCTGCCCGCACTGCGCCGCCCCGGCGACCACGCCGGCACCGTCCTTCCGCACGTCGCCGCCGCCACGGGCCTGCGCCCCGACACCCCCGTGGTCGCGGTCGCCTCCCACGACACCGCCTCCGCGGTCGCCGCCGTCCCCGCCGGCACCGAGGACTTCGCCTACATCTCCTGCGGCACCTGGTCGCTCGTCGGCCTCGAACTCGACGCGCCCGTCCTCACCGACGCCTCCCGCGCCGCCAACTTCACCAACGAACTCGGCATCGACGGCACCGTCCGCTACCTGCGCAACGTCATGGGTCTGTGGCTGCTCAGCGAGAGCCGGCGCACCTGGCGCGCCCGCGGCGAGAGGCACCACCTGCCCGAGCTGCTCGAACGTGCCGCGGCCGCCCGCCCGTTCGCGGCGCTCGTCGACCCCGGCGCCCCCGAGTTCCTCGCCCCCGGCGACCTGCCGGCCCGCCTCGCCGAGTACTGCGCCCGCACCGGCCAGCACCTGCCCGAGGGGCAGGGAGCCGTCGTCCGCTGCATCCTGGAGAGCCTGGCCCTGGCGCACCGGCACACCCTTTTCCAGGCAGCTCAGCTGACCGGCCGCACGATCCGCGCCGTGCACCTCGTCGGCGGCGGCAGCCGCAACGACCTGCTGTGCCGGCTCACCGCGGACGCCACCGGCCTGCCCGTCATCGCGGGACCCGCCGAGGCCACCGCCATCGGCAACATCCTCGTACAGGCCCGCACCCACGGCCTGGTCGAGGACCGCGGCGCCATGCGTCGTCTGGTCGCCCGCACCCAGCGCCTGCGGCGCTACGAGCCGACGGGAGACGTCCGCGCGTGGGACGCCGCCGCCGCCCGCGTGGGGCTCGCCTGACCTGATGTGCACGGCATGGAAGGCTGTCCCTCCCTGCCCTACCGATCGTGACGGTCAGTCAAGTATCGCTAAAATTCGAATGGTTGCCGATCGTAATTCTGGAAATACTCCCTTTACCGAAGGGAAACGTGCTGGCCGTCAGGTGGCCGGGTGCGCATATTCCCGATGCGATCGCGCGACCAGCGGCTGCCCTTCGTGTCATCCCCGACTCGCTGTCACCGCTGTGAGCTGCCCGCACGCCGTCTCCAGGACTCCGAACAGCGAGGCCACGCGTCGATCGAAAGTCGCGCCGCAAGGCAATTGCCGGCGGCCCGAACAGGTGTGGAAACAAAGCCTGTTCGGCTCTCGAAGTCATTTCTCAGAGTTCGGAGGGTTTCCATGCGCACGCGTCGCCGCAGATCCCTGCGCCTCCTGGTGAGCCTGTCACTGTCACTGTCCGCAGTGCTGCTGGCCGGCCTCGCCGCGCCTCCGGCCGGCGCCGCCGGCGCGCCGACCGTGTGGATCCTGGACGCCACCGACCGGCCCTTCACCTCGACCACCCCGCCGGGCTGGGCGCCCACCAGGATCGAGCTGTACGCGGCCCGCAACGCCTACGAGGGGGCCCAGATCCTGGTGCGGTCCGGTTCGGCGCAGACCGGGGTGTCCGTCACCTCCGGGGCACTCACCGGACCCGGCGGCGCGACCATTCCCGCCGCGAACATCACCACGCGCTACGAGTACAACCACCCGAACATCCAGAAGATCGGCAACGTCCAGAACCCGCCCGACGGCGGGATCGCCTACTACGACGCGCTGATGGACAACAGTCCGCGGTCGGTGGCGGCCAACACCACGTACGCCTCGTACTACCAGGTCTACGTTCCGGCCGGTCAGGCGCCGGGCGTCTACATCGGCAGCGCCACGGTGAACAGCAGCCTGGGCGCCGTCACGGTGCCGGTGTCGGTGACCGTGTACAGCGCCACGATCCCGCCGACCTCGCAGTCCACGTTCAAGATGAACAACTGGTTCTCCTCGGCGGGCTGGGACTACGCGGGCACCGAGGCGTCGATCCCGAACGCGTACGGCGTGAAGATGTACGACGCCAACTGGTGGAAGGTCGAGGCCAACATCGCGGCGAACATGGCGCGGCACCGGAACAACGTGATCTACGCCGACGCGGTGGCCCTGCTGATACCGGACACCACCGTCGACGCCGCGGGCCGCTTCACCTTCGGCTGGTCCACCTTCGACCGGTTCGTCAACCTCTTCGTCAGCGCCGGGGCCATGCAGTACCTCTACACCCCGACCCTGCTGGAGCCGCCCGCCCTCGATCCGAACCTCGACACCCTGGTGCCGGTCAACGGCGTCAGCGGCGCGGTCAAGCACGTGCTCTGCCGGCCCAACTCCGCACCGGCCAACGGCTGCCCGGACACCAATGACTGGCTGAACCAGTTGTTCCCGGCGCTGAAGGCGCACCTGGACGCCAAGGGCTGGACGAACAAGTTCTACATGAGCGCCCTGGACGAGCCCACCACCACGCAGCAGGCCACGGCCGCCAACTGGCTCTACACCCTCTACGAGAAGTACTTCCCGAACCCGCGGACCAACGAGGCGCAGCTCACCAACTTCACCGGGAACGCCGCACACCTGTCGACGCAGACCCCGCTCTCGTCGAACTACGACGCGAACGTCGCGCTCTACCAGAACTACCGGATCAGCGGGAAGGACCTGTGGCTGTACAGCTGCATCCTCCCGCAGGGCTCGTACATGAACCGCTTCACCAGCAACCACCTCAGCGCGACCAGGCTCCTCCCCTGGCTGACCTGGAAGATCGGCGGCGAAGGCTACCTGCACTGGGGCTGGAACTACTGGCACGACGGGTTCAGCGAGCCGTACCCGGCCGCCGACACCTTCAACACCTCCCAGACCGGCGACCACTGGCTGGTCTATCCGAACAAGGCCGCGTACGGCATCTACGACAGCCTCCGCAGCGAAGCCCAGACCGCGGGCCTGCAGGACTTCGAACTGCTGCAGCAGCTGGCGGCGGTCAAGCCGCAGGCGGCACGCACCCTGGCCGAGACGCTGATCACCAACCCGACGGCGTACGAGCTCTCCGGGTGGAACGTCGAGGGCCGGCACAAGCAGCTCCTCGACGAACTGGCCTCGGCGACCGGCGACCTGGCGCTGCCGTTCACGGACGACTTCAGCGGCGGCGACCACTTCTGGACCCACACCCGGGGGGCCTGGTCGACCAGCGGCGCCCAGTACGCGCAGTCCGACGCGTCGGCGTGGGGGTACGTTTCCTACCTGCGAGGCCGGGGCTACACCGACGTCTCGGTCGGCGTGGACCTGCAGATCACGGGAGTGAACTCGTCCGGCGGAAGCACCAACTGGGCCGGTCTGATGGTGCGTTCGGCCAACGGAACGGACCTGGACTCCGGCTACCTGATCGCCCAGCGGGACAACGGCCAGGTGTTCGTCTACCGCAGTGGCACACGGATCGGCGCGGCGTCCGTGCCCGGCTACGTGTCGGGGCAGCGCACCCGCCTGCGCGTAGTGGCGCGCGGGAACGTCCTGAAGGTGTACTCCGGGACGGGTCAGGCGCCGGTGCTGACCGTCACCGACGCGGCGTTCACCGCTGGCGACGTGGGTCTGGTCACCGGAGGCGCCAGCGCGAAGTTCTGGAACGCCCGGGTCATGCCGACCTCTCTCGCCCCGGCCGAGAGCGCCGCCGTCACCGCCTCCAGCTCGTACGAGGCCGACGGCTGGGGCATCCGCTCGGCGGTCGACGGGCAGCGGCCGTCGGCGCCGAACGCGGCGGGGTGGAGCAGCTCCGGCAGTACCGCCACCAACCACACCGAATGGGCGCGGCTGGACCTGGGCTCGACCCGGAAGCTGAGCCGGGTGGACCTCTACCCGCGCAGCGACGGGGCCAACGCCGGTCAGGGATTCCCGGTCGACTTCACCATCCAGACCTCCACCGACGGCACGAACTGGACCACGGTCAGCACCCGGACCGGGTACGCGAGGCCCGGCGCCACGGCGCAGACCTTCCCGTTCGCGTCGGTCATCGCGCGCTACGTGAAGGTGACGGGGACCAACCTGAGGACGGATCAGTTCGGCGACTACCGCATGCAGTTCGCGGAGATCGAGGCCGTCGGCGGAGACCTGGCACTGGGCCGCACGGCGACCACCTCCAGCTCGGTCGAATACCCCAACGAGGGCTGGCTGACCGCCAACCTCACCAACGGGATCCACCACACCCACCTGTGGAACTCCTCGGGCTGGAGCAGCGCCGGGGCCGGGTCCCCGAACACCACGCAGTGGGCGCGGGTGGACCTCGGCGGCCCGTCACGGATCGGCCAGGTCACGTTGTACCCCCGTGACGACGCTCCGAACACCGGGCGCGGCTTCCCGTCGGCCTTCACCGTCCAGGTCTCGGCCAACGGCACGAACTGGACCACCGTGGTGTCGAAGAGCTCGTACCCGCGCCCCGGAGCGGGCGGCCAATCCTTCGCCTTCGCCGCCACGACCGCCCGGTACGTGAGGGTCACCGGCACCACGCTCACCGCCGACCAGTTCGGCGTGTACTACATGCAGCTCGCGGGGATCGGTGTCTCATGACGAAGCACCGGATCTGCTTCCTGCTCCAGGTGAAGGCCGAACTCGTCGACGAGTACCGGGAGCGCCACGCCCGGGTGTGGCCGGAGATGCTCGACGCCCTCCGGGCCACCGGCTGGACCAACTACTCCCTGTTCCTGCGCCCGGACGGCCTGCTCGTCGGCTACCTGGAGACCGAGGACTTCGTCCGCGCCCGCGAGGCGATGTCCGCCACCGAGGTCAACGCCCGCTGGCAGGCCGAGATGTCCCGCTACTTCCAGCACCTGGACGGCACGCCGGCCGACCAGGCGATGGCACCGCTGACGGAGGTGTTCCACCTGGACTGACGGTCCTGAGAGGAGGCATCTCGTTGCGGCGTGCACGAGATGCCCGTGGCGGGCTACGTGTCCTCGGCGGCTCGGAGCCGGAGCCGGAGTCGGAGCAGGGTGCGGCGGCCGCGTTCGGCGAGTTCGGGGTCGTCGTGGGCCTGGCCGTACGCGATGCCTGAAACCGCGTCGAAGGCCGTCTCGCAGTCCAGGCGGAGATCCTCGGCGGGCGTGAGAGCTCTGCCGTATCCGTCGAGGAACGCGGCGCGCAGGTCGGGCCGCCCGGTCCAGGTGTCGCTCAGGCGGACCATGTCCCGCGTGGCGGTGCCGTACTCCGACCGCTCGAAGTCGAACAGTCGCAGCTCGCCGTCGTCGGCGAGGAGGACGTTGCGGTACTGCAGGTCCCCGTGCGTCAGCACCGCTGCGGGCCGCGGGAGGTCCTCGTAGGTCCGGGCCAAGGCGAGGACCAGCTCCTCGTCCCCGGCGGCCAGGTGCGGCCCGGCCTCCTCCAGGTGGCGCTTCACCTTCCCCCATGCCGCCGGGGGGCCGGCAGGCCGCTCCGGTGTGCTGCGGTGCAGGGCGGAGGCGAGGCGGCCCAACGCGTGCTGCACCCGCCGCTCGACGGCGGTGTCGAGGAGCATGCCGTGCGGGGACCGTCCCGCCAGGGCGGTGATGACGACGGCCCGTCCTGCGGTGTCGGCCGCGACGAGGCGGGGCGCGCCGGGCCCGAGCGCATGCACCCAGGTCCGGTACGCGGCCACCTCCCGGTCGTGGAACCGCGCCTCGCAGTGCCGTTTGAGGTACCAGACGCCACCGTCGGGACCGGTGATCCGCCAGACCCGGTTCCGGGTCCGGCGCCGGGAGACCTCCGTCGTCCCGATGATCCGGCCGACGGCCTGCTCGGCGAACACCTGCAGCCGATGGGGCAACTCCACCCCGTCGGTGGGCGGGCCGGGCAGGAGGCGGGTGCGGTCGGGGCCGGCCGGGGCGTGCCGGACGGGTTCGCCGGGGTGCTGGAAGTGCACGGCGGCGGGCAGCCCGGCGCGGTAGGCGTCCAGGCCCGCCCGGCAGTACGCGACCATCGGCTCCGGCAGCCCGTCAAGGGGGTACCAGCCCATGCCGTCGCACCGGTCCGGCTCCCTCACCCGGGGCCGTCCCGACCACCGCCGGACCTCGAAGAACACGCCGATCCGGGAGTTGGCGCCGACGGGAGGGCGGTGGTGGACGGTGACGGCAGCGGTGACGTCCTCCGGGTCGATGAGGACGCCGGTCTCCTCACGGGCTTCCCGGATCACCCCCTCGACCATGGTCTCGCCGGGGTCGAGGTGCCCGGACGGGAGGTGCCACAGCCCCGTCGCGTAGACCGGTCCGGCGCGGCGGGACAGCAGGACCTCGGGGCCGTACCCGGTGTCGCGGCGCAGGATGAGGTGGACGTCGACCGGCACCGTGTGCCGGGCGGCCCCGCCGCTCACCGCGCCGCCCCGGGTCGGCCGGTTCCGATGCGCACCGCGGCGTTCACGCGCGCTCCTCCGTCTTGGTGCCCGCGGCGGGGGCGCGCTGGGCGGGCAGGGTTTCCGCGAACGCGGCCGCCTGGATCAGGTAGGAATCCCTGAAGTCCCCCGTGCCGGTGGCCTCGTCCATGAGCTCCGAGAACGTTCCGGACTCGGCGAGCCGGCCGTCCTTCATGACGTGGATGACGTCGGCCTGCCGCACCGAATGCAGTCGGTGGGTGATGAAGATGATCGTCTGGCCGGTCGCGGCGAGCGCGCGAATCTGGTCGAAGACCCGCTGCTCGGCGACCGCGTCCAGAGCGCTGGTGGGCTCGTCGACCACCAGGATCCCGGCGCGTTTGTACCAGGCGCGGCTGATGCCCGTCAGCTGCCATTCCCCGCCGGACGCCTCGCGCCCGCCCTTGTATCCCCGGCCCAGGAGCGTTCCGAAGCCCCGGGGGAGTGCGGCGATGAACTTGTCGGCGCCGGAGAAGGCCGCCGCGTCCTGCACCGCCGCGTCCTCGATGGGCACGGTGGGCCGGCCGATGCCGATGTTGACCCGCACCGTGAAAGGCCACCGGAAGAAGGACTGCGACATGAGGGCGATGCGGGCGAAGATCTGTCCTCGGTCGGCTTTGGCGGCGTCCACGTCGTCCCACCAGATCGTGCCGCCGCCCTCGTCGGGAAGGTGCAGGCCGGCCAGGAGTTTGACGACGGTGGACTTGCCCGAGCCGTTGGCCCCGACCAAGGCGATGACCTTGCCCATCGGGAAGGACAGGGACACCTCGCGCAGGGTCGGATCCGGGGTCTCGCCGCCGGAGCCCGGGTAGGTGAACGTGACCTTCTCGAAGCGGATCTCCCGCACCTGCTCGGGCAGGTCCTCCCCGGTCTCCGGGATCGCGCGCGCCTCGGCCTCCGTGCACAGCCGCTCGTAGTCGGCGACGAAGAGCGACTCCTGGTGCAGGTCCGCCATCTGCAGGACCAGGCCGTCGAGGCTGGAGGAGCCGGCTCGGATGGCGAGCACCGCGGTGCCCGCGACCGCCAGGTCCATTCGGCCGCTCCACAGCAGCAGCCCCAGCGCCCCGTACGTGAGGAGGGTCGCGGCCCCGGAAGCACCGTCCGCGATCAGCCCGATCCTGGCGGCGTTGCGGGCCAGGCGGGTCTGCTCGCGCTCGCTGGTCTCGGCCATCTGCCGGAAGTGACCGAGGAGGAAGGGCCCGACCTCGTGGACCCGGACCTCGGCGGCGGCCTCCCGCTGGGTCAGCAACTGCCCGAGCAGGTGCCCGGCCCGCGCGTGCTGCACGAAGGTGTGGAAGCTGATGTAGCGCTGCTTGGAGATCGTCAGCGAACTCCACGCGCTCGGCAAGGTCATCAGGACCAGCAGGGGCAGGAGCGCGACGTGGAGCACCGTGAGCACACCGGCGGCCGCGATCAGGGAGATCCCGGAGTTCAACGTGTTGGTGCAGTACCGGATCATCCGGCGGGCGGAGTCGGCCCCGTAGCGGGCCGCGTCCAGCAGCCGGTGGAACTCGTCGTCCTCGATCGCCGCGAGCTCCACCCGGTGCACCAGTCCCAGGTACCGCTCCGTGGCGACCCGCTGGACCTTGGGTTCGAGCTCGCCGGTGGCCGCCGTCGACGCGGAGCGCAGCAGCGAGGCCAGCAACGCCGTGACCGCGACCAGGACGAGCGAGGGGACGGCCTGGGCCAGGCGCTGGTTGGTCGTGCCGTCGGCCAGCACGTGGCCCAGTACGCCGTTGACCGCGACCAGCCCGACCGCCTGGGCGACGCCCCGCCCGACCTCGGCGCCGAGCACCACGCGCAGGGCGCGTGCGTCGGCGAGGTGCGCGAGCTTCAGTCCGGTGCTGATCATGCGGGGCAAGGCCTTGGCCATGGTCACGAGGCCGAGCTTCAGCCAGGCGCCTTCGTGCCGTTCCCAACCGACGTCGTACGCGAGCTCCCCGCCGAACAGCAGTCGCTCCGACTCCGACACCGCGGGGGACTCTTCGTCCACCGCGGACGACTCTCCGTCGGCCTGTTGCCGGTCGGTCATACGGTCCACCCCGCTTTCTGTCGGACAAGGTCGAGGAGTTCGGAACGAGCGGGCGTCATGGGGATGCCTCTCGATGGGGGAGCCCGGCTGCCGAAGAACGTGCCTGTGCTGCCGGATGAGGTCAACTGGATTTGCTGCGCGGTGTGTTGTGTTCACGTGATGGTGCCGGGGTCAACGACCGGGGGCACCGGATCGAACACGCGTGTTTGAGACGAAGCGGATCCCGTACAGGAGCGCGGAAGGCTGCTCGTGCAGGGTGCATCCACCCTTGAGGCGTGCGGGTCTCGCCCGGGAGGGCGCTGGCCGAAACGCCGGTGTTGATACACGTGTGACGGGCGGGGTTACGCGGCTTCGTGGCGAAGCGGCTGCCGACTCCTGGTGCGCGAGGACCGGGATCCCGTGGAACCCGGGCGAGGGCCCGCACGGCCGAGGCCTGGCAGGACCTGGTGGAACGCGTCTGCCGCAACTGAGCGCGGCGCCCGGGGCCCCTCGTGCGACGAGCGGAACATGTACATCTCGTGCCGATGTCGTGTCGGCCGCCCCGGGGTGACGCCCCGGCAGCCGGGCGGCGGGGCGGCTCGTCACCCGGTGTTCGCCGTGGTTTCCCGCCCCCGCGGTTGCGGACGGGGCGCGGCGGGGGGTCGTCCACGGTGCGGGCAGCCGATTGACCGGCTCGCGCCGCCCCGGCTATGTTGCGCGCCATGTACCGATCCGCGCTTCTGACGACACGAGGTCACGTCGACCTGAAGCGTGTCTGCTCCGCCGCGTGTCAGTGGTCCTGACCGTACGGCGACCGCGCGGATCCCTCGTCTTCGTCCCGCCCAACGGCGGGTCCGGAGCCTGAACTCCCGTAGCGTCCCCGCGTTCTGGTGAACAGTGCTCCCTCCGCGGAGCTTCCCGCGCACGCCCCTGCCCGGAGCCGGCCGCCCGTCACGAGCCGGTCCGGAAGTCCGGGCTTCGCGTGCCACCGCACAGGACCTGGAAGGCCCCCGTGGACAGATCGAAGACCTCAGCCGACCGCCTCGCTCCACTGCGCCGTTCCGACATCCCGCCGGCCGGTGCGAACCCGCTGCGGAGGGTGTCCGGTACCGGAGCGGTGCTGGGCGCCGTCCTCGACCACGGTCCCGTCGCCCGCAGCACCATCGCCCGGCTCACCGGACTCTCGCCCGCGTCGGTCAGCGGGCACTGCGGGGCGCTGCTGGACAGGGGGCTGGTCAGGGAGGGCCCCGAGACGGCGGGCCCTCGGGGGCTGGGCCGCCCGTTCATCCCGGTGGAGATCGACACCAGCCGCTTCCTCGTCGCCGGGGCGCACATCGCGGTGCCCCACGTGACGCTCTCCCTGATGGACCTGACCGGGCGGATCGTCGCGCAGGAGCGCCGGCCCCACGAGGGCAGCGAACCCGGGCGGGTGCTCGCCCGGGTGGCGGCCGGACTGCCCCGGCTGCTGGCCGCGCACGGGTCCGGGCGGACGGCGCTGGCCCTCGGCGTCGCCACCGGGCACTGGGTCGATCCCGAAGCCGGAACCGTGGTGCACCACCCCCAACTGGGCTTGCGGGGCGTTCCCGTACGGGACGAACTCGCCGGGGCGACCGGCGTGCCCGTGTACCTCGACAGCCACTCGCGGGCCCTCGCGCGCGCCGAGCAGCTCTTCGGCGACGTGGGTACCCGGCGCAGCGCCGTCGTACTGTTCGTCGGCAACGTCGTGGACGCGGCGTTCGTCACCGCGGGCGCCGTGCACCAGGGACCGCGCTTCGGCGCGGGCAACGTGGCGCACCTGCCGGTGGGCACCGCCTCCGCGGGAGCGTGCTGCACCTGCGGCACGGCCGGCTGCCTCCAGTCCGAGGTCTCGGAGCCGGCCATGGTGCGCCGGGCCGTCGAACGGGGCCTGCCCGTCACGAGGTTCGCCGAACTGCTCGACCTCGCCGTCGAGGGGGATCCCGTGGCGGTGGAGCTGTTCCGTCAGCGGGCCAGGCTCACGGGCCGGGCGGCCGCGGTCCTGCTGGACATGTTCGACCCCGAGGTGCTCGTCGTGGTCGAACCGGGTACGGGCCGACTGCCCGCGTGCATGGAGGAGTTGCGGGCGGAGGTGGAGGCACGGTCCCTGGTCTGCGACGACGCCGCCCGGTCCGTCGTACCGAGCAGCTTCACCGGTTCGGTGCTCGCCACGGCGGGTGCGGCCGTCGCCCTGGGCGCCCTGCACGACGACCCGCTCGGTCCGTGGCCGGCACTGGCCGCCGTCTCCTGACCCGGCGCCGTCTCCTGACCGATCGCCGCTCGCCGATCGCGGCTTCCGGAAACCGACTCAATTCAGAAAGTTGCATTGTTGACCGGGTCGTTCCCCGAAAGGGAGACTGGATTCATGAACAGCCCGCAGAGGAACCGACGGTACGCGCACCGCTCCTGTTGTTGTTGACACGAGAGCCGACGGCGCTTCCCTTGCCGTCCTGACGCGCTGCGCCTTTCTTCCTCTTCGTTCTCTTCTTGCGTACGCCTTCCGCGGCAATCCCGACGGCGGCCGGTTCCTCGCCGGTCCATGCCCTGCCGCGCCCGTTTTCGCCGTGACCCGGTTCCTGCTGCCCTTTTCCGCACCGCCGTTTCCGGCGGACGCCGCACCACGGAAACGAAGCGCGCGGCACCATTCATCCTGGGGAAATCTTGAGCATTTCCTTGTCCTCGCATCCGGCGGTGGGCCCGGTCGACCCGGCCCGCTTCAAGGTGAACCCCCCCGGCGACCGTCGCATCCCCGTCATGAGAACAGGAACGTCCATGCCCTCCCGTACTTCCCCTCCCCGATTGGGGCGCAGAGGATTCCTCACGCTCGCCGGCAGTGCATTTCTGGCTGCCGCCGGATGTGCCCCCCAGGCCACGAACACCGCCCATTCCGAACCAGTGGGCGAGCTGCCCACCGGACCGCCGCCCGCCGGAACGTCCCTGGCCGTGGCCGTGCGGACCTCGCAGATCCAACTGGCCACGTCCGGACTCGACAAGAACCTTCCCTTCAAGGTCTCCTCGTGGGTCAATCTCAATGCGGGCCCCGACATCATCCAGGGATTCCGGGCGCGCTCGATCGACATCGCGAGCAATGCGGGAATTCCGCCGATCCAGGCCGAGGCCATCGGCGTGAAGGCCCGGATCGTCGCCGTGCAGGAACGCCCCAAGCCCACCTACACGTTCGCCACCGCGCCCGGCTCGTCCATCACGGCCGCAGCGGACTTCAAGGGCAAGAAGATCGCCTTCTCCCAGGGGCAAGCCCAGGGCGTGGTCGTCCTGCGGGCCCTGAAGAAGGCCGGGATCGCCCATTCCGACGTCCAGCTCGTGGCGCTGCCGAGCACCCAGTTCCTCACCGCACTCCAGTCGAAGCAGGTCGACGTCGCGCCCCTGGGCGAGCCGACCCTGACCAAGTACCTGACCCAGTACGGCAAGGACGGGGCCCGCGGCATACCGGCCGAGGTCGTCGAGACGGTGCCCGCTCCGACGGTGAAGCTGACTCCGTCCACGGCGCGCGCTCCGCCCGGGAACTCCTTCGCGACGTCGCGCAGTTCCACGGCGGCGGTCATCGCTTCAGCTGCTTCTGGATGCGGGCCACCTCGGCCTGCAGCTCGGCGGCGGGCAGCTCGATGTGGTGGGCGGTGCCGTTGCTGGTGCGGCGGACCTCGTCCTGTACGGCCTGCGAGGCGTAGAGCTTGACGATCTTCTGGTAGTCCGGGTCGTCCTTCCGGTCCGCGCGGGCGGCGATGACGTTCAGGTAGGGCACGGACTGCGGCCCGGCCGGATCGTCCTTGAAGAGCGCCGTGTCGGCCTTGATGCCGGCGAGTTCGGCCACGCCGTCGTTGATGATCGCGGCGTCCGTGTCCTTGAGGGTCCGGGGGGTCTGCTGGGCGTTGACCGGAGTGAGCTTGACGTGTTTGGGGTTGGCGGTGATGTCGTCGGGGGTGGCGAACAGCCCCGCGTCCTTCCGCAGTTCGATGATCTTCGCCTGTTCCAGCACGCGCAGGCCGCGCCCCTGGTTGGCGGGGTCGTTGGGCAGGGCTATCTCGGCCCGGTCGGGTAGGTCCGCGAGCTGCTTGTGCTTGCTGGAGTAGAGGCCGAGGGGGACCACCGTGGTCGCGGCGATGGGGGCGATGTCGGTCTTGTTCTCGGTGTTCGACTGGGCGAGGAAGACCAGGTGCTGGAAGGCGTTGAGCTCGATGTCGCCCGCGCTGAGGGCCTTGTTGGGCAGCGAGTAGTCGTCGAACACCACCGTCTCCACGGTGAGGCCCTCCTTCTTGGCCTCCTTGGCGAGGACGTCCCACTCCGGGGAGTCTCCGGAGACGCCGACCCGGATGCGGTGCTCGTCCGAGCCTCCGGCGCCGCATCCGGAGAGGAGGAGGGCGACGGCGGCGGCGGTTGAGGCGGCGAGCAGGGTACGTCGACGCGGCAGTACAGAAATCATTGTGTGATCCATGTGCAGAGGAAGAGCCAAACGAAGGGATAGCTGGATCGTAGATCGAACTCGTCCAGATACCTTCGAATCTTTGGTTCGATTCATGAATTTGCAATGAATGAAAGGAAGGGGGAAGGGGGGTGTGGATCGTCAGCCCACGAACTCCTCGTCCCCGTAGCGGACTTCCGCGGTGTCCCAGTCGACGCCCAGTTCCGCCGTGAGCTTCTTGGCGAGGGGGAGGTCGGCGAGGAGGGCGTCGTGGAGGCGGGTCGGACTCACGCCCGGGGCCTGGATCTCCACGGCGTCGGTGTCCGGCGCGTCCCGCGGCAGGCAGCGGAACGTCAGCACCGACTCCTGGTGGTACTGCTTGCGGATGACGTCGGCGATGTGGCGCAGCCCCGCCGGGTCGACCCGGTTGACCTCGAACGCGCGCGAGCGCTCGTAGGTGGTCTGCTTCAGCTCGTCGGACCAGAAGACTCCGTCCAGCAAGGTCGAGGAGCCCGGCTTCGCACCGTGGGCTCGGATGATGCCGCGCACCTCGTGGTCGAAGCGGGTCAGACGGGTCCGCAGCCGGGGGGCCGCCGGGTCCGTGATGATCGCCGTGTTGTCGGTGGGGTGTCCACGTCGCCTCGGGCAAGGAGAACCCGATCGGTCCCGCATGCGTCAGGAAGATCGGATACGGTCACGTGATCGTCAAGAACGGCCCGCCGGAGCCGGGCCGGGACCGCCGCACGGGCGGTCCCGACCGACCGGGCGGGTGGGCGCCGGAGGGCGGGTCCTGGAGGGCGGGTGCGGGAGGGCTGGCGCCGCGTCGGCTACTTCCAGACGACGGCGCGCCAGCGGACCGGCCAGCTCCGCGAACTGCCCACGTCGCCCGCGACGCTCCCGTTCGCGTTGATCGCGAGCGGCTGGGTCGTGTCGATGCCGGCGGGCAGGGGAAGGGCCGTGACCCTCCCCAGCGGGTCCCAGGTCACGGCACGCTCGTCGGAGGTGCCGACGCCCGTCCCCGCGTCGTTGATCCCGTTCACGAAGACCCGGCCGGTGCCGGGCAGCACCGCGAGCGCGGTGGTGACGTTCCCGTCCCACCGCACCGCGTGGTCCTTGACGTTCCCGACGATGACATCCGCGTTGTTGACGCTCACGGACCGCGCCCCGATCCCCTGCGAGGGCAGGGCCTCGAACTTCTTCCCGCGCGCGGCTCGGACGGCCTTCCATTCCCCGGACCCGTCGGTCGCCCGGCCGATCACCGTGCCGCGGTCGTTGATCGCGGTCGGCTCGCTGTACGAACCCCCGAGCGAGCCGAGATCGTGGACGCGGCCCGCGGTGTCCCAGCGCACGGCGCGGGTCTTCTCGCCCGGCACGAACGCGTAACCGGCGATCTCCCCCCGCTTGTTGATCCCGGTGGCGACACCTCCCTCCGCCTTCGGGGGCAGGCGCAGTACGGTCGCCCGGCCGTCCGGGCCCCAGCGCACCGGGCGCGTGCGAGCGGCCGTCGACAGGCGCCCCACGGCGACGTGGGAGTCGTTGATGTCCTGGGCCTCGCCGTCGACGTAGCCCGCCGGCTCCTCGAGCCGGGTGAGGGCGCCCGACGCCTCCCATCGGGCGGCATGGCGCACGCCGTCCGGCGTGGCGGTGAAGCCGGCCACGGTGCCGTCCTCGACGATCTTGACCGCCTGGCCGCCCGAACCTCCGGAGACGGCCTGCAGGCGGGTGAGGGAGCCGTCGGCGCCCCACCGTACGAGGTAACCTTCCTCGTTCTCGTCCAGCGAGAGCCCCACGACGTCGCCGGCGTCGTTCATCGCCTGGGCCGAGCTGCTGGAATGACCTGCCAGGAGCGGCAGTTCGTACATCGAGACGGCGGCGCCGGAGGGCGCGGAGAGCGCGGAGGGCGCCACCATCACGGATAACATCGCGGAAACCACTACGGGCATCAAGAAGATCTCCCCTGTCTTCTCGGACTGATACGGCGCCGACCGCCCCCGCCCACCCCTGTTGATCCCCCGGGCGGCGAGCGCGGCGCGACTCCCGAGCCTTCCCCAGCCTGCGACACGAAGAAACGTGCCTGCGCGGGTCAATGCGGGTCGGGTGCAGGCACCAGCGCGGGCAGTAGCGTGGCGAGAACCGATTCCATGTACGCCTCCGGCAGGGGGCGGGTGCGCAGGAGCCAGGTGTGGTAGATCGGCCCGTAGAGCAGTTCGACGGCCATCTCGAGGTCGAGGTCGGTGCGGATCTGCCCGGCGTCGCGCGCCGTGGCGAGACGCTCTACGCACGCGTCGATGGAGACCCGCAGGATGCGGGTGACCCCCTCCGCGGCAGCCTCATCGGATTGGGCGGCCCCGATCAGTCCTCGCCAGATCTCGCCGAACTCCGTGTTGAACAGGCGCATGACGCTCGAGGTCTGAGCGGCCAGGTCCGCACGGATGTCACCGGTATCGGGAAAGCCGGCGGCGGCGTCCCGGGCGTTCTCCACGCCCTCGATGAGGATGGCGGCCTTGGAGGGCCACCACCGGTAGATGGTCGTCTTGCCGACCCCCGCCCGGGCGGCGATGCCCTCGATCGTGGTCGAGGCGAATCCCCTCTCCACGCAGAGGCCGAGAGCGGCCTCGATGATGGCCTGCCGGGACTCTTCGCTGCGGGTTGCGGGACTCACGGACCGACTCTATCCGAGCGCAACGCTACGTCTCGTGTTGACAGCTGTCAGTTCCAAGCCACACACTGATCACGCAACGGTTCGTTTCGTATCGATTGCGTAGCGGGGGCGTCTCCGGTACCCGGGACCCGGGTACCGGAAAGACGCCCGAGCGGGCTCGGACGCCTCACCGGCACCTCGCCGCTTCGGGAGGGGTCATCCGCGTCTGCTCGGAGGGCCGTGCAAGAACTCCAGTCGCTGCTCGGCCAGCTTGACGTTCCGGGGGTTGAGGGACGGCAGGTCACGCAGGAGGCGGATGAGCTCCGTAGCCGTGTCGAGGGCCGCCGCAGGCTCTCTGAGCCGGGTCCAGCAGTGCAGGGCGCCGGCCGCGGCCGCGTGGACCTCCGGTGCGTCGGGAGACTGGCTGCCCAGCCGGATCCGGCCCGCCTTGGTCCACAGCCGCGTCGCGAGCTCGAAGGAACCTGCCATCCGCGCGAGATCGGCGCGGATCTCCAGCCAACTGATGGCTCCGGGTGACCCGTACCCCGATCGCTGCACCACGTACTGCTCCCAGGCCTCGGCGAAACCCGCGGCCTCCGCGTGCCGGCCCGCGAGGGCCAGGGCATGGATCTGCGGCCGCGGATCCCGCACCACCACCTCGTCGGCGGCGGTCGGCTGCCGAGAGGCCACCTCCTGGCGGTCCGTGACGGGCGCCCCGGCAGGCGGAGCAGCCGGCGTACGAGGCTGAACGGAGAGGGGGAATCCCAGTGCGGCAGCCGGCCTCCGGGAAGCGGGGGCGGCGAGCTCACGAGCGGTCGGCACGACGAGCGTGCCCGGCGGCAGCGCCGCCGCACCAACGGCCAGAGCGTGCACCTGAAGATTGGCCGGACGGCCCGGTCCCGCGGCGAGCTGAGCGATCCAGCACCTGGTGTACCTGCTCACCGCCGTCCCGCTGCCGGCGAAATCCGGCGGCGAGACGACCCCGTACACCTCGGCGGAAGGCGGCGAGGGCAGGCTGCCGTACTCCTTCAGCAGCGGCCACGCCGCCTTGTCCGCGACCAGGTCCAGCAACACCGTCGTCAGCCCGGCCGGACGGTCCCGCAGTTCCCTGCCCAGCCACTCCCAGGGGAGCGCCGTATACCGAACCGACCCGGCCGTCGTACCGGCCAGAGCCACGTGCAGTTGACGGCCGCGGCGGTCGACGGTGAGGCGGCCCGACAGGTAGACCAGCAGCGGACCGCGCGTAGCCGCAGCCGTCCGCAACCGCGTCACCACCAGGTTCGGATCCCGAGCCCCGTCCAGGTACGTCGTATCGCAGGAGACATCACTGTTCAGGAGCAGCGACACCGGAACGACCCCGAGCGCAGCCAGGTTGGCACTCGGAGCCACCTGGACAGCGCGCCGGCGCACGGCGCCACCACCCGCTATGAGAAGGACATGTCCCCGCTGCCCCCACTCCACTTTCTGCATGAGCTGACCGTACTCACACCGCGGTGATGGGGGTCAGCGGGCGAGGGAGACGGCGAAGGGCCCGAAGCCGTGCCGGCGCAGGATGTGGGGCACGACCAGGATCATGGCTTCGGTGGCGCGGGCCGTGGTGACGTCGCCGAGGTCCTCGATCCATTCGGGCTGCCAGCCCAGGTCGCCGAGCAGGCCGGTGACGGTCTTCTTCGCGTTCTCGTCGTTGCCCGAGACGTAGGCGATCGGTGGGGTTGCCAGGGTTTCGGGAGCGGTCATGACCATGAACAGCATGGTGTTGAGGGTCTTGACCACACGGGTGTCGGGGAGGGCGGACTGGAGGTGCTCGGCGAGGCTGCTGCCGGGATAGCAGAGGTCTCCCGGCAGGCCGTCACCGGCGTCGAGGGTGGCGTTGGAGACGTCGATGAGGATCTTGCCGGCGAGTTCGGTTCGCAGGCCGGTCAGGAGATCGAGGGAGCTGTCGCCCGGCGTCGCGTTGATCACGATGTCCGCCGTGCGGGCGGTGGTGCGCTGGTCGGCGAAGGAGACGCGGGGACCCGTGCCTTCGGCAACGGCTGCGGGCCGCTCCGTCGGGCTCCGAAGGCCGAGGACGACATGGTGTCCGGCCTCGGAGAGCTTGCCGGCGAGGTTGGCGCCGACGCGGCCGGCGCCCAGGATGCCGATGCTGGTCATGAGGTGATGCTCCTTGCGATGTCGGGCGGGAACAACGGAGGCGTCCGGTCAGGCGAGCGGCGACAGGACCTTCAGGGCGGCGGCGTGGATGCCGGGGGCGGCGGCCAGGAAGTCGCGGCTGCCCGCGTTCCAGGGATTGCCCGCCAGATCGGTGACGGTCCCTCCGGCCTCGGAGACCAGCAGTGCGCCGGCGACCAGGCCGGAGCGGACGTCGGAGAACTGCCAGAACGCGTCCATGCGTCCGGCGGCGACGTGGATGAGCTGCATCGTGGCGGGAACGGACACGCGTACGACCAGGCCGTTGACGAGCATGGCGGTGACGGAGTCGCCGATCCGCCGGAAGGTGCGCTCGTCCTCGCCGGGCTTGGCCTGGCCGGTGCCGATGAGTGCGGCGCCCAGGTCGGTCTTGGCGGACACCCGCAGCGGTCGGCCGCCCAGCCGGGCCCCGCCGCCGGCGACGGCGGTGTAGGTGTCGTCGGTCAGCGGCAGGTGGACGACGGTGAGTACCGGCCGGTTGTCGCGGACCAGGGTGGCGGTGACGGACCAGTCGTCCATGCCGTGAACGTGGTTGATGTTGCCCTCGGCGGGGTCGACGACCCACCACTCCCCGGGCGGAAGCGCGCCGCCGGCCAGCTCGTCCTCGGCCCACCGCGATCCCGGCCGGGCCCGCAGCAGCGGCTCCCGCAGCACGTCCAGGACCGCGTCGTCGTTGGCGTGGATCTCCTCGACGATCTCGTCGAGGCTCACTCCTCGGGCGTGCGAGGTGGAGCGGTCGCGCAGCGTGCGGCCGGCGGCCTTCACCGCGGCGGTCACCTCGGGCAGGAGCGTCGTGTCGGCGGCGAAAGGCATGGCTGTGCTCATGGCGGGCTCCCTGGTTTCGGTGGATGCGGGCGGCTCGTTCCCTGCCCGCACTTCGAAGTTAGAGCCCCTGTCGATTAACGACAAGTGCATGCTTTTCACTCGTAGAGTTACTCTCATGCAACTGGATCTGAACCTGCTCACCGCGCTGGACGCCCTGCTGGAAGAGGGCAGCGTCGCCGGCGCCGCAGCCCGCCTCCACGTCACCGCACCGGCCATGAGCCGCTCCCTGGGCCGCATCCGCAAGGCCACCGGCGACCAGATCCTGGTCCGCACCGGCCGCAGCATGGTCCCCACCACCCGCGCGCTGGCCATCCGCGCCGAGGTCCACACCCTCGTCCAGCAGGCCCACCGCCTTCTCTCCGCACAACAGGAACTCGACCTGGCAGCTCTGGAGCGGGTCTTCACCGTGCGCTGGCACGACGCCCTGGCCGCCGCGTGCGGCACCGCCCTGATCACCGCCGTCCACCGCCAAGCCCCCGGTGTCCGGCTGCGCCTGCCCGCCGAACCCGGCACGGACACCCCCGAGCTGCGCCGCGGCGAGGTCGACCTCGAATCGAGCTCCAGCCGTCCGACGCTCCCCGACATCCGCCACCGCCTCGTCGGCAAGGACCGGCTGGTCGTGGCCGTCCGTCCGGGCCACCCGCTCGCCGAAGGCCCGCTGAGCCTCGAGCGCTACACGGCCGCCGAACACCTCACCGTCTCGCGGCGCGGAAGCCTGCGCGACCCGATCGACGACGCCCTGACCGCACGCGGCCTCGAACGACGCGTCGTCGCCGCCGGACCCACCACCGCCTTCGCCCTTCAACTCGCCCTCGACACCGACCTGGTCGTCAGCCTCCCCGACGCGGTCACCCGCGCAGCCAGGGACCAACTCGGCCTGGTCACACTGCCGCTGCCGCTCCAGTTGCCCGACGTTCCCCTGTACCTGCTGTGGCACCAGCGCTACGACGACGACCGGGCCCACACCTGGCTGCGCGAAACGGCTTCCGAAACCGTCCGGGCACTCTTCTGACGCGGGGCTACTCTCCGACGTCACGGTTGCGGAAGTCGTCCAGCGTCTCGCGCCGGACGAGGACCCGGGCCGCGCCTTCGTGGACCGCGATGACCGGGGGGCGGCCGACCATGTTGTACCCGGAGGCCATGGAGAGCTGGTACGCGCCCGCCACCGGGACGGCGAGCAGGTCGCCGGGGTGGATGTCGCCCGGCAGGTCGACGTCGGCGGCGAGGATGTCGCCCGCCTCGCAGTGGCGGCCGACTACCGTGGCCGTACGGCATTCGGCCGTGGAGTGGCGTCCCAGGAGCCGGGGCGCGTACCGCGCCCCGTACAGGGCGGGCCGGGGGTTGTCGCTCATGCCGCCGTCGACGGCGACGAAGACCCGCTCGCCGGTGTGCTTGACGGTGAGCACCCGGTACAGGGCGACTCCCGCAGGCCCGGCGATGGCCCGGCCGGGTTCGATGACGAGCCGGGGCACGGTCAGCCCGGCGGCGGCGCAGCTCTCGATCAGTTCGGTACGGAGCTGCCGGGCGAGCAGGGTGAGGTCGAGGGCGGGTTCGCCGGGCCGGTAGGCGATGCCGTGGCCGCCGCCCATGTCCAGCTCGGGCAGGGCGGTCCCGTGCGCATCGCGGATGTGGGCCATGAGCCCCACCATGCGGCGCAGGGCCGTCAGGTAGGGCTTCACCTCGGTGATCTGGGAGCCGATGTGGCAGTGCAGGCCGGTGAGTTCGAGCTGCGGCTGGGACAGGATCTTCGCGATGGCGTGCCGCGCACCCCCGTCGGCGAGGGACAGGCCGAACTTCTGGTCGTCCGTATCGGTGCGGATCTTGTCGTGGCCGCCGGCCGAGACGCCCGGGACGACCCGCACCATGACCTTCTGGTGGCCGTGGGGGCCGACGGCGGCCGCGATCCGGGCGATCTCGGACGGACTGTCGATGACGATCCGCCCCACCCCGAGCCGTAGCGCGGTCGCGATGTCCCGGGGCGACTTGGCATTGCCGTGCAGCACGATGCGTTCGGGCGGGAATCCCGCGGTGACGGCGAGTTCCAGCTCCCCGGCGGAGCAGACGTCCAGGCCCAGGCCCTCCTCCTGCATCCAGCGCACCATGGCGCGGGAGAGGAACGCCTTGGCCGCGTACAGGACTTCGGCGTCGGGGAAGGCCTCCCGGTAGGTACGGCAGCGTCCGCGCACCTCGCCTTCGTCCAGGACGTAGGCCGGGGTGTCGAACCGCTCGGCGATCTCGGTCAGCGACACCCCGCCGACGGCCAGGCCGCCGTGCGGGAGCAGGGTGGTGGAGGCGGGCCACGGGGACAGGTCGTCGGTGCCGGTCAGGATCTCCGGGAGGGCGGAGATGGTCATGGTGCGATCCCCTTCAGGCGGTCCGGGCAGTGGTGTCGGGGGTCTGCGGAACGGGAGCGGTGTCCCGCGCCGTGACGGGGCCGGTGGCCGCCGTCGGAGTGACCGGGGGAGCGGTGAGGGTGGGGTCGACGGTCAGCAGGGAGGCTCCGAGCGGTTCGGCCAGCGCGCGGAGCGCGGTCTCGGAGAGCCGGATCCAGGGCTGCCCGGCGCCCAGGGTGGCCACGAGCCGCTCCGCGGTGGTGAAGCCGACGGCGGTACGGGCGCCCAGCGGGGTGCGGAACAGGCGCACCACCACCTGCGCGGATCCCGGCCGGGCCGGTACGTACAGGGGCCCGGCCGGGACACGTTCTTCAGGCTCAGGGTCGTCCTCGTACTGGAACAAACACATGGGGCCCTCCAAGGGGGAACCACGAGCGGCAGTGGAGGCCCCGGGTGCGGGGAGGCGGTCCGGGGCGCGACATCGAAGCTATCCCCGCGTTCCGGCACCGGTGGTCACCCCCTGACGGGACCTTGACGGTGACCGGCCGAGTCCATACGGATCACTGACGGGGGCTCCGGGCGGCCGGAGCTCGGCTCCCGGAGCCCCGCCGAGTCACCCGCAGGCTGTGGTCAGTGCCGCCGTGAACTCCGCGGCCAGTTCGGTGATCACGGGGAGGTCGAAGGCCCGCGCGTTGTACTGCAGCCAGCAGCGCAGGCTGCCGTCCGGCTGTTCGAGCACGGTCAGCTCGGGGACGCCCCGGTCGCCGCCCGGCAGGGGCCAGGGCACTGTGCTCCCGCGCGGCAGTTCCCAGGGCCCGCAGGCCAGGCCGGGCAGCTGTGCGGGCGCGGCCCACGCCTCGTAGCGGAGCCAGGCCGCGAACGGCACGGACGGGCTGAACTCCGCGAACGGGTACAGCTGGTGGTCCAGTGCCTCGCTGTAGACCGTCCGCAACCGGTCCACCAGCTCGGCGAAGCCGGGTCCGCCGCTCGCGTCCACCCGCAGCAGCAGCGACTGGACGAAGCAGCCCACGGTCCGCTCGGCGTCCGGGCGCGGGCGTCCGGGCACCGGGGTCATCACCACCAGGTCGGGGCGGCCGCTGCGGCTCGCCAGCAGTCCGGCCCAGGCCGCCGTGACGGCCAGGAAGGGCGTGGCACCCAGTTCGGCCGCCCGGGCCCGCAGGGCTTCGGCCAACGGCGCCGACACTTCGAACTCGTGGGCCTGGGTCAGTACTTCTTCCACCGCCCGGCGGCCGGCGAACTGTTCGACGGCCGACGGCGCCCCGGCCAGGGCGGCCTGGAAGTGGGCCCGGGAGGCCGGCCAGTGCGCGTTCGCCCAGTCCACCAACTCCCGGTACCCCGGGCCCGATCGGGCCGGCGGAGCCGAACGGCCGCGCCGCAGCGCCGAGTAGAACACCCCGAGGTCGGCCAGCAGCACGCCGACCGACCAGCCGTCGGAGACCATGTGGTGCACCGCGACCAGCACCACGTGATCGGTCTCCGACCGGCTGACCACCAGGAGGCGCGCCATCGGGTCGCGGCCCAGGTCGGTGAGACGGTCGCGCTCGGCCAGCAGCAGGGCGTCCACCTCGGCGTCCGTGGCCCCCGGGGCGCGGGTCAGCGTGATCCGCACCCGGGGCTCCTCGTCCAGCACCGCCCGTACGACCCCGTCGCCCGCTCCCTCGCCCGCCGCCTCGAACCGGGTCCGCAGCGCCGGATGGCGCCGGACCACCTCCGTGAGCGCCAGGCCGAGGGTCTCCGGTTCCAGCCGGTCGGCCACCCGGAACAGCGCCGTCACCGCTCCGGCGTCCCGCCCGGGCGCCTCGGCCATCCAGCGGAAGAAGTTCTCCTGCTGCGAGGTGAGCGCGATGGCGTGCGGCTGCGCACGGAGTGCGGCCAGGTAGGGCGTCACGGTGTCCGTCCCGGCAGAAGCCGCGTCGGCAGCGCTCTGCCGACGGTCGGGGTGGTCCACCCAGGCGGCCTGGGACCGCAGCGAGGGCCGCTCGAAGACCACGGCGGTGCCCGCCCGGACCCCGAACTCGCTGCTGATGCCGGTGGCGAGCTGGACCGCCCGGAACGAGTCGCCGCCGAGCGCGAAGAACTCGGCGGCCACGTCGGTGACCGGGCGGCCGAGCAGACGCCGCCAGAGTCCGGCCAGCCGCAGCTCCGTCGGGGAGGACGGAGCGACCGCGGGACCGGCGGACTCCGCGGGCGCGTCGAACAGGGGGCGGAGCAGGTGTTTGACCACCTTGCCGCTCGGGTTCCTGGGCAGGTCGTCGGCGAGGAGGATCCGGACCGGCAGTTCGGGGCGGCTCAACCGGCCGCTCAGGAACAGCCGGAGATCGTCCAGGTCCAGGCCGCCGGGCCCGGCCACGACGACCGCCACCGGGACGGCGCCCATCACGGGGTGCGGCAGGCCGAGCGCGGCGGCGTCGGCGACCGCGGGATGCTCGTACAGCGCCTCCTCGATCCGCAGCGTGGAGACCTTCAGTGCACCGCTCTTGATGACGTCGCTCTCCCGGTCGACCAAGTACAGGTAACCGTCCGGGTCGAGGCGCCCGACATCGCCCATCCGCACCCAGCCGTCCCGGAACACCCGGTCGCTCTCACCGGCGGCGCCCAGGTAGCCGCGGGGCGGTCCGGGCTGGCGCAGCCACACCTCGCCGACCTGCCCGGCGGGCAGCGGCAGCCCCTCCGCGTCGAGGATCCGCAGGTCACCGGGGTCGGCCGGGCGGCCCAGCGAGCCGGGGCGGCGGGTGTCGACCACGGTGGAGATCTGCGCGGGCGAGGCCTCGGCGGAGGTGTAGGTGTTGACCAGAGTCGCCCCCGGCAGCGCCGCGGCCAGCGCGGCCGCCACCGGTACGGGCAGTGCGGCGGCGGAGGAGTTGACCAGGCGCAGACTGCTCAGGTCGTACCGCCCGGCGGTGCCCGCGTTGACCAGTTCGATCGCCATCGAGGGCACCAGGAAGGCGGTGCCGATCCCGAACTTCTCGACCGCGATGCCGAACCGGTCCGCGTCGAAGCGCGGCAGGCTGAGCGTGGTGGGCGCGCCGGTCAGCGCGCCCAGCAGCATCACCTGGCCCGCGTTGGTCCCGATCGGGAAGGCGTGCAGGGCGTGCCGCGAGTGCGCGTAGGCGCGGCGGCGGGGGTGGGTGGCCAGGCCGGCCGTCAGGTTGGCGTGCGCGGCGAGCACGCCCTTGGGCGCGCCGGTGGTGCCGGAGGTGCCGATCACCTGCGCCGGGTCGGCCGGGCCGACCCGGTACGGCGGGCCCGCCGGCGGCTCGGGGTGGGCGGCCAGCAGGGCGTCCAGAGGGAGTTCCACCAGTCCGGGGAGGGCGGGCGGTTCACCCTCCCCGTTCTCGCAGTCCTCCGCGTCGTCCCCGTCGTCCCCGTCGTTCCCGTCCCGGAGGACCGTGTCGGCCCCGGCCAGCGCGGCCAGGACGGCGCCATCGGCCTCGGACAGGTCCTCGCGGACCGGTACGGGCACCCCGCCCGCGTACTGGACGGCGAGGAAGCCGACGGCGTACCGCTCCCAGCGCGCGTTGGAGAACCGCAACAGCACCCGGTCGTGCGGTTCGACCCCGGCGGCGGCCAGCCCGACGGCAGCGCGCAGAGCTTCCTCGCGCCAGCGGCGGTAGCTGATCTCCCCGCCGCCGACGACCTGCAGCGCGACGTGGTCCGGGTGTTCGGTGGCGCGAGCGTCGAGGAGCTCCGGGACGGTCGTGGCGGCGGGCTGCGCGGTGGTGGCGATGGCGGTCTCCGGTGGGATTCGGTGGTGGATGGGGGAGGCGGGTGGTGGGAAGGCGGTCGGGTGCGCGGGGCGGGGTCAGTCCAGCCGGTCGGCGGCCTCCTCCTCGCTGAGGGCATCGATCTCGGCGATCAGGAGCGCCTCGATCCGCGCTGCCAGGGCCGCCGGGGTCGGGCTCTCGAAGACGTCGCGGATCGACACGTCGAGGCCGACGCCGGCCCGGATGCGGGCGGCGACCCGGGTGACCAGGAGCGAGTCCCCGCCGAGGGCGAGGAAGTCGTCCAGTACGCCGATCCTCGCCATGCCGAGCACCTCCTGCCAGAGGCCGACCACCAGGGCCTCGGCATCGGTACGGGGCGCCAAGTACCCGGCGGCGGCGCCCGCCGGGTCCGGATCGGGCAGGGCCGCGGTGTCGAGCTTGCCGTTGGCGTTGAGCGGGAGCGTGTCGAGCAGCACCACGGCGTCCGGCACCATGAAGGCCGGCAGGCGCAGCGCCAGGTGCTCGCGCAGTTCGGCCGCCTGCGGGGCGGCCGCGGACGGTCGCGCGGCTACGGCTGCGGACGCCGGTGAGGCTGCGGACGGCTGTGTCGCGGCCGGCTGCAGGACGGCGTAGGCGATCAGCCGGCGGCCGTCGCGGACCAGTACGGCCGCTCGGGCGACGGCCGGGTGGGCGGTGAGGGCGGCCTCGATCTCGGCGGGCTCGATCCGGTATCCGCGGATCTTCACCTGGCCGTCGGCGCGGCCGAGGAACTCCAGCTGCCCGTCGGCGCGCCACCGGGCGCGGTCGCCGGTGCGGTACATCCGGCCGTCCGGGGCCCCGGCGAACGGATCCGGGAGGAAGGCCTCCGCCGTCAGCTCGGGCCGGGCCGGGTAGCCGCGCGCGAGGCCGTTGCCGCCGATGTGGAGCTCGCCCTCGGAACCGGCGGGCAGCAGGCTGCCGCGCTCGTCCAGGAGGTAGAGCCGCACCCCCGGCAGCGGACGGCCGAGCGGCGGGCGCTGCTCGGTGGCGGGCCCGCCGGCGGGGTGGCCGACGGGCCCGCCGCCGAGGTCGCCCGCGGTGACGATGACGGTGGCCTCGGTCGGGCCGTAGGTGTTGACCAGCCGGACGGTGTCACCGTGCCGCTCCCGCCACCGGGCGAGGGTCGCGGCGCGCGCCTCGGAGCCGCCGAGGACGACCAGGCGCAGTGCCGGCGGCCACGGGGCCTGGTCTCCGAGCGAGACCAGCTCCTCCCAGTACGCGGTGGGCAGGTCGAGTACGGTGACGGACCGCCCTGCCTCGCTGCGCAGCAGGTCGGGCAGCATCCGGCCGCCGCCGGGCAGCAGGACGACACAGGCGCCCGCGGTGAGGGCGGGCCAGATCTCCTCGGCGTGGGTGTCGAAGCCGATGGAGGCGAACTGGACGATCCGGTCGCCCGGCCGGAGCCGGTAGCCCTCCGGCCCGGCCATCCACCGGACGCGCTCGGCCAGCGCGGAGTGCTCGACGGCGACGCCCTTGGGGACGCCGGTGGAGCCCGAGGTGTAGAGGACGTACGCGAGGCCGCCCGGGGCGGTCCCGGGCAGCGCGGCTCGGGTGTCCGGACCGCCGACGGGCGGCACGGGAATCCCCGGCACGGCAATCCCCGGCACGGGAACCTCCGGCACGGGAACCCCCGGCATCGGACCCCCGGGGATCGGAGCCCCCGGTACCGCGACCACCAGCACCGGAACCCCCAGGTCCGGGCGCTCGCCCCCGGTGATCAGCAGGGCGGCGTCCGCCTCGGCGAGCATCAGCCGGCGGCGCTCGGCCGGGTGCGCGGGGTCGAGCGGGAGGTAACCGGCGCCGGCCTTCCAGATCGCCGTCAGGGCGATGACCAGTGCGAAGGAGGGCTCGATCAGGACGCCCACGGTGCGGCCGGCCACCGCGCCCAGACGGCCCGCCAACTCACCGGATGCCCGGTCGAGTTCGGCGTAGCTGAGGGTGTTGCCCGCGCACTCGAGAGCAGGTGCGTCGGGGCGGGCGGCGACCTGGTCGGCGAAGCCGCGCAGGATCGGGCGGGCGTCCTCGGTGAGGGCAGGTCCGGCGCCGAGCGAGAGGAGCGCGGCACGCTCCTCTCCGGTCAGCAGCCAGTCGCCGTGCAGCGGGACCTCGACGTCCTCGACGGCTCGGGCGAGCAGGTCGCGGACCCGGCGCGCCAGGGCCTCGACCGTGCTGCGCTCGAAGAGTTCCCGGTCGAAGCAGAAGGAGAGCGTCATCCCGCCGCCCGGGGTGCGCCAACTGTCCAACAGCAGATCGGTCTTGGCCCGGTCGAAACCGGAGTCCATGCTCTCCGTCCGGACGCCCGCGGGCAGCGGGGCCCGCTCGTCGGCGCCGGCCAATTCGTACTGGCTCTGGTGGACGAACACAGCCTGGTAGAGCGGTCCTACGCCGGGCAGCACGGGCAGACCCAGTTCGGCGGCGACCCGCTCGACCGGGATGTCCTGATGGCTCAGCGCCGCCATCGTGGCGGAGCGCACCCGGCGCAGCACGGTGCGGAAATCGGGATCGCCGGTGAGGTCCGCGCGGATCACCCCGGTGCGGGAGAAGTAGCCGAGCAGGGCCTCGTGGGCGGTCTCGTTGCGGCCGGCCAGCGGGGTGCCGACGGCGAAGTCGTAGGTGCCGCTCCAGCGGGCCAGCACGCACTGGTAGGCGGCGAGCAGCACCATGAACGGGGTGCAGCGCTGCTCGCGGGCCAGGGCGTCGATTCCGGCGACGAGGCCGGGGCCGAGGGCGAGGTCGGCGAAGCCGGCCCGGTGGGTGGGCTCGGCGGGCCTGGGGCGGTCCAGCGGCATCCGCAGGGCGCTGACACCGGCCAGGCGTCCGCTCCAGTGCCGGACCGCCTCCTCGGCCGCGCCGCCGTCCAGCCTGGTCCGTTCGGCGAGCGCGAAGTCCCGGTACTGGAGCCCGAGTTCGGGCAGATCGGCCGGACCCTCGCCGATCTCCTCGCGGTACAGCGCGAGGAGTTCGCGCCACAGCACGGTGAACGACCAGCCGTCGGAGACGATGTGGTGGACCACCACGCCCAGGGCGTGCTCGTGCTCGCCGGCGCTGACCAGGACGGCCCGCAGCGGCGGCCGTTCGCCCAGGTCGAAGGGGGCGTTGACGAAGGGGGCGCAGGCCGCGGTGAAGGCCTCCTCCGCCGCCTCCGGGATCGGGACCAGGGTGAGGGCGACGTCCCGTACGGGTTCCACGAGCTGGACGGGCTGTTCACCGTCCAGGGCGAACCGGGTGCGCAGCACCTGGTGCCGCGCCGTGAGCCGGGTGAGCGCAGCGCCCAGCGCCCGCGGGTCGACGGGTCCGCTCCAGCGCCGGTTCAGGTACATGTTGAACCCGGCGTCCTGCGGGTTCAGTTGCTGGAGGAACCAGAGGCGCCGCTGCTCGTCGGTCAGCGGATGGCGGGAGATCGGGGTCGGGGAGGTCATCTGTTCAACTCGCCTTTCGCGCGGGCCTGCAGGGTCTCGAGGCCGATCAGGTCGTCGGACTCGGCATCCGGGACGTCCCGGTCGAAGCGCGCCAGGACGGGAATGCAGAGGCTGATGAGGACCAGTGCGGCCATGGCGAGGCCGAACACCAGGTAGAGCAGGCCGATGCCGCGCCCGTCGCCGGTGCCGATCAGGGCGCCGACGCTGGAGGCCAGCGCGCCGCCCTCGTCCATCAGGGGCTGGAGCAGTTCGGGGCCGGCCGGGGCGACCAGGGCGAAGCCGATCGGCAGGGTGGACCAGGCGACCAGGGTGTTCACCGCGATCACCCGGCCGTGGAAGCGCATCGGCACCTTGGTCTGGATGACCGTCGCGTAGATGCCGTTGAGCAGCGCCAGTCCGTAGGTCATGCCGAACGCGCCGACGGCGACCACGGTCACCGAGGGCCGCAGGCCGGTGACGACACAGGCGGCGGCGAGGCCGAGGGTGGCGAACAGGACGCCGCGCAGGCGCATCCGGCGCGGCCCTCCCCAGACCAGCAGGGTGAGGCCGCCGAGTACGGCGCCCAGACCGGCCGCGGTGGAGACCCAGCCGGCAGCGGCGGTCGAGGAGAAGGAGAGCACCAGCGGGGTGATGAGCAGGAAGAGCGGGGACAGGAAGATGTTCAGCGCCGCGAACCAGAACAGCATGGCCCTGAAATGGCGGCTCCCGAGGGCGCGTTGGAAGCCCGCCCGGATCTCGGCGCCGACGCTCTCGCGGCGGGTGGCGGCCATCACGTCGGGGAAGCGCACCGCCAGGGTGACGCCGGTGGCGATCAGATAGCTGACGACGTCGAAGACCAGGATGCCGCCGAGGCCGATCACGTGCAGGATGCCGACCGCGATCAGCGGTACGAGGAACTGGGCGAGGCCGAGGGCCATCTGGACCACACCGTTGGCACGGCCGAGGAAGCGCTTGGGCACCAGCTGCGGCACGGCCGATCCCCAGGCGACGCGCTGGAAGGCGAGCGCGGCGGACAGCACGGAGATCATCACGTAGCAGTGCCAGATCTCCAGCGAGCCGCTGAGGTACAGCGCCAGCAGGGCCCCCTGGGTCAGACCGGCCGCGATGTCGCCGCCCAGCATCACCCGGCGGCGGTCTCCGCGGTCGACGATGGCGCCGGCCAGCGGGGCGACGACGATGCCGGGCACCAGGCCGAAGGCGGCGAGCAGGCCGAGTTGGAACAGCGAGCCGGTCTGCAGGTAGATCCAGATCGGCAGGGCGAACTCGGTGAGCGCCGAGCCGATCATCGAGAGCTGCTGGCCGGTGGCGATGGCCAGGAAGCGGCCCATGGTCGGGCGGACGGGTCGCTGCCCGCGGCCCTTCCGGGACCTCCCCGGCGTCCCTGACCGCTCAGGCTCCTTCGGTTCCTTCGGCTGCCCGGATCCCGGCGCGGGGTTCCGCTCGGGGTCCCGGCCGGGGGTGCCCTCGGGCTCCCGTACGCGTTCCCGCACGGTGTCCGGCTCCGCCCCGGCGACGTCGCGGGACAGGCCGGCCAGCCACCAGGTGGCGTCGGCGGTGCGTTCGTGGCGCGCCTCCTCGCCGGCGGCGATCGAGCGGTGCACCCCGGTCAGGATGCCGGCCAACTCCTCGGCGCGGTACTTGAGGTAGAAGTGACCGGCCTCGTCCAGGACCACCACGGCGGTGGTCCCGGCGATCCGGTGCCACTCGCGGAACCGCTCCTCGTAGAACTCGGTCGCGGGATCCCGGTCCCCGCAGACGGCGATGACCGGCGCCGCGATGGTGCCGCCCTCGCTCTCGTACAGGTCGCCGAAGTAGCGCTCGGCGCCCTTGGTACCGACCCGGCGGTTGTGCACGATCAGCCGCAGCTGCTCCTCGTCGACCTCGTCCACGTCCAGGCCCGCCGCGGCCAGGGCGTTGATCATGCCCTGGTCGCTGCGCAGCCGGGCGGCCAGCTCGGCGAAGCGCTCGGCGAGCGCGGCGCCGCGGCCCTTCGGGCGGGCGAACGGGAAGATGCCTCCGAGGTGCACGGCGTCGATCTCCCGGCCGGCCGCCTCCACCCGGCGGGCGATCTCCACGGTCAGCCGGACGCCGACCCCGCAGTGCCCGTAGAGCACCAGAGGTCCGGCGACGTTGGCGACGATCTCCTCGGCGCAGAGCCGGGCGACCTCGTCGACGTCCATCGCCTCCTCGCCCAGCTCGTGCCCGGGGACGGCGATGGAGTGCAGGGCCCAGTCCGCCGGCATGGCGTCGGCGAGCGGCTTGTAGATCAGCGCGCTGCCGCCGCCGTAGGGGGCGCAGACCACACTGGCGGCCGTCTTCCGGCGCTCGGGGGTGAGCAGGTGCAGCAGCCGGCGCGGGCCGCGGTCGCCCTCGGGAGTCGCCACCAGTTCGGCGAGCCGACGGACCGTCGGGTGCTTGAAGAGGTCCATCACGCCGACCGGGGTGGCCAGGTCGGGGAAGGCCCGGCGCATCCGCGCGACCACCTGGGTGGCGAGCAGCGAGTGGCCCCCGAGCTCGAAGAAGTCGTCCAGTGCGCCGACTCGGGGGAGGTCCAGCAGGTCCGCCCACATGGCGGCTATCACCTGCTCGGTCCCGGCCTCGGGGTCGACGTGGGCACCGGTGGCCGGGCCGTCCGCGGGCGCGGGCAGCGCCTTCCGGTCGACCTTGCCGTGGGCGAGCAGGGGCAGCCGCTCCAGCACCACGTAGCGGGCCGGAACCATGTAGTCCGGCAGGAGCTCGCCCAAGGCGGCGCGCAGCTCGGCGGCGGACGGCGGTTCGCCGCCGGCGGGGCGTTCCAGGTAGGCGACGAGGTTCTGCTTGACGCCCTCGCCGCGGGCCAGGACCACCGCCTGGGTGATGCCGGGCAGGGCCGTCAGCGCGGCCTCGATCTCGCCGGGCTCGACCCGGTAGCCGCGGACCTTGATCTGGTCGTCGCTGCGGCCGAGGTACTCCAGGGTCCCGTCGGTGCGCCAGCGCGCCAGGTCGCCGGTGCGGTACATCCGCGGGCCGCCGGTCCCCGGGCCGGCGTACGGGTCCACGCCGGTCGGGGCGGCGTACGGATCGGGCAGGAACCGCTCGGCGGTCAGGTCCGGGCGCCCGAGGTAGCCCCGGGCCAGCCGGTCCCCGCCCAGGTACAACTCACCGGTGACGCCCGGCGGAACGGGGTTGCGGGCCTCGTCCAGCACGTAGCAGCGCCCGCCGGCCAGCGGGCTGCCGATCGGGGTACTCCCCGGTGCGTTCAGGCCGTCGGCGGTGACTTCGTGGACGGTGATCCCCACGGTCGCCTCGGTCGGCCCGTAGTGGTTGAACACCGCGCACCGGCCCAGTGCGGCGATGCCCGCCGCCCAGGACCAGCTGCTGGCCTCGCCGCCGAGGACCAGCGCACGGCGCGGCAGCAGCCGCTCCAGCGGCGCGTCGGCGGTCAGCGCGGCCAGGTGGGACGGCGTCATCTTCAGGTAGTCGATGCCGGCCCGCTCGATCTCCGCGGCCAGTTCCACGCCCGCGATCCGGCGCGGCAGCAGATGGACCCGGCCGCCACTCGTGAGCGCCAGGTAGAGCATGGTCATGCTGAAGTCGAAGGAGAGCGACTGGAGCAGCCCGAAGGAGGCCCCGGGCTCGATCCGCAGCCGTTCGCCCGCGCCCGCAAGGTAGTTGAGGATCTGGCGGTGCTGCACCGCGACGCCCTTGGGCGTGCCGGTGGAGCCCGAGGTGTAGATCACGTACGCGAGGTGGTCGGCGCCGGAGACCTCCTCCAGCGGCGCCCCGTCCCCTTCGGCCGCGGCGTCGTGGTCGTGTTCGTCGTCGTTGCCTTCGCCGGTCAGCAGGTCGATCGCCGGGTGGTCGCCGAACCGCGGTCGCAGCACGGTGTCGGTGATCAGGACCTTGGCTCCGGCGTCGGCGACCAGGTGGGCGAGCCGGGCGGGCGGCTGTTCGGGGTCGAGCGGCAGGTAGCCGCCGCCGGCCTTGAGCACGGCGACCAGGGCGACCGCGAGCCCGGCGGACTGCTCCAGGCAGACGGCCACCCGGTCGTCGGCACCCACGCCCAGCGCCCGTAGGCGCCGGGCCATCGCACGGGCGCGCCGGTCGAGGTCGCCGTAGGTCAGGGTGCGGTCCTCGAGGACCAGGGCCGGTGCTTCGGGCGTCCGGGCCGCGGCCTCGGCCAGCGCCCGGGTGAGCGTGGTGGGACCGCCGTCCGGCAGCGCGGGACCGGCGGCCCAGGTCCGCAGTACGGCCGTCCGCTCGGCCGCGCTCAGCAGCGGGAGCCGGTCGACCGGCAGCGCGGGGTCGGCGCACCCGGCCGCGGTCAGCAGCTCGAACCGTTCGGCGAGCCGCTCGACGGTGGCGGCGTCGAAGAGGTCGGTGCGGTAGGTGAGCAGACCGTAGAGGCCGCC
This sequence comes from Streptomyces stoeckheimensis, assembly GCF_045822005.1. NCBI lineage: Bacteria > Bacillati > Actinomycetota > Actinomycetes > Kitasatosporales > Streptomycetaceae > Streptomyces > Streptomyces stoeckheimensis. The sequence continues at coordinate 772,402 of NZ_CP169550.1, read as the reverse complement.
GTCCGGCTCCTCGCGCATGTAGAGGGCGAGGTCGGCGTGGGTGGTGGTGGCTTCGTAGCCGAAACCCTCGGAGTCCAGGCCCGCGCTGGGGGCGGCGGCGTGGTCGCCGTAGTTCTGGAAGGCGAAGGTGGTCTGGAAGACGGCGGCGCGGCTGACGTCGCGTTCCACCGCGAGATCGTTGACCATCTGCTCGAACGGCACCTCCTGGTGCGCGTACGCGTCGAGCGTGGTCTCGCGGACCCGGCTGATCAGCCGGCCGAAGTCGAGGTCGCCGCCGAGCCGGGCGCGGATCGGCAGCATGTTGACGAACGCGCCCACGACGCCTTCGAGTTCACTGTGGAGGCGGCCGGCGACGGCGGAGCCGACGGCGAAGTCCCGCTGGCCGGTGTGCCGGCTCAGCAAGGCCTGGAACGCGGCCATCAGCACCATGTACGTGGAGGCGCCGTAGGCCTGCGCCACCTCGCCGACCCTGCGGGAGAGTTCGGCGCTCCAGCGGAACTCGGTCGCGGCTCCTTCGAAGGTGAACACCGGCGGGCGGGGGCGGTCGGAGGGCAGCTCCAGGGCCGGGACGCCGTCGAGTTCCGTGCGCCAGTGTTCGCGCGAGGCGGCGAGCGGCCCGTTCTCGAGACGATCCCGCTGCCAGGCCGCGTAGTCCCCGAACTGGACTGACAGCGGCGGCAGTTCGCCCGGAGCGCCGTGGGCGTGGTGGGCGTAGCGGAGGTCGAGCTCGCGGTTGAGGAGGTCGATCGACCACCCGTCGCAGATGATGTGGTGCATCACGAGGGCGAGGACGTGGTCGTCCTCGGAGATCCGGACCACCAGGGCGCGCAGCAGCGGGCCGGCCTGGAGGTCGAAGGGGACGGCGATCAGTGCGCCGAGCTCGGCGGCGGCGCGCGCCTGCGGGTCGGGGTCCGCACTCGCGTCCAGGTGCTGGGCGGCGAACGGCGCGGGCTCGGCTACCCGGACCTCTGCGGTACCGGCCTCGGTGGTGCGGAAGGTCATCCGCAGGCTCTCGTGCCGGGCCACGAGGTCGGTCAGCGCGGCGTCGAGGGCGGCGCGGTCGAACGGGCCCCGGAGCCGGCGGGCCGGTGCCAGCGTGTAGGCCGTGGAGCCGGGAGCGAGCTGGTCCATGAACCAGAGGCGTTCCTGGCCGCTGGACAGCGGCGGTGCGGTGTCCGCCGGGCGGGGGTTCACCACCCGGGCGGGGGCCGAGGCGCCGCGCAGCCGCTGGCTGAGAAGGGCGCGCTTGGCTGCGGACCAGTCGGTGGGCAGGTCCTGAGTATCCGTCATCGAGATCCTGTTCGGGCGTGCGGCGGGTGAATCGGAGCGTGCGGAGGTACGGACGGACGGGGGCACGGAGGTACGGAAGGACTGGGGCGCGGAGGTACGGAAGGACGTGGCGGGGGCGCGGTGAGGTCGGGCCGGGCACGGCCGGGCGGTGTCGAGAGGGGGCCGGGCAGGGCCGAGCAGCCCCTGCCCGGCGTACCGGGCGTACCGGGCGGGGCGGCCCGGCACGGTCCGAAAGGGACGGGCTACTGGCGTGCGCGAACGGCGGCGGCGATGCCGGCCGGGGTCGGGACGTCGAAGAAGACGTCGAAGTCCAGCTCCACGCCGAGCGCGTCACGGATCCGGGCGGCGATCTGGATCACCGTCAGCGAATGCCCGCCGAGGTCGAACAGGTCGTCCTCGGGGCCGACATCGGGCAGGTTCAGCACCTCGGCCCAGATCCGGCGGACCGTTCCGGTCGTCGCGTCGCCTTCGTCACCTGCGCCGGCGGTGTCGGCGGTGTCGGCGGTGTCTGCGGCGTCGCCCGCGGCGTCGGCCCGTGGCGTCGGAGTCTCGCGGGGCGGTACCGGCAGGGCCCGCCGGTCCAACTTGCCGTTCGGGGTGAGCGGCAGGCGCTCCACGGTGAGCCAGCGCTGCGGTGCCATCGCGGCCGGCAGCGTGCGCATCAGGTGGTCGCGCAGGTCGGCGGGGGCGGGCGACGGGGCGCCGGCGGCCGGGACCAGGTAGCCGGCGAGGAAGGGCTCCCCGTCCTCCTCGGTGTGGACGGCAACGGCGGCCTGGGCGAGGGCGGGGTGCTCCAGCAGGGCGGACTCGATCTCGCCGAGTTCGATGCGGTGGCCGCGGATCTTGACCTGGTCGTCGATCCGGCCGAGGAAATCGAGTTCGCCGTCGGGCGTCCACACGGCGCGGTCCCCGGTGCGGTAGAGCCGGGCGCCGGGCGGGCCGAACGGGCTCTGCACGAAGCGCTCGGCGGTGAGTTCGGGTCGGCCGAGGTAGCCGTGGGCGACGCCGTCCCCGCCGATCAGCAGCTCGCCGGGGATGCCGAGCGGGGTGGGGTTCAGCTGCTCGTCGACCACGTAGGTCCGGGTGTTGGAGATCGGGCGGCCGATCCTGACCTGCTCCGGCTCGGCGGGGAGTTCGGCGCAGGTGGACCAGATGGTGGTCTCGGTGGGCCCGTACACGTTGAACAGCCGGGCGGTGCGCGCGCGCAGTTCGCGGGCGAGCGGCAGCGGCAGTGCCTCGCCGCCGGCCAGGCCCGTGACGGCGGTGAGCGCGTCGGCGCCGCTCCCGGCCGTGAGCATCACCCGCCATCCGGAGGGGGTGGCCTGGACGTGGGTGACGCCCTCGGCGGCGATCAGCGCGAGCAGGCCGGGGCCGTCGACGGCGAGGCCGTCCGGGGCCAGGACCAGACGGCCGCCGGTGATGAGCGGCAGGTAGAGCTCCAGCGCGGAGATGTCGAACGAAAGCGAGGTCAAGCCGAGCCAGCCGTGCTGCGGGCCGGAGCCGAGCCGGTCGGCGAAGGAGGTGAGCAGGTTGACCAGCGCCCGGTGGCCGACGGAAACACCCTTGGGACGGCCCGTGGAGCCGGAGGTGTAGAGGACGTACGCCACGTCGTCCGGACCGGGGTCGGTGTTGGAGCCGGCGTCGGCGTCCGTGACGGAGGCGGTGGCCGTGGTGGCCTCGGCCGGGTCTTGCGCCGACGGCGCGGGGATCCGTAGGACCGCGGGGGCGGCTGCGGCGACCTCGGGCGAAGGCTCGCGGTCGGCGAGCACCAGAACGGCGCCGGAGTCGCGCAGCACGAGGGCGAGGCGCTCGGCCGGATACCCGGGGTCCAGCGGCAGGTACGCCGCGCCGGTGGCGAGGACGGCGAGCAGCGCGGCGGGCAGGTCCGCGGTGCGGTCCAGGTGGAGGGCGACCAGGTCGCCGTGCCGGACACCGGCAGCGCGCAGTACTGCGGCCAACTGCTCTGTACGGAGGACCAGTTCGCGGAAATCGAGATGGCGGCCGGCCGTGCTGACCGCGATCGCCTCGGGAGTGGCGGCGGCCTGGGCGCGGACCAGGTCGAGCACGGTCCGGTCGGCCGGATAGGGCCGGTCGGTGGCGTTCGGCGCGATGGTGACGGCGCGGAGCTCGGCGGCGTCCAGCAGCGGCAGGTCCAGCAGTCGGGCCTCGGGCGCGGCGACCGCCCCGGCGAGCAGGGTGCCGTAGTGGCCGGCGATCCGGCGGGCGGTGTCCGGGGCGAGCACGGCCGGGTCGTACTGGAGGCTGAAGTCGATGCCGCCGCTCGAGGGGCCGTGGCCGGCGGGGGCTTCGACGACCTGGAGGTGGAGGGTGTTGCGGGCGGTGCGGTTGTGCACCGCCCAGGCGATCCGGGCGCCGGTGCCCGCGAAGTCCGGGTCCGGGCCGCGCCGGCGGTAGCCGAGCGAGACCGGGGCCAGCCCGACGCGGGGGCCCAGTCCGGCGACGGCACTGCCGAAGGGCACACCGCGGTACGGGTAGCCGGCCCGCAGCTCGGCCCGCACGGCGGAGGCGAAGGCGGCGAAGGTGTCCGATGCACCGGCCGCGGGCGCGTGGACGGGCAGTTCGTTGACGAACAACCCTATTTCATCTGCGAGTTCGTTTGTCCGGGTGGAGAGCGGGACGGACACCGGCACCGCTTCGCCGCCGTAGCGGCGCAGCAGCCCGTGCAGGGCCGCGAGCAGGAACTCGAAGACGGTGGTGCCGGCGAGGGCGGCCGCAGTGGCCAACTCCCGGGCCTCGGCGCCGTCGAGGCGCCACTCGACCGCCTCGCCAGCCCCGGCCGCGGTCGGTGTGCGCGGTGTGCCGGGCAGTACCGGGTCGGTGGCGGCGGCCCAACGCGGCCCGTACCACTCGGCAGCCCTCCGTACGGCGCCCGGATCCGCCGTCGAGACTCCCGGTGTGGTCGGTGCGGTCGGTGTGGTCCGCGCGGTGGGCGCGGGCAGGAGCGCCGAGCCGTACGCGGCCGCGAGGTCCCGGGTCAGGACGTCCTTGGAGTTGCCGTCGAAGACCGCGTGGTGGGCGGTGACCAGCAACTCGGCGCTGCCGTCGGCGCGCCGGTGCAGGGTGAAGCGGCTGAGCGGGCCGGTCTCCAGGGAGAACGGGCGAGCGGCGTCCTCCTCCAGCCGCTTCTCCAAGTCGGCCTCGTCCGCGGGCGCTGCGAGCTGCACCAGCTCGGGCCGCTGCACCGCGGCTTCCTGCCAGACCCGGCCGTCTCGCTCCACCAGCCGGGCGCCAAGTGCCGGGTGGCGCCTGGTCACGGCGGTCACCGCGCGGGCCAGCGCCTCCGCGTCGATCCGGTCGAAGGAGATCCGCACCGGCATGTGGAACGCCTCGCGGGCCAGTCCCAGCCGATCGGTCAGCCAGACGCCCTGCTGGGCCGGCGAGGCCGGTCTGGTGTCGGGCGGGGGAAGTATTTCGGACATCGCGGCTCACTTAGGACGTCGGAGCAGGGTGGAAGGGCAGCGCACATCGACGTACGGACGCGGCATGGGGCGCGGAGTACCGCACGTCAGGGCTTCAGAGGTCAACGGCAGGCTGCGGCGAACGGGTTCGGTGACGGCACCGGCCACCGTGGTGACGTCCGGCCCTCCCCCGGGGGCCGGCCGATGGCCGTGAGTGGTCGGGACCGCCGGAGATCCGAGGATCGCCGGAGGTGTCTCGCAGCTCGGGCCCCCACCCGACGAAGACAATTGGTCCAGACCTGTCGAGAGATTCGCACAACGCCCATGTACCGTCAAGAGCCGTCCATGGCCCGGAATCAACCACCATGTACGGGCCGAGCTCCACCGACGTCCACCCAAAGTCCGCAGGTGTGCTCATCCCTGACAGTTCATCAACCTCCAAGAGCCTGGCGGCGGATCGGCCGCTGCGCAGAGGTCGGTCGTCGTGCGGAGCGTTGCGACTGCCACGGAAGGCATGTCCCGGCGGAGGAGCGGACGCCCTCGGTCCGCCGACCGGGCCGCGGGCCCGGCGTTGGCGATACCTCCCCGAAACCCCCTGATCCCTGGCGTGGGACCAAGAGTCCCGGCTTCGTCCGCGCCCGTCGCCGGCGAAGCCGACAGGAACCTCCACGAGGGACGGAGATCGACATGCACGGCGCCTCTGGCCACGGTCGCCCGCACAGCACGAGCCCGCGTCGACCGAGGCGGCGGCCCCGGTCACTGGTGGCCTCCGCGGCCGGGGTGACGGCCGTCTTGCTGTTCGCGGGCGGGTGCGGCGGAGCGGGCGGTGACGACGGCGACTCCGCTGCTCCGGGAGCCTCGAAGCCGGCCGCCGGCGACAAGACGAGCACGCTCGCGTATGCGAAGTGCGTGCGCGAGAACGGGGTCGCCTCCTTCCCGGATCCGAATGCCCGGGGCCCTGCTCACCGTCACGCCGGGCCGGGTCCTGGGAGGCGGGACCGCCGAACTGCCCGTCGCGGCAACGGCGATGATAGGCGGCCTGGAGACCGCTGGGAGCCCAGCCGTAGGCGGCGAATGAGTATCCGTACTCATGGTGTGAGCAGGGCAGCGCCACCACGATGGGTGACCCGGATGGACGTTCACCGAGGGGGCGGCGGCCATGGACGTGACGGTGCAGGAACAGGGCGGCGGGGTGGGCCGTACCAGTGGCAGCGAAGCTCTCCGGCCGTTGATCCGGCCCGCCGGCGTGGGCGCGTTGCTGGGTGGCCTGTGCATCCTGGTGGCCCTACTGCCCTGGGAGATCGATGACTTCTGCCAGAGCGAGGGCTGGGGGTGCGTGGGGTTCTTCCTCACGGTGATGGCGGCCGTACCCGTCGTCGTGACCCTGCTCGGGTGGGCGGTGTTGCGGGTGGTCGGCGTCCGTCCTGCCTGGCGGGTGGCCGGAGTGGGCGGGGTGCTGGGGGTACTCGCAGCCGTCCTGTCGGCGCGGGCGGGCGCCTCGGGCCCGTGGTTCCTGTTCACCGCTCCGCTCCTGCTGGCCGCGGCGTACGCGGCCGCGGCCGCCGTCGCGCTTCCCGGCGTCGGCTCCCTCAGGCGCTGGGGGGTGCTCGCGGGGGTCCTCGTCCTGCTGTGGCCGTTGACGGGCGTGCTCGGCGATCGGCAGATGTCGGAGTACCGGGAGCAGCGACTTGCCGCCTCCCGAGTCCCGTTGCTGGCCCCCGACCTGGACGGCTACCGCGTGTACTTCGCGGAGGCCGACACGTACGGCGGCACCTTCGGCTACCTGATCCTGCCGTCCTCGGTTCCCACGAGCGCCGCCGACCGCGAGGCGCGCGGCATCCGGGTGACCGTCGGACCGCAGCTGCCCGGCTTCGCGCCCCCGGGCGCGTGCGAGGTGAAGTCGGCGAGCACGCAGGGCGACCCGGGCCCCTGCGAACAGGTGGCCCCCGACACCTGGCGCTCGCGCACGTACGACTCCGTCCGGTACATCGCGCGACGCCAGGGCGTCATCGTGGTCCTCACCGGTGGCGGCCCCACGGTCTCCGACGACGACCTGCGCACGATGACCCGCTCCCTCACGGTCCGCAAGACCGCCTTCTTCCTCGATGAGTGAGCCCCACCGCTCCCGGGGCTCCTGCATGTGCGATCTCCCTTGACCCCCCGGGCTGGTTCGGCCTAGCGTGATCTGCGGCCGTAGAAAGCGCTTTCTATGCGGGGTTTCCTCCTGCCGGAGCCCTGTCGGTCGACGAGTCGAGCAGCACCCGGAGCACCGAAAGAGAGCGCACACGTGCAGCCACCCCAATCGCCCGTCGCGACGCCGATCACGACGCTGACCACGGACGAGACCGGCTTCCTGCGGAACGGCCGCCCGCACCGGATCGTTTCCGCGGCCATCCACTACTTCCGGGTGCATCCCGACCTCTGGGCCGACCGCCTGCTGCGCCTGCGCGCGATGGGCGTGAACACCGTCGAGACCTACGTGGCCTGGAACGTCCACGAGCCCAGACCCGGCACGTTCACCTTCGACGGGCCGAACGACGTGGCGGCCTTCGTCCGGACCGCCGGCGACCTGGGACTCGACGTCATCGTCCGGCCCGGCCCCTACATCTGCGCCGAATGGGACTTCGGCGGACTGCCCGGCTGGCTGCTGGCCGACCGCACGATCCGGATCCGCCGCCGCGACCCCGCCTACCTGGCCGCGGTCGACGCGTGGTTCGACGTCCTGGCCCCCGTACTGGTCCCCCTGCTCGGCAGCCGGGGCGGGCCGGTGGTGGCGGTGGGCGTCGAGAACGAGTACGGCAGCTTCGGCAACGACACCGGCTACCTGGAACACCTCCGCGACGGCCTGGTCCGACGGGGCCTGGACTGCCTGCTGTTCACCACCGACGGGGCCGACCACGGGTTCCAGCTCGGCGGCCGCATCCCCGGCGTCCTGACCACCGGAACCTTCGGCTCGCGCCCCGAGAGCTCGCTCGCGACCCTGCGCACGTACCAGCCGGAAGGCCCGCTGGTCTGTGTGGAGTACTGGCACGGCTGGTTCGACCACTGGGGCGAGCCGCACCACACGCGCGACCCGCAGGACGCCGCCGCCACCCTGGACAGCCTGCTCGCCGCGGGCGCCTCGGTGAACATCTACATGGGACACGGCGGCACCAACTTCGGCTGGTGGAACGGCGCCAACCACGACGGCACCACCTACCAGCCCGACGTGACGAGCTACGACTACGACGCCCCCGTCGGCGAGGCCGGCGAACTCACCCGGAAGTTCCACCTCTTCCGCGAGGTCATCGGCCGTCACGCCGGCCCCGTCACCCACGAACCGCCCGCTCTGCCCCCGCGCGTGGTTCCCCGCTCGCTCTCCGTGGACGAACACGCCTCGCTGGCCGACTCCCTGGACGCACTCTCCAAGCCCGTGCACCACGTCGAGCCGCTGACCATGGAGGAAGCGGGCCAGTCCCTGGGCCTGATCCACTACCGGACCCGGCTGCGGGGACCCCTGCCCGAGGCGGCGCTGCGCATCGACGGGCTGGCCGACCGCGCCCAGGTCTTCCTGGACGGACGGGAGATCGGGCTGCTGGAACGGGACGAGCCACTCGCGGCGCTGACCGTCGCCGTACCCGACGGGGGAGCGGAACTCGACATCCTCGTGGAGAACCAGGGGCGCATCAACTACGGCCCCCTGCTGGCAGATCGCAAGGGCATCCGCGACGGGGTCAGGCTGGACAACCAGTACCAGTTCGGCTGGGAGATCAGGCCGCTGCCCCTCGACGACCTGTCGGGACTCGAGTTCGGCCCCGGTGCGCTCCCGGACGGCCCGTCCTTCCACCGGGTCACCGTCGAACTGGACGCCCCGGCCGACGCGTTCATCGCCCTCCCCGGGTGGACCAAGGGCATGGTCTGGCTGAACGGCTTCGCCCTGGGCAGGTTCTGGGAGCGCGGCCCGCAGAAGACCCTGTACGCACCGGGTCCCCTCTGGCGCGCGGGCGGGAACACCCTGGTGATCCTCGAGCTCCACCGGCCCGGGGCCACCGTCGAACTCCGCGACGTACCGGACCTCGGCGCCGAGGCGCCCGCGCCCATCCCCGTCTGGTAGCCGCGCCCGGCGCCGTGCGAGCCCGTCAGGGCCGGATGGGCCACGGAGCGCGGGCGTGCGGCCGCGTCGCCGCCGGAGCCGGAGCGGGCCCTGCCATCGTGGGCCACCGCGTCCGTCTTCCCCGGGAGGTACCTCCGTGTCCCGACGCCCGCACGGCCACTCCGGTCGCATCCGTCCGTCGCTGCGCCTGGCCGCCGCCACCGCCGCGTGCGGCGCCCTGCTCGCCGTCTCCGTACAGCCCGCACAGGCCGGAGCGGACCGGAACCCGCCCCCCGGGGCCGCCCTCCACCAGGAACTGCGGGAGCTGGTGGAGCGGCCCGACGGGCCCCCCGGGGTCATTGCCGTCCTGCGCGACGGCGTGCGCACGGAGGTCTACCGGGCCGGCGTGGCCGACGTGGAGAGCGGCCGGCCGCCGCGGGCGACGGACCACATGCGGATCGCCAGCGTGGCCAAGGCCTTCAGCGGAGCGGTGGCACTCGGGCTCGTCGACCGCGGCCGGCTGCACCTCGACGACACGATCGGGAAGGTGCTGCCCGGGCAGCCGGAGGCGTGGCATGAAGTGACGCTCCGCCAACTACTGAACCACACCAGTGGATTGCCGGACTACTCGGCCTCCGAGGGGTTCCGCGACATCATCTCCGAGGACCCCCGTCACCGCTTCGACTCCCGCCGCCTGCTGGATTTCGTCGCCGACGAGGACCTCGCCTTCCCCCCGGGCAGCCGCTACGAGTACTCCAACTCCGACAACATCGCCGTCGCCCTCATGGCCGAGGCCGCCACCGGACGCCGGTACGAGACGCTGCTGCGCGAGTTCGTCTACGAGCCCCTGGGCCTGCGGGCCACGAGCCTGCCCCAGGGATACCGGCTGCCCACCCCCTTCCTCCACGGCTACCAGGTCGATCCGCAGGAGGGGCCCATCGACGTCAGCGAGGCCGTGGGTGCCTCCGGGGCCTGGGCGTCCGGCGGCATCGTGTCGACGCCGAAGGACCTGACCGCCTTCATCCGGGGCTACGCGGGCGGCGCCCTCGTCTCCGAACGCACCCGGCGCCAGCAGTTCAGGTTCATCCCCGGCGCCCTGTCCCAGCCCCCCGGCCCCGGCCGCTCCGAGGCGGGCCTGGCGATCTTCCGTTACACCACGCGCTGCGGAACGGTGTACGGCCACACCGGGAACACGGCCGGCTACACGCAGCTCGCCGCGGCCACGGCGGACGGCCGCCGCTCGCTGACCTTCACGATCACCGCGCAGACATCCCTGACCAGCAACCCCGACCTGCTCGAACAGGTACGGGAGGTCCAGGAAGACTTCGTCTGCGCCCTGCTGCGCAAGTGACCCGGCGCCCGCACCCGTGACCCGCCCGCACCCGCGCGGTTCCCGCGGGTGCGGGCCTCACTCCCATGGGGGAAGCTGGGAAGACGCCGGTGGTGCCGGCTGCGCAGAGTCGCAAGGAAGGTCTTCCGTGAACGTTTCCGCAGGTGGCCGCCCCGCACGCGCATCCCGGCGCAGAGTGCGGACGGCGAGCTTGCTGTGCACGGTGGCGGCGCTGACGGCCGCCGTGCTCCCGGCCTCCGCCGCCTCCTCCTCCGCACACATCGGCGCCGCCGCGTCGTCGGCCCGCACACCGGACCCACAGGATCCGGTCGTGCTCGTCGACTGCTTCTCGCAGGCGCAGACGCGCCCCGCGGAGTACATCCTCGCCTGCGGCGACGGGAACAACCGGCTCGTCGGTCTCCGCTGGCACAGCTGGGGGCCGGGCAGCGCCACGGCCACCGGCACCGACATGGTGAACGACTGCCGCCCGTACTGCGCGGCCGGCCGCTTCCGCGCCTACCCGGTCACCGTGACCCTGAGCCATCCGCAGGCCTGGCCGGAGCACCCCGACCTCCGGCGGTTCACCACGATCCGGCTCCTCTACACCGACACCGCACCGGACCCCGTCCCCAAGGACGTGACCTACAAACTGGTGTACTGACGCGAGCCCCGAGCTCCCCACGGGATACGGTCGGCCCCATGGACCTTGATCGACAAGGGTGGCGCCGGTGCCTGCTGAGCGGCGCGGTGTTCGTCGTCTGCATGGCCGGCACCACGCTGCCCACCCCCCTCTACGGGCTCTACCAGGAGAAGTTCGGCTTCTCCGCGCTGATGGTGACCGTGGTGTACGCCGTGTACGCCTTCGGGGTGATCGGCGTACTGCTGCTCGCGGGCAATGCCTCGGACTCCGTGGGCCGTCGGCCGGTGCTGCTGGCGGGGCTGGGCTTCGCCGCGGCGAGCGCCGTGTGCTTCCTGTGCGCCGACGGGATGCCCTGGCTGTACGCGGGACGGCTGCTGTCCGGTCTGTCCGCCGGCCTCTTCACCGGGGCCGCCACGGCGTACGTGATGGAGCTGGCACCGCCCGGCGGCGCCTCGCGGGCCACGTTCGTCGCGACGGCCGCCAACATGGGCGGACTGGGCTGCGGTCCGCTGCTCGCCGGAATCCTGGCGCAGTACGCCTCCTGGCCGCTGTACCTGCCCTTCGTGGTGCACCTCGCGCTCGTGGCGGCCGCGGCCGTGGTCCTGCTGCGACTCCCGGAGACGGTGCGCGAGCGGCGGCCGCTGAGCACCGTACGACCGCAGAAGCCCGCCCTGCCCCCGCAGGTGCGGGCGGTGTTCGGGCCGGCCGCGATCGCCGCGTTCGTGGGCTTCGCCCTCTTCGGGGTGTTCACCTCCGTCAGCCCGGCGTTCCTCGCGGAGTCCCTGGGCGTGCACAACCGGGCCGTGAGCGGGCTGGTGGTCGCACTGGCCTTCTTCGCCTCCACCGCCGGGCAGCTGGCCGTCGGCCGCATCGGGGTGGAGCGCTCGCTGCCGCTGGGGTGCGGCGTGCTCCTCGCCGGGCTGGCGCTGCTCGCCGGCGCACTGTGGTGGGACCTTCTGGCGCTGGTGGTGCTGAGCGCCCTCGTCAGCGGAGTCGGTCAGGGGCTCGCCTTCCGCGGGGCACTGTCCGCCGTGGCCGGAGCGTCTCCCGCGGACCAGCGCGCAGCCGTGATCTCCACCCTGTTCCTGGTGGCGTACACGGGCATCTCGCTGCCCGTGATCGGAGTGGGCGTACTGGAGGGCCCCCTCGGGCTGGAGGGCGCGGGACTGGTGTTCATCGCCTGCATGGCGGTGCTCGTCCTGGGCGCGGCCGGCTACCTGCTCAGGCGACCGGCGCGGGCCGCAGCGAACTGAGCGCACAAGGCCGCCCGGCCGCCCGGCGGCGCGTGGACCGCTGAGGATTCACGCGCTGCCGGCGGCCGTGGGGTACGCCACTTCGGCGACGGTGTTCGGGACCGGATCCGTAACCGGGACCGGGACCGGATCCGTATCCGGGACCGGAACCGCCCACTGGCGGTCCTGTTCGAAGGTGCGGAGCAGGTCCGCCGCGACGCTCACCGCGATCGTGGCGGGCTCCTTGCCCGTGATCTCGGTCAATCCGATCGGGGTCGTGATCCGGTCGATGGTGCCGGCGTCGTGACCGCCCTCGGTGGCCAGGCGCTGCCGGAACCGCGCCCACTTCGCGGACGAGCCGATCAGACCGATCGAGCCGAGACCGGGGGTGCGCAGGGCGGCGTCGCACAGCGCGGCGTCCTCGGCGTGATCGTGCGTCATGATCAGGACGTGGGTGCCGGTCGGCAGCTCCCCGAGCACCGTCTCCGGCAGCAGCGGGGTGTGGTGCACGTGGACCTGCGCCACCGCGTCCGAGAGCACACCGAGCCGCTCGTCCGTCAGCATGTCGGGGCGGCTGTCGACGAGGTGCAGGTCGAGGTCCTGGCGGGCCAGGATGCGCGCCAGTTCAAGCCCGACGTGCCCGACGCCGAAGACGGCCACCGCCTGGACCACCGGCAGCGGTTCGAGGAGCACGCTGACGGCTCCGCCGCAGCACTGCACGCCGTGCCGGCTGGTGACCTTGTCGTTCAGCGCGAACTCCATCAGCTCCGGCTCCGGATCGGCCGCGCCGCACAGCTCGCGCGCCCGGTCGATGGCGACGGCCTCGATGTTGCCCCCGCCGATCGACCCCCAGGTCTCGGTCCGTCCCACGACGAGTTTGGCACCGGCGCGGCGCGGCGCGTGGCCGCGCACGGTCGCCACGGTCACGAGCACGCCGGCTTCCCGGCGTGCCCGCAACCGCGCGACCGCGGCGACCCAGCTCATGTCAGACATTGCTCAAAGCGCTTGCATCGGCATCGGTGTCGGTACCGGCATGGGCACCGGCGAGGACCCCGCTGCCTTCGGACGCCCGCCCGTCGCGCAGCGCACCACCCCGGCGGGCTCCCTCGATCGCCCAGTACACCGCCTCCGGCGTGGCCGGCGAGGCCAGCTCCACGCTGATCCCGGCGGGCCCGAACTCCGCGGCCGCCTGGCGCAAGGCCTCGCGCACCGAGAAGGCCAGCATCAGCGGGGGCTCACCGACCGCCTTGGACCCGTAGACGGCGCCCTCCTCGGTGGCGTTCTCCATCAGCCTGACGTTGAACTCCTCGGGCATCTCCGAGAAGCTCGGCAGCTTGTAGGTGCTCGCGGCCTGGGTCAGCAGGCGGCCGCGGTTCGGGCCGTCCCCGGAGTCCCAGCGCATGTCCTCCAGTGTCAGCCAGCCCGCGCCCTGGACGAAACCGCCCTCGACCTGGCCGATGTCGATCATCGGGGAGAGGCTGTCGCCGACATCGTGGACGATGTCCACCCGCCGGATCCGGTACGCGCCGGTGAAGCCGTCCACTTCCACCTCGGTCGCGGCGGCCCCGTAGGAGAAGTACTTGAACGGCGAGCCGTGGAACGCCTTCGCGTCCCAGTGCAGCCCCTCGGTCCGGTAGAAACCGGCCGCGGAGAGCTGGACCCGCTGGAAGTACGCGGTGCGCACCAGGTCGTCCCAGGCCAGCTCCTTGTCGACGCCCAGGGCGCGCGCGACGCCCTCGACGATGCGCACGTCCGAGGCGTTCGTACCCAGCTGCGTGCCGGCCACCTGGAGCAGCCGCTCACGGATCTGTTCGCAGGCGTTCTTCACCGCCGCGCCGTTGAGGTCCGCCCCCGCACTCGCGGCGGTCGCCGAGGTGTTGGGCACCTTGTCGGTGCGCGTCGGGGCGAGGCGCACCTTGTGCAGCGGGATGCCCAGCGTGGTCGCGGCCACCTGCAGCATCTTGGTGTGCAGGCCCTGCCCCATCTCGGTGCCGCCGTGGTTGATCAGGACGGAGCCGTCCTTGTAGACCAGCACCAGCGCACCGGCCTGGTTGAAGGCGGTGAGGTTGAAGGAGATGCCGAACTTGATCCCGGTCATCGCGAGCGCCCGCTTGGTGTGCGGGTGCGCGGCGTTGAAGGCCGCGATCTCGCGCCCCCGCTCGGCGAGGGCGGCGTCCTCCCGGACCTGCTGCCAGATCGCGGAGATCCGCTCGGGGTGGGGGACGGGCTGCCCGTACGGCGTCGACTGGCCCTGCCGGTAGAAGTTGCGCTCGCGCAGCTCCATCGGATCCAGGCCGAGCAGGGGCGCGCACCGGCCCATGATGTCCTCGATCACCAGCATGCCCTGGGGTCCGCCGAAGCCGCGGAAGGCCGTGTTGGAGACCTTGTTGGTCTTGGCGATGCGGCCGGCGATGCGCGCGTTGGGGATCCAGTAGGTGTTGTCGATGTGGCACAGCGCGCGGGCCACCACGGGCTCGGACAGGTCCAGGCTCCAGCCGCCGTCGGCGGTCAGGGTGGCGTCCAGGGCCTGGATGCGGCCCTCGGCGTCGAAGCCGATCTTCCACGTGGCGTGGAACCCGTGGCGCTTGCCGGACATGGTCAGGTCCTGGGTCCGGTTGAGCCGTACCCGGACCGGCCGGCCGGTGAGCTTGGCGCCGAGCGCGGCGACGGCCGCGAACCCGTGCGGCTGCATCTCCTTGCCGCCGAAGCCGCCGCCCATCCGCAGGCACTGCACGGTCACCTCGTGGCTGTGCAGGCCGAGTACGTGGGCGACGATCTCCTGCGTCTCCGAGGGGTGCTGGGTGCTGCTCTGGACGAACATCTGCCCGTTCTCGTCCAGGAGGGCGAGCGCCGCGTGCGTTTCGAGATAGAAGTGCTCCTGGTCGGAGAACTGGAACTCCCCGGTGAACACGTGCGCGGAGTCCTCGAAGCCGGCGTCGACGTCACCGGTCACCATCATGGGCCGGGCGCCGTGGAAGCTCTCGGTCTCGATCGCCTCCCGCAAGGTGATCACGGAGGGCTGTTCGTCGAGCTCCACCTCGACGGCCGCCGCACCGAGCCGGGCCGCTTCCACGGTCTCGCCCAGGACCCAGGCCACCGCGTGGCCGTGGAACATGACCGTGTCGGGGAACAGCGGCTCGTCGTGCTTCATCCCCGCGTCGTTGACGCCGGGCACGTCGGCCCCCGTCAGTACGCGGACCACCCCGGGCACGGCGAGCGCAGGCTCGGTGCGCAGCGCCGTGATCCTGCCGTGGGCCTTCATGACCTGGACCGGGTAGGCGTGCAGGACGTCCTTGGTGCGGTGGACCAGGTCGTCGGTGTAGAGCGCCGCACCGGTGACGTGCAGGTTCGCACTCTCGTGCGGCATCGACAGACCGACGACGGGCTTTTCGGGACGCTCGGACAACTGACTCATGACGACACCGCCTCGGTGGTTTGCGCGTACAGCTTGTTCAGGCTCTGGCCGAGCATCGCGGAGCGGTAGAGGGCGCTGGCGCGGTGGTCGTCCATCGGGGTGCCCTCGGCCCGCAGGACCCGGGCCGCGGCCTCGACGGTCTCGGCCGTCCACGACCTGCCCTCCAGGGCCGCCTCGGTGGAGAGGGCGCGGATCGGGGTGGCGGCCACGCCGCCCAGGCCGATGCGCGCCTTGCGGACGGTCCCGTCCTGGATGTCGAGCGCGAAGGCGACCGCCACGCTGGAGATGTCGTCGAAGCGTCGCTTGGCGATCTTGTGGAAGGCCGTGACGGGCGACAGCGGCAGCGGGACGCGGACCGCGCGGATCAGCTCGCCGGGACGGCGCACGCTCTGCCGGTAGCCGGTGAAGTAGTCGGCCAGGGGGACCTCGCGCTCGCCGTCGGCGCCCGCCAGCAGCAGCGAGGCCTCCAGGGCGAGCAGCACCGGCGGGCTGTCACCGATGGGGGAGCCGGTACCCAGGTTGCCGCCGAGGGTCGCACTGTTGCGGATGAGCCGGGACGCGAACTGCGGGAACAGCTCGGCCAGGAGCGGGACGCTGCCGTCGAGACGGCGTTCGATCTCGGTGAGCGTCTGAGCCGCTCCGATCTCGATGTGATCGGACTCGACGCGCAGCTCCCGCAGTTCGGGCAGCCGGTCGACCGCGACGACACAACTCGCACGACGGGAGCGGATGTTCACCTCCACACCCCAGTCGGTACTGCCGGCGACGACCACCGCCTCGGGCCGCTCGCTCAGCAGCCGCAGCGTCTCCGCGAGGGTGCCGGGCCGGATGAACGCGCTGTCGTCCCGGGTGTATTCGGTGGCGGCGGCCTCGGGCGGCGACTGCTCGCGACGCTGCGCCAATACGTCGTCCTCGGTGGGCGAGCCGACGGCGAACGCGGCATCGCGGATGGGGCGGTATCCGGTGCAGCGGCACAGGTTTCCGCTCAGCGCGTGCAGATCGAAACCGTTCGGGCCGTGCTCGGAGTCGGTGCCTTCGGCGGAATCCGCGGCCGGTTCGGCGGCCTGTCCGGCGGCCGGGTCCTCGTGTGCGCAGCGGTCGGGCCGGTAGTACTCGGAGGCCATGCTGCAGATGAACCCCGGTGTGCAGTAACCGCATTGGGAGCCGCCGCGGACGGCCATCTCCTCCTGTACGGGGTGCAGCGCGGTGGCTGCGCCGGCTTCGTCGACGGTGGCGAGGCCTTCGGAGGTGATGACCTCCTGACCGTCGAGCGCCAGGGCCGGAACCAGGCAGGCGTTGACCGCCACCCAGTCGGTGGGCTTGTGCACGCCCGGCCGGGCCACGAGCACCGAACAGGCGCCGCATTCGCCTTCGGCGCAGCCCTCCTTGGTGCCGGTGAGGCCGCGGTCGCGCAGGAAGTCCAGCACCGTGGTGTGGGCTGCGGCCGGGGCGATCGGTGTTTCTTTCCCGTTGACCGTGATCCGCGCCGCTACCACGGTGCGTTCTCGTTTCGGGGCGCGGTCGATCGGACTGTCCTAGTCGCCATGGCAGGAGCTTTCTCGTTCGGTGGCCGCAGCTCGATGTCCCGGAGCGCGGCGAATCGGCACGCAAGGAGGCGCCGTAAGTGGTGACAGAGTGAGGGAAAAGTTCCGGGGCCGCGATCGGGCACGCCGGAAGGGTGGCTGTTCAGCAGCCGTGTGCTACGCGACCCGGAGCCCAGGCGGTCTGGTGTGCGAGGCGAAGCGATACGGAGATGGTGGACATCCGGCTTCGCCTCCCTTCCAGTGGCTCTCGAGTTGGTGCGGTCGAAGTTACGTGCCGAAGGTTGATCGGTCAAGCACCATTTGGGACGTTTCCATGAAGGCGGCCGCTCGCGCGGGGTGCTCCTTCGTACGCACAACCAGTGGCATAGTCGCGGGCAGGGCGGCGACAGGCGGCCACGGACGAGCATGCGGGGGCGGGAAGTGACCGTGGACACAGGGGCATTCGAGGAGATCACCACCGAGGCGGAGCTGCGCGAGCTCCTCGGCGAGCCGAACGCGGTGGCCCTGGGCAAGGAGCGCCGGACCCTCCACGAGCACCACGTGCAGTGGCTCGCACGCTCCCCGCTCTGCCTGATCTCCACCTCCGCCGCAGACGGCACCTGCGACGTCTCGCCCAAGGGCGACCCGCCCGGCTTCGCGAAGGTCCTGGACGACACCACCCTCGTGATCCCGGACCGTCCCGGAAACCGCCGTGCGGACGGCTTCCGCAACGTCCTCACCAACCCCCACGTCGGTCTGCTCTTCCTGATCCCGGGCCGCGGGGACTCCCTGCGCATCAACGGCCGGGCCCGGCTGCTTCGCGACGCGCCCTTCTTCGACGACCTGACCGTCAAGGGGCACCGGCCCGCCCTCGCCCTCCTCGTCGAGGTCGAGCAGGTCTACTTCCACTGCTCCAGGTCCTTCGTGCGCTCCGCCCTGTGGAAGCCGGAGACCTGGAACCCGGAAGCCGCCCCTTCCCGGGCGAGGATCTCCAAGAGCCTGGAGCGCACGCACGAGTCCCTGGAGGCGCTGGAGCGCTACTACGGGCCCTCGTACGACGAGAAGGACATGTACGTCTGACCGCCTCGGCCGGCCCGACGGGCTCGGCAGGCACCTTCACTACGGAGCCCCCGCCCGGCGAACACCACGATCGCCGGGCGGGGGCTTCCTTCACAGTGCCAGACCGGCACGTTCGCGCCGCCGAGACCTCCGGCGCAACGGTGCGGCGCGCGCACCGGGGCCGTACGGGGCCCGGCTGGAAATCGTTGATCCGTCGATCAAACCCCGGGCGGGACAGGATCACCAGAACGAAGCAACGCCAACGTTTTTTCACGGTCGGCCGGGGATCTCCGCCGTTACGGTTCCCCGGGATCTGGACGGACGCCCAGACGTTCGCCTTCCTTTCCCCGCTGATGAAGGAGAGCTCGACCGATGACTGTTGACACCAGCCCGGAAGCACAGCTGGATCCGCCCAAGCAGTCCAGCCTGGGCACGTCGGCCGCCCGCAACCTTGCCACCACGACCAAGTCCGCCCCGCAGATGCAGGAGATCACCTCCCGCTGGCTGCTGAGGATGCTGCCGTGGGTGGAGACCAAGGGCGGCGCCTACCGGGTGAACCGCCGGCTGAGCTACACCGTCGGCGACGGGAGCATCGAGTTCGTCCAGGACGGTGCCCGCGTCCAGGTGATCCCGCGCGAACTCGGCGAACTGGCCCTGCTGCGCGGCTTCGACGACGAAGAGGTGCTGGCGGCGATCGCCGGCCGCTGCGTCCAGCGCGATTTCCGTGCCGGTGAGGTGCTGGTCGAGCGGGGCGCTCCCGCCGAGCAGATCCACTTGATCGCCCACGGCCGGATCAGCCAGACAGCCGCGGGCAAGTACGGCGACGAGATCTCCGTCGCGGTGCTCGCCGACGGCGACCGGTTCGGCGAGAACGCCCTGCTGGACGCCGACGCCCGGTGGGACTACACCGCCACCGCCGAAACCCCCGGCACCCTCCTCACGCTCTCCCGCGCCGACTTCGCAGGCATCCTGAACTCGGCGCCGCACCTCCAGGAGCACATCCAGCGGTTCAGCTCGCTGCCCCTGCAGCGGCAGAACAAGCACGGCGAGGCCGAGATCGCGATGTCGGCCGGCCACACCGGCGAGGCCGAACTGCCCGGCACCTTCGTGGACTACGAATCGAAGCCGCGCGAGTACGAACTCTCCATCGCCCAGACCGTCCTGCGGGTCCACACGAGGGTCGCCGACCTCTACAACGGCCCGATGAACCAGACCGAAGAGCAACTCCGCCTCACCATCGAGGCGTTGCGCGAACGCCAGGAACACGAGCTGGTGAACAACCGGGAGTTCGGCCTGCTCCACAACGCCGCCTTCAAGCAGCGGATCCAGACCCACTCCGGCCCGCCCACCCCGGACGACATGGACGAGCTGCTCTGCCGCCGCCGCGGCACCAAGCTCTTCCTCGCCCACCCCCGCACGATCGCTGCGATCGGCCGCGAGATGAACGCCCGCGGGCTCTACCCGGACCACGTCGACGTGGGCGGCCAGCAGGTCCCGGCCTGGCGCGGGGTCCCGATCCTGCCGTGCAACAAGATCCCCATCACCAAGGAGAACACCAGCTCGATCCTCGCCATGCGCACCGGCGAGGACAATCAGGGCGTCATCGGACTGCGCCAGACCGGCCTGCCGGAGGAGTACGAGCCGGGCCTGTCGGTCCGCTTCATGGGCATCGACGAGAAGTCGATCATCTCCTACCTGGTCACCACCTACTACTCCGCCGCGATCCTGGTGCCCGACGCCCTCGGCGTCCTGGAGAACGTCCAGATCGCCCGCCGGAGCGACTGACCGGCCGGAGGCCCCGTACGTCGACAGCCCGGACCCTCCCGGGCCGGCCGAGCGCGCCCGGGATCCGGGACAGACCACTCACCTCACCAAGGAGTCACGGATGCCCGAGCCCGGGCCTTCCCCTCTGCAGTCGAGCCTGCCCGGCGCCGCTGCCCAGTTCGGGGCCCACGTCCTCGGCAGCGCCCAGGCCCGTGCGACCGGCGGCCTGCCCAGCGGGCCCGCCGTACCCGGCCGGCCCTCAGTACCGGCCGGTCCCGCGGTACAGGGGCCCGCCGTGCCCGTCCGCCCCGCCGTGCCGAGCGGGCGCGCACTGCCCGGCCCGGCCGGCCTGCCGGGCCCGTCCGCCCGGTCGGCATCAGCGGCTCCGCCCGCTCCGCCTGCTCCGCCCGCCCCCAGCCCCGCCCTGCTACGGCTCCTGGGCGGACCCAGCGGCCTGGGCACGGAGGGCCTGCACCCGGCCCGCCGGGGGGAAGGGCCCCCCGTACCCGTGGCGGCTGCGGAGCCCGGGGCTCCCGCGGCCGGAAACCCGATCCCGGGCCTCTATCACCACCCCGTGCCGGAGCCCGACCCGGTGCGGGTGGAGGAGGTCAGTCGGCGGATCAAGGCCTGGGCGGTGGACGAGGTCGACCTGTTCCCCGACGCCTGGGAGAACCAGTTCGACGGCTTCCACGTCGGGCGCTACATGGTGGCCTGCCACCCGGACGCTCCCACCATCGAGCACCTGATGGTCGCCACCCGGCTGATGGTCGCCGAGAACGCGGTCGACGACTGCTACTGCGAGGACCACGGCGGCTCGCCCATCGGCCTCGGCGGCCGCCTGCTGCTGGCGCACACCGCCATCGACCCCCTCCACACGACGAAGGAGTACGAACCGCAGTGGGCGGAGTCGCTCCGGTCGGACGCGCCCCGGCGCGCCTACAGCTCCGCCATGGAGTACTTCGTCCGGCAGGCCAGCCCCTCGCAGACGGACCGCTACCGGCACGACATGGCCCGGCTGCACCTGGGGTACCTCGCCGAGGCGGCCTGGAGCCAGACGGAGTACGTCCCTGAGGTGTGGGAGTACCTGGCCATGCGGCAGTTCAACAACTTCCGTCCCTGCCCCACCATCACCGACACCGTCGGCGGGTACGAGCTCCCGGCCGATCTGCACGCCCAGACAGCCATGCAACGGGTCATCGCGCTCGCCGGCAACGCCACCACGATCGTCAACGACCTGTACTCCTACACCAAGGAACTCGCCGCCCCCGTACGGCACATGAACCTTCCCGTGGTGATCGCAGACCGGGAGGGGACCTCCGACAAGGAGGGCTACCTGAAGGCGGTCGAGGTCCACAACGACCTCATGCACGCCTTCGAAGCGGAGGCCGCCGCCCTGGCCGCGGCCTGCCCCGTCCCGAGCGTGCTGCGCTTCCTGCGGGGAGTCGCCGTCTGGGTCGACGGCAACCACTACTGGCACCAGACCAATACCTATCGCTACAGCCTGCCCGACTTCTGGTAAGGACGGATCTATTAGTGACCAGCACTGATCTCACCACCGGCACCACCGGCTCCAACGGCACCACCCCGGCCCCGGTGATCATTCCCGGGCCGGCCACTCCCTACCAGGGGGACATCGCCCGCTACTGGAACAACGAGGCCAGGCCGGTGAACCTGCGCCTCGGCGACGTGGACGGCCTCTACCACCACCACTACGGCATCGGAGACGTCGACCACTCCGCCCTCGGCGACACCGACGACAGCGCCTACGAGAAGAAGCTGGTCGCCGAGCTGCACCGGCTGGAGTCGGCGCAGGCCGAACTCCTCCTGGACCACCTCGGCCCCGTCGGCCGCGAGGACACGCTCGTGGACGCCGGCTGCGGCCGCGGCGGCTCGATGGTCATGGCCCACCAGCGCTTCGGATGCAAGGTCGAGGGCGTCACGCTGTCCGCCAAGCAGGCCGACTTCGCCAACCAGCGCGCCCGCGAGCTCGGCATCGACGACCACGTCCGGGCCCGCGTCTGCAACATGCTCGGCACGCCCTTCGAGACCGGGCGGGCCACGGCCTCCTGGAACAACGAGTCGAGCATGTACGTCGACCTGGACGACCTCTTCGCCGAGCACTCCCGCGTCCTGAAGGTCGGCGGCCGGTACGTGACCATCACCGGCTGCTGGAACCCGCGGTACGGCCAGCCCTCGAAGTGGGTCTCCCAGATCAACGCGCACTTCGAGTGCAACATCCACTCCCGCCGGGAGTACCTGAAGGCCATGGCGGACAACCGCCTCGTACCGCAGGCCGTCATCGACCTGACTCCCGCGACCCTGCCCTACTGGGAGCTGCGGGCCACGTCCTCGCTGGTCACCGGCATCGAGGAGGCGTTCATCGAGTCCTACAAGGACGGCTCCTTCCAGTACGTCCTGATCGCGGCCGACCGCATCTGACCGCATCTGACGAACGCCCGCGTCCGGGCCCGTCGTACGGACGGGCCCGGACACGGGGCGAGGCTCAGAGCAGCCGGGCGGCGTGCGTGAGGAGTTCCTCGTAGACCTCGGGGCTGTCCCGGTCGATCACCGGGAAGCCCTGGCCGAAGTCGCCGTTCACCCAGTGCGCCTCGATGCCGGGGTTGGCCATGTCGGTGCCGTCGTGGAGGAACACGTGGGGGCTGCAGTTGACCCGTCCCTCGCGCGCCGACTCGTACTGGGCCGTCACGGCGGCCCGCGCCGAGCCCGTGTCCAGGGCGTTCGCGAGCTCGTCCACCTCGACGGCGCCCGTCGCGGCGGCCACCTCCAGGATGACGTGGCGCATCGAGATGCAGCGGCCCTCCGCCCAGAAGGCGTGGCGCAGCGCGCGGTCGAGCCGCTCACTGGCCTCCAGCGACTGGGACTTGGCCGCGTGCACCGCTTCGAGCGCCGGCAGGGTGGTGACCGGGTAGGTCCAGTCGGGCCCCTGCCACAGCCGCCAGCCCGCCTCCGGTTCGAGCGCGCCGAGCACCGAGATCTCGGAGTCGACGCCGGGCCGGGCGTTGACCTCCCGGTTGAACAGCTCCAGGGGGAAGGCCCGGAAGTCGAACCAGATCCGGCCCTCCAGACCCAGCTTGCGCCGGGTCTCGTGCAGCCGGTGGACGGCCACGTGGGCGAAGGAGCAGTTCAGATCGGTGTAGACGCTGATCGTGTCGGGGGTCGCGGGCAGCCGCGGGTCCGCGACCCCGCTGCTCGTCGTTCCGGTGGTGGCCGTCGCGGTCGTCGTGGTCACAGGGTTCAGCCTTCCTGTTCGGGCCGGGTGCTGTGCGAGAAGCGGGCCACGGTGACGTCCCCGGAGACGACCGAGCCCTCCCAGCCGTAGACCTGTCCGAAGGGTCCGGATCCGGTGTCCGCCGGGTGCCGCCTGGAGAAGGTGAGCGCGATCCGGTCGCCCGGCCGCACCGGCACGGCGTCCCGGACCGGCAGGTAGGCGTGCTTCCAGCTGTCCGAGGTCGTACGGGCCTGCGGATCGTCCGCCGCGACCTCGTCGCCGGAGATGTCCAGGGCCACGGTGTCCGAGAGGGTGGCCACGAAGTAGCCCTTGAAGCCGGTGAACAGCCCCGCGCGCTGGACCGTGTACACGAGCGGAACCTCGTACGAGGTCTCCTGCGCGCCGTGCGTCCCCTCGAAGGCGTACCGGCGTACGAGCCGCGGTGCCGAGAGCTGGCCGCCGACCGGGATGATCGCGTCGTAGTAGAGGTCGAAGGCGTCCCGGGCCCCGCGCCCCTTCAGCAGCTCCGCGAACTCCGCCCGGCTCCCGGCGTCCTGCGGCGAGCCGTCGCGCACCGCGCCGTGCGCCGCCTCCGCGGTGACCGGTACGAGATAGCTCTCCACGGCCACCGGGAGCATCGCGCCGCCCGGCCGCAGGAAACGGCTGCGGGCGTCGTCGAGGATCGCGACGCAGTTCTCGTTGTCGGCGAGGTTGCCCATGATCTCGGAGATGATCAGGTCCACCCGCTCGGGCAGCTCGATGTCGAAGGAGAACCCGCGCAGCGGATGGAAACGTTCCCCGAACCCAGCCTCGGTGAGCCGCCGCGTCGCGGTCTGCAGGATCTTCTCGTTGAGGTCGATGCCGTAGACCCGGGCCGCTCCCGCCTCCAGCGCCCACTGGGCCAGGATGCCGGTACCGGTGCCCAGGTCGAGGACGGTGGCGCCGGGCCGCACGGCCTCGGTGACGGCCGCCTTGTACGCGGCCATGCGCAGCCGGTCGCCCAGCATGAGGTCGTGGAAGCCGTCGTCCCATTCGAGGAGCCGCTCGGAGGCCGGCAGCCAGACGTCCTGCGGCGCGTACAGCTGCCCGAGCACGCCCGCATGGTGCACCGTCAGCGGCTCCGCCGCCGCGCCGGACACCGGGCATCCGGTGGCGAGGTCGAAGCCGGTGCCGTGCAGCGGGCAGGTGATGCGCAGGGTGCGCGGATTGACCTGTCCGTGCACGAGCCGGCCGAGCCGGTGCGTACAGGCGGAGTCGATCACGAACTCCCGGCCCGCGACGCGGACCCGCACCCGGTCGCCCGGCAGCTCTTCCAGTACGGCGTCGCTCATGCCAGCTCCCGCGCACGTGCGACGGCGGCGTCGAAGGCGCCCCCGATCAGCCCGGACAGCAGCTGCGCCCCGACCCAGAGCTTCGTCGCGTCGAGCCCGCGCGCCGCCTCGTACTCCTTGATCGCGGTCTGCATCTCCCGCATGTGGAAGGTGTCGATGTGCAGGTGCTCGGTGTAGTACCGGCCCTGCACGATCCCGAGCCGGGCGCAGGCGCGGGCCTGCACGGTGAAGGCGTCGGGGATGCTCGCCTCCAGGTAGGCCAGGGCGCCGAGGAAGTACTCGACGTCCGCGGCGCGCTGGGTGAGCCAGTAGAAGACGTTGAGGAAGGCGTACGTCTCGTCGGAGGTGGTGTCGAGGAAGCTCTCCAGCTCCTGGGGGAGCCCCAGTTCGGCGAGCAGGTCGAGGTAGAGCTTGGAGTGGGTCTGCTGGAGGTTGCCGCAGCCGAACTCGTCGATGAGCACCCGCATCACGGCCATCTGCGCGCGGAGGGGGAGCCGGGGTATCGCCGGGAAGAAGTTCTGCGCCTCCGTCAGTCCGTCGAGGGCGAACTCCCGGACGACGTGGGCGAACTGCTCCCGGGTGGCCTTCTCGGCGAGGAAGCTTCCGGCCGCGCTGCCCTCGCGTTCGAGGGCCAGCAGTGCGTCGAGGCGCTCCTTCCACTCCGCGCGGCCGACGAGCGGCGGCGTGCGGTCGGCGAGGTCCTCGACCAGGGGCTCGATCCAGGCCGCCTCCAGATCCTCGATCAGGGCGAGGTCGGTGGAGTTGTGGAGGGAGCGGTTGAGGAGGAACAGCCGCTTGTGGGAGCTGTCGGTGGGCTTCGGTGTCACGTTGAGCACGGGACCTCCCGGTCGGTCTCGATCACGGCGCGCCGCAGCAGTTCGGTCTTCAGCGAGCGGTACCAGTCGTCCCGGTCCAGGCCGTACCGGGCGTAGGCGGCGTGCAGTTGCGCCGTCCGCTCCTCGCCGCGGTCGGTCAACAGGGCGCGGCAGAGCTCCGGTTCGACGTTGCCCAGTGCGACGACCCAGCCGTCGACGGGTCCGGAATCCAACAGGAGGTGTTCGAGCCCCTGGACCACGGGCACGCCCGGGCCGGCGGCGAGCAGTGCCCGGGTGAACTCGGGGTCCCCGGCGGAGTCCTTGACCCCGGCCACGCCCGGCAGCGCGCAGACGCGCAGCAGGGTGCCGAGTTCGAGTCGGTTCCCGGAGACGGCCGACTCGTGGTAGACGATCACGGGCAGCCCGGCTCCGGCCACGGCCTCGAAGTGGCGGTACATCTCCTCCTGCGTCACGTCCGCCCCGTACGGGGTGGTGACCACGACCGCGGCGGCGCCGAGTCCGCCCGCGCTGCGGGCGAGGGCGAGGGCCGCGGCCGTGGTGGGCCGCAGGATCCCGGCGAGGACCGGTAAGCCGTCGGCGTACCGGACGGCGGCGGTCAGCGTCTCCCGCCACTGCCGGTCCGACAGGGAGCCCCCCTCGCCGGTGCTCAGCGCGGGCAACAGGGCGTCCGCGTAAGGCCGTACGGACGCGACCAGGCGGGCCATGCTCTTCTCGTCGATCTCTCCCGCCGCGTCGACCGGGGTGACGAGCGCGGTGGTCGTTCCGGTGATCATCGGTCCTCCGTCACAGGGCTTCGGCCGGCACGCGCAGGGCCAGGGACTGCTGGTAGAGGCTTTCCAGCGGCTCGGGGAAGAGGGCTTCCGGCCCGTCGGCGCCGGCCACGGCGCGCAGCGCGAACCCGGTCGTGGCCGCGAGGCGCGGGCTGGCCGTGTGCAGCAGCCCCTCGCGGCCCCGGACCATGCCCAGGAGCAGCCGCTCGTGCACCGGAAGGGACCGGGGCAGCTCCGCGTCGGTGGCGCGCAGGACGTCGGCCTCCTCGTAGCCGAGCCGCCGGATGTCCATGACGGTGTGCAGGTTGTCCATGAACGGGTAGTAGGCGTCCTGGAGTTCGCGGGAGAAGCCCCAGATGATGTCGTCGCAGCGGCCCACCTGTTCCAGGCTCATGACGATGCTGCCGTCGAGCCGGTCCACGAAGAAGGCCTTGCAGGCACGCCGCACGTCCTCGTCCTCGCTGTTCATGCCGAGGAAGAGCGCGGCGTCGGCGTACTCGTCACGGACGTGCGTGTCAGACGGCATGGCGGTCGAGCACCTCGCGCATCCGGGCCATGGCGTCGGAGAACACCTGCGGGTCGCGCGCGAGGGCGAAGCGGACGAAGGCCTCGCCGCGGTCGGGCTGGCTCCAGTAGAAGAACCGGCCGGGCAGGACGTACACCTCGGCCTCGGCCAGGAGGCGCTGCAGTTCGGTCGCGGTCAGGTCCGGGTGGTTGATGCGCGCCCAGGCGACGCTCACTCCGGCGACGGGCTCCTGGTACTCCAGGATCGTGCCGTCGATCGCCTTGCGTATCGCCTCGCGGTTCTGCGTGAGGACCTCGCGGACGGAGGAGAGCTGGTCGCGGGTGGAGTCCTGGACGTACTGGGTCAGCATGTTGAGCACGAAGGGCGAGACGTTGAGCAGCACGCTGGTGTGCAGGTTGTAGACGTCCTCGCGAATGTCGTCGCTGGCCGTGATCATGGCCGCCTTGGCGTCCTGGACGGGCCAGGTCTTGCCCGTGTCCTCGATGGCCAGGTACGAGATGCCGGAGCTTTCGAGGAGCTCGTAGATGTCGAAGCGGGCGAGCTTCTCGTCGTAGAGCGTGAACGAGGCGAAGCAGAAGTCGATGACCAGCAGCTTGTTGTGGTCCTTGCAGAAGCGGACCACCTCTTCGAAGCCCTTGCGGCCGTGCTGGAGCAGGGTGAAGCCGGTGGGGTTGTTCGGGTCGACGAGGAACAGGGCGTCGGTGCGGACCAGGCGCTTGAGCTCGGAGTAGATCCGGTCCGGATCGTGGAGGGCCGACTCCTCGATCGGGTACATCGGTACGCCCATGTTGTTCAGGACGTCGTAGAGGTTGTCGAAACAGGGCTCGACCAGCGTGACCGACTTGCGCTGCTGCTTGAGGTACATGCCGGCGACCATCGTCGAGATCGAGGCGGCGTAGGAGAGCAGGGTCTTCTTCTTGGCCAGGGCGGTGTCCTGGCGGTGCAGGGTGAAGAAGGCCTCGATGAAGCGCTCCTCGGCCGTCGCCTGCAGCCCGCGCTCCGCCTCGTACCAGAGCTCGGGCAGCCGGGCGACGATCTCGCGCTGGCTGTCCGACTGCTGCTGGTGGGTGTGGGCGTCGGCGAGGTTGAACCTGGTGCGCAGCGCCTGGATCTCGTGCTGGGTCAGGTCCAGGAGCTGGTTGTCCGGGCTGTCCGGGCTGATGTGCGTGGTCATGCTTCCTCCGGTCGAGGGCGGGCGTGCCAGGGGAGTGGTGCGCGCTCGGGTCGCGCCGTGTTCGCGGTGGGTGGGATCAGCTGCCGATCGGGCGGACTGAACTCTCCCGTTGGCGGCAGGCTCCTGAAGGGAATGCAGTGCGGCGGCCCTTGAGCTGTGTCATGGTGGTCCCCGGTAACCGGACTGCGGTCCGTTTCGGCAACGACCCTGACACATCGTGTTCACAGCGGCAAGCAAACAAACGGCGATGAGCGGCAGTTGGGGGTTAGGTGTGGTCGTGGCCCACCAGACGCGCGTGATGTCCGAGATGGGTACACTCGCGACAACCGACGTACCTACGACGTCACGGACGAAGACACAGCATGACCAGCGGATCGCCTGAAGTGACCGAACTCATCCGAAAGCCGGTCCGCGAACGGGCGGACGCGGCGCGCAATCGCGACCGCATCCTGGTGGTCGCCGCCGAGCTCTTCGGGGAGCACGGGGTCGAGAACGTGTCCCTCGATGCCATCGCGTCACGCGCGGGCGTCGGCAAGGGAACGCTGTTCCGCCGGTTCGGAAGCAAGTCGGGGCTCGCCGTGGCCCTGCTCGACGCCCAGGAGAGCGAGCTCCAGAGCAGGATGCTGTTCGGACCGCCGCCCCTGGGGCCCGGAGCCGACGCGAGCACGCGGATCACCGCCTTCTTCGATACGTATCTGGACCTGCTCGACGCGAACCTGGAGCTGGTCCGGCTTTCCGAGACCACCGCGCCCGGCGTTCGGTACCAGATCGGCTCCTACTGCCTGTGGCAGCGCCACCTGGCCATCCTGCTGGCCGAGGCGAGGCCGGAGCTGGACGCCCAGGGCACCTCGCACCTGCTGCTCGCCATGGTCGATGCGGACCTCCAACAGGCCCTGCGCAACAGTGAATTCACCTCAGGCAGGATCCGCGGAGCGCTGGGCGAGATGGTGCGGCGGGTCCTGGAGGCCTGACCGACGCGCCGTCGGCGACGCGGTCCGGACGCGGGCAGGGGTGGTCCCGGCACGGCCGAGGCCGTACCGGGACCGGCAGGGCGACGCGCAGGGCGTCAGACCTCCCGTACCGCCTCGATCTCCAGCGAGAGCTCGATCTCCTTGGAGACCAGGAACCCGCCGGTTTCCAGGGCCATGTTCCAGGTCAGACCCCAGTCCTCACGGTTGATCTTGCCGCGCGCCGAGAAGACCGTACGGTCGTTGCCCCACGGGTCCTTGGCGTGGCCCAGGTAGTCGACGTCGAGCTCGACGCGCCGGGTGAAGCCCTTGATCGTGAGATCGCCGGCGAGCGTGCCGCTCGTACCGTTCCAGCTGACCGACGTCGAGGTGAACGTCGCCTGGGGGTGCTCGGCCACGTCGAAGAACTCGGCGGACCTCAGGTGGTCGTCCCGGGCGGTGTCCCCGCTGTTGACGCTGGCCATGTCGATCACCGCGGTGACCTTGCTGTCCTCGGGCCGCTCGCCGATGTAGACGGTGGCGTCGACGCCGGTGAACCGGCCGCGCACCTTCGTGAGCATGAAGTGCCGGCCGAGGAAGCCGACCTCGGCGTGCCCCGGGTCGACCTTCCAGTCGCCCACGGCGGGGAGTTCGACCCCGTCGACGGTGCGGGTCGGGGATGTCGCGCTACTGGTCATCGTCCGTTCCTCCTGCTCGTGTGTGGACGCTGCGCTCAGACGCCGGACTCGGTCGGGAGGCCGCCCCCGATCCAGTCCTCCTTGCCGTCCTTGTACGTGAA
The DNA here is from genome assembly GCF_045822005.1 of Streptomyces stoeckheimensis. Classification (NCBI taxonomy): domain Bacteria; kingdom Bacillati; phylum Actinomycetota; class Actinomycetes; order Kitasatosporales; family Streptomycetaceae; genus Streptomyces; species Streptomyces stoeckheimensis. The sequence continues at coordinate 743,046 of NZ_CP169550.1, read as the reverse complement.
GACCTTCGAGTAGCCGAGCTCCGCGAGCCGCTCGGCCGCGATCCCCGAGTTGGAGCAGGTCGTACCGGTGCAGTAGACGATGACCTCGGCGTCCTTGTCGGGCAGCAGGCCGGGGGCCAGCGCGTCGACGTCGTCGACGGGGAGGAGGAGCGCGCCCGGCAGGTGCGCCTCCTTGTAGTACTGCTCGGGCAGGGCCTCGACGACCGCGGCCTTGCCACTGTCGAGCTTCTGCTTGACCTCGTCGCGGGAGAGGTTCTGAACCGCCATGTAGCCAGCCTCCGAAAATCAAGGAGCAATAAGTGCGTACGCACGCACCTTAACAAGTATGTGCGGGCGCACGCAATAGGAGTAGGATCACGGTGTGACCGGACAGGATGATCGACTTGAGGCGTGGCGGGCGATGCTCCTCGCGCACAACACCGCCGTGCGCGCCATCGAGAACGATGTGCAGCGCGACGGCCGGATCCCTTTGACGTGGTACGACGTACTGCTCGAACTCAAGGCGGCCGGGAAGCACGGGCTACGCATGCAGGAAGTGGCCAACCGGGTGGTCCTCAGCCGTACCCGGGTCAGCCGCCTGATCGACGAGATGGTGCGCGCCGGCCTCGTGGACAAGCTGCCCGACCCCCACGACAAGCGGGCCTCCTGGGCCGTCATCACCCCGGCGGGGGCCGAGGCCCATCGGGCGACCGCCCCGGTCTACATGCGCAGCATCCAGAAGCACTTTTCCGCACACCTCACCGACGAGGACGCCGCGGTGATCGCCCGCGCGCTGTTCAAGGTCGCCCAGCCCGACTCCGACGTCCGGCTGGGCTGACCTCCGGCGGGCCGGCGTCCGGCGGGGCCGGCGTCTGGCGGGGCCGGAGTCCGGGCAGGTCGGCGCGTCCACCTCGTACACCGTGCGCGGAAACCCGTACGGGCGTATTCGGGCCGGGCCCGCCGCTGCGCGCGGCGGGCCCGGCCCGTCCCTCATGCGCAGGAAGCGCAGAGCCCCCGGTAGGTGACCTCGACCCCGGACACCGTGAAACCGAAGCGCTCGTCGGCCGGGAGGCCGGCCAGCGGGTCCCCGGTGGGGTGCACGTCGCGGATCAGGCCGCAGCCGGAGCACACCAGGTGCTGGTGCGGATGGTGCGCGTTGGGGTCGTACCGTTTGGCCCGGCCGTCGGTGGTGACCTCCATGACCTCGCCGAGGGAGACCAGCTCGCCCAGGGCGTTGTAGACGGTGGCGCGGGAGATCTCGGGCAACCGCGCCACCGCGCGGGCGTGCACCTCGTCGGCCGTGAGGTGCACGTGGTCACCGTCGAGCACCTCCGCGACCACGCGCCGCTGGGAGGTCATCCGCCAGCCGCGCTCGCGCAGCCGCTCCAGCAGGTCACTCATACCGGCTCACCACTTTCACATTCGGAGGGGGCGCGTTCGGCGGGGCGGGTCGGCGGGATGCCCCGGAAACGCACCGCCTACGGTCCGGGATCCGACTCGATGCGGGCTTGGTGTCGTTCTTGACTTGGATTGAGTCCATCGTAGGATCGGTCGTGTTGATAGCCAAGGGACAGGAACGGTCCGGAGCAGCGCGAGACCGGACGGTACACCGTCCGCGACGGTGACCGCCCCGGCGTCAGGACGACCGTGAAACCGGGACCCGCTGCCGGGTCCCCGCCCCAAAAATGTTCCATCGCATGCAGTTCCTGATCACCGCGACCCCCGGTCCGGTCCGGAAGGATTCCCATGTCTGAGAACCATGATGCAATCGTCACCGACGCGAAGGCGGAGGGCGGCGGTGGCTGCCCGGTCGCGCACGAGCGGGCCGCGCACCCGACCCAGGGCGGCGGAAACCGCCAGTGGTGGCCGGATCGGCTCAACCTGAAGATCCTCGCCAAGAACCCCGCCGTGGCCAACCCCCTCGGCGAGGAATTCGACTACGCCGCCGCGTTCAACGCGCTCGACCTCCCGGCGGTCAAGCGGGACATCGCGGAGGTGCTGACCAGCTCGCAGGAGTGGTGGCCCGCCGACTTCGGCCACTACGGCCCGCTCATGATCCGCATGGCCTGGCACAGCGCGGGCACCTACCGCATCAGCGACGGCCGCGGCGGCGCCGGAGCCGGCCAGCAGCGGTTCGCCCCCCTCAACAGCTGGCCGGACAACGGCAACCTCGACAAGGCCCGCCGCCTGCTGTGGCCGGTCAAGAAGAAGTACGGCCAGAGCCTCTCCTGGGCCGACCTCATGATCCTCACGGGCAATGTCGCCCTGGAGTCGATGGGCTTCGAGACCTTCGGCTTCGGCGGCGGCCGCCCGGACGTCTGGGAGGCCGACGAGGACGTGTACTGGGGTCCCGAGACCACCTGGCTCGACGACGAGCGCTACACCGGCGACCGCGAGCTGGAGAACCCCCTCGGCGCGGTCCAGATGGGCCTCATCTACGTCAACCCCGAGGGCCCCAACGGCAACCCGGACCCGATCGCCGCCGCCCGCGACATCCGCGAGACCTTCCACCGGATGGCGATGAACGACGAGGAGACCGTCGCCCTCATCGCGGGCGGCCACACCTTCGGCAAGACCCACGGCGCGGGCCCGGCGGAGAACGTCGGCGACGATCCCGAGGCCGCCCCGCTCGAGGCCCAGGGCTTCGGCTGGGCCAGCACCTACCGCAGCGGGAAGGGCGCCGACGCGATCACCAGCGGTCTCGAGGTCACCTGGACCAGCACCCCGACCCGGTGGGGCAACGAGTTCTTCAGGAACCTCTTCGAGTACGAGTACGAGCTCACCCAGAGCCCGGCCGGCGCGAACCAGTGGGTGGCGAAGAACGCCGAGGCGATCATCCCCGACGCGTACGACGCGTCGAAGAAGCACCTCCCGACCATGCTCACCACCGACCTGTCGCTGCGCTTCGACCCGGTCTACGAGCCGATCTCCCGGCGCTTCTACGAGAACCCGGACCAGTTCGCGGACGCCTTCGCCCGCGCCTGGTACAAGCTGACGCACCGTGACATGGGCCCGGTCGTCCGCTACCTCGGCCCCGAGGTCCCGTCCGAGGCCCTGCTGTGGCAGGACCCGCTCCCGGCGCGTTCCGGCGAGCCGGTAGGCGCCGCGGACATCGCCTCCCTCAAGGAGCAGATCCTCGGCTCGGGCCTCACCGTCTCCCAGCTGGTCTCGGCCGCCTGGGCAGCCGCCTCGTCCTTCCGCGGCAGCGACAAGCGCGGCGGCGCCAACGGCGGCCGCATCCGCCTGGAGCCGCAGCGCAACTGGGAGGTCAACAACCCGGACGACCTCGCGCAGGTGCTCCGCACGCTCGAGGGCATCCAGAGCTCCTTCAACTCCGGGGGCAAGCAGGTCTCGCTGGCCGACCTCGTCGTGCTCGCGGGCTCCGCGGCCGTGGAGAAGGCCGCCGCGGACGGCGGTGTCCGGGTCGAGGTTCCGTTCACGCCGGGCCGCGTGGACGCCACGGAGGAGCAGACGGACATCGAGTCCTTCTCCGCGCTGGAGCCCTCCTCCGACGGGTTCCGCAACTACGTGGGCAAGGGCAACCGGCTCCCGGCCGAGTACCTGCTGCTCGACAAGGCCAACCTGCTCACCCTCAGCGCCCCCGAGATGACCGTCCTCGTCGGCGGCCTGCGCGTGCTCGGGGCGAACCACCAGCAGTCGACGGCCGGTGTCCTCACCGACCGCCCGGGCACCCTGACCAACGACTTCTTCGTCAACCTGCTCGACCTGGGCACGACGTGGAAGGCGACCTCCGAGGACGCCCACGCCTTCGAGGGCCGCGACGACTCGGGCAAGGTCCGGTGGACCGGCAGCCGGGCCGACCTCGTCTTCGGCTCGAACTCCGAGCTGCGGGCCCTCGCGGAGGTCTACGCGAGCGACGACGCGAAGGAGAAGTTCGTCAAGGACTTCGTCGCCGCCTGGGACAAGGTGATGAACCTGGACCGGTTCGACCTCGTCTGATCCCGGCGTCCGCGGCCCCGGCACGCGCCGGGGCCGCGGGGCCGCGTTCACCCGGACGGCGGAGCAGCGGGGGCCGCGCGCGCCGTGCCGGGGCAGTCTGTGCGTAGGACCGCCACCACCGCACAGACGAGGACCGCGCCATGTCCCACAGCAGGCGTATCAGCATCATCGCGGGAACGGCAGCGCTGCTGCTGACGGCCACCGCCTGCTCGGGCCTGGGCCGGAGCACCGTCGGAATGCTCGAGTTCCGCGGGCACGACTCGCCGGTCGAGGTGAGCTACAGCAACACCTCGGTCAAGGGCTGCCACAAGATCGCCCTGCCGAAGGGGGCGACCCACGTGGAGAACAACACCCTCGTGGACGTCGTCCTGTACCAGACGGAAGACTGCCGCAAGCTCGACCGGGGCGACGGCACCTACGTGGCCACGACCCTCTCGAACGTCACGGCCCCCGAAGCCCTGCCCTGGCGCAGCTTCACCGTCATCCACTGACGCACGGCATGCTGGGGAGGTGTCCTCTCCTTCCACGCATCCCCAACAGCCCGAATCCGCCGACCTGATGGTTGTGTGCGGGGACGACGGGCTCGCCCACCGGCTGGCCGCGGAGCTCCGCGACGTGTACGAGGAACGGGTGACGCTGGTCGTGCCGGCCGCCCGAGAGGTGCGCCCCGGGGCGGGCGTCGGACAGGGCCGGACCCGCGCCCGGGTCGGGGCCGGGGCCGGGCGCGCGCTGCTGGGGCGGTTTCCGGCCGCGCGGATCCGTACGGCCGCAGCGGACCGGGCCGACTCGGGGGAGGCGCCCGTACCCGAACTGCGGGTGCTGGAGGCTCCCGCCCCCGACGAAGAGGCCCTCTCCGCCGCCGGGGTGGCCGGGGCGGCGGCGCTGGCGCTCGTGTACGAGGACGACGAGACGAACGTACGGGCCGCCCTGATGGCCCGGCGGCTGAACCCCAGGCTGCGGCTCGTCATCCGCCTCTACAACCGCAAACTCGGCCAGCACCTCGAGGAGTTGCTCGACCAGGCGGCGCTCGTCGCGGAACCCGGGCTCGACCGGCGGGGGCTCGACTCCGCCACGACCGTGCTCTCCGACGCCGATACGGCCGCCCCCGCACTCGTCGCCTCCGCCGTCGCCGGCACCAGCAAGGTGATCCAGGCCGACGGGCTGCTCCTGCGCGCGGTGGAGCGCACGCCTCCCGGCCCCGGCGAGGTGGCCGACCCGGGCCTGTGCACGCTGGCCCTGCTCTCCGCCACCGCCGTGGACCCGGCCGGCGCCGACGGATCGGAGCTCGGCGGGGACCGCGGCCCGCAACTCCTCCCGGACGCCCGGTCCGTGGCGGCCGCGACCGGGCGCGGGATCGTCGCACTGGAAGCGGTCTCCCACGCCACGGCCGCACCGGAAGGGCGACGGATCAACCAGGTCTCCCTGCCCGTGGGTTCGCTGTTCTCCCGCAGGCTCCGCTGGTCGCTGGCCGGGATCACGGCCGCCGTGGGCGCCCTGGCCGTGGCCTCCTCGCTGGTCACGGGCGACGCCCCGCTGCACGCCGTCTACCTGACCCTGCTCGACGTCTTCGCGATCAACGACCCCGCGCTGGACCAGCCCACCGAGCGGCAACTCCTGCAGATCCTGGCCGGGTTCGTCGGGCTGCTCCTGCTGCCCGTCCTGGTCGCGGCCGCGCTCGAAGCGCTGGGCGCCTTCCGTACCGCCACGGCCCTGCGCAGGCCGCCGCGCGGGCTCTCCGGTCACGTCGTGCTGCTCGGCCTCGGCAAGGTCGGCGCCCGGGTGCTCGCGCGGCTGCGGGAGCTGGGGATCCCCGTGGTGTGCGTGGAGTCCGATCCCGGGGCCCGCGGGATCGCCCTCGCGCGCCGCCTGCACGTGCCCGTCGTGCTCGGCGACGTCACCGACGAAGGGGTCCTGGAGGCCGCCCGGATCCACCGCGCCGCCGCGCTGCTGGCGGTGACCAGCTCGGACACCACCAACCTGGAGGCCGCGCTCTACGCCCGCTCGGTGAAACCCGACGTACGGGTGGTGATGCGGCTGTACGACAACGAGTTCGCCACCGCCGTCTACCGGACCCTGCGCGAGGCCCACCCGGCGGCCCTGACCCGGAGCCGCAGCGTCTCCCACCTGGCCGCGCCCGCGTTCGCCGGGGCGATGATGGGCCGCCAGGTGCTCGGCGCGATCCCGGTGGAGCGCAGGGTGCTGGTGTTCGCGGTGCTGGAGGTGGCCGGCCATCCCCAGTTGGAGGGCCGCACCATCGCGGAATCGTTCCGGCCCGGCGCCTGGCGGGTCGTCGCCCTGGACACCGCCGCCCCGGCGGACCGCCGCCCGGGCCTCGCCACGGAACCGGGCTACGACACGGCCAGGCGGCCCGCCCTGGTGTGGGACCTGCGCCCCGGCTACGTCCTGCGGCCCGAGGACCGGGTGGTCATGGCCGCCACCCGGCGCGGCCTGGCGGAACTGCTCGGCCGCGGGCAGGCCCGTACCGCCGGGGCCGCGGAGACCGGGGCGGGTCAGCCCGTCTGATCCGGCGGCGTCGGCGCGGCATCGCCGTGCGGCAGGACGTGGTGCGCGCCGTGCCCGGCGGCGTCCACGTGCACCACGTGGCTGCCCACCCGCACGGTCTGGCTGCCCGCGGCGAGCCAGCAGCCGGTGGGGCCCTGGGCGTGGGGCAGCGGGGACCACACCTCCAGGAAGGTGCTGCCGTCGAGGTTGGTGCCCGTCTCGATCAGGGACTCGCCGTCGGGGCGCAGGACTCCGACGTCGTGGCCGGGGGTGCCGACGTGGTGGTGGAAGGTGATCTGCCGGCCGTCGTACGAGGTGGCTCCGGCGAACCCGCGGCTGTCCGCGTACAGGCTGCCGGTCTGGAGCCACACGACGTGCTCGGTTTCCCGGAGCGGGCCGCCGTCCCGGCTGATGCCGGCACGGAGCCAGGCGCCGCGGCGGGGCGCGTCCACGGCCGGGCCCTCAGGAGCGGTGGCCATGGCCGCCTGCGGGCTTCGTTCGTGCGGTGGTGCGGGTCTCCATGGCCACACGGTAACGGTGGAGCGGCCGGGGCGACGGGTCCGGGCCGACGCCACGGCACCGCCCCGGCCGCTGAGCGCGCCGGGCGGCTGTCGTAGCATCGCGCCCATGCAGCCCCTCCGCGCCCCCCACCGCGCTCGCGCCGCCGTCGCGGGCATCGTGGCGGTGCTGCTCCTCGCCTGCGGCGGGCTGTTCACGCATCCCGCATTCGCGATGCCGGCGATGCCGGCACCGGCCGGGATGCCCGGGCCGCCTGCGACGGCAGGGGCTCCGGCGATGGCCGGGATGGCCATGGGCGCGGGACCGGACACGCGCACGGATCCGCCGGTCCTTGGCGCGGTCACGCCCAAGGGCATGGCCGCAGGCCTCGACTCCCTCTGCGTCAGCCGGACCTGACCGGCCCCGCACCCGTACCCGTCCGCGCGCCGGACGGCCGGGGTGCTTCGCCGTGTCCTGATCCACTGCGACGTACGTACAGGGAGTCCGTTCCCCATGGCTTCATCCACCGCGTTGTTCGTCACCGGTGTCTCTCCACCGGTCTGTTCGCCGGCGGCGCGTCCTGCGCCGCCGTCCAGGGAGGCCTGCTCGCCGGGGCCGTCGGCCGCCGGTCCACCGAGTGGTCCCGGGAGAGGTGGGAGCGCAGCGGCCTCTTCGCCCCCGTCGGCGCCTTCCTCGGCGCCAAGCTCCTCTCCCACACCCTCCTCGGCGCCGCCCTCGGCCTGATCGGAGCCGCGGTCCAGCCCGGTCCGCGCACCCGCGCCGTGCTGATGCTGTGCGCGGGCGTGCTGATGGTCCTCGCACTCGACATGTTCGGAGTGCGCGGGGTACGCCGCTTCGTGCCGCGCACGCCCGTCTCCTGGGGCCGGCGGGTCCGCAGGTCTGCCCGGTCCACGGCCGTCACCACCCCGGCCGCACTCGGCTTCCTGACCGTGCTGATCCCCTGCGGGGTGACCCTGAGCGTCGAGCTCCTCGCCGTCACCTCCAGCGCCCCGCTCGCGGGCGCGGCCGTCATGGCCGGCTTCGTCCTCGGGACCGGCCCGCTCTTCGCCGCCCTCGGCTTCTTCCTGCGCTCCGCCGCCCGGCTGTGGCAGGGGCGGCTGACCCTGGCGACCGCCGTCGTCGTGCTGCTCGTCGCGGTGTGGACCCTCGGCAGCGGGCTGCGGCTCGGCGGCTGGTGGCCCACCGGAGCCCCCGCGGCGGTCGCCGTCGAGGTGGCGGCCGACACGGTGGTGCTCGACCCGGACGGCACGCAGACCGTGACCATCCGGGCCCGTACGAACGCCTACGCCCCGGCCGCCGTCACGGCGACGGCCGGTGTCCCCACCACCCTGGTCGTCGCCACGCAGGGGACGGGCGGCTGCGTCCGCGCCTTCGTCATCCCCGACCTCGGCATCCAGAAGGTCCTCCCCACGACCGGGACCACCGGCATCGACCTGGGCGCCCGGCAGCCGGGGACGCTCGAGTACAGCTGCGGCATGGGCATGTACGGCGGCCGGATCACCTTCGAGAGCCGGGAGGGCACCTCGTGAAGGAGCGCATGGAGTTCACCGTGACCGGCATGCACTGCAACAGCTGCGGACTGCTGATCGACGACGAGGTGGAGGAGCTGGCGGGAGTGGTCGCCAGCGCGACGAGCCTGCGCACGGGCCGCACCGTCGTCGATACGGACCGGCCCGTCGACCCGGCCGCCGTCATCGCGGCGATCGCCTCCGCGGGCTACCAGGCGCAACGCGCGCGGTAGCCCGAACGGGCGCCGGGCGCCGGGCTCCCGGTCTCAGCCGGCCTCGGCCTCGGCCGCGAGCGCGTCGAGCAGTTCGCGTTCGCGTCCGGGGCCGAGGCCCGCACGCCTGGTCCGGTCCAGGCCCCGTGCGCGCTCCCAGCGCAGGGTGTCGGCCAGCAGCTCGGCCCGGGGGCGGTGGCGCAGGCCCGCCGCGCGCGCCGCCGCCCCGCTCCGCGCCGCCCAGCCCTCCCAGCCCTTCTCCACGACCCACATCGGCAGCGAATCGGGGCCCATGTACTCGGCCACGCCCTGGGCGAGCAGCCATTCGGAGCCGGCGGGGACCATCGGACCGGTGTGTCCCCCGGCTGCGCGGGACAGTTCGATCCACTGCGCGAACGGAACCACCGGGCCGACCGCGTCGTAGGTGCCGGTGGTTCCGTTCGCCGCGCAGTCGAGCAGCCAGCCGGCGAGGTCCCGTACGTCGACGGCCTGGGTGGCGAGGTCCGGTTCGTCCGGGACCAGCATCGGCCCCACCGGATCGGCCGCGGCGCGGGCCGCCCAGTAACCGGAGCGGTCGCTGTGATCGCCCGGGCCGCCGATCAGGCCGGCGCGGGCGATCAGGAGCCGGTCGCCGACGGCGGCCGCGGAGGCCTCCTCGCAGGCGACCTTGGCCTCGCCGTACACCGAGCGGTCGGCCTCGCTCGTCTCGGCCGGGGCCAGCAGGGCCGCGGACTCGTCGGCGTCCGGGGCCGCGTGGGAGGCGTAGGCGCTGACGGAGGAGACGTAGGTCCAGTGCCCGGCCCGGTCCGCGAGTGCGGCCAGCGCCCCGCGGACGAACCCCGGCTGCCAGGACACCTCGACGACCGCGTCCCACGCGCGGTCCAGGAGGGGTTCGTACGCCGAAGGGCTCTGCCGGTCGGCCACCACGAGCCTGGCCCCGTCCGCGACCGCGCCGCTCTCGCCGCGCGCCAGGCAGGTCACCCGGTGACCCCGTTCGATCGCTTGCCGGGACAACTCGCGTCCCAGCCATGCCGTTCCACCCAGAATGAGGATCTCCATCGCTCCAGCCAAGCACTGCGCGCGCCGGATTCCGAGGCCGTTCACCGACAGCGCAGGGCTCCCACCCGCCGCCTCCCGTCCGCCCCGCGGCCCCTTCGCGCCTTCCAGGGGCGCCGTGACCTACGATCTTGCTGCCCCGGGCGGGCCCGCCGCACGGGCGGGCGCCACTGAGAGCAAGGACTGGCATGCACAACGGTTTCGAGGGCGTCCCGCCCACCACCCTGGCCGACTTCCTGGGCCGCGAGCAGGTCATGGACATCGGCATCCGGCCGCTGTGGGACGCGCCGCGCATCGCGGGACCGGCGTACACCGTGCGGTGCGAGCCCGGGGACAACCTGATGCTGCACGCGGCCATCTACCGCGCCGAGCCCGGCTCGGTCATCGTCGTGGAATCGGGTGACCTGGACTACGCGCTCGCCGGCGGCAACGTGTGCGCCGTCGCCCAGCGCCGCGGCATCGCCGCGTTCGTGCTCGACGGGCTCCTGCGCGACCTCGCGGAGGTGCGCGCAGCGGGCTTCCCGGTCTTCGCCCGCGGTGTCATCCCCATCCCGGGCGGCAAGAAGAAGCTCGGCGCCCTCGGCGAAGCCGTGCGGGTCGGCGGAGTGACCGTCCACCCCGGTGACATCGTGGTCGCCGACGAGGAGGGCATCGTCGTCACCCCGGCCGCCCGGCAGGACGAGATCCTGCGGGCCGCTCTGGACAAGCTGGCGAAGGAGGCGGGGGAGTCCCTGGACGCGTGGGAGGAGCAGCACCGCGCGCGCATCGAGAAGGCGTTGGGCGGCCTCGGCTTCACCGGCTGACCGCAACGTGCGCCGGGCCCGGCGTCAAGGACCCGTCAGGGCCCCCGCGTTCCCCGTCAGGGGCACGTCAGGAGTCCGTACGGGGGAGCACCGAAAGCCCCTTCGCCGCCGTTCCATGGAGAAGTCGGAACACCGGACGGGGAGGACGGCGCAGTGCGGGGACGAGTCGTGGTGGGGGTGTACGGATCCTTCGGGAGCCTGACGGCATTGCACGCGGCGCACGCCGAGGCCCGGGCGCGGGAGGCGGAACTGTGGGTCGTACTGGCCTGGCAGCCGCCGCTCGCCGGACCGGGCGCCCGTGGCGGCGGGGGAGGGACGGCGCTGCTCACCGCCTCGCGGGAGGCGGCGGTCGAGCGCTTGCGCGAGGTCCTCGACACCGCCTTCGGGGGTGCACCGGCGGGCGTGACCCTGGCCGGGCTGGCGGTCCGGGGCACCCCGGGCGCGGCCCTGGTGGGCGCCGTCCGGGACTCCGGAGACCTGCTCGTGGTGGGTACGGGACCGCGCGGCCCGCTGCTGCGCGTGCTACGGCCCTCGGTGTCCCGGTACTGCCTGAGGCGCGCACCCTGTCCCGTACTGGCCGTGCCGCCGGGCCCCCTGCGGGCCGACCTGGACGCCGTACGCCGCCGCATCGTGTGGCGGCGGCCCCTGGACGCGGGAGACCTGCTCCGGCGGGCGGCGTGACCCGGATCCGGCGGCGTGACCCGGAGGCGGCCGCATGGCCCGGACCCGGCCGCATGACGCGACCGGGTCCGCGGCCGGTGTGCGGCCGTGCTCAGCCGCGGTCGTCGCCGCCCTGCCGGTCGCCACCGCCCTGCGGGGCGGTCAGCAGGACCTCGCGCAGCCGGGCGACCAGCGCGGAGGCGCTCTCCGGCTCCGCACCGGCCCCCTCGGCGCGGGGGGCGGCGCCCGACAGCTGCTCGAGGTTGTCGGAGAGGACGTCGGCGTAGGCCTGCTCCTTCTCCACCATCGCGCCGGGCTGACGCAGCCCGATGGTGACCTCGATGGCCTTGCCGATCAGTGCGGTCATCACGAACGAGAACAGCCCGAGCACCACCGTGGCGGTGAGCTGCTTGCTCAGCAGGTCCCAGGAGCCGCCGTAGAAGAGGCCCTTGTGGCCCGTCAGCGTCCCGGTCGCGCAGAGGCCGGCCATGACCATGCCGACGATGCCGCCCCAGCCGTGGATGCCCACCACGTCCAGGGTGTCGTCCACGCCCAGCCGGTACTTCCAGCTGATCGCGAACGCGCAGGTCAGCCCGGCGAGGAAGCCGATGATGGTGGCCCACACCGGGCTCACCCCGCCGGCCAGCGGGGTCATGGCGACCAGTCCGGTGACGGCGCCCATGCACATGTCGAGCAGGCCGACCTGCCGGGTGCGCCACCAACTGGTCACCGCCCAGCCGGCCATCGCCGCGCCCGCCGCGAGCTGGCTGTTGAGGAAGGCCATCGCCGCGCCGCCCGGGGTCTCCAGGGAAGAACCGGTGTTGAAGCCGAACCAGCCGAACCACATGAGGGACAGCCCGATGACCACGAGCGGCAGGTTGTGCGGCCGGATGCCCTGGCGGTCGAAGTCCGCCCGCTTGCCCGCGACGATGGCGAGGGCGAGTCCGGCGGCCCCCGATCCGATCTCCACGACCGTGCCGCCGGAGAAGTCGACGGCGCCGAGCTGCTTGGCGACCCAGCCGGCCGGGTCGAACACCCAGTGGGCCATGGGGATGTAGACCAGCAGGGTCCACGCGATGACGAAGGCGATCCAGCCGCCCATCTTCGCGCGGCCCGCGATGGAGCCGGCGATCAGGGCCACGGTGACGACCGCGAAGGACAGGTGGAAGACCACGAAGGTGACCGTGGGCACGGAGCCGGTCAGCGACCGGGCATCGATCCCGCGCAGGAAGGCGTGGTCGAGCGTGCCGATGACCCCGAGCCCGCCGGCATCCGGGCCGAAGGCCAGGGAGTAGCCGATCGCGAACCAGAGCACGGTGACGATCACCATGCAGAAGAAGATCATCTTCAGCATGGCGACGATCTGGCCGGTGCGGACCATGCCGCCGTAGAAGAAGGCCACTCCGGGAGCCATCAGCAGCACCAGCGCCGTGGCCATCATCAGCCAGGACGCGTTGCCGGAGTCGGCGACGGCGGGTGCGGCGGAGACCGCCGACACGGTGGCGGCAATCGTGTGCGCGGTCACTTGTCACGCTCTCGTCGGTCCAGCACGGATACGATTTCGGCGAGCAGCGCGGCGTCCTGCTGCTCCGAGGCGCCCTGGGCGGCGCCCACCGCGGCGGGCTCGCGGGGCGCGGCCCCGGCTCCGCCGATCCGGTCGCGGATCTCGTCCAGGGTCGCGTTGTCGTAGGCGACCTCCTCGTCCCGGCCGGGTACGTTCTCGTACTCCTCCGAGGTGCGGAAGCCGACGGACTTGTCGATCGCCTTGGCGATGAGCCAGGTCATGACGAAGGCGAAGGAGCCGACCGCCAGGACTCCGACGGCCTGACGCCACAACTGGTCCAGACCGCCCCCGTAGAAGAGGCCCTTCTTGCCGCTCATCGCGGCCGTCGCGAAGAAGCCGATGGAGAGGACGCCGACGATGCCGCCCCAGCCGTGCACGCCGACCACGTCGAGGGTGTCGTCGACGCCGATCTTGAACTTCATGTTGATGGCGAAGCAGCAGACCACACCGGCGGTGAAGCCGATGATCAGTGCGCCGAGCGGGGAGACCTCGCCGCAGGCGGGGGTGATGGCCACCATGCCGGCGACCGCCGCCGAGGCCACGCCCAGCATCTCCACGTGCCCCAGGCGCCACTTCTCGATGATCGGCCAGCCGATCATCGCGCCCGCGGCGGCCAGTTGGGTGTTGAAGAAGGTGGTCGGTGCGCTGCCCTCGACCTGGAGCGCGGAGCCGGCGTTGAAGCCGAACCAGCCGAACCACAGCAGCGCCAGGCCGATGATGACCAGGGGCAGGTTGTGCGGGCGGATCGTCTCGCGCTCGAAGTCCTTGCGCTTGCGCAGCACGATGGCCACCGCGAGGCCCGAGGCCCCCGAGCTGAGCTCGACCGGCAGGCCGCCGGCGTAGTCGAGCGCGCCCAGGGACTTGTTGATCCAGCCGTCGGGGGCGAACACCCAGTGCGCGGTGGGCACGTAGACCAGCATGGTCCAGGCGACGACGAAGACAAGCCAGCCCTTCATGGTGGCGCGGCCCGCGATCGAGCCGCTGATGAGCGCCACCGTGATGATCGCGAAGGACATCTGGAAGCAGGCGAAGATCACCGTCGGGATGGAGCCGTGCAGGGAGTCCATCCCGATGCCGCGGAAGAAGGCGTAGTCGAGATTGCCGATCATGCCGCCGCCGGCGTCCTTGCCGAAGGCGAGGGAGTAGCCGACCGCGACCCACAGGATGGTCACCAGCGACAGGCAGGCGAAGCTCATCTTGAGCATCACCAGTACGTGCTTGGTTTGGACCATGCCCCCGTAGAAGAAGGCGAGGCCGGGGGTCATCAGCAGCACCATGGCGGTGCTCGCCATCATCCAGGCGGTATTACCCGTATCGTAGCCACTGGGCATCTGGTGGAACTCTCTCTGGTCGTGAACAGGCAGGAGGGAGTGGGTGGTTCAGGTCTTGCGCAGGTCCGGTGCGGGTACGCCGATCAACCTGCGCCGCACCGCGTCCCAGGCGGCCCCGAGCGCCCGGGTCACGGCCTCCGTGTGGTCCCCGAGCACCCGCACCCAGGCCCCGCATTCCTGCGGCAGCACGCTGACCCCGTACGGGAGTCCGCGGTCGGCCAGGGCCGTGTGCAGCAGGTCGGCGAGCTCGCGGGCCGGGGCGAGCGGGCTGACCGCGAAGAAGCAGGCCATCACGGAATGGCCGGCCAGCACGGCGGGCCCGTCGACGGAGCGGCCGCCGGACTCCCCGGCCCCGCCCGGTTCCAGCCGTACGGTGTCCAGCGCCACCAACTCGCCGCCGGGACGTCGCAGTTCGAGGTCGGAGGCGAAGACCTGGTACGCGTTGCGCTCGCCGTGCGCCAGCCGGCCGGCCAGGACGGTCTCGCTCGCCAGCACGGTGGCCGTGGGGGCGGCGGTGATCACCGTGCGCTGGTAGAAGCGGGAGTCGACGTAGGGGATGACCGGATCCGGCAGGTACTCGACGTACGCGTCCGGGCCGACGGTCAGGAAGGTCTGGGCGACGGCGTAGTCGTGCTCCATCCGGTAGACCTTGGTGGCCGCCTGCGTGGTGACGTGCCCCGAGGTGCCGGGGCCGAAGGACAGGTCGGTGCGCAGCCGGTCGGCCTGGATGACCCCGCCGCCCGTGGACATCAGGAAGGTGATGGGCAGGTCGGGGCGGTGCGGATCGAAGTAGAGCGGCCGCATGATCTGGAGCGGGGACTTCTGGTAGTGCCGCACCAGCTCCGTGCGCCCGCCGACCCGCTCGAAGCCCAGCTCCAGCAGCCCCACCTTGCCGGGGCGCCCGACACCGAGGGTGTCGGGCACCGAGGAGTGCCGCAGCACCTCCAGGGGGACGCGCGGCGGTTCGTAGTGCGCGGCTTCCAGCCGCCCGGGCGGCAGGAGGCCGCGGGGCGGGGTGCGGGGCGGAGCGTGCGGCGGGGTGTCGGGCGGATCTGCCACGACGCTCACGCCGGCACCCGGCGGAAGGATTCGACGAAGGCGGCCACGTCCTCCAGGCCCTGCCCGGTGAGGCAGTTGGTCAGGACCACGGGGCGCCCCTCGCGCACGCGGTGCGCGTCGGACTCCATGACGCCGATGTCGCAGCGGACGTACTGGGCGATGTCGATCTTGTTGATCACGAGCAGGTCGGACTCGGTGATGCCCGGACCGCGCTTGCGGGGCATCTTCTCGCCCTCGGCGGTGTCCAGGACGAAGAGGAACAAGTCGACCAGGACCGGGCTGAAGGTGAGGGTGAGGTTGTCGCCGCCCGACTCGTAGAGCAGGGTGTCGACATCGGGAAACCGCTCCAGCATCTCGGCGCCCGCGGCCAGGTTCATCGTCGGGTCGTCGCGCACGGCGGTGTGCGGGCACGCACCGGTCTCCACGCCCACGACGCGCTCGGGGTCGAGCACCCCGGCCAGCGTGCGGCGGACCTGGCGGGCGTCCTCCTGGGTGTAGATGTCGTTGGTGATCACGGCGGGCCGGTGCCCGCGCGCGATCAGCACTGGTACCAGGGCCTCGATCAGCGCGGTCTTGCCGGAGCCGACGGGGCCGCCGACGCCGACGCGCAGGACGTTGTCCTCGGTCATCAAAGTCACGCACCTTAGGGAAAGGGCAGCTTGGCGAAAGGGAGCGAGAAAGAAGGGAGGAAGAGGGATCGACGGATCAGGTGGCGAACAGCCTTGCCTCGGCCCGCTCGTGACGGCCCGACATCACATCGGCCATCGGAACGCACCCGCCGAGATCCGCGAGTTCGCGGCGCAGGGCCGCCTCCGCCACCTCCTCGATGACGGGTGCGATCCCGCGCAGCACCACCTGTGCCTTGCGGTGGTCGGTGAGCCGCAGCCGCAGCGCGGCCCCGGTGAAGCTGGCCGCGTAGGCGAACAGGTCGCTCACGACGGCCTGTTCGGCCAGGACGCCGGCGGCCGCGTAGGCGACCCCGGCGGCCACGGCCTGCGAGCCGGGGGCCCGCTTGGCCGCCACGAGCTCCGCGTACCGCTCCAGCGGCTCGCCGCCGACGCACTCGCGGGCGAGGTCCAGCAGCTGGCGGCCGGTACGGGTGGCGGCGCGGCGCAGCCCCTCGTTCAGCTTGGCCGCGTTCAGCCTCCGGTCGGTCTCGGCCATGGCCTCCCAGTCACCGGCCAGCGCCGCCCGGTGGGCCAGCGCGAGCGCGGTGGCGTCGGAAGGCCCCACCGCGTGCCGCAGCAGGTCGGCCAGCAGTACGGGTACGCCCTCGGGGGTCACGGCCTTGGCCTGGGCGTAGCCCTCCAGGCCGTGGGAGAGGGTGTAGAAGCCGCTGGGGAAGGCCGAGTCGGTGAGCTGGAGGCTGACCAGCAGGGCCTGCACCGGTGTCACCGCAGCGGGGGTGAACGCGGCGGCGTTGGCGGCAGTGCTCATGCCAGGTAGAACAGGTGGTTCAGGGGCAGTTCGCGGGCCGGCTCGATGGTGGCCGGCACCCCGTCGAGGGTGACCTTGTAGGTCTCCGGGTCGACCGTGATGACGGGGAGGGCGTCGTTGCGGACCATGTGCTGCTTGCCGACGGTGCGGCAGTGCCGGACCGGCAGGACCTTGCTGTCCAGGCCCAGCTTCTGAGGTACGCCGAGCTCGATCGCGGCCTGCGACATGAAGGAGACCCGGGTGGCCTGCTTGGCCTTGCCGTAGGCGCCGAACATCGGCCGGTAGTAGACCGGTTGCGGGGTCGGGAGGGAGGCGTTCGGGTCGCCCATCAGCGCCCAGTTGATCAGGCCGCCCTTGATGACCATCTTCGGCTTCGCGGCGAAGGAGCCGATCGGCCACAGCACGATGTCGGCGAGCTTGCCCGTCTCCAGGGAGCCGATGTGCTCGGCGGTGCCCGAGGCGATCGCCGGGTTGATCGTGATCTTGGCGAGGTAGCGCAGGGCGCGGAAGTTGTCGTTGCGCTCGGTGTCGCCGTCGAGCTTGCCGCGCTGGTCCTTGCAGTGGTGCGCGGTCTGGAAGGCGCGGGTCCAGGACTCGCCGATGCGGCCCATGGCCTGGGAGTCGGAGGAGAAGATCGAGATGACCCCCTCGTCGTGCAGCACGGTCTCGGCGGCGATCGTCTCGGCACGCACGCGCGAGTCCGCGAAGGACACGTCCTCCGGGATGTCGTGCGACAGGTGGTGACAGACCATCACCATGTCGAGGAGCTCGTCGACCGAGTTCACCGTGTACGGCAGCGTCGGGTTGGTCGAGGACGGCAGGACGTTGGGCTCGCCCGCCACCCGCATGATGTCGGGGGCGTGGCCACCGCCCGCGCCCTCGGTGTGGAAGGTGTGGATGGTGCGCCCGTCGATGGCGGAGCGGGTGTCCTCGAAGAAGCCGGACTCGTTCAGGGTGTCCGTGTGCACCGCGACCTGCACGTCGTAGGCGTCGGCCACGTCCAGGGCCTTGCTGAGCGCGGCCGGGGTGGTGCCCCAGTCCTCGTGCACCTTGAGGCCACAGACGCCCGCCTCGACCTGCTCGATCAGGGCTTCCGGGAGCGAGCCGTTGCCCTTGCCCAGCAGACCGACGTTGACCGGCAGGTCCTCGACCGCCTGGTACATCCGCCCGATGTTCCACGGACCCGGGGTGCACGTGGTGCCGTTGGTGCCGTCGGAGGGGCCGGTGCCGCCGCCGATGAGGGTGGTGATGCCGTTGGACAGGCCGTGCTCGGCCTGCTGCGGGGCGATGAAGTGGATGTGGGTGTCGATGCCGCCGGCCGTGGCGATCATGTGCTCGCCCGAGATCACCTCGGTGCCGGGCCCGATGACCAGCTTGGGGTGCACCCCGGACTGGGTGTGCGGGTTGCCGGCCTTGCCGAGACCCGCGATGAACCCGTCCTTGACGCCGAGGTCGCCCTTGACCACACCCAGGATCGCGTCCATGACCACCACGTTGGTGATGACCAGGTCCAGGGCGCCCTGCAGGTTCGTCGCCTGCGGGTCCTGCGCCATGCCGTCGCGGATGCCCTTGCCACCGCCGTAGACGGCCTCGTCGCCGTAGTGGCCCTCGTTGTGGTCCTTCTCGACCTCGACGACCAGATTGGTGTCCGCCAGGTGGAAGCGGTCGCCGACGGTCGGCCCGAACAGGTCGGTGTACTGCTTGCGGCTCAGGACAGCCATCGCTACTTGTCGCCCTTCTTGGAGGTCTTGGCCTTCTTGGCGGCCGCGGTCTTGGCGGGTGCCTTCGCGGCGGGCTTGGCGGCCGGCTTTGTAGCGGGCTTCGAAGCCGGCTTGGTCCCCGGCTTCGAGGGCGCCTCCGCGGCCGGCGCCGCGGCCTGCGCCGCCGCGGCCTGCAGGGCCGTCTCCGTCCGGGCTCCCAGGAATCCGAGCTCGACCGCCCGGTTCATCGCGCGGACGCGGGTGTCGGTGGAGCCGAGGCCGCCGTTGACGAGTGAGCTGAAACCGATCAGCCGGCCGTGGCCGCTGTACGCGGTGAGTTCGACCTCGCGGGTGTCGCCCGGCTCGAAGCGGACGCCGGTCCCGGCGGGGAGGTCGAGGTGCATGCCGTAGGCGGCGTTGCGGTCGAAGTCGAGGGCTCGGTTGACCTCGAAGAAGTGGTAGTGCGAGCCGACCTGGACGGCGCGGTCGCCGGTGTTGGAGACGGTGACCTTGGCCTTGCGGCGGTCGGCGTTGATCTCTACGGTGCCTTCGCCGTAAAGGTATGTGGCGCCACCTGACATGGTGGTACTTCCCTTCCTTCGGATCAGTGGGGGGAATGGCCGTGCGGGTGGCCGTGACCCTGGCCGTGCGCGTGCCGGTGGCCCTCGCCGTGGCCGTGCGCGTGCGTGTGGTGTGGGTCCGTGTCGTGTGCGTCCGGGTCCGCGTGGCCGTGGTGATGGCCGTGGTCGCCGCCGGGGCCGTGGGAGTGCGCGTACCCGTGCCCGTGTTCGGCGTCCAGCCCCTCGGTCACGCCGTCCTGCCCGTGGGCCAGTCGGTGCAGCGCCTCCTGCGAGCGGGCCCGTACGACCTGGGCGATCGCCGCGTCGGACAGCAGCGGACCGGTGTCCAGGACTCCCGCCGGGAGCTCGGCCGACGGGGCGAACGCGGCCCGGACCACGGAGACGTGGCCGGCGCCGAGCCGACGGCACCGCTCCGCGCCCTCGGCCAGGTCCGGGTCACCGCCGTCGAAGGCGACCTCGACCCAGCGATGGTGCCCGTACTGCCGCACCAGCCGGGCCACCCGGAACAGATCGGCGTCCTCGAAGGGACCCGCGGCGGGCGCCGTGACCAGAACGGCGGAGGTGTCGGGAGCCGCGCACACCGCCTTGAGGGCGGCGGTACGGAGCCACGCGGTCAGGTGATCCACGGTGGCGAAGGGGGGCGCCAGCGCGAGCCGCCCGGGCTCCTCCTCCCGGCTCAGCCAGCGCAGCGCACGGGCGCAGTCGGCGATCAGCCCGGGGTCGCGCCCCAGCGTCATCGGGACCACGCACACCGGTTCGGACGAGGCGGCGAGCCCCGCGCGCACGGCTTCGGCCAGCGGCCGGCCGAGGTGCACGGCGCCCGCCGCGGCGCCGCCCTCGTGACCGCCTGCCAGGATGACGCGGGCCGCCGATTCCGTTGCCCGGCCGGGCCGTTCGGGTGCGATGGCCGCCACCGCTCAGGCGCCGACGGGGTCGTGGCAGGAGACGAGCTTGGTGCCGTCCACGAAGGCGGCCTCGACCTGGAGCAGCGGAAGCATCTCCCGTACGCCCTTCATGACGTCGGCGGCGGAGACCATCTGCTTGCCGAGCTCCATGCACTCGGCGACGGTCCTGCCGTCACGGGCGCCTTCGAGGATGCCCTCGCTGATCAGGGCGCAGGCCTCGCTGTAGTTGAGCTTGACGCCCCGGTCCCGTCGCTTGCGCGCCAGGTCGGCCACGACGTAGATCCAGAGCTTGTCCATCTCACGGGGAGCGAGATTCATCGGTCACTCACTTTCGGCTCTCAAGGTGGTTCAGGTGCTGCCCGCGCCGGTGCTCTCGGTGCGGCGACTCGGGCTGAGGTGGAGTCAGGTCCGTTGCAGCCGGGGGATCTGGGGGACGGCGGCGACGAAGACGACCGTGGTCAGGACGAACGGCCAGGTGAAGGTGTGGCCGCCGAACGGGGCGAAGAAGGCGGTCATCGCGGCCGTGAGCCCGGTCGCCGCCGCGGCGCCCAGGACGGCGAAGGCGAAGCTCCAGTTGGAGGGGACGAGGAAGACCCCGCACAGGGCCATCGCGACGAGCACGCTGCTGTACCCCATGAGCCCCTGCGAGACGCCTTCGGACGGTGAACCCATCGCCCAGGCGACGAAGACGGCCGTGACGCTGCCGACGCAGGCCATGACCCCGGCGACCCGGCTGGCCACGAAGATGCCGGCGAGGAAAATCAGCCCGACGTACCACTGCGGCATGAAGAAGATCTGGCCGACGTTGGCGAAGAAGGCGCGCCAGAGCTGGCCCCAGTCCAGCACGGTGGTCCCGCTCGCGGCCGCGGGCAGCGCCGCCAGATCGGGGCCGGTGTGCCAGACCCGGGAGAAGCTGGGCGCCGCGATGGTCATGACGCTCGCGATGATGCAGAACGGCGCGGTGAACGTGGGGATGTTCCAGGTGCCGAGGATGGTGGCCAGTGCCGAGGTGACGACCACCACGGTGATGCTGCCGCCGATCGCGAGCAGCAGCGTCGACAGGTGGTCCCACCCGAGGAAGACGGCGAACCCGAGCGAGACGAGGGTGCCGTTGAAACCGCGCAGGCCGGCCGAGACGATCTCGCGGTCGATGCCGAACGCGTAGGCGGTGCCGGTGCCGACGACCGCGCCGAGGAGGCCGTAGAGGGCGTACTGCCAGCCCGCGGCGGCAAGGGCGGCCAGGAAGAAGATGCCCGTGATCGCGCTCGGCATGAAATCGACCTGGGCAACACCGCGCAGGACTTCCTGGATGAAGCTCGCGGGTTGGGCGGGAGGAGCCTGGCGTGCGGGCTCCGTTGCCAAGGCCTGCATTTCATTCTCCCATGTGCAAAAAGAGAGGGCCCTCAAGGGCCCGTGAATCATCGGTGCGTTGACGACGACAGTACCGGTGAATCGGATCAATTCCGCCTGGATATGGGCGTGTCGGGATGAGCGGGAGAATGCGGCCTGGTTGTCATAAATGTGCTCGTCATTCCCTTTCTCGAGGGTGGAAATAGGATCGGAGTATCGAAGGGCGAATGGAGGGGGAGGAGCCCTTCACCGCGCCCGGAAGGGTCATCGCCACCGCCGCGATGGCGCGCCGCAGCGGCCCGGCCCGCCGCGGTGGTGTCCCTTGGCAGGGTGCGAGTCCTTGTGGGCGCCCGGTGGTGGGCGGAGCTGTCGCCGGCCGCCGGCGCCGCCGTCATGGCGGCCGGGATCATCTCGGCCGGCCTGCACCTGATCGGCCGGGACGCGCTGTCGATCGCCGCGCTGGTCGTCTCCGCCGCGCTGTGGCTCGTCCTCGCCGCCGACTTCACCGCCCGGATCCTGGGTGACCGCCGGCGGTTCCGCGCCGAGGCCGACACCCCTGCGGCCCTCACCGCCGTGGCCGCCACCGCCGTACTCGGCTCCCGGATCGCCGTCGCCGGTTGGACCGGGTCGACCCCCGTGGCCGTGGGGTTGCTGGTGCTGGCCGCCGCGCTCTGGCCGGGACTGCTGGTCGCCGTCCTGCGGCACTGGGGATACCGGATGCCCGGTGCGGCGTTCCTCGTCTGTGTGGCCACCCAGGGGCTCGCCGTCCTGGCGGGCACCCTGGCCGCCCCCACCGGCCGCGACTGGCTGGGCCGGGCGGCGCTGGCCGCCTTCTGTCTGGGGCTGCTGCTCTACGCCGAGGCGCTCGTGCGCTTCGACTTCCGTCAGGTCGTCTCGGGCGCGGGCGACCACTGGGTGGCCGGCGGGGCGCTCTCCATCACCGCCCTCGCCGGATCCGGGCTCACGGCGTCACCGCTGTGGACGGGATGGGCGCACGCGGGGCTGCGTACCGTCACCCTGGCGGCCCTCGGCCTCTCCCTGGCTTGGTACGCCGTGCTCCTCGCCGCGGAGGCGGTCCGGCCGAGGCCCCGCTACGACACCCGGCGCTGGTCGAGCGTCTTCCCGCTCGGCATGACGGCGACCGCCTGCCTCTCGGCCGCCGCCCCGACCGGGGTGGCGTGGCTGCGGCCCCTCGGTACGGTGCTGCTCTGGGTGGCGGTCGGGGCGTGGGTGCTGACCTGCGCGGCGTTCCTCGTGGAGCGCGGGCAGGCCCGTCCGCCGAAGTGAGACGTACTCGACGCACCCGGCGGGCCCCGCGTCCCAGGGGCGAGTCCGGTCGCTAAGTCCGTCGCCCGGTGCCGTCCCACCGGGGGGAGAGGGCTACGCAGCCCAGTAGACCCACGGCCAGGAACAGTGCCCACACCGCACCGTGACGGATCGTCAACACCCCGCCGGTGAGGGCTCCGAGGAGCAGGGCCACGATCGTCACGAGGCGCCGGAGCGGACCCGGCCCCCACGGATCGGCTGCCAGCCCGGTCAGGGCCCTGGTGACGACGGTGGTGGTGAGATCGGGGACGGCGAGCCGGTGCACGACGGCGTTCTGCAGGCCCATGCCGAGGGCGAGCAGGGCGATGACGCCCGGCGGCCCGGCGCCGAGCGCGGTCAGGGCGAGCGCCCCGCCCACAAGGACCGTCTGCACCGCCACCAGCGGCGCGAACATCCTGGCCGCCCCGGTGGTCCGCCGTAGCCGTCCGGCGGCCGCCGCCCCGGCCAGGAAGGCGCCGACGGCGAGCAGGGGGTCCGGGGCGGACAGGGACCGGTCTCCGGCGAGGGCGAAGCCGAGGAAGACCACGTTGCCCGTCATGTTGGCCACGAAGACGTGGCCGAGGCCCAGGTAGCTCACCGCGTCGACCACACCGCTGACGAAGGTGAGGGCGATCAGCAGCGGGGGCAGCACCCCGTGGGGAGACCCGGCGCCGTCCGCCTCCGGCGGGAACAGCAGGTCGGCCAGCGGCGGCAGGATCCCGCGTCGCCGCGGTGGGGGTGAGGTCAAGGGGTGCCTCTGGTCGTGGCACGGGCCGGTCCGTGCCAGGTGGGCAAACGGGACCTTCGTCGGAAGGGAAGCGACCCGCACACCCCGAAAGGGGGCGGAGCAGAGGGGGCTTTGTCCCGCAGAAATGCTAGCCATCCCCGGCAGACGATGGAGGGAGCGACCCGCAGAGGGTCCAAGAAGGCCCGGCCGCCCAGTCGTCGAATCGAGATTCCAGGTAAGGGAATTCCCTGTCGGACTCAGCCATTGGTGCCCCTGAGGGCGCCCTGCGATTCAGGGACGTCTACGCGGGTGAATTCGCCCGGCGCTCCCTTTCGTCCTGGCCTTCGTCCCGCCGGCCCAACTGCCCATCGGCAGTCCGGGACTGTACGTGGGCCTGGTCGCCGCGGGCGCCGTGATCCTCAGCTCGGCGCCGCTGATCCTGGAACGGTTCAAGAAGCCGTCCTGGATGCCGGAGGAGGCCGCGCCGGAGGGAGAGGAGGTGAGCGCCGATTCACCCTGACATGGGCCAGCCCGCCGGCGGGTCCCACTACGAGCCCCTTCCGGTGGCAGATTGTCAGAGGTGATCAGTAGGGTTCCGGCATGGCCTACACGTTTCAGCTGACCGTCGACTCCGCCACTCCGCACGCCCTCGCCGACTGGTGGGCCGAGGCCCTCGGGTGGGAAGTCGAGCCCAGCGACGAGGAGTTCATCCGCAAGATGATCGCCGACGGGCGGGCGACCGACGAGGACACCACCACCCACCGCGGCGTCCTCGTCTGGAAGGCGGGCCAGGGGATCCGCCACCCCGAGGGCCTCGAACGGGCGCCACGGATCCTCTTCCAGTTCATCGAGGAGCCCAAGACCGTCAAGAACCGCCTCCACCTCGACGTCCGCACCGGCGAGGAGGACCCGCGGGCCCTGGTCGAGAGGCTCCTCGCCAAGGGGGCCAAGCACCTGCACGAAGGCAACCAGGGCCCCTTCACCTGGACCACCCTCACGGACCCCGAGGGCAACGAGCTGTGCGTCTCGCACTGACGGCCCCCGGACGTCCTAGGCTGACCCCGTGAACGTCATCCTCTTCGGCGCGACCGGCATGATCGGGCGCGGCGTGCTGCGCGAGTGCCTGCGCGACGAGTCCGTCGAAAGCGTGCTCGCCGTCGGCCGCAGCCCCCTCGCCGTCACCCACCCCAAGCTGCGCGAGCTCGTCCGGGCGGATCCGACCGACCTGTCGGTGCCCGGGCCGGACCTGGCCTCGTACGACGCGTGCTTCTTCTGCCTCGGCGTCTCCTCCTTCCGCATGAAGGAGGAGGAGTACCGGCGGATCACCTACGACCTGACGCTCGCCGCCGCCCGCCCCCTCGCCGCCGCCAACCCGCGGCTGACCTTCGCCTACGTCTCCGGCGAGGGCACCGACAGCACCGAGAACGGCCGCTCCATGTGGGCCCGGGTCAAGGGGAAGACCGAGAACGACCTGCTGAAGCTGCCCTTCGAGGCGTACATGTTCCGGCCCGGGATCGTGCAGCCGGACCGCGGCATCCCCTCCAAGACCCCGCTCTACCGCGCCGCTTACGCCGTCACCGCGCCGCTCTTCCCGGTCTTGCGCCGCTTCGCGCCCCACCTCGTGACCACCACCGGGGCACTCGGCCGCGCCATGATCGCCGTCGCCGCGGCCGGGCCCGGTGACGCCCGCACCCAGCGGATCCTGCGGCCGCGCGACATCAACCGACTGGGCGGCCAACACCCGCACGGGGCGGCGGACCTGCGGTAACGAGCGGAAATTCGGTTTCGGCCGGGGCCCCGCGGACCCGAGAATGAGGCATCTCGAACCGGGAGGAACCCCATGAGCCAGGACCGCCTGACTCTGCACGACCTGATGCCCGCGCAGGCGCTGACCGAGGCCATCGACGCCGGATACGTGGCCCGCAAGGCACACCCCGAGCTGCCGCTGTCCCTCTACAGCTACACCCGGACCGCCCAGTACGACCAGGTCTGGAACCAGGTCACCACGCGCTGCCGCGGACTCGTCGCCGACGACGTCACCGGCGAGGTCGTCGCGCTGCCGCTGCCCAAGTTCTTCAACGTCGGCGAGCACGAGTCGGGCCGGCCGTACGCGCCGGCCCTGCCGGACGACGAGCCGTTCGAGGTGTACGACAAGGTCGACGGCAGTCTCGGAGTGCTCTTCCACTACGCCGGGAAGTGGCGGGCCGCCACCAGGGGTTCCTTCACCAGCACACAGGCCGTCTGGGCGCAGCGCCGCCTCGACGGACGCGACACCTCCGCGCTGGTCCCCGGCACCACCTACCTCGCGGAGATCGTGTACCCGCAGAACCGCATCGTCGTGGACTACGGGGACCGCCGCGACCTGGTCCTGCTCGCCGCGTACGGAGCGGACGGCGCCGAGGTGCCGCTCACCGAAGCCGCCGGTCACTGGCAGGGCATCGGCTCCGTGGTCACCGTATGGCCCGCCATGCCGCTGGACGAGCTGCTCGCGCTGACCGGGTCCAGCACCCTGCCGGGCGGCGTCGCCGCGACCGGTACCGACGCGGAGGGCTTCGTCCTGCGCTTCGCCTCCGGCGTCCGGGCCAAGGCAAAGATCGCCGAGTACGTACGCCTCCACAAGGTGCTCACCGGCGCGACCGAGCGGGACATCTGGCGCGGACACGGCATCCAGCGGTTCGCCGGCCTGCCCCTCAGGCAGCTCGCCCAGGGCCTGAACTGCACCGTCGCCGAGATCGAGGCCTCGGGCGGCAAGCCGCTCGACGCACTGCTGGAGCAGGTGCCCGACGAGTTCGACCACTGGGTGCGCTCGGTGATCGAACGCCTGGAGGCCGAGGCCGCGCTCCGCGAGCGCGCCATCGACGAGGCGTTCGCCTCGCTGGCCCACCTGGCGGGCGACCGGGGCGCGTTCGCGCGCGCCGTCAAGGCGACGATCCGCGACAGCGGGGTCCGCGGCGCGCTGTTCCAGCGCCTCGACGGCAGGACGACCGAGCTCGTCACCTGGCGGCAGGTGCGGCCCGAGGCGTCCGACCCCTTCACGAACGACGAGGAGAACTGAACCCGTGTCCGAAGTACCCGAAACCGAGACCCCCGCGTCCCCGGCCGCGCTCCCGGCGCTTTCCGCGACCCCCGCGCTTCCGGTGGTCCACGTCATGACGGGTCTGCCGGCCTCCGGGAAGACCACCGCCGCGCGCGCCCTCCAGGCGGAGTCCGGCGGCCGGATGCGCCGCGTCAACCTCGACGACCTGCGGGCCATGCTCGACGTGCCGGACCCGGAGCGCGGGCGCTCGTACAGGCACGAGCAGACCGTGCTGGACATCCAGGACGCGGCCGTCGGCGCGGCCGTCGAGGGCGGCTTCGACGTGGTCGTCGACAACACCCACCTGACCTCGCACATCCCCAAGCGGCTCAAGGCGGCCGTGGCGGGACGGGCCACCTTCGTCGTGCACGACTTCACCGACGTGCCCGTGGAGGAGTGCCTGCGGCGCGACGCCGCGCGCGAACGCCGGGTCGGCGAGGAGGTCATCCGGATACTCGCGGACAAGCACGCGAAGGCCAGGAAGGGCGGCTGGCGGCTCACCGCGGACTGGCTCAACGACCAGCCGGACGTGTCCCCGTACGTCCCCGACCCGGCGCTGCCCACGGCGGTCATGTGCGACATCGACGGCACGCTCGCGATGACCGGTGACCGCAATCCGTACGACTTCTCGCGCTGCGGCCTCGACACGCTGAACACCCCGGTGCGCGACGCGCTGGACTCCTTCCGGCGCGCCGACGGCGACACGGTCGTCCTGCTGTCCGGGCGCGGGGAGGAGCACCGGGAGCCGACCGAGGCCTGGCTGCGGGAGCACGAAGTCCCGTACGACGAACTGTGGATGCGGGCGGCGGGCGACACGCGCCGCGACGACATCGTCAAGGCGGAGCTGTTCAACGCGCACGTGCGCGACCGGTTCGCGGTCCGGGTCTCCCTGGACGACCGCGACCGCGTGGTGGCGATCTGGCGCCGGATGGGTCTGGCGACCTGGCAGGTGAACTACGGCGACTTCTAGGGCGTCTCTTTCGGATCTTGTCGGCCGAGCCCGCGGCGTCTGGTGCCGTGCCTGGCCGTGCTGTCGGGGCATGCGCGTACTGGACGTACTCGGTTGCCCTGGCAGTGCGGCCAGGCGCGGTGCCAGGCGTCGCGGGCCCGGCAAGATCCGAAAGAGACGGCCCAGTCCGGCCGGAGTGCCGGTACCGCGGCACTCCGGCCTCCGGCGGGCTCGCCATACTGAAGGGATGGACGAGCCGAACGTACTGATCGTGGACGGTGCCAACGTCGTCGGCTCCGTGCCGGACGGCTGGTGGCGGGACCGGCGCGGCGCCGCCGAGCGGCTGCGCGACCGGCTGGCGCTGCGCGACGAGGGCGAGGACATCGTCCTCGTCGTCGAAGGCGCCGCGCGGGGCGTCGCCTCGGTGCCCGGCGTACGGGTGGACGAGGCGCCGGGCAGCGGCGACGACCGGATCGTGGAGCTCGCGGCCGCCTGCGCGGAGCGCGGCGGGTGCGTCGTGGTCACGGCGGACCGGGAACTGCGGGTACGGGTACGGGCGTACGGTGCGCAGTGCGTGGGACCGCGCACCGTGCGCCCGGAGATGCGGCCCTAGGAGCGGCAGTAGCGGACCTCGCCCAGGTTCTTGACGTAGCGGGCGGAGACCCAGCGGTCGTCGCGGTCCTTGGCGGCCTTCGCCGACTTCGGGGTCATGGCGCCCTTGCGGTCCTCGTCCATGGAGTCGTGGTCGTCCCGCTCCTCCAGCAGGTACCAGATGTTGTTCCCGTCGACCCGCTCGCCGCGCGTCTTGCACTCGATGGAGAGCTTCTCGTGCGGGTGCACCCGGCCGACCTTGTGGGAGTGGGTGGTCGGCCTGCTGCGGACGGTCAGGGGGCCGCGCGAGATGACGACGCCGCGGGCGTGCCTGCGGTTGCCGTCCTCGTCGTCCCGGCCGTACTCGTCCTCCTCGTCGGCGTCCTGAACGGGAGTGGTCAGGACCGGTCCGCGCGATACCGAGTGGTCGGCCGCGACGGCCGTGCCCGCCCCGACCAGGCCGAGCACCATGCTTCCGGCGGTGAGGGCGAGGATGGTCCTGGTGGGCTTCAGCATGAGCCGGCTCCTCCGAGAAGACGTCCGCCCGGCCGCGGCACGCGGCACGGGGCGGCAACCAGGCGGTTGCCAGGGACGACTATGGCGACGGAGGACCGGGAGGTCCCGCTGACGCACCGTGGTTTCGCCCGATATGCCCAATACGCGGCTCCGCCCGGGGGCGCAACCCGGCAGCTCCGCAGCCCCGGCCCCCTCCTCCGGATGCGGGCACCGCGC
Source organism: Streptomyces stoeckheimensis (assembly GCF_045822005.1). Classification (NCBI taxonomy): domain Bacteria; kingdom Bacillati; phylum Actinomycetota; class Actinomycetes; order Kitasatosporales; family Streptomycetaceae; genus Streptomyces; species Streptomyces stoeckheimensis. Next base: position 714,540 of record NZ_CP169550.1, on the reverse strand, counting down.
GGCGCCGCCAGAGTGGATGCCATGGGTATCGAGGATTACGGCGGCGGCGCCGGCGCACAGCAGACCGGTGTGATGGTCGTGACGACGAACGACGTCCCCGGCTACCGGGTCGAGCAGGTCATCGGAGAGGTCTTCGGCCTCACCGTCCGCTCCCGCCACCTGGGCAGCCAGATCGGCGCCGGCCTGAAATCGATGATCGGCGGCGAACTGAAGGGCCTCACAAAGACCCTGGTGGAGACCCGCAACCAGGCCATGGAACGGCTCATCGAGCAGGCGAAGGCGCGCGGCGCGAACGCCGTGCTGATGATGCGCTTCGACGTGACCGACGCGGCCGACGTCGGCACCGAGGTGTGCGCGTACGGAACGGCCGTCATCCTGGTGCCGGCGAGCACCTAGACGAGCACCTAGACGAGCACCTAGGCGAGCACCTAGACGAGCGGCCGGACGGGCAGCCGGACAAGTATCCGGGCGAGCATCCGGGCGCCGGAGGGCTTTCCGCCGACCCGCCCTTGGCGATCACCGCGACGGGGCTCTAACCTCCCGTGATGATCTGCGAAGAATTCAAACGCGCACGCGAACCCGAGTCGGCCCACTCCGTCTCCGGGGCCGCCGGAGCCGCCGGAGCCGCGACGTGAGCGGGCCCCTGGACCCGCGCACCGCGGGACGCCGCTACGTGACCGCCTGCGTCCTCTACTGGTTCCCCGTGGGCCTGGCCGTCAGCCCGCTGATCCTGCTCTTCACCGAGCGCGGAATGTCCCTGACCGCCGTGGCCGCGTTCTTCGTCGCGCACTCCGTCACCGCCGCCGCACTGGAACTGCCCACCGGCGGACTCTCCGACGTGCTGGGCCGCCGCGCCGTGCTGGCCGCGGCGGGCCTGCTCAACCTGACGGCCTTCACCCTCCAGGGCCTGGGCACCGCGCCCTGGGTCCTCGCCCTCGGGATGGCCCTCATGGGCGCGGGGCGCGCGCTGTCCAGCGGACCCGCCGAGGCCTGGTACGTCGACACGGTCCAGGCCCACTCCGGCCCCGACGCCGAGCTGCGCACCGGACTGGCCCGCGGCGGCTCAGCTGTCTCCGCCGCGCTCGCGGCGGGCACGCTGCTCGGGGGCGCGCTCCCCTGGCTGCTCGCCCGGAGCGACGGAGCCGCCGCCTGGCTGAGCCGGGCGACCTCCGGGCTGGTGCTCCCGCTCTCCATACCACCGCTGCTGGGCGCCGTCGTGGAGACGGCCTTCGTGCTGTACGTCCTCACCGCGCTCCCCGAACCGCCCCGCCCGCCGAGCACCCTGCGCTCCGTCCTCCACGGCATCCCGGCCACCATCGCCGAGGGAGTACGGCTGGGCGGCCGCGATCCGCTCATCCGCCGGGTGCTCCTGAGCGCGGCCGCCGCGGGCGGTGCGCTCGCCGCGCTCGAACTGCTGACACCGGGCCGCGCCGCGTCGTTCACCGGGGCGCCGGAATCGGGCGCGATGCTCTTCGCCGTGCTCGCCTGCGCCGGATTCCTCTGCTCCGGACTCGGGAACCACCTCGCGCCCCTGACCGCGCGGCTCGCGGGCAGCGGCGAGCGCGCGGTCCTGCTGGGCCTGGGCGCCGGCGCGGGCGGACTGTTCCTGCTCGGCGCCACCGCCGTGGCGGCGGGCCCGGTCGCGCTGGCCCTCGCGATCCTCGGCTACGGCCTGGTGTACCTCGGCCTCGGCGCGGCGGGACCGAGCCAGAACGAGCTCCTGCACCGCCGGGTGCCGAGCACGGGACGAGCCACGGCCCTGTCCGTCCAGTCCCTCGCCCTCCAACTGACCGGGGCGCTCACGGCCCTGCTCGTCGGCATGCTGCCCCGAGGCCCGCTGCCCTGGCTGACGGGGGCCGCACTGCTCCTGGCGGGAGCCCTGCTGTGGGTCCGGCGCGGCGAGCCCGCGGCTTCGTATCCCACTCCCCTGGGGGCGGAGGGAGCCGAGCGGGTCTAGGGCCTGTCGTCAAACTCCCGTCTGCCGCGCGACGCCTGGCACGCGCTCTCGCCGCACCGGGCGGAAGCCAAGTACGTCCAGTACGCGGGCTTCCGCCCGGCACGCCGAGAGCACGCACCAGACGCCGCGCGGCCGCCCTTCGGGCGACGACGGGATTTTGACGACAGGCCCTAGGGGGTGTCGTCGGCAGGTGAGGGTGCGCCTTCCGTCCTGGCGAACCGGCTTCCTATGATGATCGTCGCCGAGGAACGCGGGGGGTCCTGCGCGCCGTTGACGGCGACGAAGGCGGGGGAGCGGGACTTGATCGCACAGGTGAATGACCTACCGTCCGGCAGACGGGCCGGGCGCACCCTGGCCATGAGGGCAGCGGCTCTGGTCGCCCTCTGCTCACTCACCGCCGGGTGCTCACTCTTCGGGCCCGAGGAGCTGGGCGTCGTCTGGGACACCCCCGTGGAGGAGCGCAAGGCCGAAGCGAAGGGCAACGGCGCCTGGTTGTCCGGCGACACCCTGGTCCGCAGCCGTTTCGACGCGGTGCGCGGGTACGACGCCGCCAGCGGCAAACGGAGTTGGGAGTACGTGCCGCCCGGCCGCTCGACGGTCTGTCACGCCACTGCCGACCCCGGCGGCTCGGTCCTGGTCCTCACCCGCGACGGGGAGGGTGCTTCCGCCTCCGCCAAGGGCAAGCCCTGCGCCACCACCGTCGCGATCGACATGAAGAGCGGCGGCGAGCTCTGGAAGGTCGACGTTCCCGGATCCGAGTCGCGCATTGCCCGCCTCCAGCCCGATTCGGTGTCCGCCGGAAGCGGCATCGCGGTGCTCCTCGAGGGGCGCGATCTGCACGCCGTGGACGTGCGCACCGGGCAGTCCCGCTGGAAGGCGGCGCTGCCCAAGGACTGCCTCCCGGGCAGGACGGCGGTGGCCCAGCGCCAGGTCGCCGCCCTCCTCGCCTGCGGCGGCACCGACATGCGCCTGGGAGCCACGTTCCCGCAGGACGCCGAGCTGCACGCAGCCGCCTTCGACCCGGCCACCGGCGCGCTCCTGTGGTCCGCCCCGCTCGGGGGGCGGACCGCCGTCCTCTGGGACGCCCGTGCGGAGCTCGTCTCCGCCGACCCGGTGGTCGTGGCGGCCTCGGAATCGAGCGACTCCGAGTCCGGGGCCTACTTCTCCTTCAGCGGCACCGGCCGCCCGAACCCGCCGATCGATTTCAGCGGTCCCTACGGCGAGATCACGCTCTACGAACGGACCACGGCGGCCGCGGACGACACCAGGCTCTACGCCCTGCCCCGCCGGGGGAAGACGTCGCGTACGTACAGCTACCGCCTGACCGCCTTCGACCTGGCCACCGGAAAGCCCGTCTGGGACGAGGGCCTCGACGGCGACACCGGGTACCGCATCCTCCCCGAGGACGGGAAGCTGACGGTCCTCACGTCGCTCGACGACAGTCCCGATTCCGGCCTGCGCGTACTGGACGCCGCCACGGGCAAGGAGCGCGACTCCCGCGGGTTCCCGGAAGGCCACGCCGGCGTGGACACCCTCTTCGAGTACAAGGGCCGGCTCATCGGCGCCCGTTACGTGGGGTACAGCTCGGAGTGGAAGCCCTTCACGGCCTACGAACGCCGCTGACCCGCGATCACACCTCCCGCGGCCCGGCGGCGCCCCGGGCGCCTCCGGGCGCCGCAGGGCCGCGTGCGCCCATCCGACCCACCCGTCACATAAGTCCAGGACGGGGTGCGGCTTTGTCCATGGGCCTGCCGGGCCGCGGTCCGCAGGCTGTCAGGTCAGTGAGCGGACCGCCGGCCTCCACGGTGTGCGGTCTTCCGCCCAGGAAGCGCCGACTCCCGGAGGTCCGATGCGAACCCCCCTCTGGCCGGCCGCAGCCGCGGTGGCCGGTCTCGTGGCCACCTTGGTCGTGGCCGTGCCCGCCGCCCCCGCCGTGGCGGCCGGCCCCGTGACGATCACCTCGCCCGAGCTGTCCGTCAGCGTGGACAGCGCCTTCCCCCGCGTCATCAGCTACACCCGCACCGCCACCGGGGACGTGCTGAACGGCAACGAGGACACCATCGGCGCGATCGTCGTCAACGGAACCACCTACACCCCCACCGTCACCTCCACCCCCTCCGCCTCCGGCGTGGACTACGCGCTGGCGTTCTCCGGAGTGACCATCAGGTCCCGGCTCTCGGTGGCCGGTTCGGTGGTGGAGTTCAAGGTCACGGCGGTCGAGGACACGGCCGCCCTGCGCGTACGCAGCTTCGCCATCCCCGACCACAACCTCGTCAGCGTCCGCAGCAGCCAGGCGGGCGCCGCGCTCTCCACCGCGAAGATGCACACCGCCACCACCGGCACCGGGGACACCTTCACCCCGATCACCGCGAACACCCCGGTGGACGCCTCCGCGACGACCGTGATGTACGGACTGGCCAACACCGGCAAGCTGGCCGCGGCCATCGACTCCAACTCGTACTACGACGCCCCCTCGGGCGGCACCGCCAACGAGAACGGCCGGATCAGCAAGCAGGTCACCGACAAGGGCACCTACCGCCGGGCCGGCCTGTGGAGCGGATCCTGGCTCTACCGGGCCTCGGGCGCGGCCGACACCGACACCGAGCCGCTGCCCTACGTCCGGGTCGCGATCACGGCCGACCGCAACGCCGACTCCACCGTGGACTGGCAGGACGCGGCGGTCGCCTACCGCGACATCTGGACGGCTCCCACCGGCTGGCAGCAGACCGCCGACCGGGTCGTGCAGCGCATCCCCTTCAACTTCGCCTCCGCGGCCACCCACCCCTTCGCCGAGACCCTCGACGAGACCAAGCGGGTCAACCTCGCCACCGACGGCCTCGGCCAGTTCGTCCTGCTCAAGGGGTACGCCTCCGAGGGCCACGACTCGGCCCACATGGACTACAAGAACATCGGCTCCAAGCTCGGCGGCGCCACCGACCTGAACACCCTCACCACCGTCGGCCACACCTACAACGCCGACTTCGGCGTCCACATCAACGCCACCGAGGAGTACCCGGTCTCGGCCACCTTCGACCCGGCGCACCAGACCGGCGGTCTCGGCTGGGACTGGCTCGACCAGTCGTACTACGTGGACACCCGCAAGGACGGACAGTCCGGCGGGCGCCTGAAGCGGCTCCAGGACCTCAAGGCGGCCGCCCCCGGCCTGGACTTCCTCTACGTGGACGTCTGGTACGGCGACGGCTACCTCTCGCGCAAGCTCGAGCGCGAGATCGGCGGCCTCGGCTACCAGCTCGCCACCGAGTTCCCCGCCTCCATGACGGGACAGTCCCTCTGGCACCACTGGGCCACCGACGTCAACTACGGCGGCACCGACCTCAAGGGCATCAACTCGAACATCGCCCGGTTCATCGCCAACCACACCAAGGACGACTGGATCGCCGCCAACCCGCTGCTCGGCGGCGCGGAGATCACCGCCTACGAGGGCTGGCAGGGCAAGCGGGACTTCACCTCCTTCCTCAACACCACCTTCGCGACCAACCTGCCGACCAAGTACCTCCAGGAATCCCCGATCGTGAAGTGGACCGCCAACACGGTCACCCTCGCCAACGGCACCACCGTCACCACCTCCGGGAACACCCGAAAGATCACCACGGCCGGCCGGACCGTCCTCGACGGCTCCGCCTACCTGCTCCCGCGCGACGGCAAGCTCTACCACTGGAACGACAAGGCGGCCTCCACCACCTGGACCCTGCCGGCCGGCTGGTCCTCGCCCAAGCTGTACAAACTGACGGACACCGGCCGCCAGTTGGTCGGAGACCTGGCCGTCACCGGCGGGCAGGTCACCCTCAACGCCGCTGCCAGGACCGCCTACGTCGTCACCAACGGCGCCGCCCCCGCCCAGGCCGCCCCGAACTGGGGCGAGGGCGCCCCCGTCAAGGACCCCTCCTTCTTCTCCGGCAACCTAAACGCCTGGACCGTCACCGGCTCCGGCGCCGCCGTCACCCGCAACGCCCAGGGGCAGAACGAGCTCACGATGGCCGCGAGCACCGCGCCCGCCGTCTCCCAGCAGCTCACCGGACTCACCCCCGGCACCTACGCCGCCTCCGTCTGGGTCTCCACCCCGGCCGGACGCGCCGCCACCCTCACCGTGACCCCCGCCGGAGGCACGGCCGCCTCCGTCTACGCCGACTCCTCGACGCTGACCAACAACCTCGGCGGCAGCGAGAAGAACGGCACCAAGATGCAGCGCATGAAGGTGCTCTTCGACGTCCCCGCGGGGCAGTCGGCGGCCACCCTCAAACTGTCCGCGGCCTCCGGCTCCGGCACCGTCTACCTGGACGACGTACGGGTCGTCCGCTCCGCCCGCACCCCGCTGAACGGCCACTGGTTCACCGAGGACTTCGAGAACGTCGACGCGGGCTGGGGCCCCTTCGCCTTCGGCGGCGCCGGCGGCTCCGCCACCGACCCGCGCACCCACATCGCCCAGCGCAACGCCCCGTACACCCAGGCGGGCTGGAACGGAAAGCTGGTCGACGACGTGATCAGCGGGCAGAACTCGCTGAAATCGCACGAGGAACGCCAGGGCCTGGTCTACCGCACCCTCCCGCAGACCCTGAGGCTGACGCCCGGCCGCTCGTACAAGGTCACCTTCAGCTACGAGAACGGCTTCAGCGGCGACTACCAGTTCATCACCGGCTCCGGCAGCACCGAGACGGCCACCGCGCTGAACCAGGCCAGGACGGCCACCACCTTCACCAAGACCTTCACCGCGGGGACCGACGCCTGGATCGGAGTACGGAAGGTCACCGGCGAAGGCTCCCACAACGAGGCCGACTTCATCCTCGACGACCTCGCCGTAGACGACCTGGGCTCCGGGAGCGGCGGCGAACTCCTCGTCCCGCAGGCACAGATGAGCGTCAAGGCGGTCGACAGCCAGGAGACCGCAGGCGAGAACGGCGCCGCGGCCAACGTGCTCGACGGAGACAGCGCCACCATCTGGCACACCCAGTGGTACCAGGCCACCGCGCCGATGCCGCACGAGATCACCCTCGACCTCGGCGCCTCGTACAACGTCTCCGCCCTGCACTACCTGCCCCGGCAGACGCAGAGCAACGGACGCATCGCCGACTACCAGGTCCTCACCTCCACCGACGGCGTCACCTGGGGAACGGCGGCTGCCTCCGGCACCTTCGCCAACACCACCGCCCAGCAGGACGTCGCCTTCACGGCGCGCACCGCCCGCTACGTCAAGCTCAAGGCCACGAGGGAGGTTTCGGGCAATCCGTGGACGGCCGTCGCGGAACTCAACATCGGCTACCTGCCGTGACGGGCCCTTCCCGCGGCGACGGCTCAGGGGGAGAGAGCAGCCATCGCGCCGACTGCTGTTGCACCGACTGCTGTTGGCGGAACCGGACGGGCGCCACGCCCACCCGGCGGCTGAACAGCCTGCTGAAGTAGGCGGCATCCTCGTAACCGACCCGCCGGGCGACCCCGGCGACCGGCAGGTCGGTCCGGGCCAGCAGCTCCTTCGCCCGGCTGAGGCGGATGCCGAGGAGGTACTCCTTGACCCCCTCCCCGGTACTGCCCCGCACCGCCCCGCGCAGTTCGGGGAGGCTCATCCCGAGCCGGGCGGCGTGCTCGGCCACCGAGATCGGCAGCAGCGCGTCCCGGGCCAGGGTGTCCATCACGGTGTCCCCGTGCCGCGACACCCCGGCCCGGGCGTAGCGCAGCGCGACGAGCAGCCCGTGCACGGCCGCGGCTGCCTCCACCTCCAGCAGGGGGCCGCCGAGGCGGGCCGCCCGGACGATCCCGTCGACCACGTGCCGCACCCCGGCCGTGCCGCTGAGCGGGACCAGCGGCCGGTCGGGGGTGATGTAGCCGAGGTCGGTGTACGCCTCCACGCTGTGGCCGGCGAAATCCACGAAGCACTCGTCCCACCCGGTCTGCGGATCGGGGCCGTAGTGGTGCTCCACCCCGGGCACGAGCCACAGCAGCGCCGGGGCCGTCACCGGCTGCGGGGCCCGCCCGCCGTGGCTGAACCAGCCCCGGCCGGCGCACACCACCACCGCGACGTGGTGGTCGAGCACGCGCGGGCCGACCACCGGCAGCTCTCCCTGCTGCACCCCCACACCGAGGCACACCAGACCGAGCCGGCGGTGGTTGGCGGTCGGTGAGAAGTACCGCATCCAACTGCTGTACGGAGGCGTTGCCATCTGCGGATTGTGATCCACAAGGCGGGGCGTCCTCAAGGGGCCGCGGACTCCTGGGCGTTACGAGGCATTCGCGCGACAGGCGCGACAGGCGCGACCGGTGCCGGCCGCACGCCTGCGGGCGCCGGGCCGGGTGCCCGCTCGGGCCGGAGCCCCGCCGCCAGGCCGGCGACCACCACGGCCAGGCCCAGCCACACCGCCGGCCCCGGAATCCCGCCGCCCGTGACGGCTCCCGCGCCCGCCGCCGCGAGCGGGGCCACCCCGGTCAGCAGCCCGGCCCGGCCGGAGCCCACCGCGGCCACCGTGCGGTACCAGAGGAGGAAGGCCACCGCCGTCACCATCACCGCGAGGTACCCCGCGGCGGCCCACTGGCGCGGGCTCATGGACACGAGCTCCGCGGGCCCCTCGACGCACACCGTGAGCACCGCCAGTATCACCGCGCCCATCCACACCGCGTGCAGCGACACCCCCCACGCCCCGTGGCGCCGCAGCACCGGCACCGCGAGCAGGGTGAACCCGGCCTCGCAGCCCAGCGCGAGCGCGGCCCATCCGACCCCGGCCGCGTCCGTCCGGCCCGTTCCCTCCACCAGCACCGCCCCGGCGACGACCACCGGCGCGGCCAGCAGCACCCGGCGGCTGGGCCTGCGGCCCTCCATCAGCGGGCCGACCACCCCGAAGAGGACGGGTACGCAGGCCACGGCGACGGCGATCACGGCCGGCTCGGCGTGCGCGACGCCCCGTACGACGGCCACGTTGAACAGCACCAGCCCGGTCGCGGCGACCCCGGCCAGCCACAGCCACTCCCGGCCGCGCGGCGCCCTGATCGGCACCCGGGCGAGGCGGGCCAGGCCGAAGAGGATCAGCGCGGCCATCGTGTAGCGGACGGCCTGCACCCCGAAGAGCGGGGCGTCCACGAGCGAGCGGGAGACAGTGACGCTGCTGCCGACGAGTGCCATGCCGACGATGCCGGGGGTGAGGTCGCGCAACTGCCGAGGCGAAGGCGGGGAAGGCTGTGCAGGTGGTGAAGGGTGCGAAGCGCGTGAAGGGGCTGAGGTGTTCATACCGTCGAGCCTGGCGCCACAATGGACCCGTGGACAGGTCCAAAGAGAGTGCCATCGAGGGGTCCGTAACAGCAGGCTTTGAAACGGCGGGGTCCGAAGCAGGGGGGTCGGACTTCCTCCAGCTGGACATCGGCCGGGCCCCGGCCGGCGGGCGCACCGACTGGCTCGCCGACCGGCTCCGTGCGGCCATCGCCGACGGCACGCTCGCCGTCGGCAGCCGCCTCCCGGCCAGCCGCGTCCTCGCCGCCGAGCTGCGGGTCTCCCGGGGGCTGGTCACCGAGGCGTACCAGCGGCTGGCGGAGACCGGCCAGGTGGCCGGCCGCGGCCGTGCGGGGACGGTCGTGGTGGCCGCGCCGCCGACCGGAGGGCAGCCCCCGTCCGGGCCCGCGCGCTCCGCGCTCCCGGATCCGGCCGACCCGTTCGGCACGAGGGAATGGGGCGCCCTCGTCGACGCACTGCGCGCGGCCCCGGGCCGGATCGACCTCTCGCCCGGGGCGCCGGACCTGGCCGCGTTCCCGCGCACGGCCTGGCTCCAGGCGGAACGCCGGGTCCTCGCCGAGCTGACCCCCGCCGACTTCGGCTACGGGAACCCGCAGGGCACCCCCGCGCTGCGCGAGGCGATCGTCGGCTGGCTCGCCCAGAATCGCGGGATCCGCGCCGACCCCGACGAGGTGGTCGTGGTGGCGGGCGTTGCGCAGGCGCTCGGACTGCTGGCACAGGTGCTGCGCGCGGAAGGCGTACGGAACGTGGCGGTCGAGGACCCCGGCTCGCTCGGGACGCGCCGGCAACTGGAACACGGGGGCATGCGCCTCCTGCCCGTACCCGTGGACGCGGGCGGCATCGACACCGCCGCCCTGGCGGCCGGCCCGGCGCAGGCGGTGGTGCTGACACCGGCGCACCAGTTCCCGACCGGGGTCGTCCTCGACGGAGAACGCCGCCGCGAGCTGCTCCGCTGGGCGGCGGCCGGGGGAGTCGTCATCGAGGACGACTACGACGCCGAACACCGCTACGACCGCGCCCCCGTCCCCGCCCTGCGGGCCCTGCTCCCGGAGGCCGTCTGCTACACCGGAAGCGTCTCCAAACTCCTCGCCCCCGCCCTGCGACTGGGCTGGCTGCTGGTCCCGCCGCGCAGGCTCGACGCCGTGATCGAGGCCAAGCGCTACGCCGACCTCGGCAATCCCGTCCTCGCCCAGCTGGTGCTGGCCCGGCTGATGGCCTCGGGGGAGCTGGAGCGCCACCTGCGCTTCGTACGCAGGCGCCACCGGGCCCGCCGGGACGCGATGCTCCGCGCGATCGCCGCCGAACTGCCCGGCGCACGGGTGCACGGGGCGGCGGCCGGGCTGCACTTGATGGTCACCTTCGAGGGGGCGGACGCCGAGGGCATCGACGACACCGCCCTCGCCGCCGCGGCCCTGGACCTCGGGGTCAAGGCCCACCCCCTGTCCTGGCACCGGATCACCCCGGGCCCCGCGGGCCTGGTCCTCGGCTATGCCGCGGGCTCGGTGGGGGAGATCGAGGAGGGCGTGGCCATCCTCGGCACGGCCCTGCGAGCGCTGCGGGGGTAGCCGGGCCACACCGGCCCGCCCCACACGGCTGCGAAAAGTTTTTCGGGAACGGCGGCAACCTCCCGGGAACTCGCGCGTCGTGCGGGGGTGAAGGGCGTGATCCCGCGCCCCCGCAGCCGACCGTGGAGAACCACCGTGAAGAACCTGAAGCGCGCCCCGCTGTCCGTCCGCAGGGCGGCCGGCCTCGCCGTAGCCGCCGCCGGCGTGGCCCTCGCGCTCGCCGGGCCGGCCTCCGCCGCACAGGGGGCGTCCGCCTCGCCGACCGCACCCGCCCCCGCCCCGGCGACCACCGCGCCGAGCACCGCACCGAGCGTGGTCCCCTCTGCTCCGAAGCCGCAGCCCTCGGTGAGCCTGCCCCCGGGCACCAAGCCGAGCGCGAGCCCGAGCGCCGTGCCGAGCAAGTCGCCGACCGTCGCCCCGGGCGGGACGCCGAGTGCCGTTCCGAGCGCTGCCCCGGCGTCGCCCGGTGAGCCCGAGCTCGCGCATACTGGCTCCTCCGCCACCACGGCCGCACTCGGCGCCGGGGCCGCCGTGCTGATCACCGCCGGGGCCGCGACCCTGTACACCGTGCGGCGCCGCGCCAACGGCTGAGGACCCCCGTGCTCCACCTCGCATTCCCCGCGGGCCCCGTCGCGTCCGGTTTCGACCGGCCGCGGCGGGGCTTGTGGGCGTTCCTGCTGCGCCGTGAGCGCTCCTCCGCCGCGCAGGCCCCGCCCGCGCCTCCGGAGCCGTACCGGCACGCGTACACGTACGGCCACCCCTCCGAGGCGGGCGGCCCGCCGCCCACCGTGACCGAGCTCTACCACGCCCACCGGCTGCGGATGGTCCGGCTGGCGGTGCTGCTGGTGGACGATCTCGGTACCGCCGAAGACGTGGTGCAGGACGCCTTCACGGCGTTGTACCGGCGGCACGGCGAGCGGATCACGGAGGTGGACAACGCGCTGGGCTACCTGCGCACGGCTGTCGTCAACACGGCCCGCTCCGTGCTGCGCCGCCGCCGGACCGCCCGCGCGTGGATCCCGCAGGCACCCGCCGACGTACCCTCCGCCGAGGCGTCCGTGGTCCTCGACGAGGCACACCGCGAGGTCCTCGCCGCGCTGGGGCGGCTGACGCCGAGGCGGCGGCAGGTCCTGGTGCTGCGCTACTGGGCCGACCTCAGCGAGGCGGAGATCGCCGAGACGCTCGGGATCAGCCGGGGGGCGGTCAAATCGAACGCGAGCCGTGGGCTGGACGCGCTGGAACGGATTCTGGAGGGTCGGATATGACGCGTGGACAGGAGCCGCCCACGGGGCCGGGCCGGGAGCCGTCGGACGCGTACGGCCCGTCCGGGGCACACGTGCCCGCAGGGGCGCCGGCCGAGCGGCCGGTGGAGTACCGGCTGCGCCAGGCCCTCGACGCCCGCGCGGCCGGGATCACCGTGCGCGACCTGCGGCCTGCGCAGCCGCCGGTGCCGGGCGGGCTGCGCCTACCGTGGGCCTGGCCGCGTGGTTTCACGCTGCCCCTGGCGGGGCTGGCGGCCGCCGCCGCGGTGGTGGGGTACGCCGTACTGGCGCCGGACGCCCCGGTCCGCCCGGGCCCGGTGCCCGTGCCGCCCGCCGCGCCGCCGTCGGCCTCGCCGACCGACTCGGCTCCGGGGCCGGTTCAGGACGGCCCGTCCCCGTCCGTCGTCCCGTCCGCGTCGCCGTCGCCGCTTTCGCCTTCGGCCGCGCCCTCGCACTCGTACGTGCCCACCGTGGGCCCGTCGCGGTCTCCGCAGTCCGGTACGGGTGCGCCACAGCCGAGTTCCGCCCCCTCGGCTCCGTCGGGCTCGGCGACCGCCGCGGCGAAGCCCTCGGCCTCGCCCTCGTCCCCGCCGCCCACGGCTTCGCCGGGCCGCCGCTGAGGGGGACGGGGGCGGCACGTGGCCCGAACCATGCCCCGGTGGTGATCAGTTGGCCTCATCCTTGGATCCTGCCGAAGCATGCGAACGGGGAGCGCGGGATGTGGTCAGTGGTGTCGTCGGGCGGGGTCCCGGCGGGGGAGCGGTTCGACTGGTACGCCGACATCATCTCGCGCGAGGTGATGCCGGCCGCCCTCAGCAGCGAACGGCCCGCCGACTTCCAGGGCGAGGCAGCCGTGGTGGACCTCGGGCACCTGCGCGCGTCCAAGTTCACCCTGTCGCCCCTGCGTTCGCGGCGCACGCCCGCACTGATCCGGCGCGGTGATCCGGAGCAGTACCAGTTGGCCCTCCTGCGCACGGGCGTCACCTCGATGTCCCAGCACCGCAGCGCGTGCACGGTCGGGGCCGGGGACCTCATGCTCTGGGACACCTCGCTCCCCTCCGACAACACGATGCACGCGGACGGCGGCCAGGTGCGGGCGACGATCCTGATGCTCCCCCGGGACGTCCTGCCGCTGCGTCCCGAACGGCTGGAACGGCTGCTGGCCCGCCGCATACCGGGCGACCGCGGGATCGCGGCGATCCTGGCCTCCTTCATGGCAGCCCTGGAGGACCACGCCGCCGAATGCGAGCCCGAGGAACTGGCCCGGCTGGGCACGGTCGCCGTCGACCTCGCCACGGCCTGCCTGGCCCAGCACCTGGACGCCGAGGACCGGATCCCCGCCGAAGCCCGGGCGGAGGTCCTCCTGCGACGGATCCACGCCTTCATCGAGCACAACCTCGGCGACCCGGAGCTGGGACCGCCCACGATCGCGGCCCGCCACAACATCTCGGTGCGCGGTCTCCACCAGCTCTTCCGGGGACAGGGGGAAACGGTCCAGGCCCGGATCCGCCGACGCCGCCTGGAACAGTGCCGCACCGACCTGGGCCGTCCCGAACTCGCCGCCCACCGGGTGCAGTCCATCGCCGCCCGCTGGGGTTTCGGCGGGCCCGTGGCCTTCAGCCGGGCGTTCCGCGAGGCGTACGGGCTCACGCCCACGGAGTACCGTGCGCTGAGCGCCGGGGGTCCGCACCGGGACACCCCCTAGGCCGTCTCTTTCGGATCTTGCCGGGCCCGCGACGCCTGGCACCGCGCCTGGCCGCACTGCCAGGGCAACCGAGTACGTCCAGTACGCGCATGCCCCGACAGCGCGGCCAGGCACGGCACCAGACGCCGCGGGCTCGGCCGACAAGATCCGAAAGAGACGCCCTAGGCTCGTTCCATGAACGACATCGCACACGACATACGGATCAGGCCGGGCGGCCCGGCGGACGTACCGGCCGTTCTGGACATGCTCGACGCGGCCGTGGCCTGGATGAACGCCCGCGGGAACACCGAGCAGTGGGGCACGATCCCCTACTCGCAGATCCCCGGCGGGGTGGAGCGGGTCCAGGGGTACGCGACCGAGAACTCCCCGTACGTCGCGGAGTTGGGCGGGGTGCCCGTCGGAGCCCTGGTGCTGGACTCCGGGCCGAGCCCGAAGATGCCGATGATCGCACCCGCCGGAGAACCCGAGCGGTACGTCCGGCTGCTGGTCTCCGACCGGCGGTACGCCGGCCTGGGCATCGGCGCCGCCCTGCTGGCCCGGGCCGTGGAGGAGACCAGGCGGGCCGGCGTGGAGCTGCTGCGGGTCGACTGCTGGGCGGGCGGCACGGGCGAACTGGTCGCGTACTACGAGCGCAACGGCTTCACCCGCACCGACCCGTTCCTCTCCGGCACCTGGCCGGGCCAGGTACTGGCACAGCGGGTCTAGAGTCGGCCAAGTACGAGGAGGCGAGGCGGACTTCGGTGCTGCCGCTCTCGGCGCCTTGGGCCGACGAGCCGACAAGGGCGGTACGGGCCGTGCGTTAAGATCACGCATGGCGCAATGGAAGTCAGCGCCTGTGCAGCACCGCGCGGAGGACCGGGGCCTTGCCCCGCCTTCGCCGCCGGTTCGGCCGCGCGTGCGAGCACTGCTCCGCCGGTCGCGCCCGCTCTGAGGATCTCCAGAGCGCATCCTTCCGCCAGCGCGCCACCGGCCGGCATCGATCCGCACTGCCCGTACGAGCCTCGCCGATCCGTCGTCGACCGGTGCAGGCTCCTTGCTGGAGACCATGTGAAAATCCTCCCCGAGATTTCTCGTACGCTGAGCGAATACCTCCTCATCCCGGGCCTGACCACAGAAGACTGCACGCCGGACAACGTGGATCTCGGGGCGCCGCTGGTGCGTCACCGCGTCGGCGAGGAGCCGGCCATTCGGATCGCCACGCCCATGGTGAGCGCCATCATGCAGGCGGTGTCGTCACCGACGCTGGCGGTGGCACTGGCGCAGGCCGGCGGATTGTCGTTCATCCACCAGAACCAGCTGATCGAGGACCAGGCCGCCGACGTGCTGGCGGTCAAGCGGCACAAGGAAGACGTCCGGACCGGCGAGACGCGTCACCGCGCGACGGTGGACGGCGCGATGCGTCTGCGGGTGGGTGCCGGCATCAACTCCCGTGACTTCAAGGACCGCATTCCCGCCCTGACGGAGGCCGGCGCGGACGTGCTGTGTCTGGACTCCTCCGACGGCTATTCCGTGCACCAGGCGAGGACCCTCGAATTCGCGCGGGAGGCGTACGGGGACGATGTTCTCGTCGGCGCGGGGAACGTCGTCGACGGCAGGGCCTTCCGCTACCTGGCCGATGCGGGCGCGGCGTTCGTGAAGGTCGGGATCGGCGGCGGGGCCATCTGCACCACGCGGGCGCAGAAGGGCATCGGCCGCGGGCAGGCCTCCGCGCTGCTCGATGTGGTCCAGGCGCGCGACGCCTACGCCCAGGAGACCGGTGCGTACGTGCCGTTGTGCTGCGACGGCGGCCTGCTCGACGACTCGCACATGGCGATGGCGCTGGCGATGGGGGCGGACTTCATCATGCTCGGCCGCTACTTCGCCCGGCTCGACGAGAGCCCGTCGCGGAAGCTGCAGATCGGCGACCAGTGGTTCAAGGAGTACTGGGGCGAGGGCTCGCGGCGCGCGCAGAACGCGGCTCGTTACGGCCAGCGCGGCCGGATGGTCTTCGAAGAGGGCGTCGACGGCTACGTGCCCTACGCCGGCAGCCTGTCCGACAACGTGGGGCGGACCCGGGCGAAGCTCACCTCGACGATGATCAGCTGCGGGTCGACCAACCTGCGGGACTTCCACCGCGATGCACTGCTGGTACCGGTCTCCGCGGAGTCGTTCAAGCAGACGGGTGCCGAGGTGCAGCTGCGCCACCCCGCCATCGACTCCGGGCAGTGATCCGACCGGCCCCGGGCGCCGCGGCCCGGGGCCGTCTGCCGTCGGAGGGGGGATCCGCCGACCCTAGGTGGCCGGGACCCCCGCCGGGGTGTTCTTCACCGCGGCCACCAGCAGGGCGAGCTCGGGAGTGCGCGCCGCCTCGTCCAGGGCCTCGCGCAGGGCGGTGTCGTTGGTGGGGCGGGCCTCGGCCAGGAGCGCCAGGCCGGCCGGGCTGACGTCGGTGTAGATGCCCCGGCGGTCCGTGTCGCACAGGTAGCGGCTCAGCAGCCCGCGGTCCTCCAGCCGGCTGACCAGCCGGGTCGTCGCGCTCTGGCTGAGCACCACGGCGTCCGCGACCTGGTGCATGCGCAGGTGGCCGCCGGGGCCGCTGTGCTGGCGGCTGAGGACGTCGAGCAGGGAGTACTCGCGCACGCTCAGGTCGTGTCCCGCCTGGAGGGCGCGCTCGATGTGCGTCTCGATGCGCCCGTGCAGGAGGGAGAGGGCGCACCAGCCCTGGGAGAGGGCGGTGAGTGCGCTGTCCGTGGCCGTCATGGGCGGTCCTCCTCGAAGGCGTGTGGCTGACTCCAGGATAGGGCACGTCTGCAATTGCCCGCGCTTGCAAATATCCCGCGTCTGCAATTAATGTTGGCGCAGGCAACCCGCTGTGGCAACCGCTGCGCCCGCCGCCTCCGTCTCCCCTCCCTCCCTCCCTCCCTCCCTCCCCCTGAAGCTCCCGTAGCTCCTGAAGGGCACCCCTCATGCCTCTCGCACTCCTCGCACTCGCCATCGGCGCCTTCGGGATCGGCACCACCGAATTCGTGATCATGGGCCTGCTCCCCGAGGTCGCCGGCACGTACGGCGTCTCGATCCCCACCGCCGGCTTCCTGGTCACCGGCTACGCCCTCGGCGTGGTCCTCGGCGCCCCCCTGATGACCGTGCTCGGCACCCGCATCCCGCGCAAGCGCATGCTGATGGTGCTCATGGGCCTGTTCATCGTGGGCAACGTGGTCTCCGCACTGGCCCCCGTCTTCGGCGTCATGCTCGCCGGACGGGTGGTGGCCTCCCTCGCCCACGGCGCCTTCTTCGGCATCGGCGCGGTCGTCGCCGCCGAGCTCGTCGCCCCCGAGAAGAAGGCCGGAGCCATCGCCATGATGTTCACCGGCCTCACCGTCGCGAACGTCGTCGGCGTCCCGCTCGGCACTCTCGTCGGCCAGCACCTCGGGTGGCGCGTCACCTTCCTGATCGTCGCCTCGCTCGGCCTCCTCGGACTGCTGGGCATCGCGCGGCTCGTCCCCGACCTGCCTCGCCCCGAGGGGGTGCGGATCCGCCACGAGCTGGCCGCGTTCCGCAACGTCCAGGTGCTCCTGGCCATGGGCATGACCGTCCTCGGCTTCGGCGGGGTCTTCGCTGCCATCACCTACATCACCCCGATGATGACCAACGTCGCCGGCTTCGCCGACACCTCCGTCACCTGGCTGCTCGTCCTCCTCGGCCTCGGCATGGTCGCGGGCAACCTCGTAGGAGGCCGCTTCGCCGACCGCGCGCTGATGCCGATGCTGTACACCTCGCTGGGCGCGCTCGCCGTGGTCCTGGCCGCCTTCACCCTCACCGCCCACACCCGGGCCGGAGCCGCCGCGACCCTCTTCCTCATCGGGGCCCTCGGCTTCGCCACCGTGCCGCCGCTGCAGAAGCGGGTCCTCGACCAGGCCGCCGGCGCCCCCACGCTGGCCTCCGCCGTCAACATCGGCGCCTTCAACCTCGGCAACGCCCTCGCCGCCTGGCTCGGCGGCCTCGTCATCGCCGCCGGACTCGGCTGGACCGCCCCGAACTGGGTCGGCGCGGCACTCGCCGCCTCCGCCCTCGCCCTCGCCCTGGTGTCCGGAGCGCTGGAACGGCGTACGGGGACCCGCGCGGGCGGCGAAGGCGGCAGCCGGGTCATCGCGGCCGGCGCCCCGGCGTCCGCCGCCGTCCCGGCCCACCACTGATCCACCACTCCTCGTACCGCCCCGCATCCCCCCCCCGCACGTCACAGGAGACCCGCATGTCCACCCCCACCCCCACCCCCACCCGTACCGCCGTCGCCCCGCTGACCACCGCGGACGCCGAGGCGCTCGTCGTCGCCGCCACGGCCGCCGCCGGAGCCGCCGGGGTCGCGGTCAGCGTCACCGTGCTCGACGCGGGCGGCCACCCGCTCGCCTTCCGGCGCGACGACCGGGCCGTCCTGATCTCGGGCGAGACCAGCACCCGCAAGGCCTTCACGGCGCTGCAGCTCGACGCCCCGACCGCCGATCTCGTCGACGCCGTCCAGCCGGGCGGCCCCTTCCACACGCTGCCCACCGCCCTGGACCGGCCGCTGCTGTTCATCGCGGGCGGGCTGCCGGTCCACCGCGACGGCCGCCTCGTCGGAGCCATCGGCGGCGGAGCCCCGGCCCAGGACCACGGATTCGCGGAGTCCGCGCTCGGCGTCCTGGCCTGATTTCCTGCCCCGGTCGCGCACCGCCGTCCCCCGTGCCACGTTGGTACGGGGGACAGGTGCATGATGCGGCAGACGAAGCAGTACGGGCGGAGCCACGTCATCGCGACGGCAACCGTCGCCGCGCTGGTCACCCTTGTCGCCGTCCCCGGCTGTGCGTCCGGGGCGCCCGGCCCGGGGGACGCCCGGGGCCCGGTCGCGGCGAGCACCGCGCCGACCATCCCGCCGACCGCGACGGCACCTGCCGAGACCCCGGCCGCCCCCTCCACCCCGCAAGCCCCGGCGCCCTCGCCGACGCCCGCCCTTCCGCTGTCCAAGGCCCCGCGCACCATCCCCGCCGTACGGGAACACGTGCCGGCCCGCGGCCCCGGCTGGCAGCCCGCCCCCGAGGCGCGGGTCGTCGTACCGTCGGCCGACAGCGCGGCCCTGGCGGACGAGGGCAAGCTGCTCGCCGGGGAACTGCGCATCGGATTCGCCGAATCGGCCACCCCGCGCAAGGGGGACGTGGAACTCGCCCTCGGGCCGAAGGGCTCCGGCACTCCCGAGTCGTACACCCTCACCGTGAGCAACGGGCAGGTCCGCATCACCGGACCCGACCAGGCCGGGGTGTTCTACGGCACCCGCACCCTCAAGCAGGAGGTGAGCGGCGGTGGTTCGGCCCCGGAAGGCACCGTGCGCGACGCCCCGGCCAAGCCGCAGCGCGGGCTCAACCTCGACATAGCCCGCAAGTACTTCACCCCGGACTGGATCGAGGACCGGCTGCGCGAGATGGCCGACCTGAAGCTGAACCAGCTCGGCCTGCACTTCTCCGACGACCAGGCCTTCCGGATCGAGTCCGACACCCACCCCGAGATCGTCTCCACCCCCCACCTCACCAAGGCGCAGGTGCGCGAGATCACGGCGCTCGCCGCCCGCCTGCACATCGCGGTCGTCCCCGAGATCGACTCGCCCGGCCACCTCGGAGCGGTGCTGCGCGCGTACCCCGGGCTGCAACTGCGCGACGTCCAGGGCCGGACGGTCAAGGGCGCGGTCGACATCGCGAACCCGGCGGCGGCGAAACTCGTCGACGAACTCCTGCGCGAGTACCTGCCGTTGTTCCCCGGCGCGATCTGGAACGTGGGCGCCGACGAGTACCAGGCCCTGGTCTACCGCGATCCGCAGACCTCCTTCCCGCAGCTCACCGCCGCCGCCCGGCAGCGGTACGGGCCCACCGCGCGGGTCCAGGACCTGGCGACGGGCTGGCTGAACGACCGCGCGGCCGTGGTCCGTTCGGCGGGCCGGGCACCGGCGGCCTGGAACGACGGCTTCTTCACGGGCGGGCTCGCCCAGCCGGCCCGGGACATCCAGGTCGAGTACTGGACGGGCAAGGAGATCGGGGCCCGGCCGCCGCTGGAGTACCTGCGCGAGGGCCGCAAGGTCGTCAACCTCAACGACGAGTACCTCTACTACGTGCTGGGGGAGCCGAACCAGTTCACGTACCCCGACGGCCGGCGCATCTACGAGCAGTGGACCCCGCTCGTCCTGCGCGGCACCACGGCCGTCCCCGCGCGGTACGCCGGGCAGATCCTGGGCGCGCGCTTCGCCGTCTGGTGCGACCTGGCCGGATCCCAGACCCAGGCCCAGGTCGCGGCCGGCATCCGGCTCCCCCTCGCCGCCCTGTCCCAGAAGGTCTGGGACTCCCGCACCCCGGCCCTGGACTGGCCGGCCTTCAAGGCCCTGGCCGACCGGTTGTAGCGCGGCCGCATCTCCGCGTATCGGCTGTCGAAACACGCTGGCCTGGT
This sequence comes from Streptomyces stoeckheimensis, assembly GCF_045822005.1. Lineage (NCBI taxonomy): Bacteria > Bacillati > Actinomycetota > Actinomycetes > Kitasatosporales > Streptomycetaceae > Streptomyces > Streptomyces stoeckheimensis. Next base: position 694,379 of record NZ_CP169550.1, on the reverse strand, counting down.
CCCGTCCGCTTTGCTTGGATGCGGGCATGGACGACAGCGCGCTGCCCTCGCCGGAGGGCCATGACACTTCCACCGGCCGTGAGATCTCGACCGGCTACGAGATGTCCACCGACCCCGGCCGCCTCGACCGGGAGCTGATCCACCGGTGGCTGTCCGAGGACGCCTACTGGGCGCTCGGCCGGAGCCGGGAGAAGCAGGACGCCGCCATCGAGGGGTCCCTCAACTTCGGGGTCTACGACGCCGTGTCCGGTCTCCAGGTGGCCTACGCCCGCGTCATCACCGACCGCGCCACCTTCGCCTGGCTCTGCGACGTGTACGTGGACCGGGGCGTACGGGGCAAGGGGCTCGGCACCGCCCTGGCGGGGGCGGTACGGGACCACCTCGCCCCGTACGGGCTGCGCAGGATCCTGCTGGCGACCGCGGACGCGCACGAGGTCTACGCGAAGGCCGGCTTCGAACCGCTCGCGGCACCGGAGAAGTGGATGGCCCTCGGCGTGCAGTAGGGCGCCGAGGGCACCGTGCGCCTACCAGATGGAGTTGACCCACTCCGGGTGGTCGATGAACGGGTTGCGGTTGTGCTGGTAGGTGTCGTAGATGACCTGGTTGCGGCGCTGCTCGAAGGCGTCCGGCGGGTCCTGCAGGTTCCACTGCTTCAGGACGCTGATCTTGCCGAAGAGGGGCGCGCTGCCGTTGTTGACCTTGTCGTTCATCTCCAGGTCGGCGAAACCGTCACCGCCGTCGTAGCGCACGGCCATGTAGAGCAGCATGCGCGCGACATCGCCCTTGACCGCGTTCCGCGGCTCGAAGGAGTCGGAGTCGGTCAGGCTGCCGGGGGCCTCGGAGACCGGGCCGCCGCCCAGGTCGAAGTCCTTGTTCCCGCGGGTGCTGTTGACGGTGACGTCCTCGGGCCTGAGGTGGTGCAGGTCGGTCCCGGGGCCGGTGGCGGTGCCGAAGTCGCCGTGGCTCTTGGCCCAGACGTGCTCGCGGTTCCAGTCGTTGACGCCGCCGCCGTTGGTGGACTTCGACTGCGAGCGGCCCGAGTAGACCAGGATGACGTTGTTGGAGTTCGCGGGGTCCTGGTCGGTGACCTTGAGGGCGTTCCACACGCCGTCGTACGTCACCTTGGACTGGTTCTTGATGATGTTGTGCAGCGCCGTCTTCAGCGCGGCGCCGGTCTTGCCCTCGGCGGTGGCGTAGTAGGTGTCGACGGCGGAGGCCGAAGCCGAGATCGAGGCCGAGGCCGCCGCGGGGGCCGCGGCCGCGGTCCGCTGGCCTGCCGAGGCGGAGGCCGGGATCAGTATCAGGGACGCGGCCGCGAGGCCGGCTGCCCAGGGAGTAAGGCGCGAGATTCTCATCACGTGGGGGGTACCTCTCCACACGCACCGCTCCCGCCCGGGGAATTGGCGGGGTATCAGGTGGCAGAGCGAGATTCACATTGTCATGTGCCCTACAGGTAAAAAGCACGTGTCGGGAGGCAGGATTTTCTACGCGCGTCATGCGGGTGATTGGCGGAAGAATCCCTATGCAGGACGGGGCGGTGCGGGCACGGTGGCGGAGGCCACACCGTGAACAGCCCTACCAGGAGCAGCCCATGGCACCGAAGATCCTCATCGTGACCGGCGACGCGGCGGAATCCCTCGAAGTCCTCTACCCCTACCAGCGCTTGATCGAGGAAGGGTACGAGGTCCACATCGCGGCACCGGCGGTGAAGAAGCTGCGGTTCGTCGTACACGACTTCGAGGACGGCTTCGACACCTACACCGAGAAGCCCGGCTACACCTGGCCCGCCGACATCGCCTTCGCCGACGTGGACCCGGGGGAGTACGCGGCGCTCGTCGTGCCCGGCGGACGCGCCCCGGAGTACCTGCGCAACGACCCCGAGGTGCGGCGGATCCTGTCGGCCTTCGCCGGCGACGACAAGCCGATCGCGCAGATCTGCCACGGCCCCCTGATCACGGCCGCGGCCGGCGCCCTCGACGGCCGCCGGGTCACGGCCTACCCGGCGCTGGAGCTGGACGTGAAGGCGGCCGGCGCCACCTTCGAGGACTCCGAGGCCGTGGTCGACGGCACGCTGGTGTCGGCCCGCGCCTGGCCCGACCACTCCGCCTGGATGCGGGAGTTCCTGACCGTCCTGCGCGGCAAGGCCCCGGTCTCGGGAGCCTGAGCTTCGCCGTCCCCTTGTGAAGGATCCCGGCCGGGACTGCCGGGGACTGCCGGAGAGCGCAACCGATGTGGTGGGGTGTGGGCGCAACCCACCTATTGCGCACGGCAGTTGAGAGGGGTCAGTCATGACGGGACGATGGGGACGGCGCGGGTTCATGGGTGCGGCCGCGGCGCTGGGAGGCGCCGCGCTCGTCGGAGCCGGGGCGCCGCTCGCCCGGGCCCAGGAGGCGGCCAGGCCGTGGCCCGACACGGTGGCGATCCCGGCGGGCTTCCAGCCCGAAGGGATCGCCGTCTCGGCGCGCGGCACGGCCTACACGGGCTCGCTGCTCGACGGCTCGGTCTACCGCTTCGACCTCGCCACCGGCGCCGGGCGGATCATCACCCGGGGCGGGGGGCCGATGTCGGTGGGCCTCAAGCTCGCCCCGTACGGCCGGCTGCTGGTCGCGGGCGGCGCCAGCGGGCAGATCCGGGTGGTCGACGCCGGGGACGGGCGGGTTCTGGCCACCCACCAGGCCGCGACCGGTACCGCCTTCGTCAACGACGCCGTCGTCGGCTGCGGGGGCGCCTGGTTCACCGACTCCTTCGCGGACGTCCTGTACTTCCTGCCCGTCGGCCGGGACCTCACCGGTCCCGGCGCGGCCCCCCGCGCCCTGCGGCTCGGCGGCGAATGGGACCCGGTTCCGCCCGGCGGCGACTACTGGGGCGCCAACGGGATCGCGCGGACCCCCGACGGTCAGGCCCTGCTCGTGGTGCACGACACCGCAGAGGCGCTGTTCCGCGTGGACCCGCGCACCGGCGCCGCCACCCGGACCGTGCTCGACGGCGGCTCGGCGCGCAACGGCGACGGGCTCGTGGTGCACGGGCGCACGCTGTACGTCGTACGCAACTGGGCCTATGCGGTGGACGTGTTCACCCTGAGCGGGGACGGCCGCCGGGCCCGTTTCGTCAAGCAGATCACCGACCCGCGCTTCGACGAGCCGACGACGGCCGCGGTGTACGGCGGCCGGCTCTACGTGGTCAACGCCCGCTTCGACGCCGACTGGTCGGACCCGGCCACCGCCTCGACGGTCGTCAGCTGCCCGCTGTGATGGCGGGCGCGGTCTCGTACTTGTAGTCCGGGCCGAAGTTCTTCTTCACGGCCGCTTCCCAGGTGCCGTCCTCGACCATCTTGCGGAGCGCATTGTTGATCTTGACCTGGAGCTCGGTGTTGCCCTTCTTCATGCCGATCCCGTAGTTCTCGTTGCTCAGGCGCAGCCCGATCAGCCGGAACTTGCCCTCGTTGCCCTTGCGGGCGGTGTAGCCGGCCAGGATGGAATTGTCCGTGGTCATGGCATCGACCAGGCCGTCCTTGAGGGCGACGACGCATTCGGAGTAGCCGCCGAGCTCCAGGAGGCTCGCCTTGGGCGCCAGGTTCTTCCTGACGTTCTCCGCCGAGGTCGAGCCGGTCACCGAACACAGCCTCTTGGCCGGATTGTTGAGGTCCTCGGCCTTGGTGAGGGTGGGGTCGTCGGCGCGGACCATCAGGTCCTGGTGCGCGAGGAAGTACGGGCCGGCGAAGTCGACCTTCGCCTTGCGCTTGTCGTTGATCGAATAGCTGGCCGCCACGATCTCGACCTCGTTGTACTCGATCAGGAGCTCGCGGTCGTTGCTGAGGACCTCCTTGAAGACGATCCGGTCCTTCGAGTAGCCGAGCTCCTTCGCGACGTACGTCGCCACGTCCACGTCGAAACCGGTGAAGGTACCGTCCGGCTCCCGCATGCCGACGCCCGGCTGGTCGAACTTGATGCCGACGGCGAGGGTCCCCTGGTCATCGTCACCGCCACACGCCGATGCGGTCAGGGAGAGACCGATCACTGCGGCGATGACGCCTGCCTTGGGAACCTTCATGGTGCACTCTTTCCTGGGGTACGCGGATACGCGGGGTCGCGGGCGGGCGGTGCCGCGCGGGAGCGCGCGGAGCGCACCGGGACCGGCCCGGGGCGCGGGGAACCGCACGGGCTGGTGGACGCGTATATGAGGAAGCTAGGAAGGTGTCGGGCGCAGTGTCACGACATCTGAGCAAATCTTGAGGGTAACGATCCGGAACGGCGGCAGATCCTGCGGCGAATCCGGTTCTGAACGGGAGAGGAGCCGGTCGCGTGGCCAAGGGCGGGGTACGGGTCGAGGGGAACGCACTGCTGCTGGGCGAGGGGGCGCAGGTCCGCTTCATGCGGACGCTGCGGCTGCCGGAGACCGGTACGCACAATCTGCCCCCGGGGCTGGGGGAGTTCCCGCTGCGGCGGGTGGAGGACCATCCGGACACGGTTCCGGCGGACTGGCTGGCCAAGGGCGGGGTGATGCTCCCCGTGTACCTGCGCGAGGCGATGTGGCTCAGCTTCGGCGGGACCCGGGAGCCCACCGCGCTCCAGGTCGGCGTCGGCAAGGTGTGCGCCGTCTCCGGCGAGCGGTGGACGGGCGCGCTCGGGCGCAGGCCGCAGAACTACCTCGTGCTGCCGCGCCAGCCGTGGCTGGACGGGATCAATTCGGGCACGGGTACGGTCCGCCAGTTCGTCGCCGTCCCGCTGGGGCTCGGCGCCACCGTGGAGGGCCAGGTCACCGGTGAGGAGACCGCGGGCGGCGTGCAGCTCCAGGCCTTCCCGCTCGGAGCGAAGGCGCTGGAGCGGTGGCGGGAGGAGGAGCGGGCGCGCACGGCCGGGGCCGGCCGGGTCGGCGGCGCTCCCTACGGGATCGTGCCGCCGGGCGGTCAGCCGGGCGGCTACGGGGGCGGCGGCTACGGAGCGGCCCCGGGGATGCCGATGCCGGCGCCGATGGCGGCACCGGCGCCGGGCGGGCTTCCCGGAGCGCCCGCGGCTCCGGCCGCGGCCGGAGGCCCGCTGCGCCGCTCGAGGGGCGGGCCGGCCCCGCAGGCGGCCCCGGCGATGGGGCTCGGAGTCGGCGGCTCCATGCGGCAGGAGGTGTACCGCGACGACCGCAAGGCGAAGGAGTGGGCGGCCGAGCCGGCCGCGCGGGTCTTCGTCCACCTGGTGACCCCGCCCGCATGGCGCCGGATCACCGGGGAGGAGCCGCCGCCCTCGCCGGTGGACCGGGCCGCCTACACCAAGGCCGGGCTGCCGTGGTTCGACTACTACGACGAGAACGCCGCCGACCTCGCCCCCTCCGACACCCTCGGCGGGGTGCAGCCCGTGGGCGAATGGCTCGGCACCGACGAGGCTCCGTGGGCGGAACCCGCTCCCGGCCAGGTCGCACCCCTGGGGAACGCCCCCCGGCCGGGCAAGCCGGTCCAGGACGGCGACTGGTAGCCCCCGTGCCGTCTCCGTCCGGTCTCGGTCCGGTCCCCGGACTGGCCGGGAACGTACGGTCGTTCGAGCCCCCGGGGTAGGACCCGTGACAGCATGGGAGGGCAACGCACGGTGTTCGGAGGGGGAGTTCGGTGAGCGGAGTACGCAAGGGCCTGGCCAAGGTGGAGATCGCGCTGCGGTGGGATCCCAGCCCGGCGGGAGCGCCCGTCCACGACCTCGACCTGATCGCCGCGGTCTACCGGGCCGTGGACCCGTACGGGGACCCCGTCCACCTGGTCCACTTCGGCAGCCGGTCGCCCGACGGCACCATCACGCTGAACCGGGACAGCCGGACCGGGCTGGGGCTGGGTTTCGACGAGGTCATGACCCTCGAACTCACCCGGATCGCCGATGAGCTGACCCGGGTCGTGGTGGGTGTGGTGATCCAGCGGCCTGGCGGCGGCCCGGCGGTGACCTTCGCCGAGGTCGCGGGCAAGGGGGTGCGCGTCCGGGAGGGCTACACCGATCTCGCCGTGGACGACCTCGCCGGCTTCGGCGCCGCGAGCGGGGTCACGGTCGCCGAGTTCACCCGCGACGCCGCGGGGGTCTGGTCGATCGACCCGACCCTACGGGGCTTCGACGCGGACCCGGAGGAGTTCGCCCGGGCGATGGGCGCGGCCCGGAACTGAGCGGGCTCCACACGTAGAGCCGCCCGGAAAGCCGCACGGACCGGTCGGCGGTCACTCCGCGAGGGAGTGCCCGCCGTCCGGTCCGGGGGCTGCGCTGCCACCGTCCCCACGAGGCAGCGCGAGCGGGTCACCGTCCGGTCATCGGGGACGGCGGCCCGCTGGTTCAGGGGGCCCGCTTCAGGGCCCGGTTCAGGCGCCCGGTCCGGGGGCCCGGTCCGCCTCCGGCGGGGCCGCGCCCAGCACCGGGAGCAGGCAGGCGTCGACGAACCGCACGAGGTACTCGGCGTCGGCGTAGCGGCCCTCCAGTACGGGCCGGATGCGCAGCACGCCCATCAGCTGCGCCGGCAGGAACTCCACGGCAGGGTGTCCGGGGGCGAGCTCGCCCCGGGCCACGGCCCGCGCCACGATCGAGTCGAACGCCGCCAGCTCCGGCTCCACCAAGGCATCGCGCAGGGCCGCCTTCAGCTCCTCGTCGCTCAGCACCGCGTGCCCGAGGGCCTGCATCAGCAGGGTGTCGCGCCCCGAGGTGCAGGCGGCGATCCGGGCCGCCTCGCGCAGGTCGCCCGGCAGGGTTCCGGTGTCCACCGCGGCGAGGGTCCCGCGCCGGTCCGCGCGCAGGGCGGCGGCGACGAGCTGCGGTTTGGTCTTCCACTGCCGGTAGAGCGTGGACTTTCCACAGGTGGCCCGGGCGGCGATCTTCTCCATGGTCAGCGCCTCGTAGCCGTCCTCGCGCAGCTGATCCAGGACGGCGTCGTAGAGCTGCTGCTCGCGCTCCGGCGTGATCTTGGAGCGGCGCGCGGGGGCCGGGGCGGCTTCCGGCGTCGGCGACGTCATGGGGCGGCTCTCCTCGATGCTGCGTGCCGGCCGGTGTGGCCGGGTGGGCCCTCGCCATGATGGCCGATTTTTTTCGGTCGCGGGGCAGCGGGCTCTAGTGAAAGTCTACGGGAACGCGAGCGTATCGGTACACACTCGTATCGATACGAGAATGTATCGATACACTGGTGTGTCGATTGTGAGCCAGAGCTGTGTACAGGAAGCGAGACCGGGGGATGACCTCCCACACCACACCCGTCGGGGCCGGCGCGGGGCCGGGCGCCCGCCGCCGCCTCATACGCGAGCTCCTGCTCGTCGTGGGCCTCTTCGCGGTCTACAAGTGCGGCCGTACGCTCGCCACCGGCCGCACGGAAGAGGCCTTCCGCAACGCCACCCGGATCTGGGACGCCGAGCGCACCCTGCACCTGCCCGGCGAAGGCCTGGTCCAGCGCCTGCTCCTGCACAGCGACGCCCTCGTGCACACCGCGAACACCTACTACGCGGCCGTGCACTTCCCCGCCACGGTGCTCTTCCTCGTCTGGCTCTACGTACGCCGCCCCGCGCACTACCTCTGGACCCGCCGCGTCCTGGCCGTCCTGACCGGCGCGGCCCTCGTCATCCACCTGGCCTTCCCCCTCGCACCCCCGCGGATGCTGGGCGAGGCCCACCTGATCGACACCGGCCAGGTCTACGGCCCGACCGTCTACGGGGCCGCGCCCGCCGCCGACACCATGGCCAACCAGTTCGCCGCGATGCCCTCGCTGCACTTCGGATGGGCGCTGATGCTGGCGCTGGGCATGATCGCCGCCACCTCCTCGCGGTGGCGCGCCCTGTGGCTGCTGCACCCGCTGGTGACCCTGCTCGTGGTGGTCGGTACGGCCAACCACTACTGGCTCGACGCCATCGTCGCCACGCTGCTGCTGGGAGCCGCCCTGCTGCTGGTCCCGCGCCCGGTCGGCCGGTCGCTCGTCGCCCGGCGGAGCGTGCCGGTCCCGCGTTCCGAGGCGCTGCCCGTGCCGACGCCGGCGCCGTCGACGGGTACGGGTACGGGTCCCGGCGCCCCGGGGCTCGGAGGGCCACTGGATCCCGTAGGAGCAGTCCGGTGAACGCCACGGTCCTCGCCGTCCTGCTCTGCCTCGCCGCGGCCGTCACCTACGCGGCCGCCGCCGTCGCCCAGGAACGCCTCGCCCGCCGCGCGGTGGCCCGCAGCACCGCGGCACTGCTCGGCAACGGCGCCTGGTGGTGGTCGGCCGGCCTGAACGCCGCCGCCGCGCTCCTGCACGCCGCCGCCCTGCGGTACGGGCCGCTCACCCTGGTCCAGCCGCTCGGTGCGCTCACCCTCGTCGCCGCCGTACCGCTGGGCGCCCGCGGCGCCGGAAGGCGGGTCGTGGCCAGCGAGTGGCGCGGCACCCTGGCCACCGTCGTCGGCCTCGGCCTGCTCCTGCTGCCCGCCTCCGGCCCGTCCCCCGACGAGACCCTGACCCTGACCGAAGCGCTCGCCGTCTCCGGAGCCACGGCCGCGGTGATCATGCTGCTGACCGCACGGAGCGACACCCGCTCGGGGCTGCGCCACGCGACGGCGTCCGGGCTGGCCTCGGCGGCCGCCTCCGCCCTGACCCAGACCGTCGCCGTGGCGGGCGGCCGGGGCGGGTCCCTGCTCAGCGTCCGGGTCGTCTCGGTGGCACTGCTCGTGGTGGTCTTCGCGGTCGGCGGGATGCTCCTGTCCCAGCGGGCCTACCGGGGCGGCCTCGGCGCCCCGCTCGCGGTGGTCAACCTGACCAACCCGCTGGCCGCGGCCGCGATCGGCATGATCCTGCTCGGCGAACGCATCCACGGCGGCGCCTTCGGGGTCCTGTTGGCCGTGGCCGGGGCGCTCGCGGCGGCCCGGGGCGTGCTGTTGCTCACCCGGACCCCGCAGCAGCCGACGGCCGCCGCGCCCCAGGCCGTGCCTCAGCCCGCGACTCAGACCGTTCCTCAGCCCGCACCGATGGCCGGTGTGGCAGCATGAGTCGCGTGATTCCCGACGACGGTTCGTTCCTCTCGCTCCGCTCCAAGGGTTCGATCCTCTCCATCGGTTCGGTGGGTTCGATCCTCTCCATCGGATCGGTCGGCAGTGTGCTGTCGGTCGGCTCGATCGGCTCGGCGCTGTCGGCCGCCTCGGTGGGATCCGTGCTGAGCGCGGGCTCGTTCGCCTCCGCCCAGTCGACGCTGTCGGTGCTGTCCTGGCGCTCCCGCGGCGGATTCCTGGCAGCGGGAGCGGTGGGTGCGGCCGGAGCGGCCGTGCTGGCCTTGGCCGCGGTGGCCGTCTTCCGGCCCGCCCCCGGGTCCCGGCGGACCTGCTGAGAACCGTTTCACCTGTTCACGCGTCTCTCCCCGTGAGACCTGAACGGACGGCGCGCGCACGACGAGGCGCGCACATCGAAGCGGAGTGAACGGGCATGGGCATCATCGGCTGGATCATCCTCGGACTGCTGGCGGGCGGGATCGCCAAGGTCCTGCTGCCCGGCCGTGATCCGGGCGGCCTGATCGGGACCACCCTCATCGGCATCGCCGGCGCCTTCACCGGAGGCTGGCTCTCGGCCAAGTTCCTGAACCGGTCGATCCAGAACGACTTCTTCGACCTCGCGACCTGGGGCTCCGCCATCGCGGGCTCCCTGGTCCTCCTCATCGCCTACCGCCTCCTCTTCGGCAACTCGCGCAACTGACCGGCGGGCCCGGTCAGTGCTCCATGGAGGCCGCGGCCGTACCGTGATGTCCACGTCCCGGTACGGGTGCACCGGCGTCGGTGGCGGCGCTTACGATGACCGGCCATGGACAGCAGTGAGGCCGGCAGACGGTTGATCGACGGGCGATTCGAACTCGCCCGTCCCCTGGGCAGCGGCGGTATGGGGACGGTGTGGCTCGCCCGCGACATCGCGCTCGACCGGGAGGTCGCCCTCAAGGAGGTGCGGCCGCCGGACCCGGCGACCGCCGCGGCGCAGCCCGGGCTCGTCGTCCAACTGCGCGAACGGGCCGTCCGCGAGGCCCGGGCCCTCGCCCGGCTCGCCCACCCGAACGTGGTCACGATCCACCACATCGTGGAGCCCGATCCCGGCTCCGACGGCCATCCGTGGATCGTGATGGAGCTCGTCAGGGGCGGCTCCCTGGCCGACCGGCTGGAGGCCGGGCCGATGCCGGTGGCGGACGTGCTGCGCCTCGGGCTCGACCTGCTCTCCGCGCTGCGGGCCGCACACGCGGAGGGGGTGCTGCACCGCGACGTGAAACCGGCCAACGTGCTCCTGCGCCCCGGCGGCTCCGCGGTGCTCACCGACTTCGGGATCGCCGCCCTGCACGGAGCGACCGGGCTGACCTCGACCGGAGCCCTGATCGGCTCGCCGGAGTACATCGCGCCCGAGCGGGCGCGCGGCGAGGAGGGACTCGCCGCCTCCGACCTGTGGTCGCTCGGGATGCTGCTGTACGTGGCCGCCGAAGGGGTGCATCCGCTGCGCCGGGCCACCAGCCTGGCCACCGTGGTCGCGGTGCTCGACGAGCCGATCCCCGCGCCGGTCCGGTCCGGCCCGCTCGGCCCCGTACTGGAACGGCTGCTGGTGCGGGACCTGTCCGTGCGGCCCGACGCCGGGGAACTGGAAGCGCTGCTCCGCAGTGCGAGCAGTGCTCTCGACGGCGGCTCACCGGTGGTACCGACGGTCGCCTTCGGGAGCTTCGGGCCGGCCGCCCCGGGCCCCGGTCCCGCCATGGGACCCGTACCGATACCGGCGGCGGCGCACGGCCCCGCTCAGACACCGCAGACGCCGATGCCGACTCCGTTCGTTCCGGGCGCGGGCAACCCGTACGCGTACACCGTCCCCGTGAACCTCCCCGCGCCACCCTCCCCGCGTCGGCGCCGTCGCCCCGCCCTGCTCGCCGGACTCCTCGCGGTGGTCCTGGCCGCCGGCGTCGTCGGCCTCGTCAACGGACTGCCCGACGGGAACGCCGGCGGCTCCGCGGGCAAGGGCGGCAACACGAAGGCCGCGGACACCCCGTCCGCCTCCGGCCCGGCCTCCCCGGCCCAGGGCACCGCCGTGGCCCTGACCCCCACGCCCACTCCGAACGCGAGCACGCCCAAGGCGGTCACCCCGCCCAAGGGCAGCCTGATCGATCCGGCCAACATCCGTACCGCCATCGAGGCGCTCAAGCAGCAGACGGGCACCACCACCTTCGTCAACATGAGGGTCTACGACGAGTACGTGATCGCCGACATCCCCACCGCGCCCGGAGCCAAGACCGTCGACTCCTGGCAGTACCGCGGCGGAGTCGCCAAGCGCACCGGCCCGTCCGGCACCGTGAAGCCCGGCGCCCCGCTCATGGACATGGCGGCGCTCGGCTGGGACGCCCTGCCCGCCCTGCTCGCCGAGTCGACGAAGGAGCTCGGCGTCGACAACCCGAGCTCCCGCTACCTCAACGTCTCGCCCTGGATGGACGCCCCCGCGGTCCGGCCCTACCTGAGCGACGAGTACGGGCAGGGCGGCTACGTCCTCGCCGGTACCGACTTCAAGATCAAGAAGGTCTACCGGAGCTGACGCCCGGGGAAGCGGAGAACCACCACCATGCCGAGCTGGCGCAGCACGCTCACGGCCGCCGGGATCACGGGCCCCCGGCTCCGGGCCGACTACACGTACGCGGCCCGCCGGGTCCTGCGCCGGGAACCCGCGCCGTACCTCGCCCTGCGGCTGCTGGCCGCACCCCCGCTCGTGCCCTGGCTGGCGGCGGGCCTCGCCTTCATGAACCGGGTCGACGACGTCGCCGAGACCGGCTCCGCCGACCGGCGGGCCGCAGGACTCAAGGAACTGGGCGCCGAGGTGCGCCGCGCCCTGGAGACGGGGGACAGCCCCGACCCGCTGCTGCGCGCCTACGCCCACGCCGTCGACTCCCGCGGTCTGCCCACCGATTGGGTGTTCCGGTTCCTCGACGGGGCGGCCACCGAGGAGGCGGTCTTCGACGGGTTCGCCGCCGAGGAGGAGTTCCAGGCGTACCTCGACGCCTACGCCTGGCCCGGGGTGCTCGTCTTCACCGGGCTGCAGTACCAGGGCGGGCCGGACCCGGAACAGGCCGCGGGCTGGCGGCGGTTCGTGGACGCCGCCCAGCGGGTCGACTTCCTCGCCGACCTCGCCGGAGACCTCGCCGCCGGCCGGCTCTGCATCCCGCGGGCCCGCCTCGCCGAGCACTCGGTGACCCGCGCCGACCTCGAACGGGCCCGTGACACCCAGGCCGTACGGGAACTGCTGGCGGCCGAGTGCGGACGGGCCCGTACCGCGCTCGCCGCCGCCGACGGCATCCTCGACCTCACCGCACCCGGGCTGCGGGCGGTCGCCGCGACGATGACGGAGCTCATGGAACACCAGCTCACGGCGGTGGAGCGAGCCGGTGCCGGGGCTCTGCGCAAGGACGTCGGCTACGGGTTCACGGCTCCGCTGCGCACCCTGGTGCGCGCCAGGGCGCGCAGGCCGCGTACCGCCACCTGATTCCCGGGCCGTGCCGCCCGTGCATCATGGGATAGCGGCACTCTCCAAGGAAAGGCTCAAAGATGCGACTGGCGGCGTTGAGCGAACGCAGTGGCGTCCCCACGGCCACCATCAAGTACTACCTGCGCGAAGGGCTGTTGGAGCCGGGGCGGCGGGTCGGTGCGACGACCGCCGAGTACGACGAGGACCATCTGCGAAGGCTCCGGCTGGTCCGCGCACTGATCCAGGTCGGCGGGATTCCGGTGGCCACGGCCCGGGAAGTGCTCGCGCACGTGGACGACGAGTCCCTGGGGCGGACGATGCGGATAGGTGCGGCGCTGTGGGCGCTGCCGCAGGGCCCCGAGCCGGACGACGAGGATCCGGCGGTGATCACCGCGCGGCGCGAGGTGGACCGGCTGCTGGAGATGCGGGGCTGGTCGGCGGCCCGGGAGGTGGGGGACCTGTCCCCGGTGCACCGCTCGCTCGTGTCGGCGGTGTCCGCCCTCATCCGGCTCGGCTATCGGTGGGACGCCGAACTGATGTCCCCGTACGCCGAGTTGATGCACCAGGCGGCCGTGCACGACTTCGACTTCATGGAGACGTACCCCTCCGAGTCGGAGAAGGTCGAGACGGCGGTGGCCGCGGTCGTCCTCGTCCAGCCGGTACTGAAGGCCATGCACCGGCTGGCGCAGGAGGAGGAATCGGCGCGGCGGTACGGGCTGGAGTGAGCCGGGAGCGGCCCACCGCAAGCTCGTTCAGTAGGCGCCGTTGACGTTGTCGATCGAACCGTAGCGAGCCGCCGCGTAATTGCAGGCGGCCGTGATGTTGGCGACCGGGTCGTAGGAGTCCATCGGGGTGCCGGGGACGTGATAGGCCTTGAAGGTCGGGTCGATGACCTGGAGGAGCCCCTTCGAGGGGATCCCGGCCGCCGCGTTGGAGTCCCAGTTGTTGATGGCCAGCGGATTCCCCGAGGATTCGCGCATGACGTTGCGGTGAATTCCTTCGTAGCTTCCGGGAATTCCGTGCTGCGCCATGACGTCGAGCGACTCCCGGATCCAGCCGTCGAGGTTGTTCGCGTAGCCGGTGGTGGCCTTGGCGGCCTTGGCCGCGGCCGGTGCGGCGGCGGGGGCGGCCCCCGTGAGGTTCAGCTTCAGGCCGGGGCGGATGGCCGAGGGGTTGGCGCCGACGATGCTCTTGTTGGCTTCGTAGAGCTGCTGCCAGCCGCCGCCGATGGAGTGCTCGGCCGCGATCTTGCTCAGGGTGTCGCCGCTGACCACGGAATACGTCGTCGGGGCGACGGCCACCTCGGCCGCCCCGGCCGTGGTCGCGCCGATCAGCGGGAGGGCCAGTGCGGCACTGCCCGTACCGGCGAGGGCCAGCTTGCGGGTGAGTGCGTGGTGCTGCTTCGGCCGACGGTGCTTTCCCTGTGCGGGCATGGCGGAATTCCTCACGTGGGGGACGGAAGAGCCCTGGCGGAGGCCGGATTCGGCAGCTGACCACCGGGAATGAGGTGACCGTAGGCGAGTCCGCCGGGCCGGAACAAGACACGAATTCGACCGGGAGATCAACTTCCCGCATTCGGCCCGGTGGATGACCTTGAAAAGAGATCCGGGAATTCGCGAATATCCAACCGGGAAAAGGGAATCGTCCCTCGCGGGGAAATGATGTTGACGCCTCCGGCGTGACTCACATCACGGGCCGGCGGGCGCTGGCTCAATCCGGGCAAGTCGCCCGTCGCCGGGGCCGATTCGGGCGACCCGCCCGTTGGTGGCGAATCGCCCATCCCGGGTCAATCGACCCTCGTGGGAGATCGTGCCGTCCTCGTCCATCACGGGGTGGATCCTCAGGATGTGCACCAGTGCCCTGCGGGCCGCGTGCGGGCTCGGAAGCGCCGCGGACGCGGGCTTCCGGCCCGTCGTGGTGCGCGCCGGCACTCTCCCGGGTCCCGGCTCCCAGGCGCGGACGATCGGCTCCGGATGGGTGGTCGGGGTGGCTCCGGTCCGTCCCCGGTGCCGTAGATGATCTCCTCGCACCGCACCACGCGGTGGCGCACACCTGCCACCGGTGCCCGCCGCCCGCCTCCTGGGAGGCGATCCCGAAGAGCGGACCCCGGACGATGCGGTGCGTGTACCGCTGTGCGGGAGGTTGTCGTACCCGGGCGGGAAGGAGGTCGAGGTCAGGGAAGCCGCGCCAGTTCCCGCAGCGCCGCTGTGACCGATTCCGTGCCCGCGGGCAGCAGGGGGAGGCGCACGTCGGGGGTCGGGATGCGGCCCTGCGCGTGCAACACCCCCTTGATCACCGTCGGGTTGGGCTCGGCGAAGAGGGTCGCGGAGAGCCGGGCCAGCGCATGGCCCAGAGGGCGGGCCCGGTCCGCTTCGTCCGCCCGCCAGGCGGCCGCCAGCTCGGCGAACCGGCCCGTCGCGAGATGGGCCGACGCGAGGACCCCGCCCGCCGCGCCGAGCGCGAGCAGGGGCGACAGGAAGGAGTCGTCACCCGCCAACACCGCGAAACCGTCCGGCAGATCACCGAGCAGTGCCACCGCTTCCCCGTCGAGCGAGCCGACGGCGTACTTCACGCCGGCCACCCCGGGCAGCGCACCGATCGCCCGCAGCAGCGGTGCCTCCAACGGCTGCCCGGTGCGGTACGGGACGTGATAGACGATCAGCGGTACGGGGCTCACCCGTGCCAGCCGCTCGAAGTGCGCCAGCACCCCGGCGGCCGCGGGCCGCAGGAACGCGGGCACGGTCACCAGCGCGGCCCGCGCCTCGGGCCACCGCTTCAGCCGGCCGAGCGACTCCTCGGCGGCCCGGGTCCCGCTCGCCCCGGCACCCACGGTCAGCGCCGCCCCGCGCTCCCGGCAGACCCGGGCGCAGACGTCGGTGACGAGGTCGCGCTCGGCCTCGTCGAGGGCGGCCGGCTCGCCGGTGGTGCCCAGCGCCACGATCCCGGTGGCTCCCGCGTCGAGCACCTCGTGGGCGAGCGCCTCCAGGGCGTCGGCGGCGACCTCGCCGGCGGCGGTGAAGGGGGTGATCATCGGCACGTGGATCCCGTGCGGGGCGTACGGGCCGGGGGCGGCGGGGGCTGCGGAAGCGGCGGAAGCGGCGGCGGGTGTGGACGAGGTCCTGAGCGTCTGGGTCATGGAACGAGCCTGACCCGCCCCGAGCATCGAATCCAGTTCGCCTTTCTTACCTGAACCATAAGCTGATCCGATGCTCGATGTACGACGCCTGCGCCTCCTGCGCGAACTCGCCCACCGCGGGACCATCGCCGCGGTGGCCGAGGCGCTCTCCTTCAGCCCTTCGGCGGTGTCCCAGCAGCTCTCGGTCCTCGAACGCGAGGCCGGTCTGTCGCTGCTGGAACGCACCGGGCGCCGGGTCCGGCTCACACCTGCCGGCCAGAACCTGGTCCGGCACGCAGACGCGGTGCTGGAACTGCTGGAGCGGGCCGACGCCGAGCTCGCGGAGGCACGCGGCGGACTGGCCGGAGCGCTGCGGATCGGCTCCTTCCCGACCGCGACCAGGGCCGTCGTCCCGGCGGCCCTGGCGGAGCTGGCCCGCCGGCACCCGGGACTGGAGCCGATGGTGTCCGAAACCGACCCGGCGGCGGTCGCCGACGCGCTGCGGGCCGGGGACCTGGACGTGGCCCTGATCAACGCGTACGACTTCGTCCCCGCGCCGGAGGAACCGGGCCTCGCCACGGAACCGCTCTACCGCGAGGCGATGTACCTGGCGACACCGACGGGTCCGGCCGACTCCGTCGACGGGGTGGCTCCGGCGGGGCCGGGCGGAGCCGGGCAGCGGGCGCTGCTCCGTACGCACGCCGACGCGCCCTGGATCACCGCCACGCCCGGCACGCTCTGCCACGCCATGACCGTGCGCGCCTGCGAGGACGCCGGGTTCATGCCGAGGATCCGCCACCAGGTGGACGAGTTCGCCACCGTGCTCGCCCTGGTCGCGGCCGGCCAGGGGGTGGCCGTGGTGCCGCAGCTGGGGATCACCGGGCACGCGGATCCGGCCGTGGCGCTCACCCGCCTCGTCATGGAGCGCCGCACCAACGTGGCCTTCCGCAGCGGCGCCGCAGCCCACCCCGCCGTGTCCGCCTTCGGTACGGCCCTACGGGCGGTGCTGCCGCCCGAACTGTCCGGGGACCACGTCTAGGCGGTCCAGCGCGCCGGGGGCGGCCGCCCACCCCACCCGGGCGCGGTGCAACTCCCGCACACGGGACAGCGCGTGTACGTTGGCGGGGGACCGGTGGAACCCTCGGGGGGCCTCCGGCGCAGTCGACGAGACAGTGATCGAGATCGGGGTAGCACGTGACGCATCGCGTACGAGGGGTCATCGCCAGGAGCAAGGGCGCACCGGTGGAGACCACGACGATCCTCGTGCCCGACCCGGGCCCCGGCGAGGCGCTCGTACGGGTCCAGGCCTGCGGGGTCTGTCACACCGATCTGCACTACCGGGAGGGCGGGATCAACGACGAGTACCCCTTCCTCCTCGGCCACGAGGCGGCCGGGGTCGTCGAATCCGTCGGCCCGGACGTCACCTCCGTGGCCCCCGGCGACTTCGTCGTCCTCAACTGGCGCGCGGTGTGCGGGAGCTGCCGGGCCTGCAAGCGCGGCCGCCCCTGGTACTGCTTCGCCACGCACAACGCCACCCAGCCCATGACCCTGGAGGACGGCACCCCGCTCTCCCCGGCCCTCGGCATCGGCGCCTTCGCCGAGAAGACCCTGGTCGCCGCCGGTCAGTGCACCAAGGTGGACCCGGCCGCTTCGCCGGCGGCCGCCGGGCTGCTCGGCTGCGGGGTGATGGCCGGCCTGGGCGCCGCCCTGAACACCGGCAACGTCGGCCGCGGCGACTCCGTGGCCGTGATCGGCTGCGGGGGAGTGGGCAACGCCGCCGTCGCCGGGGCCAGGCTGGCCGGAGCCTCCCGCATCATCGCCGTGGACCTGGACGACCGGAAGCTGGAGTGGGCGCGGGGACTCGGCGCCACGCACACCGTCAACGGCGGTACGCAGGACGTGGTCAAGGCCATCCAGGAGCTGACCGGCGGCAACGGGGCGGACGTGGTCATCGAGGCCGTCGGCCGTCCCGAGACGTACAAGCAGGCGTTCTACGCGCGCGACCTGGCCGGCACGGTGGTGCTGGTCGGCGTCCCGACGCCGGAGATGCAGCTCGAACTCCCGCTGCTGGACGTCTTCGGACGCGGCGGCGCCCTGAAGTCCTCCTGGTACGGGGACTGCCTGCCCGAGCGGGACTTCCCGCTGCTCATCGACCTCTACCTGCAAGGCCGGCTCGACCTCGACGCGTTCGTCTCGGAGCGGATCGCCCTGGACGGGGTCGAGGCGGCCTTCGCACGCATGGAACGGGGCGAGGTACTCCGCTCGGTGGTCGAGTTCTGAACGCGCACCAACCCGCGGCCGTGACCGATCCGGGGCAAGCCCGCGATGACGCCCGCGCGATCGCGGCGGCGGCCATGGGGCGCGACCCCGGCCCCATGGCCGCCGCCGAGAGCAGCTCCCACCACGTGTACGTCGGCTCGGACGTCGTCGTGAAGATCATCGATGCCGCTTCCCACTCCCGGCTGAACAGGGAGATCGCGCTCGCGCCCGACCTGCCCGCAGGCCTCACGGCCCCCCTGCTCGACAGCGGGCTCCACCGGCTCGAGGCGCGCGACGTCCGTTACGCCTGCTACGCCCGCGTGCCCGGGTCGGCTCCCGGCATGGGCATGCCCGGGGTGGACGGCTCGACCGCGCGCGCCCTGGCGGAGGAGGCGGTCGAGCGGCTCGGCCGCCTGCACGGCTGGGTGCCCGCGGGCCGCGCCGACCGGACGCTACGGGAAGGCCTCGACCACGGCGGGTTCACCGGCCGGGCCGCGCTCCTCGCCGAGATCGAGCGCCTCACCGCCGCCGACCGGCACGGAACCGTACCTCCCCGCCTGCTCGACGGTCTGAGGACGATCGCCGAGCGCGCCCCCCTGCACGCCCGGGCGGTCGTCCCGGTCCACGCGGACTGCCACTGGGACAACTGGCTCGCGCGCGACCGCAGTGTGACGGCCCTGCTGGACTTCGAATGGGCCCGCTACGGAGAGCCGCTCGACGACTGGTTCTTCCTGGCCCGCTTCAGCGGCCCGCACACGGAGACCGTCCTCGACGTGATCGCCCGTGCGACGCAGACCGCTCCGGAAATCCTCCGAGCAGGCTGCGAGGTCCGCGAAGCGACGTACCTCGCCTCCGACCTCCGCATCGCACTCGAACGCCCCGCCACCCATGCCCGGATGGCCGCGGACAGGCTCCACGCACTCGAGGAGCTCATCGTCGGCCGCTACTGGTGGCGCCCCTCCCGGTGACGCCGGCAGCTTCCGGCGGGCGCTTCGTCGTGCCCGCGCCCCTCAGCCAGGTGAACGAGAAGAGGCCGGCGCCGGCCATGACGACGGCCGCGATGTCGCGGCTGTAGACCGCTGCCCCGATGGATCCGAGGACGGCCATGCCCAACGCTCCGCCGAGCTCCTGCCCGGACTCCAGAACGGCCGCGGCGAGAGCGCCGAGTCCGTGCGCACCTGGGTCAGCCAGAGGAAGCCGCAACCGGAGAGCAGGAATCCGCCGCCCATGACGTACGCACGGTCCAGGCGCTGTGCGAGCACGGCTCCCGCCGGCGCCGCGACGGCCACTCCCGCGGCCGGCACCGTGCTCCACAGCGCGGCCTTGAACGGGCTCAGCCCGAGGACGGTCTGCAGGTACTGGGTGAGGAAGACGGCCATCCCGACCGTGGCGAACATCGCGAGGAGGTTGGCGAGCACCGGACCGCCGAAGGTTCGCCGGCGGAGCAGGCCGAGGTCGATCATCGGATGGGCCAGGTGCGTCTGCCGGCGTACGAAGACGGAACCGAGCACGATCCCCACGCAGACGGCGAGGGCGGGGAGCGGCTCGTACCCGTGCCGGGCCCTTTCCTTGACGCCGTAGACGACCAGGAGCACGGCGCCGAGCGACAGCGCCGCACTCGGCAGGTCGAAGCGCTCGCGCGTCGCCGACGTGAACTCCGGTACCAGGAAGGGCACCAGCACGAGCAGGAGCACCATCGCGGGCAGGTTGATCAGGAAGACCGAGCCCCACCAGAAGTGCTCCAGCAACAGACCGCTGACCACGGGCCCCAGCGAGATGCCCGTCGTCATCACGGCGGTCCACAGGGTCACCGCCTTGCCGCGCTGTTCCTCGTCGTGGAAGAGGTTGCGGATCAGGGCGAGGGTCGAGGGCATCAAGGCGGCGCCGCCCAGTCCAAGCAGCGCGCGCACGGCGATGAGCAGTTCGGCCGTGTCCGCGTACGCGGCGGCGACCGAGGCCGCTCCGAACAGCGCCGCTCCCGAGAGCACCAGCGCGCGCTGGCCGATCCGGTCACCGAGCGCACCCATCGTGACGAGGAGCCCGGCGAGGACGAAGCCGTACATGTCGAGGATCCACAACTGCTGCGTCGCGCTCGGCTCCAGCTCCCGGCTGATGTAGGGGATCGCGAAGTAGAGGACCGAGACGTCCATCAACCGCGACGAAGGCGCTCGCCACCCTGAACCAGGAGGGGCTGGTGCGTCCCGTACCCGGTGTCGGCACCGTCGTCGCCGAGTCGGGACGGGAACGGCCCCCGGCTCCCCCTCACGGACTCACCCGGGAGCGCATCGTCCGCGCCGCGATCGCTCTCGTCGACGCCGAAGGGCTCGGCGCGCTCTCCATGCGCCGCGTCGCAACCGACTTCGGTGTCTCCACGATGGCGCTCTACCGTCACGTCCCGAGCAAGGGCGAGCTCGTACGGCTGATGTCGGAGACGGTTTTCGCCGGAGAACCGCTGTTCGAGTTCGGGCTCGCGCGGATGCTGGACGGAGTCGAATCGGTCGTCGGGCAATCCGCAGGTCCGGCCGCTCCCGGGGGCCTCGCGTAAGCTCGGGCGGGCCCGTCGTCCCGGTTCGTCACCACCCACCGGCCCCGGGACGGCTGCCGCGTACACCACCGCACCGCGCCGACCCCAGGGACCTTCCGTGACCCCCGTGAACCCCGTGCCCGCCGAGAGCGCCGCCACCGGCAGCTACCGCCAGCCCGGTGTCGTCCTCACCGACCACCACTTCACCGTTCCGCTCGACCACGCCCGCCCCGACGGCGAGCGGATCGAGCTGTACGCCCGCGAACTGGTCGCCACCGGCAAGGACCCGGAGTCCCTGCCCTGGCTGCTCTACCTGGAGGGCGGACCCGGCTTCGGTGCCCGCCGGTTCGTCGGCCGGCAGGCGTGGCTGGAGCGGGCCCTCGCGGAGTACCGGGTGCTGCTGCTCGACCAGCGCGGGACCGGCCGCTCCACCCCGGTCAACCGGCAGACCCTGCCGCTGCGCGGCGGCCCCGCGCAGCAGGCCGAGTACCTCGCCCACTTCCGCGCCGACTCCATCGTGCGCGACGCCGAGACCATCCGCCCGCTCCTCACCGGCGGCGCGCCCTGGACGGTCCTCGGCCAGAGCTTCGGCGGCTTCTGCGTCACCCACTACCTGGGCGCCGCCCCCGAGGGGCTGGCCGCCGCCCTCATCACCGGCGGGCTGCCCTCCCTCGACGCCACCGCCGCCGAGGTGTACGAAGCCGCGTACCCCCGCATCGAGCGCAAGAACCGGGCGCACTACGCCCGCTACCCCATGGACGTGGAGCGGGCCCGCCGCATCGCCGCCCACCTCGTCGAGCACCCGGCCGAACTCCCCGGCGGATACCTGCTGACGGCCGAGGCCTTCCAGTCCCTCGGCCTGCTCCTCGGCGTGTCCGACGGCAGCCACCAGCTGCACTACCTGCTGGAGGACGCCTTCGTCCCCACCCCGGCCGGACCCGCCCTCTCCGACGCCTTCCTGGAGGCCGTGCACGCCCAGCTCTCCTTCGCGGGGCACCCCCTCTACGCCCTGGTCCACGAGGCCATCTACGCCCAGGACCCGGGCGCGCCCATCGGCTGGGCCGCCGAGCGGGTCCGCTCCGGGCACCCGCGGTTCGACGCGGCGAAGACCCTCGCGGGCGCGGAGCCGCTGTACTTCACCGGCGAGACCATCCACCCCTGGCACTTCGAGTGCGACCCGGCGCTGGCTCCGCTGCGCGAGACCGCCGAGCTGCTGCTGGCCCGCACCGGCTGGACCCCGCTGTACGACCGGGCGCGGCTGGCCGTCAACGAGGTGCCGGTGGCCGCGGCCGTCTACCACGACGACATGTACGTGGACACCGCACACTCCCTGGCCACCGCCCGGGCGATCCGAGGCCTGAAGACCTGGGTGACGGACGAGTTCGAGCACGACGGGGTCCGCGCCGGAGGCCCGCGCGTCCTGGACCGGCTGCTGGCGCTCGTACGCGACGAGGTCTGACCCCATCTGAATGCAGGGGGAGTCGAGGCGGCTACGGGACCGGGATGCCCGTGCGGAGGAAGTACAGACCGATGAGGTGTCCGCCTTCGTTGAAGGTGACGCGGAACTCCCCGGTCCCCTTCTCCATGTGGAGGGGCACGTTCACCACGGACCCGTGGACGGACGTCACCTGCCGGGGGTCCCCGTGCGACCGGTAGGGCCCGTACCGCTCCTGGTAGTCCTTCCACGCCTGCGCGAGCGCCTCGGGAGACGCCTGGTGGCGGAGCGTCTCGTCGAAGCGGGCCGAGACGGCGGCGAAGTCTCCCCGCACGACCTCGTCGAGGGTGTCGAGTGCGGGCCGCTCGTCATCGGCCCGCCCCGGAAGGGCCGTCACGGCCGGGGCCGTGATCTCCGGGGCCGTGACCTCCGCGGGGGCGCGGAGCTGGGCCGCGGCGGGCAGGGAGCCGTTCGTCAGCAGCAGGGCGCCGGAGGCCAGTACGGCCGCGGGTGCGAGTCGAACGAACCGGACGAGTCGAACGGACCGGACGAGCCGCCGCTTCGCGCCACCTGGGGTGTGCCTGCCTGACAGCGGGACCATGGCTTCCTCCCTCGGAACGCCATCCTTCATGCTAGGGCGCCCCCCAAGCGGTCGCATGTCGGCTCCACGAAGGCCCGGGTCAGGTGCGCGGTGGCCAGGAGGGCGCGGCGGCGGACCGCCAGGGCCAGGAGCTCCTCGCGCGAGGCGCGGGCGGCGGCCCGGTCGCGTTCGTGGGAGTACGGGACCGCCGGATCGGCCAGCTGCACCGCGTGGACCAGTACGTCACCGGTGACCAGGACGTCCCGGGCGCGGACCCGGCTCCCGCATCCGCCGCCGGGCCCGGCCGTCCCTTCCACCAGCACCGACTGGTGGCCGGGCGTGTGCCCGGGCGTCGGCAGCAGGGTGATGCCGGGAGCGAGCCGGTGCTCGCCGGCCACCTCGTGGAGCTGTCCGGTGGCCCGCAGCGGGGCCACCGTCCAGTCCCACACGGGATCCGTCCGGTCCAGGGCGGCCACTTCCGCGCTCTGTACTAGGTACCGCGCGTCGGGGAAGAACGGCCGGCCGGCCGCGTCCTGCGTCCAGCCGGTGTGGTCCTCGTGCAGGTGGGTCAGGACCACCGCCTCCACGTCGGCCGGGGCGATCCCGGCCTCCCCGAGCGCGGCGGGCAGCCGGCCCGGTACCGGGGCCCAGCCGGCCGCCGGGCCCTGTGCCGGGCCGACCCCCGCGTCGATCAGCACCCACCGGCCGCCCGGCCGGGACACGGCGAAGCACCGGAAGTCCAGCCGCCAGGAGCCGTCCGGCCCGGCCGCGCCCGGATCCAGTAGCGCGGCCCGCTCCCAGGCGGCGGCGTCCGCCCCCGGGAACGCCGCGACCGCGGGCTCGAAGAACGACCCGGTGGCGTCGAGCAGGGCCACCACCTGCCCCTGTGTCTGCATTCGCTTATTGTGCGACATATGAACGAACGACTGGACGGGCCCGCCCCGTTGGAGCCCATGCCCACCGACTGGCAGCGTGCGCTGGCCGTGGTGGCGCACCCGGATGATCTGGAGTACGGCTGCGCGGCGGCCATCGCGGACTGGACGGACGGCGGCCGCGAGGTCGTCTACCTGCTCGCCACGCGCGGCGAGGCCGGCATCGACACCATCGACCCCGCCGCGTGCGCCCCGCTGCGCGAGGCGGAGCAGCGTGCGAGCGCGGCCGTCGTCGGCGTGCCCACGGTGGAGTTCCTCGACCACCGCGACGGGGTCCTCGAGTACGGCCTGGACCTGCGCCGGGACATCGCGGCGGCCATCCGGCGCCACCGCCCCGAGCTGGTGATCACGATGAACCACCGCGACACCTGGGGCGGGGCCGAGGGCGGCGGCCACTGGAACACCCCGGACCACAAGGCGGTCGGCCGGGCCACCCTGGACGCGGCGGGCGACGCCGGCAACCGCTGGATCTTCCCCGAACTCCTCACGGAGCAGGGCCTGGAGCCGTGGGACGGGGTGCGCTGGGTGGCGGTGTCCGGCACCACGACGCCCACGCACGCGGCCGATGCGGGCCCCGGCCTGGAGCGTTCGGTGACGTCCCTGATGGAGCACAAGGCGTACATCGCCGCGCTCACGGACGAGGACCCGGAGGCGTACGTGCGCGCCTTCCTGACGGGCAACACCCAGCAGGCGGCGGCCCGTTTCGGCGGCCGTCCGGCAGTGGCCTTCGAGGTCTTCCCGCGTTAGGCGCAGGCCCCTATGGTGTCCGCGTGATCGACACCATCAGCACGGAGATCGCGGAGGGTGAGGAACGGATCCGTCTGGACGTCGCGGACGGGATCGCGGAACTCACCCTCTGCCGGCCGGAGAAGCTCAACGGCTGGAGCTGGGAGTCCACGCGTCAACTCGGCCTGCTCGCGGACCGGATCCGCTTC
The DNA here is from genome assembly GCF_045822005.1 of Streptomyces stoeckheimensis. Taxonomy (NCBI): domain Bacteria; kingdom Bacillati; phylum Actinomycetota; class Actinomycetes; order Kitasatosporales; family Streptomycetaceae; genus Streptomyces; species Streptomyces stoeckheimensis. The sequence goes on along the minus strand of NZ_CP169550.1, from coordinate 670,173 downwards.
GATCCCGCCGTACGGGTGGTCCTGCTGCGGGCCGAGGGCCGGGCGTTCTGCGCGGGCATCGACGTGACGGCCCCGGGCGGCGCGATCACCGGCGGCTCGGCGGCCGAGCGCAACCGCAACTACTACGAGGGCATCCGCTGGGTCCACGAACGCTTCGCGGTCCTGGCCCGGCTTCCGCAGCCGGTGGTGGCGGCCGTGCAGGGGTACTGCCTGGGCTTCGGCTTCGAGCTGGCCCTGATGGCGGACGTCCGAGTCGCCGCGCAGGACGCCGTCTTCGCCTTGCCCGAGGCCCAGTTGGGGGTGGCGGTGGACGCGGGCGGCGACCTGCGCATCGCCCGCGAGGCGGGCGCCGGCTGGGCCAAGTTCCTGGCCCTGACCGGCCGCCGCATCGACGCCCGGACGGCGGAGCGCCTGAACCTCGTCCAGCAGGTGGTCCCCGCCGAGGAGTTGGAGGCGGTCGCCCGCTCCCTCGCGGAGGAGATCGCGGCCAACGCCCCGCTCGCCGTCCAGGGCATCAAGCGCGCGATCGACTCCTACGCGGACGCCGCCCTGCCCGCGGCCCTCGACCGCGTGGCGATGACGGCGGCCCTCACCCTCACCTCGGAGGACTCCCGCGAGGGCTACACCGCCAAGGCGCAGCGCCGTCCCCCGCGCTTCACCGGAGGCTGAGCACCGGGCGGACGGAGAAGGCCTCCCAGGCGTACTCGCCCTCCGGGCCGTACACGAACTCGGCCATCGCCGGGTTGCGGTTCGCCGTAGCCAGCGTCAGCCAGGCCCACAGATCCCCGTACCCGCCGCACACGGACTCGCCGCCGTCTCCGCCGTGGACGGCGCCGCGGTCGCCGCTCAGCTCGGCGGCGTAGGAGTCGTAGGCGATGCGCAGGCCGAAGGCATTGGGCTCGCACCGCGGAGCGAACGTGCCGCTGCCGTAGGAGGGTTCGCCGATCGGGCAGGTGTCGCCCCACCGGAAGAGGGTGCGCGCCCCGGCCCCGCAGGCGTGTTCCCACTCGTCGGCGCCGGGCATCCGCAGCCCGCGCCCCGCGAGCACCGCGGGCACGCCGGCGGGGGGTTCGTCGAGCGGCTCGTTCTCCACGGCCATGAACACCGTCGGGAGGGTGAGGGTCCGGGGCGGGCTCAGCAACTCGGCCAGGTGGGACTTGAGATCGGGGCCGTAGCCGTACTCCTCGGCCAGGCTCCGCTCGAAGTCGGCGGTCTGCTCCGGCGTCGGCTCCCAGGCGTCCAGATCGAACCCGAGCCGGACGCTTCCCCCGGGTATCAGGGCGAACTCCCGCCCGTCCCGCTCGACGAACACGCGGTGGAGTGGGCCGCCGAGGTGCGGGACGGCATCGATCAGGCTCACCCGGGCACCGGCCAGGCCGGCGGCTTCCCGGGCGAACCGGTGGACGTCCGGCAGCGCGAACGAGCGCCACCGGTCAAGGGTCAGATCAGCGTGGGACATGCGGTCCATGGTGCCCCGGACCACTGACAACCGGGGCACCGCCCGGGCCGGGGCGGTCACCGGGGCGCCACCGCCCGGGCACCGCCGGCCACCGGCGCTCCGCCGGTCCCCGGCGCCCCCGCCGCGCCGCTACTCCTCCAGGCGCAGGAGGGCCAGAGCGCGCGCCGAGACCGCCGGGAGGGGTTCCCGGCCGCCTTCGGAGGCCCAGTGTTCGAGGGCGACGGTCACCGCGTCGATGAGGACGGCCGCCAGGACGCGGGTCTCCAGGGAGGATTCCGGGCGCCCCGTGCGGACCGCGAGGACCGGCACCAGACGGTCCTGCATCGCACGGGCGGCCGCGAGCCAGCGCAGGCGGATCTCCGGTACGCCGCCCATCACCTGGATCAGGCGGGCCGTCTGGCCGGGCCCCTCGTAGCGGGTGCCCGCCGTGGCCGTGGTGAAGGCCGCCTGGACCGCTTCGGTGAGGGGCTCCGACGCGGGGCGCAGGGCGAGTTCCTCGACCAGGGTGGAGACGCCGGCGGTCAGGACCGGGGTCAGCGCGTCCTCCTTCGTCGGGCAGTACCGGTAGAAGGTGCGCAGCGAGATGCCGGCCGCCCGCGCGACGTCGTCGACCGTGGTGGCCTCGAACCCCCGCTCGGAGAACAGGTCGGCGGCCGCCTCCGCGATCTCGTACCACGTGGCCTCCCTGCGCCGTGCAGTCAAGGACGGGCGGCCCGTGCTCACCGTGCTCACCGCGACACCTCCAAGGGGTGGACGAGGGCTGTGGACGGGGTCAATGTGTCACACGATCGCACCATGGCGTGTCGCGCCGAAATGACGTAACGGGCCGGAAGAGCGCGTACGTCCACGCCGCCCGGCACGTCACGGGATGAACGGCCCGCGTCCCAACTGGTCGCGGACCGGTATCACCTCGGGGTTCACGAGCGAGCGGCGCTGCCAGTTCGCCCCGTCCACCACGAGGGTGTGGCCGGTGATGAAGCGGGCGTAGGGCGAGGCCAGGAAGGTGGCGGCCCAGCCCAGTTCGCGCGGTGCGCCGACCCGCAGGGCGGGCTGTCTGGTGTCCTTGTCGTCCGGGGCGGCCCGCTCCAGGCCGCCCCGGATGTCCTGCGTCATGTCCGCGTGCGGGAACAGCCCCGGGACCAGGCCGTTGATCTGGATTCCGTACGGTCCCCACTCGACGGCGAGGGTTTCGACGAGGTTCTTCACCCCCGCCTTGGCGGCGGCACTGTGCGCATAGCCGGGACCGCCCGTCCAGGCGTACGAGGCGCCGATGTTCACGATGGACCCGGCGGTGCCCGCGGCGAGGTGGCGGCGGCCGAACTCCCGGGTCACGAACCAGGTGCCGGTCAGGGTGATGTCGACCACCGCCCGCCAGGCGTTGGGGGACAAGTCCTCGGCCGGGCAGGGGAAGTTGGCGGCGGCGTTGTTGACGAGCACGTCCGGGACCCCGCCGAAGGCCGCCACCGCCGCGTCGAAGACCTCGGCGACCCGCTCGGGGTCGCGGATGTCGCAGACGGCGGCCGTCACCCGGCCCGCCCCGGGGACGGCCGCCAGCTCTTCCTGAGCGGATTTCAGCTGCTCGATCCGGCGGCCGGCGATCACCAGATCCGCGCCGAGCCGCGCGAACTCGGTGGCGATGGCTTTGCCCAGCCCGGTCCCGCCGCCGGTCACGAGGACGGCCCGGCCGGTGAACGTGCCGGGCGGCAGGGCGGCCGAACCGAGCGGCGGGGGCGCGGGCAGGCCGCGCAGAGGGTCTTCCGGTCGGCCATCGATGTTTTTCATGCGGCCATCGATAGCGTGCGAACGCTCAGAGCGCCATGGCCCGGACAGCGGCCGCTCGCCCGGGCCCGCGGCTGCGGCATCCCGGGGGAGGAGGCGGGTCCAGGACCCCGTGCGTCGGTGCGGTGTCCGGGACGCAGGTGTCGGGCACCGGATGTCCCGGTACCGGTATCTTCCCGGATCCACGGACCGCTTTCGGGGATCTCGTCCGGCCCCACCGGTTCACAGCAGTGCAAGCGACCGCTTAGTATGCCGCGAGGCGTGGTTCCCGTCGGCGGCTGGAGGCCCCGGATGCAGGCATGGCGAGTACACACCCCCGGCGAGCCCCGCGAGGCCATGTGCCTCGAAGAGGTTCCCGAACCGGTGCCCGGCGAGGGCGAGGTGAGGCTCAAGGTGCTCGCCGCCAACGTCAACTTCCCCGACGCGCTGCTCGTGCGCGGCCAGTACCAGATCCGCCCGCCGCTCCCCTTCACCCCCGGCGTCGAGATCTGCGGCGAGACCGACGACGGCCGCCGCGTCATCGCCAACCCGAGCCTGCCGCACGGCGGTTTCGCCGAGTACGTCACCGCCCCCGCGCGCGCCCTGCTCCCCGCCCCGGACACCCTCGACGACGCCGAGGCGGCCGCCCTGCACATCGGCTACCAGACGGGCTGGTTCGGCCTGCACCGCCGGGCCGGTATCCGGGCCGGCGAGACCCTCCTCGTGCACGCCGCCGCCGGCGGGGTCGGCAGCGCCGCCGTCCAGCTCGGCAAGGCCGCCGGAGCCACCGTCATCGGGGTCGTCGGCGGCAAGGCCAAGGTGCGCACCGCCGAGGAGCTCGGCTGCGATCTCGTCATCGACCGCACCAGCGAGGAACTGGTCGCCCGGGTCAAGGAGTTCACCGGCGGCCGCGGGGCCGACGTGGTCTACGACCCGGTCGGCGGCGAGGCCTACACCGCCTCGGCCAAGTGCGTGGCCTTCGAAGGCCGGATCATCGTGGTCGGCTTCGCGAGCGGCACCATCCCCGCGCCCGCGCTGAACCACGCCCTCGTCAAGAACTACGCGATCCTCGGCCTCCACTGGGGCCTGTACGCCGCCAAGGACCCGGCCGCGATCGCCGCCTGTCACGCCGAGCTCACCCGGCTCGCCGCCGACGGCTCCATCAAACCGCTGGTCAGCGAGCGGGTGCCGCTCGCCGGAGCCGCGGACGCCGTGCAGCGCCTCGCCGACGGAACCACCACCGGCCGGCTGGTCGTCGTACCGGCCCTGGACGCCACGCTTCCCGCCTCCCCCGCGGGGGGCTCCCGATGACGGCCGCCGCGCCCACCGCCGACCGGCTGCTCGCCCGCGTACGGGAACTGCTCGCCGCGCACCCGCCCGCCACCACCGATCGCGCGGCGTTCCTGAGTGCCCGCTTCGACGCCGGACTCGCCTGGGTGCACTACCCCGAAGGCCTCGGCGGCCTCGGTGCGCCCCGCTCCCTGCAGGCCGTCGTGGACGCCGAGCTGGAGGCGGCCGGAGCCCCCGACAACGACCCGCGCCGGATCGGCATCGGCCTCGGCATGGCCGCGCCCACGATCCTCGCGTACGGCACCGAGGAGCAGAAGCGGCGCTTCCTGCGCCCGCTGTGGCTCGGCGAGGAAGTCTGGTGCCAGCTCTTCAGCGAGCCCGGCGCCGGCTCCGACCTGGCCGCCCTCGGCACCCGCGCGGTACGCGAGGGCGGGGCCGACGCAGGAGACGGTGCCGGGGACGGCGGAGACTGGGTGGTGGACGGCCAGAAGGTGTGGACCTCCAGCGCCCACACCGCCCGCTGGGCCATCCTGATCGCCCGAACCGACCCGGCGCTGCCCAAGCACCAGGGCATCACCTACTTCCTGTGCGATATGACCGCGCCCGGCGTCGAGGTGCGTCCGCTGCGCCAGATCACCGGCGAGGCCGAGTTCAACGAGGTCTTCTTGACCGGCGTACGGATCCCCGACGCCCACCGCCTCGGCGAGGTGGGCCAGGGCTGGGCGGTGGCCCGCACCACCCTGATGAACGAACGCGTCTCCATCGGCGGCATGCGGATCCCGCGCGAGGGCGGAATGATCGCCCCGGTCGCCGCCGCCTGGCGCGACCGGCCGGAGCTGCGGACGCCCGACCTGCACCAGCGGCTGCTGGAGCTGTGGGTCGAAGCCGAGGTCGCCCGGCTGACCGGAGAGCGGCTGCGCCAGCAGCTCGCCCAGGGCCAGCCCGGGCCCGAGGGCTCGGGCATGAAGCTGACCTTCGCCCGCCTCAACCAGGAGATCAGCGGACTGGAGGTGGAACTCCTCGGCGAAGAGGGCCTGCTGTACGAGGACTGGACCCTTCGCCGCCCCGAGATCGTCGATTTCACCGGCCGCGACGCCGGCTACCGCTACCTGCGCGCCAAGGGCAACAGCATCGAGGGCGGCACCAGCGAAATCCTCCTCAACATCGTCGCCGAACGCGTCCTCGGCCTGCCCGCCGAGCCGCGCGACGACAAGGACCTCGCCTGGAAGGACCTGGCCCGATGAGCTCTCCCGCCGCCGCTCCGCTGGACCTGCTGTACTCCGAGACCGAGGAGGAACTCCGCACGGCGGTACGGTCCCTGCTCGCCGCCCGCTGCGACTCCGCGGCCGTCCTGGCCCGGATCGAGGGAGCCGAGCCCCACGACCCCGAACTGTGGCGGGTGCTCGCCGCCGGGATCGGCACGGCGGGACTCCTCGTACCGGAGAAGCTGGGCGGGCAGGGGGCGGGCCACCGGGAGGCGGCCGTGGTCCTGGAGGAGCTCGGCCGGGCCGCGGCGCCGGTCCCGTACCTCACGAGCGCGGTCCTGGCCACGGAGATCCTGCTCGGCTGCGAGAGCGCGGAGTCCGCGGACCTCCTGCGGGAGCTCGCGGCGGGCAGCCGCGTCTGCGTGCCCGCGCTGCCCCTGACCCTGGCCCCCGGCGCGCCCCTGCCGGCACCGGTACGGGACTCCGGCGCGGGCTCGTTGAGCGGGAGCGTCGGCTCCGTCGCCGACGCCGTCTGCGCCGACGTGCTGCTGGTGCTCGCCGACACCGGGCTGTACGCCGTACCGGCCGACGCGGCGGGGGTCTCGCGGACCCCGCTGGTGGCGCTGGACCTGACCCGCCCCCTGGCCACCGTCCACCTCGACGGAGCCGCCGGAACCCGGCTCGCCGACCCGGCCACCGCCCGCGCGGCCATCGCCGGAGCCCTGCTCTCGGGGGCCGGGCTGCTCGCTTCGGAACAGCTCGGGATCGCCGAGTGGTGCCTGACGGAGACGGTGGCGTACCTGCGCACCCGCCACCAGTTCAACCGCCCCCTCGGCTCCTTCCAGGCCATCAAGCACCGCCTCGCCCGGCTGTGGCTGGACGTGGCCTCCGCCCGCGCGGCGGCCCGTGCCGCGGCCGACGCCCTCGCGACCGGCGCCGCCGACGCGCCGCTCACGGTGGCGGTGGCCCAGGCCTACTGCTCGGGCGTGGCCGTCCGGGCCGCCGAGGAGTGCGTGCAGCTCCACGGAGGCATCGGCATGACCTGGGAGCACCCGGCGCACCTTTATCTCAAGCGGGCCAAGGCCGACTCCCTGGCCTTGGGCACGGCCGGTCACCACCGCGGCCTGGTCGCGGACTTCGCGGAGCTTCCGGCCCCGTAGGCGGCGGGCCGGTCGTCGCCCAGCGGGTCGTTACCCCAGGAACGCCGCGACGGCCGCCGCGAACCGTCCGGCATCGTCGACCCAGGGGCAATGGCCGGCTCCGGCCTGCACCGAGAGCGTGGCGTCGGGGAACAGTGCCGCGAGCTCGGCCGTCGACCGAGGGGGACTGTTCAGGTCGAACTCCCCGGTGAGCAGCAGGACGGGTGCCCCGAAGGCCGCGAGCGCCGACCGGGTGGCCTCCGGGGCGAAGGCGCCGTCGGCGCCGAAGTGGGCGACGGCGTCCCGGTTGACCGGCCGGCCGGCGGCGTGGTGCTCCCGTGCCGCGCCGTCCCAGCGGCCGCAGAAGAACGGGGTGACGGCGTCCCAGTCGCTGCCCGTGCCCGCGGAGACCGCCTCCAGGGCGGCGAACGCCGCCGGGAACCACGGCTCGTCCTTGCGCAGCCGCGCCAGTTCGAGCCGCGTCGCGCGGGTGATCTCGATCCCGACGGCCCGGGTGCTCGGGCCGATCAGGGCCAGCTTGCCGATGTTGCGGGGGTACCGGGCCGCGTACCCCATCGCGACGTTCGCCCCGGCGGAGTGGCCGAGCAGGTCCGTCCGGGCGAGCCCGAGGTGTGCGCGCAGCGCCTCCACGTCCTCGACGAGCCGGTCGCAGCGATAGGAGGCGGTGTCCTCGGGCACCGCCGACCCGCCGGTGCCGCGGGGGTCGAGGAGGATCAGCCGGCGGTGGCGGGACAGGCCGCCGAGGTCTCCGAGGTAGCGGGAGTCCGTAGGGCCTCCGGGGATGCAGAGGAGCGGGTCGCCGTCGCCGATCGTGCGGTAGGCGAGCCGGGTTCCGTCGGGTGCGCAGAAGGTGGGCATGGACGTAGCCTGCCAGTCATAACCAGGTTGTACAACCTGGTTATGGTCGCGTGCCTCCGGAGCGCGGTTCCGGTGTATAACCGAGCTATGACAGGTGAAGAGGGTGCGCGCCGGATCCCCGAGTCGCTGACGGAGGAGCAGGCCGGACGGATGCTGGCGGAGATGAACGAGGTCATCCGCGCGGGCGAGGAGATGCGCAGGCTGCGCACCGAGATGATCAAGGTGTTCACCGGTCTCGGCTGGACGCAGGACAAGATCGCCCAGCTCACCGCCATGAGTCAGCCCGCCGTGTCGAAGCAGGTGGCGAAGTACAAGGCGGAGGACCCGCTCCCGCCGATCGGACTCTCCCTGGACCAGGGTGACGCGCCGTGGCTCGAAGGGCGCCTGTGGGGCCTGGCCGAGGAGATCGCCGAGGCGTACCCGGACACCGCGCGCTGCGCCCGCCACGTCGATGCCATCGCCCGCGGGAAGAAGCGCTTCACGCCCCGGGACGTGGACGAGCTGCGACGCCTCGTCGAGGAGGACCTGAGGCTGCACCGGGAGGACCTGCCCGGCGGCTACCGGGAGGCCTACGACGCGATCAGCCGCGGCCTCGACGTCCCCTCGGGAGCCACCGCGGACACCCCGGCCTCCGTGCGCCGCACCCTCGCCCACCGGATCCAGCGCGACCGGCTCGGCGACGGCGCCTGACGGGGCGGGACGGGATGAGACGGTTCGGTTCGGTTCGGGAGGGAGTGAGGACGGGGCCCGGGTGCACCCGCACCGCCGCTCTGGCCGAACGGCCGATGCGGGCACCCGGGCGGATCCGGCAACCTCTACGGGTCCCCTCACCCCGCCCCTCGAAGGAGGCGTCGTGCTGCACGCCCTCTACCTCCTCGGCATCGCCGCCTTCGCCGCCTCCGGCGTCCTGGCCGCCCACCGGGCCAACATGGACCCCTTCGGCGGGCTCGTCCTCGCCTTCGCGGCCAGCATCTCCGGCGGAACCCTGCGCGACCTCATCCTCGGCCGGCACCCGCTCTACTGGACCCACGACTGGGTGCTGCTCGTCCTCATCGGGTCCGTCGCCGTCGCCACCATGCTCTACCTGCGCCGCCGCGAGCTCCCGCACCGCGCGCTCATGGTCGTCGACGCCGTCGGACTCGCCGTGGTCACCGTGATCGGCGCCCGCGCCGCCATCGACGCGCACGTCACCCCCGTCGCCGTGCTCATCCTGGCCGTCCTGACGGGCGTCACCGGCGAAGTCGTCCGCGACGTGCTCTGCGGGGAGTTCCCGCCGCTGCTGCTCCGCGAAGAGGTGTACGCGACCGCCGCCCTCGCCGGGGCGCTCTCCTACCTCGGCCTGCACTGGGCCGGCGTCCCGGACACCGCCAACATCGTCGTGTCGGCCGGCCTCGTCTTCGCCCTGCGCATGACCGCGATCTTCCGCGATCTGCACCTGCCCCGGCTCCAGCGCACCACCGCCTGATCCCTATCCTCGGTCGGATGGACCCCTCCCTCCCGTCCCTCACCCGGATCGACGACGCCGCCGCCCTGACCGCACACCGCGAGGAGCTCGCAGCCCTGCTCCTCGCCGTCGTGCGCGGCGGCTCCTCCATCGGCTTCCTCGCCGACCTCGACCACCGGGAGGCCGCCGCCTGGTGGGACTCCCTGCGCCCCGCCGTCGAGGAGGGCTCCCTCGCCCTGTGGGTGTCCCGGGGGCCGGACGGCCGGGTCGACGGCACCGTCAGCTGGAGCCGGGAGACCAAGCCCAACGGCCGTCACCGCGCCGAGGTCCGCAAGCTCATGGTCCACCCCGGGGCCCGCGGCCGGGGCACCGGCCGCGCGCTGCTCGCCGAAGCCGAGGCCGCCGCGGCCCGCGCCGGAGTGCTGCTGCTGTTCCTCGACACCGAGAGCGGCAGCGCGGCCGAGCGGGTGTACCGCGCCGCCGGATGGACCGAGGCCGGTTCCATCCCCGACTACGCCACCGACCCGGCCGGCCGCCTCGTGGCCACCACCCTCTACTACAAACACACCGAACAGGAGTAGGTGCTCCCGGTGACCTCGCCCGCCCGGCCGCGTTAGACCCGTAGCCACCGGCCACCGAGCGAGGGAGACCGTATGTACGCAGCACCCGCCGCACCACTCACCCGCCGCGCGGTCCTCCGTACGGCCTTCACCGCGGCCGTGTTCGCCGGCACCGCCGCGGCGCTGGCCCCCGTACTGCGGGCCCGCCGTCCCCGGCAGACGCTCACACCGGCCCCGCTGACCCCGGGGCGCGAGGAGACGTACCGCGGCCGGCACATCGCCGTCGACCGGGCGGGCACCGTCCGCATCGACGGCCGTGCCCTGCACGTCATGCGCCGCTCCGACGGGACGTACCTGAGCGGGATCAACCACTTCCAGTCCTACGCGACCCCGCTGGAACTGGCCCGCGCGGCCGTGGACGAACTGGGCACCACGCAATTGGCGTTCGCCGCCGCGCACCACGGGGGACAGGAGTAGCAGGGCGTGTACATCCGGCAGAACCAGAAGAACCTGACCAGGGCGCAGAAGAAGCGCTTCACCGCGGCCATGATCGAGCTCAAGCGCAACGGCACCTACGACGCGTTCGTCCGCACCCACGACAAGTACTTCGTCCCCGACCGGGACCGCAAACTGCGCGTCGGGCACATGTCGCCGTCCTTCTTCCCCTGGCACCGGCGCTACCTGCTGGAGTTCGAACGGCAACTCCAGACCGTCGACCCGGGCGTCAGCATCCCGTACTGGGACTGGACCACCGACAACAGCCCGGCCTCCTCCCTGTGGGCCGAGGACTTCCTCGGCGGCACCGGCCGTGCGAGCGACCGCCAGGTGATGACCGGCCCGTTCGCCTACGGCACGGGCAACTGGACGGTCACGGTGGGCATCACGGAGGCCGCCTTCCTCACCCGCAACCTGGGCCGGCCGCAGAACCCGATCAGCCTGCCGACCCCGGCCGAGCTCCAATGGGCGATCGACGATCCGCTGTACGACAGCTCGCCCTGGGACTCGACGGCCGGGCGCGGCGGCTTCCGCAACAAGCTGGAGGGCTGGGCCGCCCCGAAGAGCGAGAAGTGGCGCAACCACAACAAGGTGCACCAGTGGATCGGCGGCCACATGACCGGCGGCACGGCCCCCAACGACCCGGCCTTCTGGCTGCACCACGCCTTCGTGGACCTGCTCTGGGACCGCTGGCAGCAGCGGCACCCGGCCTCCGGCTACCTGCCCGCGGCCCCGCTCGCACTCGGTGACCTCCAGCGCGGCCGGGTGATCGCCCTCGACGAGCCGATGCCGCCGTGGGACGTCACCCCGCGCGAGATGCTCGGCCACCAGGGGATCTACCGCTACGAGTGAGCCCCGCGAGCGGGCCGTAGCCGGGCACGGCAGGACACCGGGAGATCAAGACACCAGGACACCAGGACACCAGGACACGAGGACACGAGGAAGGGCCCCCGCCGTCCGGCGGGGGCCCTTCGGGTCACCAGGCGATTCAGCCGCCGTAGTTGCCCTCGGTGTGGTGGCCGCCGTCGTGGCCCGAAGCGTTGATGCAGGTGTTGCCGAACGCCGGGTTCAGCAGGCCGATCACGTTGACGGTGTTGCCGCAGACGTTGACCGGGACGTGCACCGGAACCTGGAGCAGGTTGCCCGACAGGACACCGGGGGAGCCGACCGCCGCACCGTGCGCTCCGGCATCGGCAGCCGCCAGACCCGCGCCGGCGGCCAGGGCGCTACCGGCGGCAGCGGTGATGACGAATGCCTTCGCGATACGCGACATCAAGATCTCCTAGAGAGGAATGGGGGTGCCGCAGGGAAGAGAAGCTGCGGCGTTTGACATGGCATACAACGCGGAGAGCGCCCAAGGGTCACGGCCGATGGGCCGCTGGTGATCTCGGACTGCTACGAGCCGGCCGAGAAACGTGCGGAGGAGAAGTACGGGCGCACCGGCATGACCGCGCCCGGCGCCAGCACCTCCACCGGTGTGCCCACGCAGCCCGGCTCCCGGTACAGGGCCACCGAGCGGCCGGTCTTGTTCGTCACCGCCCGCCCGCCGCCGCCGAGGGCTTCCACGCAGCCCTTGGGGGAGTCGATGCCGTGCGGGCGGTCGTCCGTGCCGAGGTACTGGAAGGCGGGCCCGACGGCCGTCGGGGTGCCGAGGGCGGTGGTCGGGCCGTCGGCCGCGTACGCGCTGCCGCTGGCCGCCGCTCCGGCCGCGGCCGTGGCCGCGAGCAGCAGGACGGGGACCGATCCGGCCCGGACGAGGCTCCGAATGGGGTGGGGGAGAGACAGGGATCGCATGCTCCGCCCAACCCGGCGCGCCCGGGGCGGGGTCACGCCTTGTCACCCCGCGCATGCCTGTGCGACCGTGCGACCGGCGCCGTGCGGAACACCGCATTCAGCGGCCCCGGGGGGTCCAGGGCCGTGGATCCCACCCCCGGGAGCCCCGACCCCGGAGCCCCGACCGAGGAGGACGTGATGGCCGCAGCGGCGAGCGAGACCCCGGACCCGGACCGTCCCCGATCCCGTCCCAATCCCAGTCCCAGTCCCCGTCCCCGTCCCCGGGTCCGGACCGCCTTCGGCGTGGTCGAGGGCAGGACCGGGCCGGGCGGCATCGCCGTCTTCCGGGGCATCCCCTACGCCGCCCCGCCCGTCGGAGCCCGCCGGTTCGCCGCGCCCGAGCCGCCCGAGGCCTGGGACGGCGTGCGCGACGCGGGGGCGTACGGCCCCACCGCGCCCAAGGTGCCCTACCCCGAGACGTTCGCCGCGCTGCTGCCGGACCCCGAGGTCCCCGGTGACGACTGCCTGAACCTCAACGTGTGGACCCCCGCCCCCGTCGGCCGGGAGATGCCGCCGGCCCCGCTGCCGGTCATGGTGTGGATCCACGGCGGCGCCCTCACCCGCGGCTCCTCGGCCGTGCCCGTCTACGACGGCGCCGCCTTCGCCCGCGACGGCGTGGTGCTCGTCTCCGTCAACTACCGCCTGGGCGTCCTCGGCTACGGCCTCTTCCCCGACGCCCCCGCCAACCGCGGGCTGCTGGACCAGATCGCCGCCCTGGCCTGGGTGCGGGACAACATCGCGGCCTTCGGCGGCGACCCGGGCCGGGTCACCGTCTTCGGCGAGTCCGCCGGCGCCATCAGCATCGGCGCCCTGCTCGCCGCACCCCGCGCCACGGGCCTCTTCCGGCAGGCCGTCCTGCAGAGCGGCGCCCCCGAGGTACTGCCGCGGGACCGGGTGCGCACGATGGTCCGGCGGATGGCCGCGCTGCTCAAGGTCTCCGCCACCGCCGAAGCCTTCGCCGGGGCCGCCCTGCCCGATCTGCTCGCGGCCCAGGCGGCCGTGCTGCGCCGCTCCTCCCCGCTGCTCGGCGGCCCCGCCTTCGGCCTGGTCGCGGACCCCGGGACGCTGCCGCCCGATCCGCTCGCAGCGGCGGCCGCGCGGGGCGACGTACCGCTGCTGCTGGGCTGGACCGCCGAGGAGTACCGGCTCTGGCTGGCCCCGACCGGCACGATGCGGCTGCTGGACCGGCTGGGGCCGCTGTCCGTGGCCCTGGGCCGGATCCGCTCCGGCAAGGACCGGGCAGCCGTACGGGCCCTGCGCGCCGAGCGGCCCGGCGCGGGACCGGCCGACCTCCTCGGACACCTGCTCACCGACCGGCTGCTGCGCGATCCGCTGCGCGCGCTGGCGGGCGCGGCCGGGCGTAGCGCGCCGAGCTTCGTGTACGAGTTCGCGTGGCCCTCCGGGATCCCGGGCCTCGGGTCCTGCCACGCCCTGGAGTTGGGCTTCGTCTTCGACACCCTCGACGTACCGGAGGCCTCCCGGCTGGCGGGGCCGGACGCCCCGCGGGAGCTGGCCCGCGAGATGCACGCGGCCTGGGTGCGCTTCGCCGTCGACGGGGACCCGGGCTGGGCGCCCTGGAACGGCGACGGCCCGCCGAAGGTGTTCGGCGGGCCGGGGCGCGGGGGGCCGGAAGGTGCGGAGCCGGTGCGCGTGGGCGCGATGACTACTCGACGGGCCCTTCCATGACCTTGCTGATGAACTGGATCGGCCCCTCGCCCATGTTGGGCACGTAGGTCTTGGCGTTGTGCTGGCCGCCCTGGATGATCTTCAGTTCGGTGTGGATCGGGCCCTTGCCGTAGGCGGCGATGAACTTCTGCACGTTCGGCAGGGTGTTCTTGTTGCTCTCGTTGGTGCCGACCTGGAAGGCCAGGTAGACGTCCGGGCTGCCCTTCTTGTCGATCAGCCCCTTGGCGAGCAGCTCGGGGTTGTTCTCCGCCTTCTCCTTGTCGTGGCCGGACCACAGGGAGGAGTCGGGGACGATGTCGGGGCCGGAGCAGATCGCGGCCTTGAACTTGTCCGGGTGCTTCAGCACGGCCTTCAGGCTGGCGAAGCCGCCGGTGGAGGAGCCCATGTAGGCCCAGCCGTCACGGGACTTGACCGTGCGGAAGTTCTCCCGCATCAGGTCCGGGACGTCCTCGGTCAGCCAGGTGCCCATCTTGGGCTGGCCCGGGATGTCGGAGCCGTCCCAGTAGACGCCCTTGTCGTCCGGGCCCGGGTTCAGCACCGGCATGGCCAGGATGAAGGGCTTGCTCTTGCCCTCGGAGTACCACTTGCTGATGCTGGTCTGGAGGCCGAGGTCGGTGCCCATCCAGTAGTTGTTCGGGTAACCGGCGCCGCCGGGCAGCGCGATCATGACCGGGAAGCCGCTCTTGGCGAACTTCGGGTCGTTGTACTCCTTGGGCGCCCACACCCAGACCTTGCCCTTGAACCCGGACTTCTTGCCGGTGATCGTGGTGACGGCGACGTGCGTGCCGTCGGGCAGGGTCATCGAGTTCTTGAAGTCGGCCGCAGGGCCGGTGGGCATCGACATCTTCGAGTTCGGCGGCGGGGTGACCGCCGCTCCACCGGTGTCGCCACCGGCGGAACCGGACGGCGGCAGCTGCCCGAAGGAGACGGAGTCGCCCTTGTCGGTGAAGGGCGGTATCTCGTAGTGGCTCATCACGAGCGAGGCGACGGCCGCGAGCGCGAGGACGGAGGCACCCGCGATCACCCACCGCCGGACCCGGGACGGCCGGCGCGGCTCCTCGGGCCGATACGGCTCCGCGGGTCCGTACGTTCCCGCGGGTCCGTACGGCTCCGCGGGTCGGTACGGCTGCTGCTGTCCGTCGGGTGCGTGCGACATGTGCGGTGGCTCTCCGGCTGGTGCTGCCCCGTGGGGGCGGGGGTTGGACTGCTTTCGTTCGAAAGATGAGCGTACGTGCTCACGGGTTCCCGATTTTTACGTCTCTTGGTGTTCTGGAGGGGAGCACGTTGCCCGGCGCGAAAAGGCTCTGCGGAGTTCCCGATCTGTTCGCCGAGTAGCCCTGGCCTCCGCACATGCCGCTCGGTACGGTACCTCCGCGCCGCACCCAGCCCCCTGCCCGGAGGTGACTTCCGTGTTCGGCATGTCCCTTTCACGGTCCCGCCGCAAGACCGCCCTCGCCGCCGCCCAGCCCGCGCACGCGGCCGGGCTGCCCGCACCCGACCACGTAGTCGTCGTGGTCTTCGAGAACCACGCCTACGGCCAGGGCATCGGAAGCTCCAGCGCCCCGTACATCAACTCCCTGAAGCCCGGGGGAGCCAACCTCACCCGGTCGTACGGCATCACGCACCCGAGCCAGCCCAACTACGTGCAGCTCTTCTCGGGCTCGAACCAGGGCGTGACCACGGGGATCTGGACGTCCTGACCGCCGCGCGTTGACCGCCGCCTCTCCCCCCGTAGCCTCCGAAAGGGCCGCCACTCATGCCCCTCCAGCGCCGGATACTGATCCTCGTCTCCGCCGTCGTGGTGCTCGCCGCCATCGGTGCGCTCGCCGTCGTACGGGCCTCCTCGCGCGCCGAGGAGAAGAACCGGGTCCAGGCCGGCGGGCCGCCCATCACCCGCGGAGAGGTCTCCCTCGCCCCGGGCGCCGGCGATCGGAGGATCGTCTTCCGGAACATGGCCTGGGGGCCGCACCGCGACGAGCTCGCCACCGCGGCGGCCGGCGCGCCCGAAGGTCCGCGCACCGCCTCCGGGGTCAGCTGCCTGCGCTTCCACGCGGCCGCCGGCACGGGGGTCTGCCTCCAGACCGACAAGGGAGGGGTGCAGGACGGCTACAAGGCGGTGGTCCTCGACGCCCGGCTGAACGAGGTCGCCACCCGCCCGCTGGCGGGCATCCCGACCCGGGCCAGGGTCTCGCCCGGCGGTCACCTGGTCGCCTGGACGGTCTTCGTGGGCGGGGATTCGTACGCCGGTACGAATTTCTCGACCCGGACCTCCCTGCTGGACCTGCGCACCGGGACGTACGACGCCTCGCTGGAGGACTTCACCATCCACAAGGACGGCAAGACGTACCGCAACGCGGACGTCAACTTCTGGGGGGTCACCTTCGCCGCCGACGAACGGACCTTCTACGCGACGCTCGCCACCGGCGGCCAGACCCACCTGGTCCGCGGCGACCTCGCGGCGCGCACGGTGACCACGGTGCGCGAGAACCTGGAATGCCCGTCCCTGTCGCCCGACGGGACCCGGCTGGTGTTCAAGAAGCGGGTGCCGGGGCTGCCGCCGGACGCGCCGTGGCGGCTGTACGTCCTGGACCTCGCCACGATGGCCGAGGCTCCGCTCGCCGAGGAGCGCAGCGTCGACGACCAGGTGGTGTGGACCGACGACAAGACCGTCGTCTACTCGCTGCCCGGGGACTTCGGCGCCGACCTGTACTCCCTGCCCGCCGACGGCGGCGGGGCCCCGGCCCGGCTGATGACCTCGGCCCTCGCCCCCGCCTTCCTCGGCTGACACCGGGAAGAGGGGGCGGGGCAGGGGGCCGGGCCGGGGCCTGCGGGACCTCGGAGCAGGACCGTTACGCCGGGATGAGCGTCTTGCGGCGCCGTTTGCGCTGCGCCGCGGCCGACAGCCGCAGCTCGATGACAGACCGCACGGTCGGCCACTCCTCGTCGAGGATCGAGTAGAAGGCCGTACTGCGCACGGCGCCGTCCAGGCCCCGCGAATGGGCCCGGCGGACCCCCTCACTGGTGAACCCGAGCCGCTCCATCGCGGCGCGCGAGCGTCCGTTGCGGGCGTCCGCGCGCAGCGAGATCCGCCGGACCCCCCAGGTCTCGAAGGCATGGCGGAGCATGAGCAGCTTCGCCTCGGTGTTGATGCCGGTGCCCTGCGCCGCGGGGGACAGCCAGGTATTGCCGATCTCGGCGGCATCGGGGATCGCCGTCGCCGGATCGCCGAACGGGACCCCCGGCACGGCGGGCCACACCAGCGGCCCCTGCCAGTAGTCGAGTTCCAGGAACCGGGTCGAACCGACCACCCGATCGTCGGTGGCTCTGACCACCGCGAACGGGAGCGATCGACCCGCCGCCTGATCGGCGAGGGCACGGTCGATGTACTCGTGTGACGCCTGCAGCCCGTGGGGTACGGGAGTGAAGGCGTAAGTCGTACGATCCTCGGCCCCGGCCAGGGCCAAGGCCTCGGTGTGGTGGGGGGCGAGGGGCTCAAGCCGCACGGAGCGGCCGGCGAGGAGTACGGGTACGGGCACGGAGCCTTCGGTCCTTCTAGGCGGTGGGGTGGTTGCACAGTCTGCGTCCCTGACGTCGCCCCCCGTGCAAAACACGAGTGAAAGGCAACGGGCTGTCAGGTGAACGCGAGTGGCTCAATGTAGCCCCTTAGAGTCCTTTCATGAACCCCCAAATTGGCAATGGCGTGACACTCTTTTTCGAGGACTTGGGTCCCCGTGACGGGGCCCCCGTAATCCTGATCCACGGACATCCGTTCAGCCACTCGATGTGGGCCCCCCAGACGATGGCACTGACCACGGCCGGTTACCGCGTGATCACCCCTGACCTGCGGGGATACGGGCAAAGCCCGGTGCTGCCGGGCATAGCGCTGCTCGCGGACTTCGCCGACGATCTGGCCGATCTGCTCGACCGTCTGGGCGTCGAACAGGCGGTCGTCGGCGGTGTGTCCATGGGCGGCCAGATCGCCATGGAGATGCGCTTGCGCCACCCGGGCCGGGTACGGGCCCTCGTCCTCTCCGACACCTCCGCTCCGCCGGAAACGGAAGACGGCAAAGCCTTACGCCGGAACCTTGCCGAGCGGCTCCTCGCGGAGGGAATGAAGCCTTATACCGACGAGGTCATCGACAAGATGCTCGCGCCGTACAACGTGACCGGGATGCCGGAGGCCGCGGCCAAGGTCGCCGGGATGATGTACGCCACCGACCCCGAGGGTGCCGCCGCCGCTCTGCGCGGGCGGGCCGAGCGGCCCGACTACGCCCCCGTGCTCGCGGCGCTGCCGGCCGAGGTGCCCTGCCTGATCGTGGTCGGCCGCGACGACGTCTACACCCCGGTCGCCGAGGCCGAGTCCCTGCACGCGCTGGTCCCGCACTCGGTGCTCGCCGTGGTGGAGCGGGCCGGGCACCTGCCGGGCGTGGAACAGCCGGAGGCCTTCAACCGGGCGCTGCTGGAGTTCCTCGCGGGAATCTGACCGACGCGCGCGGGCCCCGGACGGGCGGACGACCTCCCGGGTCCGGGGCTTTCGGCTGTCCGGCGAGTGCCGAACGAGGCCCCGGAGGGTGCCGAACGGGGCTACCGCGCGCCGGACGGGCGGTGTCAGTCTGTCTGCAGGGTGGTGCGCAGCCGGTAGCGGTCCCCGCTGTACTCCACCGTCGACAGCAGCAGCGGCCGCTGCTGCTTGGTGTACACCGTCTGGTCGAGTACGAGTACGGGCGCGCCCTCGGCGATGCCCAGGTGGCCGGCGAGCTCCCCGTCGGCGTTGCGCGCCTCGATGGTGGCCTCGGCGCGGTCGGGTTCGACGCCCCAGCGGCGCAGTTCCTCGAAGAGGGAGGTCTCGCGGAAGTCGGTACGGGCGAGGTCGGGCGCGAGTTCGGCGACGACCAGGGTCCGGTCGACGGCGATCCGGACGTCGTTGAGCAGCCGGACCCGCTCCAGGCGCAGCAGCGGGGTGCCGGCGGGCACGTCGAGGCGGTCGGCGTCGTCCAGGGACGCGGTGACGGTGTCGTGGCGCAGGACCACCGAGCTGGCGCGCATGTGCTTGCGCCGCGCGGTGGCGGTGAAGGACTCCAGATCCTTGGGCCATTCGCGGGCGGGCGCGGGCGCCACCGGCGCCGCGACGAACCAGCCGCGCCCGTGGGAGGCGGTGACCAGGCCCTGTTCGACGAGGCGCGCGAGCGCGCGGCGCAGGGTGACGCGGGAGACGTCCAGCCGGGTGCACAGCTCGCGCTCGGGCGGCAGCTTGCTGCCCTCGGACAGGCCGCGGCGGGCGATCTCCTCGCGGATGCGGTCCGCGGCCTGGGCCCACAGGGGGTCCGCAGCGCGGGCGACGGAGGTGGCGTCGGCGATGGCAGCGTCGTCGGTCATGGGAGCGAGAATACCACTTGCTACCACTCGATCTGGCTTCTGGCCGCGTGTGCGCGGGACCTAAGACCTCATGTTGATGTTTTGTGAAAGACCACTGTGGACCACTGTTGACCAATGCAAAACCACTGGTTACCTTCGAGTCGTCCCCACCACCCCGCTCGACGAGGAGCACCAGATGAGTACGGCCACCGCCGCGGTCACACCGGCCGCCGGAAAGAAGCCGGGCCGGATCATGCCGGTCCTGCAGCGCATCGGCCGCAGCCTGATGCTGCCCGTGGCCACGCTGCCGGCCGCGGCACTGCTGACCCGCCTCGGCGGCGCCGACCTGCTGGGCCGCGAGAACTTCCCGATGGTCATCCAGAAGCTCGCGATGGTCCTGGCGGCGGCCGGCGACACCGTCTTCGCCAACCTGCCGCTGCTCTTCGCGGTCGGCGTGGCCATCGGCTTCGCCAAGAAGTCGGACGGCTCCACCGCGCTGGCGGCCGTGGTCGGCTACCTGGTCTTCAAGGCCGTACTCGCCAGCCCCGCCTTCCCCAAGGGCGTCGACGGCGAGCCCCTCGACGCCAAGGTCCTCGGCGGCATCGTGATGGGCCTGGTCGCGGCCCTCCTCTACCAGCGCTTCAGCCGCACCAAGCTGCCCGAGTGGCTCGGCTTCTTCGGCGGCCGCCGGCTCGTGCCCATCCTCAGCGCCTTCGCGGGCGTCGGCATGGGAGTGGTATTCGGAGTGGTCTGGCCGACCGTCGGCGGCTGGTTCTTCCACTTCGGCGAGTGGCTCGTCGGCACCGGCGCCTGGGGCGCGGGCCTCTTCGGCCTCGTCGTCCGGGCCCTCATCCCGATCGGGATGCACCACTTCTTCTCGGTCTTCCCCTGGTTCGAGGCGGGCAGCTTCGTCAACCCGACCACGGGCACCGAGGTGCACGGAGACATCGCCCGCTTCCTCGCCGGCGACCCGACCGCGGGCCAGTTCATGACCGGCGGCTTCCCGATCTACATGTTCGCGCTCCCGGCCGCCGCCATGGCCATAGCCCACACCGCACGCCCGGAGAACCGGACCATGGTCAAGGGCATGATGATCTCCGTCGCCCTGACCTCCTTCGTCACCGGCGTGACCGAGCCCATCGAGTTCGCCTTCATGTTCGTGGCCCCGCTGCTCTACGCGATCCACGCCTTCCTCTTCGGCGTCTCGATGGCCGTCTGCTACGCCCTCGGCATCCGCGACGGCTTCGGCTTCTCCTCCGGGGCCATCGACTACATCGTGAACTACGGCATCGCCACCAAGCCCTGGATGCTCATCCCGATCGGCCTGGCCTTCGCCGCCATCTACTACGTGCTCTTCCGCTGGGCGATCGTGAAGTTCGACCTCCCCACCCCGGGCCGCGAACGCGACGAGGAAGGCAAGCCGCTCACCAAGGCCGACGCCTCCTGAGCCCCGGTCGGCGGCTCCCGCCGATCGGCCCCGCTCCGCCCGACCGCCCCGCACGACCGTCCGCCCCCGCCCGCACCGGCGGGGGCGGGCCCCCAGACTTCGCAAAGGACCCCCACCATGTCCGGATCCCGCATCACGTTCCTCGAAGGCCAGGCCGACCAGGGCGCAGCCCTCGCCCGGATCGCCGACCGCGTCCGCACCCAGCTCGCCTCCCCGGAACTCGCCGGGCTGCGGGCCGCCGAGCGCCCCCTGTTCACCGGCATCGGAGCCTCGTACGCCGCCCTCGCCGTCCCCGTACAACAGCTCCGCGAGGCCGGGATCGTCACCCAGCGCGTGCTGTCCAGCGAGATCGAGACCGGCACCGCCGGCTTCGACACCGACTGCCTGATCGCCGTCTCCCAGGGCGGCCGCAGCTCCGAGACGATCGCCGCCTTCGAGTGCGCCGCCCCCGGCATCACGAAGACCGCGCTGCTCAACGTGGTCCCCTCGCCGCTCGGCGACCTGGCCGACCTCACCGTGGACCTCGGCAACGAGCCCGACTCGTACGCCTCGACCATCGGCTACACCGGCACCATCGTCGCCCTCGACCTGATCGCCGGGGCCGTCGCGGGCCGTGACGGCGACCCGTGGGGCGAGATCGCCGAGCAGACCACCGTGGTCCACTCGCAGGCCACCGCCATCGTGGCGGGCCTGCGGGAGCGCGGCGCCCGCTGCATCGCCTCCGACGGCGTGGCGGCCGGAGCCTCCCGGGCCTCCGCCGAGGAGGGCGCGCTGCTGCTGCGCGAGGTGGTGCGGATGACCGCGGCCCACTCGGCGACCCGCAACTACCTGCACGGAGAGATGGAGTCGGCGGGCAACACCCTCCACCTCGTCTACGGCGACGGCCGTGAGATCGAGCTGGCCCGCTCGCTGGCGGGCGCCGGCCACCTCACGCTGCTGATGACCACGGCCGAGGTGGAGCCGGCGGACAGCCTGTCGGTCGTCCGGCTGCCCGAGGTCGCGGACGCGGTCCGGGTGGTCCTGGAGACGGTGGTCCTGCAGGAGCTGGTGGCCCAGCTCAGCGCCGAGCGGGACGTCCCGATCGAGTCCTTCGTCTTCGCCAACGACGACACCAAGCAGGGCGGCCTCGACATGTCGGACTTCGAGGTCGCGGCCTTCACCCAGGCGTAGGCCGTCTCTTTCGGATCTTGCCCGGCCCGGCCGCCGCGCCCTCCCGGCTCGGTGAGATCATCGGCAGATGGACACGGAGCCCGGGATGGACGGCGTACTGCGGCAGTTGGGCTCCGTCGGCCCCTTCTTCACCGTGGCGTACGGGAAAGAGCCGCCCGGCCCCGGCTTCCGGCCGCTCGAGGAGCTGTACGGGGAGCGGCTCGGGGCCTACGTGGGAGAGGTCGGCCGGCGCATCGGGAGCGGACCCGGGCGGGTGGCGGCTTCGACCGCGCAGTTCGGGATCGCCTCGCGGCTCTGGTCGCTCGGGCTCGGCTGCGCGGTGCTCGCCGGTCGGGTGCCGGACCTCGGCCCCGGCGGCCTGTGGTGGCGGCTGCCCGGGGCGGGGTCCCTGGAGCTGTGGCTGCCCGAGCCCGCCGAACACCCCGGGGAAACCCCGGCGCGGGCCCTCGCGGACACCGTGCTCGGCCACCTCGCGGTGCTCGACACGGCGCTGCGCGAGCGGTTCGGCGTCTCGCCGCTGGTGCTGCGCGGCAATGCCGCCTCGGGGCTGGTCGGCGCCGTCCGGGTGCTCACGGACCGGGTGCCGGGGGAGGCGGCGGCCTCGCTCGCCGCGGGGCTGCTCGCCGACGGCGGCCCGCTCGGCGGGAGCGGCACCTTCGTCCACGAACCCGGCCTCGGCGTGGCGTTCGTGCGCCGCAGCTGCTGCCTGTACTACAAGGTGCCCGGCGGCGGACTCTGCGGGGACTGCGTACTGCGGACCAGGTAGGGGGCGGACCGAGTGGGCGGTGACGGGCCCAGGGGCCATCGGGGCGCGGCGTACCGCTCCCCGATGGCCCCCGTGGCGCCACAGATCCGAAGGCCGCAGGGGCCGGAGATCAGAAGGTCAGGTTCCAGGCGTCGATCTTGCCCGTGTCCTGGTTGGCGTTGTCGTTCACGCGCAGCGTCCAGACACCGTTGGCCACCTCGGTGGAGGCGTTGACGGTGAAGGTCTGGATGATGTTGTCCGTGCTGCCGCCGGCCCGGTTGCTCAGGACGTACACGGAACCGTCCGGAGCCACGAGGTCGACCTTGAGGTCACCGATGTAGGTGTGCTTGATGTCCACGCCCACCTTGAGGGTGGCCGGCGCGTTGCCGGTCACTCCGCTGACGGTGATGGCGCTGTTCACGGTCGCGTTGTCGGTGATCGCGACGTCGGTGAGGTTCTCGAAGTACTTGCCGGGAGGCGGGGTCGAGCCGCCGACCGCCTTCAGCGCGTCGACCTGGCCCTCGCCGAAGAACCCGTTGTTGGCCGTGGTCCCCTTGCAACGGCTGTCCGACGGGCAGGCGATGTCGTTGGCCTGGGTGGCCAGCGCCGTGCGGATCTGCGCCGGGGTGAAGGTCGGGTTGGCGCTGGCGATGAGCGCCGCGACGCCAGCGACGTGCGGGGAGGCCATCGACGTACCGCTCATGGAGCTGTAACCGCCGCCCGGCACGGTGGAGTAGACGCTGCTGCCCGGCGCCGCGACGTCGATAACGCCCTGGCCGAAGTTGGAGAACGAGGCCTTGGTGGTTCCGGTGCCGTTGGCGGCGACCGTGACCACGCCCGGGAGCTCGGTCGGGATGTCGAGGCAGGCGTTGGTGATGGTCCGGGTGGTCGGCGTCGAGTCGTTCGGGCTCGCCGAGTCCGTGGTCTTGTTGGCGAGGTCGTAGTTCTCGTTGCCCGCCGCGGCGACCTGGAGCGAGCCCTTGCTCTCCGCGTACTCCTGGGCGCGCTTGACGCCCTCGATGATCGCGGCCTGGTCGATGTTGTCCGGGCAGTTGAACTGCCACGGGTCCGTGTAATAGCTGTTGTTGGTGACCTTGAACCCGTGGTCTCCCGACCACACGAAGGCGCAGATGGTGTTCTCGGCGAAGAACAGCGAGGTGCCCGGCTCGGCGACGCGCACCGAGGAGATCTTCACGCCCGGGGCCACGCCGACGACGCCCTTGCCGTTCTTGGCGGCGGCGACGCTGCCCGCGACGTGCGTGCCGTGGGTGCCCACGTCACGCCAGGCGCCGGCCCGGGTGTCCGGCTTGCCGTAGGCGCAGGAGGCGGAGTCCGCGGCGTTGAAGTTCGGCGCCAGGTCCTGGTGCTGGTCGTCGACGCCGGTGTCCAGGATGCCGACCTTGACGGAGGCCGAGCCGGGGTTCACGGCCCAGGCCTGGTCGGCCTTGATCTGCGTCATGTCGGCGCGTGCGGGCTCGCCCGCGGGGGTCGTCGACTGGGACGGGTTGGCGGGCAGCGCCGGGTTGTAGGCGTCCGCCGGTACGTCCGAGGTGCGCGTCGCGCCGACCTTCTGGACCCCGCTGACACCGCGCATGGTGGCGGCGAAGGTCGTGGAGGTCGAGTGGGCGACGATCACGCCGATCTGGTCGAAGTACGAGAAGACCGTGCCGCCGTTCGCCGCGACGGCGGAACGGACCGCGGAGCTGTCACCGGCAGCGGTGATCACCACGTAGGCGCGGGTGCCGGCAGCCCAGGTCGCACTCTGGGAAGTCGGCGCCGGGGCCTGGGCCTTGGCCTTGGCGGGGGCGGAGGTGCCGGGGATGCCGGCCGGGGAGACCGGCGCCGTGCCGGCGAGCGCGGCCGGTGCCCCGAAGGCCAGGGCGGCCAGGGCGGCCGCCAGTACGAGGGTGCGTCGAGGTCGGCTGGATATGTGGGGTATCAATGCGTCCTCCGAAGACGGTCCTGCGGTGCGGGTGGCACCTACCGGTCCGTACGAAACGAGTGGTGGACGCAAGATGTCAGAAGCGTGCCCCGATATGGAAGTACCTTTTGCAGCTAGACGGTTCATCTGATCTTGGCTGGAAATCGACTCCCGCTCTAGGTGTTGGGACCGGCCGGGCTGGGCACCGTGGGGGCGAGCCCTGCCCGGCCGGTCCGCGGGGCGTCCCCGTCAGACGGGTACGCCGTCCTTGCTGACGCCCGGCTGGGCCGGTACGGCCGCGGCCTGCTCGTGGGCGTCGTCCGTGAGCGTGCTCTCGTCGAACGGCAGCCGTCCCGCGAGGACTTCGGTGGCCCGGGACCGGTCGAACTCCTTGGTCCACGTGCCGATCAGTACGGTCGCGATCGCGTTGCCCGCGAAGTTCGTCAGCGCCCGCGCCTCGCTCATGAACCGGTCGATGCCCACGATCAGGCCGACGCCGTCGACGAGTTCCGGCCGGTGCGACTGGAGTCCTCCGGCGAGCGTGGCGAGGCCCGCGCCCGTGACCCCGGCCGCGCCCTTCGAGGCCACGATCATGAACAGCAGCAGGGAGATCTGCTCGCCCAGGGCGAGGGGCTTGCCCATCGCCTCCGCGACGAAGAGCGAGGACATCGTCAGATAGATCGCGGTCCCGTCCAGGTTGAAGGAGTAGCCCGTCGGGACCGTGATGCCGACCACCGGCCGCGAGACGCCCACGTGTTCCATCTTCGCGATCAGCCGGGGCAGCGCCGACTCCGAGGAGGAGGTGGACAGGATCAGCAGGAACTCCCGGCCCAGGTAGCGCAGCAGGGCGAACACGCTGATCCCCGTACACAGCCGCAGCAGCGTGCCCAGGACCACGAAGACGAAGAGCAGGCAGGTCGTGTAGAAGCCGATCATGATGACCGCGAGGGACTTCAGTGCGTCCATCCCGGTCGCCCCGACCACCGCCGCGATCGCGCCGAACGCGCCCACCGGCGCCACCCACATGATCATCGCGAGCACCCGGAACACCAGCTTCTGCACGTGCCCGATCCCGCGCAGCACCGGTTCGCCCGCCGTGCCCATGGCCTGCAGCGCGAACCCGCACAGCAGCGCCACCAGCAGCGTCTGCAGCACCTCGCCCCCGGTGAAGGCCGACACCAGCGTGGTCGGGATGATCCCCAGCAGGAACTCCGGCGTGCTCTCCGCACCGCCCGCCTTGGCCTGCGCCTCGCCCGCGCTCCGGGCCGCCTCGGTCAGGTGCAGTCCGCTGCCCGGCTCCAGCAGGTTGCCGACCAGCAGCCCGATGGCCAGTGCCACCGTGGACATCACCATGAAGTAGCCGAGCGCGAGCCCGCCCACCGCGCCGACCTTGGCGGCCTTGCGCACCGAGCCGATGCCCAGCACGATCGTGCAGAAGATGACCGGCGAGATCATCATCTTGATGAGGTTGACGAACCCGGTGCCCAGCGGCTTGAGCTCCACGGCCGTGCCGGGTGCGGCGAACCCGACGGCGATGCCGAGCAGCACCGCGCCGATCACGGCGATGTACAGATAATGCGTCTTGTCGCGCCTGGCGGCCACGATGCCTCCTGGTAGTGCCCTTCGCCTCCCTGATGGCGAAGGCGTCCCGGGAGGACCATCGCCCGCCGCTGTGACCCCGGTCACCCTTGCGTTCATTGAGTTCACGCCCGGGTGCACACTGAGCGCCATGTTCCGCTTTCCCCGGCCGCCGCGCAGCCTCGCCGGCCAGCTCTTCGCCATGCAGGTGGTGCTGGTCGCCGTGGTCGTCGCCGGCTGCGCCGTCTTCGCGTACGCGACCGCCCGCGACCAGGCCGAAGAGGCCGCCCGGCGCCAGGCCGGAGCGGTGGCCCGCGCGGTCGCGGACTCCCCGTCGGTACGGGACGCGGCGCGTGCGCAGCGGCAGGAGGAGGAGGCGCGGGCAGTCGCGGGGGAGCCCGTCCCCGAAGCCGTACGGGGAACCGGGCGCGGGGCAGGTGGCCCCGGCGGGCCCACCGCGGCCCTGCAGCCCTACGCGGAGCGGGTCCGCGTCGATGCGGGCGTGGACTTCGTGACGATCATGGCTCCGGACGGACGGCGCTGGACCCACCCCGACCCGATGCGCATCGGCGAACCCTTTCTCGGCAACACCGCCCCCGCCCTGCGGGGCGAGACCTTCAGCGAGACCTACACCGGCACCCTCGGTCCCTCCCTCCGCGTGGTCACCCCGATCACCGACGACGGCCGGGTCATCGGCATGGTCGCCGCCGGCATCACCGTCCGCGCGGTCAGCGCCCGCCTCGCCGCGCGGCT
The DNA here is from genome assembly GCF_045822005.1 of Streptomyces stoeckheimensis. NCBI lineage: Bacteria > Bacillati > Actinomycetota > Actinomycetes > Kitasatosporales > Streptomycetaceae > Streptomyces > Streptomyces stoeckheimensis. The sequence continues at coordinate 643,456 of NZ_CP169550.1, read as the reverse complement.
CTCCGCCCTCGCCTGGGTGGCGGGCGGGGCCCTCGCCCTCGGCGGGGTCGGCACCTACGTCGTCAACGCCCGGCTGCGCCGCCACACCCACGGGATGAACGCGGCCGAACTGAGCCGGATGTACGACTACCACCAGGCCGCCCTGCACGGGGTCCGCGAAGGGCTGCTGATGCTCGACGGCCGACGCCGGATCACCCTGGTCAACGACGCGGGCCGCGAACTCCTCGGCCTGCGCGGGGAGGTCAAGGGGACCGGCGTCGCCGACCTCGGCCTGCCCGCCCCGCTCACCGGAGCTCTGCTCTCCGACCGGCCCCGGGTGGACGAGGTCCATCTGACGGTGGACCGCGTGCTCGTGCTCAACAGCGCACCCGTCGCCGGCGGCGGCCGCCGGGGCACGGTGATCACCCTGCGCGACCACACCGAACTGCTGTCGCTGAACGGCGAATTGGACCAGGAACGCGGATTCACCCGGGCGCTGCGCGCGCAGGCCCACGAGGCGGCCAACCGGCTGCACACCGTGGTCTCCCTCATCGAACTCGGCCGCAGCCGGGAGGCGGTGGACTTCGCGACCGCCGAACTGTCCCTCGCCCAGGCCCTGACCGACGAGGTGATCGCCGCCGTCGGCGAGCCCGTGCTCGTCGCCCTGCTCCTCGGCAAGGCCGCGCAGGCCCACGAACGGGGGGTCGAGCTGGTCGTCACCCCGGACAGCGGAGCCATCGACGCCGGGCCCGGCGGCCCGCCCGCGCGGGACCTCGTCACCGTCCTCGGGAACCTCGTCGACAACGCCGTCGACGCCCTCACCGGCGTGCCCGGGGGCCGGATCTCCGTCACCATCCGCCCCGACGGCCCGGCCGGACCCCACGGACGCGGGGTGCTGATCGGCGTGGCCGACAACGGCCCCGGACTTCCCGAGGGCGCGGACGTGTTCCGGCGCGGCTGGTCGGGCAAGGGTGAGGGGCGGGGCCTGGGCCTCGCGCTGGTGCGGCAGGTGGCCCACCGGCACGGCGGAAGCGCGGATGCCGACCAACTGCCTGACGGGGGAGCGCGGTTCACCGTACGACTGCCGGCGCGCGGGGAGGGGGACGCATGAGCACGAGCACGCCCGAGGTGCGGGTCCTCGTCGTCGAGGACGATCCGGTGGCCGCCGACGCGCACGCGCTCTACGTCGGGCGGGTGCCCGGCTTCACCGCCGTCGCGGTCGTCCACTCCCTCGCCGAGGCAACCCGGGTCCTGGAGCGGACCCGGATCGACCTGCTGCTGCTCGACCTGACCCTGCCCGACGGCCACGGGCTGCGCTTCGCTCGCGGCCTGCGGGCCGCGGGCCACCCCGCCGACGTGATCGTGGTGACCTCGGCGCGGGACCTGGGGGTGGTCCGCGAGAGCGTCTCGCTCGGGGTGGTGCAGTACGTACTGAAGCCCTTCGCCTTCCCCACCCTGCGCGAACGGCTCCTGCGCTATGCCGAGTTCCGCGCGACGGCGGCGGGCGAGGCGGCCGGCCAGGACGATGTGGACCGCGCGATGGCGGCCCTGCGCTCACCCCGGCCGGCCGAACTACCCAAGGGGATCGGCGGCCCGACCTTGGAGCGGGTCGCCGCTCTTTTGCGGGCGGCCCCCGAGGGGCTGACCGCGGGCGGGACGGCCGAGGCGGCCGGGATCTCCCGGATCACCGCCCGCCGGTACCTGGAGCACCTGGTGGACACGGGCCGCGCGGACCGCACCCCCCGGTACGGCCAGGTCGGCCGCCCCGAACTGCACTACCGCTGGCTGGCGGCAGCCCCGGCCGGAGCCGGTGCCGGCTCGGTGTCGAAGGTGTAGAACTTCCGGTGGTCCAGCATGTCCGCCGGGGTGACGTCGTTCCACGGCCGCATGGTGTCGTGCAGGTCCACGACGTTCGGGGTGCCGGCGGCCGGCAGGTACGGCGACTGCGGGTGCAGCGCCTGCCAGTCGGCCCACAGCTTGTCGATGAAGGCGTGGTGCATCCAGAACACCGGGTCGTTGGGGGAGACCCCGGTGGCCATCTGGCCGCCCACCCACACGTGCACCCGGTTGTGCAGGTTGGCCCCGCGCCAGCCCTCCAGGTTGTTGCGGAAGCCGCCCGAGGAGCTGTTCCAGGGCGCCGCGTCGTACACCGGCATGGCGAGGACGGAGTCCACCTCGGCCCTGGTCGGCAGCTGGGCCACGCCGGTGCCGAGCGCGCGCCGCAGGTAGGAGCGCCCGTCGACCCGTACGGCTATCTCCCACTTGCCCGCCGCGTACGCGAACGGTCCGTCGAGCACCTGCCCGTCCCGTGCCCGTCCGGTGCCGCCGAGGAAGTCGGCGGCCCAGAGGGACGAGCGGGCGGTCCGGTCGGCCGTCCAGTCCCAGTACGGCAGGGCCACCGCCGGATCCACCTCCTGCAGCGCAGCCTCGAACTCCAGCAGAAACCGGCGGTGCCAGGGCAGGAAGGAGGGGGAGCGGTGGCCGACCCGGTCGCCCGAGTCGGTGTCGCTCATGATGAAGCCGTTGTGCGTGGTGACGAAGCGGTCGTAGCGGCCGGTGCGCTTCAGTTCGAGGAGCGCCGCGACGAACGCCCGCTTCTCCTCGGGGGTGAGCGAGGCCTGGTTCTTGCGGATCGTCATCACATGCCGCCCATCGGGACGAGGGCGGCGCCCTGGAGCTCGCGCACGGCGGCGCGGGCGAGGGGGAGCGGGCCGGAGAAGGTCTCGTAGTGGTTGACCACGCTGATCCAGCTGCCGTCGGCGTTCCGCATCACGTGCAGTTCGCGGCCGTCTATGAAGACGGTCGGCTGGCCGGGGGACTGGTGGCCCCCGTGGTGTCCGCCGTGGTCGCCCCCGCCGCCCGAGGCGGGGACGATCCGTATGCGGCGGCCCTGGTAGACCTCGTCCGTGCTTCCCGAGGGTCCCGCGGGGTTGGCGGGTGCGGCCGTACGGGATCCGGTGACGGCTGCGTGCGCGGTGGCGCCGGCGAGGCCGAGGGCGGTGAGTGCGCCGGCAGTGGCGCCTAAGGCCTGTCGGCGGGTGATCTTGTTCATGGCCCGAAGAGGTATCAGGGCGCCGAGAACACAGGGCTGCTATCCGGACATGCGCGGATAAGTTGCCGGTCGAACTAGTTGGATGATCTTCCCGTCCGGACTGGCTCCAGCGGCCCGGACGGGAAGACCTGTGTGAAAAAGCTTAATGGACGGGAAATCCTGCGGTCACACGGGGTGGCTATGGAAGGCATCACACTGCGGAGTCGGCCGGAAGCCGCAGCCGGAATTGCCTCTGAGGCCCGGTCCCGGGGGTGTTCCGAAGTGAATTTCGCGGCTATCCGTCCTGTTCTGTCCCGTTATAGTCCCGATATGGCTCTCCATGAGACGAAGGACCTGCGTGCCCGCGACGCGGAGACGGACGTGTTCGCGTCCGCCCTCAGCGGCGAGATCCTCCCCAAGTACCGGATGCCCGAAGACCACTCGCCGTCCGAGGTGGTCTACGAGCTCCTCCACAACGAGCTGCTCCTCGACGGCAACGCCGCCCAGAACCTGGCCACCTTCTGCACGACCTGGTCGGACGACGGGGTCCACCGGCTGATGAACGAGTGCCTCGACAAGAACATGATCGACAAGGACGAGTACCCGCAGACGGCCGAGATCGAGAGCCGCTGCGTCAACATCCTGGCCGACCTGTGGAACGCCCCCGCCGGCACCACCGGCACCGGATGCTCCACCACCGGCTCCAGCGAGGCCGCCATGCTCGGCGGCCTCGCGCTCAAGTGGCGCTGGCGCGAGCGCCGCCGCGCCGCCGGACTGCCCACCGACAGGCCGAACCTGGTGTGCGGGCCGGTCCAGGTCTGCTGGGAGAAGTTCGCCCGGTACTTCGACGTCGAGCTCCGCCAGCTCCCCCTGTTGCCCGGAGCCAACGGCCTGCGCCCCGAGCAGCTCGCCGCCAACGTGGACGAGAACACCATCGGCGTCGTCGCCATCCTCGGCGTCACCTACACCTGCGTCTACGAGCCCGTCGCCGAGATCGCCGCCGAACTCGACCGGATCCAGGCCGAGCACGGCTGGGACGTGCCGATCCACGTGGACGCCGCCAGCGGCGGCTTCGTCGCCCCCTTCCTCCACCCCGACGTGGTCTGGGACTTCCGGCTGCCGCGCGTGGCCTCCGTCAACACCTCCGGGCACAAGTACGGCCTGGCCCCGCTGGGCGTCGGCTGGATCGTCTGGCGCACCGCCGACCTGCTCCCGGCCGACCTCGTCTTCTCCGTGGACTACCTCGGCGGGGACATGCCCACCTTCGCCCTCAACTTCTCCCGGCCGGGCGGCGAGATCATCGCCCAGTACTACCTGTTCCTGCGCCTGGGCCGGGGCGGCTACCGCAGGGTCCAGCAGGCCTGCGCCGACACCGCCCAGTACCTGGCCCGCGAGATCGAGACCATCGGCCCCTTCACCCTCCTCTACGACGGCCAGGGCGCGCTGCCCGCCGTCTCGTACCGGCTCACCGACCCGGAGGGCGCGGGCTTCACCCTCTACGACCTCTCCGACCGGCTCCGGATGCGCGGCTGGCAGGTGCCCTCGTACCCGCTGCCGGCCGAGCGGGACGACACGGTCATCCAACGGGTCCTGATCCGGCACGGGGTGACCCGGGACCAGATCGCCCTGCTGGTCTCCGACCTGCGCGCCGCCGTCGAACACCTCCTCGCGCACCCGCAGCCCGTGCCCGCGGCGCCGCCCCGGTCCGGCTTCCACCACTGAGCGGGGGGTAGACGGGATCCGGACCTGCTCCTCCGGACCTGCTCCTCCGAGCCCGCCCCGGAAGGGCGGGTCCGGCGCTCAGGACGCCGACCAGCGCATCCCCAGCTCCGTCAGCGCGGCCGTCCGTTCCGGGGTGAGGGACGCGGCGCGGGAGCGCTGGTTGGCGATCCAGGAGCCGAGGCGCAGGTCCCGGTCGCCGACCCGCTCCACGTGCGCACGGGGCACCCGCAGGTGCCGCTCGCGGTCGTGGAACCGCCGGGCCGCCTCCAGGTGCGCCGCCCACGCGTCCGCGTGGGCGACCCGGGGCCTCGGCCGGTCCGCACCCTCGGCCGGGGTCACCCCGAGGGCGTGCTCCAGCAGCCAGCGCTGGGCCCAGGCGAGGCGCTCCCAGGACGCGCGCTGGCCGCGCAGCCACACGCCGAGGTCCTCGCCCTGGACCACGGCCTCCCCGGGGCGCGTCGGGAGCGGGCCGCCCGCGTCCAGGTGGACCCGGGTCAGGTGGAAGGCCCGCTGCCAGGAGATCTCCCAGGAAGGACACCAGGAGGCGTCGACGGCCTCCAGGGCCTCCCGGCGCTCCTCGGACAGGGCTCCGGGCCCCTCCCGGCGGGCCGCCGCCCGCTGGTTCTTGACCCAGACCCCGACCGGGGCGCCGCGCCAGGTGGCGTCCACGGGAGGCAGCAGGTGACCGTGCTCGGCGGCCCAGCCGCTCGCCGCCGCGAGCCCCTCCTCGAACGCCACGTCGAAGTGGCTCCACACCATGCCCAGTTCGTCGAGCTGCGCCACCCGGCGGTGGCCGAGCGCCCCGCGCCGGTACGTGCGCCGGGCGTCCGCGATCCACTGCCCGAGCGGGAACCGGGCCAGCCCCGGCGGCCACGGAGCCCCGGCTCCCTGCTCCTCCGCGGCAGCCGCCTCCGTCTCCGTCTCTGCCTTCGCCTTCGCCTCCGTCTCCGTGGGCACCTTGAACGCGAACGGCACCTTGAGGTCCCCGACGAGCCCGGCGTAGATCCGGGCGGCCTCCACCCCGCGCCGCCAGTGCTCGTGCTCCGGGTGCAGGACGCGCAGCCGGACGAAGGCGGCCAGCAGCGCCGGGTCGCGGGGGGTGGAGAAGGTCAGCAGGGACTCCGCGCCGCCGCGCAGCCCGGAGCCGCCCACGGACTCCGCGCCGCCCGTGCCCGCCCGCCGGCTCGGGGCCTGGGGCTGTGCGAGGGACTCGACGACCCGGGTGTCGTGGGCCCGTAGCGCCTCCAGCAGCCGCGCGAGGTCCCCGTACGCCCGTGAGGTCAGCATCGTCTCCGGGGACTCGCCGGGCCCCAGCAGCACCGGCACCACGAGGGAGGCGACCTTGCCCTCCCCGGGCCGGATGCGCAGCGCCCGGCCGACGGCCTGCACCAGGTCGGGCATGGAACCCCGTACGTCGGCCCAGAAGACCGAGTCGCACTCCTTGGTGTCCACGCCCTCGCCCAGCACCCGGACACTGCCCAGGAAGGCCTTGTCCGCGACCCGGTCGTCCGCGAAGGCGCCCAGGACGCGCCGCCGGTGCGCCGCCGTGTGCTGCCCGCACAGCCAGTCCGCCCAGACGGTACGGGGGTACACCGGCCGCGGGGCCCAGCTCGTGGCGCGCAGCCGTGCGGCGACCGCCGGCAGACCGGCCGCGAACGCCTCGGCCTCCTTGGTCAGGTGGTGGAAGACGAGCGTGCGCCGGAACCCCTGCTTCACGGCCGCCGTCACCAGCGCCGTCTGGAGCGCCGCGAGCCGCACTCCGCGCACGGAGTCGGAGCGCCCGTCCGGCCCGAGCAGGACGGCCGCCTGGAACTCCGGATCGCTGACGTCCACGCAGACCACGCGGTAGGGCGCGCAGATGCCCCGGTCGACGGCCTCCGAGAGGGTGAGGGTGTAGCAGCGCGCGCCGAACGGCCCGTCGGGATCGTCCTCCATGGAGGCCACGAGGTCGCCCCGGGCGCGCGCCCCCTCCGGCTGGTCGGAACTCTCGGCGGACTCCTCGCCCTCGGCGGGCGCGGAATCCTCGGCGGACTGCCAGACCCGGGGCGTGGCCGTCATGTACAGCCGGCGGACCGAGGGGATCCGCACGTTGTCGTGCACCACCGCCCAGGGCTTGCCGATGCGCCCCGAGGTCCGGTGCGCCTCGTCGACCACGATCAGGTCCCAGCCGGGCAGCCCCTCGCGGTGCGCGCGTTCGATGGTGCCCAGGCCGAGCGAGGCGTACGTGGCGTACACCGTGACCCGGTCGACGGGCGGGCCCGCCCAGCCGGCCAGTTCGGCCGGGTCGGTCGTGGTGGGCACTCCCGCGTCCTCACCGCGCAGCGAACACACGGCGAAGGCGCGGCCGGTCCGGCCGCCCTCGCGCCAGGCCGCCGCGGTCTGCACGAGGAGGTCCAAGGAGGGCACCAGCACCAGGACGCGTCCGGCCCGCAGCTCCTCGGCCGTGTGCACGGCGACCAGCGACTTGCCGGAGCCCGTTGCCATGATCACCTGCGTACGGAGCCCGGTCCGTGGGACCCTGCGGCCGGCGGGCAGTTCCAGCGCCCGCACGGCGGCGTCGACGGCCTCGCGCTGGTGCGGACGAAGTTTCTGCCTGCTGATGCGCGCCACCTCCACCGTGATCTGCCGGTTTGCTTCCAGCTCCTATCTTGCCCCCATTTTGAATCATTGCGGGGAGATCGAGTGGACGGGGGGTGCGGCGGAGCGTGGCGGGGCGGGGGCGGAGCGTGGTGGAGCGGGGTGGAACGGGTGCGGCGGGCTCACATCCGGGCGCCGAAGTTCTGCGTCCACCACGGGCCGCCCGCGCCCTGGTGGATGCCCACGCCGATGTCCTTGAAGGAACAGTTGAGGATGTTCTCGCGGTGTCCCTGGCTCTTCATCCAGGAATCCATGACCTGGGCCGCGGTCCGCTGCCCCTTCGCGATGTTCTCCCCGTAGGTGGACCAGCGGTACCCGGCGGCGGTGGTCCGCTTGCCCGGGTCCGCGCCGTCCGGGTTGGTGTGCGAGAAGAAGTCCCGCCGCGCCATGTCGTCGGAGTGCCCCTGGGCGGCCGTACGCAGCTGCGCGTCCTCCTTGAGCGGCCCGCAGCCGGCCTTCGCCCGCTCGGAGTTGACCAGGGATATCACCTGGGCGGCGGTGCTGCCGCCGGGCGGGGCGGGAGCGGGGCTCTTCGGCGGGGTGGACTTCGGACTCGGCTTCGGGGTGGGCGTGGGCGTGGGGGTCGGACTCGGAGTCGGGCTGGGGCTGGGGCTCGGCGAGGCGCTCGGAGAGGCGGATTCCGAGGGGCTAGGGGTGGGGGAGGCCGCCTCCGGTGGCAGTGCGGTCCCCGATTCCGGCGCCACGAGCGCGGCCGGAGGCGCCTCGGGGGATCCGGTGCCGGGGCGGGTGGCGAGGTAGGTCAGCCCGCCTCCCACGACACAGGCGGCGAGCACCGCGCCACCGATGACCCGGCGCCGGCCGCGGGTGCGCCGCTGCTTGCGCAGCGAGGCGCGCCCGTCGCCGGGACCGCCCGCCGAGGCGAACTGTGCTTCGGGGTTGCTGCCGCCGCTGCCGCCACTGCCGCCGTCGGCGTGGCCGGTGTCCGGACCGTACGCCGAAGCGGCGCCGGCCGGGCCGACGGAGGTGTAGCCGGAGTCCAGGGCCGCCCGTACGCCCGCGAGCAGCGCCGCGGAGACCGGCAGCAGCGCCAGCCCGGCCAGCAGTCCCTCGGCCGGGACCAGGCCGTTCCACAGCCCGGCGCACCGCAGGCACTCACGGGCGTGCCGGGCTATTCGCTTGCGCCACAGCGCCGAGGGCAGCCCGTCCCAGCTCGCCGCCACGGTCCGCAGGTCCTCGCAGGGCGGCTGCGCACCCAGCGCCCGCTCCACCACCCGGGCCGCCTCCAGCTGCGCCTTCATCCGCTGCACCCGTACCGCGGTGTGCTGCGGGGACAGTTCCAGCGCATCCGCCATCTCCGCGCGCGTCAGCTCCCCGGCGCACTCCAGCCACCAGAGGGACAGCAGCGCCCGGTCGTCGGGCTCGAGCCAGCGCGTGGCACGGGCCGTCTCGCGCCGCTGGCCCTCCAGCTGGAGCCGTACGACGGTCAGGTCCACGAAGTCGGCGCCCGGATCGGCGAGCTCCCAGGCGGCTTCCAGCCCGCTTTCACCGGGGGCGCTCCGGCGGGCCTGCCAGTGGGCGCGCACCCGGTTCATGGCGATCGCGACCAGCCAGGACCGGAAGCTGTGGTCGTCGCGCAGGCCGCCCAGCCCGTCGAGTGCCCGCAGCATCGTGTCCTGGACGACGTCGTCCACGTCGACGGACCCGTTGAGGGCCCGCCCGACGATGTTGTAGACCAGCGGCAGATAGGCGCTGACCAGGTCGTCCTGGGCGCGGGGGTCGCCCGCGCGGGCCGCGGCCACCAGTGCTGCCGTGTGCTGAGTGCTCATAGAAAAGTCCCTGTCCGTACCGGCGCTCGATGATGCCCAATACCTGGGAGACCGTCGAGGGGGACTCCGATAACGCTTATCCGTCGATCGGTTCCGCGGATGCGGAATCCGGAGCGCCCGGCCCTGTTTTCCCGGCCGGGGCGAGGCGGGAGGCCAGGGCGTCGAGATCGGGCAGGAACCAGATGTGGCGGCCCTCGTTCGATTCCCGTACGAGATCGCGCAGGGCCGAACTCGCCTCCAGGTGGTGCGAGAGGTCGCCCACGACCACCAGGCGGACCCGGTAGTTCACGAACTTCTGCATGATCGCCCCGGCGAGCCCGCTGCGCAGGTCGAAGAAGCCGGCGTCCAGACGCTCCACCGGGACGGCGACGATGTCGGTCCGGTAGAAGGCGCCGCCGATCAGCTGGTCGAGCGCGTCCTGCTCGGTGACGACCGGCGGGCCGTCGGCGGCGCAGACCAGGACCGGTACGCCGTGGTGTTCCACGAGGAGGTCAGCCACGGTGCGCCGCCCCCGCGTCGCGGTCCCGGCCGTGATTCGCGTCGTTTTCGTTCCCCATGCCGTTGCCCGGGCCGAGCACCCCGTCGATCAGGTGCAGCAGATCGGCGCTGGTGGCTGCGTCGCCGAGGATCACGATCTTCATGCGGGCCCGCTCCTTGTCGTAGACCGTCTGGACGCGCAGCGTGGCCGGGGTGGCCCTGGGGGACTGCGCGCTCGCCGTGACGAGGTTCGCGAGCCGGTTCGCCGCGTCGGGACCGATCGCGTCGATCTGCACGATGCTCGACACCTCCAGATGCCGCCGCGGTGCCTCCCCGGCGGCGGAAGGATCCTCGCCGGCCGGATCGGGAAGGCTCGTGAGGGCCTCGAAGTCCGCCCGGCTGATCCGGTACTGCTTGCCGATCCGGACGGCTTTGAGCCGGCCGTCGCGCACGTAGTTCCGGACGGTGCGCACGTGCAGTCCGAGCAGCTCCGCCACCTCGCCGACCGAGTACAGCTCGCGTCCTTCGTCACTCATAACTCCGGATCCTACCCTAAGAGGTGCGCATGCGTGCTGATAGGGAAGGATAGGGAATCAGGCCCCGGCCCGGGTGGGCGAGCCGTCGGAAGCGAGGAGGAGTTCGAGGAGTCGCCCGGGAGCCCGCAGCGGCAGGTAGTGATCGGCGCCCGCGACCACCTCCAGCCGCGCGCCGGGGATGCCGTCGGCGAGACGGTCGGCGATGATGCGGATCTCCGGGTGGTCGTGATCGCCGACGACGACCACCGTCGGCACCCCGATCCGGTCCAGCCGGCCGACCGCACCCTCGGCCGGGTCGAGGGCGTGCCCCTTCTCCGCGGCGGCTCCGGCTTCGGCGTTCTCGCGCACCATGGGCCCGATGACCTCGAAACCCGGGGCCCGGTCACCCAGGCTCGCCCAGAGCGTGAGCTCCAGCTCGGCGATGCGGCTGCCGACCGATCCGCGGCGCGCCGCGGCGTATGCCTCCATCTCGGGGCTCCGGGGCCACTCGTACCCACCGACGGACGATGCGATCAACGTCAGCGACCGGACCCGCTCGGGGTGCTCCAAGGTGAAGTCGAGCGCGACCTCGCCTCCCATGCTCAAGCCGACGAGCCCCGCGCTCCGGAAGCCGAACCGGTCCAGAACCGCCAGCAGGTCGTCCTCGTAGCGGAAGGGCCCGGTCGGAGGGGTCGAGCGGCCGTGGCCCCTGGCGTCGTAACGCACCACGGTGTGGTGTCGTGCCAGGGCGGCGAAGACGTGGTCCCACAGGCGGCTGTCGTGGACCGATCCGTGGAGCAGGACGAGCGGGGGGCCGTCCCCGGCCCGCTCGGCCCGGATGCGGCCTCCGCCGGCGACGGGTATCAATTCGGTGGTCATGCCGCCGATTCGATCACGGCGCCGCCTGCGTCGAGAGGGGCGAGGGCCCCGGAAAACCGCTTCGGTGGCGGGCGGGCCTGCTCCTAAGATCTCCGGATGACGGATCCTCGCTACCCCGCCAAGCCCCGCCCCGGAGACCGCGTCGCGGTGCTCTCCCCCTCGGCCGGCCTGCCCGAGCTCTTCCCGCAGCCCTACGAGCTGGGGCTGCGCAGGCTACGGGAGGAGTTCGGCCTGGAGCCGGTGGAATACCCGACCACCCGGAAGATGGGCGCGACGCCCCGGGAGCGGGCCGCCGACCTCCACGCCGCCTTCGCCGACCCCGAGATCAAGGCCGTCATCGCCAGCATCGGCGGCGACGATCAGATCACGCTGCTCCCGCACCTCGACGCCGATCTCCTGCGCGCCAACCCCAAGCCGTTCTTCGGATACAGCGACAACACCAACCTGCTCCTGCACCTGCGGAGCCTCGGGCTGGTCGCCTACCACGGGGGCTCGGTGATGGTCGAGCTCGGACGGCCCGGCGCCATGAACCCGCTCACGGCCGAGTCCCTGCGCGCGGCGCTGTTCACCTCGGGCGAGTACGAGCTGACCGCCGCCGGCGCCAGCGGGGACGTCAACGGCCCCTGGGACGACCCGCGCACCTTCGACGCCGAACCGGACCTGGAGCCGGCCGGAGGCTGGGCCTGGCACAACGCCGACCGGGTGGTCGAGGGTGACGGCTGGGGCGGGAACCTGGAGATCCTCTCCTGGCTGCTGATGGCCGACCGCGCGGTGCGGCCCGTCGAGGAGTACGCCGGCGGGGTGCTCTTCCTGGAGACCTCGGAGGACATGCCGAGCGCCCGTGACGTCTACTGGATCCTGCGCAACATGGGGGAGCGCGGCCTGCTGCGGCAGTTCCCCGCCTTCCTGATGGGCCGGGCGAAGAGCTGGTCCTTCGAGAAGCGCTTCGACGCCGAGGAGCGGGAGCGCTACCGCCGCGAACAGCGCGAGGCGGTCCTGCGGGCCCTCGGCGAGTACGCCCCCGACACCATGGCCGTCTTCGACGTGGACCTCGGGCACACCGACCCGCAGATCGTGATCCCCGTCGGGGGCCGGATCCGGGTGGACGGCCCGGCCCGCCGGATCTTCGTCACGTACTGATCTCGCGGAACTCGCTGAACTCCCCGAACTCGCCGAACTCCCCAAAGTCGCTGCACTTACTGACGAACATCCCTCCGCAGTGGCTCCGTTGGGGTTCCGTCGCCCGGGTCCGGGGTGACAATGGGGCTCCCACGGGACGTGTTGGGGGCGGCATGTCGGCGTTGCTCTTGAGGGGATCCGGCCGGGCGAGGGGCTGGGCCGGATACCTCGGTTCGGTAGGGCTCGGAGCAGGTGCGGTGGCGCTGGCGGCGGTGTGGACCTCGGGGCCCTGGGCCGCCGGGATCGGCGCGGCCGTCACCACGCTGTCCGGACTCGCCGCCGAGCTGACGCGGCCGTCCGGGGAGGGCGTCGACCCCCGGGCCGCCGGGGAGGTGCTCCGTACGGCGGCGGGCCGGATCCCGCTGCTGCGCCACGTGGACCGCCCCGAACTGGCCGGAGCCCACCCGGCCGAGGCCCCCGCGGACCCGCCCGCGTACATTCGGCGCGACGCCGAACCGGGGCTGCGCGCAGCCCTGGAGCGGAGCCGCTTCGTCCTCGTGGTGGGAGAGTCCACGGCGGGCAAGACCCGGCTCGCCTACGAGGTGGCCCGCAGCCGCTACCCGCGGCACGCCTTCGTCCGCCCGCTCTCCCGCGCCGCACTGCCCGAAGCGGTGCGGATCGCCGGGCGGCGGCGCCGCGCCGTGCTGTGGCTGGACGACCTGGAGGACTACCTCGGCGCGGGCGGCCTCAGCACCGCCCAACTGGCCTCCCTGCGCACGGCGGTGGTCATCGCGACCATGCGGGTCCAGGAGTACCGGCGCTACGACGCCCGTGAGGAGAGCCGGCTCACCGGCTCCGACCGGGACGCCTGGCGGGCCCAGCGCGACCTGCTCCACCAGGCGGTGGTCGTCAGGCTGCCACGGCACTGGTCCCGGGCGGAGCGCGGCCGGGCCGCCGCCCACCAGGGCGATCCGCGCATCGGGGCCGCGCTGCGCGCGGGCGAGCGGTTCGGGGTCGCCGAGGTGCTGGCGGCCGGTCCGGAACTCCTGGCGGCCTGGGAGAACGCCTGGGCCCCGGGCGCCAATCCGCGCGGCGCCGCCGTGGTCGCGGCGGCGGTGGACTGCCGCCGGGCCGGACTGCGCCGCCCCGTGACCCGCGCGTGGCTGCGCGAGCTGCACGCCCCCTATCTGGAGGCCCGGGGCGGAGGGGACCTCCAGCCCGAGCCGTTCGCGGAGGCGATGGACTGGGCCTGCGCCGCCGCCTACGCCACGAGCGGGCTGCTCATCGGCAACTTCGGGGCCGGATTCACCGCGTTCGACTACCTGTTGAACGCGCCGGGCAACGGCCCCGTGCCCGACCACCTGTGGCGCGGGCTGCTGCCCCTGGTGGAGCCCGCCGACGCCTACGACATGGGGCTCGTCGCCCATCAGGAGGGCCGCCTCGCGCGGGCAGTCGAGGCCCTCGGCCTCGCCTGGCGCGGCGGGGTCCCCGGGGCCGAACTGCCATTGGCCATCGCCATCGGGGACTCCGGGAAACCGCGCCGGGCCGCCGCCGATCTCGCCGGGATCGCCCACAGGCGAGCCGCCCGGCTCGGGCCCCGGCACCCCGACACCCTGGCGGCGCGGCATCAACTGGCCTTCTTCGTAGGCGAGGCAGGGAACCATCTGGCCGCCGCGGCCCAGTTCGCGGAGCTGCTCGTGGATGTCGCCGAGGTGCTGGGGCCCGACCATCCGGACACCCTGGCGGCCCGTCACCAGCTGGCCTACTTCACCGGAGAGGGCGGTGATCACCGCTCGGCTGCCCGGCAGTTGGATCTGCTGCTGGCCGATCGCTTACGGGTCCAGGGCGCCGGGCATCCCCAGGTGCTGGCGACCCGGCGCAGCCTGATCTGGTTCCGGGCGGGGGAACCGGCCGCCGCGGAAGCCGAGTTGGGGTGCCTGCTGGCCGAGGCCGAAGCCGCCGAGGGGATCGGGCCCGACGATCCGCACACGCTCGCGGTCCGGAGCAGCATGGCGGCGCTGGCGGCCCGCGCGGGGCGCACCGCCGAGGCGGCCGAGGCCTGGGCGGAGCTCACCGTCGACCGGACCCGGGTGCTCGGCGAGGACCATCCGCACGCGTTCTACTCCCGCCTGGAATGGGCCCGCGCCCTGCTCGCCCGGGACCGGGCCGCCGAGGCGGCCGCGGTGCTGACCGGCGCCCTGGAGCGGGCCGAGTCCGTCCTGGAACCGGGCCACCGGCACCTGCGGACGGCCCGGGAACTGCTCGCCCGGACCGCCGACCGGGCCCCGACCGCGGACTAGTCCCGGTCGCGGACCAGTCCCGGACGGCCGGCCAGGCCGTGCCTGCCGGCCAGGCCGTGCCTGCCGCCCGAGCCCCGACGGCCTACAGCAGCGGGGCCAGTGCCCGGGTGGCCGCGAGCAGGGCGGGCGCGTAGGCCTCGATCTCCGTGCGGGAGACCAGGAACGTGACGGTGGTGATGCTGACGCCGCCGATCGGACGGCCCCCGGTGTCGAGGATCGCGGCGCCGATGCAGCGGATGGTCGCCTCGTTCTCCTCGTCGTCCACCGCGAACCCCCGCTCCCGCACGGCTGCCAGCTCCGCCTCCAGGGCCTGCGGCGTCGTGAGCGTGTTCGGCGTGCGGCGCGGCAGTCCGGCCGAGGCGACCAGGTCGCGGGCCTCGGCCCCGGGCAGGTGGGCCAGGATGCTCTTGCCGATCGCGGTCGTGTGCAGCGGCATCCGCATGCCGACCCGCGAGGCGGTCTGGAAGGGCTGCTCGCTCTCCAGCTTCCGGATGTAGGTGATGGTCTCCCCGCTGTGCAGGGCGAGATGGACCGCCTGTCCGGTGGCCTCCTGCAGGTCCCGCAGGATCCGCTCGATGCTGGCCGGCTCCCCGCCGGTGACCAGGGCGGACAGCGCGCGCAGCCGGGGCCCGACGCCGTAGCGGCTCTCGCCCTCGGAGCGTACGAAGCCCTGCTCGATCAGCGAGGCCAGGATGCGGAAGGTGCTCGACTTCGGCACGGCCGCCGCCGCCATGACATCGGTGAGCCGGTGCGGGCCGCCGGGCGCGGCCACGGCCTCCAGGATCCGCATCGACTTCTCCAGCGCCGTGCCCGCGGCGGAGGTCCGGCCGCCGCGGGAGGTGCTTGCGGCCTCTTCGTTCTCGGGCCTTCCGTCCGTGGACAAGGGATCTCCAGAGATGGGTATGGTCTGCAGCAGAAGTTCCGTTACACGATACCAGGTTCCATTACGTGGAACAAATGGAGGGTCCTTTGTCCTGTCACCCGTACGCGGCCATCACCGCGCAGCGACTGCTGCCGGTCCTGCGCAACGCCGACGCGGACGAGGCCGTCCGCCACACCACCGCCCTGCTCGCCGCCGGCTGCCGCGCCGTCGAACTCACCACCTCCACCCCCGGCTGGGCCGAGGCCGTGGCCCGCACCGTGCCGCTCACCGATGCGCAGGGGCGGCCCGCCCTCATCGGAGTCGGCACCGTCACCACCGCCGTGGCCGCGCGGACCGCGCTCGACGCGGGCGCCGCCTTCCTCGTCTCGCCCTACCCGGCCCCCGAGGTCCGCGAGGTCGCCGAGGAGTGCGGGGCCGTCTTCATCGAGGGCGGCTTCACCCCGGGGGAGATCGCCTCGGCCGTACGGTCTGCCGGCGCGGCGAAGGTGTTCCCGGCCCACGTGGGCGGCCCGCAGTTCATCCGCTCCCTCAAGGCCGTGCTCCCCGGGGCCCTGGTCATCCCGACCGGCGGGATCGCGCCCGGCGAGGTCCGCGACTGGCTCGCCGCCGGGGCCGCCGCCGTCGGGATAGGCAGCGGCCTGCCCGCCGACCCGGGCGAACTGGCCGCCGTCTTCGCCGACCTCGCCCAGCCCTGCTGCGGCGACTGCGCGGGCACGGAGCGGCGTCCGTGACCGGGTCCGGGAGCGCGAGCCGGAGCACGTCCGTCCCGCAGGGATACGACGTCCTCGTCCTCGGCGAGGTCCTCGTCGAGATCCACGCCGAGACGGCCCTGCGGGACGCCGCCGACGGCACGCCCGCCCGCGTCTCCTTCTCCGGGGACGCCCTCAACGCCGCGGCCGCCGCCGTCGCCGCCGGAGCCCGCACCGCCCTGCTCGCCGTCGTCGGAGAGGACGAGCTGAGCGTCCCGCTGCTGGCCCGCGCCGCCGAACTCGGCGTGGACGTCTCCCACGTACGCCGCTCCCCGCGTCCGAACGGCGCCTACCTGCTCTGCGCCGACACCGAGGGCGACCGCGCGTTCGTGTACTGGCGCACCGGCAGCGCCGGCTCCACCCTCTCCGTGGAACACGTCGAGTCCTGGCGGGAGCTGCTGACGGGCTCCAAGGCCCTCATCACCAGCGGCATCGCAGGCGCCCTGTCTCCGAGCAGCCGCGAAGCCGTCCTGCTCGCCGCCCGGACCGTGCACGAGGCCGGCGGGCACCTCTCCTACGACCCCAACTTCCGCTCCCGGCTGACCAGTCGGGCCGAGGCGCGCACCCTCCTGGCCCGCATCGCCCCGCTGGCCGGGCTGCTGAAGACCTCCTGCCCGGCGGACGCGCTGGCCATGGTCGACACCGACGACCCGGCCGAGGCCGCCGCCCGCTACCGGGCCCTGGGTGCCCGTACCGTCGCCGTCACCGCGGGCGCCGACCGGCTGCTGCTGGACGACGGCACGGAGGCGGCGTACCTGCCCGTCCCGGTCAACCCCGACCCGGTCGACGCGACCGGCGCCGGGGACTGCTTCACCGGCACCGCCACCGCCCGGCTCGCACTGGGCGACACCCTCGCGGACGCCGTCGCCCACGCGATGGCAGCCGCCTCCCTCTCCGTGTCCGGCCGCGGCGGCACCGGACGCGTCCCCGATTTCACCGAGACGGCCGCCCTGGCGGCGGCCCACCGCGCACACCTCCTCGGCACAGGACAGGCGACGACATGAGCACTGTGGACAGCAAAGGCGCTGCCACCCGGACGACCACGCGGGCCGAAGGAGGGGAAGGGGCGGCGCCGGGCCGGGCTGCCGCCCCGTCCTGCTCGCCGACGGCCCGGTCCACGACTGGTGGCCGGCACCGGCGCACCGGGGGCTACCCGGCGGCGAGCAGGGCGGTGTCCTCGGCCGACAGCCGCAGCGCGCCGGCCGCGACGTTCTCGTCCAGGTGACCCGGGTTCCCGGTGCCCGGGATGGCGAGGACGTGCGCGCCCCGGCTCAGGGTCCACGCCAGGCGGAGCTGGGCCGGGGACACGCCGTGGGCCCGCGCGAGATCGCGTACGGCCGGGCCCTCCTCGGCGACACCGCCGGCCTCCTTGCCCGCGCCCGCGATGGCGTAGAAGGGGACGTAGGCGATGCCCTGCTCGCCGCACGCGTCGAGGAACGCGTGCTCCTCGGCGGGCGAACCGATTCCGTACGGGTTCTGCACGCAGACCACGGGAGCGATGGCCCGCGCCTCGGCGAGGTGGTCCGGCCGCGCGTTGGACACGCCCAGGTGCCGGATCAGCCCGGCGGTGCGCAGCTCGGCGAGCGCCCCGAAGTGCTCGGCGACCGGACCGGTCGTCGCCTGGCGCGGGACGCGCAGGTTGACCACGTCCAGGTGGTCGCGGCCGAGCTGGCGCAGGTTCTCCTCGACCTGTCCGCGCAGCTGCTCGGGCGTGGCCCACCACCACTCGCCGGCGGCATCGCGGCCCGGCCCGACCTTGGTGGTGATGACCAGCTCGTCGGCGTACGGGGCGAGGGCCCGGTTGATGAGCTCGTTGGCGGAGCGGGTCGCGGAGAAGTAGAAGGCGGCCGTGTCGATGTGGTTGACGCCGAGTTCGACCGCCCGCCGCAGCACTCCGGTCACCCGGTCGCGGTCGCTGGGGGAGCCGTCGGCGAGGTGCGTGAGGCGCATCGCGCCGAAGCCGATGCGGCGGACCGGGAGGTCGCCGAGGAGCCAGGTGCCGGAGTCGGCCGCGGTGATCTTGTCGGAAGTCATCGGATGAGGGTAGCGGGGTCGGTGACCCAGCCCGCGAACAGCACGAGACCGGACTCCCGGTCGACGGCGAGGAAGCCGAAGGGCCGGTCCACCTCGAACTCGGCCTGTCGGACCCGGTACGACCGGGGCCTCGCGGCCCCGCGGAACATGCCGACGGCGGTGACGGCAGCGGCCTCGAACCCCTCCGCGTGGAAGCGGGCCACGGCCGACTGGCGGGCGGAGCCGACCGCGAGCGGGACGGGGGAGATGCCGGGGAAGTGCCCGGGGGCGGCGGCCGCGGAGGCTGCGGAGGCGAGCCCGAACGCCTCGGCGTGCTCCAGCAGATCGTGCTCGGCGCGGATGTCGAAGGCCACCGTGCCGATCCGGGCCACGGGTTCGGGGCTGGTCGACTCCACCGTGCGCAGCGACAGCCCGGGACCCGCTCCGCCGTCGGGAAGCTCCCTCGCGGTCGAGGAGGCGAGCGCCCCGGTGACCTCGGCGATCCCGGTCGTCAGGACGTCCCCGGGCGCGGCCCCGGGCTCACCGAGCAGCAGGTGCACGTCCGCACCGCGGGCACCGGGCGCGTCAGGACCGCCGGGAATACGGAGCAGGGTCACCGGGCCGGAGGGCCCGCCGGCCACCCGGATCCGCTCGGGGAAGGCGTGGCTGACGGTCAGCCCGCGCAGGGAGCGCCCGCCCCACGGGCCGTGCGACGGCTGCACCGGCCGCTCGGAGAAGGGTTGCTCCCAGGTCAGGTGCAGCGCGAGCGCGGAGGCGACTACCAGCTCGACGTGCGGGCCCACCTCGACCGGCATCTGCTCGATGAGGCCGTCGGTGCGTTCGGCCGCCCAGGCGTCCAGGGCCTTGCGGTCGGTGTCCTCGTCGCCGGTCAGGACGGACCGGGTCCCGGCGGGGAGCCGGGCCGCCCAGGCCGGCTCCAGCGGGAGGTCGCGCCGCGCCCACAGGCCGGCGGCGGCGCGCAGGCCCCGTACGCCGTCCAGTGCGGTCAGCAGCTCCCGGGCGGCTTCGGCCGCCGAGTCGGCGGGTATGCCCAGGGCTTCGGCCAGCTCGGTACGGGCCGGCCCGTCGGCGCCGTCCGCGAGCAGGGCCAGCAGCGGCCAGAGCCCGGCCGCCGTGAACACCGTGCCTTCGGCCGCGTCCGCGGACCGCGCCGACCATCGTTGCGCCCACCGCGCCGTCAGGCGGTTGACCGCCTCCACCGTCGAGTTGTCCATGGGGCCGAGCGTACGGGGAAGGGCCGGGCGGAGCGGGAGCGGCTCAACCCCGTTCCTCGGCATCGAGCTTGGCCCAGTACGCCGCTTCCTCCGCCTCGTGGTCCCACTCCTCGGGCGGGAGGGCGTCCGCCACCCAGCCCGCGGCGAGCACCAGGCGCGAGGTCCGATGGACGGCGAGGAAGCCGAAGGGGCGGTGGAAGGCGACCTCGGCCTGTCGGACGCGGTACCTCAGCCGGGGCATCGCGCAGCCGACGGCAGCCCCGATCGCCGTCACGGCGGCCGCTTCGAACCCCTCGGAGTGAAAGCGCGCCACGGCCGACTGCCGGGCGGCGCCAACGGCCAGCGGCTCGCCGCTGATGCCCGGGAAGTGGCCGCTCCGGGTGTCGGAGGCGCTCTGCAGGCCGAACAGCGCTGCCGGGTCGAGGAGATCGTGGGCCGCCGTCACCTCGAAGGCCACCGTGCTGATGTTCAGCCGGTGTTCGCGGCGTTCCGAGCGGACGCTCCCGATGCGCAGTCCCGGCCCGGGGTTCCCCTCGGGCAGCAGGCTCGCGCCCGTGGACGGGATCGCCCGGGTGACGGCCGCGATGCCCGCCTGGAGGGTCCGGCCCGGCGGGGCCTGCGGCTCGCCCAGGACGAGGTGGACGTCCACCCCGCCGTCGCCCACCACCTCCAGCAGGGTCACCGGGCCGCCGGGCGCCCGGGCCACGCGCACCCGGTCGAGGAGGGTCGTACTGCGGCTCAGGGCCTGCACCTCCTGCCCCGCCCAGGGGCCTTCGTCGATCTCGCGCGTCCAGGCCTCGAAGGGCTGGATCCACCGCGCGTGCAGCATGAGCGCGGAGGCGAGCACGAAGCGCGTCTCTTCGGCGACGGGGATCGGCATCTGCTCGACGAGGCCGTCGGTGCGTTCGGCCGCCCAGGCGTCCAGGGCCTTGCGGTCGGTGTCCTCGTCGCCGGTGAGGGTGCCCCGGGTCCCGGCGGGGAGCCGGGCCGACCACGCCTCGTCCAGGAGGAGGTCGCGTGCGGCCCAGAAGCCGGTGGCGGCGCGCAGGCCCCGTACGGCGTCCAGGGCGGTGAGGAACTCCCGGGCGGCTTCGGCCGCCGAGTCGGCGGGTATGCCGAGGGCCTGTTCCAGCTCGCTGCGGGCGGGTCCCGCGGCGCCGTCGGCGAGCAGGCCCAGCAGCGGCCAGACCCCGGCCGCGGTGAGGACCGTGCCCTCGTCGCCCGTCACGGCCCGGCCGGCCCAGCGCGAGGTGAGTGCGTTGACCGCTCGTACCGTCTGCGTCTTCATGCGGGGAGCGTAAGGGTTGGGGCGCCGCCGGGACGGGTCGTTTTCCACGGCCCGGCGGCGCTGTTCGGGGGCGGAGCCGTCAGTGGCGGCCGCGCAGGCCCTCGTCGACCGCGGTCATCAGCTCGCCGTCGTCGGTGTCCGCGTCCAGCGACCAGAACATCGCGCCGCCGAGGCCCTCTTCGCGGATGTACCGGGTCTTGGCGCGCAGCACCTGCGGGTCGTCGTACGTCCACAGGGTGGTGCCGTCGAACAGCCAGGCACTGCCGTTGCGGCGGTCCCGGTGGAGCTTGTACGTACCGGATGCCGCGAGCTCCTTGAGCTCCTTGTAGTCCGCGTACCCGGAAGCCCACTTGGCCGGAGCCGGACCCGTCGCGGGCTGCCCCATGCCGTCCCCGCCGCCGCTGACTCCGGTCCAGCCCTGCCCGTAGAACGGCATGCCCATCACGAGCTTGTGCGCGGGTGCGCCGCGCCGCTCCCAGGCGTCCACGGTGCCGTCGACGCTGAAGTCGTTCCGCGCGTACAGCGCGGACTGCTGGGCGGTGGTGGCCTCGCCGGAGACGTGGAAGTCGTAGCCCTGGAGGGTCACGAAGTCCAGGTCGCGCATGATCCGGCGGACGTCGAAGCCCGCGTCGATCTTGGCGGGGGCGGTCGGGACGAAGGCGGAGAGCTCGTACTTCGCCTTCCGCTTCTGGCTGCGGGCGTAGTCGTCGAGCTGCGTGCGGAACTCGCTCACCAGCGCGGTGAAGTTCTTCTTGTCCTCGGGGCGGTAGGTGGTGTCGGTGTTGCCCGAGGAGCCGGGCCACTCCCAGTCGAGGTCGATCCCGTCGAAGAGGCCGGCGGCCGAACCGGCGCCGCCGCGGCTGCCGTCCTGCGGGAGGTTGCCCTTGATGTACAGGTCGATGCAGGAGGAGACGAGGGCCTTGCGCGAGGCCGGGGTGAGCGCGGCGTCCGAGAAGTGCGTGGACCAGCTCCAACCGCCCAGCGAGATCAGCACCTTGAGGTTCGGGTGCTTGGCCTTGAGCTCGCGGAGCTGGTTGAAGTTGCCGGCGAGCGGCTGCACCCAGTCGTCGGCGACGCCGTCCACCGAGTTCTCGGCGTCCAGTGGACGCACGTAGTCGGCCCAGGCGTCGGCCTCACCGGGGATGTTGCCGGTGAAGCACTTGCCGTCCGCGCTGATGTTGCCGAAGGCGTAGTTGATGTGCGTGAGCTTGCTCGCGCTGCCGTTCTTCTCCAGGTCCTGGACCTGGAAGTCCCGTCCGTAGACGCCCCATTGGGTGAAGTAGCCGACCTTCTTGTACGAGCGGCCGTGCCCGGAGTCCTCGTGGCCGGAGCCGTCGTGGGCGGGGGCGAAGGCGGTCAGCAGGGAGAGGGAGCAGGCGGCGACTGCCAGCCTGCCGAGCATGCTGCGGCGCATGGGCTTCCTTTGCGGATGCGGTGAGTGGTGCCGGGGCGCGTGCGCTGTGCATGCGGAAACTATTGGTCTGGACCAGAGTGGGTCAAGGGGGCGGGGCAAGTCGGTGCGGACGGGTGGCCGTCCGGAGCGTCCGTGGAAGGGTCCACCCGGGTCAGGCCAGGCTCCACTGGGCGACGTCGTTGGCGAGGCCGCCGTCGAGGGCGAACTGGACCGCGGCGAGGCCCGCGTCCCGCGGAAGCCGGAAGACGACGAGGCCGGTCGCCGTGGCGCCGGGGTCGAGGGTGACGGTCTCGGGGAAGGCGGCCCCGCCGGCGCCGGCCACGTCGGCCACGCCGGGCTCCTCTGACGGGCTCAGGCCGGTGAAGCGGTGCCCCTCGGAATCCAGCAGATGGGTGGCGGCGGCCGGGGAATCCTCGTACACGGCCGTCCCGGTGTTCTCCAGGCGCAGCTGTACGGAGACCAGCCGGTCCGCGCCGTCGGGCGCGGGGCCCGCCGGGTCGGCCACCCGCACGAGGGTCGCGTCGAGCCGCGCGCCGGGGGCGGTTCCGGTGAGGGACACGGTCTCGCCGGAGGCGTCCGGCCCCGGACCGGCACCGGAACTCAGGGGCGCGGGGCCGAGGAGCAGGGCGGCCGTCAGCGCCGCCAGCGCCGCGAGGACGGCGAGCGTGCGCGGGCGGCGTCGCCCGGCGGGGCCCGGCCGAGCCGGCCCCTGCCGGGCGGAACCTGCCGTGGCCGCACCACTCGTCACCCTGCCCACGCTCCCACGATCCTCCGCGGGGGCCGGGCGCGCGACCCACGCCGACCGTGCCTCCTGGCCGTCCTGGCCCTCCTGGCCCTCCTGGGCTGCCGGGGACTCGTAGGCTGGGCCGCATGCTCCATCTCTCATCGGAGGACCCGCTCGCCGTAGCCGTCACGGCCGCGATCCGGGGCGGCGATCTGGACGGACTCCGGCGGCTGCTGGACGCGCACCCCGGGCTGGCGGGTAGCCGGATCGTGAAGCGGGGCGAGGCGGCGGGCGAGCGGAGCTTGCTGCACCTCGCCGTGGACTGGCCCGGCCACTACCCGCGGACCGCGGAGGTGATCCGTACCCTCGTCGCCGCCGGAGCCGACCCGGGAGCCCGCTTCGTCGGCTCGCACCGGGAAACCCCGCTGCACTGGGCCGCGAGCAACGACGACGTCACCGCGATCGACGCCCTGGTCGAAGCCGGGGCCGACCTCGAGGCCCCGGGCTCGGTCCTGGGAGGCGGCGCCCCCCTGGCCGACGCGAGCGGCTTCGGGCAATGGCGGGCGGCGCGCAGACTCCTCGAACTCGGAGCCCGCCCCACCCTCCAGGACGCGGCCACCCTCGGACTCCTCGCCGCGGTCGAGGACTCCGTCGAGGCGGGGGCGGATCCGGACACGATCACCAGCGCCTTCTGGGGGGCGTGCCACGGGGGCCAACTGTCCACAGCGCAATACTTGTTGTCTCAAGGAGCGGACATCAACTGGATCGGTCACGGCGGCCAGACCCCCCTCGACATGGCCCTGACCAGCGATGACAATCCGCTCAGCGACTGGCTCAAGTCGGCGGGCGCCCGCACGCGGGACGAAATTCTCAACGGTTGACCACCGAATTCAGTGGATCTTCGGAGGGCGGCATGGCATGGTTGGTCTCACCGAAGGGGCGTAGCTCAGTTGGTAGAGCACCGGTCTCCAAAACCGGTTGTCGTAGGTTCGAGCCCTGCCGCCCCTGCTGTGATGAGTTGGTACATTTCGACTGAAGGCCCAGGTCAGAGAAATCTGAACCTGGGCTTTTCTGTGCCTGCGTGCGCTGTGCCTGTCGGGTGATTCACTCTCACCACACGTGCCAGCAGCCTGACTACGGCACTCCACCTTCCCAAATCCCCCATCCGATCTTGCCGTCCATTCGGGTCGGATCCATGGAGCGGCCCCCTTCGGTGCTGCGAAGGGGGCCGCTTCGCAGCTGAGCGCCCGGCGCTCCGGTCGTGGCCGGGCAGCAGCTACCCGGGATCGATGCTGAGCGCTCCGGCGATGGCCTCGAGGGTGTCGTCGCCGGGTAGGCGGGTGCCCTGCTCGACCTTGCGCCGCAGGCCGGACGCGCCTTTCTCCAAGACGGGTTGACGAGGTCGGGGATGTCCATCAGGGAGTCGACGGCGTAGTCGGCGGCCCGCTGGAGGGTCTCGTCGTCGGCCCACCAGTAGCCCCAGGGTCCGCGGCGCAAGTGCGCGGTCCACAGGCCCGCGGCGATGGCGGGGTAGATGTCGTTCTGAGGGTGGTCGCCGACGTACAGGGTCTCGCTGGCGAGGGCTTGGGCAACGCCGATGACCTGGTGGAAGAAGTCCGGCGACGGCTTGGCGACGCCGGGCTTGAGCAGTCGGAGCGCGTCGGCGTTGTCGCGGCCGTCGACCACGACGGCGCCGACGAGCGCGGACAGCGTATGCCGGGGAATGCCGAGCCAGTCCGCCCAAGACGCCCAGTAGCGGTCGTCACGGGTCAGGGTTTCGCCGACGTCGAGCACGACAGTCCGAATCGTGCGGGCGATCTTACGACGGGCTAACCCCCGCCCGATATCCTGTGCGACATGTCCCCCACCCCTCCCGACCCCGGCCCTGCGCGCCCTCTCGCGGAGATCAACCGTGAGATTCGGGCGCTCGTCGCCGCGGGCGGGGCTGCCTCGCCGCGGTACGAGGAGCTGCTCGAGGAGTGGACCGCGGCGATCCGGGCCGATGTCAGACCTGCCGCCTAGGTTCCCGCCGTGGCAATCGACCTGAATGATGACCTTGTGGCCCTGCAAGCAGGCCGCAGACGGCGCGCACGCCCAGGTGAAGGCGCTGACTGAGGAGTGCAGGCGGCCGGCCCAGGAGGGCGGCTGGACCCGAACGCCCCACCGCCGTTGGACGGCGGGGTCGCTCGTACCCCAGTTCTCGCATGTCGCTTCGCTCAAGGACGCGAGCCGTGCGGACGGACATGGGTCTCGGTGCCGGCGGCACGGCGCCGGACTTGCGGATGGACCCGGAGATCGCGGATGCGGACCAACAGCCAGGCACGCTGTCCGACCTGCCCGAGACCGCGATCCAGGAGTGGCTGCTGTTGGCCGCCGACCACGTCAGGGCGCAACGCCGAGGAGGGCCGGGTCCCGCCCCTCCGTCCGCGGAACACGCGCTTCCCCTATGGGTGGGCCGGCGGGAGGATCACGTAGGTCCCGC
The DNA here is from genome assembly GCF_045822005.1 of Streptomyces stoeckheimensis. Taxonomy (NCBI): domain Bacteria; kingdom Bacillati; phylum Actinomycetota; class Actinomycetes; order Kitasatosporales; family Streptomycetaceae; genus Streptomyces; species Streptomyces stoeckheimensis. Next base: position 618,222 of record NZ_CP169550.1, on the reverse strand, counting down.
CGGGGGCCGACTCCTTGCCGTCGGGGTATGAGGCGGTCACCCGGTAGAAGTGGGTGGTTCCGGTGGGCGGGGCGGAGTCTGTGTACGCGGTGCCGGTGATGGGCTGGGGCGTCAGTTTCTCGTAGGCCTTGGTCGTCGGATTCCAGCGGTACACCAGGTAGCCGATCGCGTCCGTGACCTTGTTCCACGAAAGTTCCGCGCCGGTGCCGGAGGTCGTACGGGTGGCTTCGAGGGTGACCGGTCCGTTCTCGGGAGTCGCGACGGACGGTGTCAGGTCCAGTTCGGTCGCGTTCGCGACCGAGGCATCCCCGGTCCACTGGAAGCTGGAGTTTCCGGTGGTGTCGACGGCGTCGACGAAGAAGCACAGTTTCTCGCCGTCGGGCAGCGTCTCCAGCAGGTACGACGTGTCAGCTGTGCCGAGGTACGCGGTCACGCCCGCCGAGCAGTCCTGGCCCATCGGGGTGCCGGCGTAGACCTCGTACCGTTGGAGGTCGGCGGCCGGGTTGGCGTTCCACTTCAGGACGATGCCGTAGGCGGTGGCCCGCGCGGTCAGGCCGGTGACCGCGGGGGGTGGTGTCTGGTCGCGGGAGCCGGTGGTGACGGTGGCGGTGTTGGACGGCACGGAGGTGTTGCCCGCGTGCTGCTCGACGCCCCAGCCCTTCACCGCGTAGTGGTACTTGGTGTCGGCTGCGGTCCCGTTGTCCTGGCAGGCCCACTGGATCCGCCCGTCCGGCAGCTTCTTCGAGGTGCGTCCGCCGCAGAAGACCTCCGCCGTCTGGGTGTTCACGGGGAGAGTGGTGGACCGGTAGACGGTGAAGCCCTCGTAGGCGCCGTCCGTTGCGGGGCGGACCTTCCAGGTCAGGTCGACGTACTTGCCGGCAGGTTTCGCGGTGACCTCGTGCGGTGCCGCGACCGGGCGGCGAGCGGTGACCGGGGTGCTGTACCGGGAGGCCCGGCCGGCCGAGTCGACGGCCGAGACCTGGTACTCGGAGACGACCGAGCGCGGGGCCGCGGTGTCCTTGAAGCTCGTCGCGGTGGTCTTGCGGACGGTGGGGTCACCGATCCGCTTGACCAGGTAGCCGGTTGCTCCGGGGGATGCCGGCCAGGTCAGCGAGATGCCGGTGTCGGCGGCTGTGGCACGGGGAACGCCGGGGACGGCGGCGTTGGAGGTGGTCACCGGCTGCCCGGCGGTCGCGGCAGAGGCGTTGCCGGCCAGGTCGAAGGCACGTACCTGGTACTGGTAGGTACGGCCGGCGCCTTCGGGCGGCGGCTCGGCGAAGGACGTTGCCTTCGTGGTGCGGACGGCGGTCCAGGCGGTGGTCCCCGCGAGCCGTCGGTAGACCCGGTAGACGCCGAGGTCCATTTCCCTGTTCGCGGCCCAGGCCACCTTCACCTGCGCGGTGGTGTTGTCGAGCACTGACGTGACGCCGGTCGGGGCGAGGGGCTTGACCTTGTCCTCGGCCGCGGAGGTCCTGGGCACGTAGCCGAACTTCACGTCGGCGGCGCCGCTCCAGTTGACGGTGTAGACGCGCAACTTGTGGGTGCCGGGCGGAATCGTCACGTTCACGGTCTGCGTCTGGTCGGCCGCGACGTTCTTCCACAGGTCGATGTGAAGGGCACCGTCGAGGTAGACGCGTATGCCGTCCTGTCCGGTGGCCGTCAGGGTGAACGGGCCGCCCGATCCGAAGTCGCGGTCCAGGGACCAGCGGACCCCGAAATTGTCGGACGGCAGGCCGGCGGCCGGAGCGCCGGTGCCCCAGTTCTCGTCGACCGCGATGTCGCAGTCGGTCCGTACGGGCGCCTGGCTGAACGAGGTGGTCGGGAAGAAATCGCGGGTGAACTGCGGCGACGGGCACGTCGCCGTCGCCGTGGCTGCGGCGGCCGAGGTGGTGCCTGCGGCGGTGATCAGTCCGCAGGCGGTGGCTATGGCAGCCAGTGCGGCGGCGCCACGATGCCGCCGAGGAGGTGTGGTCACGGTGTGAGGCCTGTCCGGAGAGGAAGGTGGACTGGCGGGTCACGGGGGGTTGATCTTCCGCCGGGCAGACTCTACTGGTCATGATCGGGCTGGACGAGAACGGGGGAAGGCGCCAAAGCTCTGGAAGGCGCAGGGGAGGGGCACATGACAGGGCATCCGCAGTCCGCGGTGGACGGCCGGGACAGCGACGAGCTCGTCGAGGCCGAGCTCGTCGTCGAAGGCGAGCCGCTACCGGCGCCTGAGGTCCGCCCCCTTGGGCTCAGTAGGTCGGGCAGAGGTTGGCTTGGGTGGCTGCGACGATCAGGGCGGACTTGACGGGGCCGAAGCCGTCGGGGTGGTTGGGGCCGATGAAGCGCTGGTTCGCGCCGGCCACTCGCTTGGTCGGGTCCTTCTCGCCCTTCATGGACTGGCACTGGTCCAGGCCCCGCGAGACGGCCTTGTCGTCCTGGCCGTTGACGATCTCGGGGTCGATCTTGTTCAGCGCGGCCAGATAGGAGGCGCGTTGCGCCGGCGCGGGGCTCGGCGGGAGGCCGCTGTCGGGGCGGGCCGCGCTCGGATCGGCGCTGGGTCTGGCGCTCGGGTCGGCGCTCGGCACGGTCGAGGTGGAGGGCTTGCCGGAGGTCGGTGCCTCGGAGTCGCTGCCGCAACCGGTGAGGGCGAGGATTCCGGCGCCGGTGAGGGCGATGATCACGTGGTGTCTGCGCATCGGGTCATGGTGGCCCGGGAGCGGGTCCTGTGGGGCTGATGTGACCGGGCTGTGACAGACGTGGCGCGACTGTGGCCCGGGGCGGTTGGGCAGCTGGGCAGTTGGGCAGCCGGGATGGCCCGGGCAGTCCGAGCCGGCCGGCGGTCCGATCCGGTGGTGTGGGTGCGGTGGGGCCGCCCCGTCCCGCTCCCGCTGCCGGGGGTGCACCGCTTCTTGGGTGGTGCCCGGCGCCGGGCCCGTGGGGCGGTGGCTTGTGGCGTCGGCTCGGAGTGGTCCGGTGCGGAGGTGACGGAGGAAGGCGGGGGGACCGCCTAGCCTGGGGGAATGAACGCCACCGCCGGGCGCGAGCCCCGTTCCGACCTGCGGGACTTCCTGCGTTCCCGGCGTGCCCGGATCGGCCCCGAGGAGGTGGGGGTCGCCGCCCACCCGGGGAAGCGGCGGGTGCCCGGGTTGCGGCGGGAGGAGGTCGCGCTGCTTGCGGGGGTCAGCGTCGACTACTACACGCGGCTGGAGCAGGGGCGCACCCTGCACGTCTCCGATGAGGTCCTCGACGCCGTGGCCCGGGCGCTGCGGCTCGACGCCACCGAGCGGTCCCACCTCTTCGACCTGGCCCGGCCGCAGCGGGCCCCCGGGTCCGGCCGCCGCGCCGCCGGCGCGGCGGCCGGACCTCCCGGCCCCCTGGAAGCCGCCGGCCCGCAGCAGGTCCGGGCGGGCCTGTACCGGGTACTGGACGCCCTGGAGGACGGCACCCCGGCGATGATCATGGGGCGCCGGCTCGAGGTGCTGGCCGCGAACCGGCTCGCCGAGGCCCTGTACGCCGACTTCGGCGCGGCAGCGCCCCACACCCCGGATCCCCATACCCCGGAGCCGGGCGCGCCCGGTCGACGCGGGCGCAACCTGGCGCGGTTCCTCTTCCTCGACCCCGCCGCCCGCGGGCTCTTCGCCGACTGGGAGGGTGCCGCGCGCGCAGCCGTCGCCGCGCTGCGGTTCTACGCGGGCCGGCACCCGTACGATCCGGATCTGAGTCCGCTCGTCGAGGAACTGGGCACCCTCGACGGGGATTTCCGGCGTTGGTGGGCCGGGCACGACGTGCTCGAACACACCCACGGCACCAAGCGCTTCCGACACCCCGCCGTCGGTGAACTGGCCCTGGAGTACGAGTCCTTCGCCTTCCCGGACGACCCCGACCAGACCCTCTACCTCTACACGGCCGAACCGGGATCACCCTCCGACGAGGCGCTGCGCACCCTCGCCTCCCGGGCGGCCGATGGGGTGCGCTCGCACCGCTGACGTCGCCCTTCTGGCACACTGGGCCGGGTTATCCAGGCGGTGCAGGACAGGAAACCGGTGCGAATCCGGTGCGGTCCCGCCACTGTGACCGGACACCCCCGCGAGGGGACCCGGGAGTCAGACACTGACGCACCGCCTCTTTCGGTTCGACCAGGGGACGCGGATCCCCCGGAGAGGCTTCACCATGTCTTCGTACCCCCGTGCGCTGCTGCGCGCGCTCCTGCCCGTCCCCCTCCTGATACCGCTGGCCGCGTGCGGGGGATCCCCCGCGGCGCAGGACGCGAAGGCGTCGGCGGGCGCCGCGCCCGGATTCCCGTACACGGTCACCAACTGCGGTGTCACCAGCACCTATCAGGCACCGCCGCAGCGTGCGGTCGCGATGAACCAGCACGCCACCGAGATCCTCCTGGCCCTCGGGCTGGAGGGGAAGACGGTCGGGACGGCCTACCTGGACGACGCCGTACTGCCCGCCTACCGGCCCGCGTACGACAAGATCAAGGTGCTGGCGAAGGAGTACCCCTCCAAGGAGATCCTGCTCGGCGCCAACCCCGACTTCGTGTACGGGGGTTACTCCAGCGCCTTCGACAAGGCGCAGGGCCGCGACCGCGAGGGACTCGCGAAGTCCGGCATCAACTCCCGCCTCAGCGTGGAGTACTGCACCGACGGCAAGGTCGGCCTCGACCAGCTCAGGACCGAAATCAGCGAGGTGGCACGGACTTTCGGCGTGCCCGAGCGCGGCGAACGCCTCATCGCGGACGAACAGCGCCGCATCGAGGCCGTCAGCGCACGCGTGAAGGACCGGGCCAAGCCCGCCGTCTTCGTCTACGACTCGGGCGAGGCCTCCGCCTTCACCTCGGGCGGCAAGGGCATCGGCAACGAGATCGTCGCGCTGGCGGGCGGCACGAACGTGTTCGCCGACCTCGACGACACCTTCGGCGACGTGTCGTGGGAGAAGGTCATCGAGCGCAAGCCCGAGGTCGTCCTCATCTACGACTACGGCGGCACCACCGTCGAGGCCAAGAAGCGGCGCCTGTTGAACGACCCGGCGCTGGCGCAGGTCCCCGCGGTCAAGAACCAGCGGTTCGTCGTGCTGCCGCTGTCCTCCGCCGTGCTCGGCGTACGCGTCGCCGACGCCGTCGAATCGCTGGGCGGCCAGCTCCACCCCGCCGCCCCGTGAGGCTCCGGGCCGCCCGCGCGTTCACCCGTACCCCGGTCGTACTGGCCCTGCTCGGCGCCGCGCTGGCCGCGTCGGCCCTGGCGGGCCTGGCCCTGGGGCCGGTACGGATCCCTCCGGGCCGGGTGCTCGACATCGTGCTCGCAGGGCCGGGACCCGGAGGGGGAGCAGGCGCCTTCGGGGCGATCGTGTGGGACGTCCGCATGCCGCGCGTCCTGCTCGGAGCCGTCGTCGGCGCGGGCCTCGCCGTCGCGGGAACCGTGCTCCAGGCCCTCGTACGCAATCCGCTCGCCGACCCGTTCCTGCTCGGGGCTTCCTCCGGGGCCTCGGCCGGGGCGGTGCTGGTGATCGTCTTCGGCGCCGGGTTCCTCGGCTTCGCGGGCGGCGCCGCGGTACCGCTCGCCGCGTTCGCCGGGTCGATGGGCGCGCTCATCGCCGTCTACGCGATGGCCCGGCGGGGCGGCACCATGACCACCGGCCGGCTGATCCTCGCCGGAGTCGCCGTCCAGTACGTGCTCTCCGCCCTGACCAGCCTGATCCTGGTGCTGGCCGCCCATCCCGATCAGATCCGCAGCGTGCTGTTCTGGACCCTCGGCGGGCTGGGCGGGGCGCGCTGGAGCGAACTGGCCCTGCCCGCCGGGGCCCTGCTCCTGGGCACCGGGCTGCTCGTCGCCCTGGCCCGGCCGCTCGACCTGCTGCTCGCGGGGGAGGAGGGCGCCCAGACGCTCGGCCTGGACACGGGCCGGTTCCGGGCCGCCGTGTTCGTCCTCACCTCGCTGGTCATCGGCGTACTGGTGGCCTACAGCGGGGCGATCGGCTTCGTGGGGCTGATGGTCCCGCACGCCGCCCGGATGGTTGTCGGCGCCGGGCACCGGGCGCTGCTGCCCGTGGCCGCGCTGGGCGGGGCGGTGTTCCTGACCCTGGCCGACCTGATCGCCCGTACCGCCGCCGCACCGGAGGAGATCCCGGTGGGCGTGGTCACCGCGCTGGTGGGCGGGCCGTTCTTCCTGTGGATGCTGCGCAGGTCCACCCGTACCGAAGGGGTCGTGGGATGACGGAGGGACCTGCGGAACTCGCCGCCGAGGCCGTGCGGTACGCGATCGACGGGCAGCCGCTGCTGCACGGGATCGACCTGACAGCCCGCCCTGGCGAGACGGTCGGGGTCGTCGGTCCCAACGGCAGCGGCAAGACGACCCTGCTGCGCTGCGTCTACGGCGCCCTGCGCCCGACCGGCGGGCGCGTCCTGCTGGACGGTGCGGACGCGGCCTCGCTGGGCGTCAAGGACCGCGCCCGGCGGGTGGCGGTGGTGCCCCAGGACGCGGCCGGTACGTTCGGTCTCACCGTGCGCGAGGTGGTCGCCATGGGGCGCAGCCCGCACAAACGGTTCTGGGAGCAGGACGGACCCGACGACGTACGCCGCGTCGCGCGGGCCCTGGACACCGTCGGCGCGGCCGCCCTCGCGGACCGCCGCTTCGACGGGCTCTCGGGCGGCGAACGCCAGCGCGCCCTGGTGGCCCGCGCCCTCGTCCAGGACCCCGGCCTGCTCGCCCTGGACGAACCGACCAACCATCTGGACATCCGCTACCAACTGGAGATCCTCGGCCTGGTCCGCGCCCTGCCGGCCACCGCCCTGCTGGTCCTGCACGACCTCAACCTGGCGGCGATGTACTGCGACCGGCTGTACGTCCTGGCGGGCGGCCGCGTGGCGGCCTGCGGCACTCCGGCGGAGGTGCTGACGGAGCCCCTGCTGGCGGAGGTCTACGGGGTGCGCACCCGCATCGCCACCCATCCGACGACGGGCGCGCCGCACATCGTCTACCTTCCGGATGGCGGGGACGGGGACGGGGTACGGACGGGATTCTGAGGTGACGGCGGACGAGGCCCGCCCGGCGAGGCCGGGCGGGCCCGGGTCCTACTGCGGGAAGCCGCCGTACGGGACGGTGATCAGTTCCATGCCGTGGCCCGAGGGGTCCTGGAAGTAGACGCCGCGGCCGCCGTCGTTGTGGTTGATCTCACCGGGGCGCTGTCCGTGCGGGTCGGCGAAGTAGGTGATCTTCGCCCGCTTGATCTTCTCGAAGGCCTCGTCGAACTCGGCCTCGGAGACGAGGAACGCGTAGTGCTGCGGGGTGATGGACTCTGCGGGGACGGTCGCGAAGTCCAAGGTGACGCCGTTGGCGATCTCGACGGGGATGAAGGGGCCCCAGGGGGCTCCGACCTCCAGGTTGAGGAAGTACGCCAGGAATTCTGCCGACTCCCGGTGGTCACGGGAGTGGATGATCGTGTGGTTGAGCTGAACCGTCATGAGTGGATGCCTCCGAAAGGCACGTCCCGGCACCTCCATGTCTCACCCAGCCGGTGACCGACACGCGATGCCGCGGCATGATCCTAAACAGCGCTTACGGGATGAGTCCAGTGCGTTTGGGCGGAGTGCCGGCGAGCGGGGGTGGGGGAGTGGCGGGCCTCATGCGCCCGGACCCCCGTACACCGACTTCACGTTGTCCTGCGCCGGATGCGTCCGTCCCGCCGGGCCCGCCGCGAAGGTGCGGAGCAGGTTCTCCGTCACCCGCGTGGTCAGGGTGCCCGAGCGTGCGTCCAGGCCGTGGTTGGCTCCGCTGCGGCCGTCGCCCTTCGCATCGAGGGCCTCCACCCAGCGCATCGTCCCCGTCGCGAAGACGCCGGCGCCGCTCGGCGTCGTGTAGTACGCCGTGTCCTGGTGGCTGGGGCGACCCTCGCAGACCACGGGGGAGTGGGCCAGGATCTCGATCGGGCGCGGGGTCGTGAAACCGGTGTTGACCTTGTCGTACTCCACGCCGACCAGGTGCGGGAAGCTGTCGCCGGCCTTCGCGCCGGTCCCCTCGAAGAGCCAGTGGCCCGGGTTGGTCACCACGTACGGGGCGTCCACCGGGTAGCCGTCGTAGATCACGCCGAGCAGCGAGCTCTCCGGGTCGGCGGCCGGTGCGGAACGGAAGTCGACGGTGGCGGGGTGTCCGCGTTTGAAGCCGGGATCCTGCTCGTAGGAGGACTTGTAGCAGACCACCGTGCGGTCCGGCCCGAGCTCGGAGGCCTCCAGCCGGATCCGGCGGTAGCAGCAGTTCGCGCCCAGGATCGCGACGTTGGTTCCCGCGTCCCGGGCCGCCGTGACGTGCGCCCGCTGCTCGGGTGACCAGTACTCGTCGTGTCCGAGGGAGAGGACCGCCGATGCTCCCTCCAGCAGCCGCTTCTCCCGGGCCAGGTCGGTGGTCGTCGTGTACGCCAGGGGGATGCCGAGCCGTTCCGCGAGCGCGAGCAGCGGAGCCTCGTACACCAGGAAGAGGCCCGCGCCGTCGTCGTACTCGTAGGGCCGGTCGAAGGTCACGGCGAGCGAGCGCGAGGCGTATCCGCCGCTGGGGCCGTCGTAACTGCCGTAGCCGCCCCAGCGGTTGTACGCCTGCCAGGTCGCCACCGCGTTGACCACGACGGTACGTCCGGCCGTGGCCGCGGACCGCACGGTGACGGGGACGAACCGCTGGCCCTCGCCGCCCTGCGCGTCGAGGCGCAGCAGGTAGCAGCCCTCGGGCCAGTCCTTGGTCTCGACGGTGGTGCTACGGGCCCACCGGGTGCGGACCGTACGCGTCGAGGCGTCCACCGTGTGGTCGGGCTGGCGCACCCCGGGCAGGGCCTCGGAACGCCAGACCAGGCGGGCCCGGGCGCCGCCGTACCAGCCCATGCGGTAGGCGGAGACGGTGAACCGGGGCGCAGTGGTGGAGACGTGCAGGCCGAAGGGCTCGCCGGGCAGCACGCTGACCCGGTCGGCGAAGCCCTCGATGGCGCGGGCCGGGCCGGCCTTGGTGACCTGCCAGTCGGCGTTCCCCGGGCGGGCGTTCTCGGCCCGGACGTCGAAGCCGTGCGGCCCCTCCTCCTTCTGCGGGGGACCGGACGGCTCCGGGCTCTCGCCGGGCCCCGCCCCGTCCGCCGCCCCCGTGTCCCCGCCCGCGCAGCCGGCCACGGCCCCCAGCCCGGCGGCGGTGGCCGCGGCCCCCGTCGCCAGGGCGAGGAACCGCCGCCTGCCCGCGCCTTCGCCGTCCCCGGATATGTGCTCCTGATCCATGCAGGTCACGCTATGTCACCCTGTGGGCTCGGCTTTTACCGCCCCGCGCGTGTCCGGGGATCAGGCCGGCCCGACATCGGGGTGGCCGAGATCACCCCAGCCTCACCTTCACCACCTGGCTCGCTCCCGCCAGGGCGGTGAAGCTGCCGAAGCCGAGCTGGAGCGCGGTCCCGGTACTTGCCGAGACCACGCTCGCCGGCTGGGACAGCACCTGGGCGACGGGCCGGTTCCACACGAGGGTCAGCCCCGAGAGGGTGCGGGTCGGGTCCGAGACGCAGACCACGGCCGTGCCGTCGCCGAGCTCCCGCACCGTGACCGAACACGGCGCGCTCGCCTGCAGGGCGCCGATGGTCGCGGCCTGCCAGAAGTTCACCCCGGTGAAGCCGAGCGAGCCCACCGCCACCCCCTGGGCGGTCGGGTTGTTGGCGAGGACCGTGAGCCATCCGCCGGCGGCGGCCCGCGCCGAGGTCTGGGCGGCCGAGGCTCCCGGCATCAGCTGGTAGACGTAGCTGCCGGCGGCCGGGTTCGTCCCGTGGTCGTACCAGAGGGTCAGGTAGCGCCGGGTGAGAACCGTGGTGGAGGAGCCCCGGTTGATGTCGCTCCACCGGCCGGTGCGGGCCTCCCGCAGCGCCCGGAAGGTGCCCGAACCCGACATCACGTAGCCGCCGAAGCCCGCCAGGTGCGCCCAGCCGGGCCCGGGGAAGGAGGCGGTCCAGCCCAGCGTGGCCGGCTGGACCGTACCGCTCACGGTCAGCGCGTGGGCGCCGGTCGCGCCCAGGTTCCGGTTGTCGATGACCGTGTCGACCGCGGCGCCGTCCGTGGAGCTGATCCCGGCGCCCAGGCAGACCACCGTGTCGTCGAGGAAGAACCAGGACTTGCGGGCCGTGAGCGTGCTGCCCAGCCCCTTCAGGTGCTGGCCCACCGAGGCGAACTCCCCGTCGGTCGTGCCGCCGACCCAGGTGACGTCCGGCCGGGAGGCACCCCAGTCGCCCCCGGCGCCGTCGGCCAGCGCCTTGCGGGAGGCGGTGGTCCCGGGCAGCCGGTAGGGATCGACCGTGGGCCAGAACGCGTCCGAGTACTGGCCGTTCCCGTAGGTGGAGCCCCACCAGGAGAGCATGCCGCTGCCCGTGTGCCAGCCGCGCAGGTTCTCGCCGTTGCCCGTCTCGTAGTGCGTGATCCGCTTCGAGGCCATGGACAGGGAGGCCGCCCACGTCGGCCTGCGGTGCGTGGCCCGGTCCATCGAGGGGAACAGCCGGTGCGCCACCGGCTCGGGCACCGCCGTGACCGCGGCGTCCGCCGAGACCTCGGAGAGCCGGGCCAGGGCCGACAGGCTCTGGGTGGCGTCCGACAGCGGGGGGCCGTAGTAGTCCCGCGCCGTCCAGCCCTTCACGAGTCCGCGCCAGCGCGTCCGTTCGGCGGTGCTCGCGCCCTCGGCGAGGAGCAGGATCGCGGCGAGGACCGAGTGCCCGCGGGTGTGGTCGTCCAGCTGCGCCTGGAGCGGATCGGCCACTTGGACCCCGCGGCTCGGGGCCCGGCCCGATACGGCGTCCATCATCAGCCCGTTGTAGAGGAACGGAGCCCACGCGTGCTCCACCGCGTCGAAGACGATCTGCGCGCCGGGGTCGGTGACCTCCCAGGCCGTCCCCTTCAACAGGCCGAACAGCATGCCCAGTCCGCCGAGCATGACCGAACCGTACGAGCCGGTGTACGCGACGTAGGTGTGCTGGATGAAGGAGCCGTCCCGATAGAGACCGTCGCCGGAGGTGACGTACGGGAACACCGGCGTGAGCGCGTCCCGGGCTAGGGCGATCTTCGCGTCGTCGCCGCCGACCACACCGCGCAGCGCGAGCACCCGGCACAGGTCCACCCGGTTCGCCCCGGTGCTGGTCCCCGTGTACGAGCCGACCGAGGAATCCGGTACGAAGTGGTCCACGGCGGCGCAGTAGGCGGTGAGCTGGGCCGCGGAGAGCTGGCCGTACATCAGGACGACGGTGTCGAGCAGCGCCTGGGGGGCGCCGATCTGCCAACACCACCAGTTGCCGTACCGCGCCTGCCCGGCGTTGTAGACCTGGGCGTGGAGATGGTCGAGTCCGGTCAGCACGGCCGTACGCAGCGCGGCGTCACCGGTGAGCCCCGTCCCCGGTCTGACGTAGGCCTCCGCCATGCTCCGCAGCCGGTAGTAGCTCTGCGCCATCCACTCGGGGTTGGTGGTGAAGACCTGGTCGGGCCAGAGCGAACCGGTCGCGGGGGCCATCGAAGAACGCCACTGGCCGGCCTGCGCGCCCAGCGCGGTCAGCCGCGTGCGGAACGGCTCCGCGGTGGGGGAGGACACGCTCCCCAGGACGAGGCCCTGCCACACCGCGCGCATGGCGGCGTGCACCGAGGTCACCGTCCCGGCGGTCGCGGGGAAGGCGGGGGTGCCGAGCAGCACCACGCTGCCACCGACCGCCGTGAGGAAGGCACGGCGGCTCCACACATCTGTCATCACAGTCTCCTTTGACTGAAACGCTGCTGCGCCCGAAACGCTGCTGCGCCCGAAACGCTGTGGCCCCCGTGTACTTCGGCTCACGCACCCCCCTTCACCTCATGCGACGTGCTCGCGGTAGCGGTCGATCACCTCCCGCAGGACCTCTTCGCCGTCGCGCGCCCACAGCCCGGGATGGAAGATCTCCACCTCTACCGGCCCCCGGTACCCCGCGGAGTCGGTCAGCTCCCGGAAGGCCCTCAGGTCGATCGAGCCGTCGCCCAGCTGTCCCCGTCCCAGCAGCACGCCCTCGGGGAGCGGCGTCACCCAGTCGGCTACCTGGACGGACACGATCCGCCCGGCCTCTCCGGCCCGCCGGACCTCGGACGGCAGCCGCTCGTCCCACCACAGGTGGTAGGAGTCGACGACCACCCCCACCCGCGTCGCCGGGAACTCCTCGGCGATGTCCAGGGCCTGACCGAGGGTGGAGACCACGCAGCGGTCCGCCGCGTACATCGGGTGCAGCGGCTCGATCCCCAGGCGCACCCCGTGCCCGGCGGCGTACGGGACCAGGTCGCCCAGGATGTCGACGATCCGCCGCCGGGCTCCCGCCAGGTCCCGGTCTCCGTCCGGCAGGCCGCCCGAGACCAGGACCAGCGCGTCGGCGCCCAGTTCGGCGGCTTCCTCCACGGCACGGCGGTTGTCCTCGAGAGCGGCCGCCCGCCCGTCCGGATCGGCGGCGGTGAAGAAGCCGCCCCGGCAGAGCGAGCTGACCCGCAGTCCGGCCCCGGCGACCAGCTTCGCGGTCTCCCGCACCCCGAACCGCTCTACGGGATCGCGCCACAGCCCGACCGAGCCGACCCCGGCCGCGCTGCACCCGGCCACCAGCTCGGGAAGGGACCACTGGCGGATCGTCTCCTGGTTCAGGCTGAACCGGGCAGGCGCCCCCGCCGGGCTCACGCGGCCACCCCGTGCAGCGCGAGCAGCTGTCGCATCCGGGCCTCGGCGAGTTCCGGGTCCGGGAACAGGCCGAGGTTGTCCGCCAGTTCGTAGGCGGTGGCCAGATGGGGGAGCGAGCGGGCCGAGTGCAGCCCGCCGACCATCGCGAAGTGCTCCTGGTGCCCCGCGAGCCAGGCCAGGAGCACGACGCCCGTCTTGTAGTAGCGGGTGGGCGGAGCGAACAGGTGCCGGGACAGCGCCACCGTCGGATCCAGCAGCTCCCGGAATCCGGCCGCATCGTCCTGGTCGAGGGCGAGCGCCGCCCGAGCCGCGATCGGGGCGATCGGATCGAAGATCCCCAGGAGGGCGTCGCTGGCCAGCTCGCCGTCCCCGGCGATCAGCTCCGGATAGTGGTAGTCGTCGCCCGTGTAGCAGCGCACGCCCGCGGGTAGCCGCCGCCGGATGTCCACCTCCCGCCCCGCGTCGAGCAGAGAGACCTTGATGCCGTCGACCTTCTCCGGATACTCGGAAATGATCTTCAGGAAGACGTCCGTGGCCGCGTCCAGATCCGCGTGCCCCCAGTACCCCTCCAGCGCCGGGTCGAACATCGGCCCCAGCCAGTGCAGCACCACGGGCCGGGAACTCTGCCGCAGCAGCCTCCCGTACACCTCCAGGTAGTCCTCCGGGCCGCGCGCCGCAGCGGCCAGCGCCCGGGAGGCCATCAGCACGGCCGTCGCCCCGCACTCCTCGACCAGCGCCAGCTGCTCCTCGTACGCCGCGGTGACGGCGGCGAGGTCATGCGCGGTGTCCGGAGCCAGCTGGTCGGTGCCCGCCCCGCAGACGATCCGGCCGCCCACCGACCGGGCTTCGGCGGTCGAACGGCGGATCAGCTCCGCTGCGCCCGGCCAGTCCAGGCCCATCCCGCGCTGCGCCGTGTCCATGGCCTCGGCGACCCCGAGGCCCTGCGCCCACAGCGTGTGCCGGAAGGCCAGCGTGGACTCCCAGTCGATCACCGGTCCGGATTCGGCCGAGGCGGAGAGGGGGTCGGCCACCACGTGAGCGGCCGAGTAGAAGGTGCGGCTGCGGGCCGGGCCGCAGGTGAGCGGCGCCAGCGGAGCGGTCACCGGCGCGTGGAGGCGCAGTTCGCCGTCCGCGGAGGGGAGTCGGATGCTCACAGCGCCACCTCCGGGACCAGGAGCCGTCGGCCCTCCGCGGAGGAACGCAGGCCGAGATCGGCCAGCTGCACCCCTCGGGCGCCGGCCAGCAGGTCCCACCGCCAGGGCTCGTCCCGTACGACGTGGCGCAGGAACAGCTCCCACTGGGCCTTGAAGCCGTTGTCGGCGGGGGTGTTGTCCGGGACTTCCTGCCACTGGTCGCGGAAGTTCTCGGTCAGGGGCAGGTCCGGATTCCACACCGGCTTCGGAGTCGTCGCGCGGTGCTGGATCCGGCAGCCGCGCAGCCCGGCGACCGCCGACCCGTGCGTCCCGTCCACCTGGAACTCCACGAGCTCGTCACGGTTGACCCGTACCGCCCAGGAGGAGTTGATCTGCGCGACGGCGCCCCCCTCCAGCTCGAAGATCCCGTACGCCGCGTCGTCCGCGGTGGCCTCGTACGGCTTGCCCTCCTCGTCCCAGCGGCGGCCGATGTGGGTGCGCGTCAGCGCCTGCACCGTGCGGACCCGGCCGAAGAGTTCGTGCAGCAGGTACTCCCAGTGCGGGAACATGTCGGCGACGATGCCGCCGCCGTCCTGGGAGCGGTAGTTCCAGGAAGGGCGCTGGGCGGACTGCCAGTCGCCTTCGAAGACCCAGTATCCGAACTCCCCGCGCACGGACAGGATCTCGCCGAAGAAGCCGCCGTCGATGAGCCGCTTGAGCTTCAGCAGGCCCGGCAGGAACAGCTTGTCCTGCACCACCCCGTGCTTGACGCCGGCGGCGTCGGCCAGTCGCGCGATCTCCAGCGAGGACTCGAAGGTGAGGGCGGTGGGCTTCTCGCAGTAGACGTGCTTGCCGGCCGCCACGGCCTGCCGCACGGCCGCCTCGCGGGCGCCGGTGACCTGGGCGTCGAAGTAGATCTCCACCTCGGGGTCGGCCAGCACCGCGGCCAGGTCGGTGCTCACGTGCTCCAGGCCGTGCCGCTCCGCGATGGCCCGCAGGGCCTCCTCGCGGCGGCCGACCAGCACCGGCTCCGGCCACAGCACGGTGCCGTCGCCGAGGTCGAGCCCGCCCTGCTCGCGCAGTGCGAGCAGGGAGCGGACCAGGTGCTGGCGATATCCCATCCGCCCGGTGACGCCGTTCATGGCGATCTTGATCGTCCTGCGCTGCACGGTGTCCCCCTCCTTCGTCTTGTTGCGGTGTTCCCTTGTGCGGAGCTTCCGAGAAACAGCGCAGAAAGCGCTTTCTCTCCGGTCAGGCTAGGGCCGCTCGGTGTCGCGGTGCAAGACTCTTACGGGTGATAGAAAGCGCTTTCTTCATCGGCGACTATGGAGATCCACACGCCGGGTGAGACGATGACCCGGGACGGAACGGAAGGAGGGGTCGATGGCGGTCACACTCGCCGAAGTGGCGGCGCACGCGGGCGTATCGCCCGCCACGGTCTCGCGCGTACTCAACGGCGGGTATCCGGTGGCGGGCGGCACCAGGACCCGAGTGGAGCAGGCGATCGAGGACCTCGGCTACATCGCCAACGGCCCCGCGCGGGCCCTCGCCGCCGCGACCTCGGACCTGATCGGCGTCCTCGTCCACGATGTCGCGGACAGCTTCTTCGGGATCCTCGCCGGTTCCCTGCAGAGCGCCCTGGCCCCCGGCGGGCAGGGCGGCGCGCGCCGGCTCGCCGTCGTCTGCAACACCGAGGGCGCCCCGGCCGCCGAGCTCGACTACCTCGCCCTCCTCGAAGGACAGCGGGCCGGCGGGGTCGTCCTGACCGGCGGCGCCGTGGAGGATCCGGAGCACACCCGGGCGCTCGCCGCCCGCCTCGCCCGCATCGCGGCCACCGGCGCCCCGGTGGTGCTCTGCGGGCGGCCCCCGCTGCCCCTGCCCGCCGGACTCCCCGTCGCCACCGTCATGTTCGACGACCGGGGCGGCGCCTTCCGGCTCACCGAGCACCTGCTGACGCTCGGCCACCGGCACATCGCCTACGTGGCCGGCCCGCCCGGGCTGAGCACCACCCGGGAGCGCCTCGCCGGACACCGCGACGCCCTGCGCGAGCACGACCCCGAACTGCCCGCGCACTGCGCCGGCCTCACCGTGCACGCGGGGTTCGAGCGGTCCGCCGGATACGACGCCACCCGCGAACTGCTCCGCCGCGGCGCGCCCTTCACCGCCGTGGCCGCCGCCAACGACACCGTCGCCACCGGGGTCGCCGCGGCCCTGCGCGAGGCAGGCCTGCGGATACCCGAGGACGTCTCCGTCGCCGGCTTCGACGACCTGCCCGTCTGCGTCGACACCGCGCCCACCCTCACCACCGTCCGGGTTCCGCTGCGCGAAGCGGGGGTGCTCGCCGCCCAGCTCGTCACGGGCCGCAGGGCGCTGCCCCCCGGCGGCATCACCACGCTGCCCGCCGAGCTGACGGTGCGCGCCTCCACCGCACCGCCGCCCGCCACCGCGCGCGCCGCCACCAGGCTCCCCGCCGCCACCGAAGGGGGCCGCCCGTGAGGTACGCCTTCTCCACCCTCGGCCTGCCCGGCACCCCGCTGGAGCGCAGCGCGGAGCTCGCCGCCACGCACGGATACCAGGGCCTCGAACTGCGGGCCCACCCCGAGGAGCCCCTGCATCCCGCCAGCTCCGCCGGCGACCGCGCGGCCGGCCTGCGCACCCTGACCTCCGCGGGCGTCGCCGTCCTCGGAGTCGCGGGCTACGCCCGGGTGGCGGCGCCCGGCCCCGACGAGCCCGTCCTCGCCGAGATCCAGGCCCTGGTGCGGCTCGCCGCCGACCTCGAAGCCCCCCACGTACGGGTCTTCCCCGGCGGCGGTGACCAGTCCCCGGCCGACGCCGACGACCACGCGGTCCGCCGGCTCCGGGCCGCCGCACCCTTCGCCGAGCGGCACGGGGTGCGGATCCTGCTGGAGACCCACGACTCGCACCGCACCGCGGCCGCCACGGCCCGGGTCCTGGACCGGGTCGCGCATCCGGGCGCGGGCGCGCTGTGGGACGTACTGCACACCTGGCTCGGGGGCGAGTCACCGGCCGAGTCGAGCCGGGCCCTCGCCGGGCACCTGGGGTACGTACAGGTCAAGGACGTGGCGTCCGCGCAGGAGCTGACCCCGCTCGGGCTCGGCGGGGGAGCGCTGCCCCTCGCCGAGGCGGTGGCCCTCGTACCGCCGGGGGGCTGGCTCTGCTGGGAGTACGAGAAGCGCTGGTACCCCGCCGCCGGCGCACTGCCGGAGCGGCTCGGTCCGGGCCGCGCGTACTTGGAGCGGCTGGTCCGCGCGGCGCGGGCCCGGCACGAACCGAACGAGACAGCCTAGGCCGACCGGCCGAGCCGGTCGCGGTCGACGGCGTGGCGGAAGCCGAGCCCACGGGCGTAGCGCTCCACTTCCTCGACCGCCGACAACGCCAGCCGGTCCAGCTCCCCGCCCAGGGAACCGGCCACATGCGGGGTGAGCAGCACGTTGGGCAGGTCGAACAGCGGGGAGTCGGCGGGCAGCACCTCCGGCTCGGTGTGGTCGAGCACGGCGTGCAGCCGCCCCGAGACCAGCTCCCCGGTCAGTGCCGCGGTGTCGACGAGCGAGCCCCGCGCGGTGTTCACGAGGGTGGCCCCGTCCCGCATCAGGGCCAGCCGGGACGCGTTCAGCAGCCGGCGGGTCTGCGGCAGTTCGGGAGCGTGCAGGCTCACCACGTCGCTCCGGGAGAGCAGTTCGTCCAGGGCGACGGCCTCGGCGCCGAGGGCGGCGAGCTCGGCCGGATCGGCGTACGGATCGTGCACGAGCACCCGCAGGTCGAAGGGGCGCAGCAGCTCCAGCACGCGGCGGCCGATGAGGGAGGCGCCGACCAGGCCGACGGTACGGCGGTAGTTGCCGACGGCGGGGTAGTGGCGCAGCGGGTCGATGGGGCCGCGGGCGGCCCGGTAGGCGTGCGCGGAGTCCAGGACCCGCTTGTTGGCGAACAGGATGGCGGCGAGCGTGTACTCCGCGACCGGCAGGGCGTTCGCGGCCGCCGAGCTGGAGACGAGCAGCCCCCGCTCCCAACAAGCCGGGGTGACATGGTGTTTGACACTGCCGGCGGCGTGCACGACCGCCCGGAGCTCCGGCATCAGCTCCAGCGCCCGCGCGTCCAGCGGAGGGCAGCCCCACCCGGTGAACAGCACCTCGGCCACGGCCAGCCGCTGCCGCAGCGCGTCCTCGGAACGGGCGGAGCCGAAGTCGGTGACGAGCAGCCCGGGGTCCACATCGGCGACCCGGACCAGCTCCGGAAGGATCAGGTCACCGAGGACGGCGGCCCGGGTCGGGGCGCTCATCGCGAGAACGGTGACCGGCCGGCGGGGCGCGGAGCGAGGGGAGAGGACGGAGTCGGAGGCGGGGTGGGTCACTTGGCGGCTCCTGCGGTGAGATCCGAAGTCACTCGGCGGCGAGCATCCGTCGCTCGCGATCCCGGAGGTCTTTTGCGATCGTGTGAACTTCTGCGCCGGTGCGGGCACCCGTCCCGGGGCCGGGGGACGGGTGCGCTCTACACTGCCGTCCTGCCGATCATGTGCCGGACGAGTGCGGAGGAACAAGAAAATGCGCCATCTCCCCCTGGGTAGTTCAGGTCTTCAGGTGTCGGCGATCGGGCTCGGCTGCAACAACTTCGGCGGGCGCCTCGACGCCCGGGCCACCCGCACCGTCGTCGACGCCGCCCTCGACGCGGGCATCACCCTCCTCGACACCGCCGACATCTACGGGGGCGCCGGCGGCTCCGAAACCCACCTCGGCGAGGCCCTCAAGGGCCGCCGGGACCGGGTCGTCCTGGCCACAAAGTTCGGCTACGACGGCGTGGACATGGGCTACGGACCCGCCGCCGGCTCCCGCGGCGGCCGCGCCTACATCCGGCGCGCCGTCGAAGCGTCCCTGACCCGCCTGCAGACCGACCACATCGACCTCTACCAACTCCACAGCCCGGACCCGGCCGTTCCCGTGGCCGAGACCCTCGCCGCGCTCACCGAGCTCGTCACCGAAGGCAAGATCCGCTACATCGGCCACTCCAACCTCAGCGGCTGGCAGCTCGCCGAAGCCGCCCACGTGGCCCGCGAGACCGGCGCGGCACCCTTCGTATCGGCCCAGAACGAATGGTCGCTGCTCCAGCGATCGGCGGAGCGCGAGCTCGTCCCGGCCGCCCTCCACTACGGAGTCGGCGTCCTGCCGTACTTCCCGCTGGCCAACGGGCTGCTGACCGGAAAGATCCGCCGCGGCGCTCCCGTCCCCGCGGGCTCCCGCCTCGAAGGCCGCGACGCCTACCTCACCGACGAGCGCCTCGACACCGTGGAAGCGCTCGCGGCGCTGGCCGACAAGCACGGGCGCACCGTCCTGGAACTCGCCATCGGCTGGCTCTCCGCCCAGCCCGGCTGCGCTTCCGTCATCGCGGGTGCCACGTCCGCCGAGCAGGTACGGGCCAACGCGGCCGTCGCGGACCGGCCGCTCGACGCCGAACTCCTGGCGGAGGTCGACGCCGTCGCGGGAGCTGCCGCGGGCTGACCGGTCCCGCCTTCAGGAGGCCTCGGGCGACGGACTGACGGAAGCGGACCCGGATGGGGACGCCGATGCGGATGCGGAATCCGATGCCGATGCCGATGCCGACGGGGACGCGGATGCGGATGCCGACGGGCTGGCGGAAGCGCTCCCCGTCGGCGCTCCCGTCAGGATCTCCACCTGGCCGGTGTCCAGCGAGTAGTAGGCGCCGACCACGGCCAGCGAGCCCTTCCCCACCAGGGGCGCCAGATCCGCGTTGCCCCGCAGTTCGTCCGCCGTCACCTTGATCTGATTGCGGATCATCGTGTCGACCGGGTCGGCGCCCGGGTCCTTGATCGTCAGCTCGTACGCCGGCACCAGCGCCTTCTCGATCGCCCGCAGGTTGCCGGGCAGCGGGTTGCCCTCCCGCAAGGCCTTGTACGAAGCGTCGATGGCACCGCAGCGCTGGTGCCCGAGGACCATGATCAGCGGGGTGCCGGCCGTCATGGGCCCGAACTCCACCGACCCGGTCACCACCGGGCCGACCGCCTGCCCGCCCGTCCGCAGCACGAACAGGTCGCCGAGCCCGGTGTCGAAGAGCAGCTCCGGCGGCACCCGGGAGTCGATGCAGGCCAGGATCACGCCGAAGGGATCCTGCGCCTGCGCCACCAGCTCACGGCGGTTCGGATCCCGGTCGGGGTGGTTGAGGCTGCCGCTCACCCAGCGCTTGTTGCCCTCCATCAGGCGGCTGTACGCGCCCTCGGGGGTGCTCGGCCGCGGCTCGGGCGCGGCCGTCGTCGCCTTCGGGGCGCTCTTGGCCGAGCAGCCCGTGAGCAGGGCCGCGGCGGCCGTGAGGCCACCCGCCAGCACGAACCTGCGAGGCGGAAGTCCTGCTCTGTCCATGGGTCGTACCCCTCGGTGCCGTTCGGACGCGTCCGTACGTCCTGACCGAGGCGATTCTTGGGGGGTACGGGCCGCCGGTGCGGCAGGCACACGCGGGTCCGCCCGGGTTGGCCCCCGACGGCCGAACCAGCAGGACACGATCGAACCTCAGGACACGATGTCCTTGCGCGAGAACCCGCGGAACGCGAGCGCGAACAGCACCACCGCGTACGACACCGACACCACCGTCCCCTTGATCATCCCGCCCCACTCGAGCTGCGGCTGCAACGCGTCGGCCCAAGCGAACTGCCAGTGCGCCGGCAGGAACTCCCGCCAGGACCCCAGCGCGGTCACCGCGTCCAGCACGTTGCCGACGATCGTCAGCCCGACGGCCCCGCCCACCGCGCCCAGCGGCGCGTCCGTCCGCGTCGACAGCCAGAACGCCAGCCCGGCCGTGACGAGCTGCGATACGAAGACGAACGCCACGGCGATCGCGAGCCGCCCGATCGTGTCCCCGGCCGGCAGCGAGCCGCCCGCAGGGAGTTCCAGCGGCCCCCAGCCGTAGGCCGCCGTACCCGCGGCGAGCGCCACCAGCGGCAGCAGCACCATCGCGGCCAGGCTGAAGCCGAGGGCCACGACCAGCTTGCTCCACAGCAGCCGGGCCCGGGGCACGGGTGAGGCCAGCAGGTACCGCAGCGAGGACCAGCTGGCCTCCGAGGCCACCGTGTCCCCGCAGAACAGCGCCACCGGCACCACCAGCAGGAACCCGGCCGACACGAACAGGCAGGTGGCCGCGAAGTTCGCGCCCGAGGCCGTCGCCGTGTCGATGAGGGTGATCCGGCCGTCGCCGCCGCCCCGGCTGCCGGGGCCGCCGCCGAACGCGAAGGCGATCATCAGGATGAAGGGCAGAGCGGCCAGGATCCCGCCCATCACCAGCGTCCGCCGCCGGCGCCACTGCCGCAGCGCTTCCACGCGCAGCGGCAGCGTCCGGTTCGCCCGGTAGCCGTGGGCGACCTCGCGGCCGATGCCGTCCGGCGTCACGTCGCCGTTCGCGGGCGAGTCCGCGTTCCCGCGCGCGTTCACATCCGTCACGGTGTTCATGCCGCGCCTCCGATCAGGGTGAGGAACGCGTCTTCCAGCCGCCGGTGCGGCCCCACTCCCGACACCGGCACCTCCAGCCGTACGAGTTCGGCGATCAGCTCGGCGGCGCTCGCGCCGTCCAGCCGTACGAGCAGACCGTCCTCGGCGCTTGCCACCGACTCCACTCCTTCCAGCGCGGCGATCTTCCCGACGGCCGCCTCGTCCACCGGTTCGGCCAGCGACACCAGCAGGACGTCCCCGCCGCCGGTGATCTCGGCGACCTCGCCCGCCTGGACGAGCCGGCCGCGGTCCATGACCACCAGGTGCGTGCAGGACTGTTCGACCTCCGACAGCAGGTGGCTGGAGACGATGACGGTCCGTCCGCCGGCCGCGTACCGGATCATCACGTCGCGCATCTCGCGGATCTGCGGCGGGTCCAGACCGTTGGTCGGTTCGTCGAGGATCAGCAGGTCCGGCATGCCGAGCATGGCCTGCGCGATCGCGAGGCGCTGGCGCATGCCCTGCGAGTACGTGCGCACCGCCCGCTCCAGCGCGTCGCCGAGCCCGGCGATCTCCAGGGCCTCCTCCATGTGGGAGTCCGCGGCGGGGCGGCCCGTGGCCTGCCAGTACAGCTCCAGGTTGGCGCGCCCCGTCAGGTGCGGCAGGAAGCCGGCACCCTCCACGAACGCCCCGACCCGCGAGAGCACCGGCGCGCCGGCCCGGACCTGGTGCCCGAAGACCCGGATCTCCCCGGCGTCCGGAGTGATCAGGCCCATCAGCATCCGCAGGGTCGTGGTCTTGCCCGCGCCGTTGGGCCCGAGCAGGCCGAGCACCTGGCCCTTCTCCACCCGGAAGGACAGGTCCCGTACGGCGTACCGGTCCTGCGCCTTCGCATAACGCTTGGTCAACCCGGTGATCTCCAGCGGTACGTCGGCCAGCGCCCGGTCGGGCTGCGCCGCCCCCGCCCGGCCGTCGCCCGGCCCCCGGCCGGTCCTGCGGATCCCCACCAGCGCCGCGGCCAGCAGCGCGGCCCCGAGCGGCATCCACCAGGTCCAGGCGGGCAGCCCCGAGGACGCCGTGCGCACCCCGCCCGCGACGGGCACGGCCAGGGGGCCCTGCGCCGAGACGGTGTAGGTCGCCGGGGCGGCCGGGGAGGCGTAGCCGAGATCGGTGGCGGCGACGACGAGCCGCAGCCGGTGCCCGGCCTCGACCGCGTGGTCGATCGCGGGCAGCCGCAGCTCGACGGTCTTGTCCTGCTGCGCGCCCTCCACCCGCACCGGGGCGACCAGCTGACTCGGCAGCACCTGCTGGCGGCCATCGGGGCTGACGTCGTACACCTTGCCGAACAGGACGGCCGAACCGTCCGCGGCTGTAGACCTCACCTTTAGGGTGACGGTCGGGGTCCCGGTGATCCGCGTCTCCGCGGTCAGCGGCTCCGACTCGAACCGGGCGTTCTGCCCGGGGAAGTCCAGCGAGAGGCCGCCTCCGAGGGCGGCGAGCTGCCCGCCGATGCCCGGCAGCGCGGACAGCGCCGGCGGGGCCCCGCCCGCCGGGTTGGCGAAGGTCTGCTCCCGGCCGGTCAGGGCGAACTCGCGCGGCCCGGACATCAGCCCGGGATAGCTGGAACCGCTCGCTCCGCGCAGCGTGACCCGGCCGTCGGTGGAGTCGATGCCGCCGGAGCGCGAGACGCGGAAGGCGGGGCCGGTGTCCACGGCCGTGTCGTCCTTGAGGTACCGGTCGAACCAGGTCTTCACCCGGTCCTCGACCCGGTCCGCCTCGCGCATGCCCCCGTCGTGACCGCCCGCCGCCCAGTCCACGGAGACCGGCGCACCGTTGGCGGCGATCGCCCGGGCCATGGCGTCGGCCTGGTCCAGCGGGAAGAGGGAGTCGTCCTGGCCCTGCGTGATCAGGGTCGGCACCTTGATCGCGCCGCCGACCGCCGAGGGACTGCGCTGCTCCAGCAGTGCGCGGGCCTCGGGGTCGGGCTTGCCGGCCACCGCGACCCGTTCGTACATGGCGCACAGCTCCGGCTGGAAGCGTCCGCAGCCGGGCGCGGCCGGGGCCGCCTGCGGGGCGGCGCCCGGACCGGAAGCGCCCGGCTGCAGCCCGCCCGCCGAACCGGTGGTGAAGAAGAGGCCCGCCCACAGCTTCTTGAAGACGTCGCCGGGGAAGAGGGAGTCCGCGAGGTTCCAGTAGGTGATCGAGGGGGCGATGGCGTCCACGCGCGGGTCGTTGCCGGCCGCGAGCAGCGAGACCGCCCCGCCGTAGGAGCCGCCCGCGATGCCGACGCGCGGATCTCCCGCCGCGTCGAGCCGCACCCCGGGCCGGGCGGCGATCCAGTCGATCAGCCGGGAGACGTCCTTGACCTCGTACGCGGGGTCGTTCAGCCCGATCTTCCCGCCGGAGCGGCCGAATCCGCGCGCCGACCAGGTCAGCACCGCGTAGCCGTCGCGCGCGAGGCGCTCGGCCTGCGGACGCACGTCTTCCTTGCTGCCGCCGAAACCGTGGGCGAGGAGCACGGCGGGACGCTTCGCCCCACCGTCCCCCGCGGTGTCCCCGCTGGTGAAGTAGGAGATGTCGATCCCGGCGCCGGGCATGTCGAGGACCTTGTCCTCGCGGCGCACGGACGGGGCGTCGCCGGCCGCGGCGGTGGCCGTGAGGGTGCCCGCCCCCGCGACGACGGCGAGCGCGGCCGCGCCCGCGAGCAGGCGGCTTCGGCGGCGCCGCGGCAGTCGGAGCTTCATACGGGAACCCTAAGCGCAGGGGCGGCGGCGGCCGCGCTCCCGCAGGGTGAACTGCCGACGTCCTCAAGGACTACGCGGGCCGCCGCGTGTACCGCGCCTGCGGTATGCGGGGCGGTCTTCGGCCGCGATGGCCGGAACCCGGGTCGGCCCGGGGCTCCTCTGACGCGGCGCGCGATCCGTAGCACGTTTGCTGCCCTGCGGGGGCTGTCCCCTACCCGCCCTTCCACCGTTCCCCGGGCGCTGCCCGGACCCCGGTCCTCAAACGCCGGACGGGCTGAAAGAAAAGGGCCCGGGCTGCGCCCGGACCCCCTGGGGCTCCGCCCCGGACCCCGCGCCTCAAACGCCGGCGAGGCTGGATGTGCCGGACCCCGCGCTTCGAGCGTCTGCGAGGCTGGATGTGCCGGACCCCGCGCTTCGAGCGTCTGCGAGGCCGGATGCCCCGGACCCGCGCATCGAGCGTCGGCGAGGCTGATGTGCCGGGCTGCGGCGGTCGGCGTCCGGCGGGAGGATGGCCGCATGCTGCTCGCCGAGGTCGCGCGCGTGTCCCGGGAGGTCGGTGAGACCTCCGCCCGGTCGGGGAAGACCGCCCTGCTCGCGGAGCTGTTCGCCGCCGCGCCCGCCGAGGAGGCTGCGCTCGTGGTCTCGTACCTCGCGGGGCGGCTCCCGCAGGGACGCCCCGGGATCGGCTGGCGGGCGCTGGCCCAGGAGACGCCGCCGGCTGCGGAACCGACCCTGACCGTGACGGCCGTCGACGAGGCCGTGACCCGGTTCGCCGCCGTCGCCGGGGCCGGCGCCCAGGCCGAACGCCGCCGGATCCTGGACGCACTGCTCGGTGCGGCCACCGAGGCCGAGCAGCGGTTCCTGCGCAGCCTGCTCGGCGGGGAGGTGCGCCAGGGCGCGCTCGACGCCGTGGCCCTGGACGGGGTCGCCGCCGCGGCCGGGGTGCCCGCCGCCGCCCTGCGCCGGGCCGCGATGCTCGACGGCTCCCTGCCCCGGGTGGCGGCGGCCGTGCTCGCCGAGGGGGCGGCGGCCCTGCGCGAGGTCACGCTGCGCGTGGGGCAGCCCGTCCAGCCGATGCTGGCGAACACCGCCAAGTCGGTGGCCGAGGCACTGGCCGCGCTCGGGCCGTGTGCGGTGGAGGAGAAGCTCGACGGGATCCGTGTGCAGGTCCACCGCGAGGGGGACCACGTACGGGTGTACACGCGTTCCCTCGACGAGATCACCGGCCGGCTGCCGGAAGTGGCCGAGCTGGCCCGGTCCTTTGCGGGGGACCGGTTCATCCTCGACGGGGAGGTCATCGGACGCTCCGCGGCGGACGGGCGCCCGGTGCCGTTCCAGGAGGTGGCGAGCCGGGTCGGCTCCCGCACCGACGTGGAGGCCGCCCGGCGGACCCTTCCGGTCGTCCCCTACTTCTTCGACGTGCTGGTGGCGGGGGACCGCGTGCTCCTCGACCTGCCGGTGCGCGAACGGTACGCGGAGCTCACCGCCCTGGTGCCGGAGGAGTTCCGGGTCGGCCGGCTCGTGGTCGAGGACCCGGCGGCGCAGGCCGCCGAGGCGGAGGAGTTCTGGACGCGGACCCTGAGCCGGGGCCACGAGGGCGTGATGCTCAAGGCCCTCGACTCCGTCTACGCGGCCGGCCGGCGCGGGAAACACTGGCTCAAGGTGAAACCGGTGCACACCCTCGACCTGGTGGTGCTCGCCGTCGAACGGGGCCACGGCCGGCGCACCGGCCTCCTGTCCAATCTGCACCTGGGCGCCCGGACCGCCGACGGCGGCTACGCGATGCTCGGCAAGACCTTCAAGGGACTCACCGACGAGATGCTGCGCTGGCAGACCGAGCGGCTCGGCGAACTCGCGGTCGAGGACGACGGCTACACGGTCCGGGTGCGCCCCGAACTGGTGGTGGAGATCGCCTACGACGGCCTGCAGCGCTCCCCGCGCTACCCGGCCGGGGTCGCCCTGCGCTTCGCGCGCGTCCTGCGCCACCGCCCGGACAAGCGGGCACAGGACGCCGACACGGTGGAGACGGTGCTCGGCGCGACGTAAGAGAGAGGGGGCGATTTACCTCAGAGGCAAAGCGGATTGCCAGGGAGGTAAGTATCTGACTCAATCGGGGCATGACAACCGGTCCTGCCCCCGGCCCCGACGAAGCGGCCGACCCTGCCCCCGGCGCCACCGCCCCCGACGCCGAGCTGCCCACCGTGGCCCCGCAGCTGCGCGATCTGCGCCGCCGGGCCGGGCTCACCCTGGAGGCCGCCGCCGCTCGGGCCCGGCTCTCACCGGCGCACCTGTCGCGGCTGGAGACCGGCCGCCGCCAGCCCTCGCTGCCGTTGCTGCTCGGGCTCGCCCGCACCTACGGCACGACGGTCTCGGAGCTGCTCGGGGAGACCCCGGCCGTAGCCGATCCCATCGTACGGGCCGGCGGCCCGGGCGCCCGCGAGGCGGACGGCTGGACCTACTGGCAGGCCGGCGGCTCCGGCCGCGGGATGCAGGCGCTGCGCGTGCACGTCCCCTACGGCCGCAGCCAGGGCGAGCTGGTCCGCGTACATCCGGGGGAGGAGTGGCTGTACGTGCTGCAGGGGCGGCTGCGGCTGCACCTGGGGGAGACCGAGTACCTGCTGGAGCCCGGGGACAGCGCCCACTTCGACTCGCTCACCGCGCACCGGATCGGCGCGGCTTCGACCGCCGGGGCGGAGCTGCTGTTCGTTCACACCCTGCTGCAGAGCAGCCTCGCCGGTCTGTGCCTCGGCGGCGGCACCGGCACGACCACACACCACCGATAGGCGAGGAGCCGTACGCCATGCCCGATACACAGGACACGCAGGCACAGGACACGCAGGCGCAGGACACGAAGCAGGCGCAGCAGTCGAAGTTCCCGCGCGGTCTCATCATCCGGCTCATCGCCTATTTGTTCGTCGGCCACTTGTTCGCGTTCTTCGTCTACCTGCTCTTCGTGCTGGGTGCGCAAAACCAGTGACAGCGGGCCGGAATTTCCGTACACGGCTCTAGGAACCTACAGGTCCTGAAGCTACCCTCCGCGCATGATTTCCACGGTTGTCTGGGGTACCGGCAACGTCGGCCGTTTGGCCATCCGTGCCGTAGAGGCCCATCCGGCGCTGAAGTTGGCCGCCGTCATCGTCCACAATCCAGAAAAGGTCGGCCGCGACGCCGGTGAACTCGGCGAACTCGACTACGAGACGGGCGTCGCGGCCACCGACGACATCGAGGCCGTCCTCGCGGCCCGTCCGCAGGCGGTCGTCTACGCGGCGTCCGGCGACATCCGCCCCGACGACGCGCTCGCCGACATCACCCGGGCGATCCGCTCCGGCGCCGTCGTCGTGAGCCCCGCCCTCTATCCGCTCTACGACTACCGCAGCGCCCCACCGGAGTTCCTCGATCCGGTGACCGCCGCGGTCGCGGAGGGAGGCGGTTCGCTCTTCGCCTCGGGCGTCGACCCCGGCTGGGGCAACGACGTGCTCCCGCTGCTGGTCAGCGGGCTCGGCACCCGGATCGACGTGATCCGCTGCCAGGAGATCTTCGACTACTCCACCTACGACCAGCCGGACTCCGTCCGCTACCTCATCGGCATGGGCCAGCCCATGGACTACGAGCCGATGATGCTCATGCCGTCCATCCCGACCATGGTGTGGGGCGGGCAGATCCGGATGATGGCCCGTGCCCTGGGCGTCGAACTCGACGACATGCGCGAGACCGTGGAGCGCCGCGCCCTCGACACCACCGTCACCACGCGCACGATGGGGGAGTTCGCGGGAGGCACCCAGGGCGCCATCCGCTTCGAGGTGCAGGGGATCGTCGAGGGCGAACCCCGCATCGTCATCGAGCACGTCACCCGCATCCACGCCTCCTGCGCCCCCGACTGGCCGACCCCGCCCGACGGCGGGGACGGCGCCCACCGGGTGATCATCGAGGGCCGCCCGCACATCGAGGTCACCATCGAGGCCACCGACGAGGGCGAGAACCGCTCCGCCGGAGGCAACGCCACCGCCGTCGGGCGCCTCGTCGGGGCCATCGACTGGCTGGTGGAGGCCGAACCGGGGCTCTACGACGCCCTGGACGTCCCCCTGCGCCCCGCCGTCGGCAAACTCGGAAGGAAACTGTCATGAGGATCGACATCCCCGAAGGCCAGCACCCCATCGAGTACGTGTGGGGCGATCTGGTCCCCGGCATCGGCATGGCCGCCGCCAACTTCTCCCTGTCGGTGTACGCCCACACCACCCTGGGGCTGCGGGAGTTCGAGGCGGCGCGGCTGCGCGTCGCGCAGATCAACGGCTGCATCTTCTGCCTGGACTGGCGCACCGACCGGGACGGGGAGACGGTCGAGGACGAGTTCCCCGAGGCCGTCACCGAGTGGCGCACCACGGACCGCTTCGACGAGCGCACCCGGCTCGCGGCGGAGTACGCGGAGCGGTACTGCCTGGACCACCACGGCTTGGACGAGGATTTCTGGGAGCGGATGACGGCCCGCTACAGCCAGGTGGAGATCGTGGAGCTGACGATGAGCATCGGCTCCTGGCTGGCCTTCGGCCGGCTCAACCACGTGCTCGGCCTCGACAGCGTCTGCGTGCTGCCGGGCCACTGAGCGCGCGCCGCCGAGCGCGGAGCGCGTGCGGTGCGCACACGGGTCCGGGGCCGTCGGAGAATCCGACGGCCCCGGCCTTCGTGCTGTCCGCCGCCCTTACATGTCGGTGGCGATGATCTTCTCGATGTTGCGCTCGGCGAGCGCCGTGATGGTGACGAACGGGTTGACGCTGGTGTTGCCGGGGATCAGCGCGCCGTCGATGACGTACAGGCCGGTGTAGCCGTGCAGACGGCCGTAGTTGTCGGTGGCCTTGTCCAGGACCGCGCCGCCGAGGGGGTGGTAGGTGAGGTGGTCGCCCCAGATCTTGTTGGTGCCGAAGAGGTCGGTCCGGTAGATCGTCCCCTCCTTCGAGTTGATCTTGTCGAAGATGGTCTTCGCCATGGCGATGGACGGCGCCTTCCAGGCCGTCTGCCAGTTCAGCTCGACCCCGCCCGTCGAGGCGTTGTACGAGAACTCCGCGCGGTTCGGGTTCTTCGTGATCGACAGGTAGAACGAGGCGTACGTCTCGATGCCGGTCGGCAGCGGTGCCACCTCGGCGAACGCGCCGCCCGCGTCCCAGTTGTCGATGCCGCCGCAGGGGATGGAAGCCTGCACCTTGCCGGTCGCGTCCCACATGTGGTTCGCGCGGCCGCACATGACGTTGCCGTTGTCGCCCCAGCCCTTGCCGATCTCGTTGTTCAGGTTGGGCAGGGCGCCGGTGGCCTTGAGCCGGACGAGCAGCTTGCTGGTGCCGACGCTGCCGGCCGCGAAGAACACCTTGTCCGCGACGACGGTCTTGGTGCCCACGGTGTCGCCGGTGGTGTTGATCTGGTCGATGACGACGGTGTACCCGCCGCCGGAGGCCGGGGAGACCGAAGTCACCTTGTGCAGCGGCGAGATGGTGACCTTGCCGGTGGCCTTGGCCTGGGCGATGTAGGTCTGCTGGAGGGACTTCTTGCCGGCGTTGTTGCCGTAGAGGATCTCACCGGCGACGGCGGACTTGGGGACGGTCCCGGCCGCTTCCTGCTTCATGTAGTCCCAGTCGTACACGTCCGGGACGAAGACGAAGGGGAACCCGGCCCGCTGGGCGTGCTTGCGGCCCACTCGGGAGAACTGGTAACAGTCGACGCTTTCGAACCAGGCCGGGTCGATCAGGCTGACCCCGAGGCCCGCGTTGGCGCGCGGGTAGTAGGTGTCGTACATCTCGTCCGCGTTCACGGTCGGCAGGACGGCGCCGAAGTTCGCGCGCTTCGGGGTGACCGCCATGCCGCCGTTGACCAGCGAGCCGCCGCCCACGCCGCGGCCCTGGTAGACGATGATCCCGCCCATCTCCTCGGCGTCCAGGATGCCGGTGTAGCGCGGGACGGCCTTGTCGATGGGGAAGCCGAGGAAGTTGCTCAGCGGCGCCTTGGTCTTGGTGCGGAGCCAGTACGCGCGGTAGTCCGGGGTGGTCGTGTTGCAGAAGATCTTGCCGTCCGAGCCCGGGGTGTCCCAGGCCATGCCCATTTCGATCATGTGGACGTCGACGCCGGCCTGGGCGAGCCGCAGGGCGGCGACGGAACCGCCGTACCCGGTACCGATCACGAGGGCCGGTACGTGCGCTCCGTTGTCGATCGGGCCGGCGGCGGCCGCGCCGGCCGTGGCGGCCTGGGCCTGAGACGGGGCGATCTGACCCGCAAGGGCCATTGCTCCCAGGATGGAACCCGTTCTACCGAGAAATCCTCGACGGGAGACGCCGTTCTGGTTCGTTTTGTGCAGGCCTTTGTCGCTCATGTGAGCTTCCTCACTCTAGGCGGAATGAGAACGAGTTCTACTGCCGAGTGCTTGCGAAGTCACTAGATACGTCAAGGCGTCTTTCGCCGGCGGTGGCCGTGGGCGATGCCGGTCCGGGGCCCGCGTGAGGGCGTCGAAAGTCCCATCGGACGCTGGGAACGACCACCGAACGTGCATGGCCGGTCATCCCGCAGTGACGGAAACGGTCGCGGGGAGCGCCCCGCGGCCGAGGCGCGTCCGCTCGAATCCACCACGTCAGAAGTCGAACGCGTGGCGGGATGCCGCGCCGCCCCTGGGTGGCGGGGTCCTCGGCGCACCCAGCCACTCCGTCGTGGCTGCATCCCGCGGGCTCCGGGGCCGAAAAGCGACAAAGCGCAAGGTGGGCCCGTGATCGGCGCGCGAATCTTTTTACCTTCGGCAGGTGCTCCTGTTCCGCGTCCGGGCCGGTGTTACAGGTTCGGCGCACCCCGCCGGGCGCCCTCGCGTACAGAAGGGGAACGCGCGCGACCGCCGGTCCAGACCAGGATCAGCGTCGAGGCGGCCGCGGCGAAGGCGCACCAGGTGGAGGCGAACTCCAGCCTCCACAGCGCGGTGCAGGCGAGGGCCCCGGCCGCCAGGAGGAAGCCGAGGAGGCGCAGGCGGCCGTCCCCCGAGAGGAGCAGGGCGCCGAGCGTGGCGAACAGATAGCCCGCCAGGACCAGCGGCATCCACGGGACGTTCACCTCGTACCCGAGGGTGTGGCCGCGGACTTCGGCGCTCACCGGACGGGTCGCCAGGCAGTACGCGAGGTACGCGCCGGTGGCGAGTCCGGCGGCGGCCGGCAGGCGCAGCCGGGGCCTGAGCTCGGGCGCGGCGGCGAGCAGCACCCCGAGCGGCACCCATACGGGCAGCAGCGGGAGGGCGATCGCCGCCCAGGCGGTCGTGGCCGGGCCGCAGCCGCCGCCGGAGCGCCAGACGGCGGCCTCGATCAGCTGGTGCGCACCCAGGATCAGCGGGAGCGCCGCGACCGGCAGGTCCCGGGGGCGGCGGGTCCGGGCCAGGCAGGCGATCCCGACGGCGGTGATGACCGTGCCCGCCGTCAGATCGGCCGTCGCGCTCCAGCACATGAGGCCCTCCCGATCCCACGGTAGGCCTAGGCGTAGACGTCTGCCACACCACGGATCATTGGAAAAACTCGACAGGAAGAAGAAGAATTCTGCACGACTCTTGCCGTGTTTCCGTGCGGGGTCTTACTGTCCCGGCCATGCCCCCAAGAAGAGCCGCAAGTCGAGCCGCAATCCGAGCCGCGAGCCGAGCAGCAGCCGGCGCACCAAGCAGAAGAGCCGTCCCCGCCCGGGTCGCCGCCGCACGCGCCGCCGCCGTCCTGGCGGCGCTCACCGCGTCCGCCCTCGGCTTCGGCGCCCTGGGTGCGGGCGCGGCCGAGGCCCTGCCCGCCGCCGCGGATCCCGCGGCGCCCACGGCCGTCACCCGGGCGGCCCTCGACCCCGCACTGGCCGAGGGCCGCGGCGCCCGGGTGGACTTCGCCGAGCAGGAGGCGGAGAACGCGGCCACCTCCGGCACCGTCATCGGTCCCGACCGCACCGCGTACTCCCTGCCCGCCGAGGCCTCCGGCCGCAAGGCGGTGAAGCTGACGCCGGGCCAGTACGTGGAGTTCACCCTGCCCGCGGCGGCCGACGCCGTCACCGTCCGCTACAGCCTTCCCGACGCCCCCGCCGGTGGCGGCATCACCGCCCCGCTCGACGTCACCGTCAACGGCAAGAACCGCCGCTCGATGACGCTGACCTCGCAGTACTCCTGGCTGTACAACCAGTACCCCTTCAGCAACGACCCGCAAGCCGGCCTCCTGCACCCCGACTGGTGGATCACCGAGTGCGGCTGCGTCCCGGCGGCCACCACCCCGGCCCCGGTCATCGCCAAGCCCTTCCGGCCCACCCACATGTACGACGAGCAGCGCCTGCTCCTGGGCCGCACCTACCGGGCGGGCGACAAGGTCCGGCTCACCGTCCCGGCCGGGAGTCCCGCCGCCTGGACGGTCATCGACCTGCTCGACTCGCAGCGCGTCGGCGCCCCGCACGTGGAAGCGGCCGCCGCGAACGCCCTCCTCTTCGGCG
The DNA here is from genome assembly GCF_045822005.1 of Streptomyces stoeckheimensis. Classification (NCBI taxonomy): domain Bacteria; kingdom Bacillati; phylum Actinomycetota; class Actinomycetes; order Kitasatosporales; family Streptomycetaceae; genus Streptomyces; species Streptomyces stoeckheimensis. Next base: position 585,781 of record NZ_CP169550.1, on the reverse strand, counting down.
CGGACCCGACGGGCCGCCGCGACTCCGCCGACGCCATCGACCGGGCCATCGCCTTCGCCAAGCGCCACCGGCTCCCCGTCTACCTGCCGCCGGGCACCTACCAGGTCAGCCGCCACATCATCGTGGACGGCGTCACCATCACCGGCGCCGGCAGCTGGTACACCACCGTCAAGGGCAAGGGCGTCGGCTTCTACGGCAGGGAGGCCGCGGACGGCGGCAGCCGGGGCGTCCACCTCTCCCGCTTCGCCATCGAGGGCGACGTCCGCGAACGCGTGGACACCGACCAGGTCAACGGAGTCGGCGGCGCGATGAGCGACTCCACCATCGACTCCCTCTACATCCACCACACCAAGGTCGGCCTCTGGTTCGACGGCCCGATGAGCAACGTGAAGGTCACCCGCAACGTCATCACCGACCAGATCGCCGACGGCCTGAACTTCCACACCGGAGTCACCGACTCCCTCGTCCAGGACAACTTCGTCCGCAACACGGGCGACGACGGCCTCGCGATGTGGGCCGAGAAGACCACCAACGCCCGCAACACCTTCGACCACAACACCGTGCAGAGCCCCACGCTGGCCAACGGCATCGCGATCTACGGAGGCGCCGACACCACCGTCACCGCCAACCTCGTGGCCGACCCGGTCCGCGAGGGCAGCGCCCTGCACGTCGGCTCCCGCTTCGGAGCCGAACCCTTCACCGGCAGCCTGCGGATCGACGGCAACACCACCGTGCGCTCCGGCACGTACGAACTGAACTGGAACATCGGGCTCGGTGCGATCTGGTTCTACGCCCTGGACCGCAGCATCGACCAGGCCGACATCCAGGTCACCGGGAACTCCTTCCTCGACAGCACCTACAACGCGATCATGCTGGTCAGCGACTGGCCGGTGAAGGACAAGGTGCGCATCGAGAACGTCCACTTCAAGGACGTCCGCGTCGACGGCACCGGCACCTCCGTGGTCAGCGCGCGGGTGGCCGGCTCGGCGAGCTTCGAGAACGTCGACGCCCGGAACGTCGGGGCCGTCGGCGTCAACAACTGCGGCTCCTTCAACTTCCCCGCCACCGGATCGGAGTTCACCCTCGTCGACCGCGGCGGCAACGACGGCGGCGGCACCACGGGCCCCTGGCTGGCCGGCTGGGAACTGCCCAACACCATCACCTGCGACGACCGCCCGCCGGTCGTCGCCCCGCCCGCGCCGAGCCCCTGGTAGAGGCCGGCCGGCCGACGGGGGTCACCGCTCCGCCGCTCCCGGGGGTTCGAGCGGCGGAGCGGTCACCGCGCAGTTCGTACGGCACTGCGGGTGACAGGCCCCGGGCACGGGGGAGCGTACGGTCGCCCAGGCCACGGCGGCCCCGACCACCAGCACCCCCGCGCACCAGTACATCGCCCGCCCGAAGGCCGCGTCGAAGGCACCGGCCGAGAGGTACGCGTCCGGCCCCATCCCGGCCAGCAGCGGCAGCGCGGCCACCGCGAGGAGCCCGGCGGCGCGTGCGGCCGCGTTGTTGATGCCGCTGGCCAGGCCCGCCCGCCCCGGATCCACCGAGGACAGGACGGTCGCCGTCAGAGGTGCCACCAGGGCCGCCATGCCCAGGCCCATCACGAGCAGCGCCGGCAGCACGTCCCGTACGTACGAGGCCTCCGGGCCCACCCGCAGCATCAGCAGCATCCCCGCCGCGCACAGCAGCGGCCCGACGGTCAGCGGGATCCGCGGGCCGATCCGCTCCCCGAGCTGCGCCGACCGGGCCGACAGCAGCAGCATCAGGGCCGTGGTGGGCAGCAGGGCGGCCCCGGCGCCCAGGGCGGAGTAGCCGGACACCACCTGGAGCTGGAGCACCACGAGGAAGAAGAACCCGCCGAAGGCCGCGTACACGCACAGGGTGACCAGGTTGACGGCGGTGAACCGGCGCGAGGAGAAGATGTCCGGGGGCACCATCGGATCGGCCCGCCGCCGCTCGACCACCACGAACACCCCGGCCAGCAGGACGCCGCCCACGGCGGCACCCGCCACCAGCGCGGTGCCCGACCGGGCCTCGATGAGAGCGTAGGTCAGCAGCGCGAGCGAGGCCGCCCCCAGCACCGCCCCCGCCACGTCGAACCGCCCGTGCGCCGCCGGATCCCGCGATTCCGGTACGTGCCGCAGCGCGACCGGGACACAGAGCGCGGCCACCGGCACGTTCAGCAGGAACACCCAGCGCCAGCCCGGCCCGTCCACCAGCCAGCCGCCCAGGAACGGCCCCACGGCCGCGCCCACCCCGCCGAACCCCGACCACAGCCCCACCGCGCGGGCCCGGTCGTCGGGATGGATCGAGCCCTGGATCAGCGCGAGGGAACCGGGCGTCAGCAGCGCCCCGCCGATCCCCTGCAGGGCGCGGGCGGCGATGAGCACCCCGGCGTTCGGCGCGATCCCGCACAGCAGGGAGCCCACCGCGAACCACACCACCCCGAGCACGAAGATCCGGCGACGCCCGAACCGGTCCCCGAGCGCGCCGCCCACCAGGATCAGACCCGCGAGGGTCAGCAGGTAGGCGTTGACCGTCCACTGGAGCACCGCGAGATCGGCGCCGAGATCCCGCCCGATGGCGGGCAGGGCCACGTTGACCACGGTCGAGTCGAGCAGCGCCATGGCGGACCCGAGCACGGTGGTCAGCACGATCCACCGGCCCTGCGCGGTACCGAGCCGCACCCCGGGGGAGGGGGCGGGGGACGGGGCGGGGGCGGTCATTCCCCCAGGCTGGCCCGCGCGGCCCGGAACGGCCACCCGGCCGGTGGCGATACGGCTCATTAGGCACTCTTGTACGGGTCATGACAGCTCCCGCACCATGGCCCGCGCACGTCACGCACACCCTTTCCGCACGTTCTGTACACGGCGCACGAGGAGACACACGTGGCACCAAGCGACACCCGACGATCCTCCCGAGCACGATTACGACCCCTGCGCGCAGGGCTCGCCGCCCTCACCGCGGCCCTGCTCCTGCCCCTCGGTGCGGGCGTGGCCGCGGCCGCCCCCGATCCGGCCCCCACCCCGGGCGCGGCCGAGCGCAAGATCGAGCCGAGCCTCCGGGCCCAGCTCGACGGCTCCGCCAAGGCCGTCTTCTGGGTCTACCTCGACAGCGCCGCCGACCTCACCGCCGCGGCCGCGCAGCCGACCCGCGCCGCGAAGGCCGAGACGGTGCTGCGGCTCAAGAAGGAGCAGGCCGCACGCAGCCAGACCGAGGTGATCAAGGCCCTGGAGGGCACGCAGGCCGAGTACACCTCGTACTGGATCGTCAACGCGGTCCGCGTCGTCGGTACCGAGAAGCTCGCCACCGCCCTGGCCCAGCGCCCCGAGGTCGCCCGGATCGACGCCGACGACCAGATCGCCCTGGCGAAGCCCGCCGAGGGCACCCGGGAGAAGACGGCGGCCGACGCCGTCGAGTGGAACGTCGACCGGATCAAGGCACCGCAGGTCTGGGACCAGCTCGGCGTGCGCGGTGAGGGCATCGTCGTCGCCAACATCGACAGCGGCGTGGACCACACGCACCCGGCCGTGGCCGCCCAGTACCGTGGCAGGGGCGCGGACGGGTCCTACGACCACAACCACAACTGGTTCGACCCGGCCGGGGTGTGCCCCACCGCGGCCCCCTGCGACAACAACGACCACGGCACCCACACCATGGGCACGATGGTCGGTGACGACGGCGGCGCCAACAAGACCGGCGTCGCCCCGCGAGCGAAGTGGATCGCCGCCAAGGGCTGCGAGACCACCTCCTGCTCCGAGGCCTCGCTGCTCGCCGCGGGCCAGTGGATCGTCGCCCCGACCGACCTGAACGGCCAGAACCCGCGCCCCGACCTGGCCCCGCACATCGTCAACAACTCCTGGGGCGGCCCCGGCGGAGACACCTGGTACCAGCAGATCGTCGACACCTGGCGGGCCGCCGGCATCTTCCCGGCCTTCTCCAACGGCAACTCCGGACCCGGCTGCGCCACCAGCGGATCGCCCGGCGACTACGCGAGCTCCTACAGCTCCGGCGCCTTCGACATCAACGGCGCCATCGCCTCCTTCTCCTCGCGCGGCGCGGGCCCCGGCGGAATCGTCAAGCCGAACATCGCCGCCCCCGGGGTGAACGTGCGCTCCTCCGTCCCCGGCGGCGGATACGCGTCCTTCTCCGGCACCTCCATGGCCTCCCCGCACACCGCGGCGGCCGTGGCCCTGCTCTGGTCGGCCGCGCCCGCCCTCGAAGGCGACATCGCGCAGACCGAAGCCCTGCTCGACGGCACCGCGCTGGACACCGACAGCAGCCAGTGCGGCGGGAACGCCGCCGACAACAACGTCTTCGGCGAGGGCAAGCTCGACGTGCTCGCCGCCATCACCGCCGCGCCGCGCGGCGCGATCGGCGCCCTAGGCGGCACCGTGACCGCCGGCGGGCAGCCGGTCGCCGGCGTGAAGATCGTCGCGGACGGCCCGATCGACCGCACGACGACCACCGCGGCCGACGGCACGTACCGCTTCACCTCCCTGTCCGTGGGCGACTACGCGCTGACCGCCTCCAAGTTCGGCTACGGGCAACAGGGCGCGACCGTGACGGTCACCGAGAACGCCACCGCCACCGGCGACCTCACCCTCACCCAGGCCGCCTCCGGGAAGGTCACCGGCACGGTCTCCTCGGCCTCCGGCCCGCTGGCCGGTGCCGCCGTCACCATCGCCGAGACCCCGGTGACCGCGACCACCGACGCCCAGGGCCGCTTCGAGGTCAACCTGCCGCACGGCACGTACGACGTGAGCGCCACCCACCCCTCGCGCTGCCTCACCGGCGGCACGGCCAAGGTCACCGTCGCCGGGGACACCACCGTCGCGGTGAACCTCCCCGAACGCACCGACGGCTACGGATACGCCTGCGCGGCCTCGAGCGGCAGCCCGTACCAGGCCGGGGACCGGCAGCTCGCGCTGACCGGCGACAACACCACCGAGCGCGTCGACCTGCCCTTCCCGCTGCCGCTGTACGGCAAGACGTACGCGCAGGCCTGGATCGGCACGAACGGCACGATCAGCTTCGGCGGGAACAACACCGGCGACATCAACGGGGACATCCCGAGCGCGGCCACGCCCAACGCCGCGCTCTACCCCTTCTGGGACGACCTGGTGGTCGGCGCCGCCGGCAGCGGCTCCGGCGTCTTCACCTCGGTCACCGGCACGGCGCCGCACCGCAGTTACGTCATCGAGTGGCGCGAGGTCTCGCACTGGTCGGCGCAGTCCGACAAGTTCTCCTTCTCCGCGGCGGTCGGCGAGGACGGCACCGTGCGCTACTCCTACAAGGGCACCGGCGGCACCGGCATCAAGGCCGGCTCCACCGCCACGGTCGGCGTGGAGAACGCGACCGGCACCGACGCCTTCAAGTACTCCTTCAACACGCCGGTCATCACGGACGGCCTGTCCATCGCCTTCCGCACCACCAAGAGCGGTGTGGTGGCGGGCCGGGTGCTCGACGCGAACGACGGCAACGGCGTCGCCGGAGCCACCGTGACCATCGGCACGGGCGCCACGGCCGTCTCCGCCGTCACGGCGGCCGACGGCGGGTACGTGGTCCAGAGCGCCGCGGGCGCACGGGAACTCGCGCTGACCGCGGCCCAGTACGAGCCGGTGGCGGCGACCGTGGACGTCAAGGCGGCCGACGTCACCGTGGTGAACCGGTCCCTGCGCACCGGAAAGGTGACCCCGGCCAAGCCGGCGGTGGAGATCGTCCTGCCCCCGGGCCAGAAGCGGACGCGCACCCTCGACCTCACCAACCCCGGTCTCGGCACGGCCTTCACGGCGGCCGAGGACGCGGCCTGGCTGACGGTGACCCCCGGCTCCGGGGACCTCCCGACGGGCGGGAAGGCCCCGCTCACCCTGTCCGTGGACACCACGGGCCTGACCCCCGGCGCCGTGCTCACGGCCGACCTGAAGATCACCTCGGCCAGCGGGCGCACCCCGGTGCTCACGGTTCCCGTCAAGCTCGTGGTCCCGCGCTACCAGGTCGCCCTGGACGCCGGATCCACGGGCGCGAGCACGGACGCGCTGGGCGACGGCTGGTCCCCGGACCGCAAGTACACGACGGGCTCGTACGGCTACCAGGGCAACGCCTCGTCCCAGTCCACCAGCCGGACGATCGCGGGCACGGACGACCAGAAGCTCTTCCGCAACGCCCGCGAGGGCATGTACGAGTACCGCTTCGACAACGTCCCCAACGGCACCTACACCGTGGAACTGGGCTTCGCGGAGCTCTCCTCCATCAAGCCGAACAAGCGCGTCTTCGACGTTCTGGCGGAGGGCACCCAAGTACTGCCCTCCCTGGACATCGCCCTGGAGGCGGGCTCGTACACGGCCCTGACCCGCACCTACACGGTCACGGTCACGGACGGCATCCTGAACGTCCGCTTCGTCACCCACACCGGCTTCGGCAAACCCCTGCTGAACTCCCTGCGCGTGACGGACCGGCCCGACAAGACCTGACCTCCGACAAGGCCTGACCTCCGACAAGGCCTGACCTCCGGCGACAGCACAACGGGCGGGGCGCCTCCGGGCGCCCCGCCCTTCGCCGTGGCGCCCCGGCACCCCGGGGCATCAGATCCGGCGGTACTGGTCCACCACGATCGTGACGGAGCCGTCGGCCGGGGCCTCGGCCAGTCTCGCGATCGCCACCTCGCTCCGGTCCGGGCTGCGCACGCAGAACGGCCGGGAGTTCGCGAGCGCCGCGAAGGGCAGGGAGGCGGCCGGGCGGGTCTCGATGCCCTGGAGGCAGGCGGCCACGGTCAGTTCCCCGGAGTCGGAGACGAAGGAGTCCGACTCCTCGGAGGGGACCAGGGTCCGGCCGTCGGGCGCCAAGTACCAGGCGGCCGTCTCCGCGGGCACCACCTTCCCGGCCTTCAGGTCGAACTCGTATCCGGAGTCGGGGGCGGTGAGCCTGGCTTTCGCGTAGCCGGGCAGGTACGCCGCGGCGGGGTCGGCCGAGTCGGCCGGGTCTGCCGGGGCGGGACCGGCCGTGGCGGGTGCGGAGGCCGTGGCGCCGGTGGGGCCGGTGCCCGGGGCCTCGTCCGCGGGGTCGTCCAGGTAGTACAGGGCTCCGGCGGTGGCCAGCAGGGTGCCGGCCACCACGAGGGCGGCCGGCACCGCGAGCCGGCGTCCGCGGCCCGGCCTGCCGCGGCCCTGTTCGGGGACGGGGACGGATGCCTGCGTGGGGACGTGCGGGGGAGCCGGTGCGGGCGGTACGGGCGCCGCCGGGCCCGGACGCGCGGTGGCCGTCCTGGTGGCCTGGAACGGCGCAGGGGCGGGCCGGGCGGTGTCGCCCCCGCCCCCGAGCTCCTCCCGGACCTGCCGGGGCAACCAGCCGTCGGTGAACTCCGGCTGCCCGCACACCAGGGGGTGCGCCCGCACCGAGGCGATCAGTTCGGCCGGCTGCGGACGGTCCTCGGGTCGCTTCGCCAGGCACCACGAGACGAGTCCGTACAGCTCGTGCGGCACCCGGGTGAGGTCGGGATGCTCGTGGACGACCCGGTAGAGGGCGCTGGACTCCGGCCCGTTCCCGAAGGGCGCGATCCCGCAGGCGACGTACGCGGCCAGGGTCCCGAGCGCGAAGACGTCGGTCGCCGGCGTCGCCGGATGGCCGAGGGCCTGCTCGGGCGCCATGAACGCCGCCGTGCCGATCCGCAGCCCCGTACCGGTGAGCGCGGCGGCGTCGGCCGCGCGGGCGATGCCGAAGTCGATCACCCGGGGGCCGTCCCCCGCGAGCAGGACGTTGGCCGGTTTCAGGTCGCGGTGGACGACGCCCGCCCCGTGGATGGCCTGGAGCGCCTCGGCTATGCCCGCGAGCAGCAGCAGGACCGTGCGGGCCGGCAGCGGCCCGTGCCGCCGTACGACCTCGTGCAGCGAGGGGCCGGACACGTAGGCGGTGGCGAGCCACGGCGTGGGGTCCTCGACCCCGGAGTCGATCACCTGGGCCGTGAACAGCCCGTGGATCCGGCGGGCGCTGGCCACCTCCTGGGCGAACCGCCGGCGGAATTCGGGATCGGAGGCCAGCTCCCTGCGGACGGCCTTCAGCGCGATGGGGCGGCCGCCGGGCGTGTGGGCCAGGTAGACCACGCCCATGCCGCCGGAGCCGAGCCGGGCGTGCAGGCGGTAGCCGCCGATCTCGTGGGGATCGTCTGCGGACAGTGCCGTACGGGTCGGCTGTGCGCCGGAGTGCTGCTCGGACATGCGGTGGCTCTTTCAACGGTGCGGGGCGAAATGCCCTGCGATGCGGCAGGGGCCTGCGCGCATCGTGCCATGAATTGACTGAATTTTCAGTCAGTGCCAGAGTGGGGACACGTGCCCGCACCATCCGCTCCGCGTGACGGCCCTTCGCGGACGGAGGGCGCACCCTTGTCGCAGGGGCTCGGGGCGGTCGGCCCGTGCCGTGCCTCCCGCGCCCGTCCTGGCCGGATGCAGTCCGTCCTGTCAGCCCTCGATCGGAGCCCTCTCGTGCCCCAACTGCCCCCCACGCGCCGGACCGCCCTCCGCACCTTCGCCGGGATCGGCGCCCTCGCCTTCGGAGCCGCCGCCTGCGGGCCCTCCCAGAGCGCCCCGCGCTCCCAAGCCCCCGAGGGCTCCACGCAGCCGTCCCCGACCGGTGCGAAGCGCAGGTTCGGCGCCGAGTGGGAGAGCCACACCCGCACCTTCATGGCCTGGCCCGCCCTGGACGCGGTCTGGATGGAGGACCTGAAGTACGTGCGCGAGGACATCGCGCGGATCGCCCGGGCCGTCGGGGGGTTCGAGGAGGTCGTCATGATGGCCCGGCCCGAGCAGGCGGACGCGGCGCAGAAGGCCTGCGGCTCCGAGGTCGAGGTGATCCCGCTGGCCGTGGACGACTTCTGGGTGCGCGACACCGTCCCCGTCTTCGTCGAGGAGGAGGGCAAGGTCGTCGGCGTCGACTTCAACTTCAACGGCTGGGGCAACAAGCAGGAACACAAGAACGACGCCCAGGTCGGGCGCCTCCTGCTCCAGAAGTACGGGATCCCCCGGGTCCAGGCACCGCTGGTGGCCGAGGGAGGCTCCTTCGAGACCGACGGCGAGGGCACCCTGCTGATCACCGAGAGCTCGATCGTCAACGACAACCGCAACCGCGGCAAGAGCAGGGACACGATCGAGGCCGAGCTCAAGCAGGCCCTGGGCGTCGAGAAGGTGGTCTGGCTGGCCGGCGTGCGCGGCGAGGACATCACCGACGCCCACGTGGACAGCCTCGTACGGTTCGTCGCGCCCGGTGTCGTCCTGCTGGACCGCGCCCACCCGAACACCCCGAAGGACTCCTGGTCCCGCTCGGCCGACCAGGCGAAGGCGGTCCTGTCGAAGGCCACGGACGCCCGCGGCCGGAAGTTCGAGATCATCGACCTGCCGCAGCCGGACCTGGACAAGATCACGGGCGAGGGCGACGACTTCGTGTCGACCTACGCCAACTTCTACATCGCCAACGACTCCGTCTTCATGCCGAAGTTCGGGGACCGCCAGGCCGACGACCGGGCCCGCGCGATCCTCCAGGAACACTTCCCCAAGCGGGACATCGTGCCCCTCGCGATCGACACCATCGCCTCGGGCGGCGGTGGCATCCACTGTGCGACCCACGACGAGCCCGGCAAGCCCGCCGCGTGAGCGCAGTGCGGCGCCGCCCGTCAGGGCGGCGCTTCCCGCTGCTCCCGGGCCTGCTCCTGCTGGCGATCGTGGCGGCGGTCGGTGTGGGCGCCTGGCTGCAGTTCGGTGAACGCCAGGCCCAGGACACCGTCCACACCGCGGGGCGGGCCGATCCGGACCGCGTGGACGTCGATGCGACGATCCAGCGCGTCGACGCCGCCGGGCGCGAACTGGTGCTGCGGGTCCTGGTCACGCCCCGCGGGGCGCTGGCCGAGGCCGGCGGGATCGCTCCGGCCGACGACCTCACCCTCCAGACCTCGACGGCCACCCGCGGTGACCTGACCTTCAAGGCCCACCAGCGCATCTCCACCCTGGACGTGCCGGTGGCCCTGACGGGCGGCTCCATCACGGACTACCCCTTCGACGCCTACGGGGCGGACGTGCAGTTCGCGGCGGTGCTGGGCCAGGAGAAGGTTCCGGTGCGGGTCCTGTTCTCCAACAACGACGTGCTCTTCGCGTCCACGGTGGAGGCCTCGGCGGCGGACGACGGCGCGGCCGTCCTCGACATCGGGCTCGCCCGCTCCAACAGCGTGCTCGTGTTCGCGGTGTTCATGATGATCGCGATGTGGGCGCTCGCCGTGTCCGTCCTGATCGGCGGCTGGTTCCTCGTCACCCGCCGCAAGGGGCTCACCTGGCCCGCCCTCGGCTGGATGGCCGCCACCCTGTTCGCCCTGGCGGCCTTCCGCAACACCGCACCGGGCACGCCGCCGATCGGCTGTCTGCTCGACTACCTCGCCTTCCTCTGGGCGGAGATCCTCATCGCGTTCTGCCTGATCACCGTGGTGGTCGCGGGCATCCGCGCAGAGCCTCCGGCGGAGGGACCGGAGGGACCGGAGGGGCTGGTCGGGCCGGCCCGGGCCTGAGCGGGCGTACGGTCGCGGCCGTACGTGGCCCGGGTGCCTGCGGCCCGGATGGGTCGACGCCCCCGGCCACCCGCCCCCGCGTACCTGACGGGTGGTGCGCGGCCGCGGGCGGGTACGTGGCCGGGGTGCCCGGGGCCCGGACGGGGCGACGCCCCCGGCTTCCCGGCCCCCGCCCCCGCACCTGATCGGCGGCGCGCGGCTGCGGGCGGCGGCATTCGGGTGGCCCGCCACGGCCGGGCCGCGCGACGCGCGGGGCCGGTGCGGCGGGCGCCGTACCGTGGCTGACCATGACGCTCCAGAGCGACAGGGCCGAGCAGGCGGCCGAGCCTCTCGCGCAGCACACGCCGGCCGGCCGCGCCGACCGGATCGGGGCCCTCGTCCGCGACGCGGACCCGGGAGCCGGCTGGGCGATCGGAGGCCCCGAGGGGCCGTACGCGGTGATCGAGGCCGGGGCCGGGGCCGCCGGCGGACACGAGCCCGGCCCCGTCGCCGGGCCCGGAGGGCGGGCCGGTGGGTGCGTCGGCGCAGCCGATGTCGGCGCGCTGGCGGGCGTGCTCGCCGTCTGGCCCGTCATCGGGATGCTCGTGGACGCGGGGGAGCTGGCCCTGCACACCCCGCTCACCGCCTACGGGGCGGGCGACGGCCTGCCCGCGGGAACCACCGCGCACCATCTGCTCACCCACGGCTCCGGGGTGTCGCCCGCACTCACCGGGCTCGCCGAGCGGCTGTGCGGCAGCCCCCTCGCGGGGTTCGCCGCCGACCGGGTCTGGGGGCCGCTCGGCATGACCCGTACGGGTTTCGCCGCCGACGGGACCCTGAGTGCACCCGCCGCCGACCTCGGCCGGTTCCTGAGCCACCTCCTCGCCCCGGCGGGCGGACCCGTCAGCCGGGCCTGGACCGAGCAGTCCCTGCGCATCCGCACCGGCGAACTCCTCCCCGCCCGGGGCCTCCTCTGGCAGCCCGGCGCGCACGGATCCTGGTCCCACGGCGACGGCCCGGCCCTGTGGATCTCCCCGCGCGGGCGGCGCTGGGCGGCCCTCCTCCCCACCACCCCGTCGGCCCCGCTCCGCACCGCCTTCCGCGAAGCGGTCTTCGCCTGAACTCCCCAGTGCAAGGCCGTCGGCCGAGTTCGATCTCGTCATCAGCCTCTGCACCCGCCCCGGCCACGGCCCCGACCCCCGTGTGGAACACCTGGTCGGCGAGATGCCCGACGCCCCGCTCACGGGCGCGCAGCTGCGCACCGTCCTCCGGCCGGCCGCGACCGCCCGGCAGGCCCTCGACTCCGGACGGCGGATCCTGGTGCGCTGCCATTCCGGCTACAACCGCTCCGGCCTGGTCGTCGCCCAGTGCCTCGTGGAGGGCGGGCCGGCGCCGGCCCGCCGCCATCGGCCTCGTCCGCCTCGGACGCTCCCCCTGGGCCCTGTCCAACGAGACCTTCACGGACTACCTCGCCGCCGGCCCGGAGGTCGCCGCACTGCTCGTCGACCTGGACCCCGGTTCCCGCCCGGATCCCGAACCGGGCGCGCCGTCCCGCCCGTAGCCCGCCCGTGGGCCTCGCGTACCCCCCTCGTGGTCCTCGGAGCGCGGAGCCGGGACGGTCGACGTACGGTGAGCGCGAGATCACAGAACGTCGACTCCAGGCTGCGCGGAGGTACACCAATGCGTACGGCTCACGAGACCGCCCGCGATGCGCGCACGCCACCGGCCCCGGCCGCGGAGGCACGCGGATGACGGCGCGGGCGGGGCGCGGCGAGATCGCCCGGTTCGCCGCCGCCCACACCCTGCCCGCACTGGTACGGGGCTTCGTGAGCGCCCGCCCCCGTACGGCCCGCGGGCACGCGGGGCCGGATCGGCCGCGCTGGTCCGCCGCCACCCTGCGGGCGCTGCGCGACCGGCACGGCGGGGCGCCCGTTCTCGTGCGCGGGCTGACCGGCACCGTCCTGCTCATCCTCGATCCGCAGGACATCCGGCAGTTCTACGCCGAACCCGTCGGCTCCCTCGGCCGGGCCGCCGCCGGCACGGACGGCTGCGCCCACGCCGGGCTCCGGGACGAGCGGCGGGCGGTCGACGACTCCGTGCTCGCCGCGGGGCTGACCGTGCACCCCTCGTGCGGGGCGTTCCTCTCGGTCCTCACCGACGAGGCGCGGCGCCTGACGGCCGGCGGCTCCCTCGAACTCGCCCGCGTCCGGCACTCCGTGGCCCGCGCGGCCCGGCGCATCGTCCTCGGCGACGCGGCCGCCGAGGACGCGGAACTCGGCCGCCGGCTCGGGCGCTTCCACGAGAAGGCCGGCGCGCGCATCGCCGCGTACGCCGACCTCGCGGAGCCGCACACCCTCATCGGGCGGGCCCGCCGCCACGCGGAGCCCTTCCGCGGGCCGGCCGGCCCGGACCGGGCCGGTCCCGACCCGGTCGGGCAGGTCCGCCAGTGGCTGGCGGCCTTCGACCTCGTCCCCGGCGTCCTGCTGCGCACCCTGCTGCTCCTCGGCGCGCATCCGGCCGAACAGGACGCCGTCGCCGCCGAGGCCCGGGCCGCCGGATGGGCGCAGGGTGCCGCCCAGGGGGCGCTGCCCCGGCTGCGGGCCTGCGTCCGGGAATCGCTGCGCCTCTACCCGGCCGTGCCCGACCTGATACGGATCACCCGGGCCGAGACCGAATGGCGGGGCGTCCGGCATCCCGCCGGGACCTGCGTGGTCCTGCCCGTGCTGTTCCACCAGCGCGACCCCGAACACGTGCCCGCCGCGCACGTCTTCGTGCCCGGCCGGTGGGCCTCGCGCGAAGCCGACCGGGACGTCCGGATGGCCCCGTTCAGCCATGCCGGCGGACGCTGCCCCGGTGAACAGCTCGGGCTGCTGGTCACCGCGGCGCTCTGCGCGGAGGTGCTGCGCGGACACCGGGTCCGGCCCGTCCGGCCCCTGCTCGACCCCCTCGGCCCGCTCCCCGCGGCCCTGGATCCGCAGGGCATCCGCCTGCGCCTGACCCGCCGCTGACCGCACCACCGGCCCTGCCCGCACCACCGGCCCTGCCCGCACCCCGGCGGCGCAACGGATCCGGCCCGCTCGCCGTCTTGCCGACTTGTTCGTCCCGCCCCGTCCTGACCGACGTTCATCCGACCCGACGAGGAATCCATGTCCGACGCCGCGACCCCCGGGACCTCCGCGACCTCCGCGCCCACCGACCCGGACGCCGACCAACTGGCCGCCCTGTGCCGGGAGCTGGCCGAGGCGGCCGACGCCGTCGGCGAAGCCGCCCGCTACGCCTCCCGGCTCGCCCTCGGCTCCCGGCTCCCGGTCACCGCGCTGGGTCTCGGCAGCCGCCGCCGCGCGGCCTGGCGTACGCTGCTGCGCGCCCTCACCGACCCGGACGGACTCGGCTGGGCCGCCCAGGGACGGGGCGTGGCGCGGGCCGGGTGGCTCGCGGGGGTCTTCACCGGCCGGGAGAGCCTCGCCGTCAGCCTCGCGGTGTGCGGCCTCAAGGGCCGGATCCGGGCCGAGAGCACCCGTAACCCGGCGAGGTCGGCGGACCCGGCCGTCGCCGAGGTGTTCCTCGCGGTGGAGGAGGACCGGCAGGCGGACGCCGCCCGGGCGTTCCGCGAGCTCGTGCGCCGACGTGGCGAGGGGCCCGCCTTCGCGCTGCTGAACCCCTCCTTCGCCGACATCCTGGCCTGGAACGCGCTGACCGACGACAACCCGTTCAACGACCACGCCGGCTGGCAGGTCGCCACCGGCAGGGCCGTGGCCGCCGAGCCGCTCCTCGGGATCGGCGCCGCCCTGCGGGCGTTCTTCGACCGGGGACCCGCCTGCTCCGAACCGGGGAGCCGCCTCCTCACCGAACTGGACACCACCGGCACCCCGGCCGGGTACCGGGGCAACGCCGACCGGATCGGCGGATCCCCGGGCGCGGTCCTGCTCCAGCAGGTCGTCGGACCGGACGGGGTCGAGCGGTGCGTGCTCCAACTCGCGGGACCACCACCGGAGTCAGGCCGCGCGGATGCCCCGTACGAGGAGCCGGCCGCGCACGTCCGGGACGTGGCCGCGACCGTACGCCGCCTCGTGCCGTCCGGGACCGAACTCGCCCTGCTGGGCCACGGTCCGGGCGCCCGGACGGCCGGACGGCTCGCCGGGAGCCGGGAGTTCACCACCGTGTACCGGGTCACCTGGGTGGGCTCCGGCCCCGAGCCGGGTCCGGCGGCGGCCCTCGCCGCCTTCGGGGGCCGGGTCACCGGAAGCCACCTCGTACGGCTGCCCGGCCACCCCGACGTCTACGTTCCGGGGCGGCCCCAGTGACGGACACCGCCGGGCCCGCGCCCCGGTCCGAGACCCGTCCGGCCCCGGCCGAGGGCCTGCGCGCCCACTCGGCCGCCCTGCGTTCGCACGCCGAGCGGTTGCGCCGCGCCGCCGGAGACCTGCGCTGGCAGGGGCCGGGAGGCGACGCCTTCCGAGCCGAGGTGGAGTCCCTGGCCGAGCGCTGCGCCACCGCGGCGGGCGGCTTCGACCTGGCGGCGGCCCAACTGGCCTGCCCCGGGTCCCGGGAGGGGGCGCGGGGCAGGCGCCGGAGGACCGGCTGACCGGCTGACCGGAGGGCCGGCTGACCCGGCGGGAGGTCAGCGGGAGGTCAGAGGATCAGTGACAGCAGCAGGACGAAGCCCAGGCCGACCACCGAGATGATGGTCTCCATCACCGACCAGGTCTTGAGGGTCTGGCCGACCGTCATGCCGAAGTACTCCTTCACGAGCCAGAACCCGGCGTCGTTGACGTGGCTGAAGAACAGCGACCCGGCTCCGATGGCGAGCACCAGCAGGGCGGTCTCCGTGGAGGACATGCCCGCCGCCAGCGGGGCCACCAGGCCGGCTGCCGAGATGGTGGCGACCGTGGCCGAGCCCGTCGCCAGGCGGATGGCCACCGCGATGAGCCAGGCCAGCAGGAGGGTGGGTATCGCCCAGTTCTCGGACAGGTCCATGATCATCTGCCCGACGCCCACGTCGATCAGCGTCGCCTTGAAACCGCCGCCCGCGCCCACGATCAGCAGGATGCCCGCGATCGGGGCCAGCGACTTCTCCACCGTCACGGACAGCCGCGCCTTGGTGAAACCGGCCGCCCGGCCGAGGGTGAACATGCCCACGAGCACCGCCGCGAGCAGTGCGATCAGGGGTGAGCCCGCCACGTCGGTGACCCGCTGGACCGCGTTGGCCGGGTCGTTGACCACGATGTCGACCAGGGCCTTCATCAGCATCAGGACCACGGGCAGCAGCACGGTGAAGACCGTCGCCGCGAAGCGAGGGCGGTGCTCCAGCTCCGCCGAGGGCCGCTGCGGGACCATGTGCTCGGGCGCCGGGATGTCCACCCACCGGGCCGCGTACCGGGAGAACAGCGGACCCGCGATGACGACGGTCGGGAGCGCAACGAGCACGCCGAGCGCGAGGGTGAGGCCGAGGTTGGCGTGGAGGGCGTCGATGGCGACCAGCGGCCCGGGGTGCGGCGGGATCAGCCCGTGCATCACCGACAGGCCGGCCAGCGCGGGGATGCCGATCCGCATGAGCGAGTAGTTGCCCCGCTTGGCCACCAGCAGGACCACCGGGATCAGCAGCACGATGCCGACCTCGAAGAAGAGCGGGAGGCCGATCACCGAGGCGATCAGCACCATCGCCCACGGCATGGCCCGGCCCTTGGCGCGGGCCAGGATGGTGTCCACGATCTCGTCCGCGCCGCCCGAGTCGGCGAGCAGCTTCCCGAGGATGGCGCCGAGCGCGATGAGCACGCCGACGCCCGCGACGGTGGAGCCGAGCCCGGCCGTGAAGCTCGAGACGGTCTTGGCCAGGGGAGCGCCGGCGAACACCCCGAGGGCGAGCGAGCCGAGCGTCAGCGCCAGGAAGGCGTGCAGCTTGAGGCGGGTGATGAGCAGGACGATGACGGCGATGCCCGCGAGGACGGCTATCCCCAGCTGGGTGTTGCCGGCCGAGGTGATCGGCTCGGTGGCGGCCGCTGCCAGAGTCTCGACGCTGAGACTGGTCACGGTGACGGTTCCTTCGTTCTTGCGTGCGGGGCAGGGGGCAAGGTGCAGGGGGCGGAGCAGGGGCCGGGGTGGGGGCCCGTGCGGTTACGCGGCCGGGGCCGGGAGGCGGCGCAGCGCGGCCAGGGCCCGTGCGGTGATGTCCTCCGGGGCTCCGGACACGTCGACGAGGACGCCCAGTTCGTCGCCTTGGAGCGGCTCCAGGGCGGCGAACTGCGAATCCAGCAGCGTGGTGGGCATGAAATGCCCCTTGCGCGCGGCCATGCGCTCCTCGATCAGCGGCCGGTCGCCGGTGAGGTGGACGAAGACGGTGTCCGGCGCGACGGCCCGGAGCCGGTCCCGGTAGGCCCGCTTGAGGGAGGAGGCGGAGACGACTCCGCCGCCGACACCGGCCCGGTTGCGCATCCACTCGCCGATCGAGTCCAGCCAGGGCCGGCGGTCCAGGTCGTCCAGGGGGATGCCGGCGGACATCTTGGCGACGTTGGCCGCCGGGTGGAAGGCGTCGCCCTCCGCGTAGGGGAGGGCGAGCGCGTCGGCGAGCAGCCGGCCCACGGTCGTCTTTCCCGTCCCGGCCACGCCCATCACCACAATGACGCGCGTCATCGCGCACCTCGTTTTCGTTGTTCTTGTCCTCGTTGACATCGGCCCGCAAGGCCTGAGCACCACTGAAACGCATTACGTAGTACTTATTCAAGGGTTGCCCGGTAAAACGTCACATCTTTTGTCCCTCTGGGCGTCACCGTACGCTTACGCCATGACCACTGAAGGGCCGGGCGGACCGGACGGGCCGGGCGGCCAAGGGCTCCACTCCCACGTACTGGACACACTCGGCCTGGCGATCACGGCGGGGGAGCACCCACCCGGCAGCGTGCTGCGCACCGACGAGATCGCCGAACGCTTCGGCGCCTCGCGGACCGTGGTCCGCGAGGTGGTCCGCGTACTGGAATCGATGCAGCTGGTCGAGTCCCGCCGCCGGGTCGGCGTCACCGTCCGCCCCACCGAGGAGTGGAACGTCTACGACCCGCGCGTCATCCGCTGGCGCCTCGCCGGAGCGGACCGCCCACGGCAGCTGCGCTCCCTCACCGTGCTGCGCTCGGCCATCGAACCGGTCGCGGCCGGCCTCGCGGCGGTCCGGGCCACCCCGGAGCAGTGCGCCGATCTCACCGAGGCGGCCCTGGGCATGGTCAGCACCTCACGCGGCCACCAGCTCGACGGGTACCTCCACCACGACATCGCCTTCCACCGGATCGTGCTCAACGCCTCCGGCAACGAGATGTTCGCGCGGCTCGGCGATGTCGTCGCCGAGGTCCTGACCGGGCGCACCCGGCACGCGGTGATGTTCCACGACCCCGACCCGGCGGCCGTCACCCTGCACGTGCGGGTGGCCGAGGCCGTACGGGAGGGGGACGCGGCCGCCGCGGAGGCGCTGACGCGGCAGATCGCGGTGGGCGCGCTGGAGGAACTGGACGTGCTGGCACCGTAGGACGCCGGTCCGGGTCGGCGGGCAGGCGGGCGGGCCCGGCAAGATCCGAAAGAGACGGCCTAGTCGCGCACCCGGGCGGTCGCCTGCGGATGCGCGCCGGAGCCGCCCGCGCCGCCGGTGCCGTCCGCTCCCAGGCCCGCGAGCAGGCGCAACCCGTCCTCGGCGGGGCTGCCGGGGGCCGCGGACAGCACCAGCAGCTCCATGCCCGATTCGCCCGGCAACGCGAAGTTCTCCTGGTGCAGTTCGAGCAGCCCGACCAGCGGGTGCCGGTACGTCTTGCGTCCGTGGGTGCGGGCGCGCACGTCCGCGCGGGCCCACAGCCGGCGGAAGCGCTCGCTGCCCATGGCCAGTTCGCCGATCAGCGAGGCCAGGCCGGGGTCGTCGGGGTACTGGCCGGCGGCCAGGCGCAGGTGCCCGACCACGTCGAGGGTGCAGTGCTCCCACTCCGCGTAGAGGCCGCGCTCGCCTTCCTCCAGGAAGAGGTTCCGGGCGATGTTCAAGCCCGGCAACGGCCGACCGAAGAGGAGCCCGGCGAGGCCGTTCCCGGCGAGCACGTTCAGGCGGTGGTCCATGATCAGCGCGGGTGCACCGGCGACGAGGTCGAGGACGCGCAGCACTTCCGGGCGGATCCTCCCGCCCGGCGCCTTCGCGCGGCGGCGCTGCCGCGCGAGCCGGTAGAGGTGCTCCCGCTCGGTCTCGTCGAGGCCGAGGACGCGGGCGAGCGCGTCGAGGACCTGCTCGGAGGGCTGGGTCGCGCGGCCCTGCTCCAGGCGCACGTAGTAGTCGACGCTGACACCCGACAGGTGAGCGACCTCTTCGCGGCGCAGGCCTTCGACCCGGCGGCGGCTGTCGGTGGGTATGCCGACGGCCGCCGGGTCGACCCGTGCGCGCCGGGTCCGCAGGAAGCCCGCAAGATCGTCCATGGGCCCAGTATGGCCGCGGCGGCGCCCGCGAGGGTGGCCCTGCCGGTACCAGGAAGTCCGGTCCGACGGAAGGCGCGCCCCTGAACAGCGGGCGCCGCGGAGCCCAGGATCAAGGCATCCGATCCCGAGGAGTTCCCGTGAAGACGCTGATCGTCTACGCCCACCCCGAGCCGAAGTCGCTCAACAGCTCGCTGAAGGACCTGGCGGTGTCCACGCTGGAGGGCGCCGGGCACGAGGTGCGGGTGAGCGATCTGTACGCCATGAACTGGAAGGCCGTCGTGGACGCCGAGGACTACGGCCCGCACGCGTCGAGCCCGCTGAAGGTCGCCCTGGACTCGGGCCGGGCCTTCGACGCCGGGGCGCTCACCCCGGACGTACTCGCCGAGCAGGAGAACCTGCTGTGGGCCGACACGATCATCTTCCAGTTCCCGTTGTGGTGGTACTCGATGCCCGCGATCCTCAAGGGCTGGGTGGACCGGGTGTTCACCTACCGCTTCGCGTACGGAGTCGGCGAGCACAGTGACACCAAGTACGGGGAGCGCTTCGGCGAAGGCACCCTCGCGGGCCGCAGGGCCCTGCTGTCGGTGACCGCCGGCGGCCCGGAGTCGCACTACGCGGCGCGCGGGATCAACGGCCCCATCGACGACCTGCTGTTCCCGATCCACCACGGGATCCTCTACTACCCCGGCGTCGAGCCGCTGCCGCCGTTCGTGCTGTACGGCACCGACCGGATGAGCGGCGAGGACTACGCGGACGTGGCCAAGGCGTGGGTGGAACGCCTGCTCACCCTGGAGTCGACCGAGCCCATCGCCTTCCGGCGGCAGAACTTCGGCGACTACGAGATCCCCTCGCTGCACCTGAAGGAGGGACTGGAGCCCGCGGGCCGCGGGGGCTTCGGGCTGCACGTGCGGTGACCGCTGGCCGCGGGGTGGACTGGGCGGGCCTGCCGGCCGGCCGGGCAGGGCTGCGGTGCGGGTGCCCCCGCCGTCCGGCGTACGGGTACCGCGTGTCGTTGGACCAACTCGTTGACACTGCGGCGGCATGAGCGTTTTTGATCTTCGTCGGACCCCCTTCCGGGAGATGCTCCCCCTCGCTTCGGCCGGAGCAGACGACCATTTCCGTGCGGCGAAGGGGTACTCGCATGTCTTCCACAGCAAGAACCGGACGAAGGGCCCGGCTGGCCGGCGGCCTGGTACTGCCGGTGGCGGTGGCACTGGGCGGTTTCACGGTCCCGGCGGTGGCCTCCGGGGGTGGTGCGGTGGCCTCCGGCGGTGGTGCGGTGTCGGCCTCCCGGGGTGGTGCGGTGGCCTCCGGCGGTGGTGCGGTGTCGGCCTCCGGGGGTGGTGCGGTGGCCTCCGGCGGTGGTGCGGACCCGGCGGAGGGTGCGGTGAGGGCTCCGCAGTCGCTGCGGGCCGTCGGTGCCCCGGGGTCGGGCCCCGGCGGGCCCGACGCCAACTGTGCGCGGCCGCGCGCCGAGGCGGTACCCGAGGGCGGCCACCCGTGCCCGGCTCCGGCCGGGGCGCAAGGTCCACGCGGGCCGAAGGGCGCGAAGGGCGAGAAGGGCGGCTCCGGACCCAAGGGCGATGCGGGCCCGCCGGGTCCCAGGGGCGAGCCCGGTGGGAAGGGGAGCACGGGTGCCAAGGGGGATGCCGGGCCTCCCGGGCTCAAGGGGGAGCCGGGTGGGAAGGGGGGCACGGGTGCCAAGGGGGATGCCGGGCCTCCCGGGCTCAAGGGGGAGCCGGGTGGGAAGGGGGGCACGGGTGCCAAGGGGGATGCCGGGCCTCCCGGGCTCAAGGGGGAGCCGGGTGGGAAGGGGAGCACGGGCGCCAAGGGGGATGCCGGAATGCCGGGGGAACGGGGGGAGCCGGGCGAGAAGGGGGTTGCCGGGCCCAAGGGGGAACGGGGGGCCGTCGGGCGCAAGGGGGATCCGGGTTCCGAGGGGGACGTCGGGCGGACCGGAGACGTCGGGGCGGCCGGGCCCCAAGGGCAGCAGGGGCCCGCGGGTCCGGCCGGGCCGGCGGGCACGCAAGGGCTGCCCGGGCTTCCCGGCACCGCGGGCCCGCAGGGGTTCGCGGGACCGCCCCGGCGGCAGGGCGCCCCGGGCCCGACCGGCGCCACCGGGCCGCTCGGCCCGCTGGGCCCGGCGGGGCCGCAGGGGGTGCCCGGCCCGTTCGGGCCCTGCGCCTCGGTGGACAACCAGATGCCCAACAACTCCGAGGAGTTCGCGCTCGTCCTCAAGGACGGCAAGACCTACCTCGGCCGCCGCACCCGCGATATGGCGGGCCAGTGGGGCGACTTCAGCTGGACCGACCTCACCGTGGCACCGGTCACGGGCTACCCCGCCGACGTCTGCACGGTGGCCCTGGCCATCAACGGCAACGACGTGAAGGTCAAGGCCATCACCAAGACGGGCACGCTTTACCACACCCACTGCGGGACCAACGGGCGTTCCGTCACCTGCGACGCACCCTGGGCGCCCGTGCATCCACAGCCCGGAACGGTCCCGCTCCCGCCTCCGGCGCCCTGACCCGGGACCCCGCCCCGGAGTGACCGTCCCGGAGTGACCGCCTTCAGGCACCCGTCCCGTACGCCACACTGGGCGGGTGCTGGGACATGGCGACGGGTACGAGGCCGCGGGCTCCGCCTCCTTCGTGGGGCGGACCGGTGAACTTGCCCTACTCGAACGGGCTTTGCGTGCGGACCGGCTGATCACCCTGACCGGGCCGGGCGGCGTCGGCAAGACCTGCCTGGCCCGCCGCGCGGCCGGCCTCGCGGGGGCGGCGGGCGCGGCCGGAGGCACCGGCGTGAAGGAGCCCGCCGACGCGGCCGGCCCCGCCGGTCCGACGGACGCGGCCGCAACCCCCGACGCCGCCACACCCTCGGGCCCCTTCCCCGACGGGGTCCACTGGGCCGATCTCTCCCCGCTGCCCGACGAGCGGCTGCTCGTGGCCACCGTGGCCGACGCGTTGGACCTCGCCGACCACACCGCCCGCACCCCGACCGCAGCGGTGCGGCAATGGATCGGCGGGCGCCGGCTGCTCCTCGTACTGGACTGCTGCGAGCATCTGGTGAGCGCCGTACGGAGCCTCGTACGGGAGCTGCTCGACGCGGCCCCGCACCTCGTCCTGCTCGTCACCAGCAGGCAGCCGCTCGGGCTCGCGGAGGAACGGGTCCTGGACATCGGCCCGTTGCCGCACGCCATCGACCCGTTCGGCGCCGAGGAGGCCCTCGCCCTGTTCACCCGGCGGGCCGCCGCTGCCGCGCCCGGGCAGGCGCCGCCCTGGACCGAGGCCCGGCTCGCGGCCGCCCGCTCCGTGTGCGCCCGTCTCGAAGGGATCCCCCTCGCGCTGGAACTGGCCGCCGCGCAGTTGACCGACCACACCATCGAGGAGCTGGCCGTACGGCTGGCCCGCAGGATCGGCCCGCTGTCCGCACCCGGCCCCGCACCCGCATGCGGACCCGCCCCCGTCGCGCCGCCGCGCCACCGCGCGCTGCGCACCGCCATCGGCTGGAGCCACGAGTGGTGCGCACCGCACGAACGGCTGCTGTGGCTGCGGCTGTCCGTGTTCGGGGGAGCCTTCGACCTGGCGGCCGCCCGCGCCGTCTGCTCCGCCGACCCGCTCACGGAGACGGACGTCCCCCCGCTGCTCGACGCCCTGGTCGCCAAGTCCGTCGTACGCCGGGGCGCGGATGGCTCGTACCGGATGCTGGACACGATCCGGGAGTACGGGGCCATGTGGCGCGACGAGGCGGGAGAGCGCGAGGCGCTGCGGGAGGCGCACGCCGGGTACTTCGCCGAGCTCGTGCGCACCGCCGAACGGGACTGGCTCGGCCCCGCCCAGCGGATCGGGTACCGGCGCGTCGAGGCGGTGCACGGAGACCTGTGCGCGGCCCTCGACCACTACCTGGCCACCGCTCCGGAGCGGGCCCTGGACCTGGCCGCCCGGGCCGGCTTCTACTGGGCCTGCTGCGGCCACCTGCACGCCGCGCGCGGCTACCTGGAGCGGGCGCTGGCCGCCGCACAGCCCGAGGAGGTGGCCCCGCGGATCCGGGTGCGCGCCCTGTGGGCCCTCGGGGTGACCCTGCTCCTCCAGGGCGAGCAGGAGCAGGCCCACCGGATCGCCGTCGGCTGCGAGGCCCTGGCCGCGGGGCTCGACGAGGGCCCAGAGGGGGATGCGCGCCCGGCGCTGGACGCCGCGTACCTGCTGGGCCTGAGCCACCTGCTGGCCGGGCGGCCGCTGGCCGCGCGGATCATCTCGGACAACGCCCTGGAGGCCTTCCCCGGTACGCCCTTCGACTCGGGGCCCCGGATCCGCTGCCACCTCGTACGGGTCTTCGCGCTCACCGGCACGGGCTTGTTCGCCGACGCCCGGGACGAGGCGGAACTGCTGCGCGCCGGCTGCGCCGAGCGGGGCGAACACTGGACCCGCGCCTACGCCGACTACCAACTGGCCCTGATCTGCCTCTTCGAGGGCCGCCCCGCCGAGTCCGCCGTCCACGCCCACGCCATGCTGGAGAGCAAGCGCGAGCTGGGCGACAGCTTCGGGACGGCCCTGGGCCTCGACCTGCTCGCCGCGGCCCGCGCGGCGACCGGAGACGGGGCCGGCGCGGCGCGCGCGTACGGCACCGGCCACGCCTACTGGCAGGCGGTCGGCCACCCGCAGCGCGGCACCCCCGAACTGGCCTCCGTACGCGAGGAGTTCGAGCGCACGGCGCGCGGAGCGCTCGGCGACCAGGCGTACGAGGCGGCCTTCCGCGAGGGCCTCCGGCACGGCCACCTCCTGCGCATCCGGCCCCGCCCGTACGAGGGTTGAGCCCGGCCGCCCACGGCTCCGGGTCAGGCGAAGTTCGCCGTGATGCGCTGGAGCGGGACGAGCTTGAAGTTCTGGTTGCCGCTCGTGCCCGGGGCGCCGTTGGAGCCGTCCTGACAGATGAAGACGCCTTGGGGGAAGGCCGGGCCGAGGTTGGCGGCCGAGGCGTCGATGCCGTCGGTGTCCTCGCAGTCGTCGGCCGCGGTGCCGCCCACGACGGAGAAGCGGCCCAGGTAGGCGTGCGTGGTGCGGTCGTAGACGGTGAAGTCGTTGCTGCCCTGGGAGGAGACGTAGATCCGGTTGCCGGCGGCGGTGATGCCCTCGGTGTCGGCGGTGATGTGGCCGGCGGATCCGGTGGAGTCGAGCTTCGTGCGGGTGGTTCCGGCGGTGGGCTCGGCGCCGTAGATCCAGACGCCGACGTCCTCCTCGCCGAGGTAGAGCTTGCCGGTGGTGTCGTCGGCGTAGCAGCCCTCGACGGCGGAGCCCGCGTCCCACAGGCGCACGGAGGTCGCGGTCACCGAGTCGCCGCTGACCGCGACCTCCCACTGCTCGACGCGCCCGGAGGTGGAGTTGGGGAAGGCGTACAGCTTCCCGGAGGCCGGGGAGGTGTAGAGGCAGATGCCGTGGGCGGTGACCTCGGTGGGCACGTCCTTCAGCCGCTTGAGCTGCCGCGTCGCGGGGTCGATGCGGTAGATGTGCATCGCGCCGTTGCCGCCGGAGGCCTCGTCGTCGGCGGTGACGACGATGTTGCCGCGCAGGTCGACGTTGTTGCCGTAGTCGCCGCTGATCCGCTGGATCCGGGCACCGGTCATGTCGTAGACCTCCAGCGCGCCCTTCTTGTCGGTGCCCACGACGACGGACTTGGCGGGGTCCGTGGGGTGGACCCAGATCGCCGGGTCGTCGGCGGCGTCGCCGCTGTGCGAGACGGGGGCGGTCTCCACCGTCGCGGTGACGGAGAAGGAGGCCGCCTGCGCGGGCGCGGCCGGGATGGCCAGGGCGGCCAGGACGGCGGCGGGGAGCACTGCTCGACGGGCGGAGACGGTGAAGGACACCGGATTCCCTTCAGGTCGGGGAGCGGACAGAGGGAGGCTAGGCAGGCCGGGGAAGCCCGGCGTGAACGGCACCTGAACCGGGGACGGCGAAACCCGGACCGCACACGCAGCCGGACCCCCTAGTCCGTCTCTTCCGGATCTTGCCGGGCCCGCGGGGTGGTCTGCTGGACCGCCCAGCCGTTGCCGTCGGGGTCGGAGAAGTAGACGAAGGAGCCCCAGGGCATGTCCTCGATCTCCGTCACCTCGATGCCCCGGCCCTTGAGGTCGGCGAAGGCCTCCTCGATGTCCGCGACCACGACCTGCATGTTGTCCAGCGAACCCGGTGTCATCCGGGTCAGGCCCTTGCCGATGGCGATCGAACAGGCCGAGCCCGGCGGGGTGAGCTGGACGAAGCGGATCTCCTCGCTGACCGTGATGTCGTGGTCGGCGTGGAAGCCGATGCGTTCGTAGAAGGCCTTGGCCCGGTCGATGTCGGTGACCGGTACGGCGACCAGTTCCAGCTTGATGTCCATCGGCTTCTCCTGACTCCGGTGTCTCGGTGTTTCCGGGGGGCCGGGTGTGGCCGCCCCGTGGGCCATCATCCGCCGGAGACCGCCGCCGCGCCGCCCGGGACGGCCTGCGCCGCCGGCGTGTCCCCGTCCGGCCCGGCCGCCGCGAACTGGGTCCGGTACAGCTCCTCGTACCGTCCGCCCACCGCCAGCAGCTCGGCGTGGGTGCCGCGTTCCACGATCCGGCCGTCCTCCACCACCAGGATCAGGTCGGCCGCCTGCACCGTCGACAGCCGGTGCGCGATCACCACGGCGGTCCGGCCCGACAGGGCCTCGGCCAGGGCCTCTTGGACGGCCGCCTCCGAGGTGGAGTCCAGATGGGCGGTGGCCTCGTCCAGGATCACCACTCGCTGGCCGGCCAGCAGCAGCCGGGCGATGGTCAGCCGCTGGCGCTCCCCGCCCGAGAGCCGGTAGCCGCGCTCGCCGACGACCGTGTCCAGCCCGTCCGGCAGCGAGGCCACGAGCCCGTCGAGACGGGACCGGCGCAGGGCCTCCCAGATCTCGTCCTCCCCCGCCTCCGGGCGGGCCAGCAGCAGGTTGGCCCGTACCGACTCGTGGAAGAGGTGGCCGTCCTGCGTGACCATGCCCAGCGTCTCGCGGATGGAGTCCGCCGTGAGGTCCCGTACGTCGACCCCGCCGAGGCGGACCGCGCCCGCGTCGGTGTCGTACAGCCGGGGCAGCAACTGCGCGATGGTCGACTTGCCGGCGCCCGAGGAGCCGACCAGGGCGATCATCTGCCCGGGCTCGGCACGGAAGGAGACCTCGTGCAGCACCTCGGTGCCGCCCCGCGCGTCGAGGGTCGCGACCTCCTCCAGGGAGGCGAGGGAGACCTTGTCGGGGGAGGGGTAGCCGAAGGAGACCTTGTCGAACTCGACCGCCACCGGCCCCTCGGGCACCCGGCGGGCATCCGGCTTCTGGGAGATCAGCGGCTTCAGGTCGAGGATCTCGAAGACCCGCTCGAAGCTGACCATCGCGCTCATCACCTCCACCCGCGCCCCGGCGAGCGCGGTCAGCGGCGCGTACAGCCTGGTCAGGAGCAGGGCGAGGGCTACCACCGAGCCCGCGTCCAGGGTGCCGGCCAGCGCGTAGTGGCCGCCGAGCCCGTACACGAGCGCCAGGGCCAGCGCGGAGACCAGGGTGAGGGCGGTGATGAAGGCCGACTGGGCCATCGCCGTCCGGATCCCGATGTCACGCACCCGGGCGGCGCGCGCCGCGAACTCCGCCGACTCCTCGTCGGGCCGCCCGAACAGCTTGACGAGCGTGGCGCCCGGAGCCGAGAAGCGCTCGGTCATCTGCGTGCCCATCGAGGCGTTGAGCGCCGAGGCCTCCCGCTGCAGGGCCGCCATCCGCACGCCCATCCGGCGGGCGGGCAGCACGAACACCGGCAGGAGCACGAGGGCCAGCAGGGTGATCTGCCAGGAGATGCCCAGCATCACGGTCAGGGTCAGCAGCAGCGTCACGGTATTGGACACCACCCCCGACAGGGTGTTGCTGAACGCCCGCTGCGCACCGATCACGTCGTTGTTGAGCCGGCTGACCAGCGCCCCGGTGCGGGTCCGGGTGAAGAACGCCACCGGCATCCGTTGCACGTGGTCGAAGACCGCCGTCCGCAGATCCAGGATCAGCCCCTCACCGAGGGTCGACGACAGCCGGCGCAGGACCAGCCCCAGCCCCGCCTCCGCGACCGCGATCAGCGCGATGAGCAGGGCGAGGCGGGTGACCGTACCGCTTTCGCGGCCCTCGACGATCGCGGTGACCACGCGGCTCGCGAGCACCGGGGTGGCCACCGCGAGCAGCGCGGTGACCACGCTGAGCAGCAGGAAGAACGTCAGCCCGCGCCGGTGCGGGCGGGCGAAGGCGGCGATCCTGCGCAGCCCGGCCCGCGAGAGCGGCCGCCGGTCTTGCTGGGCGTTGATCGCGCTGTGGAGCGAGGTCCAGGCGGTGACTTCCATATCCATGACCCGAACCGTAGGACCTCAACCAAACTTGAGGTCAAGGGGGAGGTGGCCATGGGGTGACCAGGAAGCCTGTTCGACGGGTCAGTGGCCTGGTCGGCCGACCGGTCAGTCGAGGCAGAAGATGTTCTCCTCGGGATCGGCCATCACGATGATCCCTTCGTTCTCCTCGTCGGATTCCAGGCGGTACAGCCGCTTCGCGCCCAGCTCCTCCAGCCTGGCGGCCTCCACCTCCAGCACGGCCATCCGCTCGTCCCCCTTCAGACCGGGAGCCGAACGCACGTCCAGGTGCAGGCGGTTCTTCGCCTCCGTCCTGGCCTCCGGGACCCTCTGGAAGTAGAGCCGCGGCCCCTTGCCGTCCGGATCCGAGATGGCCGCCCAGTCGGCGGAGCCCCCCGTCGGCTGGACGCGATAGCCCAGCGCCTGAGCCCAGAACTCCGCCTGCGCGCCCGGATCGGCGCAGTCGTACGTCACCTGGATTTCCTTGGCCATGTGGCCTCCGACCATTCGAAACCTGTCCACCGGTACCAGTCGGCACCAGCGCAGGACGATAGTGGATCAACCGTCGCTCGTACGAGGGATTTTCGCAGGCCTCGTCCGTGTCGGTGCCCGGTGCCAGAATCGGCCCATGACGCAGGGATCAGAGCCCTTCACGCACTCCGGCCGGCACGCCGGCGACACCGTTCTCTCCCGCTTCGAACGCTGGGTGCGCGACACCCCGGGAGCCCGGGCCGTGGCCGCGGGCAGCGAGAGCCTCACCTACGGACAACTCGACGCACGCGCCAACCAGTCGGCCCGCCACCTGCTCGACTGCGGACTGCCCGAACGGGCCGTCGTCGCCGTGTGCTCCGTCCCGCGGGCCGAGCTCGTCGTCCTCCTCCTCGGCATCCTCAAGGCCGGCGCCGCCTACACCGTCATCGACGTCGAGAACCCGCGCACCGGGCAGCGCCAGCTCGCCGCCGCCCGCCCCTTCGCCCTGCTCGCCGACGCCGCGGACCAGGCCCGCCTCGACGACGGCGGCGACCTGCGGGTGATCCACACCGGCGGGCAGTACGCGGTCGCCACCGCCGGGCTGTCCACCGACCCGCCGGACCGGGCACCGCGGGGGGACACGGCCGCCGTGCTGTTCACCGGGGGTACGGACCGGCGGGCCGTCCCGCTCTCCCACGAACTGTTACTCGCCGCCCACCAAGGGTGGGCCCGCGTTGCGGGGCCGGTGCCCGAAGACCGGCACCTGATCACCGCCGCCCCGGACCTCACCGGCTTCGCCGCGGGATGGACGCGGGCCCTGTGCGAGGGCGGCGCCCTCGTCCTGCCCGAAGGCCCGCGCTGGACCCCGGAGTCGCTGCGCCGCGCCGTCGACGCCGAGCGGGTCACCGTCCTGCACACCGACCCGGGCGCCGCCACCCAGCTCCTCGTACGCGACCGGGAAGCCTCCCTGTCACGGACCCTGCACCGCCCCGACGAGGGGCTGCGGTCCCTGCGCATGGTCACGGTCGCCGGGGATCGCCTCTACCTCGACGAGCAGGCCGCCCTGCTCGCCCGGCTGCGGCCCGGCGCCCGGCTGCTCAACGTCTACGGGCCCACCGAAGCGGCGGGCGTCGGCGCCCGCTTCGAACTTCCGCAGCTCGCAGCCCCCTTGGACGGGGCCGAGGAGCTCTCGCTGATCGGAACGGCCTTCCCCGGCTGCCGACTGGACGTACGGGACGGGGAGATCCACCTCACCGTGCCCGGCGGCGGCGAACCGATCCCGACCGGGGACCTCGGAGTGCTGCGCCCCGACGGACTGCTGGCGTTCCGCGGCCGGATCCGCGACCGGCTCACGGTGGACGGCAAGGCCCTCGACCCGCATCCCGTCGAGTCCGCGATCCGCAGCCACGAAGCGGTCGGCTCCGCACTCCTGGCCGAGGTCAAGGGCGCCGGTACGGGCGTGAACGCGCGGCCGGTGCTCGTCGCTTTCCTTGCCCCGGCCCCGGACGACGACGCCTGGCCCCCGGGCTCCGACCTCCCCGACAGCGGGGAGCTCCGGCGCCACCTGGCGGGCAGGCTCCCGGGGGCCATGATGCCGGGCGCCGTGTTCCGGCTGCGCAGGATCCCCCGGGACAGGGCCGGCCGCGAGCAGCGCGGCGCGGTCCCGCTGCCGCCGGGACGGACCGGTGACGAGCACGGCGGGGCTGATCGCAGCGCAGGCGGGAGCAAGTACGGCGGCAAGTACGCCGGAGGGGACTCGGGGCCCAATGTCGCCGGATGGGCCGGCCTCGTCTTCTTCATCGCGGTCGGGCTGGTCCTGGTGGCGGGATTCACCATGATCCTGACCTTGATCTTCTGGCCCGGTTCCACGAACCTCGTCGGCGTTCCGAACCCGTACGCGACGCTCTTCTTCTTCCTCTACCTGTGCGAATGCTGGGCGTTCGCGGCCGGTGTGTGGTTCCTGTTCGCCGGCCGGTCCCGGATGCGCCGCCGCGGGCGCCGCGGCCACCGCATCACCGCGGCCGCCCATCTGGCGATCGTCTACCTGCTGGCCGCCTGGTGGCCCCAGGACAACTTCTACCGTCTCGCGGCCAAACAGGACTGGCCCCAGCAGGCCGCGCTCGTCTACGCCTTCAACATCCCGCTGATGATCTGCGCCGGGATCGTGGCGGTCTACGTCTCCCGTCCGCCGCTCAGCGTCTTCGACGAGGACCTGGACCCGGCGTCGGTGGCGGCATCGGTTCCGGCGCAGGCGTCGGGATCGGGCTCGGCGTCCGCCCGGGACGGAGCCCGGGCCACGGATCCGGCCGGCTGAGCCCCGTCGGCCTGCGCGAACATCGCCCCGACGGCCAGCGCCTCCGCCCGCACCACCCGCTCGGCCGCGTCCAGCAGTTCCCTGCCGGTCGCGGCCACCAGGGCGCCCATCCAGGGCGCCGGTTCGAAGGCTCCGGTGGGGATGGCGGGGAGGAACACCGCGCCCATCGCGGCGCACCGGCGGGACAGCCGCTCGCACAGTTCACCGAAGGCCGCCTCCGGCAGCCGGGCTCCCAGCTCCACCCGGTCGGCGATCCGTACGAAGTGCCCCGCGCCCCGCAGTTCGTCGAGCCGGGCCGCCACCACGAAGGCGACGGACGGCCCGGTCAGGCGCAGGTTCGTCTCCGTCGGGGCGAGCCGGCCCGCGCCGTCGGCGACGAAGTCCACGTCGAACCAGCCCCGGTAGCCCGCCGCCGACAGCTCCGTGCCCACCGCCCGGCCGAAGGCCAGCAGGGGTTCCTCCGCCCATCCGGGGACCACCCCCGGCCCCACCGTGGCCCCGCGGTACCCGCCGTCCGCCACGTCCATCACCGCCCCGCCGACCTCGTGGACCCGGCCCCCCGCGTCCACGAACCCGTCGTACGTGAGGTCGCGCGGCTCGGCCGGATCCGCCGGACCGCGTACGTACTCCTCCACCAGCAGCGGCCCGCGCGGCAGCGCCCGGACCGCCGCCCGGGCCCCGCCCGCCGCACGGACCCGCTCGGGGGTCAGCACCGTGGTGCCCGAGCCGCCGACTCCGTGCTCCGATTTGAGAACGGTGCTCTCGCCCGCCCTGGTCCGGGACGCCAGCAGCCGGACCGCGGCCCACCGGGTGTCCGCCCGCCACTGCGCGGGCAGCGTGATCGCGGGGTGCCCGCCCTCCGCGAGGATCCGCCCGAACAGCCCGTGCGCCGCCGACTTCGACTCGTACCGCAGCTCGTCCGGCCGCCAGGGCCGCCGCGCCAGCCGCGCGAAGGGGGCGGTCAGCCCCCACGGTACGAGGGGCGCCCCGGTCCCGGTCAGCCGCGCGGCCAGCGCCGGCCGGGCCCGTACGGCCTGCGACAGACCCGGATCCCGCTCGGCGAGCCCGTCGTACACCTCCACCCCGGCGGGCCAGTCCAGTTGGCGCCCGAGCAGGGAGATCCAGCCCGGCGGCACAGGGCGCGGCAGCACCAGCGCGGCCGGCCGCGGACTGTAGAAGGCGGCCAGGCAGGCGTAGTGGTGGGCCGCCCGCTGCTCCCGGTCCAGGGAGGCGTCCGCGAACTGCGCGTTGTACTCGGCGACATTGCCCACGTGCACGGCCGCCCCGCCGCCCGTCCAGGCCCGCGCCCAGCCGGCCAGGGGCACGGGCGCCACCTCGAACCGCACCAGCCTGCCGTCGGCGGCCGCACCGGGCTCCGGCTCGGATCCCGGTCCCGATCCCGATTCTGATTCCGAGCTTGAATCCACCGCCCCCATCGCCCGGTAGAAGCCGGCGGCGTGCGGATCGGCGTCGATCAGGAGCCGGCGGAAGCCGAGTCCGGCGGCGCGCCGCAGTACGTCCCGGTACAGGCGGCGCCCCACACCCCCGCCGATGGCGGCCGGTTCGACGAAGAGCAGCCCAGCCGCCCGATCGGCGGCTCCCCGTCCAGGGAGGCGAGCCCGAGCACGACCGCCGGGCCGTCGCCGGACCGGGAGCCGGCCGCCCCGGCCGCGCCCTCGGCGACCACGATCCGCCGCCGCACCTCGTCCCCGGCCCCGATCCGCAATTCCGGGGCGCACGCGGCGAGGAACTCCGCCCCGTACCCCCAGTGGGCCTTGGACCGCATGACCAGCCTCGTCAGCTCCGCGGCCTCCCCGGCCCGCGCGGCCCTGAGCTCTGCCATTTCCTGACCTCCCCATGGTCGGGTGCCGTGCCGTGCGATAGATTCGGCCACCGCGACGACAGGCACGCGACGACGTACTTCCTACCCCACCTACCCCACCCCGGAGACGGCTTCCCAATGAGCGACATCATCAACGGACTTGGCCGCACCACCGCATTCGGCGGCGTCGGCCTGGTGCTGCTCATCCTCGGCATCGTCCTGGTGGACGTGCTGACCCCCGGCAAGCTGCCGAAGCAGATCTGGGAAGAGCGCAACCGCAACGCCGCCGTGATGCTGTCCTCGGCGCTGCTCGGCATCGGCGGCATCGTCTTCACCTCGATCTGGACCACGTACGACAGCTTCGGCAAGGGCCTGCTCTCCACGGCCGCGTTCGGCCTCCTCGGCCTGGTCCTGATGGCCGTGGCCTTCCTGGTGCTGGACCTGGTGACCCCGGGCAAGCTCGGCGCCATCGTGGTCGACCCCGAGCCGCACCCCGCGGTGTGGGTGACGGCCTCCTGCAACCTCGCGGTCGCCGCGATCGTCGCCGCATCCATCGCCTGAGGCTTGCCGACGCGCCCCACACCGAGATCGCACGAGAGCGCCGCTCCCCGAGGGGAGCGGCGCTCTCGTTTCGTACGGGTGCTCCGGCCGCGTCCCTACGCCAACCCCAGCGCGAACACCGCGAACCCGGCCGCCAGCAGGCCCGCCACGGTCCGGCGCACCGCCGTGGCCCGCGACAGGCCCGGCGCAGGCCGCTCGAACCGGCGCGCGTACCGGGCGATGCCCACCAGCAGCGCCGCGAACACCGGCATCCACGCCAGCCGCGCCACGATCCACCCGACACTGTCCGGCGCCGTCGTCAGCCCGGCCAGCCCGCCCGCGAAGGACCCGGGCACCGCGGCCGCCAGCATCGCCGTCTGGTGCCAGCACAGGATCGTCATGGCGCACAGGTTGATCACGACCACCGGCGCCCACAGCAGCGGCCGGGCCAGCAGCCGCGCCAGCCGGTCCCGCAGCAGGATCGCGGCTCCCGACTGGGCCGCGGCCAGGGCCAGTACCAGCAGCGACGGCGGATGCGAGTTGGTCCGGGCCTCGCCCGGCACGCCGACCATCGAAGCCGGGTAGTGGAAGACCATCAGCAGGGCCGCGAACAGCACGCCCCCGCCCGCCAGCAGCAGCCACCCCCCGCGCCGGCCGATCCGGCCCTCGCCCCAGGCCACGCCGAGCTGGTACGCGAACAGCCAGCCCGGCAGGATGTTCACCAGCGCCACCCACCCGGGCACCGAGTCCGCGAAGGGCCCGTAGCGCAGGAAGTCCACCACGGCGACCGAGGCGAGCAGCGGGGCCGCCGCCCAGCCGCCGAGCCGGTGCGCGGCGCGCACGCAGTACGGGGTCAGCGCCGTGACCACCACGTACACCCCGACGAACCACAGCGGCTGGATCACCAGCTTCGCCCCGGTCCGCAGGGTGGCCTCGGGCACCCCGGCCGCGTACAGCACCGGCGCGGCCAGCGCCCACACCGCCGTGACCCCGAGCACCGGCCGCCCCAGCCGGACGATCCGGCCCTTCAGCCAGGCCCCGGCCGATCCGGTGTGCCGCCGGAAGGAGAGCGCCGAGGCGTAACCGCCGACCAGGAAGAAGACTCCGAGCATCTGCAGCACCCAACTGGCCGGGGCCAGGCCGCCGAAAGCGGAGAGGGGGCTCGCGTTGTGCAGGGCGCCGTCGGAGTCGAGGGTGAAACCTCCGAGCAGCCAGTGCCCGGTCGGCACGGCCAGCAGGGCCAGGGCCCGCAGCCCGTCGATCGCCCGGTCCCGGTGGGCGGGGGTCTTCGCGTCGATCCGGCCGGCGGCCGCCCGCACCTTGGCGAGGACGCCCGGCGTGCTTGCCGGACCGGTCTTCCGCCCGGTCTCCTGCCTGCTCTCCGGCTTGGTCTCCGGCTTGGTCTCGGGCGCGCTCATCGGCCCGCTCCCGTCGCGATCGCGGCGAAGGCCTTCAGGGACCGGGTGCCGGGGGCGAAGTAGCCGGTGTGGCCCGCCACGTCGGCGGCGTCGATCCGGCGGGCGCCGAAGGCCGCCGAGGTGGGATCGGCTCCGTGGCCGAGCCCCGCGAACTCCACGTTGGGCACGTCGGAGATCCAGTCGGAAGGCCCGCGCGCCGCCCAGACCCGGGCCTCGGTGCGCAGTCCCGCGACGCTGTCGGCCCGCATGCCGGGGGAGCCGAAGGCGACGATGTCGGTGGCGTCCGTGTGCCGGGCCGCCAGCCCGCACACCACCGAGCCGTAGCTGTGGCAGAACAGCACCGGGTCGGGTGCGCCGACCGCTTCGAGCCCCTCGGTGAACCGGGCCAGCCGGACCGCGCCCGCCTCCGCCAGCCGCCCGCGGGCCGTGTCCAGTCCCACCCCGACGGGCGTGGTGTAGCCGGTCCACGCGATGACGGCGGCCGTCTCCCCGGTCGCGGACCGCAGGGAACGGGCCATGCCCGCCGGGCCGGTGTACGCGGCCCGCGGGCGGTCGTAGGTGGTGGCGTCGTTGTCCGAGCCCGGCACGATCACCGATACGTGCGCGGACCGCTCCAGGTCCCCGAACACCTCGGCGACGGTGCCCCGTCCGCGCGGGTCGAAGGCCAGGATCTGCCGGCCGGGCGCGGCCAGGGAGGCGAAGCGCGGCTCGCCGGTCGCCCGTACGGCCAGCCGGTTGGCCTCGTACCGCAGCGGGAGCGGAGCCCCGTCCAGATTCCCCACCACGAGCGGGTGGGCCCGTACGAGGTCCCGTGCCCGGGTCGCGTCCAGCCCGGCGAAGAACCGCGCGACCTCGGCCGGCGTCGCCCGTGCCGGGTCCGGCAGCGGCCGCCCGGACACCGTGTCGGCCCGCCAGGCGGCGGTGCCCGGAAGCGGGCCGGTGACCGCCGCCTGGGCGTCCGCGGAGGCCCATCCCGCGGTGCCCGCGACGACGGTCACCGCCAGTGCGGCCGTGACCAGTGTCCTTGCGAAGCGGCGCATGCCCCTTCTCCTCTCCTCGTGACGAGGAGGAAGGTAAGAAGGAGGTGGCGAAGCGGGCGTCGCACCGTGGAGCCAAGTCGGATGTCATACCCCGGTAGGGGGTGGAGGAGACCGGTGGGCGGGACCCGTGGAGGCGGGCTCAGCCGCCGTCGCCCGGCCGCACCAGCCCCGCCTCGTAGGCGAAGATCACGGCCTGCGCCCGGTCCCGCAGGTCCAGCTTGCCCAGCACCCGCCCGATGTGCGTCTTGACCGTCTGTTCGGCCAGCACCAGATGACCGGCGATCTCCTGGTTCGACAGCCCGCGCGCGATCAGTTCCAGCACCTCGGTCTCGCGCGGGGTCAGCCCGTTCAGCCGCAGTGCGGGATTGCGGCGCGGCGCGGGCCGCCGCTCGACGAAGTCCGCGATCAGGCGCCGGGTCACCGACGGAGCCAGCAGCGCCTCGCCCGAGGCGACCACCCGTACCGCGGCGATCAGATCGGCCGGCGGGGCGTCCTTCAGCAGGAAGCCGGAGGCACCCGCGCGCAGGGCCTCGTACACGTAGTCGTCGATGTCGAAGGTGGTCAGCATCAGCACCTTCGGCCGGTGCACCACCCCCGGCGGGGGATCGAGGAGCTCGCGGGCGGCGCTGAGCCCGTCCATCTCCGGCATCCGGACGTCCATCAGCACCACGTCGGGGTGGACGGTGCGGGAGACCTGGATCCCCTGGCGTCCGTCGGGCGCCTCGCCCACCACGTCGATGTCGGCCTGCGCCGACAACAGCGCGGCGAAACCCGCCCGCACCATGGCCTGGTCGTCGACGATGATCACGCGGATGGTCAACTTGGTTCCTCGGGAGCGGTGTTGATGGGCATGCGGGCGGCGACCCGGAAGCCGCCGTCGGGCAGCGGACCGGTGTCCAGCGTCCCGCCCGTCAACCGTACGCGCTCCCGCATCCCCACCAGCCCGTGCCCGGTGCCCGAGGTCTCCAGCGCCACCACCGCGTCCCGCGCCGGGCCGTTGACCACCAGCACGAGGAGCTCCTCCTCGTCGAAGGTCACCGAGATGCGCGTCGGAGCCCCCGGCGCGTGCCGCACCACATTGGCCAGCGCCTCCTGGACGATCCGGTACGCCGACAGGTCCACGGCCGGCGGCGCCGCCCCGGCCGCACCCTTGGCCAGTGCCAACTCCACCGGCTGCCCGGCCCGTACGGTCGCCTCCACCAGCTGCTGCAACCGGCCGAGCCCGGGCTGCGGGGTACGGTCGGCGCCGTTCGCCTCGTCGCCGCGCAGCACCGTCAGCAGCCGCCGCATCTCGCCCAGCGATTCGCGCGCGCTCGACGCGATGGCGGCGAACTCCTCGCGCACCGGCTCCGCCATGCCGGGGAGCCGGTACGGCGCAGAATCCGCCTGCACCGTGATCACCGACATGTGGTGGGCCACCACGTCGTGCAACTCCCGCGCGATGCGGGCCCGTTCCTCCAGCAAGGTGCGGCGTGCCCGTTCGGCCTCGCTGATGCTCTCCTGCTCGGCGACCTTCTGGCGTGCGTCGCCGAGCCCGCGCAGTGCTCCCGTCAGCGCGAGCACGACCCCGGCCAGGACGAACAGCAGGGCGACCGTGTTGGTCACCCCGTCCGGTTGGGATGCGCTCAGCAGCGCCCCGGTCACCCCGGTCACCAGCCACACCCCGACCAGGGTCCGGATGGACTCGCGCAGCCCCAGGCAGGCCATCAGCACCAGGTAGCCGATGATCACCATCGGGGTCCAGGGCCAGGCGTGCCCGGCCACCCCGTCGGCCTGGGTCAGTACCGCGGCCCCCACCGTGTCGGCGACCAGCACCAGGCCCCACGCGGTGCGCGGGCGGGTCACGGCGAGCAGCAGCGGCAGGGTCTGGGCCACGCCCAGCGCCCCGGCCCAGCCGCCGCCCGCCTTGTAGTCGTTGGTCAGCACCGCGATCGTCACCGGCAGCAGCGTCATCACGCACACGGCGGTCACGGCGTACGGCAGCATCCGCTGCCAGGCCTCGGGCGCCTGCGCGAGCAGGGGCTCGGCCGCCCGGGCGGGCGTGCGCAAGGCCACCGCGAACTGCCCTCGCGGGGCGGGTCGGGTGGGGGCGCCGGCGGTGACGGGCGGGGACCCGGCGGCGGACCCGGGCGGGGACCCGGCAGGGGATCCGGGCGGAGACCCCTGCGGCGATCCGTCCGGGGACGGGGACCGGGATCCCGGCCGGGCTCGGAAGAGGGATCGGAATCGGGATCGGGCTCGCTCGCTCATGATCGGTCCAGCGTATGCGCCCGCGGCCCGCCCGAGCCGCGCCCGACGCCCACCACCCACCCGGTTCTCCCCGCCCCGCCCCGGCCGCCCGAGCCGGGCTCCGGCACCTGGTCCGCCTCTGGCACTGGCACGGGGTCTGCCGCCGGGTCTGGCACCGGCACCGGCACCGGCACCGGGTCCGGCTCCGTGTCGGGGTTCGGCATCGTCACCGGATCCAGCACCGGATCCAGCACCGGATCCAGCACCGGATCCAGCACCGGATCCAGCACCGGATCCAGCGCCGGGGCCGGGGCCGACCCGGTGGCCCGCTCCGGCCCCGGGTCCGGCCCCGGCCCCACCACAGGGTCGGCCGGGTCGGGGAGGCCCGCGCGTCGGGCGAGGGAGCTGCGCAAGCGGGTGAGTCGCTCGATTTCTACGTCGAGCACGGAGAGCCGGTGGCCGACGACCCCGCCGCCGGAGCCGCAGCTCGGCGGCGGGTCCGCCGCGAGGAGGTGGAGCCGGTCGGCCACGCCGCGCAGGTCCTCGACGGTGAACCCGTGGGCCAGCAGATCGCGGATGATCCAGATCCTGGCCACGTCCCCGGGCCCGTACTCCCGCTGGCCGGAGGGGCTGCGGCCCTGCGGGGAGAGCAGTCCGCGCTGCTCGTAGAACCGCAGCGCCCTGGGCGTGGTCCCCGCTGCCGCTGCCGCGTCACCGATCCGCATCCTGCCGCCCCCCCCGTGTCCCCGAACCGCCCGCTCGCGGCCCGGACTACCCCGCCGATTCCACCACCACGGCGCCGAAGTGCCGTCCTCCCGCCAACTCGCGCAACGCCTCCGGGGCGCGATCGATGCCCGGGATCCGCACATGAGGGAAGCGGATCTCCCCGGAGCGCAGCCAGCCCCCGAAGCGCGCGGTCCACTCCTCCTCCACACCCGGATGCTCCGTACCGAGGTACCCGCGCACCGAGACGCCCCCGACGACCAGCCGGAACGAGTCGATCTCCACCGGTGCGACGCCCCCGGCCCGTCCCGGCGCCAACTGGCCCGAGAGCGCGCCGACCAGGGCGAAGCGGGCGCCCTGCCGGGCGGCGCCGAGGGCCGCGGACAGCTGTTCGCCGCCCACCGTGTCCACGAGTACGTCGATCCCCTCGGGCGCCGCCCCGGCGAGCTGCTCCGCGAAGGGCCGCCCGGTGCCCCGGAGCAGGACCGCGTCGTAGCCCAGCTCCGCCACCAGCCGCTCGGCCTTCTCCGGGGAGCCGGTGGTGCCGATCACCCGGCCCGCGCCCAGCAGCCGCGCCGTCTGACCGGCGAGGGTCCCGACCGCGCCGGCCGCCCCGGTGACCAGGACGGTGTCCCCGGGCCGCACCCCGGCCAGCCGGGTCAGCGCGCCGTACGGGGCCGAGCCCTGGGCGAGGTACGCCACCGGGTCGGGCAGGGTGCCGTCCAGCGGGGTGCAGTCGGCGGCGTCCACGAGGGCGTACTCCCGCCAGCCGAGCAGGTGCGTGACGAGCGTGCCCGGCCGCAGCGGGCTGTCGGCCGGGGCGGCCACCACCTCGCCGACGGCCGGCCCGAACAGCGTGTCACCGGCGTGCAGCGGGGGCAGCGGCAGCCCCTCGGCCGCGCCGCCGATCAGGGTGACCAGCCCGGGGAACACCAGGAAGTGGCGGTTGCGGACGAGCACCTGCCCCGGACCGGGCTCCGGCACCGGTACCTCGACGACGGCGAAGTCCGCCCGCTCGGGCAGCCCTTCGGGACGGGTGGCGAGCCGGATCTCGCGTGCGGTACGGGGCAGGTCCGTGGCCATCGGGGCTCCTCGGCAGGGCGCGGCGGGCGACGGCCCGGAAGGCCGCCACCGGGCCGGGGCGGGTGGGTGCGCCGACGCTAAACCCTGACCCGCACGTCAGGGTCAAGCCCGCCCCGGCCGCCGCAGCCGCTCGGCATAGACTGCGCCCGGCACGGATGATCGGTGAACGGCGGGGAGCAGATAGGCATGGGCGGGGCTGCCGCGCTGGAGAAACTGATACCGGTCGCGCTGGCCTTCGGCGTCGGCGTGCTGCTCGCGCGCCGCAAGGTGGTTCCCGCCGAGGCCTCCAAGGCCTTCGCCGACTACGCCTTCCTCTTCGCGGTTCCCTGCTACCTGTTCGGCAACATCTACGCCGCGGACCTCTCCGCCCTCTTCGACTGGCGGGCCATCGGCGGGTACGCGGCCGCCGCCGCCCTCGCGGTCGCGGCCGTCGCGGCCGCCTCCGCGGCAGCCGGACTGCGCGATCCGCGGGCCGTGGCGCTGCGCGTGATGGCCGGGGTCCAGGTCAACACCGCCTACTTCGCCGTCCCCGTCTTCATCACCTTCTTCGGGACGGCGGCGCCGATCTTCCCGGTGCTGCTCTTCCAGGTCTGCGTCCTGTCGCTCGTCGTCATCGCCATCATGGAACTGGGCCGGGCCGGGCCCGGCGCGGGCGGCCCCGCGCGGCGCCTGTCCCGTGCCGTCAGCGCCTCGCTCGTCACCCCGCTGGTCCTCGCCTGCAACGCCGGGATCCTGCTCAACCTGCTCTCCGTGCACGTCCCGGAGGTGGTCCTCGACGGGGCCGCCTTCGTCGGGGACAGCGCCTCCCCGGTGGCCCTCTTCGCCCTCGGACTGCACCTCGGCGGCATCGGCCTCGACGTCCGGGGCACCACCCGCGAGGAGGTGGCGCTCATCGGCTTCAAGTGCGTGGCCTTCCCGCTGCTGGCGTGGGCGGTGTGCGGGGCGCTGTTCGGGGTCCGGGGCGAGTGGCTCACGTACCTCGTGCTGATCGCCGCGATGCCGACGCCCCAGAACCTGTTCATCTTCGCCCAGCGCTACGACGTGGGCGTGAACCTCTCCGCCGCCGTCGTGATCAAGAGTTCCCTGGTCTCCCTCCTGCTGCTGCCGCTCTGGCTGCAGGCGGTGTCCGCGTGACTGCGCCGTCCCCGCTGTCCGCCCCGTCTCCGCTGTCCGCCCCGTCTCCGTGACCGCGGTGGCCTCCGTTCCCCGGGCGGACTCCGCTCGTTGAGCGGGTATGGAGCTCCCGTCGATCGCGGCGCCCGGCGTCGGTGAACAGGCCGACGCCGTGGCCGATGCCGCCTGCCACCTCTACGACACCCTCGCGCCGTGGGGCGCCGCCGCCCCCGGAGGGTGGAGCCGGGGCGCCGCCGAGGACGCCGCCGAGGCCATCGAGACGGCCGCGCACGCCCTCGCGTACGCCCATCCGCGTGCCGAGGTCATCCTCGGACCCGTGCACACCGCCCTCGCGGACCTGCGCCGGCAGCTCGGCCTCGCTCCCGCCGAAGCACTGACCGCGGAGGGGCTGCCGGCGACCCCGCGCACGGTGGGCAACCCGCGCCGCACCCGCTGGGTGCGGGTGCTCACGCCACCCGCGCCCCGGCAAGAGCCTTCTCGTACAACTTCCTGACGTCGGCGCCGAAGTAGGAGCTGTAGGAGGTGTCGGGGGTGTCCCCGCCGGTCTTCCAGCCGCCGATCACCCCGACCACGTCGCCCGTCTCGGTCCGCTCGTCGAAGCCGGTCAGGAACGGGCCGCCGCTGGTGCCGCCCGGATAGCCGGTGCAGTCGATCCGCAGGAACGATCCGGGGATCCCCGGATCGGTGCTGGTGAACTTGGTCGTCCGGTTCACGCACAGCCGGGGCCGGGCGGCGGAGGCCGGATAACCGATCAGCGAGACCTGCTTGTGCGCGTACGGGGCACCGGTGACCAGCCGGTTCCCGCCGACCACGTCCTCCACGGGGTAGCCGTCGGCGTCCGGGCCGACCTGGGCGAAGGCCACGTCGAGGGCGGCGCCCTTGTCGGCGCCGAGCTGCCGGTAGCGCGGGTCGATCCACACCTTGGAGCGGCCGGCCGCGTCGCGCAGGACCGGGAACATCCCGTACGGCTGGGGGTTCTGGGCCGTGTACTGCGGTACGAAGGCCACCTGGCGGGCGTCCGTCCCGAGCAGGCAGTGCGCCGCGCTGAGCACCAGATCGCGGCCGGGGGAGGCGACCACGCTCGCGGTGCAGAAGTACGCGCCGCCGCCCTTCATGACGAACATCCGGCCGACGACCGGGATGCCGTCGAAGTCACGGCCGGTCCCGTCCACCGCCGCCGGGGCGCCGCCGCGGCTGATCGGCACCGCGGACGCCATCCGGTCGGGAGTCCAGAACGACTCCGCCTCCCGGGCGGACCACCGGTCGGTCGCCGGAGCCTTGGCCGGTGCGGTGCCGGCTTCGGCCTCGGGCTGGGGCCCGCCGGGCAGCAGCAGGGCGGCCGTGACCGCCGCCACCGTCAACGTACGTCGCATGTCCGTCTCCTTCTTCGGGGATGGGCAGGGAGGGCGAGGGGCTGGGAGCTGGGGGCAAGGGGCTGGGGGGTTATACGGCTTGGGGGAAGCGGAACAGCCGGTCCGGGTCGTAGCGGCGCCGGACCTCTTCGAGGCGGGCCAGGTTCGGCCCGTGGTAGGCCTCGCGCCAGCCGGTCAGTTTCGGGTCGGCGTAGTTCTGGTACGCGGCTCCGCTCGCCCAGGGCCTCAAGTCCTGCCAGAGCCCGTCCAGCCAGCCCTGGTGCCGGCCGATGTCGGCGGCCGGAGCCGCGCCGGGCCAGTAGACGAGGTACTGGGCGAGGAACCCGGCCGAGCGGTGCGCGAAGGCGGTGGCCCGCGCCGGGACCCGGTTGAGGGCACCGCCGCAGACCCCGTCGAACTGCACCACGCCGAACCCGCCGCGCGGCACGCTCCCGGCGTAGCGCCGCAGGGCGGCCAGTACCGCGGAGGCGGCCGCTTCGGTGAGCCCGCCCGGGGCCCAGAAATCGGACCGGGCGGCGTAGGAGTCGCGGCCGAGCCGCCCCTGGGGATCGTGTCCCGGCAGGCTGCCCGGCAGCCGGCACGCGGCGGGGCTCCGGTCGAGGCAGCCCGCCATCGCCCGGACGGTGTCCCCGTAGCCGCGTACGACGGTCCAGCTCTCCCGGGGCGGGCCGCCCACCAGGTCGGACAGCCGGGTCAGCTGCCGCTCCAGCTCCGCGCGACCGCCGTCCAGGCAGAGCACCCGCAGGGCCGGTGCGCCGACCGGACCGCCGTCGACGGTGAACTCCACCTGGCTCCAGAACGGATCGGGCAGCGCCTCCAGCCAGCGCTGCCAGCCGCGCAGGACGGCGGGGGAGTCGGCGGCGGACCAGCGCAGCTCCGCGAAGGCGCAGTCGGAGACCGGGTGGGTGCGGAAGCCGAACCCGGTGACCACTCCGAAGTTGCCGCCCCCGCCGCCGCGCAGGGCCCAGAACAGGTCGGGTTCCCGGTCGGCGGCGACCTCGCGGACCGTCCCGTCGGGGGTCACCAGGGTCACTCCCGTGAGCCGGTCGGAGGTGGCGCCCCAGGTGCGGGAGGAAAGGCCCAGCCCGCCGC
The DNA here is from genome assembly GCF_045822005.1 of Streptomyces stoeckheimensis. NCBI lineage: Bacteria > Bacillati > Actinomycetota > Actinomycetes > Kitasatosporales > Streptomycetaceae > Streptomyces > Streptomyces stoeckheimensis. The sequence continues at coordinate 543,221 of NZ_CP169550.1, read as the reverse complement.
CGAGGGTGAGACCGGCGATGCCGACGGAGGGGCACAGCCCCGTCGGGACGGCCAGGTCCCGCGCGGCGAGGACGGCGTTCACCTCCCCGAGCCGGGCGCCCGCGCCGATCCGGACCCCGTTTCCGGACTCCGCGGCCACCTCCGCCATGGCGCCCGTGTCGATGACGAGTCCGGCCTCGCGGGTGGACCAGCCCGCGTAGCCGTGGCCGCCGCCGCGCGGCACCACGGGGACGGCCGAGCGCCGGGCGAAGTCCAGACAGGCGGCCACGTCCCCGGGGTGCGCGGGGTAGGCCACCGCGCCCGGCCGGACCGTGTCGTAGCGGGGCTGGAACAGCTGCCGGGCCTCGTCGTAGTCCCGGTCGGCCGCCGTCACCAGCCGGCCGTCGAGGCTCCGGGCCAACGCCCCGTAGTCGGGGTCCGCGCGGCGGGTCGTCGCCCGGGCCGTCGCGCCGATCGAGGCGAGGACGCCCGTGGCGGCTCCCGCGAGGACCTGGCGGCGGTGGAGGGTCATCCCTCCTTCCTGCCACCGCCTTGCCCGTTCGGCGCGAAGGCGGGCCCACGAGGGCCGGCTTGCCCCCCGAACGGCCCATGCCGGGGGGCCGGGGGCGGCTCGGTCAGGGGGCCGGGCGGGCTCCGGGCGGGGTCTGGGGGGCTGCGGGTGGGGCGGTGCCGGGGGCGGGGTGGGGTGTCGGCCTGGACTGCATGATCTAGGCGCCCTGTCCGCAGCGTTCGACAGTGTGGCCTTCTTGGGCGCCACACATCACGCTCTACGTCCCGGCCGACACCCCACCCCACCCCCGTCCCCGCCTCGGGCGGGTTCAGCTCGCCCGGCGGGCCAGCAGGAAGCCCTGCGGGGACTTCTCCGCGGCGTCCGGTTCCCGGACCAGGCGGGCCGTCTCGGTCAGGCCCGCTCCGGCCAGCAGTTCGCTGATCAGCTCGGGCGGGGTCCAGTACACGTCGAGGTCGACCGGATGCCCGTACGCGTGTTCCAGCCGGAGTTGCCGGTCGCCGGCCTTGAACGCGATGAGCAGGTATCCGCCCGGGGCCAGCACCCGGGCGAACTCGGCGAACAGCGCGGGGAGCCCGGAGGGTGGGGTGTGCACGGTGGAGTACCAGGCCAGCACCCCGCCGAGGACCCCGTCGGCGATGTCCAGCGCGGCCATCGAGCCGACCTCGAACCGCAGCCCCGGGTACGTCCGGCGGGCCACCGCCACCATCGCGGGGGACAGGTCGACTCCGAAGGCCCGTACCCCCAGGCCGTCCAGGTGCGCCGTCACCCGGCCCGGGCCGCAGCCCAGATCGGCGACCGCCCGGCCGGCGCCGGGCCCGTCCCCGCGCACGTACTCCGCGAAGGCGGCCAGCATGGCCCGGTCCAGCGGTTTGCCCTCCAGCTCTCCGGTCAGCAGCGTGGCGTAGTCGGCGGCGACGGCGTCGTAGGACGCCCGGACGGAGTTCAGGTGCGAAGTCGATGCCATGCCCCCGGACAGTAGCCCGCCCGCGCCCCGAACTCAGCCCCCGGTCAGCGGATTGTCCAGCTCGGCCCACTGATCGCCCGGCACCCCCGGGCTCAGCCGCATCAGCGTCAGCGCCTTGGTCGGCAGCGGCCCGGTCAGCAGCGCCCGGGTGTCCGCGGTGGACGGCAGCCCGGGCGCGGCCGCCGCCAGGTCCGCCGCGAGCGCGGCGGCCGAACCGGCCGTGGAGCCGAGCGCCCCCGCCACCAGCGAACCGAAGAGCTTGCGGCGCAGCAGGGCCACGTCGTCGGTGATCAGCCGCCCCGACAGCGCCGGCGCCGCCAGGCCGTGCCGGGCGAGGCGGGCCGGGCTGATCCGGATGTCGGCGAGGTCGCGGTACACGAGCCGCTGCGGGGTGCCGTCGGCGGACAGGACGACCAGCAGGTTCTGACCGTGGGCCTCCAGGGCCACCCCGAGATCCAGGACGCGCAGGCACACCGACAGTGCGAGGCGGGCGAAGCCGGCCCGCCAGGCGTCGGAACGCGCGTACGGGGTCAGCGCCAGCGCGGCCACGGGCAGGACGCGCTCGCCCGCGCCCCGGTCCGCGTACGCCTCGGGCGGCTCGCGGAGCACGGCGGCCAGATCCGGGGTGCCGGCGGTGACGGCGCCCAGGGTGCGGGTGACGTGCAGGCGGCCGTCGAGCCGCTCCGACAGGCTCCGGGCGAAGGCGGAGACCGCGGCCGCCGTCTCGATGGAGTAGACGGAGATGTCCCGCACGGAGGAGGTGAGGCGGGTGCTGAGGGCGGTCTTGACGTGCGGGCCGCCGTCCGCCGGAGAGAGGGTGCGCAGGGCCATCAACGGATGCGCGGCGGGCCCGGGCCGCACCTCGGGCCCGTCCTCCTGCTTCACCACGTGCTCGGCCTGCCAGGGATGGACCGGTACGAGGATCCGCCCGGCCTCCCGCCACCGGTCCGGCCACTCCCCGGTCACCCGGCACTCCGAGGCCCGTACGGCGGCCAGCCCGAGGGTGACCACGGGCCGGTGCTCGGGTGCGTACGCGAGCTGCTCGGCCACCGTGAAACCGGGCCGGGAGCGGCAGTTGGGGTGGTACGGATGGCCGTCCACCACACGCTGCTCCCACTCCCAGGCGGCGAGGTCCCCGGCCTCCGGGCAGGCCGGCTGACCGGCGCGGGACAGGGCGAGGGAGGCCGTGCTCTCGTCGAGCTCGGCGGCGAACTCCTCCCCGTACGGCAGCCCGAGCGCCGCCACCAGCAGGGAGGCCCGCCGGTAGGGGCGGCCGTCGAGCAGCAGCTCGGTCACGGGGGGCGCGCTCGCGCGGACCGCGGAGAAGGTCGTCGCGTACGGGTCGGGGTGGGGGCCCTCCAGCCGGGAGCCCGAGGCGATCCGGAGCGCGAGGGCGCCGGAACTCCGCTCCCGGTGCGTGATCCACGGCAGCGGTTCGCAAGCGAACGCCCGCCACAGCCGGGTGAGCACGGCGGCGCGCGCGCCGGGGAGAGCGGCGGCGTACGCGGACCCGAGGCCGTCGGGGCGGGCGCCGACCGGGCTGACCGGTCCGATCGGTCCGGTGGGGGCGATTTCGGCCAGCCCGGCCAGTTCGGCGGCTACGGCCTCTTCGGCCGCGGTGGCGGGGAGGTGCATGCTGGGATCCAGGGCCCCGGTCCTCTCGGATGACGTGATGATCACTTCATCATCGCGGATACTGAAGATCACGGCCGGTGGTACGCCCCGCGGACCTCCGGCGCTCCGGATGGACCGAATGGAATCCGTGGACCTCAACGCCACCGACAACGCCGCCGACACCTATGCCGCGGCCCCGCTCCTGAACTGCCTCCTGCGGGAGGCCGCCGAACCGGTCCCGCTCGCCGGAGCCCAGGGAGCAGGGAGAGCCGGGGGAGCAGGTGGAGCCGGGGGGGCCGCAGGTTCCGCGGGGGACGGCTGGTGCACGTACCGGCTGTCGGGCAGCGGGCGGCTGGTGCGGGTGCGTGCCGGGCGCAGGCCCGAGCGGCCCGAGGTGGGGACGGGGGCCGGCTGGCATCCGCTGTCCCACACCGAGCTGGTCAAACTCGTCTCCGACGAGCTGCGCCAGTACACCGGGGTGTCCAACGACGAGCTCCCGGTCGAGATCGCCGACAGCCGCGAGACCATCGCCGCGCTGCTCGCCGCCCGCGCGGCCACGCCGCCACCGACGGACGCGTACGTGCTCTCCGAACAGTCCCTGGTCATGGGGCACCCCCACCACCCGGCCCCCAAGGCCCGGGGCGGCGGGCCGGCCAACGGCTGGCTGCCGTACGCCCCCGAGGCGTACGCCCGCTTTCCGCTGGCCTTCCTGGCCGTGCGCGAGGACCAGGTGGCGGAGGAGGGCGGGCCCGTCGCGGCGGCCGCCGTCGACTCGCTCGCGGAGGCGCTGGGCGGGCCGCGCCCGCCGGCCGGCTACCGGCTGCTGCCCGCCCACCCCTGGCAGCTCGACCTGGTCGCGGGCAGGCCCGCGGTCCGCGAGGCCCTCGCGGACGGGAAGCTGCTGTCGCTGGGCACCGGGCGGGTGCCGGTCTGGCCGACCGCCTCGATCCGGACCCTGTACGTTCCCGGCGGCGCGGGGACGGGGACGGGGAGCGGCATGGAGAGCGGCCAGGGGAGCGGCGCGGCCGGCGATCTGTTCGTGAAGTTCAGCCTCGACGTGCGGATCACCAACGACGTGCGCCGGCTGTGGCGGCACGACCTGCTGAAACTGCGCCGCACGGACGCGGCGGTCGAGGCGGGCTTCGCGGAACTGCGCCGGTCCGGGTCGGTCGCGGCCTGGCTGCCCGACCGGGGCTACCGGACGGCCGGGTTCGCCTTCGAGGAGCTCGCCGTACTCGTCCGTGACGGCCTCGCGGCGCACGCGGAGCCCGGCGTCACCCCCGTGCTGGCGGCCGCACTGGCGGAGGGGTTCCCGGGCAGCCCGTTGACGGGAGCGGCCGACCCAGCTGCGTGGTGGCGGGCGTACCTGCGCCAGGTGGTGCCGCCCGTGCTGCACCTCTTCGCCCGGCACGGCGTGGTCCTCGAAGCGCACCTCCAGAACACCCTGGTCGGCGTCGACGCCCGGGGCATGCCCGCGCAGGCCCTCTTCCGGGACGCGGAGGGCGTCAAACTCCTCCCGGACCTGGACCGGGACGCCGCCTGGCAGCGCCTCGTCTACTGCCTGGTGGTCAACCACCTGACCGAGGTGGCGGGCGCGCTCGCGGAGAGCCACCCGGAGGCGGCCGGGGAGCTGTGGCCCGCCGCCCGCGCGGAGTTCCGGCGCTACGGCGCCGCCCACGACCTGCCCGAGGTCGCTGCGCTGCTGGCCGCCCCGAGCCTCCCGGCCAAGACCAACCTGCTGCTGCGCTGGACCCGCGCGGACGGTGCCGACTCCCGCTACCTGCCGCTTCCCAACCCGCTGCGGCCCTGAGGGAGCGTGCGGTTCCGGCCAATCAGGGTCCGGATACCGGATCCCCCCTCACCGACAGGTATAGACCAATGCTACGTTGGTCGAGCAGACCGCGCAGTCCTTGACCTCCCGTCAGAGGAGAAGCCATGCCCTCCCCTTCGCGGGGCGGCGGCCCGGCCGCCATGCCCAAGTACCAGCGGATCGCCGCAGCGTTGCGGCGCGAGATCGACCTCACCGCACTGACCCCCGGCGCCAAGCTGCCCTCCGAACGCAGCCTCGCGGCCCGCTACGAGGTCAACCGGCAGACCATCCGGGCCGCCCTCCAGCACCTGAGGGAGGACGGCCTCGTCGTCACCGGGCGCCGTGGCACCCGGCCGGCGTTCCCGGTGCCGCCGCAGCGTCCCCCGGCGGCGTTCCCGGCCGGTCGTCCGGCCCAGGGCTCCGCCCGGGCCGCGACTCCCGCCTCCACCCCGGCCTCCGTGCCGGCGGCCGAGGCCGCACCGGCGCCCTCGGGGGTCCAGGCCCAGGCGTGGCTCACCCTCGTCACCCTGGCTCCGGCGCTCGCCGAGCAACTCGGCATGCGCGGCGGGGAGCAGACCCTGGTCCACCACCACCGCGAAAGCGGCCCGACGGGCCAGACCCGGCGGCACGCGGTGACGTACCTCTGTCCCCGCACCGTCGTGCGGACCCCCGAACTGTCCCGCTACCGGGACCGCCTGGTGGCGGGCGTCCGCGACGAGGACCTGGGTCCCCTGCACCACTGGCTGGAGGGGGCCGCGCGGGCCGGCCGGGTCGCCGAGACCATCACCATGACCCGGACCAACTCGCCCCAGGCCGCCACCCCGGCCGGCGGCCTCACCGTACGCCGCACCCTGCACGACGCCTCCGGCCGGCTGCTCGCCGTCACCGATCTCGCCTTCCCCACCTGGGACCGGCTGACCTTCGACCGGTCCCCGGCCGCCATCGGCTTCCGGGTGACGTAGCAGGCGTGCTGGGCGCGGGGGGCGTGCGGGCGCGGCGGGCCTGAAGGACAGGTCCGGCCGGGGACCGTCAGGGTGAGGCCGGGCGGGGTGGCCGGGTGATGCGGCGGCGCTAGGGGGTGTCCGCAAAGTCCTGCCGGCCGCCCGAAGGGCGGCCCCGCGGGGTCTGGTGCGTGCTCTCGGTGTGCCGGGCGGAAGCCTGCGTACTGGACGTACTCGGGATTTCGCCCGGTGCGCCGAGAGCGCGTGCCAGGCGCCGCGGGGCAGGCGGGACTTTGCGGACACCCCCTAGCGGGTGTCGGCGTGGACGGGCCGGTGCGGACGTGCGTTCGTACGCCCATGATCATCTCTCGTCTCGGCCTGGCCACCGGGCTGCTCGCCGCCCTCTCCGCCACCGCCCTCGGCCTGCCGCCCGCCCTGGCCGCCGCGCCCGCGCACCCGGTGGCCGAGCCCCCGCCGCCCGGCCACGTCCTGCGCAGCCGCACCATCGACCTCGACCTGGCCGACTACCGCTGGCTGTGCACGGACCAGCCCTTCGGCACGCCGCGCAGGCACACCTTCCGGCCGTTCGCCGACACCTCGCTCGAAGTGGTGGAGTCCGGCGTGGAGCGTGACCCCGCCGGGGGCGCCGTCAAGTGGAGCGGTGAGGTCGTCAAGGTCGACGGGCACCCCGTCGAGTCCGGGGTGCACCGCCGGGTGGTGCTGTCGACCACCGGAGTCTGCGACCCCGGAGCCACGCCGGAGACCGTCGGCGTGGACGCCCTCTTCGACCTGGGTGCGACGGCGTACCGCATCGCGCAGCCCCGCAACGCACCGGGCCGGCTGCTGATCACGGAGGAGGACCCCGACCTCCACGTCAAGCCCCCGCAGGACGACGCGGACCCGCAGTACGAGAACCCCGACCCCGCGGTCATCGCCGAGGCGCGCAGGCAGTTGACGAACCGCGCCGCCTCCGCGGGACCGGTCGTCATCGACATGGTCGTCGGATACACCCCGCGCGCCGAGTGGGGGATGGGGGGCGAGGAGGCGATGCTCGCGCGGATCGCCTTCGCCGAGACGAGCATCAACCACGCCTTCGCCGACAGCAACGTCAAGGCGAGCGTGGACATCGTGGCCACCTACAAGGCGAACTACTACGCCCCGGCCGACCAGGAGACCGCGCCGGTCGTCCACGGCCTGCTCTCCAACCCGAGGGAACCCCGGCTGGGCGCCCCGGCCGCCGCCCTGCGCGAGCAGTACGGCGCCGACCTGGTCTCCCTGATGATCGAGGTCCCGAACGGAACGAGCAGCGGGCAGGGCAACCTCCCGCAGCCGCCGAGCGAGAAGACCGACGACCAGGCGTACTCGGTGGTCGACTACCGGACCGTGGCCCTCTGGTGCAACTTCGGCCACGAGGTGGGCCACAACCTCGGGCTGTGGCACGACCGCACCACCCTGGACGAGCAGGCGGGCGGCGCCGACTACCGCCCCTACCTCACCACCCCCTACAGCACCGGCTACGTCACCCCCGACCGCCGCTTCCACACGCTGATGGCCTACTCCTCGGCCTGCGGCGGGGCCTGCACGGCCGTCAACCAGTACTCGAACATCGAGAACACCTGGGACGGCCAGCCGCTCGGCGACGCCTCCAACAACAACGCGGCCGTCGCCCGGCTCACCACCCCGATCGTCGCCGGCTACCGCGCCCCCGCGCAGCTCCGCCCGCGCCACGCCCTGACCCTGGGCGAGGGGCTGCGCCCCGACACCTGGGGCCCGTACCGGCCGGGGACCTCGATCAAGGTGACCGCCACCCCGCCGCGCGGGTACCGGATCGCCGCGTGGGAGCTGGACGGGCGGCGCTACGCGATCACCGCGAACCAGGTCAACGTCACGATGGACCGGGCCCACGACCTCAAGGCGGTCTTCGTCCGCATCTGATTCGTCCGGATCCGAGGGGAGAAGGGCCCGCACGGGACGGTCACGTGCTCGTGTGCACGTCCCCGGTGGTGGTGGAGGTGATGACCGCCCGGCGGCCGAGGTCGCCCGGCGGGATCCCCGGGTGGTGGCCTCCCGGCCGGCCCGCCCCCGGGGACACCCCGAGGGCCAGGCGGGAGACGATCCGGTAGCGGTCGCCCCGGTACACGGAGTGCACGTACTCCACGGGCCGGCCGGTGGAGTCGGTGGTGAGCCGCTCGATGAGCAGGGCGGGGGAGAGCAGCGGGACGTCGAGCAGGCCCGCCTCCCCCTCGTTGACCACCGTCGGCTCGATGGACTGCTGCGCCTCGTGCACGTACACGCCGTGGTGGTCGCGCAGATGCTCGTAGAGGTCCCCGGCCTCCAGCTCCGCCGGGGTCAGGGCCGGCACCAGATCGGCCGGGATGTGCAGGTGCTCGATGGCCATCGGAGCCCCGTCCACCAGGCGCAGCCGGGCGATGTAGAGCAGGCTCGCGCCGGGGGAGATGCGCAGGCGGCGGCCGATCCGGGCGCCCGCCTGGACGGTGGAGTGCTCCAGGATCCGGCTGGACCAGTGGCCGGCCGCCTGCCGCATCGCGAAGGCGGCCTCGTCGGCGGCCAGTTCTTGGGTGATCTTGGCGGGCGCGACGAACATCCCGCGGCCGTGCTCGCGTACGAGCAGTCCCGTGGCCACGAGCTCGTCCACCGCCGCGCGCAGGGTGGGACGGGAGACCTCCAGGGTGGCGCACAGGGTGCGTTCGGAGGGGATCGCGTCGCCGGGCCGCCGGATGTCGATGAGCCCCAGCAGGTGCTCGCGGACCCGTTCGCGCTTGAGTACGGATCCCGACGGGTCGGTTGCGTCCTTCGTCATGGCCCGCCCCCATTTCTCTCTGCTCACCTGTCCAACTGGTCATATGCATCTAACCACTCGGGGAGGGGGGACGCGAGGAGTCCGTCGAAATTCATCGGCCCGTACGGGGTTGACGGCGGACTCAGGCCGTGTCACCTTCTAGCCATTCAGCTAACCAATTGGTCAGTTGGTCAACTCGACTCCTTCCCGGATGAGTTGACGGAGTTGACGGAACAGCCAGTGAGGAATCTCCGAGACCGTGACCGACGCCGCCGCTGCCGCCGCTTCCCTCCACCCCCACCTCGGGCTCGTCCCGCGCCCCGACTCGGTCACCGCCCTGCCCGGCCGTTTCACCCTGGACCACCGCACCGGACTGCGCGCCGGACCCGGCGCCGAGGCGGCGGCCGGCCTGCTGCGCGAACTGCTCACCCCCGCCACCGGGTTGTCGCTGGCCCCGGACCCCGACGGGCGGATCACCTTCCTCCTGACCCCGGGGGACCCGGCCCCCGGGGGCCTCGGGGAGGAGCCGCTCGGCGCCGAGGGGTACGTCCTCACCGTCCGCCCCGACTCCGTCCTGCTGCGCGCCGCCCGCCCCGAGGGGCTGCTCCACGGGGTCCAGACCCTGCGCCAACTGCTGCCCCCCGAGGCGCTGGCCGCCGGGGCGACGACGGCCGGGGCGCCGGCCGCCGGGGGCGTGCAGCCCCGTACGCCCGCCACCGGCTGGTCGCTGCCCTGCGTACGGATCATCGACCGGCCGCGGTTCGCCTGGCGCGGGGCCCTGCTGGACGTGGCCCGTCACTTCCAGCCCGTGGCCTACGTACGCCGCTTCGTGGACCTGCTCGCGCTGCACAAGCTCAACGTCCTGCACCTCCACCTCACCGACGACCAGGGCTGGCGGATGCCGGTCCCGGCCTACCCCCGGCTCACCGAGATCGGCGGCCGCCGCACCGAGACCGCAGGGGACGGGATCCCGCACGAGGGCGCCTACACCCGCGCGGAACTGGCCGGCCTCGTCGCCTACGCGGCCCGGCGCGGGGTCAGCGTCGTCCCCGAGATCGAGATGCCCGGCCACGCCCGCGCCGCCCTCGCCGCCTACCCCCGACTCGGCAACCGGCCCGACGTGCGGATGGACACGTGGACCCGCTGGGGCGTCTGCGAGAACGTCTTCGGGGTCCACGACGCCGTCCTCGATTTCTGCCGGACGGTCTTGGACGAGGTCGCGGACGTGTTCCCCGGGCCCTACGTGCACCTCGGCGGCGACGAATGCCCCCGCACGGAATGGGAGGCCTCCCCGGCCGCCCGTGCCCGGATCGCCGCCGAGGGGCTGGCCGGCCCGGGCGCCCTCCACGGCTGGTTCCTCGGCGAGGTCGCGGCGCACTTGGCCGGGCTCGGCCGCCGCCCGCTCGGCTGGACCGGGACCGGCACCGAACTTCCCGCCCCCTTCACGGCCCTGGCCTGGCTCGACGCGGACCACGGGAGGGCCGCCGCACTGCGCGGCCACGACGTGATCATGACCCCCTACCGCTCCACCTACCTCGACTACCCGCAGTCCGCCGACCCCGGCGAACCGCGCGGCCAGGACGGCGGCGTCCTCGACCTGCGCGGCGTCTACGACAACGACCCGGCCCCCGCGCACTGGGAGCCCGAGGCCGCGCGCCGCGTCCTCGGAACCCAGGCGCAGCTGTGGACCGAGTACGCGCGCACCCCGGCCGAGCTCGAATACCTGGCCTTCCCGCGGCTGTGCGCCCTGGCCGACACCGCCTGGTCGGCGCACCGCGACTGGCCGGACTTCCTGCGCCGCCAAGGCCACCACCAGACCCGGCTCGCCGCCCTCGGCGTGCGCGGCCGACCCCTTCCCTCCCCCCACCCCGAGAGGAACGCAGTATGAGCACCCCGAGCCACAGCCCGAGCCACGCCCCGACGCACACCCCGACCCACGCCCCGGGCCGAGCCCCCGCCCGCAAGCGCCGCACGGCCGTGGCCCTGGCCATCGCCCTGACCGCCGGTCTCGGCTCGGCCGCGCTGACGGCCCTGCCCGCCAACGCCGCGACCGACTCCGTCAAGGTCCAGTACCGCACCAGCGCGACCGGGGCCACCGCCGACCAGGTGGAGCCCTGGTTCAAGGTGGTCAACAACGGCTCCACCAGCGTCGCCCTGAGCCAGGTCACCTTCCGCTACTACTTCAAGGCCGACGGCCCGGACACCCAGTACCGGTACGCCTGTTCGTGGGCGGTCAAGGGCTGCGCCAACATCACCGGCACCTTCCACACCATGGCCACCCCGACGGCCACCGCCGACCGCTACCTGGAGATCGCCTTCACCGGCGGCGCCGGCACCCTCGCCCCGGGCGCCGACACCGGTGACATGCAGCTGCGCTTCCACCGCGCCGACTGGCAGACCCTGCGACAGTCCGACGACTACTCCTTCGACGGATCCCGCACGGCGTACGCCGACTGGGACAAGGTGACCGCCAAGCTGGGCGCCGGCACCGTCTGGGGCACCGCGCCCGGCGGCAACGTCCCGGACCCGACGCCGACGCCGACCGACCCCACTCCCACGCCCACCCCGACCGACCCGGGACCGGCCGGAGCCACCCTCTTCGACGATTTCACCTACACCTCCTCCACCGACCCGGCGATAGGGGCCCACGGGTGGAGCGTGCGCTCCAACGCGGGCGGCCCCGGGGTCCCGGGCGCCACCTGGGCACCTTCGAGCGTCACCTTCGCGTCCGAGGGCGGCAACACCATCATGAACCTGGAGACCTCGACGGCGGGCACCGGCGAGAGCACCAAGCACACCGAGATCCTCACCAAGACGATGAAGTTCAAGAACGGCACGTACGCGGCGCGGGTGAAGTTCTCCGACGCCCCGAAGTACGGTCCGGACGGGGACCACCTCGTGCAGACCTTCTTCCCCATCAACGACCTCAAGGCCCCGTTGGCCGACGACTACTCGGAGTACGACTTCGAGTACCTCCCCAACGGCGGCTGGGGCGAGCCCTCGAACATCCTCTACACCACGTCGTGGGAGACGTACCAGGCCGACCCGTGGGTGGCCGTCAACCAGCACACCGAGTCCCGGATGAGCTACGCGGGCTGGCACGACCTGGTGCTCACCATCGACAACAACACCATCACCTACTACGTCGACGGCCAGGTCTTCGGCACCCACGACGCCAAGTACCTGCCCGAGCGGGGCATGTCGATCAACTTCAACCAGTGGCTGATCGACCTCAACGGGCAGCCGGGCTCGACCCCGCGCGCCTACGACCAGAAGGTCGACTACGTCCTGCACGTCAAGGACCAGGTCCTCACCCCGGCCCAGGTCGCCGCCAAGGTCGGCGGCTACCGCACCGCGGGCACGGCCTTCGTGGACACCGTCCCCAACGGCTGATCGGGCAGACGCGAAAGGCGGCGTGCTCCGGGGCCCTCAGCCCCGGAGCACGCCGCCCGTTCGCAGCTCAAGCGCCGTTCAGAACCGCAGCGCCCACCCGTCCAGGTACCCGGTGTTCCCGGAGAAGGCGTCGAACACGCGCAGTTTCCACACCCCGTTGGCCGTCTCGGACGAGGCGTTCACCCCGTACAGGCCGGTGAGGTTGGTCTCGCCCCAGTCCGTGTACTCGTCCTTGATGGGGTACACCGACCCGTCGGGCGCGATCAGGTCGATCCGCAGGGTCCCGGAGTCCGGGTGCTTGACGTACACCTCCACGTCCAACTGGGCCGGAGCGGCGCCCGGTACCCCGCTGACCGTGATCGGGGCGTGGATGGTCTTGAGGTCCCCGACGTTGTAGTTCGTGCCGTTGGCGAAGCGCTTGCCGGGCACCTTGTTCGGCACGTTCCCCATGTAGAGGGAGAGCACCGGGGAGCCCTTGCCGGGCGAGAGCACGGCGCCCGTGGTGGCCTTGGCCTTCAGGTAGTACGCCACCTGGGCCGGGGTATAGGTCGGGTGGAGTGCCAGGTAGACCGCCGCCGCACCCGCCACGTGCGGGCTGGCCATCGAGGTGCCCGACATCACGGTGTCCCAGTCGTTGCTCCAGTAGGCCGCCGAGGTGATGGAGTCGCCCGGGGCGAAGATGTCCACCAGCGGACCGTAGTTGGAGTACGAGGAGCGCGCGTCGTGGATGCTCGTCGCCCCGACCGTCAGTGCCTGGGAGACCCGGGCCGGCGAGTGCGTGGAGGCGTCCTTGTTCTGGTTGCCGGCGGCCACCGCGTAGGTGATCCCGGAGGCGATGGAGCCGCGGACGGCCGCGTCCAGCACGGTGTCCGGGTCCCCGCCCAGGCTCATGTTCGCGACGGCCGGCTTCACGGCGTTGCGGGTGACCCAGTCGATCCCGGCGACCACCTGCTCCGTCGTGCCCTCGCCGTTCCAGTCGAGGACGCGGACGGCCACCACCTTCGCCTTCTTGGCCACGCCGAAGGTCTTGCCCGCGACCGTCCCGGCCACGTGCGTACCGTGCCCGTGCAGATCGTCGGCCACGAAGTCGTTGTCGATGGCGTCGTAGCCGTACCGGGCGCGCCCGCCGAAGTCCTGGTGGTTGATGTTGACCCCGGTGTCGATGACGTAGGCGGTCACGCCCAGGCCGGCCGAGGTCGCGTAGGTGAAGGAATCGTTCAGCGGCAGCCTGCGCTGGTCGATCCGGTCCAGGCCCCAGGACGGCGGAGCCGGCTGGGTGGAGTCCAGGCGCAGCTTCCGGTTCTGCGCCACCGTGGCCACGGCCGGATCGGCGGCGAGCCGCCGGGCCTGACCTTCCGTCATCTTGACGGAGAACCCGTTGACGGCCGAGTCGTACGTCCGGGCGACCGCGCCGCCGAACCGTTCGACCACCGCCCGGCCCTGCTCCGTACGGGATTGCGCGCGCGCCGGGTCCAGCAGGACGAGGTAGCTGTCGCCGACGGCTCCGGGCGCTCCTGCGTACAGGACCTCCCCCTCCGGTGGAGAGGCGGCCGAAGCGCCGGTGTCCACCCCGAGCGCGAGCGCCGAGGCGAGTGCGAACACGGCTCCGTACCGCCGCAGCAAATGCGATCGCATGATCATTAAATCGGACCCCCCTGAGTCGTCCGCTCAGAGTGCTGCGTTCACAAGCTCTGCACAAGAGGCCCGTACGGGCACCCGTACGAGCGCACGCACAAGGGCCCGCACGGGAGGCGTCGGGCCTTATGGATTGGGGCCCTTCTCCTCTTAGCGCCATCGGTTTACAGAACGGAATCTTTATGCGAGACCCCCGCCGATTCCGGACGAAAGATCGACCATGAAGAAGACGAAGGCAGCGCTCTGGGAATTCCTCCAGGGACTGGGCAAGACCTTCATGCTGCCCGTGGCGCTCCTGGCCTTCTGCGGCATCATGCTGGGCGTCGGCTCTTCGCTCTCCAGCCCGGCCGTCCTGCAGAACCTCTCCTTCCTGGACAACGAACCCCTCCAGCTGGCGTTCACCTGGATGTCCAACACAGGTCTGGTCGCCTTCAAGTTCCTTCCGGTCCTCTTCGCGATGGCGATTCCGCTCGGCCTCGCACGTGAGGACAAGGGCGTGGCCGCCTTCTCCGGATTCGTCGGTTTCGCGTCCATGAACCTCGCCGTCAACTTCTTCCTCACCACGCGCGGCGTGGACTTCGAGGACAAGGGAGAGATCGCGCACTACGGCATCGCCGACGTGCTCGGCGTGAAGTCCATCGACACCGGACTCCTCGGCGCGGTCGCCGTCGGTGTGATCGTGGCCCTGCTGCACAAGCGCTACCGCACCAAGCAGATGCCCGACGCGCTCGCCTTCTTCGGCGGTCTGCGCTTCGTGCCGATCGTCTCCGCCCTGGCCATGAGCATCGTCGGACTCTTCGTCCCGCTCGTCTGGCCCACCCTGGGAAGCTGGATCGCCTCCGTCGGCACCGGCATCGCGCACGCCGGAGTCTTCGGCCCCTTCTTCTTCGGCATGGGCGAGGTGCTGCTGCGCCCCATCGGACTGCACCACATCCTCGTCGCGCTGTTCCGCTTCACCGACGCCGGCGGCGCCGGGGTGGTCTGCGGGGAGAACGTCAGCGGCGCCCTGAACCTCTTCTACGCACAGCTCTCCTGCCCCACCCCCTCCGGCGCGGCGCACACCGCGACGCAGTTCCTGTCCCAGGGCAAGATGGCCGCGTACCTGGGCGGCCTGCCGGGCGCGGCGCTGGCCATGTACCACTGCGCCAAGCGCACCATGCGCCCGGAGATCAAGGCGCTGCTCGTCTCCGGCGTCGTCGCGTGCGTGGTCGGCGGGGTCACCGAGCCGCTCGAATTCCTCTTCCTCTTCATCGCCCCGTGGCTGTACCTGATCCACGCGGTCCTGGTCGGCCTCGGTTTCCTGGTCTCCGCCGTCCTCGGCGTGTACATCGGCAACACCGACGGCAACATCATCGACCTGCTGGTCTTCGGAGTCCTCCAGGGCACGACCACCAAGTGGTACCTGATCCCGGTGATCGCCGCGATCTGGTTCGCCGTGTACTACTTCCTCTTCCGCTGGGCGATCACCAGGTTCGACCTGAAGACCCCCGGGCGCGAGGACGAGCCCTCGGACTCCCCGGACTCCCCGGCCTCCGGGGCGGCGGACGTCGTCGTCGACGCGGACGCCCCGAAGGCCGAGCTGGTCGCGGGCAAGTACGACCCGGTGGCCATCCTCGAAGCCCTCGGCGGCCCGGCCAACATCCACGCCCTCGACAACTGCATCACCCGCCTGCGCATGACGGTCGGTGACGCCGCCCTGCTGGACGACGCCCGGCTGAAGAAGCTCGGAGCCATCGCCGTGGTCCGGCTCGACGAGCACAACGTGCAGGTCGTCATCGGTCCCCAGGTGCAGTCCGTGAAGGACGCCCTCGCCAAGCTCACCCCGGTCGGCTGACCCGTGGCCGACATCCACGCCCCCGCCGCGTACGACTTCGATGCGCCGGTCGACCGGCACGGCACCTGGTGCACCCAGTGGGATTACGTCGAGGACCGCTTCGGAGCCCCGGACCTGCTTCCCTTCACGATCTCCGACATGGACTTCGAGACCGCCCCCGAGGTGCTCGCCGCCCTGCGCGGCCGCCTGGAGCACGGGGTCCTCGGCTACTCCCGCTGGCGCCACGAGGACTTCCTCGAAGCCGTCCGGCACTGGTACGCCGCCCGCTACGACACCCCGATCGCCGCAGACCGCATCGCCTACGCCCCCGCCGTCCTCTACCAGCTCGGCCGGATCCTGGACCTCTGGTCCTCGCCCGGCGACGGGGTCGTCGTCCACACCCCGGCCTACGACGCCTTCCCGCGGCTGCTCGCGGCCCGGGACCGGGAGATGCGCGGAGTCCCGCTCCGCGACGAGGAGGCCCTGGAGCGGGAGTTGGCCCGCCCCGACACCACCGTCCTGCTGCTCTGCTCTCCGCACAACCCGACCGGCCACGTATGGAGCGCGGCCGAGCTGGAGCGGATGGCGGAGCTGTGCGAACGCCACGGGGTCGCGGTGATCAGTGACGAGATTCACTCCGACCTCGCGCACGCCCCCCACCGGCACCGCCCCTGGGCGCTGCACGGCCGCCCCGGCACCCGCTGGGCCATCGTCACCTCCGCCTCGAAGTCCTTCAACATCCCGGCACTGACAGGCAGTTACGGCATCTTCGGCGATACGGAGTCCTGTGAGCGCTACCTCACCCTCCTCAAGGACGCCGACGGACTGTCCTCCCCGGCCGTCCTCTCCGTGGCCGGACACATCGCCGCCTACCGCGAGGGCGGAGCGTGGCTCGACGCGCTCACCGCGTACGTCGCGCAGAACCTGGACATGGTGCGGGAGCGCCTCGTACGGGCCTTCCCCGCGCTCGACTGGCAGCCCCCGAAGGCCGGCTACCTCGCCTGGATCGACCTCCGGCCCCTCGCGGTTCCCGACGGCGTGCTCCAACGTGAGCTGATTCATACCGAGAAGGTGGCGATCATGCCGGGAACCGCCTACGGGCCCGAGGGCGCGGGCTTCGTACGCCTCAACGTGGGATGCCCGCGCTCCAAGGCGGAGGCGGGCGTCGGGGCCCTGATCCGGGCGCTCCGCACCACCTCGGGCGCCACGGCCCGAACCGCCCCCGGAGCCCCTTCCGGCGCGGCAAACGGGCCCGCCGTTGAAGGGAATTGACCGGACGGCCGAGAGGACTGCGGCCGGACGGCCGATGTGCGACCGGAACGGATCCCTGCCGCAAATGCGGCCGGGATCCGCCCGGTTGATCTAGGAAGGAGGGAACTGGGGAACGGATGCGGAACCGGCTAGGGTGAACGCCCATCAAGGTCATGCGCCGCAAGCCGACCAGCCCAAGGAGCGACCCCGTGCCGATACCCGCCCCGTTCTCCCATACCGCCGGCCCCCTTACAGGCGGCCCCCGTCCCGGCCCCCGCGCCGAGTCCGTGCCGGGCTCCCTTCCCGGTCCCCGGACCGGTCGCCGCCCAGGCCCCTGCGCAGGCCGGCTGGCCGGCCCCGTGCAGGGCCCCGGCGCCGGCAGACCCTCTGGCCCCGCCGCCGTGGAGCCGGCGCCCACCGTGCTGCCGCCCCGGATCGAGGAGCCCCGCGAGGTGGCCCCCGCGGACGCGCGCGAGCTGACGCGGCTCTTCTTCCGCCGGCTCCACGAACTCGACGAAGGCACCCCCGAGTACCGGTACGTCCGCGAGACCCTCATCGAGATGAACTGCTCGCTCGTCCGGTTCGCGATCCGGCCCTTCCGCGGCCGCGGCGACGGAGGCGACCTCGAAGACCTGTTCCAGGTCGGGACCATCGGCCTGATCAAGGCCATCGACCGGTTCGACCCGGCCCGCGAGATCGAGTTCGCCTCCCTCGCCATGCCGTACATCACCGGCGAGGTCAAACGGCACTTCCGCGACACCAGTTGGGCGGTCCGCGTACCGCGCCGGCTCCAGGAACTGCGGATCGACCTGGCCAAGGCCAAGGAAGAGCTGACCGCGCTCCTCGACCGGCCGCCGACGGTCGCGGACCTCGCCGCCCACCTCTCGCTCACCGACGAAGAGGTCATCGAGGGGCTCGTCGCCGCCAACGGCCACACCAGCGGCTCCCTCGACGCCCCGGGCTCCGAACGGATCGACGGCCGCACCGAGGGCCACAGCCTCGCCGAGACGATGGGGGCCGAGGAGCCGGCGCTGGAACGCGTCGAGGACATCCAGACCCTGGCGCCGCTGCTGGAACGCCTCAGCGACCGCGAGCGCCGCATGCTGTCGATGCGCTTCGGCGAGGAGCTCACCCAGGCCCAGATCGGCGCCGCCCTCGGCATCTCGCAGATGCAGGTCTCGCGCCTCCTGACCCGGGTGCTCGCCCATCTGCGGGCCTCGATGCTCGCCGACCCGGAACGGTCCGGAGCCGGGTCCCCGCAGCAAGCGGAATCCGGTTGCACGGGCGCAGCCGCTGATGTCGGTGGCGACGCAGCGTAAGTGACATGACTCACTTCACCGTTTGCAACGGTTAAGCAGGGGCAGTAGCGCTGTCTGGAGCGGACCCGTCCGCCGGCCGACAGCGGCCGGGGCGCGGGTGACGGGCGGATCCCGTCGCGCTCCACGGCCCGCCGGCCGCACGCACGCCGGTGGGCCGTCTCCGGTACGACCCTTGGGGTGTATGTGTCCACGCTCATAGCCGAGCACGTGTACAAGGTGTTCGGTAAGGGACCCGACAACGGCGCGGCCGTCGCGAAGGCGGTCCGCGCACTCGAAAGCGGCGAGACCGACCGCGACGAGCTGCGCGCCGAGGGAACGACGGCGGCGGTGATCGACGCCTCGTTCCGCGTCGAGCCCGGCCAGATCTTCGTCGTGATGGGTCTGTCGGGCTCGGGCAAGTCCACCTTGCTGCGCATGCTCAACGGCCTGCTGGAGCCCACCGCGGGCCGGATCCTCTTCGACGGGGAGGACCTCACCGCCCTCTCGCCGGCCGAGATGCGCCGCGTGCGCTCCACCAAGATCAGCATGGTCTTCCAGCACTTCGCCCTGTTCCCGCACCGCGACGTGCTGGAGAACGCCGGCTACGGCCTGGAGGTCCAGGGTGTCCCCCGGGCCGAGCGCGAACGGCGGGCCGCCGAAGCGCTGGCCCTCTGCGGGCTCGGCGGCTGGGAGAAGTCCTGGCCCGACGAGCTGTCCGGCGGCATGCAGCAGCGCGTCGGCCTCGCCCGCGCCCTGGCCACCGACGCCGACCTGCTGCTGATGGACGAGTCCTTCAGCGCGCTCGACCCGCTGATCCGCCGCGACATGCAGGACCAGCTGCTCGAACTCCAGAAGAGCCTGGGCAAGACCATCGTCTTCATCACCCACGACCTCAACGAGGCCATGCGGCTCGGCGACTCCATCGCCGTCATGCGCGACGGCCGCATCGTCCAGCAGGGCACGGCCGAGGACATCCTCACCCGCCCCGCCGACGACTACGTCGCCTCGTTCATCCAGGACGTGGACCGCTCGCGGGTGCTGACGGCCGACGCCGTCATGACGGGGGACCCCGGAGGCCGGCCGGACTGCGGCTGCCCCACGGTCTCCGCCGGCACCCCGCTCGCTGACGTGTGCGCCGTCAGCGCCCGCGTCCAGCACGACGTCGCCGTCACCGCCGAGGACGGCACCGTCGTCGGCTCCGTCCCGCAGGGCCGCCTCGTCGCCTTCATCGGCGACGAGCGACGCGCCGTGCTGGACTGCGCGGAGGTGGCTGCCTGATGCCCCGCCTGAACCTCGGATCCTGGGTCGACAGCGGTGTCGACTTCCTCCAGAGCCACCTGTCCTGGCTGTTCGACGCCATCGCCGCGCTCGTCACCGGGCTCTACGACGGCATCGAAGCCGTCCTGTCCGCGCCGAACCCCCTGCTGCTGGCCGGCGTCCTCGCCGTCGCCGCCTGGTGGCTGCGCGGTCTGCTCGCCGCCCTGCTGGCCTTCGCCGGCTTCGCCCTCGTCGACTCCGTCGCCCTGTGGCCCGAAGCCATGTCCACGCTCGCGCTGGTCCTGGTCGCCACCCTGGTCACGCTGGTCTTCGCGATCCCGATGGGCATCTGGGCCTCGCGCTCCGACAAGGTCAGCGCCACCCTGAAGCCCGTCCTGGACTTCATGCAGACCATGCCGGCCATGGTCTACCTCATCCCCGGCATCATCTTCTTCGGGGTCGGCGTGGTGCCCGGCATCATCGCCACCATCATCTTCTCGCTGGCACCCGGCGTCCGGATGACCGAGCTCGGCATCCGGCAGGTCGACGCCGAACTCGTCGAAGCCGCGGAGGCCTTCGGCACCACCCCGCGCAACACCCTCGTACGGGTCCAGCTCCCGCTGGCCCTGCCCACCATCATGGCGGGCATCAACCAGGTCATCATGCTGGGCCTGTCCATGGTGGTCATCGCCGGCATGGTCGGCGGCGGCGGCCTCGGCGGCGCCGTCTACCGGGCCATCGGCAGCGTGGACATCGGCCTCGGCTTCGAGGCCGGCATCTCCATCGTCATCCTCGCCATGTACCTGGACCGGATGACCGGGGCCCTGGGCCGCCAGGTCTCCCCGCTCGGCCGCCGCGCCCTCGCCAAGGCGCGCTCCGCCGCCACCGGCACCGCCAAGGTGTGGAGCCACCGCCCGCAGCCCGTCTTCGCCGTGGCCTCGGCCGTGGTGCTGGCCCTGGTCGCGGGCGGCCTCGGAGTCTTCGGCGACTCCGGGAAATCGCAGGTCAACGCCGTCGGCGGGGCCGGTGTCGAGAACATCGGCAAGGGCCGCAAGCTCAGCATCGGCTACATCCCGTGGGACGAGGGCATCGCCTCCACCTTCCTCTGGAAGGAGCTCCTGGAGCGCCGCGGGTACCAGGTCGAGGCCAAGCAGCTGGAACTCGGCGCGCTCTTCACCGGGCTCGCCGGGGGCCAGGTCGACTTCCAGACCGATGCCTGGCTGCCGACCACGCAGTCCGAGTACTGGAAGAAGTACGGCAACAAGCTCGACGACCTCGGCACCTGGTACGGGCCGACCTCGATCGAGCTGGCCGTCCCTTCCTACATGAAGGACGTCAAGACCCTCGCCGACCTGAAGGGCAAGGCGGGGGAGTTCAAGGGCCGGATCATCGGCATCGAGCCCAGCGCCGGCGCGATGGGCCTCCTCAAGGACAAGGTGCTGCCGCAGTACGGGCTCGACGGCGAGTACAAGGTCGTCGACGGATCGACCCCGGGCATGCTCGCCGAGCTCAAGCGGGCCTACGAGAAGAAGGAGCCCGTCGCGGTCGTCCTCTGGTCGCCGCACTGGGCGTACGCCTCCTACGAGCTGACGAAGCTCGAGGATCCCCAGGGCGCCTGGGGCAAGGGTGACGGCATCCACAACGTCGCCCGCAAGGGCTTCGCGGCCGACGAGCCGAAGGTCGCCCAGTGGCTGAGCTCCTTCAAGCTGACGGAGGCCCAGCTGACCGGCCTGGAGGCCAAGATCCAGGAATCCGGGAAGGGCAAGGAACAGCAGGCCGTCCGCGCCTGGCTGGCCGAGCACCCCGAGGTCGCCAAGCTCGCCTGAGCCTGAGCCTGAGCCTGAGCCTGAGCGCCGACGCGAGTGTGCGGGGGCCGGTGCGCGAAGCCCGTTCTACGGAGCTTCGCGCACCGGCCCCCGCACGGTTCGGCCGGCGGCTCAGCCGGTCATGATCCGCTCGGGCGCCCGGTGCCCGCCGCCGCCCGGCACCGAGGCCTCGGACGTCGGGCGCTGTCTGATCGGCCACCACAGGGACCAGCCCAGGAGCGAGGCCAGGGCCGGCACCAGCACGAGCGACAGCACGAACGCGGAGAGCAGGATCCCGAGCCCCGTGGCGAAGCCGATCTGCTGCGTCGCGGAGCCCTGACTCGCGGCCAGGCTCCCGAAGGACAACGCCAGCACCAGGCCCGCGGTCGCGATGGCGGGCGCCGTGTGGCGCACGGCCCGGGCCACGGCCGCACGGGCCGGACCGGGCCGGTCCATCTCCTCCTTGATCCGGTCGGTGATCAGGATGTTGTAGTCGGTGCCCAGCGCGACCACGAACAGGAACAGCACAAGCGGCAGCGAGAAGTCCACGCCCGGCCGGCCCGCCGCGTGCTGGAACACCAGCGTCGAGGCACCCAGCGTGGCCGCGAAGCCCAGACCCACGGAAAGCATCAGGACCACCGGAGCGAGCAGGCTGCGCAGCAGCAGGAACAGGATCAGCGCGATCAGGGCCGCGGCCACCGGGAAGACCACCTTCAGGTCCTTGTCCACGGCGGACGCGATGTCGGAGAAGATCGCCGCGGTACCGCCGACATGTGCCTCGGTACCCTTCGGCCGGTGGGCGGCCACCGCGTCCCGGACCGGGCCGGAGACCAGGTCGCGGGCCTCCTGTCCGTGCGGATCCGCGGTCGGGAACACGTCGATGCGGGCCGCCCGGCGGTCCTCGCTCAGCACCGTCGGCGCCACCTGGCCCACTCCGGCGACCGAAGCCAGCGCGCGGGAGAGACCGCCGAGGCGCTCGGCCGTCAGCGTGCCCCCGTCGGTGGCGGTCACGAACACGCCGGCCGGATCCGACACCCCTGCGGGGAGCGCGCGGGCGATCTCGGCCGCCGTCGCCGCCGAAGCCGTGTGCTCCCCGCCCGCACTGCTCTGCCCGTAGTCCATCCGCATCCCGATCATCCCCGCGGCCAGTGCCCCCAGCAGGGCCACCGAGGCCAGCACCAGGGTCAGCGGCCGCCGTGCCACCAGGCCGCCCATCCGGGCGGCCACGCCCTCGCGCGGCTCGCGCTTCAGCGCCCGTGAGGGCCAGAACATCCTGCGGCCGGTGACCGCGAGGATGGCCGGCATCAGGGTCAGGCTGCCGAGCAGCATCACCAGCACGGACACGGCGATGGCCGGGCCCAGCACCCGGAACTGGCCGAAGGTGGCCACCGCGAGCGTGGCGAACGCGGCGACGATGGTCAGTGCCGCACAGGTGATCGCCGTACCGACCCGGCCGGCGACCTCGGCCGCCGCGGCCCGGCCCGACTGCTCCGGGTGCTTGCGCAGGTGCTCGCGGAAGCGGAAGAGCAGGAAGAGGAAGTAGTCGATGCCGATGCCCACCAGCACCACGCTGATCAACTGGGGCGTGGACGCGTCGAGTTCGATCCCGGTCAGCAGCGCGGTGCCGACCACGACCCCGGCCGCCGCCCCGCCGATGATGCTGACGGCGATCAGCGGCAGCAACGCCGCCAGAACGCTGCGGAACACCAGCACGTGCAGCAGTACGATCACCGCGAGCATCGCGGCGCCCACGATCTTCGACCGGGTCTCCTCCGCGTCGGCGGTGTCCACGGTCTCCGCGAGCCCGGCGGTGAACCCGGTCCGCAGGTCCGCCTCCGCGAAGGCGGCCCGGGTGTGGTCCCGGAAGGCCCGGTACAGGTCCTGCATCCCGGGATCCATGGGATTGCCGGTCAGCTCGACCGACAGCAGCCGGAAGCTCCGGTCGGGCGCCGTCATCGCCGGGCTGATCCGGGGCGCCTGGGAACGGTCCTGCACCAGGAAGGGCGGGGTGTCCTCGGGCTTCGGCATGGCGATCCGCTGCCGGGTCAGCTTCGCGGCCTCGGAGTCGATCCGCCGCTCGTCGGCGGCGGTCAGCGGCGCACCGTCGGCGCGGGCCACCAGCACGGTCAGCGGGTTGGCATCGGGCTTGACCCCGAAGTGCTCCTCGGCGACCTTCAGCGCGGCCGCCGAATCGTAGGAGGCCGGAAGGAACTCGCCGGTGCTCGTCTGCGTGGCGCGGAACACCAGCGCCTGGCCGAGGATCGTCAGGGCGATGCCCAGCACCGCCCACAGGGCTATGACCTTCCATGGACTTCGGGTGGCGAAGGCGGTCAGGGCGCGGATCAAGGAGTCCTCCGTAACGGGGCGGCGGCCGGGGGTCCCCGGCCTGCTCACCAGCTCATCAGCGGGCGCACCCCGAAGCGTCAGGTCCCGGGAGGAGCTCGCACCCGGGAGCAGGGGCCGGTGCGGGCCCCCGACCAGGACTCCGGTCCTGGTCCGCACTCCTCCTCGGGGCCCGCAGTCCGGGGGCCGCCCGATGGGAAGATGGAATATGCCGATGATCAGAACGGACCTGAGTCCGAGGAGTCCGAGGAGTCCGAAGGATGCCCGGGCCCTGAACGGGGCCCGGATCCTGCACGGGGCCCGGGCCCTGAACGGTGCCTGGATCCCGAACCGGATCCAGGCCCTGAACTGGACCCGCAACGACGCGCTCGTGGCCATCGGAGCCGCCGTCGTGGACCTGACCGGCTTTGCGCTCGCCGCCGCCGAGGCCGGCCGGCCCCTCACCGTGACCGCCGTCGCCCTGGTGGTCCTGGCCGCACCCTGCCTGCTGGCCCGGCGGGTCAGGCCGGTGGCGGTACTCGGCGCCGTGCTCGCCCTCGGCGTGGCGCTGAACCTGATCACGGCACAGGGCCCGCACTTCTCCGCGGGAACCATCGTCGCGCTGTACTCCGTGGCCCGCGTGCGCGGCCCGGCGGTCACGGCGGCGGCCGCCCTGGCGGCCGTGCCGCTGACGGTGCTCGGCAGTAGCGGCTACGGGGGGATCAGCAGGTTCACGGGCCTGCTCGGCAACACGGTCGCCGTCCTCCTCGTCGTCGCCGCCGCGCAGCTGGTGCGCCGCTGGCAGCAGGAGACCGAGGCCAAGCGCACCCTGCTCGCCGAACGGGCCGTGGCCGAGGAGCGCCGCCGCATCGCCCGCGAACTCCACGACATCGTGGCCCACCACATCACCACCATGCAGCTGATGGCCGGCGGAGCGCGGGCCAACCTCGCGCGCGACCCGGAGGTGGCCCGCGAGGCCCTGGTCACCCTGGAGGGGTCCGGGCGGATGGCGCTGCGCGAGATGAGGCAGCTGCTCGACGTGCTGCGGGCGGGGGAGGAGCCGGAACACACCCCGCCGCCCCCGCAGCCCGGCACCGGCGACCTGGACCGGATCGTCGCCGAGGCCGGGCTCGGCGGCCTGGAGACCGGGTTCACCGTGGACGGGCCGGTCCGCCCGCTGCCGCCGGCCCTCGGCCTGACGGTGTTCCGCATCGTGCAGGAGTCGCTGACCAATACCCGCAAGCACGCCGGGCAGGGGGCCCGGGCGCACGTAGGGCTGACGTATCTCCCGGACGAGGTGACGGTGGAGGTCCGCGACGACGGCGCGGGGGACCGGCAGCCGCCTTCGCGGGCGGCATCGGGTTCCGGCTACGGTCTGATCGGAATGCGCGAACGGGTCGCCCTGCAGGGCGGCACCCTGGAGGCGGCCGCCCTGGACTGCGGTGGATTCCGGGTGGCGGCGCGCCTCCCGGCCCCACCCGGTCCGGACGCGCCCGGGGGAGAAGGAGAGGAAGAACGCGGATGATCCGTGTGCTCATTGCGGACGACCAGCCGCTCGTCCGGAGGGGCCTGGCCCTGATCCTGACCCCCGAGCCGGAGTTCGAGGTCGTCGGCGAGGCCGGGGACGGCGCCGAGGCGGTCGCCCTCGCGGAGCGGCTGCGGCCCGACGTGGTCGTCATGGACATCCGGATGCCGGTCCTGGACGGGGTCGGAGCCACCGGGGAACTGGCCCGGCTGCTGCCGGAGTGCCGGGTCCTGGCGCTGAGCACCTTCGACATGGACGAGTACGTGGTCGCCGCCCTGCGGGCCGGAGCCTACGGGTTCCTGCCCAAGGACGTCTCCCCGGAGGAGCTGACCGCCGCGATCCGCACCGTCCACACCGGCGAGGCGGCGGTGGCGCCGCGCCTGCTGACCCGGCTGATCTCCACGTACGTACGGGTCCCCGCGCGGCCCGCCACGCGGACGGCCGAGGTCCCGGCCGAACTCACCCCCCGGGAGCGGGAGATCTGGCAGCTGCTCGCCACCGGACTCGACAACGCGGAGATCGCCGCAGACCTGGACATCAGCGTCTCCACGGTCAAGAACCACATCACCGGCATCTTCGGCAAGCTGGGCGTCCGCGACCGGGCCCAGGCGGTCATCGCCGCGTACGAATCGGGTGTGGTGGAGGTGGCCGGCGGGCCGCGCTGAGCGCCAAGTCCCGGGGGAGCGACGGGAGGAGCCCGGGGCGCACACGCCTGACCTGCCGGAACATCGCCGGAACACTGGAGGATTCACCCGTGCGCCAGGGGGCACGTCCATGGCACAGTGCGAGCAGTCCAGCCGCACGACCAGGGAGTCTCCATGAGCGATCCGCACTCCACGCAGCTCGCGGCCGCCCCCGAGTACCGGGCGGAGCCTAAGCGGCCCGGCCCGTCGAGCCCGATCGGCTCGACGGGCCCGACGGGCCGGTCGGATCAGCCGGGTCCGCTGCCGTGCTGCCCGGTGTGCGAGGACGCCCCGGAACGCATCTCCTGGCGACAGCGTCCGGGGCAGCCGGTGGTTCTGGTCTTCGAGCCCTGCGGGCACCGGTACGGCTCACCGGCGGCGCCTGTCCTGGCCGTGAGCCCGCCGCCCGTCACGGGCTGGGGACGGGCCCTCGCATGAGCTTGCTGATCCACTGGATGAGCCCGCCGTCGTACATGCCGGGAGCGTAGGTGTAGGCGTCGTGGCCGCCGCCCTCGTCGACGTGGAACATCGTCTTCACGGGCCCCTTGCCGTAGTCCTTGATGAACTTCTCGATGGGGGGCCGGTTCTGGACGTCGCTGCCCTTGGTGCCGACCTGGAAGGCGAGGTCCACCTCGGGTCCGCCCCGGTCGATCAGCTTCTGTGCGAGCTCGGGCGGGCTGTTCTCCGCCTTCTCCTCGGGGTGGCCGTTCCACAGCCGGGAGTCGGGCACGATGTCGGGCCCGCCGGCGATCACGGCGCGGAACCGGTCGGGATCCTTCAGCACCGCCTTGAGCCCGGCGAACCCGCCGGAGGAGCTGCCCATGAAGGCCCAGCCGTCGCGGGACTTGATCGTACGGAACGTCGCGCGGACCAGGTCGGGGACGTCCTCGGTGAGCCAGGTGCCCATCTTCGGCTGGCCGGGGATGTCGCTGCCGTCCCAGTACAGCCCGTCCTTGTCGGAGGCCGGGTTCAGCACCGGCATCGCGAGGATGAAGGGGAGGCTGGCGCCCTCCTTGGACCACTTGGAGATGTCGGCCTCCAGCTTGAGGTTGCTCCCGCTCCAGTAGTTCTCGTTGAAGCCGGGCCCGCCGGGCAGCGCGATCATCACGGGGAAGCCGCTGTGCGCGTACTTCGGGTCGTGGTACTGCGGCGGCACCCAGAGCCAGACCTTGCCGGTGAAGTGCGACTTCTTCCCGGCGAGGGTGGTCACCATCACCTTGCTGCCGTCCTCCGGGATGGTGCCGGACACCTTCAGCTCGGGCGCCGGCCCGGTGGGCATCAGGGTCAGCGGGTCGCTCGATGCCTCACCGGCGTTCCCTTGGGCCGTGGTGCGGGGCTCGTCGAGGTGCACGGTGTCGCCGACGTCGCCGCTGTCGTCGGACCGGTAGAGGTGGGTCACGAACCCGATGGTCATCCCGACCACGACTGTCAGCGGGACGGCCACTCCGACCCATCGCCGCCACCGAGGAGGCCGGTCGGGGGCGTGCCCCTGGACCCGGGCGTGTCCGTGCTGCGCCTCCCGGCGTTTGCCGTGCTTCATCGTGCGTGACTCCTGAGCCCTGTTACGGAGGCCGCCGGTATGGCTGCCGGGGAGTGAGAGCGATCGACGAAAGGAACGGTTCGCCACCAAAGGTTATGAAAAGGGCAAAGGGTCGGTCATCCATGCCAGAGGCCGCGGGCCCGGCAAGATCCGAAAGAGACGGCCTAGGCGTCGGCGGGGGCGGGCTGGAGGTGGGCCGGGTCGGCGGGGCGCTGGCGGTCGATCAGGGTCGAGGCCAGGAGGGCCGTCACGGCGGAGATCACCAGCAGGGGCATCAGGGTGGACGCCTCCTTGCCCAGCAGGGCGGCGGCCAGGACCACGCCGGTCACCGGGAGCCGGGTGCCGGCCACCCCGGCCGCACAGATGCCGGCCGCCAGGGCGGGGGCCATGCCGAAGCCGGGAAGACTGCCGAAGGCGATGCCGATCGACGCCCCGATCATGATCGACGGGAAGATGGGGCCACCGCGGAGGCTGCCCAGGGCGATGCTCCAGCCGATCAGTTTGAAGACGGAGAGGGCCACCAGCGCGCCCACCGCCCAGGAGGAGGGGTCGGCGGCCAGCTGGCCGACGGTGTTCTGGCCGGACAGGGCCACTTCCTCGGGGGAGCGTCCGGTGATCAGTGCGTAGCCGGTGACGCAGACGCCGACGGCCACCGCGCACAGGACGATCCGCTGCGCGGAGGTGCCCGTCCAGGCGTGGACGCGCAGGCCCGCGGACTTGCCCAGGGCGATGAGGACGCCGATCAGGGCGGCCATGGGGATGCCCCACAGGAAGTCGCCCGCGTCGGGCAGGCCGGCGGCGGGTTCCTTGGGGAGGGTGAGCGCGCCGATGCCGAGGCCGGTCCAGTGCCCGAAGCCGGTGAAGACCAGGGCTCCGACCCCGCTCGAGACCAGGGCGGGCAGGATCAGGACGAACAGCCGGGCGCCCCCGGCGACGAGGGCGGCTCCCTCCAGGATCATCACGACCGGGATCAGCGGGCTGCCGAAGATCGTGCTGATGGCGGCGGTGGATCCGGCCATGCCGAGCACGGTGGCCAGCTCGGGCTGGGCGGTGCGCTTGGCGGCGCGGAGGGTGAGCAGGGCGAGGCCGCTGCCCATCGCCATCAGGGGTGCCTCGGGTCCGAGCATCACGCCGAGGGGCAGGCAGGCCAGCGCGGCCAGGATCACGCTCGGCGTCTCGCGGGGCATGGTCGCCGGGCCGCCGAAGCCGTGGGCGGGGACGTGTCCGCCGCCGCCGGCCATCCGCGTGATGATCGGCGCGGCCAGCAGTCCGGCGAGGGCGAGCGTGGGCAGGCCCCACCACCACGGGGCGCGGTCGTAGCCGAGCAGGTCGGGTGCGGTGTGCCACACCCAGTGCTGGAGCTCGTGTTCCAGGCTGACGAAGCCGAAGGCGAACAGGGAGACGGGGATGCCGACGAGTGCCGAGAGCGCGAGCAGTCTCAGGGTCGCGGGTGCGAGGAGGAGCTGACGGAGCGGTGCGGGCTGTTGAGCCTGTTCCATGGGTGCCGGGCCCTCCAGAAAAGTGCGCAGTTCGCTCCAGGGTCGGGGCGGGAGGCGGTGCGCGCAGGGCGGGTGGGCCATACGAGTGAGGGAGCGACATCCCTCTATGTGCTCAAAGATGCTCGTTGACCAGCCATTCCAATCATCTTCCTTCAAATAGGGCCTCCGGACCGCTATGTTGCCCGGTGCATGCCAAAAGGTGTGTCCGCAGCCGGACCGCACGAGGAGCCGCCCCATGAGACTCATCCGCATCCGCAGAAGCCCACGGCGGCGGCGCGCCCCGGCGGCCGCACTGCTCGCCGCGGCCCTCGCCGTGACCGGTCTGGCCTCCGCCGGCCCCCTCTCCTCCGCGGCTTCGGCGGCCGCCTCGGCGCCCGCCCCCGCCACGGCCGGCAACGCCACCGGCCTCACCCAGTCCGGGAACACCTTCACGATCGCAACCGCCGGTGGGGCCAAGGTCCGGGTGGTCGTCGCCCGCGCCGACATCTTCCGGCTCTGGCTCTCCCCCGACGGCGCCTTCACCAACGACCCGGCCGGCACCGATCTCGCCCCCACCACCGACTTCGGCCCCGTGAGCGCCGCCTGGACCGACGCGGGCACGTACTACAAGATCACCACCGGTTCCCTCACCATCCGGGTCAACAAGACCCCGCTCCAGTTCTCCGTCTACCGGGCCGACAACTCCACCCTCGTCTGGCAGGAGACGCAGCCCACCTCCTGGACCAGCAGCCAGACCACCCAGTACCTCGCGCGCGGAACGGACGAGCAGTTCTACGGAACGGGCCTGCGCCTGGGCGAATGGGCACTGCGCGGCAAGACCGTCCCGATCGCGGTCGACAACAAGTGGCGCGAGAACAACAACGCCAGCCCCGCGCCCTTCTACGTGTCCACCAACAACTACGGCGTGATGCGCAACACCTGGGCCCCGGGCTCGTACGGTTTCAACGCGCCCACCACCCTCACCCACGACGAGAAGCGCTTCGACGCCTGGTACTTCACCGGCGACTCCCTCAAGACCGTCCTGGACGCCTACACCGACGTCAGTGGAAAGCCCTTCATGGCTCCGGCGTGGGGCTTCGAACTCGGCAACGCCGACTGCTTCAACGCCTCCAACCCGGCCTACCAGGGCGACCACGACCGGCTCCGTCACCAGACCACCCCGGACGTCGTCGGCTACGCCACCGACGCCCGCGCCGCGGACATGCCCTCGGGCTGGTTCCTGCCCAACGACGGCTACGGCTGCGGCTACACCGCGCCCCTGAAGTCCACGGTCGACGCGCTGAAGGCCAAGGGCTTCCAGACCGGACTGTGGACCTCGACGGGCCTCGGCAACATCAACGACGAGGTGGGGGTCGCCGGTTCGCGGGGCGTGAAGACCGACGTCGCCTGGATCGGCGGCGGTTACAAGTCGGCGTTCTCCGGCGTGCAGCAGGCCGTCGACGGCATCGAGAAGAACTCCGACGCCCGCCGGTACGTCTGGACCGTCGACGGCTGGGCCGGCACCCAGCGCAACGCCGTCGTCTGGACCGGTGACACCAACGGCACCTGGGACGACATGCGCTGGCACGTCCCCGCCATCACCGGCGCCGGCCTCTCCGGTTTCAACTACGCCACCGGCGACGTGGACGGGATCTTCGCCGGCAGCCCCAAGACGTACGCCCGCGACCTCCAGTGGAAGGCCTTCACCCCGGCCTTCATGACCATGTCCGGCTGGGGCGCGACCGGCCCGTCCGCCGGCTACCAGGACAAGCAGCCCTGGCGGTTCGCGGAGCCCTACCTCTCGATCAACCGCAAGTACCTCCAGCTGAAGATGCGGCTGATGCCGTACCTGTACACGATGAGCCGGACCGCGCACGAGACCGGCGTCCCGAGCACCCGCGCGATGGTCCTGGAGTACCCCGAGGACCCGGTGGCGCGCGGGAACCTGACCAGCGGCCAGTTCATGGCCGGAGACTCCTTCCTCGTCGCGCCCGTCGTCTCCGACACCTCCGTACGCGACGGCATCTACCTCCCGGCCGGCACGTGGACGGACTACTGGACGGGCAAGACCTACGCCGGACCGGGCTGGCTCAACGGCTACCAGGCCCCGCTCGACACCCTGCCCCTGTTCGTCAAGGGCGGCGCCATCGTCCCGATGTGGCCGCAGATGAACTACACGGGGGAGAAGCCCGTCTCCACCCTCACCTACGACATCCACCCGCGCGGCAACACGTCCTTCAGCCTGTACGAGGACGACGGGATCACCCGCGCCCACCAGACGGGAGCCTTCGCCCGCCAGCAGGTCGACGTCACCGCCCCCGTCTCGGGCTCCGGCACGGTCACCGTGTCCGTCGCCGCCCCGAGCGGCAGCTACACCGGCAAACCGGCCTCGCGCGGCTACGAGTTCAGCCTCCACGTGGCCACCGCCCCCACCGCGCTCACCGTGGACGGCGCCGCCCTCACCCGGCTGACCAGCAAGGCCGCCTACGACGCGGCGGCGACGGGCTGGTTCTTCGACGCCGCCGACCGCGGCGGAATCCTGTGGACCAAGACGGGCGCGAAGTCGGCCGCCTTCAGCGTCTCGGCCACCGGCACCTCCGTCCCGGCTGCCGACCCCATCCCGGTCACCTCCAGCCCCGTCCCCCAGGCCGCCTGGACCCTGGTCTCCGCCGACAGCCAGGAGACCGCGAGCGAGAACGGCGCCGCCCGCAACGCCTTCGACGGGAACACCGGGACCATCTGGCACACCGCCTGGTCCGGCGGCACCCCCGCCCCGCTCCCGCACGAGATCCAGATCGACCTCGGCGCCCGCTACACGGCCGACGGCCTCGGCTACCTGCCCCGCCAGGACGGCGGGGTCAACGGCCGGATCGGCGGCTACGAGGTCTACGTCTCGGACACCACCACCGACTGGGGATCACCGGTGGCCACCGGCACCTTCGCCGACACGGCGGCCCTCAAGTCGGTCCCCCTGTCCGCGAAGGCGGGCCGCTACCTCCGGCTGAAGGCACTGACCGAGGCGGGCGGCCGGGGCCCCTGGACCAGCGCGGCCGAGATCACCCTCACCGGCCGCCCGACCCCGCTGCCCGCGGCCGCCACCCTGGTCAACGGGGCCTCGTCCAGTTGCCTGGACCTCCCGGGCAGCGCCACCACCCCCGGCACCCAGCCCACCCTCTACAGCTGCCACGGCGGCCCCAACCAGCGCTGGACCCTGCAGGGCGACGGCCGGCTGACCGGCCTCGGCGGAGTCTGCCTGGACGCCGCCACCGCCACCGCCGTTGCGATCCAGACCTGCAACGGCAGCTCCGGCCAGACCTGGCAGACCGGCCCGGACGGCAGCCTGCGCAACTCCGGCCAATGCCTGACCCCGGCCGGCTCCGCCACGGCCAACGGCACCCGGCTCACCCGGGTCGCGTGCGCCACGACCGCGGCCCAGCGCTGGACGTTCACACCCTGACCCGGAGACCCGCGGGGTTCCCGGCTTCCCCGTGATCCCCGCCCGGCGAGGACCCTCCGACACCCCCCACCCCGAGCCCGGCCCGGCATCCAGCCGGGCCGGGCTCCCGGGTCTGACGGCCCGGCGGCTACCGTGGGGCCGCGATCCTCCAACCTTCAGGAAGGTGCTCATGCCCGCGGGAAAGATGCACGCCGACGAACCCGACATCGACACCGACCTCGTGCGCAGGCTGATCGCAGGTCAGTTCCCGCAGTGGGCTGGGCTGTCCGTCGAGGGCGTCGACTCCGCCGGCACGTCCAACGCCATGTACCGGCTGGGCGCGGACCTGGTCGTACGCCTTCCCCGTACGCCGGGCGCGGCCGGCGACGTGGGCATGGAGCACGTCTGGCTGCCGCGGCTCGCCCCGGGCCTGCCGGCCCCCATCCCCGTCCCCATCGGCATGGGGCGGCCCGCCGAGGGCTACCCCTGGTCCTGGTCCGTCTTCGGCTGGGTCCCCGGCGAGAACCCCGTGCCCGGCCGGATCGCGGAGCCGGACCTCCTGGCCAAGGACCTGGCGGAGTTCGTCTCCGCGCTGCACCGGGCCGATCCGGCGGGCGCCCCGGCCTCCTACCGCAGCGAGACCCTGGCGGCCCGGGACGCCGACACCCGCACCGCGATCGCGGAACTGGGAGCGAGCGCCGACGCGGACGTGGACACCGCGGCGGCGACCGTCCTGTGGGAGGAGGCCCTGCGGACCGAGCCCTGGTCCGGGCCGCCGGTGTGGATCCACGCCGACCTGCAGCCGGGGAACCTGCTCCTCGCGGACGGAAGGCTCGCCGCCGTCATCGACTTCGGCTGCGCCGGTCTCGGAGAACCCGCCGTCGACCTGATCGCGGCCTGGTACGTCCTTCCGGCCGCCGCCCGGCCCGCCTTCCGGGCCGCGCTGGACGCGGACGACGCGATGTGGACGCGCGCCCGCGGCTGGGCCCTGTCGATCGCCCTCATGGAACTGAACTACTACAAGGAGACGAACCCCGTCATGGCGGCCATCGCCCGTCACGTCCTCGGTGAACTCCTCGCGGGCGGCCCGGCGCCTACAGGCGGACACCTCCGTCGATGACCACGACGGTGCCGGTGGCTAGACGCAGGGACGTGACGGCGCCGATCAACGAGCAGGCCACGTCGTCCGGGGCCGCGGCGATCCGAAGCGGCGCCGACGCCGCCTGGGTACGGACCGCGGCCGGATCGCGGCCGGGGACGAAGCCGGTGTCGACCGCTGCCGGCGAGAGGTTGAAGACGCGCACCTGTGGGCCGAGCACCCGCGCCAGGGACGTGGTCATGACGTCCAGGCCCGCCTTGGCGGCGCAGTAGGCGATGCTGCTGCCCAGCCCCGTGGAGGCGGATATCGAGGAGATGTTGGCGATGACCGCGTCTCCGGAGGACCGCAGGAGCGGGGCGAACGCGCGGATCACGGAGAAGGTGCCCCGTACGTTCACGGTCAGGATCCGGTCGAACTCCGCGTCCGTCAGCCCTTCGAGGTCGGCATGGGCGACCTGCCGGGTGGTGCCGGCGGAGTTGACCAGTACGTCCACCACGCCGTGGCGGTCGGCGACGAGTTCGGCGGCCCGGCGCACGGCGGCGGAGTCGTCGAGCGGTATGCGGGTCGTGATGTGTCCGTCACCGGGAAGGGCGGCGACGAGATCCTTCGCGCGGCCTTCGCCGGAGTCGTAGCCGACGACCACGCGGGCTCCGGCCTCGGCGAGACGCCGGGCGCACGCGGCCCCTATGCCGCTGCTGCCACCGGTGACGACAGCCACCTTGCCGGCCAGATCGAAGAATCCGAGGCCACCCGTACGCACTTCGGCCATGAGCACATCCTTGCTTCGACGCGAGCATCGTCATGGAAATGCTTCACGCTATCGCGGAGGCTTTCGGCGGGCAACGGGTAAAAGATGTGCCGATGAAAACTGTCCGGATCGGGCTACGGAATTGAATTCTCCATTTAATGCCCCGCGCCGGACGGTGGGAGCCTCGTCATGACGGATTGCACTGATCGGGCCGTGGTTCACTTCCCGGCGCCCAAGGGAGTGCAGGCCGAAGGGGGTGCAGAAGGATCAGGCCATAGTGGCGGGTTGGCGTTTGTCACTTGCCGGCGATGCGCAGAACCGAGAGGAATCCCCAGAACGCTCGCAAGGTCGGTCATCGATACAACGTCACCGGAGTGATAGTGGATTTCTCGCCCGCGCAGTCGTACCAATGGACCGGCCGGATCCTTCAGGCATTGCGTAGAAGTCTTCTCGATCAAGAATTCCTGGAAATTCTTCCCGCGCTGCTGTCCTCGCAGGACGAGCCGGGCGCACGGCACTCCGTCGCGGTCCTGGGGGACCGGGCGCGCCCGTACGTGAAGGACGAGGGCGACCGCGTTTCGGTGGAGGGCGCATGGGTCTATCAGCTTCCCGTGAGCCATTCGGTGGAAAAGCAGATGGCTCTCGAGCACGCGGACCGGATCTACTGCGTCACCCCTTGTCTGCGTCTTCTCATGGAAGGCGAGGACACGTCGGGCAGGCACCTGTACACGTTCTTTCAGGTGGTGGTCGAGTGGCGGGCCGCGGACGCGAACGAGGTGTTCACGGTCACCGAGGATATCCTCGGCGGGCTCGCCCGCCATCTGGAGCCGATCCTCCCGGACGAGGACCGCGGGGCCGCGGAACGCCTGGCCGGCCTGCGGAGCGGACCTTACCCGCGCATTACCTTCGCCGAGGCGCTCACCCTTGCCGGGAGAGGGCCGCGGGAGCCGCAGAACACCGACCTGACCCATGAAGAGGAGCGGATCCTCACCGAGAAATTCACTTCACCGTTCTGGATCCACCGCTATCCGCTCGGCGTGCGCGATTCGCTCTACCAGCAGGGCGAGGACGGGCTCCAGGAGACCTACGATCTGATGCTGCCCGCAGGCCACGGTGAACTCGCCACGGGAGGGCTCCGGCCGAAGGACGCGGACGAGATCTCCGAGCAGTCCCGGTTGCTCGGCGGTGAGCCGAACCGCGTGTACGCGGAATGGAAGAAGCGGTCCGGGATACAGACGGCGGGCTTCGGGCTCGGCCTGGAACGGCTGGTCCGGCACATCGCCGGTGCCGACAGCGTCCTGGACCTCCTGGCGGCCCACGACTCCGGCCCGAACCGGCGGATCGGGTCAGGCGAACGGTGACGCTGTCCTTCCATTGGTTCCTGCCCACGTACGGCGACGGCCGGAACGTGGTGGGCGGCGGCCACGACGTCGCCGCCGGCGGCAAGGAGGAACAGCGGCCCGCCACCGTCCGCTACCTCGCGCAGATCGCGGGGGCGGCCGAACAGCTGGGCTTCGACGGTGCGCTCACCCCGACCGGTGCCTGGTGCGAGGACGCCTGGGTGACCACCGCCATGCTCGCGCGCGAAACGGAACGCCTCAGGTTCATGGTCGCCCTGCGGCCCGGCTTCGTCTCCCCGACCCTCACCGCCCAGATGGCCGCCACCTTCCAGCGGCACTCGGAGGGCCGGCTCCTCCTCCACGTCGTCACCGGTGGGGAGAGCGGGGAACAGCGCGCCTACGGCGACTTCCTGGAGAAGGGCGCCCGGTACGGCAGAACCGGAGAATTCCTGGAGATCGTGCGGCGGCTGTGGGGCGGCGAGTCGGTCGACTTCGGCGGAGCTCATCTGCGCGTGGAAGGCGCCCGGCTCGGCCGGCTGCCCGACCCGGTGCCCTCCGTCTACTTCGGCGGATCGTCGCCGGAGGGGATCGAGGTCGCCGCACTCCACAGCGATGTCTACCTGACGTTCGGGGAACCACCGGCGCAGGTGGCGGAGAAGCTGGCTCGCGTACGGGCGCGCGCCGCACGGGCCGGGCGGCGACTGCGGTTCGGCATCCGGCTCCATGTGATCACCCGGGACACCGCCGGGCAGGCGTGGGCCGAGGCCCGGCGGCTGCTCGAAGGGTTCGGCCCCGAGGCGATCCGATCGGTCCAGGCGGGCCTGCGCGCCAGCGAATCGGAAGGCCAGCACCGGATGCGGGCGCTGCACGGAGGGCGCTCCGACGACCTGGAGATCACGCCCAACCTGTGGGCCGGCATCGGCCTGGTCCGCGGCGGAGCGGGTACGGCCCTGGTGGGGAGCCACCGGGACGTGGCCGACCGGATCATCGAGTACCACCGGCTCGGCATCGACGAGTTCGTGCTCTCGGGGGTCCCGCACCTCGAAGAGGCGTACTGGTTCGGGGAGGGCGTCCTCCCGCTGCTCGCAGGGGAGGGACTTTGGACCCACCCGGCGCACGAGTGAGCCGTGCATGACCGACCCGTGCATGACCGACCCGTGCACGATCGACCCGTGCACGACTGACCGAAACGCGACCGATCGGCGGCGGGACTGGCAGGAACGCGACGGAACCGACCGGACGATCGGGTGGGGTATGGATCTCTGTCGGTGCCGGTTGCGAGGATGTCGGCATGACACCATTCCTTCTGACCGACATCGACCGTGCCGTCCGCAGCAGTTGGAGCGAGCAGACGTGCACGCCCGAGTACCGCGATCGCTGGACCCGGGAGAACCCGGCCCGCGACCAGTGCGGGGTGACCGCCATGGTCCTCAACGATCTGCTGGGCGGCGAGCTGGTCCGCGGCGAGGTCCTCGTCGACGGCGAGCGCGTGGACTACCACTGGTGGAACCGTCTGGGGATGGGCATAGAAATCGACCTCACCCGCGAGCAGTTCGGCCCGGAGGAGAAGATCACCGAGGGCGTCGTCATGCCCCGTCCTCCCGAGAGCGAATGGCGCCGCCTGCGCACGGAGTACGAGCTCCTGCGCGACGAGGTCATGGCCAAGCTCGCC
This sequence comes from Streptomyces stoeckheimensis, assembly GCF_045822005.1. Classification (NCBI taxonomy): domain Bacteria; kingdom Bacillati; phylum Actinomycetota; class Actinomycetes; order Kitasatosporales; family Streptomycetaceae; genus Streptomyces; species Streptomyces stoeckheimensis. The sequence goes on along the minus strand of NZ_CP169550.1, from coordinate 506,286 downwards.
CGTACGGCCGAGGCCTGAGGCCGGCGGGTCGACACCCGGTCCCGCCCTCGCGATGGCGGGACCGGGTTGCCGCCCTGGGCCGTGAACTGATCGTCGGACAGCCGGACATCCAAGTCAATCCTCCGGATTTCTGGCAACCCCCAAGGGATACCTTGGGGGTTGTGACCCTCGATGATCTGCGCGTCTTCGTCGCCGTCTGCCGGGCCGGCAGCCTCAGTGCCGTCGCCCGCGACCTCGGCCGCACCCAGTCGGCCGTCAGCCAGCACATCCGCCGCCTGGAGAAGGAGACCGGCGCCGCGCTCCTGGAGCGGCACCCGCGCGGAGTCTCACCGACCGGGGCGGGGCTGATCCTCCAGGCGGCCGCCGCCGACGGGATCGCCGGGCTCGACGGAGCCCTGCGCCGGCTCGACGCCCTCGTACGGGACGACGGCGGCTCGGTCCGCGTCACCACCGGGGCCACCACCGTGCGCCACTTCATGGCCGAAGCGATCGTCGCCTTCCGGCGCAGCCACCCCCGGGTCAGCCTGGAGTTCCAGACCGAGAACTCCAGCCGCAGCTGCTTCGAAGCCCTCGCCGCCGAAGACCTCGACCTCGCGTGGATCACCATCGGCGCCCCCGTGCGGGGCATCGAGCAGCGCCCCGTCATGCGGCTGCCCTGGGTCCTCGCGGTCGGCGCCGACGACCCGCTCGCCTCCCGCCCCCGCCTGGAACCGGCCGACCTCGGCTCCGTCCGCCACATCCGGCTGCCGGAGAACTCCACCTCCCGCGCCCACCTCGACGCCGCCCTCGCCGAAGCGGGCATCCGGATCAGCTCCGACACCAGCGCCGCCGACTGGGACACCGCCCTCCTCCTCGCCGAACTGGGCCTCGGCCACGCCGTCGTGCCCGCGCTGCCCGGCTGGCAGGTCCCCGGATCAGACGGGCCGCTGCGCCTGGTTCCGGTCCCCGCCCTGCCGCCGCTCGCCGTCGGCTGGGCCGTCCGGCGCTGGTCCGCCCTCGCCCCGCTCGCCCGCGCCTTCGCCGACGAGGTGGCCCGCAGCTGCGTGACCCGCGCGGCCGGCCCGGGCGGGCCGTGACGCGGGCTGCGGTGGCGTGGCGGGTCCCGACGAGGCCGGCCGTGACGCGGGCAGTCGTGAGGCGGGCAGTAGTCCTACGGCGGCCAGCGCGGCCAGCAGCGCGGTCGACGCCCCGGTCCCCGCGGCCACGGCGATGCCGAGGGCGGGCCCCACGTTCATCGCGGTCTGCTTGAGCCCGCCCACCACCCCCGCGTGCCCGGCCGGGGCGTCCCCGACCACCGTGCCGGTGGCCGTCACCATCACCGCGGCGAAGCCCGCGCCGAGCACTCCGAAGCCCCAGCCCGGACCCAGTCCCGTGATCCCGAGCGCCACCAGCCCGGTCCCGGCCATCGCCGTCCCGCGGGCGCCGAACCGGCGCAGCAGGGACCCCGCCACCGGTGCGCCGACGACCATGGCGGCCGTCATCGGCAGCACGCGCAGCCCGGTGGCGAGCGGATCCAGCCCCGCCGCGTCCTGGAGCGCGAAGCTGGCCCCGAACAGCGCCCCGAACAGGGCGGCGGAGACCACGGCCAGCAATGCGACGGACGCCGTCACCGGGACGGAGCGGGCCACCGGACGCGGCACCAGGGGCTGGGCGGAGCGGCGCTCCGACCGTACGAGCAGGGCCGCGAGCGCGGCCGACGCGGCGAACCCGGCCAGGGTCCGGGGCCCCGACCAGCCGTGTTCGGGTACGCCGGCCAGCGCGTGGACCAGCGCCGCGAGGGCCGTCGCGAGGAGGGCGGCGCCGCCGGGCCGGATCCGGCCGCCGGACTCCGTGGGCGGGGGCGCGGGGACCCGTACGAAAAGGGCCGCCGCCGCGATCGCCAGGGCGGCGGGGACGTTCGCCACGAACACCGCGCGCCAGCCGAAGCGTTCGACCAGTACGCCCCCGAGGAGCGGCCCGGCCGCCGCGGCCAGCCCGATCGCCGCGGTCCGCACCGCGATCGGCCCGCCGATCCGCCCGGGCGGGTACGCGAGCCGCAGCAGGGCGAGCGTCGCCGGCTGGAGCAGCGCCCCGAACAGCCCCTGGGCCGCACGCAGGGCGATCACCCAGCCGGCCCCGGGAGCGACGGCGATGCCCGCCGAGGCGGCCGCGAAGCCGAGTACGCCGGTGAACAGCAGCCGGGTGTGCCCGTACCGGTCGCCCAGCCGGCCGGCGAGGACCAGGAAGGCGGCCACGCTCAGCAGGTACGCGCCGCTGGTCCACTGCACCTCGGCCAGACTTGCGCCGAGGTCCCGCCGCAGGCTGGGCTGCGCCATCAGCAGCACGGTCCCGTCGAGGGCGACGAGCATCGCGCCGGCCGCGCTGACGCCGAGCGCGAGCCGGGGCCTCACGGGCGCAGGTGTGCGTCGACGGCGGCGTCGACGACCCGGTCGAGGGAGCTCTCCGGGGCGCCGTCGAGGGCGAGCGGCAGACTGCCCCGGGACCACAGCTGGGCCACGCCGTGCAGATTGGCCCACAGTGCCGCGGCGGTGATCCGGGGCTCGTCGCCCGTCCGGCACCGGGCGACCAGGGAGACGAGCAGCTCGAACATCGGCAGCGTGGAATCGCGGAGCCGGTCCTCCGGCGGCCCGACCTGCCCGTCCGTCCGGCCCTCCCCGGAGCTGTCCAGCAGGTCGTGGCGGAACATCAGCTCGAACATGCCGGGGTGCTCCAGCGCGTAGCCGACGTACGCCCGCCCCAGCGCCCGCACCTGCCCGCGCGGGTCGTCCGCACCCGGGCCCGCCAGTGCGGCGGGGATGCGGGAGCCGAGTTCCCCGAACCCGCGCCGGGCGATCGCGGACAGCAGCGCGTGATGCGTGGGGAAGTAGCGCCGCGGCGCCCCGTGGGACACCCCGGCACGGCGGGCGATCTCGCGCAGCCCGAGCGCGGCGGTCCCCTCGCCCGTCACGAGCTCCACACCGACGTCGATCAGCCGTTCGCGCAGCCCGCCGTCCTGTGACTCCTGCTGCTCCCGTTGATCCATAGACACTGTCTACCACCACCCCGTAGACAGTGTCTATCCCCGCCCTTCCGGGATGATGGAGTGAGCGCGGCCGGGCGAGGCGCCCGGCCCGGCCGAGGGAGAGGTGACCTGCCATGGCGGAGCACGAGGCGCGCGAGGCCGGGCCGTCGGCGGGCGGACTCGAAGAGGGCCGCCTGATGAAGGAGCTCGAAGCCATCCACCGCACGCGCCACGAGACCCTGCTGCACGGTTCGGACGACGCGCTGGTCACGCACACCCGGCGGATGGACGAACTGGAACGCGAGTACGTACGCCGCCACCCGGAACGCGCCCAGACGACGGGCCGCACCCGCTCGGGCGCCCGGGCCCGCACGGGCACGGAAGAACAGGACTAGCGGCGCACACGGCCGCCGACCGCCGACCGGCTCGAGCGCCCCGGCCCGAACGGCGGCGGGGCGCCTACTTCTCGGCGTGCTCGCCCAGCACGAACAGCAGCCAGACGAAGCCGGCGAACAGGTGCGTGCCGGCGATGTAGAAGAACGCGCGCAGCAGAACGCCGTTCTCCTTCCACTTCTCGTACTTCGCCGCCGCGACCGCCGCAGCGCGGGCCTGCTCGGCCCCCTCGTTCTCGTCCGTCATCACCCGAACAGCGTACGGGCGGGCCCGCCCATGTCCGCGTCGCGGAACAGATTTGCATCACGTGAGACAAATTTGTATCGTTTGATACGAAGGAGGATCGCATGATGAACGAAGAAGAGCTGCTGGACGGCGCCGCGCGCGTGCTCGCCGGTGATCACAGTGCCTCCATGGCGCACATCGCCGCAGGCATCGGCACCAGCCGAGCCACGCTCAGCCGCCGCTACGCCACCCGCGAGGCACTCCTCAAAGCCGTCGCCGTGCGGGCCATCGACGTGGTCGACGGGTGCCTCGCCCCCGCCGACCTGCCCGGCACCGCCGACGGGGCGGAGTTCGACGCCGCGCTGGAGCGGCTCGTCACCGGGCTGCTGCCCGCCGCGCACCTGTACGGGTTCACCTCGCGCGATGCCACCGTGCTCGCCGACCCCGAGTTCCGGGCCGGGATCCAGCGCCAGGACCAGCGGGCCCTCGCCTTCCTCGCCCTCGGCCAGCGCCTCGGCCGGCTCCGCGTCGACCTGCCCGCGTACTGGATCTGGTACTCGCTCTGGGGACTGCTCGACGCCGCCGCCGAGGGCGTCCGCGACGGGCACCTCGCCCGACGCGACATCGGCCGGCTCGTCCTCGCCTCCTTCCTCAGCGGAACCCGGCCGTCCCCGGCGCCCTGACCGCACCGCCGAACCCCTCCCGCGTACGACCGTGAAACAACCGTGAACGGAACCCCCATGCACACCCCCACGCAGGACCCGCGCCGCTGGATCGTGCTCGCGATCCTCTCCGGCAGTCTCCTGCTCATCTCGATGGACACCACGATCCTCAACGTGGCCTTCCCCTCGCTCGTCGGCGACCTCCAGCCGGGCGCCGTACAGCAGCTGTGGATCATCGACATCTACGCACTCGCCCTCTCCGGGCTGCTCGTCACCGCCGGCGCCCTCGGTGACCGCTGGGGCCGCAAGCGGCTCCTCATGGCGGGCTTCGGCATCTTCGCCCTCGCCTCGCTCATCGCCGTCTTCTCCACCGAGGCCTGGCACGTCATCGCGGCCCGCGCCCTCCTCGGCGTCGGCGGCGCCGCGATCATGCCCTCCACCCTGTCGATCCTGCGCAGCGTCTTCACCGACGCCAAGGAACGCGCCTTCGCCCTCGCCGTCTGGGCCGCCGTCTTCGGCGGCGGCATGGCGTTCGGCCCCGTCGTCGGCGGCCTGCTCGTCCAGGACTACGGCTGGCACTCCGCCTTCCTCCTCAACCTGCCCGTCGCCGCGGTGATCGTCGCGGCCGGTCTGCGATACCTCCCCGAATCCCGCTCCCCGCGCTCCGCCGGAAAGTGGGACTGGACCGGCGTCGGCCAGTCGATCGTCGGCATGCTCGCCCTCGCCGGCGGCATCAAGCAGCTCGGCAAGAGCGGTGTCGCCGACCCGCTGCCGTGGGCCCTGCTGGCCCTCTCCGCCGTGGCGCTGACCCTGTTCGTCCGCCGCCAGCTGCGCGTCGACAACCCGCTGCTCCAGGTCCGGCTCTTCACCAAGCCCGCCTTCAGCGTGGCCGCCACCGCGATCTTCCTGCCCATGGTGGGCATGGGCGCGATCCTGTTCCTGGTCACCCAGTGGTTCCAGTACGGCCAGGGCTACACCCCGCTGGAGGCGGGCCTGCGCCTGCTGCCCGCCCCGCTCGCGCTGATCTGCGCCTCGATGGTCGCCCCGAGCCTCATGCAGCGCTTCGCGATCCGGCACGTGCTCGGCAGCGGTCTGGTCGTCCTCGCCGCGGGCATGGCCCTGCCCTGGACCCTCCAGCAGTTCACCGGCCTGGGCTACCCCGCCTTCGCCGTGGCGCTGACCATCATGGGCCTGGGTGCGGGCATCGCCACCACCGTCGCCTCGGTGACCCTGATCTCCGCGGCCCCGGCCGACGAGGTCTCCAGCGCCGCCGCCATCGAGGAGACCTGCTACGAACTCGGCTCGGCCATGGGTGTCGCCATCCTCGGCTCCACCGCCGCAGCGCTCTACCGGGGCAACCTCCCGGCGCTGGACCTGGACGCCCCGACGCTCGCCGCCGTACGGGACTCCGTGGGCGAGGCCGCCCACACCGCCGAACTGCTCGGCGGCGGCCTCGGCCGGACCCTGCTCGACGCCGCCTCGCAGGCCTACACCCTCGCGATCACCCCGGCGTTCCTGATGGCCGGCGTCCTGGCGGTCGCCGCCGCGGCGACCACCTGGACGCTGATCCCGCGCGACCTGCGGCCGACCGAGAACCACTGACGGGGCGCAGGGGAGTAGGAGTTCGAAGACGTGTGGGCGTACGCGGCCCGGCCTACGAGGCGGCCGCGTACGCCCACACCGCGCGCATCGTCTCCGGGGCCGGCGACGGGCCGGTCAGCTCCCGCTGGGTCAGCAGGATGGTGACGGACCCCGTCGAGGGGACGATGTGGGCGGCGGTGCCGGTGCCGCCGAGCCAGCCGTAGCGGCCCGGCACGTTCCACGGCTCGGCCGGCGTGACGTCGACCGACCCGCCGAACCCCCAGCCCTGGCCCTCCAGGAACAGTGCCGCGCCGGCCCGCTGGGCCGGAGTCAGCCAGTCGGTGGTCATCCGCCGCACCGCATCGGACGACAGCAGCGGACCGCCCTCCTCGAGCAGCATCCGGGCGAAGCGGTGGTAGTCGTCCGCCGTGGAGACCAGCCCGCCCGCACCGGACGGGAAGGCGGGCACGGCGCTCCACTGCCCGTCGGGGGCGTCCACGAGGTCGAGGCCCCCGTCCGCGCCGGCCCGGTAGGAGTGCGTGAACCGGCCCGACTGCCCCGCCGGCACGGCGAAACCGGTGTCGGGCATGTCCAGCGGCTCGAAGATCCGCTCCGCCAGGAACTCCGGCAGCGAGCACCCCGCCACCCGGGCGATCAGCACCCCGAGCACGTCCGAGCAGGTGTTGTACAGCCAGGCCTCGCCCGGCTGGTACAGCATCGGGATCCGGCCCAGCGCGGCCATCCACTCGTCCGGCCCCGCGACCTCCTGCGGCCGCGCCGGTCCCTGGCGCAGCTCGCCGAAGAGCGGGGCGACCGCCGGGAGCGAGAAGTCGGAGGGGAAGCCCCACCCCGCGCGGAAGGTCATCAGGTCGGCCACCGTCACCGGCCGCTTCGCCGGGACCACGTCGTCGACCGGGCTTCCAGGAGTGCGTACGACCCGCGGAGCGGCGATCTCCGGCAGCCAGGGCGTGACGGCGTCGGTGAGTGCGAACCGGCCGTCCTCCACCAGCATCATGACCGCCGCCGCCGTGACCGGTTTGGTGAGGGAGGCCATCCGGAAGATCGAGTCGCGGACCATCGGGGCCTCGCCCCCGGCGTCCGCGCTGCCCACGGCGGCCACTTCGGGCTCCTGGCCGTCGCCCCGGTCCACCAGGGCCACCGCCCCCGGCAGGGTCCCGTCGTCCACGTATGGCTGGAGGATGTCGGTCAAACCGGTCACGAGTCCGCCCTTTCGAGAGCCTGTCCTGGGGGGAGGGAGTCCCACAGCCCGCAGTGGTGACGGGCCGACGCGTCCACCGGGCGGATGCCGCCCGCGGGCTCCGGCGCCAGGGACAGTACGGCGGGGGAGCGCGGCCACCAGGGCCCCGTCCCGGGGGCGTTCGGATCGCCGGTCGCCGCGAACCGGGTCCAGTAGCCGGTCATGCGCTCCGCGAGCACCCGCTGCGCGGGGCTCATCGGGAGCCCGGTGTCGAAGAGGTACGGCAGTTCGGACCCGTGCGAGGCCCCGTAGGGGAAGCCCGGCACCGGCGGGATCCCGGTGAAGTCCGGTGCGAGCCGGTCGTCGAACGCGTAGTCGTACGTCGGCACGTGCCGAGCCAGCGCACGGCTGTCCCGCAGCTGCGGGCAGACGAAGGACGCGTCCGTCAGCACGGCGGCGAAGGCCAGCGCGGGCGTCGGATGGGCGGTCACCGGATAGGCGGCCTCGACGAGTCCGGCCCCGGCCCCGAACGCGGCGCGCAGCCGGGACCGGTAGGCCTGCGGGTCGGCGACCGGGTAGCCGGCGAGGGTCTGCCCGAGGAAGAGCCGCATCTCGTCGCGGGTCGAGCCCTGCACCACCGGGACCCGGTGGAACTCCCCGCGTTCCAGGGCGCGCCGGGGCTCGGTGGGCAGCAGCGGCGTGCCGTAGGACACCGCGGAGAAGAGCATCATGAGCTCGGGTGTCGCCAGGGCCTCCGGGGCGAGGCCGCGCAGGCACTCCAGTGCCGCTTCGTCCGTCGGCCGGCCGCAGCCGAGCAGGACCGCCGCCGCGGTTCCCCGGGCCACGGTCCGGGACTCCGGCACGAACGGCTCGTAGGCGGCCAGCGTGGGCAGCAACGAGTGCGGGGGAATGGTGACCGAGCAGGAGCCGCTCTGCACGATGGCCCGGTGGAACAGGCCGGCCGAGGCGGGTGAGGTGAGGTGCAGGCAGACGCTCAGGCCGCCCGCGGACTCGCCGAACACGGTGACGTTGCCCGGATCGCCGCCGAAGCGGGCCGCGTTGGCCCGCACCCAGCGCAGGGCCGCCTGCTGGTCGGCGAGCGCGAAGTCGGGAGCTCCGTGGAGCGCGGGATGCCCGAGGAGCCCGAAGATCCCGAGCCGGTAGTTGACCGTGACGACCACGGCTCCTGCCCCGGCCCGACCCGCCGACGCCAGCCGGCCCGGCCGGTACGGATCCCCGGCACCGTTCATGAACCCGCCGCCGTGGAACCAGACCATCACGGGCCGGGGCGGGCCGCCCTTGGTTCCGGTCGCGCGCGGAGCCGCGGCCGCTCCGGCCGCCCCCGGCGGGAGGCCGGGCGCGGGGTACGCCTCGGGCCCGCTCCCAGGGGGCGTCTTGCCGGTCGGCTCCGCCGGGACCGTGACGTTGAGGAACAGACAGTCCTCCGAGCCGCTCGGGGCGCCCGGCCCCACCGCGGGCAGCTGCACGCACCGGGCCCCGGGCGCACCGGCGTCCCGCACGCCCGCCCAGCGCGCGGCGGGCTGCGGGAGCCGCCAGCGCAGCGGCCCGGTCGGCGGGGCGGCGTACGGGATCCCCTCGAAGGTGCGGTACCCGTCGGCCTCCCGCCCGCGCACGGCCCCCCGATCGGTCTCCACCACGGGCCGCCCGCCGTCGCCGTGACCGGACGCCCCGACCCGGGCCCCGGCACGGGGCAGGGCAACGGCCCCGAACCCGGCGAAGGCCCCGGCCCCGGATCCGGTGACGCCACCCGCCCCGGCAGTCGGGACGGCGGCGGCCCCGGCGCCAGGGGCGGTGGTCAGGAGGAGCAGGGTCAGCAGGAGGGCGCCGCGGGACGCCATCAGCGGCCCCTCGACAGCACGCCCCGGACGAAGGCCGCCTGCCCCGCGTGCTGGAGGTCGTCGCCGATCACGCTGACCAGCCGCACCCCGAGCGTCACCGGCGGGTCCCACCGCTCGTCGACCACCCGGTCCAGATCGGCGGCGGACAGCCCCTGCAGGAACCGCCCCGTCTGCGCGTGGACCGCGTCGAAGTACCCCAGCAGGAGCTCCCCCGAGTCGACCCGGACGGCGCCGGCCTCTTCGGCGGTGTGCCCGTAGCCGGTCGACCCGGGCGGCAGCGGGAGCCCGAACCGCTCGTCCCAGCCCTCCGCGTGCCAGACCTGTTCCCAGCCGGCCGCATCCGCCACGTGGTCGTCCTGGATCCGGGTCAGGTGCCAGACGAGCCAGGTGATCGAGTTCGCACCGGGATCGATCCGCGCGTCCAGCTGCCCGGGCTCCAGCCCCTCGACCGCCTCGTGCACCACGCCGTGGATCCGGCCGAACGCGTCGGCCAGTACCTCCGTACCCTTCATGCCCCCACCATGCCCACGACGGGCGCCGACCGGGCCCGCGGCGCCGCGGGGGACCCCCGTTTGCCCGCCCCGAATGGCGCAGCGCGGCCGGGTGCCGCTGAATGTAACAAAGCGTGCGCTTCCCATGACGCACGATGACCGGCGTGCGATGTGTAGACCCGCGCGTCGGCGAACGGAGCTTTCCATGAATGACCCGATCACGCTCGCCGCGACGGAGCACGAAGAACCGCGCCGGCTCCCCGACACCACGGACGTCTGGCCTCCGGCCCCCGACACGGACGACCTCGACTTCGGCCCCGAGCCCGGCTCCCGGACCGAGTCCGGGACCGACTCCGGGGCCGCTCCCGAGGTCCCGGCCGGTCCCGAGGCAGGGGCCGCACCAGGCCCCGACCCCGGAGCCCGGCCCGGGGCGGCCTCCGCGCACACCGTCCTGGAGACCGCCGCCACCGGCCGCCCCGTACGGGAGGTCACCGATCTGGTGAACCTCCTCAAGGACTCCGGCCAGGTCCCCAACCCCGGACACGCTGCGCTGCGCGCGGCCGCCGTTTCCCGGCCCGTCCACGAGGTCCGCGAGATGGTGTCCCTGCTGGGGGAGCCCCCGCACGAGCTGGTCGAAACCGACATCACGCTGCGGGCCGCCGCCCTCGGCCGGCCCATCGAGGACGTGGCCCTGCTCGTCAGCATCCTCGGCACCGGCGAACAGCCCCCGCAGCACCGCCCCGAGCAGGCGGACCGGGTACGGACCCCCGTCCACCGGCCCGCACCGCAGGCCCAGGCCCCGGCTCGGGCCCCGGCCCGGGGCCCGTCCACCACCGAGGCCCGGCGCCCGGCACGGCCGGGGACGGGCGCCCTGCACCACATACTGCGCTGGTCGGTGGCCCTCGCACTGCTCCTCTGCGGTGCGCTGCACGTGCCCGGCGATCTGGCGGGCCTGGCCTCCGGCGACCCCGGCGGGCTGCTCGCCCTGGCCGTCACCCTGCTCTGCCTGACGGCCGGCGCCCTGCTCGCCGTACGGGACACGGCCGGGGCGTGGCGGGCCGGCGCGGTGGTCGCGCTCGGCGTGGCCGCGCTCCACGTGGTCGGCGGCGTCGCCGGGTTCGACCCGCTCGGCGGCGCGGTCGGCGGCTCCCTGGAGTGGGCCGGCATCACCGCGGTCCTGAGCGCCGCGGCCGGCGCCGTACTCGCCGGCCTGGCCCTGCAGTTCCGTCCGGCGGCCGACCCGGCCGACGGCGCCTGACCCGGGCGGAGAGGGGGCACGGGTCCACGACCTGGGCCCCCTCTCCGCCGTTTCGCCGCTTCGCGGAGGGAGACGCGCGATGGACCCGGTGGCCGCGCTGGACCGGATCGCCTTCCTGCTGGAACGCGCCCAGGAGCCGACCTACCGGGTCCAGGCCTTCCGCACGGCAGCCGCCGCCGTCGGCCGGATGAGCGAGGACGAGCTGGCCGAACGGGTCCGCTCGGGCACCCTCGAAGCGGTCAAGGGCATCGGCCCGAAAACCGCCCAGGTCGTCCGCGAAGCCCTCGGCGGAGCGATCCCCGCGTACTTGCAGGGACTGGAGGACGAAGTCGCGGCCCACCCCGCAGGCCCGCCGCCCAGCCGCGAGGCCCTCGCCCTGCGCGCCGCCCTGCGCGGCGACTGCCATCTGCACTCCGACTGGTCGGACGGCGGCAGCCCCATCGAGGCGATGGCCCGGGCCGCGGCCGCCCTCGGGCACGACTGGGCGGTGCTCACCGACCACTCGCCGCGCCTCACCGTCGCCCGGGGCCTCTCCCCGCAACGACTGCGGGAACAGCTGCGCACCGTCGCCGAACTCAACGCGACCTGGGCCCCGTTCCGGCTGCTCACCGGCATCGAGTGCGACATCCTCGACGACGGCTCGCTGGACCAGGAGCCGGAACTCCTGGCCGAGGTGGACCTCGTCGTCGGCTCCGTCCACTCCAAGCTCCGCATGGAAGCCCGCGCCATGACCCGGCGGATGGTCGCCGCCGTACGCAACCCGCACCTCGACGTCCTCGGCCACTGCACCGGGCGGCTGGTGACCGGCAAGACCCGCCCGGAGTCGGAGTTCGACGCCGAGGCCGTCTTCGCGGCCTGCGCCGAGTCGGGCGCCGCCGTGGAGATCAACAGCCGACCCGAACGGCTGGACCCGCCGCGCCGGCTGCTGCGGCTCGCCGTGGCCGCGGGCACCCTCTTCGCGATCGACACCGACGCCCACGCCCCGGGACAGCTCGACTGGCAGACCCTCGGCTGCGAACGCGCCCTGGAATGCGGGGTGACGGCCGACCGGGTGGTCAACACCCGGTCCGCGGCCGAGCTCATCGACTGGACCCGGACCCGCCGGCTGCCGTAGACCCGCCGGCTGCCATAGACCTGCCGATTTCCGTAGACCCGGCGGTTCCCGCGGCCCCGCCTACCCGTCGGCCCCGCCGCCGTCCGTCCGGAACGAGGTGAGGGTGAAGAGCGCCCCGTCCGGATCGCGCAGCGACACCCACCGCTCGGTCGCGCTCGTCCCCGTCTCGGACACCGTGCGGCCGCCCAGCGCGACGGCCGCCTCCACCGCCGGCTCCAGCGCGGGCACCCGGAAGTGCACGTGCCAGCGCGGCCGGGTGTACGGGCTGTACGAGCCCGGCTCCACGGGACCGCTGTCGAGGCGGGCCACCGGCTCCCCCTCCTGGCGCAGCACCACGCGCTCCTCCTCGTAGGCGACCTCGCAGCACCCGGCGCGGCCGGTGGCCCACTCCAGCACCTCCCCGTAGAAGATCGCCGACTCGAAGGCGTCCCGGGTGCGCAGCTCCAGCCAGGCCGGTGCCTGTCCCGAACCGACCCGCCAGCCCGAGGAGACCTGGCCCTCCCAGATCCCGAACACCGCCCCGTCCCGGTCCGCCACCAGCGCCCCGCGGCCCCCCGACTCGAAGGAGACCGGGCCGACCGCGATCGTGCCGCTGCGTTCCCGGATCCGGTCCACCGCCACGTCGGCGTCGTCGACGGCGAAGTACGGCGTCCAGGCCACGGCCACCGCGAGATCCCCGGCCAGCGCCCCGATCCCGGCCACCGGCATCCCGTCCAGCTCGGCGACGGAGAAGGCCTCGCCGAGCCGCGCGGGCCGGAAACGCCAGCCCGCGACCTCACCGTAGAACCGCTGCGCCGCGCCGAGGTCCCGAGCCATCAGGCTCACCCAGCACGGGGCCCCGAAGACGTCCCTCGTCGAAATCTCCACCGTTTGCTCCGCCCTTCACCGGGGCGCGGTCAGCGCGCCGTCCGAGCACAAGCAGTAGCGCCCCCGCCCCGGCCCTGGCCCGCAGGCGCGCCACCGGGACCACCGGCCGTGGGGCACGGATATCCCCTTGGCGGCACCCGGACGGGCACCTAGGGTGCCGCCCATGACGATCATGAATTCCAAGGACATCGATACAGCGGTGTCGCTCACCACCCGGGCACTGCGGGAGGTGGCGCACCTGGACTGGGACGTGCCGGCCGCCGGCCTGGAGTGGAGCTGCCACGACACCGCCGTCCACGTTGCCGAGGACTTCACCGCCTACGCCGCCCAGCTCACGGTCCGCGCCACCGATGGGTACGTCCCCCTGCGGATCCTGCCCGACGAGGGGACCGGTCCGGCCGGCCTGGTCGACATGATCGAGGCCTCCGGCGGATTCCTGTCGGCCGCCGTGGCCGTCGCCGCACCGGATGCCCGCGCCTGGCACCCGTACGGGGACGCGGGCGCGGGCGGCTTCGCGGCGATGGGAGTCGTCGAGACCCTGCTGCACACCCACGACATCCTCGGCGGACTCGGCGTCCACGACTGGGAGCCGGACCCCGCACTGGCCGAGCGGGTCCTGGACCGGCTCTTCCCGCACGTCCCGCGCGGCCACGAGGCCTGGCCGACCCTGCTCTGGGCCACGGGCCGGGGCGAACTCCCCGGTCTGGCCCGCCTGACGGCTTGGCGCTGGTACGCCGAACCCGTCGAGGCCGAGCGCGTCCTGCTCTTCCCCATGTCCCCGGCGATCGCGGCCGACCTGCAAGCGGGCGGCAACGGCGGGTTCGTCTGGGTCGAGGACGGACCTTCCGACGACACCCGGGACGCCGGCGGGATCGTGACGAGGGCGCGCGAGGGAGGCACGTACCGGGCGGGCTGGGGTCCGTACGTCATCGTCCGCGCGAGCGACCGCAAGGCCATCGGCGGCATGGGCTTCCACGCCGCCCCGGACGCGGACGGCTGCACCGAGCTCGGCTACGACCTGGTCCCCTCGGCACGCGGCAACGGCTACGCCACCGAGACGCTGAAGGCGCTGTCGGCCTGGGCCTTCGGGCATCCGGGCGTCACCAGGCTGGAGGCCACGACGGACGAGGACAACGCATCCTCCCGGGCGGTGCTGCGGCGGGCCGGTTTCACCGAGGCCGGTACCGGGGAGGGCCTGGTCCGGTACGTCCTACGGGGCTGAGCGGGGCCCGGGCAGGCCCTGGGTTCCCGCCGCGCCCCCGGCTCGGAAAGCAGGTCGCGCATGGTGAGTTCCCAGGTCCCGTTGATCGATCTCGGCCCGTGGCGCACCGGCGGGCCCGAGGCACGCAGCCTCGTGGCCGCCCGTGTCGACGAGGCGCTGCGGACGGCCGGCTTCCTGCTGGTGGCCGGGCACGGGGTGGACCCGGAGCTGCCCCGGCGGATCCGGGAGGCGGCGCGGACCTTCTTCAGGCTCCCGGCCGCCGTCAAGGCCCCGTACGCGGTGGCGGTCGGCGGCCGCGGCTGGCTCGGCCCGGGCGCCGAGGCCAACAGTCACGCGGAGGGCGCGGCCTCCCCGCCGGACCTCAAGGAATCCTGGTCCTGGGCGGCGGAGGAGCCGACGGGGATCGCCTCGGTGGACGCCGAGTGGTTCCGGCCGAACGCCTGGCCGGCCGAAGTGCCGGCGCTCCGCGCGCTGGTGACGGAGTACCTGGCCGCGATGCGGGCGCTCTCCGACGAGCTGCTGGAGCTGCTGGCCACCGCCCTGGGCCTGGGCGCGGACCATTTCACCCGCCACACCGGCCACCCCACCTGGGGGTTCAACGTCAACTGGTACCCCGGCACCGAGATCGTCGGGCCGCCGCTGCCCGGCCAGTTCCGCATCGGTGCGCACACCGACTTCGGCACCGTCACCGTCCTGGACCGTCAGTTGGGCACCGGCGGACTCCAGATCCACACCGACGCCGAGGGCTGGCAGGACGCCCCGTACGATCCGGCCGCGCTCACCGTGAACATCGGCGACCTGATGGCGCGCTGGACGGGCGACCGGTGGCGGGCCGGCCGCCACCGGGTCCTGCCGCCGCCCGCCGACGCGCCCGCCGAGGAGCTGATCTCGCTGGTCTACTTCTACGAGTGCGACGCGCACACCCGCGTTGAGTCCCTCCCGGCGCCCCTGGGGCGGATCGCGCACGAGCCGGTCGACTCGCACGTCCACCTGCGGGCGCAGCTCGACGCGATCACCGTCCCGGCGGGGGATCGGGAGGGGGATCCGGCGGCCGGGCAGCCGGCTCCCGGGGTCTAGCCGGGCTTGCTGCAGTCCTACGAAGGCCTGGTGGCAGTGCCTACGACGACCCTGCGGCGGCCCTGCGGGGGCCGTGCGACGGCGCTGCGACGGCCCTGCGGGGGACCCGATTACCCGATGTCCGGCGCGTTCGGCAGGATGGGAGCCATGACCGAGATCCGTACCCCCCGCCTCCTCCTCCGCCGCTGGTCCGAGGACGACCTCGTCCCCCTGTCGGAGATCAACGCCGACCCCGAGGTGATGCGCTGGATCGGCGACGGCGAGACCCTCGACCTGGAGGAGACCGCCGAGACCATCGAGCGGTGGGAGGACGAGTGGGACGAGGAGGGCTTCGGGATCTTCGCCGTGGAGCTGCTGGCCTCCGGCGAGCTGATCGGAGCCGTGGGCCTCTCCATGCCGTGGTGGCTGCCCGAGGTCCTGCCGGCGGCCGAGATCACCTGGCGGCTCGGGCGTTCCTACTGGGGCCAGGGATACGGCTCCGAGGCCGCGCACGCCACCCTGGAGTTCGCCCTCCAGGACCGGGGCCTCGACCGGGTCGTCGCCGTGAACCGGGCGGGCAACGACGAGTCCGAGAACGTGATCCGCAAGCTGGGCATGACCGCCGAGAAGGACATCAACCACCCGCAGACCGGCGCGCTCCTCAACCTCCACGGCATCGACCTGACGGAGTACGAGGGCTGAGCCGCCCCCCGCATCGACCGATCGGCTGACCCCGCTGTCGGCCGCCGGGCCGAGCGGTCGGGCGGCCGCGCGAGGTGAGGATGGGTACGGGGGAGCGGGCGCACCACCGGCCCCGCCCCCGGAACCGAGAGGGGCCACGCCCATGCCGCAGCACGACCGCCCGCACCCGCACCGCCGCGTACGGGGAACCCGTACCGCCCTCGCGGTCCTCGCCGGAGCACTGCTGCTGGGGGCCTGCTCCACCCCCGCCGCGCCCCCGGCCGCCACCCCCGCGGCCTCTCCGCTGGCGACGGCCGAGACCACCCCGGGCGGCACCCTGCTGGTCGCCGACTTCGGGGCCGACACCGTCACCTTCGTGGACCCGGAGCGCGGCGCGGTCGGCTCGGTGCCGGTCGGCAGGGCCCCGTACGGCCTGGCGGTCGGCGCGGACGGCCGGGCCTGGGTGGCCACGGCCGAGGGGGTCGCCGTCGTGGACACGCGGACGCGCACCCGGCTGGCCCTGATCCCGTACCGCACCACCGGCACCGGGCCCGCGACCGGCGGTGAGTACCGCGGCGGTGGCATGGGCATCGCGCTCTCGCCCGACGGCGCGCACGCGTACGTCGGGGTCAACGTGCCCGGGACCGCCGGCGTCCTGGAGGTCATCGACACGGCGAAGACCGAGGTCACGGCGGTGGTCCCGGTGGGCCGCCGCCCCTTCGACGTGGACGTCTCGCGCGACGGCTCGGAGGTGTACGTCACCGGCCACGACTCCTTCGACGTCACCGTCGTGCCCGTCGGATCCGGCGGCGCCGCCGGACCGGCGGGGCCGCGCCGCATCGAGGTCGCCCCGTACGGGACGGAGGGCGGCCTCGGCTCCTGGCTGAAACCGCACTACGCCGTCGTACGGCCGGCGGACGGGATGCTCCTGCTGCCCTTCGAGGGCGAGCGGCTCGCGGTGGTGGATCCGCGGACGGGCCGCACCACGGTGGAGGAGATGACCGCCGACACCCATCAGCACGGGGCCGCGGTCACGGCCGACGGCCGGCTACTGGTGGTCGGCACGGGGGCGGTGGAACCGGGCAAGGGCAAGGGGCCCTCCCTCACGGTCCGTTCCGCGGACGGCTCGGAGCGGGTGTACCCGCTGGACGGGCCGCACGAGGACGTGACCGTGTCCCGGGACGGGCGGACGGCCTACGTCACCGGGGGCTACACCCGGGACGGCTACTGGAACGGCATCACGTTCGTGGACCTCGACACCGGGAGCAGCCGCCGGCTCGCGGCGGGGTCGCGTCCGCTGGGTATCGCCGTCCTCGGATGAAAGGTCCCGGGGCGAAGTGCCCCGGAATGAAGGGTCCCGGAATGAAGGGTCCCTGGGTGAGCGGCGTCAGGCCGCGCAGGTGTCCAGCATGGTGGAGAGCATCTTCTTCTCGGGCTCGGTGACGGTCAGCCCGTATGTGGACTTGACCGTGGTCCAGGCCCGCCCGTACTGGCACCAGGCCGCCTTCGACGGCGGCTGCCACTGGTCGGGACTCTGATCGCCCTTCGAACGGTTCGAGGAGGCGGTCACCGCGAGGAGTTGAGGGCGCGTCAGATCGTTCGCGAAGGCCTTGCGCTTCGCGGCGTCCCAGCCGGCCGCGCCGGAGCGCCAGCCTTCGGCGAGGGGCACCATGTGGTCGATGTCCATCTTCGAAGCCTCGGTGACCACCACCTCGTCGTACAGGCTCTTCCAGGTGCCGGACACGGCCTTGCACTGGGAGTCCCGGGTGACGTTCGCACCGTCCCGCTGGAGGATGACCTCGCGGGTGTCGCACTTGTCGCCCTGCTCCGCCCAGTGCGTGAACTTGTCCCGGCTGTAGCCGGACATGGTTCCCGGCGGCGCCACCTTCAGCGCGGCCAGCTGGGTACGGGCCACGGAGACGCCGACCATGCCGGGGAGCACGTCGCCGGAGGGGGGCTTCCCGTCGGCGGGAGCGGACGACGCGGTGGGTGTGGCGCCGCCCGGCTTCGGATCGGCGCCGGGATCCGCCCCGGATCCGCTCCCCGCTCCGGAACAGCCGGCGGTGGCCAGCAGCAGCACGGCCGCCAGTACCGCACCGGGCACACGCATCTGACGCCCCATGACCCCACCCCGAACCCCGCCGCCCACTGTGTCGCGGGAAGCCTACCCATGCCGGACGGGGCCCGAAGCCGGGCCCCGTCGGCCCGCCGGGCGGCGAACGCTCCCCGGGCGTACGCCGGGTGGCGGACGGGGGCGGCCACCGCCCCGGCTCCGGCGCGGGGACCGCAGCCGCCCGTGCTCAGCCGGCGCGGGCGCGCAGCCACGACTCCAGGGCGGCGAAGTCGCCGTCGCCGAGGCCGATCCGGGGGTCGACGCGGTGCAGGAGGGCCGGGCCGGGGTGGTGGGCGGACACCCAACGCCGGTCCGCGTCCCCGATCTCGTCGTCGACCCACACGAACGCCCGGCCCGCGGCCCATGCGACGAGACCGGCGGTCTTCCAGTGGGTGCCGCTCCGGAGGTCCTCGGCGGAGGGCTCGGGCCAGTCCGCCACCGGCAGGTCCGGCAGCCCGAGCCGAGGGGCGAGGCAGGCGTTGGCATCGTCCATCCAGGTCGTGGCCCAGACGAGCTCGCACGGCAGACCGGCGAGGCGCGGCCCGAGCGCGGGATCGAGCCGGGAGAGGAGGGGGTGCCCGTCGGCTTCGGTCGGCGCACCGGGGGACTCGTAGACCGGGTAGCCCTGCGCGGATCCGAACGGGATGAGGGGTCCGTCCACGTCGAGGAAGAGGACGGGCCGCGCCGCGAGGGGGATCGGGGGAGTCGGGGGGTTCGCCATGCGGCACAGCAATACCACGCCCCCGGACCTGCGGGAACGGCTGCCCGGGAGGCAACCGCACCCCGCGCGGAGCCCTCTATACGGGCAGAAGGGGGAGATGACATGACGACGACGACTGCGGTATCCCGGACCGGACGGACGGCCTTCGCCGCGCTGGCCGTACTCCTGTGCGCCGGACTCGCGGCCTGCGGCACCGCACCGACGAGGACACGTTCGTCTCCGCGGACGGCATCGGCGAGGTCCGCGTCCGCAAGGTGCGCGGGAAGGGCCTCGCGGAGGTGACCTTCAGCACCCGAGCGGTGTGCAAGGGCCGCGGCGACGACGCCCGCAGGGTGGTACGGGTCTTCGCGGCCTGGCGGCACGAGGTGTACGGGGGTACGGATGCGGGCACGGTCACGGTTCGTACGCGGGAGGAGTTCCCCGTGACCGTCACCGAGACCTGGTGACCGGGACCGGATCCCCTCCGCACGCCCGCCCGCAACGATCCCCGCGATCCCCGGAACAGGAAGCAGAGGCAGAACCGCCGTGACCGACGACGCCGCCAACGAACCGCACGTCCCCTCCGACGCGGAGCGCGCGGCCCGCGCCCGGGTGCGGGAGCAGGCCACCGGCCTGACCCGCCACGAGACCGAGGAGGCGCTCGAAGCCGCCGAGGCCGCCGCCGTGGAGACCGCGGGTGACCTGGAGAGCGCCGACGCCGCCACCCGCGCCGCCGTCGCGGAATGGCGGCGCATCACGGAGCTGCTCTTCGACCACGGTGGTCCGTACTCTCCCGATATAGACGCTTTCCTCCAGGGGCAGCTCACGGCCCGCGAGGCCCACGCCGACCCCAACCAGGACTTGGGGAAGTCATAAGGTTGAGTTATAGGGGCATAACCAGGGGGTGGGTGCCGGGTTAGGCTGCCCTTAGCTTAGGGTTCTTCTTGATCGAGTATCCGTCGTTCGAAGGGAACCCAGCCATGCCTCGCCCCCTGCGGGTAGCAATCGTCGGTGCCGGCCCCGCCGGCATCTACGCCGCCGACGCCCTGCTGAAGTCCGAGGCGGCCACCGAGCCGGGTGTGTCCATCGACATCTTCGAACGGATGCCGGCCCCCTTCGGTCTGATCCGCTACGGCGTCGCTCCCGACCACCCCCGCATCAAGGGCATCATCACCGCCCTGCACCAGGTGCTCGACAAGCCGCAGGTCCGCCTCTTCGGCAACGTCGACTACCCGAACGACATCAGCCTCGACGAGCTGCGCTCCTTCTACGACGCCGTGATCTTCTCCACCGGCGCCACCGCGGACCGCGCGCTCACCATCCCCGGTGTCGACCTCGACGGCTCCTACGGCGCCGCCGACTTCGTCTCCTGGTACGACGGCCACCCCGACGTGCCGCGCACCTGGCCGCTGGAGGCCGAGAAGGTCGCCGTCCTCGGCGTCGGCAACGTCGCCCTCGACGTGGCCCGGATCCTCGCCAAGACCGCCGACGAGCTGCTGTCGACCGAGATCCCGGCGAACGTCTACGACGGCCTCAAGGCCAACAAGGCCCTCGAGGTCCACGTCTTCGGCCGTCGCGGCCCCGCGCAGGCCAAGTTCAGCCCGATGGAGCTGCGCGAGCTCGACCACTCGCCGAACATCGAGGTCATCGTCAACCCCGAGGACATCGAGTACGACGAGGGCTCGATCGCCGAGCGCCGCAAGAACAAGCAGACCGACATGGTCGCCAAGACCCTGGAGAACTGGGCGATCCGCGACATAGGCGAGCGCCCGCACAAGCTCTTCCTGCACTTCTTCGAGTCGCCCACCGAGGTCCTCGGCGAGGACGGCAAGGTCGTGGGCCTGCGCACCGAGCGCACCGAGCTCGACGGCACCGGCAACGTCAAGGGCACCGGCACGTTCACCGACTGGGACGTCCAGTCCGTCTACCGCGCCGTCGGCTACCTCTCCGACGAGCTGCCCAAGCTGCCCTGGGACGTCGACTCCGGCACGGTTCCGGACGAGGCGGGCCGCGTCATCGAGGCCGGCGCACACCTGGCGTCCACGTACGTCACCGGCTGGATCCGCCGCGGGCCCATCGGCCTGATCGGTCACACCAAGGGCGACGCGAACGAGACGGTCGCCAGCCTGCTCGCCGACCACGCGGCCGGCAACCTGCTGACGCCGGCCGCTCCCGAGCCGGAGGCGGTCGAGACCTTCCTCGCGCAGAAGGAGGTCCGCTTCACGACGTGGGAGGGCTGGCACAAGCTCGACGCCGCGGAGAAGGCGCTGGGCGAGCCCCAGGGCCGCGAGCGCGTGAAGCTCGTCGAGCGCGAGGACATGCTCAAGGCGAGCGGGGCGTAGTCAGTCCCCGTGGTCCGGCCGGTCCCGCCGCGTGCGGGACCGGCCGGACGGCCGTACGGGCGCGTGCGCGCAAGTCGGTGCGTGCGTGCGTGCGTCTTACGGAAGTCTGACGGGCGGGCGCGGACCCTGGCCGCCGGGGTGCCGCGGGTGGTCGAATCGCCACGTGAGCACAGACCAGCAACCAGGCCCGGACCCCGACCTCGTTCCCGACCCCGACCCCGACCCCGACGGCCGCGGTGTCCCCGTGGGGCGCCGGATGGTCCTCGGCATGGTGGGGCTCGGCGCCCTCGGTCTGGCCCTCGCGCCGAAGCTCCAGTCGGGGTTCGACGCCGTGCTGGGCGCGGCCGCGAGCAAGGACCCCACCGGGCTGACCGGACTGCTGCCGGGCGGCGGCGGGTTCCGGTACTACTCGGTCGCCTCCTCGGTCCCCGAACGCGGCCCGGCCGACTACCGGCTGACCATCGACGGCCTGGTCGAGCGCCCGGCCACGTACACCCTCGACGCACTGCGTGCCCTGCCGCAGACCCGGATCGTCCGCGACGTCCAGTGCGTGACGGGCTGGCGGGTCCCCGCGACCCCCTTCGAGGGCGTCCCGCTCTTCCGGTTGCTGGACGCGGCCGGGGTGCGCCCCGAGGCCCGCGCGATCCGGTTCACCTGCTTCGACGGCACCTATACCGAGAGCCTCACGCTCCCGCAGGCCCGCCGCGAGGACGTCATGGTCGCCCTGAACATGCAGGACAAGCCGCTCAGCCACGCGCACGGCGGCCCGGCCCGCCTCTACGCGGCCCCCATGTACTTCTACAAGTCGGCGAAATGGCTGTCGGGGATCACGCTCACCCCGGAGGTCCGGCCCGGCTACTGGGAGGAACTCGGCTACGACGTCGACGCCTGGGTCGGCAAGTCGAACGGACGCGACGATGCCCCGACCGTCTGAACCCCCGTCTGAACCCCCGGCCGAGCACCCCGCCCGCGTGGGCCGGTTCGGCCCCGCCGTACGGCTGGTCCACCTGGCCACCGCCGCCCTGACGGGCGTGTGCCTGGCCAGCGCGGCCTGCCTCTACCTGCCGCCCCTCGCCGAACTCGTCGGCCGCCGCCACCTCGTGGTCACCGTCCACGAGTGGTCCGGACTGCTGATCCCGGCCCCCGTCCTGCTGGGGCTCGGCTCCCGGGCCTTCCGCGGGGACCTGGGCCGGCTGAACCGCTTCGGCCCGCACGACCGCACCTGGCTGCGCTCCGCCCTGCGCCGCGACCACCGGCCGGGCGCGCGCCCGGCGGGCAAGTTCAACGCCGGGCAGAAGCTCTACGCGAGCTGGAGCGCCGGGGCCGCCCTCGTGATGCTCGGCACCGGTCTGCTGATGTGGTTCACCGACCTGGCCCCGCTGCCCTGGCGGACCGGGGCCACCTTCGTCCACGACTGGCTGGCCCTCGCGATGACCGTGGCCGTCGTGGGCCACGTCATGATGGCCGTCGGCGATCCGGAGGCCCGGCGCGGCATGCGCACGGGCTCGGTGGCCGCCGACTGGGCCCGGCGCGAGCACCCGCTGTGGCGCCCGCGGGGATCCTCCGCCGCACGGGCCGTACGCCGTACTCCGGCTACTCCGGCGGAACCGCCGCGTCGAGGGCGGCGGTGAGCCGCCGCAGGCGGTCCTGAAGGTCCTTGATCTCGGAGAGTTCGAAGCCGGTCGCGGCCGCGATGCGCCGGGGCACCTCGACGGCTCGCGCGCGCAGGGCCGTACCGGCCTCGGTGGGGCGTACGTGCACGGACCGTTCGTCGGCGGCGCTGCGCTCGCGCACGATCAGCCCGGCCGCTTCCAGCCGCTTGAGGAGGGGGGAGAGCGTGCCCGAATCGAGCCGCAGGTGCTGTCCGAGCTGTTTGACCGGCAGTTCCCCGTGCTCCCACAGCACCAGCATCACCAGGTACTGGGGGTAGGTGAGCCCGAGATCCTTCAGGACGACCCGGTAGAGCCCGCCGAAGGCCCGGTTCGCCGCGCCGAGCGCGAAGCAGATCTGGCCGTCGAGGCGCAGGAAGTCCTGGTCGGGGAGGGCGTCGGTCGATTGCTCGGTCATGCGGGCCAGTGTACCCGGGGCGCCCTGTCGGCAACTAAATTGTGCACAACTGAATTGTGTGCCATATTGATGGAGCGAGGTCACCGGTCGGCGGCCCCGCCTCCGCCCCCTTGAGAGGAACCCCCGAGATGGACGCGATCTACACCGCTGTCGCCACCGCCAACGGCCGCGAAGGCCGCGCCGTCAGCTCCGACGGCCAGATCGACCTGGCGCTGGCCATGCCGCCGGCCCTCGGTGGCAGCGGCCTGGGCACCAACCCCGAGCAGCTCTTCGCTGCCGGGTACGCCGCCTGCTTCGCCAGCGCCCTCGGGCTGGTCGGCCGCCAGGCCAAGGTCGACACCAGCGAGATCTCGGTGACCTCAGAGGTCTCCATCGGCAAGGACGGCGCGGGCTTCGGGCTGGCCGTCGTCCTGCGCGTGGAACTCCCCGAGGCGCTGATGGGCGAGACCGGCACCCTGCTGGTCAAGCAGGCGCACGAGGTCTGCCCCTACTCCCGGGCCACCCGCGGCAACATCCCCGTGGAGCTCGTGGTCGAGTAGTCCCGTTCTTCAGGGCGGCGGCCCCGGCGGTATGCCGGGGCCGCCGCCCTTTCCTGCGGTCAGGGTGTCGCCGTCCCCGCCGCCCGCGCCGCGCGGGCGGTGAGGGCGGCGGCTCCGGCGTCCGTGAGGCGGCCGTGCAGCCGCAGGCGGGCGAAACCGCCGTCCGGGTAGACGTCGATCCGGGCGTGCGTGGCCAGGACCGGTGCGGCGAGCGGCAGCCGGTGCGGGCTGTCGGGTTCCAGCCGGGTGCGCGGGAGGACCTGCGTCCACGCGCCGTCCACGCCGTCCTTGACGGACAGCGACACCCAGCCGGCCGCGTTCCCCTTCAAGTTCGCTGTGTCCACCTCCACCGCACGGATCTCGCACTGTCCGGCCAGCCGGTACGCGATCCAGTCGTTCCCCTTGTCGCGGCGCCGGCGCGTCTCCCAGCCGTCGTCCTGCTTCTGCGACAGCCCCGGCATGATCGTGTTCCCGGGGGAGGAGTAGAAGCCGTCCGAGGCCTCCTCCACGACCCCGCCGTTGACCACGCAGGCCACGTCCACCGTGCCGAGCAGGGCCAGCCATTCGGGGTCGGGCAGCACCTCGCCGTGGACCCGCAGGCGCGCGATGCCCCCGTCGGGGTGCTGGTTGATCCGCAGGTGCGTCCAGCGGCGCCCGGACCCGACCGCGAACCCGTTCGCGGCGTGGCCGCGCACCGGAGTGCGAGGGACGATCTCCTCCCAGGCGTCCGCCCGTTCGAGGAGTTCGGTGGCCGAGGGCGTCCCCTCGAAGGCGGCGGCCCACACGCTGATCTGCTGCGGGTGGTTGCCCCGGAAGTGCGCGGTGTCGACGACGATCCCGCGGATGATGCCGGGGGAGCCGAGGCGGATCAGCGCCCAGTCGTGATCGGAGTCCGTCGGGAACGGCTCGTCCGCGCCCGCCCCGCGCCGCCGCCGGGTCTCCCAACCATCCATCACCTTCCCCTTGTTGCCGTAGTCGTGCACGTCGAAGACGGCCGGAGCGCGCAGCAGGAGGTTCTCCCGCTCGGCGAAGAACTCGTCGTTGGCGGCGACGACCCCCGCGCCGAGCCGCCGGTCGGCGAGGTCGGTCAGGTGGGAGAAGTCGAAGGTGCCGCCCCGGTAGTCGGCGTACGGGTCGCCCGACACGTAGGGCGCGGCGGCGAAGTCGGTGGTCGAGAGCTGCATGCGCGGAAGCCTGCTTTCCGTTGGGGAGAAAGGGAGTTGGGGCTTGGGGATGCCTCGACTCTCACCCACCGGGATTGCTCAGGTCCATCGATTGTTTTCGATCGTTCCTTTCAGGAGGGCTGAAAGGTGCAGGCGGGTGGGTCGGTCTGGCCAAGTCCCCAATCTGCTAGGTGAGACAGCTCGTTCTCGCTGTAGATGCGCATCAAAAGGGCTATTGCAGTCCGCATGCGCGACTCTGGATGAGGGAGAGAATCGCATGCCAAAGACAGTTCTGCGGCCCGCGCCGTCGCGGGAAAGTCACTGGTCATCGGCACCCTCCTGGCCCTTCTGGTGCCGGGATCGGCCTACGCCAACACTGTCGGCGTGACGGTGAAGACTCCGGGGGTCACCTCCGGACCCGCGGCGACCTTCGCCGAGATCTCCACCCACGCGGACTGCTCCTCGGGGCTCATATCCGGTGGCGGGATCAACCAGGCCATCGGCAACGGGACGTCGTCCAACGGCAACAAGGTGAACGGCACCTCGCCCAGCCCCGACGGCACCACCGAGTACATCGGGTCCACGGGTGTCGTCGGTACCGACGTGACGCACTGGCTCGGCATCGGCGGCAGCGGGGGCGCGGTCAACGCCTCGTTCTCCAGCACCCCTTACGCCGTGTGCTTCACCAGCAACCTGATCAACCACACCCAGGTGGACAGGCCCGCTTCACCACGAGCCCCCTGCGCCCCGGCACCCACCGGATCAGCGCCTCGTACGCCCCGGACGCCGACCACACGGGCAGCTCCACCGGTGAACCGACCGACGTCACCGTCGGATTCAGCCGGCCCTGCATCACGACCGACCACCGCGGACCGCTGACCGTGGCGGCCGGGGAATCGCTCTGCATCGCCTCCGGCGGAAGCCGGAACGGGTCGCTCACCGTCCGGCCCGGCGGCGCGCTGTCCGTAGCGGACGGCAGCGTCACCGGTCCGTTCTCCGCCGACGGGGCGCTCGCCGTGTCCCTCTGCGGATCCACGCTGACCGGCCCGGTCGGCGTGCGGACCACCAGCGGTTCCGTGGTGATCGGCTCCGCCGCCGATGCGGGGGCGGACCCCGTCTGCGCCGGCAACGTGATCAACGGTCCGGTCACCCTGGAAGCCAACACCGGAGGCGTCGAGTTCACGGACGGCCGGATCACCGGACCGCTGCGCTGCGAGGCCAACGAACCGGCACCGCGCGTCACCGGAACCACCGTCGCCGGACCCCGGTCCGGCCAGTGCGGGTGACCGGAGCCCCGTGGCTCCGTAGCAATGCGGCCCCGTAGCCCCGTAGCAACGTAGCACCGCGGGCCCGGCAGCACGCCGGGCCCGCGGTGCTCAGAACGCCCGGTCGAGCAGCGCGAACAGCGCGGACCAGTGCCGTTCGTCCGAGGCCGCGTGGTAGGAACTCGTGTCGGCCAGGGTGTAGCCGTGTGCCGCGCCCTCGTACACCTCGGCCCGGTGGCGGACGCCCGCCGCCGAGAGGGCCTTGTCCAGCCGGTCGATCTCCTCGGCCGGCAGCGTCGGGTCCTGGTCCGCGTGGCCGAAGTACAGCTCGGCGGTGACCCGGTGCGCCACCAGGTGCGGGCTGTCCGCCGCGTCCGTGGCCAGGAACCCGCCGTGGAAACCGGCAGCGGCCGCCACCCGTTCCGGGTACGTCCCCGCCGTGAGCAGGGCCAGCCGGGCACCCAGGCAGTACCCCGTGATCGCCACCGGCCCGGCGGCGACCTCCGGGAGGCCCGCGAGCCGCTCCAGATAGGCCTCGGCGTCGCGCATCGCCAGCTCGGCGGTCAGCGACTCGAGGACCGGCCCGACCCGGTCGAAGAGCTCCGGCTGCCGCTCGAAGTCCACGAACTCCGGAAGTTCGAACACCGGGGCGCGCCCGTGGCGGTAGAAGAGGTTGGGCATCAGAACGACGTAGCCGGCCGCCGCGATCCGGTCCGCCACCGACTTGATGTGCGGACGGATCCCGAGGGCGTTCACGTACAGCAGCACCCCGGGGTACGGCCCTTCGCCGTCGGGTCGGGCCAGGTAGGCATCGGCGGTGCCGTCCCGAGTGACGACCTCAACCGTCGTCCGGACTACCTCGCTTGCGGTGGTCATGGCCGTCCCCCTCTTTCGTATGGCGAAGGCCGCAGACTACCGTGATCGGGGTCTTGCCCCGGAGTGTCCGGAAACCGCCCTCACCCGGCTCCAACAGGGGGCGTACCGTGGTCCGATGCCAGTAGTGGACATCAGTGCCAGCGCGGAAGAGTTCGATGCCGACCCGTATGCGTTCTACGAGAGGATGCGTGCGGCGGGGCCCGTCCACCGGATCATCCTCACCGCCGACGAGGTCGAACCGAGCTGGATGATCGTCGGGCACGAGGAAGCGCGCCGCGCGCTCAACCACCCGGCCCTGTCCAAGGACTGGCGTACCGCGGGCAACTTCCCGGAGGCCCAGCTCAGCGCCGTGAACTCCAACATGCTCGAATCCGACCCGCCGCATCACACCCGGCTGCGGCGCCTGGTCTCGCGGGAGTTCACCGCGCGCCGGATGGAGGGCATGCGGGCGCGCGTCCAGGAGATCGCCGACGGGCTGCTCGACGCGATGGCCGCCCGGCCGGAGCGCGGCGGCGACCTGATCGACGCGCTGGCGTTTCCGCTCCCGATGACCGTCATCTGCGAGCTGCTCGGCGTCCCCGACCTGGACCGGGCCAGGTTCCGGTACTGGTCCAACGAGATCGTTTCCCCCACCTCGGCCGAGTCGAACAGCCTCGCGAACCGGGAGATGGGGACCTACCTCGTGCAGCTCATCAGGGACAAGTCCAAGGAGCCCGGCGAGGACCTGCTGAGCGCGCTCATCCGCACCAGCGACGAGGACGGCGATTCCCTGTCCTCCGACGAGGTCATCGGGATGGCCTTCCTGCTGCTCGTCGCGGGCCACGAGACCACCGTCAACCTCATCTCCAACGGCGTACGGGCCCTGCTCGCGCACCCCGAACAGCTGGCAGCTCTGCGCGGCGACTTGGACGGGCTGATCGACGGAGCGGTCGAGGAGATGCTCCGCTACGACGGCCCCGTGCAGCACACCACGTACCGCTACGCCCGCGAACCCCTGGACGTGGGCGGCACCGTCATCCCGGCCGGGGCCACCGTGTTCGTCTCCCTGGCCGGCGCCGACCGCGACCCCACCCGTTTCGCGGACCCCGGGGTGTTCGACATCGGCCGCGCCCCGCAGGGCCACCTGGCCTTCGGCCACGGACTCCACTTCTGCCTCGGCGCCCCGCTGGCGCGCATGGAGGGCCGCATCGCCATCCGCTCCCTGCTCGAACGCTTCCCCGACCTGGCCGAGGACCCGGAAGCCGGCCCGCCGGCCTGGCTGCCGGGCAGCCTGATGCACGGCGTCAGCCGCCTCCCGCTCCGCTGGTAGCCCCGGCGGGCCGGTCCCGGCCGGGGTCAGCGGGCCGCGAACGCGCCGCCCTCAAGCACCGGAACGGTCTCGCACACGTCCATCTCGGTCGCGATGTCCACGTCCCGGGCGAACCCGCCGCTCACGAGCTCCCGGCCGGACGCACTGCAGGCCACCGCGGCGATGACGTCCGGGGTCGCCTCGAAACAGTCGGCCGCGGCGGCCGCTTCGGGCGACAACGGCCCGCGGCGGCACGCCCGCAGCGCCGAGAGGACGGCTCCGGCCCCGAGCAGGTCCTCCAGCCCGGGCCGCAGGCTGCCGTCCGGCCACCGCTCGCCGGAGGCGATGACGGCGACCGGCCGATCGGTGGTCCCGTACCCCCGACGCGCCAGCTCGCGGCCCACGGCCGTCGCGTTGCGCAGACAGCCCGCGACCACCGTCGCCCCGGCGGCAGCGGCCGCGGCGGCGATGGCGGACCCGTTGGGGGAGGGCAGGACCAGGCGCGGGACGAAGGGGGCGTCCCGCAGCGCCGCCGGTGACAGCGACCACGGCGAGGCCGGCGTGGCCGCCCGCCGTCCTACGGCCAGTCGCGCGTCCTTCTCCTCGGCGAACTCCGCCGCGGACTCGTCGCGCCAGGCGTGCGGAAACACCCGCGTCCCGCGCTCCACCGCCACCGTCACCGAGGTCGTGAACGACAACACGTCGACGACCACCAGACAAGCGGCCTCCCCCGCGATCCGCTGCGCGCCCACGGGCCCCCAGTCGAACCGCGCCCCACTGCCGGCCTGCAGAAGCCAATCGTCCATGGTCGGGACCATGCCACGCCCGGCCGCGCCCCGGCACCACCGGGGTCAGCCGGCGGCGCCCCGGGCCAGGAGGCGTACGGCCTGGTCCAGGCGGGCCCGCCTGGACTCCGGCGTGAGGGCCTGGAGGAGGGGCAGGACGACGAGGTAGCGCCCGGTGCGGTCCAGGGCCTCGAAGGCCGCCCGGGCCGTCGGGTTCTCCGCGAGGGCGGCCGTGACGTCCGGCGGCACCTCCGCCGTCCGCTGGGAGGCGTAGGCCCCCGCCCAGCGGCCGTCCTCCTGCGCCTTGCGCACCTCGGCGAGGCCCGGTTCGCGCATCCGGCCCAGGGCCGTCAGCTCCGTCACCTTGTCGACGTTGACCTGCGACCACAGGCTCCGGGGCCTGCGGGGAACGTACTTCTGGAGGTAGTACCGCTCGTCCAGGGACCGGCGCTGACCGGAGATCCAGCCGTAGCACAGGCCGATGTCGACCAGCTCGTCCGAGGAGACCGACGGGATCCCGGACGCCTTCTTCGCCAGCCTGACCCACACGCCCTCGTACCGGGTGTGGTGCCCGGCCAGCCACTCCTCGAAGGCTGCGGCATCGGCGAACGCGATGACCTCCACGCCGTCGAGTTCATCCGGTTCGTTCAGCTCGCCCCGCTCGTCCATGCGGGCCAGATTAGGTGCCCGCACCCCGGAGCGGAGCGGGTGCCCGGCTGCGGGATAATGATCGCCGGTGCGGGCCCGGTTCGTGCCGGACAGCGCAGCGACCCGAGATGGAGCCCCCGATGGACGTACGCCACTTCGAGCGGATCACCGCCTTCATCGAGGCGCGGCTCACCCCGCTCTTCGCCGAGGAGACGGGCAGCGAGAACGGCTTCGGGATGGACGACACCTCCCGCGCCCTGCGCGCCCTGCGCAACGCGGCGCTGGAGGCCTCGGTGGCCAAGGGCCTCATCGAGCAGCGGGAGACGGCCGAGCCGGCGGTCCGCCGGGTCATCGACCAGGCGGTGGAGCACCACTGGGACGTGCTGCGCGGCATCGCCCGCCAGTGGGAGGACCACGCGGACTTCGTCCGCGAGTTCAAGCGCCACGCGTGGGAGCTCGACGAGGCCCCCGCGGCGGCCGTCGCCCCGTAGGCCCGTCCGGTAGGCCCGTAGCCGGGGCCCGGCCCGCCGGGTCTACCGCAGGTCCATCCCCGGGTCGTCGATGACGCGCTCCTGCTCGCTCTGCTCGCGCAGGCGGCGCGCCTTGTCCCGCAGTCGCCGGCTCTCGTCCGGGTCGGTCGAGCGGGTGGCGGCCTCGTCGAGTTCCTGCGCCTTGTCGCGCAGCTGCCGGGACCGGCCGTGGGATTCGCCTGCACTCATGATCACTCCTGGGCGCTGTGGGGGGACGCCGGGCGGCTTTCAGCGAACCAGCAGTACACCGGGAGCGCATCTCGAACCACCGCCGGCGGTGACGTACGGTCACCACCAGTACGCGGGGTACCTCGGAGCCTTGCGGCGCAAGCTGGAGGCCGCGTACCCGGTCAGGACGATCAGGACGGTCGATCCGAACAGCAACGGGACGAACCGGGCCGCCACCGGGGCCTGGAGTACGACCACCACGGCGGTGGCGCAGGCGGGTGAATGCGGGGTGCGCGCGGCCATGACCAGCGCCAGCGTGACACCGGCGGCCACGGCGGCCCCCCCCCAGGCGCCGCTTCCGGCCGCGGCCAGCACGCCGTAGCCGACGGCCGCCCCGACCATGTGGCCGATGATCACCCCGCGGGGCTGTGCGAGCGGCAGCGTGAGCGCGCTGTGCACGAGGGCGGAACCATTCCCGCGACGACCCTATCCGGGCCCCTCCGGGCGCCCCCCTAGGGGGTCACGCGTTGGGGTCGAAGGGGATCCCGGCCGGCTTGGCCTTGGCCAGGTGGCCGTTGAACTGGCCGTCCTTGATGCCGAGCAGGGCGCTGCCGAAGTCGGCCTGGCTCAGCTTGTCGCGCAGCCCGGCGGGGTAGCCGTTCCAGCCGACCAGCGTGGGGTACTGCCAGGTCCCCTTGTGGTTCTCCGGCGGCTCGTCGTTGGAGTTCGCGGCACGGAAGCAGTGCGTGCTGATGCCGTCCTTGTGGTAGACGATCTTCGGATGGGTGCCGTCGAAGCGGATCTGCGAGGCGGCGTGGACCTTGAAGTTCCCGTGCTCCGAAGTGGAGACGTAGGCGACCTGGTTGTCTTGGATCCACACCACGACGTGCTCCCAGTCGTGCCGGTGCCCGGCGCTGCCGGGGCCGAGCGAGACCTGGTCCTTCTCGAAGTAGAGGGCGTACATGACGGCGCACCAGCCGTTGTTGCACTTCGCACGGGAGTAGCCGTTGGTGTTGTTCAGGTCGGAGAGGTCACGGCACTGGCCGTTGACGTCGCCGCCCATCTTCAGGCCCCCGTTGATGGTGCCGTCCGGACCGATGGCGGGGCTGGAGTAGCAGCCGTCGCGGTCGTAGTCGTAGGCCGGCTGGAAGGTCTGTTCCAGCCCGTCCGCGTTGGCGGGCAGGGCCGGGGGCGGAGCCGCGTGCGCGACCCCGGGGACCGCGAGGACCAGCGCCGCGGCCCCCGCCGTGGCGGCGAGCATCCTGCGGGCCCGCCGGCCCGGCCCCCTGCGGGAACGCTTCACGGGCGGTGCGTCGGCCATCGTGTCCTCCTCATCGGTCACACGGACAACGCCCGTGCGGGAATGCGGAGTTCAGCTTTCCCGGCTCCCGCTCCCACGCCAAGGGGTGGGAGCGGGCCCGTGTCCGGGAATCGACGTCAGCGGTTCTCGGGGAGGTCCGCCTCCGCCGCGGCCGGGGCGAACGCGAAACCGCGCGCGGTGGCCTTCGCGGCGACCGGTGCCTTACCGCAGAAGGCGGCCTCCAGCGTGCCGCCGAGGGCGGTGTTGGCCTGGCCCCGGTTGGAGGTGTTCGCCATGGCGGAGAGGGAGCGCTTGCCGTCCCGGGTGGTGAACGCGTAGGTGTAGAAGCCCTGCACGGTGCCCGTGTGCCCGTAGACCTGCGCACCGCACGAGAGGTCGTACCGGCGCAGGCCCAGCCCGTAGAACCGGGTGTTCGTGGTGTCGGTCGGGGTCACGGTGAGCATGGCGTCCAGCGTGCCCGGGCGCAGCAGCTTCCCGCCGAGCAGGGAGGACATGAAGGTGCTGAGGTCGGCCGCGCTGGAGATCATCGCGCCCGCGGACTGCGCCCAGGAGACGGTCTGTTCGGTGGAGTCGACCAGCGGGGCGCCGGCCTCGTCCGGGTGCAGGTAGCCGTTGGCGTGCAGACCCTTGATGGTCGTGCCGGGGTGCACGTAGGAGGTGTGCTTCAGCTTGAGGGGCTTGATGATGCGCCGCTCGTACTCCTTGGCCACCGGCTTCCCGGTGGCCTTCTCGATCAGCATCCCCACCACGACGAAGTTGGTGTTCGAGTACTTGTACGCCACCCCGGGCTCGGTGGTCCTCGGCTCGGCGAGCGAGAGGCCGACGAGCTCCTTGTACGTGAACACCTTGTTCCGGACCGCCTCGAAGCCGGGCACGGTGTGCTCGAACATCGCGTTCGTGTAGTCCGCCAGACCGCTCCGGTGGGTGAGCAGGTGGCGCACCGTGATCCGGTCGTCGGGCAGCAGGCCCGGGAGGTACGCGTTGACCGGCCGGTCGAGCTCGATCTTCCCCTCGTCCACCAGCTGGAGGAGGACGACCGAGGAGAACGTCTTGGTGACGCTGCCGATCCGGAACCGGGCCCGCGTGTCCATCGCCGCGCCCGTCTCCCGGTCCCGTACGCCCTCCACCCGGGTCCGGACCCCGTCCGGACCGGTGAAGCGGGCCATCGCCCCGGGGGCTCCGGCCGCCGTCGTGTTGCGCAACGCCTGCGTCAGCGCCTCCAGATCGGGCGCGGCGGTCGGCTGGACGGGAGCCTGCGCGGCGGAGCCGGGCACGGTCGCCGCGTGGGCGGCGGTGGCGGGCAGCGTACCGCCGGCCACGACGGCGAGCAGGGCGGCGCCGACGGCCAGGCGCCGCGAGCGGGAGAAGGGCGACAGGGTTGACGGGGACGACGGGGACGTGGACGTGCGCACGTTGCTCCTCGGATGGGCCGGGCCGGCCGGCGTGGGGGGTTTGCGGTTCGTTTCCGACCTTACGGATGATCAACGACAGGTAGGCACGTTTTCCAGCCAAGCCGCCCCGCGGACGTAAATGTTCGTCATCCATGCCTGATAGTCCGGAAGGTACGACCAGGCGTCATTGGTGTATCCGTCCGAGGTCACCGACTCCGCGTGCTTCTGGCACGCGACGCGGACGGTCGTCGGCCCGGGGAAGGCATAGACGCGCGCGGACGCCGTGGCGGGCTGCTCCTTGGTCCAGACGCCGGAGCCCCAGGTCTGGAACACGTGCCCGGTGACCGGGCCGGTGTCCACCCGCACCGCTCCGTAATAGCCGTTCGACAGCCGCGCGTCGGTGACCTCACTGACCATCAGCTTGGTGCCCGATTGCCGGGCCTCCGCCATCTTGCCCGCCCCGAGGTAGAGGGCGATGTGGTGCAGGTCGCGGGAGGTTCCCCACACCAGCAGGTCGCCGGGGAGCAGCGGCGCGAGCCCCTGGGCGGCGGTGAAGCGCGTGGCCGCGCGGTGCGTGTAGTACTGCGCACTGGCCACCCCGTCGAGCAGGTCCGAGCCGGCTGCCTGCGCGTAGGCGTAGCGGACGAACCCCGAGCAGTCGAAGCCGAGCCGTTCGGGATCGTGCTCGCTCGCCGGATCGGTGGGGTCCACCTGCCCGTACGTGGCACCGGGCCCCGGGCCGTGACCACCGCCCCAGGTGTACCAGACCCCCTTTCCCACCTGTTCGCAGGCGGCGGCGACGGCGCGCTCGGCCGCCGCCGAGGCCCCGGGGGCCAGCACCCGGCAGCCGTCGTCGGCGGCCGCCGGGCCGGCCGGGGTACAGAGGAGCACGGCCAGGAGCGCGAGGAGCGTTCCGATGAGACCTGTTCGGCGCAGCACGGTGGGAGACCTCGTTTCACGCGGCGGGATGGGGCTGATGAAGCAGGGCCGTCCGAACGGCACTTGGCCGCCGGCTCCGGCTCCGGATCCGTGACTCAGCCTGTCGGCCCCGTCCGCGCCCCGTCGAGGTCCGGACGCGGCACCACCCGAACGGGCAACGGGAAACTCCGGAGGAAACCCCGGACGGGTTAGGGCGTCTCTTTCGGATCTCGCCAGGCGTCGCGGGCCCGGCAAGATCCGAAAGGGACGGCCTAGGGCCTGTCGTCAAAATCCCGCCGGCCGCCCGAAGGGCGGCCGCGCGGCGTCTGGTGCGTGCTCTCGGTGTGCCGGGCGGAAGCCTGCGTACTGGACGTACTCGGGATTTCGCCCGGTGCGGCGAGAGCGCGTGCCAGGCGTCGCGCGGCAGACGGGAGTTTGACGACAGGCCCTAGCAGGAGCGCGCCTCCCGCACGGGCAGGCCGGGCACCAGCGCCTGCCGCTCCCGCGGTCCGAGGCGGCCCACCGTCCGGCAGATGTCCGCCAGCCGGGCGCCGGGATCCGGGTTCCACAGGCGTACGGTGCCGTCGTTGCTGCTGCTCGCCAGGGTCCGCCCGTCGGGGGAGAAGACGACCCCCCACACCGCGTTGGTGTGGCCCGACAGTGCGGCCCGGAGCCGGTGTCCGGGCACGTCCCACAGGCGCACCGTACGGTCGTTGCCGCTGCTGGCCAGGGTCCGCCCGTCGGGGGAGAAGGCGATGCCCCGCGCCGAGCCGGTGTGCCCCGTCAGCACCGCGGTGACGCGCCGCTGGTCGGCGTCCCACAGCCGTACGGTGCCGTCGTTGCCGCTGCTCGCCAGCGTCCGCCCGTCCGGGCCGAACGCGACGGCCCGCACCGCTCCCGCGTGCCCGCTGAGCGCGGCGAGCGGGCGGCGCCCGGCCACGTCCCACAGCCGGACGGTCAGATCATCCCCGGCGCTGGCCAGGGTCCGCCCGTCGGGGCTGAAGACGACGTCGTTGGCGAAGTCGGTGTGCCCCGTGAGGATGGCGAGCGGACTGCGCGTGCCGGTGTCCCAGAGGCGTACGGTGCCGTCGGCGCCGGCCGAGGCGAGGGTGCGTCCGTCGGGGGCGAAGGCCACCGAGAACACGGTCCCGGTGTGCCCGGTGAGGGTGGCGAGCGGAGCGCGCGTGCCGGTGTCCCAGAGGCGTACGGTGCCGTCGGCGCCGGCCGAGGCGAGGGTGCGTCCGTCGGGGGCGAACGCCACCGAGAACACCGTCTCGGCGTGCCCCGAGAAAGTGGCCAGAATCCGCCGTTCCGGCACGTCCCACACCCGCACCGTGTGAGCCGCGTCGGCCGTGGCGAGGAGCTTCCCGTCGGGGCTGTACGCGGCGTGCCACACCTCGGTGAACGGGCGCGCCGTCAGCACCGGCCCCCGCAGGTCCCAGAGCACGACGGACTGGTCGAACGCGGCGGTGGCGAGCACCGATCCCGTCGGATCCACGGAGACGGCCAGCACGTAGTCGGTGTGCCCGGCCAGCGTCGCCGTGAGCCGGGCGCCCCGGACGTCCCACAGCCGGGTGGTGCCGTCGCCGCCCCCGCTGATGACGGTGGTGCCGTCCGGGGTGTAGGCCACGGAGTTGACGTCGTCGCTGTGCCCGGCCAGCGTCGCGGCCGCGCGCCGCCCGTCGACGTCCCACAGCCGCACCGTACGGTCGACCCCGCCGGTGGCGACCGTACGCCCGTCCGGTGCGAAGGCCGCGCCGAGCACCTCCCCGGTGTGCCCCTCCAGAACGGCGGCCGGCTCCGCCCGCCGCGTGTCCCACAGCCGTACGGTCCCGTCGGCGCCGGCCGATACGAGGCTCCGGCCGTCCGGGGCGTAGGCCAGGGTGTTGACCCGCGCGGTGTGCCCGGTCAGGACGGCCCGCTCGCGGTGGTCCCCGGCGGTGTCCCGCACCTGGATGGTCCCGTCGGCCGCCGCCACGGCCAGGGTGTGCCCGTCGGGGGCGAAGGCCACCGCCCGGGCCCCCGCCGTACTCGGGGGCAGCACCGACACGGAGCCACCGGAACCGCCGCTGGATCCGCCGCCCGAACCGAGGGGCCAGAGCCGGACCGGCCCGTCGGTGGAACCGGCCGCCAGGGTCCGCCCGTCGGGGCTGAAGGCGACGGTGCGCACCCGGCCGGGCGCGGTGAAGGCGGCGACCGTGCTCCGGTCGGCCACCCGCCGCAGCAGCACCTTCCCGTCGGAGCCGGCGGTCGCCAGGGTCCGGCCGTCGGGTGCGAAGGCCACCGCGTTGACCGGCCCGCCGTGCCCGCCGAGCCGGGCCAGGAAGGGCTGGGACTGGGTGCTGAGCAGGGCGCCGCGCGCCTCGGGCGTCGCCTCGGCCCGGTAGGCCGCCTCGGCGAGCAGCATGGAGGCCTCGGGCTGCCCGGCGGACAGGGACAGCGAACGGGCGGCCAGGGCCTGGGAACGGGCGGTCCGCTCCTGCCCGAGCGCCCCCGCGCGCTGCTGGTACGCCACCCCGCCGGCGGTCAGCGCCAGCAGGAGCAGGACGACGAGGGTGGCCAGCATCCGCTGGTGCAGGCGGACCCGGAGCCGGTCCTGACGGTGGCGGGCCTCCTCCGCGGCCCGGCTCGCATCGAGGAAGGCGGCCTCGCGGGGACCCAGCCGGCCGCGGCCGTCCAGTTCTTCGGCCCAGGTGCGGGCGGTGGCGAGGCGGCTGCCGCGATAGAGCACGGACGGGTCGCGGCCCTCGCGCACCCATTCGTCGGCGGCTTGGGCCAGTTGCTGGTGGACGAGCAGCCCGGCCCGGTCGGCGTGGATCCAGCCGCGCAGCCGGGGCCAGGCGTGCAGCAGGGCTTCGTGGGTGATCTCGACGGTGTCGCTGTCCGCGCTGATCAGCCGGGCTCGGACGAAGGCGTCCAGGGCGGCCGCGGCCCGCGCGGAGTCGGCCTGACCCTCCAGCAGGGCGGTGCGGCTCATGCGGCGCCGGGTCGGCCCCGTGCCGTCGGCGATGTGCACCAGCCGGACGAGGAGCCGCCTGACCATCCGCTGCTCGGCCGGGTACAGGCGGGCGAACACGTGCTCGGCGCTGCGCGCCACGGCGCCCTGGATGCCGCCGGCGTACGCGTACCCCGCGACGGTGAGCGTGGATCCCTCGCGCCGCTGCCAGGTGGCCATCAGCGCGTGGGACATCAGGGGCAGGGCGCTGGAAGGAGCCTCCCCCGGCCAGACGTCCGGGCCGCCGCCGGGGCGCGCCCCGGGGCCCTCGGCGCCGGGATCCCCCGCACCGGGGTCCCGTACGCCCGCGTCCCGCAACAGCAGCGGGACGAGTCCCGGCTCCAGTACGAGTCCGGCGAGCTCCGCCGGGCGCGTGATCGACTCCCGCAGCTCCGCCACGGACATCGGGGGCAGGGCGAACAGCCCGTCGCTGAACACGGCTGCCAGCTCCGGCAGGTCCAGGCACTCCCCGGAGAAGTCGGCCCGTACACCGAGCACGACGACGGCGGGGTCGTACGCGCCGCCGGGCGCCGCCGCCGGGGGAGCGGCGGCCAGGGCGAGGAGCACCCGTACGAAGGCGCGGCGCTCCTCCTCGTCGGAGCAGAGGGTGAACAGCTCTTCGAACTGGTCGACCAGCAACACCGGCCGCACGGTCGCCGGCCGGAGCCCGTCCGCCCCGGGGAGGGGGCCGGTCCCGCCCGCCAGCCGGTGGACGGATTCGAGCAGCCGTTCCGGGTGGGAGCTCACCTGATCCGGGGTGACGCCGAGGTCGCCCCCCACCGCCTTGACGGTGGCTTCGAGCAGCTCCCGCAGCGGGTGTGCGGTGGGGGTGAAACGGACGACCGGCCAGCCGTCGGCCCCCGCCACCGGGAGGCCGCCGCGCCGCAGGGCCGGTACCAGACCCGCGCTGAGCAGGGAGGACTTGCCCGCGCCCGAGCGGGCGACGAGGAGCAACGGGCCGTGCCCGAGCCGGTCGTGGACCCGCTCGAGGAGGGCGGCCGTGGCCCGCTCCCGGCCGAAGAACCACCGGGAATCCTGCGGGGTGAACGCGGACAGGCCGCGGTAGGGGCACGCGCCGTCCGACTGCGGACCGCGCTGGTGGGGCGGGCCGGGGGTGCCGGGAGGGTCCGAGGGGCCGGGCCGGTGGGCCTGCTCGGCGCGGGATCCGGCTGCCGGGCGCCCGGACTCCTCGTTCTCCGGGCGCTCCGGTACCAGCCGCAGGAGTTCGCCCCCGGCGTCGAGGACCCGGTCGCAGCTGCGGGCGACATCGAGGGTGACGGGCTTCGCACCGGTCTCGATCTTGCTGAGGTAGCCCTTGCTGTAGTGCGTCCGCCGGGCGAGGTCGCCGAGCGACAGGCCGCGCTGCACGCGCAACCTTCTCAACTGGGCGGGAAAGGCCGCCGCGGTTCCGCTCGCGCGGTCCGGATCCCCCAAGACGTCCCCCATGGCAATGTGCGCCCAGGCTGTGAGAGGCAGGTGCCCAGGCTATCGCGGGGGTCGGACGGCCGACCGGCCGTTCGTGCGGAGTGGCGGTGAACGGCGGCGTTCCGGAGCCCGGCCGGGTGCCGGGCTCCGGAACGTCCGTGCGCATGCCGAACGGATCGGCGGATTGATGGATTGACGGGCTGTTGGCCTGACGGCCCCGTTTGCCGCTAGCGGTTGAGGGTGATCGAGTTGATCGGCCCGAGGTCGGCGTAGACCCCGGTGCCCTGGGCGATGGGGTTGCCGCAGTTGACCCCGTTGGAGCCGGCGCACAGGCGTGCGGTGGCCCCGCCGTACTGGTTGTTGAGGACCCAGTGGTTGCCGTACTGGTTGGTGAGGTTGTGGGCCCCGTAGCTGTAGAAGACGTGGCTCGGGCTGACAGCGGGGTTCTGGTTCTGCGGGTAGATGCAGACCGCCCCGTCCGGGCAGCCGGCCCACGTGTCGGCCGGCTGCGCGCCGGACGCTCCGGCGGCTCCGCTCAGTGCGACGACGGCGGCCGCGGCGGTGGCGAACGCGGCGGCGCCGCGGATCATCTTGCGCATGGTGGGTGTCCCCTCGGTCTTGCTCCGTGCTGACACCAAGAGCCTGTCCCCGGCGGGCACCGGGGTCGACGGGTTTCCCGTCGCCCGTCGGCCGCCCGGTCCGGGAAACCCCCTGTGACCAGCGAACTCGCCCGAGCAGGGGCAACGCCCGGGCCCGCTCCTTCGGCTCATCGGCTCCTTCGGCCCAACGGTGATGAGGCCTTCGGGCGAACGCGCTGCGCGGCGCACGGGGCGGGCGCCGCCGGAGTGATAGCCCGAGGGGACCAACACACCCCGGAGGTGCGGCCGCACATGACCAGGCGACTCGTGACGCGGCCCGCCCGGCGGCTCCCGCCCGGCGGCCGCCCCCGCGGCGCGGACCGGACCGGCCGGGACCGTACCCCGGCCGCCGCGGCGTCCCCGTCCGCCGCACGGGCGGCGACCCCGGTGGCCCCGGGCCTGCGGACGGCGGCCGGGTACGCCTGGCGCCTGCTGGTCGTGGGCGCGGCGGCGTACGCGGTGTTCGCCGTCCTGGGACGGTTCCACGAGATCGCCCTGGCCCTCTTCCTCGGCCTGGTCGCGGCGGCCATGCTGCGCCCGCCCGCCGGGCTGCTGGCCCGGGTGATGCCCCGCGGGCTCGCCGTGGCCTGCGCGCTGATCGGCAGCCTGATCCTGGTGCTCGGCGCCCTCACGCTGGTCGGCGAGGCCGTCGCGGGGGAATGGCCGGCGCTGGTGCGCGAGTTCCGCGACGGGCTGGGCCGGATCCAGAGCTGGCTCCAGGGGCCGCCGTTCCGGCTCGACGCGCACGCCCTGAGCGATGCCCAGTCGAAGATCGGCGACTACCTCTCGAGCCACCGCTCCACCCTGCTGAGCACGGCGCTCAGCGGTGCGGGACGGGTCGTGGCGGTGTTCACCGTGGCAGCTCTCGGGCTGTTCTGCTCGGTCTTCTTCACCTACTCGGGCGACCGGCAGTGGAACTGGTTCTGCGCACAACTGCCCGAAGGCGCACGGGAGCGGGTGGCCCCGGCCGGACGGGCCGCGTGGCGGACCTTCACGGGCTACACCCACGGGATCGTGCTCGTGGCCGCGACCAACGCCGTCCTCGTGGGCATCGCGCTCTACCTCCTCGGCGTCCCGCTGGCCGTCCCGCTCGCCCTGCTGGAGTTCGTCGCCGCCTTCGTCCCGCTCATCGGATCCCCGGTGGCCCTCGGGGTGGCCGCCGTCGTCGCCCTCGCCACCCAGGGGCCGCTCGTGGCGGCCCTGGTGGTCGCGCTCATCGTGGTCATCGGCCAGATCGAAGGGCACCTGCTGCACCCCCTCGTGATGAGCTGGGCGGTGCGCCTGCACCCGATGGTGGTGGCCCTGTCCGTGGTCGCGGGAGCCATCGCCGCCGGGATCGTGGGGGCCGTGGTGGCGGTGCCCCTGGTCTCGGTGGCCTGGTCCGTCCACCAGGCCCTGCGCGAGGCCCGCACGGGCTGAGGTGGGACGCGCGCCACCGGCTACACGGCCTCGGGGTCGCTGCCGGTCCCGCTTCAGCCGAGGGGGTCCACGACGGCCTCGACGTGATCGGCGACGGCGACGAGCAGCACCCGCGTGCCCGCCTCCAGCGCCCGCCAGCGGTGCTCCACCCCGCCGGTGAGGTACAACGTGTCGCCGCGGCCCAGGCGGTGGGTCCGCCCGTCCACCTCCACCTCGGCGGCGCCGTCGGCGACGTACATCAACTCGTCGTTGCGGTGCCGGAACGGGCGCTCGGCGTCGTGGTCCCCGGTGAACTCCAGCGCGTGCATCTGGTGCTGGCCGCGTACGAGCGGACGGACCCGGGCCGTCGGATCCGGCCCGGCATCCACCCCGGATCCGAGCCCGGCATCGAGCCCGGGATCGGCGTCGGCCCGCACGATGTCCACGCGGCGCGGGGTCTCAGCGGCGGCCAGCAGCTGCACGGCCGTGGTGTCCAGGGCGTCGGCCACCCGCTGGAGCGAACGCATGCTGGGGCGGGCCCGGTCGTTCTCGATCTGGCTGAGGAAGGGCGAGGACAGACCGCTGCGCGCGGCCACCTCGGCGAGGGTGAGGTCCAGCGCCCTGCGCCGCCTGCGGATGCCCGCACCGATCCTCCGCTCGGACGTCTCGTCTTCCACCTGACCGCACACCCCGCTCGTCGTACCGCGCCTCTGACGATCATCTTCCCGCACCCGGCCGCGGGCTTCGCACGCCCTTCACAGTGCCGCAACAATGCACCGCTAACTTCAAAGGAGATTGCTCGCATCAAACAAAGTTTCACGCTCCGCAGGAGGACAGCATGCCCCCGGTCGACCAGAACTTCCGCCGCCGCCGCGGCACCGGTCTCATCGCCCTCGACCCCGAGGCCTCGGAAGGCGGGTACACCCTCTTCGCCCCGCTCACCGGCTCCGGCGAGGTGTACCTGATCGACATCCACGGCGAGGTGGTCCACGAGTGGCGGCTGCCCTACCGCCCCGGCCGCCACGCCCGGATCCTCGACAACGGCAACCTCGCCTACAGCGGCGTGCTCCCCGGCGAGGAGGCGCTCTTCCCGATGTGGCACAAGTACCGCGGCGGCGTGATGCTCGAAGCCACCCCGGACGGCACCGTCCTGCGCGAACACCGCGACCCGCTCCAGCACCACGACGCCCACCACCTCGGCGGCGGCCGCGTGCTCTACACCGCGCTCGAACCGCTGCGGGGGGCCGACGGGGCGGGCGTGCTCGGGGGAGTGCCCGGTTCGGAGGCGGCCGACGGCACGGTGTGGGCCGACACCATCACCGAGGTCGACGCCGACGGCTCCGTACGGTGGTCGTGGAGCGCGGCCGAACACCTCGACCGGGCCGAGTACGCCCTGCACCCGGACTACGCCCGCGAACACTGGCCGCTCATCAACAGCGTCGTACCGCTGGCCGACGGGAACGTCCTCGCCAGCCTGCGCAGCGTCTCCGCCGTGGTCGTCATCAGCCGGGAGACCGGCGAGATCCTCTGGCGCACCGAGCCCGGAGTCGTCTCGCAGCAGCACGCCCCCACCGAACTCGCCGACGGCAGGGTGCTGGTGTTCGACAACGGCGTCTTCCGGCCCGGATCGGACGTCCCCTACTCCCGGGTCATCGAGGTCGAGCGCTCCTCGGGCAAGGTCGTCTGGGAGTACCACGACCCCGCCCGCGAGGCCTTCTTCGCCCCGTTCATGGGCAGCGCCCAGCGCCTCGCCGGCGGCAACACCCTCGTCACCGACTCCCCGTCCGGCCGCCTCTTCGAGGTGACCCCCGAGGGCTACCTCTGCTGGGAGTACGTCGTCCCCCACTTCGGCGCCTACCAGGAGTCCGAGGTCCGCGGCCTGTTCCCGTCCGAACCCAACGCGGTCTTCCGCGCCTACCGGTACACCGCCGAAGAGCTGCCCTGGCTGAACAGAGAGGCAGCCCGATGAGCGCCGCCTCCACGAAGGCCGCGAAGGCCGCGGCCCCGGTCAGCCCGGTGGACGAGCGGCTGCCGCTGCGCCGGCTGGCCCCGCTGTCCGCACAGCACGTCCTGGCCATGGTGGCCGCGCCCGTCTCCACCACGTTCCTGACCGGCCAGGCCCTCGGCCTCAGTGCCGCGCACACCGCCTCCCTGCTCAGCGCCACCCTCGTGCTCTGCGGCGCCGGCACCCTGCTCCAGTCCCTCGGGGTGTGGCGGTTCGGGGCCCGGCTGCCGTTCGTCATGCTCCCCGGCGGGGCGGCCACCGCGCTCTTCCTCCAGATAGCGAAAGACCACGGCCCCGCGACCGCGACCGGCTCGGTGCTCCTGGCCGCGGCGCTGCTCTTCGCCGTACTGCCCTTCTACGCGAAGGTCGTCCGGCTCTTCCCGCCCCTGGTCATGGGCACCACCGTGCTGCTCATCGGGATCGCCATGATCCGGGTCGCCGCCCAGCTGGTCACCGGCCGCCCCGGGAGTCCCGGGTACGCCGCACCCTCGGCCGTCGTACTGGCCGGCGCCACCATCGGCTGCACCGTGCTGTTCCTCATGGTGCTGCGCGGGATCTGGCGGCAGACCGCCGTGCTCCTCGGCATGGGCGCGGGCACCCTCATCGCTCTCACGACCGGCCTCGGCCACCTCGCGCCCGTGGGCGGAGCCGGCGGGGGCCTGACCCTCCCGCACCTCCTCCCGTACGGCGCACCGCACTTCGACGTGCTCGCCGCGCTGCCCCTCCTCGTCTTCAGCCTGACCACCCTCGCGGAGATCACCGGGCAGACGGTCCTGAACAGCGAGACCGTGGGGCGCGCGAGCGACCCCGGACGCGACGTCCCCCGGGTGGCCCGGGCCGACGCGCTGATCTCGGTGTTCGGCGGACTGTTCGGCACCTCGCTGATGGTCACGAGCGCCGAGAACATCGGCATCGGACGGCTCACCGGGGTCCGCAGCCGCTTCGTGACCGCCGGCGCGGGAGTGCTGCTCGTCGCCGTCGGCCTGCTGGCACCCGTCTCCCGGCTG
Organism: Streptomyces stoeckheimensis; assembly: GCF_045822005.1. NCBI lineage: Bacteria > Bacillati > Actinomycetota > Actinomycetes > Kitasatosporales > Streptomycetaceae > Streptomyces > Streptomyces stoeckheimensis. The sequence continues at coordinate 463,096 of NZ_CP169550.1, read as the reverse complement.
ATCGCCGCGGTCCCCGCACCCGTCGTGGGCGGATCCGCCCTGGTGATCTACGGGATCATCGCGGTGATGGGCGTCGACATGCTCGGGCGGACCGCGCCCGGCGCCGGCGGGGGCTCCACCGTGATCGCGCTGGCCCTCACCGCCGGACTGCTGCCGGTGGTGGCCCCCGACCTCTACCAGGGGTTCCCCACCTGGGCCCGGACCGTCCTCGGCAGCGGGGTGGTGGCGGGCACGCTCGCCGCGGTCCTGCTCCACGCCCTCTTCCGCGCGTTCGGCAGCGGCGAGCCGCCGGTTCGGACCGGGCCCGAGGACCGACCCGCGGACTGACGGCGGCGCTCCGCCGGGCCGACGGCGGCGCCCCGCCGGGCCGACGGCTATCCTCGCGCGGCGAAGGCGGATACAACTGCTGTGCGAAGAGGGGAAGCCGATGCTGCGCGATGTGCGCGAGTGGTTCGACGGCGCGGCCGACGGGGAAATACGGGCACTCGAAGAGGTGCCCGGCATCGATCCGGAGCGGCTGCGGGAACTGTGGTGCGCCGAACCGGAGCTGATGCTCCGCCTCGACGGCCTGCACACGGCCGCGCAGCGGGCCTTCGAACGGCGGACGCGCGTCGCGGTCACCGAGGAGCTGCTCCGCGCCCTGCGCGCCGTGGCCCAGGGGGCGGACGTGGCCCGGCTGGAGACGGCCGTCGCGCTGGCCGGAACGCGGCTGGAGGCCGATACGGCCACGGCCGGTGCGCGCGGCCTGAACACCGGCTTGACCTGCGGGATCGTGATCAGTCCGGTGATCCTGCTCGTGGTCTTCGCGCTGGGGGAGTGGGTGCCGGGGCTCTTCGGCGCGGGCCTCGGCTGCCAGGAGCGGTTGGCCCTGGCGGGGGCGCTCGTCTGCTTCGCCGGCGGGGCGATGGGCGCGGTCTTCAGCGTGATCGTCCGGCTGCGCGATCCCCGGCAGCTGATCCGCGACAGTCGGGTCGGCGTCGGCGTCGGCGGCGTCGACGGTCCGGGCGGGGCCGGCCCGGCCGTGGATCCGGTCCAGCTGTCCCGCGCGCTGCGCCAGGAGGGCTGGTACCGGGTGGTGGTGGGATGGTTCCTGGCCACCGCCCTCTACCTCCTCGTCGCCGGTGGGATCCTCACCCTGCTCACCCCGCCGGGCTCCCCGGCCGAGCTGTGCGGGCCCGGCCCGCTCTCCGCCGACGGGCACGGGGCCCTGGTCGAGACCTGGTTCTTCTGGGGGGCGATCGGCTTCCTCGCGGGCCTCAACGAACGGTGGGCGCGCGGTCTGCTGCGCCACCCTTCGGCGCCCGGGGGCGAGGCGTCCGGTCCGGGGGACGGCGCCCGCCGCTCGTAGCCGAGCCCCTCGGCCGGGCCGGGTCGAGCGGCCGGAACCCGGTGGCCCCGGAGGGCGGACACGGGGGTGCACACGCGTTTACCCTGGGGGTGAACGCATGTGCACCCCTTCCATCGGGCCAGTGTTCGGGAGCCGTATGCCCACCAAGACGCACCCCCGCCCCCGCCCGATGGTCGCCGTCCTCGCGTTCTGCGGGGCGATCGTGGCCGTCATGCAGACCCTGGTCGTCCCCCTGCTGCCGCACGTCCCGGACCTCACGGGCAGCAGCCGCGCCGCCGCGGGCTGGCTCGTCACCGTCACCCTGCTCACCGGCGCCGTCTGCACCCCCGTACTCGGCCGGGTCGGCGACATGTACGGCAAGCGCCGCGTGCTCCTCGGCTCGCTCGGCGTCCTCACCGCCGGGTCCGTGCTGTGCGCGGTCACCTCCGACATCGCCGTCCTGATCACGGGCCGCGCCCTCCAGGGCACCGCGCTCGCCGTCATCCCGCTCGGCATCAGCATCATCCGCGACGAACTCCCCCCGGAACGCGTCCTGCCGTCCATCGCCCTCATGAGCTCCACCCTCGGGATCGGCGCCGCGATCGGCCTCCCGGCCGCGGCCCTCGTCGTCGAGAACTTCGACTGGCACACCATGTTCTGGGCCTCGGCCGCCCTCGGCCTGCTGGACGTCCTCCTCGTCCTGTGGACGGTCCCCGAGTCCCCGACGCGCACCTCGGGCCGGTTCGACGTACCGGGAACCCTCGGGCTCGCCACCACGCTCGTGGCCCTGCTCCTCGCGATCACCCAGGGCGCGGACTGGGGCTGGACCGCCCCGCCCACGCTCGCGCTGTTCGCCACCTCCCTGGCCGTCGGTGCCCTTTGGGGGCGCCACGAGCTGCGCACCGTCTCCCCGATGGTCGACCTCCGCGTTTCGGCGCGCCCCGCCGTCCTGCTCACCAACCTCGCGGCCCTGCTCGTCGGCTTCGCCTTCTACGCGAACTCCCTGGTCACCGCGCAGCTGGTGCAGGAACCGGTGAGCACCGGGTACGGGCTCGGCGCCTCCCTCGTGGTGAGCGGCCTGTGCCTGCTGCCCGGCGGCCTGGCCATGGTCGCGCTGTCCCCGGTATCGGCGCGGCTCTCCGCCGCCCAGGGCCCCCGGACCGCGCTGGCCCTCGGCGCGGCGGTCATGACCCTCGGCTATCTCGTCCGGTTCTTCACCAGCCGCGCCCTCTGGCTGATCGTGGCCGGCGCCACGGTGGTCGCCTGCGGTACCGCCCTCGCCTACTCGGCGCTGCCCGCGCTCGTCATGCGGGCCGTCCCCGTGACCGAGACGGGCGCCGCGAACGGCCTCAACACCCTGATGCGCTCCGTCGGCCAGGCCTGCTGCAGCGCCGTCGTCGCGGCCGTGCTCGCCCGGGTCACGTTCCTGGCGGACGGGCGCAGCGTCCCCACCCTGCACGCGTACCTGCTCGTCTTCCTGATCGCGGCCGGCGCCGCGCTCGCCGCGCTGGCGGCGGCCCTCTGCCTGCCGCCGGGCAGGCCGGCGGCGCCCGCGCAGGCCGGTACGGTCGGGGTGACGAAGTCCGCGCCCGCGGTCCGGGAGGGCCTATGAGCACCGCCGAGGAGTCGGGCCGCGACGCCATCGTGCGCGCCGCCCGCAGGGCCTTCACCCTGCGTCCGTACGCCGAAGTCACCCTGCGCGGCATCGCGGCCGACGCAGGCGTCAGCCCGTCGCTGATCGTGAAGAGGTTCGGCAGCAAGGAGGGGCTGTTCAACACGGTCGCCGACTTCCAGCCGGCCGCCGACGCCCTGTTCGCGGCGGAGCCGGCCGCACTGGGCCGCCACCTCGTCCTGACCATGGTCCGGTTGCGCGACGAGCTCCGCGGGGACCCGCTGCTGCGGGTGGTCTTCTCCCTGGGCATCGACGACGAACGCACCCTGCTGCGGGAGCGTTTCCGCGAACAGGTCACCGCGCGTCTCGCCGCCCTCCTCGCCGGGGCGGACCCGGAGCTGCGCGCCGAGCTGATCGCGGGCCAGTTGCTCGGTCTGGGGGCGACGCTGAGTCTGCACCGGCCCGATGGCGCGGGGACCCGTACCCGGCCCGGGCGACTGGCGGACCTGTACGCGCCCGGACTCCAGGGGCTCATCGACGGCGGCGCCGGGCGGCATGATCCGCGGGAGCCGGTTAGCGTCGGGGGATGAGTACCGAACCGCAGACCTTCGAGATCCTGCTGGTGCCCGAGCACGTGGTGGAGGGGTCGGCCGACGACGCCGTCCGCTCGGCCGTGGTCGCACCGACCGGCCAGAACGGCGCCTCCGGCTACCCCCGCTACTCGGGTGACGGGATGGTGGCGGACATCGACCCGGTCACCCGGACGGTGGAAGCCCTCCTCGTGGACGGCTCCGAGCTCGACTACGGCCTCAAGCCCGTCCTGCACCCGCGCACCTGACGCGCCGTCCGGGCGGCGGGAAGGACCGGCCTTCCCGCCCCGTTCGCGGCTCCCCCCGCTCCCCGCTCGATGGGGTCTCCGCTACTCGAAGCGGGCGGTGTCCCCGGCGCCCCGCCGGACGATCTCGGCCTCGCCGCTGGAGAAGTCGATGACCGTCGTCGGCTGCGTCCCGCAGTCGCCGGAGTCGACCACCATGTCCACGACGTGGTCGAGCCGGTCCTTGATCTCCCAGCCCTGCGTCATCGGCTCCGCCTCGTCGGGCAGGAGCAGCGTGCTCGACAGCAGCGGTTCGCCGAGCTCGGCCAGCAGCGCCTGGACCACGGCGTGGTCGGGGATGCGCACGCCCACCGTCTTCTTCTTCGGGTGCTGCAGCTGGCGCGGCACTTCCTTCGTCGCCGGAAGGATGAAGGTGTAGCTGCCGGGGGTGGACGCCTTGATCGCGCGGAAGACGTCGTTGTCGATGATGACGAACTGGCCGAGCTGCGCGAAGTTCTCGCACACCAGGGTGAAGTGGTGGCGGTCGTCGAGCTGCCGGATGGACCGGATCCGGTCCACACCCTCACGGTTGCCCAGCTGGGCGCCCAGCGCGTAGCAGGAGTCCGTCGGGTAGGCGACGAGTCCTCCGGCGCGGATGCCGTCGGCGATGCTGCCGATCGCGCGGGGCTGGGGGTTGTCGGGGTGTACGTCGAAGTACTTTGCCATCCGACGAGCCTACGGGATCCGGTGGTTCCGGCACCCCGGCCCGCCGCTCCCCGAAGACGGGCCGCGGCGGGCAGAGGGCGGGCCGAGGACGGGTTGAGCAAAAAGTGGCCGATTGTCCATTTTTTATGCTGCTTGGACCGGACCTTCCCGTGATTGCGATCATATTCGTGCGTCGGGTGCATGAATTCTTCGGCGGTGTACATAGGGTGCGGGAATAGGCGGCCCCTCCGTGGCCGATTAGTCACGCACGAGGGTTTGCCACACATGACCGCCACTTCGCTCCCGCCTGCCGGAAAAAGCCTCTCCAGGGGAGGCCGCAGAGAGGTCGCGTCCCAGGTGGGCGGGGTCAACCGGAATATTGCATTCCTTTCCGCTCTCGTGGCCGCGCTCATATCCATGGCGGCTTACAGCGCCGGTCTCGCCACGCGCGGGGTCTACCCTTTCGGGCCCGTCCCGCGCGCCGACAACGACCTGCGCCACCAATACGTGCCGTTCCACACCCACCTCTGGGACCTCCAGCACGGCAGCGCCCAGGGAGACCTGCTCTTCAACTGGCAGAGCGGGTACGGCGTCGGATTCCTCGGTGACTTCTTCACCTACCTCTCCAATCCGTTCTCCCTGCTGGCCGGCCTCCTGCCCCGCCAGCACGCGGAACTCTCCGTCTACCTCGTCAGCCTCTGCAGCATGGGCCTCGCCGCCGCCCTGATGACCGTGTACCTGGGCCGCCTGCGTCCCGGCTCGCCCTGGCTGCGCGCGCTGCTCTCCGTCGGCTACGCCGTCTGTGGCTGGGGAGTCGCCGAGGGCACCGTCGTTCCGATGTGGACCTGGGGCCTGGTCGCGATACCCCTGCTCGGGATAGCCGCCGACTGGTGTCTCACCGGCCGCCGCTGGGTCCTCGGCAGCCTCTTCGTCGCCCTGTGCTGGTTCGCCAACTTCTACACCGCCGCCATGGCCACCACGGCCACCGCGCTCGTCTTCCTCGTACGGCTCCTGCTCGCCGACACCGACTGGCGCACCCGCGGCCGGGCCCTGTGGCGGGCCGCCACCATGACGGTCACCGGACTGCTCCTCGCAGCCCCCGCCGTCCTGGTGTGCGCCTTCGCCAACCGGCGGGCCCAGCCCACCGAGCTGTACGTGGTCAGCGTGAACACCGATCCGCTGACCTTCCTCTCGATGCTCATACCGGGCACCCACCCCGTCCGCCCCGCGCCGAACGTGTACGCGGGGGTGCTCGTCCTCCTCCTCGTCCTGACCCTGCCCTTCCAGTCGAAGGTGCGCGGTCGCGAACGCCTCGCCTGGTTCTCGCTCCTGGTGCTGACCGGGGTCTCCTTCGTCCTCACCCCCACCGCCAAGCTCTGGCAGGGCGGGGCCCTCCCGCACGGCGCCCCCTTCCGCGAGTCCTTCGTCCTCAGCGGCATGCTGGCGATGGCCGCCTGGATCTGCCTCGCCCACATGCCCCGGCCCCGGGCCCTGCTCGGCGGTGCGAGCCTGCTGGCCCTGCTCGTCGCGGCCACCTACGACCTCCCGCCGGTCAACGGACAAGCCCTCACCGGCGTCCTCGTCGGCGGCGCCGTCACCACGGCCCTGCTGCTGTTCTACGCGCGCGGACTGCGCCGCCCCGCCCGCATCGGCGTCATGCTGCTGCTGGCCGTCTCGGTCTTCGCCGGCACCGTGTACTCCGTGTACGGCAACTCCGTCGCCGACGACCCCCGACGGCGGGGCCCCGTACGCGCCCAGACCATGACCGAGCTCGGCAAGAGCGCGCGCCAGGCCCTGGAAGCGCACGGGAACTGGCCCGCCACCCGGGCCGACGCCGGACCCGGCGTCTTCGTCACCAACAACGACGCGCTGCTGGTCGGCGGCCAGGGCGGCGCCTACTACAGCAGCTACGTGAGCGTGGAGACCGCGCGCGGCCTACGAGGCCTCGGCCTGGGCCAGGCCATGGGCGGCCGTCACCTGTGGCCCGCCGGAGACCCGGTGCTGCGGGCCCTGCTCGGCATCGGCACCGTCCTCGAACCGGCCGGCGAGGACGGCGTCACCGTCCGCACCCTGCCCGCCCCGCCCCTGGTCACCCTCCGGGCACCGGGCAGCGACCAGGCCTACGGGGCTCCCGTGGGCTCCGTCTGGGCCCGGCGCCAGGCCGCCCTCGGCGCCAGGGTCTACACCGTCCCCGCCCTCGCCCGCGCCGACAGGCCTGGCGCACCGGCACCGGCCCCGGCTGCCGGGCCGGGCTTCGCCCTGACCAGGGCCGAAGGCTGGGCACCGGAGACCTGGACCGCGTTCACGGGGCGGTGCGCCCCGGGGGCCCGCGCCTTCCTCCACGCGCCCGACCTGAACGCGACCGTCCGGGCCGAGGACACCGGCCGGTTCGAGAGCTTCTCCGGCAGGCCGCCCGCGGTCAGCGCTCCGGTCAGGGAACTGGGCGCGGCGGCGGCCGACGGCCGGTTCACCTTCTCCGTACGCACCTCGCACGACGGCCAGGTCCTGCCGCCCGACGTGCTCGGCTGCCTGGACCAGGCCGCCTTCGACGCGGCCGTGGCCGGGCTGAAGGCGGGCGCGGCCACCGGAGTCACGGTCGGCGGACACACCGTCGAGGCCCGGCTCCCCGAGGGCTCGACCGGCACGGCGGTGCTCGCCACCACGGCGTCGCCCGGCTGGAGCTGCTCGGTCGACGGCGGCCCGGCCCGCGCCCCGGTCTCGTACCAGGGCCTGCTCGGCGTCCCCTTGGGATCCGGCGGCGCCGACCGGCTGGCGTGCTCGTACGTCCCCGAGGGGCTCCGCGCGGGCCTGGGCGGCACCGGCGCGGGCCTGCTGCTCATCGCGGGTGTCCTGGCCGGCGGGCTGTGGCGGGCTCGTAGAACCTGAGGCACTGGCGGCCGGGTGCCGGACCGCGGGGGACGGTCCGGCACCCGGCTCCGGGACCGGCACACCGCTCGTGCCCGGCCCCGCCCCACGGCCGGCCCGTCCGCCGGCGTGGGACGCCTCGAAAAGGGTCGGCTCGGGCCGGGCGGGCGGCCAGGGACTTTGGTCCCGAGGCAGTCGGCGGCCGGGCCCGGCCCGGGCGCCGGTCCACGGCCGGAGGCCCCACCCGCCCTGCCAATCGATGATCGAAAAGCCCTGCCGCCCCCACCTTCCGTCGCCGTCCCCACCCGCGATCGATCAATGCGCGGACGGGCCCGCCGACGGTGATCCCGGTCACGACCGGCCCGTCCCGCCGGGGCGGAAGCCGCCACGGGGGTCCGGTGACCGAGGTGGGAGTCCTCACCGCCCTCGGTCGGGGTGAGCCGTGAGCGGGTGAGCCGCGAGCGTGGCCGGCGTCGGACCGTCCGGCCGGACCGTGATGCTGTAGGAGGCCCCCTCGGGCACGGACCGGAAGGCCGGCACGTGGGCCGGGAGCAGGTGCTCCAGCAGCACCGTCGACTCGCGCAGCGCGAACTGCAGCCCGAGACAGGCGCGGGGGCCGATGCCGAAGGGGACGTACGCGCCCGGGACGGCCGGCCGGCCGCCCGGTGCGGTGAAGCGCAGCGGGTCGAAGTGCTCGGGATCGGGCCACAGCACCGCGTCGCGGTGTGCGAGGTACGGGCAGACGACCACGTCCGTGCCCGCCTCGACGGCGTAGCCCGCCAGGACGTCGTCCTCGATGGCGTGCCGGGGCAGGATCCAGGCGGACGGGTACAGCCGCAGGGTCTCGCTGACCAGGGCCTGGATCGCCTCCCGGCGCTCGGCCGAGCCCTCGGCGCCCGCCGCGAGGGCCCACGCGCGGGCCTCGGGATGGCGGTCGAGGAGCAGGTACAGCCAGGTCAGCGTGGTGGCCGTGGTCTCGTGCCCGGCGACCAGCAGCGTGACCAGCTCGTCGCGGATCAACCGGTCGGTGTACTCGGGCCGTTCGGCGGACGCCTCCACCAGCAGGTGCAGCAGCCCCGGCCCGTCGGGGCCCGCGGACCCCCGGCGGGCGGCGGCGATGGCGTGGTGGGCCACGGCGTCGATCCTGGCCAGATCCTCGGCCACCGCCGCCCCGGCGTCGGCGGAATCGGCGGGCAGCGTCGGCAGCGCCGCCACCACGGCCGCCACGGAGCCCAGTTCGCGATCGGTGTCCGCGTCCAGCGGGTGCCCGGTCAGGGAGCGCCAGATGGTGTCGAGGGCGAAGCGCCGCATCTCCTCGCCGACATCGAAGACCTCCCCGGTACGGGCGTACGCGGCCCAGCGCCCGGCGGCGATCCGGGCGGCCCCGGCGATCCGCTGCTCGTAGCGGCGCATCCCGGTCCCCGTGAACTGGGACTGCAGCAGCTTCCGTTGACGCTTCCACGCCTCACCGGTCGCGGAGAGCACGCCCTCGCCGACCAGCAGCCGGGCACGGTGCGAGCGTTTGACGTAGCGCTGCGGATTGAGGGCCAGCACGTGCTGGATCGCCTCGGGACCGGTGACCAGCACGGTCGGCCGGCCGGCGGAACCGCCGTCCCCGAGCCGGAACGCGCCGACCCCGCCGAGCCGTCCGCACACCTTGGCCAGCAGCTCGACGAGCTGCCCTCCCCCCGCGCTCCACCGTTCCACGACGGAGGATTCCAGCTCGGGGACCGGGGGAGCGAGGCGCCCCACGGGACCGGCTTCGATGGCCATCACTGTTCCCCTGTTCGTCCGTTCGTCGGCCGGCTGCCGCCCGCGCCGGGCCGGCGGCAGCACGGACTGTACGGGACCGGGGAAGGACGGGGGTCGGCCTTCGGCCAGGCACCGCACCCTCCCGGCCTGATCGGCAAGACACCCCCTACGCCGGGCGGGTGTACCTCCGGCCCGCCTCCGGGTCCCGCCGCGGGGCGGCCCGTTGGATGGGGGGTTCGGGGGATCGTGGTCAGGGGCCGGGGCGCGCGATCGACAGTGGATCGGTTCCTGAGGAGTGGAGATGGGTCCGTTCTCGGCGGATGCGGCACGGGACGCGCTGAACCGCACCCAGGCCGCGATGCTGCTGCCCGCGGTGCTCGTGGGCGCCGGGTCGGGACTGGGCGCGGTGGGCTTCCGCTGGCTCATCGAGGTCTTCACCCGGGCCCTGTCCGGCCACGACGACTACTCCTCCGCCGGCCACGCCGACAACCCCTACGTGCCCTGGCTCGGCCCGTACTTCGTCCTGCTCGCGCCCGTGGTCGCGGGCGCGCTCTACGGACCGCTGGTCTACCGCTACGCCAAGGAGGCGCGCGGCCACGGCGTCCCCGAGGTGATGTACGCGGTCGCCCGCCAGGGTGGCCGGATCCCGCCCCGGGTCGCGGTGGTGAAATCGCTCGCGTCCGCGCTGTGCATCGGCGGCGGCGGTTCCGTGGGCCGCGAAGGGCCCATCGTCCAGATCGGGGCCGCCCTCGGCTCCACCGCCGGATCGCTCCTGCGCGTCAGCGAGGAACGGATGCGGCTGCTCGTCGCCTGCGGCGCGGCCGGCGGCATCGCCGCCACCTTCAACGCGCCCCTGGCCGGCGTCTTCTTCGCCATGGAACTGATCCTGCGCGATTTCACGGCCCGCGCCTTCGGCCTCGTGGCCGTCTCCTCGGTCACCGCCAGTGTGATCGGACGCGCGGCCCTCGGCGACGAACGGTTCCTGGACCTGGCGCCGGTGAACGCCGGCCACTTGGCCGCGTACGCCCTGTACGTCCTGCTCGGCGCGGTGGCCGGCGCCGTCGGGGTGCTCTTCACCAAGGTGCTCTACGGGGTGGAAGACCTCTGCGACTCCGTCTGGCACGGCCCGGAGTGGCTGCGCCCGGCAGCCGGCGGCATCGTGCTGGGCGCGATCCTGCTCGCCCTGCCCGAGATGTACGGGGTCGGCTACCCGGTGCTCGGCAAGGCCGCGGTGGGCGGGTACGCGATCGGATTCCTGCTGGTCCTGCTCGTCGGCAAGATCATCGCGTGCAGCGTCACCATCGGGATCGGCGGCTCGGGAGGCGTCTTCGCGCCCAGCCTCTTCGTCGGCGCCATGCTCGGCAGCGCCTTCGGGCAGACGATGGACGGCCTCGCCCCCGGGGTGACCGGTTCGGCCATGACCTACTCCGTCATCGGCATGGGCGCCGTCTTCGCCGGATCGGCCCGCGCGCCGATCACCGCCGTCGTCATCATCTACGAGCTGACCGGCGAGTACGGCATCATCCTGCCGCTGATGATCGCGGTCGTCGTCGCCACCGGAGTCAGCCACGCGCTCAGCCGGGACACCGTCTACACCGCCAAACTCCGCCGCCGCGGGGTCGACTTGGACCTGACCGGCCCGGCGGCGATCGAGGTCCGGGCCGCCATGGGGCCACCGCCGCCCGCCCTCGCACCCGGCACCGGCCTGCGCGAGGCGATCACGGCGATGATCGAGGCGGACGCCGGCCGCCTCCCGCTCGTCGACCGGCACGGCCACTACGCCGGTTCGGTCGGCGCTCCCGCCCTCTCCCGGGCCCTGCACGAAGGCCTCCCCGAGAACACGCCCGTCGAGACGGTACGGGACCACCCGCCGGCCCTGCTCGCCGGCCAGTCCCTCCAGGAGGCGCTGCCGCTGCTCTCCGACAGCGAGGGCGGCGGACTCCCCGTCCTCGACGGGGAACGGCTCCACCTCGTGGGCTGGGTCTCCCACCGCTCGGCCCTGTTGGCCCTGCACCCGCAGCCCTGACGCGGTGACAGGCCTCAGGACGGGGGCCGCAGCCCCCGGACGGGCTCCAGCCGGAGCTGCCGCGGAGCCGACTTCAGATGGAGCGAGAGGTCCGGCAGGCGCGGTGCCCGTCCCGCCGTGAACCAGACGAGGACGTTCTCACCGGTCCGGACCGGCAGCGCGGGGAAGGTGTTCTCCGCGTGCTCGGAGACGTGCACCGCCTGCGCGGGTGTCCCGGCGGCGGTCAGGGCGGGGCGCAGGTGCTGCTCGAAGTGGCCGGTGAAGGTCGTGAGGTCCAGGGGATGGCAGATGGTCGCGACGACGGGCCCCGCGATGGCCGGCGCGGGGAGGCCCGGCCCGCGCAGCAGGAGCACATCGTCCGAGTCGGTCATGGTCGCGTTGGCCCGCTCGCGATGGGCCTGCCAGACGGGGCCGCCGTAGAAGGCGCGCAGCGCCCGCGCTCGTGCCGCCATGTCGGGGAAAGCGCGTAGCCAGACGAAGCGGTCCGGGTCGTCGAGGTCCCGGAACCGGCCGCCCACGGTGATGCCGGCCGCCTCCTGCCCGGTGACGAACTCCCGCTCGAAGAGATCGACCAGGGTGTCCCGGGCGCCCGGGTGGAGGGTGTACTGACGGAGTTCGACTATGAGGTTCATGGCCCGGACCCTAGAGCCGGTTCACTGACACCTCATGTCAGTGAACGTGCGCGAAGGCCGGTCCACCCGTCTCACTCCCCGCCGGGCAGCCGCTCGCGCACCCGGCGGATGATCTCGGCGCGCTGGGCGGACCGGAGGGTGCCGGGGCATGCGTGGCCGCCCCACGCGGCGCCGCCCATGGCGTGGACGCCCAGCCCCGGCCGGTCCGGGTGCTCGCTGACGGCCGCCTGCCAGCCGTGCGAGCCCGCGCCCCAGGCGTAGATCCGGGCGACGGCGTCGACCTGTGCCTCGGTGAGCGACCGGGTGGCGAAACCGGAGGTCTCGACCGAGGCCCACGCCCCGTTGCCCTCCACCTGAGCCCAGGCCCGGTCCAGGACGGACACGTACTGCTCCGTCTCCCCGTCCCGGGAAACCCAGAAGTGCGAGGAGGTCTTGATCCCGGGGGTGTTGAACCGCTCGTACAACGACCCCTCGCCCTCCTGGACATGGAGCACGAGCCCGCGCTGCGCGTCGCGGTCGCCGTGCACGAAGTTCCGCTCCAGGGGGATCCTCGTCACTCCGGGCATCCATCCGGAGGCGGGCGATGCGGTGGGCGAGGCCCCGGACGGTCCCGTCGCCGGGCCGCGGTCGTCGTCGCTCCGTCCGGAACCGCCGGGCCGGGCGGCCAACAGGGAAGCGGCGGTCGCGGTGACGAACAGGGCGCCGCCGCTGACGAGCAGGCGCCGCCTCGACGGCGCCGGGTGGTCGGGGTTGGTGGGGTGCATGAGCGGTGTCCGGTTCCTGGGTGGTGCGATGCGTGGGGGAAGGCCGATCCTTCGGGGCGCTCATGATGGGGTCGTGATCGTTTGATGATCGTTTGATGACGGGTCCCGGCCCGGGCCGGGCCGGACGGATTGTGACCAATTGGTCATGCGGCGCGCATCACCTGCGCATATGCGGCACGGAGACTGACGGCTGATCCAGAACGGCACGAGCAAGGCGGTGTACGGCATGACGGCGGTACCGGTGGAGGGCGAGACGCCCGGCGCGACGAAGGACGAGCACCCGGGAAGGACGCCCGGACCCCACGACGCGCAGACACCGACTCCCGCCCAGCGCACCGCACCCGGGCCGGATCCGGAGCCCGCTCCGCGTCCGGACCCGCGCACGGTGCCGGCCCCGAGGGCGGCGGCCGGGACGGCTGCTGCGCCTGAGTCCGTGGCTGCTTCCGGGGCCGAGTCCGCGGCCGTGGCCGGGGCCGAGTCCGGGTCCGCGACCGAGACTGCGGCCGAGTCCGGGGCTGTGGCCGTGGCCGTGGCCGTGGCCGTTGCCGGGGCCGAGTCCGGGTCCGCGACGGAGACTGCGGCCGAGTCCGAGTCCGAGTCCGAGTCCGGGTCCGGGTCCGCGACCGAGACTGCGGCCGAGTCCGGGGCTGTGGCCGGTGCCGCCTCCGAGTCCGCGGCCGGGGCTGTGCCCGGGCCTGCGGCTGTGCCCGGGCCCCGGTCCGGCGACGACTCTGAGGCTGCGTCCGAATCCGAATCCGAATCCGAACCCGCATCCGGACCCGGGGCGGAGCGCGCGGCCGGGGGTGTTGCCGAGCCCGTGCCCTCGACCAGGGCCGTGCCTGACACCGTGTCCGCTTCCGAATCCCCGTCCGCGGTCGCGGCCCAGGACGTGCCCGCGCCTTCGGTCGACCCCGTACCCGCACCCGGGTCCGCTTCCGAGCAGGGGGCCGAGCCTGAGACCGCCTCGACGTCGGCAGCCGGTCCCGAGGGCGGTCCCGGCGCCCGTCCTGAGTCGGACTCCGAGAAGACGAGCCAGTTCGTCGCCCTCAAGTCATTGGACGAGGCACCCTCGACGTCGGCGCCGGTGCCCTCATGGGCGCTGCGGCCGGTGCCCGCCCCGGCACCCGTGCGGCCGGCGCCGGCCCCGGCCGCGCCGGCGGACGCCCCGGCTTCGGGACCCGTGCCCGGCCGGACTTCGGGGCCCGCCCCGACTCCGGCAGCCGCCCCGGCCCGCGTGACGGCTCCGGGAACCGCCCCCGTGACGGGAGGGGCTCCCGGTGTCGCCGCCCCCTCGGAGGCGGTCGCCCCGGAGGGAACCACCGAGCAGCCGTTGCCCGCGCTCGATCTGCTCGCGCAGCTCACCAATACCCCGCCGCCGCCCGAGACCCCCGGCCGGACGGTGGCCCGCCGGGTGCGGATCTGGGTGCCGCTGCTGCTCCTGCTGGTCGCCGTACTGGCCGTCGTACAGGCGTTGCGGCCGCTGCCCGACGCGCTCCTCACCAGCGAGGGCGCCGCGTCCTCCGTCGCCCTCGACGGCCGCTTCGACGTGCCCTGGCCGGAGAAGGGCCAGGCAGCCGTACGGATCGGCGGCGCGGGCGACATCGGGACGTTCGGGGAGCAGAAGCCCGTGCCGACGGCCAGCGTCGCCAAGGTCATGACGGCCTACGTGATCCTCAAGAACCACCCGCTGAAGAAGGACGAGGGCGGCCCGCAGATCGCGGTCGACGACAAGGCCGTCGCGGACGGCAAATCGGCGAGCGAATCACGCATCCCGGGCCTGACCACCGGCACCCGCTTCTCCCAGCAGGACATGCTGAAGATGCTGATGATCCCCTCGGGCAACAACATCGCCCGGCTGCTGGCCCGTTGGGACACCGGAAGTGACTCCGAGGCCGCCTTCGTGGAGAAGATGAACGCCGAGGCCAAGGCGCTCGGCATGACCTCCACCACGTACACCGACCCGAGCGGGCTCGACGCCAAGACCGTGAGCACCGCCGTCGATCAGCTGAAACTGGCCGAGGAGGTCATGAAGTTCGACGCCTTCCGGGCGATCGTCCAGCTTCCCAACGCCACCGTCCCGGGCCTGAGCGAGCCGCTCAACAACAACAACGACGACCTGCTCATCGCCGGACTCAGCGTCAAGGGCATCAAGACCGGCTCCAGTTCGGCGGCAGGCGGCACGCTGGTGTGGGCGGCGTACAAGACGGTGGGCGACAAGACCCCGCTGATCCTCGGCACGATGCTCGACCAGCACGTCACCGGCGCCGACCCCGACGGAGCCAACAGCCTGAAACTGGTCAAGCAGAACAGCAAGAAGGTCATCGAGGCCGTCCGCGCGGCACTGACCTCGGCCGGCGTGGTCAAGAAGGGCCAGGTCGTCGGCTACGTGGACGACGGGCTCGGTACCCGGACCCCGGTGGTGGCCACCCGGGACACGGCCGCCGTGGCCGTGCCGGGTCAGCGGCTCGAACTGACGCTGGCCGTAGGAGAGAAGGGACTCCCCGCCAAGGCGCCGGCCGGCACCGAGATCGGGGTCCTGACCATCGGGACCGGACCGGGCGCCCCGACGGTTCCCGTGGCACTCCAGACGGACCTGTCCGCACCGTCCCTCGGCACGAAACTCGTCCGCCTCCGCTAGACGGCCGCTCCGCCGCGTATGGGGGTTGGCTGCCGGGTACGCGGGAGCCGGACCGTGACGAGGAGACCGCCGGACGGGCCCGGGACGAGGTCGAGGGTCCCGGCGTGGGCGCGGACGATGCTGTGCACGATGGCCAGGCCGAGGCCGACCCCGGCGTGCTCGTCCGTGCGTACGCGGTCGGTCGCGCGGCGGAAGGGTTCGGTGAGCGTCGGGACCATGTCCGGCGGGAGCCGGGGGCCCGTGTTCTCGACCCGCAGCACGCTCGTGTCGCCGTGCTCCTCGGTGTGGACCGTCACGGTCCCGCCGGTGGGGAGGTTGTGGACGACGGCGTTCTGGACGAGGTTCGTCACCATCCGCAGCAGGAGCTCGGCGGAGCCGTCGGTCCGCGCCGCCCCACCGGTGACGTCGAGGGTGATCCGGCGCTGCTCGGCGAGGGGGAGCAGGGTTTCAGCGGCTTCCTCGGCGAGGAGCGAGAGGTCGACGCTCTCGCGGGCGAAGTCCGCGCGGTCGCCGTGGCTGAGGAGCAGGAGGGCCTCGGTGAGGTCGATCGCCCGCGCATTGACGGAGTGCAGGCGTTCGATGAGTTCGCCCCGGTCCCGTGTCGGGTCCTTGCGGGCGACCTCGAGGAGCGTCCGGGAGATGGCCAGCGGGGTGCGCAGCTCGTGGGAGGCGTTCGCGGCGAACCTCTGCTGCTCGGCCACGTGGGACTCCAGTTGTTCGAGCATCGAGTCGAACGCGTCGGCGAGTTCGCGGAACTCGTCCTGTCGGCCCTGCATGTGGATCCGGTGGGACAGCGACCGGTTCCCGGCCGTCCGGGCCGCATCCGTGATCCGGGTCAGGGGCGCGAGCATGCGGCCGGCCAGGATCCACCCTCCCACGAGGCCGATCACCAGCAGGAGCGCGAGTACGGCGGCCGCCCTCGGGGCGAAGACGCGCAGGAGGTTGGTCCGGATGGGGAAGACGCCGTGGGTGGGCGTTTCCGCGGAGACGATGAGCGCCCGATCGGGGACGTATCGCAGGAGGAACAGCCAGACCGCCGCGAGCAGCAGAGCGCCGGCGACCATGAGGAATCCGGCGTAGCTGAGGGTGAGTTTGGAACGAACGCTCAACCCGGGCGCCCTATCCACGGTCCGCTCCCTCGTGTCCGGGCTCCGGCCGGGTGTCGATGCGGTAGCCGACGCCGGGCACCGTGGCGATGATCCACGGTTCGCCGAGCCGTTTGCGCAGCGCCGAGACGGTGATGCGCACGGCGTTGGTGAGGGGATCGGCGTTCTCGTCCCAGGCCCGTTCCAGCAGTTCCTCGGCGCTGACGACCCCGCCCTCGGCGGCGACGAGGACGTCCAGCACGGCGAACTGCTTGCGGGTGAGCGCGACGTAGCGTCCGTCGCGGAAGACCTCCCGGCGGAAGGGGTCGAGCCGCAGGCCCGCGATCCGGCGGACCGGGGGCCGGGCGTACGCGCGCCTGCGGTCGAGCGCCCGCAGCCGCAGGACGAGTTCCCGCAGTTCGAACGGCTTGGTGAGGTAGTCGTCGGCGCCGAGCCCGAACCCGGACGCCTTGTCGTCGATCCGGTCGGCGGCGGTGAGCATGAGGATCGGGATGCCGCTGCCGGAGGCGACGATGCGGCGGGCGACCTCGTCGCCGGAGGGGCCGGGGATGTCGCGGTCGAGGATCGCGAGGTCGTAGGAGTTGATGCCGAGCAGTTCCAGGGCGGAGTCGCCGTCGCCGGCGATGTCGGCGGCGATGGCCTCCAGCCGCAGACCGTCACGGACGGCCTCGGCCAGGTAGGGCTCGTCCTCGACGATCAGTACGCGCATGTCCGAAGCCTAAGCACCGGGACATATCGCCGTCGTATGCACGGCGCGCATCGGGTACGCGGCTCAGCCCGTCGGCGCCGGTGCCGGCGAGGGGCGGCGGGGCAGCTCCGACGGCTCCGGCGTCGTGGTGCGCCACCAGCGGCGCGACGCGAGCGCGGCCAGGGCGGCGCCGGTGGCGTTGACCAGGACGTCGTCGACGGAGGAGACCCGGTCCAGCTGCAGGACGTACTGCGCCGTTTCGACCAGGAGCGAGCAACCCGCCCCGAGGGCCAGGACCCGCGGTACGGAGGCCAGTGCCGCCCACCGCATCGGGGCGAAGAACCCCAGCGAGGCGAAGACCAGCAGGTTCCCGCCGATCCCGAGCGGCCCCATGGTGAGCAGGTCCCGGATGGGTACCAGGCTGTACCGGCCGGGGACGATCCCGGCCCCGGAGCCCGGCATCATGGTCATCCATACCCACGGCACCGTCCCGTGCACCATGCCCACCTCGGCCAGCGACAACCGCCACGCCGATGCGACGCCGGCTCCGGCGGCACGCCGGCGGCGGGCCAGGGCCCACACCACCAGCAGGGACAACGGCACGGCGACGAGGGTCATGAGCACCACGCCGTTGAAGGTATCGAGGCACCCGTGCCACTGCCCGGCCATGCACCTCGGAGCGGACATCATGAGCGGCCCCCGCACGACGTACAGGACGCCCGCCAGGCCGAGGGCCGCCAAGCCGAGGAGTACGGCCCTGCGCGTGCGGCGGGGCGGTGGTGACAGGGAGGTGTTGTGGTTCATGTTCCCAGGGGAGAGGGTGGGCCGTTGCGAGGGCGTATGCGATTTTCGATACGCCCGCGATATCCGCCGTGGACGCCGTGGACGCCGTGAACGTTACGGGCGTTGTGGCGGTACCTCGACGACGAAGAACAGGAAGCAGGGTGTGCTCGACAGGTCGCGGAAGCCGTCGGGGAACAGCTCACGGGCCGCCGGGTCGGGCTGCGGTTCGCTGATGACGGAAAGCCGGAAGCCGGCGGTGGCGAAGGCCTCGGCCATCGCGTGCAGCGACTTGCGCCAGAAGGTCATCGGGACGGACTTTCCGCCGAAGGTCCAGTCGAAGGTGTAGTTGCCGGTCGCGAAGTAGTCGGGTCGCGGATCCTGGAACGTGTAGGCCACGAAGGGGTGGTCCACCGACGCGATCAGCCGGCCGCCCGGCCTGAGGACGCGCCGCACCTCGGCCAGCGTCGGCCCCCAGTCCTCCAGGTAGTGCAGCACCAGCGAGGCGACCACATCGTCGAAGGCGCCGTCGGCGAAGGGCAGGGGGTCGCGCAGGTCGGCCTCGTGCAGGGCCGCGTCCTCACCCAGTCGGCGCCTGGCCAGCGCCAGCATCCCGGCGCTGGAGTCGACGCCCGTGACGACCGCACCCCGGTCGCGCAGTGCAGCGGTGAGCGGGCCCGAGCCGCACCCCGCGTCCAGGATCCGACGGCCGGTCACGTCTCCGGCGAGGGCCAGCATCGCGGGCCGCTCGTAGTGGGCGTTCACGAGGCTGCTCTCGTTCTCCGCCGCGTACGCCTCGGCGAAGCCGTCGTAATGATTCGCCGGTTCGCTTTCCTGTTCCCGTTCCCGATCATGTCCCATCACGGCAGCCTAGTAGTCACATGATCTGCCGGGAAAGGCCCTGCGGAGCTCGCTGCTCGGGCGTCCACCCGCTCCACGCGGGAATCGCCTCGCGCGCCGCGATCCCTCCAGCCGCCGACGGTCTGCCACAAGGCCTCCGGCACGTCGTCCAAGTGCCCCGCGGCGGCCCACAGGGCGAACGGCACGGTGTCCGGGGCCGAGACCCGCCACCCCGACCCCAGCACGGACGCGGCGACTTCCCGCAGGAACTCGGCGCGGACCGGGGCGTCGTGGCCCGCGCCCGCTGCCGCCAGCGCGGCGGCCACCGCCACGGCGACGACGCCCGCGACCGCCTCGGGATGGGCGTGCGTGGCCAGCGCGGACAGCCGGGCCTGCTCGGCGGCCACCTTCGGGTCGCCCCGGAACCAGGCACCGAGCGGCTGCCACGGGGTGGGCCGGAGCCTGCGCGCCGCCCACTGCTCCTCGACGTTCTCGCCGGAGAGCGTGAACCAGCTGTCGCCGAAGGCATCGCCCATCGCCATCCCGTCCAGGGAGGCGCGGGCCGCCGGGGCGTACGGCGGGCTGCTCACCGGAGGTCCTTCGAACGGCGAACTGACGGACTGGCGGATTGGCGGATTGGCGGATTGGTCCAGCCGTCCTCTCCGTCCTCTCCGTCCACGGATGCCGCGCGCGAGCTGATTACGGCCTCGGGGACCAACGGAACCGTGGTCGGCGCGACCAGGGCGTCAGTGCGCCGGGTCAGACCAGCGCGGGCATGTGGTCGGGGTGGTCGGTGGCGACGTCGTGGGCGGCTCGGACGAAGGCGGCGACGGCCGCGGATCGTGAGGTTTCCGGCCAGGCGACCATGACCGCGCTGGGGCTGAGGCCGGTGACCGGCCGGTACGCGATGTCCGGGCGCTGGTGCCGCTCGGTGGTGGAGCGTGCCAGGAACGCGACCGCCTGCCCCAGCGCGACCACTTCCAGGAGTTGCTCGACGCCGGCCACGAGCGGCCCCTCAGGGGTCTCGGCCGGAGCCGAGTCCGTGTGGCCACCGCCTGCTCCAGCGTCGTCGTATCCGGTGCAGTAGGCGGTGCTGGAGTGGGCGGCGCCCTTCCAGCGCGGGATCGGTTCGCCCTTGAGGTCGGTCAGCCGCAGTCGCCGGCGTCCGGCCAGGCGGTGCGCGGCGGGGAGGACGGCCAGGCGCGGCTCGACCACGAGCGTCTGGGAATCCAGCCCCTGACCGTCGAACGGGCTGCGCAGCAGCGCCACATCGGCGCGGCCGTCCCGCAGCATGGCGATCGGCTCCCCGCTGCCGCCGACGACGACTTCGGGCGGCGGCAGATGCGCACCCGTGTCCCGGTAGGCGGCGAGGATCTCCCGCAGCAACCCGGCATCGCCTCCCGGTTTGACCGCCACGACGAGCCGGGGCGTCGGCTGACCGGCCCGGCGCGCTCGCCGGGCCGCCGCGTGCACCGCGTCGACCGCGATCCGGGCCTGGTCGAGCAGCACTTGACCGGCCTTGGTCAGCCTCACCTGCCGGGTGGTGCGCTCCAGCAGGCGTACCCCGAGCCGGGACTCCATCTGAGCGATCGCCTTCGACAGCGGGGGCTGCGCCATCCCCAGGCGTTGCGCGGCCCGGCTGAAGTTCAGTTCCTCGGCGACCGCGACGAAGTACCTCAGCTCCCGCACCTCTAGCTCACTCATATCCGTGGACTATAGATCCAGAGCCTTCCGGCATTTCCCTGCCGCCCGTGGGCGAGGGGAGGCTGGGGGCCATGACGACTTCGCAGCAGACTGCTCTGATCACCGGCGCGAACAAGGGCATCGGCAAGGAAACGGCGCGCAGGCTCGCGGCCCTCGGCATCACCGTGCTGATCGGCGCCCGCGACGCCGCGCGTGGCGAGGCGGCGGCCGGGGAGCTCCGCGCGGGCGGCGCCGACGTACGGTTCGTTCCGCTGGACGTCACCGACGAGACCTCGGTCCAAGCCGCCGCCGAGCACATCGACGCCACGTTCGGCCGCCTCGACATCCTCGTCAACAACGCCGCGATCGCCGCCGGACCGCACAAGCCGAGCGAAACCCCGGCCGCTGCCGTCCGGCAGGTCTACGAGACCAACGTGTTCGGCGTCATCGCGGTGACCCACGCCATGCTCCCCCTGCTGCGCCGCTCCGCCGCCGCACGCATCGTCAACATGTCCAGCGAACTCGGCTCCCTCACCCACCTGGCCGACCCGGGCAGCCCGTGGTCCGCGTACTCCTCGATCCTGCTCCCGTACTGCACCTCGAAGAGCGCGCTGAACGCGATCACCGCGCTCTACGCCAATGAACTGCGCGCCGAAGGGATCCTGGTCAACGCGGTGAGTCCCGGCTACTGCGCGACCGACCTCAACCGCCACACCGGGATGCGTACGGCGGAGGAGGGCGCGGCCGTGGCGGTCGACCTGGCGACGGCGGGCGAGGACGGCCCGACGGGTGCCTTCTTGGCCGAGGACGGGCCGATCCCCTGGTGAGACCGTGCCGCGCCGTCTCCGCCTCAGGGCGCGTCCGCGACCACCCCCGTGTTCTGGCAGGCGGTCAGCAGCCAGCGGCCGTCGGGCTGCTTCGCGACCACGTACAGGGGAGCGCCCTCGCTCTCCTCGCCCGGGGACAGGTAGCGCTGGCGGACCTTGACGGCCGCGACGTCCGGGCGGATGAAGAGCACGTGGACCACCTCGTAGGTGACCTGGCCGTCCCAGTTCGCCGCGGGCAGGACCTTGCGGGTGAACTCCGAGATCGCGTCGAGACCGACGAGGACCTTGCCGTGGGCCGTCGTCCAGATCGCGTCCGGGTGGAAGAGGGCGAGGAACTCCTCGGGGTCCTTGGCCCGCTGGGAGTGCTCGACGGTGGCGACGAGCCGGTTGATGGCTTCGATGTCCGCCGCGCGGGACGGTGATTCCGTGGTCATGGGAACGATGATCACACCTCAAGCAGACTTGAGGTCAAGTCTGTTGCCGTACGAAGTGCCCCGGCGGCCGGACCGCCTACTGAGCGGTGATCGGAGACACCGCCACGCAGCCGCCGGCCGTGGCGGCCTCGCCCGTGGCCTCCTTGATGACCTTGCCCTTGTAGATGACCTTGCAGGTCAGGTCGGCGGTGTTCTCGACGGAGCTGGGGGAGACCGCCGGGGGCATGATCCCGCGCAGGGTGACCGTCTTCGTCCACGCGGCGCCCGGCTGCTCGGCGGTCACGAGGTTCGGCGCGGTGGCCGTGCCCCCTCCGTCGTGGAAGGAGACGGAGTCGACGGTCTTGCCGGTCACCTCGTAGGTGACCTCGTAGGTCTCGTTCACGGCCTTGTCGACCTGCTCCACGGCCTTGTCGGTCGTGGCGCCGGAGCAACCGGCCGCGGCGAGCGCCAGGCCGGCGAGGGAGAGGGCAGAGAGGAAGGTGGGGGGAGATTTGCGCATGGTCGGAGCGTAAATTTCAAGAATCCGTAAAGTCAATTCTGGGTGAGTGTGGGTTGGTGGATTGGGTGGGTTCGGGTGTCTCGTGATGTTTGCGAACCGGAAGGGCGGGGCGTGGGCTGCGGGCTACGCCGACATGCAGTGGTTCCCGTCGGTGTCCGACGAGGAGGACTTCGCGAGGGAGGCGTCCAGGGTGAGGCCGGCGCCGGTCGTCCGGACCCCGGTGAGGCTGACCCCCTCGGGCAGCTCGCCGACGTCCACGGTCCGGGGTGCCAGCCGCTCGGCCAGGCCGGCCGCACCGGGCAGCCCGCTCACGGTGGCTATCGGCAGTTCGCGGCCCAGCACGGTGACCGTCGTCGGGGTGATCGTGACACCGGTCGCCGTGGCGCTGGTGCTCGCGTGCACGGTGACGGGGAGGCCCAAGCCGCCCACGGTCCCTGTGAGGGTGAGCCCCTTCGCGTCGCCGCCCACGGTCAGCCCCTCCGCACCCGCGGCGGCGTCCCCCGAGTCGGCCAGACGCTTCTGCAGGGCTTCGTAGGGGATGGTGGCCGTCGCCCGGCCGCCGCTGATGCCGCCGTCGCGCGTGACGTCGTACAGGTCGGCCTTGATGTCCATGTCGGTGTCGGCGCGGCGTACGCCCTCCGCGGCCAGGTGGACGGAGCCCACCTGGCCGGTCAGTGCGCGGAGTCCGGCGAAGGTGCCGGAGAGTTCCGCGGTGACGGGCCCGCGGGCCTGGAGGCGGCAGCCCGCCGCCCGTGCGATGCGCTCCTGGGCGGTGTGTTCTACCGCGACGTCGGCCACGAAGACGCCGGCCAGGGCGGCGGTGATGCCGGCGGTGACGAGTGCGGGGGTGCGTCGGAGCTTCATTGCGCTGCGGATCCGATCTGCTTGAGCATGGCGAAGGCCTCGAGCACGAGCGAGGCGGGCGGGGTGTCGGTGAAGGTGCCGTTCGCGCGGCGTCGGCGCTGGGTGCGCAGGACGGCGCGGACGGCGGACAGGGCGGCGCCCGCGATCACCCCGGCGCGCAGGTCGGCATCGGGGGTGTCGGCGGGGAGCCGGTTCAGGACCATGAGCGTGAGCCGGTCCTCGAAATCGGCGAAGAGCTGCACGAGTTGGGCGGCCACCACGCGCTCGTCACCCGCGATGGCCACGGAGTGGGTCAGGGCGGTGAGGCTGGACGCCGCGAACGGGGCCACCGCGGCGATCAGGGCGTTGCAGACCGCGTCGAGCGGATCCTCTTGCGGCGGGCGCCGGGCCAGTTCGGCCTCGACGTACGCGAACAGGTCGACGCTGTCGGGCAGGAGCAGGGCTTCCTTGCTCTCGAAGTAGCGGAAGAAGGTCCGCTCGGAGACGTTCGCGCAGGCGGCGATGTCCGCGACCGTGGTGCCCGCGAAACCGTGCTCCGCGAACAGCGCGGCGGCGCCCTCGCGCAGCAGTGTGCGGGTCCGCTCCTTCTTCCGCTCACGCAGGCCGGACTCCGACTCGGGCCCCGGCTCCGACCCGGATTCGGGCACGGGTGCGGAAGCGGAGGCGGGTGCGGCCGGATCTTGGTTCACCGTCGAAGCCTAGCAATGTCGTCACCCCT
This sequence comes from Streptomyces stoeckheimensis, assembly GCF_045822005.1. Classification (NCBI taxonomy): domain Bacteria; kingdom Bacillati; phylum Actinomycetota; class Actinomycetes; order Kitasatosporales; family Streptomycetaceae; genus Streptomyces; species Streptomyces stoeckheimensis. Next base: position 439,522 of record NZ_CP169550.1, on the reverse strand, counting down.
GTCAATTGTCATGACTGACAATTGTCACCCCTGACATTTTCTGCCAGGGTGCGTGGTGTCAGTCCTGACACTTCTTGGAGGCGTCGTGCATTCCCCCCTCGGCCGAAAGAGCCGCCTCGGCCGCCCGGGCCGCCTCGGCGGCTTCTGCGCCCGCCACCCCGTCTGGGTGATCGCGGCCTGGCTCCTGCTGCTGGCCGGCGCGATGGCCGGCAGCCGGCTCGCCGCCCCGGTCTACAGCGACCAGATCAGCCTCCCCAGCACGCAGTCCCGTACCGGAGCCGATCTGCTGGCCGAGTCCGCCCCCGGGCTCGGGGACCCCAACGGACGCGTGGTCTTCCACGTCGACTCCGGCTCCCTGGCCGGGCACCGCCAGGCCATCGACGAGAGCGCGGCCCGCCTCGCGCGGATGCCCCACGTCACCGCCGCGTCCCCGGTCGTCACCAGCGCGGACGGCCGTACCGCCTACACCACGGTGTCCTTCGACCGGCAGGTCAAGACCCTGGGTCACGAGTACACCGGCACCCTCGCCGCGGCCACCGCCGCGGCCCGCGACTCCGGCGTGGAGGTCGCGTACGGCGGGGACCTGAACCAGGTCGTCCGGCCGCCGGTCGACGACAGGGCTCGCGAGGCAGCGGGCGTCCTCGTGGCCCTGCTGATCCTCCTGCTCGCCTTCGGCAGCGTCGCCGCCGCCCTGCTGCCCCTGCTCATCGCGGTGGTCAGCGTCGGCGTGGGCCTCGGCATCGTCGGCATCGTGGCGGGCGTCGTCAGCTTCGCGACCGCCGCCCCCACCCTGGCCACCATGATCGGCCTCGGCGTGGGCATCGACTACGCCCTCTTCCTCACCACCCGCTTCCGACAGGACCTCCTCGACGGGCGCGATCCGGTGGACGCGGCCGCCCGTACCGCCGCCACCAGCGGGCGCGCCGTCGTCGTGGCCGCCGTCACCGTCGCCGTGGCCATGCTGAGCCTGTACACCTGCGGACTGACCTTCATCGGCCGCACGGGGCTGGCCGCCACCCTCGTCGTGGTCGTCACCGGGGCGGCCGCCCTGACCCTCGTACCGGCCGCCCTGGGCCTCGTCGGGCGCCGGATCGACCGGTTCGCGCTGCGCCGCCCGGTCGCCGAGACCTCCGGCGACCACGACGGCTGGCACCGCTACGCCGCCCTGGTGGCCCGGCACCCGTGGAAGTTCCTGACCGCGGGCACGCTGCTGCTCGCGCTGTGTGCCGTACCGCTGTTCTCGCTGCGCCTCGGCCACGTCGACGACGGCGCCGACCGGGCCGGCAGCACCACGCGCACCGCCTACGACTGGATCGCCGAGGGCGAGGGACCCGGCTTCGGCCCCGGGGCCAACGGCCCCTTCGTCCTGGTGGCCGACCTCCACGACGCCGCCGTACCGGCCGACCGGATCGGCGCCGAACTCACCGCTGCGCTGCGGGACACCGCCGGGATGGCCGGGTTCACCCCGCTCGCGCCGAGCCCCGACGGCCGCCTGCTCGTCTCCACCGTCACCCCGGCCACCGGACCGCAGAGCGCCGGCACGGGGAGCCTGTTCACGACGCTGACCGGCACCACCCTGCCCTCCGCGCTGAAGGGCACCGGCGCCGAGGGCTACCTCACCGGATCCACCGCCGGCCAGCTGGACTTCCGCGACACCGTCAAGGACCGGCTGCCGCTCATCATCGCCATCGTGCTGGCCGCCGCGCTCGTCCTGCTGACCTTCGTGTTCCGCAGCGTGGTGGTCCCGCTCAAGGCGGTCGCCCTGAACCTCTTCACCACCGCCGCGTCCTACGGGGTCCTCGTCGCGGTGTTCCAGTGGGGCTGGGGGAGCGGGCTGATCGGGGTGTCGGAGCCCGTCCCCATCGAGTCGTTCGTACCGATGATGATGTTCGCGATCGTCTTCGGGCTGTCGATGGACTACGAGATCTTCCTGCTCTCCGCCATCGCCGGGTCCTGGCGCCGCACCGGGGACAACACCCTCGCCGTGGGTACGGGGCTGGCGGCCACCGGCCGGGTCATCTCCAGCGCGGCGCTCATCATGACCGCGGTCTTCCTGTCCTTCGCGGCTTCGCCCACGGTCGTGGTCAAGATGCTCGCGGTGGGCCTGGCGGTGAGCGTGATCCTCGACGCGACCGTGGTGCGGCTGGTGCTGGTCCCGTCGGCGATGTTCCTGATGGGCCGGGCCAACTGGTGGCTGCCGCCCTTCCTGGACCGGCTCCTGCCGCGGCAGCACGACGAGGAAGAGCGGGAGGCCTCGCCGGAGCCGGGAGCGGCTGCGGACACGGCTGCTGCGGGCACGGCTGCTGCGGGCGTCGGCGCGGGCGGCGTTCGCGGTGAGGCATGATCGGGGGATGTCTGATCGCATCATCGCCGCCTGCGACGGGGCGGCCAAGGGAAATCCCGGGCCCGCCGCCTGGGCCTGGGTCATCGCCGACGTCCACGGGCACCCCGAGCGCTGGGAGGCCGGGCCGCTGGGCCGGGCCACCAACAACGTGGGTGAACTCACCGCTCTGCAGCGGCTGCTGGAGGCCGTGGCCCCCGGTACGGCCGTGCAGGTGCGGATGGACTCCCAGTACGCCATGAAGGCCGTGACCCAGTGGCTCCCGGCCTGGAAGCGCAACGGCTGGAAGACGGCCGCGGGCAAGCCGGTGGCCAACCGGGAGCTCGTCGAGAGCATCGACGCCCTGCTGACCGACCGCGACGTGGAGTTCCGCTACGTCCCCGCGCACCGCGAGGACGGCGACCACCTGAACGCGATCGCCGACCAGGCGGCCAGTGATGCGGCCGTGAGCCAGGAGCCGGCCGGTACCGCGCTGGGACACGCGTCCATGCCCGTCCCGGCGCCGGCCCGCAGCACCCCGGCCCGCAGCACCTCCGCCCGCCGTCCCTCCGGAGCCGCGTCGGCCAAGGGCGCGACGGCCACCAAGAGCGCGACCGCCGGCCGGGCCGGGGTGACCATCAAGGCCAAGTTCCCCGGCACCTGCCCCTGCGGGAAGCAGTACGCGGCGGGGGAGAAGATCAGCAAGCTCGGTTCGCGCTGGGGCCACCCCGACTGCGGTGGAGCCGGCTCCGACGCCGGATAGGCCGTTCGTCAGCGCCGGCCGCGGGCCGTGCCGTGACCTTCGGCTCTGCGGCGTGCCCCGAAGGCCTCTGGGGCCGGGCCGTCCCGTGGGACAGGCTGGGAACACAGTGAATGACCTGTGGGCCGGGTCCGGGCGCGATGGAGCACCAGGGCGTGGATCCCGGCGCGTTCCGCCCCCGTCCGGCCGCCCCTGAGGCCCACCCCAGAGGCCCGCCCGGACCCCCCTCGGGCGTGGGGAAGGACGGACCGCGCGCCGGTGCCGGCCCTCCCACCGGGCGCGGCCGCACGCCGATCCGCGCGCGCCCAGAGCGAGCGAGGACCGATCATGGCGTCCACCCTGACCAAGGGCGAGTACGAGCACAGACCCTCCGCCGCGGGCCCCGAGAAGACCTTCATGGGCCAGCCCCGCGGACTGGTCAACCTGTTCATGACGGAGATGTGGGAGCGCTACAGCTTCTACGGCATGCGCGCGCTGCTCGTCCTCTACCTGGTCGCCCCGGCCTCCCAGGGCGGCCTCGCCATGAACGCGGCCATGGCCACCGCGATCTACTCCCTCTACAACGCGATGGTCTACCTGCTCGCCCTCCCCGGCGGCTGGTTCGCCGACCGTGCCTGGGGCGCCCGCAAGACCGTCGCCATCGGCGGCACCGTCATCATGATCGGGCACTTCCTGCTGGCCGTGCCGGCCCGGGTCTCGTTCTTCGTCGGCCTCGTGTGCATCGCCGTCGGCTCCGGCCTGCTCAAGGCCAACATCTCCACGATGGTCGGCCACCTCTACGAGGACAAGGACGACCCGCGCCGCGACGGCGGCTTCACGATCTTCTACATGGGGATCAACCTCGGCGCCTTCATCGCGCCGCTGACGATCGGCACCATCGGCCAGAGCGTGAGCTGGCACCTCGGATTCGCCATGGCTGGCGTCGGCATGGCCCTGGGCCTCGCCTTCTTCGCCCTCGGCAGCCGGCACATGTCGGAGCGCAGCGACGTCGTCCCGACCCCGCTCTCGCGGGCGGAGCGCACCGCGGTCGTCCGCAAGTCGCTCACCTGGCTGGCCGTCGCGGCCGTCGCCTACGGATGCGTGGGCCTGTCCGGGCACTTCACGCTGAGCTGGGCGATGCTGCCGCTGACCGTCCTGTGCATCGTCCTGCCGTCCTGGTACCTGCTGCGGATGAAGCGGGACAAGAGCCTGGGCACGGCCGACCGGGCCCGGATGTCGGCGTACGTGTGGTTCTTCGCGGCGGCCGCGCTGTTCTGGGGGATCTACGACCAGACCGGCTCCACGCTGAACCTGTTCGCGCAGGACAGCACCTCCCGCACCTTCTTCGGCATCGGGTTCCCCGCCAGTTGGTTCCAGGCGTGCAACCCGCTCTACATCATGGCCCTCGCACCCGTCTTCGCCTGGGGCTGGGTGGCGCTGAGCCGCCGGGCCAAGGAGCCGGGCACCCCGGCCAAGTTCGCCGTCGGCCTGGTCCTGATCGGGCTCTCGTTCGCCGTGATGATGGTCGCCCAGGGCATCGCGGTCGACGGGGCCAAGGTGTCCCCGATGTGGCTGGCGATGGTGTACCTGATCCAGACGGTCGGCGAGCTCACCCTGTCCCCGGTCGGGCTCTCCCTGACCACCAAGCTCGCCCCGGAGAAGTACTCCTCGCAGATGATGGGCGTCTGGTTCCTGGCGGTCACGGTCGGCGACTCGGTGGTGGCGCTGCTCCAGCAGTTCGGCGTGTCCACCGACGCCCCGTCCTGGTTCGCGAGCCAGGGCGCGCTGGCGCTCCTCGGAGGCATCGCGATCTTCGTGTACCGCAACAAGGTCAAGGTGCTGATGGGGGGCGTGCGCTGACCGGACGACCGTCCGGCCGTACGACCGTCCGGCCGGACGGGCCCTGCCGGGCGGCGCTATCCATTCCTTTCGTTCGAAACAAAACGTAAGTTTCGGCTTTCGCGCGCTACGCTGATCTCGACCAGGGACGCAGTCGAGGGGAGCTCCACCGTGCACGCAGAGGAACGACAGCAGGCGATCCTGCGACGGGTCCGCGAAGCGGGATCGATGCGCGTCACGGACTTCGCGGCGGAGCTCGGCGTGTCCGTGGTGACGGTGCGCAAGGACGTCGAAGTCCTCGCGGAACGCGGCCTGCTGGCCCGGGTGCACGGCGGTGCGATGCTGCCCGAGGACTGGGCGGAGACCGCCCCCGCGACCGTCGCCCCGGTGGCGGCCCGTACGGCCTCGGCCGCTCCCGCCGCCGGATCCGGCCGGCCGTTGGTCCTCGGGCTGATCGTGCCGTCGTCCGCCTACTACTACCCCGAGGTGATCAAGGGCGCCCGGGAAGCGGCGGACGCCCTCGGGGTGCGGCTGACCCTCGCCGTGTCCACGTACGACGTGGACACCGAGAAGGCGCAGGCCGCGCGGATGGTCGAGGACGGTGTCGACGGGCTGCTGCTCGCGCCCTCCGCCGGCGAGGGCAAGCCGGGCGGCCAGTGGTACGAGGAGCTCGGCGTGCCCGTCGTACTGATGGAACGCCGCCCCGAACACCAGGCCTCCGCCGCCGAGCACGTCGGTACGGACCACGGGTACGGAGCCAGGCTGGCGGTGCGCCACCTCCTGGACACGGGGCGCCGCAGGATCGCCCTCGTGATGCGCGGCGGGACCCCCACCGCGCCCTGGATCAAGAAGGGCTACGACGCGGCGATGGGGGAGGCCGGCCCCGGCACGGCCGAGCACGCGTTCTTCCTCGATCTCGCGCAGTTCGGTGCGGGTGACGCCGCCTACGAAGAGGTGATGGACGCCTTCGTGGAAGCGGTGCGGGAGGGCCGCGTCGACGCCGCCCTGGTCCATCCCGACCACGAGGCCATGGTGCTGATGCAGCGGCTGCGCGGTGCCTCGCTGTCCGTGCCGGGCGATGTCGCGCTGGTCTCGTACGACGACGAGGTGGCCTCCCTGGCGGACCTGCCGCTGAGCGCGGTGGCGCCCTCGAAGCACGAAGTCGGTGTCACTGGCGTCGAGTTGCTCGTACGAAGGCTGCGCGAGCCGGGCCGTCCGAGGCGGCGGATCGCCATCCTTCCGGAGCTGAGGGTACGCGCGTCCAGCGAGGCCTAACCGTTACTTCGCTTTTCTTTCTCAAACTTTCCTTTTCTATTGACTCGCTTCTCCTCTGGTCGAATGATGTGCATCACCTCGCCGCATCGACGGCTCGCACCTGAGGAGCAGAGCAGTGAAGCTCACTTCCCGTACCTCCCGCGCCGCCCTCGCCACCCTCTCGCTGGCCTTGTTCGCCACTGCCTGCGGTGGGAGCGAGGGCGCCGCGCCGAAGGCCGACGCCCCCAAAGAGCCGGTCAACCTGACCTATTGGGGCTGGACCGGCGGTGCCCAGCAGGTGGTGGACGCCTTCAACGCGTCGCACCCGAACATCAAGGTCACCTTCTCGGCCATCACCGGCGGACCGGACGGGTACGCCAAGATCAGCAACGCGATCAAGGCCGGGAACGCACCCGACGTCGCGGGCATCGAGTACCCGACCCTCCCCGAGTTCGTCAGCCAGGGATTCCTGGAGGACATCACCGGCCCGGCCGGCGCCGCCGTGAAGGCGAAGTTCCCCCAGGGCGTCCAGGACCGGGTGATCCTCGGCGGCAAGACCTGGGCCGTGCCGTACGACGCCACGCCCAACCTCCTCTACTACCGCAAGGACATCTTCAAGAACGCGGGCGTCGAAGTCCCCAAGACCTGGGACGAGTACAAGGCGGCCGCCGAGAAGATCAAGGCCTCCGACAAGAACGTGCGCATAGGCGGCTGGGGCAACGACGACGCGCCCCTGCTGGCGGCGCTCTCCTGGCAGGCCGGCGCCAAGTGGTACGGCACCGAGGGTGACGGCTGGAAGGTCAACATCAACGACGCCTCCTCGCAGAAGGTGGCCTCGTACTGGCAGGGCCTGGTCAAGGACGACCTGGTGATGAACCTGAAGATCAACGGCCCGGAGTTCGCGAAGGCCAAGGCCGACGGGGTCATGGCCAGCTTCATCGGCGCCTCGTGGAGCGCGGGCGGCACGATGACCGCCCTGGCCAAGGACTCGGGCAAGTGGGGCGTCGCCCCGCTGCCGCACTGGGGCACCCCGGCCACCGGCATGTTCGGCGGTACCAGCTACGCCGTCACCAAGGGCAGCAAGCACGTCAAGGAAGCGGCCGAGTTCGCCACGTGGGCGGCCACCAGCCCCGAAGGCGTCAAGGCCCGCCTCAGCAGCCTGAAGGCACCGAGCAGCAGCCTGCCCGCCAGCCCCGAGCTGCGTCCGATCGCCGCCGCGGCCTTCGACGACAAGGGCTTCTTCGGCGGCGACAAGGTCTACGAGATCGCCGGCGCGCAGGTCGACACCATCGTCCCGGGCTGGGTCTGGGGTCCGGTGCAGACCGCCACCAACACCGCCATCCAGGACGCCGGGCTCAAGGGCACCCTGACCGACGGACTCGCGGCCGGCCAGACCGCCGCCGAAGCCGCCATCAAGGGCCGAGGGCTCAACCTCGCGAAGTAGGCGTCGCGCGGGGCCCGAAGCCCTCCCGGCACCCGGGCCCCGCTCCCCGTCCCGTCTCGAAGTCCCTTACTCGACCCCTTCCTTGACCCCATCCCCGACCGTTCCCCCGTCCGTTCCTCCGCAGCGCACCACCAAGGAGATCCGGTGGCAGCACCACTCATTCGTTCAGCGCGCGGCGCCGCGCCCGTGCGCCGGCCAGGCCAGGGCAGGGCGGTGCTCGTCTTCCTCGGCCCGTTCTTCCTGCTCTTCACCGCGGTCCTGATCGTGCCCGTCGGGTACGCGCTCTGGATGAGCTTCTTCACCGAGCGCTCCTCCGGTCTCGGATTCGGCGGCACCGAAAGGGTCTTCAGCGGGTTCGGGAACTACGCCAAGGCGCTCGGCGACCACGGCTTCACCTCCTCCTTCCTGCACGTGGCCGCGTACTGCGCCGTCTACATCCCCGTGATGATCGGCGCCGCGCTCGCCCTGGCCCTGCTCGTCGATTCGGCCGCGGCCAAGGCCAAGCGGCTCGTCCAGTTCGCCGTCTTCATGCCGCACGCGGTCCCCGGACTGATCGCCGCGATCATCTGGACCTACCTCTACACCCCCGGCCTGAGCCCGGTCCTGGACTGGATCGAAGCGGCGGGCGGCCAGTGGGACTTCTTCGCCCCCGGCAGCGTCGTGCCCTCGCTGGTGAACGTCGCGGCCTGGCAGTGGATCGGCTACAACATGATCATCTTCTTCGCCGCGCTCCAGGCCGTACCCCGCGAGGTCATCGAAGCGGGCGTCATGGACGGCGCCGGCGAACTGCGCATCGCACTGCGGATCAAACTGCCGATGATCCGCTCGGCCGTCTTCCTCACGCTCCTGTTCACCTGTGTCGGCGTGGTCCAGATCTTCGGCGAGCCGATGCTCCTCTCGAAGCGGGCCGGCTCGATGGGCTCGGACTGGTCCCCGATGATGTTCATCTACAAGGCGGCCTTCGAGCGGCACGACTACGGCCTCGCCTCCTCCGCCTCGCTCCTCGTGGCCTTCGTCGCCGGCACCCTCTCCTACGTCGTCACCCGGATCGGAAAGCGAGGTGACTCGGCATGAGCACCCAGACTGCCCCCTCGGCCCCGCCCGAGGCCGCCCCCGGCGGCGAGCCGGCGGCCGCCCCCGGAGCCCCGCCCGCCCGGCGGGGCGAGCGGGGGCCCGCCGGAAGGCCGCGCCGGAGCGGCGCGATGGCCTCCAAGGCCGTGGTCAACGCCGTCCTCCTGGTGGCGGTCCTCTACACCCTGATGCCGCTGACCTGGCTGCTGATCGCCGCCACGAAGAACCACGCCGACCTCTTCGGAACGGCCGGCTTCGGCTTCGGGGAGTTCCACCTCTTCGACAACCTCCGGGCCGTCTTCACCCACGACGACGGCATCTTCGGCCGCTGGCTGCTCAACAGCCTCCTCTACTCCGTCGTCGGATCACTGGCGTCCTCGCTGATCAGCGTCGCCGCCGGCTACTGCTTCGACAAGTACGAGTTCCGCGGCAAGGGCGCGCTCTTCGGCCTCGTCCTGACCGGCACCCTCGTGCCCACCGTCGTCATCACGCTCCCGCAGTACCTGCTCGCGTCCGAGACCGGGATCGTCAACACCTACTGGGCGATCCTCATCCCCGCGCTCGTGAACCCCTTCGGCGTGTACCTGGCCCGGGTCTTCTCCGAGGGCTACGTACCCGGTGAAGTCCTGGAGGCGGCCCGCATCGACGGGGCGAGCGAGCTGCGCGTCTTCCGGTCGATCTCGCTGCCGATGCTCATGCCGGGCTTCATGACCCTCTTCCTCTTCTCCTTCACAGCGAGCTGGAACAACTTCTTCGGCCCGCTGGTCATGCTCAACGACCACCACCTCTACCCGGCAGTGCTCGGCATCTACAGCTGGAACCAGGTCGTGCTCCAGTACCCGGAGTTCTACTCCCTCGCGATCACCGGATCCCTGGTCGCCGTCATCCCGCTCGCCCTCGCCTTCATCGGCCTGCAGCGGTTCTGGCGCTCCGGCCTCACGGCGGGAGCGGTCAAGTGAACAACCCCGCCCCGAACCACCCGGCCGACGGGCCCCGCAGACCCCGCACCCTCCTCGCCATGGGCCCGGACACCAAGGCGGCCCTGCTCGACGAGCAGGCCCTCGCCCGGCTCGGCGCCACCGCGCTCCTGGACCCCGACCTCCTGGTCACCGACTTCGCCGCCGCCGACCCCGCGCGACTGCGCGAAGCCGAGGTCCTGCTCACCGGCTGGGGCTGCCCGCCCCTCACCGAAGAGGCCCTCGGCCTCCTTCCGGCCCTGCGGGCGGTGGTGCACACCGCCGGATCCGTGAAGGGGATGATGACGGAAGCGGCCTGGCGGCGCGGACTGACCGTCACCAGCGCGGCCGAGGCCAACGCCCGGCCCGTCGCCGAGTTCACCGTCGCCGCGATCGTCTTCGCCAACAAGCGCGTCCTCACCACCGCCCGGGCCTACCGGGAGGTCCGCACGCAGCTCGACCCGCTCACCCTGTACCCCGGGATCGGCAACTACGGCAGGACCGTCGGCATCATCGGCGCCTCGCGCATCGGCCGCCGCGTCATCGAGCTGCTGCGCTCCTACGACGTCCACGTGCTGGTCCACGACCCGTACCTGGACGGGGACGAAGCCAGGGCCCTGGGGGTCGAACCCGTCGACCTGGACGAACTGATGGGCCGCAGCGACGTGGTGAGCGTGCACGCACCGCAGACCCCCGAGACCCGCCACCTCGTCGACGCCCGCCGCCTCGCCCTCATGCGCGACGGCGCGACCCTCGTCAACACCGCACGCGGGACGCTCGTCGACACCGAGGCGCTCACCGTGGAACTGGTCTCCGGCCGGCTGCACGCCGTCCTCGACGTCACCCACCCCGACGTCCTGCCGGCCGGGTCGCCGCTCTACGACCTGCCGAACGTGCTGCTCACCCCGCACATCGCCGGATCCCTCGGCAACGAACTCGGACGGCTCGCGGCCTGCGCGGCCGAGGAGTTGGAGCGGTACGCCCGAGGACTCCCCTTCGTCTACGCCGTCCACCCGGCGAGCCTGGCCCGCTCGGCCTGACCCCCGCCGCCGCCGAACCCCGAAAGCCCACCATGACCCTCGGTCCCTCCGCACCCCTCGCCGGTCCCGGCGAAACACCCCTCGTGCCCACGCCGGGGCAACTCGCCTGGCAGGAAGCCGGATTCGGGATCTTCCTGCACTTCGGCATCAACACCTTCAACGGCGTCGAGTGGAGCGACGGGACCCTGGACCCGGCCACCTTCCGGCCCTCGCAGCTCGACGCGCGCCAGTGGGTGCGCACCGCCGCCGAGGCCGGAGCGAAGTACGTCGTGCTGACCGCCAAGCACCACGACGGCTTCTGCCTCTGGCCGACCGACACCACCGCCTACTCCGTGGCTTCCTCGCCCTGGAAGGACGGAGCGGGCGACGTGGTCGCCGAACTGGCCGAGGCCTGCGGGGAGGCGGGCCTCGGTCTCGGGCTCTACCTCTCGCCCTGGGACCGCAACGCGGACTGCTACGAGGAGCCCGCCGACTACGACTCCTTCTACCTCCGCCAGCTCACCGAACTCTGCACCCGCTACGGCCCGTTGTGCGAGCTGTGGTTCGACGGCGCGGGCTCCGAGGGGCGCACGTACGACTGGGACGCGGTCATGGCCGTGATCGACCGGCACCAGCCGGCCGCCATGGTCTTCAACATGGGCCGCCCCACGATCCGCTGGGTCGGCAACGAGGAGGGGCTCGCCGCCGACCCCTGCCACTACGTCACGCACTCCACGGGCATCAGCCTGTACGACGACCGGCACACCGAGCTCGACTCGGCCGCCTACCTGCCGCCCGAATGCGATGTCCCCCTCCGCGACGACTGGTTCTGGCAACCGGGGAACCACGACACCCTCAAGAGCCGGGAGGACCTGCTGGAGATCTGGTACTCCTCGGTGGGGCTGGGCGCCGGCCTCCTCTTGGGCGTCCCGCCCGACCGGCGCGGACTGATCGACGAGGCCGACCGGGCCCGACTCCTGTCCTTCACCGCAGAGTTGGAGCGGCGCCTCGGCGAGCCCGTCCCCGCCGCCCTCACGGTCGAGGGAGACGCCGTCCTCGCGGACTTCGGCCGGCCGGTCCGCGTGGACCACGTGGAGCTGCGCGAGGACCTCGCCCGGGGTCAGTGCGTGGACGGCCACGAGGTCTGGGCGGACGGCCGGCCGATCGCCTCCGGCCACACGGTGGGGGTCCGCCGCGTCCACCGTGTGGAGCCCCTCACCGTGCGGGAACTGCGGATCCGGCTGACCGGACCCGGGGCCCGGCTGGCCTCGGTGTCGGCAGCCGGACCGCCGCCCGGCGTCAGCTGATCTGTCAGCCCATCCGTCAGCCGATCTGCCAGCGCTGGTAGACCGAACCGCTGTTGGACTGCTGGCTCGCCAGGGCTCCGTCCGCGCCGGACGCGGTGGTCAGGAGCAGTCCGCTCTTCTTGTTGGCCACCGCGTAGTCGCCGGACCCGAGCGGGGTCACCACCCAGCGCTGGCTGTCGCCGCTGCCGCATGAGGTCTGCACAACGGCCGCGCCGGGAGCGGTGGAACCGCCCGCCACGTCCGCGCAGAGCCCGGACGAGCCGTTGGCCATGGTGTAGCTGCCGTCGCCGTTGAGGGTCAGCCGCCACTGCTGGTTGGGGCCGCCGTGCGGGGTCCAGGTGATCAGCTGGGTGCCGGAGGCGGTGGAGCTCGCCGGGTCGTCGAGCGCCTTCCCGGCCGCGGTGAGGGTCCGGGTCCCGCTCAACTGGCCGCCGTACACCTCGAACTCGTACAGCGAGTAGCCGTACGTGGTGCCGCGCTGGGTGCCGTACACCCGGATGTAGCGGCCGGAGCCGGACAGGCCGGTCAGGTCCTGGACCCCGCCGGTGCCGGTGGTCGTGGAGTACAGGGTGCGCCAGGTGCTCTGGTCGTCGGAGACCTGGATCTGGAAGCCCTTCCCGTACGCCGCCTCCCAGCGCAGCACCACGCGGTTGACGGCCTGGGCGGACCCGAGGTCCACTTGCAGCCACTGCGGATCGGCGTACGCGCTCGACCACCGGGTGCCCGGATCGCCGTCCGTCGCCAGTGCGGCCGCGAAGTTGGCGGTCTCCGTGCTGGACGCGTTGGTGGGGCGGTTGCGGGCGAGGTTGCCCGGCTGCGCGGTCCCCGGCCAGGAGGGATGGTGCCCGATCGCGGCCACGATCGGCGTGAACGCCGCATAGGTGGCCACCGGCTTCGGCGAACCCCAGGTCTGCTGGGCGAGCCCGCGCAGCGGGTACATGATGCCGGCCGCGATCTGCGTCTCCGTCTCGGCGTTCGGGTTGTCGCACCACACGTGGATCAGCGAACCGCGGTTCTTCGAGGGGTCGCTTATGGTGGCGCCGCCCTCGAACCGGTCCGGGGTCCAGGTCTCGTACATCCACTTGGTGTCCGGCTTCGCGCCGCCGAGCACGTAATAGGTCGGTGTCCAGGACTCGTTGGCGACCATGTACCCGGCATTGACCAGCTGCTGGGGGGTGAGTCCGTAGCTGTACCAGTACTCGACGAGGATGCGGGCGTCGGGGGTGACGGTCCCGTCCCCGGCCTTGATGCCGTCGTTCCACATCCGGGTGGTCTTGCCGGCCGCGCGGACCAGGGCGTCGGACCAGTTCACGAACCCGTAGTAGGTGTCCTTGGCGGTGGCGTTCGGGCCGTAGTGGGCGCGGGCATAGCTGAGCAGCTGCGGGTACCTGGCGTAGTCGGTGACGTACTCGTCGGCGCCGATGTGCCAGTAGGGGGCCGGGAACAGCGGCAGGTACTCCTCGATCAGGTCCTTGATCAGGGTGTACGAGCCGGGCATCGACAGGTCGATGAACTCGGAACTGGCCGTGCCCGAGGCGTCCTTGAGCTTGAGCTCCGGGTGGGCGGCCAGGATCTGGTTCATGTGCCCCGGAGTGTCGATCTCGGGCACGATCGTGACGTGGTACTTCTGCCCCAGTGCGATCAGGTCCGCGATGTCCTGCTTGGAGTAGTGGTCGGCGGAGACGATCTCCGGGTGCGTCGAACTCTCCAGGCGGAAGCCGAAGGTGTCCGACAGGTGGAAGTGGAAGTAGTTGAGCTTGAGGTAGGCCAGCTCCTTGATGTGCTGCTTGACCCAGTCGACCGTGAAGAACTTCCGCCCCTGGTCGATCATCAGGCCGCGTTCGGCCTTGGTGGGCCAGTCCACCGCCGTTCCGGCCGGCACGGAGGCCGACTGGCGCAGCAGCTGCAGCACGGTGCGGGTGCCGTTGAAGGCCCCGGCGTCGGTCCCGGCCTGGAGGGCGAGGGTCGAGCCGACGGTCATCCGGTACCCCTCGGCGGGCAGCGAACCGTCGCCCAGGCTCAGGGCGATGTCGCCGGCGGAGGCGCTCCCGGTGACGACGGCCACCGCACGCCCGGCCAGCGCCCCCAAGTCCTCGGCGAAGGTGGCAGCTTCGTCGGAGAGCTGTGCGGTGTGGGCGGGATCGACGACGATCCGGCTGCTGCTCGTGAAGCCGTACGACCCGCTGCCGGCCGTCCACTGCCGCAGGGCCGGCACGGTCTGCGGCGCCGCGGCGGCGACGGCCGCCCCGGCCCGCAGGGGCTCGGCCCCGGCGTGGGTGGGCAGGGACGACGCGGCCAGGGCCAGGGCGGAGGCGGTCAGGAATCTGAGCAGACGCATGGCGAGTCCCCAGGTGTTCACGGCGGCATCTCCCTCCGGCCGTGACTGCCGGAGGGAGTGGCCACAGTGCAACGCAGTGTCAGGTCTATGTCAAGAGATGCTCGAAGCGAAGGCCGAATGAGCATCATCTTGCATCGGCGACCGCACGGATCACTGCGCGCCGGCTGTGTCCGCCACCGCAACCGGCGACGACCCGCCCGCGACGGACAGCCGGGGCGCCCCGGTGCCGTCCGCGGGGACGGTCCAGACGTCGCTCGCGCGACCGTCCGCGCCCGGCAGGGCGTAGGCGACCGTCCCGTCGTCCGTCCAGGCCGCCTGGTCGTCCACGTTGCGCGTCTCGGCGAGCGGGGTCTCGACCATCGTCCGCAGGTCGAGGACGTACAGCCGCCAGGGCGCCGCCGGGTCGTCGGACACCTTCTTCTTGAAGGCGACCCGCGTGTTGTCGGGCGACAGGGAGGGGCATTCGACGTTCTCCCGCAGCGTCCTCGCCGACCAGTCGGACATGTTCCCCTCGACGAGGTACGTACGCCCCTTGGTGGAGACGGTCGCGTAGAAGCGGCTGTCGTCCCGGGCGAAGCTCACGCCCCAGTAGTTGACGTCGGGGGAGTGGTACCGGACACCGTCCATGGTGAGCGGTATCTCCTCCAGGGACTTCACCAAGTACCCCGTGCGCCGGTCGAGCACGGCCGTCCGGGTGGAGAAGCCGGTGGCGGAGTACGAGTCCCCGGTGGCGAACACCGTCCAGGCGAGCATCTGCCCCGACGCCGACACCCGCGCCCGGGTCGGAACGCCCGGCACGATGGTCCGGCTCACCTCGCGCAGCTCCCGGTCGAGGACGACGGCGTACGTCTTCGGCAGCACCCCCGGCTCGGCGCGCAGACAGAGGGCGGTGCCCCCGGCGGCATGGAACCGGTCGCAGGCGGGACCGCCCGTGGTGCGGTCGGCGGCGCCCGCCGTCGGGGTGAGGGGCTGGTGCGCCACCCGGCCCGTGGCGCTGTCCCGGAAGTACAGGGCGGGACCGGCGAGGGCGAAGGAGGCGTCGCCGCCGGCCTGTTGGCCCGCCGCCCGGTTCCCCGCGTGCAGGGCGTACCCGGCGGTGGAGCCCGCGAGGAGGACGACCGCGGCGACCGTGAGGGCGGTACGGGCCCGGGTGCCGAGCCGGCGTGCGGGAGCGGGATCGGTGAGTTGCGTGGTCATGAGGTGCTCTTCTCACTGGTGGGGGATTCCGCCCGCTCCGCGGGTGCTGACCCGGGGGCCGGGTCCCCAGGGCCGCCCGGATCGCGCGGCAGCAGCGCCCAGCCGCCCGCCAGCGCGGCGAGCAGCACCGCCGTGGCCCCCCACAGTGCGGGCCGCGGCCCCCACACCGTCCACGCGGCGCCGAAGCCCGCCGCGGCGAGCATCCGGGCCAGGGCCTGGCCGGTCTGGAGCACGGCCAGCCCGCCCCCTCTGCCCCCGGCGGGCAGCACCGGCCCGGCGAGGGCCATCAGCACCCCGTCGGTGGCCGCGTAGAACACCCCGAGCAGGGCGAGGACGGCCGCGAGGAGGAGCGGGGCCGGCCCGCCCGCCGGGGCGAGCAGGACGAGGTAGGCGCCGAGCAGGGCGAGGTGCCCGTACAGGAACGGCAGCCTGCGCCCGACCCGGTCGGCGATCCGGCCCACCGGGACGGCCAGGAGCAGATAGCCCGCGGCCGCCCCGAGCGGCAGCAGCGGGAACCAGTTGGGATCCAGGCCCAGTCGGCGCTGGAGCAGGAGGTAGACGAAGGCGTCGCCGATGGTGGCGCCGCCGAGCAGGGCGGCGGCCCACAGGATCCGGCGGAAGGCGGGGTCGCGCAGCGCCGCGAAGGCCTTGCCCCGGGCCGGGGCCGGGCCCGGCACGGCTGCCGGGCGGTGGTGGCCGGGAACGTAGAGGACGAGCAGCAGCACGCCGAGCAGACCGGCGCAGAAGCTGGCGACGAACACCGCGTCGTACGCGCCCGCGGTCGCCCAGAGCAGGGCGAAGGCGGCGAGCGGGCCGAGCAGGGCGCCGGTGGTGTCCATGGCCCGGTGCACGCCGAAGGACCGGCCGAGGTCCTCGGGAGGGCTGCTGAGGGTGATCAGCGCGTCGCGGGGAGCCGTACGGATGCCCTTGCCGACCCGGTCGGCGGCCAGGGAGGCCGCGATTCCGCCGGTGGCGCCGCCCGCGAGCAGCAGGCCGAGACGGGAGCAGGCCGAGACGGCGTAGCCGATGCCCGCGACGTGCTTGTAGCGGTGCCCGCGGTCGGCGAGATGCCCGCCGAGGAGCCGTACGACCGCACCGGCTCCTCCCATCAGGCCGTCCAGGAAGCCGAATTGGAGGGGGGAGAGACCGAGTCCGAGGACGAGGTAGAGCGGCAGCACCGCGCTGACCATCTCGGAGGAGACATCGGTGACGAGGCTGACCGTACCGAGCGCGAGGACGGCGGCGGGGACGCGCCGGCCCGCCCCCGTGGTGGGGGGCGGGGCCGGAGCGGCCCGGCGGCCGGTGGTGGCCAGGTACATCAGTGACAGGTGTACTTCGGGCTGGTGTCCTTCGTGGTCCCGTCGGTGGCGACGTAGCTCCAGCTGTAGCCGGTGTCGGTGAAGTCCAGCTTCAGGACGCCGTACGTACCGCTGATCCGCTTCTGGCTGTTGGGCTGGACGTTCTCGATGTCGTACGGATCGGCGCCGCCCATGCCGCCCACGATCTCGGTGATCCCGTCGGCGGTGGCGTTCCCGTTCGGGTCCTGCGGGGCGAACCGCTCGTAGTGGTGGTCGTGCCCGCCCAGCACGAGGTCGGCCTTGGCGCCGTACAGGATGTTCCACACCGGCTTGCTCACCGGGTCGTTGCCGTGGCCGCCGGAGGAGTACAGCGGGTGGTGCCAGTAGGCGGCGATGCAGCCCTTGGAGTTCGCGGCGAGGTCGGCCTTGAGCCAGTCGATCTGGGCCTTCTGGTCGAAGGAGTTGGAGTCGAGGGCGATGAAGTGCCAGTTGCCCTCGTCGAAGCTGTAGTAGCTCTTGCCCTGCGGGTAGGCGACGGCACCGAAGTACGCCTTGTAGCCGGCGAGCGGTCCGGCCGGGTCGTAGGTCTCGTGGTTGCCGGGCACGGGACGGGTCTTGTCCTTGAACGCGCCCCACGACTTGTCGTAGTAGGCCTTGTAGTCGACGAGCCGGGCGTCGTCGTACTGGTTGTCACCCATCGTCAGATAGAACTTCGGGTTGATCTTCTGGGCCTGTGCCGCGGTCTTGGGGTGGGCGCAGGAGCTGTCCGAGGCGGTGCACTGGGCGGCGATGTCACCGGCGGCGACCACGGTGAAGGCGCCGGTCGGCGGGGGAGTCCCCCCGTCGAGGGTGCCGTACACCTCGACCTCGTACAGGGAGTACCCGTAGGAGGTGCCGCGGGCGGTTCCGTACACGCGCAGGTAACGGCCCGTGCCGGAGAGGCCGGTCCAGTCGTCGGTGCCGCCGTTCCCGGCCGTCTCGTTGGCGAGCCGGGTCCAGGTGGTGCCGTCGGCCGATATCTCGACCCGGTACGTCTTGGCGTACGCGGCCTCCCAACGCAGCGCGACCCGGGAGACGGTGGCGTTCGCGCCGAGGTCGACGCGGATCCACTGCGGGTCCTTGCCCTCGGCGCTGGCCCACCGGGTGGTGGAGCTGCCGTCGAAGGCGTTCTGCGGACCGAAGCTCGACGTCTCCACGGAGGAGGCCGTGGCGGTCTTGCCGCGCGAGATGAGGGGGTCGGCGGCGGCGCCGGCCCGTTCGGGATAGGCGAGCAACAGGCCGCCTACGAGGAGGAGTACGGCGGTGATGACCACGCCGATGGTGCGGCGTGGTGTATGAACATGAAGCGTGCTTGGGGTGCTCAGGTGCATTCCTGACTCCCTGGCCTGGTGGGTGGCGAGAGCTGGCACCGGTACGAGACCCTGCTCCCCTGCCCGGGTGCGGGCAGGGGTGGGCGTGGTCACAGCGGCCGGGTCAGAGCTCTCGCTGAGCGCGTCATGCCCACGGATGCGGGCACCGCGCCGAGCCGCCGAAGCGGGATGCTAGCAAACAGGAAACTTTCCTACCAGTCATTCGTCGCAGGAGCTTCGAGCCTGCCCGGCACGAACTTCGGGGACGCCAGGGACGTCGGGGACGTTCAGGACGTCAAGGACGTCGGGGACGTTCAGGAGATCGCGTACCACTGGCTGGCCCAGCCGGTGTTGATCGTGCTGGTCGACTGCTCGGCGAGGTTCACCGTGGCCGGGAGCGAGGTCTGACCGGTCAGGACGGTGCTGTAGCGGAGGCTCGGCGGGTTCAGACCCGCGTTCACCGAGATCCCGGCGCCCGTGGCCTTCAGGGTGAGGGCGTTCGTGGCCCAGTTGCCGTTGAGGAGGAGGGCGACGAAGTACGTGCCGGGGGCGGCGGTGAACGGCTTGGCGAGGGGGAACGGCTTGGCTATCGCCTCGGTCATCAGCTGCGGGGAGACGTCCGCGGTGGACGCCACCAGGGTGCCCTTGGCGTCGTACACGCCGAGGTAGCAGTTGGACAGTTGGGCGTTCGGGTCGATGCCTGCCAGCCCCAGCCAGATGTTGGACCAGGTGAGCTGCTCGCGCAGCACCATCCGGACCAGGGTGACCCGTCCGCCGACCCCGGCCGCGGACTGGGCGGTGACGTGTCCCGCGTCGTTCGGATCCCCGGTCCAGGCCAGCAGGTTCTGGTCCTGCGGCCGCGGCCCCTCGAACGCGCCACCGGCGGGCACCGGCGCGGGGGACGCCACTGCCGACGAGGAAGCACCGGCCCCTGCTCCGGCCCCTGCGCCCTTCCCGGACGCGCTCCCGCCGGACGCCGAGCAGCCGGACAGGACGAGGGCCGCCGCGAGCATGGCGGCGAGGCCGGCCGAGGCGGTGGTGGTACGGGTGCGCATGGTCCCCCCATGAGGTGCTGTTGTGCGAAGGAAGCCATGGTCACACGGGCTGCGCGCGTTCCCGTAGGCGGCCCTGCCGCTCTCCCGGGGGCCGCTTCCGCGGCCACCCTCACAGGGCGAGCAGGACCAGGATCAGCACGGCGGGCGGAAGGAACAGGGTGAGCAGGTGGACCACCGCGGTACGGCTCATCCCCAGGGCGAGGAACAGGACCAGCCCGCCCACGAGCCAGCAGCCGAAGACCCGGAACGCGAGCTCCTGCGCGGAGGTTTCCTGCGCCCGGGTCGTGGCCTCGAAGAAGGGGCCGCCGATCGCCATCGAGAGCAGCACGCAGCTGAGGAGCAGGTTGACCGCCCCGGCGACGACCGCGCAGGGGTGGTCGCTCCGGCGCGCTCGTCTCCACAGCCCTATCCCGCTCATGGGGCGAAAGCCTAGCCGGGCACCCGCGACCGGCTCCCGAACGGGCCGTCGCCGGTCACTGGCCCACCCTCCCGTCGACGCATTCGCGCAACAGGTCGGCGTGCCCGCAGTGACGCGCGTACTCCTCGATCCGGTGCACCATCAGCTCCCGCACCGCGATGCGGTCCTTGCCCAGCCGCTCGCCCAGATCCGGATGCCGGGCCAGCGCCGCGTCGGTCGCGCCCTGCTCGCGCTCCAGATCGGCGTACGCGCCGTCGACCACGGCCTGCTCGGCGACGGCTCCCTCGAAGTCCCCGTCGCGCTCGCCGTACAGCTTCGGCAGCGGATCGCCGTCGGTGATCCAGTTCTGCCAGTCCCGCTCCACCTCGGCGAGGTGCCGCAGGAGGCCGAGCAGCGACATCGTCGACGGCGGGACCGACCGGCGGGCCAGCTGCTCCGGGGCCAGGCCCTCGCACTTCATCCGCAAGGTCAGGCGGTAGTCCTTGAGGAAGTCCTGCAGGGTCGCGAGCTCGCCCTCGGCACTGTTCTCGCCGCTGTTGCGCGGGTCGTCGTCCGGGTCCACCCACATGTCGGGGTAGATGGTCGACCGGGTCCATCGCTCGTCTTGATCACTCATGCGTTCCATGCTCGTCCACGAAGAAACCGGCTCGCCAGCCGATTTCTCCCGGAACGCAGAATGGCAAGGAGGTTTCCCGACTCCTTGCCACTCTCAACTTATAGCGCACCGGGGGGCTTGCGGCAAGGCCCCGGTCGTGACGCAGAATCACCGATCGAAGGCGGAACCTGTGGAAATGGTGATTGCGTGATGACCGAAGTACCCAACACGACCGACGTAATCGACGTCACCATCGTCGGCGGCGGACCGACCGGTCTGATGCTCGCCGCCGAGTTGCGCCTGCACGGTGTCCGCGTGGTCGTGGTGGAGAAGCTGACCCGTCCGACCGGAGAGTCCCGCGGTCAGGGCCTGCACACGCGCAGCGTAGAGCTGATGGCCCAGCGCGGCCTGCTGGACCGGTTCCTCGCCGTCAGCGAGAAGTTCCAGGTCGGCGGCCTGTTCGGCGGTGTCATGAAGCCGTGGCCGGACCGGCTGGACACGGCGCACCCGTACGGCCTCGCCATCCCGCAGCCCGTCACCGAGCGGCTGTTGGGCGAGCACGCCCTCGAAGTCGGCACCGAGATCCGGCGCGGCTGCGAAGCGGTCGGCCTGAGCCAGGACGAGGACGGAGTGACCGTAGAGCTGGCGGACGGTACGCGCCTGCGCTCGCGCTACCTCGTCGGGTGCGACGGCGGCCGCAGCGCGGTGCGCAAACTGCTCGGCGTCGGCTTCCCGGGCGAGCCCGCCACGGTCGAGACCCTCCTGGGCCAGATGGAGGTGGCCGCGGATCCGGAGACGATCGCCGCGGTCGTCGCGGAGGTCAACAAGACCCAGCTCCGCTTCGGCGTCCACGCGGGCGAGGACGGGTCGTGCCGCATCATCGTCCCCGCCGACGGCGTGTCCGAGGACCGCAGCGCACCGACCCTGGAGGAGTTCAAGCAGCAGCTACGGGCCTTCGGCGGAACCGACTTCGGCGTGCACTCGCCGCGCTGGCTGTCCCGCTTCGGCGACGCCACCCGGCAGGCCGAGCAGTACCGGGTCGGCCGGGTCCTGCTGGCCGGCGACGCGGCGCACATCCACCCGCCGACCGGCGGCCAGGGACTCAACCTCGGCGTGCAGGACGCCTTCAACCTCGGCTGGAAGCTCGCCGCCGCCGTCCACGGCTGGGCCCCGCACGACCTCCTCGACAGCTACCACGCCGAACGCCACCCGGTGGGCGCCGCCGTACTGGACAACACCCGTGCACAGATCACGCTGATGGGGAGCGACGCGGGTCCCACCGCGCTGCGGAAGCTGTTCGCGAAGCTGATGGACTTCGAGGAGGTGAACCGGTACGTGACGGGGATGATCACCGCGGTCGAGGTCCGCTACGACTTCGGCGAGGGCCACGAACTGCTCGGCCGCAGGCTGCGGGACGTGGAGCTGAAGCGGGGACGCCTCTACGAGCTGATGCACACCGGCCGCGGACTCCTGCTCGACCAGACAGGCCGGCTCTCGGTCTCCGCATGGGCCGACCGCATCGATCACGTCGTCGACGTCAGTGCGGAACTGGAGGAACTGGACGTACCGGCCGTGCTGTTGCGCCCGGACGGCCACGTGGCATGGGTCGGGGAGGACCAGCACGACCTGGACGCCCACCTGTCGAAGTGGTTCGGCACCGCCACGGCCTGAGCACGCTGCCGGGGCTGTCGCGGGGCGATATCTTCAGCCCATGTTGATCACCGCACAACTGCGCGACTCGGTGAAGCTGCCGGGTGGGGATGCACTCGTCAACGGCTTCGCCTTCGAGGGGCGTGGGGACGGGTCGTGCCGTGCTCTCCTCCGGAAGGGGCGAGAACTGCAGGTCTACGACCTGTACGAGCTCTTCGCGGGGGAACGCACGCCGGCCGCGGTCTTCCCCGTTCCCTGGCCCGGGTGGGAGCACGGTGTCCACTCGGTGAGCCCCGACGGCTCGTTCGCGGTGTTCTCGGGCCAGCGCGCGGTAAGGGCCGTGGGCGTGGACGGAGCAACGCTGTGGGAGTACCGGCACGGTTGCTGGGCGCCCGAACTCGGTCACGCGCACACGGGCGACGACCAGGAGGCGTGCGGTGGCTTCGAGCATGGATCCTGCAGGGTCTCCGACGACGGCCGACTCGTCTGGGCGCACGTCGTGATGGGCCCGGAGGAAGGACGGAACGGGCAGGAATGCTGGGTCGTCCTGGACGCCCGCGACGGGCGTGAACTGGCCCGGCTGCGGCTGGACAGCGCAGCCGCAGGTTCACACCACGTCTCCCACCCCGACGGCATCCACATGGGCCTGTGCATCGGCATGGGCCAGGACGGCATCCTGCTCCACTGGGCGCGCTGGAACGGCGAGACGCTGACCGGCTGGGACCTCAACGCCACCATGGACCGCATCCTGGCGGACGTCCACGCGGAGCTCCCGGGCTTCCTGACGGTCGAGCACTACGGAGCCGACCTCCAACTGCACACCCTGGACGGCGCCGTCGTCTCCGAGGCGGCGCCCGAACCGGCTGACGACGAGGAACCGCCCTACTGGGACTACAGCTGTGGCTTCGTCGACGCCGACACGGTCATCGCCTCGACGGTCGAATCCGACGAGGACCCGGAGCGGGCCCGTCACTGGCTGCTCGATGCCCGCACCCTCGAGACACGCGGGACGGTCAGGTATCCGACGGGACCCGTCGACAGTTACGTGCGCCCGCTGGGCGATGGGACCTGGCTCACCTACGACGACAGCAGCGCCACGCTCCACCGCTGGAGCGAAGCCACGTCGTAAGCAGAGCGACACCCCTGGGGGCTCAGTCATCGGCGATCTGCAGGGCGGGCCGCCAGCTCCGGAGGTGGGCTGGATTCTGCCTGGCTCTGCATCAGGATCGATCAGGAATCAAGAAGCGGGGTCCACGGAACGCCTTTAGCCTAATCACCATGAACATCACCGTTCACCCGGCTTCTCCTCGGCATGACGACGCGGACGCATCGCTCGTCCCCACGCCGTCCTGACTCCCGGCCCTTTCCTACCGATTGACCGGCGAACACGCACCGATGTGACCTCCGGGCCCTGGCCCGGAGGTCCGCCACGTACACATCCACAGTGCAAGGAGCAAGGCATGAAAGCGCACGTCAGCTCGATCCTTCTTGGCGTCCGGGACATGGACCGGGCCAAGCGGTTCTACGCCGAGGGGCTCGGCTGGAAGATCCAGAGCGACTTCGGCATATCGGTGTTCTTCGCATCGGACGGCGCCTCGCCCGTCGGCTTCTACAGCCGCGAAGGCCTCGCCGACCAGGTGGGCACGGACCAGGAGGGCAGCGGGTTCAGCGGACTGGTCCTGACCTACGTCGTCCGCAGTGAGGCCCGGGTCGACGAGATCATGGCGGAGGCCCAGAAGGCCGGCGCCACGGTCCTCAAGCCCGCCGGTGCTCTGCCGTGGGGCGGCTACGGCGGCACCTTCGCCGACCCGGAGGGTTACATCTGGAGTCTCGGCTACAGCGACCAAGGAACCGACCAGCCCTACGCCGAGTAGCGGCGATCTCCGTCTCGCAGCCGTCCGGGACGGCTGCGAGACGGGCGCGGGAAACGAGAACGGCGATCGGAGCCGGCCGGGCGGGGACCCGTGGTGAACCGCCAAGACGAGCACGGGAACACAGGAACAACACAGGAACACAGGGGAAGATCTTGAAGTTTCGTTCCATCGTCGAACCACCTGAGCCCATGCGGGGCCTGGAAGTTCCGCCCGAGGTGGTGGCAGCGCTCGGCGAGGGCTCGCGGCCGCCGGTGACGATCACGATCAACGAGCATTCCTGGAAGAGCCGGATCGCCCTCCTGCGCGGCCGCCACTTGATCGGGCTCAGCCATGCCAACCGGCAGGCCGCGGATGTCGAGATCGGCGAGGAGATCGAGGTCGAGGTCGAGCTCGACACCGAGCCGCGCGTCGTCGTCGAGCCTGCGGACTTCGCTCAGGCTCTGGACGAGGACCCGGCCGCCCGCGCCGCCTACGACGCCCTGACGTACAGCCGCAAGCGCGAGCACGTGCGCGCCATCGAGAGCGCGAAGAAGCCCGAGACGCGCCAACGGCGCATCGAGAAGGCCGTCGCCACCCTGCGGGGCTGACCGCCGGCCTTCAGCCCGAGGGCGGGGAAGGGGTCATGTCGTACTCATCGACGTCCAGATACGCGCCGGTAGCAGCAAGGAAAGCGATTGCTTCGCGGTCCAGCGCCCAGCCGAAGAGGTTGTGCTCGCGTGTCTCATCAGGTTCGATACCCAGCGCCTCGGTGATCGCTCCTGCGCGGTGATGCGCCGGCTGGTCAGGGCGAAGTAGACGTACTGGCGGAGGGGCATCCCCGAAGGGTACGGGTGGACCGTTCACCGCTGCTCGCTTGACTGAGAGTGAGCCACGGCCACCAGCCACGGCACGCAGGCATCGTCGCACCGGGGGCGGCCTACCCCGTCAGTAGGCCGCCCTGCCTCAGCGGAACTCGTGTACCACCTGAATCTCGCCGACGATGTGAGCGTTGAAGTCGTCCAGCTCCTCGGCCGGTACCCACAGCTCGAGGATCGTCCGCCCACCGGCCTGCTGGACGGGGTACCGGCTCAAGAACTCCGACTCGACCTCGAATCGGGTCACGAAGCCGACGCCGCTGTGCTTCACGTTCCAGTCCCTCGCGATCTTGATCGCGTAGTCCTCGTTGAGGACCGGGTAGAAGATCGGCTGCTCGGGGAGCCGAGGCGGCCAAGCACGCCAGTCCAGCTCGCGGACCAGGTCCAGCTCCTCGGGGCCGGTGGGGCGCCACAGGGTCGTCGTTGCTCGCCGGCTGGTCATGTGAATCGCTCTCTGAACGCGGGAGGCCGCTGGTACGGCTGGTCTGAGACCGGACGATACCGGCGCCAGGAAGCCAAGAGCTACGCAGTTTCCGCACCACACCATCGCCGTGACCAGCAGCTACGGGACAGCCTTCAGGTCTCGGACTCCACGCCCCATGGGGAACGCCGGCATGGGGGATCGCAGTGGGCCGGTCACTGGGTACTCAGCCAGCGGGTCGCGGCTTCGATGGTGCTGTCCTGGCTGTTGCCGAGGTTTCGCGTATCGTCCGGGAGTTCTTCGTCGGGTGGGATCGGGCCGTCGTAGATCCGTCCGGTCCGATCTGCTTCTCTGGCCTGGGTGAGGATGATCATCGCGCCGTCGGCGAGACGGTGGGAGTCGTTGGCCGTGGGGACACCTCGTGTGGGCTGGCCGAAACTTCGTGTACGTGGCTGTCCGCGGAAGGCGATCGTTACGGCCTCGGCCGCGCTGGCCGTGCGCTTGCTGGTGAGTACGGCAACGGGCGGATCCGGGTGTCCCAATGGTTCGGCGGGGCCCCAGGTGCCGAGGTGGGCCTTCGGTGTTCCATCCTGAAGTGTCCAGGCGGTCCGCTTGCCGTCGGACTCGACGAACGCACCGATGTCACCGTCGTTCAGGAGGCGTCCGGCCGAGGCCAGTGGTCCCCACATGTCGCCACCCGTGTTGCTGCGCAGGTCGACGATCCAGCCGCGGGCTCCCTGCCTGTCCATGTCCCGTATGACGGCCCGTGCCTGGCGCACGTATGCCGCGGCGGCCTTGTCGGACGCGACCGAGGGCAGCACGAGGTAGCCGATGCCTCCGGGCAGCAGCCGGCCTTCAGGCAGTGGGGAGTTCTCCGATGAGGGGCTCAGCGCCGCCTTGGCCTCTTCCGGGGTCATGAACTGGCTGTGGTGGTCGCCCAAGTTCCGGAGTGCTTCGCGAACGGCCCCGTAGGTCTCGGCCTGTGTGCGTGCTTTGGCGGCGCGGGTGAAGGCGTTCCGGCGTATCGCCGGCCAGTCGAGCTCGCCCTTGTGCAACGAGTTCCTCTCCATGACGTCCAGCGCGGTGGTGAGGTATGCGCGGGCGTCGGGTGACATCGCGGATCCCGGCGCCGAAGGCTCAGCGGTACAGCCGGTGGCGATCACGAACGCTGCTACGGCCGCCACCACGTGGCGCCGTGTCGGCATCTTCTTCGGCATGTCCCGCATGACGTCTCTCTTGCTCCCTCTTCTTGCGCCGGTGGCATCGCTTGGTGCGGCAGGGCCGGCAGGCGCCTGAGCACCAGCGGAGGGCTGCTCCGCGGTCGCCGAGGATCAGCCTTGTGCCGCACCCTGACAGGCCGGTGGCGTTCTTCCTCCCGCGGTCCGCTCGTCGACATCGTCCGCGGCACGGATGTCGACCGGCGGTACGCAGCGGCCCGTGGCCACTGCACAGCACCAGCCCGCGGAGCTGCGGCTTCTTTCGTCCACCGGAACCCGCGTACAGGCTATACGTCCTCGAACCGGACATCCCGCCGGGAGCCCCCGCCAACTGGTGACGGGGATCAGGTGGGTACAGGCCGGGGAAGATCCGGCCCGAGAGTGCGTTCGGCCCTCCGTTGCCGGAGAGGATGCCCCCGCCGCTTAGCTGCTGTCAGCTGCCCGCGCGCCAACTCGCCGCGTAGTACAGCAGCCGCTCGTCCTCGCCGACCGCGAGCATCCCGGCGGAGGCCATGACGTGCTGCGAGGCCGTGTTCTGCCGGTCGGTGTCGCCCAGTACGGAGACCGCTCCGTGGGACCGGGCGTACTCCAGCAGGGCCCGCAGTGCCTCGGCGGCGTAACCCTTGCCCCGCGCGGCCGGCACCAGACCGTATCCAACGGCCACCCGCCCTTCCCCGTCGGCAGGGCCATGGAATCCCGCGCCGCCGATCAGCAGCCCGTCGGAGCGGCGCTGGATCTCGAAGGCCCCGTACGGTGCGGGGTCGCCCGTGTCGGCGAGTACGCGCAGGTACCGTTCGGCCCCGGCACGGTCCCCGGCATCCGGGTACCCCTCGGCCCGGCGGTCGCCCGGACCGGATTGTCCAGCGGCGAGCCGTCGGGCCCGGTCCGCGTCCAGCGGGAGAAGCACAAGGCGTCGGGTCGGCAACGGTTCCATCCCCCAGGAGGTACCAGCCCCACCCCACGCGCCGCACTCGGATTTCCGCTGCACAGAGCCACAAGGGCTGTGACTGAGTGCTGTAGATGGTTCTGACCGCGCTTCCGTGATGGCTACGCCAGAGCGACGGCCTCGTCTAGGCGCGGTGCGGCCGCGGGGAACTCGGGGTCGGCTGCAGGTGGAGCCTTCGCGAAAACGCGGTCTGAATCCAGCAGTTGGCCAGTCTGGACAGGTAGACGCTCAGCGAAGCGCCGGGTGGGGCGCCATTGCTGGACCGTTCAGCGCAGCAGCTCGGTGGTGACTAGCTTTCGGGCAGGGGTCGGTCGTCGATGACGTTCTTCATGACGAGGGTGGAGGTCAGGCGCTGGACCCCGGGTAGGCGTGCGAGCTGCTGGTCGTACAGCTCCTGGAACGCCGCGAGGTCTGTGGAGGCGACCCGCAGGAGGTAGTCGGGCTCGCCGAACAGGCGCTGTGCCTGAAGGACATGCGGGACGGCGGCCACGGCCTCTTCGAAGGCCGTGACGGTGTCGGGGCTCTCCCAGCGCAGGGTGGCGAAGACGAGCGCCTCGAAGTTCAGGCCGACGGCGGCCGGGTCGACGACGGCGCGGTAGCCGCGGATCGCGCCCTCGCGTTCAAGGTCGCGCAACCGCCGGTGGCAGGGCGAGACGCTGAGCTTCACGCGAGCGGCCAGCTCGGTGACGGTCAGGCGGCCGTCGAGCTGCAGCTCGGTAAGAATCTTCCGGTCCAGGGCATCCACGGGGAAGATTCTCCCTCACGTCACGCGATCATGGGGTAAATACGCAAACATTTTTGGGCGAAACCGGCCTAGCGTTCCCTTCAGGGCAAGAAGCTGCGAGAGGGAAACGATCGATGGATACGACGACGCTGGCGGCCTTCCTGGCGGCCTTCCTGGCGGTGGACCTGCTCCTGGTGTTCACCCCCGGCGCGGACTGGGCCTACGCGATCTCCGCCGGACTTCGGGAACGCTCGGTCGTCCCGGCCGTCACAGGGCTGGTCGCCGGACACGCGGCCTACGCTCTGGTGGCCGTCGCGGGCCTGGCGGTGATCGTGGCGAGCTCCCCGGCGGCGCTCACCGCCCTGACCGTGGCGGGCGCCGGCTACCTGCTGTGGCTGGGCTGGGGCGTTCTGAGGCGGCCGACCGTACCGGCGGCCGCCGAGGAGGGCTCGGACGCCTCCCGCGTGCAGGTCATGCTCAAGGGTGCCGGGATCAGCGGCCTGAACCCGAAGGCGCTCCTGCTGTACTTCGCACTGTTCCCGCAGTTCATAGACTCCGCCGACGGCTGGCCGGTCGCCGCGCAGGCCGGGCTGCTCAGCACGCTGCACCTGACCGCGTGCACCGTGGTCTACCTCTCCGTCGGCGTCCTGGCCCGCACGGTCCTGAAGTCCCGGCCCGCGGCCGCCCGGGCCGTCACGCGCATCAGCGGCGCCATGATGATCGTCATCGGCGCCTTCCTGCTGGTGGAACGTCTCGTTGGGTGAACCCGCCGCGCCCCCCGAGAGCGGTCCGAAGGAGAGAATCGCCACCAGGTCGGCACCGCTCCAGGCACCGGAGCGGGACGGCGGAGCCAGGGCTCGGGCAGGGAGCCGTCGGCCAGAACGAGTCCGTCCAGGTCCGGGTAGCCGAGAGCCGGTGCCACGACCGGGCTCGGCCAGACCAGGCCGAGCGTGGTCCGACCTTCCGGCCGGACCTCCGCCCTGAACGCGATCTCCTGGACTCTGCCGCGAGCGAGCGCGGCGGTACGGGTCAGCTCCTGTTGTACGTGCCGAACAGGTCGATGATCAGGTCGGTCGGCTCCCAGCCGCGGTTCCAGAAGTCGACGATGTCGTTGTTGCCGGTGCCCGCCTGGACCAGGTTCGCGACGGTCGTGTCCTTCGTCCAGTTCAGGACGGAGGTGTTCGGCGGGGTCGGGCGCTCCACCGTGCCGTTGAGGTAGTCGTCCTGGGTGTTCGGGTCGGGGGCAACCGTGAGGTGACCGGCGCTCCTCGTGTTGGTCACCGTGGTGTTCAGGACGAGGGCTTCGAGCCCGCTCGCCCCCCACCGGATCTCTTCGTGGTAGCTCAGGGCCGCGAGGGGCCAGCCGTAGGTCCGGGTGTCCTCCAGGCGCTCGGGCTTCACCGGCAGGTAGGCGGCCTCGCCGTCGGCGCCGTAGTAGCCGGTGACGTCCACGATCACGCCGGAGTAGCCGAAGGAGGCGTGGCGGATGCTGATCCTGCCGTCCGGTCCGACCGGGACGATCACCGCGTTGGCGACGGTCTGCCCGGCGGTGAAGTTCACGCTGGAGGTGGCCGGAGCCTGCCCGCCGCCCGGGAAGACGGTCAGGTGGCCGGCCTGGTCCGGGTTGACCACGGTGACGTTGAGGGACACGGCCGTCACGCCGGTGGCCGGCAGCCCGACCGCTCCGGCGACCTGGACGCCGAAGGTCTTCTGGGGACCGGGCGCGACCGTGGACGCACCCAGCCCCTGGCGGGTGTCGACGAGCCGGGTCGGCTCCACGGAGGTGTAGCCGCCGGCGGCGGTCCGGCTGAAGTAGCCCGTCACGTCGGCGATCAGGTCCACCGAGCCCAGGCTGCGGTTGGCCAGCTCCACGTACCCGTCCTTGCCGACCGGCACGATCGCCAGGTTCGGTACGGTCTGGCCCTTCACGAAGTTGACGTTCGAGGTCTCCGGCCGCTTCGTGCCGGAGGCGTACGCGATGACGTGCCCGGCGGTCGCGGCGTTGGTCACCGTGATGTTGAGGGCCACGGCCGTCACCCCGTCCGGGATGGAACCGCTGCCGGCGATCTTCACGCGGGTCGTGCCGTTGGCTCCGACGGGGCGGCCGCCGGGGGTCCCGGTACCGGTGCCGTCACGGGTGTCCAGCAGCCGGGTGGGCGCGTGCGGGGTGAACTCGGAGCCCTCCACCACCATCGTCTTGGTGGTGACGGCGGTCTCGCCGCCCGGGCCGGTCGCCTTGATCGTGATCGTGTGGGCGCCGGCGCGGGCGTAGGTGTGATCGGCGTACACGAGCCCGTCGACGAGGCTGAACTCCGTGGTGACGTTGCCGTCGCCCCAGTCGATGTCGTACCGGACGACGCCGTACGTCAGGTCGGTGCTGACGCCGGTGGCCAGCCCGGCGGAGAGCGCGCCGGAGGTGGACGCGCCCATCGACACGTCGAAGTACGGGCTCTGCTGGGTGCGCGCCGCCGGGCCGGACGCGGCCGAGGCCCGGGCCTTCGCGGCCGCGGTCTTCGCCGCTATCTCCTGCGTGGCCGCCTTCCCGGCCGCTTCCTTCGCGGCGGCGGTCCCGTCCGACGGGCCCTTCGCGGGCGCCGGAGCGGGCGTCGGCGTCGGCGCCGCGGAGGCAGCGCCGGCCGACGGCGCGGCCTGGGCGGTGACGGGTACGAAGCCGACGGCTGCCGCGACGACGGCGGCGGAGATCATGACACGGTGACGGAACACCGGCCCCCCAAATCTAAACATGTTCGCCATTGCAAAAAAGTCTTGATCAGATTACCTGTGCGCAGGTCCGGGTCGTGCGGCCGGTACCTCCGAAGCCGCTACGGGCCCGGCTCATCGCGGTGATTCGCGTCTGGGGCGGGTCTCACGGGTCCGGCGAAGTCGCATGCTGATCCGCCTCGGAGGGTCGGCGGTCCCCTCGAAGAGCACACGAGCCGCCGGGGACGCGGGAGGCCTTGCGGCCTGCCCGCGGGCGTGCCGAATCGTCGCCTCGTCCGCATGCGCGTACGTGTCGAAGAACCGTGAGGCGGCGCCCGCGGGAAGGACCACCCATGCGGCCGCGAGATCCCGCGCCGGATCGCCGGCGAACATGTCGCCGAAGTCGATGACGCCCGAGAGCGTTCCGTCCGAGACGACGACGTTCGCCGGATGCAGGTCGCCATGTACCCAGAGCGGCGGAGCCCGCCAGGGTGTCGGCCGCGTGGTCGCCGCGGCTGATCGAGGTGTGGCCCAGCGGCTCGCCCGGAACCCACGTCATGGCGGTCCAGGGCTTCGGGAAGCGCGCCGACGGTTCACCGATCCGTACGGGTTCGGGATCGGAAGCGGCAGGTGCGGAGCCAGAACCGGCAGCCACCGACGCTCCTTGCGCTGAACCACCGGCCGGCGTTCGCCGGCTGTCGTGCTCCCCTCGCAAACCGTCGCGCTCCGTCACGGCTGGGGCTGAACCGGGGAGTCGCGCTGTTCGAATTATGTTCGATACGGTGGTTGTATCTGGTCAGGGTGGCTGGAAAGGGGTTGTCCGGCGATCGGAGGTGGCCCATGGGCGTCGGTGTGCACCTTCATGCCGCGAGTGGCTACTCGGCCCGTTACGGCGCCTCGCACCCCTCCGACCTGGTGAAACGGGCCGCCGAGCGCGGTGTCGGGACGCTTGCGCTCACCGATCGCGACACCGTCGCGGGGGCGGTCCGCTTCGCGAAGGCGGCTGCCGGGGCGGGGGTCCGTCCGGTGTTCGGGGTCGACGTCGCCGTCGCCCCCGCTGCCGGACTCGGCGGCCGCGCCGCCCCCGCCGGGGCACGGCCGCGGACGCCCGCGCGGGGCGGTGCGTACGTCGTCGAGCCGGCGCTGCGGGTCACCCTCCTCGCGCAGGACGCCGGCGGATGGGCCCGGCTGTGCCGCCTGGTCTCCGCCGCTCATGAGGGTGGCGTGCACGGGGGAGCGGGTGAGGGCGAAGGTGCGGGCGCGGCCCCTGCCGGTGCCGCCCCCGCAGCCCCCGCCCCCGCCCCCGCCCCGCCCGTCGTGTCCTGGCCCGTGCTGGAGCGCTACGCGGACCAGGGGCTGGTGGTCATGCTCGGCCCCGTGTCCGAGCCCGTACGCGCCCTCGCGGCCGGCCGGCCCGACCTGGCCGAGCGGCTGCTCGCCCCGTGGCGGGAGATCGCGGGCCCGGGACTGCGGCTGGAGGTGCTCTGGTACGGGCTGCCCGGCACCGGTCCGGGCTCGCTGCGGCTGGCCGCCCGCACCCTGGGGCTGGCCGACCGGCTCGGCATCCCGGCGGTCCTCACCAACGCCGTCCGCTACGCCGACCCCGCCCAGCACCGCATCGCCGACGTACTGGACTCCGCCCGGCTGCTGCGCCCCATCGACCGCCGCCGGCTGGACTGCGGCGAGCGCTGGCTGAAGGGGCCGGACGCGATGGCGTACGCCGCCGAGCGGATCGCCGCGGCCACCGGCCCGGCCACCGGCTCGGGCGCCGCCTCGGACCCGGCCCGGGCGGCGGAGCTGCTCGCGGAGACCGTGCGTACGGCGGAGCTGTGCACCGTCGACCCGGTGGCCGACCTCGGCATCGGCATCGGCCCGGCCCCCGCGCGGTCCAGCTTCCCCGAGCCGCAGTCGGTGGGCGCCGGACCCGGACCGGACGAGGCCGCGGCCCTGCTGCGCCGGCGCTGCGCGGAGGGGATGTTCGCGCGCGGCCTGGACCGGGACCGGCAGGCGGTCCGGCGGCTGGAGTACGAGCTCGGCGTGATCGGGAAGCTGGGGTTCGAGTCCTATTTCCTGGCGGTCGCCCAGGTCGTCACGGACATCCGGGCCATGGGCATCCGGGTCGCCGCCCGCGGTTCCGGCGCCGGGAGCATGGTCAACCACGCCCTGTTCATCGCCACGGCCAACCCCCTCGAACACCACCTGCTCTTCGAACGCTTCCTCAGCGTCCGCCGCCGCTCGCTCCCCGACATCGACCTCGACGTGGAGTCGGCCCGCCGGCTGGAGGTCTACGACCGGATCATCGAGCGGTTCGGCACCGAGCGGGTGGCCGTCGCCGCGATGCCGGAGACCTACCGGGCCCGCCACGCCCTGCGCGACACGGGCCTCGCCCTCGGCCTGCCCCCGCAGACCGTCGACACGATCGCGAAGTCCTTCCCGCACATCCGGGCCTGCGACATCCGCGGCGCCCTCGCCGAGCTCCCCGAGCTCCGGGAACTCGCCGCCGAGGCCGCCTCGTACGGCCCGCTGTGGGAGCTGGCCGAGGGCCTGGACGCCCTGCCGCGCGGCTACGCCATGCACCCGTGCGGAGTGATCCTCTCCGACGCCACCCTCCTGGACCGGCTGCCGGTGCAGCCCACCCCGGGCGGGCGGTACCCGATGGTCCAGGCGGACAAGGAGGACGTCGAAGACCTCGGGCTCGTGAAGCTCGACGTGCTCGGCGTGCGCATGCAGTCGGCGATGGCGCACGCCGTCGCCGAGATCCGCCGCACCACCGGCCGCCAGCTCGACCTCGACAACCCCGACCACGTCCGGCTGGACGACCCCGACGCGTTCGAGCTCATCAGGCAGGCCCGGACCGTGGGCATGTTCCAGTTGGAGAGCCCCGGGCAGCAGGACCTCGTCGGCCGCCTCCAGCCGCGCGGGGTCCAGGACGTCATCGCCGACATCAGCCTGTTCCGGCCCGGGCCGGTCAAGGGCGGCATGCCCGCCCTCTACATCGCCGCCCGCCACGGCGCCGCTCCCCGCTTCCCGCACCCCGATCTGGAGCCCGTGCTCGCCGACACCTACGGCGTGACCATCTGGCACGAGCAGATCATCGACATCTTCGCGGTGATGACCGGCTGCGACCGGGCGCTCGGCGAGATCGCGCGCCGCGCCCTCGCGGGCCCCGACCGGCTGCCCCGGGTGGAGGCGTGGTTCCGGCAGCGGGCGGGCGCCCGCGGCTACGGCCGGGAGGTGCTCGACGAGGTGTGGGAGATCGTCGCCGCGTTCGGCGCGTACGGGTTCTGCCGCGCGCACGCCGTCGCCTTCGCGGTGCCCGCCCTCCAGTCGGCCTGGCTCAAGGCCCACCACCCCGCGGCCCTCTACGCCGGGCTGCTGGAGCACGACCCCGGGATGTGGCCCGCCCGGGTGATCGTCTCCGACGCCCGGCGCCACGGCGTGCCCGTGCTCCCCGTGGACATCAACCACTCCGCGCCCGACCACCGCGTCGAGCGGACGGCGGACGGTACCTGGGCGGTACGGCTCTCGCTGTCGACGGTGAAGGGAACCGGCGACGGGGAAGTGGCCCGCATCGCCGCCGGCCGGCCCTACGTCTCGCTGCAGGACTTCTGGGAGCGGGCCCGCCCGGCGCTCCCGACCGCCGAGCGCCTGATCCGGATCGGCGCCCTCGATGCCCTGCGCGGCCGCCTCACCCGCCGCGACCTCCTCCTCCAGGTCTCCGAGCTCCACCGTCACACCCGGGGGCGCGCGGTCGACGGACAACTCGCCCTCGGCGGCGCACTCGTCACCGCCGCACCGTCGGGGCTGCCGGAGATGACCAGCCGCGAAGCCCTCAACGCCGAGATCGAGGTCCTGTCCATCGACGTCTCCCAGCACCTGATGGAGCACCACCACCGGCTGCTCCGCGAGATCGGCGCCGTCGACTCCGCCCACCTGGGCGCGATGCGCCCCGGGCAGCGGGTCCTGGTCGCCGGAGTCCGCGCCTCGACGCAGACACCCCCGATCCCTTCGGGCAAGAGGGTGATCTTCGTGACCCTGGAAGACGGCCGGGGCCTCGTCGACATCGCGTTCTTCGAAGACAGCCACGCCGCCTGCGCCCACACGGTCTTCCACTCCGGTCTGCTCCTGGTCCGCGGCACCGTCGAGGCCCGGGGACCGCGCCGCACCGTGGTCGGCCAGATGGTCTGGAACCTCGAGGAGATCGCGGCCGCCCGCCGCGACCAGGGCCCCGAAGCCGCACTCGCCCTGCTCGGCCGCGCCGACCCGGCCCCCACGCCCGCCCAGGGCGCCGCCCTGCCGCGCACCCTCGCCAACGGCACCAGCGGAGCCCGCCTCCACCCGTACGCGGACCTCCAGCCCGCGGGCACCCGCGCCGCCGACCTGAAGTCCCTCGGCTACACCAGCCCCGGCTCGGCGGGGTGATCGCCGTGCAGCAGATCCTCCACGCCCAGTTCCACTTCCCCTACGGGGCCGACCCCGGCGCGGCCCCGGGCACGGGCCCGGGCATGCACCCGCGTACGGATCCCGGTACGGATACCTGCGCCGGCCCGGGCCCCGCCACAGCCACAGCCACCAGCCTCTACGCCCAACTCCTCGACATGGCGGCCGACATCACCCCCCGGGTCCAGCCGATCCCACCCGACGCCGCGCACCTCGACATCACCGGAGCCCTGCGCTACTGGCAGCGCGACGCCGAGGCCCTGGCGGCCGTCCTGCGGATGCGGACCATCGGACTGCACGGCGTGCGGACGACCTGCGCGATCGCACCCAACCGCATGCTCGCCACGATGACGGCCGCCCTCACGCCCCTCGGCGCCACCACCGTCCTCACCGAGGGGGAGGTCACCGCCTGGCTGCGCCCCCGACCCGTCGCAGCGCTCTACGGAGTCGGCCCGGCCACCGCCGCCACCCTGGCCTCGTACGGGCTGCACACGATCGGGGACCTCGCCGACGCACCCCTGCCCACCCTGACCAGGATCTTCGGCTCGGCCACCGGCCGGGCCCTGCACGCCCACGCCCAGGGCGAGGACCTCCGCCCGGTCGAGGCCCGTCCCGTCCCCAAGTCCCTGACCACCCACCACCCCTTCGAGGCCGACTGCCTCGACACGGACCAGCACCGCCGAGCCCTCCTCGACCTCGCCCACCGGCTCGGCGCCCGGCTCCGCGACGAGGAGCAGGTGGCCGCCGGCCTCACCCTCACCGTCCGCTACGCCGACCGGACCACGACCACCCGCACCCGCACCCTGACCGAACCCACCCACCACACCGGCCCCCTCGCAGGCACCGCCTACGAGCTCTACGGTCTCCTCGGCCTCCAACGGGCCCGCGTACGCTCCTTCGACCTCCGCGCCGAAGCCCTGCGCCCCGCCTCGGAGGCCCGGCGCCAGCTCAGCCTCGACCCGGCCGACGAACGGGCCCTCGCCGTCGAGGCGGCCGCCGACCGGGCCCGGGACCGTTACGGCCCCGACGCGGTCAAACCGGCAACCCTCGCCGCCCGCAAGCCGTAGCCGCGCCCGTCGGCTCCCCCACCTCCCCCCCCCACCTCCCCTTACGCCGAAGCGGAAGTCGAGCCGTACCGCCGGGTTTGGAGCAACGTGCGGGTCGGCATGGCGGCCGGTAGGCGTTCCGTACGACTCCGTCGTCCCGATCGAGCCGGGCTCCGGGAGGAACCCGCCATTTCCGTCCGGGAGCGGCCGCGGCGGACCGGTGCGGGGTTAACGTCCCCGAATGTCCTCGAACACACAGACGCATTCCGCCAGTTCGCCCAGTCGTCGAGTCCTCCTGCGCTCCGCTCTGGCCGGCACCGCGGCCGCCGGGTCCGTCCTCGGACTCGGTTCCGTTTTCCCGGCCTCCGCCTCCGAGGCCTCCGCCGAAGCCCTGGACGGGGCCCGTCCCCGGAGTCCGGAGGAGGCGCTGCGCCGCCTGGCGGCCGGCAACCGGCGCTGGGCGGCGTACCGCCAGCAGCACCCGCACGAGTCCCGTTCCGTACGTCTCCAAGTGGCGCGGGAGCAGCACCCGTTCGCGATCGTGCTGGGCTGCGTCGACTCCCGGGTGCCGCCGGAGCTCGTCTTCGACCAGGGGCTCGGCGACCTGCTGACCGTGCGCGCGGCGGGGGAGGTGCTGGACGAGGCGGTGCTCGGCAGCATCGTGTACGGGGTCCTGGAGCTCGACGTCCCCCTGGTCCTGGTCCTCGCCCACCAGTCGTGCGGGGCCGTCGGCGCCGCGGTGCACGCCGATGAGACGGGTGCCCGGCTGCCCGCGCACATCCAGTACCTGGCGGAGCAGATCCGGCCCTCCATCGACCACAGTCGGCACGGTGAGGCCCGGGTCGCCGCCACCATCGACGCCCACGCGCGCCGGACCCGGGACCTCCTGGCGGCGGAGCCGGACCTGGCCGGCAGGATAGCCGCCGGCCGGCTCGCCGTCGCGGTCGCTCGCTACGACCTGGTCGACCAGAAGGTCCGGATGCTGCGCACCGAGTAAATACCGACCGACCACATATAAACACCGCGCAAAAACACCCCGGACCGATTGACGGCCGGGGTGTTTGTCTGCGTATATTTGATGTTTCACATCAAGGCAGAGCTGCGACGTGAAAAAGCTTATGGGGACACCGTACCGCGTCAGGAGTGGAATTGTCAACCGAAGAATTCCGGAATGAACAGCAATTCATCACGGATCTCTACGCACGCCTCGACGACCTGCGGGAGCAGGCCGAACGTGCCGTGCAAGGCGCACTCGGCGAGGCCGGCAGCGGGTTCCAGGCGCGACTGGAGCGGGACATCGTGGTCGCTGAACAGTCCGGTCTGCTTTCCGCTCTGAACTCGGGCGAAAGCGGCCTGTGTTTCGGCCGCCTGGAGTTCTCCGACGGCTCGGACCACCACATCGGCCGCATTGGAATCAGGCAGGACGACCGGGAGCGCACCCCTCTCGTGCTCGATTGGCGGACCGATGTCGCACGCCCGTTCTATCTCGCGACCGGGCATTCCCCCATGGGGCTGCGCCGGCGCCGCCACATCACCACCCGGGGCCGCGAGGTCACCGCCCTGCACGACGAGATCCTCGACCTCGCCGACACCGAACGCACCGGTCACGAGGGGACCGACGCGGACGCCGTGCTGCTCTCCGCGCTCGACGCCGCCCGGACCGGCCGGATGCACGACATCGTGCAGACCATCCAGGCCGAGCAGGACCGCATCATCCGCTCCACCCACCGCGGCATCCTCGTGGTGGAGGGCGGCCCGGGCACCGGCAAGACCGCCGTGGCCCTGCACCGGGCGGCCTACCTGCTCTACGCCCACCGCGAGCTGCTCGCCAAGCGCGGCGTGCTGATCGTCGGGCCGAACCCGGCCTTCCTCGGCTACATCGGCCAGGTCCTGCCGGCCCTCGGCGAGACCGGGGTCCTGCTCGCCACCCCGGGCGAGCTGTTCCCCGGCGTGCGCGCCACCGCCGCCGACCGCCCCGGCGCCGCCGCCGTCAAGGGGCGCGCGGAGATGGCCGGGATCCTCGCCCGCGTCGTGAGCGACCGGCAGGCGCTGCCGGAGATCGTGCCCGCGGGCAGCGGCGAGGACGCCGACGTGGTCCCCGAACCGGCCCTGGAGATCGACCACGACGACTACGGGACGCTGCTGCTCGACCGGACCATGGCCCACGAAGCCCGCGACCGGGCCCGCGCCACCGGACTGCCCCACAACCTGGCACGCCCCTACTTCGCCTTCCGGATCATCGACGCGCTGACCGAACAGCTCGCCGACCGGCTCGGCGCCGACCCCTACGGCGGCCCCAACCTGCTCGGCCCCGACGACATCGCCCAGCTGGGCAAGGAGATCGCGACCAGCGCCGACGTGCACGCGGCCATCGACACGCTGTGGCCCCCGCTCACGCCCCGGCAGCTGATCGCCGACTACCTCGCCGAGCCCACGTACCTCCCCGAGCGGGAGGCCGAGCTGATCCGGCGTACGACGACGGGCGAGGCGGACTGGACACCGGCCGACGTCCCGCTGCTCGACGAGGCCGCCGAACTGCTCGGAATCGACGACACCGCGCGGCGCGCCGCCGAGGAGCGAGAGCGCCTCGAGCGCGTCGCGTACGCACAGGGCGTCCTGGACCTGTCGGCCGGGTCGGAGTCGTACGAGTTCGAGGACGCGGAGAACGAGTTCCTCGCGGCCCACGACATCATCGACGCCGAGCGGATGGCGGAGCGGCAGGAGGAGGCCGACCACCGCAGCGCGGCCGAACGGGCCGCCGCCGACCGTACCTGGGCCTTCGGGCACGTCATCGTGGACGAGGCGCAGGAACTGTCCGCCATGGCCTGGCGCCTGCTCATGAGGCGCTGCCCGACCCGTTCCATGACGCTGGTGGGCGACCCCGCCCAGACCGGCGACGAGGCCGGATGCGGCTCCTGGCAGCAGATCCTGGCGCCCTATGTGGAAGACCGCTGGGAGCTCGTGCGCCTCGCCGTCAACTACCGCACGCCCGCCGAGATCATGGAGCTGGCGGCGGCCGTGCTCCGGGCCCGCCACCCGGGCTTCGAGCCGCCGAGCTCGGTCCGTTCCACGGGGCGGCGGCCCCGGGTGGAGCGGACCGACGACCTGGCCGCGGCGGTGGCCGACGCGGTACGGGAGGGCGCGCCGGCCGAAGGACGCCTCGCGGTGATCGCCCCGCGCCCGCTGCACGAGGAGCTCGCGGCCGCGCTGCCCGGCGTACGGGCGGGGGAGGAGCCCGACCTCACCCGACCGGTGGTCCTGCTCGCACCGCGGCAGGCCAAGGGCCTGGAGTTCGACACGGTGATCGTCGTGGAACCGGCGGACCACGAGCCCAGCGACCTCTACGTCGCCCTGACGCGCGCGACCCAGACCCTCGGGGTGCTCCACACCGGCCGGCTGCCGGCGGGCCTGGACGAACAGCCGTAGGCGGACGGCCAGGGATCCACGGACCGGGCCGCCCCGGGGCTGCCCCTACGAGCCGCCCTTCGGCGGCCTGGGCAGGCCCTGCTCGTCGCACGGGAGCCGGTCCGCCGGGTAGTCGGCCAGGAAGTCCCGGACCGACTCCTTCTCGACCTCCGTCATCTGTACGGGTTCCACCACGATCACGCCGCCGAAGGGACGGTCGACGTCCCGGATGATGAGCAGGGTCGCGGTCAGCAGCACGGTGACGACGACCAGGGCGGTGAGCGGCCCCTTGTTGTCCTTGCGGGGCAGGCACAGACCGAGACCGACCACGGTCACGGCGAGGTTCAGCAGCATGAACCAGTAGATCAGGGGCGGGATGGTCGGTGTGGACTCGGCCATCCTGGCCTGCCGGCCCAGGGACCGCTGGTCGTCCGCGGCGACCAGCATGCCGAAGGTGGGACTGTTTGTGCCCAGTTCCTTGAAGGTCGCGCGGAAGTCCCTGCTCCACACGCTGGGGGCCGACGAACCCTCTCCCTCGGCCATGGCGGGCCATTCCTTCTGCTCGACGGCGCGCGCGTAGCAGACCGCGTCACCGCGCAGCCGCTGGCGCAACGCCGGGGGAGCGTAGTCCGCCACCTCCGCGAGGTGGTCCAGTGCGTGGGCTTCGGCCCGCGCGGCGTCGTCGGCCCGCCCGTTGGAGGTGGAGGCGGTGACGAGCATGAAGGCGAGGATCAGGATCGTCAGGGTCATCAAGGGCCCGATGAGATCGCGCACGCCCATGCCCTCGGCATCGTCACCGCCCATCAGCCGGGGCCGCAGGAACCGGTTCGCGGCGATCCCCGCGGCCAGTGCGAGGAGGGCGACGAGGAGGGTGATGGTCACGGGCCGGCCTCCCGCGCACCATCCCCGGGCGGACCCGTCACGTATCCCACCACGATCTCCCTCCGGTCGGGTCGCGCTCCCGTGCTCCCCGTTGATCCCCGTGTCCGTGATCCTCGTGTCCGGCCCGCCCGGGCCGCGCCCGCGGCGCCCGCTGCGCCGGAAGGCCACCCGCACGAGTGCCGCCGTAGTGCCGTTCGGCAGAGGCGCGGTGTCTCGTACGGGAGGAACTCGCCCGGCCACCCGGGTGAGTTCGGGAGCGGATCCCCGCCGCCGGGGTCCGGGTCCCGCTAGAACCGGGGAGTGATCGAGAAGATGACGGCGCGCGGTCTGTCCGCGCTCGCTGCGACCCTGACGGCCGTGCTCGCGACGGCCCTGGCCCCCGGCCCGGTGGGTGCGGCCGAAGGGGCGCCCCGTACCGGCTTCGAGGCCACGCACGGAGCGCACTGGACCACCGAGTCCCAGGAGCGGGACCTGCTCCACGCCGTCGGCCGGCACGGCGAGCGCGCCGCCGTCCGGACGACCGTCCGGACCATCGGGACGACCGTGCGGGGCCGTCCGCTGCGCCTGGTGAGCCTGGGGCGGGGCCCGGTCACCATCCTGCTGGTGTGCAGCCAGCACGGAGACGAACCGGCGGGGCGCGAGGCGTGTCTGAGCACCGTACGGGACCTCGCCCACGCCCGGGACGCGGCGGCCCGGCGCCTCCTGGAGACCGTCACCCTGCTCGTGATCCCGACGGCAAACCCGGACGGACGGGCGGCCGGCACCCGCACCAACGCCGCGGGGACCGACATCAACCGCGACCACATGGCCCTGACCTCGCCCGAGGCGCGGGCGATGGCCGCCGTGCTGCGCGACCACCGGCCGCACCTCGTGTACGACCTGCACGAGTACCGGTCGACGCCGGGGACCTACGACAAGGACCTCTTCGACCTCTGGCCGCGCAATCCCAACACCGACCCGGCGGTGTACGCGGAGTCCCGCCTCCTGTCCGCCGCGTACGTACGCGGGGCCGCCAGCGCGGCCGGCCACACCACCGGGACCTACGGCATCCGCACCGACCCCGTGACCGGCGCCCCGGTCGGGCAGTCCGCGGGCGACGGCCAGGAGCGGATCCTGCGCAACACGGCAGGCGTGAAGCACGCGGTCGCGCTGCTGATCGAAAGCCGCATCGAAGCACCCGCGGGCCCGGCCGGTGACGCGGAGCGGGCCGACGCGTCCCGCAACCACCGCCGTCGGGTCGACTCCCAACATGCCGCCCTGCGCGGCCTGTTCGACTACGCCTCCACGCGTACGGGCCCCCTCGCGGCCGCCTCGGACGCGGCCCGCCGGGCCGGGGGGAGCGCGCTGGGGCCGGTCATGCTGGCCGGTGCGGACAACGCTCCCGCGACCGCCGACGAGGTCCTTGCCGACCCGCCCTGCGGCTACCGGCTCACCCCGGCCCAGTACGCCGGGACCGGCGACCGCCTGGCCCTGCACGGCGTACGGGCCGTACCCGCCGACGGCGGTGGTGCGTTCGTCCCGCTGAGCCGGCCCCTGCGGGCCCTCGTCGTGCTCCTCCTCGACGGCCGGGCCCCGCACCGGCTCACAACAGGGCAGCCCGTACAGAGATGCTGATGCTCCGTCAATGACGGCCGGTGCCGCGCATCCGTGGGCGCCGGGGACGTGCGCGCGGCCGGTTGCGGGGGGAAGCGCGCTGGTCAGCCGGATGCCGTGAGCTATGTTGGGATCACGGAGCGGCACGAAAGGGAGGACCGCCGGTGTCATCGGGGCAGCAGGCGCGCGCACAGGCGGCAGCGATCACGCCGAGCGGGCAGGCGGTCGACCACGAGAGGGCCCCGGCCGACCGGGTCCGGGCCCTGTTCGACGGGCACCCCCTCTCGCCGGGGCAGCGCCGGATCGCCCAGTACCTCGTCGACCACCTCACCGAGGCGGCGTTCCTCTCGATCACCGAGCTCGCGGAACGGGCCGGGGTGAGTCAGCCCTCCGTGACCCGCTTCGCCGCGGCCCTCGGTTTCAGTGGGTACCCGGCCCTGCGCGACGTGCTCCAGCCGATCGCGCTCAGCGCGGTGGCCGGCACCCCGGACAGCCCCGAACAGACCCGGCGCAACGAACTGCAGGCGGCCGTCGACGCCGAGATCGAGAACCTGCGCACCGTCCGCCAGCTGCTGGCCGACACCGACCAGGTGCTCGACATCGGGCGCGAGCTGGCCCGGTCGGTGCCGCTGACGGTCCTCGGCCTGCGGATCTCCGTCTCGCTGGCGGAGTACTTCGCGTACGCGGCCCGCCGGATCCACCCCGACGTGCGCCTGGTCACCGGTGGCGGCAGCGTCGCCTCCGACGCGCTGCTGCAGGCCCGGGCGGCGGGCGGCAGCTGGGTCCTGGCCTTCGCGATGCCCCGGCACGCCAAGGAGACCCTTGCGGCGCTGCGGGTGGCCCGCGGGGCGGGGCTGCGCATCGCGCTGATCACGGACCGGACGCTGGGACCGCTGGTGGACGAGGCCGACGTGGCGCTGACGGCCGGTACCGGTTCGCGGCTGGTCTTCGACTCCTACGCGGCGCCGGGCGTCCTGTCCGCGGCGCTGCTCCAGGCGATGGCGGACGCGGACCCGGAGCGGACGCAGGCCCGGCTCGAAAGCTACGAGCAGGCCGCGGACCAGCACGGCTTCTTCCTCTGAGGGCTGTCGGCAAGGGCTGTGCACGGGCCTGAGGTGCCATATTCACACCACCCTTAAACATGAATATTTTCATACCCTTGCTTACTCGGCGGTATATATGTTTACTGATGGCGGCGCGGTCATCCGTCAAGATGCCAAGGAAGGTGTCCCCACACCGTCCTAGAACCGACACCCGACGTGACGTTTCTCCTCCTCACGTGACGCCAGGTGTTCCCGTCCGGCTTTCGGATCCCGTAGCGCCTCTGCGGCCTCGGCCAACCCCTGGGCCGAGGCCGCCCAGTACCTTCTCCACCGGTGTTCGGCACGTTCGGCCGATCGGCTTGCTCTCGGCCGGCCGGGGACCCGGCGCGTCAGCCGGTGGCCACACCGACGAGCTGCTCCGCGATGGTGTCCGCGGAAGGGAACCTCATGCCCAGGGTCCCGACGTGCTTCCAGTGCAGGGTGCCGTCCGGTGCGATGACGAAGACGGCCCGGCGCAGTCCGATCACCGGAGCCGAGATGCCGAAGGCGCGGGCCACCTCGCGGTCGGTGTCGGCCAGCAACGGCATCCGCAGGCCGCGGGCCCGGGCGAAGGCCTCGTGGCTGTCGACGCCCTGCGGGCTGATGCCCCACACTTGGGCACCGCACGCGGAGAGCGCCTCCAGCCCGTCGGAGTAGGAGCACAACTGCGTCGTGCAGACGGGGGTGTTGTCGCCGGGGTAGAAGGCGAGAACGACCGGGTTCCCGCGCTGCTCGCCGAGGGCGTACTGCCCGCGGACGAACACGTCCTCGCTGAGCCGGCCGCCGGGGAGCGAGAAATCGCCCATCACATCGCCCACGTCCGGGATTCGGGTCACGATGGCCGCACCTCTCTGTCGTCGAGGGGCGTACGGTACCCGACCGCGGCTCAGCGGCGGTGCATCGTGTGCAGGGCTTCGAGGAGCACCTTGGGATCGTGGCCGCCCTTGTAGACGGGCGGCGGCTGCCGGTCCAGGTGCAGCAGCCGGGCCACGGCGGTCCACGCGGTGCGCACCGAGTACTCGACGGTGAACACCACGTCGTCGGGGACCTCGGCGTACTGGCCGATGAAGGCCAGGTTGGTGGAGCCCTCCGGGACGACCTCGGGCCGGTCGCCGGCCTTGCGCACCAGGAACTGGCTGGTGATGTACGGCATCAGGGCCGGAACGACGACCGAGGACTCCAGGATCTGCTCGCTCTGCTCCAGGCGCAGGTGTCCGAGCACCTCGGTGAGGATCTCGCGGCCCGTGCACTCGGCCATCGTCTTGCCCACGTGGTCGCCGGCCTTGTCCGGGAACAGCGCGTACCCCCACCAGACGTAGGTGCCCTCGGGCTGCTCGTGGAAGTGCGGCTGGTGGTTGAGGACGATGGTCAGCAGCCAGCCGGAGTCCTTGAAGGTGATCAGACCGCCCTTGCCGGCCTCGCTGCCGGAGAACTCCTCCATGGCCTTGAAGAAGGTGGGGTCCTGGGTGGTGACGGTGAAGGAGCCCCAGGTGGAGTCCGAGACGGAGGAGTCGAACACCGAAGGGTCGCCCAGGTGGGGGCGCTTGGCC
This sequence comes from Streptomyces stoeckheimensis, assembly GCF_045822005.1. Classification (NCBI taxonomy): domain Bacteria; kingdom Bacillati; phylum Actinomycetota; class Actinomycetes; order Kitasatosporales; family Streptomycetaceae; genus Streptomyces; species Streptomyces stoeckheimensis. The sequence goes on along the minus strand of NZ_CP169550.1, from coordinate 394,939 downwards.
GCCAGGGTCTGCCACAGGCGCCACGAAGCGTCCGGCGCGGAGGTGTCCAGTACGGCGGGGGTGTCCGTGGACCCCAGGGTCGAGTTCGCGGTCATCGATCCGTTGGTGACGAACACCAGGTCCTCGGCGGCGACGGGGATCCGCAGGTCCGCGCCCTCCCGCGTACAGGCGAGGGCGGTGACGGTGGTGCCCTCGCCGTCGGCCAGCTCCACGTCGGTCACGGTGGTGTTCATCGTGAACACGACGCCGTTGCTCCGCAGCCAGCTCTGGAGCGGGCGCACGATCGAGTCGTACTGGTTGAAGCGGGTGCGGTAGATGCCCGACATGGTGTCGAAGGTCTTGAAGAGGTGCACGAACCGGTTGAGGTAGCGCCGGAACTCGATCGCCGAGTGCCAGGGCTCGAAGGCGAAGGTCGTGCACCACATGTACCAGAAGTTGGTGGTGAAGAACGCGGGGGTGAAGCAGTCGGAGATGCGCTTGCCGTCGAGCCGGGACTCGGGGGAGGCCACGCACGCGACCAGGTCCAGGCGGTCGCGCTCGGAGAACCCCATGGAACGGGTGTCGACCCGCAGGCCGGCGGAGTCGACCAGGCGGGCCTTGTCGTTCCAGGCGAAGTCCTCGTGGAAGGCGAAGGTGTCCTCGGTGACCGAGGTGCCCGGCGCGTCCAGTGAGGGGATGGAGCGCAGCAGGTCGTAGGTGCACTCGAAGTGCAGCTCGAACATCCGGCCGCCGCGCATGGTGTAGCCGTTCTCGGGGTCTCCCGCGGCGTCCAGACTCCCGCCGGTGCGGCCCTGCGCCTCCAGGATCGTGATGTCCGAGCCCGCGAACCCGCCCTCCCTGATCAGCAGCGCCGCTGCCGACAGGGAAGCGATGCCGGCACCCACCAGATAGGCCTTGGCCACGATGTGTCTCCTCGCCCTGGCCGTACGGGCCCCGGTCGGCCGTACGGTCACCCACCCAGGCCACCACCCCCCACGGCGGGTCGCGACCCGGGTGCGCCATTGGGCGGGCGCGATGTCGGAGGGTGCCGTGTCGGAGGGCGCCTCCCGCGGACGGCCGCGGCACGAGCCATCCGCATTCTGAGATGCGGTGTCACATGTCGGCGCCGGCGTGCCAGACTCCTGGGCATGCGCCAGCAGAAGATTATTAGCGCCGGCGTGCCGGCCCGGAGCTGAACTGAGACCACCCCAGCAGCCCACCGCCCGCACGCAGACCTCTCGCATCCGCGAGGGGTCTTCTTGTTTTCCGGGACCACGCACCTCCGCCCCAGGACAGGAGCCCACCTCTCATGACCCGCAGCGATGTTCTCCCCGCCGTCGACGACGCCGTGCGCACCGGCGACACCGCCTGCCACGCGCTGACCGTCACCGTCCGGGACGGCGGCCACGCCCTCAACCGCATCTCCGCGCTCCTCAACAACCTTTCCGTCAGGGCGCTGTCCTTCAGGGCCGCCGAGGGCGGCGGGCTCGCCGTGTGCGAGATCGTGGTGCCCGCAGCGGACTCGCCGCGCGCCCAGGCCAAGCTCCGGCGGTGCGTCGAGGTGGTCGAGCTGAGCGCCCACCCGGCGGGGGAGCCCCGGGTCATCTGAGCGAACCGCACGGATTACTTGACTGACCGTTCCAGTATCCGTAGAGTACGGGATGTGGCCAGGACCAAGGAATTCGATCCGGACGCCGCGCTGCAGTCGGCTCTGGAGCTGTTCTGGCGGCGCGGCTACGAGGCGACGTCGATGGCGGACCTCGTCGAGGAGCTCGGCATCGGGCGAGCCAGCATGTACGCCACCTTCGGGAACAAGCGCGAGCTCTACCTGAAGGCGCTGGACCGCTACGGCGAGTACCGCGACCCCAGCCTGCTGCGCGAGCTGTCCCAGCCGGGGCCCGCGCTGCCGGCCGTACGCACGGTGGTGCGTCGCTTCGCCGCCGAGTCGAGCACCGGTGACCTGCGGCAGAACGGCTGCTTCGTGACCAACACGGCCGCGGAGCTCGGTGCGCACGACCCGGATGCGGCCCGCAAGGTGGAAGCGAGCTGGAGCCACATCGAGACGCTGCTGCACTCGGCGCTGACCCGGGCCCAGGCCCAGGGCGAGCTGCCGGCGGGCCGCGATCCGCGCACGCTCGCCAGCATGCTGCTGGTGCTCATGCAGGGCATGCGCGTCGTGGGCAAGGCCTCGCAGGACCCGGCCCGGGTGCTGGCCGCCGCGGAGCAGGCCCTGGCCCTGCTCGACTGACCGGCCGCACGACTGTTTGACGCCTCCCTTCGGGGAGGTTCTTTTAAGGCTTCATTCTGGAATGTACGATCCAGTTCATATCATGAGGGGGAGTAATGGCCGTCACGCAGACCACACGCACCACGCAGACGCTCACCGCGTCCGGATCCAGGGCGGCCCGCCCGGCGCCCGGCCCGGCCTTCGCGCTGCTCGGCACCGTGCAGATGACGCTGATCTTCGCGCTCACCTCGCTCATCGTGCCGCTGCCCGCGATCGGCCGCGAATTCACCCTGGGCCGCGATGACTTGCTGCTCCTCAGCGCCGCCTACGGACTGAGCTTCGCCGGCCTGCTGCTCTTCGGGGGCCGCCTCACCGACCGGTTCGGCGGGCGCCGGGTGCTCACCGCCGGCCTGCTCCTCTTCGCCGTGGCCTCCCTCGCGGCACCGTTCGCCCAGGGGGCCGGGACCCTGCTCACCGCCCGCTTCGCCCAGGGGGTGGGCGCCGCGCTCACCGCACCGGCCGCCATGGCCGTACTGCGGGCGGTCTTCCCCGAACCCGCCGCGTTCGGGCGGGCGATGGCCACCTGGGGCGGACTGTCGGTGCTCGGCGCGACCGCCGGGAACCTGCTCTCCGGGGTCATCTCGGCCCTGAGCAGCTGGCGGCTGTCCTTCGCCGTCCCGGTCGCCGTGGCCGCCGCCGCCCTGCTCCTCGCTCCCCGGCTGCTGCCCGCCACTGCGGAGGGTGAGGGCCGGTCCCTGGACCTGCCGGGCGCCCTGCTGGCCACCGCCGGGATCAGCCTCGCCAGCTACGGCTTCGTCCTCACCGACGTCCGGTCCTGGGGATCGACGAGCGTCCTGGTCGCCCTGGTGGCCGCGGCCGCGCTCCTGCTGGCCTTCCCGCTCGTCGAGCGCCGGGTCCGTGACCCCCTGCTCCCGCTCGGATTCCTCCGTGACCGGCGCCGGGGCCTCGCCCTCGCCGCCATCGGCCTCACCGCCGCCGGTACCGCGCTGACCTTCGTCCTCCTCTCGCTCCACCTCCAGCAGGAACTCGGCTGGTCGGCGCTGCGGACCTCGGCCGCGTTCCTCCCCTTCGCGGTGGCGCTCCTGGTGGCGGGCCGGGTGGCGGGTCCCCTCGTGGGCCGGTACGGGGCGCCCCGCGTCACCACCGCGGGCCTCGTGGTCGCCGCGGCCGGGCTGGCGCTCCTCGCACTCACCGGCCTGGCCGCGCAGATCCCGTACGCCTACGGCCTCCTCCCCGGCCTGCTCCTGCTGCCCGCCGGAGCGGCGGCCGCCTTCGCCGGAGCCGCGGTCCTCGCCACCGACGGGGTGGCGCCCCACCGGGCGGGACTCGCCGGCGGGGTCATGAACACCGCGATGGAGCTCGGCCCGACGGTCGTCTTCGCCGCCGTGCTCTCCCTGGGCTCCGACACGGTCTCCCTCGCCGCCACCGCGGTCGCCTTCGCCGCAGCGGCCTTCCTCAACACCCGCATCAAGTAACCGACAGACACATCAAGCAACCGACAGCCAACCGAGTAGGGGAATCACCATCATGTCCGCACGTTTCACAGGCAAGAGCGTCCTCGTCACCGGTGCCGGCTCGGGCATCGGCCGGGCCATCGCCCTCGCCTTCGCCGCCGAGGGGGCCGCGGTGACCGTGGCCGGCCGTACGGCGGCGCCGCTCGACGCGACGGTCGAGCTGATCGAGAAGGAGGGGGGCCGGGCCCTCGCGGTGACCGCGGACGTGACCCGCGCCGAGGACGTACGGGCCATGGTGCGCCGCACCGTGGAGCACTTCGGCGGCCTCGACGTCGCGGTCAACAACGCGGGCGTCCTGCGGGGCGTCGGGCCCGTCGCGGACCTTCCGGAGGAGGACTGGCGCAGCATGCTGGACATCAACGTCACCGGCGTCCTGCTCAGCCTCCAGGCCGAGGTAGCCGCCATGCGCGACCAGCCCGCCGGCGGAGCGATCGTCAACGTCTCCTCGAACCTCGGCGCACACGCCCGCATCCCCGGAGTCGCCGGCTACCTCACCACCAAGGCGGCCGTCTCCGCCCTGACCCGGGCCGCCGCCCTGGACCACATCGCCGACGGGGTCCGCATCAACGCGGTCAGCCCCGGAGCGACCGCCACCACGATGTCGCTCCGGCCGGGGGAGAACGAAGCGGACCGTGCCGCCCGCATGCAGGACGAATCGCCGCTGGGCCGGGTGTCCTCCACCGCCGAGGTCGCGGCGGCCGTGCTCTACCTGGCATCGCCGGACGCCGCCTCCGTGGTCGGCACCGACCTGGTGATCGATGGTGGCGCCGCCGCCTGACGGCCGCGGGAACCGGTCGCGCCAGGGCGAACCGGCCCGGAAACGGCTTCGGCCCCCTTGACGCCTGGGCGTCAAGGGGGCCGAAGCCTTTCGTAGCGGGGACAGGATTTGAACCTGCGACCTCTGGGTTATGAGCCCAGCGAGCTACCGAGCTGCTCCACCCCGCGTCGTTGTGAACATCACTGTACGGGATCCCGGGCCCGCCTCGGACCACGGCCGAAAATCCGGGTCCACCGGGTCGGAAAATACACACCGGCCAGGTGAGAATTTCTGAAGCGGCGCACGGGGCGGATTTTATTTTCCCGCCCATCCGACCCCGGCGTGCTACTGTGGTTTTAGTTGCAGTTGTGGTTCCCAAAAATTTCGAGCACCTCTGCCCACTCCTTCGCAGGAGCAGGGCGAGTGTTCTTGTATTTCCGGCGTTTTCCGGGCTGGGCAATCATCGGCGACTTGAGGTTCGCACAGTGCGGACCTCCGGGCTGTGCCCCGAAGGAGTAAAAAAACATGGCAAATGGCACCGTGAAGTGGTTTAACGCGGAAAAGGGCTTTGGTTTCATCGAGCAGGAGGGTGGCGGTCCTGACGTGTTCGCCCACTACTCGAACATCGCCTCGCAGGGCTTCCGTGAGCTTCAGGAAGGCCAGAAGGTCAGCTTTGACATCGCGCAGGGCCAGAAGGGCCCGACCGCCGAGAACATCGTCACCGCCTGACGTTCACGCGTAACCGCGTAGCTGGGGCCCGCACCTTGGGTGCGGGCCCCAGCTCGTTGCGTTTTTGGATCTGCGGGCCGTCCGGGCCCGCGTGCGCGGCGCGGCGGGGAAACCCGACCCAGCGCCCCACCGTTCGGCCGATGGATGCACTCCTCGGCTCCCCACTCGTATGTGGCACATATTCTCGCCGACACATAGGGTGATAATCCTTTCATGGCCGGTCGATCGAGCGAAGTTCGATTCGATGCCGTCCATATCTTTTATGCTCCGGCTCATTCTTGCGAATCCTCGTGCGGCCAGATTTCCGCTGCCGAGAACTCCTCGATGTGCGCCGTATCGAGGAAGGTTCTGCATGAACCGCACGACCCGCATGAATGACCGCTCTTCGTCCTCCCGTACGGGTGGATCCAACAGCTCCTACGGCTCCTACGGCGGCTCCTCCGGCTCCGGCAGCCGTTCCGGCAGCCGCTTCGGCTCCTCCGCCCCCAGCCGCTCCGGTGCTCCCAAGCGCTCGGGTGGCGGCGGCTACGGGCGCCGTCCCGCCGCACCGCAGGGCGAGTTCGCCCTGCCGGTCACCGTGGTCCCCGCGCTGCCCGCCGTCGAGGCGTTCGCCGATCTGGAGATGCCGTCGCAGCTGCTCGCCACGCTCACCCGTGAGGGCATGACCACCCCGTTCCCGATCCAGGCCGCCACGCTGCCCAACGGCCTCGCGGGCCGGGACGTCCTGGGGCGCGGCCGCACCGGCTCCGGAAAGACCCTGGCCTTCGGCCTCGCACTGCTGGCCCGTACCGCTGGCCAGCAGGCCGAGCCGGGCCAGCCGCTCGCGCTGGTCCTCGTACCCACCCGTGAACTCGCCCAGCAGGTCACGGCGGCCCTCACGCCCTACGCCCGTGCGGTGAAGCTGAGGATCGCCACCGTCGTCGGCGGCATGCCGATCCACCGGCAGGCCGGCGCGCTGCGCGGCGGTGCCGAAGTGGTCGTCGCCACTCCGGGCCGTCTGAAGGACCTCATCCAGCGGGGCGACTGCCGGCTGAACCAGGTCGGGATCACCGTCCTGGACGAGGCCGACCAGATGGCGGACATGGGCTTCATGCCCCAGGTCACCGCGCTCCTCGACCAGGTGCGCCCCGAGGGCCAGCGGATGCTGTTCTCCGCCACCCTCGACCGCAACGTCGACCTGCTGGTCCGCCGCTACCTGACCGACCCCGTCGTGCACTCGGTCGACCCCTCGCAGGGCGCCGTCACCACGATGGAACACCACGTCCTGCACGTCCAGAACTTCGACAAGCAGGCCGCCACGACCGAGATCGCCGCCCGCGAGGGCCGCGTGATCATGTTCCTGGACACCAAGCACGGCGTGGACAGGCTCACCGAGCACCTGCTGAGCAACGGGGTGCGCGCCGCTGCGCTGCACGGCGGAAAGTCGCAGCCCCAGCGCACCCGTACGCTCACGCAGTTCAAGTCCGGGCACGTCAGCGTGCTCGTGGCGACGAACGTCGCGGCCCGCGGCATCCACGTCGACAACCTCGACCTCGTCGTCAACGTGGACCCGCCGACCGACCCCAAGGACTACCTGCACCGCGGCGGCCGCACCGCCCGCGCCGGCGAGTCCGGCAGCGTCGTCACCCTGGTCCTGCCCAACCAGCGCCGCGACATGGTCCGTCTCATGCAGGCCGCGGGCATCACCCCGCAGACCGCCCAGGTCCGCTCCGGCGAGGCCGAACTGAGCCGGATCACCGGCGCCCAGGCACCGTCCGGCGTCCCGGTCGTCATCACGGCCCCCGTCACCGAGCGGCCCAGGGGCGGCGCCGGCGGCGCTTCCCGCGGCCGTCGCAGCCGGCCCGCACAGGACCGGCGCAGCAGGACCTCCGCCACCGCCCGGGGGCCGCAGCGCCAGTCCCCGGCCACCACGGCGGCTTAGACGGCCTAGGCGGCCCCGCCCGGATCCTGCCGGACCGGGCACGGACGGTTCTCTTCTACCTGTGAGGCAGCATGCGCTTCGTCATCGCCCGCTTTCCGTTCGACCTGACCAAGGCCGGCGTCCTCGAATCGATGAAGGGCGTCAAGCCCGAACCGATCACCGGTGACTCCGTGGTCATAGGCCGTCGGTCCTACCCCGTGAAGCAGGTGGGCGCCGTGGTCACCCGCCAGGACCGCCGCGACTTCACCGCCGCCGAGGTGATCAGGGCCCTGACGGCACTGGGCTTCACCTGCCGCCCGCTCGAAACGGTCCCGGCGCCCGCCCCGGCCATGACGCCGCTCCAGAAGGCGTCGGCCATGCTCGGCGCCCCGTCGGGCGTGTAGCAGGGCCGCAGGAACAACGCGTACGGAGCCCAGGGCCCCAGCCGGCCACAGCCGACCGGGGCCCTGGGCCTTTGTGTGCCACGCCGCCTCGGCCCGGGTCAGGCCGACTCGCGCCCGGATCGGGCCCGACTCACGCCCGGGTCCAGCGCGGGCCCGCCGCTGCGGGGGCCGGCGGCGGTTCGGCTCCGTCCAGGCGCAGGCTGCGCAGCGTGGCGTCCGTTTCGCGCTGGAAGTGCGCGTAGGTGATCAGCCGCTCCCACAGCGGGTCGGGACGGCCCGGAACGGTGGCCCCGCGCGCTTCCCACTCGCGGGCGAGCTGCTCGAAGACGACCGCTCCGCCCGAGGGGGCGGGACTGCCCGACTGCTGCCGGGGAATGCCCCGTGCCAACGCGGCGGGGACGCGGTCGGGTGCCCGGTGCCGGGCCGGGGACGGGGAGACGGCGTGTGGAGTGCCCATGCCCGCCCCAACGATTCTGCTGGCCCCCGGGGTACGCCTCCGGGACCGGCGGGATGGAGCACGGGGCGGGGAGCCCGTCAGCCCAGCCGGGTGGGCGAAGAGGCTGCCGGGGCCAGGACGCGGGGGGTCCCGGTGCCGTCCGCCGGGACCGTCCAGAGGTCCGTGGTGTCCACGGAGCCCTCGGCGGGCAGGGCGTAGGCCAGGGTCCGGTCGTCGAGCCAGAGCGCCTGATCGTCCACGCTGCGCTTCTCCGCCAGCGGCTGCTCCCGCAACGTCCGCAGGTCCAGCACGTGTTCGCGCCACAGGGACGCACCGCGCTGCACCCGCTTCTTGTACGCGACACGGGTCTCGTCGGGGGACAGGGACGGGCACTCGACGTTCGAGGCGAGGGTGGTGACGCTGCGCCGCGCGATCGAACCCTTCACCAGGTACGTCTGGTTGTCCGTGTTGAGGGTGGCGTAGAAGGTGTCGTCGTCCTTGGAGAAGGTGACGCCCCAGAAGTTGATGTCGCTCGCGCTGTAGGGGCGGCCGTCCCGCTCGATGGCGAACTTCTCCAGGTCCGGTTCGAGCGCCCCCGTACGGGTGTCCACGATCGAGGTCCGGGTGGAGAAGAACGCGGAGCCGTAGGACTCACCGGAGACGAAGACCGTCCAGGCGGCGAAGCGGCCGCTCGGGGAGACCCGGGCCCGCGAGGGGGTGCCCGCGAGCGGGAACTCGCGCTGCGTGCGCAGTTCGGAGTCGACGATCAGCGCCCGGTTGTCCTGGGCGAGGGCGCCCGGGGAGGAACTCAGGCACACGCCGGTGCCGGCCGCGGCGTGGAACCGCAGGCAGCTGAGTCCCGAGGCGGTCCGTGCTTCCTGCGGTGAGCGGTCCGGTACGGAGACGAGGGCTCCGCGGTGCGGGCCCTGCGCTCCGTTGAGGAAGGCCAGGCCGCCGCGCCGGTCGAGCGTGACCTTGCCCGGGGCTGCCGTCGGGTCGCCCGCCCGGGTCTGCTCGGAGCGGGCGGCGGCGCGCACCACCAGCACGCCGGCCACGCCTCCGAGGAGCAGCACGGCCAGGGCGAGTACGAGCAGCCGGCGGGAGCGGGTCATCGGGTTCCTCGGGGGCGTCGGGGGTGCGGGGCCCGGGCGGTGGCGCCGTCCGGGGCCGTGGGGCGGAGTACGAAACCGGCGACGGCCGCGCAGCAGCACAGGCCGGCCGCGGCGGCGGCGAGCGCCGGGCCCGAGCCCAGGACCGTCCACGCGGCGCCGAAGGCCAGCGAGCAGCCGAAGCGGGACAGGGCCTGGCCGGTGCCCACGAGCGCGATGCCGGTGGCCCGCAGCTTCGCGGGGACGGTCGCGGCGACGGCCGCGGGCAGCACCCCGTCGGTGGCGGCGTAGAACATGCCGTGCAGGGCGAGGACGAGGTAGGGGAGCGCGGGCAGGCCGGGGGCCCACAGGAGCAGCCCGTAACCGGCCAGCAGGAGGGCGTGTCCGATGAGGAACACGGTGCGGCGTCCGATGCGGTCGGCGAGGGCGCCCGCCGGGACGGCCAGCAGCAGGAACACGGCCGCGGTGCCCAGGGGGAGCAGGGGGAACCACCGCTCGCCGATCCCGGTGCGGTCCTGGAGCAGCAGGTACAGGAAGGCGTCGCTGACGGTGGTGAAACCGAGCAGGGCGGCGCAGCCCGCCAGCGCGCGCAGCCGGGGCAGCCGCAGCAGGCCCAGCGCGTCGCGCAGGTTCACCGCGTCCGGCTTCGGGGAGGCGGCCCCGGGGGCGGAGGGCTTCCGCGGAGCCGGGACCGGGGGAGCGGCGGCTTTCGGGCGTTCGGGCCGCGGCTGCGCCCCGGACGGGACGAACAGCATGAGCACCACGACGCCCAGGGCGGCCACGCAGGCGCTGACCCCGAAGACGGCGTCGTACCCGTCGACCGTCACGCTCAGGATGAAGAACGCGGCGAGCGGCCCGAGCAGGGCCCCGGTGGTGTCCATGGCGCGGTGCACGCCGAAGGCCCGACCCTGCAACTCGGGCGGCGTGGAGAGGGAGATGAGTGCGTCGCGCGGGGCGGTGCGCAGCCCCTTGCCGGTCCGTTCCAGCGCGAGGATCAGTGCCACTGGGCCGAGGCTGTGGGCGAGCAGCAGCAGTGGTTTGCACGCCGCGGAGAGTCCGTAGCCGATGCCGGCGATCAGCTTGTGGTTGCGGATCCGGTCGGCGAGGTGGCCGCCGGTCAGCTGCACCAGCGCACTGACCCCGTTGTACAGGCCGTCGAGGGCGCCGAAGCCGAGCGGACTCAGGCCGAGTCCGGCGACGAGGTAGAGCGGCAGGACGGCGGTGACCATCTCGGAGGAGACGTCGGTGATCAGGCTGACCGAGCCCAGTGCGAGGACGGCCGAGGCGACCGCGGGTCCGCGGACGGGGGATCCGTCGGCGGTGGCCTTCGCGTCCTCGGGCGCGGAGCGGTCCGCGAGGTACATGCTTTTCGAACTCCCGGTCGGGCGTCTGAACGGTGAGCCAGTCGTACGTGCGAATGGCACCCTAATGGTTGTACGGGCCAACTGGGCTGGTTACGACGGGATTCGGCCGCTCGGCCCCCTGGCCGCTCAGTCCTCCGGGCTGCTCGACCCGGCCGGCCGCTCAGCCCTGCCGGCTGCTCTCGTCGCGCAGCCAGGTGGAGAAGTCCCCGCTCCGGATGGCCTTGCGGGCTCCCCGGCGGGCCGCGAGGGCCGCCACGACGAACACCGCCACCCCGGGGAGCAGCCGCGGCTGGGCCCGGAGCATCGCCCGCAGGTCGCCCGTACCGGTGCGTGCGGACGGCTGGGGCGCCGCCTGCCCGGAGGCCCGGGCGGCCTGGAACCGCTCCAGCTCGGCGGAGGAAGTCGCCGCCCGTACCCGGCGTTTGATCAGATCCCCCCAGGTGCGCGGCGGGAGCACCACGACCCTGGCCGCCTCCACGACCCGCCGCTCACCCGGCGCGAAGGCCAGGGACGCGGCCAGGTCGTCGGCCATCAGGGGCGGCAGGGCGGCGAGCCGGGCGTGCCCCGGTTCGGTCACCGCGATGACCCCGCGCCCGAACAGCCCCTCGCGGACCGCGGGCAGCAACTGCCAGACCCGGTAGTACGCCCGGACCGGCCACGCGCAGCCGGTAAGCGGAATGTCCCGGCCGGGGGCCGCGGCGAGCAGGCCCGGGCCGGTGGCGAGTGCATCGGTCAGGGCCCGTACGTCGGCCGCGCCGACCACCACGTCGGCGTCCACGTAGAGGCGGGGGAAGCCGCGCGCGTGCTCGTCGCCCACCCGAAGTGCCTGATGTTTGGACGGAGTCGGGATCTCGACCACCCGTACGCGGGGGCCTCGCGCGGCGGCCACCGCGGCGGTGTCGTCCGTACAGCCGTTGCACACCACGACGATGTCGGGTCCCGGGGCCGGGGCCTCGGTGAGGAGCGCGTCGAGGAGCCGGCCGATGACCCGGCCCTCGTTGTGGGCCGGGATCACGATGCTGGTCACCCCGGAAGTATGCATGGTCGAACGCCCGTACCGACCGTTTCCTCCAACTCTCCCCGGGGGTACGCCCAGTGGTCTAGATTGAACGCAGCCGACCGGATTCGGCGTGCTTCGGCAATGCCGTGATCCACGCTGCAGTCCAGTCGGCGCAGGGTAGTTGGGGCAGGTTACGGGTTCGGCGGCTTGGGGGAACAGGCCGCCTGTCCGTGGTCGGCCGGCGCTAGGGGTGCCGGACGGCCGGGGGGCGGAAGTACGTGGAACACGTACGGCATCGGTCGTGGGGGCCATCACCGTCGGACGGGCCGCGCACGGGTCGCACAGGCGCCCGGCGTGCCCTCGACGGCACCCCCTTCCTTCGCACGCGTCCCGGCCATGGGTCGTCGACACGCCTGCGGGCGTGCGCGGAAGGAAAGGGAACGCTGTGAAGGACACCGCGAAGGACGCCGGGCGGGACGCCACGGGCGCACGTGCGGGTGCGGGACGGACCGAACCGTTAGGGGTCGCCGTCGTCGGAGCGGGCTACTGGGGCCCCAATCTCGTCCGCAACTTCCAGTCCAGTCCGGAGTTCAGGCTCCGCTGGCTCTGTGATCTGAACGTCGACCGGGCCCGGCAGGTGCTCGGCGGCTACTCCACGGTCCAGGCGACCGCGGACTACGCGGCGGTCCTGGCCGACCCCGCGGTCGAGGCCGTCGCCGTGGCCACACCGGCCGGCACCCACCTCGACGTCGCCCTGGCCGCCCTGCGCGCCGGCAAGCACGTCCTCGTGGAGAAGCCGCTCGCGGCCACCTACGAGGACGGCCTGCGGCTGGTGAACGAGGCGGAGGAACGCGGCCTGACCCTGATGTGCGACCACACCTACTGCTACACCCCGGCGGTGGCCCGCATCCGGGACATGGTCCGCTCCGGCGAACTCGGCGACATCCAGTTCGTGGACTCGGTCAGGATCAACCTCGGGCTGGTCCAGAAGGACATCGACGTCCTGTGGGACCTGGCCCCGCACGACCTCTCGGTGCTCGACTTCATCCTCCCGGAGAACGTCCACCCGGTCGCCGTCGCCGCGCACGGGGCCGACCCGATAGGCGCCGGCCAGTCCTGCGTGGCCTATCTGACGCTCCAGCTCAACACCGGCGCCATCGCGCACGTCCACGTCAACTGGCTGTCCCCGGTGAAGGTCCGCACCACGATGGTCGGCGGCTCCAAGCGCACCCTGGTGTGGGACGACCTCAACCCCACGCAGCGGGTCGCGGTCTTCGACCGGGGCGTCGACCTCACGGCCCCGCAGGAGATCGGCGCGGACGAGCGCCGCGACATGCTCGTCTCCTACCGGACCGGCGACATGGTGGCCCCCGCACTCGGCGAGAAGGAGGCCCTGCGCAGCATGGTCGAGGAGTTCGCCGCGGCGATCAGGACGGGGCGGCCCCCGCTCACCGACGGCCGGGCGGGACTCCAGGTCCTCGACATCCTCGAAGCTGCCTCCCGCAGCCTGGAGTTCAAGGGCGCCGTCGTCGGACTGCGCACCGGACGTTGAGCGTTGACGACGCCGCCCGGAGCGCAGCCGCGTACGGCGCTCCGGGCACAGCAGGAAAGACCATGACCGACTCAGTAGGGGCAGGGCGTTGAGCAGCGTACGAGGCAAGAGGATTCTGGTCACCGGCGGAGCGGGCACGATCGGCTCGCACCTGGTGGACCTGCTGGTGGACAACGGGGCGCGCGAGATCGTCGTGCTCGACAACTTCGTACGGGGACGCACCGCGAACCTGGCCCGCGCCCTGCCGAGCGGGGTCGTGGACCTGGTCGAGGGCGACATCCGGGACGTAGCCGCCGTGCGCAAGGCGACCGAAGGCGCCGACCTGGTCTTCCACCTGGCGGCGATCCGGATCACCCAGTGCGCCGAGGAGCCGCGGCTGGCGAACGAGGTGATGGTCGACGGGACCTTCAACGTGCTGGAGGCCGCCGCGGCCGCCGGCGTGGGCAAGGTCATCGCCTCGTCCTCGGCCTCGGTCTACGGGATGGCCGAGTCCTTCCCGACCACCGAGCGCCACCACGCGTACAACAACGACACCTTCTACGGGGCCGCGAAGGCCTTCAACGAAGGCGTGCTGCGCAGTTTCCACGCCATGTACGGGCTGGACTACGTCGCACTGCGCTACTTCAACGTGTACGGCCCCCGGATGGACATCCACGGTCTGTACACCGAGGTGCTGATCCGCTGGATGGAGCGGATCGCCGCGGGCGAACCGCCCCTGATCCTCGGCGACGGAACCCAGACCATGGACTTCGTCGACGTCCGGGACATCGCCAGGGCCAACCTGCTGGCCGCCGAATCGGACCTGACCGACGAGGTGTTCAACGTCGCGAGCGGCTCCGAGACCAGTCTGCTGGAGCTGGCCAACGGCCTCCTGGAGGCCATGGGGGCCGAGGGCCTCACGCCGGAGCACGGACCGGCCCGCGCCGTGAACGGGGTGACCCGCCGGCTCGCGGACACCTCGCAGGCCGCCGAGCGCCTCGGCTTCACGGCCGAGATCGACCTGCGCAGCGGGCTGCGCGACCTGGTCGACTGGTGGCGGGCCGAGCGCGCGGAGGCCGCGGCGGCCGAGGGCGCCGCATCTGCGGAGGCCGGCCGATGAGCAGCCAGGACACCGGCGCCGCCGCCCCCGCCCGCATCCCCGTCATGATCCCGTGGCTCGGTGAGGACGAGGCGCGGGCCGCCGCCGACGCGGTCCTGTCCGGCTGGGTGGCCCAGGGACCGAGGGTCGCGGAGTTCGAACGGGCCTTCGCCGAGCGGGTGGGCGCGGAGCACGGCATCGCGGTGAGCTCGTGCACCACGGCCCTGCACCTCTCGCTCATCGCCCTGGACCTCGGTCCGGGCGACGAGGTCGTCGTCCCCTCGCTCTCCTTCATCGCCACGGCCAACGCGGTCCGCTACGTCGGCGCGCAGCCGGTGTTCGCGGACGTCGAGGAAGCCACGGGGAACCTGACCCCGGCCACCGTGGACGCCGTCCGCACCCCGCGCACCAAGGCCGTGATCGCGGTCCACCAGGGCGGGGTCCCGGCCGACGTGCACGCCCTGCGCGCCGCCTGCGCCGACCGGGGCCTCGCCCTGGTGGAGGACGCCGCCTGCGGCATCGGCGCCACCGTCGGCGGCAAGCCGGTCGGCCAGGGGGCCCTGCTGGCCGCCTGGTCCTTCCACCCCCGCAAGGTGATCACCACCGGCGAGGGGGGCATGGTGACCACGGACGACGCCGCGTGGGCCGAGCGGCTGCGCAGGCTGCGCGAGCACGGCATGAACGTGTCGGCGGCGCAGCGGCACGCGAGCAGCAAGCCGATCGCCGAGAGCTACCTCGAGGTCGGCTACAACTACCGGATGACCGACATCCAGGCCGCTGTCGGCCTGGTGCAACTGGGCAAGCTGGACGAGATCGTGGCCCGCAGGCGGTTCCTCGCCGCCCGGTACGCGCAGCTCCTCGCCGGTGTCCCGGGCCTGACCCCGATCCGGGACCCCTCCCACGGCGAGGGGAACTTCCAGTCCTACTGGGTGCTCCTGGCCGAGGACTTCCCCGTCGGCCGCGACGAGCTGCTCGCGGCGCTGGCCGAGGCCGGAATCTCGGCCCGCCGCGGGATCATGGCCTCCCACCTGGAGCCGGCGTACGCCGGTCACGGTGCGGCGGCGCTGCCGGTGACCGAGCGGATCACCCGCGACTCCCTGATCCTGCCGCTGTTCCACACCATGACCGAGGAGCAGCAGGACCGGGTGGTGGCGGCGCTGCGCGCACAGGCCGGCGGCGGATGAGCGGGCCGCACGGTCCCGTCGCCGGGGCCGCGGCGACGGAAAGCCTGCTGATCGTCGGCGCGGGCGGCTTCGCCCGGGAAACCGCCCAGGCCGTACGGGACGCGGCCGCCGCCGACCTGGCGGCCGGCCGGGCCCCGCGCTGGCGGCTCGACGGGCACCTGGACGACGACCCGGCCCTGCACGGCCGGGACGTCGACGGCGTCCCCGTCCTGGGCGGCAGCGCCCTGGTGCACGAACGCCCGGACGCCCGCGTGGTGGTCTGCGTCGGCAGCCCCCGCGACTACGGGGTACGGGCCCGCCTGGTGCGGCGGCTCGCGCTGCCCGAGATCCGGTACGCCGTCGTGGTCCACCCCACCGCGGCGCTCTCCGGCTCCTCGGTCCTCGGGCCGGGCACGGTCCTGCTCGCGCACTGCGTGCTGACCGCGGCGGTACGGGTGGGGGCCCACGTGGCGGTCATGCCGCACGTGGTCCTCACCCACGACGACGAGGTCGGGGACTTCGCGACCCTGGCCTCCGGGGTCCGCCTCGGCGGCGGGGTACGGCTGGGGCGCGGCGCCTACGTGGGCGCCGGCGCACTGGTCAGGGAGTACACGAAGGTCGGCGCCTGGTCGCTGACCGGGATGGGAAGCACGGTCCTGGCCGACGTGCCGGCCGGCGAGGTGTGGGCCGGAAGCCCCGCCCGCCGGCTGCGCGAGGCGGGGGGCCCGGCGCTCGAAGAGCTCCGGGCCGATGAGTCGCAGACCGGCCGGAGGCCGGAGACACGGATGGGGAGCACAGCCGCATGAACCAGATACCGCTCGTCGACCTGAAGGCCGCGCACGCCGAGGTCGCGGACGCCTTACGTGCGGGATTCGACCGCGTGCTCGCCGACACCGCCTTCATCGGCGGCGAGGAGGTACGGGCCTTCGAGCGCGAGTACGCGGCGTTCGCCGGGGTCGGACACTGCGTCGGCGTGGCCAACGGCACCGACGCCCTGGAACTGGCCCTGCGGGCGAGCGGGGTGGGCGTCGGCGACGAGGTCGTGCTCCCCGCCAACACGTTCATCGCCACCGCCGGCGCGGTCGCCCGGATCGGCGCCAAGCCGGTTCTCGCCGACTGCCTCCCCGACACCCTGCTCCTCGACCCGCAGGCCGCGCTCGACGCGGTCACCAAGGCCACCCGCGCGGTGGTCCCGGTCCACCTGTACGGGCAGTGCGCCGACACCTCCGCGCTGGCCGCGGCCCTGCCCTCGTACGCCAAGCTCGTCGAGGACGCCGCGCAGAGCCAGGGGGCCTCCCGGGAGGGCCGCACCCCCGGCAGCGGGGGGATCGCCGCGACCAGCTTCTACCCGGGCAAGAACCTCGGCGCCTACGGGGACGCCGGCGCGGTGGTGACCGACGACGAGGAGGCCGCCGACCTGGTCCGGGCGCTGGCCAACCACGGCGGCGTCGCCAAGTACCGGCACGACGTGGCCGGTTTCAACAGCAGGCTCGACGGTCTGCAGGCCGTCGTGCTGCGGGCCAAGCTGGCCCGGCTCGCCGAGGGGAACGAGGCCCGCCGGGCCGCCGCCGCCCGCTACGACGGGCTGCTGGCAGACCTGGCGGCCACGGGACGCCTCACCCTGCCGGTCACGGCGCCGGGCAACGTCCACGTATGGCACCTGTACGTCATCCGGGTCAGCGGCGCGGACCGCGACGCGGTCGTCGGCAAGCTCAACGCGGAGGGCATCGGCGCCGGCGTGCACTATCCGGCCCCGGTCCACCTCACCCCGGCCTTCGCCCACCTCGGCCACGGCCGCGGGGCCTTCCCGCACGCCGAGCTGGCCGCCGACCGGATGCTCTCCCTGCCGCTCTTCCCCCAGATCACCGCCGCCCAACAGCAGCGGGTCGTGGACGCGCTCTCAGCAGCGCTGCGCTGACGCCAGGCGTCGCATCACCCCAGGCACTCCCAAATGAGGTTCGGATGAACAGACGGACAAGGCTGCTGCGGTACGGGCTCTTCACCGTGGTGGCAGCCCTGATGGCGGCGGCGCTGCCGCCATCGGTGGCGGTCGCGGCGGACCCGTGCGGCCCCGGCTCCAACGCGATCGTGTGCGAGAACTCGAAGGCGGGCACGCCGATGTCCGACTGGTTCGCACCCAGCGCCTACGGCGACATCAAGGGCTTCCCGGCCCAGACGAGCGTGCAGGCGGGCGAGACCCTGCAGTTCAAGGTCCAGTCGCCGACGGCCTACAAGGTGTCGGTCTACCGGCTCGGCCATTACGGGGGTGACGGGGCCCGCCTGATGTCGACCGCGGCCCAGGCGGCCCAGACGTACCCGGCCAACTTCCCCCAGGGCGGCAACCCGGCGGCCTGCACCAAGAAGGCCTCCACCGGCCTCGTCGACTGCGGCAACTGGCCGGTCACCTCGACCTGGACGGTGCCCTCCGACGCCGTATCCGGCCTCTACATAGCCAACTTCGACCAGGCGGACGGCAACGGGGTCATGCCCTACCCGTTCGTGGTCCGCAACGACGCCAGTCACTCCGACATCGTCGTGCAGACCAGCGACCAGACCTGGCAGGCGTACAACAACTACGGCGGCCAGGACCTGTACGACGGCGGCGGCCCCGCCCCCGACGGCCGGGCCTACGAGGTCAGTTACAACCGGCCGATGGACATCGGCGGCGAGAACGGGATCTACGGATCCGAGTACCAGATGGTCGCCTGGCTGGAGCGCAACGGGTACGACGTCAGCTACATGTCCGGCATCGACATGTCGACCAGGGGTGCGACCCAGCTGCAGAACCACAAGGTGTTCATGTCCTCGGGGCACGACGAGTACTGGACCCAGGAGCAGTTCACCAACGCCCTGAACGCCCGCCGCGCGGGCCAGCACCAGACCTACTTCGCAGGCAACGAGATCTTCTGGAAGACCCGCCTGGCCCCCAGCATCGACGGGGCCAACACGGCCAACCGGACCCTGGTCTGCTACAAGGAGACCAAGCTCTCCTTCCCGCAGCCCAACGGCATCCCCGACCCGAGCGGGATCTGGACGGGCACCTTCATGGACCCGGCCAGCGCCACCAACGGCCGTCCCTACCAGCCGCAGAACCAGCTCACGGGCTCGCTGTTCACCGTGAACGGCTACCGCAGCGACGCGATCACCGTCCCCGGTGCCTACGCCAAGATGCGGCTGTGGCGCAACACCACCGTCGCGAACCTGACCCCCTCCCAGACCGCCACCTTCCCCGTCGGCACGCTCGGCTACGAATGGGACAGCGACGTGGAGGACGCGGCGCGCCCGCCCGGGCAGATCGCGATGTCGTCCACCACGGTGGACATCAACGACGGCAAGTACCGCCTCGACTACGGGAACACGTACGGCAACGGGACCGCGACGCACAGCCTGGTCGCCTTCCGGGACCAGACCTCGGGCGCCCTGGTCTTCGGCTCCGGCACCGTGCAGTGGTCCTGGGGCCTGACCAACATGCCGACCGGCAATCCGGACGACGCGGTGGTCACCGAGGACAAGCGGATGCAGCAGGCGACGGTGAACATCTTCGCCGACATGGGGGTCCAGCCCAAGTCCCTGCAGAGCAACCTGGTCGTGGCCACCGCCTCCGCGGACCACACCGGCCCGGTCATCACCGTGACCAGCCCCGCGGCGAACGCCACCGTGCCCGCCCTGCGGCCCGTGACCATCACGGGCACCGCCTCCGACAGCGGCGGCGGAGTCGTGGCCCGCGTGGAGGTCTCCACCGACGGCGGAACCACCTGGAAGGCCACCACGGGCGTCGCGTCCTGGAGCTACAAGTGGACCCCGACCACCCCGGGTTCCGCGCAGATCAAGGTCCGCGCGGTGGACGACAGCGTCAACATCGGCGCCACCACCACCGTGCCGCTGACCGTGGGACCTCAGCAGTGCCCCTGTACCGTATGGCCCGCCGCGGCCGTGCCGGGCACCGTCAATGCCGGCGACGGCAGCGCCGTCGAACTCGGCGTGAAGATCCGCTCCTCGGTGCCCGGTTCGATCACGGGCGTCCGCTTCTACAAGTCCCCGGCCAACACCGGCACCCACACGGGCAGCCTCTGGAGCAGCACCGGCCAGCGCCTGGCCACGGGCACCTTCACCAACGAGACGGCATCGGGCTGGCAGCAGCTCAACTTCTCCTCGCCGATCCCCATCAAGGCCAACACCACCTACATCGCCTCCTACTTCGCCCCCAACGGCGGGTACTCCTTCGACACCACCTTCGCCTCGGCCGACGCCGGGCTGGCGCCCTTCACCGCGCTGAAGAGCGGCACCGACGGCGGCAACGGCGTCTACCGCTACAGCGGCACGGGCGGGTTCCCGTCCACCGCCGCCTCCGGCAGCAACTACTGGGTGGACGCGGTCCTGGACACCGCCACCGCGAGCACGACGCCCCCGACCGTCACCTCGACCACCCCGCAGTCCGCGGCGACCGGCACGTCGATCACCACGACGGTGAAGGCCACCTTCAACTCGGCGGTCGACGCCGACACGCTGGTGTTCACCGTCAAGGGTCCCGGCGGCGTCACCGTCCCGGGCAGCAAGGTCCTCGACGTCTCCAACAGCGCCACCTTCACCCCCTCCAGCGAACTGGCACTGGGCACCACCTACACGGCGTCGGTGCAGGTGGCCGATCTGTGGGGCAACGCCATGGCCGCGCCGGTCACCTGGACCTTCACCACCAGCACGAGCCCGCCGGCGGTGAACTGCCCCTGCACCCTGTGGGGTCCGAACGCCACCCCGACCACAGCCAACGTCAACGACGACACCAACTCCGTGGAACTGGGCACCCGTTTCCAGTCCACGGTCGCCGGCTACGTCACCGGCATCACCTTCTACAAGGGCCCCGGGAACACCGGCACCCACACCGGCAGCCTCTGGTCCGCGGGCGGCACGCTCCTGGCCACCGGAACCTTCGGCAGCGAGACCGTCTCCGGCTGGCAGCAGCTGCACTTCGCCACCCCGGTGGCCATCACCGCGAACACCGAGTACGTGGCCTCGTACCACGCACCGAACGGCAAGTACTCCGTGGACGGCGGCTACTTCAGCGCCGCGCACCGCTCCTATCCGCTGGTGGCCCCGGCCGACGGCGGCGGCGCGGGCACCGGCAACGGCCTCTACAAGTACGGGGCGGGCACGGTCTTCCCGAACAACACCTTCGGATCGGTGAACTACTGGGTCGGCCCGGTCTTCACCACCACGGCCCCCGCCCCGCTCGCGGAGGGGTCCACGGAGGTGTCCGGCCAGTGAGCACCGTCAGCGTGGTGATCCCCTGCTACAAGTACGGCCACTTCCTGGCCGACTGCGTCAAGAGCGTCCTGGACGAACAGGAAGGCGTCGACGTACGGGTACTGATCATCGACGACGCCTCCCCCGACGACTCCGCGGACGTCGCGCGCGCCCTCGCGGCGGCCGACCCGCGGATCGAGGTCCGGGTCCACGAGACGAACCAGGGCCACATCGCCACCTACAACGAGGGCCTGCTCGAGTGGGCGGACGGGGACTACGTCGCCCTGCTGTCCGCCGACGACCGGCTGGTCCCCGGCGCCCTGGTGCGCGCCGCGGCCCTGCTCGACGCCCACCCGGAAGCAGGCTTCGCCTACGGCAGGCCACTGCGGTTCCAGCACGGCGGGCCGCTGCCGGCGGCCCGCACCCGGTCCACCGGTTCGGTGGTCTATCCCGGGCGGTGGTGGCTGGAGCGGCGCTTCCGGGAGGGCACCGGATGCATCACCTCGCCCGAGGTGGTCGTGCGCACCAGCCTCCAGCGCAAGGTCGGGGGCTACGACCCGGAGCTTCCGCACGCCGGGGACATCGAGATGTGGATGCGGCTCGCGGCCCACGCCGACGTGGGGTACGTCCGGGGGGCCGACCAGGCCTTCTACCGGGTCCACGGCAACAACATGTCCACCACGGACTTCGGTGGGCAGCTCGACGACCTGCGCCAGCGCCTCGTCGCCTTCGACTCGGTGCTGGAGAAGTGCGGCGGCCTGCTTCCGGAGGCGGGCCGGCTGTCGACCGCGGCCCGCACCCGGCTCGCCCGGTACGCCCTGCGGCGCGCCTACCGGGCCTACGACCGCGGGCGCACCGCGGTGGTCCCGGTCGAGGAACTGGAGGCCTTCGCCGCCGAGTGCCTGCCCCGGTACACCTCGCTCGCGGAGTACGGGGCGCTGCGCCGGCGCCGGCGGATCGGGGCCCGTGTGATGCCGTACCTCCAGCCGCTCGTGCTGTCGGCCGTCGCCGACAGGGGACGCGAATGGCTCTGGTGGCAGTCCTGGAAGCGCCGAGGGATCTGATGACACCGCACCACCGCCCCGATCCGGGGGCGTTGGCGGCCGGGCGGCCCGCTGTCTCAGCGGGCCGCCGCGGCCGCCGGCACGGGACTCCCGTCCCGCTCCGTCCTGTTGCTTCCGGCGCCGGCGCGTTCGCGCCGGCGCCGGGCGCGGCCCGCCAGCAACTGATCGGTCCACAGTGCGCAGGCCGTGCCGGCGACCAGGGCCAGGACGGCCGTCCCGGCCAGTCCGCGGCTCTTGGTCCCGAGCTGCGCCACCGCGGACGGCGGTACGAGCAGGGTGACGCTCATCCGGCCCGCCGCCGGGATCTGCTGCTCGGCCTGCATGTCCGAGAGGTGCTTCCCGTAGACCTCGACGACCTTCAGCACCGAACGGTCGGCCGTGGCCGGGTCCGTGTGCTGCGCCTGGATCTGGAGGGAGGGGATGAGATAGCGCGGGGTGACGCTCGTGCCGCTGTTGCGCGGGATCAGCCGGTAGGTGCCCAGCACCCCGGCGGCGCGCAGTTCGGCCTCCCCGTCGGAGGAGTCCAACTGCTGTACGGCGGCCAGCGAGACGGCGGCCAGCGGCGGCTGCAGATTGGCGAGCTGGTTCGGCTGGTTGCCGGTCACCGGCGGTTTGAGGACGACGATCGCGGTGCTCACGTACGTCGTGGTGGGCCGGAGCACCTGGAGCGCCCCGGCGGCCGCCAGCACTGCCGCCAGGACCAGCACGTACCAGCGGCGGCGCAACGTGCGGAACAGCTCACCAGGCGACACAGGATTCCTTCCGTCGTGTTCGATCTTCCCAGGACGCCGGGCAACACGCCAACGGTTCCCGGGCAGTTGCGAGGGAGCGTTCGTGAACATCGGTGAGATAGGAGCGGTGCTGCGGCGCCGCTGGTACGTCATGGCGCCCCTGACGCTGTGCGGGGTCCTCGCGGGAGCGCAGCTCTACCAGTCGGTCCCGGTGTCCTACCAGTCCCAGAGCTCGGTGGCCCTGCTCGACTCCGCGGCCGTGGCCCAGCTGGCCCCCGCCTTCGGCAACCCCATCGCGAACGCGGGCGGTTCCCTCGTGGTGACCGCCGACGTGCTCATCAGGACCCTGTCGGGCGCGGATGCGGCCCGGGACCTGCACGGGCTCGGGGTGACCGACCCCTACACGGTCGGCTTCGCGGCGAACGCCTCGGGCCCGATGCTCACGCTGACCGTCACGGGCACCAACCGGGCCAAGGTGCTCAAGGAGACCAGCCTGCTCACCGACTTCGCCGGGGAGCAGCTCAACGCGCTCCAGGCGGCGGCCAAGGTGCAGCCCGCGTACTTCGTGCAGACCGCGCCCGTGGTGCTGCCGCAGACCCCGAAACCACAGCTCAAGACCCGCTACCAGCAGGTCCTGGCCGTGCTCATCGCCGGCCTGGTCGCCGGCTTCACGGCCTCCTTCGTCCTGGAGAGCATGCTGGCGGGCCGCCGCCGTCGGCGCGAGGCCGCCGCGGCCGCCGCGGGGACGGCCCCGCGCGTGCGCCGGCGGACGCGCCACCGCGAGCTGGACGCCACCGCCCTGCTCACCGGCTATCTGGGGCTGGCCTTCTTCATCCCCTCGAACCTCACCCTGCCGGGTCTCGGCGGTGTGGGCACCCCGGCCAACGTCTTCGCGCTCCTTGCCCTGTTCTGGTACCTGGCGACCTGGCTGACCGGCCGGATCAGACCGGCTCCCGGTACCCGGCTGCCCCGGGTCGTGATGTGGCTGCTGGCCGTCTCGGTCCTGGCCTCGTACCTCGCGAACGCCTCCCGGGGCAGTTCGCACAAGGAGGTGCTGGGCGCCGACCGGGGGCTGATCGGGCTGCTGGTCTGGGTATCGCTGGTGGTGCTGATCTCCGCCGGGATCCAGGACCGGGCACGCCTGGACGTGCTGTTGCGGCGGGCCGTGGTGATGGGGGCGGTGGTCGCCGCCATCGGCTACTACGACTTCTTCACCGCGACGAACATCGCCGAGAAGATCAGCATCCCGGGGCTCCAGTCGAGCGTCGCGCAGATCACCACCCTGGACCGCGGGGCCTTCACCAGGCCGCGGTCGACGACCGCGCAGCCGCTGGAGTTCGGCGGCATGCTCGCCCTGCTGCTGCCCTTCGCGATCCAGCAGGCCTTCGATCCGGCCCGGGCCCAGCTCAGCCGCTGGCGCCGCTGGGCTCCGGTGGCGCTGATGGGCGGCGCCCTGCCGCTGACGGTGTCCCGGACCTCCATCATCGGCGCCCTCATCGTGGTGCTGGTGATGGTGCCCCGGTGGAAGCCGCAGCGCCGCTGGACCACCTTCGGCCTGCTGCTCGGCTCGGTGGCCGTCTTCAAGGTCCTCGTCCCCGGCCTGATCGGCACGATCACCACGCTCTTCGCGTCCTTCGTGTCGAACTCCGACAGCAGCACCCAGGCCCGCACGGTGAAGTACAGCGCGATCGTGCCCTACCTGGAGGAACGCCCGCTGTTCGGCCGGGGCCTGGGCACCTTCACCCCGGACCTCTACTTCTTCACCGACAACCAGTACATGCTGACCCTGGCGGAGATGGGCCTGCTGGGTCTGCTCGCGCTCCTGGCGCTCTTCCTCACCGGAATCCACCAGGGCGGCGCCATCCGCCGTCTCGCCGCCGACGAGTCCGACCGGGAGCTCGGCCAGGCCTTCTTCGCCTCGGCCCTCGTCGCCCTGGTCAGCGCGGCCACCTTCGACGCCCTCAGCTTCCCGATGTTCGCCGGGATGTTCTTCCTGACGATCGCCGCCGGAGGCAGCTACCTCGGCTTCATCCGGCGCGCCGCGCCCGAGCCCCGAAACGTGGAGTCCCCGTGCCTTCCGACAGCACAGCTTCCGACAGCACCGCTTCAACCGACACAGCTTCAACCGGCCCCGTAGCCGTCCTCGTCGTCACCTGGAACAGCGCCCGGGTGATACCCGAGTTCCTCGCCTCCCTGCCCGAGGGCATGGCCGGCGTCGACTGGCGGCTGGTCGTCGCCGACAACGACTCCGCCGACGGCACCGTGGACCTCGTCCGGTCGCTGGCTCCCGAGGCCACGGTCGTCGAGACCGGCCGCAACGCGGGCTACGCGGCCGGGGTGAACGCCGCCCTGGCGGCCGCCGCCGGATGGGAGGGCGGCTTCCGCGCCGCCCTGGTGTGCAATCCGGACATCCGGATGCGGCGGGGCTGCGCGGAGCTCCTCGTGGGCGCGCTCGGAGACCCGGTGAACGGCGGGGGCCGGGTGGGGATCAGCGTCCCGCTGCTGTACGAGGAGGACGGGACGCTCCACTACTCGCTGCGCCGGGAGTCCCGGGTGACCCGCGCCCTGGGCGAGGCCGTGATCGGCAACCGCCGCGCCGGACGCTTCCCGCGCTGGAGCGAGCTGGTCACCGATCCGTCGGCGTACGGACGCAGAACGGTCGCCGACTGGGCGACCGGCGCGCTGATGGCGCTCTCCCGGGAGTGCCTGGAGGTCTGCGGCGCCTGGGACGAATCGTTCTTCCTCTACTCGGAGGAGACCGAGTACTGCCTGCGGGCCGGCGACCGGGGCTTCGCCACCCGGCTCGAACCCGCCGCCTCGGCCGTCCACCTCGGCGGGGACTCGCAGGTCTCCCCGCGGCTGTGGACCCTGCTGACCCTCAACCGCGTACGCCTCTACGGCCGCCGCCACTCGGCGCCCGCCACCGCGGCCTTCCGCGCGGCCGTGCTGCTACGGGAGACCTCCCGGGCGGCGCTCGGCCGCCCGGCGAACCGGGCCGCGGCGCGCGCCCTGGCCAGCCGGACCGCCCTGCGCGCCACCCCGGGGCCCTGAGCCGGCGGTCAGGCGACGGGGGCCGGACCGGCGGGAGCGGGACCGGTCGGCGCCGGCCCGTCCCAGGCGGTGTAGAAGCTCTCCGGATTGACCAGGTACCGGACGGTGGGACGGGGCAGGTGGCGCACCTCGTGGCGCCGGCTGTAGCGGCGAACCAGCTCCCAGTCCTCGCGGGGCAGCACTTCGGGGGTCCGCCGCAGGCGGCTGAAGTACAGGGCCGGGGTGCGGCGCGCCACGAAGGCATTGGTGTCGAGGAAGGCTTCGTGCGCGCTGCGTCGTCGGTCGAAGGGCACCGACAGCACGTCCCGCTGGGTACCGTCGGGGAGCATCCTGCGCAGCGCCGTGTACACCGCGTCCGGCCCGCCCGGCGACTCCAGGGCCGTCAGGGCCTGCTCCAGGTGGTCCGGCTCCCACAGGTTGTCGTCGTCCAGGAAGGCCACGTACCGCGAGCGGCTGAGCCGGATCCCCACATTGCGCACCACTCCGGCCGTGGCCGTGTTCCGTGCCAGCGAGACCGCGAAGAGCCGTGGATCCGCGGGGAGTTCGGGCAGCCCCGCGCCGTCGTCCACGACGATGACCACCTGGTCGGCCACGGTCTGCGCGAGAGCCGAGCGCACGGCCGAGCGCAGGGCCTCGGGGCGGCGGTGGGTGGCGATCACGGTGGCCACCAGGGCGGACGGCGGCCGCTCCAGGAGCGAGCCCAGCCGGCCGGTCTCCGCGTTCTCGAAACGGCGCAGCCGCAGGGCGGAGGGGGCCAGCAGGAGCTTGTTCCTGGCCTCGAAGAGCACCAGCCAGCCGAAGGCCCGCTTGAGCAGCTCCCAGGGGGCCCGGGCGATGCGGCGCATGTCATGTCCTCTCGGTGGTCAGGGGGAGGGTTCGGGTACGACGGGACGCCCGTCCGACATCCGGTTGCCGCGCCACACGTTCCCCGCGCCGCCCGCGTTCCACGCGGCGACCGCCCCGTAGAGCCCGCTCTTGGGGTGGTACTGGGTGGAGAACACGTTGTCCGTGACCTGGATGCCGGTGGCCCCCGGGCCGCCGCCGTAGAGCGCGTACGCCCCTCCGGCCAGCCAGTTGTCGTCGACGATCACGTTGGAGACCACACCGGTGTCGGCGAAGAGACCGAGCGCCGCGCTGGCGCCCTTGTCGACCGGGACGGCGTTCAGCAGGGTGTTGTGGCGGACCGTCAGCCGGCCCTTGTTGCCACCGCCGCTGATCACGGCGTCGGTGTGCTGCCACTCCCCGCCGAGATTGCGGAAGGCGACGATGTCGTGGACGTAGTTGTCGTGCAGATTGCCCTGGCCCATGGACAGGGCGTTGCCGAACACCGAGACGTCGCACCAGCCGACCTCGACGGAACTGTCACCCATGTTGGACACCGCGTAGTTGACGCCGCCGTTGTCGGGGCCCTTGCCCGGTACGGCGGTGATCGTGGTGTGCAGGACCCGCAGGCCCTTGAAGCCCGGACGGAGGTTGACGCCCCACCAGTTGGTCGAGGTGATCCGGCTGTCGATGATCGTGACGTTGTCGGCGTACACGTCCAGCGAACCGCGGATGTCCCAGCCCTTGATGACCGTGCCGTCGGTCTTGATCGACATGTTCCCGGTGTCGTGCCGCTCCAGTGCGATCCGCGGTCCGGTGGAGCGCGCGTCGGGGAAGCCGCAGGCGCCGGGTGAGGTGGCGTTGCAGGCGGGGCCCGGTGCGGGCGGCGCACTGCTGCCCGGCGGGGGAGTGGGTGACGGGGAGGCGGAGGTCGCGGAGGGGCTCGGGCTGCCGGGTGCGGACGGCGAGGCGGAGGGCTCGGTGGTGGGCACCGGCAGCGGGAGGGGCTTCTCCTCGCCGGGGCACTCCAGGGCGGCTTCCGGGCAGGAATCGGCCGCCGACTCGCTGCGGCCCGTCCGCTCGGCCTGGTAGAGGGTCAGGGCGGCGGCCAGTAAGAACCCGGCCAGCAGCCAGGCCCACAGTCGTCTGCGAAGGCGTGCCATGGTGTCATTCCTTGATCGTCGTGGACGTGGCGGCCGGTGCGGTGCCGCGGAGGAAGCCGAGGCTGGGCAGGACGCACACGGCATAGCACAGGGTGGCGGCGGCCGAGGTCGTCAGGAGCGCGAGGACGCCGTCGCCCAGGACCCGTTCCATGCCGAGAACCGCACCCGCCATCACGGCCCCGCCGAGGAGGGGCCAGGCGCAGGCGCGCGCCACGATGCCCAGCCGGACACCGCCGCGGTGCAGCGCGACGAGGTACACCGGCACCACGACGGCCCCGGCAACCAGGACCTGGCCCTGGGCCACCCCGGCGATCCCGCCGGTGCGGGCGCCGGCCACGAGGACCGGGACCAGGAGGAGGAGCCACAGGCCCTGTACGGCGATCAGCGAGCGGCGTCGCCCGATGGCCACCAGACAGTCGTAGGCGAGTTCGCAGCCGATGCGGATCAGGCCGAGAGCCATCAGCCAGGGCAGTGCACGGGCTGCGGGCTCCCACCGTTCCCCGTAGACGAGCACCACGATCGGTCCGGCGAGGCCGGCCAGCAGCACGCAGAGCGGCACGGTGACCGTCACCAGGACGCCGAGGGCCCGGCCGAATCCGTCGGCCAGTGCCTTGGGGGACTCGGCCAGCCGGGAGAATCCGGCGAAGGAGACCCGGCGGGCCGCCTCGGAGACGATCCGTACGGGCCAGCCGGAGATGTTGAACGCGAGGACGTAGAAGCCGAGGGCCAGTTGGTCCAGGGTCGAACCCACCACCATCGGCGGCACGTTCGCGACGCCGAGGGCGAGCAGGCTGGCTCCGGCGAGCGGCAGCCCGAAACGGAGCAGTGCCCGTGCCTGCTCCCGGTCCCAGCCGAACCGCAGGGTGCCCGGGGCCGCGAGGCAGCAGCCGACGAGCGCGCCCGCGCTGCCGGCGACGGCGCCCCAGGCGAAGCTCATCGCACCCCAGCCCTGCATCGCCAGGAGCAGGGTCACCGTGGTGCTGAGCACGAAGTTGACCGCGTCGACGGCCATCCGCCGGCCTTGCGCGAACGCACGGGTGAGGAAGCCGGCGGGTACCTGCGACAGGCCGTCGAGGACCACGACCAGGCACATCACCCGCAGGACGCCGGAGGCCTCGGGCGAGCCCAGCACACCGGCGACCGCCGGGGCGAGCGCGAACAGCACCGCGTAGAGCAGGCAGCTGGAGGCGGCGCTCAGGGTCAGGACCGTCGGGGCGAAGCGGCGCGGGTCGCCCTCCCAGCGCACGATGGCCAGGGAGACCCCCAGCTCGTTGGCCGAGAGCAGGACCAGCAGGACCGTCTGGGCGATCCCGTAGACGCCCCAGGCCTCGGGACCGAGGAAGAAGCGGGCGAGGACGATGCCCATGGCGAAGTTGCCCAGGCGCATCACCATGGTGTTGACCAGGCTCCACCGGGCGGCGGACCCCACCTTGCGGCCCAGGGAAGGTTCCTCGGGCGGCGCCCCGGACGGGTCCTGGGTGCCGGTGTCCGTGGTGGGGGCGGTCACTTGGGTGCCTTGGAGCGGAAGGCCGACGAGGGCAGGACCTTGAGCGCCATCGTGGCCGTGGGGTCGGCGGCGCCGGTGTGATCGTCGGACCCGTCGTCGAAACCGAAACCGGAACTGGAACCGGAACCGGAACCCGGCCCTGAGCCGTGGTCCTCGGGCGGCTCCGGGTCGGATGCCACGGGCTTGCGCCGGCCGGGCTTGTCGGCCTTGCGGCGCCGGGCCTCGACGAAGAAGGTGGCCACCAGGCTGAGGACGAAGCCCAGCGCCGCCGCCATGACCAGGTACTGGAGCCGGGTCTTGGTCTGCGCCTCGGGCTTCTGCGGCGGCACGATCGTCGCCATCCGGATCATCGCCTCGGGAGTCACCGACTGCTGCGCCTGGAACTCCAGGAGCCGCTTCTCGGCGTACGCGGTGAAGAGCTTGTCGGACTGCAGGACGGCGGCCGGGTCGGTGCCGGTGACGCTCAGCCACATGAAGGGCCCCTGGGCGTTGTCGGCGATCTTCGCCTCGTACACGCCGGTGAGTCCCTGGGCCTTGAGGTCGGCCTTGGAATCGTCGGAGTTCAGGTTGCGGGCGAGCCCGTCGGCCATGCCGGTGAGCGAGGCCTGGGTGCTCAGGAAGGGGTTGCCGTCGAAGGCGACCGTGGCCTTCTTCGAGTTCAGGAGGGTCACGGTGCTCTGCGACCGGTACTCCACCGGGACCAGCAGGTACACGCCGGTGATGAGCGCGGCCGTGAGCAGCAGCCCGGGCAGCAGCACGTACCAGCGCCTGCGCATGACCCGCCAGATCTCCGCGAGGTCCATCAGCCTTCTTTCGATCCAGGTGGAACAGGGGTGGAAACGGTGCCGTGGCCGGAAGGGTCCGCCGTACGGCGAACCCTTCCGGCCACGGCGCTAGACGACGGGCGCGGTGCCCGGGACCAGGTCGGTGGGCCGCGGCCGGGTCGCCGCGCTCCCGCCCTCCAGGAGCACCTGCGCGATGCGCTCGCTCGCGCGGCCGTCCCACAGCTCGGGGCAGCGGGGCGCGGGCGGATCGTCGAGCACCCGGTGCACCGTGGCCGTGATGCGGTCCGGGTCGGTGCCCGCCAGGACGTTGGTGCCCTGCTCGACGGTGATCGGGCGCTCGGTGTTCTCCCGGAGGGTCACACAGGGCACGCCGAGCGCCGTGGTCTCCTCCTGGATGCCCCCGGAGTCGGTGAGCACCACGCGGGCGGAGTCCTGCAGGGCGATGAAATCGAGGTATCCGGCGGCCGGCACCAGCCGGATGCCGCCGGGCACGCCGATCTCGGCCAGCCGTTCGGCCGCCCGGGGGTGCACGGGCAGCAGCAGCGGGCAGCGGCCCGCGATCTCGCCCAGCGCCTTCAGCAGACCGCGCAGGGCGTCCGGATCGTCCACGTTGGCCGGCCGGTGCAGGGTGACCAGGCCGTACCCGCCGCGGGTGAGCCCGTAGCGGTCGAGGACGTCGGAGCGCCGGGCCCGGTCCAGATTGGCGAACAGGGTGTCGATCATGACGTTGCCCACGACGTGGATCTGGTCCTCCCGGTACCCCTCCGACCGCAGGTTCGCGGCGGCGTCGGGGGAGGGGGCCAGCAGGTAGTCGCTGATCCGGTCGGTGGCGACCCGGTTGACCTCCTCGGGCATGCTCCAGTCCCGGCTGCGCAGCCCCGCCTCCACGTGGGCCAGCAGCGGCCCGGCCTTCGCGGTGACCACGGCGCAGGCCAGGGTGGAGTTGATGTCCCCGACCACCACGACCGCGTCCGGGACCAGCTCCTCGAGCAGCGGCTCGAAGGCCTCCATCACCCGGCCGGTCTGCTGGGCGTGGCTGCCGGACCCGGCTCCCAGATAGCGGTCGGGGGAGCGGATGCCGAGGTCGCGGAAGAAGACGTCGTTCATGGACTCGTCGTAGTGCTGGCCGGTGTGGACGAGGACGACTTCGGCGCCGCGGCGCTCCAGCGCGTCCATCACCGGTTTGATCTTCATGTAGTTGGGCCGGGCCCCGGCCACGCAGACGATCCTGGTCATGGAGTCAGAGCACCTCCACCGTGGGTCCCGACAGCCGGTTGCGGCAGTCGAGGATCAGCGAGGCGTGCTCGGTGATCATCGGGTAGTCGAAGGAGTCGTGGTCCGTGAGCAGGACGACCACATCGGCGGCGGCCAGCTCCTTGCGGGTCGGCTCCACCCGCGAGAGGCGGGCGTCGACCTTGATGCTCTCCACCACGTGGGGGTCGGCCGCGCGCACCTTGGCGCCCATGTCCAGGAGCAACTGGGAGACGCGTACCGCGGGAGACTCCCGGGCGTCGCCGGTGTTCTTCTTGTACGCCAGTCCCAGGAGCAGGATCCGGGAGCCGTTGACCGAGCGGCGCTTGGCGTTCAGCGCGTCCATGACGCGGCGCGCCACGTACTCGGGCATGTGGCTGTTGATGTCGTTGGCCAGTTCCACGAAACGGAAGTTCTGGCCGAGCTCGCGCTGCACCCGCCACGACAGGTACGAGGGGTCGATGGGCAGGCAGTGCCCGCCGACACCGGGACCCGGGGTGAACTTCATGAAGCCGAACGGCTTGCTGGAGGCGGCCTCGATGGTCTGCCACACGTCGATGTCGAGGTGGCGGGCGAACATGGCTATCTCGTTGACCAGGGCGATGTTCACGTGCCGGAAGGTGTTCTCCAGCAGCTTGGCCAGCTCGGCCTCCTTGGGGGAGCGCACCGGCACCGTGGTGTCGACGAGGCCCGCGTAGAAGGTCTCCACTGCCTTGAGCGAGAGGGCGTTGACACCGGAGACCACCTTCGGCGTCTGCTGGAAGCCCCACACCTTGTTGCCGGGGTCGATGCGTTCGGGGCTGTATCCGAGGTGGAAGTCCACGCCGGCCGTGAGGCCCGAACCGTCCTCCAGGATCGGCCCGAACAGCTCCTCGGTGGTGCCCGGGTAGGTGGTCGACTCCAGTACGACGGTGGCTCCCGGCCGCAGGAAGCGCGCCAGGGTGTGCGCGGACTCCTCGATGTAGCGCAGGTCGGGGGCACCGTCCTGCAAGGGGGTCGGGACGGTGACGACCGCGACGTCGAAGCCGCCGCAGTCCCGGGCCTGGTCACTGGCCTGGTACGTACCCAGTTCCAGCGCCTTGGCCAGCCGGGCGGAGGAGACGTCCTCCACGTACGACTCGCCGGCGGCGAGGCTCTTGACCCGCCGGGCGTCCACGTCGTAGCCGACCACTTGGTGTCCGACCTCGGCGGCCCTGATGGCCAGCGGAAGGCCTACGTATCCCTGTCCCACGACGACGACGCGCATCAGTGACTCCTGTTCGCGGAACCGGAAGGCGGTGTGGACGGTGTGCGGTGGATGAGTTCGCGGACCGTCATGAGGAGGAAGGCGGCATTGGTGGTGAGGTAGCGCTTGCCCAGGCGGCGCGGTTCCTGGAGGGTCCGGTAGAACCATTCGAGCCCCATCCGCTGCCAGAGCAGGGGGGCGCGCTTGGTGATGCCGGCCAGGATGTCGAAGGAGCCGCCCACGCCGTGCACCACGTGGGCGCCGGTGCGCTTGCCGTAGCCGGCGGTGAAGATCTCCTTCTTGGGCGAGGTCATGCCGAGGAACAGCATCCGGGCCCCGCTCGAGGCCACGGCGTCGGCGATCTCGCCCTGTTCGGAGTCCTCGAAGTAGCCGTTGCGGCTCCCCGCGACGCGCAGGGCGGGGAACCGCTCGGAGATCCGCCCGAGCATGAGGTCCAGTACGTCCTGCCGTGCGCCGAGCAGGTAGACGGGGACCCCGGCGGTCTCCGCCGCGGCCAGCAGCCGCATGAACAGGTCGATTCCCGCGACCCGTTCGGGCAGCCGGACCCCGAGGACGCGACCGGCCCAGACCACGGCCTGGCCGTCGGCCAGGACGAGGTCGCAGCCGGCGACCGCCGCGGCGAGGCGGGGGTCGCGGCGCATGTTGACCAGCTTGGCCGCGTTGACCATGCCGATCTCGATCTGCTCACCGCGCTGGACGGCGTCGAGGCAGCGCCGGACCGTCTCGTCCATGGTCAGGGGGTCGAGCGCCACTCCGAAGAGGGACTGTCTGTGGTTCATCTCCCGAGCCCCCCGAGCCAGGCGTGGAGCAGCCAGCCGAACTCGTAGGGCCTGCACTCGCGGTCCACCGCCAGGGGGCGGAAGATCCGGTCGAGGGGGGCCAGCCGGGCGCGCGGGGCGACCCGGGTGGTGAGGCCGCGGGCGGCGCGCACGGCCTTGGCGGGGTCGCCGCGGTAGACCTTGCGCCAGGTGACCCCGAACTCCTCGCGGATCATGGGCTCGCGCGGCACGCCGTCGGGCCCGCTGATCTCGGGCACCTCCGTCATCCACCGCAGACCCCGGCGGATCTCGGCGCCGAAGTCGGTGCCGCCCGCTTCGGCCAGGTCGAAGAGGGCCGTCGGTGCCATGGCGTGCTGGTGCACGCTGTAGACGGGGTAGCCCTCCACCACGCCGCCCGTGCGGGCGTCGTAGTGCCACCACCACTGTCCGCCGTCCCCCTGCAGGGCGCAGATCCGGGCGGCGCAGGCGTCGGCGGCCGCGAGGGCCTTCGGGTCGGGGGCGCTGGCGTGCAGCCGGGCCAGTGCCTGGAGCGGATAGGTCTGGTCGGCGAAGCAGGCCACGTGGGAGCGGTACCCGGGGACCAGTCCGGGCGCGGTGGCGTGCGGGAACAGCGGGCCGTCCCCGATCCGGGCCGCCAGCAGGCGGTCGCGGGCGGCCGCCAGCCGGTACTCGACGTCCACCGAGGTACGGGCCGCGGTGAGGGCGGACAGCACCCAGGCGGCTTCCACGGTGTACTGCGGACGTCCGGGGACGTCCAGTTCGGCCACCCGCGCCACGGCGTCCGCGAGCTTGGGGTGGCCGGTCTCGGCCGCGGCCCAGGTGATGAGCGCGGCGTCGCCGAGGTTCGTCACCGCGGGCAGCCGTTCCACCAGCAGGGACGTGAACTCCGCGGCGCTGTGGCCGTCGAAGATTGCGCGCTGGCGTTCCTCGGGGAGGAAGCGCGCTCCCAGCGCGGTGATGGCCGCGTACCGGGTGCTCGTACCGCGCCGTTCCATGCGCCTCGCGCCGTCGGGGGAGACGGTCCCCACCCGCGTGAAGACGAAGGTCTCCGCGCCCGGCAGGTACATCTCGGGCAGCCCCGCCTCGGCCAGTGCGAGCAGCCGCTCGGCGAGGGCGTGCAGCGACGGGTCCTCGTGGGCCAGTGCTGCTAATCGTCTGGCGGTCACCGGGTCCCCACCTCGGTTTCCCGCATGCCCTGCCAGCCCTGTATGTCCGAGCTGTAGCCGTACTGCTCCAACACACCTACCCCCTCTGAAAAATCGTTCCTAGGACAGACCCGGCGGTCGTCGTCCAGCGGAGGGGACTGCGCATGACGCTGCGCGTGCCAACGGTGTGATCCCCCCGATGGCACGAGCGGTCCGGGTCCGCTGGATCCCCCTCCAGCGAAGTCCCGGATCGGGGCGCGCGGACGGCGGCGGGCGGGCGCATGGAATTGCGCCTGCCGTCACCTTGTCCGCGATTGCCCTCGTCGTGTACAACCCCCCACTGAACACAGCCTGTTGCCTGCTCAGATCCCGTGTACAGGGACAAGGTATGCCCAAGGATGTTCATTGATTGTGGTTTTGAGGAAATGCCATTGACCCAAATTGCCGACGTTGCGTCAGGTGCGCTCGGCCAGGGTTGCGTCGGTCTCGTCGTGCAGGGCGCCGGTGCGCGGGCACTCCCATACGCCCGGCTCGCCGTCGCGTTCCAGCAGGCGGACCCCGGCCCGGCCCACCCAGCCGATTCGCCGGGCCGGCACGCCGGCCACGAGCGCGAAGTCCGGTACGTCCCGGGATACGACCGCGCCGGCCGCGACCAGCGCCCACCGCCCGATCCGGACCCCCGCGACGCACACCGAACGGGCCCCCAGGGAGGCTCCCTCGGCCACGATGACCCCGGCCGCCTCCCAGTCGCCGCCGCGCTTCTGCCGGCCGTCGGGGTCGACGGCCCGCGGATAGAAGTCGTTGGTGAGCACCGCGGCCGGGCCGATGAACACCCCGTCGCCGAGCTCGGCGGGCTCGTATACGAGGGCGTAGTTCTGCAGTTTGACGTTGTCCCCGATCCGTACGCCGGGGCCGACGTACGCCCCGCGTCCCACGATGCAGTCGCGGCCGAGCCTGGCCTCCTCCCGCACCTGCGCCAGATCCCAGATCGTGGTCCCCTCGCCGAGTTCGGCGGTCTCGTCGACCT
Organism: Streptomyces stoeckheimensis; assembly: GCF_045822005.1. Taxonomy (NCBI): domain Bacteria; kingdom Bacillati; phylum Actinomycetota; class Actinomycetes; order Kitasatosporales; family Streptomycetaceae; genus Streptomyces; species Streptomyces stoeckheimensis. Next base: position 359,894 of record NZ_CP169550.1, on the reverse strand, counting down.
GGGAGGAGGGTTGAATTCGGACACTCACGGGGCGGTCCCCTTACGGCTCGCGAGGCGTTCGGATGTACGTCGCATGGATGTACGTCGCATTGAGGTACGGAGGGAGCATATGTCGCATCGCCCGCGTGCGCCCCGAAGATCAACCGACTGTTCACGGAGTGGACTTGACGGTTCCTCGGCCGCAGCGGCGTCCGCTGTCTTAAGGTCGCCCGATCGCTTCCTTAAGTGGAACCTAAGGTTCGCCATCGCCGCCCCGAATCGATCAAATGTCCGTTTCGGGGCGGCTAGCGTGCTGCCGCACCCCGAACTCCCCAGCAATTCAGAGGCAGGCACGCGATGGGCAGCACGACCGGTCACCGGCGCAGGACGGGCAAGAAGGCCAAGGCCGCGGGCGGTACGGCGGTGGCGGTGCTGATCGCAGCCGCCGCCTTCGCCTTCACGGGTACGGCCCAGGCCGCCTCGGTCGGCGCGGTGTACACGAAGTCGAGCTCCTGGAGCGGCGGTTACACCGGAACGTACGTGATCACCAACAATACGACCCGGGCGCAGACCGGTTGGACCCTGGAGTTCGACCTGCCCGCCGGCACCACGCTCTCCTCCCTGTGGAACGGCTCGCACACGGTCAGCGGCCGCCGCGTCACCGTGAAACCGGCGGCATGGAACAAGGAGCTCGCCGCGGGAGCCTCCGTTTCGATCGGCTTCGTCACGAGCGCGAGCGGAAACCCGGGCAACCCGACGGCCTGCCGGATCAACGGGGCGAAGTGCTCGGCGGACCCGGGCCCGACGCCCCCGCCGGGCGGCCGTCCCACCACCGCCCCCACGGGCGCCCCGACCACCGCGCCGACGCCGGCGCCGACGGCCGGTACGAGCGCTCCCGCGACCCCCACGGGGCAGCCGACCAAGCCCGCCCCGCCCACCCCGACGGCCACCGCCACGACCCCGCCCCCGACCGGGAACCCGGCCGGCGGCGCGCGCTTCGCGCCGTACGTGGACACCTCCCTCCACCCGGCCTACGACCTGGTCGACACGGCGGCCAAGACCGGCGTCAAGGAGTTTCACCTGGCCTTCATCACCTCCGGCGGCGGCTGCGCCCCGCTGTGGGGCGGGGTCACCGGGCTCGGAGACGACAAGGTCGCCGCGCAGATCGGCGCCCTGCGGTCCAAGGGCGGCGACGTCCGCGTCTCCTTCGGTGGAGCCGCCGGCCACGAACTGGCCCTGAACTGCGGCTCCGCGCAGGAGCTCGCCGCCGCCTACGGCAAGGTCGTCGACCAGTACCGGCTGACCAAGGTTGACTTCGACATCGAGGGGGCGGCCCTGCCCGACACCGCCGCCAACACCCGCCGCGCGCAGGCCATCGCCCTGCTGCAGTCCTCCCACCCGGGCCTCGACGTGGCCTTCACCCTGCCCGTGATGCCCGAGGGGCTCACCCAGCCGGGCGTGGCCCTGTTGGCGGACGCGAAGAAGGCCGGCGTGCGCATCCACGGCGTCAACATCATGGCCATGGACTACGGACCCGCCTACAGCGGTGACATGGGCCGGTACGCGATCCAGGCCGCCACGGCCACGCAGGCCCAGATCAAGGGCGTACTGGGCCTCACCGACGCGGCGGCCTGGAAGACCGTCGCCGTCACCCCGATGATCGGCGTCAACGACGTCACCACCGAGGTCTTCACCGTCGCCGACGCCACCCAGCTCGTGGAATTCGCGAGCGAGAAGGGAATCGGCAGGCTGGCGATGTGGTCCGCGACCCGCGACCGGCAGTGCCCGGCCGGAGTCGTGAACTACGCCGACGCGACGTGCAGCTCGATCCTCCAGCAGCCCCTGGCCTTCACGAAGGCCTTCGGAGCCCTGCGCTAGGGCCCGTCGTCACGGTCCGGCCCGCCTCGCTGCGTCCGGCACGGCACCCGGCCGTTTCGTGACCGGCCGGGCCGGGCGTGCTCAGCCGGTGCGGCGGGCCCGGCCCTCCGGACGCCGGCGGCCTGCGCGGAGGTACCCCATGGCGGCGAACGCGGTGGCGAAGGCGGCCCCCATCGGACCGGTCCACCACCAGCCGTCCGTCATCCGCGCCAGCGCGAGGCCCACGATGGTGAAGGCGACCGTAGCCAGACCGGTGACGACCAGATGCGGCACGGCCTCGTCCCGCGTCCGTGCCAGATCCGCGTCGACCCGCCGGGTTGCGCTCTCCCGCGCCTGCCGCCTCCGGGCGTCCATGCCCAGCAGGACCTCGTACTCGGGCGGCATCTCCCGGTGAGGCACGCCGTCGTGGCCACCGTCGTCACGCGGATTCGTGTTCGATGCCGAAACCATGCTCCACCTCATCCCATCCGGCTGGTCCACGCCCCCCCGGGACCCCGCTCACGGCGTGATCGGTACCCCCCCGGGACCCCGCTCACGGCGTGATCGGTACCCTGCCGGCGGCCAGCAGCCCGGCCAGCGCCTCGATCAGCTGCCTGTGCTCGCCGATGAACTGTTCCAGTTCGGGCGCGTCCACCGACAGCATCCCGAAGTGCCGGGTCCCGTCCACGACCGGGGCGGCGATCACCGCCTCGTAGGTGTTCGCGGACGTCGGGCGCAGATGGCTGATCCGGCTCGCCGTCCCGTCCACCACCCACACCTGACCGACGCCCAGGATCTCCGTCTTGATGTGAGTACCCCCGGTACTGGAGCCGGGAATCACCGCGCGAGGGGACGCGGCGTTCGGAGGGTAGAAGCCGGTGAGCCGGAAGTCGCCCGCCGCGTCCAGCTCGTAGTAGGCGCTCCTGGCCCGCGCCGGGGACAGCGGGTTGACGGGTGGCACGGTCAGGTTCACCGACGCCATCAGCACCGTCCGCACCAGGGAGGCGAATTCCGCGTCCAGCGCCGGATCCGGTCCTGCGCCGGCCGGCGGCGGGTTGAGCGCCATCTGCCGCGACGCCTGGGCCCGGACGCTCGCCGCGATGGCCGGCAGCACCGTCGTGCAGAGCAGGGCGAGCTCCGTCTCGGCCTTGATCGCGCGTTCCCGTGCCCGGGCCCGTGCCCGCTCGGCCAGGTGGTTCTCCACGAAGGTTCCGAGCACCGCCACCACGGCCAGCGACATCCCGATCAGGTAGATCGCGCTCTTGTCGTCGTCCTTCTGGAAGCCCTCCCCGTAGGTGCCCACAGCCACCAGGCCCGCACCGGACAGGCCGGATATGGAGAAGAAGAAGATCACCTTGCGCCAGTACGTCAACCCCACGCGTCGCTCCGCCCCTCACCCGATGCGTCCGGCCCACCCGGGCCCGTCATCGTCCCACGGCCGACCGGCTCCCCAGGGGCCGTTTCGTCATGCGGTGGAAGTCAGCACGACCAGGCGCTGCGTCGCGCGGGTCATCGCGACGTAGCGGTCGACGGCGCCTTCGATGCCCTCGCCGAAGGCGTCCGGGTCGATGAGGACGACCAGGTCGAATTCGAGTCCCTTCGACAGGGTCGGTGTCAGCACGCGGACGCGGGAGCTCGCCGGGTACGTGCCGTCGTCGACGCCTGCGGCGGCGATGACGCAGGCGACCCCGTCGGCGTGGGCGTCGAGCCAGTCGCCGAGGACCGCGGCCAGGTCCGCGGTGCGGCCGTGCGCGACGGGGATGCCGCTGCTGCGGACGGAAGTCGGTACGTTCGCGTCGGGAAGTGCGGCGCGGATGGCCGGCTCCGCCTCGGCCATCACCTCCTCCGGGGTGCGGTAGTTGACGCTCAGGGAGGCCATGGTGATCCGGTCGACCCCAGCCCGCTCGAGCCGCTCCCGCCACGACTCGGTGAACCCGTGCCGAGCCTGCGCGCGGTCCCCGACGATCGTGAAGCTCCGCGACGGGCAGCGGGCCAGCAGCATCTGCCATTCGGCATCGGTCAGTTCCTGCGCCTCGTCCACGACGATGTGGGCGAACGGGCCCGCGAGCAGGTCGGGTTCGGCGCCGGGCAGGGCGTCCCCGTCGATCAGGGCGTCCTGCAGATCCCGGCCCCGCAGCATCCCCACCGCGCCCTGGCTCTCGTCGATCTCGGTGTCCTGGAGCAGCCGGTCGATGACCTCGGACCTGCGCGCACGCTCGGCGGCGACGGCCGCCTCGTGCCGGCGCTTGCGCACGGAGGCTTCGGCGTCGCCGAGCCGCTGCCGGGCCGCGTCCAGGATCGGCAGGTCCGACACCGTCCAGGCCTGGGCGTCGGCGCGCTGGAGGAGGGACACGTCGTCGGGCCCGAGCCACGGAGCGCACTTGCGCAGGTAGGCGGGCACCGACCAGAGGTCTCCGACGAGCTCGCCCGCATCGAGCATCGGCCAGGCACGGTTGAGGGTGGTGATGAGCTCCCGGTCCTGGAGCAGGGAACGGCGGAGCAGGTGGGGCGCGACGTCGCTGTCGTCCTGGTCCATCAGGATCGTGAGGAGCTCCTCGAGGATCTGGTCGCGCGCCTCGTTGTGCGGGGTGCCCGGTTCCACCGCCCCGAACGCGGCCGCCCAGTCGTCGGGGCCGAGCCAGAGGTCCGACCAGTGGCTGGAGACGGCCGTCCCCTTGGTGGGCGGCTCCTCGTAGATGCGCACCGCCGCCTCGACCGCCTTCACCAGGTCGGCGGAGGACTTGAGGAGGGCCACGCGCGGATCGGCCTCGACCGCCGCTGCGGCCCCCTCGGTGACGAGGTCGCGCAGGGTGCAGGTCTGCACGCCCTCCTCGCCGAGGCTGGGCAGCACGTCCGAGACGTAGGCCAGGTAGGGCCGGCTCGGGCCGACGAACAGCACGCCGCCGCGGCGTTGACCCAGCCGGGGGTCGGAGTAGAGCAGGTGGGCGGTGCGGTGCAGGGCGACGACGGTCTTGCCGGTGCCCGGACCGCCGTCGACGACGAGGGCGCCCCGGGATCCGGCCCGGATGATGGCGTCCTGGTCGGTCTGAATGGTGGCGAGCACGTCGCGCATCCGGGCGGACCGGTTGCCGCCCAGGCTCGCGATGAACGCGGACTGGTCGTCGAGCGCGGCACGCCCTTCGAGCCCGTCCGCGGAGAACACCTCGTCCCAGTAGTCGCTGATCCGCCCGCGGGTCCAGCGGTACCTGCGACGGCTCGCCAGACCCATCGGGGAGGCGTGCGTCGCAGCGAAGAAGGGCTCGGCCGCGGGGGAGCGCCAGTCCAGCAGCAGCCGGTTGCCCGCGCTGTCGGTGAGGCCGAGGCGGCCGATGTACACGGGCTCGGAGCCGTCGGCGGGGACGATGTGCCCCAGACACAGGTCCAGCCCGAAGCGGCGCAGGGTCCGCAGCCGGCTGGTCAGACGGTGGATTTCCGCGTCACGGTCCATCGCCTCCCGGCCGATGCCGCCGGGCGCCTTGCGCGTGGCCTCCAGGCGGTCGGACAGTTCGGCGATCGTCTGCTCCAGGCAGTGCGAGACGGCCGCGAAGTGCCGTTCGTCGCCGGCGATCAGCGCCGGGTCGGCCTTGGGGGAAAGGTGGTCGGGAAGTTCGAACGCACTGGGGGTGGTCGCCACCGCCTCGACGGAACCGTGTGATCCAAGAGCTGACATATCGGAACGCACTGAGTGAATCTCCCATTTTTCGGCAAGTTCTGGCCTAGGTCCGCGATTTTGCCCCAGGCCGGGGGCCTTGTCGCAAGCCCCCCAGTGCGCTATATGTTGTACATGGCAAGGAGTGCGTATTCCTCCTCGCCGCTCTCCACGCACTCCGCGCCCCTCCTCCGCCCGCCCGATCAGGCCTGGTGAGGACGGCTGGCTACAGTACGGCCATGACTTCCCAGGCCGTACCCCTTCACCTCACGAAGTCGGCGCCGGCCCATGTGGTGGCCGTACTCGCCTTCGACGGAATGGCGCCCTTCGAACTGGGCGTGGTGGTCGAGGTGTTCGGCCTCGCCCGCCCCGAGCTGGGGGATCTGCCCTGGTACGAGCTGCGGGTGTGCTCGGCGGAACCCGGCCGGGACCTGCGCGTGGTGGGCGGTTTCACCCTCCGCGCGGAGCACGGGCTCGAGGCCCTCTCCGCCGCGGACACCGTGATCATCCCCGGAGTCTCCCCGGCGGGCGGCACCATCGCGCCCTCGCTGGTGGACGCCCTGCTCAAGGCCCATGCCCGGGGTGCCCGCCTGGTCTCCATCTGCTCGGGCGCCTTCGCGCTCGCCGCGACCGGTCTCCTCGACGGCCGCCGGGCCACCACCCACTGGCGCTACGCCCGCACCCTCGCCGAGCGCCATCCCGCGGTCGAGGTCGACGCGGACGTCCTCTACGTCGACAACGGCGACGTGCTGACCAGCGCGGGCAGCGCCGCCGGCATCGACCTCTGTCTCTACCTGGTCCGCGCCGACCACGGCGCCGCCGTCGCCAACACCGTGGCCCGCCGCTTCGTCGTACCGCCCCATCGCGAGGGCGGGCAGGCCCAGTTCATCGAGGCGGCGGTGGGAGAGATAGGACCCGACGGCGCCGACGACGGGATCTCCCGGAGCATGGCCTGGGCCCTCCAGCGGCTGTACGGGCCGCTCTCGGTCCCGGCCCTGGCGCGCGCGGCGAACATGTCCGAGCGCTCCTTCCTCCGCCACTTCACCCGCCGCAACGGTGTGAGCCCGATCCGCTGGGTGGTCTCCCAGCGGATCGCGGCGAGCCTGCCGTTGCTGGAGTCGGGCGAGGGCACGGTGGACGAGGTCGCCGCGGCGGTCGGCTTCGACTCCACCGCGACGTACCGCCACCACTTCACCCGGCAGATGCGGACGACGCCGACGGCCTACCGGAAGGCGTTCGTCAGGGTCACCGCACCCCTGGCGGGATCTTGACGAGTGGAGGCGTTTACGCCACTCGTCGCGGGGGTGGCAGGGACTGAGGATGGAGTCATCGCCGCAAGGGAGTCCACCCGGCCGGCGAGCCCCCCGCCCTCCGCCCCGTACAAGGAGTTCCCCGATGTCCGTGACCGCCTCGATCGTCACCGCCTCGACCATCCTGACCGCCCCGTCCACCCTGGCCGCCGAGCCCACCCTGACCGCCGAGCCCATCAGTGCCGTTCTCTCCGTCCCCGCCGCGGCTCCGGGCGTCGCCGCGGCCCACTACGCCGCGCGGCTCGCCTTCGAGGCGGACGTCTCGGACGTACGGGCCGACCTGCTCTCCGGTGTGCCCGGTCTGGTGGTGGTCGACTCCCGCAGCGAGGCCGCCTGGGACCAGGGCCACATCCCGGGGGCGCTGCACCTTCCGACCGCGCGGATCGCGGAGCTGGCGCCGACGCTGATCGACCCGGCACTGACCGTGGTCACCTACTGCTGGGGTCCCGGCTGCAACGGCGCCACGCGCGCTGCGCTGGCCTTCGCCCGCCTGGGCTACCAGGTGAAGGAGATGCTCGGCGGATTCGAGTACTGGGTCCGCGAGGGCTTCGCCTTCGAGACCGCCCAGGGCACCGACCAGCGCGCCATCGACGACCTGACCGCCCCGCGCTCGGGCATCTCCTGCGCCTGCTGAGCAGACGGTGGCGGCGCCGTTCCGCGAGGAGGACGCGCGGCGCACCGTAGGCCGTCCAGCTCACACCCGGATCGTCGGATTCCTTCGGTCGCTCTAGATTTCGGCGAGTATGCGGGCATTCGCCCGCCTCGACCGGAAGGGCTGCCCGCATGGCTCGCCGTTGGATCACATCCGCTCTGTGCGCACTCGCGCTCCTCGCACCCGGGTCGATCGGGGCGGCCTCGGCCGCCGAAGCCGAAGCCGAAGGCGGCCGCACTTCCCTGCGGGTGATGACCCGCAACCTCTACCTCGGTGCCGACCTCGCACCCGTTCTCGCCGCCACCAGCCCGCAGGGGCTCGTCGCCGCGGTGACCGCGGTATGGGCCAACGTCCAGGCGACGAACTTCCCCGAGCGGGCCGAAGCGCTGGCCGACGAGATCGCCGACAGTGATCCGCATCTCGTCGGCGTCCAGGAAGCCGTGCTGTGGCGCAGCCAGACCCCTGCCGGGCCGGGGAGCGCCACCCACGTCGAGTACGACTTCCTGCAGATCCTCCTCGACGAGCTCTCCGCCCGGGGCAAGCACTACGAGGCCGTGGCGAGCGTCACCGTCGGCAGCGACTTCGAGGCCCCGCGCTCCACGCCCGGCGGTCTGCAGGACATCCGCCTCACCGACCGCGACGTACTCCTGGCCCGCACCGACCTGCCCGCCCACAAGTTCTCCGTGGCCAACCCGCAGTCCGCCCGGTTCCAGAGCCACCTGCCCGTCTGCCGCCCCGTGCTGGGCTGCCCGCCCAATGCCCCGCTGCGCATCGAACGCGGCTGGGTCGCGGCAGACGCCACGCTGGGCGGCCGCACCGCCCGCGTGGTGACCACCCATCTCGAGCCCGCCGCCCCCGCCGTCCAGGAAGCACAGGCCGACGAACTGCTCGCCGGCCCGCTGAACACCACGCTCCCCACCGTGCTGCTGGGTGACCTCAACTCGGCCGCCGGCGGAGTCGGCGCGACACCGGGCACCAACACGCAGAGCCACGGCCGCCTCCTCGCCGCCGGATTCACCGACGCCTGGACCGCCGCCCGCCCCCGAGACCCCGGCTTCACCTGCTGCCAGGCCCCCGACCTGCGCAACGCCACCTCCACGCTCACCCAGCGCATCGACTACGTGCTCCTCCGCGGCAAGGTCAAGGCGCTGACGGCCCACCGGGTGGGCCACACCCAGGCCGATCGCACCCCGTCAGGTCTGTGGCCGTCCGACCACGCCGGTGTCCGAAGCGTGCTCCGGCTGCGGTGAGACCCGGCGGTCCCGCTCCCTCAGACCGCCAGTGCCGTGGTGATCACCAGCGGGGGCGCGGACCGCTCCGCCGACCAGGTGCGCCCGGCGGCGTGGTCCGGGTCGACGAGACCCGGGAGGCCGAGGGCCTCGTCCACCGTCGGGCGGTGCTGGACGAGGTCGGCGAATCCGGCCCGCGCCAGGAGGGCCGGGTAGAAGTCCACGGGCCAGGCGTGGTTGGGCATCGTCTGCCAGCTGCCGTCCGTGCGCCGCAGCCGTACGGGCAGTTCGTCGCCCGGGCCGTACGCGCGGCCCGGGTCGCCGATGCTCAGCGAGGCGTACTCCCTCCCGCTGCACGCGGGATCCGTGGCCAGCAGGACGAACGGGCCGCCGGGCCGCAGGATCCGGCGGATCTCCCGGAACACCGCGAGCACCGCCTCCGCGGTGGGCAGCGAGGCCAGGACGTGGTTGCACATCACGGCATCGGCGCTGCCGTCGGCCAGGCAGGCCGCCCGCCCGTCCGTGACCAGGTGGTACTCGGCGACCGCGGTCCCCGAGCCGCGGGCCAGCGCCAGCATCTCGGGGGAGGTGTCCACGCCCAGCACCTTCGCTCCGAGCTGCCGGGCCGCGCGGTCGGCGACCTTGCCCGGCCCGCACCCGTAGTCCACCAGGACGGACCCGCTGCCGACCCACCGGGCCAGGCTCCGGAAGACGAAGGGATACCCGAGCAGCCAGTCCGTGGCCGCCTCCACGGCGGCGAAGGCCCGCGCGCCCTCCGGCCCGGACCAGGCGACGGGCTCCTGCCCGCCGCCGTGGTCCGCGCCGCCCGTTCCGGCTCGCGCGTCTCGTCCGCTTCCCTCTGACCGGTCGCTCACAGTTCCCACTATCGGGCCGTGGCGACTTAGTGCGCATCCCGTTCCGCCGCCTCGGCGATCCGTTTGACGGCCGCGAGCCGGCGGTCCCAGTCGGCGGCGAGGGTGGCCATCCACCTGGCCGTCGCGTCCAGGGCCGCGGGACGCACGGTGTACCGGACCTCGCGTCCTACCCGGCTGCCGGAGACCAGCCCGGCGGCGTCCAGGACGGAGAGGTGCTTGACCACCGCCTGCCGGGAGACGGGCAGCCCCTCGGCAAGGGTGGTCGCGGTGACCTCGCCGTGGGCGGCGAGCAGACCGAGCAGCTTGCGCCGGGTCGGGTCGGCCAGTGCGGAGAGGACGTGGTCGACGGCCTCGTCGGCGCCGGGGTGTTCCTCGCTCACGCGGCCGGTTGTTCGGCGCGCTTCTTGAAGGCGTCCAGCACCTGCGGCCAGCCGCCGGTGTTGTCCTTCAGCGCCTTGCCGCGCAGTTCCTCGGATCCGGCCAGGGCCGCGAACCCGCTCTCCACGACGCGGAGCCGCGTCTTGTCGCCCTCGCGGCTCAGCGTGAACTCCACCAGGGTGCTGTTGTCCTCGCGCAGTTCCTGCCCGGGGAAGGCGCTGGCCCACCGGTACGCCAGGTAGGTCGGAGGGTCGACCTTCTCCACCCGTACCGGGAACTCGCCGTACTCGCTGTTCCTCGCCACGATCGACTCCCCTTCCCGGGCCATCGTGCCGGCCAGGCTCCCCTCGTCGGCCACCCAGAAGCCGGGCTCGGCCACCAGGGACCAGACCCGGTCCAGGGAGGCCTCGATCAGGGTGTCGCGTTCGATCCGGTCCGCGTTCATCAGGGACTCCTTCGTCGCAAGCCATCGAATGATTCGGTGCAACTCCAGGGTTGCACGTTGCCCCGCATCCCGCAACCGTGGAGTTGCGCGAGGACGGACCGTGCGGGTTCGCCTAGGCTCGGAGCCATGGTGCAGAGCCGGGCTGAGAACGTGGACGCATACCTCGCCGAGGTCCCCGAGGGGCGCAGGGAGGCGCTGACCCGGCTGCGCGAGCTGTGCCGTACCGAACTGCGCGGATTCACCGAAGCGATGGCGTACGGGATGCCCGTGTACGAACGGGGAGGCGTCGGGGAGATCGCCTTCGCGAGCCAGAAGCAGTACGTCTCCTTCTATCTGATGCGCGACGAGGTCCGCGAGGCCTTCGCGGAGCGGCTCGCCGACCACGACATGGGCAAGGCCTGCCTGCGGTTCCGCACGCCGGAGAAGATCGACTTCGCGCTCCTGAAGGACCTGCTGCGGGCCACGGCCGCCGCTCCCGGGAAGGTCGGCTGACCGCTGCGGCCCGTGCCGCCGGGACGGTGGAACCGAATGCCGAGTACAACCCCTCATGGCCGTCGGGGGTCTTGTGTCATGAGTCGAATCATGAGTCGATCATGAAAGGATTCGAACCGCCGGAAGGCCGGCGGCACTTGACGGGAAGAGAACCAGCTGTGGACATACCCCCCTCGCAGGCCCCGGATACGGCGACCGACACCTTCGTCGCCCACCGCAACCTGCTCTTCACCGTTGCCTACGAGATGCTCGGATCGGCGGCCGACGCCGAGGACGTGCTGCAGGAGACCTGGCTGCGCTGGGCGGGCGTCGACCTCGACACGGTCGACGACCGGCGCGCCTACCTGGTGCGGATCACCACCCGCCAGGCACTGAACCGGCTGCGCACCATGAGCCGCCGCAAGGAGGCCTACGTCGGCCAGTGGCTGCCGGAGCCGCTGCTCACCACGCCGGACGTGGCCGAGGACGTGGAACTGGCCGAGAGCATGTCGATGGCGATGATGCTGGTCCTGGAGACGCTCGGGCCGACCGAGCGGGCCGTCTTCGTGCTCCGCGAGGTGTTCGGCCTCGACTACGAGGAGATCGCCACCGCCGTCGACAAGTCGCCGGCGGCCGTCCGGCAGATCGCACACCGGTCCCGCAAGCACGTCGACGCGCGCCGCCCCCGCCGGGCGGTCTCCCCGAGCGAAGCGCGGGTGGCCGTCGAGCTGTTCCAGCGGGCGTTCGAGACCGGTGACCTGCAGGGCCTGCTCGACGTGCTCGCCCCCGAGGTCGTCTACATGGGCGACGGCGGCGGCATCAAGCACGCCGCCCTGCGGCCGGTCGTGGGCGCCCTCCACGTGGCCCGCCTGTTCACCGGCATGACGGGCAAGGCCGGGAAGGCCGGGATCGGTCTCTCCTTCACTCCGACCATGGTCAACGGCACCCCGGCCCTGGCCGTCCACGTGGACGAAGAGCTCGACGGAGTCATCGCCGTCCGCGTCGAGGACGCCCGCATCACCGGCCTCTACTTCGTCCGCAACCCGGAGAAGCTGTCCCACGTGGACACCGAGACCACGCCGACCCTGCGGTGAGTCCCGGGTGGCGCGTGCCCGGCGGGGGAGGGGCCGGCAGCACGTCGCCCATGTCCTTCCCCTCCGTGGAGCACGAGCCCGCACCCGCCGGACCGGTCCGGCACCAGGACCACGGCACGTGGCTGGTCCGGTTCACCGGCCGGGTGCTCGTGGTCTGTCCTCGCCGACTGGTCGGCGCAGGAGCGGGGCGCCGCCCTGGCCGGGGTCTCGGTCGGCGGCACCCCACGAGCGGGGCGACCGCCCGCGCCACCAGGGCAGCGTGCTGTTCCGCGGCGGCCCCTACTAGGACCCGGCCGGCGGCGCGGGCTGGGACCGGTCGGGTGGGCGACCGGCGGACCGGCGGGCGGGCCGCGGGGGCACGCACCGGCCGAATGCGGTGTGCCGGGGGGACCCGTACGTGTGGCGCTGGGAGGGGATGCCGGGGTGAGGGGCCGCTCTGCGGGTACCTCGCATCCGAAACCCCATCGCAGGAGGACACCATGCTCGGTACCGACTACCGCACCGGCTCGCCCAACTGGATCGACCTCGGGAGCCCCGACATCCCCCGGGCCGCCGCCTTCTACCGGGCCGTCTTCGGCTGGGAGTTCCACCTGCTCGGGCCCGAGACCGGCGGGTACGGGTTCTTCCAGGTGGACGGGAAGACCGTCGCCGCGGTCGGGCAGCTCGACCCGGGGGCGACCTCCGCGTGGACCGTGTACTTCCGGACCGACGACGCGGAGGCCGCCACCCGTGGCGTGCGCGACGGCGGGGGCGCCGTACGCGTCGAGCCGATGGACGTCATGGGGGAGGGGTGGCTCGCGCAGTACACCGACCAGCAGGGTGCCGACTTCGCCGTCTGGCAGCCGGGCCGGACCCCGGGTCTGGAGCTGACCTCCGCCGACAACGCGCTGTGCTGGGTCGAACTGCACGTACCTGACCCGATGGCGGCGCTGGCCTTCTACGGGGCCCTCTTCGGGATGCGCTCACAGGCGATGGAGGCGCCCGGCATGACCTACCAGGTGCTCAGCACCGCCGCCGGGGACCAGGAGGACGGCTCCTTCGGAGGGGTTGCACCGCTGATGGAGGGGGAGCGGGACGCCCGCTGGGTGCCGTACTTCGCGGTAGCGGACGTGGACGCCGTGGTGAGCACCGCGCGCACCAGCGGCGGCACGGTGCTGATGCCGGGCGCGGACGTGCCCGACGTCGGGCGGATCGCCTGGCTGGCGGACCCGAGCGGGGCGGTCTTCGCCCTGCTCAAGGCCGCGCCGCGCGGCGAGTGACCCGGAAGACCGGCCGGACCGATCGGAAGAGCCGGACCAGCCGGATGATCAGCCGGTGAAGGCTTCGACGAGCGTCCAGACGGCCAGCGCCGCCATGCACAGGGCGCCGAAGCGCTGAACGGTCTTGAGGGGGACCCGCTTGGCGATGAACCGGCCCACGACCAGGGCCAGGGCGGACACCGACATGAGGGCCGCCGCCGAGCCGATGGCGGTGGGCAGCCAGCCGTTGGTGGCGGCGAGGTTGGCGGTCGTGATCTGCGTCAGGTCGCCCCACTCGCCGATGAAGACGGCCATGAACGCCGTGGTGAAGACGGGCCAGAAGCCGGTGACGGCCTTGGCCGCCGAGTCCGCCTCGTCGTCGTCGGCGCCGGAGCGCATCATGACGACGGCGCCGAAGGCGAACAGGGCGGCGGAGGTGAGCTTGACGGCCATGTTCGGCAGCATGCCGATCAGGCTTCCGGCGCCGACCGCGATGGCCACGTGGACGATGAACGCGGTGGAGGTGCCGAACCACACGTACAGCGGCCGCATCCGGGTGCCCATGGCCAGCGAGGCGAACATGGTCTTGTCGGGGAGCTCGGCGAGGAAGATCAGACCGAAGGCGGTGAAGATCGCCACGGGGTCGAGAGCCATTCCGGGTGCTGCTTTCTGCTGGAGCCGGGCTCTCATGGCTCGGATCGGCACCCAGCGGGGAGGCGACGGGAAGAACCACTCGGCCCGGCACGACGAAGCGGCCCACACGGTGATGTGGGACGGGTCATGCCTTGGCCGAAGGTCTCGTCCGCCCCGCGCGTGAAGCGCGGTGGCCCGGTGGCCGGGACCCGTCGAGGCGTCCAGTATGTCGACCAGCGGTTTTCGGGACTACTCCCCTTCGCTGCCGACCACTCTAACAGCGACGCGGAGTGCCCCGGCAGGGCCGGAAGTCCCGGGCGCGGCTATCCGAAGCGCACCGGGAGGTACTTGACCCCGTTGATGAAGTCCGAGCGCAGGCGGCGTACCTCCCCCGTGAGGGAGACCTCCGGATGCCGCCGCAGGAGCTCCCGGACCAGGGCCTTGATCTGGGTGCGGGCGAGGCCGGCCCCCAGGCAGAAGTGCGGGCCGCCGCCCCCGAAGGTGAGGTGCTCGTTCGGGGTGCGCCGGATGTCGAAGGCGAAGGGGTCGGCGAAGACCTCCTCGTCGCGGTTGGCGGAGGTGTAGTAGGTGACCACCTTCTGCCCCTCGGCGACGGGCTGCCCGCGCAGGACGGTGTCACGGGTGGCCGTGCGCCGGAAGTTGTGGATCGATCCGCCCCAGCGCAGGAACTCCTCCGTCGCCGTGGTCCACAGGGCCTCGTCCTCGGGGGCCGCGGCCAGTTCGGCGCGCGCCGAAGGGTGGTCGATCAGGGCGATCAGGGCGCCGGAGAGGAGATTGCGGGTGGTCTCGTTGCCGGCGACGCAGAGCAGGACGAAGAACATGTTGATCTCGTCCGGCGACAGCCGGTCCCCGTCCACCTCGGCGTGCACCAGCGTCGAGAGGATGTCCTCCCGCGGGCGGGCCCGCCGCTCGTCGGCCAGCGCGTCGCAGTAGGCGTAGATCTCGGCGGCCGCCAGATCGCTGTCGTGCTTGCCCGCCGAGAGCTCGGGGTCCTGGGACCCGGCCATCCGGTTGCTCCACTCGAAGATCAGCCGCTCGTCCCCCTCGGGCACGCCGACCATCTCGCAGATCGTCTGGATCGGCAGCCACGCGGCGACCTCCGCGACGAAGTCCATGTCCCGGCCCGGGGTGACCGCGCGTTCCACCAGGGTCACGGCCCGCTCCTGGATCCGGGCCGCGAGCCTGCGTACGACCCGGGGCGTGAAACCCGCGCTGACCAGCGAGCGGTACCGGGAGTGGCGCGGGGCGTCCATGCCCAGCAGGACCAGGCGCAGGGTCTCCAGGGACTCGGGATTCTGGTCGCGGATCATGAACGAACCGAGTTCGGTGGACCACAGCTCGGGATCGCGGCTGACGGCCTTGACGTCGGCGTGGCGGGTGACGGCGTAGAAGCCGGCGTGCCGGCCCGGCACCTCGTGCCAGTGGACCGGGTCCTCGCGGCGCAGCCGGGTGAACTGGGCGTGCGGGACCTCGCGGGCCCAGGTGTCCTCAAGGAGGTCTATCTCGCCGGTGGGCAGCACGGGGCGGTTCCCTTCGTCGGACGGATCGGAGCGATGGCCGGCGTGTGGCCGGCGTGTGGTCGGCGTTGTGGTCGGAGTCCAGTCGTACGGATCGGGTGCGTGCCGGAGTCGTACGGGTACGGCCGTACGGGGCCGTACCCGTCAGGCGGACCTGCCGAGTCCCAGGACGGTGCCGAGGGCCTCGATGACGAGCCCGTCGGGGACGGCGCGCGGTTCGAGGCGGTGCTGCATGGAGAGGCCGAGGAGGATGCCGAGCACGAGGGCGCCGGTCTCCTCCGGCGTGCGGGCCAGGGGCGTGCCGGTGGCCTTCGCCCAGTCGGCCAGCCCTTCGCCGAGCTGGGCGCGGATCTCGGTGTAGCGCTGGGCGAGCCGGTCCCCGATGAGGGGGCCGCGGGCGGCGTGCAGCCACAGCTCCGTCTCCAGGAGCAGCCAGGAGTCGCCGTGTTCGGGGTGCGGGCGGGTGAGGCTGCCCCACATCGCGGAGAAGTGCACGGCGGGGTCGGCCGGGTCCCCGGCCGCGATCTCCGCGGCCAGCTCCTCGCTCGTCCGCTCCTTCCAGACCTCCAGGAGCGCCAGCAGCAGGCCCTCCTTGCCGCCGAAGTGGCTGTACAGCGCGCCCGTGGTGCGTCCGGCCGCCTCGGCGACGGCTTCGGCGGAGACGGCGTGGAACCCCTTGCGGGCGAAGAGGTCGGCTGCCGCGTCGATGAGGCGGGCGCGGCTCTCGGACTTGCGCTGCGCCTGCGGGGTGCGGCGCCGAGGGTGTTCTGGGGTGCGGGACGACTCCACCGGGGCTCCGGATCGCTGGTTGTACCGGGCGGATTTATATCGGGTTGCCGATATAAGTTGCGCCCTCCCTGGCGAAGTGTCAAGCGGTACCGCAGGACCGAACGGGCGCCCGGTGGGACGCTGAAAGGGTGCGTGCCGCCCTGAGGGAGCTCCGTACCGGCACCGGCCCCGTGCCGGCGGCCGCACGGCGGGCCGTCCGGGTCACCCTCGCCGCCGGCCTCGGCTTCTACGCCTTCCTGTACGGACTGGACCGGCCCGTCGAGGCCACGTACGCCCTCTTCGCCGCCGTCGCGCTGGCCGGTCTCTCCCGCATACCGGGCAGCGGACGCCTGCGGGCCGTCGTCGTCGCCCGCGTGCTCCCCGCCGCCTGCGCCCTGGTGGTACTGGGCACCTTGCTTTCGGTGCGGACCTGGGCCGCCGTGGCGGGCATGCTGGTCATCGGCTTCTGCGTGGCCTTCTCCTCGGCGGCGGGACCCCGTCTCGCGGGCGCCGCGCCCGGGCTCCAGCTGCTGTACATCCTGCCCAGCTTCCCGCCGTACGCCCCCGACACCCTCGGCCAGCGGCTGACCGGCACCGTCGTCGGGGTCCTGTTGCTGATCCTCGCCGAAGCCACCGTGCTGCCCGACCCGGCCGTCCCCGGCTACCGGGACCTGGCCGCCGGAGCCGCGGCCGAGGCGGCCCGGTGCGCCGCCGTGCTGGAGCGGCCGCCCCACACCCTCTCCGCCGCGGAGACCGCCCGCGCCGTGGAGCGGGAGCAGGCCCTGCGGCCCTCCCGGGTCGGGGAGGCGCAGCGGCCCGCGGGGCCCGGCGTACGGGAACGCGCGCTGGCCCACACCGGGCTGGCGGCCCGCACCTTGCTGGCCCGCCTCCGGTCCCTGCCCCCGCCGGAACCCGGACCGGCCACCGGGACGGCCGGGCCGGACCTCGTGGCGGCCGTGCGCGAGTCGGCCGCCGGGACGGCCGCGCTGCTCGTGACGGGGAGCCCGCCCGCGACGGACTCGACGCGGCTGCGGGACCTGCAGGTCTCCCTCGCCCGGACCCCCGTGACGGGTCCCGGGCCCGGCTTCCGCAACGCCGCCCTGGTGGAGCTGGCGGAAGCCGCGCTCGTGCTGCGCGGCGCCGCCGGGATAGCCGTACGGGGGCGTGCGGGAGCCGCGGACGCGGTGGGGCCGGGGGTGGGACCGGACGCCGGGCCCCCCGACCGGTTCTGGTACGCCGGGAAGGGGCCGGTGCGGCTCTGGTGGTACCGGCTGGCCGGGAACACCGGGCCCCGGTCCGTGCACTTCCAGAACGCCGTCCGGCTCGGATCGGCCCTCGCCGTCGCCCGGGCCGTCGCCGGCCTGGACTCCCTGCCGCACGGATTCTGGGCGATGCTCGCCGTCATCAGCCTGACCCGCACCAACGCCGTGCAGACCCGGGCCACCGTCCGGCTAGCCCTGATCGGCACCCTGGTGGGCGCGGTCGCCGCCGGCGGGGTCCTCGCGGTGGCCGGGGAGGCGAGCACGGTGTACGCGTTCTTGCTGCCGCCGCTGATGCTGTTCGCGTTCTGCGTCGGGCCCGTGCGCGGCGTCGGCTGGGCGCAGGCCATGTTCACCCTGGTGGTGGCCATGGCCTTCGCCCAGCTCGCCCCCGTGACGTGGCAGTTGGCCGAGGTCCGGTTCCTGGACGTCCTGGTCGGCAGTGCGATCGGGATGGTGTGCGGACTGCTGGCCTGGCCGCGCGGCGCCCACGACGAACTGGGGCGCGCCGTGGCCGAGCTGCTGCACGCCGCGGCCGACGACGTCCAGGCGGCCACGGCCGCCTTCGGCCGGGCCCGCGAGGTGGAGCCCGACCAGCGGGTGCGGCACGCGCTGGCCCTGGCGGAGAGCGCGTACGCCCAGTACCAGACGGAACGACAGCGTCCGGCCGCAGCCGGGGGCGAGGACTGGCAGGCGGCGATGATGACCGGCCACCACGTCCTCTGGGGCGGCCGCAGCCCCCTCGGCACCCCGCCCGGCCCGCGCGAGGAGGCGATGGTCATGGAGTACGGGGCCTGGGTGGCGGCCGGGCTGCGCCGCGCGGCGGCGGCCGCGGACCCCGTACGCGCCGCGGGGCTCCCGGATCCCGGCCCCGCGGGTCCCGCCCCCCGCCGGGCCGGACCCGAGGACGCGCCGCCGGTGTTCTACACCGCGATGGCCTGGCTGGGCTCGCTGACCGCGGACGTGGCGCTGTTCGACCGGGGGGCCGGTGCCGGTGCCGGTGCCGGGGCCCAGGCCTCCGGTGGGGCCTGAGCGTGCGGCGGTGCGCCCGGAGCGGGGCTCTGCCATCGTGGAAGGAGGGGTACCGGCTCCGCCGTCGGGGCGCGTGGTGAGGAGCGGACATGTCCGGACTGTTCGAGGCGAGCGTCGAGATCGACCGGCCCGTCGCCGAGGTGTTCGCGTACCTCGCGGACGGACGCAACGACCCGGAGTTCAGCCCGCGCGTCCAGCGGATCACCCGGAGCCCGGACGCCCCGACCGCCGTCGGGACGGTCTTCCGCAGCACGGTGAAGGACGCCGGCATGAAGACCGCCCGGGAGTTCCAGATCACCGAACTCGACGCGCCGGGGCGGATCCGCTGGACGGAGCTGAGCCACAACCTGGTGACCGCCGAGGGAGGCTACGACCTGGCCGAACTCCCCGGAGGCCGGACGCGGTTGCGCGTCTTCAACACTCTGACCGGGCACGGATTCGGCCGCCTCCTGGTCGGCCTCGCCCTCAGCGCGGCGCGCAAGGACGCCCCCGACTTCGGCCGCCGGATCAAGGCGGCGGCGGAGGCGTCCCCACGGCCGGACTGAGGCCCGGGCCGGATCGCCGGCTCGCCAGGTCACCGGACCGCCGGGTCGCTAGGTCACCGGCTCACCGGCTCACGTGATCAGAAGCGTCCGGGCACGGACGGAATCGGAAGCGGCTTCACCGGCGCCACCTGCCTCTCCCCGCCGGGTGCCGGCGTACGGCACGCGATGTCCTCGGCCGGCAGCCGCCCGGTGGTCAGGTACGCGGTGACCGGGGCTGAGACGCAGGAGGAGGGATCGGCCAGGTACACCCCGTGGCCCTCGGCGCCCAGGGCCAGCACCATCCGCGAGCCCTTCAGCGCCCGGTGCAGGCCCTGGCCGCTGGCCAGCGGGGTCTGCGAGTCCCACTCGTTCTGGACGGTCAGCACCCCGGCCCGAGCCTTCATCGGGGTCTGCGCCTCGAGCGGCCGCGGCCAGAAGGCGCAGGGCTTGATGTTCGAGGCGAAGTCCCCGTAGAGCGGGTACGCGGCCTTGTCCCGGACCGCGTCACGACGGTACTGCCCGGGATCGCGCGGCCAGGAGTCGGTGTCACCGCAGATCACGCTCCAGAGGACGGCGACGGCGTTGTCCGAGGCCGGCTCGGCCGGGGCCGGCCCGGACTCGCCGGCGAGCGCCCGCTTCATGGAGAAGTCGGGCCCGGAGGCCCCGGGAGTGACGGCGGGCTTTCCGTCGGCCGCGTCCTTCAGGGCCACCATCAGCGGGGTGACCTGCGCGGGATAGAAGAACAGCGCGCGG
Source organism: Streptomyces stoeckheimensis (assembly GCF_045822005.1). Taxonomy (NCBI): domain Bacteria; kingdom Bacillati; phylum Actinomycetota; class Actinomycetes; order Kitasatosporales; family Streptomycetaceae; genus Streptomyces; species Streptomyces stoeckheimensis. The sequence goes on along the minus strand of NZ_CP169550.1, from coordinate 340,210 downwards.
GCGCCCCGGATGTCGTCGCCGTTGATCTTCTCCCCCTGGAAGACGATCGGATCCCGGTCGGCGCGTGCCACCAGGTCCCAGAAGGTCTTCGACACGGCCGCGGGGCTCTCGCCGAGGTGGTACTCGCCCGAGCGTTCCGCCGCCCACCGCGTCCACCGGGAGAAGGCGGGCTCGGCCTCCGTGGCCCAGGTCCGGAACATGCCCCGCCAGATCACGTCCGGGTCGACGCCGCTGTCGAGCACGAAGCGGTCGGTCCGGCCGGGGAACATCTGCGTGTACACCGCGCCGAGGTACGTCCCGTAGGAGTAGCCCAGGTACGAGAGCTTCCGCTCGCCCAGGACGGCACGGATCGTGTCCATGTCGCGGGCGGTGTTGCGGGTCGTGATGTACGGGAGCACCGAGCCGGCGTTCTCCCGGCACTTCTCGGCGATGTTCCGCGCCCAGGCCACGTCCGAGGGGAAGGACCCGGGATGGTACGGCCGGTCGATGCCCTGCTCGGCGTCGGTCAGCCCGCAGCTGATGGGACTGCTGGCGCCGACCCCGCGCGGATCGAAGCCGATGAGGTCGTACTGTTCGGCCACCTCCGGGGGGACCACCTCGCCGAGGGCCAGCGGCAGATCGAGCCCGCTGCCGCCCGGGCCGCCCGGATTCAACAGGAGGACCCCGTGCCGTTTCGCGGGGTTCGTGCTCTTCACCCGGGATATCGCCAGGTCGAGGGTCCGTCCCGACGGACGCCGGTAGTCGAGCGGCACCTTGATGGTGGCGCACTCGTACGAGGCCGGCTGATCGGCGGCGCACCGGTGCCAGGCGGGCTTCTGCCGCAGGTACGCGGCGTCGGCCGGGACGCCGTCGGTCCGAGCGCTGTCCGCGAGGACGCTGTCGGCCCGGATGCCGTCGGCGGCCAGTAAGGATGCCAGTCGTTTCTTGCGCACGGGGCGTTCCCTTCGGGTGGGCGGCGGTTCGCACCCCACCCTGGGTCACCCCGTAGGCCGGGCGAATCCACCTGAGGGGCGGGGCCCTCTACTCCTCGCGAATGACTGGAAATCCGGACAACTGGCCGACGCGCCGGGGTTTTTGTCCGCACATCAGATTCCATGGGGCGGGCTCCGCGGCGGCCGGGCGCGCGGCACCGTAGCAGTCTTTCGGGGGGCCGCCCGGATGTTTGTCCAGTCCGGATGGGCCTTCGGTGGAGGAGCCGGAGCCGGCACTAGCGTCCCTTGGCACCCGGGGACCCGCGGGAGCGGTGCGCTCCGTGCGGCGGCTCCCGGGCGTCCCGGGACCCAAGGAGGCACAGTGCTGTCAATCCGTCGGACGAACCTCGGCGGCATGTCGGTCGCTTCGCGACACGTCATGGGCACGGGCATCGTCATCGGAGCCCTCGCCCTCACGCTGATCGCGCTGCTGATACCGGTGCGGAGCTTCGGCGGCCGCACCGCCGCGGCGGCCCCGGCCGCCTCACCCGCCGTCGCCGCCTCGCCCGCCCCGGCCCCCGCCTCCGCCGATGACGACGGCGCCGGAGTCATGAACACGGCCTTCGGGCCGCTGACCCCGCAGGACCGCGAGTTCGTGCGCAAGGTCCGCCTCGCCGGCCTGTGGGAACTGCCCGCGGGCAAGCAGGCCCAGGAACGGGGCACCCGCAAGTCGGTGAGGACGGCCGGCGAGCACCTCGTGGAAGGGCACACCGAACTGGACCGGAGGGTCCTGGAGGTGGGCGAGGCGCTCGGTGTCGAACTGCCGGACCGGCCGTCCGGCCAGCAGCAGGCCTGGCTCGACCAGCTCGACCGGGCCCAAGGGGCCACCTACGAAAGGCTCTTCGTGCAACTGCTGCGGCGGGCGCACGGCAAGGTGTTCACGCTCGTCGCCCAAGTGCGGGCGCAAACCCGCAACTCCGTGGTCCGCGAGCTGGCCACGGACGCCAACACCACGGTCCTGGACCACATCGCGGTACTCGAAGCCAGCGGCCTGGTCGATTTCGAAGGCCTGGCGGACAGCCCTCCCGCGACGGCCGCTCCTCCCACGGCCGCCCGCCCGGCGGACCCCTCTCCCACCGCCACCCGACCGAGGAAGTGAAGTGATCACATGCGCGACAACGACTCCCCGCACAGCCCGGCGCGCCAGGACGGGGCAGGGCACAAACGCAGGAGGCGACCCCTGTACAAGGCAATCGCCGCCGCGTCCGCACTGATCCTGGGCGGCGGCGCGGTCGTGATCGCCGGCCAGGTGGCCTCCGCGGGCCAGGACCCGGCGCGCCCGGCGCCGGTGACGGCCACCATCGACTGCCCCGACGTGGGGGAGCGGCTGCGCGAGGTTCCCGATCAGGCGCGCGGCGAAGTGGACCGGGAACTCGCCGGTCTCGACACCCAGATCGCCGAGGCCTACCAGCGGCTGGCCGCCGGCCGGGCGCCGGCGGACACGCTGCTCGGGGAGCTGAAGGACCGGCGCGACGCGTCGATCGGCCGGGTCTCCGAGGCGATCGGACGCACCGCGGCCCGCCCGGACGGGCTGGCGGAGCTGAGCGCCTGCGCGATGCGCGAGGCACCGGCCGCCGAGGAGGAGACCGCCGGGCTCGGCGCGGGCGGCGGCGCCCCGAAGGGGGGCCCGGCCCGCTCCGACTTCGTCCGCATCGGCTCGGTGAAGCCGAACGTACGGCGCCCGGCCCCCAAGTCCGGTGCCTCCAAGGGATCCTTCGCCGTGGAATGCGGCCGCAACGAAGAGCGCCACCTCAACCCCGACAACGTGATCGTCGCCCCCGGGGTGAGCAACGGCGCCCACCACATGCACGACTACGTCGGCAACAGGACCACGGACGCCTTCTCCACCAACAACAGCCTCGCCGCCTCCGGGACCACCTGCACGAACGGCGACCTGTCCACCTACTACTGGCCCGTGCTGAGGCTGCGCGACGGCAAGGCGGAGCAGGACGCGGGAGCCCCGGGCGGCGGTCAGGACGCCAACGTGGGCACGATCCTGCGGCCGAAGCAGGTGACCATCGAGTTCAAGGGCAGCCCCGTCTCCCGCGTCACCGCCATGCCCCGCTTCCTGCGGATCATCACGGGCGACGCGAAGGCCTTCACCAACGGCCCGGCCAACGCCAACGCCTCGTGGAGCTGCACCGGCTTCGAGAACCGGCAGCTGAAGGACAAGTACCCGATCTGCCCCAAGGGGACGGACGTGGTGCGGACGTTCTCCTTCCAGAGCTGCTGGGACGGCAAGAACACCGACAGCGCCAACCACCGCACCCACGTGGCCTTCGCCGGCCGCGACGGATCCTGCCCGGCGGGCTTCAAGGCCGTGCCGCAACTGGTCCAGCGGATCGTCTACGCGACGCCCCCCGGAGCACGCTTCGCGGTGGACAGCTTCCCCGAGCAGCTCCACAAGCCGGTGACCGACCACGGCGACTTCATCAACGTGATGCCGGACGAGCTGATGGCCCGGGCGGTGCGGTGCGTCAACGGCGGACGCGCCTGCCGCTGACCGGACGCAGAGGCGGTGCCGGCCCGGAGCACGCTCCGGGCCGGCACCGCCATGTGTCCGCTCTCTAGAGGCCGTTGACGCGGGCGATGCGGCCGTCGCCCGGAGTCGGGCGGAAATCGGCGCTCACCACGCGCGCCCGGCGGCCGCCCCGGACCGGCCGCAGCCGGACTTGGGCCATCAACCGGCGGCTGCGCAGGGCCAGTTCCAGCTCGAAGCGGGTGCGCGGGTCCCGCAGGCCGGGTCCGAAGAGCTTCTCCAGCTGGCGCATCCGGTAGCGGACCGTCTGCGGGTGCACGCTCAGCGCCTTGGCCGCCTCGGGTGCTCCGCCGCCCTCCAGCCAGGCAAGCAGGGTTACTTCGAGCCGTTCGCTCTGGCGCGGGGTGAGGTCGGCCAGCGGCCGCAGCCAGCGTGCGGCGAGGGCGTGGGCCAGCGGCTCGTCCTGGAGCAGCAGCAGCGTCGAGAGGTGGTCGTCCACGAACACCGTCCGGGCGTCAGGGCCGGACCGGGCCTGAGGCGGGACCAGCGCGAGGAGGCGTACCGCCCAGCGCAGGGAAGAAGGGGTGTCGCCGGGAGCCACCGGGTGGCCGACCACGGCGAGGCGGCCGCGCAGCGCGCCCTCCAGGGCGGTACGGGCCTCCGGGTCTGCGGTGGGAACGAGCAGGCAGGGCTGGCCCGCGACCATCCCGCCGAGGCAGTCGTCGAGGAGTGCCGCGAGCTGCTGGGTCTCGCCCGGCGAGGCCAGGGCGACCGCCCGTACGGCGACCGGGAGGGGCCATCCGGCCGGGCCGGCCAGTTCGGTGAGGGCCGGTTCGCGGTGCGCGGCGTCACCCGTGAGCAGGGTGAACAGCTCGCGCCGGGCGTGCTCGCGCACCGAGCCGAACCGTTGTAAGGGCACGGCTTGCAGGGGTGGCGACTCCCCGCCCCGGAAGGCCGTGTGCGGGTGGGCGTGGGGGTGTGCGTGCGGGTGGGGCCGGGCGTGCTCGGCTTCGAAGTCGGCTGCCGCGGTGGTGGGTCCGGGACCGGACCGGGCCGGCGCGTGCTGGTCCGCAGATTCCTGCGCGTGGGCTGTGTCGTCAGCGTCGGCCCCGTCGGTCCCCGTGCATCCGGAGCCGCCGGCGCCCTCGCGGTAGCCGAGGACGGTCAGCAGGGCCCCTTCCACCTTCCGTCTGACCACCTCGTCGCCGATGTCCTCGACGAGCGCCGAGAATCCGGGCACGGTCTCCCGTAGTTCCTCCACCATCCCCGCCGCCACCGTGGGCAGTTCCTTGCGCAAGACCCGGGTCCACTCGCCCCGCGGTCGGGACCAGATGCGGTTCAGAAGTTCGCACATTGTTACCTCGTTCAAGCCGGGGTATGGCCTGCCCCGTGGGACGGTGGCAAGCCCGCAGTCCCGCGGCATCGGCTCGATCGCCGTCGGGGAGGTGCGGCGGCGGATCAGGCGTCAACCCCGTCGCAACCGCACCACTGGAAGGGAATCTTCCGGGGATGTTCGATGCGATGGCTGTGCGAGGGCCAGAAATTATCACGTTTCGATAAATCCTGTGGAGGGCTTGCATACCTCCACGATGCTTCTGCACTCCGGCCCCCGCTCCCGGCCGGCCCGGTGGGCCAGGCGCCCATCTCCCGCCCGCCGAGGAGCGGTTACGACGTCGACCCCCGGGCGCCGAGCGCGAGGTGGAAGTGCTCGGGTCCGGACGTATGGGAGACCACATGCCCCTGCTCCAGCCCCGCCCGCCCGGCCGTTCGCACCGGGCCCACCGCACGAGAGGCCGCACCCGGCGCCATGCCGGAGCTCCCTCCGGAGCGCGATCCGGCCCGGTGCCCGGCCCGGCATCCGCGGCGGTGTCACCGACGGCGTCGACGCCGGCTACCCCGGCTGCACCGGCTGCACCGGGCGCCTCCGGCCGGCGGGCGGTGCGGCGTCCGCCGCTGCTGTCCGCCGCCGGGGGACCGCACCCCGCCGCCCTGGCCGCCGCGGCCCTCGCCGCCGGGGCCGCCCTGCTCGTGGCGGTCCGCGCCGGTGCGCTGACCCGCTTGTGGGACTTCCTCGACTATGCGGCCGGCGTGCTCTCGCTGGTCTCCCTCACCGGCGCCGTCCTGTGGGGCCTGGCGGCCACCGACCGCAGACTGCTCGCCTCCGGGCACCGGCTCGTCGCCCAGGCCGTGCACCGCGGCCTCGCCGTCGCCGGACTCGGTTTCCTCCTCCTGCACGTGTGGATCAAGGTCGGGCGGTCCCGGACCGACGCCGCCGCCGTGGTCCTGCCCTTCACGGACGGCCAGCGGCCGTTGCTTATCGGCCTCGGCAGCCTGGCCGGCTACGGGTTCGTGGCCGTGGCCGTCTCCGGCGCCGTCCGCGGCACCTTCGCCGCCCGGGGGCGGTCCCTGTGGTGGCGGGCCCTGCACATGGGTGCCTACCCGGCATGGGGAGCCTCGCTGGTGCACGGGCTCAAGTCCGGCCGCGCAGCGAGCGGTTGGGTGACGACCGGGTACGCCCTGTGCCTGATCGCCGTCGCCGGGCTGCTGGCGCTGCGGCTGCGCGCGAAGCTCCGTGCGCTCGCCGTCGCACCACCGCGCACGCGGCCCGGTGCGCAGCTGCGTGCGCAGGCCGCGCGGCCGTCCGGCGCACCGGCCGCACCGGCGGCGCCGCCGGTGCAGTCACCGCCGCACGCACCGGCCGTACCCTCCCGGCCTCCCGGGCAGGCGCCGCCGCACCGGCCGGCGCCCTTCGTGCGCAGGCCGGCGGAGTGGGCGGCGGAGCTGCTGACGGCACGCCTCACCCGGCAGCCGGGCACCACGGTGTTCCCCGGCCGCCCCGGACGGGCCGCGGATCCGTCCGCAGGGCCCTCCGCCGAGCCGCTCGACGGCGTACGGAGCGGACGGTGAGCGGCTCCGGGATGCGGCCAGCCCTCGGCTGCGTCGGCGCACCGCGGCTGCTGGCCGGACTCGACACCTCCGAGCGGCTCGACCGGACCGGCCACTTGAGCGTGCACGGCGCGCTGCCCCGCTACCCCTCCGAAGGGCTCGTCGAACTCGCCGAGGGCATAGCGCTCGGCGGGCGCGGGGGAGCGGGCTTCCCCTTCGCCCGCAAACTCCGGGCCGTCACCCGGTCCGCCCGGGCACAGGACGGACGCACCGCCGTGGTCGTCAACGGGACCGAGGGCGAACCGAGTTGCCTGAAGGACGCCGCCCTGCTCCTCTACGTGCCCCACCTCGTGCTCGACGGCGCGCTGGTGGCCGCCTCCGCGCTCGGCGCCGAGGACGTGGTCGTCGGCGTCACCCGCCCGGACGTGGAGCGTTCGCTGGCCGAGGCCGTCGCCGAACGGGGCCCGGCCGGGCGGCGCGTGCGCGTCGTCCGGCTCCCCGAACGCTTCGTCACGGGCGAGGGCAGCGCCCTCGTGAACGGCCTGGACGGCGGGCCCGCCCTACCCTCCGGGCATCGTACGCGGACCAGCGAACGGGGTCTCGGCGGTCTGCCCACCCTGCTGTCCAACGCGGAGACGTACGCCCAGCTCGCCGTCGCCGCCCGGCTCGGCGCGTCCGTGTTCGGGACGGCCGGGCTGCCCGACGAACCCGGCACGACCCTGCTGACCGTCGCCGGCACGACCGTCGTCGAGGTGCCCCTGGGCACGTCCCTGGCCTACGTACTGGACCTGTGCGGCACGGTGCCCGGCCAGGGCGTGCTGGTCGGCGGCTTCCACGGCCGCTGGCTGGACCCGGGGGCGGCGCGCGAGGCGCTGATCTCGCGGAAGTCCCTGGCGGCGTACGACGCGGTCCTGGGCGCCGGTGCGGTGCTCCCGCTGCCCGAGGACACCTGCCCGGCGGGAGAGGTGGCCCGGGTCACGCGCTGGATGGCACGGGAGTCGGCGGGCCAGTGCGGCCCGTGCGTGCGGGGACTTCCCTCGCTGGCGGACGCCGTGGAACGGCTGGTGGCCGGCGGCGGCGGGGCGGCCCTCGATGCGGTGCAGGCCCGGATGCGGGGGGTGCGCGGCCGGGGGGCCTGCTCCCACCCGGACGGCACGTCCTCGTTCGTGGCCTCCGCGCTCGCCGTCTTCCCCGACGAGTTCCGCGACCACGCGCTCGGCAGCGGCTGCGGACGCCGCGTCCTGGGCGCCCTGCCGCTGCCCGCGGACGAGAGCCCCGAACGGCTCGTCGTGGACTGGACGTTGTGCAAGGGCCACGGGCTCTGCGTGGACCTGCTTCCCGATGTGGTGCGGCTCGACGAGGACGGCTATCCGGCGCGCGGCGTCATGCCGGTCCCCGGTCCCTTGCGGCCCAAAGCACTGCGCGCGGTGCGCCGTTGCCCGGCGCTCGCGCTCCGCATCCAGGAATGAGTTCACGCTTTGGCGTGATCTGACAAATTCCCGCTCCATCGAATGCGGCGGCCCTCGCAGACCTTATGAATATCCAGACGGAAGCACGCCGGATGGAAATCGAAGGAGAGAACCATGGGCAACAGGAACCGGGCGACCACGGCCGCCGCCGGATCGGTGCTGACGGTCCTTCTGCTCGCGTCGGGATGCGGCAGCGGTGATGACGAGGCCCGCACGGTGACCGTCCGGGCGGCGGGAGCGGAACGGGCGGTGGGCCACGGCACCGGGGACGGCGAGGGGTACGGCGCCGGCGCGGAAGCGGGAGCGGACGCGGACGCGGACGTCGATGCGGATGCGGAGGAGGACTCGAACCCGGCCGGCAAGCTGTCGGTCCGGGAGATCCCCGAGGTCGGCAACGTGGTCACGGACGGGGCAGGAGCCACGCTCTACCGCTTCGACAAGGACACCGCCCAGCCGCCCCGTTCGAACTGCGCGGACGCCTGCGCCACGCTCTGGCCCGCGGTACCGGCGGACGGGGCCCAGGCCCCGGCCGGCGTGGAGGCCGGGCTGCTCGGCTCGGTCGAGCGGCCCGACGGCACCCGCCAGCTCACGCTCGCGGGGTGGCCCGTGTACCGGTACGCGAAGGACACCCTGCCGGGCGAGGCGAAGGGCGAGGGCGTCGGCGGGACCTGGCACGCGCTGGCGGCGGACGGCGGCAAGGCCGCGGACGCCGGAAAGGCTGCGGACGCCGGAAAGGAATCCGCGCCGCTCTCCGCCGTGAATGACGCGAAACTCGGAAAGCTCTTGGTGGACGGCCAGGGACGCACCCTCTACCGGTTCGGAAAGGACAGCGCCTGGCCGATGAAATTCGGATGCCTCGGCGCCTGCCTGAACACGTGGAAACCCGCCGCACCCGTGGAAGCGGACAAGGCCGTCGGAATTCCCGCCGGGCTGGTCGGATCCGCGGAACGTCCCGACGGAACCCGTCAATTGACGATCGACTGCTGGCCGGTCTACACCTACACCGGAGACACCGCACCGGGCCAGACCAACGGACAGGGCGTACAGGGCCTCTGGTTCGCGGTGAACGACGCGGGCAAGAAGATCCCGGCGAAGGGCTGACCGGCCGTGCTGCCCGATAGGGGAGTAGGGACTCCCCGAACGCCCCGGACTCCTCGGGCGCCCCGTGCGATCGCTCTGCTCGCCGCCCTCCTTTGCGCGGGCTGCGCGGGCGCTCCGGGCGCCGGGGGAGGGGAGCGAGCGGCATCCCCGCCCCCCGCCCCCGCGCCGCTGGACCGGATCGCGGCCGCCCTGGGGTGCAGCGCCGAGGTGACCGTCGACGCGCAGGAGGTGCGCGAGGGCGCCTGCACGGTGGGCGCGCAGGCCTTCCGGCTGGCCACCTTCGGCACGGCGGAGGGCCGTGCCGCGTGGCTGTCGGAGTCACGGCAGTACGGCGGCACGTACCTCGTCGGCGAGCGCTGGATCATCACGGCGCCCTCGGCGGACGCCCTGACCCCGGCCCGGGCCCGCCTCGGCGGCACCCTGGACTCGGCCCCCGCCCACACCCACACCCACGGAGCCGGGCAGACCGGACGATCGTGATCGAGGGGCGTCCTGCGGGTCAGTACCCCGGGTTCTTGCCCGCGGCGACGGTCTTGACCCGCTGGACCTGGACCATGTCCTCGCCTCCGGCGGCGACCAGCCCGGCGCAGGACGCCCCCGTCTTCGCGCGTTCATCACCCCGGTCGGGTCCAGCCGGACGGTCTTGGACGACGACCCCTGCTGGGTCCCCCCGGGAAAGCGGCCAACTCCGCTGACCTGCAAGGACGCTCAGCGGACAACCGTCTCCGCAGGGCGGGGCATGTCCGTCCGAGGAGCTGGTGCAAGACCTCGGCGGAGCTCTCCGGGCGGGCAGTGGGCGGCGCAGCGGAAGGCCTCGCGGCGCGAGCCGTGGGAGCCCTCCCTCTTCGGGGCGTGGAGGATGTCAATAGAGTGAGATCACCGCCGTGCCGCGCGGAACGCCAAGGGGGCGGACCGCCGCGGACCGGCACGAGCCTGGAATGGAGCCGCAGATGGAGAGTCCCAGCCGTACCGCGCTGATCGAGGACCTGATGGGGCGCTTCCCGCACGTGCCCAGGGAAGCCGTGATCAAGGAAGACCTCCTGCGGGGCGGCATGGCCTTCGACGAGTCCGCGCTCAGCGGAGGCGCAGACGGGGCTTCGGGCGACGTCAAGCCGAAGTCGTACTTCATCTTCTCCTTCGACCACCGCACCCTCCCGGAGCTCGGCGCCGCCGCGCTGAACCGGCCCCCGGAGGAGATCGTGCTCACGGGCGGCCCGTACGAGCTGCGCCGCACCGTGGTTTCCGTACGGGTCAACCCGGACTCCCCGTACGTGGTGCGCGGCGGGGAGGACGGCTCGCTCGGCCTGTACTTGGACGGCGTACGGATCGCGGACGTCGGCCTGCCCCCGATGCCGGAGTACTACAAGCACAAGCTGTCGAACGGCAAGTCCGTCATGGAGGTCGCGCCGACCATCCAGTGGGGCTACCTCATCTACCTGACGGTCTTCCGGGTGTGCCAGTACTTCGGCGCCAAGGAGGAGTGCCAGTTCTGCGACATCAACCACAACTGGCGCCAGCACAAGGCGGCCGGCCGCCCCTACACCGGTGTGAAGCCGGTCGAGGAGGTGCTGGAGGCGCTGGAGATCATCGACCGGTACGACACGGCGGGCATCTCCAAGGCCTACACCCTCACGGGCGGCTCGATCACCTCCCAGGTCGGCGGCCGTGACGAGGCCGACTTCTACGGCCAGTACGCCAAGGCCATCGAGGAGCGCTTCCCCGGCCGCTGGACCGGCAAGGTCGTCGCGCAGGCCCTGCCCCGCGACGCCGTGCAGCGCTTCCACGACCACGGCGTCAAGATCTACCACCCCAACTTCGAGGTGTGGGACGAGTACCTGTTCAAGCTCCACTGCCCGGGCAAGGAGCGCTACGTCGGCCGCGACGAATGGCACCGCAGGATCCTGGACTCCACGGAGGTGTTCGGCCCGCGCAACGTGATCCCGAACTTCGTGGCGGGCATCGAGATGGCCGAACCCTTCGGCTTCACCAAGGTGAGCGAGGCGATCGCGTCCACCCAGGAGGGCCTGCGGTACTTCATGTCGCACGGTGTCGTCCCGCGCTTCACCACCTGGTGCCCGGAGCCGACGACCCCGCTGGGCAAGGCCAATCCGCTGGGCGCGCCCCTCGAATACCACGTCCGCCTGCTCGAGACCTACCGGGCGACCCTGGAGGAGTTCGGCCTGAGCTCCCCGCCCGGCTACGGCCCGGCCGGCCCCGGGCGCGCGGTGTTCTCCGTCTCCTCCTTCATGGACAGCCTGGAGGGGCTGGAGGAGAAGGAAGAGACGGAGCGGAGCGCCTCCTGACCGCGGGTGCTCAGACGTCGAGCACCAGGTCGGAGGTCGGCAGGGACTGGCAGGTCAGGACGTCGGTGTCGGGCAGGTCCTCCGAGGGTGTCACCAGGTGCGCCGCCGTGCCCTTGAGCACGGTGCAGGCACAGCTCTCGCACTGCCCGACCCGGCAGCCGCTCGGCATGGCCACCCCGACCGCCTCACCGAGGGCGAGGAGCGGGCCGTCGTTCTTGCGCCAGACGGCGCTGCGTCCGGACCGGGCGAAGGTGACGGTGTACTCGGCGTCGTCGGGAACGGTCACCGCCCGCCGGGCCGGGCGGAACTTCTCGCTGAACACCTCGAAGCGCGGGACACCGCGCGAGATCAGTGCGCCGGTGAGGGCGTCGAGCATGGGCTGCGGCCCGCACAGGTAGAAGCGGGCCCGGCGGGCGATGAGACCGGGGTCGATGTCGTCGACGGTGATGAACCCGGTGCGGTCGTAGTCGCGGCCGAGGACGTCCTGCGGACCGGGAGCGGCGTAGTGGTCGACGACCGTGAGCGCCGGTATGCGGGAGGCCAGGTCGCGCAGCCGGTCCCGGAAGGGATGGTCGGCCGCGTTGGAGTTGCCGTAGTGCAGGACGACCTCGGGGACCGTGCCGCCGGTGGCCGCGAGGGTTTCGAGGTAGCTGAGGAACGGGGTGATCCCGATGCCGCCGGCCAGCAGCACGACCGGGTTGTCGGTGTGCGTCGGGAGGGCGAAGACGCCTCCCGGGCTCGCCAGGTGGAGCCGGTCGCCGACCCGGAGCTCCTCGTGGACCCGGGTGGAGAAGGCTCCGCCGGGGATGTGGCGTACGGCGAGTCCGTAGTCGGTGCGGCCGCTCGCGAGGGCGGGTCCGGTGAGGGAGTAGCTGCGGCCGTCCGAGGGGTCCTGGAGGGTGCCGTCCGGGTGCTCGGCGCGCACGGTCAGGTGCTGGCCGGGCCGGTAGTCGGGGAGGGCTCCGCCGTCCTCGGGGGTCAGCCGCAGGCCGCGGATGCCGGGGCTCACCTCGGTGAGGGCCGTCACGGCGAAGGGCCGGGTCCCGAGCCAGGACCCGTCACCCGCCACCGGACCGATCCGGCAGGCGGCGGACCGCAGCGGGACGGAGCCGCTCAGCGGGTCGGTTTCGGTGTGGTCGACGAGCCGGTTGAAGTTGCTGCCCGCGGACGAGGTCGGGTCGGCGCCGGGGAGGGCGAGGTCGGTGGCCTCCTGCCACCAGCCGTACTCGCCGACGAGGACGGAGGGGTGGAGGGAGTCGTCGAAGCGGGCGCGCAGCCGGATGGAGCCGCGGCGGGTGGCGAGCTCCAGCCACTGGCCCTCGCCGATGCCGTGGGCGGCGGCGGTCCGGGGGTGCAGGTCCACCGAGGGGTCGGTGGCCCGGCGGCGCAGCGAGGTCAGGGACCGCTGCTGGCTGTGGACGAAGTACCCGTGCTTGGCGCAGGTCAGCACGAGGGGGTACGCGGCGTCCGTGGGAGCGGGGTCGTGGTGCTCGGGCACCGCCGGGTATCCGTGCTCCAGCAGCCGCTCGGAGTACAGCTCGACGCGCCGGGTGGGCGTGGCGAAACCGGTCACCCCGTCCCGGTCGGCGTCCCTGTCGCCCGCTACGGGGGCGGCGTACTTGCGGTAGGCCTCCTCGCGGGGCACCCGGACGCCGCCCGGCCGCCGGCGCAGTTCCTCGACGGTCAGGCCGAGGGGTTCGAGCTGCCAGTTCCAGGCGGCCTCGACGTCCCCGTCGAAGAACTCCGCTCCCATGCCCAGACGGCAGGCGAGATCGAAGACGAACTCGGTGTCGCTGCGGGACTCGCCCTGCGGCTCGACCATCCGGGGCCGGAGCTGGACCTGTTCCTGGGCCCGGTGGCTGACCTCGAAGCCGAAGCGCAGGGCCTCGTGCTCGTAGGAGCTGTTGACCGGCAGGACGATGTCGGCGCTGCTGCTGGTGGGGTTGTGGAAGAGGTCCAGGTGGACCTGGAAGTCGAGCGCGCCCAGCGCCCGCGCGGTGCGGTCGGAGTCGGGCTGGGAGACGACGAGGTTGGATCCGAAGCCGATGAGCGCGCGGACCGGGTAGGGGCGGCCCGTCTCGACGGCCGTGCACAGGTCGCCCGAGTTGATGTAGCCGGAGGCGGGCGGACCCAGCGGGTGCTTGTCGAGGCCGAGGGCCTTGGCACGCTGCTCGGGCGCGAACTGGGCCACCGACGTCGCCGGGTTGTAGGGCGGGGCGGGGGCGACGTGGTTGCCGCCGCGGGTGTCGTAGGAGCCCGTCAGCGCGTAGAGGGTGGCCAGCGCCCGCTCGGTCTGCGCGGCGTTCGCGCTCTGCCCCACTCCGGTCCACCCGTAGTAGGTGACCGACGGGGCGGCGGCGATCTCCGCGGCGAGGGCGCGGATCTCCCGCTCGGGGATCCACGTGGTGGCCGCGACCCGGGCCGGTGGCCAGGCCGCGCAGGCGTCCGCGTACCGCTCGAAGGCGGGCGCGCAGTCGACGGCCGAGCCGTCGCGCAGCGCGATCGGGCGGGTGCCGCGCAGCGCGAAGCGCTCCGGGCGGTCGGCGGCGCGCGCGGTGTCGTACGCCTCGGCGCGGCCGGTCTCCTCGTCGAGGACGGCGAAGCCGGAGGGGGCCGCGCCCGCGTACGTTCCGGGGAGCTCGTCCGCGCGCAGGAACCGTCCGGTGTCGGCGCGGACCAGGAGGGGAGCGTTGGTCCAGGCGCGGACGAAGGCCGCGTCGTAGCCCTCGTCAGCGATGAGCAGGTGGGCCAGGCCCAGGGCGAGCGCGGCGTCGGTGCCGGGCCGGACCCGCAGCCAGTGGTCGGCCCGCAGTGCGCTGGTGGAGCGGCGCGGGTCCACCACGGTGAGCTTGGTGCCGGTCGCCTGCGCGGCGGAGAGGGCGGCGGACTGGGCGAGCCAGGTCTTGGCCGGGTTGAAGCCCCACAGCAGGGCGAGGTCGGCGTTCGCGTAGTCGGGCGGCGGGATCGGCGAGCCGAAGGTGAAGGCGTGTGCGAAGTCCTTGTGCCAGTTGCAGATCTCCGCGCTGTACACGGTGTTCGGGCTGCCGAAGCGGCGTACGAAGCGCTCGATCCACTCGGTGGCGTCCGAGACCATGGTCCCCGAAGGCGTGGCCACCGCGAAGGCCACCGATTCGGGGCCGGTCTCGGCGGCGATCGTCCCGATCTTCTCGGCTATCTCCGCCATCGCCTCGTCCCAGGAGACGGGCACCCAGCCCGGGTCCGGGTCGGACTTGGGGTTGGTCCGGCGCAGCGGGGTGGTCAGCCGCCGGGTGCTGTGCGCGATCTCGGGGGCGGAGCGCCCCTTGGGGCACATCGCCGTGCCGGTCGGATGATCGGGATCCGGCCGTACGCCGGTCAGCCGGCCGTCCTCGATGGTGAAGATCGCGCCGCAGCGCGACTTGCAGAGGGTGCAGAAACCCCTCTTCTCTTCGGACACGGCGTTCTCCTGCCTCGTGGACCTCCTTCCATTGCACGGTCCGGGGTACGGCACTCGCCAGCGGCGATGGTCTTGACCGGAGACTCGGATGTCCCGGCCGGCCAGGGCCTTCGGCCCCGGAACCGGCCGGGTCGTTCGGCCCGCGCGGGCGCCTCAGGGATGTCGCGCGTGCACCAGGCGGAACGCCGCGTAGAGGACGGCGGCGGCCAGCGCGAGGAGGAGGGAGATCTCGATGAGCTGGGTCGGCCAGTGGTGCGAGACCGGGTGGAAGTCCACGTACTCGGCGGTGATCTTCAGGTCGGCGGGGCAGCTGTTCAGCCGCTGCGTCCGCTCGAAACAGATGTTCTCCGAGAGGCGCTCGCCGGTGGCATTGAGGAACCCGGTGTCCATCATGAGGGCACCCTCCGGCAACAGCGGCGACCTGTCCCACGGGAACGGCGCGGTGTTCGTCACCACGGGCAGGAAGGACCAGCGCAGCGCCCCGAGGACCAGCAGCACCAGGCCCGTGACGAAACCGGTGACCGCCATGGCGACCAGGGTGCGCCGCACGAGCTGGCCGACGAGAGCGCCGAGGGCCACCGCGAGCAGGCAGTACGCGATGAGCACGGGGCCGGTGGCCTCGTACGGTCCGCGGTCGGCCCAGGTGAGCTGCCAGGTCCCGCTCACCCGCACCCATCCGAGACGGTAGATGCCGATCAGGGCGGCCGAACCGGCCACGGAGACCGCGGCCGCCACCAGGACCTTCGAGCCGAGCCAGGCCTTCGCCGTCGTCGACTGCGTGAGGGCGAGCCGCCAGGTCCCGCTCTCCAGCTCGCGGGCGACCATCGGGCCGGCGACGAAGGCTCCCACCAGCAGGGGGAGGAACAGCAGGGCGTTGGCGGCGTACTCCATGCAGAGCCGGAGCAGGCCCTCCGCGTAGAAGTCGTTCGTCCGGAGCACCTGGTCGGAGCCCGGATCGCGGAGCCACACGCGCAGCACGATCACCGCCGCGAGGCTCGCGCCCACCAGCGCGGGCACCGCCCACAGCACGCGCCGGTGCTGGCGCACCACGACCCAGTGGGAGCCCTTCAGCGTCAGCGCGCTCATGCCTGCACCCCCTCGGAGGCGGAGGCGGAGGCGGTGTCGGTGTCGGCGTCGACGGCGAACGCCGGGGCTTCGGGCGCGCGCAGATGGGCGAGCAAGAGTTCCTCCAGGGACGGGTGGGTCGTCTGCCAGGTGCCGCTGTCTACGGGGCCCCGCGGCCGTACGAGTGCCGTGAGCTGCCGGCCCGTCGTGCGGGCCTCGACGACGGTGTGCGCGGAGAGTTCCTCGCGGGCGGTGGCGGGGCCGGTGAGCAGCAGGTGCGCCGCGCCGACCTCGTCGACGGGGCCGGAGAGGCGGATCCGGCCGCCGTCGACGAGCAGCAGGTGGTCGCAGGCGCCCTCCAGCTCGGTGAGGATGTGCGAGGACATCACCACGGAGGTGCCGTTCTCGGCGGCGTCGGCCATCAGCATGCCCATGAGCCGGTGCCGGGCGAGCGGGTCGAGATCGGCCATCGGCTCGTCGAGCAGGAGCAGGCTGGGGCGCTTGCCCAGGGCCAGGGCGAGGGCGACCCGGGTGCGCTGTCCGCCGGAGAGCGTACGGACCTTCGCGCGCGGGTCGAGGTCCCCCGCCTCGACGATCCGCTCCGCCGTACTCGCGTCCCAGCGGCCGGGGTTGAGCTCGCGGCCCATGCGCAGGGTCTCGCCGACGGTGAGCTGCGGGTAGAGCGGCTTGTCCTGGGCCACGAACGCCAGCTCCTCGCGCCGCACCGAGCGGAGGTGACCCTCCGTCGCGGACACGAGGCCGGCCGCGACGGCCAACAGGCTCGACTTTCCCGCCCCGTTGGGTCCTACGAGTGCACAGACCCGGCCCTCGGGCAGCCGGAAGGAGCACGCGCGCAGCGCCCACCCGCCCCGGCGTCCGTAGCGCAGGCCGAGGCCCTCCGCCTCGATCACGGTGTGCGTCATACGTCTTCGTCCCCCTTGAAGTGCTCTTCCAGTACGGCCGAGAAGAGCGCGGCCGCGTCGTCCCGCTCCATCCCGGCCTCCCGGGCCCGCCGCGCCCAGTCCGCGAGTCCGGCGCGCAGCGGGGAATCCGCCGGGGCGCCGCCCAGGGACTTGCGGATGAAGGTGCCCAGTCCCCGCTTCGCCTCGACGAGCCCTTCGCGTTCCAGCTCGCGGTAGGCCTTGAGGACGGTGTTCGGGTTGATGGCGGTGGCCTCGACGACCTCCCGCGCGGTCGGCAACTTGTCGCCCGGCTCCAACAGGCCCAGGCGCAGGGCCTGTTTGGTCTGCTGGACGATCTGCAGGTACGTGGCGATGCCGCTGCGCCGGTCGATGCGGTACTCGAGCACGACAACACCACCCTTTCACTAGGCAAGTAGTGAAAGGGTGGTGCAAGGGGGTGCTCCTGTCAACTGCCCTTCGCCATAGGCCCCCTTCGACGCCTCAGGCGAACGCGGGATCCGGGATCGAGCGGCGCAGCACCGGGGCGATCTCCGACTGGAACAGCGCGAGGGAGTCGCGGTGCCGGGCTTCGGTCAGGCCGCCCGGCTCGGCCTGGAGGTGCAGGACCGTGTGGCCGAACTCCTCGTGGTAGCGGTGCACCTTCTCGATCACCTGCTCGGGGCTGCCGATCAGGGCCGAACTGCGCTCGACGAAGTCCTCCAGGGTCGCGAACACCGGATCCACACCCTGCGCCGCGTGGGCGGCGAGGTACCGTGCGAACGCCGGCCGGTACGCGGCCACCGCGCCCTGCGAGGTGGGCGCCGTGTGGAAGCCCGCCGTGCCCGCGCCCACGACCGCGCGGGCCGGATCGTGTCCGTAGTGCTCCCAGCGCTCGCGGTAGTGCCGGATCAGTGCGGCGTACAGGCCGATGGGGTGGGTGACGTTGGCGGAGAAGAGCGGATCGCCGTAGCGCGCGGCGAGATCCACGGACTCCCGGCTGGTGGCGCTGCCGTGCCACACGCGCAGCGTCTTCTGGTACGGCCGGGGCAGTACCTCGGCGCCGGTCAGCGCGGGCCGGAAGCGGGGGTCGGCCGTCACCTTGTCCTCGCTCCAGATCCGCCGGAACAGCTCGTAGCCCTCGGAGTTGCGCTCCCACTGGTCCTCGGGGGTGACGTCGAACAGCTCGCGCTGCGCGATGCCGTTCCCCTTGCCGATCATCAACTCGAGCCGGCCGTCGCTGAGGTGGTCGAGCGTCGCGTAGTCCTCGTACGCCCGCACCGGGTCCAGCAGGCTCAGGGTGGTCACGGCGGTGTACAGCCGGATGTTCCGGGTCAGGGCCGCGATGTGGGAGAGCACTACGGGGGGCGAGGACGACAGGAACGGCCGCTCGTGGCGCTCGCCGACCCCGAACCCGTCGAAGCCGAGCTCCTCCGCCTGCAGGGCGGCGGAGACCACCTGCCGGAAGCGCTCGCGCGTGGGGGTCGGGGCGCCCGTCGCCGGGTCCGTCCCGTCCGTGATCAGGGTGATGGCGAGGAACTTCAATCTCGCTCCTATCGAAAGGCGGCAGGCCCTGAATCAGGCAGGCCCTGAAACAGGGGGTGCGGAATGACGGGAGTGTGAATTTCGATTCGGCAGAATCAAATCTGTGTGGCGGCCAGGTCGTCCGCGCCGCCCGGCGCTCGGAAGGCCAAGAAGAAGGGGCTGTGGCGCACGGTGAAACCGATCGACTCGTAGAGGCGGACCGCCCGGGTGTTCTCGGCGGCCGTGTGGAGGAACGGTACGTCTCCCCGGTCCCGGATACCCGCCGCGACGGCGCGGACCAGGCGCGTGGCCAGGCCCCTGCCGCGGAAGTCGGGATGGGTGCAGACCGCGCTGATCTCCGTCCAGCCGGGCGGGCGCAGCCGCTCCCCGGCCATGGCCACCAGCCGTCCCCGGTGGCGGATGCCCAGGTACGTGCCCAGTTCGATGGTGCGGGGCAGGAAGGGCCCCGGCTTCGTCAGCTCGATCAGCTCCAGGACCTCGGGCACGTCCGCCGGCCCGAGCCGCACCGCCTCGGGGGCGGGCTCGGCGCGCAGCGAGGTGTCGACGAGCTGGACCCCCTGCGCCGACCAGACGGTCTCCCACCCGCGGGGCGGCGTCAGTACCCCGGAGAGCGAGACGACCCCGTCGGGGCCGGCCAGGGAGCGCAGCGCCTCCCAGGACCGGGGGTCGGCCGGATCGGCGACCGCGGAGAACACGGCGACGTCCGGGGCGTAGCGGGCGGCGTGACCGCCGGCCCGCACGGCGAAGGCCGCGTGCGGGCCGGACAGCGAGGCCCAGGCCGGGTTGTCGAGGACGTGCGGGGTCACCGGGATCCCTGGGATCCCCGGGATCACCGCACCGGCGGCGGAGCTGGGCGCCGGGCTGGGGCTGGGGATGGTGGTGGTGGGCATGGGGGCGGAACCCTCCTTCCGTGGGCTGCCGGGCCGGGGACGGCCGCGGGGGGTCAGGAGTTGGTCGCGGGCAGCCCGGGCGGGTTCACCTGCGAGGTGGTCACGGCCTCGTTGGAGAGGTTCCACGCCGTGAGGAGCTGCCCGTACGCGCCGCTCCCGGCCAGGTGGTTGATGGCCTGGGCCACGGGCTCGGCCAGTCCGCTGCCCTTCTTCGCGGTCGCGGCGATCAGCCCCTGGAGGGTCTCGCCGGCACCGGAGAACGAACCGGCGTTGCGCGTCGGAGCGTTGCTGCTCGCGGTCTGGGTGATGTGGTAGGCGATCGAGGGGTTCGGGCCGAAGTTGAGGTCGATCTTCTTGCCGCTCAGCGCCAGGTAGACGCTGTTGGCGTCGGGGAAGTACTTGACCGTGATGTCCTTGCCCTCGGACTGGAGCTTCTTCTGCCACTCCAGGAGGATCTTCTCCTGGTTGGTTCCACTGCTGACCGACACCGTCTTGCCCGCCAGGTTGCGGTAGTCGCCGCCGAACTCCCAGGTGTTCTCCTTCAGGGCTTCGAAGGCCAGGTTGTCCTGCCGGTAGGACGCGAAGTCGTACTTCTTCTTGCGCTCCTCGGTGACCGTGACGTTGGAGAAGGCCACGTCGACCTTGCCGCTGTCGATGCCGACGAAGAGGTTCTCCCACGTCGAGTTCTTCACCACGGGCTTCAGGCCCAGGGTCGCGGCGACGAGGCGGCCGAGGTCGGGCTCCGAGCCGGTGAGGGTCTTCTGGTCGGTGCCGACGAAGGCGAGGGGCGGGAAGCCGGCGGGCAGGGCGCCGACCCCGATGACCAACTCCCCGCGGTCGCGCACCTCCTTCGGGAGCTGTGCGCGCAGGGACTCGACGACCGGGACGGACAGCTCGGCCTGCTGGGCGGCCCCGTTGGAGTAGGCGCCGATGGTCACCTTGTCCGAGCTCGGTGCGCTGCCGGTGGCCTTCGCGTCACCGCCGCACGCGGTGAGTCCGGCGGCGAGGGCGACGGCGGCGGTCGTGGCGCCGAGGCCGCCGACGAGTCTGTTGCGCAGGAGGGACGGGCGGTGCATGGCGTTGCCTTTCGGGTGTGCGGCGATACGGGGAAGGCCGAGGAACGGAGGGTGAGGGAAGGGAAGCTGCGGGAAAGGAAGCCGGAGCAAGGGAGGCCGAGGCCGGACGGCGTGAAGCAGCGGAGGGCCTGGCCGGGCCGTCAGAGCACCTTGCTGAGGAACTCCCGGGTGCGCGGGTGCGCGGGGTGGTCCAGCACCTGTGCGGGCGGGCCCTGTTCGACGATGCGGCCCTCGTGGAGGAAGACGACCTCGTCGGCGACCTCGCGGGCGAAGCCGATCTCGTGGGTCACGATCACGAGGGTGGTGCCCCCGGTGGCCAGGTCCTTGATCACGGAGAGCACCTCGCCGACCAGCTCGGGGTCGAGTGCCGAGGTGGGCTCGTCGAAGAGGATGACCCCCGGTCGCAGGGCGAGCGCCCGGGCGATGGCCACCCGCTGCTGCTGCCCGCCGGACAGCTGTCGCGGGTAGGCGCCGCCGCGGTCCCCGAGTCCGACGCGGCGCAGCAGGTCCTGCGCCAGGGCCTGCGCCTGTGGCCGGGACAACCTGCCGGTGGCCACCGGGGCGGCGGCGACGTTGTCCAGCACGGTCAGGTGCGGGAAGAGGTTGAAGTTCTGGAAGACGAAGCCGATCCGGCCGCGCTGGGCGAGGATCGCCCGTTCCCTCAGCTCCTTGAGCCGGCCCCCGTGCCGCTGGACGCCGATCAGCTCGCCGCCGATGCTGACGTGACCGGCCTCGGGCTTCTCCAAGTGGTTGAGGACCCGCAGGAGCGTCGACTTGCCCGATCCCGAGCGCCCCAGGATCACGGTGACCGTGCCGGGCTCGACGGTCAGGCTCACCCCGTCGAGGACCCGCCGGCCGCCGAACCACTTGTGCACGTCGTGCACCTCGATGGCGGCCGGCCGTGCGGTGGCGGTGCTGGTGGCGGTGACGGTACTCGCGTTCCCAGTCATCGGGCCGTCTCCTTCCGGTAGCGGATCCGCAGGTCGATCAGGCCCGCCCGGGCCCGCTGGAGGGGAGTGGGCGCCGGGGTGCGCAGCGCTCCGCGGGCGTAGTACCGCTCGACGTAGTACTGCACGACGGAGACCAGACTGGTGAGGATCACGTACCAGACCGTCGCCACCAGCAGCAGCGGCACCACGTCGCCGGGGTAGGTGCTGGCCAGGCTCTGCACCGAGCCGAACAGGTCGAGCAGCGATACGTAGAAGACCAGTGAGGTGGCCTTGAGCAGGCCGATCAGCTGGTTGACGTAGGACGGCACGATGGAGCGGAGCGCCTGCGGGAAGACGATCCTGGCGAACTGGTAGCGCTTGGGCAGTCCCAGGGCCGCGGCCGCCTCGTGCTGGCCCTGGTCGACGGAGAGCACGCCGGCCCGGACGATCTCGGCGGCGTACGCGGCCTCGCTCAGGCTCAGTCCGACCACCGCGACCGCCATGTCGGTGGCGAGCCGTGACTCGTCGAAGGTCAGGAAGGCGGGGCC
This sequence comes from Streptomyces stoeckheimensis, assembly GCF_045822005.1. NCBI lineage: Bacteria > Bacillati > Actinomycetota > Actinomycetes > Kitasatosporales > Streptomycetaceae > Streptomyces > Streptomyces stoeckheimensis. The sequence goes on along the minus strand of NZ_CP169550.1, from coordinate 318,613 downwards.
GAACGGGATGCCGATGCTGAGGGTGGGGTACAGGGCGCTGAGGTTGTAGAGGAAGAGCAGGACGACGATCAGCGGCACGGAACGCAGGAGCCAGATGTAGGTCCAGCTCACCGACCGCAGCACCGGGCTGCCCGAGAGCCGGCCGAGGGCCAGCAGGATGCCGCCGGCCAGGCCGAGGACCGCGCTGTACGCGGCCACCTGGAGGGTGATGAGCAGCCCGTCCAGGATCACCGGGCGGGCGAACCAGTACGTGAACCGGTCCCACTGGTAGAAGGGGTTGGTGATCAGCCCGTGGGCGGCCTGCGAGACCAGCACCAGGACGACGACGCCGGCGACCCACCGCCCGGGCCGGCGCAGCGGGAGGACCCGCTCGGCCGGCCCGGGCGGCCCGGAAGGGCCGGCGGGCGCGGAGAGGAGCAGTGATTCGGTCAAGGACGCTCCACGGCTTCGAATAGGCGCAGAATCGAAAAGCAGCCGTCAAGCAGTACAGGAGAGGCCGCCGATATCTCTTTATCTGCGGCGTAAGCTAGGCAGCCCGGAGAAGGGGTGTCAACGGCCTGGATATCGGAATGCGCGAAATCGTGTTCCGATTTCATCCGCCGTACACACAACGCCTGTTCGTGAAATGAAACTCAGCGGTCGCCGGGCGCGGTCACCGAGTTCAGGCGCCCGCGCAGGCCGGCCAGCCGGATGCGCAGCAGCCGCAGCGGCGTGGGCGGAAGGCCCCGCGAGCTGCCGCGCGCGTAGTACCGCTCGACGTAGTACTGGCCCGCGCTCAGCACGGTGGTGACGGCGACGTACCAGAGGGTGGCCACCATCAGCAGCGGGATGACCTGGTAGGTCTGGTTGTAGACCAACTGCACGGAGTACAGCAGGTCGTGCACGGCCAGCACGCTGACGATGCTGGTGCCCTTGAGCGTCCCGATGAGCATGTTCCCGGCGGTCGGCACGATCGAGCGCATCGCCTGCGGAACCACGATCCGGTACAGCGTGCGACGCCTGCTCAGCCCGAGCGCCTGCGCGGCCTCGGTCTGGCCGGGGTCCACGGAGAGGATGCCGCCGCGGACCACCTCGGCGGCGTACGCGGTCTCGTGCAGGGTCAGGCCGATGACGGCGGTGAGGGTCGGGCCGAGCAGGTTCACCGTGGAGACGGTGAAGAGCTGGGGGCCGTAGGGGATACCCAGGCCGAGCGTCGGGTACAGGGCGCCGATGTTGAACCAGAACAGCAGCTGGACCAGCAGCGGCGTGGACCGGAAGATCCACACGTAGCCCCAGCTCAGGGTGCGCAGCACCGGATTGGCCGACAGCCGCATCACGGCGAGGACGGTGCCGAACAGGAACCCCAGCACCATCACCACGCCGGTCAGCCAGAGGGTCAGCAGCAGCCCGTCGAGCACGGCGGAGGTGGTGAAGTACCGCCCCACCAAGCCCCATTGGAACGCGTCGTTGCGGACGACGGAGGCCAGCACCATCGCGAAGACCAACAGGGCGGCGGCAGCGGACACCTGGCGGCCGACGCGCCGCCGGGGCACGATCGGCGGCGGCTCCTTGCCGGGGGGTGCCGAGTCGAGCCCATCGAGTGTGCGGGGCGGGCGGGAGAGATCGGAAGCGGTGCTCATGGAGGTGCTCCGGGGATGGGAGGGATCGCGGGCGGCAACGACTGCCAGGCGGCGGTCGGGCGGACACGCCCGGGCCGCCGGACAGGGGTGCGGTCGTCACGCTCGCCGTGTCCCTCAACACGGCCGGACCGGCTCCGTGCACGGCGCATCCGGTCCGCCGTCGATCGTATGCGGCGACGGCACGGCCATGTCAACGGTGCCCGGTCCGGCGGGGGTCGGGACCGTCCGGCATGCGGGCCGTTGCTTGACGAAGAGCAGTCCGTACTGTTCAAGTAGTCGCATGAATGCCCATCAGCGCCTGGTCTCGCGCGACTACATCGACTTCGGTCGGGTGTGGTCCGCGGCTTGTTGCGCCTGACGCGGCAGCGGGCTGCCTGAACGGCCCTTCCCTCCCTCGGTGACCCCGTCGTGGGCCGAGCTCTCCCTCCGCGCCACCTCCGTGCCGTCCGTGACCGCCGCAAGGCGTTCGCGCCGCCGCGCACCCGGACGCGCGCTGCCGCCGCACCGCACCCCGACGCCCCGCGTCGTCACGCCTGCACATCACGCGCTCTCCTCCGCCCCGCGCACCTTCTGCGGCTGACGGAGCCTCATGCACCGCCGCACTGGGCCCGGTTCACCGTGCCGCGAGGCGATCCGCCGCACCTTCCGAAAGGCCACACCCATGCCCGTGGAGTTCCTCGGCATAGCCGCCACCAACGACGGTTCCGAAACCACCGCCCGATCCGGCGCCTCCTTCGACAAGGAGTACACGCTCCGGCTCGCCAGGGCGCACGAGGAGCACGGCTGGGACCGGGTGCTGTTCGCCTACGGCTCCGGTACGCCGGACCCCGCGCCGGCCGCCGCGTACATCGCGGGCAAGCTGGACCGGCTGCAGATCCTGCTGGCCCACCGGCCCAACGTCTCGTACCCCACCTTCGCCGCCAAGACCTTCGCGACCCTCGACCAGATCAGCGGCGGCCGGCTGGCCGTGCACTTCATCACCGGCGGCAACGACCACGAGCAGGGCCGGGAGGGCGACGTCCTCGGCAAGGACGAGCGCTACGCCCGCACCCGCGAGTACATCCGCATCGTCAAGAAGATCTGGACCACCCACGAGGCCTTCGACCACGAGGGAGAGCACTACCGCTTCCACGACTTCGTCAGCGACGTCTTCCCCGTCCAGCAGCCGCGCCCGAACGTCTCGTTCGGCGGTTCCTCGCCCGCCGCCTACGCGGCCGGCGGCGCGGAGGCGGACATCTACTGCCTGTGGGGCGAGCCCCTGGAACAGACGACCCAGCAGATCGAGGCGGTACGGGAAGCCGCGCGGGCCGCCGGCCGTGCGGAACCGCCCCGGATCCAGGTCGCGTTCCGCCCGATCATCGCCCCGACCGAGGAGCTGGCCTGGGAGAAGGCCCACCGCACGGTGGGCGCCATCCGCGAGCGCAGGCTGGCCGGGACCGTGCAGCGCCACCGCAGCAACGGAGTGACGGAGGCCGCGGCGCCGCAGAACACGGGATCGCAGCGTCTGATCGCCATCGCGGAGGCGGGGGAGCGCTACGACAGGGCGCTGTGGACCCCGACCGCCGCCGCCACCGGGGGCGCGGGAAACTCCAACGCCCTGGTCGGCACCCCGGAGACGGTGGCCCAGGCGCTGCTGGACTACTACGACCTCGGCGTGGACATCCTGTCGGCCCGCGGCTACGACCTGCGCGACGACGCCATCGACTTCGGCCGGTACGTGATCCCCCTCGTCCGCGAGGAGGTCGCGAAGCGGGACGCCGCCCGGGAAGGCGCAGCTCGGGAAGGCGCCGGCCCGGACACCGTACGCGGTGCCCGCCCCGAGACCGGCTCTCCCCGCCAGACCCTGACGGCGGTGCGCGGATGAGCCTCCACACGAGCGGGCTCCGCGGGCGCCTGCGCACCGCACTCGTGCTCCTGCCCGTCCTGCCCCTCCTGACCGCACTGACGGCCTGCGGCTCCGGCGAGGGATCCCCGCCGGTGGCCGGCGCCCTCGCCTCACCCGCGCCGGCCGACGATCCGGTCGCCGGCGTACGGGCCGTGGAGTCGATCGCGGCCCTGCTTCCCGCCGAGGTCCGCAAGGCGGGCAGCCTGCGGCTCGGCGGCTCCGTCGGATCCCCGCCGTCGGCGTACTACCCCAAGGGACAGGACAAGCCGCCCGCCGGCCAGGACATCGACATCGCCACCGCGGTGGCCAAGGTCCTCGGTCTGAAGCTGGAGCGCCAGGACGCCTCCTTCGAGACGATCCTCCCCGCCCTCGGCAGCGGCAAGTACGACGTCGGCACGGGCAACTTCGGCGTCACCACAGAACGCCTGAAGTCCGTCGACTTCGTCACCTACATCAACGACGGCCAGGGCTTCGCCGTCAAGACGGGCAGCACCACACTGACCGGGCAGGTCTCCGACCTCACCCAGCTGTGCGGGCTGACCATCGGCACCGGCGCCGGCACGACCTTCGAGAAGACCCTCACCGCGAAGAAGGAGGTCTGCGCGGCCGCCGGGAAGAAGCCGTACGAGGTCAAGGTCTTCTCCGAGCCCGGGGCCGTGACCACGGCCCTCCAGCAGGGCCGGATCGACGTCGTCATGTCGACGATCAACGGCCTGCGCCACCAGGCCGCACAGCCCGCCGCGCAGACCACCTTCCTCGGCGAGTACCACCGCCTCGACGTCGGCTTCGCCTTCAAGAAGGGATCCCCGCTGACCCCCGCCTTCCAGGCCGCCGTCAACGAGCTGATCAAGGACGGCACGTACGCGCGGATCCTGAAGAAGTGGGGCACCACGCCCTCCGCGATCGACACCTCGCAGATCAACCCGGCCGAGCACACGTGAGCGAGCCCGTGCCCGGACCCGTCATGGTCGAGGTCCGCGGAGTCCACAAGAGCTTCGGACCCCTGGAGGTGTTGCGCGGGGTCGATCTGACCGTCCGCGCCGGGGAGGTCACCGTGATCCTGGGGCCCTCCGGCTCGGGGAAGTCCACCCTCCTGCGCACCATCAACCACTTGGAGAAGGTCGACCGCGGCTGGATCAGCGTCGACGGCGAGCTCATCGGCTACCGGGGCCACCGCGGCAAGCTGTACGAGCTCAAGGAGAAGGAGGTGTTGAGACAGCGCACGCACATCGGGTTCGTCTTCCAGGACTTCAACCTCTTCACGCACCTCACCGTGCTGGAGAACCTCGTCGAGGCCCCGGTCTCCGTGCTGCGCCGGCCGCGGGAGGCGGCCGACGCGGCGGCCCGCGGGCTGCTGGAGCGTGTGGGCCTGAGCGACAAGGCGGACGCCTACCCGCGGCAGCTGTCCGGAGGACAGCAGCAGCGGGTGGCCATCGCCCGGGCGCTCGCGCTCGAACCGAAGGTGCTGCTCTTCGACGAGCCGACCTCGGCGCTCGACCCGGAACTGGTCGGCGAGGTCCTGGACGTCATCAAGGACCTGGCCCGCACCGGCACCACCATGCTCGTCGTCACCCACGAGCTCGGCTTCGCCCGGGAGGTCGCCGACACCGTCGTGTTCATGGATGACGGGGCCGTCGTGGAGCAGGGACCGCCCGGGGCCGTCCTGGACGACCCGCTGCACCCCCGGACCCGCGCCTTCCTCGCCAAGGTGTGGTGAGGGGCCGAGGGATCAGCCGATGAGCGCCTCGGCGATCTGCCGGGTGGTCTGCGCCGCGACGCGGCGGTCGGTCGCGGCGTGGCGGCAGGTGCGGGGCGAGCCGCGGCAGCCACTCGGCTTCCTTCGCGGCCTGCCCGGCGACCCCGGGCCCGCGGGGGAGCCGGACGGACAGCTCCCGGCCCGCTCCGGACGGCGGGCGTTCGGAGCCATCCCACCGCGCCGGGGCCCGCCTGTCGACCGGGTTTCCGGCCCGGGCGGCTACGCGGTGGGGTTCTCCTCCTCCTTCGTCTCCTCCTCCAGCCAGCGCGGCGTACGGAACGTCGCGCCGCCGTACATCGGGAGGGCGATCGATTCCCCGTACCGGGCGAGCTGGTTCCAGGGCCGGTTGAGACCGGTGGAGCCGTAGCGGCGCACCCGGGTGACGGTGTCGAGGTCCAGTACGTCGACGAGTACCTCCTCGCCGGGGCCGGCCTGCTGGCGGACGGTGCCCTCGGGGTCGACGATCGCGCTGGCGCCGACCGCCGCGGGGTCGGCGGCGTTGACGTTGACCACGTAGACCTGGTTGGTCCAGGCGTTGGCGCGGGCGCAGATCAGTTCCATCTCCCGGTCCCGGGTGGGTGTCAGGGTGGGCTGGATGACGATCTCCGCTCCCAGCCAGGCGAGTTGGCGGACCGTCTCGGGGAAGGAGCCGTCGTAGCAGATGGCCAGGCCCGCCCGCCCGATGCTGGGGAGGTCGAACACGGTGAACTCGTGGCCGGGCCGGGCCTTTTCGTACGGCTGCCAGGGGAAGACCTTGCGGTAGCGGGCGACGATCTCGCCCTCGGGCGAGACCGCTATGGCCGTGTTGTAGACGTGGCCGTCCTCCGCACGCTCGTAGAGGCTGCCCGGGACCAGCCACAGCTCGGTCTCCCGGGCAAGGGCGCAGATCCGGTCGGTGAGCGGTCCGGGGATCGTGACGGCGGCCCGCTCCATCCAGTCGTCGGGTGCGGGGCGCAGCAGCGGGCCCTCGGCGGCGAGCAGGAGTTCGGGGGCGACGACGAGCTGGACGTGGGGGAAGAGCTCGTGCGTGGCGCGGACCTGGTCGCTGAAACGCTGCCAGCTCGCTTCGAGGTCGTGGGCCACGGGCGTGGTCTGGAGGGCGGCGATGGCGAGAGTGCGCATGGGTGTGGTCAGTCCTCGGTGATGGTGAGCGCGGCGACCGACGTGCGGCCTTCGCGGAAGAAGCGGCGGAAACGGGTGCGGGCGATCAGCAGGGCCAGGGCGCCCGCGGCGAGGGACCCGGCGCCGAGGAGGAAGACTCCGCCGACGCCGTGGAAGGAGGTGCTGCCGTAAGCGGGGTCGTACATGTCGTACGCGCTGCGGGCGAAGGCCGCCAGCATGAGCAGGCCGCCCAGCAGGGGCAGGACGCCGCGCAGCAGGAGGTCGCGCGGGGAATCGCGCAGGCTCCGCCGGAAGTACCAGACGCAGCTCAGGGCGGTGGTGCCGTAGTAGCAGGCGATGAGCAGCCCGACGCAGAGGACGGCGTCGCCGAGGAAGTCGGCGGAGACGAGCCGGAGCAGGATCAGCGTGCCGGCCGCGGCCGTCCCGCAGGCCAGGGTCCCGAAGGCGGGCGTGCGGTGCCGGGGGTGGATCCGGGTGAAGGTGCGCGGCAGGGCGCCGTGGGCGGCCATGGACAAGGTGCCGCGGGAATTGCCGACGAGGCAGGTGAGCAGGGCCGAGACCGCCGAGACGCAGACGGCGAGCTGCATCACCTTGGCGAGTGCGCCGCCGAGTACGGGCGGCGCGAGGGTCGTGAGGACGTCGGCGGCGTTCTCCGGGTTGCCGAGGCCCAGGCCCGTGGTTCCGGTCCCGGCGAAGCTGATCGCCGCGAACGCGGTGAACAGGTAGGTGCCCAGGAGCAGGAGCGTCGAGATGACGGCGGCCTGCCCGGCCACGCGTTCGCCGTCCCGGGTCTCCTCGTTCGCGGCGAGCAGCGAGTCCCACCCCCAGTAGATGAACAGACAGAGCAGGACGGCTTCGGCGAAGGGTCCGAATCCGTCGAAGGCGCTGGGGTCGAGCCAGGCCAGGGAGGGGGTGACGGCGCCGTCGCGGGCGAAGGCGGCCGCGCCGAAGCCGAGCAGGGCCGCAAGTTGGAGGCCCAGGAGCACGTACTGCACGGAGGCGGCCAGGTGCAGTCCCCGGACGGAGACCAGGGTGCACGCGGCCAGCAGGAGGAGGGCGGTCACCGTGACGACGACGTCGTCCTCGGCGAGGGAATGGAGGCCGAGCAGGTTCAGCAGGTACACGGCGCCGACCTGGGACAGGGCGGTCATCGCGATGAGGGTGGCGACGATCACGACCCAGCCCCCGGTGAACCAGCCGGCCACCGGCCCGAAGGCGCGGGTGGTCCACACGAAATTGGTGCCGCAGTCCGGCATCTCGCGGTTCAGCTCGCGGAACGCGAAGGCGGTGAGCAGGATCGGTACGAATCCCAGGAGCAGGGCGGCCGGAGCCAGGTCTCCCACGGCGAGCGTCACGAAGCCGAGTGTGACGGCGATGCTGTACGCGGGTGCAACGGACGACAGCCCGAGGGTGACGGAGGCGAGCAGGCCCACGGAGCCGCCGCGCAGCCCCTTGCCGACGGGGGCGGGCGCCGGCCCGGTTCTGGCCCCGGTGTCGGTCGGGTTGGTCATGATGCCTCCTGGAGGCCGCAGGTGTGGTGCGCAGAGCGTGAGACGCCGCGTTAAACGCAGATTTAATGCTCAGCTTCCTGGACCGTCAATGGTCTGAGCGATATTGTTAAATCTGGATTTAGATGATTGATGTCTGGAGGGCATGGCGTGGCAGCCAGGAAGGGGACCGGCAAGGAGAACCGCCGGACCGAGCTGGGCAAGGCGGTGGAGCGCGCCGTACTGGTGCGCGGGCTGGAGGGCCTGCGGCTGCGGGATGTCGCAGACCAGGCCGGGGTCACCCCCGCCGCGGTGCTCTACTACGGCGATCTGGACGCCCTCGTCCACTCCACCTACCAGGAGGCCATCGAGCGCTACAGCAAGGAGCGCGAGGAAGCCGCGGACCGCTTCGACGACGCCCGCGACAAACTGCGGGCCTGCATCGACCACGGCGTCGCCGGCGGCCCCGACGACGCGCTGACCCGGCTGCTCTTCGAGTACTGGCCGCGCTGCCTGCGCGACGCCCGGGCGGCGGCGCTCGACAGTGCCCTGACGGAGCGCCAGATAGCTGTGTACTCCGGCATCTTGGTCCTCGGCCAGGCACAGGGACACTTCCTGCTCCAGGATCCGCCCCGCCTGCTCGCCGCGAACTTCGTCGCCATGGAGGACGGATACCAGATGGAGGTGCTCGCCGGGCGGCGCACGCGCACCGAGGTGATCGCCGCCCTGCGCTCCTACGCGCGGGCCGTCACGGGTCATGAGCTGACCGGCCACGAGGAGGCCGACCCCGCCTGACCGCGGCCCCGCCCGACCGCGCCCCGGACGCACCGCCGGCCCGCCTCGTGACGAGGCGGGCCGGCGGCAATCACGCGTGCGGGGCGTCCCGTTGGCGGCGACGCCGGTGCCGGATCAGGGGCAGGTGGCCAGGAGGACGGAGACCACCGTGCAGCTGGCGGTCGCGCTGTCGTTGAGCGGGCCCGGGTCGGTCGGCGAGGACGCCGTACGGGTGGCGGAGACCGTGACGCGCCCCAGCGAGAGCAGGCCCAGCGGTACCCGGAAGGTCTTGGTGGCGCTGGCGCCGTTGGCGATGGTCCCGTAGGCGCATGTCACCGTGGACCCGGCGGCCGTGCATCCCGGGGACAGCGTGTTGGCGGACGCGCCCGACGGCAGGGTTGCGGTGAGCGTGGCCGAAGTGACCGTACCGGGACCGGTGTTGCGGGCCGTGAGGGTGTAGGTGAGGTAGGGGACCAGCAGGCTCAAGCCCGGCTGTGCGGTCAGATCCACGTCGATGTCCGCGGGCGGCAGCTGGTACGTGTACCGGCTCGCGCCGGTCACCGCGCTGGTGCCGCCGGGCGTGGTGACCTGGACGTCCACGGGGCCCGCGGAGTGGGCGGGTGCGGTCGCGGTGCAGGCCGTGGGGGTGCAGGAGAGGCCGGTGCCCGGGTTGCCGGGGCCGAAGGCGATCGCGGTGGCGCCGTCCAGGCCGGTGCCGCCGACGGTGACGACCGTACCGCCCGCCGTCGTGCCGACGGCGGGGCTGAGCGAGGTCACCACGGGGACGGGGACGTAGGTGTAGCGGCCCGCGGGGGACGGGTCGCTGGTGCCGCCCGGGGTGGTGGCCCGGACGTCCACGGTGCCGGTTCCGGCCGGAGCGGTGGCGGTGCACGAGGTCTCGGTGCACGCCACGTTGGTGGCGGGGTTGTCCGCGCCGAAGCTGAGGACGGCGCCCGACAGGTTCGTGCCGGTGACCGTCACGGCCGTACCGCCGCCCGTGGGTCCTGCGGCCGGGCCGACGGAGGTGACCGTGGGCGGCAGGGTGAAGGCGAACACGATCCGCCCGTCACCGGCGTTGGCCCCCTCGGTGAGGGTCACGGACGAGCCGGGAACCGTCCCGGAGACCAGGCTGGACCCTCCGCCACCCCCTCCTCCGCCGCCACCGGTGCTGCCGTATCTGCCTCCGGCTCCTCCCCGGCCTCCGCCGCCGTACCCGGCTCCGCCGCGGCCGCCGGCGCCCGTCGGGCTGAACACGCCCTGGCCGGCGGAGCCGCCGGAGCCGTTCGGGAAGGCGCCCGGGGAGCCGTTCGGTCCCTCGTTGTCCGCCCCGGCACCCCCGATTCCGGCGGCCCCGCCGGCCGTGTCGGTGCCCGGGCCGCCGCCCGTACCGCCCTGCGCGTCGGGGACCAGGCCGTTGCCGTCGGCGCCCGCGCTGCCGCTGTCACCGCCGGCCGCTCCCCGGTAGGCGGGGGAGCCGATGCCCGCTCCACCCGCCCCACCGCCCGAACCGGCCGTCAGGAGCGGCGCGTTGGTGGCGGTGGTCACCGCGACCAGGGCGCCGCCGGAGCCCGGCACGCCGAACTGTGCGCTCGCCGTGCCGTTGGCGCCGCGTCGGCCGACGGTCACGTTGAAGGTCTGCCCGGGCGTGGCCGGGACGGTCGCGACGAGGTGCGCGCCCTTGCCTCCGGCCGTGCCGTCGGCGGCGTTCCCGCCCCCGGCGCCGTCCAGGGTCACCACGCCGAGGGAGACGCCGGCGGGCACCGTGACGCTTCCGGAACCCCCCGCCGAGCAGGTGATCGTGGTCGTGGCGGCCACCAGGACCGGGGCGGCGCACACCCCCTCCGCCGAAGCCGGGGGCGCCAGAACCGTCAGGCCGCCCGCGGCCAGCGCCGAGGACGCGGCCACCGCCAGCAGCCGGCGCCGCCACCGGGCGCGCGGACCATGTAACACAGCAGTCGAAGACATCGAGTCTCCCCCTCTCGCCTCCGTCCGGCGGCGGCCGGAGTCGCATACTCCCGGGAAGCCGCGGCCGGACGCTCCCGTACGACGGACCGGAGTGCAGCTTCCTCCGGCGGTGCCGCCCGTTCGCCGGTATTCCAGGGCCGGTTGGAAGGACCACGGCCCGGTGATACCGGCGGAAGCATCGCAGCGGCCGGGGCGCGGCGGGCGCCAAATGCCGGATCGTCCCGCCAAACCGTTGGAAACCCCGAAATCGGCCACCGGGCTCGTACGAATTTCCGAGAGGATGCGAGGTTACGAAGTGGCGGGGTCGAGGAGGTGGGGGCCGTTGTTGCGGACGCTGTTGACGGCCGTCGAGACCGCGGTCACCGCGAGCCGGCCGCCGGCGGGGGTGTGGAGCAGGGCACGGAGATCCGTCGTGTCCTCGTGTGAGGGGTCGAGCCACGCCTCGTAGTCGCCGGGGTCGAGGGCGAGCGGCATCCGGGGATGGATGCGGCCGGCCGCGTCCGTGGCCTCGGTGGTGATGATCGTGGCCGTGGTGAGCCAGGCGTCCGGGTCGTCCCGGTCGGCGACGGCCGGGTCGCGCCAGAACTCGTACAGCCCGGCCATGGCCATGACCGAGCCGGTCTCGGGCCGGATGAAGTAGGGCTGCTTGTAGGCCTTGGCCGTACCGGTGGCGGGTACGGCCTCCCACTCGTAGAAGCCGTCCGCGGGCAGCAGGCACCGGCGTTTGGCCAGGGCCCGCCGGAACGCGGGCTTCTCGTGGACGGTCTCCACCCGCGCGTTGATCATCCGTGACCCCACGGCAGGGTCCTTGGCCCAGGAAGGCACCAGACCCCACCGCACCGGACGCAGCCGCCGCCCGAGCTCGCCGGTGTCCCGGTCAGCGCGCTCCAGCACCGCCCACACCTCGTCGGTGGGCGCGACGTTCCACGAGGGCCCGAGCTCGCGGCCGGGATCGAGCCGGGCATCGAAGAGGCCGGCGAGGTCTTCCGGTGCCCGGGAGGAGGCGTATCGACCACACATGCCTCCACTGTCCCACCCTTCCCGGCCGGGAGGGCCCGAGTCCGCCACACACGGACGTCGTGTCCGGGGCCGTTGTCAGAGCAGGGTGGGAGGATCGCGCCCATGCCGATGCGTCTGCCTCAGCCTGACAACCTGACCTCTCTGGTGCTGCGCACCCACTTCGGCGACGAGGTGGCGTGGGACGCGCTACGGAGCGCGATCGACGGCGCCACGTTCGTCAGCGACCGCCGCTTCGCCGGGGCGGAGGTCCGGGCCCTGGTGGACGCGGCGGCCGCCGCGGAGGAACACGAGCGGTTCAACCACCTGTTCATCGCGGACGCGACCGCGATGGCGGATCCGGTCCACCCGCTTCTGATCGTGGACCTCTGGGTCGAGCCCGGGCGGACGTTCAGGGTCCCGGCCCGTTGGTTCTTCGACGTGTCGGCCAACCTCGGCCTCGCGAACATGTACTTCGAGGAGTACGCCGAAGCCGCTGATGCATCAGGGACCTTCCGCGGCTTCGGGCCGCACTGACAGCTCGCCGTGGGGAGCGGTGAGCGGTGAGCGGTCAGCGCGGCAGCGGGGTTACGCGACCCGGGCCCGGGTGGAGACGGTCACCCGGTCGACCCGCATCGGGTGGCCCGGTTCGGTGGCCGGGCCCGGGGTCGCGCCGTCGGCCAGCGGGAGGCCGCCGCCGATGGCCACGTTGAGGATCAGGAACAGGCCGTGGTCCACCGCCCGCTTCCACGTGTCCGGGTCCATCCGGGAGGCGGCCACCCGGTGGTGCACGCGGCCGTCCAGGTACCAGCGCACTTCCTCGGCGCCGGGGGAGAGGTCGACCTCGACGGCGTACGTGTGGAACCCCGTACGGCAGTCCCCGCACGGCTGCGGGCCCGAGCTCAGGCCCGCGGGTTCCCGGCACGGGCCGCCTTCGAGGGTCCCGCAGTGCATGGTCGCGAAGACGCTGTCCCGGCCGTTGACCGATTCCATGATGTCGAGCTCCCCGATCCCGGGCCAGCCCGTGTACCCGTCGCGCAGCGGTGCCCCGAGGGTCCAGAACGCCGGCCAGTAGCCGGCCGCCTCGGCGCCGGTCACGTCCGGCAGGGCGATCGCGGCCTCGATCCGCAGGATCCCGCCGGCCGGGGCCGCGAAGTCGGAGCGCCGGGTCTCGATGCGGCCCGAGCGCCACGCGCCGTCCGCCGTGCGGGTGGGGACGATCTCGAGTGCGCCCTTGCCGTCGAGACGGACGTTGTCCGTCGAGTCGGTCATCGTCTCGATCTCACCCGTGCCCCACTGGGCGGCGGGGCATCCCGGATAGCAAGTACCGGTGTCGTGAAGCCAGTTGGCGGAGGACGGAGGGCTGCCCGCGGGACCGTCGAACTCCTCCCGGAACACCTCGGTCCAGCCCGCGGGCCCCGCCGCCCCGGACGCGGCCCCCGCCCCGCCCACGGCGGGCAGCGCCCCCGAATCCGTGAGCAGCCGTTCCAGCCGGGGGGTCAGGACGACGACCGCCACGTTGGTCAGGTGGGCGTCGTCCCGGTACAGCAGGATGCGGTCCAGTACGGCCGGGCAGGTCGGCCCGTCGCCCGGGCACAGGACCGGGTTCACGCTCACGGCGCGTACGCCGGGCAGGGCGCCGGCGGCGATCCGCCGGGCCAGCGGATCGGGCTGCTGGGCGTTCGTACGGCTGAACGCGCAGGCCGCCGGCTCCTCGGGGCTGCCGGAGACGCACGCGGGGACGTCCGCACCCGGTACGGGGGTGTCCTCGATGTAGACGATCGGCGCACCGATCGCCCGCAGGGGTGCGAGGGTCTTCTCCCAGGCCTCGGCGAGGAGTCCGGAATCGGCCGTGTAGCGGTTGAGCGAGGAGATCACGATGAGCCGCGGCTTCGGCTGCTGCCGCAGCCGCTCCAGGGCGTCGGCGCGCCACGTGTCGCACTCCCGGTAGGCGCGGCCGAGCTGCGGACTGTCCACCGCGAGCTGCGGCAAGGGGCAGCCCTGCTTCACCAACTCCTGCAGGGCCCAGCCCCGTTGCGCGGCCATGGCCAGCATCGCGGAGAACCACTGGCCGGCGTGCGAATCGCCGAGCAGCACGATCCGGTCCGGGCTGTCCACCGCGCCGAACAGGCAGTCCGGGCTGCGGGTCACGGCCGGGGCCACCTCGCAGGCCCCGTCCGGCGGGAAGTCCTTGCGCGCCTGCGCGGGGCCGGGCACGACCGGGCCGGCGGCCGGCGGCGCGGAGCCCGTACGGGCGAGCAGGTGCGGGCCGGAAGCGGCGCCGGGTGGCAGGCCGCCGAGCTGGACGGGCGTTGCCGGACCCAGCAGGTTGAGCGTCGTGGTGCCCACCACCAGCGCGAGCACCACCGGCAGGACCACGGCCGTGATGCCCACCGACAGCCCGCGGCGCGGGAATTCGGAGACGGTGCGGCTGCGGCGCAGCGGCTGCTCGACCCAGCGCATGGTGGCGTAGGCGGGCAGTGCGGCCGCCAGGGTGAGCGCGGCCTTCACCGGCCAGTCCTGGGGCCCGAAGCGGGCCTCGGCGAGGACGAGCACCGGCCAGTGCCACAGGTACAGGGTGTAGGACAGCCGTCCCACCGCCCGGGGAGCCCGCCCCGCGAGCAGCCGGCCGATTCCGTAGCCGCCCGGCGTGCTGCGCTCGCCCCGGCCGGGGATCGCGGCGAGGATGACGGCCGCCGCCCCCAGGGTCGGTACCAGGGCCGCGTGGCCGGGGTAGGGCGTGGCCGCGTCGTACGCGACGGCGCTCCAGGCGATCGCCGTGATCCCGGCCCAGCCGCACAGCAGCCGCAGCGGGCGCGGGCCGCGCATGAGGTGCCAGGGCAACAGTGCCACCAGCGCGCCGACGCCGAACTGCCAGACCCGGGAGGGCGTGGCGAGGTACGCGAGGGAGGCGGAGTGGTCCGTCCAGCGCAGGGACAGCGCGAACGAGGCGAGCACCAGCGGTACGGCGGCCAGGGCCACGGCGGCCCGCACGGCACGGCCACGGCGTACGGCCCGGGCCGCTCCGAGCACGATCAGGGCGAGCAGGGGAGCCCAGAGGAGGTAGAACTGCTCCTCGACGGCGAGGGACCAGAAGTGCAGGAGCGGGCTCTGCTCGTGCCCGGCGGCGAGGTAGTCGGTCCGCTGGGCGACGAACCGCCAGTTCGCGGCGGAGAGCGCCGACGCGACCACGTCCTGCTCCAAGTCGGCGCGGCGCAGCGGTACGGTCAGCCAGGCCCCGGCCAGGGCCACCGCGCCGAGGACGACCGCGGCGGACGGCAGGAGCCGGCGGGCCCGCCGGGAGAAGAAGTCCAGGAGCCGGATCCGGCCGGTGGTGACGGCCTCGCGGACGAGCAGCCCGGTGATGAGGTAGCCGGAGACGACGAAGAAGACGTCCACGCCGACGAAACCGCCCGCGAGTCCCGGAACCCCGGCGTGGAAGGCGAGGACCGCGAGGACGGCTACGGCGCGCAGCCCCTCGATGTCGGGCCGGAACGCGGACCGGTGCGGACTGGGCCCGGACTCGCCGCCGGAGCGCGCCGAGGAGGCCGGTTCGGGAGGTGGTACGGGGGAGGTCAGGGAGGAGGGGACGGGGGAGTGCATGGTGGTCGTCGAGCCTTTCAACTCAGCCAGGGAAGCATGGGGTTGACCCACCCGGATGCCAGCAGGCCGGTGAGCAGGAGCACCGCCGAGGCGGCGAGGGTCTCGGGCCAGCGGCGCGGCAGTACGCCGGTGGAGGCGCGGCCGCCGAGGGCCCGTACGAGGCTGCGCGCGCGGCCCCCGGACGCCGCCTCCCCGGACCGCTGCCCGGAGGCCGCCGCCGGCCGCATCTCGGAGATCAGGTCCCGGACCAGTGGACCGTTGATCTGGCACTGCACGAGGAAGTAGAGGAGCAGACCCCAGTTGGGCTCCCAGCCGTTGCGGGCCACGGCCAGCGCCAGACCCGCCGCGGCCGCCCCGTTGGAGAGGACCAGCCAGACCAGGGAGACGCCCACCACCCGGCGGGCCATTCCGCCGGAACGGGCGGGCCCCCGGGTGCCGGTGGGCACCCAGTCGGCGCTGCGGCCGCGCAGCGTGTGCAGGAAGGCGGTGGCGGCGGCGACGCTGGTCAGGACGTTCGCCCGGATCACCTCCACCCGCCAGCGGGTCCTGCTGATCCGCGGGAGGAGCACGTGCCAGAGCCACAGCGGGGCGAGCAGCGGCAGGACGTGCCAGGGCCGGATGTCGTCCGGGTACCAGAACATCATCACCAGCGGCGGCAGCGGCGCCGCGAAGGTGTTCACGGCGGCGGCCAGGTAGCCGACGACGCCTTCGTAGAAGCACAGGCGCATCCGCCAGGGCGCGCCCATCGTCCGCAGGACGGGCGAGGTGAGCAGGTGGAGGTTGCCCATCGCCCACCGGTACTGCTGGTTGACGAAGGAGGTGACCTCGTCGGGCGAGGTGCCCTTGGCGACCAGCACCGGTACGTACAGGGTGCGGAACCCCTGCGCGTGCAGGGCGAGGCCCGTGTACAGGTCCTCGCTGTGGTCGAGGCGGGCGAAGCCGCCGGCCAGGTCGATGGCGGCGCGCCGGTAGACGGCGTTGCTGCCGCAGCAGATGGCGGCGTCGCTCGCGTCCCGGGAGGGCTGGATCCAGCGGAAGAACCACTCCTGGGCGGAGCCCGCGGCCCGCTGGATCCAGCCCATCGTCCCGTCGGTGTCGAAGCACTGCGGGCTCTGCACGATCCCGACGGCCGGGTCGGCCAGATAGGGCACGAGATGGCGCAGGAAGTCCGGCCGGGGTGCGAAGTCGGCGTCGAGGATGGCGATGAACTCGGCGCTGCTCAGCGTCAGGGCGTGATTGAGGTTCCCCGCCTTCTTCAGGTGGCCCCGGTCCGGCCGTACGACGTACTCGTACCCGTACGAGGCCGCCAGTGCGGCGACTTCGGGACGGTCGGCGTCGTCCAGGACCCATGTGGTCAGCGCGCCGGGCCAGTCGACGGCCGACACCGCGCGGTAGGCGTTGTCCAGGACGGGGAGCGGCTCGCCGCAGGTCGGCAAGTACAGGTCCACGGTGGGCAGTCGGGCGGGCTGCCAGGCGCGGACGAGCACCTCGTGAGAGGGCCGGGTCAGCCTGCGCTGGCGCAGGCTGTTCACCGAGGAGAGGGCGAGCGCCACGAGGTTGAGCCCGAGGACGGCGAGGAAGGCCCACAGGGCCGGAGTGCGCAGCGCGAAGGTGAACATGGTCGCCGCGGTGAAGACGAAGGCGAGGCTCGTGCTGATGAGGACCCAGCGTCGTTGCGGGCCGAAGTACCAGTAGAGCTCCTCGTCGGAAGGAGGTTGCGGAAGATGAGATAACGTCATAAAGCCCCCCACAGCTGTTTATGCGCCCGTTTCAGATGGCCACCATAGCGCCAGAGGTATAGACCATTTGTTTCCGCACGACCAACACGTGCAATCGGCCACGGGATTGGCGCATCTCAGGTGGTCCAGACCTTTGCTCCGACCATTCGACCGGCCGCACCGCCTCCCGCCGGGAAGATGCAGGTCACGGGGGAGTGAACAGACATCGAAGACTTGCGCGGCCGGGCGGGCCCACGGCGTCCCTCTGCGTCGGCCGCACCGGGAGGGTCTCAACCGGCTACGCTCTGGGCGTGCTTGAGCAACCGGGCAGGGAAAGCGCCGGCGATCTGCCCGAGTGGCACGCGCCGCCGCGGATGATCGGCGGACACGTCGCGGGCCCGGCGGTGATCGGCCGGACGGACGGGCTCGTGGTGCTCGCCCGGCAGGTCCTGGCCTACCCGGCCGGGCTCGAGATCGAGGTGGAGGCCCACGCACGCGGCGCGTCCCCACCTCCCGGCGGGCCGCTGTCCGACCCCGGCGGCTTCACGGACCCCGACGGCTTCACGGACCCCCACGGCTTCACGGACCCCCACGGCTTCACCGAGCCCGCGCAGCCGTCCTTCCGCCTCCGGCTCGGCGACGGCAGGGTCGTGGTGCAGGACGACGAGGCCGGACTGCGGAACGGACGCGGACCGGTGATGGTCGTCAGCGGGTACCAGGCCGCCCGGGGCGGCCCCGAGGACGGCGAGGACGTGCGCCTGACCCTGTGGACGTGGCCGCTGCCGCCGCCGGGCCCCCTCGCGCTGTCGTGCGCGTGGCCGGAACGCGGACTGCGGGACGCCACCTGGATCCTGGACGGGGCCGCGGTGCGCGCAGCGGCCCTCTTGGCCCGGCCGTTCTGGACCGCAGGGGCGTGACGCGCGGCCCGTGACGCGGGTGGGGCCCGGGGGCCTCAGGCGCCCGTCGCCGCCGCCACCGTCCGGGCCGGGTCCTCGTACACCGGGTCGAGGGCGAGGAGGGCGCCGCCGCGGGCCGGAGCGGTGAAGCCGAGGGTGGACAGCAGCAGCCGGCAACCGCCCGTGTCCGGGGCCATCACCCGTTCGGCCATCAGCCGCTCCACCCGCGGGGCCAGCCGGTCGCCGAAGTAGGTGAAGTAGCCGCCGAGCACCACCGCGCGCGGGTTCAGGACGTCCGCCAGCAGGGCCAGCCCGAGGCCGAGACCGTCGGCGATCCGGTCCAGGGCCTCCAGCGTGCGGGCGTCCCCGGCGGCCGCCCGCCCCTGGAGGTCCGTCAGCCGGGCCTCCAGGTCGAGGGAGGGGTCGTGCACGGGATCCTCCGGGGCGGCGGCGTGCCGCAGCAGGGCCGTGAGTCCGACCATGGTCTCCCAGCAGCCCCGGCGCCCGCAGGCGCAGAGCGCGCCGCCCGGATCGAGCGGCATGTGGCCGATCTCCCCGGCGAACCCGGCGGCTCCGCGGTGGAGCCGGCCGCCGCTGATGATGCCGCCGCCCACGCCCGTCTCGCCGGTGACGTAGATGAGGTCGTGGATGCCGGCCGCGGAGGCCTCCACGTACTCGGCCACCGCGCCGAGCTTCGCGTCGTTCTCCAGCCGCAGCGGCGGCGCCCCGCGCCCCAGGCGGGCGCGGATCCCGCTGACCGCTTCGATGCCGTGCCAGCCGATGTTCGCGGCGTAGACGACGGTGCCCGCGGTGATGTCGACGACTCCCGGGGCGGCGACGGTGACCCCGGCCGTGGCGATCCCGGCGGCGTCGAGGGTGGCGAGGGCCTCGCGGACCAGCCCGGCGGCGCAGTCCAGAACGGCCTCGGGCCCGGCGCCGCGGACGTCCATGGCGACCCGCCGCTCGAAGACGGTGTCCCCGCCCAGGGTCAGGGCGACGGCGGCCAGGTAGTCGACGTTGATCTCCAGGCCGATCCCGCACAGCGCGCGGCCGTCGATCCGTACGCTCTGGCCGGGACGGCCGACCGAGCCGTCCCGCTCGGCGTCCCCCTCGCGGAGCAGGCCGAGTTCGATGAGCTCGGTGACCAGGCCGGTGACCGTGGGCCGCGGCAGCCCCGCGTCATCGGCGATCCGCGCGCGGGAGCGCGGTCCGGAGTCGCGCAGGAGGCGCAGCACGAGACCGAGGTTGGCCCGGCGGATGGAAGCCCTCCCGGCGGGCCGCGCCGGGCCGTTGATCACGACGGGTCCGATGCCGGCGTCACCCCGCCCGCTCTCGTCGCCGCTGCGCTGCGTGCTGCGCGGATCAGTCCTCACCGGTGCTCCTCACTGCCGTCCCCGAGAGTCTGCCACCCGCGGGCCCTGGTCCCGCCTCCGCGTTCAAGAGTGGATGCGGCCCGCGGGGTTGACGGGACCCTCATTAATTCAGATCCTAACCAAACTAATTGCTCGACGGATCGTCCGGCCGCGAGCTGACGGCGAGGAGGCCGACGGCGTGAGTGCCCGGTACCACCTGCGGTTCCAGATCCATCCGTACGAAGGCACGGCCGCCGTCGCGGCCACGGCGGCCGAACTCGCCAAGACCTGCACCGACGCGGGAGTGGCGGAAGTGGTGCTGCTCCTGGGGGCCGAGGAGCATTTCGCCGGCCACCTCTCCGGACCCGACGAGGACCTCTGGTACGAAGCGGCGGCCCTCGCGCAGGAGGTCCTCCTCGGGGCCGGCCTCGACGTGAGCCTCAACCCCTGGGTGACCACCGGCCACGCCGACCGCGGCCGCACCGACACCCACGGCTTCGCACCGATGGTGTCCCCGACTGGCAAGGTCTCCGCGGCCCAGGCCTCCTTCGCCTGCCCGCGCTGGCGCGCCTGGCTGACCGGGCACTACGGACGCTTCGCCGAACTGGGCTTCCGCGTGCTGTGGCTGGAGGACGACTTCCGCTTCCACAACCACGCCCCGCTGGACTGGGGCGGCGGCTTCGAACCCCTCATGCTGGACCGGCTGGCCGCCCTGGCCGGACGCCCGGTCCCACGACCGGAACTCGTCGCCGCACTCACCGCCCCCGGACCCCCGCACCCGCTGCGCGCCCTGTGGCAGCAGGTCTGGCGCACCGCGCAGCAGGAGGTGGCCGCACAGGTGGCCGCCGAGGTCCACCGGCGCTCGGCCGGCCGCTCCCGCACCGGACTGATGAGCTCGGGCCTGGACGCCGCCTCCGTGGAGGGCCGGGACTGGGGAGCTCTCCTCGGGGCCCTGGCCGCCCCCGGAGGCCGCGCCGTGCACCGCCCGCACTTCGCCCCGTACGCGGACGCCCCCGGACGCGAGCTCGCCAGGCAGCTGTGGATGCCGGAACTGCAGCGCTCCCTGCGACCGGAGTGCGTGGACAGCGAGCCGGAGATCGAGAACTGGCCGCACACCGCCTGGTCCAAGTCCGATGTCCAGACCTGGTCGGAGATGGTCGCCGCCCAGCTCTCCGGAGCGGACGCCCTGCTGCTCAACCTCCACCCCATGCACGGCGCCCACCCCGGCAGCCATCCCGGGATCGCCGAACTGCTCCGCCGCGCCCGCCCCGCGCTGGACCTCGTCCACCGGCAGCACCCGCGCGGGCAGCGCACCCTCGGCGTCGGCCTGCCCTTCGCCCAGGACGCCGCGGCCCACGTGCGGGCCCACGGCGGAGACCTGTCCGAGCTGGCCGTCGACCCGGGCCCGGCGGCCGAGTTCCTGCTCCGCTACGGAGTACCCGTGACGGCCGAAACCGCCCCGGTGCAGGCCCTGTTCGGCCCGTCGGCCTGGGCCTTCGACGACCAGGCGGTACGGGCCCTGCTGGCCGGAGGCCTGCTCATCGACGGTACCGCCGCGGTGATCCTGCACCGGCGCGGCTTCGGACCCCTCCTCGGGCTGACCGACGCCGAACCGGTGGACCGCGAAGCCCCGGCCACCCCCGGCGGGCCGGGCCCGTACGCCACCGAGCACCTGTGCGCCGCAGCGGGCGAGGACCTCGCGGGTCTCCTCCTCAGCGTCAACACCCAACCCGCCCTCGTCCGGCTCCGGGAGGCACCCGGGGCACAGCGCTGGAGCGAGGTCCGCACCCCGGACGGCCGTGCCTGGGGGGCGGGCCGCACCGTCTTCACCAACACCCTCGGCGGACGCGTCGCCGTACTCGCCGCGACCGAGCCCCACACGCTGCCGGCCGACGGCCACGCGCAGCGGCTGCTGCACCGCACGGTCCGCTTCCTGGAGGGGGAGGATGCCCGCCTGCCCCTGGTCAGCGGCGGCCCGTACCTGATCCCGCACCTCTCACACGCCGACGGTGTCACCACCCTGACCGTGGCCAACGGCTGCCAGGACCCCGCCCGGCCCGTGGTGGACCTGCCCGCGCTCCCGGACGCGGTCGCGGCCACCGTCCTGGCGCCCCTTGCGGAGCCCCGCCCCGCGGACACCGGCCGACGGGGTCACACCCTGCGCCTGGACCCCGAACTCCCGCACCGCGCCTGGGCCGTCCTGCGCTGGTGAAACCTCTGATCCTGCGCAGTGCTCCGCCCATTAGGGCGGGGGAAAAAGCGCTCGGGGGCTCGGAGTTCCCTGCGCCTCCGGGGTGACACACGGCACACGGAAGCGGCCCCGTCCCTCCGAGGAGGGACGGGGGCCGGTGTGCCGTCAGGGCTCAGAAGCGGCTGGAGACGGTGGCTCCGGCGAAGTCCTGTGCGGCGTGCAGGCTGATGTAGAGGTAGCCGGCCGGGGGGTTGTTGATCGTGAGGGTTTCGGTGTTGCCGGTCTGGGCCGAGCGGGCGGTGTAGTTGCTCGTGGTGGCCCAGGTGGTGGGGCTGTAGTAGAGGTCGGCGTTGCCGGTGCCGCCCG
Organism: Streptomyces stoeckheimensis; assembly: GCF_045822005.1. Taxonomy (NCBI): domain Bacteria; kingdom Bacillati; phylum Actinomycetota; class Actinomycetes; order Kitasatosporales; family Streptomycetaceae; genus Streptomyces; species Streptomyces stoeckheimensis. The sequence continues at coordinate 296,883 of NZ_CP169550.1, read as the reverse complement.
AGACGGTGAGCTTGAGGGAGGCGGTGCCGGCCGGGACGTTCACGTAGAAGTAGCGGTAGTTCCCGGCGGTGGCGGAGACGTTGGAGCGGCTGCAGTCGGCGCCCAGGACCCGGATGTCGGCGTCCGCGCACTCCACCTGGGCCGTCCCGAACTGGGTCGAGACGGTGACGCCCGCGAAGCCCTGGACGGCGTACAGGCTGATGTAGACGCGTCCGGCCGCCGGGTTGTTGATGGTCAGCGACTCGCTGTTGCCGCTCTGCGCCGAGCGGGCGGTGTAGTTGCTGGTGGTGGCCCAGCCGGTGGGGCTGTAGTAGAGGTCGGCGTTGCCGGTGCCGCCCGAGACGGACACCTTGAGGGAGCCGGTGCCGGCCGGGACGTCCAGGTAGAAGTAGCCGTAGTTGCCGGTCGTGGCGGAGACGTTGGAGCGACGGCAGTTGTCACCCAGCACCCGCACGTCGGGGCTGGTGCATTCGCCGGGCCCGGCGGTACCGACCGTGACGGCCTTGCTGGTCGTGGCGGTGGCGCCCTTGTTGTCGGTGACGGTGAGCTGGACGGTGTACGTACCGGCCGCGGCGTAGGTCTTGGCCGGGCTGGCGGAGGTGGAAGTGGTGCCGTCACCGAACTTCCAGGCGCGGGAGGCGATGGTGCCGTCCGCGTCCGTGGAGGTGTCGGTGAAGGTGACCGCCAGGGCGTTCACGGCGGCGGTGAACCCGGCCACCGGGGCCTGGTTGACCGGCGGGGTGGTGCCGCCGCCGCAGTCTCCGGCCGCGCACTTGACCAGCCAGGCGGCGAAGTCCGCGTCGTAGCGGGTGCCGATGGTGGAGGTGAGCAGGGTGCGGGCGGCCGCCCAGTTGCCGGTGCGGTAGTGGCCGAGCAGCGTGGCCACGTCCTGCGGGTGCGACTGGATCAGGTAGCGCACCGCCAGGTAGCCCCACTGGTACACGCGGGTGGAGTCGGAGTTGTCGTAGGTGGTGTCGAACAGCGTGCTGAGCTTGTAGGTGTTCTTGCCCGCCTCGGTGACGGCGCGGTCGTAGGTGATGCCACGGTACGAGTAGGAGATGTACTCGGCGAAGCCCTCGACCCACATCACGGTCGGGGTGGTCATGCCGGCGTCGAAGTCGCCGTACATGTTGAAGCGGCCGTCGAGGTAGTGGGTGTACTCGTGGTTGAGGTTCCAGATCTGGAACTGCGGCCGGACCCACTCCGCCTCGTAGGCGATGAAGCGCGGCTGGTTCCCGGTGACCGAGGGGTCGCCCTCCAGGTACATGCCGCCGTTGTTGGTGCTGATCCCGAAGATGACACCGGCGTAGGTCTGGTAGTCGGCGCTGGAGTCGAAGGCCACCACCTCGAGCGCGGTGTTCTTGTCGTTGGCGACCGGGCCGCCGTCCTTGGCCACGTTGTGGAAGAAGGCGTCCTGGTTGGCCAGGCTGGTGCAGCTCGCGCCGAGCTCGGCGGTGGTCATCTGCTGCGCGACGATCCGGAGGCTGGGGCTACAGGTGTGGTTGACCGTCAGGACGGCGGCGCGCACCCGCGCCGGAAGGTCGCAGGTTCCGTAGGAGGAGCAGTTGGTGGCGTCGTACGAGGAGGTCATCTCGGCGAGCGGCACCCAGAGGGAGGCGGTCCGTCCGGTGATCGACGTGCGGTCCAGCAGCTGCTTGACGAGCGGCCGCACGGTCGCCTGGAGCGCCGAATGCTGGAGGAAACGGCCCAGTTCCCGGCCGGCGTTGGCCGTCAGGTAGCTCTTGTCCGTGCCCAGGAGGTTGTCGTGGGCCACGGCGAAGTCGCGCAGCACCGTGAGGATGCTGGGGTCGGCCTGCACGGCGGGCAGGAACTCGGCGGTCTGGTGGCCGCGGAACAGCACCGTGTAGGCGTTGTTGACGGCGCCGACCATCGACGAGGAGCTGTCGTACGAGGAGTTGTAGCCGGTCAGCAGCCGCTTGGCCACGCCGAGGTAGCGCGCGTTCTCCTGGGCGCTGTCGATCAGGATGACCGACTCGCCCAGGGTCGGGCCGTTGGCGTCGGTCACGTCGGCCGCGCGCGGAGCGGCGAAGAACGTGTCCAGGGCGCCCCGGATCGAGCTCTTCAGGGCCGGCCCGTAGGTGCCGACGGTGGACTCGTTGTACCACTGCACGTAGTAGCCGGCGCGCAGGAAGAGCACGAGCTGCCCGGTCTTGGTGCTGTTGTCACCGGGGTAGTTGGCGGCCACGGTGCGCAGGGCGTCCGCCACCGAGACCATCTGCGCCTCGCGGAAGGCGGCCTTCGCGTCGTTGCCCTTGAGTAGGAACAGCGAGTTCACGCAGTCCATCTCGGAGGACTTGATCTGCTGGACCAGCGCGGCCCCGGTCTTCGAGGTGAAGTCCGCGACGTTGCAGGCCGCGGCGAGTGCCTCGGCCGCGGCGGCGGCGCCGGGCGCCAACTTCGCCTTGGAGGCCTGCTGTTCGGTGCGCGCGTCCTCCTTGGTGGCCCGGAGCGGGGCGCGCTCGGACAGGTTCGCGTCCGGGCGTGCGGCGTGCTCGGCCCTGAGGGCGGCGGCCGCGGCGGCCGGGGTGGAGGGCTGCGGGGCCGCGCCGGACCTCGGGGCCGGAGCGGGCGTGGCGGGCTTCGGTTCGCGCGCGAAGGCCTGGCCGGCGGGGGCGAGCATCGTCAGGCCCAGACAACAGGCCAGAGCGGCTATCAGGGGCCGGGCACGGCCCTTCGTGGTGGGGGAACTGCGCATGAGGGGTGGGCCTCCGAGCCGGTCTGCGGCCGCGCTGGCAACGCGGCGGACGAGGGGTGCGGACCGTGACGTCGACGGGAGTTGGTGGGGATTTCAACTCTGTCGTGTACACGGCTGTGCAGTGTGCGATGTAACATGGCACACATCACATGGCTCTGGAAGTCCCCGCGGGGCAGTTCTCGTCACCTGAATGACCGTCAGGTCGAGATGGGGCGGAAAACCTGTCCGGTTCGGCAAGGTTCGTCCCTGATTCCCGCCGGAGGGACCGCGGGGGACACCACATGCGCCCCGGGCCGGGCCCGTCCATACTGGGAGCGTGAGGCGTACTCGTACGGTCTTGCTGTGCATCGCCGGTCTGATGGGCGCGGCCCTACCGGCGGGGACGGCCGCGGGCCAGGAGCCGGCCGCCGCGCCCCCCGGGGCATGCGTGAACTCTCCCGGCCCCGCCCAGGGCGACGCGCTCAAGGTCCTCACCATCGCGCAGCAGGCCCAGAAGGAGTTCGGCCTGAACGCGGTGGTCCTGCGGGTCTCCTCCGCAGAAGGCGAGGTGCTCACCACGGCTCTCGGGGAATCGATGACGAGCGTCCCGGCCGAGCCGTCCATGCAATTCCGTACGGGGTCCGTGGCCATCGTCTACATGGGCGCCGTCCTGCTCCAGCTCGTCGAGGAGGGCAAGGCCTCGCTCGACGACCCCGTGTCCCGCTGGCTTCCGGACGTTCCGCACGGATCCGAGATCACCCTGCGCATGCTGGGCAGTTCCACGTCCGGCCTGCACGACTACGTCACCGACCCGGCCTTCCTCGCCGAGTTGGAGGCCAAACCGTTCCGCAAGTGGACGGCGGCCGAGGTCATCCGCATCGCCACGGACAAGCCGCTCCTCTACAAGCCGGGCACCAACTGGAGTTATTCGCACGCCAACTTCGCACTGCTCGGCGAGGCGCTGGAGAAGATCAGCGGCCTCCCGCTGGACCGGCTGCTGAAGGAGCGCGTGTACGGCCCGCTCGAGCTGAGCGCGACCAGCAACCAGTACACCCCGCAGATCCCGGAACCGGTCCTGCACGCCTTCACCTCCGAGCGCGGAACCTACGAGGAGTCCACCTTCTGGAACCCCTCCTGGACCACGGCGCCCGGTGCGGTCCTCGTCCAGAACATCTGCGACCTGGACCGGTCCGCGCGCGGCATCGGGACCGGCGAACTGCTGTCCGCGAAGTCCTTCAAGACCCAGCTCGACCCGGGCACCATCGGCCTCGGCCACCCGACGGACTCCTGCCCGGACACCGTCTGCCTCCTGACCAACACGGCGGCCCACCACTTCGGACTGGGCGTGATCGTCGTCGACGACTGGATCCTGACGAACCCGTCCTTCTCCGGCTACGCGGCCATCCAGGCCTACTTGCCGGCGGAGAAGCTCGCCATCTCCGTCACCGTGACCCAGGGCCCCAAGAGCCCCGAGGGCAACTCGGCCCAGACCATAGCCGAACGCATCTCCGCCGCCCTCGCGCCCGGACACGTGCTCAAGATGCGCTGATCCGCGGGGGCTTGGCAGGCACCGCGCGTCGCGTCGCTACGATGCCGGCATGATCCTCTCCGCGCCAGAGCCGCTGATACGCGTCCTGTACGACGAGTCCCGCCCCGATCTGGGCGATCCGTCCCGGCCACGGCCGGTCCGCCTGTACCTGTGGGAGCCGACCCGCTCGGGGGACCCGGGCGACACGGGCGAAACGGCGGGCCCGGGAGCGGCGGAGGCACCCGCCCCGCTCGTCGTCGTCTCGCACGGCACCGGAGGTTCGGGCAGCGAGATGGAGTGGCTGGTGGGCCCGTTGCACGCGGCGGGGTTCCGGGTGGTGGCCCTCGACCACCACGGCAACAACTTCGTCGACGGCTACGAGCCGGAGGGCTTCCTCCACCCCTGGGAACGGCCCCGGGACATCTCCTTCGCCCTCGACGTGCTCGCCCGGGAACAACCCCTCGGCCCGGTGGGCGTGGCGGGCTTCTCCATCGGCGGCTACACGGCCGCGGCACTGGCCGGGGCCCGCGTCGATCCGGGGATCCTGTGGGCCGTCCTCACGGGCGAGGTGCCGCTCCCGGAGATCCCCGAGTTCCCCGGGGTGCTGGAGGCCCTGCGCGCGAAGTACCCGCAGGAGGAGGATGCGCGGCGCACACTGGACGGCGCGGACGGCGACCTCTCCGATCCCCGGGTACGGGCGGTCTTCCAGATGGCTCCGGGAATCGGCTCCCTGGTGACCCGGGAGAGCCTGGAAGCCGTACGGGTACCGTTCGCCGTCCGCTGGGGCGGAGCGGACACGATCACCCCGTACGAGTCCGACACGCGGCCCTATCTGGAGTACGTCCCCACCGCGAGCGGCCGCTCGATCGGCCCGGCCGTCCGGCACGACGACTTCTTCGCCCCGGAGCCCGCAGACCCGACCGCCCGGGTCAGGGCCGGCGAGGATGCCGCCGCCTTCTTCCTGGAGCAGCTGGGCTGACCCGAGCGCCCGCCCGCACGCGGCCGGGCTACAGGCTCGCGAACAGGCCGTCGAGGGGCGCCGGTACGCGGCCGGGGTCGAGGGCCTCGACGAGGACGCGGCCGTAGCGGATCTTGCGCCCCTTCTTCGTACCGAGGAAGCGCCGCACCTGCTGCTGAGCCGTGCGGCCCCGCTGCGCGGGCTGGCGCAGGAAGGTCTGCAGGGCGCGGTCGTCCCCCTCGTCCCGGACGAGCTCGTGCACCCGGGCCACGCCCAGCGCGCGGATGAGCTCGTCCTCCAGATCCGCCGCGCAGACGAAGAAGCCCTGCGGAGGCGCACCGGCCCGCTCCCAGCCGCGCTCGTAGAAGCCGCGCTCCGCCTCGTCGCACAAACCGGTGAGGCGCAGGCCCAGGCCCCGCGGACCGAGGAAGCCGGCGAAGCGCGCCACGCTCATGGCGCCGCCCATCGGCAGGACGCAGACCCCTTCGGCGGCCAGGTTCCGGCCCCGTCGCACGGCCAGCGCGTCGACCGCTTCGGCGTCGCTCGCGCCTTCGAGCAGCACGACGGTCCGTACGGGCAGCCGCGCGGCGAGTTCGCGCGCGGTGTCCGCGGCCTCCCCGGCATGCCCGACGTCACCGAGTCCACCGGCGTCACCGGCCGCCCACGCGGTCACCGCATCCCCGAACGCCACCATGTCAGCCATGGGGCGAGTCTGATCCACTTCCCGCCGCCGCGGTACGGAATTTCCGCCGGTGAGGGCGCCCGCCCGCCGGAATCGCCCGCCCGGGAGCGCTTGCCGGGGCCGCCCGCCCCGTACCGCCCGCCCCGGCCGCCCGGCCCGCCACCCCCCGTCCGCGCGGACCCGGACGATCGACCCTAGGATGGACGGGAACCGGGTGCGGGCGGCTCGCCGCGACGCCGCCAGCGCAGGCCGCTCGGGGTGGGAGAGCCATGACAGAGGCCGCCGACACGGCGAGGACCGTGATCCTGACCGTGGACGACGATCCGGGAGTGTCCCGGGCCATCGCCCGTGACCTGCGGCGACGGTACGGCTCCGGCTACCGGATCGTGCGCGCCGAGTCCGGTGAATCCGCACTGGAGGCGCTGCGCGAGCTGAAGCTCCGCGGCGACCTGGTGGCCGTGATCCTCGCCGACTACCGCATGCCGCAGATGAACGGCATCGAGTTCCTCGAAGAGGCGCTCGCCGTGTACCCGGGCGCGCGCCGCGTCCTGCTCACCGCCTACGCCGACACCAACGCGGCGATCGACGCGATCAACGTCGTCGACCTCGACCACTACCTCCTCAAACCGTGGGACCCGCCCGAGGAGAAGCTCTACCCCGTCGTCGACGACCTCCTCACCGCCTGGCGCACCGGCGACCACCGGCCCGTGCCCGCCACCAAAGTGGTCGGACACCGCTGGTCGGCCCCCTCGTCGGCCGTGCGGGAGTTCCTGGCCCGCAACCAGGTCCCGTACCGCTGGTACTCCTGCGAGGAGCCGGAGGGGCAGCGGCTGCTCCGGGCGGCCGGGGTCGACGGTCAGCGGCTGCCCGTGGTGGTCACCCCCGGCGGCACCGTGCTGATCGAACCGGCGGCACCCGACCTGGCCGCCCACGTGGGACTCGCGACCACACCCACCGCCGACTTCTACGACCTCGTCGTGATCGGCGGAGGCCCGGCCGGACTCGGCTCCGCGCTGTACGGGGCCTCCGAGGGGCTGCGCACCGTACTGGTCGAGCGGTCGGCGACCGGCGGACAGGCCGGGCAGAGCTCCCGCATCGAGAACTACCTCGGCTTCCCCGACGGAGTGTCCGGCGCCCAGCTCACCGAACGCGCCCGCCGCCAGGCCGGCCGGTTCGGCGCCGAGATCCTCACGGCACGCGAGGTCACCGGACTGGAGGTCAACGGCGCGGCGCGCGTCGTCCGCTTCTCCGACGGCTCGGCGATCGGCGCGCAGAGCATCATCCTGGCCACCGGAGTCTCCTACCGGCAGCTCGGGGCGCCGGGCTGCGACGGCCTCACCGGCCGCGGCGTGTACTACGGCTCCTCGCTCACCGAGGCCTCCTCCTGCTTGGAGCAGGACGTGTACGTCGTCGGCGGCGCCAACTCCGCCGGACAGGCGGCCATGTACCTCGCCCGCGGTGCGAAATCGGTGACGCTCCTGGTGCGCGGGAAGTCCCTGGCCGCGTCCATGTCGTACTACCTGATCCAGCAGATCGAGGAGATGCCGAACATCACGGTGCGCACCCGCACCACCGTCGAGTCGGCGCACGGCGAAGGCCACCTGGAGCAGCTCACGCTGCGCGACGTGGACACCGGCGCGACCGAACTCGTCGACACCCAGTGGATGTTCGTCTTCATCGGCGCGGCCCCGCTCACCGACTGGCTGGACGGTACGGTGCTGCGCGACGACCACGGCTTCATCTTGGCCGGGCCCGACCTCACCCCGGACGGGCGGCCCCCGGCCGAGTGGGCCCTGGACCGGCCGCCCTACCACCTGGAGACCAGCGTGCCCGGAGTGTTCGTGGCGGGCGACGCGCGCGCCCGGTCGGCGAAGCGGGTCGCGTCCGCCGTCGGAGAGGGAGCCATGGCCGTGATGCTCGTCCACCGGTACCTGGAGGAGTCGTGAGCGGGCAGGCGATGCCGTGCTCCCCGCAGGAGATCGGCTCGCTCTTCCTCTTCGAGAAGCTCACCCCGGAGCAGCTCGGGCGGCTGTGCGCCGAGGGCCGCATCGAGCGGTTCGACACCGGCCCCGTGTACGCCGAGGGCGACCCCGCCACCTGCTTCTACGTGATGATCGAGGGCACGGTGGTGCTGTCCCGCCGGGTCGGCGGCGACGAGGTGGAGGTCGGCCGGACCTCCCAGCGCGGGGTGTACGCGGGCGCCATGCAGGCCTACCTGGGCGACCGGGTCCCGCAGACGTACAACAACACGATGCGGGTGACCGAGCCGACACGGTTCTTCGTCCTGCCCGCGCAGTCCTTCTCGGACGTCATGCGGGAATGGTTCCCGATGGCCGCGCACCTGCTGGAGGGGCTCTTCTTCGGCGCGAGGAGCACCCAACAGGTCATCGGCCAGCGCGAACGGCTCCTCGCCCTCGGTTCCTTGTCCGCGGGGCTCACCCACGAGCTCAACAACCCGGCCGCGGCAGCCGTCCGGGCCACCGCCACCCTGCGCGAGCGCGTCGGCAAGATGCGGCACAAGCTGGCCCACATCTCCCAGGGCAACTACCCGCGAGAGGCCATCGCCGAGCTCATCGAGATCCAGGAACGCACCGTCGAACGGGTGGCGAAGGCCCCGGTGTTGAGCCCTCTGCAGGCCTCCGACCGGGAGGACGAGATCGCCGACTGGCTGGAGGACCACGGCTTCCCCGAGGGCTGGCGCATCGCACCGGTCTTCGTCCAGGCGGGCCTGGACACGGACTGGCTGGAGCAGGTCGCGGCGCGCGTGGCCGAGGACCTCCTGCCGGCGGCCCTCGGCTGGCTCAACTACACGGTCGAGACCGAACTGTTGATGGACGAGATCGACGACTCCACCACCCGCATCTCGCACCTCGTGGACGCCGCCAAGCAGTACTCGCAGCTCGACCGCGCCCCGCACCGGGTGGTCGACGTCCACGAACTCCTCGACAGCACCCTGCTGATGCTCTCCGGGAAGATCGGCCCCCGGATCCGGGTGGTCAAGGAGTACGACCGCTCCGCGCCGGACGTACCGGCCTACCCCGCGGAACTCAATCAGGTGTGGACCAACCTCATCGACAACGCCGTCTTCGCCATCGGGAGCACGGGTCGCGAGGGCACCCTGACGGTCCGCACGGCACGCGAGGGCGAACGGCTGCTCGTGGAGTTCCGCGACACGGGGCCCGGCATCCCGTCCGAGATCCGCAGCCGCATCTTCGACCCCTTCTTCACCACCAAACCCGTCGGCGAGGGCACCGGTCTCGGCCTGGACATCTCCTGGCGGATCATCGTCAACAAGCACCACGGAAGCCTCCAGGTCGAGTCCGTCCCGGGCGACACCCGCTTCCAGGTGCTGCTCCCGCTGACCGCACCGGAATCCGAGCCCGAGTCCGAGCCCGAGCCCGATCCCGAATCCGAGTCCGCAGCCGATCCCGAGCCCTCCGAGGAGCCCGCATGACCGCCATCGACGGAGTCGACCCGAGCGTCCCGCCCAGCGGCAGCGGCTGCGTCGAATGCGATGCCGCGGGCGGCTGGTGGTTCCACCTGCGGCGCTGCGCCCAGTGCGGCCACATCGGCTGCTGCGACTCCTCGCCGGCCCAGCACGCCACCGCCCACTGGAAGGCGACCGGCCATCCCCTGGTGCAGAGCTACGAACCGGGTGAGGACTGGTTCTGGGACTACGCGACGAACGAGCTGTACGAGTCCGGCCCCGAGCTGACCCCGCCGTCCGGCCACCCGTCCGACCAGCCGGCCCCGGGTCCGGCGGACCGGCTCCCCGAGGACTGGAGCCGACGGCTCCACCGCTGATCGCGGGCGGGCGAGGGCGGACGAGAGCGGGCGAGGCGGGCGAGGGCGGATCAGAAGGGCTTCGTCGGCAGGTACTTGCCGTCCAGGGTGATGACCGCGCGCTCGCCGCCGTCGGGGTCGGCGACCTTCTTCACGTCGAGCTTGAAGTTGATCGCGGAGACGATCCCGTCGCCGAGCTGCTCGTGCACCAGGGCCTTCAGCGTGGTGCCGTAGACCTGGAGCATCTCGTAGAAGCGGTAGATCGTCGGGTCGGTGGGGACGCCGCCGGGGACCGAGCCGCGGGTCGGGATGGTCTGCAGCAGCACCGCGTCGTCGGCGTCCAGGCCCAGCAGGCCGGCCACGGCCTCGGCCGAGGCCCGGGGCAGCGGGTGCTGGCCGAGCACGGCCGCGGTGACGAAGGCGACCGACAGGCCGGCGGCGTCCGCGATCCGCTGCCAGGTCAGGTCCTCGCGGATCTTGGCGTCCACGGCCTTGACGGCCAGGGCCTGGCGGGCGGTGTTGTCGAACTGTGCGTGCACCATGAGAGGGCTTCCTTTCGGACGAGCCGCGCACCGGGGGATGGGGGCGAGCGGCGGATGGGGTGGGGTGGGGTGGAGGCGGGAATGCGGGTCGGGGACCCGAGGGGTGGCGGCGGTCAGCTCGTCGGGGAGGCCGCCCGGGAGGTGCCGAGTTCCTCGATGCCCCCGGCACGGATGTCGTAGACCCAGCCGCGCAGGGTCACCGACCCCGCGGCCAGGGCGCGGGCCACCGAGGGATGGGTGGCCAGGTTCGCCAACTGCGCTAGCACGTTCTCCCGTACCAGGGCGTCGACCCTCCGCCCGTCCTGCGCGGCGCCGGTACGGGCGAGCGAGGCGTCCGCGTGGCGCAGCCAGACGGCGACCGCCGGGGCGCCGCTGAGGTCGTGCCGCTCGGCCAGGGCGGTCATCGCTCCGCAGGCGGAGTGCCCGCACACCACGATGTCGCTCACACCCAGGACGGCCACGGCGTACTCGATGCTTGCCGCCACCCCGTCCGTGCCGGGGGCGTGGGCGGGCACGAGGTTGCCCGCGGTCCGGATGACGAACAGCTCGCCCGGCTCGCTCTGGGTGATCAGCTCCGGCACCACACGGGCATCGGAGCAGCTGATGAACAGGGTGCGCGGCCGGTGGGTCGTCGCCAGCCGGGCGAAGAGCTCCGCCTTGGCCGGATAGACCTCCCGCCGGAACTGCGCGACGCCCTCGATGAGGTCGTGCATGGTGACTCCCTTCGCTGCCTGCCGACCCGTCGGGCCGACGAGATCCACCATGCACGACCTGCGCCTATAGCGTCCAAGACGCATTGGCCATCTCTGCTATAGATGAGATCTATAATCGGTCTCATGGCCGCCCTGGAACTCCGTCACCTGCGCTATCTGCTCGCCGTCGCCGAACACGCGAGCTTCACCCGCGCCGCCGAAGAGCTGCGGATCTCCCAGCCGACCCTGTCCCAGCAGATCAAGCAGCTCGAGAGCACCATCGGCGTCCAGCTCCTGGACCGCACCGGCCGCAGCGGCGTCCGCCTCACCGACGCCGGCGAGACCTACGTCCTCCATGCCCGTCGGGCCCTGCGCGACCTCGCCGCCGCGGAACGCGCCGTCCACGACGTCGCCGACCTCTCCCGGGGCCACCTGCGGCTGGCCGTGACGCCGACCTTCACCGCCTACCTCGTCGGGCCCCTGGCGGCGGAGCTCCACGCCCGCCACCCCGGCATCACCCTGGACGTCAAGGACATGGCCCAGGACCGCATCGAAGCCGGCCTGCTCGCCGACGAACTCGACCTGGGGATCGCCTTCGACGGCCCGCACCTGCCCGGGATCACCGCGACCCCGCTGTACGCCGAGACCCTCAGCCTCGTCACCGCCGCCGGCCCGGCGGCCCCCGCCGCCGACCCGCACCCACCCCTGCCCGTGACCGGTCTGGCGGACCGTCAACTGGCGCTGCTCAGCGGTGATTTCGCCACCCGCGGGCACATCGACGCCTATCTGGCCGGCCACCGGGTACGGCCGCGCATCGCGGTGGAGGCCAACTCGGTCCAGACCCTCACCGAAATCGTCCGGCGCACCGACCTCGCGACCGTCCTGCCCGACGCGGTCACGGAGGACCACCCCCATCTGGCTCCGGTCGCCCTGGAACCGGCCCTGCCCACGCGCACCGTCGCCCTCCTGCGACGCGAGAACGCCTACCGGAGCTCCGCCGCAGGTGCGTTCACCCGGCTCACCCACGAGCACGTCCGAGCCCGCGGCTACACCCCGGCCTGAACGTCGCTGCCGTGCCCCGCGCGACGCAGGGCCGCGGGTGTGGTCCCGTACCAGCGCTGGACGGCCCGGCGCAGGGCGCGGGCATCGGCGTAACCGCTCCGGGCGGCGATCGAGTCGACGCTCAGGTCGGTGTCGTGGAGCAGCCGCGTGATGTGGTCCCGCCGCACGGTCCCGACCTCCTCGCTCCACGTCGTCCCGTGCTCCTCGAGGCGGCGCTGGAGGGTCCGCGCGCTGAGGGCCATGCGCTGCGCCACCGAGGACAGGGTCGGCGCGCCCGCGTCGTGCGCGGACGCAAGGGCGGTACGGAACAGGTTCAGCCAGTCGTGCAGCGGGATCGCGCTCGCGAGGCTCTGCTCGGCGTGCCGGCGGAGCACGGCCGACAGCCCGGGCTGGGCGTGCGGCGTCGGGGCGCTCAGGTCGGAGGCACGGAAGGTGATCGAGCTGGTCGGGGCCTCGAACTCGATCTTCCGGGTGCCGTAGAGCTCGATCAGGCCCTCGTGCCGCGGCGGCGCCGGGGTGGAGAGGGACACGTGCAGGGGAACGAGGCACCGCCCCGCGGCCTCGCCGAGCCGGCGCCGGTACAGACCGAGCGCGTAGCCGCGGATCCCGCAGGCCGCCTCGTGGGCTATGTCGGCCCGATTGACGTGGCTGATGGTGACGCGCTCGCCGTCCTCGGTGATCTGCATGCCGTCCGTCATGGGGTCCGCGACGGTGGCGAAGTAGGCGGCGGCGTCCCGGATACCTTCGAGCGGGGTGGGCGCGGAGGTGATCAGGTAGTCCCAGACCCCCAGGGTGCCGATGCCCGACGCCTGTGCCAGCAGCACGGACATGTCGGTCCAGGGGGCGTGGACCGTCGTGAGCTCCGCGATCCGGATGGCCGTCGCCGAGGGAGTGCGGCACAGGTCGTCGTTGAGGTGCTGGGGCGCCATGCCCGGCAAGTGGGCGTATCCGTGCGGACGTATGCCGACCAGTCGCGCGACGCTGACGCTCAGACGGGCGAGGGCGGAGGAGGTTGTCCCCTGATGTGCATGCGAGACCACAGCGGCAGAGCATAGTCCAGCCCGAAGTGCCAGGTCGTCGTGGGGGTTAGGCACATGCGGACCCCAACACGGCGCGCAGGGTCCCCCCGTGGCGCGGTCGGTCCCCTTGCTGGCGCGTGCTGCCCTGGGGCAGCCGAACTGCCCCGTCGTAGCGTGGCGTTCGTGGCCGCACGGTACGGACGGCGCGGACGGCGCGGACGGCACGGACGGAGCGATGCCCTCCCACGGGGGTGGGGGGCTCGCGGTCCGGCCGCGCTGGGTAGGATCCAGAGCTCCGCGGGCGCGGGACGACGGGACAGCAGAACCACATGCTGGGGGAATCGACATGTTCACTGTGGTCTCGTCCGACGGTACGGCGATCGCTGCCGAGCGCCACGGCACCACGGGCCCGGTACTCGTCCTCGTCGGCGGCACCTTGATGACCCGGGCCCGGCACGCACCGCTCGCCGCCCTCCTGGCAAGCGAGTTCAGCGTCGTCAACTACGACCGGCGGGGCCGCGGAGACAGCGGAGACCACCCCGTCTACGAGGTGCAGCGCGAGATCGACGACCTCGACGCGCTGATCGAGAGCGTCGGCGGGCCGGTGCTGCTCTTCGGGATGTCCTCCGGAGCCGTCCTGGCCCTGGAGGCCGTGGCCCGGGGCAGCTCCGTCTCGGCCCTGGCCCTGTACGAGCCGCCGTTCGTGGTCGACGGCACCCGCCCGCCCCTGCCCGCCGACTACGTGGACCGCGTGGAAGCGGCCCTGGCGCGGGGGAGCGCCACCGAGGCGCTCACCCACTTCCTGACCACGGGCCTGGCCCTCCCCGACGAGGACATCGCCGGCATGCGGAACACCCCGGTGTGGGCCGCGTGGGAGGCCGCCGCCCGGACCCTGCCCTACGACGGCCGGCTGATGTCCGGCACCATGTCCGGCCGGCCGCTGCCCACCGACCGGTGGTCCTCGGTGAGCGTGCCCGTCCTGGTCGCCCACGGCGGCGCGGGCGAGGCGTACACGGCCCACGCGGCGAAGGAACTCGCCTCCCACGGCGACAACTACACCCTGCACACCCTCCCCGGCCAGACCCACGCCGTGGACCCGCAGGCCCTGGCGCCCGTCCTGACCGCCTTCTTCACCGGCCGGCCCCTGGAGGCGTAGCCGGCCGGGGAACCGCGCTCAGCAGCTCCGACGATCCTCGCGTGGTCACGGCCCATCAATCGCCTGTGCCTCCCACGACGCGGACGCCCCGAAGGCGTGGCGGCCCTGGTGGCGTTCCTCGTCAGCCCGTCCGCGTCGTTCATCACTGGGCAGATCCGTCCACGTCGACGGTGGCCGGCTGCTGCACTGAGAAGCCAACAAGCAAGGAGACAGACCGAAATGATCGAACGAGTCCGAGCCGTCCTCGTCACCGCGCACGACACGATGCTGGTCATCCGCCGCACCAAACCCGGCATCCCGGTGTACTGGGTCCTGCCAGGTGGTGGTGTCGAAGCCGGTGACGAGTCCCGGGAGGCCGCTCTCCACCGGGAGATCCACGAGGAGATCGCAGGGAAGGCCGACATCGTCCGCCTCCTCCACACCATGGAGTCCGACGACGAGCGTCAGCTCTTCTACCTCGCCCGCATCGCCACCTGGTCCTTCGACGACCGCACCGGTCCCGAGTTCAGCGCCGAGGGCCGCGGCGAGTACGCGCTGGAGGAAATCCCGTTGATCGTCGAGGGGCTCGACGGAATCGACCTCAGGCCCGAGGAGATCGCCGACGTCCTCCGGGGCGCCATCGGCGCCGGCACCCTTCGGGCCGAGGCAGCGAAGTAGCTGTCCGTCTTTGTGGACTTGTCGTCGGGACCAACGCCGAGGTGTGTCGCCCCCGACGTCGCCCCCACTGGGCGGTCGGGGTCGTTGCCACTCCTCATGCCCTGCCCTTTCTTGATGTCCCTGCGATCGAGAAGAAGGCTCCCGTAGAGCCGCTAGCGGTTCCCAGCGCCAAGAGCTGACGGCCCGCTCCGCGTTCTGAGGTGAGGGCAGAAAGGCTGAGCACGGCGGTCACCGTACGTGGCGGGGCTTCGCCCAGTCGGTCAGCGGAGCCGTGCAGCCCCGTGCGGTTTCGCCGAGTTGCGAGGCCATCCCCCTTCGCCACGGTGGAACGCGACATCGTCGACGAGCTGCCCGGCGGGCGCGACCACCTCCTGGAGGCAGGCTCAAAACGGTTCGCCGTACCCCCGATCATCCTGACCACGCCGCGATGCCCACCTCCGGAGAGAAGCGCCGGCTCGGCGACGGTGCGCAGGGGCTGCGCTCCCTCACGTCGCGGCGTGCGCCCCGACAGCCTGTCGGTAGGCCACGTGCCCACCCAGCGCACCGCTGACGGCCACGGCAGCCATCCCGCCCAGAGCCCACAGCCGGCCCTTCGCCGAGCGGCCGCGGAGCCGCGCCGTCAGGGACGCGGTGTAGCAGGCCACCGCAGCCACGTTGGAGGCCGCGTGGGCCAGACCGACCCGGGCCTGCTCCGGCGGCAGATCCGCCCAGTCCGCCCAGCCGGCGACCGCTGCCGGGGCGACGCCCGCCAGGCCGACGGCGGTCAGGGTGGTCGTCGCGCGCTGTGCCCCGGGCACGAAGTCCAGTACCGAAGCCGACAGCCAGCAGCCGATGGGCACCTGCACGAGCACGGGGTGCAGGGGGTGGCCCAGCGGCCTGCCACGCAACAGATCGCGCATGCCGCCCAGGGGGAGCGAACGGATGCCCCGTTGCAGCACCCTGATGGCCGGATCGGCCACCGTTGTCCGCTCGAGCCGGTCCAGGGTCTTCAGCCAGCATGCCGAGGCGGTGTCGAGGGCCGCGGTCTGGCCAGCCGTGGGCGAGGTGTCGAGGGTGCGTGAGTTCATGCACGACGCTTACCCGCTGCCACGCCGCGATCCCGCGCGGGCCCCGACTGCACCCGAACGACAGGCCCCCAACGGGGGAGAGCCGCTAACCAAGGCGCCGGCCTGCTCCGGCCGGCCTCTGCCCGCTATTGCGCCGACGCCCGCAGAGCTCCTGCTCATGGGGTGGGTGTCGAGGCGATGGTGAGAACTTCGTGGAGCGCCCCGTCGATGCCGTTGCCCGGGCGGACCAGCTGGTGATCCGGTTGATGCGGGACCGCGGATTTCCGATGGAGAGGTACGAGCAGCCCCTGCACGACTTGTCCGTGGAGCAAGGCCGCACCCTGGATCACTACCGCAGAGCCCATGAGGTGCAGGTGCGCAGCGCGGCCGATGCGAGCACCGATGCGTACGAGGACGCGGCCGGAACGTCCGCGGTCGCGGGAGCACCTTCCGGTACGTCCGCCGCCCCGCTCGGGGACGAGGCTCCGCTGCTGCCGGAGTCCGAGGCGGAGGGGTTCCGGGACCAGTGGGCCCGGATCCAGAGGGGGGCTTCGTGGACGGCCCCAGGGAATCCGTCCGCGAGGCGGACGCGCTGGTCGCCTCCGTCATGCAGCACCTGGCCGGCACCTTCGCCGAACGCAAGGGTGCCCTGGAGGAGCAATGGCAGAGCCGCGGGGAAGTCGCCACCGAGGACCTCCGCCTTGCCCTTCGGCGCTACCGCTCCTTCTTCAACCGCCTCCTGACCACCTGAGCCGGGCTCCCGCGCCGGGCCGCCTCGGGGCGGCGGCCGGGGCCGGGGTCAGCGCGTCGGCGGACCGGCCCGCCGAGGAGCCTCGTAGGCTGGCCGGATGCGCCATCATGATCTTGTCGTCATCGGTGCGGGATCCGGCAATGCCGTCATCGACGACTCGTTCGCCGACCTCGACGTGGCCATCGTCGAGGAGCGCTGGTTCGGCGGAACCTGCCTGAACGCCGGCTGCGTCCCGAGCAAGATGCTCGCCCACACCGCCCACGTCGCGCGTACCGTCCGGGAAGCCGGGACGTTCGACGTGGACGCCGAGCTGAGAGCGGTGCGCTGGCGGGAAGCGCGCGACCGGGTCTTCGGACGGCTGGATGCCGAACGGGACCGGGGCCGCAGGGGCCGTATGGATGAGGACTGGGTCACCGTGTACGAGGGCAGGGCGCGGTTCACCGGCCCGCGGACCCTGCGGATCGACCGGGCGGAGGGTGCCGTCGACGTGAGTGCCGGGCAGATCGTCGTCGCGGCGGGCAGCCGTCCGCTCGTGCCCGGTCCCGTCGCCGGAGCGGGGCTGCCTTACGAGACGTCCGACACCGTGATGCGCATCGACGCCCCGCCCAGGCGTCTGGCGGTCCTCGGCGGCGGGTACATCGCCGCGGAGCTTGCCGAGGTGTTCGCTGCGGCGGGGAGCTCCGTCGTCATCGTGGAGAAGGAGGAGCGCCTGCTCGGCCCGCAGGACGAGACGGTCGCTGAGCGGTTCACCGAGCTGGTCCGTTCCCGCTACGACCTCAGGCTCGGTCGGGAGGTCACGGCGGTCAGTGGCCGACCGGGCGAGCTGCTGCTGACCCTGGACGACGGATCGACGATCGAGGCGGACATGCTGCTCGTTGCCGTCGGCCGTGTTCCGAACAGTGACCGGCTCCACCTCGAAGCGGCCGGCATCGCCACCCACGACGACGGCCGCGTACTCGTCGACGCGCACCAGCGCACCACCGTGGAAGGCGTGTTCGCGCTCGGTGACATCTGCTCCCCGGTGCCCCTCAAGCACGTGGCCAACCGGGAGGCGGAAGTGGTCGCGCACAACCTCCGCAACCCGGACCACCTGATCGCCGCCGACCACGACCTGGTGCCGGCGGCGGTCTTCACCGAACCGCAGATCGCCTCCGTCGGCGCCACCGAACAGGACTGCCGCGACAGGGGACTGGACTACCGGGTGGGCACGGCCGGCTATGGCGACATCGCTTACGGCTGGGCGATGGAGGACACCACCGGCTTCTGCAAGGTCCTCGCCGAGCCCGGCACCGGACGGATCCTCGGCGCCCACCTGATGGGCGCGCAGGCCTCCGTACTCATCCAGCCCCTCGTCCTGGCGGCGACTCTGGGCATCGACGCCGTCACCCTCGCCAAGTCCCCGTACTGGATCCATCCCGCGCTCACCGAGGTCGTGGAGAACGCGCTCCTCGACCTCGGCATGTGACTCGGTGCCGGGAGAGCGCGCGAGGAGGCGCCGTGACGGCAGAGTTCGACCACTTCACCGACGTGCACGACGGACCGATGTACGTGGTCACGGCCGCCTCCGCCGCCGCCGGGTGCGCGGGATGCCTGGTGGGCTTCGCCTCGCAGTGCTCCATCGACCCGCCAAGGTTCACCGTCTGGCTGTCGACCGCCAACCACACCCACCGCGTCGCTCGCGAGGCCGAGTACCTCACCGTGCATGTGCTCCGCCGGGAGGACCGGGCGCTGGCGGAGCTGTTCGGAGAGGAGACGGGCGACCGGGTGGACAAGTTCAGAGCCGTCGGTTGGCGTCCGGGCGAAGCGGGCAGCCCGGTCCTCGAGCAAGTGCGCAGCTGGTTCACCGGCCGGATCGAGGGTCCGCCACCCCCGCTGCTCCAGTACCGGGCGCTGCGGGATCTCGACCCGGGTCACCCCGCCCGAGGCCGCGGAGCGCGGCGCCGCCCGGGCCGGAGGCCCGGGCACGTTTCAAGGTGGCCGAATCGGTTAGGCGCCCGGCATGGTGCGCATCGGATACACGATGATGACCGAGCAGGCCGGGCCACGGGAGCTCGTCGACCACGTGGTGCACGCGGAGCAGGCCGGCTTCGGCTTCTCCGTCATCTCGGACCATGCGTTCCCCTGGCTGGAGGAGCAAGGACACGCGCCGTATGCGTGGAGCGTCCTGGGCGCCGCCGCACAGGCGACGTCGCGGATCCCGCTCATGACGTACGTGACCTGTCCGACCTTCCGCTACCACCCCGTGGTGATCGCGCAGAAGGCCGCCACGATGCAGCTCCTGTCCCAGGGGCGCTTCCGGCTGGGCCTCGGCTCGGGCGAGAACCTCAACGAGCACGTCGTCGGTACGGGCTGGCCCGCTGCCCACGTACGCCTGGACATGCTCGAGGAAGCCGTGGGGATCATCCGTTCCCTGTTCGCGGGCGGGTACGTCAGCCATCACGGTGCCCATTTCGACGTCGAGAACGCCAGGCTGTGGGACCTCCCCGACGAGGGTCCCCCGATCGGGATCGCCGTATCGGGGGACCGGTCATGCGAGATCGCGGGCCGCTTCGGAGACCTGCTCATAGCCACCGAGCCGAAGAAGGAGCTGCTGACCGCCTTCGGCGCGTACGGAGGCGTCGGCAAACCGAGCGTGGGCCAGCTCCCGGTCTCCTTCGACCCCGACCGCGATGCGGCGGTGGCCCGGGCGCACGACCAGTTCCGCTGGGCGCTCGGCGGCTGGAAGGTCAATGCGGAACTCCCAGGTCCCGCGGGCTTCGCTCAGGCCGCCCGGCACATCAGGCCCGAGGACGTCGCCGAGGCCATCCCCTGCGGCGACGACGTGGACGCCGTAGTCGACGCGGTGCGCCCCTACGCCGAGGCGGGGTTCACCGAGGTCGCCTTGATCCAGATCGGAGGCGACCAGCAGGAACCCTTCCTGGAGTGGTCCGCCACGAAGCTACTGCCGGCCCTGCGTGCCGCCACGGCCCAACTGATCGTTTCAGAATGAGGACTGGGTCTCGGAGCACGAAGGCTTGTGAGCAGGCGGCTGGCCAGGTGTGCTGACTGCTGCTGTAGAACGATCGCTATGAGCTGGGTGGCGAACGTGATGATTTCGATTGGCGCGGCGGACAGTGCGAACGCAGAGGAGCTGAGTGCGTGGTTGCGGACCGACGCGCCTCGTCATGCTGACCGAGAGGGCCGCGGAGTGGGCTCTTTGGAACCGCTGACGAGTCCTGAAACCCATCGCTGGGGTGGTTGGAAGAACCCGGAGTGCGAGGTGTGGGCAGGTGCTCTGAACCACGCAGATCTCGACGCTCTCAAGCATCGTGTGTTCGAGACGCAGTGGCGCGAGCCGAATCTGGTGCAGCTCCTGGTGATGGATCAGGAGGAGGCGTTCTTCCGCATCTGGATGATCAGGGGCGGCAAGCTGCGGCAGTTCGCACCGCTGGAGCCGAACGAGGACGACGACGGCTTCTACCAGAGTTGGTGAGGCGGGCCCGCAGTTGGCGCCGCACTCTTGAACTGGATGATCCATCTTGGCAACGTGTCCGGCATGCCCGCGGACCCAGTTCCCGACGACCTCTGGGCGCGAATCGCCCCGCTACTGCCACCGGCGCCCGAGCGCCGCCACAGGTTTCCCGGACGCCTGCGTGTGCCGGATCGGACCGCACTCGCCGGCGTCATGTACGTACTGCGGACCGGTGTCGCGTGGCGAGATGTTTCCGCCGAGACCGTGGGCTGCTCCGGAGCAACTGCCTGGCGCCGGCTCCGGGACTGGACCGAGGCTGGTGTCTGGCCGCGTCTGCACGCCGCCATACTCGCCGAACTGCGCCGCGCTGACCTTCTCGACCTGGACGACTGCTCCGTGGACGGGTCGCACGTCCGAGCTCTGAAAGGGGGGATCACGTCGGCCCCTCGCCCGTTGACCGTGCCCGCCCCGGCTCCAAGCATCACCTGATCGTCGACCGCCACGGAACGCCGCTCGCCGTGACACTGACCGGCGGGAACCGACATGACGTAACCCAGCTCCTACCGTTGCTGGACGCCGTTCCGCCGATTCGGGGTCGGCGGGGACGCCCCCGCCGCAAGCCCCGACGTCTGTACGCCGACCGTGGCTACGACTTCGACAAGTACCGCCGCCTGCTCTGGAAGCGTGGAATCAAGCCCCGGATCGCCCGCCGTGGCGTCGCTCACGGTTCTGGACTGGGCAAGGTGCGCTGGGTCGTCGAGCGCGCCTTCGCCTGGATGCACCAGTTCAAGAGGCTCCGCATCCGCTACGAACAACGCGCCGATCTCCACCAGGGCCTGCTCGAACTGGCCTGCAGCCTCGTATGCCTCCGCCGTCTGCGAACCTCATTCTGAAACGATCAATAAGTCGGCGTGGACGACGGGAACACGCCGACCCCCTCACGCATTAGGAGTTGCCGCCATGGGCGGAATGAAGGACAAGAGGCTAGAACCCGGCAAAGGGCGCGAGGAACAGACGCGCCCCCAGCGGCCCGACCAGGAGCCCCTGAGCCCTGAGCCCGGCACGCCGTCCCGCGGCAAGAGCCCCGAGGAGCTCCAGCGCCACCGAGCGGAGGACCCGCTCCGAGAAGACCGCGACAGGCGCGAAGAGGACATCTGACATGTGATTTCAGCCCTCCACAGCCGTGGCATGGTGCGGGGCGCCGACGGGCTTCGACTCGGGGGATCCTCGCTGGCGCACGTATACGGAGAGGATGGCCATGGCGGCCACGGCCAGGAGTTCGGACTGCCAGTTCTGCAGCGAGCGGTTCCAGAAGTCGGCCGACGCCAGGTAGTCGGCCCAGGCAACGGGGACTGGAGTCGGCGCAGCTGCTGCTCGTTGTAGGCGGCCGTGCCGGCGATGGATTGTGCGAGCCAGGACAGGAGAAACAGCAGGGCCGTCACGACCCCCAGGGAGCGGTCGGGCCGGTCGCCCTGCGATGTGCAGTCCGCGGCGACCACCTTCCACCCGTCTTGGAACTGCGACAGGAACAGGGTGTCGTTCTGCAGGCGCAGCAGGGCCTGCCGCCCGTGCACCTGCGTAGCGCGCACCGGGCCGGCTGCCGGCAGCACCTGCTCTCGTAGCGTCGGGCCGCACGCTCTGTGCTCGCTGTGCCCGTCCTCCTGGAGCTGCTGCCGGGTCTGCGGAGCCAGTAGCGCGCAGGCCCGTCCGTAGTCCGCGTCGGCGAGGGCCCGCTCGAAGGCGCGCCCGGCCCGTCTGGCCCCGTCCAACCGGAGCGCGGGGGCCCACACCCGCACAGCACCTGTTCCTCGATCCAGGCGTGCACGCTCAGCTCTCCGGTCACCTCGTCGGCGATCGCCCGGCGCTCGGCGAGATGGTCGTCGCCCGTCTTCTCGAACCGCTTGAACAGCTTCTCGACAGTCTTGTGGTCCTCGCGCAGCAGCACGATCGCGTCCATGGCCGTCTACTTCATGAGGGTGCTGCACTCGAGACCGCCCGCCCGGGCCATTAAGGGCAACCTCCGCCTTCGGGCCCCGTCGGCGCGCGAGGACGACCACGGTGCGGGAGTGTGACCGAGAACCACCGGTCCAGCAGCGCCCCACCCGCACCTGCTCAGAGACGGAAGAACCATGCGGCACATCACCCTGAACAACGGCATCCGGATGCCCATCCTCGGCTTCGGCGTCTACCAGATCCCGGCGGAGCAGACCGAGCGGGCCGTCACCGACGCGCTCGCCGCCGGCTACCGGCTCCTGGACACAGCCGCGGCCTACGGCAACGAGGAAGCCGTCGGCCGAGCCGTCAGGAACAGCGGCATCTCCCGCGAGGAACTCTTCGTGACCACCAAGCTGTGGGTCCAGGACGCCCCTGCCGAGCACAACACCCGGCGCGCATTCGAGACCTCCCTGACCAAGCTCGGCCTCGACCACGTCGACCTGTACCTGGTGCACCAGCCCTTCGGTGACGTCTACGGGCAGTGGCGAGCCATGGAATCCCTCAACCGAGAGGGCCTCGCGCAAGCGATCGGGGTCGCCAACTTCTACCCCGACCGGCTGATCGACCTGATCCTCAACAACGACATCACCCCGGCCGTCAACCAGATCGAGACCCATCCCTTCTTCCAGCGAGCCGACTATCAGGAGCTGATGCGCGAGCGCGGTGTCCAGATCCAGTCCTGGGGCGGCTTCGCCGAGGGCAGGAACGACCTGTTCGCCAACCCGCTCCTGGCAGAGATCGGCAAGGAGTACGGAAAGTCCGTCGCACAGGTCGTGCTGCGCTGGCTGACCCAGCGCGGCGTCGTCGCGATCCCGAAATCGGTGCGGCCCGAGCGCATGGCCGAGAACTTCGACGTCTTCGACTTCGAACTCACCGACGAGCAGATGACGGCCATCGCCACCCTCGACACCGGCAAGTCGCTCTTCTTCGACCACCGTGACCCGGCCATGGTCGAGAGGCTCGGCAAGCACCGGGTCGACGCCTGACCGGCCCTGTGCATGCGGACGGCGCGCGTGGAGGCCAGCGGCGCACCTGACGGCGGGCACCCACCGCTGTTTGGGGATGGCCCGTTCGGGCAGGCGCCGTGATGAGCGGTGGACGGCTTCCGGGCCGCACGAGGGACGGGCCCGGGGGCCGCCGCTCCGTCGTGGGAACAAGCCTGTGAGGAGGGACGCGGCCATGGACGCCATGGGCCCTATTCCCCGTGTGGTGGTGGGCGTCGACGACTCACCTGCCGCCGTTGCCGGACAGGCCAGTGGCCGTCACTACAGGGGAGCCGCCATGGGTACTCCGCCGAACGACCCCGTACCGCCGAACCCGACGCCCGCACCGGGCCCGGGCCCTGGACCGCGGCCCGGGCCGCTGCCAGGTCCCGTACCCGCTCCGGGCGGACCGGATCCGGTGCCCCCGGCGCCGCCGCAACCCGCACCCGACCCCCAGCCTCCGCCGGCGCCCCGGCCCGAGCCGCACCCCCAGCCCGGGCCACTTCCCGGGCCGGTACCAGCACCGGAACCGGTCACGTAGCCCCGGGCCTGCCCGTGCGACCTGGACGCCGTACGCGCCCTCAACCCGACAGCCGCCTCCACACCTGAACGAGTCACCCGCGAGCACAGGCCGGGTGCCCGGTCGTCTCCTCACGGGTCGAGGCCGGCCGTGTCGGCGAACGGGCTGTCGCCGAGGTGGGCCAGGAGGTCGGCGGGATTCCGGTACACGGCCCGCGCCCCGGCCTCTTCGAGGTCGCCGCGGGTAAATGGCGCCACTCTGCAGTCCCACGCAGGTGACGTCGGCGCGGCTGCCTCCCCGCTTGTCCCAGACCGTGTCCCCGACGAAGGCGGAGCCGCGCGAGGGTGCGTCGGCAAGGTCGAGGGCGTGGCGCACCGGGTCGGGTGCGGGCTTGCCGTCCTCCACGTCGTCGGCGTCGACGGCTCGCCGCAGAGCGTCGAATTCGGCCTGCCGGGCGGAGGTGACGAGCACGACGCGCCAGCCGCGCCGGTCCAGCTCGCGCAGCAGGTCGGCTGCCGCGTCCAGGGGCGGCAACGGGTCGAAGTACGTGCCGTAGAGGGTCGGTGAGGGTGCCGTCGACGTCCAACAGCGCGGCCCGGTTCATGCGCGCTCCCGGTGTTCAGCGGCCGAGCTCGCGCTTGAGTTCGGCCTTGTTCATGGAGGAGCGGCCGTGCAGGTTGCGGCGCTTGGCCTCTGCGTAGAGCTGGTCGTACGTGGGCCCTTGCGCGCCGCTGTGGGAGCGTTGGCCGCCGCGCTTGTAGGACGACATGTCCTCGATCGAGCTCTTGCTCGCCGTCTTGGACTCGCCCGAGCGAGCCCGCTCCTTGTTCACGGTCCGCGCCGCGATCTCCTTCGCGCGCTCCGGGCTCTCGCCGCGCTCCTGCGCACTCTCCTTGATGTGCTCGTACTGCCGCTCACGCTTCGGACTGGATCCTCGGGGCATGACGGACTCCTCTCTTGGATGGGGACGGCCTTCAGTACGAAACCGCTGTTGGCCGCGTGCGGCGGCAACGGGTCGGGCCCCCGGCTCCGGCTCCGGACCACCGGAAACACGTCGTGCGCTTACCCTCCGCCCGCCTTCGCACTCCTCGCGCCCTGACGCCGGGGCGCCCAGCCGAGTTCGGACCTTGCCCGTCCGCAGTCGAGCAGGGGAAGCCGCAGCACGGCGTCGAACAGGTCGGGGCAGGGGGTGGTTTTCGGCGGTCGCCATCGGGGGATGGGCTTCGGTCTTTCGTGCCGGCCCCTGCACGGAGCGGGGAGCCTCAACCAGGCCTGGCGCCGTCGCTCGGAACGTCCGACGGCGTGCCCGATGGGCCAGAGTGTTCGTGGATGCCCCCCCATGGAGATCAAGGCATGAGCGAGTGCTTCGTGGGTAGCGACCCGGGTGTGGGTGGATGCACTTGCGGCCCTCAAGGCAGAGGAGGAGGTGCCGGCCGTGATCACCGAGACGTACGAAGGTGACGGACCCGTCCTGGCCCTTGCGCCCGACGATGTGGAGCCGCAGCCGGAGCCGCTGCCGCACGACCACACGCAGGCCATCCTGGAAACCACCAAGCGTGTCGCGGGGCTGTTGAAGGCCTCCGGAAAGCGGTTCGCGCTCGCCGGGAGCGTGGCGGCGTTCGCGCACGGCCTGCCGGCCAGTTTCCAGCACGACACGGACTTCTGCGTCCGCCGCGAGGACGCCGACGCGGTGATCGGGGCTCTGGAGGGCGGCGGAATATCCATGCGCAGGGCACCTGAGGACTGGCTGGTCAAGGGTCATTCCGACGGGGAGGAGATCGACTTGATCTTCGAGCTCGCCCGGCGTCCGGTCAGCACGGAACTGCTCGACCGGGCCCAGGTCAGGGCGGTGGATTCGGTCTGGATGCCGGTTCTGGCGCCCACCGACCTGATGGACAGCCGGCTTGCCGCGCTGTGCGAGCACTACTGCGACTTCGGAGATCTGCTGCCCATGGCCCGGATGCTGCGGGAACAGATCGACTGGGACCGGATGTACCTGGATCACCGGGACGCGCCGCTGTCCGACGCGTTCCTCTACCTCCTGGAACGGCTCCGCGTCGTCGAGCCGCGGAAACGGGAGTGGGAGCGGGAGGAGCCATGACGGCCGGCGGTCACATCGAATACCGCGTCCAGCACCTGAGGGACCGGCTGGCCCGCGAGGACATCGCCGAGCTCGGCGTACGCGTGGAGCCCCGCGGGCCCACCGCGCACGTCTGGGGCAGTGTCACCAGCCCGGATTGCCGCGCGGCGGTCCTGCGCATCGCCGAGGAGGAACTCGCGGGTCTTCCCTGGCACGCGGACCTCACGGTGAGCTGCCACAACCCGCCCGACCACCCCGAGGAGCTGTCGTGATCCGCGTGGCGGCCGTGGGGGACATCCATCTCTCCCCGGGCGACGAGGGCGCCTTGCGCCCCGCCTTCGAGACGCTCGGGGGATGCGCCGATCTCCTGCTGCTGGCGGGCGACCTGACCCGGCACGGCACGCCGGCAGAGGCGCAGGTGGTCGCCGGGGAGGTGGCGGGTCTGCCCGTGCCGGTGGTCGCCGTGCTCGGGAACCACGACTACCAGAGCGACCAGGAGGCGGCCGTCACCCGGGAACTGCTCCGGGCCGGGGTGCATGTGCTGGAGGGGAACGGCGTACTGCTCGACGTGGACGGTGCGCGGGTCGGCGTCGCGGGGACCAAGGGGTTCGGCGGCGGCTTCGCCGGACGCTGCGCCAGCGAGTTCGGCGAGCCCGAGATGAAGTCCTTCGTGCGCTACACGCGACGGTGCGCGGACAATCTCGGTCGCGCGCTCGACGAACTCCGGGAAGCGGGAAGCACCGTCCTGATCGCGCTCACGCACTTCTCGCCCGTACCGGACACCCTGGCGGGTGAGCCGCTGGAGATCTATCCGTTCCTCGGGAGCTACCTGCTCGCCGAGGCGATGGACCGGGGCGGCGCCGACCTCGCCGTCCACGGCCATGCGCACATGGGCACCGAGCACGGGATGACGGCCGGCGGGGTACGGGTGCGCAACGTGGCGATGCCGGTGATCGACCGTGCCTTCGCCGTGTACCACCTCGGATCAGGCGCCGCGCGAGTGCCCGAACCGACCTTGTGAGTGCCCGAGAGCGAGTGCCCGAACCGACCTTGAAGACGACGTTCCTCGCCGAGCAGGGGAAACGGGGTGGCGGTCCGTCGCTTGCCGCGCGCAGCGATCAGACCTGCTGCGGTTCGGGGCGGGGGCTCCCGGCCGTGCTCGGCTCCCGTGCGAACAGGGCGAGGAGCTCGGCGATGTCGCGGTCGGCTTCCGCGGGGTGGCGGAATTTGGCTCCGGGGGTGATCCGGTAGTGGTTGCGGCGTCCTTCGCGTACCCGGGTGAGGTATCCGGCCCCTTCCAGGTCGGCGACGATCGACTGGACGGTCCGCTCGGTGAGCATGCAGGTCTCCGCGACGTCCCGCAGGCGGACGCTGGGGTCCCTGGCGAGGGTCAGGAGTACGCGTGCGTGGCTGGTCAGGAACGTCCACGGCGCTTGAGCGGAAGCTGCATCACCCATACCCCCAGCATGCCCGGATACTGTGTATACGTCCATATTTTCAGGTAATTCTTGACGTACGTTCCACCCGTGCAGACCATGCTGTTGAAGGAGCAACCCCAGGACATTCGGGGAGGCCGCCATGACCGGGCTCATGTACGAAACCGACCTCGACACCACCACCGTCGAGGAGCTGGAGATCGGCGTGGAAGCGGGCCCGCCCGGAAGCGTCAAGATCCGCGTGTGCGGCGAAATCGACTTCGACAACGCCGCGCTGCTCCGTGACACCCTCCTCACCGCACTCGCGGCCCAGCGCGGCAACCTGCTCCTGGACCTGCAGCAGGTCGGCTTCTGTGACTGCGCCGGCCTGAACGCGCTGCTGGTCGCACGCTCCACGGCGCGGCGGGCGGGCAGAAGCCTGCGAATCACCGCCGCCAGCCCCTGCGTGGAGCGACTCCTGGAGCTCACCGGCTGCCGCACCTACCTCACTTGACCGGGGCCGCTTCTTCGAAGCCCGCCTGCGCCTGTCCGCGGCCCCGACCGGCACCGAGGCCCGCCAGGAGTTCGAAGACACCCTGTTCAGCCTGTGCGTCCTTACGGGCCAGCCCTGCCCGCCCGCAGCAGTACTCGAAGCGCTCCAGTACGCCGAAGACTGAACGAAGCGGAGGTCGCGTCATGTCGTTCACCCACAGACCCCATGCCCGCGGGCTGCGGGCGGAAGGCCGACTCGTGCTCGTAACGGCCCGGCGCCGCGACGGTACCGAGGCCGGCCGGGCCCGCAGCGATCTGCGGCTGCGGCGCCTCCTGTCGACGATCTTCGCGCCCCTCTTCACGGCCGGGGGCGTGGTGTTCGCCCTCGCGGGCTTGCGCGCGACGCAGGACAGCAGCCCGTCCGCGGGGCTCTGCGCGGTGTTGTCCGCGGCCTGTCTGGTGCTGGCCGCGGTGGCGATCACAGACCTGTACGTGATCCGACGTAGGCTCCGCGGACGGCAGCCTCACCAGCACTGACGTGCTGTGGAGTACTCCTCGAACCGATGAGGAAGAGGGAAGGGCGCCGGTCACCTTGGCGGGTACCCATGCCAGGACACCGAAGACGACCTTGGGTGTACCGCACGGGGTGGTGACCGCGCACGAATCCGTAGATCCGCCGATCGCGGGTAGGCGCCACCCATGATTCCTACCGAAAGTCTTGCTGCCGAAGGCCAGGGAGCGCTCTTCCTCGTGATCGCCGGAGTGGTGGTGGTCGTGCTTCTGATCGGTGCGTTCTGGTACGGCAGCCGACGGAGCGCACGGCGCCCTGCTCCTGTCCGGCCGGCCGAGCAGAACCCCGCGGCACGGCAGCGTGAGGACTCCTGGCAGACACCGGACGACGACGCCGCCGGCCAGGGTCCCCGGGTTTGAGCACGCCCGACGTGACCAGGAAGTGCGGTACGACCAGGAGGCGCGCGATGCCCGGTACGGCTCTGTCCTTGCCCTCACTGCCCGCCGGGCTGATGGCCGTGCCCGGCGTCTACCGGCCACAGCCGGACACCCTTCTCCTCGCGGAGGCGCTCGATCACGAGGAGCTCGGGCCGCTGAGTGACGTGCTGGAGATCGGTACGGGCACCGGAGTGCTGGCGCTGCATGGCCGCGGGAGCCCGGGTCATGGCCGTCGATGTTTCCTGGCCCGCCGTACGTTCCGGCCCCGTGACCCATGCCCGGTCTCCGCAGCAGGGCCCGCCCGCCGGGTGACCGTGGAACCGAACGGGGCGGTCCTGGTCGAGGGGCCGGTCGAGGTCGTCCTGGATGACGGGACGGTCGCCCGGTCCGACCGCTCCATGGTCGCGGTGTGCACCTGTCGCCGCAGCCGTACGTACCCGTGGTGCGACACCAGCCACCGACACCGCGAGCGTCCCGCCGCGCCGCCCGAGGACAGGAATCCTGCATGACCCCCTCGTGGAGCCAATAGCCCTCTCCGGAAGCCTCACCCACCACCTCGAAACCGAGGGCGAGCTATGGCAGCTACGTGAGTACGCGGCCCTCAGATCCCTCTACCACCTGAAGGAAGCGGACCCGCACGCTTGGGCGATCCCCCGGCTCACCGGCCGGGCCAAGGCCGGGTTTGCCGCCATCGAGTACGACGAGTTCGGCGCCGGCCGCGCGGACCGCGTCTCGTCGGCCACTTCGCCTGCGTCGAGGTCACCTCCTCGCCCGGGTCCAGACGCCTGGCCAAGGCCATGCGGCGCTGCGGCGCGGACCCGCCGCCGAGCACTTCTAGGCCGAGCACGTCGAGGGGGACGCCGTCCACGAACAGGTCGTACGCCGCGAGGTGATCGGCGGACTCCTGGCCGACGAGCCGGAGCTGGAGGCGGACGTCGCCTTCGGCTGCGCGGCGACCGTGTTCCTGGAAGACCGCCTGGCACACCACATCCGCGAGGCCTGGGACCAGGGGCGTAGCGCGTCGCGTTCGCCGCTGCTGGGGGTGTGAGGGGCCGCCCGAGCCGATGAGCCCCAGGAGACGGCGCAGCTGACGGGGAAGGGGGCCTGTCTCGGTGTGCCGGACTGGTGCTGTTCGACGAGGTGGCGACCTCTGCTCGCGGGGGAGTGCGCGACGTCAGCCACCCTTGTGGCGCGACCGAAGCGGCCGCTGCCCCGTGGCACCATCGGATCACGAGCAGGAGCAGGCAGACCAGGGTGAGGACCCGTACCGCCGCGAAGGCCCAGATCAGTCCTGGGGACGAGGTGGCCACGGCTCGTACGAAGAGCACCGCGCAGGCGACGCCGAGCAGCGCGGTGCACAAACCGAGCCCAACCCCGTCGGGGATGGCATCGCCCCGCCAGTCCCGAAGACCGCCCCGTCGAGGTCGGCGGCGAGCGCTGCCCGTCCCGTCGGCGACGCCGACGGCGAAGGCCTCTCCGACCTGGGCGGATCCGCATTCCCAGCCGAGAACCGCACCGCAGAACTCCTGCGCCGTTTGGAGGTCGCGGGCCAGCAGACTGACCCGGCAAGGGGCGCCGAACGTTTCGTGACTCGATGTCGACACGACGGTCGATCCCATCCGCTGGTGCCCCCCGGGAGCGCCTCCCAGGGTGCTCGCGGGCGGTCAGGGGGACGGTCCTCAAGTGCGTGGGCGCGGCCCGTCAGTTCCGGAGCATTGAACTCTCGCTGGTCAGGACGGCCGGCACCGTGGGCGGGAGCGAGTGCTTACTGCCCACGGAGCCGGGTAGCAGCCTGGCAGGAGCTGTTACGTCCGGTTGGTTCCTACCGTGGTTGTGAAGCATCGAGCGAAGTAGGAGGAGACCATGCTCGTTCTCGGCATCATTCTCCTGGTCATCGGATTCGTGACGGGGATTTCAATCCTGTGGACCATCGGCGTCGTTCTCCTCGTCGTAGGAGCTGTTCTCTGGATCCTCGGAGCGGCCGGTCACGCTGTTGGAGGTCGGAAGCACTACTGGTGACGGGCCCGGCGGGCACACCCAGCCGTCTCCCTTGTCCCTCGAAGCCTCAGTCACGTCTCCCGAGGGCAAGGAGACGGCGCGGGAGAGCGCAGGCCGAGCAGCCGCCTACCAGGGTGCCCTTGAGCCGGTCGGGCGGCATGCGCTCAACCCGACGCGCATCCACGGAGTGATCGACGTGCTGCCATCAGGCGAGCGGGCTCTCCTTCCACTGGGCGATGACGCGGGACGCCTGCCGCTTGAGGGCGTCGACCAGGTCCTGGGCGCTGCGGGCCGTCGTGGAACGCAGGACGGCGACACTGATCTCGCGGGCCAGGGGCTGTCCCTCCAGGGGGCGCACGGCCAGGTCGGCGCGCGGCGCTCCCAGCGCCAGGCGCGGGACCAGCGAGACCCCCGTACCGGCCGCGACGAAGCCCTGTACGACGCCGTAGTCGTCGGTGCGCATCACGTGGACCGGCTCGAAGCCGTGCTGCGCGCAGGCCCAGGACAGCAGGCGGTCGCAGGGGTCGCGGGGGTCGGCGGCCCCTACCCAGTTCTCCTCCCGCAGCTCTTCGAGCGGTACCCGTTCCAGGGCCGCGCACCGGTGGTCCTCGGGGAGGACCAGCAGCAGCGGATCGGTCAGGAGGGGGTGCACCTCGAACTCGTCCTCCAGGTCGAGCCGGTCGCCCGGCTGCGAGAAGACGAGTGCGGCGTGCAGTTCCCGCGATCGCAGCCCGTTCAGCAGGACGGGCAGCTCACCCTCCACCAGGGAGACGTGGACGCCCTGCTCGTGCAGGGACCGCACGGCGCCGGGCAGCAGGAGGGCGCCGGCGGTGGGGAAGGTCCCGATGCGCAGCGCACGCGTCCCGCGGGCCGCCTGATCGCGGACCTCCCTCTCGGCCAGACGCAGCCGGGACAGCACGGCCTCGGCGTGGGGCAGCAGTGTCTCGCCGAGCTCGGTGAGAGTGGCGCCCCGCGGACCCCGCTGCACCAGCGAAGCGTCGAAGTGCCGCTCCAGGACGGTCAGATGATGGGTGACCGTCGGCTGCGAGTAGTGGAGGGCCCGGGCCGCTCCGGCGAGGGAACCCTCGTTGGCGATGGCACGTAGGACGTGGAGGTGGCGGATCTCAAGCATATAGACAGAGTATGGAGATCCATAGGTGAATGCAGCATTCCTGTAGCTCTCCAGGCGCCCCCACACTGAGCGACGTGAACAGCCCCCTCGCTCTAGCACCCACTTCTCGCCCGACCGGGGCGTCCCAGGATCGCGCCCCCTACGCCGAGGCGCTGCGCGCCCACGCCGACCGCGCCTGGCTGCGCCTCAACGTGCCCGGACATGCCGCCGAGGACGGCGGCCCCCTGGTGGAGACCTTCGGCTCCGACCTGCTCCGGCTGGACTTCCCGCCGCTCCTCGACGGCCTCGACCTCGGCACGGACACGCCGATGGACCAGGCCACGGAGCTGGCGGCGGAGGCATGGGGTGCCCGGCGTACGTGGTTCCTCACCAACGGCGCCTCCCAGGGCAACCAGATCGCCTCCCTGATCACGCCGATGCTCGGCCGCACCCTCGTCGTGCAGCGCAGCGTGCATTCCAGCGTGATCGACGGCCTGGTGCTCTCCGGCCTGAAGGCCGCCTTCGTCCAGCCGTCCCTCGACACCGAACAGGGCATCGCACACGGGGTCACCGCCGCGGCCGTCGCCGACGCGGTCGCGCTCCACCCCGACGCGGCGGCCGTGTACGTGGTCTCGCCCAGCTACTTCGGTGCCGTCGCCGACATCCGGGCCATCGCCGACACGGCGCACGCGCACGGGCTGCCGCTGATCGTGGACGAAGCCTGGGGATCCCACTTCGGCTTCCACCCGGGCCTGCCCTCCGGCGCCCTGGCCCAAGGCGCCGACCTGGTCACCTCCAGCACGCACAAACTGGGCGGGAGCCTCACGCAGTCCGCGATGCTGCACCTGGGCCACGGGCCCTTCGCCGAGGTGCTGGAGCCGCTGATCGACCGTGCCTACCGCCTCGTGCAGTCCACCAGCGCGAGCGCGCTGCTGCTCGCCTCCCTCGACGTCGCCCGGAGAGGTCTGGCGTGCGGGCACGACCGCATCGGGGTGTCCCTTCGGGCCGCGGACGCGCTGCGCGGGACACTGCGTCGCCTGGGCCGGTACGGAGTGGTCAGCGACGGCTTCGGACGGTTCCCCGACATCGTGACCGCCGACCCCCTTCGCGTCGCCATCGACACCAGGGCCGGAGGGATCAGCGGTCACGAAGCCCGGCGCAGGCTGTTCCGCGATCACCAGATCATGGTCGAGGTGGCCACCGACTCCGCCGTCGTCGCGGTCGTGGGCGCGGGCAGCGCTCCTGACACCGACCGGTTCATCGAGGCCCTGCACACCCTGCCCCGCCCCCTCTGCGCCGGGGCGGAGGGCGGGATGCGACTCCTGCTCCCGGCCCCCGGCGAGGCGGTACTCACTCCGCGCGAGGCGTTCATGAGCGCCGGCCGGGTCGTGCCGGCGGCCGAGGCCGTGGGCCGGGTATCGGCCGACACCCTGGCCGCCTACCCGCCGGGCATCCCCAACGTGCTGCCCGGCGAGGTCATCACCACCGAGACGGTGCGCTTCCTCCAACTCACCGCGGCCGCACCCAACGGCCACGTACGCGGCGCCGTAGACCCGACCGTCGGGCACCTGCGCGTGGTCGACGCCTGAGTGGGTCGATCCCTCCGCCCGCCCACTGCCTTCCCTTCTTCTCTCCCCGCCCCCGCTGTTCCCACCATTCCGTCGAAGGAGTCCACCGATCATGACCGCAGCGATAGCAAGCAGGCGTACGGTCGCAGCCCTGACCCTCGTGTGCACCGCCGCCCTGACTCTGGCCGGTTGCGGGGATCAGACCGACAGCGACTCCGCCGCCAAGGGGAAGAGCAACGATGCTCCGCTGTTCTCCGCCCTGCCGAAGAAGATCCAGGACGCGGGTGTCATCAAGGTCGGCACGGACGCGGCGTACGCGCCGATGGAGTTCACCGAGGGCGGCAAGATCGTCGGTGTCGACCCCGACATCGCCGAGGCCCTGGGCAAGCAGCTCGGCGTGAAGTTCGAGTTCACCTCGGGCAGCTTCGACGGTCTGATCACCTCGCTGGACACCGGCCGCCAGGACGTGGCCATGTCGTCGGTCAACGACACCAAGCAGCGCCAGGAGGGCAAGGACGACAAGGGCGCGAAGATCGGCAAGGGTGTCGATTTCGTGGACTACTTCTCGTCCGGCGTCTCGCTCCTCGTCAAGAAGGGCAACCCGCAGAACATCAAGTCCCTGGATGACCTCTGCGGCAAGACCGTCGCCGTCCAGCGCGGCACGCTCTCCGAGGACACCTTCAAGGCGCAGGCCGTGAAGTGCGGCCCGGACAAGCTCACGATCCAGGCCTTCGATACCGACGTAGAGGCTCAGACCCGCGTCAAGGCCGGTGGCGCCGTGGCCGACCTGAACGACTTCCCGGTCGCCGCGTACATCGCGAAGACCTCGGGCGGCGGCAACGACTTCGAGGTCGTAGGCAGTCAGAGCGACATCGGCCTCTTCGGCATCGCGGTGTCCAAGGAGAACGTCCAGCTGCGCGATGCCCTGAAGCAGGCCCTCGACGCGATCATCAAGGACGGCTCCTACGCCAAGGTCCTGGAGAAGTGGAACGTCGAAGACGGCGCGGTGAAGCAGGCCCAGCTCAATGCAGGCCAGTGATCCGAGCATCCCATCGAAGGTTCCATTGAAGGGCAGTCGTTGTGACTGACAAGATCGACAAGGATCCGGCGGCGACCCCGCCGGCCGGGCCCGGCGCCTCGGGTACCCCGTACGAGGCCATCAAGGCAATCCCCGTGCGGCATTACGGCCGCTGGGTCAGCGGTGTCGTGGTCATCGTCCTG
Organism: Streptomyces stoeckheimensis; assembly: GCF_045822005.1. Lineage (NCBI taxonomy): Bacteria > Bacillati > Actinomycetota > Actinomycetes > Kitasatosporales > Streptomycetaceae > Streptomyces > Streptomyces stoeckheimensis. Next base: position 262,530 of record NZ_CP169550.1, on the reverse strand, counting down.
CTGGGCTGGCTGGTCTACGCCTTCTCGCAGGGCAATGTGATCTGGAAGACGGTCGGGGACAAGCTCTTCGATCCCTCGATCATCGCCGGCCTCGGCAACACCGTGATCATCAGTGTGTCCGCGATGGCGCTGGGCCTGGTGCTCGGCATCCTCTTCGCGGTCATGCGGCTTTCGAAGAACCCGGTGACCAACACGGTCGCCTGGCTCTACATCTGGTTCTTCCGCGGTACTCCGGTCTACGTGCAGCTGCTGGTGTGGTTCAACCTGTCGTTGATCTTCCAGTACGTGAACCTCGGCCCGATCTACAAGCAGGAGACCGTCGAGCTGATGACCCCGTTCATGGTCGCCCTGCTGGGGCTGGGCCTGAACGAGGGCGCGTACATGGCGGAGATCGTCCGTGCGGGCATCCAGTCCGTCGACGAGGGCCAGGGCGAGGCCTCGCACGCGCTGGGCATGACCCAGACGCAGACCATGCGCCGTGTGGTCCTCCCGCAGGCGATGCGCGTGATCATCCCGCCGTCGGGCAACGAGTTCATCAACATGCTGAAGACCTCGTCCCTGGTGTCGGCGGTGCAGTACACCGAGCTTTTGCGGGCCTCGTCGAACATCGGGTCCACGGCCGGTGCGATCATGGAGATGCTGTTCGTCGCCTCCATCTGGTACCTGGCTCTGACCAGTGTGTTCAGCGTCGGCCAGTACTACCTGGAGCGCCGTTACGCGCGTGGTTCGCTGCGTTCCCTGCCGCCCACGCCGCTCCAGCGGCTCAAGGCCAACCTGAACATGTTCCGCCGTACGGAGGTGGCGAAGTGACCGCCCAGCCGATGGTCAAGGCCGAGGCCGTCCACAAGTCGTACGGCGCCGCCCACATCCTGCGGGGCATCGACCTCGAAGTCGCTCCCCGCGAGGTGTTCTGCCTGGTCGGCCCGTCGGGCTCCGGCAAGTCGACGTTCCTGCGCTGCATCAACCACCTGGAGCGCATCAATGCCGGGCGGCTCTCGGTGGACGGCCAGCTGGTCGGCTACAAGGAGAAGGCCGGGAAGCTCTACGAGCTGAAGGACAGCGAGGTCGCGGCGCAGCGCCGGGACATCGGCATGGTCTTCCAGCGGTTCAACCTCTTCCCGCACATGACGGCCATAGAGAACGTCATGGAAGCCCCGGTCATGGTCAAGGGCGAGAGCAAGGCCGTCGCGCGGGCGCGTGCGGTCAAGCTCCTGGACCGGGTCGGTCTCGGCGACAAGGGCGGGAACTATCCCACCCAGCTCTCCGGCGGTCAGCAGCAGCGTGTGGCGATCGCCCGTGCACTGGCGATGGAGCCGAAGCTGATGCTCTTCGACGAGCCCACCTCGGCGCTCGACCCGGAGCTCGTCGGTGACGTCCTCGACGTCATGCGGGACCTGGCCGAGTCGGGCATGACCATGATCGTGGTCACCCACGAGATGGGTTTCGCCCGCGAGGTCGGCGACAACCTCGTCTTCATGGACGGCGGTGTGGTGGTCGAATCCGGCCACCCCCGCGAGGTCCTGGGCAACCCGCAGCACGACCGGACGAAGGCCTTCCTCTCGAAGGTCCTGTAGGCCGGCGGCGTTCCACGCGTGAGGGGCGGTACGGACATCCGTACCGCCCCTCACGTTGCGTACCATCGGGGCGCAGACCCCGGTCCTCTCCGAGCTGCTGCTGCTCGCCGTCGCCGCGGCTCCGCGCACCCCGCGCCGGGCGGATGCCGAGGTGTGGGCTGCGCTGTGGCGCGTGGCGGCCCTGGCCGGCTCGGCGGAGATGGAGCGGCGGCCGCACCAGGCGGTCGCGGCGGCGCTGGCGTACGTCGAGTCGCACCTGGCCGCGCCGCTGACCGTGCCCGGGATGGCCCGGGCCTGCGGAGGGGGTGCTGGGCCCGTAGTGGTGTCCGGCCGGGAGGCCGGCCATGGTGGTGCCGACGGCTTCGGAGTGCTTGGTGGTCCCGTCGCCCAGGCCCTCCAGGCGTTCCACCTGCTCGGGCAGGAACGTGCCGTCATCGCGGGGGCCGACGGCCAGCAACAGGTTGCCGCCCATGGCGATGGTCTCGCCGAAGTACCGGACCAGCTGGCGCACCGACTTTGTGGGCCCGGTCCTGCGGCTGGTAGCCCCAGGACTCGTTCCCAGAGTGCGACCCCGTCGTGGTGGCGAGCGGTGAGGACGGCGTACGAGGCTCCGGCGCGGGCGAACAATCGGGCCCACGCGCGGGCGTCGTACCGCGAGGCGGTGAAACCCTCCAGCTGCTTCATGTACTGCTACTGCTTGTGGGAGAGCTGACCGGTGTAGAGCGACCAGGACTCCGGGACGCCGTCGACGGAGTAGATCCCGTAGCGGATGAAAATGCCCAACTTGGCTTCGGTGAACCAGGGTTGCATCGGCATGGCGAGTTCCCTCGGCGAGCTGGGGACAGGGGGAGCGGCCTCTTGGGCCCATACCCCGACGCTAGGCCCGGGTGACCGGCCATCGCGTGGGGGTCAGTCACCAAAACCGGTCCGTTCTCACCATGCGGGCGTGTTCCCGGCGCGTCCGCTCGAAGGCTCCCTTCTCCACAGGGACTGACCGAGGGGAAGGGCGGTGCGGCCGGTGGAGATCCGCCGGCCGCACCGCTCTGTGCACGCCTGCGCGACGTTGCTCACGCCGGTTCGCGAGGCGCGGCAGGGGGCGGGGGCGGCTGTGGCCGCCCAGCGCCCTGCCCGGACGTCCCGGCGCCGGTCAGGCGGTCACGGCCTGACGTCCTCCTTCGGCCCGCGAAGGTGACAGTCGACCCGTACGGTGCAGTGCGTAGAGCGCCGCCGCGCAGGCCAGGCCGAGCAGCCCCAGCGCCACCCACGGCAGTGCCGGCACTTCGGCGTTGCGTGCGGCGTCCAGTGCGATGCCGGTGAGCAGGTTGCCGACCGTGATGCCGATTCCGCAGATGGTGTTGTACAGGCCGTAGTGGGTGGCCACGAGACGGTCGCCCGCGAGGCGGACGATGGTGTCCATCTCGAAGGGGTAGATGATCATCGTGCCCAGCGCCAGCAGGAGTGCCGAGAGCGCCGGCGGCAGCCCGGCCAGGACCCATAGGCCCGCCCCGCCGTCCGGTACCGGCACGGCCGAGGCGAGGAGCAGCGGGACGAACGCCGCCCCCATCGCCAGCAACCCCCAGGTGAGCGCCCGGCCCGGCTCCATCCGGGCCTTGCACCACGCAGTGATTTTGGTCTGGAAGACGATCGTGCTCAGTCCGGAGGCGGCGAAGAGGAACGCCACGGCGGCTGTCCCGAACCGTCCTTCACCACCCAGGCGCCTGACCTCCAGCGGCAGGGACAGGTAGACCTGGAAGGACATGACGTACGAGCCGACCATGGCGAGCGAGAACAGCAGGAACGGACGGTTGGAGAAGATCCCCCGCCACTGCTGCAGGACACCCTCGCGGAGCCCGTCCGAGGTGCCCGGGTGATCGGGGCGACGGGCCGGCAGGGCCCTGATCTGGATGACGCTCAGGATCGCGAAGATCCCTGCGGCCACCAGGCAGGTGACGCCGAAATCGACGCCGGTCAGAATCAGGCCGACCAGCGGGCCGAGCAGGATGCCCGCTTGGTAGAAGACGTTGAACAGGGCGAAGGCCTCCACGCGGCGCTCGCCCGCGTCGGCGGCCAGGTAGGCGCGGGAAGCGGGGTTGAAGAGGGCACCGGCCAGCCCGGTCGCGGCGGACGCGGCCAACAGGGCGGGGACGGACTCCACCAGCCCGAGGGTCGCGAAGCCGACGGTGCGCAGCACGAGCCCGGCGATGATCATGGGCTTGTAGCCGAGGCGGTCGGCCAGCGTCCCGCCGATGAGGAACATGCCCTGCTGGCTGAAGTTGCGTACGCCGAGGATCAGTCCGACCAGCCAGCCGGCCAGGCCGAGCGGCCCGGCCAGGTAGGTGGCCAGGTAGGGCATGAGCATGTAGAAGCCGAGGTTGATGGTGAACTGGTTGACCATCAACAGCTGAACGCTGCCGTCGTACGAGCGGACTTGAGCGATCGTGTCCTTCACCGGGCCTGCTCCTGCGGGTCGGACGCGCGCTGCACGTCGGTCTTTCCGCCGGCCTCGTTCTCACGGCCTCCGCCGAGAGTGAGCGGGTCGACGACGGAAGTGCACCGGGTCCAGCGGGTGACCTCCTTCTCGTCCAGGCGGCCGATGAGGTCCGGTTCCGGCGCCGGCGGGGAGTCGAGCAGGCCGTGGGCCGCGCAGTAGCCGTCGTCGTAGACGGTGCCGAGGTACCGCTGGGGGCCGTCGGGGAAAACCGCTGCGATGCGCGCCTCCTTCGGCAGCGAGCGGGCCAGCCAGCCCGCGACCAGCGAGACCGCACCGACGCTCCATCCGCCGGTGGCGTAGTGGGAGCCGGCCAGTTGACGGCAGGTCCACACGGCTTCGGCGGGGGAGACCCAGTGCACTTCGCTGAAGTTGTCGTAGGCGACGTTGCGGGGGTAGATGCTCGACCCCAGCCCGCGCATCAGCCTCGGCCGGGCGGGCTGTCCGAAGATCGTGGAGCCGATCGTGTCCACTCCCACCAGCGTCAGATCGGGGTAGAGCTGTCGCAGCACCCGCGAGACCCCTGCGGAGTGGCCACCGGTACCGACGCTGCAGACCAGTACGTCGATGTGGCGCAGCTCGGTGGCCAGTTCGAGGGCGAGCGGGGTGTAGGCGGCGGTGTTGTCGGGGTTGTTGTACTGGTCCGGGCACCAGGAATCCGGGTGCCGCGCCATGAGGTGCTGCACCCGGTCGCGGCGGGCCTGTTGCCAGCCGCCGGTGGGGTGCGGCTCGGAGACCACGTTGACCTGGGCGCCGTACGCCGTCAGCAGCCGGGTCATGGACGGCTCGAGGCCCGGGTCGGTGACGAGCGTGACCGGGTGCCCGTAAACCATGCCTGCCAGAGCGAGACCGAGGCCCAGGGTCCCGCTGGTGGACTCGATGATCCTCGCGCCCGGCTTCAGGTCGCCGCGGACGCGGGCCCGTTCGACCATGTACAGGCCGGGACGGTCCTTGATGCCGCCGGGGTTGAAGCCCTCCAGCTTCGCCCAGAAGCCCCGGCCCGCCGGCGCGAGCGGTTCGGAGATGCGCAGCAGCGGGGTGTTGCCCACCAGTTCCGACAAGGTCGTGCGGCCTGTGGCCGACGTGTCGGTGGTCGGAAAATGCATGACTGTGCCTTCGTTCGTTCGGTGATGGCGTCGGCTACTCGTTCGCGTGGCATGCCGTGACCGGCCGGGCATCAGGAGGGCAGGGCCCCGGCCCGGAGTGCGGCATGCGGCAGCCGCTTGCGGCTGCGGGACGAGCGGCCTAGATCCGCCACCGGCAAACGCCGGTCAGAGTGGAGCGACCGGTACGCGCTATGGATGATCTACCGGAGCCGAAGGCCGCCGAGGCCGCCACCTGCTCCACGGACAGCACCCCGAGCACGGACGACGAAGGGGCTGCCGACCCATCGGCCGGCCGCTGGACCTCGTTCGCAGAGGCCCACGTGGTCAGGCAAGGCGACGCGCACGAGGCGCCGTGGTCGTGCTGCGGGCGGTCCGGGTACTCCTGTCCGCCGGAGGGCTCCGCGTGCCCGTCCGGCGCAGCCGGTGCGGACAGGGAGAGGTGCCGGTGGCCGTCGTTGGACAGGTACGACGAACAGTGCACGGCGGCCAGGAGCAGCACGCTCAGCGCGCAGGCGAGTAGAGCCGCCGGCCACGAAGGAACCCGGTGGGTCGAGCGCGGCGGGGACAGGCGGAGCACAGATCCTCCGAGCGGCAGTCACTTCCTCGGCCACGAGGGTGGGAAGCGACAGGGGCGGGTGCGCGCACAGGGTGCAGGATTTCGGCGCCGGAAGCCGAGGCGCATTGAACATAACGCCGCGTAGTGGGTAAATCCGTGAACTCCGCAGCGCGCGCGTGGGTGTCGTCGGAAAGCTCCGACGGCTACACCTGAAGGACGACCTGTGATCTGTCGTGGTCGGAGGAGGCCGCAGCGGGCTGCTTCAACTGCTCGGTGGGCCGGGCACGCGAGACGTTCGGAGAAGTCCGCCGTTCGTACAGCGCCTCGGCGAGATCGCGCTTGTCCGCGGTGCCCGACGGTGCACTCGAGCGGCGCGCACCCTCGACCACCGAGTGGCCTTCGCTCTCGGGGCAGCCCTCGGCAGATGCCACCATCTGGCCTTCCGCGTTCGCCAAAGCGGCGGATGCGACCTGCACGGCCGCCGTTTCGCTGCCGTGCTCCGGCAAGGAACAGCACACGCCGACCAGGCTGAGCAGCAGCAAGGCCAGCCCGGTAGTGACCAGTCGGCCCACCTGCGAGGTGGCTGACCGGCCGCCGGAACGCGACCGAGCTGTCATCACCCCGTGATCATAGCCAGCGTCCACCCGCCCCCGGGCACCCCTTCGCGGAAGAGCGTGTGATCCAACTGCGCCTGTGTGCAAGGGCTGTAGGAACCCATGAGGGCCTGAACCGAGGGCATCTGCGGATCGTTCAGGGCACGGAAGTGACACGTCCAGCCCTGACGGTCCGCTGCTGTCCGCGGTGCGTCACGCCCTTGGGCTCGAACACCGACAGCACCATCGCAGCCGCCAGGGCGCTAGTAGTGCAAGAGCCGGGCCCGCAGCCCTTTGGGGCATCCGGCGCCCGGCCGCCGCGCGGCGCGGGTACGTGTGCGGCACGTCCGGGATATCTCTGGTCGCAGATGGTGGTCGGCGTGGCTGCCACGGTCCGGAAAGGCAGGTGGCCGGTGACTGTCCAGCCCGTTCCCGAGGGGTATCCGCGCGTCACGCCGTACCTCTGTATCGACGGCGCCGCTGCCGCGATCGACTTCTACGTCTCCGTGCTCGGCGCACGGGAGCGGATGAGGATGGCCGCACCCGGCGGCAAGATCGGCCACACCGAGCTGGAGCTCGGAAGCTCGGTCATCATGCTCGCGGACGAGTACCCCGACATCGGCTTCCGCTCACCGAAGTCGGTGGGCGGCACGCCCGTCACCCTGCACGTGTACGTCGAAGACGTCGACGCGGTCTTCGCCATGGCCCTGGCCGGGGGTGCCACCGAGCTGCGGCCGGTCAGGGACGAGTTCTACGGCGACCGCACGGGCCAGTTCGAGGACCCGTTCGGACATCGCTGGAGCATCGCCACGCACATCGAGGACGTGCCGCCGGACGAGATGGAGAGGCGTTCCGAGGAAGCCGAGCGCGCCACGGAGTCCAAGCCGGGCGGCGAGTGAAGGGTCTGTGGCCCGCACCGATGCTGACCTGCGGGGGTGGTGGCTGTTGCGCGCGTTGGATGGACGTTGGTCCGGAAACGGCCCGGATCTTGATCGCGGCGGCCGAGCGGCTTGGACGGCCGGAGGGTTACTCCCCGCCGCGCGCCTCGGCGACCGGCCGTGTGGCAGCGGCCCAGGACGGGGAGCGGCCTGAGTCGCAGGCTCCTCGCGGCCGTGTTCCGCTTGAACCTGCTGGCCGACCTCACCAGCATGGGCACCCTCGCGGCCTTCCCTCGGTGAGGCAGCCGAGCCCGCTGGAGAACAGGCCTTGGCCCGACACGTAGAGGTTCCACTCCTGTGACGGGGTGGCGATGAGGGCAGTCCGGGGCAGGGCTTCGTCAGTCGGGCGGCCAACCGCCTCAGACTGTGGGCCATGAGTGAGAGCAACGCGGGAGCGGGCCGCGAGCTGGTGGAACGGCTGCATCGCCGCTTGGACCGGATCGAGGATCTGCTCGAACCTGCCGCCGGACCGGAGGAGAGGCCGTCCTGGCGGCAGCCCACCGAGGGAGAGGAACGGTGGGCCGTCACCGTGGCGATCCTGGTGGCCGTGGGGCTGCAGTTGCTCCTGCCGGACCGGCTGACCATTCATCCGCGCTGGCTGCTCCCGGCGCTGGACATCACCCTGCTGCCGGCCCTGGCCGCCGTCCACCCGCACCGGCGCTTCGACCGCAGCTCGATCCTGCTGCGCGGGCTCGGCCTGAGCCTGGTGGCCGCCATCAGTCTGGCCAACGCCTGGTCTGCCGTGGAGCTCGTACGGGAACTGCTTCAGCGCACCGGGCCGGAAGGGGCGCTCGCGCTGCTCGGCACGGCCGGAGCCGTCTGGGTGACCAATGTGGTCGCCTTCGCACTCTGGTACTGGGAGTGGGACCGGGGCGGCCCGGTGGCCAGAGCGCAGGCGACCAAGGACTACCCCGACTTCCTTTTCCCGCAGATGCAACAGACGGGGATCTCCGCCCCGGACTGGAAGCCGTACTTCGGGGACTACCTGTACGTCGCCTTCACCAATGCCACCGCATTCAGCCCGACCGACACCATGCCGCTCACGACGTGGGCGAAGCTGCTGATGATGGTGCAGACGTCGGTGTCGCTGATCATCGTCCTGCTCGTGGTGTCCCGGGCGGTGGGCATCTTGCAGTGACGGGGCCCGTCCCGCGCGACGCCCGGCATCCCCGGCAGGCCGGTGAAGACCTTGCCCTTGGCGAGCGCCACCAGCGGGTATCGACCCCTGGGTCCGCGACGCCCGGGGTGTCAGGTGTTGCTCCCGGCGCCCCGTACACCCGCGCCCTACGGTGGCTTTTATGACGAAACATGCGGTGGACGCAACGGGCACGGAGATGGCCGCGGCCCAGCTCAAGGAGCGGATCTACGCGACGATCACCATGATCTCCGTCGTCATCGGCCTCGCGGGCAGCAGCCACGTGGCCGTCCTCGGAGCCGCTGCGACGGTTACGACCGCCTCGGTGGGCTTGTGGCTGGCCGCGCTGGTCGCCGATCAGCAGGCCCACCGGGTGATGCACGGCGCTCTCGCACGGGGACGGGAACTACGCGTGATGCTCTTCGTCAGCAGCCCGCTCTTGCTGTCCGCGCTGGGACCCCTCGTGCTGATCGGCGTCTCGGCACTGGGGGCGATGGGCCTGAAGACGGCCCTGCTCACGGCGGCCGGGGTCAACGTCGCCACCTTGTTCGCGTGGGGGTGCTACGGCGGGATCCGCATGGGCGGAGGGACGGTGTTCGCGCTGCTTGGCGGCGCGATCGACGCGGCGATCGGGACGGCGGTCGCGGTGGTCAAGGCCACCGCCGGACACTGACGGCCGCTCGCACCCCCTTGGTGGCCGCCTCTTCGGGGCGATGCCCCGGGCGCGTGACCTGCTCTGCTAGGCAGTGGTTGTCGGGAGGTGTGCTGCCTGGGTGTGGTGCGTCCTGGTTGGCCGGCTCCTGCCTGCACACACTCGGTCGGGCGGAGGCATCAGCTTCGAACGAGGAGTAGGGCAGGTATGAGGCCGCCTCCAGCCGATCGTGTGCGGAGCCGGATCGCCAGGGCCGCCGCTGTTGCGGTGCCAAGGCCCGCGCCCGCGGCCCGGTGACCTCCTTCGCGGCTCTCGATTCCGGCGTCGCGATCCTCGACGGAGTTGCTCCACGTGCGGAGGCAAGGGGCCTGCCTAGACGATGAACTCTCGGCGAAGGCATCCCCCCTGTGCACTGGGGGGATGCTCGGCACCGTTCCACCGGCCGACCGCTTCCGCTACCGGCTGTGGGGATCTGCGCGGAGGTCTCCGGCAGGTCACGGGGCGGACAGGCGCGGCGGCGCGGTGCGCCGGCTGCCGGTCTTCTCGAAGGCCGCGGCGAGGGCCAGCAGGGCGTTGTCGTCGTAGGCGCGGCCCGCGAACGTCAGCCCGACGGGCATGCCGGTGTCCGACATGGTGCCCATCGGAACGGTCACGGTCGGGATGCCGAGGTGGCGGGGGACCAGGTTGCCGTTCGCGACCCAGACGCCGTTGCGCCAGCCGAGGTCGGCGGACGCCACGTTGACGTCCATGTCCGCGGGGCCCACGTCGGCGACCGCGGGGAACAGCACGGCATCCAGGCCCAGTCCGTCCATCCAGAGCTCCAGGTCGATCCGGCGGGTCTCCTCGAGTCCGCGCAGCCCCTGCTCGAGGTGCGGCATGTCGGTGAGGGAGGCGTACGGGCGCTCGCGCACGAAGCGCGGGTAGTCGCCGATGGTGTCGTCGAAGCCTTCGTAGCGGTCGGGCAGTTCGCCTTCCTGCTTGGGCCAGATGCGGGTGCAATCGACCTCGGCGAGGGTGGACATTGCGGGGTCTCCGTTGGCGCGCAGGAAGTCGTCCCATGCCCAGGCGGACAGGTCTTCGATCTCGAAGGTGAGGAAGTCGCGGCTGACCAGTCCGCGGGTGTGGAGCGAGGGCGCACCGGGGCGGTCGGACTCGTAGTTCGACACGACGGGGAAGTCGACCTCGACGACCTCGGCCCCGGCGGCTTCCAGGTCGCGGCGCGCAGCTTCCCACAGCGCGATGACCGAGGGACGGGTGTCGATGCGCTGCCCGGTCTGCCCGCCGATGCCCCCGTCGGGGTTGGTTCCGGCGTTGGGGTCGGCGTTGATGTACATCGCGGGCACCCCGACGCGCTTGCCGGAGAGCGCGTCGTGCGCGGCCTGGACGCCGGCGGGCGCGAGCGCGGGGTACGAGGTGGGCCGTACCTGCGAGGCCGGGGGAACCGCCACCCAGGGCTGCGCGCGCCACAGGTCGCCGCGCGTCTGCGGATCGTCGGCCACGATGACGTCGAGCAGTTCGAGCAGGTCGGCCATGGTGCGGGTGTGCGGGACGACGACGTCCATGGTCGGTACGAGCGGCCAGTTGCCGCGGACCGAGATCACACCGCGGCTGGGCGTGTAGGCGCACAACGCGTTGTTCGAAGCGGGCGCGCGGCCCGAGGACCAGGTCTCCTCGCCGAGGCCGAACGCGCCGAACGACGACGCCGTCGCGGTGCCGGAGCCGTTGGAGGAACCGGAGCCGTAGGCGCTGGTCAGCCAGTCGGCGCTGTACGGGCTCTCGGCGCGGCCGTACACGCCGCGCTGCATGCCGCCGTTCGCCATCGGCGGCATGTTGGTCAGGCCGATGAGGACGGCCCCGCCCGCGCGCAGCCGTTCGATGGCGAAGGCGTCGTGCTGGGCGACGAGGTGCTCGAAGGCGGGGGAGCCGGAGGCGGCGGTCAGCCCCTTGGCGAGGTAGCTGTCCTTCGCCGTGTACGGGATGCCGTCCAGCGGGCTGAGCGTTTCGCCCCGCGCGCGGCGCGTGTCGCTGGCCTCCGCCTCCGCGCGGGCATCCGGGTTCATCACGACCATCGCGTTGAGCGCGGTCGCCGTACCGGGCCGGTCGTACGCCTCGATCCGCGCGAGGTAGGCATCGAGCAGGTCGACCGCGGTGGTCTCACCCTTCTCCAGCGCCGCGCGCAGGTCGGCGATACAGGTCTCCACAACATCGAATCCGCGCGTCATACGGCTGCCTCCTGGGATCGGGCCGGACTGGTGAGCGCCCGGCGCATCGGGCCGGTCGGGTGGGAATCGACCCACCCTGCCGCCCTGACTAGATTTTCAGTCTAGAGTAGAGATCTAGATTCCCGGAACCGAGGTGAGCCAGCTCATGCCGACGTCAGAGCCCGGGCCCGCGCGGCCGCAGCACCCTGTCCTGCCGGAGGGTGTGAAGGGGGCGGGGATCGACGCCAGTGCTGCTTCCCGGCCGGCTGCTACGGCCCCGGTCGACAGGAAGCGCCAGCCCAGCGGGGACGAGGCACGGGGGCGGGCGATGCGGGCCGCCATCAGTGTCATCGCCGAGAAGGGCACCGCGGCCCTGCGGATGTCGGACATCGCCGAGCGGGCCGGCATGAGCACCGGGCACATCCTCTACCACTTCGGCAAGAAGGACCGCCTCCTGCTCGAAGTCCTCGCATGGAGCCAAGCGGACCTCTGGGACCGGTTCCGGGAGGCCTGCGACCAGGCCGCATCCCCTGCGGAGAAGCTGGACCTGTTCGTCCGCTTCTACCTGCCCCGCCACCAGGGTGACGAGCGCTACGCACTGTGGACGCAGGTCCTGGCCCAGCGCCACGACGAAGCCGGCCGGCAGATCCTCACCGCGCTGCTGGACGGCTGGGACGAGCGACTGGGAGCCATCCTTCGTGAGGGCCGGGACCTGGGACATTTCGCCGAGGTGGACGTTGCCGAGTTCACCATCCGGGCCGTGGCCATGCTGAGCGGTCTCTCCGAAGACGTGATGTTCGGACGGTCTCGCTGGCAGGACACCTCCGCGCACGCGTTCGCCCTGTCCGCCCTCGAACGCGAACTGCGTCCGACCGGTCAGGCGTGACGACGCCTGCACCTCCACCCTCAGGCGGCGGTCAGCGGTGGATGCTCCAGTCCGTCCCCGAAGTGGACGGCGGGCGCTGTGGTCACTGCTCAGCCGGGATGGTGCGGGGCTCGAAGCGGATCGGGCGACCATCCCGAGGCACGCCGCCACGGCGACGACGATTCCGGCCCGCGCGTTGATCCGGATGGCTGCGGCACGTGCGGTCATGAGGCCCACCCAGCTCGCGCTGCTGGAGTACGGGACGGAACTGGACCGGCTGGCGGCTGAAGACTTCCCGCCCGACTCCCCGGCACACCGCCCGGCCCGGATCGGCATCGCCAACTATGTCGCGGCCGCGCTGGTCCTCCCGTACGGCGCGTTCCACACGGCCGCCGAGGAGTTCCGCTACGACATCGAGCGGCTCACCGACCACTTCGGGCTCGGCTACGAGACGGTCCGCCATGCCCGACGGGCAGCGGTACCTGTGGACCGCCCGCGCCCGCGCCCGCGCCCGCCACCGCGGCGGTTGGGGCGAGCCGGGCAAGACCTTCGCCATCGGGCTCGGCTGCGAGCTCCGCCACGCCTCCCGCCTCGTCTACTCCGAGGGCCTCGACCTCGACAACACGGCCGAGGCCACGCCCATCGGCATGGGCTGCCGCCTCTGCGAACGCCTCGACTGCCCCCAGCGCGCCGTACCGCCGCTGAGCCGGACCCTCGCCGTCGACGAGAACAGCAGCACGTTCATCCCCTACCCCGTATCCCGCGACCGGGGGTGAGCATCAAGCCCGGACCAACCGCCTCGCCTCGGCCTCGGTCACAGGATCCCCGGCCCGCGCCCCGTGCAGCACGTGGGCGAGCACCTCGGCGCCCCGGACCACGCGCGGCCCGGGTCGGTTGAAGTAGGCGGGCCCGTCCAGCACCCACACCTGGCCCGTCCGTACGGCGGGCAGATCCGCCCAGCCTGGCAGTGAGGTGAGTAGATCGATCTCGGTCAAGGTCCGTTCGGGCGGGAACCCGCACGGCAGCACCAGGACGACGTCCGGGCGTGCCGCGCGTACCGCCTCCCAGGTCATCGGTTTGGTGTGCTCTCCGGGCGCAGCCAGCAGCGGTTCCCCGCCCGCGCACGTGATCTGCTCCGGCACCCAGTGTCCGGCGGGCCACAGCGGGTCGAGCCACTCGACGGCCACCACCCGGGGCCGCGGCCGGCCCGCCGTCGCGCGCCGCACCCCGGCGAGCCGGTCGAGCAACTCGCCGCGCCGGCGCTCGGCCGCTGCGCGGACTCCCAACAGCTCGCCCACGGTGACGAGGCAGTCCAACACGTCGTCCAGGGTTCGCGGTTCCAGGCTCAGCACACGGGGTCCGGCGTCCATGAGGCGCACCGCCCGGGAGACACCCTCGTAGGACACCGCGCAGACCTGGCAGAGGTCCTGGGTGAGCAGGACGTCCGGGGCGAGCGCGGCAAGAGCCTCGGTGTCCAGGGTGTAGAGCGAGGATCCGCTGTGTGCCGCGCCGCCCACCGCGGCGGAGATCTCCCGGCTGCTGAGTGCGTCCGCGTCGAATTCGGCGCGGGTGACGACGGGAACCGAGGCGACCACTGCGGGCGGCCAGTCGCATTCGTGGGTGCGTCCGACCAGGTCGGCGGCGAGTCCGAGGTCCACCACGATGTCCGTGGCCGCGGGAAGCAGGGAGACGATGCGCATGCACCGACTGTAGGCGCGCGACGGGACCACCGCTGACTGCCCCTCGCTGCGTCACCCGAAGTGCTCGGGCAGCCCTTCGGGTCCTGGAAGGCTTGCGGGCTGACCGCAGCCGAAACGGCAGAGCGGGATTGCTTGACCCGATGCATCGACCGGAACCCTGGCAGCCCCGGTTTCCCGGGGGCGGGACCCAAGGACGATCGAGCGGCTGCCACGATGAACCGGGTGAGGGGCAGGCTGCTTCTCTCAGCCCTGGCTGACGCTAACGGCCGTGTGCCTGCTTGCTCTTCGCGCGGCGAACGCTGGACTCCATGAGAAGGTGGATCAGTTCGGTCTCGCTTGTCCTGGTCAGTAGCCGCTTGGGCACGATCAACAGGCCGACTTTCCAACCGATGCGGCCGGTCACCACGTAGACCCGCTCCGTTTCGTAGTAGCGGTACATGGTGCGCCACGGCACGCGCATGAGTTCCTCGGAGCCTCGGGAGACTACGCAGCCCGCGTGGTCGATGACGGCCTGCTTCTCCCCAGTGGCCTGGTCGGCACGGAACATGCGGCCGGCCAGCATCGGGGGAAGGAACAGGCCGAGCGCGCCATAGACGAGGGCGAGCGCCAGCAGACCCGTGTTGATCGGGTCGCCGCTACCGGGCTTCAGGCTCAGCGCCGCCATCAGGGCCGCGGCCACGAGGACGAGCCCGCGCAGGTGTCGGAACCATCTGGTTGCCGCGAGGGCCTCGTCGAACTCCTCCCGCGTCAGGATTCCGCTGAAAGTGATGTTTGTCTGCCGTATGTCGTCCACGGGCGCGGAGCCTACAGGTCCGTGCCCGGCCGCCGGCGGACGAGTCCGCATCCCACTCGCGCGGGGCTCCGTCAGTCGCTCTTCCGGTAGTTCATGAACCAGTGCGTATCGAAATAGCGCGCCATCGTGAACGGGTGGTGCGGGTCGACGAGGATGCGACGGACGAATTCTGCGGCCTGGTAGCCGAAGGGGGCATCCTCGCCATCGAAGGACCGGACGACGACGGGCCAACGGTCGGGGTCGTCGCCGTCGGCCCGCCAGCAGTACAGGTCCTCGTGCTCCGTGCCCGCCCAGATGATGAGCCCGTCCTCCCGGAGATCCGCCCACGGCTCCTGGTGCAGGCTCAGATACGCGTCGAAGGCGCCCTCGCCGAACGTCTCGACCATGCGCTTGTAGTCGGCCGGGAGCGCCGTTCCCAGGCGTGACTCCACCTCCGCCCAGTTCACGTCCGGCCGTTGGGCGGGCTGCGTCCAGCCGGTGATTCGTATGAGCCGCTCCATCCAGTCGGCTTCCTCGTCCTCGTCCTCGTCCGGAGCGACAGCCGACGGTTCGGGCACGTGCCTCTGAGCGACCACCAGTACCGGCCGCTCGGCGCCTTCGGCGTCTCGCGCCGTGCCCGTGCCGACCCACTGGTTCCCGTACGCCCACGCCCGCATCTTCACAGCCCGGTCCCCGAAGGGGGCAAGGAGAGCCGCGCCCCTGGAGTCGTCGACCGCCGGATCGGTGAAGCCGTCGAGGACGAGAGTGTGTGGAACTCCGTACCTGTCGGCGAGCAGGTCGGTCAGAGCTTGCGGGCCCAGGTCGCCGGGCAGGTACATGTAGCCGTCGGCCGGGCCGAGTTGAGCCAGCAGATCGTTGACGGCCATCTGTGTGAGCTTCATTCCGGACAGTGAAGCGCACTGCTCTGACAACGGAGCTGGTCGGACGCGCCGGCAGGCCATCCACGTCCCACGTCCCGCCATTCAGCTATCCGGTTCTACGTCCTCGGGTCCGGCGGACGGTGATCCGGACCTCGGCGGTGAGGCCACGGGCGTTGAGGAATCCTCGGGCCTCGGGAACGGTCGATGCGGTCAGGGTCGCGAGGAGACGGGCGGTGCTGTCTTCCATGCCGCGGGTGACACCTCGGTGGCTTCGCAAGGGCCGGCGCGGAGGCCCCCGCAGGGTGGGCGGCAGGCCGGAGCAGGGAGACCGGACCTGGAGCTCGGCGATCGCGGCCGGGGTGCGCGGGGCCGTGTGTCTTCGCGGAGGCGGACCCCCGACGCCGGCCGGATCCGGCCGCTGCGGGGCGGTGGGCACCGGGCGTCGGCCGGAAGGACGACCGGGGGGACGACCGGATCCCCCCGCCGCCGCCCGCGTCAGAGCTTCCCGAAGGCGACCCCGCGCCAGGTCCACCCCGCGGCGAGCACCGCCTCGCGGAGGGGGTCCTTGAGGTCCGAGTTGTCGAAGCGGAACACTTCGGTGGCCCCGAGCCCGCCGTCGGCATCCCGCTCGACCTTCCAGCGCCGGGACACCGTGGTGACCTGCCCGCGCGCGGCCTCGGCCGACAGGGCCAGCCGGGGCGTGTCTCCCAGCCACGTGACATCGAACTGCCGGTCGACGCTGCGGACCTCGCGGGCGGCCGCGTCCAGGCGCAGCCGGATCTGGAGCACGCGGCTCACCTGGGTCCGGGCGAAGAAGGTGTGCCACGCGGGCTCCTGGATCCGCCACTCCGCCACCAGGTCGGCGCCCTCGGGGGCGCCCCCGCGCACGACGTACGGGGCGTCCGCCGCGAAGAGCCCGAGCAGTGTCGCCCGCACCTCCTCGGCGGAGCGCGGTGCGACGCCGCGGTCGGGGTGCCTGGTGCCGGTGAGTTTGTCGAAGAGACCCATCACACCACCCTAGGGACATCCGGCCGTTCGATACAAGATCGAACGATCCGGCGCGGCTCCTACGATCCCGCCGCCGTGTCCGGGCCCACCGTACGCAGGAACTCCTGGAAGTCGCCCAGGACGTCGTCGTGCTGCTCCGCCGTGGCGGTCAGCACCATCCGGATCACCGCACGCTTGCGCGGGTCGTGGACGTCCAGCATGGACAAGTAGACCTGGGACTGGACGAGCTCGCGGCGCACGCCGCCCGCGACCGCCGAGAAGCTCACCCGCTGGGTCAGACCCGGCGCGCCCTCGGGGCCGATCTCCCGGCGGGCGGCCACCACCACGGACTCGCCGGCCTCGCGCAGGCGCTCCACCGACGCGTCGGCGAGCTCGTCCAGCGTCACCTCGTCCGGCCGGTACTCGCCGTCGATGGTGATGTTGGCCGTGAATCCGGAATCCGGCTGCGGATGCAGCGCGACGAAGGCCACGCCCGGAGCGCCGACCTCGTCCGGAGGGGCGGGCTGCCAGCCCTCCGGCAGTCGGAACTCGATCGGTACGGGCAGTGTCGTGGGCATCGCGCGCTTTCCTTCTTTCTGTCTTTCTGTCCTCCCACGGAAACGTGGGTCAGTCGAACCAGCTGCCGACAGTGTCCTTGACCGAGCCCGCCGCATCGCCGACGGCATGGGCGGCGTCCCCGACCGCATCGGCCGCGTCGCCGGCGGCGTCGGTCACCTTCGCCGGGTCGATCGTGAACTCCGCTCCGACGGAACCGCCGAGGCCGAGGGCGACGCCCACCTTGCCACCGATGTGGAACTTGCCGTCGTCGCCCTTGCCGAAGGTCACCTTCGCCTCGGCGCCCGCTCCGGCCCATCCCTCGGCCGTGGCACCGGCCCCGATCCCGGCGACCTCGGCGCCCCCGGCGACGCTGCCCTTCGCCCCGGCGAAGGCCTTCGCCCCGGCGTTCAGGCCCTCCAGGCCGACGCCGGCACTGGCCTGCGCCTCGGCCCCGGCGAACCCTTCGGCCCGGCCGTAGCCCTCCACGTAACCGTATCCCGCGCGCCCCTCGGCCAGGGCGCGGCCACCCGCGGACACCTCGGCCTTGCCCGTGAGGCCCTTGTCCGTGATGCCGA
The DNA here is from genome assembly GCF_045822005.1 of Streptomyces stoeckheimensis. NCBI lineage: Bacteria > Bacillati > Actinomycetota > Actinomycetes > Kitasatosporales > Streptomycetaceae > Streptomyces > Streptomyces stoeckheimensis. Next base: position 244,949 of record NZ_CP169550.1, on the reverse strand, counting down.
CGTTCGCGCTGGCCCGGGCCCCTGCGTAGGCGTCGGCGATGCCGGAGAGCCGCATCGAGCCGTTGCTGAGGGATCCCTGCGCCGTCGCGTGGCCGAGCTCGGCGTACGCCTGGGCCGAGCCTTCCTTGCCGTACTTGGGCCCGGAGGCCTTGGCGCCCGCGTCGGGCCCGGTCGCCGACGCGGAGCCCTCGGCCTGCCAGCCGTCGGTCTTCGTGCCCACTTCGGCGTCCTTGGACCGGGGGAGCGGCACGTTGGCCAGGTCGCCCTCGGGGTGGGCGTTGAACCCGCCGATGGTCTGGTCGGCCCCCTTGCCGAAGGCGTCGCGGTTGCCGTCGACGACAGCGGCCTCCAGAGCGGCCTTCACATGCTGATCGGCTTCGGAGGCGGCCTTCACGCGGTCGTCGAGGTACTGCTGCCACGAGGTGACCGCCGTACGGATGGAGGCTTCGCCGTCGGGGTCGTGGTGGTAGGCGCTGCGCTCGGCGGGGGTCAGCTTGGAGTAGTCGAAGGCGACGCGGCCCTGCTCCGACACGGTCATCCCGGCGGCGACCGCGTCGTCCCGCGCGCTCTGCAGCTTCGACTTGAGGTCGGTGAACACGGCGTGGGCGTCCAGCAGCAGGCTCGCGACGGCCTTGGCCTGGGTCTGCGCCGCGGCGTACTCGTAACGGGTCGCCGCGAAACCCGACTGCGCGGCGCCCGCGCTGACGCCGGACCAGGTCGGGCCCAGCGTGATCTTCTGGACGCTGTCGCCGTAGCGGGCCTCGACCTTCTTCAACTCGCCCGCCATGGCCTCCCACTTGGCCGCCGCGGCCGTCAACAGGCCCAGGTCCGTGGTCATGACCTCGTGATACGTCAGCACCGCAGCCCCCTACAGACCGTTCAGCTTCGAGCCGGACGCCAGGAACTGGCTGCCCAGCCCGGTGTCGTTGCGCACGAAGAGCCCCGAGGCCCCGCGCAGCGCCCCCTTCTCGGAGGACAGACGGCCCATCAAGGTCCTCACCTGCTGGTCCCAGGTGTCCGACACCTTCTTCAGGCCGCCGGCCGTGTCCCAGCCCTCGAAGCCCTTCTGGGCCGCACTGGTGGCATCGTCCGCGTGCTCGGAGGCCTTCTTCGTGTTCGGCTCCAGCTCGGTCTCGATGGTGTTCGCCGCGGTCTGCTTCTCGGCGGGCGTCGAGGCGAAGTCACCGGACCCGCCCGGAGCGAACGGCCCCGTGGGTGCGCCGTTCAACCGCACGGCCACGTCGTGGTCCGTGACGCCCGCGCGCTCACGCTCCCATTCCTGCGCGAAATCCCCTGACATGATGCTCCCCCGTCCGAAGGGAAAGATCATATACATGCCAATCGAGCGGTGGTCAACCACCCCGTGCGCAGGGGTGGCGGACGCCCTGACGGGGTGGTCATCTGACCGAAGCGTGCCGTTCTTGTCCCTGCTGTGTAACAGGCGTCTGGGACCCCCGCGATGTGGGAAATCCGCTACTGCAGGCCGGTGGGGGCGCCGGTAAGGAGCAGGTGGGAGCCACGTCGGCCCGCCGTCGACTCCTCGGAGCCGTCACGGTCTGCGTTCACCATCGGGAGTCGACAGCGGCCGCCCAGGGCCGCCCACGGGGGAACACCATGAACACTGCTGCCCGCACGAGTCGCAGAGGCTGGAAGTCCTACGTCATCGGGGCCGCGACGGTCACCGCACTGCTCGCGTCCGCCGCGTGCTCGCCGAGCGGGGGCGACGGGCCGGGCGACGGCAAGCCCACGGCCAAGCCGAGCAACCCGAGCAACCCGAGCGCGACGAGCCCGTCGAGCACCCCGGGCGACACCGGCTCCCCGAGCACGCCGAAGCCCGGCGACACGCCCTCGGCGAAGCCGAGCCCGGCACCGACCACCACCGGCGGCAGCGGCGACGGAGCCGTCGCCGTCTGCGCCCCGGGCGACGTCTCGATCACCTCCAGCACCGAGGACGAGATCAGCAAGGGCGTCCGGCACATCCTCCTCACCCTCACCAACACCAGCCAGAAGGCGTGCAAGGTCTACCGCTATCCCCAGGTCCAGATCGGCGACGCCCGGCGCCTGGTTCCCGAGATCAAGGAGAGCGCCCCGACGCCCGGGACGCCGTACGACACCATCGCTCCGGGCAAGCAGACGCACGCCGCACTGCTCCTGAACGGACCCATGGACGAGGCCCCGGCGAAGACCATGACCGTCCAGCTCCAGGACACCACGGCCGGGAGCAAGAAGGGAGACCCGATCAAGGTCGCCCTGCCCGGCGTCGACACGGTCTACTACAACGACTTCGCCAAGGTCACCCACTGGATGACCGCCTCGGGTCTGGCCCTGCGCTTCATCATGTCGTCCTGACGTCGTCCTGACGTCGTCCTGACGTCGTCCTGACCATCGGGCCCTCCGGGGCGTCCTCTAAGGTGACTCCACCGGCCTGTCCGAGCGCTCCGCGCGTGCGGACAACGGCCTTGTGGACAGGGGGAGTCGGTGGAGTCACTGCGGCCCGGCGACCCGCCGGAGATCGGCGGGTACCGCCTGCTGGCACGGCTCGGCGAAGGCGGCATGGGCGAGGTCTTCCTGGCCCGGACGGCGTCCGGCCGGCCGCTGGCCCTGAAGACCGTCCACCGGGAACTGAGCCGGGATCCCGACTTCGCCGACCGCTTCACGCGGGAGATACGCGCCAACGACCGCGTACGTTCCGCGTGGACGGTCTCGGTGGTGGATTACAGCGCTCAGGGGACGTCCCCGCAGTGGCTCGCCACGGAGTACGTCGCCGCGCCCTCCCTGGGCGATTGGGTGCACCGGCACGGACCGCTGACCGGCCCGGCCGTGTGGAGCCTGGCCCGGGAACTGTCGGCCGCGCTCGTGGCCGTACGGGCGGCGGGCGTGGTGCACCGCGACATCAAGCCGGGGAACGTGCTGCTCGGGAGGGAACGGCCCTTCCTCATCGACTTCGGCATCGCGCGTGCCGTGCACGACCCGCGCCACACCCGGACGGGAGCGGTCATCGGCACGCCCGGGTTCCTCGCGCCGGAGCAGGCGACCGGAGCCGTGGCCGAGGCCCCGGCGGACGTCTTCTCGCTCGCCGCGGTACTCGTCTACGCGGCCACCGGGCGCAGCCCCTTCCTGGCCGCAGGCGAGGAGCTCGAACTCCCCGGCCTCCTCTACCGGATCGTGCACGACGAGCCCGCCCTGGACGGAGTTCCGGACGGGCTCCGACCGCTGCTCGGCGCGTGCCTGGCCAAGGATCCGCAGGAGCGCCCGACCGCCGACGAGGTGCTGACCCGGATCGGCGCGGCAGGGCAGGAGTGGAGCGGGTCGGTACCACCTGCGCTTGCTGCGGACGTGGGCAGCAGGGAAGCCGTACTCCAGGGCATCCTGGCGGCGTCCCAGCCGCCACCCACGCCCGCACCCGTTTCCGTGCCCCCGGCGCCCCCGGCGCCCCCGGCGCCCCCGGCGCCGCCCTCGGCGTTCGCGGCGACGCCGCCGCTGCTCTCTCCCCTTCCCGCCAGGACGCGACGGGTGGCGGGGGCGGCCGGCGCGGCCGTCCTCGTCGTCGCGGCCACCCTCGTGATCAAGATGCCGTGGGGCGGGGACGGCGACAGGGACGTGGACGGGCGCGGACCGGCGACCCCGTCCGCTTCGGCTTCCGCCTCCGCGTCGGCGATGCCGCGGTCGTGGGTCGGCACGTGGACCGGCACCGGCCCCGGAACCCCCGACGCGGACGGAATCACACGGGCCAGGACGGGCGAGTTCTCCGTCACGGTCACGCTGAACGCGGGCTCCGTCGGCGACCTCGTGGGCCGGCAGGTCAGCGAGGTGAAGGAGACGGTCTCCGGGCGGAACCTGGGGTGCACGGAGGCCCTGGAACTACGGCAGACGAGCGGGGACAGGGCGGTCTTCGCGGCGGTGACCAGCCATCCGACCGACCCCGCGGCCACCTTCGACTGTCCGAAGGGCAACCTCTACGTACTGACCCTGACGGAACCCGACCGGCTCACCCTGGAGACCGAAGGGGCCCAGTCCGCGGGCGCCCCCGAGAACCTGATCCGCCGCCACTAGGCGGTCTCCTTCGGGCCGCCGGGCCGTGGCGAGTGGCGCCCCACCGCGGTGTGGCCGAGCCAGCCGGCCGCCGCGCCGACCGCGTACCAGAACAGGTCGGGCGGGTTGAAGGTGGACCCGAGGGCGAGCCGGGCGAGCCCGCTGTGCCGGGAGAGCTCCGCCGGTATGCCGGTCAGCTGGAGGAACTCCACCACCCAACTCACCGCGAGAGCGCCGGCGGCGGCCCGCAGGGCCGTCACCCGTGGCAGGGCCAGCACGATGAGCGCGAAGATCAGTACGGTGTACAGCGCGTCTCCGCCGTACTTGGCCGTGCTTCCCGTCGCCACGGCCCGTAGCCCCAGCCCCGCGCCGACGGTCACGACCGCCGCCCCGGCCGCCACGAGGCGGGTCCGGGTCCGGGCCCGGCCGGATCCGGCACGGGCACGCCTCGCAGGCACGTAGGCGGTCATGGGTCCACACTGCCAGACGGCCGACGCCCGCAACCTCCGGCTCCCGCAGGGCTGCGGGCTCCGGGCTCCCGCTCTTGCTCCCGCTTCCGTCGCGGAGCGGAGGGGTGCGTGGGCCGCGTACCCAGGCGGGTTGAGTAGGGCGACTCATGCAGGTCGGGGCTGCGGCCGACACGCTGGAGGCACGCAGACCGCACACCCCGTCTCCCGGAGGTTCGATTCCATGATCAGCCACGTCGCCGCCGCCCTGGCCCCGGTGTTCGGGCGGTTGACCGTCTCCGCGGACACGTCGGGCCCCGTCGTCGGCGGGACCATCCTGGCCGCCAACCACACCAGCCTGGCCGACCCCGTCGTCGTGGTCGCCGCCCTGCGCCGGCTCGGCGTCGAGCCGGTGATCATGGCCACGGCCGGGCTCTGGCGGATCCCGGTGCTCGGCGGGGCGCTCGCCCGCGAAGGGCACATCCCGGTTCACCGCGGAACGGACCGTGCGGCCGGTTCGCTCTCCGACGCCGCCCGGGCGCTGGCGGCGGGGCGATGCGTGCTGATGTACGGGGAAGGCGGGATCCCCGCCCGGCGCGACTCGGGGGAAGCCGCGCCCTTGCCCTTCCGCAGCGGCCTGGCCCGACTCGCCCTGGCCACCGGAGCACCAGTCCGCCCCGTCGGCCAGGCGGGCGCCCGCCGGGTGAGCTCCGGTACGACGGCCAAACAGCTCGCCGGAGTCCTCACGGCCCCGGTCCGCCGGCCGCGGGTCCATGTGCACGTGGGCGCGCCCCTGTTCCTGCCCGACGGGCTCCCCGAAGCGACGGCCGCTGCCCACGGGGCGGTCACCTCGGCCTGGCACACCGCCCTGTCCGGCCTCGCAGGCGTCGGCGTCGGAGTCGGCACGCCGTAGGCCGCGCGGAGCATCGGCTCCGACCGGCCGGTCAGCGGACCGGGCGCAGGGCCGCCAGGTCGCGGGCGGCGAGTTCGGGACGGGCGGTCAGGGCGCCGTGCACCGCCTCCAGGACCGGCAGTTCGGCGTGGCCGCGGGCCAGGTCCACGTCCTTGGCCGCCAGCGCCACGGGGAAGTGGGAGCCTTCGGCGTAGGCCCGGGCCACCGCACCGGCCAGGGGCCCGCGGGCCAGCTCCGAGCGCAGCAGCTCCTCCGGAAGGCCCAGCGCGGAGCCCAGTTCCAGGGCTTCGGTGACCAGCGCGACCCCGCCGATGACCGCGTTGATCAGGACCAGCTTGAGCGCGGCACCGGAGCCCGCCGGACCGCACTCGGTCACCTCGCCCAGGGTGTTCAGCACCCGGCGTACGGGGCCGGGCAGCGGGCCCCCGGCCAGCACCCACAGCTCGCCGGAGGCGGCCCGGTCCACGCTGCCCATGACCGGGGCGTCGGTCAGCAGCACCCCCGAAGGCAGCCGTCCCGCCAGGTCCCGTACCGCCTGCGGGCCGACGGTCGAGGTGTCGATCCAGTGCGTACCGGGGCGCAGGGCGGGCAGCAGGTCCTCCGCGACGGCGCGCAGGGCCGCCGGATCGGCGAGCATGGTGATCACGAGGTCCGCCTCGCGGACGGCCTCGGCGGGGCTCGCGGCCGGGACCGCGCCGGCCTCGGCGAGCGCACGGGTCTTGCCGGGGGTGCGGTTCCAGACGGTCACCGGGTGTCCGGCGGCGAGCAGTCGGCGGGCCATCGGGGCGCCCATGCTGCCCAGGCCGAGGAAGGCGATGTGCGGCGCGTCGTCCGCTGTGGTGTTCATGGCCTCGACGCTAGGTCCGCCCCAGCCATGCGACAAGCGAATGAATAGCATGGCTCCCATGCCGATCCCGCATGATCTCTACGAGGTGTTCCGCAGCGTGGCGCGCCACGGCTCCTTCACCGCCGCCGCCCAAGTCCTGGGCTACACCCAGTCCGCGGTGTCCCGTCAGGTGCAGACCCTGGAAGAGGAGTGGGGCACCCCGCTGTTCGACCGGCTGCCGCGCGGGGTGCGGCTCACCGAGGCCGGCCGGGCCCTGCTGCCGCACGCCGAGGCGGTCGACGAGCGGCTGCGCGCCGCCCGCGCCGAACTGGACGCGCTGCGGGCCCTGGACGGGGGCCGCCTGCGGATCGGCGCGTTCTCCACGGCCGACGCCGCCCTGTTGCCCCGTACCCTCGCGGCGTTCAGGGCCCGGCACCCCGCCGTGCGCGTCACACGCACCGAGGGCGGGTCCGCCCGGCAGTTGGCGCTGCTGGCCGCCGGGGAGCTCGATCTCGGAGTGGTCGGGACGGCCTGCGGGCAGCCGCTGGAGGGGTGCGAACTGCACCACCTGCTGGACGAGCGGATGTACGTGGCGGTGCCCCGCGGCCACGCGCTGGCCGGACGGCGCTCGGCGCGGCTGGCCGACTTCGCCGGGGAGGAATGGATCGCGGCGAGCAGCCGCCCCGAGGAAACCCTCATGGCCGGCGCCCTGGCCCGGGGATTCCAGCCCCGGATGGGCTTCCTGGCCGCCGACTGGATCGCGAAACAGGGCTTCGTGGCTGCAGGCCTGGGGGTGACCCTCGTGCCCGAGCTGGCGGCCTCATCGGCCCGCGCGGACATCGCCCTGGTCCCGCTGCGCGCGGAGGACTCCCCGCGCCGCGAGGTGTACGCGGCGACCCCGCGCGGCTCGGCCCCCTCACCCGCGACGACCGCCTTCCTCGCGCTCCTGCGCTCCGTGGCCGCCGAGTTGACCGCCTGACGGCGACGAGTGCCCTGGAACCCGCCCGTCCGGCCGTACGGACGTTCTAGCGTGCCGGGCATGATCTCGCTCAGGTTCAGGCGGGCCCTGCTGCTCGCCCTCGCATCCGTCATGCTCTGTGCCCCGCAGACCGTCGCGGCCCAGACCCCTCCGGACCCCGCGGCCTCCGCGTCCGCGGCGACGCCCGACCGTCCGTCGTACGAGGTGTCGCTGCGCAGCGACGCCGACGGCTCCCACTGGACCGGCCGCCAGACGGTTTCCTTCCGCAACTCCGCCCGTACTCCGATGCGTTCGATCGACGTCCGGCTGTGGGGCAACGGCACCGACGGCTGCGGAACTCCCGAGGCACCGTCGCCGGTCCGGGTGGGCAAGGTCACCGGAGGCACCCCGCGGCCGCTCACCGTCGGCTGCACCGCCCTGCAGATCGACCTGCCCGCGCCGCTCCCGTACGGGGCGCGGACCAGCGTTTCCTTCGACGTGGACATCAGCGTCCCGGACCGCGTCCACCGCTTCGGCAAGGACGGCGCGCACCGCTACCTCGGCAACGCACTGCCCCTGCTGTCCGTACGCGACGCCCAGGGCCGCCACCTCGACCCCGACGTCGGCTTCGGCGAGAGCTTCTACACCCTGACCGGCGACTTCCGCGTCGTCCTCGACCACCCCGGCGCGCTCGTCGTCCCCGCGACGGGCACCACCACGCGCCGCGCCGGCGCACCCGGCCGCACGGTCACCACCAGCGTCGCGCACGGGGTACGGGACTTCGCCTGGGCCACGGGCCCCTTCCTGTCGAAGACGGTGACCACGCCGGGCGGAGTACGGCTGAACGCGTACTGGACCGCCGCCACCTCCCCGGAGGGCGTGGCCACCGACCTGAAGGACGCCGTGGGCTCGGTCGACGCCTTCGGGAAGCGCTTCGGGCGCTACCCGTACGGCGAGCTCGACCTCGTCATGAGCGACAACCTCGACGAGTTCGGCAGCATGGAGTTCCCGGGCCTCGTCCTGCTCTGGACCGAACCGGAAGGGGCGGCCGTCGTCCACGAGATCGCCCACCAGTGGTTCTACGGCATCGTGGGCAACGACCAGTTCACTTCGCCCTGGCTCGACGAATCCTTCGCCCAGTACGCGAACCGGACCTATTACGGAGACGACACCACCACGTGCTGGGAGGACCAGGGAGCCTGGCCCAGCGACACGGCCGCCCTCACCAACTCCATGGGCTACTACGCGAACGGCCACCGCTCGGAATTCGTCCGGGTCGTCTACCACCGCGGCTCCTGCGCCCTGAGCGACCTGGAACGCACCCTGGGCACCCCGGCGATGACGGCCATGCTGCGCGACTACGTCCGCGACCACTGGCTGGGCGTCTCCACCACCAAGGACTTCAAGCGCGCGGCCCAGGCGGCAACGTCCCAGGACCTCACTCCCTTCTGGACGGAACACAGGATCCACTGACCGGGTGCGGCGCAAACCCGCGGGCGCGAGCGGATCTTCCCGTGGCACCCTGTCGTGTCATGGCAGATGACAGCAGCAGCACGTTCCAGGCGGGTCAGACGGGCCTCGTCGTCAGGATTCCGGAGGCGGAGCCGGCCGTCCGCAGGTGGCGCGAGCGGCTCGACCCTTCGGCCCGGGCCGGGGTTCCCGCACACGTCACCGTGCTCTTCCCGTTCCTGGAGGAGAGCCGGATCGATCCGCTCGTCCACGCTGCCCTCGAGGACGTGGTGCGCTGCCATCAGCCGTTCGACCTGCGGTTCGAGAGGTGCGGACGGCTCCCGGAGGTCCTGTACCTCGTTCCGGAACCCGCTGCGCCGCTGATCCGGCTCACGGAGGCGATCGCCGCCCGCTGGCCCGAGGCTCCGCCGTACGGCGGCCGGTTCGCCGAGATCGTGCCGCACCTGACCATCGCCCAAGGCCAGGAGGACGCGGTCCTGGAGGAGATCGAGGCCGACCTCGACGGCGGGCTCCCGTTCGCCTCGCACGTCTCCGCGGTGGAGCTGATGGTCCACGACGGCACCACGTGGCGGGCGCGGGCCTCCTTCGCACTCGGAGACCCCGCCCCTCTCGCCCGAGACCGCCCCCGAGACCGCCCCCGAGACCGTCCCTGAACCCTCTCGGGGGTGGTCTCGGGGGCGGCCCCGGGTCGGTCCCCGATGTCCGGCGCGAGCGCCGTCCGTAGCGTCGTTGCCATGTGGAGAAACGGTAAGAACGGGACCGGCGGCAAGCGCCGGATGTCGGCGTGGAAGCGGGCGTTGCTGATCCTCGGCTCGCTCGTCGCGACGTTCGCCTTGGTCATCGCAGTGCTGTTCACGTGGCTCTACACGGGAGCCAAGGTGTCCACCGTCGGTGCGGTGGACTTCCACAACGCCCTCGCCGTACCACCCCTCGCGCAGTCCACGGTCGAAGCCGACGGAACGCGCGTCTTCGACCTGCGGATGCAGACCGGAGAGACCGAGTTCACTCCGGGGACCAAGACCCCCACCTGGGGGTTCAACGGAAGCCACCTCGGCCCCACCCTCCGCGCGGCGAAGGGGGAGAAGGTCCGGGTGAAGGTGGCCAACGCCCTGCCGGAGGCCTCGTCCGTCCACTGGCACGGCATGCACCTGCCCGCCGCGATGGACGGCGGCCCGCACCAGATGGTGCCGGCGGGCGGCAGCTGGGCCCCCGAGTGGACGGTCGAGCAGCCCGCCTCGACCCTCTGGTACCACCCGCACCCGCACGGCGCGACCGAGTCACACGTGCAGCGCGGCCTCGCGGGTCTGTTCCTCCTCGACGACCCTCAGTCGGCCGCCCTGCCCCTGCCCAAGACCTACGGGGTCGACGACATACCGGTCATCGTCCAGGACGTGTCCTTCGACGGCGCGAAGTTCGACCACGGCCACAAGCTGATGCGCAACGTCGGTTTTCTCGGCGACCGGACGATGGTCAACGGCACGCTGGACCCGTACGTCACCGTGCAGGACGAACTGGTCCGGCTGCGCCTGCTGAACGCCTCCACCGCCCGCGTCTACACCTTCGGCTTCGACGACGGCCGGGAGTTCCGGCAGATCGCCTCGGACGGCGGCCTCCTCGAAGCCCCGCACACGACCGACCGCCTGCGCCTGTCGCCGGGGGAGCGGGCGGAGATCGTCGTACGCATACGACCGGGCGAGCGGACGGTCCTGCGCTCCCACCCTCTGGACGCCAGCCTGGACTTCTGGAACCAGCGCTTCGGGGGCGGCGACGACTCCTTCGACGTGATGCAGCTGCGCGGGGCCCCCACCCTTCGACCGTCGGCCGAGCTGCCGCAGACGCTGGCGGCCTCGACCCTTCCCACCGGCGAAGACTCGGTACGCGGCCGCTTCTTCGAGCTCAAGATGTCCGGCATCAACGGCCGGAAGATGGACATGTCCCGCGTGGACGAGACGGTCACCCGCGGCACGACCGAGACCTGGACCCTCCGCAACAACGACGGGATGCCGCACAACTTCCACGTCCACGACGTCCAGTTCCGCGTCCTCGACATCAACGGCGCGGCCCCGCCGCCCCCGTTGCGCGGCCCGAAGGACACCGTGTTCATCCCGTCCGGTACGACGGTCCGCATAGCCCTGCGCTTCGAGGGCCCCGCAGACCCGAACACCCCGTACATGTACCACTGCCACCTCCTCTACCACGAGGACGAGGGCATGATGGGCCAGTTCACGGTCCTGGACCCGGGCCGGCCGACACCGGCCCCCAACCTCCCGCCCACCTCCGGCACACACCAGCACTAGGCCGTCTCTTTCGGATCTTGCCGGGCCCGCGACGCCTGGCACCGTGCCTGGCCGCACTTCCAGGGCAACCGAGTACGTCCAGTACGCGCGTGCCCCGACAGCACGGCCAGGCACGGCACCAGACGCCGCGGGCTCGGCCGACAAGATCCGAAAGAGACGGCCTAGCCGACGGAAACAACCCGGTCCGGCCGGCCCCCAGGGGCGATGCTCACTTCGTGGACCGCGCCTCCTTCGGTGGTCATGCGAATCCGGTCGGGAGCCGTCCACACGGCTTCTCTGAGCGAGTTGTCCTCGTCGTCGCCGTTGAAGCAGCCGACGTTCCATCGGCGTTCCCGCGGCGGGTGCCCCTGGTGCACGTGGACGCACCTCACCGGGTCGAGGAAGCCGCTCCGTGACACCACGACCAGTTGGCGGTCGCTGCGACCGGGGGAGGGTTCGGCCCTCACCACCCTGTCCGTGTCCCCGAACACTGCGGAGGCCCAGCCCCCGACGAGCAGCAGGGGAACGCCGGTGACGAGCACCGCGGTGACCAGGGGCATGCGCAGCGAGGAGGACTTGGTCAGTCCCAAGATGACCGCCCCGGTCAGCGCGGCCACGGCGAGGCATCCCAGCAGAACGAGGTGTTCCCTGAGCCTGAGCAGCAGGATCAGTGCGCCCTCGCCGCCCGATTCGAATCCGGCTACGGCCGCCACGGCGAAGATGACCGCTGCCGCCAGCAGCAGGAAGGCCGAAGGTCTGCGGTACCGACTGAAGTCCATGATCCCCCGAACGATGTGGATCACGCAGCCTAAGGGGAAGCATCCGGCCCTCGCAGATGTTCGGCTCAGGTAGCTGGCCAAGGAATACCGGGCACAGGGGGACGCAGCGTCAGAGCTGTTCACTGCGGAGACGCGCAAGCTGTTGGACGGGAGGAACTTCGCCACCGTCGCGACGCTGAACCGGGACGGCGGGCCGCAGACTTCGGTGGTCTGGATCCTCCGGGAGGGGGAGACGGTGCTGTTCTCCACGACGGCCGGGCGCCAGAAGGCGCGGAATCTCTTACGGGATCCACGGATCAGCCTCACGGTCTTCGACTCCGAGGACCCGTACCGGTCCGTGGACATCCGCGGTACTGCCGAACTGATCGACGACCCGGAGAAGTCGCTGCCGCGCACGCTCTCGCAGAAGTACCTGGGCGAGGACCCGCCGGCCGAACCGGAGGAGGTGCTCCGGGTGGTCGTCCGGGTGACCCCGCAGAAGGTCACGGGCTTCTCCGTGTGAGGCGTACGGACGCCCGGCCGCCGCCTCAGTGGTCTTCGGTCGTGGCGAAGTCCGGGAGCTCGGTGGACAGCAGCTCCTCGGCGCCGTTGTCGAGGAGCTGCTGCATCTCCTGTGAACGGGGCAGCATGGTCGCCTCGTAGGCGCGGACGGCGTCGCCGACGGTGTCGTTGTCCACCAGGGCGAGAGCGAGCTGGCAGGCGTCCAGCATGGCGAGGTCGACGCCGACGCCGAGCGGGGGCATGAGGTGGGCGGCGTCGCCCAGCAGGGTGACCGCGGGGTGCTGGTCCCAGACGTGCGGGACGGGCAGGGCGTGGATGGGGCGGTCGACGTAGAGCCCGTCGTTGTCGGTGAGCAGCCGGCGCAGGCGGGGTGACCAGTGGCGGTAGCGCTCCAGGAGCAGGGCGCGGATGCCCTCGGTGTCCTGGACGGTGAGGCCGCCCGCGGTGATCCAGTCGGCGGGCAGCCGCTGGATGACGTACGCGCGGATGTGACCGCCGCTGCTGCGCTGCGCGAACAGGCCCCGGTCGCCGTCGGCCGCGGCGGCGCTTCCCCGGCCGACGAGGTCGGCGATGTCGGCGTGCCGGTCGTCGACGTCGTGGAACCAAGCTTCGAGGAAGCTGACGCCGCTGTACCGGGGGGTGGACGGCGAGAGGGCGCGGCGGACCCTGGACCAGGCGCCGTCGGCGCCGATGACGAGGTCCGCCTCGATGGTGGTGCCGTCGGCGAAGTGCAGCTGCCGCGGGCCCTCCACGGGGCCGTCGAGGGACCGGAGCGTGTGCCCCCATCGGACGGTGCCGGGCTTCAACGAGCCCAGGAGGAGGTCGCGCAGGTGGCCGCGGTCGATCTCGGGCTTGAAGCGTTCGCCCTCGTCAGGGGTGTGCTGGAAGAGGAGTGTCCCGGCCGGATCCAGCTGACGCATTTCCTGCCCCTCGGGCCGGGACAGCCGGAAGAACTCCTCCAGCAGTCCGGCTTCGCGCAGGGCGATCTGGCCGTTGTCCTTATGGAGGTCGAGGGTGCCGCCCTGGTCGCGGGCCCCCGGCCCGGTCTCGTGGTCGTAGACGCTGGGGAAGATGCCGTGCCGCTGGAGGATGCGGGCGCAGGTCAGCCCGCCGGGCCGGCGGCCCGTTGAGGACGGCTCCTGCAAAGGTCAGGCCGCCCGAAATCCGGGCGCCCCTCAGCCGTGCGGTCCCGTTCGCGACGAACCCGTCGGGAGAAATCGAGCGTCGAGGCCACGGCGTTGTCCAGGGCGAGCGCCACCCCGCGCTGCCCGGGGCGTTCCAGTAGTGCGCCCCGCATGTGCAGTCCGCCCGGCAGTTGTGCCCCCATGAGACGCACTTCACCGTGCGCGACGAAACCGTCCAAGCAGTAGACGCCGCCCTCCGTGACCAGTCCGCCGGCGGACACCGCCCATTCGCCGGGTGCGGTGATCTCGGCCCCGCTGAGGTTCACGGCGCCACTCACATGGGCGTTGATGAGCGACAAGGCGGTGACCCTGCGGTGGAAGGGCGAGGCAGAGCCACCTCCCAGGCGAGAGCGCCGCAGGTCGAGGCGTCCCTCGATGCAGATCAAGCAGGCTTCCAAGCCCGGCACTCGGCTGTCCACGATCGCAATCGGCCGAGTCGACGCTCCGGAGAGGTCCACGCTCTGCTCGAACCAGCAGTCCTTCAGCCAGAGAGCATGAGCGATCTGGGCGCCGGCCAGGTTGAGGTGACCGGATATCCGCGCCCCGGCGAGCCGCAGGCACGCGACGGCGCCCGTCTGCGTGGTGTTCGCGCCTTGGAGGAGTGCCACGATCACGGCGGCCCGGACCGTCCGCCCGGGGCCCCTTCCGCGAGGCGTTCTAAGGGCGGGCATCCCAGCGGTGGAGCAGCGATCCGGTCCCACCGAATACGTCCATCAGGTAGCCCCGGGCCGTGGAGAGCTGCTCGAATCGCGTGAGGTAGGAGACGACGGAATCCCGCTGCTTCTCGAAGAGCGCGTTCTCCGTGGAGGTGTGCGTGGTCCGGAGGATCAGGAGCGGAACCCCCTCGGGGCCCGCTTCCTGCTGGATGGCGTACACGCTCTCGTCCCCACCCGCGCGCTGGTACCGCTCGGCCAGTGCCCGTGCGGTCGACGGCGCGGCCGTACTCGTCACGGTCGGTCCGGCCGACGGTACGGCGCCCTCCTGTTCCGTACAGGCCGTCAGGAGCAGCGCGCAGCCGCCGATCAGGGAGACCGTTCGTACCTGCATGACGCGCATCCGTATCCGCATACCGCTCCTCAAGTCGCCGACGATGAAGCCATATTGGCTCGAGAAGTGCATCTGGGTGTGACGGAGGGCCAAGCGGGCGGCCGCCGTCCTGTGGGCCGTCTACTGTGCGGACCAAGGCCGAGCCGTCCATCGTGGCGACCTGAGGAGGAGTCCTGTGGCATCGCAGTACGACCCCGAGCACGCTCCCGCGGGTGATGTGGGCGCAGCGCTGTTGATGATCGATTCCCGGCTCAAGGGCATTCACGACGGCAAGACCGGGAGGGACCCCGAACAGCAGGCGCTGATCGACCAGTACGCCTCGTCGCTCGGCCCCAGGGAAGCCGACGACCTGCTGGACGGGGCGTGCACGCTCATCTACATGTTCATGATCTGGCTGCGCAGGGCCCACGAGGAGCACGGCAAGGACGTCATCGAGTACGTCGTGCCGAACATCGTCGCCACGATGCGCATGATGCCCAGGAGCGTGCGCCCCGAGGCCATTCCCACCATGGCCGGACTCGTCATTGCCGCGGGCACCGGCCTGAGCCCCAACCTGTGGCGCAAGCAGTACGGGGACTGGACCGAGGCGGAGATGAATCCGCTCGAGGCCACGGCCTTCCTGCTCGCGGAGTACATCAACCGCATGACCGGCGACCCCGACTTCGCGACCCGCCTGATCACCGATGCCCTGGCCGACGCGGAAGAGGCCTGACGTGCGTCACTCGTCCCTCGCGCGAGCTGCCCTGGGGGCGATCACCGGGTTTCCGTGATGTGGTGCTGGGAGCACCGATGAGTTTTGCCGCGACCGGCTGTCTACCCCTGTGGAAGACCGAAACCCCAGCAGCCGCCCCGGAAGGGTGAGGAACATGAAGTACATGATCCAGATGAACGTGCCTGCCGCCGAGTGGGACGCCATCATGTCGTCGTACTCCGAGGACGACATGAAGGCCATGTTCGCCCACATGGGCGCCCTCAACGACGACATCACCGCCGCCGGGGAATGGGTGGACGGGCAGGGTCTCGGCGGCCCCTCGCTCGTCAAGACGGTACGGGCCGGAAGCGACGGGCGGCCGCAGGTGACCGACGGGCCGGCCTACGAGGGACAGATCCTGGCCGGGTACTGGCTGGTCGACGTCAAGAGCGAGGACCGGGCCCTGGAGATCGCCGCACGGGCGTCGGCCTGCCCCGGACCGGGAGGGACGCCGGGCAGCGACCCGGTCGAAGTGCACCCGATCCCCGGAGACCCGACCCAGGCCTGAGCCCCGGCGCTACGGCGAGGTCGAGGACGTTTCCGGCGGGGGCGACGCGCGGTCCGCGACGAGGCGGACCGCCGCGATCGTGAGGTCCGGGTCGTGGAGCTGGACGTAGTGGTCGCTACCGGTCGCCAGCAGGTGCGGGGTCTGCGGGCGCAAGGCCACCAGAGCCTGCTGCGCCGTGGGCCAGGCCTTCTCCAGCTTCGCCACCAGATCCTTGGACATCGTGGGCGGTACGGCGAAGGGCGCGGTCTTGCTGAGCACCGCGACGGGAACCGGGGGCAGCGGCCCGCCGCGGTCGATGGCGGTGACCCCGCCCTCGATGTCGACCTGCTCGAACTCCGGATCGGCGTCGAAGGGCGTACCGGGATGCCGCAGCGCTTCCACGTACGCTGCCCAGTCCGCCCCCATCGCGGGCTTCAGCGCCGGCCCCAGCGCGTCGACCAGGACGAGCCCGCGCGTCCGCTCCGGATGCTCCTGCGCGTAGCGCAGCGCGAGCATCCCGCCGAAGGAGTGCCCCACCAGCAGGTACGGACCGGGCACGCGCCCGGCGGTCAGCACCCGGTCCAGGTCCTGGACCATGGAGGCCACGGCCCGGGTGCCCCGTACGGGCGTGCTGCGGTCGGTGAGCTTCGGCGGCTGCGTGTAGCGGATGGTCCCCGGTCGGTCGTAGGTGCACACCCGGGTGAACGCCGCGACACCCGGCAGCACCGCCGGGGCCTTCGGCACGGGTGGTGAGGTGTCGGTCAGGGTCCACGAGTCGGAGGCCTCGTGCAGCCCGGCGACCAGCACCACGGTCGGGCTCCCCGAGCCCGCGCAGCGGAGGTACAGGCTCCGCCCGCCGCCGATGTCCACCCGCTGCTCGGTGTCATCGCCGCCGGGCGGCGGCGCGGCGGCCACCAGCAGGAGGGCGGCCACCACGGCCACCGCCGCACCTGGCACGCGCCATCGCATACCCCCAGCCTCCTCCGCCCCCTTTCACCCCGCCATCCGGGCCCCGGCGCCCGGTGCCCGGCTTTCGGGCCGGACACCGGGGCGACGACCCGGGCGTGGCGGAGGGGTCAGACCGGCGGAGGGGTCAGACCATCAGCAGCAGACGGGTGTTCGATACGAGCTTCCGGTTGACGCTGGTGCTCTGGACGAAGATCGTGAACTCGTCGTTGTGGTCCGGCTTGACCCGCGCCTCCACGGCCGGCAGTCCGAGCAGCGCCCGGGCCTCCGGGCCCGTGTACACCCGGTCCGTCTTCTTCTCCAGCACCGCGATCTGCTTCTTCGCCTGGATCTTCTCGGGCTTGCTCAGCTGGTAGAACGCTCCACCGGTGCGGTAGGTGTGCCCGGATTCGACGACCCATTCCCGGATCGCCGCGTCGCGGGCCACCGGGATCAGCGCGTACGCGGAGGGATCCGCCGGAGTGAGGCCGGCTGCCTTGATGGTGTCCTTGTTGACCACCTCCGCGCCCGTGGAGAACACGGCCCGCGATCCCCGGATGCCCTTCGCCCGGCCCACCATGAACTTCTCGGTGGCGTCCTTGATGACCTGCCCGGCCTCCTCCAGACCCTGCGTGCTCGTGGCGTCCCAGATGGCGATGTTCTCCTTGGGGAACCCGCACTGCATGGCCTCGCGCTTGCCCATCTGGTCCGGTACGAGGACGGCCAGCGTCCAGTTGTCCTCCTGCGTCTCGATCATCTCGGCCACGGCCTTCACCAGGTCGCGCGGATTCCGGGCAGGGGCGTCGGGGCAGCGGTGGCTGGCGTTCTCCTGCCCGTCGGTCAGCACGAACGTCAGGAAGCTGTGGTCGCCGTACAGCTGAGCCGTCTGCGCCAGCTCGCGCTGCGACTTCAGCGAGGCGGCGAGCAGCGCCGTCATCCCACCGGTCCGGTACAGCTGCTTCAGCGACGGCATCCGGAGCACGTCCTTGTCGTAGACGACGCACTCCACCTTGTCCGCGAAGACGTACACCGTGACGCGGGTCTCCTGGTCCAGTTCACCCGACCGGCGGGCCAGGTACGCGATCTGCTGGTCGGCGACCTCGACGACCTTGCGGCTCAGGTGGGACATGGACGAACTGGCGTCCAACACAAGAGCGACGTGGTTGATGTAGTTCTGGTTTCCGGACATGGAAGCTCCCCCTCGTTTCCGACTGGATGCTCCTACCGTCTCACCCGCCACTGACAATCGATCATGGCTCCGATCCCCGACGAAGGGTCCGAGTCCGGACCCGAACAAGGCCGCACCAAGGGCCATGTGACGTGTCGAAACGTTTCGCCCGTGGCGTTCGAGTGAACGGTCGTTCCTGTCGGCTCCGCCGGGCGTTGAATCGGCTGACGCATCCGCCCATGGGAGCGTCACCAGATCCTTGAGTTCTTAGGGGAACCAATGCGTATTCGCTCTGCCGTCACCGCCTCCGTCCTCGCTGCCGGCATCCTGCTGGGCGGCGCCGGCGCGGCCCTGGCCAACGACGGTGTCGACATCGACTACTTCTCGGGCGGTCACAAGGCCTTCTCGTCCAACTGCTCTTCCGCGGCCGCCATCCCGGCGCCCTTCGGCCCCGCCTACACCTCCACCTGTGCGAAGGACGGCGAGGCGGAGTGGGTCAAGGGTGCCCACCTCGGCGCCTAGCAGGACCATCCGGCCCGAGCCGGAGCGCGGGGGCGGTCGGACGGTGACGTCCGCCGCCCCCGCGGCGTGTCACCGGCTACGGCCCTGCGCGGCGACCCGATGGCGTACGCCCAGGACGAGCACCGCCGTGGCGAGGACGGCCGCACCCCCCAGCCGCAGGATCACGTCGTAGGCCTCCTCGGGCGAGCGCTGCGGCGTCATCGCCGAGATCCCCGCGGCCGTCCCGGCCAGCGCGATCGCACCTCCGGTGACCAGGAAGGTCAGGAGCACCCCCGATGCCTCCCCGGCCCTGGCCGGAGCGACGAGCTGCTGCGTCGCCACGCTGGCGTAGGTCCAGCCCAGCCCGAGGCCCAGGCCGCACCACGCGAACACCGGTACGTACAGCCACCAGGCGCCGACCTGGGTCAGCGCGTACATCCCCGTGCCCGCGCCGATCCCGGCCAGTGCCATCACCGTCGTCGGCCGCATGTGCCGACCCAGCCGCGCCCCCAGCGGCCCGCTGAGCGCCACGAGCAGGGCCGGGGCCAGGAAGACCGTGCCGGCCAGGAGCGGTGAGAGCCCCCGTACGCCCTGGAGGTAGAGGGTGGCGAGGAAGACGGTGACTCCGTAACCCATGTTCGTGAGCGTGCCCATCCCGGTGACCAGGACGTACGGGACGTCGCGGAAGAGCCCCAGATCGACCAGCGGGTGCCGGGCCAGCCGCTCCCGTACCAGGAACAGCCCGCCGCTCACCACCGTCACCGCGAAGCCGAGGAAGACCCGGGTACTGCTCCACCCCCAGGCATCCCCGCGCTCCACGGTCAGGGTGAGGGCGGCCAGCGCACCGACGATCAGGGCGCAGCCGAGCACGTCGAGCTCGCGCGGCGCCGCCGCATCGCGCGAGTCCGGTACGTACACGAGGGCGGTGATCAGCGAGAGCAGGCTCAGCGGCGCCATCAGCCAGAAGATCCAGCGCCAGCCGGGCCCCTCGGTGAACCCGCCGCCCACGAAGGGGCCGATGGCGGTGCCGATGTTGGCGACGCCGAACACGCCGCCCAAGGCCTTGGCACGGGACTCCTCGGGAAAGGTGTTGGTGATCACCGACACGGCCACCGGGAAGACGAACGCCGCGCCCACCCCCTGGGCGATCCGGGCCCCGACCAGCGGGCCGAGGCCGGGAGCCAGGGCGCAGCCCACGGTTCCCGCGGTGAACAGGGCGGTTCCCGCCAGCAGCGTGCCCCGCCGGCCGAAGACGTCGCCCACCCGGCCTCCGATGATGAAGAAGCAGCCGATGGCGAGCATGTACGCGGACAAGGTCCACTGCGCCGCCGACACGGTGACGCCGAGCTCCGCCGCGATGCCGGGGATGGCGAGGTTGAGCGCGAAGAAGTCGAGCTGGATGCAGAACAGGGCGACGGCGACCGCGATGAAGGCTCCTTTCCGCGCCGCCGTGGATGCTTCTGCGCGCATGAGGAGCGTTCCTCCCTGAAATCTGAAATCTGAAATCTGCGGTCTGCGGTCCGCCCTCCGCCGTCTGGCCGACGGGCCGAGGGGCCGTGGGGACGGCGGACATCCGCCGTCAGCGGGGTGCCACGGCTCCGGAGTCCGGGGACTGCTGGAGCATTGACGCGTCGACCGCCTCGAAGTCCGACCCCTTGAAGCCCTTGAGCGCGCCCAGCTGGTCATTGTCCCAGCCGGGGTTCTCCTCGCCGGTGAGGTACCAGGCCGACCCGTTGTCGGCGACGATGGCCCCGTACTTCTTGAGCGCCTCGGCGACGGCCAGGGCCTGCGGGCCCAGGCCCGAGGTGTCCACCGAGCTCTTGAGCCGCAGCCGCAGTCCCATGGGCGGCAGCGAGTCGTCCGCCGCGGCACCCGCCTGGTGCCGTGCCGGCCAGACGTAGCTCTGGTCCGTGCGGGGCACGGTCATCCGGATCGCGTGGTCGACCAGCCCGCCCGCGGCCTCGTCGTAGCGGACGAGCCCGGGCAGGATGGCGAGGCCGGCGGCATCGGCAGAGGTCCAGTCGGCGGGCCGCAGTTCGTTGCTCCGCAGGTCGAAAACCGCGCCCGAGCCGGCGTGCCAGGCGTTGTCGCCCTGCTGTGTCGCGTTCCAGAGCTCGTAGGACTTGCACAGGGCCCGGTCCCAGACGACGACGTGACGGTCCCCGGTGCTCGCCGGACCGTTCTCGATCCCGGCGTTCTGGGGGATCCGGTACCCGGACGTGTCGCTCTCCTCGGCGATGTCCAGCGTGACCTTCGATTCCGGCACCGTCGTGTCCGAGACGGTGATCGGGATGCCGAAGGGCTGACCGTCGACGAGCCCCGCCCCGAAGTCCGGGTGCAGGGGCTCCGCGGCGCCGATCGAGGCGACGTACCGGGCCGAGTCCGGGTGCACGGGAAGCGTGTCCACGGCAGCGTGCCAGAAGCTGTCCGGCGGAGCCGTCCGGCAGGAACCGTCCTGCGGACCGGCGGCAACCAGGCAGGTGGCGGCAACGGCGGAGACGACGATGGCGACCACGGGCGTCCGACGCCTCGGGCGGATTGCGGCTCCGTGTTTCGTTGCCATGGCCTCACCTCGCAGTGGACCGTTCCAGCGTAGGCACGTTCCGGCCCCGGTGCTCTGCCGCCCGCTCCGGGACCCCGTGTGCGGAGCTCCCGGGCGGGCGGGCGGCAGGCGGGGCGCGGGCGGCGCGTGTCGCGCTCCTGGCGCCCCACGCGTGCTCCCGGTTGCCCGTTGTGGCCCAGAAAACGTTCTGCGTTCAATGAGATGGGCCGCGACCGAGCGCCCACTCCGCGAGACACCGCCACCCGGGAGCACGACGCATGCCAGGAACGCGGACGCACGAAGCCGACCACACCGACGGCCGTGGCCGGCACGCCCCGCCGGAACGCCTGCCCCGTCCGAAGGCCCTTTGCCCGGGCGGGACCGATCTCGACGCACGCTCAGTGGAGTTCATGAACCGGTTCGGCCTGGGCGGGGGGCCGGAGCGCAGCGCGCGGATGACCGCGGGGCTGAACCGGATCGCGGTGAGGATCGCCCCCTACGCCGACCCGTTCGCGGCCCAGTTGCTCAGCGACCTCGCCGTGTGGGTGTTCGCCTTCGACGACCACTGCGACGAGGACTTCCCGGGCCTCACCCCGACGGAGATGCTCACGATGGTCGCGCGCCTCCAGCGGACGATCGAGGCCCCCGGGATTCCCCTCGGCGAAGATCCCTTCTGCCTGGCCCTGCGCGACATCCGGCTCCGCGTGGAGGCGCTCGCGACCCCGGTACAGGTCAGGAGATGGGTCGACGCGATGCGCGGCTACTTCCTCGCCGAGGCCGGCACGGGCGCTGCCCCGACGGCGCCGGGAAGTCCGCAGGACGTGAGCGACTACCTGCTCACCCGCCTGCACTCGGGAGCGGCCCTGGCCGTTCCCGTGCTCCTGGACGCGATCGGGGCCGCGCTGCCCGCACCGCTGTGGGAGGACGCGCGGATCCGCGCGCTGACCGAGATGGCGGCGGGCATCGTCGTGGTCGACACCGACATCCACTCCTTCGCGAAGGAGAGCCAACGCGGCAGCCGCAGCGGCAACTTGATCGCCCTCCTGGACGGCCCGCACAGACCCGGACCCGGGCAGGGCCTACAAGCCGCCTCCGCACTGCGGGACTTGATCGCCCGCCGGTTCCTGCACCTGGGGGAGCAGACCGCGAAGGCCTCGGCGGACCCGCGGATCCAGCGGTATCTGGACGTGCTCACCCAGTACGTCTGCGGCGTACGGGACTGGTGCGCGGCGACCTCCCGCTACCACCCCGGGCAACCGGACGGCGACCACCACCAGCCCCGAGGAGCCGGAGCCGCGTACGGCCCACCGGACGACACCCCCCTCACACCCCCGCCGATCGCATCGATCGCGTGGTGGTGGGCCGTCGACGGCGCCCCGCCGGCGTCTCCCTGAGTCCTCAACCGCCGCTGCCGCGCCAGATGTTGTCGAAGGCGGCGTTCTCGATGGCCCGGCGTTGCCGTACGCCCGCCAGCTCCACCAATGCGTCGTTGACGGCGGCCAGGACCGTCGCGACGGCGTCGTCCGCCACGTCCGGAGCGTCTGCGCCCCGGTCGCCGCCGCCCTCGAGCGCCTCCGCCAGGAGCACGAGCACGGGTTCCTTCGACCGCCACCGCTCCTCGGCCTGCCGTCGGGCAGCCGAGTCGGCAGGCACCAGATCGCCGGCCCGGAGGGAGAACCCGCGGCGGCGTTGGCGTACGAGCTGCCCCTCCTCCTCGAGCACGGCCTGATAGCTTGCGGACAGCCCGAGCCCCCTGCGCCACAGCCAGTCGGCGACGGACTCGTAGGGCTCCTCGCGGACCAGCGACGCCGCTGCCGCGTCCAACAGGGGGTCACCCAGCGCCGCCCGCTCGCCGGGCACGATGCGATCGCCGTCCAGCCCGATGGCCCGAGCGGCGAGGAGGTCGACCGCCTCGGCCCCCGCGAGCGCGAGCGACAGGTCACCCTGTTCGACGGCCCGGCCGGACTCCGGGGCCATGGCAATGATCAAAAAGTCCCGCGGTGTGGTCATCAAGGGTTCCTCTCAACCGTGCAGGCAGGGCGCCGACCCATTGTCGATCACCTTGACCGTCCGTGGGCGGCCCCGACCCCGTCCGTTCGCAAGACGTCACATTCTCCTCCCCTACGGGAGCAGCTCCAGGGTGATGTGCGGGGCCAGCGCGCGCAGGAAGTCGGGCGCGTCGAAGATCTCGCCCGCGGAGGCGACGCCGACCGTGCGGGTCCGGCCGGTCAGGACGCGATCCAGGGCCTCCACGACGAGGGGGGCCGTGACGGCGTAGATGTCCTGCCCGCGGGCGACGGCGCGGCGTTCGGCGCCGCCCGAGCGGACGACCGCGTCGACGAGGAAGGTCTGCTCGGACCGTCCGCTCTCGTCGGTCGCCGTCGGGGCCGGCGTGCCGGGGGCCGCGATGTCGCGGACCGCCTCGACCGTCATGTAGGTGGTCACGTCCGGGATCGACAGGTGGCTGGGCACGGTCACGACGTCGGCCATCGTGAACTCCCCGATCACCTGCCGGGCACCCATCGGCTCGGGGAACCGCCATTCGAGGGTCGGTGCGGCGTCGGTGCGGTACTCCCACTGCCCGCCCGCGTACCGCATGCGCCGCTCACCGCGCCGCTCCCGCGAGACCGCGCCCGACAGCCGGGTCCCGGCGGTGGGGTGCCAGCTGCTCAGGGCGTACGCGATGTGCGCCTCCTCGGCCTCGGTCCAGTCGTCCATCGCCGCGGTGGCCAGCAGGTCGCCCAGGCCGCCGAAGAAGGCCATCGCCGGCACGATCACCGCACCGGCCTCCCGCGCCCGGTCGGCGAAGTGCGCGAAGGTGTCGATGTTGGCCTCGAGCTCTGCGGCCACGTCCAGGTACGGGATCCCGGCCCGCAGGGCCGCCTCGATCACGGGACCCGTCGTCGAGGCGAAGGGCCCCGCGGCGTTGATCACGGCCGCCGTGCCGGCCAGCGCGCGGTCCAGCGCGTCAGGGTCGCCCACCGTCGCCGGCCGGGCCTCCAGACCGGTCTCGTACGCCAGCGCCTTCAGCTTCTCGCCGTCGCGGCCCGAGAGCACCGGCACGAACCCGCGCTCCACCAGCTCCGCCACCACGAACCGCCCGGTGTGCCCGTAGGCCCCGAACACCGCCACCGTCCGGCCTGATCCCATGGTCCCGCTCCCCGTCGTTCGCCCGTACCCGGATGACCGCCGCACGCCCTCGAGGCCCGCCGCGCTCTGTCGTGAACATCCTGTCGCGGAGCTCCGCCCGGAGACCACTGTCCGGAACGACACGACCCGTACACTTCCGGACATGACCACCGTCGCGCTGGCCGTCACCAACGGCATGCTGCACTTCGAGCTCTCCCTGGCCTGCGAGGTCTTCGGCTCCGACCTGACCCACCTCGTGGACCCCTGGTACGAGTTCTCGCTCTGCGGACCGGCCGCCGTACGGATCGACCGCTTCAGCCTGGAACCCGACCACGGACTCGACCACCTCGCGCGAGCGGACACCGTGATCGTCCCCGGCTGGGCCGACGTCGACCGGGACCCGCCGGCCGAGCTGATCGACGCGGTGCGCGCGGCCCACCGAGCCGGCGCGCGCGTGGCCTCCCTGTGCACGGGCGCCTTCGTCCTGGCCGCCGCCGGCCTGCTGGACGGCAAGCGCGCGACCACGCACTGGGCGCACACCGACGAACTGGCCCGGCGGCACCCCCTCGTCACCGTGGACCCCGACGTCCTCTACGTGGACAACGGCAGCGTGCTGACCTCCGCCGGCAAGGCCGCCGCCATGGACCTGTGCCTGCACCTGGTGCGCCTCGACCACGGCTCAGCCGTCGCCAACAAGATCGCCCGCCGCCTGGTCGTGGCGCCGCACCGCGACGGCGGCCAGTCCCAGTTCGTCACCACCCCCGTGCCCGCCCCCGGCAACCACCCGCTCGCCGACCTCTTCCCCTGGGCGCTGCAACGCCTCGACGAGCCGCTCACCGTGGAAGATCTGGCGCGCCGGGCCCGGATGAGCTCACGTCACCTGGGCCGCCACTTCAAATCGGTGACCGGGACCACCCCGTTGCAGTGGCTGCTCACCCAGCGCATCCGCCGCGCGCAGGAACTTCTGGAAACCACCGGCGACACCGTCGACGTCATCGCGACGGCCACCGGCATGGGCACCGCCACCACCTTGCGCCGCCACTTCGCCCGCACGGTGGGCGTTCCGCCGGACGCCTACCGTCGTACGTTCCGCGCCCGGACCGCCCCGACCCCCGTGACGGCGTGAGCCCGGCGCCCGAGCCCCGATTGCGATCATGAGTTTTCCGGCACACCCGTTGACGTCGTAGAAAGCGCTCTCTAGATTCGCCGCATGCAGACCCCCGAGGCCCGTCCCGAGGCCTTCCCCGCGGCCTCCGAACCCCCTTCCCCGGCACCCTCCGACTGGTGGCGGAGTGCAGCGATCTACCAGATCTATCCGCGCAGTTTCGCGGACGGCAACGGCGACGGGATCGGTGACCTGGCCGGGATCCGTGCGCGCCTTCCGTACCTGCGGCGGCTCGGCGTGGACGCGGTGTGGATCAGCCCGTGGTACCCGTCCCCGATGGCCGACGGCGGGTACGACATCGCCGACTACCGGGACATCGACCCGGTGTTCGGCACCCTGGCGGAGGCCGAGGCGCTGCTGTCCGAGGCGCACGACGCGGGCATCCGGGTCATCGTCGACATCGTTCCCAACCACTGCTCCGACCGACACCCCTGGTTCCGCGCGGCCGTCGAGGCCGGCCCCGGCTCGCCCGAACGCGCGCGCTTCTGGTTCCGCCCCGGTCGCGGCGAGCACGGCGAACTGCCGCCCAACAACTGGCAGTCCGCCTTCGGCGGCCCCGGCTGGCGGCGGGTGACCGAGGCCGACGGCACGCCCGGCGAGTGGTACCTGCACCGGTTCGCTCCCGAACAGCCCGACTTCAACTGGGAAAACCCCGAGGTCCGCGCGGAGTTCGAGTCGATCCTGCGGTTCTGGCTCGACCGGGGCGTGGACGGCTTCCGCATCGACGTCGCCGACAACCTCGTCAAGGACCCGGAACTACCCGACCACGAGGGCGGGCCCGTCCCCTGGGCAGACCAGGACGGCGTCCACGACATCTACCGCGCCTGGCACAAGGTCCTCGACTCCTACGCCCACGAACCGGTCTTCGTGGGCGAGGTGTGGACCTCCGACCCGGAGCGCTTCGCCCGGTACCTGCGCCCCGACGAACTGCACACGGCGTTCAACTTCCCCTTCCTCCAGAGCCCCTGGGACGCGACCGCGCTGCGCACGGTCATTGATTCCACGCGCGCCGAGCACGCCCCGGTCGGCGCCGCCGCCACCTGGGTCCTCTCGAACCACGACACCACCCGCCACGTCACCCGATACGGCCGCCCCGACACCTCGTACGCCCTCGACGGCCGCCGCGTGCACGGCGTCCCCGCCGACCTCGGCCTCGGGCGGCGCCGGGCCCGGGCCGCGGCCCTGCTGACGATGGCCCTGCCCGGCTGCGTCTACGTCTACCAGGGCGACGAGCTGGGCCTCGAGGAGATCGAGGACATCCCGCCGGAGCTCCGCCAGGACCCGGCGTTCTTCCAGAGCGGAGGGGAGGACCTCGGCCGGGACGGCTGCCGGGTACCGCTCCCGTGGGGAGACGAGGCACCGGACGCGCGGAGCTGGCTGCCGCGGCCGGCCGAGTGGGCCGCGCGGAGCGTGCGCGTGCAGAGCGCGGACCCGGACTCGATGCTCGGCTTCTACCGCCGGGCGCTGGCGCTGCGGTCCGCCCAACCGGCCCTGCTCGACGGTGGATTCACCTGGCTGCCCGCCCGGCCGGGCCTACTCGCCTTCGCCCGCACCGCGGCGGGGTCCTCCGTACGCTGCCTGGTGAACCTCGCCGACGGCCCGGTCCCGCTGCCGGAGCACACCGAAGTCCTGATCGCGAGCGGCCTCGTGGAGAACGGCGCCCTGCCCCGGGACACCGCGGTCTGGCTGCGCTGAAGGAGCGGCCGTGCCGGCCCGTTGCGCCGTTACGGGGACGGCGGGCCGGGCCGCCCGTCCGCGTTCCGGTGTCCGCCCGTACGGGCCGCCCTGCGCGGCAGGGTGACGGCCGCCAGCGGCAGGGCGAAGACCAGGACGCAGCTCGCGACCATGAAGGACGCCGAGGTCGCGGCGACGGTGACGACGCCGGCCTCGTCGGCGGAGTTCTCGTTGACCGCCAGCGCCACGGCCCCCGCCGCCGCGAGCCCGACCGCTCCGCCCAGTTGCCGGATGCTCTGGCGCAGGACTGAGGCGTCCCCCCGCTTGTCCGGGGGAACCACGCGCATGAGTTCGGCGCTCAGGGCGGGAACCGGCAGGCCCATCCCGAACCCCGCGAGGAGCATCGCCGGGACCTGCCACGGGTACGCGAGCGACGGCAGGACGGCCGTCCAGGCCGCCGCGCCGACGGTGGCCGCCGCCAGGCCGAGCAGGACGGGCACCCGGACCGAGCGGTAGCGGTCCAGCAGGTACCCGGAGAGGAAGGTTCCCGCCGCGGAGGCCGCGACCAGGGGCAGCAGGGCGGTCCCGGTGGCGAGGAGCGAGAAGCCCATGCTCCGGCGCAGGTACACCGTGCCGTGCACCAGCACGATCAGCTGGGGTCCCTGCACCAGGAAGGTGAGCGCCGCGGCCGCGGCGTACGGGCGGATGCCCAGGAGCCGCAGGTCGAGAAGGGGCCGGGGGGACCTCAGGATGAGCCGCACCGCCACGAGCATCGCCCCGGCTCCGATCGTGAGTGCGGTGAGCGTCCTGACGTCGGTGAAGCCCCAGACACCGCACTGGTAGAGCCCGAGGATGAGCACCACCAGGGAGAAGATCACCACGAGGGGCTGCACCACGGACAGCGAGCCGCCCCCCGCCCGGTTGCTCAGCCGTGCCCGCGAGATCATCCACAGGCACGCGGCGCCGACGGGCAGGTTGACGAGGAAGACCGAGCGCCAGCCGAAGAGTTGCGTGAGGACCGCGCCCACGATCGGTCCCAGGACGAGGAAGAGCTGTGCCAGACCGGCGTAGACGGCCAGGGCCCTGCCCCGGGACCGTTCCTCGTACACGTCCGCGATCACGGATGTGGTCACCGGCATCATCAGCGCGCCGCCGACGCCCTGCACGGCCCTGACCGCGACCAGGTACGGCTCGGCGGCGTCCCCCGGCGGGGCGAGCGCACAGAGCCCCGACGCGATGGCGAAGAGGGCGGCGCCGGCCCGGAAGGTGGTCAGTCGGCCGATCCTGCGGGCCAGCATGCCTCCGACCGGTACGAACGCGGCCAGCGCGAGGACGTAGACGAGCACCACGCCGTGCATCATGAAGGTGGTGAGCCCGAGGCTGCGCGCCATCGGATCGAGGGCGACAGCGACGACGGTCTGGTCCAGACCGACCATCCCCGCGGCGCACCCCACGGCCGCGACGACGTAGCGCCTGCGGGGCGGAGGCGGGCCTTCGGGCGAAAGCCGCAGTTGCGGAGTCGACTCCTGCTCCCGACGGGTCGAGCACCCCCGGCACACGGGGTGGGGCGGGTTGCGGGCCTGGTCCCGGGGCGGTCGGCGGATCGCGCGGCCAGGTTCCCGCGCCTGCCCAGTATGGGACGGATGCGGCCGATCCGGCGTGGACCGGGGCACCGGGCGTGGCGGCCGGCCCGATACCGGGCCGGTCCGCTACCTAGGGCCAGATGCCGCCGAGCAGGAGCCGCAGCTGGCCGGCGAGCCGGGTGGCGTCGATCGCTGCGGCGGAGGTCAGCGCGAGGCGCGCGAAGTGTTCCGCGGAGGCGACCAGCGCGTGGGCGAGGACCTCGGGGTCCGGTGCGGGCCCTGCCGTGGCCGGCGCGGACTCGATCCATGCGGCGACCCGGCGCCGGAACCGCTCCCGGTCGGCTTCGATGCGTGCGTGGACGGCCGGGGGAGTGGTCGCCGGAGTCAGCAGGATCAGGCGCCAGGTGTCCGGGTCCTCCCGCAGCATGGCCGCCATCCGGTGCACCGCCTCGCAGGCGAAGTCGACCGGGTCGCGGGTGCGGAGGGCGTCGGGAACGCTCGCGAGCAGGCGGGTGAACGCGCGCTCCTGCTGCCGGTCGAGGAGGGTGAGCAGCAGGTCGTCGAGGTCCTCGAAGGCCCCGTAGACCACGGAGCGGGCGACCTGCGCCCGCTTGGCGATCGCGTCGATCGACACCCGGCCGTAGCCGTCGCTCACGATCACGGCGAGGGCGGCGTCGAGCAGTTGCTCGCGGCGTTCGGCGATCGGGACGCGCGGAGCGTAGGGGCGCCGCCTGCGCGGCCTGTCGGTGGGAGACGTCGGTGTCGACACCTTGGCATCTTACGACAGTCGTGTCTTAATTTAAGACAGTCCTGTCTTATTGGGGGAGCGGTACGCACCCGCTGCCAAGAACACAGAGGGAGCGGCCTGATGGCCCGACTGAACGGCAAAGAGGTCGAACCGCACGCGGACTACGGGTTCTTCGGTCCCGGATCGGTGGTCTGGAAGGTGTGGAGCTATCCGACGGCGCCCACGGTGGGCTTCCAGCGCTCCGTGGTCGTGGAGGAGCTCGACCCGCCGCTGGTGGCCGCGGTCCACGGCACCCAGGGCATCTACGAGCGCACCCGCACCCGCTACGACCGCACGCTGCGCTACTTCGCCATGGTGGCCTTCGCCGGCTCGGACCAGGTGTGCAAGGCGGCGGACGTCCTGGTCAAGGTCCACTCGAAGGCCATCGGCCACCTGCCCTATGGAGAGGGCACCTACGACGCCAACGACCCCGCCTCGCAGCTGTGGATACAGCTCACCGGCTGGCACTCGATCCTCTACGCCTACGAGAAGTACGGGCCCGGCAAGCTCACCGCCGAGGAGGAGAAGGAGTACTGGGAGTCCTGCGCCCTCGCCGCGGAGTTCCAGACCTGCTCGCCCGACGACGTCCCGCGCGACCGGGCGGGCATCCGGGCGTACTTCGAGCGCATGCGCCCGCAGCTGGAGGCCAGCCCGATCGCCCGGCAGGCCATGAACCACCTCCTCGACACCGGCCTCGTCCTCCCGCCGACCGCGTGGTGGATGAAGCCCGCCCGGACGGTCGTGGCGCGGACGCACCGGATCGCCACCATCGCCACCATGCCGCGCTGGATGCGGGAGATGGCGCAGATCCGGCAGTCGCGCCTCCTGGACGTGCTCGTCGTCCCGGTCATGCGGATCTCCTTCGCGCTCGCCCACCTCAGCCCCCGGGTCGAACTGTTCCTGCTGGGGATGCTCTCCCCCTCCACGGTCACGGTGGTCGCGCCCGTCAAGCTCGGCGTTCCTCCCCGCACCAAGGAGGTCCTCACCCCCGAACAGGCCCGCACCCGGCACGGCTACGCGAAGCCCGCCGAGGCGCACGCCGAGTTCAGGGCGCGCCAGGCGGTACGGGTCTTCGGCGACGGGAAGCCCCCGAGCGACCAGGGACTCATCGAATCCCAGGAGGTGCTCGGCCCGCTGGCCTGACGCGCCGGCCCCGCCGTGCCCCCGCCTCCACGGGCGCACGGGGGAGAAGGGGCCCCCTCAGAGGTGGGTGGCCCGCTCGTCCAGGGGGAGGCCCAACCCGTCGGCCAGGGCGGTGAGGGTCGTGCCCAGGGGGAGCGCGACCCGGGTGAGGGCGTGGCGGTCGCCGCGGGTGGGGTCCCGGTTGACGATCAGTACGGGCTTCCCGGCCTGCGCCGCCTGGCGGACGAACCGGAGCCCGGACATCACCGTCAGCGAGGAGCCCAGGACCAGCAGCGAGGTCGCCGCCTCGACCAGTTCGCGGCAGTGTCCGACGCGCTCCGGCGGGACGCTCTCACCGAAGAACACCACGTCCGGTTTGAGGATGCCGCCGCACAGCGCGCAGGGCGCCGGGCGGAAGCCGCGGACCTGGTCGTCGGTGAGGTCGGCGTCGCCGTCCGGGTTCAGCGCGGCGGGCGTGGGCTCGAAGCCCGTGTTGGCCTCCTCCAGCCGTCGGGCGAGCTCCTGCCGGGTGCTGAGGGCGCCGCAGGAGAGGCAGACGACCCGGTTCAGGCTTCCGTGGAGCTCCACCACCCCCTCGCTGCCGGCGGCCTGGTGCAGTCCGTCGACGTTCTGGGTGATCACGCCCGCGAGGATCCCGGCGCGCCCGAAGGCCGCGACGGCCCGGTGTCCGGCGTTGGGCGCGGCGCGCCCGAACGTGCGCCAGCCGAGGTGGCCGCGCGCCCAGTACCGGCGCCGTGCCTGAGCGCTCGCGGTGAACTCCTGGTAGGTCATGGGCGTGTGCCGACGCAGGCTGCCGCGCTCACCCCGGTAGTCGGGGATGCCCGACTCCGTGGACATCCCGGCCCCGCTGAGCACCAGCACCCCGCCGGCCCGCAGCGCGTCGGCGACCGGCCCCGGGTCCGTGGTGCCGGGCGGCAGGTCCGCGGTCGGGGTCCAGCTCAAGGTGGGACGCGTACGCATGCCGCCAGCGTACGGAAGCCCCGAAGGCGCCGCCCAGATGCCCTTGCCACACAAGGAATAACGATGTTACTTTCTCATCACGAGGTTTTTTCGCGAGGGCAGCGGGGGTTGTCATGGACAGCGCGCACGTCACGATCCTGGACGACGGCAGGGAAACCGTCGTAGCCGCGCAGGCGGGCCCGGAGGGCCGTGTCCTCCTGGCCCCCGAGGCGGTCGAAGAGGCCCTCGGCTGGGTCCGCAAGCCGCACGGATGGTGCCGCGGCGACCTGTGCGTGCCCGTCTCCGCCGCCGCCCGGGCCGAACACGACGGCCTGCTCGACCCGGTGGCGTTCGCCGGGATCCTCGACCGCCCGGTCGCGACGGACACCGGGGTGATCGCCCTCGGAGTCTCCGCGCAGGAGCGGTCACAGGCCCTCGCCGGCGCCACCGCCCCCGACTTCACCCTCCCCGACGTCGACGGCGTGCCGCACTCGCTGAGCGACCTTCGCGGTCGCAAGGTCGCCCTGGTCTTCTGGGGCTCGTGGTGCGGCTGCCGCTACGACCTCCCCGAATGGGAGCGCCGCCACGCCGCACTCGCCGAGCACGGATT
The DNA here is from genome assembly GCF_045822005.1 of Streptomyces stoeckheimensis. Classification (NCBI taxonomy): domain Bacteria; kingdom Bacillati; phylum Actinomycetota; class Actinomycetes; order Kitasatosporales; family Streptomycetaceae; genus Streptomyces; species Streptomyces stoeckheimensis. The sequence goes on along the minus strand of NZ_CP169550.1, from coordinate 213,093 downwards.
CAGCGTCCTCAGCGTCGCCGTGGACCGCCGCGCCGCCGACGCCGCGCCGTGGATCGCCGAGGCCGCGGTGACCCACCCCGCACTGATCGACACCGACGGCCTCGTGTCCGACCTCTACGACGTCCTGAACGTCCCGACCGTCCTGTGGATCGACGAGGAGGGGAAGGTGGCCCGTCCCCACGACACGCAGTTCGCGACCGACCTGTTCCGCGAACTGTCCGGCCTGGACTCCGGCGCGGCGCTGGCCGCACTCGACCGCTGGGTCCTCACCGGCGACAGCGGGCTGTCCGACGAGGACGTCGCCCGGCACACCCGCCGTGCCACGGCCACCCAGCAGTCGGCCCGTACCGAAGCGGCCCTGGCCCTGTGGCTCCACCGGGACGGCCGCGCGGCCGAAGCCGAAGCGCACTTCGCGCGCGCCGAGCAGCTCGCCCCGGAGGACCTGACGATCTGGCGCGGAACCATGCCCCTGCGCGGCCTGGACCCGATGGGCGACGAGTACTTCGCCAAGCGCACCGCGCTCACCGAAGCGGGCATCCCGATCTACCGCCCCCTCGGTGACTGGCAGTCGGCATGAGCGGCGACCTCTACACCCGCACCCAGGCCCAGGGCCAGGAAGCGCTCCGCGCCGCCCTCCTCGACCTGGCCGCCCAGCTCCTCGCCGCAGAGGGCGCGGCCGCCCTGACGATGCGCCGCATCGCCACCGCGGCCGGCTGCTCGACCACCGTCCTCTACCGCCACTTCGGCGCGAAGGACGGCATCGCCGAGGCCCTGTACCAGGAGGGTTTCGCCCGCCTGCGCCGCAGTCTGGAGGCAGTCCCCCCGTCCGCCGACCCGCCCACCCACCTGGCCGACCTGGGCCGCGCCTACCGCGAGAACGCCCTGACCGAACGCAACCTCTACCAGGTCATGTTCGCCGGCCTCATCCCCGGTTTCACCCCCACTCCCGAGGCCCGCGCGATCGCCGCCGCCAGCCTGGAGGTCCTGCGCGAAGCCGTACGGGCCTGCGTGGCGACCGGCGTCTTCCGCCCGGACGCGGACGTCGACGAGGTCACGGACATCATCTGGGCGGCCGCCCACGGCTCGATCACCCTGGAGCTCGCGGGCCACTTCACGGCCGAGACGGCGGAGCACCGCTACCGGACCCTCACCAGGGCCGCGGTGGCAGCCTTCCTGACGAGCGGCTCGCCATGAGCGGGCGTCAGGTGCCCGTCCGTCGGGCGCCCCTGCGCGGGGGGATCCGGCCATGCCCGCATCCCGGGCGTCCTGGTGCGCGTACCGTGGCGGTACGACCCGCCGGGAGGAACAGCCGATGAGCGCGCAGCCCGACCACGCCACCGTCACGCCGTACGCCCCCGCTCCGGGAGCCCCGGCCGAACTCCTGGACCGGCTCCGTGCCGACCGCCGGGCCCCGCAGTGGGTGCCGGCCTTCGAACGGGAGTGGACCGCCGCCCTGGAGGAGTCCCGCGGCACCTTCTCGCTCGCCGTGCTGTACGAGACCCTCCAGGTCTGGCAGGCCCGCCTCGCCTCCGCCCCCGAGGTCGACGCGTTCGTCGCTTCCGGTTACGACGACAGCGCCTTCGTGGAGACGGCCGTACCGCGGAGCAGACGCCGGTGACCGGACAGCCGTACGCGATCCGCTTCTCCGGGCCGGCCGCAAAGGTTCTCGACGGCCTGCCCGAGGACGCCGAGAACACGGTCTGGGACGTCCTGGACGCCGCCGTGGTCGACCCCTGGGGATTCCGCCAGTGGAACCCCGACGACCCCGAAGGACACGACGTGCGACTGGCCTCCGTCGGCCGGCTGTCGCTCACCTACTGGATCAACCGGCCCCTGCACCGGCTGTCCGTCCTGAACATCCTGTGGCTCGGCTGAAGGCCCGCGCACGGGGCGCGTGTCAGACCGCCGGCGGGTTGAGGCGGGCGAAGCCCTCCTGCCGCTGGTACGGGAAGTAGGGGTAGGGGGCCGTCCGGCTGCTCGCCGCGTCCAGCTTCGCCATCTGCTCCGCGGTGAGCGTCCAGCCCACGGCGCCGAGGTTCTGGCGCAGTTGCTCCTCGTTGCGGGCGCCGACGATGACCGAGGACACGGTCGGCCGCTGGAGCAGCCACCGCAGGGCGATCTGGGGGACGGCCCTGCCCGTCTCCGCGGCGACCTCGTCCAGGGCGTCGACGACACGGTAGAGGTACTCCTCCTCGACCGGCGGGCCGTAGTCGGCGGTGTCGTGCAACCTGCTCCCGGCCGGCAGCGGCCGGCCGCGGCGGATCCTGCCCGTGAGCCGGCCCCAGCCGAGCGGGCTCCAGACGATCGCGCCCAGCCCCTGGTCGAGCCCGAGGGGCATGAGCTCCCATTCGTAGTCGCGGCCGACGAGGGAGTAGTGGACCTGATGGGCGACGTAGCGCGGGCGGCCGTGCCGGTCGGCCGCGGCGAGGGACTTCATCGCCTGCCAACCGGAGAAGTTGGAGATGCCGGTGTAGCGGATCTTTCCCGCCCGGACCAGGTCGTCCAGGGTGGACAGCACCTCCTCGACGGGAGTGCCGGCGTCGAAGGCGTGCAGTTGGAAGAGGTCGATGTGGTCGGTGTCCAGGCGGCGCAGCGCGTCGTCGACGGACGTGATCAGACGGGACCGCGAGGTCCCCGCCCCGTCCGGGCCGTCGCCCATGGGCAGACCGGCCTTGGTGGAGATGAGCACCTGGTCCCGGCGCCCCTTGAGGGCGGCTCCCAGGACCTCTTCCGAGGCGCCGGCGGAGTAGACGTCGGCGGTGTCGAACATCGTGACTCCGGCGTCGATGCAGATGTCCACGAGGCGGCGCGCCTGCTGCACGCCGGTGTCGCCCCAGGCGCCGAAGAGCGGCCCCTGCCCGCCGAAGGTGCCCGCTCCGAAGCTCAGTTCCGGCACCAGAAGCCCGGACGTCCCCAGCCGCCTGTACTCCATGACGCATCCCCTCATCACCCGCGACCCCATCTAATGGGGCTGCGGTTCCGTTAAGATGGCCCGAGCGTATCAAGTCCCATCGCTTAATGGAACTGGAGTCCCGTTATGGAGTTCGCCGCAGCAGGGCCGGACCGGGTGGCCGGCTCGGCCGGACCGGGGGCCGAGCCGGGCGCCGGCCCGGGGAGCGCGCGGCCCGGAGGGCGTACGGCGCGGGTGCGGGAAGCGGTGCTCCGGGCCGCCGAGGACGTCCTGGCCGAGCGGGGTTTCGCGCACCTGGACCTCGCCGACATCGCGCGGCGCGCCGACGTCGGGAAGACGACCGTCTACCGCCGCTGGGGCACCGTCGCCGGCCTCGTGGCCGACGTGCTGCTGGACATGGCGCAACAGTCCGTACCGCGGGCGGAGACGGGCTCGCTCCTCGGGGACCTGACGGCCAACGCCCGGCTGGTGTGCCGCACCCTGGCCGACCCGCGGCAAGGGGCCCTGTTCAAGGCGGTGATCGCGGCCGCCACCTGCGACCCGAAGGCGGCGGAATCCCTGCACGGGTTCTACGCCGTGCGCGTCGAGGAGTGGGCGCAGTGCGTCCGGGAGGCCGTGGCCCGAGGCGAGGTGCCCGGGGGTACCGACCCGCACGAGGTGATCCGAGCGGTGTCCGCCCCCCTCTACTACCGCCTCCTGACCACGACCCTCCCACTGGACGACGCCGAGGCCGACCGCGCGGCGGCCGCTGCGGCGGCGGCCGCGCGCGCCGGAGCGTACGTACGGGAGGTGTAGCGGCTTCTCCTGCGAGGGCGCGCGTGGAGGCGGGCGCGGCGGTCCGGGTGCAGGTTATGGGTAGATTGCCGGATGCAGGGAAACTGCTCGACAACAGCGCGCGGGCGCATAGAGTCCCAGCTCAGGAAGCCGGTTCCCGCAGCTGCGGGAACGAACCGGGGAACGCGGGGTCCGGCCTCCTCGACAACGCTCGGTCACAATGGAGTGCCGGGCGGTGCGGTGGCCGAGAACGGAGAGGATCTGATGAGCGGGGCCGACGAGGGACGGCAGTGGCCGGACGAGATCAGCGTCGACAACGCGAGGACGACGCTCCTGCAACTCCTCGCGCGCGCAGGGGTCCCTTCCGATGACGCGCGCGAACTGACCGGCCTGCTGGAGGCGGGAGCGCTGGCGCTCGCGTACGAGGAACTGAGCGGCCGGGACCGGAGTGCGCCGGGGGACAAGGGCGAGCCGTACGACTCGGGGTGGCTCGACGGAGCCGGGGACGTGCTGGCGGAGCTGGGGGCCGTCACCGAGCGGACCCTGCTCCGGGTGGTCAGCCCGGAGGGGGACGAGGACGCGGCCGGCCAACCCCCGCGGGCCAGGCGCATGGAGGTGGAGCGGACGCAAGTGGCGCTCACGCCCCTGTACCTGTCGTTCGCCGAGGTCTCGGAACTGGATCCGGAGGCGACCGAGGAGGTGCTCACCGCCGTCCTCGCCACGATGAGCCCGCGGCAGCGGGCCCGGTACGCCGGGCGGCTGACGGAGTTCACCGAGGAACACCGGGCCCGGCTGGGGCGGCTGTTCGCGACGTTCGGAGCGGGCAGCGCCATCACGGTGCACGGCCGCTTCTCGCTCGTCCACTCCGCCACGAGCATCGCCGTGCTCGAACGGCTCGCCGCCGAGCCACAGGCGCTGCGGGAGGAATGGGACGCGGCGGAGCTGCCGCCCGCGTGGCTGGACGGGCTGACGACGGCCTGGGACGCGGCGGCCTGAGCCCCGTCCGATCGCCGTGGCCCGATACCCGGCGGATCGTTTCGACCGGCCCTTGAACCCTTGATCCACTCCCTGGATCCGCTCCCTTGACCCGATCCGGCCGTTCGATCAAGATCCCCGCATGACCCTTCCCGGACTGCCCCGCGAAGACCGCGCGTCGAGCCCGTACACCGGCTACACCCGCGCGCATTGGGAGGCGGTGGCCGACGGGCTGCTGCGCGCGGCCTGGCGGTGGGCCACGCCGCGCGGGGCCCTGCTCGACCTGCCGGGACGGCCGTCGGCCTCGGGCGTACGCTCCGACGGGCTCGAAGGCTACGCACGCACCTTCCTCGCCGCGGCGTTCCGGGTGTCGGGGGTCGGGGGAGCGGACCCGTACGGCTGGCTGGAGCGGTACGCGGACGGGCTGGCGGCGGGAACCCGGACGCCGGGCCGCGACGATGCGGAGTCCTGGCCGGTCATCCGCGACGTGCACGCGGGCGGCCAGCCGATGGTCGAGTCGGCGTCGGTGGCCCTCGGGCTCCGGCTGACCCGGCCGTGGCTGTGGGACCGCCTCGACGGCGCGGTGCAGGACCGCGCCGAGGAGTGGCTGCGCGGAGCCCTGCGCCACGTGCCCAGCCCCAACAACTGGTACCTCTTCCCGTACACCGTGGCCGGCTTCCTGGAATCCGTGGGCCGCGGCGACACCGAGACGGCCAGGGCCCGCAGCCGGGCCCTCGACCTCCTGGAGGGCTGGTACGGCGGCCAGGGCTGGTACGCCGACGGCGACGGCAGGGCCTTCGACCACTACAACGGCTGGGCGCTGCACCTTTATCCGGTGCTCGACGCGCACCTCGGCACTCGACTCGACGCCCACCTCGGCACCCAACCCGACGCCCACCTCGGCACCCAACCCGACGGCCCCCGCCCCGCCGTGCCGGACGGACCGGCCCCGCACGGTGACCGTCTGCGGGCCCATCTGGACGGCTTCTCCCTCCTCTTCGGGGCGGACGGGGCGCCGATCCACTTCGGGCGCTCCCTCACCTACCGCTTCGCCGCGGCATCCGCCGTCGGCCTCGGCGCGGTCACCGGCCACACCCCGCTCACCCCCGGCACCTCGCGCCGACTGATCAGCGGCTCGCTGCGCTACTTCCTGGACCGGGGCGCCGTCGGCGCCGACGGCCTGCTCGGCCTCGGCTGGCACGGCCCGCACGGGGCGACCCTCCAACGCTATTCGGGTCCGGCCTCGCCGTACTGGGCCTCCAAGGCCTTCGTCTGCCTGCTCGCCCCGGCGACGCACCCGCTGTGGACGGAGACGGAGCAGCCCGCGCCCAGCGAGGGCCCCGACCAGGTGCTCGCCCTGGCCGCGCCCGGGTTGCTCGTCCAGTCCACCCGCGCCGACGGGATCGTACGACTGCACAACCACGGCAGCGACCACGTCGGGCCGGACCAGCCGGAAGCGGCCCGCGACGAGGACCCGCTCTACTCCCGCCAGGCCTACTCCACCCGCAGCGGCCCCACCGCGATCGCCAACACCCCGGACAACCACCTTGCCGTGGTCGTCGCGGGCGCCCGCAGTGTCCGGCGGCGCATCCACCCGCTGGGGACCGGTCAGGGCAGCGGCTGGGGCTGGGCCGCCTCCTGGCACCGGCCGGTGTTCCCGGGCGGCCCGCCCACCGTCCCGGGCCTGCGCGTGGAGAGCGTCACCTTCGTCCGCGGCCGGCACGAACTGCGCGTGCACCGGGTGTACGGAGCCCCGTACGGAGCCCGCGTGGAACAGACGGGCTGGGCCACGGGACCCGAGGAGCCGCTGCGCTCGGAGCTCCACCCGGTGTACGGCTGGGAGGCGCGCGACGAGGCGAGGGCGCCGGCCGGGACCGCCTTCACGCGGTGGGCGAGCGTGCCCCGCCTGACGGCCGAGGGCGGCGGAACGCGCCTCTACGCGGCGCTGGTCTCGCTCACCGGCGAACCCGGTCCGGAGCCGATGCCCGAAGCGGTCACCGAGGTGATGACCGAGATGGTCACCGCGGTGATGACCGAGATGGTCACCGCGGTGACGGCGGACCGAGGTTCCATCGAGGTGCGATGGACGGAGGACGGGGCACTGACCCGGATCGCCTTCGAGCCCCTCCGCGTGGAGCACCTGCCGCCCGCCGCCGGGTAGCGGGCGCAGGCCCCGCCCCGCTCCTCGTGCAGAGTGCCGACGTCACTGGTCCTGGATGCGCCGGAAGGGCCGGTCCGCCTCCAGCTCGAACGCGATCTCCAGCAGCTTGCGCTCACCGCCGGGACGCGCGGCGAACATGACGCCGACGGGCAGGCCGTCCGGGGTCGCCGCGGCGGAGGGGACGGAGATCGACGGAGTGCCGACGACGTTGTCGACCGGCGTGAACGCCACGTACGCGAGGATCCGCTCGATCAGCTTCGCGTAGGGAACGGTCGGGCTGAGGTGGCCGATCGGCGGCGTGGTGTGGGCGAGCACCGGCGACATCACGAGGTCGAGCCCGCGGAAGGACGCCGCGTAAGCCTCCTTCGTGCGCTTCAACCGCCGCAGGACGCCGGGAGTCCGCCGCCAGTTCCGCAGGTACTCCTCGCGCAACCCCCGGCTGAGGCCGTCCATGCGGCGCCGGTCGAAGTCCGCGCCGAGGGTCCGGCCCGTGACGCCGAGGAGGAAGGACAGCATCCCCCAGTAGGTGAGGAAGTCGTCGGTGAAGCTCGGATCCATGCCCAACTCCACCGGCTCCACCGTGTGCCCGAGCCGTTCGAGCGTCGCCACGGTCTCCGTGACCGCCGCCCGGGTGGAGGCGTCGGAGTGCACGCCGTTCGGCGAGTCCAGGACGAACCCGATGCGCAACCGTCGAGCCGAGGGTCCTTCGACCAGGCCCACGGGCGGCAGTCCGGGACTCCGCCGGTACGTCTCCGCGGCGGCGAGGAACGCGGCGGCGTCCCGCACGGAACGGCTCACGACTCCGTCGGAGATGATGTCGAGCGGCAGTTGGCGGCCCAGGGCACTCGCCACGACCCGTCCACGGCTCGGCTTCAGGCCGACGAGCCCGCAGCAGGCCGCGGGTATCCGGATCGAGCCACCGCCGTCGTTGGCGTGCGCGATCGGCACCGCACCGGCAGCGACCAGCGCGGCGCTGCCGCCCGAGGAACCGCCCGCCGAGTAGTCCGTGTGCCACGGGTTGCGCACCGGCTCCGCACCGTCGTACTCGGTGGTCGGGCTGAACCCGAACTCGGGCAGCCGGGTCTTGCCCAGGACCGTGACGCCGCTGCTCAGGAGCTGCCGGGTGAACGGCGCGTGCTGCTTGGCGGCCTTCGGCCGGAAGGAGGCGCTGCCGTGGCCCGTCGGGAGGCCCTGGTAATCGGTGTTGTCCTTGACGAAGGTCGGCACCCCGGCGAAGGCGCCGCCCGTCCCGGCGGTGTGGGCCGGGCCGTCGGCGTGCACCTGGACCGCACCCAGTCGTGCGTCGACCGCCCGCACCCGCGCCCGGGCGTCCCGGGCGGCCTCGGCGGGGGAGACCTCGCCCCGCCGGATCGCCGCGGCGAGACCGACGGCGTCGTGCTCTCCCAGGGCGTCGTCCCGGAACGCGTGCACGATCGTCGGTCCGTCGAAAGTCGTCACCGCTGCCTCAGCCTCCGCCGTGTGGATGGTCGCCCGCCATCATTGCCTACCAGCAGGTAACACGCGAGGATTTCGGCGGTCATTCGCTGTCGCCCGTCCATCGGCAGGGCCTCTGGACGGCTCGCTCTGAAGCCGGACAGGAGGCCGTCTCGCCGGCCGCCGACCGGACCTGGCGAACAGGGTGCGGTTCGCCTGGAGGAGCGGCGTCCCGCGGCCTGGCTGGGGGCGGGCTAGCAGCACGACCGGCTCGTAGCGCGAGATCGCGTACGCCACCTTGGCGATGTCCCTGCGCACCGCGCCGAGGCTGTTGCCCCACACCGAGGAAAGCGCCGGCCAGGCCATGTTGTTCATGGGACTCCCTGGTGAACAAGAGACAGGTGATGCGTCCCACATCCTGGACTGAACTGAAAATTCAGTCAGTAACGATTTCGTGCATCGCCGGGCGGGCCCGCGTCTCCGGTGTGAGACCCGGGACCGTTGCTCAGCGGTTGGGCTCCTGCATCGTGACGCAGTGCGCGCCACCGCCGCCGTTCCCGTAGAGGTTGTCGAGGTTGAGCTGTACGACGGGCCTGCCGTAGGCGGCCGCGATGGCCGTCTTGGCCGCCGCGTCCTTGGCGGTGTCGCCGAACTGGGTGGTGATCACCGCTTGGTTGGTCACCGTCCAGTTCATGTAGGAGCTGAGGAACGCCGCCTGCTTGCCCCGTGAGATCCGCGGCAGGACGTCGGGGCCTTCGATGGTGAGGACTTGGAGTCGGCGCCCCCGGGCGTCGGTCGCGTTCACCAGCACGTCGCGGATGGCGTTGGCGTTGGCGGTCCAGACGGCCGGCCGCACCGCGCCGGCCAACTGCACCATCACCACCCCGGGCTTGATGTAGCGGGCGGTGCCGTCGATGTGGCCGTCGGTGACGTCCTCCCCGGTGACGCCGGGCAGCCAGATCATCTTCGAGGCGCCGAACCGGGAGAGCAGCTCCGCCTCGATCTGGCTTCGCGTCTTGCCGGGGTTCCGATTGGAGTTCACCCAACAGCTCTCCGTCGCCATCAGCGTGCCGTCGCCGTCGTACTCCACGCCGCCCCCTTCGCCGACCACGGCCGCCCTGGCGAACGGGACGCCGTTGTGGGCGGCGAGGTTCTGCGCGACCGCGCGGTCCTTGTTGTAGGCGGAGGCGGGGATCCCGTAGAAGCTCGTGGCGTTCTCGCCCCAGGCGTTGAAGTTCAGGCCGATGGCGTCCAGGCCGCCGGTACCGTCGACGCGGAACAGCGGGCCGGTGTCCCGCGTCCAGCAGTCCGAGACGGGAACCGAGCTGATCACCGTGACGGTGGACCCGCACATGCTCCTGGCCTGTGATGCGGCCGAGGAGCCGTCCGCGCACATGATGACCTGCTCGTACTTGGCGACCTCCTTGGCGAGCTTGGCGATGTCGGACTGGATCCTGGACAGCGTGCCGCCCCAGATCGTGGAGCTCGAGGGCCAGGCCATCCAGGTCCGCTTGTGCGGGGTCTCTTCCCCGGGCACGCGCCAGGAGGCGGCCATGGCGGGCTGGATGCCGCCGAGGGCCGGCACCGCCAGCGCGGCCGCGGCCGCTCCGGTGCGGGCCAGGAGGGTCCTGCGGCTGATGGCGGCCTTGCGGCCGTCGTTCTCTGAGGTCACGTGGTGCTCCTACTCGTGCTCGTGGAGGTCCTGTAGGTGCAGGCGCGGGTCGTTCAGTGGAGCGGTGCCAGCAGCCCCTCCTCTCGGACCATCCGGCGTTCGGCGTCCAGGTCGAGGCTTCGGGCGAAGAGCCGGTAGAGGACGCCGGACACCGGCAGGCCGACGAAGATCGAGTAGTCGACGCCGCCGAGGTTCTCCGCCACGGGGCCGACGTACAGGCCGGTGATGACCATGAACGGGGCCATGCAGGCCAGGCCGATGCCGTAGGAGAGGTTTCCTCGCCATCCCCATCGGCCGTATATGCCGCGTGGGTTGAAGATCTCCTTGACGACGTACTGGCCGCGCCGGACGAAGAAGAAGTCGACCAGGTTGATGGCCGTCCACGGGATGAAGAGGTACGCAAGCACCACCACCACGTTGGCGAAGAACCAGTTGAACTGATCGATGCCGACGAGGATGGAGACCGTCCCGACGGCCACCATCATGATCCCGATCGTCGCGACCCGGATGGCGCGCGTCGGCTTGACCGGCCGGAACGAGTCCATGATCGAGATCATGGTGAGGCTGCCGCCGTACTGGTTGATCGCCATGATGGAGAGCAGTCCGACCAGCAGTACGACGACGGCGACCGTGCCGAACCCGCTGAACAACCGGTCGGCCGCCAGCTTCAGGGCGGTCACCGGGTCGGCTCCCTCGGGGGCGCCGGCCGAGACCACGGCCCCGAGGACGAACACCCAGATCCCGGAGATCGCACTGGGCAGGTAGGTCCACCAGAAGGTGCTGCGCACGGGGACGTCGGGCCTGAGGTAGCGCGAGTAGTCCGAGACGTACGGTGCCCAGCCGAGCTGGAAGCCCGCGACGAAGACGAACACGAGCATGAACGGGGCGAGGTCGAACGGGCCGGCGTCCCAGACGCCGTCCGGCAGCCCTCCGCCGAACAGGGCCGCCCCGGTGATCGCCGCGGTGATCGCGACGAAGGGCCAGGTGAGCCATTTGTTCAGGCGGTGGATCCATTCGTATCCGAACAGGGCGATCACGGCCGCCACCACGGCGGCCATCGCATAGCCGATCCCGTTGGGAATCCCGGTGAGCATGTTCAGGGCCTGGCCGGACAGCAGGGCGTCGGAGGTGTTGAAGGCCACGTAGTTGATCAAGGCGAACACCCACACGGTGAAGGCGGCACCCAGGTACCCGAACTGGGGGCGGGACTGCACCAGTTGGGGCAGGCCCAGTTGAGGGCCCTGGGCCGAGTGGAATGCCATGAAGAACGTGCCGAAGAGCGAGCCGAGGACGGTGGCGATCACCGTCCAGACGAGCGAAGCGCCCATGGAGAGCGTCACGACGCCGGTCGCCAGGCCGGTGAGGTTGAGGCTGCCGACGAACCAGATGGCCCCGACGCTCGAGGGTTTGCCGTGCCGTTCGGATAGGGGCACCCAGTCGATCGAGTGCTGTTCGATACCCGCAGGGGATGCGGAGTCGTGCGCGGGAGAGGTAACTGGGGCCATGTGGGCTCCTGTACGCGGAAGCTTGCATGAATCCGTCGGCGGCCCTGACGTTCCAGGGGCGATCGGTGCGCTCACAGTAGGGACTGACGGAAATTTCAGTCAATGGCTGGGACGGGTCGATCTGACGGGCACTTCGAGGGGGGAGCCGTCCTGCGGGGTGCCGGGGAGATCTCGGCGTGGACAGCCTGCACAAGGGCGGGGTGGAGCGGGTGCCGGCGCCCGGGCGGGCCCGCGGCGCGGCGTCATTTATGCTTCAAGGCGACCGCGGGGTGGTGGCTCGTCGCTGTCCGCGGCACCCAGGGGGCGGTTGGTCCGGCCCGCCGGGGAGGGATCCCTGTCTCCGGGGGCTTCGGCCCGGGCAGGGACCGCATGACGCTGATCATGAAGATCACGACGATCATGGGGAATCGAGCGACCGCCGACACGCGTCTCAGTGGGGTGGGGCGCCCGGCCCACGCGCCCGCGAACAGAAGACCCCCAGGGAGAAGTGAGGAATGCCAGTGATCTGCGTCGGAGGCATGATCGGAATCGGCAAGACGAGCGTGGCCGAACTGCTCGCCAAGGAGCTGGGCAGCGAAGTCTTCTACGAGAGCGTGGAAGACAATCCGATCCTCCCGCTCTTCTACACGGCGAGCCCCGAGGAGATCGAGGCGAAGCGCTACCCCTTCCTCCTCCAGCTGTACTTCCTGCAGACGCGCTTCGCCGCGATCAAGGAGGCGTACAAGCAGGGTGACAACGTCCTGGACCGGTCGATCTACGAGGACTGGTACTTCGCCAAGGTCAATCACGACCTCGGCCGGATCAGCTCCCTCGAGATGCAGGTCTACGAGGGACTGCTGGGCGAGATGATGCGCGAGATCGACGGCCTGCCGTACCGCAAGGCGCCCGACCTCATGGTCTACCTCAAGGCGGACTTCGAGACGGTGTTGCACCGCATCGGGCTGCGGGGGCGCGATTTCGAGCAGGACGAGAGCCTCGTCGAGTACTACCGGACGCTCTGGGCCGGCTATGACGACTGGGTGAACAAGCACTACTCGGCCAGCGAGGTCCTCGTCATCGACATGAACCACACGGACGTGGTGCACAACCCGGACGACGCGGCCCGCGTGGCGCGCGAGGTCAAGGAGGCCCTGGCGGCAGGCCGGCTCAGCGCCTGACGGCGTCCCCGTCACCCGGCGCGAGCGCCGCAACCTGCCGCGCGCCGAGGGGGAACGCGGCAGTCCGCGGTATCGCCGCGTGCGCGACATGGAGCTGAGCGAACCCCTGCGCTGGCCCGCCGCACCGGTTCGCACGGCCGTACGCACCAACGGGCGGCACCTCGAACGCGTTCGGGCGTTGCCGCTCCGGGGGCGGGGGAACATGCCCTTGCGGGGGAGGTGAAACGATCGGCCCCGCCGTTCGGGGCCCTACCGTAAACGGGATGAAGCGACTGTTCGCGGCCTTATCGGCGGCTGCCGCCCTGCTCCTGACCGCCCCGCCCCCGGCGGCAGCCGTCGCCGCCGCGCCGTGCGTCAAGGGCGAGTCCGAGTCGCGGTCGTACAGCTCGGTGGACGACGGCGAGATCAGATGGACGGCGACCACGGCCTACGCCGACGAGTACAAGCACGCGCTCAAGGCGTGGCAGTACGCGGGCCACAAGATCAAGCTGGCCCCGGACTCGGCGAGCACGGTCAACGACTTGGAGTTCGTGGACTACAACGACCCCAAGGACACCGCCGCCGCGAAATGGAACTACCGGGGAGGCCCCGGGCAGACCGACTACATCCGCTTCAACACGGCGGCGATGAAGAGTGCCGACCAGACCAAGCGCCGGCAGATCGCCGCGCACGAGCTGGGCCACGCCCTGGGGCTGTGTCACAAGTCCGACGCGGGCGGGCCGGGTTACGTGCGGTCCCTGATGTGGCCGGGCGCCCACGCGTACTTCGACCTTCCGCAGGACGTCGACAGGGCCAACTACTCGAAACTGTGGGGCTGACCATGACCGAGACCGAGACCGAGACCAAGACCAAGGCCCTGAGCAGGATCGTGAACATGAAGACGTGGGTGATGGGCGGGGCCGTGGCCGCCCTGCTCCTCGGAACCGGCGGTTGGTACGTCTGGGTGGGGAGTGGAGAGGTGTATACGGAGAGCTTGTGCGGCGCGCCCCCCGAAAGTACGGATTCCGAGGTGGCGACCTACGCCCAGGGCATCGCCGTGGTCGAGGCCACCGGCGAGGCGGCGCACGACCCGAAGGCGGTTGGAGCCGAGAACCCCCAGCTGGTCACGACGCCGGTACGGATCGTGGAGACGATGAAGGGGAAGTTCGCCCCGGCCATCGGCGTCTCGCAGCGGGTGGAACCCGGCGGTGCGCCCGGCTCGTTCACGGTGGGCACCTCGAGCCGAGAGGTGATCATGGAGCCGGGGCAGCCGTACGTGGTCGCGATCGGCCCCGGGGACCTGGAGGCGCATCCGGGGACGACGACGTTCGCCACGCTGGTCCAGCCCGCACGCCGTGGTCCGGCCGGGGAGGCCGACTACTGGCGGGACGTGATCGAGAAGGCGCCCCCGAAGCCGCTGTGCGACGACACCGTCACCGAATAGGACGGGGACAGGAGGGCAGGGGGGCAGGGGGGCGCTTCCCTTCCTACGGCCCGGTGCTACTTCAGGTGCCGGTCGAAGAACCGGCTGCCGTCCTCCACCTCGAACCACGGGGTACCGGTGTGCCCGCCCGGATTGGCGTGCAGCGTCTTCTCCTTGCTGCCGAAGGCGTCGAACAGGTCCAGGGCCCGCTGCCGGGGGTTCCCCTCGTCGTCCCACTGCAGCAGCAAGAGCAGCGGAACGGTGACCTGCCGGGCCTCCTCGTGCTGGGCGCGGGGCACGAAACCCCGGCGAAGAAGCTGGCGGCGGCGATGCGCGGCTCGACCGCCGCCAGGCGGATGCCCAGGGCCATCCATCCCGAGTACCCGACCGGGCCGCCGATCCCGGGCAGCGCAAGGAGGGCGTCCAGGGTGGTCCGCCATTCCGGGACCGCCTTCTCGACCAGCGAGCCGACCAGGGACTCGAAGATCTCCTCGGCCGGCTCGCCGGCCTGCATCGCCCGGCGGAGTTCGCCGCGCGCCTGCTCGTCGGCGGCGGAACGGGGCCGGTCACCGCACCCGGCGGCGTCGATGGTGGCCACCGCGTAGCCGGCCGCCGCGGAGTGCCGGGCCCGGGCCACCAGCCGGGATTGGTTCCTGGGCAGGCCGTTGTTGTGGGCCATCAGGATCAGCGGGACAGGTACGGCGGATTCGGGCGTCCACAGGGTGCCGGGGATCTCGCCGAGGGTGAATTCGCGCTCGAGGGAGCCGTCGTCAAGACGCTGCGCAGAAGTGAATTCCATGGTCGTGCCTTTCGGGAGTGCTCGGAGAGGCGCTCCCGGACGATCTAGCGTCCGACCGTGACCCCGGAGGGGAGCACCCATGTCGATACAGCGTTCACGGGTACCACCTCCTCGTTCTCTTGCACGGCCTCCGGGAAAATATCAGCGGTCGCCGCGGCCCGCCAAACGAATTCTCGAGCCGCCCGCCCTTCGGCGGACGCCTCCGTGACCAGAGCAGGATGTGAGCCGTCTCCACGCCGCTAAGGTGCTGGTTCACGATGCGAGGAGAGCCGGCGTGCACAGGAAACAACGGAAAGAAGAAGCACTCGCCCTGCTGCGTGCCGAGCTTGCCGTGGGCCGTTCGGCCACGACCGAGCTGACCACTCGAGCCGCATGGCTGGCCTGGGTGCGCTTCGCGCAGCACCGCTTCGGCGCGGTGCCGTCCGCCGAGTCCGACGGCTTGCTCTTCCAGTACGGTACGTACGCCTTCACCGGGCGGCCGATGTTCACGCTGGACCTCACCCGGCAGTTCGGCGTCAACGATGACGACGGCGAGCACGACCACTACGTACAGGTCCACTGCGAACTCCGCTATGAGCCCGAACCCGCCCTGGATGCCGCGGGAAGCTTCGACTCCTGGTACTTCCACGACACCGATGCGGACCTCGACCAGTGGTTCGCCGCCATGGAGAAGCGTCTCGGACTGCTACGCGATCGCGGGCCCTTCGAGGTCGAGTTGTACGAGGAGCCCGTATAGGCGGCAGGGGTGGTCCTGTCCCCGGTCCCCGCGTCGTCCACTGCCCCGGCGGCGTTGTCAGTGGCTCCGCCTAACGTCCCGTTCATGACGCGAACCGCACACACTTTCGCCTACGCGCGCCCCTCCTCGCTGACCTCCGCCGAGGCGGGCCGGGCCCTCGGCCTGGAGACCGCGGGCGGTCTGACCCCGGCCGGGGCAGAGGACCACCCGCAGTTCTTCGCCGGGTTCCTGAGTGCCCCTCAGGCGGCCGCCCGCGCGCTGCTCGCCGTCGCGGACGTGGCCGCGGCCCGCTACTTCCGCCGCACCCTGCGCGCCTCGCTCGACCCGGTGGTCACCGGCAACGGCGACCGGTTGCGCTTCGAATCCTTCTCCGGTTGCTGCGGTGTGTACGCCCGGCTCGACGTGCTGCCCGAGGGGCTGCGCGGCGCCGACACCGGCCACGGCACCACCAATGTCGACGTCAACAACCCGCTGCGCGAGGCGCTGTCCCGGCTCACCGGCGACGACCCGCTGCACCTGCGGGTCGGCCCCGACGAGATGGCCGTCACCACCCTGGACGGCGCCGTCGTCGAGAAGAAGGTGCCGCTGCCCGACCGCTGGCTGCGCGGCTTCGCCGAGTCCCAGGCCATCACCACCGGGTTCGACCTGCGTGCCGAACTCGGCCCCACCGAGACCGCCCGATTCCTGCGCTCCCTCCCGCGCACCGCGTCGGGCGGCGGAGCCGCGGGCGGCCCGCTCTGGGTGGTCCCCGCGGGCCGTACCCTGCGCCCCACCACCCGGCCCGTCCCCGGCGCGGTCTGCCTGCCCGGCCCCGAGCGCCTCGCCGCCCTCCAGCGGGTACTGCGACAGGCCACCGGCCTGCGCGTGTACGGTCCTGCGGCGGACGGAGCCAACCCCACCGCCTCCGCGTGGGAGATCGGCCTGCCCGGCATGCGGCTCACCCTCACCCTCTCCCCGGAGGCAGACCGCGGATTCTCCGGCGAGGGCGCCGTCCTGGAGGCCCTCGCGACCGATGAGGCGGCCGAGGACGCCGAGCTGATCTCCGTCCTGCTCGCCTGGGAACCGCGCATCGACCCGGCGGACCTCGCCGACCAGTCGGGCCTCCCGGTCGCACGGGTCCGGGCCGCACTCACCCGCCTCGGCACCGCCGGACGGGTCGGCTACGACATCGCCGAAGCCGCCTACTTCCACCGCGAGCTGCCCTACGACGCCCGGCGCGCCGAACGCCACAACCCGCGCCTCGTCGCCGCCCGCGCGTTGCTCACGGCCGGCGCGGTCACCCTGGACCGCCCCGGCACCTCCGTCGTGGCCTCCGGTGAACGCCGCTACCAGGTGCGCGAGTCCGGAGGCGCCCTCAGCTGCACCTGCCAGTGGTGGGCCGACCACCGGGGCCGCCGCGGCCCTTGTAAGCATGCCCTCGCCACCCGGATGGCTCTCCGGGCCGCCACCGCCACCACCACTGCCGCCGACACCGCTTCCACCGGAGCCGCACGATGAACCTCACCTCCGCCCCCGAGCAGGCTTCCACCCACCGCGCCCTCGCGGCGGTGCGCAACGGACGTACCGCCGAACTGCCCGGCCTCCTCAAGCTGTTGGACCGTACGCAGCGCCGCGAGCTGCTCGTCGGTCTGAAGGAGCTGCGCGCCGAACTGCGGGCCCAGGGCTGGGACGGCTGGCAGCAACGGGACCTGATGAGCCCGGCCCTGGTGGTCGCCGGAGCCGGCTGCCACACCGGTGCGGCAGCCGCCGCCGCATGGATCGGCGCCCGGGACATGCGCCGCTGGCAGCAAGTGCCGGTCGGCGTCCTGCTCGACGTCCTGGCCGACCGGGACGCGGGGTGGCTCGGCGACCTCGCCCACCGGCTGGCCGCCCGGGCCTCCACCGTCGAGCAGGACTACCCGCTGATCAGCGAACTCGTCCGGCTCGCCGACTGTCCGATGCCCACCACCGACGGCTGCGTCGAGGGCTGGGCCGAGGCCGTGGGCACCTCCCGCACCCCGCTCGCCCTCGCCCTGCGCAGCGACCCCCACGTCGGCGCCCTCGTGCCGTGCCTCTTCGAGACCGCCGAGCCGGTCCGGTTCCTCGGCTGGCGCTGTGACCCGGACGATCCCCACCACTGGCCGGCAGCCCTCGCCGGCCTGGCGACGGACGGCATCGTGGACCGAGCCGTCCTCCTCGACGGCTGTACGGCCCGCCTGCTGCGCGGCGGCAAGTACACCCAGTTGAAGCCCTACCAGGCCATCTGGCAGGCGCTCCGGCCGACCGAAGAAGAAGAGCGCGAACGCGCCGCCGACTGGATCGCGCTGACCGCCGACGCCCCGTCCCCGGTGGCCGGGCACGCCCAGCAGATACTCGCCCGGCTCGCCGCGGCGGGCCACCTCACCCCCGGACTGCTGGCCGAGATGTCGGCAGCCGTCCTCTTCCGCCCCGAGAAGAAGCTCGTCCGCGCCCAGCTGGTGCTGATCGGCAAGGAGCTGCGCCGTGACCCGGCGGCCGCCCCCGAGCTGCTGCCGGTGCTCGGCGAAGCCTTCGGCCACCCCGACACCGACATCCAGGAGCGGGCGCTCAAACTGACCGCCCTCCACCTCACCGACGACCCCGCCCTGCGCGCCGAACTCGCCGAGCAGGCCCGGTCGCTGAGTCCGGCACACCGGGCCCGTGCCGTGGAACTCCTCGGGCAGGACGCGGCCGTCCCCGCCGAGGAGACCGCTCCCTACCGGGAGATCCTTCCGCCGCCCCCGGCCGCGCTCCCGCTCGCCCCGGCCCCCGGGACCGTCGCGGAGACCGTGGAACTCGTCGCGGCCGCCATCAACTCCCGTACCACGACCGTCGAGGAGTTCGAGCGCGCCCTGGACGGCCTGGTCCGACACGCGCACCGGGACCGCTCCGCCCTCGCCGAAGCGCTGCGCCCGGCGCTCGCCGACCAGTGGTGGCTCGATCCCGCCCGGTCCCGCCGGTACGGCGGCGACCTGGCCGGACTCGCGCACGTCGCCGCCGCCGTCCTGGACGCGCATCCGTCGGGGGAGCAGCCGGAGGCGTTCGTGAGCTGGCGCAGCGACTGTCACCACACCGCGTTCGCCGTCGCCCGCCACGCCCGCCTGGTCGAGGCGGCGCGGCACCTCACGACCCGGCCGCTGCCCTTCCTGCTCGCCACGCCCACCGGGCAGACCGGCACCTTGGATCCCCGGGTGCTCGTCGAGCGACTCGCCGAGTACCGGAGCGTCGGCGAACAGCCCGCCCCGGTGGACTTCGCGCAGGCCCTGCTGCGGGTACGCCGTGACCCCGCCGCCGTTCCTGCAGCAGCAGCTCTCGGCACACCGGAGGGGGACAGGCTGGCGGCCTGGCTCGAAGAGGCCGGCGAGCCCGCGGCCCTCACCCGCCGCACCGCGTCGGCCGTGCCGTACGCGTACGGCGAAACCCCCGCGCACCTCGTGCTCGACACGGCGGAACGCACGACCCTGCTCCGCGAGTTCCCGGCCACGTTCCACGAACTGGCGCAGGCCCGAAAGGCCACCGACCGCTGCTGGGACGGCGGCGAAGACCCCGACGCCCTGCTGATCGCGGCCTGGCCCGAGGACCGGGAGACCCTGGCCGCCTGGTGGCTCCCCGAGGTCACGGCCTGCGCCGTCCACGAAGGGCGCGGTGGCCTCGCCGCGCTCCCGGAGCTCGCCGCGGCCGGCGGACCCGCGGGGCCGGCCCTGCACCTCGCCGTGGCCACCGGCCTCGGCGCCCGCCACCCGGAGGACCGGCTCCGGGCCGTGGACGCGCTGCTCACCCTCGCGGCCCGGGAGGAGCTGGACGCGGGCCGCCTGGGCGGCGACCTGGGCGAACTCCTGAACCTGGGCACGGTCAAACCCAACCGGCTCGCCGACTCGCTGCGCACCGCCGCCGCCACCGGAGCCTGCACGACCACCTGGGCCGTCCTGGCCGCCGTTCTCCCCGTGCTGCTCACCGGCACGGCCGACCCGGGGGGCACGGGGGACCTCCTCGCGACGGCAGCCGACTGCGTGGAGCAGTCGGGAGCGGCGTCGCCCGAGCCGACGGGCCTCGCCGAGGCCGCCTCCCGACCCGGCCGCTCCCGCCTGGTCACCCAGGCCTCCCGCCTCCGCGACGGCCTCCGGCGCAACGCGGAAGGAGCGGCTGCGGGAGGCCGGTAGCGGGCCCGTGGCAGGCGGTGGCATGCTCGGAAGGACGGTCGGCTGGTCCTGCGGGAGGTAGACATGCCACCGTGAACGAGTAATTCGGCGACCTGAGAGCACCCGGGCGCTGAATCCTCGGCCGGTCCGCATCCGTTCCGGCCCTCGCCGGCGAATACATGGGGTCCGAGCAAATACCGCCGGGCCACGCAACTCCTCGCTGGATGCCCGGGAGCGTCATGTCCGCCTCACCACGGTTCACCCGATGGCTGATCCCTGCCGTCCTCGTCGTGGCATGGCTGCTCGTCGGAGGCGGGCTGGGTCCGTACGCGGGGAAGCTCGGCGAGGTGGCCACCAACGACCAGACCGCCTTCCTGCCCCGCAGCGCCGAGTCCACCAGGGTGGTCGAGGCGCAGAAGGCCTTCCGGCAGGACGAGAGCCTGCCGGTGATCGTCGTGTGGACGGCGAAGACACCGGGCGGGAAGCTGGGCCCCCGGCAACAGGAGGACGCCACGCGGGCCCTGGCCGGACTGAGCGGCGCAGGCCTGCCGCCCGCCTCGGCCGCGTCCGCGGCCGTCCTCTCCGCCGACGGCCGGGCGCTGCAGGGCGTCGTACCGCTCGAGCCCGATCTGGGGGAGGAGCTGCCCCGCACCCTGGAGGAGATCGCGGCGGCCGCGGCGAAGGTCCCGGGCACCGTTGCGCAGTTGGCCGGTCCCGCGGCGAGCCGGGCCGATCTGGCCGATGCCTTCGCCGGAATCGACGGACTCCTGCTGGCCGTTGCCCTCGTCGCCGTCCTGCTGATCCTCCTGCTGGTCTACCGCAGCCTGCTGCTCCCCGTGGTGATCATCGTCGGGGCCGTGTTCGCCCTGGGACTCGCCTGCGGACTCGTCTACGCGCTGGCCGACCGCGGCATCGTCCGCGTCGACGGGCAGGTGCAGGGCATCCTCTCGATCCTCGTGATCGGCGCGGCCACCGATTACGCCTTGCTTCTCACGGCACGCTTCCGCGAGGAACTCCAGGCCCGCTCCGACCGGTTCGCCGCCGTACGGGCCGCCCTGCGCCGGTCCGCCGGCCCCATCACGGCGAGCGCGGGCACCGTCGCCCTCGGCCTGCTCGCCCTCCTGCTGAGCGACCTCACCAACAACCGCGCCCTCGGCCCGGTGGGGGCGATCGGCATCGTGTGCGCGGTGCTGAGCACCCTCACCTTCCTGCCCGCCGTCCTCGTCCTGCTCGGCCGCGCCGCCTACTGGCCCGCCAAGATCGGGCACACCGCCGAGGACGGTGCCGGCCACGGAATCTGGAAGAAGGTGGCGGCCGTGGTGGACCGGGCCCCGCGCAGGGTCTGGGCCCTCAGCCTCGCCGTCCTCCTGGCCTGCGCGGCCTTCGCCCCCACGCTCAACGCGAAGGGCGTGCCGCTGGACGAGATCTTCGTGAACGACGCCCCGTCGGTGGCTGCCCAGCAGACCCTGAGCGAGCACTTCCCCGGCGGATCGGGCAACCCGGCCGTCGTGATCGCGGACGCCGACCGGCTCGACCAGGTCGCGCGCGCCGCCGAGCGTACCGAAGGCGTCGCCGCGGTCACCCCCTTCGCACCGGGGCCGCCGGGCGGCGCACCGCTCGTGGCGGACGGGAGGGTCCGCCTCGACGTCACGCTCGAAGCAGCCTCGGACGGCAGGGCGGCGCAGGAGACCGTCGTCCGACTGCGTCAGGCGCTCCACGCCGTGCCGGACGCCGACGCGATCGTCGGCGGATACAGCGCGCAGCAGTACGACACCCAGCGCACCGCCGCGCAGGACCGTGCGCTCATCATCCCCGTCGTCCTGGTGATCATCCTGATCATCCTCGTAGGGCTGCTGCGCTCGCTGCTGATGCCCCTCCTCCTGGTCGCCACCGTCGCCCTCAGCTTCGTCGCGACCCTCGGCATCTCCGCGATCGTGTTCCAGCGGCTCCTCGGCTTCAGCGGGACCGACTCCTCCGTACCCCTCTACGGCTTCGTCTTCCTCGTGGCCCTCGGGGTCGACTACAACATCTTCCTGATGACCCGCGTCCGCGAGGAATCCCTCCTGCACGGCACCCGCCGGGGAGTACTGCGAGGCCTGGTGGCCACCGGCGGCGTGATCACCTCCGCGGGTGTCGTCCTCGCCGCCACGTTCGCCGCGCTCGCCGTCATCCCACTGGCGTTCATGCTCCAGATCGCCTTCATCGTGGCCTTCGGCGTACTGCTCGACACCCTCGTCGTCCGGTCCCTCCTGGTACCGGCCCTCGTCCGGGACATCGGCCCGGCCGCATGGTGGCCGGGCGCGCTCAGCCGCGCCACGGACAAGCATTGAACCGGGCCCCGGGCGGGCAGGACACCACCATGGACACGTCCTCGGCCGGTGACCGGACCCTACGGGAGAGGCTCGGTTCGACGCTGTTCAGCCGGGTCGCGGGACCATCGGGCCCCGCCAACCGGGCACGGATCCACACCACCCCCGGCCCCCGCTGGTTCGGCCCCGACCGCCCCATCCGCACGGTCCACGGTGACGCCTCGATGTTCATCGGAGGCCTCAGCGCCCTCCTCCTGCAGTCCCTGCACCCCCTCGCCATGAGCGCCGTCGCGGCGCACTCCGGCTTCCGCGGCGACCCCTGGGGCAGGCTCCAGCGCACCAGCACGTTCCTCGCCTTCACCACCTACGGCACGGCGCAGGACGCGCAGCTCGCCGTCGACGGCGTCCGAGCGGTCCACGAGCGGGTACGGGGCACCACGGCGGAGGGCGAGCCCTACTGCGCAGCCGATCCCCACCTGCTGGGCTGGGTGCACGCGGCGGAGGTCGACAGCTTCCTCCGCGCACACGAGCGCTTCGGCGCGCACCCGTGGGACGCAGCCGGGTACGACGCCTACGTCGCCGACACCGCGAGGGTGGCGGCAGCCCTCGGCGTGGTGGACCCACCCCGAGACCGGTCCTCGCTCCAGGCCCTGCTGGCCGCGTACCGGCCGGAGTTGCGGGCCACGCCCGAAGCACTCGAAGCAGCGCGCTTCCTGCTCCGCCACCCACCCCTGCCCTGGCCGGCCCGGGCTCCGTACGCGCTGCTCGCCGCGAACGCGATCGCCCTGCTGCCCCCGTGGGCGCCGGGCATGCTCGGCCTGCGCCCCGCACCCGCCCCGATGGACACCTGCGTACGGCTGTCCGGGCAGGCGCTCACGCGGTCGATCCGATGGGCGATGACCCCACCACCCCGGCCGCCGACCTGAGCCCTCGTGCGCGGGCCCCGGTACGCGGGGTGGCGTCCGGGCAGGTACTTTGCTCGGATGAGTCTCCTTGATGATGTGGCCGAACGTGACGGCTGGCGGTGCTGGGTGTGCGACGAACCGGTCGACCCCGACGAGTCGGTGAACGACCCCCGGGGGCCCAGCGTCGACAGCCGGACCGCCGACCGGAAGGCGAAGGTCGCCGAACGGCTCGCGCACCGCGGATGCAACACCCGCAAGGGCGCCGTCAAGGTGGTCATCGCCTGGCCCGAGCGCCTGTACGTGGTCGAACCCGCGCCGCTGATCGCCGTCGCCGAGAGGCTGGAGCGCAAGGGCGGCCGCGAGATGGTGGGCCGTTGTCCGACCAAGAAGGACGCCCAGGAGGCGGCGGACTGGCTGGTGGACCGGTTCTCCCGCCTGGTACCGGGGATGCCGGTGACCGCCGACATCCAGTCCGGTGGCGGGCAGTTCCTCATCGTCCTGGCCACCGGCCGCCGCTGACCGCGGGCCACCCGGACCGTCGTCCTTCCCATGCCGTAGCCGTGGGAAGGACCTGCGTGCTTTAATAAATGAACGTGCATTTACTTATGGAGGTGGCAGTGGTGGGGCGTCCCCGAGGGGTCGAGGATGTGGTCATCCTGCGTGCGGCGGCGCAGGTCATGGGCCGGGTGGGTCCGGCGGGTCTCACCTTGGCCGCCGTGGCCGGCGAGGTCGGGTTGGTGCCCGGGACCCTGGTGCAGCGGTTCGGTTCCAAGCGCGGTCTGCTCCTGGCCCTCGCCGACCAGTCCGAGAGGGACGCGACCGAGACGGCCGGGCGCGTACGTCAGTCGCACGACTCGGCGCTCGGGGCCCTGGCGGCCCTGACGGTGGAGTCGGCGGCCGTGATGGCCACGCCGGAAAGCTTCGCCCATCATCTGGCGTTCCTGTGCATGGATCTTGCCGATCCGCAGCTCTACGAGCGTGCGCTGGCCATCCACCGCACGCACCGGCGCACGATCGAGGAACTGCTGACGGAGGCGGCCGGCACGGGCGAGCTCCGCTCGGAAACCGATACGGCGGCGCTGGCCCGCACCGTCCAGGTGGTCATCGCCGGCGCGGGCCTGACCTGGGCGCTCGAACGCGAAGGCGCCCTCGAAGAACGGCTCCGGCAGGAGCTCGACGCCGCACTGTCCCCGCACCTTCCGCTCCGAGACGGCCACGACCTGGAGGAATCATGAAGACCGACGCACGGCCGCTGGCCGGAAAGGTGGCCCTCGTCGCCGGCGGTACCCGCGGCGGCGGACGGGGCATCGCCGTCGAGCTCGGCGCCGCCGGCGCCACGGTGTACGTCACCGGCCGCAGCAGTACGGGTGGGCGCTCCGACCTGGACCGCCCGGAAACCATCGAGCAGACCGCCGAGAAGGTCACCGCGGCAGGCGGCCTGGGCATTCCCGCACGCACCGACCACAGCCGTCCCGACGAGGTCCGGGCCCTCGTCGAGAAGATCGCCGCCGAACAGGACGGACGGCTCGACATCCTGGTGAACTCCGTATGGGGCGGAGACCCGCTGACCGACTGGGAACACCCCCTGTGGGAGCAGGACCTGGACACCGGTCTACGGCTGCTGCGCCAAGCGGTGGAGACCCACGTCATCACCAGCCGGTTCGCGCTCCCCCTCATGGTCGCCCGCAAGAGCGGCCTGGTCGTGGAAGTCACCGACGGCAACACCGCCCGCTATCGCGGCACGTTCTTCTACGACCTGGCGAAGTCCGCGGTCATCCGCCTCGCCGTCGCCCAGGCCGCCGAGCTGCGGCCCCACGGTGTCGCGGCCGTGGCCATCACGCCCGGCTTCCTTCGCTCCGAAGCCATGCTGGAACACTTCGGCGTCACCGAGGCCAACTGGCGCGACGGCGCGGCCCAGGACCCGGACTTCGCCCACTCCGAGACCCCGGCCTACCTCGGCCGGGCCGTCGCCGCACTGGCAGCCGACCCCGACGTCATGGCCAAGAGCGGGCGGGCCCTGGCCACCTGGGGCCTGTACGAGGAGTACGGCTTCACCGATGCCGACGGCACACAGCCGGACTTCGCCGCCCACTGGGCCGAGAACCTCCAAGAGCAGTACGGACCCCTCGGCGACCCGCTGTAACCCCGCCCGCCCCAAGCGCGCGGCGACCACCGGCGGGTGCCGGTGAGAGCTGGTACGCGGGGCCGACGGAACCGGGTAACGTTGTCATGTTCTTCCAGACGCCGATTTACGAGTGAGAGCGTGATGGGCCTCTGCTGACGTTCTTCGACGTCGCCGCTTGTCCCTCACCGATGAATCCGTAGATCGCTTCACACCCTTACCTGGAGAACCTGTGACCGTGAGCAAGAACATCAACAACCCCGTCGGCCAGGGCGGCGGCCAGCGCAAGAGGCAGTCCCGCGCCGAACGGCAGAACAACGGTCCGCACCGCAACCTCGACCGCCAGGGTGCGGCCGACCAGAAGGCGGAGCTGGTGCGCAAGATGCGCGAGAAGGCAGGCGTGGCCGAGGGCGCAGGGTCGGCGGACGCCGCCACCGCACAGAGCTGACGCACCGTCGCCGCAAGGCGGCACCGCAAGGGGCAGGGCCCGGACCGCGACGCGCGGCCCGGGCCCTGCTGCCGTATCGGGCCGGCCCCGACGTGAGTGTCGCCATGCGGCCCGGCGGAGTTCAGATCCCGCACATGTTCCGTTCTAGTAGCATGTGAAATATCACATGTCATAAGCGTCAGCCGAGAACCCTTGGACGGCGCTCCCTCACTAGGAGAACGAACCGCGATGAACCGCTTAGCCCTGCTCGCATCCACTGCCCTGGTTCTGGCCCTCTGCACGATCACCCCGGCCGCCGCCGCCCCGCCGGCAGCCGTCATCGAGACGGTCGCCTCCTGCGGGAACTCCGGCCTCCAGGCCGGACTGGCCACACGGCTGTGCGCGGAGGTCACCGGTACGACCATCACGTTCTACGGGAAGGTCGGACTGGCCGGCCCTCCCTCCCCGGGCAGCCCGCAGCCCGCGGTCAAGGAGCTGCTCACCACCCTGTCCGTGGAGGTCGTCGGAGCCGCCCCGCCCCAGACGCAGGTCAAGCCGCTCCTGTTCGCCGGTGCCACCCTCGAGGTACGCGCTCCCGCCGTCACCGCACCGTGCGGTGCGACCGTTCGCGGCACCTTCGGTGTGGCCGCGTTCCCCCGCGCGGCCAACCCGGTGGTCCACGAGGTCACGCTCGGGTGCTGAACGTGCGGGGCGCCAGGTGCAGTTGCTTCCCCCGGAGCCCCGGCGGTGAGATGTTCACGGGCTGGATCGGCCCGCAGTCGCAGCAGGCCGCAGGGAGGGAGCGGAGGACTGGCGTCCGTAAGGCACTCGGCCGGTCCACCCCGTGACGGGGCGGACCGGCCGGGCCGGCTCACTTGGACTGCGTGGAGAGGCTCACCCCGCTGAAGTTCTGCGCGGCGGCGAGGCTGAAGTAGACCCACCCGGAAGGCGGGTTGTCCACCGTCAGGGTCTCGCCGTTGCCGGCGTTCGTGGACTTCGCCTGGTAACTGCTCGTGGTGGCCCAGCTGCTGCCGCCGTAGTACAGGTCGGCATTGCCGGTGCCGCCGCTGCTGGTGATGGTCAGCTGCTTGACGCCGGCCGGCAGGTACACGAAGTGGTAGCTGTAGTTCCCGGCGGTGGCCGCGAGGTTGTCCCGGCGGCAGTTCTTGTCGAACTGGCGGGGGTCACTGATGGTGCACAGCGGGGTGGACGGGGCCTCCGGCAGGGGGCCGCAGTCGTTGGTCGCGCAGGCCGTCGTCAGCCAGGTGGCGAAACCGGCGTCGTAGGTGGTGCCGATGGTCTGCTTGAGGAAGGTGCGGGCGCCGTTCCAGTCACCGGTGCGGTACTTGCCCAGCACGGTCTCGACGTCGGCGGGGTGGGCCTGGAGCATGTAGCGGACCGCGAGCCAGCCCCAGCGGTAGACCCGGTTCGAGTTGACCTCGGGGTCCGCGTCCTGACCGTAGACGGTGTCGAACAAGTCGCTGAGCTTGTACGTGCCCTTGCGGGCCTCGGCGATCGCGTCGGCGTTGCGCTCGCCCCGGTAGCCGAACGAGATGTTCTCGGCGATGCCCTCGACCCACCAGATGGTCGGCGTGACGATGCCTGCCTCGAAGTCGCCCGCCATGTTGTAGCGGCCGTCGAGGTAGTGGGTGTACTCGTGGTTGAGGTTCCAGATCTGGAAGTCCGGACGCAGCCAGTGGGCCTCGTGGGCGATGAAGCGGGCCTGGTTGCCGGCGGCGGCGGGGTTGCCCTCCTCGTACATGCCGCCGTTGTCCACGTCGATGTTGTAGATGGCCCAGGCGTACAGCGAGTAGTTGGTGTAGTCGTCGAAGACGACGACCTCGAGGTTGGTGTTCACGTCACCGGGGATCGCGCCCTTGTCGCCGATGACCCGGTGGAAGTAGGCGTCCTGGTTGACGAGGCTGGTGCAGGTGGCGGCCAGCTGTCCGGGGGACATGTCCTGGGCGCGGATCTTCAGGCCCGGGGTGCACGTGTGCTGGATCGGCAGGATCGCCGGGAGCACCCGCTCGCCCAGGTCGCAGATGCCGTAGGCCGCGCAGTTGCCCCGGTCGTACTGGCGCGTGTACCAGCCCAGGTTCATGGTGATCGGCGCGGTGGGGCCGACGTTCGGGTATCGGTTGATCAGGTCCTTGAGCAGCGGCCGGAGCCGCTCCTTGAGCTCGGGGACGTCGAGGGCGTAGCCGAGGAAGCGACCGACGTTGCTGACGACGTCCAGGCGGTTCAGCTGCGCTTCGTTGCGCGTGATGAAGCCGGCCCAGGCGTCGAGGATGGCGGGGTCGGCCTTGAGGGCGGCCCGCCAGCCGCGGTCGTCGTTCTTGGCCTTGAAGCCGTTCTCGACGACCCACTCGACGTGCTGCATCGCGAGGTTCATCTGGCCGGGCCACGTGCCGTCGTAGCTGCCGAGCATCCACTTGACGACGCCGGCGTAGCGGCCGGCGGCGTGGGTGCTGTCGATCAGGGTGACGACCTCGTTGAGGATCTCGCCGTTGGCGTCCGTGACGTCCTTGCTGCGCGGGGAGGCGAAGAAGGCGTCCAGCGCGCCGCGCGCGGCACCGTCGAGCGCCGTGCCGTACGGGCCGACGACGTCGCCGTTGTTGTCCTGCACGTAGTAGCCGGCCCGCAGGAACAGCACCAACTGCCCGACGGAGGCGCTGTTGCTGCCCGAATAGGTCGCCGAGGCATCGCGCAGCGCGCCCGCGACGGTCACCATCTGGGCTTCGTTGAAGGCCTTGCGCGCGTTCTCCCCGGTGAGGCCGAACAGCGGGTACGTACAGGTGATCCGGGGGAGCGCCTTGAGCTGCTGGACCAGGGTGCTGCCGGTCGCGTTGATCACGCCGGAGAGGTCACCGCACTCGTCCCCGGCGGCAGCCGAGGACCGCCGGCCGTCCTTGCCGGACTTGGCCGGCTGTACGGGCGCGACGGTCGGGGCGGGGGCGGTGGACTCCTCGGTGCTGTCCTGCGAGGAGATCCGGAAGCGCGAGCCGTTGCTCATCGCATCGGGCGACTTGGGGACCGGGATCGAGCGCGGCGCCGGGGCCGCGGTTCCCCGTGCGTACGCACCGGCCGGGGGCGTGGCGCCGGCGGAGGCGGCCTGACTCTGGGGCGCGAACAGGCCGAGCGCAAGGAAGACGGCCGCGCCCAGCGCGGGAAGTCTGCGCGTCGTGGCCTTCGATATCCGGAAGGGATGCATCTGCGGGGGCCTCCGGGGCCGTTGTGGCCGCGTGCTGGAATACACGGGCGACTGATGTGTGACATGTAAAATTTCACATGTCGCATCGCGCCGGTAGTCTTTTGGCCGGATTACCTCCGGCGGAACGGAATCGTTGCCGACCGGCGGACGTCGCGGGAGGGGTGACGGACCGTCTCGCGGCTCGTCACCCCTCCCGCGGCCGCGTGAAGCGACGGGCGCCCCTAGGGCGCCGTTGTGGCCACCTCCGGCGCGAGCGAGTTGCCCGCGGGGATCCGGCCGCAGTCGGACGGGGCCGTCTTGCCCGCGAACCTGTCGTTGAGCCAGCCCAGCGCGGAAGGTGCCCACGGTACGGCGGCGCCGACATGGCTGAGCAGGTCGTACTGCGTGTACTTGAGCGAGGTGTTGCCCTTGTCGCAGTACTGCCGGGCCAGCGCGCGCACGTCTCCGGCGACCATGACCCCGTCACCGCGTCCGATGCCCGGGAGGTTGCTGAAGGTGCCCTCCAGGACGCCTCCGCCGCCCTGCACGATGAACCCGGGGGCGCTGGGAGTGGGGGCCGAGCCGAGGTTGAGCTTGTTCACGGCCTCGACGAAGGCGGGCACCGAGTTCGGGTTCGCGTACTGCGGCTTCACCATCTTCTTCCAGGTCAGTCCCGGGTACTGGCCGAGGGCGTTGATGATCGACCCGCGTTCGAGCTCCTTGAACACCTGCGCACCGTAGCTGTTGAGGTAGGGCGCGAAGTCGATGTCGTAGGAGCGTGCGGCCCCGAGGACGGCCATGGGCGCGACACCGGCCCAAATGGTGCTGCCGCTGACGTACTTGAGGTTGTGCGCGGGGGCGACGAGCAGCCCGCCCTCGGCGTAGCCCACGAGTCTCTGGTCGACGTCCGGTGCGTAGCCCGGCGCGAGGGCGGCCGCCCAGTGGGTGGCGATGGCTCCGCCCGAATAGCCGGCCAGGCCGATCCGGGTGCCGGAGTTCAGGCCGGTCTCCGGGGACCGGCTCGCGGCCCGGATCGAGTCCAGGGTGGTGGTTCCGTACTCCGGGCCGGCCGCGAAGTCGGCGGTCTGTCCCTCGGTGTCCGGGATGATGACGTTGTAGCCCGACAGCAGCAGTGGCACCAGGAGGAGGGACTCGCCGTTCGCGATCAGGCCCCCGAGCGAGACGTCGCCCGCGATGGCCCGGGACGGTGAGTCCGCCGGGTTGAGGGAATCGTAGAACGACTGGTACGACACGGCTCTGCTGCCGTCCCCCGTGAGGCTGCGCACGACCGAGGTCACCCCGGCGGACGGGCGGCCCTGTGCGTCCACGGTGCGGAAGAGCAACTGGATCGCTTTGACCGGTGTCGGGATGCCGACGACGTGGTACTGCAGCGTCCGCGTCTTGAGCACGGTGCCGGGTGCGTACGAGGACAGGGGCGTGCTGCCGTCGTAGGTGTAGAACGAGTCGTCCGTCGCCTCGGCCGCCGCCGTCGGTGAGGCGGCAGGGGCCGCGGGGGCGGCCGTGGCGGTGGAGGCCGTAACGGCGGTGACGGCCAGAGTGGTGGCCAGTGCGGTTGCCAGCTTCCCCATGGCGATGCGGTGCATGAGTCCCTCGGATTCGCTCGATGGATCACAGGGGGGTATGCGTTACCAGTGGTAACCGCGCCGTAAGTTACCAGCAGGTAAAGGGCGTGAACAGGGCTGTGGCATGCCTTCCAGCGGGCTTCGAGCGCGCTTCCACCGGCATGCCGCCCGTAGAAGCCCGCTCGAAGCCCGCTGGTGGAAGGCCCGCTCGTGGAAGGCCCGCCCGTAGACGCCCTGGGAAGGAAGGACGCGACGGCGTCAGGCCAGACCCGACTCGATGGCGCGCCGCACGGCGGCCGCCCGGTCGCGGATGCCCGCCTTGGCGAACAGGTTGTTGATGTGGGTCTTGACGGTGGCCTCGCTGATGAAGAGCCGCTCGGCGATCCCCCGGTTGGGCAGGCCCTGCCCGATCAGCGCGAGCACCTCGCGCTCGCGGGGAGTGAGGTCCTCGGGCAGGGCGGGTCCCGGCTCGGAGGCCTTCGTGGTCGTGCCCCTGGCGGAGGC
Source organism: Streptomyces stoeckheimensis (assembly GCF_045822005.1). Classification (NCBI taxonomy): domain Bacteria; kingdom Bacillati; phylum Actinomycetota; class Actinomycetes; order Kitasatosporales; family Streptomycetaceae; genus Streptomyces; species Streptomyces stoeckheimensis. The sequence continues at coordinate 182,391 of NZ_CP169550.1, read as the reverse complement.
GAGCAGCCGGTCCTGCACTTCGCGGTCGAGCACGGACTGACCGGCCGCAGCGGCCCGAATGGCCCGGGTGATGTCCTGGCGTCCCGCGTTCTTGGTCAGGTACCCACGGGCTCCCGCGCCCAGCGCGCTCAGGATCGAGTCGTCGTCGGCGAACGTGGTGAGGACAACTACGGCCACCTGCGGGTACTGCTCGCTCAGGCGGCGGGTCGTTTCGATCCCGTCCATGACCGGCATCCTCAGGTCCATCAGGACGACGTCCACGGGCCCGGCGGCGACTGCCGTCAGCACCTCGGTTCCGTCCGCTGCGGCCGCGACGACGTCGATGTCACCGGACAGGCCGAGCACCGCGGCGAGCGGCTCCCGGACGGCGGCCTGGTCGTCGGCGACGACCACCCTCAGCTTCTGCTGTTCTTCGGTCGGTTCGCTCATCCCGGGATCACTGCCTCCACGTGCCAGCCGTCCCGGTCCGGTCCTTCGGTGACCGGTCCCGCCGTGACGGTTCCGTCCAGGAGCGCGACGCGTTCGCGCATTCCGATCAGCCCCATCCCGCTGCCGGGCCCCGCGTGCACCTCGCGGGTGCCGGGGCGGTTGCGGACCGCCAGGGTCGTCGACGCCGCGGCGAACCCCAGCTCCACGCGGACGTCTCCTCCGGGCGCGTGCCGCGCGGCGTTGGTCAGTGCCTCCTGGGCGATCCGCAGCAGGTTCTGGGTCACGCGGGACGGGAGCTCGCGGGCCGTGCCGCTGACGGTGAGGGCGTCGTGGTGACCGGAGGATTCGACCATCGCGGCCAGGCTCTCCACGAGCGGCAGCGCGTCTTCGCGCAGCGCGTGCACGGTCCACTGCGCCTGCTTCAGGCTCTCTTTGACCAGGGCGTGGGCCTTGGAGTTGGCCTCCCGGACCTTCTCGAGGTCGCCGGTGTCGATCAGCGCGTCGGTCAGTTCCAGCTGCATGTTGATCCCGGCCAGCGAGTGCGCCAGTACGTCGTGCACGTCCCGCGCGATCCGGCCGCGTTCGCTCAGCACGGCCGTCCGCGCCTCGGCGCGGGCGGCGCGTTCGGCCGACTCGGACGCTGCGATCGCCGCCCTTACGGCCTGGCGCTGACTGTGGTTGAGGATGCCGATCAGGACGGGGGCGCCGGTGGCGAGGCCGAGTACCCAGGGCAGTTGCGGGTCTCCCGGCCCGAGGTGGAGGTACAGGACGCCGGCGCAGAGCGCGCTGCAGAGTCCTGCGAGGGCCAGGGCCCACCTGGTCTCCAGCCGGTAGCCGATGTGACCGGTGAGGAAGAAGGCGAAGAGGTAGCCCGTTCCGCTGCTGCTGACACCGATGAGGGTGGCCGCCGCGAGGACACCGGCAGCCAGCCAGGCGGGGGCGAACCGCTGGGTCGCGGCGTTCTCGGGCAGGCCCCGGGCCAGTAGCGCTGCCGTGTTGAGCACGAAGAGGACGAGGACGGCCAGGCCCTGGCCGGTGAAGCCCATGGGCCGGATCGTCACGACTCCGACGACGATGACCGCCAGGGTCATGGCCCACCGGACCCGTGGATCCTGTCCGGGAACGGGACGCTGGGCGGCCTCCGGGGAGGCTGCCGACCCGAGGGGCGGTGGGCTCTCGCGCGGGGGCATGGGCCGAACATACTGCACGGTCAGGCCGTGCGGTCGAGCACCGGCACGGGGCGGGCCACCGTGTGGGTGCGGCTCCGGATGAAGATCGTCGCCAGCCGCGTGACCACCTCGGTGACGGCCATGAGGACGAACGCCGCCACCCAGGCCTTGTCGCCGGTGATCTGGTGGGTGACGCTGAACCGGGCGACATCGGCGCCACCGCCGTGCTCGACCCACAGCTGGAAACCCATCCGCGCGCCCATGCCCACGACCCACAGGACCGCCGACACCACTCCGGCCTTGATGAGGACGTGCCCGTCGACCGTCCGGATCCGGGTGTAGACGCCGCCCGCGATGCCGAGCGCGGCGCCCGCGCCCACCAGGACCGCGATCAGCGCCAGGTCATTGCCCGCCGTGGGGATGGTGTCCAGGTACGAGTAGGCCACGAAGGCCACGATCCCCAGCGGGATCAGGAAGGACTTGAGGTCGAGCCGCCCTTCCCGAAGCTGCCGGAAGACGATCAGGATGAGGGCGATGTCGGTGATCCACTCGGTCGTTGTCATGCCCTCAAGGCTGCTACGGGGCGGCGCGCGGCACCTGGACCCAGGGGTGGAAATGGGGGTGGAGTCCGGCCTCCCCCTCTCCCCCTCCTTCTCTCCTCCCCCCTCTCCACCGACGGCCGGCGGAACACCGGGGACGGCGGTCCTGACGCCCGAGCGCCCGCCCGCCACGTGTCGTGACGGGCGGGCGCTCGGGGCTCAGGGAAGCGGGATCACTTGCCCAGGTAGGCGTTGATGACCGTGACCTCGGAGACGTTGCCCTGCTTGTCGGTGACCCGGGCCCGGAAGGAGATGCCCTGGTCCTTCGCGGGGTTCCGGACGGAGAACGCTCCGTCGGTGACCTTGACCTGCTTCCAGGTCGTGCCGCCGTCGAGGCTCACGGAGATCGTGAGCGACTTGAGGTTCTTCCCGGAGGCCGCTCCCTGCACGGTCACGGGGATCCGGGTGACCTTGCCCGCCGGGGCGCGGGAGGCGATGTCGAGCGGGGCCCGGAAGCGCACCGTCGAGACCGGGAGCGAGGTCTGGGCGGCGACCTGACGCGAGCGGAAGGTGAAGCTCGTGTCGATGCGGGTGGAGACGGCGGAGACGTCCGGGGACCGCTCCACGGAGGTGGCCAGTCGGTACTCGGCGTCGGCGCCGTCGACCGTGAAGGGCTCCCAGCCGCTCAGCGGGTCCTCGTTCTCGGCGACCTTGATCCCGTTGCGGTACAGGGTGGTGGCGGTCTTGGTGAGCGCCGAGGAGCCCGCGTGGCCGGCGCCGTCGCCGAACAGCGGCACCGCGCCGGTGATGGTCTGCTTGCCCGTCTCCGGGTCGGGTGCGCTGCGGAACACGCCCAGGCCCGGGGCGCCCAGGAGCGGTGAGAAGACTCCGGTGTTGAAGGTCTCGCGGTGGGAGGAGCCGGCCGCGTAGCGCTTCGGCTCCAGGGCGGCCAGGTCCGCCTCGATGCCCTGGTTGCCGTCCCCGTCGGGGGCGCCGAGCTGCCAGAACCCGCTCCGCCAGGTCGCGCCGTCGAGGGCGGAGAGCAGGAGCGTACGGGTGCCGGGAGCGGGCTGGACGGCCCCGTAGAAGTCGCCCTGGGACATGCCGGGCAGGGTGGGGGCGGCGTAGGCGTAGCCGGACTTGCCGGGGGCGGACGCGCCCATCCCTACGGTGAGCTTCGCCAGTTCGGTCTCCTTCAGGTGCCGCTTGTACCCGGTGGCGAGACGCTTCGTCACGCCGCCGAGGGCAACGTTGTACTGGGAGGCCGGCGCCTTGAGGAAGGTCGCGAGCCAGCTCTGCGTGAGCGAACCGTCGGTCACGGCCGGCCCCATGTGGGCGGAGCGGAACCCGGTGTACCCCTTGGGGAGGACCCAGCCGTTGCCGAGGTGGCCTTCGCCGACCTTCTGCTGGTAGTACGGCAGGGCGAAGTCGGCCGTGGCCAGACCGGGAACGGTGATGTCCACCGGCTTCGCGGTGCGCGCGTCGACCGTGACCTTGGTGGTTCCGGAGACCTCCAGCCGCGGCTGGACCAGCCAGTCGACGCCCTTGGTGAGGTCCGAGGCGTCCTGGTACACGGCGCCGTGGAGGGCGTAGGTGCCCTTGGGCAGACGCAGGGTGCCGGAGCCGGACTCGTTGCTGACGCCCGTCCATATGCCGTCGGCGGCGCCGCCGATTCCGAACAGGGAGTGGGAGAACTCGCGGGCAGGGGCGCCGTCGCGGTCGACGGTCGCGATCGTGACGTCGTACGCCTCGGCCTCGCGGACGGCCGCCGCGCCCGTACGGACGGACTGGCCGCCCCCGGTGGCGGTGACGTAGCCGGAGAACGCGCCGTCGACGTCGCCGAGCCGGGTGTCCGCGGCCAGGTCGACCTCGGCCCGGCCCCCTGCGGGCACGGTCACCTTGGTGGCGCCGAGCGCGAAGAACCCGGACGGGGCGGGCTTGCCGTGGGAGTCGGTGCCGGTCACCGCGAGGTCGAGCGTGATGTCGGTGGTGCCGAGGTTGCGGTAGGCGATCTTCTTGGTGAGGGGCTTGTCGTCGGCGTGCGGCCACTGGGCCGTGCCGAGGGAGACCGACGGCTGCTCGGTGATCACCGTCTGGGTCAGGGCCTTGTCCACCTGCACGCGGCCGGTGCCCTGTTGCTGGACGCCGACCGCGCCGTCCTTCGTGGACGCGGTCAGCGCGCCCTTGAGCTCGGTGCCGGTCCAGCCGGGGTTCTTCTGCTTCAGGAGCGCCGCCGCTCCGGCCACGTGCGGGGTGGCCATGGAGGTGCCGTTGAGCACCAGGTAGCCGGGGACGGGGTGCTGGGCCCCGGGGTCGGTGTCGAGCTTGCTCCCCCTGGCCGCCGCGGCCGTGATGCCCACGCCGGGCGCGGTGAGGTCGGGCTTGACCGCGCCGTCGCCTACGCGAGGGCCCCTGCTGGAGAAGTCCGCGAGGGCGTCCTTGCCGTCGACGGCGCCGACGGTCAGGGCGGCGTCGGCGCTGCCGGGCGAGCCGACCGTGGACTCGCCGGCACCGTTGTTGCCCGCGGCGACGGCGAACAGGACACCCTTCTCCGCCGACAGCCGGTCCACGGTGGCCTCGACCGGGTCCACGCCGGGGAAGTCGCGGCTTCCGAGGCTGAGGTTGACGACGGCCGCACCCTCGGCGACGGCCCACTCCATGCCCGCGATGACCGCGGAATCGGAGCCGTAGCCCCGGTCGTCGAGGACCTTGCCGCTGATCACCTTGGCACCGGGCGCGACGCCCTTCATCGCCCCGCCGGACGCGGCCCCGGTCCCGGCCGCGATGGAGGCCACGTGGGTGCCGTGGCCGACGCGGTCGGTGGTGTCGGGGGAGTCGGAGAAGTTCTTCTCCCCGACGACCTGGCTCTTCAGGTCCGCGTGGGTCTTGTCGACACCGGTGTCCAGGACGGCGATCTTCACGCCCGTGCCGTCGAACCCGGCCTGCCAGGCCCGGTCGGCGCCGATCTGCTTCGTGCTCTTGTCCAGGCTCGCCTTGCGCACGCCGTCCAGCCAGACCTTGCCGATGCCGGCGCCGGCGGCGCGGAGGCCGCGCGCGGTGGGCTCCGTCAGGGCCTCCCAGACCTTCGTGGCGTCAGCGGGCGATGCCTTGACGGCTTCGGCGTTGACGGTCTGGAGGACGCGCCCCGCACCGTGGCCGGCGGCGGACCGCAGTTCCGCACGCGCTGCCCCGGCGGAGCCCTCGTACTGGACGATCAGGCCGAGTCCGCCGCGGTGCAGTGCGCGCAGGGTCGGGTCGGCGAGCGTGGTGACGTCGAAGAGCCGCCGGTCCAGCTTGCCGGCGGCCAGCAGGGCCCGGGCGTCGGCGGGCAGGACCAGGGTCCGGCCGTCGGCCCGCTCGATCTGCACCGGTACGCGCTCGCGGCCCTTGCCGGGCTCGAAGCGAACGACGGCGCCGCTGCTGTTGACGGTCACCCGGTCGCCGGTGATCAGCGTGACGGTCACGGGGGCGCCCGTGGTGCTCCTGGTGGGGGAGGCGGCGGGTGCCGCCCCCGCGGGGCTGGTCAGCCCCGTGCTGAGGGCGACGACGGCGGTGGCGAGGGCGAGGGCCCCCGCGGCTTGTCGAGGCCTGTGGGTCCGTGTGAACAACTCTGCTCCTGTTGAAGGCACGCACGACGGCCGGAGCCGTGGCGCGCGCCCCGTAGTCGGGGGGTGACACCGGTCGCCGGGGACCGGTCGGCCCGTGTCCCACCAGCCTCCAGGGGGAGAAGCAGGGGTGGGCGGGGCGGGCCGTCCGGGCCGCTCGGCGACCGGGGTACGGCAGCAGTCCACCGGCTCGCGGATTGTTCAGCAGCCTCGATCCGGGCGGCTGAACAATTGTTTTCCGTGGCCGAAGAGGCCCTTGTGGCTGCTGGTGCCCCCGCATACGGTGGAAATGATCTTGATCCCGGGGGAGGGGACCACATGGGACGCGGTGCGGGAAGGCCGGAGAAGGCGCTCGACCCACAAGCCGGTCCCGCCGCCCGGTTCGCCGCCGAGCTCCGCGCACTGCGCCGCGCGGCCGGCTCCGTTCCCTACCGGGAACTGTCCGCGCGGGCCGGCTTTTCGGTGACGGCCCTCTCCCAGGCCGCCGCCGGAAACCGGCTCCCGAGCCTGCCCGTGACGCTGGCCTACGCCGAGGTCTGCGGCGGCGCCCGGACGGAATGGGAACGCCGGTGGCGCGCGGCCGCGGCCGAAGCAGCGACCGAAGCCCTGGCCTCCCTCGAACTCGGCGCCGACAGCGGGGGAACTGCGCCCTACCGGGGCCTGACGCGCTTCGAACCCGAGGACGAGGCCGTGTTCTTCGGCCGGGAACAGCTGACCGACCAACTGACCGCCCTGGTCGCCGCACACCGCTTCGCCGTCGTCCTCGGCCCCTCCGGCAGCGGCAAGTCCTCCCTGCTGCGGGCCGGTCTCATCCCGCGACTGCGCCGCTCCGCACCACCGCTGCCACCCGCCGCGGCCCTGCGCGTCCTCACCCCGGGCGAACACCCGATGCGGACCCACGCGCCGGTACTCACCCCCGCCGCCGGAGACGGCGAGACCTGGCTGATCGTCGACCAGTTCGAGGAGGTCTTCACCCTCTGCACGGACCCCGACGAACGACGGGACTTCCTCGCGGCCCTCCTCGCCGCCCGCCACCCCGGAAGCCGGATCCGCGTGGTGCTCGCCGTGCGCGCCGACTTCTACGCGAACTGCCTGGCCCACCCCGCCCTGGCCGAGGCCGCCCGGGCCGCGGCCCTCCCCGTGGGCCCGCTGACCGCCGAGGAGATGCGCGGCGCGATCGTGCGTCCCGCGGCAGCGGCCGGTCTCACCGTCGAACGCGCCCTCACGGCCCGGCTCGTGGAAGAGGTCACCCGCGAACCCGGCAGCCTGCCGCTGCTCTCCCACGCCCTGCTCGAGACCTGGCGGCGCCGCCGCGGGCGCACGCTGACCCTGGCCGGACACGAGGCGGCCGGTGGTCTGCGCGGAGCCCTGGCCCAGACCGCCGAGGAGGTCTACGCGGCACTCGGGCCCGACCGCGCCCCCGTCGCGCGTCGCCTCCTGCTGAACCTGATCACCCCCGGCGACGGAGCCCCCGACACCCGGCGGCCCGTACCCCGCGACACCCTCGTGCCCCCGGACTCGCCGGAGGCCGCCGAAGCGGCAGCCGTACTGGACCGGCTGGCCCGAGCCCGGCTCGTCACCCTGGACCGGGACGTCGTGGACCTGGCGCACGAGGCCCTGATCACCGCGTGGCCGCGGCTGCGCGGCTGGATCGACACCGATCGCGAACGGCTGCGGCGCCACCGCCGGTTGACCCAGGCCACCCAGAACTGGCTGACCCGCCGACGCGACACCGGGGCGCTCCTGCGCGGAGGCGAACTGGCCGAGGCCGAGGCCACGTTCGCCGACGACGCGGGCCGCTCCGCCGAGCTGATCCCGACGGAGCGGGAGTTCCTGCGTGCGGGCCTGGCGTCCCGCGCCCGTACGCGCCGGATCCGTCGCGGCGTCACCTCCGTCGTCGGCCTCCTCCTCGTCCTCCTCACGGTGGTGAGCACGACCGCCTGGCAGCAGGGCCGCGACAACGTCCGGCAGCGGGTCGACGCCGCGATCCGCAAGGCCAAGGGGGAGGAACTGGCCGCCGCCCAGCTGGCAGCCGTGGCCCAGGGCCTACGGGGCTCCGACCCCGCCCTGGCGATGCGGCTGAGCGTGGCCGCCTGGCGGGTCGCCGAGACCGCCGAGACCCGGTCGGCGCTGCTGGCGGCGTCCGGCCAGGCCGAGTCCGACGCCTACGACGTACCGGACGAGGCGGGGCCCTGGACCTCCCACCCCGCGTCTCCGGTCCGGCTGAGCGCGGACGGCCGGATCGCGGTAGCCGTCGACGTGGACTCCCTGCGCGCCTGGGACGTCACGAAGAAGACGGCCGTCGGACCGGAGACGGCCCTCGACCCGCTGGCCCTGTTCCGCGGAATCTCCCCGGACGGCCGCACCGCGCTGGTGCAGGGGGGCCGGGCGGAGACGGAGCCCGCATCCGAGAGCGGGGCGCGACGGCTGGACCTGGTGTCCGGGACGGCGCTCGACGCCGTGCCCCACCCGGTGGGCGCTTCCATCGGCTGGACGGCCGCCGAACAGGTCGTCGCCGACCTGGACATGGACGGTGCCACCGGCCGGCTCTCGCTCCGGGACGTACGGAGCGGCCGCACCCTGCTGGAGGTGCCGACCGGGCGGCATCCGATGTGGGCGCTCAGCCCGGACGGACGCCACCTCGCCCTGTGCGCCCGGGGAGGGGACGCGGTCGGCGCCTTCGAACGGGCCGACGTGCCCCTGAAGGTCTGGGACGTGGCCCGGCGCGCCGAGCTCCCCGCCTCCCGGCCCGGAGCGTGCGCCGTGGACGCGTTCCGCTTCACTGGTGACGGCGCCGTCCTCGCGGCCCAGGAGCCGGGCGGCCTGAGCCTGTGGGACCCGGTCACGGGCCGGGAACCGGCCGGGATCAACCACCCCGGCCTGACCGAGATGACCACCAGCCCCGACGGCCGGTTCGCCGCGGCCGTCGACGGCCGGGAGATCCTGATGTGGCGACTCTCCGCGCCCGAACGGCCGGTCTTCCGGTACTCCCTCACCAACGGGGCCGCCTCCCAGCTCCGGATCGACCCGAAGGACGGCGTCATCAGGTACCTGACCGAACGCCGGCTCGGGGACACCGTGGTGCGCACGATCTCCTACGGAACGGCCGCGACGGCGGACTGGAACCCCGAACCGGCATCGACGGGCACCTTCAGCGCGGACGCCACGACCGTCGCGGTCGACCGCCGGCAGGGAGACAGCACCTGGTTCGAGGCCTACGCCGTCGCCGACGGCCGGCGCACGGCCAGCACCCCGCCGGCCGACTGCCCGAAGGCCGCACCGGAACCCACCGAAACTCCCGCACGACACGACTGCCGCGTCCTCCTCGCGCTCAGCCCCGACGGACGCACCCTCGCCCACGCCCGAACCGACTTCGCCGAAGGCTCCGACGCGGGGGAGGACCGGCCGGCAGGCGAGGCGACCGCGACGCGCCCCCAGGAGCCGACGCTGTGGGACGTGCCGGCGAACACGGCCCGTCCCCTCCCCACGGACCCGGAACCGCCCTTCGCCGCCCGGCTGCCCATCACGGGCATGGCCGTCTCACCCGACGGCCGGTCCCTGCTCACGACGCGCGCGGGCGTCGACTCCCTGGACGTCCGGGACGTGGCGAGCGGACAGCGGACCCGCCCCCAGGACCTCACGAAGGACCGGACCTCCCCCGTGCCGAACCCGCGGAGCGACCGGTCCTCCCGGGTCGCGGTCCGCCCTGACGGCCGACTGCTCGCGACCTCCTCGGACACCTTCGACGTCACCACCGGCCGACGCACCGAACGGGGCCCCACCACGGAACAGGGCGGAGTGATGGCCTACAGCCCCGACAACACGCGCCTGGCCGTCGGTGACACGACGGGCGGGGTCACCCTGTGGGACGGCGAGGCCGAGCGACGCCTGGCGACCCTCCCGGCCGGCGCGGACGCGATCGGCCTCGACTCCTCAAAGGCCGTCACCGCCCTGGCCTTTTCCCCCGACGGCCACACCCTGGCCGTGGCGGGCGCCTCCGGAACGCTCCGGCTCTGGGACGTGAACTCGGGCCGGCCTCTGGGACCGCCGCTGCCGACCCCCGGCGACGGAATCGTCGCCGTCGCCTTCTCACCCGACGGCCGAACCCTCCACAGCGCAGGCGAACACAGCACCGTCCGCACCCACCAGGTGACCCCGGACCGCCTCGCAGACTCCGTCTGCGCCCGCTCCGGAACCGGCCTCTCCCGCTCCGACTGGCGCACCTACCTCCCGGATCTCCTTACCGAAAGACCTGCTGACGGATCGCGTTCACCCCGCGGTCCCACGAACCCGCGCGCTGCGGGGCTTGGCCGAAACATGTCCTGGACGGAGCCGCAGCCAGGGCACAGACTGCGATGGGCGATCAAGTGGCGCCGGAGTAGACGGCGATGGAGGATGCCCGGTGCTACGCATTCACTTCACTGCCGAGGACCTGGCTCGGACCCGGGTGGCCGCGACGATAGGGGCGGCCGCGGAAACGATGTACAGCCTGAGGCTGCTGCGCGACTGCGCCGCCAAGGCCCTGCCCTTCCGCCCCTGGCAGAAGGCGGTCCGCGGGCGGCTGGGCGCGCAGACCCGTCCGGTCACGAGCCTGCTGGCCGTGGACGGCCCGGACATCGACCTGACGGTCCTGATGGGTGACACGCCGTCCCTGGAGGAGGGAATCGACAACCTGCTTCGGGCGTCGCCCGCCAGTTTGCGGACCGAGCTCGAGCACATCGCCTTCCACCCCTCGCAGTTGTCGTGGGCCCGGGACCTGGCGGCCGGCGACCTCGAAGCCCGCAAGGAGTTCGCCGCGGGGCTCGCCGCCTGCAACGAGGCGCTCGTAGCTCCCTATTGGAACGGGGCGCGATCCCATGTGGAGGGCGTACGGGCGACCTTCGCGCGGACGCTGCTCGACGGCGGGATCGAACGCCTGCTGGAGGGGATGTGCGTGCCGCTGGTGCGGTGGCGGTCACCGGTACTGGAGGTGCAGTACCACCGGCACGTCGACGTCCACCTCGGGGGGCGCGGTCTCGTCATCGCGCCGACGGTCTTCCTGTGGCGGGACCCGGCACTGCTGTGGGACTCGCAGGACGACACCTCGGCGCCCACACTGGCCATTCCGACCATCGGTGACGCAGCGGCTGGCACTGCCCTGTGGGGTGCGGCGCAGGCCGCGGAGCAGTCCCTGGGTGCCTTGCTGGGGCGCACTCGGGCCGCAGCACTGCAAGTGGCCACCGAGGGGTGCAGCACCAGCGAGCTGGCGCGGCGCCTGAACGTGTCGCTCGCAGCGGCCAGCGAGCACGCGACGGTGCTGCGCAACGCCCATCTGATCACCACGAGCCGACGCGGCAGATCCGTGGTGCACACCGTCACCCCTCTCGGCGCCGAACTCTTGGGAAACCACGGATGATCCGACGCCCGAGGCGTGAGCGGGATGGTCGGACGAACGGTCAGCCGAGCTTTCCGGCTTGGGCTTCGACCACGCTCTTGGGGTGGTCCGCCGTGCCGCTCATGCTCTGTGCGTGGAACACGGCGAGGGTGTTGGCCTTGCGTACGGCGACGAGTTCCGTCGAGATCCGTCCGATCTCTTCGTCTGCCATGGCGAGGGTGTAGGTCAGGCTTTCATTTTGTCCTCCTCGCTCGCGTCCTGGGCCACCGGCTTCGGCTTGGCGGCCACCGTGCATGCGAAGCGTCCGTACGCACGGCGTCGGCCAGAGCCAGGCCGAAGGCACGGGAGCCCTGGGCGTTCGGGTGCAGCGGGAAGGCGTCGCGGGTGGAGACGGCCGCCCTCGATGGAGCGGTCGGCCGCGGGTGCGCCGCTCGTGGACGTTCAGCTTCGAGGACGGCCGCGCACCCGGGCCATGTGCACGTGCCCACCATGCGCCGCCGGCGGATGGGCACGGGCACGCTGCGGTCACGCCCGCAGGGTGCTCCACGGGCGGCTCGCGTGTTCGGCGGGAGTGCCGTCGAGTACCTGTGCCGTGCGGGTGGCGGGGTCGAGGACGACGGTGGCCAGACTTGCCCAACGGTGCCCCGACGGGGCGTTCATGTCGGGGACGCAGGTCAGCGGTGGTTCCCCCGGACCGGTGATCAGCCGCTCGACCAGTTCCTCGGCCCGCTCCACGGGGGCCTGCTCGATCCGGTCACGGAGGAACGCATAGCGCTCACCGGAGTCGGGCTGGTAGAGCGAGCTCTTCTCGTGCGCGGCCGGGACGGCGGTGAGGAAGTGGTTGGTGCGCAAGTGCGTTCCCGGGGCCGCTTCGGGAACCTCGAAGATCCCCACCGGGCTGAGGTCGAGGAGCAGGGCGCTGTCCTCGTCGAAGAGGGCGAAGGATCCGGACGAGGTGAGCGGGGCGTGGAGAAGGATCTCCCGGGCGTGCTCCGTGCTGCCCGCCTCTTCGAGGACGGCGGCGGCGAGGACGTGTACCGGTACGCCGCCGACGCGGTCGTCCCGGTGTCCGAGGATGTTGAAGTGCAGGGCGAGTCCGGCGCTGTTCACGCCGATCTTGGCGAGGATGCCGTGCTCGGTGATGCCGGCGTACCGGTACGTCGCGCCGGCACTGGCGATCGTGTGCCAGGAGGAGCTGAGCTCGACGTGCCAGTCCCAGGTCTGCACGCCGACCGGGGTGGTGGCGCCGCCGGGACTCGGCAGGCGCCGCACGATGGTCGAGCACTCGCCGGGCGGGACGGCGCGGCTGCGGGCGAGGATCTCGGTGCGGGCGTTGAGGGCGGCGATCTGCCAGGGCTCGACCCGAGCGGCGTCGGCGATACCTTCGATCTGTTCGCGCAGCGCCGGGCGGAAGGCGTCGACGGCGTCGAGCGCGAGCTCCGCGTCGGAGCGGACCGTGGCGGGCCGGATGCCGGCGAGCGCGAAGAGACCGTCGTAGGAGGCGAGCGCGCCGTGCAGGCCGTCGGCGAGTTGTCGGCCCCGGGACCGGCCGCGGGCCCGCGGGTCGGCAGCGTCGACGCTCACGTGGAGGCGGTGTTCGGGGCGGGGGTACGGGGCAGAGGTCACGAGGCGCATTCCTGGGCGGTGTGGTGGAGGACGGAACCGTCGACGACGGTGGCGAGGACGGGGTTGTCGGCCTGTTCCTCGGGGCTCAGGTCGAGGGGGTTGCGGGCGAACACCGTGAGGTCGGCCAGGTAGCCCGGGGCGATCCGGCCGAGGCGGCCGGCGGAGCCCGCGGCGATGGCGGGGGAGCGGGTCATCCCCGCGTAGGCCTCCCGGGCGCTGATCCGCTGGCCGGGCTGGACGGGCACGGTCGTCGGCTCGTCGACGGGGCGTCGCAGCTGGGCGTCGGAGAGGGCGGTCCGTGGGTCCCCGATCCCGATGGGCCAGTCGGATCCGAGGGCGACGACGGCACCGTGGTCCAGCAGGTCACGGGTGCGCCAGCCGTGGGCGGCGCGCTCCGGGCCGATCCGGTGGGACCAGTTGTCGCTCCGGTCCGCCCTGGTCATCCGGGTCGCGTGGACGGGCTGGAGACCCGCGACGACGCCGAGGGCCGCGAAGCGGGGAAGCAGATCGTCGGGGATCGACTCGATGTGCTCGATCCGGTGGGGGGCGGACGCGGCATGGCCGGTCTCCTCGATCACGTCGAGGGCGGTGCGGACGGCCTGGTCGCCGATGGCGTGCGTGGCGGTGGGCACGTCGTGCTCGGTGAAGAAGCGGACGGCCTCTCGGTAGCCCTCCACGTCCTTCCACAGCGGCAGGCGGTTCTGTCCGAAGACGTCGGGGTGCTCGAACCAGGCGGATCCGTTGTCGGCGGTGCCGTCCAGCATGAACTTGGCGCCCGCGACGTGCCAGCGGCGACCGGCGAGCCGCTGCTGGGCGACCACGGCCTCCCAGTCCCCCCGCGTGGAGTCGGCCGGTACGAGCGGTGAGCAGCGCACGCGTACGGGCAGGTCTCCCGCTCTCTCGATCGCGCGGTAGACCTCCTCGGAGGGCGAAGCGAAGTCCAGCGCGTGCAGGCCCGTGAGGCCGGTCGCGGCGAACGCGCGCAGTCGGTCGGTGACGTGCCGGACGGCGTCGGCGAGCGGTACGGCGGGATAGTGGGCGAACACGAGCTCCATGGCCTGGAGTTCGAGGACGAAGCCGGTGGGCCGGCCGTCGGGGCCGATGACGATCCGGGAGGCGTCGTCGAAGGTCTCCGTACCGGTCAGGCCCATCCGGTCGATCACGGCCGGGCTGACCACGAGGGAGTGCGCGTCGCGGGTCATGAGCGAGATCGGCGCCCCTGGAAAGCGGTGCTCCAGCGGCTGCCCGGTGGGCTCCCCGTCGAAGACGTTGACGTCGAGGTCGAAGCCGGTCACCCAGGCGGGGCCTCGCTGCTCCGCGAGACGGACGGCGATCCGTGCGCAGACCTCGTCGAGGGTGCTCGCCCCGCCGAGGTCCAGGCCGGTGCCGACCTCGATCGCTCCCCACACCGGGTGGGCGTGGGAATCGGTCAGGCCCGGGACCAGGGTGGCTGCGGGGAAGTCCAGCACCCGGGTGGCGGCGCCCGCCCGCTCGCGCAGGAGGTCCTCGCCGCCGACGGCGACGATCCTGCCGTCCTGGACGGCCACCACGGAGGCCGTGGACGGGGCGGGTGCGGCGTCGAAGTTCTCGATCCGTGCGGCGCGCACGATGAGGTCGGCGTTCATGGTCGGTCCTTCAGTGCCGGTCGGTCGGGGGAGGGAGGGTGCCGAAGGCGCGCGTCAGGGCCCCGTACAGGACCGCCGAGCCGAGGACACCGACGGGCACGGCGAGGTTGAGGCCGCCCATCGCCGAGGAGACGGGTCCGGCCCAGGACGTGGAACCGGCGCAGAGCGTCGCCGCGCCGATGCCGGCCAGGGTGGCGAGGACGCCGGGCCAGTTGACGCCGCCGCGGTACCAGAAGGGGCTGGTGCGGCTCTCGTCGTGGAGCTGCTGTCCGTCGTAGCGGTTGCGCCGCAGGATGATGTCGGTGGCGTAGACGGCCATGCAGGGACCGGTGATCACCACGACCAGCTCCATCATGGTGTTGACGGCGGCGAGGAAGTCGAAGACCAGCAGGGCGAACAGGGTCATGACGGTGCCCATGACGCCGATGACCAGCACGGCGATCGTGCGGGGCAGGCGTACACCGATCGACTGCATCGAGAGGCCGGAGCTGTAGGCGGTGATGCCGTTGTTCGCGACGGTGTTCACCACGACGGCAGCGACGAAGGCGGGCACGAACCAGGGCGGCATGATGCTTTCCAGCGCGGTCTGTGGATCGCTCATGTCGAGCGCGGTGGCCGCGAGGGCCCCGATCGCCGTGAAGGCGACGCTCGGCAGGAAGGCGCCGGCCGCCGTCCACAGGGTGATGGCCCGGCCGCTGGTGTGCTGCGGGAGGTAGCGGGCGAGGTCGGGGCTGTTGGCGTACGACAGCGGCGCGGACGCGACGATGGTGAGCCCGGAGGCCAGGACGACCAGGTGCTGCGTCCCGGTGAGCGGTCCGGCCGGCGTGTACGACCAGTCCGCGTGCGCGAGGACCAACGCGCTCAGGGTGAGGAACACCAGCGTGAGGAGGACGGTGAGCACGCCGTACAGGCGGACGATCGTCGCATGCCCGAATATGGCGATGAGGATCGTGATGCCGGCGATCAGGCAGACCACCGCGGCGTCCAGGGCCGCGGACCGCGGCAGGCCGAGCCGGGCGGCAAGGCCGAGGCCGGCGGTGGAGGCCGCCGACCAGTTCAGCGCGAGATAGAGCGAGGCGATCAGCCAGCCGGTGAGGGCCACCACGACCTTGTTCCCCACGACCCCGTACATGGCGCGGGAGATCACGGAACCGGAGGTGCCCGCGGCGGGGCCACTGACGGCGATGAAGCCGGTCAGGAGCCAGAAGGAGTTCCCGGCGACGATGACGGCCATCGCTTCGGCCAGCGACATCCCCATCAGAACGAGGGTTCCGCCCACCACGAAGCTGAGGTAGCTCACGTTCGGTGCCGCCCAGAGGGAGAACAGCTCGCGCGCCGTGCCGTGGCGCTCCGCGGCGGGTACGACGTCGATGCCGCGGCTCTCGACCGAGCCGGCCCGGTCGCGGCCGGGAGCGGTCGCGGCCGTGTCGGTGCCTTGTGGGGAACGCTGCATGAGTGGCCCTTCGAGGAGGCGAGAAGACGGCACTGCCCTCGCCACCGAGATGTCCGGGAGGGTAGGGGCCGCAGGCTACCCAGCTTATTGGTGTCAACACCAATAAGCTGTTGGTGCGCCATCCAATAGGCTGTTCCGCATGACGTCAACCCCCCGTCCCGCCCGGACGCGCAAGACCGCGGAGGAGCGGCGGACGGAGATCCTCCGGACCGCCGCCCGCCTCGCACTCGAGCGGGGTCTGGAGCGCGTGACCATGCAGCTCGTCGCCGACGAGCTCGGGGTGCGGCCCGGTCTGATCAGTCACTACTTCCCGACCGTCGACGATCTGCTGTGCGAGGCCTTCGTCCGGGCGGTCGCCCGCGAACGCGATGCCCTGCTCCCGGAAGAGGAGGCCGCGCTCCCGCCGACGCGGAGGCTGAGCCGCCTCCTGCACCGTCTCGGAGGGGAGGAGTTCACCGACCTCGGCCGGCTCTGGCTCAACGCCCGCCACCTCGCCCGCTACCGGCCGACCCTGCGGAGCGCCGTCGCCGGACAGGAAGCGATCATGCGCGACACCCTGACCTCGGTGATCGAGGACGGCGTGCGCAGTGGCGAGTTCACCACCGCCGATGCGCTGGGGGCCTGCGTGGTCATCCTCGTCGCGATCGACGGGCTCGGCTCCTACGTGAACGACGAACGGCCGTTCACCCACCCCGCCCTCGACACCTTGGTGTTCACCACGGCCGAGCGCGAACTCGGCCTCCCCGCGCGGACGTTGCGCGACGCCGGCTGAGGCGGTCGTCGGCCGACGGGTGTCGGCGGGCGGAGTGGGGTACGAGCGCGGCCCGGGCGGCCCCATGGCGGAGCGGGCCGGGCCTCCCGTCGTTTCCGGGGGTGGCGCGGCCGCGATGCGGGGAGTGCGGGTCAGGTCGACGAGCGGACTGTCGGCCTCGAGATGCCTCCATCCCGTTGACGATCCTGCGATCGTAAGGAAAGTTTCCTAACGGCATGGAATTGATACCAGCCTCCCGTGATCCGCTACAAGACTCCTGCCCTCAATCCACATATGTGGACTGTAAATTGATGCTGAGACGGCCATTGACCGAGTGGACGTCTACCAGCACGATGTACCGCGGCTGCCTCCCCAACTCTCCCCCCACCATCGCAGGAGGAACGTTGTCCGCACGATGGAGAACCGCCGCCGCATGCGGCGGCGCCACGGCCCTGCTCATGGCCTCCGGCGCCACCCTGGGCTCCCTGGACGGCGGCGCTCACGCCGCCGCCGCGACCGCTTCCGCCGCTGTGACCAGCGGCCTCGACCTGTCCCACAACAACCGGCGCACGCCGGTCAGCGGCCTCTACGACTGGTCGAAGGCCGGATACCGGGGTGGCGCCGACCTCCCCGGCCCCGCAGAGACGAACCCCGACGCGGCCTGCCAGATCACCCCCACAGAACTGGCCGGCCTCGGAGTGACGCCGAACGACGGAGCCGACGATTCGGCCGGACTCCAGGCGGCGATCGACCAGATCCGCACCACCTGCTCGCCCGGCGCCGGCCACACCAAGCTGTCGCTGATCACCCTCCCCGCCGGCGTCCTCGACGTGAGCCGGCAGATATCGGTCGACGCCGACTACCTCACCCTGCGGGGGGCGGGCAGCGGCGCTGGCGGCACCCGGTTCGTGTTCCGGCCCGACGCCAACACCCGCTACGACGCGCTCACTCCGGACGGCTCGGACTGGGACGAGGACGGCATGACCGCCGGCTCGGCCAAGGGCGGATGGATCTGGCCCGGCCGCGGCCTGTTCCGCGTCCAGTCGCGCGGCGTCCACTCGGCCTACGCCTCGGAGTACGCGGCGGCCCCCGCCAACCGCAAGGACCTCTTCGAGGGCACCGTCAACGTCCACTGGAAGGCGGGGCTCAAGCTCCGTGACAAGGCGGGCGACACCGGCTTCGCGGCCCGCGCCGGGGACAAGGTCGTGCACCTGGCCTCCTCCGGGGCGCTCGGTGGCTTCCGGCAGGGCGGACTGGTCAACATCCGGGCGGCGAACACGCTGAAGTTCTACGCCCAGCAGGACGTCCAGCCCGCCGACGGCACGCTCCAGAACATCCACATGCGCCAGCAGATCTTCACGGTCGCGGCCGTGGACACCGCCAACCGCACGCTGACCCTGGACAAGCCCCTGGAGTTCGACGTCCCGGTCAGCTCCACATCGGACGGCTCGGCGCCGATCGCGGGCGCGGTCTACGACTCCAAGGCCGCGCCGCTCGTCGACCCGGTCCTCGGCGTCGGCTTTGAGGACTTCGCACTCACCCAGCAGATCCCCGGACTCGACGCGGCGGACGCGAAGTTCAACTACGGCAACATGGCGCCGGCCGAGGAGATGCACGGCATCGTCTTCAAATGGGCCGCCGACTCCTGGGTCCGTGGCATCCGGACGGAGATGACCGGCTCGCACCCGATCGTCACCGAGGAGGCGTACCACCTCCAGATCGTCGACAACCGGCTCGACGGATCGTGGAACAAGGGCAAGGGTGGCAACGGATACTTCCGTGGCTCGCGCGTCTGGGACTCCCTCTACGCGGGCAACACCTCCCGCAACCTGCGCCACTTCACTTTCCAGTGGTCGGCCTCCGGGAACGTGGTCATCGGAAACGACCTCGATTCCGACCTGAACCTGCACGGGGGCTGGGAGCGCAACAACCTCTTCGAGAACAACACGGTGACCGTGCCCTTCGACCACCGCTCCGGCAACTGCCGCGCGAACTGCGGTGAAGAGGGCGGCGGCGGCCCCGACGCCTCCACCTGGTACCCGATCTGGTGGGGCGCGGGCAAGAAGGCGGTGAAGTGGTCCGGCTCCAGCGGCCCGCGCAACGTCTTCTTCAACAACACGATGAGCAAGCAGACGGCCGCGGGGGCGGGTTACACCCCGTACTACTCCGACACCAGCCGGGTCTACCAGTTCGGCTGGAGCGGCACGGCGTGGAAGCACCTCGACCAGAGCGGCACGGCGATCCCCGACTGGGCGGGCCGCGAACGGCTGGACTACACGGGCGGCCACGGTGTGGACGCCACCAGGACGGACACAGGGGCCTCGCTCTTCCTGAAGTCCCTGACGGGCGGCGCTACTCCGACGCCCACCCCCACGCCGACGCCGACGCCCACCCCCACGCCGACGCCGACGCCCACGCCGACGCCGACCCCCACGCCGACGCCCACCCCCACACCGACCTCCTCGCCGGCAGGCTGCCTGACCGTGCGGACCGTCCGGACGAGCGCCTGGAGCAGCGGTTACGGCATGGACGTGTTCGTCAAGAACGACTGCGCCACTGCGGTCTCGGGCTGGAACGTCGAGTTCACGCTGCCCTCCGGCACCGGCGTGTCCAGCCACTGGTCGGCGAACAAGACGCAGAGCGGCCAGCGGTTCGGCTTCACCAACGTGGCCTGGAACGGCGCCATCGCCGCCAGCCAGGAGAAGGGCTTCGGCTTCAACGCGACCGGGCTCGGCCTCCCCGACCAACTCACCGTCGTCCGCCGGTAGGAAGCGAGCCGAACATGCGCAGAGCGATACCGGGAGCCGTCGTGGCGACCGTGGCCGGTCTGGTGGCGGCGGGGGCCCTGACCCTGCCCGCACAGGCCGCCGCACCCAGCCTCACCGCCCGCATCACGCAGACCAGCGTGTGGGACTCGGGCTACGGAGCCGACGTGGCCGTCACCAACGGGGGAGATGCCGCGGCCACCGGCTGGAAGGTGGAGTTCGACCTGCCCGCGGGAACGACGGTCGGCAGTCACTGGTCGGCGAACAAGGCCCAGAGCGGGCAGCACTTCACCTTCACCAACGTCGGCTGGAACGGGGACATCGCCCCGGGCGGCTCGAAGGGCTTCGGCTTCAACGCCGCCGGCCTCGGGCTGCCGCTCAACTGCAAGATCAACGGTGCGCCGTGCGCCGGCGGCCCTGGGACCCCGACCCCGACCCCGACACCCACGCCCACACCCACGCCGACCACCACCCTCCCGCCCGGCCCCGTGGTCGACGTCGACACCTCGGCCGAGCTCCGGAGCGCGCTTGCCGCGGCCACACCCGGCCAGACCATCCGGATGGCGGCCGGCGAGTACCGGGGGTCCTTCGTCACCGAGCGGGCCGGTACCGCGGCCGCGCCGATCACCCTGACCGGGCCGCGTACGGCCGTCCTCGTCAACGACGGACCCTCGGGCGACGCCCCGTCCTGCCCGGTACCCACGACGGGCTGGGATTC
This sequence comes from Streptomyces stoeckheimensis, assembly GCF_045822005.1. Classification (NCBI taxonomy): domain Bacteria; kingdom Bacillati; phylum Actinomycetota; class Actinomycetes; order Kitasatosporales; family Streptomycetaceae; genus Streptomyces; species Streptomyces stoeckheimensis. The sequence goes on along the minus strand of NZ_CP169550.1, from coordinate 162,337 downwards.
CGGCTACGGGCTGTGGCTGCACGGGGCGCCGTACTGGAACCTCGCCGGCTTCACGGTGAAGGAGTCCAAGAAGGGCGTGGTGATCGACAACTCCCACCACGTCAAGGCGGACGGGCTGCACGTCCACCACGTCGACGAGGAGGGGGTGCACTTCCGGCGGTCCTCCGCAGACGGGGTGATCCGCAACTCCGTCATCGAGCACACCGGCCTGGTCCAGCCCGGCTACGGAGAGGGTGTCTACCTCGGCTCTGCGGGCTCCAACTGGGGCTGTCACGGCAACTCCGGCGGGGTGGACCGCTCCGACCGGGTGCTCGTGGAGAACAACCGGATCGGCCCCTACGTGGCCGCGGAGGCCATCGACATCAAGGAGGGGACCTTCGCCGGAACCATCCGGGGCAACACCTTCGACGGCCGGGGGATCACGGGGCAGAACTCCGCCGACTCCTGGGTCGACGTCAAGGGCGTCGACTACGTGATCGAAGGCAACAAGGGAACCTTCGCCCCGCCGGGCACCTTCGCCAACGGCTACGAGACGCACAACCCCTCCACCACCCCGGCCTTCGCCAACGGATGCGGAACGGTGTGGCGGAACAACACCTCGGACCTCGGCGGCGTCGGAGCCTACGCCGTCAAGGTCACCTCGGTGTCGCAGTGTTCCGCCCGGCCCAACGTCGTCCACTCCTCCAACACCGTCACGGGAGCGACGGTCGGCCTGACCAACGTCCCGGTCGTCCCCTGAGGGTGACGGGTCATCTGATGCCGTGACGGCGCAGCGTGTTCGCGAGGGCCGTGGCATGAGCCACCACCGCCCTCGCGACGCGTGCGGTCTCCAACTCGGTCGCGGCCGCCACCGGCATCGAGCAGCTGATGGCGTCCGAGGCGGGGATCCGGTAGTGCACGGGCGCGGACAGGCAGGCCACCCCCGCGGTGCCCTGCTCCCGTTCCAGGGCCCAGCCCCGGTCCCGTACGCGGGCCAGCTCGGCGTACAGCTCGGTGCGGTCGGTGACCGTGTTCGGGGTGAAGGCCTCCAGGTGGGCCGGCAGGACCGAATCCACCTCTTCGGTGGTGAGGTCCGCGAGCAACGCCTGTCCCAGCGCGGTCAGATGGGCGGGCAGCCGGCGGCCGACCCGGGAGATGGCGCGGACGTTGTCGCGTGCCTCGCGGCTGGCGAGGTAGAGGACGTACGCGTCGTCCCGGCGGGCGAAGTGGACGGTGTAGCCCGTCTCCTCGCGGAGGTCCTCCATGACGGCGTGCGCGTACGGCAGAGCGGGATCCCGGTCGAGGTAGGCGGTGCCGGACAGCAGCGCGTGCGGGCCGACGCCGAAGGCGGAGCCGCTGTCGTCCGCCTCCACCCACTTGAGCTCGCGCAGGGTCCGCACGAGTGCGTGCAGGCTGCTGCGCGGGTACCCGAGGCGCTCCTGGAGCTCGGACACCGTGAGCTTCTCCGAGGAGGAGGCAAGTGCCTCCAGGATGCGCACGGTTCGCTCGGCGGACTTGACCGTCGCGACGTCCGGCGTTGCTTCGGGCATGTACATCCTCCAAGTTCCGCACGGCTGTTGACCGGCATGGTAGCGGACGCTTACCTTCCCTTGCAGAGCAGCCACATTCTCAGATCCTGTCCACATATCTAGACGAGGGTCCACCTCTCATGAATCGCACGGATCGCACGGATCGCAGAGCAGCACCCACCGTCCTGGCCGCCTCACTTGCCGCCGTACTCGCCCTCGGGACCCTCACCGGCTGCGGTGCGGACGCCGGGTCCGACAGCGCCGGAGGGGACGACAAGGCCCCCCTCGAGATCTGGGTCCGCAAGCCCCCCGGCTCGCCCACCGAGAAGACCCACCAGGACCTCGCCGCCGCCTTCACCAAGGCCACCGGAGTCGAGGCCAAGGTCACCGCCCTGTTCGACGACTTCGAGACCAAGCTCCAGCAGGCCGCCGCGCAGAAGGACCTGCCGGACCTGATCGTCAACGACACCGCCCAGCTCGGCACCCTCGTCAAGCAAGGCCTGGTCCGCGAGGTCAGGCAGTCCGAGGTGGCCGGCGGCGACCAGCTGATCCCCAGCTCCTGGGAGGCCGCCCGGGCCGCGGACGGCAAGTACTACGGCGTGCCCTTCTCCGCGCAGACCTTCGCCCTCTTCGTGCGCAAGGACTGGCGGGAGAAGCTGGGCATCGCACCGCCCACCGGCTGGGACCAGCTCGATGCCCTCGCCACGGCCTTCACCACCGGGGACCCCGACGGCAACGGCAAGGCCGACACCTACGGCTACGTCATCCCCGGCACCACCAAGCGCGGGTACATGGACTGGTACTTCTCCAGCTTCCTCTGGTCGGCGGGCGGCGAGTACTTCACCGGCGAGGGCGAGAGCCTGAAGCCCGCGATCGACAGCCCCGCGGCCGCCGCGGCCGCACGCCACCTCAAGGACCAGTTCTGCGCCGACAAGAGCGTCGTACCGGGCGCGGTCACCGCAGAGACCACCCAGGCGCACCCGCTGTTCGAGACCGGTAAGGGCGGCATCTACCTCACCGGCCCCTACAACATGGCCCGCTTCGACAAGGCCCTGGGCAAGGACAAGTACGAGGTCCTCCCGCTGCCGCCCGGCCCGGGCGGCAAGAGCGCCGTCCTCGCCGAGGGCGAGAACACCTACCTGATGGCCGGCTCGAAGAACCCCAAGGGCCAGCTGAAGTACGCCGAGTTCCTCATCGGCGCCGAAGGACAGAGCGCCGGCATGGCGGGGGACACCGCCGGCAACGTGGTCCGGCTGCCCGTCAGCAAGACCGTCCAGCTGTCCGCCGTCCGCCAGGACACCCGCTGGCAGGTCTTCGACGAGGTCTACCGCACGTCCGGCCGCTACTCGCCCGTGGTGAAGGAGTGGACACCCTTCCGCCAGGCCTCCGCGGAAGCGCTCAACGGCATGGTCGCCGACTGCGGTTCCGACCCCGGAGCCGTGCTGGGCAAGCTCGCCGCCTCGTTCGCCGAGGAGCTGAAGAAGCAGGGGGCGGGGTCCTGATCAGGCCGACCCGCCCCCGGCGGGGGTGGCTGACCCCCTGGCTGTTCCTCGCCCCGGCACTGCTCCTCTTCGCGCTCTTCAAGTTCCTGCCGATGTGGCGGGCGATCGAGATGAGCTTCCACGAGGTGCGGCCCTACCTCGGTGACCGGTGGGTGGGCACGGCCAACTACGGGCAGGTGGTCACCGACGAGGCCTTCCTCGACGCCATCGGGCACACGCTCGTCCTGGCCGTCGGTCAGACCGGCGGCTCGGTCGTGCTCGGCCTGGTCCTCGCCCTGTTGCTGGAGGGCACCGCCCGGCGGCTGTGGATCGTCCGCACCGCCGTCTTCCTGCCGACCGTGACCGCCATGGCGGTCGTCGCGGAAGTCTGGCGGATCCTGTACCACCCGGCCGCCGACGGCGCCGTCAACACCCTGCTGGGCTGGCTGGGCGCCGGACCCTCGCAGTTCCTGAACAGCCCCGACAGCGCACTGTGGTCGGTGATGGCGGTGGGCGTGTGGCGCGGTGCGCCCTACGACATGATGATCTTCCTCGCCGCGCTCGCCGGCGTCGACCGGACCCTCTACGAAGCCGCGGCCGCGGACGGCGCCGGAGTACGGCGCCGCGTCTGGCACGTCACGCTGCCCGCCCTGCGTCCGGCGTTCGTCATCCTGTTCACCCTCGCCGCGATCCGCTCGCTGCGGGTCTTCACCGAGATCTTCCTGCTCACCAACGGCGGGCCCAACGGCTCCACGGAGGTGCTGATGACCCTGATCTACAAGCTCGGCCTCGAGCGCAACGAGCTGGGCGTCGCGGCCGCCGGATCGATGGTGCTGCTCGCGGCGTCCGTCGCCCTGACCCTGGCCGTACGGCTCTCCGGTGCCCGCGGAAAGGAGGGGGCGCGGTGAGCCGCCTCGACACCGCCCTGGGCCTGGAGGAGCGGCGCGGTCCGGCCGCCACCCTCGGCAAGCTGGCGCTGTACGCCCTGCTGGTCACGGTCTTCGCGGGGCCGCTGCTGGCCCTGCTGGCCAGCGCCTTCAACCGGAGCACCGACCCGACCGCGCTGACCCTGCTGCCGACCAGGCCGACACTGGAGAACTTCCGGGCCGCCATCGACCGCGACGTACTGCTCTACCTGCTGAACTCCTTCCTGGTGGTCGGCGGCGGGCTGCTGCTCCAGATCGGGGTCAGCATCTCGGCGGCCTACGCCCTGGCCCGCAAGCGCTTCCCGGGACTGCGGCTCGTGTTCCTGCTCGTCCTCAGCACCATGATGCTGCCCGAGGAGATCCTCGCGATCCCGCTGTCCCTGGTCCTCTCCGACCTGTCGCTCACCGGCAGCCTCTGGGGAATGATCATCCCGGTCGGCGCCTGGGCCTTCTCCATCCTGGTCACCGCGGAGTTCATGAAGGAGATCCCGGTGGAGCTGGAAGAGGCCGCCCGCCTCGACGGAGCCGGCGACCTGCGGGTCTTCTGGTCGGTGATCCTGCCGCTGTGCAGACCCGCTCTCGGAGTCATCGGCATCTTCGGATTCACCATGATCTGGGACCAGTACATGCTGCCGCTGCTGGTCGCCACCGACGCCCGGCAGTTCACCCTGCCGCTCGCCCTGCGCACCTTGCGTGCCGACGAAGAGGTCGGCATCGGCGTGCTGCTGGCCGCCGCTCTTCTCGCCCTCCTGCCCAGCGTCATCGCCTTCATCGCCATGCAGCGCCAGTTCATGCGCGGCCTGACCTCGGGCGCCGTCAAGGGCTGACACGCCCACGCGCCCCCCACACACCCCCTCACGCACCTCCTCACGCACGCCCACACCCACTCCCAAGGGGAACCCATGCGCCTGCAAGGGCTGCTGTCCTTTCCACTGACCCCGTTCACCACCGACGACAAGGTCGACCTGGCCGTCTTCGCCGACCACCTGGAGCAGCAGATCGCCGCCGGCCCGGCCGGCCTCTTCGTGGCCTGCGGCACCGGGGAGTTCACCGCACTCTCCGCCGACGAGTACCGCGACGTGGTCGCCACCGCCGTCCGCGTCGCCGACGGCCGCCTCCCCGTCGTCGCCGGCTGTGGCGGCGGCCCCCGGATGGCCGGCGAGTTCGCCGCGACCGCCGCCGAGTGCGGCGCCGACGGCCTGCTGCTCCTGCCGCCGTACCTCATCTCCTCCACACCGGCCGGGCTCCTCGAGCACATCCGCTACGTCGCCGCCGCGACCGCGCTCCCGATCACCGTCTACCAGCGGGCCAACGCCGTCCTCGACGAGGCCGCCGCCGTCGGGCTCCTCGACATCCCCACCGTCACCGGGATCAAGGACGGGCGCGGCGACGTCGACGCCATGCTGCGCCTCGTCACCGCCATCCGTACCAGTGGCCACCCGCGCGCCGCCGAGTTCGGCTTCCTCAACGGCCTCCCCACCGCCGAACTCTCCGTCCAGGCCTACGAGGCCATCGGCGTGGCCTGCTACTCCTCGGCCGTGCTCTGCTTCGCCCCCGACATCGCCACCGCCTTCCACCGCGCGGTGCGCGCCGGGAACACGGAGGCCGTGCAGGCACTGCTGGCCGAGTTCTACCTGCCGTTCGTCGCCCTGCGGGACGCCGCGCCCGGATATGCCGTCTCACTGGTCAAGGCCGGTGCGCGGCTCGCCGGTCTGGCCGTGGGCCACGTCAGGCCGCCGCTCGTGGACGCCTCACCGGAGCACGAACTCCTCCTCGCCGGCATCATCGCCCGCGGCCGCGCCGCCCTCGCCGCACTGGAGGTGTGATGCGCATCAGGGAGGTGGTCGTCACCCCGGTGGCGTTCCCCGACCCGCCCCTGCTCAACTCCGCCGGGGTGCACCAGCCGTGGGCCCTGCGCGCCATCGTGGAACTCCGCTGCGGCGACGGGCTGACAGGGCTCGGCGAGACCTACGGGGACGCCCCGCACCTCGCGCTGCTGCGGGAGGCCGCCGGAGCCCTGGTGGGCCTGGACCCGTACGACACGAACGGCCTGCTGCGCCGGATCCGGTCCGTACTCGGGGGCGCCGACGCCCCGGACCGGCACGGACTGACGGGCGGCTCCACCCCGGAGAAGACCGTGCTGCGGGTGCTCAGCCCGTTCGAGGTGGCCTGCCTCGACCTCCAGGGACAGCTGGCGGGACGGCCCGTCGCCGACCTGCTGGGCGGACGGGTCCGCGACCGGGTGCCGTACGCCGGGTACCTCTTCTACAAATGGGCCGGCCCCGATCCGTACGGGGAGGCGCTGGACCCGGACGGGATCGTGGCGCAGGCCAGGGCGATGGTGGACGCCTACGGCTTCCGCTCGCTCAAGCTGAAGGGCGGCGTGCGGCCGCCGGGGGAGGAGATCGACGCGATCCGCGCCCTGCGCGACGCCTTCCCCGATCACCCGCTGCGACTGGACCCCAACCAGGCCTGGACCGTGGAGACGTCGACGAAGGTGGCCGCGGAGACCGAGGGCCTGCTGGAGTACTTGGAGGACCCCACTCCCGGAATACCCGGCATGGCCGAGGTGGCACGGACGGCTCCCATGCCGCTGGCCACCAACATGGTCGTGGTCGGCACCCAGGACATCCCCGAGGGCTTCGGCCGGCGCGCCGTCGACGTGGTGCTGGCCGACCACCACTACTGGGGCGGTCTGCGGCGCTCCGTCGAACTCGCCGCGATCTGCGGAACGTTCGGCGTCGGCGTCTCCATGCACTCCAACAGCCACCTCGGGATCAGCCTGGCCGCCATGACCCATCTCGGGGCGGCACTGCCCGAGATGACCTACGCGGCGGACACCCACACGCCCTGGCAGTGCGGGGCCGACGTGCTTGCCGAACCGCTGGAGATCGAGGACGGCTCGGTCCTGGTCCCCGAGCGGCCGGGCCTAGGTGTGCGGCTCGATCCCGACGCGCTCGCCCGGCTGCACGGGAACTACCTGCGCTGCGGCATCCGGGAGCGCGACGACACCGGCTACATGCAGACCTTCGACCCCGACTACGAGAAGAGGCGCCCGCGTTGGTGACGCCGACCCCGACCTCCGCCCCGACCCCGACCTCCGCCCCGACCCCGACCTCCGCCCCGACCCCGACCCCGACCGAGGTCCGGCCCCCGTACGCGTCCCCCACGGTCTCCGGCCACGCCTACCCCTGGGACGTCGTCGGCGATCCCGGCTTCGCGGACCGTGTCCGCGAAGCCGGGCTGGACTCCGTCACCCTGGCCGTCAGCTACCACTCCACCCGCGCCGCCACCCCGCTGCACCCGGGCCACCGCTTCGTCGACGCCCGGCACTCCGCCCTCTACCGCCCCGTGCGGGCCGGTGCCTGGGCGGGACGCCGCCTGGTACCGACCGGCGCCGCCTGGGTGGAGGGCCCCGACCCGGCGGCCGCCGCCGCACTGGCCCTGTCCGAGGCCGGCATTCCGGTGAGCGCCTGGCTGGTACTGGCCCACAACAGCCTGCTGGGCACCCGGCACCCGGACCTCGCCGTCACCAACTGCTTCGGCGAGACCTACCCCTACGCGCTCTGCCCCGCGCAGGAAGAGGTCCGGGAGTACTGCGCCACCCTCGCCGCCGAAGCCCTGCGCGAGCTGCCCCCGGACGCGGTGCGCGGGGTTTCGCTGGAATCCGCGGGCCAGCTGGGCGCCGTACACGCCGGCTGCCACGAGAAGACCGACGGGGCCTACACGGCCGCGGAGCTGCGGGCCCTGTCGGTGTGCTGCTGCGCGGCCTGCCGCGCCGCGTGGCGGGCCGCCGGACTGGATCCGGACCGGGTGACACGGCGCCTGCGCGGCGGGCAGGACCTCCCGGCGGAGCTCGGGGAGGCACTCCTGCGCGTCAGGCACGAGGCCGCCGACGCCCTGCGCGGGCGGGTCCTGGACGCCGTACGGACGACGCTGCCCGGGGCGGAGGTGACCCTGCACGCCCACCCCGACCCATGGGCGACGGGCCCGTCACCCGGGCTCACCGAACGCGCCGTCACGGACGCGGACGCACTCCTGGTGCCGTGCTGGCCCACCGGACCGGAGAGCGCCGAACTGGTGTGGCAGGCCGTCGAATCGGGCCTGCCGGTGAACGCGTACGTCACCGCCCTGCCCCCCGCCGACCCGGCCGCGCTGCCCGCCCACGTACGGCGGCTGCGCGCCGCGGGCGCGACCCGGCTCAGCCTCTACCACCTCGGCCTGCTGCCCGGGGAACGACTGCCGCTGCTCGCGGCCCTGGCGAAGGAGTTCCGTGCATGACCCGTCCCCGCACCATCCTGCTGACCGGCGCCGCGGGCGGTGTCGCCACCCTGCTGCGCCCGCTCCTGCCCGCCTACGGCTACACGCTGCGCCTCGCCGACATCCGGCCGGTCGACGGGGCCGGGGGCACGGACTGCCTCACGTTCGACCTGCGGGACACCAACGCCGTGCGGGAGGCGGTGCGCGGAGTGGACGCCGTCGTGCACCTCGGCGGGATCTCCCTGGAGGACGGCTTCGAGGCCGTCCTCGACGCCAACATCCGCGGCACCTACCACCTCTACGAGGCGGTACGGGCGGAGGGCGTGCGCCGCGTGGTCTTCGCCAGCAGCAACCACGTCGAGGGATTCGTCCCGCTCACCGGCCGGCCCCTCCCCGCGGGTGAGCAGCTGCCGGTCCGGCCGGACACCTACTACGGACTGTCCAAGGCCTTCGGCGAGGGCCTGGCCTCCCTGTACGCGGACAAGTACGGCGTGGAGACGGTGTCGGTGCGCATCGGCTCCTGCTTCGAACGCCCCCGCACCGTGCGGATGCTGTCGACCTGGCTGAGCCCGGCCGACTGCGCCCGGCTGGTCCACGCCGCCCTGACCGCTCCCGACGTCGGCCACACGGTGGTCCACGGGATCAGCGCCAACACCCGTGCCTGGTGGGACCTCACCTCTGCCCGCGCCCTCGGCTACGCGCCGCAGGACGACGCGGAGTCCTACGCGACGGGGCTCCTGGCCGAGCACGGCGAACTCGACCCCGACCACGTGGACGCGCGCTTCGTGGGCGGACACTTCACGCGCACCGGGCTCGCTCCTTGACCGCCGCTACGGGTACCTGACCTGGGTGAGGTGCTCGGAGGTCCCTAACAGTGCGTCGGCGAGTGCCGGGTCAGAGGCTGCGTCGGTCTTGGCGTAGGCGGCCATCGGGCGGTGGCGCTGCTCGCTCTGCAGGTCGTTCAGGCGGTCGGGCCGAGCGGCTTCGGGCGACCATCGCGCTGACGGTGACCACGCGCGGCGCCGTGCTCGCGCCTAGGGCGGGGACGAGGTGACCGGTGAGGGCGAAGTGGCCGAGGTGATTGGTCGCCACCGTGAGCTCGAATCCGTCTTTGGTGGTGCGGCGCTCGGGGATGGCCATGATGCCCGCGTTGTTGACGAGGAGGTCCAGCGGCCGGCCTTCGGCCAGGACGGCGCCCGAGGAAGCGGCCACGGATTCCAGGCCGGGCAGGTCCAGGGCCAGAGGGACCAGCCGGACCCCGGGCTCCTGGAGAACCGGCCCCACCGACCACGAACGGACCCGGTCACGGGAAGCGCAGGGTGAGCGCCAGCCCACCTTCCCGGCCCGGCCGGGCCGTCAGGGTGGCGTGGTGTGCCCGGGCGATGGAGGCGGCGATGGAGAGTCCCAGGCCGTGGCCGGTGGTTGCGGTGCGATCTCCGTCGAGGCGCCGGAAGGGCTCGAACAGGTCGGGGATCCGGTCGGCAGGGACACGGGCGCCGGTGTTGGTCACCGTCACGGAGGAAGGGGCGAGCGCTACGAGGACGTGGCCGCCGGGGTGGTTGTACTGGATGGCATTGCGGACCAGGTTCGTCAGCAGGTGGCGCAGCAGGACCGGGTCACCGGAAACGACCAGCGGAACGCCGGCATCGGAATCGGAATCGGCATCGGTCCCGGCGTCGATCTCGAGGTGCAGGCCCGCTTCGGCCGCGAGCGGGGTGAGCTCGGCGGCCACGAGCCGGGTGGCGGCGACGAGGTCCACGGGCTCGGTCTTCTCCAGCCCGCGATCGCTGCGGGCCAGCAGCAGGAGCGCGTTGATGAGCTGTTCCGCCTCCCGGTTGGCGCCGAGCAGGTCTTCGCGTACTTCGCTGAGGCCGTCGGGCAGGGGATCGGCGAGGCCGACCTGAAGGGTGGTGCGCTGGACCGCGAGAGGTGTTTTCAGTTCGTGGGAGGCGTTGGCGACGAAGCGGCGCTGGCTCTCGAAGGACCGCTCGAGCCGGTCGAGCATCGTGTCGAAGGTGTCGGCGAGGCGGTGGAGTTCGTCGTCGGGGCCGGTGAGCGCCAGGCGTTGGTGCAAGTTCTGTTCGCTGATCCGGCGAACGGTGTCGGTCATGGAGGCGACCGGGTACAGGGCGCGTCCGGCGAGCCACCAGCCGAGGAGCCCGGCGAGCAGCGCCAGGACGAGGAGGCCGACGGCGGACCAGAGCACCATCTGACGCAGGGCGGTGTCCTGGACGGCCCGCACGGTCTGGTCGATCTTCTGGATCATGGCGACGTCACTCGGAGGTTCGCGTGTGAGGTCCGGGCGGGTCGGCTGCGCGGGTTCGAAGGGGTCGGCCCGCCCGCTCGGCAGGTCGCCGTACGTGACCGAGATGCCCTGGACCTGCTGGGCCGTTCCGTAGCGCGCGAGGACCACGACGAAGGCGAGGAGGAGGATGCCGGTGATCAGGAAGAGCCCGGAGAAGGCCAGGGCCAGCCGGGTGCGGAAGGGCATCCTGTGCAGGAGCGCCCGGGGGGTCAGTCGCACAGCCGGTATCCCTCTCCCTTGTCGGTGAGGATCAGGCAGGCGTCCCCGAGTTTGCCGCGCAGGCGGCTGACGGTGGTGCGGACCGCGCTGGTGCGCGTGTCGAGGTGCTGGTCCCAGACGGTGCGGACGATCTCGTCGTGGGCCACCGGCGCTCCGCCGGCCCGCATCAGCAGGCGCAGGACCGCCGTCTCCTTCGGGGACAGCTCGAGTGGAACTCCGGCCACGGACACCTCGCGGTGCGTCTCGTCCAGGGTGATGTTGCCGAAGCTGAGGACGGCGGGGGGCTGCTTGGGCGTACGGCGGCTCAGCGCCCTCACACGGGCGACGAGTTCGGTGAAGTCGAAGGGCTTCGCCAGGTAGTCGTCGGCGCCGAGTTCGGTGAGGCCGTAGACCCTGTCGGTGAGCTCGCCCGCAGCGGTGAGCATCAGGATCCGGGGAGGGGCGGTGAGCTCGCGCAGCCGTCGGCAGACCTCGTCGCCGCTCATGACGGGCAGGTCGCGGTCGAGGATCAGCACGTCGTAGGAGGTGAGCAGGCACATCCGCTCGGCCTCGTCGCCCGTGGCGGCGATGTCCACAGCCATCGCCTGGCGGCGGAGACCGGTGGCGATGGTGCGGGCGAGGACACGGTGATCTTCGGCTACCAGGACTCTCATGGCTCCAGGAAACCAAGATCGCGATTGCAGGCGGATAAGGACGCGGAGGCGCGTGCTCCGGACTGGTCGAAAGGGTGACCAGCCGGTTTCGCGGAGCCCGTCCTTATGTCGCTGTAACACGCTTATCTGCCAGCAAACAGCGGGCTGCTTTCGTCATCGGCATGAACTTCGTCAAGCGTGCCGGGACGAGCCTTGGTGCCAGAAAGTCCAAGACCGCCGCCTTGCTCGCGATCTTCCTCGTCATCTGCACCCTGCTCCTCGGAGGCTTTCTCCTCAAGGCCGCCGCGGCCCGCCAGGAAGCCGACGCGCAGCGCACCATCGGCGTCGACGTCACCGTCAGGAAGGAGGGACTCACCCCGGCCCTGGCCGACCGTCTCGGAGCACTGGCCCCGGTGCACCGCTACAACGCGGAGGTTCCGGTGCGGGCCGGCGCGCAGGGCCTCACGCCGCTGGCGTCGAAGGCCCCGGAGCCGGGCGGCGCCGCGGCAGATGACAGCAAGGGCGCGCTGTCCGTGAACGGCGTACGGGACTCGGGCATGCTGCTCCCCTTCTCGTACGGCTCGACGGAGCTCACGTCGGGCCGTGGCATCGCCCCCGAGGATGCGGGACGCGACGTCGCCGTGATCGAGCAGCGCCTGGCCGACGAGAACCGCCTGAAGGTGGGCGACACCCTCCACCTGCGCTCGGCGGACGGTGAGCGCACGACGCCCGTGACGGTCGTCGGCGTCTTCCGGGACCCGGCACGGGAACCGACGGTGTGGACGCCGCCGCACCAGCTGCCCGGCAACACGCTGTACGTCCCGGTGGCCACCGCGCAGAAGCTCGGCGCGGGCGCCGCGACGGTCAGCGCGGCGGTGCTCAAGATCGGCTCGCCGGACCGGGCCCGGCAGCTGCACGCCCAGACCGAGGAACTCCTGGGCAAGGACGGCTTCGACTTCCGCGTCAACGACAAGGCGTACAAGGACCAGGTCCTGCCCATCCAGCGCGTCGGCACCTTCGCCGGACTGATCGTCTGGGTGATCGCCCTGGCCGGAGCGCTGATCCTCGGGCTCATCGTGATGCTGCAGATCCGCGAGCGGCGCTCCGAGCTCGGAGTGCTGCTCGCGCTGGGCGAGAAGAAGTGGAAGCTCATCGGCCAGCACGCCGTGGAGGTCGCGGCCGTGGCCCTGCCCGCGGTCGCACTCGCCGCTTCGGCGCTCTCGCTGGCCGGTCAGAGCGCCGGTGAGGCACTCCTCGGCCGAGAGGACGACAAGCCGGTATCGGCGCCCCGCGCCCCGGACACCGAGATCGCCCGGCCGACGGTGCGGGTCGAGCCGGCCGATGTCGGCAAGGTCGCCGGCATCGCGCTGGGGATCTCCCTGGTCTCCACCGTCATCCCCGGCATCGGGATCCTGCGCCTGCACCCCCGCTCCATCCTCACCGACACCGCATAGCCGCCCCATGCCCCACGCCCCGCCTCACAGGACAGCCGACCTCCGGCACGGACCGAGAAAGCCGATCCCCATGAACTTCGTCAAACGTGCAGGGCTCAGCCTGTGGGCCCGCAAGGGCCGCACCCTGATCACCCTCGCCACCTTCCTCGTCATCTCCGTCATGGTGTTGGCGGGCGTCCTGATCAACGCCGCGACGGCACGCGCCGAACGGGACGCCAAACGCTCGGTCGGCGCCGAGGTCAATCTCGACATGGACATGAGCCGGATGGGCAACGCCGCGCAACTCCAGGCGCCCAGCATCGAGGCCGCGACGGTCGACAGGATCGGAGCCCTGCCCCAGGTGCAGAAGTACACGTACTCGACGTGGGACCGAGCCCTCCTCACGGGCAAGAACAAACTGGTCGACGGCGGACCGAAGGAGCCCATGGGCCCCGGTGGCACCGTGGGCATGGGAGTACTCGACTCCTCGCTGCTGCCCGATTTCCGCAGCGGCAAGTCCACCCTCGTGTCCGGCGGTCACATCACGGCCGCCGACAAGGACACGAAGCGGCTCCTGATCGAGGAGCGCCTGGCCCGGCAGAACGGCCTCGAGGTCGGCGACGAGATCACCCTCACCGGCAACGACGAGAAGACCACGGGGGAGTTCACCGTGGGCGGCGTCTACCGCGATCCGCGCCCCACCACCGAGGCCGACGCCGAATACGGCATCAGCCCGGCCAACATGCTGTACGGATCGGTGGGCGGCCTCTCCGTGCTCGGCTCCGAAGGCGGCGGACCGAGGAAGGTCGGCAAGGCGACGTTCCTCCTCCAGGACGCGGACGCGCAGGGCGCGTTCAAGAGCGAGGCGAAGCGGATCGCGGGCGCGGCGCTCGCCGGCTTCAAGCTGGACGCCAACGACAAGGCCGTCCAGCAGATGACCGGCCCCCTCAAGAGCATCCGCTCCACGGCCACCGTCGCCATGTGGCTGATGGTCCTCGGGGGCGCGGCCGTACTCGCCCTCCTCGTCAACCTCGCCGTCAAGCAGCGCCGCACGGAGTACGGCGTCCTGCTGGCGATCGGCGAGAAGAAGTCCAGGCTCATCGCCCAGCAGGTCCTGGAGATCGTCGCCGTCGCCGTCATCGCCATCGGCGGGAGCGCCCTCCTCGCCCCGCAGCTGACCCAGAGCGCCGGCCAGGCGCTGCTCGGCAAGGAAGCCTCCGCCGCCGAGCGGAAACTCGGCTCCTGGAAGCCCCCGGCCCTCGGCAGCACCGGACTCGACCAGGGCATCGACCCGAACGACAAACCCGTGGAGAACGCCGACCCCATCGACAAGATCACCGTCGCGCTCGATCCGGCGGACCTCGCCACGGTCGGCGGCGTCGGCCTCGGCATCGGCCTCCTCGCCACCGCCGTCCCGGCCGCGTCCGTACTGCGCCTGAGCCCCCGCACCATCCTCACGAAGGGCAAGTGACCCGCCATGACCACCGCCACCCCGCCCCCGCCCGCCCTGCGCCTCGCGGGCATCAGCCACACCTACTCCGGCCAGCGCCGCAGGACCACGGTCCTGAGGGACGTCGACTACTCCTTCGAACGCGGCACCTTCTACACCATCCTGGGCCCCTCGGGGAGCGGCAAGACCACCCTGCTCTCGCTCGCCAGCGGCCTCGACACCCCCACCAAGGGCGCGATCACCTTCGACGGTCACGACCTCACCACGCTCGGCCTGGGCCGCTACCGCAACAAACACGCCGCCACGATCTTCCAGCAGTACAACCTCCTCACCTACATGACCGCCCTTCAGAACGTCACCACCGCCATGGAGATCACCGGCGCGAAGCCCCCGACCGGAAGCCGCAAGGCACGAGCCCTGCAGCTGCTGGAGAGCATCGGCCTCGACAAGGCGATAACCGCCCGCAACGTCATGCAACTCTCCGGCGGCCAGCAGCAGCGCGTCGCCATCGCCCGCGCGCTCGCCTGCGACGTCGACATCCTCTTCGCCGACGAACCCACCGGAAACCTCGACGAGGACACCGCCCAGGGCATCATCGACACCTTCCGCGACCTCGCCCACCAGCAGGACAAGTGCGTGGTCGTCGTCACCCACTCGCAGCAACTGGCCGCCCAGTCCGACCGCGTCCTCACCCTGCGCAAGGGCAAGCTCACGGAGCAGACGACCAGCGCCCGGTGAACACACGCACGAGCACGCGCCCCCTCCCACCTCCAGACCGTGCATCACAGTGAGTACGGATGCCCTACCCTCAGTGACGACAGTGGTTGCGGCAAGGCGAAAGAGGCAGGTGGACCGGGATGCGCGAAACACGACGCGTGGCGCGGGTGCTGGGGGCGTGCGCTGCGGCGCTGACCCTGGCGTTGGCGGCGCCGGGTACGGCACAGGCGGCGAACGGAGTGCTGTTCATCGATCGGGCGCCGGTGCATGACCCGTCAGGCTGCTACCCGTTGGGAGACTTCGTGCCCTCGGAGGTCGCCAACTTCACGGACGAGACCGCCTTCGTGTGGTCGGGCCCCCACTGCGACGGGCGGGTGACGGGCGCCGTCCTGCCGGGCCGGCTGGTCCGCCCCGCCCCCGGCATGAGCCTGTTCATCCAGTAACAGCACCTCCGACTCGTGGAAAGAGCCCCTGGACCGTGCTGGTGCGACGAGCGCTCTCAAGTCGTCGCCGCCGGCGCGGGTGGGGGAGGTGTCATTGGCGGGTCAGGAACGCACGGAGCGCGGCGCCGGTCTCCTTCGGGTGCGTGAGGAGCCCTGCGTGTGCGGCGCCGGCGATGACGGTGAGTTCGCCTCGCGGCAGGGCGTCGGCGGCGACCTTGGACGCGTGCGGCGGGAAGTAGAGGTCGTGCTCGAAGCCCAGGACCAGCACGGGGATGGTGATGTCGGCGAGCGCGGCCATGCGGTGCGGGTCGCGCAACCACGCTTCGGCTGCGGTGGCCTGGCCCACCTCCCCGTCGGGCGAGGTCCAGAGGCCTTCCTGGGCTCCGAGGAGCTCCAGCCAGGTGCGGGTCTGCTCCTCGTCATCGCGCAGGACGGCCGGCGGCAGGCTGGAGAGCAGGGTCTGCAGGCGCGTGAACGCGGCGGGCAGCCGACCGGTCGCGGCGATCAGCTCGGCCTCCGCGTCCAGCATCGCGTCGAGGACCCCGGTGACCGGTCCGGCGCCCGCCATGAGCACCGCGGAGGCCACCAGGTCGGGCCGCGTACGGGCCAGCAGCTCGACGGTGAAGCTCCCCAGCGAGTACCCCACGACCGCGGCGCCGGTCAGGCCGAGGGCGTCCATCAGCCCCGCCAGGTCCCCGGCCAGGTCCGCCATCGAGCACACCGCTGCGGGGGCGTCGGAAGGGGCGACACCGCGCGCGGCATAGGTGATCACCTCGAAGCCCGCCCGCACCAGGCCTTCACGGACCCCGCACAGCTCCCATGCCACCGGCGGCATCCCCGTACCACCTGCCAGCACCACCGGCCGCCCTCGCCCTGTTCGCTCGTACGCGATCCGCACCCCGTCCACGACCACCGACTCCACGCGCGCCCCCTGATCCGTGCTGATGGGTCAGGGCAGGATGCCCGCCCCGGAGACAAGAGTCCATGACCTACGTGCCTTCGGCGGCGGCCCTCGTAAAGCTCTGAATATCCTCGACTTCACGCAAAGCCTGTGCTCCGGAGAACACGGCTTGTCCTAGCGTGAGGCCCATCGTCCTGCCGATATCCGGCAGGGGAGTTGCACGGGGGATTTCATGCCGCGACACAACGGCCGAGACCGGTGAGGCGTATGCCAACTACACCCAGATCAACTGGACCTCTTCCGGAACGTGGACGCTGCCGTACCCCAGCCCGTGGCTGAAGCTCCCGTAGACCCGCCACATCCCTGACCGTCCCTGCCGCGGGTCCGCGCGCGCCTCGACGTCCCGGTCGCGGCCGAGGAGCGCCCGGCCCCGCGCGTCGCCGAGAGCCAGGTCCCCGCGCATCCTTCGTGCCGCCCCAGGGCGCGGCGTTCGTGGAGCGGAAGGGGCTGCCCGAGGACAGCCCCTCAGTCGGCGCTGTGTCATCCGCTCACAGCTGGTCAGTGCGTGTCGATGACCTTTACGGCGACCGGGGTTCCGGCCTCCACCGTGCGGCTGACCGTGCAGAGCTTGTCGTGGGAGGTCTTCACGGCGCGCGGCAGGATCGCTGCGGCCCGGTCGCCCCCCTCGCCTCCGGGGAAGCGGACGGTGAAGGCGACCTGGAGGTCGGTCATGTGGTTGCCGCCCGCGTCCTCGGCCTTGTGCCCGTGGACGGCGACGGAGAACTCGGTGGGTTCGGCGTGCCGGCTGGTGGCGACGTCCACGTCCGCCGCGGAGCAGCCGCCGATCGCGGCGAGGAAGAGCTCGACGGGGGTGAAGCCCCCGCCGGATCCGGTGCCGAAGGTGATCGTGTCACCGCGGGAGTTGGTCGCGGTGAACATGCCCGGACCGGTCCGCTCGACGGTGACGGAGCGCAGAGAATCAGCAGTCATGACGTCGACGTTAGTCCCGCCACCACCTCAACCTCGCGCACGGCACCCGCTAAGCCCGCCGCGGCCCTGAAAGTGCTCGCCGCCGAAGAAGGCCAGGCTGTACGGGCGGTGGCGCCCGCTCACCGGGCACCGGCTGGAGTGCCTGCCGGAATTGGCTGGCAGGTGCATGACGTGCCGGTCGGGTGCGGGGCTACGTTCTTAGGGCTCCGGAGGGGCGGCTGTCCGAACGTGCGGGCCACCGGCGGGCGGTGGCGGCGTCTCCAGTGCCCCGGTTCCGCCGAGGGGCCGGGTCTCCCCCCACGGATGAAGGAAGACGACCATGTCTCTGGGCACCTGGCTGAAAGTCGGCACCGCCGCCGCCGCAATGGTCCTCGCGACGGCAACCGCCGCGACCGCGGCACCCACGCCCATACCGGACGCCGCCGCAGCGGTGGTGACACTCCGATACGACGACAGCCGGGCCGCCGGCTGGGAAGCGGCCATCACGGCCGGTGTCGCTTCCTGGAACGCGAACGTCACCAACGTTCGGCTGGTGGAGGCCCCGCCCGGGGTCCGGGCCGAGATCGTCATCGTGGCCACCACCGGCTGGCCGCAGGCCACCCTCGGTCCGGTGCGTCCCGGGCGACAGGTGCGAGTCGAACTCGGCGCGCAGGCTGTGAGCCAGGGGTACGACAAGACGCGCATCGCGGCGCACGAGCTGGGCCACAGCCTGGGCCTCCCGGACACCAAGCCGGGGCCGTGCTCCCAGCTGATGTCCGGGTCCAGCGCCGGGACGGCCTGCACCAACGCCGTGCCCAACGCGACCGAGCGGTCCCGCGTGCAGAACGCGTACGCGAACGGACTGGCGGCCATCGTGCCGACCGACGGCCGGGTACTCGTCGACGCCCCCTGACCGGCGGGTCGGCAGGGGTGGGCCGGTGCGGTGCCCTGGCCGGGACGGGACTCCCGGAGGACGCAGCCCGGCCCACTGCCAGCCTCCATCAGGTACGAGGGCGCCGTGATGTGCCAGTGGTCCTCCACTGTCGTCGCAGGCGTACCGGCGCCGCCAGTCCACGGTCCACGGTCCACCCGGGCGTGCCCGGGTTTCAGTCCGGATCGATCGCCGCGAAGGCGGCGGCCCACCGCTGGGCGCGTACGGGGTCCTTGCCGAGTCCGCCGGACCGGGGACGTTCGTCGGCATCGGCGGTGGGGCCGGCCCGTCGACACCGCCGAGCGCGAGGCGCCGCTGCGCTACGCCGGGGACGGTCCACACGCCACCCGTGCGCGCAGGGCGGCCCCCCACTCTCCCGGTGCGGGAAGCCCAACTGACGTGCCGGGAACGGGAACCGGCGTGATCGTGCCCGCGTGAATGTCGGCGACGGGGCTTAGCGTGTACGGACGGAAGCGGGGGCCGTTCACGCACGGATGCGTGATCCCCGGCACACACATGACGTGTGCCGGGGCAGAGCCCCACGGTTCGATCCTCAGGGGGGATCTTGACTACATCGCACCGCACGCCACCGCAGCGCAGACGGCTGCGCGCTCTGGCCGTCGGGAGCGTTCTCGCCCTGGCCGCCGGCGCCCTGGCTGCCGCGCCGAGCGTCGCCGCGCCGAGCGTTGCCACGCCGAGCATCACCGCGCCGAGCTTGGCCGCGCCGAGCTTGGCCGTGCCGAGCCCGGCCGTGCCGAGCCCGGCCGTGCCGGAGCCGGGACCGTCCGCCGTGACCGGAACGGACGGAAGTCAAAAGCTCCCGACCGTCGTCATGCCGACCCGGGTCCCGGCCCGGGTGGCCGCTGCCGCCAAGCCGCGGCACGACGTCGACGGCGACGGCGTCAGCGACATGATCGTCATGGAGTACGACCAGGCCACGGCCGTCTACCTGTCGTCGATCAGGGCCTGGAGCGAATACACGGTCTACAAGGCCGATCCGGATCCCGAGGCCTCCTTCAAGGACCTGCTGCCGGTCGGCGACGTCGGCGGCACCACCCAGCCCGAACTCCTCTCGCTCACGTTCGACGGCGTGCTCACGCTCCTCGAGGCGGGCGTGAAGAGCACCTCGGCGCCCCTGTGGACGGGCCGCGGCTGGCAGATCTACAACCGGATCATCGCCACCGGCGATCTGACCGGCGACCGCCGCCCCGATCTGCTGGCCCGGGACCCCGCCGGCGACCTGTGGCTGTACACCGGAACCGGGACGGTCAGCAGGCCCTTCAACTCCCGGGTCAAGGTCGGCTCCGGCTGGGGGATCTACGACCAGATCGTGGGCGCCAACGATGTCGACGGCGACGGCATCGGCGACGTCGTCACCCGCACCCTGACCGGTGAGCTGTGGTTCCACAAGGGAGCCGGCAGCGCCACCGCCCCGCTCAAGCCGCGTGTCAAGGTCGGCACCGGCTGGAACAAGTACAACGTGATCACCGGCTCCGACGATGGCGACGGAGACGGCCGCAGCGACCTGCTCGCCCGCGACCACAACGGCGTGGAGTACTGGTTCAAGTCGATCGGTGGCGGCAAGTTCGCCGCACCCGCCTACTTCGGCAGCGGCTACGAACTCAACAAGTTCATCGTCGGCGCGGGCACCACATCGCTCTTCGGCAAGGGCCAGAACCTGATGACCCAGGCAGACAACGTACTGGTCAAGTACCACGCCTTGGCCGACGGCACCTACTACGGGACGGCGTACCAGGCCGGCAAGGAGACACCCGGCTCCCGCAACACGTTCGCCACGGGCCTCAACAGCCACAACCACGCCAGCTACGTGCAGAACATCGGCACCGACCTCTACGTCCGCGGCGTGAAGGTCAGTACGTCGTGGAACTACACCATGATGGTCGGCCCCGGCGACCTCACGGGCGACGGCAAGGGCGACCTGGTCAGCCGTGACTCCGCCGGCGTCCTGTGGCTGCACCCCGGTGACGGCCGGCTGTACACGAAGTTCGGCACGCCCATCAAGGTCGGCACCGGCTGGAACGTCTACAACACCCTCGTCGGCGCTGGCGACTACTCCGGGGACGGGCGGCCCGACCTGCTCGCCCGGGACGCCGCCGGCGGCCTCTTCCTCTACAAGGGCACCGGCACGGCCAGCGCGCCGTTCGCCGCCCGGGAGCAGGTCGGCAGCGGCTTCAACCAGTACGACAAGCTGTTCGTCCCGGGCGACATCAACGGCGACAGCAAGGGCGACCTGTTGGCCCGGCTCCCGGGAGGCGACGTGTACACGTACACCTCGACCGGCAAGACCGGTACGGCCACGTTCGCTCCCCGGGTGAAGTTCGGCTCCGGGTGGAACATCTACAAGAACATGCTCTGACCACCGCGGCCCCGGGCCGCTGAGAGCGACGGCGCGGGCCCGCCCGCCGGCCCCGGCCGGCGACCGGGCCCGCGCCCGACTACGGGTTGTGACCACTCCGCATGCCGGCCAAGGTGCCTCAGGTGCCTTTCCAGTACCCGGCGTGCGGTATCCGGAACGTTCCGGACCGCACGAAGGTCCAGCGTGTGGCTACGGTCAGCTCGGTGCCGGCATTCGTCATTTCCGGCACGTTCGACGTGAAGACCGGCGCGAGTTGGGCGAAGGACGCGGCCCGCCACCTGTCCCGCTCGACCGCCGTGGAGGTCCCCGGAATCGGCCACTGGGTGGTCCAGCAGTCCTCGTGCGCGCAGAGCGTGCCGACCTCCTTCCTCGCTCGCCCGACCGCGCCCGACACCACGTGCGTGGACGGTCTCGAGCCCGAACCGTTCACGCTCGTCCCGAAGTAGCCGGGAGGCCGGACGACACGCCACCAACCGCCCCCGTCGTTGCCACATCGGGGTGTTGATGCGGTCCACGCTGATGCGGCGCTACTCGAGATTCAGAACCTCATCGTCCGCGTGCGTGCCGAACTCGGCGACGCGCACCTCCGCGATGTGCTCGTACCGGCTGATCCGGTCGGTCCACTCCGCTTCGACGCCGAACGCCACCTGCGCGAAGCCCACCCGCCTGACGGCCTCGGCCAGGCCCGGATCACCAGGGGCCAGCAGCCGCACCGGCGCGTCAAGCGCCACGGTGTGCGGCGGCACGAAGTACTCGTCCGGCAAGACGGTGCGCGCATGGACGAGCGCGCCGACAGCGACAACCGAGCCGGCCCCCAGCCGTGCGCACTGCAGGACCGTCGCCGCGGTCGCCACGTAGACGCACCTGCCGACCTCGCAGCCCAGCAGCGTGGCATGCGGCCCCACGAAGACGTGATCGGCGACAAGCACCGGCTGATCGCCGGCGACCGCAGACCCGCGCAACACCGCGTTCTCGCAGATCACCGCGGCCTCTCCGACCTCGATCCGAGACCCCTCGGCATCGAGCACCGCACCGTACATCACCCTCGCCCTCGGCCCCACGCGGACATCACCGACGAGCGTGGCCGTAGGGGCGACGTAGGCGGTGGGATGGACCTGCGGTTCATGCCCGCGATGCCGGATACGGATTCCCTGCGCTTCAGCCGTCATGAGCGGATTCTCACTCGACCGATCACGAGCACGCTGGCGGATTTCCGACGTCGCGTTCACCGAGACACGTGCCGTCCGCGATCTGAGGCACTACGGGGCGAACATCGGCTGCCACGGCACCAGGTGTAGAGCCGTCGGGCTGAGGTTGTGGTGTGCGGGGGTGTCGCTGCGCAGGAGGTGGGCGTCTCCGGCCCGGTGGTGCGCGGTCGGGGCGGGCGTGCTGTTGCCCGTGTCGTCGACGGCTTGGAGGGATTCGGCGTGCGGCGCGTATGTGAGGAGGCCTCCTTCGGCGGGGTCGACCTGGACCTCGGCCTACGGGACAAGGGCCTGGGGCGCCCTTCTGGGACAGGCGAGAGCGAAGGAGCCCAACCGACACCGACCCCGGCAGGCCGGCTCAGAGACCGTCATCGATCTCACTGATACTGCTGGTTCCGCCGGTCTCCGGGCCGGAGGGCGTCAGCCGGCATCCAGGACGAGGTCGGCGCGGTGGCGGCCCAGTGCGACGAGGCGGGCATTGGGCTCGTCCGACCGGGCCACCCACTCCCTCGCGTACGCCGGGTCCTTGCCGTGGCGGACGTGCCGGTCGACGAGGCGCCGTACGCGCAGGGTCTCCTCCGGAGCCAGGTACCAGGCCTCGTCCAGGAGTGGCCGTACGGGTGCCCACTCCGGCGCCTCGTGGAGCAGGTAGTTCCCCTCGGTGATCACCAGCGGGACGTCCGGGGCGACAGCGATGCTCCCCGCGATCGGCTCCTCGAGGGAGCGATCGAAGGCCGGTGCGTACACGGCCGGTCCGCCGGGTTGCCGCAGCCGGCGGAGCAGGCAGACGTACCCGGCCGCGTCGAACGTGTCCGGGGCACCCTTGCGCTCGGCCCGCCCGAGCCTCTCCAGCTCGGCCTGCGCGAGGTGGAACCCGTCCATCGGCACCACCACGGCCCGCTCCGGCCCGAGCGCGTCCTCGATCAGCGCGGCCAGCGTCGACTTCCCGGCTCCGGGCGGTCCGGCGATGCCCAGGATCCGCCGGGAGCCCCGCTCGGCCAGCACGGCGGCCCTCACGATCAGCTCCGATGTCTGCACGGAGCCATCCTGCCCGAGCTCCGGCCGGCGCACCTTGATCTGCCCACAGGTCTGTCTCAAGGACATCGACGGAAACGCCCCGGGTGCCGGGTGGGCGGAGCCGGGCGGTATCGCCTTGCTGCCACCGACAGTGAGGCGCGGGTACTCACGCCGTCACTCCGGGGCCACCCAACGGACAGCTCAGGCGGTACGGGCCGGGAGGAACGGCAGGGCCGGGCGGGCAGCCGCGACACACGCGCCGGGCCCGAACAGCAGGAGGAACAGCGGCAGCATCCCCTCGTTGCCCACCCGCAGCGCGCAGACGAGGATCACGCTCGCCAGCAGGTGGGCTGTCCACCACGTCCGTCGGCCTCGGGTCTGCTCGACGGCGATGGGAGGCACGGCGGCCGTGGCGACGGCGAGGAAGACAACCCACAAGAACGCGGCGAACGGGCCCAGCAGGAGTGCCGACAGGACGCAGCCGATCGAACCGACGGAGACGACGGTGCCGAGCCGGGAGACAGGGCCCGTGGCGGCTATCGCGAGGAAGAGGGCCAGGACGGCCGTCAGAGCCGCTGAAAGGAACAACACGGGCAGGGTCTCTCTTCTGGCGAAGCGGGGGCCGACCGGGGTTGCTCACCGGACCGGCCACGGTACCCCGCTCGTGCCAGGGCACCATGCCGTCGGCGTGCTGTGGAGGGCGGTCCCGGGTGTGCTCTGGCTGATCACCGGGCTGCACACGGGCAACGTCGCCTTCGATGTGGAGGTCCACGACGAGGAGCCCGCGCTGGACCCGTTCTGGGAAGACGTGGTGGAGGTGCCCTTCCACCCCGTGTCGGAAAGCACCGGTTTGGTGCAGTGTGCGGGCGAGGCCGTGTGGGACCTGAACCTGACCCGGACCGATTACCGGGTGCGTTACTGCGCCCAAGGGATGGACGAGGGACGGAACCTCGACACCAGAGTGTCCGGGGAGCCACAGGCGGAGAGCTACCTCCTGCAGTTCTGGCCCGCACCGCCCCGCGCCGACCGCGTGATCCGCCAAACCTCACAACACGCCGCCTACTGGCACCACCACGCGAGCGAACTTCCACCACCCCCTACACCGGAGCAGCGCGCCGAGACCGAACGCCTGGCCCGCCAGGCGCAGGAGCGGGCTGCCGAGGAGCAGCGACTGGACTACGAGCGCTGGCAGTGGGGCGGTCGGCTGCCGAGCGAGAGACCGCGCGGCGTCGGCGGCAATGTCCACGGGCTGCGCCCGTTCGACAGAGATCTGGTGCACGCGCTGGATGCCGTGGGCTCCGAGGTCCAGCGCGCGGTGGCCCTGTTGGCTGCCCGGCGGGCCTGCGAGGCGGCCGGCCTGAGCGGTGTTTCGTGGGTCGCCCAGGCGCTCACGGCGCCGTCGGTGCTCGCGGCGGTACCTCCCGAACGACCGCCGTACCGTCCGCTGACCTCCCCGTCGGCGGCTGGGTGGATGCCGCTCCCGGCCGCGAGGCCGGGGGACGACGGGCGGCGCCTCGGCGGGGGACTGGGCGCGCTCATGCCGGCGGGGCCCGCCGAGGACAGCCCGACACCGACCGGGGGAGGGGGCGCGAACCACAGTGTCGTGGTGGTGCACACCTCCGGAACTCCGCGTGGCCCTCTACGGATCTCACAGCCGCACATCGTTCTTCCCGCCGTGCTCGCCGCCGCCGACCCCGACCCGCTGAAGGCGGCACTGGACGCGGCGTGGGCCGCGGCGAACACCTATGGCGAGCACGGCCCGGGGCCTGACCGGAGAGAGCTGGCGAGGGACGCGGATGGTGTTGACGGGCAGGCAGCGCCCGGCTGGCGGCAGCGTGTTGGCGGGGGATCGCGCTGGCGGCGACGGGGTGGAGGGCGCCGTGGCCCGGGTAGGAGGTCGTGGGCCTGGCTTTGGCTTTGGCCTTGGCCGTGCCGGCCTGGGCCGTGGTGCTGGGCAGTGTGTGGCGCTCGGGCGCCCTGCACCGTCCGCAGGCCGCCGAGCCGGCGCTGCGCGTCCCTGCGCCGGGGCCGCCGTCCTCGGCGCGGGCCAAGGCAGATCAGCGGCGGTCGATGAGGCTGCTGAAGGCAACCCCGCTGACGTCCCGACAAGATGACCCCGGCAGACGGCCGGTTGTCACCGGTTGGCACCGTCTGCCGCCGGTTGGCGCCGCGCGTCACCGCCTCGTCCGCCTCGCGCCCCTCGGTAATGCGGTCGGCCCGCGCCCCGCTCCCACCGACGCCCACCGCTGCGACCTCTGCGCCTGGCGGCGCCGGTACGTGCGGCCCAGGTGGTGCTGGAGGCGTACGTGGCGGAACTGGTACACCGCGCCCGCTTGGCGCAGTACCCCGCGCCGGTAGGCGTCGTCCAGGAACGCGGCCGTGTCCCAGGGCAGTTTGCCCGTCAACGGCAGCCACAGCCTGGCCCGCACCACCCAACGCCCCCACGCGGTGAACGACAGCGCGTACGACAGCCCGCCCCCAAGACCGACGACGGCCCCTATGAAGAGCCCGTCCCACACCTCCCAGCTCAGGTCCCCTAGGAAGCCGTCAAGCAGCGCCACGATCAGCCAGCCGCCGAACGCGACCGAGAGGGCGAGCAGCGGCACGAGCGCCACGACCTGTCGGCGGACGGTGGCCCGGTTGGCGGCGAGCAGGCTGATCGGGTCCGCTACGGAGGCGACGTCCAGCGGCGCTTCGAAAGCCGCCAGCAGCCCGAAGACCAGCCCCGTCCCCGCACCGAAGATCAGGCCGAAGACGAGCATGTTCACGGCCAACCCCTCCAGGACCTCGAGGTTCAGCACCAGGTCCCCGTACGCCAGTGCCCGCTCGACCGCCAGGGCGCAGGCGCAGCCCACGCCCATCACGAACCCGCCCGCCATGACCGTGCCGAACCGCGCCGTGAACACCCGCAGCGGTGCGCGCGCCGGACCCCGTACGCCCGGGCGACGCGCCACGGTGCCCCGTACGAGATCCGGCCCCGGACCGGTGCCCGGCAGGCGCAGGCGTACACGGGTGGGCTCGAAGGTTCCGTCGCCCCGGGCGATCATGACCCCGTACACCGCCGCGAACGCGAGCCCCGCCGCAGGGCCCATCAGCACCCCCTCCACCAGGGTCCGCCACGCGGGGACCCCGCCGATCAGGAGGCCCATCACCCAGGTGCTGAGGGCGGCGCAGAGGGTGGCGGTCAGCGCCACGCTCAGCACGCGCTGCCGGCGCGGCAGGAAGTCGCCGATCTCCCACCAGGCGAGGTCCTGCCGTTCCCGGTCCGGGTGTGCCAGGTGGTGAGCGAGGTAGCCGAGCCACTGCTCGGCCCGGTCCGGATCCCAGTCCCGCGCATGCTCCGCCCCCGGGGCACGGCGTCGGTAGACCGCCGGGACGAAGCCGGCGAGCAGGTGCTCCTCGATGGAGCTCTCGTCGGGGAACGTCTTCGCGTCCAGCAGTTCGGCTGGGTCGGCCCCGGTCCGTTCGCTGTAGAGGGTCCGGGCCAAGGCGGTCATCAGCGGGGTGCGCAGGGCTCCGGTCAGGGGGTCCGCTGTGCCACCGCCACCGCCACCGTTGCCATCGCCCTCTTCGGACCGCTCGCGCAGCCGCTCCGTCACCGCGTCCCACACGCCCCGGCCGCAACCGCCGCCCTGGCCCCCGTTCCGCCGGGCGGTCCGCGGCAGGTAGGCGGCGACGTCGTCGACCGTGAGGTCCGCGAGCTCGATGACGGTGGCCCAGATCAGCGGCGTTCCCGCCGTGTCCACCGCCTCGGCGAACTCCTCGCGCCGGCTGGTCAGGAGGAGCGGCGAGGAGAACTCGTTGAGCCGCTCCAGGGCCCTGGCCCGCAGCCCCTCCGCCATCTCGTCGAACCCGTCCAGGACCGGCAGGACGAGATCGGCCTCGATCAGGGCGCCGGCCATCGATGTGCCCGCCGCACGCGCCGCCAGGTGCGGGTGGTCCCGTAAGAGCCGTTCGGTCATCCACGCGCGCAGGGTCATGGCCGTCGGGTCCCACGAGCCGATGCTGAAGATCACGGGTACGCGGTCCAGAGCGGTCCGGGTCTCCAGGAAGTCCTGCACGAACCGGATCGTGAGCACGGACTTGCCCGAGCCCGCCCGGCCGAGGACCACCAGGCGCCCGGAGTGCCTGCGCCGGTAGAAATCGGCCACCATGGGCAGGTCGCCGCCCAGGTCGCCGCCCAGGTCGTCGGGGTCGGGCGCCGCGACGCCCGGCGGGAGACGCTCGACGTTGGCCTCGTGATCGCTGAGGGCGGGGTCGGTACGCCGCCACCGCACCGGCAGCGGGAAGGGGTCGTGGACCCGGCGCCGTTCCTCCTCCAGCCGCCAGCGGCGCCGGATCTCCAGTGCCACGTCACGGGCCGCGGACAGCACCTCGTCCCGGACCAGCACCGCGGAAGGGGCGGCGGGGGACCGCAACCGCCCGGGCTGCACCCCGCCTGGCTCGTCCGCCCCGCCTGCCCCATGCGCCCTGCCCGGCTCTCCCACCACCCCGTCTGGGTGAGCCGGAGCGCCGCGCCCGCTCGCGAGCAGCTCGACCAGCTCCCTGCGGTCCTCGGGCCCGGCCGCCAGCGCCTCCTGCAGCTTCTCCAAAGAGAGCAGCGTCGGGTTCGGGGCCCTGCCGCCCTCCAGCCGCCGGATGGTGCTCTCGCTCACCCCCGACTTTGCGGCCAACTGCTCCTGCGTCAGCCCCGACCGCTGCCGCATGAGCTTCAACAACGATGCCAGTCGCACGAGTTGATCGGACGTCACGCGACGATCCCTCCCCCTACCGGGGCCGGATGACCGGCCCGGACCGCAGGCGAGCGTAGCGGGCGGCGACCGGTCATACGTGACCGGTCCCATGACCTGTACCCCGACCTGCGCGGACACCACGCTCGGAGAAGGAGGAGGTCCTCCGGCGGCCACCCGCCCCACCACCACCGGCCGCCCTCCGGAGAGCCGAGGAGAAGAGTGATGACCTACCGGTTCTGGTGCGGCGATTGTGGATTCAAGACCCCCTGGGGCACCGAGTCCGAGGCCGAACGCGGGCACACGGACCACTACGCCACCCGGCACCCCGGACTCCGCCCGGGCGGCCAGGTGGAGACCGCCGCCAAGGACCCTGCCGGGGAAGGCATGGGCTGTGTGGGCTGCACGACGGTGGCCGTCCTCGGCCTCTCATTCCTGATCATCGTGTCCGCCTGCGGGCGCTGACCGAAGCGGAGGCCGCCATGCCCGGCATCGCAGTACGGCGTCTCGACGCCGAAGATCCCCGACGCCTCGGCGACTACCGCCTGCTGTGGCGGCTCGCCTCCGGCGGCATGGGCCGGATCTATCTGGCGCGCCCGGCGGCGGGGGGCCCGCTCGTCGCGGTCAAGACCCTGCTCGCCGAAGGCCCCGTGGAGCGCCTCGACCGGGAGCGGTTCGCGCGGGAGGTGGACCTGGCCCGGCGCGTCGACGCCGCGTACACCGCCCGCGTCCTCGACGCCGACCCCGGCGCCGCGCGGCCCTGGATGGCCATCCAGTACGTACCCGCCCCGTCCCTTGCCGATCTCGTACGCGAGCAGGGTCCGCTGGCCGCCCGGGCCGTGCCGTCCGTCGCCGCGGGAGTGGTGCAGGCGCTGATGTCCCTGCACGGCAGCGGGGTCGTCCACCGCGACGTCAAACCGCAGAACATCCTGCTGCCGCTGACCGGCCCGCTCCTGATCGACTTCGGCATCTCGCACGCCGTGGACCGCACGCGTACGTCGCTCACCCTGGGCACCGTCGCCTTCACCTCTCCGGAGCAGGCGCGCGGGGAGGCGTCGACCGAGGCGTCGGACGTCTTCTCCCTGGGAGCCACCCTCTTCCACCTCGCCGTGGGGCGCCCGCCGTACCGGGAGGCGGAGTCCTCGATGGTGCTGCTGGCCCATGTCCAGGGCGGAAGACTGGACCTGACCGGCCTGCCCACCAGCCTGGCCCCGTTGATCGAGCCGTGCCTGGAGTTCGATCCGCGCCGGCGTCCCGAGCTGGCCACCGTCCTGGCGACCGCCGTTTCCGTGCCCCGGCGCGGGCGGCGCCGGCTGCCGGTGGAGTGGACGGCGACGATCACGGCGTACGAGGCCCACGGGCGCGCCCTCGACGCGGACCGCACCGCGGCCGGCTCCGCGGCGGGTGGAGCCGTCTCCGGGCACGCGCCTCCGCGCATACCCGTACTCACCGACCCGGGGGAGGCGGCCGTCCGCCAGGAGCGGCAGCGCCGGGCCGAGGAGGTCCGCCGTCGCCGCGAAGCGGAGCTGCGCAGGCTGGCTCGGAACGCCGGCGCAGGAGGTGCAGGGGGGAGCAGCGGCACGGCCGGCTGGGCCGCCGCCGTGCTCCTGGCCGTCGCGCTGCTCGTCTGGCAGCCGTGGACGCTCACGCAGGGGACGTCCGCCGACGCGCGGGGTGCCCCTTCCGTGGCCACCACGCCCGCCTCCACTCCCAGCGGACCCCGCCCTCCGTCCGAGAGGCCCACGCCGACGCGTACCCCCACGGTCACCCCGTCGCAGGAGGCGAAGACGGGCTCGGGCACGGGTAACGCGGTCCGCCCCACTCCGACCCCCACCCCCACTCTCACCCGTGACCGAACCGAGGAGGCCTTCCTGGCCGTCCAGCAGGGTTCCTGTCTGCCGCTCTACGCCACCGGCTACCCGGACAAGTGGAACGTGGATGTCCCGCCCGGCCCCGTCCGGTGCGACACCGAGCAGGCGCACGTACAGGTCGCCTCCGTCGTCAACGGGGACTGCCCCAGCGGCACCGGCCGGGCGTCCTGGCGCTACAAGAGCACCAACCTCTGCCTGACGCGCATCTTCCACATCGGCTACTGCGTCCTCGGGAAGGGGCCGGGCAACAGCGTCGAGCTCGGCACCTTCACCCTCGTGGACTGCAAGGCCACCAGAATCCCCGCCGCCTACGACTACGTCCTGCACATCACCGGCGTCTACCGTGCCCCGGCCAACGCGAGCGCCACGAACTGCCGCCGCAGCCAGACCGACTCCACCGACTACCGCGCCTGGCTGGTGAACGACAACTCGGTCCTGCTGTGCACGATGTTCTACCGCAACACCTGACGTCTGACCTGATTCGGAAGACACCGGCATCGTTCGGGTGCGGTCGAGGGACTGCAGGTCGGCCTTGCCGGTGCCCAGGACGAGCTGGAGCACGGTGAACGGAGTCTCAGCCCTCAGGAGGTCCGACGTGATGCAACCGGAATCGGCGTTTCTGGGGGAAGCGTTCTCGCTCCGGGTCCAGATAGTCAATCAAGTCCATCAGGGCCACTTGAAGGTCCACCAGGCGTGGATGCCGTCCGGGGAGTGAGGCCAGCTTGACGACACTGTCGGACAGGCGGGAGAACCAAGCAGCGAACTTTGGGTCAGATTCCAGGCGGGCGCAGAACTCTGCGTATCCGATGCAGCGATCGGCCTCCTTTTCATCGGTGATGAGCAGTTCACCGATGGCCCTCTGATCGCTGCGAAACAACTGAAAGTGGGTGTCCGGATAGGTGTCGTCGTTCAGAACGTTTCCGATGCGCGTAAAGAGCTCCACAACTCGACGGTTGGCTTCCTGGTTGCCGAGATCAAGGAAATAGATGCGACGCCTGAGAATCTCAACCCAACCGAGGTACTCGGCGAGCACATGCAGGGTGCTGCGGACTGCATAGACCTGGTCATGACGTTGAATGAAGTGCACTCTCAAGAAACCTTGACCGGCAATGCTGAAGAGGCGCGACTGAAAATCGAAGGCGGCCCAAAGTAGCGGGTCACGATACCGACTCATAACGTCCTGCCGCTCCTGCGTGCGATGACGCTCGGCCGACTGTCGCTCCAGATCGTCTCTGAGGAGAGAATTCCTTCTATCTACTCGGGCGCTGTAGGCTACGCTCACGAGGGCTACAACGGCAGAAATAGACGCAATGATCAGTTCAGTGTTCACGGCATCGCATCGGGTGAGGTCGAAGATGAGGATCCGGGGATTCTGTGCATCACGAACTCTGCTACCCAAGGCTGTCGTCTTCGCAAACAGCGTTTGCGCCGGATGAACTATTCGTGCGCTCCTTGGGTCGCCATCCCGATCAAGGTGGACCCGGCGACCGAGAGCCACGCGATCTCCTTCCGGCAGTCCCGCTTCGCCGACGGTGGGCGGTTCCGGTACCGGAAGGTGTGCGAGCCGGCCGGCCAGGAGCTGGACCAGGGCGACCTCACCCGCGGCCACGAAACGGCGGTCGGCACCATCGGGACAGCCCGGCAACACCACCACCACCACCGGCAGCGCCACCCCGGGGACCACCCTCACCGCGCTGACAGGCGTCGACAAGATCGCTGCACCCGTCGGCGACGAGTTCAGCATGGCCAACTGGCACCCGACCCGCCCGCGAAGAATCCCAGAGAAGTTTGCCCACCACTGAGGGAGGGCTCGCTGGCGCCAGGGATGGCGAGGGTGCTGCCCGGATCCCCTGCGAAGCGCACGCCGTTGAGCCATCTGTCTCCCAACGCCGAAGGGCGCTTGTCCAGGAGGCCTGGCCTGGGGAGGCGAGCCCCTCGCCAAACTGCGACGTGCACGACAACGGCGGTGGCCCTCCACGCTGCATCGCCGATGTGGGGGGCCGCGACAAAGCGGGGCGTGGGCGGCTGTTCATCGAGGCTCCGTTCGACAAGTGGGGTGCTGGCGAGCGCAAGCCGGGAAGATCGGATGGTGCGAGTTTGCCGGGAGGCGGTGGGGGCCGCAGGGCCTTGTGGGCTGTCAGGCCGTCCGGCATGATCGCGAGCATGACGACCAACCGAAAGGTCCATGCCGCGTAGACGGCCAGGCGCGCTTCGCGCCGAATATCCGGTCCCGCCCGTTTGGAGTCCTTGGACCTGTCGAATTCCGGGGTTGTCTGAGCGCACCTGCGCCGAGATCCAGCGTACGGAGCGTGAGCACGGTGACTCCTGGGCCGGGCTGCGGGACGGCTTGTGGGACGGGGCGGTGGAAGCCGCGCTCAGGCACTACCGGGCGTTCCTGCGACAGCCCGGCCGCTACCTGGACCTGTGCTTCCCAGCCTCTCCCCATCCGGATTCCTCGCTCGTCGACGCGGCGAACGCCCGGGACATTCTGCAAGAAGCGTTGCGTTCGCTTCCACAGCCGTCCCGCGCCGAACTCGGGCGAGTGGTGGCGTGTCTGGACGCAGAGTTCCGCCGCCGGACCTTGCCCGACCCACACGCCTACCGGCGCCTGCGGTGGCATGCCGAATGGTGGCACCGACGCCTCTACGACGGTGAATTCCGGTGGTGAGGGGCTTAGCCCGACCTCTTCCCGCCTCAACTCCGATTAGGCCGGGCGAAAAGCGACCCAAATTCACACGAAGCGTCGTGCTGGGCCATGGCATGAGGGGAGCCGTATAGGTTGAAGAGATTGTGACGTCTGTCTTGGCCCGTACGGCTCTTTCGCATCGCATCTGCACTGGCATCCCGAGGAAACAGCTCGGTTCACTCATCGCTGAGTTGGCTGTCCCGTGGATGGCGCGGCAGGACTCCCGGCTGCGTGAACGCCGAGGTCACGACCGCCTGCGGGCCGAGGGAGGCGGGCCTGGCCATCAACTGGTATTCACCGATCGGGTGATTGCCACCCTTGTGGTCCTGCGGTTCCAGCTTCCGCACGTGGCTCTGGGTGTCCTCTACGGCGTCGACCGCTCCATCATCACCCGCGCTGTCCATGAGATCCGCCCGCTCTTGGCCGTGCGCGGCTTCGCGGTACCCGGCGAGTCCGGATCGCGCCTGCGTACGTTGGCCGATGTCTTCGCCCATGCCGACGCGCGGGGCGTTGAGCTGCGGCTCGACGGCACCGAGATCCGGGTACGGCGCCCGAGGGCCGGCAAGCCCGGCCGCCGGGCCTTCATCTCCGGCAAGATGCGGCAAAACACCAAGAAGGCCACCGTCATTACCGACGAGAAGGGTCGCACTTTGTGGACGGGGGCGATTCGGCCAGGCCGTATGCACGATCAGATGGCGGTAAACACCGAGAGGATCGGTGACTTGTTCGATCGGTTTCCCACGGTCAAGGCGAAAATAGACTCCGGATACCGGGGCCTGGCCAAACGGTTTCCCGATCAGCTCCAGGCACCGCCGAAGAGGCCGGGCAAGGACGCCCCGGCCTCGTACGTCACGCAATGGGCACAGGCCCGCAAGCAGCAGTCTTCAGAGCGGATCTGCGTCGAGCACGCCAACGCCGAGCACAAGCAGTGGCGGACCCTTCAGCGATACATCGGACGTCGCGAGCACTACGACGACACCCGTCTGGCGATCGCCGGCCTGGTCTCTGACCGCACAGCCATGCGGTGATCACACAACAGCCGCACCGCCAGGACGGCACATTTCACCCTCAGTCGTGCACCACGTGGGGCCGGTTCACCGGACCAGGCGGGAGCCGAGTACGGGCAGCAGCCGGTCGGTCAGTATGCGGCGGGCTGGTTCGGAGGACAGCCACAGCAGTTTGTGGCGGGTGCCGTCCGTCATCGTCACGGCAAGGCCGGACGTGGTGAGACCGCGGTGCAGACGGGCGTGTGCGATGCCGTCGAAGGGGATCACCTTGTTGGTGCGGTGCCCCTCCAGCACGGCCGCCGGGTCGTAGCCGATCACAGTGGTGGCGGTGTGTTCCGGCACGCCGGGGCTGAGTGAGTGCACGAAGGAGTCGACGAATCCGCCACGCATGCGGACCAGGGAGTCCGGCAGCAGCCACAACTCGCCGTGCAACCAGTCGAGCCAGCCCGTCGTGCAACTGGTGGCGAGCAACTGGGCGTGCTGCACCTGCAGGCCGTATGCGCGCTGGACGGCGTTGTCCAACAGGGCGTCCCATGATTCGAGGGAGCGGACACGCATGCGCTCCTGCACCCACCCCATGGGTGCGTGATATGCCAGACCCGCCGTCCCGTCGGGCTGCAGTTCGACGGACAGGACCACGTCCCAGTCCGGTCCTGCCACCTGTACGGCAAGGCCGTCGGGGGCCGTGACCGGCCCGTGTTCGGCTGGTGCATACGAACTCGTTTGATGCCGCCACAGGGCAGGTGATACGTACAAGCCCTCCGCGAGCCACTGCTCCCTGCGGAGGCCGAGGCGTACGCCGGCCAGATGCAGGTCTATTCGCCGTTTCACCCCCGCGGCGTCCTCTCGTCGAGAGGAACCACGAGGCCGACGCCGTCGTCCGCGACGGCGATCGCGAAGTACTGAACGACCACCGCCCGCCCGGTGTCCGCGTGGTCGGTAGCGGTCGCCCCCGAAAGCCTGTTTCCCCAGCTGCAGATACGCGACGAGTCGTTCTTGCAGACGGACCAAGCCCTGGCGTAGAGGTGGCAGTTCTCTCCCTGCCATACGTTGATGCGCTTCAGCCTCGTGTCGGAAGAGCGATCGATCAATGAGCTTCTTCAGCCTTGACGCTCCAGGGCGAGGGTCGGCCTCGCGCAGGGCCTTCAGTAGACCTGGCGCACGTTGGGCGAGCAGGTCGGTGACTGCGCTGGTGTGGGCGTGGGCGGTGGACTCGCTGATCCCGAACCCGGCAGCGATCTTTGTCAAGGTTGTGTGCCTACGTAGGTACACCGGTGCCACCATCGTGCGCCTGGACGGGCGGAGCTTGCAGCGCCGGTCGCCCTCACGGATGACGATGAGCATGGTGACCCACTCCACGCGCGCATGTGGCAGGTCGAGTGCCGCAGGATGGACATCCAACGAGGCCCCTGAGCAGCGTGGTTGAGACGTCAGACATCTCGATCAACTGTCCGGGGGCCTCGCGGCAACCCATGACGTGGGCAAGTCCTTGCACCGTGAGGAACTCTCCGGGCCCGGATCACCTCACGAGGCGGCCAGCCGGGATCTCCTTCTGGAGCACGGTGTCCCGTCTTGCCTGGCCACGTTCGCCGCCACTCATGCCGGCTGCGACGACCCCAACGTGACGATCGAGGCCGGTGAGCGCGGTGGCGGAGCCGCCCGCGGTGAACGCGTGCGCGCCGGCTGAAGGTCCTTCGTCGTGCCTTCTCGCGTCAGGTAGAGGCGTTGAGGATGTGGTGGATGATGACCGCGGCTTCGTCCGGGTGGTGGTCGAGCCAGTCGGCGAGGTGCTCGCGGACGACTTCTTGGACGTAGGCGTCCGCTTCGGGATTGCTGAGCTTGGTCCTGGTGGCGCCTTCGAAGAGAGGATGGGCGAGCTTTACGGAGACGACCGCGGTCAGGCCTTCGTAGATGGCTTCGGCCGTGATGTCTTCGTCGTCCACGCGCAGATGCCGTTGACGGCGCGCGTAGTCGTTGACGAGGTCCGTGAGTGCGGTGCGGAAGCCCTGTTCGTGTGCGCTGCCCTCTTGGGTGCGGGTGCTGTTAGCGAAGGAGCGGAACTCTCCTGGCGACCAGGTGTTCCACTGCATGGCGACCTGCACGAGGATCGTCTCGTCCTGGTTCGCCGACTCGAAGGCGATGGCGGGGGAGTGGACGAGGCTCGGGGGGTAGGGGCTGAGGTGGGCGACGTAGGCCCGAAGGCCGTCCGAGTGGTGGTGGCGGACCGGTCGCTCCGGACGCTCGTCGGTGAGTGAGATGGCCAGGCCGCCGTTGAGGAAGGCCAGTTCCTGGAGGCGCTGCGACAGTGTGGCGAACGAGTACCGGGTGGTCTCGAAGATGCCTGTGTCGGGCAGGAACGCAATCGCGGTGCCGTGTCCGCTGCTTTCCTCGTGCCTCGTCAAGGAAGTGATGCGGGCGCCCTTCTCGTACTCCTGGGTCCAGCGGTGGCCGTCTCGGTGGACCTCGACCGTGAGACGGCTCGAGAGCGCGTTGACTACACACAGACCCAGGCCGCTGATGCCACCGGAGGCCCAGTAGCCGGTGTGGGGCTTGGAGCCGAAGGACAGCTCCGTCAGTTCGCGTTCGACGGCCGGCTTGCCGGTGGCCTCCTCCACCTCCAGGGGCAGGCCCCGGCCGTTGTCTGCGACGCGAATGCCGCCGTCCGCGGTGATCGTGACGTCGATGGTGTCGGCGTGGCCGGCAAGGTGCTCGTTGACGGCGTACGTGACGACCTCGAACACCATCTGGTTCAAGCCGCGCTCGCCGGTTGAGCCGATGTACATGCCGGGGCGCCTGCGTATCGCCTCGTGGCCTTCGAGTACCTGGATGTGGCTGGCGTTGTACTCGTTCACGATCGCGGGCTGACTGGGTTTGCGGGACTCGGTCATGAAGCACCCTCCCTGGGGCGTCCTGAGCATGTCTGTGTGAGCGGATGTCGCCGAAGCAGCCGAAGCTGCTTTCACGCCGTCACCAGTGCAGATACATCCTAGGTATCTGGAGGTAAATGCGCAGGTCAGACCCTATGCGATGAGGTCCCAGGTGGTCGCGTCCACGGCTGCGCGGAGGCCACCGTCCTGGAGGGCCGCTGCTGGGATCGGAGCAGCGCGAAGGCCCCGCCGGAGGCGCGCGGGGGGCGTTTACGGCTGGGCCCGAGGTGCCCTTTCCCGCGGATTTTCCGGCAGGGTGCAACTCGCTGCTGCGCCGAGTGGATGCGAAGCTCCGCGAGGGCGGTGAGCTGGTCGGCGGTGAGTTGGTCGCGTCGGGTCTTGGTGTCGGAGATCCACACACCGAGCTTCACGGCCACCCGCTCCGTCTCGGGGCTGGCGAGGGAGCCTGGGTGGAGTGGATCGATGCCGTTGGCGACCTGCCGCAGTGCTTCGCGGCGCTCGGTGACGAGGTGGTTCCTGCACAGCCACGCAGGCCAGACGCGGTTCGGCGGGACATGGTGGCCGGCCTCCGGTTCGTAGAACTCGGCGTCGACGGACGACTTCGGGAGGCTCTCCGCCTCCGCGCGGGCTGCGATCTCTCGGTTTCGTGTCAGTGGTGCGGCTGTCCGGTACTGGCTTGTTGTGCTGGTCGGAGGGACGTGCCGTCTGCGGTGCCACCGTCACGGAGGTGAGAGACCGGGGGCTGTCCGCTGTCGTCGGGTGAGGGACGTGCTGGTCACGTACTGACACGAAAGCGAGAGAGCGCATCTACAAGGAGCGGACGGTCAACCAGCCGTGGACGAGTGGGTCTCACCCGTGGATCCAGCGTCCGCGTCCGCGTCGGTCCCGTCGGTGCCGTCGGTGCCGACCGGGCCGCGCGGAAGCATCCGGTCCAGCCACCCCGGCAGCCACCAGTTGGCCCGGCCGAGGAGTGTCATGGTCGCCGGTACCAGCACCATGCGTACAACAGTGGCGTCGATGAAGATCGCCGTGGCCAGACCGAGCCCGAACATCTTGGTGGAGGGGTCCTCGGCGACGGCGAAGGACAGGAAGACCGCCACCATGATGAGGGCGGCCGAGGTGATGATCCGGGCGGTGTCCGAGATGCCCTCAACGATCGCCGCGCCGTTGTCGCCGGTGCGCAGGTACTCCTCGCGTACGCGGGAGAGGAGAAACACCTCGTAGTCCATCGACAGGCCGAACAGGATGGCGAAGAGGAACGTCGGGATGAACGACACGATCGGAACCGTCGCTTCCAGCCCGATGAGTGCGCCTCCCCAGCCCCACTGGAAGACGGCGACCATGATGCCGTTGGCCGCGCCGATGCTCAGCAGGTTCAGCAGTACCGCTTTGAGCGGTACGAGTATCGAGCGGAAGATCAGCATCAGCAGCAGGAACGACATCGCCAGCACGGCGGCGACGAGCACCGGCAGGCGTTGGCTGGTGCGTTGGCCCACATCGGACAGGCTCGCGGTGGCGCCGCCGACGTGGGCCCTGGCCGGGCCGTGCCCGGTCGCCGTGGGCAGCACGCCGGTGCGCAGCCGGGCGATGGTGTCGGCCGTGGCCTTGTCCTGAGGGCTGGTGGTCGGGAACACCACGAGGGTCGCGATGCCGGTGGCCCGATCGATGTGCGTCGGCGAGACGGATGCGATGCCCGGATCCGCCGAGACCGCCCCGACGAGTCGGTCCAGCACTCCCGGATCACCGGCGGGATCCGCGGCGATGACGAGGGGACCGTTGGTGCCCGGGCCGAACCCCTCCGCGACGAGGTCGTAGGCGCGGCGCTCGGTACGGCTGCGGGGCTGTGAGCCGTCGTCGGGCAGGCCGACCCGCAGGCCGAGTACGGGCAGCGTCGCGGTCAGCAGCAGACCCGCCGCGCCGATCGCGTACAGCACCGGGTGCCGGCTGACGTGCCCGATCCAGCGCCGCCAACCGGCGGCGGGAGCGGCGCCCGCCACCGTGTCCCGCCGCCGCACGCGTCGGCCCGGCTTCCCGGTCTGCAGGGCCCGGCCGATCCGGCCGGTCCGGGCCAGGCGCGGGCCGGCGGCGCCGAGGAGGGCCGGCAGAAGCGTCACGGACGCGACCACCATGATCAGAACGACGATCGAGACGGCGAGCCCGCCCACGGTCATGAACGGCACGTTCGCGACCGCCAGGCCGAGGATCGATACGACGACCACGCCGCCGGCGAAGACCACGGGCCTCCCCGCCGTGGCCACCGCTCGCCCCGCCGCCTCGTGGGGATCGAGCCCGCGCGCGAGGTACTCCCGGTGCCTGGCGAGCACGAACAGCGCGTAGTCGATGCCCACTCCGAGCCCGACCATGCTGCCCAGGACGGGGGCGAAGGTCGGGACGTCCGTCACCCCCGCCAGGACCGTCATCGTGGCAACTCCGATGGTCAGACCGAAGACCGCCATGCCGATCGGCAACGCGGCGGCGACGAGCGAACCGAACGCCAGGAACAGGATCGCGGCCGCGGCGAGGATGCCGATCAACTCGCTTACGCCGCCGTTGGGGTCGGAGAAGGCGTAGAAGAGGTTCCCACCCATCTCGATGCGCAGGGGCAGCTCGGCGCGCAGCCGGTCGCCGAGATCGACGAGGGCGTCGAGGTCGTCGGCCGACAGCCGGCTCTGGTCGGGATACTGCACCCGGACGACTGCGATCCGCCCGTCGGCCGAGACAAGGCCGCCGCGCACGGCGGTGTCCCCGCGTGCGTCGAGCGCCCCCGCCGGGTCGCTCGTGCCGAGCACGTGCGGCAGCCGCTCCACCTCGGTCTGCAGCCGTGTGAGAGCGGTGCGCGCGCTGCCTTGGTCGAAGAACGTCGCACCGCGGTCGAGGGGGGTGACGACCACTTGGGCGGTCATCCCCTCCTG
The DNA here is from genome assembly GCF_045822005.1 of Streptomyces stoeckheimensis. Lineage (NCBI taxonomy): Bacteria > Bacillati > Actinomycetota > Actinomycetes > Kitasatosporales > Streptomycetaceae > Streptomyces > Streptomyces stoeckheimensis. The sequence continues at coordinate 123,469 of NZ_CP169550.1, read as the reverse complement.
GCCGGTGCCGGCCCGCTCGATCAGTTCCGCGGCCCGTTGAGAGTCCAGCCCCGGAGCGGTCATCGAGTCCGCGGTCCGCCCGCCGAAGGCGATCGCGGCGAGCACGGCAAGCGTGGCGGCGATCAGCCATGCCGCGATCACCCGCCAGGGATGGCGGGCGGCACTACCGCCCAGACGCAACAGGGCTTTCGAGAGCATCGGGTCCTCCAACCACCTCGTCGGCCGTGCTTGTACGGCCGCCGATCCCAAGGCTCGTCGCCTCGGCGCTCTGCGGCATCGGCTCGCGGGCCGCGGATCCGTCGTCCCCAGGGCGGAGTGACGCCCCGTCCTTTCGGCCGATGCGCGGCACGACGCGGTGCCTACGCTGAGAACCGTGCTACGAGACGACCTGCGAACCCTGTGGACCGAACCCCGGCCGCCCGACGCGCCCACCCGGGTGTGGCGGGACTGGGCGCTGCTCGCCGTGGGCCTGGGCGGTGTGGCGCTGGAGGCCACCCTGCGCGAGAACGTCGCGTGGCGGCCGGTGGCGGTGGTGTTCGCCGTATGGCTGTGCCTGCTGACCCTGTGGCGCCGGACCCGTCCACTGGCGATGGTCAAGCTGGCGTTCGGCTCGGTGATCCTGCTTCAAGTGGCCTCGCTCGTCGCTGCACCGCACGAGTCGGTCGGCCTGGACACCGGCGCGGTCGTGCTCGTGCTGGTGTACGCGCTGCCCAGGTGGGGATCGGGACGGGAGCTCGTGCTCGGCGGCGCGGTGATCCTCGTGGCCTGCACCCTGGCGACCGTCACGGACGAGACCCCGCTCGTCGAAAAGGTCGCGGGCTTCGCCTTCCTGCTGCTGAACGGCGTGGTCGGGGCGGCCGTGCGGTTCCGAGTGACCGCGCGCGAGCGGCAGTTGGATCAGGTGCGCTCCCGCGAGCGCGAGCAGCTCGCCCGGGAACTGCACGACACGGTGGCCCACCACGTGTCGGCCATGGTGATCATCGCCCAGGCGGGCCGGGTGCTCGCGGGCACCGACCCGTCCGCCGCCGTCGAGGCGCTGGAGGGGGTCGAGGAGGAAGGGGCGCGCACGCTGGAGGAAATGCGCGCCATGGTCGCCGCGCTGCGCGATCGCGGCGTCGGCGCCGATCTGGCGCCGCCTGCCGGCGTCGCGGATCTGGAGCGCATGGTGCGCACCCCGGGTGGCCGCCTCAGGGTCGACCTGGGACTCGACGGCGAGCTGGACGCGCTGCCCCCGGCCGTGGACGCGGCCGTCTACCGCATCGTGCAGGAGTCGGTGACCAACGCGATGCGCCATGCGATCGACGCGACCGAGGTCGTCGTCCGGGTCGCCGCCGAACGTCACACGGTACGGGTGAGCGTGCGCGACAACGGCCAACGCACCGGCCGGGGCCGCGACGGATACGGACTTACCGGACTGCGCGAGCGCGCGACCCTGCTCGGCGGCAAACTACGAGCTGGTCCCGGCGCCGACCAGGGCTGGCACGTCGAAGCCGAGCTGCCGAGAGGGAGGACCGAGAGCCGTGCCCATCCGCGTCCTCGTCGCTGACGACCAGACCATCATCCGCACCGGGCTGCGGATCATGCTGAACGCCCAGCCCGGCATCGAGGTGATCGGCGAGGCCGCCGACGGACGGGAATCGGTACGTCTTGCCCGCGAACTGCGCCCGGACGTCTGCCTGTTCGACATCCGTATGCCCGTGATCGACGGGCTCGAGGCCACCCGGTTGATAGCCGGTCCGGGCGTCGCCGACCCGCTGGCCGTGGTCGTCATCACCACGTTCGACCTCGACGAGTACGTCTACGGCGCGCTGCGCGCAGGCGCCCGCGGTTTCCTCCTCAAAGACACGGGACCGGACCTCCTGGCCCAGGCCGTACGCTCGGCGTCCGACGGCGAGGCGCTCATCGCCCCCAGCGTCACCGTCCGCCTGCTCAAGACATTCGCGGACCTGCCCGCCGGCCGCCCAGTGGCCCAGCCGGTCTCCGCCGTCACCGCCCGCGAGGAGCAGGTGCTCCTGGCCGTCGCTCGCGGGCTGACCAACACCGAGATCGCCGATGCGCTGCACATCAGCCTCAGCACGGTGAAGACGCATCTGGCCAGCCTGATGGCCAAACTCGGCGCCCGTAACCGGGTCGAGATCGCGATGTGGGCCTACGAAACGCGCCGTATCCTCCCCGGAACTTGAGCCGCCCGGCGAGCCCGCGTCCGGCGCCGGTGCCCCCGAAGGGCTGTCTGTCCGGAGCGGGGTGCGTCTTCGGGGACGGGTTCCCACTTCCGCAGCCACCCCTGCTCGTCGAGTCCGGCACGCAGCGCAGGCGCCGGCGCGAGGACCCGGATCGTACGGTGCTGGCGGCTCGCCCGCATCCGCTCCCGAACCGTCCGCAACCCGGCCCGTGCAGCGCGCAGTCCAGCGCCCCGAAGCCCCGAACGGCTCATGGCGGAATACAGCCCCGGGACGAACTCGCGGTGCGGATTGCCCGGCACCTGGAACGGACCGCCGCCCCGGCACCCCGAGCACGACGCCCTGCTCCGCGCCTACGTCCGCTGGTCCCCAATCGGGCCGGCTGACGGACAGGCCCCGGCCGATCAGGCTGCGGATCCGGGCGTGGAAACCGGCTTGCTGGACAGACCGTTTCGCTCGCTGGAGGGTCAGGAGCCTGCGCCGGCCGGCGTGAGCTTCGCGATGTCGATGACCTCGGAGTCCGCCGGGGGCGCGGTGTCGACGGGGGTGTCGAAGGCCGAGTAGGCGATCTCTCCGGCCGTGTCCCCGCCCACCAGGGCCTTGAGGAGGTGGGGGGTGCCCTCGGTGGCGATCCAGTAGGTCTCTTCCTGGCCTTGCGCGGTCTGAGCGGAGACCGCGACCACCGCCCTGCCGTCGATCAGGGAGGTCCCGGCCTCCTTGGCCTTGACCGCGTTCGCGCCCACGCTCGTCAACGGGGTGACCTGGTCGCAGGCGGCCGACATCTGGCGGGCCTGCGGGTTGCTCGTGGGAATGCGCACCCAGTGCGCGGCGAACGCGCCGACCACCGCGTTCTCCTGCTTCTTCGAGGCCTTCTTCTGCGCGGCGATGTTCCGCCAGAACTCGGCGTCCCCGTTGACGTGGACGAGCTCGGCGGTCTTGATGATGCTGAGCGACCCGGTTCCCGCGATCTGCACGGTGCCCCGGCAGTTGCCCTTCTTGTCGACGGCCAGGTCCATCTTGACCGAAGTGCCCGCCGCCACCGGCGTTCCGTCCGCGGTCTTTCCGTCCGCCGTGTTGGACAGCGTGCCGGTGACGTGGACCGACTGGAGCGCGTCCATGGCCGCGCCGGACTTGGCGAGGATCTGGTCGACCGGCAGGGTGTCCAGCCCGGCGGACGGCGTGGCCGCCGGTGTCGAGGTGCCGCTCGCGCTCTCCGCGCCGGGTCCGCAGGCCGTCATGGTGAGCAGGGCCGTGGTGCCGAGTGCCATCGAGACGATCGTTCGCGCGTGCATGTGTCCCCCGGGGATGTCGTGGGCGACCGACGATATCCGCAGGTGCAATGGGCGCCGCGCCGGGGTCGGCCGTGGTGGCTCTCTTCGCGGGTTGTAGTGATCGGAGCCACGTGCCTACGCCGGTTCCAACAGGACCGTGGAGAGCGATGGAGGGGGCCTCTTGGAGGAGATCGAAGCACGGAGACTCGCGGAAGAGTTCGGCCGGACCATGACCGACCGCTGGGACGAGTGGGCCTTCGAGCTTGGCCTGTGGGCGACCCCGGCTGTCACGGGCGTCTATGGCTTCACCTGGTACCCCACGGCGAGAGACGAGCAAGGGCGCCAGATCAGGATCGGGGGGAATCGGCCCATCCTCGTGGACCAGGACTCGGGGTCGTGCCGAATCGTGCAGGGGCCCGCGGAGATGGCCGCGCTCAGAGGTAAGTCAGAGGTTCACACTGCACGTTGGCGTAACGCCACTGCTCGTCGGCAGCCCCGCTCCGACGGCCGGTAGCTCGTCCGGGGGCAGCGACCGAGCGGATCCGCCTTTTGTCAGGCTGCGTCTGGCCTCGCTGGTCGTGGTCGGCGCCGCGCGCCTTACGGCTCGGTTCCGGCTCGATGACCCGTGGCTGGTCCTGGCCGAGGACGCCAAGGACGCCGAGGGCGATGACCAGTTGTCCGGCTGGTCGACGGACGCCGACGCCGATGCGCTGGCCGAGCTGGCGGCTGGGGCGTTCGACCCCTGGGCACCGGCCCCGGCCCGCGCTGACGGTTGAGTACCGCTGGCGGACACGGGAACGGCCCGGTCCGGCACCACCCACCTGCGGTGCCGGACCGGGCGTCCGGTCGTACGTCGGTCCTCGTCAGCGCTTGGGGCAGGCGGCCTGGGTGACCTTGCCGGCCTTGGCCGTCGACGTGCCGGGGTCCAGGGTCAGGCACTTGCCGGTCCACTGGTTGATGAAGTAGTAGCCGTGCGACTGGCCGTTGCTGTCGGTGTTGGTCGGCATGACGTTCCACAGCTGGCTGCCGGAGAACCACTTGGTCTCGCAGGGCCACCAGAAGAGCTGCGTGCCGGCGCCGGGCGGCGTCCCGTTGTTGTACGGAACGGTCAGGCAGGAGCCGTTGCCCGCCTTGATCCAGTAGTGGCCCTTGCCGTCGTAGTTCGGTTTGGTGGCCGTCCACTGGTGGCTGCTGGGCGCCGGGTTCGCGCAGGCCCGCTGCGTGACCAGGCCGCCGGAGCCGTCGGGGAACTCGTCGCCGCGCACCATGCAGCGGTTGGTGCCGTAGGTGCTGACGTACTGCTTGGCGTCGTTGACGGTCCACACCGCCGGGTCGGGCTCGAAGACGTAGTTGTCGCGGTTGAGCTCATCGACCACCGACACGGGCGTGAGGCCCGAGTTGTCGGAGAGCTGGTAGTAGTCCACCGCGACGAAGTTCGGGTTGCGGCCGCCCGCGGCGGGCCGACACGACTTCTCGATCCGGCTCTTGAGCTGGGTGCCGTTGTCGATCTTGGCGTAGGCCTTCGGGTCGGGGTTGTCCGAGCTGAACTGGTTCATGGTGAACAGCGGGGTGAGGCCGGTCGTCCCCGGCATCGGGTTCGTGTTCAGCGCGTTGCCGTTCCGCGACTCGCAGCCGAACGGCTGCCCCAGGCCGTAGCTGTACCGGTTCTCCACGGTGTGCGACCACGTGTTCATCAGGGTGCCGGAGCCGGCGGCCACGTCGCCCCAGCTGTCCTGGAAGATCACCAGGCGCTGGTTGGCGGAGACCATGTCCTTCAGCCGCGGCCAGTTGCTGCTGAAGATGCCCCAGTCGTTCTGGTCGAAGAGCATCTTGCCGGCGCCCTTGGCGTCCAGCAGGTCGGTGACGGCCTTGCTGAGCGTCTCGCGGCTCGCGTAGTTCTCCAGGAAGATCGTCACCACTTCCTGCGGGTTCTTCTGCAGGAAGTTCACGACGGTCAGCAGTGCGGAGTTGAACTGCTCGTAGCACAGGGACGTGCCGCCGTGGCACAGCTCGACGGGACCGGTTCCCTTGGGGTCGTACGTGTCGAGCATCAGCCCGCGCACCCCGCCCTCGAGCTGCTCCTTGATGCTCTGCGACTGGTTCGGCGCCGGAAACGGCCAGTTCACGTTGGTGTTGGCGTAGGCGTTGTGCGAGGTCACGAACGACCACTGGTGGTAGCGCGCGTTCCCGTACTTGCTGCTCGCCGCCTCCGCCCCCGTGGGAGCCGTCAGCGCCGAGGCCAGGACGAGGAGCGAGAGCACCGGCAGGGCGAGCAGGCGCAGCAGGCGAGCACGGCGGTCGGCGCCCGGACGGGACGCGGTACCACTGGTTCTCATGGTGAAATTCCCCTGGTAGAAGCGGCCGCCGGCGTCCGCGGGCGCGGTACGGCGGCGACCGGGTGTACGGAGGTCCCCCGTGCCCGGCGCGCAGCCGCACGCGGGAGCGCGGGCGGAGCGGTGACGGACCGGATCCGGGCGGGGGCTGGTCGGGCTCCCTCCCGGGTCGCCCCAGCCAACCGCGGCGGGCCGATCCGGACCAGGCAGTTCCACCGGCAGAAGTACGGTCCGGCATACTTCTGCCGGACTAAAGGACCGGAAGACCGACCGGTCCGCGCAGCACCGGGGGACAAGCGGGCATGGGGACGGACACACCGGCCACCGGCGGGTTCGGCGAGCATCTGCTCCGCCTGCGCACGGACGCCGGGCAGAGCCAGGAGGAGCTCGCGCACGCCGCGGGGGTGAGCGTGCGGGCCCTGTCGGACATGGAGCGTGGCCGGTCCCGGGGGCCCCAGCGGCGCACCGTGGCGGCCTTGGCCGCGGCGCTGGGGCTGGACGCGACCGGCAGCGAGGAACTGGAACGGGCCGCCAGCCGGGGACGGCCCCGCGCGCGCCGGGCCGGGGCTGAGCCGGCGGCCGGCTCGTACGCGGGCGCCGGCCCGGCGGGCGCTACCGCCCCGGACCCCGTCTTCCGCCACACCCTCGCGCTCCCGCGCGACCTGCGCGACTTCACCGCCCGCGGGCCCGCCCTGGCGCGGCTGGCGGCCTTGGCCGAGCAGTCCGACCCCGACCGCGACCGTCCGCCCGTGGCGGTGGTCTGCGGGCAGCCCGGCCTGGGCAAGACCGCCTTCGCCGTGCACGCCGCCCACACCCTGGCACCCCACTTCCCCGACGGGCAGTTCCACCTCGACCTGCGCGGCATGGACCTGCACCCCACCCCACCCCGCGACGCCCTCGCCCGCCTGCTACGCGCCCTCGGCTCCACCGACGTACCCGCCGACACCGACGACCGCAGCGGCCTCCTGCGCTCCCTCCTACGCGACCGACGCGTCCTGCTCCTGTTGGACAACGCCGCGGACGAGGACCAGGTACGACCTCTGCTGCCCGGGGAGGGCGCCTCCCTCACCCTCGTCACCAGCCGGCACGCCCTCGCCGGCCTCGAAGCCGTCCACCGCACCGAACTCGCCCTGCTCCGCCGCGAAGAAGCCGTCGAACTCCTCACCCGCATCATCGGCCCCCATCGCGTCACACAAGAGGCCCAAGCCGCCCGCGACCTCGCCGAACTCTGCGGCCACCTCCCCCTCGCCGTCCGCATCGCCGGACAACGCCTCGCCGCCCGCCCCACCGAACACATCACCAAACTCGCCACCCAACTCGCCGAACAAGGCGGTCGCCTCGACACCCTGAAGGCCGGTTCGCTCGAGGTCCGGGCCGCCTTCGCCCTCTCCTACCGGCAACTGAGCCCGCAGGCACGGACCGTCTTCCGACGCTCCTGCCTGGCCGACGGCCCCGACTTCAGCCCTCAGACCGCCGCCCTCCTGGCCGACCTGCCCACTCGCACGGCCGCCCGGTATGCCGAGGACCTGGTCGACGCCGGCCTTCTCCAGTCCCACCCCACCGCTGACCGCTACCGCTACCACGACCTCCTGCGCCTCTTCGCCGCCGAGCAGTCGGCCGAGGAGGACGGGCCCGAGGAGATCGCCGCCGCCGAGGACCGGGCCGCCCGCTGGACGCTGCGCCGGGCCACCGCCGCCGCCCTGCACTTCGAGGCCGAGTACGGGTCGGCCGCCGACCAGGGTGACGCGGAAGGCGACCCCGACCCGGCCACCGCGCCGGTCGGCCGCGACCAGGCCCGGGCCTGGCTGGAGGAGGAACGGGCCCAGTGGCTCGGGGCCCTGCGCCACGCCCAGTCGACCGGCCGTCACCGGCAGGTCGTCGACGCGGCGGAGTCGATGCACTGGTTCTCCGACGCCACCATGGACTGGGAGCTGTGGGCCGAGGTGTTCGGTCGGGCCGCCGACTCCGCCCGGGCGCTGGGCAGCACCCGTGAGGTGGCCGTGCAGCTGAACTACCTCGCCTGGGCCCGCAACATGTGCGTCTTCGACTACGCCGGAGCGCTGGCCGCAGCGGACACCGCTCTGGGGGCGGCCCGGGAGGCGGGCGACGAGCTCCAGGTGGGCTGGGCGCTCGGGTACGGCGCGGGGGCGCTCCAACGGCTCGGTCGGACCGGGGAGGCCGTCGCCCGGCTGAGGTCGTCGGTGGCCCAGTTCGCCGGGCTGTCCTGCGGCGAGAGCAGGCTGGCCGAACTCACCGCCCTCAACTCGCTCGGCCAGGTCCTGCGCATGGACGGCCGGCCTGAGGAGGCACTGGCCATCCACCGCCGCAGCGAGGCGCTCTGCCGGGCGGGCATCCCGGGGCGGCCGACCGGAGTGAGCAATTCCTACCTGGCTCTGGTCAGCCAGAACGTCGGCAACGACCTGGCCGCGCTAGGCCGGTGGAGCGAGGCGGAGGCTCCACTGCGTGAGGTGCTGACCCTTCGTGCGGCGAACCCGATGTCCTTCTGGAGCGAGACCGCCCGGCTCGAGCTGGGCGTCGTCCTGCGTCACCTCGGTCGTCACGAGGAGGCCCGGGAAACCCTGAGGGCCGCCCACGAAGCCCTGGTCCGGCTGAACCACCCCCGGCAGCTCGAAGCCGCCGCCGAGATCAGCACTTTGGAAGCCGCCGCCAGCACCGCTTAGGGCCCGTATGGTCTGGTACGGGCCTTCGTCGCTTTGTGCTGCTGTCCGGCGCCGCCGGGCGGATCCTCACCGCCGGTGGCGTGGTGGAACGCGAGTGCGAGCCCGACGAAGCGGTGGAGGAAGGGTAGCCCCGCGGCCGTGATGTCGGTGTTCAATCCCTGGACGCGGTCGATATCGCCGTCGGCTCCGGAGTCCTGCCGCAGTCGGCGCTGCACCGCCCGGAACCGGGCGGCCTCCACGTCGGTGTAGGGCCGGGCCTGCTCGTCCGGTGCGCCTCCGGCGGCGCCGTCCGGCCCGCGGGCGCTCCCGCTGCCGTAGAGGCAGGTTCCGTCGCGCCGCAGCAGCATCAGCACCGCGTCGGTGGTCATCTGGGGGTAGCGTTTCCGATATGGACTTTCGCACCACTGCTGAGCGAGCTCAACGCCTCAAGCAGCTGCACGCCGAGTACAAGCCGCTCGTGCTGCCAACCGTCTGGGATGTGTGGTCCGCGCGGACGGCGGCCGACGCCGGATTCCCCGCGCTGACGGTCGGCAGTCATCCGCTCGCAGCCTCCAGGGGGGCCGAGGACCAGGAGGGACAGACCTTCGAGGAGGTACTCGCCGCCGTCCAACCGATCATCGCCGCGGTCGACGTCCCCGTGTCCGTGGACCTGGAGTCCGGATACGGACGCGAGCCCGCAGAGCTCATTGCCGGACTCACCGAGGTCGGCGGCGTCGGCCTCAACGTCGAGGACACCGTCCACTCGGAGGGCGGACGCCTGCGCACCACGCAGGAGCACGCGAGCTACATCGCCGGCCTGCGCGCCGCGGCCGACGACGCGGGAATCCCGGTCTGGATCAACGGGCGCACCGACCTCTTCGCTCACGCGGAGGACGCCTCCGCCGCCCTCGACGAAGCGATCGAACGGCTGCTGGCCATGGAGCAGGCAGGCGCCGACAGCGTCTACCCGGTGCGCATCCAGGACAACGATGCCCTGCTCGCGGCGGTGACCGAGGCCGTCGCCATCCCGGTGAACTCCACGGCCCACCCCGTCAAGCACGATCTCGAGCGCTTTCGCCGCCTCGGCGTCGGCCGGATCACCTACGGCCCGCTCCTGCAACTCGCGATGACGGACGCGATGAAGGACGTGCTCGGGCCGTGGGCGCTTTGACGTAACAAGGGTGCGGGGCCGGGACCGGAGAGCGATCACATTTGCTGCCGGTCCTGGGCCGTTTCCCGCCTGGCGGGTGGCGGTGAAGAAGGTTCGGCTACTGCTCCCGCCTGGCGGGACGTACCACTGATCGGCCTCTTTTTGCAGGCCAGGGTCGTGTGGCGTGGTGGAGCAGCGGGCAGCGCCGCGGCAGGCGCTGCTGGACGAAGGGCGGCGGCGGTTCGCCGCCGAGGGGTACCACCACGTGGTGCTGGCCGAGGTGGCGAGGGCCGCCGGGGTCACCAAGGGGGCTGCCTACCACCACTTCGACAGCAAAGCGGGGCTCTTCAGGGCCGTAGTCGCCGAGGTCCAGCAGGAACTGGGCGAGCGGGTCGCGACCGCAGCCGAGCGGTACGAGGACCTCTGGGAGCAGCTCCGGGCCGGCTGCCGCGCCTTCCTGGCCGCGGGAAGCGACCCGGCGGTGCGACAGATCCTGCTGGTCGACGCACCGACGGTGCTGGGCTGGGACGAGTGGCGTGCCCTGGACGCGGAGTCCTCCGCCCGGCACCTTGCGGAGGCACTGACGGCGCTCGCCGCAGCCGGGATCATCGGAGATCAGCCGGTGGAGCCCCTGGCCCGGCTGCTCTCAGGGGCGATGAACGAGGCCGCGCTCTGGATCGCCCGGGGCGGAGACCCGCAGGCCGCGGAGCAGGCACTCGACCGGCCTCTGGCGGGACTCCGTACCCCGACCTGATGTCTCGCGCAGACGCTCAGCGCCTTTCGAGTTGACGCAGAGAAGGTGGCACCGAGCGCAGGGCAGGGCCCGGTTTGGCTGGGAGTCCCTGTGACCGGCACGGGCCCGGGGGTATGGACGAGGGCGGTGTAGGTCCGCTCCCGTTCCTGCTGGAGAGCGCGGAGGTCGGCGGGGAAGCATTGCGGTGTCACGCCCTACCGTCACCACTCTCCGCCTGCGCGGATATGCCCCCGCGGGTGATCGTCGTGACCAGGTCGGGCAGCATGTTCCGCGCCGGGCTCGGATCGGTGGCGGTCAGTCCCGGGCGCCGAGTTCCTGGGCCAGTTCGGCGCAGCGCAGTTGGGCCGGGGAGAGGTCGTGGGGCAGTTTGCCGACGGCCTCGAAGGCGCTCATGCCGCCGTCCCCGGTCTTGGGCGTGTGGGTGTCTTCGGCGGTTCCGGGGTGAGGGGTGTCCGAGGCGTCGAAGAGGGCTGTTTCCTCCTCGGCGATCCCCGATTCGTCGATCACTGCCATCAGGGTCTCCTCGAAGGCATGCCGGCGGGCGGCCGTCTCGGCCACGCGCGGGTCGTCGATGGCCACGGTGTCGTCGAGGGCTTCCTCGGCGGCGTCCACGCGGTCGGATGCGTCCCGCAGCTCGGGGTGGGTGGCCAGTGCGATGAACCGGGAGGCCTGGACGGCCGCACCGAGCGGGCCGAAGATCCGCTCGGTGACGAGCAGGGTGTCCAGGTCCGCCTGGCGCAGTGAGCCGGCGGGGAGGTTCTTGAGGCGGCCGGTGACCATCTCGGAAAGCAGTCCCATCCGGCTGCCCTCGGTACGCATGCGCTGCACACGGGCCTGCTGGCGGGCCAGTTCCGCTTGCTGCGCGGCGAGTGCCTTCTCGAGTCGCGCCAGGGTGGCGTCGATGCCGTCCCCGCCATTCACGCCGTCCCCGCCACCCTCACCCTCGCCGGGTCCTGCCCCGACCCCAGGGGTGGTGAAGGCGTCGCGGATGTCGTCGAGGGCGATTCCGGCGTCGGCCATCTTCCTGATCCACAGCAGCCGGACCACGTCTGGGAACCCGTATTGGCGGCGGCCGTCTCCACCCCGTTGGGGCTCGGGGATCAGGCCCACGTCGTGGTAGTGCCGGATCGCCCGCGGCGTCGTGCCCACCAGGGCAGCGGCATCGCCGATCTTGACCTGACGCGATACGAAGAAGGACATGGGCATCGGCGGGGAACCTTTCACGTACGGACGGGAACGACTCCACGGGACCACATGACGCTACGGAAGATGCAAACCCGCCTGCCTGTACGGCGGAGCGCAGCGGAGCCCGAACCAGGCCGAAGCGCAGCGCAAGCCTCCCGGCCGCCCGAAGGGCCGGCCGCTGGATCGACGCAGCCGAGCTTCCCCGTCGAACACAGCGAGTGAGCCCTCCTGAGTGCGCAGCGCCCCTCGGGTCTGCTGACCGAGGGCCCGCGTGTCCAGGCCCGCGGCAATTCCCGGCCCGCCGTCCGGCTTGTCGGCCGCTGTGGCTGGCCCGCGCGGACAGACTGTGCCCGGCCCGTGCACGGCGTACGCCGGGCTCACCCGCACGCGGGACCGCGGTGCCGCTGTACTCAGCAGCTGGGCCGTACGCCGCTGCCCGGTTTCCCCGGGGGCAGGACCAGTGGAGTCGACCCGGGTGTGTAGTGCAGGACGGGCGATGCTGCTCGACCTGCACTGAGTGCATCGGTGGCGCCCGGCGAGGGAGGTCCCTCGCCGGGTCCCTTGGAGTGTGCGGGCGCCGGTGCCGGTGACGGCGCCGACGTTTCTCCCGATGCTCAGCGACGTCGGCTACGGGTCGCCCAGGTGCCGCCGATGCCGGCCACGTGAAGAGCGAGCAGCATGAGGCCGAGGATCATGAAATTGCCGGACGAGAATACGTGGTTCGTCGAGATCTCCGCCGCGTTGATCAAGAAACTGATGAAGAACAGTACGGCGGCCGCGATGCCGAGCATCATGACTCCTTCCAGAAGGTGTCATCCGTATGCCCGGCAGCTCCGACTGCATGCAGGCTCGTTGCACCCTCGTCGACCCATTGGTTCTCGTGCTCGCCGGACCGTACCCGCGCCCGGCCCAATTGGTCAGAGGGCTCACCCCAGCATGCGCTCGAGGACAACGTCGATCGTCAGAGCGAACCGGGGCCGTGCGGTGCGGCTGGTGCCTGAGCCGCCTGGAGCGTCCGATCGCTGCTGCTGCCGAGTCACAGCCCCACGACCAGATCGGGAAGGTACTGCTCCATGGGGACCGCGGTGTGCCGGATTGCTGCGTGGCCGACGGTGAACTGCTCGGACGAGGGACGGGCTGCGGCACCCTCGACGGCGGCAAGGAACTTCGCCGGAACCACGAGAACATCCCCGTTGCCCCGGATCAGCCAGTACACCGCACTGGCCCTGCGCCACGGCACCGAGGTAGGGGTGCCAACGGGAACGGTTAGGGTGCGTCGGAAGGTGATCGCGCACCCGTGGGGGATGGAATGACAGTGCACAGGCCCGGACTGCCGCAGGATCTGCCCGCGCCGGAGGTCCTGTGGGCCCGGTGGAGCGCGGTCGCCGTGCTGGAGGCGACGACCGAGGCGGAGGAGAAGCCGCCGGTCCACCGCACGGGCTGCTGGATCGACGACCGTGGGCTGCACCTCGACGACTGCGGCTGCACCTGGTGGACGTTGAAGCCGCTGGGCGGGGACCGGTTCGTGCTCTTCGGTGAGGACGAGTCCAGCGGGGTCAAGTGGCACGAGCCGCCGGTCGACATGCTGGCCGGGGCTCCGGACTGGCTCCCCCACGACGCGCTCCGTGAGCTGATCGCGGGGAACGAGCTGGGGTGCGTGTACTGGTCCGAGAACGGGTCCTGGGCACGGGCGCCGTACCCGGCGGACCTCGATGACGACGGTCTCGACTGCGGGTTGAGCCGTTTCGTCAACGAGGACGAGCTGCTGCGGGAGCTCGACGGCGGGGCGGTCCTCGGGGAGGGCCGCGTGGAACTGGTGCGCCGCGCCGAGCGGTACGAGTTGACGCCGGAGCTTCTGGAGACCCTCGTCCGGGGTTCGGGCGGCGAGCCCGCTGACCTGCCGGCCATGCTGCGAGCCCTGCGGCGCTCGGGCTTGTCCCATGGGAGCCCGCAGCCGGCCGCGTGACGTCGTCGGGGGCTTCCCGGGCGAAGGGGAAGCCGGACGGCTGGCCACGGCAGCCGCCCGCGCAGGCCTTCCCGAACCCGGCCTGGCCGCCTCTGTCGTGTGCTGTGTGGTCACCGCCTTCTCTTGGCGGTACCCGCTCAGGAAACGGCCGAGACGGCTGATTGCCGCGTCCAGGTCGTCGGCGTACGGCAGGGGCAGGATCCGGAAGTGGTCGGGGCGGGGCCAGTTGAACCCCGTGCCCTGGACGACCTGGATCTTCTTTCGAGGAGGCGCCCGCCCGGGGCGGTCAGCTCTGGTGGTTCAGGTGGAGGACCTGCCCGCTTACACCCCGCACCTCAAAGGGCACGCTGGAGGGCTTGAACCGGGCGGTGGAGTCGATGTTCCCTGGCGGCATAACCGGGCCACATGCGTCAGCCGCGCCCGGGCAGGCGCGCCGGGCACGACCCAAGAACGCGGTGCTGCTCGACTTCGAGGACTCCACTGCTCACCCACGCGCGCTGTTCCCTCGTGTCGTATGAGGGCCCGCAGAGGCTGATCATGGCACCGGCAGTGTCGCTGGACCACCGCAGAACCGATCGCACGCTTGCCGACAGCTCCTTCGAGCATGCACTCTGCACGATCAAGAGGAGGCCAGCCTGGCCATGGTCCGCCGGTTCGATATGGCCGTCGTCGACAGGGGCGCCGTCATCCCAGAAGGCTGCGGGGTCAGCGCCGGCCGCCGCCGATGCGGCGGTCGTCGGCCAGTGCGGTGAGCGGGCCGAACTCGCAGGCAAGCTGGTTCCACGTCAGAACCTCGCCGCAGCGGGCCGGGAACTCCTTCGGGTTGAACTCGGGCATGGTCCAGGTGCCAGTGCCCCGGTCCCGCAGCCACAGGTCCCCGTCACCGTCGACCACAGTCGGCGGGACCGGTACGGGCTCGGCCTGATCGGTGGGCTCCCAGGTGACCCGGCCCGGGTGGGAAGCGCGGCGCAGCTCGGTGGTGGCCAGCCGTGCGGCCAAGTCACGGGTGGACTCTTCGGCCTCCTTGACCGACGCGAGTCGGAACGCGTCGTCAAGTACGGGCAGGGCTGGATTCTTGCTGCGCTTTGAACTCATACGGTGACTACCTCCGGTGGGGGGCGTCACATCCGTTGTGGCACCCCGTAGAGGAACACGGTATCCGAGGCGGGAGCCTGGCCGGCTACGACCACTGCCCAGGTGGAGGCACTGGCACACCGGGCGGTGGGGCCAGGTTCCTGTCCGTCGGATCATGCGACTGTTGGATTGCTGGCTCGTTGTGTCTGCCATGGGGCGGGGTGATCTGATGTGCCGTTCAGGCCGACGCCGACCTCGCGGGCCGGATCCACTGGAGCATGGTCAGCGTCCACTCGACGTCCTGCCGTGCCCATCAGCACGCGTCCGGCGCCCGCACGAAGAAGCCACGTGTCCCGAAAAAGGGACGACGCCTCGGCACCACCACCGCGACGAAGGACTCGGACGGTCTCGGGGCGGCCTGACCTGCAAGATCCACCTCGCGGGTGAGGGTGGCTGTCGGCCGATGGCCTTCCTGGTCACGCCCGGCCAGTGGGGCGACGCGCCGCAGATGATCGAGGTCCTCGAACGGATCCGCGTTCCCCGCTCCCAGGGCGGTCGCCCTCGCACCCGGCCGGACCACTTGGGCGGCGACAAGGTCCCAGCATTGGAAACACTGACTGATCAAGAGCAGCCAGCTCAGGACCCCAGACCACACCGTGCTTCGCGCGGGCCTCGATCGTGCGGCCGCGTGGTGACACCACCGCATCGCAAGTTCAAGAAGAACCCGCCGGGTACGAGGAGATCTACGAGCGCCAGCGCAAGGCCCACTCCTCACGCCGGATCCGGGTCGAGCACGGCATCGCACACCTCAAGAACTGGCGAGCACTCGCCCGCCACCACGGCCGCCGCGAGCACATGAGCGACGCGATCCAAGCCATCGCCGGACTGCTTTCACACCAGCAGACTGCCGCGGGCGGGCCCGGCCCCAGCGGCAGTGAACACCAGGCCGACCCCCACCTTTCGACGTGCCTGCGCCAACCATGCACGAGCTCGTTAGGCACTGTGGCCGGCCGCCCCCGGATTCACAACTGTGCCCGATGTGGACGCTCACGCCGGCATCGACGGCGTTCACGAAGGCCCTGACCGAGGCCTCGCCCGAACGCCCGGAGGCCTTCCGCGGCTGAGCACGTGCCCTGCCCGCCCGGCTAACCTGGTGCCAGGACAGGGGAGTTCGGCATCACGGGGGCTGCCCGCGGCACGGGACTTAGGAGGACGGATGCTGGCTGAGTCACTGACGGCGCTCGCCGGCGCGGGCGCCACCGCGCTGATCGGAGCCATGGCCACCGACGTGTGGCAGGGGGCCCGCGGCGGGGTCGTCCGGCTTTTCGGGCGGGGCGGCGAGGCCCGCGGGGCGGCGATCGGCGCGCAGCTCGACGAGGACGCCGACCTCGTCGTCCGCGCCGAACCGGCCGGGGCGGACGAGATCCGGGCGGAGCTGCTGCCGGTGTGGCGCCGGCGGCTGCTCCTGCTGCTGGAAGAACACCCCGACTCCGAGGGCGAACTGCGCGAGCTGGTCGCCCGCGTGCAGAACGGCCTGCCGGCCGGGCGGCAGGTGTGGACGCAGTCGAACACCGCCCGCGACCACGGCACCCTCTTCGCAGTCCAGGGCGGCAGCCTCCACTACCACCAGGCGACCGGAGGGCGGGTTCCACCGCCCGCCGACGAGGACGGCGCGGACGGGACCGGCTGACCGTGGACCTCCCCGACGAGGTCCACCAAGAGGTTCGCGCCGTCGCCGGTTTCGCCTACGGCGCGGTCGGCGCGGACATCCACGTCTTCGGCGACGGGACCCCCGTCTACCTGCTGTACGCGCGCGACACCCACGGCGCCGCGGACGCCCTGCGGCGGGACTCCGCCTGGCTGCGCGCCCAGCCCAGCCGGATGCTCGACGCCCGCAGCGAGGTCGTGGATTTCTCCGGTCGCGAAGCCGAGCTGGCCCGGCTGCGGGAGTGGCGCGTGCAGCCCGCACGGTCGGCCGCACGCTGGCTGCACGGACCCGGAGGCTCGGGCAAGTCCCGCCTCGCCGCCCGCTTCGCCACCGAATGCGCCGACGCCGGCTGGCTCGTGGTCGACGCCGTACACGGCACGGACACCTACCCGCCCGCCCGGGGCAGCCAGGACCTGCGCACCGCCCACCGCGCCGGGGTGCTGGTACTCGTTGATTACGCCGACCGTTGGCCGGACGCCCATCTCAGATGGCTGTTCCACAACGGCCTGCTCCTCGGAGACCTCCCCGCGCGGATCCTCCTCATCGCCCGCTCGGTGCGGCCCTGGCCCGCTCTGCGGGCGCAGCTGAGCCGCCAGCGGCGCGCGACCGATCTCTCCGACCAGCCGGTGGAACCGCTCTCCGGCCAACAGGGCGAGCGCAGCAGGATGTTCGAGGCCGCCCGCCGCGGCTTCGCCGCCCACTACCCGGACCCCGCCGCCCTCACTGACCTGCGCCCTGCGTACCAGGACCTCGCCCGCCCCGACTTCGGCCTCACCCTCGCCGTCCACATGGCCGCGCTCACCGCCGTCGACGCCCGGGCCTGCGGCCGGGAACCGCCCGCCGACCTCGTCGGGATGACCGCGTACCTGCTGGACCGCGAACACGAGAACTGGCGCCGGGCGGGCGAGCACGACGGCGGCGGCACCGGGGAAGACGGCGGCGCGGGCGCCGAGGGCGACGAACGCCGCGCCCTCGACCTCGCGCGCACCGTCTTCACCGCTGTCCTCACCGGCCCGATGCGCCGTGACACCGCCCGCCCGCTCCTGGACCGGCTCCTGCTGCGCACCCCTGCGGACGGGGCCCTGACCGCCCACGCAGTCCACTACCCGCCCACCGACCCCGCGGCCGCCCACGTACTCGAACCGCTGCTCCCCGACCGTCTCGCCGAGGACTACCTGGCCCTCACCCTCCCCGGCAGCCCCGTCACCGGCTACCCGACCGACCTGTGGTCCGTCACCGCGACCACCCGCATCCTGCGGCGCGACGGAGGGGCCGCGCCCGCCTGGACCCCGCGCGCCCTCACCTTCCTCATCGCCGCGGCCGAACGCTGGCCGCACATCGGCCCCGCCGTGCTCTTCCCGCTGCTGCGCCGCGACCCCGCCCTCGCCGTCCGGGGCGGCGACGCGGTGCTGACCTCGATCGCCACCCTCGACTCCGTGGACCTCGATGTGCTGGAGGCCATAAAACCCCTGCTGCCCGCGGGCGACGTACGGGTGGAGGGCGGGGCTGCGGAGCTGACCCTGCGGCTCACCACCCACCACCTCGGACACGCGGTGGACGGCATGGAACGGGCCCGGCTCTCCATGAAGCTGGTTTTCGCCCACCTCACGACGGGCCGCCGGAGCGAGGCGCTCGCACACATGGAGGAGGCCGTACGGCTTACCCGGGAGGCCGCCGAGGCGGACCCGGCGCACCGGTCCGCGTACGGCGACGCCCTCCTCAACCTCGGCAACCTCTTCATCGAGGAGATCGCCGCCGAGGACCGGATCGACCTCCTTCAGGAGGTGATCGGGCTGAAGAGGGACGGCGCAGCGCGGGGCGACGACGGCGGCCCCGAGCCCACCGCCCTCGCCGCGCTGGCCCAGGCGCACACCCGGCTGGCCTTCGCGCTCTGGGAGACCGGGGCCCCGGAGCAGGCGCACGCGGCCGTGGTGGAGGCGGAACGCCTCTTCGAGGAGGTGCTGGACCGCGACTTCCTCCTGTGGTGGTCCCTCTCCTCGGAGGTGAACCGCCTGGAGATGGTGAACGGCTTCCTGCTGGCGAAGTCCGGACGCCCGGAGGAGGCGGCCGAGGGCGCCGGGGCGGTGGTGGCGCACGTACGCCAGATGACGGACCTCAATCCCGCGCGGTTCGGCGACGACCTGGCCGCCGGCCTGTGCATCCAGAGCGTGCACCTGTGGAATGCGGGGCGGCACGCTGAATCCGTCGACGCGCTCCTGGAGGCGCTCCACCTCTACCGCCAGCTTGCCGACGTCCGTGCCGACTACCGGGACGTCCTCGCCGCCCGGCTCGACGACGCGGCGGCCAAGCTCATCGCGTTGGGCCGGCACACCGAGGCCGTCGCGATCGTCGAGGAGAGCCTCGCCCTGCACCGGGAGCGCCTCGCCCTCGATCCGGACACCGCCGCAACCGCCGAAGCCGAAGGCCGTGCCATCGGCCGTGCGCTGCTCTACCTGCGGGAGCGGCGCGGCGCCGACCGCCTGCCCTGGGGCACGCCGGCGGAGATCGACGAGGCGGCCGCGCAGCTCGTACGGGCCGCCGACCCCGCGGGGCTGTGGGACCTCATGCGCAGGATCCCGGTCACCGACGCGATCCGGATCGCCCACCGCCACCCGCCCGAGTACTGGGCCCCGCCCGAGGGCGACCGCGGCCACCGCCTGGCCGCCCGGCTGGCCTCGCGCCGCCACCGGCCGCAGGCCGCCGAGCGCGCCGCCCGGGCCGCCGCCGGGCGGGCGGTGTGGCGCCTGCCCCACCGCGACGGCCTCGTGGCACCGGACCGCGTTTCCTTCGCCCCGGCGGCGTCGGTCATGACCCGGGAGACGTACCACCCGGCCAAAGGGCGACCCGGCGACGAGCACGCCACCCGCATCGACGTGTACGACCTCGCCTCCCGCTCCCGCCTCTGGTCCGCCGACCATCTCAGGGTCGGCACCGACGCTGTCACCTGCCTGGGGCCCGACGCGGTCCTCGCGCTGCGCGCGGACCTATGGCTGGCTCCCAACCTCGTCCTGTACCGGCCGGGCCGGGCAGAGGTCCTGGCGAGCGGCCCGGACCTCCTCATGGGGGCCCGGACCTTCGCCACCGCCCGCGGGTTCGTCGTCCTCCTGCGGAGCGCGCCCGTGGCCCTGCTCGGCGCGGTGGGGCGACCGCTGGAGCGGATCGACCTGCGGGACCTGGGGCTTGAACGCTGCACCGTCCACGCAGTCGACCCCTCCGGGGAGCGCCTCCTGCTGGCCGGCGACCGCCGCGTGATCCTCACCGACGCGGGTCTGAAGCCGCTGACCGCCCGCGGCTGGTGGAAGGTGCCCGAGCAGCACGGCACGGTGGAGGCCGCCGCCTTCCTCTCACCCGACGAGTTCGTGACCGCTGCGTCGACCGGCGGTGCCTACTTCTTCCAACAGGAGTCCGACCAGACCATGGTGACCGCCTGGAACTCCTCCGGACGTCGCCTGAAGCACCTGTTCGCGGTCCCGGGGTGGCGCGTAGTCGGCGGGTGGGCCCGGGACGAGGAGACGCCGTACTTCCGCGATGCCGTGGACCTCTCCCCGGTGCCGCAGCCGCGCCCGCTCGCCGGGCCGTCCCGCGGCTCTCCGCACCTGGTGACCGCCGCGCCCGGCGGCCGCTACGTGGTCCACGGCTCCGCCGTGCACGACTTGGGCGCCCCGCTGTCCTTCGCCGACCGCCCGCTCGCCTCGCTGACCGCGACCGACCGGGCGGCCCTGAGCGCCTACCTCGACAGCGGGCGGGCGCCGTACGCCGCGATCCGGGAACTGCTGGAACTCGTACGGGACCTCGGGTCCTCCATGTGACCGTCACCGACCGAGGAGAGTGACCGCGATGTTCCGACGGAAGCGGGCCAAGGGCACCCCCGAGAAGCCGGAGAAAGCGGAGATCCCGCAGCACCCGGAGAACCCGCCGCCGGAGCCCGCGGCTCCGGCGGATCCGCTCGACCTGCGGCTGCACGAGCCCGACGACGCACCGGTCCACCTCAGCATGGACGCCACCCTGCGGATGGGCGACGAACTCGCGCAGGCGGAGCGGCGGTTGGGGCCGGCCCACGAGGACGTCCTGCAGCTGCGCCACAACTACGCGTTCTTCCTGTGCATCTGGTCCGCCGCGGCCCCGCCCGGGGACACGTACATGCTGGACCGGGCGATCCCCCTGCTGCTGGAGAACCTGACCTACCAGTCGGCGACCCTGGGCCCGCACGCCCGCGACACCCTGCTGACCCTCCACGGCATCGGATCCGCCCACCTGTCGGCGGGCCGCCCCGCGGAGGCCGTCCCGTACCTCGAACAAGCCCTGGAGGGCACCGGGCTGAGCCCCGACCGCGACACGGAGGAGAGCCTCACCTGGCGCGAGAAGCTGTCGGACGCCTACGCGGAGGCAGGCAGCGCCGACCGCGCGATCGCCCTGCTGGAGGAGACCGTGGCCGGCAGCAGGCTCCTCCTACCGCCGGGCGGGGAGCGGCTGGAGGCCCGCAAGCAGAAGCTGTTCATGGCCTACCGTGCGGCGGGCCAGCTGCCCGAGGCCATCGCACTGTGCCGGGAGATCGTCGCCGACAAGGAGCGGTTCTACGGCCCCGGCCACCTCGACACCTACATCTGGCTGGACAACCTGGCGCACGTCCACCACGACGCCAGGGACCTCGACGCGGCCGTCGCCTGCTACGAACGGGTCATCGGCGGCTTCGAGCGCATCCACGGAGCAGACAGCGAAGAGATCGCCTACCGCTACCACAACCTCGCCATCGCCCACCTGGAAGCTGGCCGTCCGGAGCGGTCCCTGCCGTACCTGAAAGCTGCCCTCGCCGCGCGTGAGCACACCCTGGGGCCGGACCACGTGGGGACGCTGGACGCGCTGATCGGCCTCATCTCGGGCTACGACCAGGCCAGACGGATCGACGAGGCGATCGCGGCTACCGAGCGGCTGATCACCGACCTGCTGCGCATCGGCGGCCCCGCGCACCCCAAGCTCCCCGAAGTGCGCACCTATCTCGACCGGCTGAGGCAGGCCCTCGCCGAGGACCGGCCGGCCGACTAGGAGGCCCCCCGCGAGGAAGGCGCGGATGTCGGACGGGCGGTGTGCGACCCCGATGGAGGTGCCGTCGTAGCGGACCCGGTGCCAACCCTGAGCGTCCGGCGGGTAGACGATCAGCTTGGCGGACATGCGCCCAGCCTGCGCTCAAGCTGTTCCGGGAGCACCCGGCCGCATCCGCAGGGTCTGTACGGTCAACGGTGGATCTTCGAACAGGAAGTGACACCTGATGACAGACGTGACCGTGTCGGCGGAGGCCGTGGCGGAGGTACAGCCGTCCGGGTTGGCGCCGGAGGTTCTGGACGATCAGCTGATCAGTCAGCTGGTGGACTGGGCCAAGGCTGACGGGATCAAGCTGACGGGCCAGGGTGGTCTGCTGCAGCAGTTGACGAAGCGGATTCTCGAGTCGGCTCTGGAAGGCGAGATCACCGACCATCTCGGGCATGAGAAGCATGAGAAGGCCGGCTCGGGCAACACCCGCAACGGGATCCGGTCCAAGACCGTGGTGACCGAGGTCGGCCCGGTCGTTCTCGAAGTCCCACGGGACCGGGAGGGCTCGTTCGAGCCGCAGATCGTCAAGAAGCGACAGCGCCGGCTGACCGGCGTCGACGAGCTGGTGCTCTCGCTGTCGGCCCGCGGCCTGACCCACGGGGAGATCTCCGCTCACCTCGCGGAGGTCTACGGCGCCGAGGTCTCCAAGACGACCATCTCCACGATCACGGACAAGGTGATCGACGGCATGAACGAGTGGCAGAACCGGCCGCTTGACTCGGTCTATCCGGTTTTGTTCATTGACTGTGTCCACTTGAAGCTGCGGGACGGGAAGGTCGCGAACAGGCCGGTCTACGTGGTCCTGGCGGTCACCGTCGAGGGCACTCGCGAGATCTTGGGCTTGTGGGCCGGCGACGGGGGCGAGGGTGCCAAGTACTGGCTCCAGGTCCTCACCGAGATCAAGAACCGCGGCACGGAAGACGTCTGCATGGTCGTCTGCGACGGCTTGAAGGGCCTGCCTGACGCGATCGGAGCGGTCTGGCCGCAGGCGATCACGCAGACGTGTGTCGTTCACCTGCTGCGGGCTTCGTTCCGCTACGCGGCTCGGCAGGACTGGGACAGGATCTCGAAGGCGCTCAAGCCCGTCTACACGGCGCCGACCGAGGACGCCGCCATGGAACGGTTCCTGGAGTTTCAGGAGGAATGGGGCCAGAAGTATCCCGCGATCGTGAGGTTGTGGGAGAACGCGTGGGCCGAGTTCGTGCCGTTTCTGCAGTTCGACACCGAGATACGGCGGATCGTCTGCACGACGAACGCCATCGAGTCCGTGAACGCACGGATCCGCAAGGCCGTCCGGGCCCGTGGGCACTTCCCGAACGAGCAGGCCGCCATCAAGTGCGTCTACATGGCCATCATGAGCCTCGACCCCACCGGCCAGGGACGCAAACGCTGGACCCAGCGCTGGAAGGCCGCTCTGAACGCCTTCGACATCACCTTCGACGGCCGGCTCTCAGCCGCCCGCCGCTGAAACCCCAACAACTCCAAAACCACCGTTAACTTTACGGACCCTCGCTCAACAACCCCCGGCAAGGGGTCAGGAAGCGCGGGCGCACTCTTCGGCGATGGTGCGGATGAAGGTGTCGACGTCCTCCGGGACCGTGTCATAGGAGCACATCCAGCGGACTACACCGGGCTGTTCGTCACGGAAGTAGAAGTGGTACTTCTCCTGGAGCCGTACGGCGGCGGCGTCGGGAAGCCGGGCGAACACTCCGTTCGCCTCCACCGGATAGACGATCTCCACTCCCGGCACGTTCTGGACGCCAGCGGCGAGGCGCTGGGCCATGGCGTTGGCGTGCCGGGAATTGCGGAGCCACAGGTCACCGCCCAGGAGCGCCTCGAGCTGGACCGCGATGAACCGGGCCTTGGACACCAGCTGGGTGGTCTGCTTGATGATGTGGCGCAGGGATCGGGGGCCGTTCGGGGTGAGCACGACGACCGCGTCACCGAAGAGGCCACCGCACTTGGTGCCGCCGAAGGACAGAATGTCGACTCCCACGTCGTACGTGAGCTCGCGCAGGGTGACGCCCAGGGACGCGGCGGCGTTGGTGAGCTGTGCGCCATCGAGGTGGAGCTTCATGCCGCGTTCGTGCGCGAAGTCCGCGATGGCACGGATCTCCGTGGTCGTGTAGACGGTCCCTAGCTCCGTCGCCTGGCTGATCGAGACGACCTGCGGGGTGGCTCGATGCATGTCGTCCCAACCCCAGGCCTCGGTGGCGAGGAGTTCCGGGGTCAGCTTTCCGTCGGGGGCCGGGATGGTGATGAGCTTCAGGCCGCCGATGCGTTCGGGCGCTCCGCACTCGTCCGCGTGGATGTGCGCGGTGGTGGCGCACAGGACGGCTCCCCACCGATCCGTCATTGCCTGAAGGGCGACGACGTTCGCTCCGGTGCCGCTGAAAACGGGGTGGATCTCCGCATGGGGCCCGAAATGGTGACGCGCGAGTTCCTGCAGGTTCTGGGTGTAGACATCGCGGCCGTAGGAGGGCTGATGACCGCCGTTGGCGGTGGCGATCGCGGAGAGGACCTCCGGGTGCACGCCGGCGTAGTTGTCGCTGGCGAAGAAGCGCGTCGCCGGGTCGTGTTTCCGCGCGGGGGCAGGGGTGCTCATGGTGGTGCTCAAGGCGTCGTTCCGTTCGTTGTGCAGCAAGGTCACGCCGGGATCCGGGGGATGTTCGTGGGATCCGTACCTGAACAAGGATGGTGGCGGGTGGGTCGGCCTGCCAGGAGATGGCGGGACAGGTTGCTGCCTGGCAGGTTGCTGTCCGGGAGTGGCAGGTGAGCCACGCTCTCAGGCCGCGGTGCGTGTCTCCTCGTAGGTGGTGATGCCGCGGGTGGCTTCGATCACGTGCCGCAGCTTCTTCGCCAGGGCCTCGTAGAACATGCTCAACGGGAACTCGTCGGGCAGTGCGGAGTCGACGAGCTTGCGCGGCGGCAGGGTGAAGTCGAGGGTGTTCGCACCGTCGGCCCAGGCGGATGCGGGGTGAGGTGAGAGGTACGAGGAGACGAACGCGTGACTCTTGAGCCAGTGCACGACCTTGGGCCGGTCGATGCCGAGCCGGTACAGGTCCTCGATCTCGGTCCGGAGGCGAGCAACGGCCTCTGCGGTGGCTGCCCAGTCGACGGCCAGGGTGTTGTCGCTCCAGCGGATTGCGCCCGCCCGGTGCAGGGCGGCGAAGAGCAGCTGCCCGCCGAGACCGTCATAGTTGCGAACGCGGTCGCCGGTGATCGGGAAGCGGAACAGACGGTCGAAGAGGATCGCGTACTGCACGTCCCGTCCCTGGGGGACGTGGTCGTCGATGAGGTCCTGGCCGGCTTGGAAGGCGGTGAGGTCGCAGCGCAGTTCTTCGATGCCGTACATCCAGTAGGGCTGACGCTGCTTGATCATGAAGGGGTCGAAGGGGAGATCGCCCAGGCTGTGCGTCCGGTCGTGGATGAGATCCCACAGCACGAACGCCTCCTTCATGCGCTCGGGATCCGCCAGGAGACTCAGGGCGGCGCCGGGGAGTTCCAGCCGGGTGGCGGTGACGGCGGCATTGGTCACGGTGCGCAGACGCGCGGCCTCCCGGTCGCAGAAGATCGCGCCCCAGGTGAACCGTCCGGGGTTCTCGCGCACGGCCACGGTCTCGGGGAAGAGGACCGCGGCATGCGTGTCGTATCCGGAGGTGAACCCCTCGAACTCGATGCCGAGGTAGAGCGGATTCCCGTAGGTGGTCCGCTCCAGGTCTGCTATCCACTCGGGCCACACCACACGGAAGGCGACTGCCTCCAGGTTGCAGTGGGGGTTGCCGTTCTGTGTGTGCATCGGGAAGACGACCAGGTGCCGCAGGCCGTCGATGCGCTGTTCGGCGGGCGCGAAGGCGAGGAGGGAGTCCAGGAAATCCGGCTTGCCGAATCCGTTGTCCGCCCATCGCGTCAGATCCCTGATCAGGGCCAGGTGGTAGTCGGCGTCGTGCGGAAGCAGGGGCGAGAGCCGGCGGATCGAGCCGACCACGCGGGTCACCGCATCACGCGCCTGTTCCAGGGTGGGTCCCCGTTCCTCTTCGAAGCTGATGGCGCCGTCTTCGGACTGCCAGGACCCGATGGATTCCACGGCGTCTTTGAGGCTCTGCCAGGCAGGGCAGGCGACGATCAGCGCGGCCTGTGTGCCTTCTCGCACAGGGCGCTCCATCGATGTTTTGGTGCTCATGTCGTTCCTTTCGGATGAGGGTGTCGGACGGGGTGGTTCCCCGCGACGATCGAACGGTGAGCGGCAGCGGCCGCAGGCGGCTCAGGCGGACGCGGAGGCCGGAGCGCCATGGATGAGGGACAGGGGTACCGCCCCTGGTAGAGCGGGCGAGCCGATGTGCTCCAGCACCCACGTGACGATTCCGGAGAGCGAGGCCCCCGGCGTGAAGATCTCGGCGACTCCGAGGTCCTTGAGCGCCTTCAGATCGCCTCGGGGGACGATTCCGCCCCCGAAGAGGGTGATGTCCTGGGCTCCTTGTTCCTTCAGGAGACGGACTATCTCGCCGAACGCCGTCAGGTGCGCGCCGGAGAGGCAGGACACCCCGATGGCGTGAGCGTCCTCTTGGACGGCCACTGACACGATGCCGGACGGGGTTTGGTGCAATCCGGTGTAGATCACCTCTACGCCCGCGTCACGCAGGGCTCGGGTTATGACCTTGGCCCCCCGGTCGTGGCCGTCGAGCCCGGCCTTGGCGATGACGACACGCAACGGGTTCTTTGACATGACGATCTCCTCGGCGGGGTTCACAGACGGGTGTCCGCAGATGTGTGCGTGCCCCACACCTCGCGCAGAGCGTCGGAGACCTCTCCGACCGTCGCGCCGGCGCTCAGCGCGGCCTTCATCGGATACAAGACGTTGCCGGTTCCCAGCGCGGTGGCCTTGAGGTCCTGGAGCGACTCCCGGACCCGGGTCGTGCACCGCCATGCCCGCAGTTTGGCGAGGCGCTCGATCTGACGGGCCTCGATCGAGGGATCGATCCGCAGCGGCTCGTAGGGCTCTTCCTCGTCCTGGGCGTACCGGTTCACTCCGACGACGACACGCCGTCCGCTGTCGGTGTCGAGTGCTACGCGGTAGGCGACGGTCTCGATCTCGGACTTCTGGAACCCCTGCTCGATCGCCTTCGCCGCGCCGCCCATCTCCTCGACGCGCCGCATCAGGGCGAGCGTGGCTGCTTCCAACTCGTCCGTCATCCGCTCCACGGCATAGGAGCCGGCGAAGGGATCGACCGTCGCCGTCAGGTCCGACTCGTGGGCCAGGACCTGCTGGGTGCGCAGGGCGAGGCGAGCGGACTTCTCTGTTGGCAGGGCCATGGCCTCGTCGAAGGAGTTGGTGTGCAGCGACTGCGTTCCGCCGAGGACAGCGGCCAGACCCTGCATGGTGACCCGTACGAGGTTCAGCTCGGGTTGCTGGGCGGTCAGCTGCACTCCGGCCGTCTGGGTGTGGAATCGCAGCATCTGTGACTTGGGGTTTCGGGCGCCGAACTCGTCGCGCATGATGCGAGCCCAGATGCGCCGCGCGGCCCGGAACTTGGCGACTTCTTCGAGGATGGTCGTCCGGGCGACGAAGAAGAAGGACAGGCGCGGGGCGAAATCGTCCACGTCCATGCCGGCGGCCACGGCGGCACGTACGTACTCGATGCCGTTGGCAAGGGTGAAGGCGATCTCCTGCACCGGCGAGGCGCCGGCTTCTGCCATGTGGTATCCGGAGATGGAGATGGTGTTCCATCGGGGGATCTCGGTACGGCAGTAGCGGAAGATGTCCGTCGCCAGGCGCAGGGAGGCGGCGGGCGGGTAGATGTAGGTGCCGCGCGCGATGTACTCCTTGAGCACGTCGTTCTGCACCGTCCCGGTCAGTTGGTCGGCTGCGATTCCCTTCTCCTCCGCCACCAGCTGGTACAGCAGGAGCAGCACCGCGGCCGGTGCATTGATCGTCATGGAGGTGGAGACCTGACCCATGGGGATGCTGTGGAACAGCACCCTCATGTCCTCGATCGAATCGATCGCCACCCCTACTTTGCCCACTTCGCCCCGAGCGAGGGCGGCATCGGAGTCGTAGCCCATCTGGGTCGGGAGGTCGAAGGCGACGGACAGGCCGGTCGTCCCGTTCGCGATCAAGGTGCGGTAGCGGGCGTTGGATTCCTCGGCCGTGCCGAAGCCGGCGTACTGCCGCATCGTCCACGGCCTGTCGGTGTACATCGTGGGGTACACGCCGCGGGTGAAGGGATGGGTTCCGGGCTGCCCGAGCGTTGCCGCGTGGCCCGGACCTCGGGTGGACTCGGGGCCGTAGAGGGTCTCGATGGGCAGCCCGGATTGCGTGGTGTGGGGCATGGTGTGGGCCTTGTCCGTGAGTTCGACCGGCGTGGGACTGCTGCGTGACTCTTCAGGCCGGGACGTGGGCCGGGTCGAGGTGGGCGGTGCTCCGGCGCCGCAGGCTGCGGACTTCGATGACACTCGTAACGACGGTGGCGAGCAGGGCGATGGCGCCGCAAGCGAGGACGGCCTCCCGGGGACCGGCCGAGGTCAGCAGCGCACCGGCCAGGAGTGCGGCGGCTCCGTAGCCGAGTCCGGCGCTGGCGTAGGTGGCGGAGAAGGCGGCCCCCAGATCGCCGTCGGGGGTTTGGTCCTGGACCGCCATGGCGCGCGAGGATCCGATCATGGGCTGGAGGATTCCGACGATCACGGCGAAGAATCCGGCCACGATGAGGTTGCCGCTGACGCCGAGAGCCATCACGGCTATGCACAGGACTCCCAGGAGAACCCCGGACTGCAACGCGGCGGACCCCGGCCAACGGCGGGCACCGTAGAGGATGCCGCCGAGGACGCCCAGAGCGGCCATGCCGCTGAGCCAGGCTCCGGCCGAGTCTGCGGAAGCGCCGATCAGGGGCAGCAGCCCGAACAGGGTGATGGTGACCGCACCGAAGCTCATCATCGCGGCAGCGGACTGGGTGCAGGCCGGCAGGAGATGACCGAACGAGCGGATCGCGGACGGAGTCTTCGAGACGGTCAGCGGGGGCTCGCTGACGATGCGGGCGCTGACCGCGCCGATCGCGGAGAAGGCGGAGATGACCAGAACGGGGACGGCGGGCCCGGTCACCAGCGAGAGGGCGGTGACCGCGGCTGGTGCCGCCATCCACACCAGGGTGCTCAGGGCACTTTCGAGCCCGATGACGGGGCGGACATGGTCGGGCGCCAGGCGCAGGGCCAGAGCCCGCAGACCACCGTGGGCCCCAGCGGCGACTCCGCCACCCATCGCCGCCAGGGCCGCGAGCGCAGGCAGGGGCAGCTGCCGTGCGAACAGGCCCAGGGCGAGGAACACCACTGCCTGCAGGGTGAGGACCAGGGTGAATTCACGGCGCATGGGCTTGCGGTCGAAGCGCCGTCCCATCGAGGCGGCGCAGACCGCCTCGGCGATGGCGTGGGCGCCCACGAGTACCGCCCCCTGGGCCAACGACCCCTTGGAGCCGTTTCCGATGTAGATCAGACCCACCGGCGCGGCGGCCACACAGAATCGCTGACAGAGCAGCAGCAGCGCCCAGGGCCGCAGCCTTGGAATCCTGAGCGTGGACAGGTAGCCCTTGTCGTGGCTCGTCATGCGGTCTCCGATCCCTTCGATGCCAGGGCGGGTGCCGGGCGAGCGGCCGGAACCGTTGCGCCCGTATCAGCGGGGAGGACGGGGAGGACGTACCGGGCGAGCTGCTCGTAGAGCGGCATGCACTCGTCGAGCACACGGCGCAAGTGATCGGGCAGGGGAGCGGTAGGGGTTTGTCCCTCCGCGAATCCCGTGGACTGCCACACTCCGTGGTACCAGTGCGAGCCCCAGTTTCCGTCCGTGGCGCGGCGGCCCGCCGGCCAGGACAGCATGCGGTCGGTGAAGGGCACGTCCAGGGCGGCACACAGAGCCTGCAGAACGGACGACGGGGCGCTGACCAGTTCATTGCTGTCGATCACGGGTCCGCCGAACCGTTCGAACAGCTCCAACTGCTGACGTAGGCCGAGCTCCTCGACCGTGGGGGCCTGGACCTTGGCATAGGAGGCGAGCATCTGCGCGGGGTGGCGGACGAGGAAGGCGTGCCGCAGGCCCTCGAAGGCGGTGCGGTCCACTTCGGGCAGCAGGTGCTGGGCGAGGTGCTTCTGATAGTGGATCGTGCTGCCCTCGGGGAGGGTGCCCCCGGTCAGCTCGCTCGCCACCTGGCGCCAGTCGGTCGGGTAGGCGGCGATGACCTCGTCACGTCCCGGGTCGGTGGCATCGGTGTGGGCCAGGTAGTACGCGTAGAGCGGTTCGTCGACGACGGTGGTGTCACCGCGGTTTTCCCAGGCACGCATCAATGCGGTTGAGCGCGTCCGGGGCCCGGACCACATGGCGATGCGAAGGCGGTCGTGGACCATGAGTGAACCTCGTGGGGTGTCGGAGGGGGACCAAGGCTTCTGCGAAGGGATCGCCTCGGCCGTGATCAGGACCTGCGGGCGGCGACGATGAGCTCGACGAGATCGAGGACGTCGTTGTTGACGGTGTTCTGCAGTTCCGCGGGGAAACCGTCCCAGCCGGGAACCACGTTCGCCTCGATGACGACCGGTTCTCCCCGGTGGTAGAGGATGTCGATGCCGGCCATGCTCAGCCCGAGCGCCCGGGTCGCGCGGACGGACAGGTCGACCAGTTCGGGGGACGGCTCGATGACCTCGATCGGGCTGCGCGGGGGCCCGTCGCCGTTGCCGTGGCTCTGCCGCCAGGAGTCCCCTTCCGTCAGTGCGCGCACGCACACCGAAGGAGAGTCGCCCACGATCGTGATCCGGTAGTCGCCGGTGTGTTCCAGGAACGGCTGGCACAGCAGCACGCCGTACGTTTCCAGCATGGCTCGGACCCGGCTCAGGGCGGATTCCACGGGACCGTCGACAAAACGATCGACGTCAACGCCGCCGAATCCGACGGACGGCTTGACCACCACACGCCCCCACTCGCGGCAGGCGGCAATGAAGTCTTCCTCGGTGCGGCACTCTCGTGTCGGAGGAACGGGCAGACCCGCCTGGGCCAGCTTGTGGAGCATCGTGAACTTGCTGACGGCTGCGAGGTGGACGTCCGCACCGTCGAACATGACCACGTCGGGAACGCTCGACAGCAGATGGAGGTGCTCGGCGTGCTCGCGCCAGTGCTCCAGACTGACGTGACCACGGGAGACGATCGCGTCGAACTCGGCCACGTCATGACCGTGGACGGTCGGCCGCGTCCCGCTCTCGTCGGGAACGCACACGATGTCGTCGAACTCGAAGAGCACCGTTTCGTGCCCGCGCTCCCGGCCGACGCGGGCGATGCCCACCGACTCATCCTCGCCGGCCATCCAGGCCAGCACTCCCAGCTTCATGCGCAACTCATCTCTGTGTGACGCCCGATGGGGACGGACCCGCGGGCGGACGGTCGGGGCCGGGACGTGCCGGACCCCAAGGTGTGGAACAGGACCCTGCGGGTCCTCCAGATCGCCGTGTGCAGGCCCTGGCGAAGCGCACGGCCCGAGACCGTCGCCGCAGTGGGGCCTGGGTGACTCACCGCCGGTACCAGGCAGCATCGGCGCCGACCGTGGCCCTGCTGCTGCGGCCGTCGACGGAGACCGGGATCTCGCCGTCGACGCAG
This sequence comes from Streptomyces stoeckheimensis, assembly GCF_045822005.1. Lineage (NCBI taxonomy): Bacteria > Bacillati > Actinomycetota > Actinomycetes > Kitasatosporales > Streptomycetaceae > Streptomyces > Streptomyces stoeckheimensis. Next base: position 92,475 of record NZ_CP169550.1, on the reverse strand, counting down.
ATGCGGTGCAGTCGCCGCGGCGTGTCGCCGTAGTCGTCGATCGCGACGTGCTGGGTGGCCCGGTTGTCCCAGATAGCCACGTCACCGGCCGCCCAGCGCCATCGGACGGTGTTCTCCGGCCGGGTGATGAACCGCTGCAGAAGCTGCTGCAGCTGCCGCCCGTCCTCCTGGGACAGACCGAGAAGTCGTTGCGCGAATCCGCCGACGACCAGGGAGCGCTCACCGGTCTCGGGATGCACCCGCACCACCGGGTGCTCGGTCTCGAAGGCCATCGCCTCGAAGACCTTGCGGAATTCCTGCTCTTCTTCGGTAGCCGGCCGGACCCGTGCCGCGGCTGCATAGTCGAAGGCGTTGGTGTGCGCTGCCCACAGCTGCTCCGCCAGAGCCTTCAGCGGCTCGGGAAGGTCGTCGTACGCTGCGACGGTGTTGGCCCAGGCGGTGTCCCCGCCCACCTCGGGGATGACGATTCCGCGCAGGATCGAGAAGGCGGGGTAGTTCGCGACGAACGTGACGTCGCTGTGCCAGGAGGTCGCGCGGCTGCCCTGCGAGTCGATCTCAAAGACGGCGCCGGCACCCGCTTCCCCGGGCACGGTGGGGTGGGGAGTGGGGTTTCCCAGCAGGGATGCGAAGTCCCGGTGAGCGGCGTCATCGAGGTGTTCCTGGCCTCGGAAGAAGACCACCTTGTGCTGAAGGAGCGCGGCGCGGATCGCGGCCACGGTGTCGGGGGCGAGATCGCCTCCGAGTCGGACGCCGGAGATCTCCGCCCCGATGCGTATGGTCAGCGGCTTGACGGTCAGTGTGGTCTGTGTGCTCGTCGTCATGTGAGTTCCAGGGGTTGAACGGGGGAGTGGGGAGTGTGAATGGAAGGCTGGACGGAGTGCGTGCCAGAGATGGGCGCGTGGCTCGGAGCTGAGGACTCGAACCCGCGGGCCCGGAACTGCTTGCTTCAGGAACAGCTGTCGGCCAGGGCGCGCGCGAATCGCCGGAGTGCCGCCGGGTTCACGTAGGGAAACCCCAAGCCGGGCTCGGTCATCTCCAGCTCCAGGAGCAGGGGTCCGTCCGCCCCGCGGACCAGGTCCACGCGGGCGAAGACCAGCTGTTCGAGGGGAATCCCGATCTCGGAGGCGGCGGCGCGGAGGATGTCCGACGCGATCTCCTGCCACTTGGGCTCGGGACTGGTCTCGGCCAGGTGCTCTTCGAGGTACAGCGCGCCCTGGGTGTCGACCACGCCGCCGGTGAGCATCGGCCCCTTGGTGAAGGCGTGGGAGTAGCGGCCCCGGAAGAACACCAGGGACACCTCGCCCTCCTTGTCGACCGAGGCCTGGTAGGGCTGGAGCAAGACGCTGAAACCCTGGGAGTGCAGCGTCTTGAGGTGGAGCTGGGCCTCTTCCCGCTGCGTACGATCGAATCGGGCCGCTCCCCGCGATCCCGCTCCGACGGTCGGCTTGAGTACGAAGTCGTCGGCGGTCTCCCCGAGGTCTTCGCCGGGGGCCAGCACGGTGGAGGGGATGACGGGCAGACCGGCTGCCGCCAGTCGCGTCAGGTAGGTCTTGTCCGTGTTGTAGGTGACGACCGGATAGGGGTTGATCAGGCGGGGCACCTGGGAGCACCAGTTCAGGAAGTCCGCCAGGTGGTCTTGGTAGTCCCAGGTCGCGCGAAGGACGACGGTCTCGTCCGCAGCGGTCTGCTCGCCCCAGGGCTGCCAGCGTGCTTCCACTCCGAGCTCGGCCAGGGCCTCCACGAGGCCGGCGTCGTCTCCGTCGCCTTGGGGCATCTGCGGGCAGGAGGCCAGAACCAGGCGACTGCTCATGCCGGCACCGCCTCGGCGGTGCGGCAGCCGGCCTTGGACCAGCGCATCATGGCCCGGCCCCAGGTCATGCCCGCGCCGAAGGTGATCATGAGGATGTTGTCGCCCGGCCGGATGCGCCCGTCGCGGGCGGCGATGTCGAGGCCGATCGGGATGGAGGCGGCTCCGGTGTTGCCGAGCAGGTCACCGGTCAGAACGATCTGCTCGGGTCGAAATCCGGCCCGCTCTGCGCAGGACGTGATCAGGTGGGGGTTGGCCTGGTGGCATACGAGGTGATCGATCTGATCGATCGTCAGCCCGCTCTCCTTGAGCGCGTCGTTCACCAGCCGGGGAAACTCCAGGCGGACGAGATCGGCAACGTCACGCCCGGACATCTTCAGGTAGTGGTCGGTGTTGGCTGACCCCGCGGCAGGCACCGGAAGCCCGGGGCCGCCGGTGACGAAGTGGGCCAGCGTTCCGTCGGTGTAGACCTGGCTTCCCAGCATCCCTTCGGATGCCGGAACCCTGCCCAGCACCACAGCGCCTGCCCCATCGCCGAACAAAGGGTAGGTACGCCGATCGGCGGGGTCCAGGACACGGGAATAGGTGTCACTGGCGACGACCAGAACAGCCTCCATGCCGGGATCAGCCGTCAGGAAGCCCCGTCCCACCTCACAGCCGACGAGGAAGCCCGCGCACGCGGCGTTGACGTCGAAAGCCATGGCATTGGACGCTCCGACGGCCCCTTGGACACGACTGCCGATACCGGGGATGGGCAGGTCCGCGGTGGAGGTGGCGAGGACGACCGCCCCGATCTGCAGCGGGTCCACCCCCGAGGCCTCGAGGGCCTGTCGAACGGCCCCGACCGCGAGATCGAAGCCCGTCTCGTCGTCGCTGACGAACCGCCGCTCGAGGACACCGATGCGCTGACGGACCCATCCTTCCTCCTGCCGAACCGAGCGCTCGACCTCCTCGTTGGAGACTCGGGTCGCGGGGAGGCAGGAGCCGGTCCCCAGGATGCCGACGCCGGCTCCTTCGGGACGCGCGCGGTGCGTGGAACTGATCATGATCTCTTGATCCTTCGGAGACGATTGGGGTGCGGCAAGGACAACCACTGCTGCTGACGCGTCCTGCACCTTGAACCCGCGTGTGGGGGCCCTGCGGGCCGGAAGGCTCAGGCGGAGTAGAAGTCGACCTCGGTGTGGTCCACGGTCTTGTCGACCTCGGCCGGAGTGGCGTAGGAGAAGCAGAGAATGACCCGCCGGGCGCCTTCGCTCGTCAGCGGCGCGACCCGGTGCATCGCGGTGTCCGCCTTCAGCAGGTACGCGGATCCCGTCGCGGGGTGGCGTCGCTCGACGGTCCCGTTGGCCAGGTGCTCCTCGATACGGGGGTTGGTCTTGTCCCAGGCCGTGTCCCGGATGTACTCCAGGGAACCGCCGGCCTCCTCGGCAGGAGCCTCGACGATCCAGACGAGCGCGTAGGAGTAGTCGTCCCAGTGCCAGCCGTGGGTCTCTCCCTGCTCGGCCAGGCGGGAGATGACCATCTCCTCCGGCTCGAAGGGCACCGGCAGGATGGCGGCTTCCTTGGTCAGTTCGGCGAGGAAGGAGCGCAGAGCCTGCGAGTGGTAGGTCTGCGGAACGGTCTCGGACTCCTCGACGATCGTCTTCCGTCCGACAACCTCCATGAAGCGCGGGGTGTTACCGGTGCGGGCGACGTTGATGCGGCGCTTGACGCCGTGGTTGTCGAGGAGGGAGACGACTTCCGTGTCGAGCTGCTCCCGGAGCTCGGCGGGGCCGAAGTCGGGGAACTCGAGGAACTCGTCGGTCACGAAGCGGGCTCGCAGGTCGTCCATCTGGCTGCTGAAGCCGGCGAGGTAGGAAGCCCAGGCGTTCTCGGTGGAAATGGGCATGGCGATGCCTTTCGTTGGTGAGGGCAAAAGGGAGAGGAGAGGAGAGAAGAGGAGACGAGAGGGAAGGCCTGACAGGCCGGCCGGTCTCGGTGCGACAGCAGGTCAGGCGAACAGCTCGGTGAGCTTCTTCTCGATGAGCGCGGCGTCTTCCGCGGACTCCGCGACAGCGCAGTACTCGACGGCACCGGACTGCCGGACGTGATCGCAGGCGATGATCACGCCTCGGCCGGTCTGCGGATCGAAGGACAGCCCCGCTGCGCCCAGGGCGTCGAGCGCCTCCGTGAAGGAGGGGACGTGCCAGTGGTTACGCGTCACGAGCAGGCGGTGCGACTGGTAGTCGGCGCCCAGGAACGACTCGCCGATCCAGTGGAGGTGTGTGGTGCCACCCATCCTGCCGTTGAACTCGGACAGGAACACCTCTCCTCCGGGGGTGAGGATGCCGTCGATGTTGATCACACCGCGATACCCCATGGCCTGGATCGGTGCGCTCAGCTTCACCATGGCCTCGACGTAGGAGCTCTGCTGGGCTCGCGTGGCCACGGAACCGGGAATGGCCATGCCGTCGTAGATCGGCGCCATCCGCATCTCACCGACGTGATGCACGGCGACGACGTCCTCGGTGATGTGTACCTCGGCGCCCAAGGGCAACGAATCGGGGATGTACTCCTCGATGACGACACGATGCGCGCCGCGTCCGGTGTACGCGGCCCAGTATCGATCGAGATGCCGTGCGATCTCCTCCTCGTCGACGAGGAGGACGGCCCGAGGAGCGCCGATGGGCTCGACGTCCCCGCGCGGGGTCAGGATGTCGTTGCCGAAGCCACCCTGGTGGAAGTCCTGCTTGACGATGACCGGAGCGCCACGCCCGAGGACCTCGCCGATGAACGACTCGGCGTGCTCGCGGGAACCGGTGGTTACTCCGTCGACCAGCGCCGCCCCCACACCGGAGGCGATAGTACGGAAGGCGGCCTTGCTGTTGAGCATCTCCGACCCGCCCGCCTCCAGGAAGCGGAACCCGGGTGTGCCGGCTGCCAGATCCAGTCGTCGCGCGAAGCGGGCGATGGTGCTGTCGAAGCAGTAGGGCAGGACCGTGTCGACTCCGCGCCGCTCGGCAACCGCCGCGACTTCACGTAGGAACGTCGCGTCCAGGAGGCGCTCGCGGGTGAGTACATCCATGCCGAACCGTCCAGGCGGTGGCACCAGTACCGAGACCGCGTCAGGGGCGAGGCCCTTCAGCGAGAGCACGTACCGAACGAACTGCGGATCGGGGGCCTGGGGCACGATCACCACGTCGTTCACTTCGGTCAGCCACAAGAGGCGGAGCGCGATGTTCCCCGCAGTGGGGCGTTCCTCCGCCGAGATGGTGTCGTGGTCGGACACGAGGTGCTCGTTGTAGGCGTTGCCGATGAGTATCCGGCTCATGACTCTTCTCCTTCGGCCAGCTCGGTGGCCACCGCTCGCAGGGCGGACTCGAGCTTGGTGAACAGCAGATCCAGATCGGCGCAGCCGATGGTCAGGGGCGGGGCGATCAGCACGGATTGCGCGAGGTCGTGCGCGCCGGCGGGGTAGAGGATCAGACCGCGCTCCCGAGCACGGGTGCAGATGAGCTGGGGAAGCGGTGTGCCGGAGCGCCTCGCGGCGACGGCGTGCTCGCGGTTGACGGACAGTGCCTGGAGCAGCCCGCGACCACGAGGCTCGCCGAGGAAGGAGAACTCCGAGGAGAGGGCGGTCAGGCGGGCTCGAGCCACCTGATGCAGCTGCTCGGCTCGCTCAGGCAGCCGGTGCTCGCGAGTGAACTGCAAAACGGCCAATGCCGTCGCGGCGGAGAGCGGATTGCCGCTCATGGTGTGCCCGAAGGCCAGATCCGCGGCAGACTGCCCTGCGAGCACCCGCTGCCCCACGACACATGCTCCGATGGGTGTGTATCCCGCGCTCAGTCCCTTGCCGGTGACGATCAGGTCGGGCACGACGTTCGCCCGGCGGTAGCCGAACCACTGGCCGACCCGGCCGAACCCGGTCATGACCTCATCGGAGATCAGCAGAGCGCCGTGCTCGCGGCACAGTTCCTCGACCCGGCGAAAGACACTGTCCGGTAGCTCGGCGGCGCCGCTGGATGCCCCACCCACCGGTTCCACCATCACCGCCGCCACGCGGGCGGGCCCGATTTCCGCGAAGGCCCGTTCCCAGTCGCCGGCATCGGGAAGCAACCGTTCGGGGTCCGAGGAGGACACCGGCAGCGTTGACGCAGTCCGGTCGTGCAGGGGTTCGAGACCCGCACGTCGCGCGGGGTGCCCGGAGACACCCAGCGCACCGGCGGTCATCCCGTGGTAGCTCGGGAACTGGGTGAGGACCACGTCGCGCTGTCGTTGACCGTTGCGGTGGTGGTGCAGCATCGCAAGGCGAAGCGCGGTTTCCGTCGCCTCGGAACCGGAGTTGGTGTAGACGACTTCGCGGAAATCGGAGCCCGTGATGGAAAGGATCTCGGAGGTGAGCCCCTCGACGGCCCGATGGGCGAACTGACTCCGGTGGACGAAGGTGATCTCCTCCGCCTGTTCGCGCATGACCTTGAGGACCTCGGGGACGGAATGCCCGATGTTTACGCAGATGGGACCGGAGCTGCCGTCTATGTAGGCCCTGCCGTCCTCGTCGTAGACGCGAACGCCTCGTGCGCGAACCGCCACCGGCAGGGCAGGTGCGGGGATCTCGACTCGACCGGGAGAGGGGACCGTGGTCGTCATGCTTCCACCTCCGGACCCGTGCCGGAAGCCGGAGACTGCAAGAGGGTGATGCGCTCGTGGAACCTGGCGTTGTTCACCACGGCCCGCAAGTGCTCTCCGTCGCAGACAACGTTGCCACCCTCGTCGACGACCCGGAAGGTGAACGTGACCATCCGGTCGGTGCTGTCAGTCTGGACGTGATACTCGACCTGCGCTCCGATGGGGGTGGGCGCACGGTGGTGCATGGTGACGTTGACGCCGACGCTCATCTCGCCCGGATTCATGAAGCGCTCCATGACCTGCGCACACAGCCGCTCCATGTGCCCCAGGATCGAGGGGGTGGAAAGGACTTCCAGGTCATCGTTGCCCCACTGGGTGGCGCAGTCGAGGGACCCCACCGTCTGGACAGCTCGTGCGCTGAGGCCACTGCCTTCACTGCTCATTGTGTTCTCGCTCTGTGTTCGACTCACCTGGACGCCGTGACGTCGGTCAGCACGTGCTTGAAGATGTTCTTCTTCTGCATCTCGTTCGTGCCGCCGGCGATGCGGAAGGCGACGGCGTCACGCAGATGGCGTTCGATTCCGTAGGATTTCTCAGTGCCGATGTGGCCGAAGATCTGGACCAGTTCGAGGGCGGACTCGACGATGCCCTCGGCGGAGATGAGCTTCACGCACGAGGCCAGCGTGCCGGCGTCGGCACGGTTGTCGTCGAGAGCGTGCACGGCCTCGAAGGCGAGGGCCCGGGAGCTCTCGATGGCCACCTTCATAGTGACGATCTTGTCCTGGATGTACTGGTGCTCGGCGAGCAGGGAGCCGAAGGCGCTGCGGGAGGTGATGCGGTGCACCGCGGTCTCCAGAACGGTTCCCAGATGGCCTGCTACGACGATGCCGTAGATGAGCCGGTCGAAGGCCAGGCACCAGTAGAGCTTTTCCAGGCCCTCGCCCACGTTGCCGATGAGCCGGTCGGATGAGACGACGACCTTGTCGAGCTCGATGGGGCCGAGGGGGCTGGTGCGCAGCCCCATCAGGTCTTCGTGGGCTCCTTGCCCGACTCCCTGTTGACCGGCTTCCACGAGGAAGAGGGTGATGTCCTTCTTCCCTGCGGAGGGGACCCGCCCCACGATCATCATGAGGTCGGCCACCGGCGCGTTGGTGATGTGGCTCTTCTCGCCGGACAGCTCGAACGCGCCGGAGGGCAGATGCCGGGCGGTGGTGCGGATCGCGGCGACGTGGGAGCCGCCGCCGGCCTCGGTGGAAGCGGTGGCGGCCACGGCTCCCGACATCAGGCCGGGAAGCAGCTCGTGCTTCTGTTCGTGGGTTCCGTGATGGAGCAGGAGCTGCACCAACCCCGCGTGCGCGGCCACCGAGAGGACGAGGCCGCAGTCGTTGGCACCGCGGGCCAAGCCCTCGAAAGCGGCGACGTGGTCCCACAGGCCCCCGCCCTCGCCCCCAAGCTCCACCGGGATGTGTACCCGCCAAAATCCGGATTCCGCGAGCTTCTTCCACACCACATGGTCGAAGGATGCGTTCAGGTCGCGTTCCGCACTCCCGGGCGCGATCTCCTGTTGGGCGAACCGAAAGAATCGGTCACGGATATCCGAGTACCGTTCCCTGTCCATGCCTATCAAATCCTCTGTGATCGATCGAGAAGGCGGCCTGAAAAGGTTCGGATCACCAGTAGAGGCTGTACGTGCCGACTTCCGGAACGGCCGCCGAGGCGGATTCATCGGCCTGGGCCATGCCAGCCCCGCCGATGGCAATGGCGAGTGCGATAGAACAGATGGCGGCGAGCTTCTTCATTTCGTCTCCTGGGATTTTGTGTAGCTTCGGCAAACGATTGCTTGTTTGCGTTCTGACGTAACCATGCATGCCGCACGTATCGACTGTCATCCGGATCGACTGGCACCTACTTCCCTGGCAGGTTGCTGCCTGGGGCACCTGTGGGTCACGAATCGCATTGAATGTCCCGTTTTATCGCCCACCGACTGCGCTCGGTCGGCGGCAGCGGGTTTCGTGCTGGGGGTGGCCTTACGGGCCGCCGAGCCTCGCGGCGCCTGGGAAACGCCCAGTTCATTGGCCTATCAAGGCTCCTTCGTTGATGGCGTAACCCGCCGGCGACGGCCTTGGGGGGACCGTGGAGTGCCGCTTCTTCGCGGCAGGTGAACACGTATACATTCGTCCGGTTTGCAGCTGTTTTATCGAATCTAAGGCGAGGTCAGGCGGCCGTCATGAAGCCTGCAAGCCTGCCCACCCGGTGAGTCATTGTCCGATTTAAACGCATTTATCGCAGATGCCTGAAAAGGGGTTCTCCGGGGCTTCGGTGTGTAGTCCTTGAGTGTGCAGACTTTGCGGACTCATAGGAATGTTCGCCGGGCAGCAACCTGCCAAACCAACTTGCTGCCAGCTCAGACAGAGAGAAGACGCAGGAATGTGCCACATCATCGATTGGAATGTTTGGGGTGGCTCGCGGTTATGTCGCCGCCCCCTATGCGCATCAAGGTCTACCCAGATTCGATAGCCCCTGACCGGTTGCGAGACGTCAGCGAAGGTGACGCCGAGCGGTCGTAGTAATGAGAGGTCCGATGCACCCGACAGAGTCTTCGACTCGGCACATCCCCGACACCGGCCTACCCCACGAGCACCACCTGTCCCCACAATGCACCTGCGGGGCGACGGTCTGGCTTACAGGGCTCCCGAGTGCGGGCAAATCCACCATCGCGCGGCTACTGGCAGACCGCCTGCGCGATGTCGGGAGAGGCGTACACGTCCTCGACGGGGACGAGGTGAGGCGAGAGGTCACCACCGATCTCGGCTTCAGCAGGCAGGACAGGGAAGCCAACGTCCGCAGGATCGGCGTCATGGCCGAGGTACTCACCGCGAGCGGCCTGATCACCTTGGTACCGGTCATCGCCCCCTACGCATCCAGCAGGGCCTCGGTGCGCGCCCGGCACGAAAAGCAGGGGCTGGCCTTCCTGGAAGCACACGTGGCCACCCCAGTCGAGGTGTGCTCCATGCGAGACGTCAAGGGCCTGTACGCGAAGCAGCTGGCCGGTGAGCTCGCCGGCCTCACCGGGGTTGACGACCCCTACGAGACGCCGCTTGCGCCGGACATCCGACTCCACGCCCATACCCAAAGCCCCGTGGCCTCCACGGACACCCTATGGAACCTCCTCGCGGAGAAGGGCCTGATATGACGACCGCGACCCTGCCTGCTATCAGTGGTCACCTCGACGCCCTCGAGTCGGAGGCCGTGCACATCTTCCGCGAGGTGGCGGGTGAGTTCGAGAAGCCGGTGATCCTGTTCTCGGGCGGCAAGGACTCCATCGTCATGCTGCACCTGGCGCTGAAGGCGTTCGCGCCGGCGCCGGTGCCGTTCACCCTGCTCCACGTGGACACCGGCCACAACTTCCCCGAGGTCCTGGACTACCGCGACCGCGCGGTCGCCAAGCACGGTCTGCGCCTGCACGTGGCCTCCGTCCAGGAGTACATCGACGCCGGCAAGCTCCGCGAGCGTCCCGACGGCGTCCGCAACCCGCTGCAGACCGTCCCCCTCACGGAGGCGATCCAGAGCCGCAAGTTCGACGCCGTCTTCGGCGGCGGCCGCCGCGACGAGGAGAAGGCCCGCGCCAAGGAGCGCGTCTTCTCCCTGCGCGACGAGTTCTCCCAGTGGGACCCGCGCCGCCAGCGGCCCGAGCTGTGGAACCTGTACAACGGACGCCACGCGCCGGGTGAGCACGTGCGCATCTTCCCGCTGTCCAACTGGACCGAGCTGGACGTGTGGCAGTACATCGCCCGCGAGAAGATCGAACTGCCGGAGATCTACTTCGCCCACGAGCGCGAGGTCTTCCAGCGCAACGGCATGTGGCTGACGGCCGGCGAGTGGGGCGGCGCCAAGGACGGCGAAGCCACCGAGACCCGCCTGATCCGCTACCGCACCGTCGGTGACATGTCCTGCACCGGTGCCGTCGACTCCGACGCCACCACGCTGGACGCCGTGATCACCGAAATCGCCGCTTCCCGCCTCACCGAGCGGGGCGCGACCCGCGCCGACGACAAGCTGTCCGAGGCCGCGATGGAAGACCGCAAGCGCGAAGGGTACTTCTAGAAATGACCTCCACCACCGAGCAGTTCGCCGATCTCTCGGCGACCACGCTGCTGCGCTTCGCGACCGCGGGCTCCGTCGACGACGGCAAGTCCACCCTGGTCGGCCGCCTCCTGCACGACTCCAAGTCGGTCCTCACCGACCAGCTGGAAGCCGTGGAGCGGGTCTCGGCCAGCCGTGGTCAGGACACCCCCGACCTGGCGCTGCTCACCGACGGCCTGCGGGCCGAGCGGGAGCAGGGCATCACCATCGACGTGGCCTACCGCTACTTCGCGACCGCCCGGCGCCGGTTCATCCTGGCCGACACCCCCGGGCACGTGCAGTACACCCGGAACATGGTCACCGGCGCCTCCACCGCCGACCTCGCCGTGGTGCTCGTCGACGCCCGCAACGGCGTGATCGAGCAGACCCGCAGGCACGCCGCCGTCGCGGCCCTCCTCCGGGTCCCCCACGTGGTCCTCGCCGTCAACAAGATGGACCTCGTGGGCTACGAGGAGACCGTCTTCGCATCGATCGCCGAGGAGTTCACCGCGTACGCCACGGGCCTCGGAGTCCCGGAGATCACCGCGATCCCGATCTCCGCCCTGGCCGGCGACAACGTGGTGGAGCCCTCCGCGAACATGGACTGGTACGGCGGCCCCACGGTGCTGGAGCACCTGGAGACGGTCCCGGTCAGCCATGACCTCACCGCCTGCCCGGCGCGTTTCCCGGTGCAGTACGTGATCCGCCCGCAGACCGCCGAGAACCCGGACTACCGGGGCTACGCGGGTCAGATCGCCTCCGGCGTGCTGCGCGTCGGCGAGGCCGTCACCGTCCTGCCGTCGGGCCGCACCTCGGTCATCGAGGGCATCGACGCGCTCGGCGAGAGCGTCGACATCGCGTGGGCCCCGCAGTCGGTGACCCTGCGTCTGAAGGACGACATCGACATCTCGCGCGGCGACCTGATCGCGCCGTCGTCGAGCTCCCCCGCCACCATGCAGGACGTCGTGGCGACGGTCTGCCACGTGGCGGACCAGCCCCTCGCCGTGGGCGCCCGGGTGCTGATCAAGCACACCACCCGCACGGTGAAGGCGATCGTCAAGGAGATCCCCTCGCGGCTGACCCTGGACGACCTGTCCCAGCACCCGAACCCCGGGCAGCTGGTGGCCAACGACATCGGCCGCGTCGTCGTCCGTACCGCCGAGCCGCTCGCGCTCGACTCGTACGCCGACTCGCGCCGCACCGGGTCCTTCCTGCTGATCGACCCCGCGGACGGCACGACCCTGGCGGCCGGAATGGTCGGCGAATCCTTCGCCTCCACCGCCGGGCCCGAAGACGAAACCGTCCAAGCTGATGAGGAAGGGTGGGACTTCTGATCATGAAGAGCATCGAAACCTCCACCAGGTCGGGGCAGGCCCGAATCCCGAGCCGCCGCCTCTTCGCTCCCCTTTCGCTCTGCCTGTTGGTGGCCGTGCTGGCCTCGTGTGGCTACGGGTCCGAGGCCGCCGGGTCCCGTGGTGACCGGGTTGGCAAGGACGCAGCCGCGAGCAGGGACCGCGCCGCGCTCTCCGCCCCCGAGGTGCGGATCGGCTACTTTCCGAATCTCACCCACGCGACCGCCTTGGTCGGAGTGCAGGAGGGACTGATCCAGAAAGAGCTAGGCGGAACCGAGGCCAAGACCCAGACCTTCAACGCCGGCCCGTCCGAGATCGAGGCCCTCAACGGCGGCTCTCTCGACATCGGCTTCATCGGCCCCTCGCCGTCGATCAACGCCTACGTCAAGTCCAAGGGTAGGAACCTCCGCATCATCTCCGGCTCCACCTCCGGCGGCGTCAAACTCGTCGTGAACCCTGCGAAGATCAAAACCCTGGACGACCTCAAGGGGAAGAAGATCGCCACCCCGCAGAAGGGGAACACCCAGGACGTCGCGTTCCTCAACTGGATCTCGGAGAAGGGCTGGAAGGTCGACCCGGAGTCTGGGAAGGGTGACGTCTCCGTCGTCCGCACCGACAACAAGGTCACCCCCGATGCCTTCAAGCAGGGCTCGATCGACGGCGCCTGGGTCCCCGAGCCCACCGCCTCCAAGCTCGTCGCCGACGGCGGCGCCGTCCTCCTCGACGAGACCGCCCTGTGGCCCGACAAGAAGTTCGTGATCACGAACATCGTCGTGTCGCAGAAGTTCCTCACCGAACACCCGGACGTCGTCGAGTCCGTGCTCACCGGCACCGTCAAGACCAATGAATGGATCAACGCCAACAGGGACAGGGCCAAGGAGTCCGCGAACAAAGCTCTCAAGAACCTGAACGGCAAGGCCCTGGACCCCCGGGTCGTCGACTCGGCATGGCCCTCGATCGCGAGCACCGACGACCCGCTGGCCGCGACCTTGAAGACCCAGTCGGAGTGGGCGGTGAAGACCAAGCTCATAGACGAGCCCGACCTGGACGGCATCTACGACCTGACACTCCTCAACAAGGTACTGAAGGCCGCAGGCAAGCCCGAGGTCTCCAACGCCGGTCTCGGCCGGACGAGTTGACCGATCAGGTCTCGCACACGGAAAGGAACCCCCCTCGCATGGCTTTCACGCACGGTGTGGCGACTCGGTCGCCATCGACGCCCACGGATGCAGCACGTACACAGGCATCGCCCTCTCCATCAGCTCAGGAGGTGACGGCCGCCACGCTCGCCCGATCCACCGACGACATCGGCGCCACCGCGGCAGTCACCCGTGCCGCCCGAATCGAGCACGTCTCGAAGTCGTTCCCCGGCCCGGCCGGCCCCCAGCTCGTCCTCGACGACATCACCCTCGACATCGCCCCCGGCGAGTTCGTCACCCTCCTCGGCGCCTCGGGCTGCGGCAAGTCCACACTGCTGAACCTGGTCGCGGGGCTGGACGCGCCGAGCGCGGGCTCCATCGAGACCCCCGGCGGGCGCCCGGCCCTGATGTTCCAGGATCACGCGCTGTTTCCCTGGCTGACGGCCGGGAAGAACATAGAGCTAGCCCTGAGGCTAAGGGGGGTGGCCAAGGCCGACCGCAAGCCGGAGGCTGAGCGGCTGTTGGAGCTGGTCCGGCTCGGCGGCTCGTACGGCAAGCGGGTCCACGAGCTGTCCGGCGGCATGCGCCAGCGCGTGGCCCTGGCCCGGGCCCTGGCCCAGGACAGCCGACTGCTGCTGATGGACGAGCCGTTCGCGGCCTTGGACGCCATCACCCGGGACGTGCTCCACAACGAGCTGACCCGCATCTGGGAGGAAGAGGGCCTGTCGGTCCTCTTCGTCACCCACAACGTTCGCGAGGCCGTCCGGCTCGCGCAGCGAGTGGTGCTGCTGTCCTCCCGCCCCGGCCGCGTGGCCACGGAATGGCGGGTGGCCATCCCGCAGCCGCGCCGCATCGAGGATGCGGGCGTCGCAGAGCTGTCCCTCGAAATCACCGAGCACTTGCGTGGGGAGATCCGTCGCCATGGCCAGAACTGAGACCGCCTTCGGGCGGAAGACCGCCCCGGGCCGCGATCGCCCGGACGACCTCGCCGGCCTGGAGGCCGGACTCGACGCGTTGGACGCTGTCGAGGTCCGCCGCGCCCCGGCCCGCGAGGTGCTCGTCAAGAAGGTGCTGCCGCCGGTCGCCGCGATGGCGCTCGTGTTCGCCCTCTGGCAGGCCCTGGTCACTGCGGAGGTCGCCGAGCCCACCACGCTGCCCCCGCCCGGCGCGGTCTGGGACGGCCTGGAGAACATGTGGCTGCAAGGCACCCTCCTGGAGGTCGTGTGGACCTCGGTCTCCCGCGGCCTGCTCGGCTTTGCGGCGGCCCTGGCGATCGGCACGCCACTGGGCCTGCTCGTGGCCCGGATCCGCTTCGTGCGTGCCGCGATCGGCCCGATCCTGCAGGGCCTGCAATCCCTGCCCTCCGTGGCCTGGGTGCCGCCGGCCGTGATCTGGCTCGGTCTGAACGATTCGATGATGTACGCGGTGATCCTGCTCGGCGCGGTTCCCTCCATCGCCAACGGCCTGCTGGCGGGCGTGGACCAGGTTCCGCCGCTGCTCATACGCGCAGGCGGGAACCTCGGAGCCACCGGTTTCAAGGGCATTTGGCATGTGGTGATGCCAGCAGCTCTGCCCGGCTACCTGGCCGGCCTCAAGCAGGGCTGGGCGTTCTCCTGGCGCTCCCTGATGGCCGCCGAGATCATCGCCAGCTCTCCCGACCTGGGCCTGGGCCTGGGCCAGCTCCTCGAAAACGGCCGCAACAACATCGACATGCCCGGTGTGTTCCTGGCGATCTTGCTGATCCTGGCCGTCGGCATTTCCATCGACCTTCTGATCTTCTCGCCCCTACAGAGATCACATTTCAAGAAGATAGGGATTATTTCGGATGATCTGTAGGATGCTTCGAATGGCGGATGATTCAAAGAGGGGAAGGTGAGGTCGTGTACCTCATTCGAGCCGAGCTGAAGAGTCGAAGGGATTCTCACTCGGAATTTTCCTCGCATGCCGCATCGGCCGTCGAATCAATTAAAAAAGAATGCACGAAGGGTGGGTCGGTGCAGCATGTTCGCGCCGTGACAATCCCCGGCGGGCTTGTTGTTTCCATGTTCATCGTCGCCGCCACATTGAGTGAAGCAGAGAAATCTATGGAGGAGTCCTTGATGGTGGCCTTCAAAGATTTCAACCTCTTGGACGTCAAAATGAACCCTTATCCACTCGTTGGCATCTGACCGCGAGATATCAGGGAGGCGGAAACTGAATGCGATGGGGAATGAAATCCGCTAAGGGATTTTGGCGAGATCGCTTGTGATACTATTGCCTGCAATCAATCAGGGTCTAGAAGATGGGCGAGTGTGCGATGGGCGGCCTGGAGGGGCTTGGACTCACAGATTCCGCTGAGCGGGTCTATCGGGCCATCGTTACCCATCCGGAGATGGGCGTGCAGGAAATCAGCCGTGGGGTCGGGATGGACGACGAGGTGGTTCGCTCATGCATGGACGAGCTCGCCGACCTCGCCTTGGTCAGGCCGACGAGCACTGCCCGGCAGTCCGTTCTGATCAGCCCCAAAGTCGCCTTGGAGGCGCTGGTCACCCAACGTAAGGCCGAACTTTTCCGGGTGCAGCACGAGCTGGAACTGAGCAGTGTCGCAGCTTCCGAACTGGTCGCCGAGATCGGAGCACACCCCTATGCTGGTGCAACCGAGGGAATTGAAGTCCTCAGAGGCGTAGATGAGATTAGGGGGACTTTGGAACGACTCTCTTTCGGCATTTCATCGGAAGTCCTGGCGATTATTCCGCTCTCCCGCCTGGACCCGGATGGAATGGAATCGAGCCGCGTTCTCGACGAGGGCCTCATGCAGCGCGGCGTAAGGCTGCAGACGTTGTATTTGGACAGCATCCGCAACGACAGGGCTGCTCGCGACTATGCCTCCTGGCTCACTGAACTCGGTGGTGAGGTGCGGACCGCCGCGGTTCTCCCGAGACGGCTGACGGTGATCGACCGCGAGATGGCGATCATCCCGGTCGATTCTCAATCGCAGGAAGCGCTGCTGGTGAGAGTGGCCGGTGTGGTCGACGCGCTGATCGCAATGTTCGGCAGTATTTGGAACTTCGCAGACCCGTTGGGCACTTCGGACCAGAGAACCGATGAGGGAATTACGTCGCAAGAGCAAGCGCTGCTGAGGCTCCTGGGATCCGGTCTCACCGACGAGGCGGCCTGCAAGCGCCTAGGAGTATCCCTTCGAAGTGTGCGTCGAATGATGGCAGACCTGATGGTTCGCCTGGAGGCTGGAAGCCGGTTCGAAGCCGGAGCCAAGGCCGCCCAACGGGGCTGGATCTGATACCCACTGCGCTGGTGCCTGTAGGCAGCCAATGGTGTGGCATGTGCGAGGCCTGCGGGGGACTTTGTCTGCTGACTGACGCTGACGTTCACCCGCCAGGATGGTTCGCCTCCCACAAACCCGATGGCGGCCCGGCCGTGAGCGGCGGAATGCTCCCGCCTGCAGCCATAGCATCGCCTGATGCGCAACATCGACACACCAGACGTCAATGAGGCCGTGAGCGAGATGGTGCGGGTACTCGGACCGCACGACGCGAAGGACTGGTCGGTGCCGGCGGGTTCGCTGGAATGGAGCTGTTGGACCACGGCCGCCCACATCGCCCATGACCTGATCGCCTACGCCGGGCAGGTCGCCGCCCGCCCTACGGCCGCCTACCTGCCCTTCGACCTCGCCGTCCGCACGGACAGCTCCCCGCAGGAGGTGCTCCAGGTGGTCACCGCCTGCGCGGGGCTGCTCGCCAGTGCGCTGGCCACAACCGGCCCGGAGGCTCGGGCGTGGCACTTCGGTCCTTGCGACCCATCGGGCTTCGCCGCGATGGGTGTCGCCGAGGTCCTCCTGCACACCCATGACATCACCCAGGGGCTGGGAGTGTCGTGGCTGCCTCCGGCCCCTCTCTGCGACGCGGTGCTCCACCGTCTCTTCCCCGACGCCCCGCCCGGTGACCCGGCGCGGGTTCTCCTCTGGTGTACCGGCAGGGGCGACCTGGACGGCCGCGCGCGCCGAACCTCATGGACATGGCAGACGGCAGTAGCCGAGTGATCGGAACCACGACCGGCGGCCGGGACGAGCCGTATCTCAGCAGTGCATCAGCAAGAGGAAGGGTTCCGCATTGGGTCATGGAGGTGACCCCGGCCAAGCCAATCGCGTCGAGATGGCCGTCGAGGCGCATGAAGACGCCGAAGGGTTGGCAGCCGATGACTTCACCAGCGACGGGAGTTCCGACCGGTAGTTCGACGACCGTGCGGTCCCATGCGGTCTGGGCTCGGGCCGTCTACGGCATGCCTGCCGCCGAGCTCGTCCACCGATTGGTCCCACTCGTCGCTGTGCGGGGCTGCGTCCAAGGTTGGTGCGGTCGCTGACGGAACTCGGTTGGGTCGTCTGCACCTCACCGAGCGGTTTCGCGGTGAGGTGGGCCTGTCGCCGAAGACCTTCGCCCGAGTCATGGACCCTGCGGACCGCCCCCGTGCACCTCTACTCGCGGCGCAGAGATCCGGGCCCGCAACGAGTTGACCAGTCGCCGGCCGGTGACAGTCGCTCTCCGCTGGCCCGCACGAAAACAAGCCTGCCGTCTTCGAAAGCGATTCGATCACTGGCGGCCAGGAAAAACGGACTCGCCAGCTCGAAGGCGAATCCGTCGTCAGTCTCGAAGTCCTTCACCAGTACCAACCGCGAGGTCGGCGTGGCTCCGTCAGCTACCAGGCGCATGCCGAGGTGATCCCACGCGGCCTGGGATCACCTCGACCCCGTTCAGCGGCTGACCAACGGCCCAGACGTCAAAGATCGAGTTGGGGCACTACGCCGACCCGGCCGCCCGAAAGGTGGCCGCCACGCTGCTGCCCGCGCCGGTCCTCGTTCAGGCCGCCCTGCTCTCCGCGCTCACCCACCTCGTCCCGGACGCCGATGTCGCCGAGATGGGCTTCGCGGCCCGGCTCACCGCCGCTGCCCCCGAAGCCGTCGGTGACTTCGCCGCCTTCCTCGCCCGAGCCACCGGCTCTGCGGCGAGCCGGGGATGAGCGGCGGCCATGAGGACGAACTCGTCACCTTCTGAGCTGGTGGTGCGTCGGTCGCCAGCACGCGCCCGCACGGAACTCTGGTGCACCGTCCGGCCGTCACAACCCAGAAGTCGACTACTTACCGTCACATCAGGGGTGTCACGCCCCCTGTCACGCCTGGCGGACGACCGCGACAGCATCCATCACAATGTGTCCGCATTTGAGGCGTTCGGAGTGTCGGATTGGGCCTCCACCCCCACCCTGGGGCCTTTCGGCGTGACAGCGTGACACCCCGCCCGACAGCAAAGGCTGACCGTCACACTCCGCGACCGAAGCTGACCTGTGACAGCGAAGCCGGGCCGCTTGCCATCGAACTTGGATTGATGGCTGTTTGTGTCACTGAAGATGGACCGCCGCAGGTCAGTGAGGTGAAGGTCGGCACGGGCACAGGTCAGCGGATGGACCGCGGACGTACCCGGGCCGACCCGCTCTCGGAGCGTGCCGTACGTGAGCCAGCTGTGCTGTGGGCGGGCCCCACGCTCGCTGAACAGAGCTCGCGTTGTGGCCCTGGACTGCGGTAACGCCTCTCATAACGCAGGGTGGGGACGCTCTGCCTGCCGCGTGGCGGGTCAGTACAGCTTGTTCACGGCGGTCCGCAAGGTGTTCTTCCATTCGGTGACCGGCGGGTCCCCCCAGTAGCTCTGCCACATGTTCAGGGTGACAGTGTCTCCGTCGCGGCCGACGCCCCAGAGGTAGTTGTAGTGCGGGCGGTCGGACGCCTCGGCGTCGAAGGTGTACATCCCGTGCAACGTCGCCCCTTCCTCCACGTCGAGTACGCCGTGGTCGTATCCGGTGGCGGTCACCCCGGGTTCCTGCGGGCGGTTCGCGCACTCGGCGTAGCTCTTGCGGGTCTCTTCCGCGAAGGTGATGGCTTCCGCTTCGGTGGCGAAGACCACCACCTTCTGCTCGGCGTAGGCGGTCTCCGCGGTGCTGAAGTCCCGGTGCCAGACGTTTACCTCGGGCATGCCTTCCGGCCAGTTCGCCAGACACTCGTGAGACATGCCCCAGCCCCGCGCGACCGGTGCCGCGCGCCACGACTCGGTCTTGGGCAGGTCGGAGATGTACAAGGTCCCCGGCCGAGGCCGCCACTGGTCGGCGCTCGCCGCCGGCCCAGATGCCACTGCTACCGCCACCACCGCGGCCCCCATTGCGATACCGGTCCCGCGCATTCGCCCTCGTACCCCCATGATGTGTTCCTTCCCCGAAGTGTTCCGATCGCTTGCCGACCCTTTGCCGGGCGGCGACTGCACTGGATTCCAGAGTGGGGCGACAACGTCTCCTGAGCCGGGGCCTTCGGTAGCGGTGACCCAAAAGACCGTTCGCACTGGCCGAAACCGACGAACTGGTTCAGGGAGGGGGCACAGCTCCGGCGAGCAGGGGCTCCAGTCGCACAAGGACTTGTGGCTCACTTCCCTGACTGGATCGGAGCCAACGGGAGTACGGCGGCGATTGGCCGACCAAGCCCGACCGCGTGGTGACGGGCCTGGGGAGACGAGGCCGCGGGAGCCGTCGAGGACGCCTCCTGCGGAACATGCCAGCGACGCTCACGTACGGCACGCTCCGAGAGCGGGTCGGCCCGGGTACGTCCGCGGTCCATCCGCTGACCTGTGCCCGTGCTGACCTTCACCTCACTGACCTGCGGCGGTCCATCTTCAGTGGCAGGTGGTGTGCGGCGGCCTACCTGCCGCCACCCGTCCGAGCGTAGCCGCGACGTCTCGCGATCTCGTGTGTGCGGCGCCGACTGCTTCAGAGTCGCGCAGGCGGCCTGGGCGGCTCAGCGGTCGCCAGTGTGCGGGCGGACGGGAGGTGGCAGTGGCTGGCGCCAGTCGCCCAGTCTCGTGAGGAGAAACTGGCGGGCGAGAGAACGTATGTCGTCCCACACGGGATCTGTGGCCAGGGCGTTGTCCCAGAGGCCGACGCGGCCGCCGGCATCGATCTCGCCGAGGCGACGGCCGATGGCCCGAAGGTTGTGCAGATCCTCGGGCTTGAAGACTCCGCGCTCCGCGAGTCCTTCTGAGACTCGGCAGAGTAGCTCTACCTCTTCAACGACGCCCTTCGTGTCCTCCTCACGCTTGCCCAGCCAGGCAAGTTGATCTGGGGTGTCGGCTGCCAGGAGGGCCATAAAGCGCATCGTCCAACTGCGCAGGCGTTCGTCGCCGAGATGGTTCACACGTGCAGGATCTCACCTGGCTTCCGCAACCGCGTTCGAGGGCACGGAGGGAGGGCAGCGGCCGACGCGGCGCCCCGTGGAGGGTGAAGCTCGATCGCTGCTGCCGTAATCGAACAGCACCGGACAGAGGTGCCTCCCGAAGTCGTGAACATCTGCCGTCCGTTCTCATTAACAAAGCCACTCGGGAATGCCGCAGTTGCACGGACCGGTCACGCCACTGATGTGCGCTTTGACCGATGGCGCACCGCTGATCGGTCACGGCGCCCGCGTGACCGACCCCGATGACCGGTCACGCGGGCGGGCAGTCCACCGGCGAGCAGGCTTGCCCGGCCTGATCGCCGAGTGACCAGGATGCTGCCGTCGGGTGCCCAACAGGATGGTGGCCGGCTGTCATCAGCGCGCACATTCCATTCTGCGCACCCTTGCTGCCATTGCTCTGGCGGGCGCCGCCCTGTCGCTGGCTGGACCCGTCCATGCAGAGGACACCTACGGCGGCGAGGAGCTGTCCGTCACGGACTTCGCTGAGCCGCGTGTTGTTTCCTTTCTCCCGGGCGGCGTGGACGAGACCTGGATCGTCGCCTTCTGAGCGGACCGCGACTGCACCTGCACAATCTCCAGGGGCCGCCATCGCGGCGGCCCCTGGGCCCGTTTTCGAGCGGTGGTCGGCTGAGCCAGAGCCAGCCCGCTCCACCCGCGAAGAGGCCCCCGGCAGGCAGCGTCGGGGGTCTCTTCGCGATGAGGTCTGTCCTACTTGAACTCAACGTTCCCGTCTGCGGTCCAGAGGGAGTTGCCGACCAGTAGCCATTCTTCGTTGCCGAGAGTGCTGCGCGTCGATGCCCCCGTTTCCTCCCGAGCGCTGAGGACATCGTCGTCAGCGTGTGCGGCGCCGGAGAAGGACAGTGCAGCTGCCGCCAGGGCGAGCGCGGCGCATACGCGCGTGGTGTTGTTCATGCCCTGTAAACGATCTTCAGTCCATCCGGGTCACGTCCGTCCGCCGCTCAGGGCGTGCCGGTGCGTGGCGCGCGGGCGTCCTGCACCTTCCACAGGCTGCTTCGCCGGCGCCGGGGACACCGCGCATGTCAAGGGCGCTCTGCGAGCCCGGGCGCGCCAGCCGGAGGGCGGGAGCGGGAGTGGTCGATGAGCCTGCTGAAGGCGATCGACGGGGCTGCCGATGACGGGGCCGGTCATGTCATGGGCCGCCTCTAGCCTGTCGCTATGCAGACCACTCTGATGATTTATGACGGCGCCGCTCCGGCCGATTCCGACGTCCTGCGTACCGGGGGCGTGCCGCTGGCACCTGCCGGATTCGCCTGGCCCCTGTGCGGCTGCGGGGGACCGCTTCAGTTCTTCGCCCATCTCCCCGTCGAGGACGGTGTCCTGTCGGTGTTCCTGTGCCAGAACGACCCCGGGGCGTGTGAGTTCTGGGACGCGAGCTCCAGCGCGAACAGGGTCCATCTGTTTCCCCGGGAGGGACTGCAGCCGGTAGCCGTACCCGAGGCGGGACTGACGCTGCTGCCCGCCACCTCGGCCATCCGCACCCACGTCGTGACGATCGACCGCGAAGATGCCTGCGACGAGGAAGGGATCGAGCCTGACGCCTACGACCTTGCCCGATCGGGATGGAAGCGGGAACCCGAAGAACGATTCGGGAAGCAGCGCGAAGTGCTTGGGTCACTCGGAGGCAGCCCCTCCTACCTTGAGGACGACCGCCTGCCCGCGTGTCCCTCCTGCACCGGCACCATGGAGTTCGCGGCGCACTTGGAGGAGGGGATGACCTGGGAGACCGCGATGAACCTCGGCGGTCAGCTGGGCTACGTCTTCGTCTGCCGCCCTTGTCGCGAGGGAGCCTTCCTCACGGACTGAGGGCCACCTGTGAGGGGTACTGACGGTGGCACTGTCGCTCGCCGGTTTCGGAGCCATGGTGCAGTCAATACGCCATTTCCGGCAGGGTCCGGCCTGGCCGGGAGCCCACGTGACCGGGCGCGGGCGGGTGGTGGGGGTCTGCTCGGTCATGCTGCGCTCCGAGCCGTGAGGGCGGGGGTGTGGGCGAGGGTGGTGGAGGTCCGCTCCCGTTCCTTCTGGAGGGCGAGGAGGTCGTGAGGTTTACCGATCGACCTGATGACTAGACGAGCTCTGAGCTGCGGCAATGAGTTGCGTACATGTTCGCGACGATCTGTGAGGATCCTGATGCGAAGGAGCTCGAAGGAGGCCCGTCCATACATCGCCCTCGTGAGGCATTTGACTCTGTTGAGGTGGCTGTCGACGGTCGGTCAATTCGGCCCTGGAGCTGATCTTGTGACGGTCGCAGCTGGCAGACATTAGGGATGCCCAGTGGTGGTCGGGCGCTGGTATTCGATGAGGAGCACGTATCCGTGCTCGTCGGCGCCTCGGCGATTGCCGGACCGTTCATGGTAGGGGGCGCCAGCATCGTCATAGGCCAGGCGGGGACGGTAATCATCGTGGAAGCGATTGACACCCCGCCAGGAGCGGTGTGTGGAGCGCTGAGGAGGTCCGTCTGATCAGGCCCGCACCGGCCCCCGTCACAGAGCGACTGATGGGGTCGCCATGGGACACGGACGACAGCTCGTTGCCGATCCACATCGCGGTCCGCCTCGGAGAAGAGGTCCGCACCTGGGCACTGCCAAGGTGAGCCAGGCCAGCACATCCGACGGCGTCCTCACCCACTGTGAAATGCGGCTTGAAGAACCCTTGAGTCGCCAACTCCTCAACCGGGTACGCCCACCGCGGTCCCCGGTGGACCTGCCGGGCCTCGAGTGGCTCAGGAATGTGAACGGTGACCGTACGGCAGCGCTGGAACAGTTCGTCACCGGCTGGTACCCCCGCCGCAGACGCCACCGAACCACCTGCCAACTGCTCTCCCTCACGCCTGCCTGCTGGGCTGCGGCAGCTGTACCGGCTTGCGAAGCAGCGGCCGGGCGCCCTCGGAACCCAGAACAGCATCCTGCCCGAGCCAGACCTGCACACCGACCACCTGGGGGAGATGCTCGTCTTCGGCGTTGAGAACCACGGAGGCTTCTTCTGGTCACTCCTGTGGACGCTCGACGGTCCCGAGGCCGATCCGACCGTCTGGTTCCGTGGATTCGACGAGAAACCGATCTCAGAACAGGAACCGCTCAGCGGCTTCCTGATCCAGTTCTCCCTCTTCGAGGCTTCCATGACTGCCGACTACCTGGCGCTGCCGCGCAGACTCACGGCAGCACAGGCCGCTCAGGTAACCGAAGTGCTGCACCTTGTGCCCTTGCGTCCCTTCTGGCCG
Organism: Streptomyces stoeckheimensis; assembly: GCF_045822005.1. Lineage (NCBI taxonomy): Bacteria > Bacillati > Actinomycetota > Actinomycetes > Kitasatosporales > Streptomycetaceae > Streptomyces > Streptomyces stoeckheimensis. The sequence goes on along the minus strand of NZ_CP169550.1, from coordinate 68,954 downwards.
TGGGCACCCACTCACTTCTACGTGGCCCCTGGCCTCGTCGTGCATGTCAGCAGCGAGGACGGCGAAGAATTCGATGTCTGGGCCGGCGCCGGTCACCGAAGCGCTCTGGCACCGCTGGCCGACCTGCCCGTCGACTGGATCCGTTTTGACGGCTGACGTCACAAGATCAGCGACAGAGTCGTCAATTCCCCATATCAAACGATTCCCCACCGTCTCGCGCCCAGCCGCTGTCCGGTCAGGTCGGCCGACGGGGGTTCAGAGTGAACGTCAGTCGAGACGAGCGTCGAGCTCAGGTCGATGCGGTGCGCGCGCGAATGCGGTGCGCGGTCCGCAGTCCCTGCTTGGCGGCGGTTGCCACGAGGCCGCCGAGGGCGGTTCTGGCGAGGTCGTGGGCGGCGAGGTGTTCCAGTGCGGGCAGGGCCCGGTCGTCGGCTGTTGAGCCGAGAGCGCGGCAGGCCAGTGCTCGGAGGTCCGGGTCGGGATCGGTGGTGAGGGCGATCAGGTCGTCCACCACCGGCGGGCCGAAGGCGGCGATCGCTGAGGCGAGATGGTTGGCCTTCGGGTTCCGGCGTTCCAGCATGGCCTGCCAGAGCACAGCGAGTGCCCGGGCGCCGCCGATTTGGCCGAGCGCCTGGGCGGCCCTGCTGCGTACCCAGTTGGTCTCGTCGTTCAGCCGGGCTGTCAGGGCGTGCACGGCGGCTTGTTCCTCAAGGAGGCCGAGCGCCTCGCAGGCACCCTCGCGGACCATCGGATCGGGATGCTCCAGCAGGGCGGTGATCAGCGGAACGGCCCGGCGGAAGCCGAGTTCGGCACAGGCGAGCGCTGACCAGCGCACCCCGTGGTGCCCGGTGTCGGCGAGCGCGCGCAGTAGGCCCGGTTCGAGGCTCGCGTCGCTGAACAGGGCGATCCGGTTGAGTGCCTTGGTCCAGACGGTGACATCCTGCGTCCGGTGGTCGGAGGCGATCTCGGACAGGGCCGCGAGGGCCTGCGGATGGCCGAGCTCGGCCCACTCCAGCAGGGCGTCGATCGCCCGCAGCCGGGTCGTGCGGTTCCTGTTCAACTCGGCGGCGTGGACGGTGACGAGGGATGTCGGCCCGTCCGGCGGGTGGCCGAGTGCGTCCCCGAGCGGGCCGGCGAGCGGTGGTTCGAGCTCGCCCAACCACAGGGCCAGTGGGCCGATTCGGGTGCCGACGTCCGCGTCGTAGTGGCCGTCGCCCCGCAGGTTCGCGGCCAGCTTGGCGACCGTACGGAACAGCAGCTGTGCGCGGTCCGATGGGGAATCAGCGAGGGCGTCGAGTCGGCCGGACATCGCCGCGGTGACGGCGGTCGGCGGGCGACCGGTGGCCTTCAGGACCGCCTCCGCCCAGGCGAGTGGCTCGCTCTGACGCTCGTAGAGCTGGCGACCCCACAGGCGGAGGACGGCGTCACGGTGGTCGGTCATCCCAGGATCGTTCCAGCAGGGAACACCGACAGCCAACGGTTATTCCTCGCGGTCGGTCGGGTGCGGTCGAGCGCCGCCCGAAGAGCGTTCACGAAATCGCGGACAGAGCCTGCGAAATCCCCAGTGTCGCTCTCGTTGCCCAGTTGATTGAGCTGGTCAAGGGTGTGGGGAAGGTGGGGAGAGGGAAGCGCATGCGCGTCGGCTCTGCCACGCAGTGGTGTCGGACCCGGGTGAGATCCTGTCGATCGCATGTCCTCTTACGAACGGAGCTGCTGGCGATGGGTGTTGACTTTGATGCCGCCTGGTGTGCGACAGATCTCGGCGACCATCGCCCCTGCCGCTATACGTATGAGAGGTATCCCTACGACACCCTGCCGCCTCTGGGTAGGAAGCAGCTCACAGGCGTGTTCCAGTGGCTGGGCGATCCAGGCGAAGTCGTCGCCGAGCGGGCGGCGAAGGTGCGGCAGCTGGAGGAGAGGCTGGCTGCCGAAGGACTGACGTTGCCGAAGGACTTCGTCACCTTCCACGTCTCGTCGAACCTGCGAGAGGCCTTGGATTCGGTGTCGGTGACTGGTTGCTGGAGCAGCCTTTCCGATCCGCTGCCGAGCCCAGTTGAGCCGGGTGCGTTCGTCGTCCGCTTCTTCCGTGACCAGCAGGACTGCGTTCTTTGGTACCTCTACTTGCGCCCGTCTGGCGAGGTCTTCGTGGTCAACTCCTACCTTGACTACGAGTACGAGTACGAAGCGCGGGACTCGGAGGACTCCGAGCAAGAGAGCGAGCTGAACGACGTTGCCGCTCAGAAGGCCGAGATCCTTTGGTGTGCTCCCTCCTTCGAGCACTTCGCCTACCGCTTCTGGCTTGAGAACCGTCTCTGGCGCGCTGTGAACGGCGTGGGCGATGTGTTCCTCGACGTCGAGATGCAGGAGTATCTGGACCACTACGAGGCCGCGTCGCCCCAAGAACGGCTCGGCCGGAGGGTCGCGGGCCAGATCTGACCCGGCAGTCCGTCGGGCCCAGCACCCCTGACCTCCCAAATCGCAAACGCTGCACGGAACTTGCGAACCCTCTTTCGGGAGGGTGCATAGGTGCGCAGTTGCGAAGGAGGGGCTCGAGCCGACTGTCACATCTGACAGGTATGGCGATGTCACCTTGCCGGCCTACACATGAATGTGGCTCTGGCAAGACGGAGATCATTCGGGCCGGGGATGGCCCCGGCCGCGAGGAGGACGCAGGCCCGTCTTGGCGGGGCGCCACCCCTGGCGTGCAGCTGCGACACCGATGAACGCCGTGCGCGCAACCCGAACGTCGATCTCACCGCCCCGCACCGCAAGGTCCTGTAACCATCCCGTACATGCGGTCTCGCCTTCGGGTCGGGCATGGGGCTGGGGCGCGGTCGGTTGACCATGCCCGGCCTTGAACAGAGTGGTGACGGCGCCGAACCGGGGCCACTTCGAATTCAAGGCCGCTTTCACGGGTGCCGAGGAAGTCCGGACCTCCTACGAGCAGGTCGACTACGGGCAGAGCTTCGCGAGCATCGACTTCGCGACCACGCTGAACGGTGTGAAGATCGAGGCGTCCGACCGCATCTACGTCCTCATCACGCCGGCCCGCATCGCCCTGGACTCTTCGAAGGCCACCGGCGCCTACGCGACGCGCGGCAAGATCAGAGGCACGGTTACCTGGAAGGCCGCCGACGGCACGTGGGAGCCGGTCCCGGCCGGCAGCCGGGTCTTCGGCGGCACGATGGGCGAAATGACCACGGACAGCGCCGGCCGGTTCACCGGGACCCCCACGTTCCTCAACGACGGCACCTGGACGGTCAGCGAAACCTCGGAGTGGCTGACCGCATCCGCCCGGTCCGTGACGGTCGACACCACGGCGGGGACCCGCTTCTCGCACCACACCGCCTCCGTGGACTCGAAGAAGACCGTGTACGTGTGCTCCGCCTTAGAGCGCTTCGAGATCCCGGCGGGCGCCACCTCGCTGAAGGTTGAGGTCCAGCACTCGGTGGACGGCAAGACCGGCTGGACCACCCGCAAGAGCGTCGACGTAGACGTGCCCACCGAGCCCGGCACCAACCGCGAGGCGTTCGTCAGCACGACGCTGCCCTACCCGGGCTCCGCCTACATCCGCCTGCGGTACGCGGGCACGAAGGCCATCCACGGCTGGACCAACCCCGGAGATCAAGGTCGCCCGGACCATGACCGCCATCCCGCAGTTCAACGCCTCGCCCAAACCGGTCAAGAAGGGCCAGCCGCTCACCGTCACCGGCAAGCTCAACCACTCCGACCCGACCTGAGCCCTTCGGCGGCCAGATCGTCAACTACTACTTCCGGCCCGCCGGATCGAACACCTGGAAGCTCATGGGCAACTCCGAGAGCCCGCTGAGGGGCTGACGGCTATCGGGTGCCGCTCGGCACCTGGAGCGTGAACAGGCCGCATTCACAGCCGCCCTTGCCGGTGCCGCAGGAGCCCTTCGGGGGCTGTAAATCGTTCGGTGTAACTCCCGATCAAGGAAGATGCAACGATGACCAGTGAGAACGTGACCGAGGCCGAGGCCGAGGCCGGTGAGGCAGCAGACCCGCAGCGGTCGAAGGCGGTGGATACGCGAGGGCCGGGCGACTACGAACCCCCGGCCCTCGCAGCCGACCTCCGTAGCCGCGATGCGGCCGGATGCACCGTCAACGCGGGCCGTTCTTACAGCCCAGTTGGTGACCGGTGGCAGGCGCGCCTTCGATGGTGTTGCGGTCGTAGTGGACCTCGTGGACGGTTACCGGGCTGGTGCCGAGCGCGACGTCGACGATCGCGTCATGCCCGGGAACCCGTTCGAGACGGGCTCCGGGAAGGGCGGTGGCGAGCGTGGTCGCGCCGCGTTCGGCGCCGGGGGCGTAGCGGATGACGGGCGGGCCCGCGGGGCGTGTGGCCGGTGCGGTCGCGGAGGTGTCGGTGACCTGGAAACCGGCGGCCCGCAGAGCGAGAGCCACCCCGGCGTCGTCCACGCGGGCCTGCACCTTCTCAGGTCTGGCGGGCGTGCCGGATGCCGGCTGGATGCGGGCGTCACCCTTGATGGGCTTGTCTGCGGCGAGGGCGGACCACAGGGCCGCGGAGCGGGGCTGATCCCACAGCAGCGTCGAGCCGACTCCCGGGACCCGGTGGTCGAAGACGCTGATCGGGACGGTGGCGAACTCCCTCTGGCTCGGCTTCATCCGGCCCAGTGCCCATCCGATGCGGACCAGGTCAGCCAGGCTGGTATCCGGGTCGATGCGGACGGACTGCAGCAGGGTGCGCGCGGTCTGTACGGCGGCGAGCGGGCCGGAGAGGGCATCGCGCGTGGTGAGGCGTGCGATGAGATCGGATGCGAAGCGCTGCTGGCGCCGGACGCGTCCGAGATCGCCGGGGTTCTCGATGTGGCGGGCGCGGACGTAGCGCAGGCTGCCGCGGCCGTCGACCTCGTGGATGCCGGTGGTGATGTCGAGGCCGGAGTTGACGTCCTTGAGGGGCTTGTCGGTGCAGATGACGGCACCGCCCAGGTCGTTGACCGCCTGTTCGAAGCCGGTGAAGCTGGTTTCGAGGTAGTGGTCGATGCGCAGACCCGTGACCTTCTCGACGGTGCGGACGGTGAGGGTGGCACCGCCGATGGCGTAGGCACCGTTGATCTTGCCTGACCGGGCGGGTGCCCCGTCCTCCGGGTAGGTGACGTAGGAGTCGCGCGGGATGGAGACGACACTGGCGCGTCGTTCGTCCGCGGATAGGTGGACGAGCATCATCACGTCGGTGCAGTTGCACCCTTTGCCGCCGACGTTGAGGCGGTTCTTCTCGGCCCTTGACAGTCCTGCTCGGCTGTCGATGCCGACGACGAGGATGTTGGTCCCAACGCCCGCGCCCGCTCCCGGTGTGGGTGCCGGTGTGGGGTGTGCGGCGGGGGCGAGCGCGGTCAGTGTGACGAGGGCGGAGAAGAAGACGAGGGAGGTACCGAGTCTGCGCATGACGGCCTTTCGGGGTGTACGCGGCTTTCACGGAGTCCGGGTCCCGGCCGGGGGAGGAGGGGGAGGGCCGGGGGACCTATGGGGCGGGTGTGGTGGTCGCCGGGTCTGCCGGGTAGTGGGTCGCCACGTTGTCGGCCGCCGGGCGGCTGGCCCCGGCCGGGCCCTGAGCGAAGGCGCGGAGGACGTTCTCGGTGACGGCGCGGGTGAACGAGTGGGCCCGCGCGTCCAAGCCGTGGGGGGCGCCGGGCCCGCCCGCGTCCAGTGCCTCGACCCAGCGCATCGTGCCGGTGGCGAAGACTCCCGCGCCACCGGGCAGGGTCAGGTATGCCGTGTTCGCGTGGCTCCGGTGTCCTTTGCGCACCACCGGGGAGTGCGAAAGGATCTCGATCGGTCGCGGGGTGGGATGACGGGTGTTCACCCGGTCGTACTCGACCCCGACGAGGTGGGGAATGGACTCGCCGAGCCGGGCACCGGTCCCCGCGAGGAGCCAGTGGTGCGGGTGAGTGACCACGTAGGGAGCATCGACCGGGTAACCGTCGTAGATGACTCCGAGGAGCTTGCTCTCGGCATCGGCCGCCGGGGAACGCCGGAAGTCGTTCGTGGGCGGGAGTCCGCGCCGGTAGCCCGGGTCCCGGGCGTAGTCGTCCTTGTAGCAGACCACGATCCGGTCGGAGCCGAGTGACGAGGGTTCGTAGCGGATGCGGCGGTAGCAGCAGTTGGCTCCGAAGACCGCCAGATTGGTACCGGCGTCCCGTGCTCGGGCCACATGGAGGCGTTGCTCCGGGCTCCAATACTCGTCGTGTCCCAGGGAGAGGATCGCGGCCGCCCCGCACAGGAGGCTCGGGTCCCGAGCGATGTCGGCCCCGGTGGCGTAGGCCAACGGAAGGCCCATGCGTTCGGCCAGTGCTACGAGCGGCGCTTCGTAGACGAGGAACTGACCGGATCCCTGGCCGCCGGCATAGGGGCGGTCGAAGGAGACGGCCAGGGAACGGGAGGCCTTCTTCCCGGTGGTTCCCTTGTAGAGGTCGGCGCCGCCCCAGCGGTTGTACGCCTGCCAGGTGGCCACGGAGTTGACGATCACCAGGCGGCCGGCCGTGGAGGCGGAGCGGATGGTGAGCGGTACGTACCGCTGCGCCCGGCCGTCGGCGGTATCCAGGCGCAGGAGGTAGCACCCTTCGGGCCAGGCGGCGGTGTCCAGCCGGGCGGAGGGCTGCCATGCGGCATGGGCCATGCGGGTCGCGGCGTCGGTTTCGGTCCGGGGCTGGACTGCTCCGGGCAGCGGTGAGGAGCGCCAGACCAGGCGTCCCCGGGCGCCGCCGTACCAGCCCATGCGGAACGCGGAGACGGTGAAACGGGGCGCGGTGGTCGACACGTGCAGGTTCACCGGTTCGCCGGCCAGGACGCTGGCCCGCCCGGCGAAGCCCTCGATGTCGCCGGCCGCTCCCGTACGGGTCACGCGCCAGTCGGCCGTGCCGGTGAGGGCGTTCTCCCCGGCCACGTCGAGGCCGCAGCGCGGGGCGGCCGCGTGCGCGGCGCCGGCGGCGCCGGCGGCGCCGGGGAAGTGGACGGCGCCCAGGGACGCGGCGGCGAGGGCGAGGAGGCGTCTGCGGCCGGTCGAGCGGGGAGGAGGACCCGTTCCCGCACCTTCGGCCGCCGGGGGCTGCTCCATTCGTCTCTCCCGGGTACCTGTTCCGCTGCCTGGCTACTGGGGGTTGTCGTCACACTCCCGTCTGCCTCGCCCTTCGGGCGACGACGGGAGTGTGACGACAACCCCCAGTAGCCAACCCCGCGGCCCGCGCATGCGACAGGCTCGCCGCCAACGAGGGATCGGCCCCTGGAAGAGTCAATGCCGATGATCCACACAGCCCATCGGCGCGGTGCTCGTACCATCCCCCGTCGTACGACGACGCTGGCTCAGCCGCGCTGACGGGCAGGCACGCGGCGGGGCTGTTCTGCTGGGGGAGCCGGTGGTCGCGGGGATGCCCAGCTGGCGAGACTGCACCAGATCGGTGAGGTCGCGCTGGGCTCGGGCGACGCCGCGGCGGGCACCAGGGAGTACCCGTCGCTCGCGCTCGTCTCGGGCGACGGCCGCTTCGTCTGGGCCGCGGTCTGGGTGAGCAACCTCGTCACCACCCTGTCACCGTCCGACGGCCCCGAAATGTGAATGGGAGCGTCGGTGGCATTCGTTGGGCGTCAGCCGGGTCCGCGTGGTTGTTCCTGGTCGGGTCGTGCAGCGGTTCAGATCCTGGCTGTCATGGCGTGACTAGTCTGCTGCCATGGGCTGCATAGCAGCAGGGTGGGTGGCTGTTACGGGGGTTGCCCATACATGTGTGCGGCTGGCTGGGGTGGGGGTGCGCTCGTAGGGTCGCGAAGCGCTCGGGTGCGGGCGCCGGCTGGGGCCGCCCCGCCTTTCACTCCTCCCGGGCCCGGACCGGGCATCTCCGCCCGGCCGCCGGCCTCGTGGTGGGAGGGTGCGTGCGTGGACGCTACGTGGTGGGATCGGCGTGTGTACGGGTGGGAGCCGGATGATCCGGAGACCGGCCCGAGGCTGGGTCACGACTACGTGGAACTGGTGGGCGGCCCCTTGGAAGGCATGCTGGTGGACGTGACGGGGTGGCGTCCGCAGGAGGTGGTGGACGGAGCGTTGCTCATGTCGGAGCACGGCCACCTCGGAGCAGCGTCCCGGGCGAGTCCCGCATGCGGGACTCGCCGTTCTGGAAGAGCGAGCTCGGTGGCTGCTACTGGAGACCGCCGGCAATGGGGACCGTGGCGGCGGCGGGCAGCACGACGGAGTGGCCGGCGGGGAGGAAATGGCCCGTGGCGTGGTTTTCGCCCCTGGCGTTGCCGAGGAGTTGGCCGCCGACGCCGAGGCCCAGACCGTGCAGGATGTGGTTGAGATCGATGCCGAGGATGTTGGCCCCAGCGGCGCTGCTGGGACTGTTCGCCGTCGCGGCCTCGGCGTGGGCAGCTCCCGACGTGGTCAGGACGGCTCCCGAAAGTGTGAGTGCGACAAGTACGCGCTTGGTGTTGTTCATACAGGGATGAACGATCTTGGAGCGCACTGGTCACCACGCCTTCCGAAGAACAAGGACCGCATGCCCGGCGCTCACAGCAACCGCTACGCGATCAGCGCGGACACGCTGGCCGCCGGCCTCCTGTTCACCGCGACCCACGCCCCATCCCGCCGTGCAACGTCTTCGGCGACCTGAGGGTCCTCACCCCCGCAGAAGTCCTCCACTACACCGACCACGCCCTGCTCGCATGGGTTGGGGTGCAGTGGCGTTTCGGCGGTGAATCGGACGGCCCGGGGGAGTGAACTGCCGCTCTGGGCTCTGAACCAGCGCACCGGCTTCCGGCACTGGACTGCCGTGACCTGCCCGACGACGCATGCAACACCCGTCAGGAAGTCTTGTTGGCGGAGGCGGTGGTGTATCCGGAGATCGGGCCGGGCTGCACCTGGACCGACCAGGTACGGGCAGCTGCCGCCGGCTTCGCGCGCCGACACCAGAGGGCCGACGGACTGTGGAACACCTGGCTCTCCCACGACGACACCCCGGCCCCCGACGTCGTCGCCCACATGAGCGCCGGCATCGAGGCTGCCGCCCTGCCCGGCATCGACCTCACCTTGGCCCGCACCTGGCTCGCCGCCCTCGGCGCCGGCGGCCACTGGAACAGCGACTGGTACGTACCCCCCCCGCCTACGGCGCGGCCGAGATCAGCACCACCGCTCACCCACACATCCCGCACCACCCCAACCTGAAGACCCTCCTGGCCGCGCAGCGCCCCGACGGCGGCTGGCCCCGCATCGAAGTCGAGCCGTACTCCAGTCCCACCGCCACCGGCCTGGCCCTGACCACCCTCGCCGCGCACCACGGCAGCCGCCTCCGCGCCGGCGACCCCGCCCTGCGAGACGCCGCGCGAGACACCGTGCGCTTCCTCATCGAGACCCAGAGCGCCGACGGCACCTGGAGCGACCGGCCCGTCATGTACGGGCCCCGGCCGTTCCTGACTGTCACCGGCACCCCGGTCCACGCTCTGGCAGCCCGCGGACTGCGCGACGCACTCACCGCGAACCTGGAGAACGGTCCGTGCTGACGAGCCCCGCCCCCACCGACGCCCCCACCCGCGAGCTCCTGGCCGCCCTGCGGCCGGCGGCCGCCGTCTTCGACTTCGACGGCACCCTGGTCGACACCAGCACCCTCAACACCGACGCCATCCACGCCACCTTCACCGACCTCGCCCTCGCCGTTCCCACGCGTGGCTGAACACGGCCCCCCTCGCCGACCTCGACGCCCTACGCGAACACCTGCACACCGACCACGGCATCCAACTCACCTGCTCCAATAGTGAGTTCGTTGCTCGCACCCGCGCCCACTGGCTCACCCGCAGCTTCCAGGCCCGGCCCGTGCCACGCGTCATCGCCGCGGCCCGCCACCTGGCGGCCACTGTGCCCACCGCCGTCGCCTCGGCCAACGACGGCCAGGTCGTCCGCGCCGGCCTGACCGCGGTGGGCCTGGCCGACCTCTTCGACGTCCTCGTCGCCCGCGAACAGGTCACCCAGCTCAAACCCGCACCCGACGCCTACCTGCTCGCCGCAGCGCAACTGGCCACCGACCCCCAACGCTGCCTCGCGTTCGAGAACACAGCCGAAGGCATCACCTCGGCCCGCGCCGCCGGCATTCCCGTCATCGACATCCGAGAGGAGACCGGGACCGTCCAATAGACCGCCCAACCCCTCATGGCCCAGGAACCGGACGTGGCGGCGGCCCGGGGCCCGGCCCACCACCGGGGCCCGGGCAGGGCGCTCCCGGGCCGCATACCCGTTGAACGGTGAGTCCGGCGCGGCCGGGTTTGGCCGTGCCGGACAGACCCTCTTCAGGCTGAACCGGACCGTTCACGACGAAGTCGATGTTGAACCTGCCGAGCAAGTCCACATTGAGACTGGCCACCTCAATCTGGCTGAGGCCGTTGACTACCAGCCCCTGGTTTCCGGTGTGACCACGTCGTCAGGGGTGGGGGTGAGACGGACGGTCAGTGGGGTGTGCTGCGCGAACGTTTCGGTGGTGATCCGAGTCGCTCACCCGCCAGGCCCTACGGCAGCTCATCCTCCGCCGGCCCGTCGCCGGAGCCGCCCGCGCCGTCGGCGGAGGGCCCACATGATGGGGATCTCTGGGACCCACGCTTCGACGTCGTCGGGTGGGAAGACGGTGACGTTGCCGCCCAGATCCTGGAACTGGTTCTCGTGCCTGGGGCCGGGGGTAGGTTCGTCGCTCATGAGGGGGAAATTGGAGTTCCGACTGTTAGGGCCGGTGGAGGTATGGCGCACCTCGCAGCGGCTGCCGCTCGGCGGCAGGAAGCCGCGCGCATTGCTCGCGACCTTGGCGCTGCACGGGGGCCGCGTCGTCTCCGCCCAAACGCTGATCGACGCAGTCTGGGGCGAGCGTCCACCGGACACCGTCCGCACGCTGCTCCAGACCTACGTATGGTTGCTGCGCCGTGAACTGGGCGACGTCATCGAGACCAGGGCACCGGGATACCTGTTGCGGGTCGAGGAGGGCCAGGTGGACCGCGACGTCTTCGCCGACCACGTGGCCCGGGGCCGACAGGCCGCCTCCAACGGCAGCCACGACGTCGCGGCGAGGGAGTTCCGGACCGCACTCGACCTGTGGCGCGGGCCCGCGCTCGGCGGTATCGGCGACGCTCTGCAGGCGACGGCGGCCCACCTCGACCAGGAACGGCTGACCGTCCTCGACGAGCGGATCGCAGCCGAGTCGGCGCAGGGGCTCGACCTCGACATCGCCGAGCTGGCGGCCTTGGTGGCCGACCACCCGACCAGGGAGCGGACCCGTGGTGCGCTGATTCTGGCCCTGTACCGGGTCGGGCGGCAGGCCGAGGCGCTGGAGGTCTACCAGGACGGCCGGCGGGTGCTGGCCGAAGAACTCGGGATCGACCCCGGTCCGGAGCTGCGCCGACTGCATGAGGCGGTCCTCCGGGGCGACCCCGCCCTACTCGCGGCGCCGCGGGACCCAGCGCTGACTCCTGCGCAGCTTCCGCCCACCGCGCCCGACTTCACCGGCAGGGTGGAGGCACTCGACGCGCTCGCCGCGGCGCTCACCGGGGCCCGGACCGCCGTTGCGGTGTGCGTGGTGTCCGGGGCCGGCGGCGTCGGCAAGTCGACGCTCGCGGCCGAGGCCGCCCACCAGGTCGCCGACGCCTACCCGGACGGCCAGCTCTACGCCGACCTGCGGGGCGTCACGGAGAGCCCGGCCACCCCGGGCGAGATCCTCGGCCGGTTCCTGCGCGCCCTTGGCCAGGAGGTGCCGGAAGTGGTGGCGGAACGGGTGGACCTGTTCCGCACCGTGCTGACCGGCCGCCGGATCCTGATGGTCCTGGACGACGCCGGTACGGAGCAACAGGTCCGTCCGCTGCTGCCCGGCAGCCCGAGCTGCGGCGTACTGATCACCTCGCGCAACCGCCTGCCGGGCCTGGCCGGAACGACCCGTACCGAACTCGAGGTGTTCGACACTGCCGCCGCCCTGGACCTGCTGGCCCGGATCGCAGGCCCCGACCGGATCGCCGCGGAACCCGAGGCCGCCCGGCGCATCGTAGCCCTGTGCGGGCAGTTGCCGCTCGCCGTCCGGATCGCCGGCGCCCGGCTCGCGACCCGCCGGCACTGGACGACCGCCACCCTGGCGGACCGGCTGTCCGACGAGCGTCGCCGCCTCGACGAGCTGGCCGTCGGTGACCTGGAGGTCCGGGCCAGCGTGGCACTGAGCTACCAGGTACTCAACCCTGCCGCCCGGCGCGCGTTCCGCCTGATCGGCCTGCTCGGCGCCGCCGACTTCGCGCCCTGGGTGGTGGCCGCGCTGCTGGACACCGACGACCGGACCGCCGACGACGCGGTCGAGGCGCTGATCGACGCGCAGCTGCTCGGCGTCACCGGGGTCGGACGACCACGCTTCCGGCTCCACGAGCTGTTGCGGGTGTACGCCCTCGAACGGGCCGAGGCCGAGGACACCCCCGCCGACCTGAGCGCGGCGCTCTCACGGGCCCTGGGCTCGTGGCTCTGGCTGATCCGCCGGCAGGCGCCCTCCGGCGAGGTGGAACCGGGCGCCGACTTCACCACCGCGCGCCCGGTGCGGAGCCTGCCCGACCCGCCCAACGACTGGTTCGAGCAGGAGGCGCCCGTGCTGGTGCTCGCGGTCGAACACGCCGCCGCGATCGACCTCGACGTGGCCGCGTGCGAGGTGTCGGTCGCGCTCTCCTCGTCGTCCTTCGGCGTCCGCAACCGGTTCGAGGAATGGTGGCGCACCCATACCGCCGCACTCGCCGCCGCCCGGCGCGCGGGCAACCGCACGGGCGAGGCGATGGTGCTGTCCGGACTGGGCCAACTACGCTACGCCGAGGACCGCTTCGACCAGGCCCACGAGTATTTCGCGTCGGCGTTCGGGCTGTTCGCCGCAGCAGGAGACCTCCGGGGCCAGGCCGTCAGCCGAGCCGGCGCCGGCAGCGCCTACCGGGAACAGGGACGGTTCTCGGCGGCCCGGGATGCCCTCGACGAGGCCGTCGCCGGTTTTCGGACCGTCGGCGACGACGCCGGACTCGGCTACGCCGGCCGACTCGCGGGCTCGGTCCACTTGGAACAGGGCCGGTACGCCGACGCGTTGTACGCTCTGGACGGAGCGCGGGCGGCCTACCGAAGACTGGGCAGCCGCCGGGGCGAGGCCCTGACCCTCCGCACTACCGGCCTGGTCCGGCGCGCCATGGGTGAGTACGGCGCCGCCGAGATGCTGCTCGAGCAATCGCTGGAGATGCTCCGCTCGCTCGGCGACCAGCTGATGATCGCCTACGCGGACCAGGCGCTGGCCAAGACCAGGATCCGGCTGGGCACCGCCGAGCGAGCGCCTCTGGAGGACGCGCTGCTGGTCTGCCGGGCCCACCACGACCGGCTCGGCGAAGGCCTGGTGCTGCGGACCATCGGGGAGTTCCACCTGGCCGCGGGCGAACTAGGCCCGGCCGAGGCCTGCCTCACCGCGGCGGGCGAGGTCTGGGACGCACTGGAGCTGCCGCTGTTCGGAGCGCGCACGCTGCGGGACCTCGCCGCGGTGTACACCGCCGCCGGCGACCGTGCCCGGGCCGACGCCGTCCGGGCGCGGGCCCTGGCGGTCTTCGCCGAGTTCGGCGCCCGCGAGTACACCGAACTCTCGGGCCTCCACGCGGCGTCGGGGGACCTAGAGGGAACTTAGAGCGGCGACCGGAAGTGTGTTCCTCAGCGGGACGGCGGCCGGCCGAGCTGAGGCCCGGCGGCTGGCAAACGGACACACGGAGGGGGATCCGGACATGAGGAGCACCAAGCGACGCCCGTCACGACGGCTGACCGGAACGACGGCGGCGGCACTGGCCGTGGCGACACTGGGCAGCACCATCACCTTGATGGCATCGGCACCCGCGCAGGCGGCCTCGTCGGCCACCGGTACCATCAGCCGGACCGAGATACTCACGCGGGCCCAGGACTGGGTCGACCGCGGCATCACCTACACCCAGTCGTACACGGCCACGGACACCGACGGCGGCCACGGCTACCGCCGGGACTGCTCGGGCCTGGTGGCGATGGCCTGGCACCTCGGGTCGAGCCCGCTGACCAACGAGTTCTTGTCGTACGCCCAGGCCGGAAGCAGCGGCATGCGCGTCATCTCCCGCGACGACTTCCGGCCAGGCGATGCGATGGTGCGCGACTCCGACGGATACGGCTCCGACGGCCACATGGAACTCTTCTCGCACTGGAAGAACCCGGGTGACCACACCCAGGGCGCCTACGTCTACTCCTTCAACACCAACGGCGAGACGGTCGAGAACCCCTCTGCCGTCAGCAACTTCCAAAAACTCGGGTTCAACTCGTGGTCCGAGGTGACCGGCTACACCGCGATCCGCTACGACCGGGCGGCGGACTTCGTCGACGACGGCGTCGCACTCGCCACCAGCACCGGCAGCGCGGCGAGCACCTCCGGACGGATGGAGGCGTTCCGCATCTCCAACGGACGGGTGCAGAACAAGTGGCAGCTGGAACCCAACGGCGGCTGGTCCGGCTGGGGCGACCTCGGCGGCAGCGGCCTGCGTGGCGGCGTGGCGGCCGTCAGCAACGCGGACGGCCGGCTGGAAGTGTTCGCCGTCGGGGGTGATGGGCAGCTCTACCACAAGTGGCAGCAGACGCCCGGCGCCGACTGGGTCGACGCCTGGGAGAGCCTGGGCGGAGAGAACCTCGTCGGAGTCGCGGCCGGGCGTAACAACGACGGCCGACTGGAAGTCTTCGCGACCGCGAGCAATGGCCGGATCTACGACCGGTGGCAGCTGACGGCGGGCGGAGGCTGGTCCGCCGGCTGGGGCGACCTCGGCGGCAACGGCACGAGCAGCGCCCTCGCGGTCGGCCGCAACGACGACGGCAGGCTGGAGGTCTTCACCGTCGGGGGCGACGGGCAGCTCTACCACAAGTGGCAGCAGACGCCCGGCGCCGACTGGATCAGCGGCTGGGAGAACCTCGGAGGCAGCGCCCTCAAGGGCGTGGCGGTCGGCAGTAACGCCGACGGCCGACTGGAGGTCTTCGTGGTTGCCGGCGACGGGCACCTGTACGACAAGTGGCAGACCGTCAAGAACGGCGGCTGGGTGTCCGGCTTCGGCAACCTCGGCGGGAACACCCTCTCGGGCAGGGTGGCCGCAGCGACCAACCTCGACGGCCGGCTCGAGGTGTCGGTGATCGGCGGCGACGGCAATGCCTTCCACCGCTGGCAGTCCGTCCCGAACGGATCCTGGAACTCGGGCTGGGTCCTGCTGTAACCGCATCCGCCACAGGTGTCCCGCCACGTCCGCGTGGCGGGACACCGCCGCTTCGAGGAGCACCATGTCCGAGATCGTGCTGATGAGCGACCCCCGCGTCACCGCACTGCCCGTCACCGAATGCGGCGAACCCCTGGTCGACCTGCGCGGGTTCCCCGAGCTGCGGATCGACCCGCGTTTGGCCGACGCCGACGGGCACTACGCCCACCTGCGCCGGGGCGTCGCGAGCCGCCTGCGGTCCGCGGCCGCACTGCTGCCCGGTGGACTGCGCCTGCTCGTCGTGGAGGGATACCGTCCGATGAACCTCCAGGTGGCGTACTTCACCGCGTACGCCGAGCAGCTCCGGGCGGCCAACCCCGACTGGACGGACGAGCACCTGCGCGTCCAGGCGAGCCGTTCGCTCGCCCCGCCCGAGGTGGCCCCGCACGTGGCCGGAGCGGCCGTCGACCTGACCCTGTGCACCGAGGACGGAACCGAGCTCGACTTCGGCACCGAGCTGAACGTGAGCCCGGAGGAAAGCGGCCTCGCCTGCTACACAGAGGCCGCCCAGATCTCCGAGCTCGCCCGGCAGCACCGGCGGATCCTTGCCGCGGCACTGGTCGCGGCGGGCCTGGTCAACTACCCCACCGAGTGGTGGCACTGGTCGTACGGTGACCGTTACTGGGCCCACGCCACCCAGGCGCCCGCCGCCCGCTACGGCCCGCTGTCCGGCTGATCCCGTCGATACGACCGACAGCTCCGGCGGTCCACCGGCGCTCAGCGCGGGGGCCGTAGCTCGCGCAGTCCAGAGTCCGGTGGCAGCTATCCCTTCTTCCGCCTGTCGATGGTCTTTGGGTGCGCTGCTCGGGCGGCACCACTGTGAATCAGCGAGCTGGTGGCACTGACTGGGCGTCAGTCAACACAAGGCGGCTATCCCAGTTCAAGCTGCACGGTGGTTGTGATCACGGCTGTCACGAGATGACCAGGCTGCTGCCGGCAGGCGCCTATCACGAGGATGGCCGGCTGACATGGGCGTGACTGTTCCAGTGCACGACCTGTCGGCTTGGGACGGTGCCGGACACTGCTCGGCTCTTCTCCGGCTGGTCTTGTGGCTGGGATGCTGCGGGGATGGGTGAGCGGGCCTTCTCGTTTGTGCCGTTGTCGGTGTCGGCGCGTCCCCCGCGGTTGGTGGTCGTGGTGCCTCATGACGAGGACTGGGTGCGGTGGATGGCTCTCGGTCTGGCGCGGGTGTCGCAGTCGTGGGGAGGCAGTGGCAGCGTGGTCGTCCTTGCGGCCGGCGGTGGGCCATGCTGGGGTGGAGCGGGCCCTGGCGCAGTTCGGGCCGGATCACGTTGTGGCCTACAACCCCTCGTGGGGTTCGGTCGACAGGCTCTTCCCAGGGCTGGTGGATCGCCTCGCCGCGGGCCAGCAGGTTGAGGATGGGGCGGCCCGTGAGGCGGCCGCGCAGATGCTGCGGGATACGGCATGGAGCCACACGATCGTGGCTCGGGCCGAGGAAGCTGCTGAAGATCTGCGCTCGCGTTTGGCTGTGAATCGGCGCGAGGACCTCGTTCAGCCAGTTCGTCTACCCCTGGGACAGCGAAGACCCCAAGTAGCCGCGGAGCACTCAGAGCGCGGCCGACGGGCAACTCGCCCGGCAGGCCTCGGCAGGCCTCGGCAGGCCATGGCCCCTTGCACGGGACCGGGTCGAGAGGGCCGGCTGAGTCCGCGCCCGCCTGATCACGTACGACCCGGACGGGTACCGGTCGAGTCTGACCGGCTGGAAGTGGAAGGGCGGGAAGGAGTCTGGGACCGTTCCGGCCTTCGGCAGGCCGGATCAGCTCTGGGCGGGGATGTCCAGGGCGGTCCCGTACAGGCGGGACACCCGGAGCAGGATGGTCACGCGCCGATCAGGCAGTGGCTGCTCCCCGGGGGCCGCCCCGTCGGCCGGGTCCACTATCTCCGCCTCTCCCTCCGCGACGGCGAACGACCAGATGTCCGGGCCGTTGACGTGCAGTGATGCGTGCGGGTCGCGGCGCAACTGTCGGACTTTGAGGCGGTCGGCGGTGGAGGAGACCCGCAGTACGCGTTCCTCGGCGTTCCAGTCGTAGAGAACGGTGGACAGGTGCGGGTGGCCGGTGCTCCTGACGCTCGCGAGCACGCCGAACTGCTGCTGACTCAGCAGTTGGGACAGCTCTTGGTCGGTGAGTGCTCGGGGTGCCGGGCCGTCGTTCTGGGTGGTGCCGGTGGTGGGGGTCTCGGTGGCGGTGTGCTCACTCATGGGGATCAGCCTTTGCTGGTCGGGGTGGGAGGGCGGGTCAGACAACCGGATGCGGCAAACGCGTGGTGTCTCCGGCCAGTTGACGCAACAAGGAAGACCGTAGCAGATAGTTTCGTTGCGGACGATTATTGGGTTTCGGCGGCCGGGGGCCACCTGCCCCCTTCAGGACCGCGCCGAGCACCGCGGGGCGGCGAAGCTGGGGCAGGGTGGGACGTCGGCGGCTCGGGCCCGCGCGGCGGCGTGGCCAGGGGTGGGGGCCGCCCGTACGCCGCCGACGTCCCTGGACCCTCAGCCCCGCAGCGGGCCCTCGCAGGCGTACGACGAGGTGGCGGCGCTCCCCGCGATCGCGGCCGGGCCGAACCAGCAGTTCATGTCCTGGAAGTTGGTGCCGCTGCCGAGAGCGCGTTCGATCAGCCGGCTGTCGGTGGCGGCGGACATGTCCTTGAAGACCAGGTCCGCGCTCGCCGCGCCGCTCAGCGCGGTCGTGAGCTGACCCGTGCACACGAAGCGCCGGTTGGTGCCGGTGGCGCCCGTGTCCGCGCACTGCGGTGCGGTCCCGCTCGACGCGGTGAGCGCCGACTGCACTTGGGCCGCCGTGTCGTGGGTCAGGGTCGCGGTGGGCTGGAAGGCAACAACCGGTACATCGACTGGAGTTCGGACGGCTTGTCCCGCCACAGGTACTCGTAGAAGGTGCCGGCGTAGTCGTAGAACCGGAATCCGTCGCCGGCGTAGGTCGCGTGCAGGAGCTGGTTCACGGTCATCCGCGGGCCGCCGGTCGCCGTGTCGTCGATGACGCCCTGGACCAGGGACTTGCGCACCGCGATCCCGTCGTCGCGGGTGGCGCCGTCGAAGAACTCGGCCGTCCCCTCGTCCATCGCCGTGGTCCGGTCGCCGCTGTACCAGGCTCCGGAACCGAAGGTGCCCGGGACGGCGAACCGGCCGTTGAGGTAGTGGGTGTACTCGTGCCGGAACAGCTCCTCCAGGGTCAGGGAGGAGTCCTGGGGCACGCGGCGCTGGTAGGTGTAGAAGGTCGCGGTGGACTCGATGTACATGCCGCCGTTGTCGGTGCTCAGACCCGTGAGGACCGGCTGGTAGGCCACGTAGTCGGCGCGCGAGGCGTAGAGCACCACGGTGAGGGTGGTGTTGGCATCCCCGGCGATCGGCTGATCGGTGCCCAGTACGCGGTGGAACTGCGTCTTGACCTGCTTGCTCGCGTAGTAGAGCTGGTCGACAGTGGTCCGGTCGAGCGCGGTGCGGACCTTGATCGCGCCCTTGTCGTAGGTGTACGTGTACGGGAAGAGCCGCGCCTCCAGCTCGGCCTTGCACTTCGGCGAATGACAGGTGCCGCCGCCGGTGGCCTGCGTGGCGTCCGCGGCCGTGGCGGCCCGCTCCGCGCGGTCGTGCTTGCGGCGGCCGTGCTGGTCGCGGCCGGTTGCGACCGGCGCGGGCGCCGCCTTCGCCGCGACGGCGGGTGAGGCGGCGGGGGCCGGGGCGGCGGCGGCCCGGGTGGCGGGGATCGCGGACAGCGTGAGGGTGGCGGCTATCGCGGCGGTGAGCAGGGAAACACGCACAGATCTCGGAGCGCGCAACGAAGTCTCCTTACGGGTCGACAAGAAGGGGGGAGTGGCAGTGACGCGTAACATAGCAATGTGAAATTGCACTGAGAACCCCCTGTGTGCCGCGAGGTTTTCGCAACCACACGCGCACCGGAGTCGGCATCTCGCGGCGGCGGTCTTGTGCGCGAGCACGCGCCTTCACATACTTCACTGGCAGCGCCTGTCAGGGACACGCCAATCCCTGAATGCGCCTCACAGGGCCCCCAACCCCATGGGCCCCGACGCTCCGAGGAGGAGATCAGTGAGGATCACGCGCACCAGTTCCCCCACCCGCACCGCACGGCGGGCCACACTCACCGCCGTGGCCACCGGCCTGCTGACGGCCGCCGCGCTCACCCTGCCCACCGCCCAGGCAGCCACACCCCCGTCCTTCGGTGCGGCGCAGCTCGCCAAGGTGGACCAGGCCGTCCTGGCCGCCGATGTCGGCGGCACCGCGTGGTACGTGGACCGGGAGAGCGGCCGGGTCGTCGTGACGGCCGACAGCACGGTGTCTGCCGCTGACCTCGCGAAGACTCGTTCTTGACCGCCGGCCACTGCGGCGACGTGGTCAAGACCTGGTACACCAACTCCGCGCAGAGCACGCTGATCGGACCCACCGTCGGGTCCAGTTTCCCGGGCAACGACTACGCGCTGGTCCGCTACGACAACGCCTCGCTCAGCCACTCCGGCGGCTTCACCGCCGCCGACGCCTACGTGGGCGAGCCCGTCAAGCGCAGCGGCTCCACCACCGGCACGCGGAGCGGAACGGTCACCGCACTGGACGCCACCGTCCACTACAGCGGCGGCGGCACGGTGCGCGGCATGATCCAGACCAACGTGTGCGCGGAGCCCGGCGACTCGGGCGGCGCCCTGTACGACGGCACGAAGGCCCTCGGCATCACGTCAGGCGGCAGCGGCAACTGCTCGGTCGGCGGCACGACGTTCTACCAGCCGGTGCCGGAGGCCCTCGCCAAGTACAGGGTGTCCCTGCTCTGAGACCGAGCCGTCCAGGCCTCCGGCTCGCAGACGTACCACCTCTCGCGCAGAAGGCGCCCGCCCCGGAACAGCGCCCGGGGCGGGCGCCTTCGCGTCCGCGGGCGGCCCGGTCGCGGTACCGGACGGCGTAGCGCCCTTGGCCCTCGTTCCCGACACCCACGACCAGGGCTGGCAGGCTGATCCAGTTGTGGGAAAGCCTGGGGGCCTCAGTTCCCCGCGGGGAGGGCACTGGGGCTGACAGGGAAGGGGTCGGGAAGCCGTCCTTGGGGGTGGGGAAGGGGTTGGCGGGAGGGTGGGACAGACGCGACGGAAGGGGGCGCCGGGAGCCATCCTCTTCCATTCGGCGGGAGTGGGGTTGGCCGCGGCGAGGCGGCAGGCACGTGCGATCGGGTCACTCAGGGTGGCGCCGATCTCGGCGATGTTCCAGCGGACGGCCTGGCCGGGGTAGGTGTAGGTGTAGGTGTAGGTGTAGGTGTAGGTGTAGGTGTAGGTGTAGGTGGTCAGTGTGGCGCCGTCGGAGGAGATGCCGAGGGGGCGTGCCTCCTCGTCCAGGGTGAGGGTCGCCACGGCGTGCGGAGCGGTGGGGTCCCACACGTCCCAGGCCAGGAGCCGGGATCCGGAGCCGGCTCCCGTGAGCAGTCGGCCGTCCGCGCCGAACGCGTACGGCGCCTCTTCGCTGCCCTGGGGGACGCGGCCGCGGAACCGGGGCCGGGCCGGGCCGGAGACGTCGTAAAGGAAGCCTCCCGATGCACGGAAGTCCGTCACCTCCAGCCGGTTGCCGTCGGGGGAGAACGCGCGCGGCATCGGAAGGTTCCTGCCTCCGTCCGCGGAGGGCAGCGCGGACAGCCGGTCGGGCTTGCGCGGGTCGCCGACGTCGTACAGCGCCCCGTCGACTGCCAGGACCGGGTCGTTGGGGGCGAACAGAACCTCCCGGACCTTCTTCCACTCGCGTTTGATGAAGCCGAGCCGCTCCGGCTCGCCGGGCCGGGAGGAGAGGTCCCACAGGGTGGCACCGCCCTCGGAGCCGGTGGCCATGAGGCCTGCCGGGCCTTCGGCTGCCAGCCGATCGCCGCGGGTCGAGAACCACGTCGCCGCGTACCGGAATTCCTCGCCCGCCTCCAGGCCGAGTACGTGGAGGACGCGGACGACTCCGAGCTGAAGACCCAGCCGCCGCAGATCAGAATGCAGGCCTACGCGACGCACGGCGATGTCGAGAAGAAGCATTTCGAGATCTACACGCTTGCGGCATCGATCGTCGGGGGAACCCGATCGAATGCCCAGGGTCACATTGCGGAACTCAAAAAGCTTGGCATCACTGCTGCCGAACTCCGCGACGTCGGCGAGCTCGCGGCGGCGGTCCACAGTGCGAGCAAGATCCTTCAGTCGCAGGCATGCCCCTTCCCGAGGGTGGGCCGCGGTGTTGATGCGACCACACCGCATCCGGGCTTGGTGACGGGCTCTCTGAGGCACGACGGTCGCGCGAGGTGCCGGGTGGGAGCGGTTGTGCCCTGCTCTGGTGGAGCGGAGCACAACCGAAGGGCTTCAGGGAGTCTGGGGCGAGGAAGGATTGTCCTTTGCCCTGGCACCCCACCTCCTACTGCGGCCAGCGGGGGAGCGGAGCGGACCCGCCCAACGGGCCGTAGGCCCCGACCCCGTGAAACGGGGTCTGAGCGCGCTCCCCCTTCGGGCCACCTACGCACCCACTCTGGGCCGACAAGAACACGCATCGAGGCCAACTACAACGCCCTGCTGTCCTCCGGTGCCAACCACGACGCTCAGGTGCTGCCCTTGGACAACGAAGTTGGTCGGTCTGTTCGCGTTGGCCTGCGACGACTGGATCGAATGGCAAATGATCAGTCAGGACCGGTGTGGGATGGGTGAACCCTTGCTGTGGTGCCGGGTGGCCCTGCGTCACATAGGGAGCGAGAACAGCCGTACTGGCCCTGAGGGCCAGCGGGCGTCGTCGCGCAAGGGTGTCACCATAGTTCGCAGCGGCATGGTCACCAAGCGGTCTTCGGGTTGTTCGACGAGTACGTCCTTGTCGAGCGGGTGCCATCCGAGGCGCTGGTAGAGCGGCACAAGAGGAGGCCGGCAGAACAGGAGTGCGTGCTGAGGACCCATCGTGCGGGCGTGCTCCAGGGCAGCTGTGACGACGAGCCGAGCCAGGCCCTGACCTTGCATGCCGGGTGCGACAGCCACCCCGCCGACGCCCACCACCTCCGACTCGGCGTCGCCGATCGCGACAAACAGTCGCAGCAGGCCGGCGTGTGCCACGAGCCGGTCTTCGTGTCTGATTCCGAAGTGTTCTTCTTTCGGCAGCCAGGTCAGACCGGTCGAGGCGACACCGAAGGGATCATCGCTGGCGCCAAGGATCTCCTCCTGGTCCGCCTTCGTATAGTGGGGGAGGCGCACCACAGTCGGTGCCACAGCGGATCGGTTCTCAGGCATTCCCACATGATGATCTCTCCACGAGCACTGACCAAGCGATTCCTCCGCCGGCAGACAACTGGGCGCTGTCGCTCCTGAGTCGGGTCCAGACCCTCGTACGATTGGGTTCGCTGGCCAGGAAGCCGCAGCAACTATGTTCGCTGTCAAAGCGCCTGGATATGGACGGCAACGGACAGGTGCCGACTACGGCGCCAAGGCACAAGTCACCTACTGTCCTGTGCCAGCGATGGCTGACGCGTTCAATCAGGCGATGGCCAAAACGAAGGCGTCCACAGGATCCTTCCTCCAGGAAGCCCGAACCGCCCTTGGGAGCACGTAGGCATGCTCCCAACTGTCGCACTGCGGGCTCTCGGGCTCACGGTGCAGAACACGCCAAGTGGAGTCGGAACTCACCTTCCGACTGGAGTCACCTGTCGTCCATAGAGCCAATAGGGCGTCTTCGGAGACGACGGTGGTATTCGGGCAGTCCTCTGCAAGTCCGAGGGAGCCTGGACTTCGGCGTCGTTCCGGCAGCACCTGGTACTCCGGCACTATCGACGGGACCGTGCTCGGCGAAGGAGGTCACCTTCATCGAAGGGGAGATGCCGATGGAGGCAGGAGCGGTGGTAAGGAGAGGGAGGGCACCGAGGGTGCGCGCGGTCCACGTGGCGTGGCGAAGCCCTCGGTACGTTCTGTGGGACGGGCTCGAGGATGTGTCGTTCGGGGGTGACCCGACGCCGTCCACAGCCCACGGCGGCCAACCGCGCGCCCCGGCTCCGGTACCGGTCACAGCGGCGCCCGGGCCCTTAGAACTCCTAACGAAATGATCTTCTTGGTGGTTGGATCGCTCCGGGACTCTTGATCTGGGGGCGCGGGGTGGCTCGACCGAAGCCGTGGGATGTCGATGACGAACTGTGGGCGTTGATCGAACCGCTACTGCCGAAGGCCGAGCGTCGAACTCGGCATCCTGGGCGGAAGCGGCAACCGGACCGGCTGGTGTTCCAGGGCATCCTTTTCGTGCTGCACACGGGGATTGGGTGGGAACACCTGCCGCAGGAGCTCGGCTTCGGCTCGGGCATGACCTGCTGGCGCCGCTTGGCCGAGTGGACCGAGGCTGTCGTGTGGCCCCGGCTGCACCAAGAGCTCCTGGCGAAGTTGCGCGGCGCGAACGCCCTGGACTTCTCCCGCGCGGCGGTCGAGGGCTCTCACATTCGGGCGCCAAAGGGGGCCCCAAGACGGGACGAAGTCCTGTTGACCGGGGCAGGACGGGCAACAAGCGCCACCTGATCACCGACGCCACCGGCATCCCGCTCGCCGTCACCCTGACCGGCGGCAATCGCAACGACGTCACCCAGCTCATTCCGCTGCTCGAAGCCATTCCACCGGTGCGGGGCAAGCGCGGCCGGCCCCGGCGCCGACCGGACATCGTGCTCGGTGACCGCGGCTACGACCACGACAAGTACCGCCGCCTCGTCTGGGCCCTCGGGGTGAAGCCGGTGATCGCCCGACGCGGCTCCGAGCACGGCTCGGGACTGGGTACCCAACGTTGGTTCGTGGAGCGTGCATTCGCCCACCTGCACTGGTTCCGCCGCCTGCGGATTCGCTGGGAGATCCGCGACGACATCCACGAAGCCTTCCTGACCCTCGGATGCGCCCTCATCTGCTGGCGGCGACTTATCTCCCTACCCTGACAGCATCGGAACCCAGTGATCCATCACCTGGCGCAGACGCTGGCGATGGTCAGCAATCCAGTCATCCGGCGGGACGAGCGGGACCCGCACGGTGACCATGGACCCCGACTCGTCCTCCACGACCACCTCCGGGCAGTCACGCTCGCCCGTGAGCTGGATGAAGATGGACGGCCCACTGCTCATCGCCATCCAGGCCACGTCTTCACCGGCGTCAAGCCGGTCCAGTGCGTCGGCCCAGCTCTCCAACCGCGCAACATACAGCGCCAGGTCGATACGGCCGGACACGAAGGGCGTCTTGACGACGATCTCCACGTCGAGCCCGGCGGTCCATCTGGGGCTACGTCCCAGAACGTTGACCGAGACGCTGTTGCCCTCGTCATCAGCAAGCGAGATGAGCTCCCTCGGGGGACTGTCACCCATGGCTGCCCTTTCGTCGGCGAGTACCGAGCGATCCTCGTCCGACCTGGGGCCATCCTTCATCTCATTTTGTTAGGAGTTCTAAGTCACGGCCAGGTGTGACTTAGAAGCCGTATCTCAACAGATTTTGGAACGTGTAGGTCGAACAGGGTATCCCCAACAACCTGGTTACACCGTTCGACGACCTAAGGACCCTCTCTGGGGCACGCCCCATCCGGGACGCCGCCAACATCTTCAACCATAAGCAGTCCATGCTCGTCCCGAGCTGAGGTGGGCGGCTACGCAGGGGTCAGTGCGGGGGCGCGGCCCCGGTCATCGGCCGGCGTTGCAGCAGAAGGAGGCGGTCGGCGACGAAGGCCCACTCCAGGTCCTGCGTCCCGCCAAAGACCTGCTCGCAGCGGGCGGTGAGATCCCGCAGGCTCTCCAGCCGCGTCTCGTCGAGGCAGAGTCGGTGGATTCGGTCGGCGGGGACCGGGACCTGGCTCGTTCCGCCGGCCGGCGCGGGCTCCACGGCCAGGTCCTTCATGCCCGCCGTACGCTCGATCACCCTGCCGTCGTGGCGGACCCGGTAGTGATCCGGTACGACCAGGCCGCTGACCACGGCTTCGCCCAGGCCCCAACTCGCCTCGATCACCAGAACGTCGGAGCCGTCGAGGGGGTCTCGGGAGAACAGGACTCCGGCGCACTCGGGTTCCACCAACTCCTGTACCACCACTGCCACTCTGGGCCGGCCGGGCAGCCCGAGCCGCTCACGGTAGGCGAGCGCGGCGGCCGAGTGCGCCGAATCTCTCACCATTCGGACCGCCTCGGTCAGCCCGTCCGGACCCCGTACGTTGAGGCAGGTGAGGTGCTGTCCGGCGAAGCTCGCCCCGGCCGAGTCCTCGCCCAGCGCGGAGGAACGCACGGCCAGCCCGCCGCCCTGCAAGCCGGCGGTTGCCACGTGCAGGGCGGCGAGCGCCTCGTCGTCATCTGCTGCGACGGCGTCGACGAACAGCCATTCCAGGGCGATTCCTGCCGGTACCGGTAGACCGGCCCGGGCGGCGGCCGCGAGCTGCGAGGCCTTGCCGCCGTACTGGCTCTCGTCGGTGGCCAGGCGGAGCGGCACAGGGGCGGACCACGTGCTCGGCGACAGCAGACCGGTCATCGGACCACCGCCGCCTCTCCGGCCCGGCCGTCGACCCGCACCCAGGCGCCGTCGGGTATCACCGCCGTGGCATCCGTGCATCCGACGACGCCGGGGATGGCGAACTCCCGGGCGACGATGGCGGCGTGGGAAAGCGCTCCGCCGCGATCGGTGACGATCGCGCCGAGCAGCGGCAGGACGATGTTGAAGGCCGTGGTGGTCGCGCCGGTGACCAGGACGTCCCCGGGCTGGATGCGGTCGAACTCGGGCACGCCGCTGATCACCCGTGCCGTGCCCTCGTACACGCCCGGGCTCGCGCCGAGCCCGTGGACGGTCCGCCCCTCGGTCCGGGCTGCCGGGTTGCTGAACATGGCAAGGACGACGGCACCGAGGGCGCGTTCCAGGCGTGCCGCGGCGGGCGGCAGCCAATCGGGAGGCAGCGGGTCGCCCGGCGGTGGACCCAGCATCGGTGGCGCGTCCGCGTACCGGGCGTGGTCGCGGTAGTGCGCCCGGGAGGCGAGTTCTGCGGCGTCGGGCCCGGAGCCCGTACGGACCAGGGCGCGCAGCTCGACGTAGTCCGCCTCGGCCAGGTGGGCGGGTGCGTGGATCCGGCCCTGCTCGGTGAGCCGTCGGCCGGCCGCCAGGATGGCGCGCCGGGTGAGGCCGATGGCCGGAAGGTCCGCGCACGACCCGCGCTCGTCGCGCAGCCGGGAGACCAACCGCGCCTCGGCGAGCAGCTCGTCGAAGCGGGAGCGGTGCGGCGCGGGTACGGCGTCGCGAAGGTCGGCCGCCGCGTCGGCGCGCTGTTCGGCGGGGGCGTCCTCCTGGGGCTTCGTCGCGGAGGAAACCGCCGAGCGAATGGCCGCGAGCACGACGGCGGGCAACTCGGCCACGCAGGGATCGCCCACGTCCTCGCCGTTGACGGGGCGCCAGCCCGCCGTCGCCAGGTACTCGGCGAGGGCGGTACTCGTACGTCCCGCGACGGCCCCCAGCGCCGCCAGCAGCTCCTGGGGTCGTGCCGAGGAGGCGAGCAGCTCGCTCGCCCGGGGGTCCGCTGCTACGGCGGCGGCCAGCTCGGCCAGTTCCTCCCGGTCCGCCAGCGGATCGGGGCTCGATCCGGCCAGCGGGGCCAGGATCTCGCCGGTGGTGCGCCCTGTCCACTCCTGACAGTGGGCGAGCAGATCGCCCATCGGCAGCAGTGCCGGCATGTTGAACAGGTGGTGCAGGTAACCGGCTCGGCGCTGGTGCTCCCGGCACCGGTCGAGGTACGCGAGCAGACTGCCGGTATCGAGGAGACCGGGCTCGACCTGCTGTAGTTCGCGCCGCTCGCGCTGCAGCCCGGGTCTGACCTCCTCGTCCCAGCGGCGCAGGTCCTCGCGCCACAGCTTGCGCTCGAAGACGGTCGCGCTGGTCGCGAGCCTGGTGCGGATCTCGGGGTGATCGGCGGCAAGGTGTTCCCAGACCTCCCTCGGCGGATGGTCCGTGGCGTCCGGCGGGGCTCCCAGCGGCTGGGGATGGTAGTAGCAGAAACCGTTGACGAAGGCCCAGTCCAGCCGTTCGAGCAGCGATCCGTACCGGCGGAGGCTCTCTCCGAAGCCGCGGTGCATCTCCTCGATGAAGATCTCGGCGTGGAACCTGGTCACCGGGCGGGTGAAGTGGGTCGGGTCCAGGAACCACGTGCCCGGCCCCGGTGGAGCGAAAGTGCGTTCCGTGGCGATGCTCATGGCTCTCCTCCTCGCCGGTCATCTGCCAGGGTGGCGTAGCGGGCCGTCCGGGTCTCGCCGCAGTTCGTCCGTGAGCACCCGCACCGCCCAGGCGGCCGCCGCGCCGGCCTCGACCCCGTCGAGCCCCGCTTGTAGCCGCATGGCCTGCCAGGCCGGGGCACTCACCAGCAGGTACAGCACGGCGACCGCACGGCGGCGGGCGACCGGGTCGGCCTCCGCAGTGAGCTCGGCCAGTGCGGTCTCCACGGAGTGGAACCGGTCCCTGCGGCCCTGCTCCCGCAGAGGCCGGGCCGCCTTGGAGTTCAGCATGGCGAGGATCAGGGGCGCGTGCTCGTCGTAAGAGCGGTAGAGCTCCGGCGCGACGCGGCGCAGCCCGTCCAAGGTGTCGGGGTAGGACTGCATGAGCACGTGCAGATTCTCCTGGGCCCACCCGCTCCAAGCCGCGAAGAGCGCCTCCCTGGTCGGGAAGTGCCGGTAGACGGTGCGGACGGCGACGCCTGCGCGCTCCGCCACGAGCGGAATGGTCAGCTCCTGGACGCTTTCATCGGCGATGGCCTCGGTGAGCGCGGCGAGGATCAGCTGCCGGGTCTGCTCGAGCTGCCCGGCACGCAGCGGACTCTCGTACGCGCGCTTCTCTTTCATGGCACGTCGACGGTACTCTAATTCACTCCGAACTGTCAAGAAACGGTATAAACATCCCATCGGCGGGGAATGGGGCCTGAGAGAGGGCGATCCGCGCGCCCGAGGAAGCCGACCCCGGGCAGCGTCTTCAGGGCCAGGTCCGTCAAGCGCCGGCTCGGCCATCGACACCGACGCCGCCCGCCTCCCGGTCACGCTGCCGCCGGGCACTGCCGCGCTGACCCTGTATTCGTCTACCGGGCCGACGAGGTGACCCCGCGGGTCGAGGCGCCACTGGTCGACCAGCGCACCGGCGCCGAGAGCCCGATCGCCTTCCCCGAGGTGTGCCCCCGCTGCGGTGACGCGATCGACACCTCCGAGCAGCGGTGGCGGTGCGTGCGCGGCCGCAGCTGTCAGGCGAGAGGCCGGGCCCGCCACTCGGCCATGCCCTCCATCACCGAGTGGGTGATCGTGGCGATGGTCTGTTCGGAGACCTCGGCTCCGTAGACCTCGGCCGCGGCACCTCGATCTCCACCGGACCGACGTCCGTCACGCCAGGCTGTCGCCACTTCGCGTCAGGGGCCCGGTGTGACCCGAAGGCGGCCATGGCCTCGTTCAGGTCCATGGCAGTCCCCTCGGCCAACGGTCCCGCCGTGAGTAGGGGAGAGGTCAAATCCCCTGTATCCGCGGCAAGTTCGAGGATCTACCGAGGGTGGAGATCTGACGCGGGCGCCCCGCCACGGATGGGAGGGGCGCCTCAGCGGGATCGTCGAGGTGAGCGGGATCAGGGGGATCGGGGGGAGCGACGCCAGGGCCGTTCCTATGGTGTCGGCGTAGACGCGGCCTCCTTGCGGGCCGGGGTGTACGTGGTCGGCGACCAAGAGGCCCTCCTGGCCGGCGATGGCCCTGTCCCAGTCGGCCACGGCCACGTTGGAGTGGGCTGCGGAGACCGCCTCGATGGCCTGGTTGACCTGTTTCTGCCAGGACTTGGGGACGTGCGCGGTGACGAGCACGATCCGCTCCTCGGGACCTGCCTCGCGCACGGCGGACTCCAGGTCGTTCCGGCCGCCCACGCCGTTGGTCCCGAGGCCGATGACCACCGTGTCGCCCAAGGTGCCCGCCGCCTTGAGGGACTTGACCTCCCTGGCGGCCGCCGAGAGCTGGCGGCTGGTCTCGGCATCGATGACCATCCCCGGGAACCGCGTCTTCAGCGCGGGCGCGGAAGCCACCATCACGGAGTCGCCGATGGCACTGATGCTGCCCGGTACGGATCCGCCCGAGGGTGACGCCGCG
Organism: Streptomyces stoeckheimensis; assembly: GCF_045822005.1. Lineage (NCBI taxonomy): Bacteria > Bacillati > Actinomycetota > Actinomycetes > Kitasatosporales > Streptomycetaceae > Streptomyces > Streptomyces stoeckheimensis. The sequence goes on along the minus strand of NZ_CP169550.1, from coordinate 39,552 downwards.
TCGTCCAGGGCCCGCTGCCCCGCACTGACCCGGTCCGCGGCGCTGTCCCCCGGCCGGGGCGAGGCCATGCCCCAGACAGCCAGCCCCATCGCGACGGCCGCAGCGACCACGGCCGTACGGGCACCTGCCCGGGCCGGGCGGCTCGCTGGCGGCGCCCCCTCCACGGCCAGGCTCAGCCGGCGGGACATCACCCGTAGCCCCTGGCGGCGTACGGGCTCCTCGATCCAGCGGTACGAGAGCGCGCCCAGCGCCACCGAAATCGCTGCGGCCGAAAGGGAGTTCAGTGGCACCTCGGCGGGGGTCCGGGTGTCGGGGACGGCGAGGGACAGTACGGGAAGGTGCCAGAGGTAGATCCCGTACGAGCGCTTGCCGAGCCAGGCCAGCGGCGCGGCGGACAAGGCGCGCACGAGCGGGCCGCGCGGCTGTACGGCGCCCAGCACCGCCGCCGCGGCCGCGGCGGCGACCAGCAGGAACCCGCCCGGGTACAGCGCGGCCGAGGTGTCACGCAGGCGACAGAAGCACGCGACGAGCACGGCGAACCCCGCGAACCCCGCGAGTCCGGCGAAGCCCGTGGGCCCGGCGCCTCGCGCGGCGGCGGCGAGCCCGGCGCCGGGCCGGGTCAGGGCCAGGGCCGCGCCGAGGAGCAAGGGGAAGGCATGGGTGTGGGTACCGAAGTAGAGGCGCGAGGAGTCCGCCCCCGGTGAGTACAGCAGCCCCATCGCGAGGGCCGAGCCAGCCGCTAGGGCAAGGGGACCCAGCCACAGGGACGGGCGGAACCGAGACCGTACGGCCACCAGCAAAGCGAGGAGCAGCGGCGGCCACACGAGGTAGAACTGCTCCTCGACGCTGAGGGTCCACAGATGGCGGAAGAGCGGGGGCGGCCCGAAATGCGCGAAGTACGAGGCATCGGTTGCCGTCTGTCACCAGTTGTTGGTGAAGGTCAGGGCCGAGAGGATGGAGCCCCGCGCCTCGGCCAGCCGGGCCGGGCGTAGGAGGGCCGCCACGGCCGTCGACAGGATGAGGACGACCACGAGCGGCGGCAGTAGCCGCCTGGCCCGGCGCATCCAGAAGCGGCCCAGCCGGACGGTGCCGTTGGCCCGGTGCTCGGCCAGGAGCAGATCGGTGATGAGGAATCCGCTGAGGACGAAGAAGACGTCCACGCCGAGGAAGCCGCCGGGCAGCCAGGCGGGGTTGAGGTGGTAGACGACGACCGCGGTGACGGCGAGCGCCCGCAGTCCGTCGAGGCCGGGGGAGTAGGGGCGGCGGACCGAAGGGCTGAACAGGCTGAACGGGCCGGACGGACTTGATGGACCGGAGGGGCCGGAGCGATCGGACGGGCCGGAGCGATCGGATGGAACGCACGGATCGGACCGATCGCCGGATCGGGCGGATCGGGGACGGCGCGCAGGGTCTGGGTGGGACGGGACAAGGGTGATCACTGCTCCTTCGCGGGCGGGGCGGCCTTCTCGGACCGCGTACGCCGCATCACGCATCGGGACTGGCGGGCGAGGTGTCCGGGCACGAGGAGTGCCGGCCGGCTGCCGCCATCGTTGGTGGTCGGGGTTTCCGTCCCGATGTGGGCGTGTTGCAGTGACTGCTTGGGCCGGTTTCGACCCTGTTTCGGCCCTGCTTCACGGTCGACTGAAGCGGCCTCGCCCGGATCCGGCGTCAGTGCCCCGCCGGCAGCCGCAGGCTCGCCAGCGCGCCGCCACCCGGGGCGTTGACCAGATCGAGCTCGGCTCCGATCACACCGGCCTGGCCGAGCGCGATCGTCAGCCCGAGCCCGTGGCCCCGGCCCCGCTCCCGCGCTCCCGTGCAGAACCGGCGGGGACCCCCGGCCAGCACCTCCGGCGGGTAGCCGGCGCCGTGGTCCCGTACCGTCACGGTCGGCCCGTCCACGGTCGCCTCCACGGGGGTGCGGCCGTGCCGGTGCGCATTGGCGACCAGGTTGGCCAGGATCCGGTCGAGACGGCGCGGATCGGTCACGGCGACCGCATCGGTCACCACGTGCACCCGCACCTCAAGTCCCGTGCGGCGCACGGCTTCCGCGACCGTCTCCCCGACCGGACAGGGCAGCAGGTCCGCCCGTTCGACTCCCGCGTCGAGGCGGGAGATCTCCAGTAGCTCCTCCACCAGCGTGCCCAGAGCGTCGACCCGGTCGCGGACGTAGCCCGTCGCCTCCGAGTCCGGGAGCAGCTCCGCCGCGGTGACCAGTCCCATGAGGGGGGTGCGCAGCTCGTGGGCCACATCGGCCGTGAACCGCTGCTCGGCCAGCAGTCTGCCGTGCAGTGCTCCCGCCATCGAGTCGACGGCGGCGGAGATTTCGGCGATCTCGTCGCCGGGTCGTCCCGGTCGCCCGCCGGCTGCGATCCGCGCCTCCAGATCCCCGTCCGCGATGCGTCGGGCGGTGGACGCCGCGTACCGCAGCCGCCCGCTGAGCCGTCCGGCCACCAGGACGCCGAGCGGTACGACGACGGCGACGGAGAGGAGGCCGGCGAGCGCCGTGCTGGCGTCGAGCCATTTCAGATCGCGCATCTCTGAGCGCAGGTCGATCTCCACGGCGAGCATCCGGCCGCCGACCGGGCGCGCCGCCCACATCACGTGCCCGCCGTACACCCCCTCGCCGAGTTCGGCGCCGACGTGCCCCCGGCAACCAGCCCGCGCAGCTCCTGAGGCACCCGACCGTTGTCGAGCGTGGCACCCGAGTCCTCGGCCGATCCGGTGCGGACGTAGGCCGCGGTGGCGAGGTCCAACTGCCGGATCGCCGCGTCCCGCGACTGGCTCAGGGTCCTGGAGAGGCTCGCATCGTGCACGAGGAGGCCGATGGCGGCGGCGACCGCGCACGTTGTGGCGGCCACCAGGGCGGCGATCTGCCAGCGCAGCGAGGCACCCCTCCCGGCGGGCCATCTCCCTGTCCGCCGTCCCCAGGCCTGCCGCAGCCGGGCACCGGCGCGTTCCACGCCTGCCACTACGTGCGCAGCAGCTTGTAGCCGAAGCCGCGTACCGTCTCGATCCGGCCGACACCGATCTTGGAGCGCAGCCGCAGGACTGCCAGGTCGACGACCCGGCTGTCCCCGCCCCAGGTGTGCTCCCACACGTTGCGCAGCAGGGTGCGCCGCTCCAGGACGATCCCGGGATTGGCCGCGAACTCCAGCAGCAGCCGCAGCTCGGTCGGCGTCAGCCGTACGGGATCCCCGGACAGCCGCACCTCCAGGCCGTCCGTGTCGATCTCCAAGTCCCCGAAGACCAGCACGTGGGGATCCGGATGGCCGGATCCGGCTTCCGGGTCGCGAACGGCGACGGGAGCGGGAGCGGGAGGGGGAGAGGCAGCGGCGACAGGCACGGGAGCGGGGGCAAAATCAGCTGAGCCACCGGCCGCGGCGCCTCCGCCCCGGACGGTGCTGGCGGGCAGTGCCGCCCGGCGCAGCAGGGAGCGGATCCGGGCCACCAGCACCGCGCTCGGCACCGGCTTGACCACGTAGTCGTCCGCGCCTGCCTCCAGGCCCGCCACCACGTCCAGGCCGTCGCCGCGCGCCGACATCATCAGGATGGGCGCGATGCTCGTCTCCCTGATCCGGCGGCACAGGCCGATGCCGTCGAGCGCGGGCAGCATCACGTCCAGGAGCAGCAGGTCGGGTTCGTGTTCGTGGAAGGCCTCGAGGCCCTCCAGCCCGTCCTCGGCGGTGGAGACGGAGTATCCGCCTCCGGCGCGTACACCCACATCAGCGTACGGTCCGGGTCGTCGTAGGCCAGGACGAGCCCGGGGCGCCCGCTGTCGGTCAGATCGGCGTACTCGGGCGGGCGCAGTCGGCACCCGGCGCCCGGGCACCCCCGTAGGCCGGCCTTCACGGCGGCCTCCGTACCCGGGTCGGCCGCGAGGACGGCGGCGCCGTCCAGCTCCCGTACCCCGCCGGGCGGAACGGTGACGCCGGGCACCGGGAGGCGGGAGTCTCCCGAGGGGTCCCGGCGATCGGCACCGGCGGTCTCTGCGCGGTCGGGCCACAGCGCCGAGACCGTCGCAGGCGCGGACAGGCTCGGAGCCGGGCCGTAGTCCCGGGCCTCCGCCCCACCGGAGCAGCCCGCCAGCCCGGCCGCGAGTGCCAGTACGGCACCCGCGTACGCGGGGACGCGGGCGGGAAAGCGGGCGGGGGCGGGGGCTCCTACGGGGCCCAGGGGCATGGTCGGCCGATCCGGTGGTCAGGGGGGCGAACAGTACGAGGGGAGATGCTCGATCTGGCGCGCGTTACAGGGCCCAGGGCCTCGATCGGTTCCGCGATCCAGTGACCATCCTGCCGATATGCCCGATTCGCCGGATACATCGGGATCGGTGCCGGAGTTGCTGCCGTGGCTGGCTGCCTCCCGCCAGGTGTCGGACCGTGGTCCGCCACCGGGGGCGGGGGAAGGAGGTCGTCGGACCTGAGGCCGCTGGAAGCGTGCAGCCCCCACTCCGACGCGGCCGGCCCCCTCCGCATGGCGGGATCGCCACCGGACGGCGCCGGGGCACACCGGCAGCCCGCGACCCCCCGATCGCCCATCCGCACCGCACCGTGAGGAACCCTGACGCGTCATCGGGACGGGGAGTACGGCCGTCAGCTCGCGGGGGAGTCGCCCGGGCACGTGCGGTGGGTCTGGACGAGGGCTGGTCGCCGGTCAGTGTTCCAGGTCGGTGCGCATGGCGGCGAAGAGGCGGGCGGCGTCGGCGGGGGTGGTGCGGGGGAAGAGTGCGACGGCGGCGGTGGTGGTGTCGGACCAGCCGCAGATGACGTCGGTGGCGTTGGCGGACTCGGGCAGGCTGAAGCACTCGAGGGATCCGCCGAACGGGCCGGGCGGGTAGGGCTTGGCGGTGGTGGGGGTACCGGTGGAGCCGTTCTGCAGCGCGTAGTCGATCAGGCCGCGCCACAGGTGCTCGCGGCGCCTGTTCGGGTCCTCCGGAACGCCGTCGACGCCGACGAAGAGGATGCGGCGGCCGGAGGTCTGCCCGGCACGGTCGTAGGCGGCGACCACCAGGTGCATGCCGTCACGCATCTCGCCCGGGTCGACCGGGACGTCGGAGACCGCGCCGGCACCGGTGGCCTTGGTGAGCCCGCCGGCGGTGGCGGCCTCGGTCAGCGTGTGCCGGCCCGAACCGGCGGGTGAGGTGGAGACGGCGGGTGAGGTGGAGACGGCGGGCGGGGTGGACACGGTCGACTTCGCGGGCGGGGAGGCCGGGGCGGAGGTGGCGGGAGAGCCTTCGCCTTCGGCTGCGGGGTCGCAGGCGGTCAGCGCCAGCGTGGTTGCGAGGGCGATCGTGGCGAGGAGGGCGCGGCGACCGAGGGGCATGGCTGAGTCTCCCGGGGTGTGGTGGTCCGCTGGGCTGCGTGGCCCGACGCCCGCAGGCTAGTGGCCGACCGGGCGTGCGGGTGCCCCGGGCCCGGTTCCCTTACAGCCCCGGGACGTGATGGTGACGTACGAGGGTGTCTGTCACGGAGTGGAACGGACTGCTCGATGGACTGTCGGCGATGCCGGATCCAGCGGCGGCCGCGCCCGACCGACGAGACCCCGCGCACCAGTGGAGCCGGGCAGCCCTCGCCGCCGCCCCGCAGGCCCGAAGTACCGCGAGCCGGGACGTAGGGCCCGAGCGGAGCCCTACCTCCGGCCCATGAGCGCGGCGCCCGGGCCGCCTTAACGTGGTGGAGCTGTGCTCGCGGATCCCACGGAGGCCCCCGTACCAAGCGGACACGGCGCCGAGCCCGAGGAGCACGATGATCGCCCGCGCACCGGGATCCGACCCCGCCCAGGACACTCCGCGCATCGGCCGCCCAGAGCACCACGCGGTCGGCGTCCACGCCGTCACGACAGCCGTGCGGATGGCCGAGCGGCAGATGGGCGCCGTCCGCGGCGCCCGCGCCCTCCTGCGCGTCAACCAGCACGACGGCTTCGACTGCCCCGGCTGTGCCTGGCCCGAAGAGGACAAGGTGCACCGCGCCGAGTTCTGCGAGAACGGCGCCAAGGCCGTCGCGGAGGAAGCCACCCGGCGCCGCGTGACGCCCGACTTCTTCGCCCGCCACTCCGTCGCCGAACTGGTCGGACGCTCCGGCTACTGGCTCGGCCAGCAGGGCCGGCTGACCCACCCCATGCTCCTGGAGGAGGGCGCCACTCACTACGCCCCGGTCAGCTGGGGACGGGCCTACGAGATCATCGGCGCCGAGCTCGCCGCACTCGCCTCACCCGACGAAGCCGTCTTCTACACCTCCGGCCGCACCCCCAACGAGCCAGCCTTCGCGCTCCAGTTGCTCGCCCGCCGCCTGGGCACCAACAACCTGCCCGACTGCGCCAACCTGTGCCACGAGTCCACCGGCTCCGCCCTCGTCGAAACCCTCGGCGTGGGCAAGGGCAGCGTCACCCTCGACGACATCCACCACGCCGACCTGGTCATCGTCGCGGGCCAGAACCCCGGCACCAACCACCCGCGCATGATGGCCGCCCTCGAACGCGCCAAGGACAACGGCGGACGCGTCATCAGCGTCAACCCGCTCCCCGAGGCCGGACTCGAACGCTTCAAGAACCCGCAGCGCCCCCGCGGGGTCCTCGGATCGGGCACCCGTCTGACCGACCTCTTCCTCCAGATCGGCGCGGGCGGAGACCTGGCCCTCTTCCGTGCCCTGAACGGCCTCCTGCTGGAAGCCGAGGACGCCGCGCCCGGCACCGTCGTCGACCGGGCCTTCGTCGACGAGCACACCCTCGGGTACGAAGCCTGGGCGAAGGACGCCCGTACGACCGACTGGGACGACGTCCTGGCCGCCACCGGCCTGCCCCGCGAGCAGATCGAACGGGCCGCCGCGATGGTCCTGGAGTCCCGCAGCGTCATCGTCTGCTGGGCCCTGGGACTCACCCAGCACAAGCACTCCGTGCCCACCCTGCGCGAGGTCGTCAACTTCCTCCTGTTGCGCGGCAACGTGGGCCGCCCCGGCGCCGGGGTCTGCCCCGTCCGAGGCCACTCCAACGTGCAGGGCGACCGCACCATGGGCATCTTCGAGCGGATGCCCGAAGCCTTCCACGCCGCCCTCGACGCCGAGTTCGGCTTCACCTCGCCCCGCCACCACGGCTACGACTCCGTCAACGCCATCCGCGCCATGCGCGACGGCAAGGTCGGCGTGTTCGTCGGCATGGGAGGCAACTTCGTCTCCGCCGCCCCGGATACCCCGGTCACCGAGGAAGCCGTACGCCGCTGCGCGCTGACCGTGCAGATCTCCACCAAGCTGAATCGCTCCCACCTGGTCACCGGACGCCGCGCCCTGATCCTGCCGACGCTCGGCCGCTCCGACGAGGACCGCACCGAGGCGGGCCCCCAGTTCGTCACCGTCGAGGACTCCATGGGACGCGTCCACGCCTCCCGAGGCCGCCTCAAGGGCGAGGCCACGCTGCGCTCGGAGACCGCCATCGTGAGCGGCATCGCGCGCGCCGCACTCGGCGCGTCCGACGACATCCCGTGGGAGGAGTTCGCCCACGACCTCGACCGGCTGCGCGAGCGCATCGGCCGCGTGGTGCCCGGCTTCGAGGACTTCAACGCCCGCGTCCGCGTCCCCGGCGGCTTCTCGCTCCCGCACGCCCCGCGCGACACGCGGACCTTCCCCACCCACACGGGCAAGGCCAACTTCACGGTCAACGACATGGTGGTCCCGGAAATCCCCGAGGGTCGGCTGATGCTCCAGACCCTGCGCTCCCACGACCAGTACAACACCACCATCTACGGCCTCGACGACCGCTACCGCGGCGTCCACGACGGCCGTCGCGTGGTCCTGGTGAACCCCGAGGACATCCAGCGGCTGGGCCTCACCGAGGGTGCGTACACCGACCTGGTCTCCGCGTGGCCCGACGGCCGCGAACGCCGGGCCGCCCACTTCAAGTTGGTCGCCTACCCGACGGCCCGCGGCTGCGCCGCGGCCTACATGCCGGAGGCCACCGTCCTGGTGCCGCTGGACCACACCTCCGACGTGAGCAACACGCCGGCCTACAAGTCGGTGCTGATCCGCTTCGAACCGGACAGCGGGACGGAGGCCGTGGTCGTCATCTGAGCGATCGCCGAGCCGGGGACGCGCCTCCTGCCGGGTGCGGCCTGCCGGGGGCGGCGCGGGACCGGCGGTAGAGTCCGGCCCGTGTCCCAGCCGCAACATGATCTCGTCGGATACGGCGCCGTGCCGCCGGATGCCGCCTGGCCCGGGGGCGCCCGGGTCGCCGTCAGTCTCGTCCTCAACTACGAGGAGGGGGGCGAGCGCAACGTCCTGGAGGGCGATGCGGAGTCGGAGGGCTACCTCCACGAGATCGTGGGCGCACCGCCGGTGGTGGGCGGCCGCGACCTGAACGCCGAGTCGATGTTCGCCTACGGATCACGAGCCGGCTTCTGGCGCGTCCACCGCACGCTCGCGGCCCACGGCGCGCCGCTGACGGTGTTCGCGGTGGCGCAGGCGCTCGAACGCAACCCCGGTGCGGCGCGGGCGATGGGCGCGGCGGGCTGGGAAGTGGCGAGCCACGGCCGGCGCTGGATCGACTACCGGGACGTGCCCGAGGACGTGGAGCGCGCCGACATCGGGCGGGCGACCGCGACGATCGAACGGCTCGTCGGCCGCCGTCCCGTGGGCTGGTACACCGGCCGAACCAGCGGGAACACCAGGACGCTGGTGGCGCGGGAGGGCGGCTACCTCTACGACTCCGACGACTACTCGGACGACCTGCCGTTCTACGTGGAGGCAGCCGGCCGCCCGCACCTCGTGGTGCCGTACGGCCTCGACGCCAACGACTTCAAGTTCCTGATCGTGCACGGGTTCACGACGGCCGACGACATGCTCACCTACCTCGTGGACACCTTCGACACGCTGCACGCCGAAGGGGCCGACCGGCCGCGGATGATGAGCGTCGGCCTGCACTGCCGGATCATCGGCCGCCCGGGCCGCATCCGTGCGCTGGACGGGTTCTTGCAGCACGTCGCGCAGCGCGGCGGAGCATGGGTCACCACGCGCGAGCGCATCGCCCGCCACTGGCTTGCCGCCCACCCGCCGACCTGACCCACGGCCTGCCCCCGCCGCGTGAGCTGTGGGGCGAGGCCGACGTGGACGTCGGATGAGTTCGGGGCGTCGCATCAGGGCCGGGTGGGTGTGCTCCTGGCCGACGGGACCGTTCCCAAGCTCCGCCGCCGCGGATGGCTGCGCTGACCGGCCGGGCCTGCCGTGACGATGTTGGCCGGGCTCTTGCCACACGCCAGGGCGCGGCCTTTGGCTGGAGGGCGGTCGGGGGCTGGGTGGGTGGACTTCGGCGACACCGGCGTCGTGTCCGTCTGTGCGAAAACGATCACTCTGTGGTGCGGCCCGCGACGATGCCCGTGAACGCTGAAGAGATTGCGTTCGATCAAGCTGTCCAAGCCCGTAGTGGGATGTGCTGTTCTGGCCGTTGTGGCGGCGCGGGTGACGGGAGGTGTCGCGCTCGCGGATGACGCGCCGGTGAAGGCTTTCGCTCCGTACGCGTCGGCGTCCGCTCTGGTGAACGCGGGTCACCAGCTGGCGAGCGCGACGCCATCCGCTCCGTCACTACCTGGTCCGTAGGCGAGCACCCACGCGGCGTGCCGTGTGCCGCCCTCCGGGCCCTGGCGGGCCCTGCGGGTGCATCGCCGGGCGCCCTTCGGGCGCGTTGTCGGCGACACGGGTCTTGTCAGTGGTGGGAGCCCGGTGTGGGCACGTTTTCGTACAGCCGCCGGCGCAGGTGCAGAAGGGCGGTGGTGTCGGCTACCGTCGCGAATTTTGCCAGCAGGTCCCGGATCCTCGGATCGTCGCCGGCGCGTACGGCCTGGACGATCCGATCGATGAGTTGCCGAACGTAGCGGTCGATGCCGGCGGGGCCGCCCGTGGCCCAACCATGACCGGCCGGCCCCGCCGCGTGGTCCCGTCCGGCGCCCGCTCCCAAGCCTGACTGGGTGCTCACAGGTTCTCCAACAGGGTCGGGCCGGTAGAGGTCACCGGACGCACGATGTCCGAGGCCGTCGCGGCGGCTTCGTCGTACGTGTCGGGTGCAGAGGAGATGTCGGTACGGCGCAGGGTTTTGTCAGCAACGCGCCGGAGGTCAATTGCTCCAGTGGGCCACGATGGCGTGATCGACGCGGAAGAGCCACGTCGCACTCCGCGCTGTACGCGCTTCCGAACTCGACAGTCAGCCGCCAACCGGCGACTGATCAAGTGGTACCACCCAGCGGTATGCGCACCGCTTGTGGGGCCTGGAGCCCGGGACCTGTGTCCGGGCCTCAAGAAATGCTGGTGAGGACGTGGGGCAAGGAGGCACATCCGTGCCTTCTCCTCATCGTTGATCACGGCATGACCACTCGTACACTTCTCGCCGCCGTAGTCCTCGCGGCTGGCGCTGCCCTGGTGGCAGCTCCCACAGCCACAGCAGCACCCTCCGACACCCCGTCCGCACAGTGGGGCGACGAGAAGCAGAGCACGTTGTGCACGCTGCGCGCCATTACCTGCGTCAACTACAACTCCCCGCACACCCACGCTGGCGAAGGCGTCACCGACGGCTTCCTCCGGCTTCACGGCTGACCTGGGCCCACACACTCGGCGGCCTTGGTACTGAGCCTCACAACCGGACAGGGACCTGGCTTCAGCCGGGGCCCTGTCCGGTCTGGCCCCGGGCCGTTGTTCCCCGAGTGAACATGAGGGTGTAGGCGCGGGCGAGGCTTCACCACGCCCCTGACCGACGGCCCCCGCTACGCCGCCAGCGCCGCCATGTTCCGGGCCCTGGACGACGAGCAGATCGCCTGCGCCTGCCACATCCACATCGGGGTACCCGACCTCGCCACCGCCCTGAAGATCAGCAATCACCTGCGGCCCTGGATCCACGTCCTGATCGCCCTGTCGGCCAACTCGCCGTACTGGCAGGGCCTCGACACCGGCTACGCCAGCTGGCGCACCACACCTGGGGACGCTGGCCCGTCGCCGGCCCCCCGCCGTACTTCGAATCCCCCTCACACTTCGAGGACCTCATCTCAGATCTCCTCACCAGCGGCACGATCCTGGACTCCGGCGGCCTGTACTGGGACATCCGCCCCTCCCACCATCAGCCCACCCTCGAGTTCCGCCCCGCTGACGCCGCCGCCACCCCCGAGGACACCGCGCTGCTCGCCGGCATCGTCAGAGCGCTGACCGCGACCGCCATGACGGCCATCGACGCGGGCGAACCGGCCCCTCAACCCGCCCCGGAACTCCTGAGGGCCGCCAGCTGGCGAGCAGCCCGCGACGGCATCACCGGCCACAGCCTCGACCCCCTCACCGGCCACCTGAAGCCGGCCACGCCGCAGATCGACCAGCTCCTGGCCCACCTGCAACCCGCACTCCACCACCACGGCGACACCCACCTCGTCCACACGCTGTGGTCCCGGCTGCGTACCCAAGGCAACCGCGCTGAAGCCCAACGCGCGGCCCACCGCCAGCGCGCCCGCCTCACCGACGTCGTCGACCATCTGATCGCCACCACGGCCCCGCAGCCCTGGCCAGCCGCAGAGCCAGCCGCGCCGAGGGCCACGAGCGGTTCTGCCTCGAGGTAGCGGGCGATGACGAAGGCGACGAGACCGGCGCAGGCCCCGGAAAGGAGGAAGACAAAGACGGGCATGTCGGTGAGGCCGGGGCCGGGGCCGGGGCGTAGGTCGGGGGATCCGGCGGGGTCGTCGACGCCGGGGTGCTCACGCGGCACCGTCCTGCTGTTTGACGGGGTTGGTCTTGTCCTTGGTGTGGAGCTGCTCGGGAATCCAGATACGCCGCTTCCGGGTGGCCTGGTAGACGCCCCCGGAAGCGGCTCTTGCGCATGCGCACCGCCGCGTTGGTCATCTTCAGCTTGTCCGCGATCTCGGAGTCCGAGTGCCCGTCGATGGTCAGCCGGATGACCGCCTGGGTCTCCCACTTCTGCTCTTCGAGGATCTCCTCGACGACGCTGACGAAGCGATCGATGTCGGACTCCTCGGCCAGGTAGCCGGAGGCCTGGAGCAGGCCGGCGAGCCCCCTGCGCCCACCGGCGTCTCCTCCCGAAAGGCGCAGAACTCCACCTTCAAGCGGTTCCCTCCTGCGCCCAATCAAGGCGTGCACGGCCGGCTTGAGGGGCCGGGGCTATGCGCCGAAGTGCCGCAGGATCGTTGTTGCGGTCGGCAGGTCCTCCGGGCCTTCGGCGATACCGGTCAGGGGCAGGGTGTGCTGGCGCGTGCAGGTTCCGGGCTGCTGGTGGTCGATCTCCCAGTCCCGGGCCGACGAAGCGGTGGCGGTGCTGGTCGCGTACAGGGGCTGGCGGCAGGCCCGGCACCAGTAGAACGACCGCTCCCGCTCCCTCACACCCCCGCCCCAGACCTGGACGGTCCTCGGGCACCAGTAGTGTCCCGCCGCGTGAGCAGACCTGGTGGGCGGGGTGCGCCGTCCATCGTGGGGGAGTGCGGCGGGCCGGCGGAGGACGCTCCGGAGCGTCGGCTGTTGATCATGTTCGCTGAAACGATCCGCCACCCGCAACGTCACGGGGCATTGCGCCGCACGGGAATCAGGCCGTTCAGACCCGCTGCGCAGCCGAGGAAGACGAGGGCCGGAGGCGGCCTGGGCGCTTCCGGCATCGGGAGCGGAACCGGTGCTCTGGTTCGTTGACAGACCAGGACGCACACTCCACACCCCGGCCCGGGGTGTGGAGTGTGCGTGTGCCTCCCGCGGCCTCGGCACCGCCGTCCTTGCGGGGACAGCAGGCTCGGCGGGTCAACGAGCCGGGCCCGGTCAGCCCCGGTGGAACAGGTCTGGGTCAGGGGCCCGGTGTGAGCCGATCCGCGTTCTCACGGATCCTCCCGCACGCGGAACCTCACGGCCCTCCTGGAGCCACTGCCGCTCAACGGCGTCATAGATCGGCGAATCCCATGCCCATCCGCCACCTGTGCTCGGATCAGTGGAACACCTCGGCGCCGAAACGGTTCTCTGCTCCATGACCTGCCCAACGACTAGCGACTCGCGCCGTCGCGGGCCGTGACCCATCCGTCACCGCTCATGCCCTGCGGCAGTGCGGAGCTTTTCGGGGCCTGCGCCCTTGGTATGGGCAAGGGTGCAGGCTGAAGGTGAACCGGGTCGAGGTCCACTGCGCCTCGGTTGCCTACTCCACCGGAGAGCAGTTCGACGCCGGCTGGAACCGAGAGAGGTCTTCCAGCGACCGGCGGCCGGCGAGGGCGTGACGGGCTGGTACATGATCGTAAAAGGCATGAAGGCCGTCGGCCGCCGAAAACTGATCATCCCCGTGTGCCTCGCCCTGCAAGGATCGTGGTGCCGGCGCGGCGATCGGTCCCGGGGGAACCCCCGCCTTCGGCACGGACCTCATTCCGTGCAGTAGAGCCGGCAGCCGTCGGGGTACGTTGCGGGGTACGGGGTGCGGCCCTGGCCACCAGGGCAGCGACGGGGCCGCACCCCGACACAGTCCGTGCCGTCGTGGTGCTCGGCGGTCTCGTTGCGAACCAAGGATGGCGGTGCTGGTCCCGCCGCGCTGCGACACGACACCACCGCCTGGTTCCCCGCTGGGCGGCGTGCTCGGTCCCGACATCCGGGCAGACCTTCACCGGGGTCGTGGCCGGGGTTGCCCGCTACCGCCCTATGGGCGGACCCGAGCCCTCCGGTGCGGTGTGATGCGGGCCCGCACCCGGCACGCTCGGAGTGCTGGGTGCGGGTGTGCATCCCCCGTCCCTCCGTCAGCGAGCCGATGACAGGACGGTTGGCGGCCCAGGGATCCGGACATGCGTGCAGAACCGTTTCTGTTCCGGATCGTTGAAGGGCCGAATTCCCTGTGGAATGCACGCATGGGCGTCATCCCCCCGGCGCCCCGTATTCCTGGGAGTTCACGGCATGAGGACCCGCGGTGACAGGACCGCCCCTTCATGCCGTGCGCCCGGCAGCCCACCCCTCCCCGGACTGCCGGGCGCCCAACAACCGGCTGGATCAATGGGCCGATGGACAGCACGCGCCGGCATGTGCCGGATTGGGGCCCGGGTGCATCCGGTGAGCTGCCATGAGCCGAAATGCGTACTGGCACGCTGCACGCGATTCATCGAGATAGGTGCGGGCGGCCGGGCTCGGGTGATCCGCGCGACGGAGGGAGGGGCCGAAGTGGCCGGTGCGGGGTTCGTGGAGGATCCGGACGGAGAGTTCGGTCGTGGGCTGTCGCTCGACCGGGAAGTTCATTTACAGCGGGCGGCACAGGTCCTCGCCTGGTCCACGCCGACTGCCCCGCCGTTGGAAGTGATCGACCTGGCCGCGCTCGAGCTGACGGGTCACGCCCGGGTGATCCTGGAGGAGCTCGAGGCCCGTGTCGCCGCTCTGCCGGCCGGGTCCGCGCTCGGCGAACTGCTGGCATACAGCATGGCCGAAGCGGCCCGACGCCTCTCGGTAACGTATTCGGGCCTCGGCGTCCTCGCCTACGCACATAGCAGGGCGCGCCTCGTCGAGGGGTTGCACCGTTCCCTGGATCGCTTGGAACAGCACCCAGGAGCACAGCCGTCCGCAAGGATCTGACATTGGGACCGGCTGTGAGTCCTCAGACCGGTTGCTTGTCGTGTCGGCCTCGGGGTCAAGCGTCATGCGAAACGCGACCAGCCCGCACATCAGAAATTCTCCTGGCCCAAGCGCAAGGGGCGTATCGTACGATCCGGATCCCGGGGCCCCTCCCGCACCGCGGATACCACGCGCAAGGTGAAGGCCGGCGCCGGACCCGGTACGCCGGACACCACCACAGAAATGATCAACCCGCGTCCGGGTCACTCCTCGCGCAACGGACTGCCCGGATAATGCCAGCCGCCCTAGATCTGGTGCGGGGAGACCGATCGGACCAGATCGCCTGAAGACTTCGGGACGAGGGGTCGGGGGTGTTCGGCGTGGTGCGCGGTCTGTGCTGCCCTGGGTGTGGTTCTTGTACTGCGCAGGCATCGGCGGTGGCGTGGGTCCCGCCGCCCGTGCGCGGTGGAGCTTTGGGCCAGCGGTCCGAGGCCTGTGTTGGGGCTGGGGGTGCATCAGTGGGCGCACTGAGTGCGCCGGGACGCGGGCCGGAGTGCGGAGTATGCCTTTGTCGTGTGCACTGCCTCGTGGCGATTCCGTGCGCCCCTTCGGAGGGGAGTGCTGGGGCACCGGAGGGGGATGTCGAGGGCTGTACGGATGATGAGCTGTTTTCGGCCGAAGTCCGGAAGTCCGGGCATGGTGGATCAGCGGATACGGAAATGGTGACCGCGAAGGCGGTACAGGCGGAGAAAACCCCGGCGTCGGTCACCTGCCCCGGCGATGTCTGTACTGGTATCGGATCCGTACCGAGCCGGCCGCCGGGATTCGGGAGTTTCTGACGGAGGGGTGTGCGCGGCGGGTGAGTGTCTGGGACCGGGCTGAGGGTAATGGAATCGGCATCTCGCCCTGCCCCGGTCATCGGCGCCCCCGGATGCGCTGGTCGTCGATACGGGGCGGCAGGAACGTTTTGCCCGGCCGTGGCAGGAGGGTGGCCCGTCCGGCTCCACCTACTCACCGAGTCCGTGCATGAGCGCGCACGACGTCGAGACCATCAGCACTGCCGAGGCGCATCAGCCTTTCGCCGTGCCCGTGCCCGTACCCGCAACCCGCAGATGCCTGCCACACCCGAGAGGAACCCTCATGACGTCCCTTGAGCTGCCAGATTTCGTCATGCCTCTGCCGGAGTACGGGGCCTCGGCCGCGATGGCCGACATCGAGCAGGACATGTGGGCTTGGCTCGAGCGGCATGGCCTCATCGCGAACGAGTCACTGCGTGAACAACTCGTGCGCACCCGGCCGCAGTACACGACCGCCCTGTACTACCCCCGGGCGGATGTCGAGCATTTGAAGGTCATCAATCGGTTCATGGCCTGGGCGTTCATCGTCGACGACCTGTTCGACGACTCGATCAGCGCCGGCGATGAAGATTGCGTTTCGGCTTTCAGCGCCGAGCTGATCGGTGTAGCCCGCGACGACGAGCGCCCGCAGAGCATCGCGGGTCGCGCCTTGCGTGAAGTCCTTGATGCTCTGTGCCTCGGGCGTTCGCAGCAGTGGCGGCTGGCATTGGCCGAGGCCAACACGGCGTGGCTGGGCACGTACCCGATCGAGGCACAGGCCAGCCGAGAGGGACGGATCATGCAGTTCAACGCCTATGCCCCACATCGCCGGGACGGTGTGGGAGAACGGATCTTCTTCCTCATGGCTGAACACGTCAGAGACATCGAGCTGCCATCCGAAGTCCGAGACCTGCCCGCCATGACACAGGCACGAGAGCGCGCGATCGAATGGGTCGGGCGCTCTACAACGATGTCTTCTCGAACGAGAAGGAGGAGGCCGTCGGCTACCTCCACAACGTGGTCCAAGTAATCCGGGCGGACCGCTCCTGCTCGACGCGGGAGGCCGTGGACATCGTCAACCGTGTGCTGACCGGACTCGTCACCCAGTTCCAGGCCGCCTGCGAGGCACTTCCCGCGCAACTAAAAGCCACCAGCGCCGCTACTCCGGAAATCACTGAAGCGGCCCTCGACGTACTGGAGGGCTACAGACACCTCCTGCGCGGCAACTTCGACTACCACATCGATACCGCCCGCTACGTCAACGCCCGTGAATACGTGCCCCAGGCGCAGACGAGCGGCATCCGTCCGTCCTGGAGCACTGCCGATGTCCTTCACCCAACCGCGCAGACGTGCGGAGGCCACCGACCGGACCAGCACTCCCTGAAAAGCCGGGCCGGGGAGTGGGGAGACTGAAGGCAATGGCCTCCTCCTCGCGCCAAGGTCGCCGAGCACGAGCCCGATTACCTGCTGGTCCTCCTCGGTATCAACGACCTGGTCTGGTACGACGTGGACCCGCCGAAGTTCGAGGTGAACCTGCGTGAGTTCATCGCCAACGCCCGCCGCAGCAACCCGAACCTCGCCGCAGCCTTCGGCACCGACATGGAGACCACCCGCACCGTCCAGGAAGCGGAGTTCGCGCTGAAGGTGGCCGGGGCCAACGAACCGGCTGCGCACTGTGGTGAAGGAGCTCTCCACCGAGCAGTCCCCGCTGTACGTCGCGGAGACGGCCGCTGAGTTCGTGGCCGAGAAGCACACGTGGGACGGTACCCACCCCAACCCCAACGGAGAGATCCGCATCGCAGCCGCCTTCGCCGACATCGTGGCCTCCGGCTTCGGTATCGGCGCGGCCTATCCGCGGCCCTACCGCGACATCGCCCAGGTCGCCGAGGAGGCCATCGGCCTTGTACGAGCGCGGGGCCCTCCACCTGGTTCGGTGGAGGGCCCCGCGCTGAGGTCGGGCGTAAGGGGCCGGGTCAGCTGATGGACTTGATGGAGCCCCAGCCGCCGGTGCCGACCTGGATGCTCGGGCCGTCGACCGGGCCGTGGATCGAGCTGCCGCCCTTGTAGAACTTCAGGGTCCCGTCGCCTGCGGTCGCCCACATGTCGGCGGTGCCGTTGCCGTCGGCGTCGGCGCCGCCGGCGATCAGGGGCCGGAAGGCAGTGGTGTACCCGCGGCCGTACTCGGTGTAGTCGCTGAAGGTCTTCCCGTCGGGCTGGCCGAGGTAGTGGTACAGGATGCCGTCCGTGCTGTTGCGGGCGAGCAGGTCGACGCGGCCGTCGTTGTCGGCGTCGCCCGGCGCGGTGAGGTCCATGACGTCCCATCCGGTGGTGCCGATGGTGATGGGGGCGGCGACGGACGGCGCGGAGCCCGACTTGCCCGCGTACAGGTACAGCTTGTTGGAGTGCTGGACGACGAGGTCCGGGTGGCCGTCCTTCGTGACATCGCCGGCGCCGACGACCTGGGCGGTGGTGGGCAGGCCGGTGCCGATCTTGATCGGCGCGCCGAGCGTGCCGTCGCCGCGGTTGGGGTAGACGCGCAGCTCGGAGCCGACGCGGGCGACGATGTCCTCCTTGGCGTCACCGGTCCAGTCGCCGCGGTGCGTCACGGACGCTCCCGTCCAGCCGCCGGTGCCGATGACGGTGTGCGCTCCGAGGGCGCCCGTGCCCATGCCGGGGTACAGGAGCAGCTTGCCGGCGCTGTCGACCGCGACGAGGTCCGGCTTCTTGTCTCCGGACATGTCGCCGGGGGTGGCGGCCGGCGTCGGAGTCGGGGTCGGAGTCGGGGTCGGGGTCGGGGTCGGCGTCGGAGTCGGAGTCGGAGTCGGAGTCGGAGTCGGAGTCGGGGTCGGGGTCGGGGTCGGCTCCGGCGTCGACGAGATCTCGACCTTGAGGCGAGGGGTGACCGCGCCGTTGTAGGTGATGGGCGTGCCGCTCTCCTTGAGGAGCGCCTCCAGCTCGGCGAGGGTCTTGCCGGGGTGGGCCTGGCGCAGGATCGCGAGGGCGCCGGCCACGTGCGGCGCGGCCATCGAGGTGCCGTTCTTCGCGGCGAAGCCGCCGCCGGGGACGGAGGAGGTGATGGCGGTGCCCGGCGCGAGGATGTCCAGGAGCGGGCCGCGGTTGCTGAAGGTGGAGAGCTGGTCGTCGTCCGTCGTGGAGCCGACGGTCAGGGCCGAGGGCACACAGCCCGGGGAGTTGACGGCGTTCGTCCAGCCCATGTTGCCGGCCGCGACGACGGTGGCGACGCCCTGGGCGAAGAGGGTGTCGATGATCGGCTTACGGGCGTCCGTGTTGCACGCCGCCGTCCAGAAGCCGCCGCCCAGGGACATGTTGGCCGCGATGACGTTGGTGCCGGCCATCTTGAGGGCCGAGACCTTCTCCAGGGCCTTGATCTGCGCGCTGGGGAAGCTCAGGACGCAGGGGCTGGGGGTCGTGCCGCACCGGGTTTCGGAGGTGATCTTGGAGAAGATCTGCATGGCGATGATGTCCGCGCCGGGCGCGACACCGCGTGCGGGGGCTCCGGCCACGCCGGCTCCGTTGCCCGCGGCGATGCCGGCGACGTGGGTGCCGTGGGAGCAGCCGGCGCCGACGGTGGTGCAGGGGCCGCTGTCGGCGTCGGCGCTGCCGGGGCCTTCCTGCTCGGTCATGCCGTCGGGGCACAGGCTGGTGGCACCGTACGCCTCGTCGGTGACCGAGAAGCACGCCTCGGCCTTGACCCGGCCGGCGAGGAACGGGTGGTTGGTGGCGACACCGGTGTCGAGGATCGCGATCGCGCTGCCCGCGCCGTCCTTCCCGGCGGCGACGGCCGCGTCGCTGCCGATCATGGCGGTGGACTCGTTCAGCGTCGGCGCCACCGGGATGTCCTCGGTGACGCTGACGACACCCGGCATCGTGCTCAGCGAGTCCAGGCCCGCCCGGTCCACGCGCAGCGTGACCATCGGCAGGGTCTCGTAGGAGACGAGGACCTCGCCCGCTTCGGAGGCGGAGGAGAGTTCCGACTGGGCGTCGAGAAGCACGTTGACGCGGACGGTGCCGCCGTCCTGGGTCTCGTCGAACAGCGGCGCGTCGATCGCCCCGTTCTCAGCGGCGAACGCCGGACCGGCACCGGACAAGGGGTTGAGACCGACCGGTATCGCAGTGAGAACGGCGGCTACTGCCGAGGCGGCGAGCACGACCCGCTTGGATCTCTTCACGCGTGACTCCATGGAAGGAAAAGGGACAGGATGAGGGGGTAGCTTTTGGGCGCGCGGGCGGAACCGCGGGCGAAGGCGAGGGGCCGGGGGTGCGTCCTCGGGGGCGGACCGCGCCGGAGGCGAGCAGGGGCCGTGGCCGCGGGGGGCGGCGGGGGAAAGCAAGCGAAGCGATCCGTGGTACGGGAAGGTGCTTCCGGCCGGGCCGCTGCGAACACCGGCCGGACTCGCGGACCCTCTTCCCGCCGGATCGTTGCCCGGTGATCAGCTGTCGGTCGC
This sequence comes from Streptomyces stoeckheimensis, assembly GCF_045822005.1. Classification (NCBI taxonomy): domain Bacteria; kingdom Bacillati; phylum Actinomycetota; class Actinomycetes; order Kitasatosporales; family Streptomycetaceae; genus Streptomyces; species Streptomyces stoeckheimensis. Next base: position 19,731 of record NZ_CP169550.1, on the reverse strand, counting down.
CAGGCGTCTGCCGTTCGCACCGGTGGTGTGCGTGGCCGTGACGGTGACGGACGTGGCGGCCTCGAGGCGGCTGAACATGACTGGATTCCCCCGGAGTTGTGCGGCGTTTCCTGCTGACGTGATCAAGGTTGCCGCAGGTGAAGGGGATGGACCAGGGTTCTCGGGTGTCCTCAACGCGACATGTCCTGCACAGGACAGAGGGCGGCCGGACGGGTCACCATTTCGGTCGGTCGGGTGATGGGTGGCGGCCCGCTAGACAGGCAGGTGCAGGGCGAGTTGTTCCCACTGCCCCGTAGCGCCGCCAGGCACTCCTGGAAGCGGTCTTCAAGGACCGGGTGGAGGTTCTCTGCGCGAAGGCCGGCGATCTTCTCGACGGACCCGACGGCCCCGGTCAGGCCCTGTACACGTGGCTTCGCGCCGTCAGCGCACACGCCGTGGCCAACCGGGGACTAGGTGGTGTCCGATGGGTCGCGTGACTCCGCCTCCGGTGGATCGTTGCGGTCAACGTGGGGCGGGGTGATCTTTCGGATGAGGAATGGGCTCGGCTGGAACCTCATTTGCCGAGGAGTGTTGGTCGGGGTGGGCGGTGGCAGTGTCACCGCAGGGTGATCAACGGGGTCCTCTTTCGGCAGCGGGCTGGTCTGCCGTGGCGGGATCTGCCGTCCCGTTTTGGGAAGTGGAAGACAGTTCACGACCGTCACCGCAGATGGTCAGCGGACGGCACGTGGGAGAAGATCCTGCCACGGCAGACCAGGCGGACGCGGACGCTGAGGGTCGGATCGACTGGAGCATGGTGAGCGTGGACTCCACCTCCTGCCGGGCTCATCAGCACGCGGCTGGATGAACCGTTCCGGGTTCGGTAGAGACTCGATTGCATGAAAGGATCGAGTCATGGCACGTCCTTCCTCCTATCCCGCTGAGCTGCGCAAACGAGCGGTCCGTATGGTCGCCGAGGTCCGCGGCGACTACCCGAACGAGTCGGCCGCGATCAAGGCCGTGGCCGAGAAACTCGGCATCGGCTCGACCGAGACGCTGCGCAAGTGGGTCCGTCAGGACCAGGTCGACTCCGGCGCCCGTCCCGGCGTGACCAGCGAGGAATCCGCGCAGGTCAAGGCGATGAAGAAGGAGATCGCTGAGCTGAAGCGGGCGAACGACATCCTGAAGGCGGCGGCGAGTTTCTTCGCGGCCGAGCTCGACCGGCCACATCTTCGCTCGTAGCGTTCATCGACGAGCACCGGGACCGCTTTGGCGGCGTCGAGCCGATCTGCAGGACGCTCACCGAGCACGACTGCAAGATCGCCCCCTCTACCTATTACGCCCACCACAAACGCCTCACCGAACCATCCGCGCGGACCGTGCGCGACGAGGAACTCAAGCCCCTGATCCACCAGGTCTTCAAGGACAACTACCGCGTATACGGAGCCCGGAAGATCTGGCGCGAGCTGAACCGGCAAGGCCACATCGTGGCCCGTTGCACCGTCGAGCGCCTCATGCGCGAGAACGGCATCGCCGGCGCCGTCCGCGGCAAGAAGGTGATCACCACGATTCCGGACGGATCTGTCGAGCGGGCCCCGGACCTGGTGGACCGGAACTTCGTCGCGAGCGCGCCGAACCGCTGCTGGGTCGCCGACTTCACGCACGTGAAGACCTGGTCCGGGGTCATCTATGTCGCGTTCGTCGTGGATACCTTCTCCCGCCGGATCGTCGGGTGGTCGGCCGCCACCACGAAGGAGACCAGGCTCGTCCTGGACGCCCTGGAGATGGCCCTGTGGCAGCGCGACCGCGACGGATTCCCCTACCAGCGTGGCGAGTTGATACACCACTCGGACGCCGGGTCGCAATACACGAGTTTCCGGCTCGCCGAACACCTCGACGCCTCCGGCATCGCGGCCTCGATCGGCTCGGTCGGAGACGCCTACGACAACGCCCTGATGGAGTCCACGATCGGCCTGTTCAAGACCGAACTGATCAAACCCGGCCGCCCCTGGAAGACGCACTCCCAGGTCGAGCTCGCCACCGCCGAGTGGGTCGACTGGTACTGCCACCGCCGACTCCACGGTGAGATAGGCCACGTCCCACCCGTCGAATACGAGACCGCCTACCACCTCGCAACCACAAAACCCCAGGTCACAACCCAGATCTAGAGTCTCTACCGAACCCGGAACGGTTCACCCACAGCTGCACCGAGAACACGACCTGGTTGCGCTGACGGTCGATCAGGTAGAGGTAGCGGATCTCCGAGGCGCGGGGACCGTACTCCGGGCCTGCTGCGCACGGGCGGGGAGGTCGCGGGCGGGTTCCGAGAGGTCTCGGTCCTGCACGTAGTGCTCCCCGGCCGTGGTGCTCGTTCTGGGTGGGCTGGGGCCGCAGCTGTGGCGGGCGGGACCCCGGATAGCGCTGTCCCCGTGCGGAGTCCCCGCCAGGACGTGCCTGACGGGGACTCTATTCTCAGGAGAATCGAGAAGATTGGCTCAACACTTCAGCCTTCAAGGTGGAAGTGATGGAAATCAAATCACCATTCTGACGATTGTGTTTAGTGTGCACCTGCTCACGTTTCGCATGGGATTTGGTGTGCGTTATTCAATCTTCAAGGCGCTCACTTGCCCACAATCTTGGGTTCCTTAGATAGATCAATCTCCAGGAACGTCCGACCCAGTTTTCGTCGGGAAGTCCCTCGTAGATTTGAACGTCGATTTGGAACTTCCCCTGAAGGAATTGGTCTAGCTTGAATTTGATGTCGTCGACATCCTCTTCGAAATCTGAGGATTGGCTCGACAGTGAGAAGTGTAGGGTGATGGCGTCGGTCTTGGAATCGACCTGAACTGCAATTGCGAGGACATTTTCCGTGATTAGCCCGATGCAGGCCTGCATGGCTTGAATTACGAAGTAGTTCTCGCGTTCAAGGGGGTTCAATTTTAAGGAGTCCAATTCGGATTTGCTGGGACGATGCTGGGTTTGGATGTTCCCTTGATGAAGAATACGTGTGTCGGCTGATCGAGATAGCCGGCGCCGGGGTTGTTATTGTATCCGGTAACGCCTTCGTAGCGGACTACAAGGTGCCCTTCGCTTGTTGCGCCTAGGACCTTCGTGCGGCCTGCGTGGTAGGCGGCGAGAACCGCTTCCCCGTCGTTGCGGTGTAGGAGATATCCGCCACCCTCAAACTCTGGGCGCCCCTTGACGTGCCGAAACTGCCTTGCGCTCAGTTTCGTGGAAATCTTAGGACCAGGAACAGGGATTGCCGCTGCGAAGGCTAGTTTCCCTTGTTCAAGGCCGTAATCGCTGACCCCATTTCTTTTCGTCCACCTGTCGAATGCGTCGTCCAGTTGGCAGGAAGGAAGGTCAGGGTCCCCGACGCACCTGGAAATTTTCGCGCTCTGCATGCTGGTGATGAAGCCGCTCACGAACCCAGCGGCCTGGTCTTTCAGAGAAGGTCGCGGCGGGGTTGGTGCTAGGCAGAGTTTGCAGACTGGTGGCGGGCCCCAATGTCGCTGCCATGGGGTCGTGCTGCTGCTCACGTTGCGGCAGTCAGGGTCGTTGCCGCAGTTGCTACCGCGGAATGACGGGGGGCCACCGCCTCTGTAGCCGCCGCTACCATCGTGGGATTTACCGCCTGGGGTGACGGGGTTGCTGGGGGGTGTGCCGTCGGGCTTTTCGCCGTGTCCGGTGCCGTCGTCGGTGGCGAGGCCGGTGGGGTCCCAGTTGGTGAGGGGGCTGTTGTTGGCGTACTGGTAGCCGTTGTGCTGGTGGGGGTCGTCGACGACCATCAGCGGGTCGACGGAGAGGAATCGGCCGGCTTGGGGGTCGTATTCGCGGGCGCCGATGTGGGTGAGGCCGGTGGTCTTGTCCTGGGTGCCGCCGACGAACCCTCGTTCGCCGGGCCAGGCGGTCGGCTTGGTGCCGCGTTCTTCACCGAACGGCTTGGTGAAGCGGCGCTGGACGGCGAGCGTTGCGGCGTCGATGGAGGTGCTGCCGGTGTTGTGGTGGTCGGCCGCGACGTAGGAGAGCTTGCCGGCGGAGGTCCGGACGATGGTGGTGCCGCCGGGGGTCGCGTAGTAGCGGGTGCCGGTGACCTTGTCCGTGGCGGTGTCGCGGGTGAGCTCGTCCGTCCCGGCGTACAGGGTGGTTTTGCCGGGGTCCTTGCGGGCCAGGCGGTTGCCGGCTGCGTCGTAGATGTAGGTGGAGGTTCCCGCGTTGGTGGTGTTGGTGGCGAGTCTGCCTTCGGCGTTCCAGGTCAGCGTCTGGATGGGTCCGCCGTCACCGGGGAGGGTGTCGGGGGCGTCGCCGGTGTCGGGGCGGGTGAGGGTGTTTCCGGTCTTGTCGTAGGTGAGGTTGGTCGTGACCGGGCCGCCGTCGCCCATCTTCCTGGTGGTGGAGATGGGGGTGTGCGGGCGCGCTGCGCCGGGTGCCGGGTAGGTGTTGGTGGTGACGGCGGTCTTGTTGGCGTCGCCGCCCGGGTCGTGGTCGGTCAGGGTCTTGCGGTTGCCGGTGACGTCGTAGGTGAACGACTGCCAGTACGGCGCCGGGCCTCCGATCTCACCGTTGCTGGGTGCTGTGTTGGTGCAGCCGCCGATGCCGGGCACGCTGGGGCCGGGCTTGGTGGTGGTGGTGCCGGTGTCGGTCCAGGCCTCGGTGAGACGGCCTTGGTAGTCGTAGGTGAAGCACTGGGTGTCGCGGGCTGCGCCCTGGATGTTGGTGACGGAGGTGACGTCACCGTTGGGTGTGTAGGTGTACGCGGTGGAGTTGACCGAGGTGGCGGCCTCTTCCTGCTTGGCGAGCTCGATGCGCAGGAGGCGGCCGGTAGCCGGTTCCAGAATGTTGGTCGCGACGACCTGCTTGGGAACGTCACCGAAGGTGGTGCGCTGGACCTGGCCGAGCTCGTTGTAGTCGGTTTCGTTGACGTAGTCGACGGTGTTCGAGCCGAATGACACGGGAAGGCCGTTGGGATTACGGCCGGTGGACAGGTCCTCGGCGGGCAGGCCGCCCGCTGCGGGTACGTCGGTGCTGGTTTCCAGGCCGGTGATCGCGTTGTAGGCGGTGGAGGTGGTGTAGGTGCCGGTGAGGGCTCCTTCACCGGCGGGGACGGTCAGCTTGCTGCCGGTGGGGCGGTAGCCGATGTCGTAGCCGGTGACTTCCTGGATCCAGGCCTTGCCGCCAACCCAGCTCGTGGATCCGGTCGCCAGGCCGGGCACAAGGGTGTCGTACTCGTACTCGGCGAGCTTGGTGCCGTCGGCCGCGTTGAGGTTGCGGGTGGTCGGGCGGCCCAGGATGTCGTAGTTGGTGAAGACGGTGGTGCCGCGGGCGTCCGTGGACGATACGAGGCGGTCGGCCACGTCGTACGTGCTCGTGGAGGTGCCCTTGTCCGGGTCCACCGACTTGGTCTGACGGCCTTGCAGGTCGTACTCGTAGGCCCAGTCGTTGCCGGCAGGGTCCGTGATCTGCGTCAGCTGGCCGACAGTGTCGTAGCCGTAGCGGGTGGTGTCGAACGCCCCCGTGGGGGTGCCGACCTTGTACTGACGCAGCTCGGTCTTGCGGCCCCGGGCGTCGGTGATGCTGCTCGTAGCGGTGCCGCCCTGGGGCGGCGTGGTGTCGACACGGTCGGCACCCGGATACGCGGTGGTGCTACGCCACTGCTCCTTTGCCTTGGAGTAGAAGATCCCCGCGACCGGCCGGCCGAGGCCGTCGTACTGGGTGACGTTCTGGGCGGGCACCATGTCGTCCTTGGCGATGAAGCGGTCCTTCACCGGATTGGACTCTTTGTTGGGGTAGGTGCTGCTCGTCTTGGAGACGCGGCCGCGGCTGTCGTAGGCGGTGTCCGTGATCAGACGGGTGTTTGACGCATTGTCCAGCGGTACCGACTGGGTCTGGATCTGCTGACCCATCGCATCAAGGATGCTGATGGACGTGGCGTAGGTCTCTCCGGCCCGGAGGGTCTGGCTGGTGACCGAGCTGGTCCCGAACTGGTTCAGGTCGTAGGTGAACACCTTGCTGGCGCTCTGGGCGCGGGCACGGCCTGGCAGCCACACCGCTGTGGTGCGGCCCAGCTCGTCGTAGGCGATCTCCGTGATGCGGTTGTTCTGGTCGACGGTCTTGACCGGGAGCCCGCGCAGGGGGTGCAGGGTGGTGGTCGTCGTCCAGTTCTTGGCGTTGGTGACCTTCAGGGTCGTCGGGCGGGCCGGAGCGGCCGGCGTGAACGCCGTCTTGGTGGTGGCGCCTGCGGCGTCGGTGGTGCTGGTGATGCGGCCGTAGGCGTCGTACGTGGTGGTGGACTTGGGGATGTACTTGTGGACCCCGGACTCGAAGCGGTCCAGGACGCTGGTGTTGGTGGGGTCTCCGGGGCCGTCGAGGGTACCGAAGGGCTTGTTGTCGTACTGGACGCGGCTGCCGCCGAGGGTGTTCGCCTCGGTCGGGTCCACGTCGCAGGCGGCCTGGGTCCGCAGGACCTGTGAGACGCGGTCGACGATCCGGGTGGTGGTGTTGCGGACGTAGTAGGTGGTGGTGCAGATGTCGGGCAGGCCGTCGGCCTTGTCCAGGACCGTCCTCTGCAGTCCGTAGTTTGTGTCGTAGTCGACAGCCTGCGAGGTGGTCCGCCAGGCGCTGTTGGCGAGCAGCACCTTCTGCTGGGACAGGGCCGTGCCCTGCATCTGGGCCGTGAGGGGAGGCAGGTCGTCACCGCGGCTGTGGGTGGCGGTCACTGCCGGGATCCACGGGTCGTGCTGGGCCGTGGAGATGAGTTCCCCGCCGTCGGAGGCGAATGTCTGCAGCTCGCGGAGGTTCCCGGCGAGGTGGTTGCTGTCCTTGACCGCGGTCCCGGCGATGTTGGTGAAGGTGACGGCCCGCTTGGTCTTGTTGGCCCGGACGTCGCCGTCCATGCCGCGCAGGTAGAAGGAGGCCGTCTTGGAGAGGACATCGGGGGCCTTGCCCGCGCGGGTGATGACCTGTCCGTAGCCGCGGAACTGGTTCCAGGTCCGGTACTCGTCTTTGGTCAGTTCCTCGTCGTCGCGGTGCCAGGCAGCCCCGCCGACGTACTCGTAGGTGACCACCTGGTCAGGGGAGCCGCCGAAGGGGTCCAACTCGGTGACGCGGTCGACGACGTACTTGTGGAACCAGTCCAGGCTCGGCTTGTTGGGACTGCGGGGGTCGGAGTTCCAGTAGACGGGGAAGCAGCGTTTGGTGTTGGCGTCTGCGGCCGTGGGAAGGCCGGCGCCGGGAGAGCAGTCCGCGTCGGCGTACCCGACGTCGGTGATCTTCCCGGTTTCGGACTTGATCTTCACGATGCGGTGCCGGTTCATCGCCGGCCGGTTGTCAATGCTGGAGTCGACACGGTTGTTCAGCGGGAGGCCGTAGAAGACGACCTGCGGCAGGGTGAACGTCGCCGCACCGTCGTAGCCCGTCCGCCGGACGGAGGCCAGCCACAGCGACGGGGCTGTCCCGTCCTTCGGGTCGCGGAACTGATGGGTCAGCGCGTAGGAGTCGACGTTGTCGTATCCGCCGGCACTGTCCAGGACCTGTGTGGTGATCTTGGTGAGTCGCTTGGTGGTCCAGAACGTCGGCGAGTAGTTCTCGCAGGTACCGGTCGCCTCGCACTTCTGGTCGAAGGGCACGTCCGGCCACTTCGCCTGGTTGGCCGCGGTCAGCTTCGACGCGTCGCAGTCGAAGACGTCCTTCTCGGGCAGGCAGCGCTCATCGGTCTCGAAAAGGACCTGCGCGGCCGGCTTGACGGTGGCCGCGTCGGAGAGCTTTGAGCCGTAGGTGATCTTCTCGAGGTTGCCGCCGCGGATGTACTGGGTGAGCGTGCCCGTCGGGTTCGCGGCCGAGATACCGCGCTTGTAGCGGTTGGTCTCGGTGCCGTAGGTGTGGGTGATCAGGCCGCCGCGGGTGTCGACGACGAAGTCGAGGTTCCAGCGCCAGGCCTGCTGGCACCAGGACGCCTCGAATGTCGACTTGTTGCAGTCCTCGCCTGTGTTGTTCCCGTAGACGGGCACGGTCCAGGCGGAGTTGGTGGCCGGACCGGTTGTGGTTTCAGGCTGGTGGCCGAGACCGAAGTAGTACTGGGTGCCGTCGGTGGTGGTGACCTTCCAGTACTCGCCGTTGTCGTCTCCGTTGACCGCACCGGTCAGGCGCTCGACCTTCGAGGCGTCGTCGTTCTCCAGCCGCCATTCGCCGGTCGTGTCGTCTTTGACCAGCGCGGAGGACTTGCCGCCCAGGGAGACGGTGACGCTCTGGCCGGCCAGACAGAGATCGCCGGAGTTCTCGTGGCCGTCTTCGGAGCACGGCTTGAAGCTGCGTTCCACGAAGCCGGGCGAGTAGTCCCAGCCCTCACCGATCCACGACGCCTGGTTGTTCGTCGCGGCCGTACGGCCGTCGACCGCCTGGGAGCTGTAGGACAGTCCAACGCTCGGCTTCGTGCCGCCCAGGCCCTCTGGTACGTCGATGGGATAGGACCAGGAGAACCCGCCGGTGTTGGAGCCGCTGCTCCAGGAACCTGAAGACCCAAGGCTGGTGGCTGCGAAGCTGCCGGCCGGGCCGTTCGGACTCGCCACCGCACCGAACACGGTGGCCCCGCCCGCGGTACCGGAGTCGGCACTCAGGGTCTGAGCAGCGCCTTCGGGTGCCGCGAGGGGGACCTCCGCACTGAGGAGACCGGGCCGGTCCCCGTCCTTGGCGGTGGTCAGCGGAGTCTGCTTACGGCACTCCGGACGGTCGGGCGTCGTCAGCGCGCACTCGGGGAGCGCGACGAGCTGGGCCCGCGAGAGCCAGTCCGCACTGAAGGACCCGGAGATGTGCGAGACGTCCACGGATACCTTGACCGGACCGCCCTTGGTCACCCCCTCACCCGGGCGGACCGAGACCAGCATGCCCTGCAGGCCGGCCTTCTCGGCAGCCGCGCGGTCCTCGAGCTCCACATCGGCCTTGCCGCTGCGCGGCGCATCTTCTGCGGCGGCGGGGGCGACCCATACCGGTGCGTCACCAACACGGCTCGGATCGGGCATTGGCGCGGCCGGACCCTTGGCGAGGCCGGGGTTGGTGAAGAGCGAGCCGTCTGCCGGAATGGGCGCGGTGGCGCCGAGATCGACCTCGGCTTCGGTGGCCGGCGGCCAGTACACGTCCTTCGGAGCCCAGGCATCGACCTGCTCCTCAGGAACTTCCTCTCCCGGCTTCGGGGCGCTCTTGCCAGGTACCGATTCGGTTTCCTGCACGGGGCCGGGTGACCAGAGAGTCGGGTCCTTGGGCTTCCACTCGGAGGCCCCGGCGGTACCGGCCCCCACGAGCAGCGAAAGCACAACAGCGGAGCTGACGAATATGCGGCGTTTCACCGCAGATCGCCTTCTTTTCGAGCGTAGTTCTGGTGGCGCCTGCACGGCATTCCCCCCACGGTCAGCCAAATGATCAATTGGCGACGGATCCTACGCTTCCTTCTGGTTCGCGAAACGTGGATCAATCCAGACAATCAACCTGCGTCTGACCTGCGATGTTTGAAAGTGTGATCTAAATTTGATCATTCGCTTACGTGATGCCCTAACTGTCGATGACGGACAAACGCCGCATTGTCGGATATTTGATTGGAATTCTTGGTTCCAGATCCTGGGGGCTCTGAAAGGCCTGGTCAGGCGGGCTGTTAGCGTTCGCGGCCAGTTGACCATCGCGACCGCATTGGGAGTTTTGCCGTGGGGGGCACACAGAGAAGCAAACGACCGGCCAGCCGGCCGGTCGCACTGTCAGGGCTGATCGCACTGGCCCTGTCGATAACCGCCGTTGGTGCCGCACCCGGCGCCACGGCAGCACCAACCGTGGACACGCCGCCCGCACAGAGCGAGCCGACTCCGCCCGAGCGGCCGAGGACCGAGCGGGAGCAGGCGGAGGACACGGCACTCGCGGAGGCCAAGCTCACGGGCAAGCCCGTCCCCGTGCCGGCCGGCACCACCGAGACCGACACCGTGGTGGCCAACCCGGAAGGCACTCTGGGCATCACCCGCAGCGTCGCCCCCGTGCGCACCAAGCAGGACGGCAACTGGGCAGACCTGGACGCCACCCTGATCAAAGCGGCCGACGGCACCCTCCGCCCGAAGGCCTCGGCAAGCAGCCTGACCCTGTCCGGCGGCGGCACCGCCCCGCTGGCCACCCTGGACCAGGACGGCAAGCAGCTGGTGCTGAGCTGGCCGGACCCGCTGCCCGAACCGGTGCTCGAGGAATCCAGCGCCGTCTACCGCGAGGTCCTCCCGGGAGCGGACCTGAAGGTCACGGCCGATGTGGGCGGCGGGATCTCACAGATCCTCGTCGTCAAAACGGCCGAGGCCGCCAAGAACCCGAAGCTCGCCAAACTGACCACAGGCCTCAAGGGCGAGGGCGTCACCGTCTCCGCCGACGCCGCCGGAAACCTGCAGGCCGCTGACGCCTCAGGCCGTACGGTCTTCCAGGCGCCGACCCCGACCATGTGGGACTCCACCGCCCCCGTTCAGGTCCCGCTCGCCAAGTCCTCCGGCACCATCGCCTTCTCCCAGGCGGTCATCGCCGACGAGACACCGTCCGGTACGGGGAACGAGGAGGCAGTCAAGACCACCTCGGACAGCGACGGCCCGGGCGACTTCGCCAAGACCACCCGCCTGCAGGCCGACCTCGGCACGGACTCCGTCGCCCTGACACCGGACCCGTCCTTCCTCACCGCCCCCGACACGGCCTACCCGGTGTACATCGACCCGGCGTGGATCCCCATCAAGCGCGAGACCCAGAGCTGGGCCTGGGTCCAGGAGGCGTACGACACCACCACCAGCTACAACGACTATGCGGACCCCTACGACCCCGGGGTCGGCTACCAGCACTGGCGTACGAAGACGGGCCGGGAGCGCTACTACGTTCAGCTCTATGCCAATGACCTGGCTGACAAGGTCATCAAGAAGGCCTCCTTCAACGCGACCCAGTCCTACGCCGCCGACGCCACCTGCAGCAACCGCTACAACGTGGACCTGCACGCCACCGGCCCGCTCCTGTCGAACATCACCTGGCAGGACCAGCCCGTAGACCTGGGGGTTCTGGGCACGGCCTCGATGAACAGTGCCGGCGGTCCCGGCTGCCCCGACTCCACCACGCGCGGCGAGTGGGACGTGGCCAGCCACCTGACCACCTACAAGAACAACCCCACTCTCACCTTTGCACTCTTCGCGGACAACGAGTCCAAGAACGACAGCAACAACGGCTTCAAGCGGTTCACCCGCGACAAGACCAAGCTCCCGTTCTTCTACATCGAGTACAACCGGGCCCCGAAGACCCCCTGGGGCCTCGCGATGACGCCTGCGCCGCAGAACGGCGGCTGGCTCGGCGCTACCTCCTACCCCGGTATGAGCCTCAGCGCCTGGAGCGGCGACCCCGACGGCCAGGCCACCTCGGCCCGGTTCATGGTCTACGACACCAACGGCAGCGGCGCCGTCTACGACAGCGCCATGATCGGAGAGGCCAACGGCGACCACAAGGTCACCGCCTACCCCGCCAACCTGATCGACGGTCACCAATACTTGTGGCAGGTCCAGAGCTCGGACGGCGAACTGGGCTCCGCCTGGGTCGAAGGCGGCCGCTTCTCCATGGACAGCCAGCCGCCGTCCATCCCGGTCGTCACCTCCGCCGAGTACCCGCCCTCCGGCACGCTTCCCGGCTCCAACAAGTACGTCGGCCAGAAGGGCAACTTCAAGGTCGAGGCCACCGACTCCCTCAGCGGCGTCCTCTACTACGAGTGGGCCTTCAACGAAGACATCCCGGTCGGCGGCGCCAACCGGATCAACGCGGCGGCCGACGGTACCGCCACCATCCCGCTGACGCCGACGTGGTGGGGCACCAACATCCTGCGTGTCCAGTCCGTGGACCGTGCAGGCAACCGCTCACAGCAGCAGACCTACGTCTTCTACGTTCCGGACAATCCGAACTCCAAGACCACCCTCGGCGACATCACCAACGACGACCTCGTCGACTTCATCGCCCCCGCCGACAACGGCGACCTCATCGTCTACCCCACCGCCACCGACCCCTCATCAGGCGGCCAGATCGCCTCCATCAAGGCAGACAGCCCTGGCGGCTCGGGCTGGGGCAACGGCACCCTGACCACGCATCGCGGGGGCAACGGGATCCAGGTTGATGATCTGTGGGCCTTCCGCGGCGGACAGCTTCAGGTCTATCGCAACACCAAGAAGGACGGCGGTCCCTACTTCGACGCCGGCAGCGTCGTGGATGTGCTGAGGCCCAGCGAGGGCTGCACCGTGGCCACCACCAGCAAGCCGTGCGGGGCCGAGTACATAGCGAACTGGAGCCGGGTCAAGCAGATCCTCGCCGTCGGCGACGTGCTGCCCGACATGAGCACCACGACACAACGAAACGACCTGCTCACCGTGGAGAGCAACGGGGCGGGCGGCACACAGCTCGTCCTCTTCCAAGGCAAGGCAGCAACCGGCGCTCTGATGGACTCGGGCACGTTCATCCTCAGCCCGAGCGGCTGGGAGAACCTCACCCTCATGGCCCCCGGCGATGCCACGGGCGACGGCCTGGCCGACCTGTGGGCCCGTGACGACCTCACAGGCGAGGTCTGGCAGTACGCCAACGTCGCAGGAAAGCCCGCCGCCCTCGGCGACCACACCAAGCGCACGAAGATCGGCTCAGGGGTCCCCGCCAGCTCCTACCCGGTGATCGGTACCTCCGGCGACACCAGCGCCGACGGTATCCCCGACCTGTGGGCCCTCGACAGCAACCACCGCCTGCGCACGTGGAACGGCAAGGCGACCAACGGCAAGGTCACCGGCTTCGCTGGTTCCGAGCTCATGGGCGATGCCCGGATCTCGACCAATCACTGGAAGCTGGACGAGAAGGAAGCGGACGGAACGACCGGACCGACCGTCTTCGACATGCGCCGCCGGAACAACGGAACGCTCAGCGCCACCGGCGCCACTCGCATCGCCGGCACCGTCGCGGGAACGGCAACCCAGGTCGTCAGCCTCGACGGCGCCACCGGCACCGTCACCTCCGCCGGCTCGCCGGTCGACACCACGGGCAGCTTTACCGTCTCGGCCTGGGCCAAGTCCGCGGGGCAGGACGTCGTCCTCAGCCAGGACGGGCTGCACGCGAGTGGCTTCATGATCTGGCACGACGCGGACGGCACCTGGCGGTTCGGTATGTCGAAGAGGGATGATGACGGCTGGGACTACGACCAGACCGGCGTCATGAACGACGCCGCGAAGGTCAGCCTCAACGAGTGGACCCAGCTCACCGCAACCTACGACGAGACCACGGGCCTGATCGCCCTCTACGTCAACGGCACCCTTGCTGGGACCGGACACCACCCCAAGGCCAACGTCTGGAAGGCCGCCGGGTCGCTGGTCCTCGGTCGATTCAAGAACCAGAGCAAGCCCTGGTCCTTCTGGAAGGGGCAGATCAGCAACGTGACCGTCTACGACCACTCGACGGTCCCGACCGCGACCAGCACCACCCTCGTCTCAGCGGTGAACAGCAACAAGTGCGCCGATGACGACCGCGGCAGCAACGCCGAGGACAACCGCATCTACATCCACGACTGCAACACGCCCCCCGGCATCTCGCAGACCTTCCAGATCCAGGAGGACGGCGAACTGCGCGTGGCCGGCAAGTGCGTGACCGCCGCGGATGGCGGAACCGCGAACCGCACCCTCATCCAGCTCAACACCTGCACCACCGGCGCCGGCAGCCAGCAGTGGCTCCCCACCGCCACCAGCGGCTTCTACAACCCGAAATCCGGCCGCTGCCTCGACCTGCCCTACGCCCGCACCGTCAACGGAACCCAACTCGAACTCTCCGACTGCAACGGATCCAACGCACAACGCTGGCACGCCTCCGGCCTCGCTTCACCCCTCGGAGCCATCGGCTAGCCCCACCCACTGACCCATCAACCGCTGGCCCGCCTCCCTCGGGGAGATGGGCCAGCGGCCTTATGGGCCCGTGCATACGGCAGCCCACGCGGGTCCTTGGACCCGAAATGATCACTGGGGTGTCCTGCGATGATCGGTGAATGAGCGAGCGTGAGTGGCAGGCCTTGACCAAGTCCGAGGAAGCGTTCATGGTCAATTCGTTTGAGATTGACATCCTGGCTGGCGTCTGGGGAGATTTCGACGATGTCGATCGGGCCCGGCCCGTGAGGGAGCTGGCAGGGATCTTGCTCAGTCTTATCGATCGCGGATGGATCGAGGTTCGTCGAGTCGCGCCGTGGACGTCCCCGTCAGGGGAGCAGGGCTTCCAGCCCGGAGAGCTGGTGCCTCGTGACGAGCTCCCGGCCGTCCTGGAGGACGCGGCCAACTGGGAGTACCCAGATGGCGACTGGATCGGTGCAGTGATTCTGGTGGAGACCGAAGCGGGTATGAAGATCACCCGTCGTTCTCCGGAGGAGATGGCCGAGTAAACCGCCGTGGCGTGGATTCTCAGGCCGCTGCTGCAAGCGGTGGCTTCGAGCCCCGCCGCCTCTGGCTCTGAGGGCTAGCCCAGGGGCAGGGGTATAGCTGGCGGGACGGCAGGGTTACGATCGCGCGTTCGTTGAGATCTTGCAGATGCAGATGGGGGAGCTATGCAGACCGGTGGGATTGGTGCTGCGGCTGATCGGGAGTGGGTCATCCAGAACGCGAAGGGCAAGAAGTTCGTGTACGACTCGGCGACCGAGGCCTTCGACGAGCTCGACGAGTACGGGGAGGGCGCCGTGGTGCTGACCCGCCTGGTGTACCGGGGCCTGTTCCGTACGAAGCCGGTGGAGGACTGGCAGCCGGTAGAACGCCCCGCAGTGTGAACCCTCGCGGTGCGCCTGCTCGCCGGCCGCCCCCGGCTGGGCCGACTTGGTGCGGTCCTTGAAACCGGCGGCCGGGCTGGCCAGCGGCTGGCTGGAATGAATAGAGCTCACCGACGGCAGTGGCCCGCGAGCCGTCTGCCTGTGGGGTGACAAGGGCAGCTACGGCACCCCGTCTTGGTCACCGACCCGGACCTGGCCTCTCGGGCCGACAGCCTGACCCGCGAAGTGCGCGTGGCACTAGGTCATGTCTCTCCGATCATCGGATCGTTAGCTTGGTGTGACTGGTCGCGGTGATCTGACGGACGCGGAATGGGCCAGGCTGGAGGCCCTCCTGCCCGTGAGCAATGGACGTTGCGGCAGGTGGCGGGACCATCGACAGGTGATCAACGGTGTCCTGCACCGAGTTCGGACGGGCGTGCAGTGGCGCGACCTGCCGGAGCGGTTCGGCCCGTGGAAGACCGTCCACAAGCGGCTCCTGCCGTGGTCGGCCGACGGGACCTGGGAGCGGCTGCTGCAGCAAGTCCAGGTTGCTGCGGATGCCGAGGGCGCGATCGACTGGGACGTCTCGGTCGACTCCACGGTGATGCGCGCCCACCAACACGCAGCCGGCGCGCGCAAGGCCCTGCCGCCTGCCGTGTCCTCAAAGGGGGCGGTGGAGATGGGACATCAGATCGAGCCGGTGTGGGCGGGGCTGGCCGCCCACCTGGCGGAGGTGGTGCGGCAGGTGAGGGACTGGGCCGCTCGCGCGGCGGCTTCACCACCAAGGTCCATCTGAGTGTCGACGGCAGGTGTCGCCCACTGTCTCTGCTGGTCACACCCGGACAGCGGGCGGACTGTACCCAGTTCGAGCCGGTCATGGAGAAGATCCGTGTCCCCCGGACCGGCGCCGGGCGGCCCCGCACACGCCCCGACAGCGTGAGCGCGGATAAGGCCTACAGCAATCGACGCACGCGGGCCTACCTGCGTAGACGCGGTATCCGTCACGTCATTCCGGAGAAGGCGGACCAGGCGGCCAACCGCGTGACACGTGGCTCCCGCGGCGGTCGGCCTCCCGGCTTCGACAAGGAGCGGTACAAGAAGCGCAACGTCGTCGAGCGAGCGATCAACAGGCTCAAGGGTTTCCGGGCCGTGGCCACGCGCTACGACAAGCGCGGCCACGTTTTTCTTGGCACTGTGACCTTCGCGGCCATTATCATCTGGCTCCGCTCATGAATGGTGGGGCATGGCCTGGCCGAGTGAAATCCGTTCCACCTCGAAGAACCGGGTGGCCCCGATCCGGGCAGCGCCCAGGGAGAGTAGCCAGGGCACCAGTTCGACAGTGGCATCCAGCTCGTCGTAGAAGCCCAGCCGCAGGGTGGTGAGTCGCGTCTCGAAGAGCCAGTCGTCGAGGGCGTCGTCCAGGTGCCGGTCTGCCGCCTCCGTCCGGGTGTCGGCCCAGATCGTCAGCCATGGTGTCAGGGTGCGGGTGCTGACGGAGATGGTCTCCAACACCCCCATGATGTACGCGGGGCCGGGGTGTTCGTGCAGAGTCGAGCGCCACCAGGCGTGCCAGACCTGCTCCAGCGCGTCCCGCTGAGGGACGGGCCAGTCGTGCCAACCTGCGGTGACCAGCCGGGAGGCGATCAGCCCGTGATCGACGTGGAGCTGGTCGGTTGCCAGGAGCCGTACGATCCGGGGCGTCATTCGGCGATGCAGCGCGGGGAAGTCATCCCAGTGGCCGACCGACTTGGCCGCGATGGAGGAGATCAGGTCATCCGGCACCTGGTCGACGGGCCCTTCGAGGGTCGCGAGGTCGCTGTCGGCGTAGCAGTGGGTGCAGCCGCCAACGGTGATTGCATCCGATGTGAGGGGCGCGAAGGCGACGTCCAGTGCGTCGAGTGCGTTCCTGAGTCGACGGTGGGGGTCGGTCATGGGGATCCTGTCCGGGTACTCCATCCGGCGGACCGGTGAAGATCCCGACGCTACCAGTTGGGCAGCCGGTGCGGCATCCAGATTCTGCCGGAGCGCGCCCAGTGGTACAGGGCTACTACCCACCACATCTGGTTGCAGCGATCTGACGGGCACGAAGATCCTGTCGAGTCGCGCAGGGACAACAAGTCAGATGATCGGAGAGACATGGCCTAGTCCACCCGGAGGGCGACGCTGATGCGGATCTATTTTCAAAGAGCGCCATCAGCCCGCCTTCCTGTTCACCTGCGCTCGGGTGCTGCCACGCACCATGAGGGTGGGAAGCGGTGAGCTGGCCTTCGCGCCTTTCGAGTCGACCGACAGCAACGGCTGCCTGGCGGCTTGGGCCAAGCGGGCGAACGTGCAGGTCGCCGGAAGGCTCGACATCCGGCGCCTGCGCAAGTCCGTGAAGGTCGAGAAGGCCGTCGCGTTCCGCGGGGTGGTCACCGACATCGCCGACGACCACACCGCGGAGACGTTCCTGGGCCACTACGCCCATGGCACGACGCTGCGGGTGCTGTCGGGGAACACCGTCACCACCGCCCAGCAGACCTGGCTGGACCGGGCACTGGAGGGTCCGGTCGTGCTGGACGAGCCGGCCGTCGAGACGTTTCACCACTGCCTTTGACGCGGTCAAGAAGGCCGCCGCCGGGCACTGCACCCGCACCGCGGTGGGCGGCGACAAGCGCACCGAGTACACCTTCCTGCGCAAGACCCGGATCTCGCTGCGGTTCGGCAAGCTCCACCACTGCACCTTCGACGAGAACAACCCCGCCGGCGCTCGTTGCCTGGAGCAGGCGACCGCCCCACCCGGACACCGCGGCCCGCTGATCGACCGCTGCCAGCCCAGCCGCTGCCACAACAGCGTCATCACCCCCGACCACCTGCAGCTCTGGCGATCGGAGGAGCACAGCCTCCTCAAGCTCCTGGACACGCCCAAGCTGCCACCCTGCCGCCGCGAACAGTTGGGTCGGCAACTTAACGATGTCCAGGATGTGATCCGAAAGGCGGACGAGCTGTGACCACCATCGACCCGACCAAAGGCGTCCCGGCGGCGACCGCCAAGACCCTGCGCGAGGCCATGGACCGGCTTTTGGCCGGCCGTCCGCGTCGCACGGACGGCCGACTGACCAAGGAGAACCTCTACAAGGAGGCTGGCGTCAGCCGGGCCACGATGAACCGGGCCCGGGCCGTCCTGGCCGAATGGGACCAGCGGACGAAAGAAACCGGATCCCGCACCCAGGGCGAGGCCCGCCGTGATGACGAACTCCAGGGCCTGCGAGCCGAGGTGAAAGGGCTCAAGCGCCAACGCACCGAGCTCCAGGCCAAGGTCGACGCGGCCGCAACGGTCATTGCGGCCCTGCACCACGACAATGCAGCGCTCCACGAACATATTGGCTCACGCAAAGGGTCCGTGGTCTCACTCAACGCCCCCCGGGGTGAATGACGGGTTACTTCATCACCAACTCCGCACCTGTCTGTCGGGCGTATTCGATCGCCACCTTGACTGAATTCATCACACCGTGGTGGACCTTGTCCGGCGTCCACTCGGACAACAGCTTCTCGCGCTTGCTCAGATTGCAATGTTCGCAGGCTGGAACCAAATTCGACTCGTGCTCCCATCCATCCCGTGAAAGCGGGCGAATGTGATCGACGTGCTCGGGCGGCTCGCCACAATAAACACATGGGCCTGACGCGAGCACCAGTCTATATACATCAGCTGATACCGGATCGGCGACAGTCGCGCCCTTCTTTCGAGCACGCCTCAGGTTGGTGCTGGCCCGGGCCATGGCAGAGCGAACCGCTTCGGGGATGAGCATGCGCCAGCAGCTGGGGCACCGATTGTCATGGCCTCTAAATGGTCTGGAGCAATCCTTGCAAGTTCGCTTGGTCGCCCGACATGGCTTGCATCGATTCGTTACGCCATGAAATAGGCGATCGCAGCCATAGCAGATCCGATCTACGGCACGACAGGGTGCACATTGAGTATTGGTACCTGTGATCCTTTTTCCGCAGTCCGTGCAGCTTCGGACGACTCTCTGACAGCTGCCACATTTTCGTCCGCGGCTACGAAACTCTCGGTCACAGCTTATGCATTTTTTGGTGGTTGCCTTGCAAGGGTTGCAGAGCAAGGAACTTCCATAGGCTTCGTTGTCACAATTTGAACACTTGCGCTTCTTGGATTTACAGCGCCAGCATCGGCTTTTGTCACCCTTGAATGAATTCCCACATTGAGTGCAATTCCGTTCGATGGATCGACAGTCTGGACACTTTGCCTCTCGGCCATGGAAGGGGTGATTGCAGAGCACGCACAGTCGGTCCCGGGCGTTGCACGCATTGCAGCGCAGTCCGTTGCCGCGGAAGGTCTTCTGGCAGTCCACACACTTGCGCTCCACGTCCCACTCCTGACCGGGCCTCAGCGCGCTTCCCTCACCTCACAGTCAGGATGATCAGCGCACGGCATCGTGAAGACTGTCTCAGCCGGGTCTGACAACCAAGACTGGCGAGGCGGAACCGTCATGGAGAGCGCACTCGTTTCCGTGTCTCGTGAGACATCGAAACGGTGGAGAACAGGTTATGTACCGGCTCGCAGCCGAGGGCGTGCTGCCGCACACGCCGCCGATGTACCGGCGGCTGTCCTCGCAGCTGGCCCAGGCCCGGCGGGAAGGCCCGCTTCCCCGACCTGATCGACACCGTCCGCGAAGTCCACGTCCTGCCGGCCTGGCCGGACGCGGACGCCTTCGTTCGGGAGATCTCCGACTGGTTCCGCCTCGACCGCACAGCGGGCCAGGAGCACGCCCTGTACGTCGCCGCGGAGAAGGACACCCTCCGCCAGCAGCTGACCGGCTGGCTCGAGTTCGCGGGCATCCCGGTGCTCGTCCGCGGCTTCAGCTCCCAGTCCTACGCCGACGTCGTCCGCGACCGCGTCGCCCATGAGCAACGTGAGGCCCACCTTGTGGTGGTCGTTCTCTCGGGCGTTCGTGAGTGTGGTGGGACGGTGC